>NZ_JACNYL010000011.1 GCF_014692525.1 Sphingobacterium chuzhouense
GATACCCTGTTGGAGATTCCGGACGATCTCGTCTTTGAGGAAGGAACAGCCAGTGGAGAGGATGAAGAGGGACAGGCAGTCGGTGCACCTGTACAACCAGTTGATGCCAGTGATACGGAACAACAATCCCTCTGGGGGATTTTCATTGCCGGGTTACTAGGCGGCTTCGCAGCTTTTATCATGCCCTGCATATTCCCCATGGTACCGCTTACCGTCAGCTTCTTCACCAAGAAAGGCGGTTCCCGTGCAAAGGGTATATCACAGGCACTTTTATACGGGCTCTTTATCATTGTCATATACGTTGCGCTGGGTATGCTCATCACCATCGCCTTCGGCTCCGATGCCCTGAATGCCCTTTCTACGAACGGCATATTTAACTTTCTGTTCTTTTTGATATTGGTCGTTTTTGCAGCCTCCTTCTTTGGAGCTTTCGAACTCACGCTGCCGAGCTCCTTTGTCAATAAAATAGATGCGCAGTCAGATAGAGGTGGATTATTGGGGTTATTCTTCATGGCATTCAGTTTGGCATTGGTGTCCTTTTCCTGCACTGGGCCGATCATCGGCACGTTGTTGGTAGAAGCCGCGTCCAAGGGTGAGCGTCTGGGCCCTGCTATCGGCATGCTCGGGTTCTCCATTGCCCTCGCTATACCCTTCGTGCTTTTCGCTTTCTTCCCCTCGATGCTTAAGTCCCTACCTAAGTCGGGTGGATGGCTCAATAGCGTTAAAGTGGTGCTAGGTTTCCTTGAACTGGCATTGGCATTGAAGTTCCTATCCAACGTAGACCTTGCCTACCATTGGAATTGGCTGGATAGGGAAGTTTTTCTGGCCCTTTGGATAGCGATCTTCGGACTGCTGGGACTGTACCTGATCGGCAAGATACGTTTTGCGCACGACAGCCCATTACAGCATCTGTCCGTTCCGCGCACTATGTTAGCAGTCATCGTATTTGCCTTCGTGGTGTACATGGTACCAGGCATGTGGGGAGCACCGCTGAA
>NZ_JACNYL010000012.1 GCF_014692525.1 Sphingobacterium chuzhouense
GAATACCTCCTTTCTGGAGCGTCCGGACCGGATTCCGCTGCGCACATTCATGGTCATTTTATAAGGTAACGGGATACGGGTGTTTGGTTACGCCCGTATCCGCATATCCCCTAACCGGCGTACCTGCCCGGGCATCGCTGCCCTGGACGGGTCGGAGTGTTACGGGGTGAAAGTTCTTTGACATATTGGGATAGAAAAAACAAACGAGAGGACAGAGGAAGTCGGGCACCGATCTATCGGTGCCGGACGGAGGCAGTCCCATGCCAGGCAAAAGGGGTATGGGACGGAAGAAAGTAAATAAGGGCACACGGGGGATGCCTAGGCTCCCAGAGGCGAGGAAGGACGCGACAAGCTGCGATAAGCCGCGGGGATCGGCACATACGAATAGATCCGCGGGTTTCCGAATGGGGCAACCCGGCATGCTGGAGGCATGCCACCGTATATCTGAGATATTCGGGGCGAACGCGCTGAACTGAAACATCTAAGTAGGCGCAGGAGGAGAAAACAAGAGTGATTCCGCAAGTAGTGGCGAGCGAACGCGGAGCAGCCCAAACCTGTTATGTTACGGCATGGCAGGGGTTGTAGGACTGCGATATTGTACCGTATGATGAACTGGAAGCAGGTGGGAAACTGCGCATTACGGGTGAAAGCCCCTTACAGGCAAAGAATATGGACATAGCAGTATCCTGAGTAGCGCGGGACCGGAGAAATCCTGCGTGAACCCGGCGGCACCATCCGCCAAGGCTAAATACTCCTGGGAGACCGATAGTGGACCAGTACCGTGAGGGAAAGGTG
>NZ_JACNYL010000013.1 GCF_014692525.1 Sphingobacterium chuzhouense
GTGCCTAAAGCATGTAGCCGCAAGGAGCGTGTTAGGGCAATACCGGTAATTGGGGCTAAGTCGTAACAAGGTAGCCGTACCGGAAGGTGCGGCTGGAATACCTCCTTTCTGGAGCGTCCGGACCGGAGCATGCTGCGCACATTCATGGTCGTCTATTTTATCAAGGTTTAAGCTTTATAGGCTATAATTTATAAAGGAAAAAAGTATGCCGCAGGGCAATGGCCGTTCAGCTGGCCAGGAGACTGGCGCATACATGTGCAGTCCCGTAGCTCAGTTGGTTAGAGCACTACACTGATAATGTAGGGGTCAGCAGTTCAAATCTGCTCGGGACTACTTTTTGCCCTTGGCGTATAACCTATAGAGGGGGAATTAGCTCAGCTGGCTAGAGCACCTGCCTTGCACGCAGGGGGTCAACGGTTCGAATCCGTTATTCTCCACGTTCCCCTCCCGCAGGGAGGGGCGAGAGTTCTTTGACATATTGGGAAAAAGAGAAGACAGAAGAGGACAGAGGAAGTCGGGCACCGATGTATCGGTGCCGGACGGAGGCAGTCCCATGCCAGGCAAAAGGGGTATGGGACGGAAGAAAGTAAATAAGGGCACACGGGGGATGCCTAGGCTCCCAGAGG
>NZ_JACNYL010000014.1 GCF_014692525.1 Sphingobacterium chuzhouense
GGAGTGCAATGGCAAAAGCTTGCTTGACTGTGGGACATACAGGTCGAACAGGGTCGAAAGACGGACATAGTGATCCGGTGGTTCCGCATGGAAGGGCCATCGCTCAAAGGATAAAAGGTACTCTGGGGATAACAGGCTGATCTCCCCCAAGAGCTCATATCGACGGGGAGGTTTGGCACCTCGATGTCGGCTCGTCACATCCTGGGGCTGGAGAAGGTCCCAAGGGTTGGGCTGTTCGCCCATTAAAGTGGCACGCGAGCTGGGTTCAGAACGTCGCGAGACAGTTCGGTCCCTATCTGTTGTGGGCGTTGGAAGTTTGAGTGGGTCTGGCCTTAGTACGAGAGGACCGGGCTGGACGCACCTCTGGTGAACCAGTTATGCCGCCAGGTGTACAGCTGGGTAGCTACGTGCGGTTGGGATAAGCGCTGAAAGCATCTAAGTGCGAAACCCGCCACGAGATAAGGCTTCCTTACAGGGCCGTGGGAGACTACCACGTCGATAGGCCGCAGGTGTAGAGGTGGAGACACCACAGCCGAGCGGTACTAATAGCCCGAAGCTTTCCGCGCCGGAAAGTTCCGCTGTCCTCTT
>NZ_JACNYL010000001.1 GCF_014692525.1 Sphingobacterium chuzhouense
CGGCGTAGCAAGCTACACCGGAATCCCGTCCGACTTGCATGTATTAGGCCTGCCGCTAGCGTTCATCCTGAGCCAGGATCAAACTCTCCATTGTAAAAATGAAAAATGACCCCGGTCATCTTCTTCTGTGACCGGATCGTCAGTATAATTGTACTGTACGGCCCGGACCGGAAAAATTGTAATTCTTTACAGCTTCCCCACTAAGGGGGCATGCTGCGCTACATGATCATCTATCTTAAAGAACTTCTCTCGCCCCCGCTTCGCGCTTCGGCATCTATCTTCCTGCCGTCATAAACGGCCCGAATTTCTGTCTTGTTTTTACCCTTTCGGGATGGCAAAGGTAAGGAAGTTTTTCAGAAAACAAAAAATATTTTTTCTAAAATTTCCGCCCCGATACCGGGTTACCGTGCCCTCCCTCGCGGAGTGGTGCAAAGGTAGAAACTTTAACCTTACACTCCAACAGTTTTCTCCCTTTTTCCACCAAACAGAACGCAAAACACTGGAAACCTGAATGATATTTTTTTATTTAAAATCGAGCACCGTTGATCGGCACTATTTTGGAGCGGCTTCGGGATTGATTCGAAACTACTTCAGAACAACTTCGGCTATTGTTCGTCATGTTACCACGAAGTTAATACAAAGGATATACGGACTTTGACGGACTTAAATGGACTTCGATGGACTTTATCAGATTTTTTTAATTATGTTTTAGGTTTACTTTCCTCCTCTACTTCATCGTCGAAAAGAATCCGCACAGAAGGTGTATAGGTATCTTCATGTTGTCCGGTCTTATTTGCCCAGAAAAACGCTCCTAAGAATATTAACGCGATGAAAACACTGCAACCGATTAAAAAGAATATAATGCTCATTCTTAATAGTATTGAAAAATGGTATTTAAATAGCTATCTATATTTATATCTTTAAAGATACGAATTTAAAATCGCTTTATGTAGCTTAACTCACTTTGGACAACAATCTCCTTCGTCTAGCAAACCAACGCGTCGTCAGACTGGTAAATGAAATAATGGTTACCGTACTGATCGGCATCAAAATCGCCGCAAACAATGGAGACATCGTACCCTGTACCGCGAAGCTCAGTCCTACCACGTTATACGTCAACGATATGGCAAAACTCATGTGTATAACTTTAACGGCATCTTTCGCAAAAGCAAAAAATGATGGTAATTTGGCAAACGAATCACCATCCAAAATCGCGTCGCAACCGGGTGAAAAGTTGTTGATATCGTCAGACACCGCTATCCCCAAATCCGCTTTCCGCAAAGCTCCGGCATCGTTAAGTCCATCACCCAACATACACACCTGTTTTCCCTGGTCTTGCCAAAAATCTATCTTGTGCAGTTTATCCGATGGACTCTGATTAAATAGTAAACGAGCGTTGTTTGGGAAAATGAGCTTTAAGGCATCAGCGCGTCTTTCATTATCGCCGGAAATCAAGTGCAGGTCATACCCTCCTCTGCTTAATTTTCCTACCACCTCTGACAATCCCTGCCGCCATGATTGCTCCAATGTGAAATGTCCCTTTACCATTTCATTTATCGCCACATACACCACAGAACCATCTTGAAATTCATTTTTAATACCTAGAAAAGATGCAGAACCTATTTTTACCTCGATTGTGTCAAATAGAGCCTCCATACCTTTACCTGTTATCTCTTTAAAGACGTCCGCTGTCTGAATAACCGTATGACCAATCCATTTGACAATCTCTCTGCTTAAAGGATGATTAGAATTTCGGCATACCGAAGAAACCAAAGAACGTTCATCTTCATCCAATTCGCCTTCAAATAGCATCAAGGAAGATTTCGGAGAAGAAATTGTTCCTGTTTTATCAAACACCACGCAATCTATCGCCGATAATTGCTCAATAGCAGCTGTATTTTTTATATAGAACTTATTCCGATCGAAAATACTTAGTGCAGCGGAAAGCGTAAAAGGCGAACTTAAAGCTAGTGCACAAGGACAAGCAATAATCAACACCGCTGTAAACGCACCCCATGCTTTTGACGAATCGCCACCGATGAGCCAAAAAATACAAGCGACAACAGCTACGCTGACCAGCGCAACGGTAAAATATTTACTTATAAAATCAATAAAGGTATCAAACTTTTTCTCTTGCGTTTTAAAGCTCTCGTTGTTCCACAATTTCGTCAAGTAGCTTTGTGATACGGGTTTGACAACCTCTAATTCAATCGCCTCCCCAATTTGTCTACCTCCTGCATAAATAATCTCTCCCAATGTTTTATCAACGGCTTTCGATTCGCCTGTTACAAAACTAAAATCAACCGAAGCGCTCCCCTTGAGTAAAATGGCATCTGCTGGGATGATTTCGTTATTACGCACCAAGATGCGTTGACCTACTTTCAAATCAGCGATCTGTATAGGTTTTTCGCTTTCCTCTTCTATTACGGTTACCGCAACGGGAAAATACGAACGATAATCCCGCTCAAACGAGATATGGTAGTATGTCCGTTGTTGCACCCATTTACCAATTAAGATAAAAAACACTAAGCTGCATAAGGTGTCCATAAAGCCAGGACCTGTTTGCGTGAGGATTTCAAATGCTGAACGAAAAAACAAAACAAAAATCCCCAATGCCAAAGGCACATCCAAATTCAGTCGCTTCTGTTTTAAGCTTAACCACGCCGATTTAAAATAATCCGAGGCGCTATAAAGTAGAACTGGAATACCAAATGCTAAGTTCATATAACCGAAGAAACTAGCATATTGTTGCTCAAATGCAGCCATCCCAAAGTATTCTGGGAAACTAATCATCATGGAATTTCCAAAACAAAATCCTGCTACGGTAATTTTAGCTATCAATCCCTGTTGATTGAGTTTCTTACCTTCTTTTACCACATCCTGCAATGTGATTTTAGGTTCGTAACCAATCTGAGCCAGTAACTCCACCAATTCGCGCAAAGAAATCTCCTGATGCCTAAACGTAATACTTGCCTGCTTCTTCATAAAATCGACTTGCGAACTTTTAACGCCCGTATGCAATTTATAGAGATGCTCCAAAAGCCAAATACACGAACTACAATGAATGACCGGAACATAGAACGTAATCATGGTCATGTCTTCATCTTTGTAGTCGACAAGCTTAGCAACGATATTCGGTTCATCCAGATAGCTTAAATCGGCCTTTGGCTCTTTTTGTGATTTTCCCGGATGTTGATTGTAACGATAATAATTATGTAGATTACTTTCGTGCAATACCTGATATACGGTTTGACATCCCAGGCAACAAAAACTATGGTTATCCAACATGTAAGGCATTGTGTCCACTTTATCTCCGCAGTGGAAGCACTTTTTTTCCCTAACAATTTGTTCTGATTCCGGCATTTTTTGTTATTTGTTGTAAAGTCGTGATTAAATCGCTTGGCTAAATAACTGTTCTTGTTCTTTTGATAATTGCAATCGCTGGTCAAATACCATACATATATTCCTCAAAAATGATTTCCCAACTTCAGTCGCTATAACATCACCATCCACGTACTCCACGAGGCCATCCCTTTCTAAAGGACGTAACCGGCCGACAATAACGTCATTAAGCGAAAAGCCGGTCTTCAGTTCTACTTTACCTCTACACATCATATCCAGAATATAACGGCGCAACACCTTATCTTCTTCATGTAATAAATGTCCTTTTATTACGGGTAAACGTCCCTCATCCAACAGCTTATAATAATCTTCTACTTTCTTTACGTTTTGTGCGAAACTACTCCAAGCATCGCTAATAGATGAAACTCCCAATCCAATTAAAACAGGCGTATACCGATCCGCGTAACCCATAAAATTACGATGCAGATTTCCAGATAAAGCAGCTTTGAAAAGCTCATCTTTGGGTTTTGCGAAATGATCCATGCCTACATCCTTATAACCTTGCTCCTCGATCATTTGTTTGCCTAATATATAAAGTGCGAGCTTCTCTTCTCCCACAGGCAGATCGTGTTCTGTGAACCGCCGCTGTCCGGGCTTTATCCACGGTACATGTGCGTAGCTATAAAAAGATATACGATCAGGTGACATACGTAACGATCTTTCTATCGTATCGCGTACCGTCGTTTGTGTCTGTAACGGTAATCCGTATATCAAATCAAAGTTAATAGAGGTATATCCTATTTCACGAGCCTCATCCATAACACGTTGTACATCCTCCACCGTTTGGCGCCGATTAATGAGATATTGCACATGTGGATCAAAATCTTGGATGCCCAAGCTTAATCTTCGGAAACCTAGACTATACAGTGTTCGCAGATGTTCTTTTGTGGTGTTTGCCGGATGGGCTTCAAATGAAAAAGAGGCTCCTTCTTTCACAACGGCGCCATCTAATAAACCCAAGATCAGGCGTTGCAGATTGGTTGGTTCAAAAAAAGTAGGGGTTCCTCCGCCCAGATGTATTTCACTGATAACAATCTCGCCGTCAATAGCGGCTTTATACATTTCCCATTCCCGGAGTATATAATTAATATAAGGGGTTTCTACACCATGATTTTTGGTAATCCGGGTATTGCATCCGCAATACGTACATAAGCTTTCGCAAAACGGAAGATGGACATATAAACTTATTCCGTCATTTTTTGACTTGCTATAAGTTGCTTTTAAACGGCTCAGCCATTCTTCTGGATTAAAAATAGTATTCTCCCAGAACGGAACCGTCGGATAGCTGGTGTAGCGCGGTGCAGCTACATTGTATTTGGCAATCAGGCTATTATTTGGTTGCTTCATTTTTTATCTGGTTTGCATTCACTACATTACATTCTTTCATGCAACAACAAGCCTGACCCACACATTTTCCACTACCCCATAAGTTTAGGTTTCGGATGGTCTGTTCTGCAATTCCTTTTGGAGTACGGTCCTCATATGGGGTATTTGCGATTTGGATTCCCAGATCATATGCTCGATGCAAATCGATATGATCTGTAGTTATGGAGCGGGTAACTATTTTCTGTACGCCTGCCCGCTGTAATTCTTCCAGTAATTTACCGTCCAAAAAATCATCTTCCGAAACAATAACCACTTCCTTGCCATGTGCGTAGTGTATTGTACTAAGATTTAACGAATTGGAAATCAAGGTCAAATCATGAACTTTCCCGTTCGCAATCGCCAACGATTCCTTCTCATAGTCCTTAATATTATATGCGACAGCTTTCATGGGGTCGAATTTCTGTAAAGTAAACGATACAAAAATAATAAGACCTCTGGAAGATTAGGATGCAAAGCATCAAGTTAGAAAATGATATTGGTCACTTAATTACCTAACTGCTTTTAATTTAGCTACAGATGGGATAATAATCGCATTACCCGTTTTCGTGATCAACCTCTCATCTTTGAAATCTGCCAGCATACGACTAATAGTTTCATTTGCTGTACCTGCTAGGGCAGCGAGGTCATCTCTAGAAATACGAATCATAATTTCGCCATCCTTACTGGATAGTGCGGATTTTTCTGCCACGTTCACTAATGCATTTGCTACACGTTTACGCACCGTATCGTAAGCAAAACCCAACATTTGTTCTTCTTTTTCCCGAATATTGCCAGAAAGCAACGTGATAAACTTACTCGCGATAGCTGGTTTGTTGTAAAGCAATTCGAAAAAACGTTCTTTCGGGATCAATGCGATTTCACAGTCTTCAAGAGCTTCAGCATTATCGCTATATTGTTCATTAAGCAGCAGTGCTCCATAACCAAAAAAGCTGTCATCTACGTAAATACCCGTTGATAATTCACGCCCATCCTGGTACAATAAAAAACTACGTATTTTACCTTTAAGCAAGTAATAGATAAAAAGTGGCGTATCTCCTGCTTCATAAATATGCTGTTTCTTCTTTAAAGCCTTCACACGTGCCTCTTTTACCAAACCCTGTAACAGATAATTTTGCTCTTCCTCACTCAGCTGTAAAGTTGTTCCTTTCGACGAATCAGTAATTAATTGGTTAACGATACGCTTCTCTCGCTTACGAAAACGGCTTTCTATCGCATTGAGCAGCTCAATATCGTCAAATGGCTTTGTTAAATAGTCATCAGCCCCCATTTCCATTGCCTTGCGGATGTCTGTTCTCTCTGACTTGGCCGTTAGGAAAATAAATGGGATATCAGCAGTCGTTTCGTTTTTGCTCAACATATATAATACACCGTATCCGTCAAGTTCCGGCATCATAATATCACATAAGATAAGATCCGGGTGATGCTTAAAAGCCATATCTACACCCTCTTTTCCATCGACTGCTGTCAATACCTTATATTCGCCAGTCAATGATAGTATTTCTGCCGTTCCTTCCCGGATTTCGAAATTATCTTCAATTATCAGTATGGTTTTAGACATTTTCCAATATACTTATTGTTGAAAACTCATTTTGAACATTGCTCCTTCATTTATCGCAGAATGGTATTCCAAACTACCGTCCATCAACTCGACATAGCGCCTAACGATGTTAAGACCTAAACCTGTTCCGGGTATATTTCCGGTATTGTGCGCTCTGAAAAATGGCTCGAATAAACTTTTCTGATCTTCTATCGGAATTCCGATACCGTTATCCTTAATGCAGATGATGCAAACATCGTCTTTTATCTCTGTAGAAAACTCGATAAAGGTATTTTCTCCGGAATATTTTATAGCATTCGATATCAAATTGATAACGCTGCTTTTAATCAAATGCGCATCGAGGTAAAACATACCCACTGCACCAGTATGTTGATAAACGATGTGCTGATTCTTTTTACAGATCATCTGCATCTCTTCCGTTATCTCTTCGGCCAACTGCACTAGATTAATATCTGCTTTATTGACCACTACCCTACCCGCTTCTAATTTTTCCAAGGACAGAAAATCATTCAGAATATTATTTAGTAATTGAACAGCACCACGAATACGGTTTGTATGTTTCATGATATTAGGAAGATCAGGGCGCTCAGCATATTTTTCTATTAACGAGGCGGACAATTGCACAGAGCTCAACGGAGTACGAAACTCATGTGATGCCATCGAGACAAAACGGGATTTCATTTGGTTAAGCTCTTTCTCTTTTTCCAATGACAGACTAACATCTGATTTTGCTTTCTCCAATTCTGAAACTAGCTTGATCAAATCTTTTGTCCGTTCTCTCACCTTTTCCTCCAACTCATCGGCATGTTTCCTCAGCTCATCTTCAGCAGCGCGTTCTTTGGTTAGATCATGGATAAAACCAGTAAAGATATTTTTGTCTTTGTAATGCACTTCGCTGACCGCCAATCGAAACGGGAAGGTAGTGCCATCTTTCTTTAACCCACGAACTTCTCGACCAATTCCAATTATTTTTTTTATCCCTGTTTTCTGATAACGCTCAATATATTCGTCATGCCGGCTGTGATCGGGTTCAGGCATTAGCATGGAAATATTATTCCCAATTACCTCTTCAGGACTGTAACCGAAAAGCATGGACGCCGCTGGATTAATAGATTCCACAATACCACGATCATCAATGGTGATAATCCCATCAATCGCATTTTCAATAATAGCTTCAAGAAGTCTAGCAGAATCAATCATTTTTATTTCACCAACTTTTTATACTTGATGCGTTTCGGTCCCGTGTCGCCCAAACGTTTCTTACGATTTTCTTCATATTCGCTATAGTTCCCTTCGAAGAAATAAACCTGAGAATCACCTTCAAATGCCAGAATATGGGTACAGATACGATCTAAAAACCAACGGTCGTGAGAAATGATAACAGCACATCCACCAAAATTCTCCAATCCTTCTTCTAGCGCACGCAGGGTATTAACATCAATATCATTTGTAGGTTCATCGAGTAACAACACATTGGATGCTTTTTTTAATGTAATGGCTAGGTGGACGCGATTTCGCTCTCCTCCAGACAATACACCAACTTTCTTCTGTTGGTCAGCTCCATTAAAATTAAACTTTGACACATATGCCCGCGAGTTTATTGATCTATTCCCGAGCATAATATTATCATTACCTTCGGTGATATTTTCCCATACCGTTTTATTCGGATCAAGGTCGTCATGGTTTTGATCTACATAACCTAATACCACCGTTTCCCCTACCTTAAAAGTTCCGGCATCGGGTTGCTCCTGTCCTGTAATCAACCTGAACAAGGTTGTTTTACCGGCACCATTTGGACCAATAATACCCACAATACCTGCTGGCGGCAAGGAAAAGCTGAGGTTTTCAAACAAAAGTCTGTCATCATACGCCTTTGAAATATTATTAACTTCGATAACCGTATTTCCCAACCGTGGTCCCGGTGGAATAAACAGTTCTAGCTTTTCTTCCCGATCTTTTGTCTCTTCCGAGGCTAGTTTTTCGTAGTTATGCAAACGAGCCTTAGATTTTGCATGCCTTGCTTTCGGTGCCATACGCACCCATTCTAGCTCGCGTTCAAGTGTTTTCTGACGTTTAGTCTCTTGTTTCTCTTCTTGTGCTAAACGTTTTGCTTTTTGGTCTAACCAAGACGAATAATTTCCTTTCCAGGGGATTCCCTCTCCTCTATCCAACTCTAGAATCCATCCAGCAACATTATCTAAGAAATATCGGTCGTGGGTAACGGCGATAACCGTGCCTTTATATTGTTGTAGGTGCTGTTCCAACCAATCAATGGATTCCGCGTCCAAGTGATTGGTCGGCTCATCCAAGAGTAAAACATCCGGTTCTTGAAGCAACAACCGACAAAGTGCCACCCTTCTTCGCTCTCCACCCGACAAATTGGCAATTTTGGCATCTGGTTCCGGACAACGTAAGGCATCCATTGCACGTTCCAATTTTGTATCCAATTCCCAGGCATTCGTAGCGTCAATCTTATCTTGCAGTTCGCCTTGGCGCGTAAGTAACTTATCCATTTCATCTGGATTTTCGTATACCTCGGGCAAGCCAAATTTCTCGTTTATTTCTTCATATTCTTTTAGGATTGCCGTCGTCTCAGCCACTCCCTCTTCCACAATTTCTTTTACAGTTTTTTCATCGTCCAGCTGGGGTTCCTGCGCCAGATAACCCACGGTATAACCTGGCGAAAAAACTACTTCTCCCTGATAAGATTTATCTAGACCGGCAATAATTTTCAGTAAGGAGGATTTACCGGATCCATTTAAACCAATGACACCAATTTTCGCTCCGTAGAAAAAAGATAAATAAATGTTTTTAAGAACTTGTTTTTGCGGCGGGTATATCTTGTTTACACCGGCCATTGAAAAAATAATTTTCTCGTCAGACATAAGATTTGTATTCCTATTTTTGTACAAATATAGTCATTTTTAGTTCGGGAGGACTGCCATTTTGATAGTTTCGGGGCTATGGCGTAATTATTGATAAATCTGATAGAACATAGCATAGGATTTATAATTTATTTTTATACATTTATATCATCCTATCATTAAAATAAGGAAAGGTAAATAATGGAAGCAAAATTTTCACCACGCGTAAAAGATGTTATTTCTTACAGTCGAGAAGAAGCGCTACGACTTCGCCATGATTATATTGGCACAGAACATCTTTTGCTCGGCTTGATTCGTGAAGGCGATGGAGTGGCGATAAAGATTTTGAAAAATATTGGAGTCGATATAGGATCAATCCGTCAGTCTACCGAAGATGCCGTAAAAGGGTCGTCCATGTCCCGGGCACCTATCGGAAATATGCCATTGACTAAACAGGCTGAAAAAGTACTAAAAATAACATATTTGGAGGCTAAGATTTTCAAAAGTGATGTAATTGGTACAGAACACTTATTGTTGGCGATTTTACGGGACGAGGAGAATATCGCGTCTCAGGTCTTACAGCAATACAGCATTACGTATGATTTATTTAAGAGCGAAGTTGAGCAAAATAAAACAACCATTACCGACGAGGCGTCGAGTTCGCCTACCGGAGATGATGATTTTGCAGACGACGATCAACAATTTACAGCACCAAAGAAAGTTTCGGACATTAAGTCAAAAACCCCTGTACTAGACAATTTCGGACGGGATTTAACCAAAGCGGCAGAAGAAGGCCGATTGGATCCTATTGTAGGACGTGAGAAAGAAATTGAACGTGTTTCACAGATTCTTTCTCGTCGTAAGAAAAACAACCCGATTCTAATTGGGGAACCTGGCGTTGGTAAGTCGGCTATTGCCGAAGGCTTAGCTTTACGCATTGTGCAACGCAAGGTATCTCGGGTATTATTCAACAAACGGGTTGTCACGCTTGATTTAGCTTCTTTAGTAGCTGGAACAAAATATCGTGGTCAGTTTGAAGAGCGTATGAAAGCCGTGATGAACGAGTTGGAAAAATCGCCCGATGTGATTTTATTTATTGATGAGATCCATACCATTGTGGGAGCAGGCGGTGCTTCGGGTTCGTTGGACGCTTCGAATATGTTCAAACCTGCTTTGGCTCGAGGCGAAATCCAATGTATCGGTGCTACCACATTAGATGAATACCGTCAGTATATCGAAAAAGATGGTGCATTGGATCGTCGTTTTCAGAAAGTCGTTGTCGAGCCCGCTTCGCATGACGAAACGATAGAGATTTTGAATCGTATCAAAGATAAATACGAAGAGCATCACAACGTTACGTATACACCGGATGCAGTAGAAGCTTGTGTATCATTGACAACGCGGTATATCACCGATCGTTTCTTACCTGACAAGGCTATTGATGCTTTGGATGAAGCAGGATCGCGTGTACACTTGAACAATATCCATGTTCCACAATCTATTTTAGATATCGAAGAAAAAATCGAAGAGGTTAAGGTAGAAAAAAATAAAGTCGTTCGCAGCCAGAAATACGAGGAAGCAGCAAAGCTCCGGGATACGGAGAAGAAACTACTTGATCAACTCGAAAAGGAAAAAGCGGCTTGGGAAGCGGAAACGAAATCCAAACGCTATACGGTATCCGAAGATAATGTAGCGGAAGTAGTGTCCATGATGACGGGTATTCCGGTACAACGCGTAAGCCAATCAGATAGCCAGAAACTATTGAATATGGGGGAAGCGGTTAAGGGTCGTATTATCGGTCAAGATGACGCTGTACAAAAATTAGTGAAAGCTATACAACGGACTCGCGCCGGATTGAAAGATCCGAAGAAACCTATCGGTTCCTTTATTTTCTTGGGTCCTACGGGTGTAGGTAAAACTGAATTAGCGAAAGAGTTGGCTCGTTTCATGTTTGATTCGGAAGATGCACTGATCCAAATTGACATGAGTGAATATATGGAAAAATTCGCGGTGTCACGCTTGGTCGGAGCGCCTCCGGGATATGTAGGCTATGAAGAAGGTGGCCAGTTGACCGAAAAAGTACGTCGCAAACCGTATGCGGTCGTTTTACTGGATGAAATCGAGAAAGCGCACCCGGATGTATTCAACTTATTGCTACAGGTATTGGATGAAGGTCAATTAACGGATAGCTTGGGTCGGAAAGTGGATTTCCGCAATACGATTATCATCATGACCTCGAATATCGGTGCACGTCAGCTGAAAGAGTTCGGACAAGGTGTAGGGTTTACCACAGCTGCAAAAGCAACACAAGCGGATTCACATTCCAGAGGAGTTATTGAAACAGCGCTCAAACGTGCTTTTGCACCGGAGTTCTTGAACCGTATCGATGATGTTATTGTATTCAACTCGTTAAGTAAAGAGCATATCTTTAAGATTATCGACATCGAATTGAAATCATTATTTTATCGTATTGAGGGACTGGGCTACCATATTACGCTCACAGATCAAGCAAAAGATTATATCGCGGAGAAAGGATACGACAGTAATTTTGGTGCACGTCCGTTGAAACGGGCTATCCAAAAATATCTCGAGGATCCGATCGCTGAAGAAATATTGAAAGGCGAAGTAAAAAATGGTTCTCAATTGAATATTGACTATGACGATGATAAAAAAGAAATCACCGTTAATAGTGTCAATCCGAAAGAAGTACCCGGTGATTCCATTGAATCGGATGTTTCGGAATCTAACGATAAAGAAAAGGAATAGTTTTTCAATCAAAATAAAAAAAGCGCTATGCCAAAAGACATAGCGCTTTTTATTTGGCTTATTTTTTGCTTTATTTAAACTATTAACGTTTTTTAACGTCTTATTGAATATAAACAAAATTTGACAACCCTTAATACGATACACATGAAAAAATTTCTATTAGCCTTTTTAGTCGGCACCGCCACCTTGGCTGTGACGAGTAGTTGTACAAAAGAATATATAACAAACTATTTGCCGGGGATTTCTTACTCTCCTACAGTTCAATCAAGTAGTTGGGAAGAAATAGGTGTGGGAGTTTATCAAGCAGATTTAGACTTTCCCGAATTGGACGAAACCTATTACCAAAGTGGCACTGTACAGGTTGCTATTCGCCTTCCTGGTTCAGATTCTTATGATATTATTCCTGCGACGATTAATGGAGTACATTATTCGGTTAATTATACTGTTGGATGGGTGACTCTTTTTGCTGAAGACAGAAACGATGACTACCATGCTCCTCCAACAATGTCGGTAAAGATTACCTTAACAGACGCTGACGCTGGAGGCAATTAATACCTCCTTATTAGCCCTTTAATATAAAACACAGCCATGTCTTTGTACATGGCTGTGTTTGTTTTTACACTGGTGGTTGCTTTATAGAGGCCGGGGATTGTTGTTAAGAATCAATCAATTAAAATTGTTTTTTGAAGAAAAATTCGTAAATTGTTTCCTTCATTAAGGAAATATTTTTCTCTTTTTAAGAGGCTAGACAATATAAAACCTCGACCATGTATAAAAAGTACAATGATGTATCGGTTTACGATGCGGCAGAAAAGCGTTTTGATTTTATATATGAGAACTTCGACAAAGTTTACATCTCTTTCAGTGGAGGTAAAGACAGTGGGGTTATGCTAAACATGGCCATTGAAGCTGCTCGACGCCATAATAAGTTACCCATAGATGTCCTGATTGTCGACTTAGAAGCACAATATAACCATACCGTTGAATACATCACTCGCACTGTCTCCCGTGAAGAAGTAAAAGCTTATTGGGTCTGTCTACCCATCCATCTACGAAATGCTGTCAGCCAGTACCAGACACATTGGGTTTGTTGGGATGAAGAAAAACGCGATGCTTGGGTACGGGAGTATCCAGATCATCCATCTGTTATCAAAGACATCAATTATTTCCCTTTCTTCCGAAAAGGAATGGAGTTTGAAGAGTTCGTAAGAGCATTTGGAGAATGGTTCTCACAAGGGGTAGAAACGGCATGCCTGGTAGGCATCCGAACGGACGAAAGCTTTAACCGGTATCTTACAATTGCCAACCTCACCAAGGGGCGCTATAAACGTCGGCAATGGAGCACACTTATGGCGCCTCAGCTATACAGTTTTTATCCATTATACGACTGGAAAGCAAGGGATATATGGATAGCCAATGGTAAATATGGATACGATTATAACAAAGCATACGATTTGATGCATCTCGCCGGCGTTTCTTTGTCTCAAATGAGATTATGCCAACCTTTCGGCGACGATCAACGGAAAGGCTTGTATCTATATAAAATACTAGAACCGGAGACCTGGGCAAAGGTAGTCAATCGTGTAGAGGGGGCCAATTTCGGTAATCGGTACTCGGTAAACAATCGAACAGCTTTCGGCAACTTTCGCATGAACCTTCCAGAAAACCACACGTATAAAAGCTACGCGAAGTTCTTACTCGATACCATGCCTCCTTATCTCCAAGCACACTATCAAAGAAAAATTGATAAGTTTCTCGCATATTGGAAAAAAAACGGTTTTGAAGAAGACATCCCCGAAATCGCTGACCCAAAGCTGGAGTCACAACGAAAAGCTCCTTCTTGGAGAAGAATCTGTAAGGTTTTGTTAAAAAACGATTACTGGTGTAGAGGATTGTCTTTCTCGCAAACAAAAGGAGAAATGCAAAAGCAATTAAACATATTTTTAAAAATACCACACTACCATCAAGATGATTAGCCAGCTATTAGAAAAACACAAAACAGCGCCGTTTGAAAAAAAAGTAGAGTTATATAATCAAATTTCACAACAGCTTTATGAATTCATCGGTATCGAGCATCCGTCATTGAACGTGCAGCTTGTACCTATTGACCGGGTGGAAGGAAATGATTATAATCCAAACAAAGTTGCGCCACCTGAAATGAAATTGTTGGCACTGTCCATTAAGAAAGATGGGCTGACCATGCCGGTGGTTGTTGCAAGTGAGAAAAAAGGGAACAACTGGGTGGTTGTTGACGGCTTTCACCGGACGGCCGTATGCAAAGAGGTACAAGAGATTAGGGATGACTTAAAAGGTTATCTTCCCGTTACACGCCTAGATAAGACACTGGAAAACCGGGTAGCTTCTACGGTTAGGCATAATATGGCCCGCGGTACTCATCAAGTGGAATTATCGGCGAAGCTTGTCGCTTTCCTAAAACGGAACGATTGGACAAACAAACGCATTGGTGATGAATTAGGAATGGATCCCGATGAGGTATTAAGACTAAAGCAAATAACAGGACTTGCGGAAGCTTTTCAAGACAAGGAATTTTCCAAGTCTTGGGGGATATAGGAAATTACATATGTAAGAATATCGCCCATATTATCAATTATTTAAGTCTGAAGAAGAAAAAATATCTTGACAACAATCAAATTTGCCGTATATTTGTGCCACACAAAAAAGGTGATACCTTTTCGGGGTGTAGCGTAGCCCGGTATCGCGCCACATTTGGGATGTGGAGGTCGTAGGTTCGAATCCTGCCACCCCGACTAAAACGACAAATGGTGCCATTGGAAGACAAATGGTGCCATTTTTCATTTTAATCCCTTTTTTATTGCTATAGCAAGGCTCTTCCGGTAAAAATTCTAACTAATTAAAGAAGCACTAGATCCATATCTTTAGTTTTTTTGAGCTAAAAGATGAAAATTTGGAAATATTGTTAACAGGTTTCGAACCGCTTCAATCCAATTTCATTTTCGTAGAAATGCAAATTTCCGTCAGTCTTGTTAGGAAAGATGAAATTTTGATAGCTTTTCGAATCGATATTTTATTTCCTTTATCAAGTTCAATTTTAATAATGCTTGTGATTAATTCTTGTTGTTCTTTGCTAAAATTACACGTTGTTGTTTCTTCAAAACTCTCTTCACTATTTAGATATTGGAATCCATAGACTATCTTAACCTCATCTTTGAGATAATTTATAATATCATTATCATTATAGACTAAATTCTCGTTTAGAAAAAGAGAAGCCACTTTTAATATGATAGAATTGTCGATATCTTGAAAAAGACAGGCAGGTTTTAAAAAGCATGATGTGAGCTTTTCTAAACCCTGCTTCTGTTGTACATCAAGTTTATAAGCATCATTGATTTGTGCACCTAAAATGTCAATTCTATTCTCACAATCTGATTTTATTGTAAGATAGTCTTCTTCGTCAATAGTACCTTTAACTAAAAGCTCCCTTGCATTAGCAACTCGTTCTATCATTTTATGTAGAGATCTGTTGATATTGGTTTTGTCAATAGATTTTTGTTCGTACAATTTGTCGTAAATCTTTCTGATAAGATCTTCGAAAATTGGAGTATATTCCACATTTGGTTTTAGCAGACTAATCCCTGATAATAAGTTTTCATTTACTTTATCGGCTCTTATACGGTAGCCGCAAGAAGAAGAGCAGTGATAATAAAAGTACTTTTTAGACCTTCCCTTTGAGCCACTGCCCGACATTTTTTTTAAACAAAGTGGGCAATTGAGCATTCCTTTAAACATAAGCTCACTATTGGCGCTTTGTTTAACGTATTTTTTGTCGCGTCGTTTAATTCTTGATTGTACTTCATCAAAAAGTTCTATCGAAATTAAAGGATTATGGATTCTGTGAACCTCTACTATATTTTTTCCATCTAAAGATGGAACTCTTATTTTACCACAATAGACCGGATTTTGAAGTATATTGAAGAAAGCATTTAAACTACATTTTAACCCTGTTTTGAGAACTCTTTTATAGTAAGAGCGAACAGACACATTTTCATCGAATCCTTCGAACATTTTTTTGATTAATGTTGCTTCTGGCTCACGGGGAACGATTGTTTTTGTGCCGTCTGGTAACGATATATTGAGATAACCTATAGGTGCTCGACCCATATACCGCCCTTCTTTTTTTGCTTTGTGTATACCTTGTTTGATATTTAAAGATCTTCGGTCGTTCTCTACTTCCGCTGTGACGATGTACATCGCCAATAATACTTTGTTTTCAGGTATCGACATATCCAAAGGTTGATCTATAGCCTGAGGTTCAATGCCCAGCTTTTGGAGTTGGTTGATTGTATAATATGCATTTGCTGTATTCCGACTAAATCGATCCCAACGTGTAAATAGAATAAGGTTTGGTCTTGCAGTTCTGTTAATATTTAATTGTTTCATCATGGTAATCCAAGCCGGCCGTTCGAAGTTTTTTGCTGAATGGTCTTCAAATATGGTCAGGACAATTTCAATATGATTATCTTTACAATATTTATTTAATTTTTCTTCCTGGCTACGCTGTGAGTATCCTTTCTGTGCTTGTTCGTCTGTGCTGACTCTGATGTAAATGATTGCTGTTTGCATGATTCTAAAGTTGTTTTGTGTTAATGTGCAAAAGATAACAGCTTGCAGAAGATTTATTGATTTCTTGCTTTGTCTTATCAGGAGTGTCCTTTTGAATTTATTCGGTTTCTTTAATATGAATGTCATTAAAAGCTTTTTACATACTTAGATACACAGCTTTAACCTGCAGTACATACATTCATTTAGCTAGTAGATTTGATCCATCAACCTACGCCTCTCGTAGTCGTATATTAGGAAAAATAGTGCTGATAAGCATTACGGAGGCTGTCGTGGAAAAATTGAATCTGTATTGATTATTTTTATATCTTTACCAATCGTCTTATGATAAGACCCAATTTTTAGGTCTTATCGTAAAACAAAAGGTAATATGGCAGACAGCGTTTATATATCAGAACATCTTACGAAGCCCCAACTTGAGTTCTTAAAGTTGCTGGATGACTATGAAATACAGCTGTTCAAATTCTCCGAAATCGAACAATTATTGGAACAAAAGTTTGACAACTTAAGTGAAATTCTAGAGAATCTGGTTAATAAAGAACTCCTTGTACGGATCGAGAAAGGTAAATTTTGCAGGCAAAGTTTTAGAGATGAATATGTAATAGGAACTTTCATCGTAGAGAATAGTGCCGTGGCTTATTGGTCAGCGCTAAATTTACACGGGTTGACAGAACAGTTCTCCAATACCGTCTTTATTCAGACGACTCATCAAAAAAACGATAAGTCAATCTTAGGCACTTCTTATAAATTCGTTAGGATAGCACCTAATAAAAAAACAGGAGTCATACACAATGGTTACGGTAACCTTCAGTACCCGATAACCGATGTAGAGAAAACAATAGTCGATTGCTTTGACCTACCTCAACATTCTGGTGGTTATGCGGAATTGATCAGAGCCGTTGGCCAAGCGCAATTGCAACCCAATAAATTAATCGAGTACTGCCAGGCAGTGAATAATATAGCTGTCACCAAACGTATTGGCTATTTGGTTGAACTTCTCCAGATTATAGACATGGATCCTTTTATAGATTTTGCCAAGAAACAGGTAAATAATAGATATAACTTGTTTGATCCCCAGGGATTGGAAGAAGGTGAATTTGTAGCTGAATGGCGATTGAGGTTAAATATCAGCCGGGAAGAATTGTTAGACATATCCAATAAGCAATACTAAATGATACTGAAAAAGGAAATAGAGAAGAACGCGTTGGAACACGAAGTGTCCAGAAGTACCATTGACAAGGATTGGGTATTGGGTCATTTTGTCGATGCTATATTTTCGATAGATTCTTGCAGAGAAGCACTAATCTTCAAAGGAGGAACATGTTTACGGAAATGTTATATCCCAGATTATCGTTTTTCAGAAGATTTAGATTTTACATCCATCGATCCGGATTTTCAATTGGATGAAGATCTATTGAGGCAAATCATGTTGTTAGTACAAGATCGTACGGGTATGCCACTACATTTGGAAAAGCTTACGCCCCTTCGTCATAATGATATGCCTATGGGGTTCGCTGCCATTGTTAAATTTTGGGGAGCCGATCATTCCAGGGACCAAATTCCGCCAGATCCTTCCAGGTGGACCACTTCGATTAAGATTGAAATTATTCTGCACGAGAAGATGCTGTTCGAACCAACTTTGAAAACGGTGTATCACGATTATTCTGATCAGCTAACCTATGCAGTAAATGAAATTGCCTGTTACGATGTAAGAGAAGTGTTGTCTGAAAAGTTAAGAGCCTTAATACAACGCTCCTATACAGCACCACGCGACTATTATG
This sequence comes from Sphingobacterium chuzhouense, assembly GCF_014692525.1. GTDB lineage: Bacteria > Bacteroidota > Bacteroidia > Sphingobacteriales > Sphingobacteriaceae > Sphingobacterium > Sphingobacterium chuzhouense. The sequence goes on from NZ_JACNYL010000001.1 coordinate 18,357, forward strand.
ATATATGGTATTTATCCAAGCATGTCAGCGATCTCGATTGGACGGAGATCAAGCAGGCATTTTTAGCAAAAATGGCATTTAAAGGACTTGAATTTACAGGAGTAGAACAGCTTCTGAATGCTAAAAGTGAAAACACGGTGAAACGAGCATGGAAAAATAGTTTAGGGCATCAGATCGCGACTAGAAAGCTACCTGCTTTTGATGAAGTTAAAAAGGACTTGGAACTATTGTTTAATAAAATCTTCGAAAAGATATAATGGCATTCAATGAAAACTCACGAGTAAAGATTCCTGCCCTTCTCAATTTAATGAAGTTGGGCTATACCTATATTCCATTAAGAGAACATATTCGAAGAGAAGATACCAATATTTTCGATTCGATATTTTTAGAAAGCTTACAAAAAATCAATCCGAGCGCTCAACTGGAAGAGTTAAAAAGAGTATTGGATGAAGTTAGTTTGGAGCTTGATTACGAAGATATTGGTGAAAAATTCTACCAGCGCTTAACAGCGACTTCGGGCATTAAGCTGATTGACTTTAAAAATTTCAATAACAATAGTTTTCATGTTACCACTGAATTGATCTGCAAGAATGGAGACGAAGAATTTCGACCAGACATCACCCTGCTCATCAACGGAATGCCACTCGCATTCGTAGAGGTAAAGAAACCGCACAACAAGGAAGGTGTTTTGGCAGAACGACGCCGTATCAACACACGTTTCAAACAGAAGCACTTTAGGAAATTTGCCAATGCGACACAGTTGATGGTGTTTTCCAATAATATGGAATATGAAGATGGTATTGTAGAACCTGTATTTGGGGCTTTTTATGCTACTTCGGCCTATTCCGATTTGCATTTCAATTATTTTCGTGAAGATGCAGACTATCCGGTAAAGCAGGAATTACTTGCGCTATCTGACGAACAAGAAAATTTTGTTTTGAAAGATAACAATCTGCTAGTTATCAAACATAGCCCAGAGTTTAAAACCAACAAGGAGCCGTATACTCCTACGCACCGTATGCTTATATCTTTGTTCAGCAGAGAGCGATTGGCATTCCTCTTACGTTATTCCATCGCTTATGTTCGTGAAGAAAACGGATTGCAAAAACATATTATGCGGTACCCTCAGGTATTTGCAACCATGGCGATAGCTGCAAAATTGGAAGAAGGAAAGACGAAGGGGATCATATGGCATACGCAAGGTTCTGGAAAAACTGCTTTGGCGTTTTACAATGTAAAGCATCTTACCGACTATTATCAGAAAAAGCAAATTATCCCTAAGTTCTATTTTATTGTTGACCGATTGGATTTATTAATTCAAGCCTCCAATGAATTTGCCAAACGTGGGTTGAAAGTCAATAAGGTTAATTCCCGCCAAGAGTTTATTGCAGATTTAAAGGTGGTTGGTGCCATTCATAACGATAGCGGACAGGCTGAAATCACGGTTGTTAATATTCAAAAATTCAGCGAAGACTCCACTGTTCCCGAAGATATCGGGTACGATATCAATACGCAGCGTATTTTCTTTTTGGACGAGGCGCACAGAAGCTACAATCCAAAGGGTAACTATTTAGCCAATCTGATTAATTCCGATAAAAATGCGGTAAAAATTGCGCTTACCGGCACACCGCTATTAAAGGAAGTAGCTAAGGAATATGACTCTAAATTACTCTTTGGTAACTATATTCATAAATACTATTACAATCGTTCTATCGCCGACGGATATACCCTAAGACTGATCCGTGAAGAAATTGAAGGCAGCTTCAAAATGGAGATGAAGGAAGTCATAGAGCAAATTAAAGTGCTCAGAGGTGATATCAAGGCGTCTGATGTCTATGCTGACCGGAGGTTTGCGCAAGGATTGTTGGATTATATTGCTAAAGACATTGAGGATTTCAGGGATTATTGGAGGGATGAAACACTTGGCGGAATGGTGGTTTGTGATTCGTCCAAGCAGGCTAAAATGCTCTTCCAGTTATTTGAAGAAAGGTATGGGCAACAAGAGATACATGTACAGAATTTGTCCATAGCTGCTGATCCCGGAGTTCCCTATGGCGATAGGCGAAAAGAAAAGCTGACTGCAGCTTTGATATTACATGACGAGAATGATAAACAAATCCGCAAAGATTTGATCGAGGCTTTCAAAAGCGGAAAGATTGACATTCTATTCGTTTACAATATGCTATTGACTGGGTTTGACGCCAAACGATTGAAAAAGTTGTATTTGGCCCGGGTTATCCAGGATCATAATTTATTGCAGACGTTGACGCGTGTGAATCGTCCTTATAAAAATTATCAATATGGCTACGTCGTGGATTTTGCAGATATTTCAAAGGCCTTCGACCGCACCAACCAATTGTATTTTCAGGAGTTGCAGGAACAATTGGGCGATGAGATGGAAATGTATTCACATTTATTCAAATCCGAGGCCGAGATTCGCACCGAAATAAATGAAATTCAAGGAACATTATTTCATTACGACACGCAAAATCGGGAAATTTTCTCCCAACAAATTGCAGCGATACACGATAAGCATGAGTTGATACGATTGGTCAAAGCATTACGTACGGCCAAGGAGCTGAAAAACATTATTTCGATTAATGGCTACGAAGGTCTAGGAGAATTAGTGGACTTTGCCGTGCTGAACCGCTTACTCTTGGAAGCGCAATGCCGATTGGATAATCTAAACTTTGTAGAAAGCCTAGAGAACAGTGATGAAACCCGTAACCTGTTAGACGCCGCACTGGAAGATATCGTTTTCCAATTTATTAAAGTAGGTGAAGAAGAATTGCGCTTAGCAGATGAGTACAAAGACCAACTTCGTAAAACAAGGGAAGCTCTACAGCAGAATTTTGACACCGGTGACCCCGCTTTTATCAGTTTAAAAGAAGAGCTGGAAAGAATCTTTCGAAAGAAAAACCTGTCGGAAACCAATCAGGAGGATATGGTGGAAAACATGCAATTGCTTCGCCAGATCTACGATCAAGCCAAAGAGCTCAACCGTAAAAATGCTTTGTTACGAGCAAAGTACAATCATGATGAAAAATATGCACGTATCCACAAACGTTTGACCGAAAAAGGAAGTTTATCGGCTAAAGAAATGCAGTTGCACCGTGCGCTGATGCAAGTGAAGCTCGAAGTGGATGAAAAACTGGAAGGACAAGAGGACATCTTAGAGAACCAAGCATGGTTCGACCGTTATGTCGTAAAATTAGTCGCCCAACAGTTTGTAGTGAAAGAAAAAATGGAACTGGACGCTACCACGCGTCAAAACATAAGTAATTTGATTGGGAAAGAATATTACCAATTACGCGGAAATATATAAAACATGACACACGATATTACCTATACCACAAAAACCAAACAGCTCATTGACAGCCTAAAAAGCGTATGTGCCAATTATGGTTTGGGCAACGATGGTAACGAATTTAAAATTATAACACAAGTTTTCCTGTATAAGTTCTTAAACGATAAATTCCGGTTCGAAGTCAAAAGACTGAGACCCGAATTGGCGGATAACAAAGAGTTCTATCAGAGTCTAAAAAATCTATACGATACACAAAGTGATCAGTACGAGCTATTGATGGACTTACTGGATGAAAATGTACCTCGTCTGAAACCTCACCAACTGATCTCACACTTGTACAATATCCAAAACTCCGAAGACTTCGCCAAAACATTTGATGATACGTTACGGGATATCAGTATCGAGAATGCCGATGTATTTTCTATCAAATCGTTTTCTGGAGCAAAAGATAAATTGTTCGATGAGTTGAGCAATTACATCACGGATTCTTCGCAGCGGGATGACTTCTGTAAGGCACTAATCAACAAATTGTTTGAGTTTAGTTTTGAGGAGAGTTTTGAAGACTATTTTACAGAGAAATACGACTTCTTTAAGGATATTTTTGAGTATCTTATTAAGGACTACAACTCCGACTCCGGTGGCAAATATGCTGAATATTATACACCCAATGCCGTGGCCCGTATCATTGCCAATATCTTGGTAGAAGGTGATGTTAAGAAAGCCCGGTGTTATGACCCTAGTGTGGGATCAGGTTCCCTATTGATGTCCTTGGCACACAATATTGGCGAAGACAGATGCACCATTTATTCGGAAGATATTTCGCAGAAGTCAAGTACCATGTTGCGATTGAATTTGATCTTAAACAATTTGACACACAGCATTCCGAATGTTATCAAGACCAATACTATTGCGCAGCCGTACTATTTGGGAAAGCAAAAGTTTGATTATATCGTCTCTAACCCACCATTTAATTTGGACTTTTCCGACTTTAGAGAAGATTTAGATACGGATCGATTTAAGGAGCGTTTTTTTGCAGGCATACCAAATGTGCCTAAATCCAAAAAAGAATCGATGGCGATTTACTTGCTCTTTATACAACATATTATGTATAGTCTGAGTGATACTGGAAAAGCAGCGATTGTCGTCCCGACAGGATTTATCACCGCACAAAGTGGGATTGGAAAGAAAATTCGCGAAAAACTCGTTGACAAAGGATGGTTACGTGGTGTCGTCAGCATGCCTAGCAATATTTTTGCTAGTACGGGTACCAATGTTTCTGTGATTTTTATAGATAAACAAGCGGGCAAAGAACAGATCGTGTTGATGGATGCGAGTAAATTGGGCGAAACGGTCAAGGAAGGCAAAAATCAACGTACGGTACTCACCCGGGGAGAAGAAGCAAAGATTGTTAACACGTTCCATAGAAAAGAAGTAGTAGAAGACCTGAGTGTGGTAGTGAATGCTGACGAGGTAAAAGCGAAAAACTATAGCTTCTCTGCAGGTCAATATTTTGAGGTGAAGATAGAGTACGTGGACATCACGTCCGAAGAATTTGCTAACAAAATCAATGGTTTTGAAAACCGTTTGGCGAATCTTTTTAAAAAAGGAAATGAGTTGGATGCTAAAATTCAGAAACAATTAAAAGGATTGAAGTATGAATAAAGTCAAGTTAAAGGATATTGCCATTTCTCAAACAGGACCTTTTGGAAGTCAGCTACACGAAAGTGATTATGTTGAAGAAGGAACACCAATTGTAACTGTTGAACATCTAGGAGAAACAAGCTTCACACATCAAAATCTCCCTTATGTTTCCGAAAAAGATCGAGATAGACTTTCAAAGTATATTTTAAGAGAGGGCGATATTGTTTTCAGCCGGGTAGGATCTGTAGATAGGAATACTTACGTGAGTTTAGAAGAAGATGGTTGGTTGTTTTCAGGTCGATGCATTAGAGTTAGAGTCGATAAAAGCAAGGCTGTTCCGAAGTATATTAGTTTTTACTTTAGACAAAAGGTATTTAAAGAAATGATGCTCAATATTTCTGTGGGTGCAACAATGCCCTCTTTAAATACTAAGCTCATGGATGATATACCGTTAACTTTACCTAATCTTCTTATTCAGGAAAAAGTAGCATCTGTTCTTTCCGCATTAGACGATAAGATTGAACTAAACAATAGAATCAATGCGGAACTGGAGCAAATGAGTAAAACTCTGTATGACTACTGGTTTGTACAGTTTGATTTTCCGAATGAGACCGGTAAACCTTATAAATCTTCCGGTGGTAAGATGGTGTATAATCAAGTGGTGAAAAGAGAGATACCGGAGGGATGGGAAGTTCAAGTGTTTAGTGATTGGATCAAGGAGACCAAGGCTGGAGATTGGGGAAAAGGCATAGAAGAAGGAAACTATACCGAAAGAGTCTATTGTGTTAGAGGAGCGGATATCAATGGGCTTAATGGAAAAGGAGAAGTAAAAGCGCCACAACGCTTTATCTTGAAAAATAATTTGTCAAAAGCGCTAAAACCAAATGATTTCATTATAGAGATATCAGGAGGTAGTCCGACACAATCTACAGGAAGAATTGCTTTATTGACAAATAAGACCTTCGAAAGATTTGATACGGATGTTATTTGTTCAAATTTTTGTAAAGCGATATCACTAAAAGACGAAAAATATATCTTCAATTTTCAGCAAGAATGGCAACGCCTATATAATGCTGGTGTTTTCTTTGGATATGAAGGTAAAACAAGCGGTATTAAAAATTTCTTATTTGATTCGTTCGTAAATTCCTGTAAAGTAGTTTTACCTCCAAAGGATATCGTTGAGCAATACTATAACATTGCTCAGCATTTGGATGAAAAGAAGCAAATCAATCTCCAACAAAATCAAGAACTTGCTCAACTTCGTGATTGGCTATTACCTATGTTAATGAATGGGCAGGTAAAAGTTAGTGACAATTACAATATAGAAAGTGATGATATTTTAATTGCTGCAGAACCGGACGTATGCTATGGTGACACAGAACATTTAGATATTCCGTCCAACAGAAAAGGTTTTGCCCGGCAAGTTTTGGCTGGAAAAGTCGTGTCAGTATTTAAGGACGATCCGAACTTTTCCAATATCAAATTTCAAAAAATACAATTCTTGGCCGAGCATATCATCGAGGCAGATTTGAACCAAAATTATTACTACCAAGCCGCTGGTCCATATGATAACGCTTTTATGAAATCGATATATGGTCATTTCAAAACACAGAAATGGTTTGACTCGCAAAATCAACGCTTCGTACCTTTAACAAAAGAGGAAAAAATCGAGGGATATTATCAAGGTTATTTTGCCCCGGCACAGGTGCGATTGGATAGATTATTTAATTTGCTTTATCAAACAACTGAAGCAGAAGCAGAGATAATTGCAACTATCTACGCCGTATGGAACAACAGAATTATTCAAGGAAAGTCGATATCAGACAATGAGCTGATTGAGGACTTTTATAAGTGGAGTGATCGGAAACAGCAATATACTAGGGATCAAATATTGGTTGGATTAAAGTGGTTAAGAGATAATAACTTGGAGCCAAAAGGGTTTGGAAAATTAATTAAGAAAGCGAAGGGGAAATGAGTCGTATAGAAATCGTACCTTATTCGACAATCGAAGATCATAGCTATGTACCCGATACTGTTATATCAATTAGTGCTGGCCCGTTCGCAGGAGTTCCATTTGAGGATGGGAAAATCACTTTCAATTTTATTGGTTGTAGATTCCGAAAAGTTTTTATTGAAAATTCAGAGGATATAAATTTCGAAAATATTAGTATCCAATTTGTAGCTTGTTATTTAGAAGATTTGCAGGTTGAGAATATTTTATCTCAAAATATCTCCATCCATTTTTTCAACTCTATTTTGACTGGGCGAATAAGTAGCCCTAACCTCAAATCAGTAAGTATAAATAATTGCGTTGGCCGCGGTGTATTCTTCTTAGATCAGAATAGAGTAGATGTCTCATACACAGAAGAAAATGTATTTCCAAAATATTGGCGTAAATTACTGAGAGATATCAATACCGATTTTTTTACAGTTATTAACGAAAAGCAGTCTTTTTATATATACGACACAAAAATTGTTTCTTTTAAAACTAACGAAGCAAACGAAATAAGAAAGGAATTATACAAAAGAAGTTATGAGTCTTATCCGCCTTATAAAGTAGGTTACTACTTCACTGAAGAAGAGAAAGCTCTTTTGAACATCAATCTATTGATACAATATTCGAAGCCGGTTGAGGAACAAACTACAATAATTTCTGGATCCAATTTAAATTCGCTTTCGCTATCGGGAATGACAGAAGGTCCGCTATTGATTGAAAGCACAAAAATCAACAGTTGGTATATTTCTGATTTTCTCCCAAAAGGAGAAGTTAGCTTACATAACATCTATCCAATAGATGATCAAGCTGATAGTAAAATAGGAATACACAAGAGTAATCTTGATGGCGTTTGGTTTGATAACATAGATTTCGATAAATATAAGCGAATTTCTCTTTATAGATCCAAAGTTGCCAAAGCAACATTTACTTCCTGCAATTTTCCCGATCAATATTCGAGTTTTGAGAAATTTATGCCTATTGAGAACGTACATTATCCGGAACGGAAAACGCAAAATCATCACAAAGATCAATATGAGATATTTTTACAATTGAAAAGATCGTTGGAAAATACCGGAAATTACTATGAGGCGCAAAAGTTACAATCAATTGCCCATGATGCTTTGCACAAAATCAATTCGATTTCTTGCGGAGACCGTATCATTCTTAAAGTAAATAGCTTGTCAAATAAACATGGACTTTCGATTATTAGACCTTTTTTATGGTTCATAGGAGTTTCAGTACTTTTATACATACTCTATTTATTAAGTCTTGGGAGAATATTCAATTCTAACCAATTTGACCACAAACTAATCGGTTATTACTTTTCATTTATTGATCTCACGCATCGAAATGACTTTTTAGTTAATAAAGAAGAGTTTACGAACTGGTCATTAGCGATAGATTATATCAGCAAGGTAATTTTTGGATTTATTATTTACCAATTTATTGCTGCGTTTAGAAAATATGGAAAAAAGTAGACTAAGTTTATCTGTAAATCGATAATCTAATTAACTCTTAATATCATGAAAGCAACCTCTACAAACCTTTTAACTGTTCTCAAAGGACCAAAGCAATTTGTAATCCCGATTTATCAGCGAACGTATAGCTGGCAATTATCACAATGTAAACAATTATTATATGATATCTTAAGAGCAGGAAACGACAAAAGCATTTCGGGCCACTTTGTAGGATCTGTTGTTTATTTCCAAGAAAGCATTTATAATACCACGGATGTGCCACAGTTGCTTATTATTGATGGACAACAGCGAGTAACCACCGTTAGTTTAATTATTTTAGGATTATCGGAGTTCCTAAAGAATAATGAAATAGAGATAGAAACCAATGCTTCAAAGCTAAAAAACTATTACCTTTTGAATGCGGACGAAGATAATGAGTTAAGATATAAGCTTTTATTGACTAGAAAGGATAAAGAGACTTATTTAAGTCTTCTGAACGATCTTCCATTGCCGGAGAAATATTCTCAACGGGTTTTTGAAAACTATCAATTTTTTAGGGAAAACATTAACAGAGAAAACGTCAATGCATTATATAATGGCATCATGAAGTTGTTTGCTGTAGATGTTACGCTCGAAAAGGGTAAAGATAACCCGCAACTTATCTTCGAGAGTATGAATTCCACCGGTTTAGATTTGTCTCAAGCTGACCTTATTCGTAATTATATCTTAATGGGACAAGAGATCCAGACCCAAACAAGATTGTATGAAAAGTATTGGTACCCGATGGAACAAAACTATGGAAACGATTATGTAGCATTTTTCGATCGATTTATGCGTGATTACCTTTCTACGAAGACGGGAGTCATACCAAATATTAATCTTGTTTACAATGCGTTCAAATCCTATGCTAACGGATTGCTGATAGAAGATATTGTAGCTGATATTACGGAGTATGCCTCTTATTATGCCAACATGGTATTGCTGAAGGAAAAGGATCCGGACTTATTGAAAGCATTTAAAAACTTGAAAGAACTACGCGTAGATGTGTCTTATCCCTTCTTGCTGGCTGTATATAATGATTACAGCAAACAAATGATCGACAAAGGGAAGTTTTTAGAAGTATTGCAATTAGTGGAAAATTATGTTTTTCGAAGAGCGATTTGTGGAATTGCTACTAACAGTCTGAACAAAACTTTTCTCACACTATATAAATCCGTCAATAAGTTGGATTATTTGGGTAGCCTTTCTGCTACGATGCAACTCTTTAACGGTTACAAGAGGTTTCCGAACGACGGTGAATTTATCCGTGAAATTAAAGTGAAAGATCTATATAATTTCCGATCAAAAACTTACTTCCTCAGCAGATTGGAAAATTACCGACGCAAAGAATGGGTATCTATCATTGATTATACCATAGAACATATACTTCCGCAGAACGAAAACCTCAATATAGAATGGCAGCAGATGCTGGGTGAGAACTGGAAAGAAATACAAAATACTTGGTTGCATACATTGGGCAATCTGACATTGACAGGCTACAATTCGGAACTAAGTGATCGTCCATTTCAAAAAAAGAAAACTATTGAAGGCGGATTTAATCAGTCGCCACTTAACTTGAATAATTACCTACGAACAGTGGAAGAATGGAATGAAATCCATATTCAGGAAAGAGCTGGTCAATTAGCTGAAATCGCAGCTAACGTTTGGAAATACCCTAACCTGTCAGAAGATATGTTAACAAGATATGTTGAACAAGAAAGGCGAATTGCTAATGAATATACTACAAGTGATTACGAGTACCTGTCTGGGGAAATGCTTGTCGTCTTTTACGAGTTGAGAAAGCGGATTCTGGAATTGGATGATTCCGTTAAAGAAGAATTCAAAAAGCTTTATATCGCTTATAAAACATCTACAAATTTTGTTGACATTGTTCCGCAAAAATCTCGTCTTCGATTATCCTTAAATATGCCTTTCAGTGAATTGATAGATCCTGAAAATATATGTAAGGATGTTACAGATCTTGGACGTTGGGGTAATGGAGACGTTGAATTAGGAGTAGCCTCAATTGAAGAAATATCTAAAGCTATGGGATTCATCCAGCAGGCTTTAGATTATCAGGACCAATAATATCTATCTCAAACATCCGGAAGATCTTGGTGTCTCCGGATGTTTCGAAAGGAATCCGCCATCCATCCCATGGCAGTCTTCATCTGTATAAAATCAACGAATACTTCACTTGAATTTATATCTCCGCCATAACGGAAAGTTGTACCATAGGGATCAAACGTATCGAAAGTTAAAATAATATTTGTAAACCAATCGGGACAGTCCTGATCGTATTTTTCTTTGATACTTTTCTTAAATTTTTCGAAGAGTGTTTTTAGATTATGAGTTTGCTTAGCCGAGCCAAACACAGACTTTAAATATAACTCTGTTGCATGTCGGTAATTGTATACAGCTGGACAAAACAGATCCCATGGCGCTTCATTCTTAAGTGCAATATCTATTAATTGATCTCCTGCAAGTTTATAAGAGTTTGCAAGGTAAAATGTATCACTAAATTCGGACAATCCGCTAAATAATACACCGTGCTTCCATGATTCGTCAACTTTATCGTGGTAATAGAATATAAATGGACTTATTTTTAAAATTAGGTCATCTATCAACTCATGATCATAATGGCTATTAGAATTTAATCCTATTTTGATATGTTCTAAATCAGGTTGGTCTTCCCAATAGTAATAAATGTATGCCATTACTCTAACATCATCTAAATTAAAGTAACGTTGATTACCTTTTACTGGATTTGCACCATTACTCAGGTATTCTGCGAAAGTCTTAGCCCACGTTTTGACTGTAGAAGTATCTACCTTAAAAAGCTTGGCAACATAGCAGACCGAAAAGTTATTACTGTATCTATTACTCATTTCTAAAATAAAACGACGTTAAAAGTAATGAATGAAGTAGAGCTCGCAAAATGAGCAAAAATTCGAACCACTATTAACTTTTTTATAATGCTATATTACTATTTTTTTCAATAAATGATTGGATATTAGATTGTTAAATGACTATCTTCCTGTGTTAATTTTATCAAATCCTCCAAAAAATGATTCGAAAATTGTCCCGACAGGACGACAAAAAGCTCGATGAAAGTCGGGCTTTTTTCGTTATGCGCTGGTGGGAACCACGGCTCAATCCAGTGGAGGTTCCAGTTAGTTCCCGGACTACGGGTTTAGCCGATTCAGCCATAATTATGATCTAAATAATTGGCAAAAATGATATTGGTCATTTCCAGGAGAAATTCTTTCCGTATATTTGACGAGGATCGATTAAGATAAGAAACAGGTTTGATACGTTTTTGCACATATATTCTATTAATTGCTTTGACGCTGCAGTCATTCTATCGCAGTATTATGGCCGTAGAGTATCAGATACACCTCCCCGATTATCTAGCAAAATGTATAAACAAAGATCGACCTCAACTCCACTGTGATGGACAGTGTGTACTGATGCAGAAAATAAAGGAAAAAGAGAAAGAGGAAACAAAAAAGAATTTAGTGGTATATGAATACAATTCTCTTTATGTCCATAAAGAGCACATTCCTTATATCGTATACCAGCCGAAAGAAGGAATTAATCCATACCATTTTTCACCTTATCGGATTGACTATATATTTAACTACAATACCGATATATTTCACCCCCCAATTAGCTAATTCACATCAGTTGAGCTTAGCTTGTCCCCTATTTGATGCTACCTATCATTTGGATACGACTCATTTTTTAGCATAGCATATCTTTTCTGAAGTTCCTTGCTATAAATGCGTAGCTAACCCTATATAACGGCGTCAGCAACAATTCTTGGTATGTTAGTCTGTTAACAGGCTGCGTGCGGGACTTAATCATTTTCACAATATTCATCAATAATAATGAACAAAATAATATTTCTTCTCACCGCAATTTGTTTTGTGGTGTTATCCTGTACGAAAGAAAAAACGGATTACGAAGCAGAAATAAACACAGTAGTTCCTGAGCATCTTGATTTCGAAGAAGTTGCTAATATCCATAGCGATGGTTATGATATCCGCATTGAAGCATTGAATGGAACTTTCTATAAAGGCTACAACGAAGTCCGATTGAAGATAATGGATAGCCAAACCCATAAAGAAATAAATGCAACGGACGTAACATTTCTACCCATCATGAGTGAAGCGGATGGCAACAAGAACTCCTGTCCTCATCGGTACAATCTGGTATACAAAACGGATAGTGACTATCTTTCGGGATACGCTGTATTTACAAGAGAAAGCAATACGGATCGAAGTTGGGAAATCTACATAAACTTCACTGTTGACAATAAAGCTTATATAGCGAAGCAAGCCATCCCTGTTCACGAGCAGATTAACAAAAACTTGAATATGACAGCATTTACGGGGAAGGACGATGAGCAGTATTTTATCGCTTTAGTGTCACCACAAAAACCAAAGGTCGGTGAAAATGATCTGGTTGCCGGAATTTACAAATTCAATAAACCCACCAATTCACCTGCTGGAGATTTCCCGGATCCTTCACAATTTTCATACACCGAGGTAAGTGGTTATACCTTACAGCTGGATCCACGGATGCCCGAACCCTCCATGGGAAATCATTCTTCGCCTAACAACGAGGATTTAACACAGCAAAGTGGTGGTCTGTATAGCGGCGTGGTCAATTACACCATGACAGGAAACTGGACACTGAATTTCATCATGCTAGACCAAAATGGAAAAATCCTCAAAGGAACGGAAGTACCTACTGATTTTACACCGGGAGTCGAAGGTGTGAAAAGTGAATTACATATTGATATTTTATTCTAAGATGATGATGAAGCTACATATTATTTTGGGGATTCTTTTTCTTGGAGTAAATGCAAAGGCCCAAAATGCGCCGATCCTAAATGACAGTACACGTCGAATCGAGGAGGTCAAGGTCATCGCTAAAGCAAAGAAAAAAATAGAGACGGAAATGAAAATGGCTGTTTCAGTAGATGAATTTTTAGCTTCTTCCGATAACATCAGCTTTATAAAGCGAGGTGCTTATGCATGGGAACCGTTACTTAATAATATGAGTACAGAGCGCTCTACCATTACCATCGACGGCATGCATGTCTTTGGTGCTTGTACAGATAAGATGGATCCGGTCACGTCATATGTAGAAAGCAATAACCTTTCAACTATTGATATCACATCGGGTCAAGAAGGAAGTATGCACGGTGCAACGGTTGCAGGCAGCATCGACCTAAAAAGGAAAAGTACACCGTTCGGTTTGGAAAAGACGTGGAGCGGTGGCTACCAGACAGGTTTTGAAACCAATAACAAACAGTTTTTCAACCTCGGAAATCTGTCTTATTCAAACGATAAGCTTGCAGCAGACGGAAGTATCGCTCTTCGGAAAGCTGGCAATTATTATGATGGAAATAACGATGAAGTAAACCATTCGCAATACAACAAATTTAACGCGTCCTTAGGTCTGGCATACAAAACAAGTCCGCTTTCCTCCATACGGGTGGATGCTATCTATGATAAGGCAAAAGATGTCGGTTTTCCTGCACTTCCAATGGATTTATGGCTTTCCCGTGCGATTATTACTTCAGCTGCATACAAACAACTGTTTGAAAAGGGGATGTTACGCGTTTGGGATACTAAACTGTATTTCAATGCAGTAGAACATTATATGGATGACACCAAACGCCCTGAAAATTTAGTGCATATGGATATGCCGGGTTGGAGTACTACGTATGGGTTGGTTTCGCGTGCAAATTTGAAACGTGGTCATTACAGTTCCGAGATCCAGTTAAATGTATACGATAATCTATCCATTGCGGAAATGACAATGTATCCACAAGACCGGAGTAATAAAACGATGTTTGCATATACTTGGCCTTGGGTGACAACGCGTTTTGCAGGACTTTCCGTAAACAACTCTTGGGACTTTTCGGAAATGAGTCGACTGAATTTTGGTGGCTCTCTCGGCTGGAATTACAATCGTTCCAAATACGTGGAATTCAACTGGATTTTCTATCCCGGTACACCACAAGAAAAAAACAGGATATTACCAGCTTTACAAGCCAGTTATCAGCTACATATCAATCAGTTTGACTTTTCTGTCGGGACTGGGTATGGTCATAGAGCTCCTTCCGTTTCGGAGGGGTATGGATATTATATTTATAACAGCTTTGACCGATACGATTATATCGGAAACCCCGACCTGAAAAACGAAATTTCTTATGAGGCTAATGCAAGTGCAGGGTTTAAAAATGAAAAGATGGGGATAGAAGCTAAGGTAAACTATTTCCATCTCCAAAATTATATTGTTGGAAGAATTTTGAGTTTGGGAAGCCCAATGAATTATCAATCGGTTGGTGTAAAAGGCTACACTTCATTAGACTATTCCAAACTTTTCAATACGGCGATAAATGCTAACTACGATATTTTGCAACATTTGCATTGGAAAGGAACGGTTACCTATGCACGGGCGGTAGACGATAAAAATGGGAATCTACCATTCATCCGCCCTTTAACTTATCAGACGTCTCTTCATTTTATGCACAAGAAATTCGGTATTCAGACGTCTTTGCACGGCGATCTCGCACAAGAGAACTACAGTCCGGAATATGGTGAAGATTATACACCCGCATATAAAATTTGGAATATCTCCGCAGACTATACCTTCAACTTCAAAAATTATAGAACGATGTTGCAGGTTGGTGCGGAAAATCTATTCAATGAATATTACCGTACATATGCCGATTGGGGAAATATTCCACGAATGGGACGCAATATTTTCACTTCATTAAAATTCAATTTCTGACACACAACGAAGGTTTAAAAACAACTATAATTTTAAATACAAATCAAATATCAAAAAATGAAAACAATTAAAAATTATCTTTTGGCATCAGTATGTTCGCTGGCACTGATCTCCTGTAGCGATAACGATGACAATCCTGTTGCAAACAATATTACGTTACATTTTAATAACACATTCAAAGACAAAACGATTGCGCTTGGAAACGCCGCATCCAATACAGCTACCGTAAACACATCTGCCAAAGGACAGATACACCGCTTTTCTGAATTAAAATACGTCATCAGCAATATCCGTTTGATAAAAGCGGACGGCGGTGAATTCCCTTACAATATCAATGATCTAGATAAGGGGGCAACAGTGGTCAACCAAGCGAAACCTCAGACACTAGATTATGTGTTGAGCAATGTTCCTGCGGGTGAATATAAGCAGATCAAATTTGGATTGGGGGTTAAACATGAATTAAATAACCTCGATCAGGCAAGATTCCCGAAGTTTTATGACGAAGCGGGTGCCAACGACACCGAAATGCATTGGCAATGGGCAACCGGATATCGATTTGCTAAACTTGAAGGTTTCTATGATACAGACAATAAAGAGTTTTCCATTCATACAGGAAGCACTTTAAACGGCGACCCAGATGATTCCTCGTCTTGGGTACAAGGCGTTGATGCTTATCGGGATATTACGTTAACACTTCCGAACAATGCTATCGTCGGGAGCAAAGCTTCTAAAGTCACAATCGAAGCAGACTTCGATAAATTACTAAGCGGAAACACTGAAATAACATTGGAACCAGGGAACGCTACCACACCAAATGTTCACAGCGGCAATAAAATGGAAAATATGGTATTATTTGTTGATAATTTAGGTGGCAATGGCTCAAGCGATCTTCAAGGTATGTTTTCAGTTGAAAGGGTAGAGAATTGACGTGAAGTATATGAAAAACGTATTTGTTTTATTGTCCACTTTACTGCTGTTGCTATCCTGTAACCGGGATGATGTCATCGAACCAATGCCACATGACAACCCCGAGATTCCGCTGGAAATCCCACAAGGATTTCCGGCGTTGAATAACGCAATAACCAAGAATAAGCCCACAAAATACGGAGTGGAGTTAGGCGAAAAATTATTCCACGAGAAAAAGTTCAGTGGGAATAATACCATTTCATGTGCAAGTTGTCACAATCAGTCGAGTGCTTTTGCCGATAATAACGTTCAGGCAATAGGGATTTACGATAGAGTAGGTCTTCGCAATACACCGCCCATTCAAAATCTAGCGTTTATGAAGTTTTATAATTGGGATGGTAACAAGCTCACGTTGGAAAGCCAGCCATTAGTCCCTATCATTACACATGAAGAAATGAATTCTTCTATTTTAGAAGTGATTGAAAAAATAAAGGATGATCATGATTATAAGGATATGTTTCTAAAAGCATTCGGTGATGAAGGTATCACCCCGGATCGGATTTACCAAAGTATCGCACAATATGAATATACGTTAATCTCCGCCAATAGTAAGTACGACAAAGTAAAACGAAACGGCGGAGAGACGTTTACGGAAAGTGAAGCAAGGGGGTATCAAGCGTTTAAAATTAAATGTGCGAGTTGCCACAGTACAGAACTATTTACAGATCAAAGTTTCAGAAATGTTGGCTTTCCCTTAAACCCCAACCCAGAGGAGGGAGGACGTGGTAGAGTAACCGGCATTCCGGCAGATTATATGCGTTTTCGGGTTCCGTCTTTAAGAAATGCCGAATACACCGCACCTTATGGTAGTTTTGGGCAGTTTCCAACTTTAGAGGCTGTTTTGGATTATTTTGATAGCGGCGTTTTAGATGCAGACAACCTCGATCCTATTTTAAAAGAAAATGGCAATAGGATACCACTAAGCGACCAAGAAAAGAACGATATTATCTCCTTTATTAAAACGTTAAGCGATCCTACGTTTGTTGGAAAATAAATTCCCAATTCTTTCCCAAATTAAGGTTAATATTTGTTTTAAGATATGCTATAACACTAAATTCTTCGTTATAGATATGGCATAATTAAAAACGACGATATTTTGATTCGCGAATTTATAGGCAATACCCCACTTCGGCACTGTGATGCTCTCTCCACTCGATATCACACCAACATTTTTATTAAAGAGGAATTTCATAATCCTGGAATGTCGGCAAAAGATCGACCCGCCTTATTTATGATTGAGGATGCTATAGCTAAAAAGAAAATTAAACCGGGAGGAATTTTTGTCGAAGCTAGCAGCGGTAATACAGGGCTCGGAATTACGTTAATAGCCAAAAAATTAGGGTATCGTGCTAAGATATTCGTATCGCAAAGCTGTTCAACAGAAAAAATAGATCTTCTGATAAAAGCTGGTGCAGACATAGAAATCTGTGAGAACTCCAACGGTTTGCATGACTTCAATTCCACACAATTTCGGGCACAGTCCTTTGCATCCACTCATCCTAATGCCTACTTTACCAATCAATACTATAATACACAAAACATTAGAGCCCATTATAAAACAACAGGTCCCGAAATTTGGAAACAAACGGAAGGTAGTATCACTCATTTTATAGCGGGCGTAGGCACAGGTGGAACGATATCGGGGGCCGGACGTTTTCTAAAAGAGCAACGTCCCAATATTAAAATATGGGGAATAGAACCAAATGGATCTATTCTCGGTCATTTTCTCAAACAGCGCACCCTACCTAATGACACGACTGCTTTTGATCCAATTGAAGGAATCGGAAGAAACTTCATTCCCGGATCATTTGATGCAGCTTATGTAGATCATATCTTTCAAGTGAACTGTCATGAAACAAAACGTATGGCAAACGAATATTATTCCCAAACTGGCATTATGACCGGATTTTCCAGTGCGGCCGTGATCGCGGCTTTAGATAGATATGCCGATAAGATGGGCTTTTCTAAGACAGATATCGTTGTCCTATTTTTTCCAGATCATGGTGACCGATATATAAGCAAACTTTATAACGAGCATATCCACCGGCCAACACCTTTACAAACATCACGTCACTTTAACTTTTGAATATGTATACTTTCAACGATATAGCTATTCCTATTTCTTGGCCGGACAAAACCGCCCTGGGGGATGAAAAATGGATGGCATTTTTAAAACAAATAGGCATCGTAAAAAATCTCCATTTTAAAGTGGGCCATGCAGCAATATTACTTATTGAAAGAAATAGTGGAAGAGTACTTTATTTTGATTTCGGCCGTTATCTATCACCACGCGGTTACGGACGGGCAAGATCTGCTCTCTTTGATCCACGTTTAGAAATTTCCACAAAAGCCCAAATTACACCACAGGGCGAAATACAGAATGTTATAGAAATATTGGAAGAGCTTTGTGAAAAAGAAGAGGCTACACATGGAGGCGGACGGACATTTTTTTCGATTTGCAAACAAGTTTCTTTTTCAAAATGCGTCGCGTATGCCGAAAAATTGGTAGCAGAAGGACCTATTTTATATGGTGCTCTTGCTAAAGGCAACAACAGTTGCTCCCGTTTTGTGGCACAGATACTAGCGGAAGGCATGGACTTAGATGATAAAAGACGTCGCAAAATACTGTATCCAGAATGTCTCAAGGCAAGCCCAACGAGTAATGTTGTTAATGCAGCCCCTAACGAAGAAGTTTTTTGTTATGAACAAGGATTACTCAAACCGTGGAAGATGGGACGCAAAGATTCGCTATTATTCCAATTCGGCTTATTAAAAGATAATTTCACTAAAAAGGGTTCACAAGATTTAGCTTGTGACCAAACACCCGGAATGATAGACGCCCCGTTACGTCCATCCAACGTTCCGGAGCATGCCCAATGGATAGGCGGTATTGGAGAAGGTGCTTGGCTACAATTGAAACAACAGCAAGATGAAAACATATTTGTCATTTGTAAATATGCAGCCTCGGGAAAATTGGAATACGAGATACAAACAACCTGTATCCAAAATTTTGATATAAAGCGACCTTATACTTTTACACCCAACTTCCTGTATCACAGTTATTCGATCGTCCAGGACGATAATTTATACCTATTTTTGGCAACGACAACAATTGACAACGTAGACAATAATCAAGAAAACATAAAAGCTATTTTATAATGACTTTAACAATTTTAAAAGCAAAAATTCACACAGTTAAGGTGACAGAGGCAAATGTAGAATATAATGGTTCTATCACGATAGATGCCGATTTACTTGACGCAGCTGGCATCAAGAAATATGAACAAGTCTATATTAACAACGCCATTAGTGGCAGCCGTATCATGACCTATGTATTGCCAGGAAAACGAGGTAGCGGCGAAGTCTGCATGAACGGGGGCGCAGCACTTCATGCCAAAGTTGGCGATACAGTTCATATTCTTTCCTTTATCCAACTATCCCCAGATGAGGCGGATACGTACCAACCAACGCTTGTTTTTACAGCGGGGGAAAACAAAATAAAATCAATCGAAAAATACGATTATTAGCGATAAGATCCGAAAAAAGGTTGCACTATACAGACAAATAGTGTAACCTTTTATGCGTTTCATCATGTTTTTTCCGTTATTTCTTGTTTAACTTTGCATTTCGGAGACAAGTCATGGCAAAAGCAGATATAAAAACGTTGGACGATATTAAGTTGATGGTCAATACCTTTTACGGTCGTGTACAAGAAGATGATCTTATTGGCCCTATCTTCAACGCCAAATTAGAGGGACAGTGGCCGGTACATTTAGAAAAGATGTATACGTTCTGGCAAACCATCTTATTGGATGAATATACCTACCAAGGCCGCCCCTTTCCTCCCCACGCACAATTGCCGATAGAAGCAGAACACTTCGAACGCTGGTTACAGCTTTTCGATAAGACTGTAAATGATCTATTCGAAGGCCCTGTCGCTGATGAAGCTAAAAGCCGAGGACGCAAAATGGCAGCATTGTTTCAGGTAAAACTGGAACATATCCGCCAATCGCCTTTTAAACCGTTGCTTTAGATTATCTCCTATCCCTTACGGTAACTGGTCTATTTGCTGATCGACAAGATATAACAAAGAAGCAATCGCAGCAACTCCTGATTGTAATTCACGACGGTCTACCGCTTCAAAAACATCTTTAGCGGTGTGATGTATATCGAAATAACGATGCGGATCTGGACGAAAATTGAACATGATCGTATTCGGGAAGTGTCGTCCCCATACACCGGAATCTACGCCAGGACTTCCTTGTAAAAACCGCGACACCCAAAATTTTTGCTCAAAAAGAGGTTTCCAATGTTGTTGGATCCAATCGACCCGCTCAGCAGATGATTTGATGTCAAACCCACGCGGCGCAAATCCTCCCGCATCACTTTCAATGGCGGCGATTATCTTTTCAGCTTTTGCTTTAGCTGTTTCACCATATTGTAAAGCGCCATGCACACCATTTTCCTCATTCATATAAAATACCAGTCGGATGGTATGTCGCGGCCTATAACCCAATTCCATTAAGATACGGATCGCGTCTAACGTTCCCATTGTACCCGTCCCGTTATCATGCGCACCCTCACCTACATCCCAAGAATCAATATGACCACCTATCGTTATAATTTCATCCGGCTTCTCCAAGCCCCTCCACTCGGCGATTACATTATGAGTAATTACATTTCCTTTCCAAGCAGAATGGTTTGTAATTTGAATACGTGTTGTAGGTTTTTTCTTTAATGCTTCTGAAAGTTTATTCGCACCGACAGGCGATATGGCCAAAGCTGGGATACTATCAATCCCTTCTACGTACTTTGTACCTCCTGTATGTGGATAATCGTCATCCGGAGACGATGATAAAGACCGAAAAAGATAGGCTACAGCACCAAGTTTGGCGGCTTCTGCCGGTCCTCGACTGCGTTGGCTACTGTTCAAGCCATACGCTACTCCGGTTTCCACAATAGATTCGTCCCAAGGCTTATTGACAAATACAATTTTCCCCCTTACTTTATCTCCTTGTGCACGCAATTCGCTCAGTAGCTCCACTTCTATAACTTCTGCTTCCAAACCACCCGGCGGTGTCGCTACCGAACCTCCCAACGACAATACATGGAGTGGTTCTTTGGTAGATATAATATAGGCTTCTTCTTTCTCCCCCCTATCCCAATAAGGCATCTGTACTTCCTGCAGATAAACGCGATCAAATGCTAACTCTTCCATAAGTGATTTAGACCATGTTACGGCTTCCTCCGCGTTAGCTGAACCCGCTATACGATGACCAATGTTCTTGGTTAGGTAGCGCAGATTCTCGTAGGCTTTCCCTTTCTCGAAAGATGTTGTATATATGCGCTCCATCATTAGTGAATCTTGTTGGGCAACCACTTCTCCCAAACTACAGACACCAAGAAGTAAAACCTTAAAAATTGCTTTCATGAACATTTACTATTTATAATTCTAAAATAACATTATTTTTGACATATGGCAAGGACATTACCCAAACCTCCAAAAACGGTGGATTTACATACAGAAGCTTTCTTGGGAAATCTCGACATTTACGAGACCAATGAACTATTGGCTGAATCGTTAGAATTGATGCGGGAAATGCTCGACGCGGCAATCTATTGGGATTATACAGAAATCCGCTTTATCCACGGAAAAGGTAAGGGCATATTGCGCCAAGCCGTTTATGAAGAATTAGCTCATTATAAACAGGGAGGCGCAATTGCCAGCTATCATCCCTCCTATCATAACGACGATATAGTCGTGGTTAATATCGGTTTATAACACTTTCACACGATAAACCTCATAGGGATAAGAAACCTTATCTTTGCCATCATTCCATTGTGGCAAACGGTTCATTTGTGCACACGAAAAATACAAGTACCCGTCGCTTCCCACACCCAAAGAATCCGGCCAGATCAACCGGCTATCTTGCACGACCATCTCCACTTTACCTTCGGGGGTGTACCGTTTAATACTATAATCCAAGGAAGAAGTCAAATAGATATTCCCCTTTACATCGGCGACTAAACCATGTGTAATCGTCGTTTCTCCAAGGTCTTCAACCTTTGCTTTCAATTCATCTGCCGTTAGCGAGGCATCTGCAAGATAAACTGTTTCTATCCGATAAAGCTTAGTTGTATTGATCGGCTTAAAATAAAAATATCTATTGTCCTTTGTCAGCGCAATACCATTCACGTTGGAACGGAATGGATTACCTTTGCTATCACGCATATCGCTTCCTTCGTAGCTTAACACTACTCTAGGATCAGCTTTTGTAAAGGATGATTCTGCTAACAGCAATCTCGTTGTTCCCGTCTCTAAATCCAATACGACAATATCCGCCTGTCCGGGATCTGAAAGGTAAGCCAGTTTTTTGTCGGTATCCACGCGTACATCGTTTAAACCCGATTTCGCTTTGTCCAAATCGTCGAAACTATATTGTCGAACCACTTTGTCGTTTGCTAAGTCTATCTGTACCAATTTGAATTGTCCTTGCTGCCCCTCTGCTGAACCATCTTTTCCGAACACAGAACCTGCCGAAGAAGGTTTAGAATCCAACACCCATAATTGATCGTCCGTATCCACATAAATATCCTGTACATTTACGAAATGGCTATCCGGCAGTCCCTCTTTCGCATTCCATTTCATATCCGGATAAGGTTTACGCTCCCCATCGATAATTTCAGACAGGCCCATCGTATAAGGCTCCTTTCGCGGAAAAGACACGAATACACGATTATCACTTGATACACTCACCCCTATCGGTTGCGACTTTCCGAAGGAAGCGACGACCTCTAAACGAGGGTCTTTTATCTCTTGGGCAAACACACTTAAGCTCATGATTGTTAAATAGATAAAAATTAAATTTTTCAGCATAATATTTCGTTTTTTCATATCGATATGTCTATAATTTTAAACAAGATAATACGTATTTGGTTTGTTTTTTATGATTTGATAATGGTAAGAAGCCGCACGTTACCCCCTATGTTGCCAAATGTAGATCAAATCCGTTAAATTTGATTATGAACAACTTTAAATATGGCATCGATGACCTCAACAGCTCCACGGCGTTACGTTTAGCGCGAGGAGAACAAAAAGGCATTTTATCGGAAGAAACAAAAGAAGTGGTGCAACGAAGTGCACGATACGTTCAAGATATAGTGGCTTCCGGCAATACGGTATACGGTGTAAATACCGGTTTTGGTCCGTTGTGTACAACAATTATCAATGCCAGTGACACGCAAAAACTACAAGAGAATATTTTGAAAAGCCATGCCGTGGGTGTCGGTAAGCCTGTTTCCCCATTGCTTGCTAAACTCATGCTCGTTCTAAAGATCCATGCGCTAGCGAAGGGCTTTTCTGGTGTTCAGTGGCAAACCATAGAGCGCTTACTATGGCACATTGATCACGATATCATACCTATAGTCCCTGAACAAGGTTCGGTAGGTGCTTCGGGTGATCTCGCTCCGCTAGCCCATCTGTTCCTGCCCCTTATCGGATTGGGAAAGGTTTGCATAGATGGAGAAGTTAGAGACACGGCATCCGTTCTGGCGGAATACCAACTTGCTCCCATTACGTTAGGTGCCAAAGAGGGTTTAGCACTTATTAACGGCACCCAATTTATGGCTGCGCACGCGGTCATGGCGGTAGCAGAAATGCATAATGCATTAACAAATGCTGACCTTATAGCTACATTGATGCTCGAAGGATTAAACGCTTCCGTTAAACCATTTTTCACCGAATTGCATGATCTTCGCCCGCATCCGGGGAATCAATTTGTTGCCAGCACGATTTATAATTTACTCAGGGGCTCCGAAATCGTGGAATCTCATAAAAACTGTTCCCGGGTTCAAGATCCCTATTCGCTACGCTGTATTCCCCAAATCCACGGTGCATCGCGACAATCCTGGCTGCATCTAAAGGGTATTGTTAAAACAGAAATTAATGCCGTTACGGACAATCCGGTTATCATCAACGAAAACTTCACTATCAGCGGCGGCAATTTTCATGGGCAAACTATTGCGTTACCCATGGATTACGCCACGTTGGCTGTCTCTGAGATAGGGAACGTATCCGATAGACGCATTTATCTTTCGCTGGAGGGAGACACCGCTGGTGTCCCTAAATTGCTACTCCAAGCTACCGGATTAAACTCTGGTTTTATGATCCTGCAATATACAACGGCTGCTTTGGCAAGCGAGAATAAAGGGTTGTGCTTCCCTGCTAGTGCCGATAGTATTCCTACCTCTCTCGGACAGGAAGACCATGTGAGCATGGGGTCCATCAGTGGACGTAAGCTTCGTCAAGTCATCCAAAACGTCAGCCGAATCCTCAGCATCGAATTGATTTGTGCGGGCCAGGCATTTGATTTCCATAGGCCTTTACAATCGACTCCTATCATAGAAGCTGTCCATCAACGAATTAGGCAACATATTCCGCATATCGAAGCCGACCAACCGATGGAAGACATCTTATCCAAAGCGCAAGAATTGGTCAGTTCCGGTGAGCTTGTTAGATTAGCATTACAGGTGGCTGAAGAACAAGGTATACCCTATTATGGTCAACATGCAGAACAATTCAATACATTTTAATCATGGCAAAAAAACTAATAGGCCCGTTCACCCAATTATTGCCTTTAGCGAACATGCCCCTACATGGCGCATTGGCCGATAATACATTGGAGATTATCGAAAAGGGCGGTATTATCATAGAACATAACCGCATTGTTGATATGGGGCCATATTCTATTTTACGGGAAAAATATGGTTCTACAGTAGCGTTCGCCGACATCGATACGCCAGCCGTATGTGTGCCGGGTTATATCGACTGCCATACCCACATTGCTTTTAGCGGAAACCGGGCAAATGATTTTGCCCTGCGCAATGCCGGTGCTACCTATTTGGAAATAGCAGAAGCAGGCGGCGGTATTTGGAGCACCGTACAACATACACGGGAAACTTCTGAGGAAAAACTTGCTGCCCATATTATAGAGCGGGTCGATACATTGATTAAACAAGGTATTACGACCGTAGAAATAAAAAGTGGTTATGGGCTTTCAATAGAACAAGAAGTCAAAACCTTACATGCCATACAGTTGGCTCAAAAGGAAGTTCTTGTCGATTTGGTGCCTACCTGCCTTGCGGCGCACATGAAACCTCGGGATTTTGATGGAGACGCTACGACATATTTGGAAAAAATGGTGGCTGAATTATTTCCTATCCTACGACAGGAGAACTTAACGAATAGAATCGATGCATTCGTCGAAAAAAGTGCATTTAACGCTATCGAAATAAGGCCTTATCTCCGTAGCGCTAAAGAACAAGGTTTTGATATTACGGTACATGCCGATCAGTTTACACCGTCAGGGTCTGTTATTGCCATTGAATTTGGAGCCATCAGCGCCGACCATCTGGAAGCCTCTACAGAAGACGAAATCCACTTGCTCGCGAAGTCGGATACTGTTGCCGTGGCATTGCCCGGCGCATCTCTCGGACTAGGCTGCTCCTATACTCCTGCACGCCGCCTGCTGGACGAAGGGGCAATCCTAGCCATTGCAACCGATTGGAACCCCGGCTCTGCACCTATGGGACAGCTTATGGTACAGGCATCTATTTTAGCGACCGCCGAAAAACTCAGCAATGCAGAAGTCTTTTCCGCTATTACCTTTAGGGCGGCGAGAGCGTTGAATTTATCAGATAGAGGTCAGTTAAAACGTGGACAGCTTGCCGACTTCAATATCTATACGACCTCTAACTATCAAAACATCACCTATATGCAAGGGACACTCCTACCCCAACAAGTTTGGAAAAGTGGTAAGCTGATTTATACGAAAGGAGAGCAACTATGACCTTTCAAGAACAGATAAAACAAGGTATCCCGACAACATTACCAACTAAAGCCATATACGATAACTCAGTCAGCCATGCACCGAAACGTAAAGACATATTGCAACCCGATGAGAAGAAACTTGCCGTTCGAAACGCGCTCCGTTATTTCCCGGCGGCATGGCACGAAGAACTGGCTTCAGAGTTTCTGGAAGAACTCAACACTTACGGTCGTATCTATATGTACAGATTTCGTCCTACATACTCCATGCATGCACGTCCGATTTCGGAATATCCTGCCAAAAGCAAGCAAGCCGCGGCTATTATGCTTATGATACAGAATAACCTTGACCCCGCCATAGCGCAACATCCGCACGAGTTGATTACGTACGGTGGAAATGGAGCCGTTTTTCAGAATTGGGCGCAGTACCTGCTAACGATGCAATATTTATCTGATATGACAGACGAACAAACACTCCACATTTACAGTGGGCATCCGATGGGTTTATTCCCATCTTCTGAAGAAGCACCACGGGTGGTTGTAACGAATGGTATGATGATTCCTAATTACTCCAAACCAGACGACTGGGAGCGATACAATGCACTTGGTGTGACACAATACGGGCAGATGACCGCCGGATCGTATATGTATATCGGTCCACAAGGTATCGTCCATGGCACGACGATCACGGTGATGAATGCCTTTCGAAAACAACTGCCCGAAAACGAAAGCCCACGCGGCAATATCTTCCTTACTTCGGGACTCGGTGGTATGAGTGGTGCACAACCCAAAGCCGGAAATATCGCGGAATGTATCACTGTATGTGCAGAAGTGAACCCTGCTGCTGCACATAAACGTCACGAACAAGGCTGGGTAGATTTATTAATTGAGGATATGGTTTCGCTTATTACACGCGTGAGACAAGCCGTTGAGCAGCAAGAGGTCATTTCGATCGCCTACATCGGGAATGTGGTTGATGTATGGGAAGCCTTTTGGGATGCCAACATAAAGGTATCAGTGGGTTCAGACCAAACATCTTTACATAATCCCTGGGCAGGTGGTTATTATCCTGTAGGGTTTTCGTTTGAAGAATCCAATAAACTGATGGTTGAACAACCAGAGGCTTTTAAAGAAGTGGTGCAACGTTCATTGATACGGCAAGTGGACGCCATCAACAAGCATGCGTCTCGCGGAACCTATTTCTTCGACTATGGCAATGCCTTTCTTTTGGAGAGTAGTCGGGCAGGCGCTGACGTGATGGCAGCAGATGGCATCAACTTCCGCTATCCTTCTTATGTACAAGATATTTTGGGTCCCCTGTGCTTTGATTATGGGTTTGGGCCTTTCCGATGGGTGTGTACGTCTGGGTTAGTCGAAGACCTTCACAAAACTGATAACATGGCTATCGAGGTATTGGAAGAGTTGTTGGCATCCACTTACCCGGAAATTGAACAACAACTACAAGATAATATCCAATGGATCCGGCAGGCTGAAGCTAATCAGCTTGTAGTCGGTTCGCAAGCGCGAATACTCTACGCCGATGCTCTCGGACGCATACGGATTGCCAAAGCATTCAATAAAGCCATTCGGGACGGAAAAATTACTGCGCCTATTGTTTTAGGACGCGATCACCATGATGTCAGTGGCACGGATTCCCCATATCGCGAGACGAGTAACATTTACGATGGCAGTAAATTCACGGCAGATATGGCGATCCATAACGTTATCGGTGACAGTTTCCGCGGCGCTACATGGGTTTCTATCCATAATGGGGGCGGTGTCGGTTGGGGTGAGGTCATCAATGGTGGCTTCGGCATGGTTTTGGACGGTTCTGCGGAAGCAGATCGAAAACTAGAAAGTATGTTATTTTACGATGTTAACAATGGTATAGCGCGTCGTGCATGGGCGCGTAATAAAGAAGCTCGTCAAGCCATCGAGACAGAATTGAACCGAACAAGTTCACTGAAAGTGACACTGGCAAATGAAGTCGATGACGACGTATTGAATAATATTTTCCAATAATCGGTCGATGGCATACCAAAACTATTATACAGCTCCTTCGTCGATAAATTGGACAGGAAGAGTGGATGGTCCTGACCAAGCGCATCTTCGTTGGCACCAAGTTGCAGCATGTATACACCTCGATGAAATTGACGATTTAAGTAATTGTTTTGTATTACTCGGTTACGCATGTGATGAAGGTGTGAAACGAAATCTAGGACGCGTAGGGGCAGCAAAAGCACCAGCGTTTTTAAGAAAAAGCTTATCGAATTTGCCCGTCTTCCAAGAACAACAAGTTCGTATTATAGATGTGGGTGACATCCATTGTTATAATAACGATTTGGAAGCATCGCAAGAAGCGTTGGGTGAAGCGATAGCGCACATTTTAAAGAAGGGCGGTTTTCCTATTGTGCTTGGTGGCGGACATGAGGTTACGTTTGGGCATTATCTCGGACTTCGGAAGGCCAGCGACAAAAAAATCGGTATCATCAACTTCGATGCTCACTTTGATATCCGGGAACCGAAAGATAA
The DNA here is from genome assembly GCF_014692525.1 of Sphingobacterium chuzhouense. GTDB lineage: Bacteria > Bacteroidota > Bacteroidia > Sphingobacteriales > Sphingobacteriaceae > Sphingobacterium > Sphingobacterium chuzhouense. The sequence goes on from NZ_JACNYL010000001.1 coordinate 46,931, forward strand.
TCGGGCTACTTCGGGTACAGGGTTTTATCAAATAGCACAACGAGAAGAAAGTTTCCATTATCTGCCTATTGGCATACAGCAAATAAGCAATACACAAGCACTATTCCATACCGCACATACCCATGGTGTAAATTGGATAGAAGCACAGGATTTTGATGTTTCCAATATAGAAATAATACAGGAACAGCTATCTTCATTTATAAAGGAAATAGATCAGCTGTACGTCACGGTCGATATGGATGTATTCGCTGCACCTTATGCCCCGGGTGTGAGTGCGCCTGCCTATAACGGGATAGTGCCTAACGCTTTCTTTATGTGGGTCTTTGAACGTATAATCAATTCCCCCAAATTTGTCAGTATAGATTTTGCCGAACTAAATCCCGATTATGATATCGATAACCGCACCGCAAAATTAGTCGCGGATTTGGTATTCAGGGTGGTCAAAAAATAGCGTCTTTAGTTATTTGAACCTTTCTACAATGTCATCTACCATTAGGTCAACAGAAGTCAACCCACCACCGGAAATAAACCACAAATCAGGGTCTAGATAAAATATCTTACCATTTTTGAACGCGTTTGTTTGTTTTACAAGCAGATTTTCCACTTCACTTAAATTTGCTTTTTTTCCAACAACAGCCGCATTCCTATCCACGATAAAAAGGTAATCTGGATTAGCGTTAGCGATAAGTTCGTTAGACACCCGTTGCCCGTGTACCGACTCGTCTTTTAATTCCATAACGGGTTTAATATGCAATACATCATGTATAAAGCCGAAACGACTTCCTTTACCGAAAGCACTGAATTTACCATTGTTATAAATTAGGAAAAGCGCCTTACCAGGATCTCCTTCAAATTCCTTCTGCGCAACCTTAATTTTTTCCTCCAATTTATGAAGCTTTTCCTCCGCCACGTGCTCCTTATCGACAATTTTCGCCAAAAGCATAACATTATGTTTGAATGAAGGTAAATAATCTTTATTATCTGTCCCGATAAAGATAGCAGGTGCAATATCATTCAGCTCGTCATAGAAACGTTCCTGACGGGTAGACATCAAAATCAAATCAGGAGACAATGCATTTATCCCCTCAAAATTGGGTTCGATTACAGATCCTACATCTGCAATATCCGGGTTGTTTTTAAGATCGTCTAAATATTCCGGCATATATTTCTTGGGAATCCCGATAGGCGTTACACCCAACTCTTTTAAAGTCTCCAATGCCCCTATATCCAGCACTACGATACGCGACGGATTTTTGGGGACCATGGTCGGCCCCAGTTTATGTTCTATTTCAAGTTGCTCTTCAGAAACCTGTTCCTGCTTCGGATTAGAATTACAACCTGTTTGAATAAGGGCGAATAAAAGGCATGTCAGAACGAGTGTTGATTTAAATATTTTATTCATTTCAAATATTAAAATAATTACAAATTTTCTTGTTGTTCTTTTCGATAATGTCAAATTCAATACCGAAAATCTCCTGCAGAATTTCGGGTCTGATAATATGATTGACTTCATCATTATAACGTATTTTACCATCTTTCATGGCAATGATATAGTCTGAATATTGTGCTGCAAAATTAATTTCATGAATAACAATCACCACGGTTTTCCCCAACTCGTCTACCAACCTCCGCAAAGTTTTCATCACATGTACAGAATGCTTCATATCGAGGTTATTTAATGGCTCATCCAACAATATATATTCGGTATCCTGTGCGATAATCATCGAAATAAACGCGCGCTGACGCTGTCCTCCACTTAGCTCATCAATATAGGCATCTGCCAAGTCCTCAAGATCAGAAAAAGCAATCGCTTCCTGCACTTTTTGCCAATCTGTTTCGGTCATTCTCCCCTTGCAATAAGGGAAACGCCCAAATGCGACCAAATCCCTGATTGTAATCTTCACATCCGTTTGGTTAGATTGCTTTAGAATAGAAAGCTTTGTCGCGAGATCATTGCTTTTATAATCACGGAGCGACTTATCCATAAAAGAAACTTCTCCCCCATCTTGTTTAAGCAATCGGCTGAGGATAGAAAGCAACGTACTTTTACCCGCACCATTTGGTCCAATAAGCGATGTAATATGGTTATCCGCTATCCCTCCTTCCAAGCCATCGATTACGCGTTTCTTTCCATAGTCTTTCACCAGACCTTGGAAAATCAACTTATTTTCTTTCTTGTGCTCCATATCAAATACATAAAGTAGACGCCACCCACAAAATTAATAACAATGCTCACCGTAGTCGAAAAGCTTAAAATATGTTCAACAAAAAATTGTCCTGCAATCAAACATATACAGGATACCGCACTGCAAAGCCATACGGTTTGTACATGTTTGTTCGTCTTGAACAACTCGTATGTTAAGTTCGTAACCAAAATACCCAAAAACGTAATAGGCCCCACCAAAGCTGTTGAGACGGACACTAACAGCGCGATGATAAGCATAAATGTACGTATCAACTTATTATAGTCCAAACCTAAGTTAATGGCGTGGTCTTTCCCCAGCGCAATTACATCTAAATATTTTAAATAGCGAATTGTCAAGATAAGTGTTCCTACCAAAGTTATCGTCGCTATTCCCAATAATTTAACGTTCATCTTGGCAAATGAAACGAACATAAAATTTTGTACAATCGAAAATTCGTTCGGATCGATGACGACATGGAGAAACTGACTCAACGTATTGAACAACGTCCCCATGACCATGCCCATTAATAATAAATAGAAGATATTTTTTCGTTGCCTTCCAAAAATCAGCAAATACATAAATACGGAAAAACCGAGCATCAGCAATACGGCATAGAAAAAGTTTTCTTGTTGTGAAATGACCTTAAACGCCTTATCCCCATAAAAGAAAACGATCAACGTCTGAAAGAGAATGAAGATCGACTCATATCCCATGATGGAAGGAGTCAATATCCTATTATTGGTAATCGTTTGAAAAACTACAGACGAAAAAGCTACACTGATACCCACAATGATCATAGTTGCTAACCGGATACCCCGACGGCTTAATACGTAATCAAGGTTATTACCCATATTGTATGTCATAAACATTACAATGGATATAACCAGCAACACAACCGACAATATAACCTTATACCCCAGCTTCATTTACTCTTTTTTAATATCAGCAAAAAGAAAGCAACGCCTCCAACAATACCTACGGTCATCCCAATGGGTATTTCATAAGGGAAGACCAGCAGTCGACCAATGATATCACATACTAACAACAGCACCGCCCCTAAAAAGGCAGTCAGAGGCAAGGCGCGCCGAAGATTGTCACCGATGAGCATACTTACTACATTGGGTACGATAAGCCCAACAAACGGAATTGCTCCGACGGTTACAACCGATGCACTGACGACGAGTGACACGGCCACAAGACCTATATTAACAACCGTATGATAGGATAATCCCAAGTTGGTAGCAAAACTTTTTCCCATGCCGGCAATGGTAAACCGCTCTGCATACAGATAACTAATTACTACGATGGGCAAAATGATATAAATGGCTTCATATTGTCCCTGCATAACAGATGAGAAATCCCCTAATAACCATTCTTGTGTATTCTGAACGATATTATTTTTGTAAGCAAAAAATGTGGAAATAGATGCTAAAATACTTCCAAACATAATACCTACCAAGGGGATGAAAACGGTATTTTTATCTTTGACCTGTTCTACGAACCAAATAAAAAGAAGCGAAGACAAAAATGTAAAAACCAAGGCAGAAAGCATCCGAACCATCAAAGAGGCTTCTGGTGAAAATACGAGCGCAAACAGTATTCCCATTTTTGCGGCTTCCAATGCACCAGAGGTCGTCGGCGAAACAAACCTGTTTTGCGATAGCTGTTGCATAATGAAGCCTGAAATACTCAGTCCTGCACCAACCAGAATTAACGCCAATGTGCGCGGAATACGACTGATTAAAAAAACCATAAGTTTATCGTCATCACCTAGCAAATCCATGATGCGAATATCCTTAACCCCCGTAAACAAAGAAATCCATGCCAACAGCAGGATACAGCATACAGAGATAGTATAATAGATTACACTCCGGTTCTTTGTTCTCAAATTAATGTGTTTACAAATGTAGAGACGCAACATGTTGCGTCTCTACAGAAAATCCTATTTATATACAAAGGTATTAATTTATTTTTGTCACAGTATCACCGTTGGTATCTACCGGAGGAGCTGGTTGACCTTCTACCGGTCTTCCGCCCTTAGTCTTGTTGATAACATAGGCTGTTCCCTGAGCGTCAACTTTTACGTGGTTAGGATGAGAGCCTGTCTGTAAGTCAGCTAGTACTTCGTATGATTTTGCGTCAATAACTGTCGTCGTCCCGGTCTGGCGGTTTGCAGAGTATATTCTGTTTTTAACCGGATCGTAGGCTACGCCGATGGCACCCGCACCTGTTTCAATAGTTTTTAATAGCTTTCCATCTGTATCTAAAACAGTCAGTGTACCCGATTTCTGGTTGGTCACAAACAAGCGTTTGCCATCACTAATAATATTTACGGGTGACTCCCCACCAGAAGGGAATGTTTTCTCTATACTTTTTGTCTTTGTATTGATTATGGCAACACTATTTGTACCCATGATGGTTGCGTATATTTTGTCCTTACTTCCTGCAAAAGCCATTCCCGTTAGGGTTTTCCCTAGATTCTCAATCAGATGTGAGAACTTATTTGTCTTGCCGTCGATCACCCAAATACTGCTTGGATCACCCACATCACTTACATATACGATGTTATTATCTTCGTCCACAAGCACTTCTCGGGTATGGGATTTTTCACCTCCGTGATTAAATGTTGCGATCAGTTTACCCGATTTCAAATCAACTGCACTAACGGAATTCGTTCTTGTATTCGTCGTATAAACCGTCTGTGTTTTGTTGTTGATACCAATTCCAAAAGGTGGATTTTCTGCCAAGCTGATGCTGTCTACTATTGAAAGATCTGCGCGATCGATCTTATATAACGCGCCCCCCGGGCTAGTTCGGGATCCTGCTCCGGTAACATACAAAAAACCATCCTGTTGGTTAATAACTGCTTCATATACACCGCGACCGGCTGGCGCAGATTTTTCTACTTGCTGAGCGGACACCTGTAAAGCCGGTAACGCGGCTAGTCCTGCAAGCAACAAGAGACTCGTTCTGTTGCTTTTTTTAAAGGATTTATTCGTAACCATAAAATTATTGTAATTAAGTAATCTATATATGTTAATTGTCTGAAATTTCCTGTTGCCAGCGTTCATAAAAACGGGTAAAAGCTTTCTGCCAGTACAACGCACCGTGTTTTCCCTCTTCATCTATATCAATCATAATTTTCACACACATCGCTTTTTTATGCTCATCAATAAAATCGAGCATATCCGCGCGCATATCGCCTTGCCCTTCCGGCGCATTTTTGCGTTTTTCCTTCCCCCCAACATAAAAATAATAGCGTTGTCCACAGAGCAGACATGGATTGCTCTTCAATTTTGACGAAAAGAGATCAGCCAACTGCTGTTTCCCTGTCCAAATCGATGGCGAAAAAACACCTAACGTACCAAATACATCGGCATGGAGCGCGCCAGCATAAAGTGTGAGTAAACCGCCGAATGAACTGCCGACCATGCCTGTATATCTTTTGTCTGCCAAGGTTCTGTAATGCTTGTCTACATAAGGCTTCAGTACCTCCACGATATCCCGCAGGTATAAGTGTCCTAGGGGTTCTTTCAACTCTTCAAATGGAAAGAGCAGAAACTCCCGGGCCCTATCGGTTGTTTGAGCTGGATGCTCGATTCCAATAACAATCGCCTGACGACCTGCGGCATCGATGGTCTCGTCTACCATCCATTCTACCGGGCCGGACCGACCTACGGATGTCGCCTCATCAAAAAGATGTTGTCCATCATGCATATATAGCACGGGATATTGTTTATCTGAATACGGATAATCTTTCGGCAGATAAATCCATACTTTTCTATACGTATCCAAATAAGGGAAATAGAAGTTATCCGCCAATACGTGCACCTGTGGGCTAGCTGTAGACGGCGGAAATTTATCACGCCAGCCATCAATGGTAACCTGCACTTCACTATCACGGCTGGCATCCACCTGATAGGGTGCAAGAAGCTCGCCGTTCGCTGTACTATTCAAGGTATCCCAAGCGCCTCTTGTGATTTTAAACTCCAACTCACTTTCCTCTAATCCCTCAAGTAATACGCTTGTTTTTTCGCCCAGCGGCGGTATAACGCCGACAGGATGAGCATCCACCTGCCAGTTACTTACGTTGCTTGTCAAATAACATGGCTCACCAACAAAACTATTGCTGTTGTTCAAGATGTGGACGATGACCGTAAACGTTTTTTTTGACATGCCTAGATAACTAAACCCTGCGCTAAGCCGGACTATAAATTGGCGCTAATTTAGATAGATTCTAAACAAATAACAAGCATTATCTGAATTTAATCTAAATTACCTTATATTTGCACCTAATTATTATAGAGAATAATCCATGCGCTATAAAATATGTATACTATCGGTACTGCTTTTGATATCCAGACTCGTACTTGCACAGACGACCGATTTTGCAACAGGTTATGTATACAATGAAGATGGAATTCCTCTTGGGGACGTCACTGTACAGTTGGGGAATAACGGTACAACGACGTTGTCCAACGGTCATTTTAGTCTCGAAAGCATACCGGCAGGCAAGCATCTATTAACTGTTTCCGTTGTTGGATATTCGACTTTTCAAGATACCGTCGTCAAATTAGTGCAGGAAAATTTGGCATTACAGATTCGTTTGTCTAAAGATGATAAGGTCTTGCAAGAGGTTATGGTTGTAGGTAAATCGGAAACACAGCAGGTAAGGGAGCAAGCCATTCGAGCGATTGTAGTCGATACTCGAGCTGTCGCGGAGCAGCCAGTCACATTATCTGAATTGATGAACCGTTCACCTGGCATACGGATTAGGCAAAGCGGGGGATTGGGCAATGCGGTGGATGTATCCATCAACGGTTTTCAAGGTAACTCTGTTCAATATTTCCGTGACGGTATTCCTTTAGAATATCTAGGAGGCGGTTATGGTATTAATAACGTCCCTGTTAACCAATTAGAACGAGTAGAAGTTTACAAAGGTGTAGTTCCTATGTCTCTGGGAGGAGATGCTCTTGGAGGCGCGGTTAATCTCGTGAGGCCAAAACATAAGGGCTCTTCCATCCTAACTTCTTACGAAATAGCATCTTTTAACACACATATTATCAATCTGTCGGCATATCAAAGTCCTTCATCGAAAAAATACTTTGTTGGATTGGATGCTTTTCTAAACTATTCAGACAACGATTACAAAGCAGATGTAGAAATTGTAGACGCAAATAGCAATCCGCAAACAGTTACGTTGCCATTATTTCACAATGGATATAAGCACTATTTTGCTGAAGCGTATGGAGGCATCCGAGATGTTTCCTGGGCAGACGAACTTCAATTTGGACTTGCCGCTTACAATATCGACAGAGAATCCCAACATCCAGCAAGAATGACTACACCTTATGGCGCATTGAAGGTGTACAACAAAGGGATTATACCGAGCTTACGGTACCAGAAAGCGTTTGGCAATATAAATATTGACCAATTCATATCCTATAGTCATATCAACAGATCCCGTGTGGATACCATCAAAGGCTCCTTTGACTGGTATGGGAATTTTAGGGAAAGAATCGGAGGTACACCGGGAGAAAGTCCAAGGCCTTCTCATTCAGATATAAACTTCAGCAATATTATCAATAGAACTAATCTCTCCTATTTCATCAATAAGAAACATCGTATCGAGGCCAATTTAGTATACAATTACATAAGCAGACTTGGAGAAGACCCTTTGGGATTTCGATTCGAGGGAACGGATATTGATGTATTAACTAAAGAAGCTACATATAGCAAAACCATTGGGGGATTAATGTGGGAATCTAAATGGCTAAACAATAAATTGACCAATCAATTGATGGGGAAATTTTTTGGTTTCAACACAAAAGGCATAAATGCTTTTATGGCCAACGATGTCGACCTTGATAAATACAAAACATATTCGAACAATAATTGGGGCATAGGCCATGCTTTAAAATATCAACTGTCAGACCACGACTTCATTCGTGCTTCTTGGGAACTAACAAATCGATTACCGCGTGAAAACGAACTTTTTGGTGATAACGATACGCGAGCACCAAATTTCGAGTTGGAACCTGAACGCAGTTTTAACGTCAATATCGGATATCGCTTCCAAAAACATAAACTGACCGCCGAAGTAAGTGGTTTTTATCGTAAAACAGACGGGATGATCCTCTTGGTTCCCATACAACCTCCCTTTGCGCAATATCGTAATTTAGATAGCATTCGTGGTTATGGCTTTGACGTTGACCTTAGTTATCTGCTGACCAAAAATTTACAAGTGACAGCGAATGCGACATGGCAAGACAATCGTATGGTTGACATTCCTGACGGTGTCAATGCATGGATGAATGGCACACGTGTTCGTAACACACCATATTTCTTTGCAAACGCGGGTATTACAGGTTCTTTTGGAGAGTTGTTGACGCATGGTGATCGGATAAAAACATACTTACATTGGAATTTTATTCGAGAATTTTACCTCAATCATATTCCGAGAGAAAATGAACCTAAAGGTTTTTTGGGTCTATTCGGACAAGCAAGTGTCCCTGTTACGAATATTGTGCCTAATCAGCATTTGATAACCGCAGGATTTAATTATTTTCTTCCAAAGCAGCCCATATCTTTTGGGATTGAGGTTAAAAATTTAGCGAATGCTAAGCTATACGATTATTATAAAATACAACGACCTGGAAGAAGTTTTCATTTCAAAATAAATTATCAATTGACAAAAAACAGCATATGAAAAAGTACATCAATCTCTCCCTTCTTGCTTTAGTAGCAGGAAGTTTAACATTTAGCTCCTGTAAAAGTGATGATCCCGATCCAGAACAGGAAGGTTCCGAGAAATATGTTATAATGACGTTAAGTGATCGAACAACAGGTCAAAAAGCAGGCTATACCAGTGCTTTTGACGAGTTTCCAACCGGAACAATTTCCAATGTGGGTGCAACTTCATTAGAAGGCGAGGGTATGGGCGGATGGAGAACACATGGTAACAATATCTACAAAATGTTCCGAACTGCGGATTATGCTACAGGCATAGAGAAACTCAATATCTCAGCAAACGGTATTGTCACCGCCGGTGCTTTTATCGCTTCTAAAAATCAAGCCGAGGCCGCTAAATACTTCGGAACAGGAAACTTCGTTATCAAAGATGACAATTTAGGATATTATTGGGATGCCGCTGAGCCTATGAAAATCCAGAAATTCAACCCAAGTACTATGCAGAACACCGGGTCACTTGATTTGACGGCGGCCGTAAATGAACATGGTGAAAGTGAAACAGGCATTAATTTCAGAGCAGTTGGACAAAAATTTTTGGCTATCAAAGGAAACAAGCTATATGCCAATATCACCTATGCAAAAAATACGAGTACTCAAGGTCAAGTAGGCTTTTTCGATGATTTCTTTCCTAATGTATACATTGCAGTCATTGACCTCAACAACGAATCATACGAAAACATAATCGAAATCGAAGATACCGGAAGCATTGCTTATATTAACGAAAATCACATGTACGACTTTGACACCAATGGTGATTTATATATTGTTACTCAAGGACGTTCCGCTATCGGAGGAAAATCAAAAATCGTTCGTATTAAAGCAAATGAATCAGACATAGACCAAGCTTGGGAACTGAAGTTTTCTGACTTCCGGGCAGCTGATAACGGAAAGTTTGTAGGTGTTTTTGCCAATAATGGAAAGCTGATCGTCACCTTAAACACAGAAACCCTTACGGGAGGTGGAACAGGTAACATCAACCGTGGTAACATATGGAAGTTTTATTCGGTAGATGTAGCAAATCCGGAATTCAAAGAAATAACAGGTATTCCTGCAGGAACCAATCCTGGGGCGGCGATGGCTGCTACTGAGGTAGATGGTAAAATTTATTTGAGATGTGCACAGCTCAACACTAACGATGGTGAGGATGAATATAAGAACGGCTACTATGAGTATAACCCTTCATCCAATTCAGCAAGTTTGGCTTTCGAAGTAAATGTAGGCGGAGCTGTATCGGGCTTCACCAAAGTAAACATTGGAAATTAGCAAAAAAAAGGACTCGAATCGAGTCCTTTTTTGATATTATTTACCCGGAATAACCGTAATCTTCCTAAATTCTACTCCGGTATGATCCCCTTGTAGATAAATCGGTCCCGGTTCGCCTTCACGACTATCCAAAGCTCCTCCGGTAATACCTGGAATCTCTTGATTGCTGATGATGGTTTTGCCATTCGCTACAATCGTTACCATGCGCCCGCGTAGGGTTATTTCGTACTTATTCCACTCATTCGGACCCAAAGTTGCCATTTCGCTTGGTGAAAGGAAGCCATATACACCACCAAAATACAGTGAACCGGGGTGTTTATCTTTTGGAGAATCTTCAATCTGCACTTCGTAACGACCTCTCAAATAGATTCCCGAATTTGCTCCTTCTTTATAACGAAATTCTGCGATAAGTTTAAAATCATCAAATTTTTGTTCACTGATCAGATTAGCTCCCGTTTCTTTATTGATTAGGACACCATCTTCTACAACCCACTGGCTGTTATTTCCTGATGTCGTCCACCCAGTAAGATCTTTTCCGTTGAAAAGCTCAACAGGATCACCCCATTGTGCTTCACCTGTGCGCACAAGATAAGGTGCTTTCACACCGGAGAAATCGAATTTGTTGCCTTTATTAGTCGTGATCGTACCTTTGATTCCATCTCCCGTTAATTCACCTTCGATCGTGAAGAATCCGTCTCCCCCTTCCCATTGCGGTGGAATCTGAAAAGAAAACTTGCCTTCTTTGAGTTGAATATGTGAAACCGGACGTGCGCTTCCAGCATCTGCCACAAATGATCCCACCAATACATTGAAGCCGGACAATTTGACTTCCAACCAAGATGGTGCCTCTTTTCCCTCTTTGTTTACCGTGAGGTCCCAGCGACCAATTAATCCTTCGGCTTCCTCCGGAACAACCTGGGTAGCAACATTATGTATCTCTTCTTCTTGCTTTTGTTCTGTGGTACCGTTATTACACGAAACCACACCTGCTGTTAATAAGCACATCAACGTGCTGTATCCTAGATATTTTTTTAGCATAGCTTTAGTTAGGGTTTTTAAAGGCACTAATCTACAAAAATTATTTATATAGATAATAAATCGATAATTTAGCCAAAAACAATGCGTAGCACATCATGGGCAAAGTCAATATAAAATCTATTGCAGCGGCACTTAATCTATCTCCGGCAACGGTTTCCAGAGCATTAAATGACAGCTATGAAATAAAAAAGGAGACTAAAGAACGTGTTCTTGCGTATGCGGCAGAGCATGACTATAGACCCAATCCTTTTGCAAAACATCTCAAAACAGGAAAAACCAATCTCATCGGTGTCGTGATCCCTTTCTTATCCAGTCCATTTTTTTTGGAATTTATTGATGAACTGTACAAAGCCGTTTTACCGCAACACTATACACTTATCCCATTTCAGACGCAGAACTGTGAGAAAATTGAAAAAGAAGCACTGGATTTTCTGATTCGTCAGCATGTGGCGGGAATTATCATTTCGCCCGCTCATGAAAACTCCAACACCGAATTACTGAAGCATATCCATCATCATACTTGTCCTGTCATTCTTTTTGACCGTATCCAACACGACTTGGACACTTATAAGATTGGTATCCACAATAGCTTAGAAACTTATAATGCTACAGAAGAGCTGATCAGGAAAGGGCGGACAAAGATAGCGCTGCTTTGTGGTAAAGATATTGGAAATACCAAAGACCGCATACGTGGTTATAAGAATGCGCTCCATAACTACGCTATTCCTTTTCGAGAGGAATACGTTATCCATGCAGACTATCAAGATCCCGCTGAAAACATTGACAATGAACTAAAAGAGGTTTTCAATAAACTAAATGATACCGATAAAATGCCCAATGCTATTGTCGGTGGAACGGATACACTTTCCATTAAGATATTAGGTGTGTTAACCAATCTAAACCTGACTGTTCCCGAGGACGTCGCCGTTATTGGTTTTACCAATACAAATCTCGCTAATTATTTAAACCCAGCACTATCCACGATTCGGCAGCCAACACAAGAAATGGCTGGACTAGCATTGGAATTGCTATTAGCATTAATTGATAAAGATCACGACAGACGTGATTTGACATATAAAAATTTCTTGCTTCAGGCGACCACTACTTATCGGAAATCAACGGATATTTAGTAAAAAGTACCGTTTCACTCCAAAAAACAAAATAAAATAAAATGAAAATCTTGCATACCGATATTTTTAGGCTAAGCATAAAAATGGAGCCCTTTAACATAGCAACTGGAACAATGGACTACGCCCAAAATGTGTTCATACGTATACATACGGATAGCGGTATATATGGTGTGGGTGAATGTTCTGCCTTTCCGGTGATTACAGGAGAAACACAGGAAACCTGTTTGGCGGTTGCAAAGGATTTTGCCAAATTATGGAAAAGTAAAGATCCCAGTGCAATAGAAGAGCGTTTAGCGGAATTGGATTTGTTTATAGCCGGTAATAGAACCATAAAAAGTGCTTTCGATATGGCCTTATATGATATTGCAGCAAAAGCTAACGGACAACCCTTATATCAATACCTTGGTGGAACGAAAAAAACAATAGAAACCGACATCACCATCGGAATTGGCGACATAGATAGTATGGCAGAAAAAGCATTGGCTTTCAAAAAAAGTGGTGCGACCTGCATTAAAGTGAAGCTAGGTAAAGAAGTTGAGCAGGATGTAGCAAGAATGCAAAAAATAAGAGCGGTCGTCGGCGACGCGACAAAGCTACGGATAGATGCCAATCAAGGATGGAGTTTTGAAGAGGCACAGTATGCATTAACAGCTATGAAGGATTTACAAATCCAATTTTGTGAGCAACCTATGCGGGCGTGGAATGATGACTATTTACCGGAACTCAGGAAGGTATCATCTGTTAAGATCATGGCAGACGAAAGCTGCTATACCCACCACGATGCAAGAAGGCTAATAAGAGCAGGAGCTTGCGATTATATCAATATCAAACTGGTGAAGTCGGGAGGAATTTGCGAAGCAATAAAGATCCAGGAACTAGCAAAACAGGCCGGTATCGCCTGTATGTTAGGAGGCATGCTAGAGAGTCGTTTGGCTTTAAGCGCCAAACTACATTTTGCTTATGCTGCAGACAATGTCATCTTTCATGATATGGATACCTGTTTAATTGGTCATCTTGAAGATCCGGTAATCAATGGAGCAAAGTATAATGGATATTTCCTAGATATAGATGATCTGCCGGGTATCGGAGCCGATATAGATGAAGATTTTTTAAAATCATGTGACCATTGGACCATATAAAGCGAAAAATCCAATAAATATGAAGGGTGAGCCTCGCCGTTAGTTAAACTGGCGGGGCTCGTCTTTCCTAAAACTTCTCGAACTCTGCATCAGAAGATGACTGTATATCCGCTTCGCTAATCATTTTTCCATTTATTAACACATTATCAAACTGCATTCCTTTGGTAAAATTAGCTTGGATAGGCACATCAACTCCTTCTATTGTCGAATTAATGATTTTTAAATTCTCAGCGGGAGATTCTTCATATGCATTGATTAAGATCCCAAACTTTCCACCCTTTTTCACATTTAGATTCTCGACAGTAATGTTGCGTACAGTAGGCATAAAATCACCTGGGTTTTCATAAAACATATCTACCAAAACTGCTGCTTCTTTATAGGTGCCAACCTCTACATTACGCATGTATATATTTTCGATGACACCTCCACGAAGCGAGCTCGTTTTAATTCGTAATATTCTATCCAATTCTGGACTGTCCATTTTAAGATTTTGTGCAAATATATTCTTCGCTCCGCCTGAGATTTCACTGCCAATCACGATGCCACCGTGGCCATCTTTCATCTCACAATTTTCAATGATGTGATTTTCGGCAGGGCGCCCAATCGAGCGGCCATCTTCATTACGACCGGATTTAATGGCTATACAGTCATCGCCTGTATCAAAATAGCAATCGGTTATCAGCACATTTTTACTGGACTCCGGATTACAACCATCGTTGTTCGGTCCGTGCGTAACCACGCTTACATTGCGTACCGTTACATTCTCGCACAACACCGGGTTGATATTCCAAAATGGAGCATTGATAATTTTAACATCGGCAATTAATATATTCGAAGAATTATATGGTTGGATGAAAGGCGGACGTAAGAAATATCCGTCGCCATGTACCCTGTCTTCTACAGAAACGCCGTCTTTCACTTCCTGTGTTAGTTTTTTTACTGCTGCTAGTTGACTATCCATGCCTTCTGTCCATCCATATTCTTTCTTCGCCTTCCATGGCCACCAATGCTCGCTATTCGCATTTCCATCGAGAATCCCCTTCCCTGTTATGGCGATATTTTCTTGTCCATACGCATAAATTAAAGGTGAGTAATTCATGCACTCCATGCCTTCCCAACGTGTTTTTACCAATGGTTTATAGTCTTCTGTATTTCTGCTGAACAACAGTTTGGCATCATCTTCCAAATGTAAATTGACATTGCTTTTCAGATGGATAGCGCCTGTCAAAAATGTTCCTTTGGGAATTATAACGCGTCCACCACCATCCAGATGACAAGCCTCGATAGCTTGATTGATAGCAGTAGTACTTAGCTTCGTACTATCAGAGCTCGCGCCGTAATCGGTAATTACAAAATCTTTCTTTGCAAAGCTGGGTTCTACAATTAGCGTACGAATACTATCTGCCACTTCCCATGCCCGATCATCGGTTTGCTCTTGTTTTTTTTGATTCTCTCCACAACCCGCCAACAAACTAAAGGGCAAAATTGCTGCGATCAACAAATTACGTATTACCTTCATATACCATTTATTTGGTTCAAAATTTAGTTATGTTCATAGTCCTAAAAACCGTGCCGCCATTGCATTGAATGCTTTTGGATTCTCTGCTTGCACCCAATGTCCTGCATTTGGGATCTTCTCGATTGACGAATGCGGAAACATCTCTTTTATCATCGGATAATCGGTGGGTAAGATATAGTTTGATTTTTCTCCCGCTATAAATAGCGTTTCTCCCTCATAAACGCCTGGCTCAACGCCGACGGTGATAAAATCTGTATATTTCTCCGTTAAAACTTTCAAATTGAACCGCCAATCCAACGTTCTGTCCTCCTTTATATAAACATTTTTGAGTAAAAACTGGATGACACCAACTTCATCTAAATACTGCCGCAATTGTTCTTCCACCTCTTTACGATTGCTCAATTTGCCGATCTTAACGGCGGCCAGTGCTTCCAATATCTTTTGATGGTGCGGGGGGTAGGCTTTTGGTGCGATATCAACGATAATAAGTTTTCGAATATTTGTCGACTTCGAAATAGCATATTGCATAGAAACTTTACCACCAAGCGAATGTCCAAGTATATCGACTTCTTGAAGCGCGTGGTGCTGTAAATAAGCTTCCAGATCTTCTACCATGACCGACAACGACATATCATCGTCGTGAAAACTATGTCCATGGTTGCGTAAATCAATTAAATGTAGCGGTGTTTTTTCTCCAAACTCCCGTCCGAAACTTCCCCAATTATCGGACATGCCAAATAAGCCATGCATAACCAATAAAGGTGTGCCCGGTTTGTCTTCTCCGTATATTCGTGAATGTAAAATCTCCATAAGGGGTAAAGATAAGGTTTATCTTCTTCTTTTTTTCCCTCAAAAAAAGAAGCAAAAAAAATCGCCACTTTAAAATTTTGAATGAGGGGATAGTACATTTATAACATTTCTACATATTTCAAAATTTCACATGTGGCATTAAAAGGTTAAGAATGAGACAATACAATTGCATAGTCCCCCCTTAATATTCAATGTCGCATCCGGATTTTTGACAACTGCAGAAACTCATCCTTAGTAGAATCCCTTATGTCAAAGATCCGAAGCGAGGAGCTTTTTGCTTCTTTTTCGCGGAGAAAAAGAAGATAAAATATATTATTCTTCGTTCTTTTGTATAATAGCTATAAGTTCGTATAATGTATAAAAACATGACGATATACATCAAAAACATGGTCTGTAATCGCTGTATCATGGTTGTTCAACAAGAGATAGAGAAACTTGGTTTCCATATACAGGCGATAAAATTAGGAGAAGTGGTGTTGACGGAGGCATCGGAGCAAGTGCAGTTAGACAAGATTGCAGACGTTCTGGAGCCACTCGGATTTGAGTTAATAGACGACAAAAAGAGCCAACTCATTGCGCAGATAAAAGCCATTGTAATACAATGGGTGCGCAATCAAAGTAGCGAAAGAAACAGCAATCTATCGGATTTCCTAGCGGCGGAGCTACAGCATGATTACAATTACCTATCTAATCTATTTTCTGAAGTAGAGGGGATTACGATTGAGAAATACCACATCGCTCAAAAAATTGAACGTGTAAAAGAACTATTGGTATATGATGAATTATCGCTGAGCGAGATTGCCTATCAACTCCATTATTCCAGTGTAGCCTATCTCAGCAATCAGTTCAAGAAAGTTACAGGACTTTCACCAAGTCATTTTAAGCAGATAAAAGAAGATAAGCGGAAGCCTTTGGACGAAGTTTAGAAAAGTAAATCTTACAACTCTTTCCTGAAATAGTGTAACAGATAACCAACCGTTTATGCCGAATTTTGTTCTTGTAACAACGAGAATAAAGATATGGCAAATGACAACAAACAAACTATAGCCCTTCCATTGGAGGGTGTACATAGCGAGCATTGTGCTATGATTGTCGATAAAGGTTTGGCACAAGTAGAAGGTGTCGAAAGTCATCGTGTGGAATTAAATAACGAACAGGCTAAAATCGTGGTAAACGATGTATCCGTTGTAGACAATGCCATCAAAACCATCAAAGATCTCGGTTATGATGTAACCACCGTAAAGCAATCATTTCCCGTACTCAATATGACCTGCGCCGGATGTGCTGTCAGTTCAGAAAGTGCGGTAAAAGCCTTGCCTGGCGTATTAAAAGCTTCAGTGAACTTTGCGAATGCAACCTTAACGGTGGAGTATCTTCCCAATATGACCAATGCATCGGCTATGCAAAAAGCGCTGCAAGATGTTGGTTATGATTTATTCCTGGAAAACGAAAACACTCAACAAGAAACGCTCGAAGCGATCCATGAGAAAAAATATAAAAAGCTAAAAAACAAAACTATCTGGGCGATTATCTTAGCACTGCCCGTTGTTGTTATCGGTATGTTTTTTATGCATATGCCTTATGGCAACGAAATCATGTGGCTGTTTTCAACTCCGGTTGTTTTGTGGTTAGGTAAAGACTTTTTTGTCAACGCGTGGAAACAGGCAAAACATCGCTCAGCAAATATGGATACCCTCGTTGCACTGAGTACCGGAATAGCTTATATATTTAGTGTATTCAATATGCTATTTCCAGAATTCTGGTTAGAAAGAAATCTGGAACCTCACGTGTATTTTGAAGCGGCAGCTGTTATCATCGCTTTTATTTTGTTAGGTAAATTATTAGAAGAAAAAGCAAAAGGGAATACATCTTCCGCTATTAAAAAGCTGATGGGATTACAACCGAAGACCGTCGTTATCGTGCAGCCAGATGGCGCAGAAGAGCAAGTTGCCATTGACGATGTAAATGTCGGAGATGTGATATTGGTTAAACCAGGCGAAAAGATTGCTGTCGACGGGATGGTTATATCCGGCAATTCTTATGTAGATGAAAGTATGCTTAGTGGCGAGCCTGTTCCGGTACAGAAAAAAGAAAATGAAAAAGTATTCGCCGGAACAATAAACCAAAAAGGTAGTTTCCAATTCAAAGCCACCAAAGTGGGGAAGGAAACGATGCTTGCCCAAATCATAAAAATGGTACAGGATGCACAAGGCAGTAAAGCTCCGGTACAAAAATTAGTGGATAAAATTGCGGGCATATTCGTTCCGATCGTTATCGGCATTGCCATCCTCACATTCATCCTTTGGTTAACCCTAGATGGTAATGAAGGGCTTATACACGGGCTTTTGGCTGCAGTCACCGTTTTAGTTATCGCCTGTCCATGTGCGCTGGGATTAGCAACTCCTACTGCGATTATGGTGGGCGTAGGGAAAGGTGCAGAACAGGGTATTCTTATTAAAGATGCCGAAAGCTTGGAACTGGCGAAAAAAGTTAACGCTATTATTTTGGACAAAACAGGAACGATTACCGAGGGAAAACCCCAAGTAACGGATATACAATGGTCACATGATGATCCAATCAGTCAACAGATCTTGCTCAGCCTGGAAAAACAATCCGAGCACCCTTTGGCGGATGCTGTGGTCAAACATATAGAAAACGTGCAAACAATTCCGCTCTCCTCTTTCGAGAGTATTACCGGAAAAGGCGCAAAAGCAACATATCAAGGTGCAGATTATTATGCAGGCAATAAAAAACTATTGTCGGAAAACGGTATTCGAATCGCTTCGCAACTTCAGCAGCATGCGGACACATGGAGTGCAGCATCCAAAACGGTAATCTGGTTTGCCAACAGTAAAGAAGCTCTTGCGGTATTGGCAATCTCCGATAAAATCAAAGAAACATCCGTGGAAGCTATCCAGCAGTTAAAAGAAATGGATATTGAGCTATATATGCTTACAGGTGATAATGAAGCCACTGCTAAGGCTATCGCAGAGCAAACGGGTATACAGCATTACAAAGCTGAAGTATTACCCCAGCAAAAAGCGGATTTCGTCAAGGAGTTGCATAAACAAGGCAAAGTGGTGGCCATGGTAGGCGACGGGATTAACGATAGTACAGCGTTAGCTACCGCCGATGTAAGCATCGCGATGGGTAAGGGAAGTGATATCGCCATGGATGTAGCTAAAATGACTATCATTTCTTCCGATCTGAAGAAAATACCGGCAGCCATTAAATTATCCAAACAAACGGTGGCCACCATCCGTCAAAATCTGTTTTGGGCATTTATCTATAATCTAATTGGCATTCCGATTGCAGCAGGTATATTGTATCCAATAAACGGATTCCTGCTCAACCCGATGATAGCGGGCGCAGCCATGGCACTCAGCAGCGTCAGTGTAGTAAGTAACAGTTTGCGGTTAAGACTGAAAAAGTGATGAACGATGAATCAGCCACAAGTAAAACATAAAGAAGTATTCATAAGACATAACATATAAATAATAGACATGGAAAATAAAACATTTAAATTCAAGACAAACATCAATTGTAGCGGTTGTGTATCCGGTGTCAGTTCTTTTCTGAATGGATTGAACGGTGTGACCGAATGGGAAGTAGATACCAACAATAAGGATAAAATCCTGACCGTTGTTACAGATACCGCAACCAAACAGGACGTGATCGACTCGGTACAAAAAGCGGGTTTTAAGATAGAATCCGTACAAGATTAATAAACTAAAAAACAGAAAAATGAGAACATTATCTTATATCATCACCACATGCCTAGTGCTTCTATCTACACTATCCTTCGCACAGATTAAAAATGCAAAAACAGAGACGGCGAAAGTTAACGGTAATTGCGGGATGTGCAAACGCACAATCGAAAAAGCGGGTAATGTGAAAAATGAAGCGCAGGTTGTTTGGGATGCCGATAACCAAAGAGCTTCCATTACTTACGACGCAGAAAAGACCACAATGGACACCGTCCTTAAGCGTATTGCACAGGTGGGTTATGATAATGAGAAATATCTAGCGCCTGATGAAGTTTACGCGAATTTACATGATTGCTGTCAATATGATCGTAAACTGAAGCAATCGAAAGTCAATAAAGCGACTGATGAACGTTCGCATCATCAATCCAATCAAGGTTCATCGCACCAAGGAAAACATCATTAAAAAGCGTAATATTTAAAAGAATATGTATAATCGGTATCTGTCCCTCCTATTCACGTTACTATTAGCTGTTTCCGTTACTTTTGCCCAAGACATAGTTCGGTACGACCTGTATGTTACCGATACCTTGGTTAACTATAGCGGAAAAGAAAAACACGCTATTGCGGTCAATGGACAGATCCCGATGCCTACATTAACATTTACGGAGGGCGACACCGCTGAAATCGTATTGCACAACCAGCTTAAAGAAAGCACCTCATTGCACTGGCACGGGGTTCAATTACCTAATCGGGAAGACGGCGTTCCTTTTCTGACACAAATGCCGATTCCCGCCGGCGAAACATATACCTATCGTTTTCCGGTTAAGCAGAACGGTACGTATTGGTATCACAGCCATTCTGGATTTCAAGAACAAATAGGTATGTACGGCTCTCTTATTTTTCTCAAACGAAAAGGAGATATAACATTTCGAAAGGGGATTGACGACGTCCCAACCGTCCCCATCGTATTGAGTGAATGGACAGATCTCCATCCCCACAACGTACAACGTATGTTAGCTAACGGTAACGATTGGTTTGGCATTAAAAAAAATACCGTCCAAAGTTATGCTGAAGCTATCAAGGCAGGACATTTTAAAACAAAAGTGACTAATGAGTGGAAACGCATGGAAGCCATGGATGTTAGCGATGTATATTACGAAAAGTTTCTGCTAAATGGGTCAAGCGAACAGCAACTTTCTCAGTTTAAAGCGGGTGACCGCGTACGTTTACGCCTTATCAACGGAGGAGCTTCTTCTTATTTTTGGATAACCTACGCAGGTGGCAAAATAACCGTTGTCGCCAACGATGGCAATGACGTTGTTCCTGTGGAAGTGGATAGGCTTATTATTGGTGTATCGGAAACATATGATATTATCGTCGATATTCCTGCTGCGCATACTGCTTATGAGTTGATGGCAACAGCAGAAGACCGTTCGGGATCCACTTCTATTTATATCGGAGAAGGTATCCGTCAACTCGTTAAGCCGTTACCTAGACTACGCTATTTTGAGGGCATGAAGATGATGAACGATATGATGAAAATGAATGGTGACATGGACGATATGGGCATGGACATGGGCCTTCAGAAGATGGATATGAATGCCGTGATGTACCCAGAAATCCCTGCGGAAGATGCGCATCAGCATCACGATGCTGTGCCATCGGACGATAGCTCACATGACATGCACCAGCAGGGACATCAGCAACATAGTGGTCATCAACGCAAACAGTCGCTAAAGAAAGACGAGCATCATCAAGAGCACAGATCTGCTCATGACCATGATCACCACCTTGACCACAAACAACATAACAAACATGAGCCATCGTCCCAGAAAATAGTAACTTTAAACTACGCGATGTTGAAGTCGCCTCACAAGACAACCTTGCCTAGTGATGCACCTGTTAAGGAACTTCGTTTTGAATTGACGGGGAACATGAATCGCTATGTATGGAGTATGGACAATAAGGTCTTATCGGAAACGGACAAAATCCCCGTGGATAAAGGCGAAATTTTGCGGATCATTATGTACAACAATTCTATGATGCGCCACCCCATGCACTTGCATGGTTTTGATTTCCGTGTCCTCAACGGCCAAGGCGAGCACGCGCCATTAAAGAATGTGCTCGACATTATGCCCATGGAAACGGATACCATCGAGTTTATGGCGAACACGGAAGGAGACTGGTTCTTCCATTGTCATATCCTATACCATATGATGGCCGGCATGAACCGTGTATTTGCTGTCGGTGATTACCAAAACGATTTACTTCCCGACAAGGAAAAGGCTTATAAAGTGCTACAGCGCGAGAGCAATATGCTACATTTTATGGCAGAAAATGATTTCGCAACCAACGGTAATGACGGACAGGCCATGTTGCAAAATACACGTTGGAGTTTAGGTACGGAATGGCGGTTAGGTTATCATGACACGCATGGTTATGAAGTCGAAACCCACTTTGGTCGATATATTGGCAAAATGCAATGGCTTATGCCCTTTGTTGGTTTCGATTGGCGGTATCGAAAAATGGGCGAGCATGAACAGGAAAAAAATATGTTCGGACAGACGAACAAGAAAAATAGCCGAAGTGCTTTTAGTCTAGGTGTAATGTATACTTTACCTATGCTCATCAATTTTCAGGCAGAGGTCTATCATGATGGGATCGTGCGATTAGCTTTGATGCGTGAGGACATACCCATTTCCAGACGGGTACGGGCAGGTTTTATGGTCAATACCGATAAGGAATATATGCTGGATCTGCGCTATATCATGACCCGAAATCTCGGTATCCGCACACACTACGATAGCGATATGGGTTTTGGTGTGGGATTGGCTGTGAATTACTGATTCTCGAAATGGGATTCGATGAATCCCATTATCTCTTCATAGTCTTTAGGATCATAGGAAACCCCTTCGTCCCTATAATAATAACCATCTTCAGTCCTGTCCGACATTTCCAGATTGGCTTGCAGGTTAATCTGAATGAGACTCTCGCTAATTTGTTTTAAGAAAATATTATAGGTGATTTTATTGCCGGCTCGTTTCGCAAATATACCTCGCTGTTTTACCAAAAAAAAATTAATTAAATAGGACAAATAAGTCCTAACAATTTTTATATTTTATGATGATTTTCAATTCACGGCCGAAAAGCAATATCGAGATCAAGAATATTTAGAAAAATTGGGGAAGCATCTAAAAGATGTTCGTGAGGATCGAGGGATGTCTCAAGAAGAATTTGCTGACTTCTGTGACCTTGATACACGTCAAATCGGTCGAATAGAAAGGGCAGAAACTAATTCTACTATTTCAATATTAAAGAAGATAGCCGACAAACTAAATATGCCTGTTTCCAAGTTATTAGATCTTTAGCCGTGTCCCTATTATAATCAGACGCCCTTTAACCTAACAACCAACAGACTTGCGACGTTAACAATAGCGAGGTTTTGTTCAGCAAAAAAGGTGCTTCCTTTATCGAAAACACCTTCAAGATTATGCTGTTTTAAAGCTATTTCAGCTTTTCAATTTCCTCTATGACTAGCCCCAAAATATCAAAAAATCATATCGACACGCTAAAGTGTGCCATTTTTGGGAACACTTTTTGGCTTTTCGTGAACTCTTTTTGAGCATACTATATCCCTGTTTTGCCAAACGGTGGTACGTTTTGCTGATATGGGAACACAAATCGCGAAATAGGGGGCACGTTTTACCAATAGGGGTCACAGGCAGCAAAATACCGTTCACTTGTTCTAAAGGTGTGATCACTTCTTCCTAAATGAGGATCACGTTTTAACCATAAGGGATCCCAAGTAGCAAAACGCCGTTCACTTGTCACAAAAGCGTCATCACTTTTTCCTAAAAGGGGATCACGTTTTAACCATAAGGGAACACATTCTGCAAAAAAGGGAACACATTTTCCCAAAATGTAATCACATCTTCTGAAAAAGGCAACACGTTTTACCCATAAGGGATCACGAAAAGATAAAAGGGGAACACCTATTTGTGTGTTGTAACACCTATTTAGCAAAAGGGTAACACACCTTCTGAAAGAGGCAACACATCTTTCCAATAAAGGATCACGTTTTTCAATAAGGGATCACAAGTTCGAAATAGGTGACGCCCTATATTCAACTTGTGATCCCATTTTCTGGAAAAGGGTTCACAGAACGCTAAAAACCGTTCCCATATTTGGGGGTTATCGGCGGGAACTGTTACGAGTTTCCGAACTACTTGTCACAGCCCTTTTAGCAGATTCGAAGATTTCCCTCACCTCGCTATCAACGGTATACACGACCCATCCGTTATATTTCTTGCGCTTGCCTTTCAAGTAATCGAAATAAGATTTGGTGAGATCGACATTGAACATCTCGACAGAATTGTGCTGATCGAAGTTAATATTCTCGTTGAGCATCGCGTTGGTCGCTTCCAAATACATTTGCAGGTTATTTCGGCGTTTATCGCTGCCGTAGATATTGTAAATCGACATATCTACCGTGTCGACATTAATATTTACAGATACCGTAAAATACATAGAGAAGTCAGATTTACTGACCCCCAATTTAAAATTGTATTTCCTAACCGACTTGCCAACCAATGTTCCGGTTTCCCGATCGTCGATCTGAATCACATTTTGTATGTCTGGAAAATTGTCTACAAACCACCGTTTTAAAGCAATGTAAGCTTTGTCCTTATCTCCTTGATATGTTATAACTTCACGGTATACGACTTTTCCATCTTTTAATGGGATGTAGGAGGCTACGCTGTCTATCTGGTGATAACTTGGCTTATACACTTTATCGAAAATACCCGCGTCCTGAGAAAAAGACCATAGAGGCAACAACCAGAGTAATAGAGAATATACGAATTTCATTTTTTTACATATTTTGGAATAAACTAGGCGATTTTTATCGACAGTAAAATAAGAGAAACACATTACCTGTAAATCAAAAAATCATTAATTTAATAATTCGTAAAACATTACGCTTACAGTTTTGGTCTTAATCGACTGTTGCAATAAAAAACCGGCTCCTTTATAAGAAACCGGTCTTTGAGAGGTATTATAGTTTTATTGTTCTGAAGCGTATCTGCTTTCTTCTTGCTTAGAAACCAATAGTCCAACCTTGTGCCCATGTTGGTTGGTCCACACCATTTCCAGCACCGGTAGCGTCATTATTCTCCGTAAACATACTGTTGATATCTACACTACCACCTGCAGTATTTGTACCTTTTGCTTTTGTAGGCACGTTGATAAAACGCACATTCGTTGCTTTCAACTGACCGGCAGTGATAAATGCCAAACTTTCATCGTGCTGAATATCAAAACCAGTAGCCCAGTTGCTTAAAACCACGTTATCAAAGTTACCATTCGTACCCACACGCATCTTGATCGCTTGCGGTTCTGAACCACCAGCACCGGCACCAACTAACGTCAAGTTTTTGATAGTTGGGTTAGAGATAGGAGTTCTCGTGTGCGTATTTGAGTTATTATCAGCCTCGATACCTCTATTACCGTTGTTCGTTCTTTTACCGTACCAGTTTTCACCTGTACCGCTCCAGCCCTCTGTCCAGTCAAAGATATCGTCTCCAACTGATGAATGTGTATTGATTGCCACCAAGAATTTTGCATTTACCGTTCCACCGAACCACTCGAAAGCATCATCAGAGCCTTCATAAGATTGGACGTACTCAATAGTCGTTCCACTTCCAACACCGAACAAAGAAAGTCCGTTAAATTCTTTCTCGCTATTGTATGAATAGCCCGAATACTCAATTCTCAAATATCTAAGGGATCCCGAGTTATCACTAGCATCGGTACCGCCGTATGCCAAATCAG
The DNA here is from genome assembly GCF_014692525.1 of Sphingobacterium chuzhouense. Lineage (GTDB taxonomy): Bacteria > Bacteroidota > Bacteroidia > Sphingobacteriales > Sphingobacteriaceae > Sphingobacterium > Sphingobacterium chuzhouense. Next base: position 72,302 of record NZ_JACNYL010000001.1, read on the forward strand.
ATACTTCAGCTGATGCAGTTGCCCCTACGTTAATCGGAGCCCGTCCACAGATTACCAGACCACCCCACGCACCTGGAGTTTTTGTTGTTGAAGTCATAACAACAGGACTCTGTTGTGTACCCTCTACATTAATTTTTCCACCTTGTGCTACCGCTATATAGCGAATTTCCTTACGGTCACTAGCAGGATCAAGATTAGTCGCTTCAATTGTTACTCCTGGCTTAATTGTTAACGTAGCTCCATCCTTCACAACAATTTTCCCCGTGAGTTTATATGTACCTGAAGCTAAAATAACTTCGCCATCCGTGATTTCACCTTGAAAATCATCGCGCACTAACTCAAATGAAGAGTCTCCATCTGGTTCTGGATTATCGTCATCACTACATGAAGTGAATGCTAATGCAGTAGACAAAAGTCCTAAACAGAACATCTTAGCCAATTGAATAGTAGATTTTTTCATCATCTCTCTAATTATTAAAATTTAGTAATACAAATATCTATCGTTTAAATTTCTATTACATTAATGTAATATTACATTTTTGTTAAGTTGTATTATAATATGTATTTTACACCTAACGAAAAGCGAACACCTCTTTTGTAAGAAAGTACCGTAAGCGGTCCGTTAGCGCTTTCCTGAAACCTTTCGTAGGTTGGATCCAATAGATTTCTAGCTCCTAAATCGACACCAAAATGTCGATTGATTTTATACTTCAATATGAAATCCAATGTTCCTACGCCTTTATCAAGCTGATTGCCTCTTCCTTGTGACCCTAAAGAATACAGCCGATCGGAGAAGTGATTATACAAAACCGTCGCCATAATATCCGATTCGTTATTCCATTTTTTGATATAAGAAAGATCGGCGTTCATCAGAAAATCCGAAGCACCTGTAAAACTTGCCTGATCATGTGTTAAACTAACATTATAAGCCGATCCATTCTCTTTTCTTACTTTGTCGGCATCTAATTCCTGATCGGTTTTCATATAAGCCGCGTTTCCCCCTACCGACAGTTTGCTATCGCCATTATCAAAAGAGAACAAGTCTTTCTTCACTTCTATTTCCACACCGTAAACAGTTCCGTAATCGCCTGTATTTAGATAAGAAACATCATTGCTTGATGAAGCTAAAGTTACTTGGTTCATCGGATCTTTGATATACTTCCCGAAAGCGGTGACTGATAGTAGCTCCGACGAACGCGGAAACATTTCCCACTTAATGTCCAGGTTATAATCTTCCGACGCGTACAGATCCGGATTCCCTATACGGGTCTCTGTTACATCCATATATTCGAAACGGGCACGTTCTTTAAATTGAGGCATGGTGTAGGTTTTACTTGCACCGAAACGTAGGTTTTGCTTTTCATCCAACTCATACTTTAAGATTATATTAGGCAGAAAGCTGTTACGCTTGAACGTATTCGGCGTTCCACTATCTGCTAAGACAGTAGAATAATGGATCGATTGCATAATATTCTCATAGCGCAACCCCAGCATTCCCGTCAATTTATCCGTCAGCTTATATTCTCCATTCGCGAAAACAGCATGGATATTTTGCTTTCCTTCATAAGTTTGTGGAAGGGTACTCCTAAAGCCATGTATTTCAAAAAGATCTGGATGAAAATTATAGGGGTTGAAAAACGCATCGAGATTATTTGGATTGATTTCCCACTGCCGTCCCGGTTCTTTAATATTAAAGTTAAACTGAATATCCTCGAAATCCCGATCTTTTATTTTACCATTATAGCCCAGCGATATCCGACCTTGATTGTCATCTCCTAGTTTATAATGTGCCGCAACGTTAAATGCAACTTCGTTTTCGGTCAGATCTTGAAAATAATGGTGATTATCGGCTTGCTGATTCTGCGCTAGTACCCGATATTCTAACTGATCATCAATACGCGTAATATTTTGTGTACGATCGGGCATTCTACTGACCACATTATTGTAGGATATCCCCCAGTCTACATCTATTTTCTCCGTTAATACGTGGTTACCTAGAAGCTGATTAACGAATAATTTAGTTTGTCGAAAGGTGTTACGTTGCACCATTCCACTCCCGTTTTCCGCCATATCCCGAATAAAGCCGTAATAATGATCAGCAGATTGATCGGATGAATTGACAAACAAGAAGTTGTAGGAAAATCGATGACTTGGATTCAGTACATATTCTGCATTGAACATTCCCGTGGAGTTCGTAGTGTATTCATAGCGTATCTGATCAAAATCTTTCAGCTGCTCTCCTCCCGAGCTCAATTGTCTATTTACACCCTCTCTATAATTATAATCACCGGTAAAATTTGCTACCGCAAACAGGTTCAGACGACTTCCATCAAAAAAACTAAAGGACTTCCCGCCTCGTAAACCAATATTCCCAAAAAGTGGCGTTTGCTTTTTCGGATTCAAACTATTCTGGAAATTATACCCACCCAATGGATCGTTTGGAACACCGTAATTCACAAACCCACTGCGTGTCGGTCCTTGCTGCAGATAAAAATTATCCCATTGGCCGAGGACATTGGTATTCATATTGCTCCCCAGAGTCACTTCCAACATCCCGTCGCCAGAATATCTTTTTGATGCGATGTCCACATTTCCTCCGGCAAAATCGCCAGACATATAATTACTATATACTTTATCTACCGCTACATACTCTACAATATCTGTTGTAAAGAGATCCAAATCAATATTCTTTCGTTCGGGGTCATTCGATGGAATCGGTAAACCATTAAGCGAAGTCGTATTGTACCGATCGCCCAATCCACGCACATATACCTGGCTGGTGCCTTCTATTCTCGAAACCCCGCTCATTTTCGCTAAAGCTGAGGCGGCATCACCAACACCTTTCCTCGACAACTCCTGTGCACCAATCTTCTCGACCATCAAATTGGATGCTTTACGCTCTGCAAGCAACGCAGCTTCACTGATATGTTCCCGTCGCCTCGTAATAACTACCTCCTCCAAAGTTGAGTTGGCATTGACTAATACGACCGGTACAAACTCCCACTCTTTCTGTTCGAGGCTGAATGCCGTAGAGTCTGTGTTATATCCTACAAACGTACTCACAAGAGTGTATTCTCCTTGTTTCTCCGGCAAAGTAATAGAGAATTCCCCAGCGTTGTCAGTGGATGTAGCATACTGGGTGTTGGCGATTTTGATACTAACTCCGGAAATGGGTTGGTAGGTTTCGATATCCAAAACTTTACCTTTTACCCCAAATTGTTGTGCTTTAGCGCTCACAACTTGTATCGCAACCAACGCAACAACTAAAGCAACGTAATAACTAAACTTAATCATGGTGTGTTAATATTATGTTGCAATATTATGAGCATAATATTAGCTGACCGTTAACAATAGATTATTAAAACGTCACTTGTTTGTTAATAAATTATGAACCGCTATTCGTATGGATTGTATTTTTTTCGTTAAATCCCAGCCTTCGCCATTTGAATATTCGGAGTTGTCTATAATAGTTAGTAATTTGGCAGCTTAAAACAACAGACTATGGTAGATACGGTATTATCGTCCGTCCAGTTAAGTTACCAATACCCACAAGGCACCAAGCTGGAATTTCCGGATATCCATATAGCAAAAAACCAACATAGCTTGCTCTTAGGGGACTCAGGAACAGGTAAGACCACGCTTTTGCATTTACTGAGCGGCCTGTCTAAACCTACTACCGGGGAGGTTCACCTCATGAACCAGTCATTATACGCAATGAACGGAACTACGCTGGATGCCTTTCGAGCGAAGAATCTTGGCTTTATATTTCAAGAAGCACATCTTTTGCGAAACCTCACCGTAACAGAAAATATCAAGTTGGCACAGAGCCTAGCTAAAAATCCAGTAGACGAACAAGCTGTTGTCGAAATATTGGATTATTTGCAATTAAAAGATAAAGCCCATGTATTGCCGAGCCAATTGAGCCGGGGACAAAAGCAACGTGTCGCTATCGCCAGAGCGGTCATTAATCGTCCCGGTCTATTGTTAGCAGATGAGCCTACGGCATCGTTAGATGATAAGAACACGGATCTGGTATTACAACTGCTTTTCGGCATCGCTAACAATTACGGTTCTACCCTGCTCATCGCCACGCACGATAAGCGTATAAAAGATCAATTCACGAACTCCTATCAACTGTAGCCATGAATAATTTGCAACTCGTCTGGAAAAATATTACCCAACAGCTGGGTTCTACCCTACTCAGTATATTACTCACCGCCTTCGGTGTAGCCATATTATGTGTCATTTACATTACCGGCGATACCTTTGAGAAACAACTGACAAGCAATACAAAAAATATAGATCTAGTCGTTGGAGCAAAAGGAAGCCCACTACAGCTCATTCTGAGTTCACTTTACCATGTAGACAACCCTACCGGAAATATTGCTTTGGCACAAGCTAGGCAACTCGGCGAAAACCCTTTTATCGAAATGGCCGTTCCCATCTCGCTAGGGGATAACTTCAAAGGACATCGCGTTATTGGTACAGAACCATCCTATCTGGAGTTATATGACTTATCCATACAAAATGGTGAATTATGGAAAACTTCTTTTGAAGCTGTAATAGGAAGCGAGGTAGCACGTAAAAGAGGTTTGGGGATAGGAGATGAATTTTTCACCGCACACGGTCTTTCGGAAGATGGACATGTACACGATGATCATCCATTTAAAATAGTTGGTATTCTGGAAAAATCAGGGTCTATTGTGGACAATCTTATCCTATGTAATCTGGAAAGTGTATGGGATGTCCATGGACTCCACCATGGTGACCATGACCACAGCCACGATCATGATCACGAACATGAACATGGGGAACAGCATGCCCACGAGCACAGTCACGAAGACGGACACCAACATGATCACGACCACGATCACCATGCACATAAGCACGAACATGAGGAACACCATGCACATGAACATAAGCATGACGCTGAGGTAACCAACCCTGAAGAACTGGTTTCTGAAAAACCGAATGATATGTTTGTCAAAAGTATTGGAGCAGACATGTTAGAAGATCGTGGAGAGGAAGTGACCGCGTTGCTAATCAAATATAGTTCTCCGGCCGCATTAGGCGTAATCCCACGGTTAGTAAACGAATCGACAGATATGCAAGCCGCTTCTCCTGCAATCGAAAGTACACGACTGTTCTCGTTATTAGGTGTAGGGCTGGATTCACTTGCTATATTGGCTTATATTATCATGCTCATCGCGGGCTTAAGCGTATTCATTAGTCTTTATAACGCGTTGAAAGATCGAAAATACGATCTTGCTATCATGCGCTCGATGGGTGCATCCCAAACTAAACTTTTCGGTCTGGTATTAGTCGAAGGATTAGTGATTACATTGATAGGCGGTATAGTAGGATTATTACTTGGGCACGGGGCATTATATCTAATCGGTCAGCAAACCACGGAAAGTGCTGATTTTATAGAGGCATTTAACATTCGCGGACAAGAGCTGGTTTTAATCCTTGCTGCATGTCTATTGGGCATCTTAGCAGCGATCATTCCAGCTATTAAAGCCTACAAAACATCCATTTCAACAATTTTAGCAGATAGGTAATTAGAAAGTTAGATTAGTTAGTTAGACACCATGAAGAAGACCACGATATTAGCATGTATTATCACACTATTCACCTTCGGTATAGCGAAAGCTCAAATCGGGCAATTTCCAGAGATGAACGTGCCCGACCATACACCCATGATGAACAGCACATGGGAAGCCATCGACAAAATGATGTATAAAGTAACCACGGAGAACAATAAAAAAGTATACACCCCTCATTATCCTCCTGCTCTAAAATCGTTAGAGAATAAAGTGGTGGAACTTCCCGGCTACCTTGTACCGCTAAACAGTGGCCGCAACCACCAGACATTTATGCTTTCGGTGCTTCCCGTCATGCAGTGTGCTTTCTGCGGAAGCAACGGTATCCCACCCATGGTCGAAATCTTTATGAAGAGCGAATCTGTAAGATTTACGGAGGAACCTATTAAGATAAAAGGAAAAATGGTATTCAATCCGGAACCTCTAAAAGGGAATGCGGAGATTCAAATAGTAGATGCCGTGTTGATAAAGTAACATCAACGGTTTAAAACCGCAATCTCCAAACAGCAAGCTACGGCAGCAGTTTCGGTACGAAGGCGGCTATTACCCAACGAAACAGGTAGATATCCTAGCGATAACGCCTGTGCAATTTCGTTCTCGGAAAAATCACCTTCTGGACCTATCAAAACAAGATACTTACCTGCCGGAGAGCAAATATCTGCTAAATATTGTTTTTGGCCTTCCGCACAATGCGCAATAGTTTGCGTCGTATATTCTTCCGTCTTTATCTGTTCGAAAAACTGTCGAAGGGAAATTGTAGGATTTATTTTTGGGAGATAAGCTTTAAGAGATTGTTTCATTGCCGAAACTACGACTTTATTCAGACGCTCTAATTTTACGTCTTTACGTTCGGAATGATCTGAAATAACCGGTGTAATTTCCTGTATGCCAATTTCCGTGGCTTTCTCCAAAAACCACTCCATCCTATCCATATTTTTAGTTGGTGCTATGGCTACATGCAGGTAATAAGTTGGTTTTTTATAACCTTGCTCTACGTGACGTATAGATAAAGTCGTTCGCTTGGGATGCGCGTCTAGAATGTTGGCGGTATACCATCCACCGACGCCATCAATTAGGTATATCTCATCCCCCGCCCCTAAACGTAACACTCGGATAGCGTGTTTGCTTTCATCTTCGCTAAGTATAAATTCGCGGTAATGCGGCTCAATAGTAGGCGTGTAAAACAAATGCATGCTACAGGGAAATCTTACTCTTCATCAATATCGTCGTACGGTGTCTCCATCAACTCCAACTTCACAAATTCTATGTTTTGTTGGGTTTTCTTAATAATCGTGAATGAATATCCAGCTGCTTCCCGCACTTCTCCAACATCCGGAATCTTCTCAAAATAATGGCTAACTAAACCTGCCATGGTATCATAATCAGAACTTTCAGGTAGTTCTAGTGGCAGATATCCATTGACATCATGTACACTCGCTCCGGCATCCACCATATATTCAGTTTCCGAAATTTTCTCCACAACTGGTGTTTCCTCATCATATTCATCTTGAATCTCCCCAACCAATTCCTCTACGATGTCCTCTAGGGTCACCATTCCAGCCGTACCACCAAATTCATCCAAAACGATGGCAATCTGAATTCGCTTTTGCTGGAATTCAGCCATCAAATCGTTAATCTTCTTTGTCTCAGGAATGAAATAAGGTTTACGTATAATATTTTTCAGGATTACCTCCTTACCCTGTACGATAATTGGCAGTAAATCTTTGGTGTGTACAATACCTACAATTTGATCTATATTATCGTCATAAATTGGAATTCGGGAATAACCTTCTTCCGTAGCGGTAGTGATGAGCTCTTCTGGTGTGTCTGTAATTTCCACGGCAACAATTTTGGTACGTGGAACCATGATATTCTTTACGATCCGCTCGTTAAAATCAAAAACGTTCTTAATGAGCTCATGTTCGGCATTATTCAGTGCTCCACTCTCTTTTCCTTTTTCCAACAGATACTGTAGCTCTTCGGAAGAATGATGGGCTTCGTGGGCGTTCACTTCTATGCCGATTAAGCGTAACAAGAAATTAGCGAATCCATTCAATAACCAAATAATGGGTTTGAAAATATAGTAAAAAAATTGAAGCGGTGCAGCAATCCGCATAGTCGTTGCTACCGGTCGCTGTATGGCGATGGATTTCGGAGCCAGTTCACCAAAGACGATATGCAAAAAAGTAATAATACTAAATGCGAGGACATGTCCCAGGTTTTTTGCTACCGTTCCGGTCAGTTCAACATTGAACAATCCAAAAAACTCATGAACAATACGCGTCATTACAGCCTCTCCCACCCAACCGAGTGCAAGAGAGGCCAAGGTAATCCCTAACTGTGTAGCTGCTAAATAGCCATCTAAATGTTCGGTGATATTCTTGGCAATTTTGGCGACTTTACTTCCCGATTTTGCTTGAAGCTCAATCTGTGAAGCCCGAACTTTGACAATTGCAAATTCCGCAGCTACGAAAAAACCATTAGCCAAAACCAAAAATACCGTCCAAAAAACATCAAGAGCCATGCTACAGATTATTTGTTACCGAATTCTTTTTTATATAGTTCGATACTTTCCAATAAGATTTCTTGTGCACGTTCACGTCCGTGGATACCGTCTACACTCACTTTTTTCTTCTCCAATGCCTTATAGCTTTCGAAAAACTGCACGATCTCCTTCATGATATGTGGTGCCAAATCTTCCATCTCATTCAGATAGCTGTATTTCGGATCGTGTTTAGCTACAGCAATAATCTTATCATCCTGTTCTCCGCCATCGATCATATTCATTACACCAATTACTTTAGCCTCTACCAACGTCATGGGCAAGATATCTACCGAGCAGATAACTAAGATATCCAACGGATCTTTATCATCACAATAGGTTTGTGGAATAAAACCATAATTGGCAGGATATACAACAGACGAACTTAAAACACGGTCCAATAAAAGAAGACCAGTTTCTTTATCTAACTCATATTTTCCTTTTGAGCCATTTGTAATTTCAATGATTGCATTGACCGAATTTGGCACGTCGCTCCCAGGAGCTATCTGATGCCAAGGATGTTGTTTGTTCATTAATTAATTAACGTTACTGTTATTACTGTTTGTTTTATTTGTTTCTTTTTTTCTGTTCTTTAACCATCTCTTAAACAACGCAATTACAATAGGCAAAAATGCGATGGCAATTAATCCGACGATGATATACTCTACATAATTGATGATTTCAGGAAATTTAATGCCTAGGAAATAACCTGTTAATGTCAGTAAACTCACCCATAACAGAGCGCCTGCAACATTGTAGAAAACGAATTTCCGAAAGTTCAACTTGACTACGCCCGCAAATATAGGAGCAAAGGTACGAACGATTGGCACAAAACGACCGATAACAAGCGCCGTTCCGCCATATTTTTGGTAAAACTCCTCTGCCATGATCACGTATTTACGTTTAAAAAGAAGAGAATCTTTTCGTTTGAAGAGCATGGGCCCCGTTCGATAACCAAACCAATAGCCCGTAAAATTTCCTAAAATTCCGGCTCCGAGAATGCCGAAGTACATCGTTACGATGTCAACATCAATTTTTCCCAATGCGCAAAATAAGCCTGCGAGAAATAGCAAATAATCTCCTGGCAAAAAGAAGCCAAAGAAAAGGCCTGTCTCAGCAAAGACAATCAGCACTACGATATAGAACCCGCCATGGCTTAATAAATATTCCGGATCCATCAATTGCTGAAAGGACAGCCAAAAATCTTGCATAATTTCTATTTAGTATATCAGCAAAAACTGATCTAAAATCTTTCGTTTCTCAATTAGATATTATTAATTACGAGTTAGTCACCTCCGAAATGGCTTCCCTTATATCTTCTGCCATTTTCGTCATTTCATCATTTGGCAGACTCAATTTAGGGCGAGCAAAGTTCATGTCGTCCACCTCATTTAAAGGGATTAAATGAATATGAGCGTGCGCTACCTCTAAACCGACTACGGCAATTCCTATCTTGCGACAAGGGAACACCTTTTTTATACCTTGGGCCACAATTTTCGCAAACACCCACATGCCCATATATTCGTCGTCATTAATATCAAAGATATAGTCTGTTTCTTTTTTCGGAATAACCAATACATGGCCTTTCGCCAAAGGACTAATATCCAGAAAAGCTAAATAATCAATACTTTCAGCTACTTTATAAGCTGGAATCTCACCCGACACTATCTTTGAAAAAATTGTTGACATCTTTTATCTCTTTTAAAGAAAAACAAACAAATATAAAAAAACCCACACGAAATACGCACATCAATAGGGAGGATTTAGAAAAAAAACGGTTGCTGTATGTTGGCAACCGTTTCAAACTATATTTCTTAAACGATGTGCGGTTATGGCAGAAACCGCACATAACCGTTCATCTTATTACCTTGATATTTCCAAGATTTCGAACTCCAAGACACCTGCAGGAGCTTCTACTTGGGCTATCTCTCCTACCGATTTCCCAAGAAGCCCCTGTGCAATTGGCGATTTCACGGAAATCTTGCCCGCCTTTAAGTCAGCTTCCGTCTCCGAAACCAGCTGGTACGTCATCACGGCATTGTTTTTCTTATTCTTAATCTTCACGTAAGATAAAGCCAATACCTTGGACGTATCCAAATTAGATTCGTCAATTAGGCGTGCGCTAGCTAAGACGCCTTCTAACTTGGCTATCTTTGCTTCATGCAAACCTTGTGCTTCTTTTGCGGCATCATATTCCGCATTTTCGGATAAATCTCCCTTATCCCTTGCCTCTGCTATCGCTTTGGCGATATTCGCCCGGCCTTCTGTCTTTAGATACTGTAACTCCTGCTTCAGCTTATCTAATCCCTCTTGTGTGTAATAAGTTACTTCTGCCATATTTTTACTTTATTTATTCCAAAAAAAATTAAAAAAAGACAAGACCATACCGCCCTTTGTCAGGACAACATGGTCTTGCTCATTGTCTGCTAAGATAGCAAGCAACTTCTAAAAAAGCAAATTTCTTTTGCTATTCTTCTTCGTCTGTATCAACAAACTTATACCCTAATCCGCGGACAGTCTGTAAATAATGCGGTTTATCAGGGTTAGTTTCGATCTTCTTACGAAGACGTACCACGTGCATATCTAACGTCCGCGTATTTACATTGGAACTATACCCCCAAACAACTTCCATCAGCTCTTCCCGTGTAATCTCCTTACCTACATTTTGAAGAAAATAAAGCAATATCCGATTTTCCAAAATCGTCAATTCTATTTTTCGTCCGTCCCTTACCAAGGAATGTATAGTGGGATGATGTTCCGTTTTGCCAAAAGTGTAAACATCACTGTTTTTCGGCAAAAAGAATCGTACTTTGTTTTCAATCATGGCCACTAACACATCCATGTTAAAGGGCTTCGTAATATAGTCTGTCACACCATAGCTATAAGCATCGATTTTGTCTACATCCTGTGACTTCGCTGTCATCATAATAATGATATTCTCAAAACCAGATTTGCGTACAGATTCACAGACATCAATGCCTTCTTTTCCAGGAAGCATCCAATCCAAGAGAACGACATCGGGCTTCTCTTGTAGTATTTGCTGCTCAGCTTCCAAGCCATTAGCAGCTTGAATAACTTTATATCCTTCTGTTTGCAAACGGTGTGTTACCAAAAAACGTAAGTTTTCGTCGTCTTCTATTACAGCAATAGTGATATCTTTACTCATAATATTATTTAGTTCTTTTCGGTCCTAAGGGCAAAAACAAAGTAAAAGTGGTGCCTTGTCCTGGCATGCTATCCACTTTAATTTCTCCCCCCATGAAATCTACAATTTCCTTACAGAACGCTAAACCCAAACCAATACTTCCTTGCTGGTTGAACTGGTTCTTTACTCTATAAAATTTTTTAAAAATACTATTAAATTCCTTTTTATTTATGCCTATTCCTTTATCTTTAAATCTTATAACAAAATTTTTCTTACTTTGTTGCACATCAATATGTAGGAATTTCCGTTGCGGCTCCGAATATTTGTAGGCATTGTCAATCAGATTTTGAAACACGCTCAATAAAAGCGTTGTATCCACCATCATATTGTTTTGGACATCGATCGTATAGGAAAAGTTTAAATCAGGATATTTTAGTTTTACCGCTTCAAAAATAGGTTCGCAAAATTCCTCTACCCCTACCTCTTCTTTATTGGGTTTAATAGATTTGTTTTCGATTTGTGCAAATGACAATAATTTGTTCATCAAACTGTTCAGTTTATCCGCTTCTTGATCCAAAATCTTCCCATACATACGCTGTTCTTCTGTCGATAGCTTTTCACTGCTTTGAATATTGTTACCAGCAATCTTAATAACACTGACAGGTGTTTTAAACTCATGTGTCAGATTATTGATAAAGTCATATTGCAGTTGAAACAGCCTACTATTGATCGTGACATTCCGATAGATGAGATAAGCAATCAAAATCAATATGAGATATACGCCAGATATGCCTAGGCTGACTGGAAAGAATCGTCTATTAATTTCTTTACTGATAAACACCTCGGAACTTGTATACTGCAATTTGTAATCGGATAATGCTCCAGGAAGAGGGAGTTCCGTTTGCAAATAAAAACGCTGATCACTCACGCTACCGGATACAATAGGTAATATCTCTATTTTTTCATATAAATTTAAAGCGACATTCTTAATTTGAATCTTGCTCGGATCGATTAAGAACATGAACATATCTTGATCATACGACACCACGGTGGTATCTGGAGCGGACATCATACGCTTATAAATCAATAAATCGGAAATACGCGGGATATTCATGTAAGTCACCTTTCCCGGATTTAACGTATAAAAAACCCGATATATCTCGTCGTCTGACATACTGGTCGATTCATTCACACGATCTAAAAAGCCAACGAACTTCAACACCATGGTATTAAAGTCATCTATAAACGCACGTGTCTGTGTGTTTTCCGGACGTTGGGTAATAAGTCTATTATTTTGGTCCAGATGAAAGGAGGTAATACTTTTTGGATAAACAAGCAGGTGATTATATTTAATACCCGCTTCTATAGAATCGGAGTTCGTAATAGCGATATCATAAAAAAGAACACGATCGACAAAAGTATATTTCCGGATTACGTCGCTGACATAAGACGCCGCTTTTACGGAATCTAAATATCCTTGATAATATGATATTTCCGGGATTTTATCGTTAAAGAACTCGTGAAAAGGTTGTACTGACCTATCGAATACTTCTACTTTTCTGTTGTTAAATTCGGTTTCAATGAAATTGGCTATCATGGAACGTGCAGCGAGCATAGCGACACCAAATAACAACGTCACCAATATTACAAAAGCAATCAGCAACCCAAAGTTCTTTCGGTATTTAAGCTGGTTATACGCCATGCTGCTTATAGATATTGCTTCAAAAAAGCCTCTACTTCTTGATAATAGTTTATAATGTTTTCTTCACTTCTAAATCGTCGCCCCTCATCTTCTCTATATATATACTTAATCGGCACGTTATTGTTTTTCAATTTCTGTACAAATTGGTTGGCATCCGTCAACGAACTAAATTTATCTTTACCCCCTTGTGCAAAAAGCACTGGAATCTTTACTTTATCGGCATGGAAAACGGGAGAAATTGCTTTGAATAGCTCATATTCCTTACTTGGATTACCTATTATATTATAAAATAGGCGGACATATTGCTGATGATGAGGCGGTATCTCTCTAAAATACGTAAAGAGGTTTGTATACCCCGACATCGAGATAGCACATTTATAAAAGGACGAGTTATATGTGGCGGCATGTAGAGCCGAATAGCCCCCAAAACCACTCCCCATAATGGCTACCCTATTTTTGTCTACGATTCCCTGATGTATCAACCATGTAACCCCGTCAATCATATCAGCTTGTATCTTCCCTCCCCATTCTTTAAAACCAGCTGCCCAAAACTTCTTCCCATAACCAGCCGACCCTCTATAGTTTAATTGAAAAACCAGGTAGCCCCTGTTTGCAAGAAATTGCACCTCGGCATCGAAATTACTAGTTTCGCGTCGATATGGTCCATCATGCACTAACACGACCACCGGCAATTTTTCCTTTTTTTGGGTCAATGGATAAGTAAGATATCCGTGCAATGTTAAGCCATCCCGACTTTGAAAACTAACCGTTTCTTTCGGAGACAAGCTTGCGGTTGATAATTTGGGATTCATTTCCTCCAACAGTTCCGCTGTATCGGCTAATACATTATAATGATAAATTCCGCCTGCATGCACATCGGTATAGACTTTAACAATCCAATGGTGCATGCTTGTATCGGTATCTAAAATATCAATGGATTGGTTATCGAATTTAGCCGATAGCTTGTCGAAGTATTGCTGAAAGGTTCGGTGGAAGAAATGTCTTTTTACTTTATTAATAGTATACTGGCTAAAAATAAGTTCCTGCAAATGGTCGAAATAACCCACCGGTTCAAGGTCTACCTCCGAATTTTCGAATATTAACCGTTCTTCCTCTCCAGTAGAAACATTGTATTCCACTAACGAAAATCTATCTCTATTGTGATTAGACAGCGCATAAATATGAGTATGGGAATCCTTCACAAATCCTAAAGGTCTTATCGATGTTTGATAATCTGTATTGGCAATCTGCTGAAAAGGCATATTTTCATCGGCCCTGTACAAGATGTTTTCTTGCACGCTATCATTAGTCATCGCCAATCTCACTTTCCCGTCTGGCGAAGCAAACCATTTAGAGATATTACCAGGATTACGTGTCAACAATTGTGGAGCAGAACCATCTACAAAAATTTTATACAAATCAAATGCAGTTGAATCTCGGTCGTTCAAGGTGGCAAGCAAATAATTATCATGGAGAGTGTGCGGAGCCAACCACCGTAATCGTGCTTTCTTAACCGGCAACAATGGTATAGTCTTTTCAGAATCGACAAAAATGCTATAAATGCGCAGGCTGTCTTGTGGAGAATGGCTATTGGAATATACAATTAAGGAATCTGACGCCCAGAAAAAATACTGAACATTCATATCCGACTGATACGTAAGTTGCTTCGATTTGTTTTTATTTTGCAAATCCAAGACAAAAATATTCTTACAATGATCGTCTACGCCCAAGTAAGCGATCCGACGACCATCCGGTGATATTTTGAAGTTACTCTTTTCTGGTTTTACGAAAAAATCTTCAATGGGGATTAATTTGTTCGTATTTTGCTTATTTCCACACGAAACCGAAACGACAAACAAACACACCGCATATATCCAAAGCAAAAATCTAAACATATTCCAATCCTATTGCAGTTTCAAATATTGTTATTTTTTTATAAAATATGCCATGTGCAACCTTATTTTTACAAGCCTTATTCGTGATCTTTTCCAACTCGTAACGTATAACTTATAATTCCAATCTTGTATCTTTGTGCATGATTCTGTATAACATTTCCATTATTGTTGAGGACAGCAGCCATGAACAAGTGGTCAATTGGCTGAAGTCATACTTACGCACAAGTTCTTTCGAAACAAAGTTTTTGAAAATGTTGGATTCCCCACATGAAGGGAATACATATTGCGTACAATTTCTGGCTACAGATGACATTACGATCGTCAAGTTTCAAGAAGATGTGGTGGCCGAATTGCAAGCGTATCTCATTGCTCATCACTCCGAGAAAGCTTTTATTTTTGAAAGTAAGATGCAATACCTATCATTGGAATAACGGATCAATCAAAACGTTATTCTAGTCTTTTGTCCCGTGCCTCTTCGTAAGCTGGGTTATATACAATCTTGGGCGAAAGATAATGCAATAATACCAAGCGAGAATATCGAAGATTAAAAGGTGCAAAGATCAATATAGCCGCAAAAAGAACAGAAACATATACCCAGGGTGATTCGCTTTTTGTTAACATTGCGGTTGTCAAACCCAATGTGACCACCTCTGCAACAGAAAAAGCATAGCTCACATACATCGCCGCATAAAAATAACCTGGCTCTACTTCAAACTTTAGTCCGCAATGCGGGCAATGCTCATGCATCTTCTGCTTTTTAAAGCCGTATACCGGTCCCTCAAACACCTTTCCGACTCTACATTTCGGACATTTGGACTGCGCCATAGCAGTGAACCTAGATGTTGCCATGTAATTAGATTTGTTCTCCAAAGGGTGAGACTTTTTTAGCGTTGTTCTTACGGTATTTTTTATACCACAATATACCTATTCCTATGGCAATCAAATAAGGAATAGCCAACAGAAAGAGGATACCATCGTTTAATCCCTTCCCTTGTGTATTACCGTTGGCAGCACTATTTTCTGCATTTAAGGAACACATAGCGCATTGAGCGGATACGTCCGTATAACACAAGATACTCAACATGGCTACAGCCAGTATAACGAAAAAAGGAGTCCATTTTGAAATCATATACAAAAATACCAAAATTTTATGGTTTAGTACAATTTTGAAATGAATGAACAAACAAACATAGCATTACGCTGTAAACCATGTTATCACGAATAATCTATAATAGAATTTTTTACATGTATAATCTTATTTTTCAGAAACAACATCTGGTTGTTGTTTTATCAACCCAAAAGATGTAAATTAGTATCATACACCACATAAACAAATATTATGAAAGCCGTAGAATATAGATTACCAAAGGAGTTTGACAAATCATTTATTGTATTCAAAGAGCAAGGTCTATACTTTCCTTGTCCATGGCATTATCATCCGGAATATGAGTTTGTTCTGGTTAACAAAAGTAGCGGCCGTCGTATGGTTGGGGATCATATTGGCACCTTTGTAGAGGGAGACCTTGTGCTCATGGGACCTTCTCTCCCACATGTATGGGTAAACGATCAAAAATACTTTGAGAAAGAAAACACTGAAACTGCTGATGCCGTAGTTGTACACTTTTTGAAAGACTTCTTAGGCGAAAACTTTTTCAATTTACCCGAGAGTGGACCTTTAAAAAAAATACTTAACCTTTCTAATAGAGGATTGGTTATCTTGGGACATACACGTTATCGGATTGCAAAAATCATGAACGACATGCCCAGCCAAAATGGGTTGAAACGACTTTCCTCTCTTTTCGAAATATTTGATATTCTTGCTAATAGTTCGGAATACGAGCCTCTTGCCAGTCCATCCTATATGGAAAACACGAGAGATATGTATTCCGATAGGTTCAGTAAAATAACGGAATATATCCTGCGTAATTTCCATCGGGACATCACACTTAAAGAAGTCGCTGACCAAGCCAATATGGCGACTACAACGTTCTGCAATTTCTTCAAGGAACACTTTAGGATGACATTTGTAGAATATCTCAACGCTATACGTATTGGTCATGTGTGCAAGCTTTTGGCAGATAAGGATAAAACGATTATATCGGTAGCGTACGAGTGTGGATTTAATAACTTAGCAAATTTCAACCGACAGTTCAAACGGCTTAAAGATATGACACCAAAAGAATATAGGAAGGCACTGGAAGGCGAACCGATGATGGTTTAGGCATTCAACCCACCATCCAATAGTATATTTTCGCCATTGATGTATTCCCCTGCCTTTGACATGAGCAGTACCACCAACCCTTTAATATCATCTGCATTGGCCATTCTGCCTAACGGTACTTTTTTACAATAGTTTGCAACGAATTGTTCAGGTTGATTGTTAAACAATCCGCCTGGGCTGATGCAGTTGAATCGCATATTTTTACCAGCCACCATCTTCGCCATATAACGCGATAGATTAATCAATCCTGCATTATGAAAGAAGTAGTCTGCAGGCAAGTCCCCCATTCCTGTTGTTCCTTCATAATTGCTCAAGTCAGGTCCTTTCATGCCCATCATAGAAGCAATACTTACCACACTCCCTCCGCCCGATTGAATAATCAAATCGCTTAATTCACGCAGCAAAAAAAACATGCCAGTCGCATTAGAGCGCATAGACGCTTCAAACTGTTCGATAGGTGCACGGTATCCTTTAACAGGGCGGGAAACCGCATTGTTCACAAAACCATCCAATCTGCCGTAACGCGCCAAAATATTGTTCTTTAATGCCAACATCGATTCGTAATCATCCTGATCGACTGCCATAGCATGAACATCCAAGCCATGCTCTCTGAATCCCTTCGCCGTAACCTCTGCCCGTTGCAAATCACGGGATGTAGTAATTACTGTAGCGTCCGCTTCCGCAAGACCTTCGACAATGCACTTACCGTAGTTGCCCGATCCACCGGTAACAACAATAACCTTATCTTTTAAACTCAATAATTCTTTTACGTTCATCTTTTTACAATAAAATTGTTTTACCTCCTTGCAAAAAGCTCTCCTGTGCCCCAATGACAACCCGCATCAATCGATGTGTCTTTTTAAAATCCAACCGAGGTTTTCCTTCCTGAACCGAACGAATAAACTCGATCATATTGTCCCGAAACATGGAATAGGAATTGCGAATATCAATTAGTTTCCATCCTTGTCGCCCGAAAAATGTCACTTGAAAAGTTCCGGAAATATGCTGGTATAGATGTAACATAATGTCAGTCCCATTTGCTAACCGCACATGGACTATTTCTTTATCTAGTTCGCCAATATGCTTTATACTGACGGGAAGCGGATCATCTAAAACACTGAAAACAGCTTCCAGCAAATGGATACCATATTTCTTCCAATCTTTTTTGCCCACCGCCGTTACGAGTTCGATTTCACCTAATGTTGCCAGTTCTTGTTTCGCTATCCGGCATTCGTTAGCGTATCGCATAGAAGAACAGGACATAATAAAACGGCCTTGAGCAACGCCATCTGCAAACCAATCTAAATCATTTTGTGAATAAGCCAATGGTTTATCAATAAAAACCGGAACACCAGCCTCTACAAAAGGTTTTGCCATCTGCACATGATTTTCTGGATCGTCGCGTCCTAAAATAACCGCATCCACCTCTCCTATCATATCTACTATATTATCGACAACATGTGTAATGCCAGATGAATGGGCTATGCTTTCCGCAATCTTCCTTTCCTGACACCACACATGCGTGACTATCGCATCAGAAATACCTAATGTATCTTTATTTGCTTCTAAATAGGAGGCGACCGCAGGATAGCCTATCCTACTAATTTCATCCCCGTCAAACTGACCATTGATAATGGACGACCATGAATAAGGATGGGCATTCCCCTCACTCATACCAATTATTCCCAACTTTATCATAACCAACCCTTTCTATCCCATTCCGCGAGATTTAAAAATGAAGGATCGGGATATTGTATATTCTTTGATTGCACAAAAATTTCGGTTGAAAGTTCATCACCTTTAAGATTATCAATACTGGCATGCAAATATTCCTCTTTATCAATCCCGACTAATACACTAGATACTTGCGGGTGTTTCAAGGCAAACTTGGTAGCATATTCCGGAAAATTACGAAAATGTGTTTCGGCAATAGTACGATAAGCTTCTAAATGGTTATCTACCTCTTTCAATGCTTCATGCATCTTAAACTTGCGTTCTGTAAGCATACCCCGCATCAACACGGAGCGAACAATAATACCTACACCTTTCTCGCTAGCATCTTGAAAACAATTGCCGTGCGACTGATCCATGAGGTTAAACGGTAGCTGGACAGCATCCCAGATACCTGACTGTATCGCTTTAGCTGTCTCTTTTACTTTATAAACCGAAACTCCGATATTTTTAACATGACCTTCGTCTTGTATTTCCGAAAACACACGAACTACATCTTCATTTTGGAGGATATCCATATCCGCATAATGTACCATGAACAAATCAATGTAGTCCGTTTTCAAGTTTTTTAAACTCAAGTCCAAAGATTTTTCGATAATGTCTTTCAATTCCGAATAAACGGGGATATTTCCTTCTTCATCTTTAAGATGTACACATTTAGTCGCCAAAACCACTTGATCACGAATACCTTGAAATGCTTCGCCCATCAACCGCTCACTTTCACCATAATGTCTTGCGGTATCAAAGAAATTAATACCAGATTCCACCGCCTTCTGTAACAACTGGATAGCAGAATCTTCATCTGGCATCTCGTGTGCCCCCAAACCATAGGGCATTCCTATTTCCACCCCACCAAAAGCAATTTCGGAGACAGAAAGACCGGTTCGTCCTAAAATTCTTCTTTTCATCCTATCTATTCTTCTAAATAAGACTTTCCTTTATCACCCATTGTTTTACCAAATGTTTTCACCATATCCCTACAGTAATTCGTCAATCCAACCACATCAGCTCCCATACTCACAAAATGATACCCCATATCCAAAAGCTCCTGCAAATTTGCGGGCGAACCTACCGTTCCTGCAAATTTTCCATTTTTTCTTGCTACCGCCGCCACGCGCTTGCGTGTTTCTATTAACAACGGATGATCCCATTGTCCAGGTGCACCTATGCCTTGGCTGAAATCACCAGGTCCGAAAAAAAGCATATCAAAACCTTCGAGTTGCGCAATTTCTTCCAATTCAGCTAAAGGCTCTGGGTCTTCGATCTGTAAAACAACAAAACGCTCTCGATTGGCAGTTTCCAGATACGTATTGAAATCCATTGCCGTATACGCACCATCTGCGTTTCCACCATCAATAGGTCGCTTTCCTTGCGGATGAAACCGTACTGTATGGATTACTTTTTTCGCGTCTTCTACTCCCATAACATGGGGAACCATGATACCCGCAGCATCTAATTCCAACGGTTTAATATAATCACTGTAAGCTCCTCTCGGTACTCTTACCATCAAGTCTGTATCATGCGCCTTTGTCGCCCAAACATGGGAAGCAATAACTGACCAATCTTGCCCAATATGTTCCAAATCCACCCATATACAATCAAAGCCGCTGATTGCAGCTATTTCCACAGATTGTGTATCTTTTAGATTAATTTTAAAGCAACTTGCCGTCTCTCCGGCACGTAATTTTTGCAAAACCTTGCTTCTTCTCATCATTTTATTCGTTTCATTAATCAACCTCGGTTTTTGGTTTCAAACGGAACAACAGGAACGCACAAATAATCATGCTTAACGCCGCTACTTGAAAGATCACATTGAGATTAACCTGTCCATCTCGTAATGCACCCGCCACATAGATACCCACACCGCCAACGATACAACTACATAGATTTAAAAAACCATAACCTGTAGCAAGATACCGCTTATCGGATATTATTCCCAAGATAGGCATCATATTCGCATCGATAAACGGCCGTGTCAGCGCATATATTAAAAAACCTCCTACCGTAACCCATAAGATTGCTGTGTAACTTGCTATAAATACAGCCGGAACGGCAATCAAAAAACCAATAGCCGGCAACCATATCCGGGCTCTACCGTTTGTCTTCGACCACCAATCCGCTATCGCTCCGCCCAAAATCACACCGACTAGCATTACCGGAAAGAAATACGCCGTGGAATACAACCCCGCTTCTGTCTGTGACAGATTGAACTGCTCTTTATAATAAGTCGGCAGCCAGCCATTTATCATCCAACTGATAGCACCCGCCAGTCCCCATATCACGACAACTGCCACAAACGCTCGATTACGGAATAGGTTCTGTATAGCCAATTTAAAATCTATTTTTTCTGTTACTTCATCCGTAACAACATCTGTTTTAACAGGGACTTCCTTACGGTCTTTCAATAAGAAAATCAAACACACCGCGTAGATCACGCCAATAACTCCAAAAATGTGAAAAGCATAATGCCAAGTATGTGTTTCGGCAATCCAACCACCGATAAAGCCTAAACTTTGTCCAATCATAATCCCTCCTACATGCAATCCAACAGCTGTGGATTTTGTCCTATCCGAATGCCAATCCATAATTAATGCCATTGCTGCCGGTATATAAAAAGCTTCACTAATACCCATCAATGCCCTTGCTGCTAGCAAATATTCAAACGAAGTTGCTAAAGAAGTCAACCACGTCACTAATGACCAAACGAATAAACTACCGATAATGACAATGCTTCGATTAAAACGGTCAGCAATATAACCTGCTATTGGACTAGTAAAACCATATACCCATAAAAAAACGGAGGTCAACAATCCAAACTGTGCGTCTGTCATTGGTATCTCTTCAATTATACTGCTGCGCATCGTGACAATCATCATGCGGTCCAAATAATTGAGACAGCCAATGATACATAGCAAAGCAACAAGTAACCAGGGGTAATATTTTTTATTCGTCATCAATATGGTAAAGGCTTATACATAACTTAACAAATATAGCGGAAGCATCGTATTACGCTACATGTGATTTCACGAATTACTGGTATTATTTTACATCTTCTCCCCTTTTCAATACCATATACGCCGTCATAGCGTGAAAGTCGCTGTTATAATTCCCGCTTTTAATGTCACGCATCGTTTTATACATATCCGATACAATCTGCTGGTCGTTGTCATCCGATTTCTGTGCTAACGCCATTGTAACGTGAGGAATCGCCTCGGCATCCCGAAACATGGCAAACAATTCCTTTTTTAGCTCGCTTTGTTCGTTAGCAGGTTGATTTTCTGGATAGGCAATCAACAACGTCGCTAACAGATTACTCCGTAAAGCAGTTTCTAGATCCTTTGTCTGCATCCAAGTCTTCACCTGGACATATTCATTTTCTGCTAATGGACCGATATATCGGAGGATATAGGACGTCACATGCATTTCCAGTTCTGTTAGCTTATTACTTACCAAATCTCGGATAAGGATATTCTTTACTATTTGCTTTTTTTTCTCTGATCCTAACGCATAGTTCCAAAGCGAATACAACCGGAAGGAACTTTCTAGACCTGCTGGTAGATCCTGAACCACACCGACCTGTAGCTTTGCTAGTGTCTCGATGGCATGAAGCCTATCTTCGCCCTCGGGATTACGATAGGCCGCCATAATCTTATCTATCCAATATTGTTTGTTTTTCTCGTCTGTAGCTGCTTGAACCAACACCCGCCAAATACCTATACGATACTTGGGAACATGACCAAACTGTTCCTCTTCTTTTAAAAACTCAACCCTTACTTCATCCACATAACAATTCCTCCATAATAGAAATTCAGCTACATGAACCTTTATCCATTCCTTCTCGGAATATAAAAGTGATTTTAAGTCTGCTAAAGCCATTTGTTTAGTTTGTCCCTTGCTGCACAACGGAATACTAATTAATAGGAGTAACCCCATTTGGAATCCTTTCATATACTTTAAAAATCTAACGAAATTAGGGTTCTTTGCTAAAAATTTTCTTGATCTTCTCCATATCGAATTTGGTGGAACGATCGTAATTATAGATACCGTTCTGTTCCTGTTCTACGTCGGTCAACTGTGTATAACAATATCCCCAAATCTGTTCTGATAGTGACAGAAGTTGGTCTACCTGTCCTTCTAAACGTTGGTAAAACTCATCCAGCGTTCTGGGTGCGTCTCCATAGCCCCACGTCTGTGTTTTGGAATCCAACTGTTGCAGCTTCTCGTCACTAACCCATTTAATTCCACCAAACTCATCCACGAAATACGGCTTTTGTCCATCGTAGACAGGAAATATATAATTATTGCTGTTTTTGATCTCGTTGAAGCCGATATTCCTATGACCGGGATGTGCCTCATTCGGTGTTTGGAAATACTTACCATCGCTATAAAAGATATCTCGAAGTTTTTCGGGGTCCTGCTCATAATGATGTACCGTCCAAATGTCCGTGAGGATGTGCGCCCCTCCGCTTACACCATTCACCGGACGCGTCGGGTCTAGCAATTTGGTAAGCTGGTAAATGTCTCCTGCCAAACGGGGATAGTTCGTCTTATCAGGCCACCATTGTTCATTGAACGGTGTCCATATGACCAGCGAGGGGTGGTTTCGATCTCTCTCTACACATTCTATCCATTCAGAGATAAAATTACGGGCCGCCTCTATATTATTCGCGTCCATTCCCCAGCTAGCACTTTCACCCCATGTCAGGTAACCTAATTTATCGGCCCAATAATAATACCGCTCTTCAAAAACTTTCTGGTGCAGTCTAGCTCCGTTGAACCCGGCCTCTTTGCCCAACATAATATCCCGTTTAAGAGCTTCATCCGACGGTGATGTCCAGATACCGTCGGGGTAGAAACCCTGGTCCAGAACTAATCGTTGATAATAAGCTTGGTTATTCAGATATATCCTGTTCCCTTCGACATGTATTTTACGCATCCCGAAATAAGAGCTTATTTTATCTATTTCCTGTCCATCTAACGAAGTAACCAATAATTCGAGATCATATAAAAATGGACTCTCGGGAGACCATAGTTTTGGGTCTTTTATAGGGATCACGATAACGCTTGAATTATTGGCAGCAACCGTTCTGGTTGCGACCGTCTTCCCATTATCCCTAACATGTACAGTTAACCTGTGCGTACTTTGGTGATAATAAGTGGGCTGGATAGTAACCTGTTGCTGATCTATATCTGTCATCACATGGAGGCTTTTTAGTGCATACTCGTCGACACCTTCCATCCATACAGTCTGCCATATTCCTGTGGTTCTTGTGTAATTACAATTATGCGATGCCCATTGGAGAGATTGCTTTCCGGCCGTCTGTAACCCCGAACGAAGATCACTGGAAGCAACGACGACCAAATTGTGCATCTTTCCAGTCTTCACAAAACGAGTAATATCATAACTGAAGCTGGAGCTGCCCCCATGATGCCTACCAACAAATTTTCCGTCTATATAGACCTCCGACTCATAATAAACAGCTCCAAAGTGCAAAATTACGGATTTATCCGACCATGAAACAGGAACGGATATCGATCGATGATACCAAATACGGGGGATAAAATCTTTGTGTTGCACACCCGACAGCATACTCTCGGGAGCAAACGGAACGGTGATAAGGCTATCAAAACCGGTTGTATTTATATTGCCCCTTTCAAAACCTGATCTAACAGGGTCTAACTGGTATGTCCATGTCCCATTTAGGTTTATCCAATCATTACGCTCAAATTGAGGGCGGGGATATTCAGGTTTTGGGACACCGGCATACGCTAAGGATATGAATGAAGCGAATACCAATATATAATTTACAAACTTCATATGAGAGTATGTTTTTAAAATAATCCGTTCATTTCGTCTTAAACACCGGTGCCGGCCTTTCATTGACACTGGGTGAATTCCCTTCAATCACGGGCCAGCCATCCGTCCAGGTTATCCTGTCAAGCATCAGTACCCTCCGGGTAGCTCCGCTGGAGACTTTTTCCTTTTCTTTATCTATTGCATGGTATATAAACCAGTCGGTACCCTCATCATCGGCGATCAAGCGTGCATTGTGGCCGGGACCGGCATACACCTCGTTGCCCTGTAGAAATAACGTCCCATTTCCACGATCCCGGATATCCTTTCCGTTTTTGTCCAGATAGGGTCCTGTGAGTGTCGTAGACCGGGCGATCCTGACATGGTATGTACTGGCTGCTCCGTCACAGCAGTGCCCCCTTGATCCAAAGAAATAGTAATATCCATCCCGTTTATGCAGCACGACCGCTTCGAAATCTCCTGCGGCGATTTTAAACTTTTTGCTCAGATCAGGAACCGATCTACCGTCTGACGACAGTTCTATTCCGTACGTCCCCTGATTAGATGCGTTACTATAGCTCCCCCAAAACAGATATTTTTTCTCTCCTTCTTCCCAATACAGCGGATCGATGGAATTGGGCACACCAACCTCACTGGTAAAAAACAGTTTGCCCTGATCCGCAAACGGTACAGACGGACTGGGGGAGGTGGCCAAGCCTATTGCGGGATTGGCGTCTGCCCACGCAGAATAGGAATAATAAAGGTAGTACATACCATTGACCCTGGTGAGGTCCCCTGCCCAAAGAGAACTTTCCTTTTCCCTTTCTTTTTTCCATGTCGGCTTGGATATAAAGGCATCGCCCACGATCGTCCAGTTCACCAGATCCGTTGACTTCAGTACCGGCATCAGCCGGTGGCCTTTGCCGTCACCCCAATCGTCTGACGTACCAATGGCGTAAAAAATGCCGGTACTAGGATCCCGTGTAACCGTCGGATCAGCTAATATTGGCTCAAAAACCGGATTCGTATAATTGCCCGAAACCTCTTCCTTTGGTTTCTCTTCCGGCTCGGGCGGCTTTTCCTCCTTGTTATCCAGACTGGTGCCTTTTCCACATCCTATAAAGCAGACCGTTATGGCAAACAATATGCCATATTTCAAATGTCTATTTCTCATGGTATTTATTCAAATTAGTATAACACTTCTGGAATAGGTTTACTTACCTTTTTGAGGTTCCACTTCCAAAATACTACCTGCAATGTACCGTGGGCCATCGTCTTGATTATAATAATAAACGACCAAAACCCTGTTCTTGTCCAATTGTACAGACCAAGGATAACCGATATCCCAACTGCCACCGTCCTCCCGGATTACAAATTCCTCAGCCGTCGCAAAATCGGTACATTCCGCATTTAAAATCCGGGCACGAATGCCGAAGGGTTGGTGTCTGTATCCATAAACTACGAAAACTCTATCGTCTGGTAATCGGATCGCTTGTAAAGGATGTCCTTTAAATCCCATGCTTTCCCACGTAAAGGTTTTTCCACCATCTGTTGAACGTGCTATACAGGCCTGATCATCATACCTAGCCGTGCGCATAAATGCCACAATATCCCCTTTTGGCGTTTCATAAACCGATGTTTCGTTGAACGAGATCTTGTCATCTTTCGCCACCACACCCGAATATGTCCAAGTTAATCCCTTATCATGGGAGATCAATAAGTAGTTGGATGTTTTGCCCGGGCGATCATGCGCAGCCACGACCCACAAGACACGGCCATCTTTTGTTTCGTACAACGCTCCGCGATTATAGGCCGACATAGGCTGTCCGAAGGGGTCATAATGTATCTCATCTGGTACGTTGGGTGGATAATAAGGCCCTTGCCAGCTCTTTCCTTTATCTGTTGACCGCAAGAGATATCCACCGAGAAACGTAAAACCACCTGATTTAAAAAAGGGCTTTTCCGGATTTTCTATACGTTTATCAACGGTTGTCCAGCCATAGCTGGCCGAGAGCAATGTACCGTCTTTCAGTTGTATCAGGCAGGGATCCTGCGATCCACCAAATGCATGCGCATAGAGTAATTCCGGAGATATAGACCACTGCTCGCCATCTTTGGATTTCAACGTAACGAGATAGCTATTATGATCTACATGCGAAATCTTCTCTGTACCGAATATACGCCGATTGGGGGCCTGCCGGAACGCGACAAGGAATTCGCCATCTTTCTTTTTTATCACAGAAGGAAAAGCATTATAAAACAACGTATCTTGATAAACAATGATATCCTTAACTTTCTTTATGGTACTAGATTGTGCAAAACCTAATTGCGAAGAAAGCAACATGGCCAGGGCTAATCCGACTATTCTATTTCTTTTCGTCATGTTCAATATTATAATATTCAATAGATATTAATACCCATTAGTTTGTTCAACCAACGGTTCCAAACTTAATACTTGTTCCGAGATCGGGAAATATTCCAAGTGTTTCTGGTTAGCCTTTCCCTCTAAAGTAGGCACTAATTCAAATGCTTTATTGAAGCGAACCAAATCCCACCAGCGTTTACCCTCAAACATCAATTCCAATAACCGTTCTTGCAGTATAGCTTGATCGTTCTGTACTGTATTGCCATTCACAAATCTATTGGCTTCATAAGCAGTTCCGTAGGCTCTTTGTCTCACGAGATTTATTTCTGTGGAAGGGTCTTGACCTAATCCATTTTTTGCCTCTGCTTTCATCAACAGTACATCCGCATAACGGTAGATAACAAAATCACTCGTGAAATAACGCACGCCAGAAATTAATGTTCCCCTGCCTTTTAAGATTAAGGTCGGATAGAATCCAGGCGCTGGCATATCCAATACCGAAGCTGCTTTTCTTAAATCTCCATCTTTGAATTGATTCTTAACCAAATCTGTTACGGTCCAAACCATACCACCTGAAGTTTGGCCAATAATCTCATTGGTCGTTGGATCTATCTCATTTGGCAACCGGGAAGAATATAGATTTGCAAAGTAATTATTCCCAACTTCAAATTCCTTATTCCCAATAGCCATAATCACTTCTTTGTTGTTCTTATTTCCATATTTGAATAGATCAGCATAATTAGGCAGTAAAGAAACATCTGCTTTAGCTACTTCATCACAAGCTGTAAGCGCTGTTTGAAAGTCCGCATTCCCACCATTTAATCGCTTAGCTGTCCATAAGTATACATCAGCCTTCAATGCCTGGACAGCAGCCTTAGACCAATAGTTTCTACTTTTGATAAAACCATAACTGGAAAACAGGGAATTCGCTTTTTCCAAATCATCTTTGATAAGCGTGAAAACTTGTTCTTGAGACGATCTTGCCTTTTGGATTACTTCCGGTTCTGCACCTTCTACCGGTTCGGTGCGGACGGGGACTTCTCCCCAAGTTTTTGCGAGTACAAAGTAAAGGAATGCGCGCGAAACATAGGCTTGTGCTAAAATATTATTTTTGTTCGCTTCGTTTGCAAACGAAATATTCGGAACGTACTTTAAAACTAAATTTGCATCATTAATAGCCGAGTAAACGGTTTGCCAGGAAGGACCGGCAGACACACTGTTCAATGTATTCAGATAATAACGATCGTAATCCAGGGTACCACTTACTTTCCCCCATTCCATCACCTCACTGCGCGCCTCTCCCCAGATGAACAAATTTAAACTTGCTAAACTACGTTGTTTGACATATAAGCTTGTTAACCCACCTCTTGCATCATCTTCCGTTTTCCAGAAGGATTCATTGGTGATTACACTAGTAGGATCTAATTCTAAAGATGTATCACAGCCTGTTTGAAAAGAAAGTACAGCTGCTAAAAGGCCTAATTTTATGATTGATTTTTTCATAATCCTATTTGATTTACGTGTACTAATTAAAATGCTGCTTTCAGTCCAACGGAGAAATTACGAGGGATAGGATAACGACCTTGATCAGTACCTCCATCCTCGGGATTCATACCCGTATATTTTGTGAAATAATAGAGATTGCTACCCGTCACATTCACACGCACATTTTTTAGTTTAATACGTTCGGTCCACGCGGAAGGCACTTGATATGCTATGGTCACTTCACGTAGGGTCAGGAAATCCCCTTTCTCGTAGAATTCAGAGTTGGTTGAAGATAAATGATAAGCACTACCTCTCCAGTAACTATAATTCGCTGTTCCAGGTATATATTGTGGGCGTTCAGCAATATCTCCATCTTGCTTCCATCCCCTCTCAATCATTTCCTGAGGAATATTTAAGTTTGGAGCCCACAGGCCACTTAGGAAGATTTTCGCATAGTTATAGATCGTATGTCCTTTCGTGTAATCCATACGTGCATAAAAAGAGAAACCTTTATAGTTTACAGAAGTAGAAAAACCACCTGTTACTGTTGGATAAGGATTTCCTAGGTATGTTAAATCACGTGTATCTAGGGTATCATTACGATCTAAATCTGCGTAATTTACATCTCCTCCATATTTGGTTTTATCCGCAAAAGGCATTGTTAGATCCACAGGCGCGTTAGCAGCTTCGGCATCGGTTCTATAGATACCATCTTGTTGCCAACCGTAGAAGTCCCCTATACGGCCTCCCTCTTGCAATCCACCCATCCAAGCATAACCATTAGATGCTTCATTCCAAACATACACACCACCCACACGATTGTTCAATGTTCCATTGTCAGGTAGTTTCAAGATTTTGGTTTTGGTCGTTGAGATATTAAAACCAACATTCCAGCCTAATGCTGAGGTTCTTGGTAAGATATCTGCATTCAACTCCAATTCAATACCCTTGTTTTGAAGGCTCCCCAAATTGGTTGAAATGCTAGAGAATCCAGTCGACGGAGGTAAAGTCAAGTTTGTGATTAGATCATCTGTTCTTCTATTGTAGTAATCGAATAAGATGTTGAACCGATTATCCATAAAACCTAAATCTAGCCCGAAATCTAACGTTTTGGATTCTTCCCATTTCAAATTAGGGTTGGCCAAAACGGTATTCTGTACAGCAGATTCGTCCAGATATCGACTCCCGACAGCATAAGAGCCCTGCGCATGGAAATCTGACAATCCCGAAATATTACCATTCACACCATAACTAGCTCTTAATTTTAAAGTGGATAAGTAAGGTTGTGCATTCACAAAGAAATCTTCCTTATGCATATTCCATCCTACGGAAACTCCAGGGAAAAAACCCCAACGGTAGTTGGCACCTAGGTTAGATGCCCCATCATATCTTGCCGTTAAGGAAAGCAAATACTTTTGCGCATAATTATAGTTTAAGCGAGAGAAATACCCTACCATAGCAAATATGGTTTCATTTCCATTTACGGAAACAGGTGTAGAAGATGCGTTCAAAGTAGGGATCAAATCCGTTGCTGCTCCTTGTCCGGATGCATTAAAGCCATATATATATCTTTGGAAGTAAGAGAAACCTCCCATGGCCTCGAAAGCATGGTTCCCATAACTTTTCGTATAATTAGCAATTAGATCCGCTTGGGTCTGCATGTTTTTATTGTAGGCAGAGGATGCCGGTCGGGTTGTATTGATATTACCAACTCCATTCAAGTAAGCATGGGTAAAGACATAATTATCACCCGTTACTTTGTACAGGGAAACCTGGGGTGAAACTGTTAATCCTTCAATTGGCTTCCAATCTGCAGAAAGTGCTAATGTTAAATTCTCCGTAGCCGCTTTATTATCTCTTTTATTCAAATAATAAACCGGATTACCCGTGTTCCTAGCTTGTCCTGGAGCTAACGTGCCATCTTCAAAAGTGTACTTGGCGGTTGGCGCTAAATTAGCTGCTCTAAAGAACAACTCCGAATCGCTATAAACAACATTATTGGTCGAATAACTGTACATCATCTTGCCATTCACCGTCAATTTATCGTTAACCTTTAAGTCCGAATTCAGGTTCGCTGAAATACGGTCGTAGAAAGTTGTAATGGCGATACCATCGCTCTTCATGTAACCAATGCTCGCATTTACGGTAGCACGATCTGTACCGCCAGATACCGCCAGGTGATGATCATGGGATAAACTATTTTGAAATAAGACATCCTGCCAATTGGTTTCTTGGAAGATAATCGTTTTACTGGGATCGGTCGGATCCGCCATCGATTGCCATCCCTCATTCAATTTATGTTTATTCGCATCCGTTAAATATTGTGTTGTAAAACCGGTATTATTGGTCAAGTCATTACCTGTACCAAAACCACTTGGTTGTGTTAACAGATTGATGGAACCCGGCACTTTACGCTCCGCTACCTGCGCACCGACTCGAGAGTAATAGATATAATCTCTAGCAGAAGCCACATCATACAATTTGCCTACCTTCGAAGATGATAAATTATAAGAATATTCAATTTGAGTACGGTTAGCATTGCCAGATTTGGTTGTGATGATGACAACCCCGTTTGACCCTCTTGCTCCGTAAATGGACGTGGAGGCTGCATCTTTCAATACTTGCATGGAAGCAATATCATCAGCGTTGATATCGTTCATGTTGGAACGGATAACACCATCGATGATATATAAAGGACTAGCGCCGTTCGGATTGTTAATGGATGTACCACCGCGAATAATTACCCGTGGCGCAGCACCCGGTTGCCCTGAGGTGCTTTGAACCCGAACCCCCGATACCGTTCCTTGTAAAGCTGATGCCGGATTGGCAAAAGAAACATTCTCCAACACCTTTTCATCCATTTTGGAAATAGCTGTTGTTAAAGTTTCTCTGGATTGCGTACCATAACCTACGACCAATACTTCCTCAATATTAGTGTCGTCATTTTGAAGGGAGATAGCTGCAAGTGTAGCACTAGATGCAGGCACTTCGATGGCTTTCTTTCCTATAGCGCTAATGACCAAAATACTTTGGCTCGAGTTTACCGCTAAGCTAAAGGTTCCATCCTCTCCTGTTAACGTTCCGTTTTGTGTTCCCTTTTCTGTAACAGTCACACTTGATACAGGTTTTTTATCCTGATCTACTACCTTCCCTGTAACGATCGTTTGTGCATACGCTAAGAAACTGGAACAAACAAAAAATAACAGTAATGCTATCCGATTTAGGTAAATACTGGAACTCATGGTATCCTCTTTATCGGATGATGATTTGCTTAAATTCAATTGTATATTTTTAACCATAATTGTAAGGGAGCTGATTATAAGTATTATTACATTACCAAATTTAGACGTAAACTGCTCCCCCACCTACTACTTTTATGTAAATTACCGATACAATATTTCAGTTAAAAAAACTCGACATCGTATTTTTATTGCTTAAGTTTAAATGTAGTGATCGTAGCCAAAGAAATGATGGTTTCATTGTCCTTATCAAGATTACTTTTAGCGATGGGCTTTCGTTTGTCCTGTATCCAGGATATTATTCTTGTTTGCAAGCGTGCTTCCACAACATGACCCGTTATACCATCTACAAACTGCTCCCTTTTGAACAATATTTTGCCACCTCTTTTATTTAAATAATGATAATTAGATCCCCCAACGCGCTGAATCTCTTCCTTTGGAAGCAGGTCTTCTATTTTGATATCCCAATCCGAAAGCCACGCCTCACCCGAAGAAACCAGATAACGACACGACTGCCCTAAATACACGGTATCTTTTGCATAAAGGATATCGACATCTACCGTTTTCATACTCGGCAAATCGGTTGCACGCAAAGCTGGCACACGGAGACTTTCTTCCGATTGCCAGCTATCACCGGGTCGCAAACCATCAACAGGCGACAACGCAGAAATGATCGGTAAATCCGCTGACAGCCATTGCGCATACCAACCTTCCGAATGGACATTAGAAACTTTACCTTGTC
Source organism: Sphingobacterium chuzhouense (assembly GCF_014692525.1). Taxonomy (GTDB): domain Bacteria; phylum Bacteroidota; class Bacteroidia; order Sphingobacteriales; family Sphingobacteriaceae; genus Sphingobacterium; species Sphingobacterium chuzhouense. Next base: position 104,766 of record NZ_JACNYL010000001.1, read on the forward strand.
TACTAATCACCATAGAAACAGATTGCTTTTTTCTATCCGATACCGATTGATCAAACCATTTGAAATCCTGTACGTCGATATCTGTATAAAAAGCATTTAAAACGGTATCTCTCTCTGCGGTCACTTTCAAATCCGCAGAAGCTTCGAAATAGGGCATGTCGGTGGTCGGTCTTGGCGAAAACATCCGGTACTTTGGATGGGATATTTTGGACAGCGAATTTCCGCCCGGGACAGCTTGTAGCCCCGTCACGGTAACTTCATAATAAAGAGGTCTATCTCGTTCATAGACAGCTGGACGGATTCCCCTGTCCGGCTTCATATATCGAAACAATTGCTGCAATATCTTTCCGTTGTCTGCCCACGGCCGGGATATATTTCCCGTCCAAGATCCTGCATCACCAACCAGTATTACCTTTCCTTTACCCGGGCGAACCAACACGATACCAGGCCCAGATACAGAACGATCCGTGTACGTGCTGTCCGAGTAGACATCCAATAAAACTTCTGGATTTTTAGCTTCCGGCAATATGTTAAGGGTACATCCTGCGCCATAATGAAATACCGGAACATCATAGAAATAGGGATGTCCTGTCGGTATGACATTGTCTGAATAATGGGTGTCGTCATTGTTCCATGCTAAACCAAACTTTCGTAGCAACTTTTTAACCTGGTTGGTTTCAAAAGATTCACTAAAACGATCCTCTACCATCGCATTCAACATCAGCATCAAACTTCCTCCCTCCTCCACGAACTTTTCTAACACAGAAATTTCTTGATCGCTGATCACTTTAGCGCCAGCTATTAAGTCCGGGTTATCTGCCGCAAAAATTACCACGCCATCAAAACCTTTCAAAAGCTGCTCACTATATGGAGACCGGCCCATGGAAATCGAATACTCTTTGGAAAGGATAGTATAAGCATGGTCAAGTGTATTGGTATGCACGAAATCATTCCAACCATACCGTCCATCCGAATCTAACCAGCTCCCCGTGACGATATGATTTCCTACCTTGGTCGAGGGAAGATTATGATGGTAGTAGTCAAAAAGCAGCTTTACATCCTTATCGTCATTATAATTGATGGTTCCGGCCTGCTGTGCAAAGAGACAGCAATAGTTCAGTAGAACTAAAATTCCTATAACAAAAAGTCTATTCATAATTATCTACAACGGTTTAACAGTTATTTCACGGACTTTAATAGCTTTCCGTACCTCTCCATTGGCACTCTTATATTGGAAATCTGAGTAAATCAATAAAAACTTATCGTTTCCTGTCTGTAATAACTCGGGATAACCACAAGTTAGCGTATTTCCATCCACTCCTTCTAGCCAGGGCAACATTTCAAAGGGATCGGACCATTCCTCTCCTTCTTCATCCAAAGCGATACGTATCTGTAACCCCGGCCGACCAGAGGCCAACACCAAGGCTCCATTATCCAATTGCTTTAATTTGGGCAAGACGCCGGCTTTGGTAAAGGCAGTAGGTTTACTCCAACTTTTTCCTTGGTCAGTCGATCGGCTATAATACATCGGGCTATTACCCAAACCGTCGGTTGTGCGTATCACGGACAGATACGAACCGTCCTGCAAGATCTCAAAAGCCGGCTCCGTCCACCCCAATGCATGCCTTTGTCCTCCTTTGGGATCTTTTATCGGATCATAGTGATAAGGGATACGCCCAATAAATGACCAACTTCTCCCAACATCCTGCGAACGGTAAAAAGCTACGTCCGAAGGCGGTACCGTTCCGTTTACAAATGTAAAGCCGGGATATACGCCTGCGATGATAGAACCATCTTTCTCCAGCTTCATATCACCCCACCACACGACCGGCAGTAAATCGTTGTCGGAATACCGGACCATATTCGGTTCGCTGATATCATTATGTTCCACTACCCATTCACCACGCTCCTTTGTTCGCCTTTGTATGTATACTCCCTGTAGTTCCTTAGGTAGATCTTCCGTTTTCCAAAATCTAAATGTACGTCCGTAAGCTTCCTTAACCGTGGCGATAGGCTCGGGTAGATGCAGGTCTTTCCTAGGAATAGCTGGTGGAGTATGAATATTTATATATTCACCGTTTCTTAATGCGAGTCCTCCTCCTACTGGCTGTCTATCCATTTGTGTCCAGGTTTTGCCCTTGTCGTTTGAAACGGCGAATCCATTTCCTCCTTTTCCATAGCTCTCGGCATCATCTTTTGCCATATTCCATCGGGCCACAATTTCACCTTGATCGGACCAGTATAATCCGGGGAACTGAAAGAAGCCCCACTTGTAAGGCTTATCAGCGACAGCGACCACGATAGGTTCGCCAAAATCTATTTTGAAACGGTTCCTTCCATCTTTCTGATAAACATATTCAGTTTTACCATACGCCGGGATACCCTCTTTTAGCGATGTTCCTTCAAAATCTATCCGATGATCCTGTACGTTGACAACGGCTTGTTGCGTAGTACACCCTGCTAATAAAAAGAACAATCCGTAAATAAATTTCATCCTCATGTTTTAATGTTTTCTAATATAACTACAACCTTTTCACCGTCACTTTCCTTACTTTGATTGCTTTACGTCTTTCACCTTCAGGCGTCCGGTGCCAGAAATCCGAATACACGACCAAAAAGCTATTGTCATCTACTTTCAGAAACTGCGTGTATCCACACGAAAACACTTCATTGGGTACCCAGGGTAGCATCTCGAAAGGTTCAGACCAGTCATCGGTATTATTATTCAGCATAAAACGCAACTGTACACCCGGCCTGCCAGAGGCTAATGCGACGATACCGTTATCCAGTTCCAAAAGTCTTGGCAATACACCCGCACCTGTAAATACCTTCGGTTTCGACCAGTTTATTCCCCTGTTCGTGGAGGTGCTTACATACATCGGGCTTTCACCAAAACCATCTTGCGTACGTAATACCGACAAAAATGTACCATTCTGCAGTGCGATAAATGCAGGCTCGGTCCATCCAAATGCATTACGCTTATTGCCGTTAGGGTCTAACATCAGGTCAGGTTGGTATGGAATGTTCCCTTGCTTAGTCCATGTTAACCCAAAATCTGTCGATTTATAAAACGTTACACCGGATGCATCTATCCCTCCACCTGGTTTCGTCTCGAAAGTCGGGTATGTCCCTCTGTATATTCCGTCAGACAATTCTTCCATATCACCCCACCATACTACTGGAAAAAGATTGCCATCCGCGTAGCGTGCTAAATTTGGATGTACCAACGTGCCCCGTTCAGCAACCCAGGAAGTCTGCCCTTTCTTGATTCGGGCTTGGTATGTACCTTGCAACTGCAAAGGCAATTCATCGTAGTTGTAAATTTGAAAAATGCGGTCATAGTTCGACCCATCCTGTAAGGTGGCCAAAGGAGCAGGAAGCTCAAGGTCTGCTAAGGGAATGGCTGTAGGGGTTGTTATCGTAATACGATCGCCGTTACTTAATACTATCCCTCCGCCGGTAGGAGCTCTTTCCGCACGTGTCCATGTTGCTCCTTCGTCACTGGATACCGCATTATTACCAGTCGTCGCCTGTCCATAACTCTCTGCATTGTCGTGACTCATGCTCCAGCTGATAGACATTTGACCCGACACTGCGCGTCGTATACTGGGAAAATTGAAAAACCCCCACGGCAATTCCCGATCTGCCACAGCGACAATAACCGGTTCACTCAATTCTACTTCTAACAATTGGTGCCCGTTACGGATATATTTCACCACCTGCTCGTTGTAAGCAGGTATACCGGCTCTAATAGCCGCTATATTGGGACTTTTATTTTCTGTCCATTCTAAGGTATCTTTTTCTGCTACGACAAGCTCTCCTATTTTTCGCACACGGAATGACTTTATGTTAGAGGTATGCCCCCCTACTAAGACAGATACATTGATCTTTGCCCCCTCAGCCAACTCCGGAACTTTCACCGAAATAACACCATCAGATAGATCCAATACTTCGCCCATGATCTCTCCAAATTTTACCTGTACACCTTCAGGACTGCTGCCAAATCCACTTCCCTGTATTTTTACCGTAGAGCCGGCCGCTGCTACATTCGGTAATATCAAATTAACCGATAACGCATTCCCTTCACCGTTTGTATCCGGCTCTTCTGTTTTCTTCGTGCATGATGTCACATCCAAAAGGACGAACATACATAGCAAGTTCAATAAAATAGTTTTCATCTGTATAATTTGTTTTTTTCAATTTATTTTACGGTCTGCTAAAGCCATGCAATACCGCCGGATGATTGCCTTTTATATCCTCAATCGTCAGATTAGTACCATTCCCCAGTACCTTTATCAGATCATAAGCGGCTAGTAACCCGGGTGTTTCCGCGGTAACCCGAGGTGACAACATATCCCCTACAATCTCTTCCGGACTGAGCGTCTTTTTATAGAAACGCAATCGCGCTATCTCACCAGTGAAAGACTGTCCAGCACTACTACCGGTCGGCGATGCTTTATGTCCCCCGACAGCTAGATCAGCGATATTCGTAGTTGACAACACCGTAGCAGGAAGTGTTCTTGAACCCAGAAGCACGCCATCCTTATACACGAGCATTTGTTTGTTTGCTATATCATAAACTGCAGCAATATGCATCCATGTATTTGTAGAGACAGCGGGCACATTTATGGCCTGAGTGCCGCCATTGTAGACCAAATCTGGATAAATATTTCCCGTGTTTCCTAAAAATGCTAATCCATAACCCGTATTGCCATAGTCTCCATAACCAGAGGTATAACGTTTTGCGAAAATTCGCTGCGTCGCGGCAATAGTGGGCGTCCGTGCCCAACAGGTCACCGTCATGGCCTCTCCGGCAGCGATGTCAAAGTCAGGATGATGAGGAATAAGCATATATTGACTGCTAGTACCGTTAAACACCAACCCCTCTATGACTTCAGAGAAGGGCAAATCGCTGTACTCCGTATAAAATGTATCCAGCGCATTCTGAACCGGAACATACCCTGTTCTATACTTTAGATTCCCGTCGAACCTGTTGAGATAGACTATAGATCTTTCTTCTATGGGGACTTCTATCACGCGGGTATCACCATCTGCCCCATCATATTCAAGCTCAATCTTAATCGCTCCCTCAAAAACACTTTTCCAGGTTATATCAAGCTGATTGGAAGATTCGACGTATGCGGCGACATCGATCAATCTATTATTTAGACTCTCCCGATAATTATCCCCATATACCCTACTGGAAAGTTCCGTAGCTAGTGATTTGTTCTTACCGTCTACGGTGGTGGTTACCAGCTCAAATGTCAAGAAGTCTTCAGGAAGATCAGGCAATTGTATTTTTAGTTCTTGCCCGACACTATTGTCCGGAATGGTATATACGACAGAGTCCGTTCTTGATCGCCAATACACCGTCATCGTCTTGGCTTTTGAATCATTATTCACAAACACGAGTTCTGCCCTTTTATCCCCCGGATAGACCTTGACTTCATTTATTCTGGACAAGTAGGTTGTTTCTCCTCTTTGCAGGTATTCGTCATGGAAGTCATTCATGTTGTCACAAGAAAAAAACAACGGGAGGATCAATGAAATCCTGAAAATATATTTAATAGTATTTTTCATATCTTGTTATATTTTAGTCCTGAACTTCTCCCCAAAAGGTCATCTCCATCACTTGTGTATTTTGGGACCCGCCCCAGGTATCGAGCACGTACCAACGTATATATTGTACAGGTGGAATACCTAGCGGAAAGTTCCATTCTTCCCCATTGTAATGCCCATAATTTCGATCATCGTCATTTAATTCGTTCAAAGGCAATCCGGAAGGCTTGATGGATTCAAATTCGCCCAAGAATATCCATGTACTGAAATTCTCGTTTACATTCGGAGTATTGGATCCCCACAGCTGAAACTTCTTAGGATGTGCAAAGTTATAGAGTAAATTAGGTTCTAGCCTGTTGTTAATTTTGAAACGACTGAGCTTGGCCACTTGCCCCATATTGAAGGTATTGTCGTGTGTATAGCTGGCATATCCTCCTGTTCCGGGTGCAATTGTACCATTCCACAGGTTTTCTATCGCCCACTCGCCGGCCTGATAAGCATTGTATGGTATTCCCGGTGGATTCCAGCGGGTAAACTTCGATTTGTCCAACTGTTCTTCAAACATCGGCGTCGCACTTACATACAGCGTATCGGACAAATTATCCCAGCGATCCCTAAAATATAACCCGAAAATGCGCTCTTCAGGACTGAACCCCCTTACATTGGCACTTCCCTCTACGGCACCCGAGTAAAATCGATCCGCTTCCGACCACTCTTCTACGCCATACTCATTCGTAGTCGTCAGCACCGTCAACACCACCTCCTCTTCATGAGGATTCTTCCAATTGACACGTATACCTCCAAAATCATCCCTAACGGTTACACCCTCGACCATGTCAAATACCGGTGCGTCTAAAGGTTGGATATCGACTGTTACAGGCGTAGAGGCATTATCGCTCTTGTCATACGCTATGAGTTCAATTTGCTGAGCTTGAGATTTGCCAAAGCCATCCAATGTTATTTTCCGATTAAAGACGGATGATTTTTGCTCTTTCGTTTGTCCATTGACGGTATACACCGCTTTGACGTAGGAAAAATCTTCATCAGTCGGTATAGTATAGTGGATGACACTACCGCCCGGGATATTCTCCACTGAAGTTCCCGACACCGGTCCCGGTGGGACATCGTCCATCGCATACTGGCCGATATAATCTTCTCCACATCCCCAAATCAGGAGCAGTAAGATCAGATATAATATATTTTTTTTCATCGTTATATAGTATTATATGATTTCTATTTTCCTATTTACCATCCTGGATTCTGCAGCAGGTTTGTATTCCGTAGCATCTCATCTTGCATGATTGGCCACAATATATCCCGTAAGGTGTACTGACTGCGGTTGTGTGTAATTACCTGATAAAATTCCTGCGGTGTTTCCCCTGCTATATTCCACCCCCGAACAGGTTGGTTCATATACTGGATTGATTTCTTCCACCTTCGCAGATCCCAAAAGCGTTGCCCTTCAAAGGCTAGTTCAATATTCCGTTCCTGATGGATAATCTCCCTCATTCCTTCTTTTGTAGTTGGCTTTTGCGGAAACTTCGAGTGCTGCGTCCAAGAGTCTACAACACCACTTAGACCGGCCCGTTGCCGAATAAGATCGATATAGTGGTATACATTTGCATCAGGTGACGACAAACTTTCGTTGAGTGCCTCTGCATGGAGTAAATACAAATCTGCCAGACGAAACAATGGGAAATCGAAACGCATACCGACATACGCATCCTTACCTGTATAGGCCGACCGATAATTCGACAGCTTTTTGATATAATAACCTGTGGTCGAATAACGCTGGTTACCGATCATCCCTCCGGTCATGGATTTGGCTCTGAGATTCAAAGGCCATTGTGCATTCTCATCTGTTCTTCCTAAACCAAACCACCAACCGCCATCGACACCCAAGGAACCATAAAACCGAGGTTCACGGTTCAAGTGCAAACCGATAGTACGGTAGCCCGGTTGCATATATGCTTCCTGATCTGCCGGAACAAACGTTAAGGTCATACGATCGTCATAGGCATAATCCACATCCTCTTCAATCGGCACCCCATTGTTCGAATAAAACAATTCGGCCATCTTCAGCGTGGGTATAAACCACTGATACACTATATTTTGATGATCAGCGTGCAGTCGGGGTATCGTGCGCAATTCCAATCCAAGATCTTGGAGATTTGGACTGCTGCTATTAAAATCAGATAAACTCCAGATCCGCTCCTCATTGAACTTATCGGCTATGATCTGCCCCACCTGTATGACGCCGAGCGTCTCATTACTGACATTAAAAGTCGTCTGATGATGATATAATCTAATCCCGGCCTCATGTGCAATGTCAATAGCTTCTTGGGCGGCCTCAGCCGCTAATGTCCATTTATTAGGATCTTCGACCGGATTAAACAGCACTATTCCACGCTTATCGATCATATTGGCATAATCCTGATTACCGTTGAAAAACGGACTCGCTGCCGTAACCAATACTTTGGTCTTAATCGCTGCCGCAACCGGTTTAGTGATACGCCCCGCATCAGATACCGTATTATCCACTTGCAAATCCAAATTTGGTATGGCTTCGTCCAATAGTTGTACGATGTATGCCACGACCTCATCTATGGGTTCCCTATAGACCATTAATTCTTCTGAAGGAGCAGTGGCCGGTATATTTTCCCTAGCAACAGGAATGGGTCCATATAGTTGCATGAGATAGAAATGATAGTAGGCTTTCAGCGTCTTTACCTCAGCAATCCATTTTTCCCGCTCATAGCTATCCAAATCCCTTGCCTTGTGTACATTGGCAATAAAGGTATTACAATCCCGAATAGCTTTCCATAGCGCAGACCCACCTTCAATATTATGCCAATAACTATACAAGGGTCTCGTCACATTATTTCCATTAATCGCCAGCTCCCGGTAATATTGTCTCCAACGTTCTTGGGAACCACCATCAATAAATTGGTGAATCCAAAGATCGTCACCTGCGGCAAAGCCGGGGTCATAACGTGTTCCATTTCTTGGAATTTGATTATAACAAGTCGCTAATGCCCTTTGGGCACTCACCCTGTCCTTATAAGCATCGTCCATTGTGGCTATATTATCCGGGACAACATCCAGATATTTTTGGCAACCATACAACGAAATGCTTACTATAATGGTTAAAACTATTTTTATTAATGATCTCATAACTGACACGTAATTATAGTGAACACTGAATTCCAAAATTGTACACCTGTTGCAGGGGATACCCTAAACCGTTACCTCCCATTTCCACATCCCAAAGCTTGAACTTGGAAAAATTATACAAATTGGTTCCGTTTATATACATTCTTATCTTCTCTATTCCAATTCTTTTGGTCAAGGTTTCTTTGAAAGTATACCCCAATTCAACCTGTTTGATACGCAAAAACGATCCATTACGCATAAACCAAGTACTCACTTTGGTGTTATTTGTACTGGCGATATCGCTCAATCGTGGCCAAAGTGCTTTCAAATTTCTATTATCTTCAGACCAATGATCATCCACATAGGCTTGGAGCAGCTGATTTTTTTGTCCGGTAGCTAATGAAACAAAAGGAGCTGTTGCATCTGCATCTATCCAAAAGGAAGATTTGGCAGACCCTTGAAAGAAAGAAGAGAAGTCTACACCATTGTAACCCAATGAGAATCCAAAACCATACGTCATCCGAGGAATGGTAGGATAACCGATAGGCACCATATCCAGATTCGTGATTACGCCATCCTGATCAATATCCTTATACTTGATGTCGCCGCCTAATACCTCGCCAAACTGCTGCGGCGAATTATAGGCCTCCTCATCATCGATAAACAAGCGTTCGGCCACAAAACCAAACTGTTGTCCGAGGGGTATGCCCACACGAGATCGCCACGGAAATGCGCTGTAATTGGGTTCTTCATATTTGATATATTTACCTTCCGCATAGGTAAAATTCCCCCGGCCCGAGATAAACCAACCATTGGCAAAGTTCTTATTCGCCTCCAAGGAAATGTCGATCCCTTTACTCTCTGCTTCGCCCACATTCGCTTGCGGCAAAACAGCCACACCCATTGTATTCGGCGTATGTGCTCGTGTCATTAAGATATTGTATCGATGCTCTTTGTACAGGTCAACAACAAGATTAGCCATATTGAAAAGTCCTATCTCCGCACTGAGGTTTAATTTCCGGGATGTCTCCCAAGTAATATCCCGGTTCTCCAGACGTCCTTCCGTCACGCCATTTATCCTGTTTCCAAATTCGGATCCAAAGGTATACCCCGCCGACGATACATTCGGATTGATTTCCGACAAATAGAAAAACCTGTCTTCCAGACTACCGATGGCATCATTCCCCACCAGGCCATAGGTTCCACGCAACTTCAGATTAGATATGATCCGCTGTATATTGCCATTCCAAAAAGGTTCTCTCGACACATACCAAGCGCCCCCCACGGATGGGAAGAAGCCAAAACGATGCTCTTTAGCAAAACGTTCGGAACCATTATAACCAAAGTTCCCTTCCAAAAAGTATTTATCTTGAAAGGCATACGTAAAACGCCCAGCTAATCCTAGGTTTCTTCTGGCTAGTGAATTTTGTAAGCTACCGGCATTCGCAGAAATTTTGTTCTGCATATTATAGACCAACATACCACTGACCGAATGGTCTGTCCCAATATCTGTGCTATAGCTCAAAATACCCTGAAAATAATCTTCGGAAGTGATCTGTTTGGAATCCTCTGTATAGGTCAGGTACTCGTGCGCAGTTGTCGGATTAAGATTGTTTAATATATATTCACCTGTCTGCTTGTCATAAGCTGATAAAATATAATAAAACGGAGTATACGTACGGGATACCTGATAATAATTGTACCGTGTGGTATTGTACATTCCACTGGCTTTCAATCCGGGTAATATGAAATCCAGATCCTGTTTGACTTCAAATTGTGCTAAAAACATGGCATTGGTATAATCGCGATATCCCCGCATGAGATTCGCATAAGGATTTAAATACTCTCCTGCGCCAGCATTTCCAAACAAGATATGTTCGGTTGTGAGATTCTTAGCATCCGGCTCATAATAGGCGGGAAATAATACCGGATCCGTACGGATAATCTGTCTATAAAAGTCTGCGCCTGTACCTAAGGGGCCTGTATAGTCTGTCCAGGTCGAATTGAGACGGACAATCGCTTCGGTCGTTTTGGTCAGATTGATATTCACATTGGAACGTAGTCCATACGTTTTCAGATCAATACCGTTGTTAAAGTTGTTGCGATTGTCTACTTTGAGCATACCGTTATCCTTATTGTATGTCGCAGCTACATAATAACGTGCGACCTTTCCACCACCATTCACATTTAAGTTGAGTCGATTATTAAAGGTCCGGTCTTTTAACAATAAAGATTGCCAATCTGTTGCCGGATAAATCATCGGATCTTCGCCAGCCATAGTGCGTTCTATTTTTTCCCATTGATACTGTCGTGTTCTTCCCCTCGTTAAACTCGACTCATTTGCCAGATTCATATACGTAATCGGATCGGCCAATTCAATATTTCGCGTAGGTTGTGAAGCCGATGTTTCATAACGTAAGGAAATACTTGCTTTTCCCTCACGGCCTTCTTTGGTAGTAATTAAAATCACACCATTAGCCCCTCTAGCACCATACAAAGACGTGGCTGTAGCGTCTTTCATAATCGAAAAACTCGCCAAATCATCAACTTGCAAGCGTGCCAACTCACTGGCCGGCACTTCTACCCCATCCACCAAGATCAAGGGACGATTGGAATACCCAAAACTGGTTACTCCACGAATAAAAAAGTCTGCGTTATCAGCACCCGGCTCTCCACTTTGCTGGAAAGCGATCAAACCAGCGACACGACCCGCCAAGGCAGTTGTCAGGTTACTCGATGGCACTTTCAACTCACTAGGTCTTACCGTCGTTATGGCCCCTACTACACTTTCCTTCTTCTGCTGGCCAAATGCGACTACTGTTACTTCGTCCAGTTCATCCGTGACAGGCTGTAACGTCACGTTGATTTCTGTCCGACCCGCTATTGGAATCACCTGTGTTGTATAGCCCACATAACTAAAGACAAGCTGTGCATCCCTGTCCACCATAATCTCATACTTTCCTTGTTCATCAGCCAGTACACCACGCGTGCTACCTTGCACGGTCACTGTAGCTCCCTGTATGGGCTCGTCTTTCTCATTCAAAATCTGTCCTCTTACAAGATGTTCTGTTTGCTGCGCGTGCAGCAATGTAGAAAACCCTAGCAAAACAAGGATGTTTAGCAGTATCCTAAGATATGCTAAAATAAATGTTGCTTTTTTTAATGATAGCATTGGTTAAATATTAGTAGTTCTGTATTCAAGTTTATTATATAGCTCGTTAGTCGATTCAGGTTTGCCTTCTAACGATCCCTTATACTATACAAAGATAGAATCGTGTGTTCCGCAGGACTACTATTATTATTCTCTTATATGATATTATATTTTAATCTCCGCTATAAAATCTCGGTTTCTCTCATGTGGAATAGCAAAACTTAGATCAATATATTAGGTTATGCTACTTGACAAGTCAATGAAAGTCTTATTTAATTGGTTACATATTATTTTAGTAGCGATTTTGAAAAAGAAAAAAGTCAATGCAGCTACATTGACTTTGTCCTCATGGCAGAAAAATAGATTATGCTTATCGTGTCGAAACACCAAAATTGATATATTTCACTTCCACGTATTCATCCAATCCGTAGCGTGAACCTTCTCTGCCAACACCAGATTCTTTGATCCCACCAAACGGGGCTCCAGCAAAGGAAATCCGTCCTTCATTCACGCCCACCATACCCGCTTCAAGCGCTTCAGCAACACGCCAGCAGCGATGCACATTACTACTATAAAAATAGGATGCTAATCCAAACTCCGTATCGTTCGCCATTTGGATAGCCTCTTCCTCCGTGGTAAATCTAAACAACGACGCCACCGGTCCAAATGTTTCCTCTTTGGCGATTAAAGCGTTTGATGGGACACCTGCAAGTACCGTAGGTTCGTAAAACAATTCTTTGATAACCTTCCCTCCCGTCAGTATACGAGCACCTTTGTCAACAGCATTGGCTACGTGTTCCTGTACTTTATCCAATCCTTTTTTATTGATCAAAGGTCCAATTTGTACGTCGTTGTCCAAGCCGTTGCCTACTTTCAACGCTTTTACGGCTTCTGTCAGCTGTTCTGAAAACGCTAGAAAAACCGAATCTTGTACCAAAAAGCGATTAACGGCCACACAAGTCTGTCCAGCATTACGAAACTTCGCAAACATAGCACCTTCAACAGCAGCCTCGATATCTGCATCTTCAAATACAATGAACGGCGCATTGCCACCAAGTTCCAAAGAAATCTTTTTCACATTTTCTGCGGCTTGCTTCATCAGTTGTTTTCCAACAGACGTTGATCCCGTAAAGGAAAGCTTTCTGATCAACGGATTTGTGCTTAATTCATACCCAATGCCCGAAGAATCTGTTCCCGTAACAACGTTTAATACACCGGCCGACCATCCCGCCTTTTCCGCGAGAACAGCAAGAGCCAATGCTGTTAAAGGTGTCTGTGACGCCGGACGGTGCACCACTGTGCAGCCTGCTGCAATAGCCGGGGCGATTTTTCTCGTGACCATCGCTAACGGGAAATTCCATGGTGTGATGGCAGCAACAACCCCCACGCCCTGTTTAATGGTCAGTATTCTATTTGACATCTTCGATGCAGGCACGGTCTCCCCATAAGCCCGCTTGCTCTCCTCCGCAAACCACAGCACAAAAGAAGCACCATAATCAACTTCCCCCAGGCTATCCGTCAATGCTTTTCCAGACTCCAATGTAATGATCTCCGCCAGCTCCTGCTTATGTTCCATGATCAATCGATACCACTCTTCTAACATAGCAGCACGCTGCCCCACATCACTCACCTTAAAAGAGCACCAAGCTTTATATGCTACGTCTACTGCTTCATGTACGTTGGATACCGTTAGATTCGTTACTTTTTCAATAACGGTACCCGTAGCTGGGTTTACGACATCAAATGTATCTGTTCCTGCTACCCATTGTCCGTTTATAAATGCTTTTCCGGTTATCAGTTCTTTGATGTTCATATGATGTATATTTTTAGCCCTCTCCGATATAGGGGAAAACTGTATTTCTTATAAAACCGTGGCTTGGATAATTTGTTTATCGTTTATTGAAAACAAATTTCAGTTTTTGTGCGGTATAATCTGCAAATTTACGATCGGAAGAAATAAGCGTGAGTTTCTCGGTAATGCCGTGGGAAATGATCGCGTGGTCGAAAGGGTCGTTGTGCCCATCAGTAATATCGAGTCTTGAAAGAGTTTTGGTATGCTCTTCTCCGAAAGCGAGTATCTTGATGTAAAAATCTTTTTCGATACGAGCTATTATCTCTTTTGCTTCTTTGATGCCTTTAGGCTTGACCTTACGAATACGATATAATTGTAACAGTTCGACGACAGAAACAGCACTCACATACAATTGGTTAGTATAATCTTCCATAATAGCCATTGTTTCGACAGAAAGATTATCGTACTCTCCCAAAACAATAAACGCCAAAATATTGGTATCCAGCAAATACCGTCCCATACGAACTATTTCAAAACTGCCCGCATATCGGTTATTTCTCCTGGATCTTTTGCCGCTTTAAGAAAAGCCAACCAAGTTTTAGAAACCTTTTTCCGTTTTACCAACTCTTCCGCCTCTGCGATGAGTTGATCGATATTTTCTTTGTCTATTTTCTTTTTAGTCGTTTTCATATGACCTCCTAGTTATCACAAAGATAGACAAAAAACCTCAAACAGCTATCTCCTCCTCGCCACAACCTCCCATTCCCCCACGACAGCATTATTTTCCACGACCAATAATTTATCATACAATGCCACCGTCGGACAAATGTGGATAGGCAAAGCATACAATACATCACCTACTTTAAATTGATGCCTTTCCCCAGCATCTAACACGAGATGTTCTTCGCTGTGGCTTACCGGTTTTAAATGAGGAGCATTTAGAAAAAACACCCTATTATCCAATGGATTTTCGGATGCTATGGCTTTATAGCCCAAATCGACACAAATCGTATTTTCCGAGGGTAAAGAAACTACACGTGTCATCAGTACAGCCGCCGGAAGAAAATTTTGCTCCGGCAACGTATTTGCATACCCTTTATCCCATAACACGAATGTACCTGGACTGCATTCAACCTCCGGATATTGTGCATAAATCGGAAAGGAGGGCGAGCCGCCGATAACCACGCGGGGTTTCGTAAAGCCTTCGTCCAACAATCGCTCTATTAACCTAGCAATAGGCTTATAATTCCGATCACAAATATTTTTACGCTCTGCTATATCTATTTCGCGCACATGACCATCATACGCGTGAAAACCTTTCACGTTCAACCCATCCACCCCACTGCAAAATCGGTATAGTTCGAGAGCAGCGTCATCATCCGGTAATATACCTGTACGCCCCATCCCTATATTCAGGTCTATGAATACATCTATCTGTATCTCGTTTTGAACAGCGATAGCCGATAGATTCTTTACAGCATCCACATAATCGACTATAGCGGAGAAACGCGTCTGGGGAAAATGTTGAACTAGTGTCACAAACCGCTGTAGTTTTGCTTCATACAACGGATAAGCCAACAATACGTCCGGCACACCACACTCTCCTAGCATTTCCGCTTCGGCAATTGTTGCACATTTAAACTTACTGATACCGGCGTTTAATAGCAGTTCGGTAATTTCTTTCGTTTTGTGCGTCTTGGCGTGAGGCCGCAATCTATTGATGTCATCAATCATGTCTTTAAGCACCTCGATATTGTGTTGGACACGATCCGGATAAACCAATAGTGCCGGTGTATCTACCTGATTTTCTATATAGAGATTATACCAGTTCATTTTTATGTTGCTCAATTTGTTTCAACAGTACATTCCTAATTTTAGCTTCTGCTGATTCCTCTAGAAAACTTGTCCGACAGCGCCAAGTCTCATAACCTCCCAAAGCAATTTCATGCTGTGGAGGTACGTATCCTACATAGTCATTGGCTAGACAAACGGTAAAATATTTCCCTTGCGGTGCCAATGCTTTTAACGCCAGCCCGGTCTCCGCAAAAAACTCTCCTCCCAAAGCACCTATTATGCCAGTACCTATACGAAAAGATTGGATGTAAAACGTTCTTTGTTTTGGAAACTCTGCCAATAAAACCTGCTCCCGGGCATAAATACGTCGATAACCGTCCTCATTTAATGTAATAGATTCGTAATCCGTATCGATGACCATTTGTTTCGCATTCTCTAATTCTTGTTCAGACAGCTTTCTGATGCCTACAGGCAGTTCATTGTACAATGCTTCCAAAGCGGGGTATTCTTCCCATTGGAGGTTCTGTAAGTCCCGCAACACTTTATCCGATAAACCCCGTCCGATAAACTCACTTTTACGGTGTGATCCAGTTGGATAACGACCAGTATCTATAAAATCCCAGATATTTATTTCGCCGCTGGTACCATTACTCATCATCGCCACGAAGCTATTATCGCCTTCTGACAGAACTTCTTCGAGCCGTTTCGCGAAACAACCGAAATAATCCGCACTGATAGTGCCACGTTCGAGATCACCTACATAATGCAATGAATAATTCGCCAAGAGTGCTATCCATTGATCATCCAATCCTTTAACGCCCAGATAAGCTAATTGCGTATCCGGGGTAGAATTTCTTTCTAAAATGTGTTCTTCAGCTCCAAACGGATTGGTCTTCACCAAATCATATCCGCCTGTCACCGGATTAAATGCTTTATATTCGGGAGCCATCTTGTACCTTCGGCACAATACATGTTCCGGTGCATCTACAGTGCCAAAAGCTATTTTCGCTTCACGAAGATTAGGGAGGGTTTCAATAACAAGATCGACCAAAATCCTATGAAGATTTTTTCTGTAAGTGAGATCAGCATGCCCCATCAACAACTCTGTAATCGCCCCCGCCGAGTGGGTATGTGTACTGGAAATTAGCATATGGGATTGGGGTATTCCCGTAGCCTTATGGATATCGGCCTTTACTTCATCTAAAAAATCCTGTTGCATAGCGCAGATATCCACTACGACAAACATTAATATCGTATCGCTCTGCTTTAACACTACAGATTTTGCATACAATCGATCATGTATTTTATTGGCATACCTCGTTTGGAACTCTCCGTTGATTAATGTGCCTAACGGTGGTGTAATGTCTTTTTGTAAAGCCGCAGCTTGAAATGAATTATTAGCCATTTTTGTTAATATTACATTGGGCGAATGTAATCACCCTACCTTAACGCATTTCTCAAAAAACGCAACCAATTTCCATGAAATATATTATCTATATCCTGCTCAGTATAACCTTTGTTGGACAAAAGATACGTATATTTTTGTAAATCCGCGATGGAGTTCATGTCCCATGGAGACTGCTCAGTACCAAAGATGCCATCCAGATCACTTCCGATACCGATATGCAACGAATTTCCAGCTATTTGGCAGATATGATCCCAATGGTCAATGAGCATTTCCAATCGGATATCCAGTTGCCAGGGATCGGAAACCGTATCGATGAACCGTATATCCATTGCCCAACAATCCAGCATACCGCCGATAACCGCATCCCGTTCGATCAATTGCTTAATTTGCGCATCGTTCAATTGCCTTTGATTGGGAACGATTTTACGAACATTATGATGACTGGCCCAGATTGGTCCTGCATACCGTTCCATAGCTTGAGTAAAGCCTTCGTCCGTTAAGTGTGTCACGTCCAATATCATGCGCAACTCACCCATAATCTTCATTAATTCCAACCCTTCCGGATGGATCCGTCCGGCTGTTTTTGTGCCATCCGCATATCGTCCTGGACCAAAATGCGACAATCCTATAGCTCGAAGTCCATATTCATAAGCCTCATACAAATAGTCCGGTGTAACCAGCGAATCCGCACCCTCTAAGCTCAATAAAAAGCCTACCGGTTTGGTCTCATCTGCAATCGTTTCGTCGTTCCAAAGCTTAATATGGGCGTCCATGCCTCTTTTGTCCACAATCTGCACCATTTCCCCCTGCTTCTCCATTTCCCTGTACCAAGTCAATTGTGCTTGTGTCATCGCCCATGCCTGTGCAGGTGAATTCCACCCCGTCAATGCGCTGTTGAAAGGATTGACACGAGCCAACTGTGTTGCTACTACAAAACCAACTTTCCCCTTTCTTAACTCCGGTAGACAAACGGTACCTTTCCCTCGATCCGGTTTATCTTTCATATTCATTTCTTTCAAACGTATATGTTCTAAAGGCATAGCCAGATCGCGGTTCCACTCGATGGCGTTCATAGCCAGATCCAAATGGGCATCAACGATCAAACGACTCATGAGGGTATTTCGTAATTAATTGCTGTATTTCTTCACTAAACTCCTTGAAAATTTCCTGCCAATGTTCCTTTTCTTTTAGATCATAGGTATAAAACCCTTTACCGTTATCCATTCCCGTTTCTTCTTTATCTCTCTTTTCCTGTAAAATTTTGGGTAGTGTCACTATGTTGGATAATTCGCGGTTCAAATCTTTCATCACCATGCCATAGGCATACGTTCCCATCAAATCCATGTATCTAAAATTTCCAACAAATGGCAGATAAAATCCGGCATCATTCCGACAGGCTCTATCCACACTTTCGACGGATGCAAAATCATTCTCCACCAAATAGATTCCTTCACGCAGCATAGCTGCCATCAATCTGGCTCGGATACTAAACCCATGCTGCACTACATAAGGATCTTTCTTCCAATATGTTTTCAGCCACTTTTCTACATCTGCCAAGCTGGCAGGATCAGTATACTGATTGGCAATGACTTCTGCAAAAAAGGTTCGGGGAACGGGATACGTCCAGTTTAACCCCAATAGCCTTGTCTTATTGCGCATGTGCGTTTGTATCTCATCCAAACAGAGTCGCTCTAGATTGACGGCTATGATAGCATCATCGGCACACCTTTCCTCTACTTGCCTAATAAGTTCCTGTTTTTCTGCCAGTTGGTCAAGCGTGACCAGTACCACCAATTGGCTGCATATCTTTTCCGGCCAATCTGTGACAATATTTAGGTTTTTGCTTTCCGGCAAATACGCACTAATAGCTTCTCCTGCCTTTTGCCGATTTTCGGTCAATAGCGTTGCCGCATATCCCGAAAGCAATAAATCAGATACGATACTGTATGCCAGTTTATCCTGACCGATGACCATGATCGGGTATACCATTCCATTCTTTGCAGCCATATTATTCCATTTCTTTTAAAACTGCCTCACTTACCTCAATAGCGTGATCGATATCATTCTCTGTATGTACTGCAGATATATACCAAAGTCCCCGACCAATCACCCGAACGCCGCGGTCATGTAATCCCGCGATAAACTGTCTGAGCTTTACTTTATCCGTCTGGAATGTTTCCCTATAATTTTTTATGGTAGGCAATGAGGTAAACGCGGTATTGAACATGGGACCCGGTCCTTGTACCTGTAAGTTTTGTCCTGCTTGCTGTGCAGCCGCTTGCAAACCTGCTATCAAACGATTTCCCAAGCGGAACATCCGGTTATGCGTATCTGAATCCTGTTCCAACACCGCAATGGTCGCCAATGCCGCCGCTACAGTTGGATTACTGGTATTCATCGTACCCGCGTGGATTACCCTTGCCGATACAATCTCGTCCATCCATTCCCTCTTGCCTACAACAGCGCTAATCGGGTATCCGCTAGCAATGGCTTTAGCAAAAATGGATAGATCTGGTGTAACATCGTAATATTGCTGTGCCCCTCCTAATCCCAATCGAAATCCGGTAATAACCTCATCAAATATCAAGGCTATACCATAACGATCGCAAATAGTACGCAATCCTTGCAAAAAGCCTTCATGAGGCACGATACAGCCATTATTGCACATGATCGGCTCTGTAATAATCGCCGCCAATTCGTTATGCTTTTCTGCTACGACACGTTCCACTAAAGCCAAATCGTTCCACGGCAGAACAACAAAATCATCCTTACTATTGGGAGATAATCCGGCGGACCACGGAAACACATTTGGGCTATCTTCATCCCCCAATGCATCAGCAGACGCCGTGCTGATACCCCAGGCAACATTATCCAACCAACCATGATAATGCCCTTCGAAACGCAGAAACTTATTCTTCCCCGTCTTCGACCTAGCAACACGGAATGCCGTTTGAACCGCTTCGGAACCATCTAAGCAAAAACGCATCAGCTCTGCCGAAGGAATCAATTGGTTTAATTTCTCCGCTAATTCAATCTCTTTGATATGTTGTCCGGCAAACAATTGTCCTTCTCGGGAATATTTTTCGACTGCCTCCAACACTTTCGGATGGGAATGCCCAACAATTAACGGCCCTTGGCTTAATGTGAAGTCCAAGTAGTCGTTACCATCTACATCATATATATGTGTCCCTTCACCATGTGTATAAAAGATAGCATGAGGATGGTTGTATTTCCTAAATTCGGATGACACGCCCCCTGCTAAGACCTGACTGGCTCTATCCAATAGATCCTTAGATTTTTGATAACTTCTTCTCTTCATTATATGCCTTTTCCCTAATATATTTCTCTGTATAACGTGTCGCTAAATCATAAATTTCCTTGTTGAATCGCGCGAAAGCTTCTTCCCAAGCCTTAGCCTGTTTTTCATCATAATGATAAAATCCTTTGCCATTGTGTATACCTCTCGCCCGTTCTGTTACCAAAGGCCGCATCAGATCCGGTACATCTGTACGATTGCTCAATTTTGGGAGGATACCCTCAAAAGAATCAATGTAATCAGCAAATCCCATAAAGTCCAGTCGTCTGAAAATCCCCATCAAGGTTATCCATGACCCCACATCATATCGAAAAACCTTATCGGCGTCTTCCATCGTGGCATCACCATTTTCAACTAACGTCAATGCTTCACGATAAACCGCATACATCAGCCGGTTAGTAATAAAGCCTCGTATATCTTTTCTCAAAAGCGTAGGCTCCTTGCCCCAACTTTTCCCCAATTCCATCACCCGCTTGGCTATATCTAGATCTGTCTTTGCTCCACATGTGACTTCCAAAAAACGGGTCATATAAGCCGGTTCTGCCCAATGTATGCCGATAAATCGACTGGGATTGGAAACGAACTGCTGCAGATCGCTGATTGGAATAGCTGAAGTATTCGAGGCTATAATGGCTTCTGGAGATACATGATCTGTAATTTGATGATAAACCTTATTTTTGATTTCCATATCTTCAATTACACATTCCTGTACAAAGCTGCAATCCTTTATTTCTCGGTAATCTTCCGTCACCATGAGGTTATGCACGCAATAATCCAAACCTTTGGGCAGTAGATTAGCTTTGTCTGCATGTCGTAGCAAGGTCACAATATGCTGAATGGCGGGATTCTTTTCTCCTGGTATGGGAGCTAAGGCCACAACACGATATCCGGAAGCCAGTAAGGAAACCACGATACTACTCCCCATCAACCCAAGCCCTACAACAGCAATTTGTGTGTTTAAGCGATCATTCGTCTTCATGGGTACCGGGAAGCTTTACAATACAATCTATCTCTACACAAATTCCCTCTCCCAACACGGACTGTACCGTTGTTCTCGCAGGTTTTACGTCTCCAAAAAAGCGTGCGTATACATTATTAAATCGATTAAAATCGTCGATATTAGATAAATGAACGGTACTTTTGACCACATCATCCATCGTGGCACCCGCAGCTTGAACAATGGATTTTATATTTTCCATCGTGCGGGCTGTTTCTTCCTCTATGCTCCCCAGGATAAAAGTAGAGGTTTTGAAATCCACCGAAGCCTGTCCGCTGATAAAAAGAAATCCGCCTGCAATAACACCATCAGAATATGCTCCGGTAACGAAAGCCGCTTCTCTATCGGGGTGTACAATTTTCCGCTTACTCATATACAATGTTTTTGGTTTATTTTATGTGTATACTGTTATAGCAAAAGTACATTTACGGCATTCTCAGGTCTATTACATTTGTTCTTAATTGTAGTACTATTTTTCATTCGATTAAATCTGTTTTTTTAATCGAATGAAGCTTGCATAAATTATTTATATATTTTGTTTATGCGATTTATGCAGGTTTCAATAGGGTTTGATGGGATAGAATATCGAAGGAGGGGAGTAGGAATTACAACAAACTATTAAACCGCTCCCAAAAGCCGTCTACAGGTAGTTTTGCAGTGAGTTTTAGCTTTTCATCCCTTATGGGGTGGACGAATTCCAGCGAACGGGAATGCAAGCAAATTGTACGGCGAAGGCTTCCCCGTGGGTATCCATATTTGTTATCTCCTACAATAGGACACCCCATATACGCCAATTGGGCACGAATCTGGTGTGTACGCCCCGTTATTGGCGTTACCTTTAACAGATAATAGCCATCAAGAACGCCCAGAACCTCGTAATCCAATTGCGCAAAGCTCCCTCCCTTTATTTCTCGGTCGTAGGCTTTAGTGATCATTTTCTTGCGGTCCCGTAGGAGCCAATTTTTCAATGTATCTGTATCTTTTGGCGGACGGTTACGCACGACGGCTAAATAAGTCTTCGATACTTTTCGGTCGTGGAACAAACGGTTCATCCGATCCAGACCTTTGCTCGTTTTTGCAAAAAGAATCATCCCACTCACCGGCCTATCTAATCGATGGATGACTCCTACAAACGCACCGTTTGGTTTTTGGTATTTATTGGTAAGATAAGTATTGACCATATCTTCCAATGATCTATCTCCCGTATCATCTACCTGTACAATATCACCAGCTCTCTTATTGATCGCTATATAGTGATTGTCTTCGTAGATCACATCTTTATCCGTGATGTTCATCCGAATAACTATAAAGAATCTTTATCCGCCTTTTCCTGTTCTTTCTGTTGTTTCCGGAAATAGCCTCTAAATAAGAAATTGCTCTGCAACGCCTTCATATTGTCGTCAAGCTTCTCGGTGCTCATATTCAAGTTCCGCAATATTTGCCGGATTTCCTCGGCAGCATTCGGATCATTGGTCAATACACCGAGGGCATTATCTTTATCGTTTAAACGTGCTGAAGTCGCGTTCAGATTTTCCATCAGCGTCGATGCTGTTTCTGTTACACCTTGTAGTTGTGTTGCGGACTCCCGTAAACTCGCAAAAACGACTGTATCGGTTGTCAGCTCATGGATTAAGCCTTGATTACTGTTTAATTTGTTCATCAAAACAACCAAGTTAGCAGAAGCTTTGTTGACATCACCCATTACTCTATCTAGCCCCTGGACGGTACTTTTTAGGGAAAGTGCAATGGTAGAATCGGTCATTAACGCACCTACCGTACCCTTTCCTTCCACCATTTGTTTGGAAAGAACGGCAAAGTTCTTCGTTATTTCGACCAGATTCTCGTTATTTGTCTGTAATGTTGCAAACATAGCATCGGTATCCGTGCCACCTACAGATTTAATGACATCTCCGTCTTGTATCGGCGGAACCTGATCCGATCCGCCCACCAAGTTAACGATAGCATTTCCAATCAATCCGTCGGAACCTAGTTTTGCGACAACATCCTCCCGAATAAACTGGCTAGATTTCTCCTCGATGTGCATAACAACTTTCACATCGTTGATACTTTGGAATTTTATTTCCTTGACAATCCCCACCTTAACGCCCGAAAACCAGACATTATTTCCCACTTTCAATCCTTTCACGTCATGGAAATAGGTCGTCACGACCAGATTCTTACTGAATTTATTCTGTTGCGTACCCAATACCAGAATACCCGCTACCAAAATAATTAAGCCAATCAGGACGAATAATCCAACTGTAAGCGAACGCTTCCTTTCGTTTGTACTCATATATCTTTAATCAATAAAATTATAATCATAAAAGGGTTTCACACGCTCATCATCCGTATTAAAAATCTCCTCGAACGTTCCCTGTCTTTCAAATTTACCATCCAATAGCATCACCATTCTATCGCCTACCATCTTCGCGCACGACAAATCATGTGTAATAATAATGGATGAAGTTCGATATTGTTCCTGCACTTGATTTATTAATGAATTTATATCTAGACAAGTCAATGGATCAAGGCCGGCAGTAGGCTCATCATACAACATAATATCCGGGCGCAATATCAACGTACGGGCAATCCCGATACGCTTGCGTTGTCCGCCGGACAATTCCGAAGGCATCTGGTTAATCGCTTGCGACAATCCTACACCTTCCAATACTTCTTCTACCTCTTTATCAATTTCCGCCCTTGTCAAATTACGCTTGTTTCTGACCAGCGGAAATTCCAGATTCTCCCGTACGGTCATACTATCGTATAGCGCACTATTCTGAAAAGAAAAACCAATACGTTGGCGCAAAGCACGCAATTCCCGTTCGTCTAACTGGTTAACAATTTCTCCCAACACATGAATATCACCTTTATCTGGTTTTAACAAACCCGATATCAGCTTAATCAATACAGATTTACCTGTACCGGAGCGTCCTAAAACAACTAAGTTTTCGCCGTTAAATAATTGGAGATTAACATCACGCAATACATGTAAGTCACCAAACGATTTACTGACGTTATCTACGTGGATAACCACGTCATCATGATTGATATTTACTTTCTTCTTTTCCATACTTTTTAGCCAATCAAGGAAAGTAATTGAACGATAAGCAGTTCTTCAATAAACACGAGGAACATGGACGATACCACAGCAGCATTGGCTGCCTTACCGACACCTTCTGTTCCTTTGGAAGAATAATACCCTACATAGGTACTTGCGAATCCAATGGTGAATCCAAAGACTACCGCCCGTAATACCATGGCGAAAACATCTTTGGCTGCAATAGATTCGAAAACTTGGGTAAAAAAGGCTAAAATACTTAAATCATCTTTGGTAGCGATACTCAAATATCCCCCCAATAAACCAATGCCTGCTACATAAAAACATAGCACTGGGATCATCGTCGTCGTGGCAATGATACGGCTGGATATCAAGAATTTCGTAGGATTTGTGCCTGACACTTCCATTGCATCAATCTGCTCAGTCACATTCATCGAACTCAACTCTGCCCCAATCTGGGAACCTACCTTGCCCGAAGCAATCAATGCCGTAACTAAAGGGGCTAATGCCCGGACGATAGCAATGGATATTAAGTTCGGAAGCCAGGAAGTAGCCCCAAAGTCTTCGAGAGAAGGTCGCGATTGTTTGGTAAAGACAAAGCCTACGATAAATCCCGTCAAACTAATCAATGGGAACGATTTCCACCCAATCTCGTAACACTGCCGGACAATCTCTTTAAATTCATAAGGAGGAGATACTGCTTCCCGCAGGAAACTCATCATAAAACGATGGATTCTGGCGAATTCGATAAGTAGTTTTTCTATTTTGCGTCCCATTCCGAAAAAATCATCCGACAAATGTACAAACTTTTATTTTTAGTAAGAAGCTGAATTCAATATGCCGTATGCCGCCGGATGGAAGACCATCGTCTATCACAGTCATATATAAAATTAAACCTTAACAATACTATGCAGTCATAATAATACAACAATAAAGAAAGCAGAAGGTTTCACTACAAAAGATGAAGATCATGAGAAGCATAAAAACTCCCACACTACTTATCGCACTAATTGCATTTGTGTTTAGTGTCTTTTCAAATAAACAGGTGTCTGCTCAACCTCAGGGTTCGGTTTCATTTGATTTATTTTACGACGAATTATCTCCTTATGGCCATTGGGATCGTGATGCTAGTTATGGTGATATTTGGTTTCCAAATGTAGAAAATAATTTTCGTCCGTATGGTACAAACGGTTATTGGACAATGACGGAATATGGCAATACATGGGTATCGAACTATGACTGGGGATGGGCCCCGTTCCATTACGGACGTTGGGTGTATACCAACTATCGTGGTTGGGGATGGATTCCAGGTTATGAATGGGGACCTGCTTGGGTAGACTGGAGAAGTGGTGGCGGATATTACGGATGGGCTCCTATGGCGCCATCGGTAGGCGTAACCGTTTCTGTTGGTGTGCCACTTAACTTATGGGTATTTCTTCCCGCACGTCGTATTTACGACCCGTATATCCACCGTCATTGGTCATATGGTCAACGTGCTATTTATAACCGCACGACGATTATCAACAATACGTATATCGTGAACAATAATCGTTACTATGGTGGCCCTGCTCGTCGTGATATAGAGCGTAATATAGGACGTCGCGTAGCAGTTCGGAATATCCGTACAACAGAACGCCCAGGACGCTCTCATGTAGACCGTCGTTCGGTGTCGATTTACCGTCCGGATAGAGCTACCAGTTCCCGTAGTAACCAAAATGCAGTACGTTCAACGGAGTCAAACCGAAATACACGTGCAACGACTACCCGTTCGAATAATGGCAGAACAGAGCGCTATATTGGAAATAATCCTAACCGTAATAGTCAACGTACGACAGAAAATCGCGCTACACGTAGCAACACGGCATCGAATTCGGGCACTCGTTCTACTTCCAGCAATCGCGAAGGTAGTACAACGACCCAACGTCAAACACGTTCTAACGAACAACGGACAAATGTTAACCGCAGTTCAACACAGCGGAACCAGAATGCTACACAACCGCGGACGCAGCAATCTACCAGCCGCTCCCAACAACGTAGTGAGGTAAACCGCAGCACGACAACACAACCACAACAAAATCGCGGTAGTGTACAACGGTCGACACCTAGCCGTACACAGGCTCCTTCGCGCAACAGCAGCCCAGCTCGTCAGAGCGCACCTTCGGGTAATGTGTATCAGACGAGTCAACGAAGCAGTTCACCGGCACAGGTTAACCGTTCGCGTAGCAGCTCTTCGAACAGTGTAAACCGTTCGAACAGATCCAGCGTACAACGTAGTAGCAATTCTTCTTCGCGCGGATCAGCGACGTCAAGCAGCAGAAGCAGTAGTAACAGCCGCTCTTCTTCTACACGAGGAAGCCGATAAAAATTTTCTATCTATTTTATATTGAAGCAATGATAGCCCCAATTTTGCAAATGCAAAGTTGGGACTTCTTTTTATGTAATTAATTAATTCCTTAACTTCACCTAATTTTACATAAAAGGCTTGACATGGCAACACTTTCCTCCATTCTCGATAACGACTTCTACAAGTTTACCATGCAATTTGCTGCCAGCAAATTGTTTCCCAAAGCGCAGGCTAGATATCAGTTTATCAATAGGGGGAAACACAGCTTTCCGGCTGGTTTTGACAAACTACTGAAAGATGCTATAAACGATATGGCCAGCCTGAAGCTTACCAAAGCGGAAAAAGAATTTCTACGTGCCAAATGTCCTTATATCGACCCCACTTACCTGGATTTCCTGCAAGGTTATCGTTATGATCCTGAGGAAGTCCATGTGACGCAAACCGGCGGGGAACTATCAGTTACCATTGCCGGTTATTGGTACCGTACCATTCTTTGGGAAGTACCGATCATGTCGTTAATCTGCGAATTATATTATGAAGTAAGTGGCGAACCACGTATTCCCAACAATGAGGTTTGCCAAGTGGTAGAAGATAAGATGGAGAAATACGACAAATTGAACATCACCATTGCCGATTTCGGTACCAGACGTCGCCATTCATATGAAGTACACGATCTGGTCATCCGTTCACTTAAGAGTCACCCATCCGAAACCTTTATCGGTACATCCAACGTACACTTTGCCATGAAATACGAGACAACGCCCATTGGCACCCATGCCCATGAATGGTTTATGTTTCATGCCGCTAAATATGGGTACAAGATGGCGAATCTGCTCGGACTTGAACACTGGTCGGATGTGTATCGAGGAGACTTAGGTATCGCGCTTTCAGACACGTATACGACCGAAGCGTTTTTCAAGCAATTCGATAAGAAATTGTCCAAACTGTTCGATGGAGTGCGCCATGACAGTGGTGATCCCATTATCTTTGCGGAGATGACCATTGAACATTATAAAAAACAGGGAATAGATCCCCAGTCTAAGACCATCATTTTCTCCGACGGACTCGATTACAACAAAGTCGAAAATATCGTCGGTTTTTGCGAGGGGAAAATCGGTCATTCTTTCGGTATTGGAACGGATTTCACGAACGATGTAGGCTTGCCGCGCATGAATATTGTGTTGAAGATGGTAGAGGCCAAACCTGAAGACGGTAATTGGACAGCGGTCATTAAACTTTCCGATGAACCGGGCAAACATACCGGAAGCCCAGAAGAAATTGCCATTGCTAAACAAATATTGAAAATAGAAAATTAATGGAGCGCGATGTATATGGAGAAGCTTTGTATGATTTTCACATACTTGGCGACTTGAAAGACACCTTATTGCTGCACAGCAGCTATGGCGATATAGAAGAGATGCCGGTGGAGGTCTTCTATAGAGATCCAGAGGATTTTCCCGAATTGGAACATATAGCCCTTGCGCTTTGCGACGGCTATATATTGGATGTGGGAGCCGGTGTAGGCAGCCATGCACTGTATCTACAAAATAAGGGATTTCAAGTGGATGCACTGGAAATATCGGAATCCGCCTGTAGCATCATGAAGCAACGCGGGGTGCAGCACATCATCCGAGAGGATTTTTTTGCTTTGGAGACGGGAAATTATGATACGCTTCTCTTCCTTATGAACGGGATTGGTCTTGCCGGCACTATTGCGGGGCTACGGAAACTACTCCGCCACAGCAAAATGCTGTTATCTGAGAGAGGGCAACTGCTCTTTGATTCATCAGACATTTCCTATCTATACGACGAATACCGTATCCCCAAACCAGAACATTACTTAGGTGAGATCCGTTTTCAATATGAATATAAAGGGAACCTTGGGAAGCCTTTTCATTGGCTGTATATCGATCAACAGGAGTTGATTAAAATTGCACACGAAGAAGGTTGGGTGGTACAGATTCTTTTTGAAGATGACAATGATCAATATCTGGTGAGGATGGAGCCGAGGCGTGGAGAATAACATTAGCTACCGCACCATAAACATGACGGCGGGTGTCCAAGGGCTACAACCATGTTTATTTCTCGCACGAACTCGGAAATAGGTATATTTCCCTGGCTTAAAACCATCTTGATAGGCTTTAAAAGAGCGTGACGTCGTTTGTTCTTCTCCCCAGATAGGAATATTATTATCATCTACTTCTGTAGCAAAACAATAATCATAAAACATATCCCGTCCAACAGGCTGGAAACCAAACGCCACCTCTCCGCTCCTCCTCCCATCCTGCAAATAAGGCGATGCTGGTGTATCGGGCGGCTGTCCCTTGCTCTTCCCTGCCAATACAGGAAACCCGGAACTATATAGTTTCGCCAGATTACCATCACTTACTACGTTTACATAGAATACCAACGCTTGGAGTAAGTCACTGAGTTTTTTCTTACTTTCCCGCTTTTGTGCTTTCACTAAACGGCTACCTCCCTTTGACTCTACTGCTTTTTGATAATATTCTGCATATGCTTCCTCTATTTCGTGTATAGGCGGTGTCGGATCGACAAAAATATCCGATTCTTTCATACGCTGAATGATCCAGGAAGCGGTCACGACCAGTTTGTCATCTGCGTAACGGAAAAAATTAGCTTTTGCACGTATATACTTCATAGGAGCATGAACAAGATTTGTAAATAAGATTAGCGCTTCACCCAAAGATAAGAATTACGGAGAGATTTTACAATGAAACAAAGTTACCTGACTTCGTTTCGATAACGAATAAATATAAACCAAACGCATGTGAAGGTGAAGTAAAGTTAAGCGGCTTAAAGCTAAAGACAAACGATTATAAGCCAAACGCAGACCAAGATAAAGCAAAGACGATCGTCTCCGAGCCTAAAACAAACATCTATAAACCAAATGTAAACGAAGATGAAGCAAAGGCGAACAACTTTGTTAAAAAGAACTCCGTCAACTTACTCATGCTACGTAACATGCGTTTAACGAAACACAAATTAACCTTAAACACAGTATTCTTTAACATAAAGAATAATAGGGATAGCATACATCCAATGGTGTTCCACAACAATTCGAAAGACTTCGACGCAAAGACAATGCATTTTCTATATTTTCCATAGGAGTTTATGTCAAATCGCTATGCGTTCCTTAAAAACTTATATGGGTTTGTTAAAAATCCTTCTATGTTCGACAAAAACCTAACTGTCTTACTCAAGAATTATACGGCATATATCATAAATACAAATGAGTTTGTTACAGATTCATTTGTTTTTGTATCCATGTTACGTAGCAAAAATTAACAAAAAATCAATTAATCCACTCAAAACCGGTATACGGAACCAAAACGGCAGGGATACGTATACCTTTTTCGGTTTGGTTATTTTCCAGGATAGACGCTACGATTCTCGGCAGCGCCAATGCCGAACCATTTAAGGTATGGGCTAATTGCATTTTGCCATTTTCATTCTTGAAGCGCACCTTTAACCGATTGGATTGATACGTTTCAAAGTTCGATACCGAGGAGACTTCCAACCAACGTTGTTGGGCGGCACTGAACACCTCCATATCATACGTCAGTGCGGAAGTAAAGCTCATATCCCCCCCACACAAGCGCAATACGCGATACGGCAATTCCAATAGCTGCAACAATCCCTGGATATAGGTACTCATCTCCTCCAATACTTCGTAAGACTTATCCGGATGGACAATCTGTACGGTTTCCACTTTATCGAACTGGTGCAATCTATTCAAACCACGCACATGCGCGCCATACGAACCTGCTTCGCGACGAAAACAAGGGGTGTATGCACAGTGTTTAATGGGAAACTGCTCTTCTTTCACAATCGTATCACGATATAAGTTCGTTACAGGAACTTCAGCTGTCGGAATCAAATAAAAATCGTCACCACCAACATGGTACATCTGCCCTTCTTTATCCGGTAGTTGCCCCGTTGCAAAAGCAGAATCTTCATTTACGAGAATTGGTACTTGAACTTCATTATAGCCAGCCTCAACCGCCTGGTCTAAAAAGAAATTAATAAGTGCACGCTGCAAACGAGCACCTTTTCCTTTGTAAACCGGAAATCCCGCTCCCGTCACTTTTACGCCCAATTCCAAATCCACGATATCATATTTGCTCAACAATTCCCAGTGCGACAGCGCTCCGTCCGCTAATGTGGGTACTACACCGTGTTCCAAAACCACCTCATTATCTTCAGCAGCAACACCCATTGGGACGGACGTATGTGGCAAATTGGGCAATTGCACAATTTTGTCCTGCAACGTTTGTTCAACTTCCGCCAGCTTTTCTGTTAGCTCTTTTACTTGTTCTTTATATCCGGACGACTTTGACTTCACCGCTTCGGCTTCTTCTTTCTTTCCCTGGCGCATCAAGTCTCCAATCTGCTTGGCAGCAGTATTGGCCTCCGCAGCTATTGCATCCGATTCGTTCTGAATTTTGCGACGCGATTCGTCCAATTGGATGACTTCATCTACCAATTCCACATCTTTAAAATTCTTGACAGCTAATCGTTCGATCACTGCATCCCTGTTTTCACGGATATAATTTATCTGTAACATAAATGAATAAGTAATTTAGATGGACAAACTTAGATAAATTCATTTTTATGTGCAATTTAATAGTCGCATATAAAATGAATTTGTTCTAATTACCTTCGGTGAGCTCGCAAGCTCGGTTCTCCTCAGCCATTAAAAAATTATTTAATTGAGGAGACATAAGAAGTGTAATCGAAATACACTATTCCAATCAACATTACAATAAAAAAGACATTTTAATATCATTTTTTCATAAAAAATTTTAAATCATTAAAAACATTATATAATTTAGAGCCAATATCAATCATATTAACAATTATTTGATGTATGCATCATTATTAGTTCACATAGCAACACTAAGTTTGTAGTATGATTAAAATATAATAAACATGTTAAAAGATTTAGAAATTTTCGAACAAGACGTCTACCCGGACTTACAGGAGTTCGCGTATGATGGCGACGACTTCATCGATTTTGAAGATTAATCCCCCTCACCCCGAGGGGGATATTTTTTTATAACTTATCACTCACAACTATTTCTTACCTTTGGTCATGCTATATCTAGTACCTACGCCTATTGGTAATCTGGAAGATATGACCTTTCGGGCTATACGTATTTTGAAAGAGGTTGATTTAATATTGGCAGAGGACACCCGCACGAGTGCTCCACTTCTCAAACATTTTGGTATTGAAAAGAAAGTATTTGCGCACCATCAGCATAACGAGCATAAGGCGGTAGCCGAGATTATCCGGTTTCTGAAGGAAGGACAACATATAGCGTTAATCTCCGATGCCGGAACACCTGCGATCTCCGACCCGGGTTTTCTATTGGTAAGAGAGGCGATTAAAGAGGGGTTGGAAGTGCAATGCTTGCCCGGTGCCACTGCTTTTGTACCTGCATTGGTCAACTCCGGTTTACCCAATGACAGATTCTGTTTTGAGGGATTTCTCCCGGTTAAAAAAGGACGCCAAACACGCTTAAAACAACTTAGCGAGGAGAAGCGCACGATGATTTTTTATGAATCACCCCACCGCATCCTCAAAACTATAGAAGAGTTTATTACCTATTTTGGTGAAGATCGAGAAGCTTCTATTTCGCGGGAACTTAGTAAATTGTACGAGGAAACGATTAGAGGAACACTTGCAACGCTAAAATTACACTTTGAACAGCATCCTATTAAAGGAGAATTTGTATTTTGTGTAGGTGGGAAGGAGTGACGAGTAAAAGTTAGTTAATTATAGATTTACTGACTACTGACTACTAAAAAAATAAAAACATGAGTGTAGATAAATTTATTCAAGATGGACAGGACGCCAAAGTGGTGGAAAGAATCCATACGAAGATAGTCGATATGCTAACAGCCGGTGAGTATATACAATATATCTCCCTGCAAAAGAAACCCGCGGTGACGTTATTACCCGATAGCATCACCATCAGCAACAAGCGTATTTTCCTTTGCGAATTCACGAAACTGGGACTAGCGACCAACTTTGAAATTTTTTCATGGAACGATATTAAAGACATCGCTTTCAAAGAGGAAATTTTCGGATCGAAGGTAACGGTCATACCTTTTACAGGGGAGAACTTGACCATCGATTATATTCCAAAGGTGCAGGCGCGCAAATTGTATCAACTGATCAAAACGGCATTGGAAAATCCATCAGGCAATAAAAGCGAAGAGTCTACTCCGGTTGTTCTCGAGCAAAAACCGACCGAGCATTTCACATTACCCGTACAACCTGTCGTTGATGAGCCAGCTACACCGTCGATCACGGAAGAAAATAAGGACGAGGAAATAGTAATAAAACAATCCCACATATCCGCTGTAGAAGATGATGAGCTTACACAAAAACTAAAGAAACTTAAAACACTTTATGATCGGCAATTGATCACACAATCTGAATACGAAAACAAAAAGACAGAACTCTTATCACAACTCTAATTCGTGCGACAAAATTACCTTTTAGCGCTGTTAAGCGCCGTTATCTTATGGTTAGCTTGGCCACCGATCCCCTACAGCAGTCCGTTGTTGTTTGTTGGTTTCGTACCTTTGCTGATTGCTATTGAAAAGGTGATCAGGGGGAATTATACCCGCAAAGGCAAAAAGATTTTCTGGTTGAGTTTTCTTACGGGGTTCGTGTGGAATACCGCTTCCATCTATTGGGTATATAATGCGATGAGCGCCTATTTACCGTCGTATGTAGCAATGCTCATCTCCCTCATTCCTTTTGGACTGGCTCCCCTATTGATGGCTCTTGTTTTTCGCGTTTACTATCAGTTGCGTAAAAAAACAGCTATAGGCTACAGTTTTATTGGGTTGGTTTCTTTTTGGGTTGGATACGAGTTTCTTCACCAATGGTGGGATTTAGCTTTCCCTTGGATGACATTAGGAAATGGTTTTTCTAATTTCCATCAACTTATCCAGTGGTATAGCGTTACCGGTGTTTTTGGTGGTACCGTATGGATTTGGGGCATCAACCTATTATTGTTTCTTTTGATTTGGCAGAAACGCGAAAAGATAGAAGCCTATAACACGAAGAAGCTAGCTATTGCTATTACGGTTGCTTTAGTCGTGCCAGCAACCATTTCTGTTATAAAATATAATGCTTATACCGAGCACATTAATCCATCAGAGGTTGTCGTGGTTCAGCCGAATATCGACCCTTATGGAAAATTTGGTTTTATTCATCCGGCGGAGCAGCTATCCACCCTATTGGAACTATCGGAGCGCGTTGCCAAACCGAACACTGAGTTTTTCTTATGGCCGGAAACAGCAATTTCGGCAGAGGGATGGGGTATTGATGAAGAACAGTTTAGGAGCTATCCAGCTTACGAACGTGTTATTCATTTCCTTGATAAATACAAAAATGGCAACGTGCTATCGGGTATCGAAAGCTACCAAATTTACAACTATCCGAAAACCACCACTGCCAGAGATTTTGGGAATGGTACTTTCCGCGATCCTTTTAACGCCGCGGTGTTGATCGACCAATCGAGTAAACTTCAATTCTATCACAAATCCAAGTTAGTTCCCGGCGTGGAACAGCTTCCGTTCGGAGAATCACTTAGTTTCATGAAACCGCTTTTCGCACATTTTGGCGGATCTACGGGAGGATATGGTAGTCAGGAAGAACCTTCGGTGTTCTATTCGCAAAGCGGTATTGGAGCTGCCCCGGTTATTTGCTATGAATCCATATGGGGTGATTATGTTGCTAAATATATCCGGGAAGGTGCACAGTTTATTGCCATCGTAACCAACGACGGATGGTGGGGCAATACCTCGGGAAAAGACCAGCACCTACTCTATGCCAAACTACGGGCAATAGAAAACCGACGTTGGGTAGCCCGCTCGGCCAATACCGGTATTTCAGGCTTTATTAACCAACGCGGAGATATTGTTCAAAAAACATCTTGGTGGACACCGGACGCCTTAACACAAGAAATTAACTTGAACGAGGAATTGACTTTTTACACCAGAAATGGTGATTTGGTGCTGTATCTGGCATTAGTCGGCAGCTTGCTTAGCGTATTTATGCTTTTTAGAAACCGAAGAAGGGTATAATAATAGCGGAGGTATTATACAATTGTATTATCCCTTCCTTGACCTTGAAGGTCGCATCCAGATATTTGAGGTCTGTACAAATCCTTTCTTAGCATTATCCACTGTCTCAAATATCTGAAGCGACGATTTTTTACGTACTTTTTTCTAAAAAAAGTACACATAATACTTACTTTTGCTGCATGCAAGTATATTTTGATAATGCCGCTACGACTCCATTAGATCCGGAAGTGATAAAGGTCATGACAGAAACCATGCAGGAGCATTTTGGAAACCCTTCTTCTATCCATGCACACGGTCGTCAAGCAAGAACCATCATTGAAAAGGCTAGAAAAACCGTAGCCAGTTTATTAAAAGCTTCTCCGTCCGAAATATTCTTTACCTCCGGCGGTACCGAAGCAGATAACATGGCTATTGTGAGATCAATCACCGATTTAGGGATTACACATGCTATTACTTCCCCTTTGGAACATCACGCCGTTTTGCATACATTGGAAGATTTAGCAAAAAGGAACATTATACAATTGGATTTTGTCACAGTTGATGAACGTGGCAATGTCGATTTTGATTATTTACGAGACCTGTTATCTCAAAATCCGCGTACCTTCGTATCGCTGATGCATGCTAACAATGAAATCGGTACATTAACCGACATTTATAAAGTTTCTGAAATATGCCAGGAATTTAACGCGGTCTTCCATTCCGATACCGTGCAGACCATGGGCCATTACGAGCACGACCTCTCCACATTACATATTGATTTCCTTACAGGTGCTGCTCATAAATTCCATGGCCCAAAAGGAGTAGGTTTTATCTACATCAACGGAAAAAACAAAATCCGTCCGCTCATCTATGGAGGTGCTCAAGAACGTAACATGCGTGGAGGGACAGAGAATGTCTACGGCATCGTGGGACTAGCCAAAGCATTGGAATTGTGCTATCAAAATATGGAGACTCATAGGAATTATATTCAAGGGTTAAAAGATTATATGCGTTCGGAACTGCAAAAGAACATCCCTCAGGTTACATTTAATGGAAATATAAATGCCGAGGATTCACTATACACCGTTTTAAATGTATCACTTCCTTGCACAGAAATTGCGGACATGTTACTGTTTAGTCTGGATATTGCCGGTATCTCTGCCTCGGGAGGAAGTGCATGCAGTTCCGGTTCTCAGTTGGGTAGCCATGTACTTCAAGCATTGGATAGCGACCCAGACAAACCTGCTGTCCGTTTTTCCTTTAGCAAATACAATACAAAGGAAGAAATTGATTTTGTGGTGAAAAAGCTGAAAGATATTTGTGTAGAACAAGGGCAAAGTAAGGGGCATCAATTAGCATAATGGAGTATATAGCGCTCCGCCAATTCACCCCGAATCTCTTTTCCTGACAAATCTAATTGTCTTAATTGGTCGGGTTCTACTTTATATTTGTAGTCTAACCCCTCCAAATTAAGTTCTCCGTCTCTTAATTCCCATGTGCCCGTTTTGGAAAAGGGTTCTACACTTTTGCCTACATAGGTATACTCCAGCGTGTATGCTTTGTCGTTCGCTAACGTTAAAGAAGTCGCTATGGCATCACAATCCGTACATGGGAGATTGCCTCTGTATGTTCCCACCAAGCGCCCTTCGGTTACTTTACCAAACTTATTATTTTCGATACTTGCATTTGTTCGAGTATTTACACAACCAACGACGACAAAGAGTCCTAACAATAATCCATTTATATATATCACGAAACGCATCACTCCAGATTTTTGTTATTGACAACAAAAAAAGTACCACAAAGCCTTCGTTACGTTTTATTTAACGTTTTTAATCGTCCCATTCATCTTCCTCTATCCCCATGGCCAAATTATAGGCGCTTAACAGTTCTCCATAGGCATGACGATTCCGTAGTCGCTGTGCTACCTCCATTCCCACTCTGTATACATCCAACGCTTCCTCTTTCCTCCCCTGCTCTTCCATAAATTTAGCGAAATGATAATATGTTCCAATGTAGTCCGGATGGTTTGTCTGCAAATCTTGAAAACCAGCAAACGCGTTTTCGTTATCGCCTGTTTTTTTATACTCCATCGTTATAGCGTATTTTAAAAAAGGGTCATTCGGGCTTTCTTTTAAAAACTCCTGTAATTCTTCTAGTCTATTACTCATGGTAAAGACAAAAATAGGAAAAGTACATCAATAAAAATACTATGCATGCATAGAAAAATGACAATTTGCTGACGGCTTATCAAACATCGTTTCTTGTTTTTGGTTTTTGAAATTGATAGGTTTGTGTGAAGGCTAAAAAAATATACTCCCATGAAGATACTTGTATGTATAAGCAACGTGCCCGACACGACATCCAAAATCACTTTTACGGATAATAACACAGCATTCAATACCGCTGGCATTCAATATATCATTAATCCGTATGATGAAATTGCTCTGGCCAAGGCTGTTGAACTTGCCGGCAATGGCCAAGGCGCGATAACGGTAATCCATGTAGGCGAAGCATCCGCGGACCCCACTATTAGAAAGGCCTTGGCGATCGGTGCAGATAATGCTATCCGCATAGATGCCCGTCCACGTGATGCTTGGTTTGTAGCCAACCAAATCGCTTCTTACGCCAAGACACAGGGCTTTGACCTTATCTTGACCGGGCGTGAATCTATAGATTATAATGGTAGCTTGGTACAGGGGTATATCGCCGAACTCTTAGGTATACCATCCATCTCCATTGCTAAAAAGCTAGATATCGACGGCACAAGCGCTACAGTAGAACGGGAAATAGAGGGCGGTAAAGAAGTGGTACAAATTCCGCTACCGGCCGTTGTCGGAACAGCAGAGGGCGTGGCAGAACCCAAAATACCGAATATGCGTGGGATTATGAGTGCTCGTTCAAAACCGCTCGAAGTTATCGCAGCCGTTGATGTGCCGGCATTATCCCATATTACCCATTTTGACACACCGCCTCCGCGGGGTAACGTTAAACTTGTTGACAAAGACAACGTCACCCAACTGGTTGAGTTGTTACACAGCGAGGCAAAAGTTATATAAATCTTCATTAAAGCGCTTATTATGGCAATTTTAGTATATATCGAAAATATAGCGGGAGCATTTAAAAAATCCGGATATGAGGCGGTGTCCTACGCGAAAGCTATTGGAGACGCTACCGGTCAGCCTGTCACTGCACTCAGTATCGGAAAAGTAGATGCCGCATCCTTAGAAAATATCGGTCGCTACGGTGTAAACAAAGTGATAGAGGTGAATACCGAACAGCTACACCAATTCGTCAATCAGGCGTATGCTGCGGTTATCGCGGAAGTGGCAAAAAGTATACAGGCAACGACCATCATACTATCTAATTCCTTCAGCGGAAAAGGACTAGCTCCACGCATTGCTGCCAAATTGGACGCAGCACTTGCTGACGGGGCGATTATATTACCTATCATCAAGGGAGACGCTTGGGAAATAAAAAAATCTGCTTTCTCGGGCAAGGCCATCGCAACACAAGAGCTCACTGCTCCTGTCAAAGTGATCGCTTTGACACCGAATACCATTGAGGCGGTGGAAGCACCTACGACAGTCGAAATCGAAACTTTCCAACCACAAGTTGCCGCTGCAGATTTATCTACGGTTGTTAAAGATATTGTGCAGGCGACAGACAAAATACCATTACCCGAAGCGAATATTGTCGTGTCTGCCGGACGCGGATTAAAAGGCCCCGAAAACTGGGGAATCATAGAGGAATTGGCTAACGTATTGGGTGCTGCTACAGCTTGCTCCAAACCAGTATCGGATGCGGGTTGGCGCCCACATGAGGAACACGTAGGACAAACGGGATTGGCGGTAAGCCCAAACCTATATATTGCTATTGGCATCTCCGGAGCGATCCAGCATCTTGCCGGTGTAAGTTCTTCGAAAACCATTGTCGTGATCAACAACGATCCTGAAGCGCCATTCTTTAAAGTCGCCGATTATGGCATCGTAGGGGATGCTTTTGATATCGTCCCTAAACTCATTGATGCCTTCAAAGCATATAAGAATCACTAAACAAACAATTGAAACAAAGTAAAATGGTCGGGTTGTAATATAATCTGGCCATTTTTTAATTACGATGGTTTTTATTTTGTCCCGAATATTTACATATTTGTAATATAGTTTAGGCATTAAGGATGAAGAAAATCAAATTAGATATAGTGGGGTTATCGTACAGTCAAACACAATCTGGTGCTTATGCACTGGTTTTGGGCGAGATGGGAGGTAATCGTCGGTTGCCCATTATCATTGGAGGTTTTGAGGCGCAGGCCATTGCGGTAGAAATTGAAAAAATGCAACCCAGCCGTCCATTGACTCACGATCTCTTCAAGACTTTTGCCGACAATTTCCAAATCAATATCCAGGAA
This sequence comes from Sphingobacterium chuzhouense, assembly GCF_014692525.1. Classification (GTDB taxonomy): domain Bacteria; phylum Bacteroidota; class Bacteroidia; order Sphingobacteriales; family Sphingobacteriaceae; genus Sphingobacterium; species Sphingobacterium chuzhouense. Next base: position 143,852 of record NZ_JACNYL010000001.1, read on the forward strand.
GTGCTGATCTACAATTTGATAGATGGTATCTTCTTCGCAAAACTGGTCTGCTCTAATGGCGACAAAACTTTCGATATCGACTCCCGCACTTCCGATGCGGTTGCGTTAGCGGTACGTTTTGGTGCACCGATATACGTATATGATTTTATTATGGATGCAGCGGGTATCGTTATTGAAAGTAATGATTTTGCTTTTCTGGAAAACCTGGAAGGTCTCCCAAAAGAAAACACCATGACGAGTGCAACTTCCACACCCGCGGAAAAAGAGCACGCGCCCAAATCACCTTATTTTAATATGAGCGACGATCAACTGGAGATAAATCTCAAAAAAGCAATCGAAGCGGAGCAATACGAGACGGCGGCTAAAATACGTGATGAAATCGACAGGAGAAAAAAGGATTAAATTACGGTTAACTGTCGTAAGCTTCTTTCAATTTTTTGTTTGGGGTGCTTGGCTCATTACCATCGCCAACTATTGGTTCGGTACAAAACAATGGGATGGCACACAATTTGGCGCGATTTTTTCCACGATGGGCATTGCAGCGATCTTTATGCCAACACTTATGGGCATCATTGCTGACCGATGGATAAATGCAGAAAAATTATACAGCATTCTACATTTGCTATATGCCGTAACCCTCTTTTATCTGCCACAGGTAGATAATCCACAGACATTTTTTTATATTATGCTGTTGGCTATGGGTTTCTATATGCCTACACTGGCGTTATCAAATTCTATTTCCTACACGACACTGGTAGCGAAGGAATATGATGTGGTCAAGGTTTTTCCGCCTATACGGGTATGGGGCACGATCGGTTTTATTACCGCCATGTGGGTAGTCAATCTAACAGGTAATAAAGCGACAGCATATCAGTTTTATATCGCCGGAATTGCTGCAATGGGTTTAGGGCTGTATGCGCTGACGCTTCCTAAATGTCCACCAAAAAACAGGCGACATCAAGAAAAGCAATCGTGGACAAAAACACTCGGGCTAGATTCATTTAAGTTGTTTGCAGACTACAAGATGGCTGTTTTTTTTATCTTCTGTATGTTTCTGGGAGGGGCATTACAACTAACCAATGCTTACGGCGACGTATTTCTGGATGAATTCAAGTTTTACCCAAAGTACGCCGATTCTTTCGCCATTAAGTACTCTACACTCATCATGTCCATTTCACAGATTTCGGAAACACTCTTTATTTTAGCTATCCCATTTTTCTTGAAAAGGTTTGGTATCAAAAAGGTGATGCTCATCGCAATGTGGGCGTGGGTGGCTCGATTTGGATTATTCGCATTTGGCGACCCACAAACGGGTTTATGGATGATCATCCTTTCTTGCATTGTATATGGAATGGCATTTGATTTCTTCAATATATCCGGATCTTTATTTGTCGAAAAATCTACCACAGCGTCCATACGCAGTGCTGCACAGGGCCTTTTTATGATGATGACCAACGGCTTTGGAGCCATATTGGGAAGCCTGATCTCCGGTTGGGTAATAGACCATTATTTCACGCTGGAATTTTCCTCCTTGGAAAAGCTGTCAACTTATCTACAAACCGAAACGATGAATAGCTCACTGCTTCAATTTATACATTCCCGAGGGATATCGGTATTGCCTGATGGCCTGCTCAGTGAACATGTTTTGTTAAAGGATTGGCGAGGAATATGGCTGGCTTTTGCTGGTTATACACTTATAATCGCCATTTTATTTAGCTTTTTATTTAAACATAAACACGACAGAAACACCGCTTAAACAGGTAAAAACCGCCTAAAACTTCGTTTTTCCCTCGCATTTTACCTATATTTGTCTGTTAATATGGAAAAAACAGACATTATTAACATTGCCGCACAGCAAACCAGTGCACTTTACGATTGGACATTTAACGTCATCCAAAACGCTGGAGTATCCGACAAACTTGCCCATATCGTTACCTCCGCCAGTCTACTTGTCGTCGCTTTTGGAATACTGTATATAGTCAACTTTATCATCAGCGCTATCTTCAATTCCGTTTTAACAAAGATTATCAAGAAAACAAAGACAAACTGGGACGATTTTCTACTGAAAAACAAAGTATTAAATAAACTTAGCTTATTAATTCTCGTTATTATTGCACAACAAATGATACCATTCATCTTTGTTGGGTTTCCAAATTTTACAACGGGTCTTAATAAATTTCTAAATATTGTTGTTATTTTATCCGTATACGCATTTATCAACAGCTTATTGAAGACCGGGCGGGATATTTTGCGTACATCGAAAGCTTTTGTAGACAAACCACTTGATAGTTATCTGCAAGTTGTACAGATATTTTTGATTTTTGTTATCGGTACGCTCATCGTTTCCATACTGACAGGTAATTCACCGTGGTCATTCCTCGTTTCGTTAGGTGCTGCATCTGCTATCCTCATGTTGGTGTTTAAGGACACTATCCTCGGTTTTGTAGCGAGTATACAAGTATCGGCTAATGATTCCGTTCGTGTCGGCGATTGGATTGAGATGTCGAAATACGGAGTAGATGGTGATATACTGGAGATCAACTTAAACAATGTCAAAATTCAAAATTTTGATAAGACGATAGTAACAATCCCTACCTATACACTGCTGAGTGATTCGTTTAAGAATTACAGAGGCATGCAAGATTCGGGCGGTCGACGTATTAAGCGTTCAATCCATATTAAGATATCTACCATCAGATATCTAACAGAACAAGAGATCGATGAATTGAAAAAAATTAAACTCTTGTTACCATATATCGATAAGCGACAAAAGGAAATAGACGAATACAATAGTCAGGAACAGGTAGACAGTTCTGTGTTAGTGAACGGCCGGCGGATGACTAATGTGGGTTTATTTAGAGCTTATATTTTAGCCTATGCCAAACATAATCCGAACATACATCAAGCCATGACCCTTATGGTTCGTCAACTAGACCCTAAGGAACACGGCTTACCACTGGAGCTTTATATGTTTACCAACGGCACAAATTGGGGATTTTTTGAGGATGTCATGTCCGATTTGTTTGATCATTTATTCGCAGCAATTAAATACTTCCACCTCGAGGTCTTTGAACTTCCAGCTTCTGATGATCTGCGCCATCTCCTTGCAGAAGGAAATCTTATATCGGCCGGACAAAGATCAGCGGATAATTAACTTTGTAAAATATTTGAAAGCAAAAAGGGTTGTCTTGACAGGACAACCCTTTTGCTTTCGGCATATTTCACAACAAGCCTGAACATAAACACTAACCATTAATTACACATTAATGACGAACAAAAATTACTCATCACAAAGGTGAACTTTTAATGTGAAGTGATAATTAGCTTTATGTTAAAAAAGTAATATTGTTGCTTTTTTTCTACCGTGCATTCGCGATATTTATCCGCTCCAAAACTGTTTCGATCGTTGTTTTAGCAGCGTCCATCATTTTTGGATTTCCGGGGTAATCTGCATCCATCGTAACGGTCTTTCCTTTTTCCTTGTATTTATATTCAAGGCTGTAACGCGGTACCATACGTCCTTCGAGCGAATCTGCTCTAGGTGTTGTCATATCATTATCTACATTCCAAAATCCCATTTCCATCGCTTTCCGGTGTAGGAAAAGTAAATCATCGCTCGTCAGCTTCAATTTCTTTTTAACGATTTCATTATCACGATTGAGATATTGATAATCCTGCGTTGCCGAATGGTAGCTGTTCAGCATCGAATCTCGTAAACCGTATTGAATGGAAATATATTCGAAATCTGAATAACGAAAAGGTGCATTCTTTACCATGTTGGAATAATAATAAACACAATAGATAAAAAAAGAACCGATAATACACAGTGCCAAAAAGATGGTCTTCGATCTTCTACTCATGACAAATCAATTTGTCGCAAAAATACACATTACGACTGAACTTAAACAGGAAAGTATATGGGTTATTAAAAGGTATTGTAATTTGAATGTTAGATTTTTGGCGTACCGGCACGTACAAAGTATTTGTAATACCAATTGTCTTTGATGTCGGAAATAATTACGCCTCTCCGTGTCGACACATGTACAAATTTATTATTATGCAGATACACACCTACATGGTCTATGTTTCTTCCTCCAAAGGAGAAAAATACTAAATCCCCCTCCTTTAATTGTCTTTCATATTTTCTTTTCACATGGTCGCCCATATCCCGCGAACTCCGCGGTAAATTTTTACCATATACCTCTCTGTATAAAATTCCCACAAAGCCAGAACAATCTATTCCTGAAGGTTGCGTACCGCCGAGGCGATGCGGACTACCCAACCATTTATCGATGAAAGAATAAAGCGATTTGTTATCCAAATCATGTGCAGAAACGCCTAATATAGCAGCATAATTATCTATTCCAGAACCAGATACCGATTTACCACGTGCATCACTTGCATCTGTAGGGATGCCGGTATTGGTTGTGCCATGATGTGAGCGATTTCCATGGAGCACTTTTCTTTTAGCCCCGCAAGACGCCAATAGAAAAACGGCCATAACCCATGATAATAGCGTGATATACTTATATGATCGGTGTTGCATAGCACAAAAATAAACATCAGAATGCGTTTAACAAAGTTTGGAGAAATGATTTTGTATCTTGCGCGCCAGAATGGACAGGGAACAAGTAAAAGGCATTATTGCTGTTGTATTAGGCGCCGCCAGTTTCGGCATATTATCGACCTTTGTGAAAAAAGCCTATGCACAAGGTTTCACGCTGGGCGAAGTGACAGGTATCCAGGCGCTTTTTGGCATGTTGTTCTTGTGGATAGTCGTCGGAATCATATTCATCGCCAATAAAAGCTACTTTTCCAAATATCCTTCTATCTCACCGAAATGGCACATCATCGTCAGCGGGCTATCCACCGGTGCAGTCAGTATTTTGTATTACAAAAGTGTACAACTCGTACCCGCCTCCTTGGCTATCATTCTCTTAATGCAATATATCTGGATTGGACAACTGATCGAATTTATTTTCTTCAAAACAAAGCTTACGCGACGGCAAACCATTGGTGTTGTTGCCATCTTAGCAAGTACGGTTCTTGCGACAGGTTTGTTAGAAAATGACGTCAAATCGATTAACATCGTAGGTATTGGCTATGGACTTCTTGCTGCAACCGCATACGCTATATTTATTATCGTGAGTGGCCGTGTTGGCAACGATCATCCCCCTCTCCAAAAAAGTGCCTACATGATTATCGGGGCGTTTCTCTTGGTTTTTATTGTGTTACAACCGTTTAGCCTTTTTAAGCCTTCAGTTTTTTCTTCCCTATGGCGTTATGGATTGTTACTTTCGGTTTTTGGGACAGTCCTACCTCCTCTTTTATTCTCTTATGGAATCCCCAAAACAGGCGTATCGCTCGGAAATATATTGAGTTACATTGAACTGCCTGTAGCCGTATGTATGTCCTATATTGTATTAAAGGAACATGTGTCTATATGGCAATTTATAGGGGTAGCCGGTATATTGGTGGTGGTCATTCTACTCAATATCCGTAAACGTTAGGTAATCTTATGAATGTACCAAAAATTCAGGTAATTCTTCGATTTCCACCTCGCATTGTTCCGTGATAGCTGTGAATTTGACCGGTACCATTTCGTTGACGAGTAACGGGTCATACAATGAGCGTACTTTCACATAATTTTTCGAGAAGCCATGCATATAACCGTCTTTAACATCGCTCTCAAAAAGCACTTCGCCGATTTTACCGAGCTGCTTTTCATAAAACGCGCGCCTCTTTTTCTCCGAAAGGATATGTAACATTTTACTTCTGTCGCTACGTTGTGCTCCTGGAACCGCTCCTTCCATCTGTGCAGCAATCGTATTTTCCCTTTCTGAATATGTAAAGACATGCAAATAGGAAATATCCATTTCATTTAAGAAATTATACGTATCGAGAAAATCTTCACGCGTCTCGCCGGGAAACCCCACGATAACATCGACACCTATACAACAATCGGGCATCAACGATTTTATCTTCGCTACACGTTCTGCGTAAAGCTCACGTTTGTAACGCCGGCGCATTTTCCCCAATACTTTATTACTTCCCGACTGTAACGGCATGTGGAAATGCGGCACAAATCTTTTAGATTGTGCAACAAATTCTATGATTTCATTCGCAAGCAGGTTCGGCTCAATAGAGGAAATACGTATGCGATCTATACCCTCGACTTCGTCCAACGCTTTCACCAAATCTAAGAAACGGTCTTGCCTTTTGCCATCCCGTATCCCAAAGTCGCCAATATTAACGCCTGTCAACACAATCTCTTTAACGCCCGACACCGCAATCTCTTCCGCTTGCCTTACGATATCTTCAATCTTTCCTGAACGGCTTGCTCCCCGTGCTAATGGAATCGTACAGAATGTACACGAGTAATCGCAGCCATCCTGTACTTTCAAGAAGGTACGGGTGCGATCGCCTATGGAATAAGCAGAAACAAACTGATGTGTTTCGTCTATGGGTGCGTTATGAACAACAGCTTTTTCCTGTTTCGTTAGGTCGTTGATATGTTCGATAATATTAAACTTCTCCGCAGCCCCCAATACCATATCCACGCCCGGGATTTCAGCTATCTCCCTTGGCTTTAACTGGGCATAGCATCCCACGATGGTAATATAGGCATTTGGAGAATGCTTTAGTGCTTCTTTCACGACCTTACGGCACTTCTTATCCGCATGGTCAGTCACCGAACAGGTATTGATAACATATACATCTGCCTGGCTATTAAACGGAGTGGTTTCATAGCCTGCTTCTTTGAAAATCCTGCCGATAGAAGATGTTTCTGAATAATTCAGTTTACATCCTAACGTATAAAAAGCTACTTTTTTGTTCATGATAATCTTGCAAAAGTACAAAAAATTATATTGTTCTTTTTATCCAAGAATGCTTCTAATTTAATGGAATCGATAAGCGATTTTCGTTATTTTTAGTTACAAACTGCTAATGTTCGTTGAAAAAGGCAACCGTATTCGACAGCACTTCGTCCCATTTTCCGGGTTCGCTGAATCCATGTGACGCACCTGAAACTATTACATACTTGCTTACAACCTCTTTTCCGTTCAGCATATCTGTCATTTTTTTGTATTGTACGTCGCTCACATCGGGTAAATCACCGACGGTGTTATCGTCCGGCCTGATGTTAATAGTAGGTATTCCCTCGTTATTGTAAGCCACCCAATATGGACTTGCAGCCATGTAAGCCAATTTATTTTCATTTGTGGCTTCTGCCCCAATCAACCGAAAGAACAATTCGCGAAACCGAGGGTCGAGCTGATCGGTTTCGGATTCGTCATTAAAAGCAAACGTTGTTGCGCCGGCCCAGTTTGCTACCGCTTTTATCAGACCATCTTCATTATTTTCCCCATAGGCATAAAGCATTGCCAATGTCGCCCCGGCACTGTGTCCGGCAATGTACCACTTGCTATTGCCCGTAGCGAATTCTTCGCTTCTGGCCAAAGCCACTTGAATGGCTGCATGTACATCTTCCACTTGGTGATGGATGGTGATCGCGCTTGGTTGATGTTTTGGCGGATTGTCCAATAACCCTGTGATATCTACGAAGCGATAGTTTATATTAGCAATGGCAAATCCTTTTTCAGCCAGTTTCGTTGATACTTCGCTGAAATAGGATTTATCTCCTGCCACGAATCCTCCGCCGTGAATGACTACCACGACATTTGTATTGGCCGAAGACCTTCCTTTTGGTAGATACAAGTCCATCACTTGACGTTCATGATTTCCGTAAGAGATATTTGTCAATACCTCTACCTCATATTTTTCGTGTTCGCCGGGTTCTTTTTCACAGGCAACCATTGCAATGGTAAGGAACAACAATATTACTTTCTCTAATAATTTCCGCGACATGGGTCCTCCTTTCTGTACAGGTTAGTACATAAGTCTCAAGAATCGAGCCACCAAGATGTTATTGGTTTCGTTTTATTTTTTGTCATATACATAGAAACAAGTATCTTCGTAGCTGCACTTTTTAGGCATTTCTTTTATGAAACAATATCTGGATTTACTGACGCATGTTTATGAAAATGGGGTTGATAAGATGGATCGCACAGGTACAGGCACACGCAGTGTATTTGGTTACCAGATGCGTTTCAACCTAAACGATGGTTTTCCATTGGTTACTACGAAAAAACTACATCTTCGTTCTATCATACACGAACTGATCTGGTTCTTAAAAGGTGATACAAATATCAAATATTTAAAAGAGAACGGAGTGAGTATTTGGGATGAATGGGCTGATGAAAATGGTAATTTAGGCCCTGTATATGGTTCGCAATGGCGTTCTTGGCCGACACCGGATGGCCGCAATATCGACCAGATAACGCAGGTTATGGAGCAGCTTAAAAAATCACCCGACTCTCGCCGGATTATCGTGTCTGCATGGAATGTTGCGGAAATAGAGAACATGGCACTTCCGCCCTGTCACGCTTTTTTCCAATTTTATGTTGCGCCTGCGCAACCTGAAAAGGGTATAATGAAACCACAGCTTTCTTGCCAACTTTACCAGCGAAGTGCTGATATTTTCTTAGGTGTACCTTTCAATATCGCATCATACGCCTTACTAACCATGATGGTTGCCCAAGTATGTGACATGGGGGTTGGCGATTTTGTCCACACACTAGGAGACGCCCATATATACAGTAATCATTTTGAGCAAACGGAATTGCAGTTAAGCAGGGAACCGAAACCGCTGCCTACCATGAAAATAAATCCGGATGTAAAAAATATTTTCGATTTTAAGTTTGAAGATTTTGAATTGGAAAATTACGAGTTTCACCCTCATATCAAAGCACCGGTGGCCGTTTAATTTGTAATTATCTAAAGATGAGCAATCTAAAAATAACACTAGTTGTAGCTGCAGCCGAGAATAATGCTATTGGTAAAAACAATCAGATGTTGTGGCATCTCCCCGATGATTTTAAATATTTCAAACAGCATACGTTAGACCATTCTGTTGTAATGGGCCGGAAAACGTATGAATCCATTGGAAAGCCGCTACCACAACGACGCAACATTGTTCTGACAAGAGATTTGAACTGGTCAGCGGAAGATGTTGATGTGGCCAACTCGATCGACGAGGTACTCACGTATTGTCGTGATGAAAGAGAAATCTTCATCATTGGCGGTGCCAAAATATATCAACAGGCGCTTCCGTTCGCTCAAGAGATATTATTAACACGGGTACACACCACGTTGGATGGAGATGCCTATTTCCCGGAGCTTCCTGCAAACGAATGGAAGAAGGTCAGCGAAGACAGGCATGCACAGGATGACCGACATGCCTACGATTTCACCTTTGAAGTTTGGGAGCGGGCAATATAGCCGCCTCAATTAACTCTGCATAAAAATCGCTTTCTTTCATGCCCGCAGCACGGACTTGCTGCGGAATAAAACTTTGTGGTGTCTGCCCCGGGATAGTGTTGATTTCAATAAAGTAAAACTTATCTGTACCGGTTTCTAAAAAGAAGTCGACGCGTACCATACCCTTGCAATCCAAACGGACATAGATATCCCGAATAATCCCGGAAGCTCTTTCTTTCTGCTCCTCTGTTAAGTCCGCAGGTGTGATCTCTTCCGTTAAGCCTGCCACATACTTTGCCTCGAAATCAAAAAACTCACGCGTAGTACGAACCTCCGTAGCGGGCAATACCACCAGCTCTCCTTTTGCATTTCGAAAAATGCCCTGAGAAAATTCACGACCTGTTACAAATTCTTCGACAAGAACCTGACAGCCCGTATTTGCAGCATCAAAAGCTTTATCCAATGCTTCTTGTAGTTCTGATAACGCTTTCACTTTTGACATTCCTATACTACTTCCACCGGCGTTGGGTTTTACAAAATAAGGCAAAGTTAGATTTTGTTGCACGATCTCCGCAGCTTCTTTTCGATCCGCTCCAAATAGCAAAACAGATTTTGCCACGTAGAGATCCTGGATACCGGCTATAACGGCTTTGGTGTATTCCTTATTCATGGTTAACGCAGATGTCAATGCGCCGCAGGAAGTATACGGTATCCCAATCATATCGAGATATCCCTGCAACCGCCCGTCTTCGCCCGGCGAACCATGTAAAATGATAAAGGCGACATCAAACGTCAAAATATGGCCATCGATATCCAACGAAAAATTCTCTCTATTTACTGGAATTTTAATACCTGTCTCCGTCACGTGAAACCAAGTATCCAACGTAATCGTTATTGGGTATATATCGTATTTTTGCTTGTCGAGTTGTTCCTGTACAAATGCAGCACTCTTAAAGGAAACCTCTGCCTCTCCGGTGTAACCTCCGGTAATTAAAGCTATTTTTTTTTTCATATGGTGTTATCGTTAATAAGGCTCATATACGTTGATATCGTTATAGGGTTCACTTTATCAACCCTATTAACTTCTTAATTAATGTTAAACGAGAACAAATATAACTTGTGTTACGGCGAAAAAAGAATAATTTTGTCTATTATATAGAAAGTTCGGAGGGCGTCCGACTAGTACATTGCTTTGCAAAGACTTTTCGCCCCCTGGTTATTATTATAAAAACAATAGATGTCGAAATTATTGCTGTATCTGCGAACAGATACGTTTAGAAAAAACTTAATTGGTGCCTTGATCGCACTTGCGCTGTTATTTTTAGGTGTTTTCTTCGGACTCAAATGGTATACAAAGCATGGTGTTTCGATCGAAGTACCACAGGTAAAGGGTCTACACATTGATGATGCGGTTAAGACGCTCGAGAAAGCGGATTTAGAATATTCAATCGACTATGTGTATCAGATGGACGCACAACCGGGACTGGTCATCGAACAAGATCCAGATCCTAAATCACAGGTAAAAACCGGAAGGACAATTTATCTGACCATTATCACTGAAACGCCACCGGAGGTAGCCTTCCCAGACATCATTGAAAAAACGTGGATAGAAGCATCTGCAATTTTGAGAAACCAATCTCTTAAAATAGCTGACACCATATATATCGCGGATATTGCACGAGATGTTGTATTAGATGTCAAATTTGGCGGCCAGCCGTTAAAGGCCGGAAGACTTATTCCAAAAGGGTCGCAGATAACACTTGTATTGGGTAATGGACAGGGAGCAGACGATGTTGAAGTGCCTAATCTTATTGGATTATCACTGAGAGAAGCTCGTTTTGCGCTTTCTGGTGTAGGGTTGAACTTAGGTGATATCACGTATTCTGGAACGATTACCGACTCATTATCGACAACAATCATTTCCCAGCAGCCGGATAGTACAGCAGGATTTATAAGCTTAGGTAGCTCAGTAAACGTAACGTTATCTAATTCTTTACCCACTTCGTTACCTAATTAAAGAAACATGACGGAAAAAAGAAGAAGTTTTCGGAAAGTATTCAAAATTATACTCCTCCTATTATTGGTTTTAGGTGCCGTAGCCGCATGGATAGGTTACCAAGCTTTTATGGGACCAAGCGTCACAGACAAACAGGAATATCTCTATATAAAAACAGATGATACCTTCGAAGATGTTATACGTACAGTTACCGAACAACAGATCGTCAAGAATCCGGCTTTTTTCCGTTACATAGCAGAAGCTATGGAATATCCGGAAAGTGTGAAACCCGGACGTTACAAGCTTACCGAAGGCATGTCCAACAGGCGCTTGATAGGCAATCTTAGAGGAGGTTATCAAGAGGCAGTCAAATTCAGGTTTGAAAATCTTCGTCTTAAAGAGAACTTCGCAGCTTTGCTTGGTAAAAACTTTGAAGCGGATTCGACCACTTTTATCGAGATCCTCGATAACGAAGAGGTTGCCGAATCGTATGGTTTTACGGAGGACAACTTCTTTACCATGTTTATCCCGAACACCTATGAGATATATTGGAATACCCCGCCAAACAAAATCGTCGCACGTTTTCATGACGAATACAACAAGTTTTGGACAACCGAACGCAAGGAGAAAGCTGCAGCTCTTAATCTAACACCTCAGGAAGTCAGTGTGCTAGCTTCTATTGTTAAAGGAGAAGCATTACACACCGATGAGATGCCGGATATCGCCGGGCTATATCTCAATCGTCTGGAAAAAGGAATGTTATTACAAGCAGATCCGACAGTAATCTTTGCCAATAATGATTTTACCATTCGACGCGTATTAAATAGGCATCTCACCATCGACAATCCATACAATACGTATCGGTATAAAGGACTGCCCCCGGGACCGATTATGCTTCCCAGCATCGCATCTATCGATGCGGTCCTTGATCACAAGAAGCATGATTACATTTATATGTGTGCCAAGGATGATTTTTCCGGTTACCATAATTTTGCCAGAACACAGGCAGAACATTTAGTAAATGCACGAAAGTTTCAACGGGCGCTGACTGAACGGAATATTATGAGATAGAAGAAACGAACATGTTTACACACGAAACCACATTACGTATACGCTATGCCGAGACCGACCAAATGGGGTATGTATATTATGGAAATTATGCATCATTTTATGAAGTAGCCCGTACGGAAATGCTGCGTAGCACTGGAATTTCCTATAAAGAATTAGAGGATATCGGTGTTATGCTACCTGTTACCGATTTGGTTTGTAAATATTATCAACCCGCTCGATATGACGACTTGATTACGGTCAAAACCTATATTAAAGAAAAACCGGTGATACGTATTAAGTTTGAGTACGAGATATATAACCAGGATGGGGTACTGCTGAATACGGGTTATACCCAACTTGTATTTGTGGATATGGAAAAGAACAGGCCATGTCGAGCCCCCAAAATTTTCCAGGACAAGATGGAGGCTTTTTTTTCAATATAATCTATTGTAAATAAAAGTTTTTCGTATCTTTGCAGTCCCTGCAACGCAGGGAAAAGGAGAATTAATAATTAATGGCAAAAAAACAAGAAGCAGAAAAAGAGTTAGCGGCGAAAAACGCAGAGCTACAAGGTGCTGACACTAAAGTAGTGAAAGACACTGAACAAATCGAGTCTGAAGCAGATTCAAAATTAATCGACGACATCAAATCTACTACATGGAACACACCGGAAGGTGACTTCGACTGGGATTTAGATGAAAAAGCGTTCGGTAACTACAGTGACACAGAGCGTGCTAAATTAGAAGAGCAGTACGCTGGAACGTTCAATCAGATCAACCAGGGTGAAATTATTGAAGGTACTGTAGTATCTATCAATAATAAAGATGTTGTATTGAACGTAGGCTTCAAATCAGACGGTCTTGTAGCATCATCTGAGTTCCGCGACTTACCTGACTTGAAAGTTGGTGACAAAGTTGACGTATTTGTAGAATCACAAGAGGATGCAAATGGTCAGTTGGTATTGTCACGCAAACGTGCTAAAACACAAAAATCTTGGGAAGCTATCAATGAAGCATTGGAAAATGATGCTATTATCGATGGTTTCGTTAAATCACGTACGAAAGGTGGTTTAATTGTGGACATCAAAGGTGTAGAAGCTTTCTTACCTGGTTCACAAATCGACATCAAGCCTATCCGTGATTACGACGTGTACGTTGGTAAAACAATGGAATTTAAAGTGGTTAAGATTAACCACGAATTTAAAAACGTCGTTGTATCACACAAAGTACTAATTGAAGACGATTTAGAAAACCAAAAATCTGAAATCGTTGCGAAATTGGAAAAAGGACAAGTATTGGAAGGTACTGTTAAAAACATCACAGACTTCGGTGTATTTATCGATTTAGGTGGTGTTGACGGTTTACTTCACATTACAGATATTTCTTGGGGCCGTATTGAGCACCCGAAAGAAGTATTGGCTTTAGACCAAACAATTAACGTTGTTGTATTAGACTTTGACGATGAGAAAAAACGTATTGCTTTAGGTCTTAAACAATTATCAGAGCATCCTTGGGAATCTTTAGACAAAGACCTAGCAGTAGGTTCTAAAGTAAAAGGAAAAATCGTTACTGTAGCTGACTACGGTGCATTCCTTGAAATTATCCCTGGTGTAGAAGGTTTAATTCACGTATCGGAAATGTCTTGGTCTCAAAACCTACGTTCTCCACAAGAATTCTTGAAAGTAGGAGACGAAATTGAGGCTGAAATCTTAACATTAGACCGTGAAGAGCGTAAAATGAGTCTAGGTATCAAACAATTGACTCCTGACCCATGGAAAAACATCACCGAGCGTTATCCAATTGGTTCCAAACAATCTGCTGTTGTTAAAAACATGACAAACTTCGGTGTGTTTGTTGAATTGGAAGACGGTATCGATGGATTGATCCATATCTCTGACCTTTCTTGGTCTAAGAAAATCAACCATCCTAACGAATTCACTAAAGTAGGTGAAACATTAGAGGTTGTTGTTTTGGAACTTGACGAAGAAAACCGCAAACTTTCTTTAGGACACAAACAATTGGAAGAAAACCCGTGGGATACTTTTGAAACCATCTTTACAGAAGGTTCTATCCACGAAGGTACTGTAATCAAAGTTGGTGACAAAGGTGATATCGTTGCATTACAATATGGTGTTGAAGGCTTCTGCCCTAACAAACACTCTATCAAAGAAGACGGTAACCCATTGAAAGTTGACGAAGTTGCTGAGTTCAAAATTATTGAGTTCAACAAAGAGAACAAGCGTTTGGTTATCTCTCACTCACGTATCTGGGAAGACAAAAAATCAGAAGCTCGTATCGAAGAATTCAATAACCGTAAAAAAGAAGCAAAAGCCGCTAATTCCGCTGTGAAAAAAGTAAAAGACTCTGTTGAGAAATCTACTTTAGGTGATTTAGATGTTCTTGCTCAATTGAAAGAGCAAATGGAAGGTGACGAAAAGAAATCTAAATAATTTTAGGTTTTGCTAAATACCATAAAGCCCCGATGGACATCCATCGGGGCTTTTGCTTTTGTATTGTTGCCTTCTAAAATTTGAACGTTAAACCAGCATTCAACACAGACACGCCATATCCTAATTCGGCATAGGCTCCCATGCTATCACTGAAGAACCACCGACTACCTAAAAATCCGCTAAACCCCATACCACTTCCATAACTGTTCGCCATATTCATATCATCACCATCGGATGAATATTTAACGATATTATAGCCGAGCATCGCACCACCATATACATCTAACTTAGGAACCGAGGTAAAGCCGTTATAATGATAGGCTCCGCGTGCACCCACCACGATGTAATTCCATTTAGAAGTATAGCTTCCGCTCGTATACTTGTAGCCGGTATTACCGACATAACCGCCTAAACTGATAATCCCCGGTCCGCCGACGTCCCAAACCCCGTGGTCAATGGATGCACTGATGGCCGGACGCGCCTTACCAAGCCCGCCGAGTGCAGTTCCTAAACCGACACCGACATTAGCCGTGGTTGTCCCTTTTTGAAAAGGCTGCGCTTGGGCAGCTGCGGCAGTAAAAATTGCCAGAAGAATAAAGATTGATTTTTTCATCATTGTAATTATTATTTGTGTTAATTATCTGTCTCTATGTGGGTTTGTTTTTTTATGCCCTGAATTATGTTATGCTTAGAACTTCAATGCGGCTTTAACCTGGTTATAATCGGTAAGATCTACTCCACTCGATGCTATTTTCGTAACATCGCTAGCTTCGATGAAAACGATCCGCGTAAGCGGAAAAACCATCTGATTAGGATGTAGTGCATAAGTACTTGGGTTTCTTACATAGAGACTGACCCGAAACTTACCATTGTATGGATAGGTTGAATATACCACCATAAAATTTGGCTGCCTAAAGGGAACTTGATATATTGGGTTTCCGTATTGTGCATAGACCAGCATATTTAGTTTTATGGCATCATTATAGTCGATAGGCAGATCAATATCAAACGACCCCGTAAAAACTCTCCTACCAATTTCATAAACTTTTACATTCGCATTTCCAGTATCGCCTTTGTCTCCTTTATCGCCCTTATCTCCTTTCGGACCTTTCAAGCTTGTGCCGGTTCCCCAGCCACCGCTGGTTTTAGGGCCAAACAATACCCCGGTGGAGGTTTGGAAGTAAAAATCGCCATTTACCCCCTGAGACGTAGTCGGAGCAGCCGTCCCACTGAGAAGCTTTGTACCATCGGCTCCTTTTGGTCCGGTTGCGCCGTTTGTACCTTTCAAGGAGACTCCCGCGCCCCAACCATCGTTTGCCTTAGGACCATAAAGCACGGAATTACTCGTGCGCAGATAGAAATCACCGATTGCACCCAGATTCGCAGCAGGAACGGCCGTTCCAGAAAGAATCTTTGTCCCGTCAACACCTGCTATACCCTGCTCTCCTCTTTCGCCCTGTGGCCCCGCTTCTCCGTCTCCCCCTTTTTCACAAGCTGATAAACCGAGGATAAACACGCTCATCAGCATAAAAATTGATTTTTTCATTTCGTTATTATTTGTTATAAATCCTTATTGCTTCTTCTATTTCTTTAAAAACCGTAAGTCCGAGTTTAACCTAACAGGCAGTTTAATTTTAACTAATCGATGAAGAACGACTCGAAACTTACGGCTTACTGCCTGTTTTTCTAATTAGCTGCTTTATAGCTGTATGTATGTGTTTCTACCAGCGCATTGTCTTCTCGGTTATAGATTTCCATTTTTGTAGGATAACCATCGTCGTTATATGTATATTTTAGTATCCTGTCTCTATTACCGGCGTCATAAGATGCTGTTGTCTTTTCCGATTGATGGTTATTTGGACTATTGAATTTCCAATTATAGGGATTTCCTATCCTACCTGCGGCATGCTTATTATCATAATCTCCGAACAACGTAGTCGATGCCCACTGCCCTTGGGAAGAAGTTTCTATAGATAATAGATTTCCTTTATCATCTGTTGTATATGTTATTTCTGACGTATATCCACCGGGAATATTGGCCGTTTCTACCACTTTATTTTCGGCATACGTATAAGTTGTGATGATCGCGTTTTCTATATCCTGTCCAAATACGGTTTTCGAAGAAACCGGGCGGTTACCGTTTTCATACGTATAGGCCTCATTATATTCAATCTCCCCATCCGAATTGACCATCTCCATCCAGGTTAAATGACTGTTATTATCATAGATATATGTTATGGTCGTTTGGAGAGTACCTACATCATTGTGTGTAAACAGTTTAACGAGCCTGTTCCGCGCATCGTAATCATAACGCGCCCGCAATTTGCCGTCTACTTTCGATTCGGTGAGGAGCAGTTTATCTCCATCTAACATTCCGTCATTGTTGCTGTCTTTGGAGCAGGAGGTCAAAACTGATGCTATAACGAGTAACCCTATTAGGATAACCGCTACCAATAACGTCACCAATAATTTTCCGATTATTTTTTGAATTATCATTTTCATCACGTATAAATTTTAAAATATATAATTAGGATCATAACCGACGACAATAGCTGTTGCCGTTCTCGGCCGGAAATCTGAATTGTCCGGTATAAAATCCAATTGAAATTCTGACAAGAAATCTCCTTTAGTGTACCAGTTCTGAATGGCGAGTGGGACTTCGCCACTTGATTTTTTTAATACGGCTGTCACGATATAGCGTCCTACTGGAATATCTTCTATATAGCCGTATTTTTCCCAATAACGTTCACCGTACCTTAATACGAGTTTTTTACCCTCGGAACCGTCAATCATCGGGCCGCTTGGCGTAAAAGTCAGCTCAATATCTTCGTCATTCTCCCAAAAATCATTGGCCGAGTGTACCGTCACCCGCCCGCCATAGAAATAATCATCATCGGGATCAATACCCTCCAATTTCCAGGTGAAGTTGCGCACGCCACCATCTTCTGTTAAAGCATCCGTGTTGTCGGGATACGCCTGTATAGAATACGTTTTTCCATTGTATTCTTTTTTGAAATTGGCATACGCTACCCAAGCGCCTTGATGTACCTTAATCTTATACATACCCTTCTCATCGGTAGTGCCGTTGATATAAGAATCGTGGAAAGCTGCATTATCCAGGTATATCTTTGCCCCCGCAATGGGATTTCCCTGTGTATCCACTATCTTGCCGGTAGCATAGCCTTTCTCTGCTTTCGGTTCTCCATTGCCATTTTCGCCGTCTTTGGAGCAGGATAAAATGGCAAACAATACCATGCCGATAATGAGAAATTTCTTTATTGCTTTCATTGTTTTAATGTTTTAGGTAAGCCTGTCTGTTATTGATACACGACACGAAAAGGTACCTTGATTTCACCACCGAAAGGAAAGCTAATCGTTATTTCATGGGCTATTTCTCCATTCCCTTGGAAAAAGTCCTTTGCATCTGCACTGCTTATTGTCCATTCGGTTTGATAATACGTTGCAGTATTCGCCAATAGCTTACCCAGATTACCAAAAATGCTGATCAGTTGCCGGGCGTCTTTCGCATACATAAAGGCACCATTCGTGGCTATCGCCTGTTGCTGTAAATGTGCCGTATTCACGTCTCCTAATCCTATATTATACAAGGTCACGCCATTGTTCAGCGCATGCGATACAACATTATCAGAAGAACCGCTTCCTTGTCCATCTGTAAATGTTAAAACGGCTTTATTGGATTTCGTAGAATTATTTTTTGTGTAGGTGATAGCTTCGTACTGGGATGGGTACAGCGGCGTCCCTCCTCCCTCCCCTCCACGCAATTTCTCTATCTCCTGGATTACTTTTGCGGTATCCGTTGTAAAATCGACTAAAGAAGTATACGTAGAACCGGCAAAAGACCATAAGGCTACATCATTGCCGGCCCCTAAATTTAAGGTAAAAATCTTGGATGCCTCCAAACGGTAATCATCCCGGTCAGTCGAACTGATACTGCCACTCTGGTCCATCAGCATCAAGGCGGAATAAGGACGAGCTCCTGTTCCTTTTATCAAGTTGGCGAGATTGTTAGAAAAACCGAAATCAAAGCCGCGAAACGCTAAGCTATCGATGCGGAAATGCTCGACTTTCAGATTGTCCTCGATGTTCTCGGAATCCCTGAACACGGCCAGATCCATCCGGAATTTTAACCGTTCGTTGGTTTTTTCCACGACAGCAACACGAAGGATAGCCGCCGAAGGTAGTGAATTGTCGTCTAAAGGTTCGATAATTGGTGGCGTATCATCCCCTTTTTTACAGCCGAAGAGGAATAGTCCCATCAAGGCTACCATCGATAAAATTTTAATACTTGTTTTCATTTTCTTTATTATTTAGTTTATAATGCTGTTTTGTTTTTCATGAAGCGTGTAGCAACACACTTACATTTTCTTCATATTGTAAAAGCAAAGTTACAGTTGCCTTCCCTTCGGCCTTACCCCCAAAAGGGGGTTTTTATTGGAAATAAATGCATTACCTTTGTTATCGTAATAACTAACACAGATTGATAAATCTTTATAGATAGCGTTATGAAAAGACATGTATATAAAAAGACATACGGATTGTGGTCGTTTCTATCTCTCTTAATAGCGCTTAGCGTTCCCTACAATTTACGTGCACAGACGGTAGATTCCTTAATATTGAAATACACGGACAAAAGCGGAAAAGTCAATATAGATTCTCTCATTCGTAGCAGCAAGACAGCTATATTTAGCGATCCGGATCAAGCTTTCAATGCGGCGAAACAAGCGGTCTACTTTTCAAAAAAACAACGAGATCCCTTACGGTTAGGAAATAGTTATCGTCTTTTAGGAGCTTATTATAACGATGCCAGGCATCACTTTGACTCTGCATACTACTATTATGGTCTTGCAGACAGTATATATACGGCATTAAATACCAAAGAAGCCGTGGATGAAAGCAGTATCCTCCGTCTGAATTACGGAGCTATCAAACAAAAACAAGGAGATTATCTGGGCGCTGTAGAAGAATATACTGAAGCGCTACGTTTATTTGATCAAACAGGGAATGAAGTAAGCCGCTCCAAGACATTGAATAATCTAGCGGGAATATTATATGGCGAGGATAATAAACGGGCAGAAATGTACGCTCGCGAGTGTGTGAAGATAGCCCGAAAGAATAAGGATGAATTTATGATTGCTACGGGCATTCTGTCTTTGGTAAGTGTGCTGGTTGACTATGCGAGAACAGATCAAGCAGATCCGGAGGAAATCGTTACTCTCCTCAACGAAATGCAACAGATCGCGGAGAAAAACAACTATAAACATCACCAATTGCTGTATTATTACAATTATGGTGTTCTCCATACTTATCAAGGCGAGTTTGAGCAAGCTATTCCCGTAATAAAAATTGCTATCGATTTAGCTAGACAAGCTGGAAATGAATGGGTAGTGATGCAATCCACAAATATCATTGCCGAAGCGTATTATGCGAATGGACAGTTTAATAAAGCGCATAAAGCTGCCGAAGAATCTTTGGGTTTAGCAAAAAAACTACAGGCGCGGAGTTATGAAGAGCTCGGCTGGTCACTTCTTGCAAGGACAAACGCTCATCAGACAAATTATCAAATGGCCTACCATTATCTCGATTCTGCGTATTGGCTACGGGATACACTGTTTAACGAAAACAACCAACAGCATCTCGCATTTCTCGAAATGGAGTATCAAACCGAAAAAAAAGAACTCAAGATAGCCGCATTGGAAAAGCAACATCAACTTTATATCTGGCTGGGTATTGCTGGTGCCATTATTTTACTCATTGCCCTCGCCTTTGCCTATATCCGTTACCGACTAGCTGTAAATAAGCGAAAACTTGCCGAAGAAGAAGCGCAACGGTTGGAGCAGGAAAAACAATTGGTAGCAGTGCAGGCTACTTTAGATGGCGAAACCGCCGAGCGAACGCGTTTGGCAAAAGACCTGCATGATGGATTGGGCAGCATGTTGTCGCTGGTGAAATTCAACTTACCCCAGATGAAGGGCGAAGCAGCCATATTGGAAACCATTGATGTATCCCGTTTCCAGAAAGCCATCGGCATGTTAGACGATTCCATACAGGAGCTGCGTCGTGTGGCGCATCACATGATGCCGGAGTCGTTGCTACGTTATGGATTAAAAGCTTCGCTAACTGATTTCTGTTCCGCGACCCCCATTGCCGACTTTCATTATTTTGGTGATGAAACCCGCCTGTCGGAAAAAATGGAGATCATGATCTATCGTTGTATCCATGAATTGGTCAACAACGCGCTCAAACACGCCCAAGCAAAACATATTAATGTACAATTGGTGCAGGAGGAAGACCGCATATCCTTCACCGTGCAGGATGACGGGATCGGGTTTGATCAAGAATGGGTTACAGAAGGTATGGGGTTACAGAATGTGCGGCAACGTGTGGATGCTTTCCAAGGCAAGATGAATATATATTCGTCCCAACAAGGTACCGAAATCCACGTGGAAATTGATTTCAAAAAAGAAGATAAAAATGATTAACGTAGCTATCGTAGATGATCACAAAATCTTAACGGAAGGATTACGGAGCCTCATCGCCGAATCAACCATAGCAACCGTAGTTGGCGTAGCACATAGTGCGGCGGAGTGTCGACTTTCCCTCGGCTTCTGGAAACCAGATGTTTTATTGTTGGATGTCGGACTACCTGATATTAGCGGACTAGATTTTTGCAAGGAGATAAAAGAACAATTTCCCGAAATCAGCGTCCTGGCTCTAACTACGCACAATGAGTATGCTATTGTTCGGCAAATGCTAGATAACGGCGCTTCCGGCTATCTGATTAAGAATGCTATGGCGGATGAAGTTATGGCAGGAATAGAAGCCGTTGCCGCCGGAGAAACGTTTTTATGTCACGAAGTAGATCTGTTGATGAAGCGTCCTGCTGAAAAAAACATCTGGTTAAGCCCCCGCGAGCGCGAACTACTTCTTCTCATTTCGGAAGGTCTGACCAATACGGAGATTGCAGAGCAGATTTTCCTAAGTCCCGAAACGATCCGAGGTTATAGAAAAAATCTCCTGTTGAAGCTAGGTGCAAAAAATACAGCTGTATTAGTAAAAATGGCTATCGAACAGAAATTAATATAGTATCTTTAGCGTAATCTTGTTTCGGGCAACGGCACATAACCATCATCCCCAGTCACTTTCGGAAAACGATGGTTTCGCCAATCATCTTTTGCTTTTTCTATAATGTCTTTGCTCGTCGCCACAAAATTCCAAAATATAAATCGCTCCTCTGGAAAGGGTTCTCCCCCAAAGATATAAACTGTTGTATTCGGCTTCATCGTAAAGGAGCATAGATGGGCGTCCTTGGTAATTAAAATCTGCTTAGCTCCATACGTATGTCCTTGGTTCTCTATCTCACCTTCCAGTATGTAAAGACCACTTTCTCCAAACAAATGTGTACCAATATCGATAAGTTTTTCTTCTTTAGTTTTTATCTCGATCATATACAATGGAGAGTAAATGGGAACAGTAGACTTCTTTCCGAAAGCTTCACCGGCAATTAGCTTATATTGTACGCCGTCCTCCTCCCAATCCGGGATGTCGGTTACTTCGATGTGAAAAAACTCCGGTTCCATAAATTCTAATGATTTAGGCAATGCCACCCATATCTGTAATCCGTGCAACGATTTATCCCGCCGTCGCAAATATTCCGGTGTACGCTCCGAATGCGCCACGCCTTTTCCCGCTGTCATCCAGTTTACTGCGCCGGGCTGTATTTCTACTTCTGTCCCCATACTATCACGATGCATAATAGCCCCCTCAAACAAATAGGTCAAGGTGGATAGCCCGATATGCGGATGTGGTGGAACATCTAGATTTTCGTAATCAGCGAGGCATGCTGGTCCCATATGGTCGATAAACACAAAAGGACCGATAGAACGTTTCTGACGAAAAGGCAATAATCTGCCGACTAAAAAATTCCCGATATCTGCGGCCTTCTCTTCGTGGATAAAATCAATGTTTGACATAGCGGATAATTAAAGTTGGAAACAAGTTACAAAAAAATCCCGACCTGTAACAAGCCGGGATTTTTTATATTGCATCAATTCATATTAGACATCAATCTTCGCATATTTTGCGTTTCGCTCAATAAATTCTCTACGTGGCGCAACTTCATCTCCCATTAACATAGAAAAGATACGATCACATTCTGCAGCATTTTCAATAGTTACCTGGCGCAATGTACGATGTTCCGGATCCATCGTTGTTTGCCACAACTGCTCCGCATTCATCTCCCCAAGACCTTTGTAACGCTGTACATGGACAGAGTCTTCCTTTCCTGCACCTTTTAAACGCTGGATTGCAGCAAGACGCTGATCTTCGTTCCACGCGTATTCAAACTCCTTCCCTTTCTTCACTTGATAAAGCGGTGGCGTTGCAATATATACGTAACCTTTCTCTATCAGTTCTTTCATGTAACGGAAATAGAACGTCAAAATCAACGTAGCAATGTGCGAACCGTCCACATCGGCATCCGTCATAATGATAATTTTGTGATAACGTAATTTCTCTAGATTCAGCGCTTTGGAGTCTTCTGCTGTTCCTACGCTGACGCCCAATGCCGTAAACATATTTTTTATTTCCTCGTTTTCATAAATTTTATGCTCCATTGCCTTCTCCACATTCAATATCTTTCCTCTCAATGGCATAATGGCTTGAAAACGGCGGTCACGTCCTTGTTTGGCCGTTCCACCCGCAGAATCTCCCTCTACGAAGAAAATCTCACAGCTCTTTGGGTCATTGTCTGAACAATCTGCCAATTTTCCCGGAAGCCCCGACCCCCCCATTACTGTTTTCCGTTGTACAAGTTCCCGTGCTTTACGTGCTGCTGCCCGCGCTTGAGCAGCAATGATAACTTTCTGTACAATCGTTTTTGCCTCTTTCGGGTTTTCTTCCAGATAAATACCTAAGATCTCACCTACGGCCATATCTACGGCCCCCATTACCTCATTGTTACCCAATTTAGTTTTGGTCTGCCCTTCAAACTGTGGTTCAGCCACCTTAACCGATACAACGGCTGTCAATCCCTCACGGAAGTCATCTCCTGTAATGTCAACTTTTAAGTTTTTCAACAAACCGGATTTATCGGCATATGCCTTTAATGTACGCGTCAACCCACGACGAAAACCAGCCACATGGGTACCGCCTTCGATGGTGTTGATATTGTTAACGTACGAGTGCACATTTTCCGAATAAGTATCATTATATTGCAAAGCAAGCTCTACGGGCACACCTTGTTTAATCCCTTCGACATAAATAGGTTCAGGAATAAGTGGTTGACGGGTGCCATCTAAGAATTTAACAAATTCACGCAATCCACCTTCCGAAAAAAATTCATCCGACTTGCGTGAACCATCTTCATTGATCTCCCGTTCATCTATCAACGACAAACGCACACCTTTATTTAGGAACGCCAATTCACGCAAACGATTTGCCAGCGTATCATAATTGTACGTGGTTGTCATCGTAAAAATCTCCGGATCCGGACGGAAAGTGACTATAGTACCTGTGATATCACTTTCACCAATTTCCTTTACGTCATACTGAGGCTTACCTTTTTCATATTCTTGCTGGAAAATCTTTCCTTCGCGATGCACGACGGCAGATAAGTGCGTAGATAAGGCATTCACACAAGAAACCCCCACACCATGCAAACCACCAGATACTTTATAAGTATCTTTATCGAATTTACCACCCGCATGGAGTATCGTCATGACCAACTCCAAAGCCGATTTGTTTTCTTTCTTATTAATACCTGTTGGGATACCACGTCCGTTGTCCTTAACAGAGATAGAATTATCGCTGTGAATCGTAACAACGATATCGGAACAATACCCCGCTACGGCTTCGTCAATGGAGTTATCAACCACCTCATAAACCAAATGGTGTAAACCTTTAACACCCGTATCACCAATGTACATGGAAGGTCTCTTACGTACCGCTTCCAGACCTTCTAACACTTGAATATTATCCGCCGAGTACGTTGATGGATTCTTATTTTCTTCGCTCATGAAATTAAATTAAAATGAGTATCGTTTAACATTCAAAAATACGATTTTTTTCCCTAAAAATCAAGAGCTGATATACACGAGATACGCTGTAGCTTAAACCGCGGTTTACTGAAAAATATGCTGAAATCAGCAGCTTTAAATACTATAATTTACAAAGAACTTCTAAAATTTAATTTTTTATCTTAGGTTTGTTTTCTGAAAACTATATTAGAATGAATAAACTATTTAAAACTGTATCACAAGTATCTTTAGGGTTAGTTGCCGTCCTGGCTGTTGCCTCTTGTAATCAAAACGCCAACACCGGAGCTACCAATACGACCAATGATTCGACTGCATCCGTAGCGAATGCCAACAAAGAAGAAAAAATCGTTTATATAAACTCGGACACCTTATCAGAAAAATACGAATATTATAAAGACGTTAGAACTAAATTAGAGGCAAAAGTAAAAAAAGCACAAAGTGATTTACAAAGCAAAGGGCAAGCTTTCCAACGTGAAGTAGCGGACTATCAACAAAAAGCAGGTACCATGAGTGCTTCTGAGCGCCAAGCTACAGAAGAAAGACTTGCTCGCAAACAAGATGAACTTGGCCGTTTAGACCAAAATGCGTCTGCATCTATCGCGCAAGACGAATCGACCGAATTTACCAATGTGTATAATACGATTACCGAGTATCTGAAAAAACATGCCGAAGAGAAAGGTTATGAATTGGTATTGACGTACTCCGTTTCTAATCCTACCGTATTATATGCCGAAAAGAAAATGGACATTACGGCGGAAGTAGTGGAAGCGCTGAATAAGGAATACAAAGACAAGAAAGCCAAAGAAAAGAAATAAGAAAATTCACACAAATAAGGCTATTCTAAGAATAGCCTTATTTGTTTTTGTGATTTCATGAATATATTATTATCTCACTATGGTACGCACCATCTTAGATTCTAGCAACGCTTCCTTTGATTGGATTGATATATCCGAGCCTACACTTGAAGATTTCGAAACACTTAGAACAAAATATCAATTACACGAAGCCTCTATCAAAGATTGTCTGCAGATCGGCCAGCTACCCAAGATAGAAGAATTCGAAAATTATCATTTTCTCATTATCCGCTCTATTCCTGCAAGGTTTGACAATTTCTCCGATACCCTAACCGAAATTACAGAACGCATATCGGTATTTTTTAGCGATAAGTTTGTTATAACTGTCCATCGCGGAAATATCGAATACCTGGAAAAACTCGCTGATAACTTCCCTTTTAACAAACTCAATTCCAGCAAGCTTTTTATCAACCATCTGACCTCCGAGGCACTGAAGACGTTTGAAAATTTAGTTATCAACAAACTAAATACGCAGCTGGACAGCTATGAAGAGATGGTGTTTTTAAACCGACGGAAAAAAGACTTCCTACGCCAGCTTTATTACATTAAACGCCAAATCGATCTTATCCGTATTATATTAACACTTTACAAGGATATCGTAGATTTCTTCCACCTGTCGGCATTCAAAAACATTTATACACAGGACTTAAAAGATATTTATGCCCGCTCGTCCACCCTATATCGAAACATCTCAGAAAATACAGCTCAGCTTCTCTCTGTTTATTTCAATATAGAATCTAACCATACCAATGATATTATGCGTACATTGACCATCATATCGGTATTTTTCATGCCGCTCACATTCATCGTCGGCGTATATGGGATGAACTTCAAAAATATGCCCGAACTAGAATGGTACTACGGTTATCCGGCGGTCATGTTAGCGATGGCAGTTCTTGCCGCACTTATTTATTATTGGTTCAAAAAACGCAGATGGTTATAATTAACGCTTCTTTGGTGTAGTAGCGATAAAATCTTTGAGGTAGTAAGGTTCAAAATAAACTACATCCTCAAACCTACCCTGTTGGAACTTCCGGAAAACCAATTTATCAAAAAATGACGCTGAGTTGCAGAATCCTGTTTCTACCTGCACGGTATGACTATTTTCAAATAGCGTTTCAAATTTGTCGGCGCCACTCCCAAAGAGGACATAGCAGTTATTTTCATCTTCGTCCGCAAAAGAATTCTCATCAATAATACGAGCGGCTGTTTCTTCTATACACTGTAACTGAGAATCGTATTTGGCCATGTATACCTCCATCCGACGAGCATCAATCATCGGCACGAATATACGGGTTGCATCTACACTATGCTCTTGCGGAACAAATCCATAGACCATCGCCTCCAACGTATTCACCGCGATCAACGGAATGTCCAGCGCATAGCATAAGCCCTTGGCAGTCGAAACACCGATCCTCAATCCGGTATAGGATCCCGGCCCCATGCTGATCGCGACAGCGGTCAAATCGTTCCTTGTAACAGCAGCTTTATCTAACACCTGCTCAATGAATAGTGTTAGGTGACTCGCATGTAAATTTGGAGCGTCCGCTTCTGCCTTAGCGATGGTTTCACCATTTTTACTGATAGCGACCGAGCATACCGGTGTCGCTGTTTCTATTTGTAAGATGTACGTATTCTCGATCATAAACGTTATGGAACAGGGTCGTGCCCATGCCCTCCCCAAGGATGGCATCTCAAAATTCGTCGAATAGCCAGATATCCACCTTTGAAAGGGCCATATTTTAGAATGGCTTCCTTACCATATTGTGAACAGGTAGGCGTGTACCGACAATTGGCACCCAAAAACGGCGAAATGAAAAGTTGATAAAAGCGGATGACAAGTATAAAAAACCATTGTAATGGCTTTTTAATCAGCTTCTCCCATATAAATTTGAGTATGCTCATCTTTCAGCTTGGTTAATACTTTTCCCATACGTTGATAGAGCATTGTATAGGGTTCCTTTTCCTTTCCCACATATTGGAATGCCAAGAGCAAATGTAGGGAATGTTCCTGAAGAAAGTTATATAATTCTGATTTTTGCAGGCGATAAGCCTCGCGTATGCGACGTTTGATAGCATTCCGATCTACTGCTTTCCGAAAGCGGCGCTTGGATACGGAGATGATACATTGTGCAGGAACAGCATCTTGTTGTACCAGCGGGCGGTACAGAAATACGATACGGTAAGGGTAAACAACAAAAGAAGAACCATTACGGAAAAGACTTTCGATAAGCCTTTTACTACATAATCGCTCTTCCTTTGTAAATGTATAGCTCATGGTGACTATTTGCCGGAACACAAGCCCGCAGGAGTCACCGGCTCGTATGTATTATCCTTTATGACGGTATTCGTCTGATACGGAAAGACGTCTTCTTCCTTTAGCTCTACGAGCAGCCAATACTCTTCTACCGTTAGCTGTACTCATACGCTCACGGAAACCGTGTTTATTTCTTCTTTTTCTTAACGAAGGCTGAAATGTTCTTTTCATGACACTATTATGCTTGTTTTTATATCTTAATCAATCCTCCCCTATACAAGGGAATGCAAAAGTACTGTTATTTTAGAAAAGAAGCAAATTTTTCATCCGAATAAAATTGCACTTACGACTTACTTCTTAGGATATCGCGAATCTCGGCCAATAACACCTCTTCTTTAGTCGGTGCCGGAGGAACTTCTGGTGCAGCCTCTTCCTTGCGTTTTAAAGAGTTTATTCCTTTAATAACTAGAAATATACAAAAAGCAATAATGAGGAACTGAATAATAACGTTGATAAAATTACCGTAAGTAATAGCAACTTCGGTAGTACCTGCAGCTTCATTTGCTTCGGTGATAACATACTTCATATTGCTGAAATCGACCCCACCTGTAATGTAGCCAATAGGTGGCATGATAATATCATCCACCATGGAAGTAACAATTTTACCAAAAGCACCTCCAATTACCACACCGACAGCAAGGTCTATGACGCTTCCGCGCATGGCAAATTCCTTAAATTCTTTTAGAAATCCCATAATTTTAAATTTAAAAACAATCAATAAACAAAAATGACAATTAAATCTACAATATTCAAAAATTTCGTTATATTTTAATGCTCTTTAAACACTGCCGTTTAGGCATTATGACATTTACTTAATAGACTTTTTTCTATATTTGCTGTGTAAAAGCAGAAACTGCTTCACGTATTGAACTGTTAAACACCAACATAAGTAACCCGTAAATGAAGAAAATACTAATAGCGGATGATCATAGCATTGTGAGACTAGGGGCATCCATGATTATCAAGGAGTGCATTCCCGATGCCGATATTCAACAAGCACAAACATACGATGAGGTCTATGACCAATTACGCGCAGAATCTTTCGATTTACTCCTGTTGGACATCAACATGCCCGGCGGCAACAACATCAAAGTTATCCGGGAACTACTGGACATCCGACCTCAGGTTAAGATATTAGTTTTCTCTTCATACGAAGAGAGTATATATGCTTTGCGATACATCAATGCGGGCGCTTGTGGCTACCTTAATAAGACAACAGCTATGTCTGAGCTTAAAAATGCCATAGAAAGTATCATGACACGCGGCAAATACATGTCGGATGCCGTTAAGGAACTTTATATACAAAAGCTTACAACGAGTAAATCCTCTTTCGACAAGAGCAATCCTTTACATAAATTATCCAATCGCGAGATGGATGTAGCTAAACATCTTACTAAGGGACTTGGAATTTTAGAAGTTGCCAAATTGATGGAATTAAGTTCTTCCACCGTGAGCACATATAAAAGCCGTGTTTTCGAGAAACTAAATGTAGGCAATATACCCGAGCTCATTGAATTATTCAAATTACATAGCGAAGCATAAAAAATGAGAGGTTGTATTTTAACAACCTCTCATTTTTTAACTTAATTCTGCTATTGTTACTTCCGGAATATCCTTCACGGATGGCTCTTCCAAAAAGCTACTACGTTGATAGATATATCCCTTTTCATCATCCAAATCCCACAATAAAGGCGATAAGAAACGGATACAATTTGCAAAGCCTTGATTGGTCGCAGCAATATTACCCGTGTCCTTTGAGTTCTTCGCTTCATTTTCAATTTCGAAAGGCCCATCAAAGCCTCTCCGATGTAATACGGCAACGAAATCATTCCAATCCATGTGGTCTGTTCCACCGAATCCCGGTAGCATTGCTTCGTAGTGATGACGATCCCAATCATGCTGCGGAATGGTAATCCCTGCTTGCTCGGCCAGCGAAACATCCACGTGTTGCATAGGATACATCCCTCCCCACTCTACGCGGGCTTTTGTTTTCAAATTACGCGTGGTCTTTACGTGAATGCGTTTCAACCGCTCAATATCCATTTGTTCCATCACATCGACTGGATTTACATTTTGCCATATATCATGTGATGGGTCATATATCTCTCCGTGTGCTTTGCTTGGGATTAAGGTATACATTAACTTCCGTGCTGCCAGTACCGCAGGCAAGTTGTTATAAGTAGAGGTATAGCGAGCAGAACGCCAGCCTTCCATTGGACAATTTTCGTATACAATCGTAACACCTAGACCTTCCGCATATTTTACAATCGGTTCAAACACGCGCTTATACTCTTCTAAATTTTTCTGAAAACCATCGATTTCATTTCCGAGGTCATGGTTATATCCCACAAATGTCCCTACTTTCACATCATTTCTATCTCCTCCTAACAGATGTGCTATCCGAATAAGGCGTAACAGATGGTTTTGGTTCTTCACGCGCTGTTCAGGGTCACCACCAATCATATTTTCAAAAGCTCCTAAGGACAAGCTCAATTCCGCGGCATTGAATTTCTCAATAAGGCGCTTTCCGTCTTCCGCAGAAAAGCCTTCGTAATCCAAATGCGTAGCAGTATGATCCTCACGTGTTCCGTCTTTTCTAAATACACATAAATCGATTCCCTGTGCCCCTACTTCTTTGGATGTAGCGATTAGTTCGTCCAAAGACAATTTATCATACGCAGAACTCATGACCCATATCGGGTTATTTAGTTTAGCCAACATATACGTTTAGATTTTAATTTTTACTTGGGTAAATATAAATAAAAAAGACAGCATTTCTGCTGTCCCTTCAAGTGTATTTTGATCTCGACGATTAATCAACATTGTCGTGCAGGAACGAATTGTTCGGCCGAATCTCGGTTTCTCCGTCATCGAACGACAAGGTAAACCGTGACACTTGCGATTGTGAAGAATGTGGCACATCTTCCAACGATTTTTGTCTACGTTTATAAGCCGGTTCGTTTTCCAATTCTTGTAAGCCGTTGCTAGACTTCAGTTTCATACTCAACTCTTTTAAACGCAATATACGCTCTTTCGTTTTCATAAGCTGATCTTCAAAATCTATTTCCTTTTCAGGTGTAGATTCTACTTGTGCTACGGGCTCTTCTTTCGCTATATTTTCCACTTTCTCGGTTTCTTCTACACCCGGCGTTTCCTTATTATATGCATCGAATACGGAAGGCAACTTAAATTCAAATATAGAAGGTGATGTTTTCAACTCAAAGCCCGACTCTTCTTGGGTCTCCTCTTGCTCCGGCTCTTCCAAACTCAGTGTATGGCGAATAACCTCCGGTTCCTCTTTTTTCGCTACCGCCGCATGAATTGGTTTCGGCGAGGTGAACAGATCCCCTTGAGGCGGTGCCGGAGTTCCCAAAAAGGATGTTTTCTCCGTTGTATCTTGTGGAGGTTTAATGTAGGGCTGTTGTGTATCAGCAGGCTCTTCTTTCTTTATAAACTGATTTTGAGCCACTGGTCTCACAAATTGTTTTGTTGTGGGTTCTGGAGTTAAGGGTAAGGCAACTTTTTCCTTCTCTTTTTCTTTGACGCGCTCTTCCGCCGTTTGAAAACCTGTCGCAATGATGGTTACCGACAACTCGTCGTCTAAATTCTCATCGATACAATTACCCCAAATAAGATCAGCAGATAAGCCTGCTTTTTCCTGGATATAATCGGTAACAATAGCAACTTCATCCATCGTCACTTCATTTTTACCAGAGGTAATATTCAGTAGAATATAGCGTGCACCTTCAATTTCGTTATCTTTCAATAACGGTGATGCCAATGCGCCTGTTACAGCTTCAATAGCACGATTTTCGCCGGTTGATATTCCATTTCCCATGATGGCAACACCACTATCATTCATAACGGTACGCACATCTTTAAAATCCACGTTCACGTAGCCCGGGATGGTAATAATTTCGGCTATACCTTTCGCTGCTGTTGTCAAAATATCATCCGCCTTCGCGAAAGCCGCCTGCATGGTAAGGTTACCAAATATCTCCCGCAAACGATCATTCGAGATAACCAAGTAAGAGTCTACATATTTACGTAGCTCTTCCATACCCTCTTCCGCTTGCGCGCGACGTCGTTTACCTTCAAATGTAAAAGGAGTGGTTACAATAGCTACCGTTAGGATACCCAACTCTTTTGCAGCTTTCGCCAACACCGGACTTGCTCCGGTACCGGTACCACCGCCCATACCTGCCGTGATAAAAAGCATCTTCGTATTGGTACCCAACATACGTTTGATATCCTCAATACTTTCAATAGCTGAATTTTCACCTACATCAGGATCTGCACCTGCACCCATCCCCTCCGTTAAACTTGCTCCCAATTGTACTTTATTCGGAATAGGACTCAACTCCAACGCCTGCGCATCCGTATTGCAAACGATAAAATCTACGCCACTAATCCCTTGCTTGTACATGTGGTTTACGGCATTGCCTCCGCCACCGCCAACACCAATAACCTTGATTATTGATGATTGTTCCTTTAACATTTCAAATTGTATCGACATAAAAATACCCTATTTAACTCTTGCTAAACCACTTATAAAATCCCGATAGGTTCAACAATTCAAATGTAATAATACCAAAATCCTCACAACAGTTTTCCACATTTGTGAATTTGTGGAAAAAAGACCCGTTGTGGAAAACTTATTTCCTCCCTATAAATGTGTCGTCGTCAATTCCCGCATCATCCTTGATAAAATCGGACAAGAGCTTAGAGAACCAACTTTCCTTTTTATTCTTCTCTTCCGCAATTTCCTTCACCTTTCCGCTTTTTCTTGATACTTCCACCGCTTGCTCGGTTGCTTCCGCTTCTTCTACAGCTTGCACACCTTTAATCAGCAGTCCAATGGAAGTCGCATACATCGGACTTTTCAATTCTTCCAAAGCCTGTCTGTTCAACATTTCTGTTTTTGCTAGATATTCATTTGGATAACCGATTCTACAACCAATGCCGGTAATATATTCTACCAATTGAACTAGATGCTTCAATTGGGCGCCGCCACCTGTAATCACGATTCCTGCAATCAGTTTATCCTCATATCCGGAAGATTTAATCTCATAGTAAACGTGTTCGATGATTTCCTCCATCCGCGCCTGAATAATGTAGGCTAAATTCTTCACCGATATCTCTTTAGCCTCGCGTCCCCGAATACCCGGCACGCAAATCACCTCATTATCTTTGTTTTCATCCGCCAAAGCAGAACCGTAGCGAACTTTCAACTGTTCCGCTTGATTGCGTAATACGGAGCAACCTTGTTTGATATCCTCTGTTACGATATTCCCGCCCAACGGGATAACAGCCGTATGACGGATAATACCTTCATGAAAGATAGCCACATCCGTGGTGCCGCCACCAATATCAACCAACACCACACCAGCAGTCTTCTCCTCGTCATCCAACACAGCTTCAGATGATGCCAGAGGCTCCAAGACTAGGGAAGAGATTTCCAAGTCCGAATTATCTACACAACGTTTGATATTGTTGATATCGGTCACCCGTCCTGAAATAATATGAAAATTAGCTTCTACCCGACGTCCTGCCATACCAATAGGCTCTTTAATACCCGGTTCGTTATCGATGGTAAATTCCTGTGGCAAGACATGAATAATTTCCTCGCCCGGAGGGAGCACCAGCTTATACATATCGGAGATTAATTGCTCCACGTCAATACGGGTCACTTCATCGTAGTCGCGCTTGGTCAAGATCCCGCGGTGTTGAATACTTTTGATATGCTGACCTGCGATCCCAACGTTGACCACCTTGATATCCACATTCGATTGGGATTCCGCTATCGAGACCGCATCCCGGATACTGCTTACCGTCCTTTGGATGTTAGCGACTACGCCGCGATTCACACCGGAAGATTCAGCTTTCCCGACACCCAAGAGTTCAATTTTGTTGGCTCCGCTACGACGACCTACTGTAACACAAATCTTCGTTGTTCCGATATCCAATCCCACGATGATTGGACTATCTTTTTCGTTTTCTGCTAATCTTGGTTTCATAATATGCTGTGTATTTGTTGCTGTATATTTCAATATTATTTATTTCATTTTTAGTTTCATCTGTAAACTGTCTAGCATCCATCCATCCCGTCGCTCACAGATAATCTGTCCATCATATTTCACATTTACTTTTTCATATGCATCTGTACCAACTTTTGGTAGAATGTTTTTATAGAAAATCTCCAACCTACCTAACTTTTCACCTAATTTATCTGCATTACCGATAATCAGCGGTTGCGTTCCTACACGCGGAATAATCTCAATATCTTGTTGGTTATCCACATAAAGCTGAACGATCTGGTTGCTCCACAATGGATCATCTTTTACATACTCCACGATCGCAACTAAGTCCTTTACCAATCGGGTTTGAATAGTATCCAACGGCTTTTCATATCCTTCCTGTATATTTCCGTTCGCTACTAAAACATGCGGAACATATTTTAACGTTACAGGCACTTTTGCTCCTTTTGTGTCGATATAGTATTCTTTACCCGCTTTGTTCACAATACGCAAAATAACTTCCCGTTGTTGTACGACGATCTGCAATATCCCGTCCATATCAGTATAAATCTCCGCACTGGATACGTAGGGAAGCTCCATCAATGCATTTTCAATATTATCGATTGGAATTGTGTTCAAAGGTTTTCCGACTACCGCTCCAAATTTCGTCTTCACTAAATCGGAAATATCATGCTGGTCGATAAAGGTTTCTTTTCCTTCCACCACCACTTTCATGGAAGCACAAACTTGTGCCGTATCCTTCTTCTTGACCAAGCCCATCAACATACCTATCCCTGCTAAGGCGATAAGCCCCAGACAAGCATAACCAAGTTGCCTCCACGGTATGTTACGAACTGCCTTAAGCATTTTCCAATATCTCTTTTAAAGGTTTCACCAATCTATCAATATCACCCGCTCCCACAGTTACGATCAACTCCGGCCGATTCTGTTTTACTATTTCCAAAACACGCTCCGGCGATACGAGCTGTTTACATTCCATATCTATCTTATCCAACAACCATGTGGAGCTTATCCCTTCAATGGGCAATTCTCTTGCCGGATAAATATCCATCAATAGTAATTCATCTGCCAATCCCAACACCTCTGCAAAACCATCCGCAAAGTCGCGCGTGCGGCTATATAAATGGGGTTGAAAAACGACGGTCAATTTCTTTGCTGGATAAAGTTTCTTCATCGATGTCAGAAACGCACGCAGCTCTTCCGGATGATGGGCGTAATCGTCGATATAGACATGTGTAGGTGTTTTAACGATATACTCAAACCGTCTCTTTGCCCCGCCGAAAGAAGCTAATGCGGCTTTAATTTTATCTGCGTTTATCCCAAGTTGTAATGCTACAGTGGTAGCAGCTACAGCGTTTTCTACATTGTGTAAACCTGGAATCCCTAACGGTATGTTTGGAATTTCCGTTTGTTTGGAAACATAGTCAAAATAAAACACATCGTTTTCCACGTGGATATGTTGTGCATACGCATCGCATACCTCCTCTTTCGCATAGGCTATATCGCCACTAAAAGGCAATCCCTTCTTGACTATGGACACACCATTTTGAACCACGCGTTGCAAAAACAGCTCAAAAGATTCAATAAGATGCTGTTCATCACCATAGATATCCAAATGATCGGGATCGGCTGAAGTCACGACTGCGATATTGGGGTGTAACGTGAGAAACGAACGATCATATTCGTCGGCTTCGACCACGACTACATTATTTTCACCATACAACACATTGCTGTTGTAATTCGAGCTTATTCCTCCTAAAAAAGCGGAGCAATCATATCCCGAATCTTTCAAGATATGTGCGATCATCGTTGATGTCGTTGTCTTACCATGTGTCCCACCCACCGCAATCGTAAATCGGCTCGCGCTGATCATGCCCAATACCTCGGAACGTTTGTAAGGTGTAAAACCTTGCTCTAAAAAGTAGGCTTTCAATTTAAGATCTTTTGAGACGGCGGGTGTAAAAATCAATAATGTTTGCGCAGACGGTCGCTTGTAGGTTTCCGGCAATAATGAAACATCATCTTGATAGATTACTGGAATACCTTCTTGTACCAAAGCCCGTGTCAACTCTGTTTCCGTTTTATCATATCCTTGCACGTCGCATCCGAGGTGCATGAAGTAGCGAGCCAATCCGCTCATACCAATTCCCCCGATTCCGAGTAGATAAACACGTTTTATATGGTCAAGGTTCATCATCTATTTAATAAGTTTCAATACTTCTCTTGCTATCGCTTCATCCGCGTCCGGCATGGCCATCTTTTTTATCTCCGTACTCAACGACGCACATTTAGCTTCATCAGCAAGTAACTCCAACGCTACATACATCATCGTGCCACGGGCATCTGCTTCCGAAATCATCACGGCTGCATTTTTTGCTACCAAAGCCTGCGCATTTTTTGTTTGATGATCTTCTGCGACATTGGGCGAGGGGATCAATATCACCGGCTTGCCCACGACACAAAGTTCTGATATCGTTCCAGCGCCCGCTCTCGAAATAATCAAATCTGCCGCCGCATAGGCTAAATCCATGCGTTCTAGAAACGGAAAAACCTTTACATTACCGGGAATCAACTGATCAAGCTTTAACATACGTTCCATATCCTCGTAATAGGTCTTTCCCGTTTGCCAGATAAATTGCACGTCATCCCTTTCACCCAGTTCATGTATCACATCCAACACATAGCCATTCATCTGCTTTGCTCCCAAACTACCGCCTACAATTAATATGGTCTTTTTATGTGGTTGCAGACCAAAAATTTGCAGGGCAAATTCACGCTTTCCTTCAATAGCTACCGAATCACGACGTATCGGATTGCCGGTCAAAATTATTTTCTCCGCCGGAAAGAATTTATCCATACCTTCGTATGCAACACATATCTTTTTCGCTTTCTTTCCTAAACTTTTATTGGTTACACCCGCATACGAATTTTGTTCTTGGATCAAGGTTGGTAAACCCCTATCATTGGCCGCCATTAACAACGGCCCGGAAGCAAACCCACCAACACCAACAGCCACATCAGCCCCAAATTCCCTTATAATTTTCCGAGCTTTGATCAAACTGCCTATTAGCTTGAACGGTAATGCTAAATTTTTCCATAAGGAATTTCTATCAATACCTTGTATATCCAGCCCGATAATCTCGTAACCGGCTTCGGGTACACGTTCCATCTCCATTCGTCCGTTTGCGCCGACAAATAAGATTTCGATTTCCGGTTCTATACGACGTAATGCATTCGCTATCGCAATAGCCGGAAAAACATGTCCTCCCGTCCCTCCTCCGCTTATGATTACTTTATGTCTCATATTTTACTTTTTCGTAATTCGTGTTCCGTGATTCGTAACTAGTTACAAATTACGAGAAACGAGTAACTATTTTATATCGTTCCGACAACCACCTTTTGCGGTTTTGGAATCTCATTCAATTCTTCTTTTCCTTTCAGCTCTTCTACACTCCGGCTAACACTTAAAATAATACCCAATGCCACACTGGTGAACAAAATGGATGTCCCTCCCATACTGACTAAAGGTAATGGCACACCGGTGACTGGCCCCAATCCAACGGCGACCGCCATATTCGCCAATGCCTGTATGGTCAAGCTAAACCCTAAACCTGCTGCTAGAAAAGCACCGAATGCCCGCGGACTTAAGGTCACAATACGTATACATCGATACATCAATGCGACATACAGGAAGAGTAGAATAGCTCCACCAATAGTGCCGTATTCTTCCACAATAACCGCAAAAATAAAATCGGAATATGGGTGTGGTAACAGGTTTCTACCTACACTGTTGCCTGCCCCCTTGCCAAACAGTTCTCCTGAAGCGATGGACATCTTCGCAAGATTTGCCTGATAGTTTTTATCTTCTTGAAAAGGAACGTTATTCTGTACGGTTTGTTCTGTTTTAAAGAAACTTTCAAAACGGCTGATATAGGTAGCACGACGCGGACCGATCAATATCACCAACAACAGCAGGAACGCACCACCGATGCAAACAATGCCGATTTGTTTGAAGCTCACTCGGCCAATTAAAAGCAGCAACACACTCGTACCAAATAACATTAAAGCGGTTGACAAGTTCGCCCACGCGATGAGGACAAAGACCAAACATACTGTTCCCATTATCGGAATAAAGGATTTTTTAAGATCTTTTATCTCATGCGCTTTACGCGACAGCATACGAGCCAGAAATGTAATCAGTGCTAATTTTGCCAAATCCGATGTTTGAAACGTTTGATTGATGACGGGGATTGTCACCCACCGACTAGCCTCATTTACCTTATTACCCCCAATCAGCGTAAAGAGTAACAGCGGTATGGTAATAATCATTAACAACTTAGAAATGCCCGCATAATAACGGTAATCTAATTTGTGTGATAAATACATCAGCACCAAACCCACAGCAATAATAGAGAAGTGCTTGAACAGGTACAGTTCCGTACCTTTACCTTCTTTATAGGCGAGTGTACCTACCGAACTGTATACAGCCAGCAGAGACCAACCAGACAGGATAATCACAATAATCCATATCCACTTATCACCTTTTAATTTACTGAAAATCAGATCCATTTTTATTCCTTTTTAGTTTTCAGTCGTCAGCGGTCAGTATTTACTGTTCACTGATTACTCTTGACTTTTTACAAAGACATCACTGCTTCCTTAAATTTCTCGCCACGCTCCTCATAATTTTTAAACCAATCAAAGCTTGCGCATGCCGGAGACAACAGCACGGTGTCTCCCTTTTTTGCTATATAGGAAGCTATCTCGACCGCGTCCTGCATCGATGAACTATTTACAATCACATCCGTATCTTCTTCAAAAGATTCGTGAATACGAACATTGTCCTTACCGATACATACGATCGCTTTTACTTTTGATTTCACCAGATCACGCAACATTTCATAATCATTGCCCTTATCTACTCCACCCATTATCAGAATAATGTCGGGTGAAAAACTCTCCAAAGCATACCAAACAGAATTGACATTCGTTGCTTTCGAATCGTTGATATAATTTACCCCTCCAATACAAGCAACATGTTCCAAACGATGCTCGATATTCACATACGACTCCATGCTCTCTTTCATCGTTTGGTTGCGCAGTTCCTGAACCTTCGCAATCAAGCCGGAGGCCATGTTGTTGTACGCGTTGTGTTTCCCCTGTAATGATAACTCTTCAATATTCATCGCAAAAATGTCTTTGTTAGGTACTCTTATTATTATATTCTTTTCTTCGTCTATATACGCTCCCTGCTCCACCACTTCTTTTTGTGTAAAAGGCAAATACTGTGCTTCTGTCTTAAATACATCTAATCCTTTTACCGTCTCCTCGTCGTCCAAGCAGTAGATGAAATAATCGTCTTTTGTCTGATTCCGGATCATACGAAATTTGGACGCCCTATAGTTTTCCATCTGATGGTCATACCGATCCAAATGATCGGGCGTGATGTTCAAAATGACGGCTATGTCCGCACGGAAATGATACATATCATCCAACATAAAGCTGGATATCTCCAACACATACACATCATAATTTTCACGCGCTACCTGTAGCGCGAAGCTTTTGCCAATGTTTCCTGCCAAGCCTACATTTACACCGCCGCGCTGCAGTATATAGTAAGTCAACATCGTTGTGGTTGATTTACCATTAGAACCCGTAATGCAATAGAGCTTCGCGTCTGTATATTGCGCAGCAAATTCTATCTCCGAAATCACCGGAATATTTGCAGCCTTCAATGCCTTTATCAAAGGTGCATGTTCAGGAATACCAGGACTCTTGACAACCAGTGCGGCTTGCATGATCTTGTCTTCGCTATGCAATTGTTCCTCAAATGCAATTCCCTCTTGCTGTAATGTTGCCTTATATCTATCACTTATGGCACCCTTGTCTGAAACGAATACATCAAAGCCCTTGTCCTTGCCCAAAATAGCTGCACCAACACCACTCTCCCCAGCGCCTAGTACCGCCAGAAAGCCAGATTGTGGGTAATATGTATGTGCTATATTGGACATCTTACCTAACTTTTAATGTGACAATAGTCAGAATCGCAAGGATAATCGATACGATAAAAAACCGCATCACAATCTTCGATTCGTGATAACCTTTTTTCTGATAATGATGATGCAAAGGAGACATCAGAAATATCCGACGGCCCTCACCAAATTTTTTCTTCGTGTATTTGAAATAGGATACCTGCATAATCACCGACAGGTTTTCTAGCAAAAAAATACCACACAACATCGGAATCAACAGTTCTTTTCGGATAAGGATAGCGAATGCCGCGATAATACCGCCAATAGTTAAGCTTCCTGTGTCTCCCATAAACACCTGTGCAGGATATGCGTTGTACCATAAGAAACCTGTACAGGCACCTACAAACGCTCCCGCAAAAATCACCAGCTCTCCGGAATTGGGGATATACATAATATTCAGATAGTCCGAGAAGATCACATTACCCGACACGTATGCAAGAATCGCTAACGTAATTCCGATAATTGCCGAAGTTCCTGTTGCCAGCCCATCGATCCCGTCGGTAATATTAGCACCGTTAGACACCGCCGTAACGATAAACACAATCACCACTAAAAACACTATAAACGTAACCAGATTGCCGTTTAACCCAAACATACTTAGCACTTCGGCGTAATCGAACTCATTATTTTTATAGAATGGAATATTCGTCTTTGTCGATTTTACATTCTCCGCGTAATAACGTTCCCCTGTTTGGGTATCCATCATAATCTCCACTGCTTTTGTCGAGGTCGGGTTCTGCACCTTTTCCCGCACGACAATATCGGGATGGAAGTACATCGTGATGGCAATTAGTGTACCTAGCCCCACTTGGCCAATAATTTTAAAACGACCCGCAAGCCCTTCTTTATTTTTACGGAATACTTTGATGTAATCGTCCAAGAAACCGATCGTACCCATCCAAATGGTGGTGATGATCATGATGATGACATAAATATTATCCAGTTTAGCAAATAAAAGTGTAGGAACTAGGATTCCACCGATGATAATCAATCCGCCCATTGTCGGCGTGCCTACTTTTTGCTTTTCACCCTCTAATCCCAAGTCACGGATCGTTTCCCCCACTTGCTTATTGCGTAAAGCACGTATCAGCCGGCTTCCGTATACTGTCGTAATAATTAACGATACAATAACGGCCATTGCTGTCCTAAACGAGATGTATTGAAACAATCCCGCTCCTGGAAAATGCATGTGTTCTTGTAGCCAACTGAATAGATAATATAACATCCGTATCTCTTATTGTTCGTTAAACGTTTCTATTAAAATTTCTTTATCGTCAAAATGGTGACGCACTCCATTAACCTCTTGATATTTTTCGTGTCCTTTCCCCGCGACCAATACAATGTCGCCTGGCTGTGCTAAGTGACAAGCCGCACGGATAGCCTCTTTGCGCTCGGCAATGGTAAAAACATGCTTACGATCCTTCGAATCGACACCCGCTTCCATATCCCGGATAATCGCCATCGGATCTTCTGTTCTCGGATTATCCGATGTAATGATGACCTTATCGCTCAAACGCACCGCAACTTCCGCCATTTCTGGACGTTTGGTTTTATCGCGATCGCCACCACAACCCAATACCGTAATAATCTGTTGGCCACTTTTCCGCAGTTCCCGGATAGTCGACAGAACGTTCTCCACCGCATCGGGTGTATGTGCATAGTCGACGATACCGACCAAACCGTTTGCTGAACGTACCACATCAAATCTGCCCTCTGCCCCTGCGATATCACTCATAGCCGTCAATACTTTCATCGTCTCCTGTTCCAAGAGAATTGCCGCTCCATACACCGCTAGCAGATTATAAGCATTAAATCCACCGACCAACTTTACCCATACTTCATGCCCATCAACTTGTAGCAACATACCGTCTAGGTGACTTTCGATAATCTTAGCTTTGAAGTCAGCCATATTTTTCAAACCGTATGTTTTTTTATGGGCAAATGTATTTTGTAACATCACCGATCCATTACGGTCATCTATATTGGTCAACGCAAAAGCAAACCTATCTAAGTCATCAAAAAACTTTTTCTTGGCTTTGATGTAATGGTCAAATGTGCCATGAAAATCCAAATGATCGTGTGTTATATTCGAGAATATGCCGCCCGCAAAACGCAATCCTGCTATCCGTTGCTGTACGACCGCATGTGAGCTCACTTCCATAAAGCAATAATCACATCCTTCGTCTACCATTTCTCGAAGCAACATATTTAGCGCTATCGGATCTGGAGTCGTATGGGTTGCAGGAATAACTCGATCGCCAATTTTATTCTCCACGGTAGATAGCAATCCGACATGATATCCTAAGCTTTTAAACAAGTTGAAAAGAAGCGTAGCAATAGTTGTTTTACCGTTTGTCCCCGTAATGCCTACAAGTTTTAAACCTTTAGACGGATCACCATAAAAATTGGATGCTAACAACCCCAGCACATACGATGTATCCGCTACAACCACGTAAGTCACCTCAGCCTGCAGTTGTTCTGGCAAAGTATCCAACACCAATACCGTTGCCCCGTTTTCAATCGCCTTATCGAGGTATAAATGCCCATCGGTTTGCACCCCGCGCACGGCGACAAAAAGACTATTCGCAGAAACTTTCCGCGAATCGAAGCATACGGACGACACCTCGACTTCGAGGATACCCTCAAGCTGTTGTACCGGAATCGCATGTAGTAATTCTCTTAGCTTCATATCTTTTAATTCAGCGCCAATGCTATAGGCGTACCTACCTTTAATTTTGTTCCCGCAACAAGGGATTGATTAATGACCTTACCCCA
Organism: Sphingobacterium chuzhouense; assembly: GCF_014692525.1. Lineage (GTDB taxonomy): Bacteria > Bacteroidota > Bacteroidia > Sphingobacteriales > Sphingobacteriaceae > Sphingobacterium > Sphingobacterium chuzhouense. Next base: position 186,739 of record NZ_JACNYL010000001.1, read on the forward strand.
ACCGGAAACTTTTGTTTTAAACCCAGCGTTCTCCATGGTGAATATGGCATCTGACAACCCCATACCCAATACATTTGGCACAACCCCTTCCTTCACCTTAGTCTCCACAAACGGAGCGGCCTTGGCAGATGAATCTGCCGCCTGCGCTATCGTATTCCAATTAGACGGGTTAAACCCTAACGCTTGGTAAACGGTGTTTGATGCTTCTTTCGAACCTCTTAATGTCAGCGGTAATTTTGCCCCTGCGGTATTTACTTTTCTGTTTGCCAACGTCCCATGCAAGGTTAAATCATTTGCGTAGATCATATCGGCCAGCTCTTTAAAGACCGGGCCGGCGATGGCTCCACCATAATATCCTTTTCTTGGATTGCGAATAACTACAATCATCGAATATTTCGGATTCTCTGCCGGGAAATAACCCGCAAAGGATGATTGGTAACGACGTTGCCCATATCCTCGAGCACCATCGTTCATCTGTGCAGTTCCCGTTTTACCTGCCGACGTATACAAGGGCGAGCTCAAACGTTTACCCGTTCCTTCTGTCATGACTCCTTCCAACATCGCTTGCATTTTGCGAATAGCTTCTTTCGACGCAATTTGCTTGTTAAGCACCTTCGCATCAAAACGTTCCACTGTATTACCCAAATGCCGAATCTCCTTCACAAACAAAGGCGCTAACAATTTTCCATCGTTGGCAACCGCATTGTAAAGTGCTAACGTCTGCAAGGGTGTCAATCGTAATTCATAACCATAAGCCATTTGTACCAACGACAACTTGCTCCACGTTTTGCTATCCGGTGTCTTCACCCATGGAATAGCCTCACCCGGAATCTGCAACCCCAAAGGTTTACCCAATCCAAAATGATGCAACTTCGATGTATATTTCGCCGGTTTGTTCCCGTAATAAGTGTTGATCAGTTTGGCCACACCTACGTTTGAAGACTCTTCAAAAGCTTCTTTCACAGTCAAAACTGATTTTTTGGGGGCGTGCGAATCACGTATCGTATGTGCCGGTACTTTATATGTACCATTTCCTATATCCACCGTGCTCGCCGTATCCACAAACCCATCGTCTAACAGTGCCAGATAGCTTGCCAACTTGAATGTCGATCCCGGATCCGCGCCAAGAGCGATGGCATAATTATATTTCTCCCGGAAAACACCCTCTTTATCCCGCGTAAAATTCGCGATGGCCCTCACCTCTCCCGTTTTCACCTCCATGACCACAACACAACCGTTATCTGCATCGCTCGCTATCAATTGCTTCTCCAGTGCGCGTTGCGCCATATCCTGCATATTCACATCCAATGTCGAAATGATGTCTGAACCATCCACAGGTGCCACTTCCACCTCCCGGTTAACAGGCACCCAGACACCTCCTGCGATACGCTGCATCAGTTGCGAGCCACTCGTTCCATCAATATATTTTCCATAAGCCCCCTCCAAGCCCACCAACACCGTATCCCCTTTGATATTTTTATATCCTATCGTTCTCGCTGCCAAATTGGTAAAGGGCAAAATCCGCTTGTTTTCACGTACGGTAACCAAGCTTGTAGGGTATCTCTTCTTGCCCTCTCTAAATGTATGGAGCAACGGAAAAGTCTTGATGACCTTCAACTCTTGATGCGAAACCCCTCGTTTAATCAGGACATACCGTTGCTTTTTGGCACGCGCATTTTTCAACAAGGTCAAATACTGTCGAGAAGATTTATCGTTGAAATGTGTCGATAATCGTGTAGCCAGCGAATCCACTTTAGAATGAAACACATCATCAGCCTCCGGTGGTATAGACATCGCGTCAAAACGAAGTTCATATTCCGGAACAGAAGTAGCCAACAAGCTACCATCATTGGAGTAGATATTACCCCGAGCAGCTTCAATCCCACGCTCCCGGATAGTCAAACTATCCACCATTGCACGCCACTCCCCACCATCTACATATTGCAGATGTAAAAGCTTACCGAACACCGTTAGCGCAAAAAGCACCATGAGGCCGAATGCCACGTATACGCGAATAAGTATAGTTTTCCTAATATTCATACGACTCCGTGTCTTTCTGTTTACTTCTTTTCTTCTCTTACTACTTCCAACTTAATGGGTGGCTCCATGCGTTCTTTCAATCCCAGGGTATCTGCCCGCTTCGCAATCTCCGTCTGCGTGGTCAACTTCATCAATTCAGCAGACAACGACTTGTAATCCCAACTCAACTCTTTCACTCCCCTCCCTAAATGATCGATATCCCGCACCGTTCTTTCTGCCAAATGCCGATTGGAGATATACAATAAACCAAGCAACGCCACAAATGCCGCAAAAGGCAAATTTCTCGCCACCAGATAGCTGGATAAACGCTTTGTTGAAAAAATAGAACGGAGAAAATGCTGGGTTTCCTCGACTTTTTCTTCAACAGACTCGTTCATTTTTTCTTGAACCTCTTCACTTAACTCTTTGTTTCTGACGGTGTTTTTTCTAGACATATCTCTCCAAAAATTAAGCGTCACGTTCGGCTATACGCAGCTTCGCGCTACGTGCCCTATTGTTTACTGCCAATTCATCAGCATTTGCTGTCACCGCTTTACGACTAATGACTTTGAACGGCTTTATTTCATTTCCAAAGAAATCCTTTTCCACTTCCCCTCTAAATTTCCCTTTTTGCATAAAATTCTTGACCAATCGATCTTCCAGCGAATGATAAGACATGACCACCAAGCGACCTCCCGGTTTCAATACAAAAACAGTCTGCTCCAAAAACTCCTGCAACGCCTCCAGCTCCTTATTCACTTCGATACGCAAAGCCTGAAACACCTGCGCATGATATTTATGCTCTTTCCCTTTCGGCACCAGACGCTTAATTGCGTCTTTCAATCCTCCCACCGTTTCAATAGGCTGGTTCAGACGCGCTGTCACGATCATTTTTGCCAGTGAACGCGCATTTTGTATTTCACCATACATACCAAAAATGCGATGCAATTCTGACTCCGCGTAGGTATTCAATACTTTCTTTGCATCTAAATCCGCCACCTGGTCCATCCGCATATCCAAATCCGCATCGTAACGGATGGAAAAACCACGCTCGGGGGAATCAAACTGGTGAGAAGAAACCCCTAAATCCGCTAACACTCCATCGACTTGCCGAATCCCCAACAACCTCAGGTTGTTTTTCAAAAACCTAAAATTGTGCTGAACCAACGTAAATCGCGGATCATCCACCGCATTCTTTACCGCGTCCGGATCTTGATCAAACGCTATCAACCTTCCATTATCACCTAATCTTTTTAAGACCTCGCGCGAGTGACCACCCCCACCAAACGTTACATCAACATAGACACCATCTGGCTTGATAGCCAACCCCTCCATACACTCCTCCAACATCACCGGAATATGGTAAACAGTAGGATTACTCGCCATCCTGACCTCCTTCCAAATCAAACCCACCCATCACTTGCGCAGCCAAGTCTGAAAAATCATCTTCCGATATCGCATCCAACTGCTCTTCGTATTTCGCTTTCGACCAAACTTCTATTTTCTCTAAATTACAAGCCAAGACTAACTCATTCCCCACTTCCGCATATTCCAATAGCGCCTTTGGCATTAACACCCTACCCGCCGAATCGAGCATCAACTCTGTTGCTCCGCTCATAAATTTCCTTACGAAATCCCGATTCTTAGGTTGAAATTGATTAAGCCGAGACAACTGTCTCAAAATCTTATTCCATTCCGCACGTGTATAAATGACCAAATTTTTCTCGAAGCCACGATTCACAACAAGCCCATCCCGCTCCACATCAGGCAGTTGCCTTTTGAGCGCGGCAGGAACCACCATTCTACCTTTGGCGTCCAGCTTGCATTCGTATTCTCCGATCAAATAGTTCACAGTCTATTCAGCTAATCAAAATTTTCAATGTAAAAGTATACACTTTCTCCCACTTTCCCCCACAATATAACACAAAAAAGTTTTCCACATAGCGAAAAAGCCACAAAAGTCTCTCCTATCACTTTTATACCCGTAACAACTAAAATGACGTAAAGCCCCGGTCCTATTGGGAATAGTAATATTTTAACAAAGAGAACCGCCTTACTCTTCGCTTCTTATCTTTCCGCAAATAAAAGTGGGATAAAGTGGGAGCATGAAAAAAAGAAGAAACAAATCTTTATTGTCCGTAAAATCCAATATTTTTGCGCAAACATCCATTCGCAACTCGTTATACGTTATTCGGGCGTATTTTATAAACACGAATCACACGTTATGAGTTACGGACAAAACAACGAATAGCAATGTATAGAAGTCATAATTGCGGTGAACTGAGATTAACCGATACAGATAAAGAAGTCACACTAGCGGGCTGGGTTCAAAAGTCGCGCGACAAAGGGTTTATGATTTGGGTAGATTTACGTGACCGTTATGGTATCACGCAGTTGATCTTCGACGAAGCACGAACCGATGAAACCATTATGCAACAGGCAAGATCACTGGGACGCGAATTTGTTATACAGATAAAAGGTACCGTTATCGAGCGGGAATCTAAAAACACCAATATCCCTACCGGGGAGATTGAGGTGCTCGTAAACGAGTTGACCATACTGAACGAAGCTCAGCTCCCTCCTTTCACAATAGAGGACGAAACCGACGGCGGCGAGGATCTGCGCATGAAATACCGCTATCTGGATATTCGTCGTAATCCAGTAAAAAACAGTCTACTTTTCCGGCATAAGGTGACACAGGAAGTTCGCAATTATCTATCTAATCTGGACTTTTGCGAAGTAGAGACCCCTTATTTAATCAAATCCACACCGGAAGGTGCACGCGATTTCGTCGTGCCATCTCGTATGAATCCCGGACAGTTCTACGCGTTACCACAATCGCCCCAAACCTTTAAACAGCTATTGATGGTAGGCGGCTTAGATAAATATTTCCAGATCGTGAAATGTTTCCGCGATGAGGACCTGCGCGCAGACCGCCAGCCGGAATTCACGCAGATTGACTGCGAAATGTCCTTCATTGAACAGGAAGATATCTTAAACGTTTTCGAGGGATTGACACGTCATTTGTTGAAAACGACACACGATATTGATATCGCGCAATTCCCCCGTATGACATACGATGAGGCTATGCGAAGATACGGAAATGACAAACCCGATATCCGCTTCGGTATGGAGTTTGGCGAGCTGAACGCCGTTGCCCAACACAAGGAGTTTGCTGTATTTAACAACGCAGAATTAGTTGTTGGTATTGCCGTACCGGATGCCGCTTCCTACACGAGAAAGCAAATCGATGCGTTAATTGATTGGGTAAAACGTCCTCAAGTAGGCGCATTAGGCATGGTGTACTGCAAGTGTGAGCTGGATGGAACATTCAAATCATCTGTCGATAAGTTCTATGATCAAGCCGATCTTGCCAAATGGGCGGAAGCCATCGGTGCAAAAGCAGGAGATCTTATCTTGGTTCTGTCCGGGCCAGCGAACAAGACACGCACGCAACTAAGCGCCCTACGTATGGAACTAGCCAACCGTTTGGGATTACGCAAACCAGACGAGTTTGCACCGCTATGGGTAACGGATTTTCCTTTACTGGAATGGGATGAGGAAACAGGGCGTTATCATGCTATGCACCATCCGTTCACTTCTCCGAAAAAAGAGGACATGCATCTTCTGGACACCGATCCGGGAAAAGTTCGCGCCAACGCATACGACTTGGTGCTGAACGGCAATGAAATTGGTGGCGGTTCGATTCGTATCCATGATAAGGAAACGCAAGCGTTGATGTTTAAACATCTTGGATTTACATCGGAGCAAGCGCAAGAGCAATTTGGATTTTTAATGAACGCATTCCAATACGGAGCACCTCCACACGGAGGGTTAGCATTCGGTCTCGATCGCTTGGTGGCTATTTTAGGTGGGCAGGAGACTATCCGTGATTTTATTGCTTTCCCGAAAAATAATGCAGGGCGTGACGTCATGATTGATGCTCCGGCAGCTATTGAAAACGCACAGCTGAACGAGTTGAGTTTAGCGCTGAATATAAAAGGATAATATAGCATGAAAACTCCCGTTGTATTAAAAACGGGAGTTTTTATTGATGCACTACAAACCTACTGACGATTCGACTCCAAAGGGGGATGAATCCGACATGAGTCCGTGTTGAGTCCGAGTCGAGTCCATATTTAAGATGCTCCCAAGGACCACCGATTTCCAAGACACCTCCCACTCACCTATTAGCATTATCGAATCTTAGTCGAATCTATGGTATAGCTAAGGTAGCTTGCGTATCTTTCGAAAAAAGATTAGTTTTACCTCATGGGAGAGCAGGTTGCAGACAAGTTTTTAAAAGATAGTGCGGTCAAATCCTTTGACCAACGGCATCGTGAAATCATCAACGCAAATATAGATAAGTATAATCTGGCGTTCGAGCGCAGTAAAAGTAAATTTTTCGATTTGGAAAATTCGAAAAAGAAAGCCAACCTCATCAAATGGAAGACTATCGAAAATCTGGAACGTTATCTTCTGGACTTTGAAAGCAATTTCACCAAAAGAGGTGGACAGGTTATTTGGGCGAACGATGCAGAAGAAGCTCGTCAGGAGATTTCCAAAATTATGGAACGTCATCAGGCGCAATCAGTCGTGAAATCGAAGTCGATGGCAACGGAGGAAATCGAGCTTAACCATTTTTTAGCGAAGCAAAACATCGAAATATTCGAGAATGATTTTGACATGCCATTAGATCCATCAGCAGAACAACTGGCTATGAAAACCGGTGAATTGTTACGGGAAAAGTACACGACGGTGGATATCGGCATCTCAGGAGCAAATTTTATTATCGCGGATACGGGCAGTATTGCTATTACGGAGAATGATGGGAATGCAAGACTTACCACCTCCTTTCCAAAGGTGCATATTGCATTAGCAGGAATAGAGAAAATTATCCCGAGTCTCAACGATCTGGATTTATTCTGGCCTTTACTCGCTTCTCATGGAACGGGGCAAAATCTCACCGCATACAATACTATTTTAAGCGGACCCCGACAAGAGCATGACACGGATGGTCCAGAAGAAATGTACGTTATCTTGTTGGACAACGGCCGGACCAATGTATTGGAAAAAAATGATCAACGCCAAGCTCTTTATTGCATTTGCTGTGAAACCAGCTTAAATGTATGTCCCACTTACCAAAATATTGCCGGACAAACGTATGACACAACCTATCAGACCCTCATCAATTCACTTGTACCTCCGAACTTAAACAACGTATCGGAGTTAAAACATCCAGCTTACGCTTCACCGCTTTGTGGAAAAGGCTTTGAAGCATGTGCTGTTGGCATCGACTTCCTCCGGCTGGCGTTACTTAACCGTCGGGATTCGGTACAGCAAGGTTTAATTCCAAAAGCAGAAAAACGTGCGTGGAAAGTATTTACTTATGCCGTCCAACGTCGTGGGTTGATCGACTTTTTCAGCGGAAAGGCGAAAAATTTCATTCTACAAAATTTCTTCAAGAAAACTTGGGGCAAGCATAGCAAATTACCAAAACTCGCCGATAAATCGTTCGCTAAGCAGTGGAAAGAGCAGAATCGTGAGTAGTGGAGTAGATTCTCTAGAGGTTACTAATAAGGATCTACATCAATAGAAATACGCACACCTTTGTATTGTTTTTCCATATTAAATTGCGTTATCGCCTGGTTGATTAATTCTTTCACGCGCGTGATGCTGACGTTGTTACGTTCTATTTTTAAGGTGACCGTTTGAATGAAATGATTTCGTATACGAGAAATCAGTGGTGGTTCGGGCCCTAACACCCTACTACCCAACTGTGCACGTAGCAAAATTGCCAAACGAGTGGCTGCATCACTAGCCGTTTGCATCTCCGTATGGCGAACATCCAGTTTAATGATGCGATAAAAAGGAGGATATTGATAGTTCTTACGTTCTTTTATTTCTGTCATAAACATACCATCATAATCGTGCTGAATAACTTGTTCCAACACGCGATGATTGGGCGTATGTGTTTGAATGATTACTTTTCCTTTGTGTTCCCGACGCCCAGCACGCCCGGCAACCTGCGAAAATAGTGAAAACGCCCGTTCATAAGCACGAAAGTCCGGAAAATTAATCATCGCATCGGCATTGATGATCCCAATTAGACTAACACGTCCGAAATCCAATCCTTTTGCCACCATTTGCGTACCCACAAGAATATCGAACTCGTGTTCATCAAACGCCGTGATAATATTCTCAAATCCATATTTCCCTTTGGTAGAGTCTAAATCCAAACGTCCTATTCGGGCTTTTGGCAGCAGTAATTCCAGTTCTTCCTCTACCCTTTCGGTTCCAAAACCTTTGCTTTCGATATGTGGCATTCCACAAGCCGGACAAACCTGTATCGGTGGTTCAGTATGCCCGCAATAATGGCAATGCAAATGATTGGTCGATTTATGATACGTTAGACTTACATCGCAGTTCACACATTTGGCTACCCAACCGCAAGTATTACACTGTACAAATGGCGTATGCCCGCGCCTGTTCTGAAACAAAATCACCTGTTCCTTTCGCTCCAAAGCATCTGTTATCCCTTGCAACAGGACACCACTGAAATAAGAAAACATTTGGTCTTTACGCCCTTCTTCTGCCACGTTAACAATCTGTATATCGGGCAACTGAGATTCTCCAAAGCGCTCCTTCAACTCTACTAAACCATATTTACCTGCTTTAGCATTATAATAGCTTTCTACCGATGGCGTGGCTGATCCCAACAGTACTTTTGCTTGTTGTAAATGAGCCAAATAAATGGCCGTATCACGAGCGTGATACCGTGGAGCCGGTTCATATTGCTTATACGAATTCTCGTGCTCTTCATCGACGACGACCAACCCTAATTTTTGGAAAGGTAAGAATACAGAAGAGCGGGCACCTACAACCACTTTATACTCGCCTTTCAATACTTTATGCCATACCTCTGCTCGCTCATTATCGTTAAATTTCGAGTGATAAACCCCAAGTTTATCCCCAAAATGCAGTTTCAACCGATCTGTAATCTGCGTGGTCAAAGCTATCTCCGGCAAAAGGTATAAAGCATTTTTACCGTCCTTTATGGCTTGTTCAATTAGTCGTATATAGATCTGCGTTTTACCCGAAGCCGTTACACCATGCAAAAGCACAACGTCTTTTTTTTCAAAAAAACCTTTTACGTGATCAAAAGCTCGTTGTTGTACAGCATTGAAGCTGAAATCTGCCGTTATTTCTACTTCTTCACCTCCTAAACGCGAGACGATCTTCTCCTCCACAACAAACACACCCTTTTCAATCAATGATGCCACGATCCCCGAACTCACACCCGTAACCTCCATAATATCCTGTCGTGTAATATCGGTTTTGGTTTTTCGAAGCTGAATAAGGCCTAAAACTGCATCCTGCTGTTTTGGCGCGCGGTTTAACGAATCGAGCAACCCCCGTATACCTTCGGCATCATCAAACTCTGGAGCAAACTTTAAACATGCTTTACGCTTTGGCACATACCTGTTCTTAATCTCTTCCGATATTAAAATATATCCTTGATCAAAAAGTTTCTTCAAAAGTGGAAAAACAGTACTCTGCCCCAATAGCTTAACGATATCGTTTATAGTCAATTCTCCGGCTACGTCCAACGCCTCCATAATCATATATCCCTTGTCGGATAAAAGCGAACGATCCAAGTCTACATTTTCTGAGGCTACAATTTTTGTTTCGCTCGCCATCTTTAATGCGGCTGGTAAAGCCGCTTGCATAACTTCTCCTAGATAGCACATATAGTAACCGGAAATCCATTCCCAAAGAGCCAGCTGGTTAGCATCAACTACCGGATCTTCATCTATTACGTTGAGTATATACTTTGCCTCATAATTTAAAGGGGCTTCTTTAGAAATCTTATGGATAATTGCTGCATAGATTTTATTACGACCGAATTGTACAATAACACGTTTTCCAATGGCAATATCAGCATTCCATTCTAAAGGAACGCGATAGGTGTATGTTTTGGCAATGTATAATGGTAAAATAACATCGACAAACAGTGTTTCCCGATCGTTATGAAATAAGGTTTCTGACATTTTAAGACCGATTCCGGACAGCAGCTACAAACAACCCTACCCATCCTACCATAAAGCAAAGCCCGCCAAGCGGTGTCACGGGGCCTAACCACGCAAATCCTTCTAATCCGATCAACGAACGGACACTTAACAGATATAGAGAACCCGAAAATAACAGAATACCAATTGTAAAGGCAATAAAAGAAACACGTATCGAGGCATTCTTTGCTCTAGAAAAAGTGGACAAGAACAACAAAGCAAAAGTATGATAGAAGTGATACTGGTTTGCTGTTTTCCAAGTATTCAAATGATAATCGCTGATTTTCCCTTCTAGTCCGTGTGCCCCGAATGCCCCTAATATTACAGCTGTCAATCCGAAAAAAGATGCTATTAATATAATTTGTTTGTTCATAAAAGAGATCGTATTCTAGTGATATTTCTTCCGTGGGTATAAATGTAATAAAATATAACACATATTGTATTTTAATTTTTACAAAACACCATTCTGGTTTGGAAAGCTTGTGGTTGCGCAGGCATTTTTTTAATTTTCCTCTATAAAAAAGATGCATCATGGCAGAGGAGAGCTAAAGTAAATTCATTTTATATTTATGCGCAATTAAATTGCATATAAAATTGAATTTATTTAGGTTTGAATTTGTTAGAGACTGTGTTTGATGAGAAATACGATTATCATTACCATTTTATTGTTCGTCGCCATTGTTGGTGCTTCCCTATATTATTTTGCAAATTTAGAAGGAGAAAAAAAAGAAACGCTCCGTCCGCTTACTTTCCTTCCTAAAGCAACATTTCTGGTCGCCACGTTCCAAAATGATGCAACGACCGATAACATCTTCAAGGATTTTGAAATCTTCGAAGCCATGGTGGGCAGACAGGAATTCGAGCAATGGCAGACACTAAAGACAAAACTTCTTCGACATTCAACTATCCAACCCTATGTAAACGGAGTTGACCAATACGTTTCTTTCCATCCAGAAAAAGAGGCGATTGCTACGTTATTTACTATTCCTACATCGATGCGTATCGATGCGGAGGAAATCGGCTCGTTCCTGGAAAAAGCGACATCTACCTATACCGTAACACAAAAAGACACACTAGAGAATCGCATTTACAGCTTGGATAAAGGGGTTAAAGACTCTATATTCCATATTGTTTACTACGAAGACATATTCTTCGCATCTTTTTCGCAAAGCTTACTTTATCAGGTTATGGATAAGCGTGTGCCTAAACTAGGTAAGGACGAAATTGACTATTTTATAGACAATAACAGTCGAAATTCACCACTCAGTATATATTTTGTTCATGAGCAGATACCCCGTATTGCTGAACACCTTATGCGCAGAAATGCTGGTAATTTTATCAAACTATTCGACCATCTCGGTGGACAATCTGCATGGAATTTAAGCTTCAAGAACGACGCGCTGATATTGAGCGGCGAAAGCGAGACGGCTCATCGAAAAGAAAATTATATAGAACTGTTCGGAAACCAGCATAAAACTTCGCAAACCTTATACAATTACTTTCCCCAGAACACGGCTTCTTACCTTTCTTTTGCTATCAGCGATTCCGATAGCTTCCGAAAAGATTTGCTTGCGTTATTGAAACAGCGTGGGGAACTATCCCAATTGCAAGCACAGTTTGCTGAAATAAAAAAAACCAAAGATGTCTCTTTTGAAGAAGATATACCCCCTATTTTCGGACACGAGTTTGCTTTGGTAGAACAAAGTAATCAAACCGAGTTGGCTTTTATTTCGGTCGCAGACTCTACCAAACTAGATGCATTTATCTCATCCATAGCCACCAGGGTGTCGGATTCTCTTTATCGATTTGACCATTCGAATATTCTTTATGCACTTTATGGCGATCCACTTAAATCGTTCACCCGTCCCTATTTCTTGCGCGTGGGGAATATTTTGGTGTTAGCCAATTACCAAAGCCTGTTGACCGAATACCAACGTGATTGGAGACGTGTGAACTTATTGACCAACACACTAGGTTTCAAAAATTCGGAGAGAATACAGGGAAACGAAGCTAATATCACTTGTTTCGTACGTACAAGCGCATCATCTTCTATTATCAGCAATCTCCTCAAAGCTTCCCATCGTGAAAGCTTCCGTGATAAGAACAACTTCGGTTATCAAGATTTTTATTCTTGGTCTATTCAGATCGCAGGTAATAATGGTAATTTCCAATCCAGCATTTATGGTGTATATAAAAGTAAAAATGCATTGGGTGCAACAGCAGATTGGATATATGAATTCAATAATCGACCGATTACCGCACCACAGGTTTTCGAACACTCGGATACCAGTCAGTTTATCTTGATCCAAGAACAAGATCACAGTGTACATGCGATTAATCCTTCCGGCAGCAAACTTTGGTCTAGTGTATTCCACGGACGTATAGTTGGGGAAGCACAACAATTGAATGATCGCTCTATAGTATTAGTAACCGATCGGAGCAGGCTTTATCGATTTGACCCCGAGGGCAACTCATTGCCCGGTTTTTCACTCGGTATAGATAGCGAACCAACGTACACACCTACCATCAGTAATATTGGTGGAGAACAGTTGATTTTTATTCCTGCGGGTCGCAAGTTACTGGTCTACACAGTGGATGGCGAAAAGGCGGAAAGCTGGAATGACAAGAATCTAGCTGGAAAGATATTATTTGATATTAAAGTCTACAACAATCAAATTTTCGTAGGTACAGAAAATGGTCACTTCTATCAATTCGACGCGCAAGGCAATCTGCTTAAAGAAGAAATTATAGCAGATCGTCAGTTTAAAAATCCGATAGCCATGGTCAGATTGGAACAGAACCGACATGCGATATATGCTGTTGACACCGCTCAGATCTCGTTTACGATGGATTTTGCTGAAGAGCCCAAAACCTATAAGCTGGAGCAAGGAGGAAACCGTTCCTTAATTTCCTACTTTCCAAACACGGATGGTACCGCATATCGTATGGCAATTCTTGATCAAAAGCATTTATTGACAAAGAACATACAAGACAGCAGTGCCTTGTTCGATTTTACATTTACGCAGGAAATAACCGATCGTCCACAGTATTTTGCGGACGGTTCGAATGGCTACTTATTAGGTATTGCTTCCCGTAAAAACTATCTCGTTTATCTTTTTGATGACAAGGGTTCGTTACGAGACGGTTTTCCTATTGAAGCGTTACCAGATTTCTATTACGGAAAAATTGATTATAACAGCGCGACTTATTTACTTTGTGTGAGACGGGATAGAAAGTTGTATGCGTTTAAGCATTAACAGAATTGGAAAACTTAACATTTTTTAAGAAAGAGATCATTGCAAAAATTTCCTCAACCCATAAAATAATAGTAGGTTTGCACACTTATAAGATTTATGCTGATAGGAGAAAATAATTTACACTTACTGACCCAACCTAAGAATATCGTTGTCACAACCCACCACAAACCGGATGGAGATGCACTTGGCTCCTCTTTAGGTTTATATCATTGGTTGAAAGCGAAAGGTCATCAGGTAGAGGTCGTATTGTCGTCTGATTTTCCGGATTTTCTAAATTGGATGCCCGGGCGTGAAGATGTGATTATCTTCCCAAACGATACTACACGAGCAGAACACCTTATACAGCAAGCTGATATTATTTTTTGTCTGGATTACAGTGCACTGAGCCGCACCAATATTTTGGAGCCGATCCTTCGTGCTGCAAACGGCCAAAAATGGATGATAGATCATCATCTGGATCCCGAAGATTTTGCTTCCCTTAGTTATTGGGATGCCACGGCAGCGGCGACTGCTCAACTGGTGTATACATTTATCTCCGATGTTTATGAAGATGCGGCAGGTATAACACCGGAAATTGCTACTTGTCTGTACGCAGGCATCATGACAGATACCGGCTCTTTTCGTTTCCGCTCCACTACCGCAGCCGTACACTTGATTATATCGAAGCTTATCGAAGCTGGAGCCAGGAACTGGGAAATTCACGAACATATTTACAACAGCTCCACTGAAAATCGCTTGAAGTTCTTGGGGTATTGCCTATTAAACTGTCTGGAGGTTATCCCCGAGTATAATACGGCTGTATTTGCAGTGACAAAGGAGGATTTAGAGCAGTTCCAGGTCACCACAGGAGATACCGAAGGGCTCGTAAATTATGCTTTATCTGTTAAAGGTATACGATTAGCTGCGTTATTTATTGACAGAACCGAATTAATTAAATTATCTTTGCGATCGACTGGAGAAATTCCATGTAATGAAATATGTAAAAAATACTTTAACGGAGGAGGACATTTAAACGCTTCTGGGGGTAGTTCTACAGAAACACTCAGTGAAACGGTAAACAAGTTCAAATCTATATTACCAACATATAAAGAAATATTAACAACATAACTTAAGTGACTATATCAGAATGAAGAAATCAATCTTATTCCTCTCGGCTGCTGTGGGCTTATTAGCTACAACAAGTTGCCAGAATTTCAAGAAAGGCGAAGGCGGTCTTGAATATAACATTGTTAAAGACGCGGGAGCAGAAAAAGCCCAGCCAGGCGATTTATTGTCGGTAGACATGATCGTAACATCGGATCGTAAGGATTCCCTATTGCAAAGTACATACGATATCGGTTTGCCTCAAATCGTCAACATTGCTCCAGATTCTATCCCAGGTTTATATGCTGGTGATTATAATTCCATGTTTAAAATGTTAGGGGAAGGTGATAGCGCCATTTTCCGCTTGAACTTGGATACTATGGCAGCAAAAACAGGGCAACCTAAACCAGAGTTTGCGGATCACTATGCTGAATTCAAGGTTAAAGTAAGAAAGCATTTCAAAAAAGGTGATTTAACGGATTCTGCTATGTATGCACAAGTCGATGAATATTTCAAAGCAGAAATCGAAACATTGAAACAAGCTGAAGAAGGTAAACTAGCAAACTACATCGCGAAAAACAAGTTGGAGCCTAAGAAAACAAATTCTGGCTTACAATATATAGTAAAAGAAGAAGGTTCTGGAAACAAGCCAGTTGTTGGTGACACGGTAGTGGTTAATTACACAGGTTCATTGGTAAACGGAACGATTTTCGACACGAATGATGCAGAATTGGCGAAAAAAGAGAATAAATTCAATCCTATGCGCCAATATGAGCCGATTCGTTTCCGTGTAGGTCATGACCCTGTTATTCAAGGCTGGACTGAAGGTTTACAATTATTGAATAAAGGATCTAAAGCAATGTTATTGGTTCCATCAAGTATCGGTTACGGCGAGCGTGGTGGTGGTACTATCCCCCCATATGCGCCATTGGTGTTTGATGTAGAATTGGTTGATATCGTACCTGGTCCAAAAGAGGCTCCTGCCGATTCAACAGCCGTAAATTAATTTTTTAATTTATTTAAAAAAGAGCTTCGAGGTTTTCAGAACTTCGAAGCTTTTTTTATTACCTAATTTCCGCTATTTCTCTACCAGCTTCCTTTCCGTATTTTTTTTGTAACAGTAAACATTAGCAACATGAACTGATGTTGTCCATTTGGGGGAAACATAGAAAACAAGCTTATCAGGATCGTGCGATCAAGTATTTGACGGAGCATTACACGTACATGTATGTTGCGCGTTGATATTTTCTTCATTTTTTAATTTCGTCGTTTTCTCGTCTTGATTTTTTTCCCGGCAGCAGCTCCATTGTTATAGTGTATTTCCACGGGCACAACGCCTGCTTGGATCATCCCTATCTTTTTGGCCGCTCCCTTGGAGAGGTCGATCATTCTTGACTTGGACGACGGCCCCCGGTCATTGATCTTTACTACTACCTGTTTGCCGTTGCTGAGGTTCTTTACCATAACCTTGGTGCCAAAAGGGAGAGTCCTATGCGCTGCCGTCATGGCATTTTGATTGAACCGTTCACCGCTGGCGGTGGCTCTCCCATGAAATTTACCACCATAGTAAGATGCATTGCCCCTCTCCCGTACTTCCCCACCTCTCATGCGCAGCAACTTCGGTGAGCAGCCCACTAAAAGCAAAATAGCCACGAAACCAATGTAAACAATAGGTGGAATATGTATATTTCTTTTATTCATTTCAAATTTCAGAACACTGCATTTTTTAGATTCTGACAACTAATGTACGCTTTCTAGACAGCATAAACAATACCGGGGCGACAACCAAATTATTCGCGAAATGGGGAATTAAAAAATTCACCTGTAGACGATCGTGATAATTTTCATACCGAAAGCAAAAAAAATTAACAAATCATTAACAAAAGCCTCCTATCCTTACAAGCTTTGCTTTTTTTGCCTTCATGCGATTTTTTTGATACGAAAACCCTAAATTTAGCCCGCTATGACAACGTCTATTGACCCCTATATACTTACCGATACGCATACGCATATTTATTATCATGCGGGAACGCCCAAATTGGATGAACAGCTACAACGCTGTTTTGATAAAAACATCCAGCGTTTGTTTTTGCCGAATGTGGATACCGAATCCGTTTCCTTCGTAATGGACGCCGTACGTACCTATCCAGCGAATTGTTTTCCCATGTTGGGTTTACACCCCTGTTCTGTTAAGGAAAACTATAAAGAAGAACTAGAGCAGCTAGAACGTCTGCTGTCTGAATACCGCGTGTACGCCATTGGGGAAATTGGACTCGATTTGTATTGGGACAAAAGTACACTGGATTTTCAGCGCGACGCTTTCCGCATTCAGGTAGCTTGGGCAAAAGCTATGGGATTGCCGATCGATATTCATTGCCGAGATGCTTTTAATGAACTCTTCGAATTGTTGGAAGAGTTAAAAGATGACAAACTATTTGGCATCTTTCATTGCTTTACCGGAACACTCGAACAAGCGAAACATGCTATTGATTTGGGATTTACGTTAGGCATAGGCGGCGTCGTGACCTTTAAAAAAGCTGGGCTAGACGCGGTGGTTAAAGAGATAGACTTGCAACATATCGTGCTGGAAACAGATGCCCCTTACTTGGCTCCCTCTCCATATAGAGGAAAAGAAAACGAAAGTAGTTATCTTTATTATGTCGCCCAAAAAGTGGCTGATTTACATCAAATTGACATACGGGAAGTAGCTCAAATCACAACAAATAATTCAAAGAAGATATTCGGTATCTAAAAATTAACTATGCAAAACATATTTATTATTTATACAGGTGGTACTATCGGGATGGTAAAAGATGTTGAAAGCGGTACATTTGTTCCGTTTGATTTTGAGTTAATTGCCCGAAACTTACCTGACTTGGACAGGTTGGATTATAAACTAACCGTCCATTCGTTTACACCTATTATTGATTCATCCAACATGAACCCCACTATTTGGGTAGAAATGGCGGAGATTATCCGAAATAACCATGACCATTATGACGGTTTCGTTATTTTGCATGGTTCTGATACCATGTCATTCTCCGCCTCGATTCTAAGTTTTATGCTGGAAGGGCTTCAAAAGCCTGTTATTCTATCTGGCTCTCAACTTCCTATTGGAGAAATCAGAACAGACGCACGAGAAAATATGATGACAGCCCTAGAAATTGCTTCTGCAAAGGAAAACGGCAAATCCATTGTACAAGAAGTGTGTATTCTATTCGATAACAAATTATTTCGGGGAAACCGTTCGTTCAAATATAACTCCGCAAAGTTTGAAGCGTTTCGCTCTCCCAACTATCCTGTTTTGGCAGAGGCGGGCATACACATCAACTACAATCGCGAGGCTTTGCTAGATAATACGGATAAAGAGTTTATCATGCATACCGAGTTAGATAACCGTGTAGGTGTGCTCAAATTGTTTCCGGGTATCAGCCCTGTCTTTGTTCAGTCTATCTTGGATTCGAATGTACGGAGTATTGTCATGGAAACCTTTGGTTCGGGGAATACGATGACGGATAAATGGTTTCTTGATATGCTGGAGGATACCGTAAAAAGAGGAAAAAACATAGTCGATATTTCCCAGTGCAAGGTGGGCTCTGTCGAGTTGGGCAGATATGAAACCTCCCAAGGACTCAAGGCTCTTGGTGTTCTCAATGGATACGATATGACTTTTGAAGCTGCTGTCACAAAACTGATGTACCTACAAGGGCAATTAGCCGACCAAGAAGCTGTTGCCTACTGGATAGAAAAGAATATACGAGGTGAGCTGACCGTCAATGATTAAACTCGGCTCGCCTTTTTACGCTGCTATAATGTAACGAACAAGTTTATGTAGTTTAAACACTACATTTATTTCTTTACTTCCATCATTCCCTACAAACCTCTTTCTCCTTTATTATCTTTGTGTTAGTAAATTTATTTTACGTCTACCTTATTATCTATAGGAAAAATGAATACGTGGGAATTATTAACCGGTGAACAGATTCATACTCGGATTGGTCATAACGATTGGGAAAAGCTTCCTTACAATTTGGTTTTTGAATTTTATTTAGACGCTAAAGGAGTCACAAATCGCGATCATATCACCTTATTTCTTAATTACCAGCTGGAGGACTTCCCTTATAACGATTCTTCCTACTATCTTTTTGTCGAAAAGCAATTATTGCGATCAGCAACGGAAATCGACATGTTAATCAGCGAAGAGCAACCCTTATCTATTAAAATCAATGACTTAGATAGAAGTTATATTTTCCATCTGATTAAAATGTTATTAAAAAATGGGCAACTTCGTAATTCAGAATTAAGCCAACAGTTTGTTAGCAATATTGCAGAACAATTGTTACTGCTTATTATGGTTAATAAAAATGCAGATACACCCCAAATTAAACTTACGCCTGTTAATCGCTATAGTTTAATAGCGTTGAATTTTGTAGATTATATCAAACAAGAGATCCGCGATCATAAAACTGTACATTATTATGCAGATAGATTGGGGGTTACCGAAAAGACACTCAGCAAAGCTACACGCATAACATTGAAAATTACGCCAAAGGATCTTATCCAAAAAGTACTCGCAGACGAAGCCATGAACTTACTGCAATACACCGATAAAACAGTAAAAGAAATTGGCTATGAATTAGGGATTGACGAAATTAATAATTTTAGCAGTTTTTTCAAGAAGATGACCGATATGACACCCACTGAATATCGAAAACTGAAAAAGCGCGAATCCCATCTTTCTAATTAACGGGATTTGGTTTCTGTCAACCCTGGAAATGATTTTCATCACACTTTAAATTCTTCCCATGTCTACGCTTGCTACTTCAGGCTATAAACGTTATATTAGTAGTATAAGAAAGGAGCGGTGCTATGAAAGTCAACATTTTATTAAGCGTTTTACTACTTTTTATCATGGGTTTTATAGAAACCAAAGGTCAAGTTACTATCCACCTTATTCTCCATCCTATCGAGCAAACCATTACTCTTGAAGACGAAATAGACAGCTTAGACGTGAATTACAATCCCGTTATGGCTAATGTCAGTAAACAACAACTCGCCGACGGGTTACAAGAACTTAAGGCAGTTTATCCACAGATCAATATAGGCGACAAAGTTGATGATATAGAAATCCCCCCTCAGCCTATCGGAGATCACGCTGTTATTTTATATAGTATAGAAGCTAAGTAAGGATACACTACCGGTTTGTAGCACTACAACTACAAATAAAAATCTTTGTAGGTCCAATATTACAACATATTATTCTGTACAACCTAAACATATATACTATTGGCGTAATTTTATACCTCTTCTTCAGAAATTGCCCCCTACCTTTGTGTTAGAAAATTTATCATAACAACTTAGAAAAATTATACTACACAACATGAAAAAAATCATTACTCTTTTAGCTTTCACAGCCGTTTTAGGAATCACCGGTGCAAATGCTAATTCTGGTCCTGGCGATGGCAACGGAGGTAACGGGTCGGTCACTTTAAACGTGAAGCTTAACCCTATCCAAACGCTAACGGTAAACAGCAATCAAAAGGTCGTTGACTTGGAATATAAAACGAAAGACGACTATTTAAAAGGGGTTGCATCTACGCAAGAAAACCATTTAACTGTTTTTAGTACAGGAGGATTTAACATCAATGTAAAAAGCTCGTCTGCGCAGTTAACTGGAAGCCAAGACAATATTGATGCGTCGACTATCCAAATTACGGCAGCGAACGGAACTAGCACAACGTTACCGAGCAGCGGTTTCGAAACCAAAGCTTTAGGCGGAAGCGGGGAGACAATCGTTACGTCGGATGTAGGTGGCGCTGAATTAAACTTCAACGTAACTTACAAAGGAAAGGGCGACAACGAATACATTAATAAGTATTACAATTCGGAAAGTCCAACAACAGTTTACACGACCACAGTGATGTACGAGATTGTTGCAAAATAGTTTCAGCGAATAAAGCAAACAACAATTTGAGCTTTAGAGAACCAGATACGCTGAAACGCTATCTGGTCTCTTTTTAAATAGATATGGCATTACCAAAATACATCTTTCTTTTCCTGTTGGTAAGTATTCGGGCTTTTTCGGCCCTCGGCCAAACAGGGATATCTGTTACTCCCCCGCGAGTTTATTTTGAAATCAATCCGGGAGAATCGCGCCGTGAGCAGATCACTGTTACAAATGTGAGCAAAAGCCATCGGTTGGATCTGGCTATTTCGTTAAATGACTGGTTGTACTCACGAGAAGGAGATAATATCATTGTACCGGCTGACACGTTGCCTACTTCTTCTGCTGCTTGGGTCAGCTTCGAAGGGGATTCTTACTTCTCCCTCGCCCCCGGTGAAAGGAAAGATATCGGTGTTGTCGTCAATCGTCCGACGAGCGCATCTACGGAGGACGTCTACACGACAATGCTTTTCGTAACACAATTAAACCCTATTGATGATATTGACAGCAAGGGTGCTCAAATTAAGGTTGCCATTCGTTCGGGCATTAAACTATTTGTTCGTTCCAATCGACCACGAAATGTTATGCTTAATATCCATAATGGCTATTACGATACAGAACATAAGCGATTAGGCATTGAATTTATCAATGAAGGAAATGTATGGGCGAATGGTGATATCAAAACAGAATTGCTAAATAACCGTACGGGAGAGATAAGACGATTAGAAAACACGGTATTTTATACGATGCCTAAAGACGATCGCCTTCAATTTATCCCACTTCCTGAAAATCTCCCCATCGGTTTGTATACGGCAACTGTCATATTAGACGCTGGAAATAACACTATTGAAGCTGCAGAGATAGAATTTGAACATGAATAGCCTGATTCGACATATCGTACTTTTTATTACTCTATGTTTTGTGGGAGAAACGCGTGCTCAGCTACAGTTTCAGCTCAATTCTAGCAACAACTGGTGGAGCGTGAATAATTATTCAGGAACTACGTCAAACAATGCCTATGTACTAAAATTCGTATACAACGGAACATATCTTCATGTACCGAACTGGCGTATTGCTGCTCGCCTACGTGGCCCAATTGCTACGAACAGCAGTCAAGTATTCCCGGCCGATAAAATTACTTTTAAGATTACAAATACTTCCGGAAACTCGAATCCTCCAAGTGTCGGCGGCATTCCAGTTCCCCCATTTGTAAATCTTGCTCCATCTCCTGCTGAAGTATTTCTAGTACCGCAATCACAGATACCCTTATCGTTCCAATCAGAATACAATGGATACTATGAATTTCTTTTATATTTTGACTTCGTAATACAACCGGGAAGCTATCTCGCAGAATTGACCAATAAAGACGGTAGTAGCTATCACCAAACCTACTCCATGCCAATCGATTTCATAGCTTATGACGGTTTTGGGAATGAGATTGGAAAAATAGAACACAATTATACGATAGCGGTAGCTCCATTACAAGGTACCCCCCCTTCGCAGAACAATTATAGTCTCAAAATAGTAGGAAATGCACAAAATGCCTTGTTGGAATATAAGACAATCGCGGACTACAGAGAAGGTGCATCGGTCAATTACCCGAGAGCACTGGCTATAAGCAGTAATACAGCATACCAATTGTCCGTGCGTTCTGTAAACCCCACGTTGACTTCCTCCACGGGCGAAACACTTCCCTTGGATATAGTACGTCTCGAAGTAACACCAGACGATGGTCAACCTGTATCGATCCAAGATATTCCATTGCAACAGACTTCACAGGTCGTTATCAGAGGAAACACAACCAACAACAATTACGAGCATTTCAACATGCGCTACCATAGTAAAGGTATGCAACCACATCTACTGGAGGCCAGACCACTTCTCTATTCCACCGTTTTGGAATTTGAAATTACTCCTCAATAGATGTTTCGAACTTATTTTCTTTCGTGCATATGGTCTATTATCTTGACCTGCGGCTGTTCCGTTGTTACGGCTCAAACAGACGATCGTCCCCATGTGCATCTCAGGATCGAGCAAAAAGAAGTGACTAAAGGAGACCGTACTTTTCCATTACTGTTAAAGGTGGAAAATTTTCGCGATCAGATTTTCCAAGGGTTTATACGATGGGAAGCCGATGGGGCATTCCGTAGCTTAAAAGGAGATTCCCTCTTCATAGAGGTGGAAGCAAATCAACAACGTTATCTAGCCCTCCGCCTCCTTCCTACGCCGAAAGCAAACGCAGGAAAAAATGAAATCCGTTTCTCGCTTTGGGATAACGAGACAAAAACATCAATTCAAGAAACGAAAGAAAATATTTCTTTGGAGGAGAAAGTGCAATTGCTCATACGCCCCAGTCAAGAAGAAATCATTGTTTCCAATAATCTGGACTCTATAGATCTTACACTCCTCATAGCCAACAATGGGAACACATCTCAAGATTTGGAACTAGTATATAATTTCCCGGTACCGATAAATGGTAGTAATAGCTTTATACGCCAGGTGCAACTCTTTCCTGGAAGTGATTCCAGTTTGACGTTCCGTTTTCTGATGCCTCCCAGTTTACGGGAAACAAATGAGTTTCGAGTACAGATTACGGCGGTAGGTGGAACATCCAAACAAGTTCTAGGTCATAGCAATATCGTAGTCAAAAATCTGCGAAGTAGTAGAAGTTACAGTCAGCGTGATAACGATCAAGCTTTTCAATTCCATCACCTTAACAATGGAATCAACATTAGCCGTAGAATGCAGGGAGATCTAGCTACCTATCAATTATATGGTGGCGGCGCGGTAAATTTAAACAAAGGGATGCTTGCCCTTAATGGCAATCTTTCTTATAATACGGCTACCGACGATTTTTATGCTTCCGGCACCTCGCTGCGATACGGCCTCGACAATCTCGAAGTAGAAATGGGAAGTATCAACACAAACAGTGAAGCCAATCTTTTTGGAAGAGGTATTAAAGTGAGTTATAAAGACTCCGACGACCAACATAGTTATAGCGTTGGTATTGTGGATAATCAATTTAACGTACTCAGTTCGGAACAGCTATTTAAGCGAGGTTATGCTATTTTCGGAGAAGCAATCTTGGGTACAAATAACTTGCAAAAACAATGGAAAAGCCAGTTTGCATTTAAACAAGATCCTTATGAGGATCTCCAGAGCGAACTTTTCAGTATACACCTTAAACGTACTATTTCATCTTCTTACAGTATGGAATTTCGCGGGCATGGTGCACTCAGCCAATATCACTACTTACAACGTAACCGAGCAGACGGTGCCTTCGAGTTTATACAACGTGGTCGCCTTAGAAGCTGGAATTGGAGTGGAAATTACTTTTTCAGCAGTAATTATTTTCCGGGTATACGTCGCGGAACCTGGTTTGTTAACCATACCATGAACAAACAATTTGACAATACGGCATCATTATGGGGTAGCTTCAACTTCGCGAATTATACACCAAAATCATACGTATTTAGATATGATTACCACAACCAAAATTTAAGAGGCGAGATAGGCATGCGCTTTCCGAAATGGAATCAATTAACACCAGGTGCACGCCTTCAGTTTGAGCAAGAAAAGAGTGACAACTATAGCGTCTTGTTCTCCACACATAACGCTACAAAATTACAGGCTGTTCGTTTGGTCGAAGACTTGAATTGGCAAAGTTCCAATTACCAGCATGCCGTGTATCTGTCATTCGATAACGGGCTCGCACGCTATCCATTTTCAGACCGTTGGAAGTTTCAAGCCCGTGGAACACTTACATACGCTTTTGCAGGTTTACAATTGATGGGAAACTACCAACGTGGGGCATATTATCTCGCTGAATATTTAAATAGTCAGTACGTAAACGCCCAACGATTAGAGCGCTTGACATTGAACGCTTCTTATTTTCAAAATTTTTTTCAAGACAAATTGCAAACAAATGTAGGAATAGGATATTTTGGTGATTTTTTAGGAAGCCAGAACCCAACCTCCTATGCCAACATAAGATATGCTTTAACGGATCGTATACGGGTGTTCTTGAATGGTAGCTGGTATCAATATAGTTATACAAGCAATACAAAAAATCAAGTAACGTCAATAGAGGGTGGGCTGAGTCTATCTTTTGCTAAAAAGCAGGTTTCTAGCAAAAAGAAAGGACGCCTTGAAATCGTTTGTTTCTATGACGAAAACTCAAATGATATATGGGACGAAGGAGAACAGCCAGCAAGTGCTGTAACTATTGCTGTCAACAACGAAGTTTTCAGCAGTGATATGAACGGTAAAGTTCGCTATAGTATGCTCCCTTACGGAATTTACTCAATACACGGTGGCCTTAAGGACAACTGGTATTTTAAAAATCACGAAGTAAGCCTTTCTTCAGGTACGACGAAATTAACCATTCCGCTTAAACAAACGGGCACGTTGATTGGAAATATTCGATATGTTTTTGACGAACATCTTGCCAATGATGTGGAGGCCAAATATGCGGGCATTGCCGTTGTAGTAACCCGCGGCGATTTCTCTAAGCACGTAGTCACCGATAACGACGGGAATTTTACTATCAATTTACCTAAGGGAAAATATTTGCTCCAATTGGATCACACGACACTTCCCGAGCTGGTAACTTGTGAAAATCCAATACAAGAAGTAGAAATAACCAATAACAAAATCAATAAGATACCAGCGTTCATCTTAAACGTTCAAAATAGAAAGATCAGATTGAAGAGATTTTAAACATCTGTCCCAATTTAAAAATATTATTATATTTGTTTGGTGCTAAGGGAATAAGCTAGCTTAGAGATTTCTAAAGTTAAAGCTAAATTAAGCCTAAGTTAATATCAAATTGCTTACTTAGCCAAAAAAGTTACCGTGTTCACCAACGTATGTCAAGGGAAGATTTGAATACCGATCAATATTTATGGCAAGCCGTCATCAATTCTGATGAGCAAGCTTTTACCGAGCTATACCAGAAATATAGTTCTACCTTATATATTGTTGCATTTAAATTGCTAAAAAACAAAGAGGCTTGTGAAGACATTATTCAAGATGTGTTTGTACACCTTTGGTTACGCCGAGGCAAACTCCATATATTGAATATCAAATCATATCTCTATCGAGCGGTAAAAAATAAGGTGATTGACTTAGTCCGCAAAAATAAATACCATATCGAATTGGACGAGGTGCAGGAATTGATCGCCAGCGAATGTGCAGACTCCGCATTGTTGAACAAGGAAATAGAATCTGCGATAGAAAAGAGTGTGAACGAGCTTCCTGCGAAATGTGCCCAAATCATTTCGCTTAAAAAAAACCAATCTCTCAGCAACAAAGAAATTGCGGAGCAACTAAATATCTCCACAAAAACTGTAGAAAACCAAACCACTATTGCCATTAAGAAATTAAAAATATCTCTTGCTAATAAGTTGACAAATTCCTTTTTATTATTTTTTTTCTATTTTCTTTAGGGGATAGTTCCTTTTCTATCGTCTATAAGGATAGATGAAGAAGAAAAAGCTAGAAGAAGAAATTAGTCGATATTTTTCTGAAATGGAGAAAAAGCCTCCTATTTCCGACGAAACCTTTGAGGAAGATCGAGTATTAGCACGCATTCGAGAAAACATAGCCTATAAAGAAAAAAGTAGCTATCGCCGCTCGAGATGGATTCGCATAGCTGCCAGTATGGCTATTTTCTTTGCTTTGGGCTTGGCATGGTATATAGGACGACAATTTGAAACGACCACATTTGAAACCGTATCGTTTGCTGAGCACCCAATATTGCCCGGTAATCAATCAGCTATTTTAACACTGGCGGATGGGAGTAAAATAAACTTAGACAGCTTGGGAGAAGGAAGTTTTACAACGGCGGATGGTATTGAGGTCATCGTGGATAAAGACGGAAACATCTCCTATCAGCACAGGCATAATGTCGAACTGACAACACCCAAACTACATCGCATAGAAACGCCCAAGAGTGCACAATACGCATTACAACTTCCAGATGGTACAAAAGTCTGGTTGAACTCTCTATCACAAATCAAATATCCTATTGAATTTGTAGGTCCGCAACGAAAAGTAGAACTGGTTGGAGAAGCCTATTTTGAAGTCGTACACAATCCCAAACAACCTTTTATTGTGGTTACTGCACAACAAGAAGTGAACGTTTTAGGGACCTCTTTCAATGTTTTCGCCTATCCGTCTGAACCCGAACAAACTACGTTGATAGAGGGATCGGTTAAGGTATCGTGTGGAAACAATGAACTCATGTTAATTCCTGGTCAACAAGCCTACACCAGCATAGATGGCTTTTTATCTATGAAAACAGTTGACACCAGTACATTCACTGCTTGGAAAGATGGCGATTTCAGTTTTCAAGACACGCCTATTAAAGAAATTATGAACCAACTCTCGAGGTGGTACGATGTTGATGTCGTATATCAAGATGCACCAGATAACCTTCGGTTAAGTGGAATGGTATCACGGTCAAAACAACTTGATACCGTCATCGATGTACTGGAAATGACAGGTAAAGTTAAATTCAGTTTAGAAATAAATCAACAGACAAAAGAAAGGAGGATAAAAGTAAAAAGTCTATAGCAGAAACTATCCGGAAAAAAATCAGAAGTGCGGGAACACTTCTGATAACAGATCATCCGGCAATCAACTATTATAATATCACACAATCAATAAACCGTTAAAATCTTAATTCAAATGTATGAAAATTTATTCAAACAATTGACCAACCTACTATGCCCCAAAAATAGGGGCAGAAGTAGGGTCGCCCCTATAAAACATCATACTCGATCTTCATCTAGATTATCGAATATTCCAATTAAATATGTTATTATGCGTATTTCTCTTTTAGGTCTATTTCTAGGTATATTCTTAGTACATGTCCACGCAGACGTTCGTGCACAACGGGTTACCCTATCCAAACAGTCAATGACATTGATTGATTTTTTTAAGGAGATCAGAAAGCAAACGTCTTACGATTTTGTATACGACCAAGCCATTACAGCCGGCAAAACGATTAGTATACAAGCTAACCAACGAACGGTAGAAGAAGTATTAAATACTGCTTTAAAAGGCCAAGGTTTAACATGGGATATCAAAGACAAGATCATTGTTGTCCGAGAGGCCCCAAAAGCGATTGAAGATAAGATTTTCGAAGAAATTCAACAACGTGTGAGCGGGAAAGTCGTAAATGAAAAGGGTGAGCCATTAGCGGGAGCGACATTGGTCCTCCACGGTAAAGATTTTCTGACAGTTGAAAACGGCACATTTGATTTCCCTGCCAATGTAGGAGATCGGATCACGATTAATTTTATCGGGTATCAGCCTCGAACTATCACTGTCGAAAACTTCAATCCGATGACCATTCGTATGTCGCCACATCTCGAAGAGATGGAGGACGTTGTAGTTACAGCACTTGGTCTTAAGAAGGCAGAGGCTGGACTGGGTTACGCGGTAGAAGAGGTAAAAGGCGAAGTATTTGAAAAAGTAAAATCCGATAAGGTCATCGATTTGCTTGCCGGCCGTGTCGCAGGTTTACGTGTTAACAGTCGCTCGGGCGTATTGCAGGATGCTGCCATCACACTCCGTGGACGGGAACCATTATATGTTGTCAACGGGAATCCCGTTGGAGTAGGTTTTCGCGGTATAGCTGCCGATGATATTGAAAGTATATCAGTACTCAAGGGGCCACAAGCTTCCGTATTATATGGGTCGCGCGGTATTGACGGTGCGATTGTGATTACAACGAAAAACTCGGGTACAAGTGAACAAGTTGAAATAGGGGTTAATTCCTCAACGATGGTTGCGGCTGGATTTGTTGCTGCTCCGGTAGCCCAAGAGATATACGGACAAGGCGAGTTTGGCCAATATGCCTATCGTGATGGAAAAGGTGGCGGGCTCTACGATGATATCTGGATATGGGGGCCAAAACTCGATCAACCAGATCCAAGTACCCCTAGTGGATATTGGGAAACACCTCAATATAACAGCCCTGTTGATCCTAATACTGGCGAATTGGTTCCCCTACCCTGGGTATCACACAAAAATAACTTTGGAAATTTTATACAAAACGGTTTAACCACAAACAACAATATTACACTTTCGCAAAAACTAAACGATGGCGGATACAGTATTGGCGTGAACCAAATGTATAGAAAAGGAATGATTCCAAATACGCGGGTAAACCAAGTGGGTATCAATATGGGTGGTAACTATACCATTCGCGAACGCCTGAAAGTAGATGCCAATATAAACTATAGCCATCTATTTACCGACAACTATCCTCCAGTAGGATACGCCAATGACCAAGTTATGTACAATACCGTGATGTATATGGGTGCCAATACGGACATTATGGATCTGCGAGATTATTGGGTAGAGGGACGAGAAGGATACGAACAACGCAACTACAACTCTGTCTGGTTTCAAAACCCCTGGTTTCTAGCGTATGAACACCTACGTCCGTATGCGAAAAAACGGGTAATTTCTTCTTTAAACTTTGATTATGATTTAGGCAAGAATACACATTTTATATTAAAGGCAGGTAACGACTATCAATACACCATTAATGAATTTCAACAACCCTATGCTTGGGTAAATGGGGAAACAGGCAGTTACGAAAAAACAACTTATGATGAGACCTTGCTCGATATCAACGCCATATTGACTACCAAACAGCAATGGCGAGATTGGGAGATCGATTTTATGGTTGGTGCAAACTGGAACGAATTAGATAGAAACACTTTAAATGGATCTACAAACGGTGGGCTTATTGTACCTGGGGTCTATAATTTCACCAACTCGAAAAGGCAAGCAACCGTTTATGATTATCGTACAAATAAACGGATGTATGGCGTCTATGGTTCAGCCACACTTGATTGGCGGTCAGCTGTATATCTTACCTTTACGGGTAGAAATGACTGGTCGACAGCACTCAATCGAGACAACCGTTCTTATTTTTATCCTTCTGTTTCATCCAGTATTGTCGTATCCAACCTACTAAATATGCCAGACCCTATAAGTTTCCTGAGGATACGAGGTTCTTGGGTTAACGTAGGCCGGGATATGGATGCTTATAATCTTTCTACAACCTATTATATGTCACAAGTTTGGGGTTCCGATCCCGCTTTTGCGATAGATGATCGCGTCATCGATCCTGATATAGAACCAAGTATGACTGATTCTTATGAACTCGGCCTAGACATCCGTTTCCTGAACAATAAGCTTCGCCTAGACGCTTCTTATTTCAATACATTAGATAAAAATTGGATACAACAAGTCAACATTCCGACGCCATCCGGCTATAGTACCATGCTTACAAACGGGAATGCCTATCTGCGGGACGGGTATGAGTTTATTTTAAGCGGTACGATTAAAGAAACCGACGATTTCTCTTGGAATACTTCTTTGAATTTTTCGAGTTTCAAAACAGTACTTTATTCCATCTACAACGATTTGTCAAGTTATGGCAACTTTAAGGTGGGAGATCGCTCTGATGCCTTTTATGCGTCTGTTTACCTGCGTGAACCAGGAACGGACAATTTCGTGGTGGGAAACAACGGCTTGCCTATGGTTGACCCGTTTAGCCGAAATTTAGGAAACAAAGATCCAAAATGGGAAGCCGGAATCACCAATAATATACGCTATAAAGACTGGAACTTCAGTTTTAACATCAGCGGAAGACTCGGTGGGTTACTCTACTCCGAGCTTACTGCCCGGATGATAGAGACCGGAGCTGACAAACGTACGGCCGTTCCGGAGCGTGAAGAGGATTGGGATCGCACACCATCTTATATTCCCGACAATGCTGTAGTGATTACAGGAGGTGAACTTAAATATAGCCCCACAGGCGAAATATTGGAAGATACGCGGACTTTTGCCCCTAGCGAGCATCCAGTTATGTTTAAGGATTGGATGCGCCAAATGGGAAGTCTCGGAGGCCGGATGACCAAAGACTGGAATGTATATGATGCCTCTTTTCTCAAAGTCAGAGATGTATCTATCTCCTATACATTGGATAAGCACCTTAAAAATTGGTCGGCGATCAAATCGGCCAATATATCTTTTATTGGCAACAATCTCTTTCTGGCAAAAAAACTGCCATTTGAAGATCCAGATGGCAATGTCAGTACATTGGGCTATCCTACAGAGCGTTACATTGGCCTGAATCTTAACGTTAAATTTTAAAATGCTAAACCTATGTTACATATAAATAGATCAATAGCGATACTTTCATTTCTGGTGGTTATGCTGTGCTTATCGGGATGCAGGAGCACGATGGACGAAATCAGTCAGAACCCCAATAGGTCAGAGGTTATCAACCCCGAGAATCTCCTCACTTATCTCTGTATCAATACGTTTAGCCCTAATGTACATGGATTAGAGCGGAATCGAAACAATTTCTACATGGACTGGCGCTTTGGTGGTGCACATCTCAATTGGTTAAGAAGAAACTTTACTGCTGAATATCGGTTTGTGACTATCAGTAACCAGATGAAAAAAGAAGCAGAACGATTGGGCTATGACGAATATATCCCACTCCAACGTTTTTTTAATGCTTACTGGATGTTTATCACCACCCGACTATACGGCGATGTCCCTTACAGCGAATCTAATCAAGCCGACGAAGGGATTTTTCTCCCCAAATATGATCCGCAGGAGGATATCATCCACGGCATCCTCCAAGAACTGGAAACAGCTAATCAAGAGTTGGCAGTACATGCCGACAAACGTGTTTCTGGTGATTTTATATTTGACGGAAATTTGCACAAATGGCGTCAACTGGTCAACACACTGCGTATACGTGTATTGATAAATCTTACCCAAAAACAAACAATCAAGGGGGAAAGTGTGCAACAGCTTTTTGCTGATATTATCAACGATTCCGAAAACAACCCATTGATGCAAAATTTGGAGGATAGCCCTATTCGGTACGAAACCAACAACCCGAATAACTATTTCATATATTCGCAAAACGATTTCATTTCGGGTTACCGGATTACCAAATTCGTTGCCGACTATATGAAAGACCGTCAAGACTACAGATTGACACGGTTTGCTCAACCAACTATCTATGCAGAAAACAATGGACTCGATCCCAATGATTTGCAAAACTACGCCGGAACAAATCCTTGGCCCAACCAAGAAAATAATGTCAATTATCAATATGAAGACAGTGGAATTATATCGCGGATTAATAACCGTTATCATAGAGAACCGGTAGGGCCACCTACGATGGTCATCGGTTATCCCGAACAAGAATTCATTTTGGCAGAAGCCATCGTAAGGGGGTGGATTACAGGCAATGCTGCTCAACATTATGAGAATGGCATTGAAGCATCTTTCAAATATTTTGAGGTAGAAAACAGAAGCATGGCATATCTGCAACAACCACTTGTTCAGCTAACAGGCAGCAATACGGAAAAAATAGATAAAATTATCACACAGAAATATCTTAATTTCTTTATGGCTGGTTCGTATGAACCTTATTTCGAACTGAGAAGAACGGGCTATCCAGATTTTGCCGCATATGTCGCCCCAGACATATCAACTTTATACAATAATGGTAGATTACCACTGCGCTATCTCTATCCATTGGGTGAAATAAATGATAATAAACAGAATATTACGGAGGCAATTTCACGCTTACCCGGAGGAGATCAAATTTTTTCTAAAATGTGGTTACTCCAAGGTCAAGACGGACTACGCAACCCGTCTCCCTTTCCATTTCAATAATAAATATCATGAAGAGAAAAGAATTTTTACAACAAGTTTCATTAGGTCTCGGATCCATCGTACTGAGCGGAGGACTACTATCTTGCTCTAAAGGAAAAGAAAATGGTCCAGACGAAAACCCTATAGAAGGCAATCCCATTAAAACAGATGGGACGTTACGAATCGGCGTTATTACCGATGTTCACAAAGACTATTTCCCTTATGCCGACGAATATCTGGAAAAGTTCATTACGGCTGCCACAGCTGCTAATGTTGATTTTATTATACAGATTGGAGATTTCACTTATCCCCATTTTCGGAACGATGGTTTCCTCTCTATTTGGAATTCCTTTGATGGTCTCAAATACCATGTTTTAGGAAATCATGATATGGATACGTCCAGTAAAGCAGATTTTCTAAATTACGTTGACCAACGCGATTTAGGTGCTCATTATTCCTTTGATGCCAATGGGTTCCATATCGTTGTATTGGACACCAATTTTATTAAACAAGGCAATTCATATACTCCTTATAATGCTCGGAATTATGCTTCACATCCGAACAACGAAATTGGATTTGTTTCTCCCGAGCAACTGGAGTGGTTGAAAAATGATTTAGCAAAGGCTGATAAGCCGACGGTACTTTTTTCCCATCAACACCTTAACGGTTCGGCGGGAAACAGCCAGGAAATCCAAACGATCATACGGGAGGAAAATAAGAAAGGTAAAAAAGTAATTGCTTCATTTAGCGGTCACAATCACCAAAACTGGTTAGTAGAAGTCGACAAAGTGAGCCACATCCAAATCAACAGTTCTTCCTATTTTTATGTAGGCCCTAATTTTCCCGATGTTACCGGTCGTTTCCCGGAGAATGTGGAAAACAACTATTCCGTTATGAAGAAATCAGCACCGTATGACGACTCGCTTTTTGCCATTGTTGACTTTAAAGGTCCTGAACGCATCATTCAAATAGAAGGAAGAGAATCTAACTTTATCGCTCCTTCTCCTTATGATTTGGGATATTACACCTATCGGGATCAAATGAGCCCGTCTTCTAATATTAATAATCGCACCATTAAATTCTAGAAAAAATGAGAACATTGAAAATATATCTCGCTTTATTGTTATCATGCAGTGTATGCTTAGTGTCTTGTGTCAAAGATGGAGAAATGGGTCCTCCGGGCGAAAAAGGAGTAGAAGGACCACAAGGTCCGCAAGGAGATAAAGGTCCAAAAGGAGAAGATGCTGACACCAAACAAGTTGAAGTATATGCTTCGGATTGGTTTAACAGCGCTTTTTCTGGCTCGGGAACGAATTGGAGATTTACTATTCCTGCTCCACAGATTACGCAGGAGGTATTGAACAAGTATATTGTACATGTCTATTTCTTCAATCTAAGTGGCAATTATCTTTATAAATTACCCTATAAAGGAACATATGCTTCAACCAATAAAATTATAGCAAACACCAAGGTAGGCGAAATTGAGATCCAAAGTACATATAATGTAGGTTCGCGATATCGCTTTGTCATTATTGACCCTACTAAATAAATAAAGACATGAAAACAAGATTATTTTTGACACTTATCATAGCATGGTGCATAGGTTTGTCCGCCTGCACTAAAGAATCTCCTGATGGGCCTCAAGGTCCACAAGGGGAGCAAGGAGATCCGGGAGACAAAGGAAATCCGGGACCTTCAGGAGACGATGGAGAACAAGGTGACGTAGAGGTCATTATTTCCGCATGGGAGAAATATAATTTTACAGGTTCGGCACGTGCTTGGCAGAGCGAAATTATAG
The DNA here is from genome assembly GCF_014692525.1 of Sphingobacterium chuzhouense. Taxonomy (GTDB): domain Bacteria; phylum Bacteroidota; class Bacteroidia; order Sphingobacteriales; family Sphingobacteriaceae; genus Sphingobacterium; species Sphingobacterium chuzhouense. The sequence continues at coordinate 220,615 of NZ_JACNYL010000001.1, forward strand.
AAGAGGCTGTCACACAAGATATTTTGGACAAAGCGGATATTACCGTATATGTGAAGATTGATGGTGCTATTTACGAGTTGAATTACTTTACGAATACGCATAACATTTCACAGGCTATAGTATTGGGCAAAATACAGTTATATAGTTCATTTGACGTCTCAGACCATGAATTCCGCTATATTATTGTGCCAGCAGGAGCAAAACCCGGGATCATGAAAGACCAAAAGCTACATTATAGTGATTATCAAAAACTTTATGGGTTCAGCAATTAACACGTATATTATGAAGACTTCACATTTATTATCTATCAGTTATATTATTGTTACGCTTCTATTTAGCCAGTCGTTTCTATCATGCCGGAAGCCATTGCTTCCCGGGCCAACTGGTGAAAAGGGTGAAAAGGGAGATAAAGGTCAAAAAGGAGAAGATGGTCAAAAAGGCGACCCGGGGGCAGGTGGTGGCATTGGAAATGTTTATTATTCTGATTGGGCTTATTATAGTTTCGAGGGCTTATCCTCAGGATACTGGCGCTACACCGTTACCGAGCCCGCCATTTCTAACGATATCATCACCAAAGGCACCACAGTGGTGTATTTTAAGCGTAACAATCGAGTCTATAAGGTGGATTACCTAACCGATACAGAGTCGTTAACCCAACGCATAGAGTTGGGTCAGATATGGCTTTATAGCAGTTGGAATCCAAGCGATGGTACGATGTTTCGTTATATCATCATCCCTCCTACAGCATCCAGCAACTCCTCATCGAACAAGAGTAGTGCAAAAATGAATACGAAGACTTCGCAACAAGCGTCTCTTGCAATCAATTTGGACGATTATTATGAGGTTTGTGAAATATTAGATATTGAACCTTAATTTTTATTTTTGAGGGGCTGTCTTTCCAAGGCAATCCCTCATTTTTAGAATGTGATATTATGAGAAAAATAATCTTTAATTTTTTCCTGATGTTCTTTGTTGCCAATCTGGCAACAGCACAGACAAAAAACCTTACCATCGCTCATCGGGGAGCATGGGATGCTCCTAAGATTCCAGAAAACTCCATCGCATCGCTTAACAAAGCGATTGTTTTGGGCTGCAAAGGCTCCGAGTTCGACGTCTGGATGACCAAAGACAGCATGCTCGTGGTGCACCACGATCCCGATATAGCCGGCATTTTCATCGAAAACAGCAATTGGTCAGAACTCAAAAAAATTAAACTTTCCGATGGCAAACGCATCCCAACGCTAAAAGAATATTTAAAAGCGGGAAAGAGGCATAAGTCTACTCAATTGATTCTGGAATTTAAAATGTCGAAGATATCGCCGGAACGTACACGCCTAGTAGGAGAAAAATGTGTAGAAATGGTAAAACAGCTTCAAGCAACGTCGTATGTAGACTATATCAGTTTCGATTACGAGGCCTGTAAAAGAGTTATTGAATTAGATCCGGATGCAAAGGTTTCTTACGTCAACTGGAAACATGACCGGGAACCGGAGCAAATGAAAGCCGATGGTTTTTACGCGGTAGATTACCACTTCAAGGTCTTCAAGGAAAACCCTGGCCTCATTCAACGGTTTAAAGATCAAGGTATCAAACTGAACACATGGACGGTGAACGACCCAAAGGATATGAAATGGTTTATCCAGCAAGGATTTGATTATATTACAACAGACAAGGCAGAAGAGCTGATAAAGCTGACGGAAACTTTGTAAATGTAAAAATTGATAATAAAGAGGCGCAATTTCTTGCGTCTCTTTATTATTTCAATTGTGCTCTCAATTCTTGCTCCTCGATAAAGCCCAAGTGCTCCCAGATCAATCTATCCCCTTGGTATAGTTTTAAATAAGGCAATGCTTCCACGCCGAGTTCCTGGCATAGTGCTGGGTTGGCATCGGCATCTATCCGAACAAGCGTAAGGTGGTCTTCCATATCGGTAGCTATACTATTTAGAAAAGGTTCCATTTTCTTACAAGGAGCACACCAGTCTGCATAAAAATCAACCAATACCAGTTTATCTGATTTCACTAACGCTTGATATTGCTGCATATTCATTCCTGTCTCCATTCCACTAGCCGTACTTTCAGGTAGATTATTTGCGCGCCATTCCATCATACCGCCTGGTAGTTCATATATTTGCTCGAACCCCATCTCTTCTAACTTTTCTACAGCCTTGCTACTTCTTCCTCCGCTTAAACAGTATACAAAAACTGGTTTTTCTGTATCTAACATAGCAATCTGTTCGGTAAAATCAGTACCATTCCAGTCAATATTGATAGCATCTTTAATATGCCCTTTTTCAAATTCCTCTGGTGTCCGCACATCAACCAACTGTAAATATTCCACCTCCTCTATTTTATCTGCAAACGCTTGAGCCGTCAACTTATTAGAAGATTTTTGCTCCTTTGTTTGATTGTTTCCGCAACCACTCCACACTGTGATGAGCAATAATATAATGATGCTGTATCTTAATTGTACCATGTTGTCTCGGATTTTTCTGTGCCTTTGCCTCTCTCTATAAATTCTTCATGATAGAATGACCCATCCGGTCCCTTTTTGTTTTGAGATAATTCTCATTATAAGGATTCGGTTCTATTTCTATCGGTACATTTTCGACGACTTCCAATCCATAACCGACAAGCCCCGCACGTTTAGTAGGGTTATTGGACATCAAGCGCATTTTTGAAACGCCCATGTGTCGTAAAATCTGTGCTCCCACACCGTAATCCCGCAAATCGGGCTTAAAGCCCAACTGTAGGTTAGCATCGACCGTATCCACTCCCTCTTCTTGCAAACGATAAGCATGAAGCTTGTTTATCAAACCTATTCCACGGCCTTCTTGATTCATATAGACTACAATACCTTTACCTTCTTCTTGAATCATCTCCATTGCCTTGTGAAGCTGTGGACCACAATCACATCTGCATGATCCAAAAATATCCCCTGTCATACAAGAACTGTGCACTCTCACTAAGATAGGTTCATTTTCTTCCCACTCTCCTTTGAATAAAGCAAGGTGTTGTTCGCCTGTATTCTTTTGTGTGAATGCTTTCAGCTTAAAATCGCCCCACTGCGTCGGCATTTGAACAGTCTGTTCTTCCTGGATAAGGGAATCGTTTTTCAGTCGGTACTCGATCAAATCCTCAATACTAACAATTTTGAGGTCAAATCGCTCCGCTACAGGTATCAAATCCGGAAGACGTGCCATTTCCCCATCCTCTTTCAAGATTTCCACCAATACGCCTGCGGGTTCAAACCCGGCTAAGCGTGCCAGATCGACAGCAGCTTCTGTATGACCTGTACGACGCAATACGCCACCATCTTTTGCGATTAATGGAAAGATATGTCCCGGACGTCCCAACTCCTCGGGTTTAATATCGGGATTGATAAGCGCTTGAATGGTTTTCGATCGATCAGAAGCTGAAATACCGGTTGTACATCCATATCCCTGTAAATCCACAGAAACTGTAAAATTGGTTTCATACACCGCCGTATTCTGCCCAACCATCAAGCCAAGATTTAATTCTTCACAGCGCTCTTGTGTCAACGGAACACATACAAGTCCTCTACCATGTGTTGCCATGAAGTTTATTATTTCAGGTGTGGCGTTTCGGGCAGCTGTAACAAAATCGCCCTCATTCTCGCGATCTTCGTCATCCACCACGATAACGACTTTCCCCGCCTTGATATCTTCTATCGCCTCCTCTATCGTATTTAATTTTATTTCCATCTTGTATGCTCTTATCTATGCAAAGGTAGATTTCTTTATGCTGTTTTGTATAACAAACTTGTCAAAATCCCTAAGGTTATACCTTTGTTCTATTAAATTTAGAAGTGACCCATTTCCAAGCTCGTTCTGCCTTCTGTTTATATTGATCTGCATCAAATAATGCCGAATCTGTGGTTGACTTATATGTTAAAAATACCGCCAACGGTGTAAGGACAATAATTGCCATCCACATCCCTATAAGAGGATCCATGCTACCGTCTTTTGCAGCTTTTTCTGCCATAGTGGAGATAATATGATATATCAGAAAGAAAATAATCGCTACTACGACAGGCAATCCCAAACCTCCTTTACGGATGATCGCGCCCAATGGTGCGCCGATAGCAAAAAGCAATAAACAGGATACCGCCAATGTAAATTTTCGATGAAATTCAATATGATAGCGGATATCTCTTTCAACAAAAGCTCTATATTCTATATCTTTCATTTCCAAGACACTGCTCATTTGCTGCGCTTGACTCAAAGCGTTGCTCAGGACACCTCGACGCTGATCTTCCGGGACATGATCTGTCAGGAAATCATGAAACCCGTCGATAGCCACTTGCTTCACCGTATCAGCTCGATAATAAGGGGAAAAGTAAGAAACATAGCTTCGAGTTTCGGATAATATCTGGCGAGAAATGCTGTCTAGTTGCAAGCGATTAGAATCCGTGTACAGTTTGAGCTGTTTTAAGTTCAGCATCGAATGATGTGATTTAAACAAGCTCTCATCGGTCCTTTTCATCTGAAAGGCTTCCATATCAAACTTCTGTTCTGTTTCCGCAAAACGGAAGCGGGTAAATTGTTGCCGTGGATCATAACGTTTGGCGTTCTTCACACGTGACTCTTCATATCGAACACCATCTCTCAAACGTAAGATCATATAGTTGTTATCGGCAGAATTATGCATAAAACCTTCTTTTGCCAACAGCACGTTATTTGCGGTATTCCCTGTTCGATGGTCATAAATCATCAAATCATATAATATTGTCCCATCTTCGCTCTTATTCTTGGCGCGAATAGAATAGCCGGGAATGGATTTATTGAAGATTCCGGGCTTAATTAGAAAATCAGCTTTCTTATTGCGCACATCCCATAATAATGACCCCATCTTCAGATTGACCACAGGCAATATATAATCAGAAAATAAAAAAGAACCTCCTGCGAATAACGTTACGAGAACAATAAGCGGCGTCATCGCTTTTCGCAAAGAATACCCAGCAGCTTTAATGGCAACCAATTCGTAGCTTTCGCCGAGGTTACCAAAGGTCATAATGGAGGAGAGCAACATGGCAAGCGGCAACGCCATAGACAACTGAACGGCACATTGATAGCCTATAAGCTCCATCAATACATACCACTCAAAACCTTTGCCGATAAGATCATCGATATACTTAAATAAAAAAAGCATCAATAGAACGAACATCACGATACAAAAACATACCATGAACGGTCTAATAAATGCTTGTAAAATTAATAAGTGTATCTTCTTCATATCACCCCTTATCGCTCATCGCAATATGGTACAAAGATACTATTTTTTTCGGTAAGTAATCTTAGCTTATGCGCCTATAACACTCTGCAAATAGCCAACGGAATTATTCCATATTTGCTTCCTATCTTCCAAATTATCAGACTTTACGAAATCGGTTATCGCAAGTGCTACATCATTGGTTAACTCATCCTGGATAATCTCTATTTCAAAATAATAAGGCTCATCCTCCAACCATTTAAAGCGTACACATTTGTTCTCCTTTACAGACACCAACTTGGCACGATTTACTTCATCATCCCATATAAACTCATAAATTCCTTCTTTGTAATTGACGTCATCAGCAAACCATTGGGCTAATGCATTAGGTTCATGAATAAACGGGAATAAAATCCGTGGTGATGAATTTATGATATATTCTAAGTGAATTTCTTCTTTCTTTTCCATATAATTCTTTTGGTTAATTATAAAACCAAGCTATTTCTGTCTGTCCGTAAGTATACAATTTTATTTTGTGATTCAAAAAAGAATAACGGAATTAATTTTCGTAACCTCCAAAACCGTACTTTATGAGACGCGCCCATTACTTATCTACCCTCTTATTTATTGAATTAAAAATGAGAAAGTTGTGAAATGGGACGAAAAAAAAGAGATGAAAATTATTTTTTGCCTTTGGAAATGACGACTTATTGCTATATTTGCAACACGAAAAACGGCGGGGTAGCTCAGATGGTTAGAGCGCAGGATTCATAACCCTGAGGTCGGCAGTTCGATCCTGCTCCCCGCTACTTAAGGAGGCACCATATACGGGTTGTCTCCTTTTTTTATGCCAATAAAAATCTGTGCCCCAAACTGTTAGTGCCGGGTCATTTATAGTTCGATATTTGTGGCCAAGATTTTTAGCCCGTTGTGTAGTATCAATATGTGGAGGAAACGGCTTTGGTAATCATTCCGTTTTTCCAAAAGAATCTGTAATTGATTATTAAACAAGACTAAATAGTTTCCAAGCTGGAAGCTATTTGTCAATTATTTTCACACTGTAATAATCATATTCATTCCCAGTTTCTTTGTATTGAGTAACCAGTCCAAAATAAAGCGTATGATCATCTGTCCAGAATTCCTGTTCTATCACACAAAGCCATTTACCGGTTTTCTTTTCAAAGATTTCATTTAATCCAGTTATTTTTTGAAATTTATCCTGTTGTTTTTTCTGGATAAAATGTTCAAAACATTCTTGTCCTTCAAAGATCTTGTTCAATCTATATTTATCACGAGGAGAGACTGTTGCAAGACTCGGGTTGCCTACATCATAGGTGCCCTGCCCTGTTCCTAAATCAAAACTTACATCGGTAGTATGCCCACCTTCTAATAGAAGAATATCTTCAGCTGGGAAATAAGCCACAAAGGAACATTCACGTAATTGTTCCTCGTTTTCAACCAAAGTGCCGTTCCGGAAATTTATCTTGTTAATGCCCAGATAACCGTCCATTTCGTAAAAATCTACAATGCCGGCCAGTTGCTTTTGTACCGTTCCAAAATCAGTAATCTTTTCTATAGGTCTACTTACTTTCTCCTGCTGCTTAGCAGAATAGAACTGATCTTTAATTATTTTTTCAATTTCTACCTCAACAGTACGAAGGTCAGGGTTATCAATAGTTGTCCCTTCGGTTGCTATAGGCTCTTCTACCGCGTTGAATTGAACACTGCCTTTTGTTGCTACCTGCTGATTACAGGATATAACGATCATTGACAGAAAAGCGATTGCAGATAGCTGGGTGAGCGTATTCATGAATATAAATTCTATGCAGCTGACATTTCTTTGCATGCTTTGGCGCAAGTACGACAAGCTTGAGCACATTCAAGGCAGTGCTCCATTCCCATATTACCATGCTTTTCACATTCATCAGCGCATTTCTCGCATATGTCAGCACATATCCTACAGAGTTCTGCACTTAACTGCCCATCAATACTCATTACTTTTAAAGTAGCATTACAGATTGCAGCACATTCTAAATTTAGTTGTATACATTTTTTAAGGTGTTTCAAGTCTTCTTCATTTAAACAGGCTGTTCCGCACTGGTTACAGGCGACTACACATTCTCCACATGCTTCTATACATTCTTGAAATTTTGTCTGTATCATAACATTAAAGTTTTCTACTTATACGACCAACAGATGAAATTATGATTTGTTTGACTTGTCCATGGATGCCATATAACGTTGTTCTGCAAAATGTAAAATATAGCAGTTATTATATTTTCTATATCTTTGTTAGTATGAATGCAGTATACCACATGGGAAAAAACTGCCTCATGGTATTTTTCCTGATGACGGTCATTTCGTTGAAGGCCGTTTCTTCCACGAAGTCCGATATAAATTATGGGAATAACGACCCGTCTGAGCAAAGTCTTATTACTTTTGCCAAGAAACTATTGGGGGTCAAATATAAATATGGTGCGGCGAGTCCAACTCAAGGCTTCGATTGTTCCGGATTTGTCCATTATGTATTTAAACAATTTGATATAACATTACCCCGAAGCTCTTCAGCTATTGGTCAAGCTGGCCAAAACATTTCGTTAGCAGACGCCAAAGCAGGTGATATCATCCTGTTTACCGGTACCAATCCGGCAAAAAGGATAATAGGCCACGTCGGCATTGTTTTGTCAAATAACAACGGAAAGGAACTACGCTTTATCCATGCAAGCTCCGGTAAGGCGTATGCGGTTACTGAAACTATGTTGGAAGGCAGCTACAAAAAGCGATTCATGAAGGTGATCCGGGTTATATAATATACCTTCCCTTTTAAAAAATAAAAAACGTCATCGCTTTTTCCGTGTTATTATTGTCAAGAGACATACATACATGAAAAAAGACAAATTATATATCGGATGCTCCAGTTTCGCCACACCATCATGGAAAACCTTGTTTTATCCAAATGACCTACCCAAAAAAGAGTGGTTTAATTACTATTCCAAACACTTCAACACGTATGAGTTTAACGGTTCATTTTATAAGTTTCCCACAGTAGAAAATTTGTCGACATGGCATGATAAAGTTCCCGCTGATTTTAAATTTAGCCTCAAGGTTCCTAGAATAATCACGCATGTAAGAAGGCTGGAACAGTGCGACGAGGAAATAAAAGAGTTTTATCAAGTAATCAAGAAGGGGCTTAAAGATAAATTAGCTTGTATCCTCTGGCAGCTACCACCAAGCTTTAGCTATAATGAAGATAGATTGCAAGCTGTATTACGGGTGATGAACGCTGACTTTAAAAATGTAGTGGAATTCAGACATGAAAGTTGGTGGCGGGAAGACGTTATAAAAGCACTTGATAAAAATAACATCACTTTCTGCAATGTAAATTATCCTAAATTACCTACGTCAATCCAACAAACTACATCGATCGGTTATGTACGTATGCATGGCAATCCTAAATTATTCTATTCAGAATATACCCAGAAAGAGGTTAAAACACTTCATGACGAAGTAAACGCCGTTGGATTCAAAGAAGTTTATATTTATTTCAATAATACGGCATCGACAGCTGCTATAGTAAACGCTTTGCAGCTGCAGGAGATTTATAAAAAGAAAAGGTGAATTAAAAAAATTCACCTTTTCTTTGCTTTTAAACATTCTATAACGTTACGCTCTCGACATAAATATTCCCATAAGGATCTTCCGCTTCCACTTTAATAGTAATTCCAGTAGTGGCAGACGGTTTATAATAAAACATGTGATCGTTATACGCCTCTGGCTCGGCCGAAGGGCGATGAGCAGGTTTTTCGTCTCCGAAATAAGCATCGTACGCATCCCTATCCATCTCAAACCTCAGATTCTCGGTTAAAGTAGCCTTATAAACATCGTTCTCATAGACCTTAACCGTCCAATTGGTATGCCAAGCAAAAATATTGACAATAACACCATCTTGTCTAGAAGTTGTTACGGCTTGTCCCGGTTTATAGATCTTTATCTGGTAATCTTTTGATTGATCCGTACCCTTATAATACCAGTTTTTAATTTCATTGCCTTCAATCTCATAAACAGCATACCCACGCGGACTACCGTCATTACATAGATAGTTCCAAAAAGCCCCCATGACGGATCCCAAGTTGTTCTCCTCAATATCTTCACTGATTGTTGTCATGCGATTATTATGCAAGTGCCCCGTCAGGATACGCACTTTATAGCCTTCTAATAGCTTATAGAGATCCTCTTTATTGCTAACGCCTAGATTTGGACGGTCTCTTCTTGATGTATAGATATGCGTACCCAATATAATAAGTTTATCCTTACTTACATGTTTTAAGTCTTCTTCCAACCAATCAAGCTGATTTTGTGTAATATGCGCGCTATAATCACTATGCCCGTTAAAATTAACGTTGTCCAATACGACGAAATGACAATCTCCGATATTATAGGAATAATAGGTTGGTCCGAAATTCGCTTCAAACTGGCGTGCTGCGTTATAATCGTCCATTAAAACTGTCCGGTCATGGTCGTGGTTACCAATAACCTGAAATACCGGCAGTTGTAGACGTTTTATCTCCGTCGCGTATTCTGGGAAATAGGCCATGTTGTCCCAAACTAGATCCCCCAAAGAAATCCCGTACACCGGTGACTCGGTTTTCATACTATTTGCATACTCTGCTATTAGCGGTATTTCTGTATTACGCAACCAGCTCAGTTCCACCGTTTGGCCGATTTGCACATCGGCTAACGCCAGCAACTGAAATTTATTTACAACAGCTTGTTTTTTCAGACTAAAATCCCGTCGCATAACTTCACTCCTGTCCGCAGGTAACGCATAATAGATTTTCGGTAATCCATTCTCCATGGGTATTTCATAGTTTGATGGAACGGAAACAAAGACAAATTTTGCGCGTTCGTTTGCTCCTAACTGATAAATACCCTCCTCATCTGTCAGCGTCGTGGTATACCCATCGCTGACAACAGCGCCAACAACAGGTGTATCACCATCTGTAAGCTTACCGACCAGATTCATACCCTCTTTTACGACGATATCCGTAGGTTCTTCAGGAGCTGGATTTCTAACAAGTCGCTCATCCTCACTGCATCCGATAAAGAAGAGTAGGCTTAACGTTAACAATTTAAAAAATATTTTCCTTGTCATGATTCGATTATTTTCTCTTTAAATGATTTAAGTTGATTATTTGCTATTTCCTCCATATCCTGGATTCTGTAACAATAAGTTATTCGCTGAAATAGCAGAGTATGGTATTGGAAATCTATTTTTCGTGTTATCTGTCGGCTCATGATCCCACCATTTCTCTTGTGTAAATGCTTCCCAACGGATAAGATCTGTACGACGACGTCCTTCTCCAAGAAATTCGATCAACCATTCATCCAGCATTCTGTATTTATCCATATTAGCAGCCGTCACCGGGTTTGGATCGACCCTGTTTGCAAAGTTCCGTTCACGAACCGTATTGATTAATGTAGCAGCTGCTCCTGCGTCTCCCTCACGAAGCTTACATTCGGCGAGCATATAATATATTTCAGCCAAACGAATAACAGGCGCATCCGGATCAAATTGAAGTGGCTGATCCGCTAAATTGGGCTGTGGGACTTTTACGAGGCGTATTCCACTGTTCTCCTCACCTACTTGAATATTTGAAGGCAATTTGGATACGTCCCCACCATACTTTGTATTGAGTTCTTTAAATGGCGCAACAATATCAACAAGATTAAGGATTTCTCCAGAATATGCCTTTGTTCCTTTAGTAGATTCCCCTGTTATAGGATTTGTTTGAGTACCCACTAAGAACATACCTTCGTAATTCTTATTACCTCTATAAACAAAAGGTTTTTTTCGAAGGTCATTATCATGGAATTTCTCGTAAGGATTCCCCAATTTAAATTCTGTATATATCTGTCCGGTAGGTTTGCGGGAAGGACTAAGCATAAAACCATTGTATGGAGCTCCATTCCCCGAGACTCCACCGAAGTATTTACCGCTTTCCTGATGATAGAAATATCGCCAGTACCAAAGCCATGCCGCATCTGTGGTGGAACCGCCTTTGGAAGGAGCTGCCCAAATTATTTCCGGAGAACGATCATTATCGAAACCGTGCGGCCCCCACCATGTATTATCAAGTTCATAAACACCGTATTCACCGTTAATGATATCTTGGCAAATAGCAGCACATTCCGCAAATCGGTTCTGTCCGGTATAAGCCTCTGCATTGAAATAAAGCTGCGCCAACATGGCGGCAGCTGCAGCTTGTCTAATATACCCATCTTCAAATGCGCCCAATTGCGTCTTTTTCTTCAAGTTAGGAATTGCATTTTTCAGCAATCCTTCTATGTGGTCGAATGTTTCTTGTGCCGAAGCTCTTGGACGTAGCTCATCTTGGGTTGATTCATATATGGGCATTCCACCAAAGAAATCAAGACCGCGCATATAGAACCATGCAATCAAAGCCTCCAATTGTTGAACTTGATCTGCTTTGTCTTGTTCTGTCATTCCGACTGTCGAATAATCCAATGCCTCCAAATCTTCTTTAGCAGACATCGTACGAGCGATCCCCCCTCCGACTCCGTTATACGTATTTTCGACAAAACGATCATCCGGATTCCAAGTATGGTACTGCAAGCGGAAATATTCACCTCCATTATACCAATCCTCAGCACGCTGCGGACAGGTCATCGCATCCGTCGTCAATTCCTGTAGATACCAGCGGTCGGCACCAATAAACCATCTCCAGTGTGTAAACGGACGGGCAAGGACAGCGTATGTACTTTCTTTTGATGTAAAAAAGGTATCCGGCGTAACCGAAGAATAGTGTTGTTCATTGAGATCACAACCTCCCAATAAAATGGAAAGCATTAATCCAGATAATTTAAAATATTTTAGTGAGTAGCGTTTCATATCTTATCTAATTTTTAGAATGTCAGTTGTACTCCTAATGTGAACCGACGGGTTTGTGGATACATACTAGCTGTACTATTAATTTGTTCAAAACCTGGGAATAGTCCGTTTAAACTTACTTCAGGATTGATTCCTTTATAGGAGGTCAATACAAATAAATCTCTTGACGTAAAATATAGTCGTGCTTTTGATACGTATGGTGTATACTTCTTTAAATCGAACGTGTATCCAGCACTGACTGCATCGAGCGCTACAAAAGAAGCGTCGCTTATAAATACATCGCTCAATATTTTTTCGTCATTGACAGCAGCGTAACGGTCAAATGCTTCTTTTAATACGTTAAATTGTGACTGCGTACGTAACCCATAATACATATTGACCTGACTAAACACATCATAATTGATATAACTACGTAAAGACGCGGAGAAATCAAATTGTTTATAGCTTAAATTATGATCCCACGAAATGGTCAACTTAGGGATTGCGTTGCCAACATAGTGTTTATTATCGTTGATCAAATTTTCACTTGTACCCGGCACGATCTCCCCATTCTTATCGTGAATCAACCATTTACCGTTTTCGTCTAGTCCCGCGTACTTAAAGACAAAGAATTGACCGATCGTCGATCCATTTAATAGACGTCCGGCTCTCCCTGGGTTACCCGGAGAAGGAAAAGCATCCATGTCGATAATACCATCTTCCCCCAAATCCAATATTTTGGAGGTATTGTGTGAAAAACGGGCTATTGTATTATAGTTCCAATCTTTATTGCGGACGATTTCGCCACCCAATTCAAATTCCCAACCCTTATTCTGTAAGGTTCCCACATTCCGCATAATGGTAGTATGGGTCATTGGAGGCGTTGGAGCATCTGTTTGGAATAACAGGTCTTTCACGCGTCGTTGATAGATATCAAATTTACCAAATAGGCGATTGTTCCAGAATCCAAAGTCTACCCCAGCATTAAACTCCCCTTTTTCTTCCCATTTGAGATTAGAGTTGACATTTCGTTGTGGTCCGTATGCGTAAATCCACTCGCCTGTAGGCGTCGGATACATTTGACTATCCGGGCTGTACATACGGGTCGCGTAACCGTTACCAAAACTATTGTTACCCGTTACACCGTAACCTGCACGTAGCTTTAGGTCACTGATGAAAGGTAAATCTTTGATAAAGTCTTCTTCTATGAGTCGCCATCCCCCCGAAACAGCCCAAAAGTTTCCCCAGCGGTTGTTTGGACCAAATTTAGAAGAGCCCTCCCGGCGATAACTTCCGGATAAGATATAACGGTCTTTGAAGGTATAATTAACACGAGCGAATAGAGACAACAGACGCTCACGTGGATCTTTCTGCGAATCCATACCTGCTCTCCCATCGCTTAACCACGTTCCATCTTCCATATTCCAAGGCCCGACACCTTCGATAGTAAAATTGTAGTTTGTCATATTAAAACTTTCGCCATTCCCTTCCCAATAACTATATCCGGCGACCGCATCAATATTGTGTTCCTCTTGGAATATCTTTTTATAATTAAGGTAAGCATCGGCAGAGAAGCGGTTATTTTTGCTAAATCCGTGATATCCTTCCCCTCTTCTCGCATTATCAACAGATGACTTATGATACATTGACGTATACCGATACAATTGCCATTTTGACTCTTGATATCCAATGGTTCCTTTTGCGGATAAATTATCTGTCAGATTAATGTTAAGCGAAACATCGCTTAACAACCAGCTGTCTTTTCCATCATAGGTCTTTAACATGATATCAGCGACAGGATTGTAAGTCGTGCCCGAAATGCCAATTTCCCTTACATTATAACCCGATTCATTCGCATCGTTATATATAGGAATGGTTGGGTTTAACATCATCGCCGCATTGAAAGATCCGGAACCGTTTCGCTGATCTCGTTGCGCTTGACGGTATTCTGCACGTGCTTGTATCTCTACTTTGTTGTCAAATAAGGAAAATTTGCTATTCATACGTCCAGAATAATCTTTCCGTCCGTCTCCAATGACAATTCCCTTTTGATCTTGTGTCGAAAAGGTGGTATATATTAATGCATTGGGGCTACCGCCAGATATATTGACCACTTGACGATGTGAAAACGGACGATCATTGGTTAATGCACTATACCAATCCGTATCGTATCCATAGTCTTGACCAAGACCATACATGACATATTCACTCGATGTAAGAAGATCAGGGCGTTTTCTTACCTGTTCTGTCGAAAACTCTCCACTATATTGCACTTTTACATCGCCCACTTTAGCTTGCTTGGTAGTAACTAGTATAACACCACCTGCGGCCCGAGTACCGTAAATAGCACCTGCCGAGGCGTCTTTTAACACGTCAATGGTCTCAATGTCTTCTTGGCTAAGCGCGCGGATATCACCACCGGGAATACCATCAATAACAACTAATGGCCCTTGTCCTGCGTTTACAGAAGCAACTCCCCTTAACTGAAAACTGTTACCAGCGTTCGGGCTGGAAGTACCGTCAATCATCAATCCGGGTACCTTTCCTCGCAAAGCAGTAGCAATTGTAGCCCCACCTAGACCTGAAGTTAGCTTATCCCCTCTAATAGAGGTAATGGAAGAGGTAACCTGACGTTTTTCTAAGGAACCATATCCAATAACAACGGTCTCACCTAAATCAATGAATGAGGAAACCAATTGGATATTAATCTCACTTCGCTCACCCGCCAACTCTTCTAGGGTCTGATAACCGATAAGCGAAAATACCAATACATCCGTGGGTTGAATATTACTGATCGTATAGTTACCTTCCCGATCAGAGACTGTCGTTTTTTGTTCGCCTTTCACGGTGACACTCACACCGATCATTGCTTCACCATCTTCATCGGTGATAGTTCCCGAGATATTTTTGGTCTGTCCTTGGGCTGCCGCTATAAGCGTAGAGAACACAAAAAAGGGAACCAATATATAATGAAGCAAACGCTTTGTTAATTTTTTCATTTTATGATATTATTTATATGACAAAAGAGCTACTAATTTACTTTACTGTGTTTCTCCAATTTGATGTCGTTTAGCAACCAACGATTGTATCTGCCACCAAGTGTTTTCGTGCTTGGTTTTATGGTTACTTTTGTTTCGGAAGTGATACCATAAAGAGTCACACTTTTTTCTATCCAATACCAATCGGTAGCTGCATTATCTGGGATTTGGATGTCAAGATCATCCTTATACTTGGTGCTTTTATCATCTATACCGACCGATCCTGGCCCTTCTATCTCGACCATCAAGATGACATCATCGAATCCACTTCCCGAGCTTCCTCCTCGAGCAGGTGTCGCGTTAAAGGTCAGTCTCACATTCGTTGATCTGTCTGCTGTTGTATTCGGTATAGACACCAATTTAATTCCCGTCTCTACGTCTGTCTTTCCCATTTTGAAATAGTGCGCACCATAATAGAAGGCGTTCCCGTTCCAATTGATATCCTCATAGTTGCGATTTGCGAAGGCTGTAGCGGCAGACACTGTCGCAGATCCTGTGGGACCGGTGGTGTGCATATTTTTAGTTGATCCCGCGAAACCTTTTCCATGCCCCGCTGAGGTAGGTGCTTTCAACAACTCGTCTTCTCCGCCATATGGACGTACCCATTCAAAGTCATCTGCATAATATAAATATCCAACCGCTTTTCCATCGTCCGGCAACAATACTTCTTGTTTCACGGTAACAACAGTAGTTAAATTATCAGCATCTTTAATTGTAATCGCACCGATACGTGCTACGGTAGTCGGTTCCAGACTAACAGTCACTTCCGTTGTACCAGCATCTCCTTTATTGGGCGTTACATGTATCCAGTTGTCGCTTGCCAATGTCCAAGTTTCAATAGAATTAACCTCAAAGGTTGCCTCCCCACTGGTAATTGCTCCACGTTGATCCCCTGTGATTATAGTGACCTCCGTCAGCGGAATATAAGTAAGATCCTGCTCTACCTCAACTTTTTCAGTTTTATCACCGGAAATAACCGTAAACGACCCTTGACGAGATTCTCCTGTATTATTCTTCGTAACCGTTAATATTACCGAGACATTCCCGGCTTTTCCCTCCGTTTTATCCACGGAAATCCATTCCGGCAATTCGGAAATACGCCAATCTGAATTAGTGGATATATAGATAGCCGGTGCTTTTCCATTATCGAGTAAACCTCTGATATTAACCGCTATTTCTGCAGGAGATACATTTAGTTCCTCTACTTTTTTCACTTGTTTGATATCGACAGAAATCGTTTGACCGAGGCTTTCAAATACAATCTTGCCTTCTCTGTCTTCCATCGTCCCAGCTTCTTCTACGGTTAAAAAGATCGTATAACGACCACGATCACCAGTGCCTTTACTGAGTTCTACCCACTCCGGCTTTGACGACACTTGCCAGGTTCCGCTGGTACCGATTTCAATCTGGGCATGATCTCCATTTTCTAATAATCCTTGATAATTCAACGAAACGCTATTCGTTGATACTTCGAAAATGTCATCCATATCCAATGTCCGCTTACAAGAATGAAAAGACATTGTTGCCAAAATGGTCAGCAAGATGACAGTTGCTTTTATATTTTTCATAATCTATTGGATGCTAGTTTGTTTGTATTTTTTCAATCTTGATATCATTCAAGCTCCAACGAAAAGTACCTGTATCGGAACCTGTTTTTGTTGTTTTTAATGTGATCTTGCTACCTGCTTCTATTCCGAAAAGTTCCACACTTCTTTCAACCCAATGCCAAGGGCCACCGTTAGGAATCTGTATGCTGATTTCCTCACTTGTCTTTTTTGATCCGCCGCCGACAGTACCCGGCCCTTCAATTTCAACGATAACCTGTACATTGTCATAGTTCCCACTACCCGTACGAATTGGGGTAGCATTGAATGTAAGACGAGCATTTGTTGTTTTACCGTCTTCAAGATTAGGGATATTAGTGAGTCGAACCCCAGTTTGATAGTTAGTTTTCCCCATTTTAAAGTAATGTTTCCCCAAATAGAAACAGTTCCCACCAGAATTAATATCTTCATATCCTCTGGAATTGAGTGCAGTTTTTGCAGCGGCTACGGTATTCGCATTAATTGTCGTTCCAGTAGCTTGTTTTTCGATTTCATCTTCTCCTCCAAATTCTTCACACCAGCTAAAGTCATCTTCCAAGTATACGAATCCTACATTTTGACCATCATCCGTGTCTAAATCCATAGTCTGTATAACCGTTACTTTTTCTTTTAACTCTTTAGAAGATATAGTGAGTTGCCCTACACGGGTATCCCCAGTGGTATTCTCCTGGATGTCGATTATCACGTCTGTTTGCCCCCTTCCTATAGGTTTATCCGTCGTTATCCAGTTGACATCACTCGTTATTTCATATCCTAAATTTGCTAAAACGGTAAGCGTAGGCTTACTACCGGAGCTCAATCTTCCCGATTGGATAACAGATAGCTGTATTTTGTCTACCTTGAGACGTGCTGCAGCATTCTTGGTATTGTCCTCCTTTGAACAGGCAAAAAATCCTAGACAGCCGAGCAACAGTACAAAGCCCCAGAAAAAACTTTTTTTGTGTTTCATATTTTTATAATTTGATTATGGCTATACATCTTCATTTACTGACTCTTTTATTTTAGGAATCAGATGGTACTTCTCTTCATGATTACGATAGTGGATAAATACAATAAAATAGGTCAATAAATCTTCTCATCCTCTTAAGTGTGCTAACGTTTTATATTCGGTGACACCAAAGTTCTGAATTTCGATCTGACATAAACATAGTGCTATCGTCCAGAGGAGAAAAATCAAAATAAAATAAACAAACAATACACTTAAAGTCAAACAGTTAACTCAAAATAGACACATCCGTAATCTAAACTTTTCAAGATATAAAAATGGCTTTTAACGTGTGTTTTGGCTCACCCGTAAATAGAAAAGGTTCTCAACCTGTAATATAATCAGGAAGTTAATAGGGCATTTATTCCTTTATAAGTGAGAAATAAGCTTGTTTCCGATGTTCTTTAATTCGGTCTTCAAAACTATCTGGATAGTATGATTTGTTTTTCATCTTCGACCTATAGGTATAGATCGTCGTAATCGAGCATCTTAAAAACTTGGCTATTTTATAACTATCGGTTATACCCAACCTAATAAGTGCAAAAACCCTTAGCTCCGTGGTTAGCAATTCGTTGTGTTTTATTCTCTGCTGTTCGTCTTGAGGAAACAAGCTGTTAAATTCGGAAACAAAATTTGGATACAGGTTTAAAAATGTTTCGTCAAAATTCGTGAGGAATGCTTTGTGTTCGTTATCAATATATTTAGTGGATGCCAGCTCTTTTTCTATTTTGTCTAACTTTCCTCCTTTAAGAAGTCTTTTTAGGCTCCCTCTATATTCATCAAGCTTATCGATATAATCCGAGCATAAATCTATAAACTTGCTCAGATAGGTTTCCTTCAAAAGATTTGTTGATACCAATTCGCTATTAACAAAGAGGAGTTGACTATTGGTGGTCTCCAACTCTATATTGGCTAAATGTAGTTTATCACTCAATGCGTTCAACTCCTCGTTCATTTCCATGAGATCATCATTCATTTTGCTCAATTGACCTTTTGCTCTATCCAATTTTCTATATTGTCTAACAATGTATAACGATAATAGGATCGAACATGCCAAGAGACAGACAATAACAAAGAACGCTGAAGAAATTGTATTCTTTTGCTGTAGAATCTTGGTGTTGTAACTTGCGTAGATGCTGGGCAAAATCTTTATGATATGTTGTGTCCATCTATATGCACCACTGTACATTGCATCTTGCAAAGATATTTCGATGAATTGGTAGGCGGTCTTTACGTTACCTTCATTATAGAGGATCTCAGCAAGCTTCCAAAGGGAGACATACTCTTTTACTGCGTGTTTCACATCTGTAATGGACGATATAATCAAGTATTGTTTTTCTTTTACTCCATCCCCTTTTAGCCTATATAAATCAGACATATAAAAAGCGACATGGGCCATATCACGATCGTCTGTCGTGAGTTGGTTGTAAGCTTTAGATAATACTTCTACTGCACGATCATAATCACCTTCCACTTTGATTTTATTAGATAAATGTATAAGGTGCCAAACTGAATTTTTCGGGATGATGGTTATAAGAGAATCACGGCTAGCATCTATTATCTTGTCGTACGCTTTCAGTTCACGTTCAATAATAGCTTGGTCGGCTAACCCTTTGTACAATTCCATTTGCGTAACAAAATAAAGTCTTTTGAGATCCTCCGAAAGTTCTTCTTTAAGGAAATATTCCTTATCTAATAACTCACCGCATTCCTTGTACATCCCTGTGTACGCATAAACACGAGCCGTCAATAGTAATGATTCTGTCTGGTAGGTAGGTTGTGATTTAAGGACGCTCTCTGACAGACGAAGCATCTGTTCTGCATATTGCAAAGCAGTATCAATCTGCAAATCATAATACATATGGAATAGCGTTCTGTATGCATCAAATTGCGCCACGCCATCGGTAGTTGAATGCAATTTTTTTCGTACACTATCAATCTGACTTAACTTCTTTTCCAAGTAATATTCTCGATCAGCAATTACTTGGTTTAGTGTTTCAAGAGATTTCTCCGATGAATCTCTTGAGCTACATTGGCTGGTTAATAACAGTATTACAGCGGATATAAACACGCTGAATAGTGTACGATTTTTCTTCGAAATATAATTTTCAGCCATTTTGTTTCTTATTTTACCATGTTTGTCATCCCATTATCTTACCTAGCGCACAAGCTTGAGGCGTTAGCGAAGAGATCATCCTTCAAAATATAGGTAACGTAACGCCATTCGATACGACAAATTTAGTATTTAGTTTATAAAACTCGACACTTACATAAGGCGTTATAATTTGATACGTTTGCTACGTAACATGCAATCCATGTGCAGGTACATCTTCACAAAGTCAACGTCCTTTACGATAAACAAATTGTAAAATATAATCAGGACATTTGTATTTTTGGCATATTCATAGGACACTTTGATCAATCTCGGTGACTTTTTAGCTAATTCGTCCTTCTTGAAGCCAACCTCCGTCGTAAAAATCACAAACTTGGAACAAAGGTATCGAAAGTCAAAAGTATCGGTTCTCCCCTTAATAAAACTTACATAAAATTAATTGTACCATGAGTTAAATGCAATGTTGTATGAGACTATATCGTATTTCTTTAAAAGCATGTTACGTAGCATGAGTTTAAAGTTAACCGCTTTAGCTATCTAGTATAACAAAGTTGGGAATACGCTACGGAATTACATATCAAAGTTTTGTAACTGACGTGTCAAATACAATGAGAAAGTAAACATGTCATCGAAGTTCATTCAGAAGTTCGATGACTTACAGGTCATGTACAATGAGGTTGTGAACATGTCGTTCATTACCATAAATGATAACGCACACCGAACATTAAAAAATTGGGTTGTATTTCTTCCCATTCAAAATGGAATTTTAGTTTATACCCTGTATATAACGATAGATTCACCGCTGGAAAATAATAACTAACACCAGCCTGCCCATTTAATATCGTAAAGTTTTCACGCTTTTCTGGCCAAGCCTGCTCTTCGGAAAGATCTTGATAGCGATAGAAATCCTGGCTTATACCACCTCCGAGGAAAACATTAAAATTACTTTTCGTTCTATCTAATAACGAAAGTATATAATCGCCACCAACAGCTACATAACCACTTCGCCCATACACCTGTGCCTGGACCGCGGAGTGTTTGGCAAAATCATATTTCCCTTGAATCCCAAAAGCTCCTTGGTAACTGGGGGATTCTAATTGCACATCGCCATAAAAACCAAACGCCCAAGCGTGGTCTTGCGCTTTTCCTTGAAATACTATTATAGATAGAAATACTAATAAAAATATGTTCTTCATTTGTTTAATATCATCACGAGTTACGAGATCGATAACGCTTGTATAACTTAATAAGAACCATCAATAATACAGCCAGCCCCAATAACCCCAACACACCATAAATCCAATCGATGGCTGATCTAAAGATAACTAAAAAAACGATGGCAAAAAGAATAATGGTGGACACTTCATTCCATAAACGCAACTGCGAAGAAGTCCATGTAGATTTACCTAATGCCAATAGTTTCATAATTTGTTGACTCTTAAAATGGTAAAACAGCAGTCCCGCCACAAAAGTAAGTTTTACATGCATCCATCCCTGACTTAACAAACCTGGTGATAGATAAAGCATAGTCAATGCAGAAGCAACGGTGATATACATCGCAGGTGTGGTGATTACCCACCAAAGCCTTCGTTCCATAACCATGAATTGCTCATGCAATACCTGATATTCTATGTCCGATTTCAGCTTTGCTTCCGTATGGTAGATAAACAGCCGGGGCATATAAAATAGCCCCGCCATCCAGCAGACCATAAAGATAATATGCAACGCTTTTGCGTATAAGTATATCATTTTATTTAATTAGTGATCAGTGACTATATAGTTAACTAATTTTTACTTATCACTTCATTACTCATTACTTCGTTGCGCTAATATCGGAATTCCTTAACCACATCGATTGCATATTTCACATTATCAAAAGGAATATCCGGCATAATCCCATGTCCTAGATTAAAGATAAATCCTTCCTCGCCACGCATACGTTCAAATAACTGCAAAATTTTATCTTTAATGACATGCTTATCTGCATACAATACAAACGGATCTAAATTTCCTTGTACGGCAATGCCTTTTGGAAGCATTTGCTTCACGTTTTTCAAATCAGCGTTCCAATCGATGGATACCACATTTGGCTTCGCTTCTGCCATCATCGGCGCAAATACCGAAGAACCTTTACAGAAAGAAATCACCGGAACGGACCGTTTAATATTGTCCAGAATATATTTATTATAGTAATGCGCAAAATCGCGATAATCGTTCCATGATAATGCTAATGCCCAACTATCAAACAATTGTATAGCATTTACACCTGCTTCGATCTGCATATTCAGATAGCTTATCGTTACATCGGCTATTTTTTGCAACAGTTGATGTGCTAACGCTGGCTCATTATTAAGCAATAACTTGGTTCGTTTAAAATCTTTAGACGAGCCTCCTTCTACAAGGTAACTCAATATCGTAAACGGCGCCCCCGCAAAGCCGATTAAAGGGATACGTCCTGCTAAACGTTTTTGTACCACACGGATAGCATCCGCAACATACTGTAACCTATCTACGCAATCGGTCTCCAGTCTATCTACATCAGTCTGTGTACGTACCGGATTACTGAATCGAGGCCCTATTCCTTGCTCGAACGATAGATCTCCTCCCATTGCCTCTGCCGTTACCAGAATGTCGGAAAATAAGATTGCCGCATCAATATCCAAAAGATCAACGGGCAACATCGTCACATCTGCTGCGATTTCCGGCGTTTTGCACATCTCTAAAAAGCTGTATTTATTCTTTATTTCCCAGTATTCGGGCATAAAGCGTCCGGCTTGACGCATCATCCAAACAGGAGGTCTCTCCGTCGACTGCGATAATGCAGCTCTAATCAATAAATCGTTCTGTAAAGTTTTGTCCACTAGGTTTGTTTATTTAATTCTTTTTCTATTTTTTCAACAATTGCTTTTTGGCGTTCTGTAAGTTTCAGCTTATTTGCGAGCTCGATATACACAGGAACACGGTCGTAATTACGTTTTCGTAAATTGATATTGGCTAGATTAATCAATACAAATCCTTTCTCCGAATCGCGTTTCCAAGGCAAGCGGGAAGCTAATTGAAAGTGATATTCCGCGTCGTCGATCCGTTCCTCTTTGAGCGCGATATTTCCCATCATGAATTCATAATAATTTCGGCGTCTCTTCCGTAGTTTATCAGGATCCTTAATTTCCGCTAGCAGTGCTTTGGTTTTCTCATAGTCTTGCTTGTGAAATGCCTGCGTAGCTAGAAAAACGGTACCTTCGCGATAATGGCTCCATATAAAGTATCCAATCAGCCCTAAAATATAAATAATGATATTATAGTGCTTCTCGTAAACCGCATAAAGAAGAAATGTCACTGCGATACCGATGACAATCATCCTTGATCGTGTGTTCATCTACGCGCTGGTTGGTGTATCTGTAAACTTATACCCTACGCCACGGATCGAATGAAAATATACAGGATGTTTTTGGTCGGGCTCAAAATATTTACGGAACGTCAGAATAAAATTATCAATCGTACGTGTTGATGGATAAACGTCGTAATTCCACACGGTTTCTAATATCTGCTCCCGGGAAACGGCTTCATTTTTCCGTTCTATCAATAACTTTAACAGCATCGTTTCTTTTTTCGTCAACGACGTTACTGTGCCGTCCGCATGATGAAGTTCATAGGAGTTAAAATAAATTGTTTTATCTCCAATTGTATACGAATTAAATTCTTTTAAATCGTCTGATTTAAGTCCCCTACGGATTAAATTGCCTACACGAAGGATAAGCTCTTCCAGATTAAAAGGCTTGACTAAATAGTCATCGGCGCCTTTTTTTAAGCCTGTGATACGGTCTTCACTACTGTTCTTAGCTGTTAGGAACATAATAGGTACTTCCGTATTCTGTAAACGGATAGTTTCGGCAACCTGAAAGCCGTCGATTTCGGGGATCATCACATCCAGAACAATCAGGTTGAAGCGCTCTTCCTTAAATATCTTCAATGCCTTCTTTCCGTCTGTAGCTGTCGTTACCCGGTAACCTTCTAGCTCCAGATTTAATTTGATGGCTTCCAATAAATGTTCTTCATCTTCTACCAATAATATACGTTGCTTAGTTTGCATAATTTTCAAATGTTACTTCAAAAATACTCCCAGATGGAGTGTTATCTTTTACCTTAATGGAGGCGTTGTGTTTTTGCAATACTGTCTTCACTATATACAACCCTAAACCCGTGCCTTTAGTTTTACGTGTAGACTCATTGCCTATTCGGTAAAACTTGTTGAATATGTTTTTTTTCTCTTCTTCTGGTATACCCTGCCCATGATCGGCAACAGAAAAAATAATTTTTCTGTTTTCGCTTTCTTTCAGTTTTACATCCACCGTTGCACATGGAGGTGAATATTTTATGGCATTTTCTATCAAATTATTTACCACATTAGTGATGGCAAATTTATCCGCATGGATAACCACGTCTTCATCTAATTCCGGTCTTAGAACTTGGGAGCTACATGCATTTTTCTGTAGTCTATCTACCACACTATCCACCAATTCTGTCAAATTAAAATTTTCTTTTGGGAAATTAAAACTGCGGTTTTCCAATTTGGTCGTCAATAATACATTTTCGACCAGGTCATCCAACCGTTCGATGTCCTTCAAAGAATTGGAAAGGAAAACTTTTTGTTGCTCCCTGTCCAAATCACGTTTTAGAATGGTCTGTATATACAGTTTTACAGAAGCCAAAGGTGATTTCAATTCGTGGGTTACCGCCAATAAGAAATTCTGCTGCTGTTGTTGTTGTTTATGTTCACCGCTAAACAGTTTCTTTAACCGCATCGCTCCCCAGATAAAAATCAATAAGAAAAAAATTCCTTCCCCAATGATCATCCCTTTGCGCTCTGGTTCGTAATTTACTAGGAGATATCCCCACCAAAGCAACTGGGTGATGGCGTAGAACACCAAAAAATAAAACAGTACGAGCGCTCTCTTCATACAATAAATTAATGTCGCACAAAAATAACCATTTGTTAACCTCAAAGGAAATAGTCTGTGCATTATGACAATAGGTTAAGAAAGGTGTTATCTTTGTATTATGTTTTTCCATAAAAAAGATATTTTCTTCGATTTAGACCATACCATTTGGGATTTTGACAAGAATGCACAAGAAACACTACACGAGCTTTACTACAAATACCGTTTTGATAAGTTGATCGGAAAGAGTGATTCCGACCTTTTTATTGAAACTTATACTGTTAACAATCATCGTCTTTGGGGACTTTATCATCATGGTAAAATTGATAAACCGACTTTGCGTCGGCTACGGTTTGCCGATACGTTTACCCAACTAGGCGTTGAACCTGAATTATTTCCAGCGGCATTTGAAGAAGAGTATTTAAGCATCTGCCCTACCAAGACGAATCTCTTTCCAAACGCGGTTGAAACATTGACCTATCTACAGCGTAAATATAGACTGCATTTAATATCGAATGGCTTCAAAGAAGCCTGTGAAAAGAAGTTAGAGCACAGTAAACTGAAATCTTATTTTAAAACTATTGTTATTTCGGAATTATTTGGCATAAATAAACCCGATCGAAGAATCTTTGAGCATGCTTTACAAAATGGAGAAGCCGAGCGGGAAACATCTATCATGATTGGGGATAATCTTGATGCCGATGTTCGAGGTGCGCAAAACGCAGGGATGGACGCTATCTTCTTTAATGCAGTTGGTCTTGAGCAACCGAAAGATGTACGCCATATGATTCGGGATTTAGGCGAATTACAGTTGGTTTTTTAACAGTAAAGACGCCTTGCCGGCGTCTTTACTGTTAAAATTTTACAATACCTTCACGGCAATATTCTTCAGCCATACATCATCGCCATGATCCTGGAACCCGATAACACCCGACTTAGATTCTCCACCGACTTTATTCAACAACTCGAATGCCAACGGCCACTTTTCTTGACTAAACTTACTCGCTTGTAATAACGCTGTCCATTCCGGCGTCCATATCGTATATTCTACCACTTTTTCACCATTTTGATAGTGGATTACTTTCCCATCATTGACAACAATCTTCGCTTTATTCCATTCCCCTGCCGGATTACCATTTTGAGGTTTTGCAGGTATCATATCGTAAAGCGAGCCTGATTTTCGATTGCCATCGACTCCTTGTTTAGCATCGGGATGATTTTCATTATCCAATAGCTGATACTCTGGACTCGATATGTATATCGGTTGTCCTTTTACTTCTTTTGCCAAGAAAAATACACCTGAATTACCTGCATGTGAAATCTTCCATTCAAACTCCAGTTCAAAATTTTGAAAATCATGCGCAAAGATAATATCTCCTCCGTCCTCTTTGGTCAGTCCTGATGCTTTGCTGGAAAATTTCAATGTACCGTCTTCAATTCCCCATTTTGCAGGAACTTTTTCTTTATTGTATCCCCGCCAACCTTCCAACGACGTGCCGTTAAATAATACATACGCCCCATCCGCATTTTTCTGAAGCTTATTAACATCAATTTTCGGGAGGTTATTCAACTCATATGGCGGAACATTTTTGCCAACAGCCGTGGCATTTTGTGCTTGGCAAATAGTGGTGGACATTAATACAACCACCCCTACCATATACATAAATCTTTTCTTCATATTAAACACATCTTTTAGTTGTTCGCTAAAGGTAGAAAAATATATGAATTTTTAAAAACCACCTTCCATACCTTCGTCCATACCGTTATCTCCTTCACGATCCTCCCTTTTCTTATTCAAATCCTGAATACCAAAACGGTACGTGAAGGACAACGAGAACATGCGACGCATCCAACGGTTTTCCATTTGGATAAACTGTGTCGGCAAATTGTTTTCCATACGGAACCTGCGTGTGTTAAATACATCCCGCACGTTAAACATTAAGCTCCCCTTCCCTGCCAACACGTCCTGACGTACCGCCACATCGAGCCCTGTCATCGAACGCATTCGTCCTTGTACCCATTTCCGGGGAGCACGATAGAAACCACGAGCCTGTAAGGTGGTGGATTTTGTAAATTTTACATTCGTGTTGATGTTTCCATTCCAACTGAAGTTCTCTACATCTCCCGTGTTGAATTCTGCATAGGGCATGGTTTTATCATAAAACAAGTTCACATTCGCCGTTGCGTCCCACCACCGCAGAAAATTCACTTTTGATATCAATTCCAGACCCATCGCGTCTTGTTTTGATACGTTTTCCCAACGACTATAGGTCACGTTACTTCTGTCGCCCACAATATCCGCTATTTCCTCGGGGTCTCTCAAAAACGGACTCATCATATCACTTGAGCGACGATAGTATGCAGAACTGATAAAGTTCCATTTGTCATAAAATTTTGCAAAACTCAATTCAAAGGAATGTATATCCTCCGGCAATAAGTTTGGATTACCTTGTCTATAATTGATTTCATCATTTACATTGACAAAAGGGTTCACCTGCCACCCTCGTGGGCGTTGCACTCTGCGTGTATAAGAAAGCTGTACTTTGTCACCGGAATCACCCACTTCATACGACAAAAAAGCACTGGGGTAAAGACGAAAGAAATCTTGATTCCCGTCATTTCTTTTTTCATCTTCGGGTGCGTCTGGATCTAAATTATAGTAAGTAGACCTTAAATAGGTTTGCTCTCCACGCAGCCCTACTTGCATACCTAATTTCTCTGTCAGCTTTCGTTGATAATTCGCATATAATGCATGCACACTATTCGTCAGGTCAAAATCGTTGCTGACACCAAAATCCGGCATAAATCTTCCGGTCAAGGTATCCAATACTTCCGACCATTGGGAATCTTCACTATTGCGCACAATCGTACGGTAACCCGCTTCAAATTTATGGTCTTCCGCAAACGGCAGAACATAATCCAATTGAAAATTCCAGTTCTTTCCGGCCTCACTCGTTACATTCTGGCGTCGGAAATCCGCACGACCATTGTCATAGGTCTGATGAAAATCATTTGTTCCATCTTCCGTATCATTCCCATACGTAATATTAGCCGTGATTTCCTCGCCCTCTCTTTTGAGTTCCTGCTTAAAATCAAAGGTTATATCTACCCCTAGATCTTCTTCGTACTGCTGTGAAATTCGAGAAGAATGGTCTCCTAAATCTGGAATATTAAAATAACGATAATCAATATCCGAACGCCTGTCATTATCGCGAACACTAACATTCGCTCCTAAACTAAAAGTGGTTTTAGGCGCAGCATACCAATCGGTACCAAACCGAAACGTATGGTTCTTACCTTTCCGATTACTTTCGGTCGTACTAATCGTGCGCTCGCTATTTTCTTGAATTACACCATCAATTAGCTCGGTATTATCGTTAAAACCATCGCCCGGGCGATTCCTATTTGCGTAGTTATAGCCGCCGAAAAAATTAAACTTACGATCTCTGTAATTCAAGTCAATTCCCGCATTGTAGTTTTCGTAAGAGCCGCCCGATGCCGTTACACTTCCGTTCAGTCCTGTTCTCACGTTCTTTTTCAATATAATATTGATGATACCCGATTGGCCCTCCGCATCATATTTGGCAGATGGGTTGGTAATAAGTTCAACTTTTTCTATGCTATTCGCCGGCAAGGATTGCAGCAATGCATTTATATCGGAACCAGCCATAGCCGATTCTCTTCCATCGATCAAGATTTTTACACTGCTGGAACCCCGGAGAGAGACATTCCCATCAGCGTCGACATCAAGTGTTGGCACATTTTCTAGCAATTCACTCGCTGAACCGCCTACACTAACCAAACTTTGGGAAACATCAAACACTTTTTTATCAATTCCCAAACGCATCTCTGGCGTGCGTCCTTCCACAACTACTTCCTCGATCAACTTGCCGTCATCCATCATGGATACCTGCGCCAGTTTTACTGGCTGTGAACTCGCTACACGTACGTTTTCAATAAGAACATTTTCTTTCCCAACATAGGTAATCCGAATCGTATATGTTCCAAAATCAACGTCAGAAAACACCAGTTTTCCCTCGATGTCGCTCTGCGCGCCTTGAACATAACTTTGATTGGATTGTTGGAGAAGGGAAGCGCTAGCGCCAATAATGGGATCGTTAGTCTCTTCATCAATAACAATGGTTTCTATCTTACCTTGTTGTGCGAAAAGAAATACAGGGCAAAAAATAATAAAGAAAATCAGCTTCAAGTGTCTTGTAAATATCATGTAAAAATTGTCCTTTCCACAAAAAAACAAAATAAAAGCTGCTATCGTTCTATCGTAACTGCATTATTACGATGTCATTTTCCTTTTTTTTGTGCTAAGGGGGGATAATGCTTTGAGTAGACGAACGCGATCAATAATTACTCTACAGAAACTGTCAATCCCTCGGATTTAAGGATTTTCCTGTATATTTCCATCTCTGTTAACGAGCCTTCGAGTACCGCGCATTTGCCTTCTGTATGCACTTTCCACGCAATTTGTTCAGCTTGTCCTTCCGAGTATTGCAAATGCTTCATCAGGCAATCGATGACGTGATCAAATGTGTTGATTTCGTCATTCCACAGAATCAAACGATTCGAAGACCGAACCGTCGCTAATATCTCTTCAAGCGTAAACGCTTCTTGCTCTGTTTCTACACCCATGCTGCAAAAATAATTAATATTTTAAAAAATATGTAGATTTACAAACTAATCATGAGGAAAGTAAGATGTTTCAATCGAAAATTGCCGGCATAGGTTATTACGTGCCAAAAAATGTTTACACAAATGATGACCTTACCCGGTTTATGGATACCAGTGATGAATGGATCCAAGAGCGGACAGGCATCAAAGAGCGACGCTATGCCGACCGTATAGGAGAGACGACTACCACAATGGGTATCGAAGCGGCTAGAATTGCGATCGAACGGGCAAATACTACAGTAGAAGATATTGATTTTATCATATTCGCAACATTATCGCCCGATTATTATTTTCCGGGTTGTGGCGTGTTATTACAGCGCGAAATGGGCATGAGGGAGGTTGGCGCACTTGATATCAGAAACCAGTGCTCCGGCTTCGTATACGCACTCTCTATTGCCGATCAGTTCATCAAAACAGGCATGTACAAAAACATTCTGGTTGTCGGTTCTGAAAAACATTCTTTTGCATTGGATTATTCCACCCGCGGACGTGCTGTTTCGGTTATCTTTGGCGACGGTGCCGGAGCCGTCGTGGTACAACCAACTAACGAAGCTGGAAAAGGTATTCTCAGCACCCATTTACATTCGGACGGAGCTGAAGCTGAAAAACTTGCCATGTATTACCCTGGAACTTCTGGTGGAATGTGGTTGGATAAACAGCCAGATTGGCCGGAGCAGGAACTTGGAGGTATGCTATTTACAAAAGAAATGTTAGAAGATGGCTCTGCATTTCCATACATGGATGGACAAGCAGTATTCAAAAAAGCCGTTGTTAAATTTCCGGAAGTTATACAAGAAGCATTGGCAAAAAATAATCTCCAATCGACCGACATTGATTTACTTATCCCTCATCAAGCCAACCTACGGATTGCTCAATTTGTACAGAAAACATTAGGGCTGGGTGACGATCAAGTTTTTAATAACATCCAAAAATACGGTAATACTACCGCAGCCTCTGTTCCTATTGCTTTATGCGAAGCGTGGGAAGAGGGAAAGATCAAGGACGGTGATTTAATCTGCTTAGCTGCCTTTGGTGCCGGATTTACTTGGGGGTCTGCGTTGATACGGTGGTAGTTTTCTTCTTCTTATTTTTCTTGAAACCAGAATCGAATATAACATCCCATATCGCGGAACTGACTCCGAATCCACGCTCCGGATCAGCATAGTGATGGAGCATATGGTGATCTTTTATTTTCTTGAACAACCCCGATTTAAAATTAGCATGGTGCATGGCGTAGTGACATTCGTCATAAATAAGATAGCCTAAAAGAAATCCAGCGAAAAAAGCGGCCAATATAAATTCCGGCAAAAATAGACTGAAAATAAAATAAATAATAGCAGCTAGGGGAATGCTAGCTGATAGTGGCATGACTAAACGCAACCGATCTTTTGGATAGTCATGATGTACACCATGAAAAATGAAGTGTATACGCCTACCCCAATTCGATGTTGGCTCATAATGAAATATCCAACGGTGTAATACATATTCCGCTAACGTCCAAAAAGCCAAGCCAGCAAAAAAATACAAAGTTATATTTCCTACAGACATTTCACCTTTTGTATAGGCTTTATAGATAAAATAGCCTATCACCGGAATCCAAAATATTAGAGGAACACTATAATGTATTTTAGTTAAGGATTCCAAAAAATTATTTTTAAACATCCGAACGGATTCAGTTCCGTTTGATACATATAACTTCTTTGCCATAATACGCAATTTTTATGAACTTATGTCTTTCAAGACCGAAAATAAATCTTCATTTCATTTTAGTCCCACCGTCAGACAGGGTTTTTCCAGTATAGTAACACAAAATTACCAAGTATTAGGTTCTTATCAAAGCTTTACTTTTTGAACATTTTCACATTTTTGTCAAATATGCACTCTTCCTATACTACCCGCACCAGTAATCCTTTTAAATATTCGCCTTCTGGAAATGATGCACGAATTGGATGGTCTTCCGGTTGATTAAACTGTCGAATAAATTGGATTTCCTTTCCGGCATCTAACGCAGCCCAAGCAACAACTTGTTTAAAAGTATCGATATCCATCGCTCCAGAACAAGAAAAAGTAGCCAAGAGTCCTCCACTTTCTAATAAGAGCAATGCGCGTCTATTCAAATCTTTATATGCTCTAGCCGCCTTATCCAAAGCTGAACGGGATGGAGCATACTTTGGAGGGTCTAAGATAATAACATCAAACTTTTCCTCTTCTTCCCTCAGCTGGCGAAGATACTTATTGACATCAGCCTGAATGGCTGTGAGCATAGTCGTATCGAAACCATTTAATACTATATTTTTATTCAATGTTTCGATAGCCAAAGCGGAGCTATCCACCGAAACAACAGAAGAGGCACCTGCCTTGAAAGCATTCAATGTAAACCCTCCCGAATAACAAAAACAGTCCAACACACGTTTATCTTTGACGTATTGTGCTGTCAGCGAGCGATTATCCCGTTGATCACAATAAAAGCCGGACTTCTGACCCTCGACAATGTTTATCTGGTAACGAATACCATTTTCTATCACCTCAACAAATTCGGATGGCATTTCTCCGTATAGCAATCCATTCGTGTCCGATAATCCTTCATGTTGGCGAGCATTCAGATCGCTCCGCTCATAAATCCCCTTGGGCTGTAAAAGCTGTACCAATTCTTCGACAATGATGGTCTTCACGGTTTCTATACCGGAAGAATGTATTTGTACCGATAAGAAATCGCCATATTTGTCGACGATAAGCCCTGGTAAAAAATCAGCTTCCGCAAAAATCAACCGCACGGTATTGTTTTGATCCGTTAACAAATGGGTTCTCAGTTGTATAGCACGTTGTACACGACTGCGCCACCATCCATCGTCTACAGGATGCTGCTGGTTCCATTCCAATAGGCGGACAGCTACTCGCGAATGGGCGTTGTAAACACCATACGCTATAAATTCTTTATCTATATTAAAAACCTTAACAATAGCACCATTTGCAGGTGTTCCATCTACGTTTTTTATGGCACCAGAAAAAATCCAAGGATGTAATTGCCAAGCAGCTTTTTCTTTGCCTTTATGCAGTGTTATTTTGTTCATACTTGCAAAAGTATAGGTTAAACAGGCAAAAAAATCAGAATAACGATATTTTATTTTAAATAAAAAAAACAGGTGAAAGAAAACTTTCACCTGTTTGGCTTTTTAACTAAGTTTAGTAACCTGGGTTTTGTGTTAATCCCGGTTCTACTTTTAGGCTGTTTTCATGGAACGGCCAAACATAATTATTAGCCTGAAATGTGCGATCTTCTATTTTCAGAGATTCTAGTCGACCATTTACCAGTTTGGTATGACCTAAAGCAGGTTTATTCATAACTTCCTGTGCGATGCGCCAACGTAGAATATCATCATAGCGGAGTCCTTCTCCTGCGAATTCTACACGGCGTTCGTTGCGAATAAGTTCGATCCATTGTTGTTGGCTATATGAAGTAAAATCGGATAAGGTAACGTCAGCATTGGCCATATCAAGTCCTGCTCTTCTTCTTATTTGATTGATACAATCTTTTGCCAGCGCATCGATATCATTTTGCATAATCTTCGCTTCAGCATAGGTTAATAGGACTTCCGCATAACGTATTACACCAAAATCCAAGTCTCCCGACGCACGGGAATAATCAGCTGGATCCACAAATTTCTTAAACCAATATCCGGATTTCCCTGCTCTTGCCTTTTCATAATAATACGTACTATTTGGATCATAAATATCAATAACCTCCCCATTGAACGAATCACCATTACTAATTATACTGGCTTTGAACCTAGGATCGCGATTCAGCTTTGGATTCAATTCATATTCCTCTTTAGTGTGCAACGGACAATCGTCTATGGGACGTCCCTGTAAAGTCCAATATGAATCCACCAATGCTTTAAGCGGCACTAAATAAGCCTGACCCGAACCCGTTTTGGATTGAGGAGCCAAATTCGTAAAAGAAAAAGTCGCTGCAGAAGGATGACTTTCCTTGTTAAAGGTCATAATATATTCTTTATTTGCCCTATGTCCCGTATAATTAAAAAGGTTCTCGTAATTGGCATACAGTTCGTATTTTTTACTATCCATAATTTCCTTAGCTAGTCTAGCTGCCCGTTGATAATCCTTATTGTAAAGAGCATATCGCATAATTAAGGCTTTAAAGGAATATTTGTTAAACATGTACGCATTTGTTGTATAGGCATCATCGGGAAGTCCATTTGCGACCTGTTCCGCCAGCGGAAATAACGTCTCTAATATCTCTTCCTTGGATTTAGCCGGTTGCAGAGCTGTTTCTAAATCGGCAGGCTCTAAGAAAAACGGTACGTTAGCATATCTGCTGGTCAATTTGAAGTAATGCCAACACCTCAACGCTTCCAGTATACCTTTATACTTCTGTCGAATCAATTCATCTTCGACGTATGGAACATCTATGTTTGCAATAAATGTATTGATACGCCCTAGATGCTTCATATGCAAATTATAATAGTAATAAACGGCCGTAGTATTAGAGTTTAAGTTTCCGTTAGCTATCGGTTGATGGTGATCTCCAGACATCCTGCTATAAGCATTGTCGGATTTCCCCTCTTCCATATAAAAAAAATTGGCTCGCACAGCGACACTATTTGCCGTGTTGGAAAACACATCGAGATAACTACTGTATACAACGCGGAGAATATCCGCCTCCGTACTGAAAAACTCCACAAAGTCGGTTGCTGTTGGATCAGTTTTATCCAAAAATTTCTCGCAACTGGACAATGAAAATACAGTGGAAAGAATCAGTATATAGAATGATTTTTTTGACATTTTCATTTTATTAAGTTCAATGTTTAGAAAATTGATGTTCTAACGCCAATGGTGTACGTAGCCATACGTGGATAATTTCCGTTGCCACCGTTTCTCTCAGGTTCAAGACCTTCCCATTTTGTAAACGTAAACGCATCCTGTGCATTTATATAAAACCGGGTATTCTTAAAGCTTTTACCTATGCTTTTTACCGTGTACCCCAACTGCAACATTTTTATCCTGAAATAGGAAGCATCGCTTAACCATATGTCACTCAAATAGGTATTGGTGCTTACACCCGTCCATACGCGAGGAAATCTACTGGCCGTATTTTCAGGTGTCCAACGGTTGTCTGCATATTCTTGACGCGGAGCACCCAAAGCATTCGTCGAGCCATCAACAAGCACAGGATAACCCTCCTGCCCTTTTAACCAACCTAATCGTCTGCCTACGCCTTGTCCAAGTAAGCCGAAGTCCCAATTCTTATATTTGAGATTTAGTTGAATAGAATAGTTAAGGTGCGGAAACGGATCACCGAGATTTATGCGGTCTGCGTCATTGATAATACCATCGTTATTTTGATCTACGTAACGTATATCACCAGGAAGTGTATTGGCCATTTTCGCCACCGTTGCATCCACATCAGCCTCGTCTCTGAAAAACCCGTTGCTTTCGAACCCATAATAGTTATCAATGGCAATTCCCTTATACCATATTTTGTCATTGTTATTAGTAAAAACCAAAGTATCTGCCGCGTTATATCCCGCTTTTAAGACTTCGTTGACGTTATCAAAGAAGGAACCACCGATACTGTATTCTACATTCCCAATTTTATCCTTCCAATTTGCAGATAACTCATATCCTTTATTGCGAACTTCACCAATATTCAATGCAGTTGTCAAAGAATAGGATCCTGTTAATGGCGGGACTGGGAACTCATCGTAGATAAGATCATATGAAAATTTGTCGTATACTTCCGCCGTAAAGTTTAATCGATCTCTTAACACCGAGACATCCACGCCGACATTCCACTGTTTTTGTTTCTCCCAAGAAAACTGATAGTTCGGCACCCGCATCGTCCATCCATACTGATTTACAACTTCTTCCCACAGATAAGGATCGACATTCTCATTACCTATTAAACCATAAGACGCCCTAAATTTTAAATTAGAAATGACACCTTCTTCTCTAAGCTTCGATAGAAACGATTCATTGTGGGCATTCCAAGCCAAGGCTACTGATGGGAAAAAACCCCACTTATGTTTTGGCGCAAATTTGCTACTTCCGTCTGATCTTCCGGTTGCCTCCAATATATATCGGTTATCGAACGAATAGTTAAGTTTTCCGAAAAACGATGCTTTCGAAATCTCGCGATAATCGGTGTAGGTATAGTTCATCACCTCTGTACCGCCTGTAAAATATATTTTGTCTTTATCCCCCCGTAGACTGTTTGTATAGTTTACCAAAGCTCGTGCAGTTAATTGGCTTTCACTCACACCTTGCTCAGCTGAAGTGGCATTCGTAGCTATTGATATAGGTTTCCCGTCTGCATCCAGATACTTAAATGTCTTTCTTTCTGTTTTATGAGCAGATTTACTAATCATATAAGATACGTTTCCCTCTATATTTAGATTGTCGTTAATAAAGTACCGTGGACGTAGATTGATAGTACTGCGGTCGTGCATATTATTTTTAATACCACCCCGGTTTATTCTAGCAACTGGATTTAAATCATTGTGCAAAATATAATGCTCCGGAAGATCAGAATCATAGTATACTTGTTGCGTTGGGTTCATCCGCCACGCAATTTGATAGAGACCGTCACCATTATCGTTGGCAAGTAGACGATCTACCTGTAATCTATGTGCATAGAAATCCGCGAGTAATGAAAATTTATCTGCAATATTGATGTTCGTATTAAAACGTGCCGAAAATTTTTGCGTACCTTCTATTGCATTCAAACCTGTTTCCCGGAGATGCCCGAGCATAAGATTAAAAGTTCCCACACCACCTCCTCCGGCGATACTGGCACTTTGATTGTGAACCATGGAAGTCTTTTGCATAACCTCGCCCATCCAATCAACTGATTTTATTTCGCCTGATTCTGCTTTTTGGATATCCTCATCAGTAAATAAAAGATTTTGGTTTTGATATGTTCTAGCTTCATTATTTAGACGCATATAATCGGCCGCATTAACGAAAGTGGGAAGATCAATAGCTTGATTAAAACCGGACCATACATTTAAATTTACCTTGAACTGTCCCGTAGTACCCCTATCCGTCTCAATGACAATTACACCATTGGCGCCCCTAGAACCATACATAGATGCTGACGCTGCGTCCTTTAATACGGTAAGGCTTTTTATTTGATTTGGATCGAGGTCGGTTATGGATTGTTCCATCCCATCGACAATAACCAAAGGTTCGGCATTCTGCAACGTACTTATACCGCGTATATTAATGGTACCAAATGTACTTCCCGGAAGCGAAGTCGTCTGCGTCATTGTAACACCTGGTATAGTACCACTGAAAGCCTGTTGCATTTTCATAAGCGGCCTGGTTTTGGTCTGTTCCATATCGAGCTGGGCAACAGAAGAGGCCACGTGTTGCTTATCGACGGTATTATATCCCATAACAACCACTTCGTCTATATCTCGCGTATCAGAACGTAGTATCACATCAATACGGGTTCGGTTCTGCGTACTTTCTTCCACTTCCTGGTACCCCATCATACTAAACATCAATGTAACCTCGCCATTTATTGTAATTTGATAACGTCCTGCATCATCTGTTACGGTACCCACCGTAGACCCCTTAATCAATACGTTCGTCGCCGCAAGCGGATTCCCATCTTCATCTCTGACGGTACCGGAAACAACTCGCTGCTGAATTTCTTTCCTCGACATAATGGTAATTTGATTACCGGTAATGGTGTAATCTAAATTTTCGGCGTTTAACGTCTTCTTCAACAGACGTTGTAAATTTTCATTTTTAACAGTTATATTGATTTTTTTATCGGCAACCAGTTTATCTCTATACAGAAATACATATTCACTTTGCCCTTCGATTTCCTCGAATAAATCGATCAATTTACCGTTTCTGATATCAACACTGACATTTTGTGAATAGGTATCGGCATGAACTGCCACCATTCCCAAACACAAAAAAAGAGCTGTTAACTTTATCATGCGGATTGCTTTTTGGTATAGGCCTTTATTCCTTTCTTTGACAAAAAAGGTTTGCCTATTGTAAAGAAACTTCATAGATTTACAATCGTTATAAATTAATATTTTGTTAATTAATACACTTATTAAATAGGTAGATGTAGCCGCATCTGCCTATTTCTTTTCATCAATTGTCATTTTA
This sequence comes from Sphingobacterium chuzhouense, assembly GCF_014692525.1. Taxonomy (GTDB): domain Bacteria; phylum Bacteroidota; class Bacteroidia; order Sphingobacteriales; family Sphingobacteriaceae; genus Sphingobacterium; species Sphingobacterium chuzhouense. The sequence continues at coordinate 258,246 of NZ_JACNYL010000001.1, forward strand.
GACCGGTCAAGCGTTAGTTTTTATCTTTTATTGATAATGATCCTCCTTTCTTCTTTTTGAAGTTGATATTCAAGTGGGTTATATAATGTTGTCAACAAATTTGTTAGAGGTTGTGTTAAATCCAACCTTCCCGAAAAAGTTTCATTTGCTCCGGAAGCAGATTCTACTGTAATATCCGTATTATAAACACGCTCTAATCGCGCGATAATCTCTGCCAACGGCGTATTTTTCAAGATAAGTTGTTTCTGTCTCCATGAGATATGATCCTCAACAGCTTCTGTTGAAATAGATAGGCTTTTACTGTCCTTGCGCAATATCGCAGCTGTTCCCGGTTTTAGAATCTGAGGTTCAAACGATGTTTCCCCCGTTCCTTGCAATTCTATTTCTCCACTAAGCAAAACAGTCGATGCAAACGCATCGTCTTTATAAGAACTGATATTAAACGTTGTCCCCAATACCTTGACAACCATATTTGCTGTATGGACATAAAACGGACGTTTTGGATCCCCCTCTACATCAAAATAACCTTCGCCTTCCAGGTATACCTGTCTTTCGTCAGCATCAAATACGGTTGGAAATGTTAATTGTGACCCCGCATTCAACCATACCTTTGAGTTATCCGGCAATATGACTTCAATACGCTTTCCATAAGGTACCGTAAGTGTATTGAATGTAGATGCTTTCTTTTGCCAATTTTCATTCCTTCCATTCAAACTTAAATCGATGACTTCCCCATCAGAAATAAGCGTTTGCCGACCATCACCCCGTCGTATGGACACCTCTTCTTCCTCCGTTATTAAATTTTGGTTATTCATGGCGCTATACAACAAAGAATCATAGGGCGCATTACGATCTTGTATATTCCAAAATAAAAATGATAATGCTATTAAGGCGCAAGCAACGGCACTATATTTAAAAATTCGAATTTGACGATCTCGTTGACTGGCCTTTTTCGTCGTTTCTTCAATACGCGTCCATAACGCTGTATAAGCATCGGATGACAATTTATGGGGTTTCGCCAATTTTAATATTTTTAAAATGTGTTCCCCCCACTTTCTGGTATCGTTGGCCACTTCTTTATCCAGATCCTCGCGAGGAGATTCGCCACTTAGAATATCTTCTACCTTACGTTCCATATATATAGATTAACGCTTTGGGATTTATAAAATAATTCCGTTTTTATACATTATATATATAGAGGACAAAATTGTTTTTTTATAGACAGGAAATTTTAAAAAAAGAGAAAAAATTGAAATTAACTGGAAAACATCGTAAGAAAACAAAAGCTCACATGGATAAAAGAAGGTGCATTGCTAGTTAACAAGAGCGGAACGGTCGTTCGTACTTGGCTATTTGCTAATGTCTCGAGTCGGTAGAAACGCAATAAACAATAATTGGGAAATTTTGCTATTTTCCATCCGCAGACGTAGATCCTTTATAGCTCTATATATAAAAGTACGACAGGATGCAATAGAAATATCCATAATTTGGGCGACCTGTTCATAAGACATGTCACAGGTAAAACGCAAATAAAGAGCCTCTTTTTGGCGATGGGGCAATTTCTCCATTTCAACGCGAAGTTTTGTTAAAACCTCGTTCTCTTTGTCGTCAGGTAAAGTAATATAATCTTCCGTTGCCAATCCCAATCGAAAATGATAGTCTTCGGCAGAAATCGAACGGTTTATGCTTTTTTTCTTACTTTCTGCCACTTTTCGGCGAAGGGAACCAAACAGATAGGCCTTTACATTCACGTTAGGATTCAATCTCGAACGGTACCGATGTAAATCAACGAACAAATCATGTATGCTATCTTTTACTATTTCTTCGTCAGCACAATATCGAATTGCATAAGAAAAAAGCGAATTGACATACACATCATATAAGCTTCTGAATGCCTCCTGATCTCCTTGAATAAAACGTTGCCAATATTCTATGTGCGAATGATTCGTCATATTTAACTTACGCCGGACTCGATAACCAACCACGGAAACATTATCGTCCGATTGATTGCTATATTGCGTATACAATATAGCAATCTTTCTTCTATCTACCCAAATTAATTCGGGTACAAATATCAGCAGTTTTTTGTTAAATTAAGATTATCTTTTCGAAAAGAAGTAAGCTTATAAAGATGTAACTAATTATTAACAAGCAAATAAGATTTAAAAATTTCGTAATCCACCGGTATCTCTGTCACAAGCTTTTGCTTTCCCGCCAATTCTTCTGCTCCTTTAGGCAATTCAATCTTTGCAAACACTTCTTGGGCAATAGCATCTGGAAACTTACATGGGTGGGCCGTTGATAAAAACACTGAAGCATATGTTCCCGGATAATCTTGCCGATATTGATTAGCCGCGAGATAAGCAATAGCCGTATGTGGACAAGCAACATACTGATATTTATCATAGAGTTCTTCCATTGCTTCTACGGTCTGCCCGTCGTCATAAGTATAAGACGAAATCATGCCACGAAGTTCCTCCAGACTATTGTGGAACATATCTTGAATACGCACCCAGTTGCTTGGATTGCCGACATCCATGGCGTTTGCCAATGTCTGCACAGATGGCTTGGGATCATAGCTCCCCGATTGCAAGAAACGTGGAACAGTATCGTTAACGTTAGTTCCCGCGACAAAATGCTTCACAGGCAACCCCATTTTATAGGCCAATAAACCAGCACCAATATTACCAAAATTGCCGCTAGGCACCGTAAAGACTACTTCGGAAATGCCTTGGGATTTTAACTGTGCATATGCCCAAAAATAATAGAACGTTTGCGGTATCAATCGAGCAATATTAATGGAGTTAGCAGAAGTTAACCGCAACACTTTATTGAGATCAGTATCATTGAATGCCGTTTTCACGAGCGCCTGACAATCATCAAATGTGCCATCAACCTCCAATGCCCGTATATTTTTCCCGTTCGTTGTCAATTGTTCTTCCTGCACTTTAGAAACTTTCCCTTTGGGATAAAGTATAGTTACGCGCGTACCTTCAACACCTAAAAACCCTGATGCTACAGCCCCACCTGTATCTCCGGAAGTGGCTACCAAAACATCTAATAACTGGTCGCCCTGCTTAGAGAAATAGCCCATTACACGGCTCATAAATCGTGCGCCAAAATCCTTGAAGGCATAAGATGGCCCATGAAACAATTCTAATACGGCTCTTTCCGAATCTAAAAACCGAACGGGAGCATCAAAATTAATCGCATCCGCAATAATGGACTTTAACTCCTTATCTGGGATATCGTCGCCAATTAATGCATGTGCTACTTCAAAAGCAATCTCCTGCAAAGAATATTGTTGGATATTGCGGATAAAAGCTGCATCCAACGCTGGGATAACCTCGGGCATGTATAATCCTTTGTCCGCAGGCAAAGAATTAAAAACCGCTTCCTGAAAAGAAACCCGAAGATCTTTATTATTTGTACTGTATAGTTTCATCTGTATATTTTTTTATTGCTATAAAATTTTTGGTCCGTTTATATTCACAGCCGATACATATTTAAAACTGTCGATCTCACAATCTGTTAAATGTTGCTGAATTAAACTTGCGGCGTTTTCGGCAGTTTCCCTGCCACGGGAAATAGCGACTACCGACGGTCCAGACCCCGATATACCAAAACTTAGCGCACCCGCATCTATTGCGATTTGCTTCATCGTATAGAACTCGGGAATCAAAATGGCACGGGTAGGTTCGATAAGCACATCATGCATACTTCTACTAATCAACCCGTAATCACTTTCATAAAGACCTGCTATTAATCCTGCAATATTACCCCATTGTGTTACGGCGTCTTTCAAGAAGACTTTTTCTTTAATAAGCTGTCGGGCATCGCGTGTAGGCACATCGACTTTTGGAAAGACGACTCCCGCAAACAGCTCATCCGGTACGGGTAGTTTAATTACGTCCAACGGATGATGGCCCCGGATTAATGTAATTCCACCCATCAATGCCGGTGCTACGTTATCAGCATGCCCATGGCCACAAGCCAGGCGTTCACCTTCGACACAGAAAGGTAGTAATTCTTCCTTTGTCAACGGATTTCCCAAAAGACTATTGATGGCAAATAATCCGGCTACGGTACTAGCAGAACTCGACCCCAAACCACTACCAATCGGCATGTGTTTGATAAGCTCTATCTCCACACCAATTTCGTTTGAAATCCCTAGGTGTTCTAATAACATTTTTACACAGGCACTTACGGTATTCTTATCAGCATCTAAGGGCAATTTGCCATCATCTCCAACAATTGATCGGATATGTACACCCGGCAATGCTACTCGGTGCATAATGACTTCATCTCCTGGATAATCCACTGCAAACCCCAATATGTCAAATCCACATATCATATTCGCAACGGTAGCCGGTGCAAACACGCGCACGGTATCCATGATGTTATCGAAATCTATTTTTTTAGCTGTTTTATCTTGATTCATTATGTTGATGGCTACATCATTTTTTTAATTAAACGTTTTTACGCTCCTACATTAACCAAATCGGCAAATACCCCCGCCGCAGTTACCTCCGCTCCAGCTCCAGGTCCTTTTACGACCAGTGGACGTTCTTTATATCGCTCTGTCGTAAAAGAGATAATATTATCACTTCCCGATAACGCATAGAAAGGATGATTTTCGTCAACCATTTCTAATGCGATGGACACTTTACCATCCTCTAGTTTACCTATGTATCGGATTACCTTCTTTTGGCTTTCCGCTTCTTCTTTTAAGGTATTAAAGTATTGATCGGCTTTTAATAACTCTGTATAAAAATCATCTACCGAGGTGGCTTCCAAGCAAGCTTGAGGAAGAATAGCCCCCAAATCAACCTCAGACGGCTCAATCACATGCCCAGCGTCCCGCGCCAAAATCAACATCTTTCGCATGAAATCAATACCGCCCAAATCGTCACGTGGATCAGGCTCGGTATAGCCCAATTCTTGCGCACGTTTCACAACTTCATAAAATGAAACATCGCCAGTAAAGTTATTGAATATATAGGAAATGGTTCCAGAAAGTATCGCTTCGATACGCACAATCCGGTCGCCGCTCAACATCAAATCTTTCAACACCCGAACGATAGGCAAACCTGCCCCAACATTCGTTTCATAGAAAAAGTCTACGCCATATTTACGGGCTGTATCATGAAGTGACTTGTATTGCTGATATTCGCCGGAATTAGCTATTTTGTTACAAGTGACAACGGAAATATTCGATTTAAATATATCTATATAATACGTAGATGGAAGTGGGCTAGCCGTATTATCAATAAAAACGCAATTAGGTAAATTCATTGCTTTCATCCGCTCCACGAAGTTAGACAAATCCGCAACTTCTCCTTGAGCTTCTAGTGTTGTACGCCAATCAGCCAAGTCTATACCTTCCGAATTAAACAGCATCTTCCTAGAGTTGGAAATGCCAGCGATTTTGATTTCCAAGTCGTTATTCTCTACTAAAAAGTCATATTGTTCATGAATTTGCTTAAATAACGTTGCGCCGATATTGCCTGTGCCTAAACAGAATACATATAATGTCTTTTTTAACTCTGCGAAGAATGCATCATGTACCGTATTCAACGCTTTCGCCATATTTTCTTTCTCAATAATAACGGATATATTGAGTTCTGAGGAGCCTTGTGCTATAGCACGTACGTTGATACCATTTCTTCCCAATGCGTGGAATAAGCGACCAGACATACCTGGCGTACGTTTCATATTTTCACCGACAATTGCTAATACCGAGAGTTCGTTTTCTACGGTAGGCATAACCAGTTTATTCGCCTCCAATTCCAGCTCAAATTCTGCTTTAATAAGTTGCACAGCTTTCGTTGCATCGTTTGGATGGACAGCAAAAGTGATACTATGTTCGGAAGACGATTGGGTGATCAGCACGACATTGATCTGCTCCCTTGCCAACAATGTAAATAAACGGCCACTGAATCCCGATTTTCCTATCATTCCACTTCCGGAAACATTGATGACAGAAATATCAGCAATAGATGAAATCCCTTTAATCGGATAAACAGATTTTCCACTTTCAAACTGGATAACCGTACCTGGAAACTCCGGTTCAAAAGTATTTCTGATGACAATTGGAATCTTCTTCAAAAAAGCAGGAATCATCGTTGGTGGATAGATCACCTTCGCTCCAAAATAAGAAAGTTCCATCGCTTCGTTATACGATAAGGTTGGTTGCGAAAATGCTTTCTTTACAATGCGTGGATCAGCCGTTAACATGCCGTTGACATCCGTCCATATCTCGATGGCCGAAGCCTGTAGGACCGATCCAAAAATCGCTGCTGTGTAATCAGATCCTCCTCTTCCCAGCGTGGTGATACGGCCGTTCTCATTTGAGCCAATAAAACCAGTAACGAATAAAAGTTTATCTACGTGGGTGTGCGCGAGTGACTGAATAAGTTGATTTGTAACTTCTTCGTTGACATGTGCATGCCCGAAATTGGAATCGGTCTTTATATAATGGGAAGCGTCAATAAATTCCGTTTGCGCAATATATTGTTCCATTATTTTAGACACCATATAATTCGATAACCGCTCTCCAAAAGAAACGACCAAATCTTTACTTTGTAAGCTTAGTTCGCGAAGTGCGCTGATGCCTTGCAATATATCTTCTAATTCATTGAGCATTAATTTTAATCTGGTAAACACCGGATTTTGGTATTTTACTGCAATGAGTTTTTTCACCACTTCGAAATGGCGTTCTTCCAGTAATTTCAAATCTTCGTCAAAAGGAATACGCTCAGCTGCATTGTCTGCCATTCTCATCAGCAAGTTCGTTACGCCGGCCATAGCTGACAATACAACCAATGGCTTTTCCCCTTCGTCGTACGATCTCTTAACAATGCCTAATACCGCCTTTACACTCTCCACATTGCCAACTGATGTCCCTCCAAACTTTAATACTTTCATTTCAGTTTATTTATAATTTAAAATAATATGTATACTAACCAAAAAAGCCTTCCCATTTGGAGGAAGGCTCTATATTTTATGTACACTTTCTTATACAATAGAATTACTTCCTCCGATGATTTATGCCGGTGGTAATAATAATCGTTGTAATAATAATGTGTAAACTTTCCATATTTTTGAAAAACGATCTAAATATAGGAGTTTTAATTTGAAACTATCAAATATTTTTTCATTTTCATTAAAATTTTAATAAAGAATGTTTGCAAAAAGTAGATGTACCGCTACAGTACATAAAAAAGGTTATTATTGATAAACAATAAAAAATATGTTAAAATTCGTTAAAACATATTAAATTAATCAAGAATACGCTTGGAAGCGGAGACATTATGTAGTAGATTTGCTCCAGTCCTGTAGAAAATATAAGACAGAACTTAGAAACGTATCATAAATTAAGTGAAATAGGCGAACATAATGAATACAAAAAAACTAATAGCAGGTATGCTTTTCGTAGGCTTATGTGCGGTGTCTCAGGCACAAACAGCAAAATCAACTTCTTCTGACCCTGATAACCTAGCCAAAGAATATTTTTCACAGATAATGGGTGTTGCGTCCAACGCGATGGCAAACACCAAGCTTTATCAATTTGTATACGAATGGTTAGGCACGCCTTACCGCTTGGGTGGTGATTCTAAGAAAGGAATAGACTGTTCTAAATTTTCACTTGCTGTTTATGAAAATGTATTTAATACGACAATAGGTTACAACAGCCGTAATCAATATGCCAATGTAAAACCTATTCGCAAAAACGACTTGCAACCAGGCGACCTTGTATTTTTTAAAATCCGTAGCAGACAAATCACCCATGTGGGCATTTACCTCGGTGATGACAAGTTTGCCCATGCTGCATCTAGCAGAGGCGTTATGATCAGCAATCTTAACGAAGCGTATTGGAAACGTTATTACTATAACGGAGGCAGACCATCAGAAATAAACGAAGCCATGTTAGCTGATGCGGGCTCTGATGACGAAGACAAAAATTTACACTAATTTTTCTCATGACATGATGGAAAAGGTTCGGATGTATAGATATCCGAACCTTTTTTGTATTTTTATACGCAGTAATCAAAGCACATAATATGTCTAACAAACGAACACTCATTTTAGATAAACAGCAGATCCAACAAAAATCTATCCGTATTGCATACCAGATACTCGAAGATAATTTTGAAGAGAAATCGTTGATATTGGTGGGTGTTGCAGACCGAGGCTATGTGTTCGCAAAAAGACTCCAGCAGATTATACAAGATATTGCTCCAGATAAAACAATCGAACTTATTAAAGTCACTATTTCGAAAACGAAAAGAAGTTTGGAAGCGACGACAGATATACCTATTGAAACCGCAAAAAACAAAGTTATTATATTAATTGACGATGTACTCAACAGTGGCCGTACGCTGGCGTATGGGTTGGGCTTATTTCTCAATGTTCCGCTCAAAAAAATGCGAACAGCAGTATTAATTGATCGCTCTCATCATCAGTTCCCATTATTCAGTGATTATTATGGTCTTAAACTCTCCACGATATTAAAGGAACACGTAGAAGTGGAGTTGGAAGAATTTGACCAAAAAGAAGATGCTGCTTGGTTGTCGTAAGTTTTTAAGATTTTTTAATCTTTAACTTCTGCCCTATTTTAAGCCGTGTGTTGCTTAAATTGTTATCTGCTCTTATTTGGGATACCGTAGCGCCTTTGAATCGCGCCGCAATGTGCGATAATGTATCTCCTTTTCTTACGGTATATGTAGTATAGGTCACTGAGCGTTTGGAAGTAGCCTTAGAAGCCGCTACCAACCTTCTCCCTTTGCCGGACGGATGTTTGTTTATGGAAGAAGCGTCATCCACATTAGCGAGCATGCTGGCCGAAACCTCTAATTGATTATTTAATGCAGCATATAATAAGCTATCATTCAAATTATCAGTATCCGGTAGGATCAACCGTTTTGGATTTTCCGTGCTGGCATTTATAATGGAACGTTTATACGCCGGATTGAATTTTTTAATCGTTTCTAGAGGTAGATTGACAGCCTGCGCTATTTGTTCCAAATTGACCGGTCTTTCGACCATAATCGGTTTTCCATCCCAAGCAAGGTCAGTGGGTGCTACGGATATACCATATTCATCTGCATGTTTCAATGCATAGGTCATCGCAATAAATTTTGGTATATAATCTTGCGTTTCCCTCGGTAAATAAGGAGAGAGTTGCCAGAAATCCGGATTTTGCAATCCTGATCGCTGAATAGCACGACGTACACACCCTCTTCCACAATTATAGGAAGCCAACGCCAACAACCAATCGTTAAACTCATCGTAAGCGTCCCGGAAATAACGGCTTGCCGCATGACAAGCTGCATAAGGATCTTTGCGTTCATCTAGATAGCTATCCATTGTCAAATCATAGATTTTCGCTGTGGGATACATAAATTGCCACAGGCCCACTGCACCGGAACGAGATACTAAATGTGGATCTAATGAAGATTCAATAACGGATATATATTTTATTTCGTCGGGTAACTGATTTTCAGAGAATATTTTTTCATATATCGGAAAATAATACTGGGCCAATCCCTGTAACTTGCTCATATAGGGATTGTAATTACGTGAGATATATTTATCGATATAGGATTTTATTTTTTCGTTTATGGCTAATGGAATGGTTCGTTGTATTTTACGCATGCGGTTGAAGATCAATGAGTCTTCGGCTGTATACAATGGATCATAATAAGATAATGTCTTAAGAGAATCCAATCCGGAAATAATAATCTCCCGCTGGCTGGACGCCGCTTCTATCAAATGCAACGGAACAGGTTCAGTATCGACATGGGCCATATCTTGCGCATGTATGGATAGTTCTAATCCGAATACACAAAAAGGTATTAGCCACAAACGGTTTTTAATCATACGGTATTTGGTGTTTTTATGTAAACGTAAATTTTCCCCAAGTAGTATATTCACGTCCAAAAAACTAAAGAGTCTCGAGGAGGCTACTCCGCGAAACTCTTATTTCTTCCTTTTCCCTCTAATTAGTTCTGGGGGTTATTGTTATTATTTGTGCTATTTTGGTTTTCAGTAGGTTCTTCACGCTGGCCATCCTTAAATTCCTTAACGCCACGACCTAGACCTCGCATTAATTCCGGAATCTTTTTACCTCCAAAAAGTAACAAAACCAAAACTACTATGATAATAATCTCTTGCGTCCCAATAAATAATAATCCCGATGTATACATAGTTTTAAAATTCTTAGCGTTGCTTTCATTATCAACGCATTACAAATATATAATTAAAATTCTAAATTCCCTGTAACTATTTTGCTAACCACGAAACCGGGTTCATTGCGGTTTGTCCTTGGAAAACGCCAAAGTTCACAATAGAGTATCCCGCGTCTGGATCCTCACCGGCTATACCAATCTGCTGGCCTCTTCCTACTTTTTGTCCACGTCTTACCGACACACTCTTCAGATTAGAATATGAGGTAAAATATTCCCCGTGTTTAATAACCACAAAACTTCCGATCACCTGTACAACGTCGCCTTCGAAAACCGCTTTTACGGATGCATTGTCGGCTGTACGAATAGCTACATCAGAGTTATCGATACGTACATTTCGCTCCACGGTTTCAAAACCAAAGTTACGCACGACATTTCCTTGTGACACAGGCCACGGCAACCGCCCACGATTCGATTTGAAATCCGCTGAGAGCCTAGCCGCTTCCGGTGTAGAGCGCAGAACTTCACTGTCTGATTTCCGAGGCGTTGTTTTTTCGACTTCTTCAACAGTTTTGCCAGTCCGTTTAGCTTCTGCCTCCGCAGCCTTTCGTCGAGCTTCTTCCGCAAGTCTACGTTGTGCTTCAATTTCTCGACGGATCGCCGCTTGGATCATCGCATCGATACGCTTCTTTTCTTGCTGTTTCTGGCTAAGCTGCCCTCTATATGTAGATTCTTCTTGCTTCAACTGGCTGAGCTCTTTTGCATGCATAGATCGGTCTTTAGCAATGATAGCTTTCTCCTCTTCCTGCTCTTTCAACAGTTTGTTCTGCATTTCCCGGTCTCTCTCCAATTGTGCTATTTTCAGTTCTATTTCCTTTTTGGTAGCTTCAATTTCAGCAGCTTTTATCTTACGTGCATCGTTAAACTGTTGTAAATATTTCACACGTTTAAACGCTTGGTTAAAATCTTTCGAAGCAAAAATAAACATCAGTTTATTATACCCATTTTTATTTCGAAAAGCAAAGAGGATCATTTTCTCATAATCTTTCCGCATCTTTTCCAGCTCAGCCTTTAATTCATTAACAGCTTTTGTATTTTTTTGGATATTATTATTGATAATCCGTAATTCCGAATTTATCGTCTTAATCTTGTCTTCCCGTAGATTTAGTTGCCGACTTAATGCGTTTACCTCTTTTTGAGAAAGTAATTTTTCTTGTGTTTTTGCGCGCACAATCTTCATTAACTCAGCAATCTCTGCATCTATCTTTTCCCGCTGCTTTTTCAATTCGGCACTGCTTTGCGCAGAAACTAACCCTACCCCTACACTGAAAACAAACAAGAAGCTAAATAGTATTTTTTTTATATCCATGAACCGTTTTTCTCTATATTTCGGCAAAAATAAGCCTACAAAAATAAAGATTATTTTGTGCTTTTATTGTGATAATCACTAATTTATTACTTTGTACCTACTAGAAACAGAAAAGGGCATTTCTACATTTTCATTAAAAGACACCCGATTATATCCCAATTGCGCTTTTAAAGACATATCTTCTCCTACGATATTTAACGCTATATTCTGTGGAAAATTATAGCCATCCGTTTTAGCATAATTTCCGTAAAAAGCTTCGAGGTTGTTTGTCCCTCCCACTTCTTGCAAAATAAAGTTAAAAGGACGATTTTCTTGGTTTATCCGGTATTGATAAGATAATTGTTCCTTAATACCTACCACAATAAATTCGTCTGTAGCGCTGGCTACCTGCACATTGTCAGTTCGCAACAAACTCGAGGACACATTTGCCATTAGCAAATCCTGCAGTGTAGCGAATGTAATACCGTGGTTTGTATAATTGTATATATAAGTAAAGGGTTTAGCTATATATTCCCCTTGCAATTTATTGAGTATTTTAACACTATCCGGTGTAATCAAGACACGCGCCACTTCGACGCCCAATATTGCTGTAACGGATAACCAAATTGCTTTATTTCTTTCTATTCGTACATTCAATGTAACGTCCTGTACATTTCTGCCCATCTCGATTTTCGTTTTTGCCCGTCCGGAAAACGTGTGAAAATCTAGATTATTCATTTCGAAAGTCTTAATACTTGCTGCATTAGCTGCACTGATTTCCGTTGGCACATCAGTAGATGGCATTGCTATTTTTCGTTTTGTCTTACAAGAAGCAAACACCAACACACCTACCATCATCAACAAAATTACTCTACTCCACATAACTTTTCGTTGCTATTTTTGACTTTAACTTTTCTACATCTATATCACTTCCCTCACTCATTGCCAATGCTTTTTCCCATTGCCTTAAAGCTTCCTTGCTATTCCCTGATTTAAACAATATATCGCCGTAATGCTCATAAAGCACAGCGGATGGCGAAGATCCTCGAACAGCCTTTTCCATCCATAACAAAGCCTCTTTATAATTTTCTTGCTTAAAGAGTACCCACGCATAGGTGTCTTGAAAGGTACTTGAACCAGGTTCCAATTCGTTGGACTGTCGGGACAATTTTTCCGCCAGTTCCAGTTTATCATTTCGTTCCGCCAGATAATACGCATAATTATTCATAGCTGTCACATTGGTACTATCCAATTTAATAGCCTCTTCATAGGCGACATCCGAAACCTCTGCCATGCCCAGTTTATGGTATAAATCGCCAAGCCCTGCATAGATAAGCGATTGTAAATAAGTATTCTCCTCTCCGCTGTTATCCAATGCGGCTTCCATCAATTTACGGGCATTCTCACCATCGTCTTTCACCATATACGCCAACCCCGTAAAGTACAGCAGCATCGGATTATTAGGGTTTGCCTCTAATGCTTCCATACCATGGTCAACAGCTTGATCTACCTCATTCAGGGCCATTTCCACATTCATCAACATGCGCCAAGCATCTACGTGCGCTCTGTTAATCCCGACTGCCGTAAGAAACAACGATCGCGCCTCCTGCAAATTTCCTCTCCGCCAAAGCACATCCCCTTTCGCTACATGACTATCCGCTATTCGTGGGTGTTTCAACACCAATATGTTTGCTAATTCTTGAATTTGTTCCAATGTTAGTGCAGATTTGCCGCTCAGCAATGTGAACATGACGCGATGCTTGTCCATGTAGTTGACTTCCGTCGATTCAAAAGCTTTTCGCAACGACTCGAATGCCTGTCGGTCTTTCTTTCCGGTTGTATATGCATCTGCTAGATCTAAATACAACAGATGATCATTTGTATTCTTTAATCCTTTCTCCAATATTTGTATAGCCTGCTTCGTCGAATTTTTATCCATGTAGATAAATCCCAATGTACTGTAGACTTGACGAAGGCTAGAGTTATTTTGAACCCGAGGTAACAATATTTTTTCTGCTTCTTGTTTCCTATCCAAATCAACCAACATTTCTGCTTTCATCACATCTAGCGTGTCGGAACTTCCGAATCGGGCAACGGCGTCATCATATACCTTTAATGCGTCATCGGATTGCTTTGAAGCATGTAATAATAGCATCTTCTCCCGGTACAAAGATGCATTGTCGGGATATACCCCAATCGCACGGTCGATAACTGGAATAGCCGCAGCTACATCTCCTTTACTTTTATGCAATTCAACAAGGTAGTTGATATATAACATATTTTTTGGTTCTAACTCCAGAGCTTTTTCCGTCAGCGGGATAGCGACATCAAAATTACGAGCTTGCCCAAATAAAAGTGCTTTTGCGTAATGCACTTCTGCTGCATCGGGATATTGCGCTAGGATAGTATCTAACTTTTCTATAGCTCCTGGAAAATCTCCGGTGCGAAGTTTCCCTTCTACCTCAACCAACAATTGCTTATAAGGCTTATCTCCTATCTGTTCTTGTTGTGCGTAAATATCTACTGAGCAAAACAATCCTAAGATGACAAGTACTCCTATACAAGCTATTTTTTTATACATATTCATTCAAATTCCTTCCTTGTTATACTGATGGAGCAAAGCCCCACTTTATAAAGATGACAAAAAAAAGTAAAAGTTTAGTGTTTGTATCTTAAAATAGGTTAAATTTTGATATTCTCGAATTGTTAAGGCATTATTAACTTTTAACTTTTTTCACGGATTAGCGCCTTCAAGCAATATCGGCTCTTGTTCTTTACAAGATATTTTCTTTAACTTTAGCCCAGTCAACTGTTATAATATCTAATGAGCGCTCTACCCTTTAACGACGAGAAAAACCTGCTACATAAGTTGCAGGAGGGGGATAGATTGGCCTTTGAAATCATATATCATCGGTACAAAGGTCTCTTATACGTTCATGCTTCGAAACATTTAAAAGATCAGGAAGAAGCAAAGGATATTATACATGATATTTTTTCCAACCTATGGCAAAACAGAACCGCGCTTCATATACAGGAAAATCTCACCGCTTATCTCTATCAGGCAGTACGGAATAGAGTTATCAATCAGCAACTCAAAAGTCAGCGAGCAGACGAATACATTGACTCTTTACAAGGATTTATCGATCATGTTCAGGTAGATACTGACCACCGCGTCAGGGAAAAGATGTTAACGGCGCTTATTGAACATGAGATAGCGTCCTTACCCCCCAAAATGCGCATGGTATTCGAGCTTAGCCGAAAAGAAGGTCTTTCTCACAAAGAAATTGCTGAACAGCTCAATATTAGTGAACAAAGTGTGCGAAGCCATGTGAAAGGCGCACTCAAAATCCTACGCTTGCGACTGGGTATCCTCTTCATATTTATCTATTTCACAGGTATTTAGAAATAAATTATTTTTTTTACCCCCCAACAATCATTTCGTTTGTCTCTTTTTGTATATAAACCGAAAGGGGAAACAATTGAAAGGACAAAAATATAATGCAAGAGATATTCTATATCGCTACATCAAGGGTCAATGTACCCAAGAAGAGCAAGCTTGGGTAGAAGATTGGTACAAAGAGAACTATAGCGCAGATTTTGAAATAGATTCGTTTCTGGCTGAAGAGCATTTTAGCAGCGTATGGCAAGACCTGCAACTCGATCTCGATAAAAAGAGTACATGGTCATTCCGAAAGATTGCGGCAATAGCAGCGTCTGTAGCTATTATACTTGGAATTAGCACATTTTACCTGCTGCGACCTCTTTCTCTCGAGGACCAACAAATAGCTGTTCAACAACAGGAAAGTCAAATAAAGGCGGGTAGAAATCAAGCGTTGCTTACGTTAGGTGATGGACAAAAAATTCATCTTGATAATGTGGCTATTGGAGATCACGTTACCGAAAACAACATTATGATTACCAAATTAGATGATGGTACTTTAGTATACACAGCAGATGCTCTCTCGGCACCTTTACAGGAAGAAACCTACCACACCATTTCTACACCCCGTGGCGGACAATATAAAGTGGTATTACCTGACCATTCTATTGTTTGGCTTAACGCCGCTTCTTCACTCCGTTTTCCGACTGCTTTTAAGGGTAGTACACGTACTGTAGAACTTATAGGCGAAGGTTACTTTGAGATAACACATCATCAACACAAACCTTTCATTGTCATGTCACAAGACCAACAAACAATTGTCAAAGGAACTAAATTCAATATCACGGCATATCCAGACGACCCCGACAAGATTACAACATTGCTACAGGGTTCGGTGTTAGTGAAAAACAGCCGTTATACAAAAGCAGCTGAAGTGTTGCTTCAACCGAATGAACAGGCGATACTACAACAAAATACTATTGTGAAATCCAAAGTGGAAGCTACAGATGCCGTTGCTTGGAAAAACGGCAAATTTATATTTAACGACACACCTTTACAAACAATCATGCAACAACTTGCACGCTGGTATGACATAGAGGTTGTTTACTCTACATCAATAAAGGGAATTACATTTACAGGTGCGGTGTCCCGGTTCGATGACATACAGGACGTACTGCGAAAAATATCGCTCACCGAAAGTATACAATTCGAAACGAAAGGAAGGAGGGTTATGGTACGACATTAAAATATGTTGGAGGGTGACTTAACACGAAAAAACCGAATTCCGATTGCGGCGGAATCCGGCGTATCATTAGGGAACCACAGATTAAAATTTTACATCAGACATATATAAAATATATTGCTAACCCTAACTAATTCAAATATATGAATTTTTACAACTATGTTATTGTATGGCGAACATTTATACATTCAATAACATTTAAGAGGATTATGATGAGGATACAACTTGTATTACTGTCTCTTTTTTTAATTTTACAAATACACGCTACCGACCTGAAAGCCCAACGACTAACCTTAAATGCAAGCCGGATGTCCTTGGAAAATGTGCTAAAAGAAATAACCAGGCAAACTTCTTATGACTTTCTGTATAATCCCACGCTATTAAAAAAATACGGGATACCGGTTACGGTACAGGGGAAAAATCTATCCCTTGAAAATGTACTTGCTGAAATCTTCGAAGATCAACCCAATTTGTCGTATACTATTGATCAAAAGACGGTTATTATACGCCCAAAACGAATAGAAATAACCTCCAAGACAATGAATTTACAACAGCAAATACAAGGTAAGATAACCGGTGAAGACGGAAATCCGCTAACGGGTGTAAATATACTCATTAAAGGAACGGAAACCGGAACAACCACAGACTTATACGGAAACTATTCTATCGCGGTACCTACTCAAGATATCATATTGATTTTCAGCCGAATCGGTTTCGTTACACAGGAAGTGCCAACAGAAGGAAGAAAGGAAATTTCCATTGTTTTGCTACAAGAAGATCGCGATATAGACGAAGTTGTAGTAGTGGCTTTTGGGCAACAGAAAAAAACAGATCTGATTGGTGCCGTTACATCGATAAACCCCTCTGAACTAAACGTACCATCAAGTAATTTGACGACCGCGCTGGCGGGTCGGTTAGCGGGTGTTATCGCCTACCAGCGTAGCGGGGAACCCGGTCAGGATAACGCGGATTTCTTCATTAGAGGAGTGACGACATTTGGATACAAGACCGATCCGCTAATCTTGATTGACGGTGTGGAGTTGACCAGTACGGATCTAGCTCGTCTACAACCGGACGATATTGCCAGTTTCTCCATCATGAAAGATGCCACCGCCACAGCCTTATATGGTGCCCGCGGTGCAAATGGAGTAATCCTCGTGACGACTAAAGAAGGGAAAGAAGGTCCGGCAAAAATCTCATTCCGGCTTGAAAACTCTATATCAACACCTACACAGAATGTGGAACTAGCAGACCCGGTAACCTATATGAAACTGCATAATGAGGCGGTCCGAACACGGAATCCGGACGATCGCTTACCTTATCTCCAATCTAAAATTGATAATACTATTGCGGGTCTTAACCCCTATATGTACCCCGCCGTCGATTGGCGAAAAGAACTATTCAAAGATTACACGATGAATCAGCGCGCCAATATGAGTATCAGTGGGGGTGGTAAGGTGACAAAATATTACGTCGCCGGTACATTCAACCAAGACAACGGTGTTTTAAAAGTAGATAACCGAAATAATTTCAACAATAACATCAACCTCAAAAGCTATTTGTTGCGCTCGAATGTAACTGTCAGTCTGTTCCCTTCTACCGAGATGGGTGTACGTCTATACGGGTCATTTGATGACTATGTAGGTCCAATCGACAGCGGGACTGGTCTATACAACAAGGTGATGCGAAGCAATCCCGTTTTATTTCCGGCCTATTATCCGATTACAGCAGAGAACCAACATGTCAGCCATATCATGTTTGGAAATGCCGAAGCTGGGGACGATCAATTGTATATTAATCCCTATGCCGATATGGTAAAGGGATATCGTAATTACTCCCGTTCATTGATGATGGCACAATTGGAATTACGGCAAGATTTGTCTTCCCTCACCGAGGGGCTCTCCTTCAGGGTATTGGGAAATACTAACAGAAGATCTTACTTTAGCGTGACCCGCTCCTATCAACCTTTTTACTACGAGGCAAATAATTACAATCGACATGAGAATACCTTCCGACTTCGTGGACTAAATGAACGAGAGGGCACCGAATATCTAGATTATAACCTAGGCAACCGAACCATTTCCACACTTTTCTATCTGGAATCTGCCCTTAACTACAACCGGACATTCAATGAGAAACACGGCACCAGTGGTATGTTAGTATACATTATGCGAAATGAGCTTAACACTGATGGAGCTAATTTACAAGAATCGCTACCCTACCGAAATCTGGGCTTATCGGGACGTTTTACCTATTCATATGACAATCGCTATTTGGCAGAATTTAATTTCGGCTTTAATGGATCCGAAAGATTTCATCGGGACCATCGATTCGGCTTTTTCCCAGCAGCAGGGGTCGCGTGGCATGTTTCCAATGAGAAGTTCTGGGAACCATTAGCGAAACATGTCAATTTATTGAAACTCCGCGGAACCTATGGTATTGTCGGCAATGATGCCATCGGTAGTGCTGCCGATCGTTTCTTCTACCTATCTAATATTAATATGAATAGCAGTGCCAGAGGGGCAAGCTTTGGTACCGAATGGAATTATAATATAAACGGTGTTGCTATAGAACGGTATGAAAATCGAGATATTACCTGGGAAACTGCCGAGAAAGTGAACCTTGGTATAGAAATCGGACTATGGAATAAGATTGGCATACAAGCGGATATTTTTTCCGAATACCGGCGAAACATTTTGATGACCCGTGCTTCCATCCCTACAACGATGGGATTGGCGGTTCCAATCCGCGCCAATGTGGGTGAAGCTTCTGGTAGAGGTGTCGATATATCTGTCGATTACAAACATAGCTTTGGTTTATCCGGCGCTTGGTTAACGGCCCGTGGAAATTTTACGTATGCCACCAGCCGATATGAAGTATACGAAGAACCTGACTATAGCCGGAATCCCCATCTCTCGCGTGTAGGCATGCCGATCAGTCAACAATGGGGATACGTTGCAGAACGCTTATTTATTGATGATGAGGATGTAAGCAACTCTCCTCCGCAGAGCATAGGAGCTTATATGGCAGGGGATATTAAATACCGCGACATCAACGGTGACGGACAAATAAGTACATTAGACCGTGTTCCTATTGGAAATCCGACCACACCGGAGATTGTTTATGGTTTCGGATTTTCCTCTGGATACAAACGATTTGATCTCTCTGCTTTTTTTCAAGGCCTAACTAACGAATCGTTTTGGATCAGCACATCTGGCACAAATACCACGCATCCTTTTGTAGGGAACAGACAGATGTTGCAAGCTTACGCTGAAGACCATTGGTCGGAAAGTAACCGGCAAAACTATGCCCTCTGGCCAAGACTTAGTGCGGTTTCCGTTGCCAATAACAACGCACAAAGCACATGGTTTATGCGCGATGGCACGTTCCTGCGTCTTAAGACAGTGGAATTTGGATACACAATCCCCAAAGACAGGCTCAAACGATTGGGAATGGATAGCTTCAGGTTGTACCTCAGTGGTATCAATCTCCTGACGTGGAGCCGATTTAAATTATGGGATATTGAGATGGCTGGTAACGGTCTAGGCTATCCTATCCAAAAAACGTACAATTTTGGTGTGTTATTAAACTTTTAAGCGAAATGAAGAAAACAATTATACTTTTTAGCCTGGTATTCAGCTTAAACGCTTGTAATTATTTAGACGTTGTTCCAGACAATGTCGCTACTATAAATAACGCCTTTACCATGCGGAGTATGGCAGAACGCTATTTATTCACCTGTTATTCTTATCTTCCTCAGCATGCGGGTCCGTATCAAGGTGATCCCGCGCTAAACGGTGGCGATGAAATTTGGTATTATTCCTATATATTCACAGATGCCAATCCCACAGCTTTTCGTATCGCATTAGGCGAACAGAACATAACGAATCCCTATATCAATTTTTGGGATGGAACGCAATATGGTTCCCCTTTATTCCAAGCCTTAAGAGATTGTAATATCTTTCTCGAAAATATCAACAGCGTACCGGATATGACAGAAATTGAAAAACGCCGTTGGAGCGCAGAGGTCAAGTTCTTGAAAGCCTATTACCATTTCTGGCTTTTACGTTGCTATGGGCCAATTCCGTTAATAAAAGAGAACCTATCGATATCTGCAACACCGGAAGACGTTCGTGTAACACGCAGACCGGTAGACGAATGTGTTACATACATTGCGGAACTCCTTGACGAAGCTGCTGAAAATCTACCTGAAATTATCCTCTTTGAACTGGAAGAACGCGGACGTGCCACAAAACCAATGGCCAAAGCTGTGAAAGCACAACTATTGGTAATGGCAGCTAGTCCACTTTTCAACGGAAATCCAGACTATGCACAGATTAGAAATCATGACGGTGAACAGCTTTTTACTGCACAATTCGACAACCAAAAATGGATACTTGCAGCGGACGCCTGTAGAGAAGCGATTGAATTGGCGCACGACGCCGGCCATGCTTTATATTATTTTAATCCATCGCTCAGTGTACATCCCATTTCTGAAGTAACGCGGACCGAGCTCAATATTCGAAATAGTGTAACTGAACGCTGGAATCCGGAAATTATCTGGGGAAACCCCAATAGTAGAGCCCAGCAGATCCAACAAAGATCGCAGCCCCGTGTATTTCCCGATGCTGCTCACCAAACAGCTACGGACGGCCGCTATGCAGCTACTTTAAAAATGGCAGAACTTTATCACTCGAAGAATGGCGTACCCATAAATGAAGACCTCCAATATGACTATACCAACAGGCTTGATCTTCGGTTGGCTACGGATGACGATCGCCTATATATTCAGCCCGGCAAGGAAACAGCCATTCTGCATTTTGACAGGGAGCCTCGGTTCTATGCCAGTCTAGGCTTTGATACCGGGCGTTGGTATGGACAAGGACGGTATGATGACACAGATAATTTCTATATCACGGCGAAAGCACAGGAAATAGCGGGTATCGCAGCGTATAAATTTTCTGTGACCGGCTACTGGCCTAAAAAACTAGTAAACTATCTTAATGTGGCTTCAGCCAATGGTTACTCTATACAACAATATCCATGGCCGGTTATTCGGTTAGCGAACCTGTATCTTTTGTATGCGGAGGCATTGAATGAAGCGGATGGTGTAGAAGACGACATTCTTTATTGGGTAGACCAAATACGCGAACGGGCAGGGTTAAATCCCGTCAAACAATCTTGGAGCAATTTTTCTCGTCAACCGTCCAAACCCACCACGAAAGCGGGCAGACGGGACATCATCCATACTGAACGACTGATCGAACTCGCATTTGAAGGACAGCGGTTTTGGGATCTCAGAAGATGGAAAAAAGCAGAGGATGAGCTCAATAAGCCCATCACCGGATGGAATATCGAAGGTATAACAGCGCAAGACTATTATCGAATACGTACCCTTTGGAATCAAACATTTACCAAAAGAGACTATTTATGGCCTCTTCGTGAACAGACTTTATTAGAAAACAATGCCCTAGTGCAAAACTATGGATGGTAAATCAATGACTCCAGATAAAAAATAGCATTTAAAGTCCAAACTCTACCATCGAGATTAAGGTAACTGACAGATTTGGAAAGATATCCATGGAAACGATGACCAGGCCAAAAGTATTCCATTATTCGATGAAATAGAAAAATTATAAATCGCAGAAAAATGAAGAAATTATATTATTTAGGCTTACTGATCTGTATATACATCATGAGCTGTAAAGAGGAGAAGTTTGGACCCACTATAGAGGAAGGTTCGACTCCAGCAATGATATCAAACGTCAGTACTGAAAATATGCCGGGCGGTGCTAGGATTACGTACAATGTCCCTGCCGATCCTAATCTACTGTATGTAGAAGCAGAATATATTGCCAGCAATGGACAACTTGCAAATGTCCGCGCAAGTCACTACACCAATACGTTAACTATCGAGGGATTAGGTTCTACGAACGATAAAGAAATCAAGTTGTATTCTGTTGGTAAAAACGAAAAGCGTTCTGAACCCATTGTCACCGTTATACACCCGCTCACACCTCCCGTAATCGAAGTGTTTAATTCTTTGGACCTTAAAGAGGATTTCGGAGGAATTTCGATCAATTTCGTCAACGAGCATAAAGCGAATATTGCCATTATCGTGACAACCAAAAACGATTTGGGAGATGAAGTCGTTGCTGACATTCACTATACCAGTCGCGAAGGCGGGAGGTTTGCTCTTCGGGGTTACCCGTCTGATCCCAGAGATTTCAGCGTTCAGATACGGGATAAATGGGAAAATTTTTCGAACAAACTTGATACGACAGTAACTCCTATATATGAAATGGAAATGAATAAAGCAAAATTCCGGGAAGTCAAACTTCCTACGGACGCCCTTCAGTGGAGTAATATTCCTATGACGAACCTCTGGAGTAACAGTCTTGTCGGGGGATCCGCTGTATCCAATAGAGGGACAGCGTGGTATCGTACAGCAAATGGTTCGGGAATTCCTCATCATTTCACTTTTGAGTTAGGTGTTACCGCGAAACTCAGTCGGTATATACAACACCAACGAGGGGTTATCTCAGAACCAGAATTGGTTTATAATGCCGGTAATCCACGCTACTGGGAAGTATGGGGCGCGACCCATCCAGATCCGTCGGGTTCTTGGGAGGGATGGACCAAGTTACTCGACTGTACTTCTATCAAGCCGTCAGGTCAACCGTTAACCCAAAATAGCGATGAAGACGTTGCCTACGCCTTAGCAGGTGAAGAGTTTGAGTTTCCGTTCGATGCACCTCCAGTACGGTATATCCGTATTAAGATCCTGGGCACTTGGGGTCTTACAGATTTCATGCATATTGGTGAACTCACATTTTTCGGGGAAGTTGTCAACTAAAAAATTTTTTTATGAACAAAAGATTAAAACAGCATATTTTCAGCACTATTGCTATTCTTTTCGGCGCTATCTTACTCGTTGGAAGCTGTAAAAAACAAGACGAAGTATACCGCAAGTATATCGAAAACGGAGAAATCCTTTACTTAGGTAAAGCAGATTCTTTGCTTGCCTATTCTGGTTATCAGCGAGCAAAAGTATTATGGCTACCTCCGAAAGATCCGAAAGTAGAATCTATTAAAGTTCTCTGGAACGACAACCAAGATTCTTTGCTTGTTCCTGTGAAACGACATATAGAGGGTGATTTTCAAGAGGTTATTATCGATAATCTGACAGAGGGCGTACAGACTTTTGTTGTGCACTCTATCAACAGCGATGGTTACTCGTCTATAAAATCAGAGTTGAATATCCCGGTATACGGCGAAAGTTATATCGGCTCCTTGCTGAATCGGTTTCCATCAGGTATAGAATATTGGGACAATACGTTAAACGTGACATTTATGGCTGCCGAGGAATCCGTTGTCATGACCGAATTTACGTATACCGATATCCATGGTGAAATCCAAATTGCCGGGCTTCCCGATTCTATAAATACCATAACTATAGATGACTTAGATCCAGACTATCCGGTAAGATACCGTACAGAACATTCGCCGGATAGCAATGCTATTGATCAATTTTTTACTGCTTATGAAGAAATGGAAGTGCATGATTTAGGAAAGACGCCAATCATCTTCACTGGTTATTGTGCCGATCCACAGGGTGGCGATGGCAACTACGAGTATCTCCAACTTATGGCAACCATCGACATTGATTTCAGCAAAACTCCATTTTGCGTGGTTACCTGCCAAAATGGAGGAAGCACAGCACCAGATGCCGGAGTACCTCCATCGCAAGGCTGGGCCGCAGGAGGAGGGCGTACTTATAAATTTAACCTCACCCAAGGCAACGTGAGCAAAGGAGAATTTTTCTATGTAGGTGGTGACAGTAGACTTATCAATGGCGCAAACTCTACTAACATCGAGCATGCAAAATGGGTAAGAACAATCAACTATACAAATACTGCCGGAGATGGCTTCGGCAGCAGTACTTCTGGTCTAATGCCGAACAGTGGATATGCAGCCGGGATGGCAGTATTTTTCGGAATGGAAGTCACTAACGAATCGAGTCCTGTTGACGTAGTATTTTACGGCCCCACGCTCGAAACACATCCTACTCACGTTCCAGCTACAATCATCAATGAAGAATTGTACCCAGACAGAGGATATCGTGTAGCAGAAAACGATCACTATAGTCCAGTTGATAATGCTACGGGAGTAAATCAGCCTTTTTTCTGGCAGGGAACCAATACCCATCGTATCCAACATGTCACCGGTCAGGGATTATTTATCAAATTGGGAGGCGTGTTTGATACCGAAACTCAGAAATGGCAGACTCCGAGAGCCTACAGAATGGATCAAATGTCAAGCAGTACGCCATTGTCGTTTATAGAAACAGGCGATGGGGTAACCACTATCATTAATTAAATGAACACAAGAAAATAGCAATGAAAAATAAATTAAATTATATCCATTTACTTCTGTTTTTTATCACGGCATCTTTTTTAACAGTATCCTGCGGTAAAAATTCTGCCGACGAGGGTCCGGATGACGATCCAACAGGAGGAAACAGACCGTCCATCGCTTCCATATCGCCTGAAAGAGGGACAGCAGGCACTATAATTACCCTTACTGGAACAGGTTTTGGAAGCGACCCATCCGATGTAAGGGTTCAATTTAGCTCCGTAGAAGTAAGGACCGTTATTTCCGTTACCGATACGCAGATAGAAGTAGAAGCACCTGCGGGTTTTTCAGATCGCACAGTAAATGTCCGGGCGATTGCGTCGAAAGCATCATCGAATGTAGTGGATTTCTATTATATCGATGCAACAGCTCCTTCAATAACCTCCACGACGGCCACATGCTTTTATAATTCCTCGGTGGTTATTATCGGTAGCAATTTCAGTCCGAATAAGGATGACAATATCGTGAAATTTGGGACGGTAGAGGCAACAGTTACGGAAGCCAGCAGAACCTCCTTGACGGTGACGACTCCCGATTTAGGCGACGCTACGGATGTCGATATTACCGTTACCAAATTCGACTTGATTTCAAATGCACACAACATTACGGTAGATATCGACCAAAACAAGGTTGCTACATACGCGTGGACTACGCATATCGTGAGATCTGGCGTTGAGTATAAAACGGGCGAATTTAGTTTGTTCGGTTCAGATATACGCAAGATACATGTTTTAGACGTTACGTTAAACGAAACGAATACCTTGGGAATAGGATTTAACGACCCCGGAAAATCTACCGTAGCTCTCTGTCGTGACAATGAAGCGATAGCAGGCGTCAATGCCGGTTATTTCCCTTTGGGAGGCGCCAGCGACAAAGATCCGTATATTCGGATCAATGGTACAACGATACAGGATGGGCATCTGGGCGTAAGCCAAATCTTTACAAACTCAGCACTCTTAATACATAATAATGTAGCGACGATAAGGAAATTTACCGAAAGTGGAACTAATTTGAATCAAACGGCGGCAGCTATTCCTGTATCAGAAGCAGAAAACATTATTGTATGTGGACCTATGCTGATTGTAGACGGTGTAATCGAGAATTTGAATATGGAGACAGGCCATAA
Source organism: Sphingobacterium chuzhouense (assembly GCF_014692525.1). GTDB lineage: Bacteria > Bacteroidota > Bacteroidia > Sphingobacteriales > Sphingobacteriaceae > Sphingobacterium > Sphingobacterium chuzhouense. The sequence goes on from NZ_JACNYL010000001.1 coordinate 283,944, forward strand.
TAATGCGATTACCGGGAGAACTGGATTGGGAGTAACAGCCGACGGTAAACAGGTATTTATGGTGGTAATTGAATATAGAACGAATGGCACTACTCCTCCTAAAGGTATGACAACATTGGAGCTGGCGAAGGTCTTACAGGCCTTAGGATCGATCAATGCCATGAACTTGGACGGCGGAGGTTCATCAACAATGTTTGTAGAAGGACAAGGTACCGATGGACGTGTTAGTGTGAATGGAAGCTCCATGCGGTCTATCAGAAGTGTGATCTATGTGAAGTAATAAGCTAGCGACAGACAGCAGTTGTTTGTCTGTCGCTAGTCTTCCCAAAAGAAACATAATTTTTAGAGAACATTATCATATTATTAAATACATGAAAATTTACTGGATAACTATATCAATGGGATGCTTATTTCTAATATGGATATGTTTTTCGAGGATAAATGCTCAACCAACGACAGACGAAACACTTCATTTTTTGGACACGGTAAAAACAAAAATATATTCCGAAGAAGAGAAAGTCGCTGGAATCAAAAGAATATATAAAGGAAAATTCAATACATGGGAAGAACAATTGAAGTTCGCCAAAATTGACGGTGGTAATGAAAGGTATTTACATAAAAATAGTCTCTACTTGCTATATTATACAGTAACCACCGAGAAGAAGCCCTTGATTGCTTCTGATAGTATAATTGTTATTGCTCACGGCAACAATACTTTATCAATTTTACCTGTTCACGTGGATAAAGTGGAAGCTTTGAGTCAAGAGAACAGAAAAAAACAAATCATAGAACTTTTTCAGGAACTAGATTCTAATCTTTTTGAAGTTAAATTAAAATGGGAGCATAACGGTAATCGGTTTGAGACAGATTGTATTGTCTCTGAGAGATTTAACTGCATCGTCTATGATCCTATATTATCTAATGCATTTATATTTCGAGATGAGAATACCTCTGCCGCCGCGCATATCTACCACGACAAGAGTGAGAACAACAAAAGGGACAGCAGTGTAAAAGATTTAGCTGAAAAAATAAGTAAGGTACGAGAACGCGGGAAGTTATCACTCGTAGAGGAACAAACAGGTGGATTTGAATCGTGGGAAGAACAATTGGATTTTATTAGACAGGGAGGGTATAAAGGAGTGTTGAATTCGAGCGACCTAAGTCTAGTTTCCTATAAATTGGTTGATGAAAAACAAACCCCTAATCTGGAAGAATTTAAAAAGATGCCTGTAACGATAATCAGTGTAAACGACCAAAGAAAGATTCCGATAATTATGAAAATACCGGAAAAATCGAAACTCAGCATCTATTACAACACCAGGAAGCGGACTATGATTGATTATTATGACGAATTGGATGCTAATCTTCGGTTGGTTAAATTGGTGTGGAAATATCAAGAAACGGAATTTCACACCTATTGTGTAGTGTCGGAAATTAAGAATACAATTATATATGACGATATTCTTTCCAATGCTTTCGTTACCGAATCTACAATCACAAGTTCAGCAAGAGAATATGATTCAGTTTTAACATCTCCATAATCTGTTACAAAAGTCTTATTGAAGAACGCCATTAAACTTCATACAATGGATACAGAACTGCATTTGATTACAAATTTGAGTAAAAAATAAAAAATGAGTAAAGAAACTAGAAGAGATTTTATTAAGAAATCGGCCTTATTAACTGGAGTAGCAGGATTATCAACCATTTTACCACAATCAATTCAGCGTGCTTTTGCAATAAATCCCGAAATCGGCAGCACATATTTGGATGCTGAACATGTGGTCATGCTCATGCTCGAAAATCGGTCTTTCGATCACTGTTTCGGAACCTTAAAAGGTGTACGCGGATTTAACGATCCGAGAGCTTTGACATTAGCCAATGGTAATCCTGTATGGCTTCAGAGCAATAAAGCAGGTCATACTTATGCTCCTTTCCGACTAAATATATATGATACAAAGTCAACTTGGATGGGCGCATTGCCGCACGGCAGACACGATCAAGTGGATGCTTATAATGAGGCTAAATACGACAAATGGTTGGACTTTAAGCGTTCCAGCAACAAAAAATACGCCGATATGCCGTTGACCTTGGGATACTACAACCGAGAAGACTTACCTTTTAACTACGCCATGGCGGATGCTTTTACCATCTGTGACCAGAACTTTTGCTCCGCGATGACCAGTACCCATCCCAATCGGCTTTATTTCTGGACAGGTACTATACGAGATCCCAGAGATCCGAATACAAAAGCTTTTATCCGGAATCCCGATTTGAAAACAGGCGAAATGACCTGGAAAACTTTTCCGGAAAGGTTAGAAGAAAATGGTGTTTCATGGCGTATTTATCAAAACGATTTAGGTACCGGAGGAGGATTTCAAGACGAAGAGCGCGCATGGGTGTCAAATTATAACTGCAATCCGCTGGAGTTTTTCCCGCGCTACAACGTGAAATTCTTTGACCGTAATATCAAAAGTCTTCAAAGACAAGTAGAGACGCTTCCTGTAGAAATTGATGTTCTCGAAAAAAATGTTTTCTTATATGATATTCATACCGAGAATTATAGAAAGATAAGAGAGGCCATTAGTATTAAAAAGAAAATATTGGCGGATGCACAAAAAGAGATAGAAAAATTTACCCCAGAAAACTTCGACAAGTTATCCAAAAAAGAGAAAAACTTATATTATAAAGCCTTCTCGACGAACAAGCAGGATCCCGACTTTCGTAAACTTACCACGGTAAACAATGAGGACAGCGAAAACAGTAAATCCTTTGAGGTTCCCAAGGGGGACCTGTTCTATGAGTTCCGAAAGGATGTCAATGCTGGCAGCCTCCCAACAGTATCTTGGCTGGTGGCTCCCCACTATTTTTCAGACCACCCTTCCAAACCGATGTATGGTCCCTGGTATATCTCCGAAATTCTAGATATTTTAACGAAGAACGAATCTGTCTGGAAGAAAACGATCTTTATCGTAACATATGATGAAAACGATGGTTATTTTGATCATGTACCGCCATTTACGTCCCCGGATCTAAGCAAACCGGACGGTGGAAAATGTTCCCGAAACATTGACCCTAAAGCAGAATATATACAGGTAGAAGATGAGCTAGAAATGGGCGTCTCGAAAGGGGGTGCAAGGGGAGCACCTATTGGTCTCGGATACCGAGTACCATTGTTGATCGCCTCCCCTTGGAGCCGGGGAGGCAAGGTATGTTCCCAAGTTTTTGACCATACTTCTTCGTTGTTATTTCTTGAGCACTTTGTAAATGAGAAATTCGGTCTGGCAATCAAAGACGAAAACATCAGCGAGTGGAGGCGCACCGTATGCGGAAACTTAACCGCTGCCTTCGATCCTTATGATAGTTCAGAAAGCGACCGGATCGCTTTCCTAAAAAGAGATCCTTTTATCGGAAAAATCAGAAACGCAACCAATAAACCTGTACCTACTGGCTATAAACGCTTCTCGACATCGGAAATAGAGGAAATAAAACGTGCTCCGCACCAATCTGCTTTGTTGCCTAAACAAGAAGAAGGTATTTGTATTTCTTCAGCTCTGCCTTATGAACTATATGTAACTGGTTGCTTGAGCAATGACCGCAAGCAATTTACGATAAATATGCACGTTGGAAAAAATGTTTTCGGAAACCGGTCAGCGGGATCGCCATTTAGTATATACGCTTCCAATGGATTCCGGAATCGGGATGGAAAATACGAAAAAATGAAAAACTGGCAATATGCGGTTACTGCTGGCAATACGTTAAACGATGAATGGACGATTGATTTTTTTGAAAATAAAGACTACCACCTAACGGTGTATGGTCCTAACGGCTTCTACCGGGAATTTAATGGAAATCAAGATGATCCGGAAATAGTGGTCGAATGTGTCTATGAAAAGGATGCCTCCAATCCTCGAAAACTTACGGGCAACATCCAATTAGTTTTTCAAAAAATTAAAAACAAAGATTTCAATATATCAATTAAAGATAAATCATATGGAGCTCAGACAATCAACAGGAAAGTTCGTGAGTCTGATAATCAAATTGTAATCGACCTCCATAAAAGCTTCGGTTGGTATGATTTTGAAATTCAAATTCAAGGTTACAAGAACTATAAACAACGATATGCGGGTCGAGTAGAAACAGGAAAAAGAGGATATACAGATCCGGTTATCGGAGGACTTTCTAACATCGCGAAGTAATGCTTCGCTTATCTAATATTCATATTTAAAATACATAAATAAAAATGGGCTTAGCAAAAAAACTAAATAATTATGATGTGATTGTAGTTGGCGGTGGGCCAGGTGGAATTCCCGCAGCCATAGCTGCAGCAAGGCAAGGAATGAAAACACTACTAGTCGAAAGACAGGCTTTTTTAGGCGGCGTAGCGGCTACGGGACTCCCTGTATTGGCTTTCTATGATCGGACCGGCAAGCAGGTCGTAGGTGGCATCGGTGACGAGATAATCAAAAATCTGTCTAAAATTGGTGGGAGTTTCGAGGGCCATATCCCCTGTCCTATCCACAATTCATTTACACCAGTCAATCCCTATCTATTTAGAAATGTCGCTGCGGAAATGTGCGAAGACGCGGGTGTCGACTTACTATTCTCAACAGAAATACAAGACGTTTTCGTGCTAGACGGCAAAGTAACAGGTGTTAAGCTTTTCTCTAGAAGTGTAGTTTATGACGTAGATTGTACCATTTTAATCGATGCCACTGGCGATGGTACCGCGGCTTCCCTCGCCGGAGCCATCTACGAAATGGGCGATGCAAAAAAGGGAAATCTTCAACCGGTTTCCCTGATCTTCAGCTTAGGGAATGTTGATATCGATGAGATGCTAGCCTACATCAAGACCAATCCGGAAACATTTGCCACCCCGGACACCTACGGGGAAGGAATCGAATATACATTGGATTACTTTTTGGATTCGCAGTCGTTTTATTTTACCGGCTTTGAGGAGTTTATCAAGCAAGCCAAAACAAACGGCGATTTTGACATCCCTCGGGACCGCGTTATCTTTGCAAAACAGCCGAATAAAAATGAAATAGTGGTCAATGCGACCCGGGTGACCCATGTCGACCCAACAGATCCCCAGAGTGTCAGCGGCGCAGAAATAGAGGGGCATCGACAGGTGCAGATGCTCTTGAATTTCTTCAGGAAGTACTGTCCCGGTTTTAAAGATGCATTTCTGGCGAATATAGCCTGTTGCACCTATGCCCGTGAAAGTAGAAGGGTTGTAGGTCTTAAGACGATCACAAAAGCCGACATCGACGAGCTTCTCGTACCTGAAGATACCATAGCACTGGCCGGTTATAATGTCGACATCCACCAAGCAGGAGTCGGACTAAACCTGCTTCCTGCTGCACATGCTATTGGTATTCCCTATGGCTGTCTGGTTTCCAAAAATATCCGTGGATTGTTAACGAGCGGCCGGTGTATCTCGGTGGAACCTTATCCCTTCGGGTTGACCAGGGCAATGGCGACCTGTATGGCCATCGGGGAAGCAGCCGGCACAGCGGCATCCCTTGCGGTACAAAATAATACTGACCTTGCGGATATAGATGTAAAGACGCTGCAGCAGCTATTGGAAAAGAATAACGCCATCGTGTCGATATGAGCTTAGCTAGTAGTATATCGTCGTCCATCCAGCCTACAGGAAGGCGTTGGATCATTCTGGTGATTATCTTTTTCGCTACGGTCGTCAACTATTTTGACAGGCAGATTCTATCCGTGCTTAAGCCGTTACTGAAAGAATCATACAACATCGGTGATGACGGCTATGCAGTCATCGTCAATGTATTTACCGTTTGCTATGCAGCGATGTACCCCGTTACTGGATGGCTAGTCGATCGATTCGGTCCAAAATTGGTTATGTTTTTTAGTATATTAGGATGGTCTGTGGCAAGTATTGGAGGTGGACTGTCGGCGACAATCAAACAGTTCACCTTTTTCCGAGGTATGTTAGGAATTGCAGAACCAGCCATTTTTCCCGTAAAATTACGAACCGTAACGAGCTGGTTTTCGGGTAAGTTAAGAGCCACCGCCAACAGCTTATGCGAATCAGGTTCTTCTATAGGCGCATTAATTGCACCTCCGGTTGCGGCGTGGATCGCCATTCAATATAGTTGGCAAGCTGTCTTCATTGTTGGTGGTGCAGCGGGATTAATCATTGCGATATTGTGGATTATTTTTTACCGAAATCCACCGGCATCTATAGCGCTGGAAAATACAGGGACAGCAAAAATAGATACCAGTCCTGCATTCAAATGGGGGCAGCTTTGGACTAAGAAAAGCTTGTGGGGTGTACTTCTTATCCGATTAATCAGCGACCCGGTATGGTATTTTTGCTTATTCTGGTTTCCAGGGTACTTACAAGAGAACATGGGTTTGTCGTTGGCACAGATGGGCATGGTGGGCTGGATACCGTTTCTTTTGGCTGATCTAGGAGCCATAGGCGCGTCGGCGTGGTCAGATAAAATGGTCAGACAAGGTAAAGCTCCTTTACAGGCACGACGGATCATGCTGACCTGTTTTGCATGCATCGCTCCGATATGTTTACTTACGCCACTCATTTCGAATGCGTATATCGGAATTGCTATCTTTAGTTTAGTAGCCATCATGTGCCTAAGTTGGTTATTCAACATCAACATCGTCGTCGCGGAAACCTTTCCCGTGAAGAATGTTGCCGGTGTACTAGGGATTGCGGGTGGATTTGGTGCTGTTGGAGCCATTGTATTAAATTATTCTGCCGGACAATTATTAGGCAATCTGGGTGCAGAAAAAATATTTCTGACCCTTAGCATTCTACACCCCATTGCGGTATCGATTTTATGGACAATGATTAAAAAAGAAAAACCATCAGCAGATACCCACAATTAATACTGTCCCCCGACCCCTAAGGTATAAGACCTAGAAATTTGGAAAGGAGACGTGAATAAATATCTGGTTAATATCGTTGGCGTTGCAATGCCATAATTGGATACCCTATACGGATGCCCCTATGAAAAAAAGCCTGTTCGAATAAACGAACAGGCCTTGTTTTTGTACGGGCAAAATACCTTTCTCTCGCCCCAATAAATTACGCACCTAACTGCACGCGTTTGAATGCTGTAACAGTCAATCCTTTAGAAACTGAATCTAAGAATTGAGCGATATTCTTAGAAGAGTCTTTCACGAACTCTTGGTTTAGCAAGGTTGTATCTTTGAAGAATTTGTTCAATTTACCCTGTGCGATTTTTTCGGCCATTTCAGCAGGCTTACCTTCTGCGATAATTTGTTCTTTCGCGATAGCAATTTCACGATCAACGATCTCTTGATCTACGCCATCTTTATCGATCGCAACAGGGTTCATTGCAGCAATTTGCATAGCTACATCTTTACCCGCTTCGTCAATACCTGCTACATCAGCAGAAAGACCAACCAATACACCTAAACGGTAGTTTCCGTGAATGTAGGCTACCACCTTCTCAGCAGAAACAGCTTCGTATTTAGAAACATCAATTTTCTCACCGATCACACCAGTTTGCTCGATTAAAGCATCGCCAATTTTTTTACCGTCCAGCTCCAAAGCTTTCAATTCCTCAACGGAAGCAGGGCTGTTCTGTAAAGCAATGTCAGCGATTTTTTCTGCGAAAGCTACGAAGTCTGCATTTTTTGCTACGAAGTCTGTCTCACAGTTTACTTCCACTACGATACCTGATTTACCATCAGCCGCCGCCTTAGCGATAACCACGCCTTCGTTAGAATCACGGTCCTGACGGCTAGCGGCAACTTTAGCGCCTTTTTTACGCAAGTAGTCGATAGCAGCTTCGAAATCACCATTTGATTCCACTAATGCTTTTTTACAATCCATCATACCAGCGCCAGTTTGTTGACGCAATTTGTTTACATCTGATGCAGAAATTTGTACTGACATGTTTTTATTTCTTTAATAATTTTTAATACTCGAAGGCCCGACAAGTATAGCATATATATACAACACAGGCATTAATCTTTTGTTAAATAAAAGAGAAAACCGGACAAACTTATGTAGACTCTTTGAAGCGGTACTTCAGAAAGGCTAACACTTGTTTATCCGGCTTTGATACAGAGAGGATATTATTCTCCGTCTTTTGCTTTACGAGGACGTTTTCCAGCGTTAGCTTCTTCAGCTTCACCGTTGTCTACTGCAGCCTTAGCAGCCACAGCTTCTTTTTCAGCTTCTTCCTCTTTATCGCGTTTGCGTTCATCCAAACCTTCTTGGATTGCTTTTCCTATAATACTCGCGATTAAGCTAATTGATTTTGTAGCGTCATCATTTGCCGGAATAGGGAAATCAATATTGGAAGGATCAGAGTTTGTATCTACCATTGCAAAAGTAGGGATATTCAACTTGATTGCTTCAGAAACCGCAATGTGTTCTTTTTTCACATCGATGATAAATAAAGCAGCAGGCAAGCGGTTTAAGTCAGCGATACCTCCTAAAAGGCTTTCCAACTTCACGCGCTCACGTTGAATCATTAACTTCTCTTTTTTAGACAATACGGCGTATGTACCATCTTTTTGCATCTTGTCAATGTTGGACATTTTCTTGATAGACTTACGTACTGTTGCAAAGTTTGTAAGCATCCCTCCCAACCATCTTTCTGTTACGAAAGGCATGTTGACTGCTTTCGCTTGCTCAGAGATAATTTCTTTTGCTTGTTTTTTCGTAGCTACGAATAATACTTTACGACCTGATTTTACGATTTGTTTGATAGCTGAAGCAGCTTCTTCTAGTTTCGTTAAAGTTTTGTTCAAGTCGATAATGTGGATACCATTGCGTTCCATGAAAATGTACTTAGCCATTTTCGGATCCCACTTACGAGTAAGGTGACCAAAGTGAACACCTGCATCCAATAGTTCTTGATATGTTGTTCTTGCCATTTTTTGATCCTCCTTTGATTAACGTTTACTGAATTGGAATCTTCTACGTGCTTTACGACGTCCTGGTTTCTTACGTTCAACCATACGGTCGTCACGTGTCATCAAGCCTTTCGCACGTAATGCTGGTTTAACTTCTGGGTCTAGTTCTACCAAAGCTTTAGCGATTGCTAAACGTACAGCTTCGGCTTGGCCTTTGACACCACCACCATCAACGTTAACTTTCACATCAAAATTTCCAGCAGCACCCGCTACCTCAATAGATTGGGTAACGATGTATTGCAATGGCAATGTTGGGAAATATTCTTTATAATCTTTACCGTTTACGGTAATGTTTCCGCTACCAGCAGATAAGTAAATGCGGGCAACAGCTGTTTTTCTTCTTCCTGAAGTATTCGTTGTTGACATGTTTGCTCTCCTTAAAATTTAACTGGTTTCGGTTTTTGAGCCTCATGTTTGTGCTCTGTTCCAGCATAAACATAAAGGTTTTTAAATAATTGACGACCTAAACGGTTTTTTGGTAACATCCCACGTACTGCCTTTTCGACAAGACGCTCTGGGTGTTTAGCCAACAACTCTTTTGGAGAGATAAAGCGCTGACCACCTGGGTAGCCTGTGTAGCGTACGTACACTTTGTCGCTTAACTTGTTTCCAGTCAACTTAATTTTGTCTGCATTGATAACAATCACGTTATCTCCACAGTCTACGTGTGGGGTGAACTCCGGCTTATGCTTGCCACGAATCACTTTTGCAATTTGGCTTGCCAAGCGCCCCAAAATCTCTCCTTCAGCGTCAACAACAATCCACTCCTTGTTAACGGTGTTTTTGTTGGCAGAGACAGTTTTGTAACTTAACGTATTCACTTGCTTTTGCTTAAATAAAATAATTAATAAAATGTTCTATCCTCTTGTAATCCCTACAATAAGGTCTGCAAAGGTACAATAATGGATTTGAAAATACAAAACATTTTATCTAAGTTTGGAAAAACCTACTTGATATTATATGCAAACGAAGTACCTTTTTTATATTATTATTGGGTTGTTAAGCAACCTTACCAGTGTAAGGGCTCAGCAAGTTATCCCATCATCCAAACTTACTATTCAGGGCCGGGCGTTTGCGGAAAGTCCTGGCTTTCATCGGGTAGACACCACAAAATATCATGATCTCCCCCCGGCAGTAAAGAAATTATATACACATTCGGCGGGTCTGTTTGTCACGTTCCGTACGAACAGCACCAAGCTATCCATCGACTGGGAAACAGTGGATGCAGCGTTGGGTAACAACTCCACGCCTATCATGTCTCGTGGATTTGACGCCTACGTAAAAGAATCCAACGGTTGGCGTTTTGCCGGCGTAGCACGTCCACATCTAAAGAATGCAGAAAGCAGTTTTACTGTGGTCGAGAACATGGAGAAAACAGAAAAAGAGTTCCTCCTTTATTTTCCACTTTATAAGGGACTCCGTTCGTTTCAGCTACAAATAGATGAGGGAGCAACATTCACCCCAACTGTACAGAAGTACGATAAAAAGATAATTGTGTACGGTTCTAGCATTGTACACGGAGCATCAGCCAGTCGCCCGGGTTTGGCATATCCCGCTAAGATTTCCCGCAGCATAAATGCTGATGTCATCAACATGGGAGTAAGTGGAAACGCGCGTATGGAACTGGAGGTTGCAAAAATGATCAATGACATCAAGGATGTGGATCTTATTGTTATGGATTGTGTGCCTAACAGTTCGCCCCAACAGGTAAAGGAACGCACTTTTGCTTTTGTACAAGAACTTCGGAAAGCACATCCGAACACCCCAATCTTGCTGATAGAGAGCATCACTAGGCAAATCGGAAATTACGACCAGAAGTGGAAAGAGCGGTTACAAGAACAAAACGCTAATTTCAAAACGGAATACGATCGGTTGGTTGCTGCTGGTTATAAGAACCTTTTCTACATCCCTACCGACCACCTTATCGGAGATGATTATGAAGGCACCGTGGACGGCACGCACCCGACAGACGTAGGATTTGAACGCATGGTAAAAATTATCCAGCCGGAAATTGAAAAAATATTGGATCTCAGATAGATGAAAACTAACCCTAATTATGTATTTTGTGTGGTATAGCGACAGGCGATGAAATACAAACAAATTAACAACAACTCCATCAATCAGATTATGTTGATCATTATCATTGTATTGATATTGATTCTCGTTTTCAGTAATCTATCCTATTATTTACCTGGTTTTTTAGGCGCTATTACGCTTTACATACTATTCCGTAAGTCCTATTTCTATCTTACGGACGTTCGAGGTTGGAAAAAATCATTGACCAGTATCTTTTTTATCGTGCTTTCGATCGTATTTATCGTATTGCCCCTCTGGGCGCTTATCGATTATCTGATTGCACAGCTCAACAGTTTTCTAGGTAATCGCGAAGAAATTATTGAGAAATTCAACATGTTAAAGGAATATATGGCCGACAAACCCCTTTTAAGGGATATCGACATGTCAGATGCTGCTTTATTAGCTTTTCTGCAAAATTTGACCCGCTATGTACCTAGCATCTTAAATTCTGTTGCTGAAGTGGCGGTCAATATTATCGTAACGCTCTTTGTCCTGTATTTTATGCAGGTACATGCAAAAAAGATGGAAATCACGATTTACCGTGCTATTCCATTCAGCCGCATAAGCAAGCAGGAGATATGGGACGAAGTAAATATGATGGTTCGTTCAAATGCGCTAGGAATTCCTATACTTGGATTTTTCCAAGGTGTAGTTGCCATGGTAGGATATTGGATTTTCGGCGTCGAAAGTTATATCTTGCTTGGACTATTGACCGGTATAGCATCTATCATCCCTATTTTGGGAACTATGACTATTTATGTTCCCATCTGCCTCATCTCATTCGCAACAGGTTCTCTTGGCAACGCGATTGGTTTGACCCTTTACTGTTTCTTTTTGGTAGGAGGCATCGACAACATTCTACGCTTTACTATTTTAAAAACCATCGGAAATGTCCCACCTATGATCACGGTATTTGGCGTGTTATTAGGTTTAAATCTTTTTGGTATGCTTGGGCTTATCTTTGGCCCCTTGATTCTCTCTTCCATTGGAGTATTGGTCAAAGTATACAGCAATGAATATGGTAAAGGCATCGTGCGGGATTATAGACGTACGCGCATACCACAACAAAATGATTCGCCTCCGATAAATACAGATAACGAATAATAAGAGATGATTTTGTGACAACATTCACTTTTTCACATTACTTTCATCATCCCTGCTCCATTGTTTTTTGCTTAAATTAGCAAAAAAAGGAGTAGTTATGAATGAATTAGATAATAAAGTCGCCATCGTTACAGGTGGTGCATCTGGAATCGGAAAAGCTATTGTGCAGGCTTTCGTAAAAGCGGGTGCTAAGGTAATAGCTGCCGATTTAAATGAAAAATTAGGAAATGAAATCGCTGCCAGCGACCCAAATGGTAACATCATATTTGTTAAAGCTGACGCTGCTTCACCAGAAGACAATAAAAAGCTTGTAGATGCTGCTATCGAAAATTTCGGGGCACTGCACATCGCCGTCAACAATGCCGGTATCGGCGGAGCGTCTGCTATTGTAGGTGAATATCCATTGGAAGCCTGGAACAAGGTGATCGATATCAATTTAAATGGTGTATTTTACGGTATGCATTATCAGCTCCCAGAAATCGAAAAAGTGGGCGGCTCTATCATCAATATGGCATCTATATTAGGACAGGTGGGCTTTGCCCAGTCGTCAGCCTACGTTGCTGCTAAACACGGTGTTGTGGGTCTTACCAAAGCCGCTGCATGGGAATACGGTACAAAAGGTGTCCGAATCAACGCTATAGGCCCTGGGTTTATCTCCACACCACTTGTAGACAATGCCTTGGATAAGCAAACACTAGATTATCTTGCTACACAGCATGCAATGCAGCGGTTAGGAAAACCCGAAGAGGTTGCTGAGCTGACATTGTGGTTAGCATCGGATAAATCCAGCTTTGTCACTGGTTCATATTATCCTGTCGATGGCGGTTATTTAGCGAAGTAAGTGTAAATACAACATTATCTGAACTATGACCAAACGATTGTGGCAAGAAACATGATTTTTTGAAAAACCATTTAACCGGAAAGCGGGTGACCTGTGTGTCACCCTTTTCTGTTAGGTATACCAGCAGACTTCGCAGCTCATTTATAATCCTTCAACACATCCGCGACCACAAAATTGCTTCCCCCAACAAAAATTAAATCGCTTTCTTGATACGCTTCTTTTGCCGAAGCCAGAGCATTATTTACAGATGGATAAGCATCTCCAGCCAATCCATATCGTTCGGCCTTAATTTTCAATTCATTCGCAGGCAATGCGCGTGGCATATCTGGACTACAGAAATAATAAACAGCATCCTTCGGGAGCTGGGGAAGCATGTGGCTTAAGTCTTTATCACGCATAGCTCCGATAACAACATGTAAATCATTATGTACCGTTGCCTGGATATTAGCCATCACCTCGCGAATGCCATCTTCATTATGTCCCGTGTCACATATGATGAATGGATCTATTGACAGCGTTTGCCACCTTCCTTGTAACCCGGTATTCTGCTCGACATGGGCGAGCCCTTCATGCAACTGCTCTTCTCCAATCGCCCACCCTCGTTCCCCCAGTTCATCCAACGCGGTCAATACTCCTAAGATATTCTTTTGTTGATAACGCCCCGCCAGTCCAACATATACCTCTTTAGTCAGATGATGTATGTTATCCACTATCCTCAATATTAAACCTTTACCGCTACGTTCACAAGACTGTACAGTTAATTCTGTTGAAGCAAAACGTAGGGGAGCATTCATTTGGCGTGCTTTCTGTTCAAAGACATACGCTATTGTTTCGTCTCGTTCCGATAGAACAACTGGCACTTGCAGTTTGATGATACCGGCTTTTTCGCCTGCTATTTCTGCCAATGTATTTCCGAGCAAATCGGTATGATCCATACCGATATTGGTGATCAAACATAACTCTGGATGCAAAATATTGGTACTGTCCAGTCTTCCTCCTAATCCTACTTCGATAACAGCAACATCTACCTGCTCCGTTGCAAAATAATCAAACGCCATAGCTACGGTCACCTCAAAAAAAGAAGGTTGTATTTCTTCTATCAAGACACGGTGTCGATTAACAAAATTTATCACGTTTTCTTGCGGAATCATCTCTCCGTTTATACGGATACGTTCCCTAAAGTCAACGAGATGGGGAGATGTGTATAATCCGGTTTTGTATCCAGCGGAAGCCAAAACAGAAGCCAATAGGTGGGATGTGGAACCTTTTCCGTTTGTTCCGGCGACATGGATAGATTTAAATTTTGTATGAGGATTGCCCAACGCCTGGCAAAAACGCACCGTGTTGTCAATATCTTTCTTGATTGCGCTTGCACCATCACGGGTAAACATGGGTAATCGAGCAAACAGATACTCGATTACCTCATCATAAGTTCTTATCATGGAAAGACTACCTTAACTTGAAGTTGAAAACAATGATCCCCGTTTGAGATTCTGGAGCATTTGGCAATTGGTTTAAACGCGCTGACATCATCGCACGCTCACATTTCTCCAATAGAGCACGGCTCGATATTGTTGTTCCTCTTACGCCCGCCCGCGCATGCGTAACTACACCATTTTTGTTCACTCTAAACTCTACCGCTACCCGACCGGCTTGCTGGCCATTGTCGTCTATGTTAGGTGGTACTTCAAACCGTCTATTGGCGATCGATAACATCATATTTCCATCTCCAGACCCTCCTTCACCATAATTGCTTGCCAACGGGTCACCTAGATTACTACCTTGATTTCCAGCTGTTGTTCCGGTTCCGTCACCTCGGCCCGCGGCATTATTTTGCTTGCCTTTATATAATGCGTTCGGATTCACTGCAGGCTTAGACTCTTTCTTTTCCGGTGTAGCAACATCTGCATTTGCCTGTACTGGCTTTTCCTGTTTAGGCACTGCCGGTGCGTCATCCATATCTTGTGTAGCAACTACCTTGTCCGTCACCTGCTGCGACGGCGTAGGCACAGGGGTAGTATTCGGATCTACTTTATCGGGTTGCACATTATTGGCCTCCTCACTCATCGATGGCTCGTCGACACTCATATAGTCATCTCCCATTCCTTCATCGGCGGTACCATAATTAACAATGATACCCCCCATACCGTAACGTGGAATATCTCCCCCAAAAACGATAAAGAAGCCAATCAACACGAATAAACCCATCACTGCAGTCGATAAACCGAGTGCCTTGGGCATATTATTTTCCTCTTGTGAATGATAGTACATGTCTATTTCATCTATTTATTTTCTTTCAATGGTTGATGAGCACTGTCCCGATAAGTCGAAATCAGTTTCATTACCTTTTGACCATATGATTGCCAAATCGTTTAATCCTAATCTTTCTTAGGCTCGGTTGCCAAAACCATCCTTACGCGATTCCTATTCGCTATATCCATTACAGAGATAACATTTTGGATAGGCACTGCGCTATCTGCATACAGCATTATCGTCAATTCTTCGCCACTGGCTATATTCGACTGAATAAGAGGTTCCAATTGCTCTAAACTGACAGGTTGTTTATCTACATGATATATCAAGTCTGACGTAATCGAAACAGTCATGGTCTTTTTTGCTACGGATTGCTCGCCTGCACTGGATTTTGGCAACAACAATTTGACCACTTGTGGGTTCGCCACAGCAGAAGCCAACAAAAAGAATAACATCAAGAAGAACATGATATCGTTTAGTGCCGCTGTGTGCACCTCCGCTGTGGGCTTATGTCGTCTATTTCTTAAATTCATTGTACAAAGTTTTACGCTCCCGGCTCATCCAATAAATCGATAAACTCAACTGCTTCTGTTTCCATACGAAGAATCAATCGCTCTACCATCATATTCAACGCATGATAACCGATATATGCCAAGATACCTACCGTCAATCCACTGGCCGATGCAATCATCTTCACGTAAAGACCACCCGAAACTGTACCAATGTCTATACCGCCAGCCATTTCTACTTCACGAAAAATCTGAATAACCCCAAAAATTGTTCCTACGAATCCCATCATGGGTGCGATACCCGCCACAATACCCAAAATATTGATATTTTTCTCCAACTTGGAAACCTCCAGTTTACCGGCATTTTCTATGGCTCCTTCGATATCTTTAATCGGTCTTCCTACTCGAGCTAACCCTTTTTGGAGCATCCGGCCCAAAGCTGAATTACTTGAACGACACACAGCAATTGCAGCATCCAAGCGCCCAGACATCACATTACTCTTCACCTGCGACATCAAACCCGTGTCAGATTTTGTCGCTTTCCTAATCGTTATATACCGTTCAAAGAAGATCACCAACGCGAGAAATAAAAGAAACGTGATGGGAATCATGATCCATCCACCTTTCATTAACATCTGAATCATGTTTAGGTTCTCTTCTGCCGTTGCTAACTCTAGTGTCTGCTGTTGAACTGTGTTCAACGAATCCATACCTTGCATAAATGACATTGTCTTTCTTATCTAATTGTTTATTTTTTTTATTTGTTAACCCTATCTTATCTTATCCGGCCAAGCATCCCTTATGTGATGCCTTTGCACATATTTTAATGCCGAATCCACCTCCTGTTTTGTTTCATAAGAATCCCAAATTACTTTCTTGCGATTCTTTGCCAGGTTACTCGGAATGACCCTTACCCGAGGAAACCCGGCTTTATTATATGATTCCGCTTGTTCGTAAGCCTGTGCCAACGTTTTATGTGATCCAATGACAATCTGCCACGTGTGGTGTTCAGGAACCAACGGCCCCTTCTCTATTGCTTTTAATTTGGCACTATCTACAGGATGCTGTGTCAATGAATCAGTGACCTTTGTAGAATCTCCCGCCAGAGAAAGCGCTGTTGTATCTTGTCCGCTCAGATTCGAATCAACGGTCGTCACGGGTGTCTGTTTTGACGTCGCTGTCGGTTGGTTTTGATTTGCTAAATACAACGCGACCATAATACCCAAAGCGATCAATACGATAATGACGTACCATATCGTGTTACTACGTGATGCTGATACTCCCTTTTCGTCAACAACAGTTGGTTCCACAATATCTGCTGCAACAGGTTGTTCTATCTCTGCTGTTACTGGTATTTCCTCTTGCGGTTCATCAACTACAATAGGCATCTCCTCCTCTACAGGTTCTACGGCCTTTGGTTGCTCTGGCTCTAGTGTATCCTCTTTGACAGATCGCGGTTGCCCGGCTATTGCTTCTACAGGTTCATAATGGAAACCCGATAGATCCAATGCTTTGAATACATAACTATCTCCATAACTTACCAAATGACCTAAATCGTCTAGCTTCGCCTGACCATCTTCTTGTACACGACGAAGCAAATCTGCCACTTGTAACGCCACCGCTTCCCCCGCCTCCTTCCGGTCTATAAGCTGGAGTTGTTGTATATATTGGATAAAATCGTATCCTTGCTTACTTGTTCTATCGAAATCGATATAGGTAATAGGAGGAAGATAAACATTCCGCTTCTCATCATACGTTGCCGGCGTATGATTCCGCCTAAAGGAGCCCAACCCTTCTACATATACCTCGGATTGCCTTTTTAACAGATTATAAACGTTTTTACCTAAATTCATCCTATTTTCTATTAACTTACAAAGTTATAATGTTCTGCGATTAAAATGAAAAATTTACTCCTCCGAGCACGTTAAATCCGAGTTTTGGATAATATAAATATGTTTGGTATTCTGTATTAAAAATATTGTTTGCTTTCACGAATAGTCCGAGTTGTTTTGTTGCTTTATACTCAGCCCCTGCGCTCAAGTCGAAGAAAGATGGGATTTCTTTTCTATAATAGTCATCTGCTGAAATCACACTTCCCGTAGCCGGATCATAGTCAAACGCTTTCGCGTAAGAAATACCGTGAAACAGTGCTTCTGCGTCTATATATAGTTTTTCCGAAATATTAAAGCGAGCATTTGCTGCCAAACGTAATTTTGGCGTATGCCAAGCTTCCTCCTGCTGGGCTGCCGTATACTGGTCAATATTCAAGCGACCACCTAAATTCACCAATTCGGAAAGACGAACGTTAAGCTCTCCCTCTATCCCAACGTGTTTTACCGCTTTATCTCCATCTCCGTCATATACCATACCGAACTGGAAAGGTCTCTCCATATCGTTCACAAAGAAAGGCATGCCTTCCAATTGCCGGTATATCGCTTTTACTTTATAGCCAAATGTTGCTCCGGCATTTCCTTTGATCCCTCCAAAGATGTGTAAGCGCTCTACCATATTTTGGATGGCGAGATTGGGCCCTAAAAATGGATTTTGTCTAGCAAATTCACGATAAGATGCTTTTTTCACTCCGCCGTTCACTCCTCCAAAAATATGGAAGTACTCCGGTGCTAAAGCGAAATCCACTTCAGCAGATGGGAAAATATTGAAGCTCGTGCTATCGCCAAACTCGGGAATAAAGTTAGCTCCTAACGTAATCGCGTAGTTATCACCTTTAAAACGGATATACGGATTTAATACCGCCAGGGAGTTCTTCGTTCTTCCACCATTGGCTATATTGTTCGTACCATCGACACTGTTAATATCCACGCTCACATTTGCACCAACATTGAAAGCGTTCACGCGCTTATTTAAATAAGCGGATAATGCGACCGATGTTTCCTTCGCATCAAACTTATCGCTAAACGAGTAAGCGTCCAACTTTGCCGAGTAGCTTACTGCCTGATCATCATTCGGATCGTAATTGCTCGTTAATTCACCGGTAAAATAAATATCGTTGAATGCTTGACTTTCGGGTGACGGGTTTAGGGTCGTCGTACCATCATCTGCGAATGGTATCCCGTAAAAGTTAGTGGCATAGCGGTTATAACCGACCAAACCATCTACCGTAAATAGCGGTAAAATTCGTCTACCGAATACACCTACTTCCTGGCGCGAAAATTTCTGCCCTTCCAAGCTACCTTTTTGGCTTAAATGCTTTAGGAAACCACCTACCTGCATATCCTCATATTCATCATAAGAGAAATAACCTTCGCCTAAGATCGTATTGAAATTTCCTAAGCCAAACTTCACATAGTTGCTTCGTAGATCTTGCGCTTGTGAAAACGGTGTTTCCTGTACGTCCAGTTCTTTTAATCCGGTATTGATATCCAACTTTTTGTCCGGTATATTTCCGTAAGACAGCTTTGGCATGTAGCTGCGTTTGTTTGTCATATCCGGACTACGGCGAATCTTAACCGCATCCGCAAGAATAGGTCTATAGTCACGGACGATATCAAAAGAATCGATCGTTACCGGTCTGTCCGGAACGGTATCCCGCTGCTGTGCATATCCCTCCACACCTATACCAAGTAACAACGCCATGATAGCGTAATTCTTAAATACTGTTTTATGCTTCATCATTCTTTCCTATTCTTACTTATTTCATTTTTTGTAAACGAGACTTCGCTTCTTTTAGCACGCCGTCCTCTTCATTATCATAATTATCTATTACACTTTCCAATGTTGACTTCGCTTGGAAGGAATCGCCTTTTCCTGAATAGGCATCTGCCATGAGGATGAATCCTTTCGCTACCCAATAGTCATACGAAGAAAAGGTATTGGAAATATCGAATGCTGACTCAATCGCTTTATCGTATTGTTTCGCTTTCAGTTGTTGCTCCGCTACAAGATATCTCGCTTCTGCACCGGTAATCGTATTGCTCTTCAACGCCGCCAGATTAAATTCTTTCAGCGCTTCCGCCGGTTTATTGGTAGCCACATAAGCTTTACCGGAATAAAGATGAGCAAGCGCGATATCTTCTTCCGAAGATTTATCGTGTTCTTTTAGCAATTTCGCATAAGTCTGTGTCTCTGCATAGTCGCCTATATTATAGTAAGCGATCAACTGGTTTTTGATTGCAAAACCGTAATTCGACTTATATTCGGAAGTCAACTCTAGCTTTCGCAACACCTGCACGGCTTCGTTGTATGCCTTTTTGTTTAGGTGTAATTTGGCAACACTAACCAATGTTTGTTCGGTATAAGCACTTGTCCAATCGTTCATGATAATATTAAAATCATGAAGGGCTTCATTATCCTTTCCTAATCGCGCATAACTTTCTCCTCGGATAAAGCGTGCGTGTTTTTCCTGAATTGGTTTCGGAAATTTATCAAAATAAGCATTGATTGCTTCGACTGCTCCTTGATAGTTGCCCCTGTCAAATAATGTCTTTGCTACACTAAAGGTATGAGCATCCTGCTCCGCAGTACTTAAATCGCCAATGTTGGTACTCGTTGCGTAACGAATATATCCCGTAGCATCTCCTTTATCCAGGTAGATATTCTCGATAGAACGCATGGCTTGCTGTGCCTCATCAGTTATTGCGTATTGATCTACTACACGTTGAAAAGTCTTTAATGCCGCGTCGTTATCATTTTTGTTATATTGTACCAATCCAATCGTCACGAGTGCACGCGGCACATAACTACTACGCGGGTAATCTTCTACCATCTTCTGTAACCCATCAATCGCACGGTCATGATCTCCCATTAAGAAATAGGTATAGGGAATCTCAAAAGCTACATCATCTGCATAATTTGATTTCGGATACTTCGCTACAACCGAATTTAATGTAGCGATTTTCGAATTGTTATCTCCTTGTAGCCCCTGTATAATCCCTCTTTGGAACAACGCGTAGTCTTGGCTTGCCGCATTAGAGCTAATTAGCCGATTATAATACTCCATAGCCCGACCGTAGTTTTTCATACCAAAATAAGAGTCTGCTAAACGAGCAATAGCATCATTACGTGTATTCAGTTCAATTCCCTCTTTACCACCTGTAGCCAAAAAGCGTTCAAAATAATTCGCTGCGGTATTATAACGATCGTTACGGAATGCCGCATAAGCTAATGCGTAATTCGCATAACTATAGACGTCTGTTTTGCGTGCCGCTGGCAATTGCATGAACTTATTAAAATTGGCCACTGCCTCGCCATATTTACGTACTTCGTACATGGCTTCGGCTTTCCAGTACAACGCCAATGCATATATCTCTTCATCGTATCGGTGGGCTTCGGAGCGCATAAACATGGAGATGGCATTCTCAAAAGCACGTTCGTTGTAGAACTCCAGTCCACGATAATAAGTCACCTTTTGGTAAGCTGCATTTGCGTCCCGACCGCGTTTTCCAATACTCTCCAAAATATCGACCGCAGCACGGTAGTTTTTTGTACTCAACAACACCTCTGCCAATAGTGTTTTTGCTTCTTCTAAACGCGCTGAACGTGGATATGTATCTAAATATTCCTGCGTCGCATCCAATGCTACTTGATGAAACTCCAACTCGTAAGACAGCTTAGCGTAATTAAAAAGCCCCTCTTCTTTAAGCTCTGGATCAAAATCTAATTTTGAAGCTCTAAAAAAAGCGTTACGTGCACTTTGTTTATTTCCGGTTTTCAAAAAAGCATCTCCCAGCGTCATCATCGCACTCTGATAGTAGGCATCTGGCTCACTCAGCTTTTCCAGCTCGCTGATGGCTTTATCATAGTCTTTCAGTCTATAAGCAATATAACCGATCTGATAGCTATCCTGATTGTTCTGTGTTTTGCCTTGATCCTGAGCCTGAAATTTGTCGTAATAACTTTTTGATTTTTCTAAATCTCCTTTGATGAAATAGGTTGCCGCCACAATACGGAAAAGCTCCGTTTCGTTCTCTTGCTTGGTACGATCCAAAATAGGCAAAGCGTAGTTCAATACGTCATCGTAACGCTTGTCCAAAAAGTAAAGCGCCGTAATATAATAAGGATAGCTGTTTTCGTACGTCTTCGATCCTTCTAGTCTTTCAAACTCATTTAATGCTGTTTTGTATTCAGCATCCAAATAACTCAAATAAGCGTAGTAATAGATAGATGCTTCTTGATACCGCCCACTTTCGTCTTTCAACCGTTCAAAAAGTGGCTTAGAAGCTTCGTAGTCATTGGTCATAAACTTTGCATAAGCCAATTTGAAACGGTATTCGACATTTTCCGCTCCCGCAAGATTCTTGCTATCGATTTTCTCAAACCACTCGATGGCCTTAGTGTAGTCTTTCTTCGCGTAATACGACCGTCCTATCTGAAAATAGGCAGCTTTAGAATTCGCGCTGGCCGGATAGTCCTTGATGTATTTCAAAAAACGGGATTCGGCATTGGTATCCCCCAACTCAAGAGCACAGATTGCCTGATAAAAACGAACATTTTCTTTAATCAGCGTAAGTTCTTCCGTTTCGTCCAGTTGCAAGGTAGATTTAGTTCGAATGTCTTCCACCCGATCAAACTGCTTTGCAGCGGAGCTAAATTTCCCTCTTTCAAACAACTCCATTCCAGACTTGTATGCATTGTTTATCTGTTGCCAGGCCGTCTGCTGTCCAAACACCGTGGTTCCCATTAAACTCAATGCCACTCCTACACCATAAATTTTCTTATTCATACTGATGAATTATTCAACAACTAAATCTTCGCATTATACATGAAAACGCCTCACCTCAAGGCTCAATTCTTCAGGATACTAAATTATAACTAAACTTTCACGTTTTCCTCAAAAGTTCTTAACATCTGTTGGTAACCATGCAATTATAACGAACTTTTTACCCAAAAAATATGCCCAACTTTTAAAAGTTGGGCATATTTTATTTTTTCATATTTTAGTAAACCCAAAGATCAACCTTTATATTTTACCCCCGTTGCCCTGCAAGCAGATAAAGTACAGCCATACGTACTGCCACTCCGTTTTCCACCTGCTCCAAGATAATAGAATGTTTACTATCAGCTACATCCGATGTAATCTCCACCCCCCGGTTGATAGGACCAGGATGCATAATTGTAATCTCTTTATCTAAGGAATCCAATATGTCTTTATTGAGCCCATAAAGCATGGAATATTCACGCAATGAAGGGAAATAGCCTATTTCCTGTCGCTCGAGCTGAATACGTAACATATTAGCCACATCACACCACTGTAAAGCTTTACGTAAATTATGTTCCACCTTAACACCAAGTGAACTGATGTATTTAGGAATAAGGGTCGTAGGGCCACATACCATTACCTCTGCCCCTTGTTTCTGCAAGCAAAGGATATTCGATAAAGCAACACGTGAGTGTAATATATCGCCTACGATGGCTACTTTTCGTCCGGCAACATCACCGAACCGTTCCCGAATAGAAAAAGAATCGAGTAACGCTTGTGTAGGATGCTCATGGGCGCCATCTCCAGCATTGACAATTTGTGCATCGATATGTTTGCTTAGAAAGATACCGGCTCCGGCGTAGGGATGCCGCATGACGATCATATCAACTTTCATTGCCAAAATATTATTGACCGTATCAATCAGGGTTTCGCCTTTACTAACAGACGAAGAAGAAGCTGCAAAATTAATGGTATCAGCAGAAAGGCGTTTTTCCGCCAGTTCAAATGACAAACGTGTACGTGTAGAATTTTCGAAAAAGACATTTGCAATGGTAATGTCTCGTAGGGAAGGCACTTTCTTTATCGGACGATTTAATACTTCCTTAAAATTTGCCGCCGTATCTAAGATAAGCTGGATATCATTTTCATTCAAATCCTTTATTCCTAGAAGATGTCTTGTACTTAGCTGCTCAATTGTAGTTGACATGTTGTGAAAATTTTCTTTCGCTTTATTTCTTTTCCGTAATCAGCACAATGCTATCTGCTTCGTCAATATCCTGCCAGCTCACAATCACTTTTTGTGAATCTATGGAATCCACCTGTATCCCGATATAGTCGGGTTGAATAGGTATTTGACGAGAAAAACGACGATCGACAAGCACAAGGAGTTCCATTTTTCCGGGTCTACCAAAAGCTTGTATGGCATCCATAGCTGAACGAATAGTTCGTCCAGTCCACAGCACATCATCAATCAAAATAACGTTTTTATCATCCACCATAAAGTCGATATCCGTACTATTTGCCGCCAATGGATTAGCACCTTTCATTCGAAAGTCGTCCCGGTAAAACGTAATGTCCAAAATACCCAACTGTACCTCCACACTGGTCATTGCTTTAAGTTCCTTTTGAATACGTTTCGCCAAATAGGTACCACGTGGTTGAATCCCGATGAGCACGGCATTAGAAAAATCGCCATGATTCTCAATCAGTTGTTGGCAAAGACGCTTAATTGTTATTTGAAATTTGGCTCCTTCTAATAAAATGGATTGTTTCATTACGGGAATATTTAAGCAAAAATAACGTATTTTTTTGGGCTTTTCTTGTTTTTATTCTCCTGTTTGTTCAAAATAGTGTCTATACGCATTATATAATTCGTCAACTTGCTTTTGCAATTCGGGTTGATTGACGTCATCCAACATTTGTTTATATCGCTGAATCGACGCCAATCCGAAACGCATATTCCGGTATTCCAGATTAGATTTCGTTTGGGCAACCGCTTCGTAATAAGCCATGTTCTCCCGGATAAATGTTAAGTTCCGCTGTGTGATTTCATTGGCCTTAGCAGTTTCGCCTAGTTCATACATCGCACCCAAAAGTGGTACATACCCCATTACCTCTGACATGAGAAAAGCTCTTTTTGGCATATTTTCATACGCATCTAACACTAATTTTTTCGCTTTCTCCTTTTCGCCTGCTGACAATAACTGCTGTGCTGATTGACCATATATCGATCCCACATACATACTGATATAGCGATAAGAGTCCGGATCTATATACGATGCGTTTCCGATATTGCCCCATGAAAATTTATTCATCACATTATCATAGATCTGATCTACGTTCTCGATCGTCGAAGGATCCCCTTCCTTCAATCCGAAATCGACCGGCATCAAGCGATAAGCAAATCCTTCGTTCACCAGATACCTATCTAGCCCCATATAGTTGCTTTCCGGTGTCGTAATTGTATAATAGATAGGGCGTTCCCAATTATTGTTTGCCAGAATCGCTAACATAGAAAGTTCTGCACGGCTCGCATAGTTCTGGCTATAAGTCCAACGCATAGTATCCACAATAGCGGATTCCCATTCTTTAGGGACAACATTATTGGCCAATACAGCTTGTTTATCCACCGTTAATTCCATTTTCTTAGTTGGCAGCACGTTAACGAATTCACCGCTTTGCAACTGAGCTTTATTCTGCGGGTTGTCAGACAACATCACTTTCAGAAGGTCCTGCACTGGAATATATCCCGGAATATTATAATCTTGATAATAAATGACATCGCGCACGCCGTCTTTAATCAATTCCGGATCGATATTGATCGGCAATGCATCGGCATCATTGACTTTCTTCATCATCTGTTTCATATACCAATCCGCACTAAGCAAACTCAAATTGACAACACGAACGTCCGTACGGAACCCTTCAACCTCTTGCACGTACCATAGTGGATAAGTATCGTTATCACCATAACTGAACAAAATCGCATTTGGCGCACAGGATTCCAAGTAATTTCGAGCCATATCGCGAGCCAATGACTTCTCCGAACGGTTGTGATCGTTATAATTCTGGGCAATCAAGATGACCGGGCCTGCCAAGACGCCCACAATTGCTGCGGTATACCCAGCAACCTTAAGATTCGTCTTCTTTCGGAGAAAATCCGCAATCGCCATGACACCTAACCCAATCCAGATACTGAACGCGTAAAACGAACCGGCATATGCGTAATCTCGCTCACGCGGTTGCAGGGGATTTTGGTTCAAATACAGCACGATGGCAATACCAGTAAAGAAAAACAATAGACCTACTACACCGGCATCACGCTGCCGTTTCCCAAAATGCCAAAAAGCGCCTAGTAATCCCAAGATAAGCGGAAGGAAAAAATAGGTGTTACGAGATGGATCTGTTTTAGCCGAGGTCGGCAAGACGTCTTGTCCGCCAACTAACATATTGTCGATTGGTTTGACACCACTTATCCAATTTCCTTCCGTAAAAGAGCCATGTCCCTGCTGGTCATTTTGGCGACCGGCGAAATTCCATAGAAAATAACGCCCATACATATGTCCTATCTGATAACCAAAAAAGAACTTTAAGTTATCCGCAAATGTCGGTGTTTCGTTCGGCCCCAAGCCCAAATATTCGCGATAATATTCGGGATGGCCTCCTTTATCGCTATAGATCCGCGGAAATATGGTTTCTCGATCGTAACTATATACCGGATTACGTTTAGCAACTACATATTTAGACCCATCCTTACGATACACTTTCTTGCCGTCCTCTACTCCTGTTGGGCGGGCGTCAAAGAATTTCCCCTTAAAAAGAGGTTCATCACCATATTGCTCCCTGTTCAAATAACTAAGGAACGAAAACGCATTGTCCGGATCACTATTATTTAACGTAGGGTCAGCTTTTGCCCGAATCATAATCATAGCAAAAGAACTATATCCCAAAATAATAAACGCCGTACTGATCATGGCTATGTTTAAGACATATTTCTTATTTTTAGTTGAATAGTAAATCCCATAGGTAAGTCCACCGACAAGCAATAGGATAAAAAATGCAAGTCCGGAGCCAAAGCCTAAACCGAGCGTATTCACGAAAAACAGATCAAAATAAGCCGCAATTTTAACGGAATATTGAATCATCCCCCAAAGGATAAAACCTAATATGACGACACCTACAGCTAATGCTTTTAAAATACCTGGACCCGTACTTTCTTTTGTTTTGCGAAAATAAATAACCAGTGCAATAGCCGGAATAACCAACAAATTCAGCAAATGCACCCCAATGGACAGTCCCATAACGTATGCTATGAGGATAAGCCATTTATCGGCTTGCGGCTCGTCGGCCCGTGCCTCCCATTTTAATATAGCCCAGAATACAACAGCGGTACAGAGTGAAGACATGGCATAGACTTCCGATTCTACTGCGGAGAACCAAAATGTATCCGTAAAGGCGTATGCCAACGCTCCCACCGCACCGGACGCCATGATTAAAAACGATTGCGGTTGACTCACCTCGGCATCGCGAGAAGTACCAACGAATACTTTACGTGCCAAAGCTGTAATTGTCCAAAATAAAAACAGAATAGTTAGACCACTACATACGGCAGAGCCAATATTCATCCAAAATGCAATGCGAGTAGTATCGCCCATGGCCAAATTGGAAAAAATATTTTGTATCATGAGAAACAATGGTGCCCCAGGCTGATGCACGATCTGCATTTTATACGCCGAGGCGATAAATTCCCCACAATCCCACCAACTCACCGTGCGCTCTACCGTCATGACATACATTATCGTCGCGATGATCGCACATATCCATCCCAAAAGGTTATTAATCTTCTTGTAATCCATTCTATACTAGATAAGGTTATTCTAAAATATGCTCCGAAAATAAGGAATACAAACCGACTATTAAATATTATTTGCACATTTTAACGAAGTTTGTTACAAACAACAGGACTACAAGTGGTGCAACAACAGTAGACTAAAAAATATTTCGTTGAGAATCAGTCTGGATATAGGAATTTAGACATTTTTTTTTGTAAGTTTTAAAAACTGACGTATATTTGCATCGTCAAAACGGAAACAAGCTGTTTCGACAAAAGTTTGTCCCATAGTATAAGGGTAGTACAAGTGATTTTGGTTCATTTAGTCTTGGTTCGAATCCAGGTGGGACAACAAAAAAAGAGCGCAGATTTTGCGCTCTTTTTTTGTCTCGTCGATGGCCAACGCACCCACTCTTTCAATTTTCAGAATTATCTACGTTGTCCATTCCGTATTTCCTTAATGTAAAATTCGGCATATACCCTGACTTCTTCTTTTGTTTCTTGATAGTCAGACTTTAGATAATATTTAACAATTCTGTATTTCCCGACTTTATAATCAATCTCTTCTTTGAAAAGGTTCTTTTCATACGTATAAAAAACCGAAGGCGAGAAGTTATAGCCTACATCCTCAAAAACTTGATCAGGCGATACTTTTACCCACTCATTATTTTCATAACGCTCAATCCAATAATGCAATCCCGCCAATATCGTTTCTCGCGTATTGTTTGTCATAGTCACTTCTACCGTCTCAGGGAGTTGGGAGAGATCGAAAACATTCGGTTTCACCGATAAAGTTACGGTCTCTTCTTGTATTAGCGTATTACTCGATAAAAAAATCACCGAAATTATAAGCAAAATAAAGTTTTTCATATATACGCGAATAAAATTTGCTCTGATCTTTACTACAAAATTTTCAACACTCCTATTTTATCATACTCAAAAGTTACATATATTTCGTCATATCCAATTGGAATTCAAATAAAATGTTTAAATCTGAAATTTCTGTCGGCCTCAGTTTTACATTAAGGTCCGGTTTTGTCATTCTTAAGCTTTTATTATATTAAACGACCCGATTACCCAAGTTGTTATCTATCTCTAATTTCCTTAATGCTAGCTTTTTGGTATTTAGCCCCAGATTGAGGGAATCCGCACGCATGCATATCTTCAAGTATATTGTATTGTAGTTTAACCTCTTTTTTGTCCGTTTGATACTTCTCTCCAAGGTTAACAGGAAAGTAAATATTTCCATCAATCTCAATTACAAAACCACAGCCGTCAACCTTCGGGTTTCCAAAATCTAATACAGTAGCATTTATCCACTGTTCTTCTTTTTTACATCCGCTATTAAGGTGTATGTTTATGAATATCATCAAAAGTAAGTAAGCAGGTCTGAAGGTAGCTTGATTTTTCATAATATATATTTTTAATTTTATTAGTAAAGTTTTGAGTTGTTTGTCTGTAGTTGAATGTGGTTTAAACATAGTTAGTATTGGATATCTAAATACAATACTAAATTAACAGTTCTTTTTTATTTTCAACCGTTGCAGACTCCAGGATTTACAACCGCAATCTAAAAACCAAGAGAGGTCATCATCTATAAGATATTACGGTCCAGAGAAACCGTCCGTTGAAACACGTCTATGAATCTAACAAGCTAAAATAAAAATATCACCTCTTTGTATTTTTCATCAAGCTTATTTATTATTGGTTGCTTTAATGATAACCTCTCTAAATTTACTGTAGTTATTCTTTTTGGTTAGCTTAAACGGGAACGGATATAATCCAAGATTGTTTTTTAATACAATAGCCAAAAATTCAATCCACTGCCCATGATGCGTCTCTTGAATTTTTTTGAATTCATTAAAGAAAATAGTTCTTCCACCCTGTTCATTAAGCCCGTCAATAAGCGCATTTTCAAAATCCTTATTGTACTCTTTTTCCAATAACCTTTCTATGCTATGTCGACCATTCGTTAACAGTAAACCAAAACCATGAGTTGTACAATATTCAATAAGAGCTTCTAGTTTCCGATGTACTCTGGCATCCACCATTCCGGTGAAATCCTTTAGCTCGACCGTATGTTCATCTGTGAGGCTCCTATAGACTCATCCCCGACTAAAACAAAAAAAGCCCGACTTTCGTCGAGCTTTTGTCGGGGTGGCAGGATTCGAACCTACGACCTCCACATCCCAAATGTGGCGCGATACCGGGCTACGCTACACCCCGAAAAGGCATCACCTTTTTTGTGTGGCACAAATATACGGCATATTTTATTACTGTCAATACTTTATTTAAGATTATTTCCTAACCAGCTCATTGATTGCATGATAATCCTATTTCCTCTTCTTTGTTTTCAGAAAAAGCCCTTAAACATCGCCCAATCTCATAACAACAGAAATCTTCCAGACACCTTTCTGATTTCCTCGCGACGTCCAAAAGAAAAATCACAATATGAAATAAAAATATTTTTTCTATTTTTGCACCCGCCTATCAAAAAAGCATTTACAATAGGTTTTTAAAAAAGTATTTTTTTATTTAAAATAAAAGCTGTAATATTGCATTCCGATTTTTTCAGGATAAAATCGTTTAATAATTACTCGAAATCATGGATTTAGTAAAATTTGTAGAAGAACAAGCGGTAGTGAAAAATGAAATCCCCGCTTTTAAAGCAGGAGATACCATCAGCGTTCATTATAAAATTCGCGAAGGAAATAAAGAGCGTGTTCAGGTGTACCAAGGTGTAGTTATCCAGTTAAACAGCGAAGGTACTAACGCGACTTTTACCGTTCGTAAAATCTCTAACGGTGTAGGTGTTGAACGTATTTTCCCTGTGAATTCACCTAACATTCAAAAAATAGAAGTTAATAGCGTTGGTAAAGTTCGTCGTGCTAAATTATTCTATTTACGCGGTCTTACCGGTAAAGCTGCGCGTATCAAAGCAAAACGTGTATAACAAAACCAATGCTTCAAGAAATAAAAAAAGCCGTTATTAATGTAGCGGCTTTTTTTATACCCTTTCTAATTCTCCAAGCCACTCACGATATGCATAGTACATCCAACAAATAATGCGTTAGGGTTTTTTATGCTTTAATTTCCGTTAGTATCGGAAAAAAACTTATCTTTGTATCCCGTACATAAAGCAGATTTAAAGCCGTATTTAAGGCTTGAAATAGTTGAAATTCCATTATTGCTATGAGTAAATATATCTTCGTTACGGGCGGCGTAACCTCGTCGTTAGGAAAAGGCATTATCGCTGCTTCCTTGGCCAAACTTCTACAAGCTCGGGGGCTTAAAGTGACTATCCAAAAATTTGACCCCTACATCAACATCGATCCAGGGACGTTGAACCCATACGAACACGGAGAATGCTATGTTACTGAGGATGGAGCTGAAACCGATCTAGATCTAGGCCATTACGAAAGATTCCTAAATGTTCCTACCTCACAAGCCAACAACGTCACAACGGGAAGAATATATCAACATGTTATCGATCAAGAACGCGCAGGGGCTTATTTAGGCAAAACCGTTCAAGTCGTACCACATATCACCGATGAAATTAAGCGTCGAATGCAACTCCTAGGACAAACGGGAGAATATGACATCGTTATAACAGAACTAGGTGGTACAGTAGGCGACATAGAATCACTTCCGTTCATTGAAGCAGTAAGACAATTGCGTTGGGAACTTGGCAATAGTGATTCTTTGGTAATACACCTCACACTCGTACCTTATTTAGCAGCTGCGGGGGAATTAAAGACTAAACCCACTCAACATTCCGTAAAAACGCTTTTGGAATACGGTATACAACCCGACATTCTCGTGTGCCGTACGGAGCATAAACTAACGCACGATATCAGAAAAAAACTTGCCCAATTCTGTAACGTCAATATCAATGCTGTAGTAGAATCCATTGATGCACCTACTATATACGATGTACCATTGAACATGCTTAAGGAGCAATTGGACAAAACAGCTTTAGCAAAACTGAAGTTATCTAACAAGAACGAACCGGATTTAGAAAACTGGAAAACGTTCTTAGGCAAACTCAAAAATCCAACAAGTGAGGTATGCATAGGCCTAGTCGGTAAATATGTTGAACTTCCCGACGCTTACAAATCGATCACGGAGGCTTTTATCCATGCAGGTGCGATGAATGAGACCAAGGTAAAAGTTAAGTACATTGCCGCAGAAAGCATAAACGACGAAAACGTAGTCGAGAAATTGAAAGATCTTGCGGGTGTTTTGGTTGCCCCTGGTTTCGGCGAACGTGGATTAGATGGCAAACTGAGCGCTATTAAATATGTACGAGAGAACAAGATCCCATTCTTTGGTATCTGCTTGGGTATGCAATGCGCTGTCATCGAATTTGGAAGAAATGTGCTTGGACTGAAAAAGGCGAACAGCTTTGAGATGAACGAAAAAACACCTCACCCTGTTATTAACTTAATGGAAGAGCAAAAATCCATTACCGATATGGGGGGCACCATGCGCCTGGGAGCATACGCCTGCGAAATCAAAAAAGGCACAAAAGCCTATTCTATTTATGGCAAGACCAAAATATCCGAACGGCACAGACACCGCTACGAGTTTAACAATGCGTATCTAAAACAATATGAAGAAGCCGGTATGATCGCTTCCGGAAAAAATCCGGAAACTGGACTGGTTGAAATTGTCGAATTGAAAAATCATCCGTTCTTCGTAGCAGGACAATTTCATCCGGAGTTAAAATCGACCGTAGCAAATCCTCACCCACTTTTTGTTAGCTTTGTAGCCGCTGCGATAGCCTATAAAAAAAGCTAAGGCATACTTATAATATATAATTTGAAAATTAAAAAATAAAAAATGGATAGAAATACCCTCATTGGATTAGTGCTGATTTTCGGAATCCTGGCAGGCTCTTTTTATTTGATGAAACCTACGGAGCAAGAGCTTAAGCAAGAACAAAGACTTCAGGATTCATTAAAAAGAGTTAGAGAAGGCCTTCCTCCAACGACAGACACGTTAAGCGCTAGTTCGCCATCAACAATAGACACTGCTGAAATCTCGAATAAGCCGTTTGGTAACGCTCGGCTAGGAGAAGAGCAGATAGTCACGCTTGAAAACGAGTTAATTATTGCCAAGATAAGTTCTAAAGGTGGACAAGTCAGATCTGTTCAGTTAAAGAACGAAACAAATTATGACGGAAAACCGCTCATGATTATTGACGAGGGTCAGAACCAATTTGGCTTTGTTTTCAAAGCAAATGGAGAAAACATCAATACCGGTGACTTGAACTTCACGGCACAAAGTGGTGATATTTCAGTCACAGGAGAATCTACACAATCGATAGGCTTTAGATTAAACTATAGTGAAACCCAATATCTCGAGTACACGTATACGATTAAAGGTAACGATTACAACGTAGGCCTCGATGTCAAAGCCGTGGGCATCCAAAACCTCATGGACGTTAAAACCAGCTCCATCGGATTGAATTGGGAAACCACCTTGCTCCGAAAAGAACGGAATGCAAAATCTGAACGCGAACGGTCAACGATATTTTATAAAGAACTTGCCGGAAATGTCGACAACCTTTCCGAAACGAGTGACGACAAAGAGAATATCGAGGAAAAATTAAGCTGGATTGCGTTCAAACAGCACTTCTTTTCTGCCGCGCTAACGTCGAGTCAACCGCTAAATAACACAGAACTAACTGTAGCTTTCGATTCAAATGACGGCATCATAAAACACTACAAAGCGGCTGCAGATTTGGATTTCTCCGCACAAAAAGACAACCATTACACGTTCAATTTCTTTTTCGGCCCCAATCAATATAAAATACTAAAAGCACACGGCGATGATTTCGAGAAAATCATTAAAATGGGCTGGGGACCTATGGGCTGGATAAATAAGTTTATCACTGTACCTATTTTTGATGTTCTTGACGGCCTCCATTTGGGTTACGGTGTTATTATATTAATATTAACACTTATCTTGAAGGGTGTATTATTTCCGTTGACTTACAAATCTTACAAGTCAATGGCGAAAATGCGCGTATTGAAGCCGCAAATCGACGAAATTAAAGAGAAAGTAGGTGACGACAACCCTATGCTACTTCAGCAGGAAACCATGAAACTGTATAAGCAAGCCGGTGTAAATCCGCTAGGTGGGTGTCTGCCTCTATTATTACAGATGCCTTTTACACTCGCTTTCTTCTTTTTCTTCCCGAATCTATTTGAACTAAGAGGCGAAAGTTTCCTTTGGGTAAAGGATTTATCAACGTATGATGCACCGATTACTTTTTCTCCGATTTTCGGAATCGGCCACATCTCTTTTATGTGTGTACTCATGACGTTGACTACATTATTGACAACATGGTATAACAATGCGACATCGGGTGCTGCTGCCAACAACCAAATGAAATATATCGGGTACTTTATGCCTTTGATATTCTTCTTTGTGTTGAACAGCTTCCCTGCAGGATTAAACTACTATTATTTCTTGTCGGCAGTCTTGACATTCCTCACGCAGTTTATTATCCGTCAATTTATCGACGATGATAAGATATTGGCGAAAATTGAGGAACATAAGAAGAATCCGAAAGCGGCTAAGAAATCATCTTTCCAACAAAAAATGGAAGAAATGATGCGCCAACAACAAGCACAACAGCAAAACAAAAAGAGATAAAAAAGAAAAGCCCGAGCAATACTCGGGCTTTTCTTTTTTATTTAGATGGTTTTTCGAATCCGTCTTTTTCTGCTTTTTTTGCCATTTCCTCTACACGTTTTTTAGTATCGGGATGGGAAGAGAAAAGCTTTTTAGTCAAGCCTCCTTCCGAAGTATCTCCAGATAACTCAAGTAAGCGCTCGAAAGACATGGACATATACCAAGGGTTCACACCATTATCTTTTAAAAACTTATACCCATAATCATCCGCTGCACTCTCTTGCTTGCGTGAAAAACTCATATTTGCCACCTGTTCGCCGAGTTCGCCTAATTGCGAATTTGATAGGGCACCCGCTCCTCCTCCTTGTGAAGATACACCGTCTTTCAGCGCCGAAGTCATCAAGGCATTTTTGAAGGCATCCCGCGAATCCATGTTTTTCACATGTCCTATTTCATGTCCGATAACGCCAAGGACCTCCTGATCATCCATCTCCTGCATCAACCCAGCACATACGCGTACGCTTCCGTCTGCACAGGCAAACGCGTTGACGTCTCGCACAAGATATACTTTAAAATTTAGGTCAAGACCATCGTAGTTGCTCAAATTCTCCGTTAGCTTTTTCAAGCGTACCGCAAACTCATGATCGTCTGGTGCTACAGGATTATTTTGATCCATCCACTGGATATATTCTTTTGTATAGTTGATAACATCCTCATTGGAGAGGGTGACAGCCTGTACAGCTTTCGTAGCTGCTCCAATTGATTTCGTGTTAATCTTAATTTGGCCGAAAGCGACCGAAGTGAACATCAATACTGACGCACCTAATAAAATTCGTTTGTAAACCATAAGTTTGATATTTTAGTCTTTTTTAACCTTATAATACGATTAATCTTCCCGTTCTTTGTAACAAAAACAAGACCAAAACATATATCTCCCTTACACAAATGCACTTATTCCGGTAATACTTCTTCCGACAATAAGAGAATTAATTTCTTTTGTACCCTCATACGAATAAATAGCTTCCGCATCCGCTAGGAAACGAGCGACGTTATACTCTAACAATATCCCATTTCCTCCCATTACTTCACGCGCCCTTGATACAATATCTCGTGTGCGCAAAGTACAAAAGACTTTAGCTAAAGAAGCGTGTTCGTCTTTCAATTTGCCTTCATCTTGCAACTCTGACAAACGGAAAACGAGCGTCTGCATAGCCGTTAAATTAGAAAGCATTTCCACTAAATGATTTTGTATCAGCTGAAATGATGCAATGGGTTTCCCGAACTGCTTACGTTTTAACGTATAATCCAATGCGTTTTCATAAGCACCACGGGCACAACCGACCGCCATCCACGCTACTCCTGCACGCGTCATCTGCAATACCTTAGCCGTATCCTTAAAGCTATTCGCAAGTGGCAAGCGATCGGCTTCCTGTACCAAACAGTCTGTTAACGTAATCAGCCCATTTTGCACAATACGTAATGCCATTTTACCCTTTATTTTCTCCACCATAAAACCCGGATTCTCCTTACGTACGATAAATCCTTTTACTTGGTTATCATCCACATCCCGAGCC
Organism: Sphingobacterium chuzhouense; assembly: GCF_014692525.1. GTDB lineage: Bacteria > Bacteroidota > Bacteroidia > Sphingobacteriales > Sphingobacteriaceae > Sphingobacterium > Sphingobacterium chuzhouense. The sequence goes on from NZ_JACNYL010000001.1 coordinate 319,372, forward strand.
CAAATAATGGTCATATCGGAGAATGTGGAATTGCCGATCCATTTCTTTTGGCCGTTTAGCACCCATCCTTCGGCCGTCTTACGGCAAGTCGTAGTTAGACCACCTGCTGTTCCCGACCCTACTTCTGGCTCTGTCAATCCAAACGCCCCAATTTTCTCCAATCGCTGCATTTTGGGCAACCACTCACTCTTTTGCTCTTCGGAACCACACATATAGATAGAACCCATTGCCAATCCACTTTGAACCCCCAGAAATGTTGCAATAGACGGATCTATTCTCCCAAATTCTGCAGCTATTATGCCATCCATTAACGAAGTACCACCCGCACAGCCATATCCCTCATAAACATATCCGCATACGTTCAACTCCGCTAATTTGGGAATAATTTCAAAGGGAAATTCATCATGCAACCAATATTTATTTACAATAGGCTTAATTTCACGCTCTAAAAAATCTCTTACCTTCAACTGTAAATTTCGGTCATCTGTAGATAACTTGGCTTCTACAGCATAAAAGTCTGCATTAATTTCAGGTGCTTCGCGTTTTTTAACACCACCTGTTAACATCTTCGCCATACCTTTCAACTGTTCCTCGCTCATTTTAGACATCCCTGCCATAAGTGTTGGAATATCGACTTTCTTAGATAGTGCATCCAGTTGCGCTAAGTCGACGTGTTTCAACAATTGAAGTATATTTTTTAGCTTTTTTATCATGTTCAGTTATTTGGGTACCCTCCATTGTAACACTTTTTTTATGAAAAATGTTTTTTATTGTTGTTTTTCAGCAAAACACCATTATATTTGCGCCGGCTTTTAAAAAGGACTATATAGAGAAACGTTCAGTTTTTTCTACTTTTTGTAAAAACATAGGTTACCTTTTATAATTGCTGGTATTAAAGTGTAAATAAACAAATTTGTTTCAATATAAAATAGAAAATTAAAAAATGAAAAATTTATTCAAATTCGGATTTTTAGGTCTAGCTTTAACAATTGCATTCGCTTCTTGTGGCGGTCAGCAAACTACAACTGAAGAAACTACTGATTCTTTAGCTGAAGGTATCGAAAACCAAACTGAGCAAGTTGCTGATTCTTTGGAAAACGTAGCTGATTCAGTTAGAGCTGAAGGTGATTCTATCGCTGATTCTTTGGAAAACGTTCAGTAATCCGAACAGTATTAAAAAATACGTCAAAACCCACACAATTGTGTGGGTTTTCTTTTTTCCGAAAGTGCTAGTTTTCGAGTTTTTCTTATTTTTGTCCCTAGTTTAATCCTGTCCTGAAGGACAGCTATTTAATTTTAACTTTATTTTTCGTGATCATGAGCTTATCATCCCTAACTGCCGTATCGCCTATCGACGGACGTTACCATAATAATACAAAAGAACTTGCTAATTATTTTTCGGAATTTGCGTTGATTAAATACCGCGTATTAGTGGAAGTAGAATATTTCATTGCGTTATGTGAGTCGGGGGTTCCACAGTTGTCACATTTTGATGGTTCTCTTAACGAACGTCTTCGTGATATCTACAAAAATTTTTCGTCGGAAAATGCGCAATGGATCAAGGATACCGAGAAAGTAACCAACCATGATGTTAAGGCCGTAGAATACTTCCTAAAAAATGAATTTGAAAAACTAGGATTGCATGATTCACTCGAATTCATTCATTTCGGATTGACCTCACAAGATATCAACAACACCGCTATTCCCTATTCTTGGAAAGAAGCTTTAAGCCAAATCTATCTTCCAAACATCCAAGAATTAACGGAAGAGCTGAAATCACTTGCCGAGCAATGGAAGGATATACCTATGTTGGCCAGAACGCATGGACAACCCGCCTCACCTACACGCTTGGGAAAAGAAATTAAAGTTTTCATTGAACGAATAGAAAAGCAACTCGAGTTGTTACAGCAAATACCTCTTTCCGCTAAATTTGGTGGCGCCACCGGAAACCTTAATGCGCATCACGTAGCGTATCCGGCTACGGATTGGGTGGCGTTCGGTAATAATTTCGTAAATGAAAAGCTCGGTTTGTCTCGTTCCCAAACGACTACCCAAATCGAACACTATGACAATTTTGCAGCAAGTTGTGATACTTTCAAACGTATCAATAATATCTTGATCGACCTCTGTCGGGATATGTGGACATATATCTCTATGGAGTATTTCAAACAAAAAATAACTGTAGGACAAATCGGGTCATCCGCTATGCCGCATAAAGTAAACCCTATTGATTTTGAAAATGCAGAAGGGAATCTAGGTATAGCTAATGCTTTATTTGAGCATCTAGCGGCAAAACTTCCTATTTCACGTTTGCAACGTGATCTGACCGATTCAACAGTACTGCGCAATATTGGCGTTCCTTTTGCGCATACCATTATCGCGATCAAATCCACTATTAGAGGATTAAGAAAACTCATTCTTAATGAAACTGCGCTTCAGGCGGATCTAGAGAACAATTGGGCAGTCGTAGCAGAAGCTATTCAAACGATATTGCGAAGAGAAGGCTATCCCAAACCTTATGAGGCACTGAAAGATCTAACCCGCACCAATACACATGTAACGCAGGAAACGATCGCAACTTTCGTCGATGGATTGAATGTGAGTGAAGAAATTAAGGCAGAAATCAAAGCGATTTCTCCGAGCAACTATACCGGTATCGTACGATAAGCTTTGACGTCAAAATGACCTGCATTGGCTTATTTTTGGCGTATATTTGTCAACTATTATAGATTACAGGAAATATGGCAACAATTAATGTATATACAGAATCGACTCCCAACCCTTCTACCATGAAGTTTTTGGTCAATAAATTATTGATTAACGGTAGTCTGGATTATCCCGACCGGGAAAAAGCGCAAGAATCTGATTTTGCCAGAGAGCTATTTAAATTCAACTTTGTAGAAGGCGTCTTTTTCGCAAGTAATTTTGTAACCGTCACAAAGAGCGAAGGAGTAGAATGGCCAGATATTGAGCCTTTGCTAAAAGATTTTGTTAAAGGAGCGGTCGAATCGGAATTGGCTGTTAAGCCAGTCGAACATTCCGAAGACGTAAACTTTGAAGGCACGGAGGTGGAAGTAAAAATCCAACAGGTTTTGCACGACTACGTTCGCCCGGCAGTGGAACAGGACGGAGGTGCTATTGCGTATAGATCATTTGATAACGGTGTCGTCACGGTAGAACTACGTGGTTCTTGTAGCGGCTGTCCATCCTCCACCATTACCTTAAAAGCCGGTATTGAAGGCTTGTTGAAAAGAATGGTGCCAGAAGTAGAAGAAGTGGTCGCTGAGGCGTTATAATACCATATTAAAAAAGCAGAAAAGGGGAGATTGTAAGATCTTCCCTTTTTTAGTTGCGCTTTTTATCAGCTACTCTGCTAAAAATCATTAACTTTATAGCCAAAATAACCGAAACATTATATTTCAAAAATGAGTGCAGATATCAACAAACTAGAACAGATCGCTTCACAGGTAAGACGTGACATCGTTCGTATGGTGCATGCTTGCCAATCCGGACACCCGGGTGGTTCGCTTGGTTGTACGGACTATTTTGTAGCGTTGTACTTCTATGCGATGAAAAATGATCCTTCCTTCAATATGGATGGCATCGGAGAAGATTTATTTTTCTTATCAAACGGACATATTTCTCCCGTTTTCTATAGTACACTAGCCCGTGCGGGATACTTTCCCGTAAGCGAACTTAGTACGTTTAGAAAAATTGATTCCCGTCTTCAAGGCCACCCGACCACACACGAAGGGCTACCCGGCATCCGTATCGCGTCAGGATCGTTGGGACAAGGTCTATCTGTTGCTATCGGCGCTGCTCAAGCCAAGAAATTGAATAAAGACAATAGTTTGGTATATGTGTTAATGGGTGATGGCGAGTTGCAGGAAGGACAGGTATGGGAAGCCGCTTTGTATGCTCCACATAATAAAATGGACAATATTATTGCCGCGGTGGATTATAACGGCGCGCAAATTGACGGACCTACCGAACAGGTATTATCACTCGGAAATCTCCGTGCAAAATGGGAAGCTTTTGGCTGGGATGTCATGGAAATAGAAAAGGGAAATGATATGACGTCGGTAATCCAAGGTTTAGATGAAGCAAAATCGCGCACAGGTAAGGGTAAACCTGTCATGATACTATTGCATACAGAAATGGGTAACGGTGTAGATTTCATGATGGGGTCGCACAAATGGCATGGTATTGCCCCTAACGACGAACAATTAGCATCCGCATTAGCACAGAATGCAGAAACCTTAGGAGATTATTAATTGCATATAATGAAAAAATACACATATACAGAATCAAAAGATACTCGTTCTGGCTTCGGCGCAGGTCTATTAGAAGCTGGCAGACAGAATGAAAACGTAGTGGCACTTTGTGCCGATTTGATCGGATCGTTAAAAATGAACGATTTTATCAAGGAGTTTCCCGAACGCTTCTTTCAGATTGGAATTGCGGAAGCTAATATGATGGGAATTGCGGCTGGCTTGACTATCGGCGGCAAGATTCCTTTCACGGGTACATTTGCTAACTTTTCAACAGGTCGCGTATACGACCAAATCAGACAATCCATAGCCTACTCGGATAAAAATGTGAAGATATGTGCCTCGCATGCCGGATTGACGTTAGGAGAAGATGGCGCGACACATCAAATATTGGAAGATATTGGATTGATGAAGATGCTTCCTGGGATGACCGTTATTAATCCTTGCGATTTTAATCAGACGAAAGCGGCTACCTTAGCCTTAGTTAACCACGAAGGACCTGTTTACCTACGTTTCGGACGTCCGGTTGTACCTAATTTTACTCCTGCCGACCAAGAATTTGAAATCGGTAAAGCGATCATGTTAAATGAGGGCACAGATGTAACGATCATTGCTACAGGACATTTGGTTTGGGAGGCAATCCAGGCAGGTGAGGAATTAGAGAAGCTAGGTATTAACGCGGAGATTATCAACATCCATACGATCAAACCTTTGGATGAGGAAGCCGTGTTAAAATCTATTACCAAAACAGGATGTGTAGTTACGGCGGAAGAACACAACCGTCTGGGCGGCCTAGGTGATAGCGTAGCGCAACTTTTAGCAACAAAGAAACCGACTCCTCAAGAATATGTGGCCGTCAACGATAGTTTTGGCGAATCGGGTACACCGGCACAGCTGATGGAAAAATATGGCCTTAATGCAGCTTCTATCGTAGCAGCAGCAAGAAAAGTAATCACTAGAAAATAGTTGAGAAGAATAAATGGAAGACGCCTTAATTATATCAAAATTTGCTGATGAAAGCACACGCGAAGAGGCGTTTGGCTATTTACTCAAAAAATACCAACAAAAAATATATTGGCATGTTCGTCGGATGGTTATTGACCATGACGACGCGGATGATGTCGTACAGGATATATTCATCAAAGTTTGGCGAAATCTCGAAAAATTCCGAGAAGACTCCCAACTTTACACTTGGCTGTACCGTATAGCCACGAATGAATGTATTACTTTTCTAAATAGAAAAAAACAAAAGCAGAACTTGTCATTGGACGACGACAGTTCTGCTTATTTAGCAGAAACGCTAACGGAAGGAAGCTATTTTAATGGTGACCAAGCACAAATGAAACTGCAACAGGCACTTTTAACTCTTCCGGACAAACAACGGTTGGTATTTAATATGAAATATTTCGAGGATCTCAAATATGACGAAATATCAGAGATCCTAGGCACGAGTGTCGGAGCATTAAAAGCCTCTTATCATCTGGCAGTAAAAAAAATAGAGCACTTTTTTACATCACATGATTAAACCCTAACCGGGTTTTCGACTCTAAACAAGTGACTATGAAGGAAGACAATACATATTACGATGGAATGGATGGTTTAAACCTACCGGGATCATTACGTGTAAATCCCTTTGTGGTACCTGAAAATTATTTTGATCAACTCTCTTCTTCTGTCTTGTTTCAAGTACGCCTAGTGGGGTTATCAAACTTAGAAAAAACGGGATTCAGCGTACCAGAATCCTACTTTTCTCAATTAACAGACAATATTCAGCTTCACATAAAAATGGAGCAGTATAAAGAGGCTGTGCATGAAGAATGGGACACCCCTAAAGGATATTTTGAAGATTTATCGGATAAGATTCTGTCTCAAACAAGAATAGAAAGCGTTGTAAAGCAAGAAGAGTTCGATGTTCCGATGGGCTATTTTGAAAGTCTGTCTGAGCGCATTCAAACTAACATATTTGAAGATAAACTGAAACAGCAGATATCTGCTGATGGTTTTACAGTTCCAAAAGATTATACTGGAATACTGAAGGATAAGATTGTTGCACAAACGACGGGAAAAGAAAGACAAAAAACCATCGTGCGTAGACTGAACTTCAACAAGTGGATTCAGTATGTGGCTGCGGCCTGTGTTGCCTTAGTAATTGGAATCGCTTCATACAATAGTATAAACAACGGGAGTATAAACAATGGAGCTCAAGCGAGTTTCAGCGAATCACATTTGTCTTCTATTCCCGATGACGAGATTATTAATTATCTAAGTGCTTTGAATGATAGTCATGATATTCTTTATATCATGGAGTGTATGAATCATTCCCACGATGCTGAAGGGATTTGTACGCATGTAAAGGAAAATGATATTGAAGACTATTTAAATTACGCGTTATAATGTTACGTTTTAAACATTTATTTGTCACAATCAGTGCAGTTATATTCTGTATATTGTCAGCGGGTGCACAGCCTCGTGATTCCAAACGATTTGCGGCGATTGAGAGTGAAAAGATTGCCTATATCACGAAAGAGCTTAATTTAACACCCGCTGAAGCACAACGTTTCTTCCCGATTTACAATCAATATAGTAAAGATGTATGGGCTATCCGATCGCAGAAAAAAGAAAATACCCAAACACCTTCTCCGAAGGGAGTGAACTCTTTTAATAGAACGGAAAAACGGGATGTGCTCTCTTATGATGCCAAAGAGTTGGATATCAAAAAGGAATATAGAAAAAAGTTTGCTGAAGTAATCGGTTCCGCCAGGGCGTCTCAGTTTTTCGAAGTTGAACAAAACTTCCGAGAACTGCTTTACAAGGAATTACAAAGGAGAAACCGTTAGTTCGTGATCCGTGTTTCGTCACTATTGACTAGTTTCGAATCACGAGAAACGAGCTAAAAACCTGCCGGCTGGCGAACTCAATATAGCAACAGCAAGGTTTCTGATTATTATACACTGTCCACTGATTACTGTCTACTAAAACATGATTAGCAACAGAGAACTCTTTCTTAAAAATACAGCTCAAACATCTTCATCTCCTCGTTTATTCGAGATTGTAAAAGCGGAAGGTGTATATTTATATGGCCCCAATGGTGAGCGTTATTTAGATCTTGTATCGGGTTTTAACGTCAGCAACATTGGACATCGACACCCCGAAGTACTAGCAGCTATACAACAGCAGTTGGAAAAATATCTCCATGTTACCGTATACGGTGAATTTGTACAGGCACCACAGGTGCAGTTTGCCACTGCTTTACTTACGACGCTACCTCCTTCATTCGGTTCCGTTTACTTGACGAATAGCGGAGCGGAAGCGGTCGAAGGTTCCATGAAAATCGCGAAGAAGTATACCGGACGTCGACAGATTATCGCTGCTGAAAAAGCATATCATGGCAGTACACAGGGAGCATTAAGTCTAATCGGCAACCCAGCATATCAAGAGGCCTATGCTCCACTACTCCCCGAAATAGAATTTATCCAGTTCAATAACATAAGCAGTTTAGACATTATCACAAACCAAACCGCTGCGGTTATCGTGGAAGCCATCCAAGGAGAGGCCGGCGTGCGTGTTCCGTCTACGGAATTTATGCAGGCTCTCCGTAGGAAATGTGACGATACGGGTGCTATTCTGATTTTTGATGAAATACAAACGGGTTTCGGAAGGACAGGCAAAATGTTCGCTTTTGAACATTTTGGAATTGTACCGGATGTCTTAATGTTAGCAAAAGGTATCGGAGGCGGTATGCCGCTCGGTGCATTCATTGCGCGAAAAGAAATTATGGACGTCATCAAGGACAATCCTATGCTGGGGCATATCACCACTTTCGGAGGCCATCCGGTAAGCTGTGCTGCAGCATTAGCTTCTTTGCAGGTCATCCAAAATGAAAACTTACTGGATACGGTGGAAACAAAAGTAGCTTTGTTCCGCAAAGAGTTGAACCATCCTAAAATAAAAGAGATTAGAGGGATAGGGTTAATGATGTGTCTGCAATTGGAAACCTTTGAACAGGTATATCAAGTGAGTAGCTTTTGTGCGGAACACGGCGTCATGATCGATTGGTATCTGCATTGTGAAACCGCGTTACGCGTAGCCCCACCACTCACGATATCGGAAGCGGAAATAAAACGTGCTTGTGAAATAATACGGCAAGGTGTTGAAAAATTCGCGTGAAAAGCCTAACTTGGTTTTATAAACCTTCGTTTTATATGGAAACAAGAAGAAAATTCTTAACAAAAAGTCTCCTTACCTTAGGAGCTGCCACTATAGGCACCAAAGCGTTATTTGCAGCAGAAAATAATCTGGCAAAAAATGAAAAGTTACGCATACAACAAAATGATGTTATCTTATTTCAGGGTGATTCTATTACCGATGCGGGACGGAAACGGGATAATTTAAAACCAAACGACACCATCGCCTTTGGTCATGGATATGCGATGATGGCTGCCGCTACGTTACTAAATAAATATGCTGATAAAAACATTCAGGTCTATAACCGGGGTATCAGCGGAAATAGAGTACCAGACCTTATCAGCAGATGGGATACCGACGCCATTCAACTTCGCCCAACGATATTAAGCATACTTATCGGTGTAAACGATTTCTGGCGTACCATCGATAGGGGTGCGCAAAATACACCGCAGCAATATAAACAGCAATATCAGCAATTATTGGATACCACGTTAAAACAACTTCCACAAGTTAAATTGATTATCGGCGAACCGTTCGGTGTGAAAGATGTAAAACATGTAACAGATGCCTGGTATCCCGATTTTCTAGGTTATCAACAAGCGGCAAAAGAAATAGCAAAAGAATATAACGCTATATTCCTGCCTTATCAATCCGTGTTCGACAAAGCGGCAAGCCGCGGTTCTGGTGATTATTGGACAACAGATGGTGTACATACTTCGTTAGCGGGTGCAAACCTTATGGCGGAAGCCTGGTTAAGTTTGATTAAATAATAATTTTTAGGGTAGGCCTTATTCCTGCCCTAAAAATCACTATTCCAATAATACAACCCATCCCGCAAAACAATCTGCTCTTGATCCAGCAGCAATCGGATCACGTGTAACTTCGTATCATCGTCGCCAAGCGTTAATTCATCAACAAGATGCTTCACCTCTTTTTCGCCCGCCAATAATACGGTCTTTATTTCTTCCTGTAATTTCTCGTGTATATCTTCACGATGCTGACGCACCAAACATAAATCACAAATACCACAAAATATCACTTCTTTCTCCCCAAAATAAGTTTGCAACGCTATGCTTCGACAATCCTTCGTGTCAAGAAAAGCATAAATAGCTTTTATTTGTTGTTCCTTAATATGCCTTCTCTCCTCGATAAAAGATGTATCAATAAAGAGGTGCTTATAATCTACACGCGCTTGAAGAAATTCTAGTTGCGGAGCATCTGTTTTAGGAAGATAGGAAGCTATTTCCAATTGTTGGAGTCCCCGCAACATATTCACGATGTTATCATACGAAACCTTAAGCTTTTTCGCCAGTTCATATTCGTTCAACGCAATATAAAAATCGAATGCGCCACCTGTTGTACGCAAAATCAATTTTATGAGCGGATCATATTTCGCAGACTGCACCTGAAATTTATAAAGCTCTTGATAATCAATTTCAAACTTAAATCGCGAGGGAATAAAAACAGCTTCAGATACGGCAATCCACCCATCTCTTTCCAAAAACTTCAACGCACTCAATGTCGGGAGAACATCTATTTTATAGCGTTTGCAGAAATCGACAACGTCAAAATCAAAAAAAAGTCCTTTCCCTGCACCGTAAGCGATCTGGAAGTAGTTTCCAAGATAATGATAAACCTGCTGAATAAATTGTATCGGTGGAAAACCAGCTATAAAATTATCCCACAATTTTTCGCGATCCGCCTGTTGATACATCAGTACTGGAAATGCCTTCTTTCCGTCGCGACCTGCCCGGCCCGCTTCCTGGTAATAAGCCTCCAACGAATCGGGAATATCCAGATGCAATACAAATCGCACATCCGGTTTATCGATTCCCATCCCAAACGCATTGGTCGCGACGATGACACGCACCCGATTTTCCATCCAGCTGTCCTGCTTTTGTGAACGTGTTTGTGCATCCAATCCGGCATGATAAAAATCTGCTGGTACGCCGTGGTTGATTAAATATTGTGCCACTTCCTGCGTCTCACGACGATTACGGACGTAGATCACCCCCGATCCTCCAATCTTGTGAATCATGCGCAGCATCCGTCCCATCTTATCTTCCTCGGCCAATACCATATAGGCTAAATTTTCCCTTCGGAAGCTTTTTTGAAATACTTCGCCTCCTACGAAATGTAATTTGTCTTGAATGTCATCAACGACACGTGGCGTCGCAGTAGCCGTCAATGCCAAAAAAGGTGTGCTTGGGTGAATCTCACGCAACTTCGCCAATTCCAAATAAGCCGGGCGAAAATCATACCCCCATTGCGAAATACAGTGTGCTTCGTCGATAGCAAAAAGACTCACCTTCATATAGCGTATTCGTTCTTTTACCAAATCACTATATAGACGTTCTGGCGCAAGATAAAGAAACTTGATCCGCCCGTACACACAATTATCCAAGGCAATATCCACTTCCCGATGCGACATACCTGAAAAAATAGCAACCGCTTCGATACCTTTTTTTCGTAGGTTCTGGACCTGATCTTTCATCAATGCAATAAGCGGGCTGACCACAATGCATATACCCGCCGATTGAAGTGCCGGCACTTGAAAACAAATAGACTTCCCCCCTCCCGTAGGCATTAACGCCAAGGTGTCGCGCCCCTGCAACACTGCGTTAATAATATCCTGCTGCAGTGGGCGAAAGGTCTTATATCCCCAATATTGTTCCAGTATGTCCAGACTTTTATTTTCCATGCTTCTTATCCCAAACATAAGCAAAATTATTTTTCAACACATAATAGGATAACCTTAAAGAATCCGCATTTTTTATCATCTTTGGCAAAATACTCGGTCCGTTCGACCCGTCCAATATCAAAAGTTTGATATTACTGAAATCCTTGTCATCAAGGGTGTCATAAGGAGACATGTTACGCCACAATAAAATATCACATGCCACAGGTTTCTTTTCTGTTCTGCTGCCTTCCATAATACCTAATGTCCCCATAGCCGTTTGGATCTTCATACATTGCCCTCTTTTTAACTCGGGTAGCCGGTGAAAAGTTATATCCGCTGTTCGTGTATAATGTTGAAGATCCGGTAGAACCTGCATAGCTAATCTTGGATGTTTCACACTATCCAACGTAGACACAAGAGAAACTTTACCGCAATCAATCACCGCAATGGCAACCTCCCGCCCCACATTGTACATCTTTATACCTTTATAAGAGGTATATTTTACAGACGTTACGGCAACAGAAAACACAAGTATTTCTACGGAAATGAACGTACACCATAAAAATGGTTTACGCAGACCATACCAAGTAATAAGCAGAAAAACGATGACCAATAGAAACAAAAAGAGCTGCGCCCCCGAAAAATCAATGCCTTGTGCAGTGGCAAAAGGTAAGCTCTCAATCACTTTAAGCCCACCTAGGAGAAAGCGGCTCAAATAGGTTAAACCTATTCCTAGATAGCTGTTGGCGAATAAAAAAGGACATACCGCTAATGCTATACCAACATACATCAACGTGGTAGCCGGCAGCGATACAAATAGATTCCCGAGTAGAAAATAATTCGGAAACTGATGGAAGTAATACAGTGCCAAGGGAGTTGTAAAAAGTTGCGCACTGAACGAAACCAATACCGCTTGCCATATGATACGTATCCACTTGTTGTTTATTGGAAAAGCTTTGTTCAGCAGCGGATAGAGTGTAAATAATCCTAAGACAGCCAAATAGGACAACTGAAAGCCCATATCGAAGATCATAAAGGGATCAAATAAGAGCAGACAGTACGCGGACGCGAAAAGCGAATTGAGGTTTTGATTGGAACGTTGACTCCATCCCGCTACTAACAGAAAAGAAATCATCACCCCTGCGCGCAAAATAGAAGGTGCCATTCCGGTTAATAAAACATAACCCCAAATGGAAATAAGGATCAGCGTAAATCGGATAGGCCTACCATGAGGGAAGCGATCCAAAAAACCGAACAAAAAATTCAATAGAAAGAATACCATGCCTACGTGCAGTCCCGAAACACTCAACACATGCACGGTACCAGTATTGATGAAAGCGGCTAATGTCTCCGCTTGGAAATTGGCACGATAGCCTAGGATGAGTGCCGAGCAGACCTCCAACGCTTCTCTATCTGTTATAAATTGCTCGAATTTACGGACAAAATATTGGCGTACGGCTAACGCATATGCTACTATATTATTCCCCTCCCCGCTTCCAATCAGTCGGACATCCGCCGGTTGTATATAGGCTTGATGGTAGATGTTTTTATGTGCCAGATACCTTTTATAATCGAATTGTTTAGGGTTATGGGGCGCGCGTACCTCCGTTACTTTATTACGGAAGAATAGCTTGTCGCCATAAGATAGTGTTAAATCAGACTCCTTGCTCTCCCGGGCAATACTCAACATAATTCGCCCTGTTGCCGGACTTACTTCTTTATCACGTACTATATGACGAATTTCTAGGGGAAAACGAATACTTCCTTCGCCATATATGGGTTCATCCATTACCACCCCTATCAAATAATTGACTTCCTGATCGACAAAATGTCGTGATTGCTGCGCAGGAAGTTCTCGTCCTATCCAAACAATACCCAACAAGAACAACAGGGTGTAAAATAGCAACGGAAAGAAAATGTGTCTCCGTCGTCGACTATATATCTCTATCCCTATTAAAAACAGAAGTATAGTTATAATACATCCGATGATAATCTGAAAAAGCAATGTTGGTAATGCTAGGTAATAGCCACAGACAATACCTATTCCGAAAAATAAAAAAGTTCTGGCAAACGGTACTTTCCGCAACGCCAGATAAGAAGATTGCCCTACCATTGATATCGGAATTGAATTTTAATTTCTGATCGGCGTGGACCCTCGCTTTGATCCAACCCGGAACCCACCGTTTCCACATCCAAATAGTGGTTTTGACTGTAACGTAGCCAGAAATCTGTTTTGCGACCGATACGATAGCGCAGGTTGATATAAGAACGACCACCTTCCCCATTATACATCGGAAATGCACTCGCATATAACACATCGTTCTCGTACGCATATAATCTAGCGTCGTACGAGTCGGTAGCAAACAGCGCTAAGCGTAAGTTTGCTTGCAGGGGCAAACGAGTAGGTTTCCAGAATACATCCTGATAAGCTAGCCATCCAAAATCAATTCTCCCATCCTTTTCATATCGTATGCCCTCTGCTCTTGACCGAATTTCCCACTTGTTGGATAATTTATACTGAAAGGCTAAACGTAACTGATCCTTAAGCACATCCACGACCTCCCTGTCGGGCGGCCTTCCGCTATTGTTTTCTTGTTTTAGCCGATGGCGATAGCGTAGGGAAACCCGCCCTATCTTATACCAAGTATACGTAAATTGAGATAGAACGTCCATTCCCGTACTTGGCTCGTCTACCCGATAACGTAACCACGGAAAGCGGAACACATCTACATAATTTACCCATTCTATTTTCCTATTGGGGTGGAACATAAATCCGGTATAGACTCCCTCTTCGTTGGTAACCGCACTTCCCTCTCCCAATGCTTGTGCAAAAACTGCATGGTAGTTCCGTTGATAATTCCGATAGTTAACGAATGTTGATACTTTCGGATGCACACTGGCGATCAAGCCATTTAGCGTTGCCCAACCCCGACCATATTCATGAGCCGTTTCGCCAAACAGATACATATTTCGAAACGTGTACTGGTAATTAATGCCTATATTGGTTAACCGGTCACCTTCAAAAGAATAGGCGTGCCGTGGAGAGCCATCATGCACAATAGCACCGTCATATTGTGTGTAAACACCTACAGCACCTAACTTTAAGCGTTTATAGCGATAGGTAACATCGATTCCCGCAACACCTTGGGTTATAGCGCGGCGATTACGAAGTTCATTGGGTGTACGATGTAATCCGGACGCCGAAATGGAACTGATGATGTAACTATCTTCTTCTGTTATGGAACGGTTCCCAGATAATTTTCGCCAGGAAACAAAAGGCGTAATTTCCCAATTATCAATTGATAAACGCGTGGCGAAACCAGAAAGATAGTTATTCTCGTTCATAGATGTATAACTTCGTAATCCTGCCCCCTGTCTAGCGCTACTCGTAATCATCGCCCCTTTGCCAAAACTCAGACCGTTCCACATAACTAGTCCTTGTCCCACTTGCAAGGCATAGTTTCCTAGCAACAATTCTTTAAATATACCGACATCTTTCACATATAGACTAACGCCGTAATGGTCAAAACCATAGCGTTGCTTTTCTCGAAAGAAAGGTTCTCCCGCATCTTTTTCCATATTGATCGCCAAGCGTACCCGATTACGGAAATTGAAACGGTAACGGAGCATATACCGGTTTGCATCCCCGAGATAACGCGATCGCGTGCTGTCCGTAATAAGGTAACCTCGTTGTTCCTGGAATATGGTACCATAGCGCAACATCAGTTGTTGCTCACTGTCATCATAAAGTTTTCGCCAAGTTAATCCCTCAAGCGTGGACGTAGAAGAGACCGTGATAAAAGGATTTAACCGTTCGATAGTCGGTAGATCAAAATGAGCAATCCCTTGCAGTTCAAGCACAGAAATAAACCTCCCTGTCTGTTCACGGTGTGCTAACAGGCTTGCAATCTGCAAAGGCGATAGAAATAAGAGCTTGGCCAATTCCTGTTCGTCTGTTTTATTTAAATCAATTGGTCGCGTATGGTAGTAACGCAGAAGCTCAAGGAATTCATCGACATCAATTTCTTCCTCCAGTTCTTCCACCAATTGTTCTACAATTTGCTCCACAACCGGGCTTTCACTCCATGTTTGGCTTTTTACCAGCGTATTATACCCCAGTAAAACAGCAATTACTAAGATAAATACAGAGGTAAAACGCATAATCTTTGAGCATTTAAAATAAACAGATAGGAATCAGGTATACATACACCCCAATGTGCAGTGTTGTCCGCCGGACTATCCGGCGGTAAAAATCTCTTTTTACGCGTCAACGCACTACTTTTCCTCTTAGATAAGAAGGATAAATAAAACTGCTGAACGGATAAATAGAGAGTCACAACGGTTAGTGGTAAACTTCTTTTCATCACAATTCATTATAATTGATAAAGTGAAAGTACAGAATATTAGATCATTATCCAATTCCAACTGTCAATCTTTTTAAAAAAGCATATTTCCTTTTGGTTTTAGCTCAAAAAACGCTATCTTTGTGTCACCAAAAAATTGCGGGGTGGAGCAGTTGGTAGCTCGTCGGGCTCATAACCCGAAGGTCATCAGTTCGAGTCTGATCCCCGCTACTAACAAAAAGCAAAGCGCGAGGCTAAGCTTAAAAAATTCAAGAAATATTGCGGGGTGGAGCAGTTGGTAGCTCGTCGGGCTCATAACCCGAAGGTCATCAGTTCGAGTCTGATCCCCGCTACTAACAAAAAGCGCTAAGGAAACTTGGCGCTTTTTTTATTCCCTCATATTTTTATAAAATAAAAACAATACCATATATCTTAAAACAAGAGAGCCGACATTCAGTCGGCCCCTTATTTTTTTATTAGAATAGCATTACTAATACAATGGCATTATTTAATGTCAAACAAATCAGAAATCGATCCGTGTTCATTTACATTCTTAATCGCTCCAGCAAATAAATCAGCCGTAGATAGTACTTTAATTTTACTACAGCTTCTTTGCTTCTCCGAATTTAACTGAATGGTATCTGTGACGATCATTTCTGTTAACACTGAATTCTCGATCGTATCATAAGCTTTTCCTGATAAGACTGCATGCGTACATACGGCTCTTACTGAACGAGCGCCGTTTTCCATAATCAACGCAGCCGCTTTAGACAACGTACCAGCCGTATCACATATATCATCTATCAAGACGACATCTTGATCCTTCACATCTCCAATAATCGACATAGATTCGATTTCATTGGCACGTTTACGACGTTTGTCACAAATGATAACCTCCGCGTTGAAGAATTTGGCAAATGTACGAGCACGGTACGAACCGCCCATATCTGGAGACGCAATGGTCAGATTAGGCAAATTCAACGATTTGATGTACGGTACAAATATAATAGATCCATCTAGGTGATCCACCGGGATATCAAAGAATCCTTGTATCTGTGCAGCGTGCAAATCCATGGTCATAATTCGGTGTGCACCGGCTGCCACAATGAGGTTTGCAATCAATTTCGCGCCAATAGCAACACGCGGTTTGTCTTTCCTATCTTGGCGAGCATAACCGAGATAAGGTACGACCACCGTGATATAATGGGCAGAAGCACGCTTTGCCGCATCAATCATAAATAAAAGCTCTAAAAGATTGTCGTTTGGCTGGTTTGTGGATTGGATTAAGAACACGTCGCTTCCGCGTACTGATTCGTTATAAAAAGGCTGAATTTCTCCATCGCTAAACTTGGATAAGGTCATATCGCCAAGCGGCTTTCCATAAGATGTGGAGATTTTTTCCGCTAATTCCACTGTTCCAGACCCTGCGAACAGCTTCACCGTGTTAAATTGCAAAGGCATTTCTTACGCGTGTTTTATATGTTGGATTTATTATTATTTCCAATTTAGAAGAAAGCAAAACCAAAAAAGTTGTCCGACCTGGATTCGAACCAGGACTAAATGAACCAAAATCATTTGTACTACCCTTATACTATCGGACAAACTCCAAGATTAACTTAGCTTTGCCACAAAGTTAGCCAAATGTTTCTTAAAACAAAAGCTAAATTGCTATCTACCATAGTCGATAGGCTGCAAACTCCGGAGAAAGCACAATCACTTAGATAGTAGCAAATAAAAATTTGCTTATCAAAAAAAATACCGTATTTTTGCACCTCAAATTTAGATAATTAAGAAATGAAATCAATTGCTATTAGCGGTTCTGTTAGACAGAACGTAGGGAAAAGAGATGCAAAAGAATTGCGTTACGAAGGAAAGATTCCTGCAGTTCTTTATGGTGGCAAAGAACAAACCCACCTTGCTGTATCCGCAGCTGATTTGAAATCTGTTCTATATACTGCTGACGTAGTATTTGTAGAATTGGATATCGACGGCAAAAAAACACGTGCTATCGTTCAAGACGCACAATTCCACCCACTTACCGATTTGGTAACACACGTGGATTTCTTGGAATTGTTTGATGACAAACAAGTTTCTGTAAATATTCCTATTAAATTAACAGGAGATTCTCCAGGTGTTAAAATGGGCGGTAAACTTGTTCAGAAACTACGTAATCTTCGTGTGAAAGCATTACCAAATGATCTTCCTCAGGAAATCAAGGTTCCTATGGATTCGTTAGAGGTTGGTAAATCTTTCCGTGTAGGACAGGTATCATTGGAAAATGCGAAAATCCTTAACAACGCTGACGATACGATCGTATCTGTAGTAATGTCTCGTGCATTGCGTCAAGCAGAGCAAGAAGCAGCAAAAGCAGCAAAAGGCTCTAAGAAATAGTACCGAGGTATTTAAACAATAAAAAAGCATCGCATATATGTGCGGTGCTTTTTTATTTGTCTAACACTATTCCTTATCTTTGCACCCATGAATTATTTAATTGTCGGGCTGGGTAACATCGGCAAGGAATACGCAGATACACGCCATAACATCGGGTTTATGGTGGTGGATGAAGCAGCAAACCAAACAGGGTCAACCTGGTCATTGATGAAACTTGCCTACTATACAGAATTTAAACTTAAAGGCAGAAACGTGTACATGATTAAGCCCACCACTTTTATGAATTTAAGTGGTAAGGCTGTAAACTATTGGATGCAGGAACTCAAAGTTCCAATACAAAATGTATTGGTCGTGGTAGATGATCTCGCTATTCCGTTTGGTTCTCTACGAATTAAGCCGAAGGGTTCCGCTGCAGGGCATAATGGACTCCGTTCCATAGAGGCTACTTGTGGTGGTCAGAACTACGCCCGGCTGCGTTTCGGCATCGGCGACAATTTTCCCAAAGGAAGACAAGTTGATTACGTATTGAGTCCTTTTGATTCCGATGAGCAAAAAGAATTGCCGCCGCTCATTGACCATGCTGTGAAGATGATACAGAGCTTTGTCCACATCGGCATCGAATTGACCATGACGAATCTGAATACGAAGTAGGGATAAATCCCCGATGAGTCCATCAGGGATTTACTCAACATATTATCTTATTTCTTTGTTGTGATAATAATAACACCATATTTCCCTTTATCTCCATAGCGTTCTGTTGCAGTTTTATCTTTAAGAACATCAATAGATTCTATTTCATTAGGATCCAAGGCGTCCATGCTTTCTTTTCCCTCTTGCATCACTCCATCTATCACATATAAAGCTTTAGCTCTCTGCTCTTGCTGTCGGTCACGCTCCTCCTTTGAATATGCTGAAATAATGCCATCCTTATCATTGTAGTCCGCATATCGTACCTTTAAAGCACCTTTCGAAGAAAACATCATTCCGTACAATTCTGAATCGTCTATCTGAAAAAAATCATCTTTAGACAATACCTTCCTATCGTATAGGTATAAATAGTCCTGCGTTTGATCAATTTCCGACTTACTTTTCAAAAATTTCGCTTCAAATGGTGGTGTCTTCGTCGTATCTGGTCGGGTAGTTATATCAAGCTGTTTTTCCCTAACCACTTCCGTCGTTTCCGTAATTTTTTCATCAGCCTTGCTAATAGTAAATGCTCCTGCCGAAAAGATAACGATCGGTAGCAGGAAAGCATATTTACTCAATTGGAGTTTCGACGATTTTTTCTTGTTCATCATCATAATGCGCTTTTTTAAAAATTTAAAATTAAACTGATTGCTAACGCCCAACGAGGCACCTTGCTTCGATATGTTCAGCAATGAATACTGATAGGTTTGCCGATCCACACCCTTATTTAGCACTTGTTGATCAGTCAAGTATTCTAAATTTTGACGTACAGCTCTGCGCATGAGCCACACGAAGGGATTATACCAACAAACTATCAGTAATATTTCAAACATTAGTATATCCATGCTGTGAATGCCTTTCACATGGATATCCTCATGCTTAAAAATATTATAGAGTTCCGGTTCCTGATGTTGCTCCTTATGGAGATAAATTTTGTTCAGAAAAGAGAACGGAACAATAGGAAATAATACATTTTGATACCAATACGTTTTCCATATAGCCTTTCGTGAATAGATATGAATACGTAATAAACTCAATAACTGCAAGCATAATCGAACAGCAAACCATAATCCGACAATTACAATGCAACTATATATCACGTTTTCCAATGTATAAGCAGATTTTCCTACTTGCTGTGTGTAAAAATCTGGCAAATACCCCAGCCACTTGCCTACGGGCTCTACATGTTTGCGAAACAGGGATTTGATATCCAAAAAAGGATATGCGAAGGAGAAAACAGCTCCAATAAGAAAGAACCCTCTATTTAAACGATAGAATGTCAATCTCTTCAATAAGCCGTAATATCCTAGATATATTACGGCTAGCAATATATTGACTTGAATGATATAAGCAAGCAAAGAATACATAAGCTAAGATTTATTTTTCTTTATCATATCCATGATTTCCTTCAATTCCGCTGCGGAAAGCTTCTCTTCTTTTACAAAAAAAGAAACCATTTCCTTATAAGAATTCCTAAAATAATCCCCTACGAAGTCGTGCATAAACTTCCCCTTATATTCCTCTTCCGAAATAACGGGTTCATAACGCTTTGCATTGGCATATTTAACCGCTTTCACATATCCTTTACGTTCCAGGTTCCTTATGGTCGACGCCAATGTAGTATAGGGCGGCTTCTCTCCTTTTAAATTATCCAGTACCTCCTTTACAAATCCACCGTCTAATTGCCAAATGGATAACATCGCTTCTTCTTCTTGAATGGTTAACTTTTCCATAATCAAAATACTAATCTTTCACAATATTACGAAAATTTCGTAAATCAAAAGAATATTTTCAAAAAAAAGAAAAAGAGATTAAAAACGAATCATGACAATTCTTTGTCATTTAAATTGCAACGGTATTAGAATTTATCACCGATTTTTATACATTTGTAGAAAGTAGATTATTTTAGATTAATAACATATGTCGGATAAAGCAACAATAAATTTAGGCGGAAAATCTTATGAATTGCCAGTTATTATTGGTACTGAAAACGAAAAAGCAATAGATATCTCCAAATTACGAGATCAATCAGGATATATCACATTAGATCCAGGATTTAAAAATACTGGAGCTACTAAAAGCGCTATTACCTTTTTAGATGGTGAGCAAGGCATTTTGCACTATCGCGGGTATCCCATCGAGCAGTTAGCAGAAAAGTCTACTTTTCTGGAAGTGGCCTACCTGTTAATATATGGTGAGCTTCCCGCCAAAGAGGTATTAGAGAAATTTCGTTCCGATATCAGAAAGCAAATGATGATCCACGAAGACATGAAAAATTTCTTCGTTGGCTTTCCTTCCAAATCACACCCTATGGGGCAGTTATCCTGTTTGGTAGGTGCATTGTCTTCTTTCTATCCCGAATCTTTAAATCCGAATGCTACAGAAGAAGAGGACAATAAGACCATTATCAATCTCTTGGCAAAGATGCCTACCATCGTATCCTGGATACAGAAAAAATCATTAGGTCAACCTGTAGTTTATCCTAAAAATAACTACGGTTATATTGAGAACTTCCTGAATATGATTTTCGGAGAAGTAACCGGCGAAACTACTTTCGATCCGGTTGTTATTAGTGCGATGCATAAATTATTAATTTTGCATGCAGACCATGAGCAAAACTGTTCTACATCTACGGTTCGCATTGTAGGTTCGTCCAACGCTAATCTGTATGCTTCCATCTCAGCGGGCATCAATGCGCTGTGGGGTCCTTTACATGGCGGGGCAAACCAAGCGGTTATCGAAATGTTGGAAGCTATTAAAAATGATGGTGGTGATGCGGAGAAATACCTTGCGAAAGCAAAAGACAAAAATGATCCTTTCCGGTTGATGGGATTCGGACATCGTGTATACAAAAATTTTGATCCACGCGCCAAAATCATTAAGAAAGCTTGTGATGATATTTTAGAAAAACTGGGGGTACAAGATCCTGTTTTAGATATTGCCAAAAAACTCGAAGAAGCAGCATTAAATGACCAATACTTCATTGATAGAAAGCTATATCCCAACGTTGATTTCTATTCAGGTATTATTTACCGAGCGTTAGGCTTTGAATCAGATATGTTTACGGTGTTGTTTGCGTTGGGTCGTCTTCCGGGTTGGATTGCGCAATGGAAAGAGATGCGTGACAACAAAGAACCTATCGGGCGTCCGCGCCAAGTATATGTCGGTGAGACAAAGCGAGATTATGTTGATTTCGACAAGCGATAAAAAAAAGACGCGATTTTGAATCGTGTCTTTTTTTTGCCGTGTTTTATTTATTTCTTCTGCCAGCGCATCACCACCATATCGTCCATAATCATGGTCAACGTGGAATCCTGTACATCAAACGATGTTACACGCTCTAAATTTTTAAGGAACACTTGTTCTCCATTTCCGGGGCAAGCCATTTTGGTCGACGCCATGGGGCCAAAGGAAATCGTATGGCCATCAATATTCACCGATCCTGAAAAACTATTACAACTGCTGTTGCCATTCACTTTCTTTTCAGCCACATCAAATGTAATCGTCGGTTTCCGTTCTGGGTACAGCACATCAAAGGTAGTTTCCGGCTCGAGGATGTAATCCAACTCCCATGTACCGACCAGTTTATCCGTTTGGTCTACAACCATCGCAAATTTGGCCAATATGTCGTTATTCTTTCCCTTCAATACCATCTCGCTTCCGTTTACATCATAGGTAACTGCTTCGTCAAATAAAGTACGTAAGCCATATTCGATACTCATATCCATACAGGCCATCATTGTCGAGATCCCACGCGAAAATTTAATGCCGTTATTTTTTTCTAGTGTATATTCACCTCCGATGCCGTTACATCCGCCACTGGCACCATAACGTCCGCTTTTTTCCTCTAGTTTCAGAAATGGCATTTTGCCGTTCACCTTCGCGGCAACTGGTTTACCATTAAGTTCCACTAATTGCCATTTTTTTCCAACCAAATCTGCCATACTACTATTTGATGGTTTCCGAACGGCACAGCTAGCCATTAGCATCACCATAAGACCTACAAAAATAAAGTTGATTTTTTTCATTGCTATAAAATTAAATATCGTTCTTTAATTAGAACACTTCTTCAAACGAAAGGTTCAACCCAAATGCTACACAATAATATTTTGTATCACTATTTTTATACAATATTATTTTTTAAATATTATACGATTCTAACAATACAAAAAGCCTACCAATCTTGTGCAGATACCTCAATGAAATCGAATAACATAGCGCCATATATATCAACCTCGAAAATAAACTCTACTATTTTGGTATATTTTCTTTAAATATTATGGCGTTTTGCTCCGTTTTACGTATGTTTGCATCCAATTAAGAACTATTCTAAAAAGACAAATTGGTCGATCTCATTGTCCATATTATTGTACCTGTCGCAATTTTTGCTTTCATTGCGGGATTTACGCTCTTTGCCGTTTATGCAGAGCGTAAAATTGCTGGTTTTGTACAAGACCGCTTAGGGCCTATGGAAACAGGAAAATACGGCCTTATCCAAACATTGGCGGACATTTTGAAACTATTACAGAAAGAGTTTATCACGCCAACCGCAGCAGATAAGGTCTTGTTTACACTTGCCCCTATCGTGATATTTGTCGCCGTATTCATCGGTTTCAGTGTCGTGCCCTGGGCGCCGGACTTCATCCCGGCAAACACCAACACCGGGCTCTTTTTCATCATGGC
Organism: Sphingobacterium chuzhouense; assembly: GCF_014692525.1. GTDB lineage: Bacteria > Bacteroidota > Bacteroidia > Sphingobacteriales > Sphingobacteriaceae > Sphingobacterium > Sphingobacterium chuzhouense. The sequence goes on from NZ_JACNYL010000001.1 coordinate 342,612, forward strand.
CATTGTGGCGATCGATGCCATTGGTATTTTAATGGCGGGCTGGGGCTCCAACAACAAATATTCGCTATTGGGATCTATCCGCGCCATCGCACAGATGGTATCATACGAACTGCCTGTAGGCTTGTCGCTGATCGCAGCGGTCATGATTACACAGACGTTAAATCTCAACGACATCGCATACTTGCAGGGCATTGCATCGCCGGAGCAGATCTATTTTATGGGATTTTGGAACGTAACCGATATCGGGGGCATTTTTGCTTGGCACATCTTCCAAGCACCTCACCTCCTTATCGTTTATACTATTTTCTTCATCGCTTCGCTTGCCGAGTGTAATCGCGCCCCATTTGATATCCCCGAAGCCGAATCCGAGCTCATAGGCGGTTTTCACACCGAATATGGCGGAATTAAATTTGCCTTTTTATTCCTTGCCGAATATGCGATGATGTTTCTAGTTGCTATTTTAGGTGTAGTAATTTTCTTAGGAGGATGGAATAGTCCACTACCCAATATCGGTAGTTTACGTCTTGCCGATTGGACAACAGGATTAGGTTGGGGAATTGCATGGACACTATTGAAATCACTGACAATAGTCGGTATACAGATGTGGATTCGTTGGACGTTGCCCCGTTTTCGGGCTGACCAGCTGATGACCTTATGTTGGAAAGTTTTAATCCCTTTAGCGTTTGTTTGCCTCGCTATATCGGGATTATGGAGAATATTGGTTATGTTGTAAACGTAAGATAACTTTGGTACTAAAAACAACCATACAAGGATTTATGACTGCCGTTAAAGGTTTATTTTTAACGGTCAGGCACTTGTTTGGTGCACGCAAATCACGTAGTACGCTCGATATTCGCGACGAAAACTACTTTAAGCAGCAACAAGGTGTTACCACAGTGCAGTATCCAAAGGAAAAGATGCCTATTCCCGAAGTGGCACGTTATCAATTGCAGGTCGATATTGAAGACTGTATCGTCTGTGATCTATGCGCAAAGGCGTGTCCCGTAGATTGTATCGACATCCAATCCATCAAATCAGTGGGTGTCATCGGAAAGACATCAGACGGCAGTGTCAAACGGTTGTATCCGGAGAAGTTCGATATCGACATGGCAAAATGCATGTACTGCGGACTGTGTACGGTGGTATGCCCTACAGAATGTATCACCATGACTGATCAATATGACCGCAGCACGTCAAAACTGACGGATCTGATCTATGGTTTTTCCGATATGACGGACGAAGAGATCTCGAAACGAAAAGAAGAGTGGACACGTTTTCAAGCTGATAAGGAGGCAGCTAAGAAAAAATAATGACGATAGAATCCTTATTATTCTACGCTTTCGCCGGCATGGCTATCGTTTCTGCCCTTTTATTAGTCAATATACGCAATACTGCCCGTGCACTGTTCTTGCTTTTCATCGTGCTTTTTGCGATGGCAGGGCTTTACCTTTTCGCTCTGGCGGATTTTATCGCCATTACACAAATTTTAGTGTATGTCGGTGGGGTACTTATTCTGTTGATATTTGCTTTTATGCTGTCCAACAAAGAATTGCTTAACGACCTACAATCTACATCCAAGCGTTTTATTTCGCTGCCTAACTGGCAGGCGCTGATCCTAGCCTTAGCTTTTCTAGGCGTTATGGTATACAGCTATATCAGCTGGTCACAGCATATGCCGCAATGGATTACGCAATCTGAAGCCAAAGGAATGGTTATTTTACCTACGGACAATAATATAAAGGTATTGGGGTTCAAATTTATGACCCAGTATGTTTTACCTTTTGAAATCATATCCGTTTTCCTCATGATGGCACTTATGGGAGCTGCGCACTTATCACGAAAGGAGGATAACGAATGATAACCCTTACCCATTTTTTGGTTGTTAGTGCATGTATTTTTTGTATCGGTTTGTATGCAGTGCTTGCTAAACGCAACACAATTATGATATTGGTTGGCATTGAACTGATGATCAATGCCGCTATATTGAATTTTGTAGCTTTCGGAAAATACGACAAAATAAATTACGGCGGCCAGGTTTTCGCTTTGTTTGCCATCGTTCTTGCCGCAGCAGCCGTTGCTGTGGGACTGGCAATTATCTTGAATGTATACCGCCATTTTAAAACCATTAATCCCGAAAACATCCACGAATTGAAAGATTAAGTGAACACCCTTCTCCACATATCACCCGTTACCGCCAGCATTCTCGTGATGTTGTTTCCCTTATTGGCATTCATTATACAAGCCTTATTGGGTAAAAAAGCGATTTCGGGCAATATTGCGTTAACCGCTATTTTAGCGAGTACTATAATAAGCCTGTTCGGTGTGTTTTTGCCTGTATGGAACGAAACCACTGTTTTAAAAAAATGGGAATGGTTCACCATTGGAGAGCATACACTCTATGTGGGTATACTAGTCAATAATCTCACCGCTTTGATGCAACTGGTTGTTTGTATTATCGCGCTACCTGTGCATATTTATTCCCGCGCCTATATGAAAGGTGATAGCGGTATACACCGTTATTGGATGTACCTAAGTCTGTTTTGCTTTGCGATGTTAGGCCTCACTGTATCGCTCAATCTGCTGCAACTATATATTTTTTGGGAGTTGGTAGGTTTTGCTTCCTATTTATTGATAGGTTTTTGGTTCACCAAAGAAACTGCTGTACAGGCTAATAAAAAAGCATTTTTGATCAATAGAATCGGAGACATTGGCTTTCTCATTGGGGTAGCCCTTGTTTATGCACATTGCGGCACTTTAGATCTGTCAGCTTTATTTGGCCAGACAGGAACATTCTTTAAAGGGGTTGATATAGGCATCATACCAGCACTCGATAAAAATACCTCTTGGGTTACCTTCGCCGGTCTGGCATTTTTTCTGGGAGCTATGGCAAAATCAGCCCAGTTTCCATTACATATATGGCTGCCCGATGCGATGGAGGGCCCTACTTCGGTATCATCTCTAATTCATGCCGCTACTATGGTTGCAGCAGGTGTGTTCTTACTATGTACTGTTTTTCCACTTTTCAATGAGACCGTTCTCTTGGTCATCACCATCATTGGTACAATTACTGCGCTGTCCGCTGCTCTTTTTGCTTTGGGGCAATATGATATTAAAAAAGTACTCGCTTTTTCAACAATCTCCCAATTGGGCTTTATGATAGTGGGTGTTGGTATCGGTGCCTGGGATGCTGCCATGTTCCACCTTACCACGCACGCGTTTTTCAAATGTTTACTGTTCTTGTGTGCAGGAGCGGTTATACATGAAATGGCACATCTGAAAACTAAGATACAACTGGACTTCGATCCACAGGATTTGCGCAATATGGGCGGTCTACGACGTTTTATGCCCAAGACCTATACCTGTATGGTGATTGCCTCGTTATCCCTTGCCGGATTCCCATTTACTTCGGGGTATCTCTCCAAAGATAGCATCGTGATTACCACATACGAATGGGCAAACCATCTTGGCGGTGCATATGTGTTGATTCCGGTGGTATTGATTATCGTTAGTTTACTGACAGCATTCTACATCGGACGGATTATCTTCAAGACGTTTTTCGGTTCTTTTAAATACCGCACTTATATTAAAGCTGATATGACGTTTCATGAAGCATCGAAGACCATGCTTATTCCGATGTTTGTACTTGCAGCAGGTAGTTTATTTCCTTTCTTTGGTCCGTCGCCGGCAGATTATCATCGTTCTTGGATTATGCTGATATTGGATACTGACTCCACCTATCCGAGCTTGGCACAAGCCCATGTATTCATTCCCGCCCTTTTAACGGCAGGAGCAGTTTTGATGTGGCTCATCGGATGGAACTGGTATATAAAACAGAAATATCCTCTATCGGAAAACAATATCTTGGTACGCTTCGCCAATAAGCAGGGATATCTGAACGAATTTAACGAACGCATATTCGTAAAAGGAACTGTAGAGCTTAGCCGCATACTATATGCTTTTGATCGTCATGTGGTGGACGGGCTCACCAAGCTTTTCTCTTGGTTTATACGTCGGTTTTCAGTTATTGTTTATTGGTTTGACAAACATATCGTCGACGGGCTGGTCAATTTGTTTGCCCATGCGACATATTATATTGGCCATCTTGTCCGGCATGTTCAAAATGGACAGTTACAGGCGTATTTGGGCTTTGCATTGACTATTGTTGTTTTGGGAATACTTTATTTGTTAATTAAATAGAAAATGGGCTTGTTATCCATATTGATATTTTTACCGTTGGTTGCAACATTACTGATTTTGGCCTTGCCGTCATCAGCTAAAGCGACCTATAAATACGTTGCTTTAGGTTTCACCTTTCTGCAATTCGGTCTTTCTCTTTATCTATACGGAAATTTTGACGCTACATTGGGCGGTATCCAACAGTTAGATGCTTACCAGTTTGTGGAGCAGTTGGCGTGGATACGAATGGATTTAGGCGCTATCGGAAAACTGGAGATTGATTACTTAATTGGTGTAGACGGAATTTCACTCCCCCTTATCGTGTTAAGTACACTGGTTATGCTGATGGGTGTTGGTGCTTCGTGGAACATCGATAAAAGCCCCAAAGGGTATTTTGCCTTGCTAATGATACTGAATACAGCGGTAATGGGTATTTTCTCTGCGTTGGACTTTTTCCTATTCTATGTTTTCTATGAGATCATGTTGCTTCCACTCTATTTCCTTATCGGAATATGGGGAGGGGAGCGTCGTGAATATGCTGCGATTAAATTCTTTATTTACACACTATTGGGTTCTGTACTCATGCTTTTGGTTATCGTAGGACTTTATTTCTCTGTAATCAATCCAGCAACAGGAGCACATACGTTCAATATGTTGCATATGATGAATCCTGCCAACTATGTGGACGGTTCTTTCTTTGCTTATATAGCGAATTATCACGAAGTCTTTGGTATACCGGCTCGTCTGATTGGCTTTATTGTCTTGTTTTTCGCATTTGCCATTAAAGTACCGATTGTTCCGCTCCACACTTGGCTACCCGATGCACACGTAGAAGCCCCTACACCGGTCTCTATCATTCTTGCCGGTATATTGCTGAAAATAGGTGGGTACGGTATCATTCGGGTCTGTTATAGCATTTTCCCCGATATAGCTGCGGACACCAATTGGTGGCTTGCCTTGATTGGGGTGATATCCATATTATACGGGGCACTCAATGCATTAGCACAGAAGGATCTAAAACGCATGATTGCCTATTCTTCGGTATCGCATATGGGGTTCGTATTACTCGGAATTGCATCATTGACAGCCGAAGGGGTATCGGGCGCTATATTCCAAATGGTTTCCCATGGATTCCTCAGTGCAGCGTTGTTTTTCTTAGTCGGTGTTCTATACGACCGTGTACACGATCGTTATATCTATAACTTCCGTGGTCTAGCCTCGCTTACGCCAAAGTATACTGCGTATGTAGCTATTGCGTTTTTTGCTTCATTAGGGTTGCCTGGCTTCTCGGCCTTCATCGGAGAGGCTTTCGTTATCATTGGTGCATTCAATGCCGAAAGCATGGCTACGGGTGTACCCCGTTGGATGGCCATAGGTGGGTCGATCGGGATATTATTAAGTGCAGCGTACTTCCTATGGACATTGCAACGCATGTTTTTCGGGCAAACGCGATTAAAAGGTGGATTGGCTTGGCAAGAAGCATTGACCGATCTGAATACGCGCGAACAGGTTATTTTGTTTCCTGCACTTGCGCTGGCGTTGCTTTTGGGCATTATGCCGTCGCTTATCTTTAGCAACCTCAATGCTTCTGTAATACAACTTATTGATTTAATAAAACCCTATTTGTAAGCATAATAAACAACGTGAACGTCTCCATTCCCAACATACTCGACCAGATAATCGCCTCTATTCCGCTATTTAAACCGGAGCTAGCGTTGATTATTGGTTTTATCGTGTGCATTTTTATGGCTCTTTTTATAGAAAGACGTTGGAAAAACAGCACGTTTATCGGCTGTGTGGTTACGTTGGCATTTTCACTGTACTATCTTATAGACCAACTTTCTACGACAGGAACGGGCTTTTCGGGCATGTGGCTAGTCGATCCACTAAGTACTTATGCCCGTCTTGTGATTATTTGCAGTACACTGATTATCGCCATCTTCCTACAACAACGCCACTCCAAGAACAATGGTGATGTGTATAGCATATTGTTAGCCGCTACATTAGGAATGCATGTATTAAGCTCTACAAGTAACTGGTTAATGGCTTTCATCGGTATAGAGATGGTCTCCATCGCTTCTTATATTTTGGTGGGTTATTTTTCACAGAATAAAGTCCAATCAGAAGCTACTATGAAGTATGTTCTTTTTGGATCAGTATGTGCCGCGGTAATGCTATATGGCCTTTCGCTCGTCTATGGATTAACAGGTAACCTCGATTTCCAATCGGCCGCACATCTACAAGGACTAATGGATGCGCCCGAGGCTATTGTTACGCTCGCTTTACTTTTTGTATTTACCGGGATCGGATTTAAGCTTAGCTTTGTACCTTTTCATGTATGGAGTCCCGATGTCTATCAAGGTGCGCCTACTGCTATTACCGCTTTTTTATCTACTATACCTAAAGTGGGTGCAATTGTCTTATTTGCGCGTCTTTACCAGTCGTGGTCGTCCACTGCATTTTATTTTTCAGAACTAAGCACTTGGTTTATTATTGTGGTAGCCGTCGTCACGATGCTTATCGGTAATCTCGCTGCACTTCGACAGCAAGATGTTAAACGGATGATGGCTTATTCTTCCATCGGCCACACCGGCTTGCTCCTTATGGTCGTATTTGCCTATCAAGATGCTTTCAGCTATTTATTATTCTATGTTGTAGCATATGTCATCATGAATTTGGCTACCTTCATTTTTATCGATCAAATAGAACAAGAAACAGGATCCACTTCCCTCCTTTCCTACGCCGGCTTGGGTAAAAAGATGCCGCTATTATTTACAGCATTTACATTGGTTGCTGTCTCACTTATCGGCATACCGCCAACGGTAGGGTTTGTAGCGAAGCTGCTGGTGTTTACCTCTACGTTTTCCATCTTTCAGTCATCGGGTGATACGGGCCCGCTCCTGTTGCTAATTGTCGGTGCACTTACAGCTGTTATCTCGCTTTTTTTCTATTTCAAGATTCCACTATACGCCTTTTTACGCAATAGCGATCAACCTATAACCGATAAAAAACAAGTCAGCGTTTTGCTTATTATAGCGTATATTCTAACCGTATTGGTTATCCTATTAGGGATATTTCCCAATTGGTTAATGGAGAAGGTGTCTTAAAAATTTTTCTTTATACTTTTTTTTCCGCAAAAAAAGTATGCAAAAAAACTCGCCACTTTAAAATTTTGAATGGAGGGGATATTGCATAAATATTATTTCTACATATTTCAAAATTTTATATGTGGCATTTAAGGGTTAAAAAGGGAATAATACAATTGCACAATCTCCTCCTTAATATTCAATGTCGCATCCGGAGATTTGAGGTATGTAGAAATTCATCCTTAGTACTATCCCTCTTCTCAAATATCCGCAGCGACGAGCTTTTTGCTTCTTTTTCGCGGAGAAAAAGAAGATAAAAAAATCCTTATCTTTGCCGTTATGATCAGTGCAATTGCCAAGACAATATTTCAACGTGCCATTGAAGATTATCATCGTTATGATGAGATAGACCATCCTATGGAGAATCCATACGACAGCCAATCGTTAGAACATCTATTATATCTGAAATGCTGGATAGACACCGTGCAGTGGCACATGGAAGATGTCGTCCGAAATCCAGATATCGCTCCAGAAGAGGGGTTGAACTGGAAACGTCGTATTGACAAACAAAATCAAATACGCACCGATACAGTAGAATATATCGATAGTTATTATTTGCAACAGTTCCATCATGTTCAGGTGAAAGATCATGCACGAGTCAATACCGAAAGTCCTGCCTGGGCTATCGACAGGCTATCCATTTTGGCACTGAAGATATACCACATGGAGCTGGAAACCAAACGCACCGATGTGGATCAAGCACATATTGCTTCTTGTCGGTCAAAATTAGATGTGTTATTAGCGCAACGAAAAGATTTGTCACAAAGCATTGATGAACTGCTTGTCGATATTGCATCTGGAGAGAAATACATGAAAGTCTACAAGCAGATGAAAATGTATAATGACCCTTCACTGAATCCTGTGCTATACAGAAAAATACAATAAGGAAGATGAAAAAAGCCCGCGTATTGGTTATACGCTTCTCGGCAATGGGGGATGTGGCAATGGTGGCATCTGTATTACGAGAGCTCAGCGCTCAGCATAAGCAGATAGAACTCGTCATGGTAAGTCGACCACAGTTCGCGGCTTTTTTTGACGGAATTCCCAACCTCACCTTCCATCCTATCTTTCCCGACGAGCAACACAAAGGCCCTAAAGGGTTATGGCGGCTTTTCAATGAGCTTAAAAAATATGATATTGATTACGTGGCCGACTTGCACAACAATATTCGTTCACGGATTCTGACATTATTTTTTAAAACTGCTGGCTATCGTTTGGCTATCCTTGATAAAGCACGCCATCGAAAAAAGGAACTGACGAGAAAAAGGCATAAGATTTTCAAACCACTACGTCCTACTGTTGAGCGTTATGCCGATGTCTTCAGAACGCTTGGCTTTTCACTAAAGCTAAAACATCAATTACAAAAAGAGGAGCGCCCTATACCGGACGCATATCGAGCGATATTATCATCAAAAACTATTAAAATCGGTATCGCTCCTTTTGCCCAGCACCCCTACAAAGTCTGGAAATTGAGCCATTGGGATACCATTTTCAAGATGTTTCCTGCATCTAGATATACGTTTTTCGTCTTTGGCGGCGGAAAACAGGAACTCGAGCAGGCGATAACATGGAACAAACAGCATCCCCATGTTCATAATACGATTGGCCAATTGGGTGTAAAGGGAGAACTTGACCTTATTAACCGTTTGGACTTCATGATCAGCATGGATTCCTCCGGTATGCACATGGCATCGTTAGTGGGTATCCGCTGTTTATCTATTTGGGGAGCAACACATCCTTATGCCGGCTTCTTAGGTTATGGACAATCTATGGAAGATTGTATTCAAATAGAACATCCTAATCGCCCTAGCTCCATCTATGGAAATAAATCGTGTATTTGTAACGGCATAGAAGCTATTGATCTAGTCACGCCGGAGATGGTCGGGGAGAAAATTGATGAGGTGTCCAGTGCGCTCATTTAGACTTCAGCACAACCATTTTTGCATCGAGTTATGCCACTCTCTCTGATTTTCCATAAAACATCATTATGGCTTTCTTCTTTATCACGGCTCGCCAATTCATGGTATAAATGATATTGTATACAACGGAATTTCACGGCTTTCTTGATTATTCCGTGATTGACAAGGCGTGTTGCGAGTTCTTCGTCCTCATGCCCCCACCCTCTCAAGTCGTTGTTATATCCGTTAACATCTTTAAAATCAGCCTTCCAAAATGCCATATTACAGCCTCTGACGCTTTGCCCGGATTTCCTTTTTTTTGTTACCAGCCAAGAAAGATAAGGTATACGGATAGCGTTAAAACGATTGACAACACCCGTTGAAAAGAAACGGATATCAGTTTCTTTAGCTTTCAAGACTGCCTCTACCTGTTCTTTCGCAATATGTGACCGTGTCCCTCTTACAAAGTATCCGCTTTCTGCCACATATAAATGATCTGCAATAAAGTGTCTATCCAGAATGACGTCCCCATCAATCTGTACAATGTATTCTTCTTTTGCCTTTAATATCGCCTTGTTCATAATAATTGACTTACGAAACCCTATATCTTCCTGCCATACATGTACTATTTCAACGGGGGATGTGAGCTGATATGAGGCAATAATTTTTGTTGTCCTATCATCTGAACCATCATCTGCAATAACGATATCCTTTGGCAAGATAGATTGTTCCATTACACTTTTTAAGCATACATCTAGCGCCTCTGGCCAATTATAGGTGGAAATTACAAGACTACAATTCTTCATTTAGTTCCAAAAGTACCTACTATTGTGTAATTTTGCACATTCTTGTTACAATTTTGTCAAGAATATTTTAACATAAAAAGACAAGCAATGAGACCAAGCCTGTCCCGACACTGGCAGGATAAACACCATACATATAATAAATATAGACAACACGATCCTGCATGAAAACAGACTGTTCGCTTATCATATCCACGTACAACTGGCCAGAAGCATTAGAACTGACACTTCTCAGCGTTCTTAATCAAACAATTTTACCCGAAGAAGTCATCATTGCAGACGACGGTTCTACGTCTGCTACCAAAGATTTGATCATGCGCATGCAAAACCTGTTTACCGTACCGTTAATCCATATTTGGCACGAAGACAAAGGGTTTAGGCTTGCCGCTATCCGTAACAAGGCCTTTGCCAAAGCATCGACACCTTATATCGTACAAATTGATGGTGATATTATTCTACATGCAAAGTTTATTGAGGATCACCTTCATATCGCCCAACCTGGTTTTCTTCTTCAAGGCTCACGTGTCATGTTAGGAAAAATGTATAGCAAAAGCCTTTTTGAGAAGAAAAGCACTTATATAAATATCTGGTCACCGGACATTAAACGAAGAGAAAATGGTTTTCGGATACCTCTTTTGTCACGTTATTTATTGAAGAAATATAAAAACAAGTATCCAATATATTACGCCCGAGGTGCCAACATGTCTTTTTGGAAACAAGATTTAATTGAAGTAAACGGCTATAATGAAAACTTTGAGGGGTGGGGCCACGAAGATAGCGACCTCACATTACGTCTAATGAATAAAGGCGTTAAAAAGATGATCATTAAATTTGCTGCTATTGCCTATCACCTCTTTCATCCCGAAAAAAAGGAAAAATCGCATGAAGAAAGAAACAAGTCGATTCTGGCAGCTTCCGTAAAAGAAAAAACGATTTGGAACAATTTTGGCTTAGAGAAGTATCTGGAAAATGGGAAATCGTAATATGGACACGCTGGAGGTAAGCATCATTGTTTCTACTTACAATTGGCCACAAGCTTTAGAAAAATGTCTGCTGAGCATCTTTCAGCAGTCGCAGTTGCCCAAAGAAATTGTTATAGCGGACGATGGATCAAAACCGCACACGAAAGAAATGGTTTCCTCACTACAACGTTTGTCTTCTGTCCCTATTGTTCATATATGGCATGCTGATGAAGGATTTAGACTCAGCGCGATACGCAATAAAGCTATTGCAGCCGCAAAAGGTAACTATATCATTCAGATTGATGGGGATATCATACTTCACAAAGATTTCATTGCAGACCACTTAGCTTTGGCGCAACCCAAAACTTTTCTGTGTGGCAGCAGGGTACTATTACCTCAAAAATATAGTGCTAATATTCTGAAAGCACCGGAACTTCCTCGTATAAAAAAATCAGCACTCCCATTAGCGTCTATACTCAATAGTTATCGTTTTATACCGTTATCTCATTTTTTAGCTGATCGATACAAAAAGAATAAGCCACTATCACTTCGGGGCTGCAATATGTCGTTTTGGAAACAGGATCTCGTAGAAGTAAACGGGTATAACGAAAGCATACAAGGCTGGGGGAGCGAGGATGCAGAGCTCACTATCAGACTATTAAACGCCGGAAAGAAAAAGCGTTTTATAAAATTCGGAGCGGTGGCTTACCATATCTATCATGAAGAAAACTCGCGATCGAACCTGAGAAAGAATGAAGAAATATTGTCTCAAGCTATCAGCAAAAAACTGACGTGGATAGAAGATGGAATTTATACTGCAATATAAATTAATTACGTAAATATTAGAATCTGTTGTACACAATCGCACTTCTTATTACGTTATATACAAAAAAGCATTAGAATCGAATAGATAAATATGAACAAATACCCAAAAGTTACGTTATTGATTTCCACCTATAATTGGCCGGAAGCATTAGCATTGGTTTTGAAAAGCATATTGAAACAAACGGTTATACCGGAGGAGATTATTATCGCAGATGATGGTTCCTCCGAACAGACAAAAATTCTGATCGAGAATTTTAACAAAGAACATCGCCTAAGTATAAAGCATGTTTGGCATGAGGATCGTGGTTTTCGCAAAAGTATTATTGTAAATAAAGCTATACAAACCAGCTCCAATCCTTATATTATTCAGATTGACGGCGATATTGTCCTCCACAAAAGATTTATTGAAGACCATAAAAAAGCAGCTAAACCAGGTTATTTTATTGCAGGAAGCCGGGCGGCTATAGGCGAAAAAAGATCCAACGAAATCCTTAAATCCGGCTTTCTTTTATCGTTGAATCCGTTTTCGTCGGGAATGGACACAAGATTCAATGCTATCCGTTTTCCTTTTTTATCGTTTCTATTCTCTTCGAAAAGTAATTCTTCCTGGAATGTAAAAGGTTGTAACTTTGCATTCTGGAAACAAGATTATATTGATGTCAACGGGTATTATAATGGTTTTAAAGGTTGGGGATGGGAAGATTACGAACTTGCCCAACGATTGGTAAATAAGGGTATAAAAAAGCGAAAATTGAAATGGGCTGCTGTCTGCTATCATATATTTCATCCGCTTTCTGCGCGAACAAATACCAAACCAAACGAATTTATTTATAGAGAAACAATAGCACATAAAATGAGACATCGTTCTCCGGGCTTTCACGAAGTTGTAGGCATATAGCCATTCCCTTAAATGAAAAAAATCGGGTTTGTTATAGGCTTATATGGAGAAGAGGTTAATGGTGGAGCGGAAAAACATTGCAAGATGCTCGCCGAACGAGCTTGTAGATATTACGATGTTGAAGTATTAACAACGACAGCAAAGGACTATAAAACGTTTACACCTTTTTATAAGGAGGGCGTGGAAGAAATAAATGGCGTCAGGGTACGACGTTTCAGAACAATCCCTTTCAACCAAGAGCGTTTTAGTACATTTTATAACAAAAGTCGAACGGGCAGGAAAATCCGTCGGTTTTTATATAAAAGAGGTCTATTACGATATGTGGCTTCTCTCTTTCCATCTTGGAGCTTATTTGCAAAAAAAGAAATAGAAACCTTAAAAAAACATGGTCTGTATTCTCCTGATTTAATCGATTATGTCAAAACCAATGAAGCATCCTATTCGGCTCTTTTTTTGATTTCCTATCCTTGTCCTAATTTTTACTTTATAAATGACATCATCCCTCATAAATGCATTTTTATTCCGACAGCACACGACGAGGGGGATTTCTTCCGTGCTTATCTTGCTGATATTTTCACTACCATTAAGCACATAGCTTTCAACACAGCCTCGGAAAGGGATCTCTGCCAGCGTATTTTTGGAAATAAGATGTCGTCCAACAGCATCCTCGCCGTAGGCGTAGAACTCGAAGAAGCAGCAGATTTCTCCGACGTACAACTGAAATACAATCTACCAAACCGATATGTTCTATATTTTGGCAGAATAGCAGAAGAAAAAATAGGGAATCTAATACCATGGTTCATCGCTTATAAAAATCAAAGCGATGATCCAGTTAAGCTGGTTCTTACGGGTGGCAACTTTATGGCAAAGTGTGAACATCCTGACATTCAATATACGGGTTTTGTAAGCGAATCGGAAAAAACAGCACTGATTAAACATGCACAGTTAGTTGTTAATCCCTCCGATAGGGAAAGCCTTTCTTTGCTATTGCTCGAAACCATGCAGCTAGGTAAGCCAGCACTTGTAAATGGGAAATCCGAGGTCATGAAACAACATTGTATTGATAGCAATTTTGCAGCCCATTACTATATATCAAAATCCGACTTTATACAGAAGTTAAATGAGATGCTAGCGTTAGACCAGTTTGAGGAAAATGAAGGTCCAAGCAGGAAAGCCATTAGCTATGTAGAAGAAAATTATTCCTGGAATAAGATATTGGAAAGGTTGAATGTTGTGATAGATTCCTAATCCTTGATGAAGCCAGTGACAAAATCAATTCCTTTTTCAAATTTCGCTAAAACGGATTCCCAAGTATAGTTTTCTGCAACATATATTTTTGCCTTTTCGCCCTCTTCTTTAAGCTCTTCATCTGATTTTGTAATATACGTTTTAAGAGCCGAACAGAAGGATTCCAAAGAATCGTACGACGTTCCTGTCCCACTTTTTAATATATGCTCATACAACACTTCACATTTTTTATTTACAATAGCTGGGATTTTCTCGTTCATGCCTTCCAATGTAACCAGTGAAAGGCTTTCGTACAAAGAGGGCATAATAGTAGCCCGTGCGCTCCTCAGTAATGCATACTTCAGTTCTTCCGAAACAAATCCCATGTAAATAACTGAAGGATGCTCATAACATTCAGTCATGTCATTCTTTCCTACAAGAATCAACTTGTATTCCTTGTATTGCGGATTTTCCTGTTGAAATCGGATATAATATTCCAGCAGCTGATCACATCCTTTCCCTTTGTCAACCCGTCCAATATAAATGAAATACTTTTTAGCTTCGATAGAATCAGGAAGAGCTTGTCCCTCTCCAACATATTTATTAATTCCTACTCCAGCTATATCACTATGTTTTGTATGATTTTTGAAAACATTTTCAATCAGTCTTTTTTCAGATTCGGTATTGTACATAATAAATCTAGGTACGGAGAAAATATCTTTATAGGGTTCCGTATAAATAAGCGGTTCATCATGCGCCGTCGGTATAAAAATACTTTTATCGGAAACTAACGGCATACCTACTACAGTTGGATAAAATCGATAGGTAAAGAAAATAAAAGTATCATATTGCCTTCCATTGGATTTTATATAGTTTACCAATTCTGGACAATAAGGCCCTTGGCTGATAAGCCAATTTTCGATTTCACTATGTTTGACTTCTGTTATATGAAACCGTCTGTCGAAAAAATCAAATATTCCGATTTTTTTTAATATTTTAAAATACTTTTTTTGTTTAAAGATAGCTCTTTTAGCCGTTCGATATTTTTTAGATTTTTGTTTGATAGTAGCAAAGCGATAAACTTTTATCTCATTGATACTTTCCTCACCAAGAGGATAGTGGTTATCCCATGAATAATAGTCTAACGCTGTAGTTGTTAGCACCTCCACCTGATATTTCCCAGATAACTTTTCAGCAAGAATCCTAGCGTGGTACTCTGCTCCACCATTAACCTCTAAACCGTAACGTTGAACAACTATGGCTATTTTTAAACCCATTTCTATCTATTCTATTACGAAAATCATATATAATCTCATTTATTTTCTTTTTTCAGAAACCATTTGTATATCAATTTTCGATACCATTCGTTATAGTATTTTGCTTTATATTTTACCGCCTCTTCTTTTGCCCAAAGCAGATCATTAATAGATCGCTTGTGCTTGCGATACAATTCGTAGTGCTTATTATAAATATACAAATGCGTATAATCAGCGTAATTATGTATTCTATCCAAATCAGAAATCGAGTCTTTCGTCACACGCTTTCGGTAAAATACTAAAGGCTTTTCTATTTTGTAAGCATTTGGATATTGAGCTGTCATACGAATCCACATCTCCCAATCTTCTGCATGTGCCAGTTCCTCATCAAACATGCCAATCTGCCTAAATTTCTCCAGCTCAACCATCGACGATATAGGGAAACAGCTTCCCAGCAGGATCCTTTCCGTAGAATAATTCAACTGTACCCAAATCCCCTCTTCCTCTTCAAACTTCTCCACTAAGGAATACACAATATCAACATCCTGGTTAGTATTAAATACATTTATGCATTCCTCCAGAAAACTCGGCGCAAATTTATCATCGGCATCTAGGAATACAATATATTTGCCCTGCGCAAAAGAAGCCCCAAAGTTTCGGGCACGTGCTGGCCCTTTATTATTCTGATGAAAGGAACGCACCTGTGGAAATTGGGCCTCCAAACTTTGAATGATTTCCCAAGAGTTATCCGTCGATCCATCATCAATAATGATAACCTCAAAATTTGTATAAGTTTGGGCAATACAAGATTCCACCGATTCCCTAACAGTAGTTGCGTTGTTATAGCAAGGAATGATGATACTTATTACATCCTCTTTCATTTTTAATCTTTTTTATTTAAAAGCGTGTTTAACCAAGAAGTAAAACTATACTGTTCGACAATGTTAGAATCAATATTCTTGTATGGTGCTGCTATAAATTCCTCTAAGCCATTAAAATTATTATTTTCTATAATAAAATAATTATTGGGATGATAGAAATCCCTCTCCCGCACGCTTTTATTATTTGTAATGACCTTTTTTTGATAATACAATCCTTCAAAAATCCGAAAGGAAAGTCCTTGGTGTTCAGCAATAAGAAGGTCTAAAAGGATTCCATAAGGCGATATCTTCTCCAAATAGCTTTTATATGGAATAACATCCTTAAGTAAACTAATATCCACATTTTGATAGAGTGGTGAATCGTCAGGAAGGTAAGCATTAATCAGCAGGTCAATATCGACTTCAAGACCATACTCCCTTAGAATATTGTAACATAGCAACATATCATCTAATCTGCTAGGATGGTATGAACCTAAAAAATAAACTGCTTTCCCTGCTCTCTCCTGATTTGTCCCTCGGGGATAACAGTCGAAATAAAAATTATCTACCAACTTCAAATTATACTCCGGATACTTCTTTATGTCATTTTTATCAAAAACAAAAAAGTGGTCGAACAAATCGATTCTTTCAAAAACCTTCTTATTACGACCTAATCCATCATAATGATATGATACAAATGATCTTGATTTCAATTTAGCTGCTTTTAGAATTTCAATCGGAAAAAAATCTGATCTTATTACTATACAGTAATCGTAGTAGTCTTCCTCGTTTATAATATCGACCTGTTTATTTTCAAGAAAACTCTTCCTCAATTTATCTTTATAAGTGTAATCTCTTAACAAAATCTTGTGTAAGAAGTTTCGTAATCTATCCCATATGCTAGTATATGAAAATTCATATCCATAGTTCAGAACCAAGGTGACATCATATCCATTTCTCTCTAAATTCTCCTTTATACTTTGATAAAGCCCATAATCTATTAAAGCAAGTAATAAGACTTTCTTTTTTTCCATTTACTTTTTATATCGACGAAGCTGGGGATATTTCATATTTCAACTTCGATAATAACACCATATAAGAAGATGCTCAATCGAACGCAACGCTTAAATCCAAAGTTAACATAAATCATAGTATATTAACATATCTATTGCCTAAAATCCATTTGTTACCAAACTTAATTTCACAAAACAGATTAGAATGGCTCTACTGATTAAACGAAGGGATTATAGAACATGAATTTACAGGACTTGACTTTCTACCACAAAAAGCTTTATTTTGGATTGCTATTATCATTATCTTATTTTTATCACAATTCTCGTAAATAACTGAAATATGACGCCTATTTTCTCCATAATTATACCTTGTTATAATCAAGCTAATTTTTTAGGTGACACGCTGGCCTCTGTTTTAAAACAGAGTTTTAAAAATTGGGAATGTTTAATTATTGATGATGGGTCACCGGATAATACCGCTGAGATTGCCAAAGAATGGGAAAAAAACGATTGTCGTTTTAAATTATATCAGAAAGAAAACGGAGGACTGAGCAGTGCTCGGAATCATGGGTTGTCTAAAGCTAAAGGAGAATATATACAATTCTTAGACGCTGATGACTGCCTCAACGAGTCAAAATTAACAAAGTGCTATAATGAACATGTAAAAGGAGTACAATTAGTAGTTACATCTTTTGAGCACATCAAAAATGGTAAAATTTCACCTCCCTTCTGTACTCTTAGGCAAGAATATCTAGATTTTGATAATATTTTATTGAAATGGGACGGTGAATTTTCGATTCCTATTCATTGCGGAAGTTTCAGTAAAAATATAATTGGAAACTTAACGTTTAATGAAGGGTTAAAGGCGGGAGAAGATTGGATATTTTGGCTAAACATATTTGAAAAAAAACCAGATGTGACCTTCATTAATGAGAGCCTTGTTTTCTATAGACTGCATGAAAAGAGTATAACGAAAAATATTCAAGTGATGATTGAACATAAAACTAGGGCGCAGCTAACCATATTCGATTTGCTAAATGAAAAGTATAAACGCCTTTTCTTTGAGCGATTTTCTTTAGAAGCAATAACAAGACGCGAAGAACTTTTCAATATATATCGCAATAGGGAGAAACGTATAAAAAATAGGATAAAAGTATTTTTTAAAAAACTGACGAGATAGATATTTTCTAGCGATGTTGGATAACACAAATAACTTAAAATTATGGCAAAAATAGTATATTTACTCCTTAGCAAGAATATAGTTACAGTTAAATAGGAATTATTAGGCACAAGATATCGTTTAGATGAAGATAGTTAAATTCTTAGGTGGGTTGGGAAATCAAATGTTTCAATATGGGTTTTATCTCGCTCTCCAAAAAACGTTTAAAAAGGTAAAAGCGGATTTAACTGGTTTTGAAAACTACACACTCCATAACGGATTTGAACTGAACGACATTTTCAACATCAAACTGAATACAGCATCTGAATTCGATTTAAATCTATATCTTCCTAACAACCGAAAATGGAAATGGCGTAAGCTAAGACGGTTGTACCGCACGAGACGCGCCTATACGGAAGAAACCATGTCGTTCGGTTACGACAGGACAATCTTTAGCGATAAACAGAACCGATATTATTGGGGTTACTGGCAGCATATCGATTACATCAATAGAGTATCCAAGGAACTTCGCGAACATTTCCGGTTTCCACAAATCACCGACACTAGAAGTGAAGAGCTTATCCACCGCATCCAACAACGTGAGAGTGTTTCTCTTCATATCCGTAGGGGAGATTATCTCATAGAAGCTAACCAACATCTGGGAAGTATATGTGATCATAATTACTATGAGAAAGCTATCGCGTATATAAAAAGCAAAATAGACGCTCCCCTATTTATTGTTTTCTCCAACGATATTCCTTGGTGTAGGGAGACTTTTAAAGATATAGATGCCGTTTTCGTAGACTGGAATATCGGCAAGCAGAGTTATATCGACATGCAATTGATGAGTTTGTGCAATCATAACATTATCGCCAACAGCAGTTTTAGCTGGTGGGGAGCTTGGCTCAATAACAACCCCGACAAAATAGTCGTATCCCCTGATAAGTGGATAAACGAGACACGTGCGAACACAGATGGCCGTGGTCTTATTTTAGATAGTTTCGTCACCTTTTAATAGCCAATGAAAAACGAACAGCGAAAATTTGCTGGAAATCCTGTATACGATCTGGTGTTGTGTGTCGGAAAGCAGCATATCGATATCTCCCAAACGACCTTACGGCATATCATACGATTTCTTAAACCTCGCACTATATATATTATAACTCATCAAGATTATTTCCCTGCTTTTAAAACTATATGCCAGCAGCATATCCAATTACATCTTGTAGATGAAAGGGATTTTGTGGACGAGGTAAACTATCAAGATATTGCCGATTTTATAGAAGCGAATACGGGCAGTATAAAAAGGACGGGGTGGTACTTCCAGCAATTTTTGAAAATGCATGCCCATCAGTTCGTTAGCGCAAATTACTATTTAATCTGGGATGCCGATACGATCCCGCTGCAACCTATTCATTTTTTCGACGCGTACAACCATATTTTAATACATCCTGGAAAAGAGTATCATCAACCCTATTTTGAAACACTAAATAATCTACTTCACCTAACCAAACAAGTCCCTTACTCTTTCATTTCCGAACATATGATGGTCGATAAACAAGAGATGAAGAACTTACTGGATACTATACATTTCTACAATCCTTCGTTTTGTTGGCCTTTAGCGATATTAAAAAACATCGAAAAACAACACTTAGCGCACTCTGGCTTTTCAGAATATGAAACCTTTGGAAATTTTTTGGTAGCTTCAAAAACTTCAAATTTCCAGATTCGTGATAACCAAACATATCCACTCCAAACCTATAGATTTGGCAGTCAACTGTTTGGTACGGCTCCCTCACTTCGAGATCTTCAACTGCTCAAACAGCTTGGATTCCATTACGTGACATTTGAAGCGTGGGATAAAGGTGACATTAAAACTATCAATCGGAATAAGACGTTAGCCAAAATCTTGAATAAAATACAGCGATATCCTCTTTTAAGTTCTTTGAAGAAAAATATTTTACAAAAAATAAAGAGCCAAATGCATCAATTTTAAAAGTGCTTTTTTATCCATTCGTGGTGTCTTAATTCTCCTAAGACTTCCCCTAAAAAGCAATTCTTGGATTAATTAGCACTTTTTACCTGCTTATTATTCTTTCGTTATTTTTTAAATGAGCCTCTAAAATTTTTTATGTAAAAAATACATAAACTGAACCGAAATAAAATTATATTTGCTGACATAAATCTGTATTGATTAATTATAAAACCGATGACAACAGTTATTAGCGTCGCAATGGACACCTCTTTATTAGTATAGGGAATACTTTTCAGTTGAAAATATTATGCCTAAAATTACTGTATTCATGGCAGCATACAATGCCGCCCCGTTCATCTCACAAGCTATCGAAAGCGTGTTGAACCAAACTTTTGAAGACTTTGAATTATTGATTGTCAACGACGGTTCCACGGATAACACTAGGGAAATTGTCCACAGTTTTACAGATCCCAGAATCAGATTAATCGAAAATGATGGCAACAAAGGACTATCTTTTACCAGGAATGTCGCTCTCACAGAAGCTAAAGGCGAATTTATGGCTATACTTGATAGCGATGATATTGCCCATCCCGACAGGTTGGAAATACAAATCCAGCATTTCTTGAACCGTCCTAAGTTAGCTGTTTTGGGAGGATACGCTTATATCATCGATCATACCGGGTGTAGGACAGGGCAAGAGATGGCTCCCATTTGTGAAACAAATACACTCCATGCCGGTTTACTGTTCTACAATTCGTTTGTGCACTCCACTGTCATGCTGCGCATGTCGGCCTTTACAGAAGTAGGTGGCTACCCTCCTTACATCGCTGCTGAAGATTATGGACTATTTTCAAGAATAGCTTTAAAACATGAAGTAAGCAACATTCCTCAATATCTGATAGAATATAGAATACATGGAAATAATATCTCTTTACAAAAAAAAGACATCATGGAAGCTCAACTTAAGGATATTCTTTTCTATCAACTGGATAAACTGTCATTATCTATTACCAATTTGGATCCAGCGATATTACTTTCACCCGTTACGGGAAGCAAATATTCTCCAAAAGAATATTATACACTTTATCGCAGCATCATTTTTGAAAATAGAAAACATAAACAATACCCTACAATAGAACTGGAACGCATCTTTTTCAATAACTGGTATGCCATTATAATGGAAAAAGGAAAATCCAATACCTTTCCTCTTTTTCTTAGGAAACCGATTTTTAATCAACAATATGTGACCGCCAAACAGATTCGAAAAACATTTAAGCAATCACTCAAATACTTGTTAGGAATTCAACGTTCGTGACGGACGATGACAAAACTGCATCAATTGCATTAACATCTTTTTTCGGTTATTTAGCTTTCTTTAAAAAAATAATCTATATTAGACATTCATTACTATCGTACAGAAGTACGATACAGGTCATATATTGACCAGTAGGGCTTCTTCCCCTAAGGTCAATTCAGCGTAAAAGCGTTATCAAACTGTTTTTTCCCATAAAGCTATTGCATATGCAACGCAAAGAGAATATTCATACACAGCGAGGATAAAGCCAAATGTCAGAATTAAAAATGCCGAATAAGCGTAAAATAAAAATAACTGTTTTCATGGCTGCGTACAACGCAGCGGACTATATAGCAACATCGATTGAAAGTGTATTAAAACAAACATACCCTCACTTTGAACTTTTGGTTGTAGACGATGGATCTACAGATAATACCGTAGAAATCATCCGAAGTTTCAATGACCCTAGGATACGCTTAATTCAAAACGACGGTAATAAGGGGCTTCCTTTTACGCGAAACGTAGCTTTGACAGAAGCTAAAGGCGAGTTTATGGCGGTATTGGATAGCGATGATATTGCTTTCCGAAATAGACTGGAAGTACAGCTTCAACATTTTTTAAACCGACCTCAACTAGCCGTTTTGGGTGGATATGCATATGTCATCGACCGTATGGGGCAACGGACAGGGCAAAAGATGACTCCTTTTTTTGGGTCGGATAAGCTACATGCAGGTCTTTTATTCTATAACTCATTTGTGCATTCTACCGTTATGATGCGTATGTCAGCCTTTAGGGACATCGGCGGCTACCCGAACCATCTCGTAGCACAGGATTACGCACTGTTTTCTAGGATAGCTTTAAATTATGAGGTCGATAATATCCCCGAATATCTCGGTGAATACCGTATACACGGTAATAATATTTCTACCCGAAAAAAAGATCTCGTTACACAACAGCTCCGCGCTATTTTGCGCTACCAACTGGATAAATTACTACCAAAGGCCGACCACATCGATATGGATATCCTGCTAACCCCAGTGGTAAAGAGCAGATATTCCCTTGAGGAGTATTACACTATTTACCAGGAAATCATTCTTCATAACCGGCAAAGCAAACAATATCCTATCGCAGAATTGGAACGTATCTTTTTCGAAAACTGGTACATCATTGTGATGGAAAAAGGAAAATCCGCTACATTGTCTTATTTTCTTCGAACGCCGATATTTAATCCACGGTACGTTACCGCCAAACAACTCCGAAGAACATTCAAACAATCGCTAAAATATTGGCTTGGCATCCATCGTTAAGAACGATTAATGTTAATCGGTCATCCTGAGAATAAAATAAAAACATTTCAACCGAATATTAATCTTTTCTTGTTAGTTCAGGTCAAATTACAAACAAATCAAAAATCTATGTATAAATTATCCCTATATCTAGCTGCTGGTATTTTATTATTCTTGGGGTCATGTGCTGCATTAAGACATGGCGACATGAGTTTAATCAGCTTAGGCATGCCAAAAGAAACCGTTATCAAACGTATTGGAAAACCCAACATGGTCGTAATGGCACAATCCACCGAAGAGGGTCCCCTCGAAGTATACGAATATATGCCTGTTGAACGTAATTCGTATACAGAAACAGTGGAGCGACGTCCAGTTTGGGTATATTTCCTTAACGGAGAAGTTATTGAATGGGGTCCTGGAGAGGATTGGCAAATCGATAACGCATTTACCAAACGTATGTTGGAAAGGTACCACAAGCGTAGAGGACATCGATAATAGAGATAGTGCAGAAATAAAATTAACTTAACATAAAATAAATCTTTCTCAAATCTTTTTTTGAGTAGAAAATCCATTTCTAAAAACTGACCACGGTAACTTTTCAGACTCCAAGTTTGTTTTTGGAAAGTGACCACGGTCGTTTGTGTGAAACAAACTTTCATTTTGGAAAATCAAACGTTCCTTTTTTTAAATGACCACGGTCATTTTGGGTGTTTTGAACACAAAAAAGCCGGCATCTGAAGATGCCGGCCAACCGACTAAGCTATGAAAAGACTTCTATTCGATTTTCTTGAAAGTTAAATCGGTTATTGCCTTTTTGATACGCCCGCCATTTTGGAATAACACACGTCTGCGTTGGATATTAGCAGCCGTAACATCTTCGGCTGCTTCACTTCCCAAGCTGCTCGTGCCTAAACGAAAAGATCCCAGACCGCCCAGACGAACAATATATCCTCGGGAGATATTACGTGGAATTTCCCGCACCAAACTGTATAATACCGCCATTACATCCGCCTCGTTAATGGAAGACGCGTGGGAGATATCGGAAGCTAGATCTTCCAAGGTAATCTCGCCGCTGCTTATCGGACGTGCGTAGAACTTTTTAGGGGCAGCCGCATCCTGCGGGTTGCCGATTTCCTGTACATTGAATTTAATTGCCATAATAATAATATTTAAAAGTTTAAAAATATTTGTCGGTATCGGTCTACTGCACCACCGGCGAGCTCTTTCCGTTAGCATTTTCCGATACCTTTTCTTTTGTTCTTACTCCTCGCGAGATGATCGAACGAAACAAACGTAAAAACAGCTAGTCACCAAAATGAAATTTCGATAGGATTTGATAGAAATTGATAAGATTTGATAATTTTTAACCCTACCGAAACTACTATTATCTGATTGCCTGTTTACTCCTCGCGAGATGATCGAACAGCACAAACATAATGCAACACACAGATCGATAGCGAAAAATGAACACAAATGAATACAAATGAGCGCTAATGGCGACAAATGACGACGACTACACCCTGATTTGCGAAAATAATGCTTGGCCTTATTCCGTCCTCGCAACGTCAAAAAGAAATATATACGGTTTTAAATCAGCTTCAATTATATAATTGATCAGTTTTTTCTACGATAATACGCAATAATGACAGGCTAATATCACTTTTTTTATTTTAAACTGACAAAATGAATGGTTTTTATTATCTTCAAGCCGAATCATAACGAATGGAATATGGTTTGCAGGGAAGGAAAGAGAAACAGCAAAAGATTTAAAAAGAAATAAAGACTATGTATTGGATTATATTTATTGGGATTGCAGTTATCAGTTGGATTGTGCAATCGAGGTTTAAGAACAAGTTTAAAAAATATTCAGAGTTCCCTTTAAGTTCTGGGCTTTCAGGCGCTGAAATCGCTCAAAAAATGCTCCATGAAAATGGAATCTATGACGTGAAGGTGCTGGTAGCCGATGGAGGCGGTTTGTCCGACCATTACAATCCAGCGAATAAAACCGTAAACTTAAGCAACGAAGTATATTATGGCCGTAGTGTTGCTGCCGCTGCTGTTGCTGCACATGAATGCGGACACGCCGTACAACACGCAACCGCTTATTCCTGGTTGCAGTTCCGTTCGGCGATGGTGCCGGTTGTTAGTGTGGCTTCGCGATTGACTTCTTGGGTCCTGATAGCCGGTGTGCTGATGATGGCTTTTAGTGGGAACCCGTGGATACTCGCAGTCGGTGTAGGTGCATTGTTCTTGACAACGTTATTCGCTTTTGTGACTTTACCCGTAGAATTTGACGCATCTGGTAGAGCATTGAAATGGCTGGAGACAGCTAATGTTACCCACAGCCGGGATGAGCATGATGGTGCAAAAGACGCATTGAAATGGGCTGCAATGACGTACGTTGTAGCAGCATTATCAGCACTGGTAACGCTATTATATTATGCTTATATCCTTTTCGGAAGAAGAGATTAATAATAACGTGCATAAACATAAGACAAAAAATGCGACTAGATGTCGCATTTTTTGTAGTTTAATGGATTCCCGTCGATTGATGAAATAAAATTCGACACTATTTTGTAACTTTGGCACTTAGCACATTTTAAGACGAGAGATAAACATGTTTCAGAATTTACAGGATAAACTGGATAGGGCCTTTAAGGTATTAAAAGGGCAAGGAAGTATCACTGAAATAAACGTCGCAGAGACGATGAAAGAAATTCGCAAGGCATTGTTGGATGCCGATGTGAATTATAAAACGGCCAAAACATTCACCGATGACGTAAAGCAAAAAGCCTTGGGTCAGAATGTACTGACTAGCATTTCACCGGGGCAGTTACTGACTAAAATCATGAACGATGAGCTGACTTCCCTTATGGGAGGAACAGTCACCGACCTGGATGTAACACATAATCCCACAGTGATCCTGATAGCTGGTTTGAACGGTGCGGGTAAAACCACATTCTCCGGCAAGCTCGCAAACTATCTCCGTGATAAAAAAGGCAAGAAACCATTATTAGTAGCAGGAGATGTTTATCGTCCCGCTGCAATAGACCAATTACAGGTACTGGGCGAGCAAGTGAATGTGCCCGTGTATGTCAATCGCGAATCATCCGATCCCATTGCCATTGCTATGGAAGGGGTAGCAGAAGCCAAACGCAACGGAAATAACATTGTCATTATTGATACCGCCGGGCGGCTAGCTATCGACGAGGCTTTAATGACCGAAATAACAGCTGTAAAAGAGGCGACGCAACCGCATGAAATCCTATTTGTAGTGGATGCCATGACAGGTCAAGATGCTGTCAATACGGCTAAGGCATTCAATGACCGTTTGGACTTCACGGGTGTCGTACTCACGAAGTTGGACGGTGATACCCGTGGTGGTGCAGCGTTATCCATCAAATCCGTAGTCAATAAACCCATCAAGTTTATCGGTACAGGCGAGAAAATGGAAGCACTTGATGTATTCCACCCGGACCGTATGGCATCCCGTATTCTCGGCATGGGAGACGTGGTTTCGTTGGTAGAACGTGCCCAACAGCAGTTTGACGAGAAGGAAGCAGCAGAGCTACAAAAGAAAATCCGTAAAAATAAATTCGACTTCAACGACTTTAAATCCCAGATCCAGCAAATTAAGAAAATGGGTAATATGAAAGACTTGATGGGGATGATTCCCGGTGTCGGCAAAGCCATTAAGGATGTGGAAATAGAAGACGATGCTTTTAAACCGATTGAAGCGATTATCGACTCCATGACACCTTTTGAAAGAGAAAATCCAGATGCGATCGATACCAAACGGCGCATGCGTATAGCAAAGGGTTCAGGAACAGATATCAACGAAGTGAATAAGCTAATGAAACAATTTGCAGATATGCGCAAAGTCATGAAACAAATGTCCAATCCCGCTATGGCCGCGAAAATGATGCGCAATATGCCCAAAATGCCCGGCAAACCTTTTTAAATAATATTTCCTATTTTTGTTTTATGGATGACCCCGCGCAACTCTCAGAATACGGAAAAATACTATTAATTGCGATAGTAGGTATCCTACTGGTGTGCGTAACCATTTTGTTGGCGAGAATACTATCACCGAAGAAACCGACCCCCGAAAAACTAAGCACGTACGAATGTGGTGAGGAAACCACGGGCAATGCTTGGGTACAGATAAATCCACGATTTTATGTGATTGCTTTGGTCTTTCTATTATTTGATGTAGAATTGATTTTCGTATTTCCCTGGGCAACCGTTTTCGGAAGTAGCGAACTGGTTGCTGCTGATGGGCGGTGGGGATGGTTTACGTTAGTAGAAATGGGGATGTTTTTAGGCATTCTGGTAGTAGGATTGGTCTACGTATGGAAGCGGGGTGATATATCATGGATCAAACCCGCACATATACAACCTCGCGTTTCTGTTGGTATACCCGCTACGGCCTATGAACAATTGAATAATAAAAAATACCAAGTCCGCGACTATAAGGAAACAGTATCTTCGGAAACAGACGACACCAATGCAAAAGTGGCTCGTAGCGGAGGATTAGGGTTTCGGCCAAAATTCAAGAAGTCAAACTGATTAAAACATGGATAAAGGACAAAATCAAGCACAAAGCGGGGGTGTAATCATTGCTAAGATGGATGATTTGCTAAATTGGGCAAGGTTATCATCCATGTGGCCGGTGAGTTTCGGAATCGCTTGTTGTGCGATCGAAATGATGGGTGCTATGGCGTCAACATACGATCTGGATCGTTTAGGCGTGTTTCCACGCCCCTCTCCCAGACAATCCGATGTGATGATCATTGCAGGAACCGTGACCTTTAAGATGGCAGATAGAATAAAAAAACTCTACGAACAGATGCCCGAACCCAAATATGTCATATCGATGGGTTCTTGCTCAAATTGCGGCGGTCCGTATTGGCAACATGGCTATCACGTGGTGAAAGGTGTTGATAGGATTATTCCCGTAGATGTATATGTACAGGGATGCCCACCGAGACCGGAAGCGTTAATAGGCGCATTTTTAGAACTTCAAAAGAAAATAGAAACAGAGAATATATTACAAGATCAATATTTTTCTGAACACGCTTAATATTTTAAAAACACTATGGCAAAAGATTTTTATGGCGAGTTGCAATTAGGTATTCTTGGCGGTGGCCAGTTGGGTCGTATGCTCATACAAGAAGCCATCAATTACAACGTAAACGTGCATATATTAGACCCCGATAAAAATGCACCGTGCCGTAAATTATGTAACCGTTTTGAATGTGGTTCATTAGGCGATTTTGAGACAGTCTATAATTTTGGTAAAGATTTAGACATGATCACCATTGAAATCGAAAAAGTGAATGTGGATGCTTTAGAGAAGTTGGAAGGCGAAGGTGTTATAGTATATCCGCAGTCCCGAATCATTCGATTGATTCAAGATAAAGGTCTGCAAAAACAATTTTTTAAACAAAACGATATTCCGACTGCAGCTTTTCAACTGATCTCCAATAAAGAAAATCTCTATGAAACGGCTATCCCGTTACCTTATATGCAAAAGCTTCGCAAGGACGGCTACGATGGTAAGGGTGTAAAGAAAATCAACAGTACATCAGAAATCGAGCAGGCTTTTGAAGAACCTTCTTTGATAGAAGAGTTGGTGGATTTTGAGAAAGAGATTGCGGTGATTGTTGCTAGAAATGATAAAGGTGATGTGACTACTTTTCCCTTGGTGGAGATGGAGTTCAATCCCGATGCCAATTTGGTCGAATTTCTGATTTCACCTTCGACATTGCCTTTTGAAACCCAAACGCAAGCTGATGAAATAGCGAAAAAGATAGCGGACGACTTACAAATTGTCGGTCTCTTAGCAGTGGAAATGTTTCTGACAAAAGATGGTGAGATTTTAGTAAACGAGCTTGCTCCTAGGCCACACAACAGCGGACACCATACGATTGAGGGAAATATCACATCGCAATTTGCCCAGCATTTGCGTGCTATTTTCAATTTGCCGTTGGGCGCCACAACAGCGAGAACGAATGCAGTAATGATAAACCTATTAGGTGAACCACAGTATGAGGGTCTAGCCAAATATGAGGGTGTAGAGGAGGTACTTGCCGTTGAAGGTGTATTTGTCCATTTATATGGAAAAAAATACACGAAACCTTTTCGTAAGATGGGACACGTATGCATTGTAAATGACGATCGTGAGTTAGCGATAAAAAATGCACGTTGGGTGCAAGAAACATTAAAGGTAAAAGCTTAAAGATGAATCAAGAAAATATGGCGAAAGTAGGTATAATCATGGGAAGTAAATCCGATCTTCCCGTGATGCAAGACGCTATTGAAGTCTTAAAAAAATTAGGAGTAACTTTCGAAGTCTCTATTGTTTCGGCTCATCGTACACCCGAGCGGATGTACGAATATGCGAAATCAGCCGCAACGCGTGGGCTGAAAGTTATTATCGCAGGAGCTGGTGGTGCTGCTCATTTGCCGGGAATGGTTGCTTCTATCACCCACTTACCAGTAATCGGTGTTCCGGTAAAGTCCTCTAACTCTATTGATGGTTGGGATTCGGTACTTTCTATATTACAAATGCCTAATGGGATTCCCGTAGCAACAGTTGCGTTGAATGCCGCAAAGAATGCCGGAATTTTAGCTGCGCAAATTCTGGCTACTTCTTCGGAAGAATTAGCTGCATCTGTTTTGGCTTTTAAGGCTGACCTCAAAGCAAAAGTAGAAGAAACTGCTGAAGAAGTGGAGAACACCAAATTCTAGTTCTCCCCTTTTGTTTACCCCATGTTCAACATCATATTATGCTCCTCGATCATTTTTCGCAAATTGTTGAGCGCATAGCGCATGCGACCAAGTGCCGTATTGATACTTACATCGGTTATCTCCGCAATTTCCTTAAAGCTCATATCACAAAAATGACGCATGATAAGAACTTCCTTTTGATCGTCGGGTAACTTTTGAATGATCTTTCGCAAATCCACATCGCGTTGATCAGTCATCAATTTAGATTCCGCGTTATCGTCAGCAAATTCCAGTACGCCAAAAATATCATACCCCTCACTACTCACCACAGTCGGGCTTCGTTTTTCTTTTCGAAAATGGTCGATCACCATATTTTGTGCGATACGGACTACCCAAGGCAAAAACTTACCTTCTTCGTTATAACGTCCGGATTTTAATGTTCTGATAACCTTTATAAAGGTTTCTTGAAAGATATCTTCCGCGAGATATTCGTCTTTCACTTGTAGGTAGATGGATGTATATATTTTCGACTTATATCTATTCAGTAGCACCTCTATCCCCGATTCATCCCCCGCAACATAAGCCTGAATCAACTCAAGGTCACTCTTTTCTTTTAACGTTTTCATAGTAAATCCCCAGATTTATGTTTGAATTTATTTTAAAGAGTAAAGTGTTTTATAGGCGTCCTTTCGTTTGTATAACCATAATTCAAAGCAAATGAAAAATAACGAAGATTCAAATTAAACGATTATTTTTTAACATTTATTCACACATCTTTCGCTTTTCTGGATATAACAAATAAACACTTGAAATAGTTTATTTTATTTACCTTTTTATTCCATATATCCAATAAAAAAGGTGTGCAAAAATATTGCCCACCTTCTTCCATAATCCAATATTGTTAAACTATTACTTATATAACGGAAATTGTGCCATCAAGGCTCTCACTTTACCGTGAATCGCATCTAAAGCACTTTCATTCGAACGATTTGCCAATGCTTCATCGATCAACTCACCAATTTGAATGATTTCGTCCTCCTTGACACCGCGTGTGGTAATAGCTGCCGTTCCGAAACGTACACCCGACGTAACGAATGGTGAACGTGTATCAAATGGAACCATATTTTTATTCGTTGTAATACCAGCCTTACCTAATACCGCTTCCGCTTCTTTACCAGAAATATCCTTGTTGCGCAAATCAACCAGCATCAAATGGTTGTCTGTGCCTCCGGAGATAATCTTATAATCGCGATCAACAAAGAATTGAGCTAAAGTCTGTGCATTTTTACGCACCTGTTTAGCATATTCTAAGTATTCGTCACTCAACGCCTCTCCATACGCGATGGCTTTAGCTGCAATCGTATGTTCCAAAGGCCCTCCTTGCGTACCTGGGAATACAGCCAGATCCAATAACTGTGTTATCGTGCGGATTTCTCCTTTTGGTGTCTTAATACCCCATGGATTTTCAAAGTCCTGACCAACCATAATCATACCACCACGAGGGCCACGCAATGTTTTGTGTGTAGTTGTGGTTACGATATGACAATGTGGAAGTGGATCATTCAATAAACCTTTTGCTATCAATCCTGCTGGATGCGATATATCTGCTAATACAAGTGCCCCTATTTCATCGGCTACTTTACGAATACGCGCGTAATCCCAATCGCGCGAATACGCAGAAGCACCACATATAATCATTTTAGGTTTTTCGCGCAATGCGGTCTCTTCTAACTGTTCATAGTCGATAAGACCTGTATCTTCTTTTACTCCATAAAATAACGGTTGATAGATTTTACCCGAGAGATTCGCAGGCGAACCATGCGTCAAGTGCCCACCATGAGATAGATCAAGTCCTAAAATTTTATCCCCTGGCTGAATCGTCGCCAAGAAAACCGCCGCGTTTGCCTGCGCTCCTGAGTGAGGCTGTACATTGACCCACGCTGCACCAAATAACTTTTTTGCACGGTCAATAGCAATCGCTTCAATTTCGTCAACCACTTCACAACCTCCGTAGTAACGCTTGCCCGGCAAGCCTTCCGCATATTTGTTCGTTAAAACCGAACCGGCAGCTTCCATCACTTGCTTACTTACAAAGTTTTCTGAAGCGATCAATTCGATACCTTCTTCTTGACGCTTTAGCTCATCGGCTATTAGGTTAAAAATGACCTGATCTCTTTCCATCGTGTTATTGTTAAGGAGTATGATAAAAAAATTCTAAATTTTGGTGCAAAGATAATATAAATCCATAAAAAAATTAGGAATGTTTTATTATTGTCAAAAATAGCCTGCTTCCAAAAACTTCTTTAAAAGAAAGATGTAAATTTGTAACAACGAAATATATAAATAACGCGTAATGAGTACAGAAACTACAACAAATGCCGCTCCCGTAACCTTAACTGAAGGCGCTGTAGCGGAACTGAAAAAGTTGATCGACCAACAGGAAATCGGGGCAGATTTCGGTTTGCGTGTTGGCGTTGAAGGCGGTGGCTGTTCGGGCATGAGTTATATATTAGGCTTCGATCAAAAGAAAGACGGTGATAATGAATATATGATAGCAGGCTTACGTGTTTTTATGAATAAGGCACATGGTCTCTACTTAGCAGGTATGGAAATAGACTTTAAAAGCGGTCTGGATGCGCGGGGCTTTACTTTTAATAACCCCAACGCGACAAGCACTTGCGGTTGCGGAAGCTCGTTCTCGGCATAATTTAACAAGGCAGACCTTATACGTCTGCCTTCATTTTTGAAACCAATACCTATGGATTATATAATCCACACCACACACTACTATTTTCCATTTAAAATCACTAAATTAGCGACCTTTAAAAAAACAATCGCAATTTCGGATGTACAAGGAATATAAGCAGTTAAACTTGCCTGAAATAGGTAGAGAAATACTAGAACGGTGGGAGTCGAATAATATCTTTGAGAAAAGTATATCAAACCGTCCGGCCAACAAACCTTATACTTTTTATGAGGGCCCCCCGTCCGCCAATGGTATGCCAGGCATTCACCACGTGATGGCTCGCTCGATTAAAGATATTTTCTGTCGCTATAAAACCCTAAAAGGGTTTCAGGTAAAGCGTAAGGGTGGATGGGATACACACGGATTGCCTATTGAACTGGCCGTTGAAAAAACACTAGGCATTACTAAAGAAGATATCGGCAAAAAAATCAGTGTCGAAGCTTATAATGACGCTTGTCGGAAAGAGGTAATGAAATATACGGATGTATGGAATGACCTTACCCAAAAAATGGGCTATTGGGTTGACCTTAGCGACCCGTATATCACCTACCAGAACGAATATATAGAAACCTTATGGTATTTATTGAAAGAGCTTTACAAGAAAGGTCTCTTATACAAAGGTTATACCATACAACCTTATTCTCCTGCTGCCGGAACAGGTTTGAGTTCACATGAGCTGAACCAACCGGGAACATACAAGGATGTCAAAGACACTACGATTGTTGCCGAGTTCCGCTTAGATAAAACACAGGTACATCCGCTTATGACCACCTTAGTGGAATCTGAGGAAGAAGACGTTGCTTTTATCGCATGGACAACCACCCCTTGGACATTACCGGGCAACTCCGCATTGGTCGTCGGTAAGAACATCGACTATGTCAAGATAAAAACCTTTAACCAATATACAGGTCTTCCGGTGTCCGTTATTTTAGCGAAAAACCTGATCGGAAAGCATTTTAAAACCGAGGGACAACAAGCGTCTTTCCAAGACTATAAAGTGGGAGATAAAATCGTACCTTGGGAAATCGCTGCTGAATTTAAAGGGGAAGCATTGGTAGGTTTGCGTTACCATCAACTCCTACCCTATGTGACCAATGAAGAATTATTGGAAAAAGCCTTTCGTGTAATTCCAGGAGATTTCGTAACCACCGAAGACGGTACAGGTATCGTACATGCATCGCCAACTTACGGTGCAGACGACTTTAGGGTCTGTAAGGAGCATGGAATCCCTGCTATTTTGGTACGCGATGAAAACGGGAAGGACGTCCCTACCGTAGACCGTACCGGACGTTTCGTCAACGAAATAACCGACTTTGCAGGTCGTTTTGTAAAAGAAGAATATTATTCCGCAGAAGAGCGTGCGGAAAAAGACTTTAAACCCACAGACGTCTTAATTGCCATTAAATTAAAAGAGGAAAATAAAGCCTTTGACGTCAAGAAATACGAACACTCCTATCCCCATTGCTGGCGTACAGACAAACCAGTATTATACTACCCATTAGACAGTTGGTTTATCCGTACAACAGCTGTCAAAGACAAGTTAGTAGCGCTAAACCAAACCATTAATTGGAAGCCAGAAGCTACAGGTTCCGGCCGTTTTGGGAACTGGCTAGAAAACCTCGTAGATTGGAATCTCTCCCGCTCCCGTTATTGGGGAACACCGCTTCCCATATGGCGTTCGGCAGATGAGAATGAAGAAATATGTGTAGGCTCCTTACCGGAGCTGAAAACTCGGTTAGAACAGGCGGTACAGTCGGATGTACTGAATGCAGAAGAGAAAGCCGTAAACCAATCTTATCTGGATAAATTTGGGACGGATACGTTAGACCTGCATCGTCCATATGTAGACGATATTGTCCTGGTTTCTGACAACGGACAGAAAATGTTCCGTGAATCGGATTTGATTGACGTTTGGTTTGACTCGGGCGCAATGCCATACGCACAATGGGGAATTGATCATACCAAATTAGCTCTTGGAGACGAATATCCTTTCAAGGACGGATACGAAGATGCTTTTCCGGCAGATTTTATTGCAGAGGGGGTAGATCAAACCCGTGGTTGGTTTTTTACACTTCATGCGATTTCTACCATGATCCGCGGATCGGTGGCATTTAAAAACGTCGTATCAAATGGTTTGGTATTAGATAAAAACGGCAACAAGATGTCCAAGCGTTTGGGCAACGCCGTTGATCCGTTTATCACCATCGATAAATACAGTGCCGATGCAACCCGTTGGTATATGATTAGCAATGCGGCACCGTGGGACAACCTTAAATTTAATGAAGAAGGCCTAGACGAGGTTCGTCGTAAATTCTTCGGCACGCTGTATAACACCTACGCTTTCTTCGCACTATATGCCAATATCGATAATTTCAACTATAGCGAGCCGGATATTGCCATAGAAAAGCGTCCGGAAATAGACCGTTGGATTATCTCCTTATTGAACAGTTTAACCAAAGAAGTGGACGGATACTATGCAGACTTTGAGCCTACCAAAGCTGCTCGTGCTATCCAGAATTTTGTCGACGAACATTTAAGTAACTGGTATGTACGCCTGTGCCGCCGCCGTTTTTGGAAAGGGGATTATACAGAAGATAAAATTTCGGCCTACCAAACGTTATATACGTGTCTAGACACTGTTGCGAAGTTGATGTCACCTATTTCGCCATTCTTCTCGGATCGCTTGTATCTCGATTTAAATGCGGTTTCAAAAAAAGAACCCTACGAATCGGTGCACTTGGCAGATTTCCCTGTTTATCATGCGGACCTAGTAGATAAGGATCTGGAGGAACGTATGGCGCTAGCACAAGACATATCATCGCTAACTTTATCCTTGCGGAAGAAAACAGGCATTAATGTTCGTCAACCGTTAAATAAAATTTTGGTCCCGGTATTGGACAATGCTTTTCAAGTAAAAGTAGAAAAAGTCAAAGAGCTTATCCTGTCAGAAACAAATATTAAGGAGGTATCCTTCATTACAGATACCGCAGGAATCATTAAAAAGAAAATAAAACCAAACTTTAAGGTTCTCGGGGCAAAAGTAGGAAAGGATATGAAAACGGTAGCTGCGGCCATCCAGTCCTTGAACGATGAACAAATTAGCTTATTAGAACACGAGGGATCATTAAAGCTAGAAGGTACCGCCTATACAATCCAACCAGAAGATGTAGAGATTATAGCGGAAGATGTTGCCGGATGGCAGGTTGCTAATCTTGGAAAACTAACCGTTGCGTTGGATATTAATATTACGCCGGAACTGAAAAAAGAAGGATTGTCAAGGGAGTTGATTAACCGCATCCAGAATCTCCGCAAAGAGAAAGGTTTTGAGGTTACAGATAGAATTAAAGTGACAATAACTCAAAATACTGAAATACAAGAAGCTGTAGAGAATAATTTATCGTATATTTGCACCGAAATTCTGGCAAACTCTATTGATTTTAAAGAAGCATCATTGGAGTCTGGAGATACCATCGAGATTGATGGTAGGGAGTTAAGAGTAATTGTTGATAAAAATTAATTATGGGAATGAGTACAGAAAAAACACGCTACAGTGATGCTGAACTTCAAGAATTTAAAGAGATTATTCTTGAAAAGCTTCGTATCGCAAAAGAAGAGCTTGCAGCTTTGACTTCTTCATTGAGCAGCAGCAACGCCAATGGAACAGATGATACCGCGGGGACATATAAGACATTAGAAGATGGCTCAGCGACGTTGGAGAAGGAACAAACAAACCAGCTTGCAGCTCGCCAGAAAAAATTCATCGACAATCTAGAAGCTGCTTTGGTACGCATTGAAAACAAAACGTACGGTATCTGTCGCGAAACAGGCAAATTAATCCAAAAGGAACGTTTAAAAGCCGTACCGCACACAACATTGAGTATTGAAGCGAAAAACAAACAGTATTAACAATTAATATGAAATAAAGTGGAGATGTTCAAAATACAACTTTTAAGCATCTCCATTTTTATATACTTATGAAAGGCTATAACCGACCACTCTTACTGATTGCCATTATCCTGTTCATCGACCAAGCGTCTAAATTTTGGGTAAAACTCAATATGACCATCGGACAAGATTTTAATATCATTGGTAACAAGTTTCTCATCCACTTTATTGAGAACAACGGAATGGCTTATGGTATGGAATTTGGCGGAGAGTTCGGAAAACTTTTTCTTACACTGTTTCGAATCGTTGCTGTGATTGGCATCGGATATGGTCTGCACTATATGGTTAAAAACAAGTACCATCGTGGCTTTATCCTAAATGTGGCTTTGATATTTGCAGGTGCTCTAGGGAATATTATCGATTCCACGTTTTATGGTGTTATATTTAGCGAAAGTACATTTTACGAAAAAGCTGTCTTATTTCCCGAGGGTGGCGGATACTCCTCTTTGTTTCACGGGAAAGTCGTGGACATGCTTTACTTTCCTTTGATAGAAGGTAATTTCCCCGATTGGTTTCCTATCTGGGGAGGAGAACATTTCTTGTTTTTCCGACCGGTATTCAATATCGCTGATTCAGCTATTTCTGTTGGGGTATTCCTTATTTTGATTTTTCAGAAACGTTATTTCAAAGAGGAACACGTGGAAAAAGAAAGCGTGAACAGCGAAGTTTTGGAAGATTAGGTATATTTGGGGCATGAAATATAAAGCCCCATTTTCTTTTTATATAATAGCGCTACATTTTCTATTATTTATTCCCTTTCAATCTGTTTTAGCACAGATCAACCAAGAAAACCTAAAAAAACACATCTATTATTTAGCTGACGACAAGATGCAAGGACGTGGCACGGGTTCTAAACAGGTCAAAAAAGCAGCAAAATATATTGAAAAGCATTTTAAGCAATACGGACTAAAACCTAAGGGAGAAAAAGGCTACCGTCAATCTTTCGAAGCGCGGGTACGCCGCGTCGTAGTGAAAGACAGTATCCGCCAAGCGGACAATATTATTGGCTACATGGATAATAATGCCCCGTATACCATCGTTATCGGCGCGCATTACGATCATTTAGGAGAAGGCCATCAAGGTGGCTCAAGGGATTCGCTCGGTGTGGGGCAAATCCATAATGGTGCGGATGACAATGCGTCTGGCGTTGCAGGTTTATTAGAACTCGCCCGCCATTACAGCAACAATGCTATCACGGAGCCCTTCAATTTACTATTTATTGCTTTTGGAGCGGAAGAACTTGGATTGGTAGGCTCTCGATATTTTACGGAGAATCCTACGATTCCACTGGAAAACATCCATTGGATGTTGAATATGGATATGATTGGTCGATACAATGCCGATAATGGTGTTGCCGTTATAGGCTATGGAACCAGTTCGAAATTTTCCGCCATTTTTGAAAATATAACAAGCGATATCAAATTTAATCTCAGTCGTGACGGAAACGGTGGTTCTGACCAAACTTCCTTTTATAAAAAAAACATTCCTGTCTTGTTTTTCCATACTGGGGGCCATGAGGACTACCATAAGCCTGGAGATGATCCGGAAAAAATTGATTACGAGGCATTGGAATCTATCTTGAAACTGGAAATCGATGTCATCGACAATTCCATGAAACAGGATAAAATGGATTTTCAATGGACAAACTAAAACAAACAATTCTTATTACAGGTGCGAACGGGTTTCTTGGGCAGAAGCTTGTTGAAAAGTTAATCGATAAATCGCAATACTGTATAGTCGCTACTTCTAAAAGCGAAAACAGGAATTTTATCCGAGAGGGTTATACCTACATCCCATGTGATTTTACAAACATGGATGCGCTTCAGGCATTATTAGATGAAGTTCAGCCAGATAAAATCATCCATACCGCAGCTATGAGTAGCGTAGAGGCTTGCGAAAAAGACCCCACATTATGTGAAAAAGTAAATATCGAAACCGTTTATCAATTGGGGCAATATTGTGCGCGACATGACAAGCATCTCATCCACCTATCGACCGATTTTGTATTTGATGGCAAGGAAGGACCTTATAAGGAAAATGATACGACGAACCCTTGTAATGCATATGGGGAAAGTAAAGTGGCGTCTGAAATACGTTTATCATCCACAACTTGTCGTGCAGCTATCCTGCGTACTATTTTAGTATACGGCATAAATGGAGATCACAATCGATCCAATTTGGTTCTTTGGGCGAAGAAACAATTGGAAGATAACAACCGCATCAACGTCGTAAGCGATCAGTTGCGTATGCCTACTTTTGTAGACGATTTAGCGGATGCCTGTATCCTTGCAATAGAAAAAGAAGCGACCGGTATATATCATATCTCCGGCGACGAAATGATGTCTGTATTGGACGCTGTTTACCATATCGCAGATTTTTGGCATCTGGACAGGTCGCTTATTAATCCAATCCGCGCCGTTGATATCGGACAAGAAAACAATCGTCCGAGAAAAACCGGCTTTATTCTCGACAAGGCAAAAACGGAATTAGGATACTCCCCTACTCCGTTTATAAAATCGCTAGAGGAAATAGAACAGCAGTTTAGTTTTTATAACAGATAACAACAACAAACGCATGAATAAAAAATTCGCAAAAGAATCCTATACGGAAATGAACGAACTTGTACTTCCCAACGATACCAACACCTTTGGCAATCTAATGGGCGGACGATTATTATACTGGATGGATATTTGTTCGGCTATGGCAGCCCAAAAACACTCCAATAGCCCTGTAGTAACAGTATCGGTGGATAATGTTTCGTTTAAACGCTCCATCAAACTAGGCGAAGTAGTTACCATACAAGCGAAAGTAACACGTGCATTTAGTTCGTCGATGGAAGTACGCATGGAGATTTTTGCACACAACCTACCGGAAGGAACCCGTATAAAATCAAATGAAGCGTACTATACATTCGTGGCTATTGATGAGAACACAAAACCTCGAAAAGTCGCCGAACTGGTTCCAGAATCGGAAGAGGAAATAAAGCTCTTCGACGAAGCTTTACAGCGTCGCGAGCTACGATTGATCCTCGCCGGTAAAATGGCAGTCAAAGATGCGAAAAGTATCACGTCATTGATCAGTGCCATGAAGACCGTATAATTTTACCCTTTTAAAGATCGTCCTTTCAGGGACTATATATCACTTCTTCGCTCCAATCGCTTTCCATCTCGTCTTGGTCGACACAGGCGACATAGTAGAGATAGTTATTCCCTTGTTTGATGTCCGTGTCTTCGATGGCGGTTAAGTTTCCGTCAAGTGTTTTGTATAGTACCGGTGGCTCCGTGTTGACGACACGGTAAATATGGTACTTCTGTATAGGTGCTTCGCTCCCATCCCAAGTCAGGTACACTTTCCCCTTATTTTCCATAACTCTTACCTTGAGTGGCGGTAGAAACTTCTCGGGAATGCGTTCGATATGGATAGGCGTGCTCAACGCGCTTTGGTTTTCATGGATAGAGACCGATTGTACCGCGTAATCATACCTATCTTTTGCCCGCAGGGTATCCACATATTCATTGATTTCGACCGTGGCAACCGGTTTTTCAGGAAACTCCACACTATCTTTAGGTTTTCGATAGATATTGTAGCGGTCGATACTTCCCTCCCACCTGTCCATATCCCGCCAGGTGATTAACACGCTGTTTCTGTCCATCCAGATAACCTGCAACTGATCGGGAGCGGACATCCTTTTATCTTTATGCTCGGGGATACTGATAGCAATCAGTTCAGACATCGGGCTTAAGGACTGGGTCTTGGATACTGCTGTAATGCCGTAGTAGATGACTTCACCAGCATCCGTTGCTGTACTGTCCAGAAAGGTCGTGACGCTATCCTTTTCGTAGGGAATCATGTTGCTCACCTGTTGTAATTCTCCGTTGCGACCTACAGCCCGATACACATAGTAACCCGCTACGTTGAGGCTGTCTTGGTGCATCCAACTCAGCTGTGGTTTATCGTCGATGATTTCGCCCCGTACGTAATGGGGAGGAACGAGATTGACCACTCCTTGGTATAAACCCGACGTACGAGCGGAGGCGAACGACATATTGGATTCACCTTGGATTAACAGTTGATAATAGTAGTTACCCCCACCGATAACATCATAGTCGATAAATTCCGTATCTGTTACGGGCAATGTTGCCAACAACGCATAACCGGTATCGTAGTCCGCACTTTTGTAGATCAAAATATTTTGTAGTGCATAGCGCTGATCCAGTGAATCCCAGGTAATGCGAATACCTCCGTCTACGGCGGTCGTATTGATATTAAAGCCAGCATTGACATTACGATTCCCCCCTACCTGCAGCGATACGGTATCGGATGCTATACCGAGATTACCCATGAGGTCTTTACCTCGGATAAAATAATCATATCGCACGCTCTGGAGGACGGTAGTATCCTGCGTAAAATAGATGACAGAATCCTGCGTTTCATTGAGTACCATCCCTTTGGTCGTATGGATCTTTTCAAAATCGTCAAATCCACCGCTTATCTTTCGGTATATTTCAAAGCTGGGTGCGCCGTTTACAATTGATGAACGAAACCGAAGTTCGGGATAACCCTCACCCGGATCGACATCAAAGCTCCGCATCGCAGCGAAATCAATCGTATCTAACCGGTGGACAACAGATCCGCTGTACCGGTCACCGTCTTCATTTTCGATAATATAATCATAGCTTTTACCCA
Source organism: Sphingobacterium chuzhouense (assembly GCF_014692525.1). Classification (GTDB taxonomy): domain Bacteria; phylum Bacteroidota; class Bacteroidia; order Sphingobacteriales; family Sphingobacteriaceae; genus Sphingobacterium; species Sphingobacterium chuzhouense. The sequence continues at coordinate 383,499 of NZ_JACNYL010000001.1, forward strand.
ACGCTACCGACGTATCTAGAAAGGCTAGCCCGACGTACAATTTGAGGTGGGGAGCAGGCGCCGTCACAAATTCTATCTGCGTCTCTTGATTATGCCAGTAGCTCCAAAGCATATTGACTGTGGAATCCGAGAGTGGTGAGGAGTCGGGCATATGGAACAGCAGATCATTGATCCGCTTAGCCAGCTCCTTGGCCGACCGAACCGGATTGTGCTGCAAGACCGGTTGGTATTCAGCTTGTTGATTCTCCTTCCGAAGCACGACATAGCTTTTGTTACCAAAGTCCATATTGTTCAGGTCGGCGTAGATGCCATTCGGCGTGCTAACCATGTTGATGGCGCTGGCCTGCTCTTGCCCAGACAAGCTATTTGCATAAAGCAAAATAACACTAAAAAAACAAACTATATTTTTCATCTGTATAAATTTAATAATCAAAAGCATCACTATTACTACAGCTTCCAGATCCTTTGGTAAATTCGAAATCAACGCCTTTGGTACATCCACCGCCCACGCACAGGGTCAACAGTCCCATGACATCCATATCAAAGCCTTTCGAAAAAAGCGTACAATCGAGTTCCGCAGCTACCGCAGCGGAGAAGCATCCCTTGGCATCGAGTGAAAAACCGTTGTCGCTACTATTGGTAAACGTCGCTTTGACCCCCACTTCGGCACGTACGTCCCCGCTGATGCTGCAACCGATGTGGGTGACCTTGGCATATGCATGAGCAAATAGCATGGCTCCTATCGATATCTGTTGATGTCGGGCCGCAAAATTTCCGTAGATACGGGCGTCCAACCCTACTGATGCACCTACTTCCACATTGGGTATACCCAGCGCAAAAGCCGCAAAATCGCCTACACCGAATTTGATTTTAAACTCCGGTAGAAAATCCCGTCTACCAGTTATCAAGAAGCCTCTTAGCCCGTTCGAATGGAACGTCGACGGCAATTTCTTAACATACGACCTGCTGGTCATCTGCTGTTCGATCTGTGGCGTCAACTCAGGATAATAACCTATGCCGATCCCCACATCCACCGGGAATATGATAGGAACCGGGGCCGTTACTTTTGCGCCGGCAAAGAAGTACCAGCCTTTGGGTTCAAACAGCATTTCAATCTGTATGTTATTTAATGTAACCACACCAGCCGTCAACAAGGGCATACTGAGACTTCCCGTAACACGACCGCTCTTGAAGTCAAAGTCAAACTTACTTCCCGAGAATCCACCGTTGCCTCCTGCCAATCCATCGGCAAGATTGTCAACCGGTAGTTCCTCCATAACGGCTTTCACCGTTTGCATGGCGACTTGCTTGACTTTCTGCTCTGCGGCATCTTTCACATTGATTCCGGTGACACCTTCGATCAAGCCGTTGAGCTGCATCATACTACCGATTGGATTGCCGTCAATCAGCGAATTGACTACGCCAAGACCTTGGCCGGCAAGCCGCATACGTCCCGCTAGGTCAGCTAATAGCTGCGAACCGGATTCCGCCATAGCCATCGCCTGACCATAGGTGCTCTGTCCTTGATCCAAAAAGCCGATAATCTCATCACGCATACCCGATATCGCCGGATCGTTCAAGACCTCATCAACCATATTGGCCGCAAAGTTCTCGGCTTCACTCTTAAAATTTCCGAGGAGTATCTCTGTTTGCTTTTTGACTTCAGCAGCCACTCGACCTGTCACTTCATCCGTCACCATACTGACCAGATGGGTATATATTTTCTGATCAGATTTTGGCAAGGTGATAACCCCGGCTATACCCAATCCCTGCGCATTAAACAGCTGGTCGTTTTTGCCCTTGCTGATTGTTCGGAATTCCGTTCCACCATCGCCGATAAAGGAAAAATCCAGATGTGACATCACCATTCTGTTTCTACCTCCATCTTCGGCATAATAGCTTAAAGTCGTGTTGATATTGTCCGGCGCCTTGGGTATGTGTAGGTTGGTGCTACCCGTAAACACCACGCGGTCGGTCGCACTAAAAAAGGAAACCGGACGGAACGATGCTTGATTGTACAAGGTAATCGGCGCAGCATTCTTTTTGAAACTAGTAAGTTCCTCCTCATTACTCAATATAGATACATACTCAAATATAATTTTGTCACTTGATCGGGTCATACCCTCCAGTCCACTAACATAAGCCGCTTCGCCGCTTCTGTTCGTTAGTGTAAACTTAAAGTGTCCTTTACCAGCAATCCGTCCTACATCCGGATCGTAAATTAATACCGCTTCGGTACCGGACATCATGTTCAGTTTTACTTTCGCCGTACCACCCAGATACAATTTATCCCGGAGATCATTGGGATCGGCATCGTGGAATATCAATTCGCCAGGGATAATGGAGATTTTCCGCAGTGCGATATCCGCACGCCCGGTAAACAGCGTACTGTTATTCAAGATGATACCACCGGAATTTGGCGCCAGATTCCAGGACTTGGCGACAATTTTCCATTTATCCAGGTTAATCGTTACTTCCCCCATTCCGGTAAGCGGCCGGATGCCATCATGGGTAATCTGTGCCTTACCAGCTTCCATACTGATCGTGAGTCCGCCTTGTATCTTAGGGTTGAGCGTGAGGAACAGATGTACTCCTTCTTTATCCATAAAGGATTCCCGATCATCTTTGGTATCACTGACACCGTCAAAGCCGAGGTACTTGAACGAGATAGCCTCTCCCCGATCTCTGCTGATGGAATACTTACTAGACAGTGCTTCGTTTCCTGTACGGAATACGTCCAAAACCATTTTTTTGGTCCGATCCGTATCGCCGTAATTTCCTAAGTAGAAGTCCGTCTTTTCGATGGTCATGTAGCTCGTCGGGAAGTTAAACGAATTGTCTACCAGACGAACCTTCCCCTGTATCGTACCGGTGCTATCGGAAGATAGCCGGTTAAGCACGATACCGGACGATTCGCCCATCAATTCGGCATTGTAGTGTTCAAAGGCTCGAATCTGTGTCTTTTGGTTGACAAATGTAATCTGTTCAGTTACAGGCACAGCAATCGGTATATTGCTCGCATTGCGCAGATTTGATTTGCGGACTTTGAGATTGGACACTTTGAGTGCCAATCGTCTGTCAGCCAACGCGCGTAAGGCGAAATTGTCGTTTTCGGTTACCTGGATGACCTCGCCCGAGACCGTGTATTCCTCACCGTTCTGTTCGTATTTTTCCAATCGGAAATCAAAACCGTACAACTTGCTTATATCGATATCGCCCAACTCGGTGATAACAAGGTCTATATCATTTATGCTACTACTGCCGGCAACCATATTGACCATCCGCTCGGTTCCGACATAGGTTTTTGCATCCTCGTGGTAACTGCCTTTTATTTTTGCAGACGCAACTTCTAGGGTGCCAGTACCGCCATCCCAAAAGGTATATTTGGGTATCAGCAGCTCATATCTGCCATTGGCATTGGTATAGGCCTGACTTTCGGAATTGGAACCTTGCCCGAGATCCAGATAGACCAAGGCATCTTTGACAGGTGTATCACTTTGGGCAAAACGTACTGTTCCGGTGATTTTGACGGCCGGCATGACGGTGATATCGACGACCCTTTCTCGAAGGTCATCCTCGCTGTGTACATTGTTTTTGCTGGTTGGTATAAATGGAATGCCATTGAGCACCATCATATACATCCCGTTTGCCGTTATTTCTACACCACGGTTTTTGACATAGATATTGAAGTTGCTCTTCGAATTGTTAACAAACTCGAATCGGGCTTCTCCACTGCCATTGGTATTCACGTGTTCTTCCCCTGCCCCCTCGATATAGACACTTGCATTTGGTACCGTTCGCCCGTCTGTCGTTTTAACACGTACCTTAATTTTATGCTTGCGTTTTTGCAATTTGAAATCTCCGAGAAATGCGCCAGGTCCCGAAGGATTGACTGCCGCCGTGAGTGTCAGATATGCCGGATCGTAAGGCATGATGATGATAGAATCCGGACGGGTGGGCAGGTCTATAACAAATTTTTGCCGACCGATGGCTATGAGCTGGGTGCCGACCATGAACGTCTCGTTCACGGCGGTGCTTAGGCTCTGGCTCGCCGTACTGCTGAACGTACCTTGGTTAATCGTCTGGTTGGTAGCCGCATTGACAATTTGGAGATTTCCGTTTTGGTAGCTTGGCGAGTTAAACGCACTTTGTATCACGTGGTTGTTGCCGGTGTTCAAATTAACCTTAAAGACAGTAGAAATACCTGTTGCATTTTGTCCCTGCGTGGTAGTTGTAGTCTGTATGCTGCCGTATTTTCCGATAGTTGTAGCTTTGCCGGGATTCGCTTTGGTATCCACGATGGTATTTTCAAAATTCTTAGCTGCAAATGTGACAGCATGGCCGGTATACGCAGTTCCTGTATTCGTACTCCCCTCATGTTCGGCAAAAGTATCCACCCATTTGCCATTGACTTTCATCTTTACTCTCGCCGTGACACCCCTATTGGTTTCCGCGTCCATCACGTAGCCGTAGGCATTCGTACCGAGTGGATTCAGGTCAAAATTAACATTGATCTGCTCTCCAGACAAGCCATGCGGTATGAGGGGTAAATTATCTTCGGTCTGCCGTTCGAATCCTGGGGCAGACAAGATGGATACATTATTTTTACATCCATAACAAATACGTCCTGTATTGATCACTTCGGGGTTGAAAGATTCCAGTCTCTTTGCTAATGATTCAAAGCTATAATATCCCTGTTCGTCCGTAGTTGCCCAATCTTCGAGCAGAAAATTTTCTCGTTGATTTTGATAGGTCTTGCCGTTGATGAGGATTTGCGCCTTTACCTGCACGCCTTTAATGCCAAGTGTCGTCGTTTTATCGGTGACTCTCCCACGTATAGCCGTTGGTTTAGGTACCAGACGGAGAGCGTAATCCAGTGTTACATTCGGATCAAATTCATGGTTGAATACAATCTCCTGATCACTTATCTGATAGCCAAACGGAGGGAGAATAGCTTTCTTTTCGTTTTCTAATGCCATATTCATGCGACTAGAACGATGATTCACCTTGTGAATCAGTCCTTCGAATGTCACCATGTCTGTCCTTCCCTTGTTGTCGGCATGGAAAACATAGCTATCCTTGTAACCAGGTTTATTGGCGGGGAGCGTCACCACATTTTCAAAAAGAACATAGCTGTTGTTGGATGTCTCAGTGCTGTATACCATGTCCCTGACTTTGGTATAACTATACAGTGCGGAAAGCCCATTGTTGGTTACATTTTGTACCATTCCATTGTTAATCACCACACCTGTAAATGTCGCATTGACATTAGGAGTGTACATGGCTGCCATGGCAGTGATATTTCTCTTTCCAGTCGACGCTTGGCTCTGGGTACCTATCGGCTTGTTCGGCTCACGATCACCCGATAGGTTTGGCCCTTTGATGCCCTGGGCTGACAGGCTCGCGAATTGACCCGCGTTTGTCCAAGGAGCAGGGTCGGACGTGGTCACGCCTTGTATAGCAGAGGTAATACCGCTATTCGGCAATCCCGAATGGGGGCTGACGCCACTTTGATGGAGATCTAGGCCGGGAATGGTTGGTAACGCGGCCTTTGCTTTGGCATCGATATCCCGATAGAGGGCAACGGGCACATGAGGAAAAGCCGTTGCACTTGTCGGGTTAACGGCTTTATCCACCTTAGACACATTGACCCTTAGGTTGTATGTCCGGACAAAAGATACCAGCGTCCCCATGTCTTTGCTCTCCCACGGCTGTACAATCACATTCTCATCGAGCGCGCAGTAATACGGCTCATCCGGAACGATACGGTAAACCCGTCGAAATGTGACATCACTAGCGCCATACAAATCTCCGCTCATGCCATTTGTGAGCACGCCACTTTCATACGTTCCATTTAGATCACTGTTTGGGAAATCAAATTCAAAATTACCCTGCGCATCGGTCGTAACAGTTTGTAGCACTTTACCATTATCTGCTACGTCCTTACCATTGATAAACACGGTGTTGCCCGTTGCGAGCTTGGCGGGTGTTCCATTAAGGTTGACCATAGCGGATAGTGTATAGAAATTGGTTGCACCGGCCGCAACCTGCATCGTCGTATTGTTTGTATTGGACGTATTTTGTTTCTGGTACTCATAGAAGACCATCAGCTTGACTTTCATATTGGCATAAGGTTGCTCGGGCACACCTTTCATATTCTTAAAGGCGTAGTTAAGCTTTCCGGTTACCTTCGTGCGCGGCGGTGTATGCAGTTCCTTTTTTAACGTCAAGTAGGCTATTTCGGGCCGATCACGATAACCATAGTCCGTCCACTTGCTTGCCGTGTAATTACGGGGTGTTTCCCGGTGTCCATATAAGGAACCCAAAGCGGCTTTCGTCGGGATGCCGTTCAATCCTCGCGTATTGGACGTCTGTACAGCTTTTGGATCCTTGTTGTTGTTCGTTGCTACGTCTTGGATCAACTTATTCATATCGAAGGACACTTCGGGTGCTTTTTGAATACCTGATAGCGCGCTGAGGTTGTTTGTATTAGTCTTTGCATCAGTAGCAGTCGTATTGGTATGACCAGTTTTGCTTACCGCATTGACAGCTGTCGAAAAGTTCATTTCCCGGACCACAAAGCTACCATCGACCAGCTCTAGTTTGTATTGATAAGCATCGGCGGGAAGGTTCTTAAATAGATTATTAAAAACTATCCTTGCCGCTTCAGCAGATTTTTTGTTGGTCAGCTCCGGTGTGGTGCGCTCCGCAATCAGCACCTTGTCGTCAGACAGTGCCGATAGCAGGGTCGATTCATTTGTAATATCACCTTCATATAGCGGTATACCGTAGGTCTTGTCTTCTTTGAACCGGCGTTCACGATAAAGACGTATTTTGGCACCGGACACATAATCTCCTTCGAGACCATTGAATACTTCCCGCACATTAATGGACAGCGAGTAGCTATTGGCATCGATCATGACATCATCCAAATCCCTGACCGCTCCGGGCTGAATCTGCAGGTATTCCTGACTTTGGAGAAAGTGCGGATTATTGACCTTCACCTTATAGTAAACCCCTAATTGTCCTTTCAACTTTCCAATCTCTTGATTTTGCCTCATCATCAGGCCGTGTATGACTTGATTCCTTCCGAGGTTGACATTTTCTTCCCATTTTTCAGTCGGGATAACACCTGCGCTGTCAAGAGATGACATATAAATTTTAAGCTCAAAATTACCATCCGCATCCGTCATCACAGATTCGCCGTTCATCATATCCTCTCTTTGCAATGCCTGGGTCACCACCATCGAAGGATCGGCAATGCTGCTGATACCGTATTCATCGATATTGGCAATCCCATAGACTTTGGATAGGTATACCTCTTGGTTGGCTATCGGATAGGTTGCACCTAATGGGTCTCCTTTGAATCGGTACACCAACCTTCCCCGGATGGTCGTCTCTTGCTTGCCGGCGGTATCTAGATGTGCCAATTCAGCACCATATCTAAAATCAACCGGACTACTTTGCCCTTCATCGACAAACATAGCCGACCCATGGGGTGACATAGCGGTAACTTGCACACGATAGCGTCTCCCTTTTGTCAGTGCAGGCATCGTTACCGGATCGTAGGTAAGCTGTTGCGCATTGGCGACCGTGGACGTTATCAATGGCTGCGCCGATATAGCTTGCCCCGCGGAATCTGCCATTTCGAACAGTCGGACAGTGTACCGGGTGTTAGGGGGAGTTTCAAAATCTGCGTTCCAATCGAATCGGAGCTGTTGGGCACCGGTAAATTCACTGTTGTGGCTCGGATTCATAATAACAGGTGCTTTGATGGGATCGCCATAGGTAAAGGCAATGGCCTCACTCATCCCCTTGTTCCGGAAAAATGACATACCACTCGGATCCACCGCCTGCACAATCATGGCGTATTGGCGGCCACGAATCAGGGTGGGATGTGCCGGTCCGTAAAGCAGGCTATTGCCATTGACCGTTTCTTCGTAAATAGGTGGCGTGGACTGGATAGCATCGTTGGGATCTCTCGGCACAACCATTTCCACAATTTTCACCTTGTATTGGATGTGAGGCGAAGAGCCCGGAGGAGTAGCCCAGGTAATAGGCATGGCTTGCACTCCCCTTGTACTGACCGTCTGCTGATGCATCGGCATCAGAATGCGCGGCGGTTCCAGATCGGAAATCCTGAACATAGTACAGCCAATCGGTTCATTGGGGCTCATGGGCTGCATGGTCTGGTAATCCAACGCCCGGATACAAAGCGTGTAGTTACCCTCCAATAGCCCCAGTCCACGCGTCATATCTGATCGGCTAATACCGGTATATTCGATGGTGTTGACATCAAAAAGAAAGGCAATATCGCTTCCGTTCAAGCTTGCCGTTTGATTAGGGCCTAGTACGATCGGATTGGGGCTCCGGTAACCCGGTTTGACCCAAGCCGAGATACCGTTGTCACCGGTGATCTTCGCCGTCAGTTGTATATTCAGCTCTTGTGTGGTTGTGTTGGTCACCGTCACCAACATGAGCTCGGGACGAGACACGTAATCTGCAATCCTGCTCTGATAGGGCGGCAGTACGTGCGTCGTAATCTGTACTTGTGCCAACAATGCTTCGGCCCACAATAGCATGGGGGCTAGCATCACGAATATCTTGTATATGCTGTGTGCTTTCATAGTCCAAAATTGAATTGGTAAGCTAGTTCTCCCCGGGTCTCCGAAAAAGAGGGACTTCCTCCGGTGATGGCACTTCCGGGATTGTTCTTGGTGAAATACATCATCGCACGCAGTGATTGCCATTTATTGATCGTGTATCCGATATTAGCTGACCCGTTGAAGATCAAGCTTTTGTTCCCTTGGCTTTTCCCCTGCATGATGCTACTATTTATCCCCGTGGTCAACTTGTTGTTTGCAAAGGCGTAATTTGCGCCAAGGGTAATTCCTCGATAGCTGTTGGTCATCGCTTCACTGTTGAGATTAGTGTAGCTGAGTGAAGAGCTGAGCGAGAGTCTCTTTTGTGGAAATGAAATAGTATAGTTGAGCAGGTATTGACTGGTGGTGATATCCCTACTGGGAACATCCGGGTTGTTGTCAAAGTAGCTGTTGTAATCGTTCATACTACTGATATTAGCGGAAAGCAGAAAGATCTGTATCTTGTCTGTCTGCTGTAGGCTATAACGAGGCATGATACCGATCGTCCGGGTTGTCTGTACAATTTTGAGCGAATCGGCAAAGCGCAGGGTATTCGGTCGTTGGTTGTTAGAGAAATTATTGAAATTGACATCTAATCCCAGTTGTGACGTTAGTTCGCCCGATATTAATCCAGATGCTATTACCCGTCGGGAGGTGGCTTCTTTCTGTAGGCGGATATTATCTTGTTCCAGACCGAAGCTCACATTGGCCCGAAACTTTCCACTCGGGTGATTATACGAGGGGCTGATGGTCAGGTTTTCAATATCGTTATTGAAAAAATAAGCACCCATGGACGTGAATCCCGGTTCGATACGCCGGTAATTGGTCTTGATGGCGTAGTTTTTACCTTGATAACCGACTCCGGCATTGAATGCTAGAAACCATTCGGAACTACCATTGATATCGAGCAGTCCAGCGAGATTGCGTAAGGTCTTGTCAGGAATGGAATCCAGCGTCAATGTCGAATTGAGGTCGCGGGTCAGTAAACTAATCGCTCCATCGCTTTCTACAAAAAAACGCTTAAACAAGGTGAATTTTGTCGCATAAGCCAATACAGAATTGGCAGCAGGTTTGATCTGGTTCTCAAAGATAGCCAAATCTCCCGGCATGCTCGTGCTATCGTCCCGGGCGTGCAGAAAGCTGAGGTCGATGTAGTTGGTAGCGGATCCATAACCTATTTTTGCGGCTAAGCCTTTCCGGCTGAAGGAATATGGGACTAAAGACATAGAGGTCGTGTCGATCACTGTCGCGCGATTGAGCCGACCATACATCATACCGATGCGTAATTTCCCCGGATTGATCTCGAATCCACCCCCCAGCATGGTATGTCCAGCCAAGGTATAGGGCGAAAAGGTTACATTGCGATATCCCGCATGCAGGGTTAACCACTTATAAGTGGGGCTTAGTCCATATTGATTAAAAGGTTGCTGGAAATTGCGCTCCTGCTTGCTGAAAGTGAAGCTCGTCGGGATCGTCCAGCCGTATATCGACAGCGTAGGCGACCCACTTAGCACATAATTGTACGGATCCATCCGGTTAGGAATCCCACTAGCATTGTAGTACAATCCCCTTACGCTGACATGCCCGTTAAAAGCAACAGGTTTTTGTTGTGCGATGTTCGTAAAGTCTTGGGCAGCGAGCTGCCCAAGACTTAGTCCTAACCCAATAAACATCACGATATAAACAAACTTTTTCATTGTTGAAAATCAGTGCAACCAATCAATCTGGTATGTTGTAATGGTTTTTTAGCTCATTATAATCTTGTTTAACCATATAAGGTGTTACATGATTATTACGATTTGAAGCCCTATTATCTGGTGGCGCTATGCTGTTACCCGGGATGATGACGTACCGGAAACGAATGTTATCACGGACATGGGCGGTGCCGATATCGAAGCCGGTATTCGTAATAAGTAAGAGAATAGTATGATTACTTTGGTTGATACGGTAACTGAAATCAGCCCAGTATGCCCAAACACCTTTACAGTTTAGCTGGCTGATATAATAGTCCGGACTGGTCGGATTATTAGTTATATTTTCTTGCATGTAAACGTTGATGGCAGCATTGTCATAGAGAGCGTTAACTAGCGATAGTTGCGAGACATATATGGAGCCGGATATGTCTCCTGTTCGGGAATTCTGCGCTAATCCCTCGGGAACTAACCACTCACTATATATCACGTCATTTTGTGGCGCTCGAAGGTTCACGATTGGGCTTCCCCATCCCGATGCAGTTTTAGGTCCGTAGAGATTGGCTGTTCCGGTATGGATATAATAATCTCCGATTGCGCCGAGGCTTGTAGCCGGTGCCGACGCCCCACTTAAGATTTTCGATCCCGGCGTGCCGGCTGGTCCTTGTGCTCCGGTAGCGCCTGTTGCACCTCTTAAATTAGTGGGCATTCCCCAGCTTGACGCCGTTTTAGGGCCATAAAAGTCGCTTGTATTGGTTCGGAAATAAAAATCGCCGACATTCCCTAATGAAGTTGCCGGAACCGCTGTTCCGCTGTATATTCTAGATCCATCATCGCCTTTCACACCTTTAAGATTAATCGGTGTGCCCCAACCTGAGGCAGCCTTGGGACCATAAAAATCAGCGGTGGTTGTGCGGAAGTAAAAGTCTCCGACAGCGCCTGTTCCTGTCGTAGGAACAGCTATGCCGCTCAGAATCCTCGAGCCGGCTGCTCCGGCGGGACCTTGGGATCCCTGTGCCCCCGTTGCACCGGTAGCTCCACGCAGGTTCGTAGCTGTTCCCCATCCGGCATCGGATTTAGGTCCGTAGAAATCACTGTTGCTGGTGCGGAAATAAAAATCGCCGATGTCTCCGATGTCAGCGGTAGGTGCCGCACTACCGGTGTAGATACGTGTGCCGTCCTCACCGTCGACACCATGCATACCGTCTTCACCGCGAGGGCCTACATCGCCCTCTTTGGTGCAACCTAATATCATGCACATAAAAAGCAGTCCTGCGAAAACTGTCCGGATTGTTATATTCGTATTCATCATGTTTTATTTGTTGTTGTTAACATTAACCTAGTCTGGAATCTGGAATACCCTCTTTACTTGGTTATAATCTTTCAAGTCTATATTTGCATTTGCTCGTACGCCTCCCGGAATCAAAACATACCGGAATTGTACGGTTCCAAACCCGAGGTACGGTTGCGTGTTGTCATGTGTAAAACGGGTCAGCAACAGACGTCCTGCACGGGGAACGAAACTGACAGTATTGGGTCTTGCGCCCGCGCGGGAGGTGTAGGGTAACGTAAGCACCGTGGTTCCAAACCGCATGTACACCTGAATCATTCCATTATCGATGATGGTCTGGGTCAACGGAGAAGCTGCAATATGGTTGACTTTTAGATTTGTCCCATCAATCAAGGTATCCCGTTCAGCTTGGGGAAAAGACATCCATCCACTGTAAATCACATTAGCTGTACCGGCAGAACCTTTGGGACCACGCAGATTGACAAACGTCGTCGGCCAACCGCTGGCAGCCTTGGGGCCGTACAGCGCAGCGTTGGAGGTACGCAGGTAGAAGTCTCCTACCGCACCGACATTAGCGGCTGGTACAGTCGTGCCACTTAATATCTTCGCCCCGGCTGCCCCAGTAGGACCGCGCAAGCTAGTCGGCGTGCCCCAGCCTTCTGCTGTCTTAGGTCCGTAGAAATTGGAGTTGGACGTACGGAAGTAGAAATCCCCAACACGACCCAAATCTGCCGGAGGAACAACCGTACCATTGTATATGGTTGTTCCATCCTCGCCTTTTTCACCACGAATACCTTGTTCACCTTGTGGACCTTCCGGACCGATATCTCCTTTTTTGCAAGACGTAACTATAAATAGCACGCAGGTCATCCCGACGAATAATAATTTGCTGATGTTTATGTTAAACGTTTTCATAATTGATATTTTTTGATTACACGGATATTGTTTGAATCTCTTCTCCCTTATCTTTCTACTAAATTAAATCTTCCCCTACCTCGACACTATTACCTATAGACAAACGACATTTTTAATAGACGAACGACATCTTTTTAATTACAAATACTATATTTATATGTCTGTAAACCTTATCTTTATATGGAATAATTGTTATGAAACCCTTCAATTGCATCGTTGTAGATGATGACGAGATAGATCGCCTGATGATCGTTTCTTTTGTAAAGCGATATGAGCAATTATGCCTTGTAGGAGTATTCGAAAATGCGGAAGAAGCTTTGTCTAATGGTGATTTCGACCAAATAGATGTTGTTTTTCTGGATATCGATATGAATGGCATGGACGGAATTTCGTTTCGCAGGATGATTCAGGAAGTTCCGGTTTGTATTTTCATCACCTCACATCCTGAGTATGCTTTGGATAGCTTCTCGGTGGAGACGTTAGATTTTATAATAAAACCTATCTCGCTACAGCGATTTGATGAGAGTATAGTACGATTACAAACCTTTTTAAGTATCCAACAGAAAGCACACCTATATGAAAATATGCTTGGAACCGATCATGTCTTTATACGCGAAGGGCACCGGGAGACCAAAGTTGCTCTGCACGATGTGTTGTATCTGGAGGGACTGAAAGATTACACACTCCTGGTAACCGAAGACAAGAAACATTGCGTATTGTCTAGTATAGGCAATCTATTAAAAGAACTGCATTTCAATCATTTTGTGCGCATCCATAGAAGCTTTGCCGTCAGAAAGGATCTTATTAAATCGGTTTCTGCCAAAGAGGTATTGTTGACAAACGACATCAATATCCCGATAGGTCGGAGTTTTAAGGATAATATCAAATCATTGTTGATATGACAAAATTGGAACTATATTAAAAACCGATGAAACATATACTGACCATATTGCTACTAATATCTACCATCTCCCTGTATGCACAAAAACAGGGGCAGGAGCGGGTTGACTCCCTACTTACTGAACTCGAAAAAGCAGAAACCGATACCACAAAGGTGAATATATTGAATGAAGTGAGCAGGCAAAACATCAGTTTCGGGAATTATGAAATTGCTATGGAGCAGGCGGAAAAAGCCTTATTAGTGGCCCGAAAAGCCCAATTTAAAAAGGGCGAGGCCGATGCCCACAGCAGCATAGGAATTATTTACAGCAACCAGGGAAATTATCCGGAAGCATTGAAAAATCATTTGGCATTGCTGAAAATAAGTGAAGAAACGGAGAATAAAGCGAATATGGCCAGTGCCCACATGAATATCGGGATTGTTTATGCCATACAGGGCAACTATCCCGAAGCATTGAAATTCTTTTTAAACGCACTAAAAATATTTGAAGAAATTGGGAATAAAAACAGAACAGCCAGTACTTACGGCAATATAGGGAATATTTACCGCATTCAGGGAAATTACCGGGAAGCACTGAAAAATCATCAGGCAGCATTGAAGATATTTGAAATCATTGATGATAAACGAATGATTGCCAGCTGCTATATTAATATCGGGAATATTTATGTCGACCAGGATAATTATCCGGAAGCACTGAAAAATCATCAGGCAGCATTGCGAATATGCGAAGAGGTGGGCGCAAAAAGAGAACAGGCCCTTTCGTATAATAACATAGGAGGAATTTATAGAAAACAGGGTAATTATGCGGAAGCATTGAAAAGTCTTTTTGCATCACTTAAAATAAGCGAGCAAATTGGGCACAAAGAACTAATGGCTATGACCTATTCCAGCATAGGGTTTGTTTACGAAAAGCTGGGTGAACTACGGGAAAGCGAGAAATGGCTATACAAAAGTTTACAGTTAGGCAAAGAAATCGGGATGACAGATAATACCCGGGATACGTACGAAGCACTTGCACGTACCGACAGCGCGCAGGGCAATTACAAAGGGGCTTTTGAAAACTACAAAATGTACACCGCCTACAAAGACAGCCTCTTCAACGAAGAAAACACCAAAGAACTAACCCGCCTGGAGATGAACTATGGTTTTGAAAAGCAGCAGGACTCCATCCGCCTTCTGAACGAAAAAGAAATCGCTGTCCGTGATGCTTCTATAGCGAACGTACGCAGGCAGCGCTTGTTTTTTATCGGCGGAATATTTGCCCTGACCATCATTGGGGGATTATTGTACTACCAAAGCAAACAACGGAAAAAACACAATGAAAAACTCCATTTGCTGAATACCGAACTCGATCAGGCCAACCGCGTCAAAACCCGGTTTTTCAGCATACTGAATCACGACCTCCGTAGTCCGGTGGCCAATCTCATCCACTTCTTACACTTACAAAACGAAAACCCTGAACTGCTGGACAAAGAAACAAAAGAACGTCTGCAAGGCAAGACCATATCGGGAGCTGAAAACCTACTTGCTTCAATGGAAGACCTGCTGCTATGGAGCAAAGGACAAATGGAAAACTTTAAACCCGAACCAAAACAAATCCAAATACAACAACTGTTCGAGGATAACAAAAAAGTTTTTTCTGGGTATCAAAATATTCACTTTGCATATCATAACCCGGATGACCTCGAGATATTTACAGACTTGAATTATCTAAAGACTATCGTCAGAAACCTAACCAGCAACGCCATAAATGTATTTACAACGACCGAAAACCCTTCCATCATATGGGAAGCCCGGCAGGAAAACGGACGAGTATTGCTTTCCGTGACGGATAATGGTCCTGGTGCCGACAGCAAAAAATTCCGTGCCTTGTACGACGACAAGGAGGTTGTGGGCATTAAATCGGGGTTAGGATTGCACCTGATACGAGATCTCGCTAAGGCGATTGGCTGTACAATCGAGGTAGAATCTACAAATAGTGCAGGAACAACGATAAAATTATTGTTTTAATTTTACCCGTTCCCCAATTCTACGATCCGATCAAATTCTTCCGCTTTCAGTGGCATAACCGAAAGCCTTCCTTGACGTACCAATGCGATATCTTGCAAAAGCGGATCTGCTTTTACCATTTCTAACGTTACGGGCGTTTTGAATGTTTCGACAGGCACTAAATCTACCACTACCCAACGTTCGTCTTCCGTAGTCGGATCTTGATAAAATTCTTTGACAACCTTGGCAATGCCTACGACCTCTTTTCCTTCGTTACTATGATAAAACAACACCAGGTCCCCTTTTTTCATTGCTTTAAGATTGTTTCGCGCTTGATAGTTACGCACACCATCCCAAAACGTTTCTCCGTCTTTATTAAATTGTTCCCAGCTATATTTAAACGGTTCGGATTTCACTAAGAAATAGTTCATTTTTCCTCCTCCAATACTTCCATTTTTTCGGCAAAATGCGCGCAGTAGTCCCGTAAGTCACCGATTACTTTATCCGCCATAGGATCCCCCCCTGATGCACGTAGGAAAGAATCGCCCAAAGTCTGCAACGTTTCATAGAAGAAACGCTTCATTTCATCGTAAGGCATATCCTTTGTCCAAAGGTCGATACGTAAAGAATTCTTATATTGCGCGTCCCAAAGAGCCAAAAACATCGCCTTTGAGGGCATTTCTTCGGAAGTTTCCCCGTCCGTCGATGACCAATCTATACGCTCCGGAATGTTTTGTTCATCTAACGTGACATTTAGTTTTATTTCTGCTTGTTTCATATTTTCAATATCTTATAACTCATTATACCACCTTTATAACCACCATCAATATCCCAACGACCAATATAAACGCAATCTGAGCAAACCATAACTTTTTTAGATCTTTAAAAATCATCCGAAATCCTAAATCTACCAGCGACAAAATTACACATAGTGCGATTAGCCAGCCCCAGGAGAACGTCATTTCGGTGTCCAAATTCATTTCCGAAATTACCCAAACCAGCACACAGGCCAACGTAATATTTAAAGGCGTAAGCTTCATCAATTATTTTTTCCTGAATTTACTTGGTTTTCCTTTATGGCTCGTTGTTTTCCCTCTTGATGCCTTTTTCGTCCGTCCATTATCTTTTGGCGCATGCTTTTTCTCATGAAAAGCCCCTTTAAAATCCGGATCTTCTTTTCTTTTTTGATTATCTATTTCACGCGCTATCTCCTGACCTTCCTGAAAGTCTGTTTTTTCAATAAAAACTCCATCAGGAATAGGATATACCGGGATTTTTTGTCGGATAAGTTTTTCGATCTTATCAAGGTAATATTTCTCCGCCGGATTACAAAACGTTATGGCGTCACCGTGATTAAACGCCCGCCCAGTACGACCAATCCGATGCACATAATCTTCAATGACAATAGGTACGTCAAAATTAAACACGTGGCTTACGTTCGAGACATCCAAACCTCGAGCTGCGACATCTGTCGCAACTAAAATGCGAATGCTCCCTTCCTTAAAGGCATTGATTGAATTTATACGCGTGTTTTGTCCTTTGTTCGCATGAATAACCCGTACCTGCTCCTGTCCGTATTTCCGTTCTAGGTAATGGAAAACATTATCCGCAACCGTTTTTGTTTTGCAGAAAACGATAATTCGATGGAATGATTCATCATCTTTCAAAAGATGTTGCAGGAGATTGAGCTTGGTCTTTAAGTTGGGCACTTCATAAAGCGCTTGGGTTACGGTCTGCGCTGGGGTCGCCTGTTCTGTCACTTCAATAACTGTGGGGAACGCGAGAAAGTCACCTGCTATCTTGCGGACGAGTTCACTCATGGTAGCGGAGAAAAGAAGGTTTTGCCGTTTCCGCGGCACGACTTCCAGTATCCGATGGATTTTACCGATAAAGCCCATATCCATCATTTTATCGGCCTCGTCCATCACCAAAAATTTCAAGGATTTGGTGTTAATATCACCTTCCAGATAAAGGTCAAGGAAACGTCCTGGCGTCGCTACAATGATATCGCATCCTTTTGCTAATTGCTGTTTTTGTGTTTTAGGCCCTAAACCGCCATATAACAACACGGTACGCAAATCGAGGTAAGTAGAAAACAAACGAATATGTTCGTCAATCTGCATCGCCAACTCACGCGTGGGAGATAAAATCAAGGCGCGGGGATCATTCCCTTGCGCGTATTTCAATTTCATGAGCATCGGCAACACAAAGGCAGCCGTTTTCCCTGTACCTGTTTGTGCAATTCCCATTACATCTTGTCCCGCAAGAATAGGTGTGATTGCTTTTTGTTGAATTTCCGTAGGAACAGTGTAGCCCGCTTCCACAATCGCATTTTGCAATTGCTTATTGAGCTTGAAATCTTCAAATGATGCCATTGAACAAAGATAAGGAAAAGCACTATTATTTTGATTTAATAAGGAATTAAATCAAATTTGCATATCAAAATTGGTTGAATATGAAGAAAATTTGGATTTTTATACTCCTTACCACAGTGAGTATGACCACATTCGCTGATGAGGGAATGTGGTTTTTAATGCATTTAAAACGTCTGAATGAGGCGGATATGCAAAAGAAAGGGCTGCAACTGACAGCCGAAGAAATCTACAGTATCAATAATTCCTCTCTGAAAGATGCCATCGTGCAATTTGCCGGTGGATGTACCGCCGAGATTGTGTCTGGTAAAGGATTGGTTTTCACCAATCACCATTGCGGTTACGGTGCCATCGCCGAGCTTTCTACACCGGAAAACGATTATTTGACAAACGGATTTTGGGCAAAATCATTGGAAGAAGAATTAAAACCCAAATCTTTATCGGTTCGTTTCTTCGTACGTATGGATGACGTTACCAAACGTATTCTGAGTTTGGTAAATGATGACATGAACGAAAAAGAGCGGGAAAAAATCGTTAACCAGGAAATTGCCAAAATCGAACAGGAGAATAGCGAAAATGGTAAATACATTGTTTCCGTTAAATCGTTTTATAACGGAAATGAATACTACTATTTCGTTTACCAAGATTACACGGATGTACGTTTGGTAGGTACACCTCCTAACAGCATTGGAAAATTTGGTGGAGATACCGACAATTGGGAATGGCCTAGACACACCGGTGATTTTTCTGTTTTCCGCGTATATGGAGATAAAGATGGTAATCCTGCCGCTTATTCAGAAGACAACGTACCATTAACACCTAAGCATTTCTTGCCTATCAGCATTAAAGGTTTTCAAGAAGGTGATTTCTCTATGATTTTAGGCTATCCCGGACGTACAAACCGTTGGATGCCTGCTGCCGGCATCGATCAAAATGTCCAGTATGCATACCCGGCATGGGTAGAAGCCTCTAAAGTAGGGATGGACGCGATGAAGAAGCATATGGACAGCGATCAAGCGGTAAAATTAAACTACGCTTCAACTTATTCCGGTGTTGCAAACTATTGGAAAAACCGCCAGGGAATGATTGACGCATTGACTAAACACCGTACCGCAGTCACCAAACGCAAGCAAGAAAAGAAATTTCAAAAATGGGCGAACAAAAAAGCTAATCGGGCAAAATATGGCGATGTACTTTCCGACATTAATGCTTATTATGCCGCGACCAACGAAAAGGCGAGACATGATAACTATCTTATCGGTATGCTTCGTTCCTCGACATTTGCTCCGCTTCCTTACAGCTTGGGAAATGCTTTAAAACAGTATGCTGCGGCTAATGAAAAGGGACGTACGGACATGTTACCACGTCTGGAAAATGGAATTGCTGAGACCTTTGAAAACCTCTATCTTCCATTGGAAATTGACGTTTTGTCTGACGAATTGAACCTCTATGCTGCAAAAGCGGGAAATATCGCGCCTTATATACAGGAGCTCGCTTCCAAAAATAATGGCAATTTCAAAACAGTTGTTCAGACAGCTTTCGACCAAAGTATTTTTGCTTCGACAGACAAACTGAATTCGTTTTTAGCCAACCCGTCAGTAGACGTGATTGATAACGATCCACTTTACTTGATTTCCACCGCTTTAATGGATAAATACAGAGAAAGAACACCGGAGATAGAAGCTTTAGATAATAAATTCCAGTCGGCTTACCGCAAATATATAGCTGGTACATTGGAAGCAAATCCGAAAGGAAAATACTATCCAGATGCGAATTCCACTTTGCGGTTGACCTATGGAACAATCCGTGCCTTACCGAAGGATACTCGTAATGATGCGAAAATCAACAACTATACAACCCTAAAAGGTACAATTGCGAAATATCAACCCGGTGACGAGGAGTTTGATTTGCCCCAACGTTTGATGGATTTATATGAAGCGAAAGACTACGGCCGATATGCAGATAAAGACGGCCACATGTCAGTAAATTTCTTAAGCGATCAAGATATCACAGGAGGGAATTCGGGCTCTCCGGTACTAAATGGAAACGGCGAACTTATCGGTTTGGCCTTTGACGGAAATATTGAAGCCATGGCGGGTGATGTCATCTTTGATCCGGTCTTGCAACGCACCATATCAGTCGATATCCGTTATGTATTGTTCATCATCGATAAGTTTGCCGGTGCACAAAATATCATTGATGAGCTGAAAATTGTAGAATAATACCGTCAAACGAAATTTATTTTTCGTTTTTAATACAAAAATTGCACTTTACAACGTTGTTTTTGTATATTTAGCTTGTATTTTTAATCAGCTTAAAATATAATATTCATAAAAACTAAATTATTTTTTGAAAAATGGAAAACTACAACAAACTAAAAGACTTGGTAGCATCTATCGAAGCTGATGCAGACAAGTTCTTCAACAATGGTAATTCAGCTGCAGGAACTCGCGTACGTAAGGGTTTACAAGAAATCAAAACGTTAGCTCAAGAAATTCGTAATGAGGTAACTTCAAAGAAAAACGAAGGAAAATAGTTCTTTCATATGTATGACTTAAAAAGTCCGATTGCATGCAATCGGGCTTTTTTTTTAGGAACATAATGATCTCTTCTAAAGAAACATGGCCGCCAGTAATAAGTTAAATTGTTGATCCGTCATCCAACGCCCGAGAATGTCCTTCAGCCTACCTTGTGCTTCTTTACGCGTCATCGGCTGATCCCTTTTTCTACCTACAGTCGTTTTTAAAGTAGGAGAACCAAACTTCACATCTGTTGCATAAATATTGAAATGCTGCTCTGGTACAACTAATCCCAAAATCATTCCGGGAAGTCCATGTACTGTACCCGGTCCTGCCGATATTGGAATTTGGTCGGTATAGAATGCGACCACATATACCGAGTCTAATGTAACGCCATTGGCTCTACGGCAATCATATCCCGCGATGTTACGATATTCATTCGTAATCTTCCACTTTACTTGCAGCAGCGAGTCTTGGATGAGAACCGGAGATCCACCTAATTCAAAAGCGGATTTTAATGTGGATTTAGACAGGTCTTGATAGAGTGTCTGTTGATAATCAAGCAAACCCATCCGAATTAGATTATTAATGATGGGATCGTAAGTTTCAGAAACATTTTCCATACTCATTTCCTGTCCACGAAAAGAAACTTTTTTCTTCAATACAGCGGTCTCCGAAACCCTATCCTGCAATTCCTGAAAATACGTTTTGCTAAAATCACCGTCTTTTAACGTCGAGATATGTCGCCTGAGCAAGTTTTTGACGTGTACCGTCTTATCATAAAGAATAGTACCTTCCGTCGGGAAATAAGCATGTTGTGCCTTTGCCGCTCCAGTGATAAAAACAGCTGTCACTATTGTAATTATATAGATTGCTCTTTTCATTATTCTTTTCCTCCTTTCATGGATGTAAAATCCCAACTGACTTTCAACATGAAATATCGAGATATGGTATTGTATGTATTTTGTGAAATTGCGCTGCCCGATTGAAATCTCCTGAAACCTTTATTCTGGTTAAAAATATCGTTGACATAAAAATCCACAACAAGGCTTTCATCCTTTAAGAATTTCTTTGATATCCCAGGCTTGAATAACAAGAGTTCAAATTTCTCATTCAGCGCTTTTGTCGGCGCCTCATAATTATAAGTCATATTTCCATAAAAACTTAGTTTCCAAGGTAATTTCCAAGAATACCAAACATTGGTATTATAAACGAAACCAGAGCTGTTCAGTTCAGGTTGTAAAGAAGTTTCCATCAACCGCCATCCAGGATAAAAACCAATATTGAAATCGATATTCTTTGTTGTATTCTTAGAAAGGTTCAAACCGAAAGAGTAGTCATAATTCGTATTCTCGTTCAATTGTGAATTGATATAATTATAATAATTATTGTAGCTTCCATTTCCCGAAATACGCGCTTTCAACTGTATTTTTTTACTCACGTCAAAACCTCCACCTAGCCATATCCGACCATTATTTGCAACATATCCGTCCAAATTTTCATAGAACAACGTCCGCACACCGTTTTCGATCATTACATTCTGTTGAATCGCATTTCGGGTTTGCCTCCACTCTAGATCGACATATAAATTGGTCCCTTTCATCATATTATAGTTGCTATAATACATATTATATCGGTCGTTACGTGCCGGAGTCAGGTCTTCGTTCCCCACCACTATATTTAACGGATCCTGATTCTGTCGAAGCGGCTGGATCTGCGAGAGCGATGGCAGCGTATTCGAATGATTATAGTGAAAACCGACGGTTCTGTTGCCCCTAAAATTATACCGTAATCTTGCCGAAGGGTTGTAGGTAAAAAAGTCACGGCTTGCACTCAGGTCTTCGTAATTATTTTGTTGGAACATATCATCGTTCCTAAAATTATTTGTAAAATTAGCTTCGAATTTCTCCAGTTTATAGTTGAGGGCGACGTTAACCGCATTTCTTATCGTATTGAAATTAAAGTCACTGCTGAATACTTCATCAAAATCTGTATAATTACCATCGTCGTCCTTGTTGTAGGAGGTGTTAATGGCGTGTGCTCTTGACATATTATATTCATACCCGACAGAAGAGTTCAATTTGGAAGTAATCGGTTCGGTATAAGTCAATGAAGTGGTTATGCTATTCGATTGACGATCTATTTCTTTTTGTTGGTCTGTAGGAACGGACACGATATTACCACTGTTGTCTAAGGTATCAAGAGTAGAGTTCAAAAAGCCCGACCCTTTGTTATCACTGACATTTCCCCCAAACCGAAAGGATGCCGAACGCCCCGTTTTCTTGAACCGCCTTGTAAGATAACCCCGGTAGTTGAAGTCCGTGTTATCGGATATAGAACTCTCCGTTCTGTCGTTACTATTCACAAAGTCACCATTTTCATCCCAAGAAGAAGCCTCTGTGCGGCTATTCGATTCTGATTTGCCTTTTGATGCTGATAGATTGATCGTAAGGGTGGTCAATGAGTCTATTTTCAAGTCGTATTTTGTATTAAACCTATGCCTTCGGGCATCGGTTTCCCGAGTGGATGTACTGGATGTATTTAATTCTTCATTACCCGGCAAACTATTTCTGGATAGGGAGCTCTCTACCACGTCATTTTGGATCATGCCGTATTTATAACTTCCATTCAGTTTATGCTTATTTTCTTTCCAGGCGTCCAAAAAACTTACACCTGTACTCAGTGCTTCAGGCCTTCCTTTACCATCCCAGCGGTCGAAACTATCACCGCTATATATCATATACATATCTCCACCATCCGTCATTCCGGTCTCCATACTCGACATACCGAATTTCTCTGCTTCCTGCCAATTTAAACTTAGATTGCCGTCATTAGCTCCCATGAGATAAGCTCCAATTTTTTGGCTACCATTAAATTTGTTAAGGGCGAGCTTTCCTAAATAGAAATCATCCGTACCTCCCGCACCTTCTACCTTGCCAAACATTCCTTTTTTGGCATCCTCTTTCAATTTAACATTTATAGTCTGTATACGTTGCCCGTCATCCACACCTGTACGCTCTGTTTCTTCGGATTTCTTTTCATATAATTGAACTTTGTCCACCATATCTGAACGGATATTGCGCGTTACCAATGTCGGATCATCACCGAAAAACTCCTCACCATCCACCAGTACTTTCTCTACGGTCTTCCCTTGGGCAGTTATCTTACCATCCGCATCTACCGAAATACCGGGCAATACCTTTAATAAATCTTCTACTTTTGCATTTTTTTCAACAACAAAACTTGATGCATCATATTCTGTTGTATCTCCTTTTATAACGACAGGAATTTTACCGGTCACAATAACCTCTTCAATTAAATGGCTTATACTAGTCAATTTTACGTCCCCCAAATTCACGTCCCCATCATCTCCAATATGTTTAAAATAATCCCCGTATTTAGGATAGCTCACAATTACCAAATACGGAATCGTGTCTGGTTTAAGCAGCTTAAACCCACCATTTTCACCCGCTCTTGTATGCGCTATCAAAATAGAGTCTTTAGCTTGCAATAGCATTATCGTAGCGTTTACAAGTGAGGTTTGGTCGCTTTCATCCAGTACCTTACCCGTGATGGTTGTTTGTGCCCGCAAATGAGTAAAACAACCCAAAAAAAAGAGTGTAAAAAATAATATAGATAGTCTTTTCATTAAATTGGTAGCTAAAATTCATAAACTAACGCCTCTACGAAAATATCATAATTATATCACAATTCATTTTTTTTCGAAATCTTTAGCATTTTTTAACATCTTAGAATTTGTCTTTTCCTTTTTATTTAGCATAAATTATAATTGGTACTTTTCCTCTAAAAACATGTTTTCAATGGGTAGAGGAGAGCTAAATTAAAAGTTCATTTTATATGCAGAAGCGATTAAATTGCATATAAAAATGAATTTATTTAGGTTTGTAAAAACACAACATTATGCAGACAATAAAAGAATATGTCCAATCCAATAAGGATAGATTTTTAGAAGAATTATTCGCATTATTACGTTTCCCATCTATAAGTGCCGATTCCAAATACAAAGAAGACATTGTAAAGACAGCCAACTTTGTTGCCGATAAATTGAAAGAAGCGGGTGCTGACAGGGTAGAAGTTTGTCCAACGGCAGGAAATCCCATCGTTTACGGAGAAAAAATTGTTGACCCGTCTCTTCCGACAGTTTTGGTATACGGGCATTATGACGTACAACCAGCCGATCCTTTGGAATTGTGGGATACTCCTCCATTTGAACCTACCATCCGTGATGGAAAAATTTACGCAAGAGGCGCTGCGGACGATAAAGGGCAATTTTACATGCACGTCAAGGCATTCGAATACATGATGAAGAATAATTCCTTGACCTGTAACATTAAATTTATGATCGAAGGCGAAGAAGAAGTAGGCTCTGCCAATTTAGGAACTTTTGTCAAAGAGAATAAAGAGCGTTTAAAGAATGATGTCATCGTCATTTCCGATACGTCTATGATCAGTCTTGAACAACCTTCGTTGGAAACGGGATTGCGAGGACTTTCTTATGTAGAAGTAGAAGTCTCGGGGCCAAACCGCGATCTACATTCAGGCGTCTACGGGGGCGGCGTTGCGAATCCTGCAACCATCCTTGCTAAACTTATCGCCTCATTGCATGACGAAAATAATCATATTGCCATTCCCGGATTTTATGACGATGTCGCAGAATTAAGCAAAGAAGAAAGAGAGGCGTTGAACAAGGCTCCTTTTGATATAGAAGAATATAAGGCTGATCTGGGTATTGACGAGGTGTGGGGAGAAGAAGGGTATACAACAATCGAACGTACCGGAATCCGTCCAACGCTAGAGGTAAACGGTATGTGGGGTGGTTATATCGGTGAAGGAGCGAAAACGGTATTACCAGCTAAAGCTCACGCTAAAATATCCATGCGATTGGTTCCTAATCAAAATTCAGAAAAGATTACCAATTTGTTCAAAAAACATTTTGAAGCGATCGCTCCCCCTTACGTGAAAGTAGTGGTGACACCGCATCATGGCGGTGAGCCGGTAGTAACACCTACGGATAGTATGGCTTACCAAGCGGCCGAGAAAGCATTAGAAGAAGCTTTCAACAAAAAGCCTATTCCGACCCGCGGTGGAGGCTCCATTCCAATCGTAGCACTGTTTGAAAAAGAGCTGAACGTAAAGACTGTTTTGCTAGGCTTTGGACTTGACAGCGATAATCTGCATTCACCGAATGAAAAATACGGTATAGAGAACTATTTGAAAGGTATCGAAACTATTCCCTTATTCTTCAAATATTATGCTGAATTGAATAAATAGATTATAATTGTAGAGACGTGGCGTGCTACGTCTCTACGTATTAGGTATGACCAGAATCTTAAGAAGAATACATCTTTATGCATATTTTACCTCTGTCCTATTTTTCTTTTCATTAGGCTATCCCCTTCTATTTTATTATGCTAGAAATCCCAAAAAACACTACCGAAAATTGGTGTCTTTTCGAAGATGGATCAGCCTAGCAGGTATCTACGCTGTTGGCATCCGTATCCGTGTAGAATATGAAACGCCTATCGACTGGTCCCAAAATTATGTACTATGTGCCAACCATACTTCCTTCCTCGATATCACCATTTTAAACTATCTGTGTAAATCTCCTTTTTCCTTCATGGGGAAAATAGAACTTCTGAAAAATCCTGTCACGCGTATATTCTTTCAGACCATCGATATACCTGTCAAAAGAGACAGTAAGATATCCGCATTTAAAGCATATAAAAGGGCACTCGAGCTTCTTCAAGAGGGTAAATCATTGGCTATTTTCCCCGAGGGACGAATAGAACATGATTATCCACCTCTCTTGCACCGTTTCAAGTCCGGCGCTTTTCGGATGGCCTACGCAAACCAGACGCCTATTCTTCCCATCGTCATTCAAGATGCGTGGCAAATATTATGGGATGACGGAAAAACTTATGGCGCAAAACCCGGTGTCATCCATGTTAAAGTGCTCGCTCCTATAATTCCGAATGCTGATGGCGGTGAGGCATTCAGCTCCCTCGAAGCTGAAGTCTACCACAAAATGAAGGAAGCATGGAACATCTGTAACAAATAAATTGTATCTTATCCCCCACTTAACGCGAAACGCATGGAAGAGCATTATTTAATTCAAATAGAAGATATTGGAAGAGAATACGTCATCGGAGCGGAAAGGATACACGCTTTAAAGTCGGTATCCTTAAAAATAAAAAAGGGGGAGTTTGTTGCCCTCATGGGGCCATCTGGTTCCGGAAAATCTACTTTGATGAATATTTTAGGCTGTCTGGATACACCAACTAAAGGACAATATATATTAAACAACATTAATGTTTCGGAGATGAGTGAGAACGAACTGGCGGAGGTCCGTAACAAAGAAATCGGCTTTGTCTTTCAAACTTTCAACCTCTTACCAAAAAATTCGGCGTTGGAAAATGTGGCTCTTCCATTAATTTACGCCGGTTATAGTAAAAAAGAGCGGGAAGAAAAGGCCTTGCATGCTTTAGAGAACGTCGGGTTGGGAAATCGTGTTGACCATAAACCTAATGAGCTATCGGGTGGACAACGGCAACGGGTAGCCGTAGCACGCGCGCTCATTAACGACCCTTCCATCATTCTGGCTGACGAACCTACAGGGAACTTAGATACCAAAACATCCATCGAAATCATGGGCCTGGTGGAAGATATACATTCAAGAGGTAACACGATTATTTTGGTAACCCACGAAGAGGATATCGCACAACATGCACACCGCATTGTTCGTATGCGTGATGGACTCATTGAGGATGACTATCCTAATCCGGATATCAAGTCTGTACACCCGAGACTCGATGCTCTCAAAGAAAAAGGGTCTGATTTTGAAAATATATAATTTTATTTAACTGTACTACAACCAATTACATCAAAACATAATTAATAACAATCGTTTGACTTGATTTAGTGGATAATAATGTTATTTTTGCGAAAAAAAGGGATTCACTTAAATAGAGAGATATATGTATTGGACACTAGAACTTGCTTCACATTTGGAAGACGCACCATGGCCAGCGACTAAGGATGAGTTAATTGACTATGGTATTCGTTCAGGGGCTCCAGTTGAGGTAATTGAAAATCTCCAAGCCCTGGAGGATGACGGAGAGCCTTACGAGAACATTGAAGAGATTTGGCCCGACTATCCGACAAAAGACGATTTCTTCTTTAACGAAGACGAATATTAAAAGGAGAAGGTATTAATCCTTCTCTTTAAAAAGCGGTCTTACTTAAAAAGTACGCTTTTTATGCAAAAGATATTATCACAAGTTTTTCTTCTTTTCTGTTCCATTCAGCTCGTCACAGCACAAACCACTGAAACGGCCGTCCAAGACGATATTGCTCTTATCAAAGGTTTTATCTCCGATATAGCGGACGAAACGCAACGTCCGGATCTCATCTTAAACAGACATGTATTATTGGAACAGACGGAAACAGATGAACAATACGACTATTTGGAGGCCAGTATAGAAGAAATACGAATTAATCTCCAACCGAAAAACCTGAATGAAATAGAATACATCCCTTTTCAAGCATTGTCCAAACGGGAAACCCGAGATATCGATCCCGAGGGAAAACCTACGGATAAAATGTATTTCTTGCGCTACCGCAACCGTCAGATGTTAGCTGTCTATATCGCACAGGACAAAATCGCATCTTTCACGCTTGTATCGAAAGGCGACAAAGCACATTTTGTGACATATTAAAAGGAGATCGTCAATATTTTGAATAATTTTCACAATTTTTCTTGCATTTGATTAACAAATATTGGACATTTGCTATTGAATAGTAATAAAAATGAAACTTAATAATGTAAATAGAGCTTGGTGGTGGCACAACAGTTAATGTTGTGGCGAAAACCTATTGCTTGAAATTTTACATCAAAAGATAGTGGGCTTGCCTAAATTAGGCAAGCCTTTTTTTGTAGACTTTTGTCCTGAATAATATGAAAGAAATACTAGCTCATTTATTTGAGTATAAAACATTCACAACGGAAGAGGCATACAGCATTCTTACGAATATCGCGACGGGGAAATATGACCCACATCAAATAGCGGCTTTTATGACGACCTATGGCATGCGAAGCATCCGTGTAGAAGAGCTCAGCGGCTTTCGCAATGCGATGTACGACCTCTGCCAAAAGGTAGAGTTTCCCGGATATGACCTGATTGATCTGTGTGGTACTGGTGGTGATGGTAAAAATACCTTTAATATTTCCACATTGGCATCCTTTGTTGTCGCGGGAGCAGGCTATCATGTGGCAAAGCACGGCAATGTGGGTGTTTCTTCGGGATGTGGCTCTTCCAATGTAATGGAATATTTGGGCTATACGTTCACCAATAATCAGGATGAGCTTCAACGCCAGTTAGATGACGCTCGCATCTGTTTCTTGCATGCTCCGCTTTTTCACCCTGCCATGAAAACAGTTGCACCGATCCGAAGGGCATTGGGAGTCAAAACATTCTTCAATATGTTGGGCCCGCTTACTAACCCCACTAACCCTAAATTTCAGGCGGTGGGTGTATTTAGCTTGGAACTTGCCCGTCTGTATAATTATCTCTATCAAAAAACATCTAAGCAGTACAGTGTTATCCATGCGCTCGACGGCTACGACGAAATATCGCTCACGGGCGATTTTAAAATCATCGATAATCAAGGGGAGAAATACGTAAAAGTAGAGGATCTCGGTTTTTCGCCAATAACCCCTGTCGACCTCGCTGGAGGAGACACCGTGGAAGAAGCGGCTACTATCTTCCATCGCATAATCAGCGCGGAAGGCAATGATAAACAAAATAATGTGGTGCTGACGAATGCCGCTTTCGCTATCAAGACAATACATCCTGAAAAAACATTCGGAGATTGTTATTACGAAGCAGAATCATCCTTGCTGGGGAAAAAAGCATTGCAAAGTTTCCATAAATTGATTTCCGCATAACATGAACGATTTAAAAATAAAAGTATGTGGCATGCGCGAGCCAACAAATATCCAAGCTCTTGCCTCGCTTCCCATCGACTATATGGGGTTTATCTTTTATGATAAGTCAGCCCGCTATACGCCGGAGCTTCCAACCATTTCCATTCCCGATCAAATTAAAAAAACGGGCGTATTCGTGAATGCGGAAAAGACGTTTATTGATAAAAAAATAGCACAGGGTCTACAAGCTGTACAATTGCATGGACAAGAGCCGCCGACGTTCTGCCAGGACATCAAAGAAGGGCGCGTTGAAGTTATCAAGGCATTCGGAATTGACACCAATACACAATGGAAAGATTTTGCACCGTACGTCGGGATCGTTGATTATTTCCTGTTTGACACCAGCAGCCCACAACATGGCGGAACAGGTCGCACCTTTGATTGGGAATTATTGAAAAAATATCCTTATGCCGTTCCTTATTTTTTAAGTGGCGGGCTCGACCTCTCGAATATTCCAAGTGCATTAGCTATTACAGATGAGCGCTTGATCGGTTTAGACATCAACTCAAAATTTGAGGTAAAACCGGGATTAAAAGACATTGACAAATTAAAGCAAGCATTGAAAATAATCAAACATGAGTAAATATAACGTAAACGAAAAAGGATATTATGGTCCATTTGGAGGCGCTTACATCCCCGAAATGTTGTATCCAAATGTAGAGGAACTCCAAAAAAAATATTTGGAGATTATGCAGGAAGAGAGTTTTCAACAAGAATTTCAGGAACTGCTAAAAGATTATGTAGGACGCCCTTCGCCTTTGTATCTTGCCAAACGTTTGTCTGCACGTTATGGTGCAAACATCTTTCTAAAACGGGAAGACTTGAATCATACCGGAGCGCATAAAATCAACAACACCATCGGACAGATTCTTTTAGCTGAACGCTTAGGCAAAAAACGGATTATCGCAGAAACAGGTGCCGGCCAACATGGTGTCGCTACCGCTACCGTGTGTGCATTAAAAGGATTAGAGTGTGTTGTTTATATGGGCGAAATCGACATCCAACGTCAAGCACCGAACGTGGCTCGGATGAAAATGATGGGTGCTACCGTAGTTGCAGCACAATCCGGAAGCAAAACCTTAAAAGATGCCACCAATGAAGCCCTACGCGATTGGATAAACAATCCCGTAGACACACATTATATTATCGGCTCGGTTGTGGGCCCACACCCCTACCCCGATTTAGTCGCACGCTTTCAATCTATCATATCCGAAGAAACAAAGAAACAACTCGCAGAAAAAACAGGTAATAGTCTACCTGACTATGTGTTGGCCTGTGTAGGTGGTGGATCAAATGCAGCGGGAATGTTCTACCATTTCCTGGAGGATGAGCAGGTACAGCTTATCGCCGTAGAAGCTGCGGGACATGGGGTCGATAGCGGTGAATCAGCTGCGACAACTGCTTTAGGTAACGAAGGCGTATTGCATGGAAGCCGTTCTATCCTTATGCAAACAGAAGACGGCCAAGTCGTCGAGCCTTACTCTATCTCCGCCGGATTAGATTATCCTGGCATCGGACCTCAACATGCCTGGCTGTATAAAAGTGGGCGTGGAAAGTATGTCAGTATTACCGACGACGAAGCTATGGAAGCTGGTTTATTGCTTACAAAACTGGAAGGCATCATACCAGCAATCGAAAGTTCTCATGCTTTAGCCTATTTAGAAAAGATGACTTTTCAAGGCAATGAAAACGTCGTCATTTGTTTATCGGGTCGAGGGGATAAGGATTTGGACAACTATATGAAATATTTTGGCTTTTAAACTATGCAAACACAAGATATATTTAAAAACAACGCATCAAAAGGATTACTATCCATTTATTATACGGCAGGCTATCCAAATTTAGACAGTACGATTGCTATTGCCGAAAAATTAGAACAGGCAGGCGCAGACTTCCTGGAGATTGGTTTCCCCTATTCTGATCCGGTGGCAGATGGACCTGTTATTCAGCATAGCTCGGAGGTTGCCTTGAAAAACGGCATGACGCTTCAACTCCTTTTCCAACAATTGGAAGCGTTAAGATCACGCGTATCCATCCCCGTTTTTTTGATGGGATACTTCAATACCGTCTTACAATACGGCGTCGAAAACTTTTGTAAGTCTTGTCAGGCAGTAGGTGTGAATGGAGCTATTATTCCAGACTTGCCTATGTACGAATACGAAGAGCTGTATCAAGACATATTTAAGCAATACAGCATTAGCAATATCTTTTTAATTACGCCGCAAACATCCCCAGAACGGATACGAAAAATAGACGACCTTTCTCAAAGTTTTATTTATCTTTTGTCTTCCAATGCCACGACCGGTAAAAACCTGAAAGTGGGCGAACAGGCGGCACAATATTTTCAACGTTTGAAAGATATGAACTTAAAGAACCCATTGGTCATTGGTTTTGGAATTTCCGACAAGGATACTTTCCAGAAGGCTACCAATTACGCAAAGGGGGCTATTATTGGCAGTGCATTTGTTCGGTTATTGTCGGACGAAAACTATATGGACAAAATAGAATCTTTCATTAAGAGTATCAAAACACAATAGATAACACAAACTCTTTTGGCCTGTCCTCAAGCCCAGTTTTAGGACAGGCTATAAAGATAAAAACAGCAATCCTCTATTAGCTAACTTTCAAGGTTCTTTCACGTACCTCGAGTATACTTTAAATATACCGATAGCTATTAACAAAAGTGACGCCGCTAAAGAGAAAAGAACCCTAGGTTCAGACATTAATTGTTCCATGTCGATTAGTTTTATGATGTTTAAATTTAATATCTTCTTTACTTAAAAACAATACCTACATTTAATTTTTTTTGCTTTTTTTTAGCAAAAAATTTTAAAAATCTTTTGCTTACCTTTGTTTTTAATGAGAGCATTCTTATCGAGCATAGTTTTATTCTTTTACACGTTAACGTGTACAGGAGCTACTATCTACATGCACCAATGTCATGGAGGCTCGTTGGTTATGCTCCAAGATAATGCTGATGAACATCACCAAAGCTGTTCTATATGTCTAGACCATGAACATGAAAAAGAATCTTCTTCATCCCATGTTTGTGATGTGGATAAGGATGATTGCTGTAGAGACATCAAAATAGACTTAAAGAAAGGACAAGAAGAGGTTGAAAGCACACCCTCTTCCTTTAACTTTATGACACTATCGCCAGCTACGCTTTCTATCATCTGGCTAGTGGTTTTTCAGCCACATTATGACACGCAAAAAATAAACACCGGATCTGATCAGCTCCTTCTGGCAAAACGATCCACGCCGACCTACCTCCTCCACTGTAACTTCCGAATTTGATTTTGACGTAAAGGTGTAAAGCCGTAAAGGTTTTACCTATTCACGAATCAACAATTTTACAAATCAACGATTTCAAGATTTACGAAGAAAAATCAAATGACGAAATATAATGAACAGCATATATAAAGGACTTATTACCTTACTTTTTATCAGTATATATACAATCGGCTTTGCACAACAAGATAGCACAATTACCTTTGAAGTAGCAGGAAATTGTGCCATGTGTAAACAACGGATTGAGAAAGCCGCGAAAATAAACGGTGTTTCCCAAGCAACATGGACCCCCCAGGATGGTATGGCGACAGTGGCCTTCGATCCAAACGTTACTTCCTCCAAAAACATTAAACAGTCGATTGCCAGCGTTGGGCATGATACGGATGAAGTACGAGCAAAGCAAGAAGTTTATGAAGAACTCCACCAATGTTGTTTATATGACCGCCTTGGTGAGGAAAAAAATACTGCCGAGCATGATGATGACCATCATAACCATGACCATGAACACGTTGTTCGTGGTGTCGTGGTACAAGAAAACAACCGTGGCGATCTAACACCTATTGCGGGTGTAAACGTACATTGGCTCGAAAACAAAACAACACAGAAGCAAAGCAATGAAGAGGGCGTGTTTGATATCAAACACGAAAAAGGCTACAGAAATCTCGTGGTAAGCTATGCCGGTATGCAACCCGACACGATAGAAGTAGAGAACCTGCACGAAATATTGGTTGTTCACGCGAAAAATAACGTCTTAGGAGAAGTGGTTGTTTCCAGACGACAACGCACGGCTTATGTAGATAAATTGAACGCTAACCGTGTGGAGACAATTACGGCAAGAGAACTGTTTAAGGCTGCTTGCTGTGATCTTAGCGAGAGTTTTGAGACAAACGCCTCCGTGGATGTCGTAGCGAGTGATGCAGTAACAGGTGCAAAACAAGTACAACTATTGGGCTTGAGTGGAATATACACGCAATTAACAGTCGAGAACCTCCCTGGCCCTCGAGGATTCGCATCACCCCTAGGCTTAAATAGCATGGCTGGGCCTTGGATAGAAGCTATACATATCAGTAAAGGTATGGGATCAGTGGCAAACGGTTTCGAAAGTATGTCGGGGCAAATCAATGTGGAATTGAAAAAGCCACACGATACGGACCGGCTCTATTTTAATGCTTATGCCAACAACATGGGGCGTACGGACGTGAATTTAAACCTAGCTCAAAAAATAAATGACAAATGGTCTGTGGGGCTTCTTTTACATGATAATTTCATGTACAACAAGAATATGAATTTCAGCAACAACGGTTTTAGAGATATGCCTGTAGGTAATACTTTTTCCGGGATAAACAGATGGCATTATGAGGATGGCAAAGGCTTAGTTGCACAGTTTGGCATTAAGTATTTAAGTGACGACCGCACGGGAGGAGAAATCGATTTTGATAAAAAAACCGATAAACTGACGACCAATCGATATGGTCTTGGATTTGACATTGACCGCGTGGAAGGATTTGCTAAAATTGGTTATGTTTTCCCGAATCATAAACTACGTAGTATCGGGTTGCAACTCTCCGGTTCACATTTTCGTCAAAACAGCTTTTTCGGTCTAACAACCTATGACAATGAACAGAATAGTGGATATGCCAACCTCCTTTATCAAGATGTTATCGGCGATGTAAAGCACAAATATAGAGCTGGTTTCTCCGTATCATATGACAAATACAACGAAAACATCCTCGAATACGACTTTCGTCGGACAGAAACCGTATCGGGGGCATTTCTTGAATACACCTACGCTCCCAGCGAAAAATTGGATGCGGTGTTGGGTCTGCGGCAAGACTATAATAGCATTTACGGCTGGTTTACCACACCGAGGGCGGTGATTCGCTATGCGCCCACCAACACGACTACATTTCGGTTAAGTTCCGGAAGGGGGCAACGTACAGCCAATATTTTTGCCGAAAATCTGGGCATATTTGCATCTAGTCGCGCAATAGACTACGAAGAACTCGCCAACAGTAATGGAACAGCCTATGGACTGAAACCAGAAGTATCTTGGAACACAGGACTTACTTTTGATCAAGATTTCCGATTATTCGGTAGAGAATCGGGTATATCGCTCGAACTTTTCCACAACAACTTCACCAATCAGGTGGTTGTAGATTGGGAAGATCCCAATGCAGTATCTTTTTATAATTTAAACGGGAAATCATACTCTAATAGTTTACAAGCTGAATTTAGGTTTATGCCTGCCCAACACTTTGAAACCAGAATGGCTTACAGGCTATTGGACGTTCAAACGGACTACGTGGATAATGGACGTCTACAAAAACCGTTGACAGCGAAGCACAGAGGATTCATCAATATGGCATACAACTTACATAGCGGATGGAGTTTTGATTATACATTGAATGTGGTGGGTAAAAAACGTCTGCCGTCTACCGCCGGCAATCCTGTTGATTATCAATTGGCAGCCTATTCTGATGCCTACGTCACGATGAACGCACAAATTAGCAAAAGCTTTGGTGCGGATAAGAACTTCACCATATATCTTGGTGGGGAGAATTTGACAAACTTCTATCAGAAAGATCCGATTCTGGCATTCGAACAGCCATTTGGGGAGCATTTTGACACGAATCTTTTATGGGGCCCGATAACCGGCCGGATGTTCTATACCGGAATACGATATAACATTAAATAATATATAGGGGGGGAGATTCTCCCCTATATTTTTTTCATTTCCTGATACAACCGGGCTGTCGGCAATCCCACCACGTTTTCATACGGACCTGTAATAGATTTTACTCCGATAAATCCTATCCATTCTTGGATTCCATATGAGCCTGCCTTATCAAACGGGTGATAATTTTCCATATAAAAAATAATTTCTTCAGCTGACAAGGGATAAAATTCCACTTGCGTTTCTTCGACAAAAGAATGTAGCTTTCCTTGGTACTGTAATGCTACGGCTGTTAATACAACATGATGAGCACCTTGCAGCTTGTTCAGCATCTCAAAGGCTTCTTTCTCGTCACCGGGCTTCCCTAAGATTTCATCCTGATGGACAACAATCGTATCGGCCGTGATAACCAATGTATCATGAAATGAAGCACTGTCAAATCCTTGAATTTTGTTGGTAGCAATATGTTCAACGACTTCTCGCGGTGATTGCTGTTTATCAAAATGTTCATCTGTCTCTTTGACGATAACTTGAAAATCAAACCCCATCTTTTGCATGAGTTCTTTCCGCCTAGGCGATTGCGATCCCAAGACAATAGGAATATCTTTGAATTTATTTAATAGCATTATATTTGAATTTAACGGAATCACGTAGCGCTATAGATATATAGAATTAGATACTTTTTATTTTATCATCGTCATCATACCATTTTTTTTGCAGCTTCAATATCTTTTCAATAACGTCCCGCACACACCCCTCCCCACCTTTTTTCGGGGAGATATAGTGCGCGACTGCTTTTACTTCTTCCACAGCATCTAGTGGACACATCGCCAATCCGACCTCTTTTAAGCAATGTAAATCGGGCATATCATCTCCCATAAAACCAACGTTCTCTAATGCAGCATCATAACGGAGAATAATTTCACGCATTAATGTAAGTTTATCTGCAATATCAAGAAAAACATCTTCTACTCCGAGTCCACGAAGGCGATGCAATACGCCTTTCGATTTTCCACCACTGATAGCGACGATACGAAGATCCCGCTTAATTGCCAATTGTATGGCATAGCCATCTTTAATAGAAAATCGCCTTAATTGCTCACCTTGCTCAGTGAGAAGTACCGAGCCGTCTGTAAGAACGCCATCGACATCCAGAAAAAGAACTTTAATGTGAGCAAACTGTTGTAAAATCATAAAAATAGTTGATTAATCAAAGTCAAATTCTTATCAAAAACCGTCATATCATCAGAAATTTGTCAGATGTTAGTTACATAGGCAACTATACCTTCGAAAGCCTTGACAAATATGATTTTTCGACGTACTTTTGTAGTGTAATCAATGAGGAAAATCAAAGATTACAATATTAAAATTGTCTTTTCATAATTTAGGTTTATAATTGGTTAGTAGCAAACCCTGGCGCCCATCGCCAGGGTTTTGTTTTAGAGGCAACTTTGCCTTTCTATCTTTTTACTTACGATT
Organism: Sphingobacterium chuzhouense; assembly: GCF_014692525.1. GTDB lineage: Bacteria > Bacteroidota > Bacteroidia > Sphingobacteriales > Sphingobacteriaceae > Sphingobacterium > Sphingobacterium chuzhouense. The sequence goes on from NZ_JACNYL010000001.1 coordinate 420,267, forward strand.
TTCCTTTCCCGCCCGGTGTTGGTTTAGAAATTGAAGAACGCATCTCCGTATCAGCCTGCATATTTTGCATTTTATAGTAATCCATGATACCTAGATTTCCATTCCGGAAAGCTTCAGCCATAGCTAATGGAACCTGTGACTCAGCTTCGATGACTTTCGCTTTTGCTTCTTGTGCCTTAGCACGCATTTCCTGCTCGGTAGCCACTGCCATAGCGCGACGTTCCTCCGCCCGGGCATTTGCCACTTTCAAATCCGCTTCTGCTTGATCTGTCTGCAATTTAGCGCCCACATTTTCTCCGATATCGATATCGGCGATATCAATCGATAAAATTTCAAATGCTGTTCCAGAATCCAAACCTTTAGAAAGCACCGTTTTAGAGATATTATCGGGATTTTCCAATACTTCTTTATGGTCTACAGCAGATCCAATGGTCGTCACAATACCTTCTCCTACCCGAGCTAATATCGTTTCCTCTCCTGCCCCACCAACCAGTTGATTGATATTGGCCCGCACTGTCACTCTTGCCTTCGCAATGAGCTGTATACCGTCCTTTGCAACTGCAGCAACCGGTGGTGTATTGATGACTTGTGGATTTACAGACAACTGTACTGCATCAAAGACATCCCGCCCAGCGAGGTCAATTGCAGTAGCCAATTTAAAATCAAGTGGAATATTCGCTTTATCCGCCGAGATAAGCGCTTTAATAACTTTATTTACATTGCCGCCCGCAAGATAATGAGTTTCAATTTCATTCGTAGAGATGCGTAGTCCAGCTTTTGTGGACGTAATCATCGCATTGGTCACCAACGAGGGTGGCACCTTCCGCAGGCGCATCAACACTAAATTTAAAAGACTGATTCTCACATTGGAAAGCTGCGCCGTAAACCAAAGGTTCACCGGCAACAAGTATATCAGCACAAAAAAGGCAACAACTCCTCCTACAATAATTAAAACTAAGCTAATTTCAGGTCCCATACATTATAATATTAATTTAAGTAAGTCCTTAAAGATATTATTTTATTTCGCATTTTAAGCAACTTAATTGATAATAGCGAACCTTCATGAGTGCAAACCTTGCAAGGGTTTTGCTCTTAGCAAGAGTCCGAACTGAATAAATTATTTTTGGATATAGACAGCTTTCTATCAGCCAATTGTTATTTTTGTAGCCGACGGGCATCTATCTTTTAGAAAAACAAATTATTAATTAGACATGGGTTCGATTATTCTTCGAGATTGGCCTTTAAAATACTATGCGGATAAACACGTCGCATATCATTAGTTTGATATCAAAATGAAAAAAAACGTACGCCTAAAATGGCAATTGTTCATTGGGATAACAATGACCTATATCTTAATTATAGGTGCTGCCATATACTTTTTCAACGGCATTGATAAGCAGATCAAAAAGTTCAAGGAAATTAGTTCCAAGCTACAAGACCAAGCTAGCTCACTACAAGAACTTCATAATATTGTCGACGAATTCAGTCAATCTGCCGATGCTTCAAAAACACGAACTTATGTATTGATTAGTTTGCTGATGCTCATCCTGCTGTACATCATTACCAGGATCGTAGTAACCATGCGTGAATTAGGACAACGCTCTAAAGAGACCCATTTACTGAACAAGGAAATTAAAGCCGCTCAAAAACAAATTGAAGACAGCAACTGGGTATTGATAGAATCTAGCAAGCTTAATGAGCGGATCAGTGGCATCGACGACGAAAACGAGATCGCCCGAATCGCTTTTGAGACAATCTTAGAAACAATAAACCCACATGCTGCAGCTTTATATATACGAAAGGTAGATTCTTATGAATATATATTAAAGCAACAAATTGGTGTAGATAGTATATCCAAGTTACCGGAGTCCTTTCTCGAAGGCGAAGGCTTGATAGGGCATGTTGCAAAAAACAAAAAACGACAGGTTATCCATGAAAATGTGGGGAAAATACTTAGCTCCTCCAGTTCTCTGAGTTCAAATCAAGTTCAGACTATCCTTTTATCACCTTGTGTAGAGGATGGCCGAACATTGGGCATACTTGAAATCGGAGGTAACTATACCGATGATGTCTTGCCAAGAATCACAGGCTATATAGAACGAATTGCACGTGTTTTAGCTATCGCTATAAAAAGCGGACAGGCGCACATGTTGGTAGAAAACCTTTTGGAAGAAACACAACAACAAACGGAGGAATTGGAGGCGCAGCAGGAAGAACTGCGTATTACCAACGAAGAGCTTATCTATAAAACGAATTTACTGGAAGCGTCGGAAGAAGAGCTACGTGTGCAACAAGAAGAATTGCAACAAGCGAATATCGAATTAGAAGAAAAAGCAAAACAACTGACGTCACGCAATGAAGAGCTGAACGCAGCGCAGAAAACAGTGGAAGAAAAGATCAAGGAGGTAGAGCTTGCCAGCAGGTATAAATCGGAGTTTATGGCAAACATGAGCCACGAACTTAGAACGCCGCTTAACAGCATCTTGATTTTAGCAAAACTCTTACAAGATAATAAAGCGGAAACACTCAACGCCGATCAAGTCAAATATGCTTCTGTTATTCACAGTGCAGGCAGTGACTTGCTACAGCTCATCAACGAGTTATTAGATCTTGCCAAGATTGAAGCGGGGAAAGTGGAACTCAACCAAGATATTATACGAACGCGGGAATTTGCAGACAACATCGAAAGTTTATTTGCTACTGTTGCGCAGAAGAAAGGCATACAATTTGACATCACTATCCATGAGGACGTAGCTTCAACCTTTGTTTGTGATGAATATCGGCTAGAGCAGGTACTTAAAAACTTTCTTTCAAATGCCTTCAAATTCACGGATAACAAAGGAAAGATCCAATTAGCCATTACACGCGAGAATGAACACTTAAAATTCGCCGTTTCCGACACGGGAAAGGGTATATCCAATGAAAAACAACAGTTGATTTTTGAAGCGTTTCGCCAAGAGGACGGTTCTACAAGTCGAAAATATGGCGGCACGGGGTTAGGCTTATCCATCAGTAGAGAAATTTCTATATTATTGGGAGGGCATATCACGTTAACCAGTGAAATTGATAAAGGGAGCACATTTACGTTAACCATCCCCTATCAAGCAAACGAAAAGAACGCCTCGCAAAAACAACAATCCACAACAAATACGGTTCTCGATGTAGAACCAAAAGATATAACAGTTACTAACGCTACACCGATTCCTGCTGCAGCAAAGCATGAAAACGAAACAGATGCAACCCGCACGCTGCTAATCGTGGAAGATGATATTAATTTCGCTGAGATCTTGCGTGAATTTGCCGAACTATATGGCTTTCAGGTCATGTTGGCACACAACGGTGTCGACGGCATACAAAAAGCAAGGCAATTTAAGCCACAAGCCATGATATTGGATGTCATGTTGCCGATATCTGATGGTTGGGAAGTATTACGTACATTAAAAGCAGATGCCGAAACAAAGCACATTCCTGTGCACATGATGTCTGCCGCCACTTTTAACCAGCGCGAGTTTATTGAAAAAGGGGCTATTGGTTTCCTATCAAAACCAGTCTCCGAAGATGCGTTAAGAAAAGCCTTTGAAAATATTCAGCTCAATATTAACAAAGGAATCAAAAAAGTATTGTTGGTCGAGGATCAGGAATTTCAGAGCGACGTTATAAAATCGGCATTTGCTGAACATAACATCAATGTTATCCAAGCGTTCTCGGCCCAATCTGCCCTTAGTAAACTGCAAGAAGAACAAAATATCGACTGTGTCATATTGGATATCAAACTCCCGGATGCAAATGGATTGGATGTCTTAGACCAGATTAAGTCTATGCCCTCCTACGCGGATACACCTGTTATTATTAATACAGCTTATGATCTTTCAAAGGAACAGATAGAGCACATCAGATTGCATACAAAAGCCATGGTACTCAAATCTGGCAAAAGCAATAACCGATTGATAGACGAGGTTACATTATTCCTAAATAAAATCAGTTCGGACGATTATACACCTATAAAAAATATCGACAAGCTCAAAAAGAATAATCAGCAATCAGATAACCTTGAAGGAAAAAAAGTACTGATTGCCGACGATGATATGCGTAACGTTTTCGCTTTAACAACAACACTCCAGGAATATAATATGGAAATTGAAATTGCCAACAACGGTTTAGAGGCAGTGGAGATCGCCAATAATAATATCGGAAAAATTGATATTGTGTTGATGGATATTATGATGCCGGAAATGGATGGTTATGAAGCGATAAAGAAAATAAGGGAGCATAAACAGAATGCTAATCTGCCTATTATCGCCGTCACCGCAAAGGCAATGCAGGGCGATAGGGAAAAATCTATACAGATTGGTGCAAGCGATTATATCAGCAAACCAATCGACATTGACAAATTGATATCGTTGATGCGCGTATGGCTAAGTTAACATCATCCCACATCAGCTTTCAAGAACTCCAAGACATTGTAGAGTTAGTGGGGAAAGTATCCGGCTTTAACTTAATGGGTTATAGCAAGTCTTCATTAAAACGCCGTGTACAACGTGTGATGGATTTAGAACGCATGGATGTTGTGGATTTAAAGAATGCGATTATCAATGTGGAAGGTTTCCACACGTATTTAATGAATGAGATTACGGTCAACGTAACGGAGATGTTTCGGGATCCGCTTTATTATAACGCATTACGTACGGATGTCTTCCCCTATCTTGAAACCTTTCCACGCCTCAAGTTTTGGAGCGCGGGGTGCTCTACGGGGGAAGAAGTGTATTCCTTAGCTATCATGTTGACGGAGGCGGATTTATATAACCGTAGTTTCATCTATGGTACGGATGTAAATAGCAACGTATTGGAAGTGGCAAAAAAAGCGATCTATCCGCTTAAAAGCTTCAAATTATATACCGAAAACTATAACGGAACAGGCGCATTCAATAGCTTGTCAGATTATTACACAGCCATGTATGATGCTGCTATTATCCACGCAGATATCCGAAAAAACATCCTCTTTTCCCAACATAATCTTGCAACAGACTACGTATTCAATGAATTCCAATTCATATCCTGCCGCAATGTGCTTATCTATTTTGATCTAGAGCTCCAAAACCGTATATTTCATTTGTTTTACGAGTCGCTAAGCGAATTTGGATTTTTATGTCTAGGTACGAAAGAAACATTGTTCAACCATAAAATCATGTCTAAATTCAAGGTCATCAACAAAAAGTTTAACATTTATCAAAAAATAAAGTGATGGAAAAAGCGGATGACGTCATTTTAATTGGAGGGAGCGCTGGTTCATACACGTTAATTATCGATATGATGGAAGCTTTACCCGAGATATTCTCTCCGGCAATCGTCATTGTCATTCATCGTAATCCCAAATTTACCACAAGGATAGAAGATACACTTTCTGCAAGGCTAAAAAAAGAGATCGTTCAAGCGGAGGACAAGGCGCATATATTAAAAGGAGGCATTTATTTCGCAGCACCGGGTTATCACTTGTTAGTCGAGCCTGATAAAACATTTTCCCTAGATATATCAGAACGTGTACGTTTTTCACGTCCTTCTATCGATGTGTTATTTGAAACCGCAGCAGAGGTATACCTTGACCACTGTACAGCATTTCTACTGTCGGGAGCTAATCAAGACGGCACGGATGGAATAAAGCAGTTGCAGCGAATGGGGTCGAAAGTCATTGTACAATCGCCCACAGAAGCCTTAATTTCAACAATGCCCAAGCACGCTATTGAGGCGAATGGACATGTCGAGATATATAATAACCGACAGATTATGTCGTATTTTAGGAATTTAAAATAAATCAGCATGAAGCATGTTAATCTTCTCATTTTAGATGACAAGGAAGAAAACATCATCAGTTTATCTGCATTACTTTCGGAAGTCGAACACATCAACATCATCAGTTCGACCGATCCGAATGAAGCGCTTAAAATTTGTTGGAAAAACGATATCGCGATTGCCTTGGTAGACGTGCAAATGCCCGAAATAAATGGTTTTGAATTTGTTTCACTGCTGAAATCAAACCCAAAGACCAACCATGTCATGGCCATCATGGTAACGGCAATTTCCAAAGAAGACAGGTATTTGTTGAAAGGGTTGGAAAGTGGGGCGGTCGACTACCTCTATAAACCCCTCAATCCCGAGATCACGGTCGCAAAAGTAACCTCTTTTGTGCAGCAAATTCACATACAGGAGGAAATCAAACAAAAGAACATTGCGTTGGAAGAATCGCAAAGACAACTTATCCTTGCAAAAGAAGAAGCGGAGGAGGCGCGTCGATCAAAAGAAAGTTTCCTTGCTAACATGAGCCACGAAATAAGAACTCCAATCAACGGCATTGTTGGTATTATACACATCCTCCGAAATACGCAACTTAATGATGAGCAACGCGACTGGATCAATCGGTTAGACAGTGCTTCAAACTCGCTTTTATTAATCATCAATGACATCTTGGATATATCCAAGATAGATTCTGGCATGATGAAAATAGAATATGAGAATTTTTCCATCCACAAAAAATTGATGGACATCAATAACTTCTTTAAAATAAAGGCACTCGATAAAAGTCTCGCATTTGAGACGGATATTGACCCGCAACTACCGGAATATATAAGAAGCTCCCCTATCCGTATACAGCAAATCATTAACAACTTTATATCCAATGCCCTAAAATTTACGGAAGAGGGAAAAATCACGTTGAAAGCAAGTGTCGTTGAACAGGTGGACTCGCAATACACGATTAAGTTCACCGTAACAGATACGGGAATAGGCATCAAACCGGAAGCGATCGAAAAGATATTCTTAGCTTTTGAACAAGGTGACGACGGTATTACGAAAAAATATGGTGGAACGGGACTGGGACTTGCTATCGTAAAGAGACTGGCAGACTTGCTACATGGAAAAATCGAAGCAAAAAGCACGTATGGAAAAGGTTCCGAATTTTCTTTCCAAGCTACTTTCGAAAAAGTAGACGATTTTAGGCAGGAAGAAACACTAGATACAAAAGCTATTTCATCATTACATAAATTTAATAATGTCCGAATCCTTGTAGCAGAAGATAACGAATTAAACAGTTTTATGCTCGTGCATATCCTTAAATCTTGGGGTTGCGAGGTCGATGTGGCAAAAAATGGTAGGATAGCCATAGAACATGTAAATGAACACGACTACGACCTTATTATGATGGATACGCACATGCCCGTTATGTCAGGATTCGAAGCGATACAAGAGATCAAAACGCACCCTAATCCGAAGAAAGCCTATACACCTATTATCACTATTTCAGCATCGGTATTACAACACGAACAAGCTGCGGCGTATGAAGCGGGGGCAGATAGCGTAATCGGGAAACCTTTTGATCCTATAGATTTATATCAGAAAATTGACAAACTTATCTCAAAAAGGGGATAATGTCTTGATTATAAAATAATATTAGCTAAATTTGCTTAAAAGCATACACATCTATAATTTATATTTAACTTTCTTTAAAATGAAAAGATTATTTGTTTTTCCAGCGATCGCTATCGCAATGTCGTTTGCGGCTTGTGGTGGTTCAGAAAATAAAAACACGTCAACTACAACAGAAGAAACAACTACAACTACTGGTTCGGGAAGTGCAACAACAGAAACTGTTCCAGGCATTGAAAATGTAGAATTATCCAATAAACTTGAGATACAAGGTAACGACCAAATGAAGTTTGACAAGGAGCTTTTACGTGTGAAAGCTGGTGAAGAAGTTCAGCTAACGTTAAAAAACGTCGGTGAGTTACCCAAAGAGTCTATGGGTCACAACTTCGTTATATTGGCTCCAGGCGTAGATGTAGCTACATTCGGCGGAGAAGCTGTTGCTGCTGCTGACAACGACTACATTCCTAAAACATCTTTAAGTTCGGTCGTTGCACACACGAAGTTGTTAGGGCCAGGTGAAGAAGATACAATTACATTTACGTTAGAAAAGGGTGTATATACCTACATTTGTAGTTTCCCCGGACACTTCGGCGTAATGCAAGGTAAAATCGTTGCTGAGTAATAAGATAATTCATAAATCAGCTTTACAAAAGGCGCTTATCTGTGATAAGCGCTTTTTTATTTTACGCATTAAATACAATTAAATTTATTTAAATCGTTAACTTTGCGACCGAAACTACAATACTATTTTTATGCAATACGACGTAATCGTTATAGGAAGCGGCCCCGGTGGATATGTTGGCGCTATTCGCTGTGCTCAGCTTGGACTAAAAACGGCTGTAATCGAGAAATATAGTACTTTTGGGGGGACCTGTTTAAATGTAGGCTGTATCCCTTCCAAAGCATTATTGGATAGCTCAGAGCATTACCACAATGCAGCACACAATTTTGAAGCACATGGTATCGGTTTAAGCAACCTCAAGATAGACGTGAAAAAGATGATGGAGCGTAAAAATGAGGTTATCTCGCAAAATACAGCCGGTATTACGTTTCTTTTTAAGAAAAATAAAATAGACACCTACGAAGGCATCGGGTCTTTCGTCGATAAAAATACGATTAAGGTTACTAAAAAAGACGGCAGCACGGAAGAGCTGAAAGCAAAAAATGTCATTATTGCCACGGGTTCGAAGCCTACAGCGCTCCCTTTTTTACCAATTGACAAGAAAAGGATCATCACTTCTACAGAAGCCTTAAATCTCCAAGAAGTTCCTAAACATCTTATCGTCATCGGCGGTGGTGTGATTGGGTTAGAATTGGGGTCTGTTTATGCGCGACTTGGAGCAAAGGTATCCGTAGTGGAATTTGCTAAATCTATCATCGGTACGATGGACGCCGGTTTAGGGAAAGAGCTTCAACGCGTGTTAAAGAAAAATCTAGGCATGGAATTTTTCTTAGGCCATAAAGTGACCGGCGCTACCGCGAAAGGCAAAAAAGTAACGGTAACAGCGGAAAATCAAAAAGGTGAGACTGTTTCCTTAGAGGGCGATTATTGTATTGTTGCTGTCGGAAGAACCGCCTATACAGAAGGTCTTGGACTAGACAGTATCGGCATCAAAACCGAAGAACGCGGAAACAAAATCTCTGTTAATGAGCATTTAGAAACATCTGTGGAAGGCGTGTACGCAATCGGCGATGTCGTAAAAGGTGCTATGCTCGCCCACAAGGCGGAAGATGAAGGTATCTATGTAGCGGAACGCATTGTAGGACAAAAACCGCACATTGATTACAACCTGATACCTGGCGTAGTATATACTTGGCCAGAAGTGGCTTCTGTCGGAAAAACAGAAGAAGAGCTGAAAGAAGCAGGCGTAAAATATAAAGCAGGTTCGTTTTCTTTTAAAGCATCCGGACGTGCTAAAGCTTCTGGAGATACCGACGGTTTTATTAAAGTTTTGGCGAATGCCGAAACAGATGAAGTATTGGGTGTACACATGATCGGGCCACGTGCAGCTGATATGATCGCAGAAGCCGTTGTAGCAATGGAATACAGGGCATCAGCCGAGGATATCGGTAGAATATGCCATGCACATCCAACATTTACGGAAGCGATAAAAGAAGCAGCATTGGCTGCGACAGCAAACAGAGCAATTCACGCTTAAATAAGAAAAAGGCAAGATAAATATCTTGCCTTTTTCTATTAATATATAATTATGAATTTTTACACACGAAAATGGATAAAGCCAGAGGACCTAAACCCAAATGGCTCTTTGTTCGGCGGAACATTGTTACGATGGATTGATGAAGAGGCCGTTATCTATGCCATCGTACAACTCGGAAACCCAAAGATAGTAACTAAGTACATATCTGAAATCAATTTTGTAAGCTCTGCGCAACAAGGTGATATCATCGAAATGGGAATTGAAGCCATTGCGTTTGGACGCACATCGCTAACCATGCGATGTGAAGTACGGAATAAAATCACACGCAAGACTATCCTATCTATTGACAAATTAGTATTTGTAAATCTAGATGAAGATGGCAATCCTACTCCCCATCATAAAACGGAAATCACGTATGCCTATATGGGTATAGAACGGAACGGCGAGTAGCTTATCGGGCAGAGACTATTTGTTTCTTGACGTCACGCTCTACCCAAAAGGATACAATAGGGATCAAGGATGCCAAAAAATATTTTAACACGCGGCTAATGGGCCATTTATATTCGTTCCAGCACATGATCAGCAGAATAACAAACAGTACTACTAAAAAACCGTGAATAGAGCCGGCGATACGAACGGCCTCCGGAATATCTGCCAGATATTTCAAGGGCATGGCGATGAAGAAAAGTATAACAGTGGAGATAGCCTCCCACAATGCAATTTGCTGAAAAATACGTAGCATAATGATCGATTAAAAGTTTTCGCAAACATACGGTCTAAAGTCCAATAGCGAAGTATTTTAATCATCTATTGACCAAATACTGACATGCGAGCAAGAATATGGCAATTGAATGGTGAAACCCAGAAAAACCGTTGTTCGATAATGAAAAAAATATGTATTTTTGGAGCGTTCATTATGGAACAAAGTCTTTTACTACAAAACGTTTAAATTAAATGCGTATTCGGAATACCCATTATACGGTAAATACGCTTAAAAACAAATACACATTATGAATTACGACATCATAGTAATCGGTAGTGGTCCAGGAGGATATGTTGCTGCCATCCGCGCATCTCAGTTAGGTTTTAAAACAGCGATTGTGGAACGCGAAGCATTAGGTGGCATCTGCTTAAACTGGGGCTGTATCCCGACCAAAGCTCTATTGAAAAGTGCACAGGTATTTGAATATTTAAACCACGCCGAAGAATACGGGATCAAGGTTCAAGGTGGAGAAGCTGACTTTTCTGCCATTGTAAAGAGAAGCCGTGGTGTCGCTGATGGCATGAGCAAAGGTATTCAGTTCTTAATGAAAAAGAATAAGATTGATGTCATTATGGGTACTGCGAAGATTAAAAAAGGCGGTAAGATAGAGGTAAAAGGTGCTGATGGTTCCACTAAGGAATACACTGCTAAACATACGATATTGGCGACAGGTGCCCGTTCGCGCGAATTACCTAATTTGCCCCAAGATGGCAAGAAAATCATCGGCTATCGTCAAGCGATGAACCTTCCTAAACAACCTAAATCACTTGTCGTTGTCGGATCTGGCGCTATTGGTGTTGAGTTTGCCTATTTTTATAACGCTGTTGGCACAAAAGTGACTATTGTTGAGTTTATGGACAGAATTGTACCTGTAGAGGATGAAGAAGTTTCCAAACAACTGGAAAAATCTCTTAAAAAAGCAGGTATCGATATTATGGTCAAATCCGAGGTACAATCAGTAGATACGAAAGGTGATCTATCAAAAGTTTCTATCAAAACAGCAAAAGGCACGGAAACCATTGAGGCAGAAGTTGTGCTTTCGGCTGTCGGTATCACACCAAATATTGAAAATTTAGGTTTAGAAGAAGTTGGCGTAAAAACGGATAAAGGTCGTGTTATAGTGGACGACTTCTACAAAACAAATGTGGAAGGTGTTTACGCCATCGGCGATATTGTAAAAGGTCAAGCCTTAGCACACGTTGCTTCTGCGGAAGGGATAACTTGTGTAGAGCATATCAAAGGTCTGCATGTCGAACCTATTGATTATAATAATATCCCAGGATGTACGTATTGTTCGCCAGAAGTTGCTTCTGTAGGATATACCGAAAAAGCAGCCAAAGAGGCCGGATATGAACTTAAAGTGGGTAAATTCCCGTTCTCAGCTTCTGGTAAAGCATCGGCGGCAGGCGCAAAAGACGGATTTGTAAAATTGATTTTTGATGCTAAATATGGTGAGCTCCTCGGAGCCCATATGATAGGAGCCAATGTGACGGAAATGATTGCCGAAATTGTTGTTGCCAGAAAACTGGAGACCACAGGACACGAAATGATCAAAGCCGTTCATCCGCACCCAACCATGAGTGAAGCTATTATGGAAGCTGCGGCTGCAGCTTACGATGAAGTAATTCATTTATAGAAAATAAAAAAGCGAGGCATGTGCCTCGCTTTTTTATTTTAGTACCAGTTTTGATTCGAAAACCACCGTTTCCGATGCCCCTTCGGTGCCGTCCGCTCCAATATGTTTAAATAGAATTTCAGCCGCTTTACGTGCCTGTTGGTCTGGGTATTGCTCTATACTTCCCATCGGTGGATTTTCCATATATTTCCATAGCGGATAATTTGCGTAGCTGATAAAAAAAATGTCTTTCTTTTGTACCAGTCCCTTCTGTCGTACATATTTCATCACGTCCAAGGTGACAAAATCATTAAATGACACGATAGCCGACGGACGCTGGGATAAAGCTAATAGTTTATCTATCGCCTCGATATTCCCTTGCTCCGTTAAATCGGTATGGACAACATAACGTTCATTGTATTCCAGTTCTTCACTTTCCAACGCTACTCTATAGGCTTCTACGCGCTCTTGTGAGGCCAATAAATTTTCAGGTCCATTAATCAACGCGATATTTTGATGTCCTATCGAAGCAAATGCTTGGATAGCTTCACGCATACCTGTAGAGAGATCACTATATACTTTATTAACTCCCTCAATTTTTGGGACGCAATCGAAAAAAACGATAGGAACTTCCGCATCATTTAACATTTCGACAAAACTCAAATCTTCCGTATTTTTCCCCAAAGACATTAGGATTCCGTCTACCCGATGCTTCTTAAACGTTTGGAGAATCTTCAATTCGCGCTCTGCATCATCATGTGATTGCCCCATAAGCACTGTATAGTTGTGCTCTCCTGCCACTTTTTCGATTTCGCTTATCGCGGAGGAAAAGAAGGGTTCAGAAAGACTGGGAAGAATAACACCAATTGTAAACGTCCGCCGTTGCTTAAAAAAAATAGCGGTCTGGTTAGGTTCATAATTCAATTCTTCAGCCATCTTTTTTACCCGCATAGTAGTAACTAACCCTATACTCGGATGGTCATTTAACGCCCGTGAAACGGTGGAGGGCGATATTTTCAATTTACGCGCAATTTCCTTTATCGTTGCAGGCTTTTTCTTCATGCCAATGTGTATTTATTAGTAAAACAAACTATTAAAATCCTGATTCATTTCCCGTGATGACATGTATTTCATCAGCCGACACATTATACTCCCCTACAAGATAATCAATAGGCTCAATACTACGAAACGCTAACTCGCGTATAAAAAACACCTTTAACGACGGTAAAAATTCTGATAATTCTTGCCAATCTATGTGTTTCAGTTTATTCAATTGTTCTACCGGGTTACCATTTGTTAGTATCCCGACCTTTTTCCCTTTCTCGAATAAAGATAACAATAATGTTTTGATATCGTCTTTTAAAATAAGCTTCAACGGCAAGTGGGCATTAGCTTTCAGTCTTTCAAAATTTTCATGATACTTCTCACTTAATTCAAAGTGCGCTATCGTTTTTTGTAACACTGTACTTTCCCCTGCGATCTCTAAAGTTTGCTTCATAAAACGCACGATCTCCGTAGCGAGGGGGCGTCCTTCTGTATATTCTACAAAATTGGAAAACAAATAATATACCTGCAACAAATAATCTCGTTTAGGATACAATACATCATCGATTTCAAAAACATAAACGGATTTATCAAAAGAAAAAGCTTTGTTATTCATCATTAAACCAGACACAGTATGGGTTCTTCACCTGAATCAGACAACATTCCTACTCCCGAAAAATGGCTATCACATAGCTGTTCATCTGTCAGCAGATCTTTTCCGGATTTCAGCACATGGATCTCACCAGATGGATTTTCGAGAATGAAACGATCTTCCAGATCATAAGGTAATAAAACGGCTATTCCATACTCTTCCAGTAATACCCGAGCTTCGTTTAGAGGTTGCCATTCCATTTTACCCAGAGGAAGTATCATCTGATACCCTCTATCCAAACACAACTTCAATATTTCATGTGCGAATGTAGGGTTTGCTCCTGTCGGAATCCGATTATAATGCTGTTTTAGCAATATATCCGGAAACGGTTCCGAACTAGCGTAAGCCACTTCATAACGTGAAGACAACAGTCTACCCACACGCTGTGCAAAAGGCCGTGTACCGTAAGTTATTAAAATACTATCCATCATTTATTTCAAAGAATCTGTCCGTCGCGCATGTGAACCGTACGGTCTGAGATGTTGGCCAGTTCCTCATTGTGTGTAACAATGATAAAAGTTTGGCCAAGCGAAGCACGTAGTTCAAAAAACAATTGGTGCAAAGAAGCGGCATTCTCCGAGTCGAGGTTGCCGGAAGGCTCGTCTGCTAAGATTAGTGCCGGTTGGTTGATTAACGCCCGTGCAACCGAAACTCTTTGCTGCTCCCCACCCGACATCTCAGCCGGTTTATGTTGGGCGCGATGCTGTACCCCCAATCGTTTCAAAAGTTCCATGCCACGTGTTTCTGCCTCTTTTTTCCCAACATTACTAATGAATGCGGGGATACAAACATTTTCGAGTGCTGTAAATTCCGGTAGTAGATGATGAAATTGGAAAACAAAACCAATATGTTTATTACGAAATAAGCTCATCTTTTTTTCACTCAGTTCACTTACGTCCGTACCGTTAATGACAATCCGTCCGCTATCTGGTCTGTCAAGCGTACCGATAATATGTAGCAACGTACTTTTTCCTGCACCTGATGCACCAACAATGGAAACAATCTCCCCTTTTTTTACAGATAGATCCACACCGCGTAAAATCGGCAGTTGACCGAAAGACTTATATATCTGGTTTGCTTCCAATATCATAATGCGAAGGTAAGAAAAAAAGGAAGAAAAGATTACTTGCCCTTTCCATTTAAAAACCATAATTTTACGACAAATTTTTTAAGATGAACATTCACGAATATCAAGCAAAAGAAATACTTAAAAGTTTTGGCGTAAGAGTTCAAGAAGGAATCCTTGCAGAAACTCCCGAGCAGGCTGTCGAGGCCGCACAGACATTAAAACAAGATTTTAACTCGGACTGGGTGGTTGTAAAAGCACAAATCCATGCCGGCGGCCGCGGTAAAGGTGGTGGTGTGAAATTGGCAAAAAACCGCGATGAGGTATTGCAACGTGCAACAGACATCATCGGCATGCAATTGGTTACTCCACAAACAGGCCCGGAGGGGAAAAAAGTAAACAAAGTTTTGATTGCACAGGATGTATACTATCCTGGAGAGAGTGAAGTCAAAGAATTTTATGTTTCGGTTCTATTAGATCGCGCAAAAGGACGCAATATCATCATGTACTCTACCGAAGGGGGAATGGACATCGAAGAAGTTGCAGAAAAAACACCGCACTTAATTTTCAAAGAGGAAATTGACCCTAAAGCAGGGTTACAAGGCTTCCAAGCACGTAAAATCGCTTTCAACTTAGGTCTTTCAGGTGCTGCACATAAAGAAATGGTGAAATTTATCGCCGCTTTGTATAAAGCATACGATTCTATTGACGCATCATTGTTTGAGATCAATCCTGTATTAAAAACATCGGATGATAAAATCCTTGCCGTAGATGCAAAAGTCAATTTTGACGAAAATGCACTATACCGCCACGCAGACTATGCTGCTTTACGCGACTTAGCAGAAGAAGATCCTACCGAAGTAGAAGCAGGAGAGTCTAATTTGAATTATGTTAAATTGGATGGTAACGTAGGCTGTATGGTAAATGGTGCAGGCTTGGCTATGGCGACCATGGACATCATTAAACTTGCCGGCGGTGAACCAGCAAATTTCTTGGATGTAGGTGGAACCGCAAACGCAGAAACCGTAAAAGCTGGTTTCAATATTATTTTGAAAGATCCTAACGTAAAAGCTATTTTGATCAATATCTTTGGTGGTATCGTTCGTTGTGACCGTGTAGCACAAGGTGTAATCGATGCGTACCAAGAAATCGGAAATATTCCAGTGCCTATCATCGTTCGTCTTCAAGGCACAAATGCTGCAGAAGCAAAGAAATTGATCGATGACTCCGGATTACAAGTTTACTCTGCTATTTTGTTGAAAGAAGCAGCGGAATTAGTAACAAAAGTACTGAAAGGATAATAAAGACAATGTTATAAAAAGCCGGTTTCCTTTCGAAAGCCGGCTTTTTTTAGTAAAAGATTATTTATCTTCTTTTTTTACCTCAAAAAAAGAAGCAAAAAAAATCGTCGCTTCGGATATTTGAGAGGAGTAGTACTAAGAATGAGTTTCTACAGACCTCAAACATCCGGATGCGACCCGTTGATGTTAAGGAAGAGGAAGTGCAATACGTAACGAGTGTGATAAACTAACAAGCTCATTACGCTAATAAAGGCAATTCATTGTTGATTGCGGACAAGCGAATAAAACGGCCTTGTATTTTTTCGCGACCAGCTTTACGTAGACTATTCCGTTAAAAACAGCATGCTGTTTGAGCGAAGCGAGTTCCATGCTGTTTAGGAATAGGCAAGTAAAGGTAGCGAAAACATACTAAGCCTTGATTTTTTTGCTTCGTTTTTTTATCAAGAAAAAAATGAAGAGAAATAATATTATTAAAATGAAACATACACGTATAAAAGAGTTATTAAAAACAGAAGAATTCGGTAAAGAAGTTATTGTAAAAGGTTGGGTAAGGACCTTCCGGAACAACCAATTTATAGCTATTAATGACGGTTCGTCTATTAATAATATACAGGCTGTTGTAGATTTTGAAAATACGGATGAAGCCTTATTGAAACGAATAACAACAGGCGCAGCGGTACAGGTAAAAGGGCAGCTTGTAGAATCTCTAGGAAAAGGGCAACGTGTAGAGATTAAGGTTAACGAACTGACTATCCTGGGCGATTCAGATCCGGAGAAGTATCCGTTACAACCGAAAAAGCACAGTTTGGAATTTTTACGGGAAATAGCGCACCTCCGTTTTCGCACGGGTACATTTAATGCGATATTTAAAGTACGCAATGCGCTAGCATTTGCTGTGCATAAATTCTTTAACGAACGGGATTTCGTGTATATGCATACGCCCATTATTACTGGTTCTGACGCGGAGGGTGCTGGCGAGATGTTCCAGGTAACAACCTTGGATTTAAATACCCCCCCTCGTACCGAATCGGGCGAAATAGACTTTAAAGAAGATTTCTTTGGCAAACCGACGAACCTAACGGTATCGGGACAATTGGAAGGTGAGCTTGCGGCGATGGCATTGGGTAATATCTATACTTTCGGTCCCACTTTCCGGGCAGAAAACTCCAATACAACACGTCACTTGGCTGAATTTTGGATGATAGAACCCGAAATGGCCTTCTATGAGCTGGATGATAACATGGACTTAGCAGAGGACTTGCTGAAATACGTTATTAAATATGCACTAGATACTTGCCCGGAGGAAATCGAGCTACTAAACAGCCGTTTATTGGAAGAAGAGAAATCAAAACCACAGAACCAACGTTCTGAAATGGGTTTGATTGAAAAATTGAACTTCGTGATCGAAAACGATTTTGAACGCGTTAGCTATACAGATGCCATTGAAATTCTAAAGCGAAGTAAACCCAATCAAAAGAAACAGTTCAAATACCTTATCGAAGAATGGGGAGCAGATTTACAATCGGAACACGAACGCTACTTGGTAGAAAAACACTATAAGAAACCGGTAATTCTGACGGACTATCCGCGCGAAATTAAATCGTTTTATATGAAACAGAATGAACCTGATGCGCAAGGTCGCCATACGGTACGTGCCATGGATATTCTGTTTCCGGGAATCGGCGAAATGGTAGGTGGTTCTCAGCGAGAGGAAAACCTTGACAAATTGCTTACACGGATGGCGGAAGTCGGCATTCCGGAAGAAGAAATGGATTGGTTTTTAGACACCCGTCGTTTCGGCTCTGCCCCACATTCGGGTTTTGGTGTAGGTTTTGAACGCTTGGTGTTATTTGTGACCGGAATGACCAATATACGAGATGTTATTCCGTTTCCAAGAACCCCGAAAAACGCAGAATTTTAATAAAAGGGTAAAACCGCTGAACTTTTTTAACTTTCAGCGGTTTTATTTTTATAGCTTCTTATTTATTTTATCACATGCTTTTAAGAATATACGAAGAAAATCCGAATCCGAAATTTATCGAACAGGCAGTAGATGTCCTTAAAAAAGGTGGTGTCATTATATACCCTACGGATACCGTGTACGGTATCGGCTGTGATATCACGAATCAGAAAGCTATTGAACGTGTATGCAAGATAAGGGGCCTTAAACCAGAAAAGTCCAACCTATCTTTTATATGCTATGATTTGACAGACATTTCGCAATACACCAAACCCTTTGACACGGCTGTATTTCGTGTATTAAAGAAAACACTACCGGGTCCTTTCACCTTCATCTTCAATGCAAGCAGTCAAGTTCCCAAACTCTTAAGCACGAAAAAGAAAACGGTGGGTATCCGTGTTCCCGACAACAATATCGTCCGTGAAATTGTTAAAGAACTAGGCAATCCGATTGTCACTTCGTCCATCCGTGATGAAGATGACATCATTGAATATTCTACTGATCCTGAGTTGATATATGAAAAATATCAAGACCTTGTTGACTTAGTGATCGACGGTGGTTATGGAGGCAATGTCGCGTCTACGATTGTCGATGTTACATCAGGAGAATTTGACGTAATAAGAGAAGGAAAAGGTGATCTCGAAGAATATTTATAGGATGACAAACTCTTCCACCACAACGTGTCCTACATATTCATTCACACGACCGATAATCTGACGGCGCATCAACGCCAATTCATTCTTGATCACTGCTGATTCGACCTTAACAAACAATTTTTTATCGTGGATATAAATTTTCTGGGTACGGTTAGCAATAGCTTTCCCGATAATATCGGGCCACGCATTCACTATCGCTGATTCATCATATTTAGAGCGTAGCCGATAGGTTTCAATCCATTTCTCGATAGCCTCCTTGATGCCTACATCATCTTTCGTTGGGATTTCATCCTGTTTCTTCTTATACATCTATAGTACCCCCTTTCACTTCAAAAATACGAATTGGTTGCGCTATTTCAACGAAAATATCTTTTATTCTTTCCGCATCCGTATCTGTAATAAAAATTTGTCCAAACTCGTCCTCTGAAACGAGCTGCATTAGCTTTTTTGTTCTGTTATCATCCAACTTGTCAAAAATATCATCTAACAATAACAGCGGCTTATATTTTTTCTTGTTTCGAAGGAAACTATATTGTGCCAATTTTAGGGCTATTAAAAAAGATTTCTGTTGGCCTTGCGAACCGAATTTTTTTAATGCCATATCATCATGGATCGTAAACAACAGGTCGTCTTTATGAATCCCTTGTGAAGTCCGCTCCAATACTCGATCTTTTTCCAAGCTATTCCGTAACAACGTTTCGAAATCCGTTCCCATCAACGGAGATTCGTAAACCAACGAAACTTCTTCTGCTCCTTCAGTTAAGAATGCATAGTATCGTTCAAATTCGGGAAGAAATTCATCCATAAACTGCTTTCTTCTTTCGAATATCCGTTCACCTACTTCAGTCAACTGTAGATTCAAAACCTCGAGTACCCCGACATCCAACACACCCTTTTCCTTCACCTGTTTAAGCAACATATTGCGTTGCAAAAGAATTTTATTGTATTGGATTAAGATATCCAAATAATGATTATCAGTTTGAGAGATAACATTATCCATGAATTTACGTCGTTCTTCACTCCCTTCCGTCACGATAACCGTATCATTAGGAGAGATCATGACCAAAGGAAATAATCCGATATGGTCTGCTAAACGTTGGTAATCCTTTTTATTACGTTTGAACTGTTTTTTCTGGTTTCTCTTTAAGCTACAAGAAATAACATCTGGTATTTGGTCACGCTCAAATTCACCTTGGACAATAAACCAATCGAATCCTTTTTTAATATGCTGTGAGTCAATCGGGTTAAAATAAGATTTACATAGGGCAAGATAGTGTATAGCGTCGAGTAGATTGGTCTTCCCTGCACCATTTGCTCCAGCAAAAGCATTTATCTGGGGCAAAAACTCCAACGAAGACTCGGTATAGTTCTTAAAATTGAAAACAGAAAGTTGCCTTAACCACATTCGGTCTATTTAATCTCTTCGAAGTCAATAAACTCCCCAGCGGTTTGCGTTCCCTTCTTTGATTTAGCTTCATCTTGTGGAACATAGTCCACACGCACCTCCCCCTCTTTTTTGGGTGGAGTCTGTTGCTTAAATTGATCAAAAGGATTTCCTCCGGTCGTATAATAATATGCCCTACGTCCACCTCCTGTAGATTGTTGCTGTTGCGCTTTATTCATGAGACGTTCCGTCATTTTACGCAAAGCAAAAGGCATTAGGAGACGAAATAAATATTTTAATCCATAAAAGACAAGCAAAAAGATAGCGAGTATTTTAAGTAGTTCCATGCTTTTTTACGTTTTCATCAAATTTAGCAATTTAATTCTTTTTTTACCGTCAACAAAATGTCAGCATCAAAACCGTTAACAAAATTTAAGTATTTAGCTTCCGCTTTGCCTCCATAATAGCACGTGCCAACTCTTCCGCTTTGTGCGAACCAATAATATATATTAACCCCTCTTTATCCGTCAGCCACACAGCATCTTTTCCTCCCGAATAAAAACGGATTTTCCCTCCTTTATGCAAATTATAAACCGGGTTATTGAAAATAAAAGAACTATATGGTTTTAATTCTACCTTAGCAATATTATACAAGTCTATTTTAACTAATTTAGACGACCACAATCCGCTTAGGATCAAAAATTTTCCTTCCACTGTCGTTTTATAATGCACCATGTAAATCATAATGATAGAGACGACAATAACACCTGTCCCTACAATGAAAAACAATTGCCTAGAAGGCATGTTTTCTATATTTAAATAATATGCTACAAAACAAAATAAAGCCAAGATCATCCGTACACTAATCCACGTAGCATCCCGTCCTAAATATTGCTTTTCCTGAAAAAAATAATGTCCGCTCATAGCTTTTATTTACAAACTAAAGTAAAGACTTTTTTTGTACTTTTCGTTATCCTATACCGATTATCTGCACGATAGTTGACAATCCATACAATATCGCCGTTTCCATTGATTAAAATAGGAATCGTCTTTTTCGCGTACCTTCCTATTTTCTTCTGAATAAAGTAGTCACTTACCTTTTTACTTTTGCCTTCCATGCCTAGCGGATAGAAATAATCACCCTCTTCCCAGAAACGTAATGTTAACGGAAATTGCAATTTTTCAAAGTCTATCTGTAGCACATTTTCTGAAGGGCAGATAGATGTATTCCCTCCTATCGATATTTCGAATAGCTTATTTGCGAAAGAAAAAAACGAAGTACTCGTTTGTATTTCTATAGCCGGACCGGAGAAGTGTTTTTCCGACTTTGCTTTTAGCCAAATATCGTCCCTATCCAACAATAGCTCATATTGCGGCGAGTGGAATATTTTACCCGATTCACCATTCCAATGTTCCCGCATGTCTGCCAAAACATTTTTAGAGAAATCATAAGGTTTAAATAGCTCAAACAACAAAGGAAGCTGATGAAGATAGGGTTGCAACTTTGATTTATTGATGCGGATCAAACTGTCTTCTGACACAAACAGTTTCTCTCGAATAGGCAAAACAAATGATTGAAGCAAATCATACGCTTCTTGAAAATGGACAATATTCTCACGCATGATATTGTCAAATTCCGGACTAATACTCCGAAACTTAGGTATAATTTCCAAGCGTACCTTGTTTCGTGCGTACTTTGTCGAAAAATTAGATTTGTCGTCCCGAAATGGAATCTGCAATTCCGTTATACTGGTTGTAACTTCCTCCGATGATAAAAAGAGTAAGGGTCTAATTATATTTCCTCTTTTTGGAAGAATACCCTGTAAACCCTGCAGACCTGTTCCTCTTGTCAGATTAAGCAACACCGTTTCGATATGGTCATCTTGATGTTGTGCAATAGCAATCCAATCGGCACCTTGTTGTACACGCAGTTCTTCAAACCAAGCATAGCGCAGTTCGCGTGCCGCCATTTGGGTGGACATACCATATTGCTTTGCGTAGTCATCTGTTTGGAAATGCCGAGCAAAAAAAGGTACTTTATTCTGTTCAGCAAACTCTCTTACCAACTGCTCATCTAAGTCCGCGTCCACTTCCCGTAAATGGAAATTACAATGT
Organism: Sphingobacterium chuzhouense; assembly: GCF_014692525.1. Taxonomy (GTDB): domain Bacteria; phylum Bacteroidota; class Bacteroidia; order Sphingobacteriales; family Sphingobacteriaceae; genus Sphingobacterium; species Sphingobacterium chuzhouense. Next base: position 442,398 of record NZ_JACNYL010000001.1, read on the forward strand.
GCTATTACACAGGGGTAGCCGGTTACTATAAACAGGTGCGCCATCAGCATCGAATCCCGTCCACCACTAACTGCTAGCAGGACTTTATTATCCACACTAACATCCAGTGTTTCTTGCATATATCGTTGAAAACGGCAAACCAAATCCATACGCCAAAGTTAAAACATTATTCCTGTCCAACGTATTTGCTAGTAAAAATTATCCTTTAACAAATTTTTGCTATTTAATTAACTATTTTTGCCTCCGTGAAATACTGTTTTGCTCTTATTTTAAACCTCGTGTGGCTCACATCGCTGTTTGCCCAGGAAGAGCTACGTCTTATTTCTTCGCGGTACAGCACCATTATCGACCAACAAGGGTTCAGCAGTATTCAACCTGTTTATGCACACAAGGGGAATACTTTATCTGCGGACAGTGGTATTATCTATGAAGACGAGGTCGGCAGGCAGTTCTTTGAGGCTTTTGGCAACGTCGTTATCACCCAGCCGTCTGGAACAATCATCTACTCCGACCGCTTGCATTATGATGCCGCCCCCCAGATTGCCACGTTAACGAATAATGTCCGCATGGTAGATGCCAATTCGGTTTTAACTACAAATCATCTCATCTATAAGATGCGTGACAAAATAGGCAATTATACCGGAGGAGGACGGATTGTCTCTAAAGGTGATACCATTACCTCGCGAAATGCTTATTATTTCGAAAATACACAAGATGCCTATTTCCGAAATAAAGTCGTTGTGCGTACGCCCGATGTAAAAATTTATACAGATACCATGCGTTACAATTCAAACCAGCGCATGACCTATTTTTTTGGCCCGACAAACATTAAAGGAAATAGTGGCGAAAATCTATATACCGAAAAAGGCAACTATAACACGGAGACGGGCGTTGCCAATTTCTCCAAAAACAATTTATATACAGAAGGAACACGTTTTTTAAAGGGTGACAGTCTTTACTACGATCGGGCTACAGGGGTAGGAAAAGCCTATCGAAATGTCGTATTTGTCGATACCTTGGACAAATTCTATGCCTATGGCGGCTATGGTTTGTACGACCAGGCGGATGAATCTATTACGATGACGGACAAACCTTTAATTACGATGGTAGTTGAAAATGACTCTACCAGTTCTACGCCTCCGGACAGCGTAGCTATCACGCCCATGGATTCCGTTGAAACCGATTCGGAAAAAGCAAAAGCGAAAAAAGGTGAAACATCGCAAGAAGAGATCATTCAAGAAGAAGACGATATACCAACAGATAAAGAAATTTTAACGGACACAGATTCTACACAAACACCACTTCCGCGAGATACTGTCAAAGTAGATTCGGTATATATGACGGCCGACACGCTCTATTCGCGCATGATTATGCTACGCGATTATGAAGCATTGGACTTCAAGCTAGACCGAAGTGGCGGAGAAATTGAGACCGATGATGATGTTGACTATGGAGATGAGGATGACTATGGATCGGATAACAGCAGCATAGAAACGGAAAATTTGACAGAACTATCCGACTCTGTTAAAACCGCTATCGATAGTGTCTCGATGGATAGCATCTCTGTTGGGGGGGTAATAGATAGTATAGAGGCTGTAACGGCAAAAAAAATCGAGGAAAAACCAACGATAGATAAGGCTGCGGAAATCAAAAAAACAGCTCCAATAAACTCTACTAAACGAGCAGCAGTTGTTAAGGAGGCGGCTAGAGCGGACATCTCTAGAAGCATGCAACAGGATTCGATATTACGGCAGCAAGCAGTCATTCCAGAAGAAGCAACGACAGATAGCCTTATCAATCAAGCGATAGCCTCTGCGCAAACGCCGGATACAACCTTCAAAGACACCAGTAGTGAAGCTTATCTTGACACCGCCCGAACGCGAATTGTTAAAGCTTATTACAATGTCCGCTTGTTCAAATCCGATTTACAGGCTGTTGCCGATTCGGTTTATTATGGTATGGCAGATTCTATGTTCCGTTTTATGGGACGCCCCATGATATGGGCAGAAGGATCGCAGATTTCGTCCGACACGATCTATATGCAGATTCAAAATCAGCGAATGGACAATGCTTTGCTGATTAACAACGCCTTTATGGTGAATGCGGTGCTGGATACGGTAAAATTCAATCAGCTTAAAGGGCGTAAGATTACCGCTTTCTTTGCTAACAATTCTATTGACCGGCTCTACGTGGACGGTAATGCGGAGAATTTGACGTTTGCCACCAATGATAAGACCCATCGGATCACAGAAATGTTCCATGACCGTGGGGCGCGTATCAAAATCAAAATGGAGGGCAAAAAAATCATCGACTATATCACCATACGAAAAGTAGACCAAAAGCTTTACCCTTTTAAACAGGTGACGCAAGAAAACGAAGTTTTACCGGGATTCATTTGGCGACCGCAGGATCGACCAAAATCGAAAGAAGACATGATGAACCGAAAGCGGGAAGTAGAAAAAACCGAAGCTCCTGCGGGAGGTGCGTCGGACGGAAACTCGCCAGCAATACCCGATGAACCGGAAGAAGAGGGAACTTCGGAAGAAGCTGTCATTCAAGAAAAGAAAGAGGAAATTCCACCAGCTTCAAATAATAATGAGGAAGAGAAATTGACTGATCCAACACCACCGGAGAAAAGTGAAACAGAAGCAGAAACAGAAGCGGAAAAACCGACGATAGAGACTCAACAGCAGGAAGAAAACCTTGAAAATCGATAATAGTTTTCTAGCCGCCGCCTTTCAAAAACGCCGCTAATTTCCCTACAGCAATCGCACGATGGCTGATTTGATTTTTCTCTTCGGGGGTCATTTCTGCAAATGTTCTATCATAGCTTTCGGGAATAAAAATAGGATCATAACCAAAACCTCCCGACCCTCTTCGCTCATGTGTGATTTTTCCTTCGATAACACCATCAAAAAAATATTGCTGTTCGTTCAGAAAAAGTGAAATTACCGTTCGAAAACGTGCAGTCCGTTCCGGATGATCTCCCAATTTGGATAACACCAAATCAATATTTTTTTCCATATCACGCGAACCGGAATAACGGGCGGAATAAACACCTGGCTCTCCATTAAGAGCATCTATCTCCAATCCGGAGTCGTCGCCGAAACAATCCAGTCCGTATTTATGGAAAAGATAGTCTGTTTTCTGTTTGGCATTCTCTTCAAAGGTCACACCGGTTTCGGGGATATCATCCGAACAACCGATATCGGCTAAAGATTTTATATTAAATTTATCCCCAATAATCGCTTGAACTTCTTCAAGCTTATGGGCATTGTTTGTTGCAAAAACTAATTTCATGTTTACGATACGATAAATGTCTTGAATTCATTCCAGAATAACCTCTTCTTTTGCACATCCGCAAACATCTCCTCAAAGCTGAAGGTATTGAAGACCGTAGCTATTCGGCCTTTCATATACGCGTTATGAGCAATCTCGGGAAGCTTGAGCGAGACGGGTTCGACACCAAGCAAGGTAATCTTGGTCGGTTCAAAAAACTGCATAATCCGCTTAAAATCATTGGAATTGTGCGGATTTGCCAAATTAACGACCGCTACATTTTCAAACGACAGATTAAGCGCGCCCAAAGTTTTTAAGAAAGCCTCTTCCGCCTGCGGTGAAAAATATGGGTAGTCAGGGTAACGTAAGATAAATAATACACCCGTAGATTTATCACCTTGATAAATAAATTCCGCTCCCTCTCCTCCTTTCGACTCATCCACTACATCTCCAGACCGCAAAGCTACAGTTATCTCTTTCTCTTTGGAAATGAAAAGAGCTTCTGACATTAAAGCTTGAAGCGCAACAGGATTATCTGTTTTTAAATGACTCATAAGGAGAGGGAGGGAGAAAAATTAATGTCCTAAAATATAAGAGAAAATCAATGGCGCTACAATAGTAGCATCAGACTCCACCACAAACTTCGGTGTATCTATATCCAATTTACCCCAGGTAATTTTTTCATTTGGCACAGCACCCGAATACGAGCCATAGGAGGTCGTTGAATCCGATATCTGACAGAAATAAGACCAAAAAGGTACATCTTCCCATTCTAGGTCCTGGTACATCATCGGTACAACACAGATAGGGAAGTCACCCGATATACCACCTGCAATCTGGAAGAATCCTACGCCTTTACCTCCGGAATTAGCACGATACCATTCGGTTAAATATATCATATATTCAATACCTGACTTCACTGTGCTGGCTTTCAAATTACCCTTAATGACATTGGAAGCAAAGATATTTCCCGTTGTAGAATCCTCCCATCCCGGGCATACTATAGGAAGGTTTTTCTCCGCTGCTGCGACAATCCAAGAGTTCTTAGGATCAATTTCATAGTATTGCTCCAACACACCCGAATTCACCACCTGATATAGAAATTCATGCGGTAAATAGCGCTCACCTTTTTCCTCGGCAGCATGCCAAACATCTTCTAAATGCTTCTGTAAACGACGGAAAGCTTCCTCTTCCGGGATACAGGTATCTGTTACCCGGTTGTAATGCTGGTCTAGCAATTCACGTTCTTGTTCGGGAGTCAAATCACGATAATTTGGCACACGCTTGTAATGGGAATGCGCTACTAGATTCATCACATCTTCCTCCAAGTTTGCACCAGTACAGGAAATGATGTGGACTTTATCCTGACGGATCATTTCTGCCAGCGAAATCCCCAATTCAGCTGTACTCATAGCACCGCCCAAAGAGATTAACATCTTTCCACCATCCAACAGGTGCGTCTCATATCCCTTAGCCGCATCTACCAAAGCAGCCGCATTGAAATGCAGGTAGTTTTTCTCGATAAATTGAGAAATAGGACCTTTTTGTGTACTCATAGTTTCAAATTTTCTATTCTAAGAACAAAGGTACGTATTTATAGTGATACTGGTGATGTGGACTGTCATTACTTCCTCTTCAACAAACGGCTAAAAACAATCCCGAAAAAAACCAATATGATAACCAAAATGGATAGGATAATAATCTCCTCTTTCCCTATTGTCCATATAAGTATATACATACTCAAATGTATTAATTTTTTCGCATACACTTATTGTATCCCACTATCTATGCGATAGTATATCAATAAGCATTTTCCTTTCCATTATTGTCCTTAGACATAAAATTGTATATTTGTTTGTTAAGGTTACAAATTCTCGGAAGATATGCCGTACAAAGAACGTGAAATAAACAAGCTATACTATACCATGGGTGAAGTGACCGCTATGTTTGGTGTAAATGCATCACAGATACGCTTTTATGAGCGGGAGTTCGATATTATACAACCCAAGAAGAACAAAAAGGGGAATCGCCTTTTCACGCAAGACGATATTGCCAACCTAAAAATTATCTTTAATCTCGTAAAAGATAAAGGGTACACATTACAAGGTGCAAGAGATTATATCCGCTCCAACAAAAATGAAGTAAAAGAGAACCAACGGGTTATTGATTCATTGGAACGGTTAAAGAAATTCCTGCTGGAGGTTCGGGATAGTTTATAAGCCTCGTTACTATCGTATTCCCAATTCAATCACTTCCAGGTTTTCTATCTTGTCTCCGTTAATATCGAAACGCATTAACGTACGCACCTTATGCCATCCTTGTTTACCCGCAGCACCAGGATTGAGATGTAGCAACCCCAATTTAGGATCAAATTGTACCTTTAAGATATGGGAATGTCCACAGATAAACAGCTTTGGTGGATGAAGAACAATTTCAGGTTTCACTTGCACCGAATAACGTCCTGGGTAACCTCCGATATGCGTCATCCATACATCTACCTCTTCACAATAAAAACGTTGATGCTCGGGACATATTACGCGTATATCTTTTCCATCGATATTACCCCATACACCCTTAAAAGGCTTAAAACCCGCCAGCGTATCTACTATAGCGACAGATCCGAAATCCCCTGCATGCCATATCTCATCACATTGATCGAAATATTTAAAAACAGCATCATCTAAAAAACCGTGGGTATCTGATATAAGTCCAATCTTTGTCATGTTAGAACGCTAAAAAATAAGGTTTCAATAACATTTTATAGTGGTCAGAATAAACTCCTCTTTCTGCGTAAATATGAAAATCCTGCGTTTCTAAAGGTAGTACTTTCTTTCCAATCCCCCATACTTTCCTAATCGGAAGTTCCCCTGAGAACGAAGATATACTCGTTTCATTTTGTACATATAGCTTATAATCAGAAAGGATCGGAGCAATAGCTTCGTCTGCCAGTGTCACTGGAATGATCAATTTAAATTGTCCGTTGTCCGCTAAGTAGCGAGATACGAAAGACAACAGTTTTTCAAAAAACAACATGTCTGTATGTTTCGCCAGACGTTTTCGCGCGTCGGAATTACGGAGCGAATTGGTATAAAATGGTGGATTCGACACGATTAGATCATAATGCTCTTGCGGTTGCATATCAGCAAATGAGCCCAAAAATACCTGCAAGCGTTCCGCGAAATCTGAATTTTGAAAATTGATATTGGCTTGCTGATAAGCACCCTCGTCAATTTCTACGGCGTCGATACGAGCATGAAGATGGCTTTGTGCGAGCATCAATGCAATGACACCGGTTCCTGTTCCCACATCCAATATGCGCCTAGCTTCCGGAAAATAAGTTGAACCGCCTAGCAATACGCCATCCGTATTGATTTTCATCGCGCAATTGCCTTGGTCTACCTCAAACTGTTTAAAACGAAAAACTGAACGCATATACAAAGGTAATTTTTTTAAACAAATTAATTTTCCTTACTTTAGTTGGCGATTTGTTGCACCATGGCTAAAATTTTAACAGTTCTTCTGTTTCTACAGGTTATTTCTCTTTCCAACTATAGTTATGGGAAAGAACAATATCATATATATACGAAATGGCAGGACTGTGAGCAAGTTACAAAAGTGGCCTTGGAAAAACTTGTTGATATTTTCCGCAAAAATGATTTTGAAAGTCTAGAGCCCGTTTTAAATACGATCCAGAGCACGTGTGGTGAAAATGAGTTTACACAGCGTCTTCGTATCCTCCGCTTATTGGTTGAGAAAAAAACGACCGGAGATATTATTGCGGACTATCTATCCAAGAACTATCAGGAAGTATTAGTAATGCGCTGGGACTATTCGGTGGAAGAAAAGTATGCGCAAATTTATCAAAACAACAAGACTGATTTTGATTTTGTTCCTCTAAGACATTCGATTGATTCGCTCATTAAAATAAAAGCAATAGCACTACTGAACTCACCATCTTATAACCTGACCGAACAGGAAGAAAAAATCACACTGTTATTTGCTGATCATATTGATGAATTTTATCAGGTACACAGTGGAACGACACCTCAAACATCAAGTAAGAGTAAATCAAAGTCGACATCTGACAGCTACTACGGTAAATATCGACATGGTGTGAATGTTTATGCGGGTGCTGAATTTCCGTTAACGGGCTCCGACCCTGTATTTAAAACAAGTACCACGTTAGGGGTATTCTTTTCCTCCCGGCTCGCTAACCCCGTCTTATTTGAGGCCGGAGTAAAAGTACGCATCAACAGCAACGACAAGGAGGTAGAATATAGGTTATACGATGAGGTAGAAGTCATTCGATCAATGGCAAGTCTTGGCGTCGGCGGTACAGTGGCTTATAAGATTTTCGACAACGATAAGTTTATTATAGCCCCTAAAGCAGGTCTATTCTGGGAAATGGCAACGACAGGGCTTTCAGAAGTCAATGAAGGCTACTACGATGATGGTTATGACTATTACGAAACACGATCTGTTCGTCATTTCTATATCAATACAATGCGTAGCAGCCTAGCACTGTCCGCTATGCGCCATCTCTCGGGAAAAACCTATATAGGTCTCGAAGCAGCTTATCATTTTGTTCCCTATAATTGGGACAGTAATCTTCTAACGTCGATCCAACCGAATTACGGTAGTTTGCAACTGTTTTTCAGGTTTTAGTTCTTTAACAACCGCTGTATTTCATCCAATTTCATCAATGCCTCCACCGGTGTCAAGGTATTTACATCCAGGTTATTCAACATATCCCTTATTTTTTCCAAAATAGGATCGTCAATAGCAAACATCTGTAGTTGATAGGCTTGTTTTTGCATTTTACGCATACTATCTTTAATCTGTTCCCCTCCCGTACGTTCTTGCTCCAACCGTTTTAAAATTTCATTGGCGCGCCCTATTAACTTCGGTGGCATTCCCGCTAATTTCGCCACATGGATACCAAAGCTGTGTTCTGATCCGCCCGGAACAAGTTTCCGTAAGAAAATCACCTTATTATTCATCTCCTTGACTGTCACATTGAAATTTTTAATGCGTGACATGGAGTTTGTAAGTTCATTAAGTTCGTGGTAATGGGTGGCAAAAAGCGTCTTAGCGCGAGCAAAAGGATGATTATGAAGAAACTCCGCAATAGCCCACGCGATAGATATACCATCATAGGTACTTGTTCCCCGTCCAATTTCATCCAATAATATCAACGATCTATCGGACAGATTATTCATGATACTAGCCGTTTCATTCATTTCCACCATAAATGTAGATTCGCCAGAAGAAATATTATCGGAAGCACCCACCCGGGTAAAGATCTTATCCACCAGACCGATGGAAGCTTCTTTTGCAGGAACGAAACAACCGATCTGCGCCATAAGTACAATTAATCCAGTTTGACGCAGCAAAGCCGATTTACCTGCCATATTCGGTCCGGTGATGATAATAATCTGCTGGGTTTCCGGATCCAATAACGTGTCATTTGTAATATAATCTTCGCCTATAGGCAGATGTTTTTCAATAACCGGATGCCGACCTCCCTTGATGTCGAGTACTTTTCCTTCACTGAGTTGTGGCTTCACATAATAATTCTTCTCTGCGATCAATGCAAAGTTCAACAACACGTCCAGCTTCGCTATCAATTGAGCGTTTAGTTGAATAGGTTTAATATAGGCAGCAATATCTAGCAGAAGTTCCCCGTAAATACGGTTTTCAATAGCCTGTATTTTTTCCTCCGCTCCTAATATCTGCTCTTCATATTCTTTTAACTCTTCCGTGATATAACGTTCGGCGTTTACCAACGTCTGTTTCCGAACCCAAGATGTCGGCACTTTATCTTTATGTGTATTCGTCACCTCTAAATAGTAACCAAACACATTGTTGAACGCTATCTTCAAAGATGGTATTCCGGTCGCCTCCGATTCCCGACGTTGAATTTCCAATAGATAGTCCTTTCCGCCAAAAGCTACCTTACGTAGCTTATCCAGTTCTTCATCCACACCGTCAGCAATCACATTACCTTTGTTAAGCGCAACTGGAGGTTCAGCCTGCAGGGTTTGCTCCATTTTATCACGGATAATCTGGCAGATGTTCAACTGCTCCGAAATAACACGTAACGCTTCCGATGTCTCCTGGTGCGTAAGGGTTTTCAGTTTCTCCACGACGTATAAAGCCCGCTTCAACTGTGTAATTTCTCTTGGATTCGCCTTTTGTAAACCGATTTTGGAGATTAAACGTTCCAAATCGCCGACTTGTTTTATTTCTTTTATCAGCTCGTCCCGTAATTCGCGGTTGTTGTAAAAATATTCGACAACGTTAAGCCGCTCGTTTATAGATTTCAAGTCTTTCAATGGCATTACCATCCAACGTTTCAACAACCGCGCACCCATAGGTGAAGCTGTTTCGTCAAGTATGTCAACTAGCGTTGCAGCATTTTCATTTGCAGAACCAATAAGTTCTAAATTCCGTATCGTGAAACGATCCAACCACATATAGTGGTCTTCCTCTATACGGGAGATATTCGAAATGTGTTGTAAATTACGGTGTTCTGTTTCATTGAGATAATGTAGGGCAACACCGGCAGACATAATACTCAATGGCATCCGCTCAATACCAAAGCCTTTCATGGATTTCACCTCAAAATGCTTCAACAAAGTCTCCGTCGCGTAATCCCCCGTATAGGGCCATTCATCCAACGCATACGTATAGTATTGGCTACCAAACTGCTCCAAAAAGTCTTTATATTGTTTTTTGGGTAGGATAATTTCTGTTGGCTTAAAACCTTGCAACAATTTATCAACATAATTGGCACTTCCTTGTGTTACCAAAAATTCACCGGTAGATATATCGAGAAAAGCCACGCCATACTGTCCCCTTTCACTAAAAATCGACGCCAGATAATTATTGGCTTTTTGTTGCACGATGTTATCATTGTAGGATACACCCGGTGTTACGAGTTCTGTAACGCCACGCTTGACAATGGTTTTGGTTTGTTTGGGATCTTCTAGTTGGTCACAAATTGCAACGCGTTGTCCCGCACGCACCAACTTCGGTAAATAGGTTTCCAGAGAATGGTGGGGAAAACCAGCTAATGCTGTTTCCGATTCCGTTCCATTTCCTCTCTTGGTCAACACAATCCCTAAAATTCCAGCTGCTTTGACAGCGTCTTCTCCAAAAGTCTCGTAAAAATCGCCTACTCGAAACAACAATAATGCGCCAGGGTATTTTGCCTTGATCGTGTTATATTGCTGCATTAAAGGGGTTTGCTTCTTCGCCTTTGCCAATGGTTTTATGATTTTTAATGAACCGTAAAAATAAGGGAAATGATGTGATTTGGCAAGGTGAATGATATTTTGGAAAAAATCTTCTAGTTTTGCTTATCGAACCAGAAAAAAAATGGCAATCAAACGGTCATCGAAGAAAAAGAATACAAAGAAAAAAACAACCAGAAAGACGTGGCGTACAACGATCAAAAAATGGTTGCTACGTTTTATCATTGGCTTTTTTGGACTTACCATCACTTGGGTATTACTGCTTATTTTTATCAACCCGCCCCTCACCTATCTCCAGCTCAAAAGAGCTTTTGAAAGAAAGGCTTCGGGGAAAGAGTGGAAAATAGACAAGAAATGGTTGGCCTATGACGATATGTCTGATAATCTCAAGCGCGCCGCCATCGCGGGAGAAGATGCCTATTTCCTTTCACATAGTGGCTTCGATACAAAAGCGATCCAAAAAGCAATGGAAAGAAACAAAGCAGGCAAATCCTTACGAGGCGGCAGCACGATTAGCCAGCAAGTTGCTAAAAATGTTTTTCTTTGGCCTCAACGTTCTTGGCTAAGAAAAGGACTAGAAGCTTATTTCACGGTATTGATCGAAGCGTTTTGGAGTAAGAAACGTATTCTGGAGGTGTACTTAAATGTCATCGAAATGGGACAAGGCGTATATGGAGCGGAGGCGGCCGCGCAATACTATTTCCATAAATCCGCTAAAAGCTTAACCAAAAAAGAAGCCGCGTTGATTATCGCCATCCTACCCAGTCCTCAAAAGTGGGATGCCAAACGCCCGTCAGCTTATGTTAACCGACGGGCGAATAGCATTGTAAGATATATAAATTATTATAGCATTCCCTGACAATAAAGATCATCGGCACCCTTAGCGCTTCTCAAAAGAAATTATACCTTTATCGTTTCCTGCTGTTAAATCAACCATGAGCACATACGTTGCCCCCACCTCTAATGTTACACCGTCAGCAAGTCCAATATTCCAGCTACTGGTTAACTTTATCAAGTTTTCCGAACCTTGTGCTAGTGTCAAACTGCTGAATTCACCGCCCCAATCATTTTGGAAGAAGAACTTACAATCTAAGTAATCGGCCCGAAAGCGCTGTCCGAAAGATGAGCCATGCTCCGGTCCGGCTATACCGGTGATTTGATACTTTTTAGAAGAAACTTCGGGTACGCAGTATGCTGCTCCCGGATTCCAGCCAAATTGCGAATCCAACGACGGTGAACCTACACCCCATCCCATCAGCCAAAGCGCACCATGTCCGTCATTACCAAGTGTTGCTTCATTGTCGCCCTTCATCCGGCTAACCGAAAAATGCTTTTTATCCGTATGGGCAACAACACGGTATTCCCCATCGACAGGTAGAAAGGTCAAGTTACCGTCTCCTTCGTTCGTAAAATAATCCGGGTTGATCCACCAGTCCGCTAGATCAGTTCCAGATACTTCGATCGTCTGCCCTTGCGTAAAGGATTTCTGCACGCTGTAACTGTTGGCATCCACTGGAAACATATCTTCGCCATCGAAAGTCATTTCGACTACCGGCCCAGCTTCATAAGTCAATGTATTGAACGTGACGTTATATGCCTCCCCTTCCAGGCCAGCAAAATTGATGGGATCGACGCTTAACCCCTGTGTCATCTGGCCATCTCCTGCCATTCCGAACAGCAATTCATTGCCATAGTCGCCTACTTTTGGTGACTTGATAGTGGCGCTGAGGCTTGCCGGAAAACGACCTGTTACGCTGTAATTATACAATGATTCTCTCTTCATGAGATATTCTTCTCCCTCCTCATCAACTAAAGTTAAATACGGAAAATCCGGACGGGAAAGCGCGATGTCAAATGACTGCTCTGTGATTTTCTGGCTGATATTCTGTAAAACAAACTTCATCGTTGCCGTTCCATCGGGTATATTCTTTAGATAAGGAATATAAATCTTTCCGGTATAATCGCCATTCTCTTTCGTTCGGATAACGGTTTCCGAGACCATATCTTCGGTGAAAAACAATTGTGCTTTTACTGTGGATAAGGCAACCTGATTATCGGAAACATGAACCGTGAATACCAGACTATCGCCAAAAAGAGCCGTAGAAACGTCCGATTTCAGTTCGATGACCGGCTCTCCTATCTGGTAAGTATAGTCTGCATCTTTCTTGCAGGAATAGGCGGCCATCAGCATCGCAACTCCCAACAGTATGTTAATGAGCAATTTCTTCATAACCTTTGTTTTTTAATTTGCCCAACGATAAGAAACTACAGATTTGCCGGGCACATCATAGCTAAAATGATTTGTACCGTCTGCCAGCGTAATTTTCCGATTATCGTTTGAATCGTTCATCAGCACCACGGCGTAAGTACCATCTGTATTCTGGAATGCGCTATACGTCAATCCGCTTGCCGCATATCCCGATGCTCCGATACGTGTCGCGCCGGGTTTCACTACCGATGAGAGATGCCCCACAATGTAATAATGTGAATTACGGGTAATACCTTTATAATTTGCTTTGTTGATATCTACAGCGCCATAACAAGTTTGGCAACCGCCATCCCTATTTGGCCCTTTCTCCGTATCCAGCATCAGATTCCATACAATGACACCCTTACACCAATTGTTGACCGTACCCAACGCGACTTCACGCATATCCTCCATCAAACGTGTAGCCAGGTTACGCCCGTCATTCCACTCGCCAATGGAGGTCTCGGTAAAGACAAGTTCCTTATCCGGACGCTGGTTGCGGATGTCTAACAATTCCGCTTTGTTGCCACCATAATTATGGTAAGCTGCTCCGGCAAAAAAAGCGGCAGCTTCTTCATCGTTATAAATCTTGATCGGATAATCCATCTGATCTTCCATATCATCGTAATTATAGTTGTGATCAAAAGCATAGATTTTCGTATCCAGATTCGCTGCTTTCAATTGCGGACCGAGCGATTGCTTCACAAATGCCTGTTGCTCCTGCCAGGACATAAACATCGAAGCTGAATTTTGACGGTTCAACGGCTCGTTCTGCACGGTGATGGAGTAAATATCAATCCCTTCCTGTTTTAACGCCTGAATCCATTTTACAAAATACCAGCCGTAATCTTGGTAATACTGCGGATTTAACTGGCCATCTGTCCACGAATCAAAAGGTTGCAAATCCGTTAGGTTATTTACTTTCATCCATTTTGGCGGTGTCCAGGGGGAGCCCATGATTTTAATATCCGGATTGATTGCCAGTATCTCCTTGAGAATCGGAATGACGTACTGCGTTTCTTCTGATTGCAATGCAAAATTCTCTTTGCCCGGCGTGTCCCAACAGGTGTATTCACTTAGCGAAAAATCCGAACAACCAATCGCAATACGGATATAGCTCATGCCCATGCCATCTTTGTCAGAGAACGTTTCCACCAAAAACTTCGTCCGGTCTTCCGCGCTCATCTGCATCAGATTATAACAAGTCGAACCGGTAATTGCCGCACCGAATCCGTCCATCGTCTGGAATTTGGTATTCGGATCGATCGTGATGGTATTAGGCGACATGTTAAATTTCGAACTAAAATCCACAAAGCGTTTTCCAAAATCCATCGAACGGCTTCCGGTTGTCGTATAAATGGTAACATCACCACTCGTTTTAAAATCTTCATCTACGGGAGATGGTGTATAGCTATCGCGGTTACACGATGTTGTTGCGATCAGACAGGACAACAAGAATGTATATATCATATTTTTATTATTGCGTTTCATATAAGTTTCAATTTAATTAGTACCCTGGATTTTGTACCAGATTCGGGTTTTGGTCGATTTTGGCCTGTGGAATAGCCAGACTATAGGAATTTTGATCGAATGGATAGACCTGTGCTTTCCTTCCCGAATCTTTGGCGTACACCGCATTCATCACCGATTCCACCTTATCTAAGCGCACCAGATCAAACCAACGTTGTCCTTCGAAAGCCAATTCCAAACGGCGTTCTTTCAGGTAGGCATTGAATAGCGCGTCTTTGTTGGAACGCGTTGCTGCCGGTAATTTCGGCAATTTGGCACGTACGCGAATCTTGTCGATAATATCCGCCGCTGCCGCCAAATCTGTTCCTTGCTGAATCAATGCCTCTGCTTTGAGCAGCAGGATATCGGCATAGCGCAATTTGATGATGCTGCTCATACCCGAACGCAGCTTGAACATAAATGGATAATTGCTGGACGGGTAATAATTGCTCCAGGTCGTGACATAGTAGACGATAGCCTCGTTCATGCGCACCTCATCTCCTTCACTGCTGTAGGCTTGGATCAAATCACGCGATGGTGTCACCCATTTGGCCCAGGTAAAGGCGTTATCATAATTGGACAGATCACGTCCGAACATCCAACTTGCCCAGTTACCCGAACCCGGCATAAACTGTGCTTCGAGAATCGATTCTTTAGTATTACGTTGTGCCAGATCAGTATTACTCGCATTCAGCGCATATAAATCCGAATAGTTTTCGTTTAGGTCAAAACCGTCAGCCGTCAATGCATCCGCATATTCAATTACTTTGGCATAATCGCGGATAGGTTTTTCCGCATAGATTTTCGCCAGCATCGCACGGGCCACCGATTTGGTAAACAATGTTTTATTCGCGTTATTATTCGCCGGCGCATCCGTCAATGCCTCTAAAAGATCTTTTTCAATCTGCCTGTAAGCCTCTTCTTCGGTCGCTTGTTTCGGAAAATACTCCGGATAAACTTCTTCGATATTATCTTCCGTAATATCCCTAGCCTGGGTCGTTACCACCGGGATCGAGCCAAATATCCGCAGCATATCAAACATCGCCAAAGCTCTGAAAATCTTTCCCTGAGCTTTGTACAGCTTAATATCAGCGGCACTTACCGATTTATCCGCCACACTATCCACATTGATGATCAGCCGGTTGGCGCGGGCAATATCTTCCAGATAACGATCCCAATCGCGTTCCAGCACCGAGTTAGATCCTTCAATGGAATTATTCTCAAATGGCACCACTTCCGCACCGGTCGTCCCGGCATACGCGTTATCCGAATGTGAATCGCCAATCAACAGCAAATCCAAATACCAATGTTCCTGCCGGTCACGCATCTGCTGATAAATACCGGTTAGAAAATTATCGACTTCACTTTTATTTTTAAACACAATCTGCGTTCCGCTTTCGGTTGTTCCTTGGCTCACATCTGTATAACTATCCAGCGGATCACGGTTCAAAGAGCAAGACGACAGGATGAAGGACACGAAGACCAATCCTAAAAACTTATTTCTATATATACTTTTCATCTCCATTCCATTAAAATTCAACATTAACACCAAATACAAAGGATTTGCTGGATGGGTATGTTCCCCAATCCAATCCTTGTACCCGACCAGAATTACCCCATTGATTGACCTCCGGATCCATTCCGGAATATTTCGTAAACGTCAACAAGTTATTAAGGGATAAGTAAGGTTGGATTCTATTGATCCCCATTCTTTTAAGACGATCCGGTGCGATAGCATAACCGAGAGAGACATTCTTCACCCGCAGATAACTGCCATCTTCCACAAAATAGGTCGAATTCTTCATATTGAATCCAGCCTTTGGCACATGCGTAATCTGTCCCGGTACACGCCAGCGATCCAGCACAACGGTTGTTTGGTTCCGGCCGTCATACATTCCTTCGGTTTCCATACGGCTGGCATTAAATATATCGTTACCATAAGTACCTTGTATAAAAATACTCAGGTCAAAGTTTTTCCAGGAGAAACTATTGGTCAGACCATAGACAAATTTCGGGTTCGGATCACCGATATACGTTCTATCCGATGCCGATATCTTGTTGTCGCCATTCAAATCTCGGTACATGAGTTCACCTGTCTCGGGATTAACGCCATCTGAGATATAACCATAAAATCCACCCAAAGCCCGTCCGGGTTCATTACGCACAACAGCCTCATTAACGAAGTTATTGGTTACTGCATCGTTGTAAATTTTCGTGAACACCAGCTTATCCAGGCGGTTTCGGTTGAACGAAATATTAAAATCCGTATTCCACAACAATTCACCTGTCAGATTTTTAGAACTGACGCCAAATTCAAAACCCTTGTTGGTCATTTCTCCTTCGTTTCTCGTAATCTTGTTTGCCGCCGCGGATCCCGCAGGCAGTGTCACTTCCATCAACATATCCGTTGTTTTCTTGTGATAATAATCCAAGGTTAATGTCAGGCGATTCTGCAAAGCTGAAAAGTCAATACCGACGTTCGTCTGTGTAGTTGTTTCCCACTTCAGATCAGTCGCACGCAACGAGGAAGGATTCCCAAAATTTGGAACTGCATTTAGATATTGTTCCTCAAACCAAGGTAATCGCTGGATGTTGTAGAACGCTAAGTAGGAGTAATCACCCAATCCCGATTGGTTACCGGTCTGTCCCCAACCTCCGCGAATTTTTAAATCGTTGATCCAGTCTACATCACTTAAAAACTCTTCTGACGAAAGACGCCATGCTGCCGATACCGATGGAAAATAGCCCCAACGGCCCTGTGGACTCAACTTGGATGAACCGTCCGCACGCATATTGGCCGTCACTAAGTATTTCCCGTCGTAATTGTACATCGCACGTGCGAAATAAGATAGAATCGCCCAGTCCGAAGCACCTGTTCCTGTCCTATCCCAAGCGATTTTATTTGCAGCATTTAGTGTTTCAATAATGCCGTTGGCATAATGGGAGCCATAGATATAGCTATTGGAATACTTGGAATCTGTCCACGAAGAGCCCGCCATTGCTTCCAGACTATGTTTCTCAAAACGCTTCGTATACGTCAGCACGTTATCCCAGGTCAGCACGGTATTGGTATTCCGTAGATCCGAAGCCTCACCGTATACGTTACGTCCTTGCAGGGTCAGCCACGGATCCAAAAATGTGGTCTCGTGCCCCGATCGTCTATCTATTGAAAAAGCCGATTTCCAGTTCAATTCGGGTAAAATCGTAACCAAAGCACTTCCTGTAGCCAATAGTCGGTTTTCCCGTTTGTTGTTGTTCTTCGACCTGGCTAGGTTTTCCAAAGGACTCGTGATATTCAGACCGTTAAAATTGGTATTGTAGCGGTCCGGATAAGCCAAATCCCAGATAGGCGCATAAACCGGTGTATTAATGACCGATGTAACCACACCGCCACGATTAGATCCGTTACCGGAAATAATACTATTTTGGTTATAATCCGCATAGGAAATATTACCGTTTACTTTTAACCAATCACGCACTTGATTATCCAGCGTAGCTTTAAAATTGTAGCGTGTGAAGAAAGTTCCATCCAACGTACCATTTTCGGTCAGATAACCTCCTCCCAGATAGTAACGTAATTTCTCATTACCATCCGAAACAGAAAGCTGATAATTCTGTTGTATACCCGTTTTGTATGTTTCCTTAAACCAATCGGTCTGGTCGGTAAGGCCATCTGGCAGATTCAGGTATCCTGTTTCGTCCATCAGCTCTTTGTATTGTGCGGTGTTCAGCACTTCTATAGTTTGATCAACAATATTTGCCGTCAGCTGTCCGCCCAGCGTGATTCTGGCTTCGCCGGCTTTTCCCGATTTGGTCGTCACTAGGATCACACCATTTGCCGCACGCGAACCATAAATTGCGGCCGAGGATGCGTCTTTTAAGATTTGAATGTCCGTAATATCATTCGGTGACAAGAAAGAAATATTTTCTACCGGTAAACCATCTACAACATACAACGGGTCGTTCGAACCATTGAATGACGTTGTACCCCGTACTCTAATCGACATTTCGCCTCCCGGCGCACCGTTCGGTTGTATGACCGTCACACCGGCAGCTTTCCCTTGTATGGCTTGCCCCAAACTAACGACCGGCCTTTTTTCCAGGTCTTTGGTGGACACGGAAGAAATAGCCGTGGTTACATCCTTCCGTCGTATGGAACCATAACCGATTACCACGACCTCATCTAGTGCAGAACTGCTCGGTTCTAAAGCAATCGTTATAGAAGCGCTATTCACAACCGTCGTACTGGTCTCGTACCCGATGTAGGAAACGAATAAAGTCGCTCCCGACGGAACATCGGAAAGCGTAAACGCTCCCGTCTCTGAAGTAGATGTAGTGATTGACTGACCCGATACCGCGACCGTCGCTCCTACAATAGGTTCTTGTGTCTGTCCATCTTTCACCGTTCCCCGTAAGGTGGTAATTGTCTGTCCCAACAGCGTCCCTCCTCCCATCATTAGTCCCATTAACAGAAATAAAGGACGTATCATTTTCATCGAAAATACCATAAGTTTTAGCGTTTGTTTTTGGATTATAACTGTAAGCTCCATCTTCCCCCGAAAGGGATTACACAAAGGTAGTTAAGGAAGAAGGCAAAAAAGAGCAAAAACGGAATCTCTCAAAAGAAAAGTAAACCAAAAATAAATTTAACTACCTGAAAAACAATAAGTTAAACAATAATTAAAGAAAGTAAAAAGTAAATGGAATACTGTTTTAAAAAGAGCGAATGGTACCTATATCCCGAATTTTATCTTCAAATTCATCTTTCGAACCGGCGACTTTGTTGCGTACTTTCACACGATAGTTGTATACCGTTCGTAAAGAGTATCTAAGAAAAGACGCAATCTTAGCAGAGTCTGTTATGCCGAGGCGGATCAGGGCAAAGATACGCAACTCGGTATTTAGCTCACCTTTATTTGTAGCCATGCGCTCCTCCGGTCGAAGCAGCATGTTAAAATCGTCAATAAACGAGGGATATAAGTTTAGGAAAATAACGTCGAAATTGCGGTACAGATCTTCCAGTTCATGTTTCACAACGTCCTGCGATTTTAACATTTTGCCGATGTCGTCTAATTGCCCTTGCGTGAACTTCTTTCGTATAGCCGCACGTTGTTCTTCAATCTTATCGATATAGCTGGAACATATATCAAAAAATTGTGCGATGTATTCTTCTTTAATATGGTTGGCTTCCGAAAGGTCGGTATTGACGGACAACAATTGCTCGTTGAGCTTTTGTAATGATTGGTTGGCGTTATGTAGATCTACCCGTGCGATTTTCAATTTTTTAATTTGCTGATACAAAATAAATAGAACTGCGATCAACAACACGGTCAGTATACTAATAATAATCAAGTTCTGCCGTAACACGCGCTTTTGTTCTGCTTCCTTTTCTTGAAAAGAAGCGTTGATAATAGAGTAAAAGGAAGAGTTTTCCAGTGTTCGATAACGTACGTTAGAAAAAACTGCATCGTCAATGGCTTTCTGAATAAACACAAAAGCCCTATCGATATCTCCTAATTCATAATAGCACAATGCCAAGCTTTGTAACGAAGCATTGTCTTTCACCACCTGTTTGATATCGGTTATAGCCGAAATCGAGAAATAATACAGTTGTTTTTCGATTTCGCCTGCATTTTTATATATAATACCCATAAGATAGGCGATTACAGCACGCTCCGGCTGTTTATCAGTCGTTCGCCGGAGTAACTGTGCTAATATTTCCTTCGCTTTATCTTCTTCATTATGGAAAAGGTATTTTGTAGCTAGCGCTATATTGTAGTCTAATGATGAGGAATCCAGTACCGCCAGTAACGAATCCCGATACACTTCACTGCGCACAAAGTATTGCTCCGTATTGCTGCTTTGCCCATAATGACTATTAAATTCTGTAAAAGCATCAAAATAGGTCGGCAGTAACGTCGTTGCCAAGTTGTTTCGATTGATTTTATCTAACAAATTTTCGGATTCAATAAATTTACCGGCGGATGAAAGCAGACGAGCCAACAAAATGACGGCTTGGTTTGTCCGTACCGGATCATCCTGTTGTTCCAGTATATCTTTATATTGCCGTGTATAGCTGATGGCAGAATCAATCTGATACTTTCGGTATTCTTGAATAAGCTGGAATAGAAGATCCGTTCGTTGCGCTATCGCTTGGTTACGTCTTAAACGATTTTTTATTCCCTCTATTCTTTTCAGCTTATGCTGTTCGAAACGTTCACTGTTTCGAAGAGTCTGCTCCAATTCTCGTTGCACCGAATCTACATTGGTTTGTGCGAAACAAAAAAACCAACAGGAAAATAAAATAGAGAACAGGAGTTTAATATTCATAAAAAGGAGCGCTAGACTTCATCATCGTCCAACCAATCCGATTGCAGATCATCTATCTCACGACGGTCCTTCTTGGTTGGTCTACCCGTGCCGCGATCACGTTTTAACACCGGGGCATGAAATGCTGATTTATAAGCATAGGTTTCTTCTACCGGTGTATGGTCTTCATAGAACTGTACGGCTGTTTTGGCATCTACCCGTCTCTCCAATAACCCTATTACGTGAATCACTTTGCGTTCGATACCTTTTTGAATCGAATAAGTTTCTCCTACTTTTACGACATAAGAAGGTTTTACATTCTGTCCGTTCAGTTTGACCCTCCCCGCCTTACAGGCTTCGGTAGCCAAGCTTCTTGTCTTGAATATACGAATTGCCCACAAGTATTTATCTATCCGTAGTTTTTCCGTTACTGCCATAACACAAAAATAAGGTTTTCTTTCTCATTTTTGCTGTATAAATAGCGAAGTGCAGCGGTTTTTACAATTAGGTATTCGGGAATCAAAGCATTTTATATAAGTTTGTATTCGACCTTTCATTTTATAACATTATAATTAAAAATGGACTTACACAAATTGCAACAATTAATTGAGGATGCTTGGGAAAACAGGCAATTATTAGAATATAAAGAGCATTATGAGGCGATCAAAGTGGTGATTGACAAGCTTGACAAGGGTGAGATACGCGTGGCTGAGCCTATTGGTAGCCGTTGGCATGTAAACGATTGGATAAAAAAAGCAGTTATTCTTTATTTTCCTATCCAGGAAATGAAAGAAATAAACAACAAGCCCTTCGTTTACCATGATAAAATGGAGCTAAAGACCAATTACAAAGCACTTGGAGTACGTGTTGTTCCTGGAGCAAGTGCGCGTTATGGCGCTTATCTTTCGAAAGGTGTTATCATGATGCCTTCTTATGTTAACATTGGTGCTTATGTAGATGAAGGAACAATGGTAGATACGTGGGCTACTGTAGGTTCCTGTGCGCAGATTGGGAAAAATGTCCATTTAAGTGGTGGTGTGGGTATCGGCGGTGTCCTGGAGCCTGTACAAGCGGCCCCCGTCATCATTGAAGACAATGTATTTGTAGGTTCTCGAGCGATTGTGGTAGAAGGTGTACACGTGGAAACAGAAGCTGTTTTAGGTGCAAATGTGGTATTGACGGCGTCAACAAAAATTATTGATGTATCGGGACCTGAACCGGTGGAATATAAAGGTCATGTCCCCGCTCGTTCTGTTGTTATACCGGGTTCTTACACCAAAAAGTTTGCCGCTGGCGAATACCAAGTACCTTGCGCCCTGATTATCGGTCAGCGTAAAGAGTCAACAGACAAAAAGACCTCTTTGAACGACGCGCTACGCGACCACAACGTCGCTGTTTAATGAAACATACTACCGTACTTAGAGAAGATTTAAATAAAGCCCTTGAAACGTTGAAAAACGGAGGGCTTATTCTTTATCCTACAGATACCATTTGGGGTATCGGATGTGACGCCACCAATATAGAAGCTGTAGAAAAAGTTTTTGCCTTAAAAGGACGTGAGCAGCATAAAAGTTTGATTGTCTTACTACACAACGACAATCAACTCGCTGGTTATGTCAATGATATCCCTGAGGTTGCCTATGACTTGATTGAATACACAGAGAGACCTTTAACCATTGTATATTCGAATGCCAAAAACTTAGCACCGAATGTCATAGCCGCTGATGGTAGTATCGGCATCCGTATTGTACGCCACCCTTTTTGTGAGCAATTACTGCAACGGTTTCGCAAGCCTATAGTCTCTACATCTGCAAATATAAGCGGAGAAGCCTCCCCCTCCCATTTTGAAGAAATTTCCGAACCAGTCAAAGCCGGTGTAGATTATATCGTGGAGTACGGGCAATATGAAAAAGGGGATGGCAAGTCTTCCACTGTAATGAAACTAGATCCAAGTGGCAAATTTGAGTTTCTACGGAAGTAAAGTTGAGTGGATCCAATCATGAAGCATTTACAAACAACACCTACACAAACGATCAATGCAGGAGGACGTTTAATTACATTCGAAAACCCCCTCATCATGGGAATCCTGAATGTAACACCAGACTCTTTCTACGATGGCGGAAAACATAATAATGTCGAACAGGCTTTGGCACAAGCAGAGCGGCTTGTTATTGACGGAGCTGATATAATCGATATCGGTGGCTACTCTTCCCGCCCGGGTGCGCCTCCAGTCTCTCCGGAAGAGGAAATAAATAGAGCCATACCCGTTATCCGGGAATTGGTGAGGAGGCATCCCGACCTCATCCTATCTATCGATACTTTTCGTGCTGATGTTGCAGAGGCGTGCATAGAAGCGGGTGCGCATATTATCAACGACATTTCGGGAGGCACACTCGATAAGAATATGTTTGTTACGGTAGCGCGGTTACAGGTTCCATACATTTTAATGCACATGCGTGGCACACCGGAAACGATGCAGACCTTAACAGATTACGACGATGTCGTCATCGATGTCGCTACCGCATTGGGAGAAAAGATTTCCGCGTTACGTGCTTTAGGTGTTAAGGATATTATCCTTGATCCAGGTTTCGGATTCGCCAAGACCTTGGAACAAAACCATGAACTCTTGCATCGGGTAGATGAATTACACTATTTCGGTTTGCCTATATTAGGCGGAATTTCCCGTAAATCGATGGTTTACAAAAAACTGGGTATTACTGCAGAAGAGGCATTGGCAGGCACAATCGCACTAAACACCTTATTGCTTTCAAAAGGAGTACAATTACTCCGGGTTCATGATGTAAAAGAGGCTAAGCAATTGATTGCATTATTATTTTAGCATATTATTTTGAAAAGATTACGAGATATTACCACTATAGGTTTTGCCTTATTTGCTATGTTCTTTGGAGCGGGGAATTTGCTGTTACCTCCTTTTATCGGCCTGCAGATAGGCAACCATGTTTGGATAACCATCTTGGCATTTGGGCTTACGGGCATCTTGCTCCCTTTTCTGGGTATCTTATCCGTTACTAATTCCGGAGACAGCTTTGATGACCTCGGTCATCGTATCAATAAAAACCTTGCCGCTATTCTGGGATCCGTTATCATGATTTGTATTGGTCCGCTGATTGCTCTTCCACGAACCGCAGCGACAACATTTGAAGTAGGGGTACTCCCCTCTTTTCCGAATAGCAATCCGGTATGGACATCTATTCTCTTTTTTTCTATCACTTGGCTTTTTTCCATTGTACCCTCTAAGGTTGTAGACTTGGTGGGCAATATTTTAACCCCCTTCTTACTCTTTGTACTTATTATCTTAATTGGTATGGGTATCGCAAACCCAATCGCCGATCTACAACTGGAAATGCTCTCCTCACAAGAAGCATTTACGCTGGGGTTTATTGAAGGCTATCAAACCCTTGATGTATTAGCGTCCGTGATATTTGCCGGC
Organism: Sphingobacterium chuzhouense; assembly: GCF_014692525.1. Classification (GTDB taxonomy): domain Bacteria; phylum Bacteroidota; class Bacteroidia; order Sphingobacteriales; family Sphingobacteriaceae; genus Sphingobacterium; species Sphingobacterium chuzhouense. The sequence goes on from NZ_JACNYL010000001.1 coordinate 466,450, forward strand.
ATTATTATCTCTGCGACCAAAGCCAAAGGGTATGATAGCATTGCCGAAAAGAACAAAGTCGTCATTGCATCGGGAGCGCTCGCCGCGGCTTGTTTATTCTTTATTTACGGCGGATTAATCTACCTCGGTGCTACTTCCAATATCGAAAACACCGACATTAGTCGCTCAGCCTTGCTCATTCATATCTCGAACAGTATTCTCGGAAAGTATGGTACGCTAGCTATTGCCATCAGTATCGCATTAGCTTGCCTGACAACCGCCATTGCACTGACTACCGCCGTGGGTACATTCTTTAGCAAACTGACCAACGGCAAACTCGGTTATAAACTACTGGTAACAGCATCTTGTCTCGTCTCCGGAGTTCTTTCTGTCACGGGTGTGGACAATATCATCCAGTTTGCTTATCCGCCATTGGCTTTCGTCTATCCTATTGTCATTACACTGGTCTTGTATATCGTTATATTCGGCCGGTTCGTCAAAACCAAATTACCGTATATCTTGGCATTAATTGCCTCAACTGTCATAGCTGCATTAAATGTGATGAAGATACTGGGTGTCTTACATGCTGACATTTTAGCTTGGTTCAACCATATCCCTTTCTTTGCTTATGAGCTAGGATGGGTAGTGCCTTCATTTGTGTTTTTTGTTATTGGTATAATTATGGAATCACTATCCTTTCGACATAGCAGGTAATGCAAAACCATTGTCAATAGACAAAATGTCGATAACATCACTCAAGGAAATACACAGGACAACTATACTTTAATCTCTAACTTTTCCATGCTGTTTCTACCCCTTCAGCATGAAGAACATCTTGAAATGCAACCAATAATTCCTTATTACGACGAATCTCTTTAGGCAATACCTTTTTCTCCATAGAAAATGCCAGCAGCAGTCCAACAGCTTCGCCTATACTCCATTCTACAGGATGCAGCCGATAACAGCCATTCGTGATATGAGTTGTCCCAATATTTTTATTTGCAGGAAATATATTGTCCATTCTTATCGGCAATAATGCCCCTAATGGAATTTGAAAAGGTAGGGAAGCAAAGTCAACATAGTTGGCTTTCGTAGTCGGATGTAAGTCAATATGATAATATCCAACTCCTACACTATCATAAAAATAAGCCGCTTGAGTAGCATCTTCTCCAGCATTTGCCACCAGTGTTCTATTTTCCTTTCCAACATGTTCCTCCAATATGGTGAACAATGCTTTTATTCGACGCGATTCCCGAACATATGGATATTTGGCAAAACCATCTTCTGTACCCATAAGATCTTTACGCAAACGTAAGCCGCGCCATCCTTTCTTACCATCTGGTCTTGGCGCCTCTGTCTGCAACCAATAAAGTAACGACAAACCCAATTGCTTAGAAGAAGCTAGATGTTTTTTAAATTCCAAATCCGACACGCCTATCAAGTTCCCCAACATGTAATCATTTTGAGGCCAATTGACCAGGGTTATATCCCCTTGATAAAAATCAGGTTGAAAGTTAGAACGGCTTATAATCTTCCTATAATTCCATAGATTTAAAACCGAACCTGTAGACTTCCCAGTGGGATTAAACCCCAGTTTCTTGGGCTCCAATGTACGAGGATTAGAATACGACAAATCAAGTAGCCTGCCCGACCAGCTCGGTTGTATAGCGGGTATATATGCCGACCAAAAATGGTAATCTTCCGGTTTTTGCACAAAATCCTCCCCAGGCACATAATCCAATGCAAAACAAGTTGTAAAAGCTTGCTGATTATCGGGATCGCCTGTAAGTGGCGCATGCAGCTCATGTGTTTCCTCTTTAGATTCTGTTCCTATTACAAATTCAGTTCCTGTCAGTGGGAGTACATCGCCCAATTCAGTAGCGTCTACAAAATAAGGTGCCTCTAGCATGCATCGCTGGCCAGTTATCGATGACTGGACAATAATTTTCTTTACAAATGTATCTGAAACATCGGCCGAAATGGCTTTACAGTCCAATTGTAATATGAGTTGACCATTAGATTGATATGGAGCCAATAAGTCCATGAGAACAGCCAATGCAACTTTAGGCTCATGGCATATCCTAGAAACCAATCCACCCCCTGGGTTGAGTAGCGGGTTTGACTTTGCTTCTTCCGTAAGCGGATAGTTGTTTCGGTAGTAATTTCGGATTCTTTTCCTAAAATCCCGATATGACTTAGGAGCGCCATGGGTCTCAATCCATTGATGCTCATCTGCTGGTACACCTTGTTGAGTTAGCTGTCCACCTATCCAGTCAGTCTCTTCTGTTAATATCACCTTTTTCCCTTTTTTTAACAAAGAGAGAGTTGCTGCTACGCCACCTAAACCGCCACCAATGATAACGACATCCGCTCGTATAATTGATTCGTTAGCGTATTGCTCTATTATCATCTGATTACTTTGATCCCCCAGATGAGAGAAGCCTAATAATGGGGGAGCCATCATCGCACCGCCCACACAGGTTAAACCATTAATAAAATCTCGACGTTTCATTTTACGTATTTTTCGCTTTGGTTATTATCACAACAGCGTGTTTTTACTTCTAATTCTTTCTAATTATCGAAATCGCATTAGGTACAGGGCGAAACCAAGTTGTTCCAGCTGGCTGTCCCAACACGCTATTACCTATGACTAACATCGTTGAACCACCACCATCTAAGTTCACCGCATTTGTCACTTCAAAATGTTTCAGTAAATACGAGAGTTCTTCTATGGTCACACCATCAGACACAGGAGATCTGCCCTCCACTACAAGTATATAGAAAAAATCATCAGAATGTCCAATAGCTGACCTTGTTTCTCTATTATTTGGATTTCCAGACACAGAGTTTATTTGTTGTATAGCGCCATTTAGCAGGATTGGATAAGAAGCTCCTATTGCATTCTTCACATCATAACTGTTTCCTTCTTTTCCTTTCGGTTTAGACACTTTTATGTTAACCATATCCCCTTTTTTATATCGGTTGCAAACGGCCACACCCACTCCGTGACCAGACAGGACAATATGGCCCTCAGGAATGGCAATCCCACCATCGACAGCCATTGGATTATTGGAGATTACCTCGCACACAACATCGTCATAGCTTTCCAAGGTCTCCCAATCACCATCTATTGGTTTCAACAAAATTTCAGACCCCCACATATTGGCACCAGTTTTCGCACCTTTCACTGATGTATATAACACCAACTGATCCCCTAACCGTGGACCATTAATACTATTAACCGGATAATTGTCTTTATCTACGCTAATCGTATAATTTAGTTCATCTATAAAAAGTTTGTTGTCTTTTGTCACCCCATATGTTACAGTCCAGTCATTGTCCGCCGTTTTTATGATAGATCCATTGCTCACCATATTCCCCAAAAACGTACCTCCTTCTTCCATAATAAAAAAATCTCCGTTTATAGTTGCTAAAACAGTTTGATTGCCAATGCTTTCTCGCTTAGCGATGTCAAGGGGAGTTGATCTAGTTGTTAAATATTTCCGCCCAGTAAACTTTGAAAAGCGATATCCTCAGATAGTTTTCTTCTTTCTAAACGCACCAGATGCGCTAACAATTTGAACCCACCCTCAGTTTCTTCTTGTTCTATTGCTAATTTCATATAGTCCATTCCATCCGTTATACCCTCTTTTCTAAATGTACTGATGGGAAACTCCTGTGTACCAATTACGATTGTTTTACCATATTTTTCTCGATCCCCATCACTCCTAAGAACTTCTTCCGGTTCATCGTCTGATACAACTGGTGCTGGATTTTCTCGACTACAAGATACTGCAATACTAGCAAGCAGTATCATGAATATTATTTTATTCGCTGTCATTCCTTTACCAATCTATTGTAAACTTTTCTTTTCTTACGCTCGACGATTTCTGTCGCTAATATATCTGCGATCTCCCTATCTTTTATTTCAGTAGATGTAGCTAACTTATAAAACGAATCTCCTCCTTGATAATAGGCAATCGACGATGTTTTCCAGACATCGTTCTTATGAAACGACTCCATATATCTTTCCAAACGAAATCTTTTGTTTTCATCTGCTCGATAAAGAGCCCTATCATCAAATTCCATTTCCATCCCCATATTGAATTCTCTAGCTTTTGTACATGCTTCATCTATTCTCGTATCATCAACTTTGTTATTAAAAAAATGATTAGGCTGTAACCAAGCAAAATCAAACTTAAATTGTTTCCAATCAAAGTTGCCCGGCGCATTCCAGTAGGGTATCCAATAGAATTGGTGTGCCGTTGAACGGATGTAGTCCCCAATCGGTATTAAAATTTCTTTTCCATCTCGAACGTCTTCGTCAACCCAATAAAACCCTGCTAATTCTAAATTCTCCAATTGCTCTTGTTTAAATCTCGTCAAAAAAGTTTCAATATACCATTTGGATGCTTCTACACGATCTTCGATTTTTGAAAAATCCAGTTCCTTACTATGTAACCTGCCCCAATCTTTCTGATTACGGATGGGGGACGGAATTCCCACCACCAACTTATGTTTAAAATGTGGTTTACCCAAAACACCTATTGCATCTGCAATAACTTCATTCAAGGCGTGCAAAGCTTTGTTTTTCTCAAAATGTCGATCGATGAGCCACTCCCATTCTATTTTTCTTGCATTCAGTTTGTCGTATCCGGGGGCGTAATTACGTCCTTTGCCGTCTTTAAATTCTAAAAATAAAAAACCATCAAACAACCAATTTTTCTGTCCTTTTAGATTTTCATACATCACATAAGGTGCAAACCTCTCTTTGGTCCATTCGTAGGTATCCCTATGAATGCCCCCATGGTAAATTAAAGCCAAATCTACAATGTTTGTTTTTCCATACGATTGAGCTTCACTACGGAAAGGAAAAAGAGTAAACACAATAAACATCATAAAAGATGTCTGTTTTATTATAAAGGATTTATTCATAGTTATAAGGTATTAAAATCTATACAATCAAATTCATATGCCGTCACAGAACCATTGGTTAGCAAGCAATACATATACAATTTGTATCCGTCGTCCGATACATTCAAAACCACATCGCTGGTTCTATTTCCATTACTATTAGATACTAGATCCGTGGTTCGGAAAGCGAGAAGCTGCTCCAGAGGCTCTCCAACAAGACTTAAATTGTCTGGCTGGGTAACATCAAACAGGTAAAACTGTCCATCACGATCTCCCACTTTTCCAAAAGACACATAATGGGCATTATTAAACGCTGCAAAATCCAGCGCATTATTGTTTTCTAAGCCTAATCGTGAAGCAGGTAGTTCCGTTAAAATAGTATTATTTTTGAAGTCCCAGTACGAGATATTTCCTGGCTGACCTGTAACAATCAACGGATCATCCGCTTGATTGCCCAATGGGGCGACATCAGCCATCAACGTCCAAGCTGTTGAACCTGGAAATATTATTTTTTCAGGTTCCTGACTTACGATCCGCCCGTTTCTGACCGTCCATCTCAAGATTGTTCTTCCAGAATTACTAGCAGCAAGATAAATAAGGGCATCTCCTTCCAAATCTCCAGCAATCGACATTTTCCTACCGACCTGCCAAGCTTCATCCATCGTCCAACTGATAATCTTTATTGGATTTCCATCGAGGCTATTTTTCCATTTATATATTGCTAAGGAATTTCCGCGAGCCGTCACCAAGTTCGATATAAGCAACTGTCCTTTTTGATCGGCCGTTAAAAAAAAGTTCTGGAAATTCTCCTGCGTAATGCCCCCCATCGTCATTTGCCCAATCAACGTTCCATTAAATCGATTAATAATCTTATTTGGTTGTTCGCGAGTATTGACGATCAAGTGTTGATCCGATACGGCTATGGAAGTCGTCATATGGTTGACAGGGTCAATCCCCAATTCTCCAAGTGTCTTCGTCCACAATAAACGGCCGCTATTTGCACGAATGCCAAGTGGAATTTTGCTTGGGTTTGCAAACTGAACAGTATATGTTTTTTTTGTAACACCATCTTGTGCAGTTACCTCATATACTACCGGAGAATTAAAATCTTGTGGCACATCCAGAGTAGGAAAAATACTTGCTTTATTTGAAATCAATATCTTAGGCACCAAATTAGCGAGATCAGCTCCGCCGGCTATCAAATTTATTTTATTGCCTTGAATATATCCCTCTATATTCATCCCGGGCAAAGAGAAGCTAAGAAGTTCCGCCTCAACACTTTTCTTTATAACCCCTTTTACAATGTGCTTACTACTTTTCCCATCTCCGCGGTGGATAATAACAGGTATCTCCTTAGAAAGGTCTACAATACTTGTAGATTGACCGACAATCTCTATACGTGATGGATCTCTTGTAGCAAGTACTAACTTTGTTATATCCAATGGATTTTCGGAGTCCATCGGAAAATGTGTAGGAAATTCAAAAAAAATAGTATCCTTATATGGTGTGGAGTTTTTTGGATTAAAAAAACCTTTCCCATCCAAAAAAGTGATATAGATAGCTCCTGGATCTTTTTCCGATTCCGCATAGTTAACTTCTTCTTTACTACAAGACAAAAATTGACATATCAACAATGCGATTGCAATGGTTTTAATATATAGTCTCATTTCAAAAAAATTATGGTTGATTATAAATTAAAATTCAGCTCTATTTCCGCTTCATAAATACGACTATCGAACTCGTAACTGAATGACAGATCAAAGACTCCATAAAACCGTTGATGCTTCAGATCAAAATCACCCCGTATATGACTGCCTTTATCTTGAATCCTAAATCTATTGGTATTCCCCGATTCTTTTACAAGCAGTTCATCGCCTACCACTTCAATCCATAGCATCATATCATTAACATGACTAGGTATCTGGAAGATATTCGCAGTCACCGTTTCCGCCTGTAAAGCGTAATCGATTTTTTCCGTCTCCGTTTCGTTATATTTCAGATAATATTTTCCCGATGCCTTAAGCTTGCCTTGATACGGATTTCTATATTTCTTCAGTGTCATCAGCACTGTTTTTTTCTCTTCCAATATTTGTTGAGGTTGCCCTACCCGTAATGATATAGGAAGAATATAATTTTTCGCGATAAATTCTTCGTCGACCTGTTTAAAGTGTATATATGCTTTTTTCTCCAATTCATCCGGTCCAAAAGTAAAATTTACCGGTTCGATCGAATACATACTTTCGGGAAGCAATAACGCTCCTGAGTTGGACAACAGATATTGCGCATATGCATCGCTATCTACAAATAAGCTTACGTCTATCTGCCCTTTACTGTTAATACCTGACTTATATACTGTTAATTCATAAACAGATTCTCCTAAAAGTGGCTGTACTTCCACTACGCCGGAAAGTGGCAGATAAACCTTACTTCCGTATTCGATGCTATCCACTCCTTTGCTACAAGACATTATAGCTATTACGAGCGATAACGCAGTTATAATTTTTTTCATAATTTAATATATTAAGCTAGTAGATCAATTACCATCCGGGGTTTTGTACAATGGCCGGATTACGGTCTATTTCCGTTTGATGAATAGGAAACAAATTCATTTTCTTATCAAAGACCCTCGTCTCGAACGGCACTCTCTTATAAAACCCAGTAAATTCAAAACTATTGGTAGCTGCGTTTCCGGCATGTATATCCATTCCCCACATCTTTCCACCGTCGCCATATTTTCTTTTTGGGTCGCCATTATCCGGTGTGGCGGACAGTAGTCTACGTCGGGTAGTAAAGTATCGATCTCCTTCAAACGCTAACTCTACTTGTCTCTCTTGGAGAATATATTCTCTTTGTTGTTCTTTATCTCCTTTGATACCCGGATAAACATGGTATATGGAGGGAATACCTGCACGCTCTCGAATCATATCCCAATATTTCTGAATATCTGCATGGGACGGATCATACTCGTTGAGTGATTCGATATAGTCTAGCAGTACTTTTGCATATCGTATAAATGTATCGTGTCGTGGGGTGTTCACAAAAACCCGATCCCGCATATTGCTTTGTGGATCTGCATTCTTTAAAACCAGGTACCCTGTCTGTGGATAAAAGGTATACGACCCTGATTGTCTAGACATTCCGCCGTAATATAACTCTACCCTTCCATACCCATTTGCCTGCCTCACGGTACTGTTATTTGTAGAATAATAATCTCGTTTTACAATATCTGATGGTAACTGCGGGATAATCCGCTTGTTGTATAGCACGGATACATAAAAACGAGGCTCCCGATTCGCATACATATTCCATTCCCCAGGCCAATGCCCCCAAGCGTCCCCATTTCTGATCATTTCGATCATGTTGACACGATCATTCGTTACGTCAAAGTTACGAGGATTCCAAAATTCTCCTCCTTGTGTGGCGAATCCATCTTCGACATAACCTGAACTCGGATCATCAATCGTTTTACCATTTTTCATAAAAAAAGCATCAACTGCCCTTTGTGTAGGCCCCACACCTCCTAGGTTATTAGGACCTGGAGAGGTATGCACTTCCCAGCCATTATGATTAAAGGCCGCTTTGGCCCATATTATTTCACAATTCCATCTTCGAATATGGACATCACGCAAGGATTTATATGGACTAAACGTGGATCCATCTCCATTTTCATGATTTTTATATAGTCTGACGTTGGCATTCGCATTATCTTCAGCTGTTTTTATGACATCGTAGCTTGCATCTGCCGCCCGTTTCCATTTATTTTCGTCATAAACGATAGATGCAAGTGCCGTTCCATCATGATTTTTAAAATTTATATAATCCGAGTTACCATTCCACTGTGGACTTGCCGCCATTGTCAATACTTCCGCCTTTACTGCTTTGCAGACTATTTTAGTAGGCTTACCTAACCACTGTTTGTCATTTTGCCAATGAAGAGGCAAATCTCTTTCAGCTTCATCCATCATCTGAACAATATAGTTTACACATTCGTCATAAGGAGATCTAGGAAATTGGTTCCAATCCGTATCCAAGGGAGGAAGTTCCTTGATCAATACAACCGGACCGTATTGTCTAAGTAGCAACCAGTAATAATATCCTCTTAAAAATTTGACTTCCGCTTTGTATTGTGTTTTAAGTTGTTCGCTTAATTCGTGATTCCGATCTACATTATTTTCAAATACGAAAGAAGCACGAATGGCTCTATACCAATTCGGCCATTTCTCGTAAAATCCGCTGGTTGTTGTCCAGTTCCCTAAATTTATCTGGTAAGTGTTGTAAACATTCCACGTTAAATCAATCTCATCCGACAAGCCCAACCAAGGGTCGTCTTGATATAAATTGGATGTCGGAATCTGCGAATAGACGTTATATAGATACGCTTCTGTCTCCCGTCTGGATTTCCAGATCATATCATCTGTCTTCATATCATCAGGCTTTTTTTCCAGAAAATCGGAACAAGACACAAGTCCTAATAACATCAGTATAACTAAAATATTTTTCATCTTTCAGTACCTTTAAAATGTTGCTCTAAAACCAAAATTGAATTTTCTTTGTAATGGATAGTTTCGTCCGTCCGAAGATCCTGTTTCTGGATCCCACATTGTCCATGAGGAGAAGGTCGCCACGTTATTTGCCAACGCGTAAATTCGTAGATTGCTCACTTTCAATCGCTGTAAAAAAACTGGTTTTATCGAGTATCCCAATTCCATTTCTGTTAGCCTCAAGAAACTACCGTCATAAATTGTTCGTGTGGACCGTTGCCAGTTATTGGCCGACGTTCCATTGGCAATTCTTGGGTATTGAGCGTGCTGATTCGGATTATCCACCGTCCATCTATCTAATGCTTCTACGAATAAATTTCCTTTACCCACGCCTTGGTTAAACGGGATATAAGCTCCTCCCAGCGCATATGAAACACGCCCCTGTCCACGAAAAAACATTCCGATGTCGATGCCCTTCCAATCAAACTGGAAACCAAAACCATAGTTTATCTCCGGAAGGTTAGAGTATCCTATCGGAACTTCATCATCAATAGTAATAAGCCCATCTCCGTTAATGTCCTGATATTTTACATCACCTGGTCTGACAACCCCAAAAGTTTGTTCAGGGCTGTTGCTAATCTCTTCTTCACTTTCAAATAAGCCTAAAGCCATTAATCCAAACTGCTGCCCAAATTTGTGCCCCGTACGCATCCGATATTCGTAATTTTTCTGTGCCTCATCCTGCTCGAGTATTTTATCCTTCGCGTAGGTAAAATTACCATACAGCCGCACACCGCCCCATTCATAGCGTTTGTTTGCCTCAAGCGTTCCATCTATACCCTGGTTGATCATCTTTCCCATATTCGCAAAAGGATTTGAGTTGAATCCTGCTACCCAAGGTAATGAAGCCCGTTGCAAGAGAATATCCATTCTTCTTTCATAAAAATAATCCGCATCCAAACGGATCAAATCATTAAAAAAGGAGAGCTCAACCCCTACGTTATGTTTTAAGCCTTTTTCCCACGTTAGGTTAGTCACCCCTATTCTATCTTCACCTGTTCCTACATAACTTTGTCCATTCTCACCAAATACGTACCCTCCCAAACCAGAACCATATATAGATAAATAGCCATATCGTTGCCCTCCCGGAAGAGCTTCCGACCCTACCAGTCCCACAGATCCTTTTAGTTTCATTAAGCTTACCGCACTATTGGGCGACCAAAAACTTTCATTCGTTAGAATCCATCCGACCGCTGCGGCTGGGAAGAGACCAAATCGCCGCTCTTTTGGGAAATTTTCAGAACCATTATATCCCAAATTAACTTCGGCAAAATACCGATTATCAAAATCATAAGTCGCACGAGCCGCCAAGCCCTGTCTTCGATACGGCAATGATAAAATAGCAGATGCAGCATTACCATTTACAAAATCACGTTGATAATACATCGACATAGCACCTACATTATGCTTGCCAAAACTTCTATTGTATGTCAACTGTCCTTTTAATTCTTTTGCTCTGTTACTTCCTAAAGCACGGGAATATCCAAGAAATTCTTGTCCTTGGTCCACTTCGGTAAACAAAAGTTCGCCTGTTTCCGGATCACGTCCTCGAACACCATAGGTATAGGAGCCCTTACGACGCTGTATATCGGTTTGGTTATATGCATCAAATGAAAAAGAGAATCTAAATTTCAATCCATTTACAAAACTCCCCAAATCCTGATTTACAGAAATTTGGCTCATAAATTGGTTCCGAAACTCTGTATTAAAGCCGGATCCCAATAGTCGCTCCAACGGATTCTTCTCACCCACCTGTGTTGGAGCTCCCCATCCCCAGATATCTTTCCCATCAAGATCCTTTCCTATCGGTATGCGTACAGGGTTAGAAATAGGAGTCGCCAATGACGCCCAGTAAAAAAGCTCTCCAGCCGGTGTATAATCCGTTCCGTAGATATGGGAACCGACGCCGGGAGAGTGCAAATCCGTTAAACTACCCCCCACCTCCAATTCCACGGTTGTTGATTTAGTTAATGAAATATCAACATTAGATCTAAAATTATACCGTTGTAAAGACAGGTTTGATTTATATTCGTTTTCATCGCTGTTTCGTAAATTTCCAGACTCATTAATATAGCCAAATCCTACGAAATAACGTGCTACCTCCCCACCACCTCTCACATTTAAAGAAGCCTGAGAGTTATGAGAGGTTTTCTTATATATTTCGTCGTACCAATTCACATTCGGATACAGGTAAGGGTCTTCATAATTCCTTGTTTTTTCTATATATTCATCAGAATAATTATCCCTTCCCAGCGCCTCATTATATAGCATAGCATAATTTGCACCATCCAAAAAACGGGGTAGACCCGGTAGATCTGACAGGCCGTGCTCTGCACTAAATTGTATGACCGGCTTCTGTGCAATCCCTCTCCTAGTCGTAACCAGAACAACACCATTCGCCGCACGTACTCCATATACTGCCGTGGCGGACGCGTCTTTCAAAATAGAAACAGATTCGATCTCCTCAACAGAGAGATCCTGCATTTCTCTTTCTACTCCATCTACTAGAATCAGTGGACTTCGATTATCACTAAAGCTGGAAATTCCGCGAATCCATATTCCACCGTTATCTCTCCCTAACTCTCCAGTACGCTGAACCACAACTGCTCCAGCCATCTTGCCAGCCATAGCGTTAGTCAGCGAACGTTGTGGCATTCGCAGATCGTCCATTTTCACAGAAGATATCGCCCCAATCACGCTAGCCTTTTTTTGCTGCCCCATTCCCACAACCACAACTTCATCTAACGAAGACAAATCCTCTTGCATAATAATGTCAATGGTAACACCGTCTTCAACATCCCTCTCTAAACTCTTGTATCCTACATAGGAAAATAACAAACGATCACCTTTTTTTGCGTTAATCGCATAAGATCCACGTTCATCTGTAGAAGTAGCTGCCTCGGTTCCGACTACGGCGATACTCACCCCGCTGATCGGTCGACCATTTTCATCTAATACCCTTCCTCTAATAATTTGCTGTACAGCAGTCTCTATGAATTGTTTTTGCCATTCGTCAGATGTAGGTAGCAAGTTTTTTTTAGTTTCCTGAATTTCAATTGCTGAGATCACCTTACCTCTCACCACGAAACTGAAAGGTTGATTTTTGAAGAGCAAAGGCAAAACTTCCAATATATCCTTATTTGTCGCATGGAGTGTGACGGGTTTTGCCTTGTTAAAGAACTCGTTTTTAATAATGAACGAGTAACCTGTCTGCTTTTGTAGGTTCTGTACTACCGTTTTGAATGGCACACTTTTTACGTCAATATTGACTTTCTGTGCTGTCACGTTTCCATATACGGTAAATGAAAATAGGAGAGTCAAAATCAGAAATAACTTCATCACCAGTAACATTTTTTGTAAAACAAAATCTTTTAGCTGATTTCCCCGAAACACTTGAAACGAGAAGATAGAAAGCGCAAAGGCTTTTTTGCTGTAATTCATAAATGGATTATATCAGTACAAATACATCTACACTCCAAGAAAGAGCGACGCAAAATCTGCTTTCATTTGTAGCAGGTTTTACTTAAGTTTGTACTGTCAGATTTAAAATTTGATTACTTAACTCCGTAATTTAAATTATTGGCGATCGCCGGAAATAGGTCGAAATATTTCCGGCACTTTTAATTCGCGATATTAACCTATAAACTTACATAGTCGCTATCACCCTCCTTCCTTCTATCTTGAAGTTGACATTAAAATTCATTTCCAGAGCATCTAGTACTTCTGACAATTTGGTATCCCTATTTAATGCAACATAGGCCGTCACCGAAGGCCATGATTTGACTTCAAATATGACATCATACCATCTTTCTAGATGAGGGATAATCTCTTTCAGACTTGCCTCTGTTAGAATAATATATCCGTCTTTCCATGCAATAAATTCACCGGGATTGTCCACTTGGCCGATACTCGTTTTCTCCGTTTCCACTATGGACTGCTGACCAGGTTTTAATATTTTCTTTTCTAAAGTGCTATTATTCTCAATTTCTACACTTCCAGAGATAAGCGTGGTTATTTCTCCCGATTGTCCGGCGTAATTGCTGATGTTGAATTCTGTGCCCGTAACCCTTACCTTCTGCCCTTGCGACAACACTATAAATGGTTTTTCCGAATCATGCTTAATCTCAAAATAGGCTTCGCCAGATAATTGTACCTCCCGTATATCTCCTATAAACATCGTAGGATATTTTAAGGATGAGGCGGCGTTGAGCCACACATTTGTACCGTCTGGTAATTGAATTTGGTACTGCCCGCCTTTCGGAGTAGTCAATGTGGCGTAGTGGGATTTATTCTGCGTGAGCGGCGTGCCATCACTATATACTATTTGATCTGACACCACAATACCACTTTTGCTTTCATCGAGAACAACGCTTTCTCCATCGTCCAACGTGATTATAGCTCTATTTCCTCCAGGTAGCACATCATCGCCATATCTACTCTCCAACCTGTTTCTATCTGTCTGCCATTTAGAGTTGAATAGATACACTGCGGATCCTGCCATCACAAAAAGTAGAAGGGCGACTGCTATCTTTAATGGGGAATAAAGCGGGAGAATAGGTCTATCGATTTTTTTAAATAGTTTCTCACCAATCTCGTCAGCAAACTCTTGTACGCGTTTGTACTCTTCATCTAAAAGGGAACGATCTAATTCCTTTTCAATCATCTGGGTTAAACTAGATGTCTCCTCCTCTGGTAGATCAAAGTAAGTCAACAGCGTTTCAAGATCACTTTCGGAATAGTTGCCGGAAAGGTATTTCTCAAACAGATCGTTGATGTCAGATTGGTTATTCATCTTGCCCTTTATAAGCTAATACCCGCTATTCGGAAAATCCAAGTAGGCAGCAATTAAAAAAAAAGCAACACCCTGTATTTCAGCGAGAAAAATTAAGGTAAGTTGAAAATCAGAAAAAGACCAAACATACCGGACAAGAACTCCGGGTCTTTCGCCGTTAGGTCTCTTAGCACAACATTGGCATTGCGGATATGGGTGTTAACAGTTGTTTCACTAATCTGAAGAGCCTCACTGACTTCCCTATAGCTCTTCCCCTCTATCTTACACAATGTATAAATGGTCTTTTGTTGTGGAGATAACTTGTCGAGCAAGGATTGGAGCAGTTCCTTGTTTTCTCTATGGTTGAACAACTCTTCAATGTGGTTGTAATCCTCCTGCCAATGCGGTAACAGAAAATTCTTAAACTTCTGCTCATTTGCCGCCTTACGAAAAATATGTTTTGCCTTGTTCGCCGCTATCCGGAAAAGATAGGGTTTTAGTGAACGTTCAGTATCAATACTTTTCCGGTTCATCCACAAACTCATGAAAATATCCTGTATCACGTCCTCTACCAGTTCGCGCGATTTAAGCATCCGTAAAAGATTTCCTGTTAACTTAATTTTATATCGATTATAAATCTCTTCAAAAGCAGATTTATTCCCTTCTCGAAATCTTACTAACAGTTCTTTTTCATCAATAGTGTGATAGGATTTCATGATTAGCCATAACAAAGTATAGAGATAAAGGTAGAAAAGAAAAATTAAAAATGAAAACTATGTCGTCTAAGCGCATGCTATTTACGCCTATGTGACCACGATAGTATACTTCATGGTTATTCATCATTCCTCCAACGGAAGTCAGGGAATCAACTACCTCACGGAACTACCCGGTTTGATAGACGACGTTGGATTAACAAAATCCAATCTGCCATCCGCATCTTCCGCCATCAAAATCATACCTTGTGATGTAATGCCCTTAATAACGCGGGACTCCAGATTCACTAGGATGGATACTTGCTTACCCACAATATCTTCGGGACTGAAAAACTCAGCGATGCCAGAAACAACTGTGCGCTGATCGATACCTGTATCGATTTTAAGTTTCAACAATTTCTTCGTTTTGGCAACCTTCTCTGCCTCCAATATAGTACCCACACGGATATCCATCTTTAAAAAGTCGTCATAGCTGATATTCGCTTTTGCCGGTTCGGCGTGTGCAGCTACTGCCGCATTCTTCGCTTTAGCCTCTTCCAGTTTCTGCAATTGGAAATCCACTTGCTCGTCTGTAATCTTTTCGAATAGCAGTTGCGCTTCGCCTAGCACATGCCCTTCCGGGATAAGGTTTTGTTGCCCTGCTTGCGCCCAATCTTGCGATAAAAGGTGTAGCATTGCAAACAACTTACTAGCCGTTTTCGGTAAAAACGGCTGCGACAATACCGCTAGATTGGCGACAATCTGTGCAGCTACATACATCACGGTTTTGACGCGTTCCGGATTTTCCTTATACACTTTCCACGGTTCTTCATCCGCCAGGTATTTATTACCCAAGCGTGCCGCATTCATGAAATGGCTCAAAGCTTCCCGGAAACGATATTGTGCAATAGCCTGACCGATCAGTCGTGGATAGCTTGCCAAGTCGTCCAATGTAGCTTGGTCAGCATCCGTCAGTGTATCTCCTATAGAAACCCGACCTTCAAAATATTTTTGGGAAAGCACCATCACACGGTTCACAAAGTTACCTAAAATGGCAACCAGCTCATTATTTACACGTGCTTGAAAATCTTTCCATGTAAATTCACTATCGGATGTTTCCGGCAGAATCGACGTCAGTACATAACGTAATTCGTCCTGCTTTCCGGGAAATTCTTGCAGGTATTCATGCAGCCATACGGCATGATTTCGGGAAGTAGACAATTTATCTCCCTCCAGGTTTAAAAACTCATTCGCAGGAACATTTTCGGGTAATATATATTCGCCATGTGCATGGAGAATAGCAGGAAAAGTAATACAGTGAAAGACAATATTATCTTTCCCTATAAAATGAATCAAGGTCGAGTCATTTTCCGTATCAGCTTGTTTTTTCCAATACTTTTCCCAATCTTGATGATTATCAAGAGCCCATTGTTTCGTAGCCGAAATATACCCTATAGGCGCGTCTAGCCAAACATACAATTTCTTACCTTTCGCTTCCTCGAGCGGAACATCAACTCCCCAATCTAAATCACGTGTCATGGAACGTGGTTGCAGACCGAATTTCAACCAAGACTGGCATTGCCCGAAAACATTCGATTTTAACACCCCTTTTTTTCCTTCGATCAGCCACTTTTCCAACCAAGGTTGGTATTTATCTAATGGAAGATACCAATGTTTGGTCTCTTTCAATACAGGTGTTTTTCCACTCAACGTTGATTTAGGATTAATTAAATCCGTTGGATTCAACGAAGTACCACATTTCTCACATTGGTCACCATAAGCGCCTTCATTATGACAATGCGGACACGTTCCTACAATATAGCGATCAGCTAAAAATTGATGATATTCTTCATCATAATACTGTTCGGAAAACTTTTCTATAAACTCCCCCTTTTCATAGAGATTCATAAAAAACTCCTGCGACAGCTCGTGGTGCACTTGTTCCGATGTACGATGATAAATATCGAAACCAATACCAAACTCTTCGAAGCTCTCTTTAATCTGTTTATTGTACTTATCAATAATCTCTCGCGGCGTTATCCCTTCTTTCTTTGCTTTAATAGTAATAGCCGCTCCATGTTCGTCGGAACCACAGACAAATACAACATCTTTATGGTTCAAACGGAGGAAACGCGTAAAAATATCAGCGGGAACGTACGCTCCAGCGAGATGCCCGATGTGTAAAGGGCCATTTGCATAAGGCAAAGCCGATGTAATAGTAAAACGATTTTTAGATAAGATACTCAACGTATAACGATTTTTAAGTTGACAATAACAGTAAAAAAATAAACAAAATTCTTGTTTCTTTGGCAAAGATAACTCAAATTGCGCGTATAATAATAAGGGTTTGGCATGAAAACACCTGAATTTCTTAAGAAAGGCGATAAAGTTGCCATTGTCTGTCCAGCAAGCTACATTAAGGGCAATATAGAGGTTGCTCTAGCGGTCTTAAACAGCTGGGGGCTCGATGTAGAAGTAGGCAAAAGCGTTACCTCCCAATTTCACCAATTTGCAGGGACGGATGAGGTACGTAGACGGGATTTACAAGCTGCACTTGATAATCCGGAAATTAAAGCTATTTTCGCTGCACGTGGCGGGTACGGTACGGTCAGGATTATAGATCAACTAGACTTTAGAAAATTCAAAAAGCATCCCAAGTGGATTGTCGGTTTTAGCGATATTACCGTTCTCCATAGCCATATTCACAACAAAGTTGGCGTATGCAGTATACACGGACAAATGCCAAAAGCTTTTAGCAAAAGTACTCAAGCTGCCTTAACATCTTTAAAGAACGCTCTTTTTGGTAAAAAAAAGGATTTCAAATACAGTCAAACTACATTTCCTAACCGCTCCGGGAAAGGAGAAGGTCGCTTGATTGGCGGTAACCTCGCTATCCTTCATAGTATCCTCTCCTCTCCGTCCGATGGGAAATATGATAATAAGATTCTCTTCATTGAAGACGTTGGCGAACAACATTATAACATTGACCGTATGTTGTGGACGCTTAAGAGAGCTGGTAAACTTGTTAAGTTACAAGGGTTGATTGTAGGTGGCTTTACTTCCTTAAAAGATAGCGACCCTCCGTTTGGGCAACGGTTTGAAGAAATTATAATGGACAAAGTAAGAGAATATAATTTCCCTGTCTGCTTTGATTTCCCTTCTGGGCACATCGACAATAACCATAGTCTTATTTTTGGAAAAAAAATACAGCTAAGCGTAAAAGACAAAGAGTCTTCGATTAACTATTTGGAATAAACTAAAAGGGCTATAAAAATACCCGGGCATGCCAACTTGCTTTCATTGGCACTTCCCATTTTGTATCCAATTCCTCTACAGAAGTTAGCATATTATTGAAAACGAGAGCCGTATCTGGATCGATCTCCCCTTTCAACAACAAGTTTCGGAAATCATCTTGAGGTACTACTTGAATAGGTTTGTCCACACCTTGTCGAAAAGCTATTTGTAAGCGATCAAATAACGATATACCTAACGCTTGCTCTATTTTCTTTAAGAGATGAACCGATTTATCAATAGAACATCCCGTTACCATCGCTTGTTCCTCGTCTACCATCAGAACAATAAACAAGTCGTAACGAATTTCGAATGATCCAGCCAATTGATTGCCATGTGCAGTCCATTGTGTTACAAATTCCTGCAAGATTTGCTCTATTTTGCGAATCTCATCCTGCTGTAAAAAACGGTTGCTTTGATAAATCCAAACTCTTTTCATTTTTTTATTATTGTGAAGTTATTGATTTACACCTCTCAACTATAATAAGGTGAAATCATCAAATAGACAACAACTCCTGTTATTGCTACATATAGCCACATAGGATAGGTAATACGCGCGAGTTTTTTGTGTCGCTCATAGGCTCCTGCGATACCACGTACAAATGTAAACAGTACAAATGGTATGATTATAATAGATAAAAGAATGTGGGTTATCAATATAAAGAAATAAATATACCGTATTACCCCCTCACCACCATAAGAAGTAGATTCAGAAGTCATATGATAAGCAACATACATCAACAGGAATGCTATGGAACACCCCATACATACCTTGATAAGATTTTCATGTAATTTTACTTTACCTCTTTTGATGGCCGATATCGCTACAATCAACAATATAGCAGTAATCCCGTTTATAGTCGCATAAATTGGAGGCAAAAAGCTTAGCGGTTCTACATCATAACCCAATTTCCTCAAATTCACCCCAAATAGCACTGCTACCGCTAACGGTATAATGATAGAAAGCGCCACAATCCACTTTTTATACTTCTTCTCTTCTGCTGTCATCATATTGCTTAATTTATTTTTTTTCCACTTTCAATGGTTTATTCCGGATTTCCTCTACCGCAAGTAACTTTATTTCATCTTCCAAACGATCAACTTCTCCCTTTACACTTATATCGTAAAAACCACGAATACGGCTTTTGGAATCCAGCAACACCAATTGGTTACTGATCAAAAAGCGAGTGGAATCAGCCGGATCAGGCATGGCATCAATCAGCAATCGTTCCCGGGCGTATGTAAAAATATCGACGGAGGGGTTATACAGAACATGCCAGTGTTTTTGCGCCATATTTCTATATGGGTTTATAAATGCTTTCACATCAGCTTGCGTTTCCATACTGTCTACCGAAATAGAGAAAAAATTGATCATAGCATTTCCCTGAAAACGTGTTGCCAACATATCTACATGGTCCAGCATCAATCGCGAAAAAGCAGCATCTCGGGTATAAAAAAGATGCGCTACGCTAATACAGGTGTCCGGCGCAGGAAAACCTACTTTTGCACCTTCCGCATTTTCAAAATGAATATCGGGCGCTGTATGAAAAATAGTATCGGGATATTCTCTACCCCAATTTCGCTTCATCTCGCCACTCAACTGTTTTTCACCGAAAACAGGTAGAGAAGCGTATTCATTAAAGCCCAGTCTATTAACCGCTATATATAAAAATCCTGGCACAAGTAAGATTAATGCCAGGATAATTATCTTTGATTTACCCGTTTGAGTACGCTTACTCATTTAAAGCCTCCTCGTTATCACTTAATTATTCGGAAATAATGGATGTTCTTGAAGATGATATAATAAGAAATCCCCCTCAATTAGCATCAACACGATGAAGTAAACAATAAAAATAAATCCAACGCTCGCTGTCACGATAAAACTAGATTTCTCAAATTTCAAGTGCATAAAGTAAGCGATAATATAATAAGCTTTCAATAGCGTCAGCGCAATATAAATTACGTTGACAAACATTCCCTTTTGAATTATTCCCCAATGGTGTACAAATCCCAACGCGATTAAAAATTCTAAGGCGGTTAATGCAAGAAGAACAAAGAAAATTCTCCAGATTCCTTTTTTATCCATACCACCGTGATCGTGATGGTCATGTGCTGTAGCTATATTTTCGTGATGATTAGACATTTCCTTTTTATAGTATGTTAAGAATTTCCGAAATCAATTAAATCAAATAGAAGAATGTAAATACGAACACCCAGACCAAATCTACAAAGTGCCAATATAGACCCACTTTCTCTACCATCAAGTAGGTTCCTCTTCTTTCAAATGTGTTATTTAACGTCATACTTAAAACGATGATATTCAATAGAATCCCGATAGATACGTGGAACCCGTGAAAGCCTGTTATTGTAAAGAAAAGATTAGCAAACTGTAATGCGGCTGTATAAGATATATCCTTCGTAAAATAAGGTGCCAACGCTTCGGCCACCGCTTCGCCTTCTAAACCCGTAGCCGGGTTTCTACCAAACCAAAAGCCTTGATGATGTAAGTGTGTCCATTCGATTGCCTGACAGCCAACAAAGGCTAAGCCACCTAAGATTGTCCAAAGCATCCATTTCACGACCTCATCTTTCCTGTTCCGATGTCCGGCATCAACGGCCAACACCATAGTTACAGAAGACATAATTAGGATAAAGGTCATGAGCCCTACGAACACCAAAGGCTGTCCGGATTCGGCAATACCAGGAATAGATTGAAACACTTTATCCGCATCGATCCAAGTCGGCTGCGCAAATTTTTGCGCTCCATAGTAAATCAGAAACGCAGAAAATGTAAAGGCGTCTGACACTAGGAAAAACCACATCATGATTTTCCCATACTCCAAGTTCCAAGGCGACTTGCCACCACTCCAAGGGCCGTCTTTTACCTTATCCAATTGCGATACAGTTGTTGTACTCATTTTTACTATTATTGATTCAAAAGTAAGAAAACATAAATATAAATCCACAAAAGATCGAGAAAATGCCAAAAAATAGTGGCTAAATTCATGCGGAATTGGTTATCCGGAAATGAGATAGGTTTCATAGTCCCCCATAAACATCTTACCAATACGATCAAACCCGCAATAATATGTGCCAAATGCATCCCCGTAAACACATAAATAAACGACTGTGATGCATTATTATTTACAAAATAAATACCTCTATCTGCTAATACAGACCAAGCATCTGTCTGCAATACAAAAAATGCGACGCCCAATGCAATAGTCAATAACAAATACAGTTTTTGCTGGCCTACTTGCTCTCTTTTTGTTGCACGATAAGCCAAATGCAACGTTATGCTACTTATTAAGATAACAATTGTGCTATATATAAAAGTATCAGGCAAAATTGTCTTTATTCCTTTGTCTACTCCACTAGCTGTATACACGATGAACCCACTGGACAATGCGGCAAACATCATAAACATACCAATCATACCCAACCAAAGGTTAAATTTCTTGGCCTTTCTTGATTGAATCAATTCTTCTGTTGTATAATCGTCCGTATGCTCCATCTATTTCAAAGGAATAAAATCAAATAATAAAACCAACTGCGTCAACGGCAAATAAATAAACGATGTAAACATCACTTTCTTCGCCGTAACATCGGTTCGTTCTTGTACATGCTTAAAACCATAATAAGCAAATAACAAACCACCTAACAGCGACACCACTGTAAATACCCAACCAGCAAAACCATAATACATCGGTAACACACCAACGGGAACCATCAATACTGCCGAGATAAAAATCATCCAAGCTGAAATGGTATCTTTTTTTGTCGTTGGTAATAGCCTAAACCCCGCACGCTTATAATCCTCATCCGCTACCCAAGCAATCGCCCAAAAATGCGGAAATTGCCAAAAAAATTGGATCAGAAACAATACCCAGGGTGTGATGACAATCGCTGCTTCACTAACAGCTGCATATTCGAAACCGAATCCCGCAGATTTAAAAGCGGCGTAATAACCAATCAATGGAGGTAATGCACCTGGAAATGCTCCCACAAACACCGCTATAGGTGATTTTTGCTTTAATGGCGTATACACAAAGGCATACAGAATGATAGCAAAAACAGAAAGCAGACCCGCTAAAAAATTAAGCCGGACAAGCAATAAGGTTCCAAAAATCCCCATAAATAAGCTCAATACCAATGCCTGTCCGGTGGTCATCCTACCGGCAGGTAACGGTCTGTCTTCGGTACGCTTCATCAGCTTATCGAGGTCGCGCTCAATAATTTCATTAAAACCATTCGCCGACCCCGTTATCAGAAATCCGCCGATTGTCAAAATCAGCCAATTTATCCAAATAATATCGCCCTGTTGACTGGCTCCAATCAAAAATGAAATAGAGGCCGAGAACACAACGGTTAACGTCAACCTAAGCTTAACTAATTTATTGAAATCAGAGATGAACTGCTTCATGAAAATCTTTATCCTCTTCTAAAAATGAACAAATATGCGTTAAAACCACAAATGTCTGCAACTTTGTTCACACTATCGTTTTAGTTTTGTCATTAATAGCATCAAATAATATAAGGCGCCAAAAAACAAGCTAGCGATAACCAAATGTGTGGTTTGTGCAATCGCCGGCACATTAAAACGAGCTAGAATAATTCCGGACATCATCTGAATACCAACCAAGATCAGTACAATCCAAGCGTATTTACTTTGTAATGTCAATGAACTAAACTTATTTTTTACCAGGAAGAACAGTAATACTGTCGTTCCCAACGATACATAAGCTAAAACACGATGTATATCGTAAGACGAACCCAATCGGGAAATCCATTCCTGACGAGAAACGCCTTCATCATTCAAATGATCTATAGCTTCCCTAACTCCTGTGCCATACACGACTTGGATCACCGTCAATACCAATAGGAATATCGCTATGCCTTTTAGCAAATCAAAACGATGATTAATCAAAATGCTTTTATTTCGCATGGTTGTAGCTAGATAAAATGTATATATACTAATTGCTACAATAACCAATGCCAACAGCATGTGTACCGTAATAATCCAAGGCATCAAGTTCGTCGAAACAACAATAGAACCGAGCCACGCCTGGATAATTACCACAAAAAGATTCAGAACGCTCCACCAAACTATGGATGGCTTACTTTTCCAGTACGTAAAAGAGAATAAAGCGGAAAATAACAAACAAAAACCAACGACAACACCAGCCAAGCGGTTAATATACTCTGTCCAAGTTTTTGCTGCATTAAACTCTTCGTGCAGCAGAATAGATTCGTCATGGCGTATCTTATCCGCCATTTCCGGATAACCAAAGAATTCTACGATTTTTGCAAAACGCTGATTCTTTTTAGCCCTTCCTTCAACATAATGTTCCTCGTACCCTTCAGGGAGTTGCGAAACATCTGTTGGCGGAATTATACGGTTAAAACATTTCGGCCAATCTGGACACCCCATTCCTGATCCCGTACTCCTAACGATTCCTCCTGCCGTGATAACAAGGAACAAAACAAAAATCGTAATTCTGTTTGTTTTAATGAATCGCTTTTCTGTAGCGGGATACATAACACACCTCTTCTCTCTACTTCTACGTTAACACCTATCCTTCTATTACTTCTCTATTATTTGCTTTGTTCCATTCTTCCTGAATACGAATAGCTTCCTCATTTCCTTCAAAATCATGCGGTAGATTCGAGCTCATCGTTTCAGAAAATGGTACCGTCTGTGGAATAAAATCCGTATCGTGTCCTGGCTTACTATAGTCATAAGGCCAACGATAAACGGTAGGAATTTCTCCTGGCCAGTTTCCATGTATATGTTCTACTGGAGTAGTCCATTCCAATGTATTGGAACCCCAAGGATTTTGTGTCGCTTTCTTGCCTTTCCAAATAGAAGCAAAGAAGTTCCAAAGGAATGCCACTTGTGCCAAACCAGCAATAATAGCAGCCCAGGTAATGAGTAAATTAACAGAAATCCATTTATCCATGAAAGGAAATGCCGTAAATGTATAATAACGACGAGGTACGCCATCTATTCCCATAAAGTGCATTGGGAAGAACACCAAGTACGCACCTATAAATGTTAACCAAAAGTGAAGATAGCCCAACTTTGTATCCATCATACGCCCAAACATTTTCGGATACCAATGATAGACACCCGCCAGCATACCAAAAATGGACGCCGAACCCATCACCAAGTGGAAGTGAGCTACAACAAAATACGTATCATGTAAGTTAATGTCTAGTGCAGCATTACCTAAATATAGACCTGTAAGACCACCGGATACGAAGAATGAAACCATACCGATAGCAAACATCATTGCTGGGGTAAAGCGTATATTACCTCTCCACAACGTAGCTATATAGTTAAATGCCTTTACCGCAGACGGAACCGCAATAATCAATGTCGTAATCATGAATACCCCACCTAGGAAAGGATTCATACCCGTTACAAACATATGGTGACCCCAAACAATAAACGATAGCACCGTAATACCAACCAAGGAGTACACCATGGCATGATATCCAAAAATCGGCTTACGAGAATTTGTAGATATAATTTCAGAAGTCAGTCCCAATGCAGGCATCACCACAATATATACCTCTGGGTGTCCCAGGAACCAAAACAAGTGCTGGAATAAAATAGGTGAACCACCTTCGTTTGGTAAAATTTCACCTTGTACAACCAAATCCGAAAGGTAGAAAGACGTACCTACCGAACGGTCGAAGAACAAAAGAACAACAGCAGAAACCAATACAGGGAATGATAACAAACCAACGATGGCTGTTAAAAAGAATGCCCATATCGTTAGTGGCATTTTCCAAAGATCCATCCCTTTTGTACGCATATTTAACACGGTACTGATATAGTTTACCCCACCCAAAACCTGCGATACGATAAACAACGTCATACTAATCAACCACAATGTCATACCCAGCCCAGACCCGGGAATGGAAGTCGGAACAGATGATAGCGGAGGATAAATGGTCCATCCCGCAGACGCAGGCCCACTTTCGACAAAGAATGACGCTGTCATGATAACACAAGCAGTGAAAAAGAACCAATAGGACAACATATTCATCAAAGGCGACGCCATATCGCGTGCACCTAACTGATAAGGAATCAATAGGTTACTGAATGTACCAGACAGACCTGCTGTCAATACAAAGAACACCATCATGGTACCGTGAATAGTCACCAATGACAGGAAAAACTCGGGTTTTATCCGCCCACCCTCGGCCCATTTACCTAAGAAGACTTCTAAAATAGGAAAATCTGTATCCGGCCAAGCTAATTGGATACGGAATAAGATAGAAAGCAACATAGCGAAGACTGCCATCACAATACCTGTGATCAAAAATTGCTTCGCAATCATCTTGTGATCCTGACTGAAGATATACTTCGTCAAGAAGGTCTCTTGATGATGATCATGTGCGTCATGATGCGCTGCGCCGTGCGATATAACTGTACTTGACATATTCGTTTAATAAATTTCTTCTATTTACTTTTTCCTCAATGGTTGAAGAAAACGTGATGTATTAGTTTAATGAAGCTGTAGTGAATTCTTTTGGATCCCCTGAATTTGTCGCAGCAAACTCTTTCTGCAAATCTTCAGTAAAATACTTGTTCTGCGTACTCAACCATTCTTTATATTCCTCTTCCGTAACCACTATAACTTTCTTCTGCATGTTGTAGTGTCCCGATCCACAGATCTTGTTACAAAGCATAATAAAATCATACTTCGGATCGTTCATTTTTTCACGCATATCCTCCGTTGTCATGGTCGGCGTAAACTGGAAATAGTTAGTCATTCCTGGAACCGCGTTTATCTGCACACGGAAATCAGGGATATAGAACGAGTGAATAATATCTTTTGAAATAATATGGAAACGCACTGATTTATTTACCGGAATGACAATGTCCGATGCCTGAATATCATCCCACGCATGTTTGTCATTAAAATCAATACCATAAGAGTTCATCGGTGTTGTCAATTTATAATTACGCTTACCTATCACACCATCATTACCCGGATAACGAATTTGCCACTGGAACTGCTCTCCTAAAACTTCCACTTGAATAGCAGATTTCTGCAGATCCTCCGGAACATTGGTAATAGACCTCCAAGTAAAGAAACCGAACAATACCAAAACCGTTAAGACAACAGCTGGTACAATTGTCCAAATTTTCTCTATCGTATCATTATGTGGATAATAGTACGCTTTTGTTCCTTTACGCATCCGATAGATATACGGAAACGTCAGTAGTAAAATATGCACCAACACCAATACAATTGTGATAATCACCGTCGTAATGATAAACATGGTGTCAATACGCTCCCCGTGCTCAGTAACAGCTGCACGCCACGCCCAATCTCCCCAAACCGCATATCCGTAGTATACAAAAGCTAAAAAGGCAACTAAGAATATAATAAATAAGGTAGCTTGAAAAGTATTGTTCGCAAACGGATTGTACTTTCCATTCATCTTACGAGTAAGCTCGTAAATAGACAATACTTTACCAACAACTGCCACAACCGTACACACAATTAAGAATAAAAGAATGTAGTAGGTCAAGTTTTTATAAACCTGTGGATCTATCTGAGGTCCCTCATCAACTACCGTAGCTGATGATGACGACGATGATGACCCCGATGTTGTCGCGGCCGCAGCCCCTCCTTCTTCTGCTGTAGCCGCCGTATCCGCCACCGCACCTGCTGCAGCTGTATCAACCTGCCCCTCCTCAACTGTATCAGTAGCGGCTGAGACAGCGGTATCTTGGGCTAACGAATCTTGCTGAAACGCAAAACTTGGTGTGGAGAACAACAACCCTACGGCTAGTAAGCATCCCAACACGGCTCTGAATCTGTTATTAATTTTAAATTTCATTTCTTATTAAAACGTTTAAACGTATTATATGCAATGATTAGAAACTATATCTGATGATGTAAACTTTCTTCCAAAAACGGATGATTCTTTGGTGCCAACGCATGTTTACTCAACTTACTCATCACGAGGAACGTGAACAAACCAACGAAACCGATAGCTGTTCCGATCTCGATAAACCCAAACCCACGATGACTTTCCACGGTACCTGGCATAATCATAATATAATAATCTAACCAGTGACCGCATAGCAACAGGATAGCAACGAACAACATCATTCCTTCCTTACGCTTCACATCGCGATCCATCAACAATAACAACGGTGCTAAAAAGTTAATAATAACATTCAACCAGAACCAAGGTTTGTACTCTGGTTCCCATCTCTTATAGAAATACACTGTCTCCTCTGGAATGTTGGAATACCAAATCAGCATAAACTGGGCAAACCAGACATACGTCCAAAAGATGGAAAAACCAAATAACAATTTACCCAAATCATGTAAGTGGTTTTCGTTTACCCAAGCTAAGTAACCAGCTTTTCTTACCAATACCAAAATAATAATAATCGCAGCCAATCCACTGACCCACATGGCAGCGAAATTATACCATCCGAACATCGTTGAGAACCAATGCGCTTCTAAGGACATTACCGTATCAAAAGACCAGATAGGTGTTGTAAAGCCAAAAATAACCAAGAAAATAGCAGACAATTTAAAGCTCTTTTTATAAGAGTTCAATCCACCCTCCAAATCTTCTTTATAAGACAGCTTCGCCAAAATAAAAGCAAAGATACTATATGAGCCCATGAACAAAATCTGACGGATCAAGAATCCCGGAACATTCAAAAATGCCTGTTTACCGGCGACCAAAGCATCATAGTTCGGACTGTTTTCATCCATTAAGCCATCTGCATGCCAATGGTGATATAAATTGTGTGTGAATAATCCTAAACCAACAATTAAAAGCAAGATAATTGCGGCTATGGGTAGTACACTAGCCATTGCTTGTGGAATGCGGATTAAACCTGCAGACCAGCCCGACTGTGTGACAAATTGCAACGCCAAGAAAAAAGCGCCCGCGGCACATACACAAGTGAAATAATAACCCATCAATAATAGGTTAGCGTATGTACGTTCAACCATAATATGGTCACTTGACATTAGGCCTATAGCGACAGCTACAACACCTACAGCAATTCCAACCAAGCTGAGTATCTTAGCGATACCAGCGAATTGAAATTTTTCGCCGAAATTATAATCGTGATGATGATTGTGAGTTCCCATTTACTATATTGATGTTAGATTATTTTTTTTGTAATTCCTGTACGTACATGACAACCTGCCAACGCTCCTCTGGTGACAACTGCGAAGCATGCGACCCCATAGAGTTATGACCATAATAAATTGTATGGTATATTTTACCCGCCGAAAGCTCGCTCATCGCTCCCCCGCGAGAAGAATTCGCACCATCTGATTTCTGATAAGACGGTGGCGGAGGGAAGTTCTCCAGCTGACGAGAGCCGCGTGAGTCCTCTACCGTACGATCTTTCGTTATCGGACCATCACCCTTACCATCCTTGCCATGACACACCGCACAATAGGTATGATATAAAGCATCTCCTTTTGCTAAATTTGCTTCTGTAACGGTTAACGGGTTGGTCAACTCTCTGCCCGCACGTTCATATTCCTCTAACGAATTATCAAATTCAAAACGTTCAAAACCAATCGGCGTTGTATTTTCCGGTGGTATTTGTGCCGTCATTTTATTTTTAAAATTATTGTTGGGCTGATCCGGATTGTAAGCAATCGGATCATACATATTTCTGGAGAATTCCCATCCTGTACTACGCGTCTTTCCATCGCCACAGCTGGAAACTACCGCCGCTAAAGCAAATGCGGCGCATACAGATCCAAGAAAATTCTTCTTATTCATAGCTAACATATTTTCTTTCATTGTATTTAACTTCAACTGCACCGGCGTCCTTTAATAACGATTCAATTAACGCGTGGTCTGCATTCTCATGCGCGTCTATCGCAATAATAAAACGATCATCTGAAGCTCTCAAGTCCATCACGCGTGGTTCGCGACCAGGAAACAAATGGTTGCGGAAGAAGAACGTTGCCACCATACCTAAAGCACAAAGGAGAATCGTTACCTCAAATGTGACTGGCACAAAGTTAGGCAACGGCAGCGAAGGTTTACCCCCGATATTCATAGGCCAATCGTATGCCATTGTATAATACAACAAGCTGAAACCTAAAATTGTACCTAGTGCGCCAAAACAAAACGCTGCAATCGGTAAGCGCGATGGTTTAACACCCAACTTAGCCTCTATTCCGTGAATAGGCATGGGCGTAAAACAATCATATATGCTAATATTGTTCGCTTGCAATTTGTCGATACCGTGCATCATTTCATCGGGATCGGCAAAACTACCTAATATATATTTTGTATTGCTCATTGCTTATTATTTTCTAACGTCTAATGCCTTAATATCTTCTTCTGAAACCGTATCATATTTATCTAATGAGTTCTGGAAGAATTTCACTTGTTCCTCTGGGAATGCTCCCTCTTGCACCAACTTTGTTTTCTGTTGTAAACTTGCAGATTTCAATAATAACTTAACTTCTGCAATAGCAATACCAGGTAAGAAACGCAAGAACAACAAGAACAATGTGAAGAACAAGCCAATAGATCCCACAAAGATACCTACATCAACCCATGTTGGATAGAACATTGCCCATGAAGATGGTAGATAATCGCGGTGTAAAGAAGTTACGATAATTACGAAACGCTCAAACCACATCCCGATATTCACCACGATAGACAATACCCAAGAAATAGGAATACTGGTACGAATCTTCTTGAACCAGAACAACTGTGGTGAGATAACGTTACAAGTCATCATCGCCCAATAAGCCCAAGCATAAGGACCGGCAATACGATTTGCAAAAGCATACATCTCATATTCGGAACCTGAATACCATGCGATAAACAATTCTGTCAGATAAGCGATACCCACGATAGAACCCGTTACCATGATAATCTTATTCATCGATTCGATGTGGAACATGGTAATATAATCCTCAAAGTTCATCACCTTCCGAAGAATCAGCAAGAGCGTCTGTACCATTGCAAAACCGGAGAAAATAGCTCCCGCAACAAAGTACGGCGGGAAGATGGTCGTATGCCATCCAGGAATCACCGAAGTAGCAAAGTCCATGGATACAATCGTGTGTACTGAAAGTACAAGTGGAGTAGAAATACCCGCCAAAATCAAAGAAACGATTTCAAAACGTTGCCATGTCTTAACCGAACCATTCCATCCGAATGATAACACTTTATAAACTTTTTGTTTAAGCCCTGTAGCACGGTCACGTACAGATGCAATATCGGGTAAAAGACCGCAATACCAGAACACTAATGAGACCGTGAAATAGGTGGAGATCGCAAACGCATCCCACACCAACGGAGAGTTAAAGTTTACCCAAAGAGATCCAAATTGATTTGGCAATGGGAAAATCCAATATGCCAACCAAGGCCGTCCCATGTGCGCGACAACATACGTAGCGGCACAGATAACCGCGAAAATGGTCATCGCCTCTGCGGAACGGTTAATAGAGTTACGCCAGTTTTGACGGAAAAGTAACAATACGGCTGAAATCAACGTTCCTGCGTGACCGATACCTACCCACCATACGAAGTCGGTGATATCCCATGCCCAACCTACCGTTTTATTCAGACCCCAGGCGCCGATCCCCGTCCAAAACGTATACCCGACACTCACTACCCATAACATGGCTCCCAGAGCAGCTACAATAAAGCCGATCCACCAAGCTTTGTTTGGTTTATTTTCAACCGGAAGCAAGATATCATCCGTCACTTTAGCATAAGTGATATTCTTGCCGGTTACTAATGGTTCTCTTAATATTGATTCGTTATGCGATGACATAGTTTTTTTATTTCAGATTAGAATAAAATTACGCTTCAAATGTGTTTCTAACTTTCGTCATATAACCAATGTTAGGTTGAACGTTGATCTCTTCCAACACATAGTATACACGTTCGTTACGTAAAGCTTTTGAAACCTCTGATTCCGGATCATTAACATCACCAAAGATGATAGCATTTGCCGAACAAGCTTCCTGACAAGCCATTTTCACGTCGCCGTCTCTCAACTTGCGATTTTCCATCTTCGCTTGTAATTTACCACCTTGAATACGTTGGATACACATCGAACATTTTTCCATAACCCCACGTGAGCGCGTAGTCACATCCGGGTTCAACACCAATTGGGTAAATTCATTGTTCAAATAGTTATCAAAACGAGAATCATTCCAGTAGTTGAACCAGTTGAAGCGACGCACTTTATATGGACAGTTGTTCGCGCAATAACGTGTACCGAAACAACGGTTGTAAGCCATATGGTTAAGACCTTCTGACGAGTGAACGGTAGCCAATACCGGACATACTGTTTCACAAGGTGCGTGATCACAGTGCTGACATAACATTGGTTGGTGAACAACTGTAACGTTCTCATAATCGTAGTCCGTAGCTTTCGCTATTTCCTTCTCTTTCGTTAACTTCGAACCATCTTCTTGCTCTAACGTATAGTAACGGTCGATACGCAACCAGTGCATCTCACGACGACGACGAACCTCATCTCTACCGACAACAGGAACATTGTTTTCTACACTACAAGCCACGATACAAGAACCACATCCTGTACAAGCATTCAAGTCGATTGCCATGACCCATTTATGACCCGGAGATTCAAATTTGTTCCATAAGTCATACGTTTTATGGGAATCTGCAAAACGACCAGATTCTGAATTCGGATCTTTCAAATACTTGGCAAATGTCGTTTCACGTATAATGTTACGACCTTCAATAGTATGGTGTGTTTGGGTTTGTGCCAATTCGTAAGTACCGCCTGCTTTCGCAACATTAGCTTTTGCTTCAAGCTGAACAGTACCGTTAATCAAACGGGCAAACGGATAGGCATTTTGCCCTACGTTATTTCCCGCTTTACCAACTTTCGTACGACCATAACCAACAGCAATAGAAACGGTGCCTAAAGCTTGACCAGGCTGCCATACAACAGGTAGCTCTACAGAATACCCGTTGGCTTCTACCGTAACCTTACCGTTCTCTCCTAAGCCCAACTTCTCTGCATCGCGTGGGTTCAATGCCGCATAGTTGTCCCAAGTTACTTTTGACACAGGATCAGGTAACTCTTGTAAAAATGCGTTGTTCGCGTAACGACCATCACGTATAACAGTCGATTCGTATAATTTCAATTCGAAATCGCCAGCGATAGCTTTTGAAGTAGTGCCTATAGCATTTACTACTGCACTAACATCAACATTAGCCGTATAGGAAGATCCTACCGACGAACCTTTATAGATAAAGCCCGTTTGTAAAACATCATTCCATGACTTACCTGTACCAGCGAGAATATTTTCTTCCCAATTCTTTCTTACGAAATCATAGATATTGGTATTGTCACCTGCCCAAACCAACAAGCTCTGCTCTGCTTGACGCGTATTGAAAACAGGGTTGATAGTTGGCTGTATAATCGTAAAGTATCCTTCTTTAGCAGAAGCATCACCCCATGATTCTAAGAAGCTAGAAGCTGGAGCAATTGCTTTCAATGTGGATGCTGTTTCATCAGCACGATCAGCAAAAGAAAGTGTAAAATCTATTTTGGAAAGTGCATTGGTTACATCTGCTGCTTTAAAGTAATCGTAAACAGGATTACTGTTTAGGAATAGAGCCGCACCTATCTGTCCCGCTGCGGCTGTTGACAAGAACTGCTGGAATGCTGCATCAGAACCTTGATATTGCTTTGAGTAATTATCTAAATCAATAATGGCTCCGTAAGCACCCAAAGCACTGTTGATTGCATTCGCCAAAAGTTGAATATTGACATCGTTAGAACCTGCAACCACAACAGCATTTCCTCTGTTGTTGGTCAGTTCTTTTGCCGCAAGGGCTATTGCTGTTTGTGCCTTTTTATTGGAAACACCACCAGCTAAAGACTGTCCGGTAATGGCATTGTATAACGAAACCAATACAGCACCCTCTTCGGAAGGCTTGATAGCAATACGCACATCTGCATTAGAACCAGTCATGCTCAATCCCGATTCAAACTGAATATGACGTGACATTCTACCATTTTTCAATGATTTGTAGTCACGATTCTGAATGTAATCTTGTGTATGTTCTTCACCCGCTAACCAAGCACCTAAAAAGTCGGCCGCTACCGAAACCACGACATTAGCGTTTGCAAAGTGATAAGAAGGTATTACAGCTTTTCCGAAACTCGTCCTATTAGCTTCTATGATACCGCTGTACGATACCGCATCAACCTGTATATGTGCTGCTGTCGGATATTTAGCTATAAATGCGGCAATAGCAGCTAGTGCAGATGGACTATTTACCGTATTAGAGACAATCGCAATTTGTTTTCCTGCCGTTGCGGCTTTATTTAAAGCATCTATTACTGTTGCGTCTAATGTAGACCAGTCTACATCCTTACCATCCAATTGCGGGTTTTGCAATTTGGACATATCGTACAAATCCAAAACAACAGCTGCAGTAGTTGCGTCTGTACCTTGGTTTAAGCCGATAGAATTTGGATTTGCAGCAAGAGAAATCGGACGTCCTTCACGGGTTCTTACCAATACACTCTGACCATTAAAAGAAGAAGCATAATAGTTCGGGATACCCGGTGTTACTTCCTCTGGTTTGATTACATACGGTACTGCTTTATGGACAGGTGTACGATTACACGCTGCCAACGTTACAGCCCCTAAACCGAATCCTAAAGCTTTCAAAAAGTCACGACGAGGTGTTCTCGTGCTTAAACCTGCTTCATTTAATACATCTTCTACAGGAATAGGTTCAGCAAACTCCCCCTTATTGTTCTCTATGAACGCAGGTGTTTGTTGCAATTCTTCCAAACCTTTCCAATATTTTTTATTGCTATCCATTTAAGCTGTATATAAGATTGCGTATTTCTAAATTAATTATTAATAGTGACACTTACCACACTCCAAACCACCAATCATTGCAGCGGTCATCTTCTCACCCTTCTTCAATTTCTCGTGTGCTTCGATCAACTGGTCGTAGTATTCATTGTTAGCGTCTACTTCTGTGGTCTTATGACAATCCACACACCATTTCATAGTTAAAGGAGAGTACTGGTAAACCTCTTCCATTGTCTCTATCGGCCCGTGACATGTTTGACATTCTACACCAGCCACAGATACGTGTTGTGAGTGGTTAAAGTAAGCAAAGTCAGGCAGATTGTGAATCCTTACCCATTCAATAGGTCTTGGATTATCTCCATATTCCCGTGTAGCTGGATCATAATCCAACGCTTTATATATTTTTGCGATTTCCGGAGAAGTCTCGCCATCATAATGATCCGCAGCAGTAACGGTGTTATGACAGTTCATACATACGTTAGCTGAAGGGATAGATGCATTTTTCGACTTATATGCTCCTCCGTGGCAATATTGACATTCGATTTGGTTAACCCCCGCATGAATTTGGTGAGAAAATTTAATAGGTTGCACAGGTTGATATCCCGTATGGACACCTACATTCCACATTACATTCCATCCCCACACACCTAAAAATGCCACCAGCATCAGAACAGCAAAACCGACCAATTTCTTATTACGCACAAAAGCTTTGGCAAATTTACCGAAACGGTCTTCCTTATATACCTCGTTCTCAGCTTGTGCCGCTTCGATCGCAGCCTGATTGCTTGCGATCACCTTCTCTAAAGTAGAGATTACGCGATTTAAGACAACAATAACAATAATTGCTAAAACGACGATGGCAAGCAAACCAAGAATCATTAGCGTATTAGCATCGCTTGATTGTGCAGCACCAGCACCGCCAGTACCGGCATCACCTCCACCCTCCGCAGCTTTCGCTTCTTCAGCATCTACATAGGCAATGATACTTTTGATTTGGTCATCAGACAAATCCGTAAAAGATGTCATTACCAATTTATTCCAATCATTGAAAAGCTGAACTGCAGTCTCATCGCCAGAAGCAATCATTGCCTGCGAATTGTGAATCCAGGATATCAACCACTCTTCCGAATGCCTTTCTGACATCCCCGCCAACGCCGGACCTACCATGTTTCTTGTCACACTATGACAAGTTGTACATTTCGATTTGAAAAGGGTCTCCCCCTCTTTAACATCCTGCGCATGCGCCATTGTAACGGCAAAGAACAACATCATTCCAACTGACACTGTCTTTGCAAGTCTTCCCAAAACGGATGAGATATTTCTCATATTTAGCACTTTATACTATTTATTTATGATATAAAACTTTTAAAATACTCGTCTAAGCGGTTTAAACCCTCCAAACAATGCACAAAAGTATAACTATTTAAGCAATCAGTGACAATTTAATGACGCAAATTAACAATTTAAAACCATTCTAAATAATTCAAGAAAACCCTATAAAAATGGCTCATTTCCCTATTCGAAAACTATAAGTTTTTAAGGCTAACGATCTAAAAAAAGAGAAATTCTTGACATATACTAAACAAAATTATAAGGAAAGTTCACGAACTTAGATTCTATGTTTAATTATCGGGTACTCTTATTGTTATTATCTGCTACAATATATGCTTGTAGCCAGGCATCCGTATCACACACAAACAAGGAACAAACATCAACTTTTAAAACTATGGCAGACAGCACAAAATACAACAAACTTACACCTGAAGAAGAGTATGTCATTGTACATAAAGGCACAGAAAGACCTTTTACGGGCGAACTGCTTAACAATAAAGAAGAAGGGACATATATATGCAAGCGATGCAACGCGCCCTTATATCATTCGCACGACAAATTTGAGTCACACTGTGGTTGGCCAAGTTTTGACGATGAGATTCCGGGCGCAGTAAAGCGTGTTCTCGACGCCGACGGCCGACGTGTAGAAATTCTATGTGCTAAATGTAACGCTCATCTTGGTCACGTATTCGAAGGAGAACGATTCACGTCCAAAAACACACGCCATTGTGTAAATTCCCTATCCATGAAATTCATACCTGCTAAGAAATAGATGATTCACGCACAATTAACGTAGAAGGAACAAGCACGCTACGCACCTCTTTCAACTTTCCTTCGATTTCCATCGTCAATGTCCGCATCAGTTCCTCGGCTATTCGCTCCGCATCTTGTGCCACCACGGAAACGGCAGGTGAGTGAAGCGCAAACAGCATATGGTCGTCAAAAGCTACCATTCGTGGCAAAACAGCAGTTTGTCCCTTAATAGCTTTTAATCCGTTAATAGCTAAATGATAGCTGGCAAACAATACGGCATCTAGTTTATTATCCACGATAAACTCTATCATCTGTTCCCCCATCTCACTCACCGGACTTTCAGCGCTCAGTTTTCGAATAAAAGGCTGCATACGAAATTCATCCATAGCATCCATGTAACCGTCCAGTCGGCTCCGTATGTGTGTCTGATTAGAATATAAGGACACCAAGCCTACCCTTTTGTTTTCCTGTTCCAATAGGTGCTTAGTTGCATCATAAGCTCCTTGTCTGTTATCGGAAACAACGTAACTCGTTTCGACTGTTGGTAGAAACCGATCGAACAGTACCATGGGAATAGGTGGCTTCATCTTACCGATTGTTTCTTCGAAATCTTCCGGCGGAACAACGATCAGTCCATCAAACTCCTTTTCTATACATAATTGAATATATTGCCTCGTCTTATTTATATCATTTGATGTATCATAATAAAGAACATGATATCCAGATGCAGCACCCATTTTCTCAATGTGCTTACCGACCTCTGAAAAGAGCGGATCCGTGATATTCTCCAACAATAACGCAAGCACTTTAGTTCGTCCTACGGACTTCCTTATCAACTGGCTTGGCTTATAACCTACCTTTTTCACATAATCCAACACCCGTTTATTCAGCGCATCGCTGATTCTTCTTTCTTTAGCTTTGCCGTTCAAAATAAAAGACACCGTGGTAATGGACGTCCCCATTGCTTTTGCTATATCACTAATCGAAATCCGTTTTTTAGTTGCCATAACGGATTCCAATCTACTAAAAATTTTCCAGACCCCATGGTACGCTTATTGATAAAGTATAACAAAGGAGAAAAAACAATGAGTGAATTTAATAATGATATTCATATTCAAGACCTTCCTGATGACGGAGGCAACAACTCAACAGAATTCTATGACAACTTCCGTGCGAAGTTAAATTCCGTAGAACAGTTTCCCTCGATATATACTTTCAAATTTATAGTAAAAGCTAAAAACAACACGGAAGACGATGTAAAACAAATATTTACACACGATAGCACAAAGTTTTCGGAAAAAGAGTCATCTGGCGGAAAGTATAAATCCATTACTGTGGAAACGTTCGTAAACAATGCGGAAGATGTGATCGATTATTATAAAAAGGTGTCGAAGATAGAGTCGGTCATTATGCTTTAGAGAAGGCTAACAAAAGGAGAGGGCTGTCAAATTGACAGCCCTCTCCTTTTTTATAAAAGACAAAAATTTTATGCTTTCGGCACATCCTTGGTCTCTGTTTCTGATTTAGGCTTATCTTCTCTCGGCGGGCGAGGTAACAATGCCTTACGGGATAATTTTAGTTTTCCTTGTTTGTCAATATCCAACAATTTAACTTTTACTATATCCCCTTCTTTCAATACGCCGTCCATGCTTTCCAGGCGTCTCCATTCAATTTCAGAGATATGCAACAAGCCATCTTTACCCGGCATAATCTCCACAAATGCACCAAAAGGCATAATCGATTTTACTTTGCCCTCGTACACCTCTCCAACTTCTGGTTTAGCAACAATGGCTTTAATACGTGAAACAGCTGCATCAATAGACGCTTTGTCATCTGCAAACACCTGTACGATACCTTTCCCGTCAACTTCCTCAATCGAGATGGTCGAACCTGTTTCACGCTGCATTTCCTGAATAATCTTTCCACCCGGCCCAATAATAGCACCGATAAACTCCTTGTCGATCGTAAAAGATACAATACGAGGAGCGTGTGGTTTATAATCTTCACGAGGCGCGGCAAGCGTTTTCTTCATCTCACCCAAGATATGTAAACGAGCTTCTTTCGCTTGGTCTAAAGCTTGCGTCAACACTTCCCACTTCAACCCGTTAATCTTCAAATCCATTTGACAAGCGACAATACCGTTCTCCGTACCGGTTACTTTGAAGTCCATATCACCCAAGTGATCCTCATCCCCCAGAATATCCGAAAGGATAGCATATTTACCGGTTTTTTCATCGGTAATAAGCCCCATGGCAATACCTGAAACTGGTGCTTTTAATTTTACACCTGCATCCATTAGCGCTAATGTCCCTGCGCATACAGTAGCCATAGAGGACGAACCGTTGGACTCTAAAATATCAGAAACCACCCGAATCGTATATGGATTATCGTTGTCTGCAGGAAGCACCTGTTTCAGCGAACGCATAGCTAAGTTACCGTGCCCTACTTCACGACGACCCGGCCCGCGATTTGGACGTACCTCGCCCGTAGAAAATGCAGGGAAATTATAATGTAAAATAAACTTGCTGTATCCATGAATGAATGCGCCATCAATCATTTGTTCATCATCTTTCGCACCGAGTGTAACAGATGTTAATGATTGTGTCTCTCCACGAGTAAAAACAGCTGACCCATGTGCCGCTGGCAGATAGTCTACTTCAGACCATATCGGACGAACGGTACGTGCGTCACGACCATCCAGACGGATTCCTTCGTCCAAGATTAAATTTCGGACAGCCTCATACTGGACGTCGTGGTAGTATTTCTTCGCCAGAAATTCTGTTTCCTCGTCAATCTCCTCACCCAATGTGATAAAAAACTCATCACCTATTTCCGCAAACCTGTCTGAACGCTCATGTTTTGAAGATCCAGATTTCGCCACTGCATATACCTTATCATAGGTAGCCGCAAAAACAGCATCCCGTAAATCAAGATTCGAAGGCTCATGATTACCGTCACGTTTTACACTAGCTCCAACCAAATTAGCCAATTCAATTTGTGCAGCGACTTGCTTCTTTATAGCCTCATGAGCAAAAGCAATAGCTTGCACCATTTCAGCTTCGGAAATCTCTTTAGATTCTCCCTCTACCATAACGATATCTTGAGCAGAACCCGCTACAATATATTCCAATGTAGCATTTTCCAATGCAGATAAACGCGGGTTAATAACCAATTCACCATTAACTTTCGCCACACGAACTTCCGAGATAGGACCGTTGAAAGGGATATCGGAAACTGCTATCGCCGCCGATGCTGCCAAACCAGCCAAAGCATCCGGCATAATATCTTTATCCGCAGAAATCAAGGAAATCATCACTTGTGTATCTGCATGGTACGTATCGGGGAACAAAGGACGTAATGCTCTATCCACCAAACGGGAAATCAAGACCTCATAATCTGATAATCTTGCCTCACGGCGTAGAAAACCGCCGGGAATACGACCTGCTGCTGCATATTTTTCTTGATAATCAACTGAAAGCGGAAGGAAATCCACACCTTCTTTTGGTTCTTTTGCCGACACTACCGTTGCCAGCAACATCGTATTGCCTTGCTTTAATACTACTGAACCATCAGCTTGCTTTGCTAATTTGCCAGTAGACAACTCGATCGGGGCTAATCCATTGCCCAAGTCGATCGTAACTTTTTTTTCGTTATAACTCATTTGTAATTTCAATTCGACATACGGGTTCATCTTTTTTACTATTCTTCGTATGCCATCTTATTTATAGACCTTTAAAATCCCTACAAAGGTAAATAATAAAAACAAAAAATTCACACGTAAAAAAAAGCCGCTCACAATCGTAAACGGCTTCTTCTTTAATTTCCTAAAAGCTTATTTTTTGATGATATCACGCAAGCCCAATCCTTTGATAATAGCACGATAGCGCTCGATATCTTTTTTGTACAGGTAAGCTAATAATGAACGACGCTTACCCACTAATATTTGCAGGGAACGTTGTGTGTTAAAATCTTTTCTGTTTTTTTTCAAATGCTCCGTTAAGTGAGCGATTCTTTTAGTGAATAAAGCCACTTGGCCCTCTGTAGAACCAGTGTTTGTTGCTGAACCCGCAAATTCTGCGAAGATATCAGCTTTGTACTCTTTACTTAAATACATTTCTTGAATAATATTAAAGCGTTAAAAAATTATTAATCGAGCGCAAAGATAGAGATTAAAAACTGAAAATTAAAAATCCCTCACACTTTAATATATATCTTCTTCTTATCTAATATGTAGCAGATTCCCCACATGATTCCCAAAAAACAAAGGGAATAAACAAATGATCCCAATTCTGGCGGACCAGGAATTTTTGCACACACATATTTGTAAAACCAAGACAAAGCCGTTAAATACTGTGGCACGCCCTCTGGAGAAACACCATCAGAAACACGAAACAGGCCTAAAAATCGTGGCAACAGGCCACTAAGCACAAAAATAAATAGCGGGTTCTTGCCAAAAACATCAAAAAACCTTGTCAAGGTATTCTTTATTTCTTGTACTTCAATAAACCAAATCATCACGCCCAATGAAAGAATACCCAAACCTGTCGTATAAAGCACATAAGAACTTGTCCATATTTTCTTATTAATTGGGAAACCCAACGACCAACTCCATCCTAGTACCAAAAGGATAAAACCTGTCATCATGAATGCAGCCAACAACTTGAAATGAGCTTCTGTAGTCTTGGGCGCTTTCGCCCATAGCCAATCGACTTGTCCCTGTTTTCGAATAAATGTTCCTGCCAGACAACCAAAAACCACTTGCACGATAGCAGGTATGGTGCTCATTAAACCTTCGGGATCGAAAGGCACTCCTTCTCCCTTATACATATGGGCAACACCCAATACTCGCTTGTCGACAGCCGTCCCAAACCATCCTTCCAACGAATACGGATCCCCCTCTCCCAGAAATGCACAAAGCCCCCAATAACCCAGCAAGATTAAAGCGGATAAGTAAACTAAGCTTTTTGGTTTAAAGAAATAAACCAAAATAGAAGCAAAAAAATAAGACACAGCGATACGCTGCAAAACACCGAATATACGGACACCACGCTCTCCATTACCCGAATCCACCCACTCCCGAAACCGCAAATCATCCCCTACCCATTGCACAAACGGCCACCAGTTTAAAAATAGGCCAATGGCAAAAATCAATAAAGTCCTTTTTATCACTTTCCTCCAAAACACTGCCTGTCCCGCATCTTGCAACCTGGGAATAACAAACGCCATTGCATTTCCAACAGCAAACAAAAAGAAAGGAAAAACGAGATCCGTAGGAGTACAACCATGCCAGGCAGCGTGCTTTAAAGGGGCAAACATATAACCCCACGTTCCGGGGTTATTAACCAAAATCATTAACGCCACAGTTGCCCCTCTAAATACATCTAGGGAATAATAACGTTGCTTCATCATCGTCATTTAGATTATAAAGAATATTAGAAAACGAAGCTATGAAATTACTAGAAAACCTCTCTACCCAACCACAGTTTTGTTACAATAGCCGAATTCTTTATGTAAAAAGAGTCTATTTAACACATACTTTTAAAAAAAATTAAAAAGTATTTTGAAGTTATTAATTAACAATCATATATTAGCCATCATAAATAATTTAAAAAGCTGACATAAACTATAATTAAGACAAGCCATGGAGAGCCTACAACTATCTATCTTACGGGCTTTATATTTTTCTCCCAACCAATCCATTGCGGAGTTGAGCGATTGGATCGGTAAGAGTATCCCGCTGATTACAAAAGCAATTAATGAACTTCTTGATGCCGAACTGGTTATAAGTTGTGGTTTGCGTGCGTCTACCGGTGGCCGGCGGGCGGTGCACTTTATGCTAAACAGCGAAAAACACGGCTGTATCGTCGTTGTCGCGATGGATCAGTACGCCACGAACATTACTGCCGTTAATCTCGCCAATCAGCAACTCCTACCTACGAAGAAAATAACGACCCTTTTATGGGATGACCCCCATACTTATAGTAAGATAATCGATTCGTTAACTACCGTTATTTCTGAATTCCCAAAAGATAAAATTCTAAGCATAGGTATTACTATGCCTGGTTTCGTGGACTCAAAAAAAGGCATTAACAATTCTTTTTCACCACAGTCTCCACTATATAAGCTTCAGGAAAATATTCAATCGCATTTTGAAATTCCTACTTATCTAGAAAACGACTCGGCTGGCATCGCGATTGCCGAAAAGAATTTTGGTTTAATCAAAGATGTTGCTGATGCGCTGGTTGTTAATTTGAACTGGGGAGTTGGTTTAGGAATGATTGTCGATGGCAAACTCTTTCAGGGGCACAGCGGATTTGCGGGAGAGTTCAGCCATATCCCTTTGGCTAATGAAGATAAACTTTGTTCATGTGGCAAAAAGGGCTGTTTGGAGGTAGCAGCATCGTTATTATGCGCCATTGAATATATTGTCGAGGCTATCCAAGAGGGGCAGCGCTCATCTCTCGAAAAAACGTATCTAAAGCATAAAAACCTTACGCTAGAAGACGTTTTCGAAGCTTATTTAAAGGGCGACCAAGTGACTATTATCGCCATTAGGAAAATAGCTTACATGCTCGGAAAAGGGATCGCAACGCTCATCCACATTCTAAATCCCGAAACTATTATTATTAGCGGAAAAGGGGCCATGTTCGGCGATGTATTATTGCCCCAGATTCAATCTTCCATACAAGAATACTGCATACCGCGCCTAGCAAAATGCACGACCATACAAATATCAGAAATTAAAGACATCCAATTGCTTGCATCCACCTGCATAGCAGTGCAGCAGATGCATTGGGACATAAACACACAAAACAAACAATTAACTAAAGTAAAACGATGAGCAAACTTTACAGACAATGTTGCAGTTTGGCGTTGATTATGCTGCTTAGCGTAACGATGTTATTTGCACAGCAGACCGTTACGGGGATAGTAACGGATGCAAATGGGGCACTCGCCGGTGTTACCGCAACCGTAGTTGGCACGACGGTAGCCGTACAGACTGATGCAGAAGGACGTTATTCTATTCAGGCAAACAACGGGCAAACCCTAAGATTTTCCATGATTGGCTACCTACCACAGGATCTACCTGTTTCTGGAACAACATTAAACGTCACTCTACAGGAAGATGCTGGAGCGATTGATGAGGTTGTAGTGACGGCGATGGGTGTCAAACGCGAGCGAAGAGCCTTAGGATACTCATTTCAAGAAGTACAGGGTACGACGCTAACCGAATCTCGGGAAAACAACCTTGCTAATGCACTAGCCGGTAAGGTAGCGAATTTACAGGTAGTAAAAGGATCAAACGGACCATCCTCCTCCTCGAAAATTATTTTGAGAGGATTTAACTCCATAGCAGGAGACAATCAACCGTTGATTGTTGTGGACGGCGTCCCCATGGACAACTTCGTCGGTGCAGATAACAACAACTTTTGGAATCCGACAGCTGATATGGGAAGCGGTTTGGGCGACATTAATCCCGAAGACATTGAAAGCATGTCCGTTTTAAAAGGTGGTGCAGCCTCTGCATTGTATGGTTCACGTGCATCCAATGGGGTTATCCTCATTACCACCAAAAGCGGACAAGCCAAGGAAGGTGTTGGCATTTCATATTCAACCATTACAGGTATCGAAAATATTTTCATGACGCCGAAACTGCAGAACAATTTCTCCCAAGGAGAAGGCGGCGTATATGGGGAGCTGTCAACCTATTCTTGGGGCTCGAGGATTGAAGGACAACAAGTGAATATGTGGGATGGTTCTACAACAAACTTGCAAGCCTATGACAACATGGGTAATTTTTTCCGGACGGGTCTCAGTACTACTCAAAACGTCAATTTCCAACAAGCTATTTCAGACAAAGTAAATCTGTATTCATCAGCCACCTATTTACATGATAACAGCAAAGTGCCGGGCATGAAACTAAATCGGCTGAACTTACTAAATCGCGTAAACGCCAACTTCGGCTCCAGAAATCAATGGAGTACAGACGTGAAAGTGCAGTATATGCGAAACATGGCATACAACCGTGCCGTTGGGGGACAAAATGATGGGAATTATTATTCCCAAGTCCTTCTATTTCCACGTTCGTTTGATCTTTCGCAGTTTGAGCCAGGAATGGATCAATTGGGCGCCCCTCAGACGTGGTTTCTAGACACAGGCATAAACCCTTATTGGGCCGCCCACAATAAATTAAGCAACGATACACGTGATCGGTACCTGATGAACGCAACCGTCAAATACGATTTCAACGATTGGTTGAGCGCTGACGTCCGGTTTGGTTCTGACAACTATTCTACGAAATACGAATCGAAGACCTACTCGGGTAGCAACATCAATAATTCTTATTCGACTGGAACAGATCGGTTTTTTGAAAACAATTATATTGCCAGCATTCATGCACAAAAGGATAACCTCTGGGGGAAATGGGGCGGTAGCGCTTCATTGTATGGGCAGATCATGGAAAGAAATAGAACAGGTCTACACGCCACTGCTGGTGAATTGCGGATTCCAGATTTATTCACTATCGGTAACTCCGTAGGTAACCCAAGTATCGAAGAAACTATCAACAAAAGCCAGATTA
Source organism: Sphingobacterium chuzhouense (assembly GCF_014692525.1). GTDB lineage: Bacteria > Bacteroidota > Bacteroidia > Sphingobacteriales > Sphingobacteriaceae > Sphingobacterium > Sphingobacterium chuzhouense. Next base: position 511,155 of record NZ_JACNYL010000001.1, read on the forward strand.
ATTCCGTTTATGGAAGCGTAGATATTAACTACGATAACGTTTGGTACATTACATTGACAGGTCGTAACGATTGGACGTCCACGCTGCATCCAGACAACAAAAGCTTTTTCTACCCTTCTATCAGTACCTCATTAGTTGTATCGGACTTAATCCGGGAAAATATGCCGACCTGGTTTAATTTCGCGAAAGTTAGAGCCTCCTATGCCGAAACGGGTAGAGACATGGGGGCCTATCAGTTGTATAACGTCTATGCGGTTGGCAATGACCCAAGAGGTGTTACCACCTCTAACAGAGGAAACATTTTGTTCGACCCCTCAGTGGTTAACGAGCTTCAAAAAGGCCTCGAATTTGGGCTGGAGACACGGATGTTCGATAGCAGGATCGGATTAGACTTGACTTACTATAAAAACAACTCTACAAATCAATTGCTTGATATTCCGATGAATAATCTCTCTGGATATGGTTTCTTCAAAGCTAATGCCGGAAACATCCAAAACGAAGGATTTGAGTTTGTGCTTAACGCAGATATTTTGAGAAACCCAGATGGCTTGCGTTGGAACGCTTCGGCAAATGTGTCCAGAAATGTAAATAAAATCATTGAATTACATCCCGAAGCTGATCGCCTCGTACTTGGAGGTTATGATAATGTTCAGATATTTGCACAAGCTGGACAACGGTATGGCGCTATCTATGGCACAAAATACCTCCGTGTGGAAGATGCGAGCAGCCCTTATAACGGACAGTTGATTTTAGAATCGGAAACGGGGCTTCCGCAGATGGCTCCAGACACACATCTATTGGGAGATCAGACGGCACGCGCATTAGTGGGTTTGACGAATACCTTTGCCTACAAAAACTTCGGCTTGAGTTTCCAAATTGACGGGCGTTTCGGCGGCAAGATCTTCTCCGGAACAAACCAAAGACTGCAGTTTTTTGGAAATTCCGCGGAAACTGTTGTTAATGGGCAGCGAGAAAATTTTGTTGTAGATGGTGTAATTTGGAATGGCAGTGAGTACATAACCAATACAACTGCTGTGAGACCAGAAGACTATTGGAGTGCGGTAGCCGGCGCCAATAACCTAGGAATCACAGAAGCCAATCTATACGATGCTACCAATATTCGTATCCGAAACTTACAGCTGAATTATACTATTCCAGCCCACCTTTTGAAATCTTCCGTTGTAAAAAACGCTAGATTCGGATTATCAGTCAACAATCTCGCTATGCTTAAAAATAACGCCAACGGTATAGATCCGGAATCAACATTTGCATTGAGTTCAAATGCTGTCGGGTTTGAATATCTCGCTTTCCCAACATCCAGATCTTATTTCTTTAACATATCAGTAGGTTTTTAAATTAAGGAAAAATGAAAAGAATAACTTCTAAAATAGCTATCGCCATCATGATCAGCACGCTCGCAACTTCTTGTAATAAGTTTGAAGAGATGAATATCGATCCTACGCTGGCAGATGAGCAACAGGTCAGACCTGAATACTTTTTGAACAATGCTATCATCGGAGCCCAGCAGGATCCACATATCGGTGAGCGTGTCTATATTTATTATTGGAAAACAGCCGCCCATCATCACTATATGAATGTATTGAATATAGGTGCAGATGACGATACTTATAATGTTGACTACTGGCGCTACTTATCTGAATGGTTAAATAACGCAAATACAGCAATGGAAATTGCTGACGTTAAAGAAGAAAACGGTACGGCCGAAGTATACAACCAAAATCTCAAGCAGGTTGCGCGGATTTGGCGTATATATTTGATGAGTGAATTGACCGACAATTTTGGTCCGGCGCCTATTGAAGCCTTTCAAGGCATCAATCCAAAATTCGATTCTGTAAAAGATGTTTATTACCACATGTTAGAGGAATTGAAAAATGCACCTGCGCAGATAGACGAGTCTATTAGCGCCGCAGATATAAGTGATTGGGATGCTGCGTATGGTTTCGATTGGGACAAATGGATACGTTACGCAAATTCGATGCGCATGCGTTTAGCGATGCGTTTGTCAGAGATAGATCCCACTAAAGCGAAAGCCGAATTTGAAGACGCTGTCGCTTCGGGTCGTTATATTCAAGACGCTTCACATGATTTTAGTGTACAAGAGAAAGATGGTTGGGATCCGTTGGCAGGTGTCATGTCGCGTTCTTGGAATACACAGATTATCTCAACAACGCTCAACAACCTTTTTATTGGATTAGGAGGGATTGAAACGGCGGATCAGTTTACAAACCCTGAAATTCTTGGTGCCATCAAGAACGAGAACGATATGGGCATCCGATACCTAAATAACTTTTCAACAAGATCAAATGACCCAAGCCAAGGTTATTATTTAGATGGACTGCCTAATAAAATGGATCCTCGCGCTTACAAAGCATTCTTCGTTCCAGGCAACACCACCGATCCGGAATATTGGTCAGAAGCCTCCAATCAGCGAGCAACCATCACCGTGTCCGATTCAAGAACAGACGAACTGGATACCAAAAACACATGGAATGCCTTTAGCGCCGGAACATGGGGAGCAAAAGGTGCGGCAATGGTATTTCGTGGCCAGAATGGCAGACAACCAGGAATGATTAACAAATTCAGGAATCACTCACAAAGACGGCTATTCTTTGCTTCATGGGAAAGTTATTTCTTAATTGCGGAAGCCGCTTTAAGAGGATGGGCTACGCCCATGTCGGATAAAGCTGCCTACGAAAGGGGTATTGCAGAAAATTTCGCCTACTGGAACGTATCTGAATTTGTAAACGAATACCTGAGTTCCACCGATTATAACAGAGCAGGGACATCCGTAAATTACGATCATGTCACTGAACCTCCTGCAACATTCACTGCTAGCTACAAGGATGCTTACACAAATCAGACGGGAACTGTCCAAATCGCCTATCCATCTAATACGATTTATCAGAATGGTAATGTAAAAAACGACAAGTTGACCAAAATTATCACACAAAAATACATTGGTACATTCCCGTATCTGGCATTGGAAGCGTGGAGCGATCACAGACGGTTGGGGCTGCCTTTCTTTGAGAACCCTGCTGTAGAACAACCGATCCCATCGATACCACAGTTGACTGCTTCTAACTATACGCAAAACCAGGTAAACTTTTTCCCACAAAGATTAAGGTATCCTTCAAGTTTTAGAAATGCAGACCAAAAGAACTATAATGAAGCTGTATCATTATTGGGTGGAGCTGACAATTTATTTACACCACTTTGGTGGGCCAAACAAAACTAAGGCTTGTATTAAAACCCTTACACAAATAGGGCCGTCTAGATTTAAACGGCCCTATTTTATTTATTAATTTCATGTATATTAGGAATTGTCAATCCCATTTAACATGGTACAACATAAGCAATATAAAATCTTTGGATTTATTATAGCACTTTATCTTTTAACCCTTTCGTTTACACAAGCCCAACCTCCTCGTACAGCATGGTTCGAAGACGCACGTTACGGCATGTTTATCCATTGGGGATTGTATAGTGCGGCCGAAGGGTTATGGAAAGGAGAGAAACTCCGTTATGCCAATAATTATGCGGAATGGATACGCTACCGCAACCGTATATCTAAAGAAGCGTATGGCGAATTGGCAAAGCGTTTCGTCTGGGACAAAATTAATCCGGAGGAATGGGTCGTGTTAGCGAAAGAATCCGGTATGAAATACATTATCATCACATCGAAACATCACGACGGCGTAGCACTATGGGACACGAAAGTTGGTGATTATTCCCTACCGAAACTGTCGGGCACAAATAGGGACATTATTAAGGAAATTGCTGATGCTTGTCGTAAACATGAGATGAAACTAGGCTTCTATTATTCGCATTGGCTTGATTGGGAACATCCTTACGCTTGGGACCATAATCAGGAATTAACAGGTCATGTTACGGACGAACAATTCAATCAGTATTGGCAGGAAAAGGCCATTCCACAAATGCGGGAACTCCTAACGAATTATGGTGATATCGCTATGATGTGGTTTGATATGTGGATACCCTACGAGAAGACCATATTCAAAAGAGAACAATTGGAACAAGCCGTTGCTCTTATCCGGGAATTGCAGCCTAATTGCCTAATCAATTCCCGTCTCGGACTACCAACCGACGCCAAATATGTTGACTTTGAAACACTAGGCGACAATCAGTTTGGTACAAGCTATGTCGGCCATCCCTGGGAAACTCCCGGCACGATTGCTCATTCATGGGGTTACAACGGACAAGAAAAAAATTGGAAATCAACAGGTCAACTTTTTGAGTCGCTGATCAGTAATGTAGCCCTCAATGGAGGTTTTACATTGAATATTGGACCAAGAGCTGATGGCACGGTACCTTACGAAAGCATTAGCCGCCTTCATGATATTGGTAAATGGTTAGGTCGATACGGCGAAGCTCTTTATGGCAATACCGGACTTGATCTGCAAGTCAGTCAACATGATTGGGGTAAAATCACAAAAAATAGAAAAAGCAATACCATCTATCTCCATGTATTCAACTGGCCGCTGGACGGAAAGCTACGATTATCAGGTATAAACAGCCCTCCTCAAAAAGCTGAATTGCTATTGGTGAACGGAAGCCAACCGCTGGATTTTGAACAATATGGTCCTCTGACGCACATAAAACTCCCTCAGCAACAAAGTGATCCCTTTATATCCGTTATCCGATTGACATATAAAGATATCGTAACTGTTCCTTCTATTGTCGCCGAGTCTACTTTCGGAGGATTTGCTCTATCGGGAGATAATGCCTCCAATAAGAAAGACATTAACCTTATCCAGCACGACCAAACACGCCCTACATACGTACAGACAACAGGTGAGAAAATATCCTGGAATCTGTATCTTCCAGAGGCCGGAATGTATAATTTAGACTTGTCAGCCCACAACCCTACGAACGAAGATATTCCCATCTCGGTGCGCTTGGGTGACCATATATTGCAGGCCTCTATTGCTCCAAACGGAAAGGTAGTCGCCGAACCAAATGAAGACAACTACACGGATGAGTTTGTAGACAACCGCATTGGTGAAATTACCGTCGATCAAGCAGGTCAATACAGCGTAGAGTTTCAAGTAGAAGGAAACGAGGAGCTATGGCTAAACCGGATCTGGATAGAAAAAGAGAAAGGTACCAAACAAGTCAAACTATCTGGGCAAGAAAAGCCCTTGATCATAGAACAGATCAACCCTAACCTCTACCTTTACACCACCTATCAAGAATATGAAGGCACAAAAGTTTCAGCGAATGCGTTATACCTCATCACAAAAAAGGGTGTATTGCTTTTCGATACCCCGTGGGATTCTACCCAATATCAACCGCTTTTAGATAGTATACAGGAAAAGCACGGTCTGCCAGTCATCGGTGTATATGCCACGCACTGGCACGAAGATCGTGCGGGAGGTTTCGGGTATTATAAAAAAATCGGTATCCCGACTCACGCTACAGCGCGCACCAACGAACTATTGCGTGCGAACAGTAAACCGCTGGCCACACATAGGATCGAAGAAGGTAAGATGTATTCGGTTGGTGGAGAATCTTTTGTATTTGATTTCTTCGGTCCGGGACACTCCATGGACAATGTAGTGGTCTGGTTTCCCGATTACAAAATTCTGGACGGCGGTTGCTTTATCAAAAGTGCCGACGCCAAAAATCTCGGTTTCACTGGTGACGGTAAGGTGGAGGAATGGAAGCCGTCCCTTGCTAGATTACTAGCCCACTATCCAGAGATCAATTTGGTTATACCCGGACACGACGACTGGAAAGCTTCTGAGAAACATATTGACAACACCTTTCAGCTTTTGGGAGAGGAGCATTAAAATAGCAACTTACACTTAGAACAAAATAAGCCCTAAATACGATCGTATTTTAATTGCGGCGTGAAAGGTAGAAAACATTGTTCCCTAGGAGTATACGCTTACCAAAGTGTCGTACTTTTGCGTCAAAAGTGATTACTTTTAACACAAAATGACATACTGATAAACCAGAAGTAATATGCTTTGGGACAACGTGCTATACCGTTGAATCATACGTAATGCTTTTTGAGACATCCGTATTGTCAGATGGGCCAATGGGGATATCTTATCAACTGGAACACGAACAATGCTCACGACTGCACTGACCAGTATCATAAGTGGTAGAACTAGGTTATACCTTGTAAAAGTATCGATCTAGCAGCTCCCAAAAAAACTCTTCGTCCGTGCCGTACTGGTCCAGGATACGTTGCCAGGTTGCTTGACCAAACTGAATCTCATTCCCAAAACTATCTTTATAAATCCACTTATCGAATATATCTTTATCAAAAGAAGCCTTATGCTTATCCCGAGTGTATTCTAGACCTCCCCTCAGGTTTCTCTTGAGTTGTGCTTGAGAGCCATTCACCCGTTCTTCTACATTGATGTTCCCAAAGATATCCTTCCCTTTCTCCAGCTTATAGCCTTTATTATCCTCAATTATTGTCTTATCAAAGATATCTACCTTAAAAGTAGCGCTATAGTCGGTACGTCTGCTATTTTCCCTTACCAACCTCCATAGCAGCCTGACTTGAGCATCCTTATTCCCGCTCAAACCAGGCTCAGCCTTATCTAGATATTTCTTTTCGTACTGATGTTTATTATTGCGACTATCTTTAAATATCAAGTCATCAAAGATATTTTTTTCGAGACTGGCTCTATAATCTCCATCGGCGGATGTATACTGGAGTGCTCCAAAAATATCCGTTTCTATAGCACCCCGCTGTGCAAACAGAACAGAAAACGACAACACTAACGCCACACAAACGATAAATTTCTTCATATCAACAAGGTCTTTACGAGGATAGACTATCTACTTTAGAATTGGTTTATTTATTTCGATAAAAACATTCGCACGAACTCAATTAAGGATACAACCTCGGCCACTTGTCTATGTTCCAGATATAGATGAGAATTGCTCGATTGCTTTGACTCTCTCTTAAGTTTTCAATTCATATTCCTGCACCAAAAAACCCGTTGGAATTTTCAACAATTTTGAAAAGTGTCTAATCATACTAAGCGTTAGCGGTCTTTTATAATTAAGCACCTTGCTGACAGAACTTTTATTTCCTAATTGATTTGGAGTAAACCCGAAATCTTTCATTCTAATTTTAATCATTTCGATTGGATCGATATCGGATACAGGAAAAGTTTTTGCCTCATAGTCAGAAATAAGTGTAACGAGCAACATTTTTTCTTTATGCTCGACAGTTCCCCGTTTGACATACTTTATTTCCTCAAAGCGATTCAATGCTTTTTCGTAATCTTTTTTATCTTCTAATAAATACCACATAGTTATATCGTTTTAGCGTTGATTTTATCGTATTCCTCATGTGTCCCGATGAACCTGATATCAACGTATTTATCCAAATATTCAACTTCAATAATCAATCTATATTTATTTCCTACAATTTTAAATCGCGCCCTGCTTGCGGTAACAATCTTTGAAGTAGGAAAATCTTGCAAGATATCTTGACTTTTCGTCCATTCAGCCAATCTTACTAAGGTTATCCATGCGTCTATGCTTTTCCGACTATTGGCATGCTTCTTCTTAAAAGCGTCCAATAGGCTTAATTTCAATATAATCATATTTTGTACAAAAATAAGGAATAGTTTCCAAATTGGAAACTATTTAATCTACGACTTTACGTCTCCTCTCAAGAGGCTAAGGGGTTGCTAAGAAAAAAAATGGGCGCATACTCAGGAGGCAGATTGCGCGTAAATGGTATAGCTACTTCTTTTCTTGTAACATAACCATATAAATGAAATGCGTCAGCTCTATCAATTTAGCACAATTCGTTTTTAAATCCTTTATCATGGTATCGTTAAGTAGCGACGATTTACTTTGAAAAGACGCTTCAAACGTCCATCTTAATACAGATCTAAGTGAACCCAGGTCTCTATTATAGGTAGCGAAAACCCAATTAAGAGCATATAGCGGACGCTCTTTCTCTCTTGGATCCAAATATTGGTTGTGATAGCTTAATGTTTCAAAAAAAGATGCGTAGTAGGCATTTTCATCATTCTCCGCACGACTTTTCAGACTCGCTCCCTTTCTAACATAAGGTTTAAATATCCAACAAAACTCCGCAAGTTTTATGATGGCTACGTATATATTATACGTCCGGCTGAAATCAGCTGTGTATGCACCATTAAGAACAGAATCCACCCACCAAAAAAACTCATTAATAGTTTCTTCTTTGGTCCTATTTTCAAACATACCAAATAGTACCAGTTGTGGATTTATAATTTCGTCTATCGACAGACTAGAAGGGTATTCGCAAAAATCCAAATACAAGAACGTTCTTGAATCCGGGACGTAATCTTCATAATGGTGTATTAAGTAAGCCATTTCCGTCAATTTTTGAAAGAGTACATAATTATCATATACTTCGCCTCCGTCCATTGCATGGCAAATACTTTTTGGTAAAAATGTATACTCTCCCCAAATCGTGAGGAGTTGTATCCAATCTTGATGTGTCTTTTTATCAAAAGCTGATGCATAAAATGAATAGGGGTCGGCGATCTCATCCAACGTTAACCATCGCACTTTTCCTTTAAATCTAGAAACTACTTCGTTGTAATCATCCTCCTGTTTAAATGGATCATGGTCCTTATCGAATTCCATTCCTAACCACGAATAATCGTCGAAGTAGTATGTACTTTCATGACTATAGTCAAACTTTGGGCGATACTCTTGCTGCTTAGACACGTTATTTATTTCACTCGCAGCACCTTTTTCTTCCTTGTACGTTAAATATAACCAACCCAGGTCTATTAATCTTCTATTCAATTCCAACTGGTAGATCGCATTTCCAGCATATAAATCAGGATAGATGTCATTTGACATCACTGTTCTTAAAAGCTTGTCATTTGCAAGCAAATGGCTTTCATATCCTGCGGCATCAAAAAACTCCCAATATAATGTCAGCATGCTTTCATAAGACATATCACGTTTACTCGTCTCTAAATCGATGAGGCCAATTTGTTTTAATAAATCCATAATATTTATATTTTAACCTACCAATCTATTTGAATCCTATCTAGCATCAGGAGATAAAGCGTTTCCATTAATTTTTCCAATTCTTGGAATAACAGAACTGCTCTCCGTCCGTCTTCCTCCTCAAAACTTCCATCTTTTCCGCTTAGTAGAAGTGCATACTCGTGAAGCTTTCTGTGCAATAAATGATAATCGTATCCTCTCAAATTATTAATTAGATTTGCTACATCGGTCTCTAATAAATAGTGAAGTGGATAAAAATTATATTCAGTAGAGAAGTCTCCGACGTCGGAATAATTCATTGTAAAATGTTTCTCTTCTTCAAAATATCTATTATCCTGTAACGATAGTGTATGCGCCAATCCGATCAGTTTATGATAAGTGTGTATAATTCCACATCGACTTCCCATGATTCCCTCCTCAAGACCACAATGAGTATGCATGGTATAAAAGAGGTCTCGAAGAAGTTTCTTCAAATCTTCATATTCCCATTTGCTGAAGATTTTCATCAGTGTCTTTGCCGGGTGCTTTGCTTCTTCCAAAGAAAGGTAAGCACTTGCTGCATATAGATTAGTTTCTTCCCTCATATAATTACTTTTATAAATAAAATACATTAGTTCGATCATCAGCATAAGACGCCTAAATTCAGGGATTTCATTCCCTACCTGGCACCTGTCACCAACATCTAGATGTCGCCAATCTATACCCAAATCCCACCAATGTCTCAATACATTCATAAACCCCTGAAGCCCATCTTCTTCGTTAAATAATTGCGTAATTGTGGTCTTCAATGAGTTTCTTGTTTCTCCTAAGAAGATACAGTAAATAGTATTTCTGAAAGTCTGAAAGGAGGTATCATTGCATGGAATCAATAACTGCGAGCAACTAAATTCCTCGTCTATAAGCCATGCAACATTAAGAAGCTTTTGTAGTCTACACTTGAAGTGATAGAGCGTATGCAATCCATTTCCAAAAGAAAAAAGATACGGTCTATAATGGCAGTGTTTCCACTCCCAAAGTAAGTATTGACAATCCGTAAGTGAATAATGTTTAAAAATATCTTCTAAAGCCAGTGAAGGGTTTTTAAGCTCTTCTTGTGTTAATGAATACGGGTAGTCCTCGTCCCAAATCCATATTGATTTTCGAGGCAATTTAGATTGCGTTGTTTCCATATAATAATGCAATTTGTTTTTCAAAAGTTGCCTTTACAAGCCCTAGTACTTTAGTTACTTCTTCCATTACAACTTGTACATCCCAGATGTCTCCTATATCGTAGCCTGGAGCAGTTATCCATCTCGTATCATCGAGCGCATTAATAGTGCCCTTGCTCATTTGCGAACATACCTGTGGTAAAAATTTTTTCACTTTAGCATGCAGCCGGCATAAAAGTTTAGTCTTGTAAAATTTGTGCTCATATTCATACAAAATATTCTTATACAGATATTCCATACACTGATGAAGCATCAATGCCGCTAGGTTAGCTGATTGTTTTTTTGTCAATTGCTCTGCTTCCGACAAACATAAACTAGTTTATGCGAAGAACTTTTCAAAGCGCTGGGGCAGTTCTTGATTCAGTTCAGACAATGCGTTATCCGAAACTTTTGGAAGTCGGTAGGGACTATTCGAAAACACGAGGTTATCTTCTGTGCAAAACTTACAATAGTAAGGATGAGCATTTTCAATACCGCGTTCAACTATGCCGGAGGTTTCGAAATGAATCGCAACGTTCTTTTGTTTGAAACATGCCATATCGAGAATACCTTTCGTGAGTTTCTTTGAGCTGATTTGCGATTCATCTATAACCACAAGAATCTCTACCCAAGAGTCTATATCAAAATCAGACAATGCAGAATGGTCTATCACAAACAGTCGGGTGGGTTCAAATAACGCTACAATAAGCTCCAGAGCGGGTTTTAGCGCTTCATAGTCAGAGCCCACCTGTAATAGGGATCCAATCCTTCTCACCCAGTCATCAAATTCACTCTGGTTGGAACTGGGATGAAGATAGATGTGATTGATGGTTTGTGCATTTTTATTTGAAGAAAAATCGTTATCCTTGGCTATTCCGCCGCTGTTCATATGGAAATTTGAATTCATATCGTTCGTTATGTATAGTTTTTCTATACAAACATATAAATAAACCTTCAATAAACAAACTATTTATATATTTTTTCTATACATATACGCTATTTAACCAAACCATTGAATAGAAAATATAACAAAGATAGGCGATTTGTCAACAAAGCCTTTACATGTGAAATCTAGATAAACTTTATGGTCATCGGCAACAGAACCTCATTTCAAGCGTTTATCTATTGATACGGCCTAACAGCTCACGCTCCAATACGCCGACAATCTTTCCCAGATGATCCGATAATCATCTACCCCTCATAGTAGGTGTGTCCGCCGTGAGTCCATGTTCTCTCCATGTTGAGTCCAAGTTTATATCGTTGACAAGTTAATTTCACGGTGGTTATACCCTGTATACAGCTACTGGTATTAGCGAAGCAGGGGTATGCCATAGGTACAGCATTAGCGGATCGTAGCAGAAACTCATTATCATTTTCATAATCGTCCGTACTTCACGATTATAAAAATGATAATGCCCGGTACCTCACGATTTTCATTTTTAGAAAAATTCACAAAAACTTATCTATCAACAACATAAAACAATACATTTGGGGTATGGCAGTAATTGATAATGGATATTTGAGAGGCCAGATTGGGAATGTGGTCAATCGCAAAGTCGGCACACAAAATGTTGTGCAGACCAAACCTACGGGTAAAATTCGGCAAACACAATGGACAGAAGCGGCTGCTTCCGATTTCGGTACCGCAAGTTCTGCAGGATCGCTTATCCGAAGGGCATTCATCGTTGCTCACAGGAAAGTACACGATGGTCAGATGCACAATCGGCTTGTGAAACTTATGCAACGTGTTTTACGGGGCAACGGGAAAGCAACCAAAGGGTTTATGCAAGTTAAGGATGGTAACATCAAACGGTTAGTAGACTTTCAATTCAACGAAAAGTGCCATATTTATGATTATGTGTATTTTGATCCTAAAGTATCGTTTGATGAAGTGGGGAACACATACATACAATTGCCCGCTTTCGAAACACACCGTAACCTTTATGTCCCCAAGCAGTGCAGTCACATTGTACTTAAATTTGATGTAATAGGTTTTAATTTTCCCCGGAAATCCTACGAAACCATCGGTAGTCACGAAATGGAATTACCTTTATATGATAGAGACCAAAAAGAGTACGATAAACAAACACTTCTCTTTGATACAAAAGATAAACTTTTTGACAGTCTATTAGTTTCACTGTCTACCCTTTATATATATAAAAATCGCACTTACGCTTACCTACTCAACGACGAAAACTTAAATCCGGCAGGAATCATTGCAGCTTTTAATCCAAAAAAGAATCAATAGATCAAAATAACGGGCAACCGTTCCGGTTGCCCTACAATTCATTCATTCAAAACTAAATTATATCGCTTTCGTCTTTTCCTTCAACCACTCCGTTTCATCCGTATCCAAATGAGGCGCTAGCTTCTCGAATACCCATGCGTTATAGTTATTTAACCATTGCACATGCTTATCATCCAATAAAGATTTATCAACGAGATCCGTTGCAATATAACAGATCGTTAAGGTTTCAAAATGCATAAAATCCCCAAATTGATTGGATTCAAAACCTTTACTCAAAACGAGATTTTCAATACGGATGCCGTACTCTCCTTCTCGATATAATCCCGGTTCGATAGAAGAAATCATCCCCTCTTCGACAGGTATATCAACATTCGTCGGATTAAATACATGCGGTCCTTCGTGTACATTTAGGAAAAAACCCACGCCATGCCCCGTGCCATGCCCATAATTGCGTAACGATTCCCAAAGTGGACGTCTTGTAACCGCATCTATCTGATACCCTCGTGTTCCTTTAGGGAACACCAGTTGGGAACCTTCAATCAGCGCTTTCAAAACGAGGGTATAGTCTGTTTTTTCTGCTTCCGTGATATTGCCAAGCGATACGACCCGCGTAATGTCCGTTGTACCATCTTCGTATTGTCCACCCGAATCCACGAGCAATAGTCCCGTTGGTTTCAAAACAGCGTTACTTTCCTCGGTGGCTTTATAATGCGGTAACGCACCATGCGCTCGATAGCCTGCAATAGTATCAAAGGAAATATCAACGAAATCATTTCCTTTGGCACGTATTTTCTGTAGTTTATCTGCAATCGAAATTTCTGACAACGCTCCGTGTGTAACTTCCTCTTCTACCCATTTGAAAAAACGAGTCATTGCCACACCATCTTTAACCATCACATTCCGCGTATGTGCAGCTTCCACTTTGTTCTTCACAGCTTTCATTGACGTGGATGGATTGAGATCCTCTATTATTTTAGTAGATTTCGGAACGGAGTCATACATCGCGAAGCAGGTCCGTTTTGGATCCAGCAAGATAGCGTCAATGTCTAATAAAGAAACCGCTTGAAAAGCTTCCGCATAAGGTTTTATCTGCACTGCCGATCCCTCCAGTGTCCCTTTATCTTTATCGTTCAATTTATTAAGATCGATAAATAAAGTGGTTTCGTTCCCCACTAACAATACAAATCCTAAAACCACAGGATTACATGGCACATCGTTCCCCCGGATATTTAACAACCATGCCAAATCATCTAGGGATGAAACGAGATGGGCAGAAACACGTTTAGATTTCATTTTCTCGCGGACACGATTTAATTTGCTTATCGTGCTTTCTCCCGTAGTGGATTCATCCAATAAAAATGCAGGAGCTGTCGGTAATATCGGTCTGTCGTTCCAGATCGTCTCTAAAATATCCACATGACCGTCTACTACAATTTCCAGCGGTAACAACGCATCTTTAACTGCCTTCGCCAATGCTACCGAAGCTAGATTTCCATCAAATGCCACGCGGCTAGCAGCAGGAAGCTGCTCCGCCAACCACGTTGCATATTCCGCAGCACCTTGCGTTTTCAATTTCACGAGTTCGAATCCCGTTCCTTCCAATTGTTCATTTGCCTGCACAAAATATCGCGCATCCGTCCACAATCCTGCAAAATCAGCCGTAATGACCAATGTTCCTGCTGATCCGGTAAAACCAGAAGCCCAGGCAATACACTTATAACGATCCGGTAAATATTCACTAATATGTGGATCTGACGACGGAATGATATAAGCATCAATCCCTAGCGACTTCATCTCTCTCCTAATAGCTTCTAAGCGTTCTCTATATGTCATATGCATTCGTTTCTATTATCTACGCAAGTTAGAAAATATGTAATGAAATAGCCAAAAGTGGAAACAAAAATCGTTTTCTTTATGTTTGCATAAAAAACAAGATATGGTAAAGAAGACAATCTATACAATATTAATCCTATTTACATTTTTGTCCACGCACCCAGGTTACGGACAAGCGCTCCGAGACAACATCAACAACGCCTATCAACAGTTTATAAAAAGTGGCAAATTCCCTAATGGAATCGCGGCCTTCACGGTATTGGACGGCAAAACAGGGCAACCGATATATACAAATAATGCTTCCATCGGATTACCGACAGCTTCCACGATGAAGGTCATCACCTCGATCACCGCATTAGATATTTTAGGACCGGATTATATCTATCAAACCAAGCTGGCCTACACCGGTGAAATTGACAGCTTGGGCGTCCTACATGGTGACATCATTGTCATCGGTTCCGGCGATCCGACGTTAGGTAGCGACCGCTATACCAACACAAAAGCAGAAACCCTGCTGAACAAGTGGGTATATAAAGTTCAGCATGCTGGTATTAATCATATCAACGGGCGTATAGTAGGCGACGATCTATATCTAAACGGCAATGATGTTCCGCCCACGTGGAACTGGGTGGATATAGGAAATTATTACGGCGCAGGTATTTCGGGGTTAAATTGGCGTGAAAATAAAGCTGGTATTACGTTCTCGCCAAGTACTATAGGACAACCCGCCAACATTGCCTCTACCAATACCCCGTTTTCTGGAATTACATTAATCAATGAGGTTACGACAGGAGCAAATGGTTCCGGTGACAACGTCTATGCCTATTCTGCACCGTACTCTGATATGGTATATTTACGTGGAACTTACGGAAGAGATCTAAAAAAGGTAATCGAAATAGCAATACCGGATCCCGCTTTGGCATTAGCACAGCAATTGACAACCTCGTTATCAGATGCGGGTATTACTGTAGATAGCATACCGACCACAGGAAAACGTCTATTAAATCAAGGGATAACACTAAATCAACAAAAACATGAACTTGACACACATCAATCTCCTGCTTTGAAAGACATCGTACACTGGTTCAATCAAAAAAGTATCAACCTATATGGTGAGGTGATGCTCAAAAGTTTCGGTATCATCAGCCATAACGAATCTACTACCCAGAAGGCAGCATCATTGCTAAGCAAGTATTGGGAACAAAAACTGCGCATACCGAACAGTGAACTGAGTATCCAAGATGGTTCCGGGCTTTCTTCGCAAAACCGTGTTACGACATTAGCCATGGCCAAAATCATGCATTATGCACAAGGCAGGCCGTGGTTTGCCGATTTTCAAAAAAGCCTGCCCACTATCAATGGTATAACGATGAAAAGTGGCACTATTGGCGGAGTTTTGGGATATACCGGTTTCCATACAGGTAAAACAGGTACGCCGGTTACATTTTCGCTTCTGGTTAATAACTACACAGGAAGCACGTCCGCCATGCGGCAAGAGATGTTTAAATTATTGAATAGTCTTAAATAACATTAAAAATTCGCTAATCTTCTTTTGAAGTTTTAGCTTTGTAGCCGTACAATTTAAAGTTCATTTTTACTTTTTATTTAAACAAATGAGTATCAATAGAAAAAAAGACGCTTTGGACTACCACTCCAAAGGTAGACCTGGAAAAATTGAAGTTGTTCCAACAAAGCCCCACAATTCACAACGAGATTTATCATTGGCATACTCACCTGGTGTAGCTGAACCATGTTTGGCCATTGCTGAAAATAATGAGGACGCATACAAATATACTTCCAAAGGAAACCTGGTTGCAGTTATCAGTAATGGTACTGCTGTATTGGGATTAGGTGATATTGGTGCACAGGCTGGTAAGCCTGTAATGGAAGGAAAAGGTTTATTATTCAAGATATTCGCTGATATAGACGTTTTTGATATTGAGCTTGACACTAAAAATGTCGACGAATTTGTCAATATCGTAAAAGCGCTTGAACCGACTTTTGGGGGCGTGAATTTAGAAGATATTAAGGCTCCTGAGTGTTTTGAGATTGAGCGTCGTCTAAAAGAAGAAATGAATATTCCGGTCATGCACGATGACCAGCACGGAACAGCTATTATCTCGGGTGCTGCCCTTATCAACGCTTGTGAGTTGATCAATAAAGACATCAGCCAAGTCAAAATCGTCGTAAATGGAGCCGGGGCTGCAGCCATTTCCTGTACGGCCATGTATGTAGCCGTAGGAGCCTCCAAGGAGAATATTGTTATGTTGGACAGTAAAGGGGTGATTCGTAAAGACCGGGAAAACCTAGGTTCGACAAAAGCTGAATGGGCGACAGATCGTGATATTCACAGCCTCGCCGACGCTGTAAAAGATGCTGACGTATTCATCGGGCTATCCGCCGCAGACGTGTTAACACCGGAAATGCTGCTTTCAATGGCGCCAAGACCGATTGTATTGGCCATGGCCAATCCTAACCCCGAAATTGCCTACGATTTAGCCTTGGATACACGGACTGATGTAATTATGGGCACCGGACGTTCGGACTATCCGAATCAAGTAAACAACGTATTGGGCTTCCCCTACATCTTTAGAGGTGCATTGGACGTTCGTGCGACCAGCATTAACGAAGAAATGAAAATTGCTGCTGTTAACGCCATCGCTACGCTAGCAAAACAACCTGTACCCGAAGAAGTAAATCAAGCTTACGATACGAACAACTTGAAATTTGGTCCCGAATATATCATACCGAAGCCAACCGATCCTCGTTTGATCACAGAAGTATCCGTAGCTGTAGCAAAAGCAGCCATGGCTTCTGGGGTTGCTAGAATAGAAATACAAGATTGGGAACAATATAAAGAAGATCTTCGCAAGCGTTTGGGTAAAGACGATCGGATTATCCGTAATTTAACTAGCAGAGCCAAGAAAAACCCAAAACGGGTCGTTTTTGCAGAGGCAGACAATTACAAAACACTCCGAGCAGCACAGATCGTAAAAGAAGAGGGAATCGCTTTCCCTATCTTATTAGGAGACAGAGAGAAGATCCAGAGCTTGATCCAAGAATACAACTTCGATTTCGACGATGTAAAAATCATCAATCCTGCTGAAGAAAAAGACTCAGAACGTTTCAACAAATTCGTACAGCATCTTTATACCAAGAGACAGCGCCGCGGTCTGACAGAGCATGAAGCTACCAAATTGCTAGCAACCAACCGCAACTATTTCGCGGCTAGTATGGTGCAGTTTGGCGAAGCTGACACCTTGATTTCAGGATTGACCCGAAATTACGCAACGACGATACGTCCAGCATTACAAGTTATCGGCGCAAAACCAAACAGCCGCGTTGCAGGGATGTATATTATGCTCACGTCCAAAGGTCCTCTTTTCTTTGGTGATACGACTGTTAATGCAGACCCTACACCGGACGAATTGGCCGACATCGCCATTTTATTGGATGAAGCTGTTAAACGTTTCAATATTACTCCGCGCATTGCGCTATTATCTTATTCCAATTTCGGCTCAAACGAAGGGTTCACTGCTACAAAAGTACGTGAAGCAGCAAAAATATTACGAGAGAAAGCACCTCACATCATTGCAGACGGTGATATTCAAGCAAACTTCGCATTAAATAGTAATTTATTACGTTCCAATTTTCCATTTAGTACCTTAAATGGTGAGCCGGCAAATACCCTGATATTTCCTAATCTAGAATCGGGAAATATCGCTTACAAATTGTTGCAGGAAGCAGGAGATGCAGAAGCGTTAGGACCAATCCTACTGGGCATGAACAAGCCTGTGCATGTATTGCAACTAGATAGTTCCGTTCGTGAGATTGTTAACATGGTTACCATTGCTGTGGTGGATGTGCAAGAACACGAGAAAAACAAATAAATATGTACGATTATTTTAACGGAAAACTAATATTCAAAGCCCCCACCCATGTTGTCCTTGACGTGGGTGGGATTGGCTATCATGTCCATATCTCACTGACGACTTTTAGTCAGATCAAAGATCAAGAGAACTGTAAGCTGTATATTTCTTTTCAAGTTAGAGAAGATTCCCAAACGCTTTATGGTTTCGCGACGGAAGGAGAGCGACAATTGTTCAACCATTTGATTTCCGTGTCAGGTATCGGCCCAAATACAGGGCGTATGATGCTTTCTTCCATTACACCCGAAGAAATCCAAAGTGCGATCATTAATGGTCAAGTTCAGGTTATCCAGAAAATAAAGGGAATAGGGCCGAAATCCGCGCAGCGTGTTATCCTCGAACTGCAGGATAAACTAAAAAAACAAGGGCCGGACGCACTCATTCCGCTTCCTATTGCCAAGCAGTCTGTACCTGAAGAGGCACTATCGGCATTGGTTATGCTGGGTTTTGGTAAACCCCAGGCGGAAAAAGTATTAAACAGTTTAGTAGCAAGTGATCCCGAACAAACAGTAGAACAACTTATTAAAGCCGCATTAAAGCGTTTATAGGTAAATTAAATATCTTGTAAAGACACATCCCACACTTTCACGAGCTTATCGTCGCCGGCGGTAATTAATTGGTTTTCCACCCAAGTGGCGGTATTAATAGAGAGGCGATGGGCATCAAATCCACGTTCTATACTGATGTTTTTAAGCAGCGATAACGATGATGCATCCCATATCTTGATGGATTTATCCCGACTGATAGTAGCGATAATCGGCAACGTAGGATGAGGAAGTATACCATATACAGTAAACATATGTGGGGTTATCGATTGAAGAACCGACAAATCTTTTTTTGCCAGTCGGACAAGCTTTGCATCCCTTCCTCCCGAAAGCAAGCTTGTATCTGTCGTTGCCAATGCGGTAACAGGCAGACTGTGTACCTGCTGTTTCGCTATTTCCCGGAAATCAGTCGTATCATATAAATGCACAAAACCATTTTTATCCCCAAAAGCTATTTGATTCACTTTAGTATAAGGTTCGATGACACGCACCGTCGTGTCCGCTACATGGAATCTATACAACAACGTATAGGTATCCAATGACCATACATAGGCGACACCTTCTTCCCCCGTTGCAATGATTTCCCTTTTTTCTGGGAGTACTTTGATAGCAAATACAGCACCTTTTTCTGTCTGCGTCTTACCAACAAGCGCTTGTTTTTCTATATCCACGAACCATACCTCGCCATTACGCAAACCGATGATCAAAACTCCCTCTTCCGGTAGAAGTTGCAGTGCATATACCGATGCCGGGACAGCACATAAAATACGCCTGAATTTACCACTTTCCAAATCCCACTCGACTACCCCCTTATCGTTTCCACCTGTAAAAATAGTCGTGGAATCCAACCCGCCGGATATCGTGAAAATTGGGTTTTGATGACCCGAGAGCGTATTAGCTAAAGAAATATCGATTGTGTACATGACCCGCTTCCTTCTTATTGATGCCGGCTTTCCAGATTCTTGGCAATCGTCTGTAAATCCAATCCTTTTTCCCGAAGTAACACCAAGAGGTGGAAAAATAAATCCGAAGATTCGTTAATAAAATCATGTTCGGTCTCTGCTAATGCAGCAATGACTGTTTCCACAGCCTCCTCGCCTACCTTTTGCGCAATTTTATTTAACCCCCGCTGTCGTAATCTATTCACATAGGATTCCTCGGTGGGCATGTCGTAACGCTGCTGTACGATACGTTCCAATTGCAGTAGGAAGTTCTGGTTATATTCCGTTTGGAAGCAACTGCGGGCACCCGTATGACAAGTAGGACCAGCCGGCTTAACCTTGATCAACAGCGTGTCCTGATCACAATCTATGTGAGAAGACACTACTTCCAGAAAATTACCGCTCTCTTCTCCTTTTGTCCACAAACGATTTTTGCTTCGCGAATAAAAGGTTACACGTCCCTCCTGTTGGGTTTTTACCCACGCTTCCTCATTCATATACCCCAACATCAGCACTTCCAGTGTCTGATTATCTTGTATAACAACGGGAATTAATCCGTCTCCTTTTGCGAAATCTAACATTATTTTAATATTAAGTATTTATCTCACCACAATTCCGTGCGTCCGCAATTTTTCTTTCAATTCCGGAATCAGAATTTCTCCATAATGAAATACCGAAGCCGCCAATGCTGCATCCACATTTGTTTGCTGAAACACATCTACAAAATGCTGTTGTTTTCCTGCACCACCTGAAGCGATCAATGGAATATGTATGGTGTCGTTAATCTTCTTTAAGAATGTATTGTCGAAGCCATTTTTCGTTCCATCATGATCCATCGATGTTAACAAAATCTCTCCTGCTCCGCGTTGCTCAGCCTCCTTGATCCAGTCCTCCGTCTGTATGTCCGTTTTATCTCGTCCGCCGCGCAAGTAAACAAAGTTCTTCCCCTCAATGACACGCGTATCTACTGCCACCACAACAAACTGTCGACCAAACGAGCGGGCAAGTTCATCAATCAGCGTTGGATTACGCACTGCAGCAGAATTAATCGAAATCTTATCAGCTCCCGAATTAAGCAACACCTCAGCATCTTTCAACTCATTGATCCCCCCACCTATCGTAAAAGGGATATTGACCTGTCTTGCTACTGCCTTGACCAGCTCTATCGTTGTCTTCCGTTTTTCATGTGTAGCCGTAATGTCTAGAAACACCAGTTCGTCCGCTCCTTGTTCCGAATATTGCCAAGCGAGCTCCACGGGATCACCTGCATCTCGAAGATCGACAAAATTAACCCCTTTTACTGTACGGCCATCCTTTACATCCAAACAAGGGATGATACGCTTCGCCAACATACTAGATACTAATGAGTGTCTTCAGATTCCAATCTTTAATCTCATCGATGGAAATCTTGTTTTCGTAGATGGCTTTACCCACTACGCAGGATTCCATTCGGCCTAATGCATTTAAGGCACGGATATCATCCATGGAACTAATTCCACCCGAACCAATCAGTTTGATAATTGGCGAATGATCCAGAAGTTTCTGATATAGTTCAACACCGGCCCCTCCCAGTTTACCATCTTTACTGATATCGGTACAAAGAAAACGGAAGAATCCTAAAGAAAGACATTTATCTATGTATGAAATCAACTTAATAGGCGAACTTTCCAGCCAACCGGAATATTTGATGACTTCGTCCAACACGTCAATCGCAATAACGATATGCTTCGCATATTTTACGCGTCCCTCATTTAGTTTGGCTAATTCTTCCAAAAAAGTAGGGTTGGTAATTGCCTGCGTTCCGACGATGACCCGATAAATACCTGCGTCAACCAATTCCTTTACTTTCTCAATACTTCTTACTCCCCCTCCATATTGCACCTTCATATCCGTTTTACGAATAATATCAAATAGATAGTCCTGATTGCTGAAATCGCCCTTTGCACCATTCAAATCGATAATGTGCACGAGTTCGGTACCGTTGGCATGATACATTTTAATTTGCTCTTCCAATGATATGTCATACGTCGTGACGTCATCGTAATTGCCCTCTCTCAGACGGACAACCTTTTTATCCAAAACATCAATAGCAGGAATGATATACATATTTTAAAGTAATAAGTTAAAAGTCAAAAATCGTAAAGTCGATCATTAATAATCGACAAGTATAAACAATATCCCCTATAATCGGGAAAAATTAAGCAATATCTGCTCGCCAGCTTTTCCGGATTTCTCCGGATGAAACTGTACACCATAAAAATTTCCTTTTTGTATCGCCGCCGAAAAAATAACATCATACGTGCAAAATGCACATGTATATTGCTCATCCGCCTCAATAAAATAGGAATGTACAAAATAAAAATAGCTATTATCAGTAATATTCTCAAAAAGAGGACAATCCTTTTTAGGCGATATACTGTTCCATCCCATATGAGGGACTTTTTTGCCGATACGCTTATCAAAATGTAACGTCTTTAACGGAACGATATGCAACAGCTCGGCATCACCTTCCTCCGAAAAAGAAGTTAACAACTGCATACCTACGCAGATTCCCAATACAGGTTTTTTTAGGGATATGATATACTGTACCAGTCCGGTTTCGTCAAGCTTTCGCATAGCAGCTCCAGCATGCCCGACTCCCGGGATGATTATACGGTCGTACTGGTCAAAATCATCGACATTATTGATCATACCATAACCTATCCCGATTCTGTCGAGTGCCGCTGTCAACGAAAAAATATTCCCTGCTCCGTAGTTTACTATTCCAATCATTTTGATTCGTGATTCGTGATTTATCTAAAGATCAGCCCCTCGGGGTTCGTTATTAGCTCCGAATTACGGGTCACGAGCTACTATAATACCCCTTTTGTACTTGGCAACTGCATATTTTCCGCATCTCGCCGTACCGCTTTCTTTATTGATTTTGCAAAGGCTTTAAAAATAGCTTCGATTTTATGGTGTTCATTATCGCCTTCCGCTTTGATATTCAAATTCGATTTTGATGCATCGGAGAATGATTTAAAGAAATGGAAAAACATCTCCGTCGGCATATCGCCTATTTTCTCCCGATTGAAAGTTGCATCCCATACGATCCAGTTCCTACCACCAAAATCTATGGCCACTTGTGCCAGGCAATCGTCCATTGGTAAAGTATACGCATAACGTTCGATACCACGTTTATCGCCTAACACTTTCAGAAAGATTTCGCCTAATGCGATACCCGTATCTTCGATCGTGTGATGCTCATCGATATGTAAATCACCTTTAGCCTTAACCGTAAGATCGATTGCGCCGTGTCTGGCGATTTGATCTAACATATGGTCGAAAAACGGCAATCCAGTATCTATATCCGATTTTCCTGAACCATCAAGATTCAATTGGATAAAGATATCTGTTTCATTTGTTTTACGATGGTGCTCACCCGTACGCGTACCTAATTTTAAAAATTCATATATGGATTTCCAATCCGTTGTTTCCAGTGCGATGAATTGGCTTTGTACGTCTAAGTTTTCGGCCTTCCCCAGGTCATCGTTATTACGCAACCAAATGGCCTTAGCACCTAAATTCTCGGCTAGTTTTACATCATTGATACGATCACCTATTACAAAAGATTCAGCCAAATTATATTGCGTAACATCAAAATATTCGCTCAGCATACCAATGCCAGGCTTACGCGTTGGTGCGTTCTCATAGGGAAATGTACGATCGATGTGTTCTTTCACAAAACGGACACCTTCTCCAGCAAACGTATCGACGATAAAATGATGTACGGGCCAAAAGTTTTCTTCCGGATGAGAGGCTGTACCCAAGCCATCTTGATTGGATACTAAGATCAATTCAAAATCCAATTCGTTTGCAATACGTGGTAAATATTGCAACGCTCCCGGGTAAAATTTGAGCTTGGCAAAAGAATCAATCTGCTCGTCTTCCGGCTCTAATATCAATGTCCCGTCACGGTCTATAAACAATACTCTTTTCATCTATTTATTTATAAAACTCCCGAATATTTTCTAATAGCACTATATTTTCTTTAGGCGTGCCGATAGTCAAGCGCAAGCACCCCTCACATAGCTCCACTTTAGAACGGTCGCGTACGATAATCCCTTTCCCCACCAAAAAATTGTAGAGGGCTCGAGGCTCTTCCAACTTAACCAATATAAAATTGGCATCCGATGGCGTCACGTGTGCAACTTGGGGCAACGTCCGTAAAGCAGCAGATAACTTCTCTCGTTCTTCGACTACTTCCTTAATCCATTCGTTTACTATCTCCACACCGTCCAGCGCCTCCAAAACAATATCTTGGGTGGCTTGATTAATGTTATAGGGTGGTTTAATCTTGTTGAATACCTGGATAATTTCATTGCTGGCAAAAGCCATACCCAGTCGCAAAGCCGCTAATCCCCAAGCTTTCGAAAGTGTCTGTAAAACTACTAAATTCGGAAACTCGGCCAAATCTTGAGTAAAGGACGGTTGCCTCGAAAAATTGATATAAGCTTCGTCTACCACCACAATCCCATCAAAATTGACCAAGATTGTCTCGATATCTTGACGATGGATGCTATTTCCCGAAGGATTATTGGGTGAACAGATAAATATCAGCTTTGTATACGCATCGATTGCCTCCGCAATACCGTCTAAATCCAACTGGTAATCCGCTGTTAAATTTACTTTTTTACAGGCTACATTATTGATATTCGCCGAAACTTCATACATGCCATAGGTAGGCGGCACAAGAATAACATTATCCCTTCCTGGTTCACAAAATGCACGAAAAAGAATATCAATAGCTTCATCGCTACCATTGCCTAAAAAGATATTTTCTACCGGAACGCCCTTAATATGGTGCAATTTTTCTTTTACCCGATTCTGCAACGGGTCTGGATAGCGATTATAATTTTTACCATAGGGCGAACCGAATGCATTTTCATTAGCATCCAATAAAACAGAGGCTTCTCCTTTGAATTCATCTCTTGCCGATGAATAAGGTATTAATTTCTTTATGTTATCCCTCAGCAGCAGGTTCAGGCTAAAAGACGTCTTCATATTTTTCATTAGAATAATGTGTTCTTTATGGCAATGAAGCTTGCATGAGCTAAGTTATTCTAGTCCTTTTCTTAGCGGCGGCTCATGCAGGTTTTCATTTGAGCGTGTAAAGATGGGGAAAAATCTACAAAAACCCTATACTAAAAACCACTTACCTTCTTCAGACAGCTCTGTATGGGGAAAAATTGCTCGAGATTCGTACAAAAGAGGTTGTAAATCTTTATAACGGGCGGAGAAATGTCCAAGCAGAAGTTTCTTTGCTCCTACAGTCTGGGCAATCTGTGCTGCTTCCAAACTGGTAGTGTGAAATGTTTCTTTGGCACGTTCTACCCGATCGTGAAGAAATGTCGCCTCGTGGTATAATAAATCCACTCCGTTAATTGCTTCAAAATAGTCTTCATTCATCACCGTATCAGAACAATAGCCATAGCTTCGTGGGCGCGGTGGCGGATAAGTTAAATCTTTTGCTCGGTGCACCGTGCCATCATCTGCTACATAGTCTATGCCTTTTTTTAATAAACGCAAGTAGGGAACAGGTATATTCAGTCGTTCTACTTCTTCTTTTTTTAGGGATGCAGACCGTACTTTTTCTTCAAACCGGAATCCCGTGCAGGCAATACGATGCCGCAAAGGGAAACTGCTCACGCTAAGCTGTGTATTTTCGAATATCACTTCTTGGCGGTATTCATTTGTAGGATGAAAAATCAATGGATAGCGCAGCCGCGTATCTGAATGCTTAAATTGCAAATCTATTATCTCTTTTAACGCCGGAGGGCCATAGAGATGCAATTCGCCTCGACGCCCAACTAGATGTTGCGAAGAAAGTAGCCCGACAAGACCCAAATAATGATCTCCATGCAAATGGCTGATAAAAATATGGCTTATCCGGCTACCTTTAATTCCGTAACGGAATAACTGCATTTGTGTGCCTTCACCACAGTCTATTAGAAAGAGCTGTTCGTTAAAGTTTAGAACTTGGGAAGTCGGATGACGACCGTATATGGGTGTTGCCGAGCTATTTCCCAATATCAAAACCTCAAACTTTGTCATGCTGGCTTGTCCTTAAATCCAATCGCAGCTCGTTGCCGAAAATCATGTCTTCGGCATCAGAAACTGTCAGTGCAGTTTTAAAATACCCTTCCATATTGGCCATTTTGAGTAAGTTTACGAGTCTCTCGCTTAATCCCGTAAGAATAAAGAGACCACCCGAGGCTTTACATAACCTGCGCGCCAATAATCCCATACGCAATCCATCTTCATCCGCATCGGATACGTGGCAAAGATTTAACACAATATTACGTTGGCCGCCGGTATGGCGCAACATAAACTCACCTTTCAATTTCGCTGCCGCTTCTCCATCAAGGAAATCTGTAAGTGGTTCAATAACCACATAGCGCTCATGCTTGTCAACCGTAAATTTCATACATCTAATCTATAACAATTTATTTAAAGCTTTTGTCACATTTTGTTCTACCCGCAAAACAGTGTCTTCATTTGCCGAATATTGGAATCTCTCTCCCGTGATATGTTCATAAAGTTCAATGTAGCGTTCCGATATAGATCGAACGATATCATCGGTCATTTCGGGCACGATCTGCCCGTCTTTTCCTTGAAAACCGTTATCCATTAACCATTCCCGTACAAATTCTTTAGACAACTGCCGTTGCGGCTCGCCATTCGCTTGTCGTTCTTCGTAGCCTTCGGCATAAAAGTAGCGGGACGAATCCGGTGTATGGATTTCATCCATCAAATATATTTCACCATCTTTTTTGCCAAATTCATATTTGGTATCCACCAGTATCAATCCTCGCTCTTGCGCCATTTCAGCACCTCTTTGGTACAACGCATGGGCGAAGTTTTCTAACTGTACATAGTCTTCTTCACGCACAATGCCCTTAGCCATGATGTCTTCTCGCGAAATATCTTCGTCATGTCCGACATCTGCTTTCGTCGTTGGCGTTATAATAGGCTCGGGAAGCTTATCATTTTCTTTCAACCCTTCTGGTAAAGTTACACCACAAAGGATTCTTTTCCCATCACGATAAGTTCGCCACAAATGCCCTGCCAGGTATCCCCTGATAACCATTTCCACCTTAAATGGTTCGCACTTATACCCTATAGTCGCGTTTGGATCAGGTACGGTGATGACCCAGTTTGGAATAATATCTTTCGTAGACGACAGAAATTTTTCCGCAATCTGGTTCAACACTTGTCCTTTATAAGGAATAGGACGTGGCAACACGACATCAAAAGCAGAAATCCTATCCGAAGCCACCATCACCAGATATTCATCGGCTATGGTATATACATCACGTACCTTACCTTTATAAAAGGCGGTTTGTTTATCAAAATTAAATGTTGTTTCTTTTATTGCGTTCATTGTATTCAATCCTAAATATCCCCATACGCTTCCAAAATACGTCTTACCAGTTTATGTCGAACGACATCTGATCCACTTAGATGGATAATATCTATGCCATTAATATTTTCTAAAAGCTTTACCGCCGTCGCTAGCCCAGACTGTGTTTTCTTTGGCAAATCGATTTGCGTAAGATCGCCCGTAACGATAAACTTGGCTGTTGGCCCCATCCGGGTAAGAAACATCTTTAATTGCATATCGGTCGCGTTCTGTGCTTCGTCCAAAATGACAAAACAATTGTCCAACGTGCGCCCGCGCATAAATGCCAATGGCGCCACCTCTATTACCCGGCGCTCCAAATAATCTTTCAGCTTATCGGAGGGGATCATATCATCCAATGCGTCATAGAGCGGACGCAAATACGGATCTACCTTCTCTTTGAGGTCACCCGGCAGGAAGCCTAGATTTTCTCCGGCTTCAACGGCCGGACGTGTCAAGATAATACGCTTTATCTCCTTGTTCCTTAATGCTCGAACCGCTAACGCTACCGCCGTATAAGTTTTACCAGTACCTGCTGGCCCGATGGCAAACAGAATATCGTTTTTACTTATACTCTCCACCATTTTCAGTTGGTTCGGGGTACGAGCACGAACAATCAAGCCGTTAGGCCCGTAAACAATCGGCTCTCCTTTAAAAGCAGAAGATTCCCCTGTTTTCTTTTCTGCCTGTTTTTCAGCCGTGCCATTTATCCCTACCAAATCCTCCAATGCATTGGAATCCAAATTTTGAAATCGGTCAATATGCTGCAATATGCCTTCGAACACACGTTTAAATCGTTTCTGTTCCAACTCCTCTCCCAACACTTTCAATTCATCCCCCCGTGCTACTAACCGAAGCTTCGGGAAGCCTTTTTTTATTAACTCAAAATGTTCATTTTGAGCTCCCCATAACGTTACTAGATTAACGTCCTCTAATGGTATAAGTACTTCGTTCAAATTGTTTGTTTTAATTTTTATGTAATAAAGATAGATGTTTTACAGCATTAATAAACCAAAAATACAAACTATAATTATCTATTTTCACACACATGATAAAAAATGGAAATTTAGCGATGCAACGATTCATATTGCACTTTCTTTTATTACTTTTGTAGTTCTTTTGCGAAGAGGGCATCACCGTATTTTAACGTTTTTAGTATCTTTACAGGTACATAGTGTATGGGAGTAATAACGCTTACAACAGATTTGGGGCACCGTGATTTTTATCAGGCGGCATTAAAAGGCAGTATCATATCGCAATTGCCTGATGTCCGTTTGGTAGATATTACGCATGAAATCCCGTCTTTTGATATACAACGTGCTGCTGTCGTACTCCGCAACGCTTTCCGTTACTTCCCTAAGGGTACGGTACATCTTATCGGGATCGACACTGTGTTTCAAGAAGATTCCAATTATGCCATGATGAAATTTGACGATCACTTTTTCGTCGGAGCCGATAATGGCATTTTTAGCATTATCCTTGGTGAAAGTGACCCACAGGAGCTGTACGAAATTGATATTATGCAGGATTTACGTTACCTGCATTTTCCTTTGGCTGATATACTGTCTAAAGCAGCCTGTCATATTGCTAAAGGGGAACCGTTGTCCGAAATTGGACAGCCTATCGACAAACCTCTTAAAAAGGTACTGGTACAGCCACTGGTTGGGTCCAACACCATAAAAGGTCACGTTTCGTATATTGACGCTTTCGGAAACGTCATCAGCAATATTAGCAAAGAGCTTTTCAACGAAGTTCAAAAAGGCCGAAGTTTCAAATTACATTTCAAAAGGAATGAAACCATAAATAAACTAAGCTGGCATTATAATGAAGTACCGGAAGGAGAAAAACTCTGTTTATTTGGAATCAGCAACTTCTTGGAAATAGCGATCAACAAGGGCCATGCTAGTCGATTATTGGGTTTGCAACAAGATGAAGTTGTCATGGTGGAATTTTTAGACAGTTAAGATGAAACAGCTTTCTTTACTTATTGTCCTTTTAGTCGGCATGCTCCACATGGGCAATTCCCAAACCAACATGGACGCCGATTCTATCAGCTTCGAACAGCAGCGAGAGCGTGTTAACAGCTTACTGGATAAACGCAGCAGGCGTTTCGGCGAGTTTGACAACAGTTTACGTCAAAAGACCGGTGTATTTGGCATTTTCAAAAGAAAAAAAGATATGCAGAAGTCTATCGATATCCTACGGGAGATTGTTTTGACAGACAACGACATCTTTCTGGAAACAAAGAAGTTACTGGACATAAAAGGCAGCGAAAGCAATAAAAATGAAAACCTAGCCGTGGAATATAACAAACAGGTTTCCGGCTACATGCACACGATTACCAAGCTCCAAACAGAAAATGAAAAACTACGCAATCAAATCGATGACCTGGAAGCTAAGCAACGAAACCGCCACACAACCATCCTCATATTGACCATTGTCATTTTGGCGTTAGGCTTTACCTTATATCTACACCTTAGACGGCGCAAGTCCCAAAATTTGACGCAAGAGTGATAAGGGCACATAAATAATACCGTATTTTTGCTCTCTAATAATTCGAGTTGAAGAATGGCGAGATCGCGTTTGAACAGTGGTAATACACAATCAGAAGAATTACCCAAACCCAAGCTTAGTAAAGAATTACTGAAGAAAGCGTTAAAAATTTTCACCTATTTAAAACCATATAGGGGAAAATTTATATTGGGCATGTTTTTCCTTATCCTGTCTAGCTTAACCATGCTGACTTTCCCGGCCCTGCTTGGTGCTATGATCGACGCAGCCCAAGGACAACAGAAATACCCTTGGCTACCTGCTAGCCTATTCAGCATTGGCGCGATTTCGATGGTGTTGCTCTTGTTTCAATCCATCGTGTCTTTCGGCAGGATACGGCTTTTTGTCGAAATCGCGGAGAAGGCCTTAGCTAGTATCCGTAAAGACAGTTATCATAAACTCATTACGTTGCCAATTGAATTCTTTGCCAATAGACGAGTGGGAGAATTAAACAGCCGTCTTTCTACCGATTTGGCTCAGATTCAAGATACATTAACAACAACGTTAGCAGAAATATTACGTCAGACGATTAGCCTGGCGTTCGGGATATGCCTCCTGGTATTTGTTTCCCCGAAACTGGCACTAATGAACCTTGCCATTCTACCCGTCATTATTGTCATCGCCATTATTTTTGGTCGCTTTATACGCAACCTGTCTCGTCAGGCACAAGATCAGCTGGCCGACTCCAATACCATTGTACAGGAAACATTGTTAGGCATCAGCAATGTCAAAGCATTTGTAAATGAGTATTACGAGACCAACCGTTATGCCCACAAACTGAGTGCTGTCGTGAAACTGGCTGTCAAAGGAGCAACCTACCGGGGCATCTTTGCTTCTTTTATCATTTTCTGTATTTTCGGAGCCGTTCTTGTGGTTATTTGGTATGGTGCCTCGCTTGTTTCGCAGGGGGAGATTTCCGTAGGAGACCTTACCACTTATATTTTATATTCGATGTTTGTCGCCGGATCGATGGGCAGTTTTCCGGAGCTATATGCCAATATACAGCGCTCCATCGGTGCGAGTGAACGCGTGCTTGATATTTTGGAAGAACAACCGGAACCGATAGACATATCAGCAAACAACAATGATATCGAGATACCCATGCAAGGTGCACTTACCTTCAACCATGTGGGCTTCACTTATCCCTCCCGTCCGGATATACCTATCTTAAAAGATATTTCGTTCCATGTGGATGCCGGAAAAAAATTGGCGTTAGTTGGGCCAAGTGGCACAGGAAAATCAACTATTGCCTCGCTTATTTTACAATTTTATACACCGACATCGGGATCTATCGCTTACGACGGAAAAGATAGTTCAGCCTATTCGCTGACGGACATCCGTAATCAAGTGGCCATCGTTCCGCAGGACGTGTTATTATTTGGCGGCACGATCCGTGAAAACATTGGATATGGTCGCTTGGATGCAAACGCGGAGGATATCATAGAAGCCGCGAAACGGGCAAATGCGCACGAGTTTATTATGGCTTTCCCGCAGGGCTACGATACGCTTGTGGGGGAACGCGGTGTAAAACTGTCGGGCGGGCAACGCCAGCGTATTGCCATTGCGCGCGCATTATTGAAAGACCCTGCCATTCTCATCCTGGACGAAGCAACCTCCTCTTTAGATTCCGAATCTGAGCGGTTGGTGCAATTAGCCCTGGAAGAACTTATGCGCAACCGTACATCTGTCATCATCGCGCATCGGTTAAGCACCATTAGGGATGCAGATCAAATTGTAGTCATCGAAAACGGAGAAGTATCCGATGTAGGAAACCATGTTGAGCTTATGTCAAAAGGTAGCGGTCTTTATCACCATCTTTATTCCTTACAATCTATACAACAAGTAAAATTGAATTAGCAAAAATCTTTTATAAAAAAATCATCCTCACTAAAACATTTTTCGAACTTTATCTGTTAAGATAACAAAGAGTTACGTATAAATATTATTAAATGAGTAAAAAAAAGGATATTATGAAAAATAAAAATGGACTAATCACATTTGCGCTTGTTGGTTTAGCTGCTGGTGCAGCTGCCTATTATTTCTTAGCAACAGATGATGGTAAAGAACAATTGGAGCGGGCGAATAAAGGTGTTAAAGACCTCACGAAGTCCATTAAGGAACTCTCTAAAAAAGAAGCGAAACGTGCAGCTAAATTTGCTAAATCAGCTAAAGACGAATTAGAGAACTTAAAGGGCAAGG
The DNA here is from genome assembly GCF_014692525.1 of Sphingobacterium chuzhouense. Lineage (GTDB taxonomy): Bacteria > Bacteroidota > Bacteroidia > Sphingobacteriales > Sphingobacteriaceae > Sphingobacterium > Sphingobacterium chuzhouense. Next base: position 543,055 of record NZ_JACNYL010000001.1, read on the forward strand.
CTGTTGAAAAAGGAAAACAAGTAGCAGACGCAGCCTCTGAGAAGGCTGGAAAATGGGCTGATAAAGCTTCAAAAGCTGTAAATGACGCAGAAGGCAAGGCCGAGGACGTTATTGATAAAGCAAAATCAGAATTAGACAAAGCTTAGTACTTAATTTGGGGTCGGCGCGGTTTCGAGCACAAGTATTTGTATCTTTGCTGCGCGCATGAATACACTCCAACAGGTAAAAACTTTAGTTTATAAAGATATCATTCTTGAATGGCGTTCGAAGTACGCGATAAATGGTATCTTATTATACGTTGTATCTACAGTATTTGTTTGCCATCAGGCATTCAAATCTGTAGATACACTTGTTTGGAACGCCCTGTTCTGGATAATTATGTTGTTTGCCAGTGTCAACGCTATCAGCCGAAGTTTTATTCAAGAGAGCCAAAACCGACAGCTCTATTATTATACACTAATCAGTCCACACGCTATTATATTATCTAAAATAATTTATAATACGCTGGTGATGGTTCTTTTATCGATAATTGCTTATATAGCTTATAGCATCACGTTTAGTAATCCCGTAGGTGATCCTTTCCTGTATATAGCAGCGGTTTTATTGGGCAGCATTAGCTTTGCCTCGGTATTCACCATGGTGTCAGGCATCAGTGCCAAAGCAGGCAATAATAGCACTCTTATGGCGGTATTGAGCTTCCCCGTTATCATACCCCTGCTTATCGTCTTAATTACCCTATCTCAAAATGCGCTAGCCGGGGTTCCAAGAGGCGAAAGTACCAATGAGATACTCGTCTTGCTGGCAATTAATGTAATTACGATTACCATTTCTTTACTGTTATTTCCTTATCTTTGGCGTGATTAATTCTATAGCTTCATCACGTTTAAAATAGATTACATATAGATGAAAAAATCTTGGTGGAAAATTTTAGGACTGGTCATGGTAGCCGCTAGTATTGTAGTGGGCTTCCTCGGCCCGGTTCCCGCTTTATTCCTATTACATGAGACTATCCGCAATGTATATTTCCATGTACCAATGTGGTCCGCCATGTTTGCCCTTTACCTTATTTCTGTTATTTATAGCATACGTTATTTGAATGGCAGCCGTGTCAACGACGACTTAATGGCTGTCGAAGCAGTCAATACAGGGATTGTATTCTGTATCATAGGTTTACTAACGGGTATGCAATGGGCAAATATCACCTGGGGAGACTTTTGGCCTAACGATCCTAAAACAAATGGTTCGGCGATCGCAACACTTATGTATTTGGCCTATCTCGTTTTACGAAATGCATTAGAAGAAGAACAGAAAAGGGCTAAAATATCCGCAGTATATAACATTTTTGCATTTCCGATCATGATTGTACTGATGTACATCATGCCTAAAATGACAGACTCGCTACATCCCGGAAGTGGTGGTAATGGAACGTTTGGCGATCTCGACATGGACAACCAAATGCGTCCCGTTTTTTATACGGCCACTATTGGCTGGATTCTGATAGGCGTATGGATATGTACTTTGCGTTATCGTGTGCGTCTTCTGGAAAATAAAAGAAACTTCGTCGATTAATCTCACAAACCACAATCATCATGAAAAAGATAACCACGTTTTTAGTGTTTCTCATAATAAGTAATTATACATTTGCCCAAAATCAAATAGAAATGGCGACCGGCCTCCGTAGCTCCGGAAAGATATACGTAGTGGTACTTGTGTTGCTAACCATCTTTGTCGTTTTGGGTATATTCTTATTTATGTTGGATAGACGTATAAAGAAACTAGAGAAGTAATCGGACAATGATCATAAGCCAACATCGAAAATTTACGCCAATCAATATTGTTTTGGTATCGGCTATCGGTTTGGTTTTATGTTTAGGCATTTTCCTTAGCCTTCCGGATCACATCACTCCTATATTATTTGAGCCTGCAATCAACAACCTTATCGGGATACGGATAGGCTCTGGCCTAGCTCCTGGAGAGAATGTGATGATTACCTTGATCCTTACATTACTACAGGCATTTTTCCTAAATCGGATAGTTAATAACTTTAACCTTCTGGGCAAGCCCAATTTTACCCCAGCATTAATGTATATGACGCTGGTTAGTTTGTTTACGCCATTTTTGGTGCTTTCTCCTCCCCTTATTTGTAATTTTATTACGATATGGATGCTTGGCAAACTGTTTAATATTTATAAGCAACATGATATAAAAGGATTGATGTTTGATTTAGGGATGATTGTTGCCATCGGAAGCCTAATTTATTTCCCGTTTATGGTCATGATGTTGCTTTTGTGGATAAGTTTGCTGATCTTTCGCCCTTTTAACTGGAGAGAGTGGATAACGCCGCTATTAGGTTTTTCGACTATATATTTCCTTTTGGGCGTTATTTATTATTGGATAGGGCGTCTACAAGAATTCTTTGCCATTTTTAAACCGCTTGGTTACGCATTTCCTACTGAGTTGTCCCTTAATATGTATGACTACCTCGTTATTATTCCGATAGCCATCGCTTTGTTATTTTTTCTTGTTGTGCTGAAGGAACATTTCTTCAAGAGTGTTGTCCATTTACGCAAATCTTTCCAACTTCTATTTTTTATGATATTGTTGACCTTAGGTTCTTTTTATCTTAACAATCATATCACCATCAACCATTTTTTGCTTTGCGCCCCTCCAATTGCAATTTACCTTGCATTTTATTTCACTAATTCAAAATCAAAATGGATATACGAAACATTATATCTTGTTATTGTAGCCGCTATTATCTATTTCCAGTTTATTTAATATTAAAAGGCTTATGCCTGCTATGTAGCCGTTGCTACACAAATCACTAAGCACCAACCGATTAACCTTTTTTAACAAATAGAACTAACGGAATAGTTAAAAATTAGATAGTTTTGTAGCAAATTTTGACCATGCACAGAAATTCAATAGGAAGTTTTACCAAAATAGCCATGCAGCTGTTGTTAGGATTAAGCTTATTTGGCATCCAACAGGCATATGCACAAAGATCTACCTCCCATTCTCCTTATTCACAATTTGGTTTGGGACAAATGCGAAACGACTTATTGCCACAAACACGTGCTATGGGCGGTATCTCCACCGGTGTAAGATATCTAACGGGACTTCCTACATTGAACATTGCCAATCCTGCATCCTACTCGGGGCTGAACCGTACGGTTTTAGAAGCGGGTATGTATGGTAATTTCACACAATTATCAAGAAATAATTTGAGCGATAATACCGCCGATTTTGCCTTTGGACATATTGCTATTGGGATACCATTACAAAAATACGGCGGATTTTCTTTTGGGTTACTACCGTTTTCGGATGTTGGATATTCATCAAAAAGTGTAGAATCTATAGATGATTTAGTTTACGAGAAGCAGATATTTGGAGAAGGTGGAATCAATAAAGCCTATTTAGGTTACGGTGTATCACCTGTCAAAGGGTTAAGCATAGGTGCTAATGCCGGTTTTCTTTTTGGAAATCTTTACGACATTACTGAAGTGAAGTTTCTAAGTGATCTCTCCGCCTATCCGGCAGAGTTAAAAGAGACTCGCAACATCAGGGGGGCAACTATTGATTACGGGATTCAATATAGCAAATCCATCAACAGGAAATATAACTTAACATTGGGTTATACGGGAACGTTAAATAACAAGATCAATGCGAAACCAAGCCGGATCATTACAATCTCTCAAAATAATTTTGACGAAGACTATATTGCCCCGCCACTAGATACCATTAGCACTGGAACTTTTGCTACCAAAAAGATCCAACTTCCTTTAAAGCATAATGTCGGCTTCACCTTGTCAAAAGGATATAATTGGTTGGTAGGCGCTGATTTTAATTATGCTGATTGGTCGAAGTTCGAAGTTTTGGAAGGCCAAAGCAAACTAGAAAAAAGCTATGGTTTTGCCGTAGGAGGACAAATTAAGCCTGATCCCACTTCAGTACGTTATTGGAATCAGGTAGATTACCGTTTGGGATTCCGTTATAACCAAACGCCGATTGTATATAGGAACCAACGGATTAACGATATGGCTGTTAGCATAGGATTAGGCTTACCTCTACCAGAAACAAATTTTGGACGTACCTTCTCTCAAATCAATATCTCCGCCGAACTTGGACAACAAGGTTCACTTAACCACAATTTGGTAAGGGAACGGTATATCAACATTAATTTTGGTTTCACGATTAACGACTCTTGGTTTATTCGCCGAAGTTTAGATTAACGATGCATTTCTTGCCTATCCATAAAAGTTACAAAAAACTGTCCTTAACGATATATATGTTGTTAGGGGCGCTTTCATTTATGGCTTGTGAGAATGATCTACGTGATGTCGAAAAGATCGCGAATATACAACAAGAAGAGAATGTCAACATTTCTAGAGACGTGACGGTAATCTATAGTGATTCCGCGAAAGTAAAAGCTGAGCTGACAGCGCCCGAACTGCGGGAATATCCAGACAGCATTGCTATGTACGAATTTCAGAAAGGTGTATTGATACGCTTTTTCGACGAACATGGGGGCGAGTCCCAGCGCATACGCTCGGATTATGCGGTCCAAAAGATAAATGAAGGGCTAACTGAATTTAGAAAAAATGTGGTTGTTAATATGGTCGATGGCTCGGTGATTAAAACAGAAGAACTTTATTTTGACGAGAAGAAAAACATTTATTATAATTCTGTTCCTATCACCTTCGACTTCAAAGATCAACGCGGAAGTTTACAAGCGACTTCCTTCATTTCGGACACGGATTTCAAAAAGATTGATGGTCAAAATATGACCGGTTTCTATATCCCTTCGGGCGACCAACAACTTCCTTCTTTCGGTAATTAAGATGTCGCAAACAATTTTTTATATTTTTTTTCATAAAAGTCGTATCTTGCGCCTTGTTTTTAATAAAGGTCAATTAAGTAACTGAATAAACAGAGTATATAGACTATGGGATTAATGAGCTATTTGCGGAACCGAGCGGGGTTGGTAGTAACTGTCATTGGTTTAGCAATTATTGCGTTTTTATTGGGAGATATCATCAGCTATGGAACTCCTTTTTGGATGAAGAATCAAAATCAAGTGGGCAGCGTTAATGGAGAATCTATTGACTACCAGCTATTTAACATGCAGGTTGACCAAACTACAGCAATGTACCAACAGCAAATGGGAGGAACAGCATCGCCACAAATGCGTAACTATGCGGTACAGCAAGTTTGGAATCAATTTATCTCACAAGAACTCTTGAAGCAGGAAATCGAGAAAATAGGGCTTTCTGTTGGACGGGATGAGCTAAACAATTTGGTGTCCGGCACCAATCCTTCGCCACAAATTGTTCAAGCATTTACCAACCCTGAAACGGGCGTATTCGATAAAAACCAGTTGAACACGTTCCTTTCACAAATTAATAGCCAGGGAACACCGGAAATGCGCCAACAATGGGAGATGCTTTTAGAAAACATCCGCAATGAGCGTTTGAATGAAAAATATTCGAACTTATTGACCAACAGCGTATACGTTACTTCATTGGAAGCGCAAGAAGAGTATAACCAACGTAATAAATTAGCAAACTTTAAATATTTAATGCTTGATTATTCTTCGGTGAAAGATTCAGAAATCAAATTAACCGATTCGGATTACAAAGCATACTACGACGCGCATAAAAATGCTTTCGAAAATCAAGAGGAAAGCAGAGCGATAGAATATGTATTGTTTGACGCCCGACCTACTGCTAACGATACAGCAGCCACCAAGTCTGTTATTGAGCAATTGAAGTCAGAACTCGTAAACTCGACTACAGACTCATTATTTGCAACAGTCAACTCGGACACTAAATATCCGTATACTTATCTACGTAAAGGACAAGTAAGCCCGGCATTGGATTCTGTTATTTTCAATGCACCTGTTGGCGCAACAGTCGGACCTTTTTTATCTAACGACAGATTTGAAATCGCAAAGGTTGTGGATGCTAAATTCAGTCCGGACTCTGTAACAGCTTCTCACATTTTATTGAATACAACAGCAGAAGGCGGTATAGATAAAGCCCAAGCGAAAGCGGATTCCATCAAAAGGTTGATCCAACAAGGAGAAAGTTTTTCCGCACTTGCTGTGCAATTTAGTTTAGACGAAGGCAGTAAAATAAATGGCGGTGATTTAGGTACTTTCCCACGAGGACAAATGGTTCCAGAGTTTGATGAAGCTGTATTTTCAGGCAAGGCTGGTGACGTAGTTATCGTTAACAGTCGTTTTGGAACACACATTATCCGAATCGAAAAACAAATTGGTAATTCGAAAATTGTTAAAGCGGCTATTGTAGATAAGGTGATCAACAGTGGCAAAGCGACAACGGATGCCGCATACGCGAAAGCAAATAACTTCTTTGGTGAGGCAAATGGCAAAAACTTTACAGAAGTTGCAAATAAACAAAGCACTACGGTACATAAAGCAGAACGTGTCGTACCGATGGATAATACCTTTAATGGTGTTGAAGTCCCACGGGATCTTGTTCGTTGGGCTTTTGAAGCTAAAAAAGGAGAAGTTTCAGAACGGATATTTGACACCGAAGATCATTTTGTTATTGCACGCGTGGTTGATGTGCAAGCTAAAGGCACGCTTTCGTTAGAAGCTGTGAAACCACAAATCGAAGCTCGTGTACGCAATGAAGTAAAAGCAAAAATGCTTACAGAAAAGCTAAACAATGCGTTGAGTGGTGCGTCATCGATAGATCAAGTGGCACAAAAACTAGAAAAAACAGCCGTTGACATTGAGAATATCGTTATGGCAAACCCGGTACTTCCAGGTGTGGCGATGGAGCCAGCGGTGGTAGGGGCAGCATTTGGTTTACAACCGAATAAACTGTCTAAAGCGGTAAAAGGCGAGCAAGGCGTATTTGCTGTGCAAGTGACTGGTTTTGTTAATCCTGCGGAACTTGTGGCTAGCGATATCAACAATCAAAAGCAACAAATGCAGACGGCAAAAGCACAGCGCTCTTGGGGGGCTATTTACCAAGCTCTCCAGCACAAAGCTGATATTCATGACAATCGCATTAGATTCTATTAGGATATAATAAGTAACTTTATAGCCGGACATATTGGTGTCCGGCTTTTTGTTTTGATATCGTATGGACATTCAAGAAAATATCGTCAATAAAGTAGCCCAAAGCGGTCTAATTACCATTGATTTGGCGCATTATGCGCCAAAAGAAGAAATTGTGGTATATGACATTAAAGACAATTTATTTCACGGGCTTATATTAAAGGAAAAAGATTTTCGAACATTTATTAAGGAACACGATTGGAGTCAATACCAGAATAGACACGTCGGTATTATCTGCTCAACAGATGCTATCGTTCCTACTTGGGCTTACATGCTTCTTGCGAATAAACTTGAACCGCATGCGCTTTCGGTACATTTTGGAGATAAAGAAACCGTGTTGGACAATTTGTTTACGCAGGCATTAGACCAAATTGATTTTAGTACCTATCAAGATGGACGGGTTGTAGTAAAGGGATGTGGAGATATCTATGTGCCGGAATCAGCGTTTATTAAATTTACCCTTGGATTAAGCAAAGTTGTCAAGAGCATCATGTATGGTGAGCCTTGCTCTACTGTACCCGTATATAAGCGTAAAAGTTAAACTATTGCCCACTATCTATGTCCATTACTATATGAAGAAAATTTACACGTTTATCGCGTTTTTCATTTGTAGCATAGGGTTTACCATCGGACAGACGTTACCATATTTGCCGCAACCTACATATCAGGCCGGAGAGAACTTAACATATAAGTTAAAGTATGGGATTTTGTCTGTTGCAACAGGTACATTAAAAGTAGAAAAGTCGAAGCTACGTTTTAGCAATCCCAATGCCTTCCATTTATCTGCTTTTGGCCAGACTTCCGGAATATTTGCGGTTTATAAAGTAAGGAATAAGTACGATTCCTATATTGATGGCAGTACATATCTTCCATATCTCTATATCGAAGATATACATGAAGGTAATTATACCCGTGAGGAATATGCTACTTTCGACCATCAGAATAAAAAAGTTTCGGGTAAGAAGGGTACATTTACCAGCCCTACCTCCCAATTTTTCGATTTACTATCAGCCTATTATTTTTCCCGTAATCTAGATCTATCTTCTCTAAAAAAAGGAGATTCATTTAAACTTACGTACTTCTTAAACGATGAAGTGGCTCAGCTGGGCATCAAATATGTCGGTATCGAAAAAATCAAGACATCGTTAGGAGAGCTGGAATGTATTAAGTTCAGTCCAGAAATCACACCCGGTAGGATATTCAGAAAAGATAGCCAACTTTTCCTATGGGTTACCAACGATGGTAATCGTATCCCCGTAAAAGCACAAGTAGAAATTTTGGTGGGTACCGTGACCATGGAGTTGATCAGTGCAAAAGGCTTAAAGCACACGCTTGGAAAGCGCGTTAGTTATTCAAAATAAACAACATGATTGAAGTAGGCAACGTATTAGTGCACGAGGATATCATCAAGAATGATTTTGTTTGTAATTTAAACAAATGTAAGGGTATTTGCTGTGTAGAAGGAGATTCAGGAGCGCCTCTAAATGAAAAAGAAACCGAGATTCTCCGTGAAATCTACCCGAAAGTAAAACCTTATATGACCGAAAAGGGCATCCAGGCCATCGAAGAACAAGGCACACACGTTATCGATATGGATGGCGATCTAACAACGACTTGTGTGGATGGCAATAAAGAATGTGCTTATGTAACCTGGGACAACGGTATTACGAAATGTGCAATTGAAAAAGCCTATGAACTAGGCGAAATCGATTGGAAAAAACCTATATCCTGCCACCTCTACCCTATCCGCACGACACGCTATCCCGCGTTTGATGTTTTACATTACGATCGTTGGCATATTTGTAGCGACGCCTGTACATTTGGTAAAGAACTGGGTATCCCGGTATATAAATTTGTCAAAGAACCCCTTATTCGTGAATATGGTGAAGAATGGTATAAAGAATTAGAATTAGCTATCGACGCTTTATAATCATTTCCAGATTATTTCATCCAGTTTTGTGTTTATCCTACATGGATATTTCTTATATTTATTGCAATTTTAACTGCTTTAAAAGCCATGGTGATTTAGCCATTTTTCATGCTGAAATTAAAAGATATACAAAACCCAATAGCACAAGAGCTAAAAGAATTTGAAAGTCGGTTTAAAGAATCGATGCATAGCTCTGTACCCTTGTTAAACCGCATTACACAATACATCTTGAAACAGAAAGGAAAACAAATGCGCCCTATGTTCGTTTTTCTTTCAGCCGGATTGTGTGGGGACATCAATGATTCTAGCTATCGGGCAGCGTCATTGGTCGAGTTATTACATACGGCATCTTTAATACATGACGATGTAGTGGACAATGCGAATGAACGCCGCGGGTTCTTCTCGGTCAATGCCTTATGGAAAAACAAAATAGCCGTGTTATTGGGTGATTTCCTACTTTCAAAAGGCATGTCACTTTCTGTGAAGCATAATGAACTCAACCTACTAAAAGTCATGTCTGACGCCGTAGAAGAAATGAGCGAGGGCGAATTACTGCAAATAGAAAAGGCACGTAAACTTGATATTGAAGAAAGCGTATATTTTGAGGTGATCCGTAAGAAAACTGCTTCCCTTATCGCGGCATGTTGTGCCTGTGGTGCCTCTTCTGTAAAAGCTCCGCAAGAGACTGTCGACCGCCTACACCTGTTTGGAGAAAAGGTAGGAATAGCCTTTCAAATAAAAGATGACCTTTTCGACTTCGGCCTGGACGATATCGGAAAACCAGTAGGAAATGACATCAAAGAAAAAAAGATGACCCTACCACTCATTTACGCCCTAAGAAATACAAACCGCGCGGAGAAGAGGCGTATTATCAACCTGGTAAAAAACCATAGTGAAAACAAAGATAAGGTCGCCGAAGTTATTACTTTTGTACGGAGCAGCGGCGGAATGGATTACGCAAGAAATAAAATGTTGCAGTACCAACAGGAAGCCTTTGATATATTAACAGCATTTCCTGATAATACGTATAAGGTTGCGTTAGAACAATTAGTCAGATTTACAACAGAAAGAAATAAATAGAATCTACATATGAGCCACGAATTGTTATTTTTTGGAGGATTTATTATATTCATTGTCCTTATGCTCGCCATTGACTTGGGATTGTTCTCCAAGAGTGACAAGCCAGTATCATTCAAAGCTGCTGCCATCATGAGTGCGGTTTGGGTTTTCTTTGCGCTAGCATTTGGCTTGGTACTATATATTTGGGGAAATGAGCTACATAACGTCCATGATTTTGCCCGCCTCAAAGAGATCATTGCGAAGCACTACCATAATATCCGCATCAATGAGAACGATTTAGCAGCAAGTATCCAACTATATAACAAGACGTTAAGTATAGAATACCTCACTGGTTATGTGGTGGAATATGCGTTGTCCGTGGATAATATCTTCGTTATGGTGCTTCTATTTTCTTCCTTTGGTATTCCGGAAAAATACTATCATAAAGTACTGGTATGGGGAATCATCGGCGCAATCATCCTCCGTTGTATATTCATCTTTGTTGGGGCGGCATTAATTGCAAAGTTTGGATGGATACTCTATGTTTTCGGCGCTTTTTTAGTGTATACCGGTATCAATATGTATATGAATCGTAACAAGGAGGAAGAGGTTGACCCGCAAAATCACCCTGTGGTCAAGTTTGCGTCGAAATATTTTAAGGTTACTCCCCGTTTGGATGGTGGCCGTTTCTTTCATATCGAAAACGGCGTAAGGTATATGACGCCTTTGTTTTTAGTATTATTGGTTATCGAATTTACGGACTTGATTTTTGCTGTGGATTCTATCCCCGCAATCTTTTCTGTAACAAAAGATCCTTACATTGTATTTTTCTCTAATATCTTCGCTGTCTTAGGATTACGCTCTATGTTCTTCCTTTTGGTGAATATCATTGATAAATTCCATTATCTGAAAGTCGGTTTAGCATTTCTATTGATTTTCATCGGAGCAAAAATGTTGCTGCATAGCTGGCTGGAAGAATTCGGTTTCCAAACAGTTCACTCTTTAATCATCATTATATCCATTCTGGTGATCAGTATTGTGGCGTCGTTGGTGTTTCCGAAAAAAGAAAAAGTTTAATTTATAAAATCTCCTTGTTGATTGACCGCTTTTACGTAAGGGTTAGCATATCTGTCCATAATAACAGCAAATTGATAGCGGCTAACAAAAGCTTCTTCGTCAAAGCTGCCCTCAAATTTTAACTTTGCCGACCATTCTTTCTCTATCTGTTTGCTTATTTCGTCTCCACGAAGTCCTACGAATTTAATTAAAGACAGGAAATCTTTCCATTGGAAATCATCCCCCTTATTATCTAAAAACCACAATTGACTTCTGGAATACAACCGGTCAAAAATGGGTTCAACTTCATCAAAACTTACGCGTTCATCTTTTTGGAAACGAAAATCATCATCTTTATGTAGATTTGGTAATACGCCGGCTAATCCAAAACGTTGTAACGCGTAAAAGTGTACCTCATTAACCGCAACATCTTGATAAGGTAAAATACGGGCGTTATATGTCATTAACTCTGTTTGCAATTTTCGGATGTCTACTTTGTCAGCAGAAGTCTTGAAAAATGCCAGATAAGCTGCTGTTGCACCGACTGCTTGTCCAACGGCCGTACGAAAAGGGCTTAATTTTATATCTTCATGTAGCAATTCTTCTAAACTTCGAAAATTAAAGAAACCATCTCTTTCTCCTGCTAGAATATTTCCCAATTGTGCTCCATATAGCGTGTCGCCGATTTGTCCTGCTGCCACTAACGTACGGACTTGCGTTAAAGACAATGTGCGAAGTGGTTGCATTGGCTCGATATTATTACCCCAAGATATGTCAACTAAATTAGATAATTCTTGTTTCCCGGATGCGTCGACTACACACCGTACAATATATCTGTGTTTACTAGACACTTGGACTTCCCAATCGCGCTTCCGTCGCTTGATTGACAATATATCTTCTCCTCTCATTATTGTTAATTGCGGTAACTTTCGCAATACTTTCTCTACAGCGTTTTGAAATAGTCGGGGATTCATTTCTCGTTTAACAACCGTCGCCAGCGAATCATCCGGAGTCTTTGCAAGAGCCATTTCCATTAAAATTTCCATCCATATTCCACCATCTAGATGTGGCATATTCTCTATCTGAACCTGCCCGCTGGAAAATTCAGGCATCAGCTGTTCCCCCTCAACTAACCATATTGTTGGAACACTCGATTTGGCGCTCTGTACCGCCACTGAAAATGCTAAAAGATCTGATCCGTATACAATAACTTGAGGTTTCTTAGCTTTTTGTCCAAAACAAGGTTGTACAATAACAAATAGTAAAAGAAAGATAATGCGGGATATTTGTTTCATATTCGAAAATACAGAATTTTTGTCTTTCTTTTTTTCTTGACAAAAAAAGAAACAAAAAAGTCAAGGCTTAATATGGTTTTGCTATTTTCCATCTGCTATTCCTAAACAGCATGGAACTCGCTTCGCTCAAACAACATGCTGTTTTAAACGGAATAGCCTTCTGAAAAATGGCTGCAAAACAATATAAGGCCGATTTAGTCTACATCACCGCGATCTATTAGTGACCACGTTCATCTATGCGGTGCACTATCCATCCTTAACCTTCAAATGTCGCATCCAAATGTTTTACGGCTGTACAAACTCATCCTTAGTACTATCCCTAATGTAAAACATTTGAAGCGACGAGGTTTTGCTTCTTTTTACGGGAAAAAGAAGACAAAAAAAAGTAACTTTGTAGTTATGTTAAACGAAGAAAAACCACTGAATTTTATTGAGGAGATTATCGAAGAGGATCTCCGCAAAGGTACACGTGACGGACGTGTTTTGACACGTTTTCCGCCTGAGCCAAATGGTTATCTCCATATCGGTCATGCAAAATCCATCTGTTTAAACTTTGGACTTGCAGAAAAGTATAATGGAAAAACCAACCTCCGTTTTGATGATACCAACCCTGTAACGGAAGAAACAGAATATGTGGACAGCATCAAACAGGATATACAGTGGTTAGGTTTTCAATGGGCTGAAGAGCTATACACTTCCGATTATTTTGAGACATTGTATACATATGCCGTTGATTTGATAAAAAAAGGACTCGCTTACGTAGACGATAGCACTTCTGAACAGATTGCTGCTTCAAAAGGTACGCCGACCGAACCAGGTATACCTACGCCATATCGCGACCGTACCATCGAAGAAAACCTACAGCTTTTCCAAGAAATGCGAAACGGTAAATATAAAGACGGTGAAAAGGTGCTCCGTGCTAAAGTTGATTTGGCAAGCCCAAACATGCATCTACGTGACCCCTTACTATATCGTATAAAACACGCTCATCATCACCGTACGGGGGATAAATGGTGTATTTATCCTATGTATGATTTTGCACACGGTCAATCCGATTCCATTGAAAAAATCACACATTCTATTTGCACATTAGAGTTTATTCCACACCGTCCGTTATATGATTGGCTTATTGAGAAACTGGAAATATTTCCATCTAAACAATATGAATTTGCACGTTTGAATATGACTTATACCGTTATGAGCAAACGTAAATTATTGCAACTGGTCAACGAGAAATATGTAGAAAGTTGGGACGATCCGCGCATGCCCACTATTTCGGGTTTGAGGCGTCGTGGCTATACACCGGCATCTATCCGTAATTTTTGTGAACGAATCGGTGTGCAAAAGCGGGAGAATATGATTGACGTCGGTTTATTGGAGTTCTGTATTCGTGAAGACCTTAATGCTACAGCTTGGCGTCGGATGGCGGTACTGAATCCCATTAAACTCGTTATCACGAACTATCCCGACGGACAAACGGAGGATCTAATTGGCGAAAACAATCCGGAAGTAGAGGGAGGAGAAGGCTCGCGTACTATTCCTTTTTCTAAAGAGCTCTGGATAGAACGGGACGATTTTATGGAAGAACCTCCGAAGAAGTTTTTCCGGTTAGGCCCTGGTCTTTCCGTACGCCTAAAGCATGCCTACATCGTGCAATGCCATGATTTCATAAAAGATGAAAACGGTAATATAACTGAAGTACATTGTACGTATGTGCCTAATTCGAAATCCGGTGAAGACACATCTGGACTAAAAGTAAAAGGAACCATTCATTGGGTGTCGGCTGCACATGCCAAAGAAGCCGAGGTGAGACTTTACGATCGCTTGTTTAATGAAGAAAACCCTGCCGCTGCAGAAGACTTCAAAGCATCTATCAATCCGAATAGTTTGCAAATTATCAATAAGGCTTATATAGAGCCCGATTTGGCAACAGCAGAGTCTGGTAAAGGTTATCAATTTATCAGATTAGGATATTTCACTATAGATACGAAATCTACAGCAGAACGTCTTGTGTTTAGCCGGACAGTCACATTAAAAGATAGTTGGGCTAAAGAAGTTAAGAAAGGATAACAATAGAAAGGAGGCGTTTAGAGTGCCTCCTTTCTATTTGTTATTCACTTATATATTTATCTCGATAGTAAGTGAAAGTTTTATTCACCTGCGCGTATAACTCCCTTTCGTTTGTTCCTTCCAAAATAGCATCATACATCTCTAAAGCTGCCAGAGAAAATCTTATCTTACGCACATCCAAAGCGTCAGGTTTATCCCTGACGAGCGATTCCGAATAATCGAGGTAATCTTTAACCAAACTGACGTTTCGCTTCACTACCCGATTAGCCAATTCAATTTCTTCTGTTTTATACAATGTATCCACAATATCCGTATAGGTAAGCGCCTCATTTAAGCTATACGTCCTTTTTGGTAAAATATCAACAGCTTTCACAGCAACGGCTTTCGCACGTTCCATATCCCCTTGTTGTTTCAATAATTGTGTCGTTTGTGCATAAACATCTGGATAGATAAAATTCTCCATCATACGACGGGAATCTACATCCACAAAGTTCATCGAGCCATATTTTCCCCATCTAAAATTTTGTGTCGCATTCTCATAGAGCTTTTCCATATTCGCCATTAATTGCCCCTCTTGTTGCTTGGGAAGCTCCACTGGCATCAGCTTACGAACGATACCTTCATCTACAATATATTTATCCAGTCCTGCCATGAGATTTGTCGGTGTGTAATTGGTAAAGTAAATCGGTCTTTCCCAATTGTTCGTCAAAACAATGGACATCAAACTTAATTCCGCCCGCGAAACATGATTTTGAGGATAGTCCCATTTCATTTTGTCCACAACATACTCAGACCATTTCGACGGAACGACCTGATGATTTATAACGGCCTGTTTATCTACCGCCATTTCTATCTTCTTCGCCGGCAAATAGCTCAACATCTTTCCATTCTGGGTCTGCACCTGATTGGTCGGATTATCCGACAACAGGAATTCCAATAAGGTATCGAGATGGACATAGTTTTCTATCCCTTGATCCACAAAGGGCATATAATCCCGCACACCCTCTGCCAGTTTAGCTGTATCAAAATTCAATCTGACCGGAGCAGCATCATTCACTTGGTTAGACAATTGCCTTACATACCAATGCGATTGCAGATAACTTAAATTAACAATGCGTACATCGGTACGGATACCCTCCACTTCCTGTAAATACCACAGTGGAAAAGTATCATTGTCGGCATAGGTAAACAAAATGGCATTGGGTTTGCAAGATGCGAGATAATTATACGCCATATCCCGCGCCAATGATCTATCTGACCGATCATGGTCATCCCAGTTTTCTGAAATCAAAAGAACAGGCGCTGCCAATAAACAAACCAGACCCGATGTCATGACTGAAGCTCTTAAACTCACCTTCCTATTCATAAAGTCTGCAAGCCCCAACACACCTAGACCTATCCAAATGGAAAACGCATAGAACGATCCGGCATAGGCATAATCACGTTCCCGGGGTTGTATGGGTGTCTGATTAAGATAAATAACAATAGCTGCACCTGTAAAAAAGAAGAGTAACGCGACGATAGATGCAAACCGCTTATCTTTTCGAAAATGCCATATTAAGCCAATCACTCCTATAAATAGCGGAAGAAAATAATACACATTGCGGCTCGGATTGGTATACATTGATTCAGGGAGGTCTGTTTGACCACCGACCAACCGACTGTCTATTGTTTTTAACCCCGAAATCCAATTGCCCTCACTATATCCACCATAATTTTGCTCATCATTTTGCCGACCGACAAAATTCCAAAAGAAATAACGGCTGTACATATTTCCCAATTGGTATTTAAAGAAAAAATTCAGATTATCAGAGAATGTGGGGTTTTCGTTTGGTGCCAACCCCAGGTAACTTCTATAATAGTCCGCGTGTTTCTCACTGTAAAGACGCGGAAAAAGCATTTCATTACTATAAGTATATTGAGAGATACCTTCGATTTTTTCGTATTTTGTCGTTCCTTTTTTATAGGTTTCCGTTGGCTTTATCCCGGTTACTTGCGCATCGAAAGTCTGCCCCCTTAATAAGGGTTCCTTACCATATTGTTCTCGATTGAGATAACCGAGAAAAGCGTAGACATTATCGGGTGAATTGTTATTTAAAGCAGGGTCAGCATGTGCGCGGATAGCAATCATCGCGTAGGACAAGTAACCAAAACAAATAAAGCTCAAACTCAACAAACTGATATTTAAAATAGGTCTTCCTTGAAGCACACTGTATCGGATACCCCACACCAAACCACCAACAAGAAGCAAGAAGAAAAATACAATTCCAGAACCGAATCCCAAGCCGAGTTGGTTCACAAAAAACACATCAAAAGTAGCAGCTATCCGTATAGAATACTGGATAAGACCCCAAAGTATAAGCGCCAACACCGTAATACCTATTGTTAGTGCTTTTACCATCCCTTTCCAAGTGATTTGCTGGTTTTTCTTAAAATAAACAACTAGAGCAATCGCCGGAATAGTCAATAAGTTTAGTAAATGCACGCCGATAGATAAACCCATGATATAGGCTATCAAAATCAGCCAGCGGTTAGCATCAGGTTCTTCCGCTCTTCTCTCCCATTTCAAAATCAACCAAAAGACGACTGCGGTGCATAAAGAGGACATGGCATATACTTCCGATTCGACCGCAGAGTACCAAAACGTATCCGTAAAACCGTAGGCTAACGCTCCGATTACCCCCGCCAGCATAATTTGGATCACCATCCAATTCGTTGGTGTTCCTCCCCTTCCAATAAGAATCTTTCTTGTAAGTGCCGTGATTGTCCAGAAGAGGAATAAAATGGTGAGTCCACTGCATACTGCCGAACCTATATTCATCCAATAGGCAATTTTTGATACATCCCCTAAAGCAAAATTGGAAAATATATTCTGTATCATTAAAAACAGAGGTGCCCCAGGCTGATGGACGATTTGGAGTCTATAAGCAGAAGCTATAAATTCCCCCGTATCCCACCAACTAGTAAAGCGATCTGCAGTTATAATATAGACAACGGTTGTAAGGATAGCACAAAGCCATCCAAATAAATTGTTAATTTTATCGTAGGTTTTCATAAAACACGCTTTGTTAGCCTAATTTAAAACTACATATAACTGCTGTCAAAATCTGTATATTAACAAATTTTAACAACCCAAAAAGCTATCATTATACCAAACGTTCCACAATTTTCTTCGTCGGTCCGGGATTACTCATGGTATAAAAATGTAACACAGGAGCCCCAAATTTGATTAATTCTTTACATTGCTCCACTAACCATTCTTCCCCTACCTGCCGCACATCCGCATTTGTTTTGCAATCCTCTACCGCCTCGCTTAATTCCTCTGGGATATCCAAATGGAAAATCTTAGGTAGTGTAATCAACTGCCTCTTGGTAGTCATTGGCTTTAAACCCGGGATAATAGGTACATGAATACCGTTATCCCTACATTTCGTGACAAATTCTTTATACTTTTCGACGTTGAAAAACATCTGTGTTACAATAAACTCCGCGCCCATCTCCACTTTTTTCTTCAACCATTTAAAATCGGTATTGAAATTCGGTGATTCAAAATGTTTCTCCGGATAGCCCGCCACTCCTATACAAAAATCTGTTTTTGCTGAACTTTCGATATCTTCATGCAGATATTTCCCGTTATTCATATCAACAACCTGCTGTAGCAAGTCGGTGGCATAAGCGTGTCCGCCGGGTGTAGGAACAAAATCGGGATCTCCTTTTCTTGCGTCACCACGAAGCACGAGTACATTGTCAATACCCAGAAAATTTAGATCAATAAGTGCATTTTCCGTTTCCTCTTTCGTAAATCCTCCACAAATCAGATGAGGCACAGCGTCCACTTTGTATTTGTTCATAATAGCTGCACAAATAGCGACGGTACCGGGTCGCTTTCGGTACGCAACACGCTCTAACAGTCCGCTTACATGTTGCTTATACATGTAATCTTCTCGATGATAGGTCACGTCAATGAACGGAGGTTTGAATTCCATAAGCTCATCCATCGTTTTGAAAATACTTTGAATACCTTGCCCTTTTGCGGGAGGCAATAACTCGAATGAAAACAAAGTCTTTCCGTTTGCGTTTTTTATATGGTCTACGATTTTCATCTTGATAAATTCTTCTTAAAGGTGGTATGCCCCGCCAATTGGCGGATCATGATGGTTTCATTTTTAGCTAAAAGTTACGAAAGATATGGAAGTTAGGGGAGTTATTAAAATGAAATTCATTTTTGATTATATTTCGCGATATAGATCAATCAAACCTTCTGGCAACTCCACTTCTAGAACCTGCTCTTCTGCATCGATTCCCAGAATAAGATCTTCACTTAAAGGAAACATCAACTCCTTCCCATCAAAATCAACGGTAGCAATAAATTGCTGCGGAAACTCTTGCACATCGATTATTTCACCGATCTCACCTTCATGTTCATCCACTACAAGATATCCGACAAAATCGGTGTAGCGAAAATCATCCGGGTCTCTTTCGGGCATTTTATCCTTGGACAGATAGACCTTCTTTTTTATAAGCTCTTTCGTTTTGTCCACATGATCTATGTCTTCTAGATTTAAGTACGCCGTGCTGTTGTTGTGTAATTTTATACTATCTACAAAATAAGGTATCAACTTTTTGTTTATCTCCAAAAAGAGCACATTCAAATCTAATTCTGCATAATCGGCGAATTCAAAATAAAGTTGCAATTCACCTTTTAATCCACGTGTCTTCGTGATGTAACCAATATAAAAAGCGTCGTTGATGTTCATAATAATGTATTTAATCTCCTTTTTTCTTGATAAAAAAGGAGACAAAAAATCAAGGCTTGCATGGTTCCGCTACCTTTACTTGACTATTCCTAAACAGAATGGAACTCGCTGCGCTCAAACAACATTCTGTTTTTAACGGAATATTCTGCATAAAGCTGCCCGCGGAACAACGCGAGGCCGTTTTAATACGCGTAACTGCAATCCATCAATAATCACGTTCATTTACGCATACGCACTACCCCTCTTTAACACGTCAATGTCGCATCCGGATGTTTTACAACTGTACAAATTCACCCTTAGTACTGTCCCAAATGTAAAACATCCGAAGCGACGAGGTTTTTGGTTCTTTTTTACGGGAAAAAAGAACATAAAAAAGGTATTAAAAAAGCCGAATTTTCATAAACTCGGCTTTCTTGAATCTGTATGAATAAGATTTATCCTTCAGTTTCTTCTGTGTTTGCAGCACTTTCTGCTGTTGCTTCAGGGGCTTCCGCAGGAGCTTCTGTTTCCGCTTCACCTTCTGCAGCTTCAGTTTCTTCTGCAACTGGAGCATTTTTAGCAGCAAGAGCGGCAGCTTTTTCTGCATTTTTCTTTGCTTCCGCAGCAAGAGCAGCTTTTTTAGCTTCTTCTTTCGATTGATCTAAGCCTGTTTTCTTACCTTCAATCTTAGCGTCTTTTTCTTCCAACCACTTAGCGAATTTCTCTTCCGCTTGACCTTCGTCAAAAGCACCTTTCTTCACACCACCTTCTAAGTGTTTTTTGTAAAGAACACCTTTGTAAGAAAGGATAGCACGAGCTGTGTCAGTAGGTTGTGCACCTACGTTCATCCAGTACAATGCTCTGTCGAAATCCAAAACGATAGTCGCCGGGTTTGTGTTTGGGTTGTAAGAACCTAAACGTTCAATGAATTTACCGTCACGTGGAGCACGTGAATCTGCTACTACTACATGGTAAAAAGGTTTTCCTTTTTTACCGTGTCTTTGCAATCTGATTTTAGTTGCCATTCTTTTTTAATTGTTTATGTATTCAACATATCCCCCGTGCTTCGCGCAAGAGGGGACGCAAAGATAGCAATTAAAAACTAAAAAGGAAAAAATTAAATACGGCTAAAGATTAACTTGATTAAATACTATTCGTAAGTGACTACTATAAGCTCCTTTCGACGGTTACCTTCACCAACGATTTCAGTAGGTAATTCTAATGCATTGAAACGATAACTATATGTTGTTTTTCCATCAAATAAGAAAGGTAGATTATCTGTATTATTATCTATACCCAAATCTGTCCAATTAATATCATCTCCTTCAGGTAGTGTCCAATTAATATCTTCATCCCCTTCTATTTCAGCATCGGCCTGGCTTCTAGCAATACTATTAGCACTTACTACTTCAGCTAGATCATAGGGAT
Organism: Sphingobacterium chuzhouense; assembly: GCF_014692525.1. Taxonomy (GTDB): domain Bacteria; phylum Bacteroidota; class Bacteroidia; order Sphingobacteriales; family Sphingobacteriaceae; genus Sphingobacterium; species Sphingobacterium chuzhouense. The sequence continues at coordinate 563,719 of NZ_JACNYL010000001.1, forward strand.
GGAAGCCTAATTGCGCATAAATTTTAGTTAAATAATGTGGGTTTCCCAAATAAGTATTGGAAACTTCTTTTTTGTACGGAATCAGGCTTATTAGCGGATCTGTTCCAAGCTGAGCGTGCTTTAAATATCCATCAAGCTGAGTGGATATAACATTATCGTCTTCGTATAAATAGCGCACTTCTTCTTCCTTTCCTAAAGTAACAAATGGAGATGGCAGATCGAAACTCATTTTACGATAACGAATGGATGAAGGCTTACGATTCGACCCCTCATAGCTAAACGTCGCTAACAATTCGTTTTCCTCTTTACTCTCCTTATCCTGTTCCCAAACGGGATGTTTCGAGGTATAATTATATTTTTGGTATAACAAATCTACATATACTTCTTTCAGCCTTCCTTGTGCATCCCAATGATAACTTAAGTGCTCGACATATTCTTCATCTCTATATTCATCTTTAGCCCTTCGCTCTATTCGAGAAAATTCGACACGCCCGTTAGTTCCATAATAAAACTCTTTATCGTTGACCTTTTTTAAACGTCCCATGGCATCGTATTCAAACCTATAGGTCGTACCAGTTGCAGATGAGCCATATCCTCCTGTAGCCGTGACAGTATTTATTTCTATGCTTGAAATCCTATCAGATAAAAGGTCTTCCATATCATCCGATTTGCACGCTGCAAAAAGTCCGCAAACCAACAATATATAGAGTAGTCTCTTCATAACTTTAATTAACTAGTAGTCATTGCAATACACAAATATATGAAACAAAGTTTATTTCCACTATCTTTTATTTTTTCTTTCTAATATTTCCTTTTTTGCCTTTTTCATTTTTACTCCTTACTTTGTAGCATGAACACTGTTGCTCCTTTAAAAATATTGAAAGCCTCGGCTGGTTCGGGGAAGACGTTCAGCCTAACGCTCCATTACCTTACCTTATTGCTGTCCAACGAAAACAGCTATCGGGAGACTCTCGCTGTAACGTTTACCAACAAAGCCACGGCAGAAATGAAGGAACGGATACTCCATGTTCTGCAAGGACTAGCGACAGCTGACAAAAGCCAAAAAATCGAGGACTTCAGGCAGCTCCTACTCGAACAATTTCCGGAATGGGATACATCGCAATTGCAACAAAAAGCACATCGCGTATATCGTAAGATCCTACACGATTACAGTCGCTTCACCGTCAGCACGATAGATGGTTTTTCACAAAAGGTTATCCGCAGTTTCACCTATGAGCTCAACCTTGACGCAGCTTATAAAATAGAGATGAATACCTCCAAGGTAAAACAGGATTTATCTATTATGCTCAATCAATTACTGGATGAACGTCCCGATTTGCTCGAATGGATTATCGAATATGCGGAACAAAAAATAGCCCGTAATGAAAACTGGAACTATCGGCAACAGCTTCTTAGCCTTGCTAACTTGATTTTTACCGAGAACTTCCAAGAGTTTAATGCTTACTTGGCCTCTGCCAAGGCTGGCGATGTATTTACGCTACTCAACAAAGATGTCCAGGAGAAAACAAAATTTTTCCTAGATACCTTAAGCCAGACCATACAAACATTTACGGCGACATTTCGCTCGTTTGATATCGCAGCCGATGAACTTAAAGGAAAATCCCGAAACAAGCTTATCGCCGCTAATAAGGTTAACGATAATATATATAAAAAATCGCCTTCTGATCTACAGAAAGATTTTGATCGCTTTTTGGCATTATTGGATGATGATGATCCCTATACCACAACGGATAAAAGTGTACGTTATGATATCCAACAGGCATTGCAACCTATTCTCCAACAATTTGCGGATTTATACAGATTGTTTCCAACGTTCATTGCGTACCAGTCCGTACAGAATAACCTGTATTACCTACGGTTACTTAAAGAGATGAGTGATTTGCTGAGCCAATGGCGAAAGGAAAACGGCGCACAACTCATTTCTGACGCCCAAATATTGCTAAATCGGCTGGGGTTAGACGAACACAACGATCCAACGTTCATTTGGGAAAAAATTGGCAATCGTTACAACTATTTTCTGTTTGATGAGTTTCAGGATACGTCCCGTATTCAATGGAAAAATTACAGCCCGTTGTTAATCAACGCGCTGGGGAACGCCAAACAGAAAATCAACGAGCACCTCCTAGTTGGTGACGTGAAACAGAGCATCTATCGCTGGCGTAACGGCGACTGGCGTATCTTATTACAGCAGGTAGAGGATCAAATCGCACAAGCTTTCCATTTGTCTGAACAGCAACGTTCCGCCTTTATTGAAAGCAGTTCCTTAGAAACAAATTTTCGGAGCTATCCTCACATCATTGCATTAAACAATTACCTGTTTGGTGCCATTCCCCAGAAACTACAGGATGTTCTCAACGAGAAAGTAATGGAATGTCTCGATGAAGAAGGACAACATTGGTGGACTTCTTCCGGCAATGCCGAGATGCTCATAAAGGCCTACAAAAACAGCACACAACAAGTACCTTCCCACCGACACGATGATCCAAACAAGGTCGGTTCTATAGAAATTCAGTATTTGCCCGTGGCGAATGGGATGAGGAGGCGAAACCAAGTCATGGAAGATGCTTTGCAACTCCTCTGTGATAAAATCCACTCTTGGATATCATCGGGTCGATACAAAGCAAAGCAAATTGGGATTCTAGTCAGGAGCAATGCGCAGGCACGTCAAGTCATTGAAACATTAATGCTTTATAAAAACAGCACAGAACTGGAATTTGATGTCATCTCCGGCGACGCACTATATCTCTCCTCCAATGATGCCGTTTTATTGCTTATCGAGACACTCAAAGCACTGGTATATACGACGGACAAACATGTTATCCACCGTGCAAAAATGGCTTACCTTTACCAGCTAGTCAATGGCCGACAAAAATTTGATGATGCCTATTGGCTGGCGTTTAAAAATAATAATCTCCACGATATCGAAGCCATTTTACCTACTCATTTACCAGAACAATGGTCGAGACTGCAGCAATCGCCCCTTATACACTTAGTCGAACAATTGATCGAAATATATGGGCTTCATGAAGCCGACAGCATACATATTCCTTATTTATTGGCCTTTAAGGATATAGTCTCCAATTTTTCCGCAACGGGTGAACGCGGCATTACCCAATTTCTACAATATTGGGAAGAAGACGCTAGCAACGCTTCGTTGCCGGCAAACGGAAAGATCGATGCGATTGAAGTGACGACTATACATAAATCAAAAGGACTGGCGTACGATGTCGTCATGCTTCCTTTTTGTTCCTGGGATCTGGATGGTATGACCAATGGCGATTTTTGGATTGATACGGCCGGCTCGCCCTTTGAAGCATTGGGCAAAATACCCATAAAATACAGTAGCACCATCGGAAAATCGATTTTCTACAAGCAATATTTTGAAGAAATGTTGTTCAACTACATGGACGCATTGAACACATTTTATGTAGCGACCACCAGAGCCGTACAGCATCTATATGTATTAGCACCATCGTTCAAGGAAAATGTAGATAAGAAAACAGGCGAGGTACTCGGATTCGATATAAAAAACGAATATATCAGCGATGTGCTTTACCAAGTTTTATCCGATGAACATGCCCCGTTTCCGTTTCACGAGAATCATGTTTTGGCAGATCATCCTGTTCCCAAAACACCCGACGAAGCATTATCCAATCAAAAAGAACGTGAACATACATCTACGGAGACAAAAATTGAATACCGCAACGTCAGCTTGTCAACCTATCCAGTCTCCTCCGAATTGCAAAACGCCTTCGACAAATCCAATAAACGGAGCATCAATAACATCCTCATGTTGGAGAAAGCTGCCCAATATGGTATTCTCGCACACGAGATCATGTCGGAGATTAACAGCGAGCAGGAAGTAGATAAACTCGTCAACGATTACATCGAAAATGGAATATTGACGGAAGAAGATCGCCCGTTTATCCTACAAGAGATCCACCAGATATGGCATCACCCGATGATCCATCAATGGTTAACAGGTAACTATAAAGTATGGAACGAAGCGAGCATCATCCTGAAAAATGGCGAAACGATTCGACCGGACAAGGTGTTTACAAGCGATAAAGAGACCATCGTACTCGATTTCAAATTCACAAAAGGCGATTACGCCGACCACCAATGGCAAGTGGATAATTACAAAAAAGCATTGCATCATCTCGGATACACCAATGTCAAGGGGTATCTTTATTATGCTAAGATTAACGAATTAGTTGAAGTGAAATGAACAAACCTTTCTTACATATTGTAGCAGAAGATATTTACAATCGCTTTGGAAACGACCTGACGGACATTGCCATTATATTCAATAATAAACGCCCTATTACTTATTTGAAAAAACACCTGGCGGATGTATATGGCAAAGCAATATGGTCTCCACAGTTTTTTACGATACAAGAATTTTTCAAACAAGCTTCTGATGCTGCGGAGGCTTCACAGCTCAGCCAATTCTTTTATCTTTTCCAACTGCATAATGAACAGTTGGTTGCCGAAGGTGCTGAACCGGAAACATTGGAAGAATTTTATCCGATAGCGGAAATTATCTTGAGCGATTTCGGGCAATTGGACTATGAGCTCGTGGATATTGATCACATCTACATGGAGTTGTACGATACTACAAAGATTGATATCACCTTTCAACATTTTACGGCCGAACAGCAGCACTTCATCCGTCAGTTTTGGCAATCGTTCAGTATTGCTGGTCATAGCGGGCTACAACAACGTTTCCTGAAACTATGGAAACGGCTGCCTAAACTCTATAAAGCTTTCAAACAAAAGTTAACACAAGAAAAGCAATTAAATTATCCTACGTTATATCGTAATCTGGTGGAGGGGCATGTTGCCCATCCGGATTTTATACAGCGTTATAAAAAAGTATTATTCGTCGGTTTTAATGCCCTCAGCAAAGCAGAAGTACATTTATTCCAAAAATGGCAGGAAGAGGGGCGTGCGCTGTTCTATTTTGATGCGGATGCCTATTACATGGACGATGTACAACAAGAGGCCGGCTTGTTTATCCGGCGTAATATCAAAAGCTACGGACTGGTAAATGCACTAGGCGAAAGCCCGAACATATTGGGCAATAGGAACACAACCGTGCAGTTGTATGCCTGTACAGGAAAAAATAGTCAAACAAAGATTTTACATGATGTCCTGGAAGCTTCTGGATTGCCGGATCAGAGCGCAGCTATTTTACTTGCAGATGAAAGCCTGCTCGTACCGCTGTTACAAAGTCTGCCGGACGTCAAACCTAATATCACGACTGGCTATCCCCTTACACAATCGCCGATATACGGGCTTTTAAATCTATGGATGGATGTACAAGGAGAAATTTCACATCACCACAGACTCAAAATCCCCTTTCAATATATAGAAACCTTCGTCAACCATCCCTTGACGAGCGTTTCGATGACCGAAAGAGAACGTTTGCTAAAGGACATAACAGACAAACAACTTTTCGAGGTGGATATTGATATGATAACCATCGCAAGTAGTGTATTCCCTCGATTCTTCAAACCATTAACGAATCCATCCGCGCTTATACCAACACTGGTGCACTTATTAGACAGTCTGCTGGCTTCTATAGCGGCACACGACCGCATCAGCCAAATTGATAGCAATCTCCTTATCGAAACAAAGAAAGTCTTGAATCAGTTAAAACAGGGGATAGACAATATCGCACCTACCTCTATCGCTTTTCAGATTGGGTTAATTCGAAAAGCGATAGCACCTATTAATTCAGCTATAGAAGGAGATCCCTTAAATGGTTTGCAAATCATGGGGTTATTAGAAAGTCGCTGTCTGAATTTCGACCAGGTGTATATACTCGGCGCAAACGAAGGTGTCTTGCCAAAAACTTCAAGTTCCCCTACTTTTCTACCGAACAGCTTACGCCGAGCGTATGACCTTCCGGTATTGGAAAACCAAGATGCGCTTTCCGCTTATTTATTTTATCGTCATTTTCAATACAGCAACAGGCTCCATGTGTTTTATAATAGCTTAGTTGATGAGAGCAGTACGGGAGAAGAAAGTCGTTTCATTAAACAATTGCAATTCGAAAGCAATTTCCACTTTGTTGTTCACACGCAGCAGCAGACCATACGTTTCCCCGAAAACAGTAAAGAATTAGTCATACCGAAAGAAGGGGCTATATGGCATCAATTGTGGAATACGTTTATCGTAGAGAAGAAAAAACTGGCCGCTACGGCATTGACTACCTATCTGCAATCTCCCCTACAGTTCTTTTTGAAGTATGTCGCCGAAATCAAAGAGCCGCCCACTATTTCTCACGAATTCGAAATGAATAGGTTAGGTACTGTTATCCATAATGTGATGGAAACGATCTTGAAACCTTATAAGGGATTAGCAGATTTCACGCCCACAAAAGTGTTGAAAACGAAGCTACCCGAAATCGATGAACTGGTCGTTCGGGAGATCGGTTTGCAATATCATACCGAAATAACATCCGTGGATGTACTAAATAGCATGCAGCGTATTATGCACAAGATCGCCTCGGCATATATCAACGTGTATTTACAATATGATATGGAACATTATAAGGCATTTCGTATCATCGAATTGGAGAATACGGAAGACTATACGTTCGACTTCCCGATTCTAATAAACGGAAAGGAGGAAACCATCCGCCTGTTCGGTATCATTGACCGGGTGGATGAGGTGCTCACGCATGATAACCAGGTGAGGACACGTATCGTGGATTACAAAACGGGAAGTGATAGTGTCGAATTTAAAAACCTAGAAAAGGTGTTTTCACCTAATACAGAAAACAAAGCGTTGGTACAGACCTTGTTTTATGCTTATGTATTTGAACAGGTAACAGGTCGCAAGCAGTTGGAACCTCATCTATATGTTGCCCGACGCATGCGCGAAGAGGGTACGTTATTCCGTGGCAAAGAAATTTTGGAAGCGGAAACACTAACCTTTGTTAAGGAAGAATTTATAACGTTTTTGCGCAACACCTTAGAAGAGATTTTTAATTCGGATATCCCGTTCAGACATTCCCCCGAGAGTATGGTTTATCCGTCAGATCCATATACCTTGTTTTATCGGAATGCCGTGGAAGATGTCGAAGAGTGATTATTCTTCACGCTCTCCTTCTTCTTCCTTGCCAAATAGTTTTTCCAACAAGCTTCTGCGCCTTGCTTCATCTCTTTCCATCTCTTGCATGATGGCTTCCTGTTCCGGATCAATCTCCCGGAACGCGGTATCTACCAATCCTTTTGGTCTTGGCGGTCGCAACCCAGGTTCCAAAACAACGCCGTAAAAGCCATAGGCTTCCGGCACCTGTTCGTCCTGCAATTGGCCAAGTTTATTCATGATATAACCGTAGGTGTTGAAATGCCGTTGTACCCATGGTTTCAAATGCCCGGTGTAATCAAAAGAAGAAAGACCTGTCTTCGGTCGTGGAATAATACTGGAAAGGTATAAGCTCTCTCCGATATTTAATTGGGCAGGTGTTTTTCCAAAATAGTAGGAAGATGCTTCTTGGATGCCGTATACATTTTTTCCCCATTCTATCACGTTGAGATATACCTCAAACATGCGATCTTTGCTCACTTGTCCCGACGCTTCCAACAACCAAACCAATAAGATTTCCTCAAATTTCCGCATCATGGTTTTATTCCTATTCAAGAAGACATTTTTCACCAACTGCATGGAAATCGTGCTCGCTCCCCGCTTAAATGCACGTTCCTTGATATTCGTCGCTATCGACAATTTAAAGGCTTCCTCCTCAAATCCATTATGTTGATAGAAATAAGGATCTTCGGTATTCAGCACTGTTTTCTTTAGTATAGATGCCACTTGATTTAACGGTGTGAATTTTGGATTTTGCGTACCGACCACAATCTCCCGCATGAGTACTGTATCTTCATAGGCTTTATAGGTAAACGCATTATTCAATGCGCGCACATCTGCTTTTCCCCACTTCACTATTTTCAGTTCCCTGTCGTCCATTTTAGAATTAAACACCACACTGTCCGGCTCAGCGAAATTCACGGAGAAATCAAGGTCATACGCTATTTTCCCTTCCACCTGAATGCCGTCCAACGTTTCAAACAAGCCCTGCGGAATAGCATCAAATAATTTTTGTGCTTCGAACTTACCTGTATGAACGGACAAACTAACCACTTTATCGGGTTTGGGAATAAACTTGACATAAGGTTGAAATTCAAATTCCTTCACCCGGATTTTACTCTTCGGATCAATTTCTATAGCAGCTTTGCCAATATTGAGTTGGCCTTCGCCAATAGCTTCGGGAAGAACAACCTCATCTTCCGAAAGCCGGTGGTGATGCACATGCAGGTTATCAAAAGACCATTTGCCGGCAAGTGTTAGAGAATCTTTCGTGACACGTTTCACTTGCGCAAGGTCAAACATGACTTTATCAAAACTTACCCGCAAGCCAAATTTCCGACGTAGGAAAGGAAGTTCCACATTTTCTTCCTCGGACGATACTTCCACACGCAATTGCTGTTTATCGGGATTTACACGTCCGCTCAGATTCCATTGCGCATCATGGTCATTCAGAAAAAGGCTTGTCTCGAAATCGCCCCCATCCATCACCGCTTCCGGCAATCGAATCCGTTGGTGGACACTATCGTCTTGATAAGAAAGCTGAAAGTTTTCCAATTCCATATTTCGAGGAATCTTAAAAAACACCTGCTTTATCACCCCGTCAATCAACGAAGCATAATTACTTTCGGTATCTTCCGCTACCTTAACCGTCGTATCTTTTGCTTGCTTTTGAAATAGAAAATCATAATTACTGATCGAGTCACGCTTTAGCAGGGTTACATCTGCATTTTGTAAAACCAGATTACCAATTTTCACGTCTCCGAACAGCAACGGAAATAAACGAACCGAAACAGCCATCCGTTCAATCTTTGCGAGCGTGTCCCGTTGTTGCGGTATAACTTCAATATTCCGGAAAGTTACGGTAGTCAAACCCGTAAACGAATATTCCTGCACATTAAAATCAGTATGATACCGCTCAAGCAAGATGTTTTCTACTTTCGTCATTGCCTTATCCAACATTCGCGTGCGGACGGACAAGGCTATGATAAGTCCTATTACTAACAGCAAAAGAAAAACACCTCCGACTATGAAGGTAATTTTCTTTTGCTTTGCTGTTAAAGAAGGCAACTTTTCAAATATGCTCATACCAATCTATTTCCGTTTTAAAAATAGAATATTTTTTCTGAAAGCGTATGTTGTTTTTGATTAACTTAGAGCATGAAGCAACAATACGGAATTAAAGATATTGCGAAAATGCTGAATATTTCCGTTTCAACGGTATCCAGAGCCTTACGGGATGCCTACGACGTCAATCCAGAAACCAGAAAGAAAGTTTTAGAATTAACGGAAAAATTAAATTTCAAGCCGAACAAAAATGCAGCTGCCTTGGCCTCTGGCAGCACGAAGAATATCGGAGTCGTTATTCCTTTTATTACCAACTATTATTTTTCCACTGTTATCTCCGGAATACAAGAAGAAGCCTACAAACAAGGCTATAACATTATACTTTTTGTTACCAACGACGATCTCGACAGAGAAAAAACTTTATTGAGAAATATTGCAACGACGAGCCTGGACGGGCTATTGATTTCTATTTCCTCTAATTCAGACACGCAAGATCACTTCGAACAATTAATGGAACAGGGCGTTCCGATGGTGTTCTTTGATCGAGTTCCCCATCATATTCACGTTTCAAAGATTATGCAAAGTGACTTTGATGGTGCTTTTATGGCTACAAACCATCTTATCGAAAACGGATATCAAAAAATTGCGCATATCGCAGGCCCCAAAGAGCTAAATTTCACCCAAGAACGAATGAAAGGATATTTGTCAGCATTGGAAAATGCAAACTTACCCAGAAACGATGACCATATTATTTTTTCAGGTTTTTCTCAAGGAGACGGATATACCGATACCTTAACGTTACTATCTTTAGAAGAAAAACCCGATGCCATTTTTGCCGTCAATGACCGGAAAGCAGTTGGTGCCATTCAAGCATTAAAAGCAAACGATATTCAGGTTGGAGTAGAATTTGCCGTAATCGGTTTCACCAATGACCCTATTGCTACGGTGATAGAGCCTAACTTAACCACGGTAGAAGAACCTGCGTTTGAAATTGGACAACAAAGTTGCAACCTCCTCATCAAACATATTAAAAATAAAAATCATGAGCCGCACGATATATTGTTACCGGGAAAGCTCATTATACGGCAATCTGTTCGATTATTTCAAGACACCTAACCTACTCCGTTTACAATCTTCATCTTAGCTATATTTTTTGTATCATTTAACCGACCAGGATTTGATCCGGTGCCCCCAAAAGGCATAATACACGATATATAGAAAACACGGCACCAGCACCCAATACGCCTGCTTTACGTCCAGTGTGTCCGCCAATGCACCGTAAATTATAGGCAGTATCGCATTCCCACACAGCCCCATGATCATCAGTGCCGAACCTGATTTCGCATATTTTCCTAAACCGGCAATCGCCAGCGGCCATATCCCCGCCCATATCAATGCATTGGGCAGGCCGATGAACACCAGAAACCACAGCGACACGTCCAGGTGCATATTGAACCAACCGACCTGTCCCTGGGCAACGCAAATCAGGACGGAAAGGCAGAGCCCCAACAAAGCACAGATCTGCAGCATCCTTTTTTGGCCAATAAACCGCGGTATCAGCGAGATTCCCAATAGATATCCGATGATCGTTGCCGTCAGGGTATATGAGGGCAGGGCCTTAGCTTCCACCAAGGACAGTCCCATCGAGCCTGCATAACTGATCACCGTGTCGATGGCAATGACCTGTGTACCCACGTGCAGGAATATCGCGATGGCCCCCAGTACCAGGTGCGGAAACTGCAGTACACCCTTTTTCTGTTCCTTTCCATCTTCTGCATCCGGATTCGCTATTTCCGGAAGGGGGGAATAGTTCACCAGTACGCCGATCAGAAATAGTACGATGGCGACGACCGTATAGGGTGTCACCACCCGCAGTATCAGTTCATCCAGCACCGCTGTCCGCTGTACTACCTCCATCAGTGGAATCTGTTTGAACAGTTCATTGTCCGTTGGCCGCAGGACTGCCCAGGAGAAGGCCAGCGGAGCCAGTATTCCAGCCCCTTTATTGCATATCCCCATCATGCTTATCCGCTGGGCGGCACGTTCCCGGTCACCGATCAGCGTGATGTAGAGGTTGGCCACTGTCTGCAGGACTGCCAACCCTGTTCCCAATGTAAAAAGCCCTGCCAAAAAAATCATGTACGTACGTCCATATGCAGCCGGAACAAACAGCAGTGCACCCAGGGCCATAATCCAAAAACCGATGACAATGCCCTTCTTGTACCCCACCCGCTTTAGCAGGTAGGAAGAGGGCATGGACATGACCAGGTAGGATATATAGAACGCAAAGGCCACCAGATACGACTGAAAATTCGTCAGTTCGCAGGCTATCTTAAAATAGGGGATCAATATCGCGTTCACCCACGATACAAATCCAAAGACAAAGAACATCATGCCGATGATCCCGATGGATATGGCCGTTCCCCGCCTGTCCAGTGCATATGTTGATGTTGCCATGATAAGGTACGTTGCGTTACAGTAGTGAAGCTGACCCTTCATCCAGAAAGCATACACAGTCCGGATGTTCCTGCAGGATACTGGCCGGATGCAGGTTCGTTACCGGCTGTGTCAGGCAGTCCTTCACGGCCTGTGCCTTTCTCTGGTCGGGTACCGCACAGATAACCTGCCTAGATTTCATGATCTGCCTGATCGACATCGAGATTGCCTGCAGCGGCACTTCATCCACATGGTTGAACCAACCCTCTCCCAATTGCTGCTGCCGGCACTGCAGGTCAAGGTTGACCACCAGGTATGCGTCCTCTACATCAAAATCTGCCGGCGGATCGTTAAATGCCAGATGGCCATTCTCCCCTATCCCCACGAAGGCCACGTCTATGGGGTACTGCCTGATCTGCTTTTCCAAACGCTTACGTTCCTCTTCTGGATCGCTTTCGCCGTTGATGAGTACCGCTTCTTTCAGTCCATCCACCTTGTCGATGAACCGTTCCGTCAGGTACTTCCTAAAACTGGCCTTGTGGGTGATCGGCATACCTATATATTCATCCAGATGGAACATCCTCACTTTAGACCAGTCGATGCTCTTGTCCTGTACCAAGGTATCGATGGTCTCGAACTGGCTCTGTCCCGTTGCTAGGATGATATTAGCTTCACCCTTTTCCGCAATCGCTTCCTTGATCCATTCCGCACCTAACTTTCCCGCTGCCTGTCCTAATTCCTCTGCGGTTGCATACTTTTCAATTTTCATCTGTATAAATTATTTATATGTGTTAAATTTTCAATTGTATAAATGAACTCGTTGAGCCCGGTTTTCCTACCAATGGCAATGAACTTGGATCATTGCATCAAGCTTTGATGACATTGGTCTTTCCGCCCGATTCCAGGTGTATCTCATGTACCTTATTTTCTTTCCATCTGCCCATCGTAAAATCCGGGATGGCAATAGGCTGCGACCCGTTGGCGACCGACCACTCACTGAGTGGACCTATGGCGCTCCACGTTGCCGCATCGTACACATCCATGTCCACCGGAAGTCCGTTCCGCAGACAATCGATCAACCGCCAGTCCATCATAAAGTCCATCCCGCCATGCCCACCGATGCTCTTTGCCAGTTCGCCAATATGCTTCACGATCCCGGGGGTATATTCCTCTTCTAGTCTCTTCATTTCCGTCTGTTCCAAAAAATCGTCGTGTCCCACCGCTATCTTGCCTGGTAGTGGATATTTCTGCGCGAAAGCTTTCGTTCCACTGATCAGGTGCAGCCTAGAGTAGGGTCGCGGTGTGCTGACGTCATGTTGGAGCATAATCGTACTGCCACTGTTGGTCATGATGCTGGAAACATTCATGTTTCCCCGCATGGGTTTTCCGGCATAAGCCTCAAACCGTTTGTCCGATCGACCAACTTCTTCCGCTTTTGCCCGCAGTGAAAAATCTGCCGATGCCATGGAGGTCATATATTCCAGTTTATTACCCCTGTTCACGTTCAATATCTGGCAGACTGGTCCCAAGCCATGTGTTGGATAAAGGTTACCATTCCGGGCAGCGTTTTCCTTCAACCGCCAGAAATCATAGCGCTTCTCCTCCACAAAGAAACTGTCCAGGATATCGTGGATATAGGCGCCTTCGCAGTGCACAATGTCACCAAAAAAACCTTGTCTTGCCAAATTCAGCGTCAACAGCTCGAAGAAATCATAGCAACAGTTCTCCAGGATTACACAGTGCCTTTTCGTCTTTTCAGAAGTCATCACCAGTCTCCAGCAGTCCTCTACTGTGGTGGCGGCCGGGATCTCCAGAGCTACATGTTTGCCGTGCTCCATTGCGTAGATAGCCATCTCGGCATGCGTTGCCCAGTGCGTGGCAATATAGACCAAGTCTATGTCCTCCCGGTCACATAACTTTTTCCAGATTTCTCCATCACCGGTGTAGATCTGCGCGCCATGTCCCGGAGAAGCTATCCTTCCTTTCGCCGCCTCCGCTTTCTCTTCCCGCACGTCACAGATTCCCTGAATAGCAACCCCTTCGATCCTGCTCATACGTTCTACCGCAGCGGAGCCACGGTTACCGACACCGATAAAACCCAGCCGAACTGTATCCAATGCTGGCGCAGCATAACCAGACATGTTAAATATAGGATCATACGATTTCTCAACTTCTTTGATGATATGGTCTAATTGGGTTGGCATCTGCCCCCGACTGGAAGTTTTGCAACCCGCCAGTAAGCCTAGCCCGGCCAGTCCCGACAATTTCAAGAACGATCTTCTATTTGTATCCATACGTTTTATTATTGATGCGTTAAAGTTTTCTATTGTATCAACGAGCTCGTTGCACTCGGTTATTGATGCGTTAACGTTTTTCAACGGTTAAACGAATTTTACTTGTATTCCCTAACGTTAACCTGATTTGTTCCATTTGTTCCGCATACCGCCTTATATTCGATTCATCTATTGCTCGTCCCGACATTCCAATAACACGCTCCATGTATACATCTGCCGGGCTAAGAGCAACCAATCCTACTATATCTCCCCAAGGGATTATTCCTGGAATATGCGACGCCATGTTCAGTTCATTTTCATTAACATTTGTTTGATAATCAGGAACATAAGTTACAGGCATATCAGACAGAAAGAAATATCCGGGGTATTGATCAAGTACACTATAAATCAGACTAGCTATGGCGGTTTCTCTGTCCGCAATGATGTGGATCTCCTGGTCCGGAAAACGTTCATTCAGATATCCCATTACCAACCCTATTTCGGAGGTCCAGGTAGCCATTATACTTTCTCCCATCCACAACAGCGATCTCGATAGCGTGTGGAAACGAGGCAAACGCCCGTCGATATCGTCGCCTTGTTTTGAGCTTCGCTCCCCCAATCCAAATAAATCCACCATCACGACACCATCTCCATTGGTCGTCCATCTATCCAAGCTATCCGGGGATATCGATGAAGCACCTCGCGACGGAAATACAACGTTTAATACCTGCTTCCCAACAGCAGGTTCTTTAATCAACAGAGGAATAAGCCGCTGATCCGTTGCCGTCAAAAGAAAACGTTGGTAACCGGCTTGCTCAGGTATTTTTTCTATCTGACGAATAGCTAACTCTTTATAGCTTAACAGCAGCTCTCTTAATTCCTGAATCTTTACTTTCTTATTGATCTTTTCAGACTGTACTAACGCATTTTGCATATGTTTTCCTCGTGCACTTACGTATTCGACAGTTGTCGTGATTTTAGCTTTGAGTTCCGATGAAACGCCTACTGTCAACTCCTCTTCGTCCAACGGACAAAAAGCCGTGTCGATGGAATTCGCTGCATCTGCTTTCAAATATTGGTCAAACCAATCCAGCATACGACGTTGCATTTCCGCTGTATAGTCGTGTTTTTCGTCAAAGAGTTCATACACGAAATGCGCGCTATGTCCGGCTTCATCATAGTGCTGTTTTGCCTTGTCGTATGTTTTCAGCATTTCGTGCACATTGAATGCGGCATTTCCATCTTGTAACGCAGTAAGTATCTTAACCGCTCGTGGCGCTATCGATGCCAGTACATCGGCTTTTTCCATATCGACAAGACCTTTTGGATGAAGCTCACACACGCAATTGCTGTTCATAACATAGGATTCAAAAGTTCCTACACTCACTACAGGGACAGCCGCCTTAATCCGTTCATCCAGTGCGGTCAACCACCACGTCTGGTTTCCACCACCACTCGCTCCGGTTGCACCAATTCTATTCGGATCTACATACGGAAGAGATTGCAATAAATCGATGGCCCTTTGGTTATCGATCAATTGCATACCCATCAAGGGGATCCCGAGATCTAAAAGTGACGATCCCAGACTTGCACCGTGATATTCATGGAGGTGATTCGATCCTCTTTCTCCCGCACCCCAAGCATCCATATTCAAGCATACATAACCGTTTCGCGCCAATAATTGTGCTGTCTGCTGTACTATATGACCTTTTTTCGCTCCGGGCCAATGGCCGTGGCTATTGATAATTGCAGGAAAAGGCCCATCCCCTTTGGGCACATATAGATTTGCTGGCACATATACACCTAGTTGGGTCTGGAACAAGATATTATGCACAACCAAACCATCAAGGTTAATCGTTTTGACAATATGCATGTCCAACTCGCCAAAATCAACCGCATCCAGATTCAGATTTTTCCGAATCCATGTTGTTATATCGAGCGGTTGTTGACGAGCGTTCCTGTCCCTTGACAAACTCCGCACATGGTCCATAACCCAGCTCTCGGTTCTATCTAGTGTTTCTGGAATTCCTAAAACGCTAGGCAATGAATTAACTTGTTGCGCCTGAGACAATTTTACCATAATCGATTGAAGAATGATAATCACAGCAATATAAGTATAATGCATCAATCGATATCCCACCATAATGTTGTTGCTGCGTTATCAGTTCCTCCCAACAAAGCACGACCTTTATTCAATTCTTCCAAATTATTTGTTTCTTCCGTCAGCGGATAGGGCATCCGTTTGATAAAGGTTCCTACAGGTAAATCTGCATTTTCTGACTGGATTAAATTGTACATTTTAGGGAAACCCGAACGTCTAAATTCTGCCCAAGCCTCCATCCCATCGGGAAATATGGCTAACCATTTCTGTACACCAATCTGCTCTCGTTGCGTAGCTTCTGCAGTAGCCCATGCAACAGGTGTATTCGCCACTGCCAGAGAACTATGATAATCCCCAGGCGCCGCTGGCAGCCTGGTAGAGGTAAGATAAGCGTTGATAGTATTGCCATCACCCACACCCCATTGTGCTAAACTCGTTTTTATGCCATCTTCGTACAAACTTTTGGCATCCGCTCCCATATTCCATCCATTCAAGGCCGCTTCTGCCCGCAAAAAATAAGATTCTGCAGCACACATAACGTGTTGACGTTGTACCAGATTGCCTTCGATAACCACATTCTCCTCTTCAACAGAACCACTATACCGCACCCAGTAGGTCCCTACATTCGAATTGCGAGCTGCTTGATTACGTGTTATGCCTAAATCTGTTGCCGTGGAACCATTGCGTAAACTATTAAACTGTCCTCCATTTATACTTGGCTGAAAATAAATACCCAGACGGGGATCTTCATAACCTTTGAGATAAGATGCAATAGTAGAACTCATGGCGAATTCATTCCACGCTGCCACCTGGGCTAAACCATTGGTATCGTTTCCATCTAAGACTTTTGCCAACGATGCATTTTGCCCGTTTTCCTCCATTACACCAGATGCCACTGCCGCTTCTGCTTCCGTCCTTGCTCTAGTAGGATCGGCCTTCGATATCCGCAATGCTAATCGCAGGCGAAGCGAGTTGGCAAATTTTATCCAATTATCAATATTTCCATTGTACATTAAATCATAACCTTCGTACACCTTTGTTCCTGCCGGAAGTGCCTTTAAAGCATCCACAGCTTTTGTCAACCGCACAAAGAAATCGTCATAGATTTTATCCATCGGATCATAAGGGATAATATCTTTAGGTTCTGCTGCATCAAAATATGGAATAGGCCCAAATTGATCCGTTAAACGATGAAACGCATATACCCACAATATATTGGCTAAAGCTCCTTCTCCGCTGTCTTCCTCCACATTATCCATAATACTTTTCAATTGCGGAGCTGTATCCACGTATACGACTGTCCAGAACCGGCGTTGCCAATCCGGTGTTAAGGCATATCTATCTGTTCTAAACGAGGTTGTTGTCAGCGCAAAATATTGCGCATAAAGATCTGGTCCTAAATTTTGGACTGTTTGATAAAACGACCGGTTCATAGCCGAGGAAGATTGCGCCTTTGCAAACATAAACGGCCTTTCCTGTGCACCAACTTCCGTTAGATAATCAGGATCTCTGTTCATCTTTTCAAAATCCTTCGTACATGATACCAAGCCAAAAACAACTATCGCGCTATATATAAATGATCTTTTCATGTTTTCTAAAATTTAAAATGTAACCTTTACGTTCAAACCATATGTGCGCACCGTCGGAGGCAATCCTACCTCTACGCCTTGGTAATTACCTGCCCCTAAAGCGCCTTCCGGATCTACGGGGTTCTTGATTTTACCTAATCCCGGTATATCTAATTTCGATTTTCCTCTATAAAGGAAGAACAGATTGCGACCAGTCAACGAAACCTGTGCCGATTGAATACCTTTCCAGGATTCCACATTAAATTTATAGCTTATCGCCAGTTCCCGGAACCGGACATTCGTCATATCATACGTAAAGAACTCACCCCAAGCATCACGACCACTTTGTGAGACCGTCGTCCAAAACTGTTGAGACGTTATCGCCGTGCTATTGGTTGTACCATCTTCATACACCGCCGGGATCACCCAATTGCCTTCTCGATGGGTTTCTGTAAAATCGGCTACGCCGAATGCGGCTAAATAGGCTGCAGTTCCCGATACTATTTCACCACCTATACGTGCATCTAAAAGGGTATGTAAGGATATATTTCCATAGGTAAATGTGTTGGACCAGCCTAATAACGCTTTCGGATTAAAGTTGCCTAGCTTTTGATTCGCTTCCACTACAGGTAATCCGTTGGCATTCACAATGTATTGTCCGTTAGCATCTTTTTTCCACACATGCCCATATAAGTCTCCGTATTTCTCCCCTTCATTGACGACGACCGTAGCGTATTTGGTGTTTTCGGTTACATTGGCACGTTTTGTTTTTTCATGTAATTCCAAAATCGTGTTTGTATTCGTAGCAAAGTTCACATTCGTATTCCAGCTAAATACATCATTTCTTATCGGAGCCCCTGTCAATTGAATTTCAAACCCCTTGTTTTCTATCTTTCCGGCGTTGATGTACTCCCGGCTAAATCCACTCGCCATAGGTAATCCCAAAAATATCAATTGATTAATTGTGTTACTTTTGTAATAGGTTGCATCAAAAGTCAACCGATCATTGAAAAACCGCATATCCAACCCCACTTCAAATGATTTCGTTAACTCTGGCTTCAAATCCGGGATCGCTTTTGTAGCACTACGCGACACAAAACCTCGACCCGCACCTAGACCAAATTGGTACAATTGATCTAATAAATAGGGATCCGCATCATTACCCACTTGTGTATAGGATGCTCTTGCTTTACCAAATGTCACCCAACTGGGCATGTTCAACCATTCGTTGAATACAACCGACAGACCCGCTGATGGATAGAAAAAGCTATGCGGTGTCGGTAAAGTCGATGACCAGTCATTGCGCGCTGTCAAATCCAAAAAGATATTATTGTAGAAGCCAAGTTGAGCACTACCGTAAACGGAGTTTAGCTGCCGTTCATAACGGCGCACGTTTAGAAATTCAGGTGTGGTGGCCATCCGGAAAGAAAAGTGATTAGGGATGGTCAATCCGTTTGCCATATTTTGGAAAGTATCATAAGTTCTTTTCAAAAAGCTGGTTCCCACATTGTAATTCAACTGGATATTATCGCTTAGTTTATGCTCACCATTCAGCAAGAAATCAAAATTCTGTTCCGAATATTCAGTATGGGTTTCATAATACTTCCCTCCGTAACGTACGTCCCCTAACGAAACCGTACTATGATAAAACGAGCCATCCACGACATCCTTATACTTATCAAATGAATAGCGTCCTAAGACATTAAGCCAGTCTGTCAGTTGATACGAAACAGACCCCAAAGCAGTTATTCTATCGCGCACTTCGTTTACCGATGTACGGTTAAGACTCCAATAGGGGTTATCATATAGTGTAGAGCCAGACCAGTATTTACGAAGCGGTTTTCCGTCTGCAGGGTCAATAGTCTCAAAATCTTTTAATTCCCCATCATCCATATCCCTCGGCATGATATACGCTTCTATCGGAATTCCCATATCTCCCAAACGCGGACGGTTATCAACCTGCTGGTTGACATAGTTCAGCTTTACATCGGTCTTTAACCCCGGAATAAATTCGGTGTTCAGCCTTACATTCAAACTGTTCCGTTTAAGGTCGTTGCCTTGGAAAATACCGCCAATCTTGTTATTTGAATAGGACATATATCCTTGGACTTTTTCAGTTCCACCATAGGTACTGATACTGTTATTGAATGTAGAGGAGTTTTGAAAAAAATTACGCACGTTATTGCTATATGTCGTACCTCGCTCTCCCCAGCTCTCACCAATATTAGTTCCTGCCACGCCGCCATTTCCGCGGCCATACGTGTTTTGGAAACTGGCCAACATATTAACTTGGTCGATAGCCGCACTACCATTATATTCTATATTATAACGCCCCTCACGACCTTGTTTCGTTGTGATGATGATGGCACCGTTCGCTGCACGGGTTCCATACAGTGCCGCGGCGGAAGGACCTTTTAGGATGTTGATGGATTCAATGTCATCCGGGTTGATATTTGCCGCACCATCACCGGTTCCATAATTAGGGGTCGTACCTGTAGCTTGTGTACCAGGCGTATTATCGTAAGGTACACCGTCTACCACAACCAGTGCATTATTATTTCCCGATATCGATTTATTTCCCCTTAATACTACACGTGCCGCAGCGCCGGGACCTGAAGAAGCTGTGGTAACAACGGCGCCTGCTACTTTACCGCTTAAGCTGCTCATGATGTTACCGCTATTATCCCGCGCATCATTGACCGCCTCTGCGGAGATTTGCTGGGTAGCGTAGGTCAATCCTCTTGTTTCCCTCTTGATACCTAAGGCTGTCACGACGACCTCACCGATATTTTGTTCTTCGGGAACAAGGACAACCTCAACACTGTTTTCGCTGCCCACAACCGCCGTTTGGGCAACATAGCCTAGTAAGGTTACACGCAGTTTATCGCCTGGCGATGCTTCTAGGTTGGCTGTCCCGGTTTCATTCGTTGCCGTAGATAGTTTTGTTGTTAGGTTAACCACGGTAGCACCCGGTAAAGGAGCATTATTGCGCCCCTCTTTTACGGTGATAGTCCTTGAGATTGTTTGCTGCCCTAGAGCGACTGTTGCCCCAAGACATACATAAAGGATCACAATCCCTGATAGAAATACTTGTTTAAGGTAATTTTTGCGTATCATAATGTTGTGGTTTATTATTATTTTGACTCTTGTGTTATCAAAATTTGATAAGGTCAAAGAAATACGATATGGGTGTATATTCCAACTATTTCCCTAACTAAAACATCGGTAGCGTTATCGGAAATGTACAAAGTACACTACAAAAAAGCCCCTTTTTCAAGTAAGAAAAAGAGGCAAAATCCATCAAAAATAGACCTATATCTTTAAGGATTCAGCAAATCATACACCCGGACATAGTCCACCTGATATTGTGCAGGAAAAACTTCATCATCTATACCTTGTTGACCTCCCCAATCGCCACCGACAGCAAGATTTAGTAGCCAATGAAACTTCTTATCAAAAGGCCATACTTTATATCCTTTTCCTTCATTCGGAAAATTGAACAATTGAACACCATCCACAAAACCACGGATATATTGTGGCGTCCAATCTACGCGGAAGGTATGAAACTCAGTAGTCGCATTTTCTATTTTCTTAAAAGCGGTCTTTTGTGTACCGATGGAATGGTTATAGTCTTCGGTATGTACGCTGATGTGAACAACATCCTGATCGTATCCTACATGTTCGAGAATATCAATCTCTCCCGATGCAGGCCAATCCCCATACGCCCAATCACTAGGCAACATCCAAGCGGCAGGCCAAGTTCCTCGACCTTTGGCAGCCTTGGCTCTCACCTCAAACCGACCGTATAAAAAATCACCCTTACCTTTGCTAACCAAGCGTGTAGATGTGTATTCACTGCCTTCATAAGTTTCCTTACGGGCGGTAATGGTCAATAGGCCATCTGCCACCCGCACATTTTCAGGACGTGCTTCGGTATAAT
This sequence comes from Sphingobacterium chuzhouense, assembly GCF_014692525.1. Classification (GTDB taxonomy): domain Bacteria; phylum Bacteroidota; class Bacteroidia; order Sphingobacteriales; family Sphingobacteriaceae; genus Sphingobacterium; species Sphingobacterium chuzhouense. Next base: position 585,220 of record NZ_JACNYL010000001.1, read on the forward strand.
ACTGCAATTCATTATTACCCCAGCCACTTCCTCCGATATCATAGCTCCATTTTGCAGCATCAGGAAGTCCCTCGTAATCAAACTCGTCTGCCCAAGAGGGGGTAGCCGAAAACTCATATTCCTTTGGTGCCGGAGGTTCAGGGATAACGATGTTGTTCATATACGACTTCTCAGAACAAGACAATAAAAGTGCAAAAGGTATTAACCAAAAATTCATATTTCTTTTCATTTTAATTTTAATCAAAGGATACTTGTTATTTTAATCTACTATTTATCCCGCTCCCCGCGAGTTGGTGGGAAGCAGGATATTACCCAACGGATCTCAAGGTAAATGTCCACCAGCCATCACCACCAATATTGACACCTATTTTCAACAGGTCATATCCCTTTCCATCGACATTTTTATTCCTCTCCAAGATATCATACGTTACTTCATTCCAAGTAGGCGCACTATCTGTTTCACCTCCATTATGTGCTTTCTTTACACCAATGTGAGCTCCCTTACCGATTAACCGAAGTTGTCCCAGTTTCCGGACACCGGCCCCTTCTACTACAGAAAACTTAAATGTACCTGAACTCCATGGTGTTTGATCACCTTTCAGGTTCGCCGCAGGTTCGCAACCCGCGGTTTTATTACCTAAATATCCATCTGCAAAGAAATCGCCGTGGTTATCGTAAACGAATGTACCTTCCGCATTAAATGAAAAGGTGAATTCATCGTTAAACTCACATGCGCGGGTTATCACGTCTGCAGTACCGCTGCTCCACCATTCGCCGTTATCCGCCCCCGGCCCTACCTTAAACGCACCTGCTTCCGGATTTAATTTCCAAGTTTTTTGTGTACAGCTTGCCAAAAAACCCAATGCCGTTTCATCATCACAAGCTTGGGGGTCGTTCTCCGCCACTGACACCGTCTTGGTCACGGTAGCCATTCCTCCCTGTCCAATGACATCCAATTTAATATCATAGGAGCCTTCAAAAATCAAGCTTGCCAGTACTACATCGCCTTCCAATTTCTGCCCACTACTTAATACCGTCCAACGTGCAATAGTGGGAACATTGGTTTTATTCGTTAATTGTATTCGACCCGGCGCTACTTCTGTAGCTTCAAAATCAGGCTGCGGCAGATTGTCCAACGACAGGTTGTCGCCCTCAATCTGACAAGCTTGTACCAGAAATAGCAGGAGCAACACACTCCATCTGTTTATTTTTGTTCGTATTTTACCCTCGATTATCATGATACTGTTTTTTATTTTGTTCCACCGTATTCTTTATTTTGCTCTAACAAGGTATTGTCCAGTTCCAGGAGCGGGATAGGCAGTACTTCGTGTTTACCTGCCACAAATCCGCGATTGCTCAGTGCTTCGGCAGCATCTCCCCAACGCACGAGATCAAACCAACGATGTCCTTCACCGGCAAGCTCTAGCCTTCGTTCACGCTTAATGTTCTCAAATGTTGCTGCTACAGATCCCAGCCCTACCCGGGCACGCACCGCATTGAGAAGAGCTGCTGCGCGCGTGGCGTCGCCACCGCCCCGAACGAGTGCTTCTGCTTCGAGCAGATAGGTATCCGCTAATCGAATTTCGTAGAGGTTTTGGGGAAAGTTTAGCTCATACGTTCCCACGCCTGTCCAACGGTTAGACTCTCGACCTGCATATTTTTCCAGAAAATAACCCGTATCCATATAGCCAGGTGTATACGACGCCTTTCCTTCGGCCACCAATTTATTCATATCGATAATGGTGTAAGGATAGCGAGGATCATTTCGCATTGCATCTGCCAAATTTTCCGTTACCGGTAAAAAGCCCCAACCAGCCACATAATCGGGAGCACCAGCTCCTTGTCCGTAGCTGCGGGGGCCTATCATAATATTCAGAATATTGCCTTCGGTGCATTGAATACATGGCCAATCTCCTATAGAGGTGTTTGTAAAAGAAATTTCGAGAATAGATTCACTATTAAATTTATTATCTACTTGAAATATATCTCCATAATTGTCCAATAAACGATAACCATAAGGACTACTTTGGCCAGGTGTTCCGTTGACATCAGCAAGTTCTGCCGCTGCTTGAGTAAATTTTTCCTGTTGTAGATATACTTTTCCTAAAATCGCTTTCGCCGTACCTTGTGAAAACCTTCCTGCTTCTTTTTGAAGCGAAACAGTTAATGGCAAATCAGGTATCGCTTCAGTAAGATCTTTCTCCATCAGCGCGTATACATCCGCTGGAGCTGCCTGTAACACTTGATATATGGCATCACCGGCCAAAGGTTCCTGAATCAAGGGAATATTTCGGAAATAGCGAATGAGATCAAAGTAAAAATAGGCTCTCAATGCTTTCGATTCTGCCGTGAATCGACGTTTCTGTTGTTCATCCATCTGGATATCCGGCAGCTTCTGCAACAACACATTCGCGCGCATAATACCCATATAATTTCTTTGCCATAAGTCTTCCTGTGGTCCTACTGCCGGAGTTAACGAATAATCTGACCAAGCCTGGATTTGGGGTTGGTCGGATGACCCGCCACCACCCGCATAGTGATCATCAGAAGCAGCAGATGCTGCTAATATCTTCGTGGTATAGTTAGCGGCTTGATACCCTACGATGTCGTAGATCGCCACTAAACCATTGTAGGCTTCTTGACTATTTTTGTAATAGTTTTCTTCCAGATCGGTTCCACGCGGTTTCAGTTCCAAAAAGCTATCCGAACAGGATTGAAAGCTTAAAAACGAAAGGCCAGCTATGACTGTAAATAATTTGATATGTGGTTTCATTTGTAATTCTCTTTAAAATGCAACATTTAGTCCGAACATAAATGACCGTGCCTGAGGATAAATACCACGGTCAATACTCATAACATCACCACCAATCTCCGGATCGAAACCAGAGTAGCGAGTAAAGGTCAACAGATTCTCTGCCATAACATATATCCGCGCTTTCTGCAGGCTTATACGCTGTGTCCAATCACGGGGCAAAGTGTAACCTAACTGTACTGTTTTAAAGCGGAAATAGCTACCATCTTCCAGATAGAAATTGGACGGATTCGTAAAGTTGTTATTTCCGTCATTGTCTGTTAAACGTGGAAAATCGTAAGAAGATCCTTCGCCTGTCCAACGACCTAGGGCACGTGTAGAATAGTTCGCATTGTTCACGTCTAATCTTCGTAAACCTTGAAATATCTTATTTCCGGCAACGCCTTGTCCGAAAATCAGCGCATCAAAATTCTTCCAGGCAACATTCAGTGTCAAACCGAACGCCCAGTTTGGCGTCGGATCGCCGATAAATGTTCGATCGTTTTCGTTGATGACACCATCACCGTTTAAATCAGCCCATTTAAAATCGCCGGGGCGTGCATTGGGTTGGATAAGATTCCCCTCGCTATTGGTATAGGCGTTAATTTCTGCTTCGTTTTGGAAAATTCCCATGGTTTGAAAACCATAAAACGAATTATATGCTTCTCCGACCATAGTACGGGTAATAGGGTAGCTTGACGCTTGAAAACTTGCTCCATTAAAATATTGTACCCCTGCACCAATGTTCGTTACCTCGTTCCGTAAATAAGAAACGTTGCCATTGAGGGACAGCTGTACATCACCGAAACTATCGTTATAGCCTAGTTCCAATTCTACGCCGGTGTTTTTCATATCCGCGACGTTTGCGGCCGGATTTGATATTGCGCCGACATAAAACGGAATACGAGGATTCTGTAAGATACCTGTGGTCACTTTGTTGTACCAGTCGAACGTCATACTAAACCGCTGTAGCAAGGTTGCCTCCAAACCGATATTCGCTTGGCTCGTTTGTTCCCATTTTAAGTCTGGGTTGGAAGGTGCATTCGGACTATATCCAATCACTGCGATGTTATTTTCCGTCCCTATATTGTAATTTCGCCCCCCACTGATCGTAGCAAAGTAAGCAAAGTCGCCAATATTATCGTTACCCACGACGCCGTATCCTCCGCGAATTTTCAACATATTGATATAAGGATTATCTGTCAAAAAGTTTTCACGACTGGCGACCCATCCCAATGAAAAAGAGGGAAAGACACCGTATTTATTATTGGATCCGAAACGGGAAGAGCCATCACGACGAATCAGTCCTTCTGCGATATATTTCTCCTTATAATTGTAATTCACGCGTGCAAATAGAGAAGACACGGTATGACCGGGATCTTCATAGCCAGAACCTTGACGTTGGTCTGTAGGAACGTTATAGTTCAACGAGGCATCCTCGTAATTATTAACGGGTAAACCCGAATAAATGACGTTAGTTCCTCTTGCTCTTCTATCATAATATGCGCCCTGTCCGAGTAATATCGTCATATTATGTCCTTCAATACCACGGGTATAGGAAATCGTATTTTCTAAATTCCAGTCAAATCCTCTATGGTTTCCGCGTGCAAAGCTATTTTCATCTCTTTTGACGAGACTATTCAAATAATGAACAGGAGTAAAGTTTTCATCACCCCAAAACGATAGTTTCGATCCTAATGTGGAGCGTATTTTCAATCCTTCTATTGGACTGATTTCGCCATATACGTTTCCAACGATATTATCGGACCAGCCGTGATTGCCCAATCGGGTCTGCATATACGCAAGCGGATTGGTCATCTCTTGTAATACAATGGTGGATATGGCATATGGGTTACCAAAGGCATCTCTTGGTACGGCTTGGGTAAGATAAGGTCCTTCGGGATTATTTAAGATATCCGCGTCTGTTTCGATTACCGGTGTTATAGGGTCGAGGTTAATAGCGGAAGACAGCGGACCGCCATATTCACTGTTAGTGTTTCCGATCCCTTGGCTTCGTTCGTGTGAATAACCTAAATTTTGTCCCAACGTCAACCATTTTGCAATCTTATGTTCCGAGTTCAGCCGGATATTCGCACGTCTATAATTCGAAATCTCCGACGCAACAATCCCTTCTTGCGTCAGATAACCAAAGGAACTGTAAAAAGTGGACACTTCATTTCCCCCACTGACGCTCAATTCATGGTTTTGTCGGAAGGCGTTTTTATTGAAAATTTGTTCTTGCCAATCCGTGCCCTCCCCTAAGGATCTCGGATCACTAAATCGTGGAGTATTTCCTGCTGCTATCGCTGATTCATTGCGTAACGTCGCATACTCCGTTGCATTTAATAAACTTAATTTCCGAGCAGGAGCAGAAGTTCCCAGAAAGGTATTGTAATTAATTCTCGGAACTCCTTGCACACCCTTTTTTGTTGTAACCAGAATAACGCCTGCTGCTGCCCGTGCACCATAAATGGCTTGCGAAGAAGCATCTTTCAATACTTCGATAGATTCGATATCCGATTGGTTCAGGTAACTGATGCCTCCGGCATCGACGACGACACCATCCACCACCCATAATGGATTGTTGTTACCAAACGTGGTGAAGCCCCGGACACGGATAGTAGCCGCCGAACCCGGCTGTCCTGAATTCGTCGCAACGGTAAGACCCGAAGTTCGACCTTGTAAGGATTGCTCAATACGGGTGACCGGCATCGTTTCCAGATCGCTGGCCTTGACACTGCTGATGGCTCCAGTGACAACGCTCTTCTTTTGTGTACCATACCCTACTACCACAACCTCTTCCAGTTCGTCAGAACCTTCCTGCAATTGGACATCATAAACGCCACTCTGGGTCACCACAATCCGGGAAGAAAGCATACCCAGTTGGGTGAATACTAATGCGGCCCTGTTTCCAGCTACTTCCAAGACATACCGTCCGAATTGATCGGTACTGGTTGCCTCATTACTCCCTTGGACAGCTACAGTAACACCCGCCAAGGCTTCCTGATTAACGGCAGACGTCACACGTCCCCGTAATTGCATCGTCTGTGCAGCAAGTTCCATAACAGAAAAGCACATACAAAGCAAAATGCATGCATGTAAAATTCTAATCCTCATAAGTTGAATTGTTTAACATGGTTTATAAATTTTAGTTCGCTGTTGTTCTCCCTAGCGCGAAGAACCTTGGTTCAAAAATAGACTTCAAATTGGAAAAGCCAATTTTTTTCGAGACTACAATTACCACTACAATAGGCGTTTGGAAGCCTAAAACAACATTAAAACACCACTACAAACACCCTACAAAAAAATATAAAAGACTGGTTATCAACAGTATTTTACACAACCCATATTTATTGCTTCGACCTCATCACTCATCAGTCTTCGTATATTGCATTAAATAATCATATAGGTTGACCTCAGAATCGATTTTTAATTTTTTTCGCAAGCGGTAGCGGCTTACCTCGATTGCTTTGACGGTGACATGCATGAGTTGGGCAATTTCTTTGGAGAGAAGATTCATGCGTAGCAACGCGCACAATTTTAATTCATTTGCGGTCAGATCAGGGTGTTGCTCTTTTAATCTCAGGAAAAAGTTTTCATTCGCATGATGGATATGGGTATTGAATTTTTCCCAATCTTCATTTGTCCTTTCCGCAGAGCGGATAAGTCTAATCAATTGTTTGAAGTTTTGTTGCGCTTCCTTATCTTCCATACGATCCATCGTTTGGGCGATATTATTTTTAATCTTACTCAATACCTCGCCGCGCTGGATAATGTTCATGGTTAAATTTGCCAGTTCTTTGTCCTTAAATCCAAGTTCCACTTCCAATTTTTCATTACGAAGTTTGATAACTTCTTTCTCCTTCTTCTCGATTTCTAACTGTCTTACGTGAAGTTCATCCCTATGTCTTTCTTTTAGCTTTTTACGTTGTATACTAAGCAACCAGAAGATAAATACAAGCAGTAGCCCCCCATAGAACAGGTAGCTAACTGGATGCGCATACCATGGTGGTGCTACACGAAAAGAGAATGCCTGTTCTTCTGATTCATTCCCCATCCCATTTCGAGATTTGACTCTAAAAACATACGTGCCGGCCGGCAAATTGGTATATTCCTTTTCACTCCTATTACTCCACGCTGACCATTTTGTTTCCAATCCTTCCAACATATAACTGAACTCTACTTGCTCCTGTTGATCATACATGGTCGAGCTAAAGTTAAATTGAAGGGAATTAAAAGCATAGCGCAATTTTGTACTGGGTACATCTTGTTGTAGATAGCCTCCAAACAACAATTTCTCTTTCTTATCACTATCAAACGCTTTTACTGCACGGAGCAGCATATTGGGTTTAGATGCGCGATCCTGATAAGCTTTGTAATTCAGTAAAATGCCCCCCTTTTGCCCACTTATAAACACATTTTCTGCATCGTGTACATAAACCGACTCAAATCCGCCTAATATCTCTCCGTTCAATTCCGGAAAATAAGAAACGGTATAGGGATATTCTCCTAAAGGACGGGAAAAATCTAATAAGCCTAATCTTTTATTGGTAGCAAACCATACATTTCCCATCTTATCCTCCGTCATGTATTGAATAGGTATGTTAACAAGCGCCTGATATTGATCTGCCGGTGTAAAAGTATCATGTCCGGCATCGTATATGTACACGCCCTTAGGCGTCGAAACAAGTATATCGTTTCGAATATGAAAAACATAGTTGTGCAATATAGCGGGCAATCCTTCCGCGACGTCATACCGCTTGTGTTGGATGATTTTCTTAAAATCCGGCGACAAAGATAACTTAAAAACGCCGCGATAAGGATGTGATACCCATACGACGTGATTTTTATCATCGTAATACACAAATCGTAAAGACTCGTCTGAACCACCTATATGCCCATTATCCACAAAATATTGACCGTCGAATAAGAGATGTCGTAATCCCAGATAGGAACCAACAACCATATTCCGCGAGGGAGAAACTCGAGAAGCTGCTTGATATGTCCAGATTCCGGTGGCGGTATGAATCGGTCTTACACCATCATCCCTAACTTCAAAACTTCCCTCTTCATGTCCGATTAGCAACCGACCGTTCACTTCCTGGATAGACCATACCTGTCCGTCACTATGCGCCACCTTTTCAAATCTTGCCTCCGACATGCCGATATTTTCCAACGCATTGCCCCTATAGGGCGTTACATACAAACCGTTGGACGTCCCGAGATATAGTTTATGGTTGAAAATACGTAGACTATACGTTCCCAGCTTCGTATTCTGGTCTGGATATATATATTTTATAGCACTATTGACTGCGATATAGTCTATTCCGTCATCCAAAGCTAACCATACGTTGCCATTTCTATCTTTAAATATATCGCGGATATTATTCGTCTGTAGCCCCTCTCCGTAACTATATCGCTGAAGGATCTCTCCGCTTTTATCAATAATTAACATGCCTCCGGGATACATACTTACGGCAAACAAATCATTTCCTAAAAATCGAATACTGGAGATTCGGTTTGTCGAGAACCGGGAATCCATCGACGTTACTTTGGGGAAAAAGTTGCCCTTTGTTAAATAAAAAAGACCGTCTTTCATCGTCGCAATCAACAAGGTATCTGCTCCGTACGGCACCATACCCGTCATGATTGCACCTTTTTTTAATGGATTTTTTCCAGTCGTCGATTTCCAAACACCATTTTCGTAATGCATAACCCCTCTTTCCATATCCTGCGCATATAATGCGTCTTCAACCGAGGTCATATATTGCCAACTGCTAGGCGCTCGATCTACATTGATTTTATCCTGATAGTAATGAAAAATATGATTATTAGCTTGAAAAAAGACATGGTCTCCCGATAAGGCAATATGCCATACATCGGCAAATTGCCTTTCCCTCACAGGGATTTCTTTCACTAAGGAATGATAAACTAACGTGCCCTTTTCATCGGCTTCAAAATAGCCTATTTCATCTTGTCCCCCTACATAAATCCTTCCATTTCCGTCATAACAAACCGAGCGTACAATAGTGGAATTGGGCAATGGATATACATGCCAATACCGTCCGTCAAAAGAAAGTAACCCTTCATTGTTAGCGAAATACATGATACCCTGCGTATCTTGGGTTATACCCCAGTTTTGGACACCACCCTGATATGCCTTACTAGAATAGTTCACGATTTGCGGCATCGCTATTGTTCGTTGCGCAAAACCTTCCTTCTGGAGCAAGAAGAAAGTTAATAAAAGAATAAAAATATACTTGCTCATCTTATTTAGGCATATACACAATCCCACTGATCCGTTTATATTTGATCTCTCCCGAATACGTTTTTCTCGAAAGACGGAAGCCGATGGACGAAGATAGCAAAATACCCCTAAGAAGACAATTTCGCTTAACAACAAACAGATGACAGGATTCTCTTTTTCAATGTGTAAATTTGTAACGTAACAAACCATTGTCATGATTACAAAAGAACAAGTATTGCACGCTTTAAGTCATGTAGAGGAGCCGGATCTCAAAAAAGATCTGGTCACTTTGAATATGATCCAACATATAGAAATCTTACCAAATAAGATTAAGTTTGATGTGGTATTGACGACCCCTGCTTGCCCGTTGAAGGGGCATATAGAACACGCTTGCCGAAACGCTATCGGTCTATTTGTAAGTAAAGAGGTGGACGTAGAAATCAACATGACTTCTAGGGTGGTGGGTGTAGACGCGGCACAGCTGGAAAGTATTAAAAACATTATTTTGGTTTCGTCAGGTAAGGGTGGCGTGGGCAAATCGACCGTAGCGAGTAACTTGGCGTTGGCTTTAGCGGAGAGCGGTGCAAAAACCGGTTTATTGGATGCTGATATTTACGGCCCTTCTCTACCACTTATGTTCGGGTTAGAAGGTACACGTCCCGAATCCGTTCAAATTAATGGTAAACAGAAAATAGCACCCGTAGAGAAATTTGGATTAAAGCTATTATCTATTGGCTTTTTCACCGACCCCAATCAACCTATTCCCTGGCGTGGACCGATGGCAACATCGGCTATCAAGCAGCTCTTTGGCGATGCACATTGGGGTGAATTAGATTATCTGGTTGTTGATATGCCGCCGGGAACAGGTGATATCCATATTACCGTAGCCCAGTCTTATCCTATTTCAGGTGCTGTTATCGTAACTACACCACAACAAGTTGCCTTAGCCGATACCATGAAGGGTATGGCGATGTTCCGCATGGAAGGTATTAATATCCCTATTATTGGGATTGTAGAGAATATGTCGTATTTCACGCCAGCTGAATTACCGGATAACAGGTATTATATCTTTGGCAAAGATGGCGGAAAACGGCTTGCTGAAGATAATAATGTACCATTTTTAGGTGAAATACCGTTGGTAAAAGCTGTTGCCGATGCGGGTGACAATGGCTTCCCCATTCTTTTAGATGCGGATGAACCTGTTGCTAATGCCTACAAACAAATCGCTGGTCGCGCTGCACAGGAGTTAAGCATATTAGCAAATAAAGTAGGTTAAAATTATTCCTGTCCGCACGTTAGCGGACCGGACAGGCTCAAGTAGAACTATTCAGCGCCAAAAGCGCCGTAATAACCAGCACCGATCAATGCGGCCTGACTGTTTAAAATAACACGGATGGATACTTTCTCCAACAAATGCTTCATGTGTGCATTTTGGATGAACTGCTCCCGGAAAAGATCTTTTTTCAGCAATGGAAATATCCTAGGCGGGATTCCTCCCCCCAGCCATAAGCCCCCTACCGCTTTATGCTTCAGCACCAAACTAGCCGACTCACGTGCCATATAGCTTACAAACAAGTCCATAGCCAAACTACAGGTAGCGTCTAGCTCCCGCATAGCAGCATGGCTGATCACTGCGGCTGGATTATCATTGTTTTTGAAATTTTCTTTTAACCAGGCTGGTTCACTATGTCCTTTAACGTCCCGAAGGAATTTATATATTCTAAATATTCCCGGTCCGGATACCACATGTTCCCAACTGATAATTTCGTCTTCGTGTTGTAAATACTTCAGTAATTCCACATCGAGATCTGTACGGGGTGCGAACTCGCTATGACCACCTTCGGTTGCAAACGGGCGATGGTATTCCCCGTCCCAAAATATGCCAGCTTCACCCAATCCCGTTCCTGGCGCCAACACCGCCATATTACCAAGGATTGTTTCTGAACTTTCAAACAAGGAAACTGTATCTTCCGCGCCTAACCCGACTAAGCCATACGCGGTAGCTTCTAAATCGTTAATAATATGTACTCTTTCTATATCAAATTCGGTCTTTAACAACGCGGCATCCAATTCCCAAGACAGGTTTGTCAATGTTACTTTATTTTCCAATACAGGTCCCGCCACGCCGATTGATAGCACATCCGGTCGCGCGCCATTATCAAATGCAAGAAATTTTTGTAAAATCTCCTCAAATGTACCCATCGAACGAGATGCAAATGTTTCCTCCCGTAACAGGGAAAGTGCGTTATCTTTTACTTCAAAAACACCAAAACTCGTTTTGGTCCCTCCTATATCTACGGCCAAAATCTTCGTACCAGTTCGGCCTCCCCCCTCTTGATGCGGCAAATAAAACCTATATGACATAGCTCTTCTGATTGATACGCTATAATACGAATCTTTCTCGAGCTATGCAACCAAAATATTTATCTTCAAAAACAAGTTTAGTATCCAACGCCATATCGTCGTGCGGAAGTATCCCATCAGCGCACGGAAGTGCGGCAACGTCGTACGCCGACATCGCTTCGTCGCCCTACTTTGTGTTACTTCCCTCCATCTTTATCGCTTCCTCGTACGGGGAGATGATCTCGGTATACGGAATAATGACTTCCCCCTATCGGGAAATCACTTCGTCGCCCTACTTTGCGCCACTTTCGTCCTTCTTTGTCGCATCGGCGTACGGGGAGACGATGTCGGCATACGGAAGTATCACCTCGGCGTACGAAAGAATAGTTTCCCTGTATGAAGAGATTAAACGGAAGACCATCAATATCATTTCCCTGTACGAATTAGCTAAGTCGCCGTACCACGAAATCATTTCGTTGCCCGACGCACTGTTCAAGTCGTACGACGTCATCACGTCGGCGTACGGAAAAACAGCCAAAAGACATTTCTTTGTGATTATGTGCATGTACATGCGAATGCCTGCACGGAACATATTTGCTTTGTACAACGTCAGCATCAACATGTAATGTGACTTTACCGCTAACTACAGGAACATATTCGTTAATGCAAGTGACATCTGGATACCTGCAAGGTACAATACGTTTATATAGTCTCATGTGATCGACCTGTTGGGGGACTGGTTCGCCCTGTCAGGCAACAAGTGGATTTTGCACCGTGTCAATATCGACTTGTGCAGTTTCTTGTTCGTTATGTCAATGTACATAGATGCTATATACATGGTCAATGGGGCTATGTACATGTGCAAAATCATGCATTTGCCGTCGTACAAAGAAGAATCTAGGGATATTGGAAATTACGCATAAATATTATAATATTACGGGAATAACATTTTAATATTATGATATGCCGTGCAATCCAGAAAAAAATTCAAGAACGTCTTTTCAAAGGAAAAGCATTGCTTATTTTTGATCCGAGACAGGCGAGGAAGTCAACACTTGTAGATGGCCTCATCACTGAAAGTACACTTATGACAATCAATTGCAGTTGATCAAACATAGGAGAGCCATAACAACTCTCCTACACTATAAACAAACAATCTAAACAATTTAATTATCAAAAGGATTTAAAACTGTACCCATAACAACTTGGTAAGTATTGTCAGGATCTGCTACATCGGTTAGCAAAACCTCATTGGGCTCTTCTTCCGAGTCAATCGGTGTAATTTCAAATGTTCTTCCATTGAACGGAGTATGAAAACTCAATACGTAATTATTCCAATACACAGCCGTAAAACCCTGCAAGTTCAACAAACTTCCGCCAAAAGCTAAAGTAACGCGATTTTTGGATCCGGAAACTGGTGTGATATTGTAGGTTACACCTCCCTGCACAGCACCATTTTGAAGGATAAATGACATGGCTTCATAGCCATAATAATACCCTATATTAAAAGCATTTAGTATTAATCCATCGTTATCTAATCTGCTCTTTACAAGATCCCAATAATATCGACCCGTTTCTCCCACTTTGCTATATGCAAGTCCCCAAGAGTTAACCTCAAACCACATATTTAGCGGATAAGAAATCACCACAAGCTTTATTTTTCCACTTTCATCGGCTAAGTAGCCTTTAGGATATTCCGCCGTTGGTTCATGAAACGTCATGCTGGAGAACTTAACACCATCGACTTCATGCTCCTTATAAAATTCCAGTCCGTTGGGCACTATCCGATAGGAGAAGAGATCTGTTCCCATCTGGGAGAGATCCTGTAAGGTATTATAACTTTGATTTAAGAACGTTCTTTCACCTTTTGTATTCTCTAGTTCAAAGGCAGGAAGGAAATTGAAAAACTCGGCACCTTCTCTGAAAGCGTTAGCCTCAACTTCCAAATCATTTTTTAAAGGTAACATCACAATTTCATTCCCACTTTTCTTTCCTTTTAGCACCACCGAATCTGCTGTTGCTTTCAATACGATAAATTCGAAATCTCCCTTCATCCCGGTATCATCCGCCCCATGTCCTCCATTATCCATCCCCGGTTCTGAAAATAAATGGATAATATCATTATATCCGTTGAATGTCAGCACAGGTCCGGAATCATGAACAACACCATACGTGCTGGTTAATATATCGTCATCGATATCCGAGGTAAGCATCGCCTGTGCATTCGATATAAATTTGACAAAGATGGTATATCCTCCAAATTCCAGGTCGCTGCTTGGATAGTATTTCATCATCCAGCCCGTTTCACTTCCTTGCAAAATATTGTAAGCGTTAGTGACAGCTTCCGTCATCCGTACCGAAGCATTTTCCTCAAAGATTCGGTCTTCCTCCCGTTTACAAGAGGTCACGAGCAAAACCGGAAGCAAAAATGCGAGTATAATATATTTTAATTTCATAATTTTCTAGTTTAAAGATGTCTGATCAAAATCCGGCAGGGCTGCTTGTCTTGCCAGTATTTCGTCCCTTAATTCATCCAGATCAATATCCCATGTATTGAGGAAATACGTGCGAACAATATCCAATTTAGCTTCGATTATTTCCTGGCCTGCCTCTCCCCCACTACTGATACGTGCTTCCCATTCCTGGGGTGATAGCGTGATATAGAAAGAATATGTTTCCACAAAATCCTCATTTGCTTCTTTGGAGGCGTAGGCCGAAATAAATCCATCAGCTACTGCTGAATCATCATCGTATACGTCACTCCAGGCATCTGCAACATAACCCGAACCTGTAATTTCCCTAAATGACGAGGGATAATCCTTCGTTTGATGCAAAATATGCGCAAACTCATGGTGCATGGTATGGAAATAATAGTAGTTCAAAAAAGGAATATTCGTACTGGTTGCTGCGGTCAGATCATTCAAAGCATAGAGTGTAATTTTAATACCCCCTTCTGCCGTTCCAAGTACAAATGTTCCATTATTTCGATAAGCAGGCGAGCCGATATAGTTCAGAAGCTTTGGGAAATACGCACGTATAAACTCCTTGCTACCGGTTATCTTATCATAGGGTTCTATTCCGAGATAGTATAACAGCTTCGTCATCCGCACAGCACTTTCATATCGCGCAGGACTAAGATTATAGTTGTAATCAGACTCTGGTTCTACAAACTTATATACAATAGCAATATTGTAATCTTCGGTGTATGTTTCTTCAATATAGTTATCCAGCTCGTTTCGGTCGATTTCCTGATCCACAAAGATACTATCCGGATCTAAACTATCTTCCGAACAGGAAAACAATAGCAAAGAAGAAAACAACAGTACATTTAATTTTTTTATCATTTTCATAATTATCTTGGATTAGGGGTTAAACCTGCGGAAATAACGTCGGGAGGCAATTGCAAGGCTTTTCTATTGTCGCGAGCCGTCAATTTCGTTGCCGATTCGACAGTGCCTATCATCGTACCCGAAGAAATAATCCGACGTTCAATCTCGATGCCGTAACGTTTTACATCAAACCAGCGTAATCCCATATGCAGCGTTTCAATACGGCGAATAAATAACAAAGCGTGGAGCATATTTTCCTGCGTTCCTTGCTCAAACTTAATCATATCCGGATCAAGCCTTTTCTTGGGTGTGGGTTCCTGGGGGGTAAAATAGGATAGCCTATTTGCCCAGGTATTGATGCTCGCTACAGTAAAAGTAGCCGGAGGATTCACCAATGTATTATCAACCCAACGCTTCATATCCACTAGCGCTTCTTCATACCGTTTTAGGTGAATAAGCGCTTCCGCTCGTACCAACATCGTTTCTTCCGTTGTAAAGGGGGCATACGCTGCACGACGATAGCCGATTCCGGCAACGGGATCAGTATATTCAAACTGATAAGAAACACGGGGGAACAGATGCTTATCCAAATTTGTTCCGGCATAAACAAACAACATTGGTTTATATCCGACGGAGTTCACTCTGCCATAAGGAGCGGCTGACAGCGCTGTTTCTGTGTTACTGATCAGTGCACCATGCGCATATTTGGATCCTGTATAATAATTACCAAAATAAGCACCGTGATTTGTACCGGCTGTAGCGAGCATTAAATTTGCTTTAATAGAGCTCCGGTTATAATAGATTGCGGCATCCGTAACACCTCCCACCGCTATAGAAGCAATAAGATCGTTATCACGCATGATAGAGGAAGGGTTTGTTCCAATAGCGGCATTGGCATAGCTAATAGCTTTTTCCCAATCTTGCATATACAGCGCTATCCGCGCAGCCAAGGCGTTCGTTGCCCGGGTATTCATGTGGTATTTAGGCGTAGCCCCATACGATGCATCATCGATCAACGGCAGTGCTTCTTCCAGATCGCGCAGCATCAGATCGTAAACCTCTTGTACAGTGGGCCGTTCGTATTTAGGGTCTAGTTCTTCCTCTGGCTCCGTCATATAGGGAATACCCATGTCACTTGCTGCATGTGTCTTATGATAATGCTGCGCAAATACATTTACCAAGATAAAATGTCCATACGCACGCGCGGCCAAAGCTTCACCACGTTGTGGATTTAAACTTGCCGGATTCCCCAGCTCCTCAATGGCCTCCAAAGCAGCATTGGCACTACCTATCGCTTTATAACAAGATTCCCAAAGCTGTTTCGGACTGTCGTCCGTATCTTCCGTCACTTCGTTCCAACGAAACAACTGCTCTAAATCCCGCTCATTGTATGGATTGCTCGCACCATAATCGTCGACGTTATCTGACGAAAATTCTGCTGAAACCAAATAAGCTGTTTCCGGATACGCGGAGACCAATATCTTATCAATTTTTGCCTCGGTATCCAGTTTCGCCCGGTTATCCGGCATCTCATCCAGAAATTTATTACAGGAGGAGAAGCCTAGACCACCTATCAAGGCTATTACTATATATAATTTGTTCTTTCTTTTCATTTCAATCCTATCTTAAAGTTTCCATTACAACCCTAAACGCAATGTCAAGGTATACTGTCTGGCAATCGGAGCTGCTACACCACCTGCGTTTACAAACTCAGGATCTTGTCCGTTCAGTTTTTTATCTGCATAAAGCAAGAACAGGTTGGTTGCATTGAAACGTAGTCCCAACGAGTTCACCTTCCAGGCACTCAGCCAGTCTTTCGGCAACTCGTACGTCAATGACACGTCCTTTAAACGGATAAAATCTCCCGCTGCAGTCCTTACGGATGAATAATTATACGTATTGTACGCATACTCTAAATCACTACTATAAGCGCGGTTTTGCCCTTTAGAGGCTATAATAGGCACATTCGTATAAGCTTCATCTCCCGGTACCATCCAGCGGTCTGCAAATTCTTTCGTTGAAGCGGTAAGGTCGTTGTATTCATGTTTAAACACGGGGTCTAAACGCACCACATTTCCATACGAGTAGGTAAAGAATACATTCAACCCAAAATTTTTGTAATTGAATTGGTTACCCCAACCTCCGGTATGAATCGGATCGGTTGGTCCTTCGAATTTAAGATAATCAATTCTATCACGTTCCTGGAAATATATGCCTGTAATGGTTTCTTCATTATCCGCGCCTAAGAACACCGGAAGACCTTCGTTATTCAAATGCGAAAAAGGAACGGAATATAATCCCCTTACAGGACCACCTTCTCTGGCAAATCCGGTTCCGGTAATCAAATCGATAACACGGCTGCGGGTATCCAAACGGGTGACTTTTGTTTTCACAAATGAATAGATTAAATTAGATGTCCATTTAAACTCGCGATCCCGGAATATATGACCGGTTAAACTCAATTCCGCTCCATGTGATTTCATATCCGCCACGTTCCCCATTTTAGAGATGATACCGCCGATGCCTTGTGTGTTTACCACTCCGATGAGGTCGAAGTTGTTCCGCTTAAACCAATCAAACTCCAAATTGATTCGATTGTCCAAGAATCCCATGGATGTCCCGATATTCAGCTCATGCTTTTTCTCATAAGTTAGCTGGCTGTTCGCCAAATCCATAATTTCCAATCCGGACTCCGCATCCTCTGCTGTTGGTCGCCAGGGGTTATATGCGCGATATACCGCCAACGAGTTGGTTACGTTCGCAGGGCCTCTATCCCCCGTCAAACTATAAGAAGCTTTCAAGGTCAAGTGAGACATTGCCGGAGAAAGGCTTTCAAAAAAGTTTTCTTCGTGTGCGTTCCAGGCACCAGCCACATTAAAACTTGGCATCCATCTGGCGGATGTCGCTTCACCCAGCTTATTCGCTCCCTCGTAACGGAATGTCCCGTTCAAGATGTACTTGCCAGCATACGCATAGGTCAAGTTAGTAAAAAACGCGGCCTGCTTATATCGTGTACTGGTGGGATCATTGTCTTTGTTTCTGTTCATGTGGAAATACGGTGTATTTTCCTCCTGTCCTCTCTTAAACACCTTATAATCCGTAAACGGGCTTTCTCCTAATTCGTATTGTAAGCCCCAGCCCCTAAACCAAGTATTGTTTCTATCCGATGCCGTCAGTTCAGAACCGGCAAACGCACTTATGGTATGGTCATAATTGAAGGTCTTATTGTATTGTGCCGTGAAACGGAACAATTGCTCAAACATTGTGTAGTCGGTGCGATTATAAATTCCTCCCTCCGGTAATACTGAAACCGGTAATGCATAAGGATTATCCGGGTCCGTATACAAGAACGGGTTTCTGTCCCGTATCGTCGTATTCTGAGGATCGACACCGGCTCTATAGGCCATCGCTTGGTTGGACAGGTCTTTCACATAGTGATGTTGTGCGGTAGATTGGTATCGTACCGAACCAAAGGCACCTACTTCCAATTCCGGGATGACTTTCCATTTCAAATCCCCTTGAAAACGCAAATCTGCAACGTTCACATCCATATAATTGTTTTCCAATTCATGTAGAATGTTAAATGGTGCATAATTACGGGTATAAAACAGATCTGGATCTAATGTACGCGAAGTGTTCATGGCATAAGCATAGGGGTTGATGTCGAAATCACGCTTCACCTCTCCAAATACCACATCCATCGTTTGCCCTAGAGTTCCCGGCGCCTGTTGTTGACGATATGATCCGTTGGTAATGATATTCAAGCGCAGCTTATCTGAAATATTGTAATTAGCGTTCAAGTTACCGGTATAACGATTTACTTTACTCCGCTTGGTCCATCCCGGATCCACCAATGCACTGATGGATGAATAATATTGGGATTTTTCCGTACCGGACGACATGCTCACCGCATGGTTATGCTGTAGGCTGGGTTGAAACAATTCGCCAAACCAGTCGGTATTTCTATACTCCGCTTCGCGTAAAAACTGATTCACATGATGTCGATTACCGAATAAATCATTCGGGATTTCACCACTTTGAATACGTCTATACAAATCGCCATAGACACCGCTATTATCCGCTACCGCTAAATCTGCAAATCGGATATAGCCTTTCTCATACATATCCTGGTAAACCGACATCTGCTCCTGGGAATTCATGATATTAAATTCGGAATAACGCGGTGTTGCCCGGGAAGTATATTCTCCGGTATAGTTCAATGAACTACGACCCGCTGTTCCTTTTTTCGTTGTGATAACGATGACCCCTGCCATCGCTCTTGCACCATATATGGAGGTGGCTGAACCGTCTTTCAAAATCTGGAACGATTCAATATCGTGTGCATTCAAGCCGGCTACCGCGGAGCTAATCAAGGTCAGCGCGTCTCCCGAAGACAGGGCATCTGCGTTTACATCAGCGACATCTTCTACAATTACACCATCAATAACCCATAGCGGTTTTGATGCGCCATAAATAGAGGTTGCACCACGCACGCGAATTTTCGGAGCCGTACCGAATGTCCCGGTTACGTTTTGCACCGAAACCCCTGCCACACGGCCTTCCAGTCCACGGCTGGGGTCAATCTGTCCACCAATCTGTGCGGCTTCACCCGAAATCTGTGAAGTTGCACCGGTAAACAAACGACGGTCTACCCGTTGCCCCATCCCCGTGACGACCACTTCTTCGATCGCTTGGTCTTCCGCCATCAGCTGCACATTCAACGTCCGTTGATTGCTTACAGGTATATCTTTCGTCAAATAACCTACGTAGCGAAACGTTAAAGTACTGCCGCTGGGAGCATTAATCGAGAAATTACCATTCTCATTGGTTGTGGTGCCTTGTGAGGTTCCTTTAACACCTACAGACACGCCTGCTAAAGGTTCGCCATTCATAGTAGTCACGCGACCTGTAATTGTGTTTTGTGCATCAACTGCAATAGGGGCCGCATTGGGCGCCATCTCCCTATAATTTACCGTCACCGTACCCGCAATAATCTTAAATGAGTAGTTTTGAGTCGGTAACATCATATGCAGTGCATCTTTTACATCCGTTTCACGTACATTAAGATTAACACGCGATGATTTAGAAATCACATCATCATTGTACAAAAATTTTAGGCTTGTCTGTCTGCTAATCTGCTGAAAAGCATCTTCCAACCTCGCATTCTTTAAAGAAAGTGATACTTTCTGTGCAGTTCCTTCTGCATAGGCACAGGTCATGAAAACCAGCAGGAGAAAAGTTGTAATCTTCATCGTCCGGAGAATTAAGACAATAGGCGGCATCCATGCTTCTTTTCGCCTTTTGTCAAATAAGAAGTAATTCATACATTTGAGTAATTGAGTTAATGTGTAAGGTTCATTGCTTTATTTAACTTGATTTCAACAGGGGTGCTGCAACATCCCTGTTTTCGTTAAATATCATTGTTCGTTGTTGTTGTCAAGTTCTATCTCATAGTTTGTTCTTTTTTGTGATTAATAGTTTATTCGTGTTTAGTGTAAATTTTAGATCGCTTACAAATGCCAGCATGGTTAATACTTCCGATAGATTGACATTCCTGCCGATTTCACCCGAATACGTATTGTCTAGCGGCACATCCTGTGATAAAGACACATCGATATTATACCAGCGTTTCAGTTGGTTTGCAATGTTGACAATATGATCTTGCCGGAAATAGAATATGTTATTTTTCCAGGCAAGATCTCTTTGTAGGTTAGTTGTGCGTACTTTTAGATTTCCGTTGTTCCACTCGGCGCTTTGTCCCGGAGCAATGATGACAGATTGCGTATCATTCATCACTTCCACGGCACCCTCTGCCAAAGAAGTCTTTACATTTTTCCCATAAGCGGATACATTAAAATGCGTTCCCAATACACGAATATCTACTTCTTCCGTTTCCACAAAGAAAGGTCTTTCCTCATCCTTCGCTACCTCAAAGTAGGCTTCTCCTTTTAGGTATACACGCCGCTCCCCTTCTCCGAATTGTTCCGGAAACCGAAGTTCGCTCACAGCATTAACCCACACCGCTGTTCCATCTGCCAACGTGATCTTGAAAAAATTGGCTGCAGGAACGACCAACGTATGGAAAATGAGTTCACGTATAGCAGGCTCACTGGAAAAGTTTAATTCATTCTCTATCATTGACGATCCGGAAGCGATATTCAACGTATCATCCACTTTCACCTCTTTACCATTGGCAAGGATAATCTTAGCGCCTAAAAGAGCCGGACCTACATCATCTGTATTTAAGTCCAATTGTGATGTAGCAATTTGCTCCTCACCTGTTGTAAAATCTGTTTTATAAATCCATAAAGAGAGGCACAAAGAAGAAACTAATGCAATAGTCGCAGCGACGCGCCACATGAATTGATGACTACGCTTTTTTTCACGCTTCTTTTCAATACGTTGCCAAGCAGATTCTTCGTCTAAATTATCCAGCCAGTTTAATTTCATGGACCCGCCTTGCGCTAGGAGCTCATCAAACAATTGCTTGTTCTTGGGGTGAGCATCTATCCATGATTCCAATGCTCGTTGTTCATGGCTGTCGAGCGATTCATTTCTGAACCGCTTAGCAATTATATCAGCGATATTGAATGGGTTTGTATCCATAATTTAAGTTAAGAAACCTAAATTAGGATTTGGGGTGACAAGAAAAATAAAAAATCGTCGCTGCGGATATTTGAGAAAAATGGATAGTACTAAGGATGTGCATATGCGTGAATTGAATTGATCTATGGATTTCGCCTCAGTAGGATAAAGAGCGAAAACGGTATTTAAAACCCTATACCGTAGAGTAGGAGAAACAGCCAGAAATAATTGAAATTCAGTTTTTCGCGCAACACGCTAAGCCCTCGGCGCTTATGTGTTTTTATGGTATTGATACTGACTTGTAACTCTTGCGCGATTTCCTCATTAGAATAGCCATCCACATAACTCATGACCATAATCTTTCTGCACCCTTCGGGAAGTTTTTCCAAAGCGCCATAAATTGCTGTCATAAACTCTGCCCGAATAATCTGATGTTCATAATCGATGTCATCAGACTCTGTAAACGCCGTACGTTCCCAGAATTTTTGCACGACTTTATTATGACGGCTCAGATTGTATACGGCATGCTTTATCGAAGCGTATAGAAAAGATTTTATGGCGTTTTCGTCATCAGACAATCGAGTTTTGTTGTTTAAATAAGCAACGAACGCATCCTGTGCCAAATCTTCAGCGACATTCTCATCCTGCACCATCTGCCAAGCAAAATAGCATAATGCACGGTAATGCTTACTAAAAAGGAGCTTATCTTGATCTGTAGCCTTCATGGACAAGTCGCTTAACAACTGAAAAAGTTAGTAAGTTAGTTGCAATTCAAAGCTAATATACAAAATAATATTTTGCGTGGTAATTTTTGTAAAAAATTGTTGGAATTAACTTTTTTGCATTTTGCCTAAGGCAGTACAAACACCAACTCTCCTTTTTGCTTTTCTTTATAAAACACCATGGTACATAGATTTTTGCTTCTATCAATTGCGAGAATTTCCAATTTCGTTAAAGCAATATCCCGTTTATCTCCGTCGTCTACTATTCGAAGTGTCGCCCTAGGTTTCAATCCGACAGCAAACTCTCCATTCCATGACAAGACTAATTGTTTCCTTTCTGCTACGTTGGTCATGGCAATCTTGTTTTCCAGAATCGTCGTACTCCATTCGTTGGCTTGCTCCAATTCAATCAGACCGTCCCAATAAAAGCGTGGATCGTCCGCATCTAGTACTGCCGGAATTACCTTAATATCCAATGCCGCTTTTCTTCCTGTTCCATCTAGGATAAAAAGCCGTTCTTCTCCGTAATTTTCCGTTGCTGTAAATGTAATCGTATTGCCATCAATTTCAATTTCTACCAACGAAGTCTCCGAAACAGTATAGTTTCCGTTGCCACTCTTAACTTCTATCGTTGATGCGTAGCCCTCCAAAATTTCGATACTGTTTTTATCTAGCTCCAAAGCTTGTAATGGTACTGCTTTTTCTTTCTTGCAGGAGAACAGCACAGTTCCACTAAGCAACAAAAGGATGATAAGGTGTATATTTATTGTTTTATTCATATCTACTTTGTTTTAGTCTCTACTTCACAATTTTCAACCTGATGACGTCACCGCTTGCGGTCACCGCACGAAGATCAATCTCTCCTTCGTACACTGTCAAGTTTACCCGGCCTGTACTAAAAGGAACCCGTGTGCCATTTACAAAAAAGCTATTAAATCTCCCAGCTCCGCTGCCTACAACACGAGCGACATTATGTTCAACTACAATCGTCGGTTCTTCAATCCATTCGTAAGTAGCGACATTATTATTACTTCCTGCATAGAAATAGCCCATTCCCGCAGCGTAAAACGGACTGCTGGTTTTTAATTTCAAGAAATCTATATCGGGCAGACTACCGTCTGGATTACGTGGCCACAGGAGTTGACTCTCGTCAAGACTGATAAAATCATCCGCCGTGACTTCCATGTTCACGGGTAGAAAAGAATTATTGCTGATCTGAGAAAGCGTTTGATCGACCATCCGAATATGCAACCCAGCTGTACGTGGACTAAAAGACAGGTTATGCCGGATAATATGCCCGTAGCCATCCACATCTACGGCTTCTTCCCTACTTTTCCGTGTTCTCATATCATAGTTGGCGGGATTTCTGTAACCGGTATTGTTTTCGAAGAGAAGCCCCCCTAAGTGATGATTGGCATACAAACCTTGATTGTTGTTTTGAAAAGCGATATTGTTGCGGATAATGTGCATCGGGATCGTAGATGGTGTACTAGGCGATTCAGACATGCCATAACCACCGGATTTAATACCTGCGCCGTCGCCTGCCACTTCGAATGTGCCGGGTTTATAGCCGTTGTAAAATGCCCAACAATTTTCAATCGTATACGCTGCATGGGCATTGATCAGATCAAATCCATCATCGCTGTTCCACCAGGCACGGCACCCTCGGAACACGTTCCCTGTACTGGTGGTGTTCATGGGATGTCCGCCAAAACCATCCACATTTCCTCCACGTCCGCCATCGGAGATATAATCAAAGTTGTTGTAGGCGTCGCAGTTTAAAACCAGGTTATTGGCCCCTCTTACTAGATAAAATCCAATAGCCATACCATCATGCATCGCCAGGTTTTCAAAAATGTTATTGTTTCCTCCATCGTTCCGGAAACACTCCGATTGCGTATGGCCAACGATAGTTACCTGTGTGCCGACAACTTCAAAGTTTCTAAAATGTAAGTTAGAACCACTAACATAAAAAGCAATTACTCGTCGATCGACTGGTTTGATATCTGACATATCGAATATCGGGCGCTCCCCGTCATAACCAAAATAATGTATTCGTTGATTTTCACTCGCACCACTTTTACTCATATCAAACACGTGTGCCCATACGCTTCCGCTGGTGGGTGTCATAATCTGCTCCGGTTTGATCCGATACGTTCCACCGCGGAAATATACGGTATCACCGGATTGCACCAGCGACTGCGCTTTGTTCAGCGTTGCAAAAGGTTCTGCCTTTGTTCCGGCATTATTATCATCTCCGTCTACGGCGATGTAATATGTATGTGCGGACACCGAAAAACCTATCGTGCATAGCATTATTAAAATAAAAAGAATATTTTTTTTCATCGTTATTGGTTTAAATTATTCTTCTACATTCCATTTAAACGGCATATACCAATTTTCACGGTTCATCAATTTACTACGCACCGCATCGGCTTGTGGATTGCCCTCTTTGCTCAATTTCTCATAAATCTTATCCGCGAGAAACGACGGATCGTTACGGCGTATCGCTATGCGTAACAAATCCTCCCAACGGCTACCTTCGAATGCCATCTCCAACGCAGCTTCTTCGATCAGGTAATTCTCAATCTGTGTCAGGCTATCTGTTGGGTTGATATCCCGAAAGGTCACATAAGCCCGTCCCCGAAGACCGTCGTTACGATGCCATGTGCCCCTATAAAACGGATTGCTCCCGTTACGGGCGTCGAAATCATAGGGAAACGGCAAATGTGTTTGCTGTATATCCGTTTTATCCGTCTGATTTGGATCGTCGTAAACCCGACCGATTCCATTATTTAACAGCCCTACAGCCAATTTATGATGGCCGTCTCTATTAGCCGCCTCGGCAAAGCGTAGGTGCAGTTTTGCCGCCCGATACAAATGCCATTTGCCGTCACGTTGAAATTTATCGATGGGTACCATCGTCCCGATATCCGAAAACTCGTCCGTATATTTTGTAACGACGCCCTCTTTCCCTATCATGGACACTGACAGATCCCGTCGTGCATCATAAGGCACACCATTCCGCTGTGTCTGGCTATTCCATAAATCAAACGATTCCTGACTCGGTTTCAAGAGATGGTCACCACCATTTGCAGCGAACAAACTGATGAATGGGTTTTGCGGACTAAAATTACTACTGAACGGTAAGGACCATACCCATTCTGTATCCCACAACACATCTTGTGTACGCGAGAACATCGACCGCCAACCCTGCGTCTTGCTGTTAATCAGGGTGCGTACATCCTGCTCGCGGTATCGCAGATAACCCACCGCGATATCATTGTTTGTTGCTACTTCAGCCCATTTGACTTTATATCTGTCGTAACGGAAGTTATCGTTTCCTAAATTATCATAACTTGTCATCACCAGCTTATAATATTCCGCCGCTTTTTGGTAATCGTTCTTCCATAAATGTAAATCGCCTAATAGCGACTGCTTATTGATATAGAAACGCTCCATTATATAGCCATCGACCGCATACATCAATGATTCCGTACTCGAATAAAGCAGCTTATAGGGAATAGCTTCCATATCGGTGATAAGCTGTGTCAACAGCTGTTCAAATTCCAGCAATGGGTACTTATTGTTGTCCAATACGGCATCCGTATCTTCGAGTGGATCAGTCACGTAGGGCACCCGTCCGAAATGTATTCCCAATTGCAGGTATACCCAGCTTCGTACTGCCATAATATCCGAATAGCGTTGGTTGTATTCCTCCGGCGTAAATTTATTTTCCTTGCGCATCACCTCAAAATTGGCCAGCACATCGTTACAATTGAGAATAACTTCGTAAAACTTACGCGGATTGACGTACGGATTATCGCTGCTGATGGCATCGACATCGTTCGTATTGATTTCCTGCAAATACGGATTTGCCCTGTTGGTCACCGTGAGGAGGTCCGCACGCAGCTCGTTCCATAGCACGTGCTGCTCGGCCAGCGACAATAGCTTTCCATAAACGCCAATAACGGCAGCATCCGCATCGTATATATTTCGATACATCTGTTCTTTGACCAACACTTCGTCCGGTTCCACGTCCAGAAATTTGCTACAGGACGAACCAGCGAAGCAAATCATGGCAACTGAAAGACTATATATAAAGCTCTTCTTCATTTTTTCCTTTTTTTATGTTAAAACCCAGCTTTTATCCCTACCTGTATCGTCCTAAACTGCGGCGCCCTTCCGATATCGATGCCTTGGCTATAGATCGAGCTGTTGGCACTAAATTCCGGATCATACCCTAAGTATCTCGAAACCGTAAACAGGTTATTGATCGTCAAGAAAGCATCAAATGATTTCAGAATATCATGATTTACCGGCACTTGGTACCCCACATTGATTGTCCGCAGACGCAGGTAAGAACCATCTTCTATCCAGCGATCGGAAAATTCTGCATTGTCAAGCGGATCACCCCAGTTGGCACGAGGTATGTTCGTTTGCTGCCCTTCCTCTTTCCAACGGTAATTCGCGGCTATGCTCTGGTTGTGATAGCCCGATACGCTTTCCAAACGGTGGCGTGTCGCATTATAGACATCGTTGCCCAGTGAATACGTAAACAGCGCATGCATTGAAAAACGCTTGTAGCGGAATGTGGTGTGTAATGAACCGAACCAATCCGGATTGGGGTTGCCGATAACTGCCCTATCCTTTTCATCAATGATATTATCACCGTTTTGATCCACAAAATGTACATCTCCTGCTTCAAAAGGCAACAAACTACCATCCGTTAAACGTCTGCTCAAACCGGTGTTCGCGGCATCACGTGCGGTTGCGAATACACCGTAGGTCTGTAGACCATAGAATTGGTTTGCTGCGCCGCCTTCCTCCGTAATCATACGCGCACCGTAATACGTTGTTTCAAACGGACCGTCCGGTAGTGTTAGCACCTTATTGCGATACGTCGCCAATTGCAGCCCCATATCCCATTTCATATCTGGTTTATTGATCAAACGGCCTGTGATGTTCAAATCCAGTCCTTGATTCTGCATCGTAGCACCATTGGTAAACGCCAGATCCATACCTGTTTGCGCCGATAACGCCTGATAGGTAATCACGTCTTTAAAGCGATGGTTATAGATATCTACCGATACATTTACACGTTCTTTTGCCAATGAAAGATCCAATCCCAGATTTGTTTTGAAAGCGCGTTCCCATTGCAGGGCGGGATTTCCGATATTGCCCCGGATAAGACCCTGTATGCCTAGAAAATTCTGGGAAATATAATACGTACGCGCAGCATAGTCGCCGATATCGTCATTTCCGGATAGGCCATACGAAGCACGCAATTTCAGGAGGTTGACAGCGTCTGTACGGAAAAAATCCTCCGCAGAAACTAGCCAGGCAGCATGAAGTGCCGTGTTCATAGCAAAGGCGTCCTTACCCAGCTTCAAAGCACCCCGACGGGCTTCATTGCCAAAACGCGAGGAACCGTCCAAGGCCGTATCCCAGCGTAACATATAGCGTTCCTTATACGCATAGTCGTGCGACATGTAGGTGTTCACCCAGTTCGCATTCCCAAATCCACCACGGATCTGACGCAGCAGGTTGCTTCCGCCCGTTACATTCACATAATTGTCGTTTGCTGTATTAAAAGCCAATCCGTAATCATATTCCGCGTTGCGTTGCTGTATGCGGAAACCGATTCGGTTGCTTAGACGATGATCTGCTCCGAAATTATGATGGGCACTAAAGTAGGTATCATTGAACAAACTAAAGAGCTTCCGGTTCTGGACACCGGCTTCGTTCCGTATCGCTGCCGTAGGCTGGTCTTCGGAAAACACACCCAATTCGGGTATGAAGAAATTCTCACGGCCTTTATCGTATACTAATCCGGCTACGGTACGCAAGGCATAACGTTCATTAAATTGATAATTGAAATGCAGGTTTCCGACAAAACGGTAACTCTGATTTTGCCCTATCGTGTTCTCGCTCACCAGCACCGCTGGGTTACTCTGATTGAAAATATCTATATCAGCAAATACCGGTGACATGTTACCCTGCTCATCAAAACCATAAGGTGCCAAAAAGGGTGATTTAATCAACGCCTGATATAACGGGCTGCTGTGCGAATCAATCCCTTCGTTTCGTATATCCTGCCGATTGTAGAAAAAAGAAAGGTTACTCTGCATCGTAAACTTTTCAGATAACGTAAGATCCCCGTTCAATCGCATATTGTATCGCGTCAGATTATCGTATTTTAAAATACCCCGGTCATTCGTATAACCGGCCGACAACGCATACTGCGCAATATTATCTCCCCCCGCTACTTTCAGATAATAGTTTTGGTTGATACTATGATCCATGACCTCCGATTGCCAGTCGGTTTCATTCATATAGCTATAGCGCTCGGTATTTTCGGCATCCAGTTTATAATATGGTAACCGCGCAATAGAATCAGCTCCCAACCCCTGTGTACTCAACAATTCCGACAAGTAGTTTCGATATCCCCTGCTGTCCATCACCGGCAGGTTTTTCGGCTTGTTGTTGAAACCGGTCGTTGCCAGGAAATCAATCCGGGTTGCCAACTCCTTCGCACGGGCGGTCGTTATAAAGATGACTCCGTTACTTCCTTTGGTACCATACAGTGCCGATCCATCTTTTAGCACGGAGATATTATCAATATCTTTCACGTCGATATTTGCTAAGCCCGATTGGCTATAATTGGCGACCATCTCCGCACTATAGTCTTCGTCATCGTAAAGAACACCGTCGACGACCAGTAATGGTCTGGATGTGCCGTAAAAAGAATTGATACCGCGGAGGCTTAGGCTTGCGCCTGTATTGGTTGTTCCCGAATTACGCACCACATTCAACCCTGCGATTTTTCCTTGCAGGAACTGCGTCGTGTTATCATTGGATGTCGTTTTCCAGCGGTATTTTTCCAAATCCACCGTCTGCACCGCTGCGACCTGTGACAGCACACTTTGTTTTTCGTTAAACAAGATCGCTTCTTGCCGAATCGGATTATAACCTTCCTCGTGCAACCAGATCTCCAGGTTGGATTCTCCGTTCTTCGTAAACACGATTTTCTCCTGATAACCGGGTGCAGTGACGATTATTTTCGCTGTAGGTGCAGGTAATTTGAGGGAAAATGTACCATCATCTTCGGTAATGGCAGCCGAGAATCCGACCACCTGCACGTTGGCACCGACCACCGGCGCACCACTGTCCGCTGCCCGAACCGTCCCCGATAAGGTTAACTCTTGGCTAGCACCCATCGTCATTTCCAGTTTTACGGTTGGTACTACCGACGGCGCTGCTTTCAGCGTTCCCACAGCCATGCAGCTGGCCAACGTAGCACTACCGATGAATATTCTATATATCAATTGCATCATCTAATTGGTTTAGTTGGTTTTTAGTTTGGGTACAAAGCGTAGATAATCCAGCACCAGCGTGTTATTTCCGTCAGCCGTAGTTGCCGCTGATCGCAATACCGGGACAATCCGGTTGTAGTCTGCCAAGTTGAACTCCCCCAGATAGACTTCGTTGTAATTATTACGTTCTACATTCGTATACGGAAATTCATAAATTGACTTTCTGACTTCTACATCGGGATCCTCTTCGCTCGGACGTGTATCAAATTCAAAAATGCCGACCTGCTGCTGGAATACGTTTGTCTGAATATCATTCAAGGCACGCCAATACACATCGTAGGTCGTGCTGTACATCCGAGAGGTCCGGTATATTATCTGCAGACTAGAAACTTTATGATTTTGCACCATAATATCGGTAAAGAATTCACCGAATGGATCCTTACGGACACGGTGAAAGGTTCTGTCCGATACCGATTCAGAAAACCCCCAGGGCTCTTCCCCTTGTACATAGGTATCGATTAGCTTATTGACAACGGGCAACGTCGATCTGTCCAACACATGTACCCAGCCGTTGCTCAATCGCACGGACTGGCTGATAGCCGATTTATCCACAGGGAATGACACATTTGATGTACTCAGCAGCATAGCCGGCAGATTATCTCTGCTATACGCCTGTTTAAAAAGCATATCTTTTACAATTTCGTACTGACCAATTGCATAGGAGGAATCGGCATGGTTACGGTAATTTACATAGGGTAAAAACTGCTCTACCTCTGCTGTAAAATCTTCATTCTTCAATATAAAATAGGTGAAATGTTGGTTTTCATCCCGTACGTCGCCCACTTCCCGCAGGAATTCGTTGTTTAGGTAGTAGTCTTCGGGATCTTCGACTGCGGCCGTATCATAGAGGTTGTATTCGTTGAGACTGAGAATAAACGCATTCTGGCGTTCATCGCTATGCGCGTTCATATATTCCCATAAGCTTTGTCTGGGCGTTAACACGTCTGTAATGATGTGGTACATCCCATCTGTTCCTGCCTGGTTTGACTTGCTAAACGCTGCCCCATCGATTTCGCTGTTTACGAAATCCAGGGTCTTCCCACTGAGCATCGTTAGGCGGACGGTATCCGCCGAGGCATTCAAGCGGTGGGTAGATACGGCAATATGATTTTTCACAAAATTTACCCGAGTTTCCGGATCATCGGACAACCCGGCCAATGCAGCCTGCATCCGGCTATTTTCCGGCGCAAAGACGGTATACGCATTATTGCCATCCAATATTTCGTCTACACCCGAAGCGCGTAGCAACTTCATAAATTCGCTGGCCTCGGATTCTTGGTCCAAACGTTCCAACAGCGGTTCGTTCGTTAGCCCCGCGTTATCCCGGGCATGTTCATCCCAGGGATCGGAGCAACCAACTTGTAGTAATAGGATACAGATCAATCCTATTACCGGTCTTACTATATGATGTTTCTTCATTATCTTCATCATTAAGGTTTATGGATAAACAGCATTGCCTTGCGTGTCAAACTGCGGATAGATTTGCTCTTGGTCTATCGGGATAAATTGAATAAAATCTAACCAAAACTGAGCGTTTACATTGGTATTTGTTTCAAAACGTAAAGTATGTCTGTCGGTAACATCAATATCCACAATACCCACCATTTTACAATTGTAATTATTGACACCCGAAAGGTTTCCGGCAACATGCTTTTTATAGCCTAATGCTTCTAACTCTCGATCAGGTAATGTACGTATCCGATATTCTCCAAGATTGAGTGAGCGCGATAATTTTACGCCATTGAGATAGGTATCAACAGTATTCCCTCCATTTTGACGCCACCCTACCCAAACTTTGTATCTGCCCCGCACAACCACAGGGGTTTTAAACTCTATCCATGGAATGACCGCAGTTCTTAACGTAACCTGTAATCTATCTCCATTAACCGCCCCTTGCATATTTGAAGCCGTTGAAAGTAAATAAGAGATTGTAGTGTTATCTGCCCCTCCCCAGGTTACATCTTTTAAGAATCCTTTCGTAATCCCTGTCAAATCACTTCTCCCATACACCCCTGCCACACGAAGCTCAGGCTGATCTGCAGGATCCCAGTCCACACGAAAAGGTTGCCGTTGTTTGATATAGATATCGTCTTTGATATAGTGCAGTACGCCGTTGACCGTCGTGTTATCACTAGCTTCTCGGTCTACTTCAGCCCCTTCTTCTAATTCCCCTAACCATTCCTCTTCGTTCAATATGATTTTCTCCCGATCCACTTTAACGAGCAATACTTCCCGTGGTACTTGTGTCGTATGCGAACTGGAGAACGCGAGGTCGGATACATATTTCAAATCCGGCAAGACATGGTACGCGATATGCATATACAAACTATCCTCCGGATTTTTTGGGTTTCCGGTATGATTGTACTTTTCCACTAAATCCTGTATCGTGTTGAAGCCTCGCTGGGCAAAAGCTGCATTGCTCACCGCCAATACCGAGAAAAACTGTTCCGCTACCCGCTGATTAAGCAAGGCATCCAAACCGGTCAGGTGCAAAGCTTCGGCAAAAAGACTGAGGTTCGGATCGGCTTCAATTTCCTCCATCACCGTATTAGTAACTTTCGTAAACACCTTATCGACGCCGTGTACCACGCCATTGCCGGTGCGGATATTCGGCATAATAATCTTCGATTCCTTGTTGAGAACGAAATAGGATTGTCCATCTATATTTTGCACTGCCGTGGTGATAAACATTCCGAAAACCGAGTTACGCTGAATCTTGCCATCCCGAAACTGTCCGGTCGATACCGTATCCTGCACGATGTGCAAGTTCACCAAATCTTTTACGTCCGCCTCAGCGAGATCGTTCAAGCCACTTTTGCCCTCGCTTTGCAAAAAAGCTTGCATAGCACTGTTGTTCGGAGCAAACACCGTATACGTTCCCCAGGCGTCCAAATAAGATGCGGCACCTGCCCGTTGAATAGCCTCGGCAAAAAGGCTGTAATCTTCATGTTCCGCTAAAAAGCGGTTGATATTCGGGCTGGTGTCCGTTGTTTCTGTAAAATTTTCCTTCGTACAGGAAAACAGCATCATAAACAGCCCTATCCACATACACCGGGTAATGCTTGATTTTAATAATGTTTTCATCTTCATCGTTCTCCTATTGTTAGTTTCCATAAAATGGGTTTTGTTTCAACACACCACCACTACGTTGAATTTCGATGTAGTAAATAGGAAGATAATGGCTATCTACATCGCGATATTTACCCAACATGGCCTGTTGTCTGTCAGCAGGTGCATAATTCACAATCATACTGGTAACCAGATCCAATCGTTCGTAGTTATTTCGGCGGGCATTACGCAATACATCAAACCAACGCTTTCCTTCGTACGCAAATTCCCGGGCACGCTCCTCCACAATAAAGGTCGTGATACCCTGCTGGTCATCGGCTCCAGGATTCAAATCATTACCCTGCATCGCATTTCCACGCTCCCGGATCGTGTAAATCAAATCTAAGGCCTCTTGACCGCGGTTTAGACCATTTAGTGCTTCCGCTTTCATCAGCAGCACATCGGCATATCGGTAAACCATCCAATGCGTGTAGGAGTCTTCCAAAAATTTGCTCTGCGTCCGGTTTACACCATGGTATTTATAAATCATATTGGTGGCGGTAGACAATGCACCGCGGTCGCCCCGCACATCAAAGTTTTCGGGATCCGTCGCATCAAACTGAAACAAACCCTCGTATACATTCTGTCCTGCCGTATAAATGGCATTTAGTCGGAATAAAGCAAAGAAAGGGTTAAGCTGTTGCCTGTCGTATTGCAGTTCAAAAATACCTTCTACCGAATTGCCTTGTCCAAACAACTCCGCAAGCCAAGTGGAAGGATCACCCGATACCAATTCAAATACACCGGCATCGATAATTTCATCACAGGCATCCGCCGCCTTTTGAAACTCGTCCTGCCACAGATATACATCTGCCAACAGCGCATTTACCGTATGACGGGTTATTTTACCCTTATCTGCGGCCGTGCTCCCGAACGTCTCACGCACCATCGGTTCGGCGCGGACCAAATCTGCTACCACGGCCTTCAGCACGTCGTTTTGTGATGATTTCGCTATAGACACCAGATCTTCATCCGAAGCGGTATAGGTTAACTTAATGGGCACATCTCCCCAGATACGAGCCAAATTGAGATACATCCAGGCACGGATAGCCAACGCTTCTCCGACATAGGCGTCCAGGTCTCTCTGTGTCAATGTGGGATCCAGATCTTTCACCGCCGGCGCATGGTCGATTATGTTGTTGCAATAGTTAATAATCTTATAGAACATTCCCCAGTTACTAAACGAGTTGGTCGGCAACATATCGGCAAACCGGTATTCCGTATATGCCTGTGGAGCAAACGTACTGATATCGACCATATCGGTACGGATCTCACCGTGCATAAAAAGCTCCTGACTTAGGTGTCGATTACCATAGACAGGTGTTATTAAGGAAATATACAATCCATTGACTGCTGCTCGTACCTGTTCCTTCGTTTTCCAATAGTCTTCGGCCACCACACCATCCTGCGGCTTTAGATCCAGCCATTTATCACAAGAACTGAAACTCAGCAGTGCAAGTGCCAAAGCGGGAATTGATTTTTTGAATATATGTATCATTACTGTCTTCTTCTAGGTTAAAAACTTGTCGATAAACCGAATGTAAAGCGCATGGTTGGTGGGGTACGTGAGTTATCGCGTGCCAGTCCAAAAATGCCTTTTTCCATATTGACTTCCGGATCCTGCCCTAAATAGCGTGTCCAGGTATAGAAATTCTCGCCTGTTACGTATAGGCGCAGATTACTCATTCCTATACGATCAATCAGGCTCCCCCGGTTAAAGGTATAGCTGATGGTAGCCGAACGGAAACGCAGAAATGAGGCGTCCTCTACATAACGGTCGGAGCCCAACCAGTTATAGCCCATGCCCATCAGCGCACGTGGCATGTCCGTGACATCGCCTTCTTTCCGCCAACGGCGCAATACAGCTGTCGATTGATTGCTGTAGTTGGTCATGTTGGTCGTATACATTAACGCATCGTTGATCGCTTCATACCCTAAACGGAAGTTAAAAAACAGGTTAATTCGTAAACTATTTTTGATCGTAATCGATGGACCGAATCCACCGGTAAATTTCGGATTGGAATTACCGAGGTATACAATATCCCGCTCGTCAATACTTCCATCATTATTGATGTCCGCGTATTTCGCATCACCCGGTTGGAACACATAATCGGTATAGGGGTAGTTAAACCGCATATACACGGGTTCGCCATCCGGCCCATATATCGATTGGCCGTTAACATCCTTCGCAATCGTTTCTTCCAAGGTAGAATACACCCCTTCGTAGCGGTAACCAAAGAAAGAGCCGATCGGATTGTTAATCTGCAAAAACCGTTTATAGTCGCCGTTCACCGTTCCTGTTCCGGCCTCGTTCACAAAAAATTCCGGCACTTCCCGAACTACGTTGAGATTCCGCGCAATATTAAAAGCGAAATCGACCATCAAATCTTTGGTACGATAAGGCGTCGCGTTCAAATTCAGTTCCCAGCCCTGATTGTCCATCACACCGTAGTTTAACCAGATGCTTTCAAATCCGGAGGTGTTAGATACGCCAAGATTTTCGAACAGCATGTCGGTGGTACGGTTGCGGTAGAATTCCATATCCAAGCGGAAACGGTGTTTCCACATTTCCAGGTTCAGCCCCACATTGGCTCCTTTCACCCGTTCAAACTTGAGGTTTCTATAGGCCATATTTCCCGGAGCCGTACCCGCTTCATCCAGATAGGTCTGATCGTAACTGACGATATTGCTATAAAAGAGGTAATCGTAACGGGGTGCTTTTCCGGAATGCCCATAACTCGCTCGGAAACTCAGCTCATCGATAAAGGGTAGGTTCTCCATAAAGCGTTCGCCCGAAACACGCCACCGTGTAGAAATCGACGGAAAATAGCCATAACGGTAGTTGGCTCCGAATTTGGAGTTTCCATCCCCACGCACACCCACATTGACAATATAGCGGTCTAAGAATTTGTATTGCGTACTGAAGACGGCTCCAATGGATCGAGATTGACCTTCTCCCCCTCTCAACGATAATTCGTTATTTTGTGTCCGACCCGGATTTGACGGATCGGTTAGCAAGATTGAAGCTGTATTCGAAATCATCGACTCATAACTCAGTCCACGGAAATCGTCCGTTTGCCAAGAGAACAACATCTGGAGATCGTGCTTCATCTTATCGCCCAGGTTTGGTGTATAAATCAAATTGCTTTTCGTCTGTATCCGAAAATCGTCGCGATCAGATTCCCCCGCCCGATTCACCACCGTTTCTGTATAAGGTCTACCTGTAGCTAGCTGCGGAAGGAAATTATTTACGCGTGTATTATTCATGTCGAACATCACGCTAAAATCAGAAAACAATATTCCTCGAATTAATTCATAACGCAAATTAAACGTTGGGGTGATCCGTTCACCCATGTGTTTGTTATAGGCGTATTCGGCCATCGCCGCGGGGTTATAGGTGCTCGGATAAGCACCTTGGATATTCCGGTCCGGCGAAAAGTAAACCGGCATGATATTCCCGTAAGGATCATATTCCCACAAACTCATGTTCGGCATTTTAATATAGGCAGCACCGCGGATATTATCCTGATCATCTTTGGAATTGACGTAATTCCGGTCGGTTACCGTATGGGTATAGGAAATATCTGTACGGAATTTAATACGTTCAGAGATATCATAATCAAGGTTTAGCCGTGCGGAAATACGATTTAAGCCGGAACCAACCGTGACTCCACGTTGGCCTAAGTAAGCGACAGAAGAATAATAGCGAGCCTTCTCTCCACCACCTTGTATCGAAAAAGTATGGTCATTGGACAGACCCTTCTGGTTGATCGCCGCAATCCAATCGGTATTCTGACTGTAATTATTATAATAGTATACGTCACCCGGATCGTATTGAAACTCTTTATTAGTCAGCGTATTCAACGGTAAACCGGTACGATTCATGTACATTTCCGGGATGAGCGATGAGTATTGGTCACCACTCAATAATGGAATAGCACCGGGTACGGTTGACATCGTACCTCGGAAAGAATAACCAATTCGCGGTTTTGACATCGTTCCACGTTTCGTGGTGATGAGTAACACCCCATTGGATCCCCGGGATCCCCACATAGCGGTCGCAGCGGCATCCTTTAACACCGAAATGGTCTCTATGTCTGCCGGAGCGACATTCAGTAACTGGGCGTAAGCGTCTTCATCGGCTGCCCCGAAGTTAAAATCACCAGGCACCTCGGTCTCGTAAGGCATTCCGTCGACCACGATCAGCGGTTCCGCGCTGCCACTTAGTGACGACGTACCCCGTATACGAATAGACATCCCCGATCCGGGATCACCTGAGTTAGCCGCGATATCGACTCCCGGCAAGCGTCCTTGCAACGATTCATCAATAGATGACGACTGCATCTCCTGCAATACACTCGCGTTGATGGTAGCCGTAGCGGTAGTCAAATCACGAGCGGATATATTTAATAAACCGGTATTGGGCTGTGCTCCGCCAACACCCGTAATGACCACTTCTTCAATCTGACTATCACTGGTACTCAATTCCATATTGATCTGTGTTCTGCTGTTAATCCGGACGACCTGCGCATTGTAACTGATAAATGAAAAATTCAACCGGTTCAACGCGGTGGTAACCGCTAAGGCGTAGTTACCTTCTATATCCGTGGTTGTCGCAGCTACGGTACGGTTATCGGCACTCAGTTCAGACACCGTAACACCCGCCAGAGGCTGTTTGGAAGTTGCGTCGACCACTTTTCCGCGCACAATGTGTTGCGCGAGAGCGGTATGGCCTACACAGCATATCCAAAACAACAAAAATGTAAAGCTATATGTTAATTGTCTCATAATCTGGATTTAATTATTGTAGTTTAAATAACCGTTCAGTTCATGCAACACGATACGATCACTTAGGTACAGATCGGGCGTATATACCGTTGGTACTGTTCTCCCTTTTCTATCCACAAAACGCAGGTTTCCGACCGCATTGGAAACATTGACTGTCAGCGACTCATCGTTTTCGTTCTTTGCTAACGTGACTGCGGATAAAATGTCACTATTGCCATCCGCAGCAACATTCACATTGGTCAGGATATGGTATTTAATAAAACTCTCGATCTGAAATTTGCCCACAATATCGCCTGTCGACGGGTCGGCAGGCAGTACACCGTCATTGATCGCTTGTTGCACAGCATCATTGTTGGGCATCAATAATGTGTAGGAGCTCCCACCGGCTACTCCGGTGATGACCCGGTCATTCGCCACATAGAGTGCTGATTTAGACACATAATTCCAGAATCGACTGACATTCGGGTTGATCGTCGCTATACGCGCCATCGCTTCACCTGCCGTTTCGCTCGAAAACTCCAAGAGATTGTCCACATAATAGACACGTCCATTGTTTCCAAATTTCGCTGTTCCCATGATGTGTACAGGTTCTTGCAGCCTTTCGTTGCCAGCGGCATAAATATTACCGTTATTCCATTTGATGAATTCACCCGGCAGTGCTTGGTCGCCTGTTTGGATAAAGCCTTGTGTATTGTTGATGTTCGCCAACTCATCGTTTGGCGTTTCTACAATATGGCTATAGAGTAAACGCGCCAGACGTGTCTGTGTCTGACTATGTCCTATTGTATTTCCATTACGATCTACCCATGACCACTCGCTCAAGCGTTCGTTGTAGGAATAGCCTAACCTATTGAGCAGGCTGTTGGAAAATAGAAATAGTGTAAAGTTTGTTCCGGGATTGATGACGAGCCGTTTGTGTTCCTGTTCTAACAACATCAGCATTAAGGAGTATTCCGGATCTAAAATCACGTGCTTGTATACGGTATTGAACAAATCGGATTCCTGTATCTTACTTGTTCCATAAAAGAACCCGTTACTTACGATTTGCTTATCAACAATATCCGTTTTTGTAAAACGGGCCGTTTCTTCATGTGGATTGGTTTTTGCATCGAACTGGCTAGGCCATACAGCGCTTTGCCACAACATCGTATTGACCAGATCGGCCATGACATTTTTCGGCACCCTGTTTAAGGTTTTGTAATGTTCCAGAAAGACATTCCGTATCCAAGGT
This sequence comes from Sphingobacterium chuzhouense, assembly GCF_014692525.1. Lineage (GTDB taxonomy): Bacteria > Bacteroidota > Bacteroidia > Sphingobacteriales > Sphingobacteriaceae > Sphingobacterium > Sphingobacterium chuzhouense. Next base: position 623,740 of record NZ_JACNYL010000001.1, read on the forward strand.
TCTATCACATTATTGGTCGGGATGAACATACTGTAACCATCTTGCTGCCCGTCGTTATCTGCCTCTTTGAGAAAATTTTCATTGTTAGGCGAAAAGGCCAACAACGGATCATATACCTTGATATATACGTCTTCGACCTGTCCGGTACGGTATTCATAGGTCTTGCTCGCCGCTGCACTGTACTCGTATGTCACGAAAAACTGGTTTAAGATCGAATCCCGGAAAAAGCTATATTCATCATGCTCCCTTAGGTATTGATCCAGACTCGGACGAGGTAACGTGACGACATCCACTTCGTGTATCACACCATTCTCGGCAATGATATCGGCTTTCGCAACCGTTCCCCCCATGAAAAAGAAGTTCGATGCTCCTAAAGAAGGATAAAAGAATTGGTAATCATCTGTAGGGAGACTGTTGAATTGTCTGTATTTTTCGTGAAAGTACGTGACATATTTATTGTTGTTATCTCCGTCGACATAATATGGTGTTCCAAAGTTGACCGTGACATTGTTCCGGTTTGACGCTCCGACAATTAACTCTCTTTCCGTTCCGTTGATATTCACCTTTTCTTTCCGAAAGCCATCGTAATAGGCTGTACGCCTCCGGAATCCCATGCCTTCTTCCCAGCCTAAACTGCTTTGATAGTCAGAAATGTGATTGGTTTGGAAAGCATTGTAGACCAATGCATAACGGACGATCTGCTCGGCAATGGCGTCGGGAACTTGGTCTACATTTGCGTAGCTATGCTCCTTTAGAAATTTGTTGACCGCATCATCATTTGGCGCGAACAATGTCCAATACCCTGCTTGGTTGAGGGTTTCCATATATCCCGCCTTTTCAATTAACCGACGAAAAAGAGAAAATCTTCCTTCCTCTTCCAGGCGTGTGTATATCGGTGACTCCAGATTGTCAGGTCGGCTGTAATAGTTATCGAAAGCTTCTTTCCGACAGCTGAGGCAAAATGCCGTAAACAGCCCCAATAAAAAGATTAATTTGTAAAAACGCATACCATAGTTTTATAGGTTTATCAAAATTTAAGTATTACTATTTTCTTTTATTGGTCGAGGTTTTCCAATCTGATAATCATTGGCATATACCATCCTCGGACGGGATCTTTCATCCCATCTAAAAATCACTTCATAGCGTCGACTAAATTCTATTTACTTATTCGGTTTTTTTGTTTAGTATCGTTTATTTATTCGATTATACTTCTTCTCAATTACTGCTTATTATTAGTTCTTCGGTTGTTAATTGTTCATATATATCAAATATATTACGAAGCCTTTGAAGTGGCAACCTGTGGCATCCTGCCATTTATGCTCCTTCTCCTATGGAATCACCGGCAAACGCAAGACACTGCATAGCAGCTAAGCTCCATTGGGCAACAGCATTGGTAGACAAAGGTGCCTCATCCCGTTCGCTGAGTACTTCCGGTGGCCTAACAAGGCGTACCGGTGGTATGCCTAATTTCATTCCCGCAGCACCGGCATAAAATTCCTTCCAGGCGCGTTCCTTTAGTACATGGTCTTTCAAAAACCAACCGGCATAGGCGGTGAGTTTGCTATGCCCCTGCCCTAGGTTTGGTGTATTAAAGGTTTGATTAAGGTGCTTTTTTTGCCAGGCTGCATCCGCATTATACCCCTCACAGTACTGTAGCCATGCTTTCGTAAATACCGGCACATCCAGCGAACCAATGAGTTCCGTGCAGATTTCCGCCAAGCCAAACGCCGCATTGAGATGGGACACCCTGATATGCTGATGCTTCACGTGTTCAAACACGCCGTTGCTCAAATCCATATCAGCCGAACTGGTAAAAAAACCATAAGGCTGGTTGCCAATGCTACGCATACTGTTCAGCAAACGCTGTTTCATCTTTTCGTCACCCGTACGCTCCCATTCCGTAAACCAAGCGGATGCTAAAGCGCCCCAGTCGGTACCGAACGACATACTCACCTTGTCCTCATCTTTGGCGGCTATTTGACCTACCTTACGACCGGGCACAATGTGCTTAAGCGTATGTGCTGCTTCGATCTGTTCACGCATAAGGTCACCGATACGCTCATCAGCCGTGAGATAGTAAAGAAAACGTCGGTTAATAACGGTGCTGATGCGCAGTTGCTTGGCACTGCATCCCCAGTGCATAACATTGTGTCGTGAACCTAAGGGGGAAAAACGTCCGATATGATGCACATCAACTTCGCCGGTGTGCCGTGTCATCGCCTCTGCCATGCGGAACACATCATGCCTGCCTGAGCGCAGAAAATAATACCATAACCAAAGGTCCGTGGATAATTCGGAATTGTCCCATGCGTATCCACCTACATCATACCGCCATACGTGACGATCCTGATCATAATTATGCATAACATCACCATAGTTCCAAAACCCATACCATCGGTGCTGCTCGATCTGCTTTTTGTAATAATCGATATAAAATGCCAGCTGCGCTTCAATAGCTTTTTCGGCATTGGTTTTAGGCGGACCAACTGTATATGCCCCACCAAATACGCCACTTTGCTGATAGTGGATGGGAGCGCACACCAGCAACGGCGGATCTTGGATATGTTTGGCCATGAGCGCGAGTTCTTCATGGGTTGGTGTACTGTCTACGATACAAATTTCAAGCTCGCTGGTTCGGGCTATTCCATAGGGAGTGCCAAATCCGGGTTCGTAGTCCTCGTAAGTGATATCTAGCCCTTCCAGTTGCTTTTCATAGGTATCTTGTCCCATGCCGTCGTGGTAAAACCGGAGATCCATGGCAGGAGCATTCGGTGCCCACATCCAGAGCGTGAGTTTAGCCGCATCGGTATGCGCGTGCCGAATGTCTATCTGTGCGGGAAAGCTTTGCCAAAAATTTCGGATACCGAATACCAATCCGCCGCTAGCACCACCGATATATCCGGCACCTGCAGCGCGCTGACCGTGGGCTGAAGTGAGCCAGCCATGACCGGCAGTTGTTCGCTTACGGATTTCAAAACCATCTGGCGTGAGTTGGGTAAGCGAGTAGTCTCCAAAAGAAGGTATATAGGATAGCCCGTTTGCCACGCGTGGGTTGAATGTTGAAATTGGTGCTGTTGCCCTTCCGTCCACCTGCGCATCCCGAATTTCCTTACCCGGGTCGCGCCGCAAGCCTGTCAACCCCTTTACCGCCTCGCCAAACACCCCTCCATTGTCGGAACAGAATCGAATATGTCTGTCGTACAGGGCGTCTGTCGTCGGCACCGTGAACTGCATCCCCAATCCACGGATGAAATCTTTGTATTCGTCCGCATCATACACTAATGTATGAACCATACGAATGGCAGCTGTATGGAGATAACAATAAAATCGTACCGTAAACGGTAGTAGCTCACGCCCTGTATCCGAGCGGTGTATACCTGTTGTTTTGATGACCACGCGAATGGGTCCTTGATGCTCCACAACCGTCTCGTAGATTTCGCTCCGAAGTTCTTCGCTTAGCAACGGCTCGCCCATAGTCTGTTCCGGTAGGTTTTGCCACTGGAGTACTAATTGACCATCGGTAACGGTGGTTTGTTTACCTTGATGAATGGATCTGATCAACATATTCCCTTTTTTGGAGAATACGCATTGCATAGACCGCGTATCTACCTGAATTATATCGTCATCCTCCCTAACAGCAATTGATTCATCTCCCGTATGGGACGAAAATCCTCCCTTACGCAAAACCAAGGCAGCTTTGCCATCTTCTTGATCCAATACAGCGGCGTGTGCCGACCATTTTACCGATCCGTCAGGCCACCGGGCCGTGACCCAATGTTGACTAGGTAGCGTGCCGCCACCGGGGGCAACCAGTGTGAGCGCATTCGTTTCTTTCAGTTCTCCCTTACTCCACGGAACACCCCATGTCACACCTCGTGTTCTTTTGGGCGCATGTTCTCCCAACCAGTGTAAGTTTTTATCCTGTTGATATTGCCTATCTCCCTCGAATGCATGAAATGGTACTGAACCACTGAGGGGCAAGGTGGATGCCAATATGGCCGACTGCTTTAGAAAATGCCTTCTCGATTGCTGAAAATAGTTGCTTTTTTGTGGGCTCATTACTGTTTTGGTATTTGTTTGTTATTTTTGTTCTATGAAATTTGTCTATACGATTCTCTTTCCTATTTGGGTAACCGTTATCCTCACAGCATGCCAAAGTCGTTCGACTAGCTCTGCTGAAACTGAGCTACTCTTCGAGGAGACCTTCGAAAATGGATTGGATAGTTCTCGGTGGGTAGTCGAGATTGAACCCAAACCAGACTCACGTGTTTACGTGGCTGACGGTAAACTTTGGCTGGATACTTATGGTGGAGTGACGGTATGGCTAAACTATCGGTTAGATGGGAATGTAGCCATTGAATACGATCGCACTGTGATGATAGATACCGGTACGAACGATCGGCTTTCAGACCTAAATCAGTTTTGGATGGCCACGGATCCAAAAAATGACAATTTGTTTTCCCGATCAGGGGTATTTGAAAGCTATGATTCATTATCGTTATATTATGTGGGCATGGGCGGTAACACCAATACAACTACCCGTTTCCGAAAATATGAAGGCGATGGAACCAAACCCCTACTCTACGAACACGATAGCAGATTGGAATCCAACCGTACCTACCGTATCCGCACGGAAGTGATTGACGGTGTTACCACCTTCTCCGTGGACGGTCAAGAACTATTCAGCCATCGTGATCCGAATCCGTTGACACAAGGTTATTTCGGATTACGGTCTACTTACTCTCGCCAAGCGATTGACAACCTGCGTATTTATCGGCTTAAAGATTAACTCACGGAATACGTGTTATGCGGAGATTTAACCGTAATAAAATAAAAAGAGGCTAAACTCTTGTTATTACGAGAAAAGCCTCTTTCCATTTAGCTACAGCTAATATCCCGGATTTTGGTAAGCCTTTCTAGCGGCTTCGTCCAACGGTGTACCATTTTCATCCGTAAGCCTCACTAAGAAAGCATTTGGCCAAGGGCGGAAAGTATGGTATTTTTCCATTTGTCCTTTTCCATTCCCGTTCTGACCATTTCCGTTTGCCGTGTTGCTCGCCACGGGCCACAGACCTGTACGATTAGAGGCCATTTGGTTGAAATGGGCTGTCCGTTCGTAAAGAATGCCCGCGTTGTGAAGATCCTCCCATGCTAATCCCTCCGACATAAACTCTCTTGCTTTTTCATTATAAATGAAATGAATAAACATGTCAGCTTTAGATGTTACCGTAGGCATATAATTTTCCTTTTCGGCTTCCACTGTACCCGCCGTAAAATGGTTTTCCGATACGGCTATTTTATCGAAAGTATTGGCTGCACTTTGATAAGGAGCCTCCCGTTCCTCGGGAATTAAATCTTCTGCCTGCGCATCCCATTTTACGAGTACCTGTGGGCGCTCCTCTCCTGCTTTAAAAGCGGCTCTCCGACGAACTACGTTGATATCCTCCACGGCCAAGCCATAATCGCCCTTACGTCCGTATGCTTCCGCACGGATCAGGTATGTTTCCGCCAAGCGCATTAAAATAGCGTCGCGCGTACCAGCCTCGCTATTAAAATTGGCCTCATCTGCACTACCTCCACGTAACGGGTCCACATGCTTTCTAGAAGCCAAGTACGGCGCGGGAGCTCCTGTTGCAAGCCCAAGATTCGAGCCGTCGATGAACAGTCGATAATAATACCTTCCAGTGGCGGCAGAACGTACCCACCGAGCGATAAACTGGTAAGGCTGACTATGCACCATAGCTGAGTCTAAAGCAGTCTCTTTGGTATTTTCCACGTAAATAATGGCGCGTTGGTTTTGCTTGATACGCTTTTCATTCGCCGCTACCGTAGGTGCATCTGCCGGCTTATTGGCATTCCACCAATTTGCAGCAGCGGTATTCCAAGAATATGACGAGCTTGTTGCGTCGGGCATATTGCTGATGTACTCATGTTGAAAGGTCTTCGCAAAACGCGAATCATACATCCGGTCGTGGAAATTGTCATAACCCCAATCTGTCGGTTTAAACGTACCAAAAGGTCTTCCGTATGCCATCGAGCGGTCTACTCCCGATTGATTTGTATAGTTTCCGGTATGATAGTTTACGGAGCGATTACCAAAACGACTATGTAAGGTCTGGTTGACATCAAATTGGGCAGCCCAGAGGACTTCCGGATGTGGACTTGTCTCTGCCACGGCGGGATCAAACAATGTCCAATAATCCGGAGCTAGTCCCACAGGCCCTCCGGCTAGATTGATAACCTCGCTCGCGACCGTAATCACCGAGTCCAGATCCGTGCTGACATTGCCCTTATACAACATTTTCAAATGTTCTTCGGCACTGGATTGGAATCCGGCGGCCTGCGCCCGGTTGAGGTACACTTTGGCTAAAAAGTGTCCTGCCGCTAATTTCGTTACCCTGCCTTGGTCTGATTGCGTTGTTGGCAAATGCTCATAAGCAAATCTTACATCGGCAATAATCTGTTTATAGATATCTTCCAAACTTGCTTTTGGGTAATGATAGACCCCATTGTCTTCGCGTTTAGCATCCAAAAGCAAAGGTACCGCTCCCAATTGGTTCGAGATCAAATAATAACCCCATGCCCGCAAAAAGCGGATCTCAGCTATCCGAGTATTTCTAAATTCTTCATCCGTGCCAAATTTACCCGGAGCGACTTGATCAATCTGATCCAAGGCAATATTACAATTGTTGATGTGCGGATACGCTCCCATAGGTGCATAACTACTGTTTTCGGCACCAAGAAAGTTATTGATATTCCCAGCAATGCGGCTCACATCCGTTCCATATTCACTGCTGTTAAATTGTGCGACCGGCGCCGAGGCTGTTTGGTAGCCATCGGTTTCCGTTTCGATGAGCCGAGCCCCACTTCCATCCCATTCATGTTTATTCCTAGCGTACACATATAAACCCTTGATCAACGATTCCAAACCACCTTCGTTGTTATAAAAATCCTGCGTTAGATTAGATACTTGTCTTTCTTCCAGAAAATCTTTACACGATAAGAACATCGACCCGATTAATAAACCTATAATATATTTCTTCATGACTTTTCTTTTTTTGTTTAACATCGTTAAAAATTTGCCCTGATACTAAACACATACGACTGTGGCAGAATGGTATTGTTGTTGTTCCCGCCAAGCGGATTACCATCTCCGGAAGCAGAACTCCAATTGGTATCATCATCGGGGTTATAGCCCATTTTGACAGCTGACTTTCCAAAAATAAAAGGGTTCATGACCTGTCCGTTCAATTGTAGCCCTTTCACAAATTGATTCCCAAGCCATTCCTTCGGCAGATCGTAAGTCAACGAGATATTACGTACCGATATAAAGGATCCGTCATGGTATTGCATCGCGGCACTTGTGTTCTCTCTACCGGCCATACTACTTGCCATCGGCCAGGTACCGTTTGGATTATCCCAAGACCATAGGTCATTTTCGACGCGTCCGTTTGGCCAGATACCACCATACGAATTCGGATAACCACCAAAGAAGGTCTGGCCCCAACGGGCGTAGATAAATGTGCTTAATGTAAGATCTTTATAGCGGAATGTATTCGTAACACCACCTGTCCATTTAGGTCTGTTTGTTCCACGGATAACCATATCATCAGCTGTGATACGATAGTCGTCGTTTTGGTCGACTAGCCGCACGGTGCCCGGATAAAACTGATGTCCATTAGCATTAAACTGCTCTATTTCCGCAATGTCTTCCGGTGTATTTTGCCAGATGCCCGCATTATCATATTGGAAAAAGACCTGCAACGGATGACCGATAAACCAACGTTGCGCTAACATATCTTGGGCTCCGTTTTGCAATTCAACAATTTCCTCCCGGTTCGTATTCCAGTTGAACGATGTTGTCCACGTGAAATTATCCTTTTGTATATTCACGGTGTTCAAGGTAATCTCATACCCGGTATTCTTAGTTTTTCCGATATTCTCTAATTTCTGTACATAACCCGATACCGGCGGCAGGGAACGCGTTAAAATAAGATCATAGGTATTGCCTTGGTAGGCTTCCAGACTACCGCTAATCCGGCTATTCCACAAATTAAAATCTATACCGACATTATACTGCGCCGTCTGTTCCCAACCCAAAAATGGATTTCGAACCAGTTGAGGCAGATAACCCACTGCGGCCTCATCTCCAAATGCGTAGGGGTTTCTGCTCAGTGGACCGGTTGACGTATATGGATTAACAGCCGAATTTCCTGTAACACCATAACCGCCGCGTAATTTCAATTCGTTTAACCAGGATACATCTGACATGAAATCTTCATCCATGACGTTCCAAGCCAATGCAACAGAAGGATAAAAATGCCATTTATGCCCCGGTGCCAATACCGACGCTCCGTCGTACCGTCCGGTAGCAGTAATCAAATATTTCCCTTTATAGCCATAATTAACCCGTCCCATCCAGGACATCAATGTTTGTTCTGAAAAACCCGAGCCATAGCCATTGGGCCTGCCGTTGGTATTCGCCGCGAGGTCATACCAATAACTGATGTCGTAAATAGTTCCGATGACGTTTGTTGCGATATTTTCTGACTGGGAACGCTGTGCCGATTGCAGCAATGTCACGTTCAATCTGTGGTCTTTACCAAAATTTTGATCAACATAGAGTAAATTCTCCGCTACCCAAGAAAAGTTCTGACTGTTCGTATAACCAGCCGTATTGGGTCGATTATTTAGATGCGACGTAGCTTCTGGGCCTGTCCAGGCACCCGATCGATTATTCCGGAACTGTGCCCCAAAATTAAAACGGTATTTTAACCACGGTAAAAATCGTATTTCCGAGAACAACGTCGGAGAAACTGCATAAGCTTTCCGTTCATTTTTCACTTGATCGATGTCTATTACGGGATTGAACAATTGTAGATTTCCTCCCGGATTGAGAATCCAATTACCATTTTCATCCTGCGGAACTGCATAAGGAAATTGATTCAACGCCCGTGATAAAATATCTTTTGAACCCGTATTCGAAGTATTCGTCGAAATACCATAATTTTGGATGGACGTGGACGCCAAGATGTTCGCCCCAAATGTTAACCAATCTGTTGGGGTAATATCTCCGTTCAAATTCAAATTAATACGTTCATAATCCTGATCTTTTAATACCCCTTGTTGATCAAAGTAATCTAAAGACGCATACAAGCGCGATTTTTCTGTACCTGCAGATACGGAAACCTGATGATTCTGTGTTACACCTGGTCTAGAGACTGCGCCTACCCAATCGTAGGTAGGAATATTACCCGAATTATATATCGGCACTTCTGCCGGCCAGCCCATGGCTTGTTCGGCTGCTGTAGTCGGACGCATTTTCACGACTTTACCAAATTCTTCCCATTCATAACCTTTCCACACATTGTTCAGGGCGTTTACATCCTGGTTCAGACCGCCCATTCTACTTGCATCTTCAAAAGGATCGGGGTAACCCATCACAACCGGCGTGAAACCATCTGTAAACTGCGCTGTTTTGTAAAGTCCACCGTTCATTAAACTCTCTCGCCACCGGTCTATATATTGCCCTCCGTTCATCCAATCGGTCAGCGATTTATAGCGGTCTACCGTGGCCGTACCACGGTAACTGGCGGTTACACGACCAGCTTGTCCTTTTTTAGTAGTGACTAAGATTACTCCATTGGCCGCGCGGGATCCATAGATAGCAGTTGCCGATGCATCCTTCAAGACATCCAACGATTCGATGTCATTTGGACTGATATCCCCTAAACTTCCTCCCACCAACGGAATTCCATCGACCACAATCAATGGATCGTTAGCAGCTGTCAAGGAACGATTTCCTCTAATCCGGATACTGGGTGTTTCTCCTGGTCGTATATTGCTGGCAACATTTACACCAGCTGCTTTTCCCTGCAACGCTTCTGATATATTTTGAACCGGCCGTTCCTGCAATTCTTCACCTGAAACGCGTGAGATTGCACCCGTAACGTCCCGTCTACGTTGCGTACCATAACCGACCACGACAACCTCTTCCAGATCCTGTTGATCTTGTTCTAGCGAAACGTTGACATGGCTTCCACTAACGGCTATTTCCTTCGGGAAATAACCGATGACGCTCACTACAAGGGTTTGCCCTTGAGTCGCTTCGATGCGAAAGTTACCTTCGGCATCTGTTCCTGCTTGCGTGGTACTCCCCTTTACCGATACGGTGGCGTTGGGGATTGCTTCATTGGTTGATGCATCCGTTACTCTGCCACTGACAGTCTGCGTCTGCGCTGACAAAAAAGACGCATAAAAAATGCTACAAGTAATATAACATACCACAATGAGCATTCGAGGGATAAGTTTCATAGGAATAAAGTGTTTCATGAAAATGATGTTACTAAGTGTTTATAATTAGACCCCAAGTTTGTTTTTACACAGTCACCACAGACTTTTTGACCGGATGAGCTAGCGGTAAAATTACTGTTACAAGTTTATTCTCTACGAAGTTATCTTTTTGTTAAATCGGCAGCAACCTGCGGTATCCTGTATCCCTCCTTTTTAGAAAATTGTCTTCCCTAGTTTCCATCGGGTTTTATATCGCTGTTTTTAACGCTTAACGGCCACACCCAATCTTTGGGAGCATCGGGCTGTGTAGGCTTATAGCTTTTAAAATCGATAATGTATTTTCTAATCGCCAATTTATTATTCTTGATCCCTTGTAACACCATTTTGGCTATTTGATATGCCCCATACGTATTAAAATGCGTATTGTCTTGCATAGGTTCGGGTTGATCCGGAAACGTATTAGCCGCATAATGGACTAACGCCTGTTTCGATCCTTCTACACCTAGCGTCTCATAAAATGTACGGGTCATCTTGTTCAGATCAATCAAAGGAACATGCAATTCCTCCGCAACCTTACGCGCCGCATCGGGATATTCTCCCAATGTGTACTGTAGCTGTCCGTCAGTATCAAAAGAACGTCGCGCGGTAGAGGTCAGAATCACGGGGATACCTCCAACAGCGCGGAATGCTTCTACAAAATGGTACAGACGTTCCGTGTATCCATTATATGCGCCTGCTTTTTCTCCTTTTTCCTTTTGGTCGTTATGCCCGAATTCAATGAAGAGGTAATCGCCCGGCTTTGCTACGGATAGAATTTTCTCCAATCGCTTTGACGATAAAAATGAACTGAGTGCTAAACCTGACTCCGCATGGTTGGCAACGGCAATTTTAGCATCGAAAAATCGCGGAATCATCTGCCCCCATGATGCCCAAGGCTCATGCTCTTGATTCACGACTGTCGAATTTCCCGCCAGAAATATGGTCGGTATGTCATTAACTTGCTCTAGGCGTATGTAGGTTATATTATTAGTATGTTGAAATTCCAAGGTAAGTTTGTCGTCCCAATCTAATTTTTCCAGTTCCCGAGGTTTTTTCAGACTGACGTATTCCCCTTCGCGGATCATTGCATCTTTTCGGTTAACGATAAAACTCTTTTCTAAAGTCTTATTCTTCTTGATTTTCACCTGCTCCAAATGTAAGCGTCTGGATTCTGAACGAACAGTGCTTTTATATACGCTATCATTTAATCCTTGATATCCGATTGTTACCTTGTAATTGCCCTCGGGCACGCTGACAGAAAAATAGAACGGTTGTTCGCTGAATAGGGAATAGCTATCTTCTCGGATATTAACATGTTGTTCTGTACCATATTCGAAACCATACTGTCCGTTTGCATCGTAAGGTTCCACTGTTTTTAACACAATAGAACGGCTGTTATGCGGTTTGCCAAATGAAAATTCCATGTGCATGCTTTGGGCAAAAAGTATCTGGCCAGTTAGCAACAATATTAACGTTATGTTATAAAATTTTATCATATCAAATGTTATTAAGCTATATTTGGTACAGCCTAAATTATATAATTTGTTATTTGGGCGGCAACCTGTAATAGTCTGATTATTCCCCCAAATAATAAGACGGAACCGGCGCTTGTGGGTAACCCTGTGAGCGCTGAAGTATATAGCTCCTATAAATAGGATCCTGCATCAACGAAACTTTACGGTCTTTTGCCGGGATATCGGTATGGTAAATGCGAAGTTCGCCGGGCAAGGCGGTCACCACCTCTTCACGCCAATCACCAAACAGATCGGCGATCATAATGATATCGCCGTAGATACCATTTGCAATTTTATCACCTTTCCAGTAGCCTATGGACTGACCTCTTCCGCCTGACATCGATTCTGCTCCCCAACGGTTATCATCTCCAAAAAACAATTGGCGGATATTCCCCGAGTCCCACCAAATCCAATTCCGACAGGGGGGCACATCGGCATTGGAAGCGAGTTTTTTTCCGTCGGCACTTAGCATATATTTATCGGTAGAACCTCCCTTTTTATCCTCTGAGGCGAAGCATTCCAATCCGGGACTGCTGGGGTCTATGTCAGCAACCATACCATCTCCTACATGAAGTGTTTTATGTCCAATACCCCAGATTCGCTCTCCGGTACTTGCATCGACGGTACTCACACCGTAACCATTATCTATCCAGGGTTCGATAGCCAGGAACACTTCCATTCCCTCCCTATTTGGATCGATATCCGTCATATAAGCTTTATCCGAATGCCCGAGCCCCGTCGACCAACGTAACGTTCCATTACTATTTAGCATACACGAACCGAGCAGAATCTCATCCTTCCCGTCACCATCCACATCACCACAGACCATATTATGTGCGCCTTGGCTCCGTACAACTGGATTTTCTTCGTCGCCGTCCCATCTCCAGAGTTTCTCCAATTTACCATTGTTCAATTGCCATGCGTCGACTACCATAAGTCTATATGTACCTCGAGCCGCCAGAATACAAGGTGTTTTTCCATCTAAATAAGCCATACCGATTTGATTTCGGTTTTGACGGTTTACATCACCGTATCGATTGTTTCGCTCCGGCCAGTCTACGCGGACTATCTCCTCACCGGTCATACCATCCAATACCGATAAATATTCACTTCCCTCGTATATTCGTCCAGCATCATTCTTTAAATAATTGTCGCCCGCGGTCTTTAACGCCACTTCCGCTTTTCCATCACCATCAAAATCATACGCCATAAAGGGCGAATACCATACACCAGGTTCGATACCTAGACCTAAATCTTTCGTCCATAAATAGGTTCCATCATGCAAATAGGCTTCTATCTTATATGTCGTGCCGTCATCTGGTGTACGAACGCCAGGATCGACATTGCTATTCGGATGACGGATAATGTAATCATACTTGCCGTCACCATTTAGATCGGCCACCGCTACCCGACCAGCTGTCACATTAGGATCTTTCAGTTTTATACGATGATAATTCGCCTCTTCTTCGATATTTCGCGCTAACGCTATTTTTTCACTTTGTTTTTTTTCTTTACCGTTGATCGTTTCCACCCAATAATGTGCATTCGCGTCTTTGTTCGATGTATCTACAAAATCCGTTGTTGCTGTTATAGGCTTTTTATTCAGCTTCGTTTCTTTTTTATTCACCGAACGATATACATTAAATGCTGCCGTTTCATCATCGGTTTTCAACAAGCGCCAACTGATATGAATAGCACCGCTTTCTTTGATACGTGCCAGTGCTAATCCTCGATCTAGGTTTTCTTCCACTCTTGTTTGCGCAAAGCCTTCCACGTCCGGTTTCGGTTCGTGATTGGGTTTTAAAATCTCATACATATAGTTACGCTCCCTTGTGTCCTGTGAGAAAGCGGGAAGGGCCAACAGAAAAATCAGTGTGATGCTCCAAAGAATTTTTATATAGTTCATGACGGGCTTATTATTATAATTGAATCTATTTTATCGATTTACACCTGGTATTCACGAAGTTAATATTTTAGCGTTCGGATCGCAACCTGCACTATCCTGTGGAGAATTATAAAAAACAAGCAGACAAGGACAGCACAGGTTGCCCATCCAACCGAAAAAGCATAGTATTGTTATTCTATTTTATAAACCTTCTGCTATGAGACAAATAAAACATATCCTGCATATTCCGGCAAAACCGTTATCGTTCTTACTAAGTTTATTGGGACTTTGTATTCTCCACCTTTCGGTTGTGGGTACACCAACAAGCAGTGCCGTTTACAACGTTATGGACTACGGCGCTAACGCAGACGGTATACATTTGGATCATGTAGCGATAAATGGTGCTATTGATGCCGCCGCCGCAGCCGGAGGAGGAACGGTGGTTCTTCCGGCCGGCACGTACCTTTGTTTTTCTATACGTTTAAAAAGTTATATCACCCTGTATTTGAGTCCTGGAGCAACGATCGTAGCCGCCCACATGGATGAACATCCGGGACAATATGACGCTCCTGAGCCAAACCCTTGGGGTGATTTAAAATACCAAGACTTTGGACATAGCCATTTTCACAATAGCCTTATCTGGGGCGAAGACCTCGAAAATGTATCCATTATCGGCACCGGATTGATTTATGGTAAAGGTTTACAAAAGTGGGGCGATCCACGACCCGGCTTAGGCAATAAATCCATCGCGCTGAAACAATGCAAAAATGTTGTTCTAAGGGATTTCTCAATTCTTCAAGGTGGTCATTTCGGAATACTCGCAACCGGCGTAGACAATCTCACCATTAACAATTTAAAAGTAGATACTAATCGGGATGCCATTAATATCGATGGCTGTCGCCACGTCCGTGTTTCCGATTGCTTGCTCAACTCTCCTAACGATGATGCACTGGTACTTAAATCATCCTATGCTCTGGGGCGGCCTACTCCCACGGAGCATGTTACCATCCAAAACTGCTCCGTATTTGGGTATGATGAGGGTACATTCCTGGATGGTACTTTTCAAAAAACGCAAAAACAAGCTCCAGATAAAGGTGTCGTGACAGGACGTATAAAATTCGGAACCGAATCCAATGGTGCCTTCCGACATATCACGATTACCAACTGTACATTTGAACACTGCCGCGGATTGGCCCTCGAAACGGTAGATGGTGCAATACTGGAAAATATCACGGTATCCAATATTGTGATGAACGATATACTAAATGCCCCATTTTTCTTTCGTTTGGGCAGCCGTATGCGTGGTCCCGATGATACAACAATCGGAACCTTTAAACACATTTTGGTGGATAATGTCGTCATCAAAGCCAGCAACTCCATTTACGGCTCTATGCTGATGGGCATACCCGGACATGATGTTGAAGACATTCAATTTTCCAATATCTGGATACAGATCAAAGGTGGTGCCCCGATGGAGCAAGGAAAGATCGTTGTTCCCGAACTGGAAGACTCCTATCCAGATCCACAGGAATTCGGAGAATACCGGCGTATGGATTTTTTATCCGACATGCCAAGAATGTATATATGGACAATATTCGTCTTGAATTTGAAAATCCAGATTGGCGACCGGCATTCATCCTGGAAGATGTGAAAGGCGCGTTCTTTACTAACATGACAGTCCAAACGATGCCAGGAATACCTAAGTTCGTTCTGAAGGATGTGGAAGACTTTCATTTAAAAGAAAGTCATTCCAAGCGGCAGATACAGCTCAAAAAAGTGAAATCAAAATCCTTGTAAGTCCTGAATAAAAAACTACGGTGTGAGCCCTTCAAAAATATCTTCTGATACGGCAAACATGGTTCCGTGCCTTATGCCCTGTGGGAATGACACGGAATCCGAAACATCATCCCAATTTTTCATGTCCAGGGAACGCACTGCTCCATATTTACGGCTGGTATACATATCAAAGTATACGTAAACATAGTCGCCCACAACCAACGGTGCCGGTCCCTCTGCCCAATAGTCACCTGTGATCGGATCCGAAACAGTTGTGGGGAAATTAAACGGTCGGTCATTGGATGTTACGCGGATATTTTTCTCGGCAGGCGCTGAGTTCTCATTTTTTACAAAGAGGTAATAGGTATCGTCTTTTTGGAGTATTGCACCGTCTATCACGCTAAATCCCGGATCAAAAAATAGTTTGGTTTCGCTAAACGTCTTAAAATCTTTGGTCGTAACGTAATATTGACGGTGATTTAACCCCTTTTCACTTTCTGAAGTCGGCAGCTCGGGGAAAGCACCGGGAATAGTTGATGCCCAGAAAATATAAAATACTTTGTCTTTAACATTATAAAACACTTCCGGTGCCCAGGTATTTCTCGTCCCTTTAAATGTTTCCATTACTGGAATATTGCGTTGTTCGGACCAATTCTTAAGATCCTTAGAAGATGCATAACCAATGCCCTGATCCCACCAGCCGGTAGTCCAGACCATGTGAAACGTTCCTTCATCATCTTGGACAATACTCGGATCGCGCATTAATTTATCTTTTCCAATCTGTGGTTTCAAGACAACAGAATCATTAAATAACGCTTCCCACTGTAGTCCATCGCGGCTATAGGCTAGATGCAATCCATCGCCATTACCTTTAAAATATGACATCAGATACACGTCCCTGTTGTCTTCTACCTCGCTTTCCTTACCGGTATTTTGCGAGCAAGAACAAAAGCACCATACCATAATCCATATTAAGCCGAAAATTTTTTTCATGGTTATTATTTTTTTATTTTTTCAACTGTATGTATACGGGCTTATCGCGATCACAATCGATTACCCCGTTATTAAACTCCAGTTCAGCAACCTGGATAGAACTGCGTCGAACATTGTACGCTTCGTTTGCAGCACCAGCTCCACCGTCGTTTTCTACTGTTCTACCTGGGTGTGTAAAGTAAAAGATATACGCTTTGTCACCTTGCACAACGACATCCGCATGTAATCCCTTCGTTCCGTCATCCGGTCCTTTACCTGGTTCCCGCAAAATATTCTCTGGTTGGCGTTGCCATTCTTTCAAATTGGTGGAAGAATACACGCCTAGCCCATCCCAATGATCGATGATCATAAAGTAGCGATCATGCCAATAAAATACTTTCGGCCCTTCGCCCGCTTGACCATCGAAGGCTTTACCTAAATCCTCCCATTGGTATAAGTCTTTGCTCCGGGCAGAGTAGATAGATTTTCCATCCCGCTCATTATTGTAATACATATACCACCAATCATCATTCCCTTTGAATACACCGGCATCTATCACACGATCTGACGCCAGTGTCAAAACAGACTCCTGTTGCCAATCAATCAAATTATCACTCGTGAAGTGGACAATATCCCGCGGATGATTCCAATCAGAAAACGTACCGGGCACAACTGTCAAATACATATGATAACTTCCGTTGTCTTCAATCACATCGGGCGCCCAATAGGTATAATCTTCTCCTCCATAGCCGATATTCGCGTCGGCACGGTATCGCCAGGTCGCTCCCCCATCTGTGGATTCTGCAATTCCAATAGGTGTGCCGTGTACCCAATCAACTTCGTTGGCCACTTCTATGTTGGCTCGCCGATTGGTGTAAAACATAAACCACCGATTTTCTTCTTTATTCCATATGACAACCGGATCGGCAGCTCCATCATAAATAGTATCCCGATATAAGGGTTTGTCTGCCTGTTTAGCCGTATCTATTTTTCTATTATTGGTCATGCAGCCTGACAAGGTTAGGGATGCAAGCAGAAGAACTGCCCATTTTCTTATTGTGCTCAACTTACCAGATTTTTTTGTTTAACTATTTCTCCCAAGCTAACGTACACTTACCTAATCCATAAAATGTCTTTTCATTTTTCTTATACATGGCGGTGTAAACTACGGTAAACGTACCGTCTTCTTCCTCCACCGCGCCGAGTGGCGTACGGGTAGCATGATCACCGGGTTCTGCCCATAGGTTATCATCGGACTGAATCTTCAACCGTACCTCAGGTTGCCAATGGATGCCGTCCTGAGAAAGGCTATACGCGATTTCATGATCTCCCATAGAATCAAAGATTGCCAAATAGCCACCATTTTTCAGCTCCGTCACTTGTAGATTCTCGTTAAACTCCGGCGAGATCGGAACTGGATTATGCCCTTCGGGCATTCTTTCCCATGGTCCGCTTAACTTTTCAGCCGTTGCCATTCCCACCGGCCAATCACCACGTGGTGTATGCGTATGCCCATCGTAAAAGGCGTACCATTTATCTCCTACTTTATATGGATTAAAGGCTGCAACAGCCTGTTCACCCTCCCACGCTTGCGAGTTTTCGTCCGGTTGCATGATGACTCCCATCTCTGCATACGGACCGGCAATGCCGTCTTTCCCGGGAATGACCGATTTTGCTCGCCAAATCCGGCCAGCATAATCATTCCCTTCTATTTCTCCCTTTTCCTTATCTCCGGCACGATACGCAACATAAAAAATATTCCAGGCATTCTCTTCTTCGTTAAATTCAACGCCGGTCACCCAGACCTCAGATTTCGGATTAAAAGGAGATCGTCCCGGAATACTTTCCACCATAGTCGATTCGCGTTTCCAATTTTCGGCATCTACGCTCGTCCAATAGGCAATTCGCATATCTCTATGTGGACGATCAAACATCTCGTTAACGAACATGTGGTACACGCCGTCTATCTTAACCATTTGACCGGTTTCAAATCCGGATTTATTCTTACTTGCTATTACGTCAGCATGAAGATGATCTACAATAGGTCCTTGATGAATTTCCTTGACATATAATTGATGGGGGCTTTGCGCAAACTCTTTTTTATCTGTCCTAAAAGATAAAGCCGGTAATCCTTCGTTATTGAAAAAATTTGGGCGTGCGGCTTCGTTCCAAGCGAAACGTACATGCTGAGGTTTGTCTAGCTTTTCCGAAGATACGATAACTTTGTTCCCTTCTACAATGGCGGTAGCTGGTAGATATCCCCCATCATCTCCGGCTATTTCGAACCATGTCAAAGTCTCTCCGTCCTGTTTTAATCCACTACCAAGATGAGAAAATTCCAAGACAATCTTATTCTTATGAATCTTCTTTCGCTTCAACTGGGGTCCCGAATATACCAGATTCTTCTGACCATAGTCTTTCGCCAATGCCCAAAGTGCCAAACGTCTTCCCACCTCCCATTTGTAGGAAGGATGGATATCCGATAACTCATCGACCAAGTCTGTGACTACGGCCATACCACTGTAGGGAATATCCATACAACGGGTCTGGATTTCCCAAAACCAGGGAAGGATCTCGGGCGTATGCTGCATCTTGTCTTTTCGTTTGCTGTAATAATAAGGCGCTAACTGTACATAATAAAAAGGCATTTTAGCATCCTGCCATACTTCCCGCCAAGCTTCAATCAACAGTTTTTGTTTATCGTAATAACGGGCATCGTGAAACATCACATTGCTCTCGCCCTGATACCAGATAAAACCCCGCATCGGAAAAGGTGCCAATGGGCGGATCATCCCTTCGTACATCTCACCTACAGGCGAGTTATCGATTTTTGTTTCACCATCGCTTCCAGCTTCTTCCGAGAACAGGGGGGATTTACGGTATGCATACTCCGGTGTCCAAGGTTCAATACGGCTGCCTCCCCAGGAAGAGCTGATTAGCCCGATCGGTACATTCACTTTTTCCAGTAACTCTTTTCCAAAGAAATAGCCGGGAGCCGAAAAAGGAGCTAATGACGTAGCATCACAGATCTCCCAACCCTTTGTTCCCACATCTGCTGTTTGACCTTTCTTTCGTTCGACGAGAAATAGCCGGATATGGGGATTGGCGGGTTTCTTCAACTCTTCCGCAGCCAGATCGATTCCTCGACCGGGTTGCCGATAGTTGTCACGAAGTTTCATGTTATAATCCATATTGGATTGACCGGAACATAACCAAATCTCTCCTACCAGCACATTTTCCAGACGGATCATATTCTCCCCTTCTACGAGAATATCAAAAGCATCAAAACTTGCTTTTTGTGCGGGAAATTTTATTTTCCATTTGCCGGCATCATCTGCAACAGTTTGCTTTTCATTCCCTTTTAAACGCACCATCACCGCCTCTCCAGCTGTTGCTTGTCCCCATATCAAGATTGGTTTATCTTGCTGCAACACCATGTTTGAGCTAAAGATAGCCGGTAACTCTACCTCAGCAAAAACAAACGAGATGGAACAGGCCATCCAAATGAAAAACAAAATATATTTAGTCATGATATTTTATAAATTGCAAACGCTACTTCACCATCTTATACACCTCCGTTCCTGCCAGCAATATACAACCTAATCCGTAATCTTCAAAGTCCGGTACTTTGTCGACGGTTACCGGTTGCCCATCCTTAGGTTCTTTCCCCGTGGATTGGACGTATCCCAAAAAACCATTTGGCTGGATAGATTCACGGCTTATGGCCGTCCAGCCTTTTTCTACCACAGGTAAATATGTTGCTTTGTCCAAAATACCATTGTTCATACCCCAGGCTATGCCGTATACAAAAAGAGCCGTTCCCGATGTCTCTTTTCCTCCAAAATGATTCGGATCGTGCAAACTCACATTCCAAAAACCGTCTTCCCGTTGCAAAGGGACCAATGCCTCCGCCAGCTTTTTAAAATCATCTAAGTATTCCGTATAATGTGTATCTGTCTCTGGTAATTCCTGCAGAACCAACGCCAATGCAGCTAATACCCATCCGTTACCTCTGGACCAATAACAGTCCTCGCCATTGGGTTCGGTATAAGGGGGTATAAAATCCTTATCGCGCCACCATAATTGATCTTCCGGATTATATAACCCCTTACCGCCTTCTACATATTTTATATGATGGTACATTTTGTACATGTAATCGAAATACTTGGGGTCGTCGAGGGTCACGCCCAGCTTCACAAAAATCGGCATCGCCATCTGTATGGCGTCGATCCAGGTCCAATCATTATGGCGACCGCTATTGATTACCGAATCGATGTTCTTTTTGATCGCTTCGATGCGCACAGGTTGTGGATCAATGCGATAGAGATCAATATACGTCATCCCACAGTTTTGGTTATCAGCATGACGGGTGTACACTTCACCACGTACCGGTTTCCAATCATGTTTCTCTGCCCAGTCTACTGCATAATCGTAATATCTTTTTTCCGGATCGATCTTATAGAACGCCATCAAGCCTTCATAATACACCCCTCGCGTCCATATATTTCCACGGCGCTCTTTATTGGTGATGATCGTTTTACCTGGATCTGGCCATTTTTTCATAAAATAGTCATTGGCCAAACGTAGTTGCTGTACCACTTCTTTCTTCGTCGTGAAGTCTTGCGCTATGGAAGCAATACTTCCACAGCCCAATAACACAAATAACAATATCTTTTTCATATACTCGTTTTAAGGCATCTTTTTAAAACCTTCTTTTTTAATCTTCCAAGATCCGTCCTTTGGAAAACCCGGTAACTCACCTTCCGAAGCGTCCCAACCTTCCAGCATCATCGCCACAGCCGTAAGCGTCCCTCCGTTGCCCGGCAGATAGATACGCAACCTCCCGTCTTGATAGTTGTGTCCGTTCTTGAGATAGGTATTTGTTTGGATATCCATAAAGAGCGCATCCAACGCTTTCTCGGGTAAATTCAAGCGAGCTGCGTTCATTGCTGTCATCGGAAAATCCCAACCCCAAGTTTTTTCCCACGACCATTTAGCCCATACCGTATCCAACGTATTCTTCATAATGCTTTTATCCAATTTCGGAGACTCAGGAACCATTCCCAACGCACCAAGCACGGCAGGATGGTCTGTCATCCATTTGGGAAATGTATAGGAATCCGTCGCTGTTTCGGTTGCCAGATAAACGTCGCCTTGCACCGGCAATGCTGCGAGTTTGTTTATCACTTCGTCCCAAGCTTCTACACGTGGTTCGCCCAAACGTTCTTTCCATTCCTGCGCAACACGCAGTGCCCAATCCCAATAGGCTACTTCGTAAGTTGGATTGATTGTTTTCGCTGCTGGAAAAACTTCTTGTGCCGGGATAACCCCTAAACCAAGATTATAACGATCCTTCTCTTTATCGTAATGTGCATAATCCACCATAAATTCGGCTGTTGCAAACACGAGATCCTTATATTTTTCCAACACCTTTTTATCCTGTTTATCACGATAGGCCAGTTCTGTCATATAGATGATATGCGGTTGCTGCCAAATAAGGAATGCTGCCACCGAAGAAGGGCTTTCGTTCCCGTCGTTGTCAGACATCTTAATCCACCGCACTCCTTTATAGCCTTGACGTTCCGCTAGTGCTTTTGCTTTTTCGAATGTGTGGAAATAATAATTCAATGTTTTTTCCATAATTTCGGGGCGTCCCCAAAGTGCGAAATGAACGCCATGCCACCAGTGCATCTCCGTATGCGGTTTACCATACCAACTATTAAATGTCAAGCCCGTTTCCTGGGGAGGGTTGTCACCACCGCACTGTACTTTTGTAAGATACTGGGACAGGACCAAACGGCGTTCCAATTCATTTGCCCTCGGATCGGTACTACCGTCAAAATCTACAGCCGCACCACTTTCCCAGAAAGCTTGCCAGCTATCTTCGCTTTCCTGTGCTGTCTTCTCGTAATCGGATTCACTAGCTCCAAAGCCATTTTCTTCCGCGAAAGCAAAGGAAAATTCAAATGTTTCGAGGTCCGATGCCGGTTGATAGGCAAAATAATGTTTACCTGCCTCGGCGATTGTCCCCTTGGAATAGTTCAACCCTGTAAAATAAGTTGTTCCCGAAAGCGTATGTTCTAAAACGGCAGCATGCTCCCCCTCAGAAACAATACGGCTCTGATGCTTATCCTCTTCTCCATAATAAGCTGCTTCATCCAAAAACTGGCCTGACGGATACGGATAACGCACAAATACCTGTAGACGTTCGGCAGCAATCAATGGCGATGAAACTTTTACAGCAATTCTATCGGTAGATTGTCCTGCAGCGGTCCAAACTTCTACCGGTTCGTCCTCTATCATAAATTTGCTATGGATAAGACCGGTCCATAAGTCGAGCGTCTGTTCAGCCTGCTGAATATCGTCCACTGTAGCTTGCGCGCCGTTTTTTAACGTAAACGCCAATCCTACATTTCCGAGCTGCAGGCGATGCGGGTTCACCCGGTAATATTCTGTCGCTTCGGTATTTCTTCCCCCTTCTTTATGTTGGACGCTATACTTTGCATCCCGCCCTTCATTATTGAAATCATACGATTTCAAGGTTTCTTCAAATTTGTAGTCTCCATCATTTGGAAAGGTATTCCATCCCCATTCGGATTGTGTACCCAGCGATACCCCTTTCTTATAGTATTCCGGGAAGGACTGCATACCAGTGACATCAACCGTGTAGGCAAATACGCCATTTCCCACGGTCAATGAGGCAAGTGTATCCGCCGATTGGTTTACGATATTATGGCGCTGTACAACCGCTTTCCGGTCAATTTTATCACTTTCCTGCGTTTGGCAAGAGGCGAAGATTAGAAGTAATGCACCAAATCCCGTTATCAAATTTCTTCTCATATAATTATTTGTTTTATTTTTTCGAAATATGCTCACTTTGTGAATAAAGTAAGTGCGATAATCCCGACAACTACGTCATTGGTTTCGCTCACTAATTGTAACGATCTAAGTGTTTTGGAACTATCCAGAGGCAAATCCAATATCGTTGCGGCACCTCCATCCACAGCGCGGTTCGTATAACCTTTTATTTCTGTATATTTAGGCAATTCTCCACCTTTATACAGTTCTCCTGTTTTTAACTGAACACGGTAGGGGATCTCCTCGTCTGGAATTTCAAAGGCATAGTTATCATCCAGATAATCCTGCTCAATCGGCCACCAGTTGGTAGGATTCTTCAAGTTTAATATATCTTCCTCTCCATCTGTGTATGTCACTTTCACACGCGCGTTTACCATTTCAGATTGCATGGGGTTTGTTGATCCCGCCATTAACAAATAGGCTTTTTCCGCCTTGCCTTGCAAAGGTACCTCAACAGTCGTTGGGTAATTATCCCATTGGCTGGTAAATAATACATTTCTCTCATTGCCTTTAATCAGAAATGGAATACCTAAATAAGTCACGGATTGCTCTTTTCGAGCCGCCATCAAGCCACTGTCGTCGATGACTGCTTCAATAAGCGGATAGCACCAATTACCAATTCCTTGCCAAGGCAACTGCAATGTGGGTACATCAGTTCGAGGAGATAGATAACGTTGCTCAAAAATATCGTGGACACGCGCATTATAAAAAGTCGACAAATCTTGCTGTTGATATGTCCCTTGATTTTTTACATCCCAAACGATATAACGTGCGGTCCATTGATCTTGGCCTGTACGAATTCGAAGTTTATTCGTACCCATGGACAACCTGGTAGTTGGCAAGGTTATTTCCACCGATTCCGATGAAGAAAGCTTAATCTCCTTGTTAATCCCCATTCCGTCAATAGATACTGTCTTATTTTCTACTGTTCGGTTTTTTAGTATAAGATAGTGCTGCTTATCCCGCTGTTCAAAATCAGCGTGAATGGGTTGAATTAAATCCATGTTGATGGCCTGCCACCAGGTCATTTCTTCTTGACGGAGTTTCACGAAAAACGTACCTTTTTGTGTATGCTGAATAAAGGAAAATCGTTCATTATGCTGGTCACCAAGGATTTTTTGCGGATCATATACGTCCGTCATCTCCACACCCGCTGGAAGAGGAAGTTCGAGTTCTTCGGTATAGGGATGTTCCACAGGCTCTACCGACATGAATTCAAGTTGTTTTCCGCCGATAATCTCGACTTCAAATTCCTTTGCTGCCGGCGCATCAAATACTAAGATAGGTCTATTGATCGACGAAGGTTTTATAGACCACGATACGACATTGCCGTTTACTTTAACCGATTTTATCTGTGCATACGATACCGGAACTTCCATTTTCAGCTGGACGGCCTGTTCATATTGCGTACGGATATGGAAAGATAGGTTTCCTTGTTCCCGTTTATACGCATAACGCCATTCCGGCAATTCGATCTCGGCAAAGTCCCAGGCTTGTGGAAATCCCGGTTTTATCAGGATCTCTTCATCCATCAGTTTGGGGAAGAAACCAAAAAGTCCTTCCGTTAATGTACGGGAAGCCACACCAATCGGATCGGCAAAGTCTCTATACAGTTCTCCCCGGAACGCATCGTAATGGGATAACTGTTGGAAATTCCCGGGGCTGATTCCGTGATACATACTTTCTATTACGTTACTCTTCCACAAATGAAAAGCGTCATCTGGACGTCCGGATTGCCAATAGGCCAAGGCTCCCTGCAGATTTTCAGCTAGCGCCACATTATTTACCGACCACGTGTAAGGTTGCCAGGTCGTCGTTGCCAACGTATATAGCCCTTCGTGTTCCTTTCCTTCTACTTCAATGGGAATATGCGGTAAGTAATTATCAATATATCGGGTATTTTGATAGCTATCAAAATCATCTAATAAGTAAGCATCCGCAACATGGTAAATCGTCCATAAACCTGGTTTATCGTGCACCAGTTTGTTTCCCAAAGCATCTTGATACTCCGCAAAATATCCCTTATTTTCCAACCATAACCGTTCACGCATGGTCGCATCTATTTGCTTCGCTTCCTCTTCATAGATCGATGGATCCTTCCCCAGTAGCCTCGCCAGTTTTGCCGCTGCTATATTTGCCCGGTAATTATACGCCGAGGTATGGGCGACTCCTCCTCCCGAATATTGCAGACCATCGCTTGCCCAAATCGCACAGTAGGCATCATATAACCCATTTCTTTTAAAATTCCGGCGTTCCCAAGCCAAATGTCGTTCGATCGTAGGCCACATCTTCCGAAGATAAGTCGTATCCCCAGTATAATCGAAATGCGTAAACAACTGGTCGAAAAACACGAGGTTCATATCATAATGATGCGCCACGGTGTTATTATTCGGATGTCGGGATATATATCCGCTGGAAAACATCGCTGTGCCCATCTCTTCGATATGCCGGGCTAAATGTAAGGCCGTATCCATCACTACTTTTGCAGACTCCGGTTCCAGTACCTGCGAATTGGCGTAACTCGAAAAATGTTCTTTTGCCCGGTCATGCCAGCCCAAGGCATCGGCCGTATACGCCCCACGCCAAGCATTTAAGCGCATACGCCAGGCCACTGCGCCATGTAGAAAAGTCGGACTTTCCCAAACGCCATCGGCGGCAACTGCCAAGGCAGCTCCAAACGTGTTGATAAAGCGATCGGGTGTCTTTAACTTAACCCGCCCGGTCAATTGCAACCGTGCTTGTTCGGCGCGGTTATATCGGTCCTGAAGCATATCATCGCGATATACCTTTTTTTCCAACGGCCCTTTCGCTACCTGAATATATATCGGCGCTTTTTGTAACGTATAAGTCGCGTACACAATCGGACTTTCTGCTGCTCCTTTTCGACCAAGTTGTGCCAGATCATCCAATACCGTTGCATCGGAAAGCTGAAGTTGCGCCGTACTTGAAAATGTACCGTAAACAAATTCTTCGTTCTTTTTCCCGTCCGGATATATTAGCTCAAAGCTATTCTTCTCCAACTTATAACGATTGTCTTTCGCATATTCGGGCAATAGATAAAAACCCGATTCGGGGTCTGCACCGATGTCTCCACCACGACTGAATTTTCGTCCGCTTGCTCCTCCATATAAAGCATGCAACTTTACTTCGCGAGGTACGCCATGAGCTTCCAGCTTAACGATAAGCCCTTCTTCATCTGCCTGCGCCAGCACCACAATATCAAGATAACCGCTTCCAATCAACGGATCCTGCACCCGATACACCATCGATCCCGGTCGATATCGTGTTTCGATGTGCTCCGCTTCAATCATTTTTTTATATACCCCTCCCTTTTCCAAAACAAACTGCAGGTTGCCCGCCATACCGGGCATATACAAGGCAAATTCCGGCAAATCTCCGGCTTCTACACGCGAAGGCTTATGATTTCCATAAAGCGCACGATTAAATCGATACTTCCCGTTAACAAGCAGGAAATCACCCTGATCTTCAGTATAATGTAGACTACGCGGATTCTTTTGCCAATGCCTCGACTGTGCCAGGCCATCTAACCCTGTACTCCATACCAGCATCAGGGAAAGACATAAACTTGTCATGGTATACTTTATATCCTTTCTCATTCGCTTCATACTAATTGACGGTATGTAATTTCAGAATATCTGACGTGGCATCTTTTCTGATCTGAATCTGTTCTTCGGAATAATCACCATGAATGGCGATATCGGACGAGCGACGGCCAGACACATCAAATATAGCCGATGTAGCGTCCGTTTTTAATCCTTCGATATGGACATTTCGTACATTGCGCAATGTAAGTACTGGTCCTTCTTCGGGATAAATTGCCACATCTTTGAGGTTGATTTTCTCCGATTCCAGAAGTTCGCCCCCTACTTTAGAATGGACAACGAAGTTCTCTACATTGATATTTTCAATCATGTGCTCCGGCAGACCGTAAAAATACAACGCTCTTCTTGCGCTGGCGCAGACCACATTATTGATATAGATATTTTTAAATGTTGGCGTGGTTTCATCCACGGCCGGAATTTCTTCCACTATTGTAGCTTCATCTCCATCTTCTAACGTCTCAACAACCGACTTACCTCCATAGTATAGGTTGAAATGCAGCGGTTCGGTAGCGATGTCAAACATGTTAATATCGCGAATGAAGATATTCTCGACTACACCACCGCGTCCCCTGCGGCTTTTGAACCGCAGCCCGACGTCCGTACCCAAAAACTGACAATTGGATACCAAGATGTTCTTAACTCCGCCGGACATCTCGCTACCGATAACGAAACCACCGTGACCTTTAAACACCGTACAATTGTCGATAATGACATTTTCTGTCGCGCGGTTGCGCTTCCGACCGTCTTCGTCCTTACCGGATTTAATACATATCCCATCGTCGCCCACATCAAATGTGCTGTTGACGATAATTGCATTTTTACAGGACTCGAGATCTAATCCATCACCGTTCTGTGCATAGGATGGGTTTCTCACCTGCACCCCGTCCAAGATCACATTTTCGCACATCAGCGGATGAATATTCCATGCTGGTGAATTTTGGAAAATCACACCTTGTAAGAAAACGTTTCTACATTCGATAAAACTAACCATCACCGGACGTAGGAAATCTCTTACGGACATCCACTCCTCTTCCGTTTTTAGGTGACGCGGCACGTTCATATCGCTTATGGTATCGCCATGCAGGTACTGTGCAGAAGGCATCCAGTAGTTATCTCGTTTGAACGCCCCTCCAGCAGAAGTCGCCCGTTTCCAGAAGCTTTCCGAAACTTTTTCTTTTTTCAACGGACGCCAATAATGTCCGTTGCCGTCAATAGCACCATTACCGGTAATCGCTACGTTTTCCAGATTTCTTCCCGAAATGGGCGATTGACATCTACGCGTATCCAGACCTTCAAAAGAAGTTTCCACAATAGGATATAAATCTTTGTCGGGAGAAAACAAGATAATCGCCCGATCCTCCAAATGCAGATTAATGTTACTTTTAAAAACGATCGGACCGGTGAACCACACACCTGCCGGCACGCGCAATCGCCCGCCTCCTTTTTCTGACAGTGACTCCATGGCGTCGGCAAATGCTTCTGTGTTCAACGTCGTGCCGTCTCCCACGCCTCCGAAATCGGTGATCAGCACCTCATGGTTCGGAAATATGGGTTGTGAAAGGACGGGCATGTCAAACGGTAAGTCCTCATATAAATAACCGTAACCTGATGATTTCGTTTCTCGATTTGCGCAGGATAAACACCCCAAACAAACCAAAAACACCAGGAAACTATCTAATCGGCATATTATTTTTCTCATGATTGTATTCTTATTCATCTATTATCAATAAGCAATTTTTACCGGTCTAATCGAAGCCGAATTAGCACGGCTGTTCGCGCCGTTCAGTGTAACGCCTCCTCCATTTATGCTCATGTACCAGGCATTGGCGTTGACCGCGCCCGACACCGTACTGCTCCAGTAATACCCCGTAGAATTTGCATTGCTCAAGTTCCCATTGCTACGGCTTCGCCATCCTCCTACTGTATACCAGATCTCCACGTCGTTGTATGGCATACGATACCCCAGATTGGTCGCGTCCCACTCGGCATCGGCAAATATACTGGAAGCCTTGTCGTTCCCGGATATAGCCTTTAACCAGACATCCGCTGGTGCAATCATATAGCCTTCCGGCGATGGATCATAGATAGACTTACGTAATGTAGAAAATGCTGGGAAAGTAAACCCTTCGGGATTTCCCCATAAACCATCATCGGCATAATACAACCAATCGTGCGCATAGCGGAACGGCAACGAACCTGTACTGCTGCTGGTCTGCGAAGAGCGTATAAATCTTGTCGGGTTTTGGATGGCGTATTCAATTGTACCCGTTGTTCCTCCTCCAGCAACGACGGGCAGGCTCACCGTACCATGACGATTGTACATGGTCGCATTGCTATTTTGACCAACCGTGCCGGTACTGACAAACGGATCTTTACGCCCCCATTGATACAACATACCGATCGAACGCCAATCGCCCGCGATGGCCGATACAGCACCTAGATTGCGATCCAAAACGGTGTAGGTGTTTCCTTTGCCATTTGTGCCGAGCGGTATGTCGTTCGTCTCTGTCACCCAGAGATGAAAAGACCACAATATCTTCGCATCTGCTGCATCGGGATCTTCCTTATCATAAATAGCAATCACGGCATTTCCCGGCTGTCCGTTAAGTTGTGCTGTAAAAGACTTGCCATCTGCCGTGAGGGCGACGTCACGGACAAAATCGGGCGATACATCGTTCCATAACATCTTTGCCGAACGTGGTAATTTACCTTCATCCTCATTCGGATGATTTTCGTAAGTATATAGTAAACTGGTCGTGTAATAAGGCGTACAATCTACGGTAACGGATGTCGTGCCAGGCGCCACGATGACGCTGTTCGCTTTACCATAGTAATCTGTTTTCGCCAGCCAGTCTATATCCTCCAGTTCTACTGCCAATACCTTACCACTTTCTATGCCTTTTCCAGTCAGGTCGATCGTACAGGTTCCCATGCCTTTTAGCGTCGTGAATTTAACGTTCAGAACGTCACTAAACACAACTTGAGGTAGTGCGATGAACAGATTCTGACCTTCGGAAATATCTATTTCTCCGTCTAGAGTGACCTTCTTTGAAGCCTGTTCTTCGACAAATTCCAGTTGGCCATTCTCTCCATTGACCTGAACAATACCTGCCAGGACGTCTGTTTCGGAGGTTATGGATACCGAGGTAATAGCACTGAATTGATCATTAGCAGGTATCGTCAATTTTAACCCACCACAGATTGGATTCATCGTCATGCTATCCAATCCCTCGTTATCCGTTAAGCTATAAAGTGGATAGGCGGCCGGATCAATACCGCCGTTAACATATTTTTGCGTCTCCGGCAAGGTAAATTTCAGCTTGTTGTCTTCTGAGAATTCTGCATCCGAAGGGTAATAAATGAGGTATTGTGGTTTGACAGGTACGTCATACAGACTGACCAGACTGTTATAAAGTACCGGATATGCGGCGCCATTAATACCAATCTTGTCGTTGGCTTTAATAGCATAACGCAGCTCACTTGATTCGTTAATCGACAAAACAAAGGAATTAGGTTGCTCCACAATGATTTGCTGGATCCCGGTATCTTTTGAACAGTTGGCAAATAGGACAGTGATGACCAATATTTGCAGACTTTTTATCATAGATTTCATTGGAATATTTATTTAATGGCACCAATAGAAAATGCGTAGTTTTCAATATTCATATAGCCGTTACTGGCGAGCTTGGCGGCATCCGTCGGATCGTTTTTATCCAAGCCATATTTCTCTTCAAAATCATCCGGCATTCCGTCCCCGTCACTGTCCATCAGCTTCTCGCCTGTCTTGATTTCGCCTACACCTCCCAACGGAAATTGTCGGGTGTCTCGCTCGTTTTGAATGATCGTACCTTTCTTCCCCAGCGACGTCAGTTCTTCGATCAAGTAACTGTCTACTTGATCACGCGCCGGCAAGCTGGCTCCTCCATTCTCTACAATCCAAGCGTAGGCCTCCTCGGCATTGGTCTGTGTTGCAATGGCAGGGAATACATCCGGTCTGGACGAAAGAAATATTGGATTACCGGAGCAATATTCTTCCCAATTGGTTGCGGGTTTGATTTCCACGCCGTTGAGCGTTCCATCCTTATCATGGTCATAGAAGTTCCCGGTAAAGAACGCGCTAAAATTTTCATTCCCACCTGTAAATGGCCGGGCGGGATTTACGGGCACCAATTGCAATTCAATCGTGCCATCTTCCAATCTGACGTCCTGCCAATTCACGACAGGTCCTTTGACAAAATAATTATCTTCGATAGTGGTCAACGAAAGTCCTTCCGAACCTCCTCCCATATCATAGGCCGTGCCATTGCCCCAGTTGTATACCACATTATTAACAAACTGGTTTAAGCCTTTTACTTTCGGATTACGCGTTTTATTATCAATATACAGATTTCGGAACAATGTTATCCCGTTTTCCTCTGTCGTTTGCATAAGCCCTCCGCAGGAGTGGTTTTGCAGCCCCTGTCCAATAAAGGAGTTCTGTATGGTGATATTTCGTGCCGTATTGCTGTTGATGGAAAAGTTCTCGTCGCGTCCCCAAGTTGCTGATATATGATCAAAAATCATATTTTCGCCGGATGCTATCCCCATAGCATCCTTACCATCAGGCCCATTTTTGCCCATACGTACCCGAATATAGCGGCAGATGACGTTGGTAGCTCCCGATGCAGATATGCGATCACCATAGAGGACAACACCGTCGCCTGGTGCAGTTTGTCCAAGTATGGTGAGGTCAGAACTGAGCACCAAGGCGCTTTTCAAGTTTATAACACCCGCTACATCAAACACGATAATTCTACCGGATTGACTGACGGCGTCCCGCAATGATCCCTCACCGCTATCCTCGAGTGTGGTGACACGATACACATCGCCGCCACGGCCTCCAGTTGCATAACGTCCAAAACCTTCAGCTCCCGGAAACGCAACCACCTCTCCATAGTCCGGAAAGGGTCCCTCACTTGGTTTTGTATAGATACGTTCTTCTATCAGTTCTGCTTTGCTACAGCCCGAAGTCCCTAGTCCTGCAAGCAGCACCAAGGTTAACGTTTGTCTAAAAAAAGGATTATTCTTCATATCGAATAACTGTTTATAAGTGAATAGTCGTGTTTTTCAACACGGTCAAAAATAAGTCGTATGGCCCTGTTACACGTTTAAAAATTGGTACAATACATCTAAAAACTGATCAAATAGTGTTTATTACGCTATTTGCGGACAGGTTATGGCAGTTTATAGGATACGATCTCGAAGACAAAAGTGGTCGATGTTTCAGCCGGTCCACCTTGCGTCGCACCGAACAGATAACGCGGTGTCCCCAAGTCTTTGTCGAGCAGGAGCATAGGCCGTTCTAGACGTCCAAATCGTTTGAGATGCGCCGGCGGATCACTCTCCTGCACATAGCTTTTCATATCGAGATAGGAAATCTGTGGCTCAGACCAACGAATGCCATCCGTAGAAGACAATAATAACCCATACTCGTGGTTATAGAACCCCATATCTCGGGCAATCATATAATAGACTCCTCTTTCCTTCCATACAAAGGCATCTTCCAGTTGTGCATTATTCGGACGATCTGAAAAGTCGATAACAGGGTTATCCGAAACTTTTACATACGGCCCTTGTGGATGATCGGCCTTCGCCAAGCCATATTTCCGATTTCCACGAACCGCGCCTGAGGCACGCTGGTATTCAGCGGTATTCCATGATTTATAAAACAACCAATATTTGCCGTCATGGCCTTCTACGAAAGCAGGGTTTGTCGTACAATGGTCGTCCCATACACCTTCTGCTCCTGGCATTAACGCGGGGTTATCCGGCCTTTCCCAAGGTCCATCCAGACTTTTTGCAGTAGCGATACCGATGCGCTTGGTATCGGTTTTTCCATTCGAATTACCCATATAAAACAGGTAATAAGTATCTCCCACTTTCTGAATGAGCGGGTTATGACAGGTTGTGCTGTCCCAATATCCTTCCCTCGGACGCAGCACAACGCCATGATCCGTAAAGGGAGCATCGGGACGATCGGCCACCGCATAGGCAATTTCCGAACCTCGAATCCAGCCACTCATTCCTTTTTCTTTCTTCCAACGGGAATAAAAAAGATGTACTTTCCCGTCGTCATCCCAAATGGGGGAAGAACACCAAATGTAGTAGTCTTCTAAAATAAGCGATCGGCCTATAGGTTTTAGGGTAAAAGCGGGCGCATTTTCTGCCCCATTAAACGCTAAAAGAGATGGCGTAACCAGGACACCTGATAATAAAAAAAAGCCTGACTTCATAAAATCCCTCCTTGAATACCCTCCTATTTCTCCTGTCATTTTCGTCATGGTTTATAGTTTTGTTAGCGCATCATGCGCTGTCCTGTGCGAAGCTAATTATCGATTTAATTCCAATAATCCCATGATAAACGGACCGGTTGCCTTGGCATCATTCTCCCGGATGCGTTCGTTTACATAATAATCATAACTGCCATCGCGATAAGGGTGCCCACCTAAGCCTGCAACGGCATTACATTGTATGAGCGTGAGGGTGCCATCGGATTCGTTCCTCAAGAGTTTTTTTTGAATGCCTGTTAATGTCTTTTCGGCTACTGCTTTATAGGAATCGGCGATATACCCTTTATTGGCCGCCTTGGCGAAGCTGTACATGAACATAGCGTTTACAGAAGCCTCCTGATAATTTTTCTCTTCACCAATTTTATCCAGCACTTGCCACCATAAGCCTTCGTCATCCTGATACTTAGGCAATGTCTCCGCTAGTCCATTGATGATCGCCACAATTTCGTCTCTCTTCGGATAATCTGTCGGAATAAAATCGAGCACATCAACCAGCGCCATAAACCACCAGCCTATGCTACGCCCCCAAAAATTAGGCGATTGTCCGGTTATTTCGTTAGCCCATTGTTGCTTTTTACTTTCGTCCCAAGCATGGAAATAAAGTCCCGTCTTCTTATCATAAGTATGTTTAGCAGCTATCAAAATATGATTGATCACATCATCGTAATAGCTGCTGTCTTGTGTGAACTGTCCATATGCCGCAATAAACGGATCTGCCATATACACACCATCCAACCAAATTTGGTGCGGATAAATTAATTTATGCCAATACGCTCCTTCCAATGTAGGGGGATGCACTTTTAACTGTGCCATCAAATTTTCGATAGCCTGTTTATATTTTTCTTTTCCAGTCTTTTCATACAATGTAAACAGGATTTTACCCGGATTGATATAATCGAGATTATACGTATCCCGTTTGTACAGATGGATACTTCCGTATTCGTTGATGATCGTATCCGCCCAAGCTTCGACATAGTCGAAATATTTATGATCGCCGGTCTTCTCCCACATCTTCAGCATCGCTAAACAGCCGAGTCCTTGTCCATATCCGAAATACAGACGTTTACCGTGGTCAATCTGCCAAGCTTCTGGAAATCGTTTCATTTCAGATTCAGCAAATTGAACATATAGTTTTTGTGTTGGTGTCTGGGCTTTGGTATAGAAGCTCACAAAGCTTAAGAGGAGCACAAAAACCGGAATTGTTATTTTTTTCTTTACCATACGAATATGTTATTTAAACTCTTCATGCTAATATAGCGGATGTTGTTGACCCCGAAGTCCCGGATTGTTATCTATGGTGGATGTACTTAAAGGGAACAGTTCGACTTTGTTTTTCTCCAAACCACGGTAAATATTTCTTACCCACACCTCATTTGCCGTAAACTTATTGTTGAAGAAAGCTGCAGTGCTTCCATACATATCCAAAACAGTATATCCCTGTCTTTCCAGTTCTGTTCTTTCAGCTGGAGTAGGTTCATCCGTAAAGGGTATAAAATCTAAAGCAACGGTTGGATCGTTAAATGTCTTCGCATCTGTGATCTTATACGCTCTATAACGGGCAGCATCCGTATACTTTCCGGTATGGTTTGCTAAATCCAGGATTTCCTGTTTTGTTTCGGTTAGTTTCTCGTACAATATCCCCCAACGGATAAGATCCGTTTTTCGCCAACCCTCAAAACCAAGTTCCAATTTACGTTCCTGGATAATGGCGTTTCTAAAATCGGCATACGTTCCTGGTGTTTCTCCGATCTTTGAACGGTCGTTTTTGAATGCGCGCAACCGCACTTTTTCATACATTTCTTTTGCCACAGCCGTAGGCCCGTTATTCAATTCGTTTTCCGCCTCCGCATACATCAATAGTATATCTGCATACCGCAGGTGGATCCAGTTAATATCCCGCTGCGCTGCCGAAACACCTGCATCTGCCTTCCAATTTACGCGAAACTTACCGATGGTATGGTTAGCATAGGTATTCATTTGGTGCGTGCTGTCCCCTGCCAGTGCATAATTAGCAATCGTGACGTCCCGTCGGCTATCGCCCTCTTCAAACTCAAAATAATAGACAGGCAATGCGGCCATTGCAGGTTGTGATTTACCATAAAAAGAAGCGGTATGTGCAAATATCCCATTCGTATATCCCAGACGTACTTCATTACGATCAGCCCCTTTCTGTCCATATTCAAACATAGATTCTACGTTATATTTTCCGTTGACTAAATCCCTAAAAATCGTTTCATAATCTATCAAATCGTTTTCACCACGTTCTACCACGGCTTTACAGGCATCGCGAGCTATCGTATATAGTTCTGCAATACGCTGTTTATCTGCTCGCTGTGCCAATTCTACACTTCCTGGAGCATAACTGTCCAAATTCCAGCGTAGCGAGTATCCGGCAGCATATAATGCGGTACGTGCCAACAGGCCATAAGCCGTATTTTTGGATATCCGTTCGACGGGCATCCCTGATTCGCTTTTCCAGGGCAAAAGTTCGATCGCCTGCTGTAGATCACGTATACATCCATCGAATATGGTATCCCGGCTCACACGTGAAGAGGAGAAATCCGGCATTTCCACCACCGGAATGGTTGGATAAGGTACATCGCCAAAATAACGAACCACATGGAGCATATTCGCTGCCCGAATCGCATAGGCTTCTCCCAGCAGCATGTTTCGTTTTTCCTCCTGAGCTTCATCAATATTCGTGATTAAGGGGATATTTCTAATCAGTACATTCGCTTGTTCGACACCAGCGTACATAGCGGTATAAGTAGAGGTAGGACTTGTCGCTGGATTATATACATAGTTAGATACTTGATTCTTTGAATTGGTTTCTCCCTCGGTGGAAAAGCATTCATCGGTTCCCATTCCAAACTGATAGAACAGTTCAGCATTAAACGTGCTTGTATAAGCGCCTAGTACAGCCATCTCCACTTTTCCAACATCTTCGAATATCGTGGAACTATCGAAATCCTTTTCTGATGGCAGCTCTAAAAAGTCTTTACAGGATGTTGTACCTAATAGAAGTCCTGCAATAACGATATATATATTTCTCTTCATGATACTATGCTTTAAAACGTTAAATTAATTCCGGCTACAAAACTTTTTATGCGCGGATAGGCAGAATTATCCACGCCACGTGTTAGAATGGCGTCTGTAGCCGAAACCTCTGGGTCATATCCCGAATACTTCGTAAAGGTGTGCACATTATTTAGGGTAACATAGAATCTCAACCGTTGAATGAATGCTTTTTTAGAAACCTCTCCCGGTAGCGTATAACCTAATGTGATATTGTTTATACGCAAAAAGGACGCATCTTCCAAATAATAATCCAAAGGATCCGAAATGGCAATATTGTTACCGGAATTTAAACTCCACACCTGATTTGCATCGTGTTGATTAGGATTTAATGCCGCCAGTCGATCTAAGTCTGTCGTTTCCAAGCCCGTGATTGGGTCTATTAACGTGAAACGGTCAGCCATGTTTCCCAAAGAATTTTGATTCGGCAGATAAGGTCCCATAAACCGTTGCGTATTCATATTGAACACTTTGTTGCCATAGGCAAAATTTAGGAAGACACTCAGGTCAAAACCCTTATATATAAATTCGTTATTGACCCCCCCGAAAAACTTGGGTTCCGGATTGCCCAGTTCTGTACGATCGTCGGGCGACCAAACGGGGTTGCCGTTTTCATCTGTTTGACCGGTGACAGGCAGATATTTGACGTCACCTGGTTTTATGGACGAACGATTTTTTCCTTTTAACGAGGCGACTCCATCTTTTAATGTGTACGTGCCATCGCCGTTTTGAACGAAATCGTCGGTTGTATACACACCGTCGTATTTGTACCCGTAGAATGTACTCACCGGTCCGCCGACTTGCGTATAGAAATTAACCCGGGAATCATAACTTGTTATCATGTACTCATTGCCGGCGCTGCCAAAAAGACGTCCTACCCTCGAACGATTGAACGTTATATTAAAGGCAGACTTCCACTGAAAGTTATCGTTACGTATATTCAAACTATTCAACGACAATTCTACCCCACGATTTCGCAAAGTAGCAATATTCTGATACTGTTTACTGTATCCGGTAGAAGTTGGAATATCAGCTTCTAACAGCAGATTCTTCGACTCATTGTTATAGAAATCGGCCGTTAGGTTGATGCGGTTATTTAAAAAGGCAAGGTCCAATGCCAAATTTGCGGTTTGTGTTTTTTCCCAGACTAAATCCGGATTACCCAATACGTTACTTGGTCTCACCCCAATTACAGTCGTATTGTTAACCGCTACCACCGTCGATCCATACAATGTTGCATAGCGGGTACTTCCTATTTTATCATTCCCTGTTGTACCATATCCGAAACGCAATTTCAACTGGTCAAAAATCCCGTTATCTTCCATAAAACTTTCATTATGGATATTCCAGGCAGCGGACGCGGAAGGGAATGCGCCCCATTTATTACCCTGTCTAAAGGTCGATACCCCATCTGCCCGGACAGTTGCTGTCAATAAATAGCGGTCGTCGTAATTGTATATTCCGCGGAAGAAACCTGAAACGATTCCATAACGATTAGCTTTTGATTCTCCACGTTCTGTTCTACCCGCTAAGCTGACATCTTTCAAACCAAAATTACTGGGAGGAAATTCAAAATATTCGTGCTTGAGACCTTGGCTTTCTTCGTAGCGTACTTCATGACCAACCATCAGATTAAGGTGATGCTTGTCCATATCTTTCATCCACGACAGGGTATTCGTCCATTGCCATTCAAACCCCTCTGCATTGTCTATAGAGCCATAAGGCCCACGATTGTTACGGGCATTCATTGTTCTCCCGTCGTCCCAAAAATCATTACGTGTTTGGCCCCATTGGTAGGAACCTTGCGTACGGAACGTGAAATTATCTAAGAATCTAGCTGTCAATCCCACATTTACATTTGCCAGCCGTGAGGCCCGTTCTTGATTCCGTGCATCGTTCATGATAATCGGATTGAAAATATCATACTGGGAATCAATCGCTTGCAAATCCTCACCAATATCGGTATATAACATTTCTTCGTCTGTATAACGGACACCTCCGGTAACAGGTTGCAGGGCAGACATCTTTAACATGCCTCCCAAAGAGCCCCCTCCTTGCCTATTGGCATCCTGGAATAACGAATTAAAATCTACATTTACCCCCTCAAACAATTGGTGATCTACTTTCGCGCGAATGCTGTTTCTGCGAAACCCGGATTTCGCCAATATACCATCCTGATTGGTATTATTATAGGAGAGCATCAGTTTTGTTTTCTCATTTCCTCCAGAAATATTGACATTATGATTTTGAAGTATTCCATTCCCTCCAAAGACCTCTTCCTGCCAGTCAATACCCGCTCGCGAACCATAATCGTTATGAATCCGACTATAAGCACCCGATGCAAAGTCTGGTGCGTCCACATCTCCTCCATACATATTTGCGAAATTAGCCTGCCTACCTGCCAATGTCTGATATTCGTACTGGTATTTCACATATTCTTCTATCCCGAGTAAATCCAACTTTTGGCTCAACCGCTCGACACTCATATAGGCGTTATAATCTACGGAAGTACGACCGGATTTTGCTGATTTCGTGGTAATCAATACGACCCCATTTGCTCCACGAGCGCCATAGATTGCTGTTGCCGAAGCGTCTTTTAGGATATCAATGTTTTCAATATCATTGGCATCAATTTTCATTAAGGCATCTTCCATCACAAATCCGTCCACTACATACAACGGTGCAGTTGAGCCCGTAATGGACGTTCCACCACGTACCGTGATGTTGACATCCGCTCCGGGCGCGCCACTCTGCGTGACGACATTTACACCGGCGACTTTACCTGTCAGTGCCTGCGCGGCCGTCGTAACCGGAACTTGGCGGATGTCATCTCCTTTGACAGAACCGACAGCTCCGGTTAGATCTCTTTTTCGCGCTGTTCCATAACCGATAACCACGACTTCGTCGAGATCATTATTTGCCGTCGTTAACAGGACGGTAACCGGATTTCGATTAGTTACCGTCATCTCTTCGGGTATATATCCCACATAACTTACCTCCAACACATCACCGACTGTTAGCGAGAGTGAAAACGTACCATCTTCACCTGTTAACGTACTTACACTTTTTCCTTTAACCTGCACACTAGCTCCGTTTATCGGCTTGTTATTGGCGTCGGTGACTCTACCCGACAGGGAAAATTCCTGTGCCCAACCGGTAGACACCATCCCACAAAAAAATAGTAAAACAAACAACCTTTTAAGATCGCCGTTTCGAATTACGTTCCATTTTGACATTGTTACTGGCATATAATTATAATTAGCACTTAAACTTAACATCCGCATATGCCGCCTTAAAAATGCAGTTCTCTGACGTTTATATATTGGCGGTGATTAGCTACAAATTCTCGCTAAAACAATTGCAGATGTTATTTAACAATGTCAAAAGTAGAATAGAGTTATGTTTTTGACTTTTAAAAATTGACAGAATCCATTTAAAAATTGACACTTCCCGGAAAAATAGTAGGATGGCTTAGTGCAGAATATCTACTTTGACCAGTCCGACACGTCCAGTA
This sequence comes from Sphingobacterium chuzhouense, assembly GCF_014692525.1. Taxonomy (GTDB): domain Bacteria; phylum Bacteroidota; class Bacteroidia; order Sphingobacteriales; family Sphingobacteriaceae; genus Sphingobacterium; species Sphingobacterium chuzhouense. The sequence goes on from NZ_JACNYL010000001.1 coordinate 663,618, forward strand.
TGCACTTTAATTCCTAACTGTAAAGCTTAGATGCATTTTGCCATTTATAGAATGCGAAATGGCAATAAAATGAAAGCAGAAAACTTTTCATGTTACTGAAACACAGTCTTATTGATAAATTCCCGAGCCAACGCTTTTTTCTGATCCACGGTCAAGCCGTTGATTTCGATCGTGGCGGAAACAAAGTCCTGATTAGGTTGGGAAATGACATATATATATATACGATTTCGTTCTTTGCTAAAGAAAAAAGCCCCATGTACCGACGGATTTTTCATAATCTCCTTCGTATAATTATCTTCGTTATCATCTGCAATTAACGTAACATAATAAGCATCTAGAATTTCTTCAATAGTTGATTGCTGTCCCCCATTATTCAGACATCGTACGTTTACTAAACCCCATATCGTCGTACTAGCGCCAGAAGGTTGATAAGATATTTTATAATAAGCTGATTTTTCGCTAATGCGCGTTTGGGCATAAGAAGGAAGATTTTTCGAATCCCGATAACTGCTAAGTGCAGATACTGTATTCAACAGATTATTACTTTGGATGTAGTTGTTGCTGATAAAGTCCGCTGTATTTTGCTGTGCCAGCAAAAAAGTTGATGATAAACTCAACAATAGTGATAGGATTAAACTCGTTCTCATTGTAATATAATTTAACATGGTTTTTCTGATTTGACTTTTTTATCGTTATCTAGTTTAAGCACTTTGCTATTATTGGTTTCTCCTAATTGATGCTTGGTGATATGGATTTGATCTCCAAAAAGCTGTAATAATGCAGACTCGCCTGCTTGTTGTTTTTCAGATGTGGGTTCGCCGAAAAAAATGTATTAAAGTTAAAAGAATAGAGGGTGTCTCCTATATTTGTTCCAAGCAAATGTAGGAGACACCCTCTTTCACTGTTCCGCTAAACAAGGGTTCCTAATCGACACCCCTCACCTTGTTATACAGTGTTCTAATTTGGATAGTAGGTGGCAAAAAAACCTAGAAAATTACGTGTATTCGAAGATGTAATAACCTCAACAGCAAGACATAAATCCTCCGGATCACCTTGATCGAGGATTACGCTTCCAGATAATGGATCTCCATTGTACTCATCCCAAAACCAAGTTATTACTATTGGTCCGTGTATAGAGCCCTCACTATACCCATAATAATTGAGTTCTGTTATAGGATCACCAGGTAAGGGGGAAAGCTGTATATCATAATACAAAATATTATCGCCATTGCTGCTTACTAGCTCATATTCGATCTTTAACACACCATCCGCACTTTCGTAAGTTAACTTTGTATCATCAACAAACGTTACTCCAGGCTTTGACGCGAGGAAATCCCAACTGATGCTCTGCCCGAAGGCTGAGGTACAAATCCATAAAAACAGGACACTAAAAAGAAGCTTTTTCATACATTTTTGTTTTAAAGGGTTTTATAATAAAAAATAACAATTTATTCTAACTCATACTTTACAAACCAGTTTTTTTCATTCATCAGATCCCCCTTGACCTGTTCTTTTTGTCCGTCCGGATATTTCGCAGAGACGACATCCGCTAAGATCGATGGATCGTTCCATCGCTTGGCAATACGCATCAGTGCAAAATAAGCTTTTGCTTCACCGGCACTTTCCATCAAGGTTTCTTCAGCCACTAATTTGTCCAATGCCTTCATGTAAGCTTGTTTCTTTTCGTCGGTATCTAAATCGCCTTTCGATAAACCTTGCGGATAAACCGGCGCCAGACTGACCCTTCTGCGGATTCCCAGGTTAATTGCGAAATGCGAATTGATGATAGGATCGTCAAAAGGTTTTTCGAGATTCCCCGCATTGCGTGACAAATAAAGCTCCACGCCGTCATTGAGCAGTGCCTCTGCTGGTCCAAACCGCCCTAAATTATTCAACGCTTCGATCAAAAAGAAATGAACATCGGAATCTCGATAAATAGCAATATGAACATTGTTTTTATGGATCTCGGAAGCACTCTCTCGATCTCTGGAAAATTTACGGATGACCCATTGGCCATTTTGGAAATAATACGTATAATCTACACCCCGATACCGATCTCCGCGGGCATGACCATCGTATCGTAGCTGGGATTCGTATCGTTGCATAGCTACCTCTGTTGGTTTTAAATAATAAACCGACGGTTCCTCATTGGAGAAAAAGCGAATGAGACGATTGGTCTGATTTCTTTCAAAATCATAAGGTACGATATTAATCAATACACGTGTCCGTGTAATAGGATCTCTTGTAAATGCCTGTATCCACTCGCCATTCCAATCCTCATTGCTAATTTTATATCTTTTACCACCCCCGTCTGAAATAAACGGTATGCCGATAGACACGACTTTCTCGTATTCTTTATTCCAGAGGTACAATTCCATACGGAGAGGGGTCGGCGACGGGCATATCATATTCCACACCAAATCTTGTTGGTTGGCGGGTATACCAGGATACAATATATTTCCCCAATTGGTTTCGTATAGACCGTTTACACCATCCACGCCGCTTTCCATCAAGGCGATAAGCTTTGGGATCAACTCATCGAAACCGATTACTGGAATTTCACCGATTTTGTCCAGATTCAGATCGGGATCGTCGAAGTAGGCTACCTGTCCATACAACTTGCCCAATGTCAGATACGTCCACACTTTAAAACGTATAGCGCCCGAGATCAACGCTTGATAATGTGCCTCTTCTACGGCTGTGGGGCGTTCTTTCCTATACGAGATAATCTTATTCAGGTAGGCGTTTGCATTGACAATCAAATCGTAGTAAGGTCTTGGATTGGCGAAGCTATTACCCGGTTTTTCTTTGAAATTATATAAATCCCAAAGATCTTGCGGTGCATTCACTGTGGGTTCCAACAAATCCGTTCTTAAATCACTAAGGAACACGGTTTGATCGGCCAAAGCCTGCATCTTCGACGCTACCCCCATATAGCCGGAATACAGCTCGTTCGATTCCTTTACATAATCTTTATCTAGCAAGATATCGTTGGTATCCACTTCAAAATAGCGGGAACATCCACTCAAGGCAAGTGCAATAGTGGCTATCCCACAAACTAAAAAACTCCTTCTCATGCTCATATTCTTCATTACAGCTTAATGTTTACACCTAGTTTAAATGTACGTGGTAAGGGAATTTTACCATAATCTGCCCCCATATAGCTGATGGTGTTGCTATATGCCGTTACCGGATCCAAACCAAGATAGTCCGTCCAAGTAAATAGGTTTTCACCTACTATGTACCATTCTGAATTAGACAGCACATTTAGACGATGTTGCCCAAATTTATAGGATAAGGTGATATTTTCTAGTCGAAGGAAAGACGCATCTTCAATCCAGCGGTTTGAAAAACGCGCGTTCTCCATAGGATCACCGTACGTAGCCTGGGGGATATTGGTCAGCTGACCATCAGTTTGCCAGCGACGGAGTACAGCCTCCGACTGGTTGGCATAGCTATCCATGCTCTCCATGCTTCGGCGCAAGCCGTTATACATCTGATTTCCCTTACTAAAACTTAATAGTCCTTGTAAATGGATATTTTTGTAGCGGATACTAAGCGAGGTCCCACCAAAAAGATTTGGTAAACTGTTGCCGAGCAACACTTGATCTTCATTATCGATCACGCCGTCTTGATTGATATCGTCAAAATGCGCATCACCAGCAATAAAAGATCGGTTTTTATAGTCTTGCAGTCCTAACGAAGTAGCCTGTGCATCACTGGAGATGACCCCTAAGAAGTGCGCTCCATAAAAAGAAAAAGGAGATTCGCCGATACGGTTAATGCGCGTAACTCCATTTTCCTGCTGATACAGCATATCTGCTCCACCGACCAGATTTTTAACCTTACTATTTAAAGTAGACAGATTTCCTCTCCAAGTTAACGACCAATCCCGGTTATCAATGACTGCCACGTTCATCTCGACTTCTAATCCTTGATTATGTATTGCACCACCATTCATATAGATCCGATCGATTCCACCGATAGGTGATACCGGAAACGCATTCAATAGATTACTTGCCCGGTTAAAATAGTATCCCACGTTGACGTTCAAGCGTTGATTAATACCCGAGAATATCAAGTTTGCCTGCCAGTTTTCATTATCCTCCCAGCGAATGCCTTCGTTAGGTATATTCCCTACAATAATGCCTGCCAGCTGTCGGTACAGCTGGCTTCCGTAGTAGGCTTGTCCGATTTTCGATAAAAAACGGCTGTTTCCGGTTTTTGCATACCCAATTTTAAACACGAGGTTGTCTACGCTGTTGATATCTTTCAAAAGTGCTGTATTGGACAGTAGAAACGATAAGTCAGCCGCCGGGAAAAATCCGAAGCGGTTGGCATTCGCTCCCGATACCGAGGAACCATCTATACTCAAGTTGACATCCAATTTGGCTAAACTACGCCAGTTGTACTGCGTATAACCGTAAATGTTCATCCAATTCCACTGCTCATTATAACCCCAGAACAGGCGACCATCATTGTTCACATAATTGAGTGTGCGGTAGAAATCCGAACTGGTATTTCTTCCGCTTCCGGCATCATACTCCTGCGTAGTCAGCAACCCTTGTACACCTCCTCCAAAAAATGCGTCATCACGATCCCATTGTTTTTGATAAGTACCGTAGAGGTTCCACGAAATATTGGAAGCTTGTCCAGCACCCGCACGAGCGGTGTTCAATGCTATGCCTTCCTCAAGCGGTAGGATGGTACGACTGGACAACCCCGGAATAAAGCTGGATTGCCGGGTATAATTAGAAAAAAGCCCCAACATTGCATTTACGCGGAACCGATCTGAAGCTTGATACCCCAGGTTTGCCTGGACAAAAACATCATAAATATCGGATTTGAAATCAGCTGTTTGCAAGAGCGCTACTGGATTAGACACGCCAAACTGCCCTACGCCATCCAGTTCTGGAAGGATATTGTTCTCTACATCCTTTCGGTAGGGACTCAAAATCGGCGCACGGAACAAAGCAGCGAGCAGTGGATTGGTAGCATGCAAGATCCCTTGTTCCTGCATACGCGAGGTGCTATAGGTCAGGGCAGTGATGGCTTTCAAATCGAACTTACCTCCCAGGTTAATACTGGAATTCAATCGCGTGCTATATCGCGTAGATGTCGTCTGATCGAGTGTTCCCTGTTGGCTTAATACGCCCAGCGATAAGTCATATTTTGCCACCGCATCACCGCCTTTGATACGCAGGTGGTTGTCCGTTACAAAAGCATTTCTATAAATGACATCCTGCCAGTCCGTAGCATTATTGTATTGAAAATTGTAGTAATAGTTCGGATCGTCACGCAGAAAAGGGAAACGGGTCAATAAATCGCCCATGTCTTCATATTGGGTCATGCCCACCTCTCCCAACAAGCGTTTGTATTCACTCGTTCCTAGCATGGGTATCTTACTGTAGTTGTGCGCAATACCATAGTTGCCTCGAAATTCAACGACCGTCTCCAGATCGTCGGAAGAAGAGGTTTCTAAAAGGAGTACACCATTTGAACCCAACGAACCATATCGGGCTGTCTCCGCCCCTTTTAACAACCGGATGTGTTTAATATCGTTCAGGGCAAACGGAGCAAGCATCCCTCGGGAATAACCGCCTATAATAGGCGAATTTCCTAAGTCTGGCAGATACGGTACTCCGTCTACCACGATCAAAGGTGTATTCTCCGCATCAAAGGACCGTACGCCGCGGAAGTTCAACATTCCGCCTTCGGTAACCATACCACTTTTATTGAGTACGCGTAGGCCCGTCATTTCGCCCGTCAGCACCTGCTCGATATCTACAGCGCCATCACGGTAGTCGTTATTAGACAGGACACCGTTGTTGTTATCGGAAAACGTACCCTCTACAATATTAATATAGTTGGTTCGACCTTCTCCAATCAAGGTTATTTCAAAGGTGTTCCGTCCCAATATTTCCACATACGATTCATAATAGCCAGGACTCCATACCCGGATAGTGGTAGCACCATCCTCAACGTCGTTTAAGGTAAAAGATCCATCTTTCTTCGTACGCACGTTGGACGTCGTATTCAAGACAGTCACAACCGCATCCGATATGGGACTTTTATCATAGTTGCTCACTACTTTTCCTGTGATCGTCGTTTGTGCGAATGCCTGACCAACTCCACATACTAATACGGTAAGCAATAGCGAGCGCCACATCCCCCTCTTCTTTATATTCGTCATATATTCAGCTAATATTCGGTTCATTAATAATTATTTTCTGTTGGCACCAGTGTCCAGTGGTACGGAATTATACTTTCCACCTTCCCTTTACCCAATCCGGCGAACTCTACTTTTATTTTAAATGAGCGTACTTCGTCACCCTCGATCATCACGGGTGCGACCAAACCGCCCCACCCATTATATCTTGTTCCCGGTACTACATTCGTATTACGATCGTAATTCCATGGTGTTGCCGGCTCTACGTTCAGCTTCTGGGCCACAGGCTTATTATCCACATAGATATTTACAAAAGGGTGATTACTTGCATGAAAGCCCATGTAGAGATTATACTCTCCCGGGGGTACCTCCACCACTTTATATCCGGTCGAACCATCGGGATGCCGCTCCAACATTATTGGTGTAAACTCAATCGAGATCGGCTGTCCTTCAATGAGACCACCCTCGATACGTAACGTTCGATACGTCAACTCCACCCCTATTGTAGGGAACGTAACAGTTGTCTCGTCATGTGGCCGGATGCCGGTGACGTTATTTAAGGTAAATAAAGCCTCCTTCTCTGCATCCGGAACGAACTCCCAATAATGGAACAGTTGTTTGATCATGTCTATATGGATATTATTCGGAATTTTTAAGTGCGTAACCTCATATATACGTCCGTTGCTCATCCGCTTGAAATCACTGTCTACCAATTGTACGCTCGGCTTCCAAAGCCTTCCAAAAGCAGATGTAATATCTCCTTCGGTTACATCTTCTACTAATCTGTTGTAAAAGATTGCCTCTTTAATCCAGGTATATGCCTTTAGAGAATCTGTTTCTAAAAATTCTTTTCCGAATTGATCATACAAAACGCCCAGATTTTCAAAACAATCTTCAATTACCGCATTGCTAGGCAAAAACATGGTCACATTAGCAAATTCCGAACGGATATTGGCTTTTTCAAATACCGGATTGGTGATGACATATACCGAGTCATATACCGTATTGCCTGTCGGATCTACGCCAATCGGAATACTGTTTTCGAGATCAAAGATCGTATCGTTCATCGCTAGGATCGTATCTCGAATAATCGAATAATCATGGCCAAGACCTTCCAGATACTCGTATATACTCCAATCGGGAGACAACAACTGGTCTATTTCATGCACCACGCCATTTTTACAGAGTTGGTTTCCTTTGACCACTGTTGCATCACCCACGCGAACCATCGTTCCCTCTTTGTCTATCGTGAGATACTTCCCATTAAACGTCATCACACGTAGTCCGCTCTTCAGCTTCGTGTTATCATAGGTTAAGCTATTGATATGGTAACGCAAGATAAACTTGCTATCCTCTCCTAAGCTATTCAAAGCGGCCATTTTTTCGTTAGAAACCGCCCAAATCGTCAGGTTTTGATCTCTACTCAATTCCTCTGCCAAGCCATATTCTTCCAGTTTGGCAACAAAACTCGAATACTGGGGCTGCGATTTCAAATAATCCAAAAGGTTGAGTGAGGATACGGTAGCCTCTTCTTCTCCATAATGGGAATTCCAGCTCTTCTGGCAACTTGTCAATATCGTCAATAAACATACGGCCGTATAAATAATCTGTTTCATAACTATGAGGTTTTAATTACTCTACTGGGTCAAATTGCAGACGATCCATTGTGATTAAATGGCCATCTAATGATAGTATACGCAAGGTATGATCTGTTGTTTCCGTAAAGTCTACGGTTCCCAAAACCTGTGTTAGATTACGCTCTTCTCGAGAATTGGAAATTACTAACCGGGGATACAGCATCTCATTGTCAAGTACAAAAGCACAGATGCCCGTATTCGAGGAATGCTTCGGACTCGGCCATATAAATGATATTTTATATTTTCCTTTTACAATGGTGGGGCCTTTAAACTCGACCCATCCCGATTCACCCAATTCAGCACGGAGGTGATCGTGGTTTAACAGGTTGTACCAATTTCCTTCTGTTGGTCTGTTATTCCTATATGTCAATACGTTTTGTTTGTATTCAGGACGTGCCGACCAAATGATATTCGTGAGTTCGCTGGCTGTAAACGTTTTGTTGTACTGCGAACCTAAGTTGGTATTTCGATATTGGCTCACATTAGCTTCTATATCAGGATAATCTGTAAATTCCCAGATCACCTCAACCTGTTCTGGCGAAAATAATGGCATCCAATCATTTACTTCGTGGACAACACCATTTTTACAAGCGATATTCATTTCCAAAAAAGAAATCGATTCCTGCGTTTCTTCATTTTTATTGAGCACCAGCCCCGCACCGCTTTCCGAAACCTTGACCAGCTCATTTATCGCCATTGTCTGCAGGTTCATTTTAAATACGTTTTCCGGGAATTGTCCTAGATCGGCATACGAACGTTGTTGTGCCAACAGATGATACCCCACATATTTATTTAGCAGATTATTTGGATCAGTATAATCTCCTCCTGCCGATACCTCCAATTTATCCAATATATCCTGTAGGCTTTGTATTCCCGCTTTGGAATAGGTTTCGTTGCTGACCGCAAAAACCGTATATTTAAAACGTTGCTGGATGGGGTTGCCCATGGGGTCCGTGGTTTCCGTATAAACGGTCTCTAGCTTCTCCCGATATCCAGTCAGGTCGACCAACTCCCGAAACAGGCTCCAGTCCTGCCGTTCTTCCAGTCGATCATAAATCGTTTCTACCAAAGGCACTAACACATCATCAATACTGTGAATGATACCATTGGTCGCTCTAATATCATAACTGTTGAATCTCGACACCCCATTCAGATAAACCGCTTCCAATCCCCCATCTCTAAATTCAACGAATAGGTTATCGTCCGTCGCATTGAGTTCATTGATAGCACCGCTTTGAAACTGGGCAAATTCAATTTCTGCATGCGGTATCAAATGGTATCGAACCAAGTACGCAGCCTGCTCTTCGGTCATATCATTTACCGAGCCGAGGTTTATCGTCTTAAGGTACCGTTCTACCCCTGCATTGATCGGCGCAAAATGGGTATATATCGCATCTAGATTCAATGTATTATATAAGTTAGCTTTTTCGAGCACTTGTACCCAAAGACTGTATTCATCTGCATTATTTTTCAGGTAAAGCCCGATTGGTGTTTCATCATACGCCGTATAGGTGTTATCTTCAAAACCATCCTTGCAGGAGCTCATCCAAGTAAGCACCCACCCTAGAAAGATCAGGATACTCCAGCGTCCTATTTGTTTTTTTGCTTTCATCTTTCTCTTAATTTAAATGTTCATAATAAGGATTTTGTACCAAGAGACTATTGTAGCGTAATTCGTCTATATGGATCGGCAGATAGTGCGCATTCTCATTCATCAGCTGTGCACGGATTACCGGCGCAGACGCTCCCGAGCTGCCTGCCAATACCTGTGTGATCAAGTATTCTTTATATTTATAGCCATCTCGCTGCGCCATACGTAGGAGGTCAAACCAGCTTTTCCCTTCTGCCAGAAATTCTTTTGCTTTTTCTTTCAACAAGGCATCAAGTAATTGCAACTCTGTCGTTCCGGCATCCAACGGCCTGGATATTGTTGCTCGGGAACGGATAGCTGTGATTAGTTCTATCGCCGCAGGATAGGAACTCTCGCCCTTCATAATCAAGGCCTCCGCTTTCATCAAATAGATATCCGCCATCCGGTATACAATCCAATTCTGGTCGCTGAATGAGCGCGCCACGCCCGTGTTTGCCTCTGCACCAAGGTATTTCCAGATTTTTAGGTCAGTAGCATAAGATGCACCTTGTGCTCGTATATCTTCGCTATCTTCTGCAAACAGCGACAGGGCATGATTAGAGATGATCCAGTTATACGAAGCACCGAACATATTCATCAGTTCATTGTTCTGCGCTTTCGAGTTATCAAACTGTATCTCAAAAATACCTTCGTTGGTATTGCCCGTGCTAAAAATGGTGAACCAGTTGTTGGTCGTATTCACCCGTCCTTGAATCAAGCCCACACGTCCCGATTCCATGATGGCATTGCACGATATGATCGCTTTATCGTATTCGCCCATCCATAGATAAACGTCTGCCAATGCCGCATGGATAGCCCATTTGGTAGCCCGGCCTTTTGTTTCCCATACGGTGGGCCATATTTCTTTACTGTTGGGCAAAGCGGCGGTCAGATCGTGCACGATCTGCAACAGGATCTGTTCCTTGGAAGATTTTGCTACTTCATAGGCCTCATGATCATTCATATAGGGCTCTAAAATCAAAGGAGCCTCTCCAAATGTGCGTACAATATAGAAATAGCTCAAGGCTCGTAGGAAATAGGCCTCTGCCAAATAAGATTGCATCACGGCGTGGTTAAAAGAAGGGTCTCTTTCCACCACATCCGGTGCATACTTTAAGACCATATTGGCATAATTGATAATCTGATAAAAATTGCTCCATTTCACCAGATTGTTGGATGGAAGTATCGAAAAGCCTTTCAACCGTATTAAGTCTACGTCTACCACCATGCCCGCGACGCTCAGCATGTTTCCACGTGCATCACCGAAGACCAGCATATCCTTTATCGATTTCTGAAGCCCTACATAAGCCGCGCCCAATACAGCCTCCGCTTCTTCTTTGTTTGCCCAGTAATCATCGGTAACCTGTTGGTTTTCCGGCTTTAACTCCAACCATTTTTGACAGGAGCTGCTCATAAACAGCATCCATATCACGATGAGGCTATATCCTATTTTCATCATTCTTTATATTAAAAATTTACATTGACCCCCAAAGCAAACCGACGCGGCCGCGGGGTGTTGGCGTTGTCCTGACTTAACATATAAACATCGCTTGAAAGAGACACCTCCGGATCTTGTCCCGAATACTTCGTCCAGGTATAAACATCCTGCAAGGTTGCAAACACATCGAAGCGTGTTACACCAAAGCGTTCGATCAGCGGTTTCGGAAGCGAATAACGCAGTGATATCATTTTTAAGCGGAGAAAAGAAGCATCCTCGACAAAGCGATCCGATCCCAGATAGTTATATCCTAATCCATACAGGGCTCTGGGAATTGTACTGGCATCGCCTTCATTCCGCCACCTACCCAGTACCGCCGTACTCTGATTACCTGTTCCCCGCATATTTTCCGTAGTCATCCGGACACTGTTCACCACCTTCTGTCCAAATCGGCCATGAAAGAAGGTACTCAAGCGAAAGCCCTTATAACGCACATCCACACCTCCACCCGCTGTAAAGAGCGGCATCGCATTTCCCAAGTAAACGATGTCATATTGATTGATGACACCGTTACCATCAATATCCTGGTATTTAGCATCCCCTGCAAATACGCGCCGGTCGCCGTTGCGCGTAAAGACTGCCTCTCCTTCCAGATCCCGAATAATCTCGCCGTTGATGTCGCGGGCGTAAGTTTCTTCTATATTCTGGTATACGCCTAGATACCGATAGCCATAAAACGAACCCAACGGGTTACCTTCTACAATTTTATGCGCATATTTTTCGTTATCGAAATCGTAACGCTCAAACTCCATATTGTCCGGCAGCTCCAATACCGTATTTCTATTTCTGGATATATTCAGATGGCTGAATGTCACATCGAAATCTTTACTGCGAACCGCATCCACATTCAAAATTAGCTCCCATCCTTTGTTTTCCATTTTACCGGAATTGTAGAAACTCATTTGTGCGAAACCGGTAGAGGACGGCAATTTCACATCTTTCTGTAACAGATCAGTGGTTACGCGGTTATAAATTTCCCCTGTAATAGTTAATCTGTTCTTGAAGAAAGCCAGGTCAACGCCGAAGTCTGTTTGCGTAACGGTTTCCCATTTGAGGTTATCGAGTTGCATCGATTTCGGTGCAATGGCAGGCATATCCACGTACCCTGGTGTAATCGGTTCAAATATACCGAGGTACGTATAGTTTCCCCGTGGGGAGTTTCCTGTTTTACCCCAGCTATACCGCAGTTTAATCATGTCTGCAATCCCCAACTTCTTGATGAATTCTTCGTCGCCAAGATGGTATGCTACACCCAAGGCAGGAAAACCCTTCCAACGATGTTGAGCGGAGACGGCGGTACTTGCTTCCCAACGGTAAGTTCCGTTTATCAGATATTTATTTTTGAAGCCATAATGGACACTGGAAATCACACCGATATCTCTACCCATAGAACTACCGGACCCCATTTTTGCTATGGCTCCGCCCGATGTCGGATCGCTCAACGAAGAAGATGCATTTCCGGACGTTTCGCTGGCATAACTGAAATTTCTGGATTCCGTAGTTTGTAATAAAGCAGTCCCGATCAAGCTATGCTGTTCCAGAAAAGTTTTGTTGTAAATAAATTTATTTTCGGTTGAAATGTGCAGATTGTCTGCCAATGCATCGGTACTTCTATTGAAGAAAGGGTCTGTCCAGATCACGCCCGTCACTGATTGTGGCAGATATTTCCTGTTCTTGGTTGAACGCGTATCAAACCCCACTGTACCGGTGTATTGCAACTCCGGAAGTATCTGATATTGTGCTCTAAAAATAACCCGTGCCTGCTCTCCCGTAGTTCTATTGACCGATTCATTGACCATGGCTACCGGATTATACATACTTTCTTTTTCGTCTCCGATAAAAGCTCCCTGGAAGTTGAGACGAGGAGAGAAATACTCATCCGTATAATTCCCATATTCATCGATATAGTATGGACTCATATTCGGCATCTTGCTCATGGCCATCGCCCGAGGGGTTTTGATTTTACCCGTCCAGAAATTGTCCCGGTCACTCAGCGAGTACGACATATCCGCATTGATATTAAATTTGTTCGAGAACTTGTAATTCACACTCAATAGGGTATTGTAACGGTTCAGTTGCGTGCCTTTTGTCGTCCCGACATCGTTTAGATAGCCTAAAGATAAGCGATAGGTGGCTTTATCCCCACCGCCACTAATTGACAACGAATTATCTACAAAATGTCCGGGCTGCGTCACCTCGTTTAACCAATTCGTATTTTGGTTATATTCTTTAAAATAAACCCAGGATGGATCGTAATTGATTTCTTGTGTATTGTATAATAACGTCAAGTAAGGAAACGCATTCTGATAGCCCAGATCATTCACTGTATTCCAGACGGCATCCTGTATCATCGCTACATATTGTCCGCCGTCCAACATCGGGATGGTCTCCGCCTCGCGCTTGAAGTCCAATTTACTTGAAAAAGCAAATTGTGTTTTCCCTTGTCGTCCTTTTTTAGTTGTAAAAAGCAATACACCATTGGCTCCTTTGGACCCCCATATCGCGGTCGCTGCGGCATCTTTCAACACCTCGATCGATTCGATGTCCATTGGCGAAATGTTGATCAGCGCTCCAAAGTCTTCATCATTGGCCGTCGAAAAGTTAAAATCATCCGCAATCTCTGTAGGGTAAGGCACACCGTCGACAACGATCAGCGGTTCTGAGCTTCCGTTGAGGGATGACGTACCGCGGATACGGATAGAACTCCGAGCGCCGGGATCGGCACTGGAAATAATATCGACATTGGCCAGTCGCCCCTGTAAACCGCTCTCGATTGATGCAAAAGGCATGGTTTCCAAAGCTTTCATATCGATACTTTCTGTTGCAGAAACTTGATTTCGATAGGAAATGCCCATGGCATTTCGCTTCTGTTCTCCCGCTCCTGTTATCACCACTTCTTCAATCGATTTATCATCCACTTGCAACGTGACATTGATTTCCGCCTGGTCCCGATAGGGTATCCGTTGTGAAATATAGCCAATACAGGCAACGACAATAGTCAAATCATTTTCTGTCGGTACTTCCACGCTAAATTGTCCTTGAGCATCCGTGGAAGCTCCTCTCAAATTTCTGTTATCTTTGTTTTCGACAAAGATCGAAGCACCTTGCAGCGGTTCGTTTCCCTGACCTTTGATATTCCCTGTCAATACTTTAGATGATTGACCGACGACCAGAGAAATAACACTAAAACATGTTATTAAGGTTAATATATATTGCCTCATTTATCTTTTTTTAAATGCTAAACCTATAAATCTTCTAATCCGTTATCGTTTTAATAGCTTGTTTATCCGATAGACGGCTCCATCGCTAAACACCTGCGGAAAGTCACTTATAATCGGAAGGACTGTACCATCCTTATCCATCAACTCGAGGCTTGTTCCACGATCTGCTAAACTGATCTGTCGGTACTCGCCTACGCCTGTTCGCAAGGCCGTATCCCACGTACCCTGAACGCCAAAGCCCGGAAAAGGATAATCGCTCAGTGAATTATCGGGTACCGATACAAAATAGGCTTTTAGATATGCTGCCAGTTCATTTTTTTCTGTCGGGATTGTTCCATTACTCAAGCCTTGGAGTACCGTCTCATTATCCGGTGCGAACAGTAAAAAACGGTTTCCAAACAGGAAAGACAGGGAATTACCTGCTTCCATTAATCCAGCACGGGCCAATAGTTTGGAAAATTCCGCATAGGGATATAAAACATTGATCGGAGACTCAGCGCCGATCAATGTCGATTTAATAGTTCGGATCTCGCCTCCCATGGCTATCTCGGTATCCAGGCTAATACCATTGTACCAATCACCAGCAAGGTTGGACACGGCGATATCTTTCTGACTATTGTACGTAGATGTGGAATATACTTTCCCATCAGCCACATAGATGTAGCTGTAAGGATTACGTGTGCGATATACTTTTTTCTCCTGTAGAGAGCTAATTCGATCATACACAATGTGGTCAGAAATAAAATTTTCCATTTGGTTTTCAGACAACGGTACCAGCACACCTTCCGAGTTTTCAACCAGAATCTGCTCATCACCAAATACTCTTGGATTCCCTTCTGTCCAGAACAACTGGCTATCACCGATATAGGTGTCTTGAAGAACCTCATCACTCGGGATAAACAGGGTAAAGTCGATCTCTTTGCTTACCAGTGTTTGGTAGAGACCGGATTTGAACAGCATGTACATGAACATCCGGTATTTTGGATTGCGGAAGGCTGCTCCGGTGACGCTGTTGAACATATCCGGCACCAATACTTTATCCAGACCGTAGAAAGCACCGTTGGAAGCGATGGCTTTTTGCTGTACATCTGTATTAGGATCAAACACGATAGGTGTTCCAAACGTTGCTTTGATATCCGGATTTTTGCCGATCTCGGACGGAAAGACCACATTTCCGGTGTAGACGTGGTTATACATCAACAGCAATAGGGGCAGCATGTCCACTTGGTCTAACGACTGATAATGCGCTGCCATATAGGTATCGAAAAAACCTTTCAGTGCCTGATTATTGGGCGCAAACACATTAAAACCACGGTAGGCCAAGCCCGCTAAATCAAAATAAGCTACGGCGTCTGGCAGTCCATACGTTGTCCATTCGGATGCGATAGGCGGCAAACTGCCGTGTGATACACTAAACAGTGAGTCTCCGGCCATCCCGTAGTCCAGGCTGGTTTCCTCATCATAGGTATACGTTAGATAACGATCGTATATCTTCAAAAAATCTTGATAGTCAGGATATTCTTCTAATGTTGCATGCAAGGTTTTCAGCGGTTTCAATACTTCATCAACAATGTATATATACCCATTGTCTGTGGGAATTGCATATTCTGTTACGCCAGCATTTCCCACGTTAAAACCATTGCTTCCTTTCCAGGTACCACTACCGAAGAAATACTCGTAATTGCCGGCGGCATCGATTCCTTTCGTCTGAAAATGTGTCTGGGAGAGAACAGGCAGAAAGCGGTCTTTGTTGAAGACTTTGCGTTGCCTCCCTCCAATAGGATCCATTTCGAGGCTGATGGAGTCGGAACTGCGGGTACGATGCTTGTAATATAATCCCGCTCTATTCGTCTCTCTTGCCTCACTGCCATTAGGCTGGTAATTTTCCAGCATATCTTTGCTATAAGCGTAATAAATCAGGTGATATCCCACCAGTTTTTTTAACTCTTTCAGTGGCACCTGCCCTACGGAAGACCAATTGTTTTCGGTCAAATATTTTTGGAAAGCCTCATCGGAAGGAGCGAAAATCGTGGCGATGGTCTTCCCATCGAGAATTTCTTTAAATCCTGCGCGCTCCACAGCCTGCAGAAACAGCGTAAACTGCCCCCTATCCTCCAAAACTTCCCAACTATTGCCTTTCAGCCAATCCGGACGCTCATAATGCGAGACCAGTTCTTTCTTAGAACAGGCCATAAAACAAGCTGTAAACACACTGAATGTGTATAGTAACAGTTTTCTCATGGATTAATTGGTTTATTTAAATCGTTAGTTGTTTATAAAATGCTATTATATATGCTACTTTTTTTCTGAAAGATGATGCAGATACACTTCGATATTCAGGTATCCTTGGTATTTCGGATCTTTACTGTGCTGCAGGGCATCGGAAGGGTCGTTTTTATTCAACCCCAACTGGTCTTCCGACGTATCCGGTATCCCGTCGTTGTCGGTATCCATCGCAACCGAAGCCGTGGTGATATTACCGAGCCCGCCATTTGGAAGCGGCAGATCAGATTCATCAAAAACATATAGCCCCGATTTGCCGGCACTCTTTAACTCCTGAATTAAAAAGTTATCTACTGGATCTCTTTTCGGGAGAATAGCTCCTGCCCTTTCCAGTAGATACTGATAGGCTTCCCGGGCATTCATTGCTGGTGACACAGAAGGATAATTGGCATAGTCAGCTTCCGTTTTAAAATTTTCCGGTTGTAAGCCGGGATACCACTGATCGTTCCCTTCTATCGGATCGCCGTCGAGTCTACCATTTTTATTGTTATCATAATAATTACCCGCTTGATACAGATTAAAGTTCTCGTTTCCTCTCGAAAACGGTGTTAATTTCGTTTCTGGCGTAGCTGGCCCACCAATAAAATAATTATGTAAAATAAGGACATCGGATGTCATGGCAGATCCTCCACCCAAAATATAGGCATCGGCAGACACCTTATGTTCATCCTGTGTTTTATTGGCATTGCCGAAATTATACACCACGTTGTTCACGAACTCGTTGATTCCTTTAACCTTCGGGTTACGCGTTTTATTACTGATGTAAAGCGATTTCAGGATAGATACCTTGCCGCCCGTTTGTATGAGTCCACCTGCCGAATGATTATAATGGTGTAAACCTTGTGCAATAATACTGTTCTGGATAGTGATACTATCGGGTTCCATCCCTCTCTTGTCCCAGTTAATGGAGAAAACCTCATCCAAGCCCCAGCTAAGTGATACATGATCCAATATGATATTCTTACCATTGGAAATACCGGAGGCATCATCGTTCTTGCCTGCGCCGGCATTGGCGCCTAAACGGATACGTAGAAAACGGGCAATAGTTTCGTTTGATCCGGAGAAAGAAACTTTACGTCCGTATAGTACAACGCCGTCTCCCGGAGCAGTATGCCCCGCAATTGTCGTATACGGTGCGATTGTTATATTACTTTTTAAATGGATTACGCCGGCAACACGAAAAATCACAAAACGGCCGGGCTGGCTCACCGCGTCGCGAAAGGAACCTGGCCCCTCGTCTGCAAGTGTCGTTACCAAATACATTTCTGGCTTTATATATCCTCTTGCCCCCTGTGCAAAGCGCCCAAAACCTTCGGCTTCGGGAAAGGATAACAATTGCTGTGCCTGTATGGTAACGCTACAGGCAATCAAAGCACCAGCGAATAATCCTTTAATTAGGTTCCAGTCTCTCTTCATCTTAGTTAGTCTAAAAAAGTTACTTCAATCAACCACCTCTTTATACAAAAAACTGCGTGTTCTTGTCGTTTATATGTTGGCGTTTATTTTGCTATCCCCGCCTTGGCTAAAAGCAGTGTTTGCGTTACTTCAATTATAAGGTCAAATATAGGCGGTAGCTTGTTTTTTCATTTTCAAAAATTGACACAATTCATTTAAAAATTGACGAAAACGCTAATTAAAGGGGATTTTTATTTAAGATTTACTTTTCAAATAATCAGAAGGAGAAACTTTATATTTTTCCTTAAAACAAGTACTGAAATATCCGGAACTGTTGAACCCTATTTTGTACGCAACTTCCGTAACAGTAAGCTCGCCCGTATCCAGTAGCTGTTTCGCTCGTTTTAGTCGAATGTCCTTGATAAATTCTACAGGCGACATACTGGTTAGACTCTTCAGCTTTTTGTAGAAAGTGGTCCGACCCATAGCCATAGCGTTGACTGCAGCGTCAATACTAAACCCGGTATCCGACATCCCGTTCTCTATAATCTGGATGACTTCCCGCAAAAATGCCTCATCTTTTGAGGTGATGATGATTTCCTCGGGTTCGAGTTTAAGTACTGTAGGCTTTTCCAACATACCCTCAACAAATCTCTGTCGGTTTTTCAAAAGATTACGCAGCAGGTACTTCACATAATCCATATGGAAGGGTTTTGTGATATAAAAATCCGCACCGTAGGAAAGTCCTGTGATCTGATCTTCAATGGCAGATTTTGCCGTCAACAATATTATTGGAATATGGCTGGTCTTTACATCATCTTTTAGCTGTTTCAGCATCTCAATACCATCTGTTCCCGGCATCATGACATCCGAAATAATCACATCTGGTATCAATTCTGTTGCTTTTTGATATCCTTCCTGACCATCGCCTGCTTCGTATACATTGTAAATGGAACTAAATTCATCCACAATAAAGCGTCGTAGTTCGGGATTGTCTTCTACAAGAAGTAGAGTGGGCTGATCTTCTTTATAGCGATCTTCTACCAGCGGCTCCTCTCCATACAGGTCCATATCTGTATATGGTATCTCCTCGCTGGCGACTGTATTTTCTTCTTGCGGGTCGATCGGATTAAAATGGTCGTTACCTGCCAAAATGCGCACTGTGAACGTCATCCCTGCTTCCTCATTTCTCTTGGCATATATCGTTCCGCCATGTAGATGTATAATATCTTTGGACAGCGCTAAACCAATTCCCGTTCCTTTAAAAGTGCTATCCTGCATATTGCCTCCCTCATAATAGGGTTCAAAAATAACATCGAGTTGATCCTCACTGACACCATCTCCCTCATCCATCACGTGCACTTGTACATATTCCCCATCTTTTTCGATGCGGATGACAATACGGCTCTCTTTAGGTGAAAACTTGACGGCGTTGGAGATTAAATTAAAAAACACGATATCCATTTTCTCTTCGTCACACCACACATAACTTTCTGTTTGAGCTATCAACTCCAACGAAATCCGTTTATCTTCGACGATATCAGCAAAATTATCTAACAGTTGCCGCATCAAGCCCACCAACTCTACACGGCTTATTTTGAGTTTTGTTTTCTGCGCCTGTATTTTTCGGAAGTCCAGCAACTGGTTCACGAACCTAACCATACGGTCGGTATTCTTATTCGCAACGTGCAAGTACTTCATTCCTTTTTGGGAGAGTGTTTCCGTCTGTCTGATCTTGAGCAGAGGATTCACGATGAGTGTTAATGGCGTGCGAAGCTCATGGGAGATATTGGTAAAAAACTGCAGTTTCAATTCCGTCATTTTCTTCTCAATCGCTATTTTATGTTTCAGGCGAATCATAGTAAAAACAATCCTGCGGATCACCTCCAAAGCACAGATGGTCAGGACAACGTAGCAGAGTATAGCCCACCCGCTCAGCCACCACGGCTTTTTAACCACAATGGTAATACTTTTTTCGGGTACATTTTCAAAATGTCCGTTACTGACTGTTTTCACGCGAAAAGTATATTGTCCTGGTGGGATTTTGGTATAGGTAGCTTTTTTCTGGTTCTTTACAAAATGCCAATCTTTGTCATAACCTTCCAATATATAGGCATAAGAAATATCGTCCGGTGTTCGGTAATCCAGCACGGCATATTCGATCGTAATTACATCCTGATCATGATTCAACACGATTTCATCCGCATAATTAATAGAAGTTTTCAAAGGCGATTGGGGATCTTTAATATCGATTTCCTTATTGTATAGTTGGATGCCGGTAAAGACCATATTCCCCGGAAATTTCTCGCTCACAATTTTATCGGGATAAAAAGATATATAGCCGTCGACACCACCAAAAAAAATCTCTCCTTGATCGGAACGGAGACACGCGGCTTCCGAAAACCCGATTCTTGGTAGCCCGTTATAGGTATTGTAGTTTCTGAAATCCTCCGTTTCCATATCCATGACTGCAATACCATTTTCTGTTGCCATCCAAAGGTTTCGGTCGTTATCTTCTACGATGCTTAAAATGATATCATTGGGTAGTCCCTGTTCTTTGGTGAACGCCTTGAATTGGAGTCGTTCGTTAAACCGATCAGGTTTATTAAGCACCTTATTCAGTCCTCCTCCAAACGTAGCCACCCAAACTGCATCATCTTTTGAACTGAAAAGATACATGATGTCGTTATTTCCCAAGCTACTTTTATCTCCGGATATTTTGACCGTGGCAATAAATTGTATGTTATCTGGATTTTCGTCGGGGTCAAACCGTAAAAGCCCATCGGTTGTGCCTAACCATATTTTTTTGTCTGGTCCGAGTATGGCATGCCGTATGACATTAAAAGTCCGCTTAGGGTAATTCTTAAATGAATTATCCACATTTTTAAAGTGAACTTTTCCATTTTCTTCCACCAACAGGTTGGGGCCTTTCTGGAATGTACTGATCCATAAACGTCCTTTATGATCTTCCGTAATATTGTAAATCTGATTACTGCTCAAGCTGTTGACATCCATCGGATCATGCTCATAGCGGAGAATCTTATATTTTGTCCGCTCTCGATTTTCTGGTTCCAGCTTAATCAATCCATACCCTTTTGTTCCAATCCAGATATTTTTATTTCGATCTTCAGTAATACAGTAAATACTTCCGGCAATTTGGTCGTTCTGCAAAACTTGAACATCACCGTTTTTATGAAAATATACACCTCCGCTCTTATTGGTGATCCAGATCTTTCCATCAGTGTCCTGCAGTAACGCCCGTATTTCATTATCAAATCTTCCGGGCGCGGTGTTTACGAGTCGCCGATGTCGGAAATTATCCGAAAAAAAGGTGACTTTATTGACTCCTCCATTTCTTGTACACAGCCACAGAACTCCTTTTTTATCCGTATACGAGGCTACTAGATTATTGGAAAACAGCCGATTTTTATCATCGGGGTCATTATAAAAATAAGCTATTGTATTGTTGCTTTTTTCGTAATAGCCAAAACCGCCTCCTTTAAGACAAACCCATACCATATCGTTCACATCTTCAAAAACCTTGAAGCTTCTATCGTTGATAAACCCTTCTTTGGCCATAAAAGGTAAGTTATGCTCTTTTTTATGTACAAACGAATGGAATGAGTTAGTTGATGGACGATACAAAACAGCTCCGTCCTTTTCCGGTTCTAACCAGATATTCCCGGCTCTATCTTCATAAATTGATAAGTAGCTGACGTTGCCGTTGTTTAGCTGCCGAAGTCCCGCGTGGTGGTGGTCATAAACTACTAAACCTTGATTTTGGAACGCCAAGTATACCTTTCCGGTGCTGGACACCAGCATATCAAGTATATTACCCCGCTGGATCTGCTTTTGGGAGAAGGATTTGGAACTGGCCTCATATTGTACTAATACTCCATTGGCTGTGGCAAAGAACAGCCTCCCGTCTGCATCGGTAGCCATTTTAATAAAGTCCAGACGTTCTCCATAGGGTTTACCTGCTAACTTGGGAGCTATACGATAGGTTCCAGCTTCTTTAACAAAGCACAACAAACCGCTTTTTGTACCGATCCAGATCTGCTGTTGTGCATCTTCCACAATAAAATTAGCCTTATTTTTCAAATAGGGCGTGACCGCTCCATAATTGACAATCTCCAACTCGCCATTTCCTTTGTCTGACACACATATTACACCGTTGTCTTCTGTTGTAAGCCAGACATCTCCGTTGGAAACGGGTATGATATCCGCCATAAAGAGATGTTCCAGGTTTTCCCCTTTATCCGATTTGACAACAGGCAAAAACTCTTCTTTACGTTTATCAAACCGATATACTTTTTTATCATACGTCTTAACCCACAGAAAACCACTTCGGTCTTCAACGATCTCTCTTATCTTATTGTTTTTAAGTGCGGAGCGATCACCCGGACGTGATTTATAGACAATAAAATTGTTTCCATCATAACGGTTTAGCCCATCCCAGGTACCAAACCAAATAAATCCCTCTGCATCTTCGATAATACATGCTACACCATCATGAGACAAGCCGTTTTCTGTAGAATACGTCTTAAACCGAGGTTCCCGTATAATTCCCCACGTCGGTAGCATATTGATAAACAATATCAACAGTACCACACCTAAAACTTTATTATTTATCGTATTCATACCCAACTAGCCTCGTTCTTCGCGCGATGGATAACGACTAAAATTTCCCTCTAATGTCATCTCATTCGGTTTACAACCTCTAAATATAGACATTCTCCATCATGATGCATCATGGGGTGTCCTGTTCGTTGTTATAATATAAAAAAACAGGCTGTCCCTAGGGAACAGCCTGCTAACAATAAACCATATAAACTTCTAATACGTTTGTCCATCCACCCCAAAAATCGCCGCATCGGTTTTTGGATCTGTCTTGTAATACTGGATAGCGCTATCGTTCATTTTCGGATAAGATTTTTTGATCAAGGTAATCATTTCTGCTCCTGCTAACAATGCCGGACCATACCCGTGAGCGGCATACGCGTTTACCGGGCGATGGTAGTAATATGCCGGATCGAAAGCCATACCCGTGCCTACACAAGTACCCTCGACCTGTCCATTCTCATTGATTTTAGTTGATACAGCACTCCATCCCAACTGTGCTACAGGCCCATAAGATATCACGTCTAACCAACCTTTGTTAATGCCTCGCGCGATACAATAGACATAGATAGCTGTCGCCGATGTCTCTAAATAAGAATCGCTGCGATCCAACAGCTGATGCCAGAACCCCGTACCCGATTGATACGACGTGATGCCTTTAACATGTGCTTTATAAATGTCGAGAATGTCTGCTCTCTCTGGATGATTCTCCGGCAAGACGTCAAGTACTTCGGTGAGCGTAAGCAAAGCCCATCCATTGGCGCGCGCCCAATGGAAAGCCGGATGGCTATCTGCGCTTTCGATCCAACCATGCATATATAAACCATTTTCGGGTACAAACATACGTTGTGTAAATTGTTTTACTTGACGTACAGCTTCGTCGAAATAACGTTGCTCACCGGTATAGCTTCCCATTTGTGCAAGTGCAGGGATGCCCATGTACATGTCATCCAGCCACAGACTATTCGCTTGCGGACGCATACGCGCGAACGTGCCATCGGCCAGGCGGTGTTCCTTATTTTCGATAAAGTCCATGTAATTATTGATCAACTCCTTGTAATCTACACCCGATGCCGTATGGCTAAATTTAACCATAGCCGCGCACATCGCGCCCGCATCATCAAGCGAACCGGGTAGAATTACTTGTTTCATCTGTCTATCCACCACATTATGTTCTTTATGCAAACGTAGAAAATGCGGCGCGGCTTCCGACAGAAAATCAAAGCGCTTCGCTACATATTCCCGATATTTGGAATCTGCCGTAGCCTCCGCTGCTTCCAACATCCCCGTATACGTCACACCCCATTCGTAGCTCGCCAAACGAAAATCGCCTTTTTCCAATTGGGCATGTTCATTTAGCTGGGTATAATCGGTAATTTCTTTGCCCGATACCGTGTCTAGCACGCGGGTAGGTGTTTCTTTATCCAGATAAACGAATATCCGGTCGAGATGTTGTTTTATTTCCTCTGCTGTCCATTCCTTATATGGTGTTGTGTATTCAGGAGCCAACAAATGCAACGGTGTGTTGGAATCCGTTACTTTGGTCTCTTGGTTGTTCGTTTCTTGACATGACATCATTCCCAGCACGGAAATGATGCCTATTGATAAATAGGTTTTTCTCATATTTTCATTAAATCATTTTATCGTTCTTTTCAAAGGAATTAAGATTACGTCACCAGAAAGGCCAGAGGGTTTTGGTTTCCAATTTCGGGCGGAAAATAGACCATCTTCACCTCTATTTTCAGCGCGTCTAGCAGCAAAATTGATATTATAAAATTTTCGCCAAGTCACTCCTTGTTTATCCATATAGGCGATACGGTTGGCCATCAGATTAGATACGGCAATTTTTAAGCTGTTCCCCCGCAGCGCATCTACCGGTAATTCCAGTTCATATGGCGCATTCAACAGCGTACCGATATATTCGTTATTCAAATAGATGGCAGCACTCTCGTTAACATTGTCTAAATGCAACAACCAGGTATCGGTACTATCCGGTAAGGCCGGAATTGTCGTTGTGTATTCCGCAGTTCCTGAAAAATACGCATAATCTCCACCATAAATAGTCCAGGATTGAAGCTTGTCTGTCGAGAGGCTCTCAGGCAAGATAGGCCCTCCTTTTACAAAATCAATCTTCCAGTCCGATAGGACAATAGCATTGTCCAGCTTTTCGTAGAAAGGATACAACTCTCCGGTGTAAACATCTTTAAATGTTTCTATAACAATCGACTCTTCGGGACGCATGCTTACATATATGGCTGTTTTGCTTTCATCCGATTTGGTAAGTGCATATCCTTCCGCACCTGTCATCGGATTATATAATGCGGCCGAGGCATAATCAGCCTGTAGGGTAATCCATCCCTTAAACAATGTATCGGAGGTATTTTTGATAAAATAATAGTAGTTACCATCATCTTTAGCACGACGAATCGATTGTAGGCCATCTATATAGAACGACTCCGGCTGAACTCCAGCATGTGTAATAAGCTCGGGGATTTCTTTTGCAACAACAATTAATCCTTTTCCATAGTTGGCAATACGCCGGTTGCCGTCCTGTTTAAACAATAATTCGTTTTTCAGATTTTCTATCTTCTGCGTTCCCCCGGTCTTGCCGCTCATACCGGGAGCTGCTTCCGGCAGATCTTTTACAAATAATAAAGTTGCTCCCTCATTTGCCAAGCTAATTAGTTTTTCAAAGGTTTCAGCCGGCATAAGCGATGCCTCCGGAATTAAAATGGTTTTGTAACTATTCCCATGTGTAAGGAGTTGATTATTCTGATAGGTGACATCTTGTAATTGTTTATCTGAAATAGCATCCCAGGAATATCCATTATCCGACAAATAATCTCCACAAACTTTGAGACTGAGATCGTCAAATAAGGTATTGGAATGAAAGTGCTTCAGCATATTATTCCCTCGTTCTGACCAGTGGTCGGCGATATTAAAATAAACCAGTATATCATTGGCTGGACGCCCTGCCTGCAGGAAACTTTGGGAACGGGCGACGTATTGGTTTAACGTTTTAAAATCACCCCACAAACTATTGGTAGGCGCGAAATGTACCGCCGCATAAAAAAGCCATCCTGGCCACATAGCTTCTTGTGGAGAATAAGCCGTACCATGATAAAAGATATGATTTACGCCAGAAAGAAACATGTTATCTACCGCATTCTTTACATCCCCCCAATTAGACTCAAAATGTTCATTAAGCCAAGTAGCCGATTCTGAAGAAATCAGTTTTTTACCGGTAACATGTGCAGCTGAGGCGGCACTTTTAAGGTTAACGATTTCGCGTCCCTCGATTTCGGGTACGTCACTGGCTGCGTATAAGTCCAACACATTTGCCGGTGAGCCGTGCGCTTGATTACGGATGCCTTTACCCTGTGCACCCGCCCATTTCTGCCATGGTTTGGTATAATTTTCCAAAAGTAAATCGCTGATCGTCATCCGGTAATCATAAATGACCCTGCTGTTCGTCTCTGGCGTATCCAAGCCTAACAATGCGGGAATATAATTCCGCAAATCGTAACCGTTTATCTGCTGGAATACCGTAAAGAAATCCGGCGTCCAATTGGCCTCGCCATGGGCATCGTCTACCTCATAGGAGTCGTTAAAATAATATCTTAAATAGCTGATATCATGATTTTTGAACGCCGTATCAAACTTATCTAAATATCCGTCTAGCGCTATTCTCGAGAAATGGTCGATCACATTTCCTTCTCCACCCGGACCGGCACGCTCAACTTGTTTACCATGAAGTCCCTCAAACAATGCACAAATCACCCACTCTCCTGCCGGAACCGCCCAGGTTAGCTTGCCATCTTCTAACTGATCAGTCAGGTCGATCGTTTCCGTAAAGCCTTTTTGATCAGACTTATGTGCCGAAACCATAATCAGCGGTAATGATTTTTCAAAACGCACTTGGTCAAAAGCATACTCTTGTAAATCGCCATTGGTCGCCAAAGGTGCTTTAACATCTTTAATATCCAGCTTCTTTCCGTCTTGCATACGCAGGATGGGTTTCTGAACATAATGAATAGATTCCGAAAATGTCTGTCCGCCTTTCACCTGAAAAACTCTCGAAGTCACGTATTTACATGCTGTTTCTTCATTCACCCACGGTCCACCGAACGGCCATCCTGATGCGTTAGCAAGATCTACACCTAATCCAAAACGTTGGGATTCTTTCAACGTATACACCAATTTCGCTATCCAATCAGAAGAAAGAAAATCGATAACACGTCCTTCTTCTCCTTTTACGCCATAAATAGGTGTTATTTCCACGCCTCCCAATCCAGCTTCTTGATAAGATTCCAGTGATGCTGTTAGTCCTTTTTCTGTCACGGCGCTACCGTGCCACCACCAACGCGTCCATGGTTTCATTTCCTGCGTAATTTCCGGCCAGTTAATTCTTCCGGTTTCCTTTTCTTGCTGGTTATTTTGTTCGCAGCTCGAGAATACAGTTATCAGGCAAAGAGAAAGAAAAATAAAGTGTTTCATACTACAGGCGTTGAGTTATTCATGAACCGACCTTCAATTCATTAGCAGCAGAAATTTCCACCACTACTTTCGCGGCTAATTGTTTCGCCAGATCCACGATGTAGTTTTCAAAATAATCACGGTCACGGAAACCCTCGTCGCTCAATTCCCAACCGGCGACGGCATAATAGCTAACCAAAACATTGTCGGTGATGCTTAATTTGGCCATATAGCTATCCACCAATGAACCTGTTTTCGGAGCTTCCGTGTATCCCTTGTAACGGTCATACGGCAGGATAAGACCCAATCCCAGCCACCACTCCTGATTGTAGGACTGTCGATCGTGTGTATACAAGACCACCCATTGGTTATCGATGATAATTTCTTTGGGTGGCTGACTCGAAAAAATATTGACCAACCCCACAAGTAAGGTATCCCGCTCTTGCACTCCTTTGGCACGAACCGTATTCTGATAGCCATACATTCCTGCCCAGATAACAGGTTGCTCCGTTAAGCTATAATAACGGTCTCCTGCTTCCCAATTCCGGTACTGAAAATCCATTGAAGACCGCAAAGGTCCTTCCTGTACGATCCTGAAAATCGTCGTGTCCACGTTGTTAACTGCATCCAATGCGGTTACCCCGATACGGTACATGGTATCTCCATTGGCCAATGCGATTCCACCAATTCCCACAGAGTTGCCTACTGGCATGATATCCCTTCCCCAGTCCAACATCACATGGTAATTGTCTTCCACAGCACCTTGCGCATTGATCCCAACATCGGAGGGGCTCATATAAGAAACCTTTTTTCCAAAAACGTCCTTCGAATTACGACCGTCCAAGTAATGCCGAAACCCCACTTTGTCGTTTTCCCAAGAAGGCCCGTCCGTCTGGTAAGGTTGATAACCTATGCTAAGTGGCAATTGATCAGCGTAAAGTGTGTCTCCCAATCTTGGCTGTACCGGATCGGCCAATCCGTCTCGCTTACCAAACCGAACTGCCGTTTTCTGTTCATACGCTATGTTATTATCGGTATGTTGCACCGTCAAGACCACTTCGCCCAACGCGGGGATATCGATCAGGAAAAACAATTCATCCCACGCACCGTCTCCAGTAGTATCATCTACTTGGGAGGGTATGGTATCGCCCTTTGCATCAAGCAAGAGTGGGACAAATTTCTTATCGTTCGTCAAGTCCGACCGTTTGACGACAATGGCCTTCTGCCGTAAATCGACAGAATCGGTATTCTTCAGCGTAATTGTCTTTATTTCTTCGCGTTGGCTACATGATGATAATGCAAAAAAGGCTATACATCCCAAAAAGAATAAATATTTCATCATCTTATCGATTAGTCAAGTCTTTTACTATATGTTCGTTCCAACCAACTTTTGGGTACCGGAATAATACAAATGTTCATCGTACGTTCATCTTCCGAGATCATAGCTGACTGAATTTGGATACGCGTGCCATCTGGACTGAATGTGGGGTGTGGGTGGTCTGCTGCAGTAGTTTTATGCCCCGAAGACAACAGCACCATCTCGTGGGTATGACGGTCAATCAGATAGATGTCTCGTGCGAAGTCATCTCCAGCTAACCAGCGGCCATCACCGGA
Organism: Sphingobacterium chuzhouense; assembly: GCF_014692525.1. Taxonomy (GTDB): domain Bacteria; phylum Bacteroidota; class Bacteroidia; order Sphingobacteriales; family Sphingobacteriaceae; genus Sphingobacterium; species Sphingobacterium chuzhouense. The sequence continues at coordinate 692,161 of NZ_JACNYL010000001.1, forward strand.
ACCGGCTACATGCCAAAACCCACTGCCACGATGGGTCTGTCCTTCAATACGCATTTCCCGTGTCCGCAGGTTTACGACAGCAAAGCCTGTAGGCTTCTCCCGTGTACCAGAAGGCCCCCAAGCTGTCTCTTGCCCCGGGTTAGCACCACCGACGTTTGTACCCGGAGCTGTTTGGGCGTCCACCACACCAGGAATAGGGCGATGCCCCATGATCGCAAAACCCACCTCATCCGCTGTCAGAAATGCTTCATGGGTGACCCATTCGTATTCGGACTCGGGATAGAGCGGCCGCAGTCCAGTACCATCCGCTATAATTGTCCATGTACGCTGGGGCGACTTGCCTCCGGTTTCCCAGCAAAAAACAATTTCACCCTTTTTCCAAGGATTTGTCTGTATATGCCCGACCTGAAAAGGAACAGAGGTCACATGGGCAACTTCACCGGTCTTGATATTCATTTTTGCTATACCTGATGGACCGGCTCCCATATTGCGGGGACCAAACGCTTCTTCAATTTTTGTACCTTCGGGCAGGTGTTTGGCCGCTTCGTCCTTACCAACACGGAAAAACACCCATTCTTCGCTATCGCCGTCCAAAGCCATATCGCCACCGGCACCGATTTCAGGAGGTGTGATTCCGCAAACCCTTTGGTAAACTGATGCTGACTGTAAATTTCCCGTCTCGCTGTCAGCAAACAGCTTTGCCAGATCCACTTCGACAACTTCCATTGATCCGTCTGCACTCCTTCCTATAGGTTTGCGCATGAAATAGAGGTGCATGGAATTTCTGGCGATATTCAACATCCCGGTATACCCCCCCTCAGTAACTTGTACCATTTCTCCACTTTCTTCATGAACGGCAATTGCTTCGCCAGGCACACGGCTCGAGCGAAAAATCAACCACTGCCCATCCGACGTCCATTGGTTGTGGGTCTGGTATATTTTTGAATTCTCTGCCGCTGTACTGGTTAAAAATACCAGATCAACACCGGTAACCGGATCCCTAACAACCTTTCGCTCGGAAGGAAAACGTTCACCAATCTGTGCGGTAGCCGACCAAGAGCATAACATGATCATACCAAACACCATCAATCTCAAATAAATCGTATACATAAGCTTATAACTGTCTTTTTTCCTTACAAAATGTACAAGCAAAGTGAAGATTTGCCAATTGCAATTTAGCGAATACCTTTCATAACACTATCATGCCGCATCCTGTTTGAGGATGTAAAGAATACAAGCAGAGCTGCTTAAATTGATTTAAGCAGCTCTTTATAAATTACATAAATAATAGAAAGATCAATAACCTCGATTTTGTTCATAGAGTCCCGGAGCGTTACTCATTTCTGATTGAGGAACAGGATATAGCACATATTCAATTTTGAAGTCTTCCATCTGGCCGCCGGAATCCTCGGCTGCGATCCAAGACTTTATTGTGGCTTCCACGGTACCCGAACGAATAAGATCAAACCAGCGCGAGCCCTCTCCGATAAACTCCCGACGACGTTCTTCCAAAAGTTGTCCTTTCGTTACACCGGTTAATGTAGAGGACAGTCCTGCACGCTCACGAACAGCATTAACAACAGCATCCACATCGGTAACGGTAGATCCCGGAGCACCATTTAGCACACATTCTGCTTTTAGCATTAACAGGTCTGTGTAACGATACACGATATAATTGATCGGCCAGTCCATCCTACTAGTTGTAGGTACTTTTGTAATATCAACAAATTTCTTGATGAAAGGCCTGTTCTCTTCCACATTCGTGTTGTATACATAACCTTCCTGTATACTAAACGATCGACGCACATCATCTTCTTCATATTTGTCCAACAGGTTTTTCGACACAGGTCTTATGGTTAGGCCTCCTTGTGTACCGAATCCCAAAGATTGAAACCAAGTATCCGGTACCAATACCCATGGGAAGGTCGCCCCTACTACTGGACTGGCTCCGCTGGAGTATTCTATGTTAAAGATCACTTCTTTATTACGCTCATTATTGTAATCAAAGATCTCTGTGTAGGTAGGCAAAAATTGAAACTCATTGCTGGCGATAATCTCATCAAATTGTTTAACAGCTTCTCCCCATTCATTGGTATTCAATCCGGCACCATCTACACCAAGATCAGGTCCAGAACGTGTCATGTATACTAATCCAAGCAACATTTTGGCTGCGTATTTGTTTACACGGCCTTTATCCTGGTCAGCATAAGCACTCGGTGCAGGCAAATAGTCAACAGCCAAATTGAGGTCGCTTAGTATTAAACTATAAATTTCACTGACAGCACTGCGAGGGATAGTCTTCGCCTCATTAGCAGACACCACACGGTCGATCAAGGGTACTCTGCCGAAATAACGGATCAGATCAAAATAATAAAATGCCCGAAGGAAACGTACCTCTCCTTCCATACGTCGGCGTAAATCGGTATCGATAATAACAGCTTCGCCTTTCGTCGTCAGTTGTTCGAGATAGTTGTTTGCCCTAAAAATCCCCATAAAATCGGTTTGCCAAGCTTCTATTACATAAGGATTACTCAAGATGTTCCTGTGAAAGCTGTTGATGCCTTCCCAATCACGTACTCCACCATCAGAAACAGCGAATAGGTTGTCGGATCGAGTCTCCGCAAGGTTCATCAGACGATCGGGGTATTCCCGCGCCGCACTATAAATTGCATTCAGTCCTTGCGTAAAGTCACCTATCGTCTGAAAATAGGTTTCGGATGAGGCTGCGGATATTGGCTGTTGATCCAAATCCATATCACAGGAGGATAATAAGCTTAAGCTAATTGCTAAATATAATATCTTCTTCATCATTTTAAAATGTCAAGTTAATACCAAATGTGACAGTTTTCGGTAGTGCCAATCCACCGTAGTCTCCTGCATCAGAGAAAACACTACTACCACTTAGATTCGTGTTTGCCGATTCGGGGTTAAGCCCACCGTCGTATTTATCCTTTCCCCAAAAGTTTTCCAACGTTAGGTACACACGACCAGAGTTTAACCAGGACTGTCCTGCCAAACGTAGATCTCTAAAATTGTACCCGAACGTCACGTTACGCAAACGCCAATAATCGGAAGAATACAGCCAATCGGTATTCTTAATACGTCCGAAGGTGGAAGAGGCCTTTCCAACCCTACCTTCCCCTGGATCTTCTGCCGAACGCCATCTGTCTCGATAAAAGCCTAAGGCATTATCGCTCGCACCTTGTCCTGTACGCCCAAGCGCCCGACCTAAGAGTGAATAAAGATGTCCTCCATTTTGTCCTTGAAACATAAAGCTCAAATCAAAGTTTTTGTAACGGAAATCATTCGTAATTCCCCATACATAGTCTGGATTCGGGTGTCCTACGATGACCCGATCATTGGCATCGATCACCTTATCTCCGTTAGCATCCACATAGCGTGGATCTCCAGCTACTTGATTTCCATATACCGCAGCTCCATTATCGATGTCCTGCTGCGTCAGAATCCCATCTTGTTGCACCACATAAATGCTGTACATGGGCTCACCCACACGTAGAATACTGTGTTCAATATCAAAGGAAGAGGGGATCAGGATTTCTTGCTGATTGCCCACCAATTGGGTCACTTTATTGGTATTATGGCTCAAATTAAACGATGTTGACCAGGAGAAATTGTCTCGTTGTAGGTTACGTGAAGTGATTTCCAAATCCCAACCGCGACTTCGTACTTCGCCCGCATTATCCAATAACGAGCCGAAACCTGTCGACCACATTGTCGGTACATTCAGCAAAAGGTTACTACTCGTTCTTTGATACCAGTCAAACGATCCGGATAAACGAGAGCGGAATAAAGCAAAGTCCAGACCCAAATCAAATGTCCGGGATTTTTCCCAGGTAAGATCAGGATTAATAATATTGCCAGGTGCCCAACCCGGTGCAGTCGCACCAGCCCAAGAATAGTTTGCACTATTCAATACAGCGATACCACTATAATCACCAATATTGTTATTTCCAGACTCACCATAACTACCACGGATTTTTAGATCCTGTATAAATTCTGCAGACTTCATAAAGCTTTCGTCAGAAATCCGCCATCCCGCAGATAAGGACGGAAACCAACCCCATTTGGTATTCGTTCCAAAACGAGACGAGCCGTCGCGGCGGACACTGGCAGAAACCAAATATTTACCGTCGAAAGCATATTGTACCCGGCCAAAATAAGATAACAATAGATTTTTAGTAGCGGTAGATGTTGCTGTAGTACCTACCGCTGCATTTAATGTCTTGATGTTACTATTCGTATAGCCTCCTTGGGATGTAATGGTCGATCCGTCAAAACGATCGTAATTGTAGGCATGCCCTAACAAAGCTGTCAAGTTATGTTTGTCCAACTCCAAATTATATGTCAAGGTATTTTCATTGACAAACGTTTGCTTTCGATATTTATTACTGGATCCATAAGTCGAGAAATTTGGTCTATTGGTCCGTTCTGGCAATGTTCCTCCAACCGTATAAGGACGGAAACTAAAGGCTGTCCTATCGGTATGGTCTAAATTCACTGTTGTTTTAAAAACGAGATTATTTAGAATATTATACTGACCGTACAGGGTCGCTAACATGCGTGCTGTTTTATTCTCTCCGAGATAATTCTCCAATTTAGCAATCGGATCATTGGTTGATGTGCTCCATGGATATTTATCGTTTTCGAATACGTTGACCGTTCCCACTGGATTAGTCTGTATGGGAGTCATGGAATAAATTTGGTGAATGATATTATCTTTTCCTTCTACACCAGGATCATTCGCTTCAGAGTAAGTCGGCGCTAAGTTCATTCCCAAAGTGAGTTTTTTCGTAGGCTTCACATCCACATTGGCACGCAGTGCATAGTTTTTATAATCTACCCCTCGCACAATGCCCTTCTGATCCATATAATTTCCGGAAATGTAATAGTTGACATACTCCGTGCCACCCGAAGCTCCTAATTGATAATTCTGCACTAAACCCGTACGGTAAGCTTCATCCTGCCAATTGATCGTATAAATGCCCGGGCGACCGTCTTGCAACCAACGTTCATCATACATATAAGCAGTGTTATAGGCGCCGGGATTGAGTCCTAAAATCGCCCGTCGTTCGTCCATCGTCTGCGTTGCCGTTCTTCCGGCACCAGAGACAACCCAATCACTATTGATCATTTCCACCGCTCTATCAATCCATTCTTCCCCATTTAGCATATCTAACTTTCGGTAAGGCGATGATGCTCCCAGATACGTATTAAAGGAAATCTGCGGCTGTCCGGTTTTTCCACGCTTGGTCGTAATAAGCACGACACCATTGGCTGCTCTGGAACCGTAAATTGCAGCCGAGGCAGCATCTTTTAACACTTCAATCGATTCAATATCATTTGGGTTGATATTATCTAAAGGACTACCTTGTGCATAATTACCTGATCCATTTTGCGCGGCCATACCCAACGGAAAACCATCAATAACATAAAGTGGTTCCGTTCCAGCCGTGATAGAACCCGATCCGCGCACCTGTACACTCAGCCCTTTCCCTGGAATACCCGTTGTTTGCTTTACCCGAACGCCTGATACCTGTCCTATCAGTGCCTGATCAACACGCACGAGTGGCCGTTCTTCCAAGCCTTCCGCATTAAATTTGGAAACGGGAGCAATGACATCCGAACGACGTTGCGTACCGTAACCAATAACAACAACTTCGTCCAGTACTTCGTCCTTTGCCCGCATGGTCAGTGTAAGCGGTTGCAGGCTTTTCACTACAACATGCTGGCTTTCATATTCCACCGAAGATAACTGCAGCGTTTCACCGACATTGACCGAAACACTAAACTCTCCGTCGGCTCCGGATGATGCCGAACGGCTATCGTCTCCTACAACCCGCACAGATACCCCTGCTAGCGGTTTCTGTGAAGCATCTACTATCTTTCCCTTTAACATTTCTTGTGCAGACGCCGAATACGCGCCGCCGAGAAAGAGAGCAAACAAACAATAAAAAAAGATTTTTTCTCTCATAGATTTACCAATTCGTTATTACCATAGATTTATATTTCATAGCGCTGTACTAAGTTAAATAGCCCATGTAACAAAACTGTTATGCACTTTCATGCTCGTGCATTAAAAAAGGCCATTTATTTAAAAAATGGCCTTTCTATTTTAATATGTACACGGAGAAATCAATAGCTGATTAACTTCACAGGCCCTTTTAGACCGCTGTCCATCAGCTTCCATTGGCTTGCATCAAAATCTTTGTAATCAATATTTACGAAATTGATTTCATGATAATTGCGCCAGGAAACTTTTCGTTTATCGAGATCCCGAACACGATTGGCCATTAAATTAGCAACTTCTATCCGTATCTCATTTTTTCCGTTTTGTAACAAATCACCAATTTCCAGCGTAAACGGATGCGCCCATACGATACCGGCATCTTTTCCATTAACCCACACACGTGCACTTTCGCCGACTGCACCTAATTGCAACTGATAAGCTTTATCCGCTTGTTTCGTGATAGAGAAAGAGGTTTCATAAGCTGCCTCACCGGAAAACTTATTCGCTACCTCATCGCCCCAATCGGTCCAATAGCCCAAGTTATTCAATGTTCGTGCTTTTGGCAGCTGCGGGCCGCCATTTAAGAAACTTACTCTCCACGGATGAACGAATCCCTTTTCCTCCTGCGACTGATCAATATAGTGATACGTTACGTCTGTCTTATCCGTATCGGATACATACACTATCCAGGCATAACCTGAAGGGATCTGTACACGAACGGCATCCTTCTCTGTGGGAAGCTTAAATGTCTTTCCCGTCTGTGGATCCAATAAGGTGTAGTTTTTCCCGGTGCTATTCAGCTGAACGTATTGATCTACCATTTTATCGGTATGGTTGACCATATAATAATACGTTCCATTTTCCGTTACGCGTCTGTTAAATTTAAGTCCTGTACGTGCCAAACGTTCCGCATACAGTTGTTCTGTTTCTAAGGCCGAGTAAATATCATTGGTCAGATATACTTTTCCTTTGCCATACTTCGTATATTGGTTTTCTTCATCGTCTTTAAACGGAAGAGTTTCCAATAGTTCCTTCATTTTTTTGCGACGCGATTCCAGGTTTGCCAAACCGTCTACATCTTTCGGCAGTGTTTCAAAAATGAGCGTTGCGCCATTACGCGCTAACGTCAACAGGTTTTCTAGGGTTTTCTCCGAAAAATACTGTGTCGATGGAATATAGATAACCTTATAAGGGCGTGCTTCCTGTGCCGTTACCACAAGATTGTCTTTTACTTCCGATTTAGCGAGAATCGCATCGGTCACAAAATCAAAACTATACCCTAACCGCTGTAAATACATACTTTGTTTATAGAACTCGGTTGGGTGCAACCAATCATCAACGTGATGCACACTTAATGTTTTAAATGGCGCTTTTGTATCGTGCCAAACATCATATATCGGCCAATAAACCAACAGCTCATTATCCGCCTGTGTTGTCTGTAAAATAGATTGTACACGGGTAATATAGCTATTTAATCCCGGCAGGTGAGACCAAAACGAATTATTGGTCGTAAAATTAACAGATGCATAAAATAACCAGCCTGGATACGGCACATCTTCGGGAGAATAGGTTGTTCCATGATAAAAAACGTGATTCACACCGGCCAAAAACAATTGCTCAACCTCTGGTTTTGCTTGTGCGAGCGATGTTTTAAAATGTTCGGTAAGCCAAGTAAACGTTTCGGAGGAGGTATATTGCTTACCCGTCGTGTGCGTTGCCGAAGATGCGAATTTAAACATCATCGGATCAGGGTCAACATTCCGAACATCGGTGCTGTCCCGTCTCAGATCAGGAATAGCAAAAAAACTTGATCCAAAAGTCTCACATTCGGCAATATCCGTACTGGCATATAGGTCTATCAGATTTCCGGGCGATCCATGTGCCTGATTCTTTGATAGCGCACCATGTTGATTGGAAAACGAGGTAAAAGGAATCAAAAAGTTATCCCGGAGAATAGCATTCACCACTTCCCGGTAATCTGATTTCACACGCTTTTCCCGTTCTTTATCGTTTCCCTTTCCAGCAAAGTCTAATAAATATGCCTGCAATTTATAACCCTTTCTTTTTTCAAATTCTTCCAAAAAGCTATCTGTCCAGTTGGCACCATATACTTCGTAGCTGTCGTTAAAAAAAGCGCGGATCTGTAGGTCTTTTCCTTGAAATGCTTTCTGAAAATGATGGAAGTACCGTTGCACTGGTTCTTTACCCAAATGGTCAAGCGTAAAGCCTTCACCTCCCGGCGCGGCACGCTTTACTTTTTGACGTGTTCTTCCTGAAAAAAGAGCGATGACCTGAACATCTTCTGGAGCTGTCCAGCTTCCCGACTGATTACGCATCTGGTTATCCAGATCAATCTCCTCTCCATTGGATTTAAATGCGCGAAGAGCCTGCAATTTGCTGAAACTTTGTTTGGTGTCACTTACCCCCAGCGGAAACGTTAAAGCTTGCCCTCTCTTTAGGTCGATCTCATCTAAAAACAATTTGGTGGCTGCATGTTGTTCGTCTATTTGGGGTCCACCAAATGGCCAACCCGTTCCTAAATTAATGTCTACACCCATCTGGTGGGCGTCTGCCTGATCTGCTGTAAATGCCAGCATATCCATCCATTTTTCTGACAGAAAGGGGATATATCGATCTTCATATCCTTTAGCACCGTAAATAGGCGTCACCTCTACTCCTCCAAATCCAGCCTCATACAGCAGTTTTATCTCTCTGGACAGGTTGGGTTTGTCCACCGCAGAACCAAGCCACCACCAACGCGTCCAAGGTTTCATTTCTTTGGTTACGCTAGGCCACAAATCTTGCGCCCATCCGGTAGAAGTCGCCATTCCATAACATATCAATATCGCTAAAAATCTTCTCTTCATCATCGTTTAATCTAAATGGAAAACTCTCGTTAACGGTGTAGAGACAGGTGAAAAGTCGGCGTTAGTTTCCATAATATCTGCCATATATTTCCACCAACGTTGTACGATATCCGCCTTACCCAGTTCTTGGGATGATTTTCCCGACAAGCATTGTACTGCAAAAAGTGTATTGGTTTCTTCGTCCAAAAAAATTGTATAATCTGCTATGCCATTTTCTTTCAATAGTTCAACCAATTCCGGCCAAATAGCCGCATGTCTCTTTTCATATTCATCTTTCATTCCCGGTTTTAATCGCATTTTAAACGCTACTTTATGCATAGTTTATAATTTTTTGTGAATATCTATTTCAATAATACTAAGCCTACCTTTTACACCGATATCATCCCGTGCTACGCCGTCATCCAATTTCTTTCCTCCAATTTCGGCGTGCTGATTCTCTGCTGCAATAACAGAACTTCCCTTCAACTGGATTTTTATCCGCCGCCCTTGTGTGCGTGGGATTTCCAACGTATAATAACCCAACGTGGTTTTTGTATTTCCATCAAACACGAGCTTATCGTCAACAAAAACCTGTAACGGATAACTCCTCGACCTAAAATTGTTCAATTTTAAATCAATCTCATCAATGTCGGATTTTTTGTCTAAGGTATATTCTATCCAGGCATTTTGTAATGTGCCGTCATTTACCCAGTCTGTCAGTTCATTATCGTCATAGGAGGCTATAGCCATTTCCTGATTTGCGCCAGCCTGTACTTTCTGTATAGGTAATGTTATCCGTCGTTGCTTTAACGGTTCATCTTGCAAACCATTTCCCCGATCGATGTTGGAAGGCAGCCCTATTCCGGCATTTTTCACAAAAAGACCGTTTTTTTCGGAAATGGGAGAAACTTCCCAGGAGAGACTATCGGGTAAAAGGCCGTTGGCCTGTGCCCTTATTTTCATTTCACCTGATTCTCCGTATTTAGTACGTAACAATATTCTATTTATACCGCCTTCAACAGGCAACGACTCGGAAAGGATATAATTGTTAGGACCTTGTGCGATACCTCCTCGCCAGTCCATCGGACCATCCCATGTAAAATCAATCATATTGGTTGCTGTCGGACAACGTTTTCCTTCTTTGTCCAACACTTCTACATCCACTAAAACCATATCATTGCCGTCGGCATATAGTCCATTGGCTCCATGCGTATAGTTGAGCTTTACTCTATACGGTTCGCCTGCCGTTTGTATTACTTTTTCGTTCAACACGTTACCGTTTTCATCATACGAACGTGCTTTTAATTCTCCTGCTACAAAAGCTACTTGTGGAAAAGTGAACAAGAACTGATAGGAACGATTGCCAAAACCTTGACTCTGGCCATTCACAAACAGTTCTACTTTTTCACCTGCACTGACAACATGTATATCTTTTTTGGTATGCGCTGGGTAATTCCAATGTCCGATGATATGAAGACCTTTAGCGTCTGGATCGACCCAGCCATCCCACATCACCTGATGTGCATAATACCCATCTTTAGGAATCCGCATAGCGTCTACCTCACCACTCCGGCGGTAGTTCTCCTTCCCTCTGTAATGCGTATTGGAGTCAGAGAAGATAATATTCACACCACCCGAACTTACCCGTTTTCCTGTTCCCGGACGTACTTTCCAGTATTCCCACCAGCGGCGGATGGTTTCCATGGCATGCTGATCTTGATTCCTGTTGTAATCACTGGCATCGTTGTTTTTATACAGCGGGCCTTCCCCCTCTTTATGGAAAGGATAGGTATATTCGTCCCAATATTTACGTAATCCTTCATCGCGCATATATTCGGTGGCAATCATCGGATGCCTTGCGCTCTTATTGATGTAAAGCATTTCGCCTCCATATTCTGCAAGCTTACTATCCAGCATTTCACGGGATCCGATGGCACGTCCACCATGCGGATCATATTGGTCACGGATCGCTATCATTTCCGCCATGTGCTCTTCAGAGATGGATTCGTTCCCACTTTCCCAAAAAATAACGCTCGGACTGTTTCGGTAGTAGATGATCGCATCTCGCATCAATTCTGTCCGCTGCTCCCATCGGCGGCCTTCTACATCTCTTTCCGCATCTCCGGCAGGTAGCATCTGCATCAGTCCGACACGGTCGCAAGATTCCACATCTTGGCGCCAGGGAGCAACATGCATCCAACGCACCAGATTCGCGTTACTTTCCACCATCAACTTATTGCTGTAGTCGCTCAACCACGGCGCTACAGAAAGACCTACTGTCGGCCACTCATTGCTTGTCCGTTGAGCGTAGCCTTTCATCATCAATACACGATCGTTTATAAACACCATACCGTCCCGGAAAGCCGTTTTACGGAATCCTGTACGCGTATCCACCGCATCAATTGTTTCTCCATCAACCACTAATTTGGTGGTTACGGTATATAAGTAGCCGTATCCCCAATTCCAGAAATGGACATTGTCCAATGTAGATTGCGCCCGAATAGTTCCTGTTGCTCCGGCTGCCAGTGAAAAAGAATTTTCAAACGTCTGTACGACCGTACCAGCCGTATCGCGTACCTCCACCACAAATTGTCCTTTAGAAGCTGTAGATGTTTCATTTTTTACTTCAGATTCTACATGGAGATCCAGCCGTTTTTTTGAAATATCTATGTTCTGTGCATAAACATATACACCCGTCGTTCCTAAATTGGAATATAATGGCAAGGTTTGGTACGTTCCACCGGTAAAATGAATCCACACATTTTTGGGGATACCGCCATAATTCGCATTAAAATTCTTATCGTTCCATTGGAAAATGCTATTGGTTGCTTTTTCCCTATATCGCCAATCGTTATCGGTTCGAACAGCAAGGACATTTTCGCCTTTTTTTACCACATGTTGAGAGATATCTAAACCGGATGCCATGACGCCGTTTTCGTGGCGGCCTATCCATGTACCGTTAAGGTAAAATTCTGCTCCAAAACGCACACCTTCAAATTCTAAAAACACCTTTTCTTGCGGCACATCATCCGGCAATACGAACGTTTTACGATACCAAACCACGCCGGTGCTATGTTCATGTATCGGTTTTGCAAAAGCTTCATCTTCATTCCAGGCATAAGGTAACGTAACAGCTCTCCATTCCTTATCATCGAATGTAGGCTGTTGCGCCTCTTGTAAATCGCCCATATGAATTTTCCATCCCGCGTTAAAACTGTACGTCTGTCGGGATTGTGCAAAAGCCGCGAAACTAAAGACTATTAGGCAAAACGTACTCCAAAATCTCATTCTTTCCATCTAGATTTATCCTCGTTTATATGATCTACTATTTGTCCAATAGTCGATACACTTCGGTACCCGCCAATAAAAAACATCCGAGTCCGTAGTCTTCAAAATCAGGTACACTCGCGTAACTTACAGGTTGCCCATCCTTAGGTTCTTTTCCCGTCCCTTGGAGATAACCTAAGAAACCTGATGGGTGTACAGCTTCATTTACCATGACTTTCCATGCTTTCTCCATAGCAGGACGGTAGACAGCAGCGTCCAGAATACCTTGATTAATACCCCAGGCCATCCCGTATACAAAAAGAGCGGTTCCACTGGTCTCGCGGCCACCGAAATTAGTAGGATCGTGCATACTGACATTCCAGAAGCCATCTTCTCGTTGCGTAGCCAGAACACCTTCCATAAGATCTTTGAAATCTTGTAGATATTCCGCACGATGCTGTTGGTTTTCAGGAAGAAGATCCAGGACACGTACCAAAGCAGCTACTACCCACCCGTTTCCACGCGACCAATAACAATCTTCCCCATTGGGTTCCTTATAAGGCGGAACAAAATCTTTATCGCGCCACCATAGTTTATCTTCTCTATTATATAAACCGCCTCCTTCAACATCTCGTGAATGTACGTACATCTTATACATGTAATCAAAGTATTCCTCGTCATCATACATGACGCCTAGTTTCGCATAGATAGGCATCGCCATTTGAATAGCATCTATCCAGGTCCAGTCATCCACTTTTCCCGACGCGATGACGAAATCGATATTCTTTTTAATATCCGCTATGCGTTCCGGCTGCGGATCTATTTCGTAAAGATCCAAGTAGGTTTGGCCGCAGTTTTGATCATCGCCATTTCGGGTTTCGGTACCGTTACGCAATCCCCATGCATGATTATTTCCCCAGTCTACCGCATAGTCGTAATATCTCTTATCTTGATCAATTTTATACAGTGCCATTAATCCTTCGTAATACACTCCCCTCGTCCAAATATTACTTGGACGCCAACGGGTGGTATAAATAGGTTTCTTTGTATCTGGCCATTTCTCCATAAAATAATTGTTGGTTCGCCGCAAGATTTCCAATACCTCATGCTTGTCCTCTTTTTTGGAAACCAATTGCTTTTTGGATGCACAGGCACTAAAGAGAATGGCCATTAACACCAGCAAACTATACATTGTTCTTTTTCCGCTACCCATATTTTTGTGATTTTCTTCGATGAGCTCGCAAGCTCGGTTATCTTTTTTGACTTATTATTGATACCGCACATTTCCCCGCTTCTTGTCCAGTTCTTGATAGGGTATTACGCCGACACGTTTTGCCCACGCGTCATAAACTTGCGATAGCTCCTTTACAACTTCTGGATATTTTTCTTTGACATCGATATTTTCTGTTCGATCGGTCTCGAGATTATAGAGATACCATACATTCTCGGGATATTCCGCCACTAACTTCCATTCCCCTTTCCGAACGGCTTTATTCCCTTCGTGTTCAAAGCAAATTGCTCGATTTTCTTTTACTAGCTCATTGTCCCAGATCGCCTGCAAAGCTTTTCCTTCCATAGGCTGGATCGCATGTTCCGCTAATTCATTCGGATAAGCAGCATCCGCCCATTCCACTACAGAGGGCATAATATCAATCAGGTGCGCAGGTTGGTCAATCTGCAAACCTTTTGGAATATAGTTAGGACCATAGGCAATAAAACCCGTGGCATTCCCCCCTTCAAATTCCCAATGTTTAAACTTCCGAAAGGGTGTGTTACTCACAACAGCGCCTTCCTTCCCGTAGGCCGTAAACGATTTCGGATGACTTGCCGGAAAGAAATTAGCAGCCCGGATTTCTTCCGTGAATCCTTGATTGGTTATTGTCTCGTTGCTTGCACCGTTATCAGATAGAAATAGGAAAATGGTATTCTCTAATTGACCATTTTTACGCAAATGCTCTACTAGCCTACCGACATTTTGATCGATGGCATCTACCATTGCCGCATACACCGACATACGTTCATCCCAACGCACTTTTTCTTCCCATGAAAGTGATTGCCAATCTCCGATGGTGGTATCTAAAGGCGACAATGTAGCCGAAGGCGGGAACAAACCCAATGCCTGCTGCTTTTCAAATCTTCGCTGCCGAACAGCTTCCCAACCATCCATATATTTACCTTGATAACGGGCGATATCTTCTGGTTTGGCATGTAGAGGCCAATGCGGGGCTTGATAAGCTATATATAAAAAGAATGGGTCTGATTTTTTCTCCCGCAGGTGCTGATCTACAAAAGAAATGGCATAATCAGTATATGCGTCTGTGCTATAGTAGTCCTGAGGTGGCATTATTTCCTCATTACCCAAGGCAATAGTTAATTTTTGGTTGGGACGATAAGGTCTATTCTCAAAATAGCTATTCGCTCCGTCAATGAGACCATAAAATTGATCGAAACCACGCTGTAGCGGCCAGTGTTCCTGCGCCTGCCCTACATGCCATTTCCCGGTCATATAAGTACCATATCCGGCGCTTCCCAAAACTTCTGCAAGTGTCACTGTCTCACGGTTCAAGTATCCTTGATACGCCGGATAGGGACGTGTATTCATCATATCTCCTATTCCCGCTTGATGTGGATATACGCCGGTAAGCAACGAAGCTCGAGACGGGCAACAGCGTGAAGCGTTGTAAAAATTTGTCATTTTAACGCCCCCCTGCGCCATACTATCCAAATACGGCGTGTGTATTTCCGATCCAAAACAACCTAAATCCGAATAACCCATATCGTCTGCCAGAATTAAGACGATATTCGGACGATCGGCACGTTGTGCAAATGCGACTTGTAGAAGAACTAAAAAATAAAGAAGATGGATACTTAAAGTTTTCATTATTCGCTGTTATCCTAAGTTATTTTTTCAAATACTTTTTCAATCCTATATCGGAATTTCCTGAAAGATAACCTGCAACTAACGAAGCATTTAACTCCGCCCCCGCTTTCAAGGTATGGGTATGATCCTTTGCACCAAAAAATGAACTTCCTACTTCTTCTTTTCCTCTTTTTTCATATTCGGCAACAATCAAGTCTTCTAACGGGACAAAAAAAGCATCCGCCTGTTCTGCTGCTTCCTTTGCCCATATGGCATAATCTGATCGGATTACTTTATCTCCCTCCCAACGATTACGCGGAATCGGCGAGCAAATAATGGCGGTTGCCTCCTTATCATGAATATTTTTTACAAATAAGCGTAAATAGTATCCATAGCTATAAACCATTTCTTTTTGGTGCAATAGCGGATTTTTCACTTCTCGATACTCGTTACCATTTCCTTTGATAGTACCACGCGCCCGCAGCGTGTCCACAATGGGGCTGGCATCATTATGCCCAAATTGCATAATAACGTAATCACCCGGCTGGATACTATCCAATACCTGCTGCCACAGTTTCGGATTGTTATAAAATGTCCGGCTACTTGTGCCACCCAGTGCTCTGTTCTGCACATCGATTTGTTGCGGATTGAAATAGTCTGCTATAAAGCTTCCCCATCCCCACTGACCATTGGAACCATCTCCACGCCCCGTCTTCACGGTCGAATCTCCAATAAGAAAAAGAGTAGGTCTGTCTTTTTTTCCGACAAAAGAGCATAAACTCCATACCAATAAGACAACGGATAACCCTATAACTATTTTGTTGCTGTGCGTCATTTTATATATTTTACTAATGGATGTTGTATATTTTTCAATCCTTCTATAACCGAAGCTGCATTTTCCATAGCTCCATGATAGTTCGTGTGGGTATGATCTCCCGGAAAATACTTTGCCTTCACCTGTTCCGACCCCATTTTATCATATTTTTTTGCGGTAATTTCATTCAAATCGATGAAAGGTATTTGCTCTTCTTCCGCAATCTGTCGAGCCCATAAACCAAAGTCCTGATTGGCGCGTTTCACGTGTCCCTGTTCATCCCATTGGTTCCGGGGGATCATAGAAAGCAATACCGGATAGGCACCCATCTGTTTAGCTTCCTGTACAAAACGCCGTAAATTTTCACCGTAGGTGTGTACTATTTCCATCTCTCCATTTCCCCAATCCAATGCAATAGAATCTTGTCCGATGCCCCGTAAAACGCCTCGATAGCCTTGCCGTGTCGTGTCGGGTTTACTTCCCTCGTTGTGCCCAAACTGAATCAGCAAGTAATCTCCAGGTTTCATCTTTTCTTTTACTCGATCCCAGCGCCCTTCTTTACGAAAGGTACGTGTACTCCGACCTGCCATAGCATGGTTGGCCACGGCCACTTGTGTTGTATCCAAAAACGCTCCTAATAGCGAGCCCCATCCCCAATACTCTTGATTGCTATTTCTAACGGTGGAATCTCCAATCAAGTAAATGGTCGGTCGATCCTGTATCCCGAAAGAGAAGAGACATATACCCAATAATACGATGGTTAATTGTTTTATCATCTGCATATCGCACTTATTTCTTTGTTTTTAACGCTCGACCTGGTTTTACAATACGTATATCTGACGCCTTAACTGGCAAAGTCATCCCGGTCCCAAGATAAAAACCGGTGTGAGGCGGTTGATTATAAGCCACATTTTGCCAGGCGACACTTAAACGGTATACAGGATCATGCATCAACGTATACAGACGGTGTTCTGTCGGGATAGTTGTCGTATATATCCGTAGCGATTGATTATCATCCGACCGGATGATAAGCTCTTCTCGCCAATCGCCCAAGATGTCGGCACTCAAATTCGGTGTACTTTTTGTTCCGTTAATCGATGAAGCGCCTTCTGCCCTAAAAATAACACCTTCTTTATATTTTTCAATATAATTACTGTTCAATAGCTCCCGACTCAAATCACCATCCCACCAGATAAGAAAATTGGCGGAACGCGGTGGTGGTCCCACAGGGTTCCCTTCCATATCATACATTACCTTTGAACCTAACCACCACATATAGGCACCTCGATGGTTGGGATCAATATTGGCCGCTACTCCTCTCCCTACATCCTGATCAATCGCACCTTTAAAGAGTACCTCTCCTGTTCGGGCGTCACGAAGTGCCGCTCCTACACCTTTCCGGCCACCTTTTAATTCATGTATACCAAATGCCTCTAATCCCGGTCGATCTGGATCTAAATCGGTTACATGCAACGCATCACCATGGCCCAAGCCGGTTGTATATAGTCCGGTACCATCGTCGTCAATACACATCGCACCAAATATGATTTCATCTTTTCCATCTTCATCAACATCGGCGACCGCAAGACTATGATAACCTTGTCCGGCATAAGGATGTTTACCTGTCTTGGTATCAAAAACCCAACGGCTTACTAGTTTTCCATCTTTAAAATCCCAAGCCGCCAGTGCCGTCCGTTCATAGTAGCCTCGTGTCATAACAAGACTGGGATTCGTTCCATCCAGATAAGCAATAGCTGCCAAATAACGCTCCGATCGATTCGCGCGCATATCTCCCCAAGCGCGCAGGTCACCCCTTTCAGGCAAGTAATCCACCGTACTGACCGCCTCTCCGGTACGTCCATCAAAAACCGTAAGGTATTCGGGGCCTTTTAAAATGCGGCCGTAGGTGGATGAGTTACTGTCCGTATCCCGCCAATCCGCATCGGCATTCCCAATTACCTTTCCAAGACCATCTTTTGTGCCATCTGCTGTTTTGCAAACAAATTCCGCATATCCATCGCCATCTAAATCATACACCATAAACTGGGTATAATGCGCTCCTTCCCGGATATTTTTTCCGAGATTAATTTCCCAAAGAAACGTACCATCTAATTTATACGCCTGAAAAATCGGATCAGTAGTAATACCGTTATGGGAATTGTCATGTCCCTTTCCTGTTTGATGTATGATAATTTCATAGGTACCATCGCCATCTAGATCGCCTACCGACGCATCGCCCGGAGTATAACCTGTCGGGGTCCGTAATGGAATCTCAAGATACTGTCTTACGGGTGTATTTTTGTCAAGTTTTAGCTCAGCCTCGTTCTTTTCCTGCTGATTTTGAAGGCTGACCAAGGTATAGGTGACATCGTTCGCTAAATCAACTTGTTTGTCTTCGAAGTTTGTTCCTTTCGTCAAGGGTTGATCAGTCAAACGTATCTTTTTCCCTTTTCCGTATTGCCGATAAAGGTGAAAAGGAAGGTTGTACTCGTCTGTTGCGAGCAATCGCCAACTGATGAAGGTACTGTTATCCGATGTCTTGACGGCTACTAATCCCCGATCTAAATGTTCCATCAGACGTTGCGCGGACAGGGGTATAGTCATCAATACAACAACACCGACCAATACGGTTTTCATTACCGCTTCCCATATAGATGGAATTTTCGTTTTGTTTAGCGTTTTCTTCATATCAGGTCTGTTTACAACTATTTCTGCGCAACTTTTTTACCGTTCACCACAACATTTTTAAGCGTAAAGTTCTCGATATAATCTTGATTGATATTCGGCCTTTTCGCCTTGATAGTCATATTTTCAAACGTAAAATTGGACAGTTTGTACTGATTGGAATTACTTACGTCAAATAATACATTGCAATCTAATTCGATATTTCGGAGAATGATGTTTCGTGCGTAAGACAATTTAATATCCTTTTCGCCTTTTAAATCAAAAAACTGTGTCCAAGGACGAATAAACAACATGATATCTGCGGTCCCTTTGACATTCTCGATCAAGATATTCTCATATTCCTGTGGTGTATCCGGACGCATTTTTAACTGCAGCATCCGTTTCGCACCATCGAGTGTATTGTTTCGGTAGATTACATTGTAACTGTGGATTGACTCACTACCACAGGTTAAGGTACTATGACAGAAGCCAAACGTGCAATCTTCGATAATAATATTATAATTCTTGCCATTATTGGGATCTTTATCTGCCTGCGGCCCCTTGCCCCCTTTTAAGGCTATGGCATCGTCATTAACCGACATATAACAATTTTTTATCAGCACATTATGGCAGGCATCCAAATCGACCGCATCCGAACTAGGCGCTTTAACGGGTTTTTCAGGTGCTGTAATATGCAAATCGATTAATTTTAGATTTTCACAACGGTAATAGTGCGATGTCCAGAAAGGAGAGTTCTTTAAACGTATACCCGAGATTTGTACATCCTTGCTGTTGGAAACATACAATACACGGGGACGCATTTCGTCCATATTGGTGCAGTTTGGATTGAATCCCCTGCGAAGCCAAAAAGCTTTCCAATACCGAAGTCCATTTCCGTCCAACGTCCCTTTCCCCGACACGGTAAAACCATCGACTTTATCTGCATTTACCAACGCCGCAAAATATTTCACCGTCTGTCCTTCCATGCGCGTCATCAATAGTTCAAAATGGCTGATATCATCACTCCCTTTCAGCACCGCACCTTCTTCTAGATGAAGATGGGTTTTAGGTTTAAAGAACAAAGAACCGCTTAAAAATATACCTTTTGGTATAACGATTACTCCTCCTCCGGCTTCATACGCCTTGTCTATGACCGCTTGAATTTTTTCCGTTTGAAGCACCGTACTATCTTGCCCAATACCAAAATCCGTAATACGGTATAATTTTCCTAATGATGCTATACGCGTCGGCTCTACTTTTTTAAACCAGCCAGAGACGGGTGTTCCATCCGGAAAACGATCCTGCCCATTTACTACATTCAGCGAAGTAAGGCTTACAAATAACATGGTGATTATAAAGATTGTACTTTTCATATTCTTTTTTTTCGGTCAGCTCGCTAGCTCTATTACTGTTAACTTTATTAATTTACAATCCCTAAACTATTAACAAATAGCAGCACAGGCAACCTGTAGTGTCCTGTACATCCAAAGAAAATCGGTTAATAATATGGTGTTATTAATAGTAAAAAGCTTATATGTCGCTTTTATAGATATATGTAAAAACTTTGTTATGGCATTTAGCAATGAAACTCGACATCATAGTTCTATAAAAAAGTTGGCCAACAATCATCGTTGACCAACCCAAGCTAACTTAACTAAACTAAAAACTAAAAGAGTATCTTCAATGCCTAAAACCGCCCTAATCGGTCAAGATATTCTCTTTAGGCATTACAAATTGTGTGTTTTCTTTTTCGCCTCGAGGTGTTCCAAAATAGAAATATAGTGTACGGGATACCGATTTATCCAATACTGTCATTTCACCTGCCGGACCGTTAACCTCCGGTCTGTTATTAATCCCCATGGCTAACTTGGTTCCAATTGCCGGAATTGCATCCAAAAAGGAAATATCGCCTTCGGGTAGCTTGGGGTAATGCTGCGGGCCAAAAATTCCATAAAAATCGAACAAACGTAAATACATATCGTCCTGCTCCGTGACCACTAGGAATTTGCCTTGTGTTGTATTAAATTGCACCCAGCTTACATCCGAGAAATATCCTTTAAATTCCGGAAATTCCCAAGGGCCGATTCCAGCCCTGGAATCATTGTACATATTTTCCCAAGTATTTAAGGTCACCCCCTGTAGTCGGTTTTTCCATACGCGATAAGGCCCATTACCCAACCACTTCGCCGTAATGATATAGTTTTCCGGAAAATTAAAACTTACCCCGGCATAAGGTCGTTTTCCATTCATCTGGTAACTGTAATCCAATTTTAGCCAGCCATCGGGTTGCATCGTCCAACGTATGTGATCCAATTGGCCGTCAAAATCAAATTCCACCACTTTGTTTTTTCCTACGGACGCCGTTGTTACACCTTTCAATGTATATTCACCATCAATCAATATCGGACCGTTTCCAAAAGCCATTTTCATGCTATAGTCGTTTGCCAGATCTACCAACAAACCAGTTTCTTTTGCAATAAATGCAGTAATACCGTTTGCTTTTAATATATAATGCGCACTATCTTCCGTAAGCTCCACTGCTGTCTCGGTCTTTATAGGCAAAATAGCCTTGGCTATAGCAGCATTATCCCGAATACGCCACGACCAAGTATATATTTCCTGCCCATGCGGATCAGTAGCTGTCAGTAGCAACGCGTCATACGATTTCCAGTTATTAGCAAGGCGCAGTTGCAGTACTCCTTTTTCGGTAGGTTTTATCATCGGAACCTCTACATCGTGTATGGTTTCCTCCATTATCCCTATCGCATCGGCATAGGGCTGTTGGTATTTGACTAACTTATACTGAAATGTACATGCAGAAAGGTCCGTATGATGATAGCGGTTTTCCACTGCGATGTTTCCATCAAAATCTTGTGGAAGTTTCTTCATCTTGATATGAACCGGAGAAAAAATCTCTTTGATGGCAAAGAAACTTCCTTCCTTTTGGCGGTAAGGTCCTAAAATACCATCTGGTGCATTTACCCGGTTTACATCAATCGCCCCGTTAAAATCCGTGCGGACAATACCTTCGTCGGCAAAATTCCAGATAAAACCACCTCCTCCAAGCTTCGCTTCCCAATGTAATTCCCAGATGTCTGCTAATCCAGCCGCAGCGCCACCATCGTCCTGTGCATGCAGAAATTCTGTCGTCATATAAATATTCGGACCTTCCAGTATTTTTTTTGTGGAATAATAATCTTCATAATGATTTCCATCGATTCCGTTAATAGCATTTCCCGGCCGATGGTGGGCATGAATGACCGTACGTGCGGATAAATCATACTTTGCGTATTCATTGACCAATTCTTTATTATGACCGCCTTCGTTACCATTGCTCCATAGTACGATAGATGGATGGTTCACATCTCGTATGATCATCTCTTTGACGAGTTTCTTTCCCACAGGTGTTCCATAAGCTTTTTGCCATCCGGCCAGTTCGTCTAATACATAAAGTCCCAAAGAATCACAGTATTCTAAAAATGCTTTGTCGGGCGGATAGTGTGAACAGCGTACAGCGTTCATATTCATCTCCTTGATCAACTTCACGTCGTTCAAATCCAATTGTCGGTTTACAGAACGACCGGTTTCCGGCCACCACACATGGCGGTTTACGCCTTTCATTTTCACTTTCACACCGTTCACATATATTCCATCGCCTTGACGGACTTCGACTGTGCGAAACCCAAAACGTTCCGTAGTTTGATAACTTTCTTCGCGGCCATTTTCTAACGTGAATACAGCATGGTATAAGTGCGGTGTTTCTGCTGTCCATAAATTAGGCTGATTGACGTCCAACGTCACCAATTTCACCGAATCGGAAGGGGCTACCTTCATACTTTTTGTTCCGATTATCTGCCCTTCTTTATCTTTTAGGTCTACACGTAAAGTCGAATTTTCTTGAATATTCTCTAAATAAATATTGCTCTTAAACGAACCATTCGCCTTGGCATCAATGGCCGTCCAGGTAATATGTGCTTTGGGTGTTGCTTCCAAATACACCGGTCTATATATCCCGCCAAAAATCCAATAGTCAGCTAACCGCTCCGCATTGTTCACGGTATTGTCTTCCGACATTTTTGACACGGTTACGCCTAATGTATTTTTTCCTCCAAAATGAATCTTATCGGTGATATCGTATTTAAACCTATAAAAAGACCCTTGATGAATATCTCCTGCCGATTTTCCGTTAATCTCCACCTCGGTATCCGTCATGGACCCTTCAAAAACAAGGACGATCTTTTGATCTTTCCAATGTGCTGGTACGTCAAACGCATGGCGATAAATTCCTTTTTCTTCATGGAAACGAAAATTCTTGCCATAGGTCACATAGTCCCGACCATAGTTATAGGAACCAAAGCCCTGTTGTTCCCAATGGCTAGGCACAGCAATTTTCGACCACTCCCCTGCTTTTCTTCCGCCTGTTACCCAAAAATCCCAATCCACGGTATGCTCGTTATCCGTACCGGATAGATACCGTACCTCTTTTACACGCTGCGCATAACTCGATAAAGTGCTACACAACAACAGCAATGATATGATATATGTGTTTGTTTTTAGTGAAAACATAGGTTTAATTCATCCTCTTTAAAAGCAAGGCTAAGCTACTAAACAAATTAAAATTTTGCATCCTGCGGCGTCCTGTCACAGGACTAAACGTAAATAATCTTATTTACACAGACGCACGTAAGACGGTATAAAAGGGCACCTCTAAGCGGCTTTTCAAGCCATCTAAAATACTGGTCGCCGCGTACTCCCCCATTAAACGAAAATCCGTGGAAATAGTCGTGATACCATTCAATATAAATTTTTTGAGAGGTGTCTCATTATAGGAAATAACACCAATATCCTGACCGATTTCCAACCCTTTCGCATTCACCTTATCCAATAGATGAAATAAATCGTCTTCGGCCAGATTAATATAACATGTTTCTTTTTCTATCTGTTCTTCTTGCAGATTGCCGACCAAAAGATGGTCAAAAGCATATTCCTGACAAAACTTATAGAAGCCTTTAATAATGGCTTTCGGATAATCGCTATGATCAGGGAACACTAATTTAAGCAGGCTATACTTCGAGAGCGGCTCCCGAATAGATTCCAAGGCTTCGTAGATATCTTTCTCGTGATTTTCACAAACAATTGGAAACTCCCCGTCAACGCCTTCTACATCCCTTCCCAATAACAACAACTTATCAGTTGGAATAACAGACAGCACCTCTGCTGCTTTTTCCCTTCCTTCTTTAAAATAGGGGAACACCACATAGTAATCATACGTCTGGGACAGGTTTTGCAGTAGTGTACGCAGATGTGTAATATCGCTATTATATACAAAAAGATCTATAGCCGCTTCATTGCCCAATTTACTCGCAAGCGCATCGTAAACAATTTTTTTGTGGGAACTTAATTTATTTAAGAATACGGCTATCCGCAAACGGAAAGTTTGCTCTTTCGCAACGAAATAACCCTTACCGGGGGAAGATTTAATAATCTCTTCCATACGTAATTTTCGGTATCCTTTTTCCACGGTATCTCGTGCTATTTGCAGCTGATAACTTAAATCATTAATGGACGGTAGCGCATCCCCGATTTCAATGACCTTATGCTTGATAGCCTCTACAATAGCATCGGCTACCTGTATATATTTAGGCGTTGCCGAAAAATCATTGATTTTTATCATCTTAATCAATGCAGCATTTATGGTACCGCGTGCACGTGAAGAAATATATAACGTTTCCATGTTACTATAATTTAAGGTTGGTTAACAAATCCTATTATTTTATTTCCATGATATTAAGCTTGTTGTTTATATTGGACCATTTTTTACCGATACATTTTACATCTGTATAATTGCTGTTAGCTTAAAGCAACCTGGTATGGTGGTCAGCGTATTACAAAGCTATCTCAGACCGCGAACCGGAGGCAGTAAAAATTGCTCAAATTCCCTGTAAAAATGTCTCAAACAACATAAATATCTATCTGTTACAGCCAATATTGTTTTTATCAAGACAGGACGGGATGGAGTTATTAAGCTTTTTTTGTACTTTAGACCCTTATGGTAAGGGCAATGCTAACCGAAAGTCTAACGATTATCAAAACAATTGCACTTCTGCTCTTGATGAGTATGGGATTATATAGCCATGCTCAATTTTTGCAACTTAAATTCGACCATATCACCTCCGAAAACGGATTACCGCAAAGTACTATACATGGCATTGCAAAAGACAAACATGGGTTTATGTGGTTTGGAACCTGGTCAGGACTTTGTCGATATGATGGCTATAATATACGTGTTTATCGATATGATGCCCATAATCCAAGGAGCTTGATCAACAACCGCATACATAATATTTTAACGGACAGCAAAGGTGACTTATGGATATCTACGTTCGATGAACAATACCTTTGCCGTTACCATTATGAAACAGACGACTTTGAACGTCTTCCAGTAGACGATTGCCCGCCGGAGCTGATGGACAAAATAAGCCGACGCAACCATCGCCTCCAAGTTAGCTTTAGCTATCAACAAACGCGGTGGCATCTGGATAATCTTTCTACCACATTGGTGGAAACACATCTCCCCTCCGGAAAGCAGAAAACATACACAGTGGACGCGGGGAATCCCTGGTCTATCAATGACGCGTATGTCAGCGATATTTTTTTAGACGATCAACAGGTTATCTGGTTAGGAACCTATAGCAATGGCATCAATCGCAGTTATCTCGATGCTAGCCCGTTCCATTATCTTTATCATGATCCAGACCATACCAATTCCCTTATCGAAAACATTGTTCGCTCCATAACAGAGGATAAAGATGGAAACCTTTGGGTTGGTACGCGTAGTAAAGGTGTAACCCTTGTTAAAAAAAACGGGCAATATCAACATTTTCAACATGACCCGCTAAAGGTACATTCCATTCAGAACAACTATATCAAGAAAGTATTTTGTGATGCAGAAGGTTATATTTGGATTGGAAGCCAAAATGGGTTAGATCGTTACGATCCGCAACGTGGGCTCATCGAACGAATCGGAGATCCGTCTGCATTAAATACAGGGGTGTATGGTATGGCGGAAGATGCGGACGGGGATATTTGGTTAGCCACATGGAATGGTATTTCCAAGTTCAACCGTCGTAATCAAAAAATGGAGACCTTTGATCTTAGTAGTGTTCTTACCCAACAACATGTCTGGACTATCTTTATTGATGGTAAGGGGCAAATATGGGCGGGAACGGAAGGAGCAGGTATCTTCATTTTTAGGGAAAGCCATGACAATCAACTCAAGCTTCTCCGTACGTTGCACCATGGAAATCAAACGGCAACCGCTTTGAGTGATAACCGTATCTACAGTATATTTGAGGATAGTGAAAATCGTATCTGGATTGGAACAGGCAATGGATTGGATTGCTATACCCCCCAAAGCGATAGTGTGCAACAACTTTCCCAACTTGGAGACCTTTGGCCAAAAGGAACCATTGCCGGCATCACGGAAGATAATAATGGTTTTATTTGGGCCAGTCATAAGCAAGGCATCTCGCGCATCGATAAAAATACATTGGACATCCGTACATTTTCGAAACAAGACGGTCTACAAAGTAACGAATTCGCAGACGGTGCAGTTTATCGAAGCCTTCAGGAAAATAGGCTTTATTTTGGAGGTAACAAGGGTATAAACCATTTCTGTCCAGACAGTATACGCACCAATAAAACGCCTCCCAAAGTTGTTCTTACCGAACTTCGCATTCTCAACCAACCGGTAGAAGTAAACCAACAGGTTAATGGTAGGATCGTATTGGAAAGACCACTTTATCTCAGTCCATCTATAGCGCTTACCTACGAGGATAAAAGCATCAGCATTGAATTCGCGGCTTTACATTTTGTTAACCCAGCCGGTAATCAATACGCCTATATGTTAAAGGGTTTTGACAAAGATTGGATATACGTCGATGCCAATAAAAGAGTGGCCAGCTATTCTAATCTGGCTCCGGGTGACTATATATTCAAAGTAAAGGCATCTAATAGCGACGGCGTATGGGCTACGGTTCCGACGGAACTATCCATTTCTGTAGCTCCCGCCTTTTGGGCCAGTACAGGAGCCTATATTTTATATACCCTTATTTTTTTACTCCTCTTATATGCTTTTTATTATTATATCACCCGATATGCCAAACTGAAATCAAAACTCAATTATGAAGCAATCTTGCACGAAAAAGAAAGGGAACTTCACGAAAGCAAAGTACAGTTTTTTACCAATATTTCTCATGAGATAAAAACCCCACTTACGCTAATCCTTTCGCCCATACAACAATTGAAAACTTGGGGAGGACAGGATTTACAGGTACAGGAACAGCTCCAAACCATGGAAACGAACGGACAGCATCTCCTGAAAACGGTAAATCAATTATTAGATATCCGTCGTTTCGAAACCGGAAATGAGGAACTACATATCGAAAAAACAGAACTTCTCGCACTCGTCCAAAAAGTTGTTGATTCATTTTCGCAACAGGCGCGCCAAAAGAAAGTGCGTCTAAAAGTAACATCATCACAACCAGAAATATATGCGACACTAGACGCGGATAAAATAGAGAAGGTATTATACAATCTCTTATCTAACGCCCTTAAATTTACAGACGGCGGCGATATGATCAAAGTGCGTATCCTGCAAAATGATGAACATTTACGTATAGACGTTATAGACAATGGAAAAGGCATTTCTCCAGAGGATTTAGAACGTATTTTTAAACCTTTCCTCCAAGGTCGATCCACCGTTCCCGGCGGTACAGGACTCGGACTAAGCTACAGTAAGACGCTCGTCGAAATGCATGGTGGTAAGCTGACTGCAGAAAGCCGTGCCAATACGAAACGAAATAAGTTGACCATATTCCGTATATTGTTACCTATCGAGCATAATCGTATAACTGGAACAATACCAGGAGGGGAGACGTCTACACTTAATGCCTCCGCCTCTACAGTATCGGATTTCCCTTCGAAAGGCGGCGTAGATCAACTCCCGTTGCTTCCGCGCAAATGCACCTTACTTTTAGTCGAAGATAATGACCAAATGCGGAGTTATCTAGCACAATTCTTTCGTAGCGATTACGACATTCTGGAAGCTCCAAATGGTGAGCAGGGGCTAAAAATTGCGAAAACACACGTACCTGACTTGATCATCAGTGATGTCATGATGCCCAAGATCGATGGTATATCGTTTACACGCCAGGTAAAATCCGACACCTTGCTCCGGCATATTCCGGTTATTCTACTTACTGCCCGAACCTGGGTTGAATATGAGGTAGAAGGACTGGAAACGGGAGCAGACGATTATATGGTCAAGCCTTTTCACTTACCTGTCTTGGCCCTAAAAGTGCGAAACCAGCTTCTGACGCGTTTTCACATACAAGAAAAATTTAAGCAACAGGTTGCTATCGAACCGACAAAAATAGATCCTCAATCGCCGGATGAAGTACTCCTTCAAAAAGTACTTATCTATATAGAGACACATGTTCAGGATTCCGACTTGAAAATTGAGAATATTTGCCAAGCGATTGGACTCAGTAGAGCACAGCTTTATCGTAAAATGAAAGCACTGACAGGCTATAGCATGAACGATTTGATTAAAGAGATCCGCTTGAAACGTGCACAACAACTGCTGCAGGATCATAAATTTCAAATCAATGAAATTGCGTATATGGTCGGTTTCAATGATCCCGAATATTTTAGAAAGAGCTTTAAAGCAAAAATCGGATGCTCTCCTAGTGCTTATGCCAAACAACATAGACCTTCTGTTGATTCTCCGCAGGACAGCACATAACGCGTTTATACAAATAATCTTATAAATTGCCGGTTCAACTCGTTATATCATGATGATGAAACCACCTATGTATATTATTATTTTATCCTTATCTGTCTTACTGTTTACCTTTTCACCGGTTATTGCTCAAGAGCAGATAGCACCCGATTGGCATACTAAGGTGGGCGCCCAATCAAAGCCATCAGCCACAAAGGAATTCTTCGTTAATGATTATGGAGGTAAAAACGATGGAAGTACGTTAAATACTGCAGCCATCCAATCGGCTATTGATAGCTGTGCAAAAAACGGAGGAGGCATTGTGCGTTTCCAACCAGGTTCTTATTTAACAGGCTCTATATTCGTAAAAAGTAAAGTACATTTATATATAGACAGTAATGTTACTTTATTAGGAAGTCAAATTATTGATGATTATAAAGTGATTGATACACGCGTAGCAGGTATTGAGATGGAATGGCCCGCAGCATTAATTAATATACTGGATCAAGAGAATGCTGCTATTAGTGGAAAAGGACTTATTCATGCGCAAGGAAAACCATTTTGGGAACAATATTGGCGTATGAGAACAGACGAATACGAACCAAAAGGCTTGCGTTGGATCGTAGATTATGATGCTCGTCGCCCACGTACTATTCTCGTGTCCAATGCGAAGAACATAACGTTAACAGATCTGGAAATACAACAAGCGGGTTTTTGGACCGTACAGATTTTATATTCCTCTTATGTCACCGTTGATGGCTTGACTATCAACAATAACGTGGACGGACACGGACCAAGTACGGATGGTATCGATATAGATTCTTCTTCCTGGATTTTAGTTCAAAATACGGATATTGATTGCAACGACGATAATTTTTGTATCAAAGCTGGGCGGGATGCGGACGGCTTAAGGGTCAACAGACCCGCAGAATATATTGTTATTCGAAATTGTTTTGCCCGCCGAGGGGGAGGGTTGCTCACTTTGGGCAGTGAAACATCTGGTAGCATCCGCCATGTCTATGCTTCCAATATACAAGGTTCCGGCACAAAAAACTGCCTGAATATCAAGTCAGCAATAACCCGCGGCGGTACGGTAGAACATATCGTGCTAGAAAATGTCAAGATGGATAGCGTAGGGGTTGCTTTACAGGTGAACATGAACTGGAATCCGAGTTACAGCTACTCCAAACTACCGGAAGGATACAATTACGACGACATTCCTGAGCATTGGAAAAAGTTATTAGCGTCTGTTGAACCTGCCGAACGAGGTATTCCGATCTTTCGGGATATCACGATGCGTAATGTATATATCAAGGGAGCTAACAGAGCAATCAACGTAGAGGGGCTCCCCTCTTCTTGGGTGGAACGAATCACACTGCAGAACGTATCTATAGAAGCAAAAGAAGCGGGAAAAATTCGCTACAGTAAAAATTGGAGTGTGCAAGATTTTAAACTCCAGACCGAAGATAGTTCGATCATTAAAAAACAACATACAAGAAACATACCCCTATAAAAAAGCGCATAGGCCTTACGCCTATACGCCCTTATAAACACTGTATGATTCAAAAAAATTCTTAGTTATGCTCTATAATACCGTAACTCGATAATATCGCTTGGCACAGGTTGCGTGTTCCAATGTTCGTGAATCACCAATGCAGCACCGATAGCTGTTGCCTGTGCCATTGAAGCTGCGTATATTTCGATATTTCCAAATGTTCTGGCAAGCAAATTCATAAAAATACTGTTCTTACTAAATCCACCATCCACAAAAATCCGTTTGATTCTCTTTTTTGCCAGAATAAGACGGGTAGACGCCACTTGCGCTGCCACCAAGTAGATCATAAATGCATGATAAGCTTCCACATAATCGGCAAAGCTACTCAGATCTATTTGTCCGAAAGCATCTAGATTAGTCGGGATATCCTTACCCACACTCAATCTGTCGATAATCTTCCAATCAATCTCAATTTGCTTAAATCGGCCAGTCGTTACTTGAAAATGCTCCGCAATACGTTTTGTCTGCACCTCGTGCTCATATCCTGCAAACAAGCGAGACGCTTTAACCGGTGTACCGGCATAGGTCATATAAAACAGACAGTCTTTTTCCAATTGCTCTTTCGTCAACCCTTCATCATTAAACGGGTTTAATGAAATACACCACGTACCTGTAGAAATCAAAATAAAAGGTTCATGGAAATTCAGCAAATACGGAATCAAGGCCGAGGAGCTATCGTGCAATCCCACCCCTACTTTGTAAGTACTTCCCGGAAACGCTGCTGAAAACACCTCGTCTCCTTTTACAATGGGCGCCAATTTATTTTCTATACCCGTATCCTGGACCCATTGATGATACCCATTCTTTGCAAAATCCCAAAGCGCAGTATGGCACCCGATGCTCGTCATATCCGAATACACCTGTCCTGAAACCAAAAAGCTGAGATATTGCGGAAGATGTATGGCATATTTCAGATTTTCGTATATATCTGGTTTTTCTTGTTGTAAACGATAGAGCTGCAATCCCGAGTTCAAGCTTCCCAACGCCGGCGAAGCCGTAGTAAGAGAAAACTCTTCTACACCTCCATACGTATTATGCAGACGCTCCTCCAGTGCTTTTGGATAGGTCTTAAGATAGTTATATAAGGGGGTCAGTGGTCGTCCACTTTCATCTAGATACACCAAACTGGCACCGTAGGAAGTGAAGTTTATGGCTTTGATATCAAACTCGCCCAAACGGAAAACCTCGTGAAGGGAATCAAACACCGAAAGGCGCAAACTCTCCAAATTTTCACATGGATCTCCATCTTCGTCCACTGTTTCTAAAAATCTGGCTGAACGCTCAAAGACAATGTCATAATGCTCGTCAAACAAAAATAACTTTTTGTTCGTCTTCCCTACATCGAAAATAGCGACAACTGGCGTACGCATTTTGAAAATTTAAAATTGTTTAAAACTGATCCGCCTATTGACGGATCAGCAAAAAAATCAGTAAGTTATTGTTTGTAACCTGATTACAATCCCGTTGCTACGGTGTTGCTGCCGCGCTCTTCAATCAATTTCTTTCGAATATCCAATTCGTTGAACAAAGCTACAGGATTCAATGCTGCTCCCTGACGCAAACGTGCTTCGGCTACCAATGGACGCACATCTGTTCGGAAGGTATCTTGTAGAATTTCTTGTGCTCGAACAATATCATTTTGCTGTTGCGCCTCTTTTAATGCCTTGCGATCTACCAACAGCGCTTGTGCATACGCAATTTTAATGGCTTCCACAGATTGAAGTAAATCTACCAATGGATCTTTTAAGTTATGTGATGCGTCGATCATCCAACCCAAACCGGTAGCGTGATCGATGCCACGGACATCCATCCCCTCTACCAGTTCATTGAAAATCAAGAATAACTGGT
Source organism: Sphingobacterium chuzhouense (assembly GCF_014692525.1). Taxonomy (GTDB): domain Bacteria; phylum Bacteroidota; class Bacteroidia; order Sphingobacteriales; family Sphingobacteriaceae; genus Sphingobacterium; species Sphingobacterium chuzhouense. Next base: position 723,824 of record NZ_JACNYL010000001.1, read on the forward strand.
AGGGTTTGATGCTGCCCGCCGTTAGGTCATCATCGGCATATTTACTATCGTTAAAATGGAAACCGCCTAGTTTGCCCTCCATCAACAACAAAGAAACAATTTGCTCAATGTTTGCATTGGGCAGGTGATGTCCTAAATCCACTAACGTATAAGCTCTGTCGCCTAATTTACTGGCCAGTAATAGCGATTGCCCCCAGTCCGCGATAGTTGTCGAATAAAAATGCGGTTCAAAAGCCTTGTATTCAACAAACATTTTCCAGTCGTCCGGCAAATGTTTATAAATCTCTTTCAAACTTTCCAACGTATTTTGGAAAGCTTCCCGAAAATTAAGCTGTCCTGGAAAGGAGGAACCATCTGCTAACCAAACAGTCAATGCTTTTGACCCTAGGGCTATACCGTGTTTGATCACCTCGATATTGTGATCGACAGCTTGCTTACGTACCTTTGGATCCACATGATGCAACGAGCCAAATTTATAACTGTGTTCTTGACCCGGCTGATCCTGAAAGGTGTTGGAATTGACGGCGTCAAAACCTAATCCGTAAGAAGCCGCAAGTGCCTTGATCTGCTCTGCATCTTGTGGAATATCCCAGGGAATATGGAGGGAAATAGCACCACTGGAACGGTTCAACGCGTGTAACAATCCAACGTCCTCGATCTTTTGCTCCAACGTACCCGGTTCGCCTTTGCCCGAAAAACGGCCAAAGCGCGTTCCGCCTGTTCCTAGCGCCCAACTGGGTATAGCAATCTGGAATTGTTGCAATTTATCCAATATCTCTTCGGCATTGGCGATGTTTTCACCGGTATAGGAGAAAGCACGTTGATGCTTCTCCACGAATTGCCGATTATGTTGTTCTATCGTTTGATTATCTAGCTTCATCTTTTAAAATTAAGTAAAAAAACTAACGTACGAATGCCATTGCTACACCGCCATCAACATTGAGCACGTTACCTGTCGATTTATTCAAGTTACCACCGACAAAAGCAAAGCACGCATTGGCAATATCATCGGGTAAGATAATTTCGTTTAATAAAGTACGTTTTGCATAGTATGCTGGTAATTCCTCAACCGTAATACCGTAAGCTTTGGCACGACCTTCCGCCCATCCACCGGCCCAGATATTGCTATCCGAGATAACCGCGTCCGGATTCACCACATTCACGCGAATCTTCGCTGCTCCCAGTTCTGCTGCATTTAAACGGCTAAGATGAAGCTGTGCAGCTTTTGCACTACCATACCCAGCGTTGTTCGGTCCGCTTACCAAGGCATTCTTACTAACGATATTCACAATATCCCCACCAACATTTTGGGCTTTTAATACTCTTGTAGCGCCTTGTGTCACTAAAAATTGACCTTTCACTAATACATCGTATAGCAAATTCCAGTCTTTCTGTGTATGATCTTCGATGGATTTAGAAATAGACAAGCCGGCATTATTTACAACGATGTCCACGCCACCAAAAGCTAAAGCGGCTTCTTTTAATGCCGCCTCTATTTGTTCTTGATTAGTGACATCCAACACAGCTGTAGCTACTGCATCCTTCCCAAAAAGATCAATAAATTCTTGCTTAGCTCCTTCAAGTCGTTCTGCATTCAAATCGTTCAATAGGACGACAGCACCTTCATTCGCGAATTTTTTCGCAATCGCTTTACCAATGCCGCCTGCGCTCCCGGTAACCAATGCAATTTTACCCGATAATGCTTTTGGTTTTGGCATACGCTGAAGCTTCGCCTCTTCTAATAACCAATACTCGATATTAAAGGCTTCTTGTCTAGGCAAGGACGTATATTCACTGACAGCCTCCGAGCCCTTCATCACGTTGATCGCGTTGATGTAGAATTCAGCTGCTACCCGTGCGGTTTGCTTATCTTTCGCAAAAGCGAACATCCCCACGCCTGGATACAGAATAATAACCGGATTTCTATCGCGAATAGCTGGGCTATTAGTATGTTTACAGGTTTCGTAATATTCGGTGTACATCGCTCTGTAATCTTCAAACAGCGGTTCTAACTGTGCCTTTATTGCTTCCACGTCACTTAAGTCTGCATCTTTATGCAAGTTAAGGATGAGCGGTTGGATTTTTGTCCGCAAGAAGTGGTCTGGACAACTGGTACCTAATGGAGCTAAACGCTCTAAATCGTTGGAGTTAATATATTCCAACACTTTCTCATCATCGGTAAAATGTCCGATCATATGGCGCTCGCTGGAACAGAACCCTCTTAAAACAGGCGCTAGTTGTGCCGCTTGCTCTCTACGCGCATCTGCCGATAAGCTTTCTATTTTTTGACCGCCGAATACAGGTCTATTTTTACCGTAGTTCTGCGCTAAGTATTCCGCACAGGTTTCTATAACGTCCAGCGAATTCACATAACTCTCATAAGCCGTATCGCCCCAAGTAAACAGCCCGTGCGAGCCCAGCATAATACCGCGAATACCCGGGTTTTCTTCCAGACAAGCTCGCAATTGCAAGCCTAGATCAAAGCCTGGTTTCTGCCATTCTACCCAGCCAATCGTACCATTGAAAAGTTCTTGCGTAATCTTTTTTCCATCTTTTGCTGCCGCAATCGCAATCGCTGCATCGGGATGCAAGTGATCGATATGTTTGAACGGAAGAAAACCGTGCAAAGGAGTATCAATAGATGGTGCTTTCGAGTTTAGATCAAAGATACAATGGTTGAACAGCTCCACCATTTCATCTTCATGTTCGATACCGCGGTACACGTTTTCCAGATTACGCAAACGCTCCACATATAATGCTGCCAATCCGGATTTTTTTAGTGTACCAATATCTCCACCGGAGCCTTTAATCCACATTACTTCCACCTCTTCACCCGTCAACGGGTCTTTATCAATTGTTTTACACGATGTATTTCCACCGCCATAATTTGTAATTCGCAAATCTGACCCCAATAAGTTGGAGCGATACAACAATAAAGCAACTTCATCACCTTCTAATGATTTTGCTTTTTGTTCATCCCATAGATAGTTTACATGTTTGTATTCTTTCACGGCTATATAAATTTTGATGTTATTTTTATTATTCTAATGTTTTTGCTAATCCGACAATACAAATGGAGAGGATAATCGTCACGATCCCTGCTATAATAGAGGTGTAGGTTGATTTATTTACACCTTTCCATTCTTTTAAGATGACGCCCCAAGCATTGGCTATCAAGATGATAAATGCCATGTGCAATATCCAGGAACTTGCCCCATTTCCAAGACGACTTTCCCCCATACCATAGAAGAAAAATTGCAGATACCAGGTTGTTCCGGCTAATGCGCACAATAAAAGATTCTTTCGCAGTGGGGCGGTTTTATTCGTATAATCTGAAAATGTTTTATTTTTCGTCAATAGGTAGAGACACCAGATAACATTGGTCGTAAAACCTCCCCATAGGATAACGACATAGCTCACGTTATTTTGGTAAAGAAATTCTCCCTGATTAGGGTTTGCTGCCTTCCAAATCTGATTGGCAACATCTGCCATCGGTTTCCCAGCTTCGATACCAAAGTTAAAACAAGCACTCAATACACCCGAGACGATAGCTACGACAATACCTACCCCAAAATTATAATCTGATTTTGCCTCAGCGGAAAGGGTAGCTAAGCTTCTTTCTTTTAGGAAACCAGCTCGACCACAGAGATATATCCCAACGATACAGACCACAAGACCCACCATCACGCAAATCCCCGCATTTGTTGTAAAGAAATAATCAATACCATGCTTTCCCGGTGATTGATTGAAAAAATAATAAATAGCAGGCATCAACGAACCAAATACCATACTCAAACCCAACATGACACTGCTCCCCAACGAAACACCGAGATAGCGGACACCGAGTCCATAAGTTAAGCCACCAATTCCCCAAAGCAGCCCAAACAGGTAAGTATAGCCAAGTGTTGAGGTTCCTGCTTCACGGATAATATCTCCAAAATTCGGGATGGTCAACCAAGCCGCTAATGGAGGTACGATAATCCAGGAAAACAGTCCGCCCAGAATCCACATGGATTCCCATGACCAGCCTTTTACTTTTTTATAGGGGACATAGAAACTCCCCGACGCAAATCCACCAATAAAGTGAAATAAAACACCTGCTAATGCATTCATAAATTATGTATTATAAATAGTATAGATCATCTGTAACAATTTTCTAAGGTAAAGGGAATATTATAGAAAACTGTTATGTTCTGTCATGTACGGATGATTTACGCACGATATCTCATTTCTCCGTCAACATGTTGACAACATCTTTTGCTCGCTCCTTTGGGAACACCTGTAAATCGATAAGCTTGCCCTTACGTAATTTACCTTCTACCGTTGTTTGTTGAGGCGCGTGGAGTTTGAAATCCACATCCCATTCTGCTGGCCATGCCGGAAAAAGATAAAGTTTATCGTCGACGGCTTGCAACAACATTTCTTGCAGACCAATCATACCCGATCCTCCCCAGTTATGATCCGGTACCCAATCGAAACCCGGCCCCCAAAAGGTGGGAAATCGCCGATCCGCATTTTTTAATTTAAGCGTCGTAAACTTCTTAGCCTCCTCCGTCAGCCCTAAGCGTGCGGCAAAGATGTTATCTTGTTTCCAACCCACATGGCTTCTGAATTTTAAAACGTCGGGATCATGATGAAAGGTATTCAGTGCTATGTCTATATCCGGTTTTCCAACGCCATATATTCCCCAGGGATACACCCCGTATAGCTGCGGGGCTTCCGTATTGTTAATGCGCGACCACAATGCTGCAGGCGCCAGCATCTTTTTTCCATCTAATTCCCGAGTAGGTAACGGGGGAATTTTTTTCTGAAATTCTTCTAAATAGGTGCGCAGGCTATCATTTACTTCAGTTGATGACAACGATAACATCCGGCGTGTCACTTCCTGTAACGCCACCACGGTAGTGGAAGCGTTGTATGCCATTTTATACGTTTCGGCAGAAGAACCGGGATAAAACACCAAATGACCATTTTGGTCTAACATCTTACTCCCTAATTGCTTAGCTCGATATTGATAATGCTCGTCAAAGAAACGCAAACAACTTTCAATGAAAGGGATATAGGGACGCACGTCTGCATCGTGATAATTTGCCGTTTCCAACATCATCATACAAAACTCCAATACCGTATCCCATTGATATTCCAACCAAGCGTTGTATTCCAGCCCTTTATCGTAATCCTTTGGTCGCTTCCAATTATATTCTGCTGGATTGGGTAATCCAAAGTTTTCTATCTGCTCGGTAAAACTGGCGCCATGATGTCCCCAATATACCTTAGACCGCCATTCCGCATTGCGCTGTATACGTTGATAGAACTTAAATTGCGCAGGCATCATATCGAAGTCGCCATTTTTTAACATCGGCCAATACACCAGACGCTGATTCTGTGCCGTATGTGTTCCTCCTCCCCAATTGCGGAAATCGGGCGTAAAGTTCATCGTGCTGTCAATCGAAGATGGGTCGTACGTGAAAAGCCCGCCATTAAATTTAGTCGGATATTCACCATAGGCATTCGCTGCCAGCATAAAGCGGAACAGTTGGTAATTACGTCCGATCTGCCAGCTTTCATTATCCTCATTAGGCTTCGTAGGCTGTATGCGAATATAGCTTCTTTCCCAGAAAGCGCGCCACCAGTCCAAGTTTCTATTCTTGATTTTTGCCCGAGATTCCTGTGTATTGTATAGATCTTGTACTTGCTGCCGCCATTTCTCTGGCGAAACTGGTCCTGCAACATGCAACAACACCTGCAAATCGTGTTTAATCGCCGGTTTCTTACTTTTCAGCACCCAGGCCTTGTAATCGGTGTCCATGTATTTGCCGAAGCGTTCTTCTGTAAAATGAAAATCCTTACCTTGCAACACACCTCCCGACACTAAATCCAACAACGGATTGTACAGGGAATCCTTAACCGCTTCCATACCTTGTTGCCGCACAACAATGTCAAACACGGTAGTATCGGTATTTTGATGAAAAAAGACAACTTTATTATCGCTGGTGTAAAAACTATCACGCTTTGTTACCACCTCATGTGGTGGCGCCCATTTCCAGGAGTTTGCGTTATTTTCCCGCTTCTTAGGATAAAGCTCCTTATAGCGCCAGTTTTCATAAGATGCTTCTACCGCAATCTTTTTATTTGCTTGCACGTCTACATAGACATTTGGACGCTCTACGTCTACCCATAAGGACACGTCCGTTTTTACACCGTTACCTTCTCCCGAAATAACTACCTGTCCCTTGTCAACCTGCAGTTGTTGTTTGAACACTTTACCTTCAAATGGGTTCGGAAAAAGTTTTAGCCGTACCCGACCGAGCTTCAATAGGGTATTGTTTTCATCGAACGCACCCGATTTGCCTAAATAAAAAAGAATATCTCCGTTTTCTACCCATACATTCAGACCGATATCGCCTCCACCCAACGGCATGGACTCCCCAGAGTGTTTGCTCGGTTTATCCCAGGTGATATAATAGTCCTCCCAATTAAATTCCTGTGCAAGGAGCTTATTGCTAAGCTGCACATAGCCGATCAATAATACGATAGCAGTATAGGTTAATCTATTCATCCTTATTTCATTTTTCGTATCTGTTCGCTCTATTTATTACACATCACGAATTGTACTATCCCTAATTAACAGCTCATGTCGCCTTGGAAACTTTGACAATTGCAGAAATCCCCTCCTTGCACTAATTCTTCTGTCAAAGATTCCCAGCGACGAGATTTTTTGTTTCTTTTTTACGAAAAAAAAGAAATAATCACCAATCATCGGTTCGGAATGAACTTACGGGCAGTCCGTTAACACCAAACAAATCTCCCATTACAAAATCCTTAAAGGCATAGCGCACCGCAACAGGTTTGGCAACATGTGGTGAAGAAACTACAACAGTCTTACCCTTCACGATGGCATTTGCCGGTCGGAAGACCTTGTCTTCACCGGCAATTTCAAATGTCTTTATTTCTTTTCCAAACGATGTCAGTCCCAACGGCGCATCATTAAATTGAACCACAACAGTGCTGCCTTGTATCTCTATACGTTCATAAGCCGGGCTTCTGTGATTCAATCCATTAATACCGTAAGTATCACCTAAAGCTAATAATGCCAAGCGGTCGGCTCCTTCTTTCTTTTTCGCCGGGTGTATACAGTTAAGTTCCCCCAAATCCATGGTGACTGCCATCCCCGAATGCTGTATATTAGCTAGAGATTTCCGTTGTGCATCCCTTATAAAAGCCGAATTATATTTTCCGCCAACATAGTACGGTGGTAAGGATGCGTAGTCAAAGGGGGCGATTTGCGTATAGTAAAAAGGCAAGGTATCATCCTCCCACAATTCCCGATACTTCGCGACCATCCTCGGAAACAATACCTCATATTGATCGGGGCTTTCGTAGTTCGATTCGCCCTGATACCAGATGATGCCTTTTATACCATATCCTGCTATGGGGTTGATCATACCGTTATACAACATCGTCGGTTGTCTATTCTTATCTTTCAGTTCTTCTTCTTGTTGCGGAATGTTCACACCTTCTATATCTTTCAACCAAGCAGCGTCCATCCACGCTTCGATATTGGAGCCACCATAGCTACTATGTATCAGCCCTACGGGTACTTTCAATATTTTCCGTAGTCGTTGCCCAAAGAAATACGCTGTTGCACTGAAATTAGCGACATTTTCTGGACCGGCTTTCTTCCATTGCGATGGCTTGCTGTCGTCTGCCGGCTTCAGCAAAGGATTTCGCGGCACTGTGTATAGGCGCAACTGTTCGTCCTGCGATTTGAGAATAGCCTCCGTACTCCCGAGGATGGGCTGCGCGGGATAGCCCTTCAAAGGCATTTCCATATTGGATTGTCCCGAACACAACCATACCTCTCCTATGAATATATCCTGTAACGTTATGGTATTGCCTTCAGAAACCTGCATGTTATACGGCCCTCCTGCTTCCGGCGTCTGAATAAATACACGCCAAATACCATTTTCATTTGCTTTGGTCTTATATGCTTTTTGATTCCACGAAGTTCTTACAGATACGGTCGCACCTTTCCCTGCCCAACCCCAAATCGGAACGCTTTTTTGCTGCTGCAAGACCATACCATCGGTAAAGATAGCTGAAAGACGCACCTCGGCATGTAACCCGAGGGAAACGGACAATAGGAAAAGGATGATTAATACTCTCATTTTCTGTTATTTATTCTACATCATTAGACGCATGCAATGCGTCTCCACTATTTCTTACGCGGTAACCAAACCGCCATATCGCCAAACGTCCGGTTTCCCCAAGCAAAATAAGGAACAAGACGCACCGAAACGGCTTGTTGTTCGTCTGCGGAGACTTTTCGATATAGCGAACCCCATTTCTCCGTGTTATCGGTATAGGCGTTCCCTTGTAGGAAAACGATCGATTGACCGAGTACAGATTCTTGCATCGGTTCAAAGCTATCCAATGCATTTACTTTCAAATCAAAGATATCTACATTTTCCGGGACATCTGCTTTTTCCAGACAATAGACCACCGGACCGCGCATCACCGCCACCTGGTTCCGTGTTTCTTCTACCAACGGATTAGCCTCCATAAACGTCACCTTCATCGGTAAGCGTAATGTGATACGGTCGCCTTTCTTTAATCCATCCGACAACACGGCATAACCGTTTTCGGTCTGAAACGCTATCTTCTCATTGTTTTTGGTGATTTCTGCTCCTTCTGCCCATCCCGGTATGCGGAGCTTCAATGCATAGTTTGCCGGCAATTCCTCCATCACAAAAGAAGCATCGCCTTCCCAGGGATAATTTGACTCTTGTGTAATCTTAATCTTTTGCCCTTTATATTCTGTATCCAGTACATTTCCGCCAAACAGGTTTACCCATACGGCATCCTCGGAAACACTGTAGGCGTAACTACTAACCTCTGCAATGGTACGAACCACATTGGGTGGACAACAATTAGACAGTGAAATGTATGGAACACGCTTTTTGGACCAACGTTGTTGGAAGGGCAAATTAGACGAATAGCTTAGCGGATTGGTATATAAAAATTTGTCTCCATCCAAGCTAATGCCAGATAATACACTGTTATAAAGTGCCAATTCAAGCACGTCAATATATTTCGCATCACCTGTCAATGTCGCCATACGCCAGTTCCAAAGCATATTGCCGATATTCGCACACGTTTCGTTATGTGCCGTTAGATTCGGCAATTGATAATCGCGTCCGAAAGCCTGGTGTATCTTTTGTACATCTACCGGATTATAAGATGTTCCGTCTGGTGACGTACCATCATAGAGCGAACCCAAACCTCCTGTGATATACATTTTGTGTTTTACCACATCATCCCATATTGAAAGAAGCCGGTTGCTCAACGTCGTATCTTGTATCTCTGTACACAAATCCGTTACGCCGGCATAGAGGTAACTCGCTCTCACCGCATGCCCCATGGCTTTGTTCTGCTGACGGAACGGAACCCGGTCTTGGTTGTCGTCCGTACCGTCTTCGATCTCTCCTTTAATATCGATCAAGTGTTTAGCCAACTCCAGGTATTTCGGATCCTTGGTCGTCCGGTAAAGTTCGATCGTTCCCATATAATGGGACGGGCAAATGGCATTCCTCGCTAGCGTAGGGTTCGATTTTTCATAAAACCCATGCAGATAATCCGCCGCTTTAATCGCAATATCCAACAAATCCTTTTTTCCGGTAACCCGGTAATGGATACAGCCTGCGGTCATTAAGTGTCCAATGTTATACGCTTCAAAACTTAAACGATCCTGAAACTCGATATCCTCACCCGAATTACGTTGATCGATTGTTGCTTTCGTATAGATGTAACCATCGGCGCGTTGTGATTTCGCAATTACCGGTATCACTTCTTCGATCATTTGCAAAAGTTTCTTGTCTTTCGTTTGCGCATACAACGCACACACCGCTTCCAACGTCTTGTAAAAATCACCATCGTGGAAGGATGGGCCTTTATGTTCCCCTTCTTTTAGACCGGCAGCAATCTCGAAATTGCGGTAAGCATGGCTGATATCCGCACTTGTATATACATCCCAGAGATGGGGCACCATACGCTCATAACAAGTCGTTGTACGTTCTGCCCAAAAACCTTTTGTCCAGGATACATCGCCCATATTAATGGCCTTTTGTACCGCAAAAGGACTCTCCCCCGTATTCGTAATCGCCTTCTCCTGCGCCTTTACCTGCCCCGTTAGCAGAGCAGATACAGCGAGTAAAAGTAGACTGTTCTTAGTTCTTCTCATCTCTTTAATTTTTTTGATACCATATCAATTTGACATCACCTTGTAACCCAGATTCCTGGAGACCTTTCAAGAATTTCGGTGTTGCTATGGTTTTGATTATTTTCTCCTTCGGTTCTTTATGTGTCTCATACCAGAACCGGTTACCCCAAGTGTTGTAGACCTTTATTTCCAGCTGGTTTTTCCCCTGTTTTAGATAATCCGTTACATCAATCTCCAACGGATCTGTCCATATTACCCCCACTTCTTTTCCGTTCAGCACAATTTCCGCAAGGCTCTCTACACGTTCTAGTTTTAACTTAACGCGCTGCTCGCCGACCCGTTGAGGTTGATCAAAAGTGAGCGCGTATGTTCCTACGCCGGAATGATACTTTACTTCATCCACGTCCGAAACCGTCCAAAAGTCGGGCTTCTGCTCGATCATTGGCTCATGTTTCACGTCCGTCAACTGTAGCGTCCAATTACCTTTCAATGTCTCTGTCTTTGTCTCTTTCCAATCTGGTATATCGATCTGGTTTTCGCTGAACAGCACAAAAAACGATTGAGAAGGTGCAAACGATAGGGTCAATTCCGTACGGTTATTTTTTTGAACCGATGCAACAGGCAATAGTTTATCTTGCAATACATCATATAAATAAGTATACGGTGCCGTTGTACGGAACGAGAAGTGCGCGTCCTGCGGTACACTGTCTTGATTGGCGACAAAATAACTGCTTCCACCATCGAAACTTCGGTGATTCCAAGAAATCGCGTGGTTGTTTTTGTTATTGATTAGCACATCTTCTTCGATTCCCAAAGCGGCAAAACTCTCCGCATGATATGTTCCTATATATACCCTACCTTTCCCTAGCGATTTATGTTGTAATCCATCGACCGTTTGCATATGGCCAAAAAGATGATCGACTAGTGCTTGGAAAGCCAGGGAGTCCTGCTCAGAGCCGATACCATATAAGCGCGTCGGTTTCTCGTTAAACAAAACGGTTGCTCCCTGTTCTACTAAATCAGCCAACTTTTTCAATGCTGCCAATGAAAAATGCGTGGGCGTCGGATTCATCAGATGCTGTCCAGGAACAACCAACAAGCGGTATGCAATATGGTCAGCAAATACGACAGCGCCGTTTTCCACTTTTGCATGATGGAGCAATGCATCCGGGTTAAAGGAATCATACGCGTATCCCCGCAACGGATCCACCCAATCCGCCGGATTATACATATTCGCACTGGTCGTTACACCGGCTATTTTCTGTGGTGGCCAGCCTTCATTACGCATCAATGAGTCTGTCCGTTCGACACGGGACTGTCCTATAATACCCGGCAATGTTTTTGTTAAACGATCTGGCAATATCGACCGCCTCGGCATTTCCTCACCGATAAATACTGCGATATCACGTACCGGTTTTCCGGTTTGTAGCAACTGTTGTGCACGTATGGCGTAATCAACCCACGCTTTTCCCGGTTTCCACCAGGTTTGGTCGCGCTGAAAATAAAGCCCTATACCATCCAATGTCATCCCGGGTTTACGATCCATCCACGGATTATGAACATAAACATGATACACCAGGCTATTGATCCCTAATGCAAAATTTCTATCCTGGAGAGATTTCAAAAGGCGTGGATGTTCGTCCCATTCCATACGGATTTGTGTAAATGCTTCCGCCATGATGTTATTCTTTCCATAGATGTGTCCACCCGAAATAGCATCTAAGATATCGTTGGGCTTATCATGCGAGGGGCTTCTAAACCAAAATTCACCCATCGGCCTGTCGGTAAAACCGAAGTGTGCAAAGCCGTCGCTCATCATCACGGGAGCCGTCATTTCTGCGGTAAATTCTACACCATACTCATCCGATTTGTTACGGAGCGTCTGAAAACCTTTTTCCTGCAATAATTCCGCGATCGTCTCCCGAAAATCATGCAGGAAAGCTTCTGATTCCTCTACACTGTTGACGATATACCCCGCTAAAACCGGTAGATAGGGTGCTATTTCATATCCTCTCCGTGCCTTAAATTCCGAAGGCATCTGTTGTGTCCAGTTTTGGCTACCCGATTCCCAGGAATCTATATGATAGACCGTAAGCACATCTTTTGCCAATTCCCGTCCCACCATTTCATAAGCTTTTCCAAACCATTGCTCGAATTGGAAAGCAACCGTTTCGGCATTCAGCTTGTCACACTCCAATCCTTTTCCAGCACCCGCCGTTTCGTTTTGATGCCCTGTCGTGGTATGCCCAATCCGCAGGATTTTCCAGTTGCCTTTCGGCAACTCGGTCGTGAGCTTCCCTCCGCGGACAGCCGTTGGATGTAGTGTAATCGCTTTTTTGCTATCGATAACATACGCGGAGTTTACATCTTCTTCGTCGGTAGGCAGCGAAACCCGCCAGATTTCCCCTGTTTTACCTTCATATTGATGAACACGGGGCTCTTCAAATAAAGTAATGCCTAAAAGATTAATAGAAGGTTTCCATTTCGCGGCATCCAGGTCTTCCGCTCCGGGTTCAAAATTGGCCGGGTCGAACACAAACCGAAAATATTTTGCTTCGGTATACGGAATGGTATGCGTAACACCGTTGTCCCAATCCAGCCAACCCGTTCGTGGGGATTTTAGCTGCGTCAATTCGTCAAAGTTGACACCGTCATTACTCACCAATATCTTTAATCTGTTCGCGCCGTAATTATTTGCCCTGCGGTCCACTTTCAATGCATTGCAAGGGAAGGGTTGCTCAAATGCATATTGGATCCATCCGGGTTGGGATGTCGCAAAACGCTTATTATTATCCTTTTTTGCCAAATGCTGTAGATCTTCATCGTAGCTGCTGGTAACCTTAGGGGATTCCGCATCACTACGCCTATATTTTTTGGCGACCGGGATAGCAAAAAGCTGGATATCCTCATAATAGTCGTGTAGCTTTTCCGGCTGTGGCAGCCGAATGTTGACCTTACCTCGGCGATTAACGGTTATTGTCGTATCCGCATAAACCACTTTTTGCATCGATTTTTCCGGTGTGATCCAAGGGCCTCCAGCAGTAGCAAATCCATCATTCGGGAACATGGCGATCTGTATACCATATTTCTTAGCCTCCGCTACCAGATGCCGAAACATTTCCCACCATTCCGGTGTTAATGTTTCCGCTGCAGGCTCAAACAACGGTGGATCTGTCTTTGCTTTGATAGGCGTAAAATAGGCTCCGGCGATATTATTTTCCGCCATCGCTTGCAAATCGGCGGTAATCCCTTCTTTTGAATAACTGGCATGCATAAAGTACCATACTACCCAAGGTTTCGCTTTTTCATAGGAATCTGCGGCAAGCGGAACAATATTGGCCGGAATGCCTTTTATTTGAGCATGCCCTATAAACCAACTACATAATATGCCTATACTGATATAAAACCTTAACCTCATGTTGTCTCTACTGTATATATTGTTTCACATCGGCTTTTGCATCCATCGGGATCAGATGAAATGAATAGCTATAATTTTTTGCCGGCACCTGGTATTTTTCCAATGGTGCCGAAACGTCTGTCCAGCTGTCGTTCCCACCTACACCCATCTGCTTCAAATCCACGTTCAACGTTATTTTACCTTCCTTCTTGAGCTTAAACCAATGCTTATTTTCTTCTATTGCTTTTTGCGAATAGGGCCATGCACTCATATACAACGGTTGATCGCCCATCACCAAAAGACCTCCTTGTTTCTTATGATGCAGTTGAAACCACCGTACATCCATCCGATTACCGTTTTCCTGTGGAACTAAATACGGTTCCATAAATTCATTGATATCCGTCGCATATACGCCCAGGTCAAATCCATAAGCCCGATCGGGATAATTTTCCATAAAGCCCAATCCATAATATTGAATCTGTTCAAACGTGGGATTGATACCTAGCTGTAAGCCTACTTTAGGCATATTTGGCAAACCGTCTTTTACCTCCAGCTGATAGTTGACAGATACAATACCGTGTTGCCTGACGACATAATTGACGGTCACTTTAGCCGAGTCGCCCGGCAATGCATAATGCGACTGTATATGTACAGCATCCGTCTCTTCCCGCATGCTCATTCCCGTCAATTTAGCCTCGTTGTACCAGTACTTCAGTTTTCGATCCGGTTTCCACCCCCGACGGTCGTTCTCTGTTGCCGGTCGCACGAAATTCGGCAATACGGCTCCGTTGATGATTTCTTGTCCGTTGTACACCAATCGCTGTAACCCACCGGAAGATTTGACAAAAATGGCTTCAAATGTTGCTCCGGTAACGCGGTATTCGGTATTATTTTCTGCTACTTTCAAGGGCTTTCCAGTAGATTTCAACGGTTTCATTACGCTTCCCAATTCCTGCCATCGTATCTGTGAGGAAGAAACTACAAAACCTTCAGACGCCCAAAGTTCGTCCGCCTTTAAACGAAACTGTATGTCGAGTTGATATTCCTTTTCTTTCTTCGGTTTTACCGGGATATACGAAAGCAAATCCATGTCTATAGAGTCGCCCGCAGCCAAATCCATATCCGGCAATTTCACTTCTTTCACCACTTCCCCATTCTCCCGGATCAGCATGGCAGGCTGGTAGCGATTCAGATTGTGTTCCACTGCCCGGTTCTTTATTTTAACCCTTGCTGCTTTCGAATTCAGTAGGACAATCTCCGCCGGCTGATAAATCCTTTTATTATCATACATGGCCGCTTTCGGACGGTTCCAGGCATCCACAATACCATTTAAGCTGAACGCGCCGTTATGAATTTTCTCGCCAAAGTCTCCTCCGTATGCCAAGACCTTGCCGTATACGGAATCCTGACGTACCAATGCCTGATCTTTATAATCCCAGATAAAACCACCGATTAAACGGGGATGGGAGCGAAAAATATCCCAGAAATCTTTCATATTTCCAGTAGAATTACCCATCGAGTGGGAATATTCCACAAAAAGAATCGGGCGGTTATCGCCGTTATCCTGTTCCAACAGCAATTCTGGTGTGAAAATACCGGGATAAAACCGCGACACGATATCGACATAATATTGATCCTGTATATTCTGTAACCGATAAGCATGTGCATTTGACTTCGGATACCGTGGATCGGAAGGATCGATATAGCCCGGCAATTGATGGCTTCCCATTGCGGGTTCATAGTGTAACGGACGCGTGATATCAAAATCATGCACCCATGCCGCCATTGCCGCGGTAGTAGGGCCACGACCCGATTCGTTACCCAGCGACCAAATAACAACCGAGGGATGGTTCTTATCTCGCTCGACCAGCCGTGTAATGCGCTCCATATGCGCTACCAACCAAGCCGGGTCGTTCATCAACTTGCCGCCTAAACCATGTGTTTCGAGGTTCGCCTCATCCATCACCATGATGCCATAACGATCACAAAGTTCATAAACATACGGGTCGTTCGGATAATGCGATGTGCGTATGGCATTGAAATTAAACTGCTTAATCTGCCGGATATCGGCCTCCATATCTTCCCGTGTTAACGCTTTCCCGCGTTCGGGATGATGATCATGCCTGTTGACACCATAGAGCTTCGTCAGTTTACCATTAACCAAAAAGGCACCGGTTTCTTTTGAAATTTCAATACTTCGGAAACCCACGTTACAGCTCTTCGCTTCCAACAATTGACCTCGCTTATCATACAAGGTAATAACCAATCGGTATACGTTAGGGTCTTCTGCTGACCATTTCTTGGGATTGCTAATGTTTGTTTCCAACAAGCCAAACTTCACATTGTCCAGCCGGGGATAGATCTCGTCAAAAATTTCTCCCGCATCTCGTTGTAGCTCTTGAGGCAAGAGCGGGTTATTGGCCTCATCATATAACTGGGCTTTCACCGTAAAGCCGTTAATGCTATCACCGGAAAAATTATCAATCTTTGGCCTTAACGAGAATTTGGCATCGCGATACGCGGAATCTAAGGTAGCTTGCCAGTGAAAGTCGGCAATCCGGACTTTGGGTTCCGCCATTAAGTACACATCACGATGTATGCCGCTCATGCGCCAATGGTCTTGATCTTCCAGGTAGGAAGCGTCACTCCAACGAATGACCTGTACCGAGATACGATTTTTCCCAGCTTTTAAATAGGGCGTAGCGTTAAATTCCGATGGTAGATGTGAATCTTCTGCATAACCCACATATCGATCGTTGATCCAAAGGTGATAAGCAGAGGAAACCGCACCAAAATGTAACGTGACATTCATGCCATCCCAATCTGCCGGCAAATCAAACGTCCGTTGGTAGGAACCGACAGCATTATAATCCGTTGGTATACGTGGCGGGTCGATGGGCAGAAACGGATATACGGCAGAACGGTAGATGGGGATATCGTATCCCTTCATCTCCCAGTTGGACGGTACCGAAATCTTATCCCAGCCGCTTACTTCCGTCAAATGAAAATCCTTCGGTGCGTCAGCTGGCTTGATAGCAAATTTAAAATTCCATTCACCATTCAAGAACAACAAACGTTTATTTGTTTCACGGTTGTTTTCAAGCGCTTCCGCTATTGAAGCATAAGAATATGCTGTAGCACGTGCTGGCTCCCTGTTAATGGCCGTTATCGTAGGATCTTCCCAAGCAGACGCTATTTTCCCGTCCGGAACCGGCGGAATCACGGCAGGTTTGCCATCTACGGTTTGCCCTTGCGCTGATAAAGACGATAACCCGAACAATAGACCAAAGATAACCGTTGATTTTTTCACGCCCGTATATTTCTTATCCCACATATTCCACTTCATAATCAATCCCTTTTTCCAATTCCAGTGTATACGTATTTTCAGATACCTTCTTTACTTTCCCGTGGTTTGTCCGTGGCAACGATGTGCTGTTAATTTTCAATGTTCCCTTTCCAATCGGTGATTTCACTTTGATTTTGGTTTTGGAAACATGAAGTTCAATTTCGCCTGCCGGTGTCGGTACTTTTCCTTCCATCCATTCCTGCGAAGCCAGGTAAGGTGCGATCGTATACGTTTCGTATCCCGCGGACGTCGGCTCTACGCCTAAATAATATTTACCCAACAGGTAGATCGGACTTGCACCCCAAGAGTGACAAAGACTCTTGCCAAACTCCCGGCCATACATCGTATAGTGTTCTGCTCCTTGCTTTTCGGGGTTATATTCTTCCCAAAAGGTGGTAGCTCCCAGTTTCAGCATACCGCCCCAGTAGCTTTTAATCTCGTCCATCACGTAATCTTTCTCGCCCAATGCACAAAGCGCTTCCAGTTCGTAGTAACGCATATAGGGGGTCATGATCTTTTTGATGTTATCGTTCAACAACACGTTCTTTTTAACACCTTGCTGTTGTTCGGCGGACAGGTAATCAAAAAAAATGGCAAACATGTTGGTGTAGCGCGTCACTTCATCCGTTTGCTTTCCATCAATGCGGCTATGGACAAACGCCGTTTTTTGGTCATTCCAGTAAAAATCGAAGAATTTCTGCTTCAACGCATCGGCTTCTTTCCCGTAAAAACTTTTGTCTTCCGGTATCTGCAACAAATCCGCGCATAACGCCATCGTCTCCAGACTACGGCATAGCAGCAGTTGCTCAAAACTGACCTTTCCTTTTTTACTCAGCCCTTCGGCCCAGTCGATAAATACCCAGTCTCCGGACAAACCTTCCATCAAACCATCCTTATTTCTTCTGCCCAAGCAAAATTCCATCA
This sequence comes from Sphingobacterium chuzhouense, assembly GCF_014692525.1. Taxonomy (GTDB): domain Bacteria; phylum Bacteroidota; class Bacteroidia; order Sphingobacteriales; family Sphingobacteriaceae; genus Sphingobacterium; species Sphingobacterium chuzhouense. Next base: position 741,710 of record NZ_JACNYL010000001.1, read on the forward strand.
GTGTCTGCATTCTCGGATATACGGATGCGATAAACTCCTTGTCACCCGTATAGCGGTAATAGTCGTATATGCTCAAAAACCAATAGAACGTATAGTCCATAATGGTGTTGATATGCGTGATGGTGGGTTCTTTACCACGTAGTGCTAAAATGGTGCGTTTCACGGTCTCGGAATCAAAACCCAGATAATAGTTCATGGCATACGACTGATAAGCATCGCCACTCCATATCCAACGGTCACGTTTGATACCATCAATATAAAACTCGCGGGACGTCAGTTCCATCGTATATTTTGCAACATCCCATATCTTATTCAGCTCTTCATCGGAACTGCGAAACATGCCCCTATCTTCGACAGGCAAATATTCATATTGCATCGAAACTTCGTCAAACTGTACGTTTCCCTGGGGTTCTATATAGACATATTGAAATGCTTTGGAAAGCTCCAGGGTACTGTCTCTTGCGGTAGATTGTGCAATTTCCAATATATCCAGTGTTTCACAAGTCGTTGTTGCCAACGCTTCTTCTTTCGATTCGCCATAATAAATCGACAGCTTTCCTTGCCCCTGTAATTCGTGCAGTGTTAAAAAACCAAATGTATTCTTCCCAAAATCGATCAGAAAACCTTTGTCATGCGCAACTTTACCCACCGCTTGTTCCGGTCGCGTAGGCAGCTTAAATTGGGAAGGTTTTTCGTTTGGATCATCCATATTCCAATAACCTGCTTTGACATAGGTCGTACCGGATGCATCCGAAGCCTTTCCGGTCTCGTCGATCCACTCTTTATCCTCATACGTCACCAACCAATCTTTATCGGTATGCACGTATTTACCGGTCACAAATAGTGCCGGTACATGCGCTTGGTTATATACTTTGATATTGATCTGCTGTTTTCCCTTTTCCAGTTTTACGTTGGAAGGCATACCAGGCAACATCTTGCCATTCACTTTAACATTATATTTTCCTTCGGCGTGAATCGTGATTTCATCCGCTTCCGGCAAATCGAATTGCTTGTTGAATTCGACAAGTACGTAGTGGCTGTCCATCTTCCAAAAAGGAGGAAAGAACGTACCTCGCTCCGTTCTGCGGTTTTGCATATCGTTACTGAGCCACACCTCAAAATCCCCCGGATACCAAATCCAGGTACTCGTGTGTTGCGCAAATGAGGTGGCTGCTGCAACTAAACAGCCTACAACTAAAATTAATTTCTTCATCCTATTCTTTATAATGGTTGAAACGTATTCATGCTAATATCGTATAAGGTATTACGCCTTGTCACAACGTTGACTAGATACAATACCATTATCTTTTGGCACATTTAGCACCAATTACAAACATACCGTAAAAGTAAGCCGAGACCTTATAATATTTTCTCCAGCTATTATATTATGTTGCCACACCTCTTACAGATAGGCGGGTTTATATCCTTTTTGTGCAAACCAAAGAATAACCACATAGCATACAAAGGGCACGATATACCCCATCTGCGTATTGTCATGCGCGATGTCTATAATACCGCCCGTCATATAAGGGAAGATCGCTCCCCCAACGATAGCCATGATCAACCAGGAAGAAGCTTGCTTTGTCTCTTCGCCCAAGCCACTAATGCCTAACGAAAAAATGGTCGGAAACATAATCGACATAAAAAAGCCCAAGCCGCCTAATGCATACAATACCACCATACCGGAACCCAGTACGGCTATGGCGGCCAATAATGCGCAAACCAAGGCATATAATGCCAGTAAACGATTTGCTGTTGTATAACGTAACAGGAATGTTCCTACAAATCTTCCCGCCATAAAAAGCAATCCATATATGCCCAAATAGTAGCCCGCTGTTTTTTCATCTACACCGGCTCCCTGCTGTGCCATACGGATAAAAAAACTCGTCACGCAAACTTGCGCACCGACATAGAAAAACTGTGCGATAACAGCGAAGGCCAGATGTTTATGACGCAGCACGGCAAAAAAACTACGTTTTTTTGCCGTTTCCTCCACATGGCCACTTTCTTTTATCTCCGGCAGCTTCACAAACATAAATACGACGGCCACGAGCAGCAAGATCAAACCCAGCACTAAATAGGGTGTTTTAACGGATGATGCTTCTTCCATCAGATACGCCGTCCGTTCGACCTCTGCCATGGCATTCAGCTCCGCTTCGGAATAACTTTTACCGGATAAAATAAACATTGTTCCTATAATCGGTGCTACCATCGCCGCCAAACCGTTGAATGACGCCGCGAGATTAAGACGATGTGTAGCCGCTTCCGGCTTACCCAAAATAGCGGCATACGGATTCGCTGCTGTTTCCAATACCGCCAAACCGCATCCAATAATAAACAAAGCCAGTAAAAACAATTCATACATGCGGTAATCTGCCGCAGGGATGAACAGGAACGCCCCTATCGCAAAAGCGATCAATCCCATAATAATGGATAACTTATAACCCCATCTGCGGAGGAGATAACCTGCGGGGAGTGCCATGATAAAATAAGCGAGAAAAATAGAAGTGTCTACTAAAGCCGATTGACTATTGTCCAACTGACAGGCTTTTTTCAAATGCGGAATCAAAACGCCATTTAAATTGTGCGCCATCCCCCATAAAAAAAACAAACTGACAATTAGAATAAAAGGAAATAGATAACTTTTAGACTCTCCATTGGTTAATGTCATATTTTCTTTTGTGCCGAGTTCCATGAGATGTAATAAGTTAGGTTGTAGTCTCTTTTCGCTTCGCAAGCAAAATATGGTCTGCTACTAAAACAACTTCTCCACGTTGGTTTATCATTTCTACATGTTCCACGACCGTCCCAAATGCTGGGTTTTTCGCTTCTGATTTCCCAGAAATCGTTACCTCTGCGTGTATCGTATCACCAATAAAAACAGGTTTCACAAAGCGTAAACGGTCATATCCCTTCGAAAATGCCTCCGGATTGATTACGGAAGCCGTGAGTCCTATGCCTATTGCAAATATCATGGTGCCGTGTGCAATCCGTTGTCCAAAAGGTTGTGTTTTACACCATTCGGCATCCATATGATGCGGAAAAAAATCTCCCGTATGCCCGGCATGTACAACAAAATCAGTCTCTGTAATGGTGCGACCTAATGTCGTCCGTTTATCTTCTAATATATAATCTTCAAAAAAAATAGATTCAAAATGCATGATGTTTGTTTTTTGTAATTATCTAAAGGTCTATGTTTTTTTATCCTTGTTCTCTGTAATCGATGGCTTGCCCTCCGGCTTCGTTGCTCTTATAGGCTGCTTCCACAACCGCCATCGTATCGATAACGTCTTCTACGGCAGCTGGCAGCACCGCTATTTCTCCTAATTTATAGCGCATCAGGCTACCCATGCTCCCGATAAACGCATCGGGAAACCAGGTGCCTTCAATGGGGAATTTCACCCATTCGGGCGTACTGCCATCTTCCGGTTTAATACAGTATTCAAATACGTCGGGAACACCATGCGGATAGTCCATTAGTAGCCCCATCGTCGCTTTTATCGCACCTTTGGTGCCTTCCCATTTGATATAGCTTTCCTGGTGCCCCGGACCAAAATCGTGGTCATGGTTGGTATTAACGACCGCGTGCAACGTATCGCCATAATCAAATAAGAGCGTCGTTCTACTCGATGATAAATCTTTTGCTGGATGTTTCAATGTTTTGGCATATACCGATTGTGGGTTCCCTAAAAACGAGCGGATTAAATCAATATAATGCACACTATGATAAAGAATCTCCAAGCGGGGATGTACCATCACATGGGGAAACAGCTGCCAAGGTGTATGTACGTTTACACGTACTTCCATATCATAGAGATCACCAATATGACCCTGTTCGATTAGCCAACGAGCCGCGTTCACAAAAGGTGCTTGCCGGAGCTGGCAATTGATCGCTGCCACTAAACCTTTCCGTTGGCAAACTTCCAAAATGGCCTCACTTTCGGGATAGTAATCACCCATTGGTTTTTGAATCAACACGGCGGCACCATCGGGCAGCGCTTCCAACGTCTCGATGAATTTGTTGGGCATGATCGTAATATCATATACCGCATTTTCGGGCGCTTGTGCTACCGCATCAGCAACGGAATCGTAAACGTATGGAATAGCGAACTCCTGAGCCAATGCCTCGGCTTTAGCTTTTGTACGGTTCACAATCCCATGTATGTTGAATCCTGCTTTACGGTATGCCGGTAAGTGGGCATCTTTCACAATCCCTCCTGCCCCAATAATGATGATGGGCAAAGACGTTTGTGGCAAAATCGTTTTATAATCAATAGATATCATATCCATGTGTTTATTTTTTCCTGGGCTTCTGTTAGCAAGATCGCACTGCTTTTTTCACTTTGAACCGCGGCCGTGACCGTATCATCTATGATATGTGCAATCTCCGTCCAGTTGGCCAATCTCGGCAATGTACGTGCCGTTTGATGCAGTTGAGCAAGTTTGTTATAAAAAGGAATAGATTGATTGATTTCGGCATCGTGCCATGTCGAGTAACGGCATCCCACTCCACCTGCTAAGGTCAACAACTTATCGTTCGTCTTGCTCACGGCAAATCGAATAAAATCGTACGCTAATGCTTTATGACGGCTGCCCTGCGCAATAGCATATAGCCAGTAGACGTTCAGCGAGGGCGACATGCCCTTTATAACCGCCGGAATGGGTGTAACATCTACTTTTCCTTTGACAGCCGATGCGCTATCAATCTGTGCCCATGAAGCAAAACCAAACCAGTTGACCATCATCGCCACTTCTCCACGGGCAAAAGCCTGACCTGCCTGCACGGATTCGTAAGCAACCGATTTTGGGTGCAGGCCGGATGGATTTCGAAATAAAGATCTGTAGAAATCCAACGCTTCCACGGCTATAGGCTGATCTAAGTTAACAGCTTTATCGCCATAGGAAAGTTCACCACCCCGGGACCATAGCTGTATACAAAAATCAAATACGGCATTATGCCCATCGGGATATCCGGCAAATATAGTACCGTATAAATTTTCCTCCGGTCGGGTAAAGAATTCGGCAACAGCCAAAAAATCGTCCCAGGTTTTCGGAAGTTCCAGAGCTTTTCCATAGCGCGCGCGAAAACGGACTTGCTCATCCTCCTTTTCAAATAAATCTTTCCGTACGACCAAGCATTCAGGCCCATCATGAAAAGGAAGTCCATATATACGCCCGTCAAAATTTTGCAAGCTGGTTAAGCTATCCGACCAGGCGTTACCGTAATCTTCCGGCGGGTGTGCTTGCAGGAAGTCGTTTAATGCAAGCAAACCCTGTGTTTCGTAAGCACGGGTTATCCAATCCGTATTGATATGTACGATATCCCAGTCGCCGTTATAAAGCCCATCTTTTTCGAAGAACGCATCTGTTAACTGCTCCAGATCCAACGGTACAAATTCCATCTCTACATCCGAAGGATGCAGGGATTTATAGGCTGCCCAACACTTTTCCAACGCGCTTTCAAAAGGATCAAATTTCCGGACGGCAAAACGTAATTTATCCATATAACTCCTCCCATATTTTGTCCGTATGCTCTCCTAATTTCGGTGAGCCTTTTTTGGATATTAGTAATTCGCCGTCTATGCGGATCGGACAACGGGTTGTTTCATACGTGAATCCATCTCCCATAGTTACTTTCTGTACCATATCCAATACTTTAAAACCGTCATGTGCCGTCAATCGGTTCCAGTCCAGCACATCCGCACACCATATATCAGCGGCTTCCAAAATGCCAAGCCAATGGGACGTCGGTTGGTTTGCCAAGTGCTGTATCAAAATCGTTTTGATGGCGTCCCGTTCTTTAAACGCCTGTTCACCGTCCGCATAATCTTCCAATGCCGGACAGTCCAACAGTTTCCCTAAGAATGGAATTGAACCCATCGCCAAAGCTAAAAAGCCGTCTTTCGTGCGATACACGCCATACGGTGCCGCCAAATAAGCATGGGCATTACTCACTTCACTCCGTTGCGGCAATAATTGACCATCCCGAAAATAGGTCGTAACCGTTTCAAACTGTATATCGACGGCGGAGTCAAGCATACTGACATGGACGTGTGCACCCATTTTCTGTATAGCACGGCGATATAAACAAGCTAGTATACCGCTACATAGGTTCGCTCCGGCAAACATATCCACAATGGATAGTCCCATAGGAACAGGTCCGTTCTTCGCATCGCCACTCAGCCAGGTCATACCCGTGAGGGATTGCAACAACAGATCCTGTCCGGGTCTGCCCGCCCAAACGCCCTCTTTACCATAACCCGAAATCTCTCCGTAAATCACCGTAGGGTTGATTTCCCGCACACGTGTATAATCAAATCCCAAACGCTCCATCACACCCGGACGGAAATTATGCATGACCACATCGGCTTTCGCCAGCAAATCGCGGATTACACGGCAATCGGTTTCGTTCTTCATGTCGAGTACAATGCTTTCCTTATTGCGGTTAATCGCATGAAAAACCGTGGATGTACCATTTAAAACGGTTTCCGATGTATATAACTGCCGGCATATATCACCTGTTCCGGGCTTCTCTATCTTGATAACCCGGGCACCAAGATCTGCCAAGCGAAGGCTTGCCAATGGTCCCGATAGGAATTGACTAAAATCTACTACTGTAAAACCTGCTAACGGCAACATATTAACTTCTTAAATAATCCTTCTCAATTGTTTTATTATCCTGCCCTACTTTCGGCGCCGGTTTATCCGCGTATAAATACTGTCCGTCAATACCATACACGCTACGGGTGGTCTGTAGCGCTGTTCCATCTTGCAAGCTAACTTCCTGCAACATCGCCGTTTGCGCAAAACCGTCTTCATGAAAAAAAGTCTTGTAGTCCTGCACCCGTCCACACCAAATTCCTTCGCTTTCCAGTAGCTTCACCCATTCATCGGTACGCTTCTGACACAACGCTTCTCCAAAATCCCCCAGTATCTGGTCTCTTTGCGAAAACCAAGCAGATGCATCTTGGTATCGTTCATCGGATAGCCCTATCATGCTGGCTATTTTTTGTACATCGCCCATCGCCAACGCCAAATATCCATCCGCTGTCTTATACAATCCATAAGGCGCGCTTAAATACGCATGCCCTCCACCGCGAACACCTGATCGTTGGGGTAGTTTCCTTCCGTCATTAAAATGAGTGGTCAACACCTCAAACTGCATATCCAAAGCTGATTCCAACAAACTCACCTCTACCAGAACACTTTCTCCTGTTTGCGAACGTTTTAACAACGCCGCCAGTATTCCCTGGGTGACGTGGGTAGCACAATACATATCCACGACTGCCAGACCAAAAGGCACCGGACCATCTTTATCACTTCCCGATAGCCAGGAAAGTCCAGAAAGCGATTGTACCAATAAATCCTGTCCCGGCTTTTTGGCCCAAGGCCCTTCGTTTCCGTAGCCCGTTACCGTTGCGTAAATAATCTTCGGATTGAGTACTTTCACACTTTCGTAATCCAGTCCGATTTTTTCCATCACACCGGGTCGGAAATTATGCGTAATGACATCTGCTTTTTTTATCAACGCTTTGATATCCGCCAAATCCTGTTCATTTTTTAAATCGGCCGCATATGATTCCTTATTTCGGTTTATCGTATGAAACACCAAGCTACTCTCGTCAACAAAAATATTTTTAATGGCAATCTGTCGTCCGCCCTCGCCCTTACCCGGGCGTTCAACTTTAACGACACGGGCGCCCAGGTCCGCTAAACGTAATCCTGCGGTGGGTCCTGCCATGAATTGGGAGAACTCCAATACTAGTAATCCAGCTAAAGGTTTGTTATCCATGAGCTCCTTCCCATGCTAATGATTCCCGATACATACCGTTCAATTCGTTCAACACCACCCTTTCATTTCCACCATTTTTTAAATAATCAACTACGACATCTCCGGCGTGATCTTGAAAATGGAGGTGTCCATCATATCTCGGACGTAGATATGCCCGTTCCAAAGCAGGTAACGTATTTGTAAAGTAATTCGCGGTCAATACATTGACCTGCGCACTTTTCCAGGCACGTAAATGTCCGGGCTGTCCACCATTTTCCAGATATAAAGTTTCCTGTATTTCCGGCGATGCTACAAAACGGGCATAATCTACCGCAATATCGATATGTTTGCTCTGCGAAGAGACCGCTAAACCCGCTCCGCCCAATGTACTTGTCATCGGTTCATCATTTGGTTCCAAAGCTACCAAATCATGGAAATGCAACAGTCTGCGTGCATATCCCTGTCTGGAATAGTTGGAATAACCATACGCAAACGGACAATAAGCAATCTCGTCATGCTGGGTCATCTCTTCAAATACCTTAAACGGATTTTTGGTATAAAAACGTTCGTCGATATGGTCGGCAAGCGACTTGAAAAGTTTCAATACCGTTACTCCCGTTTCTTCACGCACAACTTGCTCTTCGTTCTGACAAGGAGCTTCGCCCGATGAACAGCAGAACATGTAAAAACTCATTAATACATCAATGGGTAACAAAGAAAATCCAACACGTCCTTTTTGCGCCAGTGCTAAAAGGTCATCAAAAGTACGGGGAAGTGAAATACCCAGTTCTTGCAAAATATCCGGGCGACTTGCTGCTACGGGCGTCGCCGCGTCAATAGGTAGTGCCCACTGTTTTCCTTCAAAGTTATAGCTCGCATACGATTCTCCTACACTGTTTTCCCGCTGATCCGCCAAAAATGTCTCCGGTAAAAAATCATCAAAAGGAATCACCATTTTTTGTGCGGCGGCGTGACCTGTCCACGGGTGGTCGATAACCATCAGGTCATATTCTTTCGCCAAATCCGTAACCGACTTGTCCGCAAACTCTTGCAATGTACGCTTCTTCCAAACGATTTCGATTTCCGGATGTAACTCTTCATAACGCTGCGCTGTCGCCACCATCGGCACAAATCCTCTCGTATGCCCCCATGTAATCCCTTTCAGTTGGATTTTCTCTTTCTTCATGTATTAAAATTATTGTTTTTTTCTTTTTAGAACAGCAAAGACTAATTATAACCTTCGTTCTGTCTCAATTGCGGGTTATTATCTAACTCGGTGATACTAAACGGTAATCGATAATTATGCTCCCTAAACACATAGGCGTCTCCCGACGGGGTTTTCAATGTCGGCAATAGCGTATGTGCTATTTTCCAACGTTTTAAATCGTTGTACCGATGTCCTTCCAATGCTAATTCAATGCGTCGTTCATGACGGATATAATCCCGCAATTTATCTTTCGAATCGTATTTGGAACGGTCGACATCTGGTAAACTCACCCCTGCTCTTCCGCGTATTAGATTGAGCTGATTGTACACCTCACCTGTTGGTCCATCTAATTCGTTAACGGCCTCGGCATACATCAACAAAATATCGGCATAACGAAGATGTATATAGTCTTGATCCGATTGCGTTGCCGTTCCGGTTGTAAATGGTATACGACGCAAATCTACCCATTTTTTTGTATGAAATCCCGTATACGAATTATAGATTTCACCCGTTTCACCTGTGATCGGATTCCGCCATATATCACCAGGTAACCTTACGGTTGCGTAGAGTCTGGGATCTCTATCTTGATATGGATTGCCGGCATTGTATAGGTCTGATTCCTCGGGACGTTTACCATCTCGCATTTCATAGTCATCTACAAGATTTTTATAAGGCTGTATCAAGGCAAACCAACCCAGTTCGATGTCTAGTCCACCTGCTCCCGGACGAAGACGATGTACGCTATTCGGCGCCAGATATTGGGTTGCAAACATAATCTCTCGGTTCACCGAAGCTTTTGCTTGTCCATCTGTTGTAAATAGATCTCCATAGTTATCTGCTAATGAAAATACGTTATCAGCTATAATATTCCCCAACAAGGCACGAGCCTCCGGCCATTTTTGTTGTGTCATATACACACGGGCTTTGATCCCTTGTGCACTACCTTTAACCGCGTGTCCTTTATAGGCCGTCGATGGCAAATGGCTAATAGCGAAATCCAAATCTTCATGGATAAAGGCGTACACTTCTTCCTCGGAGGACTTCGCAATACGTGCATCTTCCAATTTCGACAAGAAGTTGCGGTAGACCACTACGCCACCAAAAGTTTGTACGAGATCAAAATACGCCAATGCACGTAAAAATCGAACTTCGCCTTTATATACGCTAACCGTCTGTTCGTCAAGGTTTGCCTTATCCACGTTATCTAGAAAATAATTGGCACTGGATATTAATTTATAAGGTGTGCTATACAGGTTTGCCAACGCACCTCCTAAAACTGGAGAAATCCCGCCGATGGCCATCTGTGTCAAATTTGATTGATTGGTAATCCCAGGATCTGCAAAAGCATTATCGGTCAACGCATCCATATATACCCGTTCATATCCCAAAAAATTCTCCTGCAGACGGTAATATACACCTGCTAACGCTGTTTCCACATCTTTTTGGCTCGTCCAAAAAATCTCACCAGACACACTATTTGGTGGGTTTTTATCCAGAAAATCTTTATTACAGCTTACTCCTAATAATACAAAAGAAGCAACAGTTGCTAATGTTAATATTTTAAAACCTTTCATGGTAAAGTTCATTTGAGTGAATACTTCTTTAGGTGACTAAAACCGGATATTAGCCCCAATATTAAAAATCTTGGCCTGCGGATATTGCGCAAAGTTCCCATTCGTCTGCGAACGTTCCGGATCCGCACCCTTATAATCCGTGATTGTGAAAAGATTGTCTGCCGAGAAATAAATCTGTGCACCTTTCAATTTTGCCGACTGTACCCAGTTTAATGGAAAATCGTAGGAAAGCATGATGTTTTTCAATCGTAAATAAGAAGCATCACGTAAATAATAAGTAGATCCTTTATAAGCTGCTACGCCAGGGTAGCCTGCAACATAGATGCCCGGAAGTTCATTGCTTCTATTCTCCGGCGTCCAGGCATTCCGCCACTCTGTCGTAGGAGGCGTTCCTTGCATAAAGGGATCAATACCCCAATTTTCCACCCTATTCTTTAAACCTTCAACTCCCTGGAAAAACGCGCTTAAATTGAAGTTTTTATACCCCATATTGAGCCCAAAGGAGTACATATATTTTGGATAGGCACCATCCACAACAACCCGATCGTCTGCATTCACGATTCCATCCCCGTTAATATCTTTCATTTTCAGATCCCCGGGCTTCGATTCTGGTCGTGCATCATGTATGGGCACATTGACCCCCTGAACATCACCCTCTTGAAAAATCCCATCCCATACCCAAAGGTAATGCGCATCATATGGTTGCCCCACTTCTTTTATACGCGTTCCATACTCCGGTACGCGAATATGTAATAATTCGTTGCGAGCTGTGGAAATCATACCATTTACGCTATAAGAAACCTCACCGATACGGTTGTGATGCGCTAAAACGAGCTCAATACCCTTATTACGCATTTTTCCATCATTGGTTGTCGGTTTTCCTAACCCTAAGCTTGCCGGAACGGGTTGTTCTGCCAAGATATTGTAAGCTGTTTTATTAAACCAATCAAAGTTGACTTCCAAAAGTCGATTTTTCAACGCAAAATCAAATCCTACGTTAAATATACTCGTTGATTCCCAACGCAAACTTTGGTCGCGGAAAACATTGACTACTGCTCCAGAACTCAGTTCCTCATTATCAAACGAATAATAGATGTCCTGGATATCCAGGTTATTCTGATATAAATACGTACCGATATCCTGATTACCCAAAATACCATACGATGTCCGTAATTTCAATTCAGATACCCACGGCAACGCTGATTGGACAAAGTCCTCTTTAGACGCTAACCATGCTCCCGAGAAAGAGGGGAACACGCCCCAACGATATTCGGGCGACACTTTGGACGTTCCGTCGTAACGCAGGTTGGATTCCAAGAAATATTTCTCTTTATAATTATAGCCTACACGACCAAAAAACGATTGCAAAGCCCATTCCGAAGGGTTTATCAAACCCGGTAGACGAGGGAAGTTAAAATATAGTGTCTCACCTGTAGGCAGATAACCTCTAAGATCTGTTAAATCCGGATACACGGTATTTGTCCGACGTCCACGCAGGCTTTGGATACTATAGGATACCTGTTCATAACCTGCTAAGGCTGAGAAATTATGATCATTTCCAAACTGGGTATTATAATTCAAAACAGAATAAATCGTTGGGGTTAACGCTTTACTATATTGATCGGTCACCCCTAAAACATCAGGCCCAAACGTTGAACGTATATAGTCACCGGTCTCCTCGTCGCGTTCCTGCGATAAGTAGGCATCATAAGGTACCTGATGCATTTTGTAAAACTGATCCTCATAATTCAAGGCAAATTTCGTCGTCCATACCAAATCTTTAAACGGTTTCACGTCAATAAAGGCTTGTGCATTAACATTGTAATCCTTCGTAAACTGGTTTCCCATAGCATAATACTCCTGTGGATTACGGTTTCGCCCTTCTTGTTGATACGCTCTAGAAACCACTCTTCCGCTTCCATCCGGTAAAAACGGACCATACAACGGCCCCGATGCATAAATCGCCAATGCCATATTTTCACCTGTAAACGGTGGTTCCTGCCTATCACGATAGGTCGCGTTGACAACCGTTCCCACCTTCACATAATCGGAGAGTTCATTTGTATAGTTCAACAATGCATTATAACGTTTAAAGTCATAGCCCTTAATCATCGCTTTCTGATCCAAATAACCCAAAGAAAGGTTAAATGTATTTTTCTCGCCGCCGCCACTGATCGACAGGTTATGGTTGTGTGTCGTCGCGGGATTAATATAGTAATCAACCGCATCAAAATTTGGGTATTGTTCACGGTCGGTTGCATTTCGATAGGCATCAATCCATTCCGGTTCATATCTAAACGTAATTCCGGATCGAAATGCAGCTTCGTTATACATTTCCATATACTCAACTGAATTCGTTATAAAATCTGGCAAAGCTGTGGGAGTATGCCGACCGACATTCACACGGTAGCTGACCTCTGTAGCGCCTCTCTTTCCGCTTTTCGTGGTAACCAAAATAACGCCATTCGCTGCTCTGGATCCATATATCGCCGCGGAAGACGCGTCTTTTAAGACAGTCACATTCTCAATATCATCTGGCGACAGGGTGGTCAATGAACCCGCAACGCCATCAATTAATACTAGTGGTGCAGAGCTTCCTCCAAAAGTGCCCCGTCCCCGAATTAACAAGTTTGGGTTATCTCTACCCGGCTCGCCCGAAGGTTGGGTTACCTGCAATCCCGGAATCCTACCCTGCAACATGTTAGCAGCGTTCGGTACCGGCCGTTCGTTAAGCGTCTTACCGTCTACCGTAGCCAGAGATCCCGAAACATTAGATCTACGCTGCACGCCATATCCCACCACGACGACTTCATCCAACGCCGTACCGTCCGCTTCCAATACGACAGTTAATTCTGTATCTGCCGTCACTGATACCGTCTTAGAGACATGACCGATAGCCGAGAAAACGACATTCCCCGGTTTACCTAATTGAATCGTAAATCGTCCATTTTGATCCGCGGAGGTTTCCGATTCTCCATAACGAATAGTTGCTCCCCCGATCGCTCCTCCCGAAGACGATAGTACCTGCCCACTGACTCTAATAAAGTCTTGTGCATGTTCCATCGGTACTGGTGTCTTACTGATCGCTGGAAAAGCAAAGAATAAAGCTGTTGAGCAGGTTGCGCACAAGAGCCATCTTTTTGTTGATCTTCCCATAATTAAAACTGTTTATAATTTTTTACTTCCCCTTGCTTCTCGATACTAAACGTATCGGAAAATTTGATTTATAATATTCAAATATAAATATAATATTCGTATGTAAAAATAAATCACGTCTTTCTATTCGGAAAAAATCATATTTTCGGCTTCTCTTTTTTATGCCACTTACATACCCGAAAAAAATACGTCTTAACTCTGGATTATATGTTTAAAATCAAGCTTAACTGTGAAGTTGTTTATAACTATTATTTTGGTTAGGGAGAAGCTTGTTATACTTTTTTTTATCTTTAACACCATCAGTGGTCAATCATATAGTATATGTCTGCAAATAAGTACAAAGCACCGGCTCTTGAAAAAGGGTTAGCCATCATCGAATACCTCGCACTCCAACCTACTGCGCAATCGCAATCGGAAATTGCTGTTGGCTTGGACAAAAGTCCGAACGAGATTTATCGTATGCTTGCTTCGTTAGAAAGCCGGGGATACATACAGCGCGACATCATTTCTTCGAAATATTCTCTCACACTTAAACTTTATTATCTATCCCACCGGCATTCTTTAGTAGAAAAACTGCGTTCTGCAGCATTGCAACCAATGAGGCAGACCTCTGCTGCTATAGAGCAACCTTGTCATCTTTCGGTATTGTTCAATGACAAGGTATTGGTAGTTGCCTACAGCAAAAGCCCCCGTCCAATAGCCGTGATGATTGAGGAGGGGAATTTATACAATATTTTGACTACAGCTTCAGGAAAGACATTGCTTAGCTCATTGGATGACAACAGCAGAGAACAGCTATTGAATCAAGATCTCAGCTATCAAAAATTATCCAAAGCCCAAAAAAGAGATTTCCAAAAAGAACTCATATATATCAATAAGCAGGGCTACACCGAAATGCCCAGTTCGTATGCACAAGGAATTGTTGATTTTTCTGTACCCATAGGCCACACCTCATCAGGTATTAACGCTTGTCTTACTGTCTCTAAGCTACTCACGCTAGAAGATGAAAACGAACCTTCACACGATTATATTATCCAAACACTGCTCACCTGTAAAAAGGAAGTCGAGAGCAATCTCGGACTGGCGTCTCTGTCTTAACGGATAACACCATTCATTTGTTCATACTCAAGAGAAGCGAGGATAAACGTTCCTATGGCTTTTCCTTCATTTTCAACAACCGTGACATCCTTGCCGGCAAGATAATAGTTGATTGTTCCTGTACGGGATGGATCTTTGGCGGGACCTAATCCAGCAGAAGCACAAATTTGTGCAATATCAATTTTTGAACCATCCTGCTGTTCCCGTATAAATGTTTCCAATATACCTTGATAGGCTTTTTCCGCAACAGGGAGATAAGTCGCTTTGTCCAATAACCCTAGACGAATACCTTTGAGATAGGCATAAGTAAAAATACAAGAGGCTGATGACTCCAAATAATTTGCTGCATGTCCTACGTTATAAACCTCTCCGGCAACACTGTCTCCTTTACCATCAGCAGTCGTACTGGCATCGTATTGCAGCAGCTGATACCAGAGCCCCGATCCATCATCCTGCCAACGCTTTAGTCCGGCAGCTACCTGATTAGTTATATCTACTATTTCCGGATAAGAGGAATGATCTTTCGGCATAAATTCGAGCACATCGACTAGGGCTGCAAAGTACCAGCCCATGCCACGCGCCCAAAATTCCTGACTACATCCTAGAAACGGATCTTGCTGATTCGCCCAGAAAGAATTGGAGTCTGCCGGAGTGGCTGACCATGCATGGTAGTTCAGTTGCTTTTCTGCATCATACGTTTTCTGATGGATGGTTTTAAATTGCAGGGCGATATCATCCCAGCTCGCGTTGTATTCCACAGAATCGGTTTTCCCGAATGTACTTTCCCACTGCGCGTAAACCGGCGACCCCATATACAGTCCATCAAGCCACATTTGGTTTGGGTAAATGGCTTTATGAAAGAAACCTCCTGCTCCCGGTAACCCTTCTGCAATTCTGGAATGGTTATATTTTAATGTGTTTCGGATCAAATTCACGGCATTACGATATCGATTTGCATCCTTTGTATTGCCTTTCCGCAATTCCTCTTCATACAACGTAAAGTAGATACGACCCGCCGGAAGATCATCAATATTGCTGGGACGAAGTGCGGATCCGCCTTTGCTATTGATAATCATCGTACCATCTTCATTTAGATTCAGATCGGCAAAAGCTTTTACAGATTGATAATACGCTGTTTTCTCCGGATACTGCTTCCAGGTTTCCAGTACAGCGCCGGCCACGAGTCCCGACACATAATCCCATCCTGTTGAATCCAGTTTAGACTGATGATGCCTGTTGCAGTAAAAATCACCCAAACCATGTGAATCGACCATTTTATGGGACCACAACGTGGTTTTATTATTTTGTCGTTGCCCACAAGCCGTTAAGAGGAAAGGCAGTAAAGCAAGTATTACATATTTTCTCATGTTACTATTTAATCAAATTATATACTAAAATACATTAGCTAAAAACAATATACAACCCCAGCATTACCACAAACAATATACCCCAAGCACATTTAACTTTTGTCGTCGGTTTCTCCATCTGAAAGCGGAAAGCCGTTTCATTTTCTTTTTCATAAGCGGACTTCGGAACCAATAGTGATATGATGACGCCCAATACCAATAAGGCTACAAAAATATAAAAGGATAACATAAGGTAATGCGGCCAAAACACATAGACATCTTTGGGAAAAACCCATAGATAACATACGCCTGTTCCGAGACTTAATACCGCTCCAAAAGTTAATAGCGTATTGACGGCTGCTCTGTTTGTTCGTTTCCATAAGACGGCCAAGAGGAAGATGACCGCAAGTGGCGGAGCGATAAATCCTAAAATAGACTGAAATACATCAAAGAGATTGAGCCCTTTTATTTGGTCGATAGCAACAGCCATCAGTACCGAAACGAAACAGCCCACAATAATTGTATAGCGTCCAACCTGTGTCACTTTTCGGCTGTCTGCATCGGGATTAATATGTTTCAAGTAAATATCCATCGTGTAGACGGTACTCAGCGAATTCAGTGAAGACCCGATGGTGCCCACCAATACGGCTATTAATACGACTATCACTAAACCATTTAGTCCTGTCGGAAAAAGATTCGTGACCATCGTCATGTAAGCTAATGCTGGATCATCCAGTCCCGGAAACAGGATATAACAGATAATACCGGTTAAAATAAAAAGTGGCAAAGAGAGTATTTTTAGCCAAGCGATAAAATTCACGCCCAATTGCCCTTGTTCCAGACTTTTTGCTCCCAGTACAGACTGCACCATGGCTTGGTCTGTACAGAAAAACGCGATGGCAGCAACCGGGTAACCCAACGCAATAGCATACCAAGGATAATCCGGATCGCTAGCGGGTTTAATCAGCGACCAATATCCATCCGGTGTATGATCTAATAAGGGTTGTATCCCACCGATTTCCGACAGACCTAAAAAGGTTAATAACGCGGAGACACCAATCAAGAGAATCATCTGAAAAATATTGATTTTCGCCACTGTCCGTAACCCGCCCGTATAGGCGAAAAGTCCGGCCAAGGCGACGAGCACAATAACGGATTGCCACATCGGGATACCTAAGATCTGCCGTACAAGAAAACCTCCAGCAAATAAACCCAGTGACAACCAAGATATGAGCATTTTAACAAGCGAGTACCAAGCTAAAATCGTTTGTGTGCCCGGACCATAACGCTTACCCATAAACTCGGGAAGCGTACGCACACCGGATGCGAGATATCGAGGTGCAAAGACGACGGCTAATAAGAAAAGAAACACGAATGCATACCAATCAAAGTTTACCGCCACGATTCCCGTGGTATAGCCTACGGTCGCAAATGCCAACAACATCGATGGGCCGACGTTCGTCGCCCACATATTAAAACCTATGCTGTACCAACGCAACGATTTTCCCGCCAAGAAGTGTGCCTCCCCTTCCGCTTTCTTTCGGGAAGAAAGAAGCCCTATAGCAATCAAGGCAACGAGGTACACGACCACGATCACATAATCGTATATCGTCAATTTGTCCAGTAGGTTGTTCATGTATTTTATTACAGGTTTATGCTATATGCTGTCAACAAATCTTTTGGACGTACCGGCTTACCTGTTGTCAGCGACTCATCCATCGCTTGCAATAGGGCAATCGTGCCAACACCTTCTTTCATATCGGGAAATGCCGGTGTATTTTTATGAATCGCTTTTGCGAAATGTTCTAGATAATTCTGGTACTCACCCGCATGGTGGCTTTTGCCTTCAAAGCGGAAATAGTGCTTCAATTTATGTTCCCAAGTCAACATGCGTTCTTCTCCTGTACGATCGGTGATGGCGTAACGCAAATCCATATAATCAGCCTGGCTGCAACCTTCCGTTCCGCGCAGGATACAACTCATTTCGCTATCGCGGGTAACAGGTTGCACGGGTCCGGTATAAGCACCACTTACACGTGCTACCCGGCCATCGGCAGCTTTGAATATGAAATGCATGGTATCGGCATTTTGCAAACCGCCCTTTCGACCGTTGGCACTCAACATTCCGTACCCCATCACCTCCTCGATATCAGGCAAATACCATCGGATAAAATCTACCGGGTGGCTTAGCCCGCCGTATAACCACTTAAACGATGATTGTAAAGACCAAGGCTTATCCAAGAACCATCGGTGATCGGCATGGTAGTATCCCTCAATCGTAATCAACTCTCCTATCAATCCCGCTTCAAAATCCGCACGTTGCTTTTTCATCGGTTCAAAAAAACGAGAGCTCTGCCCGACGAAAACGCGTTTCCCTGTTCGTTCCGCCAGTTGCAGCAGTTCGTTTGCATCCGCAAGATTATCGATAAAAGGTTTTGTACAGATCACATGCTTGTCGTGTTCCAACGCCTGTTTGATATGGGTTGCGTGCAAATGATCCGGTGTATAAATAGCAATCGCCTCTATGTCTGGATTTTCCAACAAATCTTCATAACGTTGTGTGTACGCGTGAAAATCAAATTCCTTTATACGTTTACGGCCAAGTTCTTCATTTAAATCACAAATCTGCACCAATTCTATGCGTTCGCTTTGCAAAGCGGCAGACATCGTACTTCTCCCTTCACCAAGACCAAGGATGCCTAATCTTAATTTTTCCATTTTTTTTATTTCTTATAAAAAACCCACGTTTCGTTTGCAGCCGTACCTTCAATTCCCTCTTGATAGGTACTCATGCGTTTATTCCATTCTTCTACTTTAGGATTATCTTTTGTTGTTAACGCATCAATCTCTGCAAAATCTTTTCCCTTCGGAAATGAAATATAAAGCAATAACTGTCTTTCATGTCGGTATAAAAGCACTTCTTGAAAACCCGCCTTACAAAAACCTACCGCCACTTCCGGCCATTCTTCAAACTGATTTTCATGGTATTGGAAGTATTCTTTTTGCTGATGTTCATCTTCCACCAATTGCGCCGTCAAAATCACAAAATCGACATCGTCCGTTTCCTCTTGTGTACTGCAATGTTGCTGGTCAAACATATAAAACAGGTCATTAAACATTTTGATGGACAGCTTAGGGTAATTCGCAATTATCGCACTCGTTAGTTTCTTTGCCAGCTCATCATCCGTCATTAACAGCAAATACTCTCCCCAGGCATATATTTGTGGCTGCGCTATCCCTTGTGTTTTCGCAAATGCAGCAAGTTCCTCTTTTGATAGTGCTTGCTGTGCGTTATGCACTTGAACAAAAACAGGTTTCGTAAACGGAACATATTCGTTAAACGTATAGCCCTCTTTAACTGGTTCTTTCCGTTTAAGCAGGTCACGAAACGATTCCTCCAAACCGGCATTAAACGCCGTTTTATCTGCTTCCGGGCCGTTATTTTCCCATACGACACCAGGGCCATTGGCATTTTTCAAAATCTTATTTTCAGGGAACCAATTGTTAGACACATCCATGTAAGCTGATCCTTCGTCGGTATATAAATAAAACCAATGGTCTGGGATATGGGCATAGGGTGAAACATATATGCTGTCTATCTCATTTTCCCTTATCTTGGTACCTGGCTGTGCGGAAAGCGTATAGATGCCTGCAACATCATACATAAATTTGCCGTAGCGCGTTATTCTGTTTCGCTCCACCGTATTGTTCTTCATGACATTGACTGTTGGTGTCCATCCCCAGCCCAAACTGATTCCCGAATAGGCAATATCACTGATATCATTATGGGAAATATCCACGCCCTGCACAAAACCTGCTCCTATGCCCACTGCTCCCCAATCTTCATTTGCCGTATGATGAATGAGATTATTACGTACTGCTACTCCACGGGTAACTTCTCGCTCATCTTTTGGGGCGTAAGGTAAATGCGCCTCTACTTGGTCATCCGAAAATTTGCCGATAAGTATGGCGTTTCCACCGATATCATAAAAGGTGTTTCCTTCCAGGCGGTCGCGAAAATTGCCGGCATAAAAGTCAAATCCGGTCGATGCCAAATGGCTAAACGTGCATCGTTGAAACTGCACATAACTTGTATTTTTGAGTACCACGGCACTGGTCGGCCGCCCTACCCACGCTTGGTTTTCCAGACCGGCTTTATCCGGTGTGCCCGGTTTGTCCAATTTGTACGCCTCGTGAAAATACATCCCTGCCTGCAACGCGACATGACCATGCGTATTCGGTCTAAACCAAGCGGCATGTTCAAAAGACAACCCTTCTACCTGTACATGGGAAACCGGATCTTCCAATGTGCCCGTTATTTCCAAAATTGTTTCCAGATAGGGAAATATAACTTCTGCATGTGTCATATCCTCTCCATCCCGTGCATAATAGTAGACCTTTCCGGCATCCTCATCCAAAAACCATTCACCGGGCTTATCCAGAAATTCTAAAGCGTTGACTAACCGAAAGGCTGAATTTCCCGATTCTTTCGAAAGCCAGGGCTTTGGCCAAGGATGTTCACTTTGTATCTTGCTCTCGGGTTGGTAAAAGGAGATTTCTATACTGTCTTTATCCACGATGGCATCTTTAACACGCAATTGTGCGACAGCCCACCACTGATGGATAAAAAATTCCATCCCTTCCGCAAAGTGAAATTTCTCAAATACATTCGGAATAACGGCCGTTTGTTTCTCAAAGTTCCAGTTTAAGATACGGGGCAGTTCCATATCCCCGTGACTTTCCGCGCGAATCGCCTTTTTATTGTTTACCCATAGTTGACGGAAGTTAACCCGTTTTCCACCTACTTTTGGGGCATCTGCAACATAAATATGTCGGGCAATAGCCGTTGGAATATCCCGGTGTTTTCCTAATTTCGACCAGCCGCGTATCGACCTTCCCCCGGAGAACACCGCTTTGCCTTCCAATGCTCGTATCCGGGTGGGACTTGCTGCTGTACCGCTATCTTCCGGACGAAGCCGAATGGTTTGTTCAGGAAAATAGGTCCCGTCTTTAATCCAAATATTGATTCCTTCAGAAATACGAGGATCGTTCAGTCGACGAAGCTCCCGCGCATGGTGTATCGCATCTTCCAAGGAGCTATAAGGGTTCTCCATCGAACCGTCTCGAAGCTTATTTCCGTCACTTTTTCCTACGTAGATGTCCGCAGCGCTTACCGAAACAGCCGCGAAGAGCATCCCTATCAACCAAACGATCTTATTACCTATCTTCATACTTTACCTTAATATCCATCATTTTGTCCAAATTCCTGCGGATTGGTGATGACGTCTAAAAATTGCTGTGGAATAGGCCTGTTCACGTGATACGGCCGCATTGTAGTAATATCCTTATTATACGCTTGTACATAGCTGTACAATTTACCCGTCCGCTTTAAATCAAACCATCTGATGTGTTCTCCACACAACTCTCTACCACGTTCTTCTAGCAAGAAATCAATATCCAGATCACTTTCTGTTATCAGCATGTCGCTTTCTTTGCCCGGTACGGCCGCTCTTTCACGTAACACATTCACCAAATCTTTTGCCAATGTTTTGTTCCCGCCACTCATTAATGTTTCTGCTTCTGCTGCGATAAGATACATTTCGGCTAAACGCATGACGATGACATCTTTAGAGCCTGCTTGCGAATTAGCTTCCGGTAAGTCCGGATCATCATGTTTCATCAATGCCGGGAAGTGCACATTAAACCGGGCATTCGTGGTAACACGGTCACCATTATACGTATCATCGATATCGACTAATGCATAAGGCAGATTCCTTTTTTCTCCGGTTACTTTTTTCTTGGTAAACAAAAGAGCTAAATCTCCACGGTTCAACGTTGTTTTCCCTGCCATACTTGCCGGTTTCTCAAAAGCAGCTAAATCATCCGCCGTCCAAGTGTAGCTATTGACATTCAAATAATACGCTTCTCTGAACCAATCGCTATACCGTCTGTCCGTTTCTTCGTCGTAAAGTTCCAGTAAATGCCTCGTTGGCATAAAACACATACTCCCCGATTTTGAATTACGGTCGGCTCCATACGGCAAATCCACGACCATACCCGCTTTTGCGGAATATTTTGCCTTGAACCAAATATGAAGACGGTTGGGATTGTTCGGTTGTGGATTTAGCGAATTGATGGTAGAATGGGTAATAAAGAACATAGCTTCTTTATTATTTTTATTATTTGCCGGACGAAACACCTCTTCTGGCGTGTCATATAAGCTCACCTGTAACTCCGCTTGGTTGTTGATCACATATTGTGCCGCCTCCGATGCCATTTTATAATATTTGTCTTTTTCGGATGCAGACGACTCGTAAGCCACTCTGGTTATTGCCAAACGGGCTTTCAGTCCATAGGCAGCTTTCTTGGTGGCACGCCCCTGATCGGTTGCCGGAATGGGTGTGACAGGCAAATTCGCTATGGCGATATCCAAATCACTCAGCATTAAATCATAAAACGCAGAAATTGGCGATCTATTCGCCGTCAGAACAGCTGTTTTGGTTTCTTCGGTACGTAAATCGATATCACCAAATTGTTCGACCAGATGCCAATAAGCATATGCTCTTAGAAACGACAACTCGCCGACACGGGCATTCTTTTCTTCTTCATTCGTAAATGATACATCGACAATGCGTTCTAAACCTGCGTTACAATAATTGACAATTTCGTATAATCTATTCCAGGTATTCCGCATTTGCCCCGTAGTAGCTACCAATTCCTCGTATTTAGTCATCTGCCTACCATAGCCTGAATTGGCAATGTTAATCCAAAGATCCGTTCCGCCTTCCGTCAACATCAAGATATCTTCGCGTCCGTAAAACTGTGAAGCAAAGTTCACATACGCCGAATTTACCAAGGCGTTGATTCCGTTTTCAGTTGAAAAAACAACATCGGCTGTAGCTCCTCCAGGATTATGTTCCTCTAAACTACATCCTGCTAAGGTGCTCGCCAACCCTATTCCTATAATATATTTATATAATGTTTTCATGATAAATTCCTCCTTATAAATCCAGATTGATACCAAACACAAACTGACGCAACAATGGACTCTTCGCCGAACCGCCCCGTTCTGCATCGTAATTTTGAACGAGTGGACTTCTAGCCCAAGAAAACAGGTTATTCCCGCTCAGATAAAGCCTTGCACCATTCAAACCCGCCCGCTCCGTAAAGGCTTTGGGCAAACGATAGCCTAGTGTAACCGTTTTCAATTTTATATAAGAGCCGTCTACCGTATTATACGTCTGGTATCCGAGGTAATTATAGAAATTGGTCAGACTTGGCCGAGGGAAATCATTCGATGGGTTTTCTTCTGTCCAATAATCCAGATAAGCCGGGTGATTTCCTTTTCCTTGCGGATCGTAAGATGCCGTAAAATCATACTCCATCATCTGACCCCACCTGGCAATTGCATATACATTGAGGTCGAAGTTTTTATAGGTGAAATTATTGTTAAAACCTAGCGTCCAACGAGGAGAAGTTGTTCCGATATACGTCACATCATTCTCGTCATCAATGATATTATCTCCATTGAGGTCGGCAAGTTTAATATCTCCAGGTACAAAAGGTTGCGTTTTGTCGGCGTCTTTAAAATACGTTGCCGCCTCTTCTGCCTCATCAAGCTGCCAGATACCAAGGCGTTTGAAGGTATAAAAAGATTTTAGCGGTCTGCCGATTAACAAACTTTCCGACTCGCGTGTCGTTGCCCCGATAATATCACGACCATCAATCAAATCCAGAATCTTTTCCTTGTTTGCACCGAAGGTGAAATCCGTGTTCCATTTGAACGCCTTATCGATGTTCCGGGTGTTCAACACCACTTCGACACCCCGGTTTTGGGAACTACCGATATTTTGATAAATCTGGAAAGGCGTATTGTTTCCGGAACCCATAGAAGTAGGTAAGGTTCTCGGTAATAAGATATCCGTTGTCTTCGTATTATATAAATCAACAACGAGGTTGATCCGGTTAGCAAATAACCGGAGGTCTGCTCCAAGATTCCAGGAAGCCGATCGTTCCCAACCTAAATCCCGATTTCCAATCAAGGTATTGTACGTATAATAAGTAAATCCCTGATCTTGAAAACCTGCATTAGAAAAGGCCGTCAGCCCTGATTGTGTGCCGTAGGGACTAATTCCCGAGTTACCTGTCTGTCCGTAACTCAAGCGAATTTTGAAATCGTCCACTTTAGGTACGGTAAACCAATTTTCATCACTGACACGCCACGCGGCTGCTACCGACGGAAACATCGCCCATTTATTACCAACGGAAAGCCGAGACGCTCCGTCCCAACGATTGGATACAGTCAACAAGTATTTACCTTGATACGAGTAATTAGCACGAAAAGCATACGACATCGTCTGGTTTTGTATATAGCTCGATCGGATTACATAAGACTCTTTTTCGTTGGCGCCAATGTTATGCCACAACTGTTCAGCAACTAGCTGACCAGTTCCTTCCATATAGGAAGAATTAAATTTTGACTGTGTCCACGAGGAAAGAGCCGTAAGTGTAACATTATGCTTCTCTACATCAAAGGTATAATTGATAATATTATCCCAAGTAAGAAATGATTTATTCGTATTCAAAATCGAGGCTTTAGAATCCGGGAACTCTCCAGCACGGTCGATAGAGCTCTCACTAGCAAAATCATTGTTTTTATTGTAGAATAGATTTACCCCTAAATTAGAACGAAACGAAAAGCCGTCGAAAGGTTTTATTTCTGCAAATCCATTGGTAATAAGGTTCGTATTTGCGATTCGATGTTGTGCCGTGTATTCATTCGCTTCGTCCGCAAGCGGGCTTACTTTTCCTTCACGCCCTACAGGCCATAACACCACGTTTCCTTCGTCGTCGTAGGGTAGACCCAGTGGCACATTGGTCGTTGCCCGCCAAAGCACATTATCCGCCCGATTGCTACCGTCGTAGTGTGTTACTTGGCTGGATGTTCCTACTTTTATAAAACTTCCGATATTCTGATCTACATTCAACCGCAGGTTAAATTTATCTAATGCGTCATTCTTAAATGAACCTAACTCCCGATAATATCCTCCAGATAATAAAGCAGTTGTATTGTCCGTTCCACCACTGATCGATAACTGATGATTCTGTACGATACCGTTTTTAAAAACTTCATCTTTCCAGTTGACCCACTGATTGTTTTGCAATGCAGTCCATTCCCCAGCGGTAAACAACGTCTGATCATCATCAGGATCATCCCACTGTCCGGCTGCTTTCGCCGCTTCCCGTCGTAGCTGGACATAGTTGTCGCCTGTCATCATTTCAGGGTATTGTGCCCATCCGTTAACCCCAACGTAGGTATTAAAGTTGATTCTCGGCGCCCCGGTTTTTCCTCGTTTCGTGGTTACGATAATAACCCCGTTTGCACCCTGAGAACCGTAAATAGCCGTTGACGAAGCATCTTTCAACACTTCAATAGATTCGATATCCTGTGGATGGATATCGCTGATATTACCGCCCTGCATACCATCGATAATAACCAAGGGATTGTTCGCGATAGCATTTCCATATTCATCTTCCGCTGTAGATAACGATCTTTTTCCGCGGATATTCATATTCACGCCCGAAGTCGCACTTCCCGAATTCCGGGTGATATCCAATCCCGGTACTTGCCCTTGGATAGCCTCTAACGGATTATGGGCGGGAGAACGGACGATATCTTCTGCTTTAACTGAGGTGACAGATCCAGTCAGATCACGCTTTCGTACCGTTCCATATCCAATAACCACCACCTCATCTAGTTGTTGGTCGTCCGGTGTTAGTGAAACGTTCACATTGTCATTAGCTTTCACTTCTAAGGCGTGATCCAAATAACCCACCGCAGTAAATAGTAAGCTGCCCGTAGAGGCAACCAAGCGGATAGAAAAGGCACCATCTTGATCGGTTAGTGTGCTTACCGTTGAATTTGTCAGCGATACAGTGACGCCTTCTAATGGCTGACCTGCCTCATCCAGCACCAGTCCCGTTACTTGATATTGGGGTTGGACAGCCGAAAAGGCTTGTTGAAAGGGCAGCAGCATGATGCTCAACAGCAACATAAGCGCTACGACGACCAGACTCTTGTCTAGTCGCCATTTTTCTGGTGTGAGACTTTGGGTTTTCATCTTGATTAGATTTTTCTTAAATGATTTTGGGTTAGCTCAAAAAACGGATTATTTTATCCGTATTTCTTTCTCCATTGTATTTGATTTGATGATTAATTTTGCTTCTTTTTCTTGATTAAGTTTTTGGGCTATCCCTACCGCCAGCCCCTTATAAGTATTACGTTTTGCACTACTCAAAGAATGAAGATCTGCCTGGTAACCGTTATCTGTACCTACTATGGCTATATTATCTTGGGGAACAAACGATAATTCGATATCGTTATCCGGTACGACCGTACCATGTTCATCGACCAGAGAAACCGTTATGTAATGCATATCTGTCAATCCATCAACGGCGTAGCGGTCGTGTTCTACATTAACTACGATATCCACCGGTTTACCGGCCGTTTTCTTTACCACTTCTTGTACGGCTGCGCCATCCTTTATTTTTACCGCTTTCAATTCACCTGCCTCAAATGGCACTGTCCAGACAGCATGCAACCGCTCATCGGTTTTTGATTGTCGCCCGAGACTACGCCCGTTCAAGAACAACTCCACTTCGTCGGCGTTGTTGTAATAACACCATACCTCCACTTGCTCGCCTTCTTTCCAATTCCAGTGCGGCAAAAGATGCAACACGTCTGTATCTGTCCATTCCGACTGGTACATATAATAAACATCTTTCGGAAGTCCTGCCAAATCTACGATACCATAATAGGAACTACGCGCCGGATACGGATAGGGTACCGGTTCTCCCAAATAGTCAAATCCGGTCCACACGAAAGTACCACCTAAGAAATCTCGTTTCTTCACTTCTATCCAAGCCCGTTCGTGACTCGTCCCCCAGTAGGCGGCCACATTATCGTAGGCGGAAACGGTAAAATCGGGATTGCCGTTGGTCACAAACTTATCTTTGCTTGATGCCGGCCACAATTGAATGGTATCGTGTACACTATCATAAACACCTCTGGTTTGCAGTGCCGATACCGTTTCGGACGCAATCAGCGGAACGCCCTTAAATTCTGTAGGTAGTTTATCATAGTCAAAAATTTTATAATTGAAACCCAGTACATCCAACACCTGGGCTTGCGCAATAAAGTTTTTATCGTAATTCGTTTCTGTCAATGCTGCCGTAACCGGACGGGTGGGATCAAGTTTCTTCACTACTTCCGTCATATTCCTCGTAAATGCTATGCCGGTACTATCAAACTGTTCACGGATTTCATTTCCGATACTCCACATAAAAACGGAAGGGTGGTTACGGTCGCGTTTTACGAAACGTACGAGGTCATTGATATAGTGCTCTTTAAAATCAATATGATAGTCAAATTTATTTTTACGTTTTGCCCACATATCATAGGCCTCATTTTGCACCAAGAATCCTAGTTCATCACAAAGATCCAGAAATTCTTCTGCCGGCGGATTATGTGCAGTACGTATCGCATTAACGCCCATATCTTTCATCACCAGCAATTGTCGTTTAGCTGCCGATTTATTGAAAGCAGCGCCCAACGCTCCTAAATCATGGTGTAAGCATACGCCTAATAGCTTAAACGGTTTCCCGTTCAGGAAAAATCCCTTTTGTTCATCGAAATCAAAATAACGAAACCCTACGGGGTATTTGAGCTCATCCACAACCTTATTGGAATTGTCCAAAACCGTAATGCTCAAATCGTACAAAGCCGGATTGCCTGGTTCCCACAAGGTAATCCCTCCTACTTCCAATTTTTCCTCAAAATGATTCTCGGAAAGTCTTACTGTTTTCTCGGCAATCGTCTTCTTATACTTATCCTGTAATTTCAACGTCAGCTGCCCAACTTTATCGTTTGTATATTTATTGAAAACGGAACGAACGTTTAGCACACTTTTTTCCGCTGACACTTCCGGTGTGGTGATAACCGTTTCTTCGCGCAACAAATGCAAAGGCGAACGTTTTTCCAATCTTACATCTCTGTAGATACCCGAACCGGTATACCAACGCGAGTTAGGCTGCAAGCTGTTATCTACACGTACAGCAACGACATTCTGCTCGTTACCATAACGTAGATACGGTGTCAGGTCGTGTTCAAAAGAAAGGTATCCGTTTATATTCTTACCTAAATATTTCCCGTTAACCCAAACTTCTGCATAACGATGAACCCCTCCAAAATGTAGCGCATAATAGCTTCCTTTATCCTTTTCCGACAATTGGAAAGTTTTTCTGTACCAGCCTGCGCCGCCCGGTAGTGCACCTCCCGCATTGCCTGCGGGGTATTCCTCGCCAAAATCAAAACCGATGCTCCAATCGTGCGGCAATACTATTTTCTTCCAATTTGCATGGGAGAAATCTGCATGTCTAGCATTCAAATCATCGTCCAACGTAAAAAACCAATCCCCATTAAAATCAATCGTCTGTCGGGGTTGCGCGATACCAGGTAAAACAGCAACAAATAAAACTAAAAAAGATACTAACTTATGAAACATGCTTACAACAGAGTTTATTATTTCAATTCAAACTTTAATTTACTTTTTCCTTTATCTTTAGACGTCGCCAATGCAATACCTCGGTTTCCCGCTTTATCGACGGCGCAATAATAATGATAAACAACACCTTTATACTTAATGACAAAAGACTTATGGGCATATTGGCTATCAAAGTCCTCCGAAGAATCGATAAGATTATCCCCCTGCCAATCCGTCCAATGGATCAAGTCTTTGGACGCCGCAAATCTATTAAACGCCCCTTCGCGGTCTTTCCAGAACGCACCGAAATAAAACATTACCCAGGTATTATTGATGCGCTGGATCATCGGGTCGCCCGTAATTCCCACCGGATGATGTACGACGGGTTCCTGTAAATAGCGTTTCCAGGTTTTCATATCGTCCGAAACGGCCATGCCTATACGTTCATACCAGCGTGTCGGTTTATTGTTTTCCAACGAATCGCCCACGGCATTGTAATACATAATAAAACGGTGCCCGGTATTTCTTTTCTTATCTTCCACCACGTAGCTTTTAAAAAGCTTGTGACGGTTCTCCCACCAACGCACATCCTCATCTTTACTCGTCAAAACGGGTTTATCCAACCGTTGCCATTCCATCGGCTTAACTGGCTTCTCGGCTGTATATGCCATACCGATTGCCAGCGGTTCCGGTTCGTATCCTACGGATGCTCCGCCAAAATAGGACATCCAATATTTTCCATCGTAGGTATGGAGCTTGTAATTCCCTCCCCATTTTATATCTATGAGCGCGTTGTAACCCGCCCGTTGTTTACTGTCCCACTTATCGCCTTCTTCTTTTGACATTTGTTTGCCCAAAACCTTCCATTCCAATAAATTTGTGCTTTCTGCCAACCAGGTTTCATAGCCCTCTCCATCAAAGACAATATAGGTCATGTACCATTTCTTACCATCGCGATACACACTTGGACAATCCATCAGATCTCCCTTTTGCTGCGGGGTCAACACCAATCCATATTTATAGGGTGTTTTGACCTCCTGATAAAGTTGCTCCATTTCGAATTCGGAAACGGCAGTCGGTTGTGCCAAGCCCATGTTCGCAACCCATACCATAAAAAACAATGCACCTATTCTCTTCATTATTTTATTACTTTTTAATATCGTATATCCCCGACCCCAGTTGAATTTCCAGCCCATCATCTGTTAAGGTATGCTCCTGTGTCTCTACTATTTTTCCGTTGATTTGATAATCGGAAGATGGTGGAAGTACTAACGTACAACGGCTGTTTACCGGAATTTCCACTTGATAACGCTCTCCATCTTGCTCAAACCGTACTAACCCGTAAGGGCTTTCAAAGGTGACAGCTCGTTGTTTTACCACATCGAGCATCTTAGGTGATATACGTAAATGTTTATAAGCTATGGATCCCTTCTCTTGTCCTAATCCGCCTAATCGTGTATGAAACCATTCCATCAAATGCCCTAACATAAAATGGTTATTGGATACGGTTGGCAATGCTGCCCAGGACTCGGTTAATGCGGTTGCTCCCTGACGTATCTGATAGCCATATCCCGGCCGGGTATCGTCGTTGTGCATCGCATAGACCAAATCATCACGCCCGGCTTGCTGCAAAGCCTGTAACAAATAACGGTGACCAATATCACCTGCTGTAAAACTTGTGTCTCTGTTTGCAATATCTTTTACAAGATTTGCCAATACCTTATCCTTATTCGTTTCATCGACTAATCCCATGTACAATGCCATCGAGAGAGCCGTTTGACTTCCGGAACCGTACATCGCATCTGTTTCGTTATAGAATTTAGCATTAAATGCTTTATAAACGCCCTGTTGGAGTGAATCAGCGTATAGCTTATATTCTTCATCTTCCAATAGCTCCGCGATCTCACCCATAATTTTCCAATTATAATAGTAGATAGCCGTAGCCGTGATACCTGGTGTTGTCAGTTGAGAAAAGCCCGGACGTTCCGGTCCGAGGTCGTACCAATCTCCCAATCCTTGATAAAGTATATTATCTTTTGCTTTTCCTTTCAGATAATTCATATACTTTTTCATCATCTCATAATTATCCGTCAGAAAGGCTTTGTTGCCATACCATTGGTAGGCATACCAAGCTAATATAATCGAACTCGAGCCCCACTCAGGTGAATCGCGAAACACATCTCCGCCCCAATCAAAATGAACATATTCAGGTGCCGTTTCAGGCACCAATCCCTCTTCGGTTTGCGACTGGCGCATATCGCCCAGCGATTTGGCAAATAAACGTTCCACATCAAAGTTATACTGCACCGAAGGCCCCATAAGATGGAGCTGTTCCAGCCAGCCTAACTTTTCCCTATGAGGACAATCGGTAAAGACACTGACCATATTGCTCTTTATCCCCCAGTTGATCAGCGTATGTATCTGATTAAACAGGGTATCTGATGACTGGAAACTTCCGATCTGACGTGCACCGTTCCGAATGTGCTCCGCAGTGATGTCTTCTACGGTTATCTGCTGATTGTTAGCGGGCATCAACCGGACTTCCGCATAGCGAAATCCGTAATAAGTAAAGCGTGGTCGCCAACTGACTTCGCCATCTTGGGCAAACACATATTGGTAGTAGTAAGGGCTTCCGGAGTGTTTTTGATTCGCACGCCCTTCCTCATTCAACAATTCTGCTGGATAAATCCGAACGGTATCCCCCTGATGACCTTTCATTTTGATATGCACAACCCCGGATGCATTCTGTCCGAAATCATAGACGTGCAGGTGCTCGTTTATCCGGTTGACAGATTGCGGTTTAAATTGCTCCATAATCCGAACAGGTTCTGTTTCCTGTACGCGTAGGGTTGGTCCGTCTGCCAACAATACAGCATCCCAAGCCGAATCGTCAAAGTCCGGCTCACTCCAATTAAGGGGTAATACATGTTCATCATAATCTTCTCCTCCATACATGCTTGAAAACGTAATGGGAGAGCGATGTACTTTCCAGCTTTCGTCGCTGTCGATCACTTCTTCGCTGCCGTCAACATACCGGTTGACCACCTTTATTTTTAGCTTCGGTAAACCAAACGCGACTTTATGTTTTTGATATCGTCCCTTAATCGGTGGTATATAATAAAATCCATTTCCCAGCATGACGCCAATGGTATTTTTTCCTTTCTGCCAATGCTCCGTTAAGTCATACACGACATAATAAGCTTCTTTATCATATTTTGTCCAACCGGGCTGTAAAACGGCATCGTCCACATGCTGACCATTCATCAGCAATTCATAATGACCAAGTCCGGAAATATAAGCGATGGAGGATACAATCTTTTTATCTAGCTCTACATTCTTTCGAAAAACAGGCAAATCATAATTTTTATCAATACGGAGCTTGCTGGAACTTAATGGCAAGGGATTCACAAGCGAATCCGGTAATACCTCTTTCGTAATCCATTGGGCCTCTCCCCAATCTGAAGTCGATAATAATCCGGTGTGAAAGCGTTGTATCTCACTCTCTGCCACATTGCCCCGGTTATCTTTTATCGCTACACGAATGTAATAGGTCGTTCCTATTTGAAGATTCTCCCCTTCATACGTGTTGTATAACGACTGTTCTGTCGCCACCCAATCAGAATCCCATAAAATAGACTGTGTCTTCGACAGATCATCCTCTGTACTCACCGTGATTCTATAACTGGTCTGCATGACGTCATGCTCCTCACTCTGAAGTTTCCAACTAAATGACGGCGTTAGCGTATTGATGCCCATCGGATTTTCCCTTCCTTCTATCAACACATTTGTCACTTGTAATTTCCTGGACGCAGAACAGCTCATTAGCCCTATCAAAATAAAGGGAATAAATAAGCAAAAAAATATGCCTTGATAAAGGTTAAGACCTTTCCGACTATATAAAATTTTCATCTAGTTGTATTATCTTATCATGGAAATCGACGAATCGAGTAAAAAACGTGATTTTCTAGTCAAGATATTAAAAAGCCTATACGCCGGCATCCTGTACTGTCCTGCTCACCTCCTACATTAATCGCCGTTTTCCATCCTTAAAAAATAATCCAAATCACCAACCTGGCCACCTTTAAAATTGATGGTTACGCCATGGATGTGTGCCTTTTTGGCGTGTATACGACAGAGTGGTGCCCCCGGTACAATCGGAGCGACCATTTCCACGGCTTCAATGCCGAATTCCCGTGCAAACAAACTTGACGTGTCACCCCCAGCGACAACCAACCGTTCCAGTACAAAAGATTGCAACACGTGATCTGCAATCTGCGCTAAAGCTTTTCCATATAACCTTGCCGTACGGGTATTGATTTCGTATCCTCCTGCTCCCTGTTGTGTCAATACATTCCGGGTTCCTTCTACCCGAGTGTCATCCGGCCCGATGCTGGTGTGCACGATAACACTTTTACCTTGCTGCATATCGTGTAATACCTTTTCTGCTATCGAAACAATATACATTTCATTTGATCCGGATAGCAGTTTCTCTCCGCTGACAGCGACTTCTGCGAATCCATTTTCCAAAGCATGTTCAATCTGCCGACCTGTTACTACCGCGCAACTTCCAGAGAGCACCAACAGCGGCGTTGCAGGTTTCAGCTGCGGCCACTCTACACGCGGCAATAGCTCGCCGGTCTTTTTCCAGGAAGCACATAATGCTTTCGACACGGCCGATGACCCGACCGAAAAAAGTGGTTGATGCTGTTTAGACAACCGTTCCAATACCTCTCCGATCTTTTCCAGATGCTGTTCTGTCATTACGTCAAATAAAACGACGGTTGTCTTTTCCTCTTTCTCGTCTACCTGCGAAACGATTTCTGCTGCGGATTGTTCCAATTGCGTCACATCCACCAAGGATATCTTTTTTCCTGTCTGCTGCGCCAAATGGCGTCGAAGATCGCTTTCTTTCGCTGGCGTAACCGGATGTTTGGACATACTGGGGTGCCTATCCAACCGAAAGACTTCTCCTTTTTGTCCGGTGCCCATACGGGCAAACAGGTTTCCGAAAGCGCAAAATCTGCCGAGGTAAGGCGCCCCAACAATCAATGGCACCACATGAGCAGAAAATGTTTCCGCTCCGATATCGATCGCTTTACCTATACTTCCTACGTCTGGCGAAGAATCAAACGTGGAGCATACCTTATAATGAACATGTCTTATTTCCATTTTGGAAAATAAATCAAACACCGCTTTCAGTTCCTTCTCGATTTCTCCCGTTGGAAGCGTTCGCGTCATGCCTGCAACACCGATGGCTTGTTTATCTTCAAAGGTTTTTAATTGATCTTTCGTGGGTATTCCTGTAAACAAAACCGTGTCCAGTCCCATTTCCTCCAATGTCTCTAATGCATCGGTAGAACCGGTAAAGTCATCTCCAAAAAAAGCTATTTTATAGGCCATAACGCTTCTTTTATCTGGTCTTTCCAAATTTCTCTACGGCCTGTTGTACAGCAGGGAATTTTCGTGTCGCTTCCGCTAATGTCAAACCTTCCACTGCCGCTTCCCAAGCCTGTTTAATCGCGCTTACACCGCTACCGATGCCACCGGGATGTGCCATGATACCGCCACCGGCAAGATATAAGTAATCCGTAGTCTGCGTTAGTTTGTACGTATCTATCGCCTGACCGCCCCATTGCCCGGAAGAAAGAACCGGCAATGCCGGTAATACGCCAGCCATTGGTGTTAAACAGGCTTTTATGGAGCTTACCACCGATTCATCCGATTCCCAGAATTTATTCCGAATACCATTGACATGCAATTGATCTACACCTGCCAGTCGCCATAATTTTTGATACGCCGAAAATGACACACCCAACAATGGATGCCGGTTAAGCATTCCCCAACCGTTGCGATGCCCGTGGATGGTCAGTTGCCCGATATCTGCGATACGCTTGACAGCGGTTAATCCCGCACTATACAAACTTACCATCGCGCAGCTTCCGCCTGCCTGCACGATCGTTTCATAGTTCCGCAACATATTGTCCATCTCATCACTGATGTTGAATGCATACATCACTTTCTTTCCGGTTTTATCCTGATGTCTGTTCAGTACTTCCATGACCGCTTGCACGCGATCGGCGAACGGAGAATTACGCGTAGATCCCATCAACTCGTCGTCTTTGATAAAATCAATACCGGCTTCTGCCAACTTTTTTACGAGATCCGCCGTATCCGCGATGGTTAAACCAACACTCGGTTTGATAATAGTTCCAATTAAAGGTGTTTTTGCCTCGTTGGAAATAAGTTCCGCCGTTCCACGAATACCGAATTTAGGACCACGAAATTGTGTTGTATAGCTGTCTGGTAATTGAATGTCCACCAGCTTAATACCCGTAAACTGCCGTAACTCGTATAAATTACCCATGAGCGTCGAGCATAGCACCGGTAGGTTTGTCCCAAAATTAGCTACAGACCAAGATACGGTGACCTTACCTCGATAATATTTTTCGAAATGCAATTGTTCTCCCGATAGCGACGGTTGCGAAACCGTCTCTAGCTCTGTAATACGTTCTACACGGGCAGCATACTGCATCTTTAATTCCTCCGTTTCGCCCGGTATGGCTACAAACGTACCCGACGACTGTTCCCCTGCCATCACGGCAGCAGCATCTGCCAGCGGATATGGTGTCTCTACATAGTAAGTCGCTTCAATTCTATCCATGCTCTTCATTTATTTTTTTATAGTTCACTCGGTCTTCCTTTACCAAATTCTTCAACCGATCTTCTTTTTCTTGTTTTCTCCTCCAATAATTCGCCAATATAGACCCCGAAATATTCATCCAAGGACTAAACACCGCCGCGGCTAAACCTACGGTACCCAACTTTCCCATGCTTCCTGCCAACCCACTTGCCATTCCACCATTCTGCAATCCAACCTCCAATGCCATTGCTCTTGCCGAGTATTCGTTCAAGCCAAACAGTTTGCTAAACCAATAACCAAAAAAGTATCCGGCTCCATTATGGATAACGGCCGCAAGAAACAATACTGCTCCTATTTCCATCAGATATTGTTGCCCGGCAGCCGTAGTTACAGCCGTGAAATACACAATCCCGAACATCGAAAAATAAGGCATGCGTTTGTCCAGCGAAGGAAGTTTTTTTGTTAAGAGATGATAGCCGAATCCCACCGGTATGGCCCCCAGCATAAAGCATAATGCTTCTATGATAATCATCCCAGTGGACGGAAATACCGTAGACAGATAATCCCAGAAATAGCCAACTGTCAGTAGTATCAATAAGATAACTATAGCGGATTTTTTGGTAGACTGATACATCGAAAGTGGTGCTGTTTTTAGATAATCATGCAACAAACCCGCTCCGATAGGCACAATCATGATTTTAATAATTTCCATCGCCATTTCCAAAAAACTGACCTCCACCATGGTACCTGCATACACTTTCATCATAAAAGGCGTCATAATGGGTGCTAATATCGTAGTAAATGCGGTTACGGTTACGGATAGTACGAGGTTGGCTTTTGCGATATAGGCCATCACATTAGAAGCTAATCCACTGGAACAACTACCGATTAAAATAACCCCGGCAGCTATTTCTGGTTCGAAATCAAAAACTCGCGTGAGCAGAAAACCCACTAACGGCATAATCGTAAACTGCGTGGCGAGTCCAATGGCGACCCCTTTTCCCGAAGCGCCAATCCGTGTAAAATCTTGCACTTTCATCTGTATCCCCATGCCGAACATCACCAGCTGGATAACGACCAGGATGAGCCATTTATTTCGCATATCGAACTCACCAATATGCAATATACGGTCGGGAAAAGTCATGCCTGCCACAACCGCAACAATAATCCACATCGTGTATTGATAGCCCTTCGTTGCTTGAAAAGCCCCCATTCCGATAGCGCCGAAAATACTCCCGGCCAGTAACGCCTGCCGGAAGTACGGAAATCCATCGACCAAAAGCCCGATACTAGCTATGACAATACCAATTCCTGCCAACCCTAAACTCCATAACCTCCATTTACTCATCGCGTCTTTGTTATTTCTTTTACGATTCGTTGCATAAAGCCGCTACATAATCTACCGCGATACCCGGACTACTAAATATCGGCACCTTCTGCTCACTTTCGGGTATCTGACTGACAACGCGAGCCATCGATGCTTGTGCCAACAGAATCACATCAACTTGTTCCGACAATTCTTGAAGCGCCTGTCTGACCATTTCGTCATGTTTATCGGCATCACCGTTCATCAGGGCTTCAAAAGCACCGTCACATAATCGGCTTACCAACGTCACTTCTTTCCCGGCTTTTTGCGCCCTGCGTAAAACAAGGTCGCTCGTCGGTTCCAAGGTCGTGGGCAATGTCGCGACCACGCCTATCCGCTTTCCTTCCGCAACCGCGCGATCAGTCATGGGCTGATCGACACGGAGAACAGGCACTCTGGCTTTTTCTGCAGCCTGTTCTACTGCCCTGCCAATCGATGAGCAGGTCACCACAATCAAGTCAGCACCGGCGTCTTCTGCTGATTTGACATAATTAATCACGCGCTGTGCTGTCTTATCTTCCAATCGTCCTTTTTCAATTACGTCTTTAATTAAACTATCGTCGACGATATTGAATACTTCCGCCTGAACTGATTTTTCCTTGAACAACTGTTGAAATACCGGCACGAGTGTAGCCGATGTATGGATAAGTCCTATCTTTTTCATATCACTATATTTTTGTTTATTGCAGAAAACGATTAACGCTTTCTAACCATTGTTTATAACTTGTCTTGACCCACTCTTTAGAGGAATCGGGATGATATATCTTTACACCTACATTTTCTTGTGGTAAAGCCTTATGTAACGGCACATTCCAAACATTTGAAGCGATCAGACGGGCACATCCCAGTGCCGACGCGTCCGGCATGGTATTGCAGAACACCGGCTTCTCCAAAATATCCGCCAGAAGTTGCACTATAAAATTGTTTTCCGACATTCCACCATTTACGAGCAATTGACACAGCGTCAGCTGATGTTCCTTTTCGGTTGCAGTAATCACATCTTTTATTTGAAAACAGACCGATTCCAGTGCCGCACGTATCAAATGGGATCGATTGCTAGCAAAGGTTAGCCCCATAATAGCGGCTTTTGCGTCTTTTTTCCAATAGGGTGTTCCCATACCGCTAAAAGCCGGTATTAGGGTAATTCCATGGTTTGACGGCACTGCACTTGCGATCTGTTCCAATTCGCGTTCGTCTCCGAATAACCCCAACTGTTCTTTCATCCAGGTTATTGTCGCGCCACAAGAAACGATGATTCCCTCCGCTGCATAAACCACACCTTGTTCGGTACTATAGTAGATAGCATCGACTGTATTTTGTCCCTTATATAGCAATTCTTGCCCGACAGCCATCATAATCGAGCTGCCTGTTCCCAAAGTCGCTTTTGCCTCCCCTCTTTGGAAACAACCTGCACCTAATGCCGCAGCTTGAGAATCTCCGACAACAGCACGTATAGGTAATGGTTCGGAGAAAAGACGCTCAAAATCAGAAGCCGCATAGTGATACGCCGAAGGGCGTACTTGAGGGAGATTTATGCCTTTCAAACCCAATTGGCTCAATAATTCCTTATCCCAATCCAATTCATAAATATTGAATAGCATCGTACGGGACGCATTCGTATGATCTGTCAAATAGCATTTTCCAGCTGTCAATCGATACAATATCCAGGTATCTACGGTACCAAAAAATACATTTCCACGTTCCAGTTCAGTCGCAATAGACGGAACATGCTCCACTAACCACATTAGTTTAGTCGCCGAAAAATAGGGGTCGATCGGCAAACCGGTTTTCTCCTTTACAGCTATTTCCTTACGGTCTTCTTTTAAGCGATCACAAATAGCCGAAGAGCGCTTACATTGCCAGGAAATGGCATTGTACAAAACCTTTCCATCGCCATCCCAAAGTACAAATGTCTCCCGTTGGTTGGTCAAACCTACCGATACAACCTGGCTTGGTAATATACCTTTTTGCTCTAAATCGTACAGGCAAGCTGCAACAGACTGCAATACGCTCTGATATATTTCTTCGGGGCTTTGCTCTATAAAATTATTTTCATAATGTATGGCAAGCTTAGCACTCCCTTTTCCTACCACACGACCAGATTCGTCAAAGGCAAGTGTCTTTGTACTGCTTGTACCTTGGTCTATCGCCAAAATATACTGTTCGTTTGCCATCTTACTTCTTGTCTTTATGTTGTGAGCGGTCAATAATGACCGCAATCAAAATCACCAATCCTTTAACCACCTGCTGCCAGAATGGCGAAACGCCCAATAACACCAAACCATTGTTCAGTACACCAATAATAACCGCGCCCAATACCGTTCCCATAATTAAACCACGCCCACCGGATAAGGATGTGCCGCCAATCACCACCGCCGCTATGGCATCCAATTCGTAGCCCGCTCCGGCATTTGGTTGCGCAGAATCCAACCGGGAAGTAACCAATATACCGCCAACTGCTGCTAACATTCCCGAAAGCATATACACCAAGGTTTTCACCCGGTTTACTTTGATGCCCGACAAACGTGCCGCACGTTCATTTCCGCCTATAGCGTAGATATAGCGACCAAATCTTGTTTTTTTCATCATAAAAACGGCCAACACGGTAACAATAGCCGCGATCCACACCGGAATCGGAACGCCTAAGAACCACCCCGTGCCTATAGTCGCAAATTCCTTTCCCAGTGAGCTGATGGGATATCCCTGCGTCCACAACATGGTTAATCCGCGTGCAATGGTTAGCATTGCTAAAGTCGCCACAAACGGTTGTACCTTGAAATACGTAATCACCCAACCATTCACCAGCCCTAAAATACCGCCCATCGCAATCCCTACTAGAATAGCGCCCAGCGGTGTAAAACCGATATAAATACCAAAAAAAGGAATTTCCGCACCCATACTGAGAAAAGATGCCGTGACGGCGCCGGCGAATGCCAAAATTGATCCGACAGACAAATCTATTCCCGCGGAGATGATGACCAGCGTCATCCCCACCGCAATACAGATATTCACCGAAATCTGGCGCATCACATTCCAGAGATTCGTCATCGTCATAAACCGATCGGAGAAAATCGCAATGATCAAGCACAATAAAAACAATGCGATCAATGGCTGCAATTGTTGCAACCGCTTCTTATATGCTATTACGGACATATTCATATACCATATTATTTATCGGGCAACGCGGCCTGTAAGATAGATTCTTCTGTCGCTTCTTCTGTTTTGAATTGTTTAGTGATCCGACCATCGCACATGACCAAAATGCGATCTGCAACGGCAAACAACTCGGGTAATTCGGATGACACCACCATAACACCCAACCCTGCGGTAGCCTGCTCCCGGATTAAATCATAGATTTCTCCTTTGGCATACACGTCTATTCCCCGGGTGGGTTCGTCCAGCATCAATACTTTAGGGTGTGTAGCCAGGTATTTCGCAAGCACCACTTTTTGTTGATTCCCTCCACTTAAACTTCCCACTTGTTGCTGATCGGTAGCGGTTTTGATACGCAGTCTTTCCACATATTGCCGGCATAATTCTTTCTCCTGTATATCCGCCAGAACACCTAGTTTCTCCAAACTTGATAGTACGGAAAGGCTGAGATTGGAACGTACATCCATGCCTAGCACCAGACCGTCGGATTTTCTATCTTCCGGCACCAATGCCAAGCCCCAACGAAGTGCTTCATTAGGTGAACTGAAAAACGATGTATTTTTACCGTCAAAAGAAAAACTTCCCGAAGCCGGTTTCCCCCGCAGCCCGAACAAGGTTTCCAACAGCTCTGTCCTTCCAGCACCCATCAACCCGAAAACACCCAATATTTCGCCTTTATATACGTCAAAAGACAGATTCTCAAGCAACATATCGTCCTTGGCAGGATGCGGCAAAGATAAGTTCTCCACGTGGAGTACACGCTCTTCCGTAACGCGCTCCTGGCAATACGTACGCTCTCCTAAAGCTCGACCAACCATCATATTCACGAGCTGTTGTTCATCAACGTCAACCATAAGCCCTTGTCGAACTAGCTGTCCATCCCGCAGTACGACGTACTCGTCGGCAAGGGTAAAGAGCTCCTTCATTTTGTGCGAGATGTAAACAATTGTTTTACCCGATGCTTTAAGGTCACGAATGATGTCATATAGCGCATTCACTTCCGATTCACTGATAGCCGATGTCGGTTCATCCATAATAACGACATCACTTTCTACTAACAGTGCCTTTGCAATCTCTATTAGCTGGCATTCGCCTACTTTAAGCTGTGATACCGGTATATCCAAGTCCAAGTCCAGTTTTAATCGGGAAAGCAATTCCTTTGCTAAAGCCTTCATTTTCGCTACATCCAAAGCACCCCATGAGGTAACCAACTCTCTTCCCAAAAATATATTCTCTACAACGCTGAGATATGGAATCAAGTTAAGCTCCTGATGGATAATGGCAATCCCTTGATCCTGTGCGTCACGCGGACCTTGAAAGCGAATAACTTCGCCTTTATATATTAATTCGCCTTCGTAATCCGCATACACACCGCTCAAGATATTCATCAACGTAGATTTGCCGGCACCGTTCTCCCCAATCAAAGCGATGACCTTTGCCGCTGGAAATTCAATACTAACATCACGGAGTGCGTGCACGCCATTAAATGTTTTTGTTATGTTCTTTAAAGAAACCACCGTATATTTAATCTATAACTTGTAATTGTATGGGTACTACCTCGAAATCTTTGCTTACCCCTATACGCTTGTTTAGTGCAAATGCACCATCAACCTGTACTTTTTTTCCCACCTGGGCTTGCTTCAAAAATTCCGGCACCACTTCATCTCTTACTTTTTTGTTGATCAGCTCCGAAATAGCATTGAATTTCGACAACTCACCGACATCCTGCAATAACAGCTTGCCGGATGCGTCCCTAATTTCATTTCCGAAAATGTAAACGGTGGAAATACGTAACGAGCACGTTTCGGCGCCCTCCCCAAAAGCCACGTTTATAAAATCTTTTTCAATTTCGCTAATCACACCTTCTCCTTTTATCAGAAAATAATACCTGCTGCCAATATTCGTTTGCTTACCGTATTGCGTCCAGCTTCTATTTTCTTCCGCCGACAATGTCTTTAGCAAGCCGCAAGGCTCAGGAGCCTGTGCTAAGGTTGTAGGTAGTGTCTGCGAAAAGTATGCTGCTACTACTTTCTCCATATCGCCATCCGCGACATCTTTCGCACGGGAATCCAACGGCACCGCATAGAAAGAATGGTACAATAAAAAGAGACCAATCAGTCCGACAATCCCGTATACCAGCATTTTGCGTTTTTTTGGCGGTATACCGTTATCACTCTTTTCCATAGCTCGAATATATATTTACATTTGCTGGTGTCACCAATTCTACATCGACTAAGGTTTTTGGAGAAAATTCCGTCTTTCCTTCAAAATATTCGCCAGAGAACGCTACCGCAGTCTCGGCTATTTTTTGCGGGAATTGCATAACGGTAGCCGAAAGTCCACCGGACTGTATCGAACGCACCGCATCTTCCGAACCATCAAAGCCAAAGACTTGGATATTTTTGTCTTTTCCGGCAGCCACTAATGCTTGATATGCACCCATGGCCATCGCATCATTTCCACAAAACACGGCATCTACATCAGGATGGGCCTGTAAAATAGACTCCAACACTTCCATTGCTTTATTTCTATCAAAATCAGCACTTTGTTGTGCCACCATCTGCATCTCCGGAAAATGATCTACCACGGAATGGAATCCTTTAGACCGATTCCAAGTGTTGTTATCACCTACCAGACCCAACAACTCCACATATCTTCCTTTTTGCCCTAGTGAACGGACAAATAAGCCTCCCAATTCTACGCAACCTGAATAACTATCCGATACAATCTGAGAAGTAGCAGCGTCGGGGTTGTTCAACTCTCTATCCATACAAAAAACCGGAATACCCGCTTCCATTGCTTTTCTTGCGTTCGCAATAGAACCATCAGAATCTGTCGCGTTGAGCAAGATCGCGTCGTATCCCAATGCTACTGCATTTTCAAAATGATCGGATTCCAATGAGGTATTGTTCTGCGAATCGAAAATACGTGCTACATAGCCTCTATTTTCCGCCTCTTCTTTAGCCGTTTCGGCGAGGAAAACAAACCATGGGTTGTTTAGTGTAGAAACGATAATCGCAATTTGCTTTGGTTTCTCCTTATTTGTCTCTTTTTGATTACATGAAACCAACAGTGATAACATCACTCCCACCCATAAATAGTTGTATATGATGCGCATAATAAAATCGGTTTATCTGTTTATAATTCGGCGCGGTAAAACACCCTTATTTATTTTCGCCGGAAATACCCAATAATTGTTTGGCGTTTTCCGCTATACCTTGTCCATTAATACCATAATGATCCAATATCTCTTGTTGTGAACCTGTCACTGTATACTCATCCGGGATACCCATTATGCGAAAGCGGCTATGAAATCCATGTTGCAATAAAAACGAGGCGCAGGCTTCTCCCATCCCTCCGTTTACACTATGCTCTTCCACGGTCAGTATAGGCGTGCCAGCAGCTGCCACTTTTGCTAATAGCTCCGTATCTAACGGCTTTACAGTATGCATACTAATAACCATGGCCTTCACATCGAGCGATTCGCTCAACAATGCTGCCGCATCTAATGCCGGATGCACCGTTTCACCCGTAGCAAAAATGGCTATATCTTCGCCCTCCTGTAATACACGACCTTTCCCAAATACAAAGGGTATATCCTCTCGCAATAACGGCATCGGTCGTTTCCCAAAACGTAAATATACCGGATGATCCGCTGCTGCCGACTGTCGAACGGCTTCCTGCGTTTCAAAATTGTCTGCCGGAGCACATACAACGATATTATGAATAGCCCGTAGCACCGCGTAGTCGTGCAAACTATGGTGTGTAGAACCCAATGCACCGTAGCTCACACCGGCACTGATACCTACTACGGTTACCGGATTATCCGAATAAGTGACATCGTTTTTTATCTGTTCCAACGATCTTGCCGTTAGAAAACAAGCAGGTGATACGGCAAACACCTGTTTCCCGGTGGACGCCAAACCCGCCGATATACCTACTAAATTCTGTTCCGCAATCCCGACCTCTACTAGTTGATTCGGAAAGCGTTGCGCAAACGGAACTAATTTACCCGACCCTCTGGAATCACTGGTCACTACCAATAAATCACGATTGGTCTCCGCCATTTCCTGTAACGTTTCTGAAAAGATTTCTAAATTCGCTTTTCCCATTTTCATATCTCTATCCATATCCGTCCTTCTATGCTAAATTAAACTGCTAAAAATGCTTCGTCCAATTCCTTTTGCGCCTGCTCATATTGTTCTTCACTGGGGACACCATGATGCCACTTCAGTACATTTTCCATGTAACTGATACCTTTTCCTTTGACGGTATGCGCAATGACCAAACTGGGTTTACCCTCTGCTAAGGGGAGCGAACGGAATGTTTCTTCCAAAAGATCGACATCGTGTCCGTCTACTTCTATTACCTCCCAGCCAAAACTTCTAAATTTATCGGCCACCGGATCCGTATTACATACATCTCGTGTAGGTGCTGAAATCTGTAGTTTATTATAGTCTATGATCGCACATAAATTATCCAAGTTATAATGAGAGGCAGTCAGCGCGGCTTCCCAATTCGAGCCTTCGGCCAATTCCCCATCGCCCATCAACGTAAAAACTTTATAGTTTTTCGCATCAAGCTTCGCGGCTATAGCCATACCTACGCTAAGTGAAAGACCATGCCCTAAAGCACCCGTATTCTGCTCTACACCCGGGACTTTTCGCGTCGGATGCCCGATAAAATGGGAACCATACTGGCAGAGCGTTTCCAATTCTGATTCGGGAAAAAAACCTTGATCTGCCAATACCACGAACAAAGCCTCCACACAATGCCCCTTGCTTTGGACATAACGATCTCTATCCGGACTATTGAAATTCGCTGGACTTACATTCATA
This sequence comes from Sphingobacterium chuzhouense, assembly GCF_014692525.1. Classification (GTDB taxonomy): domain Bacteria; phylum Bacteroidota; class Bacteroidia; order Sphingobacteriales; family Sphingobacteriaceae; genus Sphingobacterium; species Sphingobacterium chuzhouense. Next base: position 786,401 of record NZ_JACNYL010000001.1, read on the forward strand.
ATCTGGTTATACAGCACATTTAAGACATCCACACATGATAAACTACCTCCTGTGTGTCCTGCTTTCGCTTTATAAATATATTTCAGAATACGTTTCCTGTATTCGATAGATTTTTTTGCTAATGATTCTTCCATCACTTCACCCTTTATAATGATTATATACTTCCCAGGAGAAATAGTTTCCTAAAGCTTCCTCCAAAATCTTACTTGTCCGGGATGCATTCATGACGACATGGTGCTCGAAACCATTTCTACATACGTATTGCATGAGCCCCTGCAAGTCGGGTATCTGCGCCACGGCGCGATTACCAAATGTATTTAATTCATCATCTGTCAACTCCCCTTCGCCCAAGTAAACTTTAATTTTTCCTTGTATATCATCGGTACTGATCCTACCGTACGTCAATGGTGACGCCGGTGTCCTGCCATCAAGCGCCCCCCATGTATTTTCGACACCCAATGAGGAACCTAAAATCGGTGCGTTACTAATCTCTATATCCGGCAGGAAAGCTTTTGCCCAGTTTCCGCAATGGAACAATACGGTTTTATTCGGATCGTCAGCGTAGTTATTATTCCAATCTACCAATGCACTTGGTGATCCTGATGCCAGTTGCATGGCATACATGGTCAACGTTCCCGTTACATCCACCTCACACGCACTCGGCAGCATATTTTCACTCATCATGCTCATCGAGGTACACACATTGCAGCCGTAGTTTTGCTGCAAAGATGTCCAGCATTGCAAAGCCGTCGCATCCAGCGCATGTTCATCCACAAATTCCTGTAATACCAAATCCAATTTTGCCATCTGCACCAATGCATCACCCGGAGCCAGCCCGCGCTTGGCATAGTTTAACATGACATTCATACGTTCTTTTACAATCGTATCATCATTTTTTATACGGTTGGCCCTTCCCAAGATTTCGGAGAGATCCACCGTTACGACCGTGATACCATGCCGCTGTAATATTTTTTCGCTGTAACGTACGGTATTAAAGCCTCCCGGTCGTGCACCTACAGCACCTATGCGCATTCCTTTCACACCGCCTACGACACGACACACCGCCGCAAAATCTTTAATTTCCTGTATAAAAGCATCATCATCCGGCCGGATGACATGCTGATCGGTTAAACTATATTTGATTCCGTATTGGTATAAATTGTTGCAAACAGATATTTTGCCACACCAGGCATCCCGCCGACGGGCAACATCCAGTTTATCCAAGTCGTCCGGATAGGCCTGCACCAGTACGGGTACATCTAATCCGGCTAATCGGATAGTCTCTGCGACACCTCTCTCGTCTCCAAAATTGGGCAGCACCACCAATATCCCCATAATCTCCTCCCGGTGCGCTTTAAAAAGATTTGCACACTTTTGGGCGTCAGCAAAAGTCTCCACGCCACCCAATTTGGTATCGGACTCCTCTAACATTCTGTATCCCAGTCCCAGCTCATCTAATGCTCTTTTTATTTCATTCCGCGCGGTGCCTACCAAATGATCTGGAAAAAAATCCCTATTCCCAAAAATAACACCTAATACTCCTGTATTCATTATTTCTCTCTATAATTATTTACATCTGTTTTACAATAGCGTTCCTCAATCCGCTATAATAATCTCGATTTCATGATCTCGAAATACGTTTTTATGTACTTCCTCAATTTCCGCATCTGTCACCAAGAAGTCAATAAGAGACATTGCTCCTAGGCTCGCAAAGGACGTTTTCCCAATTTTAGAAGAATCAGCTACCAAATAGGTTACTTCTGCAGCATCTACCATCGCTTTCTTCACCACGATATCGCTAATGCTTGGATAGGTAAGCCCTGCTTTCAACGACACCCCTGCCGTTGCCAAAAAAAGCTTCTGCACATTTATTCCCTTAAAAAAGTCGGCAGCTTTCTGTCCGGTAAGCGATAAGGTCGGCGGTTTAAATTCCCCCCCCGTCATAATAACTTCGATTCCCGGTTCTGCACCTAATAGCAGCGCTATATTTAGGGCATTGGTAATAACGGTCAAGTTCTTAATCCCTTTTAATTTGCGGGCGATCTCGGTGGTAGTTGAACCCGAATCCAGGATGATGGTATCGCCATTTTCGATAAGCTCAACACATTTTAAGGCGATCCGTTCTTTCTTTTCTATATTGTCATCTTGATGTGCGAGTGAAAAATTGCGCACCTGATCTTCTATATTACGCAAATAGGCTCCTCCATGATCACGGGAGATGAGCCCTTCTTTTTCCAGTTTTTCTAGATCTTGACGGATGGTTGCTTCGGTTACTTTAAAAAGGTTCGCTAAGTCTATAACTTTAGCAGCACCATCTTCTTTCAATAAGCCTACTATTTTTTCTCTTCGTTGTATTGGTAGCATAACTATTTAGCAATTTGACGCTTTATAATCCTTAAATATCGAAAATAAAACGAAATAAACAAAGAAAAAAGAAAAAATACGAAAATCAATATGGCGTTATCCGAACCATTTCTTCTTTAAAACCGGTCACATGCACACTATCAACTGCACATTCCTCGCAGTGCACTTCGCTGTTTTTAATCACGAAGTTTTCTGCATCGTTGATCACGAGATAATGCTTTCCCGTCGCCAGCAAGTTTGAAATCTCTACATTCTTTAATCTGGATTCGGGAATACCCTCTACGTTGATACAATGTGTTGATGATTCAATCAGCACATTGTTGATATTCACATCAGAAAACGCCGGTGTCAATGCATTGCCCTCCACGGCAAAATCCCGGCTTGCCTGCTCTCCTACGTGCGTCGCACTTCCCAACATATCCCAACGCAAAGCGGAATGCACGACGTTCATCCGGATATTTTCAAACGCAATATCGTGTCCACCGCCTCCGCGCGGACGACGGGTTTTAAAGCGTATGCCTACATCCGTTCCGTCGAAAGCACAATCATGCACATATAGATTTTTTATCTTACCTGCTGTTTCACTGCCCAAGGTAATACCGCCATGGCCTGTCCCTGCCAAGCAATACCGTACCACAATATTCTCGGAAGGTTTATTCACACGCAGCCCATCGTATCCCCTACCCCCTTTTATTGCAATACAATCATCGCCCGTATACAGGCTGCAATATTCCACCAATACATTTTTAGAGGATTCGATATCAATTCCGTCACCGCGTTGTATACCTTCAGAATACACTTTGATTCCACGGATGATCACATCTTCACAATAAGTCGGCACGACGTTCCAAAAAGCGGATCGCTCTAAAGTAAGTCCTTCTATAAAAACTTTCTTGCAATTTATCGGTGCTATCATCGCTGGTGGAAAAATAAAAGATGTGGTTTTTCCATCATAGATACGATCCTTAACGGGTGTATTGCTATCGACGATTTTTTCTATAACCTCGTGGGTCATGATTTGTTTACGTACGGAACCCTCTCCTGGCCCTCTCAATTTACCCTCGCCCGTAATCGCTATATTCTCCGCATCGCGGGCATAAACACACGCGCCCAGTGAATATAATTCTATGCCTTCGTTCCGTGTAAACACGACAGGCAAGAAATCGGCGATTTCATTTTTAAATGTAAGTACCGCACCCTCTTCCAGATGCAGGTTAATATTGGATTTGAGTTCAATTCTCCCAGAGACATATTCACCCTTCGTCAACAAAAGTGTTCCCCCTCCTGCCGTCGCCAATCGATCTATCGCTTCTTGGATATTGGATTCTCCTGCAAATAGAGAATCTGTACGTTGGGGGAACGTCGGACGTTTAAAATCATATTCAAAATAAGGCGACTGAATCGGCGCAATAGTGTCGGGCATTACATCTGCTCCTACTTCGCTATACGCTGGCACACGCCTTTCCAGCTCTTCTTTCCATGTCGTCGATGTACAGGCATAGCATAACATGCCGATTAGACTAATCCATAATGCTCTCATCAAATTATCGCTTTTGTAGGTTGTAAGATCCAGAAAGCACTTTATCCTTGAAAAATAGATTTTACGTATCTGGTGTTTGCTCCGAAATTCTCTTTCACCATGCGTGGTGATAGGTTGGCGTCTCTGGAACGCTCGATAACCAACCAGCCTTTCCAACCCATTCTATCCAGTTCTTCTTTAACTTTTGGCATATCCAAGCGGGTATTGTTCTCCAGCCAAACACCGTCTTCATCCGTACAGTGGATCTGGCAGATACGTTTTTTACCCAAGATGCGCATTTCTTCCATCAAATCCCGTCCTTCCTTTAACGGTTCAGAAAAATTAAAGTAAACCTGTATGTTTTTAGAACCTATTTCTTTTAACAATTCGACTTCACCCCGAGCATCCAATGCTGTCTCAATGCCTACGACAACCCCGGCTTTCTTTGCCATTTTTCCGACTTCCTTCAAACGTTCTACAATAGCAGGACGCAATTCCGGATTCTTCACTAAATCTCCCTGCACACCTAAAGGCAAAAATGCTACCTTGGCACCCAATAGTTGACAGGTCTTTAAACAGTCGCCCACCATTTGCTGGTATGTCGGTCGTGTCGCAAAAGATTGTGCATAAAATCCTGTCATTGCCACCGACGCTACTTGGATATTGTATTGCTTTAATTCGTTGATATAATTTGTACGAAATGCTTCATCGAAAAATTTGTTATCAAACGTATCACGATCGCCTAGACCTCCCATATCCACTTCAAGCCCGTCAGCACCAATTTCACTGGTCAATTTAACGGCACCCAGTTTCTGTCTTTTCAAAATCATCAAATCGATGACAGCGACTTTATAGCGCTGTTCTTTCCGAGCGAACGCCCAGGTTGATTTTGGCAACATCAAGGCTGCTGTGCCTAGAACAGATGCTGCTATAAATTCTCTTCTGTTTAATGCTTTCATATCTCAATCTTCGAACAGTTTTTCTAAATTTTCATAACCCTGTATTGCGTTGGACGGTAGGTTCTCGCCATTTGGTCCAAAAGCATACAATGCTTTTTCTTCTTCGATCACGCATCCGGATTCATCATAGTCACCCGCCGGATTTTTAATCCCTTTCGTGTTTAAACCAAAATGTTTAGTCATAAAATCATATACGGGCTTCCGTTTGGAATAACCAAAATCATGACCATCCTCCGGAAGATGGACATTTTCTACGTATTCGGGTTTCCCATAATAACCGTATATTTTTTGTAGATAAGGAAAATCATGTTGCGGCATGTGCGCTGTCCAATCCTTGCCATCGGAAATAACCAGCTGCGGTCGGGGTGCCGCCATGGCGGCTAGTTCAACATTATTTGTTCCACTCGCACTGGCGTGTATCGGCATCCCACTCTCACAAGGACATCCTCCATAAAAATAGGACGACAGTGAGACAACCGGGATGCTTATCGTGATGCGGTCATCTAGTGCCGTCATAAGTACGGTCTGGCTTCCACCACCTGATCCTCCGCAGATACCGACACGCTGGGTGTCGATCGTTTTATCTTGCAACATCCAATCTAATATCCGGATAGCGCCCAGTGTTTGTACGGTGAGCGCCAAGCTTCTACGATGGTCTTTCGGATCAAATTGCAAGGTGGACTCTCCCCATCCAAAAAGGTCGTAACTTACCGCAACAGCACCCATTTGCGCGGTCATGGCACAACGGATCTGCGCATCCTTCCGAAAACGATGCCCTGCCCAATGGCCGTCTGGACTCAACATCAACGGCACTTTACCTTTTAATTTCAATGGTCTGTAAATAGAACCGTTGACATACAAACCGGGCATAATCTCCAAAGCAAAGTTTTCTACCGTATAATTTTTAAACTTCCGTTTTTTAGTTACCAGCGGTACCGATTGCGGCATGGGGGGCATCGGCGACAATTTCAACGCTTTGTATAAATCTGGACGAATCTGCTGTTTCCGCTGTTCCCAGCTGTGTTTATCGTGATATTGCGAGGCTAACTCATCCAAATAATCCCAACCGTCCTGTGGTTCCCATCGGTAATACTCGTATTCCTTCAGCTTATATTTACCTTCTCCCTCTTTGTTTACTTTGAGATCCAACGGTGCCAGCACATTTCGAAGGGTTTCATCTACATCGGTACGAAAGCGCCAAGCCGCATAACGCAACCATTTTCCCTCCACTTGGTTTTCATCATATTTTATGCGGATGTTATATCGTTCTTCCAAGATGCCAAGTACATCCTTTAACGGCATCTGGTATCTATCATCGGAATTCTGTGCTTTGCTGAAATGGATAAAGCAACATAAACAAACCCCTATAATTACTGAAATTCTAATCATGACTCTATTCCCCTTTCCCGGTCAAGTCTACGGTTCCTTTTCCATCCCTTATAGTATAAATTGGAGTCTAATTCGGGTTTTGGAAAGAATAAACTAGCCAGATAGCCGACACCAATAACGACTAAATGGCTATATACGCCCAACATCATTTTATTATGTGTAAAATTATATTTCCCTAAATCCAACAGAAGAAAAGTATTACCTCTAAATTCAATCTCGGTACTGGTTAAAAACGCATAAGCAGTAAACAGGACACACACGATGATAGCAATATTTATCCCTTGCCGATTTGCACGTTCGGTGAAAATTCCCAAAAGAAAAATACCGACGATACCTCCCGAGAATATCGCATATAGCGTAAAGATGATCCCCAGAATACTTTCGCTTCCCAACTCCACATAAATAAAACCAATAATCATCGAGATAACACCTGCAATAGCCACCATCCAACGACTAGCGCGCAAGTATTCGTTGTCTACTTTTTCCGGACGGAGTTTTTTATAATAATCTTCAATTCCTACAGCTGCCAGCGAGTTGAGGTCGGCGCTGAGGCTACAAATAGCTGCGGAAATCATCGCTGCCAGAATAAACCCTACGACGCCTACCGGCAACTGTGTCATGATAAAATAAGGAAACACACTATTGGGACCAATATCATCCGGCAGTGGTTGTTGGGTATAATATACGAAAAGGGCTGTACCAATAAACATAAACAGTGACCAGACAGGCACGGTTAATAAAATCCCCATTAACGAGGCACGGATTGCCGATTTATCGGAACGTGCGGTTAAATAGCGCTGGATAACCGTTTGGTCTGTCCCGTACTTCTGAACAGCATAAAACGCCCCGTTGATGGCCATCACTATAAAGGTCAGTCGCGTAAAATCCAGATCATAAGGCCCAAAACCCGTACGTCCATTTTCTGAAGCAACCCGCCATACTTCCGGAAAACCACCGTTTACAGAGAAGATAATAACGAGCAAACATAAAATTCCGCTGGCGAAGAGCATAAATCCCTGAAATACATCCAGCCAGATGACCGCCTCAATACCACCGAGCAAGTTAACGATAACAATGATGCTTCCCACAACGAGTATAATCCAATATGTGTTGATGTTCGTCATGCTCGATAATGCTACTGCAAGCAGATACAATACCGTTCCCATACCCGAAAACTGGCGCAGTACAAAGGCAATGGAACTATAATACCGCGCAAAATTACCGAACCGCTTTTCAAAGTACTCGTAGGTACTCAATCCAATCACCTTTCGGTACAACGGCACAATAAACCATACGGTACCGAGCAGCACAATAGGCACCATCAGTCCTTGAACCAACAGTATCCAATTGTTAGCATACCCTTCGGCAGGATATCCTAAAAAAGTAACACTACTAATCAAGGTTGCCAATAGTGACATTCCTATAGCCCAGGAAGGGACACGCCCTTTGGCCGAAAAATAGGCTTCGGTAGACTTCTGATTTTTTGCATATCGAAGTCCAAAGTATAACGTAATTAATAAAACGGCGATAATTATTCCGTAATCAAATATGCTTAACATAAGGTTTATCTATCATTACTCGATGTACATCGATTGGGTTAAAACACCCATAATTTTTCTGTCCAAGGATAACTCCCCGGTTTCAATGTCACCACCAATGTTGTTTCCGGCACATGATTTCGAATCACGCCTTGCCTATATTCCCATACAGGCAGGAGTGTATCGATACCCAATACCTCTAATATTGCCCGAGCTGTTGCACCTCCCTCAATGATCAGCTCACACAATACGTATTTCTGATAAAATATGGCTAGCACCTGTGCGATATGCTCCCGCACCACCTGTGCATTATAAGACACCGTGGAAGCTACCGCCAGTATCACTTCGCCATATCTATCCATTTTGCGACGGATATCTTCCGCCACTTCTTCTTCTTTACCAATATCCGACCAATATACCACTTTATCCGCGTCAACTGCTGCGATACGTTTGATACTATTTTCGTGATTGGAACCACACACATACAAAACCGGTGTCTGTAGCAGCGGCTCTGCATCTTCTTTTACAAGCCTTTTTTTTGTTCGTTGACGCAACAACGCTTCAAAAAAAGCGGCTGCTCCCGCGTAGATTCCAAATGGTGTCACGGTAGAAGCCCACTTATTCAAACCTTCTTCATCTTTAACCGCGGCGACAATATAAGGTGATGTTGTTGGTGACGGTTCTTCTACATCTTCTGTCAACTTCCAAGAATCGGCTTTAAGCGTTTCTAATACGCTACTTTTCACTATCGGAAACTCGGGATCACGAGCAAAATCCGTTTCTGCAATCGGCTTACCGCCTATGCAATACAAGCCATGCTGAATAACCCGACCTAAAGCAGGGTTAACAGGGCAAAAAACGACATTGTCTTTTTGGAATAACACGCGGTAAAAGGAAATTTCTGCCGCAATATGTCCACGAAGAGCGGAATCAAATTTCAGATATATCCAATCCCATTCCAGTGTTGGATTCACCGAAAATACCGCTTTCAAATGCGCAAGTGCTTCCGCTATTTTTAAAGAACGGGTATTGGTATTCAGAATCCGGACATCTGTCGTTATTGGCGCTTCCAACGAATGCACGATCTCCACCGATAATCCGTAACGCAGGGCTATCCCGCCTATTTCGGCAGCACCTGTCAAGTCATCCGCAATTACCAATATCGATGCCATACTTTTTTATTTATTCCGCGCCAACTGTACTGCCGATTCAATAGCTAATATCATCGCATCTGGACTTGCTACGCCTTTTCCGGCGATTTCGAAAGCTGTTCCGTGGTCAACTGATGTACGGATAATCGGCAAGCCCATCGTAATATTTACCCCTTTCACACTATCCATTTGTTTTTTCTCTGCATTCCATTTAAAACCTGTTAGCTTAAATGGAATATGTCCTTGGTCATGATACATCGCCACGATACCACCATAGTAACCTGTAGCTGCTTTCGAAAAAAGCGTATCCGCAGGTACAGGTCCCTCTACATCATATCCTCTTTTACGTGCTTCTTCTACTGCCGGAACAATCTCTTCATCATCTTCGGTACCAAATAGTCCCGAATCTCCAGCATGTGGATTAAGTCCTGCTATGCCTATCTTGAGGTTGTTTTCTCCGAGGCTGACTAACCCTTGGTGCAGCAACTCCGTCACTTCTACAATACGGTCCTTCTTCACCAGATCACAAGCTTGCCGCAGTGACACATGGGTAGACACATGGATGACCTTCATGTTTTCTTCTACGAGAAGCATTGCATATTTCTTTGTTTGCGTATAATGGGCATAGATCTCCGTATGACCTGCAAAATGATGTCCAGCTTCGTTGACGGACTTCTTATTTATCGGCCCTGTTACCGTAGCGTCTAATTCTCCTTTGAGTGCCAAATCGATCACTTTGGTGACCGCTTCGAATGATGCGTTTCCCGCTTCTGCGGATATTTCTCCAAACGTTATTTTAGATAAATCCGTATTTTTCAAATCCAGCACGTCCGCTTCTCCTGCAGTAAATCGAGCTTCCGAAACTTGTTCAACAGCATGAATAGCGATAGGTAGCTGCAGCCGCGATATGATCTGCTGAAAAACAACAGCATCTCCCACCAAGATGGGTCTACAGATATCCTGCACACGGGCATCCAACAAAGCTTTCAATGCGATTTCGGGACCGATACTCGCCGGATCCCCCATCGTAATACCAACAATCGGTTTATACATGGCTAACTAAATTCAGTTTAATGTTATCTTTCCCTATCAAAGCGTGAAATGCTTCGATAATATTCGTTTCTTCCTTCGCTCCCAGCGTATATAAAGGCGGCATCATAAAGGACTCACATAACCCCAATTGCTTCATCAATATCTTTAATGCCCATAGGGATTCACCCAACGATTTATTGGATTGATACAACGCTCCCAGATCATCGGATTGCTTTTGCAAAGCATAAGCACTTTCCAGATCACCTCTTTCCACGGCCAGGCACATATCCCGGTAAATTGCAGGAGCAAAATTAGCTGAACTCGGCACAATCCCGTCACTACCGTTTATCAAGGAGTGGGCGCATGCGCCTGCCCAACCCATATAATGTTTAAAATCTGCGCGATCTCTCCATAACTCCAGCGACTGGTCCAATCGATCCATATTACGTTCGGAGTCTTTTACGGCGACGATTTTCGGATGATGACTAAGCCCGTCCAATAGTTTAAGAGGGATAGACATGTGCGTGGTCGCCGGTATGTTGTATACAATCAGATCAGGTGTTATTGCTTCAGCTAAATCTAGATAGTACTTTTCTATCTGGACATCTGACAGCTTGTAATAAGTCGGTAAAGTCGCCGCCACTTCAGAAACGCCTAAATCATACGCCAATTTGGCAAATGAAATAGAATCCTCCATGATATTGGAAGAAATCCCGACATATAGTTTTTCACCTTCCGGTCTATTGACAACAGCAGCTCTTAAGTATTCCTCTTTAAAAGCGTTGGACAAGGATGCGGATTCGCCCGTTGTCCCTAATATAAAGGGTGTTGCACCATTGGTGTATAAATATGAAAATATACGGGATACGGCATCTTGGTCCAAGCTCAAATCTTGTTTCAGTGGTGCAACCACCGGTACAATAGTCTCTTTTTTTGTTCTAACTTCTTTCATTTTAGTAGGCAGCATTAAATATGGTTATGGCATCTTGCAACGTAATTTCTCTGGGGTTGTTGACTAACAACCTTGTAATTTTCATAGCATCCTCCGCCATTTGGGGAATAGCTTCTTTGGGTATTTCGACATCGCGTAAACGAGCGGGAATACCACAAGCATTAATCAGCGCCCTTATTTTCTCTATTCCGCCACGGGCTGTTTCCTCGTCGGTAGCTAAGCGGTCGCACCCTAGAGCAATAGCTACTTCTGCATATTTTTTTGGTGATGCTACATAATTATATTCCATCACATAAGGCAATAACAATGCATTGGAAAGCCCGTGTGCCAAGTGGAACATGCTTCCCAACGGGTAAGACAGGGCGTGTACGGCCGCTGTATTCACTGGTCCTAGACAGAAACCGCCCAACATACTTCCCATCGCCACCTGATACCTTGCTTCTTCATTCTTCCCGTTATGAACCGCTTCTTCCAAGTTTGCCGCAATTAAGCGCATACCTTCATAAGCATACATATCAATAAAAGGTTGCGAAAATTTATTGGTGTAAGCTTCCAGGCAATGTGTCAACGCATCCAGACCAGTGGCCGCAGTAATCGCAGGGGGTACACCGACCGTAAGTAAGGGGTCCACATAGACCTTATCCGGAACTAAATAAGGACTGATGATACCCTTTTTCTGATTTTCGTCATCCACCAGGATAGCGTTAGGAGACACCTCACTTCCTGTTCCCGATGTTGTCGGGACGCAGATAAGTGCCTTATTTCGTCCTTTTAGCACCCCGTTTCCTACAATGTCCTCCAACGATTGTGTATTATCCAGCTGCGCCGCAACCAATTTCGCTACATCCAACACGCTTCCGCCTCCAATACCGATGACTGCGTCTGCCGGGAAAGGCACAAGCGTTTGTAAAAGTTGTTTCACATCCGAAAACGACGGTTCCTGTTCGATACTGGTATCGACAACCACCTCTATATTATTTCTTTCCAGTGTTGCCGTAAAATCAGCTAACTGATCCAGCAATGGTTTAATCGTCATGATGATGACGGTTTTATATCCCCGTTCCACAACATCTTCGGTTAGCTGCTGCAACACACCATTTCCAAAAACCAATTTCCCTGGAAAGCTAACCTTTAACACCCTATCTATTGACATATTCTTTTTTCGATAATCTATTTACTCTTCTTCTGCTTTATAAGTTTCCAGCGTAGGGAGCTCATATCCCTTTACTTGGGGCCAGACACCGTTCTTTATTGCTCTTTTCTTTAACTTTTTGGGATTCACCACGACGTGCTTCATCTTTTCCCTCCGCCAGGTATAAGCAAAATGCAATAGGCCATCGCTTGTCTGTATAACCGCTGGATAGGAATATTGACTGATAGGTGAATCTTCCAGAATCAATACCGCGTCCCATTTCTTTCCGTCTTTCGAGATGGAAACATTTAATGGCGTGCGTGGTCCTTTCGGATTCTCCGGCGGTGGCAATACGTGATTGTATACCAACACATGCGTCCCATTTTTCATCGTGACCGCATCGGTACCCGAATTATTATTCGGCAGCGTTGTCTTGCGCAATGGTGTCCAGGTTTCCCCATAGTCATTCGACCATGATTCAACCAACGCCCAATTACGGCTTCTCGCTAAAATTTGTAATTTACCATTCCCATGATCCAATACACTGGGTTGAATCGCATTGATGTCATCTTCTCCTCTTCCAATCGGACCTACTTTACGCCAGGTTTTTCCAAAATCGGGTGTGATTTCAAAATGAATATTCCAACCATTGCCTTCCGTGCTCGTCGGGCAAATCAAATTACCATTACTCAACAAAACAGGCTTATTCTTGATAGGTCCCAAAAAACCTTCGGGAAGCTTCTCTGCTGCCGACCAAGTTTTTCCACCATCTGTAGAGCGCTTTAACATCCCCCACCATTCGGAAGGTTTTGGCCCTACCTTATAAAACAACAATAAGTCGCCATTGGGTATTTGATACAATACCGGATTCCAAGTAGGCAATCTGCTACCGTCTTCCTGCACACCGTCAGCAGCCGATTGCGGTGCTGTCCACTGTTCATTTTCATATCGGCAGATATAGATTTCTACATCGGGATGGCGTTCATGTGTACCACCAAAAAAAGTGTAGACTAAATTCCCGTTTGTGGTTTCCACGATACTGGCCGAATGGCAAGAGGGGAAAGCAGCTTTATCGTAGATAAACTCGTCCTTTACAATGCCTTTTCTCCATTTATGCAAGGCGTTTTTTTCCTGTGCCCATGCACCCGACAGGAATGCGAGGCAGAGGATAAAAGTTTTTATGGCTATGTGTTTCTTGTTCATGGTAACGTTGATAAAAATTGATATTTACCGGACCCCAATTCGATTATTACGCGTCCGTTTTCTTCTCCTATGATCTTTATGTCCGAATGATCAGCAATTTGCTTTCCTTGTTCGGTAATAAACCGTACCCCTTTGGCCGGGATATAAACATGTGCCGTGGTATTGGCCGGAATAGCTATCTGCCAGGCAAACCTATCTCTTTTTCGCTTCCACGACGAGGTAATCATCCCCTGTATACTTTTATGGTTTGCTTCCACATCATCCAAGCCGTTAATGAGCTCCGGCTTCATAATAATCCTTTGGAATCCGTTCGCTGCTGATTTAATTCCTGCCAGATTCTCGTAATACCACACCAATAAGTCGCCGAGCATCATGACATGGTTTTGGGAATTCATGCGCGGATGGGCTGTATCGCCATTCCACAATTCCCATATCGTCGTCGCCCCATTCTCCAGCATATAGCCCCATGAGGGATAAGTAGTATTCGTTGCCAACTTGTACGCCAAGTCAGCACGTCCCATATCGGTCAGCGTCCGCATAATCCACTGTGTCCCCACTAATCCCGTACTTAAATGACCGTTATTCTCTTTTTCGATAATCTCCACAATCCTATCCGCTAGCTTCTCTTTCTGACCTTCTTCGACCAAACCGAAATACATCGCCAGTAAATTTTCCGTCAATGTATTGTTGCCATAGTAACCTGATGGATTATAGAATCTTTTGTTAAAGTCCTTCTTCATGTTGGCCGCGGATTCCTCAAATCCGGCACGATCCTGGCTATTTCCTGTATGTTCAGAAAAACGAGCGATCATCTGCAACAAATGATAGTAATAAGCTGTGGATATAAGGGGATTCGGACGTTTAACATCCGCACTCTTACCACGTCCTTCCTCGATAGTCGCGGGTGGCGCACACCAATCGCCATAGCTGTCCTTGGTGATGATACCTTCGCTATCCCTGTAAAGCGCCTCCATATACCGCATCCATTTCTTCATGGCTGGATAGTGCTTTTCCAATATCCGCACATCGCCTGTCTGTTGGTATAACATATCCGCCACAATTAAATACGTGCCGGGCCAGGTCATGTTATCACTGTAATACCGCCAGAACGCTGGTGCGACATCGGGGATTGCGCCATCCTCTTTCTGGGACAGGCGAATGTCCTCCAACCATTTGCTGTAGAAATTTGCGTTATCAAACAAAAAGTTTTCGCCATAGGCGCTACCCGGACGGTCGCCCAACCAAGCTTGACGCTCATTACGTTGCGGACAATCTACGGGGATACTTTTGTAGTTCGAGGCGATTCCCCACCAAGCATTCTTATGAATCTGATTCAATAACGCATTGGACGAGGTAAATGACCCAACGGTTTCCATTTCATCATATACTAAGCGTCCGATAAATTTATCCAGCTCCACTTCTCCGGGATAACCTTCTACTTCAACATACCGAAAACCATGATACGTAAAACGCGGTTCCCATTCTTCTATATCACCACCTTTTAAAATATATACATCTGTCGCCTTTGCAGCGCGTAGATTGTCTCGAAAAAGTGTACCATCTTCATTTAGCGATTCCGCAAAACGCAGTGTTACTTCTGTTCCACCTGGACCCTGCACACGCATTTTCACCCAACCCGAAAAATTCTGTCCGAAGTCGATAATATACTTACCCTCTTTCGGTGTGATGGAAACCGGTTTAAGGTCTTGCATCACTTTCATGTTGTTGTTGATCTGTGCTTCGTAGTTCCCTCCCGGCTCTTGTACATACTCGGCTCTTTCCCATGTGGCATCATCGTATCCCACCTTCGCCCAATCTTTCAATTCCTTACGGGCATCATATATTTCCCCGTCGTATTCGTTATTGGATATGATGGGGCCGTCTGTCGTCCCTTTCCACGTATCGTCCGTATGAATGGTTTGTCGGGAGCCATCCGTATAGGTGATGCGGATCTGCATCTGCATTTTGGGAAAACCGAAGTTCTTCACCTTGTACGGTTTTTCCTGCCGTATGGCGTAATAACGTCCATTACCTAAGATCACACCCAACGTGTGTTTTTCTCCATTTAGTAATTCGGTGACATCGAACACATTGTATTTTACATTTTTGGTATAATCGGTTAAGCCGGGAGCCAACACTTGATCGCCCACTTTATGGCCATCGATATACAACTCGTACAAACCGAGACCCATGATATACGCAGTTGCTTCCTGCACTTCTTTTGTGATGGAAATCTCCTTTCGGAAATAGCGCGCACTGAGATAGCCGGCCTCTTTATCGTCGCTATCAAAGTAACCATCAAACCCAATCCAACGTCTATTCCAATCCTTGTAATAGAGCAGACCTACCCGCCACGAGGCGGGTACGGACCAATCGGATGCACCTTTATTGGTATATACTTTTACTTTCCAGAAGACCTCCGTATCACTTTTTAAAGCTTTTCCATCATAGAATACGGCGATTGAATTATCGGATTCCGTTTTACCCGAATCCCATAGGTCTCCTATATTTTGTGCCAGCTTTTCCGGTGATGACGCCACGAGGATATGATACGCGGTTTGCACCACATTGCGGGCATCCGCCTGTATTTGCCAACTCAACCTTGGGTTCATTTTATCAATACCCAACGGATTGGTTAGCAATTCACATCGCAGAGCGTCCGCACTTGGCTGTGCAAAAGCTGTTACGCTTAAAAACAACCAAACGATCAATCCTGTTATCTTCACCTTACTTTTCATTGTTCTTTATTGTTGCACCGAAAAATCAAAATACAGCACCATGTGCAGTGCACGGATTGGTTCTTTCTCAAAATCATAATACACGTGCTTCATACCCATTGGCCCCGTCGTTTCCGGTTTTTGTGTCTTTGTACCGATTGCGGAAATGCCATTCATAAACGAAATATCACCATCCGGGAAGGTCGGCTCCATATTTTTCCAGTCGGTGTCCTGTTGTTCTCTCGGCGTAAACAACCGCAAGAATACATCTTCCCTATCGGTGAACACATAGAACGACTGCTCGTCCGTTATAAATTTCGTCCAATACATATTGCTGTGATATCCCTTAAATTCCGGATATTCAAAAGGAATTTCGCCTGTTGCCGCATCGTTATAATCTTTCTTCCATACGCCAAATTGATTTCCTTTCATCCGGTTTTTCCACACGCGGTAAGGTCCCATGCCCATGTATTCCACACCCTTCATTTTATCTTCCGGGAAAGAAAAGTTGACGCCGACAAATTTGGTGAAGTATTCCTGTGGGAAGTATTGCACATGCATTTTCACCTGTCCCGATGGGTAGATCTCCCACGTCAACGTATTATAACTTTCTTTTTTATCGAATGTAGAAGCAATGACAACTTTATCCTCTTCCTGCTTGAGTGTAAAATTCTTGAAGTTGGTGACGGCTTCCTGTATCGTCGGACCATTGTTAAAAGGGATAACACCTTTTGCATTTTTCACTTCTTCCAATAAGCCGTTTTCTTTGTTAATGCGTACCGTAATGCCATTTGCAAAAACCACATAACTCGAAGCTGTTTCTTCCACGTTTACTGCTTCCCCCGTTGTTCGCAGAAGATGCTCTGCCACTTGGTTCGGGCGACTGATCGGAAAACTCCATGTATAAATTTCCAGATCATTTACATCCCTCGCCGTGATATACAATACATCATAGTCTTGCCAATCTGTTGGAAAGTCAACTTTTAAAATACCTCGGTGATAGGGTTCGATATCAGGCGCATGGATTGTCCCGGTTGTACTCCCCTTGTCTTCCCCATACTGTCCTAGCTTCTTTAGCTCATAACTGAACGAACATTGGTTAATATTCGTGAAGGTATACCGGTTTTCGATATGAAATGCGCCATCAAAGTCCACCGTCATCTCCCTCTTTTCGAAGAAAATAGGGCTCCATACTTCTTTAATCGTATAGAAACTCCCCTCTTTCTCATAGTAAGGTCCCACAATCCCATCAGCACCGTGATTGCCATCCGTATCGATGATATTATCCTTGTCCGTTCTCATCAGACCTTGATCTTGAAAATCCCAAAGGAAGCCACCGGCAGATAGTGGATTTGCCCACATGGCTTTCCAATAATCCTCGATTCCCGCACCGTGACCACCGTCCCACATACCGTGTAAAAATTCGGTTGGCATTACAATATTATGTCCGTGATCATACGTACCGATACCGTAATTATATTCCCGGTAATGGGTTGTTTCAAAACCACCATATACTGCCCAAGGATAAATTAATGGGCGTTTTTGCATATCGTAAGCAAAAAAGATACTATCTAGCTCTGGGTTATGTCCGCCTTCGTTGCCGTTCGCCCAGAAAATAATCGACGGATGATTTTCCGAAACCACCATCATTTCTTTCAGCAGCTTTGTGCCCGTCGGTGTATCGTAGTAGCCATGCCATCCGCCAAGCTCGTTCATCACATACAGCCCTAACGAATCACACACTTCCAGAAAATGATTATCGGGTGGATAATGTGCCATCCGAACGGCGTTCATATTCATTTCTTTTATCAGCTTCACATCGTGAATACTGATTTCCTTACTTGTTGTACGTCCTGATTCCGGGTGAAAAGAATGGCGGTTTACGCCTTTAAATTTGATTTTTACTCCGTTGATATAGACCCCATCACGTTCTTTCACCTCCACCGTTCTGAAACCAAATTTCTGTACCTTTTCATGTACTTTTTTTCCTTTTCTCCAAAGCGAAATATGTGCGTGATAAAGGTTGGGGAATTCAGAGGACCATAGATTGGGATCTGAAAACTGACCTTTCAGTTCAGTTTTGTCACTTTGGAAAGCTGCTGATAGTGATTCGCCATAGGGTTGTCCAGCAGCATCGGTTAATTGTATTTGAATTTCGTCTGCATCACCACTTTGTTCTACGATGCTGCGAAACTGGCCGTCTGCTTTGGCATCAATCGAAACACGGTGAATATGGCTTTGTGGTAGTGCTTCCAGATATACAGGGCGGTAAATACCTCCAAATATCCAATAATCCGCTTCCCGCTCCGCCGCGTTCACCGATTTATTCTCTGAATGCTTCGCTACTGTCACTTCCAATAGGTTTTTCCCTTTGTAGTTTAATAGCTTTGAAATATCGTATTTAAAGACGTAGAAAGATCCTTGATGAATCTCTCCGGCAGACTTTCCGTTTATCTTGACTTCCGCGTCCGTCATTACCCCTTCAAAAACCAGATTGACCACCTGCCCTTTCCAGGCTTTATCCACCGTAAACGTATATTTATATTGTCCTTTTTCTTTTCCTTTCTTTTCTTCTTTATCAAATCCGTAGTTGTATTTGCCAAAGCCGTGTAATTCCCAATTGGAAGGAACGGGGATTTTTGACCATTTCCCGGCATTCATGCCATCCGTGACGGAAAAATCCCATAGTACGCCATCATCTTTCCCTTTCCCCGATAGATATTTCACCTGGGTAGTTTGGGCACTTAAAAAAGTTATTCCCAGCAAGCAAAGGCATAGCATCAATACATATCTACAAACCATCTTCATATTTTCCTTTATCCGTTAATTCAATTTATCTGCTTGAAATAGCGAGATCGCATACGCAGCTTCTTTATCTACGCCATCCGCATCTTCCACATCAAAATCTTGATCTGTTGGTGTATCGGCATCCGGATACCGGCGCACATCCCCTGTTCGGAAAGATACCCGGCTAATTTCACTTACCGGCTGGAAAAACAACCTTGTTCCTTTTTCCGTTCCATTGATGCTGACTTGATACGATCGTGTGTGCACATCTACCGTTAACACGATATCATAGGCTTTTCCTGCTTCATAGGATTGTACTCCAGACATCCGGTAACCGGCTTTATTCTTAATCTGCCCGTCGGCATCGAAAACAAGACGTGCTGCTGCCTGCCCTAAATCATTGACCAATTCAATTTGCAGATTACCGTGGTCAGCTTGCTGTGGTGTAACCGTGAAAGCGATTTTCACCTTCTCCGATGCCTCAATTACCCGTTCTGCTTTCGCATAATCAAACTTATCTTTATCCCTTAACATCAGGGCATTGTTTTCCAACTTGACCGACGCCCATAGTGGGCTATAAATATTCCATTTATTAAATGTCTCGGTTGCATTACCGGAAAAGTCATCGTGAACATTTCCTGCTACTGTCGATGTAATCGGAACGGGCACTTTTGCTACCCACATATCTTCCTTATTCACACTGTACGTCACCCACATATTATTGTCGGGTGGTACGCCGTTTCCTTCCTGTATGCCTCTCGGGTATTGTGGGCCATAAGATTTATAGTTACCTCCATAGCGCATCGTGGTGATTTCACCGTTGATCAATAGCAAATCGGTATACGTTAAGCCATCATTACTTGTAGATACCGCTAAAGGCCAACGAAACTCCGATGGGTTGTAAACGGTGGCAAAGCGATTGTCGGATGTCCGCTGGCCCCATATTTTAGCGTTGCTGTTCACAAAACCCGGTGCGCGCAAGGGATTGTATGCCCAGGTTTTGCCTTTATCTTTACTTACGGACGTCAAGGCGTGCTTCCACATGCCCACGACATCCCCGTTGTCCAATGTATAGTAAGCGAACGCCTTCAATGGACGTTGGAAAGGTATCAATGGATCATTGCGATCCGCTTCCTCGACCCATTGCTGCATCATCAGTGGTTGTTCCATCAGTTCTTTACAAGCAGCAACAAAGGCCTTGTCTTTACTTTGGGTATAGAATGGGAACTTGGCCAGCTTCTGATCAAATGAAGCATTGAAGCGGATAAAGTAAATCGGACCAAATGAACCGTCTTTTTTAATTTCCCGGACGACACGTCCGATACCATTACCATCGTTCGGATCATCTTTTGCATCCAATGCAACGCCGTAGTATCCGATGGTCAACAGTTTACCGTTTTTAGCCGTGTAAAAGCCCATCCGTTGATGCATAATCGCGTATAAATCCTTACCGGCTTTATCGGTCCTGCCCGGTTTGCTGAAACCTTCCGGCACTAGATAAGGGGGAAATAGCTCTATGGGGTCTGACCACGTATAACCATCTTTAGAAGTTTGAAGCGATGTTTTTCCCTCGGCAATGTGCTCGCCTACTGGATTACTCAGAAATTGTAGATAATAGGTGCCGTTCCAATAGGCCAAAAACGGCTGGTGGTTATAGGTAAAATTCAATCCGCCCGCACGTTCCGGAAAAGCTCTATTCGCGCGAAAGGTCTGTACATTGTGTGTACCGACAGCAGGTTTTAGTTGCCCGTGGTGATAGTCTACATTGGACAAAGTTTTACCTACATACGTCATCGTATCCTGCGCCGTGACGTAACAGGAAGCACATAATAACGTTATACCTAATATCATTGATCTCATTTCTTTATTTTTTTTCCTTTAACAACCCTTTCAAATCCTTTTTGGAAGCTTTGAAAATCGTTCCGTGTTTGTGTCCTTCCGGAACACGGATTTTATCGTTTATTTTTTTGAACGTTTTAAAATCCTCGGTCGACACGGCTTCATAGCTTTTGCTGCCATACGAATCAAAATAGATCAACCATTCATCGTCGACTTTGACTACACTAGGTCCTTCTGTTTTAAAATCAGAATACGGCTCGGAGACATTTTCGTAAGGCCCTAACGGATTATCCGCAAAAGCAACTTTCAAATTACGATTTGGTCGCGTATTGTCTTTTAATACCAATACATAATCGTCTTTGTCTTTTTTTACAATCACCGCATCGATGATGCTGAAACCGGGATCTGCAAACAGTTTTGTTTCTGTAAACGTTTCGAAATCCTGCGTAGTGGTATAATACATCCGGTGATTATTTCTTTCCTCCTCTTCTCCTTTCGGGAAACGCTCGGGAATGGTTGACGCCCAGATAATAATAAACCGGTCTTCCTCGTCATCGTAGAACAGTTCCGGTGCCCATATATTAACCGTCGTGGCTTCATGTTCCATAACCGGCACGATCTTCTTATTCTCCCAATGGATAAGATCTTTAGAAGAAGCATAGCCGATACCTTCATTCCCTTGCCAACCTATCGTCCAAACCAAATGATAGACACCCTTTTTATCGCGTACCATGGATGGATCACGCATAATCTTTTGTTCGCCCAATTCGGGTTTCAGAAAGACACCGTCAATCGCTGTCCACGAATAGCCATCTTCACTATATAGATAGCGTAGTCCTTCATCGGCAGGTTCATGAAAAGAAGTAAACATATAAACATCCCTCTGGCAAGAAGCCAAAAGGGATGCCGCTAACACAACAACTAAAAGATTTAATTTTGTTCTCATTATAAACTATCTAAAATCAGCACCCAATCATTCCCGTCTTTCTCTTCACCCGCTGGTTTGAATGTCTGTACACCTGTATTTTCTACCTCACCAATAACGGTCTCTTCACCACTGCGTGGATCGAACCAAGAGGCTTTCACTTTGTCTCCGTTGATTTTACCCATATTGATTTTCATTTCTCTACCGTTGTAGTTGTAGATGAATGCATAATTATCGGTACGGGTTGCTAACAAGCGATTATATTTCTCGCCATTTTCGGCAATCAAGGTTTGGTCTGGAATCCGCTCAAAATAGGCATCTCTGGACAACATCAGATCTTTTAGATATTTCATTTGCGATGCTCCCGGTGCGTTTAATCCCTCTGTCCATAGCTCCGATGAGCCGTATGCTGTAGTAGAATCGGACGCCGAATGCATCTGCATGACTGAATTCTGCCCATACGTATATCCGAAAGCGCCTGCAAATACCGACCAATATCCATAGCGACGCACATCGTGATCTTGCCAACATGGTTCTTTAATATCATGCAAACCTTGCGGAATACCCTCATACGACGGTTCGCCATCGATCGTTGGTTTTACGGGACTTAATGCCCAGTCAACCTCCATAAACTTCCAGTTGTCCTCTCCGTAATGTTTCTTTTCGTTGCTCGAAGTATCCTGGTCATAGCGTCTGTGACCCGACTGCACCATATTAAAATCTAACCACGGTTCATTGTGGAACCAATCCGAAGAAGCGGTCCGACCGCGTGGATGGTATGTCATTAGATGATTTTGATCAATGGATTTGATGGTTTTTCCCATTTCCAGCCAAACAGCCGTGGAGTCCGAACCGGGAATATCCCCACCATTCAACCAGATGATATTCGGTCTGTCTTTCCAACGCTCAGCGAGGAAAGTAGCGTATTTTGTTGTTTGTTCAACAGAAACTTTACCATCTTTTACCGGCGAGCCCCATACCGGTACAAGCGCCATATACATTCCTTTTTCGGCCGCTTTGTCAATAATGTAATCGATATGATCCCAATAATCATATTCTTCGGCTACCTCGGGGTTGTTCCCTTCGGTCACCAATGGATGCGAAATATCCTTATTCACAATGGATGAGTCCCCGTACACATTAACCGACGGTACCGTGTGCAATACCATGGCCTGCACGACATTGAATCCTTTTTGTTTCCGGTCTTCCAGATACTGTTCCGCTTCGTCCCTATTCAATTTATTAAATAACAACCACCCCGTATCGCCAAGCCAAAAGAACGGTTTGCCATCATCGGTGGTTAAATACCTTCCATTTTCCGATACCTTCAGTGCAGGCATTTCCGTAGACGATGCTTCTTGATCAGAAGAAGAAGTACAGGAAGAAAAGAGTGCTCCTGCCAATGCAAATGGTAATAATTTTTTACGAATAGCGTTCATATTATTTCTTGGTTATCCAGATAATCTCTGGAGCATTTTTAAAATTCTTGATGGTTACGTTCTGTCCTGTTTTTATTTTCTCTGTAGCTAAGATAGCACCAGATTTAGGATGAATATGATACATCTTATAATCTCCCTTCCACGGGGTTAAATCCGCCTGTAACGGCTTCTTATCATTGTTGTAAAAGATAGCAGCATCTTTTCCCTGTAATGTCCATACGCCTTGCTGGACTTTAGTCTGCATAGCGGAGGCTTCTTTGTAAAAATCGGCATGTGCTACACGCGGAACATTGGCCATCGATCCCCCGGCCATAAAGACTGCCCATGCTTGCTCGGGAAAGCCATTACTATGGTAGACAACCGCTTTGTCGGGAAATTTTGTTCGGTATTCGGAAACCGCCCGATACACTTGCTCCGCCGATGTCTTTTTTGATTTTATCTGGCGTGCATGTTGGCGGGGAGCCAAGTTTGCGCCTCCAGGCGGGGCATACGCCTCGCCATCTTCCTGATAATACCAATAACGGATATCAATCACTTGGATTTCTTTTGCTCTTTCTGTGTCCGCTAAGATCGCATCCTGCACATCCTTCGTCGCACTAAGCCCGATGATGGGGTTGTGACCCGTTTCTGCTTTCCACTCCTTGATCACATCGATCCAAAACTCAACAAAATGCAGTGGACCGGTGTATTCGGCGCTGATCAGCTGAATGACGCCGGTATTATCTTTAAAATTCTCCAGACATTGACGAATATAAGCTCGGTGCAATTCCCGTCGTACCGAATGGGTAACATCATAGAATTGCTCCGCCATAAAAATCCGTTTATCACCTGCGTACGGTACCGGTTCGGGGAAACCTACATTATTGATATTATTTGCTGTACGCCAAGGAGAATCCGTATAATGCGCACCTGCTTCCAGGATATTGTGCTGAAAGTAGTTCTGATGCAGCAGTACCAATCCTTTTTGATCTGCCAAATCCGCAAACTGCTTCAACCGATTCCAGTAAAAGAGATTGTATTTCGTTAAATCATATTTCGATAGGCCATCATACGCCAATCCCTGTCCGCTCCTTGCGAAAGGCAATTCATAGAACGGTGGCCACACTTCGCCATCCATACGCCGGATACGTTCGTGGTCATCCCTTCGCCTATCATACCAAAGCCCGTAATTATGGTCTATACTCAACACATGGTTTGCCAACATACTATCAGCAACTTCGTTTAGATCATCGGTCAAACCTGTTCCTATCTCTCCGGGAACATAGCGGGTAATATGGGGTTTTGCGTTCTCCAAACCATGGGGGCGAATATTGCCGTTCCACCATGGTACATCGTTCTTATAGCCAACCAACACCTCATTTCCCCGCACTAGCCAACCATTCTGAATCACCATATCCGGTGCTTTTGCGGGTTCACTGTGCCGTGGAACATCTTTCTCTGCTAACACTTTGGCACCTTTGGCACTTATATCCAGTGGCTCCCGCTGCGTTGCCTGTACTATAAAATCTTTTAATTGTACGGGTGGTTCATACGCTATTTTTGTCAACTCTTGCGCTACGGCTATTGTCGGACTACTGGAGGCATCGGTTAGCATAGGCAATACGATGTTTCTCTTTTTAGCATCCGCTCCGACACGTTCCTCCAGCTGTGCATAATATAAACTTCTTGGTTTGATATGGCTGTTAGATTCTGTCCAATACGCGTCCCCTTGGAACTGCGCCCACAAGCCAAATCCCCAATTCTGCGCTGTTGGCGGATGTACATTTTCGATAAGCGCAGCTGTACATTGCCAGAAAACGCTATTAACAGCTGTCCAACCGGCCCCTTTGCCATCTTGCCCTCTATTCTTATAGCTTAGTGCCTGCGCATCCATGTCGACAATGTCGAATAATACGCCCGAAGCCCAACTATCTATCGCACCGCTAAAACTGTATGGTTCTACTGCCTGACATTGTACAAAAGCATTCGGACCAGCGGTCGCAAAACCGACAGCGAAATCATGGTAGCCTTTTTCAGCATATAGACGTTGAAACAAGGTTTGTTGCCCACGGGTATAAAATGTATATCTCCGCTGCCCACCGATTTCAGACACCGGATCAAGAGAGATACAGTCCTCTACAGTGAGCTTACTCGCTGTCTCTTGTGCGTATACCGCTGAACCGGCAAAATGTCGGAATTGCATTTGGCGAACCCAAACATTCTGTGCATTTTCAACGGTGATCGCCATCCACCGATGATCTTCGTCTTTTGGATTATCTGCATTAAAGGTGGATTTTAATTGTATATTTTCTATACCGATTTGTTCCACCCGGCCGCTCCAAGTATATTTTTCCACTGCCGCACCACCGTAACGCTGGTCCAAGGCAGTCGTTATCGGTACATCTACTGTCACTGTATTCCCATCTATACGAACAATCTCCCGATCCCACGTCGTATTCCAGTATCCGGGTCTCCATCCCAAAAACGACATTCCGCCGCCAAATTCCTCGGCTTTCAAATCTTTAATCCATTCCTTGGTAGACGGACGTGTGATCATAATACGGTCGCCGGTTTGAAGACCGGAAATGTTATCTAGTTGAAAAGTTACTGCATTAACAGGCACATAATCGTTCTGCACCTGCCGTTTCTCTTCCCGCACAACGTCACGCTTTCCGGCTATACGGATCAATGTTTCCCGGGTTGTGCCTTCACCTATCAGTACCGTACCGCTTTCTGTAAAGCCGGAACCTCTCAACACCACACCGGACGTATGCAACTTTAAAGAACCAGACAGATGATATTCACCGGGCAGCAACAATACAGTTCCTCGCAAACCGTGTTCATCCTTCGGTAATTTTGAAACATAATCTATCGCCGCTTGAATACGACGAGTTGCATCCCCTGTATGTATAGGCACAACAATTTTTACTTGTGCTTCTGGAATAGCTTTATTTCCTCCTTCATATCCTGCGTAGGAAAAATCGGGAATGCGGTTACCCAGGCTATCTGCTTGGTATACCAATTTCCCTTCTTTCCAAACTAATGGTCTATGTTCTTCTTGCGTATATCCTACAAAATAGCTCGCCATAAGCAAGCTGACAGCAAACAAGAATTTACCTAGAAACAATCGACTATATGTGTGTATATTGTTCAATGCCAAAACAATTTAAAAAAAGATTTACAAAGCTCAAAATAAAGGAGTTGCCAATATCTTATATCGCTTCAACAACACCTTGATAAACTTATCCATCCCTTATACAAACATAGCCAAATGGGCAGGGCTATGTTTGTAGTATTTTCTCCAGCTATTGTATCATTTTGTCGGTAGCATCTAGCCTACATTAGCTTATCGTATCGACGTTATTACCGAGATTGCGATAATCGATTTTCTCTTTCGGATTTGTGCCATTCAAATATTCCTCCACATTGGTATAACCGTCTCCATCGGCATCTTTTGCACCATCTGTAGGATCCTTTGGGTCTAAGCCGTATTTTATTTCCCATTCGTCTGGCATACCATCGCCATCTGTATCAACAGGCACTTCGGCCGGATCATAAGTCAGATCCGGATAACCGCCGACCTCAGCAATTTCCTTGATGATGCCCGTTCCGGTTGTTGGTTTCCCTGTCCGCACGGTTTCTACCACACGAATATCTACCGCGTCACGTTTGGGTAAGGTTGCGCCGGCTTTCTCGAGCACCGATTCGAAAACTACATCGGCAGTTTGGTGCGGAGCCACCGGCCAGCCTTCAAAAGGCGTATACACGCGTGCATATTTTTCTGCTTCGCCTGCCTCTGGAATGATCGATCCTTTCGTTTCCTTCATGCGCATGCCTGCCCAGTTATTGTTGGTCACTTCTTCATTATCATGCATGATATTACCGGCCACATACCATTTGCCGGGGCGATTTGGTTCTTTTGGATACCAATCGCCTGCAGCCCACGCATTACCGGGAGAATACATACTACGCTGCTCAATACGGGCAATGACTGCACGCATATTATCATTTGTCGCTGGACCGGGTTTAAAGTAATTGTTTATGATATTGATCATGGACGTTTCATCTCCCCCGTCTATCGACCGATGGCGCCAGTTGAAAATAACATTGTACCGAAAGTCAAAGGCTCCCGACATACCGATAGATGGATTTCGAGCGGTATTGCTGGCAAAAAGATTATGATGGAACGTAGACGGATTGCCTCCCCATGTACCACCAAAAGCATGTCCTTTCGCATCGAGCGCCTCACTGGAAATCGTCCATTGAATAGTAACATGCTCCGCAGGATCTTTTATTTGCGTACTTCCATCCGCAGAAGGCCGCATGTGTCGGTATAGGGAAATATTCTCATCCATACCCCAGCTGGTAGAACAGTGGTCAATGATGATATGATGGTGTGGATTTCCACCAATATTATCATCCCCCTGTCCGCCTACCGGAACGCCACGGCGTACGCGCAGGTGACGGACAATAACATTATGGGTATTGATGTTCAATGTACCGGCAAGGCAAATACCGTCGCCCGGAGCGGATTGCCCTGCGATGGTGATATTCGGATGATTGATGTTTAAATCTCCATCGATTTTGATAGTTCCAGCAACACGAAACACGACAATACGTGGCCCGTCTGCTTCCAACGCAGCACGCAAGCTCCCTTCTCCGCTATCATTGAGATTCGTGACCGCCATTACTTTGCCTCCACGTCCGCCGGTGGTAAACATACCACCACCCCATGCGCCCGGAAATGCCGGAATAACCTCTTCAGGCAATCGTGGTGGATGTGGCGGTATCTGCCCAGGTTCAGGTTGACCTGCAACAACACCTTGTTGCGCATGAGCACTAATTCCTGCTGACAGTAATGCCAGTAAAAGCAAGCTTTTTTTTAATGGTTTATACGGAAACGTTTTCTTGGTCGTCATCATACTATTTATTTTCATCTGTATAAATTTTTCTTCAATAGTGATGAAGCTATCAGATTTATTCATCCCCCTGTGTGGTTTGAATAAATCATGATGGTTTCGTTTACACTAAAAACAAATCTAGGTAAAAGAGCCGAAGCGTACTTATAATATATTCTCCGGCTCTTGTATCATTTTATCGGTGGCTTACGATATGCGTTGTGTAGTTGACTAATAATTCGGATTCTGTCCAAATTCTTGTGGATTTGCAATAGCATCCAGGAAGGATTGTGGAATCGGACGTACAATGTGTTTATTGGCATCGAAGAACTGAATATCCGGATTTGTTGTCCGCAAATATTCGGTAGTCAGTTTTCCCATGCGTTTAAGGTCATACCATCGTATCTGCTCTCCTGCCAGTTCGCGGCCTCTTTCGGCCAGGATAAAATCCAGTGTCACCTCGCCTGCACCTACCTCCATTTCACCTTGTCTTGAGGTAACCGCCGCTCTTTTCCGGACGGCATTGACGTACTCCTGCGCTTTAGCTGCATCGTTATTATACAACAGCGCTGCTTCGGCTGCAATCAGGTATACCTCTCCCAAACGGATGATCGGCACGTCGCCTAACCAATACTGCCGATCCATTACATATTCCCAACTCGAAAATTTCTTCAAAGACGGATATATTTCTCGAGTATAAGTTGCCATGTTGTTACTCTCTGGCTGCACCCATCGCCCATCGGCCTGAAACCAGTCGGAAGGATCAACAATCCAGAAGGGGAGATCTCTTTTCTCGGTTGCCGACATCACCCAGTTTGGTGTAAAAATCGACAAGCCATCCAACCAACCATCGCCATCCTCATCCGTCATATTCACCACGCCCATACGCCAGGTATTCGTTCCTCCGTTCGGCAGTGTCGGGTCACTGTCGGCTGTATTCTTGATTACATGACCGACAAGGTTTGGGTTTTTACCATATTGATTCACCATAGACTGGCTAATCGTTACATCTGCCCATTTGGAATTGTAGTGTTCATAGAAAAATGTCTCTTTAAACCGGGTATCCGCCGGATCGGCAACCGGTTCAAATAGTTCCGTCAACAAATATTTCGTCGGCTTAAAGAAACGGCTGTTAGAGCGTCCTGTCCATGTTTCGTTTTCCTGTGTCCCCCACGGCGCGCCCGTGGTACGTGTATCCATCAAATAATATTGACGTGTCCTTCCCCTGTTCCATCCCTCGGGATTTCGGCCAGACGCGTGATCTACGGCTTCGATGAACAAAAACTCTGTGTTATTTTTATTGTTAACACCGTCCCATAGCTTACCAAACCCGGATCGATCGTCATCGCTCTGGTACAAGGATACACCATATGTACTTCCATTGGTTATCAGCTCTTCCGCTGCCTCCAATGCCAAACGGGCATTTTCCTGTACATCACCCAGACGCGTACGCTGCAGGTATGCTTTCGCTAACATGGCATACGCCGCTTTTTTGGTTACGCGTCCTCGTTCACCATCCGGTCTCTCGGGCAAGTGTTCTGTCGCGAATATTAAATCCGAAATAATCAAATCGTAAAAATCTTGTTCGCTTGCCCTTTCCGGACTATTAACCGGGCCGGTTTCTGTCGAAGGAATAGTTGTCAGCGACACACCTCCGAATTGTTCGACCAGATGCCAGTTTGCCCAACCCCTCAGGAAATAGGCCTCTGCTACCTTAGCATTCCGCTCTTCCTCAGAAGTATAGTCTTCTACCAAATCGGCATAATAAATTGCGGTGTTGCAATAATTTACCGTTGCATACATCCCGTTCCATATGGTTGCCAATGTCCCCAACTGCGCATTCATATTGCTGTTGTAGAGGACAAAACCCGTTTCATTATTAGCAACATTCGCCCACAGATCGGTTCCCATTTCCATCGCACCTATACCATCTATTTTACCATAGAAATAGTACAGCCCATCATAACAGTAATTAATCAAACTTTCGTATCCATCTCTATATTTATAACCCGTTTCTACGTCCACAGTAGAAGGATTCCATTCGTCCAGCGAACAAGCGCTAACGCCGACAGCTATTGTCAGTCCGAAAGCAACTTTATATCCTAATCTTTTCATTGTTGTAATTTTCATCTCATTATTTTCTTTTTGTTTAAAAAGACATATTTACTCCGAAAACCATCTGTCTGTACAACGGAAAGGAATCCGATGCGCCTGTTTCCGGATCCATGCCTTTCAACAGGTGACTCCGGGTAAAGATAATTGGGTTATGCATCGTTGCATATATACGGAATCTAGACAGTCTGATATTTCTGCTTATATTTTCCGGTAAGGTATATCCTAGTGTGATATTCTTAATTTTGATAAAGGAGCCGTCTACCACATTCATCCCTAACAGCGGATTACTATGACTTGTGTTCCGGTTTAGATACGGCCTTGGATAATCGTTGGTCGGATTGTCCGGTGTCCAATAATTATATGCCGATGGTATATTTATCGAACCATAACTGTTCATGTAGCCCAGCAGTTCCGCATCAATATGATGTCCCCAACGAGCAATGGTGAAGATGTTTAAATCGATCCCTTTGTACTGGAATGTATTCTGCCAACCAGCTGTCCATTTCGGAGTTCCTTGTCCGAGGATGACGCGGTCGTCGGGCGAAATCGAATATGGATTATCTGCTGAGTATTCGACACCTTCTGCATCCTCCCAGATCCCGTCACGCACTTTGGTTAAAGTGGATAGTGTTTTTACATCTCCTGGTTCTAAGCCGAATGCTGCTGCATCTGCTGTTTCATCCGTCTGCCAAATACCCAGCTTCTTATACCCAAACAAGGTATTGCTCGGACGTCCCATAAACAATCCTAATGAAACTAGGTCGTCCACCGTTGTACCACTACCTAGGTCGATCGATCGTACCTGCTCGTTGTTACGTGCAAAGGTTACCGTAGAGTTCCATTTAAAAGCGTTACCGTTCAGGATATTGTTACCGTTCACGGTCACTTCGACACCCCGGTTATTCATCCGTGCGATATTGTCAGTCATCCGGTAAGGGATCTTCGGTGTAAAACCTCCGCTGGAGAACGGTAAGCTACGTGCATACAAGACGTCTCTGGTATCGGTATCATAATATTCCACCGAACCCGTAATGCGGTTATTGAATAAACCGAAGTCCAACCCGAAGTTCAGGTTATAGGATTTTTCCCAGGTCAGCATGGGGTTCCCCATCGCTTGCGTCAAAACACTGACAGGCAGCAAACCTGCACCAAGATCGATTTGATCCAATCCAGAGCTGGTCACCTCCGTTAAGGTAGAATATGGGTTAATACCCGAGTTTCCAGAAACACCGTATGAGGTCCTGAGTTTTAATTCGCTGATCACATCCCGTGTACCCTCCATAAAGTGCTCATCGCTGATCCGCCATGCTCCTGCTGCTGCCAAGAAGGTATCCCACCGGCGTGCCAATTGCGAAACCCCGTCTGTACGCTGTGTTAATGTCAATAAGTAACGGCCTTTATACCCGTAGTTAATCCGGGAAGCCACAGACATCCGCTTACTCATGGTATAGCCCGTATTCACGAACGGTTGCGTTCCTGCCTGCAAACTGTAATATAGATATTCGTCGTACAGAAAGCCCTGATTACTGGATCCCGATGATTCATTTTGGTTATGTGCCCAAGAAGAAACCAAGGTAGCGGACAGGTCGTGATCCTGTCCGAGGATCGTTTGATAGTTTAGGATATTCTCCCACACATAACCATATCTTAGCTGCGTGTCATATCCTGCAGTGCGCACCAGCGCGCCACTTCCAGATAGTTTCATATAGGTTCGGTCGCTTTCGAACCGCCCTGTTCTGGAACTGTTTAATGTCGCCCCTAATATCGAACGGAACGTTAACCCTTTCATGATGTCGATATCGATATGCGGGTTGATGGTCAGGTTCAATGCCTTCGAATTGTTACTTAACGTATTGGGGATATCATCCGCTAGCAAACTGGGTTCTTGCAGTCCCTCGATAGGCCACACATTGATATTGCCAAATTCATCGTATACCTGTCCAATAGGCGCAATACTGAACGTATTGTTCAGGCGGCTTGGGCGGGTATCGTTATCTCTCCAGGTTAATGCCGTCACGATACCACCTTTAAACCAATCTGTAATTTTATTGGTTGCCCCGGTTCGGACGGTAAACAAATCTGATTGATCATTCCGATATATTCCTTTTGTGGAGTTATAGCCCATAGAGAAAAAACCCTGTGTTTTTTCGGTTCCGCCATTTACTGACAGCGAATAGTTTTGTTGTACGCCTGTACGTAGGGTTTCATCCACCCAGTTAATCCATTGACCATTGTCAATGTAGGGATTAATCTGGTCGGGATTCAGACTCCAGGCTGTCAGTAATTCGTCCCGACTCTCGGGAGCACGCTTGTTAGAGGACACAAAAGCATCTTCCAGATACCGCAACCAGTCTGTTTGCTGCAAAGCGGCCGGGTAGCGGCCATTGGAATTGATACCGGCATAGGCATCTAAGTTAACGGATATTCTGCCCTCTTTTGCTTGCTTTGTTGTAATGATAAATACACCGTTCGCACCCGCTGAACCATAGATAGCAGTTGAAGCGGCATCTTTCAGGATATCAATCGTTTCGATATCATTGGGGTTAAGATTCGTAATATTCCCAGGGATTCCGTCAATAATATAGAGTGGTTCGCTACCAGCAGTCAATGATCTATTTCCACGAAGCAAGATACTCGAATTAGAATTTGCCTGCCCCGACTCACGGGCAATATCCAGTCCGGCAACCCGACCTTGTAATGCTTCTATCGGATTCGCCACGGGTGCCATCGCAATTTCTTCCGATTTAACGGATGCAACGGCGCCTGTCAGGTCTCTTCTTTTCACCGAACCATAACCGATGACTACTACTTCATCTAAAGTAGACTCACCCGTCTGCAAAACCACGTTTAAGGTGGTATCTTTTGTAACGTACACGATTGTAGGACTGTGTCCGATAGCGGAAAAAGTCACATCGCCTGCCGCGGTCAGCCGTATAGAAAACCTTCCGTTTTCATCGGCAGATGTTTCCGTACCGCTATAGCGAATGGTGGCTCCCCCAATCGTCCCTCCTTCGGATGAACGTATCTGCCCGTTTACATCGATAGCGTTTTGTGGTTGCTCCATTGGAACGCGCGCCTCCCCCGGCATAGGTAGCGCAAGGACCAATGCCGATGCACATGTCGCAAACAAAAGCCATTTTCTAGTTGATTTTGTCATAGTTAATAAGTGTTTATAATTTTAAAATGGAGGCCCCTGCTATTTTTTTTTAATAAAAATGCTAACATTATACATCACCGTTATACTTTGCCCCTCATTCATAAGGATACTTTAAGTACTTTTATTAATGTAACGATCTCGGAGGGCCTCTATTTCCTAATCGTCAATTACCTCTTTATAAGTTGAATTATTGATAATAATAACTGTAAACTAATCCATAATCGTTAGCTTCTACCACAAATTTGAAAAAAAATAGAGGGTGGATATTATATCCCATTGCCCTATAATTATACAATATTATCACACCAAACCAGCTGCCAATTCCTTCCCGTGAATCATAGACTGAGATCCGTCATCCTTTTTTGTATATCAAAGCATAAAAAATCCGAGCATGTTTTTGGCATGCTCGGATGGATATCATATTACTTTTATTCTCCGGTTGTTAATTTTGATATTTTACACTTACGCTTATATAGGGTCCCTCGTTATCACTCGTTGTTTGATTCACCAACATAGCGCCATATTTACCTTCCGGTGTTAAGAAATACACGAGATTACCAGGTCCCAATGCAGCATCCCACTCCGTAATATTCGTTTGCAAAAGATTGATGTTAACTGCTTTTGCGCGTGCTTCGATTGCACTGGACGAAACCAGCTGTTGGCTAAAGATAGTTCCTGCTGACTTTATAGGCGCACTAAACATGGTATTTCTTTTCTCCCAGTCACTAATATCATAAACAGGTAACGGATTCGTAGGCGTATTAATCGAATATAGGTTAAACGATGCCCGATTAAGATGTGCCGGACGAGTATCTCTTAACAAATGAATGCCAAAATCGATGTCTTTGGAGTTTGTTTTTCCGCTTTGGTAATCGAATGCCTCTGCACGCCTCAACGAAAAAAAGCTCCTTCTATCGATGTTATCATCCATTGCCACGCCTC
This sequence comes from Sphingobacterium chuzhouense, assembly GCF_014692525.1. Taxonomy (GTDB): domain Bacteria; phylum Bacteroidota; class Bacteroidia; order Sphingobacteriales; family Sphingobacteriaceae; genus Sphingobacterium; species Sphingobacterium chuzhouense. The sequence goes on from NZ_JACNYL010000001.1 coordinate 820,438, forward strand.
CTGCAAAGTTAACTCTGGAAGCGTACACCTTCCTGTTTGGCAGATGCGTATAACTTGGTCTTCCGTCCACGGTAATGTTGGTATAGCCATCCCCCATGTATTCATTAAATATATTCATTGCATAAACCCGGAAAGTCACCTTACCGTCTCTCATCATCTTATGCTTGATGACACCGGAATACGAACGTCGTTCATTTTCTTTCAAATTAATTATTCTTTCACCGTAGTTGCCAGTTCCAATTGTCGTATCGACAACCACCCTATACATATCTTCATTCGCTGAAGTTATCGTATAGTGAATATGCACGCTATCTCCATCATTTAATACGGCATCTTCTGTAATAGAATACTCACTTTTATTATGGAAAGTGACCTCTATATCCTTAAACATTGTGAAGATACTTTCTGCCTCTTTTTTACAAGAGTTGAATGCCAACATCACTAGCAAAAAGGACAGGTATTTCAATATTTTCATTTTTTCCATCGTTAAAATTTTTGTTAACCAGTATACTTAATTTACTAATTGCTATCATCCAATGGGTCAAACGTTCCGCCTTCCCATCCGATCGTCGGATCAATATCTACCCCTCTATACACATAATCGTTGTGAAAGGTATAAAAATAATGGTACTCGGGGATATCCATTGTCCTAAAGCCATTACCTTGCGGTAAAATCGTATAAGGTCTAAAATACTTTAAGTATACCTCCCGATTGTTGATGTCGAGCCCATCTCTAAACGGACGGTTTGTCCCTGGATCAATAGTTTCCAATATATTAATTGCCTTTGTCCGTTCGTCTTCAGGTTTCGGTGCTAAACGGTCATATTCCAACTCAATCTGTATGGTCTCCAACAATTCACCAGACAACAGATGCCATCTTCTTGTCCTGCGCAGATCAGAGGTTCGTTTATTTTCAAAAGCAAATTCTATCATACGCTCGTTGATCAACAAATCCCGCATTTCTTGGATACTTGCAATTCTACCCAACCCATAATCATTGCCTCCTTGTTCGACACCGGCCCGTTGCCGGATTTCGCGTACCATTGTTTTGGCCAAGCCCATATCGCCCATCTCGTTGGCGCAATCCGCTAAATTCAGCATGACTTCAGCAAAGCGCATCTCGATCCAATTCATGCCGCTTCCTCCAAAATTATTGGAATACGGTACAGATCCGTAAGCCAACCCAGGTGTTGTGAATTTCTTATTATATACCGCCCAATTAGAACTCTCTAGTGCACCGCTATTGCTTGCCCCTACATAGTTCCATTGTCTTCTATTGTTATTACCACTCAGCGGCCAGTGACTTCCATTGTATGCCAGCGTTGCTTCAAAACGCGGATCTCTATCTTTCCAGAACAGCACATCATCATACGTATAATTGCCCGGTTCATCAATACGATTACCATCTTTCATCGGATAAGATTGTAATAATTTCAACGTGGCACGGTAAGCATTGTGAGGGTTTCCGTTCTCGGACCTGGGGCGGGACTTGCGTTCTTCATCATGGCCCCTATTTTCCCGTGTAGCAGAGTATGGCCTAAATATAATCGCTTCGGTATTAGCAGCTCCCTTTGTTTGAAAAATCTTACCGTATTCAGGTAATAAGCCGTGTCCTGCAGTAACACAAATATCATACGCTTCCTTATTGGCCTGCAAGGCTGCTTGCCAACGCGACTGGTCATACGGATGTTTAGGATCATTTAGTGGGTTAAATTGTGGGCTTGCCCAATATAATAGCGCTTTCGCTTTTAACGCCGCAGCCGCCGCGTATGTAATTCTGCCCAAATCATCACTTTCCCATTGAACACCATCTAAATATTCCATCGCCTTTGTCAAATCATCTATGATAACATCGAAACATTTTTTTGCACTTGCCCTGCCCCGTGCTTGTATATTATCCGGATCCTGCGGTTCCAACACCAATGTTACACCACCGTATACTTTCACCAACTCGAGATATACCATTGCCCGCATGGCATGATATTGGCCCAGGAACTCCCTCTTTTTGTCTTCCTCGATCGTCCCCTCCGGTATATATTTAATCGCATTGTTACAACGGGCAATATCCATATAGCGGTTGTCCAGATAATTGGTTGTGTACTTATTCCCTACATAACGCACATCATGATTATTCAAAGGAGCACCATAAATACCCAAAGCCTGCGCTCCGTATCGGCCATCGGAAGCAAAGAAATGTTCATCGCTCACTAGATGGATATCAAACCTATCTGGCACTGTCTGCCAGGGGAATCTCGGAATAATCAACTGATAGGTTGCATTTAGGTGCATATCGACAGCGCCTTCGGTACTCCATATCGCGGCATCCATCCCGCCCCTATCAGGCAGGATAAAAAAATCGTCGTTGTTAAAGCAGGAGGATAACATAGCCGATGACAGGCAAATCAATAATCCTCTTCTGAAACGGGTATATATATTTTTTTTCATCACTCTTCTATTATTATAAGTTAGCACTCAAACCAATGGAAATCGTCCTCACTGTTGGATAATCGTAAACACTCGAGGTATACGGATCTTTATAACTGAACGGATTGACCAATGTCCACAGGTTATTACCGGTTAATAGCACTCTTGCCCCTCCCAAACCTAACCGTGTGGCAAGACCTCCGGGAACCTTATAGCTCAGCGTCATGTTATTGATCCGGATCGTCGTTCCGTTTACTGCCCAGAAATCGGAATTGGCATTGATATACGGATCATCATTCCGCGGATACTTTCCACTCATCGGATCTTCCGGTGTCCAACGATCTTTCCAAAAAGACGGTACATTCGTGCTCACTCCTGCCTTTGTCCGCGCCCTGCCATCGTAAAACAATTTTCCTCCGAAGCGCGCATTGATATTGGTACTCAGATTAAAATCCTTATACCCTACAGCAATGTTGATACCCGAAGAGAAAATTGGCGTAATCTTATCAAATAAGAGATCTTGGTCAAAGTGATTGATCACACCGTCACCGTTGGTATCCTCGTAGATCAGCCAGCCCGGTTGCGGTATTTGCCCATTGATGGTATAGTTGGGGTTTTCAACTAAAAAGGCATCGATCTGCTCCTGTGTACGGAACATGCCCTGCGTTCGGTAGCCGATGTTACTGCTGGTGTATGTGCGTGGGTCTACTCCTAACTTCGTTCCCATCCACTTGCCATCGGTACGGTCTTTTGTCAACAGATCACCCATTGGATAAATTATGCGGGAAACAACGGAATTTCCCCAACCAAAGTTGATACCCGTATTCAAGCTCCAATCCGTCCCGATCCGCGTGCGGTAACCCACAGTAAACTCAGAACCCCAGTTATAGGCCTCCCGGTAATTAACCACCGGTGCAATCAGACCTGCGTAAAGCGGATTCATATTCTCCGCTCCCTTATCAAACCCATCAAACACCTTGTTTTGGAAAAACTCTATACCCAGATTTAATTTATTATCCCACATCGTGGATTCTATGCCAAAGTTAAATGTTCGTTTCTTTTCCCAGGTAATATTTAAGTTGGGGTATTTGCTTGGATTTACGCCAATGCCGTAATTGTTGTCATCGTCACCGAACAAATAACCACCATTCAAACTCACTACATATCTCTCCTGCCATAAACGTTCATCTACCCGATCATCTCCTGTAATCCCATAATTTACCTTGAACTTCAAATGGTTCACAAACGACACATTGTCCTTGAAGAAGTTTTCTTCACTGATAATCCATCCCGCACCGATACTGGGGGATAGCCCCCAACGGTCGCCCCGGGCAAAATTAGACGAAGCATCTAGGCGAGACACAAACTGCAGTAAATATTTTTTGTTAAAATCATAATTTACCCGCCCAAAAAAAGATCGCTTGGTATTCTCCCCAATGGATCTTGAGGTTAATTGCATACGGTTCACGTCAAATGCCCAATGATCTTCAAAACCTGGCAGCAACTGATCTGTCCACCGCAACCCCATATTTTCATTGTCCGACACCGTTTGCTCCCCACCAACCACAACATCTACACTGTGACCAGCAAATGTTCCAGCATAATTTAGCGTAACAAACCCCTGGTAGCTGTTGTCACGACTCAAGCTTGATGACAGGGTAGCGCTTTCAGGTGCCCGTCCCCATACTTCCGGATTGTCTGGATTCAATGTTGTCGAATAAAGCTGTCCATTATTTCCCATAGGTAGAAAATTATATCGTCTATAAGATGGTTGATATTCGTTACTTCTGCCGTTTCCACCACCTTGAGAGACCTGTAGTTTCGCCGTAAAACCCTTTAAAAAGGTAGGCTGATACGTCAAGCTTGCATTGATACGGTATGCTTGGCTTTTCTGCTTATGATTATAACCAGAGCGAATCAGTGCCAATGGATTTTCTGAATTACCCCAATTAAAATTTACAGGCATCCCGTCGATTTCCATCGGAACCCAGTCCGGTCTGGAGACTACCTGTGTGAAAAAGGTATTGTCCGTACCCAATCCTAAGCTGTTTTGGCTTTCCCGTATCCGATGGTCTATATTGAAATTGACGTCTGCCGTTAACCCTTCTAGAATTTTCGCACTTAGACCACTGCGCATTGTATACTTGTTCTCTTTCATGCCAGCATAATTTCCATTTTCATTCTGAAAACCGCCACCCACGAAGAACGTCACCCGTTCTCCGCCTCCGGATATGCTCAAATTATGCCGCTGCATCAACGACGCCTGCCATAGCTGATCATACCAACTCTTCGTATCCAACCCTTTCAGATATGCTAGATCATCATCTGAAAACAAGTCACTTTCCGGTCTGTTATTCATCCGAAATCCCTCATTAAGATACTCTGCCAGCTCGTAGGATGACAGCATGTCGGGGCGCCGGGCTGCATCGGTAACACCCACATAGCCATTGTAGGATATACTTGGCTTACCTTGCTTTCCGCGCTTCGTTGTCACCAATACAACTCCTTTTGCTCCGGCAGCACCGTATATAGCTGCAGAGGCATCTTTCAAGAAGGTTATATTTTCTACCATGGAAGCATCCAAAGCATCAAAGTCATCTGCACTTACCGTGATACCATCTATTATATACAGCGGTTCCGATGTCGATCCGATGCTACCACCGGCGTCACTTGTCGTTGCTCCCCGGATATTTAGGGAAATGCGGGATCCTGGTCGTCCGGATTCCTGGCTCACCCCCACACCGGCAACTCTATTTCGTAAAGCTCCCGCTATATTCGGCGCAGGAATATCCATTAATTCCTCGCCTGTTACCGTCTCTACCGAACCTACAATCTCTGAACGCTTTTGCGTCCCATAGCCCGTTACAATGACTTCATCAATCGCGTCACTGGGTTGTAACTCGACAGTGATACTAGTCATCCCTGCAACATTAATCTCTCGCACTTGATACCCAATGTAACTCACTACGATTGTCGTATTCCTTTCGGGCAGGTTGATTCTGAACGTACCGTTTTCATCGGTTGTCACACCCGATTTCGTTCCTTTCACCAACACGGTAGCACCAACCACTGGGTTCCCCTCCTGATCTACCACTTTACCCGTGACGTTAATAAATGCATCGAGTTCGTTTAACGTAAATAGTTTTTTTTCCGTTGAAGCAAAGCTTGCTATGGGAATCATAAGCAACGAAGCTACAATGATCTTTCGTACCCCTTGCAGAAATGCAACAGGCAACTCAGCACGACTCTTCATATATTTCATTTTAAGTTTATTCATTTTAAAAATCGGTTTCGTTTCCATTCATCTCTTCTCCAATTATGGTCTCCAACGCGGATCGCCAACGTTATAAAGTTCAGCTTCCTTAATAGTAAAATCTCCGCTACTAGGATCCGCAAATACTTGAGCAGAGGACTTACCTGCTGACATTAGACCGGCGATAGCAGTTCCTGTAACATCGGAGGTCATGAAAGAATTATTTATGTTGATGGATACCTTTCCACGAGAATTATTAGCGGCCGAAGAACCATATATACTATTATTTACTGTCAGGCCATTTGTAAACAGACCGTCATTATTCAAATCATAAAACCGTCCGGCGCCTGAATTATAAATTGTTACATTAGCAATTGTGAAAGAATCATCGTGATTCGACCTTTTGTTAACAGAAACATAAATCACCCTGTTCGCATTGTTGATTGTACTATTGGTTATAGATACATTACGTAAGTTAGTATTAAGCCTACTCACACAAGAAACACCAAAATCCCCAATATTCTGAACGATGCAGTTATTTATTTTGTAATTTCCAACCTCCAAAGAAGAAGAAGTATTGTCATCCGCAGCCCGAACGCGAACTACCCCACGGTGATCTGAGATAAGACAATTCTCAAAGATGATTTCAGCAATTTTACCATTCACCTGAATATTAAAGACATACCCTCCATTGATATTACTTGTCAGCTTAACGTCTTCAAAAACAATGGAACCTATCTCAACACCCGCTTTAATATTTAACGACGAACTTATCTGAATATGTGCTGGAGCTGTAAATCCGGGTTCACTAATAATTTTCACTGATTTGTCAAACAAAAAAGTCTCTGTAAAGGTATAAACCTCACCTCTTTTTAAGACAATAGTTGCTCCATCTGCGGCACTTTCTAAAGCCTCTCTCAATGCCGCTGGATTACCGGAAATTTGTCTAAGGTTTATAAAACTAGGATTATCTACTCCTAATTTTGTTTTGAAGGTTATCACTCCCATACTCTTTTCACCAGCAAAAAGTTGCGCTGTGTATTCTTGATCCGGCGTTAATCCTTCAATCTGTTTACTCGCGTTGGTCTTGTTATCGCCGGTAATCACAAACGGCTGATCAGCTATCCCTTCGGCCGATAGAACGACAGATGTGATGTCATCGTTTTTTTCCCACCGCAATATCACTCCTCTATCGATCAATTCATGGTTTTTGACGGACCGGAAAATATTGATTTCCCGTACCTTGTCCAGAATATGGAATACCTCGGATTGTAACCAATTTGATCGAGCCTCATTTTGTCCGGCGACAGCACGTATCCGGGCGTAATAATCTTCAAAGTGAGTTAATTGATTTGCATTCAGATGGATAAAGGCCGAATCTAGCTGCGTAGTATAGACCTCTTGTGTCTGGTCCGCAAACGTCGGATCTGACGAAACTTCGATTTCATAGCGGATATCGGGTTTGTGTTCTCCTTCCCACGCCGTCAATGCCTTATTCCAGCTTAATCTAACGGCAGTATCCAAATGTACAAGCCGAATGGCCCCATCGAGTCGTGTCAAACTCGTTGGCGGACCTTGTGCCGTATCCTTATCACACGCATAAATAGAGGCAATTAACAAAAAGAAAATGCCCAATTTACCCAGTGAAAATGCACTACCCATAAAGTACTTAAATCTCATGTCTTTAGGTTTTGTTATTAATTAAATTATTGTTTATTCCATAATAAATTTCATCTACCATTTTGGTTTATGCCACTATAGCAGAAAACTACATTAACGTTATTTTAGACGATTGGTAAATTTGCTAGTCAGTTGATAAAAAATGGTTCAACCAATACCCCTCATTATACTTGCCTGTTAATATTGTACATAAGATACACTACAGTATCTTGCGTTTTTGCAACATCTACGATATTTCAGTTATTTTTTTTCCGATCAGTCAGTATTAAAAAAAAACATCTATAATTTCATTGTTCACCCTCTTCACTAAACAAGAATTAAATAGAAACATGTTGTAACTAATATATAATCGCTAGTCGTTGTAACAAAATTGACAATAATTAATATTTTAATATTGTATCCCATTACCCTATTACTATAAGATATTAGCATAACTGCCACACATATGTTACAATTATGATTTGGATATCAAAGCTAACGTTGAAAAGCGCTAAAAAAGAGACTGGTCTTGAACGAGTGCAAAGAAGAAACGCTACAAATTTCTATGTTCCACTAAGAATATTAACCTGACGTGTCATGCTATCACCTTCTGCATCCGTAACTGTAAACTCAAATGAACCTACGCCAGCGGCTGACGGCTTGAAAACAGCTATTCCGCTTTTCAACGATACAGTGCCGTTCTCGGCATTACCTGCTTTGAATATCGGATTTTGCGTAAATCCTTTGGCCAACTCTTTAAGATCTATTTCTAAGGATTCCCCTGCCACCGCGCTAAAGTGCGCTTTGGACATCCATTGCAGATAATAATCCAATTCCGTGTAACCATCGCGATTAGTATCCAGATTCGTATCTGAAAAATCACCTTTCGGAGAATTCGGATTTAATCCACGATGGAGTTCCCACAAATCCGGTAGTCCGTCGTGATCACTATCCCAATGGGCAGCACGTTTTACTTGGGGGTAATCATCATAACCGCCTACATCATCTTGATGATCGGGGAAACCCGGTTTGCCGGATATGCTCCCGGTTGCTGAATAGGTGCTATCGATCGTTTCCTGAATAATACGTTGATCGTGTTCATCCAGCCCTGGTTGGTTATTGCCCACATCAGACAGCACCAGTTTATAAGCCAGCCGTGCACTATGGGTCGTTACTTTCGAATCGAAAAACGGCTCATCGACAAACGTTTCGTATTTTTCGGAATCGCCATTGCTATACCTTGCTTTTCTACCCTCTTCCTGGTTTTGTTCATCAAAATGCCCAGGCATCACATTACCGGCAAAATAGCATCGTTGCATTCCCTTTCCGACATTTTCATGATCGCCAATGAAAGCAAAGAATTGGGTCGTTCCTGCCCCTGGTTTATAATAATTATTTACAAAGTTGACTTCCTGCGCACCGCCGTCTGTCGCGCGACCACCCCAGTTATATACAACATTATTACGAAGATCCAGTTTGCCGCTATAAAACCCATCACCATTCAGGCCACCAGCCAGACTCCAGTTTCTGCCGTAGCAATGTGCCAATAGATTGTGATGGAAGCTTCCTATATCTCCACCAATGCTGGCAGCATAGCCATGCATTTTACCCTTTTCATATTTGCTGTGGCCGGCTGTATTCAACGCCTCTGAGATTAGCGTACGTTGTAGCGTAATATTTTTTGCTCCACGAGAACTGAAAGCTTCATCTATCGTCCAACTGATAGAACAATGGTCGACAATACTATAATTCGCTCCCGTTAACCCCATACCGTCCGCCGTTTTTCCAGCACCCAAACGGACGCGCAGGTATTGCGCGACCACATCATCTCCGGTAAATCCAAAAGGAGCCCCTGCAATACAGATTCCTTTTCCAGGTGCTGTTTGTCCAGCTATAGTCACATAAGGCTGGTTCGCGACCAAGCGAGATTTTAGATTAATAATACCCGAAACAGCAAAGACAATCGTCCGGGGACCGGTATGGTTCTCCACAGCTTCACGCAGACTTCCCGGTCCGCTATCGTTTAAATTCGTTACTTCCACGACGATTCCGCCACGCCCACCTCGTGCGTAGCGTCCGTATCCTTCCGCTTCTGGAAACGCCAATTGTGCAGGCTTAAAATACCAAACATTACCTTTCGTTTTACCGCCGTTGGTAATTTCGTCTACCCGCCAGTAATACGTATCCATACTGTAAAGATCTGCGGCTGTGTATTCGGATGCGCTTTGTTGTCCCTTAAATTCCGAAGAGCTAGGTGTGGCATCCGCAACTGCAGCCGAATCCAAACCAAAATAAACTTCATGTCTTGTGGCACCGGGAGCTGCTTCCCAAGTTAAGGTAAATTCTTTGTCTTGTAGCTCTACATGCTCATCGGCATTACCTGGTGAAGGTGACTGGGCCTGCTTTGCAGCATTAGGTGTATTGATTTCAAAAGCATTGATCGCCAAATTTCTAATAACGGAAGCCCTTTGGTCTGCCGCTTCAAATACAACAACAGCATCCCCGCCTTGTTTCACGTTTAAATAGGTATAGGCTGTTACCGCATCCGCCGTTTTGAGCGCCCTTACGCTAGGCTGCACCGTTTGTTTTTTACCGTTGTGCGAAATTACGATAGGACTGTACCTATTACCGTCGCTATGGGGAATATTGTGATATGTTAGCAAGGTGTTCTCACCTTCCGGCAATCCGCTAATACGCATCTCCATTTTTCCTGCTGCGTCTCCATCTTTCAGCGCTATCCCGTCGGAAACCAAATAAGCGAAATGAGGGGAACCCATACCTGTTTTGTACCATTCAGAAGCAAGTTCGCCCTTATTTGACCCCACTTTTACAAAGGTAATTTTTATATTGCCTTCGGTGAAACTGTCGGAAGTACCGGCTTTTATCTGCCAGGAAGAATAACCGCTTTCGTTCGTTTCAGCAACCCGGCGGTTGCTTTCATTAAGATCGACTTTCACCACTGGCTTTTGTTGGGCAAAAACTGCCAACGACGTTATAAGGCATGAAATTAATAGTAAATATCTTTTCATCTTGAACCTGATTATGGTTAAACTCTGTAAAAAACGGTAAAATAAATACAGTAAGGAAGGCGTCTGTTGAATCAGCTACTTACAAATTTATTCAAATCTAGGAGGCTTCGTATATTGTTTATTATATCATTTTTACGCGTTTTTCTAACATCTTACCGAATTAATAAACTGGTTACTAAGGAAAAGAGGGAGCACAAAAACAGACAAAAGGTTTAAAAACGCGCCAATTTTCGGGGTATCCCAAAAAACTTTCTGGCGCGTTTTTAAACCTTTACAGACGCTATTTGAGCTCCTTTACAGGTAAAAATCACGATTTTTGATGCCGTTAAGGCTGCTTTTTAGGATAGGTTATGTAAAAACAGTTGTTGAAAATCAGCTTCATGTTTTACAAAAACAACTTCATCTTTTCGGCAAACAGCTACACTATTGAACACGAAAGCATTACTTTCTGAGAGAAGAGGTTTACATTTTAACCAAATAGCTTTATCAACGACCCAACTAAGTCTTTCGTTTCTCTGGGCCTGATCAGTATCTATCGTGCATAGACTTTCCCAACTTGTATCCTAGCAACGCCGAAAGAAGAAATAAAAGAATATTTCCAACGAGAAAGCCCATTCCGTAAGAATTGAGGCTTCCTCGATTAATATGTAAAGTATGGTATATTTCCACTGCGCTTATAAAGGTCAAGGTGAGCGAACCAGTTAACACCGTTCCTTGTATCGCGCGTATCAATAAATGGCCTTTAAAATTCTTAAAGAAGTTCATCACTGATTACAAATTCCTCGTTTGGAGCGTACATACTTAATGTCACTGCAGATAACAAACCATTAGTAAACGTTCGACCAGTTTTAAAACAATCGCTTTCTGGCCCTATCACCACCGCATCTGTATAGGTTTTTGATACAGGTAGCAATCCGTATATAGCGTAGTGGCTTAAAATTATCTTTTTCTGATCTATCGGAGGATACGTGTTTTTATTGCTGACTATTAGTCCCAGTAAACACAGCATGTAAAGCAACTCGATTTTCATTGGATTGATAAAAAAATTCTATATTAAAAGTTCTTCGATTTTAATCGCCATTCCAGTGGGAAATAAACGATCTCTTCGTCGTCTATCCGTAGATATCCCATTCCTTCCATTTTTATAATTCCCGAAGAATGGCTGATGAAATAGTCTGCATAGAATTGTGGATGAGACGAAGCCGTCTGCCGTACTTTGTAAACATCCGTAAATGTCTTTCCAATAGCCTGTATAGTGGTGCTTGCCTCTACTACCTTATAGGTGATCGTTCCCGAAAGATCGTCATCCTCTGGATCCAAAGGTGCTGGAATAAAATATTCCCAACTGTCCCCAACCTTGGCATCTCTCTTTAACATCGTAAATTTCAGGTTACTGTCTGGCCAATCCGTTGTCATCGTAAAGGTCTGTTGATCGGCATACCAAAAATGATCCATCGCTGGTAGTTCTGAACCCACAAAATTCAACAGTACCTTGAAATAGTTTTCTTGCGTTTTATCAACAACCTTATAACTGATTTCTGCCTCACCGGCTTCGGTTATCATCCTATAGTTCCATTGATTACCCACTTTCATAAAGGGAAACGTTGGTTTCTCCAGTTCCTGATGTTCGTCGCGCTTGCATGATAACAATATCAACAACAACAAACCTGACATAAGAATTAATACAATTTTCTTCATAATATTTATTTTTTGCGAAACTAAGCGGATATCAACCTGAAAAGAACTGTAGTAAAGCGTATTAGCAAATTTTCCGTACTGGTACGGATGTCCTGCATCAAAATTCCATTGTATCTTAGTCGCTCGCTGATGCACTTCGTCGATCAATAACAACTTTAGTAGAAAGAAATGCGTAGAAAAATTAAACTACCTATATTTCAGCTCAATAAAGAATATTACTAGATTATCTATGTACACATTTTGTTTATTTCTTTTTGTCGTCCTGCCTTCCGAAACTTCTTCTTTCATAGAGAAGCAAGACACTACTCGGATTTCTCATTTAGTAGAAGTAGCGAAACAAAAACATAAGGAAAGGCTGTTGGATTCTGCGGAATATTATTTCAGACAGGCCGGTGATCTTGCCGAACAACTAAACGCTGAATCCGGCAAACTACTATTCGCCGGCAATTACAGTGTATTTCTATATGACCAAGTGCGATTTGAGGAGGCTATGGAATATGCACAACTCGCCTTGACCATAAGCTTACGCTTAAATAACCGACCGAAAGCGGCAGCGGCATACAATAATATTGCTTTACAACATCAGGCTCAGGGGCAATTGAAAGAAGCCGCCAAAAACTTAATCAATGCATTGGAAATTTCCAACGAAATCAAAAATCCGGCACGCAAAGACTTGTCCGATAGAAGAAAATATCTCAACAATTTAAGCTCTCTGTTTCTGGACCTCCATGACCTGGATAAAGGTTTACAATATGCATGGCAGTCTTATGAAATAGCCCGGCAGTTAAAGGACACCATATCCATGGGCAACAGTTTGGTAAATGTCATGGTTGCGGAAGCCATGGCAGGAAAACTGACTGACGCTGTACGTCATGGGAAACAGTATTTATCGATAGGGCGTTCTTATGGTGACCTACAGATGGAAATTAAAGCATTGAACAATCTTGCCGACGTATACCGTATGCAGCAGTTTTATCCGCTAGCACTGGAAACATTTGCTAAAGCCTTGGCCATAACGCCGAAGTCTATGCCCGGCAATGAAGTTTATACACTATCGGGAATGTCGCGGGTATTTAAAGAAATGGGGAACGTACAAGCAGCAAAGGAATATTTCGAAAAAGCACTTAAACTAGCAGCAACGGAACTGGCAACACCGCAGCTTGTCGATTTATATAAAGATGGTGCCGACATCAACGAAGCACTCGGGGACTATAAACAGGCGTTGGATTTTCACCAAAAACATACACAACTAAAAGATTCGCTACAGAGCCAAGAAACACAAAAAACAATACAAGAACTTGAAGTACGGTATGAAACGGTGCAAAACAGAAAACAAATTGCCGAACGGGACCTCAAAATCGTAGAGCAGGCCGCAGAACTCGATCGTCGGAATAAGTGGTTTATTATCTATATCTTCTCTATACTTATATTGGTGTCTGGATTACTCGTCCTAAGGCTGTTAAACCTGCAAAAACGAAAGGCCCAGTCAACGGAATTGCAAAAGAAGTTAATAGAAGCACAATTAGTAGGTGAGGAAAGGGAACGGGGACGAACAGCGAAGGAACTGCACGACGGCGTAGCCAGTATTTTATCGGCAGCAAGGCTGCAAATCAACGCGATGACTGAACATAGTGACTCGCGGAAGACGTTCAAAGATGTAAGTCAACTGATAGAAATAGCTGTGCGCGAAATACGGAATATCTCACACAACCTTGCTCCGGAAATGATTCTCAAGGAAGGGCTTGGTTATGCCATTCAATCATTTTGCCAAAGAATAAATAAGCCGGACTTTCAATTGCATTGCTACGTCATAGGAGAACTTCCAGAATTGGATAAACCCTCGCAGTTAACCATATATCGCGTTATCCAGGAATGTGTGACCAATATCTTGAAACACGCACAGGCTACTGAAGGAATAGTACAACTCATAGAAGAACAAGGACGCTTACTGATTACAATTGAAGATAACGGAAAAGGATTCGACACTGAACCTATTTGGGCCAACGGAATCGGTTTTCACAATTTGAATACCCGGATAAAATCATTGCAAGGTAACCTCGATATTCGATCTTGCGCAGGAAAGGGAACTTCTGTATTTATAGAAATCGACTGCCCTACGAATAAGTGTTTGGACAACATGACAGCCAGTCTCTAAAAAAACGTATTTCATACTATAAGGCTTTTTACGTACTAGTACGGTAAAATACCGCCCCAATTATCTCTTCTTTTGTACAAGAAAATAACTTCAGCATATATGATAACTATTGGAATAGTAGACGATCATTCCTTGATCATCAATGGGCTTCTAAAAATGCTACAAAATGAACCGGCATGTCAAGTCCTATTCACCGTTCAAGACGGTGTCGATTTATTACAAAAATTAAGTGAACAGCTACCGGATGTGCTCCTATTGGATATTGAGCTACCTGATACAAACGGCATTGATCTTTGTAAAAAGCTACTTATTTTATATCCGAAGCTTGCCGTTATTGCACTAACTAACCATGACGACGTCGTATATGTCCGAAAAATGATGAGAAACGGTGCAATGGGGTACTTACTTAAGGGCACAGAAAAAGAGCCTCTCCTGCAAGCTATCGAAACTGTCGCAGCAGGAGAACAGTACATCGATAGGCAAATTGAACAAAATATCCTCCAACAATCTATTCATGGAAGAAAAGCAACGGCCTACGTTAAGTTAACAAACAGGGAACTCGAGATTCTCGCTTTGATAGCGAATGAGTATTCCAATCAAGAAATTGCCGACAAACTTTTCCTTAGTGTCCGTACGGTAGAGTCACATCGGCACAGTCTCAATCAAAAGCTTAATATAAAAACGACGGCAGGACTTGTTAAAGAGGCTTACCTCCGTGGCCTTGTTTAACTCCGATGTACCAGGTGTTTACGAATCCGGCTTAAACTGTCCTGATGTATTGCCAAAAAAGACGCAATATACTTTAACGGCACTTGCTGAATAACAAGGGGTTGGGTTTCCATCAAATGGATATAGCGTTCTTCGGCCGTCATACAGATAGAATTGATCTGGATGTCCTGCAACCATCTAAGCAGCGTATCCATTACAGCCAGATCCATGGCTTCCATCTTTGGAATATGTTTTTTTAAGTGGAGCGCACTTTCCTTTTCCCAGATCAATACATCGATCTCACTCAATGATTCTAAGGAACAGGTAGAAATCTCACCACTTTGCAGATATAATGGCGTAGATAAGAAATAATTCCCGGAAACAATACCCAAGGTATGATCCACATCGTTATGAACGCGGTATAATCTTGCAATCCCCCGATTGAGAAAATACAATTTATCCACCTTCTTCCCTTGTTCCATCAGTACGGTATATGCAGGTAAAACTTCACGCTTGGTATATGTTCGTATAATATCAAACTCATCTGGAATGAAGTGAATGTCATACGCCTCCGCAAAAGCGCATACGTGTTCAAAATGGTGTCTCAAAAGCATATTGATTCTCTGCCAAATTGTATGAACACGAAGATAACAAAAATTACAGCAACTTCATTTTCTGACATTTGTCAGTTCAAATTCACTATGCTCCTATCTATTTTTGGAGAAATTTGATAACGATGGAAATGAGAAAACAAACTTTACTTATTGTAGACCGGGATTGTTTCTTTCGTAAACAACTCATTGCGGACGTGAAACATAGCCATTATCCCGCTATTTTCTGGGAGGCCGGCAATGGTCCGGAAGCTTTACGGTACATCGACGCGCTACAGCCAGATGTCGTATTCCTTAACGTAAGACTGCCCGGCATCAACGGATTTGAGGTATTGGACAGAACAGAACATTCGCCCGCCGTAGTCTTGACTTCCGAGTGTACCACCGATGCAGCTAAAGCTTTCGAATACGATGCGGTGGACTATCTACCGAAGCCTTTTACCACCAAACGTCTTCAGGCATCCTTACAAAAACTGTGGTGTAAGAATAACGTGGTGGGGAATCCATCTGATAAAAAATCAACCTTATATCCACGACGTATTCTAGTAGAAAAGGGAAATCGTCTGACCTGTCTTCCTGTTTCCGAAATCACGCATTTAAAAGCGGACAAAGATTATACCTGGATCTATACCCTGCACAACGAATCTTTTTTAAGTACGCAGGGAATAGGCCAATTTATGCAAAGACTTGACCCCCAACAATTTTTACGCATCCATCGATCATACGTCGTGAATCTAGATCATCTAAAGGAACTATACAAGGACATTCACAAAACGTTCATCACGCTACCCAACAATGTCGAGCTGAACGTCAGTCGAAACTATCTTCCGGTCATCAAAGATTTGATGTATTAGATTATCGCACATCACTTATACGCTATCAGTTCCTGTTTCAATGCTGCAATTTCACCTTGCCGGATACCATGGCCATCGGTAATCTGCCATATCAATCCTTGAATTCTACTATGGATTCTCATCCATTCCGGCGTAACATAATCCGGTTCATGGGCTTCCACGGGGTCCCAGTGCCGGGTTACCCTCAATTTCGGATGCTCTTTGACGATATCGATAAACTGTAACAGGTTTTTATCATTGGTTACCAGAAAATCCTGAAAGTTATTGCGTGAAATAGGATAACGTTGTTCCTCTGCTTCATTATCGTACCAAGGCATGGAGCGTTTTTCGTTCAAGCATGCCATACCGATATAAATGGTAGTGGTATCTCTTCCACTACCGATCCGCTCGGTAGGCGGTACCGGGACGAGGAACTTTTCTATGCTTATTCCGTTTTGCTTATCGTGATCCATACTAACGACTACTAAACCGGCAGGAAACTCAACAATCACCGGTGGTGTGCCGGGCATACGGTCGTTTACTAAGTTAACATCAACATAGAAAAAGTTGGTATGCGCATATAGCTTGCTGATATCAGGGTCAAACTTGTGATATCTCCGTTGCACGAGACGTATGCCTTCCGGCAACTTCAAGGGTTGCCCTAAAGGATAGGCGTCGCTTTCTCCTATTCCAGACTGTTCTCTTGATGTTTCGATCACGATTTTATAGTCGTCGTCGGTTCCGGGAAAAGGTTCTGTCTCTTCTGTATCGCCCTTACAGGACAGCAAAATAAATAAAGAAGAGAAAAATAGAAGGCTATTCATCCAGTTATACATAGCTATTGATTATATTCTACCATAAAACAGTTATCACATTGTCCGGCAATCTGAGGTTCGAAATCGAAAGTCAACGACTCCTGAAATGCTTCATTGCTGTTCCAAGGTCTCAGTTTTAACTGCTTGCCTCCGTAATGTGCTGTTAGTGTATATCGTCCGATAGGTATATCTTGAATTTGATGCCCATCCAGCGCTTTCCGTATCAGCATCTCCCCCGGCGAGCCGTCTATCAACTCCCCCTCCGGCACAAACCGAAACACAATTTCTTCACTTTCCAGATATACTCCGGGAAAATTAACTACAGTAATTAACCCGCCGTAGTAACCGGGAAGAGGCTCGAGCCTTTCCCCCGCCAGCTTCCAAGTAAAGTTACGCACGGCTCCTTCTCCACCGAAACCAGCAAAATTATCGGGATGTAGATATAGCTTATATTGACGATCATGATAAATTTTGCTCAGCTGGGCGAAAGCATACCAAGAGCCGGTTGGCACGGCCAGGGTATACTGTCCTTGCCTATCCGTTTTTGTTGATAGATAGCTATTAAAAAAAATGCTATTATCCACCAGAATGGTTACGTCCACCAGTGGTGAGCCACGCTGGTCTTGCACTCTCCCACTTACCCTGCCGGATCTATCTATATCCGTATTGTGCGAGCAGGCGAAGTTCAATAGAATTATACTTAAAATATACCTTTTCATGTCAGCAAAATTACCGATCAAAAGATGTCCCCTCTATCGTACTAACCCGGTATTAAACAGAATCAGTAATGCTACGGAACGGCATCCTATCCACCTAATACACTAGAATAGAGACACTACAGCTATACGGATTTTTTGGTATTCCGTAGTACCACGTAAAATTTGATCTTTCTCTTCGTCTAATTTTGCTTAACAAAACTTAAAACAAATCATGACGAAGATTAAAAACATTGCATTTATTACATTAATGTACATTTTGTATGCGACAACCTCTCCCGCACAGTCTTTCCAAAAAGGTGACAAGATGCTTAATCTAGGTGTAGGAATCGGGGGTGGCTTTGGTATTCCTATAGGGTTAAGTTATGAACAGGCTATTTCTGATCGAATCAGCGTAGGTGCTTACGCAGCATTTTCAACTAAAAAAGAATCTTTTGGCGGTTACGGTAATTGGAAATACACCCATATATTGGCCGCTGCCAAAGGGTCATACCACCTGAAAGTAAATTCAACGAAGTTCGATCCATATGGCGGAATCATGCTCGGTTATAACATCGCTTCCGTTAAATGGAATGGGACAGATGATGCTCCTATTTCTGCTTCTGCCGGAGGTTTCTTATGGGGAGGGCATATTGGTTCTAGATACTGGTTTACCGAAAAAGTCGGTGCCTTCGCAGAGATAGGTTATGGTGCGGGAATATTGAACGTTGGGATAACTTTTAAACTTAAATAATATACCCCAGATGAAAAACACACTGGTATGGACGAGAATTCTTCTAGTTGTTGCGATACACATGATATGTGTCGTTAGTCCACTCTATGCCCAAGGAATTCTGAAAAAAGTAAAAAGCAAAGCAGAGAACACGGCGGTGAATAAAATACTCAACGAAACAGACAAAGCCGTATCGAAAGGAATCGACAAAGCTATAGAATCGGTTTCTTCCAACGGACAGGAGACAACGGCAACACAACAACAGAACAAGTCGATGGACAATGTCACTGAACCTCAAAATATCAACACCCTCCAGTATTTCAGTAAATACGACTTCGTCCCCGGCGATTCTATAATATATGCAACGAACTTTTCAGAAGAACCCATTGGAGAATTGCCTTTAGGATGGAATAGCAACGGTAGTTCCGTTATTGTAAATTTAAATAACATCGAGGGAAAATGGCTACGCATGGCACAACGAAGCGTCGTTTTAACTAGTAATGAACATAGTTTTAGCCAAGATTTTAGCGTAGAATTTGATATGGTATTGGATATCGATTTTCAAGGATGGGTCGTCCCCGAGTTCCAGTTTGGTTTATTAGCGTCAGGTGAGCAGCTTCCTACAGCAAACAAACTATTGAACGATCAAAACGGCGATAAATCTTTCTATATGGCCATTTCTCCACAATCTAATTCTGGAACGTACAGCTTGGACTCCTATGAAAAGTATACTCGATATTTCAATAGCGCAGCAAAAACGGACAATAAGGTAAAAGAATGGTATGGACGAATAGCCCACGTGGCTATGCAAGTTCAAAAAGAACGTTTGCGTATATGGATTGATGGAGAGAAGCTGTATGATGTCCCAAAAGGAATAGCGAAAAATGGAGTATTTAACCAATTGTTTTTCAAATTAGCGAGCAGTCCTTACAAGGATGAACAGATCGGCATTTATATTAATAATATCAAAATAGCTAAAGGTTTGGTGCCACCTAGCCAACGGCTTCTTCAAAACGGTTCATTTACAACGACCGGGATACTATTCGATACAGGAGCTTCACGCATAAAACCGGAGTCGTTTGGTGTTATAAAATCCGTTGCCGATCTGCTGCTACAGGATCAGACACTACGCCTGCAGATCGTGGGACATACGGATAATGTCGGCGATGATAAGAAAAATCTGACGTTAAGCGAACAAAGGGCGGCTGCTGTCAAAGAGATACTAGTGACCTTGTATGGCATCTCTGCAGATCAATTAGAGACATTAGGAAAAGGTGAATCGGCTCCCGTTTCTGCCAACGTCTCGGAAGTAGGGAGAGCCCAAAATAGACGCGTCGAATTCGTAAAACTGTAACAGGCACTCATTGAAAAAGGCTGCTGCGTAATCGCAACAGCCTACCAAACTAACTAAACTAATAAAAGAGTGCCTTTAAAGGGGTTATAAAGGCTTAACAGTCTTTTCTGGAACTACACTGTTCAAGTAATTTTCTATATGTGCATATCCATTTTCACTTATCTTTGCAGCATCAGCAGCGTTATTAGGATCTAACCCCATCTTTACTTCCACATCGTCCGGAATGCCATCGCTGTCAGCGTCTTTATAAGGTGTTCCTATATATTCGGGATAACCACCAACTTGATTGACATCCGTAATAATACCCTGTTTATAAGAATCCATCGGCAACCGTCGTTTTACATAGGGCGATTGCTGTATGGGTTCTTTGGGTTCTATGTAGAACACTTTGCCCGTTTTCACCTGCTTTACGATACGTTCATCCACCGCATCACGCTTTGGAAGCGTAGCGCCCACGTTTTTCAAGACATAATCGTACGTCTCATGTGCGGATAATATCTTTCCAAAATGCGATAACGGAAGCGGCTTGTCCACCTTGATTTTCGCTAAGTAAGGAGTAGGATCACCATCGACTGCCGGCTGCACACCGCCATCCCAATTATCTTTCGTTACTTTATCGTTCCCTTCCACCACATTTCCGTGGACATAGGCTTTACCAAATGTGTTCGCATTTTCCTTGTCTCTACCGGATTCCGGTTTCAAAATACGATAAGATATAGCCTCATCTTTAGGCGTAATAGGTCCCGGCTTATAATAATTATTGATAAAATTAAATTCAGAACGATGGTCTCCCCCATCCGCACTTCGGTTCCACCAATTCCAGACTACATTATTGACAAACCCAAAGTCGCCATACATACCGATGGAAGGATTACGACTGATATTAGATGCCCATAAATTACGCATAAACGTACTGTTCAAACCACCTATTGTACTTCCGAAGGCATGATTGTACGTATCCAATGCTTCCGAAAATATAGAGTTTTGAATGGTAATATTTACTGTAGGTAATTTTAAATCTTTCCCACCCCTATCATACACATGCCGATACATCGACATATTTTCGTCTAATCCCCAACTGGCCGAAACGTGATCGAGGATAATATTTCCGACACCATTTCCGCCCAAAGCGTCATCCCGTCTGGTCACCTCTGTTGCTCCTCTGCGGAAACGCATAAACCGTATGATGACATCGTGCGTATCAATCAAAAAGGATTCACCTGCTACACAAACGCCATCGCCCGGCGCTGTTTGTCCGGCGATCGTGATATAGGGTGCCTGGATAGTAATGGGCTTCTCTAACTTGATAATACCCGCGACATTAAACACGACAATCCGTGCACCGCCTGCTTCACAAGCTTCGCGCAATGTACCCGGCCCGCTGTCCGCCAAACTGGTCACGACGAATATGCGACCACCTCTGCCACCTGGTGTGTATGCTCCTCCACCCTCAGCACCCGGGAAAGCGAGTATATCTGCCTGAGGCAAGTCTTCTGGTTTAGCTGCCCAGGGAATATAGGGTTTACCTTCTTGTTCCATGACAGCCTTTGCCGCTTCCCAAGCTTTCTCGAGCCTTTGTTCTTCTGCTTTCTCGCGTGCATCCGCCATGTTCTGCAATGAATCAGGAATGACCGGATATTGCGCGAACGACAGAAACGGGAGAAACAATAACAACCCAGGTATACACGATTTGATATTCATCCTTTATCCTTTTGAAGCTAATTCATTTAAATAAATCTCGATATTAGCATATCCTGACTCGGTGATTTCTGCTGCATCATTCGGATTTTTCGGATCCAATCCCATCTTCACTTCTACGTCGTCCGGAATACCATCATTATCCGAATCCTTATAAGGTTTCCCTTTATATTCCGGATAACCACCTACTTGAGAAATATCGGTGATGATACCTACTTTGTAAGAATCTTTCGGTAATCTCCTATGTTCAAAATCTTTCTCAGGCAAGGTCACATTTTTCAACGGAGTCGGTTTTCCGTCGCGCACTTCTTTTATAATACGCTGATCTACGGGGTCACGTCTAGGCAAAGTCGCTCCTGCATTCGTCAACACATGTTCATAAGCTTTCTCAGCCGGCATAATATGCATTTCTGCCGTCGGCAGGGGTTTGTTTACTTTGGATTTCAGCATATAATTTGTATAGCTTTCTCCCGTAGCTAAGCTCCCATCTCCTTCGTAAAATTGTACGCCTCCTGCCCAGTTGTCTGCTGTTACTTTCGGGTTATCTGCCACGATATTACCATGCACATAAGCCCGTCCAAATACTTTATAATCTAGCTTACTACGCCCGGTTTCGGGTTTTAATAAGCGGTAACGTATTGGTGCATCTTCTGGTGTGGCTGGTCCGGGTTTGAAATAATTGTTGATGATGTTATATTGCGCGGTATAATCGCCACCATCGATAGCACGGTGTACCCAGTTATAGATCACATTATTCGCAAAATTAAATATGCCATTCCATCCGATAGAAGGGTTCCGTGCGGCATTATTTGCCCAGAGGTTACGCATAAACGTACAATTTTCGCCACCTAATGTGCTTCCAAATGCATGGTTCCAAGTATCTAAAGCTTCCGAGAAAATAGAGTTTTGAATCGTAATATTTACAGTACCTAATTTCTTTTCCTGCCCGCCTGTACTATCGTTGTACATGTGCCGATACATCGACATGTTTTCGTCTAATCCCCAACTGGCTGATACATGATCAATCATAATATTTCCTACAGGATTACCTCCAATAGCATCGTCTCTCCGCCCTACATAAGTTTCCCCTCTACGAAAACGCATGTGCCGGATAACGACATCGTGGGTATCGATCCAAACAGACTCTCCTGCCACAACAACACCGTCGCCAGGAGCTGATTGACCGGCAATCGTGATATAAGGAGCCCGAATGATTAAAGGCGTTTTTATCCTAATGATACCAGCAACATTGAAGACAATGATACGCGGGCCTCCCTGCTCACAAGCTTCTCTCAACGTCCCCGGCCCATTATCTTCTAGACTGGTTACGACATATACTTTACCTCCGCGGCCTCCAAAAGCGTACTTTCCTCCGCCTTCAGCACCAGGGAATGCTGCAATTTCTGCTTGCGGTAGATCCGTAGGACGCGCTGCCCAAGGAATATATGGTTTTCCTTGTTTTGCATATTCTTCAATAATGGGAAGAGCTTTTCCCCAAGCGATATCAGACTGTCGTCTGGCTTTATCCATCAACTCCTCCGAAGCTTGTCTCACGTCAGCCGGAATCTTAGGGTACTGTGCTTTTGCAGTTTGTATAGCGGCTACCGTAAAAATAGCCACAAGTAATGATGATAGTATTTTGTACATATACATAAGTTTAATGATAATATCCAGGCATATAACCCAAAATTGATATCAGCTACATCAAAGCTAGGGATATATTACACCGTTTGTTTATATTATCTTCACGAGAGATTGTAAGATATTATCAAAAACAAAACGGGCAACTTTATAAGCTGCCCGTTTTGTTTTATTGTTTTTTATTATTGCAACGGATCGAATGTTCCGGCACCGTTTAACCCGTCCCAACCTTTGGTTTGTTCGAGGTATGGGGACACGCTCATGATATTTTCGTGTAGGCCGAAATAATAATATTGCGGATACCATTTAAATGTCCAATTCGGCGATAAGTCCGTACGGTCCATATCATCCCGTTCGTGAACAACGAAATAATTATCATAAAGATAGTCCACATATTGCTCATACGTTTCAACACCATCTGGATAATCTGTAGCATCCCTATTGATAACGGGTGCTTCGCCACCTAATAATGGGTCTTCCTCTCCGAAGTACTCGCTCGCTCCATCTTTAATTGTAATTCTGTAGCCAGTTCGACGTGTACCATTAAGTTCCGGGATACCTAAACGGCTGTTCATACCTGTCGAATTATCAAACAACATCCAACGTCTTAGATCGTTGAAACGTTTTCCTTCGTAAGCAAACTCTACTTTTCGTTCGTCTAAAATAGCTTTAAAAAGTTTGTTTCTGTCGCCTGCAATACCTGCCAGGCCAAATGAACCGTCGTTATTTTCGATACCTGCACGTTCCCGAATAGCCTTTATACCTTCCAATCCCTCGTTTAGCTGGTTTATCCCTATAGCGCACTCAGCTAAATTTAAGACCACCTCAGCAAAACGGAATTCCATAAAATCGGTTCCACTTTCCTCAAAGTTGTTGATCGCATTGTTCGCTCCCAAATTGGAAGCTTTGCGTACATAAATCCCACTGGCATTTGCGCCTTTTGTTTCTGTAGGTGTATATGCTGCATCACTGCGTTTTTTCCACGAGTAAGTCCATAATTTATAATTATCTTCTCCGCTATAAGGCCAAATAGAACCATTGTACGCAAACGATTTATAAAATCGAGGATCACGGTTTTTATAGAACTTATTAGGATCGTAGGTATAAGCCGAGGTTGGATCCCCAATTGGTTTACCGTCTTTCATCGGGAAAGATTCCACGATTTGCCGCGTTGGAGAAACAGAACCCGCACCATTGATTTCCCGTGGCCGGATAGCCTGCTCCCAACCACTGTTTTTGGTAAAGTTCCCCCCTTTTGCTACATTATTAAAACCATAAACAATGACGGCCTCCGGGTTACCTACTTCTTCTAACCACATCGCTTCCCAAGCTTTCCCATTTTCCACTCCTCCTGTTGTATACAGTCCGAAACCGTTTTGTTCTAGTAATTCCTTTGCTGCTTTGTTAGCATCATACGCTTCCTGCCATCTGGATTCTTCGTCATTGGGGTTAAATAGCGGACTTGCCCAAGTTAGTAATACACGTCCCTTCACTGCAGCTGCGGCACCACTAGTAATGCGTCCCCAATCTGCACCGTCCCACCTGCCGGGTAATAACTCCATGGCCATATCGAGATCAGCACATATTTGCTCAATACATGCAGACGTAGAACTACGGGGTACAGCATTATTCTCCATTTCTTCCAAGGAAGGGGTTTGAGCTTCCAACACTAATGGCACACCGCCATATAGTCTAACCAATTCAAAATATTGCGAGGCACGCCAAAAAAACATCTGTCCTTTTAATTTATTCTTGGCGTCCTCCTCCATATCATACTTATCAACCTCGGTCAAAAACATATTAATCTGTCTCATCCTAGTCCACGTATTGTTACCTACACTAGTTCCCATACGTTGACCAAAATACTTGTTGACATGATCATTGATATAGGAAATATTACCCCACTCCTTATTGAAGTCCGTCTCTCCTCCTAATTCATCTGTAGTCTGGGCAAAAACATTGTTATACGAGCCATTTTCAGAAGCAGTTTGGGTAACAATAAAACCTGTACTATTGTTAGCCGGCAAAAACATGCCGTATACATAATCGATATATGCTTGTCCTAATACCGGATCTTTAAATACATCTTCGTTTACTCCACCCAAATCACGTTTCTCCTCTAAGAATTTATCGCTACAACCGGTACCGAGTAACAATAAAGCGAAGAATATTTTAATACATGAATGTTTTTTCATCTCGATATTTTTTTCGTACAACTATTATAAAGTAAGATTAAGACCAAACGAGAATGTCTTTAGATTTGGATAAGCATCCCATCCTGTCCCGTAAGTATCTTTGTAACTATATGCGTGATAAAGCCCCATCGGATTCATTGCGGAAAAATAGACGCGGGCATTAGACACTTTCATACTTTCCACCAACTTGGTCGGCAAGGTATAATTCAGGTTAAAGCTTGTCATCCGCATCCGGAACGAGCTTACCTTCCAAAAATTAGAACTTTGATTATATATATCTTCCCAATTCGGGTTCGGCATGGTACCGGTGGGGTTAAGTTCAGGATCATAAATATCATTCCAGATAATCGGACGATTATCAAATACCCGCGTAATGTCGTTGTTCAGTTTTTTTCGCTCGCCCGATCCTATTTCAGCCCATCCACCCCAACTTCCGGCAATGACCGTCTCGAACGAAAAGCTTTTGTAACCGGCTTTCAACGTGACACCAAAACCATACAGATTGTTCTCTTTCTTACTGAGCTGTACCCTATCGTTTTCGTTGATAATGCCGTCAGGTTCGGCATACGTACCATCTGCCTGCAGCGGCCCTCTCACGTCACGATAATAAAGCATTCCAGGCTTTAGTTGACTAGCCGGTGTTTTAAATAACTCTGTAATATTATATTCACTCACGTAGGCGTCAATCTCTTCTTGCGATTTGAACATACCAAGGTAATCGTATCCCCACATACCCACATCTGTTGATGTGCCGTTTTTGGGGTTCCACGGAGCAGCCTCATAAGCTGCTGAATTATCTATATTTTTAATTTTCGCATCACCCCAGGAAAAACGGGTGCTGATACCATAGCGAAAATCTTTACCTACATTATCGTCCCAGCCTAATGCTATTTCATATCCATACGTATTTACCGCACCATAATTTTCCGGTGCTATGGATCCCCCGACAGTTACCGGCATATTACCTAAACGCTCCAATAGAATATTGGTCCCTTTGTTAAAATACCCTTCCAAAGTAGTCGACAAGCGATTATTCAAAAAGCGGGCCTCTATTCCCAGGTTATTCTTAAATTCATCGCTCCAGGTTGCATTTCGGTTCGGCGATTTTCCCATTTTCATTCCCGTATTCGCATTTTCATTACCTCCGAATACCGGGCCTTTTCCGACTTCATACGAAAAACGTTGTCTCCATGCCCATGCCGGGAATTGATCATTCCCCATAAGTCCGACTGAATAACGTAGTTTCAGAAAGTCGATTCCGTCCACCTTGAAAAAATCCTCTTCGCTCAATACCCAACCTGCAGACAAAGAGTAGAATTTACCCCAATAATTTTCAGGAGCAAACTTGGTGGAAGCATCCGTACGAAACAGAAACTCAGCGAGATATTTTTCGCCATAGCGATAGTTTACACGTCCGATATAGCCCAATGAACCAGATTCGTTGGCAAAAGTACGTCCATCAATTTCCCCGAAGGCTGTTCCAAACTGCCCGTCGCTTGTTTCTAATGGATCTGACTTCCAAACGTCTTCTTGCTGTCCCTCAGCTTCTCCACGCTCCACCGAAAACAAACCACTGATATTATGATTTCCTATCTGTTTGTCGTAGGTTAAAAAGAAGTTGATCTGTGTATTATTTCCACTTCTGTTGGAATAGTATAACCGGTTTCCATTGCTAACGGTCAACGGTGTAGGATTGGTCGCTCCTTCGTATATATGACCGTGCTGTCCCTGTCCAGTAAATTGGTATAACTGGTATTTAGTTCCTATCTGACTACCAACGGAATGCCGCATATTCCGGGAATAAGTTGCCCGCGCCTTTAAACCTTCCAAAAATGGTGCTTCATATTCTGCTGATATATTGATAGAGAAAAATCGCGAATCGGTTTCTGCCAGGTTACCTAAACGCTCAATTTCATAGAAATGGTAAGCAGATAGATCGTTGGAAGTTCCCGGTAACTTCACCGGTAAACCATCAATAAAAGCAGGTACATAAGGAGCCGCCAATAAGAGGTTTTTGTAGTCATCTTCGGGACCTTCACCCGACACTTTGTTAAAGGTTTTATCCAGCTTGTCTTCATTACCTGATACTTGTAAGCCCACTTTTAAGTTTGAAGCTACTTTCACATCCGTTCCGGCTCTGAAGTTCCATTTATTATAATCAAGCGTCCCCAAGTTTCCGTTCTGCTTGCTATAGGTCACGCCCGCGAAGTAAGTTGCTCGATCCGTTCCACCACTGACATTGAGTGCATGGCGGGTATTATAAGCAGCTTTCCAAGCATCATCCAGCCAGTTATAATCTAATCCTTTAAAATGCTCCAACTCGTCTTCGGTAAACACCCGATCTTTATAACTTTCTTGGAGTGGATCTGGGTTTGACCCATATTTACCGTTCATAATATTAAAATATTGACCGAACTCATACGCATTCATCATCTTCGTACGATAAGTTGCGTCATTGATTGCGTAGGAACCGTTATAGGAAATCTTGGGTTTTCCTTCTTGTCCTCTTTTTGTCGTCACCAGCACGACACCATTCGCACCACGAACCCCATAAACCGCTGCTGCCCCATCTTTCAAAATTGAAATACTTTCAATCTCCGATGGATCTAAATTATTGAATAATGTCGATTCCGGTGTATTTTGTTCATCCACTTGTATCATGCCATCAATAACATACAATGGTTCCAACGTTCCGGCATCTTTTCCAAATGGAACTGGCGTACGGACTTCTAAGCGTGCCTTCGACCCAGGCCTAGCGGTACCTCCCGAAACGTCAATACCCGCTAAACGACCTGCCAATGCAGCTCCCAAGTTGGTAGCTGGTAGATCTTCTATAGCCTCCATATCCACTGTCTCGACGGCTCCGGTGAGGTGGGCTTTCTTTTGTGTACCATACCCTACCACGACGACTTCATCAAGCGCATCCGTCGGCTCTAATGTAATTTCTAGCGTAGTCTGGTTATTCACTGGAAAGTCCAATGTTTTATAGCCCACATAACTAATGACCAACACCTCATTCCCTTGTGGCAGATTCAAACGGAATACGCCCTTCTCGTCCGTCTGTGTACTGGTGGTGGTACCTTTTATAGATACAGTCGCCCCGATGACAGGTCTTCCGTTGGTATCTAAAACCCTTCCCGTTACATTTACAAAATTATGAGCGTGTGTCGCCATATTACTGGGTGATTCCGTTGCCATCGCCATCTGTAAGGGTGTACAAAAAAACAAAGGACAGAGCAATTTGACACCTTTCCTCAAAAGCTTATTACTTAACATAAATTGACTCTTCATGGTTTATTTGATTGCGTATAAAATAAAATAGGTCTAAAGCAAAAAATAATATTGTATAGCTTTTATACTGTATATGCTTAAATAATACCCGTTAATTTAATTCTTGACTTTTATCCGTTTTCTCTTGCGCTATACGTTCTTGCCATCTAGTACGCTCCTCTTGGAGATTATAGCCTTCTGCTGATAAATAATTGTTAATTCGACCTTTAAATTTCCCGAAAACACCGTGTTTCTCTTTGGAGCCCGGTGCATCCATGGCCAGTTCACGTGCTTCGGTAAGGTAAACCAGGATTTTTTCCTTTTGCTCCGCTGTCAAACTCGGTATCATATCTTGATAGGCCTTGTATGTCAACGGTAACACGCCGTAAGTCATGCCATCTTTAATCTTTTCTATTTGCTCAGGCTGTATCAGGTTACCCAATGCGTCTACGAATGTGCTATGCATTTCTCGAAGCTTCACATCTTCCAACGCTTCATATTGCGTTCGTTTTTCTTCCAACACTTCTGCTTGTCCCGCGTATTCGGCCTTAAGTTTCTTAATCGCCTCTTCCCGCTCCTCATGATGGGCATTCACCGCGGCATATTGCGCGGCTAGCATATCGCGCACCTGATAAAATTTTGTCGAATCTGTAATATCCAACGTCGAGATGATTTTCTCTGAACGCTTGGTGATTACTTGAATGTATTCTTCCTGCTCAGATTGGGCGAGTACTTGACCCCCAAAAAGAACCAATAGTACGCATACATACCAATTCATCTTTGCTTTCATATTTATAAAATGATTATTTTAACAATTCTATTTACCATAGGATGACTTCCCTCAATTCCTCTTTCTCATTATCAACACTCTTCTGAACGAAAATATGTGTCAACAAGCTACATACTGAAAATCTTATATGTTATAGGTAAGCATATAAGAAACCTAACTCTCTAATAAAACCCTTAACAAAAAAAAGCTGTATAACAGCTAATTACATCAAAAAAACAGATCATAATAGATAATCTATTTATAATTGCATCATCAAAGTAACATAATATCAACTGGTGAATAATATGTGTATTTATCCACTTATTATAAGATATTACCATAAATAATTAGAAAGACAACTTCTGTTGAAATTACCACGAATTTTATACATATTATACAAACACAATTCACTCGGCTTATATCGGTATTGTTGTACTCGTGTTATGTAACAATCTCTTCGCATTGTAGCATATTATCATAAAAAATAACACAAAAACACTATCTTCGAAAAATAAAACAAGATTGTATAATATCAGTTACAATAGAATATGAAGCCTTTATATCGAAAACTTCCTGCCGAGTTAGAAAGCTCATTTTCCGCCCGACATGATATCATGCCCAATTTTGGGAACGTATGGCATTATCACGCTGAATTGGAATTACATTATACCATGCGCGGTGAGGGCATCCGCTTTATTGGGGATAATATCAGTCAATTTGCGCCGGACGAAATTATATTGGTTGGCGAAAAGCTATCGCACGCCTGGCGATGTAAAGATGAATATTTCCAGAATAATCCCGAATATAATATTGAAGCAATCGTATTACAGTTTCTGCCAGACTGTCTAGGGAAGCCATTGCTCCAACTTCCAGAATCTTACTTAATACCCAAATTATTTGAAAAAGCCAAAAGCGGCCTGCTTATTAAAGGGGAAACGAAACGTGTTGTCGCGCAATTGATGCACGACTGCGTCAAAGAGAGTGGCCTCGGCAGGATAATCTCTTTGTTGCAGATTTTAAAGACCATCGCTGAAAGTGAGGAGTGTGAAACCATCGTTAAAACACAAACTACTTTTCATCAGTCTAATGAAGCAGACAATATCCGCTTGAATAATATCTTTAATTATACTCATACGCATTACAAAAACGATATCACACTGGAAGAGGTTGCCAATATCGCGAATCTTAGCATCACGTCCTTCTGTCGATACTTCAAAATGATGACTCGCAAGACATATTACGATTTCTTAGTGGAAATCCGTATCAGCCATGCTTGCCGGCTGTTAGTTGAAAATAAGTTACCAACCGAGGTTATCTGCTTTGAATGTGGGTTTAACAACGTATCTAACTTCTACCGTCATTTCAAAAAGGTCATGGGATTGACACCGTTGGAGTACAAGAAGAGGTATTTGAGTAGGAATTAGTTTTCTTATACATTCCCCTCAAAAGGAGCGTACAAGCATTAGATCCATCCTTACAGTATTTACAGCAAACCCCGTTCCATACACCTTTTAATCAATCCCCGACTGCTATTCGCTCCGACTTTGCGCAACATCTTGTTACGGTACTGACGATATGTTTAGAGATACCCAGTCGTTGGACTATGGCTTCGTTGGAAAACCACTCTACGATTAATTGGAGAACCTGCAGCTCTCTGTTTCTGAGCAGGAGGTTCGTCTTCTGCACGATAAACTCGCGGGAAAGGTCAGCCTGGTAAAAATCTGTACACCCGTTGACACCCATTAAGGTAGCTATGTAGCTGTTCTGTTCCGTAAGATAGCGATATCCGTGTGAATAGGTGCGGGTCTTTCCATAAGCACAATTTCAATTTTAGGACTCTTTTCGTCAACACATTTTTTGCGATGCCTTCATTTTTTGCATAGCGGTCAATCATTTTAATTAGTGCTTTAAAAATACATAAAACTTCAGCTCAGAAAAAACAAAAAAATACCCTATAATGGGTATTTTTTTGTTTGCGATTTTAATTTTTATTTGCAAATAAACTTAACGAATTATGAATACAATTTTTCTTTTATGAAATTATGAAAAAATTACATATACTTTTTGTATTGCTTCTTAGCGCCGGCTATACCGGCGCGCAGGCACCACGCTATACCGGAGGTTCTTCGGGGACGGTTCCGGAAGGTATAACGGTAGAAATATTTACAGAATATAACCGTATATCCGAATATCAAAGGACATACTTTTTAGTGTCAAGTGCACTGTCTGATGAAGTAGAGGTAAAAATCGAAACAGCGATTACCTATACCTGTGGCAGAGTAGAAAGAGGTTTCATGGCCCTTACAGGTGGAAGTACCCTGCACCTAAAACCGAGAGAATCCAAAAAGACAGGGACCTGGCTGAAAGAAACGCAGGATAAAGAATGTATCAACGTGGGTACGGATGATGTCCATAGTACGATCGTCGGAATAACATATTCAGGTGTAATTGTCAAAAACTATTCTGCCGATGCACGAAAAGCCAAGCAACAGCAAAATGCCGAAACGACAGATGTTGCCGAAAGAGGGCAAATGAGCAAAGATGACCAAAAGGGGGCAAGAAGAAAAACGGATGATGATTTCTGGAATGATAACCCAAGTAGCAACACACGCAGCGCAGGTTCGCAAAGCCGTACCGAAACAGCCGCCGGGCGAAAAGCACGCGAAGATCAAGCCTATATCGACAATCTGAACCGACAAATGGCAGAAAACGAACGCCTACGTCAAGAAAGTGCACAAAAAATAGATGTTTGGAGCAATAACTTGTACAATACTTTTTATGCTGCCCAGGCCGCTACCGAAGCCCGCAACAGGTTGAATGAAAACTCCACACTTTCGGGAAACTTCCGTTCAGTTGAAGAACTGGAAGCTGAATTTAACCAGAAATACTATGCTATCAATCAGGATGTACAGGAATGGAATGAAGCCAGCAACCAGTCCATTCAGTCGGGTGTCAATCTGTTATTCAATGACGGGAGTGCATCCGGGCAGGCTACCGGAGAATTTGTAGGTTTGTTGGGTTCAGTGATCAACAACAATAGAGCTGAAAAAGAAGTAAGGGAACGTAAGGCATCTTTAGAACGCCAAAAAGAAGAAGCCCTCAAAGAGCTCAACCGGAGGAAATGGAACGCGATCGTCGAGTTGCGGACAAAGCTGTTCGAGCAATTCGCTGATGGTGGCACGCCCTTGTCCAAGCACCGGATACAATCGCCCGAGGTGTATTGCTTTGTCTACTCTTTCCCTGCCAATGGGATGAATGAAACGTCGCCCAATCTTTATATCAGCAATGTATTTCCGGTAGCGCAATATAGCGATGGCACCTGGCCATTCAAAAATACCTTAGTCACGGATATCAAAAAGAAAATAGACGCACAAAGCATTGTATGGATGGGTTACTACACGCAAAAAGAAATGGCCGAGCAGATGCGCAGTAGCCTAATCAACCTTTCGCAAAAAGCACAGCTAAACCCTCTAGGTATAGAATATAAAGGAACCCCGGCAAAGGCAACTATAAACAATGATGACTTTTGGGGAACTGGAGAAAGTGCCGCGAAAGCAACCGCTACACCTGCAAATAATAAGACGAATACAAAACCAACCACCACCAAAAAGAAAGAAGATGATTTTTGGAATAATTAAACAGAAAATGAATATGAAAACAAAGCTATTAACCTTATTACTCCTACTGTTATCCGTAGCAGTATTTGCACAAAACGACCTGAAGGCTCGTATCGAATACGAAGACGCAGAAACAGCATTTGCAAACAAGGAATATGAGATGGTTTTATCTCAATTAGAAAAAGCGAAACAAATACTCGGAAAAGAGAATAGCAAAATTTTGTATTTGCAGATTCTTACTGAAAGAAGACTAGCGGATCGAGATACTTCGTATTTTTCTAAAGTGACGACAACTATTAAACGGTTCGAGAAACTTCCAGATTATAAAATGTTTCCAGAAGAAAAAAGAGCGGAGATTTACCGATTGTACAGCAAGTTGGAGTCGGAAAAAAATATCGTAATTGATAAAATTAATGATACAAAAGCCTTAGAAGATAACTTCAAAAAATATAGTTATCAGGATTGGCCTATAGGTATTCCTTTGGACGAGTTAAAACTCCTGAAAAAGGATAGTTTCTTTTTCAGACACAAAACGAAAGCTGTTAAGAAACCAAATGAATATTTCGGTTTTCAGGTCGTTCAACTTCATACTTGGGATACTGGAATGATGGTCAGCGAAGGATTACAGTCTGTATATTTAGACGGAAATAATTTGGTAAAAGGTTATAAGACTACTTTTAAACAAGGATATTACAAAGGTACGCTAAGTCAGTCCGCTCTTGATCAGATTATTGAGCCAACCGTTAACGAGCTCTCCGGTCTCTTCGGCTTTTCTCCTAAAAAAAGCAAACAAAGCAGCGACACGGATAAATATGAATGGAGCAACGGAAACAAGTCTGTCATTATTACGTTTGGTGGTTATCAAAATCAGCCCGATCAGTTTGGGGTAATGGGTCAAATGAGTATTCTAACACGATAAAACTATGAAAGGGATAAAATCATTATTAACCGTTCTCATGATGATGTTAGCGTTAGGAGGTATCTGTCAGGACGAAATGAAAGCAAGAATTGAATTCGAAGAAGCTGAAACTTATATTGCAAATGAGGAATATGAACAAGCCTTAAACCATCTTAATAAAGCTGAGACATTATTAGGCACTTGGTCTTCCAAAATTGCTTATCAGCAAATAGTTGTAGCGGATAAACTGTGCAGTTATACAGATGACGATGATAAGAACGGTATTGTACTGCTAAAGCAAATGCCTCTTTATATGGCCTATGCAAAAAAACAGGGTAGCAAAATTGATATGGACAAATTTAAAGAAATCTATGCCATAGAAAGCAGAGTAAACTCTTTCAGCCGATTAGTAAAAGATAGTAAATCTCCTGATTTTGTTAGCGCTAAGAAACTGTACGATACAGACACTGATCTGCCAAAAGCAATGGCTCAGGCAATCAAAGAAGCCAACAACGGCAATGTGCGGGCAATGAATTTAGTGGGGTTGCTTTACGATAAAAGTAAACAATACGAAGAGGGTCTGTTATGGAAAAAGAAAGCTGTCGAAAAAGGCTGTGTGTTTGCGGCGCGCAATATAGCTGTTGCTTATTTATATGGTCAAGGCATAACTCAAAACTATACAGAAGCTATGAGTTGGTTTAAAAAAGCAGCAACATATGGAAATCCTTATTCTTATAATGATATTGGAGAGCTTTATGTTGAAGGCATTGGCGTGGAGAAAAATGAAAAAGAAGCAATCGAATGGTTTAAAAAAGGTGCATTAAAAGGTCATAAAGATGCGGTAGAAAATCTGGGAATATATCTCTCGAAAGCCGGTGATTACAAGAAAGCGATGGGTTATTTTAAATATGCAGCGAATAAAGGAAATACTTATTCAATGAATAGAATTGGTGATTTCTATTATGAAGGAAAAGGCGTAGTAAAAGATTTTGCAACAGCATTAGAATGGTACAGGAAAGCTGCCGATTTGGGAAATGGTTATGCTATGTATTCTATAGGTTTTATGTACACAAAGGGGCAAGGTGTACCCATGGACTATAAGGAAGCACTGGTTTGGCTTGAAAAGGCTGTTGAAAACAGAGATGTAAATGCCATGAAAGAAATATATGAAATTTATTCGAAAGGTGGTTATGGTATTAAAAAAGATAAAAAACTGGCTAAGGAATGGGAATCTAAATACAATGAGCAAAAAAAATAACAATAAACTACTAAAATTAATACATTATGAAAAAGCTAATTTTAACAATAGGAGTTGTACTTGGTATTATAGTACAAGGCTGGGGACAAGACGCTAATCAGACAATAACTGATATAACCACGACAAAAAGCAACTTAGAAGATTCTGAGAATAAAACCAATCAGTTAAATAACTTATATGATGACCTCAAAAGAGAAAATGAAAAACTGCAAAAAAGAAATGATAGCATCATAAAAGCCATAGATAATAGCTGTCTCTCAAATTATAAATGTCCTTACTGATAGCATGCCGAACCATAATTTAAAATTTGATGTAGCCAAATTAAAATCTGTTATTTCAAAACTTGAACAAACTAAAATTAAATATCCCGCTAGCACAATTTTCTAGGCGATGAAGTCTGGATGGTTTGTCGGCAAACCATAGCATAGGCGGAAGAAGAAAAAGTATACACCATCACTTAACATCAACCGCATCAATATAAATATCCTTAGCATCAATAGATTTGACCCTGATACGGTACGTTCCAGCATTGATCATTGTTCCGGTATCGGTATCGATATAATTCCATTTGCCTTCTCTCGTCGGCTCTAAACGGACTTGCTCCGCAGGTTTTAGTACAACATCGTCCATCGTGATCAGTTCAATAGTGGCTTGTTTCGTTTCTTTTGATGCATTATGATATTTCAGTGTGAGCGCGTACACATCAGCGACCCCGACTTTGATTTCAAACTCCATCCAGCCATTATTTTCCGTATACTGCAAACGATCTTGTTTTTGGAAGTCCACCTTCGCCATACTTTGATAATTCGTGGCTTCGTTTGCTTTATAGGTATCCGTTTTCTTCAGATCAAATGCGGGTTGTAAACCACTCTGTTGTTGGAAAACAACCAATTCCGCTTGTGCGTCCTTCGATAAATGCCATTCTTCATCTTTATGCAACACCTTACGGTATACTTGCAGATGCTGTCCCTTGTTGTTCATTACGGAATCATCCATAAACTCATATCCGGACTGTTCCGCGTTAGCGAGGAGGTAGAAATTTGTCGGGTGACGGAAAGTAAACGACAGGTCTTCTGTCATTTTTCTGACTTGAAAATAGTCCGCG
Source organism: Sphingobacterium chuzhouense (assembly GCF_014692525.1). GTDB lineage: Bacteria > Bacteroidota > Bacteroidia > Sphingobacteriales > Sphingobacteriaceae > Sphingobacterium > Sphingobacterium chuzhouense. The sequence goes on from NZ_JACNYL010000001.1 coordinate 856,856, forward strand.
CCATATAAGAAGCCCGGTAACTGTTGGAAAGACAGCTGCTGTACGGAATCATAGCGTTGACCAATATCCATCCAGCGTTCTATTTTCGGAGGGATACCGGATTTTATTTCCATATTATAGTGTGTCCGCTTCTTCGTTTCCTCTGGTTTTCTATCTACAGAAGCAATTGCAATCGCCTGAATGATGGCCTGCCCTGCTGCGACATGTGGAAAATGTATTTTCAACTGTTTGTCTTGGATCTCCACTTCATAAATACGCTTCAGCGCGGCATCGTGCCCTTCTTCTTTCCAGATATCCAGATTTTGCTCCTGCACAATGTCGTTGATTGCGACATCAAACAGCCGCATGGCTGTACCATCTTTTAGTCCTGCTCCTCCTACCCAGGGTTCGGCAAAATAAAGCTCGACCCGGTATATACCATTGGGTACATCGAAATGGTAAGACAGTTGATCCAAACCATATCGAAACGTTTGAAATAGCGGCCAGTCTGCTACGCCCTTGATGGGGTCAAACGTTCGCCGCTGGCTGGCGAAAACAGAAGAAATATCGTCGTAGCTGTCCGCCCAGGAAACGGAACCCCAACCTGCCGCTTCTGTATAAGGCTGGTCTGCCATCCAATGTTGACCAAATATATCCGTATATTCAGGTCCACCACTGTTCACCCGATACAGATAGTGGACATCTGTCTCCCCTTTCAATAAGGTCGACCCGGTATCGCGCATCTTTTCAAAATTCGGGCTTTGCGGCAAATTGAACAGCACAATGGTATCCCGCACAACAGTTTTGCCACCATTTCTCCCTTCGGCGTATAGCACATTATACTTTATATCTACGCCGTTAAATTCAAATGGTCTCCCGAATCCCGGATGCTTCTGTACACCCAGCGAAATATTTTCCAGATCGTTGAAAAGCTCCACTTCATCACAATTCGAGAAAATACGGATAGCGTCTTTAATGCCCGGTATTAACCAGCGGTTAGGCCATGTGTGGGAAGCGATATGGATCATCGGGTCATTTTTATCGCTATAATGTGCCCGGTACATATAATACGCATCTGTCGGTTCGCCCCACGGCGTTAGCAACCCCTTATAATTAACCGGGCCAATTTTATCTAAATCCCGAAGCCCCTCGCCTCCTTGAATACGTCCCGGATTATCGTGGGAATTCCATAGCCATTGATAATGCCCGATAGCTTCCCCTTTTACAGAATCCGCTAATCGCAATTTCGTTTCGAGAATCTCAGTAAAACGCGCTTCACTATACACCGGATGGTTAGGAAGATAAGGCGGTTCTGCATGCAATTCCAACGTCCTCCATGCGCCATACTCGCCTACTAGCATTTGGCGCTTTAAGTCTTCACCATAGGTGTTGTGGTCTCCTCCGTATGTTCCTGTCCAGTTTTGCGGCACATCCCAATCCGTACCGCTTCCTCCGTTACAGGTCGTCACTAATCGTTGGATGGAAGCCGTCGGATCTAGCGACCGGATGAGTTCTGTGCATTCCCGAGCAAAATCTTCTGGTAAGGTACTTTCGTTTTCCAACCCCCATAGAAAAACAGACGGACTGTTCCTACGTTCTTTTACCCAATCGCGTAGGAGATTTTTAAAGTTCGTCCGAAAGTCTTCGTTGTCAAACCAGATATGGGCCGCCATCTGTGTCCACAACAATATACCATTTTGATCCCAAAACTGCTGATAACGCAAATTATGCGGCTGGTGCGCATCGCGGAAAGAATTGAAACCTAAAGCTTTCATATCGCGCACACGCGCAGCGATTTCTTCTGCGGTAAAGGCGTGCGAACCGCCCAGCTTGTGTTCATATTCGGCAATACCGTGTATGAAAATGGGTTTCCCATTGACAAGCAGTTGATTTGTACCTACAGGTTTCAGTCCTTTTGGCCAGCGTATGGAGCGTATGCCATAAGGCGTTTCTAATCTATCCAGCACCTTTCTTCCCTCCTGTACAATGGTCTCCATCGTATATAAATAGGGATTTTCAGTATCCCATAGCGTTGGTTTGTCGACATGGAGAGGTGACAATTTAAATTCGTGCGTAGCATGTGCATTGATTTGTTGCACATCTTTACTACTGTATACTTTTTTTCCTTCTGCATCGCGCATGTTCGTCACGACGGTTAATCGGCGAGTTTTAGCGGATGTGTTCTGAACCTCGATCGTTTGTTGGATAGCTGCACTCTTTTCATCTGCTGTTTCATCGTTCCAATAATGCACACCAAAAGGTGCAATATTGACTTCGTTCTTTATGACAAGACTAACGGGCCTGAAGATTCCCATGGGCTGTGATCCTTCTGAAAACCCACGCTCCGCAGAACCTCCGCCATCTACCCAGGGTAAATCCCGGATTTCTGCCGGATGGTCGGCACGCACTGCCAACAAATTGGTTCGACCATCCGTATAAATTGCTTCGCTTACATCCAGTGTGAATGTCGTCCGTCCTCCTGCATGGTATCCCACCTTCTTTCCGTTCAACCATACGGTAGCATAGGAACCTACGCCTTCAAAAAAAAGATAAAAACGCTTGTTTTGAGGCTTCTGCTTCACCATAAATTCTTTGCGATACCACGCATGGCCAAATAAGTTTCCGCGAAGCAATCGCCGATATCCGCCGTAACTATCCCAGTTATGTGGAACGTCTATCGTTTTCCAATCTCCTGTTTCTACAAATGCTGCTTGTTCAAAACCTTGATAACGGGACGAATCCTGTTCATCCATAATCGTTTGCCATCCTTCATCGAGGGATATCGTTTGTCGGGGCGACTGTGCAAAAACGGAAGTAATAAAAACAAAGAGTACGGCTATACCGGCAATGATTTTATGCATTATTTTAAAAGGTTAAGTGCTGTATCGAATGTATACGTTTTTTTCTTTTTCGTAGGCATTTCTACAACTTTCCCGTTGTACCGAAGTTTGAGAGGTTTGCCTGCATTCGAACGTACAGCGATTGCTGTTAACTGATGATTTTCCCAAGTCAGGTCAATTTCAAAATTTCCACGCGCTTTGATACCGCGCACGGTTCCTCTGGAAAGTTCCCTGGGCAGCGCCGGCAAGATATCGACAAATGACGTATGGCTCTGTACCAACATCTCACCTATACCCGCCGCACCACCAAAGTTACCGTCAATCTGGAAAGGTGGATGGGCGTCGAACAGGTTCGGATAGGAACCTCCCGCTTTATCCGCAGGACGCAGTAACATCTTGATCATGGTATAGGTATGTTGTGCATCTTTCAGCCTCGCCCAAAAGTTGATCTTCCAAGCTAAGCTCCAGCCCGTACCATCGTCACCACGCATAATCAAGGATTTCTTTGCAGCCTCCACCATTTTCGGGGTGTCGTCCATATTAATTTCATTACCGGGATGTAATCCCCATAGATGCGACACGTGCCGATGTTTATTATCTGGATCATCGACGTCTTCCAACCATTCCTGCAACTGCCCATATTGCCCGATCTGGTTCGGTGCAATCTGCGGTAACATCGCTTGTATGGAGTCACGTAAAGATGCATCTTTTCCAACCAGTTTAGAAGACTCCGTGAACACATGAAATAGTGCCCGTATAATCTGGTGATCCATAGTTGGTCCTTTCACCAATCCACCATTTTCGGGGGAGTTAGAAGGCGTGCTAACCAACCAGCCGGTTTTTTCGTCTTTTACCAGGAAGTCCTTGAAGAACAACGTAGCCCCTTTTATAATATCATAGTATTCGGCAATAACCTTCTTGTCTTGATTAAACAAGTAATACTCCCAAAGATGAGTGACCAGCCATGCGCCGCCGGTCGGCCATATACCATGATTGGAATTATTGATCGGCGCTGTTCCACGCCAAACATCGGTATTATGGTGAAGTACCCAACCACGCGCACCATAATATTCGCGCGCAGTTTCCTTACCTGCTTCGCTCAGTTCCCGAATCATTTGGAACAGCGAACCATGCAATTCACGGAGATTAAGCATCTCGGTCGCCCAATAGTTCATCTCCAAGTTGATGTTTGTTGTATACTTACTCCCCCAGGACGGTTCTAACCAAGGATTCCATATCCCTTGTAGATTCGCGGGGTGTGTTCCTTCACGCGCGCTCGCAATTTGTAGATAACGCCCAAACTGTATATATAATGCAATCAGATCGGGATCTTCCGCAGATACAAATCGCCTTAACCGTTCGTCCGTCGGTATTGCACGTTGCTCTTCTCCTCCGAGGTTTATACTAAATCTTTCAAATAGACTTCGATAATCCCGTTCATGGGTACGTTGTAGTTTCGAAAATGATTTCTTGCGTATTCTTTTATGGTGCCTTTGCGCCTTGCGTCCATAATCAGCTGTAAGTTGCTTGTAATCTCCATAGTTCGTGGCTCCTGTCAAGTACACGTCGGCCGTATTAGCCCCCTGTACATGCAATTGCCGATCTTGTTCGGTAACCGTTCCCCCATCCAATTTAACGGTTAGAAACGAGGTTCCTTCCAGCGCTCCGCCTTTCACCTGAACGGTCATGGCTAGCGTATGGTCATCCAATTTCCATACCCGATGTTTTTGATGTTTCGTTTCCATCGATAAAGCGAAGGAAATCTGTCCCGGTTTATCTGCCGCCAAACGAATAGCAATGACATTATCCGGATAATTGGCAAAATATGTCCGTTTATATTGTACATCGGCTTGCGTATAGGCTACTTCCGCTACGCCCCGCTCCAAATCCAAACTGCGCTCATACTGCTCTGTATCCCCGTCGGGAAATTGAAACTTCAAACTGCCAAAAGGTTGGTAGGAAGCTTGAAAAACACCGACTTTGGGTACATCCGCATCTTGTATCCAGTACTTCCATTGCCCGACCAGGGAAATAAACTTACCGTTTGCATTTTTAAGCCCGATCGGGTTACGGGTATCCTTATATCCCGAAATCCCGCCTTTTCCAGCGAGGTTAATCACTTGAACAGCAACCACATTCTTCCCTTCCCGGAGATTTTCTTTTGGGATGTTGTACAAACGCTTTTCTTGGTCGCCTTTTTCGTGTCCCACCAAATGTCCATTGACATACGTATAGTCGTCTTGCCGAACCCTATTTAAGTCGAGTTCCCAATCACTCGTTAAATCAGCAGCGGTTAAGGTAAATGTTGTTCTGAACCAGATGGCGCCATCAACTCCTTCCAGACCCATTTCTTCCCAACCCTCGTAGGATGGCACGGGAATCGTTGGCCATCCCACATCATCAAATTCGTAAGTGTAGGCGCCGTCTGTTTTTTTTCGCTCTGCACCAACACGTTCGAGCCAAAGCGTATTATCTTCTGTTTCGCTTTTCAACCCCATAAACTCGCGCATAGCAAGTTCTTCTGCTTCACGCTGCTTACCTTCTTCTAAAAGCAATCGAATGGTATCTAGATATTGGTACGCACCTGCTTTATTATAATTCCTCGGCTCACCCGTCCAAAGTGTTTCTTCGTTAAATTGTATCTCTTCTACGCTATCGCCACCAAATATCATCGCTCCCATGCGTCCATTTCCGATGGGTAGTGCTTCCACCCATTCACTAGCCGGTGCATTATACCGGAGTTTCTGCTGCGCTTGCAAATAGGCACTACTGAGGATAGATAAGGTGAGAAAGAAAAACGTTAAACGCATCGTGTTATTTCTTTTGCGCATCAATATTGTTGGTTAAGACTACGGACGACGTTGCCCCTGTAACCGTTTGCTGCACATTTTTAAAATTATTGCTGTGAATAAAGATCGCCTTATTTTCATCTCCGATAAGCTCGAGGAATGTATTCGTCCCGGCACTTGGGAAATTCTGCTGTATATTCGCATCCGTTACTTCTTCAAAGACCAACATCGGGCGATCTGCCTTCGGTGAACGATTTTGGATTCCCGTGATATGAAGCTCTTGTACATTTGTTGCCTTGATGAAAGGTTCGTCAGCGACATCCACGTGTACATTGTTAAAGGAGATGTTTTTAGCGTTTTCAACTAAAAAACCAGCCTTCGATTGCATGTTGATATTGTTGAAACTCACATTTTCAACAGGCATCTCTTCCAAACCTAGTATCTGGCCAACCCGATTGGTTGTTCCGGCCATATCGCTGATATAGACATTTTTAAACAGCGGTGTACGCTCGCTAACAGGTTCTTCTTCCGTTTTTGCATATTGCATATTCAATACGATAGCTTGATCACGGATATTCCGCATGACGATATTGCTCACACGGATGTTTTCGACAACGCCACCACGGCCACGTGCCGTTTTGAGACGAATCCCGCGGTCCGTACCGTCGAACACGCAATTGGAAATCACAATATTCTTCACGCCACCGGACATTTCACTTCCAATCACGACACCGCCATGTCCACGTAACATCGTACAATTGGTTATCGTATAATTCTCCGCCGGAATATTTACTTTACGGCCGGAACGGTCTTTCCCGGATTTAATGGTAATGCAATCGTCCCCTACCGAGATATGGCAATTGGCAATATGGACATTGCTACAGGATTCGGGGTTAATACCGTCGGTATTAGGTGACGGCGGATTATCAATCGTAACGCCATCCACCGTTACGTTATCGCAGTACTGTGGATTGACCGTCCAGAAAGGCGAATTCTGTATTTTGATATCCTTAATCTGTACGTTGTTACAACGAATAAACTGGATAAACGGTGGACGTAAAAATCCTCGTTCCACCCATCCTGGCAAGTCGGGTGCTAAGACGTCTTTGTTCAATCGCTTAAATTCCTTTTGCCATTTTGTCTCTTCTCCTTCTTTTTGGTTTCGGATGGTCACTTCAGAATAACCCCACCATTTTTTTCCATGCCCATCAATCAGGCCACGACCCACAATCGCAATATTTTCCACATCGACGGCATAGATCAAAGGTGAAAAGTTTGTTACTTCCGTACCTTCCCACCGGGATTCTACCATCGGTAGATAATGATCGAAATCATCACTGAAATGCAGCTCTGCTCCGGCATCGATAAAAAGGGTGATATTACTTTTAAAGTGTATTGGTCCGGTAATATACTTCCCTGCCGGAAAATAGACCGTTCCACCACCTTTACTTGCTGCAGCATCAATAGCTTTGGCAATGGCGGCGGTATTCAACCCGGTGCTATCGTTGCTTCCGCCGTAATCCAATACGTTGTAAAACTGTTGTGCTTGTACGGAGATTCCCATCGTGGCAATCATCAACCATAATGCAATAATTCCTTTCTTCATTATCGTAAGTTAACTTTTAACGGTTTTAATTTTTTCGATTTAGCAACACGCTGACCATCCACATAGACGGTTAGTCCCTTTCCTTTTCCATATTGTTCACCACTTTCATCCCAATAGATATCGACTATTTTATCTTTATACGAAACACCCTGCAAGGTAAAATAAGCCCATTGCCCCTGCGGAATAAGCGGCTTAAGCTCAAATCCGTTACGGAGTTGCGGCTTAAACCCGATAAGGTCTTGGATCACGATATCGGCAAAGGTAGAGTGATTGTAAAACTTACTGCGAGGATGGTCACCTTTCAGCCAATAGCCGGTGCGTTCATCTTGGTATTCACCGATGTACGGTTTGCCGTCCATGACATGGGATGCGGCATATTGTTGCACGGCCTCATAAAAATCAGCTTTGGTGATCTGTTTTCCGCGTTTATAATCTGCCAAAAAGTTTGCCATTCCACGAAGTGTCTGTGTACTGGCGAAAGGCCAGATAGCGCCGTCCCATTCACATCCGTGACCAGAACCCCGCGTACGGAACGTTGGTTCTCTGCGTTCTGCTGTCGTCAATCCCCACGGTGCTTTAAAACCTGCGGCATCAACAACTTGTGACCACGCTTCGGCATACGAACGTTGGTCGGGAACAATGTGGAAGCCCCACGGGATAAACCCGATAGCTTCCCGTGCAGGATGCAAGCCCTTATTTTTTTCGACCCGTGTTTTAAAGAAGCTGTCTTTTTCATCCCAAAGGGAATCCAACAGCAACGTCTTTAATTGTGCCGCTTTCGTATCATAATTACGCTTCAGGCTATCATTGCCGACCATCTCTGCTATCGTCGATAGCGCTCGTGCATTGGCGAACATATAACTGTTAATCGTAGGACGCATATTTTCCTCTCTGCGTCCACCAGATACAGACTCTTCCATACCGTCCTTAACATCATGCTGCCAAAACAAGCCGTTGTCCAACTGCCGTTCTTCTTCCCACTTTAGATAATCTTTATCTAAATCGTTTAAACGACTTGTTAGGTATTCCCGATCGTTATCGACCATGTAATAGGCTAACAATGCATCGGCCAACCATGAGCTGAATTGGTGGAATCGCGGCCTACTTTCTCCTTTATCCGCGTGATATAACCAAAAATCCACATACTCTTTCAAAAAATCATTATTCCGCAACCACCTCCCTTCATAGATATGATGTCCTAATGCACAACTGATTGCATTATATCGCGCGGCGTGCTTTACAGGCTCGATAAATTCCGTCACAATCGTGCCCTCCGGTGTCTCCTTGATGTGTTTTCGGTAAGACCACCACCGGAAATAATAGATCTCCTCTATCGCGCTATCCGGACAGGCAAACAACGGAATATTATCTTTCATCCAAGCTGCTGAACTTTTGTTATCAATCTTGTTGATAACTGCTTCATTATCCTGTCTGTTAAATTTATGGACATAGGTATCCAGCTTGGTGTTTAAATCCTCCTGTGCCGTTAAGGCTCCTGGTAAGAGGAACAGCAGCATACCTGCAAGTTTATTTATCTTTATTTTCATCGTTATTCTGTTACAGTTTAGTTTCTTCATAATACCCAAACAGATCGTCCATATCATCGCCTTGGTTATCCACATCGGCGTTGTAGGCATGTTGAAGCTCATCGTCGGATATAAATCCTAATATCAACGCCTCTCCTTTCGGTATTTTGAGCTCATTTTTTCCTTTCGGAAACGAATACGTATGGATATCCAACATCGGCATATATTGTATACGCAGTGCATTTCGAACCTTGGCTTCCGCCTGTCCGTAGTCGTTGGCAGAGGCATCAATTTCTAATACGGGTTTAGGTGCAAACACCTTATCTGTATTATTAAAGTATCCGACTAATACTTTCACATTTTGGTCACTTTCAAATACCAGCGTCGTTCCGTTTAATTTCTGTTCCTCCGAATTTATCATGACGGCTTTCATGCCTTCCAGTTCGTTTGCAAGATGGGTAACCACCAGTTCTTGATCCAAATGTAGTTTCGCACCTTTTTTCAACGTTGCATATTGTACGTCGGTCTTCACTTGAACTTCTTTTTCCCGGAGTAATTTACGTTCTTCTTTTGATGTTCCTGCTGCCGATGCTATCGAATCTATTGCTTGCCGAAAATTCTGTAGTTCGGTTTTGAAAACAGGCAACATTTCCGTCCAGTGTTTAAAGGTTGCATCTACGCCCCGCATCGGAATCTTCCGTTGCTTTGTTTGCATGCTATTGGCATAGAGATAGGTATCCGTTGTCAAATCTGTCAGCGCTCTATACGCTTCTACACTTTTTTCTAAGTCCGGTATTGCCTTACGCAGAGATTCTACGTCCTCCGTATACTTATACTCCAATAACTGAATAGCAGACTTTACTTTGAAGCTATAATGTTCGGCAAGTGCTTGATGTATATAGATATCATTTATCAAACGCTGAAACTCCTCTTTATTCCTGTTGGCAGCCTGCTGAATCCCGTCTATTGCCTGTACGGCTTTATTGGCATGGGCGACAATCTCGTCCGCAACACGCAAAGGTGTTTCACCGATATGCTGCTCGCCTTTGAATTCCTTTTCGGCATATTCGATGATCATTTCCCCTTCGGGTGCTTCCGATTCGTAAAGCAACGTAAAGAGTCCATATCGATAAGGGTTGATAAGCTGCGTCATCAGCATACCCAGCGAAGAGGTTTGGCGATTACCGTCTGTAATACCAAAACGTCGAAGAATCTTAGGTGATATTTCTCCAATTTCGTCCAACGCTGTCAGGAGTCTGGTTGCATCTTTCTTTGAAACACCGTAATATTCGCTTAATAAAGACGACCAATAGGCTTTTTCTTCCGATTCGGGGCGATCAGCTTTCCACGCATAACGTGCCCATGCTTTATACCATATCCAGTCGCGTTCCACCTGCAACAAGCGTTTTTCTGTCTTATCCGCCGTATACGGCCAATCCCAGTAAGAAGCTTGCGGATACAAATGTAGTCCATTGGAGAAATGGATGTCGTGCATTGATTTCACCGATTTCTGTATAAAATCGGGAGCGGCATATCTAAACGGTTCCAGGTTTGCTAAGATATGTACGTTCTGTATGTGTACCGTACCGATACTACCCAACGTTTGATGAAGTTCTGCCCATTTTCCGCGAGTTTCGTAAGTCGTAAGGGCTTCTCCATTAAACTTCGCCATCGTATACAAATTCTTATAAATCGGTAACGCCTCCTTCATTACGGCTGGTGCATCGGTATCATGAGCCCGCAATATAATCGGCGGTTCCAGCTCACTGCGTATAGCACCTAAACCATCTTTGACACCGGGGATAATCGTTTTTGTAAACCAATCGATATCATCCTGCCCTACGCCTTCCATCGCCTCCCCCAATGTAACCAGCAGCCCTACATTCGGATACTTCTCGACAAATGCAGCAATGGATTTACGCGTATAATCTTCTATCAGCGGTGTAATGACGCGGTTTCTTTCCTGCGTTTTTAAACCATGCTTGTCTGCAAAGGGTTTTGGGAGCAGAATATTGTAAAACATCTGAATGACCCAGATCCCCCGCTTATTCGCCTCTTCTGTTAAGAACCGATAAATCTCTTCATTCTTAGCGAATGTTTCGTCGTCCACTTCCAGCGCATAAGGGTAGTCTTTCAATTTCACCAATGACGAAAAGGGATGTCCGTTCCACAAATACAACGTATTGTAGCGGTTTTCCAACATCATATCCAGATACTGTATCCATAATTCCTTGTCATAGAACCATGGAAACAAATCTTCGGTATAAGGATATTCGTATACATCACGTCCGGGTAGATATTCGGTTTTCTGCATACCGATAGCCGTTCCACGCAACACCATTTCCGGCCCGTCCGTGTAAGAAACGGCTTTATCATCGTAAAATGCATTCTTTAGCGCTTTTTCACATCCATACAACAGTCCCGTTTCATCTTTTCCGACAATAATTAACGGAGATTTTTTATCTTTTCTATAGACAAGGAATGATTCTTTGTCTTTTAAGCTCTCTAACAGCGTTGTAGGAACAAATCCCTCCCAATGTTCTGTTGCTCCCAATACGCCCAACACAAGGTCATCTTTTTTCAATGATGTTTCTGCAAAACGGAACACGGATGATGGTTGACCTGTAGCGTTGACCATTTTATCAACGGCATACTGCAACCGTTGCTCATTCGTCACAGCGTTTTCGGCATAAAGGATGCGGACAGGCGCAGCAATTAAATCTGCCAGACCTACCAATCCACATAAGTAAAACACGAAAATATACCTAAAAAAACCCTTCATCTTTCTTCTTTTCTCTCTTGATTAATCCGCCCTCTTCTAAGCGGAAAAGTATTATAAAAAACCTAAACATAGATACACGTCTATATTGGTTATCCAAAACAACAATTAATATCGGTATTTTTCCTCTGTATAATTATCTAATTATTACAGAATGTTATCATCTGAACCTTTCATAACATGGACGTTACAGATAAAAGAAGCGAACATGCTATAGTAAAAGCCATTCTTTTCAGACCATATAATCTTTTTATTTTTTGCAAATCCCTTTTTTATTTTTCAACTTTAGCATTCCATTGGGGAAAAATTATTTTAGTTATCTCAAAACTTATGTTAAAAAAACTCTTGTTTTTCGCTTTTATCGTATCGACAACCACACTTTTTGGACAAAATAAACGGATGTTGCCGTACGCCATCCAAGAAGGCACATTGAACGAGCAATTCAACAATCTCAGCAATTTGTCTAGATCACAGGATGCCGATTTCAAACTCATCCGTCGTACAAATCTGGAAATCGTACGAAAAAATGTATTGGACTCGATCTCTCGATATCAAAAAGAGATTGCGACGCTTAAGGCAAATTCTTCCTCTTCGACAGGCACCATCAGTTCTCTGCGGGATTCGGTTACCACATTGGATGCCGCATTGCAAGCCGAACAACATAAAACGAATAGCATTTCCTTTCTCGGTATTGATTTTGCAAAAGGATCTTACCACACCATGGTGTGGAGCATCATTATCGTCTTCGTATTGGCATTTTTAATAACGTTAGCTTCTTTCAGAAAAGCAAAAGTAGATACGAACGAGCATAAGAAAACTTCAGAACAATTGCAGGAAGAACTGCAAGCATTGCGCAAGAAATCATTGGAAAAAGAGCAGCAGTTAAAGCGTCAGTTGCTCGACGAACAAATGAAGCGGAATTCATAAGACGCCTGTTTTTTATAACCATAGTTAAAAAGGAATAACTGATCAAACAATGATTATTTCTGAACATGCTAAGGAAGATAAAAGCTGGTGATGAGGTTGCATTCGGAAAGGTTTATCAAGAATACTTTCCAAAACTACTAAATTACATTTATAGCAAGACTCAATCTTGGTTTTTAGCGGAGGAAGTGACACAAATCACCTTTGTAAAATTGTGGAAAAACAGATCCCGCATTAACGAAGATTTGGCCATAGAAATACAGTTGTTCCGTATCGCTAAAACCTCCCTCATCGATGAAATCAGAAAACAAAATAATTTAATAGCAGCCCTTCGGGAGTTCTCACAACAAGAAGTGTCAAGTGGGGTGTGGGATCAGATACAATTAAAGGAAATTAATACAATGCTTCAGAAAGGTATCGAACAAATGCCTCCTGTGCGTAAACAGATATTCACATTAAGCAGAATTGAGGGATATTCTAATAAATATATCGCTGAAGAGCTTTCTATATCCATAAAAACAGTAGAAAAGCATATTACTTTAGCTATTAAACAGTTAAGAAAATATTTCTTGATATTCATTTTAATTGTACAAAAATTATTTTTCTATTGATTAGGGGTTGAAAGCTTTTAAAACGTAGATAATACAGGATGATAAGTCAAAGAGCTATACAGAATTTCTTAAAGGGGGCTTTACCACGCGAAGAAAGTGAGGCCATTGCCCGCTATTTAAGGGAAAACCCGGATGCGCTCACACCTTTTCTAAACGAAGACGACTGGTTATCTTATCTCACTAAATACCAAAATAATAACACACTGAACCATGATCTCCGCGAAAATGATAAGTTAATCGCTTTTTGGGCAGAAGAAAAGCAAAAAAGAAAACGGCGAAACGTCTTCAGGCTAGCCGTTTCTGTTGCCGCTTCTATCGTGATCATACTCGGTATTTTTGTTCTACTGCTCCATCAGGAGCAAAGACCTATAAATCAAAATCATGACTTTTTTGTCAATACAGGAACTGATTCTTTACTCTTCTCCCTTAAAGACGGCACTCAAGTAAATTTAGCACCTAATAGTAACCTGAAGTACGAAATAACAGAAGAAAACGAACGACTAGCAACGCTAGATGGTGGAGCTCATTTTGTCGTTCAAAGAGATAGCTTACGGAAATTCATCGTAAAAGCTCAAGAAATATATTCAACAGTACTCGGAACATCATTTTCGGTACAGGCAAATAAGTCGGATCGGATAATTAGAGTTGGCTTACATACCGGCAAATTAGCTGTACAATACATTTCAGATAATTTTTCCAAGGATAAGTATATATTACAACCAGGAGATGTTTATTATTATTCCAAAGAAACACAACAAGAAGAAGTAATACGGCATCAGCCATCAGAATTGATTGATAGTAAAGAAAACCCCTCACATCCGACTACCGAAACACGGAATCCTGAAAATCAATGGTATATGTTTAATAATCAGCCCTTGGGAGAAGTTTTCGATCAGTTGAGTGGTATCTATGGTGTAGATATATACTATCATACAGAAGATTTAAAAGAATTAACCTTTATCGGTAAAATTGATAAAACCGATACGCTTGAGCAAATTTTAGAATACCTTTCCAGACTAAATGGACTTGAGCTATCAAAAAAGAATAACCAATATATTATTAAAAATAAAATACCTAATTAAATAACATCAAGCAGCTTTTCAAATTCATTATAGACGCCACAAACGTCGAGGGTACGATATATTTTACCGCGATTCTATCGAATTATGTTAAAAATATAACTTAGGAGGTAGGGTTGGTCTTTTATGAAACGTATTCTTTATAGTTTATTTGACAATTGATTCAAAATTACTAATCAAATTTAAATTTTAATTATGTTTCATTACTTGTTTTTTCGGGAGTGGAAAAAATCTTTTCTAATCTTCTACACAATCTGCCTTACAGGTTTTGCTTTCGGTCAAAACTCCAATTCGGCAAAAGGGTACGTTCGCGATGACAAAGGGGAACCCCTCGGAGGTGCCTCTATTGTAGTTACGAACACAATTTCCGGTTTTACATCTGGAACTTCGTCTGATTCCAGTGGTTATTTCGAATTCCGACATCTCCCAATAGGTGACACCTATTCGTTTACTATTTCTAATACCGGATATATAGAAGAGAAATTATCAGGCTATAGAATCAAGGAGAATTCTAACATCTCACTCTTAGTAAAGCTTAAGGCTCAAGTAACCGATCTAGATGAGGTTATCGTAATCGGATACGGTACGCAACGGCGTAAGGACGTAAATGCAGCCATTGTTTCAGTAAACCCCGAACATATTGACAAAACATCGCAGCCATCTATAGACAACTTACTACAAGGACAGGCTTCTGGTGTTACCGTTACCAATTCTAGTGAACCGGGTGGCGGTGTTTCGGTATTAATCAGAGGTGCTACTTCTGCAGCCGCAGGAAATGGCCCCTTGGTTGTTATAGACGGGTTCCCAGTTATTTATGACGCTGTTGAACCTGGAAGTGGTAACAAGTATTACAACGGTGGCAGGGGTGCATTAAACGACATAAACCCCAACGACATCGAATCTATTCAAGTTCTAAAAGACGCTGCAGCCACCTCAATCTACGGCGCTAGAGGAAGCAATGGTGTCATTTTGATAACCACGAAAAGAGCCAAACTTGGTTCCGTTGTCGAAGGTTCTTTAAATACCTCCTACCAAACTATTGCGAGACGCCCACAACTTTTGACTGCAAAAGAATTTCTGGTTGAACAAAACCGATATATGTATGATATGTACCTTCAGCAAAACAAACTGCCTCCTTATGGCGGCGTAAATTCCTCTTTGGTTCCTCCTTTCGTACCCCCAAATTCCGATGAATTGATTGCTAATACCGGTAACGGTACAGACTGGTATGACATGATTACACAAACTGGAAAAGTGAACCAATTCAATCTTAGTATAGCCCGGGGTAGTGAAGCGGCTAAAGCATATTTTTCCTTAAATTATTTTGAACAGGAGGGTGTTATTAAAAGCACCGGCCTTGAAAGAGTCACCGCCCGATTTAACTACGATCAAAACATTAAAAGTTGGTGGGACTATGGCGCTTCCATTAGTGCGGCGTCTACCGAATCAAAAAATTCTCAATTAGGCGACGGACGGGATGCAGATGCCGGTATTATTGAATCGGCTTTAAACTATAGCCCGCTCATTGCCCCCGAACGAGATCCTGTTTCAGGTAAATGGGTAGAAGATCCGAAACAACCGCTTTTAGCACATCCATTATCTTATTTGGATATCGAAGACAACACCCAAGCCTATAGGTTTCTAGGCAATGTTTTCACTAACTTTTATCTTACGCCAAACAAAGACATCTGGCTAAAATTCTCGTACGGTGCGGATATTCGCAACAGTGCACGGAAAAGTTATTATCCGACCACGAGCAGATATGGAAGCCAAGTCAATGGAGAGGCTAATATCAACCGAGCTGAACGAACAGACTACGTCTCGGACATTACTTTAAATATGAATAAGACACTAGGAACTCTACACAAACTAGATGGGGTATTAGGTTATTCTTATCAAAACTATAACGGACAAGGATCTGGGGCACGGGCACAAGATTTTACAACGGATATTCTATCACACGATGCCATACAGGCGGGTTCGCAGAGACCTGTTGTCAATTCTTACCGCGACCGGCACGTACTCGTTTCCTATTTTTCCAGATTACAATACGCCTTTGACGGAAAATATATTGTGATGGCATCGGGACGAGTTGATGGCAGCGACCGGTTTGGAGCAAATAACCGGTACGCTTTTTTCCCGTCTGTCGCATTAGCGTGGCGGTTGTCAGATGAACATTTTCTTAAAGATGTCGCTGTCGTTTCTGACCTCAAATTGAGAACAAGTTTGGGACAAGTCGGGAATGAAAATATTCCTAATGACGCCGCGTCTGAATACTATCGCTTTGATGGCAGAAACTACTATTTCAACGGAAACCTCACACAAGGCGTAAATCTAAGTAAATTGGGAAACCCAAATCTTAAATGGGAAACGACCACGGAATTTAACGTTGGACTTGACTTTGGTTTCTTCGAAAACAGGGTGACGGGAAATTTTGATTTCTATTATAAAACCATTGAAGACCTTCTAAGTTATCGCGCACTTCCCCGAAGCTCGGTTGTGGGCTCCATACCTTGGAATATCGGCAGTACCCGTGGACATGGCTTTGAGTTTACGTTAAATACACTAAACATCGTCAATCCTTTGCGATGGAATACCATCCTAACTTTTACCGCTTATCGTGACCGTTGGGTGGACAGAGACCCCAAGGTAATGCTACAACCTTATCAGGGGCTCCATGATCCAATGACAGCAGTTTATGCACTTGTTCCTTACGGCATCAAGCAATTTGGAGAAAGTACACCAACTATGCCCTCCCTATTACCGGGCCAGCAAAAGTTTAAAGACATTGATGGTCTTGATGAAAATGGAAACCTAACCGGTGAACCAGACGGCATGATTAACCAGGCGGATGTGGTATATATGGGTACTCAAGCACCACGGTTCACTGCCGGTATAAACAATATCATCGAGTTTAAAAATTTTGAAATAATGGCTTTTCTATATGCTTCGGTCGGCGCATTGAGATGGCCAACAACGTACATAGAACATGGTGTGTTAGGTAGCTATGGGAAACAACGCTTTAGGGATAATTTTAACTTTCTACGCGAAGTTAAAGACCGTTGGACGCCTGATAATCCAAGCACCACCATGCCAAGCGGAGAAGTGAACAGCTATGGCTCTTACGGAAACCCGTATTGGCAAAATGCTTCATATCTCCGGTTGAAAACCCTTTCTGTAGGGTATAACTTTCCCAACGGATTTTTACATCGCGGAGGGATACAAAATCTTAAAATGGTAATCGGTGCACAAAATCTATTTACTATTACTAAATATACTGGCTTAGATCCCGAAGCGGAAAATAGTCGTGCAGCTTATCCTGCACAACGAACATTTTACGCTGGTATTAACTTTAAATTTTAATTTATGAAAAGGATAATATTTTCACTCATAGCATTGGTAGTGTTATCAAGTTCTTGTGAAAGAAATCTTGACCCAGAGCTGCCTGGCACTATTAATACCAATAATTTTTTCAGAACACCCGGAGACTTAAACGCCGCAGCAACAGCCATCTACCATGAACTGAGGTTGGGCGGGTGGGGTCCCTATTTGTTCTCCGATGGTAGTTCGCTCGTTATGGACGAAGTGGCAACCGATGAATGGACAACGAAGTGGGCCTGGTCTAACTTCTTAAACGGAAATTGGATTATCAATGAGGCCATGACAACAGGGTTTTATGACTGGTTAAATCCGGCAGTAACCAGAGCAACCTACACCTTGGCAAAAATGGATGAATCGCCGGTTGCTCCAGAGGCAAAAAAGGTCGTTATGGCAGAAGTAAGAGCCCTGAGAGCATTCTTCGTGTATGATCTATACCGGTTTTACGGTCCTCTTCCGCTTATTACAGACTATACCCATGCCTTACAGCCAGACCCCGATTACAAGCCTAATCGCCCGTCTGAACAAGAAGTGGAGACATTCATCGTTGATGAACTAAGGACAGCTGCAAACGATCTGCCTGTAGCACAAACTGAATTTGGCAAGGTGACAAAAGGCGCAGCACTGCATTACTTGTTAAAATTCTACATGAGAAAGAAAGACTGGAGTGAGGCAGTCCATGTAGCAGATGAAATCATCAATCTCAACCATTACCAACTGGAAACCGACTATGAGAAAATATTTCGCGCAGATAACAAAGGAAACCGAGAATTGATATTTACCATAGCTGGTGAAGCGCGAGATCAATATGGGAACCACACTTTTGTAAATATCATCCCTGGCGATTTTCAGTCACCTCATGGAAGTTCGCAATCATTAGACGGGTGGAATGGACACCGAATGCCATGGGCATTTTATAACACATTCCATGAAAATGACCTAAGACGAGATCTCTCATGGGCAGAGTACACCAATAAATCGAATCAAACCGTCAATTTAAGAACTACGGATATCGGTGCCTTACCCTTAAAATACGGCATCGACCCACAGGCTTTTGGAATATGGGCGGGGAATGACAAAGTTATGGACAGATATGCTGAAGTATTGTTATTTAAGGCTGAAGCTTTAAATGAAATAAATGGACCAAACCAAGAAAGTATAGATTTAATTAACCAGATAAGAGGGCGCGCGTTTGGTACGCCTACCGGTGTCCTCCCGTCTATGACGCTATTAGATGAAAAATTCGAAATTCCAATAGAGGGAAACAAAGCTGGTATCTTTAACATGAACAAATATGATGAAGCGGCATCTTGGAGTTATGAAATTGACAATACAGATAAATTAGGCGATCAAAATGCCTTAAAAATCGACGTAGCAAATTCAGGTAGCGAGTTTTGGGCTTTGCAAGTAAGAAATGAAACTTTTACTTACGAAACCGGGAGACAATACAAACTTTCTTTTATTGCTCTATCCGATAAGAACATCCGTTTCGATATACGGTTTGAGAATGGCTTTGACCATGTTGAAACCATATCTTTGGAAGCAAATACGCCTACAGAGATTGAAATAGAAACTTCCGAATCTTCAAGAACTGGTAATAATGCCAATGTTATGTTAGCGCTCGGTAATTCGGGTTCGAATTTTACGTTATGGATTGATAATTTTAAAGTAACATCGGTAGCAAAGCAAATAGGAGGAGACAACGAGTATTCTTTAAAATTGGTGGATTTTCCTGATAAAGGATCCTTAAGAGATCATATTTTAAAGGAAAGAGGCTGGGAGTTTTGGTATGAAGGAAAACGAAGAGAAGATTTAATCCGGATGGGAAAATATATAGAAGAAGGAAAAAAATACGCATTTAACTTTTCCGAAAAGAACTTATTATTTCCTATTCCACAATGGGCGATTATAGAGAACCCCAACTTAAAACAAAATCCTGGTTATAATTAATAAAATATTGACAGTCATGAAAGTCTTTTTATTTAATATCTATTTTTTATCTATATTATTTTCGGCATGCGATACCCAATGGGGTGAATATCCCGAAAGTATTATTGACACAGTTAAAGTTGCATATCCGATTCCCATAGAACAATTGCAAGGTAGAGATCCCTTTGTCTTTGCAGATGAAGTATCGGAAACCTATTATCTCACGTTTAACAATCAACCACATTTCCGAATGTATAGTAGCAAGGATCTTGAAAATTGGAAAGACGAGGGATACATATTTAGCGCAGGAGCCGATTTTTGGGGTAAACAGGATTTTTGGGCACCGGATTTATATAAATATCAAAACAAGTTCTATATTTTCGCTACATTTTCGGCTCCATCAGCTAAAAGGGGTACCTCTATATTAATTGCTGATAAAGTCACCGGACCGTACAAGCCTTTAGAAAACCGTGCTATCACACCAACTGAATGGATGAGTTTGGACGGAAGCCTTTTCATTGATGAGGAAGACACTCCGTGGATTGTTTTTTGCAGGGAATGGCTAGAAGTCACAGATGGTTTAATTTACGCACAGCGTTTAACCCCTGATTTAAAAACAACAATCGGAACACCTTTGTTGTTATTAAACGCTTCCGCGGCGGCATGGGCCGCTCCTATTCGCTCCGGAAACACAATCGGTTATGTAACAGATGCCCCATTTTTGTACAAAACGGCCAGTGGCAAGCTACAAATGTTATGGTCAAGCTTTGACAAAAACGGAAATTATGCAATCGGAGTTGCCGAATCTGAATCCGGAACAGTGGAAGGTCCTTGGAGGCATCTACCGGATCAACTGAATAACGACGATGGGGGACATGCTATGATTTTTAAAGGTTTCGATGGTTATAAATATATTTCGTATCATGTTCCGAATTCTGGCACTCCACGACCCAGGATCACCAAAATAGAAGAAGTAAACGGAAGCTTAATTATCAAATAAACATCTATAAATATGAAAATATTTTTGAACTATATCTACATCCTATTTTCTGCTTTTCTATACGTAGGGTGTGGTAGCCTACAGAAATCTGAAGATATGCGGCGACAACAAACACAGATGATCGACGCGAATGAGATGTCTTTAAGAGACCCGTTTATTCTCTACGATAGAAAAAGCGATTACTACTATACCTATGCTAATAATAAGCCTTCGATAAAAGGTTATAGAAGTAAAGATTTACAAGCTTGGGAAGATATTGGAAACGTATTCATTCCGGAGAATGATTTTTGGGGAAAAGAGGACTTTTGGGCACCGGATTGCTATTATTATAGAGGAAAATATTATTTGTTCGTGACATTTTCTGATGTATATAAAAAAAGAGGAACATCGATATTGGTATCCGATTACCCCGACAAAGATTTTAAACCACTAGTGAACGCGCCAATCACCCCTAAAGAATGGATGAGCCTTGACGCAGCATTGTATGTAGATCAAGATGACAAGCCCTGGATGCTTTTTTGCCGCGAATGGTTAGAAGTTACGGACGGGGAAATATATGCACAGCGAGTAAGCGATGATCTGACAACAGCTTTGGACGAGCCAATTTTATTATTTAAAGCAAGTGCGGCTCCATGGGTAAAGGGCATTTACTCTGAACAACATGATAAACACGGGAATATCACCGACGCTCCCTTTATACATCGCGGTGAAGATGGTATCCTGTTCATGCTGTGGTCGAGTTTTGATTTAACTGGGAAATATGCGATAGGTGTGGCTTATTCTGCTTCGGGAAAGATAGAAGGGCCTTGGAGACAATCGGAAAATCCCCTGAACAGTGACGACGGCGGACACGGAATGTTGTTCCGGACAAGAAACGGTAAATTCAAAATATCATATCACGCACCTAACAGTGGATCGGAAAAACTTATTATAAAAAATGCAAAAATCAAAAATGGAGTCTTAACGATCGCTCCCTAAATTATACATGTAAAAACCATATTCTCTTTTTGACAAAGTTCAGCCTTGGCCAAGCTTATATAGTTGGTCAAGGCTTTTTTGTTAAACCTGCTCCCGCCTTAGATAGTTTTAGTAACCTTTAATTAACATTTAAGTAACAGCTTTTTTCTAGTATTGCAACAAAATTTTAACATCCATTTTGAATTATGCTGTTACGTTCATTCTTTTATAACCCACCCCTTTACTTTCGTTTTGCTACGATTTTTTATTATTTATTTACGTTTTGTTTGTGTGTATAATTTTTTATATTTAATATTGTATCAGCAACCGTTATTTTTTGGATTACATATTGAAACACAACAAACAAACCACTATAAAAAACACTGGAAACAAATTATAAAGGAAGAAAACATACACATAACCAATAAAATAAAAAACTTTCATAAAGCTTCGTTTAAAAAGATAAAACAAACAACCAAGTACAAACTAACATATAATCTTAGTCTAGAGAAATTATTAAAACAACAAATATGATGAGAACTTTACTCTACCAAAGAGCAGATCGGCGTCAGGCAATTTCAAAAAGAAATTGTATGCTGCAGTTGTCTGCGTTCTTATTGCTCGCCCCACTGGCTTCGGCAGCGGCGAATAATATCGAACGAACGCACATCAGTTATCAGAACCAAGAACAGGTGACTGTACAAGGAAAGGTACTAGATGCCGCTAGTGGCGAATCCATTTCTTCGGTCACAATCACCAGCCAGGGAAGAACGTTGGGTACAACAGATGTTTCTGGAAACTTCTCTATTAGGGCAACACGCGGTAGCGAAGTAACGTTTTCCAGTATCGGATATACTGCCCATACTCAACGTATAACGGCCGGCGGCGAGGTTACAGTTCGTTTGACCTCCAGTACACAAGAAGTAGAAGAAGTTGTTGTAACGGCATTGGGAATCAAAAGGGAACAGAAAGCACTAGGGTATTCAACAACTACCGTATCAGGCGAAGCATTAACAGAGGCTATATCCAACAACTGGTCAGACGCCTTGGTCGGTAAAGTGGCAGGTCTTAATATTACAAAGTCAAATGGAGGACCCCTTGGGTCTAACGAGATTATCCTTCGGGGAGAAACCTCTCTCTCGGGTGACAATGGTGCCCTTATCGTCATTGATGGTATCATTATGGAAGCTGGCAGGACAATGACTTCCAGTGGAAGTGGAAACTACATCAGCTCGGACGCCCCTGTAGACTTCGGATCGTCCTTGTCCGATCTTAATCCGGACGATATCGAATCAGTTTCCGTACTAAAAGGACCTGCTGCCGCAGCTTTATATGGTTACCGTGGAGCTAACGGCGCTTTGATTATCACGACCAAAACCGGACGTAAAGGTGGTGGTTTCGGAGTTTCCATCAATTCCAATACTGCCATGGGAACGATCAACCGATGGCCAGACTATCAATATGAATATGGGCAGGGCAACGATGGGCAGGATTTGTACTATTCATACGGACAAACCGAAGACGGTGCCAGCACACTTAGTACGTCTTCCGCTTGGGGACCGAAATTTAACGGGCAGATGTATTACCAGTATGACCCCGAATATTATAGACTAGTTCCACCCGAACGTACCTTGTGGAGAGCTTACGAGAATAACCGAAAGTATTTTTTCAAACCGGAAGTAACTTCTACAAACAACATTAGTCTTTCCGGTTCTACAGATAAAACAGATGCTCGTTTCTCTTATACCAACGTATATAACACTTGGATAATTCCAAACATGGGCTACCGGAGAAATTCCGTGGCGGCAAACCTCAGCAACAAGTTGACGGATAAACTCACATTGGCCACCAAGATTAACTATAATCACCGCGGATCGGACAACTTGCCGAATACCGGTTACAATAACCAGACCTATATGTATTTCATTAGAGGATTGACGCCGAACATGAACCCGGAATATTTTGACGAGAATTGGCGTCCCAATAGATATGGTATTGAACAGACAACACCTTATTCCAACCTATTGGATAACCCCAAAACCATGTCGTATGACATGCTCAATTCGCAGGACAAGAATCACGTCATCGGTAATTTTCAAGCAGACTACAAATTTAACGACGAGCTGAATCTGATGGTCAGAGCCGGACTAGATTTTTCATACGATCAACGTTCGCAAGCACGGCCTTTTGATACGTACAACTTTTCACAAGGTTATTATCGGGAGCAGGGGGTTTATAGCCAGGAAAGTAATGCCGACTTCTTGTTGACCTACAACAATGTCAGACACAGCGACTTCAAATTTGGGGGAAGCGTCGGTGGTGCGCTGATGGTGAATACTTACGACAGAGAAGATGCTTGGACAAATCAACTTAACACACCAAACGAATACAGTTTCGCAAATTCAGCTATTGCTTTGTTATACGACCCATATTATCAACAATATGCCGTAAACAGTATCTATGCACTAGGTACTTTTAGCTATAAAGACACCTATTTTATTGATGCGACATCGCGTTTGGACTGGGCAAGTACATTAGCTTCGCCAAAGAAAAAAACATTGCTCCCGTTTTTTTACCCTTCGATTAATGCAAGTGTACTGTTGTCAGAGGCGTTTGAATTGCCCGGAGAAATTAGTTTCTGGAAATTGCGTTTGAGTGCTGCCAGTGTGGGTGGTGGCGGTAAAAGACCATACCTGAACCGGTATACGTACAGCAGACAATCAGCTTTCCCTGGCGGAGCGGCAAACCCAACACGGATTCCGGATGAAGATTTAACGTTTGAAATAAAAACATCTTATGAACTCGGAACGGATTTCAGGATGTTCAGAAACCGGGCGAGACTTGATGTAACGGTGTATAAAGCCATTAACACAGATCAGATTTTAGAAACCCCAATCGATCCTTCCAGTGGTTACCGAACACAGATCATCAACGCCGGTAAGGTAAGCAGCAGAGGGCTTGAAGTGGAAACCGAAGTGGAAATCTTAAGAAATCCCGAAGGATTTGGCTGGGCACTATTTGGAAACTACACCGCTTACGATACGAAAGTAGAAGAAATTCCGATTCAAGATGATGCCACATCTCTAGTTTTATCGACCATCTTTGGAAGCCGTGGTACGGTGGAAGCACGGATTGGTGGACGCTTCGGCGACCTTTACGGACTAGGTTATCTCCGGAATGCTGATGGAGCTATTATATATGGTGGCGGCGTACCCCAATATACCGAAGATCTGATCTATATCGGCAATCCGAACCCAACACAAAAGTTTGGTATCGGCAGCAGATTCAATTACAAAAACTTTCGCCTGAACGTACTGTTTGATGGTCAGTTTGGCGGAAAAGCATATTCATTGACACATGCTGTACTGATGGAAGAGGGAAAATTGAAAAAAACTATCCCTGGCCGCTATAACGGCATTATTGGAAACGGTGTAGTACAAAATGCGGATGGAACTTTCAGCCCAAATACCGAAATAGCACAAGCATCAACCTATTATCGGGCACATTTTAACCGGGATAATATCGAAGCCAATACATTCTCGACCGATTTCATCAAGCTTCGGGAATTACGCTTGGATTATACCTTGCCCAAATCGTTCTTGAGTCGTTTCAAAACTGAGCGAGCAACTATTGGTCTATACGGACGCGATCTTTTCGTATTCAGTAATTGGCCAGCTTTCGATCCGGAATTTGGCTCGCTGAACGCCAGCGGTATAGAAAAAGGAGCAGAAATTGCCCAGTTCCCGTCGACAAGAACTTTTGGTATTAATGTATCACTTGGATTTTAAGACATTATGAAAACAAGATTAAAATCAATCATATTAATGACAACCTTAGCCCTCGGAGGACTAAGTAGCTGTCAGGATTTCGTAGAAATCAACACCAATCCCAACGAGTCCGCAACAGCGGCTCCGCAAAGTTTATTAGGGCCTGCCGTGTATAAAGTAATCACGGCCAATATCAACCGAAATCTACGGATAAACAACGAGTTCACACAGGTTACCGTTACCACCAATGACAACCTGGAGTTCCACCGTTATCTTGTCCGCCCGTCGGAAAGCGAATACATGTGGCGAAGCTGGTATGTAGAACTGACCAACATTAAAGATATATATAAAAGTGCTGGTGAGCAGCAGCAGGCCGGTTACCAAATATATCAAGGTATCTCCCTGGTATTGGAAGCCTGGGTTTATTCCCTGCTGACCGATATGTTTGGCGATATTCCATATTACGAGAGCAACAAAGGCTATACAGACGGGAATACAAGCCCGGCTTTTGAAAGACAACAGGAAATATATAAGAATTTATTTTTGAAATTAGAACAAGCTAACCAGCTATTGAATACTACCAATGATATCGCGGGTGATAAGGCTGCATTAGACCCTATTTTCAACACTGATCCCGAAAAATGGCGAAAATTCGGAAATTCCTTATATCTGCGACTATTGCTTAGAGTTGCACATAAACCGGAATTGAATGCTATAACAAAAATCAAGGAAATAGTGGACATCAAACCGTCAGAATATCCAATTATGGAGAGTAATGATGATTCAGCTGTTCTGCGTTTCACGAATCAGCAACCCTACTTCAATCCTTATTTCAATGCCCGAGAGATTGATTTTAACGGCAATAAAGGTTATTCTGATTTCTTTATTAACAATTTAGTCGCAATGGGGGATCCGCGCCTTAAAATATGGGCAACAGAAGCTACATTAGGAGTTTACTCCGGTATGCAATCAGGCTATCAAGAAGGGTCTGTACCCGAGCGCGGCTCTACACTGCACAAAAATCTGATGACCGACCCACGCTTGGGGAACATCATGAACTATGCGGAACTACAGTTCATCTTGGCAGAATGTGCATTGCGCAATTATGTGAATCAAGATGCCGAAGCCGCATATAACGTTGGTATCAATGCTTCCATGGCCTTTTGGGATCAAACTATTGGTGACGAATACTTTGACAACCCTTTAGTTAGCTTCTCATCGACTGATAGCAATAACGATAAGTTAGGTAAAGTACATTTGCAAAAATATTTTGCAATGCTATTTACCGATTTCCAGCAGTGGTATGAGTACCGTCGGACGGGGTTATTGGATTTCAGCGACTATATCGGTGGCGGTGTGCAAAATGATGGTAAAATGCCCGTCCGGCTAAACTATCCGTTAATTACACAATCCTTAAATACGGCAAACTATAAAGCGGCCGTGGAGCGTCTGGGGGGTGATAATCTAAATGGATTAATGTGGTGGCAACCTAACCTGTTTTAAACTAAAAAATAATTCAGATGAAAAAGAGAATATTAAACGCATTATCATATATAGCTATATCGTCTTCCTTACTAGCAATAGGCTGCATCAAGGAAGACACAAATTACGCCATCGGGGAAAATAATCCGGAAACCTCGCTGTATGTAGTCAGAAATATCTTTCAAGGAAGCGATGTCACCTTAAACGCCGATTTGTTGACAAATGCGATGTACACAAAAGGTGTCGTGGTATCAGATTACACCGGAAAGAATCTTCCGGCAAACCATATTGCTGTTCAAAACGTATGGCGAAACCAACAAAGGGGTATATTGATTGAAGTGGATGATGTTGCAAAGTATAACTTCGGAGATTCCATAAGGATTAACCTTAACGGAGCAAAATTGTCTGCCCAAACCGGCTCCTTGACACTAACAGGTATAAAACAGAGTGATATTACTATTATCAATACTGGCAATACAGTGGCTTCAAGACCTGTAGCCATTTCAGTCCTACAAAATAAGTTCGGCGATTACGAGTCGACTTTTATTGATATTACTGCAGACTTGGAAGTAGAACCTGCTCCAGGAACACCAATTAGAGGAACAAAGACACTGATGGATCAGGATTCTTTAAAAATTGATCTTTATACATCTGATCAAGCAAGCTTTGCTGATGAAGTTGTTGCACCAAGTGCAACATTCAGAGGGATAGCCTATTCGGATGGCGAAAAAAGACAGCTACGATTGCAAAACTATGCAGGGATGGCTTATCCAAGTGGTAAAATCTATCCTGGATGGCCGGAAACATTTGAAACGAACAACAATAAAGACGGCTATGCAAACGCCAATAGAGTGTTAAAAACCGGAACTTGGTATTTCCAGCAATCGCTGTTGGGCATTACCGCCGGCCGTGACCGTATCGTATCTGGTGATACAGCAGTCCGCTTTCAGCAAGGGTTGAGCACAGATGCACTTCTACAGATGAATTTTGATGTACCTGACGGTGCCTCTAAAGTAACCTTATGGTATGGATCTTATTATACCGACAACTCCTGTACATTCACTTTGGAATCTTCAATAGACGGCGGGATTAACTGGCAACAAATCGGAGATCCCATCACAGATGCACATAGGACATCAGAAAGTTTAAACAGCAAACAAGCGGTATTTTTGATGGATATTGAAGGTCCTGTACGATTTAGAATCAATAAAAAAGGTATTGGAGCGAATACGAATTCCAATCCTAATGGTCGATTGGGAGTGGATGATATTTCCATTTTCAAAAGTTACTAACAAACTTACAATTAAAGCAAAAGTATGATGAAAAAATATAATTTTTTGGTATTAATTATCCTTGGTTTATTTGCCACAGGTTTGACTAATGCTTGCAAAAGTGATTTAGCCGTAGGGGTGGAGGATAAGATTGCGACCAGCATTCCTATTACCCATATTAATATACCTTATGTGTACAATATTAAAATTGGCGTGACAGAGATTGATATTGAAGGGGCAGGTTTTCTTGCCGACGATATCATATCATTTGTTCCGAGAAGCGGCCAGGGTGAAACTGTAGATCTGCCTATAGGTTCGCTCACGGACAATGGTGTCATCGTGGCTATATCAGATAATGTAAAAGATGGCGCTTATGATATTCGCGTGAAGCGAGGCGAGTTAAGCCAACTGATCGGAAAAACTTACGTTAATTTCGTTTTCAATACTGATATTCCGGACAAAGACGGTATGACTGTAAAAGGAACGGTATTTGTAGGTGACAAAGGCGTCGCCGATGTGGTGGTCTCTGACGGCGAAGTCGTAACTAAAACAGACGCAAACGGTGTTTATTATTTACCTTCAGCAAAGAAGAACGGCTATGTATTTGTTTCGGTTCCATCTAATTACGAAGTCATCACAACCAATACAGTACCACTGTTCTTTAAACCTTTAACCGGCATCACATCGGATGCTGAAATCCGGGATTTTGAACTATTCCCTGTAAACAACGATAACCATGTCGTTGCATTTTTGGCTGATATACATCTAGCCAACCGAAACGATGATATTGCACAATTCCAAAGCAACTTCTTAGCCGACATAAACAAAACATACGACTACTACAAGGATCAGAATAAGAAGTTCTATGGACTTACTTTGGGCGATCAATCCTGGGACCAATACTGGTACGCTAACAATTTCAAACTAGCGGAGTATTTGCAAACGATAAAGGATCTGGAATTTCCAATCTACAATGTTATAGGAAACCATGATTACGATCCTTATGTTGCCCTCAACGACTGGCTAGCGGCATCCCCCTACAGAAACCTCATGGGGCCAACTTATTACTCGATGAATATTGGTCAAGTACATTACATAATTCTTGACAACATGGACTACAAAAATACAGGTGGTTCAAATGGTATAATTGGCGATAGGGAATATACCAATGTCATCGCTCAAGAGCAATTAGATTGGCTACAAAAAGATTTATCCTATATCACGGATAAATCTACACCAATCGTAGTAGCCATGCATGTTCCCCTTCACTCAAATCCGGATGCGAACGGCAACTCCAATATTTCTTTGCAAAACGGGGCCACACTCGTTGGTATGTTGTCAGCTTTCAATAATGTAAAAGTACTTACCGGGCACACTCATATAAATTATCGTGTAAAACAATCTGGATCGAATATTACCGAATATAATATAGGAGCAGTAAGTGCGACATGGTGGTGGACAGGAAGGAGTGGTTATGCCGGTAATCATATCTGTAAAGACGGCAGCGTGGGAGGATATGCTGTACAGGAAGTCGAAGGGAGAACCCAAAAACTATATTATAAGAGTATTGGATATGAAAAAGATTATCAATTTAGGTCGTATGATTTAAATACCGTACATATTACAGCAGCTGCACATACACCTAATGCAAATGCCACATTTAAAGAAAAAGTTCCTGGAATAGCTGGAGAATATGCTACCAAAAGAGATGACAACCAAGTGTTAATTAACGTTTGGGGATACCAAGATAACTGGAAGATTAACGTAACGGAAAATGGTAATACACTGCCTTATACACGCGTTCGTAAAAAAGACCCATTGCATCTTATCTCCTATGATCTACAACGAATTAACGTAAATGCTGATCCAACAAGCTCATTTACAACAACAAATACCGCTCATTTGTTCTTAGTTAAGGCTGCAGAGGCGAAGACGACCTTGAAAATTACCGTCGAGGATGAATTCGGCAACGTCTATTCCGAAACAATGGAAAGACCAAAAGCATTTAATTATACTATGCGATAGGATAAAAAATATAAATGAGTTAAACCTTATACTTATAGCAGAGGCGTCATATATTATGCCTCTGCTTTTTTATGTGCCCTACCTCACTAAAACCCATAACGTAAAAAAACCGTTATAAAACGAAAAAAAACGAAATACTTTCTGATATTAGCGCAATAGATTGGCATAACATAAGACTGACAAATAAACCAGCATACAATGAACAATCAACGAAGAGATTTTCTAAAAAAGGCTTTATTACTTACCGGAATGGCAGGGATCGAACACACTATTCCAGCCGCTATACAACGCGCACTAGCCATTGAACCCCTACCCGGAAGCACCTTTATGGATGCGGAACACATCGTTATCCTTATGCAAGAAAATCGGTCTTTTGATCATGGGTTTGGAGCACTACAAGGTGTAAGGGGATTTAACGACCCTAGGTACATACGTCTTCCAAACGGCAATCCCGTTTGGTTCCAATCCGATAAACAAGGGAATACCTATGCCCCATTTCGCCTGAACCTCATGGATTCCAAATCGACGTGGATGGGTGCAGTACCTCATTCCCGACATAGCCAAGTAGACGCTTTTAATGGAGGTCATTATGACAACTGGATAGAAGCCAAACGTGTTGGGAAAGACTATGCCAATATACCTTTAACAATGGGGTATTACAATAGGCAAGATATTCCATTCAATTATGCATTGGCTGATGCATTTACAATATGCGATCAACATTTTTGTTCCGTAATGTCTAGCACTTGGCCCAATCGCTTTTTCTTTTGGACGGGCACGGTAAGAGCCGAACAGAACAAAAATGCCAAAGCCGAAATGCGAAATGAGTTACCCTTTGGTGCGGGGAAATGGCCCACGTTCCCAGAACTACTTGAAGATGCTGGGATACCATGGAAAATTTATCAAAACGACATAAGCTGTGGCGGTGGCTTCAGTGGAGAAGAACGCTCCTGGCTCGCTAGTTTTAGCTGTAATCCGCTAGAACGATTTGAAAAATATAATGTTCAGTTTTCCGATCGCTATGTCGCCAATCTCAAAATACAGACGGATAAGTTGCCAAAGGAAATTGCAGACCTTGAAGATAAACTACAGAAAACACCTCTTCAGGACAAACAATATGGTAAAATCCAGCATGCCTTAGAAGAGAAAAAAAAAGTCTTACAAAATGCCGAAAAAGAGCTGAAAATTTGGTCAACATCTAACTTCGACAAACTTCCTCAGCGAGAGAAAAACCTCTACCAAAAAGCTTTCGTCACCAACAAAAATGATCCCGACTACCGTCGTTTGGATAAGCTCCAATACACGGATAATAAAGGCAAAAAACAAGAAATGGATATTCCGAAAGGTGATATACTTCATCAGTTTAGACAAGATGTACAACGTGGGGAATTGCCTACAGTATCTTGGCTGATTCCGGCGCAGCGTTATTCGGACCACCCAAGCTCACCATGGTATGGGTCTTGGTACATCTCGGAAATTATCGATATCCTTACAAAGAATCCAAAAGTTTGGCAGAAAACCATTTTTATTTTGACATACGATGAAAATGATGGCTACTTTGATCATATCCCTCCCTTCACCCCTCCGAACCCCTATGCCGCGAATAGCGGAAAATGCTCTGCAGGAATAGATTCCGAAATAGAGTATATTACAGCAGAACAAGAACTCGCAGAAGGCCGTAGCAAAAAAACAGCCCGCACCGGTCCAATAGGGTTAGGATATCGGGTGCCGTTAATAGTGGCCTCACCTTGGAGCAAGGGAGGCAAAGTTTGCTCAGAAGTTTTTGATCATACGTCCACTTTACAGTTTCTAGAAAAATTCCTAAGTCATAAATTTAAGCGTGATATCGCATCAGATCAAATCAGCGATTGGAGACGGACGGTTTGTGGCAACCTAACCTCTATATTCAACGGCGCAGATCAGGAAAAAGCAGATGATAAGCTTCCATTTCTCAACCGCAACTCCTATCTGGAAAACATCCATCAAACCCAGCACAAGGCGTTACCCATCTTTGGTCAGCTTACAGTAGAAGATTTAATAAAAGGCAAAGAGCAGCCACATCATGTCGCCCTTATGCCCAAACAAGAAAGTGGGATACGTCCTTCCTGCGCCTTACCTTATGAACTGTACGTCGAAGGAAAATTGGAAGAAGAGGCCTTTGATTTGAAATTCCATGTGGACAACACTATTTTTGGCAACAGAAGCTCCGGTGCGCCTTTTACAGTATACGCAGACGGAGCGATACGTCATTATGCTGTCAAGGCTGGTGACAGCATTTCGGACGAGTTTACCTATACGCCAAACCAAGGGATTGATCTACATGTACATGGTCCCAATGGTTTTTTTCGACGTTTTAAAAACAAACATAAACTTGCCCCTATACAGCCAT
The DNA here is from genome assembly GCF_014692525.1 of Sphingobacterium chuzhouense. GTDB lineage: Bacteria > Bacteroidota > Bacteroidia > Sphingobacteriales > Sphingobacteriaceae > Sphingobacterium > Sphingobacterium chuzhouense. The sequence continues at coordinate 889,187 of NZ_JACNYL010000001.1, forward strand.
CTCTCGAATATGAACGGGAGGATAAAAGTTTCACCGGAAGAATTCAGTTATCATTAAAGAACGAGTCACAAAAAACAGTGCAGATCTATATCCAGGACAAAGGTTATGGACAAGCAATAAGGGAAGTGCTTCTTCCAGCTGGAAAACAGCATATCGAACTCGTCGACTTAAGAGCTAGCCGTCATTGGTATGATCTTGAAATAACCGTAAAAGGCTATCAAGATTTTCTATGGGCATATGCAGGACGTGTTGAAACTGGACAGTTGGGGTATACAGACCCTCAGATAGCACAAGTATAAAATTAACTAAAAATGAATAGAAGAAGTTTCTTAAAATCATCCGGCCTACTCATCGGCGGACTTTATCTGTCGGGTAAAGCCTTCGCCGTCATATCGCCGCAAGACAGGGGAAAACTTATCAAAGGACGTATAAGAGCACATCGAAGAAATATCGCCAATGCAGTCGTATCCGATGGATACAATGTGGCAATAAGCGACAGAAGGGGTAGATATGCCCTACAGCTGCACAACAACGCTAAACATATTTTCTTATCGAATCCATCTAGTTATAACGTAAAAAACGTAAATGGTTTCGCAGCTATTTATCGACTATCCGACAGTGGCGCGTATAATTTTGAACTTGAAAAAACTAGCTACAACGACGATCACCACTATTTCCTCGCCTTAGGCGATCCGCAGATACGGGATAAGGAAGACGCGCGGCAATTTCGAGAAGAATCGCTTCCGGATATCACACAATTCCTCACATCCATGCCTCAGGAAAAGTTTCACGGTATCAGTTTGGGAGATTCCATCTGGGATAAGCCAAAATTGTGGCAAGACTACAAAGAAACGATAGGTAAGATGGGTATTCCTTTCTTTCAGACGATCGGAAACCACGATAAAGAGGAAGCAACAGCCGATGAACCAGATGACGCAGCCTTATTCAAGGAACATTTTGGTCCTTCCTATTATTCCTTTAACAGGGGAAAAGCACATTACGTAGTATTGGATACTATCCGCTACACCAACATCAAAAAATATGATGGTCATATTAGTCCTGAACAGCTCTCTTGGTTGGAAAAGGATCTGCAACATGTACCCAAAGACCACGTACTGATCATCAGTGTGCATATTCCGATATATAATAGCATCAAAAATCGGGATGAGCTGTACGCTCTTCTCGAAGGTTTTCAGCAGATCCATGTTCTTTCCGGCCATACCCATCGGAACGCCAACCATGTTAACGGGCATATTTACGAACACACCCATGCCACACTATGTGGCGCCTGGTGGACAGGCTCGGTTTGCACAGACGGTACGCCGCGCGGATATGGTGTCTTCGAGGTGAACGGCACATCAGTAAGCTGGTTCTATAAATCTATCGGTAAAGACCGTAACTATCAATTCCGCAGCAGTGTTCAAAAGCTCAGTGGCGGCATGAACCGTGTGATGGTAAATGTCTGGAATTACGACCCACTCTGGAAAGTGACCTGGTTCGCCGATGGTGTCGCCAAAGGTCAATTGGAACAAACGAAAGGTTTCGACGAATTGGCTGTTGCCCTATATAAAGGTAAAGAGTTACCCAAAGAACGCAGGGCCTGGGTTGAACCTGGACGGACGGATCATTTATTTTATACCCAAACCGATGCTAAAACAGTGAAGATTGTGGTTACCGACCGTTTTGGAAAGGTGTATAAAGAGGAGATTAAACTCGCTTAATGGTCTATCATCGACATTTTGTCTGAGCCACGTTTAATATGATCATCATAGCGCTCAATACAATTGGAAGATACAGAATTGCACCACCCCTCCTTAACTTTAAAGGTCGCATCCAAATTTTTGAGGTTTCCGGAACTCATCCTTAGTACTATCCCTCTCCTCAAAGATTTGAAGCGACGATTTTTTTTGTTTCTTTTTTTGAGGTAAAAAAAGAAAATAAAATTATTATCAATAACCGTTTTGCTTTTAATAAGATATAGTTTATTTTTGCATTCCAAAATGTAGATGTATGAAACCATCTGCTATAAATTGATTAATAATTATTTAGTCCCTATAATATGCCCAATATTGGTAAAATAGCGCAGATTATCGGCCCAGTAGTTGACGTCAACTTCGCCGACAATGACAATCTTCCTAAGATTTACGATGCCTTGTACATTGAAAAAGACAATGGTCAACGTATTGTTCTAGAAGTTCAACAACACTTAGGTGAGGATCGCGTTCGTACTATCGCGATGGATGCAACCGAAGGTTTGGTACGTGGAATGAAAGTGGTTGATACCGGCGCTCCGATTAAAATGCCTGTTGGCGAAGAAATCAAAGGCCGCGTATTTAATGTAGTTGGTGGTGCCATCGATGGTATCCAAGATTTGGACACAACAAACGGACGCCCTATCCATGCTGAACCACCTAGATTCGACGAATTATCGACCGAATCAGAAATATTGTTTACAGGTATCAAAGTTATCGATTTGCTAGAGCCTTATGCTAAAGGTGGTAAAATTGGTTTGTTTGGTGGTGCCGGAGTAGGAAAAACGGTATTGATCCAGGAATTGATCAACAACATCGCTAAAGGACACGGTGGTCTTTCCGTTTTTGCAGGTGTTGGGGAACGCACGCGTGAAGGAAATGACTTATTGCGTGAAATGCTTGAATCAGGCATTATTAAATATGGCGAGCACTTCATGGAAGGCATGGAAAAAGGCGAATGGCCTTTGGACAAAGTAGACAATGAACTGCTTAAAGACTCTAAATGTACGTTCGTTTTCGGCCAAATGAATGAGCCTCCTGGAGCACGTGCTCGTGTAGCATTATCGGGACTTACCGTAGCGGAATATTTCCGTGACGGGGATGGACAAGGACAAGGACGTGATGTACTTTTCTTTATTGACAATATCTTCCGTTTCACGCAAGCGGGTTCTGAAGTATCCGCACTTTTAGGCCGTATGCCTTCAGCCGTAGGTTATCAACCGACGTTAGCAACAGAGATGGGTTTGATGCAAGAGCGTATTACCTCTACTAAAAACGGATCTATTACATCGGTACAAGCAGTATATGTACCCGCCGATGACTTAACTGACCCTGCGCCAGCCACAACTTTCGCCCACTTGGACGCAACAACCGTATTGTCACGTAAAATTGCAGAATTGGGTATTTATCCTGCGGTTGACCCGTTGGATTCGACTTCTCGTATCTTGACTCCAGCAGTATTAGGTGACGAACACTACAATACAGCGCAACGCGTAAAAGAAATTTTGCAACGTTATAAAGAGCTTCAAGATATCATCGCTATCCTAGGTATGGACGAGTTATCAGAAGAAGATAAATTGACTGTTCACCGTGCACGTCGTGTACAACGTTTCTTATCACAACCGTTCCACGTAGCAGAGCAATTTACCGGCTTAAAAGGTGTACTTGTTGACATCAAAGATACGATCAAAGGTTTCAACATGATTATCGATGGTGAGGTAGATGAATATCCGGAAGCTGCATTTAACTTGGTCGGCAACATCGAAGAAGCTATCGAAAAAGGCAAAAAATTATTAGCGGAGGCTGTTTAAGATGAAATTAACGATTATTACGCCAGACAAATTAGCATACGAGGGGAACGCTACGGCAGTAACGGTACCTGGTAGCGCTGGCTCTTTTCAAATTTTACAGGACCACGCTCCCATCGTATCTACTTTAGAAGATGGAAAAGTTATTATTCGGGACGCACAAGGCCAAACGGTTTTCGTTATTAAAGGCGGTGTTGTAGAGGCTAAAGACAACAATATTACTGTTTTAGCAGAAGGAATCGTGGAAGAATAATAGTTAAAAAATACATTCAATTATATAGCCCAGGGTCTAAACCGAGGGCTATTTTTTTTCAACTTTCCTCCGACTTTTGCCTATTTTAAGAAGAATTTTGCTCTTTTTCCATAAAGACTTAATTTTGAACATCTATACCGATTTTAATTTTAGTCTATCAACACAAAAATATAAAATCACTATGCTTAAAGTATATAAAATAATATTCTATTATAAATAAAATAACAGAATAATAAACTTTTTCAAAATACTTTGTTTTGCTATTGTAAAGAATTTTTAATAGCGCTAACTTGACCATAGTGAAATTGAGGGAGACACTATGCAGTATTATAATCAAGACACTTACATTTATTTGGATGGGGATTTTGTAAAAGCCACAGATGCCGGAATCGACTTATTTGGTCAATCACTGCATTATGGGTACGGTGCTTTTGAAGGATTAAGAGCATACGGCACACATCATGGCACAAGAATTTTTAAAGCAGAAGAACATTTTACGCGTTTGCAGCGGTCATGTGAAGCTATTAACCTTCCTTATCTTTGGAACAATCAAGTATTGATAGAAAAATCATACGCTTTATTAGAAACTAATAATCTGCGATCTGCTTATATCCGTCCACTTGTATTTTCCGGATCGAACATGCATCTTACTTCGGCAAAAGATGCGCATATTATGATTGCTGCATGGGAATGGGGGCCCTATTTAGGGCAAAACCTACTTCGTGTCTGCACCTCCAAAATTCAACGTCTCCATCCCAAATCTTTTCAGATCGAAGCGAAAGTATCCGGTCAATACATTAATGCTATTTTGGCGTCGAGTGAAGCGATACGTGAAGGGTTTGACGAAGCACTTATGCTGGATCACGATGGCTTTTTAGCACAGGCATCCAGTGAAAATTTATTTATAGAGAAAGATTTTAAGCTATACACCCCGCCGTTAGGGAATATATTTCCTGGCATCACACGTCAGACAGTTATTGAACTGTGTAAGAGTTTAAATATTGAGGTAATAGAAAAAAAACTGACCGTTCAAGACGTTCACGAAGCAGACAGCGCTTTTTTGTGTGGTACCGCAGCCGAAATCATCGGTATCAAGGAGGTGGATGGCATTATGTATGAAGAAGACTGGGAGCATACTATTGGTGCTTCTATCCAAAGGAAATATAAAAAATTAGTTTTAGAAGAAGAGAATTATGAAGTCATCATCTGACATGAAAAGTGTAATGAACAAGTACAGTCGCATCTTTACACAAGATGAAACACAACCTGCAGCAAAAGCCATGTTGTATGGTATTGGACTTACAGACGCCGATATGGACAAAGCGCAAGTCGGTATTGCCTCTATGGGGTATGATGGAAATACCTGTAACATGCACTTGAACGACTTGGCTCAATTGGTAAAACAAGGCATTTGGAGCAGTGATTTAGTCGGGCTCACCTTTGGAACAATCGGCGTAAGCGACGGTATGAGCAATGGTACAGAAGGAATGCGCTATTCGTTGGTATCTCGTGATGTCATTGCAGACAGTATCGAAACAATCTGTGGTGGTCAATACTATGATGGTGTAGTCGCTATTCCGGGCTGTGATAAGAACATGCCAGGCGCTATCATGGCAATGGGCAGATTAAACCGTCCGGCTATTATGGTATACGGAGGAACAATTGCTCCGGGCCATTATAAAGGCGAAGAATTAAATATTGTATCCGCTTTCGAAGCCTTGGGTAAAAAAATCGCAGGCACTATTTCGGACGAGGATTATGATGGCGTTATCCGCCATACTTGTCCTGGCGCAGGTGCGTGTGGCGGGATGTACACCGCGAACACCATGGCGTCAGCTATCGAAGCACTGGGCATGAGCTTACCTTATTCCTCTTCCAACCCAGCCATCTCAGAAGAGAAAAAGAAAGAATGTTTGGAGGTAGGAAAATATATGCATACGCTTTTGGAAAGAGACATCAAACCGACCGACATCATGACACGTAAGGCTTTCGAAAATGCCATGCGTGTGATTGTGGTTATGGGTGGATCGACAAATGCGGTATTGCATTTTATCGCGATAGGTAAAGCAGTAGGTGTTGATATCACACCAGATGATTTCCAACGGATGTCTGACGAAACTCCGGTATTAGCAGATTTTAAGCCATCGGGCAAATTCTTAATGCAAGATTTACAACAGTACGGTGGTACACCTGCCGTCATGAAATATCTATTGGATGAAGGTTTATTACATGGAGACTGCTTAACCGTTACTGGAAAAACTATAGCAGAAAATCTAGCGGACGTTAAATCTATTATGGCATACGATCAGCCGATTATACAGCCGCTGGATAATCCTATCAAGAAAACAGGACATTTGCAGATTCTTTACGGAAACTTGGCAGAACAAGGATCCGTAGCTAAAATATCGGGTAAAGAAGGAGAGAAATTTACGGGCCCTGCTCGTGTATTCGATGGGGAACAAGATTTGGCGAAAGGCGTTGCTTCGGGACGTGTTAAACCGGGCGATGTTATCGTCATCAAAAACGAAGGCCCCAAAGGTGCGCCCGGAATGCCAGAAATGTTGAAACCAACTTCTTTGATTATCGGGGCAGGCCTGGGGAAATCCGTCGCCCTAATCACGGACGGTCGTTTCTCTGGTGGTACACATGGTTTCGTCGTCGGTCACATCACTCCCGAAGCTTACGAAGGCGGTCTTATCGGTCTCGTCCAGGACGATGACATCATTGAAATTGATGCCGTAAACAACACCATTAATGTAAATCTGTCGGATGAAGAAATTGCTTCTCGCCGGGCAAACTGGAAACAGCCGGCATTAAAAGTAAACAAAGGTGTGTTGTATAAATACGCGAAGACAGTTGCCAATGCTTCCCAAGGTTGTGTAACAGATTTATAAAAAGTAGTGATACAAAATCTCTAATATTAAAAAAATGAGTACACTGGAAAAAACACGATCAAAGCCACAAGAGTCTACAGCGCCTAAAACCCAATTAAGTGGGTCTCAAGCTGTATTGGAAGCTTTGATTCAAGAAGGAGTAGATACCCTATTTGGTTATCCAGGGGGGGCGATTATGCCTATATACGATGCATTATACGATTATAATGACAGATTAAACCATATCTTGGTTCGCCATGAACAGGGCGGAATCCATGCTGCGCAAGGCTATGCCCGCACGTCTGGACGCGTTGGTGTCGCATTTGCGACCAGTGGGCCTGGAGCAACCAATTTGGTAACTGGATTAGCAGACGCGATGATCGACAGTAATCCTATCGTATGCATTACGGGACAAGTATTTGCTTCATTGTTAGGGACAGATGCTTTCCAGGAAACAGACGTCATCAATATCACGACACCGGTCACTAAGTGGAATTATCAAGTTACCGATGCGACGGAAATTCCGAGCGTGTTGGCAAAGGCATTTTATATAGCACAAACCGGACGACCAGGCCCCGTTTTAATTGATATTACGAAAAACGCACAAATACAATTGTTTGATTACAAAGGCTATGAAAAATGTGACCATGTTCGTAGCTACCGTCCTAAGCCTATTGTGCGCAAGGAATATATCGAACAAGCCGCGGCGCTTATTAACAACGCAAAAAAACCTTTTGTGCTGTTCGGACAAGGTATCATTTTAGGTAAAGCGGAGCAGGATCTCAAAGACTTTATCGAAAAGGGCGGTTTTCCAGCTGCAACAACCGTAATGGGTTTAAGTGCATTGGAAACGGATCATCCATTGCATGTTGGTATGCTCGGCATGCACGGGAACTATGCGCCCAACGTCATGACTAATGAATGTGATGTATTAATTGCCGTTGGGATGCGTTTTGACGATCGTGTAACCGGTCGGTTGGATAAATATGCCAAGCAGGCAAAAGTCGTCCACCTGGATATTGATCCAGCTGAAATCGACAAAAATGTAGCAACTACCGTACCTGTGTGGGGCGATTGCAAGGAAACCCTGCCTATGTTAACGCAGCTGATCGAACGGCATGATCATAGCGCTTGGCTAGCGGAATTCCGCGAATTAGAGAAAAAGGAAGTTAAAGAAGTCATCCAAGATGAATTGAACCCCACGTCAGATATCATGACAATGGGAGAAGTAATCAAGGTTTTGAATGAATTAACTGGGGGCGACGCCGTTATCGTAACAGATGTAGGGCAACACCAAATGGTTACTTGCCGTTATGCAAAATTCAATAAATCGAAGTCGAATGTCACTTCCGGAGGATTGGGGACCATGGGCTTTGGGTTACCTGCGGCTATTGGTGCATGGTACGGAGCCCCCGAGCGCGACGTCGTTGCAATCATCGGCGACGGCGGAATCCAGATGACCATCCAAGAATTGGGGACGATCATGCAATTCGGTGCAAAAGTCAAAATCCTCATCCTTAACAATGAGTTTTTAGGTATGGTACGTCAATGGCAACAGTTATTTAACGATAAGCGTTACTCTTTTGTCAACATAACGAGTCCAGATTTTGTAGCGGTAGCGAAAGGGTATCATATTGAAGGGAATAAAATTTCCGAACGTAAAGATCTACATACAGCGTTGAAGACTATGCTTGACCATGATGGGTCTTATTTACTGGAGGTTATGGTCGGCAAGGAAAATAATGTCTTCCCTATGGTTCCGCAAGGTGCATCTGTATCGGAAATACGTTTAAAGTAAAAAAGCAAACAATGGAAAAACAAGAATATACTATCACGTTATATACAGAGAACTCTATTGGTATGATAGGACGCATCTCTGGTATCTTTTCCAGAAGAAAAATCAATGTAGAAAGCTTGAACACCTCACCATCAGAGGTAGAAGGCATCCACCGCTTCACAATTTTAATTAATGAAAGTGAAGATGTGGTCCGTAAACTATGTCGGCAGATCGAAAAACAAGTAGAAGTTCTGAAAGCCTATTACAATACGGACGAAGAGTTAATCTGGCAAGAGCAGGCCCTTTACAAAGTTCCGACAGAAGTCATTGCCGAAAAGGCATCTGTAGAACGGCTGCTTCGGGAGTATGGTGCCTCTGCCGTCGTTATCCGGCATGATTACACCGTGTTTGAAACCGCAGGGCATCGTGAAGAAATCGACCGTCTGACAAATGCCTTAGGTGAATACGGACTCATTGAATTTGTACGAGGTGCGCGTATTGCCATCATCAAGGACAGTGCTGGCTTCCATACAAAAATCAAACAATTTGAGCGTGAGGAGCCGTCACCAGATACCGTAGAAAATGAATACCTTGATCAGCAGGACAGTGTTTTTACTATGTAAAGTGCGGAGAAAAAAATGACAGAAATATTTAAATTTATTATAGATAGCCGTAACGCTTTTATCCGCTTACTGGACGAACTTACTTTAGATGAACTCAATCAAATTCCAGCGGGTTTTAATAACAATATTATCTGGAATTTCGGGCACATCGTCGTGAGTACACAAACGCTATGCTATGTACGGACAGGCATCACTTCCGATACATCTTTCGTCAAGTATATCGAAGCATATAAAAAAGGTTCAAAACCGGAATACTTCGTCTCGGCGGAAGAAGTCGCCGAACTTAAGCAGCTAGCTATTTCTACTATTCAAAAAATACAGGAAGATTACCAGAAAGGAACATTCGAAAAAATCGCTCCTTTTGATACCTCCACCTTCGGTGTGCTCATAAACAGCATCGAAGAGGTTTTGGTCACCACGGTAGGCCATGATAACACGCATTTCGGTTATGCTATAGCCCAGCGGAGAACAATTAAAAAATAAATCAATCAAAAACAAACGTATTATAACAACAAAAACAATGGCAAATTATTTTAACACATTACCTCTTAGAGAACAATTAAACCAATTGGGACATGCTGAATTTATGGATTCAAATGAATTTTCGGATGGTGTTAGCGCTTTAAAAGGTAAAAAAATCGTCATCGTAGGATGTGGTGCTCAAGGCTTGAACCAAGGTTTAAACCTTAGAGACAGTGGATTGGACGTTTCCTATGCATTACGTAAGGAAGCTATTGAACAAAAAAGAGATTCTTGGAAAAATGCCACGGACAACAACTTCAACGTAGGAACTTACGAAGAATTGATTCCGTCAGCAGATTTAGTAATCAACCTCACACCTGATAAACAACATACATCGGTTATCAATGCTGTTCAGCCATTGATGAAACAAGGAGCTGCCCTATCCTATTCACACGGGTTTAACATTGTGGAAGAAGGTATGCAGATACGTAAAGACATTACAGTTCTCATGGTAGCGCCTAAATGTCCGGGTTCTGAAGTCCGTGCAGAATATTTAAGAGGATTCGGTGTTCCTACTTTAATTGCGGTACACCCGGAAAATGATCCAGAAGGCAAGGGATGGCCTTACGCAAAAGCATATTGTGTAGGTACAGGCGGACACCGTGCGGGTGTATTGAAGTCTTCGTTTGTCGCTGAAGTGAAATCCGACTTGATGGGTGAGCAAACCATCCTTTGTGGGTTATTGCAAACCGGCTCGATTCTATCTTTTGATAAAATGGTAGAAAAAGGTATTGACCCAGGCTACGCTTCGAAATTAGTACAATATGGCGTGGAAGTCATTACAGAAGCCTTGAAACATGGTGGCGTGAGCGGCATGATGGATCGCTTGTCCAACCAAGCAAAAATCAAAGCTTTCCAAGTATCGGAAGAATTGAAAGACATTATGCGTCCGTTATTCCAAAAACACCAAGACGATATCATGTCGGGCGAATTTAGTAAAACGATGATGGAAGATTGGGCAAACGGAGATGCCAATCTATTAAAATGGAGAGCAGAAACAGGTGAAACGGCTTTTGAAAAAACGCCTGCCGGTGATGTAAAAATCAACGAACAGGAATATTTTGACAATTATTTGTTAATGGTTGCTTTCGTCAGAGCAGGTGTAGAATTAGCATTCGAAACCATGGTGGAAGCAGGTATTAAACCAGAATCTGCTTATTATGAATCGTTGCATGAAACACCTTTGATTGCCAACACCATTGCGCGTAAAAAATTATTCGAAATGAACCGTGTCATTTCAGACACAGCTGAATATGGTTGTTACTTATTCGATCAAGCATGTAAACCGCTATTGACTGATTTCATGACAAAAGTAGACACTGATTTAGTTGGCAAAAACTTCAACGAAGGAAAAGACGGCTCCGTTGACAACGTTCAGCTGGTACAAGTTAACGAAATTTTACGCAGCCATCCTGTAGAAACCGTGGGTGTTAGATTACGTAAAGCAATGACAGCGATGAAGGCTATCAAAACTGTTTAAGAGCGTTATAAGGTGATAATGGGTTACAAGGTTACGGGAATAGCGGTCTATCTCGTAACTTTGTAACTATATTACAAAAAAGAGAGAAATGGGAAAAACATTAGTAGAGAAGATTTGGGATGCGCACGTTGTCAAGCGCCAAGAGGGCTTCCCAGATATTTTATATATAGATACGCATTTGATTCATGAGGTAACTTCGCCTCAAGCATTTGACGGATTGCGGAAACGAGGAATACCCGTTTTTCGTCCGAATCAAACGGTAGCTACCGCGGATCACAACGTGCCTACACTCAATCAACATCTTCCAATCCAAGAAGAACTTTCACGTTACCAAGTGGATATGTTGACCAAAAATTGTAAGGAGTTTGGTATTGAGCTTTATGGCTTGGGACACCCCTATCAAGGTATCGTTCACGTTATCGGACCAGAGTTAGGTATTACCCAGCCGGGGAAAACAATGGTATGTGGAGATAGCCATACCTCTACACATGGTGCTTTCGGCGCTATTGCGTTTGGAATTGGAACTTCGCAGGTAGAGCAGGTATTTGCTACACAATGTTTATTGCAACAAAAGCCAAAAACGATGAAAATCGAAGTTAACGGTGAGTTGGCAAAAGGCGTTGGTGCGAAAGATATTGTTTTATATATCATCTCTAAAACAACCGCTGCGGGTGGAACGGGATATTTCGTAGAATTTGCCGGTTCAGCCATTCGTTCATTAAGTATGGAAGGCCGGATGACGGTCTGTAACATGAGTATAGAAATGGGTGCCCGTGGTGGACTCATCGCTCCAGATCAAACGACATTTGACTATGTTCATGGTCGGGAATTTGCCCCGAAAGGCGAAGAGTGGGATAAGGCCCTTGCTTATTGGCAGACATTGTATTCAGACGAAGATGCGCAATTCGATGCGGTATTGAAATTTGATGCTGCTGACATTCAGCCTATGATTACCTATGGAACCAATCCGGGAATGGGAATCGGTATTTCGGAAGCCATTCCGGCAACTGTAGATCAACCTGAATCAGAACGCCCATCCTATAAAAAAGCATTGGATTATATGGGCTTCCGTGATAATGAAACATTATTAGGGCATCCTGTAGACTATGTTTTTATCGGTTCTTGTACCAACTCCCGTATCGAGGATTTACGGGCTGTTGCTTCTTTTGTACAAGGCAAGAAAAAAGCAGAACATGTAGAGGTGTGGATTGTTCCGGGCTCTAAACAGGTAGAAGCGCAAGCTAAAGAAGAAGGTATAGACAAAATATTTGAGGAAGCGGGTTTTATGCTTCGCGAACCAGGTTGTTCGGCTTGCTTGGGTATGAATGAGGATAAAATCCCGGCGGGAAAATATTGTGTTTCGACTTCTAACAGAAATTTCGAAGGTCGGCAGGGTCCGAATGCACGTACCATGCTTGCCAGTCCACTTACCGCTGCTGCGGCTGCTGTCAGCGGAAAGATTGTGGACGTGAGGGAATTATTGGCGGAATATGATGTTGTTTAAACCATCCAACCGCAAGCTTTTGGGAGATGTGGACAAAAAGGCTTTTCAAACGATGCTTCGTTTTGAAGAATACCTTGCACAAACTTCCATTTCTAAAATCCACGCCGAATTGATTAAAATCAGAGTGTCCCAAATTAATGGCTGCTCTTATTGTATCGATAAACACATTCAGGATGCTATACAATATGGTGAAGACCATAGACGTATACATCTTTTGTCGGTGTGGCATGAAGTTCCTTGCTTTTCTACAGAGGAGCGTGCAATCCTAGCGTTGTGTGATTGTATCACCCTTATCCATCAACAAGGTGTACCGGATGATGTATATGACCAAGCTTTGGAGATTTTAGGTCAACAGTATTTTACAGAGGTAATGATGGCTATCATCGCGATGAACGCCTGGAATAGAGTTGGAATAACAACCGGACGTTTTCCTGAGATATAACTTTGAAATCTGATAGCTTCATCACCTTAAAGAACATTTATTAAGATGAAACCTGCATAAATTGCCCTATACAGAAGACAATGAATAATTTATGCAAGCTTCATTGTCATTAAAAAACAAACCGAGTGTAATGAGCTCATCTATACAATCGAGATTTAACACTCATAGATAATTATTCGAATGAAAAAATTTGAAAAATTAACATCAAGGATAGTACCCTTACCGATTGAAAATATCGACACCGACCAAATTATCCCTGCGCGCTTTTTAAAAGCAACCACAAGAGAGGGTTTTGGCGACAATTTGTTTCGCGACTGGCGTTACGATAGTGACGGACAACCGAAAGCAGACTTTGTGATGAACAACCCTAACTACAGCGGCAAAATGTTAGTAGCTGGTAAAAACTTTGGTTGTGGTTCTTCCCGCGAACATGCGGCATGGGCTATCCAAGATTATGGCTTTGACGTCGTCATCAGTTCATTCTTTGCTGATATTTTCAAAGGCAATGCGTTAAACAATGGTGTATTGCCTATTACAGTGTCCGATAGTTTCTTAGAGAAAATATTTGACGTCGTTTTTGCAGATCCAAATACCAACCTAACCGTTGATTTGGAGGCACAAACAGTAACGATCAACGCTACGGGAGACAGTTTTGAGTTTGAAATCAACCCGTATAAAAAATCTTGTTTAATCAATGGCTATGATGATATCGACTACATCTTGAGCCACAAAGTAGACATCGAAAAATTTGAACAAACAAGACATTTTTCATATTATCAATAAAATCGTTAACATGAAGAATCAAAGGATCACATTACTATTTTTTATTGCTCTGTCATTAATATGCCGGATAGGGTTTGCACAAACGAATTCTCTGGAGCAATTGCAAAGTGAAATTACAAGTCTCAAGAGGCAACTAGCCGATGAAAAGGAAAAGGTAGCTTATTTCAAAGATGCACTCGATCTGCGTAATAGTGAGCTTGAAATCACACAAGATAGCGTAACGATAAAACTGACCGAAGTCAAGGGTAATTCTTCGGAAAAAACAATTTCGATTAAAGGGTTAGTCATCTATCACGGTGATACTGAAAAAAGGTTTCAATTTTATCATGAGCAGCAATTTGTTGATCCTAACGGCAACATCATTGATCAGCAATTTAATATAGTAAGAGCAAATGATCCTACAAAGCGTCTAATGGCCATAGAAGATTTAGAAAAAGATATTCCGTATGCATTTCTAATGAAATTTGAAAATTGTTCAGAAAAAATTCCAACCATTAGTTTATTACGGATTGAGGCTTTCAGCAATCCTTTAAAATCACGCTTAAACTATAAATTTAAAGGCGTAGACGTTGCTTGGGATTAAGCATAAAACATAATATTTCAACTTTTGAATCTTAACGTTTTAAATATCGAAAACCTGACAGTCCAATACAGTAATAAAGCTGTATTAGATAATTTTTCGTGGGCAATTATACAAGGCGAAAATTGGGTTATTGGTGGAAAAAGCGGAACAGGGAAAACTTCTTTAGCCAAAGCTATCGTAGGAGAGGAGAAAGCTACGGGAGAGATTACCTTTCATTTTGATGAACATAGCGCATGTCCGCCGCGTGCTTATTATGTCTCCAACTGGTATCAGTTTACAAACTTGGAGGGAGACCGCAACTTTTATTATCAACAACGCTATAATAAATTTCAGAAAAACGATACGCTTACTGTCTACGCCGACCTTTTACATTTCGGTCGGAAGAACAACCTTCGCTATGCAGATGCCGAGCCAATTTTGTATGCACTGGGTTTCGAAAACTGTAAGGATACACAGCTAATCGAGCTATCTAGTGGCGAGCATAAAAAACTGCAATTGGTACAGGCTCTTTGGCTTAATCCACAGCTTTTAATCATTGACGAACCCTTTACAGGACTAGACAAACAATCGAGAGCCAATCTTTTGGATATTTTCAATGAAGTTACCCGTAAGGGGACAACATTAATTTTAATCACAAATGATACACAACTCCCTTCTTGCATCAATCGTTTTGCTGAAATCAAAGACGGTCAGCTCCATGTGGTAGAACAGGCAAACGATTTTTCAAAAGATGCTATCCGCGAAAAGAAACCTCTCCCCTATTTCTTACAAAAGGAGCCGGAAAGCACGAGTCAAACCATGGTTGAGCTGAAAAATGTTTCTGTTCGCTACGGAGATAAAGTCGTATTAAAAAATATAAACTGGAGGGTAAAAGCAGGTGAAAAATGGTTGTTACAAGGACCAAATGGCTCTGGTAAATCCACTTTGTTGAGCTTATTAAATGGAGATCATCCCCAAGCTTATGCTGCAGATATATGGTTATTCGGAGCCAAACGCGGTTCAGGTGAAAGTATTTGGGATATTAAGGAAAAAGTGGGTATCATCTCACCGGAGATGCACTGGTATTTTGATCGGAATGCCACCGTATGGCATACGGTGGCATCGGGTTTTTACGATAGCATCGGTTGGTTTATGGACGTAAAGTACGAAGAAAAAAAACGTATGGAGCAGCTATTAGATTTCTTTGATTTATTGCCCTATAAAAACCAATTGCTTCATACGCTTCCGTTAGGAAAACAGCGCTTGGCTCTTTTGGCAAGAACCATCATCAAAAATCCGCCACTGCTGATACTGGATGAGCCTTGTCAAGGACTGGATATCGCACAAACCACACATTTCAACGCCGTGGTAGACGAGCTGTGTGCGCATGGCAATACACTAATTTACGTCGGTCATTATGAATCACAATTACCGTCTTGCATAGAACATAAACTTATTTTGGAAAAAGGTGAGGTGGTAGAGGAAGTAACGATATAAATAATTATATACACATGAACAAAAATATTTTAATCATCCCCGGAGATGGTATTGGACAAGAAGTAACGACATGGGGAAAACAAGTATTAGAAACAGTAGCAGCAAAATATGGTCATGAGTTTAGCTTCGATGAAGCCATTATGGGGCATACGGCTATTGAAGCAACAGGTAATCCGCTACCCGATGAAACGCTAGAAAAAGCGAAAACATCAGACGCGATCCTATTCGGTGCTATCGGACATGCGAAATACGATAATGATCCATCGGCGAAAGTAAGACCCGAACAGGGTTTATTAAAAATACGTAAAGAGCTAGGTTTGTACGCGAACCTGCGCCCTATATTGTTATTTGACGAGTTGTTAGAAGCTTCCAGTCTAAAGCCGGAAGTCTTACGCGGAACAGATATTTTATTTTTCCGCGAGTTGACTGGAGATGTATATTTTGGAGAAAAAATACGCAGTGAAGACAATACTTTTGCTTCGGATTTAATGAATTACCACCGTTATGAAGTAGAACGCATTGCACGTAAAGCTTATGATGCGGCTCGTACACGTAATAAAAAGCTGTGCTCCGTTGATAAAGCAAACGTATTGGAGACGTCCCGCTTATGGCGAGATGTTGTGCAAGAAATAGCACGCGAATATCCGGATGTTGAAACGGAACACATGTTTATCGACAACGCCGCTATGCAATTAGTGAAGAATCCTAAAAAATTCGATGTCGTATTGACGGCCAACCTGTTCGGAGATATCCTGACAGACGAGGCTTCTCAAATTGCAGGTTCTATGGGTATGTTAGCGTCGGCATCTATTGGTGATGGAACAGGATTTTTCGAACCGATTCACGGATCCGCACATGATATTGCGGGGCAAAACAAGGCAAATCCATTAGCATCTATTCTATCCGCCGCATTAATGCTCGATATTGCATTCGGCTTACAAGAAGAAGCCAAAGCGGTAACCCAAGCTGTTGCGGACACCCTAAAAGCAGGTTGGCGGACAGGTGATATCGCCAATGCAGAAACACCTGCTACGCAGATATTAGGCACAAACGAGATGGGCGCCAAAGTATTGGAATATTTGAGATAAGGAAAAAGATTTTTTAATTTTAGGTTTTTAACCGATCCGCCAGTTGGCGAATCATCTTTAGATAAATTTAAGACTATGTTACACGATCCTAATCATTTATATATTTTCGATACGACCTTACGCGATGGTGAACAGGTTCCTGGCTGTCAGTTAACGACTTCAGAAAAAATAGATATTGCCAAAGATTTAGAGCTTTTAGGTGTTGACATCATCGAAGCCGGATTTCCCGTATCGAGTCCAGGGGATTTCCAATCGGTTGTCGAATTATCGAAAGCGGTGGACAATGTTATCATTTGTGCACTTACGCGTGCAAACAAAAACGACATTGATGTTGCCGCTGATGCGTTGAAGTATGCCAAACGTCCACGTATCCACACCGGAATCGGCTCGTCGGATATGCATATTCAATACAAATTCAATTCTACACGTGAGGAAATCCTGGAACGTGCGGTTGCTGCAGTAAAACATGCCAAATCTTATGTAGAAGATGTTGAATTTTATGCAGAAGACGCTGGCCGGGCAGATTTAGCCTATTTAGCCAAAATGGTAGAAGCTGTCATTGCGGCAGGAGCTACCGTTGTCAACATCCCCGATACCAACGGCTATTGCTTACCAGATCAATACGGTGCAAAAATCAAATACTTAAAAGAAAATGTAAAAAACATCGATGAAGCTATCATCTCTGCACATTGCCATAATGATTTAGGATTAGCCACAGCCAATTCCATTGCCGCTGTTCAAAACGGAGCTCGTCAAGTCGAGTGTACTATCAATGGTATTGGTGAACGTGCAGGAAATACCTCGCTGGAAGAAGTTGCGATGATTATGCAAGTACATGCAAGTCAATTTCCAGGCCTAACCTCCAACCTCAACAGCAAGATGTTCACGCACATTTCCCGTAAGGTAAGTTCCATGATGCGCATGCCTGTGCAACCAAACAAGGCTATTGTTGGGAAAAATGCCTTTGCACACAGTTCTGGAATCCATCAGGATGGTTTCTTAAAGCATCGTGAAAATTACGAGATTATCCGTCCGGAAGATGTAGGCTTAGTAGAAGCCGATATTATCCTGACTGCTCGTTCTGGCCGGCATGCATTGAAACACCATTTGGAGCGTTTGGGTTATCAGTTGGACAAAGATAACCTTGCTGTAATTTATGAGAAGTTCCTTATCATGGCAGATGCAAAAAAAGACATCAACGACGAGGATCTGCATACCTTGTTAAAATAAAACATGGCCAAACATTTAGAATTTGGAAAGCAGGGGGAATGGGAAGCACAAGAATTTCTACGTACTCAAGGCTACCAAATTCTACAATTAAATTGGCGATATAAATGGTGGGAAATAGACATCATTGCTAAAGAGGGTGATATACTGGCTTTTGTAGAAGTAAAAAGTCGCAGTTCAACCGCATATGGTGAGCCGTTTCAGTTTGTTGATTTAAAAAAGCAGAAAAGCCTCATCAAAGCCGCAGGTGTTTTTTTAAAACGAATCAACCATCAGGGCGATATCAGATTTGATATTGTTTCTATTTATAGCCGTAACGGCAAAAAAGATATTTCACTCGTTAAAGACGCTTTTTGGGGCAGTTATTCTTAAACACTATGACCTTAAACAACTTGTCCGACCACTGGCGGATAGATTCATTGCAAGCGGCAGAACGCATAAAAGGTGTTGTGAACCGTACACCTTTGCAGTACAACATACACCTTTCCGAAAAATATGATGCGGAGGTATACTTAAAACGGGAAGACCTGCAGGTTGTCCGTTCCTATAAGCTACGTGGTGCTTACAATAAAATCGTCAGTCTATCTGAAGACGAAAAACGTCGGGGCGTTACCTGCGCCAGTGCAGGTAACCACGCACAGGGTGTCGCTCTTTCCTGTAAAAAACTAGATATCAAGGGTGTTATTTTTATGCCAGGTCCTACCCCACGTCAAAAAATTACACAAACCGAGATGTGGGGCAACGGCAATATTGAAATCGTATTAACCGGCGATACCTTCGACGACTGCCAGAAAGCAGCATTAGAATACACAAAAGAACACAACATGACGTTCATTCCTCCTTTCGACGACGAAAAAATAATCGAAGGGCAAGGTACGGTCGCTGTAGAAATATTGGAAGATCTTCCTGAAGTAGATGCTGTCATTATCCCTATAGGAGGTGGTGGACTATCGTCGGGGTTGAGCTATCACATGAAAAAATATGCTCCTCATGTGAAACTGTACGGTGTAGAACCAGAAGGGGCACCGTCCATGATTGCCGCTATGCGGAATAACGGTCCGATAGAACTGGAACACATCAATAAATTTGTGGACGGGGCTGCTGTGAAAAAAATAGGTACACTAACGTACGAGATTAGCAGTAAGCTACTTGATAGTGTGAAGCCGATACCCGAAGGCAAAATCTGCACGACCATTTTACAGCTTTACAATAAGGACGCCATTGTGGCAGAACCCGCAGGAGCATTATCCATTGCGGCCTTAGATTTCCACAAAGAAGAAATAAAAGGGAAAAAAGTTGTTTGCATTGTATCCGGAGGCAATAATGATATCGATCGCATGAGCGAAATTAAAGAAATGTCGTTGCTCTACGAAGGCTTTAAGCATTACTTTATCGTTCGCTTCCCACAACGTCCGGGCGCGTTACGTCTGCTTGTAACAGAAGTACTCGGACCAAAGGACGACATTACCCGTTTCGAATATATTAAGAAAACAGAACGCGAAAGAGGCCCCGCATTAATCGGTATCGAACTAAATGATCCCAAAGATTACATTTCTTTTATCGAAAGAATGAAATCTTATAAATTCGATTTCATCGAGGTCAATAAAGATCAGACGTTGTTTGAGTATTTGGTTTAATCCTTTATTTTCAACATATTCCGTTCTCTCGGTTTGTTGATGATACCTAGTTTCACACGAGATGGTGCTGAGCCGCTTTTTCGCGTCGAAGCACGCATACTACTAGGAATTCCCGCTAATGCTAATGCTTTGGCAATCATATCCTCATTAGTATCTCCAAAATCATAAAATATACGATCGGGCACAATCTCGGTCGTTGCTATGGGTAGACCATCCCAATAATTTTGAAATTTTCTATCCTCTTCCGTTTGTGCATTGTTCATGGTTTTGAAAGAAGCAGCCCATAAGGAAACTTCACTATCAGGAATTTTCTGTTCGAAAAAGCCCACTGGTTTTCCATATGTTCTCGGTTCATCTCCTATCAAGATAACATTCATATATGGTTTTAAAACACTAATAAGTAATTCAGACGCCGAAGCGGTTTGTTCAGTGACTAGCACAAATACCTTGTCTAAGTTCAAATTATTTTTTCGATTGAAGTTGAGTTGCTCAAAATTCAGACCACGAGGCACGTTATTATTAACAGCCAAATATTCATTTGTTTCATAAGAAAACATCATTTGCTTATCTCCGGAGCTCCCAATAATTTTATTTGCTAGATATTCCGCCGCATCCACGTATCCACCAGGATTATACCTTAAATCCAAAATCAAATCGTTAATGTTCGCGGACTCAAATGCTTGGAATATCTGTTCCAGCTTTTGATAATTTCGATGACTACTAGGCCATACTTCTTCAAACGAAGAATAAGCCAGGTAACCAATTTTTTTATCTGGATAGGTATATATAGAGTCTAAGATGACAGGATCTATTTCATAACTCGAAGCATGATTCAAGGTATAATCATTTATCAAACCTTCCGAATCCTTCAATTTCAATTTCAACTCAGGCTTGTCCATGGCGTCATACCATTCGTTTTGTATTTGTTGTGCCAGGTTCTCATCTTCAATATAATAATTCCCATTTCTATATACTACCGACACCCGGGTATTCTCTCTTTCATTTATCGCCTGCACTGTCAGCCCTCGTTTTATACCTTTTTGTTGTCCAGGAGATCCCCCTTCCACAAAATAAATGACAGGACGAGCCCAATTCTCTGAATTTTCCTGTATCTGTCCCCAATAGAAATAAAGTCCATAACCTTCATTCGTATCCATCCGAAAGCCATCAGCGTAGCTTACATTTCCTTCTGTGTCAGATTCATCTAAGAAAGAATAACGGTCGTAGCGATTCCCAACAGTAATATTTAGAGTTTGGTAAGGTTGAAAAAAATACTGGGGCGTCATATTTTTCAAAGCCGTCAAGAGGCCTTGGTGAGAAGAATATTTCTTTACAAAGTCCAGCCGTCCCTTCTCATCGAGATCCGGGATATTCTCTGTCCACAACGAATATTTATTAAAATAGTCGTATATATTTGCTCTTAAACGTTCCTGCTCTGTCGGTTCTTCCGGCTCAGGATTCGGCGGACTTTTGATTTCCTTTTTACAAGCAAACAAAATACCCAAGCAGAGCAATAATAAATATTTTTGTAGGTTCATTAACTGCTTTTATAGGTTACTAAGATAGCAGTTATTTTTGTTATTTCTTATCCCAAATATTTATTGGAATATTTATGATACGGACGGTGTATTTCCTAAAGATACACTAGGTATTAGTTCTGTTCTCTAAAAGCAGAAGGGATCACACCTATTTTTGATTTAAAAAATTTAGAAAAACTAGCTTGATCATAAAACCCCAACTCATAAGCAATTTCTTTAACTGATCTATCAGAAACCTTAAGTAACCTTTTAGCTTCTAATAAAACTCGATCTTGAATGAGAAAGGATGCCGAGATAAACATATACTTCTTGCATAGGATATTGAGATAATTCGCTGATATACATAATTTATCCGCATAAAAAGCTACCGATCTGCTTTCTCTAAAACAGTGATCCACTAATATGGAGAATTTCGATAAAATGGGATTTATATTATAAGCTTGGATATCTCGGAACGTATCTTCCAACACTAGACTAACCAAAAGTGATACTACTTGCAGACGGGAAGTTAACAAAGGCCAGCATATATTTCTGCATTGTAAGCCTTGTCCAATCTGTCCAAATTCATATCTCAATGTGGTAAATTGCTCAGGCGACAATTGCAATACAGGATGTTTCTGGTAAAATGTCTGTGGAAATCGAAAAGAAGGAACGATATGTTCAAATAACGATCTATCAACCATCAGTTGATATCCAACCGTTTCCTCCTCAACATGCCATTGATGCACTTGCCCTGGAAACACCAAATGCAATTGATAGTCCCTAAGACTATGCTCAATAAAATCAATTTTGTGCATACCCCTCGCTTTCTCAAACAAGAGGATCATAAAAAAATCATGTTTATGTGGTCTATCGATATGCCGTTCGCCATGCAATTCGTGGAACAACAAGCTATTGTTCGAAAAGATGTCCTCATGATATCGGCTTATTCCCAAAACAGGAAAAGATTCCTGTCCCTTGCGATCCCCCATATTCTCCTAAACGTAAACGGTCAAAATATATCTACCTTCTCCAAGGTATTTGTTTTTTCTACAATTTACTAATTTTTTGCAATCTGAAGTATTTTCAATATTTCCGTGTACCCCAACCGTTCGGCATGCTGTAGTGGAAAGATTCCGTCTTTATCCGAAATTAACGTATCGCATCCGGCATCCACTAAAATTTGTACAATCTCGATGTAACGTGCACTTCCATCGCCAAGCACTATAGCTTCCATCAATGCTGTCCAACCTAATCGATTTATATGATCTATCGGAAAACCGTTTGTATTAGCCAGCAACCGTACCGTTTCTACATGACCACGTTCACACGCTGGAATAAGCGCCGTTCCGTTATAACGGTTATACACATCAAAACGTGCACCATGCTTTAAAAATAACTCCAAGAAACTCGTTTGTCCAGCCGCACCGGCGTACAGAAAGGCACTGTCATGATGGCTATCTTGCAAGTTGACATCTGCACCATGTTGTAAAAGTAATTCTATCATCTCTATGTTATCTGCCTGCGTTGCTATCAATAACAAAGATTTTCCACTCTCGTCCTGGGTGTTCACATCTATTCCTCTCTCCAGTGCTTTTACAACAATCTCTATCTTATTCTCTTCCACTGCCTCTATAATGGATTTTTGGGGTGTTTTCATTTCCATATACTCCTTCTGTTCCTAGAATACCATATTTCCTTTATACACCAATGATTTAACAGGAGATATCCGGGATACTGCCTCTGCAGAACAGCTGGCATCTAAAAGCACAAAACTTGCTTCTTTTCCTTCCTTGGGCCATTGTTGTACCCCGCTATCGTCGAGTGGCAACACATTATGAGTGGCAAGCTTTAAGCTACGCGACAACATATATTCCGTGTTATATCCATACAGCTGCGCCATCAAATTAGCCTTTTCTAACACACTCCCTGACCCGAAAGTATTCCAGTGATCTACGATACTATCATTACCCGTAGCGACATCTACCCCATGCTTATATAAAGTTGGAATAGGCATAATTAATCGCCCAAATGGAATAGTCGACACTACACCAATTTTTGCCTGCCCTAATCTTTCAGCAAGTTCTTCCTGTTTTTTTGGTTCTATAGCGCCAAGCACAAAGCAATGACTTAGAAAAGTTTTACCCTTTAAAACCGGATTTTCATTAACGCGATCAATTAAATATTCCACCGTTTTTAAGCCGGAATCACCAGATTCATGTAGGTGTATATCTATGCCCTTTCCATTATCCAATGCCAATTGAACAATAAAATCGATAGGCTTCTCAATACTTCCGTCAATACTATAAGGATCAACGCCTCCTATATAATCAATATTCATCGTTGCAGCTTCCTTCATAAGACTAGCAGAATCAGTATAAAAAAGACCATGTTGTGGGAAAGCCACTAATTCAGTACCAAACAAGCTCTTTTTATTCTCCAGTGCTATTTCGAGATTCTTCAAAGAATTAAGCCCCGATGTCGGTTCAATATTCACATGGCTTCTGGCAAAACCCGTCCCACAGGATTGTAATAGCTCAATAAGTTTTTCAGCACGATATGTAGATGTTTTTAACAGCTCTGGTAGAATTTCCTGTTCCAATGCAATCATGCCTTTCACTCCTCCCTGCCTTTTACGGGTAGCTCGCCAAGGGCCAGCATAAAATGTTTTATCCAAATGGATATGCATATCCTTAAAAGCGGGTAACATCAATAAACCCTGCGCATCGATAGCTTGCTTATGCTCATCATTTGGTGCAATAGTGCTAATTTTTCCTTTGGAAATTTCTATACAGAACAACGCTGTAGATGTCGCCACAACCTCATCTTCCTCATATCTAAAACCGGTTTCCAGTCGAACGTTCTTTAGCCAAAAAGGTTGTCCATCACGTAAAATCTCTTTCTTCATATCTTTACTTGTTACATCATCCGCTGCAAATCCCTGAGAGGAGGCCATAAAGCCACCCAATAGTAAGGCAGAATTTCTTATAAAATCCTTACGGGATACATAGTCTCTGTTCATGGTATAAATTTCATTTTTACAAAAATAGCGATTAGACAACCTATAGGATTATACGGATCATCACAATACTTGTATAATTTATAACAAAAACATAAAATCATATAATCATAGTACAAAATATAAATTCGATACTTTCCTTCTTAATTTTTTCAGAAAAATTGGTTTGAAAAACCGAACTTATTCAGACTCAGCAACTATGAAAAACACGTCAGAAATGAGTCAGTTTTTTACCCATATGACCTATACAATTTTTATATAAAATTTGTGTAAATTTTAGTCGGCAAAATTGATTTTAAAGTTATCAACATTTACGTCAGATTCTATAAATCAATATTTTACACGAAAAAACACGCGTAGAACGCCGTTTATTCTTCACGTTTGTCAACCATGTGGAAAAGTATCATTACCGCTCGGAATTAAAATGTTGGATATTTGTTATGCTTGAGATGCAGACCTGCCTCAAGTCTCGTGTTTTAACTTCTTGGAGATGGTTAACTGTCTCCGCAAATTTAAACTTAACAACAACATGGCAAGAATCATTAAATTCGAAAAAAATGACTGTGCGCCATGCGCACAAGTGTCCGCCTTCTTAGACAACAGAGGGATCACATACGAAACTATCAACCCGTTCGACCAACCTGATTTAGCTGCTAAGTTTAAAATCAGAACGGTTCCAACGGTCCTTGTACTCGACAATGAAGAAGTACAACAGCGCATCATCGGTTTCAAACCCGAAGAATTGGCGTCTATAGCCCTTTAATTGTTTCACCCTTAACGGAGCGAGATATGGTTCATCTATATTACGATTCAAAAACTGGAAATGTCCAGCGCTTTATCGACAAAGTTATCCAAATAACCGGATGGCAGGCGCATAAAATTGAAGAAAATCTGGAAATACAGGAATCCGGACATCTGATTACTTATACGACCAAGATGGGTGCTATGCCGGATAATACGAAGATGTTTATGGATAACCATGCGGAAAAGATCTATTCCGTAACCTCCAGTGGAAATAGAAACTGGGGCCGAAACTTTGGGTTGGCAGCCGACAAGGTATCAGAAGATTACGATATCCCACTCGCCATGAAATTCGAGCTTTCTGGCACCATGGAAGATATCAATCAATTTATTGAAATTATAAAACACCAATACAATGATAGCAAACGAGGTAGCAAAAAATTGGATATTGCTTAATAACGAAATCATGATTAAGCATGATGAGGAGTACAGCTTGCATAAAGACAAAGAAGCTGTACGTGCCTATTTCTTGGAACACGTAAACAAGAACACCGTTTTCTTTTATACGCTGAAAGAAAAGATTGATTATTTAATCGAGCATAATTATTATATCAATTTCTATGAGTGGTTCACCTTCGAAGAAATGGAACAGGTATACAATTATGTCCATGCCAAGAAATTCCGGTTCCAATCGTTCATGGCAGCATTTAAGTTCTTCCAGAGCTACGCATTACGTGATGACTCGGGAGAAAAATTCTTGGAGCGCTATGAAGACCGTGTGGTAGCCGTAGCACTTTTCCTTGCTCGAGAAGAGGGTATACAAAAAGCTATCGAGTATGCCGAAATCATGATCAATCAAGAATATCAGCCTGCTACCCCGACATTCTTGAACGCTGGAAAAAAACGTTCCGGCGAATTGGTATCTTGTTTCTTAGATGAGATTGGTGATAATTTGAACGGTATTGGTTATGCTGTCGACTCTGCCATGAAACTATCTTCTATCGGTGGCGGTGTTTCCTTTAATATTTCCAAAATTCGGGCTCGCGGAGAAGCTATCAAAGGTGTGGATGGCCGTGCAGGAGGTGTTCTTCCTATTATGAAAATCATGGAAGATACGTTCTCCTATGCCAACCAACTGGGGCAACGCCCAGGTGCGGGAGCAGTGTACCTCAACATCTTTCACGCCGACATTGAAGAATTCCTTGATTGTAAAAAAATCAATGTTGATGAGAAAGTGCGTATCAAATCACTTTCTATAGGTATCATCGTTCCGGATAAATTCATGGAAATGGCCGAAAAAGATGAACCATGCTACCTTATTTATCCGCATACCGTCATGCAGGAATATGGCAAATACCTAGACGATATGGATATGGATAAGATGTATGATGAATTGATTACCAATCCAAACGTCAAAAAGAAAAAAGTCAATGCACGCCATTTATTAGTACGCATCGCCCAAATTCAGAAGGAGTCCGGTTACCCTTACATCTTCTTCAAAGAGAACACCAATAGAGTACATGCCTTAAACGGGATTGGCCAAGTGAAGTTCTCTAATTTGTGTACAGAGATTATGCAAGTTTCCGAAGTTTCGGATATCGAGATATATGGTAAAGAGGACACTATCCGATATGGTATATCCTGTAACCTCGGGTCACTCAATATCGCAACCGTAATGGATAACAAGCGTATTAAAGAGGCTGTGAAAACGGCCACACGTGCGTTAACTGTCGTCACGGATGTAACGAACATCGATATGGTTCCATCTATTGCTAAAGCAAACAGAGAATTACATTCCGTTGGGCTAGGTGCTATGAACCTACACGGTTATCTCGCTAAAAGCTTCATTATGTATGAATCAACGGAAGCATTAGATTTTGCCAATACCTTCTTCATGATGATGAATTACTACTCTTTGGAAGCATCTATGGAGATTGCCAAAGAGCGTGGTAAAACATTCGTGGGCTTTGAGAAATCTGCTTATGCAGACGGTACCTATTTCGACAAATATACATCGCAAGACTATATACCAACTACCGACAAGGTTAAGGAATTGTTTGAAGGTGTTCACGTGCCAACGAGACAAGATTGGGAAAACTTAAAAGCACAAGTACAAGAGCATGGCATCTACCACGCTTACCGCTTGGCTATTGCACCGAACCAATCTACTTCCTATATCATGAATGCGACGGCATCGGTTATGCCTGTAGTGGATATTATTGAGGTTCGTGAGTACGGAGATAGTACCACTTATTATCCAATGCCTTATTTAACGAACGATAATTATTTCTATTTCAAGTCGGCATACGATATGGATCAATTCAAGGTACTGAAGTTGATTTCGGTTATCCAGCGTCACATCGATCAAGGAGTGTCCACGATTCTTCATACCAATTCGAAGGATACAACAAGAGATTTAGCGAAGTATTATATCTACGCGCATAAGCTTGGTTTGAAATCGCTGTATTACACGCGCACACGTAAATCAACCGTAGAAGAATGTATTTCCTGTTCAGCATAATTGGTTAAAGAACAGAAACTGATCACTAGCTACTGATCACAAATAAAAATAGATATACAATGAAACAATATAAAGCGGTAAACTGGAACACCCCTGAAAACGATTATGTATTGATGTTCTGGGAACAGAATATCAAACAATTCTGGATTGATACGGAATATATCCCTTCCAAAGACATCGATAGCTGGAAAGGATTAAGTTGGGATATGAAAGAGTGCTATAAGAAAGCATTAGGCGGACTAACGTTATTAGATACGCTCCAAAGCCATACGGGTATGCCTAAAATCATCGATCATATCGACTCTTTGCAGAATAAAGCTGTATTGTCGTATATGTGTATGATGGAAGCCATACATGCAAAATCATATTCCACTATTTTTACGACCGTATCAACCACAAACGAAATCAATGATGTATTCGGTTGGGTAAAAGAGAACAAGTTCTTGCAGTACAAAGCCGCAACTATCGATAAATATTACCGTGCTATTGATAAAGAAAAAGTCTCTGATGAGGAACTTTTCATGGCACTTGGCGCATCCGTATTATTAGAATCTTTCTTATTCTATTCGGGTTTCTTCCTGCCTCTTTGGTTATGCGGTCAAGGACAAATGGTTGCTTCTGCAGATATTATCAAGAAGATTATTGCCGATGAATCCATCCACGGTGTATTTGTAGGTCTGATTGCACAGGAAGTATTTGCGAAACTTCCAAACAAAGAAGAGGTAAAAGCACGTTTCTTGAATTTGTTGAATGACCTCTATGAAAACGAAATTAAGTACACCGAAGAATTGTATACTGTCGTAGGTCTAACTGCAGAGGTGAAAGAGTATGTACGTTATAACGGAAATAAAGCGCTAATGAATCTCGGCTTCGATCCTATTTTTGAAGTTAAACAAGTGAATCCGATTGTGTTGAATGGATTAAATACAGAAACCACACAGCACGATTTCTTTTCAAAAAAATCGACTAACTACGAGAAAGCTATGGAAATTGTACATTTAAAAGATGATGATTTCAAAATGGAAATCTCGCTGGAAGTATAAAAAGTTTAACAAACCGTATCTATTTAACAAGCCTTTTTCGGTATAGAGAAAGGCTTGTTTCTTTTAGGGAAAATTGCTGTTCTATTCAACGAACCCAACATAAACGGAGTCCGACAACTCCTCCGTATACACATCAACAACCCCCATATACACATGTAGTGGTCCTTTCTTATATGCGGATAACGTACATAACATACTGTACTCCTCTTTATGTACATCCTCCTCTGCAACATGGAATCGGCACTCATGATCAATGTCGTAAATTACAATATTAATTCTGTATGTTTGACTACCCCGTGTGGGTTCATAGCTCCATTTAAAATGTAAACTATCATCTTCCTGCCAAACGGAACAGTCTTTTGGAGGATTCAAGCTACCGCGAAACACACGTACTTTTTCCGGATTGACATACGGTTTACCTTTTCCGTCAATCTCCAAACATTCTTTGAAAATATGTGATTGGGCCAACTGTACGGCTCCTACCCGACTACCTTTGGGAGCTAGCTCTCGATATCCGTAACGAAAACAGGGGACTAACATGGTAGCAAAATCACTGGCGACCTTCATTTTCGCCCGGTTTAGAAGCATAGCAGGTGTAGGTTTCTTTGTAGATGGTTTCCGCTTTCCCCGGATAATGTTCTGACCATTGAGTACATAGCCATAAACACTTCCTACTTTTCCGATATAAGCTCCGTTTGGCCCGTCTTTCTGTATAGCCATAATCTTTCGTTTAATTCGTTATCATTTAATAGGTATCTCAATATACACAGATTATCCCTTAAGTGCAATTTTATAGGGAAATTATAGGGTATTAATAGGGACTTTATCTCCACTAATACCCTATTATACCCCTACTAACCCCCTGTTAAACCCCTATAAATAGATAAGCAGATAACTAGAAGTTAGCTTGTCTCCTATAACATTTTATTTATCTTTGTTATGAGCACAATAGTAATACATATGAAGATTATTGCCATAGGTAGAAATTATATCGATCACGCTAAAGAGTTAAATAACCCTGTTCCCGACGACCCGGTGATCTTTATGAAACCGGATACCGCATTACTAAAAGACAATAAAGATTTTTATTATCCTGAGTTTTCTCAGGACGTGCACTACGAAGTCGAAGTAGTATTTCGTATCTGTAACGAGGGAAAGCATGTATCGCCTAAGTTTGCGCATAAATACGTTGATGCAGTAGGTTTAGGCATTGATTTCACTGCACGTGATATCCAATCCATTCATAAAGAAAAAGGTCTGCCATGGGAGTTGGCAAAATCATTTGACCACTCTGCTGTCATCAGTCCGCTTTTTCCAAAAGAAAACTTCCCAGACCTTAAAAACATCGCTTTCTCTTTAAAGAAAAATGGTGAAACCGTACAATCGGGAAACACAAAAGATATGATTTTCGATATCGATAGCTTGATCGTATTCATTTCAAAATATATTACATTACGCAAAGGAGACCTTATCTATACCGGAACCCCAGTGGGTGTTGGGCCTATTGCGATAGGTGACAAATTTGAAGGGTTTATACAGGAGAACCCCGTATTCAGTTGCCAGATAAAGTAGACATTCCAATATGAAAAAAAAATACAGATTATTATACGTATGCCTGGGGCTTGCCGTAAGCAGCATTCCAGCACAGGCACAACATAAAGACATCATTACTTCGCGCGAATATCCCCAAGGATATTTCCGTAATCCACTCAATATAGCGATGGACGCGTCCGGCACCTTCGGTGAACTCCGCGCTACACACTTCCATGCCGGCGATGACTACCGCACACAGCAACGTATTGGCCTGCCTCTACATGCAGCAGCGGAAGGTCATGTCTCCCGTGTCCGTGTACAGATTGGTGGCGGTGGAAATTCCGTTTATATTGACCACCCGAATGGATACACAACGGTTTATTTGCACATGGATAAATTCAACGATGCGCTGACGAATATTATCCGAACCGAACAATACAAACAACAGCTGTTTGATGTAGATGTCATTGTAGACCCTGGTGTGGTAAAACTGACAAAAGGACAATATATAGGTAACGCCGGTAATACGGGAGCATCCGGTGGACCTCACCTGCATTTTGAAATTCGCGATACCAAAACACAGCACCCGCTTAACCCACAATTGTTCGGGTTACGTTTCAACGATCGTTTTCTTCCTACAATCAACAACATCATGGTTTACGATCTAAACGATGATTTGTTCAATGAACATACACCACGACGTGCTATGCAAGTAAAGGCGGTCCGAAACGGTGTGTATACTTTAGCGCAAAACACACCCATTAAAGTAAACGGAAGATTCGGATTGGGCATTAACAGCATTGATAGACACCGTGCTGGAGGTTTTCAGAATGGTGTTTATTCTATTGAGCTTTTCATCGATGGAAAAGCTGTTTCCACTGTCGTGTTCGAAGAGCTTGACTTCAATACTTCCCGCGGCATACATGCTTATATTGATTATCCGCATTGGCGAAGAACTAAGGCTAAAGTTCAAAAGAGCTTCAAAGATCCAGGAAATCCTATTGAGATATTCAAAGTCCTAAAAAACGAAGGTGTAATAACACTTCCCGATGATAAAATATACGATGCAAAGTATGTCGTGAAAGATGTTGCAGGGAATTGTAGTGAACTGAACTTTAAGATACAAAATGGCGCTACTACACAGGGTGCACAACAAAAACGTCATGGTGTTCAACTATTCAAATACAATGCGGAGAATATGTTTGAAAACAACGATATCCAGATAAATATGCCAAAAGGTGTCCTATATGGTGATTTAGACTTTACATACAATACCGCTCCTCAACCTGTCGGAGGATACTCTTTGATCCATCGTGTACATAACAACTTGACGCCGTTATTTAGCACATATAATTTGCGTGTCAGGCCCAGTAACCTACCCGCTCATTTGGAAAGCAAGGCACTTCTGGCCTCTGTCGAAAATGGTTCGGAAGGCGGTAAGTTTGAGGATGGATGGGTAACAGTCAACACGCGGAATCTTGGGAGTTTCTACGTAGCTGTAGACACAGTAGCGCCTACAATCACACCTCGCAACTTGAGCAACGGAAAAAATGTAAGTGCACAGACAAAAATAGATTTTACCATTCGGGACAACTTTTCGGGCATACAGTCCTTTAATGGATATATTGACGGAAAGTGGGTATTGATGGAATATGATCCGAAAAATCGACATTTATGGCATACATTTGATTCTTCCCTTTCCAAAGGACAACATATCTTTAAATTGGTTGTAATAGACTGGAAAGACAACGAACAGGTTTACGAAGCGAAATTTATTAGATAAAATACCATGGCAACACTACAAATAGGCGATAAAGCGCCGGCAATCACTGCAACGAACCAATCTGGAGAAACCATTAACTTGTCCGATTTCAAGGGCAAGAAGGTTATCCTTTATTTCTACCCCAAAGACAATACGCCCGGCTGTACCACCGAAGCTTGTAATTTCCGAGATAATTATCAGTCACTAGTTAAAGATGGGTTTGAAGTGATAGGCGTTAGCATTGACAGCGAACAATCGCACCAAAAGTTTATCAGCAAGTTCGACTTACCTTTCAATTTGCTAGCAGACGAAGATCAAAAAATCGTAAATGACTACGGTGTATGGGTAGAGAAAAATATGTATGGACGGAAATATATGGGAACAGCACGTACTACTTTTGTGATTGACGAACAAGGTATTATCCAGCATATCATCAAGAAGGTAGATAATAAAAATGCTTCACAGCAGATTCGGGATTTAGTGAGCAAGGATTAAGTTCTTTTAGCTATATTTGCGATTATGAGTAAGCAAACAGACGACTTTTTCAAGAATATTATATCACATGCTAAGGAATACGGGTTTGTATTTCCTTCAAGTGAAATTTACGACGGTCTAAGTGCCGTGTACGACTATGGTCAAATGGGTTCGGAATTGAAAAACAACCTAAAGACCTATTGGTGGAAATCTATGGTGCAATTAAATGAAAATATTGTCGGTATTGATGCGGCAATTTTCATGCACCCTACAACTTGGAAGGCGTCTGGCCATGTCGATGGGTTTAACGATCCGATGATAGACAACAAGGATTCCAAGAAACGTTACCGTGCAGATCAACTTATAGAGGATAAAATAGACCGTTATGAAAAAGACGGCAAAACGGATAAAGCAGCGCAGCTTCAAAAAGACCTTGATGAAGCTATTACGGCTGATGATTTAGTACGCTTAAAAGCAATCATCGAAGAGCATAATATCGTATGTCCGGTTTCGGGAACAAAGAACTGGACAGAAGTACGCCAGTTCAACCTTATGTTTGCTACGCAGATGGGGGCCATGGCGGAGGAAGCGGAAAAGGTATATCTCCGTCCAGAGACTGCCCAAGGTATCTTTGTTAACTTTTTGAACGTACAAAAGACAGGTCGTATGAAGATCCCTTTCGGGATAGCACAAATCGGTAAAGCTTTCCGAAACGAGGTTATTGCCCGTCAGTTTATCATGCGTATGCGTGAGTTTGAACAAATGGAACTGCAATTTTTCATCCGTCCCGGAACGGAAATGGAATGGTACGAAAAATGGAAAGCAACACGTTTGAAATGGCATTTAGCTTTAGGAGCAGATTCCACAAAATATCGTTATCACGATCATGTGAAACCAGCCCATTATGCTAATGCAGCCGTGGATATCGAATACCAATTTCCATTTGGGTTTAAAGAAGTCGAAGGAATACATTCCCGTACAGACTTCGATTTGAAACAGCATCAGGAATATTCCAAAAAGAAAATGCAGTATTTCGACCCGGAGATCAATCAAAACTATGTACCATATGTGGTTGAAACCTCTATCGGTTTGGACCGTTTATTTTTAACGGTATTGGCTAATTCCTTGGTAGAAGAAGACCTATCAACGGAAGAGAAGAAAGATTCGCGTGTGGTCTTGAAGTTCCACCCTGCTATTGCTCCGGTTAAAGCTGCAGTATTACCGCTTACCAAAAAAGACGGACTACCGGATAAAGCTCGGGAGATTATGGCTAAGTTGAAATTGGACTTCAATATCCAATATGACGAAAAAGACGCTATCGGAAAACGTTATCGCCGACAAGATGCTATCGGCACGCCGTTCTGTATTACGGTAGACTACCAAACGTTGGAGGACGATACAGTCACGATTCGCCATCGCGACAGCATGGAGCAAGAACGTGTTCCAGCAACTGATCTTCGCCGCATCATTGGTGAACTCGTTAGCTGGAACAACCTGTTGGAACAACTGGTATAGAGGAGGAGAGCATGAAAATCGTAGTTTTAGATGGTTACACACTTAATCCCGGCGATCTAAGCTGGGATGCTTTAGAAGCATTGGGCGATCTTGTCGTCCATGAGCGTACGTCAGAAAACGAGATTGTCGAACGTGCTGCAGACGCTGACATGCTGCTCACCAACAAAGTACCGTTGTCGGCTAAGGTAATCAACGCTTTACCGAAGCTAAAATATATTGGTGTTACCGCTACGGGATATAATATTATCGATATGGCGTGTGCCAAAGAACGGAATATCACCGTAACCAATGTTCCGGGATACAGCACCGCCTCCGTTGTCCAATTGACATTTTCCCTCCTTCTAGAACTATGTTATCGTACGCAACGGCACAGTGATGCTGTGATGGAAGGCAAATGGTCTGCAAGCCCGGATTTCTGTTTTTGGGATTACCCTTTAACTGAACTATCCGGAAAAACACTCGGGATTATAGGATTCGGAAGTATCGGACAGAAAGTAGCTGATGTAGGTGCTGCTTTTGGTATGCCCATTTTAGCATCCAGCCGTACACAAACCGATCAATCTAGTCGAAAAAACTTTCAATGGGTTGCTCGAGAAGAACTCTTTGCACAGGCAGATGTGATTAGTTTACACTGTCCTTTGACTCCCGAAACCGAAAACATCATTAACACCGAGTCTTTGTCACTCATGAAATCCTCTGCCAAGCTTATCAATACGTCAAGGGGAGGATTGGTTAATGCCCAAGACCTTGCTGATGCACTAAATAACGAAAGCATAAGCGGTGCAGGATTAGACGTACTAGCAACAGAACCACCACCGGCTGATCATCCGCTTTTCCGAGCAAAAAACTGTATCATTACCCCACATATAGGCTGGGCGACGAAAGAAGCCAGACTTCGTCTGATGGATACTGTGGTAGAAAATGTTAAGGCATTTTTGCAAGGTAATCCGGTAAATGTAATATAAAAAAGAGGGTGCTTAAACACCCTCTAATATCAAATTAAATTATAACCTATCTTATAAAAATTACTTATTTAATTAAAAATCAACTTGTTTTTCGCCGCCCCAATTTTCGTTTAGGCGGACAATAAACCCTCCATTAGGCGAATCCAATAACTTACCACGAAAGAGCAGTTGCATATTGTTATGGATTTCGCTTTCTACCTGGAATGTTGTTATCAATTCATCTGATACATCGTAAGCTTCTACCCTATACATTAATGGTGCGGCAACCGTTATATTCCCCATAAATTGATTGAAAAATATTTCTCGATCGTCTTCATTAAATTCGGGAAGAATAATGATCTCGGACATGTCTTCTACCGGGTTATCCATCGCTGACTGAAAAGGTGCATAAAACTGGGGGTCATGCTCTTGTTTGACAACAAGCTTGGCTACATGCGACAAATCTCCGGCATCTGTAAATGCAAACCGAACCTCACTATAATATCGGCTTAGCTCTATCTCCTTTTGCATATCCCCATTGACGGAAAATGTATCTAAAACACCAAAAATCTTTGCTTTATAATTGGAAAATGTATTGGCAATAAAATATACGTTTGCATTCCCGGTTTCCGGAATGTTTAGCTCTGCGTTAGATACATTTGTCACAAAGGAGGCAATGTAGTCTCCAGTGGGCAATGTTAGCTGAAAATCAGATAACGTTCCTTCTCGGAAATGATCCGCTCCCGAGAGAACAAGGTTCTTTGTTATCGCATCAAAAATATGATAATGTATCCGGCGTACACTCGCATCGGCGACTTCCTCCGCAATTCCAGATAACCGGAAATTATCAATACGCATAAGACCGGTAACATCGTTGTAATCACCTGCATTTCCACGATGGCCCGCTTTGGGAATCAATTTGATATATAAATCCTCCGAAAAGTCCAGCGATAGTTCATCCAATGAAAAAGCAAATGAATTTCTTGCTTGTGGCGTATTTGTATTCGTAAACTGATTATTATCTTTCAGCACCGTATAGCTTTCTCCATCTTGAGAAAACAAAAGAGAGAAATCTTTTGGCCCTGTTCCCGAAGAACTTACATCGAACGCCAATTCATGAACCTCGAGTACTTTCGTCAATGGCATTTTGAAAATTAATTCGTTCAAGCCTTTTAATGACAAAGCAACTCCGGCAACATAACTTTCATAACTCCAACCTACTGCATATTCATCGGGAATCAGCCCTTGGTTGTAGGTAATACTCCAATGTGTACTTGGATAGCTATCTGGCATCAAGGTTTCTGCGTTGAAAGACCAATAATAAATATAGCCTTCGTAGGTGTCTTGATTCGTATTATAGGTAGCAGAGCGTTTCTTAGCATCTCCCGCCATTTGTACTTTTGTTCCCAAAGGGGAAATAAGGTGTTCAAATTCCTGGAATTTGAACCCTATGGTATAGCTTTCTTGCCCATCATCTGGTTCTGCCGCATTTTTCTTGCAGGAAGCCATGTTAAGCATGATAAACAAGATGGAAAAACTATACCAAACCGAATGGATTGGTCTTTTCATCATAGTTCAGTTATCAAGTTATAATTTAATTGATAACCAAATATAATGAACGAGCATAAGAAAACCAAACAAACAGCTGATTTTCTTATGCTTGCGATATCATTCGCTCTTATCTTACGCTATTTCCCAAGCAGCGTAAACGATGCGACAGAGAATATTTTACCCACGGTTTCTACTGGAACAAACCGTATATATTTATCTTGAATCGGTGTATCCACTGCAATGATCTGCTCGATCGGATTTGCCTGAATATTTGAAAATTCTCCGGTCTTAATAGTTTTCCAGTTTTTACCGTCAGCACTAGTCGCAATCTCATACTTCAACGCAATACCTTCTTTTTGTCCGTCTTGACGTGGCAAATAGCCTATTGCTGAAACTGTTTTTTTCAATTCAAAGACAACGCCATCTTCAATTTCAGTGAGTGTCTCGAATGTTGCAGAATTATTGTCCGTGCTCTTCGGAAGGCCATTTCCAGTTCGTATGGTAAAGTCATTTGCGGCTAGTGCCATCTGTCCGTCTTTGACATCTTCACCAAATGTGAACGGCTCCTTAAACTCTTTGAACAAGCCGAAATCACTCAATGTCGGTGCTACCGGCGCATATAACTTAATCTTTAGCTTCGTAGCCTTTACCGATTTATCTAAATAGATAAGTCGATTGGCACCGATACTCGTTGCCGATACCAGAGGCACCCATTCATTATCTTGGGAGATGGATATGGACACGCTGTCCAATCGCTGTCCCAACTTGATATTTTCACGTAGGCGAATGATATCAAACTCTTGTTCCGAGGTTAATATAATCTCTAGCTCCGGCTCTAATACATCGTCGTCTGAAGCGTAATAAGTATAGCGGTCATTGTCCAGTATCCATTTTGTTCCAAACTTGTTGGAATTGCCCCGTACATTGGAAGCTTTGACCTGTGCCCCTTCTGCAAGATTCGTTTCGAAGGTTTTTTCTACTTTCCGACCAAATGCCCCTAACGATTTCACATCGTTAGCATGCAAATAACCGGCCGGCATCGGCGCTAGTCCCAAGTTCATATTAGCACCGCGTCCCACCGACTTTAGATATATCTCAAACAGTTCATCCGGTGTTTTCACCCGGTCATCTTGATCAGGATGGTAGAACCAACCCGGTCGATGGGGCACATCACATTCTGCCGGAATCCAGTGTTCGCCATTGCGTGTGCCTGTCTCGGACTCACTGTAGTCCGAAGCCCCTGGCAACGCGGGACCTCCATCGATTCCTCTTGGCGTATAGGTGGCCCAACTTGTTTCAGCTGCGAAACCTTTTTCGTTGCCAACCCAGCGCATGTCTGGTCCTACATCTGAAAAGATCATCGCCATCGGTTGCTTTTCTCGCACAATAGGCCAGGTTTTCTCATGCCATTCGTAGTATGTCGTACGATCGATGATACGCTTCTCTTTTTTACCTCCATAATAGCCATCGCCACCGTTTGCTCCATCATGCCATGATGTAAATAATTCACCATATTGGGTCATCAATTCCATCAGCTGCTCGCGATAAGCTTCCGCATAGGCCGGAGAGCCGTAACGGGTGTCGTTTCTATCCCAAGCAGACAGGTATACGCCAAACTTCATCCCTTGGTCGTGGGTGGCTTGCATAAACTCCTTCACCATGTCCCCCTTTCCGTCTTTCCAAGGTGATGCAGCTATGCTGTAATTTGTCGTTTCCGTAGGCCATAGACAAAAGCCATCGTGGTGTTTAGCTACAGAAATCAACCCTTTAAAACCAGCCGAGGCAGCTGCTGCTGCAATCTGCTGCGCATCAAAATGCTGCGGGTTGAAGATCTGGGGATCAGCATCGCCAAACCCCCACTCTTTATTCTGAAAGGTTGTTGGCGTATAATGAATTAAAGAATACATCTCCATTTCATGCCAACGCAATTGGCGTTCCGTCGGTAAAGCCCCGTAAGGCTCTGGTTCAGCTACCTCTTGCATACATGCTGTTACCGGCAAAATAAAAGATAGTAAGAGTAATCTTGATTTTTTCATCGAAATAAATTTAATGGAACCAAACTGTCATAAGTCCACATTTTTTGTTGCCCGTGAACAGCTGGCTCCTAATAACATTATCTTAATATAAGATGTAATAATCGAAAATAAGGTTTTTTTAAAACATACATACAATAGATTGGCTACCAGTCTTTATTCTGAGAATATCCGGCAAGATTAATCTGATCGATAGGTATAGGATAGTGATAATATTTATCATTCCAGCTGCGCGCATCTGCTATATTATTGTAAATAATGACATAATCCTGATTGTCAGTAATTACTGAAGACACATCATTACCACTTTGTCGATATTCGTTTCGCAATGCTGCAG
Source organism: Sphingobacterium chuzhouense (assembly GCF_014692525.1). Lineage (GTDB taxonomy): Bacteria > Bacteroidota > Bacteroidia > Sphingobacteriales > Sphingobacteriaceae > Sphingobacterium > Sphingobacterium chuzhouense. Next base: position 928,004 of record NZ_JACNYL010000001.1, read on the forward strand.
TTAACTTCATTCCCTTTATTGTTTTCCGATTCTCAATGAGTTTTCCGGCTCTCCACCTCAGGATATCAAAAAATCTCAAGCCTTCCCCAATAAGTTCGATTTGCCGTTCGCGTCGGATTTCCCTTAAAAGAGCAGAGAGTTGATAACCGTAATCGAAACCATCCGGGTCAACTGCTACATTAACCATTAAAGGAGGCATATTAACGCGTGCGCGCAAAAGATTTATGCTATTTTCCATATCCTGCTGTGAGAGATTGCCTTGTAATTCATATTTAGCTTCTGCATAATTCAGCAATACTTCCCCGAAGCGGAAAATAAAGGCGTCGATATCCGATTGATTTGCGTTAAATTGAGCCAAGTCACTTGAGCGCCCCTTTATCAACCAATACCCTGTCGTTGTACGTGCGGTCCCGATCGCAGGTAAACCTGTTTTTAACGGTGTTGGGACACCCTCCCCTCTTCTCCAAACAAAGTCTGGAGTAGCTATTGTCTGTATATAGCGAAGATCTCTATTTAGCGCCTCCGTGTCCGGTCGAGAATCGTCATAATCGTATGTTGTCGTGGCAATAGGCTTTCCGTCCCTAAAAAGGTATTGCTCCACAAACGCTTTGCTCACACCGGTATTATTTTCTGTTGCCGTTCTGGTGTAGCCTTGTGTGTTTACACCCAATACATACGACCGGTGTAGGATATTTTCCGGATTTCCATCGAGATTCTGCTGGATAAATAAATTATAATAGTCTTCGCTCGGGTTTCCGGTCGAATACAGACTATATCTTCCCGACTCCATCAACTCCTCAGATGCAGTTAGTGACGCCTGTAAAGGTGCTTGCTCGTCACCCAATTGGTGGTATTTGCGATAAGTACCTTCCCAAAGTCCGATACGAGACAGCAATGCTCTCGCAGCATCTTTATGCAACCTTCCACCTTCTGCCGCTCCCTTCTCTGGCAGATTAGTGACAGCGAACTGTAAATCATCCAACACCTGATCCATCACAACGTTTCGACTCACACGCGCACCAAAAAGTTCCTCTGAAGAATCATCCAGATCTTTAAGAACCAATGGCACATCACCAAAGCGGGCCACTTTCTGCCAATAAAAAAGACCTCTGAAAAAGCGTACTTCTGCAGCATACATATCGGCATTTGCTATTTGCGCTCTTTGGTAACGCTCTAAAAAGTAATTACATTCGCGGATTAACAACCAGTCTTCTGCTGCCCAACCTCCTCCAGTACTCGGTACCGAGAGTGTCCCGCCTAGCAGGGCATCTTGAGTCCGGGGCACCATGTTGTCCGAGTTATTATCTGCATCGAAACTGGCTGCGACCGGCAAGTCGTCGTAAAATTTATTCGCATACAGCTTTAAATCATTTTCAGATTGAAAATAGGTCGGATCGCTAAATTGATCCTGCGGAAAACGGTCGAGAAATCCATCGTTCTTACAGCCTTGGAGGCTAAAAGTAGCTAATGCTATATATACTATTAATTTATGAAATTTCATGAGATTAGAGATTTAATTGAAGACCAAAAGCGAATATTTTTTGAATCGGGTAAGCCATGCGATCTGTCTTTTCCGGGTCGTAGCTTTCAAACATTTTCGTCCATACAAACGGATTTTCGGAAGTTAAGTAAAAGCGTACTTTTGAAAGCTTAGCTTTCTGCAAAATCTTAGACGGCAACGTATAGCCTAATGTCAGTTGCTTTACCCGTAAATACGAGGCGTCCTGCAAATATTGAGTCTGCGTTTGGAAGTTTCCGCCACCACCAAACCGCTGGCGTGGGAAGTAAGCATTGGGATTTTCCTCTGTCCAGTAATCCAGCGACGCCGTTGTAGGCACAGACCATTCACTGGTAAAGCCCCAGAAATAAGTACCGCCCAACATGATATCACGCTTACCTACCCCTTGCATAAAAATTGTCAAATCGAAATTTTTATACTCTCCTCCCAAGCGCAAACCATAGTTGTATCTCGGTTCATTATTTCCAATGATGCGTAGATCGCCAGGATCATCCAACGTATTTAGTCCATTGTTGACAGCTCCGTCATTGTTTAAGTCAGCATAACGTACATCACCTGCCAACCATTTTCCTCCCCAAATGCGGCTCTTATTCAACTGCGCCGCCTCTTCGTCGGTTGCATACAATCCATCGGAAGTATAACCCCAAATCTCACCGATTCTTTTACCCACATAGTGATCGTCCAAGCTGCCAGTAGGATTTAAATCGTACTTCGTTATCTCGGCTTTATTATCGCTCAGATTAAAGCTAGCGAAGTAACGAAAGCCACTTTCCAACTGATCTCTCCAGGAAAGTTCAAACTCCCAACCATTGGTTTTCAGATCAGCCGCATTACGGTTGGGTGCTCCCGTGCCTAAAATAGCAGGTAACGCCAACCCTCGTACGATCATTCCTTTGGTATCACGGCGGTAGATGTCAAATGCTCCTGTCAGGCGATTGTCCAGCATAGTAAAATCTAATCCGAAGTTTCTTGTCGACACTTTCTCCCAAGAGAAATTTGAACTTACTAACCCAGGTGCTGTGATATAGGTCTGCTGCGCATCTCCAAAAATATAATCCGTCGTCCCATAAGGCATCGTCGCAACGTAAGGATAATAATTTATCACCATCGCAACGTCGGAATTATCCAACATCTGATTAGGCAGCTGTCCATATGAACCTCTCAATTTAATGTCGTTGAACAACGGTTTAGCAAAGTCCATAAAAGATTCGTCAGAAAGTCGCCAACCGGCAGATACAGAAGGGCTGAATACATACCGGTTCTCTGCTGCGAAGCGGGAAGATCCATCATAACGCCCGTTAACCTCGATCAAATATTTGTTATCAAATGTATAATTCACACGGAAAAATTGGCCGATAAGTGCCCAATCCCCGATAGTTGACCCCACTAAAGGCTTCTCGTCGTTGTTCAGGTTCACAAAAGGATAATCTTGATTTAGCAAGTTTTTGACCTGAAGGTTGAAAGATTCGTTCTTCTTGTACTCTTGGTTATACCCTCCCATTACCTTTAAATAGTGCTTATCAAACGTATTTTCGTATTGCGCATACACGTTTATTGCCGAATAGATGTCATGACTATTTTCTTCTTGTACAAAGGCCGGGTTATTATGCGGATAGAGGCCTAGTAATGCTGCTTGCGTTGGATCGGTGATATCACCTCCGGCTGGAACCGCACCATACTCATAAAAGGATTTCGTATTCGATTTTCTGTTATAATGGTAAGAGTTCCAAGTCAAATCACCCACGATCTGAAAATTTTTAAGGGGGTTCAGCGTAAATCCTCCTGTTAACCAGATATCATCGGACTTGAACCGGTTTCTTCCATTGTTTTCAATAAGCGCAAATGGGTTTGTGAAGCTACCTTGTCCCGAATAATTGCCATCTGGATGGCGGATAGGCATAATCGGACGGATATCATCCGATATCCTATCACCTAGGATATCGTATCTGGACGTAGTCCCTGGCCTGTCATCCTCTTTTCGATTAAACCGCATTTTTCCCGAAAGCTCCAGCCATTCGGTAGGTTTTACGTTGATCCCCAAATTTCCGTTATATCGATTGAATTTTTGATCAGCAGCTTTGAAGAGTCCTTTTTGTGTAAAAGCCCCTAACGAAGAATAATACGAAATCTTCTCGCTTCCTCCCGATAAAGACAGGTCATGTTGACTCATCGGCTGCGATCCCGGAAACATTTCTCTCATCCAGTTTGTATTCCCCACATACCGGTATCGAGAAGGGTCGTTCGGATCGATATAAACCGCATTTTCCGGTGTAGGGTTAGCCAAATAGCTTTTGATTTTTTCGATATCCAAATCGGTGAATACATCCGAACCCGTCGCACCGCCCGACAGACGACCATTTTGATCCGCCTCGCGGTACATCGTTACGTAATCCAAGGAATTGACGAGGTCTGGTAAAACCGTCGGTCTGGCAAATGATTGGTTTAATGAGTAAGATACGCGAGTGGGTGATTCATATTTACCGCTTTTGGTCGTTATTAAAATAACGCCGTATGCTGCCCGTCCACCGTATATGGCTGCTGAAGCAGCATCTTTTAATACGGTGACACTGGCTACGTCATCCGGATTAATTTGGTTCGGGTCGATTTGCACACCATCCACAAGTACCAATGGCGATCCCCCATTCAATGAGTTGTATCCCCGGATATTGAAAGAAGAACCAGAACCTGGTCTACCGTCGCCTGTGGTCACGTTTAGGTTTGGTACTGCCCCCTGTAACCCTTGTCCCAAATTTGTTATTGAACGCCCTTCGAGCGCTTCCGAACTAACGGAAGACACCGCACCGGTGAGATTAGCTTTCCGATTCGTACCATACCCTACAACAACCACCTCATCTAGCGAGTTGTTTTCGGGTTCGAGTACTACTTTGATCGTTTCCTGTGAACGGATAGAAGAGGTAAACTGTTTAAATCCGACCAAGCGTACCTCGAGGATCGAGCCGGCACTGACCGCAATCTGAAACCGGCCTTCCGTATCCGTAACTGTTGCAACGTCCGAATCTAATACACTTACAGTAGCACCGACAAGTGGATTTCCTTCAATATCCACAACATGCCCGATCAGTGTTTGTTGTACATTCTGATAGTGAATGACAGCACCGCCAGCATAAACGATCTGTGGCTCGCCGAATAAAACAAAAGATAACAAGGTGTAAGTAAGCGCCTTGTTTAACAATTTCCTTCGAAACAGAAACTTCTTTTGGTTGTAAGTTTGCTCCATTGTAATAAGGTTTAAATTTAGTATAACACTACAAACATATATACCTCCGGTCATTTCTTATTTAATAAAATTACCTATCGTATAAACGATTTTATCATAGATATCGATATTCGAGATGATTTTATGAAAAAATAACTTACCACCTACCTTCAAAATGCATTTTCATGTTTCTTTATAATCTTTAAGTTAGTCTATACCCCCTCAAACTCCGGCTAACTCGCTCTTAGAATTTAACTAACTATTATTAGTTAAAATTTCGTACCTTAATAATCTCATTTAAAATTAGAAATCATGGCTAAAATTACATTTAAAGGAACAGCAGTACATACACAAGGTGATTTACCCACAGTGGGGTCTTCTGCTCCCGAATTCAAATTGACCGCAGGCGATTTATCCGAGAAAAGTTTGGGCGACTTTAAAGGAAAGAAAGTTGTGTTAAATATCTTTCCAAGCATAGATACGGGCACATGCGCTATGTCAGTACGTACGTTTAACGAAAAAGCCTCAGGATTGGAAAACACGGTCGTATTGTGCATCTCACGGGACCTTCCTTTCGCACAAGGACGCTTCTGTGCCGCAGAAAATTTAGAAAACGTTATTACCCTTTCCGAATATAAGGACAGTAATTTTTCAGATGCTTATCAGGTTAAGTTTGTAGATGGTCCTTTGACCGGCCTATTAAGTCGCTCGGTTGTCGTTATTGACGAAGAAGGCAAGGTGTCTTATATAGAGCAGGTTGCTGAAACAACAGAAGAGCCAGATTACGATAAGGCGCTCGCAGCGTTGTAAATTCATTGTTCGTGATTCGTGACTAGAAAAGACCGTCACGAATCACGAGTTACCAATCACTTAGAAGCTTCCAAAGCTTGCAAGATATCTGCTATAATATCGTCTTTATCCTCAATGCCCACTGAGAGACGGACACTTCCTGGTTTGATCCCTAAGTTTAATCGTTCTTTTTCGGTCAACTTTGAATGTGTAGTAGAACCCGGATGCGTTGCGATAGAGCGTGCATCGCCAAGATTGGAAGTATACAAAATCATTTGTAAAGCATCTAAAAACCGGAAGGCTCGTGCTGCCCCACCTTTTACTTCAAAGGTAACAATACCACCACCGGCTTTCATTTGTTTAGTAGCCAACTCATATTGCGGATGTGATGGTAAAAAAGGATATTTCACATCTACTATCTCTGTATGTTTTTCTAACACGTTAGCTAATGCCAGTGCATTGCTACAATGTCTATCCATCCGCAGACTTAATGTATCTAGGCTTTTTGATAATACCCAAGCATTAAAAGGAGACATTGCCGGTCCCGTATGACGTATAAAGAACATTAACTGATCAATCAAATCCTGCTTTCCAACGATAACGCCACCTAATACGCGTCCCTGTCCATCCATATATTTTGTCGCAGAATGGATGGAAAGATCAAAGCCATATTGCAACGGCTTTTGCAAATACGGTGTAGCAAAACAATTATCAATCGCAAAAATAACATGGGGATACTTTTCTTTCAAAGATCCCAAGAAAGCTAAATCAGCTAACTCTAAGCCGGGATTAGAAGGAGATTCAAGAAAAACTATTTTCGTATTAGGTTGGATTGCACGTTCCCATGCGTCATTATCTACCGCATCCACATAGGTATGTGTCACTCCCCAACGCGGGAACAATTGTGTCAAAAGCTGATGGGTTGAGCCGAAAAGAGCCCGGGCAGAGACGATGTGATCACCCTGTCTGATAAATGCGGCAAAAGAAGCAAAAACAGCTGCCATTCCAGAAGAGAATGCCAGACCAGCCTCTGCCTCTTCCATAATACAAACCTTGTTTATAAATTCGGCTGTATTAGGATTTGCATAACGCGAATATACCATTCCATCTTCTTCTTCGGCAAAAATGGCCCGACCTTGCTCGGCACTATCAAAAATAAAACTCGATGTTAAATACAAGGGAACGGAATGCTCTCTCGTTGCTGATCGTGGCGCTTGCTCCCTTATGATTTTAGATTGATCTTTCTCCATAACGGACAAAGTTAAAGTTTTTTCCATATTTTATGGATATAAAATATTATGCTGGCATATAGTTTGCTACCTTACTATTTAGGAATCTATAAACCTATTAATGCGTTTTATCTAAAAAACAATTATGCAGATAAAGAAACTACTACTAGGATTGTTACTTGCCAGCCCAACCATGTTATGGGCACAGGGATCACAGGTAAACACACAAGGCCAAAAAGCCGTCGGTATGGCTGGTGCGGGATCCGCACTTTTTGTAGATGAAACTTCCATTTTCTACAGTCCCGGCGCATTAGTAAAAATGGATCATAATGCCGTATCCGTAGGAGCTAGCGCTATCATGTACCGCTCGGCATTCCGGGAGTTTAATAGCAATGATGTGCACCACACCAAGTTTAAAATCTCACCACCATTTTCTGTATTTGCAACGTTCGGCCCTCAAAATTCATGGTGGAAAGCCGGTCTTGGGGTATATACACCGTTTGGCGGTTCTGTCGATTGGGGTGATCAGTGGCCTGGCCGATATGAATTGAACCACCTACAAATGCGCGCTATATATATCCAACCGACATTAAGTTTCAAACTAACAGAAAACTTCGGTATCGGTGGAGGCTTTGTCTACAATGTAGGTTTGGTCGATCTTTCACGATCCATTCCAATAGCTGCGGCAGATGGCACACCCGGACGGGCTGAGCTTTCGGGAGTAGGTACCGGTATGGGCTTTAATGTCGGTGTACATTATAATCTAGAAGATGATTTTGCAATCTCGTTAAGTTACCGTTCCCAGGTTATCACCAAGCTTAAGGATGGCGATGCTCAATTTACCGTGCCCCCTGCATTAGCTGCTTCCTTCCCCAACACGACATTTGAAGCGGAGCTTCCATTACCAAGTTCATTCAACGTGGGACTTACATTTCCTGCCAGTGAACGGGTAGATATTGCGGCGGATGCTACTTTCATTGGCTACAGTGTATATAAAGAACTTGTTTTCGATTACAAAGACAATACACCGGTGCTAGAAGATACAAGGCAGGAAAAAAAATATGAAAATGCTCTTTCTGCTAAAGTGGGCGTCAATTATGAAGCATCTGATCGCCTCGATCTGCGGGTAGGGGGAGGATATGTATATAGTCCCGTTCGAGGACCTTATGTATCCCCTGAAACTCCGGACAACAATCGTATGATGGGATCTATAGGATTTACGTACGATATTAATGACCGATGGGATCTTACCGGCGCTTACGTTTTCCAACACATTCTAGAGCGTACAGTAACTAGTGCAAACACCGGACTTTCTGGTACATACAAAACAAATATTCATGCTCCTGGCATATCCTTAACTTATAAATGGTAGTGATGATGAAAAGAATATTCAAAAATATAGCGCTATACATTGGTATCTTATCCACCCTTGTAGCTTCTTCCTGTAAACCCGAAATTGAAGGCTTTCAAACCACATCCGGCGAGGCGAATTTCTCAAAATATATTTCGGTTGGAAATTCATTAACAGCGGGATTTGCCGATGGCGGATTATACCTTGAAGGACAACAGGTGGCATTTCCTAATCTTATTGCCGAACAACTGCGGCAAGTGGGTGGAGGTGATTTTAGAAGTCCTTTTTTCTCTGAAAATGAACGTAGTGGTTCGGGCTACTTACGACTTAAAGATCTTGTCAATGGGCAACCTGTGTTGGAGAACGTTACCGATAACTTAGCTTATCGTGAACCGGGGAAGCTCAGCAAGCACACAGGAGATATTGAAAACCTAGGTGTTCCGGGTATGCGACTAGACCTCTCCAAATTCGGTCCTTTCAGTGCCGCAAACATGTATTTTGAGCGCTTATTGCAAGATGGAGATGTAGGAACAAAAACGTATATGGATTTTGCCACCGGAAGAGACCACACATTTTTCAGTTTTTGGCTAGGAAACAACGATGTTTTGGGTTATGCCATGAACGGTGCCGTAACGAATCAAGGTGATCTTACCACGGTATTGACGGAAACGGCAATGTTTGAGCAGACATACAGAGATTTTATTGGGGCATTGACAACCAACGATCGGAAAGGTGTGGTGGCGACTATTCCTGATGTAACAGCCATTCCTTTTTTCACCACCGTGACACGGGCAGCGTTGATCGCTGCCATAAAAGCTGAGAGCGGGCAAGACGTCCAGGACATTTATATCGAAACCGGAACAGGTACACCTAGAGCAGCCTCAGATAATGACTTATTTGTACTGCCGTTTGCATCGGCGGGATTGCTAGGTAGCACATCAGCGGAAAGTCCCTACCCATATGGTTTATACCCCGATAATCCTGTCGAAAGCCAATACGTGCTGGACAGCGATGAGGTGACGGCTATTCAGGCTCGTGTAAAGGCGTTTAATGACATCATTAAACAGGTCGCGGAAGAAAAGGGCTTGGCGTTGGCTGATGCGCATACTTATCTCAATCGCGTTAAAGATCCGGGTATTGTTTACAATGGAGTGATCGTCAATGCATCATTTATTACGGGAAATGCTTTTTCGCTAGACGGCGTGCATCTCACACCAATGGGAAATGCCATTATCGCCAACCTTTTTATTGAAGCCATAAATAAACAATACAGCAGTAGAATTCCAAAAGTCGATGCTTCAAAATATAGGGGAGTGAAGTTTCCTTAGTGAAAATTTCCTAGTGCAAAAGTGTTTATTTTTTGCACTAGGAAATAAACCATCTATTTCTTATTGATTTTCTTAAGATAGGTAATCAAATACGGACTCCGATCGGTCTGTATAATCCTAGCATTTAACGTATTTACCAAATATCCATAGGAAGCGTCGGGGTTTTCCACAGCCTTGTCGTCATCGTTCCCACCTGCCAACGTATCCCAAAGCGTATTGTACCACAATAGATTTTTTCCTTTCAATTCATAAGCAAGCTGTAAGGGCAATTTATTAGTCGTTTCTTTATAAACTAATTCAAACGCTACCGGATTTATTTCGTCATTGAAATCATCAATTATTTTTTTGGCGTTTGGTTTATCTAGATTTACTATAGGCATATAAATTACCTTATCCAAATATCGCCCGAATTGACGTTTGACAGTGGCCACATCCTTATTTCCTTTCATGATAATATGATCGACCGTATTTGTTTTCTCCAATAGTTCATAAACCTCATCAAATAAATCGTAAGCTTTATCCAGATTTAACATCACTCTCCCCTTGGCAAGAAGTAGGGCTTCTTCCAATGTCGGGATGCTATGGTGTGTACGTAGCCCTGCGCCGTTCTTCAGTTTCAACACTGTTAACGAATCAAGAGTCCACTCTGCTACATTGCCTTTTCCCGTCGTTGTCCTATCCAAGGTTTTATCGTGCATAAGAATCAACTGACCGTCTTTCGTTTTCGCAATATCGATCTCGACAATATCCACACCTGCTTCAATCGCCAATTCGATTGCCTTGAGTGAGTTTTCCGGTGCCTGTCTCCATTCTCCACGATGGGAAACTACCATCACATTTGTTTCATCACGATCCACCAAAGCTTGCCTTATTTTATCAACTTGTCCAAATATTGCTTGGATCTGAAGCAAGAATATTACGATTATACAATATCTCTTCATTTTCTTAAGATTTATGAGAAAAATTCATCTGCTTTGACAAAGATATTATATTTATACCTAATAGGTATACCTATTTATAGTCTGCCATTTCGCTAATCTCATTCGGTTTTTCCATAGCCCGATGAGCAGCATTTTGGGCGATTTCTGCTTCTTTAGGCGATACATCCGTCGGTCTGTATGAATTTCCAAGTACGCTTTCATCAAAAAGTGCTTCGAACCAAACACATGCGGCGGTGTACCGCCCTATGCCTAGATCAAGATGATATCCGTCCCGATCAAACCGATCACCGATAGCACTCGTACGTCCGTTTTGAATGGCTGTACCTGTCGGCACTACAAAACTGATATTTGCCAAGTCTTTCGCTCTTTCCACGGTTTCTACAATAGCTTTGTACATTGTTAGCTGATCATTGTCGTAGTTTGCAAACCCATTGTGCGTCGAATGCTGGGCATATGCCCAAACTTGATGTAAGATTAACGCCATATTAGGATTCGTTGCATGCTCCTCTACATATTTCGCGATGTCGGTTAAGAAAGGTCTATAAGTTACATATCTTCCGGACAAAGAGCTCGCCTGTTGTAGGACGATATAATCCCACTCTTCATCCATGATAGCCGTCCGTATACGTATATTTCGTTCGTTGGTACGTCTACCTTCACGATCAATTTTTCTATATTGATAAGCAGCATTGTCTGCGCTGGCGTTTTCCCAATGTGTGGTTAGGGTTGCACCACCGATATACAAGTTCCCAATTACAATTGTCTTATCTGCTGCTTCGGCTAACTCATACAAGTATCCTTCCAGCGCATCTTCAGAAAAACTGTTTCCGATAGCAAGTACCTTAACAACCTTCTCCTCTTCGGGAGAAGGTTGTTCGATTTCTGTCTGTTTCTCATCTTTATCACAGGAGATGAACCCGGACATCATCCCTATCGCTAAAATAAAGACAAACTGTTTTATTATATTCTTCATGATTATTTATTCTACTATTGCCCCCATGGTTGTTTTGGAACCTCTATCATTTCCATGAAGATCTTGCACGATCAAATTCTCATCCAAAGCAGGATTATATTCATTCGCTAAGTCCTTCAGCGCGGTACTACTCATGCCAAAGGTCAATGCCGGATTATTTGAGCCGATCGGTAAGAACTGATTGCTTAACATAGTAGACGCATTAAATGCTTCACCCGATTGTACTGTTCCTCCCGCACTATATATCGCTGTGCCGATAGCCGAATTTTTAATAACAGGTGCTACTGCTCCCTCTTCAAAAGCATCAATATCACCACTGCTACTGACTTGTTTGTTACCTGAAATAATAGAATTCACAACCGTTAGGTGATTGATATTGTTTCTTCTATAAACACCGCCTCCTGGCCCAGCGGCCTCGTTGCCAACTACCGTGGTATTGATTAAGTGTACTTCTGTATTATTGTATAACATTACACCTCCCCCTCCGTTAGCTGAAGTAGAAATATTATCTGTAATCAGACAATTTACCAGGTATCCGTTCGAATTCTGCCGCACATAGAACCCAGCTCCGTAAGCGTTGTTACGGTTGCCCGAAATCACACAGTTGTACATATAGATATCGGTATCCGGATACCCATGTACCGCACCTGCTGTACCTGTCGTCGTATTATCATTAAATGTAGAGTTGTACATATATGCATTAGAGCGATCTAACCACAGTCCACCACCGTTTCCAAACCCTTCGTTTTTAGTAACATGCGAATCAAACATATATAGTTCTGCTCCACTATGAACAAACATTCCTGTCGCATACCCTTGTGAACCTACTCTATCCGTTGCTTTATTTTCGGTTACGATTACTTGCCGCAGCACAATTTTACTTCCACCGATATTCATACCTCCACCGTATCCACGAGTATAACCAATATCATTTACCGTAATTCTTGTAGAACGGTCTGATGTATTTCCATCCCGAATCGTAACACCTTGAATTTCAACCTGCATATCATCCACTTTTGGAGCCGTTACCGTGACAACGTGGTATACTTCTGTACCTGAGTTGAGCTTGCCGGAGAATATAGTTAGGTTTTGTGCGGCGTCTGGCGTTGAGCTTGCCGTAGCATTTACAGGATACCCACCAACAAGTTTTATGTTTTTGTTGATTTCAAATGTGTTATCGGCTTCATCGTCTTCATCTCCGTTAGTGATTGTTTGAGTTGGTCGGTATGTACCGGCAGCGATATGAATTTCGCTACCACTCGTAGCTTGTGTAAGCGCGGTTTGTAAATCGGTAGCACTTTCCCATGAACTTCCATCACCCGCTCCATTTTCTTTCACATATATCACATTTACAGCCCCCGACTCTTGCATAACGATAATCTCGCGTATTTCCGCATTGCCAGAGCGTATCGTGATGGTACCGGTTCGTTCGTTGTCATCATTACGATCAACGGTCAATGCGATTTTATGTTTACCTTTTTCACCGGTATTGTTTTCGATCGTTATCCAATTCACATCGGCACTCGCCTCGTATGTAGCTGTTGTGACTATATCCAGAACATACGATCCTCCCCCACTCGACACCTCTAAGCGATCACCATTTACAATAAGTTCGTCATTAAACTTTTCATCTTTCTTACAGCTTAGCGCCGTAGCAACCAAAAGCAATAAAATACATAATTGTTTAACGATATGTTGTTTTTTTATACGATTCATAATTTTTGTTTTTTATTTTAAAGATTGTACATAGTTTGCATGCAGGGTGTTATAGCAATTCACTAAATCTTTTACGTCATCAAAATTACACTCATACATGAATACACCTTCATAACCAACCTTGTCCAAAGCGCTCAATATAGCGTTCCAGTCATTTTCACCCTGCCCAGAACAGGGAAACCAATGGTTTTCAGCCCGCCCGGTGCCATCGCTGACATGAACCGTCATTAAACGATCGCCTAATCGTTCAATCAATATTTCCGGATTTTTTATATGGCACATATCCACTGCCAATCCGATAGTTCTAGGTAAGCGTCCCATTATTTCGACGCATTCCTCCACCGTACGCATCAACGGACGCTCTCGCTGCCCCGCCATCAATTCTGGACCAAGCATATTTTCAACTACTAGCGTCGAACCTATTGCCTTTACTGCTTCATTCAATTCGTTTAGTGATTTCAGCAGTTGGCTTTTGCGCTGCTCCCGTTGATTAGGCGGGTCAAGGTAGTAGCTGGGGTGCACTAGAATATAATCAGGTTTTAACACTTTAATGTATTCCAGTAGTTTAATATGTCCTTGTACAACTTTTTTGCGGCTTTCTTCGTTGATGAGAGATAAATCCATCTTCTCACTATACGCCATGTGAATAGACGAAACGTTTATTCCTTCTGCATCTGCTGCTGCTTTCGCACTATTAAAAATACTTTGCATCGTACCTTCCGTTTGCGACAGTTCACCGTTACTATCAAAAAAATAGTTCATGCCGGCTGCTTCTACATGGTCGATACCCACCGATTTGGCGTAGGCTAGTATTTCATTTGTGAAGTTCCGAACACCTAAAGAATAACCTATTTCCAATTTCTCCGGTACCTCCACTTCGTCGGGTTCAGGTTTAACGTCCTCTTTCCCAGAAGAAGAGCAACCTAATGTAAAACATGCTAATAAAGCAAGAATAGTATATCGTATTATCATTTCCAATATGGGTTTTGTTCCAGATTATCATTCAGATTAAGATCCTCAAGCGGAATGGGGTAATAATAATCCCGTTCTTCATCAAAGCTTCCACCCAGTGGAAAAGGATCTAAATTGCCGGAAGTAGCACTACCGTTTCCTGTCAAGGGGTCACGCAGTGTACGCTGTTGAATATCAATCATAGATGTCACTGTTGGTGGTGCTCCGGCACTACTCCCACTATACACATAAACATCCGCCACACCGTCTCCGGTGAAATCATATGATCCTACTCCGGGAAAATAAATTCCTACAATGGGCTGTTCCAGCTTTTTACCGGCTCGCCAACGCATTAGATCGTCCCATCTATGACCTTCGTTGAACAACTCTATACGACGTTCCCGCCGGATTTCGAGAATGACTCCCTTATTTGCCGCATCAATCGGTACCTTGGGACCTGCAACGCCATTTAAATAGTGTGCCTCTTGATACGAATCCGGATTGGCGTTTGCCGCGGCCATATTTAATGGCGGCATGTCGACACGTGCCCGTAATAGGTTGATTGTACGGTCGAGATCTGCTTGGTTCAATGTGCCTAATTCAGCCTTCGCTTCCGCCAAAATCAATAAGGCTTCCGCATAGCGAAATAAAATAAGATCAAAGTGAGCCAACATCCATTGATCCCTGTCGAGCAACGCTTTGATGACACGATAGCCTGTTGTTGTTCCGGCTAGGGTAACCGGCTCCGGCCTGGTTTCACCAATAACCGTAAAATCCGGTGGAGCTGTTGTCTGCGCCATACGCGGGTCACGGTTTTGAAACTCTTCCAAGTATCCTACAGTTTGGTAATTGGACTTATCTGTAAACCTTGACCCATCTTTCATCAGATAGGAATTTATCATATCTTTATTGATTCCATAGGCTCCAAAAGTTGGGCTGGTCATCGACTGATTTATATCATTATGTGTACGCAAACCACGTTCATAATCTGCTGCTAAGATTGTCTCCACCGCATCTTGGTTATCGCGAGCAAACAGATTGCGGTATGCCTCTGTCGGACCTCCCGTGGTAAATAATGTATACGCTCTGGAGGCAATCAGCTGTTCAGCCGCCTCTACAGCTGCTTCTAGAAAAGGTTCATATCCACTGATCTTGTGATATTTTCGGAAAGTTCCCTCATGCAAACCGATGCGTGCTTTCAAGAGTATCGCGGTATATTTTGAAATACGGTTAAGTGTTTTCTCCGCCGGGATATTGGCAATCGCAAAATCAATGTCTCGCATTACGGAATCCATGACCAGCTGTCGCGAATCACGCGGTTTATACAGATCGGGGTCATTCGCAGCCAACACCTTACCATACCATGGGACATCGCCAAAGCGCTTCACTTTCTCAAAGTAAAAATAAGCTCTAAAAAAACGAGCAACGCCACCATAATGCGCCTTTGCGGCCTCGTCATCCACCTGATGGTAATTCTCCAAAAAATAATTGATATCACGCAAATCTCCCCAAGACCATCCTCCACTACCTTTTGCAGTAGGCACGATACGGTTTCCCCGGATCCTGTTGTTCGGGCTCAGTGGCATTATATTATCCGAAGCTGCATCATCTCTATACACCTCCGTTGTCTGCAATATTGAATAGAAGTTATTCGTCGCCACTTCCAAATCTTTGGCGGTATTAAAGAAAAACTCCGCTTCTACCTGATCTTTCGCCGGCCGATCCAAAAAATCCCGTTCACAGGAAGAAAAACCAAGCCAAGCAATAGTTAAAATACCAAGTTGAATATATTTCATGTTCTTTATATTCTTTATCATCGTATTATGGTCTATACTCTTTATAAACTTAAATTAACACCAAAAGAAAACGTTTTTCCCATTGGATAATCCCTCAAATCGGCACGGGACACTGCATTCCCAGGGTTAGAGAAATTAACCGCGGAACCTGCCTGTTCCGGATCAATATATTTCGTCAAGCCACCAAATGCCCACGTAAAAATATTTTCCCCGCTGAAGAACACCCGCAACCGATCAACCTTCGCTCTCTGCGTCCACTTTTGTGGAATCGTATACCCAACTGTTAGGTTTTTAACCCGTAAAAAACCAACATTTTGCAACAAGTAATCATTCGCTTCATACATAGAACGATTATCCCCTAAAGCGGCATATCCTCTCTCTATCTGCGGATACATCCCTCCCGGATTTTCAGGTGACCAAGCATTTTCAATTAAATCTTTTCGTATAAACGACAGATAAGGTCTGGCATAAGATCCCCAGAAAAGATCGCCGGTAGGCGACCAATGTTGTTGTCCTACACCAGCTACTGCCATTGAGAAATCAACATTTTTCCAACGCGCCTGCATATTCATACCGAATAAATATTGCGGCATTGCGTTTCCGATAGGTTCCAAATCTCCATGATCTTCCAGTGTATATTCGCCTCTATCAATACGACCGTCGCCATCGAGATCCAAGTATTTCAAATCTCCGGCTCTGAGTCGATTCCATTCACTATTTTGTACGACATTCAGTTCGTAGTGATAAACCTGTCCTAAGCTGTTTCCCGGATTGCTGAATGATTCTTGATAGGCTCTCGCTTCCTCATCGGATTGAAATTGTCCGGCAACGCGATACCCCCAAATCTCTCCGAGACGTTGTCCTTCCCAATACGTACTCATCAGTCCTCTTGGGTTATCATAGCGTGTAATGTATCCTTTAAAGTTGGATACATTAGCAGATACATTGAAGTGTAATGGCGAGCCAGCAACATCAAACTGGTCACGATAACTAAGTCCCAATTCAAAACCATTGTTGCGCAATGCGGCATAATTTTCTCTCGGCTCGGCCGCTCCAAACACGGCTGGCAAAGGCGTACCCGGAAGATACATACCATCCGTCACTTTCCTAAACCAATCGAAATTTACGAACAAGCGATTGTCGAGCAATCCTAAATCTGTTCCCAAGTTTAAACTTTGCGTCACCTCCCAAGTTACCACCCTAGGCAAAGGGCTGGGTGAGTCAGCATAGATAATACGCTCGCCATTATCCAACCAGTCTGCCCGTCCAACGTTCATCAATTGCTTGAAGGTGTTTACCCCCACAGTCTGGTTGCCCAAACGTCCGTATGATCCGCGAATTTTCATCGAGGATAGATATGGGCGGATAGGTTCCCAAAAATTTTCACGATCCAACTGCCACCCGGCCGAAACAGAAGGGAAGAACCCCCAACGGCTTTCTCCCGGAAAACGCGATGAACCATCGTAGCGAGCATTAACCTCCAAAAGGTATTTTCCTCGGTAATCATAATTGAAGCGTCCGAAATATCCCTGCACAGCCCAATCGAGTGTAGAGCCCTCCATATTATACATTTCGGTTCCCAAAGAAAGATTTGCCAGATCTCGAATCAGCAGACCGTTCATTTGCGCGGCAATTCTATCACGTTCAAATTCCTCTTGGTTAAATCCTACCAATAATTTAAAACTGTGGTCGTCTTGAACGGTCTTTTGGTAAGTACCAAAAATATTTAATGCCCTGTATTTATCTTTCCAGCGCCATTCTCCTAGTCTATTGATACCAGCAGTGGTGTAATCTAAACGGTTATTTGAATAATATTCAAATTCACTGTACCGATAGGTTCTTCCGGTATTGTCAAAACGGTGACTATAATCTAGGTTTAGTTCTAGACCTTCCACAGGACGTGCTTTCACACGAAAGGTATTTGTAAACTCTTCCGTATTGAATTTCATCCAGTTGTTACGTCCTTCCATCGCCGCCTGTCCTCCTTGTCCACCCGTTCCACTGTTGCCGACATCGACAGGAATTCCATCGACATGTGTCGGAAAAAAAGGGAAAAGGTTGTACCAGGACGTGGTGCTCCACAAACCGCCATAACCATTTCTGAACCCACCATATTCTTTATCGTATTCGTTGATAAACTGAATATTATTGGATATTTCCAACCAATGGTTGGGCGTAAATGTGATATTGGTCTTGATGTTATAACGATCCATGTCCCCATCGTCTGCAATATTGTTGATAGTTTCACGGTTAAAGATGCGTCCCGAAAGGTAACCTTTCAGTTTTTCGGAACCTCCGGAAACTGAAATATTATGAAAGCTAGAGGGTTGATATTGTTTAAACTGATAATCCCACCAATTGGTATTATAGAAGAACTTATACGTTCCGTTTGATTGCAATTCATGAAAAGGCTCTATCTGGCCGTTTGCAACCAACCTGATGGTTTCCCAATCCATGTCGTTATAACCCGTATATGAAGCGCCATTATAGCCATACAAGGCTGCATCTATTGTCTTTCCGTATACATACGGATCAGAAATATAATCCGTGCGTGTAGTCGGCGTTGTCCAACCAAAATTGTTGGTATATTCGACTTTTAGATCACCTGCCTTACCTGCTTTTGTCGTGATGAGTATCACCCCAAAAGATCCTCTGGCACCATAGATGGCTGCGGAAGCGGCATCTTTCAGTACAGTAACGCTCTCGATATCATTAGGGTTAACACGGGTAATATTCCCTTCAATTCCATCGATCAGAACTAATGGACTGCCCCCATTGATGGAATTGAATCCCCTTACATTAATATCGGGCGTCGCAGTCGGATCACCGGTGTTGATCTGGATATTGAGACCGGGCATCAATCCTTGTAACGCTGTGCTAATGTTGGCATCTGGGCGTAACGCAATATCCTCCGCATTTATCTGGGCTACCGCACCTGTTAGGTTAGCTCTTTTTTGTGTACCATATCCCACCACAACCACTTCATCAAGGTCACTGATGAGCTCTCTTAGCGTCACCTGGATTTCCTGACCTTGTCTAAAACTCACCACTTGCTCTTCATAGCCAAGAGCTGTAATCAATAACTCTCCTTCAAGTTGGTCAATTCGAAGCACGAATCGTCCATTATCATCGGTAGCTCCAGCAATATTGCTGTTTCGATATAACACAGATGCCCCACTGATTGAGGAACCCTGTTCGTCTCGTACAACGCCGCTAACCTGTTGTTGTACATCTAATATATATGCATCCATGCCGATGGGTTCAGCTTTTTTAATCAGCACCGTGTTATTCTGTATTACGTATACCAATCCACGTGGTGTAAGACAGGTATTCAATACTTTTTGCAGATCGGCTCCCTTCACATCTAAATCTATCTTAGATACGTTTTCCAATTGGGAGGCATTATATAAGAAATCCAAATTGGTCTGCTTTTGAATTTGATCCAATACATCAGATAGTTCCACATTATTTACAGACAAGCTTATTTTTTGCGCATAAGTCGAGGCATTGGTTTGCATGGCTAATACAAACAGCAGGACAAAAAGCATTTTCATAATAAGTAGATACTTATACATTTGTTGCCTCATTGGCAACAATGCGGCAATATTTTTATACATTTGACATTAGGTATTTGGTAATTTATGTAATAATTAACTGTTGATTTCCATTTACTGCTCGGGAGGTGTTGCTGCACCTCCTTTTTGTTTTCTTATAAAGTTATTTCATAACGATAACCCTCCCTTCCTTTACAACAAAAGATAAATCTGAAACTTCTTCTATCGCGGCGAGGATATCCGTTAATTTTTTTGATCGCCGTATACTTCCCGTAAACTTATCCATATTCCCTTCAGGTATTTCAACAGCCGAAATAGGATACCATTTTTGTAGTTCACGCATAATGTTAGCAATAGGTTCATCCCGAAATCTAAAAAAGCCGTCCTTCCATGCCATAACTAAGTTTATATTGACGTCTTTGTGTAGCTGCATCGAGGCATCCTCTCTTACAACGGCCTGTTCACCTGGCCGTAGAATCAGTGAATTCCGGGAAGCAGATACATCGACTTTTCCTTCTATCAGCGTAGCTTTCACTTCTTTATCCAAATCATAGGCAGAAAGATTAAACACTGTCCCCAAGACTTTCACCTCGACATCTTTTGCCGTCACATAGAAAGGTTTATTTTTATCGTGTTGAACATCAAAATATCCTTCTCCACTCAACTCGACTGAACGATTTTGTTGATTGTATGATGCCCATATACTAATAGAAGAGCCCGAGTTAAGCCATACCGAAGAGCTATCCGGAAGTACCACATGCAATGCGACTCCTTTTGGTGCTACCACTCTATGCCGAGCATCTTCGCCAAAATAGTGCTGCTCCGAATTTTCCTGTTTCATCACGAGACTTCCATCTGCTGTGCGTACGATCTCCAATCCTTTATGTCGAACGGTATCAACCGTAGTGAACACCATTTGGGTACCGTCTGCTAGTGTTACCATAGCTTCTTCTTCATCCGGTAGAATAAGCTCCTCTGCATTTAACCTCCCTCTTTTTTCAACAAGTTTTAGCGATTCTTGATGTTCTCCGGTCCTATACAGCCATAACACAACGGAAAGTACTAAAAATAGCATCGCAGCTATAGCTATCAGTGGATGTTTGATTAGGCGGCGGATAGGTGTAATTCTATCCTGCGCCGCAATACGATTTTTTATACGATCACGAACGGTATCTTTAGAAAAATCGTGATTTTCCTCCACTGCGATATATTCATCGACCCATGCAGAAAATGTATCTTCATCCAGCATTTGCATCCCTTGTTTCAACTCTTCTCGCTCCTCCAGAGTGAGTTCGCCTTTTAGATGCTTTTGGAATAATATATTAATGCGTTTTTTATCCACTGTTGTGCACTATTTATACTATGTACACCTAACCCAGGGAGAGGTACTAGTAGAAAAATAAAAAAATCGGATATACTATTTCAGCTATTGCAATAAAGAAGAACAATAATCACTGAAACCGATACATCAGAAAAAAAGAAAGAAAAAGAGGAAAGCGGTATAGTCGATATTCATCAACTTCTTACGGAGATATTTCAGTGCTTGGCTGATATGGTTTTTAACGGTATTTTGAGAAATTCCCATCTTATAGCTTATCTCTTGATGAGATAAGCCTTTTTCTCTACTTAAATAAAAAGCAATTCTCTGTTTTTCCGGTAGATTGTCTATATGGCGTTGAAGCAAGTTTTGCAGCTCTGTATAATGAAGCCCTTCTTCCACATCATTCACCGCAGCTATTGGGTTTATGTTTTGCACTGCTTCCTTAGCAACACGTTCGTTACGAAGAACATTGAAACATAACCGCTTACACATCACATAAAGATAATACCACAGCTCATAGGCTGGATTTATAACTTCTCTATTGAGCCAAAGTTTCACAAAGCACTCTTGCACGACCTCCTCTGCCGAAACGCGATCACGTAGTATTTTGAACGCAACGTCAAATACTGCTGGAGAATATACTTCATATACCGTATTAAACGCAGCGCGGTTGCCACGTATCAGTTTATAAAGTATATCCTCGGAAACTCTGTTCATTTTTTATTGGTTAAAGCGCAAATAAAGGTAAAAAATTTTTCATATTTTAATATTGATTACGGCAACGAAGATAACCAGTTCATATTAAATATCTGTAAACTCCATGTGAAGTCGTCAAAAAACTCTTTTTCCGAAACTTTTGCGTAATTTTAACAGCATTTAAAAAAAACAAACCGAGTGTAACGAGCTCATCTATACAATTGAGATTTAACATTTAACACTCATAGATAATTTATTCGAATGAAAATCCATTTGCAACGTAAAAACGAAGCAGTTCATTTCGAGGGTTCGAGCGAACTTGCCGATGTAAAAGTAAATATTGATGGTTCTGAGAGTATCGGCGGTGAAGGAAAGGGTGTACGCCCGATGGAACTGGTATTGATGGCTTTAGGTTCCTGTAGCGTATTTGATCTTTCCAGTATCCTAAAGAAGCAGCGTCAAACCATAGAAGACATACAGGTTGAGGTAGAAGGGAAGCGTCGAGAAGAAATTCCTAATATTTTCACCCACATTCATATCACTTTTACGCTGAAAGGGCAACTTGACGAAGCAAAAGTACAAAAGGCTGCGGAACTAGCGGTAAAGAAATATTGCTCTGTCCATGATATGTTAGCTGCGGGCGGTGTGGAGATTACCTATAGTTTGAAAATTACTTAGGTTACAAACCAGTTTCTACCTTTTCTTCAAAAAATGCGTTATGCGACGTCCTTGCGGCATCTGCATCGGGGAGGCATTCCAAGTATCCCACATTTACTTGCTCTACTAATTGCGAGAGCGTATCTGTCATAGCGTTGAATAGATCTTTATTCCAACGGAGGGCAGTACAGCTTGGAAGGACAGCAACTAGGCTTTCCATACCTTTTTTCCATGTAAACCTATTTAATGGAGCTTGTTCCAGTCGCACAAAACCTTTTAACTCTACACATTTGTTTTTGTAGCACGGTGTTTTCCCACTCCATGGCGTTCCATATATTATGGCCCTACCATCTTCTTCAAGTCGCACAACGGGGTTATCATCGTTTAGCAATTCGGTATCTGGAATATGTTGTAGCCAAAGCCTACTATGCGTACTCTTTCCTGTGCCACTTTTCCCCAAAAAGGCTACCCCTTGCTTTTGTTGGTAGGCAATAACGGAAGCGTGGATCAATATCAGCCGATGCTGCAATCCCACCTGACCAAAAACCACCATCAACAACCAACTGACAAACTCACCCATACGCAGATCGTCTGCTTTACCATATATGCGGGATTCCCTGAAATCCTTCGTGCTCTTCATCATCCATTGCTTGTCCTTTATTTTATGTTTGATCAATGTGACAAATGCATCTTTCTGCTCATAGAAACGAAAATTGTCTCCCCACACCAGCGAGATATCGCTTCGAAGCGTACCCCATTCTTCTTCCGAGGGCACCTCCTCTTCCCTAAAGGTTACGACCGCAGCAGATGTTTTGTTACTATGTTCCACACGAAAACCGACAAAAGAAGGTAAAATATGATCTAAGTTTAACGCTGAAGGAAAACGTAATTCCAGTTGTAAACCTGCGATTTCATAATAATGGTTTGTCAATTCCAATACTGTATTGGCTTCCATATTTTTTTAATCTATCCTATGCTTCCAAAAGACCAGCTTTCTCGAATTCTTCAAGGAGCGCGATGGCGTCCAAGTTTGCCTGATGGTGTGTAACATCGTAGCGATCGCACAACAGATCCGCCACGTCATCCCCATCAAATTCTTTACCCGATAATTGTTCCCAGAGCCACGCAGCCGTCTCATTAAGGGTATGAACTTTAGAAAGGTCTACCATACCTTGACTAGGGTCTACCATAATATAGTCGTCCCCAACTTTCCTAAGGACTAAGTCTTGTCTTAACTTCATAATGAACAAAAATAACATTATTTCCGATAAATCACTTTTCTTTGCGCCATATCCGTTCAGCCCATCTGCCCACAAACCAAAATGACCCCGCCAATAGGAGAAAGAATATCGTACGATTGATGTTATCCCATAAATATTCCACAAAGCGGGTATAGAGGTTAAGGATGAAAAATACGAAACCTATGTCGCGCGAAGCGTGATCTTTTGTTTTCATCCCGTACAACGCCAATCCTAACGAAAGCCCGATAGCCAGGATTCCCCAATAAAGGATATGGTATTGGCGAACTTGTGTCCAGGCATCGAAATCACTGTAATTCCCAAAGATAGAAAGACACCACAAAGCAATCATCGTATACAATAATCCAACGATATAGCTTGTTGATTGAAAAGGTTTCAGCGGTTTTATTTTTTCCTGCCCCCACACTGCAAAAGTGGTTAAAATCAATCCAAACAATGTAAAACGCAGCGGATAGTTCATCCCCCAAAACTTAAAACCCCAATTGCTGTGGTAAGCTGTTTCCGTTGCAAACCAGATGCCAAGAGCCACTAACGTAAATACCCATATCAGTTTTGAGTTAAGCTTAACCGACAGGATGCCGTATATTACAATCGACAACAGAAAAAGAAGTGTATAATGGCTTGTCGTTCGATCCAATACCTGTCCAAGAAAACCGATGCATGCCGCTGTTGCAAAAGAACCGGCGAGCATAAGGGTTTCATTGGAAAATGTTTTTTCCGGATATCGCTTTTTATTGCGGAAACCCAGAAAATAAAAAAGCACCGCGAGCCCCGCAAAAAACAGGCAAAAAACAATATTTGGTGTCTCATAAAAACGTTCCACAAAACGAATCAGTGTATCGTCCGCAAAAAGTGAAAATACTGCAAAAATGAGGGACACCAATGCTATCCAGAACGCGTATCGTGCTAAATGTTTCCATTCGAAACCTCTTTCGTCAATATTCTGCTTCAGCTCTTCCACCTTACCAGCTTCCAATAAATTGGACTCTTCCCAGTGGTTAAGTGCGTTTTCAACGACTTCTCGTTCCTGTTTTGTCAAATCCAGTTTTTTCACGCGCTGTTTTGTTTTTAAACAACCAAGGTACAAATTACCAGCCAATTATTTTTGTAACTCGTGATTATCTAAAGATGAGCCCGGGGTTCGCACGACTTTACATCTTCACGACTTTACAATTCCACACCAAAATTCCGTATCTTTGTACCTTCAAAATTCAGGACAATACAACATGAGCTCTACCAAGCAGCACAATCATATAGATTTAGGTGAACAACGTGAAATTGAGGTATTTGGCGCGCGCGTACACAATCTCAGAAATATCGACGTTAGTTTTCCTCGCAATGAATTAGTCGTGATTACCGGGCTAAGCGGTAGCGGTAAATCTTCGTTGGCATTCGATACGATTTACGCAGAAGGACAGCGTCGTTATATGGAAACTTTCTCGGCTTATAGCCGACAGTTTTTAGGAGGGATGGAACGCCCCGATGTCGACAAAATATCAGGGCTAAGCCCTGTGATATCCATCGAACAGAAAACTACAAACAAGAATCCACGCTCAACCGTTGGAACGATCACGGAGATCTACGATTTCCTTCGATTACTGTATGCAAGGGCAAGCGAGGCTTATTCTTACGTGACTGGCAAACTCATGCAGCGCATGTCGGAAGAGCAGATTGTAGACAGGATATTACTTGAATTCCGTGATGAACCTATATATATTCTAGCTCCTGTTGTAAAAGGACGAAAAGGGCACTATCGTGAGCTTTTTGAACAAATTCGCAAACAAGGTTACACGAAGGTGCGCGTAGATGGTGAAATTCTAGACCTCGTACCCAAAATGCAGGTCGACCGCTATAAAATTCACGATATTGAAACGGTTGTAGATCGGCTATACGCAAGCGAAGGGGATAAAAAAAGGCTATATGCATCTGTTATGCAAGCTATGAAAGTAGCCAAAGGTATTATCAAGATTGCGAACAAGGACGGACGGGAGCATTTTTTCAGTCGCTACCTGATGGATGCAGAATCGGGCATCTCTTACGATGAACCACAGCCGAACACTTTCTCTTTCAACTCTCCGTATGGCGCGTGTCCAAAATGTGATGGACTCGGTTATATATTCGAAATAGACAAAGACATTGTTATCCCCGATAAAAAAGGGAGTATACAAAAGGGTGCTATTCTTCCTTTAGGCCCATCACGTGACTCTTGGACGTTCCAGGTTGTGAAGGCTGTGGCCAAGAAACTGGACTTTTCGTTGACCAGCCCTATCGAAAAGCTAAGTGAGGAACAACTGGATACCCTTCTTTTTGGAGGTGAAGAGCCGCTAAGCCTCACAGTTTCTTACGGAAGTTATGGTGCGCGCGAATACAAGATACAGTTTACAGGTATCTTCGATATGTTGGAAGAAATAAACGGCAGAGGTTCAGACGATGCGCCTATCTTAGAAGATTTCCGTACGAAAGTTGTGTGCCCCACCTGCGAAGGTGCTCGTTTGAAAAAAGAGTCTTTACATTTCAAAATAGACCAAAAGAATATTCACGAGCTGGCCAGCATGGATATCACTGCACTACATGATTGGTTTGATGGTATAGAAAGCCGACTCAACGAACGCCAAAACACTATTGCTGCCGAAATTCTAAAAGAAATTCGTGCGAGGATAGGTTTCCTCTTGGATGTCGGACTAAGCTACCTTACTTTAGATCGCTCCTCCAAAACACTTTCTGGTGGTGAAGCACAGCGTATAAGACTGGCGACACAAATAGGTTCTCAACTCGTGAATGTTTTGTATATTCTGGACGAACCGAGCATCGGATTGCATCAACGGGATAACGAACGGTTGATCAATTCGCTGAAAAACCTGCGTGATATTGGCAATTCGGTGTTGGTTGTGGAGCATGACAAAGACATGATTCTACAGGCTGATTACGTGATCGATATGGGACCGGAGGCAGGTATACACGGAGGAAGCGTGGTAGCTCAAGGAACTCCAAAAGAGATTATGAAAGCTGATACGTTGACCGCCAGTTATCTCAACGGGCAGAAAGAAGTCGCTATCCCGACTAAACGACGTCAAGGCAATGGCAAAACATTATCGCTAAAAGGTGCTTCTGGAAATAATTTGAAGAATGTCCAAGTAGATTTTCCTTTAGGAAAATTAATTTTGGTAACAGGTGTATCCGGCTCGGGAAAATCCAGTCTTATCACGGGTACGCTCTATCCTATTTTAAATAAACATTTTTTCCGTGCGAAAAGCACACCGCTACCTTATAAAAAGATAGAAGGGCTTGAACATATAGACAAGGTTATCGAAATCAACCAAAGTCCGATAGGACGTACGCCGCGCTCCAACCCATCGACTTATACTGGTGTGTTCTCGGATATCCGCACCTTGTTCGTACAATTGCCGGAAGCAAAAATACGAGGCTACAAGCCTGGTCGTTTTTCTTTTAACGTTAAAGGCGGACGCTGCGAAACTTGTCAGGGGGCGGGCATGAAGATCATCGAAATGAATTTCTTACCCGATGTACAAGTTCCATGCGAAACTTGTCACGGAAAGCGTTATAATCGCGAAACACTAGAAGTTCGTTACCGCGGAAAATCTATTTCAGACGTACTGGATATGAGTATTGACGAAGCAGTGGATTTCTTTGAAAATATCCCTTCCATTTATAGAAAGATCAAAACGCTACAAGATGTAGGGTTAGGTTATATCACGTTAGGACAATCGTCTACTACCCTGTCAGGGGGAGAAGCACAACGGGTGAAGCTGGCTACCGAATTGTCGAAAAAAGACACGGGCAATACGTTCTACATCTTAGATGAGCCAACAACAGGTCTGCACTTTGAAGACGTCAATGTTTTATTGGGTGTTATTAACCGATTAGTAGATCGCGGAAACACCGTATTGATCATTGAGCATAATCTAGACGTCGTCAAAACCGCGGACTGGGTTATTGATATGGGTCCCGAAGGCGGTAAAAATGGCGGACAATTAATGTTTGCCGGGTTGCCGGAAGATCTCATCAAACAGAAAGGGAATGAAACAGCCAGGTTTTTGAAAACAGAGTTTTCTTAACTTCATTTTTTCCTTGATGAAAAAACGAAGCAAAAAAAATCAAGGCTGAGAACGTTTCCGCTATTTTTCTTTGACTATCCCTAAACAAAATAAACTCGCTTCGCTCAAACAGTATTTTGTTTTTAACGGAATAGCCTTCAGAAAAATGGCCGCGGAAAAGTTCAAGGCCGTTTTAACTCCGCACAACCGCTAAGCAATATTGATCTCGTTCAGCAACGCATTTGTACAATCCCCCTATTAACACTAAATGTCGCATCCAGATATTTGAGGCATGTATCAACTCATCCTTAGTACTATCCACTCCTCTCAAATATCTGAAGCGACGAGGTTTTTGGTTCTTTTTTACGAAAAAAAAGAACTAAACAACTTTTTCAAACTTACCGTAAAGCTTCCAGAAATAAGATTTCTTTTCCGCAGCAAATCCCTTTTTCATCCAGTCGTTCAAGATTAGCTCAATATCATTACCATTGGTTTGATATTGACCAAAAAATAGTTCATCAGCTCCCAAATAAACACCATAGTGTTGATCAAGTGTATGTAGAATCGCAATTTCTACAGGCTCAAAAAATAGAATGGCATTTTCTTCAAATGGAAATATCAGTGGCTTGGGAATAAAAGAACAGTTTTCTAACGCGAGAAAGTTTTGTTTATGATAAATCGGAAAATAGATTTTCGGCATGTTGGTTACGTCTATTTTTCGATTGGCATGCAAGAAATTTTCTCGTCCTATAAAGGGTACGGCGCTCATATTTTTGGCTGCCATGAGGGTCGTACTATCTTCAAAATAGTCCTCAAAGTTTAAAATCTCGTTTACCGTTAGTTGTTTCTCCAGCAATTGCGCAACGGGAATGCTAAAATATTTTGCAATCTGCAAAATAACCTCAATTTTTGGTTCGGCTCGTCGTTCTTCATATGACGAGATATTCCCACGTGTCAAACTAAACAAATCAGCAAAAGCCTGTTGACTTAATCCCTTCACTTTTCTAAGCTTTTTTATGTTACTTCCGATCTGACTCATTCAAACTTTTTTTATTTTTATTTGCAAAATATTTTTGCATTTATTATTTTTATGCAAAGTTTATGAGCAAATATACAATTTAATCGGCTATGCTGTTTCAAAAAATAAAAAAATATATAGAAGACATTGGATTCACCATCTGCAAAAATAGTGAGCAAGAAGGCTTCTTCATCGTTGAAAGTGATGCGGATAGTATCCGTAATTTGATCATTGGGATTGCGCCACCAGTTATTATTTTCGAGCAATACCTGTTTACCTTGCGATCGGACAATCTTGCGACTTTCAAAGCATTGCTCATAAAAAACCGGGATATTATACACGGAGGTTTTGCCGTTACGGAAGATGGCAAAAAAGTGATATTCCGCTACACATTGCAGGCGCATAATATCGATCAGAACGAATTCGATGCAGCCATCAATTCGCTCTCTTTATTGCTCAGCGAGTATTATGAACAGTTGATAGCATTTTCAAAGAATTAAAGAAACAAGTATATGATAAGCATTTTCAAAAGACTTTTAAAGATAGGGCAATCAGAAATCCACGCATTGGTCGATAGAATGGAAGATCCTATCCACATGGTTGAACAAGGTATCCGGGACTTGAAAGAAGAACTCGCCGATATTACAGAACAATTAGCTCAAGCTAAAGCTTCTAAAATACGTCTGTCCAACAAAGCGGAACATAACCGTCGACACGCCGAACAGATGGAAGAGAAAGCTAGGACAATATTATTGAAACACCATGCAGGCGAATTGGAAATCAACGTAGCGAACCGACTGGCTAAAGAAGCTTTATTATACAAGCAGGATTTACTGGCGGAACTGGACAATTTGCAAGACCAAATCGAAAGTCAAGGAGAAGTTGTGGAAAAAATTTCACAAAAATTGGAAATTTTACGCTATAACATTTCCAAATGGGAGAAAGAATTGACAATTTTAAAGGCAAAGCAGAAAGTTACGCAGGCTTCCGAACTCGCTAACCGTCATATCGCCACTATGGACACACACGGAACAATCGTCATGCTTGAACGCATGAAGAACAAAGCAGACCACAGTGAAGACCTAGCCCAAGCGTATGAGGAAATTGCACGACAGAACACCATACACGACGAGAAAGAGATAAAAAGTAAAGAAAAGTCCGCAGAGGAAGAGCTGGAAAGTTTGAAACAACAACTAAAAAAAGGAGAATAATATGGACCCCTTATTATTTGTAAACATAGGCACACAAGAAGTCATTTTCTTATTCGTCTTCGCTATCGCGGGGATAGCTCCTTTAATATTTGCCATCATCGCACTGTTTGATGTATTCAAAAGAGAGTTCGGCAATAAAACAACAGATAGAATATTACTGATTCTGTTAATTGTATTCGCACCGCTTATAGGCTCTATGATATATTACCTGGTATTAAGACAAAACTATCCACTAAAACGACAAAGATATTGATATGAAAAAGTTTGAATACAAAACCATTGTCATAAAACCAACCGGATTTTGGGGAATGAAAATGGACAAAATCTAAAACCATATGGCAGACGTAATAAACCTTTTATTCCATCCACTTCCTAATGCCATCATGACCGTGTTGACAGGCATTTCTCTGCTCTATTGGCTCTTCACGATGTTGTTAGGCGATGGATTTGACTTTGGCGAAGCTGATGTCGCGTTTGAGGGCGCCGATGTCCACGAAGTCGACATGCCAGACGATGCCGATGCAAACACCGACGGCGAGCCTTCATTCTTATCCAAAGCGATGGATTTTATCAACGTGGGCAAAGCACCGTTTATGGTCATTGTCACCTTATTTAAATTTATCGGTTGGATCGTTACAATTGCGTCGTCCATCCTCTTCAACCTTGCACAATTTGGGTGGAAGTCCGTTCTGATATTAATTCCCGTGCTGGTACTCACGTTCTTTTTGATGCATTATGTCACCATTCCTTTAGTGAAACTATACAAAAAAGTGGGTTATACCGGGGAAGAAGCACACGACTTTCTGGGGCGGTCAGGCAAAATGCGCTCTACCATCGAAGGCGAACGTTTAGGCTGGCTGGAAGTCTTTATTGGTGGCGATATTATCCAGCTCAATGTAAAAAGTGAAAATGGAGAAAAGATTGCATATGGCGAACAGGCTGTTGTCGTCAATGAAGGCGTCGACAAAAAATTCTATTACGTCAAGAAAGAAATCACACTAGAAAACATATAATTAAACTAATAAACCAATGACAAGCAATACACTATTATTTGTAGACGGATTGACCGGCATCGTTTTAATTGCGGTAGGCGCCGTCGTCTTCTTTATCCTTGCTTTTTTTGTAGTACTGAGCATGTTCTACAAAAAGATTCCACAAGGAAAAGCTATTGTGCGTAGCGGCGTGGGCGGCACCAAGGTCGCTTTCAATAAAGGGATGTACGTCGTTCCTGTATTCCACCGGATGGAAATCATGGATATTTCGGTCAAGAAAATCGAAATAGCCAGGATGCAACACGACGGGCTGATTTGTAGGGATAATATCCGAGCAGACATTAAAGTCGCTTTCTTCGTACGGGTGAATAAATCGGTCGACGATGTGGTCAACGTTGCCCAAAACCTCGGTTGTGTCCGCGCTAGCGATCCCGAAACACTAAAGAGCATCTTCGAATCTAAATTTTCAGAAGCATTGAAAACCGTGGGTAAAAAATTCGATTTCATCGAACTCTATGAAGCCAGACGTGAGTTTAGGGAAGAAATTTTAAACATTATCGGTACAGATCTCAACGGCTATATCTTGGACGATTGCGCCATTGACTATCTGGAACAAACCGAGCTGAAGTTCTTAAGTCCCGATAACATTCTAGACTCCGAAGGGATTAAAAAAATAACGGAACTGACCGCCAAACAGAATATGAATGCTAACCTGATCCGTCGAGAAGAAGAGAAAGTCATCAAGAAACAAGACGTGGAAGCACGAGAGGCCATCCTGGAACTCGAACGCCAGTTAGCTGAAAAAGAAGAAAAACAGCGCAGGGAAGTCGATAACATCAAAGCTAGAGAGGAAGCAGAAATCGTAAAAGTGCGGGAAGAAGAGCGGCTAAAATCCGAAACAGTGCGCATCACTACCGAAGAACAACTGGCCATTCAAGAAGAAAACAAGCTTCGCCAGATCATCATCGCGGAGAAGAACAAACTCCGTACGGACGCCATCGAAACCGAACGCGTGGAAAAAGACCGGGCATTGGAAGCAACCGAGCGGGAACGGATTGTTACCTTAGCACAAATTGACAAACAGCGGTCGATCGAAACGGAGCAAAAAAGTATCCAAGGGGTTATCAAAGAGCGCGTCCAACTGGAGAAAGGGGTTATTGAAGAGCAACAAGCTGTTAAAGACCTGGAGGTATTCCGCGATGTAGAGCGTAAGAAGCAAGCGGGTGTCATCGCTGCTTCGCAGGAAGCCGAGGAGCGTTTGATCGCGACTGTAAAAGCAGCGGAAGCAGCCAAGATTGCAGCGGAGCAAGAAGCAGAGAAAAAAGTCATCGATGCCGAAGCCGCCCGTCAAATTGCGGAGAAAAAAGCACAGGAGTTGCTGATCGAAGCCGAAGCGAAGAAAGAAGCTTCTGCAAAAGAAGCCGAAGCGCGCAAAATTATAGCCGAAGCACAGGCGAAGGAAGAAGCGGCGCTTGGCCTTTCGGAAGCAGAGGTCATGGTTGCCAAAGCAGAAGCAGAAGAAATTCAAGGCACCAAGGAGGCCGTTGTGATCGAGAAAAAAGCAGAAGCATTACGCAAAGAAGGTTTGGCGCAAGCCGAAGTAGTCCGTGAAAAAGCATTGGCAGAAGCAAAAGGTATCGAAGAGAAAGCGGCTGCGATGAAACAATTGGATGGCGTGGGTAAAGAGCATGAAGAGTTCAAATTACAATTACAAAAAGAACGTGATGTGGAATTGGCACATATCAACATCCAAAAAGATATTGCTGCCGCACAGGCAGATGTACTGTCAGAAGCTTTGAAAACGGCGAAGATTGACATCGTCGGTGGGGAAACGATGTTCTTCGAAAATATTGTTCGCCAAGTATCAAACGCAAAGGGCTTTGACCATCTGATCAACAACTCCAAACATGCTACAGATATCAAAGATTCATTGATAGGCGTGAGTGGCAATGGTGATTTAGCAGAGAAAATTCGCGGGCTTGCTGATAAATATGGTGTCTCTTCCAACGATATCAAAAACCTAACCGTATCTGCTGCATTGATTAAATTACAACAAGCTGCTAAAGCCGAAGGCGAAGAGGAAGACACAGGTTTTATCAATTCGCTGTTCGGATTGGCGAAAAACTTAGGGGTATCGAACAAGAAACTGAACGGTTAGTTTTATGCAGGAACAACAAAACAGCCTTGATCAAGGCGCGTATGAAATCATCCGGAAGCGTCTGCAAACGCAAAAGGAAGATCTTATCAAAAGATTGCAGGCGCTCAACGACTCCCGTCGGGAGGTGTTCAGTGCCACATCCTTTACATTAAAAGCCAACCAACGGATTACGACGGATAACACCTGCGCTGCACGCGGCATCGTCGCTATCGACGAGGTATGTATCTTCGGCTACAATGTACATTTCGGCTTACGCACAGAAATCAAGCTGGAAGATGTTTTCAGCATCTACCTTTTTGAAAACAACCAGTTCATCCCGCAACCGTTAGATTTGATCAACGATCCGAACTTCGTCGTCGACTATCAAAATCTGTACAAATACTATCGAGATGCTATCTTCGCGCGATTCCGCCGTACGGAGAACTATCTCTACATGATATTCCAAACCAGCAAGAAAGCTTCCGATCTGAAAGCATTCAAGTGGCTCATCAAAGATGGAAAACTCCACTATCAAGACGACAGGAGTATACATGACGTACGGCTGCCTGATCAGTTTGAATTTGACTGGACAAGAACTACGTTGGAAGATCGTCGTTTAGGTAAATTCCCACATATTTCCATTTTAGATAAAGTGTTTATCGAAGCGCTGCATGGCGATATCACGTTTAAAATAGAAGATAATACCGACAGCGGGAAGGGAATTTACGCCGAAAAAGTAACAAATCTCGACCAACAACTCGATGATGCCGAGTACTATTATGCCGATCTGGGCAACCTCATTGCCATACGGATAAAACCTTATCAAGAAGATTTCCGGGCTTATGTGTTCAACCAGCGTACCAAGGAAGTCGTCAACCTCAAATCGCTGAACGAGTCCGCCATCCTATTGCCCGATAATCAAGGACTGATTTTCTCCAACGGGTATTACCTCCAAAATGGCACCCACAAAATCTTTGAGGGCAACGCAGACAATATGACTTTTCTACGGAAAATCGCTTCACCAAATGGTGAGGATTTCCTGTATGTCTTTAGCCAGAAAGAAACGAACACCTTTGTACTGCTGTCATACAACATCATTCAGCAGGCCGTGGAAACACCTATTATCTGTAACGGATTTACGATTTTTAACGACGGAAGCCTTATCTATTTCCGAACGGAAGCCGAGGCGACACGCCACCACCAGGTGCAAATTTGGGAAACGCCTTATATGGAAATGCTTCAGGAAAACGAAGCAAAAAAGAACCATCCGCTATATAAAGTCGGCAACAAACAAATCGTGCAGGCGATGGCAGAGGCCCAGGAAGTGATTCAATTAGTCCATAAAGAAGATAGCTACGAGGGTCTATACGAAGATATTCTCAAAAAATCCAGCAACCTGCTGGACTCGTATTTCTGGATTCAGGACGAAGCGTTGGCCAGTCTTGGGATCCCGCTGACGGAAATAAAGGAAATTGCCAATACCGCTATCGATGAGTTTGTAAAAGTGCAAGCACAGCGCAAACACGCGGAAGAGCGCATACAGGCGCTGGAAGAAAAACTGGAGCAGTTGCAATTTGACATCAACAGCACGGTGGTCGAACAACTGGATCAGTTGGTACATCAATTAGCAGACGCCCGACGCTTGCTCGGCGAAGCTATTGAACTTAAAAATGTCAAATATATTGCCTTAGATCGCGTCGAAGCATTACAGGAAACACTACATCAAATAACCGACGAACTTTCACAAAATACGGTCGCTTTCCTGTTACGTGAAGAAGCGCTCAGCCCGTACGAACAACGTGTAGAAGGACAAAAACAGCAGGTCACGGCCATAGAAAAAGCGTTTGACGCGAAACCCATTGAAGAAGGTAACTTGACTATTGCCAACGAGCTGGAACTTTTGATCGATATTCTGCATAGCCTCAAGATCGAAGACGCGACACAAACCACACAGATAGTAGAAAAAATATCGATTATCTTCGCTTCTTTAAACGAAGTGCGTGCACAACTGACACGTAAGCTCAAATCGTTACAGGGCAAAGAAGCTATCGCCGAGTTTTCGGCACAAATGACCCTGTTGGAGCAATCGGTCACTAATTATTTAGAATTGTCGACTTCCGCTGATAAGGTAGAAGAATATTATAGCAAAATACTAGTTCAATTGGAAGAACTGGAAAGCAAATTTGCTGATTTCGATGATTTTGCGTTAAAAATAGCTGACAAACGAGATGACGTTATCAAGGCGTTCAACATCCGGCGCGAGCAATTGGTCGAGCAGATCAATAAACGAACAGGTTCTTTAGAGCAGATCGGCCTGCGTGTATTAAAAAATATCGAAAACAAATCGGCTACCTTTCAGAGCCGGGCAGAAATACAAAGCTTTTATGCAGCCGACCTCATGATAGACAAGGTCAGGCAACTTGTTGCTGAGCTAAAAAGCCTAAACGATATTTCTAAAGCCGAAAACCTGGAAAACCTGTTAAAAAAATCACAGGAAGATGCCTTGCGGACATTGCGGGACAAAACCGAACTGTATGTGGACGGCGACAACATCATCGCGCTCGGCACACACAAATTTACGGTCAATAAGCAATCGCTCAGCCTTACGCTTGTCCGCCGCAGCGAAGAACTCTATTTCCACCTAACCGGCACCAGCTTCTATCAAAAGGTAAAAAATAACGAACTGCAAAATTACCACGACATCTGGGAACAGGAACTCTTATCAGAGAACAAACACGTTTACCGCGGTGAATACCTTGCATATCAAGCCTTCTTAGCTTCACAAGTGACCGAGCAATTTAATGCCGAAACCTATATTGCAACTTACATCGAACAACATTATTCAGAAGGCTATATCAAAGGCGTTCATAATATCGATGCTTTAGAAATTTTCAAAGCCGTCAAGCAATTAGACGAGAAACTCGAATTATTATGCTTTGAAAGCCCATTGCGTGCGATTGCACAGTTGTTTTGGCACAGCTTATCAAAAAATAAGCGGGAGCGGCTACAATACCTCATCCAATCAGGGCGAGCCGTACGCAAAGCCTTCCCTACTTCCAAGCACTACCAATCTATCATCGATGAGATTGCCACGCAATTTTCATCCTGGGAAACATATCTTGATCTATCCGTCTATGCACCACATATGGTGGCCACTTATCTCTTTCAGACATTCACCACTTACGATAAACTGACGTTAAGTGAACAAGCTGACCATCTGCGGCAGGAGTTTGTCCGTGATCTGGAAAACAAAAAAATATATGCTGATTTTGAACAGGATTTTCAAAACGAACATTTCGACAATACCGATCGTTATCTACTCCTATTAAACTGGCTACATGCTTTCGTCGATCAAACCCAACAAGCCGACAGCTACCAGCCAATCATGGAAGAAACGGCGGCAGCACTCCTGTTTCCGAAAGATGATTATCATCTCATATTCGGACAATTTAGTGTAACATTGGAACAACTGAAAGGTAACCATGTCTTGTTGGAGGATGGGTCATTATACCTAAACTATCACGCCTTTATGCAAAAAATGGGTGTTTTCGTAACCGTAGATGTCCCTCGCTTTGTAGCTTTTGCGCAACTAAAGGAACAAATCAGCAAATCGTATGAAAAAGAATTAAAAATAAATGAATTTGAGCCGAAGGTATTGACGTCTTTCGTTAGAAACAAACTCATTAACGACGTCTATTTTCCACTCATTGGCAACAATTTGGCAAAACAATTAGGCGCAGCGGGCGACAACAAACGTACGGCGCGTATGGGCATGCTTTTGCTGATTTCTCCACCGGGCTACGGCAAGACAACGTTGATGGAATACCTCGCCAAAACGATGGGCTTACATTTTGTAAAAGTAAACGGTCCGACGATCGGGCATTCGATCACCTCTATTGACCCCGTAGAGGCGAAGACATCGGGCGAGCGCGAGGAACTCAAAAAAATAAACTTGTCTTTTGAGATGGCAGACAACGTGATGTTGTACCTGGATGACATACAGCATTTAAGTGCCGAATTTCTACAGAAATTCATCTCATTGGCGGACGGGCAACGTAAGATCGACGGTATTTTCAACGGCGAGAGCAAAACCTACGACCTGCGTGGCAAGCGCTTTTGCATTGTTATGGCGGGCAATCCCTATACGGAAAGTGGTTCTAAATTCCAGATTCCGGACATGCTTGCCAACCGGGCAGATGTGTATAATCTCGGTGATGTTATTGGTGATACGGAACACTTGTTCAATCTGAGCTTGGTGGAAAATGCGGCTATTGAAAATAGCTATCTGGCGAAGATTGCCGGAAAATCCTTCCCAGATTTTTATGCGCTTGTCGACTACGTACAATCCGGTGCCGAGCAGATTCCGGAGTTGGAAGGGGTTTATCTGAAACAAGAAATTGATGATTTCATCGCCGTGCTACGCCACGTGATGAAAATTCGCGATACCGTACTCAAGGTCAACAAAAGCTATATCCAAAGTGCAGCGATGCAGGATAGCTACCGTACCGAGCCTCCTTTCAAGATGCAGGGTTCTTACCGCAACATGAGCAAATTGGTCGCACAGATCATTCCGATGATGAACAATGAAGAGATCAGCCAAACATTGTTGGCACACTACGAAAGTGAATCACAAACGCTGACGAGCGACACCGAGAGCAATCTATTGAAATTAAAAGAGCTCGCCGGATTGATTCGCCCAGACGAGCAGAAACGTTGGGAAGACATCAAGGAAATATTCCGCAAGAACAATAAACATGGCGGACTGGCAAAAGATGACAAAGTTTTCGCACAGCTTTTGGAGTTTAATGAGAACTTAGAAGGGATCATCAAGGCTATTCAGAACGGCAGGGGTTAACCTCTGCCATTCTATCGCTACCACCTACCTCCCGCGCCACCGCCTCCCGATGAACCGCCTCCAAAGCTACCACCACCTCCACCGGAGGAGCCGCCACTAAAACTTCCACCGCCAGAACTACCACTACCGCCGGAACTTCGTACTAATTTCGGAATGACCCGCGTCCCCTTATCCTCTTTATGTTTACAATGTAGACAGTGATCATAGACTTGTTGCAATCCACTCTCTTTGTAGGTCGCAACTTTCAATATTTTACCTCTTTTTCCCTTTTCATACGTTCTAAATCCACATGATGGACAGACGGCTAACTTTGTCTTCCCCGTCCATCCCAACACTTTTCGCTCTCCTGTCTTTTTGTTGATCCATACCTCATAAAACTTAGCATGTAAGTTTTCTTCCTTTAACTGTCCTTGGCTCAGATATCTTTTCATATCACCTAACTTCACCACATCCCGATTAATCCGCTCCCAATTGCCGGAATCATCTGGCGGTACAAAGCGAATCTTACTATCTTTCCATTTTTGTCGGAAGAGGAAAAAACTAAACAGCATTAAGGGACTCAACAAATAGGGAATAAACGTTTGTAGCTGAAAACGTTGCAAAGCTTTTAGTTTATTCTCTTCGTCTTTATAGCTTTTTTTTATCGCATCCCGCGTTTCCCAAATCCGACCAGCGACCGTGTAACTTCCCCACACAGCAAAAAGCCAAGGCAACGTTGAAAGTTGGAACATACGCTCCATATCATTTAACACAAACGCAAAAATCATCATGACAAACAGCATCGTAAATATTGTCGCGAAGCCCCCAAATACCATATAGACGAACCAACCGCCACAACCTTTTTTTTGTCGCTTTTTTCCTGACTGTGCCGACAAAGGAGTCCACACTGCATCAGTCCATGCACTCCCCACGCGATACACCCAATAATACAGTGCTACATATAGTAGTATAACCACCATGGAATTGACAAAATGGGGATTTCGTTTGCTGAAAAAAGGCGTTGCTTCCGGCATCATACGGTGTAGCTCCGCCTGTACATCGGGAGCCGTCAATGCTTGTTGAATCGCTTGTGACGCTTCCAATACACCCCGGTTATAATCCCCTTCCCGGAAATGAGGCACCAAGAATTTCTCACCAATACGATGCAGGTATACATCCGGAAAGATGGCTTCCATTCCGTAACCTGAGATAAACCGATACTCCCGTTTATCTTTAGCAATAAATAATAGCAGACCATTGTTTTGTTCTTGCTTGCCTATTCCCCATGTATTGAACAGTTTCAGCGCAAATTCAAATACATCGTACCCTTCAAAATCGTTTACAACCACGATGGCATATTCTGCTCCTGAGGATTCTTCTATTTCGGTAGAAAGCCGATTTAGCTGGTCTACCGTTTCAGAAGACAACGCGCCGTCTGGATTGCTGACATAAAAATCTTGTCCAGCTTCCTTCGGGCTAGGCAATGTCTCGACCGTATACAAACGCTGGGCAAAACCACTAGAAACAAAAAGTACGGCTAAAAATAAAAGAGAAATATGCCGCTGACACAACGAGGTATAACGTTTCATAGACTTTAAAAAAATTGCGAAACTCGCACAGGGCTTAAAGTTAGAAAACAATAAGAACTAAAGCTTATCTGAACAAATTCTTATGCGGTCAGCTAAATCATTCAGCGCATGTTTTAACTTTTCCTTTTCTTCTTTTGTAAACTCAGTGGCTGTACCATTCCCATCTAGCCCGTTCATTTTCTGGCTTAACCAAGAGCGAGATTTACCAAAGTATTTTTGTGATATCTGTGCCCAAGACACATCTACAATGATATCCCATAGTTGAGATTTCATACTTTCCTTTTTTACTTGCACTTCCATATCTTTTGTTTTTATGTCCTTTTCAAGAGTTATTATTAATCTTGTTCTTTGTCCAACAATATATCCACGAGCATCATGATATACCACTCAAGTTCAACAGACGGGGGATACGTTTTCTTGTAATTGCGGATGCTTTCAATCAACTCCCATTCCCGAGCTGTTAGTTCTTTTTTCATATTCCGTTATAATAGTTTTCATAACAAATATATTAAACATTTGTATAATAACCAAAAACGAATCACAAGTTATGACACACAAAATTTTTGTAACTTTGCTCTTGTATGTCAGATATTATACAGTTACTGCCGGATTCAGTTGCTAATCAGATTGCTGCAGGGGAAGTGGTGCAACGTCCCGCTTCTGCGGTGAAAGAGCTTATTGAAAATGCGATCGATTCGGGAGCGGATAAAATTAAACTTATCGTTAAGGACGCTGGAAAATCCCTCATACAAGTCATCGATAACGGCTGTGGCATGAGCATCACTGACGCGCGTCTTTGTTTTGAAAGACATGCAACTTCCAAAATACGCCAAGCAGAAGATTTATTTGCGATCCGGACAATGGGGTTTCGTGGGGAAGCCTTAGCATCGATTGCCGCCATCGCACAGGTAGAGCTGAAAAGCAGACGCGTCGAAGATGAACTGGGAACGATTATACAAATCGAGGGTTCGAAGGTCATCAGTCAGGAGCCCGAAGCGTTGCCCGCAGGCACGAGTATCTGTGTAAAGAATCTTTTTTACAACATCCCTGCCCGCCGTAATTTTTTGAAAAGCAATTCTGTTGAAATGCGGCATATCATTGACGAATTTCAACGTGTCGCCTTAGCCCATCCAAAAATATTTTTCAGTCTACATAGTGATGGAAACGAACTCTTTCATTTGCCATCGGAGACCTTGAAACAGCGGATAGTACACCTCTTCGGAAACAACTATAACCAACGTCTTGTGCCGGTAGAGGAAGATACCACGATTATTACGGTCAGTGGATTTATCGGGAAGCCGGAATTTGCAAAGAAGACGCGTGGCGAACAGTTTTTCTTTGTCAACAAACGTTTTGTTAAAGATCCTTATCTCCATCACGCAGTGATGAATGCCTACGACGATATTCTTCCGGCAGATACTTATCCGTTGTACGTTTTGTTTATTGAGATAGACCCCTCTAAAATCGACATCAACGTTCATCCGACGAAAACAGAAATTAAATATGAGGATGACAAGGCGATGTACGCTATTTTACGGTCGACGGTTAAACGCTCCTTAGGTCGTTATAATATTACGCCGACATTAGATTTTAACCAAGAAACAAGCTTTACTAATCTCATTACCAATAAACCGCTCGAAGAGATTCAAGCGCCGACGATTTCATTTAACCCTAATTTTAATCCATTCGAAGATACGAAATCATCTTCTTCAAGCAGTTCCCGTGCTTCCAATTACGCCGCCGGCCTGGAGAAAAAAGCAGGGATTCCGCAGAACTGGGATTCCTTATATCAAATCACCCAACGAGACACCGCGGAACAACTATCGTTACATCAAGGCGAAAAGACACCTCATGATGTTCCAACGACAGAACATTCCGAATCCTCGGCAAACGTCCAAGAAGCTCCCAAGCAATTTTTTCAGTTGCACAACCGTTTTATTGTTTCCCAGATCCATTCGGGCTTCATGTTGATAGATCAACAAGCGGCACATGAGCGTATTTTATTTGAACATTACCTAGAGCAATTGGAGCACAACCAAGGAAGTAGCCAACAAAGTCTGTTCCCACAAACAGTAGAACTAAGTCCGGCAGACTTTGCGTTGATGGAAGATATTTTACCTGAAATCCAAACACTTGGTTTTCAGGTTCGGCCTTTCGGAAAAACAACTTTTATTGTCGATGGCATTCCTGCTGATTTAGGGCAGGGCATCAATGAAACAAAAATTTTAGAACAGCTTTTGGAAGATTTCAAAAACAATAAGGACGAATTACAACTTAATAAAAGAGAAAACTTGGCACGTAGCCTTGCAAAGAACGCGGCAATCAAACCGGGCACTGTATTGGACAACCAGGAGATGTCTGAATTGATAGATAAGCTCTTTGCTACCCAATCACCAAGTATATCCATACAAGGTAAGCCGATTGTGGTAACGATTACATTGCAAGAACTCATGGAACGTTTTAATAAGAACTAAGCATTTACGACCTACGATATAGTATATGAACAACATCCTCTCAAATCTAACCCCAGTAGTTAAAAATCTCCTCATCATCAATGTGGTGTGTTTTATTGGCTCGGCCATCTTTATGCAAGCACCTCGTTTTTTTGGGGTATACTATCCAGATTCACCTTTTTTCCATGTATGGCAAGTGATTACTTATATGTTTATGCATGGAGGGTTCGGGCATATCTTCTTTAATATGTTTTCCCTAGTGATGTTCGGCCCGATTATCGAACAAGTATTAGGATCTAAACGTTTCATAAATTTTTATCTAATTTGTGGTATTGGAGCACTTGTATTACAATACGGCGTACAAGCTGCTGAGGTTTACAATATTGCTGGTACGGTAAGAGCCTCCGAATTTTTAAATTTCGATATGCTGAACAATCGAGTCAGCTCCAATCTTAACGTAACACAGAGTGAGTTTGATACCTTAGCATCGATATATGGGACACCGTTAGTTGGTGCTTCCGGTGCGATATTTGGCTTGCTATTAGCTTTTGGTTATTTGTTTCCGAACATGTCGCTGTACCTCTTTTTTATCCCCGTTCCGATCAAAGCGAAATATTTTATTCCCATTTTAATTTTAATTGAGATATATTTAGGTTTTTCAAACGCAGGGGGGTCGATTGCCCATCTGGCGCATGTTGGCGGTGCGTTATTTGCCTATATCCTGCTCAAAATATGGCGTATTAGAAGAGGGAGCATGTATTAAAAGAATAGTGTAACTGATGAAAGAGAGTGTGTTAAAAACTTTTTGGCGCGATACTTACCGAAGTAGGTCCCCCATCCCTTTTATCATATCGGTACAAGTTGTCATCTTTGTACTTATCCATCTTTTTGATCTATTGAAAGAGGTCAACCTCCTTCAAGTATCCCTGTATGATTATGCAATTGACTATTTAAGCTTGCCCTTGTCTTTTAGTCAGTTCCTGAAACAACCTTGGTCTATCATAACCTATCCTTTTTTGTATACGGGATTGTTTCAGTTGCTGTTCGACTGCCTGTGGCTATACTGGATGGGCAATATTTTCCTGAACTTTCTCAACAGAAGACAATTCCTATTTCTCTATTTCAGTGCTGTCGTTTTGGGGGCATGCATTTATCTGGGGCTTGGCTTTATACCGATGCTACAAAATAGCGTGCAACTGTCATTCCGCACCTCGACGCTTGCTTTGGGAGCAGTGGTAGCGTCGGTTGCAACCTTAGCGCCACGTTATGAATTAAGGTTGCTCCTATTGGGTACAATCTCCTTAAAAACCATCGCAC
Organism: Sphingobacterium chuzhouense; assembly: GCF_014692525.1. Taxonomy (GTDB): domain Bacteria; phylum Bacteroidota; class Bacteroidia; order Sphingobacteriales; family Sphingobacteriaceae; genus Sphingobacterium; species Sphingobacterium chuzhouense. The sequence goes on from NZ_JACNYL010000001.1 coordinate 970,907, forward strand.
TTATATATATCTGTGTTGAACTGGTTTTTACCGGCCTTATGAACAAGGCAGGAGGTATAAGCTTTCTAGCGATGACATTTTGGGGTATCTTGTTTATTCGCTCACTAAACAGAGGAAAAGACTTTAGCTTATTTAAATTAAGAAAACCGATAAGAAAGGCGAAAATGAAAGTCGTGCACCAAAGCAAGACAACTTCAGCGAATTACAGCAGTTACCGTCACGCATCCGACCTTCCGAATCAAGAAGAAATTGATGAAATTTTGGATAAAATTTCCATAGGCGGCTATGAAAGCTTAACTTCACGGGAAAAAGAAGTGCTATTCAAAGCAAGTAAGGATGATCAATAGACATGGCAAGGAAGAGTCTCTTCAAAAAAAATTTAGGTTTCTTTAGTAAAACGATATTTCTATGCAATATGGTTGCTGTACTCTTTTTGCTATTGAGTTATGCAGCATCTTTCATAAACCCTAAAACAGCTTGGCTTCTTCCTTTCTTTGGCTTAGGCTATCTTCCTATTTTAATAGTCAATATCGGTTTTGTATTATACTGGCTACTGCGCCGTCCGTTATACGCTCTTTTTACTTTGATTCCTGTTCTTCTCGGTTGGAATCTGCTCACGCAACATGTAGGTTTTCGCTCTAAGGTTAAGGATGTGGGTAAAAATGAACAAGCTTTACGTGTCATGAGTTTCAACGCCCATCTCTTCAACGAAGTGAATGAGATGCCGTCTACAACCATTCGAGATAAAGTTGTATCTCTTATAAAAAACACCGATCCCGATGTCCTCTGCATACAGGAGTTCTTCACAAAAATCAAAGGAACCAAACAAATGAGCGATCGTATCCTAGCGGAGAGCGGACTTCAAGATTATTTTTTTGAGCCGGCGACCAAAAGCGAACATGAGGGTTACGGGCAAGTTATTTTTTCCAAATATCCAATTATCCATTCGGGCACTATTACTAAGAATGAATACGGTATTAACCGCATCACCTTTGCCGATATCGTAAAAGACCAAGACACGATTCGTGTCTATAATGTACATTTACGTTCTTTTGGGCTACAAACAGAAGACAAGGAGTTTATCCAGAATCCGTCCAACACACCGAGCGAAGATCATGCCACCACACGTGTTGGCCGAAAATTAAAGTATGCCTTTGAACGTCGAAGTCAACAAGCAGAGGCACTCCGCGATCATATCGTTGCGACACATTACCCTATTATTATCATGGGTGATTTCAATGACACGCCGATGTCGTATAGTGTAAATCTTATTGGAAAGGGAATGAAAAACACCTTTCAGGAAAAGGGCCAGGGTTGGGGAGTTACCCATTACGAAATGCTTCCCCTTTTTCAAATCGACTATATATTCTGCAGTCCACAGTTTCAAGTCGAAAATTATCGGATAATCAAGCAAGAACTTTCCGACCATTACCCTCTTTTTGCAGATATAAGGTTAACAACCCAAGATCAATAACCATCGCAAATTTTTGCTATATATGGAAATGAAGTAACAAAATGTTTGAGAAGTTCACTATCTTCATTTTTTAAGACTTAAACCACCGAACCACCATGGACTTATGCTTATTTCCGAATAGGAAAGGGATTGATCTTTTTGTTTTATGCTTTACATCGTTCCTTCTATTGAACTTCACGGTAGTTCATGCGACACAAACGGAAGCTCCAGAAATACAGGATACCAGCGCAGTTAACCGATTGAACGAGCAGGCATTAGCATTTTGGTCTTCTAAACCAGATTCCACCATTATCCTAGCGTCGCTAGCTTTAGAGATAAGTATACGCCATCAGGACATAAAAGGGCAGATGCACTCCTTACGAAATCTCGGTATTGGCTATTACGAAAAGGGAAACTATAGGGAAGCCATACAATCTTACAAACGTGCTATAGCATTCGCAGAAGCTTTAGACGACGAACCATACAACGCACAGATACGCAGCAACTTATCTATGCCCTATCTTGCATTGAGCGCGCACGATGAGGCACTGGAAAACCTGTATACTGCTTTGGAGATTGCTGAAAAAAACAATCTCACTAATACGGTAGCACATGCAAACCATAACATCGGCATGGTATACCATTATCAATTCAAGAATGACCAAGCCATTGCGTTCTACGAAAAAAGCCGGCAGTTATACGAAGCGAACGGTGACACAACCCGTTCTACTTTTATACTAGGAAATATAGCGCATCTTTATCTTAAAAAAAAGGACTTCCAAAAAGCAGAGACATTATACTTGCAATCATTGGCATTAGCCGAAAAATACGACAATAAAAAGGCTATCGGAAATGCCCTTCAGTCGCTAGGCGCATTCTTTATGGAACAAGGAGGCACCGAAATAGCGCTCTCCTACTTCTTAAGAGCTAAAGAAACGCTGGAATTGACAGGGGAGCAAACCGAATATCTCCGGCTTTTGGATAATTTGGCGGCTTGTTATATGAAAATTGGCAACACAGATGCCGCTTATACCTATGCCATAAAGAATCATGAGCTGGCGACCCGTCAGCAGCAGTTCTATTATATCCAGACATCAGCTCGACAATTATGCGAATTATATGAAAAACGTGGTGACTACCGAACAGCATTGGATTACTTTAGAAAAGCAACTTCTGCATCCGATAGCCTCCACAGCCAGCAAAATAAAGAGGAGCTGGTACGCATGGAAGAGAGATATAAATACCAAAAAGATCAGGAGCAAACTGCCTTTTTACACCATACGCAACTGAGAAGACAAAACCAATGGTTATACAGCGCCATTGTGCTGGTCTGCGTGCTAGTTGTCATCGCATTTTTATTCGCGAGTAACATCCGGCAAAAACGAAGAACAAATCGTATCTTGAAGGAGACAAACGATTTTTTTGAAGAGCAGAATACCCTGCTAGAGGCTTCGAATCATTTTAAAGAACAACTGATATCATTGGTTGCCCACGATGTACGCCACCCGATCGTCAGCCTGCAAAAAGTGCTATCTCTTTTTGAAAATAAACACTTGACGTCCGCAGAAATACAGCAGCTGATGTCTTCATCGCATCGAGATGTGAACAACTTGATCCGTCTGCTAGACGATCTGCTGCTTTGGGTGAGACTCCAACTTAAGTACACGCAATTGCAAAAAACAAGATTCAGGATACAAGATGTATTAAAGCCTATAATGGACCTGCATCAACAGAAAGCAGATGACAAGAATATTCATTTGGTGGTAGAACATATGGTAAATACCGAGGTATACGCTGACAGAGAAGCTATCGCAATAGTTATTCGCAACTTAATCGATAATGGCATCAAGTTTTCGAACCCAGGAGACGTTGTCCGAATTCACACCACATTAACAGCAGACAACCGTTGTGTAATAATACAGATTGCGGACACCGGTATCGGTATGTCCGAAGAAACTATTAACAATCTATTTTTGACTCCTAGCTATGCTCGTCGGTACGGCACACATAATGAAGAAGGGTCCGGGTTGGGTATACAAATATGCATACATTATCTCCAGCTGAACAATAGTGAGTTATTTGTAGAAAGCAGCCTTGGACAAGGAACAAAATTTTGGTTTGAAATTGATAGCATATTAGAGACATAGGGTTTCGCGTCTCTATATCTCAAATCAGATGATTCTTCTGGGCATAGGTGAGCATTTCTGCGATAGTATGGCAGTTGGCTTTTGCCATCATTTTTCGGCGATGGGCAACGATCGTGTGTGGGCTTAAAAACGTTTTGGCCGCTGTTTCCGCAATGCTATTTCCTTGCGAAAAGTATTTTAATAATTCGATTTCCCTGGGTGTAAAGGTTACAACACGCTCACCACGCTGCATTACAAACGGTTCAAATTGTGGATCAATATATTCCCTTCCTCGCTCAATAGCCTCTAAACACATTATAAAATCCTGTATATCAGCAGATTTACTAAGTATCCCATGTGGTTTGTACCGCAAGATGTTTCTAATGACAGCTGGTGCAATTGCACTTGTAATAAAAACAATCTTAGCTTGGTTATTCAATCTTTTTATATCTGTCAATATGGAAAGTCCATTCGTCTCTGGTAGGTAATAATCCAAAAAAACATAGAGTTTTTGATTACCAAAGGATCGGAGGAAATCGATAAATTCATCCACTTTACTAAAAGAAGAGACAGCATCAAAAGCACCGAATCTTTGTAGCAACAGTGCAAAAGAATCGGCAAACAACCGGTGGTCATCCAAAACAACAGCATGCGTTAAAATTTTCATAAGGCAAAACAAATATCTTATTAAAAACCATATGTTTTTCTATCTCCAAAGCACACTATTCTTAAATGTAGCTTTTCTACTACAAACATCTCACAAAGCATAGCATGTTTTTGTTATTTTCTCATAAAACAGTAGCAAAAATTTGTTACACAGCGCTTTACGTGCCAAAAAATCAATTATAAAACTTCGTTCTTTGCGTCAAAATTCAGGGTTTGAGTTTTAAAATCAGGAATGAATGTGTTGCTAAACGAGAAAAAAAATTAAAATATCAACAATAAAAAAATCATGGAAACTAAAAGTTCAACTAAAAATCTGGACGCTAAGCTAAGTTATGAAGCTCCTATGCTTCGGTCAATCGAAGTCGAATTGGAAGAGGGTATTGCTAGCGTATCTGGCAATATTGAAGTGCAACAACAATGGAAAGAAACAGAGACACAATCTCAAGACGTACAAAACAACTATTGGTAGGCACCCCTTTTATTTAGCAGACTTTATTTTAACAATACATTTGAAATTAAAAAGAATGAAACATAATTATATCAAAGCCCTAGTAGCCTGCTTTATAGCGGTTGCTGTTTTTGCGTCTTCTTGTCAGAAAGAAAATGGCGTAGATAATTTAGGTGGTGAAGCGACTGTTACCATCAACATGCAGGGCGTGGGACCCTCAACCGGCAATAAAGCTAAAGCTGGTCTACGTGCATCTGCTAGTGCAGGCAACACTGTCGCGACGCCTGCTGTACAACGTCAAGTCGTTAAATTTAACAATCAGTTTAACGTTAAAGCAACCCTGAGAGAGGTAACTCCTGCTTCTTCTACACCGGCATTACGTGCTTCTGCAAACCGTGCAGAGACAACCGCAACTGGCGCAGGCGATATCCTTCCTTTGGCGGATGGCACGGAATATACTGTTGTCATATCTCAAGGCGGCGAAGTAGTCACTACCGAAACCTTCACACAAGGTGATAGTGAACATAAATTTAATATCGAGGCTGGCAGCTATACGTATGTAGCCTATGCTTACGGAGATGCAGATGCTTCCGGCGCAGACCGTGATCCCCTTTGGGTATCGGGTAGCTTGAACGTAACAGCGGGCGAAAATAATACCCTTTCCATTGTATTGGAGCACAAGCTTACCGAAGTAACTGTAGTGTTCGATGCAGGCGCGGGACGTACGATTAACGCTATTGGTGCGGGTACGCTTGCTCCAAACCACAGCTATGAATTTAATGAACAAACGGGTGTTGTTACTTTTGGTGGGGCAACAACAGCAGCAGCCATTAGTTTCACCGGCCAAACTCCAGGTCAAATATGGACGAGCAACCCGACGATGATCGCGGTAGAAGATACGGACAATGGTGTGGTTGAATTATCAAATGTCACTATTAATAATACTCCAGGTTCTATTACTAGCGATGGCTGGGCACTAAGAGCAGGAGTTCAATATAGATTGGAACTGAATTTGGGTGATAAGGAAGAGGAAGGAATTGAGATTGGCGGATCGGTGTGGTCACCTGGTAATTTAACTTATGATCCTTCCACAGACGAGTATGGCTTTTCTGATGCAAATAATCAACCTGGAGATTACTGGTTTGCCGGCTATACAAAACCCAAAGTCCTTCCGGATCCAAGCAACAGCAACCAAAATCCAAGCTTAGGCACAAATGGTCCGTTAGGAGACCCGTGTGCTTTGGCTGGATCGTGGCGACTTCCTACTAGAGCGGAAATGGCAGAATTACAAACAAACACAAATGCGGGAGGAGCGGACAATCCCGGCACTCCACAGTCTTGGGCTGTTGCCAGATGGGTCGATACCTTTACGCCAAGCACGGGTAACACCTTGGGTATGTTCTTCGGAACACAAGTTCACCCCGGCGTAGCTAATAGAGACAATTATCTTTTCTTGTTATTCGGAGGTTCTTACAACGATAATAATGTGCTTTCTGCATTAAACACTAAAGGCTATTATCTTATCACGGATCCAAGTCAAACTAGCGGATATAATTTCTTAGATATCGGTGGACAAAAAGAATCGCTTGGTTGGGATATGAGTTTTACTTATAATGCTAACCATGCTGTTCAAATCCGTTGCGTACAAAACTAGAACTACATCACAATTTTACACATAGAGAAGAGGGGCTTTCCGCAAGGTTAGCCTCTTTTTTTAAAATATACTTACCATAACAACGTCGCATTATATTTTGGAAAGTTTTCGTCTTTAGAAATGATGGTTAACTTTTCAATCATTGCTTGCGAGATAATAATGCGGTCAAATGGATCTCTATGATGATATTCCAATATAAGCAGTTTTTGTAGATGGGAAAAGCTAATCGGCAGTATATCAATCTGATTGTTTTCAAGAAATTCAGTTATTAGACTAAAATCAGATGCTAATTTGAGATTGCCTAGGCTATGTTTTATTGCAATTTCCCAAAGACTAGCGATACTAAGGAAACAGTTGTTACGTATATTGGCAATGGCGTCCCGGCTATTATCGGATAGATGGGGATCACCCTCCATGAACCAAATGAAAGCATGGGTGTCCAACAACAAATTCATTTACATGTAGTCTTTAAAATCATCCAAAGGCTTATCAAAATCTTCCGTCATCGTGAAAAAACCTTTTGCATAACCAAATTCCCTCTTCTTAAGTTTTTTCTTCGAATTCTTGGATTTAAGAAATGCGACAAAATCCGAAACTTCTTGCTTAAGGTTTTCCGGCAATGAGCTAATATCGGTAAATAACTGAATATCTGTCATAGCAATTACTTATTTATATAGCACAAGTATACTAAAAACTAAGATTGATTCAAAACAGGATGAACAATGAATCTCCCTTACTCCTCCTTATTGAGGCGTGTCCCAAACCGCTAATAATCACTGACTACTGACTACTGGCTACTATCTCCCCCAAAAACTCCAATGCCCTCTGCACGAAGTTATCATTTCGATTCCTCACTTTGAAATAGGCCTCACGGCCAAAATAAAAACGTCCCACCAAAGCTTCTATATCCGTTTCGATCAGATCCCTCAGTTCATTTTTCTTTCGGTCGGAGATAACAAATCCTTCTTCACGTACAAAGTCAATAAACGCGTGGTATTCATTATCCGGCAGGTGGTAACCCTGCAAGAAATTCTCAATAGAATAAGCCGGTGCTTGCTTTGTAAACCGTGTATACACAAATTGCTCGATAAAACTGTATTGTATCAAATCCTGATAAAAAAGACTCAGTGCATTCGAATCCTGTGCAACATGAATATCGGGCAATATCCCGCCACCGCTATATACTTGTTTACCAGCTTTGGTTTCGAAAGCTTTTCCATGCGCATATAAGGTGTCGAGCGCCCACAATCCCCTGTACATGCTATTGAAGTCGACCATATTTGACCAATTTGCCATATACTTCTTTTGTATACTCCGTCCGAGAGGTGTGAAATAACGGGCAATGCTCAAGTTTACCGTTGAACCGTCCGAAAAATCGAATTGTTCTTGCACAATCCCTTTTCCATACGATCGCCTTCCGATAATCGTTCCGCGATCCCAATCTTGTATAGCACCGGCTACAATTTCACTTGCCGAAGCTGTATTTTCATTAATAAGTATAGCCAGTTCTCCTGTGGCAAAGTTGCCTCCTTGCAAACTGTCTGAGAAATACTCACGTCGTTCTTCATGCGCCCCTTGTGTATACACAATAAGACGTCTGTCGGCAAAAAACTCGCTGGCTAACTTGATAGCCATGTGGAAATATCCTCCACCATTGTCACGGAGATCAAGAATAAGCTTTTTAGCCCCTTGCTTTTTCAATTCAATGATAGCCTGCCGAAATTCATCTGCCGTGTTGATCCCAAACCGTCTTACCTTTACATATCCAACACCCGGTTCAATCATATAAACCACATCTAACGAGCTTACTGTTACCTGATCGCGAACTACCTTTATAGGCAAATCCATTTCCTCTCCATCTCGTTTCACATGTATACTAATGGCTGTTCCACGACGGCCGCGGATCAGCTTCTCCACACTTTCCCGCGAAATATGTATGCCAGCTACAGGTTCATTTCCTATCTTCAGCAGCCTATCCCCTACCCGAAACCCAGCCTTATCTGCCGGCCCACCATTAATCAGCGATACAATCATTAACGTATCGTTTAGATTAAAATACTCCATTCCTATACCCTCGAACGTTCCTTCCAGAATTTCTGTCTGGCGCTGCGATTCGTTAGGAACCAAATAACTAGAATAAGGGTCTAAATGAGAGATAATATGATTGATGGCTCCGTTTTGTACCGAGTCGATGTCAACACTATCTACATATGCTTCGGCGACGAGATCCAATAATTGCTGGACTTTCCATGTGTTGCCCGACAATCCGATGGGCATCAGGCTATTACCGGGCTTGTTACCTTGCTCATCTACGTAGTTCTGCCCCAGCAGTATGCCCAAGAGCAATACTGCTGCGTAAGTAGCTGCGACAAAGATATTCCGTTTAGTGCCTTTTTGCATGGATAAAATTCGGTTGCAAAATTAAAATAGTTTTCTCAAATATTTGCGTGATAAGTTAACAAGTATTTGAATAATATACGTATTAAATGCTTTATTGTTCATAATAATTTCGTAAAATCTACGTGATAATTTATTTCTATCTTTGTTAAAACGTATTTGCTTTGCATGAGATAGAACCATATTATAATTGGCGCGATGATTATATCGCTTCGGAAGACGAAAAATCGCCTTTTTACGGCATAGTATATAGCGAATTTGAATTCGACAAACAGATTTATAACTTTCTGCTGCATCCCCAATGGGATGAATTCGGCTCACTCACCTTATATATAAAAATCCTCTACGCAGACTATGACCGAGGGTTTGCTATCATGGAATTAATCGGCGAATGGAACGATGCCATTTACAACGATATTATGCTGTTAAAACGAGAAGTCGTCGATATTATGGTTGCAGAAGGAATTAATAAGTTTTTGCTTATTGGCGAAAATATACTCAACTTCCATGGTTCAGATGATTCTTATTATGAAGAGTGGTTCCAGGATATCGATGATGGCTGGATTGTAGCTATGAATTTTCGCGATCATGTTATCCAAGAATTTCAAGCACAAGGGATTGACTATTATATACACTTTGGGGGTGACTTCAATACATTTCCGTGGCGTACACTGAAACCCAAACAGCTATACCATCATATACAGCAGCGAATTAATAACCGGCTGGGGATGTAAGTGTTTGGTGTGTAACAAAAATTCCTTTTTCCTATAAGTTTCCTTAACTTTGTGTTGCAATAAGTTAGACAGTTGATTCTAACTGTTTGAATTTTTAATTTTCACTTTTAACTTTCATTTTATACTATGTCATTTAGGATAGAAAAAGATACCATGGGCGAAGTTCAGGTTCCTGCGGATAAATACTGGGGGGCACAAACGGAGCGTTCACGTAACAATTTTAAGATTGGTCCGGCAGCGTCTATGCCGAAAGAGATTATCGAAGGTTTTGCATATCTGAAAAAAGCGGCAGCTTTTGCTAACCATGAGTTAGGTGTTTTATCCATAGAGAAACGTGATGCTATCGGCACTGTCTGCGACGAAATCTTAGCTGGTAAGCTAGACGACCAGTTTCCATTGGTGATTTGGCAAACTGGTTCCGGTACACAATCCAACATGAATGTCAACGAAGTAGTGGCAAATCGCGCGCAGGTATTGGCTGGAGGCAAAATTGGTGAAGGCGAACCCGCCTTAAAAGCTAACGATGACGTCAATAAATCACAATCTTCCAATGATACTTTTCCTACTGGAATGCACATTGCGGCTTATAAAGCAGTAGTAGAAGTAACGATCCCAGGAGTTGAAAAACTACGGGATACACTGCAACGTAAATCCGAAGAATTTATGAACGTAGTCAAGATAGGCCGTACACATTTAATGGATGCTACGCCATTGACACTTGGCCAGGAACTTTCGGGATATGTTGCACAGCTTAATCATGGACTAAAAGCGTTGAAGAACACATTGGCTCATCTGTCCGAATTAGCCTTGGGCGGTACAGCAGTAGGAACGGGGTTGAATACCCCAGAGGGGTATGACGTTGTCGTAGCCAAATACATTGCCGAGTTTACAGGACTACCTTTCGTTACAGCTCCAAATAAGTTCGAAGCATTAGCTGCACACGATGCTATTGTGGAAACACACGGCGCACTTAAGCAACTTGCGGTTTCCTTGAATAAAATTGCAAATGACATCCGTATGCTAGCCTCTGGCCCTCGTTCAGGTATTGGTGAAATTTTAATTCCGGAAAACGAACCGGGTTCTTCTATTATGCCAGGAAAAGTGAACCCGACCCAATGTGAAGCACTCACGATGGTAGCTGCGCAGGTGATGGGAAATGACGTTGCCATTACCATCGGAGGTACACAAGGACATTACGAACTGAATGTATTCAAACCGCTAATGGCAGCCAACTTCTTACAGTCGGCACGCCTTATCGGAGATGCTTGTGTATCTTTTGAGGAACACTGTGCGGTAGGTATTGAGCCTAATTATGCTCGTATCAAAGAACTTGTGGATAATTCCTTGATGCTCGTCACGGCGCTCAACACGAAAATCGGTTATTACAAAGCAGCAGAAATTGCCCAAACAGCCCATAAAAATAACTCCACCCTCAAAGAAACAGCCATTGCTTTAGGCTATGTAACAGCAGAGCAATTTGATGAGTGGGTGAAACCAGAGGATATGGTGGGAAGCTTAAAATAATGAAGATTATACTTTTATTGGTAAAATATCGCCTATTCGCATGCCTATCTACGATGGTAGGCATGCTTTTTTTTGTGAGCAGTTGTGTACGCCATTCGGAAATGCAATCCGAAGGAGCAGATTATCTACAAGGTGTATGGGTACAGGACAGCATCCCCCACCAATCTCAAATGATGGATTATACCCTGCATGAATTTAAATTTATATGTGACTCTGTCTATACCACCATGCGTGTACATGCCAAAATGCAACGGATTCCGGATTCTTGTTACAAAGACGGAGAATGGATGGAATATGCAAGAGGTGTATATGTTATCCGTGGAGATAGCTTAATAGGCGAAGGCATCTATACCCGCCCTAATGGTAAGTACAAAACATCTGGATGTTATAGGACTGGTACATACCTACCCCGCTACCATATAGCCTACCATGATGCTGATTCCCTCGTCCTGGAAAGCCGTTTTGATCAACGGCCTATCGTATTACGGAAAACGCATAGTATTTCTTGTGTTCCTAAGAAGCGATGGGAGTAGTCCTTTTCTTTTTTCCCGTAAAAAAGAAACAAAAACCTCGTCGCTGCGGATATTTGAAATAATGGATAGTGCAAAGGCAGATTTCTACATACTTCAAATATCCGGATGCGACATCAGAGGTTTAGGATGGGATTGTGCAAATGCGTAGATACAAACAATCCATAACGATTCGCGATTAAGCAGGGTAAATGTCTACATTGGCGTTACCTTTCTATGTTACGATTATTAAACACAGAATTAATACACTATAAAAATTGTATTATCCCTTATTAACACAAAATGTCCATCCGAATGTTTGAGGTCGGTAAAAACTCATCCTTAGTACCATCCCTTCCTCTCAAACATTCGAAGGACGAGCTTTTTGCTTCTTTTTCGCGGAGAAAAAGAAGATAAAAAACTAATTTAATAAATTATTCTCATCCGTAGCAGACTTCAATATATGTGTCTTCAGTTCATTTTCTGATTGTAATAATTCCTGCTCTACGACCTTACGTTTCTCTCTGCCTTCGCGTTGTATCTGGAGTACTTGGTCAATCGTTGAAACGATATCCTGGTTCGCTTTTTTGATGGTTTCTATATCGACTATACCGCGCTCGGTTTCTTTCGCAATGTTAATAGTCGATTCTTTCAGCATCTCTGAATTACGTCGAAGCAATTCGTTGGTCGCATCTGTAACCGCTTTTTGAGCTTCCAGCGCACGTTGCGAATGGGCAATGCCTAACGTCAGTACCATCTGATTTTTCCATAACGGAATGGTATTCACAAGAGACGACTGAATCTTTTCCATTAACGCGGAACTGTTGTTTTGTATCAGTCTGATCTGTGGTGCAGTTTGGAGCACGACCATACGCGTAAGTTTTAGGTCGTGGATTTTGCGTTCGAAGCGCACCACGTGCTGTTCCATGTCTTTGTACGCTTGCACTTTATGCTGATCACCCGAAGCTTCCGCTTCAGCTTTTAACGTCGGCAGGGTAACCGCATGAACTTCCTGCAACTTCTCCTCTCCCGCCGCTATGTAAAGTGACAGCTCCTTAAAATAATTTTGGTTCTCTACAAAAAGTTTATCGAATATATTGACATCTTTTGCCAAATTCTTATAATGTCCCTCCAGTTTCAATTCAATCTGGTGAATATTTTTTTCGACCGATTGATATTCGGTGCGCATGCGTTTTACTTTTTTCTTCAGATTGTCAAAAAAAGGAATTAAGGGCTTTTTATTGAGGTTTTCGTCAAAGGATTTTATGTCCGACCGTAGGTTCAACAAGATATCCTCTGCTCCTCCCATATCTTTGGTGCGTACCTGTTTCAGTATTTCATTTGAAAAGTTACTGACTTTCGTTTGGCTCCCGACACCGTACTGGATTACGTCCGTGGTTGACGTTAAGTTGATTTTATCTTTATATTGCTTTATAACGGCCTTATCTTCATCGGAGAAATTTACCGATACGTCTTGGCCTTTTTTGTTTTCTTCGCTATCGTCGTATGTCGTCAAATCTAGATTTGCCATAAGTTAATCTTTTAATAGGTTCCTATTCTTTAATGTCTGTATATATACATCTGTTTCGGCTGATACATCTAAGATGCCCGCTTTAAACTGATTAGTCACTTCCTGTTCGATAGCTATTGCCGCTTTAGCAATCACTTCTTCCAGTTTCTTTTTGGATTCTATCGCCACCTGGTTATTAAGCCTTGAATTTTCAATTTCATCATACTTCATTAATACGTTGACGACCGTGGAATGTCGAACAAGAAATTTCTCTGCTTCGATTTTGTCACGTTGCTCCAAGAGATGAAAGAGGTGGATAATCTTATCGATATTCTGGTGTATTGCCCGATTATTGATTGCTTTGCGCCAGTGCAGTAGTCTCTCTATAAAAAGTTGAGGTGTGTCCAACGTCGCTTGGGGCAATTGTTGTAATCTATTTCGGGACGAAGCCGTCGGAATCCAAGCCAATGGACGCACTTCTGCCAACTCCAAACGCTGTAAATAGGGTTTCGCCCGGTTCAATAGTAAGCCATTTCCGACAATATAGGAAGTTACATACCCCCCGAGTGTTAAGAGCATGCCTTGCGACATTGCACCAAAAAAATAAACGAACGCAGCGAACAACGCCAGTTCCACCATCAATAGTGCAACACCTGTAGCATACCAAGAGCGGATTTTGCTTTTTTGGGCTTGGGATAACATGACGAAAGGAAAGATATGCACTGGAAAAGGAATGAACATAGCAATGGATATGAATGTCCATGTCAACTGTCGCAGTTCCCAGCGTTTTGGTTTCTTCGTTGCAAATCCCATGTTGCAATTTACTTATTTTTCATTAAAAAATTGTTTTTTTCAATGGCAATGAAAGCTTACGTAAATTATTTTTCACCAACAACCAATCTTTAACACACGTGTAAAAACACAAAAACAAACACGTGTCCTTATTTTTTTTGTATCTTTACATTTAAAGAATTGGTTATGAATACAAAACTTACATTAACAATTGAGCAATCTACCATCGAAAAGGCTAAAAAATATGCTCAAAAAAAAGAGAGAAGTCTCTCCGATTTGATTGAGAATTATTTAAAAGCATTGGTAAATGAGGAAATAAATGACGAAGACGAATTAACGCCGTTAGTTAAATCCTTAAGAGGTTCTTTCAAGCTTCCGGAAGATTTTGACTACAAAAAAGAACTTACTGACCGCTTATCAGAAAAATATCTATAATGGATAAGATTTTAATTGATACGGATGTAATTCTTGATTTCTTCTTCGATCGCAAGCCTTTTTCAGAAGATGCTGCTCAAATTTTGAGTTTATGCGAGAGAAAAGAAATAAAAGGCTTTGTAACATCTATAATGTTAAGCAACATCTATTATTTACTAAGAAAAACAGCTAAACACGAAAAGGTAATTGAAAATATAAAAATACTGATGAAAATCATAGATGTTACAATTACTCCTAAAGAGGCCATATTAAATGCCCTCGCGTCAGATTTTAAGGATTTCGAAGATGCGCTTCAAAACTTTTCGGCTTTACAGGAAAAAGGGATTAAGATCATCATAACAAGAAATACCAAAGATTATAAAACGAGTAGTTTGGCGATAATGACTCCTGAAAGCTACTTGAAAACAATCAGATAATACGCTTTTTTCTTCCCCACAGCACATGTGCGCCCAACGCGCAGATGCTAAAGGTTATGCCAACTACACATACCCCCGTCCAACCAGCATATTGCCAACCTACAGCTCCTAGATAGGTTCCTAAAGATCCACCAATAAAATAGCTGACCATGTAAACCGTGTTTAATCGATTCGTAGCATTGGTAGGTAAAGCAAAAAAATCAGACTGATTCATGATGTGCGAGCTCTGCAATCCCAGATCAATCAAAATAATACCTATAATTAACCCCCAATAGGTATATCCTCCAAAATAGATAAACACCCAGCTGAGCAATAATATGAATAGCGCGTAATAAATCAATTGGTATCGGGTAAACCGTTGGGCTAACCTTCCGACAAAAGCCGCTGCCAAAGCGCCTACAGCACCAATCAAACCAAACCCTCCTACTACCGATGAACCCGCATTAAACGGATCCCCTTCCATGTGAAAGACAAGTGTTGTGAAAACTGCAGACATGGCGCCAAAACCCATTGCTCCACGGAACGATGCTAGTTGCAGGACAGGCTGGGTTTTCGCCAGTTGCCATACCGATTGCATCAACGAGCCATAAGACCCCTCGAAATTAGGGCGTAGTTCCGGCAAGTAGCGATAGACCAGCAGCCAGGCAAGTATCATCATACCCGCCGCTATTTCAAACATCGTCCGCCAACCCCACAGCTCACCGACTACGCCGCTGAAAAAACGAGACAACAATATCCCGATCAGCAACCCAGACATGACCATACCAATGTTGACCGATTTTTTATCCGGACTGGAGAGCTCCGCTGCCATCGGCACAAATAGCTGCGGAATTACCGAAGTAACCCCGATAAAAAAACTGGCGACAAAAAGACCCGTTAGCTGTCGGGCAAATGCCATAAACAACAACGCCAGAATAACGAGCGTCAAATCCACCAGAATCAACTTCTTTCGCCATAGTTTATCTCCCAACGGCACGATGAATAGTAATCCACAAGCATATCCTATTTGGGTCAGCACAGCAATTTTACTTACACTACTTTCGCTTACTTGAAAGTCTGCGGCGATCAACCCCAATAGGGGCTGATTATAATAGTTGTTAGCGACAATCAAACCCGACAAAATAGCCATCAGCCACAATATAGTCGGCGTAAGTTGGGGGTTCTTCATATTCTCTTGCATACCATTCATTCGATCGAGGCAAACTTAATCAATAAAAGAAAAGCCCGCAATGTATGCAGGCTCGTCCTTGGTAAATTTGACATTTGTTACATCTGCTTTTTATAAATATAATATTCTGCTAAATCTCCGGTAATTTCATTACCTTCTTGATCTAACTGGAACAAAATATTCTCTCCGACTTTCAGTTTAACGTCTGTATCTTTTCCCTTCAAATGCACAACAGAACCGTTGTTCTGCCATCCAAACGTACCTTTGTCTTCAAACTTCGTATATCTTTCCAGATATTCACTGCTCATTTCAAATGTTTTATCTTCATGGAGAACCAAAACCGTCTTAATACCTGGACAATCTGCACACGGTAAAGTTGCTTCATAAGTGCCCATCCAATCAACCGAGTTTTGAGAATTGTGTGCCGGATCCGGATTTTCCATTTCCAAAGGATTCGAAACGACCTGATCTGCCAAAGAATCTTCTTGTTCTTCCGAGTTTGTTTGTGAGTTATTGGGCGATGTGCAGGCTGAAAAAGCAAATACTGCTAAAGCCACATAAAATAATTTAATCATAGCATTTTTTTTAACAACTACAAATTGCTTGCCATTTCCGATTCGTAAAGGCTTTTAAATAGCACCTACCTTTCCCAACGAATTTTCTCCTCGATGGGAGAACGGACCGGCTCACGCGGTTCACTGTTATGATGTCCCATATAGAAAAGACCGACACATCGTTGATTGTCTTCTAAGTTCAAAAAGGATCCCAAATGATTGATAAGTCCCGGGGAAGCCCAATAGCCCCCAATGTTGAGCGAATGTGCCGCCAACCACATATTTTGCACTGCACAAGCCGTCGCCGCTAGTTCTTCCCACTCGGGAAGCTCTCCCGTGTAATTCACAACAATAGCAATCGCAATATTAGACATCGTCGCTTTCTTTGCCATATTTTGTTCTGCCAGTTCCGTATATTTCTCGGACGGCGTAGTTTCTCTATAAATCCGGCTCAGCTCTGCACCTAAGCGATTCAACCCATCCTTTTGAAATACCACAAAACGCCACGGCTGTGTGCGCTTGTGAGTGGGTGCAGCATTAGCTGCTTCCAAAATAGTTAGGATATCCTCTTTGGAGATATCTTCGCTGGTAAAACTATTCTGGTTTACCGTCCTTCTGCTGTGAATAGCTCTTAATACTTCGTTGTTCATTTTTTCGTTACTCATTACTTTTTATTCATTATTCATTTTCCGCTTCTTTCTTCCCATATACTGGCAATATGCAAAATAGTTAATACCGCTTTTTCCATATCCTGTTTGCTGATCCATTCCATTTTACCATGGAAGGCATGTCCGCCTGCAAATACATTTGGACAAGGTAACCCCATAAACGAAAGCCGCGATCCATCCGTACCACCACGTATACTTCTCCGTTCGGGTGCAAGTCCGACCCGTTTAATAGCTTCCAAACCAACCTCCATAATCTCCGGATACTGATCGAGTACCTCTTTCATATTCCGATACTGCTCTTTAACATCGAACGTATAAGATACTCCGGGATATCGTGCCACCACATGTTCTATGATCCGTTGCAATATGTCTTCATATTCCGCCAATTTGGCCGTATTGTGATCTCTGATGATAAAATTGATTTCTGCTTTATCCACTCCTCCCTTCATTTCGGTTGGATGGATAAATCCTTCTTTCTCCGCCGTTGTTTCCGGCGACAATTTATCTTTTGGTAAATCCGCAATAATATCAGCCGCTACCTTCAGCGCGCTAAACATTTTTCCCTTGGCAAAACCGGGATGCACGGATATTCCTTGAATAACGACACGCACACCATCTGCCGAAAATGTCTCATCTTCGATGGTTCCTGCTTTTTCTCCATCTATCGTATAACCAAACCGCGCACCTAATTTTTTCAAGTCTACATATTCAACACCTTGTCCCACTTCTTCATCAGGTGTAAACAATAATTTGATTTCACCGTGCTTTATCTCGGGATGGCTCATCAACAAACGTGCGGCATCCATAATCTCTGCCACTCCAGCTTTATCATCTGCCCCAAGCAACGTTGTACCGCTGGCTGTGATTATATCATGACCTAATTGATGCTCCAGATCGGGATGTTCGTTATATTTAATAATGACCGACGGGTCATCTGGCAGCACGATATCTTGACCTTGATAATCAGCATGTACCAGCGGTTTAACGTCTTTACCCGAACAATCCGGCGAAGTGTCCACATGGGAGCAGAAACATATAACAGGAACTTCCCTATCTGTATTCGATGGAATAGTTGCATAAACATAGCCATATTCGTCAAGATGGGCATCCGTTAATCCCATTTGTTGCAATTCCGACACTAAAAGCCTACTCAGATCCTTTTGCTTTTCCGTGGAAGGAAAGGAAGTCGCATGGGAATCGGATTCCGTATCAATCTGGACGTAGCGCATAAAACGTTCCGCTACCTGAAAATCGCTTATCTTATTTATATCAAAATAAATCATACAAACTTGTAATTATCGTTCAAAGGTAGAAAGTTTTGCAGTTTTTTTCTCAAATTTGCAGCCTAATTACACAACATCTATGTATCGAAGTATATTGGCTTTACTATTCAGTTTCTCTTTTTTGACTGTCTTTGCACAGGAGAAGCTTTTTAAAATTGACTACAAACTCGCTCTTTCTTCAGAAACACTTACGCAAGCTGACACAGCAGAAGACAGTTCTCTTGCTCTGCTAGCGGCGATGGCAGCAGCATTCGGTGAGGATGACACACCACAGGTAGAAGCTTGGATAAACCAAAATTTTATCCGGGTGGAGACACAGGGTATTATGCAAAACAACCAAATCCAAATTACCAACCGCAATACAAATGATTCGTATACGCTCTACCCCTCTATGCAGGCCTATACTAAAACCATCGATGCGACAGATAAAGTAAATATTCATGAAACTGAAGATGACATGGTCGTCATCAGCACGGCTGATTTGCCTATACGGTTCGTCGCGGACACCAGCAAGACCATCGCCGGCTTGCCTTGCAAGTTAGCCGTTTTGGAGTTTGACTCCGATGAATTTGATGCCTCTCTCACACAAGACACGAGACTGGAAATTTGGTATAATGAAACCCTCCCTTCTTTATACTGGGGAGAATATGCCTATCTTAAAAATATACCCGGAGCAGCACTGTATATTGGTGCTTTTGGAATCGGTATTGAAGCTAGTGCGGTGCATGAAGTCGATTTTGATTCCTCGCTATTCGAAATTCCCGAAGACTATACGTTACAAGAGGATATTTATGCCCTCAGTTTCTTTGATATGCCGCTAGGACATGATTTATATGCATTCCAGGATTCCACAAGCCACCTTATCGGTATCCGAGATGATAATCAACAGGTCATCATGGCTCCAAAATACGCGTCTATCAATGAATTTGTAGGCACACATGCTATTGTCACAAACTCGGACTTCCAATATGGTATTATCGACACGAACGGGCAGGAAGTTATCCCCTGTACATGGGAATACCTCGCCCTGGATCCCGAACTTGAAATTATTTTCTTCTCTACAGATGGAAAAACTGGTGTTATGGATTATAACCAGCAAATTGTTATTCCGGCTCAATATGATCACATTTCGTTCTTTTCAAAAGGACTCGCGTTATTTTCCGAAGATGGTAAAACGGGATTAATTGATCTAAATGGCACTATCGTTTTACCTGCAAATTTTGAATCCATTATGGAATATGACGAAAGCCACATCATTATCATGGAAAACGAGCGTTATTATGTCGTGGATATCCAATCGCAACAAAAAACTACTGCAGGACACGATTACTTGTTGCTGGCAAATGAGGATGACCTGGTAGTAGCGCTTCAAGACAATAAGTATGGCTACATTACCAAAGATGGAAAAATAGCCATTCCCTTTAAATATGAATACGCTACACCATTTTATGATGGTATAGCGGCAATTAATGAAACCGATGATGAAGACGTGTTGTATATCAACACGAAAGGGGAGTATGTGCAGATGAAGGAAACGGAATAGTCCGTAAATAACTCGTGATATTTAACCAAAAGGGCGGCTATATGGCCGCTCTTTCTTATTTTTGGGGCATGACCATCAAGTCTTTCCATATAGCGACACTACATCGCGGACGATATATGCTTCTCCTCTTAGCAGGAGTTTGCCTGGTAACTGCAATCGCTTCCCGACTTCCTATATCCGAAATCGCTAAGATTCTGGTTGTGTTGGTAAGCCTGCCGTTACTAATTTTCTGTAGTACCCGATGGAGTAAGAACGATTCGGTGTGGACCATACAAGACAGAAAGATCATAATACAATTTAAGAATCAACAAGAGGATTCTTTTCCATTGGATGATATTAAATACCTACGCAATGTGCCAAGATCAGGCGGCAACCTTATGTTGTTCTTCTTTAAGAAAAACAAAACACCAAAAAGATATTGGCGCAATAAATTATTTGAAAAAGCCGATGACCTCAATGCGCTCGTCCACGCAATAAGACAAGAGGGCGTCGAATATTATTATATGTAGATGATATGAAGACAAAATTGCTTTTATTTTTTTTAACGCTTTTCCATACTGTCGTATTTGCACAAAGGGCAGGATATTGGCAACAAGCGGTCGATTACAAATTGGATATTGATGTTGATGAAAAGAACTATCAGTATCAAGGAAAAATGACGTTGAAATACACCAATAATTCGAATCAATCGCTTAAAAAGGTATACTTTCATCTGTATTTCAATGCATTCCAACCGGGAAGCATGATGGATTACCGGTTAGCCAACATCGCTGACCCCGATCCGCGGATGACCTCCAATATCGGCACAACAGAAAATCCGAAGATCCAAAGTCGAATTGCGACATTGACACCGGAACAAATCGGTTATCAGCGTATACAATCGCTCACCATGAACGGACAGCCTACGACTTTTAAAGAAGACGGCACCATACTGGAAGTTACTTTACCTACTCCCATTCAACATGGAGAAACAGCCACGTTCGATATGAACTGGGAAGCACAAGTTCCGGAACAAATACGCCGTAGTGGCCGAAATTCCAAAGAAGGCGTAGCTTTATCCATGACACAATGGTATCCGAAGATGGCACACTTCGATGAGTTTGGCTGGCACTTAGATGAATATGTCGCCCGTGAATTTATCGCCCCTTTTGGTAATTTTGATGTAACCTTACACCTTCATAAAGATTATATCGTTGGAAGTTCCGGTGTATTACAAAACCCAACGGAAGTAAAAGGATACGACAAAAAAGCAAAAGTAATTTCTTCCAACGGAAAAGCTACCTGGAACTTCAAAGCCGAGAACATCCATGATTTTGCTTGGGCCGCCGACCCGGAGTTTGTCGTCGACTCCACGAAAAGTAAAGGCGGGGTAACGGTGTATACCGTATATTTGCCGTCTAATAAACAAGTAAAAGAAAACTGGAAAACTGCTCAGGGGCTTGCTGCTGAGTTTTTTGATTTTTGTGCCGAACGTTTTGGAGCCTATCCATGGCCAACCTATACCATTGTCCAAGGCGGCGATGGTGGTATGGAATATGGAACCGCAACCTTAGTGACAGGTGGACGCAACATTAAAAGTTTAGTGGGTGTTATTTTCCATGAAGCTGCCCATTCTTGGTATCAGCATTTATTTGGCATCAATGAAACGGTGGACGAATGGTTTGACGAGGGTTTTACAAGCTATATCGAGGAATTGGGTTTCCAAAGTTTGTTTGAGAAAAGGGGAAGCTTAGATAGTAACCCGGTCATCAACGCTTATCGAGCTTATTACAAACTGGCTTTATCTGGTAAAGAAGAACCCATGAGTTTACTCGCGGATTACTACGACACCAACTACGGCTATAGCCAACAGGCATATAATAAAGGACAGGTTTTCGCACAACAACTCGGTTATATTATCGGCCAGCAAAACTTAGATAAAACGTTTTTGGAGTTTTACGAGCTATGGAAGTTCAAACACCCAACTCCGAATGACTTTAAACGTGTAGCGGAAGAAATCTCCGGCATAAATCTCAAATGGTACTTCAATCTATTTGTGAACACGACACGCAAGATTGATTACGCTATAGAAAATGTTACCGACAAAGAAATTACCTTAGTGAATAAGTCGAATCTTGCCATGCCAATTGATCTGTTAGTGGAATATGAAGACGGTACGAAAGAACTTTTTTATATCCCACTACGCGAAATGCGCGGTGAAAAACCTGCAGAAATCTTTTCTATATACGAGGGCGTAAGGCGTACGGTATCGGAAGATTGGTTCTGGACAAAGCCGACTTATACGCTATCGATAAATAAAAAGCCGGTCAAAGTGCAGATAGATCCATCGTTGCGTTTGGCGGATATTGAATCGGCGGATAATAGTTGGGTGAGATAGAAAATGAGCTGAGGCTAGATTGTCCCCCAGCTCATTTTTGGTAATAGATTAATACTTAAAAAACCACCTCTACTAATACAGGAGAGTGGTCTGACGGTAATATTCCAGAAAAAGAATCCGTAACAATCTGGTATCTGCGAATAGTCGGAGAATTTGTCTCATTGACAAAAATATGGTCGATTCTGCCATATGACGGAGTACCGGGAAATGTTCCTTTATCACCATTAATTTTCCGCTTCGCGATACCATGTGTATCGACAAAGTTTGGAGAACCCACAAGCAACTGATAGTTGGCGCTGTTATGGCCATAATTGAAATCACCCATTAAAAAGTAAGGGTCCCCTTTTGCTATTCTCGGAACTTCCTCCATTAACAAGTTAGTGCTTTCTCTTTGCGCTATACCGCCAATATGGTCAAGATGCACGTTAAATACAAAAAATGTTTCGTTTGCAACTTTATGTTTAACCTTAAGCCAAACGCAAGTCCGCGGATAACGCGCATCCCACCCAATGCTTGGCACAGACTTATCGTCTGCGTCGGTCAGCCAGAACTGTCCCGATTCCAACACTTCAATCGTTTCTTTGTTATAAAAAATTGGTGCGAACTCTCCCGCATCTGCTTTTCCATCTCTGCTAACACCAAAATAGGTGTAATCCGGCAACAAACCTTTTAAATCCTCTAACTGATTAAAAAGAGGTTCTTGCGCACCAAATACATCAAACTTATGTTTTTCTATAAGCTTAGCGACCGCCTGACGTCGGTCCGTCCATCTCTTCCCAGCCCCAGCACCGGGGTTGTCATATCCTATATTGAAAGTTGCAACGATTACCGCTTTGCCATCGGGTTCATTAGGTTCCGGCTCAACATTATTATTCCCTTTGCTGCATGCTACTCCACCCAACACAATAGTCAATATTAGTATGGCTGCAAACAACCTTTCTTTTACGCTTTTTAATTTCATTGTTGTTTTTGATTTAATGATATTATCTATATTCTATTATAGCGAAAATTCGATCTCTATATACGCCGGCTTTCTATCGGATCCCGGCCCTGTTTCAAGTAATTCATACTTGATTATTCTTGCTTCCCTGGCCCAACGGTACGAGATGAAGTCCGCAATAACATCGCGTCTATTAACCCCCGTTCCAGATGCCGAAGTCCATTCGCAGCTGGTACATCCGGGAACAAACCCTTCTTGGTTAAAAATTTTGAACATCGGATCTTCTAATGGTTTTTGGTCTAACATAAAAAGACCTCCTGCTAAAATCGTCGGTATCATGACATCATTCAGTGCATCTATTACTTTTGTAGCTTGACTACTGCGTAGACCCGGACCTCCCGCATTGGTAACATCTTCCATTTGCACACCGGCGAAAGCAATCCGGCTTTGCGGAGTCACTTGCGCATGCAAAACGCTCAGCACACGGTTATTCTCTAAGTGGTGGCTCCATTGGGTTTCTAAAGGATGTTTCGAGTACACCGCCAGCCCAAATGCACCAGTTTGATAATCGGCAGGTATAGCACGAGAGAATTGATAATGCGGCAAACCGGAAAGTTCCGAAAACAACTTAGGACGATCCACCTTTCCCGAACGATTGGTCATACTGTCTAGCTCACGCGCTATAACGAAATCCACATCTCGTGTTTTAGCTAGGTCTGCGTAGTACGGTATTAAACTGTTTGCCGCGGCATTTGCAGTAGCGTGCCCACCAAAAGACAACACCTTCACGACCACCGTTTCCCCTGTCGGCGGAGGTGGTTGTATAAAATGGAACTCCGGCCCCTCCACAGATTTTCCAGCGACCTGAATAGCTACAGGCCCATCCGTACTCCCTTCTGGCGCGTTGACATGAATCGTATTTTCATTGAAGTGAATGATTTTAGCCTCCACACCATTGAATAGAACTTTGTTGTCTACACGTAGACGACTGAAGTTTTCGCCCTCAATAGTCACCACCGTACCTGGGCGGCCTTCAAGCGGATCAATGGAATGTACCAGCGGCGAATCCAAAGCCACCCGCTCTTCATTGTTTTTCGAACAGCTGCTAAACAATAACATGGTCAACAGCATGCAAAAAGTAAAGTGTTTCATGGTCTATTATTTTTAGGTTTCTTTTTTGTACTCAAATACTCAATTTCCTTTTAGCAACTTGCAGATATCGTCTTTTTATTTTTTCTCGCTGCAAAGTAACAAGAACGCATTCATCTTTACATCAAAAATAATATTATTTTTTTATTAAATGTACTTATACATACTGGTACACTTCAATTTTTCATCAACAAATCACTGTACAATAAATTAATTGACTGATTATAAGTGATTTGTGTATAAATATATTTTTTATATTTTTTTGCAATATAATAATATAGTAATTATCTTTGAGTTGAACTAGTTCACACTGGTACATATTAATTTAACAACCAAGTTACGTTTTATTCACATCTGGATTATAGCTTTGCTCCGGATAGATAAAATAAAAACAAAAAGGCAATCCCTACCAATATAGTTTCTTAGAGAAAGTGAAGAAGGGATGAAGTCAAAACAAAAACAAATGAATAAACCAAAATCGAACAATAATTATAAACAAGCGCACACAAAGTAAAAAATCAATATTAATACATATGGAACACAAGATTTACAAACATCCAAACAGGCCTTCCCGGCACTGTAAAGAAAAGTGTAATTTTAAAGGAATCATTCCTTTATATACACTTCTCTTCTTAATAGGCATGTCTTTGACCCATGCCTCCGCCCGTACAGGATTAAGAAAGAACATCCCCATCCAACAGGACACCACACTGACTATAATAGGCCGTGTAACCAACAATGACACACCTCCAACACCAATTAGCAATGTAAGCATTAGTATCAAAGGTAGTACTGCAGGCGTAACAACAGATGAAGAGGGTCGTTATTCCATAAAAGCGAAACAGGGTGATGTGCTCGTATTCAGCTATGTAGGCTATGAACATCAAGAATACACCGCTACCCGCAGCACAACCGGCCAGAACATTGTGCTTATAGCACAAAAGGGCATGTTGGATGAAGTCGTCGTGGTTGGGTATGGAACACAGCGGAAAGCGCACATGACCGGATCCGTTAGCACCGTAACTGCCAGTGATTTAGAAGGACGTCCTATTCCTTCGGTAGGCACAGGGCTACAAGGACTTGTACCCGGACTAACCGTCGTCAACGCTACAGCAGCTCCAGGACAACATTCCAATGCGTTAAACATCCGCGGCATAAGTACTTGGGGAAGCGCCAGCCCGCTGATCGTTATTGACGGAGTGCCTAGTGGCAATATTAACATCTTGAATCCAGACGACATCGAAAGCATATCCGTACTTAAAGATGCGGCCGCTGCTTCTATATATGGTGTACGAGGTAGCAATGGAGTTATCTTGATCACTACCAAAAAAGGTCGCGGAGGCAGTCCTTCCATTTCCTATACCGGGTATGTAGGTATGGTAACACCTACGGCACTACCCCAGATGGTCAACAGTCTCGATTACTTAACTTTATTAACCGAGGCACAGCGGAATGTAGGCATGACACCCGACTACGACCCCGAGGGCCCTGTCGATTACTTTGAAATGGTCAGAAATGGTAGTGATCCAAATTTCTTTGCTAACACCAACTGGATCGATGAGGTATATCGCAAAAGTGCCGAGCGCAATGCACACAATGTGAGTGTAAATGGGGGAACAGAATCAACCAATTACTATTTATCGTATGGCAACCTAAACGAAGGAGGTTTGCTCACCGGTGAAAACTTTCAAGGAAAGCGCCACAATATACGAGCACGTTTAAACATGACTTTGCTGGATCGATTAAACATAGACGCCAATATGGGTTACGTAGATCGTAACTATACAGGCACGGGAAATGATGCAAGCAATGGTACCGGCCCATTGTATTGGGCCATGCAAATGAGTCCGCTTGTTCCCGTCCGGTTTACTACAGGCAATTGGGCGACCGGCAACGATATGCCCAATCCAGTGGCAGTCGCGACAGACGGCGGTACCAACCATTTTCAATCACAGGAATTTACGGGTAATTTCTCAGCGTCACTGGAAGTGTTTAATGGACTAACACTAAAAGGGCAATATGGACTTGTACGATCCAATTCCAGACGTGATATCCTGCGAAGAACGCTTACATATTATCATCCAGACGACAACCGCGTAATGTTTGAAACCAATGCACCGAATTTTGCGTCAGCCACAGATTATACAGGCAATTACCAAACGTTTATTGGGACAGCAGAGTATAAACGTACACTAGGCGAAGCTCATAACATCACTGGGTTATTGGGTTATTCTTTGGAGAAAACTATTGGAACGCAGTTCGTTGCTTCCCGTGATGACATTCCTATCGACATGCCTGCATTCAACCTCGGCCTCTCCAACACAAAGAATGATGCCTCGGGCAATCAAAACGCTCTCATGTCACTCTTTGGACGAGCCAATTATGCGTATAAAGACCGATACCTGGCCGAAGTCAACTTCCGCCGTGACGGGTCTTCCAGATTTGCACCGGAGCATCGCTGGGACACTTTTGCCTCTATCTCATTGGGCTGGGCATTCAGTGAGGAAAAATTCTTTGATGGTCTACGCGACGTTGTCCAACTAGCTAAAATTCGGGCATCCTATGGTACACAAGGGAATGACAATACGGGACAGGACTTCCCATATCTTTCTCAATTGGCTGCCGTACAACCCAGCAGCATGATGCCTATAGGTAATCTACCCATCACCGGATTTCGCCACACGGTCGCGGCAAATTATTACGTGACCTGGGAATCTGCCTCCAAACGAAATCTTGGGTTAGACCTAACCATGTTGAATCATCGGTTTACCTTTACTGGCGAAATCTTTGTCAACCAGACAAATGACCTGCTAATCAATCCCGTGCTCCCTTCCGTATTCGGATACCGCACAAATTTTCCTCCCGAGAATCAGGGGAAGATCGAGAACAAGGGATGGGAAATCCAACTCGGATGGCGTGATAATATCAATGACTTCCGTTATGGAATTAATGCAAACCTCTCCGATGTAAGAAACAAAGTACTCCAAATGGGGAACCATGCGGCAAACCTTGGTACGCAAGTACGTTTAGAAGGATATCCACTTAATTCGTTCTACGGTTTAATCGACGAGGGACTAGCACAGGAAGCTGACTTTGAATACATTAAGGAAACCGGACGATTCACGCCATTTTTTCCCATATTTACGGGTGACCAAGTTGCACCGGGTGACATCCGGTATCGAGATGTGGATGGGAACGGCACAATATCGAATGACGATCGGGAAGTTATCGGGAGCAATATCCCACGTTATACATTCGGTTTTCGTGGTGATATGGCATACAAAAATTTTGACCTCAGCTTCTTTTTACAAGGAGTAGGTAAAGCCGATGGCTATATCTCTGGTCCCGGACGCCATGCATTCATGGACGTGTCTACCCGAATTCCACAGAACATACACTTAGACAGATGGACACCTGACAATCCCAATGCCAGCTATCCTAGGCTAGCCTACATGTTAAACCATAATACCCGTTTTTCCACCTATTGGCTCGAAGACGCATCTTATTTACGATTGAAAAATCTACAAATCGGCTACACGCTCCCCGAAAGCTTAACAAGTCGGGCACGTATCAGCCGGGCGCGTCTTTATCTTTCGGCAGACAACTTGTTCACCGTAACTGACTATTTCTACGGCTATGATCCCGAAGTAACGGTGAGTAGCGGAGGATATTACCCGCAGGTAAAAACTTTTACGTTTGGAATTAATGTGAACCTTCAGTAATTTTTATCATAATGAAAAAGTATCTAATATATATCGCCATTGCCTCAT
The DNA here is from genome assembly GCF_014692525.1 of Sphingobacterium chuzhouense. Taxonomy (GTDB): domain Bacteria; phylum Bacteroidota; class Bacteroidia; order Sphingobacteriales; family Sphingobacteriaceae; genus Sphingobacterium; species Sphingobacterium chuzhouense. The sequence goes on from NZ_JACNYL010000001.1 coordinate 999,023, forward strand.
CCACCTTAGCAACTTCGTGTAAGGATTTTTTGGATCTGGTCCCCTCGCATACAATCGTAGACAACAACTTTTGGCAAACGGAATCCCAACTGCGCGCAGCTGCCGACGCTATATACGGTAGGATAGACAACAAGACTACCGTTGATATGGAGCAGATGGCCGACAACACACAATGGCATCAGCTCGCCAACTGGGGGCGTATCGGAGCAGGTATCATTCCCAACGATTTTTCAACCGTGGAAGGTACATGGACAAACAACTATGGAAACATCGGAGAATGCAACCGTTTCTTGGCCAATTATGATCGAGCCAAAGAAACCGCACCGGGAAATAAGGAGCGCATGGCCGCTGAGGTGAAAGTGCTTCGCGCATTCTTCTATTATCAACTAGCCTTTTTGTTTGGAGATGTACCGTTAATTACGACACCGTTAGAGTCTGATGATCCAAAAGTATATGGGAAACGCGACCCAAAAGAGCAGGTTATTGACTTTATACTGGAAGACCTGGATGATGCCATCGCCTTATTACCGGCAGAAATCCCGGAGGGAAAAGCCACAGGACGTATTGCAAAAGGCGCGGCACTTGCGATAAAGGCGCGTATAGCTTTATACAATGAACGCTGGAGCGTCGCCGAAAAAGCAGCTAAAGATTTGATGGATTTGAACTTGTATCAATTGTATACAGCCGGAGGGGCAGATAACGCCTACAGAGATCTATTCACACATGCCGGCAAACTTATAAAGGGCAACAACAAAGAGACCATCCTTGCCCGCATGAATCTGCACGGGACATCGGTGCATAATCTTAGTCGCGAGATCCAAGTACAAGAACACTGCAGATGGAATGCAACGGCATCCTTAGCAGAGGCTTATCTATGTTCGGACGGTCTGCCAATTGACATCTCAGACCTATACAATGACGCCAATTACAATACGATATGGGAAAACCGCGACCCGCGCATGGAACAAACTCTGCTCCGCCCTGGCCACAAGTGGGGTGGAGGTTGGGACGGTAGTCCGGCTACGACAGACCCGACCGTCTTTACAGCGCCCAAGTTCACACAACTTCAGCCGAACGGGAACAGAACAGGCAGCCGTACCATTACCGGTTATTACTTTACGAAATATGTAGAGATACCGGAAGTAGCTCGTGTAGGTCAGGACGAAAACGATATCCACCTTATCCGGTTAGCAGAAGTATACCTTACCTATGCCGAAGCAAAAATGAAACAGGGGACACTAACACAAGATGATCTCGATATATCAATCAACAAACTGCGCGACCGTGTAGGCATGCGACATATGCGACTTGACGAAATCTCTGCAAATAGCCTTGATTTAGAAACGGAAATTCGAAGAGAAAGACGCGTAGAACTCGCTTTAGAAGGTCAACGCTACTTTGATATCTTGCGATGGAGAGAAGGTGAGCTTTTAGGAAAAGATATGAGAGGTATTAAGGCGACATGGGCGCCAGTTCCGGCTCATTTGGGAAGCCTACCCGTAGACGCAGATGGCTATATCGTTGTCCGTCCGGGCGAAAGGGTGTTCAATCCTGCAAAACACTATCTATGGCCCATACCCGCACAACAAATCCAATATAACCCGAATCTGGAACAAAATCCGAATTGGGAAGAATAAATACATACTAGAATCATAACGACCGGGACAAACGATTTCAGATGACCCCGGTCGTTTTTTTAACATAACCACATATATTCCTTCTATCTCTGCGTAGCATACGCCAAGACTAGCAGATTTTAACACTCTTTTTTTTCTCCATCCATATGATATAGTTAATAATAATTATTTAATTTGCAGATAGATTAATATCGCATGAGTACAGGAAAGAAAGAAACCGAAATCATCCACATCGACGTCGGGAAATCTACACCCATTTACAGGCAAATTGTGGAATCTATCCAACAAGCAATTGCCAGCGGAATCTTACGAGAGGACGACCCACTTCCATCGGTCAACGCCACGGCCGCCCAGTTCTCCATTGCCCGGGGTTCTATATTTAAGGCTTACAACGAACTTCGTTCTGCCGGAACGATTGATTCCATTCCCGGCAAAGGTTACTTTGTTATCAATACCCGTGAAAGCAAGAAAAAGCATATTTTTCTATTGATGAGTACCTATAATTCTTATCGGGAAGTTTTTTATAATGCTTTTATCCGCACGCTGAAAAACAAGGCTTCTGTCGATATGTATTTCCACCACCATAACATTGGGGTTTTCGAGACGTTGATCCAGAACCATTCATCGCATTACAATACCTTTGTGATTATGCCCGAAATCCACAAAAAAACGGATGAAATATTGAAAAAGCTTGATCAACGGAATCTATTTATATTAGACACAGGTTTAACAGAATTCGGTAAGAATAGTGCAGGTGTGTGCCAAAACTACCGCAGAGACATCTACGATTTTTTGGAGTCTGTTAGGGGACGCTTAGCGACTTACAAAAGGGTTGTGCTATTATTTTCCAGCAATATGCGCAACTATGATGTAATAACAGGGTTCAAGGCCTTTTTTCGTACCCACAAACAATTTGAATCAAAAGTCTTTCGAAAGACAGACGCTTTCACTCCCTCTTTGGGCGATCTGTGTATTGTCATGGACGACAACGACTTGGTAAAGATTATCCTGAGTAGCAAAGAAAACGGATGGGTATTGGGAAAGGACCTGGGCATTATCTCTTACAATGAAACACCACTAAAAAGTGTAATAGGAGACGGTGTAACGACCATTAGCCCGGATTTTGAACAAATGGGGATTACTATGGCAGAATTGATATTAAGCAATCGACGGAAACTCATCGAAAATCCATTTCTTATGCTTGATAGGGAATCGTTTTGATATTTACAGCATGATCTACTTTCATATCCCGTTCTGTAAACAAGCCTGTCATTATTGTGACTTCCACTTCAGCACGTCGTTGAAATATAAAGAAGAGTTGCTGCAAGCTCTACAAAAGGAAGTAGCGTTACGTTCGCATTATCTGGCGGACAAGACCATACAATCCATTTATTTTGGTGGCGGCACCCCTTCTTTGCTAACAGCAGAAGAAATCCAACGTCTTATAGACCGGGTTGCAGCACACTTTGAGATCGCTAACGACGCTGAAATCACTTTGGAGGCGAACCCCGACGATCTGGATAAAGCAAAAGTACAAGCGCTCCGACACACCTACATTAACCGTTTTAGCATCGGCATACAATCTTTCTATGAAGAAGATTTACGTTGGATGAATAGGGCACACAATGCGTCAGAAGCCGAGTCATCTATTAAACGGGTGCAGGATGTGGGTTTTGAAAATATCACCGCCGATCTTATCTATGGCTATCCCTTACTGACAAATGCCAAATGGAGATCCAACATGGAAAAGCTGTTGGCATTTGATATCCCGCATATCTCTTCGTATGCAATGACCGTAGAACAGAAAACGGCTCTCTCGCATTTCATCCGTAGTGGAAAAACGCCTCCCATGCAGGAACCGCAAAGTGCCGAACAAATGAATATGCTTATAGAGACCTTAACTCAAAATGGATTTGCACATTATGAAATATCGAACTTTGCTAAAAACGGACAATACGCCAAACATAATACCGCGTATTGGCAAGGCAAACATTATCTTGGCATCGGCCCATCAGCACATTCGTTTGATGGAAAATCGAGAAGTTGGAACGTCGCGAACAATGCACACTACATCGAAGGTATAACAACAGAAAAACCAGCTTATGAAACAGAGAACCTATCTCGTGAAGATCAATTTAATGAGTATGTCATGACTTCCTTGCGAACGATGTGGGGCATTGACCTGGAGAAAATAATGCTTGTCTTTGGTGCGGACACCAAGCAACATCTGCTGTCGAATATTCAGCCTTTTATCGCCCAACAAAAAATCGAATTGGTGGATGAACGCTACCTTACATTGACGATGAAAGGAAAACTACTTGCTGATTATATTGCGTCAGAGTTGTTTTTGATTCATTGATCAGCCCCCACTAGCCCTTCCGTCTCCAAATACTTCATGATAATCTGTGTAGCTCCTGCTTTTTCTTGTACATACTTTTGTGCATTTCCACCGGCTATAGTTCTCTTCTCTTTATTAGACAGCGCTTGCACAATACGCTGCAGTTCTTTCGCATTTCCCACACTAAAACCGCTTCCAACCGATATAAGATCCACTGCTTCCTGGAAGCGCACATAATTAGGTCCGAAGATAACGGGGATACCATAAGTTGCTGCTTCCAATGTATTATGGATTCCGACACCAAAACCTCCTCCTATATAGGCGAGCTCGCCATAACCATATAGCGATGAGAGCATGCCTATATTGTCAATAATCAACACCGAAGCCTTTTCTACACCAACTGTCGGGTATTCGGCAAAACGAGAGAAAAACAAAGCATCGGGAAACAGCTTTTCAATCTCCCTTAAATGGGCTTCGTGTATCTCATGCGGAGCGAGCACCATTTTCCAATCCTTTTGGACAGCCAATAATTCCATCAATAACTGCTCGTCAGGCGTCCATGTGCTTCCCGCCACCAATACTTGTGCGTGTCCTGCCAGGAACTGATCTACCTCGGGTATGGCACGACGTTGCCTAGGCAATTCCACTACCCTATCGAATCGGGTATCCCCCGCAAGTCCGGCTTGTCTGATACGAATAGCCCTCAACCATAGCACGGAATCTGTATTCTGGGCAAAGAAAAAAGTAACGTGCTTCAAAATCTTACGAAAGAACCCGCCATACCATTTAAAAAACACTTGCTCTTCCCGAAAAATAGCGGAGATAACGAATAAAGGGATATGACGCTTTTTAAGCTCTCGAAAATAATGGTACCAGTATTCATATTTTGTAAAAACAGCAAATTTAGGTTGTACAATATCCAAAAACTTTCGGGCATGAGCCGCCGTATCCGTAGGTAGATAAAACACATAATCTGCTAAAGGTGTATTTTTTTGTATTTCATATCCCGATGGTGAAAAAAAAGTAATCACTATTTTTTCTTCTGGATATTTTTTTTTGATGGCTTCCATTACAGATCTTCCTTGTTCAAATTCGCCCAACGAAGCAAAATGGAACCATATCGGTTTAGTGTCCTTTTCAATCGTTTGTCCGATGCGGTCGAACAGCCTTTTATGCCCTTTCACCCACAATCTGGCTTTCTTATGAAATGGCGAGAGCAAGCGTAACAGTATGGTGTAAAGGCCTATTCCTATGTCGTAGAGAAGACGCATGTTGATAAAATATGCTTATATTCGTCTCAAAGATATTAAAACTTTATTCATTATAATGGTTCGTGGATAAACAGAAGAAGAAACGTATACTCATAACGGGTGCAGCGGGTTTTTTGGGCTCGCATCTATGTGATCGCTTTATTGCCGAAGACTTTCATGTCATTGGTATGGACAATATGATTACAGGTGATCTCCGCAATATAGAACATCTATTCAAGTTGCCCAATTTTGAGTTTTACCATCATGACGTTTCTAAATTTGTACATGTTCCCGGACAATTAGATTATATCCTACACTTTGCATCTCCGGCAAGTCCGGTGGATTATTTACGTATTCCTATCCAGACTTTAAAGGTAGGTTCGTTAGGCACCCACAATCTTTTAGGATTAGCCAAGAGCAAACGTGCCCGTATTTTGGTTGCTTCGACCTCGGAGGTGTATGGAGATCCAGTAGTTTCACCACAATCGGAAGAATACTGGGGGAACGTCAATCCCGTAGGACCTCGGGGCGTATATGATGAAGCGAAGCGCTTTCAGGAAGCGATGACGATGGCTTATCACAATTTTCATGGTCTAGACACACGTATCGTCCGAATTTTTAATACGTATGGCCCCCGCATGCGCCTAAATGATGGACGCGCATTACCGACTTTTATCGCGCAAGCCTTACGGGGTGAAGACCTCACCGTTTTTGGAGATGGGAATCAGACGCGTTCTTTTTGCTACGTGTCAGACCAAATTGAAGGCATATTCCGGCTATTGCTCTCGGATTACGCACAACCCATGAACATTGGAAATCCGGATGAACTTACCATAAACGATATGGCAAACGAAATCATCAGCTTAACAGGAAACCAATCTAAAATCCTTTATGTACCGTTGCCGATAGATGATCCGAAGCAGCGGCGTCCGGATATTCGTAAAGCAAATCAGATTTTGAGCTGGCTTCCCGCAGTAAATCGTAAAGAAGGTCTGCTTCAGACTATAAATTACTATAAGCAATTGCCTCCGGAAGAGTTAAAACAAAAAAAATTTACATATTATAATCAAGAACAATGAGCAAAATCTTAGTAACTGGCGGAACCGGTTATATTGGTTCCCACACGGTAGTAGAATTACACAATGCTGGTTATACACCGGTTATTATTGACAACTTATCTAACTCGAATATCCAAATTTTGGATCAGATAGAGAAGATTATTGGTGTCCGACCGGAGTTCCATCAGTTTGATTTATGTGATGACACTAAAGTAAAAAGCTTTGTTCAAGAAAACCCAGATATTACAGGCATTATTCATTTTGCGGCCTCTAAAGCCGTTGGAGAATCGGTACAGAAACCGCTCAAATATTACCACAACAACTTCTTCTCGTTGATCAATCTCTTGAATGCCTATCAAGGTAAGAACATCAACTTTGTATTTTCTTCCAGCTGTACGGTTTATGGTGAACCGGATATCTTACCGGTAACCGAATCCGCTCCAGTGAAAAAAGCAGCTTCACCTTATGGCAATACAAAGCAAATTGCCGAGGAAATATTGGAAGAAACGGCAGGCGCTTATGATAATTATAATATTATTGCATTGCGCTATTTCAATCCAGTTGGGGCGCATACATCGGCATTGATCGGCGAACTTCCCATTGGTGTTCCACAGAATCTCCTGCCTTTCATTACACAGACAGCGATCGGCAAACGGGAAAAATTAACTGTATTCGGCGGCGACTACGACACACCTGACGGTTCTTGTGTTCGCGATTATATCCATGTAGTGGATTTAGCAAAAGCGCACGTAGCTGCCATCCGTTTATTGGAAAAAGGAAATCCTAACGGTAACTACGATGTATTCAATGTGGGCACTGGAAATGGCTATTCTGTATTGGAAGCTATTGCAGCTTTTGAAAAAGCGTCGGGACAGAAGCTTAACTACGTCGTAGGCCCTCGCCGCGAAGGAGATATCATTAAAGTTTGGGGAGATGTGACAAAGTCCGCTAACCAATTAGGTTGGAAAGCTGAGTTGGGTATTGACGAGATGATGGCATCGGCATGGGCATGGGAAAAGTACTTACAGGAGAGTCCGATTGGATAGTAGCTCCCCGATAATAGCAGTTGCTATTTATTTTGTATTAACTGCTATATTTAAATTAGCAACTCATATTCATAAAATAGCAATTGATAATCTGTCTTCTTGCAGAATTGTTATTATATTAAGGCGTTGTCTGAAGTTTGATCCTTGTGGTTGAAATGATTTCGATGTATCAACGATTGTAAAAGTAAAGAAATAACAATCGTACAATTTATAAAAGCAAGAAAGCCGAACAAAATAAAATGCTCGGCTTCCTTTGTTATTAGCTTTTTTTAGCAAAGGCTATTTCAGTTTTTCGACTTGCTCAACAGTAAGTCCTAAATCTTCGGCTATATCTTCTACTGGAAGCCCCCTCTTCTTTAAATTCAACGCATATTTGAGTTTTTCCGTCTCGGCTTTCGCACGTTCTTCCAAACGACCTTTCTCCATTCCTTTTTCCATTCCTTTCTCCATGCCTTCTCGAAGTCCCTCCTTAATTGCGGTAAGGCGGACACTTTCCGCATCCCGTTTGTTCTTTAGACTTGACTCGTATAATTTCATGTCCGATTCCTTTAAATTTGCTACCTTTCCGATATCAAATATAAGCCCAAATACCCGATTATCCAAAAATTTCGGCATTTCATCCAATTCCTCCATGTGTCTGAATATATACAGCCACATATCCATATAGCTCTTGATATCAGTCTGTTTTTTGTTAAAATTCGGCAGTACTAGCATCTTGTAACCGAGCTTCTCGTAAAATACTGATCCGTAACGCTTATCGCACAATGCCACGTCATAATAATATTGATCAGAAACTGAGCCTTCCAGAACAAAATTCAATATTCCGATGAAATAAACTTCCGGCAACTCATATGTATTGCCTTTGTGGCCACGCGGAACGAGCTTGTTGATCAGGCGGGAGGTATAATACACAGTCCGGTCCTTGAAAAATTCCTGTGACAACTGTTGCATCTCGATAATGAAGTGGCTGCCGTCTTCGCTGGTACAATACAGATCGAAAACAACCTTGCGATCGGCCTCTTGCGGACCATTGTGCTCAGCAGCACGATATTCAAGATCTTTGATGACCTTCTCCCCTTCAAAAAGGCCGTTGAGAAAATTGATGAGATTTGGCTTTCCGCCATCCGGGCCGAAATATAGCTTCATACCGAAGTCGGTACACATATCTACATATTTACCCAAAAAATTTTTGTTCTTTTTCATAACACTTACAATTGGATTCTGCTGTAAAGATAAAAAAGAATCCAACAAAAAAACTAAAAATATTAGCTTTTAATGCGTTAAGTGTAAACTCACACGGAAATGCGACATGATCTCAGATGTTCAGAGCAACATCACTTCTTATAGGCCTCTCCGTAGTATTTTTTATTGAAACGTAAATTTGGTGCGAGCCAATACAATTGTATGACACGGGAATACCTAAAATTAAATCCAGCTAATATAACTGCTGTTAACAAACAAGCCGTCAAATAAAGCCAAGGCGACTCCGATCCTCCTGATAGTACTGACACCGCAATACAAACCGCCACAAACTGAGCGACACTCAACGCATAGCTAACAAACATAGCAACATAGAAAAATCCGGGTTCCATTTCAAACTTCAATCCGCAATGAGGACAGTTCTTATTCATTTTTTGTCCTTTCAGACGAAATACACTCCCTTCAAAAATTTTTCCCGTTCGACACCGTGGACATTTACATTGCGTGGCTGCTTTAAACTTGCTAATGGTATACGTATCGTTATTTTCCATTTATTATACTATTTAAATATGTTGTTTTCTAAATTCTTCCGGCGTTAACCCTTCACCCTTTTTAAAGAATTTTGTAAAGTATGAATTGTCGTTGAAATTGAGTTCGTAAGCAATCTCCGATATCGTATAATCCTTAATCACCAACAAACGTTTTGCCTCCAGTAGCACCCGGTTTCGGATGATCTCACCAGCAGACGAACCTAACACTTCCTGGCACAGCGCATTGAGGTGATTCGGCGTGATATACAATAATGCGGCGTAATCTTTTGGCAATCGCAGTGATTTATAATTCACCTCTATCAAATTTAAGAAGTTACGCAACAACGTATGATTGTATATATCGTCTGGTAATGTGGTCGGCATATCGCGTTGCTTTTCCAATAGATGAAAAATATACAACAGCGAAATACGGGCAAAATCCACATCGCGTATATATGTTTGCAGACGCTGAAATGTATCTACAATCAATTCTCGTTCTGCGTCCTTCACCATAAATACCTCATCCCTTACCAATCCCGAGAAAAAAGAAAACGATCCAATATAATCTGGGCGTAACAAAAAGGTTCTAAACAAATTCTTATCAAAGTTAACCACATAGCCATCCATCTCTCCTTCGAAAGACCACGTATGTATTTGACCAGGTGACATAAAATAAATCTGCCAAGGGACAATCTCAAATGTTTCAAAATCGATGGTATGCCTCCCGCCCCCTTTTGTGAAGAGCAACAAATGGTAAAAATTATGGCGATGCGGAAAAACCAAGTTTTTATTTCGGGCTAAATATCCCGCTAAATCCTCTACCATAATACCTTGTTGGACATTTTCCGAAACGGTACATTGCTCTATGATAGGCACTTTTGAAACCATACACAAAGATATGGTGATATTCCCACAAACAATGGTATAATTACAGGTTTTAATGGTATTTTTTACTTAACGTAAGACAGAAGATTAAAGAGTTAAAAATTATTTTTAATTTCACATCATGTCCTTACATAAGCAGCCCGAATTGAAGGAAGCCGTATTAAATCTTCCACAAAAGGAGAAAGATAAACTGCTTGTTCGTCTTGTCGGCAAAGACAAGATGTTGATGAAGCAGCTCCATTTTCAACTGTTGGAAGACCAAATCGATCTGGAAGATCGCATCGAGAAACTCAAAGAAAGATTAACCTTTCTCTTTGGAGAAGGCAGAAATTCTGTCAAGAATATTCCGGTATATAGCAACTACAAAGAGCTTCAAAGTCTTATCCGACAAGCCAGTGGAATAATCAATGAACACGAGAAAATCACAAAAGACAAATACAGCGAGACCGATTGCCGCATCTATATCTTAAACGAAGCTTTTCGGCGATTTCCACGCCTCTTTGAAAAATCGGCAGTACATAGTGCCTTCAAGCTGCATGATTATGTGAAAGCACGTATTAAAACGACCACCAATAAATTTGAGAAACTGCACGAGGACTTGCAGTTTGATTTACAAGAATCCATGGAGGAGATGATAAGTTTTGCGATGGGGCATGGTTTGGCGTAATGGAGGTAGGAGAAAATTTATGTAAATTTGCAAAAACAAGATTTGGCATTACGTGGGTATACAGGAAATTCTCGATAAATACGCGAAAAGCGAAAAGGTAAAATCACTGGTAAAAAATATACAGGCAAAAAATCCTAAAATTCATCTTAAAGGACTTATTGGCTCGTCTGATGCGATGATAGCCGCGGCAGCTTATACATTGCAGGAAAGACCTTTCATCTTTATTTTACCTACGCACGAAGAGGCTTCCTATTTCTTAAGTGACCTAGAAAGCATATTGGATAAACAGGTTCTGTTCTTTCCTGCATCATTCCGTAAGGCTTATGAATTTACACAAACAGACGCCTCCCACGTACTGCAACGTGCCGAGGCATTAAGTGCCCTAAACCATACTTCTGAACTGCCCAAAATGCTGGTAACCTATCCGGAAGCCATTGCCGAAAAGGTCATTAATCGAGATGATTTAGAAAAAAATACACTGAGCATTACGCAGCAAAGCAAGCTCAGCATCGATTTTATTAACGAATTTCTTTATGAATACGATTTTGAGCGCGTTGATTTCGTATACGAACCGGGGCAATTTGCCATTCGTGGGGGGATCGTCGATATTTTTTCTTTTTCCAATGACCTCCCCTACCGGATTGAGTTTTTTGGTGACGATATAGAAAGTATACGGACATTTGACGTGGAAACACAACTTTCCGTCAGCAAGATACATACAGTCACCATTGTGCCTAATGTACAGGCAAAATTCCTATCCAATAACCATATCTCTTTATTGGAATATATCGACCGGAATAGTGCCATCTGGCTAAAAGATGTGCAGTTCACGCTAGATGTTTTGAAAGATGGTTACAAAAAAGCATCCGAATTCTGGAAGGCTCTTCCCGAGAAAGATATTCAGGCCAACAGCGAATGGGTAGATCCGAGGGTCACATTTACGACCGACCGGGCCTTCGGGGAGATGTTATTTGACTTTCCCAACATAGAATTTGGAAAGCAATTTTTCTACAAAGCTGATGAAACCATTTCTTTTGACACACACCCGCAACCCTCATTCAATAAGGATTTTAATCTACTGATCCATAATTTCAAGGAGAATGAAAAGAACCAGATACAAAATCTCATTTTTTCAGATTCTACGAAACAAATCGAACGAATTTTTACCATTTTAGAAGACATCGACAAAACGGTGACGTTTATTCCGGTACACCGGGCTCTTCGCGAAGGTTTCCGTGATGACGAGCAAAAGTTCGCCTGTTACACGGATCACCAGATCTTTGATCGTTACTATAAATACAAACGTAAAAAAGGTTATGAACGTTCACAGGCGATTACGCTAAAAGAATTGCGTGATCTAAAACCGGGCGATTACATCACCCACATCGACCACGGCGTTGGGAAATATGCAGGACTGGAAAAAGTGGAAGTCAATGGTAAGACACAGGAGATGATTCGTCTGGTCTATGCAGACAACGACTTGCTCTATGTCAATATCAACTCCTTAAACCGTATCTCCAAATATTCGGGCAAGGAAGGTACCGTTCCTAAAATGAATAAGCTGGGAACGGATGCTTGGGACAAGTTGAAGAAGACAACCAAGAAAAAGGTCAAAGACATTGCGCGTGACCTCATTAAATTGTACGCCAAGCGAAAAGCCCAAACCGGAAATGCATTCAGTCCGGACACTTACTTACAAAACGAACTAGAAGCGTCCTTTATCTATGAGGATACACCGGATCAAGAGAAAGCGACCAACGATGTCAAACGGGACATGGAATCGCCCCACCCGATGGATCGATTGGTTTGTGGAGACGTAGGTTTCGGAAAAACGGAAGTCGCTATCCGGGCAGCTTTCAAAGCTGTGGCAGACAGCAAGCAGGTAGCGGTGTTAGTTCCAACTACAATATTAGCGCTGCAACATTACCGTACGTTCAGCGATCGTCTGAAAGGATTACCGGCGAATATAGACTACATCAACCGATTCAAATCCTCGAAACAAATTAAAGATACATTAGCTCGCCTAGCAGAAGGCAAAATAGATATTATCATCGGCACGCACCGATTGGTCAGTAAAGACGTCAAATTTAAAGACTTGGGATTGATGATTATTGATGAAGAACAAAAGTTTGGTGTCTCCGTTAAAGAGAAGCTCAAAGTGATGCGGGCAAATGTAGATTCATTAACCTTAACCGCAACTCCTATTCCGCGTACCCTGCATTTTTCGCTGATGGGCGCGCGCGATTTAAGTATCATCTCCACACCACCTCCTAATAGGCAACCGGTACAAACGGAACTGCACGTATTTAACGAAACGCTTATACAGGACGCGGTTTCATACGAACTCGAAAGAAACGGACAAGTATTTTTCATTCACAACCGAGTGGCCGATTTACCTCAATTAGGGGCAATGATTCAAAAATTGGTACCTGGCGCCCGCGTGGGTATCGCTCATGGACAATTGGAGGGGGATGAACTAGAAGACGTCATGCTAAAATTCATTAACCATGAGTTTGATGTATTAGTCGCTACGACGATTATCGAAGCAGGTCTAGATATTCCGAATGCCAATACCATCATTATCAACCACGCGCACATGTTTGGTCTGAGTGATCTCCACCAGATGCGTGGTCGTGTAGGACGTTCCAATAAAAAAGCGTTCTGTTATCTATTAAGCCCACCGTTATCGACATTAACGAACGAGGCTTATAAACGTCTGTCTGCATTGGAGGAATTTTCTGAACTGGGCTCTGGATTTAATGTCGCCATGCGTGATTTAGATATACGCGGCTCCGGAAACCTGTTGGGTGCTGAACAATCTGGCTTTATCGCCGAAATTGGGTTCGAGATGTATAACAAGATTCTCGACGAAGCCGTTCAGGAACTAAAGGAAGATGAATTTGGAGAACTATTTGCCGATGAAAAGGACAAAAAGTATGTCTCTTTTACCCAAATAGATACCGATCTCGAGGTCATGATACCAGATGAATATGTCACTAATATCGGGGAACGATACAACCTGTATAACGAAATCGGAAAATTGGAAAACGAACAACAGCTAGCGACATTCGAAAAAGAACTGGAGGATCGCTTCGGCACTATACCCAAGCCTGTTTATGAGCTATTCAATACCTTACGTTTGCAATGGTTGGGCAAACAGATTGGTTTCGAGAAAATTTCTTTTAAAAAGAATACCCTCAAAGGATACTTTGTTAACAATCCAAAATCCAGTTATTTTGAATCTGATCAATTCGGGAAAGTACTGGCATTCGTGCAGGCACATCCGGCGATATCGAATTTAAAGGAGGTAAAAGGGCAACTTAGGCTGGCGCTAAGCAATGTCAATAGCATTGATTATGCATTGCATTTATTGAGCGAAATGATTTGATGTTATCTATCTAGTACTACCTTTTAAGTAGATTATTTACTAGCTTTGCGCTATAATTACTCGTTATGGCAAAGCTAGAAACCTCTTTAATTCACGAAGGTGAACATTTCAATACTACGAAATCGGTTGTGACGCCGATCTTCCAAACATCCACGTATCTTGCTGATGATATAGATTCTTTTGCACATGCGGCGGCGGCAACGAAATCGCCCGAGTTTTATCATCGTCATGGCAATCCTAATAGTAGTCAGGCTGCGGCGCTTATAGCGAAATTAGAGAAGAAAGAGGATGCACTGGTATTAGCAACCGGGATGGCGGCGATCAGTACGGCTATCCTCGCTGTGGTAAAAAGTGGTGACCATATTATTGCCCAGAACGCGCATTATGCCGCTTCATTAACATTTATGCGGGATTTTCTGTTACAATATGGTATCGAAGTAACGCAAGTAGACCAAACCGACAACCAAGCTTTCGAAGCAGCCATACAGTCCAATACAAAACTCATTTTTGTGGAGACACCTTCTAATCCAAACCTCGATATTACCGATTTGGAATATATTGGTAAACTCGGCAAGGAACACGGTATTTTGACCATGATAGACAATACCTTTGCGTCCCCAATCAACCAAGTACCTGCTGATTTTGGTATTGACATTATTGTCCATAGTGCTACGAAATATCTTGGTGGACATAGCGACCTTACAGCGGGTGCGGTATGCGGTTCGGCAGCATATATCGAGAAAGTTTGGCGTAGATCGCTTTTGCTAGGCGCGTCATTGAGTCCTTTTGATTCTTGGTTGCTGTTGCGTGGATTAAAAACATTGGCATTACGTGTTCGTCAAATTAATGAAAACGCGCTTGCCTTAGCGCAGTGGCTGGAGAAACAACCTACGATAAAGAAAGTTGCTTATGTCGGACTCAGCGATCATCCGCAACATGCGTTAGCAAAAAAACAGATGAAAGGATTCACGGGTATGCTCGCCATTGAGGTTAACGGCAAAGACGACGCTGAACAGTTCCAAAGAGCGCAAACAATATTAAATAGGTTAAAATTTTTCCACAATGCCGTAAGTTTAGGTGGCGTGGAGTCCTTGATAACCCATCCGGCAAGCATGTGGGGTGCGCATCAGGCAGAAAAAAAAGGAAACCAATTGTCTTTCAGCAAAGGGCTGCTGCGCATTTCGGTCGGCATCGAGCATATCGATGATCTTATTAGTGATTTTGAGGAGGCGTTGGCCTAAGCCAACGCTCCGTTTTTCAATTTTATTTTTACTTTCTCATTCTACTTTCGTAACCGTTGGCCCCGTATACGATTTTTTCATCCCACCAAAGTCTAGAACAATCTTTTGGATAACCATACCCGGATCGCCACATTTAATATGGAGCGTATGTTTACCGGGTTTATCAATATAAAATGTTGATTTGTTAATCGCTGCGTTGCGGAGTACATTATCAGACCAAGCTTGTGTATATTCCGGTGCGGAGGAAGAAGGTAGCGCCACAGGTCCGTCATCGATGCACACTGCATATCGCGTTTGTCCCGTTCCCTGTTCGTGGAAACCAAAATCACGATCCGAGCTCAAAGGAAATACCGGTAATACATACGTATAGACATCGACTGGCCCGTGATGAAACGTATAAAAATCATACTCCACACCGGGAGATTTTGGATCGCGGGGATTATGCACTTTCGCAGTAGGGTTACCGATCATTACACTTTGATCTTCAATTCCCAGATTATCGATAACGTGCATTTTGATATCATCCGTTTCTCGCTTTCGATGAAAGTCGGCACCCGCGATCGAAATCACACCATTATCTTCGATATATAATCCTTTAACATCACGTACAGCAACGTTTGCAGGGTTAAAAAGCGATATACCAATAATTTCCTGCATATCTCCATTTCTAAACACCATTTCTCCCCCGATACGTTCCCCTTTTGGTGCCTTTTCCCAATCGACCGATACCCATATTCTTTCTTCGTGTGTTACCTGTCCGGCAGATTTACTCACCTTAATCCAGTCATCCGATGGATGCGCAGACCAATCAAAAGTACCCTCTCCGGTATTGAAGACATCGATGAAATAGCTTTTATCCGTATAGGGATTAAATGCGGGTAACGTGTAAAAGCTACTTACACCTTTTAACGGCTCCTGTCCTTCCACAACCAACCCCATGCCCGCCTGTGTTGAAACCTGCACAGAATCCAATTTAGGAAGTTCAAAATATGAAGCAGTCACACCCTGACGCAAGGACATGATACGTTTCCATTTACCATCCATTAAATCGTTGTATTCGTATGATATTTTATACAACGTATCATAATAATGCTTCACCTCGTCCCGTAATATATTCGCATTCGATCGTCCCTGCGCAATGTGGAGCCTATTCTTTTGGGCTGTAAGCCACTTTTTATTCATAAGCTCAGCTCCCTTTACAGGATAGTACAATAACTGGAAAAAAGAGGGTTCAGCTTCTTTTGGAATCTCTTGGCGTATGCGTTCAACCGCCGCGCCAATTCGCGTATAATCTGCTATTCTCTTATCGGCTTCTTTATAATTCGTAAACGAAAAATCCGTGTCCGTTGGACGTTCCCGTCCATGGCTGAAGGTATTCCACTCATATCCCCACCCCATAAATTCAGGCTTGCGGGTGAATGCCAAACGATTGTATTCGCGTGTTATTTCTTTAAAGTCATCCAGATATTGCTCGCCATAAATTGAACTTAGCCAATTAGCTTGATAATTTGGTACATTTTCAAAAGTAAATTGATTAATATCATAAGCCATATCGAGAAACAGTGTAACAGGAAACTCGCAAGACTTAATGTCTCCTGCATTTAATAACCACAGACGGTCAGCTCCTGTATTGTATGCTTTATGCAGTTCTTCATACATCAAAGCGGGCGGTGTTGAAGAAAGCCACAGATAATCGTGTGGTATTCCTAAATAGGAAGCATGGTAATATACCCCCGAACCACCTGATCGCTTGCGCTCCTGTTCATTGCTCAACTGCTTCATATAACCGTAATTATCATCGGGCCAAACTAATATTACATCATCGGGCAGCTCCAGTCCTGCAAGATAAAGATCAAGCACCTCTTTATACGGCGTAAACGCCTGTGGAATTTCTTCGATCGGTTTGTCTATATATTTTTTCAAGATGTTCCGTTGATCCTTTAACGCTTCACTGACCAGCGCTACACGTTGTTCGAGGCTATAACCACCCGTCATTGCTTTGTCGTGTAGACCCCGTAAAGCCAATGTATACACATTTTCATAAGGCGAATTTTCTTTTACTCGCTGATCCAGTACTTTTAAAATTCCTTCTTTGTTCGTCATGTAATTCCATTCGCCCATCGTTTTTTTATCCCACTCACTGGCGTTGTTAAAGAGTAGCGGTTCGGGGTGTACAGATCCCATAACAATACCGAATGAATCCGCTACTACCTTGTTTTCCGAATATTTATTAAATGCCCCACTCGCTTCGTGCATGGCGGGACATAGATAGTTCGCTTTCAGGCGCAGCAAAAGCTCAAAAACTTTAGCATAAGTTTTGGGACCAATATCTTTCAGTTCGGGATCAAATGTGTGTTTCGCCCAAGGCAACAGCCCCCAATCCTCATCATTGATAAAAACACCTCGATATTTTACGGTTGGCGCAGGAGAAGAGAATGTCTTCACGTCCAGAAAGATATTATCGCTATGTTTTATAGGCACATCTGCCCACCAATACCAGGGAGATACGCCTATCGTTTCGGATATAGAAAAAAGACCGTAAGCCGTGCCTCGTCTATCGCTACCGGTGATTACCAACGCCTGATCTACGCCTTTAAGAGGGTTTTTCACCGTCTGTATGGCATATCTTTCCCATTGCCCTTTTATTTTACCAACATCTAGCTTGTTTTGACGAATCAATTGATCGATTATATTACTTTTTCCAATTGTTCCGACGATGATGAGATTACGTTCTTTACCGGATTCCGTTATTAGTGCGGGTTTTTTTCCCGAAACTCTTTCAACGTCCTCGGTGAAAAGTTTCAGTGCCGTTTTCACCGAAAGTTCATCATTATCATCATATAATATCGGCGTTGTTCTATTTTCATTTGTTATGACAAAGCTGTTTTTCTGATTTTTGGCAAGTCTAGTCTGTCCTTGTGAAAACGTACAACATAATATAACTAAAAAAGAAAGCACTAGGCATCTAGCAATATTCATCATCATCAATCGATTTATTTATTTCGTAATTTGTTTTATTCTATTTTCTGTAATATAAACGCACTTTATTCTACTGGTATATTAGTTTCTGCTCCGGGGTAACCTTTATTTTGATTTATATGTCCTTGGCTATTTGAGGTGATAGCGGTTAGCGGTACAGGATATAATACATGATATGGTCGCATGATAAAAGCATTTGTAGAATAAAAATATTGCTCCTGAAAAAAATTATTCTTTTCCATAATGCGATCATAATACCAATTTTTCTCGCTGAAATTGGCCATGGTATAGCCATCTCTATTCAATTGTGCCATCGTAAAAGCGATTCTCGTCAGTTCTACTTTACGATGTTCCTCCAGAAACAGTTCTCTTGCACGTTCATCTAAAATATCGTCCAAGGTGACCGTAGCCAATAGTGGAGCAGATGCTCTTTCACGTATTGCATTAACGTCTTCTGTCGCATTTCCAAATTGATTGAGCCACCAATATGCCTCTGCTCTCATCAGATACGTTTCTGCTAGTCGGAATACATATTGATCTGTAAACCCACCCGAAGGTGTTCTCCCTTGATTGATATCATCCTTGTGTACCAATACTTTAACAATTGGGAAAGAAAAGTAGCAACGCATGGTATCTTGTACATATTGCGCTTGGATCGGCTTACCAAACCATTCATCACTTCCTCCTTTAGATACTGGTCTGTTGTACCACAATCTTGATTTGTCATACCAGTTATTTTCGTTATAACGGATATCTGTTCCTGCGTCTGCCCAGACTTCATACTGGTAATAGTTTGTCGGCCGAATTTTTGCGATACCCCGACCTAGCGAATCAAGTAGCTCGTAACCGTCGTATGGACCGGCATCATAGGTAGTACCGGATTTACCATCCGGAGTACGTACAACAGCGCCATTACTCCAGTAAGGAACAAAGTTACGCAACCTCGCAGAACCATTTCCGGCAACATTTCCCGGAATACCAAACCTTTCTTGCACCACGAAAATCGCCTCTTTATTTGTGGATGCGCTTATATTTTCTTCTTTAAACAGATCGTTAAATACATCCAGTTGTGCATTTCCGGCGTTGACACCAAAACGGGTATCCATGAGTTGCAACCCATAGTTATTAATACAACGTGTGGCAGACTCAATGGCATTTTCAAATTCGCCGAGCGCCATGTATATTTTTGTAAGTAGATGTTCTCCCGCTGCTCTATTCACCGCACCTGGAGGCGCTGTTAATGGAAGCCATTGTGCGGAAAACTCCATATCTGCTTTCATTTGTGCCAACACGGTATTCCGGGCGCTACTTACAAAATCAAGCTTCGGTCCGGTGATTTCTTCCAAAATAAGCGGAACATCTCCCCATTGGTTTGTCAGCAGGTAATACCAGTATGCACGATGGAAATATCCCTCCGCCAAAATGGCATTTCGCTCTTCCTCCGTATCGAACGTGGCGTTATCTATTCTACTAATAACCGTATTGGCGTATTTTATGCCGTTCCAACCCAACTCCCAATATGTCAAATGTAACCTTTGGTTAGTGGTAGGCGTTAGCTGCGTTTCCAAGTTGTGAATTTCCTTGGCTTCCGGTGCGCCCATGACGTGCATATCCGAAAAGGCGTATTCATATACGAGCGGTGTCTCACAAACACCAGCGTTAAATGCATCACCAAACCATTCCCATTTAATCTGTTTTCGGGAGGTAACCAATAAAGCTTCCAGTCCGGCTTTGTCGGTCAATGTATTTTCAGGCGCAAAAAAAGATAATGGCTGTGGATCCAATTTTACACAGGAAACGAGCCCTGAAAATGATAACAGTATCGAAAATAAAACAATATTCTTCTTCATCTTTCTATTCTTAAATGAAACCATTATAAGGTAATATCAAGCCCCAGCGTGAATATTCGTGGTGC
Source organism: Sphingobacterium chuzhouense (assembly GCF_014692525.1). Lineage (GTDB taxonomy): Bacteria > Bacteroidota > Bacteroidia > Sphingobacteriales > Sphingobacteriaceae > Sphingobacterium > Sphingobacterium chuzhouense. The sequence continues at coordinate 1,019,157 of NZ_JACNYL010000001.1, forward strand.
CCGACCCCGGTTTTCCGGATCGAAATATGTCCAGTTGGTGATCACAAAACCATTGTCTACATTCGCACTGATGCGTAAGCTTTCAATAGACAATTTAGTAAGGTACGATTTAGGCACCCGATAGGAGATCGACGCGTTCTGTAAGCGGAGATAATCTCTTCTTTTGTAGATATTCACAGTGGGGTTGGATGAATTTGCGCCCAATTTTGCAAATTCATTCGAAGGGTTGTCCGGCATCCAATATTCCGTGAGAATAGAATTCGATCGGTCAAAAAACCGATTATCTTCATTTCTCGCCATATTATCGACTGCCCAATAATTAAAATCACCTCTCAAAACAAACGAAAAATCCAACGCACCCCATAATGTCAAATCGCTTCGGAATGATGCCCTGAATCGTGGTGTAGCAGAACCCAGCCATTGCTTGTCCTCTTGATTCAATACCCCGTCGTCGTTTACATCCAATAGGCGGGGGTCTCCGGGTGTTTTCCCGTATCTCCTAGCTTGTTCCTCTTCTCCGAGTTGCCATATGCCGATCATTTTATAATCAAATATATCATTGATACCGTGTCCGATATACCAGTTATTCTGTATGTCATCATCCTCCCGTTGTCCGATTACGTTTCCGTCTTCATCCCGAATATCAACCATTTCACCGTAGAGGTGTTTAATCGTGTTTTTATTGCTACTAAATATAAATGATGTACGCCATGTAACATCTTGCTTATCGACGTTAACACTTGTCAAGGTTGCTTCAAACCCCTTATTATCCACCTGCCCCAAGTTGGTTATGATATCGCTAAACCCTGTGATTGTCGGTAACGAACGCATAAGGATCAAATCGGTGGTTTTATTATAATACGCGTCGAGTACGCCCTGTAGACGGTTGTTAAAAACCGCAAAATCTAAACCGACGTTCAACGCTTTGGTACGCTCCCATTTCAGATTAGGATTAGAAAGATTGTCTGTCCATATACCTTTTATATTTTCTCCGTCGATAATATTATCTGTAACGTTCAATCTTGACAATGCAGCATAACGTCCGATATCCCTGTTCCCGCTTTCCCCCCATGACAAGCGCAGTTTGAGGTCGGAGAAGGGAGTACGTTTCATAAATTTCTCCTCGGAAATTCGCCATGCAGCTGCAAAAGCAGGATACGTACCATAAGGATTGTTCACCCCAAAAGCCGAAAAACCGTCCCGCCTCAAAGAAACGGTTAATAAATACCTATCCAGCAAACCATAATTTATCCTACCTAAAATAGCATTACCCGTCTGCATCTGATCGTCCGACCGGACAATAGGATTGATGCCGGCATTTATATTGTGGTAGGTGAGGTTGCTGTTCGGGATAAAACCCTCATTTTCACCCGTGCTTCTCCAAAATTGATATTTCTCTGAGTTTACAACAAATGTTGCATCGAAATTATGTACATTTCCTATCCTATAGTTCCAATTGAGGATGTTATCGACAATCCACTCATAGTCGGAATAATCTTCTCTGCTTGCACTACCTCCTGCCGTTACATTTGGCTTTTCATCCGAATGAAAGTAATAATCCTTACGCCATCCGAAGCGGTTGCTGTAATTGGTCTGGAAACTAAACCCATAAGGAAGTGTCAGTTTAGCAAATAAGGTGGAATTCAGTGTTTGCACACGATAGAAATAGTCATCTACTCCCGCCGCCAATAGCGGATTAGCAATCCTCGCATCTCCTGTAGGGTATCTATTAATGCTTCCATCCTCATTATATAGACTACCGAATGGACTCATTACGTCCGCATTGGCTTCATTGACCGTAATATCATCATCTGCCCGGTTGGAAAATTGGGTATTGGTACCCACCTTGAGCCAGTTCGTGATATTGGTTTCCAGATTCACACGGGCCCTAGTTGCGGTAAAGTTGTCTCCTTTGGTAAATCCTTCATTCTTTAAATGCCCAATAGAAGCATAATAGTCGGTAGCAGCAGAACGTCCAGAAAAAGAAACATTATTATCTAACCGTATACCGGTACGATAAACCTCATCTCGCCAGTCTACTGTTCGTCCTGCCATATAGTTCTCAATCTCTATTGGGGCAAATTGCAGCCGGTTCAACCAAGTATCTATATAATCCCCCGAAAAAGAATTGTCATAATTCGCCCATTGTTCGCGAGTAACACCCTCCGGAAGATTATCTGGATTATCATAATATCCTTTGCCTTTTTGTTGGTTCTCGGGATTGAAAAAGTCAATTGTTTTCCAATAGTCAGCTCTCCGCTGGACGTATTGTTCGGGTGTGGGCAACGGAGGTATGGACAGTAGATTTGAAAAACCTAATTTAGAATTGTAGGTAACCACCGGTTTTTCCGTTTTACCTCTTTTCGTGGTAATCATAATAACACCTGCCGAGCCCTTCGAGCCAAAAATTGCTGTGGAACTTGCATCTTTTAAAACATCGATACTTTCAATATCGTTGGGATTGATATCACTCATAGATCCATAATATATAGCTCCGTCCAGCACAATCAGCGGCGAGCTGGATGCCTGCAATGAGGCGGGACCTCTAACCTGTATATCACCCCCGCCAGATGCATTATTATTTATACCAATATTAACACCCGCAATACTCCCTTTTAAGTAATCTGTTACGGATGTTGCGACGCGGGTCTCCATAACCTCCTGTCCGATATGGGACACTGAGCCGGTAAGATCTTTTTTTCGTACTGATCCATATCCGATAACAACTACCTCTTCCAAATCGGTATAATCTCCTTTTCCCAATTGTATGCTTAATTGTCTATTTCCACCCAACACTTCCGTATATTCGGCATACCCGACCATCGTAACGATAAGATGATTACCTTCCCGTGATTCGATTGTAAAAGCCCCAAGCGAATCAGTGAGTGTTCCCCTTCCTGATTCCTGAATCCGTACAGAAACATTTGGCAATGGCTGGTTCTCCCGATCTACAACAGTTCCGCTATAAACAGAAGTCTCTTGCGCTTTTGATGCCATCGACGAAAAAACGAAAAGCAATAGAAAAGCTACGCTATAGTTCATGATTTGTCTGTAATTCATAGATTTATATTCCGTTTGCTAACCTGATGTCAAGTTCCTAATTCAGGAAAAGAATATTTCGACATCTTGTGTCAATATTTCCTTATTTTGTCTTTTACAGCGTAAAATAAGTACTAAATATGGTGAACGCAATGAGATTATCGAAATAACCCAGTATTTCCTTGTTCCCATAATGGATTCAGCTCCTGAATAATGTGTTCGTTTCCCTCCGCTATATTTTTTGTTTCCAAGGTATCTACAGCATGGTCATAAAGCTCCGTGGCCGGAGTTTCTTTTCTAAAATAACGTGTCAGTCGATATTGAGGAGTAACCATAGAAATCCCTTCCTTAAAATAACTATACGCTACGTCTTTCCACGATGTATCCCTTATATTTTGCAGCAAAGGTTTCACCGAATAACCATCTGCATAAGACAGTGCAGGAACGTCACATAGATCTAATAAAGTAGGCGCAATATCGATCGTACTTACTACGCGATCAATTTGCTTTCCTCCGGTCATATCAGGTGTTTTCAGCATCAATACGCTGCGAAGTGACCGGTCAAATAGGGTGTGCTTGCCCCACACGTGGTAGTCACCCAGATGCCAGCCATGGTCACTCCATAGCACCACAATCGTATTCTTATCCAGACCCGTTTCTTTCAATGCTGATACCACCTTACCAACCTGCTCATCCACATAGCTTACACAGGCATAATAGCCATGTATTAATTTACGGGAATATGCGTCTGATAACGGTTCATCCAGTGATGCTTTTTCTTCTCCCAATTTGTATTGGTTAAACTCCGCGCTATTATGTAAACTTGCCCGGTGTATATTTTTGGGAATATCAGGTGCGCTAGTCAACGATAATCGATCTTCATCGTACAAATCCCAATATTTCTTTGGGGCATTAAACGGTAGATGGGGTTTAAAGAAGCCTACTCCCAAAACAAAAGGTTGCTTTTGGTGAGCGAGCATCTTGAGCTTATTAACAGCCGTCCGAGCTATCAGTCCGTCGGGATAACCTTCATCGCCAACATCAGCTGCTTCGTAAGGAGGTACATCTCCCTTTTTAGTGGTACGGCTTTCACCGTTGGCATAAGCGAAAAAAGCATCCCAACCTTGTCCCCAGTTGCCATAGTCTAACAACATCTCATCCCAGCTATTCGGTAGTTCCCGGCGGTCACTTTTGGATCCTGAATAAGGATAGATATAGCCATCAGGATGATGGCTTATTTTTCCAATCCCAACCGTGTAATAACCGTTTCTGCGGAATTGCTCGATAAAGGTTTCCGGTTCCGTCGATTTCTCTTGTTTAGCGGCAGACAGTCTATTTGCAATTGTATTCGATAATTCGGCTGTTGTTCGGGGTAACGAGCTCCGCAACAGGCTATAACGAGACGCACCACAGGTAGGTACGGTGACATAATGCCTAGAAAACACAGCCGATTGCGCGGCCAATGCATCCATGTGAGGCGATTTCACCTCGTCATTACCGTAACTGCCTAAGGCCGGCAAAAGATCGTCTACACAGATTAGCAAAACATTTGGTTGGTTTTTTTCCTGTGGAATTGCTTTACTATTTACAATCCATAAAGTGCAGGTTATAAATATCCATTTTAACTTTGCCATTTGCATCATACATTCATCCTATTCTCCCGAAGGTCTCTTAATTTTCTCCCCTATTTTTACCGGAATACCGAAATTCGGACTGCCATCGCTATTCCATGTAAATTTTTGAATTCTCGCGTTACGATAATTCGTGTTTCCGCCATCCGGTAAATTCCGGGCGTGATAGATAATCCAGTCTTCTGTACCATCCGGCGACTTAAAAAAACCATTATGACCAGGGCCAAAAGCTCCACTTTCGGCATTCATGGAAAAGACAGGTTCAGCGTGCTTCGTCCAGTCTTCCGGATTCATGGGGTCACCCCCATCTTTAAGTGACAATAAACCCAATGCGTACCGATCAGAAGAGAAACTGCTGGCTGAATAGACTACAAACACGCTCCCTTCTGGGTTAATCAGTACTTGCGGTCCTTCGTTAATTGCTCCATTATGTTTCTCCCAATCATAAATAGGAGCGGCTATCTCCGTCCGGTCGCCCTCTATGGTCCAAGGATTGGTCATTTTTGCAATATAAATCTTTTGAGGCGAGGCTCCTCTATTTGATCCCGACCACAAAAAATACAATTGCTCCTTATGTGTCATGATCGTTCCATCAATTGCCCATTCGTCATTCGGAACAGCTATTTTTCCTTTAAACTCCCAAGACCCTCTCACGGGGCTAGACGATTTATTTTCGACCACATACATGCGATGGTTGGCATTGCTGCCGTTATCGGCAGCGAAATACATATACCATTTTCCATCGATTTCATGCAGTTCCGGAGCCCATATATTTTGTGAATACATGGTTCCAGGAGGCGGTACCCAAGCGTTAATTGGTGTTACGTTTGCCAATTCACTAATTTTTTTGGTGACGTATAGCACCAGCTTACTTCCCTGGGTATACGTGTAATAATATGTTCCATCCTTTTGTGTTACCCATGGATCAGCACCTCTAGGCAATAAGGGATTCGTAAAAAAGTCGTCTACATTTGTTGGCTCTTCTTCATCTGGATCGGGAGGTATGATCTCGTCATTGCCTGTACCCTTCCCACAAGCCCCAACAATGCTTAGCAGAGCAAGCATCAGTGCAATAACATATCTTTTCTTTGCCTTCATTATTTACATCATTTACCTGTAATACATACCAATTTCTGCTAATGCGATATTTTTTTCATTATTATCAATCGGTTCTATCCCTATCAATCTAAAATACTGCGCCTGCACAGATTCCGTTAAGGCAATCCATTGTTTTTCAGGAGAATTAGCCAATGTATGTGTTCCATGTGCTGTCCAATTATTTCCGTCTACACTCGTATATAATTCTATTACCTTAGGACGGGCACCTGGATTTAATCGAGTTATAATAGCAAAACCTTCTAAATTTTCATGTAACACGCCCATATCTACGGTAATAGTATGATTTGGATAGGTAACGGTTCCTCCGATCTGACTTACCCACAATGTAGACGGATTTTCGTCAATCGCGTGGGATGCACGCCGATTACCACTAACATCCTCGCTCGATGCTACTGCCGTCCAACCCGCTTTGGACAGTTCTATCGGCTCTCCTTTGATCCGTAGAGATTCATATTCCGTATAAAATGTATCTATCGCCAGTGAAGTAGGTAAATACGACGTTCGGTGTTTGATGGTTTGTGCAGAAAAGTTTTCGATATATGTGACGTTATCATTTTTTGACACGAACAAGGTTTGCGTATCGCCGTTTTCATCCTCATATATAAACTCTGAACCATGTACAGATACGTCTGGTAACGCGCCCCAGTTTATTCTTAACGTATCTCCATTGCCAATCTCGTAGCTGTCTATCGGGCGGCTTAGCAGGGTACTGTTATAACGGTCTCCATATACCCTCGATACAACTTCTTTTTTCAAAGATTGATGTCCTTCATTGTCGAAGGTGAAAACCTCAAATACATACGTTTCTTCCGCAAAGTCATCAAGCATGACCTTAATCGTGTCTCTGTTTTCAGTTCGCGTAATAGGTACATCGATAGAGTCCGTCCGGTTATTCCAATATACTCTGGTGAACGTCGCTTTGGGGTCTGACGGTGGTAACCACCCTAATTGAATACGATGATTGCCAGGATACACAAATACCGAATCGACCATGCCGATATATACTTTCATACCGCCTTCGAGAAACTGTTTATACGTATCGTCCATCTTCGAGCACGCCTGAATAAGGATACTCAAAAATAAACAGGCAAAGCCTATTCTTATTCCGTTAGTTAATAATTTCATAACCATCTATTTTTAATTTTTCAATTCAACATTTAGCGTAAAGACCTCGCCTTTGCTCCCTGCAATCAGTGCATCATCCATCGGCATCCATCGGTGTTCTTTCTTACCTCCATACTCTATCTGTATCAAATAATTGTACACATTATTGGCAATATTGCCATCTATAGCATACGGATTATCTGGAAATATATATTGTCCATTCGCAGACGTCGTAGCGCGATATTTAACAACATCTGTACTCCTGACTGCATTACTATTTCCAAACACCGGATAAAAATTCAATTTTGCTTCTGCAGCCGGTGCCCCATTTTTTTGTATTACATTCACCTGAAAAGAAGACGGAAAATAATTCCAATAAGGCGTTGCAACTTTATCAGCCCCCGATGCATTAATAATAAAACGTGAAAACTCGGACCATACAGTTTCTCCGTAAGGATAATTCATGATACATCGTTTTGACTCGAATGGTTCACCATTTATGGGATTATTCGCACCATTTGGTACCTCACCGAGATAGAGATCATACATTCCTCTCGCATGCCCGAATTCATGAAGCAACGCGTCGATGGCGCGTTCTCCGAATAGCCCGTCGTAATCGTGTCCCAAAGTGAGATAAGGTGTTCTCAACCAGCCCCAAGACAGGTCATCAGCTGCAGCATTGCCATTCACAATCAATAGGATATCCATATCCGGATCGTCCACTCCACGCAAATACCTAAACTGTCCTGATGTACCTTCAAATGGAATCATCTCCGTCATGTAAAAGTGTATTTCGTTATTTCCGGCATCATTTAAACCGGGTACCTGAAATTTTTTTCCTGACCGTATTAATCCATCATCCATTTTTGCTTTGAACGCTAATGGGCCACCATGATCAGCGATAGTCTTCGCTTCTGCCATAACTTTGCATCGAAATTTCCATCCAGGAAGATTATCAAAGAAAGCTTTTCTATTCACATATTCCGCGGGCGTATACTCTCCAAATAGTGTGTCGATACTTGTTGTATCCGGCAAATAAGCTGTCCGGTACTGAATCTCTCCCGTTGCCGTGACAGGCAGATTACTTAATTCCCCTGTCAGCTTAGCCTGTGGGAAGAATTGACGTTGTACTTTGCCATTCACGTCGGTATACATCACTTCGGATCCTATTATATAGGCGTTGTTATTTTCCTCCCATACAAGTGAAAGGGTATTCGCGCTGTACTGGTAATTCATATCATACAACGTACGCCTATCCAAATCCTGTACATACGAGTCCCCGTATACTAATCCTTTCACCAGAACTTTTCCCGAGCTCTTCCCTTCTCTGTTAAATGTCAACACTTCTATCGCATATTCCCCTTCTTCCAAGTCATCAATAGGTATTTTAAGCGTGTCTAACGGGTTATTTAATTCGTATGTCACCGAGTCTTGTTGACGGTTCCAATATAATTTCACTTTGTTCACTTTGGGGTCAGGGTTTGGCCACACAAACAGCAGTCTATGGTAACCCGAATATATTTTCCCTGTTCGTGCCTGCGTAACAATTTCCCGTTTGTTATCCATCGATGTTGGGTCTTCTCCCCTATCTTTTGAGCAAGCTGTGATAAGCAATAAAGCCATCAATAAATCGAGACATATATATCTATACTTTTTCACGATTTGTCAGTTTTATTGCAATTGCCCCCAAAACGTTAGCTCTTGGATATAAATATAGTCCAGAAAGCCCCAGGTTTCGAGCATTTTGAAGCGCAAGTACCGAACCGGTGGTGTTCCATCGGGAAACACAAAATCTTCTCCCGCATTGGTTGCATAGAACGCATCATCGCTGGTCACAGGACCGTCCCCAGATGGCTTATATGAGTCGCATTCCATCAACAAGGTCCATCCGTCCCAGCTACCGTCTGGATTGGGTGTTTGAGCAGTACCATAGACCTCCCATTTCTTTGGCGATGCCAATTGATAAGCCCATTGCGTGCCTGGTCCTCGGTGCCAAAGTTTATACCGGCTCAGTAGTGCTGTCCTGCCCATATCAAAGGTAAACCATTGTGGCATTCCCGATCCCGGTTTTGTGTGGAACACGCCAATTCCACCGTTAGGTGCTATCCGCCCGTCCCAAATCTCAAACATATCACCTTGCGGTATATGTTTTTCCCATGTATCGGTGGGGAGGTGGTATTCAACAAATCTATCTTTCGGAATCTGCTCCTCAAATATCGGGGTACGCTCTGCATAAATCGTATCCGAAAAGTTGCTCCACCGATCCCGGATGACGGCACCAAATAGACGGGGTTCAGCAGCAAATCCACGAACTGAATGCCGTCCAAGCTTACTTTTGGTATAATAAGTCTCCACCTCTGTCATCTTATTTTCTTCCATTGTTAACACGGTGACTGCTAGACTGGCTTCTCCCGAATTTTCAAATTCAATCGTTACCCCGCCAAAAGTCTCTTCGAAGGTCAGGGAATTATATGCTTCCAATAGTGGTGGAGTCAACGGACTAACTTTGACTGTCACAGGTGTGGATTCCTTTTCCCCTTTGCTGACTGCATATAACGTAACCTCATATTCACTTTCCGACGGGAAACCATCTACCACTAAATTATCCGTGTATAAAGACGATTTCGCTTCCCGTATTACACCAGGTCGGATAGCATATACCGCCTTCACGTAGCGAAGATTCTCGTTGTTAGGCAAGATATAAGATATTCGAGCGGCTCCAGGTAAATTTTCTATCTGAACTTCTTTTATCGGATCGGGTGCTCCATCGTCATCTATCGGTGACGTATATTTCTCTTCTGAACAGCTAACTATTAGCCACAGACCAAAAATTATATATAAAAACTGTATACTTTTCATCGTATTCTCGTTAAAGTTTACCAACCTGGATTTTGTACCGTATTTCTATTTGCCAAAATTTCAACTTCCCGAATAGGCCAGAGGTAGTCTCGTGTGGTAAAGGCTTGGTTATACAATGTGCGTTCTCGGTAGTATCCTTCAGGTGTTCGCTGTTCGATATCCCAGCCAGTAATCGGTGCATTCAAAACTTCAATTGATTTTTTCCAACGTCTTAGATCCCAAAATCGTTGTCCTTCCAGCGCTAGTTCGATCAATCGCTCCTGGTGGATAATCTCTCGCAAACCTTCTTTACTCTGGGGTTTGCTGGGATTTCTGGAATGAAGCCGCCAAGCCTCCTCCACACCGGGTAAGCCAGCTCGTTCTCGAATCATATCTAAAAACTCAAAGACTTCAGGAGATGGACCATTGACTTCGTTCAATGCTTCCGCATATAATAAATATATGTTGGCTAAGCGATAAATTGGCCATGGGTATTGCTCGATAGTATAACTAGTTTCCCCTATGGAGTTTTGGTAATTCACCAGTTTTTTACCCCATATCCCTGTAAAGTTAGATTTATCCCGCGCGACATTGGAAGCTGGGTCGCCTTTTTTGGCAGATACAAACCAGGTATTGTTATCGTCAAATTTACCCATGCCATACCAAATTCCACCGTCAAAGCCTAAATTTGCGTAATATCTCGGTTCCCGGTCAAAGTTGAATTTAGCGGTAGTATATCCTTGTCGGATATAATATTTTTCAGCTTCCGTACCTACCTTTAAATTAAATCTACCGTTATAATCCCAACCGAGATCTTCCTCGATCGGCACTCCATTTTTTGTATAAAATTGGGCAGCCACTTTGAGTGGTATGGCGGCATTTCCGTGCACATTGGAATTGGCTCGCGTAGCGGGGTCCACGCCCCGAGGAGTAGACTGCCGCTGCATATTCCCCGTCATACTGTTGGTATGTCCCCAAACAATCTCATTGTTCCATTTCTCGGTTACGGCGTTCCGTATATTCATTTCTGTACGTATCTCCGGAGATACATTATATTGCAAACCACTTTGGCTGTAATAATACAGTCTGTTACCAGCCTGCTCACAAGCCTCAATTGCTTCTTTGCAGGCTGCTTTCGCCTCCTCCCATTTTTCCATCGAAAACGTGGGATTGAACAATAATTTACCTTGTTTATCCGTAAAGTTCGCATAGTCTGGATTCCCGTTGAAAAGCGGGCTCGCAGCCGTTACCAATGCGTTAGCTTTCAGCGACAAGGCAATAGGTTGCGTGATGCGACCCAATTCGGATGCCTCCGAACTGATATATAAAGGTAAATCAGGAGTCGCCTCATCTAAAAGCTCAACTACATAGCCGAAACAATCATCGACCGGATCGCGTGGTACTTTCACTTCTTCTACACCGGCGTTTATCGGTAAGTTTTCCTTTTTCAATGGAATGGGTCCATAAGCCTGAATTAAGAAAAAATGAAAATAAGCTTTCAAAAATTTAACTTCTGCAACCCATCTCCTTCTTTCACCTTCACTCAAGTCGGGAACCGTTCCGACATTTTCCAGAAAAATATTGCAGTCCCGGATAGCCTGGTACAAATCCTTTGTGCGATTACTTCCTTGACCCGTGGTTCCCTGCCAATAGTTCAAGTAAGGATTTGTTATATTTTGAAAGCCCCGGGCGATCTCCCAACCCGGCATGCGATAAAATTCGTGTAACCAAAATTCATCTCCTGCCGTCAATGCCGGATTATGTTCTATATTACTCAGCTGTGGGAGATAGCTATAGCAACTGAATAAAAATCGTTCCGCCGATACACGCATGTTAAACGCATTTTCGATAGTCGCGATATTATCGGGAACAATATCCAGATAACTTTGGCATCCCCCTAATAAAGTAAGGGCGAGACCATATATATATGTTAATAATCTTTTCATAACCAATAATTATAATGAAACTTGTAACCCTATATTGAACACTCTTTGTAATGGATACTGCAATCCGTTTCCTGCCATCTCTACATCCCACAACTTAAATTGACTGAAAGAGAACAGGTTTGTACCATTCACATACAACCGAACATTGTCCATATGCAGCCGGTCTGTCCAGTTTTTGGGAAGAGAATACCCTAGTTCGACTTGCTTAAGTCTCAAAAATGCACCGTTTCTCATAAACCAAGTACTACTCTGTGTATTATTACTGATCTGATTAACGCTAAACCGTGGAAACAAGGCATAAGCGTTTCTATTATCTTCCGACCAGTGGTCATCTGCATAAGCTTGCAACAATTGATTTGTAAATTGCGTTCCCGAATTACGTTCCGCATCACTATAATAATATGATGCGAAGGGAGCCGTAGCCTGTGGATTGATCCAGAAAGATTCTCTTGCTGCTCCTTGGAAGAAAGAGGATATATCAAAATTCTTATACCCAAAAGAAAAACCAAATCCGTAGACAATTTCGGGCATAGTCGGATATCCTATCGGTACCTGATCTAACTCGGTAATTTGTCCGTCTCCATTGATATCCCTGTACTTGATATCCCCTGCGGTATATTCTCCAAAATTCTGTCGCGGCGAATTTGCTACCTCTGCATCGTCTACGAATAAACTTTCTGCGATATAACCCCACTGTTGATTCATCGGATAGCCTACCTTGGACTTCCACCATTCGTTCTCATAATCGTATTCCTCAAATACTTTAAATGCACTGGTTGCATACGTAAAATTGGCCCGTGCCTGAATCCACATGCTATTGGAGAAATGTTGGTTATAATCCAGCGACATATCTACACCCTGACCGGTTGCTTCCCCGATATTGGCTGCCGGTGTTTGCCATAAGCCCATGGAAGCTGGAGAGGAAGCTCGTTGCTGTAAGATATTCGTCCGGTGTTCTCTAAAGTATTCACCAATAAAATTCCAACGATTCCACAATCCCAATTCGACAGCGAAATTAGTCTTTGCAGCGGTTTCCCAGGTAATATTTAGATCAGAATAGCGGCTGATAGATACCCCATTCCGGCTTTCTCCGTTATTTCTTCCAAAAACCGCACTCATGGAGGGGTCGTTGACATTCACTTCGGAGAGGTACAAAAATCTTCCAGCTCCAATGGCATCGTTACCCACTAACCCATAGGTACCTCGTAATCTCAGGTTTGTCACCACATCCTTGAGTGGTTCCCAGAATTTCTCATTGGAAACTGTCCAGGCGACACCTGCTGATGGGAAAAATCCAAACCGTTGTGCTTTATAGAACCGCTCGGTTCCGTTATATCCAAAATTAAACTCGGCATAATATCGATCATCATAAGCGTAGGTAGCGCGCCCTGACAAACCAAGGTTACGGTAGGGGAGCGATTCCTGCAATGTGGACGTGTTAGCGTCCAATGATTCCCGTAAGATATAGACCAACATCCCACTCAGGTTATGTTTGTCCGCAAAGGTGCGGTTATAATTTACGGCTGTTTCCAGATAAACAGTTGAATTAATTAACTTTTGTCCAGGCTCATAGGTTAGATAGTCTGTCCCCCTTTCTTCGTTTATTATATTCACTTGATAGGTATTTTCCCGAATATTGTATCCTCCGCGGGCATAATAGAAAGGAGAGTATTGTCGAACCAGATCAAAAAATGATATCCTCGCGGTATTGATCAAAGCACGCGCGCTCAGCCCCGGGGTTATAAAATTAAAGTTCTGACTGATCTGAAATTGCGCATTCATATTCGATCGAGCATAATCCTTATACCCTTTCACCATATCGGCATACGGATTTAAGTAATTTCCTTCCGCCGTGTTACCAAACATTATGTGTTTAACGTGCGTGTGATCATCATCGACAGGATAATAGGCGGGAAACTTGGCTGGGTTGGCCCGCATCACACGGGTATAAAAGCCACCTCCCGAGTAAATGGGACCCGTGTAGTCATCAAAAGTTCCCGAAAGTCGCGTTATTAATTCCGTGGTTGGCGTTAGATTGATGTTGACATTCGCCCGTAACGAAGAAGTCCGTAAATCAATATTATTATTAAAGTTATTCCTTGGATCGACTTTTAGGACGCCATTATCCCGGGCAAAAGTACCCGCGACATAATATCGTGCAACTTTTCCCCCTCCGCTTACGCTCAAGTTGGCTCGCTGGTTCATCGTATAGTCTTTAAACAGCTCTTTCCGCCAGTCTACGGTGGGAAAAATATAAGATCCAGATCCGGGGACAGTATTATTGATTTCCTCTTCGGTATACATCAGCTCACCAAGCGGATCCCTTGTTAAAATCGCCTCATTATTCAACCGCATGTAGGTTAGCGGATCTGCCAGTTCGATATTCCTGGTAGGCATCGATAATGAATTTTCCAACCTGAAATTAACTCTTGCTTTGCCTTCTTTTCCTTCTTTAGTAGTCACCAGAATAACACCGTTTGCACCACGGGCGCCATATAATGCGGTTGCAGTTGCATCTTTCATGATGGAGAAACTGGCGATATCATCTGGATTCAACCTAGCTAAATCAGTGCTTGAAAGTTCTATATTATCGATCAAGATGAGCGGGTCTTTCTTATACCCAAATGTGGTCACACCACGAATGAAAAACTCTGCATTATCTGCTCCTGGTTCCCCACTCCGCTGATAAGCAATGATTCCGGCGAGCCTACCTGCCAATGCGGTGGTCAGATTACTCGATGGTACTTTCAATTCTCCAGGATTGATCGATGTCACCGAGCCAATCAAATCTGTCCTTTTCTGTTTACCAAACGCCACGACAACGGCTTCCTCTATCTGAGATGTGGAGGGATGGAGTTCTACGTTGATAACAGAACGTCCGTTAACCGACACGACCTGGCTCTCATATCCCACGAGACTGAAAACCAATACAGCTTCGTCATTGGGTACATCCAGGATGTATTTGCCATCAACATCGGTAGATACAACTTTATTAAAGTTTCGAACGGAAATTGTAACGCCGGGCAAGGCGCCACCTGTCGAGTCTGTAACCGTTCCACGCACTTCTCTGATCTGCAGATCCACCTCAGCGAAAGAGTCGTAAAGTATTCGTTTTGTGTCACCACTCTTGTTTTCTCCTCCTAATGTATCAGACAGTGCCAACATACCAACAAAGAAGAGTATGAGCTTAATAGGAATATGTAACAATTTGTTCATGATATATTTAAGTTTATTGACTAGCGTACTATACTCCCGAGTAATACAGGAAATATTTTCCCTGCTTTATTCGATGATTTTTACTTCTTTAATTTAGTGTATGCAAATACGCAATTTCTTGATAAAGAAATTCGACATTTTGTTTCATTATATAGTTAGTTTGTCTTTTGTGGCATTACGTACGGTCGTGCCACACTGTAATGTTTTAGATTTTGACTTTGCTTCTCTTTCTTCTTTAGATCTTCTTCTTTGTATCGCGGCGCTTCATATTCAGTCGGAATAGCTAATTTAGAAATCTGACTAAAATACTCGAGGCAGGCATCTCTCCACCAAACAGCTTCATCTTCTTGCTCTGCCAGCAAGCGATCAACTTGCTCAAATGTTGCCGTGTCTATCTGATGGTGTATAGCGCGCCATTGCTGTTGCATTTGGCGAACACCGTCCACACCGTCATTGTACTTAAAACACAGCTCTTCCCAAAGTGTACGCCCTGACCGCATGTGATAGGACCAAGGTACATGATGGAACCACAATAATAAGCTCTCGGGACAAGTTTCGACTTGCTCAAATTTTCTCCGCAAGGGCTCTGTATATTGCGCTACCGCATTGCTGCCGGTCGACGTACGGTTGTAACCTATTCCGTCTTTATTCGCATTATGGAAACCAGCTCTCTGCCAGGGTTGAGGACCGTAATGATGTCCTCCACTGCTCAATACTGTTAACCCCAGCGGCATCATGTAGTTCACCATGTGTTCATACGAACTTTCCATGATAGCCATGATTGTCTCCACGGCTTTCGGTTCATGGGTTAGTGTCATCTCTATCCATTCCTTAGCTATCTGTTTGCTACTCAGCTCATGATCCCATGCTAAACGTCCAAAAGTATACCAGTTGGCTTGCGCGAAAGGATGACCTGTCCAATTTTGGACATCGCCAATATTTGAAACTCCAGCCATTCCTGTCATCGATTGTCCTTGCAGGGTACCATCTACAATTTGTGCCACGGGAGCATGTTGTCCATCAGTGTAAGTATCACTGTCCAGTACTTCTTTATATAGTTTCGCAAGATATACGAGATGCGTGCTAAATCCAGTATACTCTTGCGTAATCTGGAATTCCATCATTTGTGGAGTGGAAGGCAGCGCGCCGAATAAAGGAGAATAAGGCTCTCTTGGTTGAAAGTCTAACGGTCCATTCTTTGTTTGTACAAAAACATTTGGAAGAAACTGTCCATCTAAAGAGACAAATTCATCATACGGATCTTTAACTCTATCATTCCCCTTGTTCTCATATACAAATGCTCGCCAGATCAATATACCATTATGGCGGGCTAAAGATCTAGCTAAAACATTAGCACCATCAACGTGGCTCCTTCCGTAATCCTGTGGTCCCGGCTGCCCTTCTGAATTTGCTTTAACTAAAAAACCGGCGAAATCGGGTATTATACTATAAATTTCGTCTACCTTGTTGTCCCACCAACGCTGCACCTCAGGCTCAAAGGGATCTGCAGTAGGCAGTCCACTTAATGCTTTGGGCGACGCGAAGTTGATGGATATGAATAAACGAATACCGTAAGGTCTGAATACCTCTGTCAGAGCAGCCAGTTTTTCAAGATATTCTTGTGTTAATATATTGGGAGATGCATTTACATTGTTAACTGCCACCGCGTTAATTCCAATAGAGCTGTTTGCCCGAGCATAATCTACATAACGTTCATCAATCTTATTTGGCAGTTCATCCCACTTCCATATCGACAATCCGGCATAACCTCGCTCTACGGTTCGGTTCAAGTTATCCCAATGATTCAACATTCTCCATTGTACTTTGGGGGCATTTCTTATGGATAGCCCCTCTAACCTACCTCTTGTCTGCACAGTCCTTAAGAAATGGAAAGTACCGTAGAGTACACCAATATCTTCCTGCCCTACAATAAAAATTTTCCTCTTACCCTTTTCCTCGATATCCCTGATAAAATATCCTTCCTCATGGGAAGAGTTATCCTGCCGGAATTGTTTCTTTAAGCGTACGGGCAAATCCTTGTATTTAGTTAAGATCAGTTGTCCATCACGAAAACTGACTTCCTTTATATCCGTTGCCAACATCCCGCCAAGCCCTTTCTTTATTTCCTTTGCGGCAGCCTCTAATGTTTTTGAGGAACCGACAATAGTAAACGATTGCAAATGTTGTTGGCATACACGATAGTAAGCGGTATCCGTTATTTTATCATATTTAAGCCATAACCGATATCCATCATCTCCCCGACTCAGGAAAGGTAAAATTGTAAAGAGAAAAAGTATTACCGGGAAACACAAACTTCTTTTACTGCAGATCGTGTTAATTATCCATTTTTCCGTGGGTATCATATTGTTTATAAATCTGTTTACATGGTTAATATGCTAGGCATGTTAATAATAACGAGTGCAAGTAAGCAAATATGTGATGTTTAAATTCCACCTTTTGTTTCAAAAACTCATTATTTTGTCTTTCCTCTTTTAAACTTTACCCTCCCCCTTTCCAAACGAAAAACTTATGTGTAGTTTTGATGGTAACTATATATAAACGACAAAACAATCATGGAGGAGATAGTAGACCGCCCCTATAAACCTGAAATCCTTATTGTCGACGACAATATCGAGATTTTAGATTTTCTTGAAGATGATTTGAGTGATCAGTTCGAAATTATTCGAGCTCTGGACGGCGTGGAGGCATTGGAGGTTGTGAACAGAACGCTTATCCAGTTAATTGTCTGCGATGTGATGATGCCAGAAATGGATGGTTTCGAAGTTTGCAAAATTATCAAATCGACACCCAAACATGCGCACATTCCCATCATTTTGCTGACCGCAAAGAACACGCTAAATGCTAAAATTGAAGGGCTGGAAATCGGTGCCGATGCTTATATTGAAAAACCTTTTTCACCCGAATATCTTCGTGCTCAAATCCATAGTTTACTGCTTAATCGAAACAAGATAAAAGAGTTTTTCATTTCGTCTCCTTTCGTACATGTCAACACGACTAATATTCATAAAAGTGAAGAAACCTTTTTAGAAAAGATATATGAAGTTATCCAACAACACTTAGCGGATCCCAATTTGGATGTAGAAAAACTAGCCGATTTAATGAACATGAGCAGACCGACTTTATACAGGAAAATTAAATCTATATCGGACGTTTCACCTAATGAGCTTATCAATATGGCGCGATTGAAAAAAGCGACCGAACTGCTACTCCATCATGATTATAAAATATTTGAAGTTTCTTTTCTAGTCGGATTTAGTTCGCAAACCCATTTTGGCCGCAATTTCCAAAAATATTATGGGATGTCGCCCAGCGAATATGTGCATGAGGTCAATAGCAAGAAGACCAATATGTAATTTACGCCTATTTATTATCTTCTTTATGTGTGGGCCCTTGTACCTCCAGCGTTCCATCATCCAGAATCTTCATTTCATCTATAAATACCATACGCTGTTGACCTGTCCTATCTGTTCTTCCGTGATACACACACCACATCTTACCATCTTTTGTTATTAAGACACTATTATGTCCTGTGCCTGAAACCAATCCACCTTTGTGGGTATTCTTTTCCAAGACCGGGTTATTAGTCGCTTTCGTATAGGGACCTAAAGGTTGATCTGCTGTTGCATAGCCTACTGCGTAGTTCTCTCCGGCGAAATGGTTTGCAGAATACATCATATAGTAGCGTCCGCCATGCTTAAAGGTATATGATCCTTCGGTCCATCTACGATTTATTTCCTTGCTTGTCACCGATCTACTTTCCCATTCCGCTTGCATATCATTCCTTTTTACAGGTGGGCGGAGCAAAAGTACCGGTTCTCCAATGACACCCGTTAGATCAGGTTTAAGTTCCACGCCATACACCCAACTTTCTTCTATTTCATCGTATAAGCCTTTTTTCTTTGCCCAATCAGCGATTTCGGATTTGACGGGATGTTTATAGCAACAGCGGGAGTAATACAGATACTTACGCCCATCGTCAGCCACGTATACATTGGCATCGATGATAGGATAACCGGGATCAAACAATGGCTTTCCTGTTATGTCCTCAAACGGGCCTGTCGGCGTTGAGGAGACTGCAATACCTATTTTGTAATTTTCAAGTTCATTATTCGGATTTTCCTTCCAATGTGCGCTATAGAACATATAGAATTTATCTTCCCACCGATATACTTCGGGTGCCCAAAAATCTTTTGTGCCCCATGATTTCTCTTGCTCCGCGGTATACACAATACCTTCTTTTTTCCAATTTTTTAAATCTCTGGAGGAATAGGCTACAAAACCATTTGTTACACCACCGGTTCCATACATATAATAGGTATCCGAGTTGTCGTCGAATATTATATAGGGATCGCCAAATGGCACATCCAACGGGTTTACCGGCTTTACTTGCGCTTCTGCACTTAGGAAACACACCACTAAAAACATCAATAAGTTAACTATCTTTATCATAATCTCTGTTTAGAAATAAACAACGTATAATCTATGCTTTTCTTCTCAAAAACTCGGAATCTCTTTTTGGTTTTGCGAAGGTTCTCCTAGGTGAACAATCGGCCATCCGTCTTCCCAATGTACTTCATCCAACATCAGCACTCTCCGTGAGGTACCGTTCTTCAATTTATCTTGCTCCTTTCTTATGGCATGATATAATATCCAATCTTTGCCCCCTTTATCCGTAAATATACGAGAATTATGTCCAGGTCCGGCATAAATATCGTTTCCTTTCATGGCAACAGTACCGCTTTTTCTATCCCGAAGGTCGTTTCCCTCTTTGTCATAATACGGTCCTAACAGATTTTCGGATCTGCCTACTAATACGTGATATTTACTATTAGCTCCATCACAACAACTTCCTTTTGAACCAAAAAAATAATAGTAACCATCCTTTTTGTGGATCATGACAGCTTCGAAATCACCGGCTGCAATTTTAGTCGTCTCCTGCAAGCTTTTCACCTTTGTAGCCTTGTCTTTCAATTTCACCGCAAAAGTTCCCTGCTTGGCACTCCTATCAAAGCTCCCCCAAAAAAGATATTCCTTACCATCTTCTTCCATGTAAAACGGATCGATCGAATTCGGCACGTCTATTTCTTTACTTGTAAATAATTTCCCTTGGTCCACAAAGGGTCCTTTAGGACTATCGGCAATAGCTAGACCAATGCCGGGATTATCATCGCCCCAAGTAGACATCGAATAATAGAGATAATATTTATCGTGTATGTAATTGATATCCGGCGCCCATAACCAACCCTCCTTTTTCCACGTTGGCTTTTGTTGAAAAGCTTCACCCACATAAGTCCAATCCGACAAATTAGTGGATTCCAAAATAGGCACCAAGCGAGCAGCATTTCCATCAGCCCAATTGTCTTCCGTACCATATGCATAAAACAACCCCGTCTGTTCGTCATGTACGATCGTGGGATCTGCGAGTACAGGTTCAAACACCGGATTTGTAAAATATTTGTTTTTTGCCTTGTCTGATGGATCTTTAACCATACCGGAATTTGCACAGCTCCAACAGGCAACAGAAAGCAAAAAAACCGGGAGAAAGCCTAACTTCTTATTTAGCATCAAAATTGTCTTATTCTTTAATAATGATTATTCTTAAATTATACACCTACCAAAAGTCTATAATCGTCTCTAAACATTATGTACATTTTGTGTCAATAAATACTTAAATTGTCTCATTAAAAACAGAAAGCTGATAAAACGTTGAGTTTAGCTTACTTTTGATCTGTAGCTGTATCCATGTCCAGATTTAGAAACGTCGTTGTATTGATATTTGTGCTATACGCTTTAGGTGGGTATAGCCAAATGTACTATTTCAATCATTACACAGTAGATCAGGGGTTGTCTAATAATTCCATTTTGTGTTCGGTACAAGACGAAGATGGATTTTTATGGTTCGGCAGCAAAAATGGTTTGAATCGGTTTGATGGTAACCAGTTCAAAATTTATCAAAGCGACCCTTCTATGCAGAATGGGTTGGAGAGCAACTTCATCCGACAGCTATTGGTGTATAAAGACCATACGATTTGGGTAGGCACCGATCAAGGGATTTATATTTTCGACAAAGAGAAAGAACAATTCCACATCTTCCGTGACGATATACGCGGTGAAGTTTTATCTATCCAGAAAGACCATAATGAACAGATATGGTTTGTGGCCAACCTCACACTATACCATTATCAACCAGCGACCGACGAACTACGCCAGTTGACCAAGCCACGCGATTTTTTTGTTTCAGCCGTAACAATAGACAGTTCGGGAAATACTTGGTATACGACCCATAGGGGACGCTTATTTTGTGTACAGAATCAGCGTGAGATCAACCTCAACGAAGCTCTTGAAGCAAAAGACATTTGGGTGGAAAAACTGTATACGGACAAACAGGGATATATCCTGGCTGGGACAAGAAACCATGGACTGTTGCGCATTTCACCTCATGATCTGTCGGTTGAACGTATTCTCCAGACAAGTACGGAAAGCAAAAGTCTTTTTGTTCGGGATATCCTCCATTTGAATCAGGAATATTGGGTAGCAACGGAATCAGGAATATTTATATATGATACGAAAACCGGTCTCACCAAAAAACTCAGTTATGAGAATGACAATCCCTGGAGTCTTTCGGACAACGCAGTGTATACCTTATGCCGCGATCACGAAGGAGGGTTATGGGCAGGCACTTATTTTGGCGGTCTAAATTACTATCATCCCCAATTGGATTTGTTTGAAAAAATATTCCCCCGAAGTCAAAAGCCATCCATTTTAGGGTATGCTGTTCGTGAAATGGAAGAGGATCGGCATGGAAATATTTGGATAGGTACTGAAGACAAAGGTCTCAGTTGTTGGAATCCCCACCTCGGAACTTTTGCACACTACGGTATTGCAGAAGGGCTATCCCATAACAACATCCACGGGTTACTGTTGGTAGGTGACACCCTATTAATCGGCACCTTTGATAAAGGGCTCGACTTATTTGACACTCGCCGCAAAAAGTTAATTGCACATTACGATAGCTATAACACCAACAACAGTCTCCGGAGTAACTTCATTTACCATATCTACAAAACCCGATCAGGAACCATCTACCTTGCGACAGTTCGGGGGTTACATATTTTTGATCAGAAAAAAGGAACTTTTACACTGTCCACTAAAGTCCCTAACTATATTTTTTATACAACCATTTTTGAAGATTCGCAAGGTAATATCTGGTTGGGAACATGGCGGGATGGACTATTTAAATACGACCCTGCTACAGATCAAACGAGTCGATATACGCATGACATACAACAGCCTTATTCCTTAAATAGCAATAGAGTAAACCACATTCATGAACTTTCTACGGGGGCGATATGGGTAGCAACTGAAAACGGAATTGCTATTCTAAATGAAAATAAAAAAGATTTTAACAGAATTACCACTGCCGATGGTCTTCCCAGCAATCTCATTCTCACGCTTACGGAAGATTCTTTTCACACTCTTTGGATATCAACGTCGCATGGGCTTGTCAGTTATCATATACAAACCGGCAGTATGCAAATATACAACAGAGAAAGAGGGATAATTGGATTACAATTTAATTACAACTCGGTATTAGACACTGATAACTTCATCTATTTTGGAGCACTTGGTGGGATGATCCGATTCAATCCGAAGCTTATTCAACGTCATTCTGCTCCTTCAAAAATTCCTATTTATTTTACTCGTCTTCAAGTACAGCACAAGGAAGTTCTCGCGTCCAACCCCAATACTATTTTGGATACCGCTATTGCCTATACACATGCCCTTACCTTGGAGCATGACCAATCGACTTTCAGTATTGAGTTTGCAGCTATGACATTCCTCTCTCCACAATCAAAGGTATATCGCTATAAACTTGATGGATATGATAACAGATGGATTACCTTACAAAACAGCAATACGGCTTATTTCACACAGGTACCGGCGGGCAAATACACGCTTCGCGTGCAATTGACAGAAATTGATGGTACTCCTCTGTCTCTTGAAAAAACACTTCACATCACTATCCGCCCTTCTATATGGTTGTCTCCTTTTGCCTACATCTGTTATGGGTTGGCTATATTGCTTATCATCGGGTATATACTTTGGAGCTACGACAGAAATATCAAAGAAAAAAACCGAAAACGTTTGGAGGCACTTAAAATCCATCGTGAAAGAGCTTTGTACAAAGCGAAAATTGATTTCTTTACCAATATTGCCCATGATATCAAAACACCGCTTACATTAATAAAAGCTCCATTGGAAAAGATAATGTCTAAAATTGATGGGCAATCTCCATTAATCAAGTGGTTACATACGATAGAACGAAATACTAACAAATTGGTCTTGATGACCAACCAATTGTTGGATTTCAGAAAAATCGAGTCGGATAGTTTTAAATTGTATTTTACACCTGTACATATTAACCAGCTCCTAAAGGAAATCGTTGTTGATAACAACACGCTCATCCATTACAAAAAGATTAAATTATCTTGGCAATTAAATGCTCCCGAGCCGTTAACACTCGACAGGGAAACCGTATCAAAAATTATAACCAATCTATTAAGCAACGCGATAAAATATACACGTGACTATATTCATATAACAACCGAAGTTATTGCTGATAAGCAGCTGAGGATTACCTTCAAAAATGATGGAAATCTAGTCCCAAAAGAAGAGATCGAAGATGTCTTCAAACCATTTTATAGAGCAAAAAAACATGCGGATAAAGCCGAAGGCACCGGTTTGGGCTTATCACTCGCGCGGTCGCTCGCCGAACTGCACGGAGGTACACTCCTTATGCAGCTGGATGAAAATGAAAACATATTTATCCTTACATTGCCGCTTCAAGACAAATCTTAAACTTTATAATATTGCTCCCAACCTTTTGCTGGTGGTGGCCCTACCAATAATGCATTTGCAAATTTATCATTGACAATTTCTTTTTTTACTGGATCGAATTCTATTTTGGTGTTTAGTCGTTGTGTAATGACGCCCAGGCAAAATACTTGACTTAACGGCCCTGCTATCTCGAAAGGAGATCTGGTTTTCTCTTCGCCTTTGCAAGCTTTCAAAAAGTTTGCAAAATGGTTTGACGGTGATGGAGGAACTTCCGGAAGCTTATTCGCTAAGTCCTTCGCTTTCGATTCGGGGATAATTTGTAGCGTACTCGCGTGCGACCCGCCTTTAAATGTTAGGTCTTTCCCGTAGATAATCTTTCCCGGATTGAGTTTTGCAGGCTCAATATCTCCTGTACTTGGCGGCGGGATGTTAGGATCCAGACCAGAAACGCCATAGCCCTCTGGTATTTTAGGTAGGTTATCCAATCCGTCGTACCAAGTGATGTCTAAAGCTGGCATCTTTTTACGTTTCGGAAAATGAAATTTAATAGTAGATGACATTGGGAAAAAGAAAGCGTTATGTCCTTCCAAGTACGTAGCTTCAACTTGGCTTGGCAGACCAAGTTCCAGAAACTCATGCGCTGTATCAAGAATATGTGCCCCCCAATCGCCTAATGCGCCCATACCGAAATCATACCAACAACGCCATTGACCATTCACAAAGTCTTTATTATAGCTATGCCCTAATGTTTGCATTTGCCATAATTCCCAGTCCAAGGTATTCGGGATCTTTTCTGCAGGCGGAAAATTTTTGATATTCGTATCCCATCCGTGCCATCGACGTGGCATATTCATGTGGGCATCAATTCTAGTTACATCTTTAATGATTCCCGCATCTTTCCAAGCTTTAAACTGGAAGTAATTCGCTTCTGAATGTCCTTGGTTACCCATTTGCGTGACTACCTTGCTATGCTTTTTCGCTTTTTGCATCATCAATTCCACTTCCCAGAACGTCTGTGCCATCGGCTTCTCGACATATACGTGTTTACCTAATTCCAAGGCCGTCATGGTGATTGCAAAATGGGCAAAATCCGGCGTGCCAATTGATACCGCATCAATTTGATTTCCCATCTTATCAAACATTTCTCTAAAATCCTGGTATCTCGGGACATTTGGAAACATCTTTAAAATCTCCTGCGTATGTTTGGCGTTCATATCTACATCGCAGAGTGCTACAATGTTACAAAGCCCTGTTTTGTACAAATCCCGGATAATTTCCCCTCCACGGAATCCCACACCTATACAGGCCAGATTCACGCGTTCATTGGCAGAAGCAAACGGGATTTTTCCTAACAGACTATTGGATAGTATCACGCCACCGCCTACCATAGCAGCACGGCTAATAAAACTACGACGCGAAAGGTAATGGTTCATATTCTAATTTTTTACAGGTAATTACTTCGATTTTTTAATTTTGATATTTCTAAACGAAACGTTGTCTCCATGATCCTGCAAGAGAATGTGTCCCTGCTCAGCTCCCCCAAAATTCTCCCAATCCTTATATTTACTCTTTGCTACCAAATCAAGATATTCTTCGGATCCACGCTTATATTCTACCATTTTAGCACCATTTAAATAATGCGTTACGGTTCCGTCTTCAGAAACTAGTATTCTTCCACGATTCCACTCTCCTATAGGTCTACGAGAACGTGCATCACTGTTTGAAGTTATTAAATCATATAGAGAAGCCAACGTACGGTTTCCGTCGCGTCCCATTTTTGCATCTGGATGCAGTTTGTCATCCAAAATCTGGTATTCCAATCCAATCGCTGACCCTTCGGTTTTTTCTTTCAGTGTCACAAAATACTTTACACCACTATTAGCACCAGGTGTCATCTTGAATTCAAAAGAAAGATCAAAAACGGCATATTGATCACGTGTGATAATATCCCCTCCATTTGTTGATTCCCCTCCATCAGATTTCAATACCGTAATTTCACCATTACCTACTTCCCAACCTTTCTCAGGAAAGGCATCACCATGCACGCTACGCCATTTGTCGGCTGTGTTGCCATCGAAAAGCAATTCAACACCGGATTTCTTCTCGGCATCGCTCAAATCATTGGGTTTAAGGTTTACGACAAATACATCTTCCGGAAAATCTGTTGGTTTCAGGTCTTCTGTTTGTATACGGATATTTTTGAAGTACACTTTCTGGCCATCCAAGCGGTCTGGAATGCTGTGCACCTGTAAACCGATGAAACCGGATTTGTCGAGCGTATCAATAACATACGCCGTCGGAATATCATTCACCCAGACGCGCAGATCATCCCCTATGGCTTCGATACGGTAATGATTATATTCATTGACTTTGTACGCTGTTTTGGCTTTTTCGTTAAGATCCAATGGGTACAGCCACATACGGCGTGCTTCGTCGTAAATACCTCCTGCCCAAGCCCTTGGCGTCGGATCCACCTCTACTTGTCTACCATAGACCCTCCCTTTGCCGTTATTCCCATTCGGGTCGATATGACTGCGGGTCTGGATACCCGAATTCGTTTCGGTACCCTCCAATTTAATATCAACCTCTAATATAAAATCCCCGTATTCCTTCTCGGTAATCAAGAATGAATTTGGCGTTCCCTTGGTCATCGTACCTACAATAACGCCATCTTCAACGGTGTATGGCGCGTCTCCGCCTACTGATTTCCATCCTTCTAGTGTCTTACCGTCAAAAAGATCTATCCATTTACCTCCGTTTTGCGCTTCGCTCGGGGATTGACAGGCAGCAAATCCGATAGCGGTAGCGACTAAAAATTTTGATATTGTGTTCATTTCTTAGTATTTATTAGATATTAGTATTTATTATACTTTTGGTAATTTATAACCATTATGGTATTTCGCCAATAGGTAGTCATTCGCTTTTTTATCTGTAAATTTACGTTTCGTACGATCCCAATACAATTTTTCACCAGTTCGGTAGGCGATATTCCCCATTTGAGAAAATACAGCAATATGTGCTCCGACCTGAATAGGTGCATTAACCAACGTATGATCTTTTTTTGCTATAGCTTGGACAAAGTTTTTCATGTGCGTATCCAAACCGTTATCTTTAGGTTTTTGAAGTGCGACGGCTTCCATTTTTCCTTTTTCGGCAATAACTTCCCAACCGCCCCTATTCAATACCAACGTGCCATTATCTCCGATAAATGCCACACCATGATTTCTGCCATACGGCCCGAGGCTAATACCTATAGCATGTTCCCATTGAATACTAAAATCTTCAAATTCATAAACAACACTCAACGTATCCGGTGTTTCCGAAGCGCCATTTGGATCTGCATATTTACCTCCTGATGCCATGACCGACACAGGATCTGATACCTTCATGCCCAGTAGCGCGTAGTCCAGCATGTGTACACCCCAATCGGTCATGAGTCCACCGGCATAGTCCCAAAACCAACGAAATTCAAAATGAAATCTATTGGGGTTAAATGGACGTTTTGTGGCGGGGCCTAACCACAGATCATAATGTACACCTTCCGGAACAGGAATATCAGGCTTCTGTTGGATTGTCTTTTTCCAATCCACATAAGACCAAGCCTTTACTGTTCTAATTTTCCCTAATCTTCCAGAGTGTACAAAATCGATGGCATCCCGAAAATGTTGCTGACTGCGTTGCCATTGACCGACCTGAACAATACTGGAACTATTATCAACAGCTTTCACCATGATATCGCATTCTTGTACTGAATTGCCGATAGGCTTTTCGAGATATACATGCTTTCCTGCTTTCACTGCATCTATAAGCTGCAGGCAATGCCAATGATCTGGCGTGGCTATAATAACAATGTCCACTATATCCCCTTCCAGCATATCTTTATAGGAGACGAACGTCTTCACATCAATTCCGCGTTCGGACAATTCAAACGTACGTTTCTTTAACACGTTTTCATCCGCATCACACAGTGCGGTACAGCGAACGTTTGGTTGCTTTAAAAGTGCATTTAAGTTTGACCATCCCATTCCATGTACTCCAATCAATCCTACCCTAAGCTCCGTTTGGTTGGCAAAAGCTGTAGAAAAAGGTATAAAAGCTGATGCTGCAAAAATGGATGAAATCTTTATAAAATCTTTTCTGTTCATTTAGCGCGTTCTTTTTCCGATTTCAAGAAATTCAATCTTACTATTCGGGTCTACAATTAACCCAAATGTAAAGAATATCGAACGCACTTTCTGTACTCGTAATATTTAATTTACGAAAACGTTGTAATTTATGCAATGGATTAATTATACCTCTGTCGGCATTGAAATGTCGTGCGTATAAGGAATTCTACAATAATTCCGTTCCGTTAGAAGGAATGACCTTGATAGCCGTCAATTCCAGATCAAACTGTTTCTGATAAATAGGTGCCAATCGATCAACCAATAAATCTTGGAAAGATTTCTTCACTAAGTTTATAGTACAACCACCAAAACCGCCACCCATCATTCGCGCGCCTATCACCTCTGGAAAAGATTTCACATAGTCTACCAAGAAATCAAGTTCGCGACAGCTTACTTCATACTCCTTACTTAATCCTTCATGTGCGCGAAACATTTGCCTGCCTACTGTTTCCAAATCGCCCTGTTCCAATGCTTCACATGCACTATTCAACCGTTCATTCTCTTCTACAACAAACCGACATTTGACATATACATCCATATCCACTGGCTTAACATGACTTTCCAGCATATCCAAAGTCATATCACGTAAGCTCTTCACCTCCGGAAATTGTTGTTGTACCAAACGGACACCTTCTTCACAGGAAGCTCGTCTGTCGTTATAAGCGGACGAAGCAAGAGAATGTTTTACATTGGTATTCAATAATAAGATTGCATAATCGCCTAATTCCAATGGTTTATAAGAAAACGAAAGATCTCGGCAATCCAGCTTTACTACATGATCGGCCTTGCTCATTACGGATGCAAACTGATCCATAATGCCACATTTTACGCCGGCATACGTATGTTCAGCCTGCTGCCCTATTTTTGCAATATCGACGCGTCCTATTTCCAAATCAAAGAGTACGTTGAGTGCAAAACCCGCAGCACACTCCAGTGCTGCTGAGGATGACAGTCCAGCCCCCAAAGGAACATCACCATCAATATACATATCAAACCCTCTTAACATAGCTCCTCTTAACTGAAGCTGATGCACTACGCCAAGCACATAGTTAGGCCAGCCCTGTTCTACAGGTTGTATCTCGCTTATTGGAATTTCAAAATATGCTTTAAAATCTTCTGCATATAAACGGATGATATCGTCGTCTCGCTTGCCTACACCCACATAAATCGCTTTATCGATTGCTGTGGGAAGCACAAAGCCTTCGTTGTAATCCGTATGTTCGCCAATAATGTTAATTCTTCCCGGCGAACGTATTACGTGTACAGGGGCATATCCAAAAACGGTTGTATATCTTTCTTCTATTTGTTGTTTAGAAATCATGTATTTATCCTTTGTAATGAATCGTAGATTGTTGTTTTAGTGTGTTTGCTGCTTGTTCGGGCGTAATATCACGTTGCGGTGTAGCCAACATCTCATAGCCTACCATAAATTTTTTGACGGTAGCGGAACGCAATAACGGTGGATAAAAATGCATGTGCCAATGCCATTCGGGATGTTCCCCCATATTTACGGGCGATTGGTGCATACCTGCCGAGTAAGGAAAAGACGTCTTAAAAATATTATCGTAACGAATCGTTAACTCTTGTAATGTACGCGCAAAGTCTTCTTTCTCGTCTTCTGTAAATTCTAAAATTGAAGATACCGGACGTTTGCTGACAATCATCGTTTCGTAAGGCCAAGCAGCCCAGAAAGGAACAAGGGCTACAAAATGTTCGTTATTGATAATGATACGTTCATCTTTCTTCAATTCAAGTGCCACATAATCTTGAAGAAGTGTACGTCCATGCTGTTGAAAATAAGCTTTCTGCTGTGTACTCTCTTTTTCTATCTCTACAGGCAATGAGCTTTCAGCCCAAATCTGACCATGTGGATGTGGATTACTACACCCCATGATACTGCCTTTATTTTCAAATATCTGAATATACTTTATCCATTCTTTTGCGGACAGCTCTCTGAATTCCTTTTGCCAAAGATCCACTACTGCTTTGATGGCCAGCAAATCCATTTGGGGAAGGGTCAAATCATGGCGAGGCGAAAAGGAGATGACTTTACATATCCCTCTTTCGGATTCAGCAATGAGCAAGTTTTCCTCATCAAATTGCTCGATGGATGTTTCTTCCAATAAAGCCGAAAAGTCATTAACAAATACGAAACTATCTTTGTAATCGGGGTTTTGTGTACCGTCTGCGCGTTTATTACCTGGGCATAAATAACACTTTGGGTCGTACTGTGGACGATTGTCCGGTGCTAAATCCTCGACCTGTCCTTGCCAAGGGCGTTTACTACGATGTGGAGAAACAAGAATATAATCTCCTGTTAAAAGATTCTTACGTTTGTGTGGTTGTTCTGCAAAATCTAACATGGTTTAAGGTTATATTTTTATAAATATCACCTTTTTTTTGCAAAATCAAAATAGAAAGGACATAAAAGTGTCAATATTACACTTTATGTTATTCACCAGTAGCTAAGAAAGAATTGGCTTTTCTCCTTTTATCAATTCAAAAACAGTAATTTCTGGCAAAATTCCTACACGTCCGGGATATCCTAAAAACCCATAACCTACGTTTACGTAGAGTTTTTGATTTTGCTCCTCATAAAGCCCAGCCCATTCTTTATATACGTATTTGGCGGGGCTCCACTGGAAATGTTCTCCACGAACGCCGAACTGCATTCCATGTGTATGTCCTGCAAACATGACATCAACATCGGTATCTAATACCTGTGCTCGCCAATGCGATGGATCATGTGATAGCAGCAACTTCACGGGAGATTCTTCCGTTCCCATCAGTGCCTTTTTCAAATCCCCTTTCTTCGGAAAACGACCTGTACCCCAGTTTTCCACTCCAACAATGGATATCTTCTCGTTATTCACCTCTATATCGCGATTCTCATCCAACAGCAAATCCCACCCCATTACCTTATGTGTTTCTTTGAGGTTTTTCAAGTTTTTACGCTTTGCTGCAGAATCCTCTCTACCAAAATAGTAATCTCCGTAATCATGATTCCCCAATACGGAATACACCCCTAAATCTGCTTTTAGCTTCGTAAAAATATCTTGATAATCCCGCATTTCGGAAGCAACATTATTGACTAGATCGCCTGTAAAAAACACGGCGTCGGGCTTTTCTCCCATCAACATTTCTATGCCGCCCAATACCGCTTTCTTATTATAAAAAGAACCCGAATGTACATCCGATATTTGTGCGACGCGCATGCCATGAAAGGATGCTGGTAGATTAGGTAAATACAGTTTCTGACGAATGACTTTATAATCATACCCGCCGGAAATCATACCCCATGACAAAGGAAATATAGGCAATGACGCTACCAGTATTCCGGATTTAGTTAAAAACTCTGAACGGGAAATACCATTCACCGGTTTTTCTGGTAAGGGTTCCGAAAGTTCTTCTACCCGCTCTGGTAAACTTTCGTTTCTGCGCGGTGAGAAAAGCTTTGCTACCCAAATCCCACCCCGACGAATATCGTCGAGAAGCAAGACGACAATGAAAATAAACTTACTAGCCGCCGTCATGAAAAACGCGACTAAAATAACCGATCTATATGCTAACGGAAGGTTGAACTTTGCCGAGATATAGAGTCCTAATAAAAGGGCAATAGAATAGCCCCACCACATTACCGAAAACCACTTTGTTTTCGCTACTTTAATTTTCGTCGCTCGTAAAGCAAAGAAAATATAAAAGTCAAAAACAAGCAGCAATATTGCGTTAAATATTAACATATTAATCTTTTTATCCTTGTGCTAATCGTTTCAGCACATTAATCCATTTGGGGTCGTCATTCAAACTTTCTACCATCGTGATCTCTTCTCCTCCTAGCGACTTAAACTCATTTGCATATTCCACCCGAATTTCATCCAATGTTTCTATACAATCTGCTACAAAAGCTGGGCTAAACACCAATAGTTTTTTATATCCTTGCTCCGCCATCTGGTGCAAAGTATCTGATGTATAGGGCTGAATCCATGGCGTCTTTCCTAAGCGCGACTGGAAGCAAACCGAATATCGCTCTTTTGAGAGACCCAATTTTGTCGCTATTGCGCGCGATGTCGCGTAACACTGTGACAGATAACAATGTGCTTTTTTGTTCTCTTTACAGGAACCGCAGCCCGAGTCCGGGCATTTTAGCGCGCCTGTAGGATCGACCTTACCAAGCTGTCTCACAGGCAATCCGTGATAGCTGAATAGCACATGGTCATATTCTTCGATGGGATATTGACGTCCATGATTGGCATACGTCTCGCACATTTCTTCGTCATCGCAATAATTACTAACGAAAGTTACCTGCGGAAAGTATTGCCAGCCCCGCATTATCTCCATTACTTTATCAATCACCGAGCCTGTTGTTGCGGAAGCATATTGCGGAAAAAGAGGAATCACCCGAATAGACTCCAACTTCATCGTTTCCATTTTTTTCAGTACCGAAGCGATAGATGGGTTTTGGTAGCGCATCGCCAACTCCACATGGTAATCCTCTCCCAATTCCTGTTGCAGCAGATCACGTTGCAATTCACTGTAATACATTAGAGGAGACCCTGTTTTTTCGTCCCATATGGTACGATAGGTTGCGGCTGAAAGTGGAGCACGTTTTGGAACAATCGCTCCTTTCACCAATAATGTACGCCCTAGATATGGAATATCCATCACCCGAGGATCCATTAAAAACTCTGTCAAATACCTACGCACATCAGCTGTTGTAGGGTTGTCCGGTGTGCCTAGTTGCACCAAAAGAACTCCTTTTGTAGCGCTCTTATTCATTTCGTACAAAAATAACCATAAATTACAGGGAAGAAGGGAAAACCCAGATAATATGAGAATAACATGACCGAGCCTAAAACTGCTCGAGTGTTTGTTTTACATTTTTCATGAGCCACATGGGCGTCGATGTAGCACCACAAATCCCCACGGTGTCGTTAGGTTCGAATAGCGTTTCGTCCAATTCTGCTGGGTCAGAGATAAAATAGCTTTGGGAATTTGCTTGTCTGCACACATCATAAAGTACTTTTCCATTGGAAGATTTCTTACCGGATACAAATACAATCTTATCGTATTGACGGGCAAAATCACCTAAATCTTCGTAGCGATTGGACACTTGCCGACATATCGTATCGTTGGCTTTTACTTCATAGCCTCGATTTTGCAACTCTTCTTTAATAGCATAAAATTTATCGACGCTTTTTGTGGTTTGGCTATACAAGGTAAAAGATGAAGGAAGTTCGACATGATCCAATTCTTCTAAGTCTTGAAACACGATTGCTTCATTGTTTGTTTGCCCTTGTAGTCCGATTACTTCTGCATGACCATGTTTGCCAAAAATCAAGATTTTTTCCTGTCCGTCATAAGAGGTCTTGATCCTGTTTTGTAGTTTAAGCACCACTGGACACGAAGCGTCAATAAGCGTAATATTGTTCTCTAATGCCGTACGATATGTTTCAGGAGCTTCTCCATGCGCACGAATCAAAACTTTCTCATTCTGTAGATTGGCTAAATCTCCATGCCCGATAATACGCAGGCCTTTTGCTTTTAAGCGGGCTACTTCTTCGTCATTATGAACAATATCGCCCAAACAATATAAATATCCATCTTCTTCCAGGATTTCTTCCGCCATATCAATAGCATAAACAACACCAAAACAGAAGCCGGAGTCTTTATCAATAGTTACTTGAAGATCTTTAGCCATACTTTACAAAAGTAAAGATTATTTTGTTAATAACCTCTTCCACCAAGACTTCTTAATACCCACGTACCATCGACTATTTTCTTCTTTTACGGGAAATACGTCGATATAGTTCCCTTGCCCTTCATCACCCTTTCCGGTTTGCAAATCGAATCGATGTCGATGATAAGAACAAACTAATTTTTCACCTTCACACCAACCGAGGCTGAGATCGGCTCCTGCATGTGGACAACGACTCGAGGTAGCATAAAGCTTTCCGTTCAATAAAACGATGCAAAGCTTTTTACCTCCGACCTCCGCTCTCTCAATTTTCCCTTCTTCGCGAGGTTTCTTTATGGCAAACCATTCTATGTTATCCTTCTCCATACCTAAAGATAATAAAATTGTAATGACTGTTAATTGCATTAAAATAAAAAAGAGACGCCTAGGCGTCTCTTAAAAATATCAATAAATCGTTAGACTCTTAATCTATTGGAATTTCTTTGCATTTATCTTCCGTTCGTTTTCTGTTAGGTAGATTTTACGCAAACGGATGGATTGCGGTGTCACTTCGATATATTCATCTGCTTGGATATATTCCATACATTCTTCTAATGAAAATTTAATAGCAGGTGCGATACGCACGTTATCGTCTGAACCAGATGCCCGCATATTCGTCAATTGCTTTCCTTTTGTCACGTTGATTGTTAGGTCATTATCCCGGATATGCTCTCCCAGGATTTGACCTTCGTAGATATCTACTCCCGGATCAACGAAGAAACGTCCACGGTCTTGCAGCTTGTCAATGGAATACGCCGTGGTTGTACCTGTATCCAACGAAATTAATACGCCTGCCAAACGACCTGGAATGGTTCCTTTCCAAGGCTCATATCCTTTTAGACGATGTGCCATGACTGCTTCACCAGCAGTAGCCGTCAACACATTATTCCGCAATCCGATGATACCTCTGGATGGAATAGAGAATTCCAAGTGTTGCATTTCTCCTTTGGTTTCCATCACCAGTAGCTCCCCTTTACGTTGGGTAACCAGCTCGATCACTTTCCCTGACACATCTGCAGGAACATCGACAACCATATCTTCGATCGGCTCACATTTCACGCCGTCAATTTCTTTTACGATTACTTGCGGTTGCCCCACTTGTAATTCGTATCCTTCGCGGCGCATCGTTTCAATCAATACCGATAAGTGCAGAATACCACGACCATACACCAACCAAGCATCTGGAGATTCCGTAGGCACGACACGCAAAGCCAAGTTCTTCTCTAATTCTTTCTGCAAACGATCGTAAATATGACGAGAAGTCACAAACTTACCTTCTTTACCAAAGAATGGGGAGTTATTAATTGTAAATAACATGTTCATCGTAGGCTCATCGATGTGGATCACCTCCAATTGCTCTGGATTTTCAAAATCAGCTATCGTGTCTCCAATTTCAAAGCCTTCTATACCAACTACCGCACAAATGTCGCCAGCTTGTACTTCCGATACTTTAGCTCGGCCTAAACCTTCAAATATCTGCAATTCCTTTACGCGGGATTTTACAACTTTTCCATCACGTTTCACTAAGGAAACAGGTTGGCCTTCTTTGATCGTACCACGTGCTACACGTCCGATAGCGATACGGCCAACAAATGTAGAGTAGTCTAACGACGTGATCTGCATCTGCAAAGTACCTTCGGAAATTTTAGGTGCCGGTATATGTGAAACGATAGCTTCTAATAAATCTGTGAAATCTGTTGTAGGCTGCTTCCAGTCTGTAGACATCCAGCCTTGTTTAGAAGAACCATATAATACCGGGAAATCCAGCTGCTCTTCCGTCGCTCCCAAGTTGAAAAATAGATCGAATACTTGTTCGTAGACCTCGTCCGGGCGACAGTTTTCTTTATCTACTTTGTTCACGACGACGATAGGTTTGATCCCCAATGCCAATGCTTTCCCCGTAACAAAACGAGTTTGTGGCATCGGACCTTCAAACGCGTCTACCAATAATACCACTCCATCTGCCATTTTCAATACACGCTCCACTTCTCCACCGAAATCGGCGTGACCGGGCGTATCGATAATGTTGATTTTGGTATCTTTATATCTTACGGATACGTTTTTGGACACAATCGTGATACCGCGTTCACGTTCCAGGTCATTGTTATCCAAAATCAATTCTCCCGTATTTTCGTTATCTCTGAATTGATTTGTATAATGTAGGATTTTGTCAACGAGGGTTGTTTTACCGTGGTCAACGTGTGCGATGATCGCAATATTTCTGATGTTTTGCATTGAGCGATAATGTATTATAAAAAATTTGAGGTGCAAAGTTAATCATTTTGCACCTCAAATTTTTATTTTTAACTACAATAATTTATTATTTTATTACCTTGAGGTCTTTCCCTACTTTCGTAAAAGCGGCAATAGCCTTATCTAGGTGCTGTTTATCGTGTGCGGCGGAAAGTTGTACACGGATTCGGGCTTTACCTTGCGGCACGACAGGATAATAAAAACCTATTACATAAATACCCTCTTCCAACATCTTAGCAGCAAACTCCTGTGCCAATTTAGCGTCGTAAAGCATCACCGGAACAATCGGATGAAAACCGGGTTTAATATCAAAACCAGCTTCCGTCATCTTTTCACGAAAATATTTCGTGTTATTTTCGAGTTTATCACGAAGCTCGGTTGTTTCACTCAACATATCCAATACGGCGACAGAAGCGCCTGCAATTGCCGGAGCCAGCGTGTTCGAAAACAAATATGGGCGTGAGCGTTGGCGTAACATATCAATAATTTCTTTACGTCCTGAAGTGAAACCACCCGAAGCACCACCCAATGCCTTACCTAGGGTTCCCGTGATAATATCCACACGGTCTATCACATCAAAGAGCTCGTGTGTTCCCCGACCGGTTTTTCCTATAAAACCGGAACAGTGAGATTCATCAATCATTACCAAGGCTTCATATTGGTCTGCTAGGTCACATATCTTATCCAACGGTGCAATAGAACCATCCATGGAGAACGCTCCGTCGGTTACAATAATTTTATGGCGAGCTCCCGAAGCCGCTTTCAATTGCACTTCCAAATCTTCCATATCACAGTTTTTATATCGGAAGCGCTGTGCCTTACATAAACGCACGCCATCTATAATAGATGCATGGTTCAGTTCATCGGATATAATAGCATCTTCCGCACTAAGCAATGGCTCAAAAACACCACCGTTTGCATCGAACGCTGCTGCATATAAAATGGTATCTTCTGTACCTAAAAATTCGGATATTTTACGTTCTAATTCTTTATGAACATCTTGTGTTCCACAGATAAAACGGACGGACGACATACCATAACCATATTGATCAACCGCTTTCTTTGCCGCTTCTATCACTTTCAGGTGAGACGACAACCCTAGATAATTGTTCGCACAAAAATTGATGACTTCCTGCCCTGTATTAACTTTGATGTCCGCTCCCTGCGGTGTCACTATAATACGTTCTTCCTTATACAGACCTGCTTCTTTAATCGCTGCAAGCTCTTTTTCCAATGCTGGTTTTAATGTTTTGTACATATTTATCCTCCCTTAATCTTCACGAAGATAAGGGGATATTTTGGAATACGACGTATGAAATCGTTTGCTCAATTTTACTCATACCGCAAAGCCTCCACAGGGTCTAGTTTAGAAGCCTTTGAAGCGGGATAATAGCCGGACAACATCCCCACTCCGACACATACGGACATTCCTAAAACCGCCCATTTCCACGGAATAATAAAGTCTGCTCCTAAAGCCAACGCCAATAAGTTGCCTATGGCAATACCGACGACAATACCTACAATCCCCCCAAGCACGCAAATAACAATGGCCTCCATTAAGAATTGCTTCCGAATAACGGCAGGAGTTGCTCCAATTGCCTTGCGCACACCGATTTCACGTGTCCGTTCGGTTACAGAAACCAACATGATGTTCATCAGACCAATCGAAGCTCCAACTAATGTTATAAAGGCGATAACAACAGCACCCAAGGTCACGTAAGCAAGATTCTGCATCAGTATCTGCGCCACCGCATCGGATTTAACAATTTCAAAGTCGTTTGTTTGTTTAGCCGTCAATCCCCTAATTTTGCGAAAGGTTGCAATAGCCTCTCCTTCTGCCCCTTCCATTTTATAGGGGTCCGTAGTCATGACAGTAATCACATAGGAAGGGTTTCCCTGAGCCATCATAGCCCTTCCTCTTGATAAGGGAATAAAACACGTTTTATCCGATCCAAATCCCGCACTGGAGCCTTTGCTTTCCAATACTCCAATCACCGTAAACCGTTCTCCTCCTATGGTGATATATTCCCCTATCGGATTCTTATTATTTTTGAACAGTTTACCCTTGACCTCTTCACCTATAATCACCACACCGTGGGCATTCTCAACATCTTGCGTGGTAAAATCTCGTCCGTCTGAAAGCTTATATCCCGATGTCTGTAAATAATTATCATCAACACCTATTACTCCAATATTGGGATTTGTCTTCTCGGCCATATACTTAGCTGTCGCTCCCCACGTGACGTTTGCACTGAGTGAAACGATAGCGCTGTAGTCAAATCTTTCCTTAAACGCCAATGCATCTCGGTATGTAATGGACGGAAAAACTTTTGCCTGACTTCCGGAGGCACCAATCTGAACATTCACGCCACGATTACGGATATTGAACGAATTTGACCCCATAGATGAAAAGGAATTGGTCAGTGAGCTCTGCATGGCGTCGATGGAAGTCAATACACCGATAAGGGCCATGATGCCTATTGCAATGATCAGTGCTGTGAGAAAAGTACGCAACTTATTGCTTACAATGGATTGTAAGGCAAGTTTAACATTCTCACGGTAAGACATATTAACAGACATGGCGCGTTATTTCATCCAAAATAAACGAAATAATATGGAAAAACAAATAAATCAGTTTGCCAGTTGCCAAGTCTGG
Organism: Sphingobacterium chuzhouense; assembly: GCF_014692525.1. Lineage (GTDB taxonomy): Bacteria > Bacteroidota > Bacteroidia > Sphingobacteriales > Sphingobacteriaceae > Sphingobacterium > Sphingobacterium chuzhouense. The sequence continues at coordinate 1,057,718 of NZ_JACNYL010000001.1, forward strand.
GTTCGGCCAATTAAAGAAAAACCTACATAGCCTCGCACAAGAAGTTTATTTCCTTCCCTGGTAATAGTACACTTATACGTTTTTCCATTTTTGGGATCTGTGATAGTTCCACCAGAAAACTCGTCACCTTTTTTTGTTATTCCACGGATAATCTCCAGACCTAATAAGGGTTGATTCTTGCGATCATCTTTACACTGAATACATTTATCGTTCTCTGGCTTAACGAGAAGCTTGCTAATTTTTCCGTAATATTTTCCATCTGCTTTCTGGAAAACCTCTACAATGGATTTCGCGTCTCCCGTTTCATCGTCTATGGTTTTCCATTTTCCGATTATATTCTGGTTGCTTTGTGCTACAGCATGAAGTCCAATCAGCATACTTAACCACACAAATAATATCTTCCTCATGTGTTTTTGTTTATAATTATTCCCTATGTTAAAGGTATCAAAAAGCATGCAGAAAATTGGCCATTAAACATATTAACCGTTAGAACAATTATACAATGTTTCGCTCCTGCTGTAACAAGGACGACAGGTTGTATTGTAGATCAACAACTTCTCCTATCACGATAATTGCCGGATGCGACATGCGCGCTTCTTGGCTAACTTTCACGAGGTCCTTGACTTTGCACACTACCTTCTTTTCATCTGTCCGAGAAACCTGCTGTATAATAGCTGCCGGTTTACTTCCTTTACCGTGCATCAGATATATTCTGGCGATTTCAGCTAGCTTGCGCATACCCATATATATGACGACGGTAGAATTACAGTGGACGGCCAATGAAAGGTCAGCCGTGATATCGCCGTCCTTTTTCATGCCTGCCAAGGCCCATATCCCTTCACTAACACCACGATGAGTCAACGGTATATCGCTCAGTCCGGCACCTTGCATGCTGCTAATTCCAGGTATATATTCGACATCCATCCCGAGCTCCTTTGCAACGAACCACTCTTCAAATCCCCTACCAAATATATAAGGGTCACCACCTTTTAATCTTACTACTTTTGAAAAACGTTCACAATAATAGGCAATTAAGGCATTTATATCTTCCTGCGGAACATATTTACCATAAGGATGTTTACCTACATATATTTTTTTGCATTTTTCAGAAGCTATATTTAACATTTCTTCATTAACCAGGTTATCATAAAGCAAAATTTCAGCATTTTTTATAGCTCTATATGCTTTTATAGTCAATAATTCCAAGTCACCCGGACCAGAACCAACTATTTTTAGACTTTTAACTATTTTTTTCATTTAAAAAACTTAAAAATTCACAATAAAACAATCAAAAATAAAAATTAACATGATATATATCATAAAATATTTGATTTTTTAATATAAAAATACATAAATTAGCAAAAGTAAATCACAAATAGTCGTTTTTTACCTCTAAATACCTGAAAAATGAAAACAAAAACAATAGTAATAATCGGAAATGGGATGGTCGGACATAGATTTTGCGAAAAATTACTTGAAAAAAATAGCAATTTTAAATTAATAGTGTTCGGAGAGGAACCAATCCGTGCTTATGACCGCGTACATCTTACCGACTACTTCGGAAAAAAGACATTGGATGACCTATTTTTATCAAAAAATCAATGGTATGACGAAAATAACATCGATTTATATCTCCATGATCCCGTAATCCATGTCAATACAACCGAAAAACATGTTGTTTCCCAAAAAGGTATCTGTCAGCACTATGATTATCTGGTTTTGGCAACAGGATCCTCGGCCTTTGTACCCTCTATTCCGGGAGTAGATAAGGAGGGTGTGTTTTTATACCGAACCATCGACGACCTTAATCTTATAAAAAGATACGCTGCAAACAAAGAGAAAGGCACTGTAATAGGTGGTGGGCTATTGGGCCTTGAGGCAGCCAAAGCATTGGTCGATCTAGGCATAAACGAGACGGCAGTTGTGGAATTTGCTCCACGGCTTATGCCCAGACAGATTGATGACATGGCCAGCAGCATATTGCAAAACAAGCTACAGGCACTTGGGTTGACCTGCTTCCTGCAAAAATCTACAACCCAAATACTAGGCAAAAATAAAATAACAGGGCTTGCATTCGCTGATGGCTCTCAATTGGACAGCGACATCTTGATCATATCGGCAGGGATCAAGCCTCGCGATGAGTTAGCAAAAGCTGCGGGACTAACCGTTGGATCTCGCGGAGGAATCGTGGTAGATGAAAATATGCGCACGTCCGATCCCTCTATCTTCGCCATTGGTGAATGTGCGCTTTATAACGAAATGATATACGGCTTGGTAGCCCCCGGATATGAAATGGCAGAAGTAGCGGCAACAACTATTTCCGGTGAGCAGAAATCTTTCTCCGGGTTTGATATGAGCACCAAATTGAAATTAATGGGTGTAGACGTCGCCAGCTTTGGAGATCCCTTTATCACCGAGCCCCATGCACGAACCATTCTTTTGGAAGACAAAAACAAAGGTATTTACAAACGGCTCAATATCAGTCCGGATGGTAAAAGACTATTAGGTGGTATTTTGGTAGGTGAAGCAGCGAGTTACAATATGTTATTACAGACCGTAAATAACAATATGCTATTACCCGAACACCCTGAAACACTCCTTTTAGGAGAACAAAGTGAAAGTAAGCCCGCCGGCGCGGGACTGGAATCCCTACCAGATTCCGCATTGATTTGTAGTTGTGAGGGTGTTACAAAGGCACAGATATGCGATGCCGTTATCCAACAGGGGTGCGAAAATGCAGATAGCATAAAGAAATGTACCAAAGCCGGTTCTCGTTGTGGCGGCTGCGTCCCTATGGTCAAAGACATGGTAGCATATACCATGAAGAAACAGGGCAAATATATTCGTAACACCATATGTGAACACTTCAACTTCAGCCGACAAGAGTTATTTGATCTTATCAAGATCCATGATCTAAGAACCTACGATAGTGTGCTGGATAACCTTGGAACAGGGCATGGTTGTGAAGTGTGCAAACCATTGGTTTCTTCACTACTAGCAAGCCTTTGGAACGAAATGATATTAGGAAAGGGAAATGATGTCGCTCAAGATAGTAATGATCGCTTTTTGGCTAATATACAACGGGGCGGAACCTATTCTGTTGTACCACGCATACCGGGAGGGGAAATCCAACCGGAAAAACTTATCATTATCGGGGAAGTCGCTAAGAAATATGGGCTTTATACCAAAATCACGGGCGGACAGCGCATCGACATGTTTGGAGCGCACCTCAATGACCTTCCTTTTATATGGGAAGAGCTAATTGCCGCAGGTTTTGAAAGTGGACATGCCTACGGAAAAGCTTTACGCACGGTAAAAAGCTGTGTAGGAAGTACGTGGTGTCGTTTTGGTCTTCACGATAGTGTATCCTTTGCTATTCAGATCGAAGAACGGTATCGTGGGATCCGATCTCCACACAAATTGAAATCCGCCGTCAGCGGTTGTATCCGGGAATGTGCCGAAGCCCAAAGCAAGGATTTTGGAATTATAGCGACGGAGAAAGGCTGGAATTTGTATGTATGCGGAAATGGTGGCAGCAAACCTCAACATGCACATCTCTTGGTGAGTGATATCGATAGTGAAACTTGTATTCGTTATCTGGATCGGTTCCTCATGTTTTATATCCACACCGCCGATCCATTAACACGTACGGCTACCTGGTTAAATAAAATGGAAGGAGGCGTCGATTACCTCCGGAATGTCGTTGTAGAAGATAGCCTCGGAATGGCTGAAACCTGGGAAAAAGAGATGCAGGCATTAGTAGACGCCTATCAATGTGAATGGAAGGTCGCGGTTAACAACCCTGATATACGCAAGCGATTTGTTCATTTTGTGAATGCTCCTTCCGAAAAAGATGAAACGGTGAAATTCGAAGAAATGCGCGGGCAAAAGAAAGCTGCTGACTGGAATGCCCCAATAACCTATTAATCAATAAAAGACAAAACTTTAATACAATATCATTATGGAAACGTTAACAACCACTTCATGGAAATTAGCTTGTCGAGTAGAAGATACCATTGAAAATGGAGGTGTCTGTTTAAAACTAGAGGATCAGCAGGTTGCTTTGTTCTATTTCAAGCGCCGTAATGAATGGTACGCCACGCAGAATGAATGCCCCCATAAAAAGCAAATGATCCTGAGTCGCGGCATGATCGGATCGTTAGGAGACAAACCCAAGATCGCCTGCCCTTTTCACAAGAAAACATTCGCACTGGACACTGGCGAATGTCTCTCCGGCGATGAATGCGCCATCAAAACCTATCCAGTAAAAGTGGAAGACGGGTTCGTATATATTGCATTACAAAACTAATACATGATCACCGTAATCCATCGCAACATGAAGACAAATCGCACCTTTTGTACGATAGCATTTATAATGCTGACAGCAGTTTTACATGCGCAGCATAAAAAAATTAGTGCCCAAGCTTTTGACGGTATTATTGTAGCGGGCTATGCGGACAACGGCGCATATATTAACTGTACCGGACCTGCCGTGAAATATACCACACAGAAATGGAATCTTATGTTGGGATTTTTACCCTCTGTCAAAATTAAAGAAGACACCTCCGCCGTAAAGAATGCTACGCTTACCCCCACATTAGGTTTTGGTGCTACCTTAACCATTTTTAAGCATCTGGCAATACAGGTACCGACATTCTATATACCCAAGACAAATGTGGACAATGGGAGGTGGACTTTAGGTATCGGTTTGGGATATAAGATATAACCACATGAGAGAAATGCATAGCAGATTTTTTAGCGATCATCTTCAACTGCCGTTTATTGGCAAGAAGGGTCTCGACAAATTAAAATGTACCCGCGTTCTGGTGGTTGGTGCCGGAGGCCTGGGTTGCCCTGTGATTTCTGCACTAGCCTCTAGCGGTATCGGATATATTGGAATACTCGACGGCGATAAAGTTGAGCTCAAAAATCTGGCGCGCCAATATCTCTACACACCAGCACAAGTTGGAGAATGGAAGACTGCAGCTGCCGTCACCCATTTAAGGGACCGATATCAGGAAACGATCTTCAAAGCATATCCATTTTTTGTAGATGAAACCAATATTCATGCGATATTTTCTGCATATGATATCGTCATCGACGCCACAGACAATTTCCCATCTCGATTACGAATCGGTCATGCGGGTATTCAACTTGGTATACCTATCGTATACGGATCTATTTTCCGTTCTGAAGTACAGATTACCGTGTTTAATAACGAGACACAGCGCCTGGCCATAGATGATGTATTTACCCTGCAGCCGGCCGGCGAAGGGATGGGTTGCGAAGTTTCGGGCACTTACGTCATCGGCAGTATGGTAGCGGGTATGCTGATGGCAAATGAGGTCATCAAAGTGTTGTTGGATTTGCCAGACAAACTGACGGGTAAATTGCTTTTATTCGATGTACTCTCCCTTCAGAAACGAGTCATTAATTTTTCTTTACAGTCCGGTCCAACAGAGACCACCCTAGAAATGAAGGCATGAGAGATATAAACCATAAAATTAGCACGTTACGTACCGCATCCGCTAACGCCGTTATATATATCACGGAATCCACGGCTATCAAGATTAAACAAGATAAGTTGCCAAAAGGGAATCTACTGGATGTTGCCCGGGCAGCAGCATTTTTGGGTGCAAAGGCCACCCCGCAGTTACTTCCACACTGCCATCCCGTCAATATTGACGGGATGCAGGTCGATTTCGAGTATATCTATCCCAGCTCCCATCCAGATTTTTTTATTGGAACACCGCCATTGCGTGCCGGGATATTGATTACGGTAGCGGCCAAGTCGATTGGTCGTACCGGTATAGAGATGGAGGCGCTGACCGCCGCATCCATAGCAGCGCTCGAGCTTTATGATATGTTAAAACCTGTCGACGATCAATTGGAGATCGGTCATATCCGGCTAGCGAAAAAAACAGGTGGTAAATCTGATCATAATCATTTCCTGGCACCGCTGGCTACCTGTGCTGTTTTGGTCTGTTCCGATGCTACCGCTAGCGGGCAACGACAGGATAATAGTGGGCGAAAAATCGAAGAAATGTTGCAGGCTACCGGCGCACAGGTACTGGATTACCAAATCGTTGCAGATGAAAAACCGCTCATCCAACAAGCCATCGAAGCCTGGGTTGACCAAGATATACCCTTTATTTTTACAACGGGCGGAACCGGATTGGGACCACGAGATGTAACCGTGGAAGCTGTTTCCGAATTAGTAGACAAAACTGCAGATGGCATTGTCGAAGCCATGCGCGGACACGGGCAGCAACGGACGCCATTGGCTATGATGAGCCGTTCCGTTGCCGGCACAATTCGCAACTCACTTGTCGTCACATTACCTGGAAGTACCAACGGCGTGAAGGAATGTTTAGAGGCTATTTTGCCAGCCTTGTTTCATGCCCGGAAAATGATGATGGGAGGAGGACATTGATATGCTGACCTATCTGGAAGCCCGGGACAAGATTCGAAGCATGGTAAAGCAGCTTCCCGTAGAACACGTACCACTCGCCCAATCCTTAAATCGTGTACTGGCTCATCCCATCTTCGCAGACAGGGATTATCCTCCATTTAACCGCGCGGCGATGGACGGAATAGCCATACGCATGGACGATTGGAATAACGGCATCCGGGAATTCCGTATTCGGGACACCATTTTTGCGGGGATGGAAACGCCTACAACTATTGCAGCCGGTGAATGCTATAAGATCATGACCGGCGCCGCTTGCCCCCGTGAAGCAGACACCATCATCCGCAAAGAAGATCTCATCTATACCCCAAACGAAACAGCTCTTATCCTCGGCGAAACTGTCTCGCGTGGGCAGCACCTCGCACAACAAGCAGAAGATCTGAAGAAAAGCGAGCTGGCCGTTACCGCGCCTCGGGTTTGTGATATCTCGTTGACCGGAACGTTGGCAGCTTTAGGTATCCACCTTGTACCCGTTTATAAAATGCCCACAGTAGGGATTGTCACAACCGGCAATGAAGTGGTAGAGATCCAGCAGCAACCAACGCACTTTCAAATCCGCAACAGTAATCAATATCTATTGCTCGCGCTTTGCGAACAATGGCAATTACCCATTCGGTCTTGTCAGCATGTGTCAGATGAACCCAAAGCGTTATCAGCGGCCCTGAAACAAGCCACGCAGCAGCAACTCATCCTGATCAACGGCGGTGTTTCTGCTGGCGATGCCGATCATGTGCCCCAGATTTTACGAGAACTGGGCGTAGAGATACTATTTCATAAAGTCTCCATTAAGCCCGGCAAACCCCTTTTGGTGGGATTCTTACCAGAAGGCAAGATCATATTTGCGTTGCCCGGAAACCCCTTATCATGTTTCATGACTTTCAAACTATTTGTGGAGGAGTATCTCCACGGATGTCTGGGGTTTACGAACGAACGTTTCCAAAAGGTGAGATTAGCAGTTCCCAGATCGAAGAAATCTTCCCTCGACGAGTTTTTTCCTGTTTTTCGGCATCCCGAAGAGTACGGATACACCTGGAAACCTCACCACGGCTCAGGGGATATAACAGCGACCGTCGGATGCGACGGCATCGGCTGGCATGTCCATAACAAACAAGAAATCACAAAAAACGACACCATACCGGTGCTCTCTTTGCACCCTTTTTTTAACATCATTTAAACTATACTAACGATGCAACAGAACCAATCTCCCCTTTCAAAGCTTAACATCTTTTCGTTTAAAGGCGTTCAGATGCGTACATTCCATATCACCTGGATAACATTCTTTTTCTGTTTCTTTGGATGGTTTGGTGTAGCGCCTTTGATGCCCATGATTCGCGATCAGCTGAATTTGACCAAAAGTGAGGTCGGTAATATCATTATAGCGTCCGTCTCTGCTACCATTATTGCCCGTTTACTGATCGGGAAGTTGTGCGACACGTTAGGTCCACGCATCACCTATACCATTTTATTAATTGTGGGCGCTATCCCGATCATGTTTATCGGCCTCAGCAACAGTTATGCCTCTTTTTTGCTGTTCAGATTCTGTATCGGCATTGTTGGCGCTTCTTTTGTCATCACCCAATTTCACACATCTATGATGTTTGCTCCCAATATTGTCGGCACCGCCAACGCTGTAACCGGTGGGTGGGGAAATCTCGGCGGTGGTGTTACCAATTTGGTCATGCCATTAATTGCTGCGGGTTTTGCCGCGATGGGTTTTGTTAGCGAAGCGGATTCATGGAGACTCGCCATGGTTGTCCCTGGCATCATCTTGCTACTCATGGCTTTTATATACTACCGATACACCACAGATACACCAGCGGGGAATTTCAACGATTTGCAGAAAAGAGACGTGCCCGCTTATCAGAAAAAAAGCAAGGGATCGCTTGTGGAGGCATTGCAGGACTATCGCGTATGGGTATTGACACTCGCTTATGCCGCCTGCTTCGGTATTGAGATAACCGTAGATAACGTAGCTGCGATATTTTTTATAGACCGTTTTGGAACCAGTATCATTGTAGCGGGTGCTATGGCCGGCATATTCGGTGGCATGAATATTTTCGCCCGTGCACTGGGAGGTATCGTGAGTGATAAAGTCGGCAGGCGATTCGGACTAAAAGGAAAAGGAACATTGTTAGGGCTGCTTTTAGTTTTGGAAGGCATTGGTATTGCTTTGTTTGCCGCTTCCGGCTCTTTGGTCTTCGCTATTGTTTCCATGCTGATTTTCGCATTGTTTCTGAAAATGGCCAATGGCTGCACATACGGAATCGTCCCTTTTATCAATAAAGACAATATTGGTGTCGTCAGTGGTATAGTAGGTGCCGGCGGAAACATCGGCGCCATGTTGGTTGGTTTTCTGTTCAAGTCCGAAAACTTAACCTATGCAGATGCCTTTCAATATATTGGTGTAGGGGTCGTGTTCATCGGTTTGCTCGTTGCGGTGACTAGATTCCAGCCAAAGCCCGCCATCAAAAACAGCATAGAGACAGGAGAGCTCGACTTTCAACAATAAACATCAATTGATTTGCCTTTTGTCAGACATGAAAGAAAAAGAAGTAACAAGTACCTGTTGTTATTGCGGTGTCGGATGCGGCGTGAAAATTCGGCTGGATAAGCACGATTCCGTGACGGTAACAGGCGATGAGGAGCATCCGGTCAACCGGGGGAAATTGTGCAGCAAGGGCATGAATCTACAATACACGGTAAACGATAAATCGGATCGTCTGCTTTATCCGCAAATGCGATATCACCGCAACATGCCGATGCAACGGGTAAGTTGGGAAGACGCATTAACCCGTACAGCAGCTGTATTCCGCACGATGATAGATAAGTACGGTCCAGACGCCGTCGCTTTTTACGCGTCCGGCCAGTGCCTCACGGAAGAATATTATGTCATCAATAAACTTATAAAAGGCTTTATAGGCAGCAACAACATAGACACCAATTCACGCCTATGTATGAGCAGCGCCGTTGCCGCCTATAAAATGGCCCTGGGTGAGGACTCCGTGCCTATTTGCTACGATGATATTGAACTCTCCGACTGCTTTTTAGTGGAAGGCGCCAACCCCGCTTGGTGCCACCCCATTCTTTGGCGTCGGGTAGAAGCCCACAAAGCAAACCACCCACAGACTAAAATCATTTTGGTCGATCCTCGAAAAACAGATACAGCAGCCATTGCTGACCTGCACCTACAAATTCAACCCGGTACAGATATCGTTTTGAATTATGCTATTGGCCGGCTTTTGATTGAAAATGATGATATTGATTACCATTTTATAGCACACCATACAGAGGGATTTGAAGATTATAAAACACGTGTATTTGAGCGCACCATAACAGAGGCAGCACATATTTGCTGTATACCCGAATATGAAATCCGTCAAGCCGCAACCTATATAGGTGAATCCAAATCCCTATTGACCATGTGGACGATGGGACTTAACCAAAGTGTGAAAGGTGTGGATAAAAATCTATCCCTCATTAACCTCAACTTGATCACGGGAAAAATCGGTAAGCCGGGTTCCGGACCTTTCTCATTAACAGGTCAACCAAATGCTATGGGAGGCCGGGAAGTCGGTGGTCTGGCTAATTTATTGCCTGCACACCGTGATCTGAAAAACGAAATACACCGACAGGAAGTGGCTGATTTTTGGGGAGGAACTACGCTATCCGACAAACCGGGCCTTACAGCAACCGAAATGTTTGAGGCACTAGCCGACGGCAAGCTGAAAGCTGTTTGGATATTGTGTACTAATCCGTTGACAAGCCTACCCGATACACGAAAAGTAGAACAGGCCTTGGAAAAAGCTAAATTTGTGGTAGTACAGGAAATCAGCAACAAGCCTCAAACCTTAGCCTATGCGGACGTTATTTTGCCCGCAGCCGCCTGGGCAGAAAAAGAAGGAACAATGACCAATTCCGAACGCAGAATCAGTCATTTGCACAAAATCATCGAACCTCCGGGCGAAGCACTCCCTGACGCCGAAATTATCTGTCGCTTTGCCAAAAAAATGGGTTTCAAAGGTTTTGATTACCCAAACACCGAAGCCATATACAAAGAACACACGCGACTCACCGCTAAAACAAATCTGCATATCGAAGGGCTGGATTATGTACAGATTGACAAACATAAAACCATTCAATGGCCCTATAATAAGCGACGGAAAATAGGAACAACGCGTTTATTTGCCGATCATGATTTCTATACCCCGTCCAGAAAAGCAATTATCCATAGCCCCGACACGGATCTCCAAAGTGAATTACCGGACACTGCCTTTCCTTTTATTCTGACCACCGGACGCATCCGTGACCAATGGCATACCATGTCCAAGACCGGTAAAGTCAGTAAGCTGAAACAGCATATCAGCGAATCTCAGCTCGAAATTCATCGCGATGATGCCGAACGTCTCGGTATAAACGACGGGCAATTGGTCGAAATCACCTCAAGACGAGGCCATGTACGTGTCAAGGCCAGTCTCAGCACCAGCATAAAGGCCGGTTGTGTCTTTCTCCCCATGCACTGGGGAAAGCTTGGCGACACCGACTTACATCGGGCAAATAACCTCACCAACCCCTTGGTGGATCCCATTTCAAAAGAGCCAGATTTTAAATTCTGCGCCGTACAGGTAGTTCCTTATAAGAAGCCGTTTGAACGCATTGTGATCGTCGGCGCCGGCGCCGGCGCTTTTGGTTTTGTCAAAGCTTTCCGAGAAATCAATACAAGGGATGAGATAACGGTGATCAGTAATGAAAACCTGCCCTTTTACAACCGGGTCATGCTACCGCATTATGTAAGCGGCGATCAACAATGGGAGGAGCTCGTCAAAATGCGGGATGAGGAAGAAAAAAATGTCTACGGCATTAACCATATCAGAGGCGTTACGGTGACCCGCATCGATCGTGCGCATAAATACGTGGAAGATTCAAGAGGAATAAAAACACCTTATGACACCTTGATCCTCGGCACCGGCAGTCGGTCGGCGATGCCCAAAGATATTCCATCGTTACCGGGGATATTCAGCATCAGACATCGTTCGGATGCCGATAATCTCCGTAAATTCCTCCGTAAGGACGCTTCTGTCGTCATTATCGGAGGCGGGTTACTGGGCTTGGAGATGGCGGCGAGTTTGCGGGAAATGGACGTACAGGTAACGGTTGTACAGCGTGTTTCGCGCTTTTTGAACCGGCAATTGGATGTACTCGGCAGCCAATTGCTCCACGAAGAAATGATTGACCAAGGCTGTGATGTCTTTTACAACGATGAGGTACAACTCTATTACGGCAGAAACAAGGTCAATAAGGTGGAATTAAAGAGTGGCAGACAGATCAAATGCGATGCCGTTATCGTTGCTATCGGTACGACGCCCAATATTGAGCTGGCAAAAGCCGCCGGATTACATTGTCAGCGTGGGGTGGTGGTAAACAATAGATTACAAACAAGTGATCCAGCTATCTACGCCATCGGCGAAATTGCAGAATTTGAAGGGATCATGTACGGCTTTTCGGCTGCTGCCGAACAGCAAAGTGCTGTGGTGGCCCGTTATCATAACGGTGACATCGGCAGTATTTATCAGGGTTCTGTCTTTATGAACATCATTAAGATACAGGGCTTCGATCTCTGTAGTATTGGTATTGTCGATTGTCCGAACGAGGAATATGAAGAGATTGTATTTATTGACAAGGCAAAGCGCTATTATAAAAAATGTATTATTTACCAGGATCGCTTAGTAGGCGCTGTGCTTATTGGTGATAAGAATGAATTCCTAGAATTCAAAGACCTGATCACCAATAAGACAGAACTTAGTGAAAAACGTCTGCAGCTATTACGTAGCGGTAGCGCAAAAGAACCGGTTATTGGCAAGTTGATTTGCAGTTGCAGCCAGGTAGGTGAAGGGAACTTGCACAAGCTCATCCAATCCGGATGCACAGCGTTGAAAGCATTATGCGAAACCAGTGGTGCCGGAACAGGCTGCGGCTCTTGCCGTCCACAGGTGATGGCAATTTTGGATAGTTTTTTAGCCGAAAAAGAAGAAATGGAGGTCATGAATGGCTAAGCAGACACTACCGGAATGGCAACACGTAAAAATCAATCTGCCCGGAGGCTATGTATCGGTGGGTGATTTTAAGGCCATACTGGAAGCGGCGCATGCGGCAGATGTAAAAACCGTTAAAATCGGCGCACGCCAACAACTGCTTTTCTCTGCCTCCCCGGCGCAAATGGAAGATATCGAATATCAGCTCTTCAATCAAGAACTGCTGTATGAAGTGAATGAAAACCATTATCCAAATATGGTTAGTTCTTATGTGGCCGACGGGCTTTACAATCAGCCACATTGGTTGAGAGAAGGAATTTATAAGGATATTTTAGCCTCCTTTGAGTATACTCCAAAACTAAAGATCAACATCGTCGATGCGAATCAGTCGTTTGTACCTTATTATACCGGCAACCTGAATTTTGTATCCTCAGGCGTGGGCAATTATTGGCATGTATATATCCGATGGCCCAAAACAAATCAAGTAAGGAGCTGGTCATCACTCATTTATTCCATGGATATTGCCGCCATTAGCAAGGAACTGGAAAGCGCCATAATGGATAACGAAGATATAGCAGAAGACGACATTACTACGCTATGTGCGGATCTGGAATTAAAAATTAAAGCGTCGGGTGCGTTTCATTGTCAACAAGCCCAAGAACCGTTAACGGAATCGGATTTCCGTCTTCCCTATTATGAAGGCTTTAACCAATATGACGATAAATATTGGCTAGGCATTTACCGGCCAGACGAGTGTTACACCGTTTCCTTTTTGCTGGACGTTTGCAACGTCTGCCAGACGTCTCGGGTGGGCCAGATCTATACGACGCCCTGGCGGTCACTCATTATTAAAGACATCCGGCAGCAAGATCGCAAAGGATGGGATATCATTCTCGACAGACATCGTATTAATTTGCGCCACGCTTCCAACGAGCTAAACTGGCAAATCGAAGACTGGTGTGAACCGGCATTGAAATTGAAGCGTTCCATCGCCCGATATTTCGATCGTTGGAATATTCGAACTTATCGGCTATGCTTTGGCATCAAGATTGGATCAAACAGCGGCATTTGGGGTTCGATTATCATCAAACAGATCAACGATGGGAACCGTGAACCCTGCTTCGATGTTTTCCACACGCAAGATTTCAAGGCCAACTCCTATAACCTCGTTCTCTATAAACAACGTGTCACCGAGAAATCGTTACCCGCGACCCTAAAAACACTTTGTGATTGCTTTTACGATGCTACATTACAAAACAGCCTTCCGGTGTCTGAACATCATCCCTCCGATTTACCGGAGTTTTCGCATAGCGCCCCGCAGCAATCCTTATTCCGTTGTCCACATTGCCTCAGTATTTACGATCCCGCTTATGGGGATGTATTAGCGGCAATAGAACCAGGCATTGCCTTCGACGATCTACCTGCAGATTATACCTGTGGTCTATGTGGCTCTCCCAAGAAAGAATTTATAGCATTTGATCAAATCAACACCATCCCTTTAAAGCATTGACATGGAACTCTATTATATCGCATTCGTCCTATTCGTTGTTGGTTTCTTGTATGCCTCTGTTGGACACGGAGGTGCCAGCGGTTACATTGCTGTCTTTTCTATTTTTTCCATTCCGGTAGCACAATACAAACCGCTTATATTAATGCTCAATATGCTTGTTGCCGGCACAGGGTTCTTCCAATTTCGCCGTGCCGGGCACTTCAGGTGGTCTACCTGTTGGCCATTTTTGATCACCTCTATTCCAACAGCATTTCTAGGTGCCCGGTATGCGCTTGAAGGGAAAGTCTATTTTGTGCTACTCGGTCTTGCCCTCATATTGCCTACCATCCGGCTACTCGGTATAACCCCCAAGGAGCACCAAAAGCGTAAAACGGTAAATATACCATTGGCATTACTCATAGGCGCCATTATCGGCCTTTTGTCGGGTATGCTCAATATCGGCGGCGGTATCTTTCTAAGCCCGCTACTTATCTTGTTGGGTTGGACCAATGCCAAAGAGGCTGCGGCTACTTCTGCCATTTTTATAACATTAAATTCTTTCAGTGGCTTGCTCGGCAACACCACACCGATATACATTGATCCATCATTTGCCCTATGGTTTTCTGCGGCAGCTGTCGGAGGATTTACCGGGGCGTATTTTGGAAGTGCACGTTTCCAGATGGCAACGGTACGCACCTTGCTGAGTGTAGTGCTCCTGATCGCTTGTTGTAAACTATTATTTTTTATGTAATGCACACCTTGACAGACCCTATCGGAAGATCATTCAGCGTCCTACGCGTAAGCCTATTAGATAGATGCAACTTTGCGTGCACTTATTGTGTATGTGAAGATGGGCTCACCACAACAACACCGAAATCTGCGGTATTGTCCAGCGATGAACTCATCGATCTCATAGGTCGTTTGCACCATCTGCTGCATCTACAGACGATCCGTTTAACAGGGGGTGAGCCACTGCTATATCCCGACCTTACCAAGTTAACAAAGGGCATCCGACAATTGGGCATCCAAGATATCCGCATGACGACAAACGGCTTTTTGCTCGCGAAAAAAGTGGTTGCTCTCCAACAAGCTGGTCTTCGGTCCATCAATGTCTCGCTGGATGCATTATCCGAAAGTTCCTTCTATAGGGTAACCAAGCGGACGGGGCTAAAGCACGTAGTCGAAGGCATAATAGCCGCCCAGGAAATAGGATTGGAGGTGAAAATTAACACCGTGATTATGGCCGGTGAAAACGATCAGGAGATTTTGCCTTTACTGGATTTTGCGTTCCGGCACGGCATTAAAATACGCTTTTTGGAATTGATGGGCATGGGTCACCTATTTGGCGATACCGACAGTAAGTTCTTCTCCCGGCAAGCCATACTGGACAGAATAAGTAGCGTCTATGAAATCCACGAGCAGGTAAAGAAATACGGAGACACCGCTACATATTGGCGTACGTCCTGCGGGCATAGCTTCGGAATCATTGCCAATGAGAGCCAGCCTTTTTGTGCAGACTGCAACCGCCTGCGACTAGACTGCCAGGGGAATATTTATGGCTGTTTAAGTAGCAACACGCCTATACCGCTTCGGGAGGTTAATAGTCAGCAAGGATTGGAGGCGGGCTTACACGCCGCATTGAGGCAAAAACAAATGCGGTTTTCCGGAAGTGAAATGAGTATGTTAACAATTGGAGGATAAATATGATTACTGTGGAATTTTTTGCGGGATTGAAGGATTACTTCCCGCCCGTTATGGAGGTCCGAGAGACTCCAGAAGACATCAATTCTTTACGACGCTACCTGATTGATCAGCAATCGTTTGCCAAAACATTACTAGAGCAATGTCGGTTTGCCGTAGATGATACGTTTGTCCATGAGGATTACCCGCTTCGTCAGGGCGATCTTGTCTTAGTCATTCCACCCAGTAGCGGAGGTTAACGATGATACATCTAAGCACTGAAAAAATCGATGTAATGGCACTTTGGGAGCAGGCGCATCATCCAGCAGCAGGGGGCGTTGTATTGTTTAGTGGAGAAGTGCGGAATAACCACCAGGGAAAAGAAGTTTCGCATCTTTCTTACGAGGCCGCCGAGCAGATGGCCAACAAGATGATTGCCGCATTACTGGATGAAGCAAAACAACGCTGGGAGCTACAGGTTGCCATCGCCGTCCATCGGTTAGGCAAGGTTTCGGTTATGGAAACAGCAGTGGTGGTCATTACAGCGGCTGCCCATCGCGCGGAAGCCTATGCAGCCAATCAATATATCATCGATCGTATCAAACACCAGGTACCCTTATGGAAATGTGAGCATTTTGTGGATGGTGAACGAGCTTGGGGAGGACACTGCGCCTGCCAGCAGAAGTCAACAGGCAATATGGAACTATAGTTTTATCAATGGAAAATACAGCACATATCTTGTTAGGGCTGGTCCTATGCGGCGGTAAAAGCAGCCGTATGGGAACCGACAAAGGACAATTACGCAAGGATGGTCGTCCTTGGGCCATACATATGGCCGATAGGTTGGAAAGTCTGGGGCTGAAAACATATCTTTCCATTAATCCGCTCCAGCAAGAAGCCTACGGTCAGATTTTTCCTTCCGAAAGCTTGGTCATCGATCAAGTCGACGTAGAGGGCCCTTTGGCAGGTTTGTTAAGCACCCATCAGTTATTTCCCGAAGCAGACATCCTTGTGCTGCCTTGCGATATGATTGATGTAGAAACGCCATTATTACAGCGGCTAATGGACATTCGCCGGCAGATCGTGCAAGCAGATGTATATCTGTTTGAAAAAGAGGAACAGGTCGAACCCCTGTGTGCCATTTATACTGCTTCCGGTCTACAGAAATTATCTATTGAATATAAAAATGCCCGCCTAACAAACTTTTCGGTAAGACGTGCGATAAAAAACCTTTGTGCGGTAAAACTCCCCACAGCCGGAAACAGGAAAGATTTCCGGAACTACAATACGCCAGCGCATATTCGTAAATGGCAAAAGAGTGAGTTACATTGAAAAAATTATGAAAAAAACACTTTCCATCCTGTTACTCTGTCTACCATATGTCCTCCCGGCACAGACAGCAAACCAACCTGAAAAATCTGTCCGTTCTTTCGAGCTTGGCGAAGTGGTGGTGACGGCGGCTAATCCCGCCGATAGCTTATCCGCTGTCTATGCGGATGATATGGCTAACTATAACCGCACTACCGTAGGTGAAGCATTGAATATGCTTCCGGGTATTCATTTAGCAAATATCGGTGCGAGAAATGAGTCTGTCGTATATCTAAGGGGTTTCAATTTACGGCAGACCCCCGTATTCATTGATGGCGTTCCGGTCTATGTACCCTATGATGGATATGTTGATATGGGACGTTTTACAACATTCGATCTGGCGAAGAGGAGGGCGTGAAGCTTGGTAGGATGCTATTCTACGAAACGCGGCTTTCCGCCCGTAATACCGTGTCTTGCGTATGCTGCCATAAACAACAGTACGCCTTTGCTGATAACCGTCGATATAGTACAGGTCACGATGGCCGTTTGACAACCCGCAATGCGATGGCACTTGTAAATTTACTGTGGGTCAAACAGTTCCCTCATTTTCAAATCCTTTCAACTAAATAATCATAATCTGATACGAAAACTATATTATTATACGCTTTAACGCCCGTTTTAACTATATTGATCATGGGGAGAATCCATGCCCAAGTACTTTTGGAAATCGGTGGCGATGTAACCCAAAAATGTGCATTGACGATGGCGGAGTTGAATCGTTTACCTATGCAGCGTTATGCGGCCACGCGCCAACAAGGTGATATGGTGTTATATGATGTCGTTCGTTTGGTGGATGTTTTGGCATTGGCAGGTGTACCCACCAGAGATCAGCTCAAGGGAGAGGAATTGCAAAAGCTGGTTGTCGTGACAGCCGGCGATGGTTATAAAGTTTTGTTCACACTACCTGAGCTTGATCCGAAAACGGATGAAGCTGCGGTTTTGCTCGCTATCGGACAGGATGGGAATCTCTTGAATAAGGCGGTTGGTCCCTTGCGGATCATTGCTCCAAACGACAGATTACATTCACGTTGGGTACGGGAGGTCAGATATGTCGATATCGTTTATAGTCGAGATTAATGTCCGAGAGGAAATTGCTACTACGATTTACTATGACTAAGAAGTTTTGCCCTATCCTTTATTTTGACACGCTTATCAACCGACTCTATAACGCCCTCCGTCACCAACTCGGTCATCATACGGTATACACTTTCGTAGGTCGACCCCACATACGCCGCCAGATCTGTTCTGGATAAAATCAATTTGATATACCCTTCCTCATCAATCCCCATTTTCTCCTCCAACTGAAAAAAACTCCATGCAAGCCTTCCCTTAACCGACAAATGAACCTGATTAGTCGCTTTTCGCTCAGAAACCTGTAATTCATCCGCATAAAACATCAACATGGCGTACGTTAGCGCCGGATTCGTTCTCAATAATTTTTTAAAAAAATCGAAGGGAACAAAACACAGTACGCAATTTTCTAGACAAGTGGCCGATATCGGAAAAGTAGGTTTATCTCCCGGCATACCACGATGTCCTATAATATCGCCTTTGTTAGCAAAACGTACAATACTTTCTTTATCTCCATGTCTTTTATGTACTTTGACCAATCCTTCTTGCACAAAATAGACTCCTTTAGCTTCCTCTCCTTCATCAATGATTTGCTGCCCCTTTTTTGCCTTGATAATCTGTCGCCGGATATCGATATTTTCCCACCAATCTCGCCCGGCATGGCGGCACATAAAGCAAGAATGATCACAATTATTCAACTTTTTGCTCATCTATTTAATTTAAGAAATTAATTCTCCATTTACAATATTAATCTTTTATGAGCGCTAAACGAATAAGTGCTATTAAGAAAATTCCACCCTTTGGCACTTTTTTTGATTAGGTTAAAAGTATAAATTACATTAGCACACAACTTATTATGAGGTTTATTATCAACTTATTTATTACAGGCGCAGTGATTGCTATCGCGGCCTATATCGTCCCCGGGGCACATGTAGCCGGTTTTTGGTGGGCAATTGTAACTGGTTTGGTTATTGGATTGGTAAATGCCATTGTAGGCGGTATTTTAAGACTGTTCACTTTCCCGTTAAATTGGCTTACGTTTGGCCTTGTTTCTTTTATCATTACCATATTGATGATCCTATTAAGTGACAAACTTATGGGAGATAAATTTGATGTAGAAGGTTTCTGGACAGCTGCTCTGTTTGCTATCGTAGTAGCTATCATCGAAATGATATTTGGCAGTATCTTCGTTGGGGGAGAAGATAGAAGACGCCGATAAGGTATGTTCAAAATAGGCGTTTATTTATTACATTTTGGAAAAGAGCATATCGCTCCTCTCCCATTTTTTTGCGTAATCGCTGTTTAGATTTCTTAATAGCTCCTTGCGTAACGCCCAACAAATCACTGATCTCATCGTTGCTCAAATCTAGTTTTTGCAAGATCGCTATCCGAAGGTTACTTTCCGACAATTCCGGAAATTTGGATATTAATTCTTGATAAGAGTCAGGATATACACCGGAGAAGGTGCGTTTAAACGTTCTCCAACTTTCATCGGTGATTAAATTGGAGGCTAATAGTTGCTGTAACTTATCACGGCCTGCTTGCTGCATAATATTATCACTTATCAACGATGTGGTAGACGATGCTATTTCCATCCGTCTCATCTGTTGTCGAAACAAACTTTTCTCTTTTTGGTTTCGAACGTACGTTACCAAATAAAAACCTCCTAACAATAAAACAATGCTAACTGCCAGTCCCGTCAGGAAATTGCTTTTTTGCTTTTCCATTGCATATTCGTAATTGGACTGTGCTAAGCGTTCTGCTATAATTTCCCTTTCGGTTTGCCATCGAGTTTGTTTGGTTACATTCTCACCGTCGAAAAGATTTAGACTGTCTTGCATGTTATAAAGTAACCTCCGTTGGTTAAATTCAGCTTCTTCATTATCTTCGGCTAAGGCAATCTTCAAAAGAAGCTGATGTAGTGTATGTCGATGCACAATCAAGTTTCTATGCTTTTCGGCGAACGGTTGGATCCGTCTCAAATAATACTTAGCTTCTTCAACTTGTCCGTCTTCGAGGAGAAACTTACCTAATATATTCGTCGCATAAAGTGTGTTCAGGCTATCGCCCCCGGCATCAGACATCGCTATATCCCTTCGCAAATATTCCACCGCTTTTTGCTTTTCACCGTTGCCCCACGCAATAAGTGCTTGATTGCCCAATATCTTCGCGTATCGGATAGAGTCCTTGCTTTGTTCAGCCAATAGTAGCGCCTGTTCAAAATAACGTGAAGCATCGGATGTATCTTTTAGCTGCAGCGTATAAAACCCAATATTGTCCAACAGACTGGCTTGTTCGTGCATTTCGGTAGATTCAGTTAATGTCAGGGAACGGTGCAAAAATTTATTCGCCTTCTCAAAATCGCCTATTGTTCCCAAGAAGAAGCCAACTTGCTTATATACTTTCTGTTCGAAAGGTGGCTGTATATCGGAATGTCGCTCCAATAGGTATACAGCCTCTACCATATCTGGCATTGCCAGTGAAATCTTACGCATTCGATAATAATAATGTCCTCGTTGAGTAAGAGCAAACACCAACACTCCAGGATCTCGCAATGCTTTTGAAGCTTCTATCGCTTGGTTAAAAAGATCGTCGCTTTTTTGATTTCTTACAGATTGTTCGCGCGCATAATATTTTGCCAGATTAATTTGGTCAGCAATGGCGACGGGAACTGTGCGATTATTTTCTTCCTGTATAGGATGGCCATAGAAAAACTGCGCCGCTATAGCGACGACGACAATGAATAACAACAGACGAAACAAAAAATGTTTATACCATCGATTTCCCAACATGTATATTTCCGGTTAATATTACCTTTCCATAGTTCCCTACGAAGGTAATAATAAAATAGTATTTAACCTATGAGAAACATACAATAGCTTCTTATCTACTCTATCTGTCTTTCACCATAATAGCGTTATAATCGGGAAATTTTTCAATTAGTTTTTTGCCATACTTATGGCCTAAAACCATAATAGATGTGCTTAAAAAATTGGCAAACTCTGCTGATGAACCAGATACCGTAACGCTTGTCAGTCCCGTTGATGGCCAACCTGTCTTTGGATCTATAATATGAGAATAGCGCTTGCCGTCTATTTCTGTAAATTTTTCATTGCTTCCCGATGTCGCCACGGCACCGTGTCTTAACTTCAACACTTTTATCATTTTGTGGGCTTTGAAGGGGTTGCTTACACCTATTTTCCATGGCTTTTTATCAGGTTGTGTGCCCCAAGTCGAAAGATCCCCGGAAGCATTGACTATACCGCCTACAACACCTAAAGATTGCAACAATTCCCGACCTTTGTCCGCTGCATAGCCTTTTCCGATAGAACCAAAGCCAATTTTCATTCCTTTCTTTTCTAGAAAAATAGTTGAGTTTATACTATCCAAAATAATGTGTTGGTAACCCACATGTTGCACAGAGCTGCGGATAACATCCTCGGAGGGCAATTGTTCCATACTTCCGTCAAAAAGCCAAACCTTATCCAGAGCGGCGATACTGATATCAAAAGCGCCCTCCGTAAGTTGGGAGTAATGAACGGCACGCTGTGTTAATTCAAAAACTTCACGATCAACCTTTATTGGTCGGATACCTGCGTTTTTGTTTACTTGTGAAATTTGCGTATTTGGTTTCCACTCAGAGATGAGATTTTCAATGCGCTCTATTTCATCTGTTATTAACTGAAAATATTGTTGAGCCTGAACGGAGTCGTTTTCCACCAAAACAAACCCAAAAACCGAACCCATCAGCGTAGTTTGTTTCTTAAATATCTGTTGGGAGAAGCTGTTCGGCACATTCACCATGATCAAACAGAAAACTATCAACACATGTTTCATCCTCAATAACAATCGGTTAAGATCTGTCCCTTATAGTTGCTTAGGTCTTTGGTTGAGCATATTTCGGAAAGCATTTTCTCCACATCCTTCTGCATCGCCAATGAACCGCATATCATAATGATACCTTTATTCTTCAGTAATTTGGAAAAAAACGGTGCATCATTTCGAATTAGATCCATTACATATCGTCGATTTTCTTCCCGCGAAAAAGCAATTTGGAAATCTGTTAGTTTTCCCGACGTTATAGCCCCATCGGCAAATTGACGATATTGTTTGGAGAGTACGTTATTATATCGAAAGCCAGCATAAAGTCGGACAGGTATCTTCCTTTTGTTTTCTTCGATCATGCCGAGAAAAGGTGCTATGCCCGTTCCATTCGCAATCATAGCGACAGCCGGGGCTTTTGTGGGAAAATGAAATCCTTTATTGATAACGATCCGACCAGAAATGCTTCCGTTTTGAGTTAACTGATACAAAAATTCAGATCCCAATCCGTTGGGGTACAACTTCACCATAAGTTGGATATTTCCATCTTTTTTACCGATAGAATATAGCCGCTCCCGACCATCGTTGGCGGGATAAATAGCCAACAAATCTCCCGATCGGAAAGATTGTTTACCTTGTGGTTGAAGTATAATTTTAAAAGTAGAATTATCTTCGGTAACTTCCGTTCTTTCCAATACCTTGAACTTTTTCAGCCCTGTTATTTTGGTTGCGTACAATGCAGGTGTGATGCCCAACTCACATGCATTTTTTTCATTCCAAATCTTAACCCACGAGATAAACTCTTCTACTGAACGATCATTTACCGTATGCAAATCGAGCTGTCGTGTTGCCCAATCTTTTTGTGCTAATAGTTCATCAATCTGTCTTGCGTATGCACAAAAATCGGGATATGCCTTTGATCCAAATCCGATTACAGAATATTGCATAGGTTGATTTTGTGGAAACTTTGAGATCAGTTTATCAAAGTGTGCTGCGTTGGCCGGCGCTGTCCCCAAGCCATACGTAGAGCTAAAAACCAAGGCATGAGTTGCTTTAGGAAAAATCGTAAAGCGGTTCATCTCGGTCAGGAACGATTTATATCCGAGAGCCAGCAATTGCTCGTGAATTTTGTTTGCAAAAGATAATGTACTGCCATTTTCTGTTCCTACCAAAATCACGTATTCTGCATTGGATGCATCGAACTTGTTTTTTATTTTCGTCCCTTTTCTCCGGAACGTAATAACAAAACCGGTATAAATGAAAAATAGAATATTCAGCGAAGCAAAACCCAGAATAATGGCCCAAATGGCATTTGTTCGTCCAGTATGCAGATCGAGACTGAGTTTTTCCAATATTAGGCTATACGGGTAACGGGTTTCTTCCACAATTTCTCCTGTAACCTGATTTATTGACAACTCCCGATCTTTCAGTTTCAGCACATAAAACTCTTCGGGGTCATCGGGCATAAACGGAAATTCGATTTTTTCCACGTTAGCAAGAAGTGTTTCCTGAAAAATAGGGAAATCAGCTAAATCTTTTTGTTCCAGATTTTCATCGTCACCCAATACGTGGTCAACTGTTTGGTTTTCACCACTAATCAAACCAATCCTAACCAAAAAAAGATGTGTACCTGTAAGAGCCAATAGCAGTACGGGAATTAGAAAAATCCGCCCACTCACCACATGAAAATATTGAGAGAAAAAATCTTTATTGATCTTAGCAAAGAAATTTCGTAACCCCTGTTGGCGTTTGGCAATCAGTATAACCCCCGAAATGGTAATCAAAAGAAGCAAAAAGGAAACAACCCCGACGATAATACGTCCGGTTTCTTTTAAAAACAGGGAACGGTGCAACGCAATATTCCATTGAATAAAGTCGCTTTGTGGCTTTACTTCTCCCAAAGCAGTTCCGGTTCTCGGATCGATATAGGCTTTCATCGAATTGCCCTCTTCATCGAAGGCTTCGATCATTACAAACTGATTGTGATCTACTGTCAGTTCGGTTATTTCAGAATAAACCTCCCATAGTGCCGGAATGGCCTGTGCGAGGTTTATCTTGTCAAAATCATTGGCTTTATATGCTTGTGTTTTTTCCTCCACTGCACCGATTGCTAAAATAACTCCGGTTACCGAAAGTATTAACAAAAACAAGGAGGAAATAATGGCCAAAGCCAAGTGAGCATACCGCCAAATGGATACCGTCATTCCTGTCTACTGAACTTTGCTTAGTTTCACGAAACGAATATATCCGGCACCCTCTGTTCGTTCTAGCAGACCCTCTGGGGTTACCGCGAGCTCTACGTCTTTTACATGGTATTTCTGTTCCTCTACAGCAGACTCAAAACGCAATTTATACCCTTTGTTCAGTTTCGTATTGTCTATTTCGATGGTACGCACGGCACGGTCGCCACCACCCACCGAAGCACCGGTCACCGCACTGATTTTCTCTTTGGTCTTCGTTTGAAATTTGTACCATTCCTTTAACGTATTGAACCATTGTTTGTCCGGGCCAAGTACAGAAAGGGTCTTTTCATATTCGCCTTTGGGGTTGATCAATGAGATAATGACATAAGCTTTTTCTCCTTGGTAATTCACCATTTGGATCATGCATTTGTATTTGCTTGTTTGAGCGAAAGAATTTGTCGAAAATAAACCCATTAGTAGGGCAAATAATAAGAGTTTTGTTTTCATGTTACTGTTTTAAGAAATCAATAGCGACATTACTGCTTTTCAAGAAGTCATTTTCTTGAGCTAAATCATAAGCAGTCTCGTCAAATTCTGTCTTCAAGTCTTTTTTGGCGCCTAATGCTACTAATGTTTTTAAGATTTGGTCATCTTTGGCGATCAATGCCGCTTTGTGCAATGCCGTAGTACCTTCTTTATCTTGCGCATTGATATCAGCACCTAATTCAGCTGCTTTTTTAATGAGTGTATCATTTTCTTTAGCAACCGCCAAGTGGAATAAAGAGCTTCCGTTTCCTTGAGGAGCAGTTATATCAAGTCCGTTATTTTTTAAGATGGTCAATTTTTCGGCAAAGTCATCTGTTTGTGGTTGACCCTGTGGCCCACCCGGTCCGCCTTCTCTGAATGAATTAAACCAATGATAAGCCAGATTATGGCCATCCCGGTCTGTTACGTTGATATCTGCACCATTTTTTAATAATTGGGTAACAATTTCCGCCGAACCATTGGCGACAGCTTTAGTTAATGCCGACTCACCTCTTACGTTTACCGCGTTGATGTCCGCCGTTTTCGCGATTAATGTTGTAACTAATGCGGCATCTCTGCCACCTGCTGCGTTTATTAAAACAGTATTGCCTTCATGATCTTTTTGGTTGACATCAATGCCTTTTGCCAAGAAATAGTCGATAATTTCCGTATTTGGACGACGCACCAACGTGTGCAGGATCGTAGAACCATCTTTCGGGTTAATCGCTTTGGGATCCAATTTTAGTTCTTCGACTAAATATTGGTATGTTTCGATGCCATTTTGGGACATTCTGGAGCCTTGTGTTGCAAAGAAAAGTGCGCGGTTTGTTGGTTTTATACCCTTCGCAATTAATTTTTCCATTAACGCCTTGTTTCCTAATTTTGCCGCATAATCAACCGCCGTACTTCCATATTCATCCGTATCGCTGTAGGATAAGCCTTTAGATACAAAATAGTCTGACTTGGAAAGATCATTATCTGTGGAAACACCTAGTAATAACAATGTCGCACCATCTTCAAATTTCTGCTTTGGATCTACGCCAGCTTCGAAAAGTGCATCCAAAACAGCGAAGTTATCACTGCTGCTCATAGCCGCATTCTCGATAACGGAACGGCCGTGGCTGTCGTTTAGATGTATATCGGAACCTTTTTCGATTAAGTAAGCAACTAAATCAGCATTTCCTCTTCCTGCTGCCCAATGCAAATAGGAAGCACTGTGATGTGTCTTTTTGGTGACACCGTTGCCTTCTTGTTCCACCATGAATTTGATGGTCTCTAAAGGCGCATTGTTAAGGATGGCCCTTGCAGTTGGATCCCAGGAAGCCGCATTGGGCTGTGATGGACT
The DNA here is from genome assembly GCF_014692525.1 of Sphingobacterium chuzhouense. Taxonomy (GTDB): domain Bacteria; phylum Bacteroidota; class Bacteroidia; order Sphingobacteriales; family Sphingobacteriaceae; genus Sphingobacterium; species Sphingobacterium chuzhouense. The sequence continues at coordinate 1,083,699 of NZ_JACNYL010000001.1, forward strand.
ATTCCCCTTGGCAATTTCTGCTTTTACCTGTTCTATAGTAGGTTTTGATTTCCAAAAATCAGCATCCATCAAGGTATTGGTTTCACGTTGCTGTGCCGTAGCATATACGGATGCAAGTAAAAATATAGAAAGAAAAAGTCTGTTCATGACGTATAAATTTATTTATATTGATTCTAAATTGATGCGAATTTAAAAAACTGTCCGCATAAAAACGAAGTATTTATATTAAATTCCTGTTCTTAAACATAAAATCAGGTAAGGTGTGTCCCACCTTACCTGATTTCGACATACAGGGTGTTATCAGTTTGTCTAGTATGACCCAATATAGCTAGAACCTGTTTGACCAGCCAATTTAGCTCCTTTGATTACTTCTCCCGTTTTCCAGTTGATAATATACAATCGACCTTCTTCACCCACAGGAGTCAATGGCACATAAGCATAATCATCTACCGCTATTAAACCTTGCCACTGAGAGACATTTAATGCTGTTTCATAATCATTGGCGATAGGTGTTGCCGTGCCAGCATTCAAGTCGATCAAGGCAATATAACCACCTCCGCTATTAGAATTCTTACTATACAATACGATGCCCTTGCCATTCTCGATATATCTCCAAGCTTGTATACGAGCAGAATTGTCCCCTAACGCTGTACGAAGATTGAAGTAAAATGAAGCATCATAGTCGTTGGTATTTTTGCTGATACGTAAGATTTCATAGCCACTTCTATCCGTAGCAGCTTGATAGATATGCCCATCTTCACCCACATATTGTGACATTGTACGATAAGCATGGTTATTTGCGGTAGAACGTGTAGACGTGATGATTTTAGGATTTTGCAGAGATGGATAATCAACAACTAAAGTCACGGTACCAATTTCTCTTGTCGCACTTGCCCAGACTAAACCACCATTTGTGTTAAGCGTAGGTTTTTTAGTTGCATCCGTTCTGGACACATTACAACCGATGAAGATTTTATTCTTAGCTTCGTTCAGAATAGGTACATCAATACGCCCCACAGCATAGCCAGCATCCTTTTGCTCTTGTGAGAAAGGAAACTCAAACTCTGTCTGCCTTGTGATCTCCGGATCATCTAGATTCAAGGTTGCTATTTTTACGGTGCTTTTAGTGGATTGGAAAACAGCATTCACTCCCTCGCCAGTGTACAGTATTTCTGAGGAGCCAAACACCCCTACTCCAATTCCCTCTGCTGCTACCACCCAACGTGGAGCAGATCCTAGAATAGGCTCTGTATTGATCTCCTCACGTGTATCGGTAAACACAGACCCTTCCGACACACGGTATTTGTTAAAAGTACCACCAGATTCTCCAGTGTACTGGATGTTATAGATAAAGTTTCCATTTTTAGACGCCTGTGCACGAGCTGTACGCTGAGATCTCAGCTCTGTACCATTGGTATAAATATTGATGACCTTATTAGGATCTTTTGCTTCTTCTGGTGTAACAGCATACACCATCGTTCCTCCGTTCCCTGCTTCTCCTTCATCATCAGGATAAGAAGCTAATAAGGTAATCCACTGTCGATCCCAGATATCAGGGCCAGATGGCCCCCCAGTATTTGGATCGGGATCATTTTTATCACAACCTATCATCGTTCCCATAACTAGGGCAGATCCAAACAATGCGACTTTCAGTACATTTGTTTTCATATTTGCTAGAATTTATTAAAATTATTTATAGTGTAATTCAGTTTAACATAAGCTCCTCGTCCGGGTTTTATTACGCCAAAATTATCATAAACCTCGGCATCCAATATGTTCTTTAGATCTAAACTCACCACCATTTTCCCACTTGGGAAACGATAACTCGCACCAATGTCATGGTGAAACTGTGTCGGTGTGACAAACCATTCCGACTCGGGCCAAACTGTATTGAAAGGAGCCACGTAACCCATATTGTAATAAACATTCAATGCAGCTTGCTTTTGGATAATATTATTCATACGGTATTGTACGCTTCCATTCATCGTAAAAAAGGGTTCATTAGGAATTTGCCTATTGTAAAAATCGTTAGGTTTGCCACTCTCATCAAGCTCTTGCTTAAAGAGTGAATTGAATTTGGACAGGTTAAAAAGCATATTCAATTTATTATCATAGATATAGATGATCTCACTCTCGAAGCCGCGTGATTGTGTTTTAGACAGATTGACATATTGAGTTACTTGGATATCCTCATGGTCTTGCTCACGACCTTCGATAATGCCATCGACAACCGTTCTAAGGGTGATCTTGTCGTAACCATTTCGCCAAAAAACATTACCATAAACAGACAGTTTATGCTTACCAAACTCGATCGTACCGTAACGCAACCCTAAGTTATAATTGATGTTCTGTTCGGATGTAATCTGCATGTTCGGCATCAAATTATTTTCCGGATCACCAAAAATCTGCGACTCTGTAGGAGCTACGTAGGAGTTTTCGGCGGAACCTATGACGAACAAATTGGGTATAGCGTTGTAGGAAACCGTCGCACCGTAACCAAAGTTACCCTCCCTTGTCGTTTTTTTCTCATGGTTAATAATACCATTCACTTCATCAACAGGTTTCGTTTGTCTATTTCGGCTCTCCGTATATTTACCCAAGATATTTGTTCGCAATTTGCCATCAAAGGTCTGTGCTTCGTAATTCATAGATACAATTCCTTTCGAAACTTGATTCCTTGTAACCCAACGATCTTTGGCAGGATTTAATAGGTCTTTGTCGTTTCGGTCAGTTAGTTCATATTTGTAATTGACCGCTACGCGATGTCCTGAGATTATGGTGTATGCTAAGTTAGAGCGGATATTGGTTATTTGCCGTTGAATATCTGATATTACAGCGTCACCTTGTTGTCCTTTACCAGATAAATGTCCTTCCGGAAGAAGCTCACCATCTTGATTTGGGGCTAACAACAAGGGGTTGCCGTCCCAATTGTACCGCATGCTTACAGTATCTTCCAGATACGTGGTCCTTCTACTATGTACAGCGTCCAAATTCAGCGCTAAACCCTCTACGAACAGGTTTCTTTTATTATAATTGAGGCTGAATGCATTTGCCTGATATTCTGCGTGACGTCCCACATAGGGTCTCGCCATGGTTGTACCATGCGGAATCTCGTTATATGTATCAGAAACATTATACCCCAAAAAGAATTGGTCGGCCCAATCAACATCAGTAAACCCAAACTCAAAACGCCCCCCTGCTGCCCGATAAGAGTCATTAAAGCGCTTGCCTTCATAATAGCGCATAACCCTTCCCCCCGGTTGTGTATATTTCGAGAATTTGCCGCGCATCTTATAACTGTTGTCAGTATATGTATAGAAGCCTGACATCCTCGTCGTAAAGCCATTTTTCTGATTTCGATACAAAGCGCTCAAGTCACCTTGTGCCGTATTGAATGATCCGTAAGACAATGCAGCTGTGATATTGTTGGCTGAGGCATCTTTTTTCATCACTACGTTAATAGCTCCACCAACATAATCACCACTGAGATGTGAGGGCAATACACCTTTATACACTTCAATCCGTTCAATCATAGCGGGAGGAATATTATTGAGATTAAAAGAAGAACCATATGTAGACACCTCTATACCGTCAAGGAATATCCCCACAGCACTTCCCGACATCCCATTTAAGTTATATTCTATAGGAGCACCCACTCCACCATTTTGCCGAACACGCACACCGACGGCACGATCTAACAACTCATTTGTCGTGAGATTTCTAAGAGAAGCTTCCTTGGTTTCGATAACTGCCACAGCAAAACCACTCGTTTCCATTTCCCTTTTTTCCGTCATACGGCTCACCTCCACACCTTCTAGCGCTATATCGCCTGTCGCCGATACCGCAATCAAAAAATTGTGTATTGGTTTATCTACTTTTAGCCGAACCGTTTTCGGCTGAATTTCGATAGCTGTTACTTGTATTTCCCGATTACCGTAAGGCACATTGTTTAAAGAATAACGTCCTTCTTTATCGGACATACTGCTGATATCCGTACCTTTCACCCGTATCGTAGCATGGCTAACGGATTCGCCGGATGCCAGATGGATTTTTCCCGTCACCGTGCTCAGCTGCCCAAAAGCTGTTATTGATAATAAGGTTAATAAGCAAATTAATATATATGGTATGAATCCTTCTAACTTCATTTTAGAACTGGTCTAAATAATAATGCGGTGCAAATATAGAATAATTCTAAATAACATTATGACGTAATCGGAAAATAAATGTTCAAATTCGGAAAATGGAAGTCTATGCTAATATACTTTTTTTGGATAAGTCGTGTACGAACAACCGATTGCGTCCTTATTTATGCTTTTTTTTGCATGATTTTGCCTACTTTTTTCGACTTAGACCGGTTTTATTTTTAAATTTGTTATTCAGGTTGTAAACAATATAAATTATTCCTTATTCAATGGCAAGATTAAACTTATTGGAGGAGACTCGTTTTGAGCGTGTACCGGTAAAAGTGTACGCTAATCAAAATGAAGCCTCTATGGATGTTGCTAATCGTATAGCTACCATCATCAAAGAAAAGCAGGCAAAAGGCGAGACGGCAGTACTAGGTCTGGCTACCGGCGCTACGCCTGTTAAAGTGTATAAAGAATTAGTCCGTCTTCACAAAGAAGAGGGGTTAAGCTTTAAGAATGTTGTCACATTCAATTTGGACGAGTATTATCCCATGAAACCTGATGCTCCCCAAAGTTATGTGGCCTTCATGAACAAAAATCTGTTCGACCATATTGATGTTCCTAAAGAGAGTATCAATATCCCCGATGGTACATTGCCAGAGGATGCTATACACGCCTATTGTGAAGCATATGAGCAGAAAATATCCAATTTAGGAGGCATTGACATTCAGCTTCTCGGTATTGGCCGGACAGGGCATATCGGATTTAACGAACCGGGGTCAGCACCAAACTCAGGTACCCGTCTGGTTGTATTAGATGATCTGACACGCCGCGACGCTTCCCGTGATTTCGGAGGTAAAGAAAATGTGCCTACTAAAGCGATAACGATGGGAGTTGGAACAATCTTCAAGGCGAAAGAGATTGTGCTCATGGCTTGGAATGAGAAAAAAGCAGAAATTGTAAAAAAGGCTGTAGAAGGCGAAATATCTTCTGACATTCCGGCAACATATCTTCAGCTTTCCAATTCCGTGGAGTTTATATTGGATACGGACGCCGCTTCACAATTGACACGATTTGACTTACCTTGGTTAGCACACGAGGTAACATGGACGGATACATTGATAAAAAAAGCGGTTGTATGGTTATCATTGAAATTGAATAAAGCCATTTTAAAGCTAACCGATGACGATTACAACAATAACGGTATGGCTCAACTTGTGACAGAGAAAGGTCCGGCATACAGCATCAATATCAAGATATTTAACGAATTACAGCATACCATTACAGGCTGGCCTGGAGGAAAACCTGGGGTAGATGACACGAATCGACCAGAAAGAGCAGAACCAGGACATAAAAATGTTATCCTATTCTCCCCTCATCCCGATGATGATGTCATTTCTATGGGGGGAACGTTTATACGTTTGGCTGATCAGGGACATAATGTACATGTTGCTTATCAAACTTCAGGCAATACGGCGGTTTGGGACGATGATGTCTTACGCTATCTGGAGTTTGTCCAAGATTTTGCGGTTGCTGTAGATGACGACAACGGTGTTACGGCCAAAATCTACAATGAAGCGAAAGAATTTTTCAAAACAAAACAGCCAAACCAGGTCGATCCAGAAATCATCCGAACAATTAAAGCTTTTATTCGCAAAGGAGAGGCCATTGCGGGCGCACGTTTTGTGGGGCTTCCAGATAGTAACATTCATTTCCAAGATTTACCTTTCTATGATCGCGGTAAATTTTCTAAAGATGTTTCCTATGAAGACGATATCCAACAAACCATGGAATTACTTCGAAAAGTGAAGCCGCATCAGGTATTTGCTGCTGGTGACTTTGCCGATCCGCATGGAACGCATAGAGTATGTTTTGATATCATCTTCGAAGCTTTAAAACGACTATCGAAGACCGATGAGTGGACAAGAGATTGTTGGTTATGGCTATACAGAGGAGCTTGGCATGAATATCCGATCCACGAAATTGAAATGGCAGTTCCACTTTCTCCACAAGAGGTAAAACGCAAGCGTCTTGCTATCTTTAAGCACCAATCACAAAAAGATGTGCCTGTGTTCCCGGGGGATGATCCACGTGAGTTTTGGGTACGTGCCGAAGATCGTACAAGTGAAACGGCAGAGCTTTATCATAAACTAGGATTGGCAGACTACGAAGCTATTGAAGCCTTTGTGAGATGGAAATTTGATTAAAAAATATGCCCCAATTCCATCAAAATTTCAGTTCCTTGTTGGAGAAGAAAGCTGTATTTTAAGGAATTGGGGATAAAACCAAAATATTTTTTAAAAGTGGTCGTGAAATGGGTAGAATGCTTGTAACCCGTCATTCGAGCCACATCTGATACTCGGTAGTTACCTGTAAGAATAAGTTCTTTGGCATATTCCATTTTTTGCTCCATAATGTAGTTCATTACTGTTTTTCCAAAATATTGCTTAAAATATTTTTTCAGATATTGAACATTCGTACCTACCTGTTTGGCTAATTCTGGTATACTGTGATTCTTCGACAAATCTGCTTCAATAATCTCTTTGACAAGTAGGATTTTCTCATAATGATCTTTCATCACGATTACCTGCTGTGTATTTTTGCTTTCTACTGCGAGTGATTCTATCTGATGAAATATAATTTCCAAGATAACCAACTCTGAGCGCATCTTGTAAAGCAAATCCATTTTCGGCAATGATTCCAGCTGTTCGAATAAAAGCCTAAAACGTGTATCACTCTTCGTCATAAAACCTTTTGCAAACCTCACGGATTCTTGTTGGTATTTATCATGAAAAAAGTGGAGGTTTTCTGGTGCAATCAATACAATGACAAGACGATTACATTCATCTTCGCTCCGTATTTCAATAGTACTGTGCGCGTCGAGATAATGAATAACATTATGCCCTTCCGGCAAAACGCACGAATCATGAGATAATCTGTAATGAACGGTTTGCGAACAATTATGGGAAAGAATGTTGATATAACATGCTTTTTCTGTCTGATAAGAAAACAGCGCATTTCCTTTAATATATTGATGTTGAAAAGCGTATTGCGTAACGGTCAATGCACAACTATTCTCCATTTTATTTAGATCGATTCTACACAAACAAATATAGTCATATTTTTATTGTAGCCAAATTTGGAGTTCACTTACACTCAATTTACAATGTGCTGACTAGAGATAACGTCCAGAAAATAGAAAATCTCTATCTTTGAATAAATAAAAAGAGATGATGATGAGAAAATTTGTAGCACTGCTCCTATTCACCATACCAGCCCTTCTTTTCGCTCAGATCAAGGAAACCAAAGAAGAGCTTATCGCACAGGTAAAAGCCAACCCTTCCAGTGTTGAAACACTGAAAACTATACAGCGGGTGGGCGGATACAATCCCGATTATAAAGAGCTGCGGAAATTATTTAAAGGTTTAGACAAGACTGTACGCCGGTCAGCACAAGGCAAGCAGTTTGATTACTACCTTAAACGTTTGGAGAACTCTTCCGTAGGTAAAAAGGCGCCTGCCATCACCCAGCTTACCCCTGAAGGCGAACCTTTCTCTCTTTCGGACTTGCGTGGTAAATATGTGCTGATTGAATTCTGGGCTTCCTGGTGTCCGGATTGCCGTAGAGAAAACCCTAACTTGGTCAGGACATATGCTGAATTTAAAGACAAGAATTTTGATATCTTGGGTGTTTCTTTTGACCGTAAGCTTGACGATTGGGTCGCTGCTATTGAAAAAGATAAGTTAATCTGGAAACATATTTCCGATTTACAATCGTGGCAGAATGCGGCAGGAACGTTATACGGCGTACGCGCGATTCCACAGAATATTCTCGTTGATCCGAAGGGTATCATCGTGGCTCGCAACCTACATGGCGAAGAGCTGAATGCAATGTTGAGAGATATGCTGAAGTAAATAAATTTTTCCGTAAGGTACAAAGTTCTGTACCGCGCTTACTTTCTATCCTTTACTCCTCACAAACACCTTCTTCGCGAATGACACAACCGCAACAACGAATATCCCCGCTATCAATCCCACAGAAAATTCCTTAATAATAGCGGGTAACGATGGAAAAAGATGATGGATATAGTCGATATTATGTACAAAGATACCGCCTGAAACCAATATCAGTGCAATAGTACCTATAACCGCCAACGCTTTAATAATCACTGGCAAGGATTTCACCAATAAATGCCCCAAACGAGACGAAAAACCTTTTCCATTTCCATACTTAATGAGCTTATAACCGGTATCATCCATACGAACAATAAGTGCAACAATCCCATAAACACCTACAGTTGCCAGCAGAGCCACAACAGACACCGTAATAATCTGTATGGTCAAGGTTCTGTCCAGAACCGTGCCTAACGCGATGATAACAATCTCAACCGAAAGGATAAAATCGGTTGTTATCGCTGACCTGATTTTTGCTTTTTCTACTTCTACACTCTCTTCTTCCTTTTGCTCAACCGCGGGTGTCTCATCTTTCGATCGATGAAAGAAATATTCGATAATTTTTTCCGCTCCTTCATAAGCAAGATAGAAACCTCCTAAAATCAAAGCGACTTTTATAGCAATTGGAAAAAAAGCGTTTAGCAATAATGCAATAGGAACGATAATAAGCTTATTGAGGAACGAGCCTTTTGTTATTGCCCATAAAACCGGTATCTCTCGGGATGCTAAAAAGCCAGTTGCTTTCTCCGCATTGACAGCCAAATCATCGCCCAAAATCCCTGCGGTTTTGCGAGTCGCAACTTTAGCCGTCACCGCTACATCGTCCATTAGTGCCGCGATATCGTCTAAAATCGCAAAAATACCTGATGCCATATTACTTTAAAATATAAAGGCTAAAATAGAAAATAATCTTATATTTAAAATTGTAGTTTTGGTTTTTATAACTTTACAACTACTGGCTTGCAACATTAATCTTCTTTTATAAACGTGGAGTCTAAAAACAATCATATTCAATGGAAAAAGATCGTACATGCAATTGCTGATAAGCGTGATGAAGAAGCTTTTAAAACTCTTTTTTTGCATTTTTATGATGATCTTACCCATTTTTCCACATCAATAATACAAGACGAAACAATTGCGGAAGACTTGGTCGCAGAATTAATGATGAAAGTCTGGCTTATGGGAGAAAACTTATTAAAAGTAAAAAATATAAAAACCTATCTTTTTATTGCCATCAAGAATCTTTCACTCAACGTTCTGGCTAAAAATAAAGTTATATCATCCACTCCACTTGCTTCCTATGACTTATCTACTGTTAATAGTCCTGAGGAAATTCTAATTCATAAAGAAATTACCTTACATATAGATGCAGTTATTGAAGCTCTCCCTCCAAAATGTAAGATGGCTTTCATATTAGTGAAGGACAATGCCTGCTCCTATAAAGAAGCTGCCGCTATTATGGAAGTAAGCACCAACACAATAGACCGCCATATCCAAATCGCTTTACGTAAAATTCAAGTAGCCTTAGAAAAAATCAAATAGCTCATTTTCAGAAAATTATAAAAAATATATCTTTTCTGTTGGTGAAAAGTCTTGTAGATTTTGTCTTATATTAAAACACGATGTATTATGCCTATTGAAGATAATCGTTTTTACGAATTAATCGCCAAATACTTACGTCAAGATATAAATGACGAAGAACGGGACACTTTATTCGCAGAAATTGCTTCCGATGAAGGAAGGAGGATAGTTTTTGATAAGCTCACAAAATCATCAAAAAAAACGAGTGCAAAGGAAACTTTAGCCTTTAAATATGCACGTTTACAAGACAAAATATCTCAAACATCACCTCATGTAGGAGAAGAGGTAATCAGATATTCAAAAACTACCCGGACTTTTTGGTGGTATGCCGCCGCTTCTGTTTTATTGATTATAGGTATTACCACTCTTTTTTATGGAAACCTTATCTTAAAAAACGATTCCATAACAACGATTCTAGTTGAAGTTCCCAAAGGAGAGAAAAAAATCGTAACCATGCCTGATGGCACACAAATTTGGTTAAATGGAGGAAGCGTTATCCAATATTCCTCTACTTTCGGAAAAAAAGATCGAAATATTATCCTTTCTGGGGAAGCTTATTTCACCGTAACCAAGAACAGTACACTTCCTATGGTAGTCGAAGCAAAACAGGTTAAAGTTGAAGTATTAGGCACTATATTTAATATCCGTGCATATGAGGATGAACCGAAGGTAGAAACGGTACTCGTTGAAGGAAAAGTCCAGCTTTATATTAATAATGATAAAAGCGAGCTTCATACTATGGCACCAGGCGATATCATTGAGATAGCTCCCCGAAAACCTGCACCTCTTACCGATAATAATCACGATACAACTTTCCTGTCTATCAAAAAAATAAACGATGATTTTGTGCTAACAAAAAAACATTTCGCGAACACACAGGAGCAGGGTTTGCCGGCTGCAGTTGCTTGGAAAGATGATATTCTTGTATTTGATAATGAACCGCTTGCCTCTGCCATATCTAAAATCGAAAAGTGGTACAATGTGGAAATTAACGTCACGAATCCCACGTTAAACACCCTCCGTATTAGTGGTACTTTTGAGGAAGATTCAGTTGAACAATTATTATCCATTTTAAAAATTACCGGAGCCACTTTTGAATACCGTATCGGTAAAGATGGAATAACACTTTATTAATCATAAAATCTAAATGAGCATGATGAAAAAGACATAACATGAAGTTCTACTAAAAAAGGACACATCCAGTGATGTATCCTTGTCAATTTAAAAACAAAGCACCTAGCCCTGAGAAAGTAAAGTGCTTATTTATAAATCTATTAATACCAAAAGTATGAAAATTTATTTACATGCCAGAGAGGGCATTGTACCTATTTACCTTTACAAAACATTATTGATGACGAAGCTAATTATCTGCCTCATTTTCATATTTTCCATCAGAACCTTTGCAACACCTTCCATAGCCCAGGAGAAGGTGTCCATTCGATTGGAACGTACGGATTTAAAGAACGTCATTAAAAGCATTGAAAAACAGACAAAGGTTCGTTTTATTTATATCGACAATCTCCTGAATAATACTGTTGCTAATGTTCATGCAACCAACCAGCCCTGGACACATGTATTACTCCCATTATTAAGTAACGCAGGGCTAAGCATAAAGAAACTTGACGATCAACGGATGGTCATTCAACCGTTAAAGAATAAACAAGAGGGATATCCGGTAACGGGTTTGGTGGTGGATATAAGTGGCAAGCCCCTCACGGGAGTAAGTATTATTGAAAAATCTTCGGAAAGGGGTACAAGTACAGACGAAACGGGGCGTTTCAGTCTGAATGCGAGCAATGATCAGGCGACAATTGTTATTTCTTTTATAGGATACCTGACACAGGAAGTTCCAGTCTCTTCCCAAGAAATACGTGTCGTATTGGAAGAAGACTTAACATCGTTAGAAGAAATTGTTGTTGTCGGATTTGGTACACAGAAAAAAGCGAACCTCACAGGAGCAGTGTCCTCTGTGGACATGGACAAAGTCCTAGGCGACCGTCCTGTTAGCAGCGCATCTCAAGCTCTGCAGGGAGCACTACCGGGTATGCAGGTCACATTTGGAAGTGGACGCCCTGGTCAATCCACAAATCTAAATATCAGAGGTGAGACTTCCATTAACGGAGGGGCGCCATTGGTGTTGGTAGATAACGTACCTATGAACATAGATGATGTCAATCCCAAAGATATACAAAATGTCACGGTACTAAAAGACGCTGCAGCTTCATCAATATACGGCGCCAGGGCCGCATTCGGTGTCATTCTAATCACAACCAAAAAAGCAGGACGAAACCAACCTACCAGATTCAATTATTCCACAAATTTAACCTGGTCTACACCCACTACACTGCCGGAGAAAGCATCGCCGTTAGAATTTGTACAAGGATTGAAAGATTTCGGCAACACAACAAATTGGGCAGGACAAAATGTGGAGACTTGGTTGGGTCTCCTAGAAGAATATCAAGCTGATCCATCCTTATATCCTGACGGAATTACGACAGTGGGTGGTACGCGATACCCCCTACAGGAACATGATATGTATGGTGCCGTATTTACGACAGGAAAAGAGCAATTGCACAATCTTTCGTTTAGTGGTGGTAGTGAAAGAATTGCCTATCGTTTGTCGGGTATGTATGCCGATGAAGACGGTATTATGCTAACCAATAAGGATCGCTACAAACGCTATAATCTTAATGCTTATGTCAATACCGAACTATTCAAAAACTTCAATGCCAGTGCTAACATTTTGTATAAAAATGATAATCGCACTACACCCATGAACATGGGAGAAATGTTTTATCGTGCCATTACGCATAGCTCCTACGTTAATCCAGGATATGACATCGCGCCGGATGGTACATCTATTCCTTACGGTACACCTAACAATTATCTGAAATACGAAGACCCTACGAAAAACTATAATGACGATTTGCGTCTTTTCGGAAAATTAGAATATAATCCGTTGCGAGGTTTGAATATTACTGCAGAATATACATTCAACAAGAATAACACCAATAGGCAGTATTATCAGGTTAGACATACCTATATGAACCCAAATAACTATACCGAAGAGCATTTATTTAACAACGAATATTACGAACGTACGAGTGGCATCACCAATTATAACGCGCTGAATCTATACGCAAACTACGAGCACTCGCTGAGCGATCATAACTTTAAATATCTCTTAGGTACCAATTATGAGAAAAGTCATACAGAAAGTTACTGGGCTACACGTTATGACCTGTTAAGCCCTACTTCTCCTTCACTTGGGACAAGTACCGGAAACCAGTTGGTTGGCGATTCCTTTGGTCAATATGCGGTACTAGGCTACTTTGGTCGTATAAACTACGATTACAAAAGCAGATATCTGCTCGAGATCAATGGGCGATTGGATGGCTCTTCCCGCTTTCAAGAGGGTTCTAGGTTCGGTTTTTTCCCCTCAATATCAGCCGGATGGAATATCAGCGAAGAGCCTTTCATGGCTAATTTAAGGAATACGGTACCTTTGCTCAAGTTCCGGGGTTCTTTTGGTGAAATAGGAAACCAAGTGGTACGAAACCCGGATGGAACTGAGGTATATTTCCCTGTAACCCCAGAAATGACCGCGACGAATACCAATTGGATAAACCCCGAGACAAACATCCGGTATCTGGCAATTAATCCACCAAACTTAGTTTCTTCTACCTTTACATGGGAAGCTGTCAGAACATTAAATGTCGGCGTAGATATCGGACTTTTCAACAGTAAACTTAACACCAGTTTCGATTGGTTTCGCCGACAAACAATCGGTATGCTTTTTCGAGGAGCAGATTTACCAGCTGTGCTAGGGGCTGAACCTCCTTTCCAGAACGTTACAGATTTAGCGTCCAAAGGTTGGGAATGGGAATTATCCTGGCGAGACAAGATCAGTGAGTTTTCATATAGTATAGGCTTCAATCTATCCGACAATAAGGGAATTATTACCCGAATAAATAACAGCGCGGGACTCATCGATGGATATTACCTAAATAAAGAAATTGGTGAAATCTGGGGATATGTCACCGATGGATTCTATACGGTTGATGATTTTGTGGAAGGGACACTCGACAATAATCTCATGAATGGTCAATTAAAAGATGGTATCCCCTATTTTAACGGTGTAGCCCAAAATCCCGGTGATGTTAAATACCAAGATCTAAATAATGATGGTATTATATTCTCCGGGAATGGCACCTTGTCTGACCCGGGAGATATGCGGGTCATTGGGAATAACAGAAGGCGGTATCAATTTGGTATTAATACTGATTTCAGTTATAAGAACTTTGACCTGTCCGTATTTTTGCAAGGAGTAGGCAAGCGCGATATGTGGATGAGTAACGCATTGATATGGCCTTACAGTAACGAATTTGGAACATTGTTCAAACATAGTTTGGACTATTGGACACCGGAAAATCCAGAGGCATATTACGGCCGTATATATGCAAATGCTGGATTGAATACAGGAGCAAACAGGCGTGTACAGACTCGCTTTTTACAAGATGGTTCCTATCTACGGGTACGAAATATTACCTTAGGTTATAATCTTTCCAAGGATTTGTTAAAAACTAAATTTCTAGAGCGTGTTAGATTGTATGTAACAGGAGAAAATCTTTTTCTTTTCGACAAATTGCCCGCAGGTATTGAAGCAGATGCCGAGAATCTTGGTTCTGGAGGAATTTATCCTTACTTAAAAAAATACAGTTTTGGAGTAAACATCAATTTTTAACAAACTTCAAATCCATTTGATAATCATGAAAAAAGCTTTCAAAAATATAGGATTAGCTATTGCTTTCGCAATATCCACAACAAGTTGTGCAGACTTGTTGGATTTACAGCCGGAAGGCTCTCTGACCGAACAAACGACTTTCACTACTTACAATAATTTTATAGCCTACGCCTGGCAATTTTATGGTGTTTTTCCCGGTTATGACGCCAATGTTCCCAATTCAGAGGTTCATTCTGATCTTTTTGCTACCGCAAATACCAACGCAACGTCTGATTGGATATGGCAACGCGTTGTCATTCCAGGCTCATCCCCTAACTATAGTGATCCCTTTTCAAGAATCAGAGCTATTAACATCATGCTTGATAACATTGATCAAGCCGCACAACTTACAGACGAGGAAAAAAAACATATCCGCAGCATCGGTTATTTTTTCAAAGCATTCAATTATATGGACTTGCTCAATAAATACAGCAGTGCAATATGGGTAGAAAATACTGTTAATGATGGAGATACCGATGTGCTCTACGGTACCCCGGCCTCCCGTGATGAAATTGCACAAAAGATACTTGACATGCTTACCTTTTCTGAGCAAAACATCAAACCCGAAGGAGATGGTATCAACACCATTAATACACACGTGGTAAGGGCTTTATTATCTCGCTTTGGACTGAGAGAAGGTACATGGCGTAAATATCATGCTCTAAATGACGTTACAAAATATCTACAAGCGAGTCATGAGGCCTCCACAAAGCTGATAAACGATTTCCCAAATTTACATGCCGATTACGATGAATTGTTTAATAGCGAATCATTGGCAAATGTCGATGAAGTTCTTTTATATAAACAATATGAAATGAACCAAATCACACATTCCTTAGCTTCTTTGGCACGTAACTCCGCAGGTCGTTGGGATTTGACAAAAAACGCTGTCGATCTTTATTTATTACGGGATGGCGAAACACGTTGGACCAGTAATTTATTTGCTGGAGATCAAACCCCTTATGATGAGTTTAGAAATCGGGATATCCGTCTATATTATACCGTTCCTCCACCCTTTCGCGTACAAGTAAGCCATCCCAGCTACACATGGGGATATACAAATAATGCGGCTGACCGAGAATATATCGACCTCATGGATGAACTTTCCGTGCCCACCCGAAAAACGTTACCCACTATGAATTGGCAAGGATTGATAGTCATACAGGAACCTCATTTTGTAGATTATAATCTCGGACAACCATTTAATGTAACTTTCACGGGCTATAGGTTCTATAAATTTAGTAACAAAATTAACATGATACAAAATGTTGACATCAATGATGCTCCAATCTTTCGCATGGGGGAAATATTGCTTAATCACGTCGAAACTGCCTATGAATTGGAAAATATCAATCAAAATGTAATAGACGAGACGATCAATAAATTACGAGCAAGAGGACAAGTGGCATCCCTACAAATTGATAATATTCCAGCCGATCCGACCCGCGACGCAGAAATTAGTCCCTTACTTTGGGAAATCAGAAGGGAACGGGCAGTGGAGCTGATGGGCGAAGGTTTCCGTTTTGATGATCTTAGAAGATGGAAAAAAATGGACTACGCAGTTGAACGTAAAATTGGACGTTACATTACAAAAGGAGTAGATGTGCCTGCAAACTCGCCTATTCCTATCCTCAACAATGCTACTGCAGGATACATAGCTTACGAAGGTCAAGCACCTACACCTTTTCCAGAGCATTACTACTTATATCCGATACCATCAGCTGAAATTGTATTGAATGATAATATCAAACAAAACCCGGATTGGTAGTTTTCTATAAATTTGTATAAGACTTGAAAAAATAGATTAGCATGAACTTACATATTTCCATATTCATCATTTCCTTGCTGTGTAGTATTTATCTGCCTTCCACAGCCCAACAACAAAAACCAAATATTGTCTTTATTCTAGCCGACGATCTAGGTATCGGCGACATCGGCCCTTATGGACAAGAAAAAATTAAAACACCCAACTTGGATAAACTCGCTAGCCGCGGTATGCGATTTGAAAATTTCTACTCGGGCACATCCGTATGTGCACCATCCCGTTCCGCGCTGATGACAGGGCAGCACACGGGACACACCTACATCCGGGGGAACAAAGAAATTCAGCCGGAAGGACAGGAACCGCTGGCCGATAGCATCACAACCGTTGCCATGTTACTGAAAAAAGCCGGTTATACAACAGGGGCTTTTGGAAAATGGGGGTTGGGCATGGTCGGCACGTCCGGTGATCCACTGAAAAAAGGATTTGATGAGTTTTACGGCTACAATTGCCAACGTCAATCCCATCGCTACTATCCCACCCACCTATGGCATAATACCGAAAAGATAGTGTTGGAGGGAAATGATCTGCAGCAAAAAATACATTATGCACCCGAGCTAATCCAGCAGAAAACACTGGCTTTTATCGAGGCAAACCAACAAAAACCTTTCTTTCTTTTTGTCCCTACCGTGCTTCCTCATGCGGAATTGGCTGGTCCTAACGACGAATTCTATCAGCAGTATAGCGCTAGCTTTCCGGAGACGGCACATAAGGGGAATGATTATGGTCCGAATGCCACCGTTCCCGGCTATGCATCCGTTGAAAAGCCCCGTGCTACATTCGCCGCTATGATCAGCCGCCTAGATCATTACGTGGGCGAAATCGTAGATAAACTGGAACAATTGGGGCTATCCGATAATACGTTAATTATTTTCACCAGTGACAATGGGGCACATCGGGAAGGCGGGGCTGATCCTCAATTTTTCAACAGCTCTGCCGGATTAAAAGGATACAAACGCGATCTTTACGAAGGTGGCATTAAAGTTCCCATGCTGGCGGTTTGGCCGGGTAAAATAAGCCCCGCAAGTACAACACCCCATCTCGCTGCTTTTTGGGATGTACTACCGACACTCGCGGAGGCCTCCGGCATTTCGACACCTGATTTTACAGACGGGATTTCGATATTTCCCACACTCACTGGAAAAGGAAAACAACACAAGCATCAGTACCTGTATTGGGAATTCCATGAAGACGGAGGAAGACAAGCGGTCCGTGCGGACAACTGGAAATTGGTAAGACTTAAAGTTAAAGATGGAAGTCAAACCACCGAGGAGCTATACAACTTAAAGGATGATCCGACAGAGAGCAATAATATCATCCGCAAGCATGGCGAAATAGCCAAAAAACTCGGAAAATATATCGATGAGGCTCATCGGGAAAGTCCTATCTTTCCTTTGATAAAGCAGTAAAATGTAGCCGTTTATCTATCGCGAAGATAAACGGCTACTATCAAATTTCCCCAGTTCAACAATCAGGAACTTTCGGTATAATTTTTAACTAAATAAAGCGCTAAATAGATTCTCTAAGGTTGCCAATGGGCGAATCGCAATATCGTACTTTTTAGCGTCCAACCCTTTTGTATTATATTTCGAAATAAAAATTCCCTCGAAACCCAATTTTTCTGCCTCCGTAATCCGTTGTTCGATACGGTTTACCGCTCGAATTTCGCCGGACAACCCTACTTCTCCCGCAAATGTAACCTGCGATGGCAACGGGATATCCTGTTGAGAAGATATTAATGCCGCGATAACAGCCAGATCGATAGCAGGGTCTTCTACACGCAATCCTCCGGCAATATTCAAGAAGACATCTTGCGCACTGAGCCGAAATCCAAAACGTTTTTCCAAAACAGCTAATAGCATACTCAGACGTTTTGTATCAAAACCTGTCGACGTTCGTTGTGGTGTTCCAAAAGCAGAATTGCTTACCAGCGCCTGCACTTCAATCATCAAGGGCCGAACACCTTCCAACATAGCCGCAATAGCAACCCCGCTTACCGGTTCGTCACGCTGAGAAATCATAATTTCTGAAGGATTGGAAACTTCACGAAGCCCTGATCCCTGCATTTCGTATATCCCCAATTCAGAGGATGAACCGAAACGATTCTTTACTGCTCGCAGGATACGATACACATGATTCCGATCTCCCTCAAACTGCAACACCGTATCTACCATGTGTTCCAATACTTTTGGTCCGGCAATAGAGCCATCTTTGGTGATATGCCCTACAATAAAAACCGGCGTACTGGTTTCCTTCGCAAAGCGCAAAAGTTCTGCTGTACATTCTCTAACCTGAGATACGGAGCCAGGAGCTGATTCGATCTGGGATGAGTGTAGCGTCTGAATCGAATCAATAACCACCATATCGGGCTGTACGGTTTCAATTTGCTTAAAAATCTGTTGTGTGGATGTCTCGGTCAGGATATAACAATTTGCGGTAGAGCTCTGTGCCAATCGTTCTGCCCGCATCTTGATCTGTTGTTCGCTTTCCTCACCCGAGATGTAAAGTGTTTTGACTTTCGGTATACCCAATGCCAGTTGCAGCATCAGTGTTGATTTTCCAATTCCAGGTTCACCTCCTATCAGGACAAGTGATCCTGGTACAATCCCCCCACCTAACACCCGGTTAAATTCTTTATCCGGTGTTGTCAAACGTTGTTCATCCTGATAAACAATTTCGTTGATGATCGCCGCTTTGTTTGTTCGTCGTGAAGACGTAGGCGTCGTGGTACTTCGCCACTCGGGCACTTTAGAACTTGTCTTTTCTATCATTTCTTCGACAAAAGTGTTCCACTGTTTACACGACGGGCATTGCCCTAACCATTTAGCCGATTCGTACCCACAATGTTGACAGAAATATGTTGATTTCACTTTAGCCATTGAGCGAAGTTAAGGATTATTTTGCATTACAACCCGTCATAAATAGCATCCTGTATACGACTTCGTATATTCAAATCCAACAGCTTTGTCGAAACCTGTGGATGAACCCGATTCGATAAGAAAATATAGATAAGTTGATTTTTTGGATCGATCCATATACAAGTCCCTGTATAGCCAGTGTGCCCAAACACGGATTCATTCGCCAATCGAGACGGATATTCTTTTTTCTTGTCCGGATCAGCCCGATCAAAACCGAGTCCACGCCGACTGGTTAATGATTGTTTCGATGTAAATAAATCGACTGTCTCCGGCCTGAAATACCGGATACCACCATACTCACCTCTATTTAACAGTAATTGGCCATAAATGGCCAGGTCATTTGCCGTAGCAAAAAGCCCCGCATGTCCCGCAACACCACCAGCCATCGCAGCACCTTCATCATGTACATACCCCTGTAATAGCTCTTTTCGAAAAACGGTGTCGTTCTGGGTAGGTACAATACGGTCTTTTGCAAAGCGCTGACGCGGATTATAGCCTGCTGTTTTCATGCCTATAGGTTGATAAAGCAGTTCCTGTACGTAGTCCTCCATAGGCTTAGACGTCATACGTTCCGCAATTTCTTTCATGACGTACATACTGATATCGCTATATACATAGTTACCGACAGGCTTTACGGGAGATTGCATCATTTGCGGCCACATGACATCTCTGTAATAGTTATTTCGGAGGTAGGCTTTGTCCGCCACACGCACTTGGTGAGCTGTATCTGGTTTATGGATTAAATCACCCGGTTTCAGATTTCGATAAAAGGGGATAAAAGGGGTAAACCCTGCTTCATGCAACAACACACTGCGAAGTGTAATATCTTTTTTGTTCGTTTCCTGCACTTGTCCTAAATAACAGCCCATGGTACTATCCAGATTAATAATATCTCTTTCTTGAAGATGCATAATAACCGGGGTTGTACCAGCAATCTTACTGACGGATGCGAGATCGAATATATCAGAGGTCTTCGTTTTTACATTAGTACCATAAGTATGGGTGCCATATGCTTTATCTAAAATAACCTGTCCATCTTTCACCGCCATAACAACCAGTCCCGGTGTTGCGCGTTCCTGGATAGCCTCTGCAGCAATGGCATCAATCTTTTTTGTCATGCTCTCGATATCCAACCCGCAGGAATTTTCTGTAGCATACTGCAAGCGGGTTTGCTCTGTTCTATTTTGCCCTTGCGTAATGGCTAATCCTCCAAAAACCGACATGGCAGCATATTGCTGAGCCTCGTTATTAAATTCGGGGTAAATCAACTCCGAAAACCGACCTTGTAAGCGCCCCCGTGACCAACTCGAAGACGTCGCCCTATTTTCAAATCGTACGACAATAATTTGTTTATTGTGCACAATAGATTGTTGAATCAGCAACAATAGATCGTTTCGGAGATCTTCCTTCGTTCCGGCTATAATGATGGTATTGTGATATTTCGTATGCTCTTCGTAACCGTTGAAATCAAAGCTTTCAACATCCGCATAACGCTTTACCATGTTTACAAAATGAGCGTATTTATTAGGAAACGGTGTAATTACCGCCAAACGGTGCCTATCTAGACGCTTTAAGGGTACTATACCTCCTCCATTTTGGGTCATAATAACCTTATTGACAACAGTTTGCTTGTATTGAGCAAAGCTGCTTAATGCCGGTGCTGCTGTTAACAGTAGGGCACAGATGTAAAGTATTGTTTTTTTCATGCTTAGGTTCAAATTTAAAAAAGTTTTTTGTTTCAAACATATCATCTATATTTCCTCCGTAAAATAGCCCTTGATGGCTGAGGAGAGCTAAAGCAAATTCATTTTATATTTATGCACAATTAAAATTGCATATAAAAATGAATTACTCATGATAATTTTATATTTTAGGAATTCGTGAATGCAAAGCATTTTATTTAGGTTTGATCTATGCCCGAAGTTATAGACAATAAGACTATATTTTCCCTCTTGGAAGTATCTCGCAGTATTCAAAAAACCATTGCGGATAGATATAGAAGTCTATATTGGATAAAGGCAGAGATGAACAAGCTCAACTACTACACCCATTCGGGACACTGTTATCCCGAACTAGTCGAGAAAAAAGATGGTAAAGTAGTAGCAGAAATGCGTTCGATATTGTGGAAAGCCGATTACCAACGAATTAATGATCAATTCCGCAAACTGCTAAATGAACCATTAAGAGACGGCATTACCGTTTTATTCCAAGCCGCTATTTCTTACGACCCGTTGTATGGATTTAGCCTTAAAATCGTCGATATAGATCCTACATTTGTGCTAGGGGAGTTAGAAAAGGAGAAACGAGAGAGTATTCGAAAACTGCAGGAAGAAGGTATATTCCATGCTAATAAAAATCTACCGTTTCCTCTCCTACCCAAGCGTCTTGCAATCATCTCCGTGGAAACGAGCAAAGGGCTGTCTGATTTTTTTAAAATTATTCAGCGGAATCCTTGGCAATATAAATTTGAATATACTTTGTTCCCCGCACTGTTACAGGGAGACAAATCTATTCCATCTATTATCAGACAGTTAGCCAATATTGCCGAGAAAACCGAAGAGTTTGATGCTATTGCAATTATTCGCGGAGGCGGTGGAGAGGTAGGACTTTCCTCTTACAATAACTATCAATTGGCTAAAGCCATTGCGATCTTTCCAATTCCTGTTATCACCGGTATCGGACATTCCACCAATGAAACCGTCAGTGAGATGGTTGCATACCAAAATGCGATTACCCCTAGTGAGCTCGCCGACTTCCTGATACAGAAGTTTCATCAATTTGCCATACCGGTGGTTGAAGCTCAGAACCGTATCATACAAGCTTCAAAAAGTCTGTTTGAACGAGAAGAGCGTTTATTGATGCAATTCAGCCAATCCATATCCTGGAACAGTAAAGCGGTACTTGCCACCCAGGAACATAAGCTGACGACATTAACTAATCACTTGCAACTATTCTATAGGCAATTATTGAAAGACCGGAAAGCAGATCTCAATAGTATACAAAGATTGTTGCAGTTGGCAGATCCAAAGCAGTTGCTTAGAAAGGGATTTAGCATCACCAAAATTAATGGTCATGCAATTACGCAAGATATTTCCGTGCAGGTGGGCGACGAAATAGAAACCATCCTGTATGAAGGAACAGTGTACAGCAAAGTAATAAAATAAATCATGTAACGATATCATGGAAAACACATACACCTATAACGATGCATTTGAAGAACTTCAGTTGATAGTATCGGAAATCGAATCCGGACAAACTAATGTAGATGAACTTACAGAAAAGATACGCAGAGCTTCCCAACTAATAGCTATTTGCAAAGCAAAACTAACTTCCTCCGAAGAGGAAGTAGAAAAGCTATTGGCAAAACTAGCAGAAACCGCAGCTGATGAAGTAGCAGAAGAAGCGGATGACGACGAGGAGGAATAATTTTAGCAGTAATTACGCCGTTACCTTCGTACCTACATCTTTCCCTTCCACAATATCCAAAATAACACGATCTCTTTTACCATTAGCGATATACGTCGGAATACCTTTGGCTGCTGCATTCTTCGCAACTTTAAGTTTCGACTTCATTCCACCACGCCCCGACGCTTCCCCTTTATCACTTTTTGCGATATAATGCTCTACTTCTTGATCTACGGTAATTTCCCGGATCAATTTAGAATTGTCATCATTAGGATGCCCGGTATAGAACCCGTCTATGTCTGTAAGAATAATAAGCATATCGGCCTGGATCATTTCAGCAATCAAGCTCGCCAGTTCATCGTTATCCGAAAACATCGAATGGGACACCGAAACCGCGTCATCTTCATTTGCTATGGGAATGACGCCTTCTGACATCAATCCTTCATAGCAGTTTATCATATTGGTACGGTGTTCTCCTGGATTAAAATCACGTTTCGTACCTAACACCTGTGCACAACGCATTCCGTTGTTTTGGAAAAGCGTATAATAATGTCGCATTAATCGAGGTTGTCCGATAGCAGAAAATATCTGTCTGCGCTGCGACTTATCTTCGGTTATCACGTCGCCTAGCACTTCCTTTCCGGCGTTGACGGATCCCGATGAAACCAATACCGTCATGATATCATCTTCGTACAGTTTAGAAATCTGGTCGACGAGCTTTGTTAAAGCAGATAGCATAATACGGTTATCTCTATTGGCCATAACACTGGTACCTACTTTGACTACAATTCTTTTTTTATACGTATACATACTACTTATTGTTTTCCTTTCCCAACTGTACCGCTCTATCAAACGCGGCATAAGCTGCATCTTTAATCAATTCTTTGACATTATTTTCTTCCATAGAATCTAGTGCGGCACGTGTTGTACCTCCTTTAGATGCCACTCTATCCATCCACGCAGTGGGATTAAGGTCTGAACTATTGAATAACTCAACCGCACCTTGAAAAGTCTGTGCAACCATCAAACGTGCATCTTTCTCGCAGAATCCCATTTTTACAGCGGCTTCCATCATCGATTCCATGAAATAGAACACATAAGCAGGTCCTGAGCCAGATATACCCGTAGATTTATCGATTTCCATCTCGTTCGCAAGTTTGATAGAGCGCCCAGTGGTATCGATCAATTTTTCGACGGTTAGCAATTCCAACCGTGAAACCTCTTTAGAACCAAGAAAGGATGTAAAGCCATGTCCTACTTGAGCCGCAAGATTAGGCATTGCACGTACTACTTTTTTTATACCCATTGCTTCCTGCATCGTCTTTATCGTGACGCCCGCCATAATAGACACAAAAATCTGATCTGGCTTTTTGTGCATCTTGATGGCTTCAAAAACTTCATCGCTGTGATAAGGTTTCACAGCAATAAATACAATGTCTGCTTGCGGCAAGCAATCTTCTAATTTTCCGTAGACATCGAACGTACCCTCCGCCCGTAATTCAGCTAGCTTTTCTGCTGAGTTGTCCAAAATCATTAAATCTTTTTCTCTCAATAAGTCTGATTGGGCCATCCCATGAGCATACGTTAGCCCCATGTTTCCGGCGCCAATTACTAAAATTTTCATCGTAATAATTTGTTTTTAAATGTGATGAAGCTATCAGATTTTTCATGCCTTTATACGGGCTGAAAAATCATGATGGTTTCATTTTTTAAATTGTTTTAAAAGTGATAAAAACTTGCCCAAGCTATCTCTTTCGGGAGGTAACTCAGCCAACTTTATCTGATTAAAATTTTTATTGTAATAACATTAGTTCAGGTATAACCCCACAAGGAACGTGCTGAAAATTAATATGATGCAAAATCATCCGGGATATCCTTGAGAAAAAAAAGACACAACTCGCTGCTAAGTAGTCGTTTATACTGCCTCTTAACTTTTTTCATATTTTTTTAAGTGGAGCGAATGTCAGTTCTGCCAAAATGACTATAAAAGTTAACACATATCAGGTCTTCTACGGTGCTATCACCGTTTTCATGCGAGCACGTGCAATGAATTCGCCATCAAGTTTGGTTTCGATTTCCACTAGGGTTACTCCCATAAATTCCTGTATGATTTGTATGCTGGAAAAAACGGTTTCCCCTATTTTTGGTAGTTTATGAATCTCCACATTTTGCATAGAGCCAATATAACCCATCGGCGCATTTTCGCCTTTCAAGAAATAGCTATATCCGGTATGCAGAGCAACGGACTGGGCCATGTGTTCAAGAAGACCGCTTTCAGCCAATTTTTCGTCATCGACGAACACACCTTCTGCTCTCACAAAAAAAGACGACACTAATCCATTTTCGTCATATCTTTCTAAACTCGACACCAAAACAATAGGAGTTCGCTGTGGGATGAGGGTTAATAGTTTTTCACCTGAAATCGGTAGAGTCATCATTTCCAAAAGTCAAAAAAGTTAAACCATTGTAGCGGATACTTCTGCAATATGTGTTCCACACTGCGAGTGTATGCGATAAGATAAGATTGCGGATCCCGCTGTTTTACATCCACAGCCCTACGCGCATAAAGATGATAATGCAATCCGGATTCGCGCATTACATATACGAAAATAACGGGAGCGGATAATCGGGAAGCAATACGAAATGGCCCTACCGGAAAACAGGCTTCTTTACCAAGCAAAGGGGCTGTTAACGTTTTAGCACCGTCAAAATATCGATCGCCTGTAAAACAAATCAGTTCGTTATTCGATAGCGCCTCGTTTATCGCGAAAACATGCGACATATCCTCTTGAATATGGATGAACTTAACGCTTGGTTTTTCGGAAATGCGTTCTATATAT
Source organism: Sphingobacterium chuzhouense (assembly GCF_014692525.1). GTDB lineage: Bacteria > Bacteroidota > Bacteroidia > Sphingobacteriales > Sphingobacteriaceae > Sphingobacterium > Sphingobacterium chuzhouense. Next base: position 1,109,128 of record NZ_JACNYL010000001.1, read on the forward strand.
TCTTTGATGATTGTGCGTTCCTGGTCTACGGTCACCAGGTTAATCTGAAGATCTAAATCAATATCTGCAAAAAATTTATCTGCAATTTCAAAATTGCCGACATGAGCCGATATGAGAACGCCTCCGTTTTTATCCGCCAAGACTTCTCTTAAAATGTCTATTCCGTCAAATTCATAAGTAAATCTGTCGCGTAAGCCGGAAGAGATCGCTACTTTATCAATGATGGTCTGCCCAAAAACAAAGTACGTTTGATAAACTTTCCAAAATGCTTTCCAAGTTCCATAGCCCTGCCTTTGGCGCAAGTAATAATAGATAGCCCGGAAACTTTTGGGAGAGAAAAGAAAATAATAGAATGCTACAAAAACAAGTAATCCGTAGGCGGTGCGGACACCCAGTTTCTTGATTAAAAAGACGAATATCTTATAGCCAAGGAGTGTTCCTCTTGATTTTCCGTCCCATTGGCTCATCTTATTCCCCTGTTTAATTCCTCACGGCCATTTTTTGTTCTACGACATTATAGAAATCCTGAAAAGTGACCACTCCGTCAAAATCTGCTTCTACTAGTTTGACTCCAAAATTAGATTCGATAATAACAACCAAATCCACGTAGTCTAAACTATCTAGGTCAAGAGATTCTTTTAAAGACGCTTCCGGACTGATAATCTCCTCATCTACTTCAAACTCTTCTACCAAGATTTCATTTATCTTTTGATATATACTCGCTTTATCCATCATTAAATTTCTTGACTACCAATGCGGAATTGGTTCCACCAAATCCGAAAGAATTAGACAAATATATATCAAATTCTTGTTTTATTGTGTGGGAAACAAAATTTAATTCTTTGATATCATCATCTGGTTCTTCCAAATTAATATTTGGAGCGATGAATCCATGTTGCATCATCAGCGTAGAATATACAATTTCCGATGCACCTGCCATCCAACATTCGTGTCCTGTCATGGATTTTGTGGAACTGACATACGGCTTATTCCCGAATACCTCTAAAATTGCCTTTGCTTCATTAGCATCACCAATCGGTGTCGACGTTGCATGTGCATTGATATAAGCAATATCTTTCGCCTGTATATTGGCCTGTTCGAGTGCCCGCCGCATAGCCTTCGCCGGTCCACCTATATTAGGTGTCGATATATGGCCTCCGTTGGAAGAAAAACCATAACCTATTATTTCTGCGATAATAGGTGCGCCTCTTTTTACGGCCGATTCATAACTCTCCAATATGACTGTTGCTGCCCCGCCGCTGGGCACCAATCCGGTACGTCTTTTATCAAAAGGTCGTGAAGCTGTTTGTGGGTGGCTAATATCCGTCGCAAAGACACCCAAACCATCAAAACTAGCCATAGCATAGGGGTTGACTTCCTGTGCTCCCCCACAAATGATCATATCCTGTAATCCTTGCTGAATAAACATATAGCCCAGACCGATTGCGTGCGAACCACTAGCACAGGCAGCACTAATCGTCATGTTGATTCCAGACAATCCGAAGATTGTGGCTAAATTCATCGTGACGGTAGAATTCATGGATTTAAAAATGGCACCAGAGCCGATGAGTTGGGTATCTTTTTTCTCTCGCACGATATCCGTTGCTTCGATAACCGCTTTAGAGACGCTGTCGTTCCCAAACAAAATGCCCACCTCTCGCTTGCCAAGATCGTCTTCCTGCAACCGTGCTTGCGCCAATGCTTCCATTGTCGCCATATAAGCATACTCTGATTCCTCTCCCATACTGATGCGTTGACGCCTGTTGAGCACCTTCTTCAAATCCGGTGTAGGTACCATACCCGTCAATGGGGACTGAAATCCAAAGGTTAATCGCTCCTTATCAATCACAATACCTGATTTACCGTCAAAAAGCGATTGTTTAACCTCTTCTAAATTCGTACCGATGCAGGAATAGATGCCCATTCCCGTAATGACTACACGTTTGCTCATTCGACAATCCTAAGCATAAATTCCACCATTTATATTGATAACTTCTCCGGTGATATAACCGGCTTTCGTTGACGCTAGGAAACAAACCAAATCGGCAACCTCCTCTGCTTCGCCAAAACGGTTTGCTGGAATAACCTTTTTCAATTCCCTTTCGTTCATTCCTTCTGTCATATCCGAACGGATAAATCCAGGAGCAACGGCGTTCACGGTGATGTTTCTCTTCGCAATCTCCTGTGCCAGTGCTTTTGTGGCACCCACAACACCGGCTTTTGCTGCCGAATAGTTGACTTGGCCTGCGGTTCCTTTGACACCCGAAACTGAAACGATATTTATGATTCGTCCATACCGTTGGTGCAGCAGTTTTTGGATGAAAAACTGTGTTACGTTATAAAAACCCTGCAAAGAGACGTCTAGTACAGAAGACCAATCTTCCGGGGACATCCACATAAAAAGACCATCTTTCGTAATACCAGCGTTATTAACGATAACCTCTACTAAAGCTTCAGGATGGCGATCGCTCCATGTTTGCAACGCCTCTTTTACAGCCGCAGCATCTCCAACATTAAATTTGATGATTTCACCTGTTGCTCCCTCATCTTCTAATACGGCCAATGTTTCCTTAGCGGCTTCCTCATTTCCTTGATAATTAATCAGCACGTGATACCCCAATTCGACAGCTAACTTTTTACAGATTGCCCGTCCGATACCTCTCGACCCGCCTGTTACTAGAGCACATTTCATATCAGTTCATCAAATATTCCTTGACCTGCTGAATAGCAGGATAAAGCGGTTTGTCGTCTGAAAATGCAGGAATAATCTCCCTAATTTCATTGTACACCGCTTTTGTTTTTGAAGATACAAAATTTTGATAATTTAAAATATCAATTGCCTGCCTCACAGAAATAATTTGCACAGCAAGTACTTCAAATGCATTCACAATCACTCGATTTGCTATCACCGCAGCATTCGTTCCCATACTTACAATATCTTGATTGTCATTGTTATTGGGAATACTGTGTATATACATGGAAGTGGAAAGGGTTTGATTCTCAGCGGTAGTGGAAGTTGCCGTAAATTGTGCTCCTTGCATACCAAAATTAAAACCAAGCTTACCCATATTTACGAACGGCGGCAACAATCCATTGATTTTGGTATTCATGAGGTAGTTCAATTGCCGTTCCGATAACATCGTAAGCCGCGTAATTGCTAATTTTAGCTTATCCATTTCTAAGGAGATGTAATCGCCGTGAAAATTCCCACCATGATAAACATTTTGGTCTTCCACGGAAATAATAGGGTTGTCGCTGACAGAATTCAGCTCGTGTTCAAGCACTTTTCCCACTTGTTGGATAGTTTCCAAAATTGGTCCTAATATCTGCGGAACACAACGCAGCGAATAGTATTCTTGTACTTTATCTTTAAAGACGTCTTCTTGATTATTACCCGAGTATAGGTCTTCCTCACGTTTTTTTATCAATGCACTATCGAACAGGTGCTCCCGCATACGAGCTGCAACCTGGCTTTGCCCAGCATGTAGCTTTACTGCATTCAAGCTAGCCGAATAATGATCGTCATGTGCCTTTACAATTTCATTCATAGCACAAGAAAGCCAAATAGACCAATCTAGCAGCTTCGAAGCGTAGAAGTAGTTGACAATACCAATACCTGTCATCACAGATGTACCGTTGATCAGGGACAATCCCTCACGTACGATTACTTCTATAGGTTTTAATTCCTCTTCCTCAAAAACGATCGCTGTAGATCTACGTTCATTTTTATAAATAACCTCCCCTTCTCCAATCAACACAAGAGCCAAATGTGCTAATTGTACCAAATCACCACTTGCTCCCACACCACCATGAGCAAAAATGACCGGCGTAATATTTCGATTGATTAATTCTTTGAGCAGCTCGATAACACTTACATGGACGCCGGACTTCGCTTTAGAAAGATTTGCCAAACGCGTAAGCATGGTTGCTTTCACATGGAGTGGCGGCAATACATCACCTGTACCAGCTGCGTGACTACGGATCAAATTATATTGCAACTGATTCGTATCCTCGTCTTGTATACGATATTGTGCCATGGGTCCGAATCCCGTATTTACACCATAAATCACTCTATTCGCAGCAAATTCTTTTAGGAAAGTGTGGCTTTCTCTTACCAAGTCGAGTACTTCTTGTTCTATATCAAAAGGTTCTCCTTCAAATATAATCTCATAAAACTGAGACAGTGTTAATTCTTTATCTACCGAAATCATTTATTCCTGTATACGTATATTTGCTTAATCGCGAATTTGGGTATCCTATTTGTCGGACTCCATTTGCAAAAATACTATAATTTAATTTTATTTGCTTAATTCATCAAGCTATGGGTATCGAGGAAGTAGATGTTTTAATTATTGGAGCAGGACCGTCGGGTTGCGTGGCTGCAGGTTATTTACAGCAACAACATGTTCGCATTAAGGTTATCGAGAAATCCAAGTTCCCCCGTCTGGTTGTGGGCGAGAGTCTTATCCCTCGTGTTATGGACCATTTTGAAGAGGCGGGGTTGTTGCCCGCACTACAAGCCCAAAACTTTCAAAAGAAACTTGGAGCACGCTTTATTCGCGGAGAAGTCATTAGCGACTTTGACTTTGGCGATAAATTTGGTAAAGGATGGGATTGGACCTGGCAAGTGCCCCGCGCCGATTTTGACCACACTATGACGCAAGAGCTGCAGCGAAAGCATGTAGATATTGCTTTCGAAACAGCCGTAACGGCGATCGAATTTGATGGTACCGACTCTTTGACTACCATTCAGGACAAAGAGGGAAACCGTTCACAAATAAAAGCTCGATTTGTCATCGATGCCAGTGGATACGGACGCGTGCTTCCCCGTCTATTACATTTAGATAAACCATCACAACTTAACCCACATTCCGCTATCTTCTCTCACGTAAAAGACATCAATCGTCCCGCGGGTATCGAGGGCACACAAATTTCATTTGATGTATTAGATAGGGAGGTATGGCTATGGGTTATCCCTTTTTCCAATGGCATGACAAGTTTGGGTATCGTTGCACACACTGATTTTATCGAGCAGCTGAAGGGAGATGGCGGTACAGTAGAAGCTTTAAAAAGAGCGATTAACCTCTCCGATTTCTATGTCAAGCGTTTTGCGAATACGAACTTCGAGTTTGAACCTATTCATCTCAAAAACTATTCTGCTGCTGTCTCCAAAATGTTTGGGGATGGATTTGCGTTAACAGGTAATAGCGCCGAATTTTTAGATCCTGTATTTTCTTCCGGCGTATGTTTTGCCACAGAATCGGGTATTCTTTCTGCAAAGTTAGCCTATCGACAATTACAGGGAGAGAAAATTGATTGGCAGGTCGAATATGCCGATTATATGGAACGCGGTATCCGTGTCTTTACTACGTATGTAAAAGAATGGTATACAGGCAATCTGCAAACGCTTTTCTTCCACCGTCCGGAAAATCTGGATGTGAAGCGTAAAATATGTGCGGTATTAGCTGGCTATGTTTGGAACGAAGAGAATCCGTTTGTCAAGAAACATGACAGGGTAATCCGTACCATGGCTTATATGTTAGAAAATTCTTAATCGTCCTCTTCTGTTTTAGGCGGTTGTGTTTTTGTCACACCGGCCTTAAAACGAGACTTGAAACCAGCAGGTTTGTTGGACGGAGCTTCTACCGTCTCCTGCTTACTCTCCTCTTCCTTCGGTTTCTCCGGTTCAACGGCTTTGGTAACTCCTGCTTTAAAACGAGGCTTGAAACCAGCAGGCTTGTTTGACGGAGCTTCTACCGTCTCCTGCTTACTCTCCTCTTCCTTCGGTTTCTCCGGTTCAACGGCTTTGGTAACTCCTGCTTTAAAACGAGGCTTGAAACCAGCAGGCTTGTTTGACGGAGCTTCTACTGTCTCCTGCTTGCTCGCCTCTTCCTTCGGTTTCTCCGGTTCAACGGCTTTGGTAGCCCCTGCCTTAAAACGTGGCTTGAAACCAGCAGGTTTGTTTGACGGAGCTTCTACTGTCTCCTGCTTGCTCTCCTCTTCCTTCGGTTTCTCCGGTTCAGTGGCTTTGGTAGCCCCTGCCTTAAAACGTGGTTTGAAGCCAGCAGGTTTTGAAGAGACAGTCGTTTCTGTCGGATGTGGAGATAATTCTTCAAGTATCTCAGCAGAAATAGATTGATCTTTGACAGCAGTTTCCTCTTCTTCCATTAAGGCGTACTGCTTTCTCAGTTTATTAAACCAAAACTTCTTAGTATGATCAAAGCTTTTCTCACCCATTTGAGCATAATGCTGCCTAAACTCATCATATAACAGACGATTATCGCCCCGCAACTGTGGCAAGTCTATTTTCTTTTTGGCAAAAAATTCCTCAAATGTCATATCAATACCCCTCTACTCCATATTATGGTAGACCGCTTGTACGTCATCATCTTCCTCGATCTTATCGATTAACTTGAGTACATCGGCAGCCTGTTCTTCATCTAAGGCAGTATGAGATAGGGCGATACGTTCCAATTTAGCAGATTTCACTTCAATCCCTTTTTCTTCTAAAAGGCTTTGCATATTTCCAAAATCCTCAAAGGAAGTTTGGACGACAACAATATCATTACCTTCTTCGTCCGCCTCTACATATAACTCTTCTAATCCACCGTCAATAAGTTCCAGTTCCAATTCTTCCACATCAAGGTCTTCTGCAGCCTCAAAACGAAATATCGATTTCCGCTGAAAGATAAAGTCAAGGGATCCTGTCTTACCCAATGAGCCACCTGATTTGGTGAAATAACTTCTGATATTCGCAACCGTACGGTTGGTATTGTCGGTTGCTGTTTCTATCAAAACCGGTACGCCGTGGGGGCCATAACCTTCATACACATATTCTTCGTATCCTTTTGCATCCTTTTCAGAAGCTCTTTTAATAGCTGCTTCAACACGATCTTTCGGCATATTAACAGCTTTCGCATTTTGGATAGCTGTACGCAAACGGGAATTGTTTTCCGGGTGTGGGCCGCCCTCTTTTACCGCAATGGCTATTTCTTTCCCTAAACGTGTAAACTGTACGGCCATTTTGGCCCAACGTTTAAATTTTCTTTCTTTTCTAAATTCAAAGGCTCTGCCCATTTTTCTATACGTTTGTTTTGAGGTTCGCAATCATGTCTTCTGTTATCGACGCCAAATCAAACTTAGGTTCCCAGCCCCAATCTTTATTTGCATAAGCATCATCTATGCTTGCAGGCCAAGAGTCAGCAATTGCTTGACGTGGGTCGTAATCAACATAGGACATCTCAAAATTAGGAAGAATTTTTTTAATTTCTTCGGCAATCTGTGCAGGAGTGAAAGATACCCCCCCGAGATTATAACTTGAGCGGATAGAGATTTGTCCTGCAGGAGCATCCATCAGTTCGATAGTTCCACGTACCGCATCGTCCATATAGAGCATAGGTAAGGCTGTGTGAGCAGAAAGGAAACAAGTATATCTACGATACTTTAAGGCTTCAATAAAAATATCGATAGCGTAATCTGTTGTCCCACCTCCCGGTGCGGTCTTCCAGGAAATAATCCCCGGATAGCGAATACTGCGAATGTCCAGATCATATTTATGATGGTAGTATTCACAAAGCCTTTCGCCGGCCAGCTTGCTTACGCCATAGATACTAACGGGATCCATTACACAATATTGATCCGTGTTTTGCTTTGGAGAGTGCGGCCCAAAAACGGCGATGGAGCTGGGCCAAAAAATCTTCTTAATATCGAGTTCCAATGCGAGATCCAATACATTTAATAGACCATTTATGTTGAGGTCCCAGGCCTTCTGCGGATATTTCTCAGCAGTCGCGGAAAGCATGGCCGCAAGTAAATAAACCTGTGTTGGTTTATACTTCTCAAACAAGCTCTTTAACGCAGATTTGTCTAATACATTGATGATTTCAAAAATCTCGTCCTTTTTCAATGTACTTGGTTCTCGAATGTCTGACGTGATAACGTTTTCAGCACCGAATTTATGGCGAAGAGCTGATGCCAACTCTGATCCGATTTGGCCGTTCGCTCCAATCATTACTATACGCTCTTTCATTATGGCAAAGTTAGCGCATTTTATAGGCAAAATAGAACAGCAATCGATTGCTTGATTTGTCCTTTTTTTACAGAAATACTTAAAATTATAAATCTGTAAATATTCATGGAAAAACGTTACGTTGTGTGCAATAAATTGCGAAATATATTTTTATTTTCTTACTTTTGGTATCTTAAATTTATTGTAATTTATTTAACATCTTAAACAAATAAAACAAATTCAATTATGAAAGTTGCAGTAGTAGGCGCAACGGGCCTTGTAGGGTCAGAGATTTTGACCGTTTTAGCGGAACGTAATTTCCCGGTAACAGAGTTGATTCCAGTAGCATCGGAGCGGAGCAAGGGCAAGGAAATCGAGTTTAAGGGAAAGAAGTACAAGGTCGTTACGCCGGCAGAAGCTATTGCGCTTCAACCTGATGTAGCTTTATTTTCCGCAGGAGGTGGTACTTCAACAGAGTATGCGCCACAATTTGCCGAAGCGGGCATCACGGTGGTCGATAATTCGTCCGCATGGCGTATGGATCCAACGAAAAAATTGGTTGTTCCAGAAGTGAATGGTGAGGTGTTGTCGAAAGAGGACAAAATTATTGCAAACCCAAATTGTTCTACCATCCAAATGGTGGTTGTACTTCAGCCATTGCATGCGAAGTATAAAATCAAACGTGTTGTCGTGTCTACTTATCAATCTGTTACAGGCACAGGTGTGAAAGCTGTCAACCAGTTGATGGATGAGCGGGCAGGAAAAGATGGTGAAAAAGCGTATCCATATCAAATCGACTTAAACGTCATCCCTCATATTGATGTATTCCAAGACAACGGATATACAAAAGAGGAAATGAAAATGATTCAAGAAACGAACAAGATCATGGGTGACGATTCTATTCGCGTTACAGCAACAACCGTACGTATCCCAGTTATGGGAGGGCATTCGGAAGCTGTAAATATAGAATTTGAAAATGATTTTGATTTGGCTCAAGTACGTCAATTGCTAGCCGAACAAGAAGGTGTTATTGTTGTCGACGATCCCGCGAATCTCCAATATCCTATGCCGAAAGATGCACATGGTAAAGACGAGGTTTTGGTAGGACGTATCCGTCGTGACGAATCGCAAGATAAAACATTAAATCTTTGGGTTGTAGCAGACAATCTTAGAAAAGGAGCGGCAACGAACGCGGTGCAGATCGCTGAATTGCTTCTTAAAAAAAGATTGATTTAATCGCCGAACAACATTAGATAATTTTAAGGTACTGTCTCCTATATCTGTTATGTACAAATGTAGGAGACATTTTACTTTTTGATTTTTACTTTTTATCTTACACCATGTTAAAGGAAGAAAGACAGGCTTATATCATTCATCAGATAAACCTACACAACAAGGTATTATCATCTGACCTAAGTGTACAGCTGAACGTATCGGAAGATACTATACGACGCGATTTGAACGAACTGGCCGAAAATGGGCAGGTGTTAAAAGTATACGGAGGAGCCTTATCCAAATCCTTTCAATTTCCTTTTCAGGAGGGGAACGTGTATGCTAAGGAGTCAAAAAAAGAGATTGCTCACAAAGCCATCGAATTGATACAAAGTGGAATGACTGTGTTGGTAGGTGGCGGAACAACTATGATTGAATTGGCGCGATCAGTTCCTAACGATCTTCAATGCACATTCTTTACTATCAGTCCGCTCGTTGCACTGGAATTAGCAGAGAAGGACAACATTGATGTTATTCTTATTGGTGGAAAATTATCCCGAAACACAAATATTGTTTCGGGTGCACAGGTTATCAATGAGCTCTCTGACCTACGGGTAGACCTCTGTTTACTCGGAACGAATAGTTTGTCGTTGGACGAAGGTATCACAGATTCAGATTGGGAAGTTGTCCAGATTAAACGGGCAATGATCAAATGTTCTAAGAATCTTGCTATCCTCAGTATTGCAGAGAAATTGAACTCTAATCAGAAAATGCGTGTTGCTCCCTTACGGGATGTCACTTACTTGGTTACAGACCTTGATCCCAAGCACCCTAAATTAAGAGAATTTGCACATCAGATTGAAGTGAGGTAATGGCTACTTTATTTTGACATATATTATGGTTTTGACTCCATATGATAATAAATCACTTATTATAAGGGCGAAGAATAATGTCTACGAGAAAAAAGGCTGTTTCTGGAATCATTTGGACATTTTCCGAATCGTTGATAAACAAAGGATTTGGGTTTGTTACGGCTGTTGTATTAGGAAATATACTTTCCATAAATGACTTCGGGCTGATTGCTATGATCAGTCTGTTTGTACAAGTAGGTAATACCATCGTAGAAAGCGGATTTGGCAACTCGTTAATTCGAACAAAAGATGCAGATGATGGTGACTATTCTTCTGTTTTTTGGATGAATCTTGGTTTGGGAGTGATCATGTACCTGTTGCTTTATGTCGCATCCCCCTGGATAGCATCTTATTTTGATCAGCCTATACTATCTTCTTTAATCCGCTGGTATTGTCTAGCTTTTATTATCTCGGCTTTTTCCACGGTACAGTTATCCATATTATCATCGCAACTACAATTTAGAAGTATTACGCTAATCAGTATTCCCAGTGCCATATTAGGTCCTCTTATTGCTATATTAATGGCTTATTTCGGTTTTGGGGTCTGGTCATTAGTGGCGCTGTACTTGGTTTCCCAAATCGTGCAGAGCCTAGGTTTATGGTATGTTTCAAAGTGGAGACCTTCATTTATTTTCAAAAAAGAAAAAGCAAAGACGCATTTTTTCTTTGGCTACAAACTTTTGTTATCGGCTTTACTGGATACCGCGTTCAAGAATATATACAATTTTATTATCGGAAAAAGGTACACGGTCGATGCGTTGGGTTATTTTGATCGGGGACGCGCTGTCAATGAGTATCCTACCTCTATTCTCACTAACATTGTCAGTAAGGTGACCTATCCTTTATTGTCCAATATTCAGGATAACAAGACAGAAACTTCTAACGCTTATAAACAGATTATTCGAACTTCTCTTTTTATAAACGCACCGATGATGTTAGCTTTGGCAGCAATGGCTCCGCTTATCTTTGAGCTTTTTTGGAAGGAAAAATGGTTGCCGGCCGTTCCTTATTTTCAAATAGTTTGTTTGGCAAGTATGCTATATCCGATACATTCGGTCAATCTGAATATCCTTAAAGTTTATAGTCGCACTAATCTCTTTTTGCGTCTGGAAATCATCAAGAAAATACTGATGGCATTATGTATAGCCATTGCCTGGAATTTTGGCATATTAGGACTGGCCTGGAGTATTGTAGCGTCGTCGTTTCTCGCATTATTGGTAAACACATACTATAGCAAAGAATTAATTGGCTATTCCACAAAGCAACAGCTTGTTGAAATGTTGCCCACACTCCTTATTTCAGGTGCAATGTATTTGGTGATGAAACAAGTTATATCTCTCCTTGAGGGAAATGTTTTGATTTTACAAATTTTGATTAGTTTTATAGCCGGGTTTATATTCTACTTCGGTATATGTTGGATTATTAAATCAAAACAACTGTTATTTATTATCAAAACTATAAAAAGTTATTCATCATGATATATGTGACGCGCCCGTTCCTACCTCCTATTGACGAATATCAACATTATATACATCAAATCTGGAAAAGGCAATGGCTTACGAATATAGGCCCCCTTTCGAGCGAGCTGGAAGATCATCTCAAGAAATTTTTAGATGTAGAACATTTGTTGTATGTGACCAGCGGGACTATAGGTCTGCAAATAGCCATCAAGGCATTAGAGCTGAAAGGAGATATCATCACGACCCCTTTTTCCTTTGTGGCTACTACAAGCGCCATTGTATGGGAAGGGTGCAATCCTGTTTTTGTTGATATAGATTCTCAATCGCTAACTATTGACGCTACCAAAATAGAGCAAGCAATTACTCCGGATACTACGGCGATATTAGCAACACATGTGTATGGTAACCCTTGTGACATCGACGCAATAGATAAGATTGCTAATAAATATAAGATTAAGGTCATCTATGATGCTGCACATGCTTTTGCTATTACCTATAAAGGCAAATCGATCTTGACATACGGAGATATTAGCATTTGTTCCTTGCATGCAACAAAATTGTACCATTCTACCGAAGGAGGATTGGTCGCTACCAAAGACCCAATGCTTCTGAAAAAAGCTTCTCTGATGCGTAATTTCGGAATATCCGGCTTCAATCAATACAGTGACCTAGGCATCAACGGGAAAAATTCCGAATTCCATGCTGCAATGGGTTTAGCTAATCTAAAATATGTAAGGGATATAATATCTAAAAGAAAAGAAATTACAGAAAAGTATAACGCTAATTTAAAATCTGCAAAGTGCTTATTTCCTGTTTGGAACAAAGACGCATCCCGGAATTATGCTTATTACCCGATAATCCTGCAAACCGAGCAGCTGCTATTAAATGTCATGGAGGAACTGGAAAAAAATCAGGTCTTAACTAGAAGATATTTTTATCCGTCTCTTTCCTCATGTCTTCCGTATCTGGATTCTCAAGAATATCCGGTTTCTGATGATATTTCTAAACGGGTTCTTTGTCTCCCATTGTATTATGATTTAACATTGGAGGAAGTAAATTTTATTTGCAGTGTGATATTAAGAGTACAAAATAATACATCATGGTAATCATAGGAGCGGGTGGTTTTGCCAAAGAAGTACTTCATATTGTCTCCCAAATAGAGCAAGATGAGCATATTGTTTTTTTTGATAATACAATAACCTCTCCGGAATATGTATTGGACAAATATCCTGTGTTGCGCAGCGACAATGATTTAAAAGCGTATTTCAGAAGTAATGGTAATTCATTTGTATTGGGTCTAGGGAATCCTTCGTTAAGGGGCAAATTATATCACAAGATTATCTCTTTAGGTGGAGATTTATGTACTGCTGTAGACAGGTCAGCCCTAATTGGAGATTTCTGCTCTATAGGTATTGGAGCTACTATTTTGGCACATGCCTGTGTCAGTAATACCAGCAAAATCGGTCTGGCGCCATTAATATATTACCACGCTGTCATAACCCATGACTGTGTATTAGGGGATTTTGTTGAATTATCTCCTGGAGCGACCATATTGGGACATGCCTGTGTGGGCGATTACACCCATATTGGAGCCAATGCCACCGTACTTCCTAAAGTAAAGGTTGGTAAAAATTGTATCATAGGCGCAGGAGCCGTAGTTACAAAACACGTTCCAGATAACACTATTGTGGCAGGGACACCTGCTCGTATATTGAGAAAAAATGACGGACTTTAATACGAAGAGAAATCTACATATTTTACATGATGACAAATTTACGGATGGGGCTATCAGGCAATTTGAAAGATACTACCCCCACCAAAACATCTATGTTGTATTGTTATATGCGGGATCTGACTTAAAAGATACATCCCCAAACACGCTAGCACAAATATTTAAAATTCGGGATGCTGAGCTCAAAAATAAAATCTATCATATTATCCGCACCAATAACGTGGAGAACTTGTTTATCCACTATCTGGATAATTTCAAAGCCAGTATCACAAACAAAATTTTAGAACGGTTTTCACTGAAATTTTACTGGATATTTTATGGTGGTGATTTGTATGGATATCTTCAGCAGTATCGCGGTTACCATATTTTAGATGATCCCGGATTGCTTCAGAAGAAAAATATGTTGCAGCGCATCATCCGAGAATTAAAATATTTACTCTGGTTTCGCAAAACGATCAGACAGACTATGTTCAAGGCATTTGGCCAGGTCGATTATTTTTGTTTTTGGAATGAATATGACTTTGAACTTTATCAGTCGTATTTCAAAAATAATGCTGTATTCAAGCCTTTTATCTATTATCATGCTTTAGGCAACCCTGCTTTTTCCGGAAAAGAAAAAGAAGACATCATACTTATCAACCATTCTGCTTCATTTTCGGGTAATCACTTATATATATTTCGGTTATTAAACCGATTGGGCTTTTCGGACACCAGATATAGCCTTCTCATACCTTTAAGCTATGGGAATAAGGAATATGCAGATATAGTAGAGGATGATGCTATCAGACTATTTGGCGAAAAAGCAGAAATCTTGCGTGATTTTATGCCTATAGTACAATATCAACAAAAACTATCTAAGGTAAAAGTAGCTATATTTGGTATGAAACGGCAGGAAGCAGCAGGCAATATATTTCAATTGCTGAATATGGGTGCAAAAGTATTTTTGAGAGAAGAGAATACGGTGTTGAAATGGTTACGTAATCGGGATTTTGTGGTATTTTCCGTTGAAAAAGATTTGTCAGACATGCATCAAATCACCCCCCTTTCGGAAGAAGAAATCATACATAATCGAGCATGTTATCATAGATATTTCAGTGCGGATATGTATAATGATATGATGAAAAACTTGATTGGAGAAGGTTAAGAAATAGATATTTTATTTATTCAACTTATTTCTGACGAAACGAATTGCACGTTCTATTATATTTCCCTTTCTATGTTTAAAATAATGCCTTAAAGCCAAGTACCCCTCTTTAGACTCTTCCACTATAGGTGGGAAATTTCTAATTGGCTCTTCGCGGACAGTCACATCAAATATTCGACTAACGTCTGAATGCACACCAGTGCCATCATGTCCAATATTTTCAATGAGCGACTGATGAGGAGATAGCGCCAATCCTCCTTGCAGAAAAACACTTGCATACCAGCGGACGGCCCACGAATCTATTTTCTTCTCTTTTTGTTGTTGTATCTGACGCCAAAAATTCATCGTATTATCGAAAGTAAAAGCCGCTATTTTATTTGCATCAAATTGTTGGACTAAGTTATTTATGTCTTCGTCCAAAAAATCCCAAGCCCTCTGCCATGTCGCCCAAGCTTGACTCGCTACATATCGTGTAAAAAAAGTTTCAGGCAGCTTTGACCTATCTAACTCATATACAAATCCTCCGATATGCATCACACGTTCTTCATTTTCATAACGGGTCAATGCTTCGTTAAAATAAGTCAATGCATATTTTGAAAACAGTACATCATCTTCCAAGATGATAGCTTTTCTGTGTTTTTTTATGACATTACTGACTCCATCAATCACATTCTTCGCTAACCCGAAATTCTTTGGTCGTTCGATAATATGTATATCCTTGAAATTCCACGGCTCACGTAATAGCGAACGAACCTCCTCTACTGCGTCTTCCGCAGCATGGCTTTTTGCTCCATCGGAAAAAACATAAAGTATGCTATCTTCAGCTAGCAAATTCTTCTGTAACGCTAAAAGGGCTTGTCTAGTATGACTAGGTCTATTATAAGCAAATAAGATGATAGGAGCTAACTGTTGCATATTTTTTTAGAAAATAATGCTTCAAATGTAACCAATTTTAGACAGATATATAATTATTTGCCGTTCATCTCAGGGTAACGTGCTCGAGAAGTAGGTATATTATTTGTTAAAACATACATAATATTACAAAATGTATACACTATACCGTAAAGTATATATGTTATATAAACCAATGATATGCGGTATAAATAAATATTAGCACGGTTTTTGAATCATTCTTTGTTCCTTTGTAATGCATGCAAACACTGGCTCCTATCATATTATTTGTGTACAACCGTCCTAAGCACACTAGAAGGACGCTAGAGGCTTTGGAAAAGAACCTATTGGCCAAGGACTCGCTGTTATACATCATCTCGGATGCAGCAAAAAACGCAGATGCCGTAGAAGATGTCAATCAGGTACGTGCCATTATCCGCGAGCCCTGGGATTTTCAGCATATTACCATTATTGAACGTCAGAAAAACTGGGGGCTTGCCGAAAATGTAATTGACGGTGTCACTAAAATCATCAACGAACACGGTAAGGCTATTGTATTGGAAGATGACCTAGAAACCTCTCTCTATGCCCTAATGTACTTTAATGATGCGCTTCATCGCTATGAACATGATGAAGAGGTTATGGAAATCAGCGGTTACATGTACCCCGTAGAACACCCGAAACGATTGCCCAAATCGTTCTTCTTCCGGGCAGCAAATAGCTGGGGCTGGGCAACCTGGAAAAGGGCATGGGACCATTTTAACCCAGATATCGATGCCTTGACAAAGCATTTCAAGCGAAAAGATATAAGGCGTTTCAGCATAGAGGGGACCGAGAATTTCTGGAAGCAAGTTATGGAATTTAAAGCTGGAAAGATCAACTCCTGGGCTATCCGCTGGTATCTTTCCATCTTCAATCAAGATGGTTTGGTACTATACCCACGGGAATCCATGATACAGAATATCGGAACAGACGGTTCTGGCACCCATTCGGATATCGACGATGTTTACCGTGTGGAACTATCAACTCAAAAAGTAAAGTACTTCCCTAACGAGATCAGTGAGCATAAAAAGGCCTATGAAGCTATCAAACATTTTTATGTGCATAGAAAAGGAAATATTGCCGAACGCTTAATCCGATTCTTGATTAAAAAGTTTGGGAGGAAATGATACGGAATATGAATAAGCTTTTACCTAAAGTTTCTATTATAACGGTGGTCTATAACGATGTCCGTGGTATTGAATACACCATCCGGTCGGTCATGAAACAGACCTATGCTGAATTGGAATATATTATCGTAGACGGCCTCTCTACCGACGGTACGCTCGATGTGATAGACCGATACCGAGAAGAGATATCTATTCTCATTTCGGAAAAAGACAACGGCATCTATGATGCCATGAATAAGGGACTTGCCGCCGCCACTGGAGATTATGTTCTGTTCCTCAATTCGGGTGATGAATTATATGAAGATATGACACTGGAAAAAGTCCTTTCTTCGGCAGAAAACGCTGATATCTATTATGGAGAAACAAAACTGATAGATGAAGAGCGTAACATTATCGGTGACCGCCGCCATAAAACACCAAAACGTTTCGACTGGAAATCATTCCGTTATGGCATGAATATCTGTCACCAAGCAATTTATATAAAACGTAGTATTGCTGAACCATATGACTTACAATATCAACTCAGTGCTGATATCGATTGGGTAATCCGTGCCGCAAAAAAGGCTAATAAAATAGTTAATGTCAACCAATATGTAGCTAAATACCTTGTCGGTGGCATGACGCAAAAACGCCATCGACAGAGTTTGAAAGAACGCTATGTAATTTTCAAAAAATATTACGGTACATTCACCAACATGGTTAATCATGGTGTTATCGCCGCTCGTCTTATATTACACCGATTAAAACACGGCAAAACTAGAGAATAGATAAGGATGAAAGACCAAGGAGCAAAGAACAAAGACGAAAACCTGTTGAAGCCGGAGATATTGATAGAACTGGCGAATACGAAGATGCCTTTTGGCAAATATCAAGGCTGGTTATTATGTAATCTGCCTGAACCTTATTTAAATTGGTTTCATCAAAAAGGTTTTCCCAAAGGTAAGCTCGGAATGCAGCTGGCCACCCTTTATGAAATAAAGCTGAATGGTTTGGAGTATTTACTTAAGCCGCTTACTAAAAAATGACGCACATCAATTTTTCAATCCCATTTTTTCCGTACTTTTGTGCCAGAAAAATTTATTTAAAACATTAAACGCCGTTTGCAGCGGTATCAATGAACATGGCAAAATATCAAACATTACTGTACTATTGTTACAGTCCAATCGAACATGCAGAACAGTTTGCTGCGGAACATCTCGAATTTTGTAAATCACTTGGTCTCGTAGGACGTATTATTGTCGCTGACGAGGGGTTGAATGGTACCGTTTCCGGAACGCCAGAAGCTTGTCAAGCATATATGGATGCTGTACACGCCGATGAGCGTTTCAATAAAACGGACTTTAAGATTGACGACGTAGATGAACCATCTTTTATCAAGATGCATTGTCGATACAAACCCGAAATTGTGCACTCGGGATTACGCAATCCAGCGTCAATCGACCCCAATAAAGAAACGGGAAAACACTTAGAGCCAAAAGATTTTATGGAAATGAAGGATCAGGAAGATGTCGTGATTTTGGACGTGCGCTCCAATTACGAGCATTCTGTGGGCCGATTTAAAAATGCGGTAACATTAGACATAGAGAACTTCCGTGAATTTCCGGAGAAGATAAAAGAACTAGAACAATATAAAGACAAAAAGATACTGACCTACTGTACGGGTGGGATCAAATGCGAAAAAGCTTCTGCCCTATTACTAAAAGAAGGGTTTAGCGATGTTTACCAACTCCATGGCGGCATTATTAAATACGGTAAAGAGGTCGATGGTAAAGATTTCGAAGGTCAATGCTACGTATTTGATAATCGCGTTACAGTGGATGTCAATAAGGTCAATCCAACGGTTGTTTCCACCTGTAGAAATTGTGGAAAAATCACGTCTAAGATGATTAACTGCGCCAATCCCGAGTGTAACGAGCATTTCACTCAATGTGATGAATGTGGTTGGAAAATGGACGGTTGCTGCACTCCTGCTTGTATGGAACACCCTCGCAAACGGCCTTATGATGGTACCGGTTATTATGTAAAAGTACCACAGCCGGTCAACGAAGAAAAAATCAGCAAAAGAAAACATAAGCAATTTCCTCCAAAGGAGAAAACAGCACTTTTAAATAATCAGCAATAGCATTTTAAAGCAAGTCAACGGCAAACAATAGATAATAAAACACGAATAAATATTTATTGTTTGCCATTTTATTTATCTTTGAACCATATTAACTGACTGTTTCCAAGAAATTTAACGGTTAAATTTCAAATTAAATCCAGTAGCCGTGCCAAAAAGTAAGAAAACATTTTTACTGCGAAAAGTACTCATCGGTGCAATTATCGCCATTTTTGCCTACATAAGCATTGTCTTTATTTACCAATATATAGCTTACCAGAAAGTAAAAGAGCGTTTAGATGCTGCGTACGCTTTGGGGCTACAACAATCGTCTGCATTCTATCGTCTATTCTCTGTTTATGGAGAAGCAGATAACCTCTTCCGGCAATATACAATAGACTTTAACCAAGATACCTACGAGGAATACCGGGATAAGCTCGATACCATTAAATATTACATAGATTCGCTTTCCACACTTCCTAATACCAATAGTTTATTACAACAAAGTAATACAGACATTCAGAAAAGGGACTTATTGGCAGGTGAATTTGCCTCGCTTAAAAAGACAATCGATGACTTGGTTTTCATGGCGCAGGATTCTCTCCCGATATTGGCATCTTCGCAGTCACAGCGAGTAGCTACGCCACGCTATATATCTGCAGATTCGGCTATTAGTAAAATCCTAAATGATACCGCACTTAACGAAGTGGATACCGTAGTGCGAAAAAAACAGAATCTCTTCAACCGTATTTTTAATGCCAAGAATGATACCCTACTTGCCAATACCACACAACAATTTAATGTACAGCAGATCGATGTTTTACAACGAAATGTCGAGAATCTTATCGTACAGAACGAGACAATATACAATCGGAGCCTAGGCAATTTACGACGAAATTTTACTTCGTTGAGGCAAAAAGAGAGAGCGCTTATCCAAGCGAACTACTTTCTGTTGAACAATCTAAAAATCGGTGTAGATAATATTAGGGAGTTGGAACGGGCAGCTGTCCGTGAAGCGGAGGCGAGGGATTTGAGCATATACAAGGAAAACACCAAACGGTTGGGCAATCAACTTATCTTTTCCTTATCTGTCATGTTGCTCATGATTCTGTTTATCCTCTACTACCAATCTAGGGCTACCACTTACGAAAAGAAATTAGAGGAAGAAAAAGACTACGCGGCAAAAGTTGCTGAAGAAAAGACGAGCGTGTTAGCCAATATAAGCCATGAAGTACGTTCTCCCATTAATTCACTCATGGGCATTATCGACATTTTGCGTAAGAACGGCAGCAAGGATACGATTCAACCGGAGTACTTGGATTCGGCAGCATATGAAATATCCGTCATCAATAGTACGGTGAACGATATCTTGAATCTTAGCAAGCTCGAAGTAGGGGCATTGGAGGTGAAAAACGAATACTTTTCACCTTACCGGTTATTATTAGATATCATAAACCTTCACACCTATCAAGCACGAAAAAAAGGCTTATCCTTAACACAGCAAATTGATATTGACCCCAACTTGGAAATTTATAGCAGTTCTTTTCGGGTAAGGCAAATCGTCTCTAACTTGATTAGCAATGCTATAAAATATACGCCTAAAGGTACGGTGAGCATAAAAGCTTACACAAGAAAAGTAAGTAGTCAAGATACACTTTTTGTAGAAGTGAAGGATACAGGCTTAGGAATTGCGCCCGAACACCAGTCTCAAATTTTCCGACAATATTACATGACGGACAACAAGAGCAAAACCAAAGGTTTTGGCCTTGGGCTTTATATTTCCAAATTGCTATCGGAACAACTTCAAGGCGATATTACCTTGGATAGTATGGTCGGAAAAGGGTCTACCTTTACATTGTCGGTACCGGTTAAACAAAAACGCTTGGAAACCAACGCCTCTAAGGCTTATACCTTAGCCGATCTCTCAAAAGACGTACAGCTGGTGCTGATAGATGATAACCGTATCAATATTCTCTATTTAAAACATTATTTTAAGGATTTCCCAAATGTATATGCGTTTGAGAAAGCGGACGACGCCTTAACGTTTATACAACAAAACCCAGTAGATGCTGTTATTACGGACATCTCCATGCCTGAGATTGACGGCTGGGATGTACTTCGGAAAGTTCGGGACAATAATGAGAAACAGAATACTAAAGTCTTTGCATTTACGGCAGATACTATGCACCTGGAAGATAAAATAAAGAAAAACCAAACCTATACGTTTGATTGTGTCTTAAGCAAACCATTGGATGAACATCAGTTGGTAACCTGTATCTTGTCTCATGAATCGTGATCAGTCACGCAGCTCCAACAACACTGGACAATGGTCAGAATGCACAGCAGAGGGGATAATCTTTGCGGTAACAATTCTGTCTTCTAAGGGCTTAGACACCATATTGTAGTCAATCCGCCAGCCGAGATTTCTGGCACGTGCTCCTGCACGATAGCTCCACCAAGTGTAATGATGCGGTTCAGAATTTAAATATCGAAAAGAGTCAATGTATCCGGAATTAATAAAATTCTCCATCCATTCACGTTCTGCTGGCAGAAAGCCTGAGCTATTGGCGTTAGATTTTGGATTATGAATATCAATAGCGCGGTGACATATATTATAATCGCCTGAGATTACCAAGTTTGGCCGTTCCTGTAGTAGCTTATCACTATACAGCTGAAAATCATCCAAGAAACGGTATTTGAAGTCTTGTCTTATATCACCTGTTGTTCCGGAGGGAAAATATACGCTCATAACAGAAACATCGTCAAAATCGGCACGAATAGTACGTCCCTCAAAATCATAATCTTCATGTCCACAGCCGTATTCCACATGATTTGGTGTGATCTTTGTAAAAATAGCTGTACCACTGTACCCTTTCTTTTGCGCCGGATACCAGTAGTGCTCGTATCCCAACTGTTCCAATAAGAGAATTTCGGGAATTTGGTCTTGCGTAGCTTTAATTTCTTGCAAACACACCACATCTGCATTCACTGCCCTCATCCAGCCCAACCAATCTTTTTTGAGCGCAGCCCGCAAGCCATTTACATTATAAGTGATGATTTTCATTCGAATAAATTGTTTTTTTATGGTAATGAAGCTATCAGGTTCATTCACCTCCCTGTGTGGTTTGAATAAACCATGATGGTTTCATTTAATAATACCGTGAATGAAAAATATCCAGAAACTTCGTGAAAAAGTCCGTCTTAGGGGTTAACCCTTCCATTTCCCGTTCGAGATTCAAGGCCTCTCTTCTGGTCAACAACTTCATAGACATACGTACGTCTTCTAAGGGACGATCCCGTTCATCTGTTTCGACAGCCGCAATTTTATCGATGGTTTCCACGCCATTCAGCAACTCGCCAAAAACGGTATAATTCCCATCCAGGTGCGGTGTTCCTCCAATGGTGGTGTACAACTCTCTTTGCTGCGCAGTCAGTTTCTTCCCTTTCAATCTAAATTGCTCTAAGGAATCCAATGCCTCAGGTGTGAATACACGCCCCTGTACTAGATAAAACTGAGAAGCCGAAGACTGCTTTGCAGGATTATCATCGCGTGCCGCACCGATCGTCCCTTTCTTGTGAACAAGGCCTTCTTGAATCTCCGCCGGAATTTTATAATCGGGTCCGCCTTCGCCTAGCGGCTGTTTCTGTGCAGCATAACGCGAATTGGGGTCACCACCCTGCACCATGAAATTATGGATAACGCGATGGAACATCAACCCTTCATAGTATTCTTCTTTGACCAACTTGACAAAGTTGTCCCGATGCTTGGGGGTTTCGTTATAAAGCTTCAATAAACATTCGCCTTTATCCGTTTTTATCGATACATAATGGTATTTAGGCGTTTTCGCCCAAACTACTGTAAATAAAAGCATGCTCAATACAAGCAGACTTATTTTCCTAAAATCTATCTCCATAAATCAATATTACGATAAGGTGTAGGTATCTTCAAAATAATCAATGATCAATGATTTGAGGATCATCTCCTGTTCTAACAATGTATAGTTGGGAATAGGTTTCACTAAGTCCCAATGTGGCCAGCCCTCTTCATCCAGTCCTTTCAGTTCATAGAAGCCCATCGCGCTAAATAAACGGCAAGTAGCGATATGCATAAGCTCTTCTTTTTGCCGTTTAGAAAACTGCTGCGGGCCTTTTCCCAGTTCTTGGACACCGATAAGAAAAAGCATTACCTTAATATCGGGGAGTTCCATATCAAAGTCGCTTGCAATAACACGTTGCAACTCCCCCCATTTCTTATTAATCTCCGATGCTTTCATACTTGGCAAAAGTAGGGAATTATTTACGCAGTTCACGAATAAGTTCGCGACAGCGTTTCTCAATCATATTATAAACAGGCTCAAATTGATTTTCATCGTAATACGGATCCGGCACGATATCCTGTTGCAAAAACATACGTACTTTCGCTTTATCTTCTTCGCGTTTCGCCAGCGCTGTGACGTCTCGGAAGTTGTTGTTATCCATGACATAAATATGGTCGTAACGTTCAAAAAAATCCGTTTGGAAGCATTGGGCTCGCTGATATGTTATATCTACCCCATATTTCTTTGCTACTGCTATCGATCGTCTATCGGGTTGTTGCCCAACATGCCAATCTCCCGTCCCCGCGGAATCTATTTCCCAATCCAAGCCTTCCTCTTCCACTAGATGTTGCATCACCCCATGTGCCAGCGGTGACCGGCAGATATTACCTAAACAAACCATTAAAATCTTCATGCTTCTAAAATAACGCTATTCTTTTAGATACAAAAGATAATCCAGAAAGTTGATATGTTTATGATGATCCATAAAAAAGGTGCACTCCTGGAAAGAGTACACCCTTTTTTACCAATAGTATCTTTAAAAATACGGTTTATTTAGCAAACCAAAGCTTGCTATTAATTTGGTCTCCATTACTTAGTTTACCGGATGCTGCACGCCAATTAGTACCATTCAATGTTTGCTGAGTAACCGGATAGCGTACACGTGCAGGTAAGTCAGTTGCTACGACGTTACCCGACTGAAGTGGTCTAAATGTATACGTTGATCCGTCGTGCGGACGTGTAGCCGTCTCCCCAGGCATCAATAAAATCTCCGTATCCGGATATCCCGTTCTTCTATATTCGTTCCATCCTTCATCTGGGTTATAGAATAATGTCACATATTTCTGCACTAATACATTTCGTTCATTTGCAACCGGCAGATTGGCGATGAAAGCGTTGATATCTGACGTTTCCACACCTATACGTTCCATATTAGCCCGTACGCCATTTTCATAATGATCCTGCGACCAGTTATTAATCTCACTTAAAATAAACTCTACCTCTGCATATTCCATTAACACTTCACCCCGTTCTGAGGACAGAATATCTTTAGAAAAAAAGTTAATATTTGTTGCTGTCTGATAATATGTCTCCACGCTGGGCAAAGCATTGGGTACGCCGATATAATCCTGCATGTTGTCAGAATCTTGATAACCGCTACTATAAGCACCAAACGTCAGTCCTTTAGGTGCAGCAATTTTATAAAGACGTGGATCAAATCCAAAATTATCCGTTTCGCCTTTGAGAAGTTGTACAAAAGAACGGTTTGGCCAAAAATCCGTCCGAGGCGTCCCGGTATAAAACGTTTGCCACAACGGATTACCTTCCGAATCTGCATTAACTGAGCTAAAGCTATGAATTGCATTATCTGCATTAGACTCAAATACACCGCTCGCTATGGCATCCGCAATTTCGGCTTCAGCAGACGGATATACATGTTTAATACGGTTGGCTATCCGAAGGCGTAGCGAATTCGCAAATTTCTTCCATTGGGAAGCAATTCCTCCATAAATATTGTCACCGTTAGTAGACAAATTGAAGACGGCTTCGTCGGTATTCAGTTGAGCCGCAGCCTCTTTTAACTCCTTCAATAAGTCTGCATAGATTTCCTCTTCCTCAGCATAGACTGGTAAAGGATACTGCTCAGCTTCCAATGCTTGAAAGTTGGGATTATCCCGTTGTCCATACGACCAATATGGGACGGAGCCAAAATGTGTTATCAAATTGTCGAAAGTATAAACTAACATAATTCGTGATGCTGCTATCTGGTTATCTAAATTACCATAGCCTGACATTTGTCCACTTGTTTCAGGATCTTCGCACATCAGAATAATATCCTTAAAGGCATTGGCCGAACGATATAAATATATCCAACCGTTATTTGTCTGCGCGTCACGATACTGATATTTATCCTCTTCAACATAATTGTTCTGCGCAGAATACTGCATCCAAGGCATTGACATCCGCGCCATCCACCACCCGTCTCGAGTATACGTCATTAAGTACCTATTCGCTCCGTTAAAAACGGTATAGCTTGGAACGATCTCAGGAGAGTTCGGGTTCTTATTGATTTCCGCAAGGTCTTTTGTACAGGACACCATGGAAAGCGTGGAAATCCCGATGACAGAAGACAATAATATTGCTTTTATATTTTTCATTTTGAAATAATCAAGTTTTAAAATTGTAATTTTAAGTTCAGTCCGAAAGTTCTAGAAGCAGGGAGATTTCCACCTTCAAACCCTTGAATGTTACCACTTCCAGTGGTCGCCATTTCCGGATCAAAGTTTTTGTTAGCTAATCCCCATGTTGCCAGATTTCTTGCAAAACCGGAAATTATGGCTCCTTTTATCCGTAACCTACTAATAAACTCGGTAGGCAGCGTATAGCCGAACGTAATCTCACGCAATTTCACATAATCTGCATCGAAAACGTTTTGTGCAGTTGGACCTCCATAGAAATGTCTAAAATATTCTTTACCTTCTACGCGCTGTGCATTCACCTCTGTGTCCGTTACTGTATACGATCCGTCGTCATTATAGGTAACAGTTCCTGTTACTCCATCGACAACTACACCATTCTCTCGCACGCCATTAGCTGCCGTTTCTTCTAAGACTCCTGTATAGTGGCCAAACATATTAGAGACAGAGAAATATTTACCTCCTTTTTGAACATCAATCAACGCTGAAAGTGAAAACGCTTTGTAAGTAAAGGTATTTCGCCATCCCGCATTAAAGTCAGGTAAAATCGATCCTAAATCCTTATTTTGAGAATTCAAATATAATCCAGATTCTGCAGAAACAACCTTGTTACCTGCATCGTCATAAATGAAATCCGATCCAAAAATCTGACCATAAGGTTGTCCTGGTCTTGCAATTAAAGTAGCATTGAACGGCGCCGTTCCGATAGTTAAAGACTGCAAACCCTCTGCTAGTTCAACGACTTTATTCCTGTTTCTGGCAAAATTGATATTTGAAACCCATTCAAAACTTTCATTACGAACCGGCACCAAAGTTAACATAGCCTCAATACCCTTGTTTACCGCTCGACCTGCGTTTAGTACTCTCGAACTAAAACCTATTTCTGCCCCTGTGGTTACCGGCATAATCAAATCAGTCGTTTCTTCATTGTAATATGTAAAATCGATACCCACTCTGTTTTGAAACATTTGTGTTTCAATACCAAACTCATACGATCTCTTGGTTTCCGGACGTAATTCCGGATTCAATTTAGAAAGTCCTTTTAAGAAATAAGGGTTGCCCAAAAAAGATTTATTGTCAAAAGCATTGTTCAGATACACATCCATTAGTTGATACGGCCTTGTATCGTTACCTACTTGAGACCATCCCGCACGGAATTTAGCAAAGTTCAACCAAGGTGCTTCTACCAACTGTGAGAATACGAATGACCCCGTAACAGAAGGATAGAAATAGGAGTTATGAGCTTCAGGTAATGTCGACGACCAGTCGTTTCTCCAACCGAAATCCACATAAACTAAATCATTATATCCAACTGAAAAGTTACCGAATACTGAATTTACACGCTTTCTAGAAAGTGTTGTTGTAAGTGTCGCCGGCTGAAGACTATTATTTATAGTATATAGATTAGGTACAACTAGTCCTCCAGCGGTTCCAGCATCTGACCAAAATTGGGTTGTATTTCTACGATTTGTACCGACAAATGCGTTTAAAGAAAAAGCGTCCCAATTCTTATCAAAATGCACCCGCGCTTCATAATTCATTTCAGTGAATTCCCTTATATCTTCTTCAAAAGCAGATGTCGCGACCGAACCTTCCGCCACCCGCTGATTAATCTTTAAGGTATAGTTGTCGCCATAGATATTACCCGTTGCATATAACCCAGGCATGATATCATATTTCAACTCTATGTTTCCATAAAACCTATCACGCTGATCCGTTGCAATGTTTTCATAAACAATCCAGTAATGGTTGTCTGCATAATTCGGTATCGGATCGTTCCAAGATCTTATATTCCAGGATTTTTGTGCGCCACTTATTGTTTTATAGTTTTTAAGACGGGAAAAATCTAATTGATTCTGTCCCCATTGAAACATCTTCTGACCAATCGAATTATCACCGTATCCCTGTTCAGGCCTGTTAAAGCCATTCGTACGCACATAATTGATTGTTCCCCTAGCAGTCAATTTATCCGAGAATTTATTATCTATACTTAAAGCTGCGGTTGTTCGTTTAAGTTCACTATTCGGTACAATCCCTGATTGCGTAACGTTCGATAAAGAGAGTCTCGCTGCTGTATTTTCATACGATTTTGCTAGTGATAACGCATTGGTGTAACTAACGCCTGTGTTGAAAAAAGATCGATAATCATCTTTAGGATACGCCCACGGGCGGGTTTGTAAATAATTAGCCTGGTCATCTGGGTCAAAAGCATCCCAATGCAATACCTGTTGTCCTTCTAATTTCGGTCCCCAAGATTCGTCAGCGGAATAATCGACTACTTGATATTCTTTACCATTGATAGTGGCTGTACTGAAGTCCGATTCATATCCTCCACCATACAATTTCTGCAATCTTGGTGTAATACCTAAATTCTCAAAAGCCACGCCGGTATTGAAGACGATCTCATCACGTCCTTGTTTAGCCGTTTTAGTTTTGATCAATATGACGCCGTTAGACGCTCTTGCTCCATATAGTGCTGATGCCGGCCCGCCTTTCAGTACGTTCACCGATTCGATATCATCGGGATTAATATCAAAGCCGGCGTCGCCGTAGTCACGTCCACCCGCACCACGCTCTGCATTAGCAGTATTGTAGTTGGAATTATCCATTGGTATTCCATCGACGACGATCAACGGTTTATTTTCTCCCGTTAACGATCCGATACCACGTAAAATGATCCGTGTAGAACCGCCTAGGCTAGAAGAAGGCGCTGATACGGTAGCTCCGGCAACATTCCCAGATAAGGACTGTAGTGCGTTATTCCCACGGGCAGCGGACAGTCTGTCTCCCGAGACTTCCTGTGTAGCATAACCCAAGGATTTCTTTTCTCTAGTGATGCCGAGAGCGGTTACAACCACCTCTTCCAGAGTTTCGTCATGACTCACTAACTGTACATTCACGGTAGAACGATTACCTACGTTGACACGTTGGCTATCGTAGCCTACATAGGAGAATACGAGCGCCGCGTCATTTCCAATCACATCAATGGAATAATTTCCTGAACCGTCTGTTTGTGTAGCGTTCGATGTTCCAACAACTGCAACAGACACTCCAGAAATAAGAGCGCCATCACTTGCTGATGTTACCCGACCACTCACTTGTCGGCTTTGTGCGAACGATTGCCCTACCAGGCACGTCAGCACAAATAGCATACTGAGTAATTTTTGTTTCATGTTTATTTGTTTGTTTAGTTAAAAAAATGCTTGTGTTAGTAGATTACCGAAGTATTATTAAGGACAGGAAATTGAACAGTTGGTCCGCTACTTCATTCGTTATATGAACAACTGTTTATAGCAATTAGCCGCCTAACGCTATTTTGACCCTTTCTTCCAATTCAGTATATTCTCTTTTCAATATATCAGCTACCTCCGCTTTTCTAGTTCCATTGATACACTCACGTATATAATTCTTACTATATCCATATTTTTCATGGAGACGCTCAATGACCAACGTGTTGTAGGAGGCTCTTTTTTTAGTATTTTTGTCCATTGTGCTAGGTGTAACGTAATTAACAACTGACCTATATATCAAGATTGATATATACAACTGCGCAAATATATCAAAATTGATATGTAAAAAAGAAAAAAATAAAGCTGATGATAGGTTTTTTCGATAGACTAGACGCGTATATGGTTTTCAAAAACCTGAATGACAACAGATTAACATTAGATACGGGGTTATCTAATGGAATTATCGGAAAAGCTAGAAGAAGAGGGTCATTGTCACAAGATAATATAGCAAAAATACTATCAACTTATTGTGACCTAGATGCTAACTGGCTATTCACAGGCGAGGGAGAGATGTTAAAACAAACCCAAAAGGACGGTCAGCTTACAGCAGATAAATTTCTTGACTTTAAAGAATTAGCAGAAGCCCGTAAAGAGATTATTCTTCTTAAAGATGAAAAAATAGCTCGACTACAGGAAGACATCAAACGATTAGAAGAAAAACTAAGCAATTTAAAAATGGAACTAAAGGACGAAATCTAGTTCCACCAAAATAAGAACGCGTCATCTACTTTTCAGCAGATGACGCGTCCGAAATAAATCTATTAATTCAATTAGTATTGGATCGGGAAGTTGAATTCGACCGTTCCACTTTCTGAAACGCCTGTAATACGGACGATATTCCGTTTTGTGCTACCTAAAGCAGACTCTACATCATCCACATTGTTCACTGGTTTTCCATTCACATGCGTAACGACTAAACCTTTTTCAACACCAAAATATTCAAACATTCCGCCACGGTGTACCTGTGTAATCACAACACCTGAATTCACACCAAATTTCTTCTTCTGCGCGTCGGAAGCAGGTGTAAAGCTTGCTCCCAGTTTATTGAAAATCTCTGTAGCGCTCGCGCTAACTTCTTCATCGGCACTCGATTTTTTTGCCTCTTGCGCTTTTAGGGTAACCGTTACATCACGTTCTTTTCCATCGCGTTTATAAGTAAGTTTAAGCTTATCGCCCGGATTCAATCGCGCCACACGTTCTTGTAAGTCGGAAGACGAATAAATTGTATTCCCCTCTACTTTCGTAATCACGTCTCCTTTCTGAATACCTGCCGCTGCCGCCGCACCCTCTTTTACGACATCAAACACATAGAGACCATTAATATCGTCAATCTTGTATTCTTTCCTGATCGCCTCATCTATCTCACGGAAGTTTATACCCACATATCCACGTTGTACTGCACCAAACTCTTTAAAGTCGTTTACGATTTTCTTCACTAGATTGACTGGAATAGCGAACCCATAACCAGCATAAACACCAGTCGGTGAAGCTATAGCGGCGTTGATCCCGATCAATTCGCCGCGTGTATTCACCAATGCACCGCCACTGTTACCCTTGTTAATAACGGCATCCGTTTGGATAAACGACTCCACTGCAGTACGCACCATAGGCTCTTGTGGTTGCCCATATCCGTAAGGTGATCCCTGTCCTTGCTCACCTAGGATACCAATTTGGCGCCCTTTGGCACTCACAATACCGGCTGTTACCGTAGACTGCAAACTCAATGGATAACCAACAGCCAACACCCATTCGCCAATGCGTACGTTATCCGAATCACCAAATTTAACGAAAGGCAGCTTAGATGCGGTCACTTTCAGCAATGCCAGATCGAAGTCTGGGTCTCTACCGATAACTTTCGCCTCAAATGTCCGTTGGTCAGTTAATTTTACTTCAATTTTATCCGCGTCTTCTACAACATGGTTATTGGTTACAATATATCCGTCAGGAGAAATCAAGACGCCCGATCCAGATGCTTTAGCCTGGCGAGGTTGCTGCTGTTGGCGACGTTGTGGCATACCAAAAAATTCCTCGAACATATCAAAAGGAGACCCGCCACCACCTCTGGAACCCCGAGCGGTCATTGTTACATTAATATGCACAACACCAGGTGATACAGCCGCCGCGGCTTCTGTAAAATCCGGATTGCCGGTTGAAGACATTATCTCACTTCCAGGGTTATTTGCGAAATAAACCTTTTGCTGTTCCTCAAAGGTCATGTTTTCGTTTTGTTTATTCTCAAAGAGTTTGTACCCCCCTATAGCTACCGCACCTCCAACAGCAGCTATCAATAAACTCATTCCTATTTTCTTCATTGCTGTAATTATCTATTATTTTTTAAAAATATTTTCTTTTACTTTTGTTTTTACGGCTTGTTCAAATGTAATACCATTAGGAATTGCTTGGGTAGTTTTGACAGTTAAAAAATGTTAATGAAACAGCTCTGCTTTGGTTTTTAACAAGATTTAACAATAAAACTTAGCTTTGTAACAAGGATATTAATTTCTTATCAAATAATCAAACAAATGGACGGAAAAATAAAGTTCTCGAAATACCAAGGGGCAGGTAATGATTTTGTGTTAATCGATAACAGAAGTGGTTTTTTTGACGGAGATAATCATGATCTAGTTCAATTGTTATGTAATAGAAGATTCGGAATTGGTGCAGACGGTTTAATGCTTCTTCAAAATAATAAAAATTTTGATTTTGAAATGGTATACTACAATGCCAATGGTGGCGAGGCGAGCATGTGCGGCAACGGAGGACGATGCATCGTTGCGTTTGCACGGGATCTCGGCATCATAACTGACAAGACTGTCTTTTTGGCAGTAGACGGCAAACATGATGCTCATATCCATGATAATCAAGTGGATTTGGGTATGATAGATGTGTCTTCTGTAGAACGAGACGGAGCAGCATATGTGTTGAACACAGGCTCCCCACATTACGTAACGTGGGCAAACGATCTTAAAAATATGGACGTGTATCACATCGGATCCGCTATCCGCAATAACGATACATATCAAAAAGACGGCATTAATGTGAATTTCCTAGAAAAAGAGGGTAATGGATATTTTGTCCGCACCTTTGAACGCGGTGTAGAAGATGAGACATTTGCTTGTGGCACCGGGGCTACCGCCTCCGCTATGGCTATAGCTCTACATGAGAACTTAGAAGGCGAACTGGAAATTCCCATCCGCGTGCTCGGCGGACAATTGTACATCAGTTTTCACAAGCAAGGACAACAATTTACAAATGTGCGTCTTAAAGGTCCTGCTCAATTTGTTTTCGAAGGGACATTTCTTTCCCCTTTTTCTAGATAAAAAGGGGACAACCAATCATTAATCGCTTTAATTACGCTATTGCACTACCCCTACTTAACACATAAACGTGGCATCCGGATATTTAAGGTATGTAGAAATTCATCCTTAGTACTATCCCTTATTTCAAATATCCGAAGCCACGAGGTTTTGGTTCTTTTCACGGGGAAAAGAACAATAAAATCCTTATATTAGAACTTTTTTTAGAAAGCATCCGGATTTTTAATGCAGCAGGTTGATCGTAAATTACCATTCAAGTTAATCTATTCGTTAGGACAACATCCTTATCTGGGTTATCTGATAGAACCCCATATTGTTCAACTGAACCCCAATGGCTCTTATTCGTTGAGCTATAAACGTATTTTTACAAATACCATTGGTGATTTTGCTCCTGCATTAGACGAAACCGATTATCATCTTATTAAGTTATTAGATGAAATCGAACAAACACATATTATTAAAGCATTCAACAAAAAGGCCATACGTCCTGTTGATTTTTTCGGGAAAGTATTCGATGATAAAATTTATGATAGGATACGACCCAAAATCGAACAGAAGATGCTCACTGTTTTAAAGCAATTACGGAGCAAGCCTCTATTTTTAATGAGCAAAGACGGTTATCCCGCCGATCAGGAAATACATATTGCTGACGAACCTACTTCCATCTTATTCCATTTTCGCCGTAACGAAACAGAGACTCGCTATTTCCCGACGTTAAAACACAATGGTCATCGATTGGATTTTATGTATAAGGGCGCACAGGTTGTTGTGAACAGGGAGGCTTGGTTATTATTGGAGAATAAGCTTTATTATTTTGAACAAGATATAGATGGTAAAAAACTCAGCCCGTTTCTAAACAAACGTTATATCAGCGTAGCCCGTAATACAGAAAGACGATACTTTGAAACATTTGTAAGCGGGTTAATAGAAAAATATCATGTTTATGCCGAAGGTTTTGACATTAAAACGCATAAAGAAAATGCGACCCCGATTCTTAAACTATTCTACGCTCCTACCGGTCAATCTTTTTTGCAGCTGTCTTTTGCTTACGGTCCTTATGAATTTTCCGCTGGTACAGACCATCCCGTTACGGTACGTTTAGAACATAACGAAGAAACGGATAGCTATGTATTCCATCGAATAAAGCGTTCGTTGACTTGGGAGAAAAATCAGGGTATTTACCTAGAAGAGTTAGGGCTTCAAAAGAAAGATTTGCTATTCGCAAATTATATAGTCAAAGCAGAGCACGCATCTATTATCGATTGGCTAAATCAAAACCAATCCACTCTTATGGAGAAAGGGTTTTCTATTACCCAAGCAAAAGGTGACCGACGCATCTTCATCGGACAGACTTCATTGGAAATGGCCATCGAAGAGGGTAACGATTGGTTTGATATACAGGCCTTAGCTCGCTTTGGACCTTATGAAATTCCATTTATAGCATTGCGGGAACATATTTTAAATAAAAATAAGGAGTTTATATTGCCAAATGGAGAAATCGCTATTATACCCGAGGAATGGTTCTCCCAGTATGAACATTTGTTCCTTTTTACAACAAACAAGCATAGCTTAAAGCTAAGTAAAACCCATATTGGGTTGTTATACGAAATATCGGAACATACGGAACTTTCCTTTCACCGCAAGCTGGAACAATTACTAAATTTCAATAAGATTACCGAAGCGCCCATTCCAACAGGTTTCCGAGGAGATCTTCGACCGTATCAGCTCGCTGGGTACAATTGGTTTCATTTTCTTCAAGAATATAAGTTTGGCGGATGTCTTGCTGACGATATGGGATTAGGAAAAACCGTACAGACACTCGCCTTGCTACAACAACAGAAAGAGCATTTGAACGGAACAGACTATGCGAAAACTTCCCTTCTGATACTGCCCACATCACTTATTTATAATTGGCAAAAAGAAGCAGAAAAATTTGCTCCCAAGCTTCGAATACACCTCCATACCGGTTCCAACCGTTTAAAAGATGCTTTTGGCTTGTCACATTTCGATTTGATCATCACCACTTATGGGATCGTACGCAGCGATGCAGATATGTTAAGCAAGTTTTTCTTCAACTATATCATCTTGGATGAAAGTCAACACATCAAAAACCCGACCTCCAAATCTTTTAAAGCCATTAAAGTTTTAAAAAGTAAACATAAACTAGCTTTGAGCGGTACTCCAATAGAGAATTCTGTAGCAGATATATGGTCACAAATGCATTTTGCAAATCCGGGATTGCTCGGCTCCTACAGCTATTTTCAAAAGGAGTTTGTGATACCTATCGAGAAAAAGAAAGACGAGGAAAGAGCTGCCCGTTTGCAAGCTATCATCAAGCCCTTCGTTCTCCGGCGTACCAAAGATCAAGTAGCGAAAGAACTCCCTCCCAAAACGGAACAAACGATTTATTGTGAAATGGCGGAAGAGCAAGCGAGATTATATGAGCGTATAAAATCGGAGTATCGAAATGCACTGCTTGATAACCAGATGCAACAAAACGGACAGGGCAACCAGATTATGCTATTACAGGGACTTACGAAGCTTAGGCAGATAGCAAACCACCCTGCAATGGCAGACGGGGACGAAGCCTTTTCATCCGGCAAATTTGAAACGGTTATGGAGATGTTGCAATCCATCATCGCAGAGCATCATAAAGTGCTCATCTTCTCCCAGTTTGTAAAACATTTACAGCTGTTTCGCGATGCGTTCGATCGTGAAAAAATAGCATATGCTTACCTGGATGGGAATACCAAAAACAGAGCGGACGCAGTAAACACATTTAAAGAGCGTGAAAATACACAAATCTTCTTAATCTCCATCAAGGCCGGCGGCGTGGGACTTAACCTCACTGAAGCCGACTACGTGTTTATTTTAGACCCTTGGTGGAATCCAGCGGTAGAACAACAGGCGATCGATCGATCGCACCGTATCGGCCAAACAAAAAATGTATTTATCTACAAGTTCATCAGTAAGGATACCGTTGAAGAAAAGATACTCGCACTCCAAAGTCAAAAGAAGGCGTTATCCACGGCACTCATTACCACCGAGGAAAGCTTTATAAAATCACTATCATCAGAGGATATACAAGAGTTGTTACGGTAAACTTTTTTTGACGAAAAAAAAATTTACCGGTCATCCACCGGACACAACATAACGTTTCTATCCGTAGTGAGCAGATAAATTTAAAATAGATATACCACTTTTGTCTTTGTTAGTCGTCCTAGTTTAATATAACTAGATATGCTAACATCGATCAGCCTGGTGAAGTACCTTTTTTTTGTACTGTTTTTACTAGTCTCTTTCTGTCAAAGGAGTCTGGCAGTTGCTTATACTCCTAATTACAAAAATATTCCGGATTCGACTTCTTTTATCAGTTCGTACATCCGAAACTCATTTTATGAGAACGGTGCTATTGATACATCAAAAATCCTTCATTCCAATGATCTTATTCTATTGAATGCAAGTATATATAAAGATGGTCGGCTGTTTTTTGAATTACCCGATAACCGGGGAACGGTGAATGATGGAGAATACATCGAAAACTATCACTCGCAACCAGGTGTATTATCGCTTCACGGCAAACATAGCCAGATGAACGCCAAAGAAGACCTGTTAGTGACAATGGGTCATACTGCAGTTTCAGCTTTTACCTTCGGTACTTGGTTATATATAGAAAAATGGCGAGAAGGGACTTATCTTTTTATCAAACAAGGAGAAGAAAAAGAAGTATCCCTACGGTTTTCCTCTCCTTCAAATCCGGGATTGATTTTTAAGATAAAAGATCACACGCAGGTGAAGGAGGTTTTCTTTAAAGTCGGATTGTCCGTTAACCTCTGGCAACAGGTGACTTTTGTCTATAATGAAAAATCAAACGATGAGCTTTCTACTGTGCTTTTTTTGAATGGGAAGATTTTCACAGGGTCAGGACAACACCAAGAATTAAAACTACCTTTTATGCAGGGATCTTTTCTGATAGGGAAGGGATTGGATGCCAAATTGGACAATACCTATCTCAACCATACCGCTTTATCTAGCGAAGATAGGAATGAACATGAGCAAGGTATTATAGATTTATCCAAATGGAGCCATACAAAAACGGTAGCATTTTGGAATTATGACGATCCGAATGATGTGGGAAAAGACCTGCGCTCATGGAAAAATATCTTAGCGAATATTCGCCAGACTATCGGGCAAAAAGATATTACAATAAGATTGGGATTGATTCATGGTGATTGGAAAACTGCCCTTTCTTCAGAGAAAGCTACACAGACATTTGTGCAGGAACTTCATTCCTGCTTGCGAGAGAATGCATTGGATGGTGTTGATTTTGATCTGGAGTGGTGCGTAAATGAAAGGGAATGGCACTTTTATTCGAATGCCATCGTGACCAGTCGCCGTGTATTGAGCCCTCAATATATCATCAGTGCCAGCTTGCATCCTCTGTATTATAAAATTTCCCAGAAAGCTATTGAAGCATTGGATTTTGTTTCTCTGCAAGCATATGGACCGAGTCCTGTTCGCTTTGGTTACGAAACTTTTGTACAGGAGATTAATCTCTTCACCGAATATGGCATCCCATCCAATAAAATCGTGATGGGGTTACCGTTCTATGGTGTAGCATCGGATAATCGACGTCCACTCATCGCAAAAAGCTATCGGGATATCTTAAACTTCAACCCAGAACTACCCCCTCTTTTAGACACGGTTTCTTTGCCTGTCGGTCGTGAGGTCGTTACGTTGACTTTCAATGGATTGGAAACTATAAAAAAGAAAGTCGAATTGGTAAAGAGGCATAATCTAAGGGGTGTTATGTCCTGGGACCTAGCAACTGATGTACCTTTTAATCATCCAAAATCACTCTTCAGAGAGGTCGTGCATATAATGAATGGCGATGAGAACAAATAGCGGAAATAATTCTAGTAATATAATGAGAGAAAATAAGACTATTTTTCTTGCTATCCTGCAAGTTGTATTTTTTTTAGTAGGAATGGCACAAGAGTATCCGATCATACCAAAGCCCGAACAGATTATTTATGGAAACGACAACCTTAGATTGGATAAAGATATCGGTATACTTTACGAAGGCGAGAACGATACTATCCAAAAGACCTTAGAAGTTTTCAGGCAACAGTTGCAGAAGGTCAGCGGATTAAAAGTTGTCAGCAATGAGAAGAAAACCGTCAATATTCAAGTCGTTGTCAGATCAGATGAAAAACAACATGAGGAAGGTTATGAACTAGATATCCATCCGCAAGGCATAGCGATTACGGCGAAAGGACATGCCGGTGTTTTCTATGCATTGCAAACTTTACGACAACTCTTGCCTCCCATAAGAAACAACGATAGAATCGTATTGCGCACTGCCCGGATTATCGATGCTCCCGCGATAGATTGGCGGGGAATGATGTTGGATGTATCCCGGCATTTCTATCCTAAAGAATCGATTCTCCATCTATTGGATCTGCTAGCTTTGTACAAGATCAATGTCTTCCATTGGCATCTCTGTGACAATGAGGGTTGGCGTCTGGAAATAAAAAAATACCCCAAACTGACCGAAATAGGAGCCTGGCGTGATGAAGTATATGGTAGCCAGTTTTATAAGGATGATTCCACCTTGAATTTGAACGACACGTATCGGTACGGTGGATTCTATACACAGCAAGAGATTAGGGAGGTAGTTCAATATGCTGCAGAACGCCATATTACAATATTGCCTGAGATTGAGCTCCCCGGGCATTCGGGTGCTGTATTGGCGGCCTACCCCGAACTTTCATGTAACGGCAAGGCACAGGCGGTTCCGAACAAAACCGCGATGGGTAGTCTAGCTAATCAACAGCGGTATAACTTCGAGTTCTGTGCAGGCAAAGAAGCACCCTTTGAGTTTTTGGAGTCTGTATTGGACGAGGTTATCGAGCTGTTTCCTTCAACCTATATACATATTGGTGGAGATGAGGTAGATAAGACGCATTGGAAAAATTGTACATATTGTCAGCGGCGCATGCAGAAAGAGAATCTAAAAGACGAAGAGGAACTTCAAAGTTATTTCGTGAAGCGGATTGAAAATTTTTTAGCAAAAAATAATAGACACTTGATTGGTTGGGATGAAATTTTAGAGGGTGGGTTGCCAGTGAGTAGTACGGTGATGTCCTGGCGTGGTGAAAAGGGAGGCATCAAAGCTGCACAGATGGGGCATGACGTGATTATGTCACCAAGTGACCCGTTGTATCTGAATAGGTATCAGGATGATCCAGCTAAAGAACCGTTAGCTGTAAAGTTTTCTATCAACACCCTAGATAACGTGTATGCATATTCTCCTTATGCCAATCTCGGGGGTGAGACATACCATAAATTTATAAAAGGCGTACAGTTTGCTATTTGGACAGAGTTCATACCATCTTTGGAACACTTGGAATATATGATGCTACCTCGTTTACCTGCATTTGCGGAAGCGACTTGGACAAAACCTGAACAAAAAGATGTTGATGGTTTTGTTCGTAGACTCAACGGCGGACATTATCAACGTTGGCAACAAACGGGCATACGGTTTCATCATGAGCTATTTAGACAATAAATCATTATTTTTACTTATTCCGTCATGTCAATAGGTGGAGTAAATATGTTGGATAGAGACGAATTGCAGAAATTAGAGGATAAAAATCTACTCAACTTACTACGGGTCGGTAATGTACAGGCTTTTAATTTATTATACGATAGGTATTCACCAGTTTTATATGTACATGCCTGTCGAATGCTGAAGGATGTCGATTTAGCAAAAGATGTAGTACACGATCTTTTTGCTATGCTATGGCATAAAAAGGAACAGCTCCTTATCGACAGTAATCTGAAATCATATTTGTACAGAGCCGTTCGGAATAGAGTCCTCGATCTTTTTGCCAAAGAAAAGGTTCGGATCGACTATCAAAACTACATGATGATTAGCAACGAACATGACGGTGCAGATGAAAACCACTTCCACAAGCAGGAACTAGAAGAGATCATCGAATCTGAATTGAATAAACTGCCCGAACAGATGCGTAAAGTATTTTTGTTGAGTCGACTGGAAGACAAGAGTTATAAAGAGATTGCAGCCGACCTAGACATTGCCGAAGGCACTGTAAAAAAACAAATATATCTAGCACTTAAACGACTAAAAAAGAGCATTGTATATATTCTTATATTCTTTATTTTTTCATAGCGAGCCGTTATCGTGATTTTTTTTAAATAGCCTTATACCACTTTTATCAGCGTGCCCCGTCTTCACTTTGTATAAACCGCAATCCGTTTAAGATGAAAAAGCGAATACACTTTTTATTGGAAAAATATCGAACAGGAAAATTGAATGAATCGGAACTTGACGAGCTTTACTCTTCTATCTCTGCTTTGCAAAAAGATGAAGGAAAAATATGGGATCAATCGGAATTGGAAAGGGATCTGCGAGAGATCAAACCCGTTATCGAGGAACAGAGAAGTCGATTTTTTAATTTGAGATGGTTTCATTATGCGGCGTGCGCTGCTTTACTTCTGGTAAGTGGCCTGGGCTACGTTTATTTTTCTGGCAAAACACCAGAGCAATTGCTGGCGTCAGATATGGTAGATATGGAGGCTAGCGATAAACCTGCCGGAACTTTTAAAGCCTATATGAAAGGGAGCGATGATACTGATTATGTCCTGTTGGATAGCACGTCAATGCAGATAAGCTCTCTGCTCAACAAGAAGGAACACGATAAAAGTGAGACGGTATGGCAATCACTCCACACACCTGCAGGAGCCGAATATAAAGTAGAACTAGAAGATGGAACATTTTTGTGGATCAATGCAGGCTCTACCGTTCGTTTTCCGACTCATTTTACTACGGATAAAAGGGAAATTCACATAGCGGGCGATGTACTTCTTCATGTAAAGCATCAAAATGGGATGCCTTTTCTGGTGTATACGGATCAACAACAGATTGAAGTGAAAGGGACATTGTTTCATGTTAATGCGAATAAGAACAGAAGCATAACCACACTGATCGAAGGAAGTGTAGTAACTAGCAATGTGGA
Organism: Sphingobacterium chuzhouense; assembly: GCF_014692525.1. GTDB lineage: Bacteria > Bacteroidota > Bacteroidia > Sphingobacteriales > Sphingobacteriaceae > Sphingobacterium > Sphingobacterium chuzhouense. The sequence continues at coordinate 1,148,916 of NZ_JACNYL010000001.1, forward strand.
TGGGGCGGGGTCTATCCACATTAGCCCGGGAGAAAGTATTCGAGGTGAAAATGGACAACAGAAATTCACAACGGTATCTATTGATGAGATATTGGCATGGCGGGATGGTTATTTCTATTTTGAGAACAAGCCTTTGGAGGATATACTGCAAAAACTAGCGGTCTGGTATAATGTCAAAATAGAACGTGCAGGTGTAGATACTTCTGTCAGATTAAATGCACGTATATCCAAGAATAAAAGCCTAATGGAGATAACAAAGATATTCACGATGTCTACAGGAATCCAATTCAAACTGATAAATAATACGTTAACACTAAAAAAATAAACCTGAATAATGATTAAAAAAACAAACTATTTTAACGCAAAATGGAGAATACCTTCATTTTTATGTAAGTCATTACGCCATTTCTTGTTAATGACAAGTTTGGTTTTTGTCCATCAATCTCATGCGGCAAACTTTCAAAGTATTCGATTAGAGCAAAAAACGAACAAACTGGAGTCCACGATTAAGACCATCAGCGACCAGACAGGTTATGATTTTATTTATCTGTCAGATCATGCTAGAGCGATTGACGTCAAACCGAAGCAAGGTTATTACCCTAATATCGAAATGGCTCTTTCAGATATTCTGAAAGGAACCGCTTTGCAGTATAAAATAGAATCAAAAACGGTCATTCTTGAGCGGGTGTCGGTCTTGGGGCAACAGCAGCAAGAGACACGAGGTGTTGTTGTAGGAAGCGATGGCAAACCTTTGGCTTCGGCAGTAGTACGTGCAATAGGCAGTAGGCAGGAAGTCAACACAGATACCAATGGTGCATTTATTCTGCGGGTGGAAAACTATCAGACAGAGCTCACCATATCCTATTTGGGCTACGAGACATTACGGATCACAGCAAAAGCTAATTTAGGTGTTATCAAACTGACTCCTTCCGTAAGCGTTATGGACGAAATCGTCGTCGTGGGAATGGATAAGCAAAAAAGGAATACGATCACCTCGGCTATCTCAACAGTGAAACAAGACGCCATCGAATCCCGTCCTATTACCGACTTGACAAGTGCATTACAAGGAAATGTGGCAGGATTGAACTTTGCCACCGATGCCTCTTCCAGTAATCCCGTAGGGGGCGAGATCGGTGCCGAAATTCAATTTAATATACGGGGAATCGGTTCGATCAATGGAGGCGAGCCATATGTTCTGGTGGACGGGGTCGAACAGAGTATGCAGAATGTAAACCCTGCCGATGTGGAAAGCGTAACTGTCCTAAAAGATGCTTCGGCATCGGCAGTGTACGGAGCAAGAGCAGCTTATGGTGTGGTATTGGTGACGACAAAAAGCGGAAGAGCCGAAAAACCCAGACTCAACTATCAGGGTACAATGGGGTTTAATAGCCCCATTAATATGCCGCAAATGATGAACTCAATAGAGTTTGCCCATTATATCAATCAGCGAAACGACAATATGGGGGTAAGACCTATTTTTTCAGAACAAACGATCCAAAAAATGGAAGAATTTCTACAAAATCCTTACGGTGAGGGATTACCTGGTTTAGGACTCAATCCTGATGGATCGGACTGGGCAGGGGCTTATGATAACCAATATGCCAATACGGATTGGTTTGATTACTATTTCAAAGATATATCCCGGTTGAATATACACAACCTCAATATCACAGGAGGTTCAGAGACAACCAACTATTACGTAGGAACAGGTTTTGTAAATCAAACAGGTCTTTTGGATAAAGTAGACGATACAATGAAGAAGTTGAATCTCAACACGAAGCTGGAAGTCCGTGCCAAAAACTGGCTTAAATTCAATTTTAATAATAATCTGACGTACAATAAGATCAACCGTCCGATGCCCAACCAAACGATTTTTTACGGTACCATAGCAAACGCCTTCCCGAATCGACCTACACATCTTCCCGTAAATTCGGCTTATGATCTTCCTAATTGGAACGAAATGATGTATCTGACCAATGCCGCCTATCAGCAGGCCAGGATATCGGATGCACTAGCATTATCGGCGACCGTTACGCCGTTGAAAAACTGGGATATCATGGCAGATATGCGCATGCGCTTTGATGTAGAGAGCAATGATTTTACGTTAAAGAGACCACAATATCAGCTGCCAACCGGCGCGTTCATGATGATTGAAGGAAATAGACAGGGATATCAATACCCTGGCATGATGTGGCAGAATACACAGTTTGGATCGTATACGCGGGGTAGCGCTTTTAATTATTACCTCTCTCCAAATATTTCAACAAGTTATAGCTATGAAACCGGTAATCATTACTTCAAGGCGATGACAGGTTTCCAAGCAGAAGTGCAACAGTTCTCTAGTGAGTATATGTACAAAGATGCTATGATGAGCGAGGATGTTTATTCGTTTGACAATGCAAATGGGAAATTGTATGCAGGTGAAGCCCGTAGCCACTGGGCGACGATGGGAACTTTTGCCCGTTTGAATTGGCATTACGCCAACACCTACTTTTTGGAGATCAGCGGTCGCTATGATGGTTCGTCGCGTTTTGCCAGAGCACACAGGTGGGGATTATTTCCTTCCTTTTCTGCCGGATATGACATGGCCAGGACCGATTATTTTTCTCGTTTGAATTTGCCAATCTCTCAATTAAAAGTCAGGGTGTCCTATGGACGTTTGGGCAATCAGAATGGAGCAGGACTTTACGACCATATTAGTACCATGACATTAGTACCCGATCATGCAAACGGTTGGTTGTTGCCAGGAGTAAATGCAACCCCTGGATTAGGCACGGTAGCCATCACACCCAATATGCTTAGTCCTTTTATCACTTGGGAGAAAGTAGATAATGCTAATTTAGGTTTAGACCTCCTTTCTTTTGATAATCGATTGTCATTGACAGCCGATATGTATCAACGGACAACCAGGGACATGATCGGCCCTGCCGAAGCCATACCCTCTATGTCGGGACTGGCACCGAGCGCGCGGTCTAAAGTAAATAATGCAACACTGCGCAACCGTGGATGGGAACTTGCCGTCAACTGGACCGACCAATTGAAATCCGGATGGAACTATAGTGTGGGTTTTAACCTCTTTGATTATAAGGCCATCGTTACCCAATATAATAACCCAGAAGGCATGCTGTATAACAATCATACAGGGTTACCACGTAATAAAGGCTATTATAAAGGAATGGATATTGGTGAAATATGGGGATATAAAGCCGATAATCTGTTTACATCCAACCGTGCTATAGATCAATACCTGAACGAAGTTGACTTATCTTTCTTTAAGGCCGACAATGCTTGGCAACTTGGTGATTTACACTATTTGGATACCGACGGTGATGGCAAGGTAGACCCGGGCAAAGGTACATTGGATGATCACGGCGACCTGATGATCATCGGTAATACAACACCAAGATATTCTTTTGGATTTAATTTTAAATTGGGCTATAAAGGGATAGAATTATCTACATTTTTTCAGGGAGTTGCCAAAAGAGACTTCCCAATGGCTGGAAGTACATATCTATTTGGCGGTAGAAATTACTTTAAGGAGCATCTCGATTATTTTAGCTACGATAATCCAAACGGCTATTTACCTCGGTTAACGGACCCCAATCAAATGGACTATCAAGTCAATACAGGTTACAATACAACGCGATATTTGCTGAATGCGGCCTATGTGCGGTTGAAAAACGTAATGCTATCCTATACTGTTAAAACGAAAGCCATAGAGCGACTAGGTATACGCAATCTGAGGGCATACGTGACGTCGGACAATTTGTTTACAATAAGTTCGCTTAAGGGGCAGTTTGATCCAGAAACGATTAATCAAGTCAACACATGGGCTGGGGGTAGCAATGCCAGTGCGCCGGGATTGACATCGATCCTGCTGCAAAATGGAAATGGAAAAGTATACCCCATGAATAAAAATATTGTTTTAGGTGTAAATCTAACTTTTTAAAAAACTGATTATGAAACAGATATTTATCGTGCTTTTATTGAGCATATGTTGTTTAAGTTGTTCTGATTTTTTAGATAGAGAACCATTGACAACCCCGAATAGTGATAATTTTTTAGTGGGACATTCACAGATAGAAAACTATATCAACGGATTGTATATGGCTTTGCCTTCCCTTCCAAAATTTGGTATGGGCGTACGTGGCGAAGAGAAAAATTCGGACAATATTCTTGCTGAAAACTATGATAGACGTTTAAATGGGGAGCTTAGAGTGTTTGATGGTGGTACAGACTGGAATACGGGTTATCAAAATCTGCGTGGAGTCAATTATTTTTTCACGTACTATAAGGTGGATCCGACCTTGGAATCGGCAGATATCTTGTCCTTAAAAGGTGAAGCTCATTTCTTACGTGCTTTTTGGCATTTTTACCTTTTGTCCCGTTTCGGCAAGATTCCCGTTATGGATCAATTGTGGGATCAACGGGCTACATTGGACGGCTTACAGATACCTGCAAAAGATCGTACCGAGGTCGTGAAATTCATATTGGAAGATTTGACGAAAGCAAAGGAATTGTTGCATAGCCGTTCTAAATTTAAAGGTCTACGTTTGTCCAAGGAAGCAGCCATGATCTTTGCCATGCGTGTAGCCTTATACGAAGGCACCTGGCAAAAATATCACAAAAATACCGTATTTGACGCCGAGGACAATCAATCGGTTTATTTTTTGGAAGAAGTAATGAAATGGGGAGATGAGCTGTTTCTACTAAATACACTGACGTTGCATGAGAAAGGAAATGGTACAGCTCAATCGGAAGAAGAGGCTTTTGGCCAGCTTTTTAACCAAAAAGATCTATCCTCGATATCCGAAGTGGTCTTTTGGAAACAATATTCCAATGCGAGTGGTATTTTTCACGCATTAACAGGGTTATTGGGAACTGGTGTCGTGGATCAAGCAGGGCCTGCCGGCTTGTCTTTGGAATTGGTCAATAATTACTTAAATAGCGACGGAACATTCATCCATCCACACGATGCTATTCATAAAGACTTCAATCAGATGTTTGTTGGTCGGGACGCTCGTCTTACCGCCACGGTAATGCACAGTGATACAAAATTCAGGTCTTCGGCCAGTGGAGCAAAACCTTTGCTGGTGCAGGCCTATTCCGATGCGGACAAGGACATTATCAACCCTCCTTATTTGAAAGGTGACGGTCAAAATAAAAATGTTACAGGTTTCCATATCCGACTCGGTGTGGATGAGACCTTTGTCAGTGGCAATGGAGAGACTGCTTTTGGTGTTATCCGATATGCAGAAGCATTATTATGTTATGCAGAAGCGGCAGAAGAGCTAGGCAAATGCGATGATAATGTCCTGAATAAGACCATAAAAGTTCTCCGAGAACGAGCGGGCGTAACGTATATCAAACCAAGTCTTATCGATCCCTCTTTTTCAGACTTTGGCTACCCATTGACAGCCAACCTACAGGAAATACGTCGGGAAAGAAGATCAGAGTTAGCTCTCCAAGGCTACCGATTGGACGACCTGATGCGGTGGAAAGGTCATAAACTTTTTCAGGGAAAATCTGGACGTGGAGCTTACTTTGGCCACGATGGCGTATTATACCAATCTTTTCCAGACATAGATGCACCTGTGTTGGCAACTATTTTGATCGATAATGAAAATTGGATGCACCCACTTCAACAATTCCTACCCGGAGGATATCAATTTAAGGAAAACAGGGATTACTTAATGCCTATACCTCCGGATGAGTTGGTGCTAAATAAACAATTGGATCAAAATCCGAACTGGAACTAACAAATTATGGACTACTACAACAAAATGATGATGAACAGAGTCATATACACCATACTGTCAATATTGATAGTGACCATCTTATATTCTTGTACGAAGAATTTACTGGATCCGCTCGTCAAGCCGGTTCCCTTGAAAGTTTCTCTCAGCAGCCAAAGTTTAGTAATGGGGGATGAATTAACCATTGAGATTTTTGTGGACGAGGAGGATAATGCAGAGGCCGTAAGTCCCGAAGAGTTTGATGTCTATCTTTCCGCTAAAGCGGGAACGAGAGACGTTGCAGGCGAGGTTTTCGAAAATATGCCGGAAAAAGTGACCTTTCCGAAAGGAGAAAAAAGGATAGCAGTCAAAGTTCCTATCTTAAAGGAAGGTATCACGTCTACTTATACATTGGATCTGACGACATTTGTACGTGGCTATAAAATCAGTGGGGCCACCCAATCGATTATTGTTTCCGATTTTCATTATACGATCGTCGGTTTGAAAAATAATCCCGATAAAGAAGTGCAGGAAGGTAGTGATTTTGTTTTGACAGCTAGTGTTGGGGTTCCTAGTTTGGAAGATATTGTGGTAAATATTGCCGCAAAAGTAGGCGAAGAAGATGAATATGAAAATCTGCCCGTTACACTTACGATTCCAAAAGGAGCAACTTCGATAGAGAGCGAAAACATTTTGCTCAAAGAGGATATGATCTATACTGGCAATAAAAATTTGACTTTGTTGATTTCCTCTAATGCAACCGTACATCCGATCTACGAAAGTGAGCTGATTATATTGAAAAGAGATATCGACGCGCCATTGGGGGCATTGCTTCAAGACGAGCGTTGGGTGTATGACAACCCGAGCATACCGTTCATGTCCAGTCGAAATAAAGCAGCGGTCGAGACGTGGTACGATAAGGATCCGATAGAAATGCATATAGGTGATCCACACCCCAAGATTTCGGGATGGAATTTTTATAATGCACTAGAATTTCATGCAATTCCTGCGGCATATGCCAATGTCACACCTAATACTTTCGGAAACTATGTTCCAAAAGGTTTTGCGGCACAAAACACAACGCTGGTGCAGACGGTTATGGCCGTGAACAATGATAAATATTCGACCATAACGAGTGAAGGATACCTGAAAATGTGGGCTGTCAAAGAGCCAACACAAGCTACCGGAGGTGCTTCTGGCATGAGAAATTATGGTTTTTCAGCTTTATATTCTTCTAAATTTAATGCAAATAATGCCACCTTTATTCCGCAACATACCCGCATCTATCCAGGTATGCGTATAGAAGTCAGGGCACGTGTTCGTGGCGAGAAAAATGGTTTCAACTGTGCCATCTGGCTACAAGGCAATGCACAGAGCAGTTTAGCTTGGCCATTGTATGGGGAAATCGATATTTTAGAGAATCCGGTGGGTTCAAAAACAGGAACCAATATGGCATATCAAACTTTTCATCTAAGCGACCAAGGGATGGCGGACTATAATCCGCATAGTGTAGTCAATATGCCTAATATGAGCGATTGGAATATCTATTGGGTGGAATTTGTGAACGAAAATACCGTCACGATGGGGATCAATGGCCAGGACAATGTCACACTTCGAAAGAGTGATATGAAAGACCCGTCTTTATGGCCATTTGATAAGGTCATTAATCCGGAGGGATTCCATTTTTTGTTGACATTAGGCGCACCAAGCGAATGGGGGCTAGGCAGTCCAACTCCTGCTGGCTGGGATTCGGCATTTGCTGATATTCTCTATAATGATAGCAAAACAAATCCAAGAACGCCAAGGCTAGAGCTGGATTGGATCCGATATTATACCAACGCCGTATACGATATAGGCAATAAGCAGAGTGCTTATACACATAACACAGCCAATGCTACTTTGTATTAATTATTTATTGTTTCCTATATTTGATGGTGGATATAGGAAACATTCTATACTATAGAAAAAAGGAATGAATTATTTATCAAAACTATTAGCCTTAATTTTTCTATGTATTTCAACCCTAACTTATGGGCAGGTGCAGAGAAAAAACATTATTATCATCATTTCAGATGATCATGCCTACCAAACAATCGGAGCATATGGATCTGAGATTGCCAGTACCCCGAATATAGATAGACTTGCCAAGGAGGGGGCACTTTTCAACAGAGCCTATGTTACGAATTCGATCTGTGGACCGAGCCGTGCAACGCTGTTGACAGGAAAATATAGCCACAAAAACGGCTTTAAAGATAATGAAACATCTAACTTTGATCACGGTCAGGATCTGTTTGTCAAACGACTTCAACTAGCCGGCTACAAGACTGCCTGGGTCGGTAAACAACACTTGGGAGATGTACCACAAGGATTTGATTACGCCAGTATCCTAGTCGGCCAGGGGCATTATTTCAATCCCGATTTCATCAATACCGACGGCAGTATGGAACGGGTAGAGGGTTACGTTTCCGATATTGTTACCCGCAAGGCGACAGGCTGGCTGGACACACTGGACAGAACCGCTCCTTTTTGTCTGATAATCGGCCACAAGGCCACACACCGTACTTGGATGCCGGATCCGCGTGACTTTGGCAAATATGATGATGTAGAGATTCCCCTACCGACGACATTCTATGACGCATACCAAGGTCGAGAAGCTGCAAAAGTGCAGGAAATGAGTATCGCCAAAGATATGCAGATGGGGTATGACCTAAAGATGTACAAAAATCCATCAGATCTGCGGAAAGACGGTAATTTCGCGAGAATGACCAATGAACAGTTTGACAAGTACCTAGCCTATTACCGCCCAATCCAAGAGCAACTGGAACAGTCGAACTTATCCGGACGTGCATTAGTAGAATGGAAATATAAAAGATATATGATCGATTATCTGAATACGGCGGAGTCCATGGATCGTAATATTGGTACTATACTGGAATACCTTGATCAACATAATCTTACCGACAATACCTTGATCATCTATCTATCCGATCAGGGTTTCTATATGGGAGAACACGGGTGGTTTGATAAACGCTTTATGTATGAAGAGTCTTTTAGAACACCAATGCTAGTCCGATTGCCAGGAGTAATCCAGCCCAACACGAAACTTAATTCTCTGGTCATGAACGTAGACATAGCTCCTACATTGTTAGAACTGGCCGGAGTGGACAAGCCACAGGACATGCAGGGAAAATCCTTTCTATCCAGTTTAACGGGGAAAAAGGGCAAAAGCAGAAAACACATGTATTATCATTATTATGAAAATGGCGAGCATGCAGTATCCCCTCACTTTGGCGTAAGCGATGGACGCTATAAGCTAATCCGTTTTTACAAAAGGATAGAAGGTTGGGAGTTTTTTGATCTGGAAAAGGATCCTAATGAACTGTCAAATGTCTACGGGCAAAAAGAGTACCATAAAGCCCAAAAGAAAATGGAGAATATACTCAAAAAGGAAATCCGCCGACTTGAGGACGAAGAAGCATACCGGATTTTACAATATAAAAACTAAAAAATCCCTATTTTTAGTTGTTACGAACGTCCTTGCAACGATGCTAAGGACGTTCCTTCCTACGCTTACTCACTGCGCACGGATACCATTGCTTTTTTCACTCCTTTCGCACTGGCTTCAAATATAATTTCACCACGTTCTTTGGTTGTTTCTAACACGGCGACTAGCTTTCCACTGAAGGCCTTCATCTTTGGCGCCTGGAACGATTCCAAACTTGCTGGATTCCCATTAGCTACTGCTTTGAAATTTCCTTTTCCTTTTACGGTAAAAGAAATTTCTCGATCATCCATTGGACACAAAATGCCATGTTGATCTACAACACTTATCGTAATATAAGCAAGATCTTTTCCATCCGCCTTTAAAATTGGCCGATCAACCTCCAACTTTAATCCATAAGGCTTTCCAGCCGTCACCACACTATCCACTGCCGCAATATGGCCTGCAGCATCATAAGCGACCACTTTCACTACGCCCGGTTCATATCTCGTGTCCATCCACATCAATCGATATCTTTTTTGGCGCACGAAACTATCCAACGATTGCTTATCGGCGGAGTCATCCCGTGTCACCGACAAGTCCTTGCTTTGAATCCCTTGGCTTTTCCCATTGATAAAAAGCTCCGCTTTGGGATAATTCGTATACACAAACACAGGTGTCGTGTCCCCTTCCCGACCCGGCCAAGACCAATGGGGTAAAATATGGAGTGTTTTTTCTTTCGTATTCCAATGACTCCGGTATAAATAGTATCTATCTTTTGGAATTCCCGCTAAATCGACAATACCGAATAGCGAGCTATGGCTTGGCCAATCGGTGTAATACGGTGTAGGCTCTCCTAAATAATCGAAACCTGTCCAGACAAATTCCCCAATGGCGTAAGGTAGATCCTCATGTTGAATGAAATTATCCTCAGGTAAATCGGACCAAGAGCAATGTTCTACATCATATGACGATGCTTGGTGATCATCATATTTAGCCATCGACCTTCTGACCACCGGAAATTTGTAGACGCCACGGGAACTGATTGTAGATGCTGTTTCTGAACCAAGAATAATCTGCTGTTGAAGTTTTTTGTATGCTTCACGATATTTAAACGGCCGATAATTAAATCCGGCAACGTCCATCGTAGAAGCAAAGGAGCTATTGATAACCGCATCGGGGTTATCCATACCTTGGGTTACTGGTCTCGTCGGATCCTCCCGATGACAGATATCTTGTAAAAAACGGGCTACTTTAGATCCTTCCGGGCTTGCTTGCTCGGGAACTTCATTTCCTATACACCACATGACAATGCTTGGATTGTTCCGATAATGATGAATGAGGTTCACCAAATCTTTTTCGGCCCATTCGTCAAAATATAAGTTATATCCATTCTTTACTTTGGGCAATTTCCATTCATCAAAGCTTTCGGCCATAACCATCATACCCATTTCGTCACAGGCCTTGACAAATTCTGGTGCTGGCATATTATGAGAGGTCCGGATAGCATTTACGCCCATATCCTTCAGTATCCGAATCTGTCGTCGGATAGCCGATTCATTGACTGCAGCTCCCAAAGGACCCAGATCGTGATGCATACACACACCTTTAAATACTGTCTTCTCGCCATTCAAATAAAATCCTTTATTAGGAATAATTTCTATCGACCGTATCCCGAAGGGAGTTTCATAGGTATCTTTGAGCTCACCATTAACATATAATTTACTAACAGCGGTATACAACGTAGGTGTATCCGGCGACCATAATTTTGGGTTGGAGACAAAGATAGTCTGTTGCTTTCCCCGGCTGTCATACGGGGTAATGGTATCATTGCCATAACCAACGGCCTGCCGCTCTTGATCAAAGACCTCCGTTCGTAAAACCAATGTTTCCTCCATATCTTCAAGCTGTCTATCTATCTGTGTTTTTATGGAAACTTCAGCGAAGTCTGCTTCGATATGTGGCGTCGTAATATAGGTACCCCAATGTGCTATTTTCGTCTTATTACTCAAAATAAGATGAACATTCCTATACAGACCGGCCCCTGGATACCAACGGGAAGATTCCGATAGATTCTCCAACCGTACAGCAATTACGTTCTCACCTGGAACGACGAATGCACTGATATCGAAGTAGAAACTATTATAGCCGTTGGGCCAATTTCCGACTCGCTTTCCGTTTACAAAAACGACTGCATTGCTCATCGCGCCATCAAATTGGAGCATACTGCGTTTGTCCTGCACATCCTTACCCAGTGTTATCTTCCTTCTATACCAACCTGTCCCCACAAAAGGAAGACCACCTGTACGCCCTGCATGTTCTAATGCTTCCTTTTGTCCATCTTGGGTAATAGCAGTATGCTGTTTATCATTATGAATGCTGAATGGGCCATATATTGCCCAATCATGGGGCACAGAAACCGTCTGCCATTTTGCGTCGTCAAACAGCGGAGCTGAAAATGTTTCTTCATCGTCTCTGCTGAACTTCCAATGGTCATCCAAAAGTATTTCCTCACGTTCTTGTGCCGACACCATAAAACAGCTGCAAGTGAGTATTAGACTACATAACTGTCGTAGTTTTCGGGTGCAAAAATTTCGCATGATGTATTGTTTTTAAAATAAATAACTATTTAAAAAAAGAATTTCGTTGCAACAAATGCATAGCCCTACTATTGATATACCTTAACCCAATCTACCAACATTTCCACAGGTAAGTCCGCGTCATCAACCGCCCCTACCCAAGCCCCACCTACGGCCTGATTAAGAATAAGATGGAAGTTCTGGTCAAAAGGCCACTGTTGATACCCCTTTCCGTCAACTTTTGGATAGACAAAAGTTTTTTTACCATTTACGCTAAACATGAGCAAGGTAGGCGTCCATTCTACTGCATACGTATTAAAAGCATCAACATCAATACTTGCCGTCGCGGTATTTGTTGGATTGGTAATACCTAGAGAATAGGTGTATTCACTGTGGAGTGTTTGATGTACAAAACCATCATTATTCAATCTCTCCATGATATCGATCTCCCCTGATTTCGGCCATCCACCATAAATCGATGCTTCGGGCATCATCCATATCGCCGGCCAAGCACCTTTACCACCCTTCATTTTGACACTAACCTCCACCTTTCCATAGCGAAAGGAGAAGTTGTCATAGGTAAAAACACAGCCCGTTTGATATTTAGCCGTATCGCTATCCTGGGTTTTATTTTTTATTGCTTTGAGGTATAAACACCCATCTTTTACATAGGTTACCTCCTCGGAATCCGTACAATATTTTTTCCAGTCGGGATTACCACGACCGGCGAAACTCCATTTTTTTTCATCTATCTTTTCGCCATTAAAGTCGTCATACCATATAAGATTTAACATGGGATTATTTCCGACGGGTGTGGAGGGAGTGACTCCTACGCCACTTTCGGGTTTAATACCGCTACATGCCGCAGCCACTGTTACAACAGCGAATAAGATCAGTTTCATTCTATACATTATCTTATCTATTTATTTTTCTGATCATCAATAGCTCAATTCCCTGATTATCATTGAGCATAACCAATGCATTTACCATCCTGGATTTTGAACTAAAACCTTGCTTTTCTGCATTTCCGTAAAAGGGATAGGATGGAAATATTGTTTGCGTTCAAAATACCGGGTTTGAAACCATGTTCTCTGGTAAAATGTCGTTTCACTACCCGCCATGTTCATTCCATGGAAATCCCCACCCTGCCTGCCTTCGGTATCTTCCGCAATCATCCATCTCCGTACATCAAAATAGCGTTGTCCCTCTGTCGCTAGTTCAATACGGCTTTCTCTCCGTATAGCTTGTCGTTGCAAATCCCGATTACCGACTATAGCCGGATTCAGCACTTGTAATGCCGGCAATCCTGCTCGTTCTCTCACACGGTTAATGTATTCAAGAACATTTGGATTGCCCGGTTCTACTTCATTTAGCGCTTCTGCATATAAAAGATAAAATTCAGCCAGTCGAAAAATAATAGATGGGCGGAATACCATTCTCACACCTGGACTAACCATGTGGACCGTTCTATTGTATCGCTTATAAAGAAGGTAACCATTGGGAGTATGCTGTCCGCTACGATCATTTGGACTACCCATATAAAAATGAGTAACGTTATTGGAAATATGCCAGCGCCTGCCTGCAAAGAATACCGTATTATAAAAACGTGGCTCGCGATCTATCCACATGTTGTAGACCTGAACCCCATTCAGCTCGCTTGTGCCTATTTCGGAATATAATGGTGATCCGTTCAAGAAGCCTGTCGAGCTGATAGGCAAACCATCCTTCATATAGAAATCGTCCACAAGTTCTTGGACAACAGCGGTACTGCCGATTCCATTAGGTTCACTCCGAGGAGTTGACCTCCGTTCAAAACGATCTCCCCATTCAATACCATTGAATCCGTTGACTGAAGTTGCCCAGATAATTTCCTTGCTATATTCTTGGAAGACTCTGTAAACTGATTGATCGGGATCAATATTACCGTTGTTGTCCCGAACTGTAAATAGCTCATAATTTCCTGCATCCGCATACTCGATAAATTCCCGCAATGCTTGTTCCGCTTTATTCCATTTGGAAGGATCGGCTGCCGGAAACAAGGAAGTACCATCGGAATTGGTCAGAGAAAGAGCTTCTTGGAATCCACCGTTAAATAGTGGACTGGCAGCGAAAATCCAAAGCTTTCCACGCAATGCCAAGGCAACCCCCTTGGTAGGCAATGCTTTAAAGTTATCATCGGTAATTGGGCTTTGTGGCAACAAGGGAATGACAGCTGTTAATTCACTATCGATGAAGTTAATAACATCATCTAAAGGACGACGGGGGACATCGAGATCTTCAAGAGGACCATATGCTCTATCCATAATAGGAATGGGTCCGTACTGCTCCATCAATAAATAATGATAATATGCGCGCACAAATAGAGCACTGATCCGCATCCGGTTAAATTCTTCTTCAGTAAGTTGGTCGGCGTTGGTACCGGAAGCAGGAATTACCTTGGCCTTTTCAAGAAAAATATTGGCCTGTCGAATTAACTGGTATAAGATGTTCCACCGATGGAAGCCCATATTGGAGGAATTTCTAACAGAAATCATGTAATTGGCATTATCTCCATACGAGGTGTTGATTTCATCGGTCATCCCTGTCCACGGATTATGTAGCCCAGTTTGTCCACCCCCGTCCCAATCTGCACGAACCATTTCCGAATAATCCGGTATCCCCGTAAAAATATTTGCATACCATCTTCTCGTATAAGAAGGATTGTCAAATATCTCGTCAACAGATTGCAAGCCGCCTGCAAGCTCATCCGATACGTCTAAATAGCTATCCGAGCAAGAACTCAACCCTAATATGAGCGTAGATATTGCGATTAAAAGTTTATTTTTCATTGTTATGTCGTAAATATGTTGGTTATAAATTCTTAGACCGTGTTAAAATGTAAACTCTAGTCCGAAAGTAAACATACGAGGTAGCGGATAATTTAGCCCACCATTGCTGTTTCCAGTTTCTGGATCCCAATGCTTGATTTCATCCCATACGGCGAGATTATGCCCCATCGCATAAATTCTCGCTGATTGTATTTTGATACGTTCTAGCAATGGTTTAGGCATATTGTACCCTATTTCAACATTCTTTAATCGTAAAAATCTTCCGTTGCGCAACCACCAAGTACTTGCTCTATTATTATTCGCAGAATTGGTATTACTACTATGAATACGAGGCATCAATACATTGTCTGTCGGGTTTTCTTCTGTCCATCGATCCAACGCAAAAGTTCGGTAGTTTGATTGGTCAACTCCCCACGAAAACGGATACCATCCCTCCGGTGTATTGCCTCCAAAAAGTACAGATGTATTTCCAACACCTTGAAAGAAAGAGCTGATATAGAAATTCTTATATTCCAAATTCATCCCGAATCCATAGACGATTTCCGGTGTCGCTGGGTTGCCGACTCCTCTTTGCTGGTCGAATGCGTCAATCAAACCGTCTCCATTCAAGTCCACGTATTTAATATCTCCTGGACCTATTCTTCCCCCCAATGTAGGGGTGGGAATCCCCTCTTTCAGTTGGTAGGATTTGGTGCCATTGGGGTTTTCTGTGATATTAAAATCATTATCGGTATATAGGCGCTCAGCGATGAACAACGTGTTTTCACTCACCCGAGAACCAGTCCACGCCATCCAAGGGTATGGTTGTGGCAACTCATCATATTCAGTAATTTTATTTCGAGCAAAAGTAAAGGTTCCTCGTAACCCAATGTTAAAAGCACCTGCTTGATGAGTTGCATTGATACTCCCATCGACACCCCAGTTTTCTACTTTCCCGTAATTCTCCCAAGGAGCCGCCCTAAAACCAACACTCGCTGGAATCGTTCTTCTGGTCAACAAAATGCCCGTTCTTTCGGATTTGAAGTAATCTGCTACGATCTCAATACGGTTGTTAAAAAGCCCCAGATTTATACCGTAGTTTTGCTTGTCTTCGATTTCCCATGACAAGTAAGGGGCTTCAAATCGACCTTCAACAATACCGGCACCTAGACCATTCGATCCCCCTCCATTGGTAATCCCTTGGTTGAAGCCTCCTGCCCCCATATTGAACGTCGGACGGTAAAGGAAACGTTCTCCACCCGTATTATCGTTACCCGTGCGTCCCATCGACACCCTAAACCGAACGCTAGTCAGATAATTTTTTATGGCATCAGGATAAAAAGACTCGTTGGATAGTTGATAGCTTACGCCCAACGCAGGAAAAAAACCAAAGCGATACCCCTTAGCAAACGTTTCACTTCCAGTATATCCAAAGTTACCCTCTATAAAATAGCGCCCATCATAGGAATAGGTAGCACGGCCAACAATTCCTTGTTTTCTGAAAGCAAGTGCCTCGTTATGGTACTGGCTTTCTTTTTGCATAAATAATGCCATTGCACCTACAGTATGTCTGTCGAATACATTGTTATAATTGAGCGAAGATTCCATATAGATATGTTTCACCGCACTAGAACCTTCTACGGGTTCACTCATGTCTTCCGTTCCAGAAAAAGTACGGGTGAAAATGAGATTCCCGGCCTCATCTCGCCCTGTAGCAAAATATCGGCTTGGATCATAGGTTCTTCTCGACGAGAAATCACCATCATAATCATAGCTGATAATTCCACGATAGGACAAGCCATTGGTGATGACGTCCAGCTTTTGATCCAACCGCACGGCCGATTGTATACGTGAGCGCCATTCCTTAGCATAGCCTGAGTTCATCAGCATATTATATGGATTCCGCATATTAGCATCGCGCTCTTGTGGAAATGTAGCGATCGTACCATCGCTATAAATCGGAGGAAAAACATAGGGCGGTGTAATTAACATCTGTCTAAAAATAGTTCCCGTACCTGTTCCAGGATAATTGTTCACAAGATATTGTCCACTTAAATCAACACTCACCATAGTTGTCTTTGTGACATCAATATCGATGTTACTTCTTAAATTGAAACGCTTGACACCGATATTGGTATCATAGCGATTATTGGGGTCGTCCTTAAAAATACCGCTTTCAGCGAAATATGCACCAGAGACAAAATAACGGGTACGTTCCGTACCACCGCGGGCGTTTAGTGTATATCGTTGATTGCGGGTTAGATCTCGAAGTAATGCATCCATCCAATTGGTGTTTGGGTAAAGATCTGGATCGATATTATTTCGGTAATTGGCAATCAGTTCATCGCTATAAATAGGCAGCTCGCCATCATTTCGAAGGGCTTCATTAAATAACGTGAGGTAGTCCGCTGAATTCACAAACTGAGGTAGTCGGGTTGGTTGGGAGAGACTATGTTCGGTACGGAAAGATATGACCGGCTTAGCAATACGACCTCTCTTAGAAGTAATGATAACCACCCCGTTGGCACCCTCGGCCCCATATACTGCAGTTGCTGCGGCATCCTTCAACACAGAAAATGTTTCTATTTCCTCCGGTTCAATATCATTGATAGAGCGCGGTATTCCATCAACCAGAACCAATGGTGACGTCCCTCCTGCAAAAGTACTAACTCCCCTAATCCAGAATTCAGAGTTATCGTATCCGGGCTCTCCAGATCGTTGGATAGCTATAAGACCAGAAACCTGTCCAGCTAAGTTATTGGAGAGGCTGCGGGTAGCGAATTGCAGCGATTTACCATCCACCGAGCTGATAGCACTTACTACTTCTGCTTTCTTTTGTTTGCCATAGCCTACTACGACTACTTCTTCGACTCCAGTTGCATCAGTCTCCAAAATCACGGTATAGGTTCCTGGAGCATTAACCAATATTTCACGAGAAGAAAATCCTATATAGGATACTACAATAATTGAATTTCGGGGTACTTCAAGGATAAACTTACCGTTCTTGTCCGTCAGCGTACCCACTTCTGGTCGTGATTTCAAGGCAACAGATGCACCAGCGATAATCGCTCCTGTACTGTCAGTCACACTACCCGTGACCTGGATATTATCTTGTTTTATCTGTCCTCTTGTTTTTAAAAGGGTAATATTATTCCCGCGTTTTGTATACCTGATTCCCGTATCCTTAAAGACGTTTTGTAATACTTGGTCAATAGGTTGGTTGCGAACATCGATACTAACTGGCTTTAAACTGGCCAACAAGCCATCGGCGTATAAAAAATGGAGACTATATTTGTCGGTAATTTGTTGCAATAATGTCTCTACACGTGCATTATTGACAACTAAGCTGATCATCTGTGCTTTAGCTTGAGCAGATAGCACAAATACCACCGTAAACAGCACGAAAATATAAGGTCGCACACTGGTAAATTTGGGCAACAAGACACTAGCCCACGTATTTTTTACGAAGTTTTTGTTCATAATTGATGTAATGGATGATTAGATTATTAGTTCAGTCTATTCTAACGGTTTGTTTGTATGGATTAAGTTTCGTTCATATACATATAGATTTATTTTGTAACGATTAATACTCTGTCTGTAATTTTAAATTTCAATCCTGAAATATCGGCCAAGCTGTATACAGCCTCCGCAAGTGTGGCTTTTTTATCGATCGTTCCGGTTATGGACCTGGATTGTTTGTCATCGATATGCAATCGGATATCGATATCATACCACGAAGCAAGCTTCATTAAAACGTCTTTTAAACTGTCACGTTTAAAGTAGAAATAGCCATCCTTCCAGGAGGTATATTTTTTTGTATCTACTCTTCTTGCATGAAGCCCTTTTGCACTATGATAAGCTTGATATCCTGGCTCCAGGAATAGGCGGTTCTCCTCTGTCTGAATACTTACACTGCCTTTCACTAGAGTTGTTAACGACCTTTCCCCGTAACGATCTACATTAAACGACGTTCCGTAGACTGAAACCGTATCGGTATCCGTAATTACGCGAAACTGTCTATCCTTATCTGGCGAAACTTCAAAAAAAGCCTCCCCTTTTAGTCGGACAGTCCGTGTTTCTTGGTTAAACGCTGGATCCACCTGAAGCGTACTTGACGCATTTAACCAAACGTTGGATCCATCCGGCAGTAAAATCTCGATATTACTAGCTCGGGGAGTTTGAATCGTCTTTACTTCAGCGAGTCGCTTTGCAAATACTTCTCCCTTTTCTGCAAATATGCTATCATTGGTAATCTGCAAAACTTCCTGTTCCACTTTCACGAATTTTCCGTCGGCCAGTTCTATAAGTGTTTGATTTTTGCCCGGTGTCACATCGTTCGCATGTCCAAATCTATGATCCGCAATAACCTCATTATAAAATACGGGATCCTGCCGATTGGGAAGTAGCCACCATGACAAAAAACCAACCAAAACCATCGCCGCCGCAGCGGCAATATAACGGTAGTAATGAAGTTTCCTTATCTTTGTTTGTCTCTGTGTTAGCCGTTTCCAAGTCTCTTGCTTCCTACTTTCAAAATAAACAAGCAGTTCCTCATTTATATTACGCTCTCTATCATAATCTTGGCACAGCTTATCCAATTGTTCTTGCGATAGGTGTATATCTAGCTCCTGACGTTCTACAGGAGTTAAACTACCATCCAAATACTTGGCGATAAGAGAGGCTAGATAAACAGATATTCTTTCCACGGTTTAATGTTCAGTTTTTACCTTTTGACATTATAACCCACGAAACTAAAAAACGGGTGGAAAGAATTATAAGTTTTTTAAGAAAAATAAAAGTGCTATTAAAAAATTAGTCGATACGCGCTCCTTCAACAGTTTAATACCACGCATTTTTTGGCTTTTTACAGTATTGATGGAAATATGAAGTTGTTCTGCTATTTCACTGTTTTTTAAGCCATCGATATAACTCATTCTTAGGATACGGCTGCACCCTTCCGGTAAATCTTCTAACAAATTTAACAACAAAACGGTCAATTCCGCCTTGATAATCTTTTCGTCGTATGCTTCTTCTGACTCGTTTTCAACTTTCTCTTCTAAATATTTAAGATGATATGCATTCTTTCGAATAAGATGCAAACAAGAGTTTTTAACACTTCGATATAGGTAGGGCACGGTAATATCTTCCACTTTTATCCTGTTATCCGAGGAGTTGATAATTTTTAAAAATACGGTTTGAACGACGTCTTCCGCACTATCTGGATCACCTAAAATAGACGTCGCATAAAGGCATAGACGGGCGTAGTTTTTCGTAAATAATACATCTATCATCGTCTCAAGTCTATTCAATAGCAACGTGCTTAGTAATCTCTTTATCCAACCAGGAAATGGAAACAAATATAGCGATAATTCCCATTGAGTATAAAATTATCCCTTTCGCTTATCAATAAACGTAACTGGCTTCCGACTTAAAGGATTAAAAATAATGCGTTGTAATTCTTCCGATGGTCGCTTTTCTACACGTGGTGCCACACGCAATTTTGCCCGAAAGTGATCTTTTATCTGCAATAGGAAGTCTTCTGCAGTTTCTTTTGTGCTAATGTAAATAACAATCTCGTCCGTTCCGATATCATTATGGGATATTTCAATAACGTGATGTTCAATTTCAGGGAAGCCAGCCAGTAGATCATGCATGGCGGGTGGATACAAGGTTGTCCCTTTATATTTCACCATCTGTTGTTTTCTTCCCTCTACCGGGCCAATCCGGTAGGTATTACGTCCACAACTACACGGAGCGATATGTCTGCGGACAATATCGCCGGTTTTAAATCGTAACAACGGAACACCTTGCACCCCTAAAGTCGTGATAACAAGTTCACCAGGCTCACCATCAGGTACGGGTTGCTCTTCCTCATCCAGCACCTCCGTAATAATAAGATCTTCATGAACATGTCCGCCTTGAAAAGCTTCACATTCCGTAAAAGCCGCACCCATTTCTGTAGATGCGTATGTAGAATACAGTTTTATCGGCCACTTTTCGCGTATACGCTGTGTCAGCAAGGAATCATGGAGCGAGGCATTCCGCAGAGACTCTCCGATACACAAAACAGCCTCTATACCAGCGTGGCGATAATCGATGTCGTGTTGTTCGGCATACTCCATCATTTTTAATAAAAAAGACGGTACCGCAATCAAAAACCGGGGTTTATGCTGCAAAATAACATCCCACTGCAGTTGGGGAATCCCAGAGCCTACACGTAGAATACCCGCACCAAGCTTCCGTAGACCAAGAAAATAGGCTAAACCTGCCATAAACCGTCTATCCATCGTGGTCATCAATTGTACCACGTCGCCCGGCTCTACACCAATAGTTTGAAACGAGCGCATCTCGTTATAGGCCAGACGTTCTAAATCTTCTTCCGTAAGTCCAAAAGTTACAGGCTTGCCCAGTGTTCCAGAGGTGGAACAATAATCGATAATCTTTTCCCGTCCGACACAAAAAAAATCTTCGTTGTGCGCTTGAATATCGTCTTTAGTTGTTGTCGGTATACGCTCTAAATCCTCTATGGTGCGAATCGTATCGATGTCAATATGATGGTTCTCAAACAATTGCTTATAATAGGACGAATGCTCCCGCAGATAAATCAATTGCCTTCGTAAGAGCTCCTCTTGATAAGCCTTAATTTCCTGCGGCGATTGCCTCTCCATAATTATCTGTTGTTTCATGATTTAGTATTCGCTATATCCTCCAAAAGAAGGACTATATCTCCTATTTCTCTTTAGCAGTAATTTTCCTTAATAAATACGATTTCCCCAATATTTCGGAACAAGTCGCTATCGCTCCCACTGTTACGCCCAAAATACCGTGCATATATACCCCATGCCCTGTCAAATACAGGTTTTCTATTTTCGTTTTCGGTGCGATAAACGTCTTCAAGGGGTCACTGGCATCCTTTATATGACCATACAGATTACCTTTATATGTTCCGATATAATCCCGATACGATAAAGGAGTCGATACATACGTCTGGTGAACAGCCTCTACCAACTCTGGAAAACGATGCTTCAGTTTCTTCAATAACTGTTCCGTTTTATTCCTTTTGAAAGTTTCATACCCCCCCCCTCGATCCGTTGGATGAACTACCGTATTTATCGTATCTGCCCACGTCTCCACTTCGTCAAAATGCATATAGGTCAATACGGTAAAGGTATCTGCATAGCCCGGATGGCGCGGATCCTCTGTCATCGACAACATGAACATATTTGCCCAATCGTCTTTTTTATAGGTAGCCGCATGCCAAACAGCATGTGCGTTTTGATGGTAATATACATTATGGGCTTTATACCGAACCTGTCCAGGTAGTAAAACCCCATGTAAACTAAACGAAGACGTCGTAACGGGTAAGGTCTGAATGCGATCATAAAAGGCCTTTCGAAAATATTCCTTTCCGACCAGTTGCAACGCTCTTTTCGGATCAACGTTCATAATAAACAGATCCCCTTGAACCTGGTTTCCGCCGTGTGTTATTGCACGACAGACTTGTCCATCTTCGATTTCCAGTTTTACGACTTCTTCGCGTTTATAAGCCTCTCCGCCCAATTTACGCAATTCACGGATCAATAATTTACTGATTTGACTACCGCCAAGTATACATTTGTAAGCACTTTGGATATAGGAATTGACAGCGAGTGCATGGACATAAAAGGGCGTTTTATCATCCTCGCCCGCATATAGGAAATTATTTCCAACCAATACCGCACGCAAACGTTCATTATCCGTTAACGTTGTAAAATAATCCTTAACACTTAGGCTTATAACTTCCGATGCATAACCCTCTCCATCTTCCGCATCATATAATGGGAACGCTTTACAAGTATATTGTAAATCGGCAACATAGCTAAGCAAAGCTGAACGCTCGGCCGGAAACGCCGCCGATAAACAATCCACAAACGCATCGTAGCCCTGCGCTATGGGGTAACACTCCTCTTCATCGCCAAAACAAATCTGGTCAAAAACTTTTGGCATGCGCTCCAGCCGAAGATGAGGCATAATCCCCAAATAGGAAAAATAACGGTGTAAATTCTGCCCTTCGGCCAAGCCTCCGATATAGTGCACGCCTGTATCGAACACTTTCTTATCGCGGGAAAACGTTTGCAAATTCCCCCCAAATTGATTGTTTTTTTCCAATACACAGACCCGTAATCCTTCCTTTGCCAGTATAACCGCTGACACCAAGCCTCCGAGTCCGCTACCTACGATAACGACGTCATATTGTCTATGTATTCCTTCGGTCATGTATAGCAAAACAATGAATCAGAAAGCGTATCTTCCTCCCATCCTAAAGCCCGTAATGACTGCGCTTTCCTAAAAGTATAGATTTCTTCAAAGGTCTCCAAAAGAGAAACGGGTAAACTAGCTATCTCTATCAACGGATGGATAACAAGTACGGTATATCCTTCTGCCGTATGCGGTGCAAAACGAACTTGGCGCTGTTTTATCCAATAAATACTCTCCGCCACCGCACGTCTCTCTTGATCTGCAATAATACCCAACAATTTCCGGTTCCCGCTCTGCAAGGACAACAGATAATCGAATTCACCATGCGTATCCGAAAGATGTGCAACGTGCGCCCCCTCTCCCAGATACGAATCTAGCTCATGATAATGCAGAGCAAAGCGGGCTATATTTTTCTTGACATCTCGCACAATATCCTCATCCTTATAGTAATAAGCCAGTTCTAATTTCTTTCGGAAATAGAACACACCTTCTTCGTTTTGACGCCAAGCACTATATCGCTTTCGAAAGTGTCTCATAACACGCTTGGTACGTTCCAGGTAACCTTCGCCAAAAGACGTATCATCTATACGAATGCGGTCTCCAATAACTGGTGTCATGGCTCCTCCGAAAATAAGCACATCACCTTTGGGTAATACATCACCATTTCCCAAAAGATAGATAGGTAGGATATCCAGCTGCAACTGCTCCGCAAGATAAAAAGCACCTTTGTGAAAACGCTTTACAACATTCTCATAAGAACGTGTACCTTCCGGAAACACAATCAACGAATAACCTTGTACAACTTTCTCCCGAAGGACATCTACCCCGTTTTCCAATCCTTGACTCACGGGATAAAACCCTAACGCTCTTACTGCCCTGCCAAAAACAGGAGAATTCCAGACCCAATCGTTTACCAGAAAAATGCCCTTCGGAACAAGCATACCGAGCGATAACGTGTCGAGAAACGAACTATGGTTCGCAATAATGACGGCGGGTTTATCAAATGTTTCTCTGCGCAGATTAATCGTCTTATGTTTTGTCTGCGGATGAAGGTATAGCACGGACTTCATAAATGCCGACATCGTTTTTCTAAAAAATGCGTCTTTCTTTTCCTTTGATAGAGGTAAAATCGACACGATCACCCGACCAAAAAAGGAAACGACCAAACATCCTATGCCGTAATAAGCAAAAAACAACAAAGACAATAAAAGGATCGTGATCGTAAAGGGAGACTTACCCTGTTTCGCCCGGTTGGAAATAAAGAAATGAAACAAGATAGGGTAGAATACAAAGGTAATAATGACGGCGGCAAACACCCCTATCAAGGAAACGGATGCAATGGACAACAGTGCCGGATGTTTAGCGAATACCAAGGCGCCAATCGCCAGTACTGTCGTTAATACGGCCAGTAAGATCGAGGTGCGATAGGTTTGCAGCGTATCCTTTCCTGTACTATATTGTTTCTGCAAAGCGGCCGTCATAAATATGCTAAAATCTACGCCATGTCCAAAAACCAACGTACACACGATCGCACTAAATATATTAAATTCCAACCCGAACAACCCCATCAGCCCTGCGGTGACCAATCCGGTGAGACCGATAGGAATTGCGCTCAGCAAAACCAGCTCTAGCCGACGAAAAAACACCCAAAGTATAAAAAGTACCGCAAAGAAAGAATAGCTTACCAAACGGTTGAAATCATCGCGCAATTGCCCTAAAAACGTTTCGTTCATGTTTTGGCGATCAACAACCAAAACATCTGCATTTTTCTCCATGGCTCGAAGAAACGGTTCCCGTTTAGCATCATCCAGCTTCACTAAGGTGGAAATAGTAAAGAAACCATTCCGCTCGGCGACAAAATCCGATAACCCCAACGCGCGTTGCAATTGAAAATCATGCCATCCTAACGCTTTCGGCTGTTCCTTCAATAACCTATAAAAATCGGCGTGGGTCTCTACTTCAAAACCATATTGTTCTCCTTCCTTTTGTAGACGAGCAATAAGGTTATCGGTATGCTGATTTTCCCAAAACTGATTCCACTTGTTAATCTTCTCATGCTGTAAAGTAGCGGATAGCGGTATAATCAAGCCATTATAATCCAGAATTTCTTTTTTGGTTTTTGCCGTGTTCAGATTTGACATCAAACGATCGGTCTTTTGCGCCGCGTCTTCAAAGGTCTTTCCTGTAGAAACCAAGTATACAGATTTAGATGACGTATTGGTCAGCTTATCCAATTTATGCTCCATCTGCTGCAACGCTTTTGGCACAAAATTTAAATCAGCCAGATTATTATTATAACCTACCCGTCCACCGGTAAAGCAGCTCAATACAATTAATACCAAACAAATAGCAATCAGTATCTTACTTCGCTCAAAAGGGAATGCCGCCAGTTTGTCCAATATGGAATTATGCCGAAGTTCTTGTTTTGGACGGTAAAGGTGCGGGACGATGAGCAATGTAAAAACAGCCGACGAAAAAATACATATCGATGCAAAGATGCCCAAATCCACCAACGCTTCCGAATGTACAAATAACAAGCATAGAAATACGACGGCATTCGTCGCTCCGCTCATTAACAGCGGACGCGTCAGTTCACGGTAAAGCGCACGGATATCACCAGATTTTTTATAGTGGGTTAGGATATGTAAAGCATAGTCAATGGTAATTCCAATCAAAACGGCAGCGACACTGAGTGATATCGCTGAAATAACAGGTTTGTAAAGATAAAGACAGGCCATACCAAACAAGGCTGCGAAAACGGTCGGTATAAAAACGAGTAGCGGAACATATATTTTTCGATAGAATAGGATAAGTAGCAGCAT
Source organism: Sphingobacterium chuzhouense (assembly GCF_014692525.1). Taxonomy (GTDB): domain Bacteria; phylum Bacteroidota; class Bacteroidia; order Sphingobacteriales; family Sphingobacteriaceae; genus Sphingobacterium; species Sphingobacterium chuzhouense. Next base: position 1,174,578 of record NZ_JACNYL010000001.1, read on the forward strand.
TAATACTGACATCGAAATCAGCACCGTCGTTGAAATATCCATCTTTATCTGTTTGGCATTCGCTACTGCAATAAAAGCCGTTCCATAATAAGAAATGGCGGCTTTCTGTTCAAATTGTTGATGTAATGTGTCTCGCAAGCGTTCAAGATGTTCTACTAGCGCGGTATTATGTTCGGTATCTGCACCTTGAAACGTCGGATCCAGAAAAAGCAGCAATTGGCTGGTGTCTTTGGTAGCTATAAATCCATCGTACAACATAAAATTTTCACCCACCGTATGCTGTTGCATTTTTTTCAATCCTAACAAAGCCAATCCCAACGGGTCTCTCTGAATAAAGTTCCGCATAACAAGTCCCGTGGGCGAAATCAACGTACGGTAATTTTCCGATACACGTTCTGCGATAGAATCGGGTTGTAATCGTTCGGCTATCGTGCGATAATCCCTTTCATCTAAAAACAACGGCAGATGTTGGTACACCAAATTATATGTACTCTCCATCTCTTCTTGCTCAATTCTACCCGTGATCCCACGGATATAGGCAATGTCTGTCTCCATGGAATCTATAAATGCACCAGCGATCGCCGTCAACACACTGGGCTTGGTGGCTTCGTTCCTTTCAATTAAAACCGTTATTTTATCCGCAAAATTAATTTGCTTTAGTACTTTCGATAATTCATCCGTTCGCTCATTTTTCGGGATAATCTGGGTAATATCTTCTTCAAAACGAAGCTTGGAAGCCAGCAGGCCGCAGCCCGCTAAAAACAACAACGCAATGGTAGCAGCAAGGAGTTTGTTACGTCGTACCCAAACATAGATATGGTAGAATATATCCTCCATTATTGAGTGGAAACAGCTTTCTGCCGATATAGTTTTATAAAAAAGTAACTGAAAGAGCCAATGAGTATCGCCATTCCACTAGCGAGGATAAAGCTACCTATAACATATTGCCAAAGGTGGGATTTAATAGTTTCCAAGGAAACGCCATCGAGCTTAAACGTGGTGGAAGATGGATAGACCATTCCGCCTACGAGCAATGAAGCATAAATAACCAATGGGATGAATGGAGCAAAACTGATATTGGAAAAAACGAAAGCAAGCACCTTGTTCAAACGTAGGAAAACCGCCAATGTGATCGTTATAGCCGTCTGAAATCCCCAAAAGGGTGCTATACCCATAAAAACGCCTAGCCCGATAGACAGCGCTTTCTTTATCGGGGAATCGGTACTGCCCAATATATTTTCTTTAACGAAGTCAGACCATCTTTTTTTTTTGAAGCTCCGAAAAAAGTTACGCGGGAGGATATAAAAAAAGGTTAAAAACACCAACACCGTGTTCAAGATGCTGATACGGGCAAAGTCTTTAAAGGGGCGAAAATGGGAAACACGTTCACTGGGATCGTACAGCACTTGAACGGGCACATTCTTGACTTCAATACCTCGCCAAGCGGCACGTACAATGATTTCAATCTCAAATTCAAATTTGTGGGTATAGAATCGTTGGGATATAGCTGCTAAGGGATACGCCCGAAACCCAGATTGCGTATCGGTCAGCTTAATGCCAGTTTCAAACCAAAACCAAAAATTGGAAAATTTGTTTCCAAAACTGCTCTTTCGCGGTACTGAATCGTGGCTCATGTTACGGCTTCCGATCAGTAACACGGGTCGGGTTGCTTTAGCGATAGCGTCAACAAATACCGGAATATCAGATGGGTAATGCTGTCCGTCGGAATCAATGGTTATCGCGTACTGAAAATGTCGGTCTCTAGCCCGCTTTATTCCTTTTCGCAAGGCCATACCCTTCCCTTGATTATGCGCCGATGTGATGACTTCGATTTGTGGATATTGATTTAAGATCGTTGATGTTGTGTCGGTAGATCCATCGTTGACGACAATAACATGAGAGGTGTATAGGAGCACACCATCTATTACGCGTTTTAAGGTTTTTTCATTATTATACGTCGGTATAATAACAACAATCCCCAAACGCTCTATTTCTCTTGTTACCGTCTCGCGTTCAATCATTTTTCAAGCCCAACGTGATACATCACGTTTATACAATATCTACAAAAATAATGATTTTTATCTTCTTTTTGCCGCTGAAGCTGCGGTGTGGCTGTTACTTTCTTGTCCTTGAAGAAGCAAAACCCAATCTGCCAGCTGGTGGAGAGCTCATTCGGGAATGAACATGATTTGATGAATATAATCAGCCGAGTCTTGGTAGTTCTTTAAAGATGTAACAATATAAGCTATGCGTTCATATATTCGGAAATGAAAAACAGGTCAGTTTTCAGTTTAACAGTAGGTTTTTTTATAATTTTACAGCTTATGAATGTCAAGATAAGAAAAGAAGAAAAGGAAGATTTTAAGACCGTATTCGAACTGATACAGAAATCTTTTGAAACCGAAGAATTGAGCGACCATAAGGAGCATTATTTAGTAGAGCGGTTAAGAAATTCAGATGCCTTTGTTCCCGAACTGTCACTCATCGCCGAAGTTAACAATCAAATAGTCGGTTATATCCTGCTTACAAAAATTAAAATTGAGGATGATGCTAAGAATAGTTATACCTCTCTTGCATTGGCTCCTGTTGCTGTATTGCCGGAGGTTCAGGGCAAAGGCATTGGCGGAAAGTTGATAGAAGCAGCCCACAAAAAAGCAAGAGAATTGGGCTTCGGTTCCGTAATATTGTTAGGGCATGAAAACTATTACCCCAAATTCGGCTATAAGCTGACCAAAGAATTTGGAATTAAGTTGCCTTTTGATGTCCCCGAAGCAAACTGCATGGCAATAGAATTGACTGAAGGCAGTTTGCAAAATGTAAACGGTATTGTCCACTATCCGAAAGAGTTTGAAATTGAATAAGGGAATAGCTTATACCTATCAAAAAATAGCCATATTATATAAGACGGTCAATTTCAACGCTACTGTCTCTTCAAAAGTCGTCGTATTCTTTACCTTTACCTGCCCTTGTTCATCATGCGAGATTTCGAATTCAAAGTGCAGAACAGGGTTTTCATTAGGATTTATCAAGGCGGTGAACTTTACATTTGATGCATGTGCTAAAAAGAGTGGTTTTTGTTCAACTTCTTCTACTAACTCTTTTAATATCTGCATCATACACACACCCGGAGCAACCGGATTATTTGGAAAATGACCTCCAAATATCGGATGACCGGGGTTCAAATGTACCTCGGCAATATGTATATTGTTTGACCGAGAGGTGATATTCTCTACGTGATAGAAATCTGGCAATAAGGTCATATCACTCTTTTTATAAGGTAGACTGATCTACATCCAAGGTAAGATCAATTGTCAATGGGAATTTTTTATGTTCTACCGCTATTTTCGTAGGAATGTCTTCCTCATTCCATTCACGATAAACAATCGTTAAATGTTCTTTAGCGCCTTTGGCCTGCTGGATACGCTCAACCTTGCGTTCTTTCAGCACATAATAGCAGTTATCTACGACATATACAGGATAATAATGCTGCTGGTTTGCAAACATCACGGCCGACGTCGCATGACGTTGTTCTGTCATCGTCCGGAAGATATTGACGATTTCCCTCACGACTATACGTTTATTTAAATCATGCATGGCATAATGCAGTTCATGTTCATCGGGCGAAATACTGACATCAAATAAGGTTTGACCGAAATCGCTTACCAGTGCAACGCGATGTTCATTTCGTCCCAACGTTTGCACTACTAGATTCCCATTAATATCTTTCTTAAAAGCATTCAGTTTCGCACGATACACAAAAGCCCGGGTAGTATCAAGATAATAATTATTCAATTCCTTTGGTTCTGATCTGCGAATTCCCGAGGCATTCGGATAACGGTATGTACCGCAGGAAACAAAAAAGAACAGCAGGAAAAAACTACAGGTTAAAAATCGATTCATCAATCGTTGTATTTACTTTTCTATTCTTTATAACAAAACGTGTATAGTCGTTAGAAGGTTCCACAAGCTTTACCTCCTCTATTTGTTTATCCGTCGACGAAAATAGCAGCACGATCTCCTTGATATACTTTTTCGCACCGGCTAATTTTGGTGTCAAACACACCATATCCGCATCGCCTTGCTTTAAATAAGAAACCGCAAATTCCTTTTCATCATATTGCCCGCCACGCATACTGGACGAAACGAGGGTACTTATTTTTTCAAATTGCTTGCTATTCCCCACATCAATCGTCTGTTTCTTGCCTTGATCATCGATAAAAATCTTATGGTCTTTAAACACCATTTTATATTGAAACGGCGCTGTATATGCCCAACTTAGTTTATCGGGATGTTTTAAATACAGTTTCCCAGATGATTCCACCGGTTTTTTCATAAAACTAAGGTGCTTATATTGCACAAAATCTGCCGATATCGTCTTGATTTCCGCAAGCTGCTGTAAAGACTTTTGAAAGCTGGCTCTTTCGCTCGCTGACATTTCCCTTGTTTGTGCCCATCCGCCATAGGGCAACAACAAAATCATCAAAAAATAAAGCAGTTTAGTCTTCATATCCATGCAAATTTAACAAATCATCTACAGAAACCGATATATATCCTTGTTTCTGTAAATGGGGCAGCAACCGTTTTAGGACATTGACGGTACGTTGTGAGGTGTCGTGGAAAAGCATAATATCTCCTGATTTCAGCCTTTTACACACCCGTTGATAAATTTTATCCTCTTCCAACGTGACCGTATCCAACGAGCGGTTGCTCCACCCGATGATCTGATGTTTTGTATATTGGACTGCCTTAGCTACCGATGGATTAGTCACCCCAAAAGGCGGACGAAAGAATTTAGGCTTTTTTCCTACAATCTGTTGGATAATTGAATTACATTGTTCCAGCTCTGCAACAACCTCCTTTTCTTTTAAAAAGCCAAAATTTCTATTATGGGAATAGGTATGATTACCAATGGTATGCCCTTCGTCGATAATCTGCTTCGCAATATCGGGATACGCCAACACCTGCTTTCCGATACAGAAAAAGGTAGCTTTAAACTGATAGGTATTCAATAATTCCAAAACTTCGGCTGTATGGGGAGAGGGGCCATCGTCGAAAGACAATGCGATCAGTCCCTTCGCATTATATTTCTTTCGGAAAAAAGTATGTGTAAAATATCCTAAACGTATATCAAATGCGCCCCAAGCGGTCATTCCAACTGCCAATAGCAGAACAACAAAAAACCATGCAAAAGAACCACCAAAGATTCCGATAAGCAGGGAAACGAATCCTACCACAAGAAACAACGGATATAGTATAGCGTGTTTTAACATGCCCGAACAACAACCAGCGAATGATCTTTACCTTTATATTGATTATATAACAGGATATTTTTCCAAGTTGTTTTCGGTGGATTTTTTTCGTTCCAATACAAAATGGGTGGAACAGTTTGATATTTCAGCACGAAAGCAGCGGCAGCCAATCCAAAAGCCGAACAGCTATCATACTGACCACTTAGGTGTTTGTAATATAAAGGTGTTGCCAAGGGAAGCTCCTGTTGCAATGCATTGTAAAACAAGTCATCTTTTTCATCGCCGTTGTAACCTAGGATAACCGCGTCGATATCTTCTGGTCGAAAATTGTTTGCCACGAGGAAATCCTGTAAAAAGGATGCCGTTTCAGACACTTCCAGTTCATTTTGCAACGTCACATCTATCATTTCAGCATAAGAAGAGGTCATTCTGCTCGCGCCCATCGAAAAGAATTGCGCGCCTTCCGCATAATTGACGCCCGGAGACACATTATTTTTGACTGTTTCCTGTATACCATCCGCTTTGATATAGCCCGCGGCTTGTAGAAACGCGTAGGTCTGTTCCGCGATTTCATCTACCCCACCAAGAAGTACATGCTCCTCTTCACCCGTCTGTAACAATAAAAGCGCATCCAACAAAGCTGATTCAAAAGAGATGCCCCCGTTTACATAGGTTACATTATAACCTTTACATTGCAGCTGAAGTGCAATCTGCGCGGCAACGGTGTTGTGTGTAGACTGGATAAAAGATGTTGGCGTGAGAAATTGCTCTTCATTTTCCCACAAACTACGGAGAAATTTATCGGAATCCTCAGAGCACCCTAACCCTGTTCCCGTAACAATGGCATCGGGTATCGTTACGGAAGCCTCCGCTAACGCTTGCTGCGCAGCGTAAATACCCATCTTCATTCCTCTCGACATGCGGCGGATCGCTCCCGGAGAAATAAGGCCTTTATAGGAGGGTTGATCTGCGGGTGTGATCGCATGATCTAATACCCGTACTTCTGAAAAAAATTCTGCACGCCATACACCTTGTGTCGTCACCACACCTATACCGTTTATGAACACACTTTTCTTCACGCTTTTGAAAAAATAAGGGATGAGCAATTGCCACCGAACCCAAAAGAGTTAGAAAGCACGTGTGATAACGACCGGTGTTGTCCCGTTGTTTCTGGTATCAAATCCAGTTCTTCCATCGGGGTATTGAAATGAAGGTTGGGTGGCACGACACCTTGTTGCAAAGCCAATATACTATACACGGCTTCGATCGCACCAGCCGCAGCTAATGTATGCCCCGTAAAGGGTTTTGTTGAGCTGAATAGGGGTACATTGCCTTTGAAGATACGTTGCATGGCTCGCCCTTCCGACAAATCATTGTTCGGTGTTGCCGTTCCATGCGCATTGACGTAATCAATGGCTTGCGGGGCTAATTGCGCTATCGCCAAAGCCTTTTGCATCGCCAAAAAAGCCCCTTCTCCGTTTTCGGAGGACGCCGTTTGATGAAACGCATCATTTGCATTGCCATATCCTGCCAAGTAAGCCAAAACATGTTTATCCTGCCGCTGTATGGATTCTTCAGATTCCAATACAAGATACGCCGCGCCCTCTCCTAGATTAAGTCCTTTACGATGCTCGTCGAAAGGTTGGCAAGGGGCGTCCGATAAAATCATTAAGGTATGAAACCCATTAATGGTAAATTTGCTTAACGCGTCCGTTCCGCCCACGATCACCCTATCCAAGCGACCAGAACGAATTAAACGGGCGCCCATCATCATGGCGTTTGCTGCGGAAGAACAAGCCGTGCTTACGGTAGTCACTAAACCTTTTATTCCCAAATGCTGGGCTATTTTATGGGAGGAATCACCTGCCGGATGCGAGGAGATATAACGATGCCATTCGGGAGAATTGAGATAAGTTGGACCATATCGCTCTGTATAATCCATACCGCCGACACTAGTGGATGATATAAATCCTGTCCGCAGATCGTGGGCATCTCGCAGTTCTGCTGATTCTACCGCTTGACGGGCGGCATAAGCACCCAAAAGGGCGGTTCTCGTAAAAGCGTGAGGTAACGATAATCCCAAACTATCCGATAGCTCTTCGTTGGTACGCTTTATCTCACCGACCCAAATGTGTTCTTGTAAACGAGTAGGAAAGTTTGCTATTCGTGAGAGGCCGTGTTTACCTGCTAATAGCGCTTGTAAGTTTTCCTCAACGGTCTCGCCAATCGAAGAGATAATGCCTATCCCCGTAACCGCAACTCCCCTGTCCGTCATTACTTCGTTCTATTTTCCGAAATATAGGTGGCCATCGTTTCTATGGATTGAAAAATGTCCCTTCCTTTTTTTGGATCAGACAGTTTAATCCCATATGTTTTATCCATCAAGACAATCAGCTCCAATGCATCGATAGAGTCTAAACCTAACCCTTCACCAAACAACGCTTCATCATCTTGAATATCAGCGGGCGTGATATCCTCTAGATTTAAAACGTCGATAATTTGTCTTTTTAACTCTTCTTTTAATGCTGTCATTATGTATAAAAATAAAGACAAACTTAATTAAAATGCGCTGTTTTCACTAAAAAATATACAAAACTGCCCGATACGCTTCTTGAAAGTATTCTACCCAGCCGCATAAAACTCGGTTTGCTTTACCGGATTGTAACAGGTAATCGGCGTAGGCGAAAATAGTTTCCTCCGGGAACTCTTCTGCAATAAAAAAAGAGTTCTCTGTTTGCAAGCCATGCCGGATAGCAATCTCACCGGAGCAGATATTGGATAGCGTGTAGACAAAAGTGGCTGGACGGGGATAATAGTTGTCCATATCTTGAATGCTTTCCTGATGTTTTATATCGGTATCCAAACTACCGGATTTGTTAGCTAAAACAAGCGCAAGTCCATTGGTTTCTTCATCCTGTAAAATATATTCAGCGGCAAGAAAAGCCAACTTGCTCAATGCATCCATTTTATAGAATTTCGGATAATCGATGTCTAGATGTTGAAACGCTTCCTTCGCAAAATCTGAAAACGGCAGATTCTCTTCGTTTGTCCAAACCAGCTTATCATCGACAACAATCCGATGTTGTTCAATAGTACAGGATTTTTGTATGTTAGCTTTTTCTAGCATGTCGCGACGATTCTATTTCCAAAAATATATAAAACAGTAGCGCCAATGAAAAAAATACGAAATTATTGATGATAAAAGTTTATATCATCGAACAGCAAATTATCGGCCTCGTTAACACATATGGTGAGCTGGTAGGAACCGCTTTCACGAACGTCATAAATCAGTGTGTACGACACCCAGTCTTTATTATCTAACTGTGTTATTGCCGGTATTCCAACGATATTACCCTCACTGTTTTTTCCAGAGGCTTCCTGTCCCTCTCGGTGCAAGGATATAAACCGGATATCTCCTTTACCTTTTGTAAAAAATTGCAATTTGTATTTACCGGAATCGAGCCGTGTGGCTGAAGAGAAAAAACGTCGGTTATCAAAAGCCTTCTTAGGTGCAAAATCAGCTTGTATAGCATTTGTTCCGCTGTGTGATTCCCCAGCCTTTCGGAATATCCCCTCTCTATCGATGACATGAAATGTTGCCCATCCCTGTGGAAGTGATTTACCGTTTTTCCAAATTTCCAAATCACCGTTATTTAGTAGTCCGCGTTCTTGTGCATAACTGTACTGCGCACAAGCGGCAGCAATTACAAAAAATAAAATAATACTTTTCATGATACGTGTTTATTATTGTTTAAAAAATTGAAAATTATCTACACTGCTGTATTGGTTATTGCCCTGGGTATACATGCCTATGGTACATTCTCCGTTCGATATCGGAATATTCTCTATACGGAGTTTTATCCACGTACTTCCAGGCATGATATCGGCTTTCAACATTGCCCCACCAAAATCTTTAGCGAAAAGATAGTTTTCTATTAATCCAGTACCACTCCTTACCCAAGCTTGTAATGTATACAACCCGTTAGTCAACCCGCTTATCGTTTGTTTGGTTTCGACATTATAGCCGCTATTCTTAAAGTGAGTCAAACGATAGCTTCCGGTGTGAGGCCCTCCTTCGAGATAATTCGCATCGGGATTACTACCACCTGTTTGCCAAGAAGCAGGATTCGTTGCCGCAGCTTCGTCTACTTCGAAGCCCGGGTTTTGCACCAATGAAAATCCATCTATTCCGACCGTTGAACTTTTCGTCGTGGCATCGAAGATACTTTTATTGATTGGGGGACGCTGGTAATATTGCGGTTCCCAATAATATACGCCTAAACCTTTCGACTCTGGGAGTGTTGCCACTCCATCCAATAGTCTAAAAATCATTTCTCTAGCACGCTGTGGATCATTTTGGTAGTAGCCGCATTCCACCACCATGACCTCTTTGCCATATCTAGAAGAAAGATCTTCTAAGTTATTAAGGCTTGCTTCAATATCACTATCATACGTCTCCAAAATGGGATATACCGATATACCTATCAAATCAAAAATAGCATCATTAGCCAAAAGTCCATCAAGCACGTACCGGCAACTGTCATTGTATTTACCCTTTGAAAAATGTACCATTACTTGAATAGAATCGTTGACCTCTTTTACAGCTTCATAACCGGCTTTATGCAAAGCTGCATAGTTAGACATATTACCTAGTCGGATATCACCTATGGGCCATAACATACCATAGTCCGTTTCATTTCCGACCTGTACATATAATGGTGTAATTCCTTGCGCTTGCAATGCATTCAGACAATCCTTGGTGTGGTTTGCCAATGCTGTCTGCATTTGGAGCAATGTGTATCCCATCCAGGCGGCGGGGATATTTTGCTTTTTAGGATCTGCCCAACTATCACTATAATGAAATGAAAGAATGACGCTTAGCCCTAAAGCTTTTGCACGTATAGCTTTTGCCACCACATCCGCGATACTATTGTAATAATAGGGGCCAACAGGATTTACCCAAACGCGTAATCGAACGCTGTTGAGCCCCCGTTCTTTTATTAAAAGAAATAAATCTTGCTGATCAGTAGTGTTATAAAAGAGAAGATTTTTTTGTTCCATATCCGTTACATGGCTAATATCTGCACCTTTAAGAAAATGATAGTTATTCACCTGGTTTATAGTAGCCAATTGGAAGGTTTCTTGCGTTTCTTGTTGATCCATATGCTTAGAAGCAAAACTATCTTCTAGGATAGATTTGTTACAACTTTGCAACAAAATCACGCTTATTAAAAGGCAAGCCGCCTTCCTCCCCGTACGTATACGGAGCTTGTTTGTGAAATATTTCATAGTAACTTTAAGTTTATTCGGCACTTATTTTTGCATAATTGTTTTACCATTCGGAAAGTGCAAGCGTATGGCCAGATCTCTTCTCATGATCCCCTACGTTAAAGGAAATATTCAAATGCTTTACCTCATGTGGATTCATTTGGATTTCAAATCCTACAAATACGAATCCTGGATTAGGTGCGTCATACTCTTTCGGTGGTTCGGCGCTCCAACTTTTCCATTGAATATCATCCATATCTTCTAAAAAAACCGTTATTTTCTTTTTCCCGTTTTTTAACACCAAACGATTTCCATCAATTTTATCTACGCGAGCAGGTGTAAGCATCGCCCAACGTACGGTAGCACGGTTTTTCCCTGTTTTTATTTCATCCCGAACGATTACATATGATTTATTCAGAACAGCAATCCCTCTGGTTGCTTTTTCCAACTGCGATGCAAATACAGATGTTAAATCAAATACTGCGTTGATTTGTTCCTCATTTTCGCTTTTTTTGATAAGCTTGGCATTGCCTTCCATCTGATGCAACTGCCCATTTATGGTCAAGGTATTATGTGAGAAGTTATTCAATCGGAAAACATCCCATCGAGGCGATTGCTGGTGCATATCCCAAATTTTTAATCCCGCCGACTCCAATGAATTATATTGTTGCATTCCTAGTTCACTTGCCCATCGAACGCCATCCATGTCTAACACAAAAGATCCAGCATCCATGTGCCCGTGGCTGACCGATGCTGTCCCTCCTTTAAACCCTACATAAATATCCTTCGTCTTGTTCCATCCCGTTCTTAATACCGCAATTTCGTTCTCTGAGGTAGCATGCCAAAGCTTTGTTGTGGGCGCTTGGATTTTATTAACGTCGATACCGTCTGCCCACAACATCGCCAACGGTAAGAGACGATTGCTTTTTTCATTAAATTTCTGACGTTCTAGAAAATCTTTTTCGATAAAAAGCACACTGCGGTCCTGAAGCTTATTGGCAAACCAGAACATGGCCGGCTGAAGTCCTTCCACACCACCTGCATCGCCATAGTTAAAAACCCGCCCTGAAGTTCCCATAAGATTGGCGTAAAAGGATGCTGTTTGTAAAAAACCAGGCTGGGAAGAAAGGCCAAAATCGCTACCAAATGCTTTTTCCAGCATATCGATAAAAAGTACATTGAAAGATGTGCCGTATGCCCAATAACTATATCCTTCTGTATAATTTCCAGCAGGGGCATAGGCTTCCATTGGTATGCGAATACTGGCTATCGCTTTTTCGATTATATCGTTGCAGAGTGCTTCGTTTTCCTCAAAGACAGCAAGTGCACCAAAAGAAAGTCCTGTATTACAAACTTGGTTCCAGTTGTTCTTCGCTCTTCGCCATCCGTTATATGCAGCATCCTGTCCTGGAGCCAAACCTTTCTGTAGAATAGCATTTCGAATGGTCTGCCGGGATGCTTCCGGCAATTCATGATAAAGCCAATCATATCCGATAGCCGTTGCCAGTGTCATTTCCGCAACATCCAAGAAATGGCTTGGATTCCAATCGGCGAACTGACTTACGGCAAGGAGCTCTTGCTCCGCTTTTTCCAAATAAGATCGTTCTTCCGTCATCCTCCAACTGTAAGACAGATAAAAAATACGACGTAATGCCTCTCTGGACGTTTGTAGGATCCGGCGTCCGATCTGGTTACGGGTTAACGGTTTCATATCCAATATGGCGGTACTTTCCCGTAAAATAACCTCATGTAGGTTACGCCACGCTGTATGTGTCAATACCCCCTCTTTTAGCTTCTCTTCTTCACCTTGCCGTAATAAAAGCCGAGGGTGATCGGAAATACGTGAAAAATCCGGTTTTATTTGACCAGAGGTTACCGATATAACCCCTATAAAAAATAAACAACTTATTAATTTCTTCATGGAGTAGGTGATTGAATATATCGATTTAAAGCCTCTAAATAGTAATAATCAGCATAGACCAATGGAACATCTATTTCGACTCCGTGTGGAATGCTTCCGACACTGTGTTTGAGCAGAAAACCTCCATTTGTTCCGTGTGATGCGAAATAGGCCGGATTGCTTAAGCTTTCTAAAATTTGAATCGCCGCAGTTCTATACTTTTTTTCATGTTGACCGGTGAATGTCGCCAGTTCGAATAACGCCGACGCCACTACGGCTGCTGCCGACGCGTCTCGGTAGTTGGTACGGACATGATTTGCATTGGAACGTTTAGAGGGCGTATATCCGCGTTGGTACGCATTGAAATCCCAAAAAGTAATCTTATCTGCGGGTAAATTGGGATGATCGATATAATAGTCCGCCATTTTACGGGCCGCTTCCAAAAATCGCGGATATTTCGTTTCCCTATAGGTCATTGTAAAACCGTATATCGCCCAAGCCTGTCCTCTTGCCCATGTTGAATTATCGGCGTATCCCTGTGCAGTTTCTTGCGTAAGCACCTGCCCATTTTTGGGATCATAACAAACCACATGAAAACAACTATAATCTTTTCGTATCTGGTTTTTTAAGGTGTTTTCGGCATGACGGATAGCCATATCCCTATAACGAGTATCTCCGGTCACCTTAGATGCAAAAAATAACAGTTCCAGATTCATCATATTGTCAATAATGACCGGGAAAGTATATTTTTCTTTCCCCCTCCAAGAGCCGAAGGCATTCCACGATTTAATTACGCCGGTCTTTTCACAAAAACGCGTACTTAACGAATGTGCAGCCTGTACCAGAATGTCCTTATATTTTTCATCTTTTGTCAGTCGATAAGCATTGCCGTAGCTACAATAAACCATGAATCCCAAATCATGGTGCTCTTTAAAATCTTTAAGTCCTTGTAATTTTTCCGTCCATTTTATCGCTTCTTTGCGCAGGCTTTCATCCCGTGTACCTTCATACGCATACCATAGACTACCCGGAAAGAAACCGGACGTCCATTCATATTGATTCGTAAATACAACCTCTCCCTTATTATCTATCGTACGCGGGAAAAGTGAATCGATCTCGTTTGCTTTTGTTAATAATGTATTCAATTGTTGTTGTGCCTCATGAAAGCACGCTTCCAGTGAATCTAAGGGAGGAGCAGCTTGCGCTCCCGTCGATACGATTGACCTTAACACCAATAGAAAGAATAAACTACTTTTAATTCGGATTTTTTTCACTGGATTTTATTCTATAATTTTAATTTCCATTTCTTTTACTACAATTTTCGTATTTGCATACGCGGAATTGGTTGCCACAAAACTTACTGTAAATGTGCCTGGGTTGTTGTATATAAATTGATAATTCCGTAGCCAGTCGTCGTTATAGGCTTTAATTCCCAGTCCTAAATCCGGAGAAATGGACGTCAGGGCAATCGGTGCGGTAATCGCCCAATCATCGCTCGCTAAATCACTGTCATACCCTATCGAGATACGATCGTCACTTGCTGCATTTCTAAAATCCCATATTCGATTAGGTCTACTCCCTCCCGTTGCCAAATAAGGATCTTCATCTTCTCTTGCATTGAAATCAAATGCTGTCCAACCCGCATTGCCCGTCCGCATAACGTCGTAAGTGATACCATCCGCGTCGTTGCCAACTCTAAAAGCCCTAACTTGATAACGTGGCCAATCTCTATTGGCTGGGCGGTCATACCTAAAGGCCACATACAGCGGATTGTTACCATAGCTTGAAAGATCTATCTTAGGCGATAGTTGTGTTGTCTGTGTTAGGGGAATATCACATTGTTCGGTAATATCTTCCCAAGTTGCATTACGGATTCTTTCTGCATCCGTCGTCCGGTCTTTAGAGAATCCCTCAAAGTCCGAGGACAACAATACGTGGAAGAATCCCGGAGGCATGTCACCATTTTCCATTTGCGTCTGGAATTGCAAAAACGGAATACCATCGATTTTTGTTCGATCTCGATGTTCATACATCATCCCGGGTTCACCGGAGAAAAAAGTAACCATGTCCGCTGTTCCTTGTATATTGAACATGATACTGCTCCCTACTTCAAATACGGGTATGCCATCTTCGACTTTCAGTGCATTCTCCGTGTCTATCTGTACATCGAACACGGGAATGTCCAACTCCTCATCTGTACAAGCCATGCACGTAAGCAAAAGGAGAATACTATATTTATTAAATGTTTTCATGAAAGTTAACATATCATTGTTTACCAAAATCTGTTTTGCTTTATCTTATTATTTAAGTTCAATTCTTTTTGTGGGATGGGAAACAACTTATATTTTTCAGTCGTCTTGCTGGCGATGGCGGCCATCGTGGTGCGTTGTGATGCACTGGCGGTACGTCCGTTTCCGGTATTTGCAGCTAAGAATGGTTCTGCTGCTGCTTCCTGCATGGCCGTTTCAAATATTCCCCATCGAATCAAATCATGTTTGCGAAGTCCTTCGAAGCATAACTCCCGGGCGCGTTCGTCCCGTACGATTTGACGAAAATCATCTTGGCCCCTAACGGCGATCTTGTCTGGGTCAGCTGCCAAACTATACAGCTGGACACCTGCCCGTTGTCTTACCGCATTAATGGCATTTAGAGCTGTCTCGGTCGGGCCATTTATTTCGTTTTCTGCCTCAGCAATCATTAAGAGCACGTCGGAATACCGTAAGATGGGGAAATTGGTCGCATTGAAATTCTTATCCTTGGGTTTTAACGTCTCTTCCTCACGTCTCCATTTCGCCGCACAACGATCGGCTATTGCCGTAAAAGTTGTCAGCTTTTCATTGTATTTGGTATTGTCTGTAACATTATACCGATGTGGTGCAATACTTCTATATTTTCTTTTATCCGTTTCATCAAATAAATCCCAAAGCTTAAGCCGAATTCGAATATATCCATAGGAATATCCCAAATCATCGGAATCATCATAACAAATAATACCGTTGGTTACGCCTATCCAACTATATTTATCATCTTTCCCCGGATCTGTCGCGGAATTTCCACTAAATTCTGCTTCCCACATACTCTCTCTATAATCCGTATCATATAAATCCTGGGAATGGTTCTTAAATATCTGGTCGTAGTCTGGATTCAGACTATGCATGCCGCTTTTTTCCACTTCTTGCGCCCAATAAAGGGATTTAGCATAGGCACCGCCTATTTTAAAGGGTTCGCCTGCAAGTTTTAGATAAATACGAGCTAAAATACCCGCTGCGACAGTCTCGGTCACTCGACTGCTGTGTGCATACGTAGAAGCAGGCAATAGTTGACCAGCCTCGATAATCTGTTCTATCTCATCGACCGCCATCTCCATCACTTCCCTAGCGCTTGTTTGTTCGATATTAACGTCTGTTGCCGCTGCCGTCGGCTTCAAACGTACGGGTACATCACCCCACAGATCCGCCAAGAGATAATGGTAATATGCTCTTAAAAATCGGATTTCCCCTTCATATCGGCTTTGCACAACAGGATCCAATACTGCTCGGTGTATGTTTTCCAACAATACGTTGGCACGTTCAATACCTTGATATAACTTATACCACATACCATTGATTTGTGGTTGAGCTGAGGTATAATTCCAACTTGCTAACCGGTCTATAATATTAGCTTCTGATTGATTCCAATACCCCAGATCATCCATAGCGCCATCCACGACCATGAAACGACCGTAGGTAAAATTGCTTCCTAATGTAACATAGACACCGGCCAAAGCACTCTTGATTTCCTCCTCATCTCTGTAGTAAGTATCTGGTGAAAGAAAATCTTGTGGTTGCGTTTCGAGAAACTTATCACATGAACTACAAATCAATATAAGATGTAGAAATATAATTATTGTACTAGTGTTTTTCATAAGTCCTTATTTTAAGTTCATATTAATACCAAATGTGATCGTACGGGCTCTGGGATAGGCTGAATAGTCAAACCCTGGCGTCAAAGCTCCGGGTCTCGTAGATACTTCCGGATCCATTCCCGTATAATTCGTCCACGTCCATAGGTTCTGTGCTGCCACATACATTTTTATACCGTTAACAAAGGAATTTCGGAATACGTTGGCAGGTATGTTATAACCCACAGACAAGGTTTTGAGTCGGATATACGAACCATCTTCTATGCCATAGGAGGAATAATAGCTTCCGGAACCCTCATTGACACGTGGAATCTCACTCATCGGATTTTCCGGTGTCCATCTTTCACTATAGGACGCGAACATATTGGAGTTCGGCATATAATACCGATTGAACATATATGTATTGGCATTTAAAATATCATTTCCATAACTCCACTGGAAGAATATACTTAAATCGAAATTCCTGTAGGTAAATGTATTATTGAAGCCTCCTAAATGAGTTGGAAAGCCATTGCCAATAACCGTTCGATCGTTTCCGTCAATAACACCGTCTCCATTTAAATCTGCATATTTCATGTCTCCTGGTCGTACATTCGCTCTTGATCCCGGGTAGGCGATATTATCTTTCAGATAGTAATTGGCCCCAGTTTGCGTAAATTCCTCTGGTTTATATGTTCCTTCGTATACAAATCCGAACATTAAGCCTACAGGTTCTCCTATCCGTGCTATATAGGCAGGCTGACTATCCCGATTGTATTCCCACCAGACCGAAGTAGCTAACGTTTGCTGATTTTCGGTAAGTGAAATGACTTTATTGCGATTGAATGAAATATTAAAACTAGAAGACCAGGTAAAACTTGGTTTTTTGATATTGATCGTGTTCAAGGTCAGCTCCAAGCCTCTATTTTCCACTTCTCCGATATTCTTGAAAGAGGTGAGATAACCAGAGGATCCGGGTAATTGCGCTTCCAGTAAAAGATCTTTTGTTCGCTTATTGTACACTTCGGCAGTAAATCCTATCCGCGAATCGAACATATTTACATCCAGTCCAATATTACTCATATACGTACTTTCCCATTTTAATTCTGGATTTCCCATAACGGTCTTTGCTGTGCCAATGGTCAATTGATTGCCAAAATAATATCGATCTGTTCTATTCGCAGTTATTTGAGGAAGAGAAGCGTATTCCCCCACTCTATTATTTCCAGTAGCGCCCCAGCTTACCCGGATTTTCGCGTCGTTGATAAACCGAAGGTCTTTCATAAAACGCTCTTTACTAACGCGCCACATCAACGCTGCGGAAGGAAAATAACCCCAGCGGTTTTGCGGTGAAAATTTTGACGAGCCATCCCCTCGCATGGTGCCTGTAAAATAATACTTGCCATCATAGTTGTAATTAGCTCGTCCATAGAACGACATCAATGTCCATTCGTTACGATAAGAATTCATAGAATAAAAGTCACCTTGATCCATTCCGCTCATCCCTAAGGACTCGTACGGTATCTGTTGCATTCTGGTATTGGTATACAATATATTTTCGTTTTGCATCGAAAACCCCACCATCGCGTCATAGCTGTGCCTTCCTGTTTTCTGCTTGAAAGTCAGTGTGTTTTCAGTGAGCCAGTTAGACCGCTCTCCATACGTTTGTCCGGCATTTACACCCAGTGTCGTTGTCAATGGATTGCCACTTCTACTTTGAGAATTGTTGAAGATATCGTTTCGTGTGTCGTTTTTTGTATACCCTACAATACTTCGATACTTTAAGTTCTTCCAGATGGAGATATCGACATAGGCATTGCTCATAAAAAATCGATATATATTTTCGTTATGTTCGTTTTTTACAGCTATGATAGGATTTATCCGATAATTATCATTGGAATTGAGAATAGGATCGAATAAATCGTTTTCCAAATCAAAATCACTTGACCCTGTAACAGGACGATAGCCCCACGTATTTTGGATGAGATTGTAAGTACCGGTACCTTCGGAAAGAAAAGCTCCCATGTATCTGCTCCTATTGTAATTTACTTTTGCACCTACCTTAAGCCATTTGCGGATATCTTGATCAAGGGAAAAGCGTCCTTGTATACGGTCAAAGTCGGTATGAATGACGACACCGTCCTGCCCAGTATAAGAAAAGGAAAGATCATATTTTGTGGCGCCTTGCCCAGCCATAATAGATAGACCGTGTTTCTGCATTAACGCATTTCGAAACATATCATCTTGAAAGTCTTTCCCTGTTCCACGATAATCTTCCAATGTACGTCCATCAAAAAAGTAATATTTTTCCATCGTCTCCGGACCAAATACTTCACCTTGCAGCTTCACAAACTCATAGCCATCCATAAGTTCCATTTTCTTTAGGATGGATTGTGTACCAAAAAAGCCATCGTAAGTGATGCTAGCCTTATCTCCAGTCCCTTTCTTTGTTGTGACGATGACAACACCATTAGCTCCTCTGGCACCGTATATCGCTGTCGCTGACGCATCTTTCAAAACTTCGATAGACTCGATATCCTTCGGATCTATGGCGTTACTAATCGATCCTTCAACCGGAAAACCATCAATTACATAAAGCGGATTATTGTTTTGTGTCAACGAATTAGCCCCACGGATAATAATGTCTGCTTCCGCACCTGGCCTCCCCTCGGAAGAGACAACATTCACACCTGCGACTCGTCCTGCCAGACTTTGATCAAACCCAACGACAGGCGCTTTCTGCATTTCTTTGATATCGGCTTTGTCCACCGATCCCGTCAAGTCTCTTTTTGCTACGGTGCCATAGCCTATTACGACCACCTCGTCAATATTGACCAGGTCACGCTCTAGAACAATATTCAAAATAGACTGACTGGGGACGAGTACTTCTTTCTGTTTATATCCCACGGATGAAACGACCAATGTTCCTTCCTTTGACTGTCCGCTTAAATCCAACGAAAAGATGCCTTGGTTATCGGTAGTCGCCCGCAAGACGGCCCCTTTTAAAAGTAGTGTCGCCCCACTTATGGGATCATTTTCCGTGTTTGAAACACGCCCCTTGAGTACTTGTGCCTGTATTTCTGAAGGGATTGCACAGAAACACAGTAAAGCACCCAAAAAAAATAAGCTTTTATAGCTTGATACATGATTAGTTACTTGCATACTTTCTCAAAATATTAAAGAATGTTATATAAGTTTATTTATGTTGGTATTAGCTCGACCAGGCAAGCAACTCGCTCGATTGGATACATACAAAAGTAGAGGTATGTATCTAATTCGTTTGGATAATATCGTCCAAAATAGGTGATAAAAACGTCCAACAAATCTATCTATGGTTCGTATGCGCGTGTTTTTTACGATATTCCTGTGGAGAACACCCAAACTGCTCTCGGAAGCATTTATTAAAATAGCGAGGGCTACTGAAACCCATGGTATAGGCAACCTCTCCAATATTTAGCTCGGGAGAATGAAGGAGTAGAAATGCCGCCTTCTTTAGCCTAATGGTAGAAATAAATACATTGGGAGTTAAACCGGTAATTCCCTTCAATTTACTGAACAAGGAAGAACGACTAAGCCCTAGTTCCTGTGCCAGAATTCCAATATCCAGCTCCGATTCTAACCTACTTTCCACGATAGCGGTAGCCTTTTCTAAAAAGGCACGGTCAACCTCAGAAGTACCCACCAGTTCTTTGCTATCGGAATCGGGTTCTTTAAAAAATCGCTTTTTTAACAGGTTTCTGCTATTTATCAAGTTGTTGCATCGCTGGATTAGAAGCTCGCTGTGAAATGGCTTAACGACATAATCGTCTGCGCCTACCCGTAGCCCTTCTAATTGATGTTCTACCGCAGCCCGAGCTGTGAGCAGTATAATGGGGATGTGAGATGTGTCAAAATTATTTTTCAGCTTTGCACATAATTCTGTTCCCGAAAGGTTGGGCATCATGACATCACTGATAATTATATCGGGCTGTGCGACCGTAGCCTTTTCAAACCCTTGCAGTCCATCTGTGGCGACAATCACATTGAACAAAGGCATAAGGATTTCGCGAACGAAAGCCAACAATTCTTCATTATCTTCTACAAGTAAAATAGTTGGACGTCCCGGCTTTTGTTCCGGGTCCGTTATCCCTTCATGTTCGTCAATCCATTGTAAGTCCGCTCCTGAATACACCTCTTGTTCATAAATTTGGGATATAGCACTTTCTTCGGATATTACATTTGTTTTCTTCAGATTCACCTGGAACGTCGTCCCTATTCCTTCTTCAGATACGACCTCTATACGGCCACCATGCAATTCAACAATATTCTTCGTAATTGCCAGCCCGATACCGGTACTTCCCACTGCATTCGGCTCAATTTGGTAAAAAGGCTGAAATAAATGTGCTAGCTTATCTGTCGGTATTCCCCTACCGGTATCACGAATGGTCAAGATAACATCATCGGTTAATTCCTCCAATGTAATTTTAATACGGCCTCCGCTCTGTGTTGCCTTAAACGCATTGGATAATAGATTATTGAGTACCTTATTCATTTGCAATCTATCAAGCACGAGAAAGACTGGTTTGTCTTCCGGCAGCGATACCCGAAAATCAATTTTTTTATGCTGTGCCTTATTTTCAAATGCCAGGTATACCTCCTGGATTAGCTCCGTCATATTAACCGTTTCTAAAGAAAGCGAAAGCTGTCCTTCGTCCTGCTTTCTGAAATCCAATAGTTCATTTATCAAACTCCCCAAATTCAGCGCATTGCGATATATTTTTTGAACCCTATTCTGCGTTTGTGTATGAATATTACCAGACTTCATCAATTGTTCTACTTGTCCGATAATAAGTGATATCGGCGTACGGATTTCATGCGATACCGCGGTAAAGAAATCCAGTTTTGATTTTGCCAGTTCCTCCGTTCTTTCTTTTTCCTTTTTTTCGAAAGCCAGTGAGCTTTTTAGATATGCCCGGATTCTTATTTGTCTTAATAGCCAATACACTGCTCCTGCTATTAACAAGATATAAAACACGTAAGCGAATGTTGTTTTATATATAGCGGGATGTATCCTTATAGGGATGGTTCGTTCATCTAAAATCTCATTATCGTTGCCCAATGCTCTGAGATGGAATTTATAGTTGCCTGGGTTTAGATTTGTATAGTTCACCATATTTTCAGTACCTGGAGCGATCCAATCCTCATCAAATCCCTCCAACTTCCACATAAACCTTCGTTCGACAGATTGACTAAAGTTGATTGTAGTAAACGATAATCCGAAAGAGTGTTGGCTATGTTCTAAAGAAATATCTTTAAGCTCGTCCAACGGAACTTCCAATGGGCTACCCGGCATTCCGGACTCGACGACCTTATTGAAGAGATTAAAATTCAGAAATACAATTTTATCGGATGGTCTTGGCGTAATCATCTTCTCGGGATCGATTTGAACAAACCCTTTCGTACCTCCAAAAAACAATAAGCCAGCATGATTTAGCACTTGAGATGCTTGCAGGAAGTTTAGATCTAATGCTAATAACTTCTTGGGATAATTCTTCACTGCAAGTGTTTTCATATTCACCGAACTAATTCTATCTATTCCTGCAAGCCATAGATAATCTCCCTTTTTATCGGCTACGATGCTAAAAATAATTTCCTGTCTGGTGGATTCATCGGTTAAGACGGAGATCGTTTCTTTTGTGTTTAAATCATATCGTACCAGTCCTCCTCCATATGTCGCCAGCCATAATGCTTTGTCACTTTCTTGATAGATATCACAGATATACTTACTCCGAAGCTTTTTATTCAGTTCATGTTCCGCCACCTGCAATGACAACACATTTACTTCAAATAGTCCAAATTCAGTGGCGGCTAGCAAATTGCCGCTTCGTGTTTTTATTAAGCTGTTCGTCTGATTAAGTGGAATAGGCGTAAATAAATCCGTTTTTCTATCCAATCGGCTTGCTTCTCCTTTTTTACCGGCAAACCACATATTGCCCATAGTATCTTCCTCAATGCCATAAACAAAATCTGTCGATAAAGAGGTTTGGGTATTTGAGCTTCGAGAATAGCGCTTTATCAAGTTCCCTTGTTTATTAAATTGATAAACTCCCGCACCAAACGTACCGGCCCATATCATCCCCCGGCTGTCTTCGTACAAACTAAGTATATAAATCGATGGAAGTAGATGTTTGATCGCTTTGGTTCTCTCATTGCGATACGAAAGCCCGGCATTCGTACCTATCCAGAAATTCCGCTCTGTATCTTCCATCATCTTTGTCACAAAATCATTCCGCAAAATCCCTGTTTTATCATTTTCCTTAGATGAGACCGATATACCATCCAACGATCCCTCCATACGCGTAATTCCATTATTTGTCGCCACCCACATGCGCTGCTCTTTATCTTTGAAGATATCATAAACCGCATCTCCTCGTAAATGTTCTTCACCTTTTCCATAAGATGTTAATTGGTGCTTTAACTTAAAAGAGTGGCTATCTATTAAAAATATCCCACTACCGTCTGTACCGACAATCATCGTGCTGCTCCCCATAGTCTGTATTGCGGACACCATAGTCGACGCATTTAGGGATACATGGTTTTTTAAGACTTTACTATTTACATCATACACTAACACCCCTTTTCCCACCGTTCCTAGCCACAGCGTCTTTTTATCTTCCGTCAGATACGCTGTTTCGATTTGTATATTTTTCAAATCGTTATACTGCTTATCTGAAAGGAATGGAAACATCCTACCGTTGGTCGTATCAAACCATAATATGGCATAATCTGCTATGATGATTTTCTCCTGTGGGGAATAATCAATAATTTCCTTCACAAGGCATTCGTGTAACAATGGGGACTTGTGTAGCACAATCGTCGTATCTGGTCGGAGTTCACCGATAACGTCATGGCTGCCAAACCAAACTTTTCCATTGTTATCTACCATAGCCGTACGTACATACAGCCCTAAATTTTTCACTAAGCGAAAACGATCACTATTGGTGTTATAAGCAAGGACATCTCCATTGCTGTTATAGGCGTATACTTCCTTTCGTTGATTGGTGACGACTTTTATATATCGTGCAGGAACATTGTTTGAAACTAAAGGGATTTCATAATGTTTAACTTGGTAACCATCATATCTATTTACTCCATATCTATCTGAAAACCAAACAAAGCCTTTCTTATCCTGGGCTATTTTAAATACTTGTTGGGAGGATAAATCCTTATCATTTATTGTACGGAGTGTCTGTTGCGCACTTAACTTTATACTTATAAAAAGTATCGATATAGATAAGTAGATTCTCCACATATGGATGAGATATAAAAGGTTATTATTAATCTAAAGTAGGAAGTTCAACAATTAAATGCAAATGAATTCAATCGTTTCTGTGTGCTATAAACATCAGTATCCGTACATTGAAGTGAAATGTGGTTAAGTCAAAAAAATATTGAAATTATATATCCAATTTGAAATCCACGATCTTATACTCTGTGAGCTAAAAGGACGGTCAGAGCTGATATTGCTTTTCCGCAATTTCGCACCATCTTCGAGAACTACAACGAATGTTTCGTTGACCTGGTGTTCTTTGGTGAAGATTTGGATGATTTGCTACACTTATTGGGTAGCCGTTGTTTTTTCTATAATCATCGCGGCATTGCTACCCCCGAAACCAGAAGCTGTTTTCAAGAAACGGTTTAATGGTCGATGGGTTATTTCCTCGATAATGTTCAGCGGTTGTGACACGCCCAACGTTTTAAAACCTTCAGTCGGAATGAGTGTGCCCGACCGCATAGATTGCAGGGCAATGACCGTCTCCAATAAGCCAGATGCACCCAATGTATGCCCGTAATAACCTTTCAGGCTATGGACGGGAATATCCTGTAACCCTAACCGATGAAAGGCAACAGCCTCCATCTCATCGTTGTATAGCGTTGCCGTTCCATGTGCCGAGATAAAATCGATATCTTTTATGTCGATGGCTGCTTCCTGTCCAGCATGCAACACACTTTGCACAAGCCCCTCTCCCGTTCGCGACGGCCCAGAAATATGATTTGCATCGTTTATGGCTGCTTCTCCTAAGATCTTAAACTCCCCTTTTTCTTTAGAAACATATACACAGGCAGCCGCTTCGCCTAAGGACACCCCTGCACGATCTCTGTCAAAAGGTTTACAAGGAAATGGGCTCATGACCTGGAATGCCTGAAAACCGGACACCACAAATTCACTGACTACATCTCCTGCCAAAACTAAGGCATCGTCGTACTGACCGATCTGTACCAGACGTTTGGCAACCGATAAAGCCAATAAGCCCGATACGCAGGCTTGCGATACAATAATAGGCTGTGTCTGGAATCCCAGCACCTCTGCCATTTTCTTGGCTAGCACCGTGAGTTGCGCATCTGTCGTTTTCCCCTCCTCTAAAAACGACACATTACCCTTGGTGGTGGATAAGATCAGCGCCGTACGTGAGGTAGGTACATGTCTCTCTACAACCGGTTTCGCCGCCGTAAACAACATGCGTTCCAATAAAGTACTATCTTCCTCAGGTATTAACAGCGCTAGGGTTTCCTCGGTTGCAAATACCGATGTATAGATATTTTCTATCCGGCCGACATCATTCCGCACGACACCGCTGATTCCGCACAGTAACTGCGTCCAGTTTGATTGCCAATCCACACCCAACGGGGTGGCACAATTCATGTCGTCTATGTATATCGGATCAAAAACCATTATAACAAACCTACCTTGCGTTTCCATTCCAACACAAAATCTGGAATGTTCAACACGAGGTTTTGTGCTTTATCCAAGAATACCTGTACTGTTTCCCCTTGGCAGACCAGCTGGTCTCTCCTATTATAAATCTTAAATCGGAAAATCATTTTCGCGGCGGGCGTATCTACGTATGCGGTCACGACACGTGCGATGTCTCCGTAGCGTAGCGGTAGTTTATGTTCGCAGGTAGATTTTACAATAGGTGTCGTATATCCCGCTTTTTGAACGGTCATATAATCGATGCCATAGGTTTTACCAAAAGCTTCCCTCCCTTGTTCGAAATATAGAATATAATGCCCGTGCCATACGATACCTAGTGAGTCCACCTCGCTAAAGCGCACGGGAATGGTCACCGATTCTGTCAGCCCCGATTCCTCATAAAATTGTTCTCTTCTTTTTATCATATAACTAATGGGCTGTCAAAATAAGTATCGGCTCTAAAACAGTCATTTCTGTAAAGCAAAGGTATAATTTTCTTATCTTTACCACAAAAAACACCATGGCATTAGTAAATATCCCTCGATTGGATTTGCTTCAATATACGCAAGGTCGTGCGGAAGAGCGTAAACAGTTCGTACAAGATATAGGAAAAGCATTTAACGAAACCGGTTTTGTAACCATTTCAAACCATGGGTTGAGCCAAGGACTCATTGATGAACTCTATGCTGTTGTAAAAGCTTTTTTTGATCTTCCAGAGGCGGTCAAACGGAAGTATGAATTTCCGGAATTAGCCGGACAGCGTGGGTATACCGCCAAAGGGAAAGAGAGAGCAAAAGATGCCCATACGCCTGATTTAAAGGAATTTTGGCAACGTGGGCAAACTATCGTGGGCGAAGACTATTCTAAAACCGATTTTCCCGATAACATTATTGTTGAAGAACTACCTAGATTCAACGAAGTGACTGGGGAAGTATACAAAAAATTAGAAGATGCCGGACGTGAACTACTTAAAGCCATTGCCTCCTATTTAGATTTAGAAGAAGACTATTTTGAAAAGTTTGTTATCAACGGCAACTCCATTCTCCGGGCTATCCATTATTTTCCTATTGAAAATCCGGACGCTATCCCAGCTGATGCTGTTCGAGCCGGCGCTCATGAAGATATTAATCTCATTACCCTACTTATCGGAGCGAGCGCTGATGGTTTGGAAGTGTGGACAAAAGACGGCGAATGGTTCCCCATCAAAGCTAAAGGAGAGGATATTGTGGTGAACGTTGGTGATATGTTGCAACGGTTAACGAACAATAAACTCAAATCTACCACCCACCGCGTGGTAAACCCACCGCGAGAACTCATGAAAACATCACGGTATTCCGTGCCGTTCTTCTTACATCCAAAAGCGTCCATGAGCCTAGCCTGTTTGGATTCTTGTATTTCCGAAGATTATCCGAAAACGTATAAGGATTATACCGCGGGACAGTATCTGGACGAACGATTGCGTGAGATTGGGTTGAAAATGTAATAAAAAAAACAATGATATTATCAGATAAAAGAATTCTAGAAGAAATAGATAACGGCAGCATCGTTATCGAACCATTTGACCGAAAATGTCTGGGAACGAACTCTTACGATGTCCATTTGGGCAAGTATCTCGCCACCTATAAAGACGGCGTATTAGATGCAAAAAAACACAACGAAATAGCACATTTCGAAATACCGGAAGAAGGATTTATTCTCCAGCCAGGCAAGCTCTATCTGGGCGTTACGTTAGAATATACAGAAACACACGGACATGTTCCTTTTCTGGAAGGGAAGTCCAGTACCGGTCGTTTGGGGATCGACATCCATGCAACTGCTGGTAAAGGAGATGTCGGCTTCTGCAATACATGGACGTTGGAAATCTCCGTAGCACAGCCTGTACGGGTTTACGCCGGCATGCCTGTGGGACAGCTAATTTATTTCGTTGTAGATGGTGACATCGAAACCTTTTATAATACAAAGGGAAACGCCAAATACAACAACAAGACAATCCGCCCTGTAGAGAGCATGATGTGGAAAAATGCATTTTAATAGAGAAGTCGCATTTAACTTCTCTATTAAAATTCCATTAAATAAGCTTTCAAAAACTCATCGAGTTCGCCATCCAGCACGGCTTGTGTATTGGATGTTTCTACATTTGTTCGTAGGTCCTTGATCAATTTATAGGGATGCAACACGTAATTACGAATCTGCGAACCCCATTCTATCTTTTTCTTGGAACCTTCGATTGCTGCGGTTGCTTCTTGTCGTTTACGCATCTCTATCTCATAAAGTTGAGATTTCAATAAGCGCAGCGCATTTTCTTTATTTTGGAGCTGTGAGCGCGACTCTTGGTTCTTAATGATAATACCCGTCGGCTTATGGTGTAGGCGGACAGCCGTCTCGACCTTGTTCACGTTTTGACCTCCTGCACCACCAGAACGAAAAGTATCCCATTCGATATCCGCGTCTTTAACTTCTATTTCGATGTTATCATCCACCAATGGATAAACATATACTGAAGCAAAAGACGTATGTCGTTTTGCGTTGGAATCAAATGGTGAGATCCGAACCAGACGATGTACACCATTTTCTCCTTTCAAATAGCCGTAAGCAAAATTTCCGGAAAATTGTAATGTCACGGTTTTGATGCCAGCTACATCGCCTTCCTGATAATCCTGTTCCACTACCTTGCATCCGTGCTTTTCACCCCACATGATATACATCCGCATCAACATGGAAGCCCAGTCGCAAGATTCGGTCCCCCCCGCTCCTGCCGTAATCTGCAAGATAGCGTCAAGTTGGTCTTCTTCAGAACTCAGCATGTTTTTAAACTCCAACTCCTCTACTTCCGAAAGAGCCAATTCATATTGTTCATTTGCGTCTTGCTCGCTTGCATCGCCGGATTGAAAAAACTCGTACATAACACCGACATCATCCACCGCAGCAGCCACTTCGTCAAAATGCTCAGTCCATAGTTTCAACCCTTTAATTTCCTGTAACACTTTCTCTGCAGCCTTAGGGTCATCCCAAAAATCCGGACGTAGCGTGATTTCTGTTTTTTCTGTTATCTCTGATTTCTTCACATCGATGTCAAAGATGCCTCCTTAGGGAAGTTACTCTATCCCTCAAGTCTTGAATTTGTTCCTTGGTCATGCTCAAAAGTAAAATAAAAAGACAAAAAAAGCTATCTTTGGTTTCGATAAAAAACAAACTATTACATATATGTTTCCAAACGTAGATTTTACAACGACACAAGCGTACAAATATTTAGCAGACCATTATATCTCTATTAACGAGAAATCCTTAAAGCAATTATTTGCCGAAGATCCGAAACGCTTCGAGAAATTCTCGTTACAATTAGAGGATATCCTATTGGACTTTTCAAAGAACAGGATAGATGATGAGACCCTAGCACTTCTAATACAACTGGCAAAAGAATGCCAGCTGGGAGAAGCTATCGATGCCATGTTCTCCGCAGAGAAGATCAACCAAACGGAAGGGCGGCAAGTATTGCACACTGCACTACGCAACCAATCCACGAATCCTGTAGTAGTTGACGGGGAAGACGTTATGCCCAAAGTAAAAGCAGTACAGGCTCAAATGAAAGACTTCACCAATCGAATCCTTTCTGGGGAATGGAAAGGTTATACAGGCAAAGAAATAACGGATGTGGTCAATATCGGCATCGGCGGTTCAGATTTGGGTCCCGTAATGGTGACGGAAGCTTTGAAAGCATACAAAACGCGGCTGGATATGCATTTTGTATCCAATGTGGACGGTACACATATTGCGGAAACGTTAAAAGGACTAAACCCCGAAACAACGTTATTTCTTATTGCCTCCAAAACTTTTACGACACAGGAAACGATGGCAAATGCCCAATCTGCAAAAGATTGGTTCTTGAAAGCAGGCGCGGAAGAAGCGGATGTTGCCAAACATTTTGCAGCATTGAGTACAAATGAACAAGGTGTAGCCGCCTTTGGTATCGATACCAAGAATATGTTTGAATTTTGGGACTGGGTAGGCGGTCGGTATTCTTTGTGGTCAGCCATCGGGTTATCTATCGCCTTGGGTATAGGTTATGATAATTTCGAGAAGCTTCTTGAAGGTGCATATACGGCAGATGTACACTTTAAAGAAACAGAGTTTGAACAGAATATTCCTGTTATACTTGCTTTATTGGGTATTTGGTACAACAATTTCTTTGATGCTGAAAGCCACGCCATTTTGCCGTATGATCAATATATGCACCGCTTTGCTGCTTATTTCCAACAAGGGGATATGGAGAGCAACGGGAAATATGTTGATAGGAACAGTAATCGGGTAGATTACCAAACGGGGCCGATTATCTGGGGAGAACCTGGAACGAACGGACAACATGCGTTCTATCAACTCATTCATCAGGGTACGAAATTAATTCCATGTGATTTTATTGCACCAGCTGTCTCACATAATCCCATCGGAAACCACCACCAATTACTGCTATCTAACTATTTCGCTCAAACCGAGGCTCTCATGAACGGAAAGACGGAAGAAGAAGTGATAAGTGAGCTACAAAATGCCGGCAAAACGGAAAAGGAAATCGCGGCATTGAAAAATTTCAAGGTATTTGAGGGCAACCGCCCTACCAACTCATTCCTTATTAAGAAGATCACACCATATACACTAGGATGTTTGATAGCCCTTTATGAACACAAGATTTTTGTTCAAGGTGTCATCTGGAATATATTCAGTTTTGACCAATGGGGTGTGGAGTTAGGCAAACAATTAGCAAATAAGATTCTTCCCGAGTTGGAAAATGAAGAACCGGTAAGTGCGCACGATGCGTCAACAAATGGCTTAATCAATCAATATAAAGCTTGGCGGTAAACAACGTCAAACAAATAGGGGCGAATTGCATTCGCCCCTATTTGCTTATTAATTCAACACCTCTTCCAGTTTTTTCTCCAATGCAGGACCTCGTAGATTCGAAGCGATAATTTTTCCTTCGGGATCA
Organism: Sphingobacterium chuzhouense; assembly: GCF_014692525.1. GTDB lineage: Bacteria > Bacteroidota > Bacteroidia > Sphingobacteriales > Sphingobacteriaceae > Sphingobacterium > Sphingobacterium chuzhouense. Next base: position 1,204,587 of record NZ_JACNYL010000001.1, read on the forward strand.
AGTAAGTAATTTTGGGGAATACTCTGTATAGCATACAGTTTCACAACTGGTGAATTCCAATATTGCAGATCGGAAACATGTGGCCATTGTTCCAGTTTATCGTCATTTATGGCTCTCATCCAATCTTCTTTTTTTCCCGGACGATCGAAAGACACACCTAAAACAGTAAAATCTTTATCTTTAAATTTCTCAAAAGCTGCCACCACTGTTGGATTTTCGCGCCGACAAGGGCCGCACCAGCTGGCCCAGAAATCCACTAATACGTACTTACCTCTTAAAGAAGAAAGGGAAAGTTCACTACCGAGGGTATCGGGTAGCGTAAAATCCGGTGCGACAGCTCCAACGGCAAGTTTTTGCGTATCCGCTATTTTCTTTTCCAACTTCTTCCCTAGATCTGTCGACTTTAAGCTGTTGGACATCCGCTCATATGCAGGTTTTACAAAGCTGATTATATTTTCAGCGGAAGCTAACTCTTCCAAAACAGCTAACGATATATAACTATTGGGGTTAGCATTTACAAACTCTTCGGTAAGGGTTCTCTGCTTTTCATAAAAGCCTTCTGCTTTCGTCTCCAACTCTTGCAGAAAAGCTTCGTCTTGCTTTTGTTCATCTGAAGCAGCTTCATACTCAGCATCTAAAGCTGCGAAATTCGCATAAATCTCGTCCGACAATTTCTTATATTTCGTATAATCTTTATTGATTGCGTTTCCTTTTGCCGTAGCCGTTAGGAAATCTTTACCTTCAAACTTAATTACACCTTTAGATAAATAAACGGAATTAACAGGTGGACGCTCCTCGCTTTTAAGCAATTCTGACATGGTCTGCCCAGTGCTTGATAAAATTAGCGTTGTGGGCGTAGGTTGTGATACCGATCCTTGATATTTGAATTTATTATTTTTAATCGTCACGGAGTCTAAAATAGTCTCTCCATTATCTCTATATTGGAAAAATACTTTTGCTCCGTTCTGTATTCCTTTTATTTTTCCTTTTAAGGTAAAATCCTCTTGCGAGAATACCAATAAGGGAACGACCCCTAAAATCGTTAATAATCCTTTTCTCATGCTTATGTTCATCCTATGATAACGTGAATAGACCCCATTTGTTACAACGTATAAGAATTGTTACCAACGCCCACTAGCTCCGCCACCGCCAAAGCCGCCACCACCAAAGCCTCCGAAACCACCTCCACCTCCGCCGAAGCCGCCGCTCCCGCCTCCGCCACTTCTTCCCATACCGCTAAGCAATGTCCACCAAAACACATCCGAAGCTCCTCTACCTGTCATCACACGGCCGCCGCGGCCGCCGCCACCACCTCTAGAAAACAAGGATATGATAACGATTACGATAACAACGATTAGGACAACAGGTACACCATCGCCCTTTTCTCGACGATCCCGAGGATCAGCTTTATATTCACCTTTCGTATACGCAATAATTGCATTTGTTGCCGCATCAAGTCCCTGATAATATTGCTGCCTACTAAAATTCGGTCTTATTTCATTTTGGATAATCCGATGGGCTATGATATCGGGCAAAGCGCCTTCCATACCGTAACCTGTTTGGATAGTAACTGTTCGGTCTTCCAAAGCAGCTAATAAAATGACCCCATTGTTGTATTTTTTACCTCCGACACCCCACTTTTGGCCTAACCGCACGGCATAATCCGCAACATCATAACCATCTGTGGTCCGAATCAATACGACCGCAACCTGCGTTGATGTTGAATCTTCAAATGCCAATAATTTTTGCTCCAATGTCTGTATTTCGGTACGGCTCAACGTACCCGTATAGTCTGTAACCAAATGGTTCGGAGCCTCTGGTAGATTCTGTGCATAAAGTGAAAAAAATGAACCTAAAAGCACAAAAAATATACTCCCAATCCATTTAACGGTCGGCTTAACTAATATATATATTTGCATCGGATCTTTAATTTTTTCCAAAATAGATATCATCTGGAAGCTCATTCACATCATCAACACCACGGGGAAAATACTTCTGTAGCTGTTCCCCCACATCATGTATCCCTTCAATTAGTCCTTGGACGATATCATTCCGGCGAAAGAAAGAGATCATCAGCTCTTTCGTTTCATCCCAAAAATTGGCTTCTATTTTTGTATCTAGGCCACGATCACCTATAATAGCAAATTCGTGATCATCGATGGCCATATAAATAAGAACACCATTACGGAGACCTGTTTTATGCATTTCCAGCTCCTCAAAATAGGAGACGGCCGCGTCCATCGCAGAAGTTGTCTTTAATTTCTTATCGATTACGAGTCGAATCTCTCCTGACGTCTTTGCTTCTGCCACACTAATGGCCTGAACAATACGATCTTGTTCTTCTGTTGAAAATATGTCCATATCAAGCCCTCCTGTTCATCTTACCGTTATTATATTATAATATCCTAAAACTCAACCGTAGGCGCTTTGTCAGATCCCTCTGCCGCTTTAAAGGTTCCTTTCGGTTTAAAACCAAAAATTCCAGCCATAATATTATTTGGAAAGCTCCTTACCGTCGTATTATAATCCTGGACGGCTTCATTGTATGAACGGCGTTCTACGGAAATACGATTTTCCGTACCTTCAAGTTGTACCTGCAATTCTTGAAAGTTCGAATTTGCTTTCAAATCAGGATAAGCTTCCACACTGACTAACAACCTTCCGATTGACTGTGACAACGCATCTTGGGTCTGCTGATAGTTCGCAATAGCCTCTTCCGATAAATTAGATGGATCAACTGTAACCGAAGTAGCTTTTGCACGTGCTTCCACAACCGCAGTCAATGTACCCTCTTCGTGTTCGGCCGCACCTTTTACAGTTGCGACTAAATTAGGAATCAAGTCTGCACGGCGTTGATAGGCATTTTCTACCTGCGCCCATTTTCCTTTTACATTCTCATCTTTGGAGACCATGGTATTATACCCACAGGAGCTGAATGACAGCGCTGTAAACAAACCTACGATTGCAATAACTAATCTTTTCATCTGTGAAGTTTTATTCAATTTTTTATAAAAATAACATTTATTCTTCTTTTTTCCCGTAAAAAAGAAGCAAAAACCTCGTCGCTTCAGATATTTGAGAGGAATGAATAGTACTAAGAATGGGTTTATACATACCTCAAATATCTGGATGCGACCTTTAGTGTTAATTGGGGATTGTGCAAAATGCGTATCTTTGTAGTATTTTGGGATAAAAACCCAACCAGTAGATATGCAGAAAGAAATTGAAATCGCAGTATTTCCCGATCAAATCCATGACACCGACAATCTTATTGCTCTCGGCGCGGAACAATTAAAGGTAGAACGCTCACGTATACAGGGGCATCACGTCCGTAAACGCTCTATTGACGCCAGAGGACGCAAAGTTGTGTATCGTCTTCGCGTCGTTTTCTATATCGACGAGCCTCGCTTCCCAGAAGTATTCACCTCTTCCATTAACAACGTGCATCATGCTGCACCTGTCATTATCATCGGAGCTGGGCCAGCAGGTCTGTTTGCTGCGTACCGATCTTTGGAGCGCGGATTTAAACCTATTGTATTGGAACGCGGAAAACCCGTAAAGGATAGAAGACGGGATTTAGCAAAGATAAACCGGGAGGGCGTAGTAAATCCCGAGTCCAATTACTGTTTCGGCGAAGGTGGGGCAGGCACATATTCGGATGGTAAATTGTATACGCGCTCCAACAAGCGCGGCGACGTCGATAAGGTGCTGCAGATTTTTGTACAGCATGGAGCTCCCCATGATATTTTAATCGATGCCCGACCCCATATAGGTACGAACAAGCTCCCCCATATTATCGAAGATATGCGTAACACCATCTTGGAATATGGAGGAGAAATAAGATTCGATTGTCGGGTAGATGATATTCTCGCCGATTTCGGAAAGATAAAAGGTGTACGAACATCGTCAGGAGAAACGATACACGCGCATCACGTCGTCGTAGCTACGGGACATTCCGCCCGTGACATCTTCCATCTTTTTCAGCGGAAGGGTTGGTTAATAGAAGCTAAACCTTTTGCATTAGGGGTTCGAATCGAACACCCTCAGGAAATCATCGATCAAGCGCAGTATCATTGTGCAATACGTCCAGAGAATCTCCCACCCGCTTACTATAGTCTGGTAGAACAGGTCAATAAACGCGGTGTTTTTTCATTTTGTATGTGTCCGGGTGGAATTATTGCCCCTTGCGCTACAGAAGATAGGGAGATCGTCGTCAACGGCTGGTCTCCGTCAAAACGGAATAATCCACACGCCAATTCAGGTACCGTTATCCAAATCAATTTAGAAGATGTGCCAAATTCGTTATCTGATCCATTCGCATTGCTACGATTTCAACAAGAAGTAGAACAACAGGCATTTCTTTTAGGAGGCGGCAATCTCGTTGCTCCGGCACAACGCATGGTCGATTTTGTACAACAAAAAGTATCGACAACCCTTCCCGAAAACTCCTATAAGCCGGGGACAAAAAGCGTCGATCTTAATGAAGTGTTACCCCCTTTTGTGCACCAAGCATTACGTGGAGCGCTACCTCTTTTTGGTAAGAAGATGAAAGGATATTATACCAATGAGGCCATTTTGGTGGGTGTTGAGTCCCGCACATCGTCCCCCATTCGGATTCCTCGTGATAAGGAGACTTTGCAACATCCGGAAGTTTCCGGACTTTATCCCTGCGGGGAGGGTGCAGGTTATGCCGGTGGAATCGTATCAGCAGCAATCGACGGGATTAATTGTGTGGATGCTATCTAAAGTAAAAGAAACAGGGATAAATTATAAATAGCAAAAATCAAAAAAGCTATTGACAGATATATACCGAATCGCTATCTTTGTACCACAATCAGCGAAAGTAGCTCAGTTGGTAGAGCACAACCTTGCCAAGGTTGGGGTCGCGAGTTCGAATCTCGTCTTTCGCTCAAAACAAAAGCCTCTGAAAAGTTCAGGGGCTTTTGTTTTTCAAAGATTTGAGCCAAACAAATAAAAATTTTCAGAAGAGGGGTAACAAAAGAGACTTGAGGTGGATATTAAAGTAATCCATGTGAAATAGGATTGCTTATTATTTATTCATCTAAAATTAAAAGTCATGAAAAAACTGAACTATCTATTATTATGTTTGTTGGCGACAACCGTATTACTATCTGTTATCAGCGCCTGTTCAAAGGAAGAAGGCTCAAAAGAAGAGCAAACTCCTATAGCCAATTTGACTCCTTTCCTGTTGCCGGAAAATTCTGATGTGGAAATGGTCGGCAATACGATCAACTTTTCTATCCCATCAAGCCATACAGGTTACGGCGTCGATCTAAAGGGAAACTATATCAGCTTTAACAAAGGGAGCATCACCTGTACGTGTAAGAGCGGGGAGGATGGCGGATGTAGCCCGATAACCAGTTCAGCAGGAAATGGCTGCTTAATGACAACCTGCACGAACTGTGAACTCACACGCTCTTCGAGAACATCCGGATTTGACGTGGAACTCGAAGAAATGGTGGTCTTCGACATGAGCATACCTACGAAAAAAGTAAAAAGCGTCGAGGACTTAAAGGGCAAGATTATGCTGCCCCATCAGTTCGTAGAACTTGACATTATCCAAGAAGAAATTAAAAAAATCGAAAAAGAGGCAGCACGCTATCCTAGCGAACGTACCAAAATCGCCCCCGTTATACTATATGGATATATTGTCATGCTGGAAGTACCGGAAGCTTATGGTATATCTACTATATCCACCGTCTTCTACGTTTGTAATTGTACGGGAGGCAGTCGAGGTTTCTGTCATAAGGTAAATCACGGCACGTATATCTATTGTGATTCGAGATGCAAGTCTTGTACCATGACTGCTACACTTAAAGATGAAGACTTCGACAGTAAAGAATATGTAATGGAAGTATCCAACCATCGCATTTCGATTCTGTAAGGAAAATAAAATAAACAAAGGCGTCAGAATTCGAATCTGACGCCTTTTATGATATAATAAATATATGAAAAACTACTTATTTTTTTCCAGTCCCCTTTCTACCAGATGTTCGATATATTGACGAACATTTTCATTAGAGAAACGGGAGGTTACATCAAAAGCAAATGCATGCACCAACAATACTCGTGCAGCTTCCTCGCCGATACCACGGGCGCGTAAATAAAACAGTGCATCATCGTCAAACTGTCCCATGGTACAACCATGAGAACATTTCACGTCATCTGCAAAAATCTCCAATTGTGGCTTTGTATATACGGTAGATTTGTCCCCGATAAGCATATTATTATTTTGTTGGAAGGCATTCGTTTTTTGCGCATCCTCCCGAACAAAGATCTTACCGTTGAACACCGCTGTGGATTCGTCTTGAGGAATATTCTTATACCATTCGTAGGACTCACAATGTGGTTTCATATGATCCACAATGGTATGGTTATCAACAAACTGTTGGCCTGCCGTCAGGTTAATGCCGTACAGATGTGATTCTACCTGTTCTGCATCCAAGCGCACATTGATGTTATGCCGTACAAAAGACGCTCCCGGCAAATTACAGTTATAGTTATTATACAGACTGTGTTGTTCTTGATAAACTTCCGTATGCATAATGTAATGGCTCGATGCATCGGCTACCTGTAGATAGTAATGTTGTACTTTTGCATTCTCCTCCACCACAATTTCCGTCACCTTATTATGCACATTCTTTGCTGCGCCGTCTAACGTTATAAAAGATTCGATAATCTCTACCTCTGCATGGGATTCTACCACAATCAGGTTACGTGTTTGGGCAAAAAATGCATCTTCTCCTGTCGCTACATGCACGATATGGATCGGCTTGGAAATTACTTTGCTTTTAGCAACCGATAAATACACGCCCGCTGTGTTTAGCGCCGTATTTAATTGCACCATCACATTATCCGATTTATCTGCATGCTGTGCGTAATGTTTTTCAAAGTTAGCTTCCCTATAGGCTTCATTGATGGGTTTTACCACCAAACCTATTTCATCTTCGAGGGAAGAGAATGCCAAAACATACTCGCCGTTAACCAACACAATCCGATGGGCATCCAAGCCTGGGATATCCGATTTGCTCGTATCCACACTGTCCACATCTACCGATGCATTCAATGCATAGGTTGCATTGATTAAAGGGTGTATATTGGTATATTTCCACTCTTCGTTCTTGACGGTCGGAAAACCTTCAAGTTGAAAACGTTCAAAAGCTTGTTGACGCAATGTCGTCAAATAGGACGGTTCTTGCGTATCTAACTCTTGAAAGGTCGAAACCAACTGTTGATATAATGAATCTGCAACTATTGTACTCATGTTCTTTTTTATCAATCCGCTGTTTAAATTATCCATGGATAAATTTTATTAAGCGGTTTGCGTGTCGTATTCTTTTAGCCAATCGTAACCTTTTTCTTCCAATTCCAAGGCCAATTCTTTCGGCCCTGTTTTCACAATTCGTCCGTTATATAGTACGTGAACAAAGTCGGGCACGATATAATCTAACAAACGCTGGTAGTGTGTAATGACCACGAACGCGTTATTTTCGGAACGTAGGTGGTTTACACCGTTTGCTACAACGCGTAATGCATCGATATCAAGTCCTGAATCTGTCTCATCAAGGATGGCCAACTTCGGATTTAACATCGCCAACTGGAATATCTCGTTACGCTTCTTCTCCCCTCCCGAAAAGCCTTCGTTCAACGAACGATTGGCGAGGTTTGCTGAAAAATCCACCAGCTTTTGCTTTTCTTTTACCAATTGCAAAAACTCTTTTGCTTCCATTGGCGGCAAACCTTTATACTCCCGAATATCGTTTACAGCGGTCTTCAAGAAATTGATATTGGACACGCCGGGGATTTCCACTGGATATTGGAAAGCTAGAAAAAGACCTTCCCGAGCACGATCTTCCGGAGCTAAATCCAATAAGTCAACGCCCTCTAACAATGCGGAGCCTTCGGTGACCTCGTATGCGTCGCGACCAGCCAATACATTTCCCAATGTGCTTTTTCCGGCACCATTGGGTCCCATAATGGCATGAATCTCTCCTGCTTTGACTTCTAAATCTAGTCCTTTTAATATTTGTTTGCCTTCAACAGACGCGTGTAAATTCTTAACTGATAACATTTTTCTTAATTTGGAAATTTTAAAATTACTACCCGACCGATCCTTCCAAAGAAATCGCCAATAGTTTTTGTGCTTCTACAGCAAACTCCATTGGCAACTGGTTTAGTACCTCTTTGGCGTAGCCATTGACGATCAATCCAACGGCTTTCTCCGGATCAATTCCTCTTTGGTTCAAGTAGAACACCTGATCTTCGCCGATCTTTGATGTCGTCGCCTCGTGCTCCAACATCGCCGTACGGTTTCTATTCTCTATATAAGGGAATGTATGTGCTCCGCAGCGATCCCCAATCAATAGAGAGTCACATTGTGTAAAGTTTCTCGCTTTATCGGCATTCGGTCCAATTTTCACCAACCCTCTATAACTGTTGTGGCTCAGACCTGCAGAAATACCTTTCGACACAATTTTAGAACGGGTATTTTTGCCGAGATGTACCATTTTCGTTCCCGTGTCAGCAATCTGTTTATTACGGGTCATTGCCACGGAATAAAATTCCCCTACAGAATTATCGCCTTTCAGGATAACGCCAGGGTATTTCCATGTAATGGCAGAGCCTGTTTCCACTTGCGTCCACGAAATCTTAGCATTGTCACCTTTACAAATACCGCGTTTCGTTACGAAATTATATATACCACCCTTGCCATCCTTATCTCCTGGATACCAATTTTGCACCGTCGAATATTTAATTTCCGCATCCCGCTCGGCAATGAGCTCGACCACCGCGGCGTGAAGTTGGTTTTCATCACGCATGGGCGCTGTACAGCCTTCCAGATAGGACACATACGAACCTTCTTCCGCAACAATCAAGGTACGTTCAAACTGTCCGGTGTTCTGTGCATTTATACGGAAATAAGTAGAAAGCTCCATCGGACATCTGACGCCTTTCGGAACGTATACAAAAGAGCCATCCGAAAACACCGCTGAATTCAACGCCGCATAAATGTTATCTGTTTGCGGAACTACGGTGCCCAGATACTTTTTTACCAAATCCGGATATTCTTGCACAGCTTCGCCAAAAGAACAAAAAATAACTCCCTGTTCTTTCAACTTCTCCCGAAATGTGGTCTTTACGGAAACAGAGTCAAACACCGCATCAACGGCCACCACCCCAGCTAAAACTTTCTGTTCATCTAACGGAATTCCTAACTTTTCGAATGTCGAAAGTAACTCCGGATCCACCTCATCAAGGCTTTCCAACTGCTTCTTAGGTTTAGGTGCCGCGTAATACGAAATATCTTGAAAATCCACCTCTGGGCTTTCAAAATTTTGCCACGTAGGCATCTTCATTGTCAGAAAATGGCGCAATGCCTTTAACCGCCATTCTAACAACCACTCGGGTTCGTTTTTCTTTGCAGAAATGAAACGAACAGTATCTTCACTTAGCCCCTTAGCGGCTATTTCCATTTCAATATCTGTGGTGAACCCGTATTTATATTCTTCGAGCTCCAGCTCTTTTAGTAATTCATCGTCTTTGGTACTCATTTCTCTACCCCTTTTTTAATTCGGCGATTCCTACCTTATTTTGGACTACAAAGATACGATTAAAAGACGACATACCCTAAGTTAACACCTATTCTAACCCACATTTTAGTAAAAAAAATGACAAACGTCATTTCTGCGCTTTTAAATGCACCCTACTCCTTCATTTTTGACATTGCTATGATTCAGAATAACATTTAACAATACCATAATGATTATTAAATAAATTTTATCTATAACAAACATGCGATCATGAAGTTTTTTGTTCGCCAAACATTATTCCGTATATTTACATTCTATAAAATATAATATTCACATTAGCTGATTATAGAAATGCCATATCAACCAGATAAGACAGATTTGAAAATTCTGAAGCTCTTACAAGAAAACGGGAGAATAACAAACCTGCAGTTAGCTTCAAATATCGGGCTTTCGCCGGCTCCTACGTTGGAGCGGGTACGTAAATTAGAAAACTCGGGATTTATTAAGAGTTATCACGCATTCGTAGATGAGGAAAAGTTAGGGTTGGGTATCAAATCATTCATCCAGATATCGTTGGATTTTCATACCCACAACGCCATCCCAGAGTTTGTGGAAGCTGTCAAGACCATCCCCGAGGTAACAGAATGCCACCATGTTACGGGCAATTGTGACTTTATGCTAAAAGTCTATGTAAAGGATATTAAAGCGTATGAAGCGGTGATTATGGAAAAAATATCAAAAATCCCATTTGTTAAAACCTTTCAGACTATGATGATCATGTCGACCAGCAAAAAAGAACCTATAATCCCTTTAGAATACTAAATAAAAAAAGGAGTTTCATGCAGTCAAATACAACGTATAATGACGTAGCCCTTATTCTAACATGGCCTGACGCCACCATCAGAGGGGACGAAAAGTGGATGATGTTTTTTAAGAAAATCGGTATCGTAAAAAACTTGAATTTCAAAGTAGGCCATACAGGTATTGTTATAATTAAACGAGAAACGGGCGAGATGCTCTTCTATGATTTCGGACGTTATATTACGCCCCGAGGATATGGTCGCGCACGTTCTAAGTTTTCAGACCCCCGTCTAGAGATAAAACTGAAGGCGAAGTTTGAAAACAATAATATTACTAACCTTGAAGAAATTGTAGAGCAGTTTGAGGCATTGAAGCCGGCGATGTATGGAGAGGGCATTCTTTATTTCTCTATCGCCCGTGATATCAATTTTGAACTTGCAAAAGCTTATGGAGACGATTGTGTACACCAAGGCACTTATCCGTACGGTGCGGTAGCGCGCAACAACAATAATTGCTCACGCTTTATCACACGCATGTTAATACGCTCTTCCAAACGGTATAATTGGCGTCATAGTATCAACTTCCCTGAAACTATTAAAGCGAGTCCTATCAGCAACGTAGTAAATGCTGTTTCCGATCGAATGGTGTATTCGTTTACACCTCAACATGGGTTAAAACATTTTAAAATGAATCGCTGGCAATCTTTTGGTTTCTTATTGAAGAAACTGGGTGACAATGTAACGCAAAAGAAAGCAGACCTTTTACCTAACGACTTGATCATTGGTTGTATGAGCTTTGTTTCCAAGCCGATTTCCGTACCGAAGGATGCACAATATCTCGGTGGCGTTGGGGATGGTGCGTGGTTCTGTATTCAACCTGCGACAGAGGATAGAGTGGTCATTAGACGGTTTACATCAAAAGGGGAATTAGAATATGTTATTCTAGGCGAAACAATGGAACCTCTCAACCTTTCACAACCTTTTGAAGTTACATACGACAGTCACCTGCTCTTTACACACATTAAGCAGCAAGGTAGAAAGATACGCATCAACCATATACAGCGGCTTCCGAATGCAGACTACCAGTTTAAGCATTTGAAAGAGTTATTTGCTTAGGAAATCGGAGCATCTTTCTCAAAAGCTGGCGATTGTCGTCGTCGCTAGGGAAAAGAATGACGGTACGGCAATCTGGGGAACTCAAATTTGCCAATCAATAGGTTTTCTCCCTTTGGACTGCAAATAAGCATTCGCTTGAGAGAAATGTTTACAACCAAAGAACCCCCGATGTGCCGATAGCGGCGAGGGGTGAACTGCTTTTAATATTAAATGTTTTTGTGTATCGATCAGCATCGACTTCTTTTGCGCGTAACTCCCCCACAACATAAAAACTACGTTTTCCAATTTCTGAGATACCAAGTGGATGATCTGATCGGTGAACTCTTCCCAGCCCCTTTTTTGATGGGAAGCTGCTTGATGTGCTCGCACGGTGAGTGTTGCATTCAGCAGTAATACACCTTGTTTAGCCCACTTCGTTAGATCTCCCGAAGTAGGGTATTGAAATCCCGGAACATCAGATGTCAATTCTGTATAAATATTTTTCAGTGATGGCGGTAATGCTATTCCTTTCGGCACAGAAAAGGACAATCCATGTGCTTGTCCGTCATTATGATAGGGATCTTGTCCCAATATCACCACTTTAATATCTTCAAATGGTGTCAGCCTAAAAGCATTTAACACGAGATTTTCAGGGGGAAAGACCAGTGTCTGTCTTCGCTCGTGCTGCACAAAGGTGGAAAGGCTACGCATGTAGTCCTGTTTAAATAAAGGTTTTAAAATGGGTTCCCAGCTGGGATCATAACGTTCTGCCATAATTACAAAAATACAATTTTACAATTTTATCACGCAAACAAGTTGGATAAGCTCCAAAATAACCGGATATTTGTCGTTAGTTTTAATTTACGCAGTAAATATATGTCAAATATAGTTCGTATTATTCTTAGTAGCGTTCTTTTAATCGGGACAGTAGCACTATTTTGGTTCGGTCATTGGGGATGGGGTATTTTAGGAATTTTTGTTACCATTCTGGCTTGGGTTACGGTGTTCTTCAATGAGAATATGCTCATCGCGCAATGGTATCTTAGAAAAGAAAACATGGCTAAAGCGGAACAATGGCTAAGGAATATTAAGAATTACGACAAACAACTAATTAGCGCACAGCATGGGTATTACCACATGCTATTGGGTATCTTGGAATCACAACGCGCGCCACTGCAATCGGAAAAATACTTTAAGAAAGCTTTGTCTTTGGGCTTACATATGAGTCATAATATTGCCTTGGCAAAATTGAGCCTCGCAGGCGTAGCCATGGCAAAACGCAATAAACGTGAAGCCGAGAAACTTTTGGCCGAAGCAAAAAAAGCAGATAAAAACAAATTACTTGCCGATCAGATTAAAATGATGAAAAATCAAATGGGTCTGATGGATAAACAGCAATTTAGGTATTCCAGATAATTCCTCCGGAATACACTAAACCTATTACTTTTTATTTAATCCAGGAAGGAAGCTTTCCCAATCTGTTTTTCAGCTGGGCTTCATATAACGATTCCGGAAATACTTTTTTACCGTTTGATTCTTCGTACTTTAGCTGACTGCCGATAAATTTGGTGGGGGTGCCGTGAAAGCCTACCATAATTGGAAAAGGGATTTTCCAAAAACGTTGATTCGGCCAAAAGTCAAACTCCGGATAATCCGTATTGGTCTTTTTGTAGTTCCAGAACACGAGATTTCTCATATGGTTGGGCATGTTCCCTAGTGAACCTCCTCCTCGATTCATCATTAAACCACCTGTTACATTATCCAATAACGTATTGCGTGGTTGCGAGGCATGGCTTTCAAAGCAGGTGGTTGCCGGATAGTCTACTTTATACAAAACGGTATTCATCGCTGTTTTAGACACGCCAACCGAATGCCACATAGACGCCTTATCAGAAATATTACCGAGCAATACATTTGTTCCGCCTGCGTTAGTAATAGCTCCATGCCCGGCATTTCCGGTAATTTCGCAATTAAGAATAGAAATATTCGCTCCATTATTAATTACTGCCCCTATAGAAACATTGGTAAAACGGCAGTTGGTCATCCAGGAATTTACAATTCTTCTAAAATTAACCAAGGTATAACCGCTATCATCCAACCAGGAACGATGATGTACAAATGAATTTTGATAATTTCCTACAAACGCAATGTCTTCTATGCCCACCTCCTCAATTTTATTGTATTTGGCAAATGCCCAGTTTAATTTTGAATTAACAGGATAAGGTAAAGGTTGGCTTAACGTAATCATATTACTTTCTATTTTATTGATTTGAAGGCAAAAAGATAAATCTACACCGTCATTAACCAAACTTTTCCATTCCGCATTTACTTCATAAGTACCTAAATCTAATCTAAGCGCATCCGCATCTTTGCTGCGCATAGATAACAGTAGCCAATCTCCGCCCACCAAATCTCCAATTTGATCTACTTTTATATTAAAATCCCCAACAGCTGCATCATCTGTTATTTTGCCTATTTGTTTCTCTCCGGATTTACTCCCAAAAATAAATAGCGGTGGCGTTGCCCACATCTTCGTGGTATCACTTGGCTTTAAGGGCTCTTTCATAAATAACGCTGTACCTCCAGCTCCACTTCCACTGCCTTTAAAAATAATATTGCTGTTGCTAATCCAAATAGAATTTAAATCATCATCTACATCCTGTGCAATAAATGTACCCTTGGGGAAATAGACAATGCCTCCATTCGTTTTACTTGCAGCCGCTATTGCTTTTTTTATTGCTTCTTTATCTGACTTGTCGTCGTTTGCGATTGCACCAAAATCTGTAATATCATAAATAGGCAAACCAGAAGATTTATAATTTATTTCCTTTTCTCCATTTCTATAACCCGCATAAGAAAAATCAGGCAATATCGATTCTTTTGGATTCGCTTTATAATCTGTAAATATCTTAGCCTCTTTTTGTGCAAATAAATTTCCAGCAAAAACTAAAAGTAAAACGTAAACTATTGATATCTTTCTCATTATTACCTTTCTATGTTAGTGATCTTTTTTACTATTTTAATTGATGATATCTCAATAGTGCTTCCAAGAAATAATAGTCGGCATAAATCAACGGCACATCGATCTCATTATTGTGCGGAAAACTTCCCACAGAGTGTTTCAAAATAAAGCCTGAATTTGTTCCCGGCTCTGCCAAATATTCCTCGCTCGATAAAGATTTTAAAATATGCTCTGCCGCAGCGAAATATGTCTTTCCCTCTTCCTTTGTATAGGTACTTAATTCTAACATGGCCGATGCGGCTAAAGAAGCTGCTGACGCATCGCGAGGAATATAGTCTAACTTATTCTGGCCTTTGTAATCCCAGTCAGGCGTGTAACCATGCTGCTCTACATTAAAATCCCAATAAGGTATCTTATCTTCCGGCAGGTTTGGATGATGGATAAAGAAATCCGCCACATTCTTCGCATGTTCTAAATATTTAGGGTCTTTTGTTTCGCGATACATCAACGTATATCCGTATATCGCCCATCCCTGCCCTCTTGACCAGGTAGAGTTATCTGAATACCCCTGATTGGTTTGTTGGTGCAATACTTCGCCTGTTTTTGCATCGTAATCAACCACGTGGTACGTGCTGTAGTCTGTTCTGAAATGGTTCGTCATTGTCTTGTCTGCATGTGAAATGGCGACATTTCTGTATTTCGGATCTCCGGTGAGTTTAGACACGTAAAAAAGCAGTTCGAGGTTCATCATATTGTCTATAATAACCGGATATGTCCATAGTGTTTTGCCATCCCATGACATTTTATCATTCCACGATTTTATTAGTCCCACCTTTTCATCATACCTTGTCAGTGCAGATTCCGCCGACTGGATCAATATTTTATTATATTTATTGATCTTGGCCGTATCTTTTTCCAATCTTACGGCATTTCCGTAAGAACAATACATAACGAAACCAACATCGTGATGTTGCGTCAGGAATTTGGCTTCTTCTAAAGCCTCTGTCCATTTTTCTGCCGCGGCTTTCCATTCCGGTTTTTGGGTATACTCATACATGTACCAGAGCCCACCAGGGAAAAAGCCTTGTGTCCAATCCCAAATATCGGTTCCTTTTACAGATCCGTCCGGATTAGTCGTACGGGGGAAATTTGTTAGGTCAGTGGCCTGATTTAACATCATTTCATATTGCTTTTCTGCTACAGTGAAATCATCTTTCACAAAATTATCTTCAGAACTACACGAAGAAAGCATCGCCGTACATGCAACAAAACTTACAATGAATGATTTTTTTAACATTACTTCTCTTTTATATATTTTTTTATTTGATAGGTTTTATAATTTTTTTAATTAGGGATTGACTACAATCTCAAATTCTTTAATAATTTTCTCCCCTCCGTACACATTTTCGTTAGATGCGACAAAAGTCACCTTATACGTACCGGGTTCGGTATAAATATGACTGTATTCATCTATACGCGTACTCATATTTTTAAGGGCAATACCCCTATTTATATCAAAAATATTCAAATAATTTTGAAGCGAAACCGACTTAGACACCGCCCATATCAAACTGGCTTCATTAGCGGCGGGAGCATTTTGAAATCTCAAGCCATTAACATTATACGTAGGGGTTATTCCACCAGAAAATTTAACAAATGTCCACCCCATCCCGGTCATATTATTGATAAGCAAAGGTTCTTGCGTAGCAATATTTATTGATTCTATATTAAAACTCTCTATCCACCATCTCGTCTGAACCTGGTTTGTACCTGCATTCGTTTTATATTTAAAAGCAAAATAAACCGGTTTAGATCTATCCAACACAAGTCCTAAAGACTCTAAATCATAAATGCTTACTGTTCCTGAGAAAGTATAATCGGTATTATTGTTCATAAAATCCGACCATATAAACTTGCTCGATACATTTACCCAATCTTCTTCTTTAATACCGGCAACGGAATAAGTTTCATCAAAATTTTGGGTCATATATAACTGCAGCGAATTAGGATGTGCAGCCTCGGTTCCATATCTCTTTGAAGTCGAGAAAGCCAGATTCATTACACTCCCGTCCCCTTCTATAGTGACACCCTCACGTTTCACATATACATGCCCTTCTTCACCAGAGTAGAAAGTTAATTGATCCGGATTACCGCTTATCTCAAAAATTACGGTATCTCCTATGTTATAGGATGTTTTTGCTACGGATATATCCAACATAAGTTCTACTGCTTCTTTTTTATTACAGCCCGATAACCCCAGAGCTACAATAAATAACACCAATATCTTTTTCATTTTCATTTTTATTTTTATTTATAGGTTACCAACCCAGATTTTGTGTGATGGCTTTATTTAACGACAACTCGTTTAATGGAATGGGTAATACCACATTTCTTGCGGAAACATTTCTCGGACCAAAAGCCGTATATTTACGCGCCTGTGGTGAATTGGCTGTGATATCACTTGCCAAATTATGCATGGTTTCTACAAAAATATTCCACCTCACCAAATCAAACTTTCTCAATCCCTCATAAGCCAATTCTCTGAAGCGCTCATTTCTGATAAACTTCCTCATTTTAGCTTTATCTCCTCCTATTGTCGCCGTACTATCGATAGCATTTACCCTATCTCTTACCATTTTCACCTTCAACCCGGCTTCATTAACATCATCCAACTCGTTTTTTGCTTCCGCATACATGAGTAAAACGTCAGCATAACGCAACAACGGGAAATTGATTGGGGTAAAGTTTTTATGGCGGGGCAATGCTACTTCATAATTTCTTCTCAGTTTTGCCGACAGCCTATTATCAACATCTGGTCTGTATACCGCAGCCCCCGTCGTATTATTATAACCGTATGTTGCAATATTCCAATCTCTTCTTTCATCTGTATCGTCTGCGCCATAGTGGTCATATAGTTTTTTTGTCGCCAAGATAAATCCGTAGCTATATCCCAATGAATCCGGTCCGGTCTCGCTTGTGAACTGAATACCCGCGATATTACCATGTCTTCCGGCTGCGAAGTCTCCTGTTCTATTTCCGTAAAACTCTACTTCCCAGATAGACTCATCAATATTATATTTATCTCCTGCCATGTCTTTAAACAACTGCTTATAGTCTGCTACTAACTTATGCTGATACTCGCCATCCACAGGGTTAATCATTTTATCTGTCCATTTAACGACATCAGCATATTTTGAAACGTCATTCAAAGGTGCTCCAGTCATTTTAAGATATACACGCGCCAATATTCCCCTCACCGCAGACTTCGTAACGCGACCGGCATGCCCGTATGCGGTAATTGGTTGTACCATGGCTTCCGCTTCTTCCATTTCGGTCGTAATAAAATCATACAATGCTTCTAAAGAAGCCCTGGGAACATCCACCTCGTTTACAGAGTAAGTTGGCGTTACCTTTAATGGAACGGCTCCGAAGTTGCTGGTTAACATAAAATAATAGTAGGCTCTTAAGAACTTGGCTTCTCCTTTAGCTACAATTCTCTTGTCCTCATCCATTTCAGCCCCATCTATTTTATCTAACAAGACATTGGCTCTTTCTATCCCTTCGTACAGGTATTTCCATAGGTTACGCACCAATTGGTTAGAAGAGTCAAAGATATATACTTCAGGGCCTGTTAATGCAGCGCTTCTCTGCCATACACCTTCGTCAGACATAGAAAGATGATAGGGCAAACTATTGGCGTAAACATCCTGGTAAGCCATAACAGCGTATACACCTGTTAAACCAATATTCACATCAGATTCGTTCGTATAGTAGTTGTCTTTAACGATAAATGTCGGTTCTTTTTCCAAAAAGTCAGCACAGCCGACTGTGCTTAATAAAGTTGCTCCCACAAGCCCGGATAATATGGTCTTTCTAAAAAGGGGTACTCTTTTCATATCTAAATTTTTCAATATCTTTTTCATGATCTGTCAATATTAATATTATAGTGAAAGATTTAATCCGAATACGATTGTTTTTGGCCGTGGATATGACGAGTAATCAAATCCAGGTGTTAAACCCGAATACATGACCGAAACCTCCGGATCGTAGCCGGAATAATTGGTCATTGTAAACAGGTTCTGCGCTGATGCATAAATTCTTAAAGACCTTATTTTGTATTTATTAAGCATGACCGGATTTATCGTATATCCCAAAGAGACCGTTTTTAGCCTCAAATATGAACCGTCTTCAACTACTCTGGTTGAGTAAGAATTGGCTACCGGTCCCTGTCCACCCAATCTGAACATTTCTGTATCCCTATTATCCGGCGTCCATCTATCGGCAAATGTTTCAAATTGATTGGTTCTCGCTTTTACACCATACTCAAACATTAATCGGTTGGCATTCAAGATATCGTTTCCGTAAGACCATTGCAAGAATATATTCAGATCGAATCCTTTATAATTGAATGTATTGGAGAAACCACCTTGATGTAACGGATACCCTCTACCAATGACCGTTCTGTCGTTGTCGTCAACAACGCCATCTTCATTTAAGTCTCTGTATCTGATATCTCCAGGCCGAATGTTTTCCCGTGGATTACCATTGGTTGGAATAGTCCCTTTTAAAACACCTAATGAATCAAAATCCTCCGGTTGGTAAACTCCATCCCAAATCATTCCATAAAATTGACCCAAAGGCTGGCCTATCTTGGCTATGTATAAAGGTATTGTTGTATAGTCTTTATCCCAGTCCAACGCGCTTGTTAACGATTCCTGGTTTTGGGTTAATGACAATACTTTGTTTCTGTTAAAAGCGATGTTAACAGACGAGTTCCATACAAAATCTTTATTTCTGATGATATCGCTGGATAAGCTCAGCTCCAGACCTTCATTACTTGTACTTCCTATGTTTTTAAACGCCGACGCATACCCTGTAGATGTCGGTAATTCTGCATTCAACAACAAATCAGTCGTTTTCTTTTTATAGTAATCCGCTGTAAAGTTTATTCTTTGGTTAAATGCACCTAAGTCTAAACCGATATTACTTTGAGCGGTACTTTCCCATTTTAAATCTGGGTTAGCTAATGAGCTGATAAACAAGCCTTGTTGTAGGGAGTTGCCGAAAGGATAATAACCGTTATTATCAGGCCCTACATTATCAAAATTTAACCGGGCATAAGTAGCGTATTCAGAAACCCGGTTGTTTCCGGTAACACCATAACCTATTCGTAGTTTGGCATCTGTCAGTACATTCTGGTTTTTCATGAATTCTTCATCAATCATTCTCCAGGCAAATGATCCCGAAGGGAAAAAACCCCATCTGTTATTTTTAGCAAACTTAGAAGAGCCATCCGCCCGGTAAGATGCCGTTAAAATATATTTCCCACTATAGTTATAGGTGGCTCTTGCCAAATAAGACATTAAGGACCATGCTGTATTAATTGAAGTTATTGGCATCGGTTCCCCTTGGCTTAGGCCCGCTAATCCTAAACTTTCATTAGGCAAATACATAGCGCCAAAACCGTAGCGTTTGTAATTGTTCTCCTGAAAAGTCATACCTCCAACAACTGTCAATTGATGAGTCTTGTTGAAACGTTTATTATAAGTCAGCAAATTTTCATTTAACCAGGTATCACTCTCGGTGTATAAAACACGTCCGTTTACTTTATTTAAGCTCTGCGGATGTCCGTAACGCGTCTGCGAGTTATTAAACAAATCATTTCTCAGATCAGAAGAGTTTATACCACCGCTGATCTTCAGTTTCAGTGCTTTTGTAAATGCATACTCTGCATATCCATTTAAGATGACTCTCGTGTTAAAAACCTCTCTCAGTTCATTTTCAGCAGATAAAATTGGGTTGATACGATAATCGTTCGTGGTATTTATATCTGGATCTATCAAGTTATCCAACAAATCCTGTCCTTCGATATAAGTTACCGGACGATAACCCCAAACGCTGTACATCAGGTAGTTCATCGAATTATTTCTCGAATCAGGATCGCCGGGCGAAGTCCCATAGGTTTTGGTTGTCGTATATCTAGCATCCACACCGACTTTAAATTTATCATTAAAAGTTTGGTCTAGCGTTACCCTACCCTGTTTTCTACCAAATCCGGAATTGATGATAACACCTTTCTGGTCGAATATATTTCCTGAAAAGGAGTATCTAGTCGATTTATTTCCACCCGATACGGATAGAGAATGATCCTGCATACCTGCTGTATTAAACAATTGGTCTTGCCAATCATAGCCTGCCACATTTCTATAGAAATCTAAAGTAGTGTCTCCACGCAGGTATGTTCGCCCCACTCCTACCGGGTCACGCTCTGCCTCCATTCTTACAAACTCATAAGGATCCATCAAATCCATTCTTTGGATTACATTCTGAAAACCGCCATAAGCGCTGTAGTTGATAGTTGGTGCTCCTTCTTTCCCTCTTTTTGTGGTAATAAGGATAACACCATTTGCACCCCTTGCTCCATAGATTGCAGTTGCAGAAGCGTCTTTTAACACTTCCATGGATTCAATTTCGGCTGGATTCAGAATATTATTATTGGCATCTTCCATCGGGAAGCCGTCGATAACATACAGAGGTGAATTGTCTTGTGTTAACGAGTTAGCACCACGAATAACGATGTTTATACCGGCTCCCGGCTTACCATCGTCCGATTGTACCTGTACCCCAGCTACACGGCCTGCCAATGCTTCTAACGCCGTTCCCACAGGGGCTTTTTGCAGGTCTTCCATGTTTACAGAACCTATCGCCCCCGTGAGATCCCTCCGCTGAACTTCTCCGTAACCAATTACCACGACTTCATCAAGTGCCGTATTTGTCGGTACCAGCTTAACGTTTACAACGTTTCCATCTCCTACAGTGACCTCTTGTTCTTCATAAGCTACATACCTAAACACTAAAGTCGGTTTTCCCCCCGCCTGAACCTTGATGTTGTACTTCCCATTTACATCGGTAACGGCACCTAATGTACTTCCTTTGATAGAAACACTTACACCTATCAAAGGGGTTCCTTGACTTGCATCGACTACCGTACCTGTTATCTGCTTTGTATTTTGAGCAGACAAATTAAAGTAGGAGATGAGTAAGGATAGAAAAAGAAAAAGCTTTCTCATAATTTTTGTTTTAATAAATCTAGTATCTCAAAATTCCAGAAACAGATTACAAAAAAGGGGTAATAATTAATTAAAAGAAGGGTAATAATTAGTTGATAAGGGCTAATGACCCGTTTTTTATTTTAATCCTTTATTTCTAAAATATTCATTCGCGTTATAAAAGGATTTGTCAGACCATGGAACATTATCTTTTGGCAACAGTGCTTCCAATCTTTTCATCACTTTAGCATATTTTGCCTCTCCTGCCAGGTTATTCCATTCATTCGGGTCTTTTTTTATATCATACAGTTCTTTAGACCCATCCTCGTATTTAATAAAGCGATAGTCCTTTGTTTTTATGCTGGTATTATTTCTACCCCAGCTGGTAATAGCCGGCTTGTTCCATTTATAATGATCGTTTTTCATGAGCGGAACCAAGGAGCTCCCTTCATTCAATGCATTATGTGTTAAGCCTGCCAAGTCTGTTAACGTTGGGTAAATATCCAGTAGCTCGACAGCCTGGTTCCGTTTTTCCCCTTCTGGCACACCTGCCCCTGAAAATATAAGCGGTGCTTTCGTTGCCCTGTCCCATAAGGACACTTTTGCAAACGTATTCTTCTCGCCCAGCCTATAGCCGTGATCTGACCATAGAACAACAATCGTATTCTCTGCATATTTGCTTTTGCGCAAAGCGTCTAAGATTCTTCCAATGTTATGATCCGCATACGAAACACATGCCAAATAGGCTTGCAGTATATTTCTCCATTCATTATGCTCAATCGCCCATTCTGTCGTTGGCATCATTGGCCAATCATCGATTTTTTTCGTTATATCCGGCAAATCTGCCTTGTCATTTGGCAGATAAGCAGGTAAATGAAGCTTTTGAGGATCGTACAGGTCAAACCATTTTTGTGGTACATACCATGGCACATGCGGCCTGATAAGACCAACACTTAGAAAAAATGGCTTATCATACTGCTGTGAAAGTTTTTCAACAGCCCATGCTGTTGCGTAGTCATCAGGCATTGCTATGTCTTCGGTCGGAAAAGCTCCCCAGTCTGTGGCTGTACCTTTTTTATCCCACTTGAATCTTTTTTCCGGAAGAGGACCATATTCAGATTTACCACCATCTTCGTCCAACAGGCCATCAGGAAAATGCTGGTGGAATATCTTCCCGACCCCTAAAAGATAGTAACCGGCTTCTTTAAAATGTTCATGAAGAAACGGGGTCTTTTGCGTGCGCATATTTACGTCTTTAATCTCATTATCAGCGATCATACCATAAATGCCGGTTGACGAAGGTCTTAAACCCGTCATAATAGAGGCTCTCGAGGGACCACATAAAGGTGCCTGACAATGGGCATTGGTAAACGTTACACCTTGGGATGCTAATTTATCGATATTGGGTGTTATGGCATCAGGGTTTCCCATTGCTCCTATAAAATCATTCAAATCGTCTACCGCGATCATCAATATGTTGGGCATTTCCTGTCTATTAGATTGTGCCGCCGTCTGTAATACAAATAATAGAGAACAGGCAAAAATTAGATATTTCATAGCTTTACTTTCCGGTTAATTATTTACGATCTTTTATCACACGGTCAAATCTTCGTTGGGTAACCTCGTCTAGGCGGGCTGTGTGGGCATACGAGCCCGGTATATCGTTCAACCATTCGGGGCGGACATCATCCCAGGTTAGCGGACGCCCTACAACTCCATTATTTACAACATGTTGTATATTGATCAAGACTCCTTCAATATTTGGGATATCCGGAATCTGTGCTACGGTGTATCCCTGGTATGCAGACGGACTGTAAGGTTGACTATTTTCGCTTCGAACAACTTCTTTAAATCCTATTTGGCGAGCGTTGTGAATATCCATACTAAAGTTTTGCTCTAGTCTATTTCCGTCCAAATTACCTAAAAAAACTTGGTGCTTTTCTCCCTGCGTATTAGAGAAAATATTGCCCATGAGGATAATGTTGTAGGGAAGATAAAACTCCAGGTCAGATGCCGTTGCAAATTCCCGACGGCGTTCCAGAAGTGGTTCAAAATTGATATCGTATCCAACATTATCATCGAATATATTGTTTACAACAAGGGTATTGAATGCCAATGCATGTTCCGAATCCTTTGGTCCCGGATTAAAATACAAAGCTGCGTTTCCTCTAGTTCGTAGTGTCCGTTTAAGATTAAAATAATTGTTGGCGATAAGGTGTTGGCTTCCCCAAACAAACATGCCACCGTATTCGAATTTGTTATCGGAGCTGATAAAAAAATTATTTAATGCCATCTGTTTGTCGCCATGCCGAAAGTTTAGTGTACCCTGACAGTTCAAAAAGGTATTCGCGTAATACACATTTTCTTGTGATTTGCCCGTGATAATCTCCGGTTCTGAATCTTGCCGCACAAAGAGATTGGAATCAACCAAGCAACGCCCGATATCGTTTCTGTAATAGCCTATACGAATGCCTCCTCCGGCATTACCAGGTTTCCGTGGATTGGCGAAAAAGCAATGATCGATGCGGTGATACATCGCTTCGCCGAGTATGTTACTCTTTTTATCCACTTTTACTCTGTTATTCAAATTAATCACTTGATCAAAGGTGATTTTTTCCGTAAATACGCAGTGGTCGATTCGACAGTATTTCGGAACCGATCCACTCTCGGGAACCGTAGTTGTAATATACGCTGAATTGGCCTCGTCGAAGGCATGGAATACGCATCCCGTAATCCTGTTATGACTACCGTACATCGCGACCAAACCCGGACCATGCGTTTGCCATTCTGCAGGATTGCGTTTTCCATCTTTAAAGTAGATGTCTTTTAGTACCAGATGTTGACCACGCAACTCGACTTTAGCATCGCCGGTAAAAAATACCTTGCCTCCGTTTTTTGCTATGATCACAATCGGCTTTCCCTGCTCTCCGGTATTGTTGACAACCAGTTGGATATCTTTGTAAATACCATCTAGGAGGAAGAGGGTATCACCCGGTTGCAAAAGCGTTAATTTATCATACACCTCTTCTTTTGAGGCAACCTCAATATTGCTTGCTCGCGTAGTCATTGACCATACAACCGTCATAACGAAGAAAAAGAGATAGTTTGTCTTTTTCATAACCATCAAGGATATTGTGTCTCCATTTCTCTGCCGATCATTTCCATACGGTGCTTCATAACCTGATTATGATCGCCATAGGGGCTAAGCCAGCGAGGCTGCTCTATGGTCTTCTCCCAAGCTTCTAATTTACGTAACAGCTTTTTCACCTTTCCTTGGTGGCTGTTCGCTAGATTTTTGGTTTCCGATATGTCTTTTTCGAGATTGAACAGCAAAACGGGGTTTGTATCTCCGCTTCTGATCAGTTTCCACTTACCGCTTCTAACTGCCGCTGCAATTCCTCTACGCCAGAACAGATCCGAGTGCGGCGCTTTCTTGATCTTCCCATTTATATACGGTAATAGATTTTTGCCGTCGGTAATCTGTCCCGCTATCAACTGTCCATTGGCAGCACCCACTGCTGTAGGCATGATGTCTAGGCCAGACACCATCTTGTGATATTTCTTTCCTGCCGGAATGTAATTGGGATATTGCATGATATAAGCTACTCTCGTACCACCTTCCCATTTCGATCCTTTGAGACCTCGTAACTTGCCATTGTCTGCCGAATTGTTGGTCGCTGCACCATTATCATTGATAAACACGATCAACGTATTATCATAGATATTTTGTTTTTTTAACGCATCCACCAAAGCACCGACTCCTTCATCCAGGGAAGCCATCATCGCAGCATATGCTCTCCTTTCGGGATTAGTGATATGACTAAATTTATCCAATAATTCCTGTTTGGCGTTCATAGGGGTATGGACTGCATTATAAGCCAAATACATGAAAAAAGGCTGCTGTGCATTGGCCTTAACAAAGGAGACCGCTCGATCCGTGAGCATATCCGTTAGGTAAGTGACTTCGCTTTCCGGGACGATCTTATCGTTGTCATACAAAGCCTGTGTGGGAGAAGGGGCTTGCCCTTTATATCCAAAAAAATCCCGATGCCCGCCAACAAATCCATAAAACTCATCGAAACCTCTTTGCAGCGGAAAATAACGTGCATCATCACCCATATGCCATTTTCCGAGCGCAATTGTATGGTAACCGTTGTGCTGCATTTGGTTGCCTATCGTCTTTATATCGATATCCATCCCGACATCTTCTTGCGTGTAGGGCGCTACAGGTAGCTTGGAAACGTTGTGCTCAAATCCAAAACGTTGCTGGTACATTCCTGTTAGGATTCCGGCTCGCGACGGTGCACAGACGGAAGCCGAGACATAGGCATCTGTAAACAATGTTCCACTCTTTGCCAAAGCATCTATGTTTGGTGTCGGAATTTCTTTGCCCCCATAGCAGCCGAAATCGGCATAACCGGCATCGTCACTTACAATAACGATAACGTTTGGTTTTCCGATGGTTTCCTGTGCATACGTTATAGATACCTTACTTATACAAAATAATAAAGCAATTAAAATCAGTCGTTTCATTTCTATATTACTTTTTTGTTAAACGCAATTTTGTTGTCAAACCGTATTTGCATTGAATAGTCAACATCGTATTCCCCTCCTTGGTTTGTTCCACTTGGTGTTGGTTATTCTCCGTGTCAGTCTTCTTCCAACCCCCTTTTATGGTCATCTT
Source organism: Sphingobacterium chuzhouense (assembly GCF_014692525.1). Classification (GTDB taxonomy): domain Bacteria; phylum Bacteroidota; class Bacteroidia; order Sphingobacteriales; family Sphingobacteriaceae; genus Sphingobacterium; species Sphingobacterium chuzhouense. The sequence continues at coordinate 1,230,728 of NZ_JACNYL010000001.1, forward strand.
GATCACTGTTGGCTTAGATGGTGTTTTAAACCAATATCTTGAATAAATACTGGCTTCTCGTCTGGTTCCGTCCGCATTTCTTGGCGCATCGTCATCTCCTTCGTAAAATGCCAAATCGGGGTCCACAACAGCTAGATCCAATTGATTTTGCTGATCCTTGTACATCACCAGACATGGCCTGCTATTATCTAAAATGTATTTATCTGCGAGATGTACGTGCGATTTAAAAATGGACAGTCCTGTAATATGCTGTGGATGATATTTTACGCTGTGCATAACGCTGTCTTTCCGTAGAACGGTATAAAGCGCATGTTGAGAATTCATTTGCGACGCAAAATCGGCTAGCTTTTTGCTGTCTGTATCTATCAGCATAGCATATTCGTAACCTTGGTTTTTAGGCGCATGACCGTGCCGTATATACAGACCTGTAAAATCGCCATTGGTGTCCTTTAAATCTTTCTGATCTCTGGAAGTTTGGTTTTCCTTATATACAACGGTTTGCGGATTGCCTGGGATATAATAACCTATTTTTCGGTTATCCAATACAGTATGTATACCTTCCTCGTTTTTATAAGGAAAGCTGTTTATTTTGGTATCGTTTACATAAATAGATTCTCTTTTATCGCCCAGATAATTCTGGAATAACGTGGTTTCAGTCGGATATTCCATCGTGGGGTTGGAAATATCCGAACCTAACGCTACGACCAAACTATCAAAAGTAAACCATGATTTTGTTGCCTTGAAATTCCCCATTTTATATTTGTCGTGGCCTTTCAATTTCATCGCGAACACCCCTTGCTTATCTAAATGAACCCCACCCGCAAAAAGCTCATCCGTGAGCAGCATTTCTTCTACCCCACTATAATCGTCTACATTTTTTATATCCGCCCTTAACACATCCAGCGGTACATGCAGCGTTGTCGTTCCCGGTATTCTGTTCCAATCCCAACCTTTATCCCTGAAATGGGAAGCTAGGGTTTCCCCATTTTCTGGATAAAGTACTTCCAGCTGACCATAGCTTGCATACCGACCAAACACATTGGCATTTGGATACGATTCGTGACTAACGATATACCTGTTATGTCCTTTTATAGTCAGCAACCAATCGTTTCTCCTATGGATGTCCAACAGACCGAAATTCAGTGTCCAATGCATTGCCGGATAAACTGCCGGTGCTATTCCCATATTTTTAAACCGTCTGACATACGGATTTTTTTCATTCTTATTGATTAACAGATACACGGCTGCCATGTGCTTATCTATTTTTTCTTTTCCGTCAGGCGTGCCGGAAAGTGCCATATACGCATAAGGCATATCGGGTATACGCCAGTTCCCCGTGGGATGTCGCCCCGAAATACTGATTGGCCAGCGGGTCGGGTTCGTATAATAGTGCATCATCAACATATTATCTTTAAACTGCTGATGGGCATCAGAATCTATCTGAAACGCCGTCTGGCTCAGTACATAGATAATCGGTGCCAAGCCGTTATAACCGCCGGTACCGTAAGCAGGGTATAACGTCCCATGATGAAAAACTGCTCCATCTGGTTTAAAAGCACCTGTTATTTCCAGGTTCGGCCTTACGTTATGAGACATCCATTTAGAAAAATGCTGCATATAACGGAGTTTCTCCGTTCCATCATCTAAAATCAATGCTGTACTCAGCATACTCCCTAATAACGTATTAAAAACATCTATATTAGAGACCGGGAGTTGCTCCGGTGTTTCCAGTGTTCTGCCCAAACCGCTGAACCAGTACATGGTTTTGAAAGTACGTTCCAACCTACCATTTTGCTTAATGATATCCTTCATAATTAAGCACGAACTGTAATAATCCGCGAGGTTATAACCCAAATGGTGCAAAGCGCCCATACCGCTACCGTAGCTCCATCCCTGTCCTTCCATGTGATCCAATAAATCGATGTAAAGTTTTTCGGTCTCCTGTTTTACACGTTGATCGTCAGTCTGCTTATGCAAGTGCGCTACCGAAAGCATAAGCTGCGCATACCTTTTGATATTGGATTTTTCGTTTGCCGCCTTAGCTTTTGCCAGTAAATCCCTACTGGTCAGTTCGATGTCATTCGTTGAATAAATCATCCGTCCGGTAACATAACCTTTGGTTCTTCGAATATTCCAGAAATCGTACTCTTTTCTTAATGAATCTAATGCTATCGTTGTTTTTTTCGCCCCAATCAGTTTTAAATACCTGTTTGTGATCTGGCTAAACTGCTTTGTATTCTTGTCGGAAATTTCTCTTGCTAAAGGCAGATAACCAGGATTGGCATTGAACTTATACAGAGAATTCCAGTGTGCATTTGCCGCTTTTTCTCCTTCGAGATTCACAAAAGGCACTTGCAGATCACGCATAGGCGAACGTGGATTGATATTTACATAATAAATAACCTGATCAAAATATAGCGTCCCTTTTTTTACGGATTGTGGAGCTTTTATTTCCATTCTGTCGATGCCGTCATCGGCCAGTTTGGTCATATCCCTATGATACATTACCCAGGCCGTTCTCCACCCGGTGTAATTTAAATTAAAATCGAATCTATACATTTCTTTTTCTCCTTTATAGAAAATGAAGTGTAACTTATCATCTGTTTTTTCCCCGTTGTACAGCCAGAAAACAAACGTACTTCTCGGATCGTTCTGTACAGATTCAAACGCACTGTCCTTTATACTGATTACACCATCGCTTCCCATCCAATCCCATTTTACAGACTGCTTTCCTTTTTTGAAATGCTGACTGCTCATGCTTAACTTTCCATTAATGACATTCCAATTATGTGGAATACGTTGCTCACATACATCCGGCTGTAACTGCCCAAAAGCTTGAAAACCAAACAAAACGTTTATAAAAACCAATACTTTAAAAAAGTTCATATCTCTCTGTCAATCTATCTACTAATAGTCTGTTCCTTAATGCGTTTTAACAACCCTTCCATCTGCTTCCGTATTTTTGGCTGATCGTCATAGCTGTTGTGTTCTTCTTTTGGATCTGCTTTTAGATTGAAAAGCTGCGGAACAGACGAATTTCCCAGTTCAATGTTTGTCACTCGTTGTACTTTGGGCCCTTCGGCGGGCTCTATATACTTCCAGTTCTCTTTGAGCAGGGACAATGTACCGTTCAGGGCATGCTGAACGATGTATCTCCGTCCCTTTTTCCTGTCTTTTCCCAACAGGACATCCTGCAAATTGAAGCTATCGGGCGCGTCATCAGAAGAGAGCATTTGTTTATTCATTGCTGCGAAAGATGCATATAAATCAACCTGACTTATCTTTGCCGTACTGACGCCTGGCTTTATTTTTCCTGGCCAATATGCTATAAAGGGTACTCTGGTTCCGGCATCGTAAGCACTGTATTTTCCACCCTTATAAATCCCTGCAGGCTTATGTCCGTTTAGCATTTCGTTAGCAAAATCCGCGTAGCCATCATCCAAGACAGGGCCATTATCGCTACTAAAAATAATCAGTGTATTCTCTGACAGTCCGAGGCTGTCTAAAGCTTCCACCACTTTTCCTACCGTCCAGTCTAACTGAAGAATAACGTCTCCGCGAGGTCCTAAACCGCTCTTACCAATGAATTGCTCATTTGGAGAACGTGGCACATGTATATCATTCGTAGCCAGATACAGAAAAAACGGATTGCTTTTATTCTTTTCGATAAATTCGATGGATTTGTTAGTAATATCGATCGCTAGGTCTTCGTCTTTCCATCTTGCAGCATGTCCTCCCGTCATATAACCTATCCTACTGATTCCGTTAACAATAGTTTGGGCATGTCCTTCACTCAGTTTCATTTTAAGCAGCTCGGGATTTTCTTCCCCCGTAGGTTCATTCCCTACTTTATGTTGATAATTTACTTGAATAGGATCTTTGGAATCCAGATTAACAATGCGCCTGTTTTCCATATACACTGTCGGAACACGGTCTGCTGTCGCAGGAATTAAAAAACAATAATCAAACCCTATTTCTAACGGTCCGGGTTTGATTTCCCCGTTCCAGTCAGGACCGCCTTTCGGACCTAGTCCCAAATGCCATTTTCCTATTGCCCCGGTTTTGTAACCTGCTTTTTGCAACATTTTAGGCATGGTATTTATATTTGTGGGGATTAACAGAGCGGCATCACCGGGGGCAATATCTGTTCCGGATTTTCTCCACGCATATTTTCCTGTCATCAACGAAAATCGGGACGGTGTACAGGTAGATGATGTAGCGAAGGCACTGGTAAACCTTAGCCCGTTATTTGCTAAAGCGTCTATATTGGGCGTACTTATTTTATTGGCACCATAACAGCTTAAATCTCCATAACCCAAATCATCTGTATAAATAAACACAATGTTTGGCTTCTGCTGGGCTTGTGCAATATTCCATAAAAGAACAAATGCAAAAAATTGAAAAATTTTCATCCGTATAAATTTTCTTTTCAATGGTGAAACTACCGGATTTATCAAACCACACAGGGAACGAATAAACCGGAACATTTTCCAAATATTCTTAAAAGGAAGAGATCCGACGTGCTATAAATTGGTTAAAATAGGGGTAAAAAATCTTTACTTACTCATCGCCTATCTCTTCCAGATACTCAGATGGCGATTTTCCAAACTGCTTCTTGAACTCCCTGCTAAAATACTTCCTGTCATTAAAGCCTACGGAATAAGCAACTTCAGCAATATTCATTTTCCGTTGTTCCAGCAGTTGTGCTGCTCTTCTTAAACGGACAGATTTTATGAAATCGGTAATAGACATTCCTGTGAGCGCCTTTATTTTCTTATACAAAACAGTTTGGCTCATGCCTATTTTATCAACTAACAGGCTAACATTAAATTCAGGAGATTCCATATTGTCTTCTATCAGCAGCATCAATTTATTGATGAATTTCTCTTCAGGGTCTTCGAGTTTAATGTTTCTTGGCATCAGCATCACCTGTTTGCTGAATTTTTCCCGCAAAGCTTCACCGGATTTAATAAGATTGTCTATATGCAGTTCCAACAGCTGTATGCTGAAAGGTTTCGTTAGGTAAATATTGGCCCCGGATTGCAAACCATCTATCTGATGCAGGTGGGAGGCCATCGCCGTTAACATAATTACCGGTATATGATTTGTTACTTCGTCCTCTTTGAGATGCTGGCAAAACGTATAACCATCCATATGGGGCATCGTCACATCAGAAACAATAATATCCGGAACATTTTTTATTGCTTTTTCAAGCCCTTCTCTACCGTCAGATGCTTCCAGAACCTGATATTTTCCGGATAGGGATTCTATTAGGAACGTCCTCAGCTCATCGTTGTCTTCTACCACCAGAATAGTATGTTGTTCCTTTTTTCTATCCTTCGCTTTTTCTACAGGTACCGCTTGTTCTTTAGCTTCTACACCTTCCAAGTTAACGGCAGACAAAATCGGCATTTCGGGTTTTATAAGCATCGGCTCATCCTCCTGTTCTGCTATATAGACTCTTTGTAGGGTCACGGTAAAACAAGTAAAACCGGGCTTCTCTGATGTTTCAGGAATACTTTCCAATGTGATGTTTCCATCGTGTAGCTCTACAATATTTTTCACCAATGCTAAACCGATTCCCCAGCCAACATTTTTTACCTCTTCGTTTTTACTCTGATAAAAATTATCGAATATTTTCTGCTGATCTTCTATAGGTATTCCGGTTCCATTATCTTCTACATCGATATATACCGACTTTTCATCACCCCTTAACCTTAGTATAATTTTGCCTTCTTCACGGGTATATTTAAATGCATTCGATAACAAGTTAAACAACACCTTTTCCATTTGATAGAGATCTATCTTCGCAAAAAGCTTTTCTTCTGCTTCGAAACCAAACTGAATATTTTTAGCCTGCGCCTGTCCCTTAAAAGATTCGTAGATATGGAAACAATGTTCATTTAATTTCACCGTTTTCAGTTCCAGTATTAGATTACCCGTATCTATTTTCCTAAAATCTAGCAATTCGCTTATCAGCCGCAATAATCTCTCGGTATTATTTTTTATACTTACCAACTGCTTATTTAACAAATTATCCTGTTTCGTCGATTCTATAAGGCGTTCTAAGGGAGCGAAAATCAATGTCAGTGGTGTACGTATTTCGTGGGAAATGCGGGTAAAGAACTCCAATTTGCTCTGGTATAGCCCCTCCTGCCTTTCATGGTTAAGATGTTCGTAATATAAATCTGTTTCAAGCCGTTGTTGTTTTCTCAAAAATTTATTTACTTGATACCATAAGGTGACAAACAGCGCAACATAAATAAGATAAGCCCACCAGGTTTTCCAAAAAGGCGGTAATACTTTAATCGTTAGTTCTTGTGGCCGTGCTGTCCACACCCCATCATTATTAGCCCCCTTTACCAGCAATTTATAAGTTCCTGCAGGCAGATTCGTATAAGTTGCCGACGGGTTGTCTACATAATTCCACTCCTTTTCAAACCCTTCCAATTTATAAGCATATTTATTCCTGCGGGAGTTAATATAATTGAATGCGATAAAATCAACAGTAAAAATATTATGGCTCGCTTTAAAAACTAACTTGTCTTTAAATGAAATGTCTTTATCCAATATGCCGTCTTCTCCATTTACTTGAATAGGCTGATTAAATAATTTCAAACCTGTAAATATAATTTTTGGCGGATTGTTATTAAAAATGGCACCTTTTGGTTTAAAAGAGACCAGGCCCTGATAAGTCCCAAAATACAGGTTACCTTCTGCATCTCTTAAGGAAGAATTCAAACTAAATTCATTTGTTGGCAAACCATCATTGATATCAAAGTTTTTAAATGTTTGTTTCTGCACATCCAACATAGAAAGCCCGTTATTCGTACTTATCCAAACATTCTGTTCTAAATCAAAATTAATGGCGACAATGTTATCGCTCATTAAGCCATCTGCTGCACTATAATGCTTAAACCTATTTTCTTCGGGCAGATATACGTTTAATCCTCCTTTATGGGTACCCACCCATATATTTCCTTTCTGATCTTCTTTGATACAGTTAATATAGTTGGACGCTAATCCGCTTTCCCCTTTGGTAAAAGAAATAAATGCAGATGCTCCCTTTTTCAGTAGGTTTATCCCCAATACAGTACCGACCCAGACATTTCCTTTGGAATCGATTAAAATATCTTTGATATAGTTACTGCTTAGCTTTTTATCTTTGGTTGATGTATCTATATGGGAAAACACATTGGTTTCTGTATTCAATATATTTATTCCCTTATTAGAAGTTCCTATCCAGATATCACCCTGCTCATCTTCACTAATGGCGCTGATGTACCCGTGGTTCAGCGCCTGTGGATCATTGGAGTTTGGTCTGAAATGCCGAAAACGACCAGTCTCCTGGTTAAAACATTCCAAACCGCCTTCGAACAAACCTATCCATACATTATTCTTTTTGTCGACATAAATAGATTTGATCGTATTGGACCCTATGGTTGCAGGATTTTTTTCATCATGATGATAGTGCCTGAAAATCTTATTTTGCGGATCATAGAAATTCAATCCTCTCCCTTCTGTACCCATCCAGAGGTTACCTGTATTGTCTTTTGCCAATACACTGATGAGATTTCCGCTTATACTGTTGTTATTAAATGTATTGTGCTTGAAAACGTTAAACGTAAGCGTATTCTTGTGTACGACGTTTACACCTCCAAAATTGGTTCCGATCCATACGGAACCGTTGTTGTCCTGATAAATATCTTTTATCGAATTATCATTGATGCTTTTATTATTGTCTTGGTCGTGTCTGTAGACATGAAACTCCCTAGTAAACGGATTATAAACATTAAGGCCATTCATCGTTCCAATCCACATTGTTCCATTCTGCGTAACCAATATTTTACGGACAATATCGCTATTAAGCTTTGATTTTTGTGATGTAAAACGCTTAAAATCATCAGTTTCTGGCTGATATAAATTGATACCGCCATTCTCTATACCGAACCATATTCGTCCTTTGTTATCTTCGGCTATTGTTCTGACAAAGTTTGCTCCCAGGCTTCGGGGATTGTTTTTGTCGCTGAAATAATTTTTAATCGTATATTTTTTTTTGTCCGAAGTTAGGGTCAGTTTAGACAAACCACTAACTGTCCCCGCCCAAATATTACTCAAAGCATCTTCAAACACGGAGTATACTTCTGTTCCGGCAAGTCCATTGTCTCTATTAAAAGCCTTAAAATCCCTCGAATCGGTATTCTCTATATACAATAGACCGTCATTCGTAGCAAACCAAACTTTACCATCTCTCGCTGGAAGAATATGAAGTACCGCAAAGGAAGATGCATTTTTTTTTCCTGCCTTTTGATAATCGATCTGCTCAAATGAATCTGTCTCCGGTGAATAATAACTGACTCCTCTTTGTGTGCCAATCCAAAGTTTTTGATGTTCGTCTTCTGCAATAGTATAGATATAATCATCGAAAATCAGAGAGTTAGGGTTCAAGGGGTCATTCTTATATTGTTTGATGGTTCTGCCGTCATAACGGTTGAGTCCGTCACGGGCACCGAACCACATAAATCCTCTGCTGTCTTTACAGATTGATAAAACCGTACTTTGCGACAAACCATCTATAACCGAAATATGATCAAAAGAAAGTTGGGCAAAAACAGGTTTATAAAAAAACAGTGTTGCAACTATACCTAAAAGGATCTTGTACATAATTTAAAAATGAGACTCCGGAATAACCATCTCTATCTATGTACAATAATAATAAAATTTTATGGCTCAAGCGTTATCTTGTATCAAGTGGGATAAACCAAAAATAAACAGAGGTTGACTGCTATAAGTCAACCTCTTGTGTTATAAACTTTCCTTCTTCCTTACTATCTTCAAACACCAGCAATACTTTTAATGCTTTCTTTCCCTTCCAATCTCCCACGTGTATAGTTAGAGGTACAGGTACATCCTCTTCTAATAAATAATGCAAATAATTTTCCCTATCCGCTAATTGCACCAGCACACGTCCCATTTTCATGGTTGTAAATAGGTGTTTATCGCCTTCATTATCCATAATTTGGGTAGCGAAAGTATTCAGTTTAAATTCCCGAGGATCCATTTGATAGGAAATGAGAAACAACTCGAGGGAAAGTGTGTCTCCTCCAACATTTATCTTCGTTGATTTTACATCAACTTGAATATCATCCTTTATATTTTTTTCCGGTTCCTGCTCTTGCGCTAAAAGTGTATTAGAAGACAGCCAGCACAGCGGCAAATACAGCAAAAATAGCAATCTCTTCATCGCAAACGGTCGGCTGATTTTATCAATTTTTCATCATTACGGATACCTCCGATAGCCATTCCCAAAAAAATTATAGCAACAGGCAAAAGGAAAAAACCGACACCAATATTACCTGCTTGCAATTTTTGGTTAATCACATCTAAGGTCGTATGTGCTGTACTCCACATCCATATCCCTAACAAAACAACCAGTACAATCTCCACCATAATGAAAAGCACCTGTCTTTTTCTGTTTTTGTACTGAAAAATAATCAATAGCGGTATAATAGTCACGATACCTGCATAAATCGCCAATGCGATCGAAGCAGATTCACGGACAGATTCATTATTGTTCGAAGAATATATTCCCGTAACATAGATTTGCTTACCAAGCCCTACCAAGTCAATAAAGCTTACAAAAGGAAAAACAAAAAGACCTAATAAAATAACAGCGGCCACTAATAGCCATAATGTTTGAATACGTTGAATCATAATTAAACTTTCTTCTTTAACAAAGATACTTTTTTTATGTTCTTTTTTCCCGTAAAAAAGAACCAAAAACCTCATCGCTGCGGATATTTGAAATAATATGTCGTGCAAAGAATAGCTTTCTACAAGCTTCAAATATCCGGAGGCGATATTAAAGGTTAAGGAGGGAATGTGCAAAGGGCGAGATTTTAATTAACTTTGCCAAGTGGAACATACATTGCAACGTTTTTTTCTAGAAATTGCATATGACGGTACGGCTTATCATGGTTGGCAGGTGCAGGAAAATGCTGTTTCTGTCCAGCAAAAACTGAACGAAGCTCTTCATAAAATCTTGCGTTGTCCGATAGAAACCATCGGTGCGGGCAGGACAGACACTGGGGTACACGCGAAACAATTGTTTGTTCATTTAGACGTCCCAACAGATAAGATACCAGACGAAAGTCGTTTTCTGCACTCGCTAAATGCGCTGCTTCCTTACGACATCGCGGTATACCGTATTATCCCCGTAGACCAAGATGCGCATGCCCGTTTTGATGCTACGGAAAGAGCGTATGAATATCACGTCCATCTTCGTAAAGACCCCTTTAAAATACACAAGTCCTGGCAACTAAGAGACCTCCCTGATATCGTTCTAATGAATGAAGCCGCGACATTTCTAATTGGCACACAGGATTTCGGATGTTTTTCAAAAAGTCATACGCAAGTCTACACCAATATATGCTCTATAACTCGGGCATACTGGCAAGAAACAAATGAGGGACTTGTTTTTCACATTACCGCCAACCGATTTTTACGGAACATGGTTCGGGCGATTGTGGGAACCTTATTGGATATCGGGTTAAAGAAGAAAGCCCCGGAGTCTATAAGGGACATCATAAATAGCAAAGACCGAGCTAAAGCGGGCACTTCGGTACCTGCCCACGGTCTGTACTTAACAAAAGTTGTTTATCCTTACATTGACACAGCATTTTGAGCGAACAAAAAATAACAGGTAAAACCTACGATACCAAACTCCTTCGGAGAATGGCTCGCTATATGGGACCCTATAAAGGTATATTCTGGGCCTCCGTTATATTAACCATTCTATTGGCGGCGGTAGCCCCTGCGCTTCCGATGCTTGTAGAATACACGCTGGATAAATATATCTTAAAGGCTGATGCTTCGGGGCTTACCTGGATGCTTATTGCCATGATAGCGCTGCTCATCGTACAGACGATCATTCGGTACTACCATACATTGACAACGAACGTGCTTGGACAGAATGTTATCCGTGATATTCGGATACAAGTATTTAACCATATCATCAATCTAAGATTAAAATATTTTGATAACACGGCTATTGGCAAACTGATTACACGTACGATCTCCGATTTAGAGACGATATCTAATATCTTCTCCCAAGGACTGATCCAAATTATCGGTGATTTGCTACAGCTTTTCGTCATCTTCGGGGTTATGTTTTATACGGATTGGCAATTGACCCTTATCGTGCTGATTCCTATGCCGATCTTAATATGGGCCACCTACATTTTTAAGGAATCGATGAAATCGGCCTTCGTAGATGTACGGACTTGGGTATCCAACCTCAATACCTTCTTACAGGAACATATCAGCGGCATGGCTATTATCCAGTATTTCGCGCGGGAAAAGCAGGAAATGGAGAAGTTTAAAAACGCTAATAGCAAACATCGGGACGCGCACATCCGAGCCAATTGGTATTTTTCTATCTTTTTCCCCGTTCTGGAAATTATTCTCGCCATTGCGATTGGTCTTTTGGTATGGTATGGCTCGAAACAGATTCTTGCCAATACAATCTCTCCCGGGGTCGTCGTCGCGTTTCTAATGTACATCAACATGATTTTCCGTCCCATCCGCGAGTTGATAGATAAATTTAACACCCTACAAATGGGAATGGTGTCTGCAGAACGGGTATTCGATGTGTTGGACACGAAAGAATTTACGCCCGATAACGGAACGTTCTCACCGGATCGCATGGTGGGGAAAATCGAGTTTGAGCATGTGTGGTTTGCTTATAACGATGAAAAGTGGGTATTGAAAAACGTTAGCTTCCATGTTAAGCCCGGGGAAACACTAGCTTTAGTGGGTGCTACAGGTGCTGGAAAGTCATCTACTATTAATATACTTAGCCGTTTTTATGAAATACAGCAAGGTCGTATTTTATTAGATGGTAAAGATATACGGCAATATAAACTTCATTCGCTCCGTCAGCATATAGCCACAGTATTACAAGATGTTTTCCTATTTTCCGACACCATTTTCAATAACATTACCCTGTATAATCCGGCTATTACCGAGGAAGAAGTTATAGAGGCTGCTAAAAAAGTAGGAGCATACGACTTTATCATGCGGTTGCCGGGGGGATTCGACTATCAAGTACAAGAGCGGGGTGCCACACTGTCTTCTGGCCAGGCACAATTAATTTCCTTTATCCGAGCATTGGTACACGATCCTGCCATATTGGTACTGGATGAAGCTACGTCGTCCATAGATACGGAGACTGAACTACTCATCCAGACTGCTATTGAAAATATGATGGTCGGCAGGACCGCTATCGTTATTGCACACCGCCTATCTACTATTCAAAAAGCAGATAAAATTATCGTATTCGATAAAGGAGAGATCAAGGAAATTGGTACGCATAGGGAACTCCTCACCATCGAAGATGGTTATTATAAAAAGCTTTACGACTTACAATTTAATTCGCTGGGGATATAAAAAAAGCAACCGTGCAGATGACGGTTGCTTTTTTTATATCGATACCGCACTTAGCGATATACTAGTTCAATCCACGTTTTTTCATTAGGTGAACCGGATCCGGATCTTTTCCTCTAAATTGTCTGTACATTTCAGCAGGATTACCTGTACCCCCTTTTTCCAAGATATTCTCACGGAAAGAAGTTGCGGTAGCCTGATCGAAAAGGTCTTTCTCTTTGAACGCTGCGAAAGCATCGGAGTCCAATACTTCTGCCCAAATATACGCATAGTAACCTGCCGAATATCCGCCAGAGAAGATATGTTGGAAATAGGTACTTCTGTAACGCGGAATGATGGCATCAATTAAGCCAATTTTCTGCATACCGGCCGCTTCAAATGCATTTACATCACCCTCGATAGGTTTCGTTGTTGCATGATAATCCAAATCCAACAAAGAAGCTGCCACATACTCCACGGTTGCAAACCCTTGGTCAAACGTTCCGGCTTGTTCCATTTTTTCAATCAACGTATCTGGAATAGCTTCACCCGTTTGGTAATGTTTTGCATACGTTTTCAATACTGCGGGATCAGCCGCCCAATTTTCCATGACCTGCGACGGTAACTCCACGAAATCGCGCGATACAGCGGTACCGGCTAAACTACGGTACTTTACGTTCGATAACAAACCATGCAACGCATGTCCAAACTCATGGAATAACGTAGTCGCTTCATCAAATGTCAATAGTGCAGGCTCATCTCCCACCGGTTTTGTAAAGTTGCATACAATAGAGATAACGGGTGCTACACGCTCGCCTTCTTTTGTACTTTGTGAGCGGTAAGACGTCATCCAAGCGCCACCTCTTTTGGATTCTCTCGGGAAGAAATCGGCATAAAGCAGCCCTAAATGTTCGCCATCTCTATCTTTTACTTCATACACTTCTACTTCTGCATGGTAAGTTGGCACATTGCTCAATGCGACGAAACTCAAACCATATAATTTATTGGCTGTATCGAAAGCACCTTGTCTTACTGCTGCCAAACTAAAATACGGCTTGATCTCTTCTTCGTTCAAGGCATATTTTGCTTTACGGATTTTCTCTTGGTAATATCTCCAATCATACGGCGCTACCTGAAAATCTCCTCCGGCAGCTTCGATTTCTTTTTGAATGTCTGCCGCTTCAACCTTTGCTTTTTCTAATGCAGGTTTCCATATTTTATTTAATAAAGCATAAACATTGGTTGGGTTTTCCGCCATCGCCTCTTCCAGAACGTAGGCAGCATGTGAATCATATCCCAATAATTTCGCTTTTTCTAAACGAAGATTTGCCGTTTTAAGCAAGATCTCTTTATTATCGTTGTTGTTGCCATTGTTTCCACGCATTTGGTAAGCGTTCCAAATTTCCTTCCGCAACTCCCGATTATCAGCATACTGTAAGAACGGCATTACAGAAGGATTCTGGAGCGTGAATACCCATTTCCCCTCCTTATCTTTTGCCTTAGCCGCGTCAGCGGCGGCTTGTTTTAGAGCCGCAGGAAGCCCCGCTAGATCATCTTCATTATCGACAACCAATTCGTAGGCATTTGTTTCCGCTAACAGATTTTGTCCGAAATCATTCGTCAACACGGACAATTCGGAATTGATCTTTTTCAACTTCTCCTTATCACTTTCAGAAAGATTTGCACCGGCGCGGATAAACCCTTTATAAGTTTCTTCCAATAATTTGGCATCTTCGGCATCCAACGTCAAAGAAGCACGATTATCATATACCGTTTTTACACGTGCAAACAACTTCTCATTCAAGGAAATTTCATCGCCGTGTGCCGACAATACAGGCGCCATATCTTTGGCTATCGCTTGAATAGAATCATTTGTATTCGCTGAATTAAGGTTAAAGAATACACGTGAGATATTTCCTAACGTGCTTCCAGCATTCTCCAGTGCTACGATTGTGTTTTCAAAAGTAGGATCTTGTGAATCGTTGACGATAACATCGATTTCTTGATTGTGCTGCGCTAAGGCTGCTTTGAATGCGGGACGGAAATGTTCATCCTTAATTTTGTCGAATGGTGGTACTTGAAACGGCGTGTCGTAAGTCAATAGCAACGGGTTATTTTCGTCTTGCGTGTTATCTGCCTCTTGACAGCCTACAACTACTGTTGCAACGACTATACAAAATGGTAAGAACTTTAATTTATTCATTCGTTGTTGTTTAGTTTTTTGGCAAAGATAAGGATTATGAATTAGAGTCCAACAAAATCCTTACCTTTGTGGGTTATGTCAAAAAAATCGGAACAAAACGCGAAGTCGTTTATCCAAATAAAGGGTGCGCGGGTCAACAATCTGAAAAACATCGATGTCGATATCCCTAAAAATAAGCTAGTTGTCATTACGGGAATGTCGGGTTCTGGGAAATCTTCCCTTGCTTTCGACACCCTTTATGCAGAGGGACAGCGACGTTACGTAGAAAGCCTATCTTCCTATGCGCGGCAATTTATGGGGCGTATGCATAAACCGGAAGTAGATTATATTAAAGGGATCGCTCCGGCGATTGCCATCGAACAAAAGGTAATTACTTCCAATCCACGCTCTACCGTGGGTACGTCTACGGAGATATATGATTATCTTAAACTTCTTTATGCGCGGATTGGCAAGACCTTTTCTCCAATTTCGGGCAAGCAGGTTACAAAAGATACCATATCGTCTATTATCGATGAGTTGATGACGTATCCAGAAGATACCACGATTACTATTTTTGCGGAACTTATACCTATCAATCAGCGAAAATTAAAAGAAGAGTTATCGTTACTGCTCCAAAAGGGATTTGTTCGGGTGTTTTTTGAGGAAAAGATACAGAAGATAGAAAGTATTATCGAAGATACAACGATACAAAATAAAGACTTCAAGGCTGGAGAAGTACAGATTGTCGTTGACCGTATCCGATTGGATAAACAAGACGAAACAAACAGTCGTATTGCCGACTCGTTACAGACTGCTTTTTTTGAAGGGAAAGGCGAATGTTATGTCGACATCGATGGCGATAGAAAGCATTACTCCGACAAATTTGAACTGGACGGTATCCTATTCGAAGAACCGACACCAAACTTCTTTAGCTTCAACAACCCTTATGGTGCCTGCAAACGTTGTGAGGGATATGGTAAGGTTATCGGTATAGACGCAGATTTAGTCGTTCCGGATAAAAGCCGTTCGGTATATGATGGTGCTATTGCGCCGTGGCGAGGGGAGAAAATGGGTGAATGGCTAAATCGCTTGGTACGCAATGCACTCAAGTTTGATTTCCCCATACACCGCGCTTATGGTGACCTCACACCTGCCCAGCAGGAATTATTGTGGACAGGGAATAAATATTTCGGTGGATTGAACCAATTTTTTGAGGAGCTGGAACAACAGACTTACAAAATACAATATCGGGTCATGTTATCCCGTTATCGTGGAAAAACAGATTGTCCTGATTGTAAAGGATCACGTTTACGTAAGGATGCTACTTATGTCAAAATCGCTGGCAAATCCATTACCGATGTTGTTTTATTACCGTTAGAAGAAGCCCTGCAATTCTTTAAAGAACTTAAATTAACGGAACACGAACAACTCATCGCAAAGAGATTGCTTGCTGAGATCGTCAACCGGCTTCAATTCTTGTGTGATGTGGGCTTAAGCTATCTCACCCTAAACCGTTTGAGCAACACGCTTTCGGGAGGAGAATCGCAGCGCATTAATTTGGCCACATCGTTGGGCAGCTCATTGGTTGGTTCTATTTATGTATTGGACGAGCCCAGTATCGGTCTACATCCTCGCGACACGCAGCGGCTGATTGGTGTATTGAAATCGCTCCGTGATGTCGGTAATACCGTTATCGTGGTGGAGCACGAACAAGAGATGATGGAAGCTGCCGATTATCTTATCGATATTGGCCCAGAAGCGGGAATAAATGGTGGTCAACTTGTTTTCGCCGGAACTTATCCGGAAATTCTTCAGGATAAAGACAGCTTAACAGGACAATACCTAAACGGCCAATTAACTATTCCCACACCTCAAACACGACGCAAATGGCGTGATTCCATTATCATCAAAGGAGCGCGGGAAAACAATCTGAAAGGAATCGATGTAACCTTTCCGTTAAATGTATTTACCGTCGTCACGGGTGTGTCCGGCTCGGGGAAAACATCCCTTATCAAGCGTATTCTATACCCTGCCTTACAAAAAGCCATCGGTAATTACAGCGGCGAACAAACCGGTATATTCGATTCGCTCGAAGGGGATATCACCAGCATTGAACAAATCGAAATGATCGACCAAAACCCGATTGGTAGATCCTCACGTTCCAACCCCGTAACGTATGTGAAAGGCTGGGATGAAGTTAGATCAGTTTACGCTAATTTGCCTGCGGCGAAGGCATCCGGGCTAAAACCTGCTGCTTTTTCGTTCAACGTGGAAGGAGGCCGTTGTGATGTCTGCCAAGGAGATGGCGAGGTCAAGATCGAGATGCAATTTATGGCCGACATCGTACTCCCGTGTGAGGCTTGTGGCGGTAAGCGGTTCAAGCAATATGTATTGGACGTGGAATACAAAGGTAAATCAGTAGCTGACGTATTAGACCTCAGTGTGGACGAAGCTATGGAATTCTTTAGCGACGTACCTAAAGTCATCGCTAAAATCAAACCTTTACAGGACGTAGGATTGGGCTACGTGAAACTTGGTCAGCCATCGAGTACTTTGTCGGGCGGTGAAGCGCAACGTATCAAGCTCGCTTCTTTTTTAATCAAAGGGAACAACAGCAAAAAGACGCTTTTCATTTTCGACGAACCGACAACCGGTTTGCATTTCCACGATATCCACAAACTTCTTAAAGCATTTGATGCACTGATTGCACTAGGCAACAGTATTCTGGTCATTGAACACAATATGGAGATGATAAAAACGGCCGATTGGGTTATCGATATCGGACCAGAAGGCGGAAATAAAGGAGGAGAAATCGTTTTTGAAGGCACACCGGAAGATTTGGCAGAATGTAACGAATCTTATACTGGGAAGTATCTAAAAAATCACCTCATTTTCAAAGAGGTATAAGGGGTAGAAGTTTGCACAAGCCTTACAATTCATAAGAAAATTTTATTAACTTTAGACTATTGAACCGATATCCAGACGGTATCAATACAAAAAGTATCCGTATAAATTTTGATTATGAAAGCAAACTACAAGCCTATTCCATTTGATGAATCGAATTTGTTGAATGTTGACTTTCAAGAAAGCCAAAAGGACTTCGACTACCCTTGGCATTATCATCAGGAATATGAACTAACTTATATCCCTTATGGACAGGGGCTGAGATATGTAGGCAATAGCGTAGAAAACTATTTTAACGATGACCTTGTTTTACTGGGTTCTAATTTGCCTCATTGCTGGATCGATGAAACACATCCGAAGGAAAGTTCTCCGAATGCCGTTGTCATTTATCTAAAAGAAAATGTTATGGATGAAACGTGGATGCAGAGCCATGAGTTTAGCGGCATCAGAAACTTATTACGATCTTCTAACAGAGGTATTAAATTTAACCCATCTATAGCAAAGAAACTTAAAGAAAAATACCTTGAATTGAATAATTTGCGTCCGCTAGAAAAACTCATCCAATTACTACAAATTTTAGACGAGTTAAGCCAATCTACAGAATATAGCTTCTTATGTGAAAACGATTTTTCCTACGAATTGAACAGCCACAGCAGTAACCGCATTAACGCTATTTATAGATATATACACCTGCACTATCGTGAAAAAATATGTCTTGATGACATTGCTGCCGAGGTGTATATGAGCCCAAAATATTTTTCTAGGTTTTTCAGTAAAGTGATGAAGAAACCTTTTTTCGAGTTTCTAAATGAATATAGAATCAGCAAAGCTTGCAAGCTCCTTGTGGAGACCGATAAGCAAATTAGTGATATTTGTTATGATTCCGGTTTCGAAAGTATCCCATTTTTTTATCGGCAATTTAAAAAGTTTAAGAAGTGCCAACCCAAACAGTATCGTTTATCTTATTTAAAGGCTCTTTCGAGCAATTCTCTTGGTGCCCATCCAGATGAAGACCAAGAGAATTGATAGTATTACCCCGAGGGCATGCAAACAATACAATCAATTTCTACTTTGATATCTTTTCCCAGTACGGACTGTACCGTTGTCCGGGCAGGTTTTACATCTGGGAAATAGCGCTCGTATACTTGATTATATCTATCAAAGTCTTTCCAGTCACTTAAATGGGCTGTACATTTAACGACATCGTTCATTGTCGCTCCGGCAGCCTCTACGATGGCTTTTATGTTTTCTAATGTGCGCTCCGTCTCTTCTTCGATAGACCCCAACACAAATTGAGATGTTTTAAAATCTACAGAAGCCTGCCCACTGACAAATAGAAACCCGTTTGCGATAATGCCATCCGAAAAAATTCCGGTTATAAAATTTTCGTCCCTTTCGGGGTGATTTATTTTTTTCATATTTATTTTTTAGTCGTTATCATAATTCCATTCGCCACCGCGCGCTCAGAACCATCTGATGGGGTGTTTTTAACCTGACCGTTAATCGTTATGCTTGAAGATCCACCACCATCAAGATTCATCCCGGTAAATGCACCTAAGGATTTTAATATATCCCCCACTTCTCCCGTAGTTGCACCTACAGAAAAGTCTATTTGGCGACCATCAATTACTACAAGATAATATTTACTTCCATCACGTGAAAACCCTATGCCGGTACGCGGATGGGCCTCGTTCCAAGTGTTTGTAGTGGTGCCGTTTTCTAACATGACACTCTCATATCCGATAGCGTTTATATTTTTATCCGTTAATATACTACCCCCTACATTCACATTCATGACCACACCAACTTTATCTCCAATGCTTAGGTTACTAAGAAAGGTATATGAGTTGATACTCGAAAACGACTCATTGCCTACAAGAACAGCACCTTCGCCATTATTAAAGTCTCTTCCTCCATCTATGTTATGTTCAATTCCCTGCACCGTAAATTCTATTCGATCATTTACACGCCAACCATTTTCAGGCTGCGAAAGAGATACCATCGTACTTGTATAGGGCGACCAGGCAAAAGCTGAATTCGTAACATAGGCATTAGCCATATTGTTAAAAAGAGTAAGCTCACCAGCTTCGGCGAACCCGTTCACTTCTTTTAATGTATAGTTTTGATCTCCTGCTTCCACGCTTCCCGAAAAGGATATTTCGCCATAGTGCGGCGCGCCATCGTCTCCTACAATAAGCGCATTAGGTCTGGAAAAAGGTGTTTGTATAAGCATCCCATTGGTCACTTCCAGTCCAAGTGGACGACTATTAATGTAAGAATAACCCGTATTATTATCTGCTGCAAGTAAATAGAAATCTCCGTTTATCGCCGCCACAGGTTTACGCCCCTGCGCATCATATTCCTCTTTCTTACGATTGAATGCTGCTAGCGGACGCTCCCTGTTTATTTGTCCAGAAGGTGGTGCAGACCATACTTCGATCTTGTTATCTGTATTCGACAAATCCACTTCAAGCGAATTTACGACCAGCCCTTTTCCTAATGTCCCAAGCCCATTCACAAATTCAGGAATACTAAACTTTAACCACTTTATCCCCTGACCGAGCTCTTCATAACCAAGCGTATCGATCTCATATTTAGCTGATCCAATGGAGATGACTAAATGATGGTTGACCGTTACAGGTATCTTTTTTTCAAGATTTGCTCCCCGAACCACAATATGGGTACTCCCGGCTTGTTTTGCATTCAAAACACCCGCAGAAGATACAGAAGCGACGTCAGGATTTTCGGAGAGCCAAGAAAACTCAACACCTTGATTATTTACAGGAAATGTCTGTGCTATCAATTGCCTTGACGCTCCCGAATGGATCGTTATTTCTTGCGGAGTGACGATAATGTCTGTTAAAGTCTGAATACCGTCATTATCTGTCCGGCAACCCCAGGTTGTCAACAGAACCAATATTGCCAAAATCGTTAGTTTTTTCATATTCCTTTTTTTAAGTTTTTAAATAAGTTAGTTAAAGCAGTCATTAGTTTAACTCAATTGGTTTTTTGATTCCATATTTCTTTCCGTTTACCACGATACTTCTCAATCCCCTAACAGGAGGTATATGTAACACAACCTTCTGAGGCCCCTCTCTCCAATCGCCCTTAAAAGTGATGTAGACCTGTTGGCTTTTTTCATCCCCCTTAAATATCAAATCTACCGGCCCATATAACGTTGGCATTCCCTTAAGGACAGTTTCTTTACTGGAAGATATCCACGCTAATGGACAAAACCGCAGCAGGTGAAGCTCATTTTCTTTTATTTCATCGTCTATTAAAGCCATCCGAGCCATCCAAAAAGCAAGTGGTGTCGAAAAAAGTGTTCCTTGCATACCTGTACGATGCTCACAGGATGTGTATGTTTGCTGCGAAAGCGATCCCACAAATAGACTATACATACCCTCTAGATATCTTTTTCTGTCGGAAAGTTGCCAGGAATGCATTACATTCCAGCTATAACATGGTTCACAGCTTGACATTTCATGTTCTAGAACGGCCCTTGAAACGGCGTTATATCTTGGCCCTTTTAAAGACCAATTTGGCCCTTCTCTAAAAAATTTAGTTGCTGCGACCATTAACGGATCATCAGCATCAAACAAACCTGCCCAAACTAAAACTAATGGCCCCACATCTAACGCAAAAGCGTCATCGTACACATGCCGCGGCGGCGGTACTTTAGAGAGGCTGGTAACAGGTACGGGATATTCATTGCCCTCTCTATCCTTCCATTTCCGGGCTTCTGCTGATGCTTCTCGAAAGGCGCGGACAAAGGTAGCTTTATACTGTTTGGCAAAAACATCGAATTCATCCGCTCTGGAGTGCTTTATTTTTTTCAGCATCTGTATAGCCTTAGTCAACCCCTTATAATTCCAAGCCAGACTCCAGATAGATTGTGTCGGAATCATATCATCCGTTGCTACCGCAGGTGGCATTAAGCCCTCAACACTATCTGGAGCTTTCTTAGCACACGCGTCCTTTATAAAATCACAGGCTTTAATGATGGAATCCGTCCATTCATTGATAAATATTTGGTCGCCAGACAGCAGAGCATGTGTGGATACTTGAAGCAAAACAGCTCCGTGGTCAGCTAGCCAATCAATCGATGTTAGGTAGTTGGGAGAAGCATAGTATCCCGAATGTAAATCATACGATCCTCCGGGCGGTTTAATTGTCCCTTGATGAATCTTATATATCCGAGTATATTTCTCCACCGTTTTATGTTCTCCTAGCAGGCTTAAAAACATGTGGCTGTTCATGGATGTAGGCGTAGGCCAAAGCTGATCGTAACCCCAAGATCCGGATAAAAAAGAATACTCTTTGGTTTTGTAATCGACCGACGTTAAGACAGGAACATACTTGACATTGCGATAAATCGCTTCTGTTATATAATCTTCTGGAACCCGAAACCTATTTTCAGGCAATAAATCGTTCTTCCAGTAAGCGTTACTCTGCACCAGCGCCCCGTTGAATCCTAATTCTTCTTCCTTACTTGTTTCTGAAGCAGCAGTTGGAAACATCGGCATTAAAAAATCTGCATAATCTCCAATTTTAGCCTGAAAATCTACCTTTATACCACATGTACCGTCATTGTTCGAAAAAAAAGAGACCCGATCTCTTGAGGTTGGCAACACCGAAAAGCGTATCTTCCCGTCTGGTTCAACGACTCGTAATCCAATTTGATTTGCTTTCTCATATAAGATTGCAGATAACTGTTTTGGATATGCAACACGATGCGGCAAGACGTCTACTGTTACGCCGTTTTCATGCGTGAATCTTCCTATCAATTCATGGTAGTTCGCACTCAGTTGTAAGATCATTGGAAATGTTTCGACTGAGCGAATCGGATCAACATGCGTTACCGTAAGACGAATCCAAGCGAACACGGGTTCCAACCCGTCTTTAACATCACCACCTCCCAACAGGTGACCAAACACCTCCTGTCTGATAACCATTCCTTCCTGCAATTGAAAATCTGTCCATAACACTGGCGTTTCCATACCCTCTTTCCATCCTTGGACACCATGTCCGCCATCAAGTGTCCATTGAGGAACCTGCGTAGTAGGCAATGCAGGTACATTTATATCCGGCCAAGGTGTAAAACGAACCAAAAAGTTGTCCCCTTTGAATTTGACAGCATGTTTTCTTGAACTAAGATCGGAAAACGGTTCAGACAAAATAGTTCCGTTATATAAAACATTAAAACGAAAAAAATGATCTTTCCATCCAATGGGCGTCCAGACATTTCGTTGATCCGGCCACCAGAACTTTGCCAGTTCTACATCGGGCTCGATTTCCGATACGTCACAAGAGGATGTGGTTCCTAAATTTGTGTCCTGTCTTTCGGTTTCGTTCGCTAGCGAATAACCGGGTATCAATACCGATGCTGTAGCAGCACCTAGTGCATTACGCAAAAACTCCCTTCTGGAATTCGATAGATGTATATTTTCTTTCATTCGCTTATTTATCTTAGGTTAGAGAATAATATTTTTTTTAGCTTTATACTTTTTTCCATTCACTACGATACTCGTTAAGCCAGGAAGTGGAGGTGCATGAAGGCGTATTTTATCCGGCTTTTCTCGCCAATTGCCTTTAAACTTTATATCCAAAGTTTTGCCGTCAGTAGACAAGATAAACCGTAAATTTACCGGACCATATTCCGTAGGCATACTGTCAAAAACTGTTTCCTTTTCCGAAGAGATCCAAGCTAGCGGACACATCCTCATGATGTGCAATATATCTGGATCGAGTTGATCATCAATAACTGCCAAACGGGATAGATAAAAAGCTAACGGCGTAGCGAACAAATTCCCCTGAATTCCATGCCTATGTTCACAAGAAATATAAGTGTTTTGGGAAAGCGCGCCCATGTATAGGCTATACATACCTTCCAAAAAATGGTGTCTGTCGTTTAGTTGCCAGGAATGGATTATATTCCAACTATAGCAAGGTTCGCACGTAGACATTTCATGAACAAGGTATGGTCGCCATAATGCGTGAGGAATCATGCCCGTGAATCGTTCGTTCGGTCCGTTTCTAAAAAATTCGACCGTATCTCGCATAATCGGATCGTCAGCATCCATTAATCCAGCCCATACCAATGCCATAGGGCCTGTATCCAAATAGAAAGCGTCAGAGAAAATATGGTGCGGCTGTGGTTCGTTCGACATGACTGTCGGTGGTTTATATCGTTTTTTACCGTCAATATCAGTCCAATATTGTCCTTCTTTAGCTAATTTGGTATATGTTTTTAAAAACAAGACTTTGAATCCGGCAGCAAAATCCGAAAATTCTTTTGCTCGTGTATGAGTTATCTTTTCCAACAAGCGTACGGCAGTGGTCAGCCCCTTATAATTCCAGACGAGATTCCACAATGCCTGCATTGGGATTTCTTCGTCCGTTGCCACTGCAGGAGGTAAGAGTCCTTCAACGCCACCGTGGCCTGTCTTTGCACACATATCTTTGATGAATGCACAAGCTTTAATAACCGATTCGATCCATTGGTCTATAAATGTCTGATCGGCCGTTAATAGTGCATGTGTGCAAACCTGGTGTAGTACCGCACCATGATCAGTCAGCCAATCAATGGCGGTAAGGTTCTTTGGTGTACTATAATATCCGAGATGCAAATCGTAAGCAGGTCCTGGAGGTTTTACCGTTCCTTGGTTCTTTCTAAATAATTCTAAATACCGAGCAACTGCATCGTGGTAACCTAGCAAATCTAAAAACATGTGGGATACCATCGATGTCGGCGTAGTCCATAAATTATCATATCCCCACGAACCAGAAAGTGTCGTATACTCTTGCGTTTTATAATCTTTTTCGGCGATGATTTCGGCAAACTTCAAGCTTTGCTTGATTACGTTATTAATATGCTTCTCGGGAACATGAACAGTTGCCGCCGTCTTTGGTCGATACGACCAGAATCTATCGCTTTCGGCTAAAGCAGCGTCGTATCCGAACGATAATTCTCGATCTGCTTCCTCAGGCGAAACGGTAAGCATGGGCAGTAGGACGTCAATATAGTCTCCAACGTCCGCTCGTAAATCGGTCTTTACCATATACACGCCACGCTGAACGTCGGAAAACATAAATTGATGAGATGACGGACTCACGACCATTAATCGTACCTTTCCATCAGGCTCTGTAACCTGTATACCTGATTTATCTTTATTTTTGTACGCAGAGGAGGTTAGTGCCTGAGGATATGCAACCCCTGCAGGATTTATATCCACTGCGACAGCGTGCTCAAAATGATCATGGTGATCGTAGTAATTTTTACTCAATTGTATGCATATCGGAAAACTATCGGGATATCGATGTTCATCAACGTAGGTAATCGATATGCGTATCCACGCAAATAATGGATCCGTACTATTCTCTGCCTCTCCTCCGCCCTTGACGTGAGAAAATATTTCTTGTCGGATTATAACACCCTCCTGTAACGGATAATCGGTGTAGAGAATCGGTGTTTCATGCTGTTCGTTCCACCCTTGAATACCGACGCCTCCGTCCAGCTTCCAAACAGAAATACGTTCTTTGGGAATCGGTGCGGGCATACCGGTTTTGCTAGGACGAACAGAGAGCAAAAAATCTTTCCCCACAAACGGTCTCGCGTTTTTACGTGGAGAAAGCCAGCTTCCATTTGGGTCGGTAATCACATCACCATTATACAAAACATTAAACCGAAAATAATGGTTTTTCCATCCAATAGGCGTCCAGACATTCCTTTGCTCCGGCCACCAAAGTTTCGCCAATGTCGCATTAGGTTCTGCATCAGATATATCACAGTTGAACTTCTCTTCTGTGCTTCTAATTTCCTTCACACTTGCGAAGGTGTAACCCGGCACAAGTGCCGATGCCGTTATCGTACCTATCGCATTGCGTAGAAAATTTCGTCGGGAGTTTGGAAGTAAATTTTTATTAGCCATCTTATTGTACGTGAAGTTTTAAATAATAAATCAGTCAAAAACGGGAGCAGCAGCGGTTATGGAAGGTGTGCTATTACCAATATATGGCCAGTCATATTCGTCCCAATGCAGCTGATCTAACAGTAGCACACGACCTGTCGGATTATCTGTTCGAAACCCGTGGTAAAAAATCCAATCGTTACCTTCTTTATCTTGAACAATTTGAGAGCAGTGCCCATTGCCTACAAAGGAGGCATTTTTACTAACCAGCAATGTATAACCATTGGACATCATATTTGTACCACTTTTGTTAACATAAGGCCCGGACAAGTTGGTAGAACGTCCCACAACTAGTTGGTAAGTACTGTTTAATCCGTTGCAGCAAGAACCGATTGAAGCAAACATATAATAATATCCAGCACGCTTATGGATGTACACGCCCTCAAAAGCAGTTCCCGCAACCTGCTGTTTGGCAACGCCAGTTTTTACCGATAGACCATCGTCACTCATTTCTATCTTGTATATCCCTCTGAAACTGCCCCAAAAAAGATATTTTTTCCCATCGTCTTCAATGAAAGCTGGATCAATAGAATTTTGGACATTTATTTCATTACTCCGAAACAATTTCCCCCGGTCAGTAAAGGGTCCTGTCGGGCTGTCAGCCACGGCAACACCAATACCGCATGTCCATTCTCCGCCCCATACCGACATCGAATAATACATGACATACCGACCGTTGATGTAGTTGATATCAGGTGCCCAAAGCCCCCCATCAGGTTCAAAAGTAGGTCTGTTTGCATCTGTAAAGGCTGTACCGTGAAACGTCCAATCTATTAGGTTTTGTGAGGTCATAATGGGCATATTACGTGTATCCTCCGTAGCATATAGATAAAATCGCCCGTCAGCAGCTTTGATCAATGTGGGATCAGGCAGGCTCCAGGTTGATACCGGATTGCGATACGAGACCACCAAATAAGAAAAATCGATTTTGTTCGAAGGCTTTTGTTTCACCTTCACCACAACTTCTACTGTTCTTTTTCCGGCAAAATCCGGAACAATTACCTTTATCGAATGTTCGGATACCGAAACAATGTTAGCAGGCTTCTCACCAAAGGTGATCGTTACATCTTCTTTCCTATTTCCGAAACCTGTTCCCGTAATGCTGATTTCTGTTCCTTCCGCTGCTAAAATTTCAGAAAGTGATTCGATCTCGGGTGTTGGATAAACATACGTAAATGGAAAAACATTAGAAGATCTATCTGCTACAGTCACTGTCAGGGAAGACGACACCACATCACTGGGAGGGACCACCGCCTGTATCTTGCCATTTTCCAAAGATAAGATTTCCGCTTCCCGATTATCAAAAGCTACGGTGACAATCCCACGTTCGTCTCCGAAATTTGACCCTACAATGAGTATTCGATCTCCTACGGCTGCGGCACGTGGATTTACATTCCTGATATTCGGAACCAACCCGACGTCACCTTTTCCTTTATCGCCCGAACAATGAGATAACAAAGAAACCCCTAGCAAACACAATAACGTATAACCAATGCTTTTCATAATTACTTTTTCATCAAATATCAATGATATCCGCTGGCTTATAGCGCTTACCATTGATCACGACACGCGTTACTCCTTTTAAAGGAACGTGTACCTTCAACTTTTCTGGTTTCTTTGTCCACTTTCCATTAATTGTCACGAACAGTGTTTTTCCGTCTTCGGACTTGTTAACTCTCAAATCAGCTACACCGTACTTTGTTGGCATATTCTCAAAAACGGTTTCCTCTTTTGATGAAATCCATGCATCAGGACAAATCCGGAGCAGATGAATGGCGTTCTCTTCGATTTCGTCATCAATCATCGCCAAACGCATCAAATTAAAGGCTAGAGGAGTAGCAAACAATGTCCCTTGAATACCATGTCGGTGTTCACACGAAATATACGTTTGCTGCGATGTAGCACCAACCAATAAACTGTAAAGTCCTTCTAAAAAATGTTTCCGATCGTGCAGTTGCCAAGAGTGGAAAACATTCCAGCTGTAACAAGGTTCGCAAGTAGATATTTCTCTGTTTAGATAAGGGCGCGAAAGCGGATTGAATCGAGTACCATAGAAATCCCGGTTAGGCCCATGACGGAAAAAATCTACCACGGAGCGCATAATAGGGTCATTCGCGTCCATCAATCCCGCCCATACCAATACCATAGGCCCTCCATCTAAATAAAAAGCATCTGAAAAACGATGAAAAGGCATGGGTTCTAACGTCAAATTCGTCGGCGGCTTAGGGCGTTTGTTACCATCTCTATCTGTCCATGTCGGTCCTTCTGCTGCCAATTTTCTATACGCTGTAATAAAAGTTTCTTTAAATTTCTTCTTAAAAGCTAGCAGGTCGGCTGCTCGCGGATGATTAATAGATTGAAGAAATTCAACAGCGGAATGAAGACCTTTGTAATTCCAGGCGACATTCCATACCGCTTGGACTTCCATAAGTTCATCCGTTGCTACTGCTGGAGGCAGTAGACCTTTAATACCTTCAAAATTCGTTTTCGCGCTCATGTCCTTTATAAAGTCACAGGCTTTCACAATAGATTCTGTCCAATTCGCTATAAATACTGGATCCTTGGATAGCATCGCATGTGTGCTTGCCTGATGTAAAATAGCACCATGATCGGTAAGCCAATCAAACGCTGTTAATGTTTTTGGTGTGCTATAGTACCCAGGGTGTAACTCATAGGCTGCTCCCGGCGGCTTTACTGTTCCCTGATTCTCCCGAAATAATTCCAAATGTCTCCCTACAGATTCATGATATCCTAATAAACTTAGAAACATGTGACTCGTCATCGATGTGGGCGTACTCCATAAGTTATCATAACCCCAAGAGCCCGATAGAAAAGTATACTCACCATTCACATAGTCTTTCTCTGCTATAATCTCCGCAAACTTAATACTATGGGCGAGCCATCTATTTATGTACTCCTCCGGAACGTGTATATTTGCCGCCGACTTGGGTCTATGTTGCCAATAAGGTTCCGTATTTGTCAATGCTCCGTCAAAACCGAGCGCTTGTTGGGTATTGACCTCTGTTAATTCTTCTGGTAGCATGGGTACCAATACATCCACTTTATCCCCTACTTTGGCATTCAAATCTATCCTTAAGTTGTACATCCCCGAGTCAATCGGACTTAGTGTAATATTTCTGCTTTGTTCTGTAGGCAATATCACCAACCGCACTTTGCCATCAGGCTCCAGTAGTCGGTAGCCTTGTTGTCCGTTTTCCGTAAAGTTCGCTAGAGACAACTCTTTAGGATAAGGCGCCAACTTTGGATTTATATCGATTGTAATCCCATCCTCCTGAAGATATCGCTGACTATGAATATAATATACGCGACTCAATTGTGTCGCTACCGGAATTACCCCCTTAAAACGGCTTGTGTCTACGTTAGTAACAGAGAGCCTTATCCAAGCGTACAAAGGCTCGATCCCCGTTTCCACATCCTTACTACCTTTTACATTCGCAAAGATTTCCTTTCGAACAACGATTCCCTCTTGTAAAGGAAAATCTGTATATAGAACCGGTGTTTCCTTATCTTTCCGCCAACCTTGGATACCTCTTCCTCCGTCAATACGCCATAACGAAGTGACTTCTTTAGGTAAAGGAGGAGGCGTACCCGAAGGTAGAGGATAAAAGGACAACATAAAATCCTGTCCTAGGTATTTTTTGGAATGTTTCCGCATTGGCGCCCAATGTGGGGCAGGCTCCACAAGGACGTTTCCGTTATATAGCACATTAAATCGGAAATAGTGGTCTTTCCAACCGATCGGTGTCCATATATTACGCTGGTCAGGCCACCATGATTTTGCTAATTCCACATTGGGTTCCTCATGCAATGTGCATGAGGAACCAACAAAAGGTTCAACATCGTTATCTGACCGTAGGGCTTGGGCAAAACTGACTGTACTCAAAAAAAGTACGTTAAACAAAATAATTAACCTAAGTTTTATCATCTTCTATCTAATTTTTATCTATGTATTGTTGTACGCTTAATCTTTACATTGCTACTCCTTAAGTGGCCAAAATCCATTTGGATTAAATCGATATCGATATACCTTATTATCGCTAGCTATAGCTAACAGGTCATCACCAAATGGTACGATCAGTTTATACATATCCCAACCGCTACCTAACTGGCGTCTTGGTGATACTACACCGTCAGCCGTTATGGGAATTTCCCATAAGGCTCCTGATGGCTCTATACATAAAAGCGTGTTTTTATAGGGTAATATCTGACTATAAGCACTCCAACCATCTCCAAGGCTCGAGTTTGTACCGATTAGATTACCATTCGAATCAAGTGGGTACCTCAACATACGGCCATCTGGAAATCTGGCTAAAATATTACCTCGATAGATAACAAGCCTATCAAATATATTCCAACCCGTATTGATAGAAGTACCAGTAGATATAACACCCTCTGCGGACACGGGATATCGAAATAACCGTCCATTGGCCTCACTTGGTATTCTACTTATAAAATAATTCGATCCATACGGAGCGAGGAAGTCAATAACATTCCATCCGCTACCCATGGTTATAGGATCACTAAACTGCTCCGTTTCGGAGTTATAAACAAATCGCTTTATCGTTCCGTTAGCATCCCTTATCATCAAGTTATCCAAATGCTGGAAGGCAATTGTTGCGCCCACAGTTCCTAAATCTAAGATTTCCTCTCTCGGTACATTTCCAGGTTCAAAAGATGCTGCGACCACAAAATAGGCAACACCCAACTGTTGATTTACCGCTGTACCATCACTCACATCCTTGATACCTACAGGCAAAAGATAAGGTGTATATGCCTCTAGGTATTCTGATGTTTTCACCGTGACAATAGCCTTTGTGGAGTGTGGTTGACCCGCAGCGATGATGACCTCACCCCTTCCAAATTCATAGCTCCCCTCGGGCATGATGGAATAGGAGGTTCCTCTTTCCGCATTAAACGCTTCAACTAATTCGGGGAAGAAATCCAGCGTAACCGTGACATCCTGCTTGGGATCATCCACACCACCCAGATAGACGCTGAGGTCAAATGTTTGGTCTTCCTCCCGTACATACACATTGACAAATTTGGGTGCATTGTTGGCTTGGGGAATATATAAGCTTGTATATTTCTCTTTATCCAAGACATCTATATAATCACTTTTACAACCATTTACGGCACTAATTATCAGTATGGCAACTAGCCCCCTGAAATATCTTTTTAATTCTTTTTTCATCACACAAGCTGTTATTACCATTGAGGATTTTGGACGAGATTATGATTTTTATCGATTTCAGATTGATACAGCGGCCACAAATAATGTTTGGGAGCGGTGAATATTCTGGTCTCAACTCTTGTTCGTTGATAGAATGCATTATCTTGTAAGGAGGTACCTCCTTGAATATTCATCCCAAACACATCTTTGTTATCTACAGTTTCTGCAATTTTCCAGCGTCTAACATCAAAATAGCGATGTGTCTCGAATGCGAGCTCAATACGTCTCTCGTGCCGGATGCGCTCCCGCATTTCTTGTTGCGTAAGTCCATCCGGTAGAGGGGGCATCCCTGCTCGTTTCCTGATCTGATTGACATAGGTATATACATCTGCCACAGGCCCTTCAAACTCGTTAAGTGCTTCTGCATAATTTAAGTATTGTTCTCCCAATCGAAAGAGCACCCACGTTTTGAGTACTGTCCGATTTGCAGGAACATCCACGTTTGGATCCGAAAATTTCTTGATCAGATATCCAGTAGAGGTATAGTTCTGCCCTCCCGCTCCCCGGCCATCCAATCCAGTTCTCCAAAACTGTATTTGTCTGTCTCTCCATATCGAGCCACTAAAATGTATGTGTGCATAAAACCGAGGTTCGCGGTTTGCGTACATATTATGCACCCCTGCCGGGTAGTGCCCACTTGGGTGTGCAGTGGTCGTATATCCGGATTCACTATATCCTGATGCGGGGTTGATAATCGGGGAATCATCCCCATTATATCCCAAAATAGGACGTTCCCCATTCGCCATTTCATAAGCATCTACGATTTCCTGCGTTGGAGCATAAGCCGAAAACCCACCGTGACTCAAGGGGCCTGAGGATCGTTCAAATAGCAAACTAGGACCGATGTTTCTTGCGAAGAATATCTCATTATTATAAGGAAGTAAAAACAAATCCTGACAAGCTTTAGCTGGATCTGAATTATTTAATCGAAAGATCTCATAGCCTCCTGTTTCTGTTTGGTCGATACAATCTTTCGCAGCGACATAGGCTCGGTACCACTTTTCCGCATCATAGGCTGTGGGAAACAAGCGCAGTCCTTCATGGTCCGTAAACCTTGCGTAATCGGGATTTCCATTCCATAAAGGACTGGCGGCGTATAGTAATACCCGTGCTTTCAAGGCGAGTGCTACCGCCCGTGTAATTCTTCCGTATTCACTATTGGAGGCAACCCGAATGGGAAGAAGTTCGGCAGCCCTTTCACTCTCCGTGACAACGAACGCTACACACTCTTCAAGAGGTCGCCGTCTCAATTCCAGAAAGTCATCAGTCAATTGGAAAGAATGGTCTGCTATAGGTACCGGCCCATGCACACGCATTAACATAAAATGGTAAAATGCCCGTAAAAAAGTAGCCTCACCTATCCATCTATTTCTGACGGTCTCCGTAAATACGGGTGGACTTAACGGGACATTGTCCACATTTTCCAGAAAAATATTCGCTTTCCGAATACCCTCGTACATAAAAGACCAGATATTTACCGGCATATTTGAGGGCCCCCAGGCACCACTAACCATCGCATGGGAAAATGCGTAAGCCCACGTAATATTCATTTCGTCTGTTGCCGCAACAAATGGGTTTCTTCCCGGGTTATCACTCATGTTTGATTCATCAGGCAATTGTGCGTATACCGAAGTCAAAAAAGATTCTGCATATCGATGTTGGCTAAAGACATCTTCAATTGTGAGATCTTCGTCAGGGGTTTTATCCAAAAAATCCTTCTGACATCCACTGCTAAAGAAAATGAAACTTATTGCAGTTAAAAACAATGCTTTATTCATAACAAACCTGGTTAAATGTGTTTAAAATGTGAACTGGACACCGGCGTTCAAGATTCGTTGTATTGGATAACCTCCTGTTCCATTGTCCGACTCGGGATCTATAAAATTCAACTTGTCCCATGTGAACAGGTTGACACCATTTACAAAGGCCCGTATCCCGTTGATGCGTAATCTTTCCAATACTCTTGGTTGAAAGTTATATCCTACCTCTACATTTCTTAGGCGTAGATAGGATGCATCCCGCTGCCACAGGGTAGACTCCTGAAAATTGTTGGGACTACTCGCATCACGTACCGCCGGATATCGGGCATCCATATTATCGGGTGTCCATCTGTTGTCATAATATTCCCGGGTAATGTTATCAGCCCCCAATCCGTTTATGAACGGCTGCATGGCCGCTCCATATAGATAAATACTAGTGCGGGTGGCTCCCGTAAAATACACACTAACGTCTACCGCCTTGTAGGCGATCGTGCCCCCAAAACCGAACATGATTTCCGGCAAACGTGGATAACCTATAAATATCCGGTCGTAAGTATCGATTACACCGTCACCGTTGATATCCTTATATTTTATATCCCCCGGCCTTACGATAGAACTAAAGGTCTGCACAGGACTATTATCAATCTCTTCTTGATCCCGGAAGAGACCGAGTGCCACCAAACCAGCAGGTTGCGAAACAGGGATAGCTTGGCCGCGAGCATTTTGATAGGGATACAACGGTATAGGCTCGTCGTTTTCTACAATCTTGTTACGGGCAAACGTAAAATTTCCACGAAACGAATAGTACCAGCCTGAAGATGTTGTATGCTTAAATTCCATTAACGCATCAAATCCTTTGTTATCCACCTTTCCCAGATTTGCGTAAGGTATGGTAGAAGAAGGGATACCAGCTATAGCGGGAATAGTTCGCCGCTGCATCAAGATGCCTTCTCTCTTTTCCGTAAAACCATCGAGTTGCAAACTAATTTTCCCAGACAGCAACTCCAAGTCCACTCCTAAATTAGTTTTTGTCGAGACTTCCCAGGTTACATCGGGATTACCGATCTTTGATTCACTAAATCCCGGGAAACCGAGCTGCTGGTCCCCAAACCGATACGCGTTGTTAACACGAGCTACGTTTGTTAGAAAGAGAAAACGATCCCCACCGATCTGGTCATTTCCGACTTGACCATAGGAACCTCTTATCTTGAGGCTGTTGACGATGTCTTGGTTCCAAAAGTCTTCATTGGATATAACCCATCCTGCTGATACAGAAGGAAAGAAACCAAATCGTTTTCCTTTCGGAAAGTTTTCGGAACCGTTGTATCCCATATTTGTTTCCAAAAGATATTTATTTTGGTAACTATAGCTAACCCTTGCCGCTAGCCCCAATCGTCTGGCAGGCAAATTGCCTATCGAGTTGCTTGCCATCAAGTTGACATAATCCCGTTGGTTATACAATAGCATCCCAGTAACATGGTGCCCGTCAAAATCTCGGTCATAGTTTACGGAAGCTTCCGTATAAATTGCCCGGTTCGCCACATTCGACGGAAGGTAGCCCATTGGTTGTTCTTCTCGTAACAACTGGTATTTCTCTTCGCCGGTATTCTCATCAACCCCTTGGTATCTCCGCACTTCAAAATATTTTTGACGCGTGGCCTGGTTAAAAGAGTAATAATCGTAGGCAAAACGTCCTCCAACCGACAACCCAGGAGTAATCAGCTCGGACAAGTCCCATGCCGTACCAAAGGTGCCTTGCAAGGTATTTCTAAAATAAGTCATATAACCGGATTGCGTAGCAATACCATAGGGATGATAGCCTACATAACTTGGAACTCCGCCCAGACTGCCATCGGGATTCATCAATGGAAAATCTATTGGAGATGTCCTTTTAATCGCCGTGAAAAGATCTAATGACGTATTCCCTGGGTAATTTTGATGATGGATAATACCACCTAGACTGAGATCTATCTTTAGATTTTTTGCCAAATTGATATCGACATTCGATCTAAAGTTATACCTTTTCATATTGGCGTTGGTATTAAAATCATTTAAGTTATCTTGTTTATAAACACCATCCTGATGCGTATAACCTACATTGGTATAATAGCGTATAACGTCGGTACCACCTGATACACTCAAATTCGATATATGCTGCGAAGTGTGCTTTTTTAACACTACATCCTGCCAATTGACCGAAGGATACAAATAGGGTTCAGAACCGTCGGCAAATTTTCGCAATTCGTCCTCCGTGAATTGAAGTGGCCTCCCAACATTCGCCAACCCTTCATTGATCAAACTGGCATATTCATGCCCATCGATATAATCCGCCATTCTTAAATTGGAGAGCATCGCGGTTTCAGAACGAAGCGTAATTCGAGGCCGTCCTACCGTTCCTTTCTTCGTAGTGATCATGATCACGCCATTTGCTCCCCGAACCCCAAATACCGCTGTGGCAGATGCATCCTTCAGGATAGTAAAGCTTTCCACCTCCTGTGCATTAATATCGTTCATGTTTCTTTCAATACCATCGACCAAGATTAAAGGGTCTCTATTTCCTGTAGTACCAACGCCTCTGATAAAAACTTGCGCGGCGTCGCTTCCGGGCATTCCAGAAGATTGACGGGAAACAATTCCGGGCATCCGTCCACTGATAGCATTGCTCAAAGAAGGAGTAGAAACCTGTTGAATCTCTCTGGTAGAGATGGAGGCAACCGATCCCGTAACGGTCAACTTCTTCTGCGTTCCGAACCCAACCACGACTACTTCATCTAAACTAGATTGCTCTTCGTCAAATTCTAACTCAAAAACTCTTTTCGACTCCTTTCCGGCAAGAACTTCCAAGGTGTGATATCCCTGAAAACGAATCTGCAATGTATCTTGCGGATTTCTAATCTCCAATAGAAAATTACCGTCAATATCGGTTGTCGTTCCGCTTGTTGTCCCTTTGACGATTATGGTAGCACCTATCAATGGTTCTTTTCCTGCATTCTGGACTTTTCCATTTAAGACATGCTGTGCGATTGCTTGCTGCTGAGAGACAATAAAAGTCAAGAGCAAAATGCAACCAGATTTAAAGCTCATCCCCGTGTTTAACTTTATCGGAACATTAGACAGTTCCAATAACCAACGCTTAAAGTAAACGTCGAAACGTGTAAAAACTCTTTTCATCATTTTTCGTATTTAGTTAGTTTATTAGTTAAAATTGACCTAGCTGTCGAATTGTGCCAGGTTAGCTAACCTACCAAGTGCGGGTTGAATAGATCAGTTATCGAGAATCAGCTCACGTATAGCCTCTACAATAACTTCCTCCACTTCCTCTGACAACCGGGATGGTTTATCATACCAATACATACTGTCGTCCACTTCGTACCCCCCCTCTTTTATCACGCGCTTAGAAGCGATATAGCATGATGCATCGTTGGAATACGCATTAATCCAAAGTCGATCGGCACCCAATTCTCTTTTTAGCCTAATGGCATAATCTACCACAACCTCGCCGCCCATATTGATCATCACCAATTGATCTCCGAAATTCCAAATCTGTATAGGGTAATTCAGCACTTGAGGTAATTCATCTCCCCGTTGAATACGCTCTAATGCAAGACGGGCATAATAACCATGTATGGTTGTATCCGTTGCCAAGGCAATAAGTTCACGGACCGTTGGTATCTTGGCAAAAGGCAACTGCACCCATTCCATTGCGCCTAAGGGCGGAGAATCCAGCGGCCGCAAGTCCCGATTCAATAAGTTGTCCACTTGAACAGCAATCTCTTCACTATAGACATTTAAATATTCCTGTTTCCCTTGTTTTACTGGATGTGCATCTCCTGCACATCCGATAGAAACCAAGGCGGTTACACCAGGATACCTAGCTTCAATAGCCTTTTGTGCCTCACCCATCCAGTCCCCATGAATTTCATTGACCTCTGGTCCCAAGGTAATACCATGACAAGCATAGTTAATCAGAATCGCTCGAAGCGTTCCATCTATATCTGTTATGCGCATTAAAGGCATCGATCGGTCTACGGGACCACCTTCTGTTCTCCGGTTGACAGCAAAAGACACTTCTCCTGTACCCCAAGACACCAAAGAAGGCTTCCTATTCTCCAGAGCCGCCAATGCCATTTCTTCTAGTTTTTCACTAAGCGCTTCGTTGAACTCTGCTATATGTATCAATTGGTCAAGCGCTAACAGTGAATCACTGAAGTTGTATTGAGCTGGGTAATCGCCTCGACATTGTAAATGATTGAACAATGGACCCACTTCCGGGCCACCATGTGTATGTGAAGCAGCGATCACAATTTGCGATGGCTTAATACCTGTTATTGCAGAAAGCCGCTTCATCAATCTCTGTGTTATACGCCAGGGGATGCCCAATAAGTCTACGGTAATAAAAAGCGATGGATTCTGTTCGTCGCTGCCGAAAGCGAGTGCTTTCGCGGATAATCTATGCAACACTTTATCGGTTTCGGCCTTATCTCTGGCCGCATATCCCGAAATACGCACCGGGTTTTCCGGTGTGATATCAATCCTTGCTACTCCTACTTCCATCTTTTTCGGAATTATGTATGCTCCTATAGGTTGATATTAGCAGAAAAGATAGATGAAGGTTGTCACAAAGACGCTCCTTCATATTTTTTTGTTTATTCATAACTGTTTATATTTAATTAGATAATGTAACAAATATATGGGCAAAGCCCCTTGTCTTTTTATACTATATTCACTTATATATACTCTATTTCTCCCTTTTTTTATTATTCCTTTTTTGAGACAGGATAGGCACAAGAAATACCTTGAACCCCAAATATCTATAGGGTTTTACGTAGGGTTAAAAATGTTAAATAACGCGCTATTTGATCTATTTAGAGAGTAGAAACAGGGTAGAATATTGAAGAGCTAGGTAGAAGATATATGGATTTACTTAATAGCGTATTTTTCTGACTTACTACCAAAATAGCCAATAAATAAAGCACCAAGTCAATGCATACAAAGCTGCCCAAACCTTAATTTGTTTCCACCAAGGTCGTTGCACGCCATCGTTAAGCGTAAGAAGCCACGAAGGGTTCCAAATAAATGATTTCACCTGATCGGTTGTAGGTTGCGCAGTGTATAGCGAAACAACGATAACTAATAACATCGTCAACACTTGCGAAATACCACCCGCGTACAGCCAATGGAGCCTGATCTCCAACAGGTTCAAAACGGATGCAAGGATGATTTGAATGGCAACACCTCCTAAAAGCCCGACAACAGCTCCCGTATAGCTTGTTCGTTTCCAAAGAATTCCCAATATAATCACTGAAATAAAAGGAGTTGCAATATAGGTGACACCCATCTGGAAATACTTAAAAAGCCCGACCGTCCCAACGAACGGAGCAACTATCGAAGCAATAATTAACGCCACTCCACCGGAGACTTGTCCAGAAATAATCATTTCCCTATCGCGCGCATTTTTCCGAAAGAAATTACGATAAACATCCAATGAAAAGATCGTTGAAATCGAATTGGAAAGTGCACTTACAGAAGACATTACAGCAGCGAAAAAACCGGCCAGCACAATGCCTTTAACACCCGAAGGCGCAAATGTCTGCAACGCAAGTGGAAAAGCTTTGTCGTAATTATTAGGTAATAAGCTTGGTCCTTGATGCATCACGTCTAACCAATGGTACATCACTAATCCCATCAAACAGGTGACAATCGGCAATACGATACCAATAAAACCCGCAAATACGATTCCCATCATACCGTCCCAAGTGCTTTTAGCAGACAATATCCGCTGTATCATTACTTGGTTGGACGATTGATAAAACAGAAACACGCCAAAGGATGCCACTACAAGCCCTAAGAAAGGAGCTTCGGGATCCGAGGGCGGATGATATAAATGAAAGCGTTCAGGAGCCGCCTCAACCATGGCATTCCAACCTCCTGGAATATGGTCAAGAGCCAACCAGAAAAAGAGAACACCGCCTACCATAAAGA
Organism: Sphingobacterium chuzhouense; assembly: GCF_014692525.1. Classification (GTDB taxonomy): domain Bacteria; phylum Bacteroidota; class Bacteroidia; order Sphingobacteriales; family Sphingobacteriaceae; genus Sphingobacterium; species Sphingobacterium chuzhouense. The sequence continues at coordinate 1,269,200 of NZ_JACNYL010000001.1, forward strand.
GGATACATTGTATGGCGTCCGTCCACATCACCGAGTTCAACCCTCCAAGCAACGTATAACTCCCCGTAGCGATTACAATGCCGGCCATTACATAATACTGATTCCATCCTGTGAGTTCACTGACAGTAATACTCCCACCATAAAGAACAGGTGGGAGAAAGACAAACACATAGCCGGTCAACATAACCACGCTATATATACTGGCACATGCAGAACCAAAACGACGCTTCAAAAATTCCGGTACCGTCATAATCTTATTGCGTAAATACATCGGGATGAAGAAAATCATCGTCAGTAAATACGTAGGCAGAGCCCACCAAGTCCAATTTGCAATACCCATTCCATCTTTATACGTAGCTCCCATTGTTCCAACAATTTGCTCGCTTGAAACCGTTGTGGCAACAAAAGCAGCCCCAACAAGATACCACGGCATTTTGCCCGAAGCCAAAAAATACCCAGTTACCGTTCGGTCTGCCCGTTTTGCTGCCATCAGTCCAATAATGATGACGACTAACGTTATACATCCAATGATAACGAGATCCAATAAGGAAAGACTAAAATTTTCCATTCAAAATTAGTTTATAGATTCGCTATTAAGGTAAAACCCGACGGGTCAACCCCCGTTGGGAAGCGTCCAACCTCGTAAAGCCTTCCGCATACCGACATCCTGCTGCTAAGCCTCTGAATCCCGCCTGCATCTGAATCATCCAGTTCATATCAATACTGGCTAAATCTTCCATAGCGACAAATTGACTTTTGTGGCAAGCAAGCATAGCTTTCTTTGTCTCAAAAACGTCGGTTATATCGACATATTCGGTAGGAAGAAAGTTTATACCACCTATGTTATCCATATAATACAATTGTGCTCCCGCGAAGCGGCAAGCTGGCAGCGATTGTCCCGGCATATGTGGCAATCCTTTTTGGAAATAGGAATCAAATACCAATTGGCTCACATAGCGATGGTCAGGATGATAATCATTCGGCGAATGCGTAAAAATAACATCTGGATCTGCTCTTCTCAGCACGTCAATCATAAGGTGTCGTTGTTCTTTATCCGGGAACACCAGTTCGTCCGTTACCCCTGTCCATATTAAATCTGCACCAAGTATTTCAGCTGCTGCCCGAGCCTCTTTTTCACGGGTGGCACTTAAGATATCCGGTTTCACTACGGCATCACCGATACTACCATCGGTAAAGATGGCGATTGTAACACGATGGCCTTCTCGCACGTAACGCGCAAGAGTTCCGGCACAAAGCAATTCGGTATCGTCAGGATGTGCTGCTACACAAAGTATATTCATATTTTTATATTTCTTAAAATTGTTAGTTATCCTATTAAAGAACGCCATATCGGTCATACACGGTTCGCAATGAGTCACCGTTCAGCAAGTCTCTTCTCGACTGGTTTTCTTTTGAAACTTTCTCGAATGAAAGGTCAAGTACCTTGTCCTCTATGTTTTGCGGAACAACTACGACACCGTCAAAATCTGCGAAGATAAGGTCTCCCGGTTTGACCACGACCCCACCACATTTAACCGGTACGTCATAGGCCATTACGCGTCCGCGACCTAAGCTGTCGACAGGTTTGATTCCTACATAGAATAAAGGATAGCCCATGTCAATCACTTTAAGACAATCGCGTACCATGCTATCACAAATAGAACCTACTGATCCATTTCGCATAGCGATCGTACTCATCAACTCTCCCCAAGGAGCATTGGTACAAGCATTATCGGTTGAATGGATAACAACATCGTTTTTTCCCAAAGAATCTACAGCCTCAATCTCCAGGTCATATGCATCAGCTTCGATATAATCAGTCTCCATCCAGCGTAGTGTTCTCGCTCTGCCCACAATGGTACAATTCTTAGGATCCAAGGGTCTCAATCGTTGATGCATTGCACAATCCCGATAACCCAAAACGTCTAACACATCGGAAACAATGGGTACATATAAATTCTCCCTGATCCAATCAAATTTTTCCTGATCTTGCATAAAATGCTTCTTTTCCGTAATCATAATTATAGTTCAAAATATTATTTATAATTTCTTTATAGTATTTGCATCCCAAATAACCGGCTGCATTCTTTCGGGTTGGATACAGCGCTCAGCTAGTCCTTGCTGCGAGCAGTACCATCTGAAGGTTTCCGGATTTTCACTATTCAGCGCCATCATGTCATAGTGATTAGGATGTACATATTTAGGCTGCACAGCTTGAACAAAATGTGTTGCCTCTTCCGGGTTTGGATTTCCCCATTTTCCATTGATGGGAACCAACATGAGTTCCGGCTGTCTCGGTGCAGCAGCTAATACAAGAGGGTGATATTCTGTATCGCTGGTATGGTATACATTTCTACCGTTAGCAAACCGAACGGTATAGCCTGTAGTATCCAAGACATCCGCACCACCCGGAATTGTAAAGACTCCCGTTATTTCGACCGAGCGAAACTTCCATTGCTCACCCGCATGGAGGATAGCAACCTGTTTTTCCGGCACCCCAAGTTCAATTAATTTCTTCGCTGCTTGCCTAGGAGCAACAAACCGTGTCGTATCCTTGTATCTATAAGGACGGATAGTTTCGGGATCCAGATGATCCAAGTGATCGTGGGTCACCACATATACATCGGCTCGCAAAGCGTTAGGTTCGATAGGTACTGGATAGAGACGTGAGAATTCGGGAGCACCGTGAGCTGCAGAATCCGAAAGATAGGGATCGATTACAACCGTCATATCTGCTGAACGGATAATGTAACCTGCTTGCCCCAGCCACCACAATACGGCCTCAGTGTGTGATAATTGAAAATCAAGAATCTTTTCCATAATACGCTACAGATTTACACAAAATTTTCGCACAGCATCTTCATTCACCTCAATACCTAATCCAGGACCGTCCGGCACAGTGATATAACCGTCTCCCTCAAGCTGCACCGGATTGCCAATCACTTCCCGTAACATCGGGTTATCACTAACATTATATTCCAAAAAGAGGGAGCGTGGCAATACTGCGTTTACATGTAAAGCAGCTGCTGTATTTAAGTCCGTAAGCCAGGCATGTGGACATACATCCACGCCCGCATACTCCGCTTCCCACATAATTTTACGCATTTGGGTAAATCCTCCACAACGCGTAATATCCGGCTGCACTACATCAATACCGCCCTGTTGTATCAATTGTCTAAATCCCCAACCTGTAGCTTCCTGTTCCCCTGCTGCCAAACGGGTTTTAACTCCAGCAGCCTTCGTCTTTCCATAACCTTCATAATTTTCAGGGTGCATAAAATCTTCCAACCAATAGATATTATATGGTTCCAAAGCCCTACAAAGGGCAATAGCATCGTGTGCGCTGCGATCTACCATCCATCCGGGGTCAACCATTAAATCAATATCTGGTCCCACCGCCTCTCTTGCGGCTTCCACCAACTTGATATCCAATTTGGGATCTTGGCCAAACACCCCCCATCCAAATTTGATAGCTGTGAACCCGCGCTCCAGATAAAAAGCACAAGCGTCCCTGATGGCTTCGGGCGTTGGTCTGAAAAGCGTGGATGCATATGCCCTCACCCGGTTACGCCTGGCACCACCTAATATTTTGTAAATCGGTTTACCGATTGCTTTACCAATAATATCATGACAAGCAATGTCAAACCCTGACAGCAACTGCATAGCAACTCCCCTTCGTCCGTAATAAATCGAGTGCCTATAGATCTTATCCCACAAACGCTCGACATCAAAAGGATCTTCGTCAAGCACAATCGTGCGCAATCCCTCAAAAAAGGGTTCAGCCGGAGCATTCACCGCAGCAACGCCAACATGCGAAGAGGTTTCAATATCCGACCAACCTATTATACCCTCGTCGGTACTTACTTTTAACAGCAAGCAGTGTTTGACTCCTCTTGCCTCTTCGCTTCCTTCAGGAGCGGTGTTTTCGTAAGGTGATTCCAGAATAAAAGCTTCTACGTTTGTTATCTTCATCTAATTTTATTATTAATGAGTGTAAATTTCAATGGTATAAATGAGCTTGTTACACCAGGTTTGTTTGTATCTTTTCGTATTTTAGGTCTTATTAAATATTAGTGCTACTTTAAGCGCCAAATCATGTCGGTCTTTCGCCAAATGAAAAGCTTCTGCCCATTGCGCAAAAGGTACCTCATGAGTGACGAGATCCGAAAGATGTAACGCTGGATCGGACAGGCACGTTAGCGCCTCATCCATTTTATCCTCGTCGTTACAGCATCCCACGATTTCCTGTTCGGAGACGTGCAAAGTAAAAAGATCAATCGATACTGGATCTTGAAGCAAACTGAAAATTACCACCCGACCGCGTTTTCGAAGAGCAGACAGACAAGTCTGCAATGCCGTAGAAGAACTTACTGCCAATATCGCAATATCTACAGATCCTGACGCAGGATTATCTACAATTTCTACCCCAGGAATCATCCCCAAACGAAAAGGCTCCTTACCAGCCACCATTACGCGTGATGCTCCAGCCCGTATAGCTAAACGTGCAATGATATTTCCAAATGGCCCATCACCCACGACCAATACATCTTTACCCATGACGTTCCCTGCCCGTGATATCGCTTGCAAACAATTGGCTACAGGTTCCATAAGCGCTCCTAAAGAAAAGGAAACTTCGTCGGGCAACTCCCGAACCCGATCAACTCGTTGAACATAATATTCAGCAAAGGTTCCAGGGCGATCAATTCCGAGATGTCCCATGCGCAAACACAGATGACCGAAGCCCCGAAGGCATTCTGCACATTCTCCACATGGCACAACAGGATGTGTAGCCACACGCATGCCCGAAGAAAGGTCTTTTACGTCGGCGCCGCATTGCACAATGACTCCCGCCCCCTCGTGACCCAATACCTTCGGTAAAACAGTCCCAAATGGATTTTGTGCTATGTCATGCAGATCTGAAGTGCAAATCGTCGTCGCCATCGTCCGAATCAATACTTCATCGGGTTTCGGTATCGGCAATGGAAGCCTGACTTGAACCAATTGGTTTAATCCTTGTAACTGAAGTGCGTGCATGGTTGCAGGAAGTTGAATTGTCATTGCTGTATGGATTTAGGATTAGGTAGACCTAAGCATCTTAATGTGTCTCGGCGTATAATTCCTTCAATTACCTCGCTTGAAACGGTGGGCAAACCGCTTCCATCGATAATATTATTCAATTCCCGCACACCTTTCAGCGAATCCTCGGTAGTGGTAAAGGGGAAATCAGAACCAAAAAGTACCTTCTCATGCGTGCGATATTCTACTAATAAACGCATAGAATTATAAAATTGCCAAGGTCTGTAGTATAAAGCGGAGAGGTCACAATAGACATGCCGATGCCGTCGGATAAGCGCTATCGCCTCCCCCTCCCAAGGATGTGCCAGATGAGCGAGTACTATTCGTAGCTCCGGAAAGTCCATCGCAACGGTATCAAAATGGATTGGACGGGAATAATCCAACGGTGTACCGCTTACGAACGAGGTGCCCGCATGAAAAAGAACAGGCAGACCATGTTTCACACAGTAACGGTATATTTCATAACATCTCGGATCCGCAGGATGGACATTTTGATACAGGGGAGACATCTTAACACCCACGGCACCCCATTGTTGATGACATTTCTCCAATTCTTCCATAAAACCTGGTCTACCAGGATCGATAGAAGCAAAAAACAAGAGTCGGTGTGCAGCTCTTGAAACATGCATTGCAACGAACTCATTCGGGATATTCCAGTCCGTTGCTGCGGCCTGCAAACCAAATACAACGGCTACATCCGCTACCTTAGTTGTTTCCAAATGACGCTCGGCTACATTTCCCCAGACCTGAGGATCGACACCACAACGTTCCAGATCTGCTTTCAATTTAGGACCGAAATCTGTTTCGGCTAGAAAAACATGGGTGTGAACATCTACTATCATAAAATATTCTAAGCTGCCTAAAAAATGTGTGTTAACTAATACAATGATAAGATTTAATTTGTCAAGCTTTCTGCTCCATATAAACCAAAAACTATCCTATTTCTTCTTTTTGCATAAATCGTCGCCAATAGTCAATCCGTTATTTTATCAGATTTTTATCGTACAATTTTTGATGTATCTCCATTAACTCCTTCTCCGGAATCTTCATTACTTTTCGATCATACGTCATTAGTCCGTTGGTCTCTATTTCTACATCGGTTGTCTGCGTGTAAACGCCAGCAGACAGTCCTTTAGGAATTAACAAACTCAGGTTGCGAACTAATTCCATATATCGTTCTCTCAACTCGTTCTTATCTTTGAAAGACTGATAACCCCAATTGTCTTTTTCTTGCCAAGTATGTCCTTCTATAGGCAATCCCAATCCGCCATATTCACCCAAGACCAAGACATAATCTTTCCCAAAAAATTGTGGATTAGGCATAGCAGCATCTGGATAATTATGAATATCCAGTATATGACCTGGTGCATTGAAGTTCCCACCACTTGCACCATTGACCAACCGAGATGGATCGTATTGTATAGTCCAATCTACAATTTCTTGTGTCTTGAACTGTCCCCACGCCTCATTGAACGGCACCCAAATCACAATACTTGGAAAATTGTGGAGCGCATCCATGATATTTTTCCATTCTCTTCTAAAAATGGCCTCAGATTCAGGAGTACGATTTTTTTCCTGCTTTCCATGGCTTATTTTTCCCGGATCTTTATTCCAAATATTACCTTCAAAGTCATCTCCACTAGGCATATCCTGCCAAACCAATATGCCTATACTATCACAGTGCCTATACCATCGGGCAGGTTCTACCTTGATGTGTTTACGGATCATGTTAAAACCCATCTCCTTGGTTTTAAGAATGTCAAACTTCAATGCTTCGTCAGAAGGGGCGGTGTGTAACCCGTCTGGCCACCATCCTTGATCCAACGTGCCATAATGAAATACGAACTCGTCATTGAGGTACATGCGTTGTATACCTTGTGCGTCCCGTTTCTTCGTTATTTTACGCATAGCAAAATAGCTTTTTGCTTGATCGATGATTTTTCCTTTACGTAAAATTTTAACTTTGAGGTCGTATAATTTGGGATTGTCCGGTGTCCACAGCTCAGCGTTAGGAACACTTAAGTTCAACTCTTCTCCAATCAAACCCTTTTTTTTCACTATTTTTTTATTACCGTCATACGCTTCTACTACAAGCTCATCTCCGGATTGTGCTGCTATTATAGTGGCAGAGAATTTCAGTTCTGCACGATCAACATCTGGCGTTTGCCTTGTGCTTACAATATATGTTTCGGGAACATTTTCCAACCATACGGTCTGCCATATTCCGGAAACAGGCGTATACCAAATACCATGGGGATTATTGACTTGCTTTCCTCTTGGCTGAGGTCCATCGCTTGTGGGATCCCATACCCGAATGGCAATCTCCTGTTTATTGCCTTTTTTTAAATGGGGGGTAATATCCATACTGAACGGATCAAAGCCCCCTTCATGCCTACCGGTGTGTTTCCCATTGACATAAACATCACACTGCCAATCTACCGCGCCAAAATGTAAAATCGTTTTCTCTTTCCGTAAACTCTTGTTAATTATTATTTCATTTCGGTACCAAAGTGCCTCTTCTTTACTAATACGTTTACCAACACCTGAAAGAGCCGATTCTATTGCAAACGGGACCAAAATCTCACCGTCCCAAGAATCTGGGATACTTTCATTCTTTTTGTTTGTGATTTTATACTTCCAAAGTCCATTGAGATTCTGCCAATTCCCATTCCGTTCCAACTGCGGTCTGGGATATTCGGGATGAGGACACTGTGGATTTACCTTTTCCGCCCAGGGAGTCATTATTCTATTCTCGACTGGTTTCCAGGTTTGTGAATATCCAACTGTGGCTACTGCAATTAAGATACAGATAAATGCTATAGTTGTTTTTACCATGATTTAGTATAATTTATAAAGTTACATATTCTTTGATTCCGCTTCCCATAGAAGCTTTTTCAAAACATACTCGTCGGTACAATGATAAGGGCAATTAGATAAAACTCTTTGCTCCATGTAAACCAAAAACTACCCTATTTCTCCTTTTTGTATTTTATAAATATCTAAAAGTAACAACTCTTTTGTCTTATGTAACGAATCTTATACTGGGAAGTATCTAAAAAATCATCTACCTTTATCTACTCTTTCTAAGTAAACTAAGTTATTATGTGGAAATTTTTCTTTACAAGTCTTCTGACTGTAACTATAGCGCTTCAAGGACATGCACAACCGGCACGCCCAAAGTTGGTTGTTGGATTAATGGTAGACCAGATGCGATGGGACTATATCTATAGATTTGCAGACAGGTATGGCGATGATGGGTTCAAGCGTATGCTAAAGGAAGGTTTTTCTTGTGAGAACACCCTTCTCAACTATATTCCGACTTTTACTGCAATAGGACACAGCTCGGTTTATACGGGCTCTGTTCCATCCATCCACGGCATCGCAGGGAATGATTGGATTATACAGGCAACCGGACAACCCATGTATTGCACACAAGATGATAACGTCCAAGGAGTAGGGACGCAAGAAAAAGAAGGGCAACAATCGCCTCGCAACCTACTGGCATCCACCGTTACCGATCAATTGAAACTGGCGACCAACTTTCGGTCTAAAGTTATCGGTATCTCCATGAAAGATCGTGGTGGTATCCTCCCCGCCGGTCACTTTGCAGACGCGGCTTATTGGTTGGAAGGAAAATCCGGAAATTGGATCTCAAGTACATTCTATATGGAAAATTTGCCCCATTGGGTAGAGGACTTTAACAAACGGAAACTGGCAGATAAATATTTAAAGCAAGACTGGAATACATTATACCCTATCGAAACGTATACCAACAGCACAGCTGATGACACCCCTTATGAAGGCAAATGGCCTGGTGAAGAGGCTCCTACATTTCCCAGAAAAACTTCTGAATTGATGAAAGATATAGGTTACGAGCTCATCAAGACAACACCCCAGGGAAATACATTGACACTCGACTTTGCCAAAGCAGCTATCGAACAGGAGCAATTGGGTAACAATCCAACAGAGGATACAGACTTTTTGTGCGTGAGTTTATCTGCAACGGACTATGTTGGACACCGTTACTCGTTATCGGCTGTAGAAATAGAGGATACCTATCTTCGCCTTGACCAGGATATTGCAGATTTTTTGGCGTATCTAGATAAATATATAGGCAAAGGTAACTATACCTTTTTTCTTACCGCAGATCATGCAGCGTCTTATAACCCCATGTATTACACAGACCAACAAGGGAATGGAGGCTATTTATTTACACGGCAAATCCAACGTAGCCTGAATAGCGAACTTCAAGAAAAATTTGGCAGTGACAAAATAGTAAGGAGTTTGATGAATTACCAAGTGCATCTCAATTACACACTCATAGATTCCCTTCAACTCAACCTTAAAGATGTCAAGGAAACGATTATCAATTCGCTTAACAAGGAAGAGGGTATTACGTATGTCATTGATATGGAAGGGAACCAGAATATGTTCATTCCCGCCCCACTCCGGGAGAAAATTATCAATGGCTATAATCGTAGGCATAGTGGTGCTATCCAGATTATTGCAGATCCCCAATGGTATGCTGGCACACCGCGTAGCCCGGGAACAACTCATGGTGTGTGGTCGCCATATGATTCACACATACCACTCGTATTCATGGGCTGGGGCATATCGCAAGGCGTAAGCAATAAAGAAGTACATGTGGTAGATATAGCTCCAACACTGGCTTCATTGCTACATATTATGGAACCGAATGGTAACATCGGAAGGCCAATAGTGGAGGTATTAGGACAATAAGTCAAGGGCAAATTATTTTTCCGTATCTTTGCCCTACTATTGATTGATCCATAAAAAGGGAACGCATGCTTTCTAAGAAAACAAAATACGCCATCAAGGCGCTCATGGTGCTGGGACGTAACTACGGAAAAGAACCTATGCAAATTGTAAGGATTGCAGAAGAGGAACGTATTCCTAAAAAGTTCTTGGAACAAATTCTTTTAGAAATGCGTAACGCTGGCATATTGTATTCTAAAAAAGGCGCCGGTGGGGGTTACAGCTTGAACAAAGCGCCAGAAGACATCTACCTTTCTCAGGTAATGCGATTAATCGACGGCCCTATCGCCTTACTACCTTGCGTGAGTCTTAATTTTTATCGTTCTTGCGAGGAATGTGTAGAAGAACATGCTTGTGGTATTCGCGATACCTTTATTGAGGTTCGGAATGCGATGCTGCAGATTCTTAATGACACAAGTATCGCACAACTTATCAATAAAGAGAAGCACTTGTCCTTGGATGTATAACTGTTAAAAGAGGCTTTTCAAAAGTTTTTTATACGCCTCAGCGATTTTTAACATACCGGCATCATTAGGATGAACATAATCTACTGTCGAATCAATATCCAAACCGATTTCTTTATTCGTTAAAAGATATAGATTTACTATCCCTTCTTGTTTTAGTCTGTCCAGCGCAACCCTCAAAACCTCGGTCGTCTGCTGGAATTGTTGATTTTTGTCGGTATTTAGTATATGCGCATCAAATCCAGAAGAATGTTCTGTAAGAATAATCGGTGTTGTCTGTTGTTTCTCCCGAAGTGTTATGACTGCATGGTAGATTAAGGAGTCCAATTGTTGTTCGCTCCAATCGGGCGATATGGTGAGATTAGGTAAACAATCCAAAATAATAGCTTTCGCTGGAGTTGCTCCGATAAGTTCTAAAAGCGGGGCTTCTAACCGACCATTGCCCGAAAAGCCCAGATTCAACACCGGACTGCAGATAGCCCTTTGCAGGATGTTAGTCCAACCCAGACCGGGTCGAGATGCACATGCGCCCTGTGCGATCGAGGTTCCATATACTATAACTGGAGGTTCTGTTTCTGTAATAAAATCTACCGACAGCGAATCAGGAATGCCGATTTCCATCCAAGAGACTGTATTATACAAGGGTAAGTACAACTGATAGATTCGGTCGGCGCTGGTCTCCATCGCGTCAAACAGGTAGGTGATCGTATCTTTGAAATCATAACGCCCCGATGCCCAATGCCATTCATTTTTATCGGAATCGTAGGCATATAAATCTACACCACTCACACCGGTAGCTGGCATATGTGGCATATCTAAAGCATGTTTCACGGTGTAGCGCACCTGGATCCGGTTAGCTTCAGTTTTAAAACTGATCCTAAGACCGGCACTGTTCGTACTCAAGTACCACACGGGATCTCTAACCTCTTCCTTCATTGCCTGAGGCAGACGTTGATAGGAAGATATCCCTTCCCGGTCTAGGCGACCGTTGATATGTCCCTCTACTAGAACATCTATCCATTTCCAAGTTTGTCGGGCGTAGCCCTGCGAGAAGCTTATAGTCGAAAATAGTATCAAGCTACAGAAGCGAGCTATAAATCGTTTTTGTGTCATGTCTTCTATTGTAAAACTCTATACCACATCAAGGATGCGTGCAAAATGATTATTAAGATGCTGCCGGATAGCTTTGCGGTAGGCTTCTGCATCTCTTTGCTTCAATACCTGCACCAACTCCTTATGGGAAACAAATTCGCCCGCCACAATGGGTCTTTCCAACAAACCGCTTTGGTGTACATATTGAAAAATGGGGAATAACATTTCCTGTAACTCCATCAGAATTTTATTCCCAGATATTTTATATAGCTTTCCATGAAACTTAATCTCATCTTCGATTTGCCAAGGATAAGCCGTATCACCGGAAACCACGGTTTCCGCAATCTCTTCCAATTCTTTAATATCTTCTTCGGTAATCTTACTGACAATGAAGTCCGCCATCCCCACCTCCAGCGCCAACCGCATTTCAAATATATCTTTAAGTGTCTCACTATCGAGAATGGAGGGATGGAACACCTTTCGTAACGATCCTAATACATCTGGATTTTTCAATACCGCCCCTTTATGTTTCTTTGATTCAATCAGTCCGATCGTCTTTAGACGCAATAAAGCTTCTCGTATTACTGTACGGCTGACTCCAAAACTTTCCGCAAGATCAAGTTCTTTGGGTAATACATCTCCCACTTTCAGTTTCTTCTGTTGTATGAAATGGATAATACGTGCCTCTACCTTGTCTACTAGGCTGGAAGTATCTATCTCGCCTAAACTATCTATAGAATCCTCTACATTAATCATGTCTATTTTCCCCTAGTTTAATAATTTCTTACGCAATAATATCAAAAAAATTTTGATTTATAAAACATTATGTCATACATTTGTTTTTGATTATGTATAACATAACTCAATTTAAAAAAACAAAAATTATGAGGAGCACACATTTAACAACCACAAAAAGCCTCGTCTTACTATTTTTTCTTTGCCTACTGCAGGGAGATGTCTTCGCACAGTCCTTATTAAAAGGACGGATAGTCGGGGTAGACAACGTACCATTGAACGGCGCAAGTGTAAAAAACAACACACAAGGTGTCGCTACATCGAGCGATGAGCACGGTAATTTTTCAATACGTGCACAAGTTGGCGATATACTGATTTTCACATCGGTGGGCTATCAACCCCAAAACATGACCGTAACCAATTTGAATACGCTCCAGATTTCCCTACGAGTAGATGATACTTCTCTCGAGGAAGTTGTGGTCATGGGATACGGTACTGTCAAGCGCACAAAGATAACCGCTTCCGTTTCCACCTTGGACAACAAAGTATTGGAGACCGGTATGCGGGCCAATCCCGCACAAGCGTTAGCAGGAACGATACCAGGTGTCCGTGTATCAACAGGTTCGGGTCGACCGGGTGCTATGCCGAGTATAGTATTACGTGGGGGAACTCACTTCGACGGTTCGGGTAGCCCATTAATTTTAGTTGACGGACAGGTTCGCGGCAGTCTTTCCGACATTAACCCTGACGAAATTGAACGGATGGATATACAGAAAGATGCTGCTGCCACCGCGATATATGGAGCACGGGCAAGTAACGGCGTAATTATCATAACGACCAAGAGTGGAAAAAGCGGTAGTTCGTCCCTCGATTTTAAGGTAAATAGAGGTATTAATTACCTGAACGTGCCATACGACTATCTAAGTTCCGAGGACTATATCAAATGGAGTCGTTTGGGAGCTGTTGAAGCGATTAAGATAGGAACCTTAGCGAACAATACCTTGGGAGCTCCCGGTCCTCGGGGGACGGGTAATGCTTACTTCGCCGCCGATGGTACAACACCACTGGATGGTAACTACGTTAACGAAGGCCGATGGAGCTTAATGCGTCTAACCGATCAGAACCGATTTCTATTGGATCAAGGGTGGAGAACCATGAGAGATGCCGTTCCTACCAATGCAGCCGGTCACTATGATCCCAATGGTGAATACTACGATTTGATATACGAAGACTTCAACTATGGCAATCTAGCATTCCGGACACCAGCCCCGTCGCAAGATTATAATCTCTCGTTTTCTGGTGGAAATGACAAAGCCTCGTATTATAGCAACGTCGGTATCTATGATGAGCAGGGCTTGTCCTTAAATACCTTTTATCGTCGTTATAATTTCGCGGCAAACGCCGATTACAAACTCAAAGATTGGATTACTTCCGAATCCCGTGTGAACTGGACCCGTGCCAACTGGCGGGATCAATCTTTGACTAATGGCGAAGCGAATTACTGGGGCCGGATGCTATCCGCTCCTCCTACCCTGCGTAGCAGAAGTCCAATCACCGGCGATTGGATCTTAGGTAGAGACGCCAGCGACGGAAATCCTTTGGTCAACATTGACAAGTATATACGCCGTTCGCAAAATGATAAATTTACATTAAACCAAGGACTAGTTGTTAATTTCCTACCCGAATTGACACTCCGTCTGAAAGGTATTTTATATTATGAGGAGGAATACCATGAATCGTTCGACAAAGATTTCAGAACGGGTTTTTTGAGTACAACCAATCCAGATGCCGGATGGAACAGACAACGAAACAGTTCTGCCAGCTTTTGGCGCCGTATAGGTCAAACTTACAACGCGGTTTTGAACTATGATAAGTCCTTTGATCAGCATAATGTCAGTGCCTTGGCCGGTGCCGAGTTTTATGATGCCTATTATCGCTCTTTGGGAGCATCGGGAGCCTTAGCTCCTACAGATGATTTCATGGCGTTGGGTCTCACCACCAATACGTCAGACAATCCTACACGGGGTGCATCCTCTTCACACTCCAATGATCGAATCATTTCGCAATTTGCACGTATAAACTATGATTTCGACGACAAGTATCTTGCTTCGTTTACCTTCCGTCAAGACGGTATATCCCGATTACACAGAGATAACAGATGGGGCTTTTTCCCTGCAGCTTCTATCGGATGGGTAGCAACACAAGAGGATTTTGTCCGAGACAGTGCTCCATGGCTAAACTTTCTGAAACTTCGTGCCAGCTGGGGTAAAAACGGTAATATCGGTATAGGAACAAATGACCCCATAGGCATCTATCAAGTGCAGGGCAGCTACGGGGTAACAGGGGCGTATGACCAAACTCGCGGTTTCCTGTTTTCAGATCCCACTTTACCTGAGTTGACTTGGGAAAAAACCAATACAACGGAAGTGGGTGCCGACATTGGTTTATTAAATAATAGACTCAATCTTTCTGTGGCCTATTACAACAGAATCACCTCCGATAAGCTTGCTTACATTGCCCTCCCTAGTTCGGCAGGCATCGCATCCATTCGCACAAACAATGGTAACATGCGTAACCGGGGCATAGAATTCGAAGCTGGCTACCGCATCTTACAAAACGACAATTTCACTTGGTCGGTAAATGCCAACGCCGCTTATGTGCGTAACAAAATCTTGAAATTACCTTTTAATGGCAACGAACGGAACAGACAGGGAGGAACACAAGTATACGACCCTGCGAGCGGATCATTGGTATGGGTAGAAGGACTCCAGGAAGGCATGGAATGGGGTGAGATCTACGGTTTCCGGATGACAGGCATCATCCGAAACGAAGAAGACCTGGCGAACTACAATGTTCGGGATGAAGCCGCCGGAGAGGCATACAGTATTGGAGGTGCCGCAGGTCGACGTGTCGCCAGCCAGCGGGTCATCGATGAACAGGGCTTGACAGGTTATTTACCAACACAACTGGGCGATGCGATGTGGGACGATATCAACGGAGATGGCGTCATCAATCAAGACGACCGTGTCAAACTGGGAAACACCCTGCCGAGATGGACGGGAGGCTTTAACACCACATTCGGTTACAAAGGTTTCTCTTTGTTCACCAGACTTGATTTCGCCCTAGGCCATATTCAAATGGACCGTCAGCACGTTTGGTCGCTCGGTTATATGCAGGGTGAGTTCAATGCCGGAGATATTGTCAAAGACACATGGACACCCGACAACCCAAATGCGAAATATCCGCGCTACGTATGGGCGGATCAGTTAAACATGAAGAACTTCGATCGTCCGAGCAATCTGTTTTATGTAAACTCAAATTATTTGGCGTTCCGAGAAGTATCATTGAGTTATTCTGTACCGAAAGAATGGATTAGTCGGGCGAAAATTGCCGGACTGACACTAACCGCTACAGGGCAAAACTTAGGATATATTTCGAATAAATTGAATTCACTTCCTGAACGTACAGGTTTTCAAAACAGTGCTTATACTATTCCGACGATGTTGATTTTCGGCGGAAAGATTACATTCTAAATTTAATTGATATTAAAGCAATGAAAAAGCATATAAAAATATTGGCCGTCATCTTTTCTTTATTGGGAATGACCGCCTGTAATAGCCATTTAGATCTTGTTCCCGAGGATTACTTCGCAGACGGGAACTACTGGCAAAATGAAGCGCAAGTAGATAATTTCATGACGGGCATTCACTCTCAATTACGCGGGCAGCAGTTTCAATTTTTCCGCTTAGGGGAAATGCGTGGTGGTGGCTTGACAAACGTCGCAAAATTTCCTGTTTCATTAAATGAACTGACCTTAATAGAGCATAATATGACCGAGGTATCCCCCGGCTTGTCGGCTTGGGCTGGTTTTATGAATTCTATTCTTCAAATCAATCTCTTCATCGAACGGGTAAACAGTATTTCTTTCCTACCCGAAACTAAAAAGAATACCCTCCTTGGTCAAGCATACGGGTTAAGGGCTTTCTATTACTTCCATTTGTTGCGTACCTATGGTAGCGTACCATTACGTCTTTCAGCAGATGTATTGAATAGCCAGCCTGATCAGGTTGCCCTACGCTTAGCACGTTCCTCCGAAGCGGAAGTGTTAACTGCTGTGAAGACCGACATCACCAAATCGCTGGAACATTTCGGGTCTGAACAAGGAGCCAATAAAGCCTATTGGAGTCTGAATGCCACGCGTATGCTAAAAGGTGAGGTTTATTTATGGTCAGCAAAGGTATACGGTACCACGGCTGATCTTACAGAAGCGAAGGCTGCTCTAAATGCCATTACCGGCTATAATCTCCTATCGGATTTTGCAAACGTTATCAAAACGAAACGCAACGAGGAGATCATTTTTACCTTACCTTTTGCATTTAATGAAGCGGAGGCGTCATCATCGTCATTATTCCTATATGACTTACCTTCTTTTAGTGGTCTTTATTACAAAGATACGGTCGATGTTAACGCACCAGTTCTCTTAGACCCATTGACGCTGCAACAGACGAGTTCTCAAACGATACAACGCTATGCTTACAAATATGAATTATTCCAATCATATGAAGCGGGTGATCAACGGCGCGATGCAACTTTTTACGATTTTTATGCCTTGGACCGCAGCGTAACACCTCAACGTGTTACGACCCGCAATATCGTCCTTAATAAATTCTTAGGCACTATTAACAACAACATTCGTAACTATACCGATGATTGGCCCGTATACCGGGAAGCGGATCGTTTATTAATGCTGGCCGAAATTGCCAATGCGGAAGGTGCCAACCCACAAAATTTCATCCAGCAGATTAGAAATAGAGCGTTTAACGGAAACGATCCAATGCCTTTTGTAAATGGTAGCCGGGATGCTAACGAAATGGCTATTTTCGAAGAACGAATGAAAGAATTCGTTTGGGAAGGAAAACGTTGGTACGATATCCGTCGAATGAAATATGGTACTACACCACTGGTTTTCCGTTCTTCCAGTCATCCGTATGGCGTCCTTAACCAAAGTACAGAAGCTTACAAGATTTTATGGCCAATTGGTCGGGATGTGTGGACAAATGACCCATTGGTTGATCAGACACCGGGATATGAAACCACTAAACCCTAAATAACGGGAAAACCGATCTTGGCAAACAAGCTGGTTCGGTTTTCTTACATTTTTTAAATAAAACAAACAAATTCAACAAGATATGAAACGTATTGAAGGCCTTATTGCCGCTCCCTTTACACCTTTCCACGGTAATGGGGAGCTAAATCTTGATCTGATCCCGTCGTACTATGCGTTACTTAAAGCAAACAACGTAACCGGAGCATTTATCTGCGGATCGACAGGCGAAGGGGTATCGCTTACTTTTGATGAGAAAGTCGCCGTCATGGAAAAGTGGGCCACGTTAACAAAAGACGACACCGATTTTAGTCTCATGATGTTTTTAGGCGGAACAAATATTAAGGAATGCAAACAATTAGCTACGTTAGCCGAGAAAGCAGCGGTTGACGTCATTTCATTTACTTCTCCTTTTTACTTTAAACCTGCTACGGCACAACAGCTAGCTCAATGCTGCGCAGAAGTTGCAGCAGCGGCTCCAAACACGGCGTTTTACTACTATCATATCCCCGTACTGACGGGCGGAAATTATGCTATGATCGATCTCTTAAAAGAAGTCGACAACTTGGTACCGACCTTTACTGGCATCAAATATACCCATGAAGATTTCATGGACTTTTTATCCTGTATGAATTTTAACAACCGGAAGTATGATATGCTATGGGGTCGGGATGAAAACATGTTATCCGCATTAGTATTAGGGTCCAAAGGTGCCGTAGGCAGTACATACAATTATGCGGCTCCCATATATCACGAATTGATCGCGGCCTTCGAACGCGGCGACTTCCAGGCGGCTAATGCCTTGCAGCAAAAATCCATTGACATGATTACCTTGTTAGGAAAATATGGTGGAATTGCAACAGGTAAAGCTTACATGAAATTGGTAGATTTGGATTGCGGCACCTTCCGCTTGCCCGTCAAAAATATGAACGCGAAGCAATTTGAAGCGTTTAAGACAGACGTGGCTGCCATAGGGTTTGAATCTTTTAAATCAAAGCAAGCATGAAACTAAAAACCTCCATCCTCTTGCTGACCGTCGTTTTGGGATCCTGTTCTTCAGATGAGAAATCAAAGACGATCCGTTGGGATAACCAAACAAAGCTACCGACTAACGTCGATGGATCCGCGCATTTAGGTCTGGCAGGCCCAATAACCGGAATGATTGGTGACAGATTATTGATAGCTGGTGGCGCAAATTTTCCCGAGAAGATGCCTTGGGATGGCGGTACCAAACGCTATGCGGCACAAGCATATATTTATCAACTGGAGGATGGAGTATTAACATTTTTAGGCGAATCTGAACTAAAGGAAGCCGTCGCTTATCCGGGCAATTGTTCAGTGGGGTCAGCACTCTATGTAGCGGGAGGCGAAAACCAAAACGGTGCGGTTCGATCCGGGAAAAAATTTTACCTAGAAGCGGATACGCTCCATGAAGAGCCACTCCCTGATTTACCGGTTGCCTTAACCAACGGCAGTTTAGTATTTGCTTCTGGCAAGCTCTATTTTGTGGGCGGCGAAAATCAGCAGCTGGTATCAGACAAGATATATGGCCTGGATTTATCTGCTGAAAACGGTGTATGGGAAGAAGTACTCACCCTAGCACACCCTGTATCTAACGCTGTTGTCGTTTCGGATCAAAAAAATAAACTTTATATCGCCGGGGGCAGGATGCGCAATGTCGACAGCTTGAGCACCATCTACGATCAGCTATTTGAGGTTAACCTACACACCGTGTCAATCAATAAAATTGCGGAGCTCCCGGAGCCGGTTGCGGCGGGAACAGGTGTCTGGGATGATAACGGTCATATTTTATTGTTCGGTGGTGATCACGCCGAAACCTTTCATCGGGTAGAGGCTTTAATTGCACGGATTAACCAAACGACAGATGACTCATTGCGAAACGCATTAATCGAAGAGAAAGCGATGTTGCAACGCGAGCATCCGGGCTTTTTACCCCATACTTGGTCGTTTAATGTGAAGCGCAAACAATGGAAAAAACGGGATGATATCGTCGGCAAAAGTCCGGTAACTACCACCGCCCTGTGGTATCAGCAACATATTATTATCCCCAGTGGGGAGATTCGAGCCGGTGTGAGAACCGATCAGATCTTAGTAGGGCAAGCGGATAAAAACGGAGCTTTATGAAAAACAACAAACTTTATCCTTGGGTAGTTGTCGGATTGCTATGGGTAGTAGCATTACTCAATTACCTGGACCGTCAGATGCTTTCGACCATGCGCGACTCCATGCAAATCGACATTGTCGAATTGCAAAAGGCGGAAGCTTTTGGTGTATTGATGGCCATCTTTCTATACATCTACGGTTTTATGAGTCCGGTAGCGGGCGTAATTGCTGACCGCGTGAACCGAAAATGGCTTATTGTCATTAGCTTATTTGTATGGTCGGCCGTGACCTATGGCATGGGGATGGCCACGAACTATAATCAATTGCTCGTTTTACGGGCGATCATGGGTGTCAGTGAGGCCTTATACATCCCTGCGGGTCTTGCTCTCATTGCCGACTATCATACCGGGCGCACACGATCCTTGGCTATTGGTATCCACATGACAGGGCTATATATGGGGCAAGCACTGGGTGGATTCGGTGCTACCGTAGCTGCCAGTTATGGTTGGCACAGTGCTTTTCACTGGTTTGGCATTGTGGGCATCATCTATGCCGTCATCTTGAGTGTGCTCCTTCACGAGAAAAAGTCCGATATGGTGACCGGCACAACTGTTCCGATCAAGCTTTCCTTTCTAAAAAGTCTTTCCACTTTATTTTCGATGACGGCATTTTGGGTCATCTTGTTTTATTTCGCAGCACCTAGCTTACCAGGTTGGGCGACAAAGAACTGGCTACCGACACTTTTTGCGGATAATTTAGGTATTCCCATGGCACAGGCGGGACCACTCTCCACCATCACGATCGCTGCCTCGTCCTTCGTAGGCGTTATTGTTGGCGGTTTATGGAGTGACCGCTGGGTGCAGAAGAATATCCGCGGACGGGTATTTACGA
Organism: Sphingobacterium chuzhouense; assembly: GCF_014692525.1. Classification (GTDB taxonomy): domain Bacteria; phylum Bacteroidota; class Bacteroidia; order Sphingobacteriales; family Sphingobacteriaceae; genus Sphingobacterium; species Sphingobacterium chuzhouense. The sequence goes on from NZ_JACNYL010000001.1 coordinate 1,289,462, forward strand.
GTGCTATCGGTCTTGGGTTTACCATTCCGTCGCTTATTTTGCTGGGCATGGGAGATACCTTTATCGCGATCGTGGGAGCGGCCGTACTTTTCGGTTTAGGCTTTGGGATATTCGACGCCAACAATATGCCGATTTTATGCCAGTTTGTACCGCCACGGCTTCGAGCTACGGCCTACGGATTCATGAATATGATGGGGGTATTTGCAGGGGCAGCCGTGACACAGGTTTTGGGTAAATTTAAAGATGAGGGTCTTTTTGGCGGGGGATTCGCCATGCTCGCACTCATCGTTGCTGCGGCCTTAATCCTACAGTTGTTAACGCTTCGTCCGAAGACAATCGATTATATCGACGAACAAAATAAATAAAACCCTCACAATAAAACACAAAATGAACAACGAACATCTCTTATCGCTTCGCGATTTTTATAAAAAACAACTACTAGAAGATACTGTTCCGTTTTGGTTTCCGAGATCATACGATCCTGAATACGGCGGCTACTTATTGATGCGAGATGCTGATGGCAGCTTAATCGATACGGATAAAGCGGTTTGGATACAAGGTAGAGCCTGTTGGCTTTTGTCAACCTTATACAACACGGTAGAGTCTCGGAAAGAATGGTTAGAGGGGGCCAGACTCGGCTACACGTTCTTACGGGAGAAGTGTTTTGATACCGAAGGCAAAATGTATTTTCACGTGGACCGTACTGGCGATCCTATTCGGATGCGTCGTTATTTCTTTTCCGAAACATTCGCCGTCATAGCTGCTGCAGCCTATGCAAAAGCATCTGGTGACCCTGAGGCAGCAGATTTTGCGCGTAAAATGTTCGGAATCTGTCTGGAATATGCACAGGGTGAACGCCGAATCGAACCGAAGTTTGAACCGACAAGACCAGCAAAGGGCATCGGCGTGCCTATGATTATGATCAATACCGCACAGCAACTGCGCGATACCATAGGAGACCCCCGTTGTGATGGGGCAATAGCGAGTTGGATAACAGAAATAGAAACATATTTTGTAAAAGACGATATCCGCTGTGTTATGGAGCAGGTTGCGCCTGACGGGAGCATTATCGACCATATCGACGGGAGGACGCTCAATCCGGGCCACGCTATCGAGGGCGCCTGGTTTATTTTACACGAAGCACGTTACCGCAATAACAACCCTAAACTGATTGATTTGGGCTGTCGAATGTTAGATTATATGTGGGAACGGGGCTGGGATAAGGAGTACGGTGGTATCCTGTATTTCCGTGATGTGTATGATAAGCCGGTACAAGAGTACTGGCAAGACATGAAGTTTTGGTGGCCACAGAACGAAACCATTATCGCCACTTTATTAGCGTATCTCGTGACCGGAAACGAAAAGTACGCCAATATGCATGAGCAGATTCATAACTACGCGTATTCCCATTTTCACGATAAGGAGCACGGAGAGTGGTTTGGCTACCTGCACCGCGACGGAAGGATTTCACAGACGGCTAAAGGCAACCTCTTTAAAGGTCCTTTTCACCTACCGCGTCAGGAATGGTATTGTTGGTCGATTTTAGAAAATTTTATCAATCAGGCAACATGAGATATATAGTTTTTATCTTCTCGTGCTTCATCATCTTAAGCGGGACTACCACATTTGCACAAGATAAACTCATCCCCCAACCGATTCATATCGAGCGGGGATTGGGTTTCTTAGATTTAACAGCGGGTATCCGGATCGAAGAATCTTCCGCTTCACTGACAAAGGAACATCAGCTTGCCCAGACGATTTTCGAAGGATGGGCTATCACTATTCGCGATCAAGCAGTGGAGAACGTGCCGGCTGTAAAATTGGTACTCGCTCAAGACACTACGGCCGATCAATCGCACGAGTCGTATCATCTCCAAGTCCACAAAGAGGGCGTAAAAATTACTGCGCCTTCACCTGCAGGAATATTTTATGGGCTGCAGACCTTGAGACAGTTTACGTTGCAAAACCGTAAGCTCGCGGTATATGAAATACGGGATAAGCCGGCGTTTTCCTGGCGGGGATTCTTAGTGGATGTAGGCCGTAATTATCAGCCGTTGTCTATGCTGAAAGAACAGATTGACGTAATGGCACGATATAAGCTGAATGTGTTGCACTTTCATTTTACCGAGGATATTGCCTGGCGTTTATCCAGTAAGAAATACCCCGGACTGACCAACGCTAAATACATGACCCGATGGGCAGGTGATTTTTATACAGAAGCGGAATTCCGCGAGTTGATAGCATATTGTGCTGACCACCATATCTTATTGTTGCCGGAAATTGACATGCCGGGCCATAGTGCTGCTTTCAAGCGTTATTTCAGTGTTGACATGCAATCGGACAACGGCATCATACATATTAAAGAGCTATTGGAAGAGTTTGCAACAACCTACCCCGGACTTCCTTATTTACATATTGGAGGCGATGAGGTCAAAATCACGAATAAAAACTTTATGCCGGAAATCACACGATTTGTGGAAGAGCTAGGCTACAAGACAGTGGGCTGGGATCCCGGTAGTAACTTGATGTCGCAGACCATCCGCCAACTTTGGATGGGTGGACCCGAAGCGGTGCCAGTGCAAGGAGAGATGGTATACATCGACTCGAAACATCTCTATATTAATCACATGGATCCTTTAGAAACGGTAACGACACTTTTCTTCCGCCGGATCGGTGAACAGGATGCGGGACATCGTAATCTGAAGGGAGCAATATTATGTTCTTGGCCAGACCGCGCTGTCGCTGCTCCTAAAGATATGTTTTATCAAAATGCCATTTATCCTTCATTATTGACCTTTGCGGAACGGATTTGGCAAGGTGGAGGCAAATCGGGATGGGTTGCAAATATCCCAGCGGTAGATACCGAAGGTTATACTTCTTTTAGGGAATTTGAAGAAAGACTACTCGATCATCGGCAGCGCTTCCTCTCGGATAAACCGTTTCCATATGCCAGGCAAACAGACATGCAATGGGAATTGATCGGACCATTCGACAATAACGGAGCGCTATCGCAATCTTTCGCTATAGAGACCGATCCTTTTTCCGACACGTTAGAACCTGTTAAAACGGTAGTGGGCGGTACAGTAATTTTAAGACATTGGTGGGCAGATATTATACCAGGAGTGATCGATAATCCCGAACCTAATACAACCTGGTATGCCCGAACAAAAATCTGGAGTGACGAAACGGGATCAAAACCTTTTTGGATTGGGTTTGATAATCTTTCGCGTTCTTACGCCAGTGACTCGCCCGCATCAGGAACCTGGGACAAGCGGCAAAGTAAGCTCTGGGTAAACGGTACCCTCATAGAACCGCCAATATGGAAACAGGCAGGACAAAAAGGGGAACTGGAAATCCCCCTAATCGATGAGGGATATTCATTCCGCGAACCGACTATGATTACCCTAAAAAAAGGATGGAACAATGTTTTGATTAAATTGCCTGTCGCATCGTTTAAAGGTGCGGATTGGCAAAATCCCGTCAAGTGGATGTTTACCTTTATACCTTATAATGTAGATGAAAATTAAAAAACGATAAATATAACAACATGAGAAAGCTATTGTTAACTTTTTGCTCCGTAACCTTTTCACTGCTATTGCATGCACAAGAGGTCACCGTTTTCAAGTCGGGCGATGACGGTTATGCCAGCTATCGTATTCCTGCTATTATTAAAAACAAAACAGGTGAATTGATTGCTTTCGCCGAAGGACGTGTAGATCATGCAGGAGATTATGGAAATGTGGACATCGTATACAAAATCAGTCATGATGGCGGCAAGACATGGGGAACATTGCAGGTAGCGGCAGATTACGACAAGCTACAAGCCGGAAATGCCGCTCCCGTAGTGGATTTATTTGATCCACAGTATCCAAACGGACGTATTTTCTTGTTCTATAATACCGGGAATAACCATGAGCATGAGGTTCGTGCGGGTAAAGGCCTCCGCGAACTGTGGTATATCACATCGACAGACGGTGCCAAAACATGGTCGGAGCCGGTCAATATCACCACACAGGCACACCGTCCAAACCAGCAGTCTGCTAATCCGGTCTATAACTTCCAAGAAGATTGGCGCGCTTATGCCAACACGCCTGGACATGCACTGCAATTTGATTCCGGGAAATATAAAGGACGCCTGTACATTCCAGCAAACCATTCCGCCGGAGATCCCAAAGAGAAGGGTAAAGACTATTTTGCACATGCTTATTACTCAGACGATCACGGTAAAACGTTTCAATTAGCAGACAAAATTACATTTGAAGGTGGTAACGAAACAATGGCTGCACAAATCTCGGATACAGAATTGTACATGAACACTCGCAACCAACAAGGGAATGTACGTAATCGTATTGTAAGCTATTCCAGCGACGGTGGCGTAACTTGGGATACCACATATTATGATCGTAACCTCCCTGATCCGGTCAACCAAGGTAGCACGCTATCTTGGAAAAAAGGCAACAAATATATATTGGCTTTCTGTAATGCAGCTCACCAAAAAAATAGAGACAACCTTACCTTACGCCTTTCCAAAGACAAAGGGAAAACCTGGTATTTCAACAAGGTCATCGCCAAAGCACCACAAGGTTACAACGGAGCTTATTCAGCCTACTCCGATATCGTTTTGGTGAAGAAAAATCAAATTGGCATTCTCTATGAGAAGGACAACTATAAAACGATTGTATTTACGGTGGAAAAAGTTAAATAATCTATAGCATATCCATCAGTTTTTCAAAAGCCATTCCACGAGAAGCTTTCAGTAGGATAGTACTGTTAACAACAGGATGTTCTCTGAGAGCTTCTTTAGCATTGTCCGTCGTTTCGTAAAATTCAGCTTTCGTATTTTGATGGGCATAAAACGCCTCACCCACAAAGATGGTCCGATCGGCATCGATGGCTAGCGCTTTGTCGACCACATATCGGTGTTCTTTCGCAGCATCGTCACCCAATTCAAACATATCGCCTAGTACGATTACTTTATGTTCCGCTTCGATAACTTCCAAGTTCGCCAACGCGGCTTCCATACTACTCACATTTGCATTATAATAATCGGCAATGACGACATTTTGTCCCGTTTTTGTGATTTGCGAGCGGTTATTGGTGGGCGTATAGGTCACAATCCCTTGATTGATATGGACATCATCTATACCGAAAAAATGTCCTACCGCAACTGCAGCTAATATGTTTTCCGTATTATACGAGCCTGTCAATTGCGTTCCTACTGTATGATACACCTCCGCATCACGTATTTTCCAAGAGACACAAAGAAGAGGATTGGCATATTCCAATCGTCCTACGATGTCGTTTGCCGGCGAAAAACCATAGCGAACAATTTTTGAAATACCGCGCTGCATTTCCATCTCTCGCAGGTATTCATTATCCCCTTGAAGGAACAATACGCCATCATGCATTTTGAGAAAATCATACAGCTCGCCCTTGGCTTTCTTCACCCCATCAAACGAACCAAAGCCTTCCAAATGTGCCTTCCCTACATTGGTGATCAGTCCGTGTGTCGGTGCAGCAATATCACACAAAAATGCAATTTCTCGCTGATGGTTTGCGCCCATTTCGATAACCGCTATCTCGATGCTATCATCTATAGAAAGCAGTGTTAGTGGGACACCGATGTGATTATTGAGATTTCCTTTTGTCGCATACGTTTTAAAGCGTTGCGATAATACCGCATATAATAACTCTTTGGTAGTAGTTTTTCCGTTCGTTCCTGTGATCCCGATAAAGGGTATATTCAGTTGGTGACGGTGATACCGAGCTAGATCTTGCAATGTAGCCAACACATTTTCTACCAGAATATAGCGCTCGTCCGTTACATATTTTCCTTCGTCGACAACCGCCCATTTGGCACCGTTCTCCAACGCTTGCGCTGCAAACTCATTGGCATTAAACCGTTCTCCTTTTAAGGCAAAAAATATACTGTTAGGTGTTATATTACGCGTATCCGTAGATACAGCGTGATGCACTTTATATAACGAATATAACTGTTCGATTGTCATGCTGTTCATATCTTTTTCTTTATCTTCTCCTGGTTCACGAGAACATCCACTATTTCGCCCTTTTTCCCTTGCACTTTATAGTCTATTACCCGACCATCTTTCCATCGAATATCCACGGTATAATTTCCTCGCGCTTTCAACCCTTTCACTTCACCACTATGCCACGCTTTAGGTAAGGCGGGGAGCAAATGGATATAACCATCATGCGATTGTATGAGCATTTCGGCAATTCCAGCAGAACCACCAAAGTTACCATCAATCTGAAATGGAGGATGTGCACAGAAAAGGTTCGGGTATGTTCCAGCTCCTACCCCTTCATAGGTCATTTCATCTTTAAAGGCAGGTTTGAGCAATTGTCGAAGAATCTCCAACGCGTGATCGCCATCGTGCAACCGAGCCCAGAACAAAATCTTCCAAGCACGAGACCATCCCGTTCCCTCGTCTCCTCTTGCAAGTAGCGTTTTCTTTGCTGCTTCCGCCCACTCAGGCGTGCTGACCGGCGAAATGAAGTGCGCAGGATATAGTCCATATAAGTGCGACACATGGCGATGTTGAGGTTCAACTTCTGCATAGTCCTCCAGCCATTCCATCACACGACCTGAGTGACTGACGACCACTGGGGGCGGTATGTCTCGAAGTTGCTGCTCCAACTCTGCTACAAAAGGATCCTTTAATTGGAGTATGTCATTCGCTTGAATCACGGCTTCATAAAGTTCCCGTACAATCTGATTGTCTATTGTAGGCCCCATGACGACCGATGCAACCTTGCCGTTTGACATCTTGAAAGCATTTTCCGGCGAAACCGAAGGAGCAGAGACCCACCAACCGTTCTTGGGCTCTTTGACCAATGTCGCATGGTAAAAAACCGCTGCATCTTTTAATACAGGGTATATTTCTGCAAGGTAATCTTCATCTTTCGTAAATTGATAATGCTCCCACAGATGATTACAAAGCCAACCCGAAGCTGTACTTGCGCCCCACGATGCCTGCTCACCTGGCGCTGAATAACCCCAAATATTAGTCATCATATACACCACCCAACCAGGCGCATTATAATAGGCTTTGGCCGTCTTCTCCCCTTCCTTTGCAATACGCTTAATCAAATTGATAAAGGGTTTATGGTACTCGGAAAGGTTATTTACTTCGACGCCCCAGTGATTCATCTGTGCATTAACATTCAAATGATAGTCTCCGTTCCAGGGCGTTTGGATTTGATGTGCCCACAATCCTTGCAAATTTGGTGGAAGTGCATTTTCTTTTCTCGGCGCCGTACTGGCTATACTCAGATATCGTCCAAACTGATAGTATAAGGCAGCCATCCCATTATCCTGCGTAGGATCTTCGAAAAACTGCTGGATACGCTTGTTGGTAGGGATGTCTTTATTATCCCCATTATCTTCTAGACGGAGAGAGACACGATTGAAAATTTCTCCAAATTGTTGACGATGTGCTTTCCATAGGCTTTTGTACGTCCATTTAGCAGCATCGGCCAACAAATGCTCCACAGCTTCTTCGGGACGGTGTCCATAATAATCTGTTGATGCCGCAAAAATGAGCAGTACTTCATTTGCATTTTTCACAATGACCTGATGGTCATACGTCATGTTGCTGCCTCCTTTAGTAAGGATTTTTACTTTGCCTGCAAATCGTAACCCATCCCCTCCTTTTCCATCGGGCAATGTACCACTCCATGTCATTTCGTTATCAGTCACGTTCATATGGCGCACATTTTCATCACGGTAAAAATGTGTAGCAAAGGTAATGGCTCCCTTCTTATTTGCCGATAAGCGGATTACACCGATATTCCCATCAAATGAAGTAAAATATTCGCGTAGATACCGTATACCATTCGCTTCAAATGAGGTTGTTGCGGTAGCATTTGCCAAATTCAATGTGCGTTTATACTGCGAAACCTCGCCCGGTATCGTATGTAGAAAATTGAGGAAACCAAAGTTCTGAAAGCTCCCATAAGGTACTTCTGCTCCCTTTCCATGACCCGAGCCCTTTCCTTTCGTTACAAAGTTCCTGTTGACCAACGCTTCTGCCTCATCATTCTTACCCTCGAACAATAGTTTTTGAATCGCATCAACACTTTTATATGCATCATCCTTATTCGGATCTTCGGGGCTTCCCGACCACATCGATATTTCGTTCAATACGATGGATTCATCCAGAATCTTCCCGTCCGGCATCATGCCAATCTGACCATTACCCAAAGGCAAGGTTTCTTCCCAACGGACAGCGGGTTTATCATACCACATGGTCAAATCCTGCGCACACAAATGGCAGGTGAAGTGGAGGAAGATGATAAGGCTTAAGATTTTCAACCTTTTTTTACTTTTTATCCAGCTTAAATGCTTTGACGCTATTGCTGTTAAACGTCGGAATGTATATCGTATTCGTTTCCGGGTGTATGCCCAAATCTGCTGTATTCATCTTCCCTTGAACATCCATCAACTTTTCAAAAGAACCGTCAGCCTTTACATAATACACCAAACCTCCCCAGCACGTAACAAGAAAATCTCCATCGTTACCTACTGGTTCCAATCCATCCCCTCCTAATTCAAAACCCTTCGCGATAACGGTGCTTTTCTTATTTGCATCGACCTTCCAAAGTTCCGGCCCTACTAAGGCATAAAGACTTCCCTTAATAAATTTGAGTCCATTGACATTCGGTGCATTTTCTAAAAATACCGTAGGTTTATTATTCCGCATCTGGTATATCGTACCCGTACGTGTATCGGATACGTAGACAACACCGGCATTATCTACTGTCACATCGTTCAAAAACACAGCTCCTGGAAATTCAATTTCATTAACGACATTACCGGTCACAAGATCTACAACAGAAACAGCGGTAATATCCGCCACATATAAAAAATCCTTGTAACTGGCCATTCCTTTGGGTGCATTCAATCCGGTTACCCAATTTTGGTCCTTCACGCTGCCATCCAGATTTAACACAGCAACACCGCCTTGCCCATCTTTTGTTGCACCGTCTCCGTCAATCAATGACACATATAACACATTATTTCCGGCATGATAAAGCACAGATTCGGGAACAGGCAAATTTTTCGTTTCCCACAATTCCGTCAGTTGATGTTGACCGAATGCCGTTGTGGACAATGCAGCTCCTAAAGAAAAAAGAAGTAATCGTTTCATATTATCTTAGTTTGTTTTAAACCCTTACAAGATAACAATTTTTTAGAAGTTTGGTTTACTAGCCCTACCTCGCACGGCTTGCTTCTTCAGATTCTGCATCTCTTTTTCTAATTTGTTGTTTCAGATTGCCGAATTTATACGTATAGGTCAACCGAATTGTTTGGTTATCGTTATACTGCCGGATTATCGAATTGAACTGTCCGAAATTTGTAGACACGTTATTCTGTTGTGTCCGAAAAATATCCGTTCCTGCCAATTTCAAAGAGCTTCGCTCGTTTTTGAAATTATAATTCACACCAATATCTGTTCCCCAACGTGCGTGAATTTTATAGACATTATATAGAAATGCACTGTTGTAATTAACAGACAATTCCGCAGAAAATGCTTTGTTCAGCTTAAAGTTATTTGTGCTGCGCCCTTGAAAGAAAGTAGAGCCCAAGTCTGCGTATTCTCCTGCGATAGGGCCTTTAAAATGCATATAAATAGTCGTCAGATTATTGTTCATCGTCCAGAACTTCCCTATTCTTACAGGTGCGTTGATATTCAAATAAGATGTCACCGTATTGGCTAAATTCTCCCGTGTAATCCACGCCTGACCTGTCACGGAATCCTGTCCCAAACTTTCTACCATCGCATCGTTGGTCAAATCCGTTCCCAATGTAAAGTTGAACATCTTGTATAGGGTATAATTCAAGGTAAAACCGTTGGTATACTGCGGATTGACATAAGGGTTCCCCCTCATAAACGTAAACTTGTCAATATAATATTCGAACGGATTCAAATGCCTGTAGTTTGGACGGCCTATCTTTCGAGCATAACTTAGCGAAAGAATATTGTTTTCATTCATCGTATAGGATACATTTGCCGAGGGGAACCAATCTAAATAATCGCGCTTCACACGTTTTTCCAATGTAATAGAGTTTCCATCGGAGACGGTGTATTCCGTTCGAAGCCCCATTTTCATCGACCATGGTCCGAATTCACGGCTATAGTCGGCATAAGCCGCTGCTATCTGCTCTGTATATACGAAATGGTTGGGACGACCTGCATAATCTTGCCATTGGTTATCGACAAAATGCTCAAATTGCAGATCATTATCCGAGCGCACATTACTATACTTCAATCCTGTCTCCAATTTACCACCTCTTCTCAACTTTTTTTCAAAATCCAACTTGGCAACATAGATATCAATATCTACAGGCATCCGACTCCTTTCTAACTCGGGATCATACAGCAGGTTTCCGGCAGGATCGGAAGTGCGATATTCGTAATTGATATTGGAGTTGTTGCGGAAAGCACTCCAGTCCAAATCTAATACCAGCTTACTACCCAATGTATCCAATTGGAGCTCGTTGTTAAAGTTGACCGAATAACGGTTAAAAGGTGTTATCGATTTCGAGGAGGCATCCAATACAGAATCAACAACGCCGATGCGAGGGCCGATATTGGTCAGGCTGGCATTATCCGAAATTTCCTCATCATTGTCACCTGAAAACTGCAATAACATTGTATTTCTTTCCGAGGTTTTCTGCTCTACTCCTACCCTATAGTTATGTGTTCTGTTTGTCTCGACAAGGTATGCATCCTGATCAAATACGCGATCGGTACCATCTGATGGAATAACCCTTTCCATGTTTAGATCAAATTGTCTTTTATTCCGGGCGAAACCATACGTTCCAAAAATAGTCGTATTGTTTTTCTTATAATTGAGGTTCAACGACGAATTTCCCCGGGCATGTTTACCGTGGGCAGCACTTGCCAAAAATGAACCATTAAAACCTTCTAATTTGTTTTTCTTCAACACGATGTTGATCGTACCAACCGTTCCTTCCGCATCTTCCTTTGCACTTCTTATCGTGCTAACCTCTACACGCTGAATCTGATCACCGTTCATGGCTTTAAGGAATGCCGCAAGCTGTTCGCCGGTCATATACGTCTGCCTCCCATCAATCGTTATATTTACGCCTTGTTGCCCCATTAGCTGAAGATTTTCATCTTTATCAACACTTACACCTGGAGCGCGTTGTACCACTTCAAGCGCATTATTGCCTGCTGCCAATGTGGAGTTCTCCACGTTCAAGACCAGCTTTCCATCTCGTTGCTGAACGAGTGGCACCTGTCCTTCCACCGTTACCGCATCGATTGTTTGCGATTCGGGCTTTAATATCATATTGTCTACTACAATCGATTGCCCTGTTACCTTTAATAAAGAAGATTTGCTTGTTTCGTATCCTACAGATGAAGCCTGTACTACAAATTCACCAGGAGGTACATTTTTTATGACATATCGTCCATGCTCATTGGTTACCTCTGTTTTTATGAGTGCTCCAACTTTTGCCGTCAATAAGTAAATTGATACATTTGCCAACGGTTCTTGCTGTTCATTAAAAACACGACCGCTTACTTCCCCTTGTTGTGCCTGTGCTGTAAATACAGTAACGAGGAGAAAACATACATTTAAAATAATGCGCATAAAAATTAGCTTTCTTCTTTTTTAGTATTGATTTTTACGTTGTTGTCTTTCACTTCAATTGTCACATTCGAGCCGTCGATACGGATGACGGAATCTTTCTTTTCAGACTCCACGATCTCTTTCTCTTCCTCTTCTTCTTTTGGCTTTGGTGGTTGAGCACAGCGCAACCCTGCATTAGTCATTGTCCACTCCGTGTACTTCTGTTGATTTTCATTGGGATAGTTGTTGCGACATTCCCAGTAAGAAATGTCCCGAATTTTATGCTCTATTTCTTGCTGAAGCACTACCTTGGCACCCTGCGGGAGATATACGGTCACCGTCACCTGTTGATCTCTGTCCAGCGCATTTTTCTTCAACAAAAAGTGGCTGGGAAACAAGAGAGTCTTATCTTCTTGTATAGCCTCATAAACGATATTATGTGCACGTTCAGAAGCCAATTGATATGTTTTTCCTTTGGCAGAATAACTATACTGTATATAAGGCTGGCTCAGTGAATCGATATTTTCAAAGTAGATACTGATATCACGATGCAGGTAATTCCGTAGATCCTGTCCATCCAGTTGAATATTAAATTTTGATTTTAGTGAGTCTTGTTCACTAGCATCCAGAACACGGATATCTTTTTCCGTAAAATAATAGATTTCCTGTGGTTGAATGCTTTTTTGCACATTGATGGTACTCTTTTCCCGAAAATCTTGCGACGCGGCTATACAATAGTAGACAATTCCGACGATGGACACAATCCAAGCAGCAAACATGGTCAACGACAAGTAGCTGTTCAGTTTGTCCGTTTTAAATAATATCCGCGTAAGCCAAAAGAACAATGCAAAAAAAGGTATAGCAATCGCTAGAAAGCCAAAAGTCAGCGCTATAACGCCTTCATTAGTAGAAAGCACTTTTAAGGGGGGAAAGAAAATCGGATTTTCAAGTCCAAAAAAGTTCATCATATTAAACACATAAACAATGAACAGCCCTAATAAATTTAAACCTGCGAAGATGAGCATAATCCACGCAATCATCTTTCCTATCAGACCAAAACAACCACTCAATAGATTACCTGCTGTACGTGCGCCACGACCGATACGCTCACCGGTTCCAGAAAAAGTTTCCGAAAAGCTCTTCGTTTCTTCGTCGAAGGATTTTTTAAAGTTCTGTAAATTTGGTTCCTCACCGCGCATCGCCATTTTGTCGGCACGGGTTTCTGCAATGGGCATAACAATCCAAAGGATAATGTATGCCAGAACACCGGAACCGCCGAGTAAGAAGAAAAGTACTAATAAAATACGTATCCAGATAGGCTCTATACCAAAATAGTGTGCCAAACCACTACAAACCCCGCCCAACATCTTGTCATCCGGATCGCGCATCAGTTTTTTGCCGACATATTCTACATGGGGAGCTTGCCCCGTCCGTTGCTCATGACCGACGTCCTCTTCCAACGTCGTCCCTTCGCTTTCTTCAAAATCGCTCACACGTCCCATCTGCTCAATGACCTGCTGAACATCATCCAAATTGATGACCTCTTTACGCCCCGTTTGAATACGCTCATTAAACATTTCCGCAATACGATTTTCAATATCTTCCAGTATCTCTTTGCTTTCAGCGGTATTTCCAAAATGCTTCTTAATATCAATCATATACGATCGTAACGTATCGTAGGCATCTTCCTCGATATGGAAGACAATGCTGTTGATATTTATAATAATTGTCCTGTTCATGACCTTGTTAATATATGTAGATGCTGTTCGTTATTAGTCGTTTCGTCCTTGTAAGGATGTTTCCACTGCGAAAACAAGTTCTTTCCATGTTACGTCTAGCCGAGATAACACAGCGCGCCCTTCATCCGTAATTTGATAATATTTACGGGGAGGCCCGGAGCTTGATTCTTTCCATGTATAACTCAACAACCCATTGTTCTTCAAACGCGTTAGTAAAGGATATAATGTCCCTTCTACCACTAATAATTGGGCTTTCTTAAGTTCTCCAATAATATCTGAAGCATAAATCTCCCCTCGGGAAATGATAGAAAGGATACAGTATTCCAGTATCCCTTTCCGCATTTGGGTTTGTGTATTTTCTGCTATCATAACATTACAAAGATATATGTTTTATACTGTACTATGCAATACATAGTACTATAAAAATTACAAAAATTTATATAATTAATTGACTAATAGCATTTTATTTTTCAAAAAACTCGTATTTAACTGTTTTTAAATATTATTTGCTTTGAAAGTTCCCTAATTAATACGACTTTTATCCCCCATGTTGAGAAACTTGTTTAACTACATTTGGGCGATTGTTTGGGGTATTATGATGCTGTTGCTCATGGGAATGCCATCAGACGATATGCCGGGAGTTGGTTTTTTTGAAGGGTTTGATAAGATGGCACATTGTGGTTTCTTCTTTGTCTTTACTGCGTTGCTGTTATTGGGTTCTATCTCGCCAGCTAGCGGTAACCCATCTAAGATAAAAACAATCATCGTTACATTTCTTATTGCCAGTATTTTTGCTTTCGGTACAGAAGCTATTCAATATTACCTGTCTACAGGCCGTCAAGCGGATTGGTGGGATATTTTTGCTGATTACGTTGGGATAGGTATGGCTCTCTTCAGCTATATCTTGTTTTATCGGAGACGCGTATATTGATAGATATATCTTAGGCTATCGCTAATACAGCCACGGAAACTTTACAATGGCACTGTTCAGCAAGCGTTCGCGCCGCAGAAGCAATAGTAGCTCCGGTTGTAAAAACATCGTCCACCAATAACACATGCCTATTTTCAAAGACGGAAGGTTGAGCACAAGAAAAAGCATTTTCGACGTTGTCATAGCGTTCCACACGACTTTTCTTGGTTTGTGTTTCTGTATTTGTTACCCGTATAAAATCCACTGGATTTAAGGGCAATGACATAGCTCCAGCAATGCCTTGGGCAATATATTCACTCTGATTGTATCCTCGAACTCGTTTCTTCTTTCGATGAAGCGGCAATGGAACCACCACATCAATATTTGTGTAAAACGGAGAAGTGCACAATTGCGCACCAAAGCACGTCCCCAGATATTCCCCAACACGTCGATCTTTAAGGTATTTCAATTTATGAATCATAGCTTGTACCACGGAAGATTTTGAAAATGAGAGATAGGCCGCACCAGCTTCAATAGGTGCTTTACCCAATAGGCGTTGGGTGATTTCGTTTTGTTGGAAAAGATAATGATCGTTTATAGGTAAATGGAATCGGCAGGTGGTACAAATAAATTCTTCTTGGTACAAAAGAACATTTTCGCAGGAAACGCATAATGGTGGGAACAAAATAGACACGAAGCTTTCCCAATACAATTTGATTTGCATACTGTTTATTACAATTGGTATATACAAATCTAGGATTTATGTTCTTTTTTTAGAAAAAAGAATCAAAAAATCGTCGCTTCAAATCTTTGAGAGGGTTGATCCGTGCTAAGGATGAGTTACTACATACCTCAAAAATTTGGATGCGACACTTAATGTTAAGGGAGGGATGATGCAATGGCGACTTGGTTACCAGTTGGAGGTTAATTGATAAAAAAGTTGTCTAAAGAAAACTTCTAAGCGACAGTTTCCTCTTTAATGGCGAGCTGACCACAGGCGGCATCAATATCTTTCCCCCGGCTGCGGCGGACGTTGGTCACAATATCTTGGCTGCGTAAATAATTTGCAAACTGATCGATTTTATCCGCCTCAGCATTCACAAAATCAGCTAAAGCGATCGGGTTGTATTCGATAATATTCACTTTACAGGGTACATGCTTACAAAATCTGGCAAGCTCTTTCGCATCCTGCAATTCATCATTGAAATGGTGGAACACAATGTATTCAAATGTTACAGGATTCTTGGTTTTTGTGTAATAATATTTTAATGCGTCTGCTAATGCTGCCAAAGAGTTTTGTTCATTAATGGGCATAATCTGGTTTCGCTTTTCATCGTTTGCGGCATGTAATGACAAAGCTAAATTAAAGCGCACTTCATCATCTCCCAGCTTCTTAATCATCTTGGCAATCCCCGCGGTAGACACCGTGATACGCTTTGCTGCCATATTCAAACCATCAGGAGCTGTAATACGCTCTACTGATTTCATCATACCGCTGTAGTTCAATAAAGGCTCACCCATTCCCATGTAGACAATGTTGGTCAACGGTTGATGGTACTTCTCCTCAGCCTGTTTAGCAATTAACACTACCTGATCATATATTTCATCAGCTTGCAGGTTCCGTTTTCGTTCCATATAGCCTGTAGCACAGAATTTACAAGTTAAGCTACATCCTACCTGTGAACTTACACATGCTGTCATCCGATCCGGAGTTGGAATCAGTACACCTTCAATTACATTTCCATCATATAGGGTAAAGCTACTCTTAATCGTCTTGTCCGAGCTCACCTGTGACTCCCGAACGTTCACAGCACGTATCTCAAAGTTACTTTTCAGTGTTTCACGCAATGCCTTGCTCAGATTCGTCATCTGGTCAAAATCCGTACATGATTTCGACCATAGCCATTCATATACCTGTTTCGCCCGGAATCCTTGTTCGCCCATTGCAGTTAGCTTATCTTTTAACTCTGATAAACTTAAACTCCTGATATCAATTAATTTACTCTGCTGTACCACGGTACAAAGATAGGGAATTTTATTTCAATGCCTCTTTCACTTTCGGGATAATCTGCGAGCCGTACAATTCAATTGCTTTCATCATGTCTTTATGATCCGGACTACCCACATCCATGTGTGCAGAAAAACGAGTGAGTCCAAACATCTCGATAACATGTAAGATCTTTTCTACGGATTCGTTTACATCTCCGACCACCAGATGTCCATGAATGGAATGCCCGAAATCGTATTGTGAACGTTGGTAAGGAGGCCAACCTCTCGAAGCACCGACTCTATTCATCTGTGCAGCATAAAGGGGATAATACCGGTCAGCTACTTCCTGTCCATTTTCTCCAAAAAAAGCATGCATGTGAACTCCTACTTGAAAGTCTTCCATAGCATGTCCATTGTCCTCCCACGTTTGTTGATATATTTCAAACAAGGGTTTAAAGTTTTGAATTGCGCCACCGATAATGGCAAACATAACCGGAAGCCCCAGTTTTCCTGCTCGGATTACCGAAGAAGTTGTGCCGCCGACGGCTACCCAGATTGGTAACGAACCACGGACAGGGCGCGGAAATATTTCTTGATTGATCAAGGGTTTGCGGAACTTGCCCGACCAGGTAACGGTATCCTGCTTATTCAATCGTAACAGCAAAGCTAATTTTTCCTCGAAGAGTTCCGCATAGTCCTTCAGATCATAACCGAATAGTGGAAAAGACTCTATAAAGGATCCTCGACCGGCCATTATTTCTGCCCGTCCATTTGATAAAAGATCTACCGTTGAAAAGTCTTGAAATAACTTAACAGGGTCGGCCGAACTAATAACGGAAACCGCACTGCCTAGTTTGATGTTCTTGGTTACCGTAGCGGCGGCCGCCAGTATAATTTCCGGAGAAGAAACGGCGTAATCTATTCGATGGTGTTCACCCATTCCAAAGAAATCCACACCCACTTCATCCATCAATTTGATTTCCTCGATAATCTCCTGCGTACGCTGCGCCGCAGATTGCATTTTACCTGTTGTGGGATCAATATGCACATCTCCAAACATGCCTATTCCTAATTCAATCATAGCTTTTTTTCCTTTCTGCTACAAAAATAGTGTATCCCCAACGTCAAGACATTGATATACATCAATAAATGCTTACCCGTGGATATATTCTTTTTTACCGTAGCTCTGGATCAGTTCCCCTTCAAAATCTAACCATTCTTGCCATCTTTTATCGACGTCGACATCCGTTGTATATTTACGTGCAAAATGGAGAAAAGTGGTGTAATGATTAGCCTCAGAAACCATCAAATCGTGGTAGAATTTTGCCAGCTCCTGGTCGTTTATATTTTTAGACAGCACGCGAAAACGTTCACAACTACGTGCTTCAATCATCGCAGCGAATAGTAGCCGGTCTATAAAAGCTTGATTACGGGAACCATCTTTCTTAGAGAATTTCATCAGCTGCCCGACATAGTCGTCTTTTCTTTCCCGTCCTAATGCATATCCTCGAGCTTTAATAATATCGATCACCATCTGGAAATGCTGCATTTCTTCTATTGCAATAGCAGTCAGCTCATGGACAAGATCTTCATGTTCTGGATTCTGCGTAATTAACGTAATGGCATTAGAAGCCGCTTTTTGTTCGCACCAAGCATGGTCTGTCAGAATCTCATCCAAATTAGATTCTGCGATATTTGCCCAACGAGGGTCTGTCAATAATTTCAATCCTAACATACGAATTCAATAAATCACAAAATTATCCCAAAAAGTTTTCCGGGTTAAACCCATGCTCCTTTAATACGTCTTCGGGAACACCGTTCCACACACCTGGTCTATTTCCTACATAACCAATATCCTTAACCCCCATCTCCGTCGTATAGAAACCCGACGCTGTCAAGTTACGCATCAAGGAGAAAAACGCAACACCTTGTTGCATTTCTGGCTTCGCTTTATCCGGATAAGCAATTTCGTCGATAAGTTCAATTTGTTGCTCTTTCGTGCATTTTATAAAAGCATTACCATATCGTTTCTGGCATTGTACATCTGTCCATTTTAACCCACCGCGCATAGGAATCTTGTTAGAAGGAAGATCCTTAACAATAAATTCGATAAAGTCCGGCACACCTGCTTCTGAAGCACTCCCAGATACATCATCCTTTGGTATAATAATATTCGCCAATACGGTAATGGTCGCCATTTCATGGTCTGTAAAAAACTTTTCTTCCAACAGTTTTTGCGTCCGTTCGTGTTCCCAATCCTCTACGCCCGGCAACTTATTAGAAGTCTCACTGGCGATTCTCGCTTCCTTTGCACTCTCTCCATTACAGGCTGTCGTTAAAACACCTGCACCTGCCGCAAGCAACCCTAATGCCTTAAGAGATTCTCTTCTATTCATATCTTTTTCGATTAGCCATTTAACTTTTTCTTCTCTTCCAATATGTATTCTGCTGTTCGCATGGACAGCGCCAAAATAGTCCAAGTTAGGTTCTTGTCTCCTTGTTGTACAAAAGGGCCTGCATCCACTACATACAAGTTCTTACAATCGTGCGCCTGACCCCATTTATTCAACACGGAAGTTTTCGGATCATTTCCCATACGGGTAGTGCCTCCTTCGTGGATAATTACACCCGGAGCTTCTAAACCATATTTTGTTTCCGGCCCCTGCTCGCTCGACAAAACAACCGCTCCCATCTCGTGCATGATGGACTTGAATGTGTCTTGCATATGCTTGGCCTGTTCAACCTCTTCGTTGGCCCATTTGTAGTGAAAACGTAATACAGGAATACCATATTTATCCACGCGTGTTGGGTCTATCTCGCAATAGTTATCTTTTCTTGCCAACGCCGTGCCACGTCCGGCCATTCCGATGGATGCACCGTAAAAGCGACGATAATCTTGCTTAAGCAACGCACCGTATCCGCCACTGTCCCGCGTTTCTCCATTCTTCCCCGCCACCATTCCGACAGCTCCAGGAACCCAATTTAAGAATCCATACCCCGGCATATTCAATCCACTACCATATTCAATATGATAACCTCTAGGGAAACGCAATTTTTTATTGTCTTCCCACCAAGGGGAATAAATATGCACGCTACCAACACCATCTTCGTTGAAACGTTTTCTATCTAGCAATTGTGGTAAAAATCCCCAAGCACTTGCCCCCGTAGAATCGTGTAGATACCTACCCACTAAGCCACTACTATTACCAACTCCACCTGGATGGGCGGATGATTTGGAGTTCAACATAATGCGCGCACTTTCACAAGCACTTGCACCCAAGATTACCGTCTTTCCCCTTACGGCATATTCTTGTAAGCTCTTCGTATCTACGTAAGAAACACCCGTCGCCAGCCCCTCATCGTTTGTGAGCACCTCACGAACCATAGCATTGTCTATCACCTTTAGATTTCCGGTCTTCATTGCCGGCATAACCAAGCAAGAAGAAGAAGAAAAATCACCGTAGACCTTGCAGGCTCTTCCACATTGCCCACAATAGAAGCATGTTCCACGTCCTTTAATTTCTGGAGAAGATTCTGTCAAAACTGCTCCCCGGCCAGGAAGAACTGGAACACCAGCTTTTTTTGCCCCTCTGGCGATATAAAGCTCCCCTAAACGTGGTTTCGGCGGTTTCATAAAGATTCCGTCCGGCTCGTTCGGGTATCCTTCTACCGTACCATATATACCGATCATACGGTCTACCCGATCATAAAATGGTTTGACCTCTTCATAGCTGATAGGCCATTCCTCGGTAATACCATCTGTTGGTTTGAAGTCATCTGGTCCCATCCGTAAAGAAATACGCCCCCAGTGATTTGTTCGCCCGCCAAGCATGCGGGCACGAAACCATTCAAATTCTGTCCCCGCTACCGTGGTATAAGGCTCTCCTTCTAATTGCCACCCGCCATAGGCTGCATCAAAATCACCAAACGGACGAGTCGTTCCCGCTCCTCTACGGGGCGACTCCCAGGGCCACCGCAACTGCAATGCGTCCTTCGCGGGATCCCAAAACGGCCCTGCTTCCAACATCAATACGTTAAGTCCGGCGTGGGCTAGAATATAACCAGCCATACCACCGCCCGCTCCAGACCCCACAACAATAGCGTCATAAACTTCCGGACTCTCTTTTATCTGATAATCGCCCATATTTTTGTGAATTTATAAAAAAGCGGTAAAATTATTTCTCTTCTCTGATACTGCTTAGCCACAACCAAAGTAAAGAAAATTTCTAATTTGAAAAGAATGTTATTGTATATTCTTATTTTTTTCCTCAATCCAGAGCGACATATATTTACTGGCGTTATAATGCTGGCTCTGTAAGATCTGGCCGACAAAATTCTGCCGACGATGTGTGTCCAAATCCTCTTCTAACTCATCTAGGTATGTAAGAAACGGCGTTTCAAACAGCTCTCTGCTGCTTGTTGCATTAAGTATAGTTATTCCCTTTTCCTGCGCCTCATGCCACACCTTCGAATCCCCGTATAAAAGAGCTGCTTTTTCTGCAAAGCTATTCAAATCATCTTCGATATATCCGTTCCAAAGCCCATCAATCGACATCGATTCTGCACCCACGGCGGTGGTAACCGAAGGAGTTCCTGCTTGCATGGCATCGATAAATTTACCTTTGACGCCCGCTCCAAATTGAATTGGCGCAATTAGCACCCGATAGGTTTCAAGAGTCTTGCGGGCATCCTTCGCTCTTCCTTTTATCAGAAAGTTTGTTTTAGGTTGATGTAGTTGATAGACTTTTTCACTCGCATAAGATCCGTAGATATGCAGTTCTGCCTCAGGTAGAAGTTTTCTCACTTCCGGCCAGATCCGTGTTTTTAAGAGCTGTACTGTATGCCAATTGGGCTCATGTAGAAAGTTTCCGATGAATACAAGATGTTTTCGCAGTGAAAAAGAAGTCCATGTATATTTTGCAGACGCTTCTATTTTCGGTTCTAAAAAAGGAAGGTAATATAACAGTTCAGCTGGCAAACGAAATGTTTCCAAAAGAAGTTTCATTTCGCTCTTTGAAATAATTAAGGAAAGGTCACAACGCAGTATTGCAGCAATTTCTCGCGTGGTAACGTCATTATAATAATCTATTATTGTATTTCGTTTTATCGCGTCTTGCCGTGCCTTTCGCAGAAAATGTAGATCCTCCGTATCTAATATCGTTAGCGCAGATGGCCAATATTGTCTTACACGCCAACCATATTGCTCCTCGGTGACAAAACGGTCAAAAACGACAATATTAGGTTCTAAACAAGTAATAAAGGCATCAAAACTGCTGTCGTTAAGCTGGATATGCTCCTCCCGAACATCCTCTTGGAGAAGCGGATGGCTATAGGAGGATTTGGAAGCAGCAGATGCGAAGACGACTTCGTAGCCTGCATGTTGAAACATCCAAATCAATTGCAGAATACGCGTTCCTGCTGCAGACGATTGGGGTTCTGGCCAAACAAGCCCGATGAAAAGCACTTTCTTCATCGGGCTAAAATAAGGAATTTACATTTTTTGAATGCTATCTCCGTCTAAATTCAATTTTTGTTGTGGTGTTGCCCGTTATATTTACCAACGTAAATTTGGCTACCGTTTGAACAAGATTTTCCTGAATATCGTATTCCACGCCAGCAAAGATCATTTTTTTACTCGTAGGCATACTATAAATGTAAGAGCCCGTTTCTCCTGCTCCCTTATATACATATGCATATCCGTTTGATTTGAACTCCATCGTCTCCCCTTCTCCTACCAATACCTCCCGCACAGGATCCTCATCTGCTTTGGAGGTTGTTTTCACCACATCAAACCACTTGTTTGAACGAATAATATTCAAGGCTGTATCGCGACCTATATTATCCACTGTTTCTTTACTACAGGACGATAGTCCTATCAAAATCATTCCAACAAACAGGAACATCCAGTTCCTATATGTCCATGTCCATCCTTTCATACTATAATCTTAAATTATAAAAGGACATGACCAAGTATAATGCCAAATTAGTTGGACATCCGTTAAGCTGCGCCCGACTATTTAATCCCGTACAACTTCTCGCCTATTTCACTTATTTTCTGGTCGACGGAAATCAAGCCGTTGCCAGAAAGATACCAGATCCAGCCGGGCAGAATAAACGCTTTATTGTTTTTATAGGCTTCGGTAGCCTTGACATCTTCGGTGAAGATATCGCTTTCCTCCGGCATAACACCTTTAATACCTGTATTACGATCAAAGATGAACAAGTAATCGGGATTAATGTCCGCTAACTTTGGTGCGGGCGGGCGCTGTTGCCGCTGTCCTTCCTGGGGCGCCGCAGCTGGCTGAGCTGGTTCAGCTGCCGGAACGTAGGCTGGTTTTAAACCCAATACATCATATGCAAAACCAAATCGCGAATTAGGTCCACTCGGATTGAAGCGGCCATTCATATGCATCGCCACAACTGCTTTTTTGGGGTCAGCCTGTGCTTTTGCTTTGACTAAATCCGCTTTTTTATGTAAAGCAGCCAGCTTCTCTTCAGCCAGCTTTTCTTTTCCATGTAACGCGGCAATCGTGCGGACGCTATAATCAAACGATGTCCAGAAATCGTCCGCGTCTGAACCAAAGATAATGGTCGGCGCCACCATTACCAGCGAATCATATTGTTTTCCCTGCCGACCACCCGTGATAATCAGATCCGGTTTCAGCGCTTCTAAAGCTTTAAAATCAGCTTTAACCACTGTGCCTACCTTGTCATATTTAGCATCGTTATATTCACCTAAATAGGCCGGAACAGTATTCGGCACGCCAGCAACCGGAATTCCTAGTTCATGGTATGTCTCCAAAGCGCTCAGATCCATAATAACCACTTTTTTCGGGTTTTTGGGGACCAGGGTTTCGCCTTTGCTGTGTTTGATATTGATTGTTTGCTGCGCGAAAACAAAAGAAATAGTGCAAAAAATCGCAAGCCCCAGGCTTACGATTTTGGTATGAATAGTTGATAATTTCATAAATCTTATTTAGCTATCCGACTATTTCTTTATATAAGTAGCTGCGGCAATCGACTCGGCATTCTTAACTGACAATCCTTTTGTTGCAGCACCTGTAGTAGGATCCAGTACATAAAATCCAGATTCACCCGATGATGTTGTTGTTATCCCTAAGTAAGCCTTTCCACCGTATACAAACGGGAGTTTCATGCATCCTTCAACGATATCGGCTTTAGCGGGCAGACCAGTTACCCAAGTTAATTTCTTAGACTCCATTGCCAGAACAGCATAATTAGTCGCGTTACCACTAGATGCGGTACCTTGCGCAGCTTGATCATTAAAAAACTCGACCAAGTAAATATCATCCTTCAGATTCCAGATTTTACGGAAACGGTATCCTGTTTCCGCTTCGATATCCCAGAAATAATCGGCATCAAAACCGGATGCCCCTGATTTGATTCTTAGCGCACCGGCAGTTTTCAGGCCTTTTTGATTTCCTGCAAATACATAAACATCACCATTTCCCGCCTCAGCAATTTGCGAGTAACGTGCAGATTTAAACTGTCCACCGGATAAAGGTAAACGCGCGTCCGTATAAACGGCCTCAGGCTTCAGGCTGCTAGCTTTTATCTTAGCAACAACCGCATCATTCATGTCCGGATTTTCCAGCGTAAAGTCCAGACCGGTGAAAAAAGATCCATCTCCTGCATCCGCAATGCCAACAATCGTTGCATTTTTCCCTTCATATCCTGTAAAGGCATTTACCGACATATAGGCAAACTTAGGCTCATCCTGTGTTAGTGGTATTAAATTGAATGTCGCTTTCGTCTTATCCGCTGCTCTGTTGCCGCTCATCGCACTATACACGGTGCTGCCTACTTTTCCGGTGGTTATAAATCCATCCTGTAGTTCAAATGCCTGACCAATCCTCACCGCATTACCTGTATTTGGATCGATTGTCACCCGTAAACCAAGGTGAGCCCCACCCTGTCCATATTTTAATCCGACAAGGCTTTCAAAACCATTATGAACATAATGCGAATAGGTTTCATTGATCTCCAATCCTGTACCAACAGGTGTGATAGATTTACTAGCATCGTCCAAAGACTCTACAGGGATAAAATATGTATTTTCTGACGTGCCGGTACCTTTAGCCGTTACGGCTACTAAAAAACGGGCGTTTCCTACATTATCCGGAGTTGGAGAATCGTCACTACTACAGCCGACAGCCAGTGTTGCTGCCAGCGCTAAAACCAATGATTGTTTGATAAATTGCTTTTTCATTGTATTAAATATATAACTGTATAAGTTTTGTGTTAAATATTATTTTATTGATGTCTTTTGATAAAAAAGTAACGTAATTTGACAGCAAAGCTGCGTCCCGGCTTTTGCAGACTAAAATTGTCATACAACATCGCATTTTCCATATTGCGAGATTCAACTGAAATATTGTATTTACCGTTATCCAGGATATAAGTTGCCGAGAAATCACTGTAAAGTTGTTTCGGAATGTAAGGTTTGGTTGCTTTATCACCAAAAGCTTCTGCATTTCTGTATATCTTATCTACAAAATTCAATGTATAATTTAAGTTGAGCGTGTTGCCCTTACCCAGGAAATCATGGAAATAATAAGAGGCATCCGCATTCCAAAAGAAATAAGGTAAATTTGGCATGCGATAATTGTAGTTACCATTTTCTCTATTTTTCGCTTCGTCGGCATACTTTGCCTTATCCCGAATATCCATATAGGTTAACGTAGTACCCAACGTTGCTTTATTTTTGTAATAAACACGTGCTTCAACGTCGGTGCCGAGGCGTGTCACACGCCCATGATTCATTCTCGTATACATTGAATTACCATTAACTTCATCTCCTACACGTGATAATAAGGTCTGGATAAAGTTATAGGTGTCCCGGTAATAACCCGACCAATCTACGTAAAGTGAATAAGCGCTATTCAATTCCTTGTTCAACGTAAATCCGATATTGTAATTATTTGATTCCTCCGGTTTCAGTGCAATATTTCCTGCTTCCAATAGCTCGTCTCCAAACAGTTCCCTGTCATTAGGTAAGCGAAAAGCTTTTTCTACGGATGCCTTTAATTGCAGATCAGGAAGGAAATAGGTTGTTGCTAGACCATAACCTAACTTGCTTACACTCTCTTTGCTACGATAGGCTGTCGCTCCTTCATCGTCAGATTTTGGGCCGGAAGCACGATTTGTATAATGTTTACCGAATACATTGGTAATCCATCGCTTCCGAAATGAGTATCTATATTCCAATCCCATTGTATTCTTGAAACTGGAGCGGCTCATACTATCGGCCGCCGTCGGTAAAGCAGGAAACAAAGCATCTGCTACCTGTTTCAAATCCGGTTTACGGGTGTAATTAGACACTACATCATTGAAGGATACCGAATGGCTGGGATTGATACGATAGCTAATGTTAACGGTGCCGGACTCATTGCTGTTAGCATATTCAGATAGTCCATAACTGGCTTCTCCAAAAGCGTTGCTCTGCCCCCGTAAATCTTTCATCAGCCGGCGCTCTCCCGTCCAGCTATATTTATAAGCAGTTGTATCTACGCTTCCTGCTTTTTGATAGTTATAGTTCCCGGTAACACGCACACTAAGACCATCTACAATCAAATTTCGCTTATCGTAAACGAAAGAAGGCAAAATGGATTTACTGTGTGCTGTACGCTCACCATATACATACCGCATTTCAGCACCATGTTGCACATCTTGGTGTACTTGTCCTAAAGTAAGTCCTAACAACATGCGATCCGCCCACTTTTTACCAACGATACCGACATTAGCCATAATCGTTTCGTTTCTATACGTATCATGAAAACGTCGGAACCAAGCGGAATCTGCCGACCAAGACGAACCTGTTTGCCAAATATCATCGTCTTCTCCGGTAGCTGGATCCCCTTCCGCCGCGAAAATCCGATAATCTGTCTTTACATTATAGTCATTATCGGAATAATTTTGAAATGCATTCAGCTGCAAGGATACGCCAGATTTAAACGTGTGGTTTAAACTTATATTGGACTTATGTGTATTGAATGAACCATAAGAATAGGAAGCATCAACCGTGGTATTCTGTGTACGGTTGGTAACAATATTGATAACGCCCCCCATCGCATCCGCACCGAACTCTATCGGCACAACGCCTTTATAGACTTCAATACGTTCTGCCATATTAACCGGAATATTATTCAGTTGGAATGCGGTTCCCATGCCTTCCATCGGCACGCCATCCATAAATACTTTGATATTACGTCCTGTAAAACCGTTTAGTGTAATATTCATGTCTGAACCGACTCCACCCGACTCCCGAATCTTAACGCCAGAGGCTCTATCCAACAAGTGCGCCAGATCAAGTGTCGAGTTGTAATGCGATTTAGCATCCAATGCGACAACATTAAATGGTGTTTCCCGCACCTCTTGTATCGCCGATTTCCCTGTTACTACGACTTGGTCAATTGTTGTATTCGGATCAACTTTCAGAACAAATCGCTGATGTATATTTTCACCTTGTTTTAAGGAGATAGTTCGCTTCTCTGCAAGAAAACCTATAGATGAGCTGATAATGTCATAGGTTCCAGGAGTAACAACTAATACGTAACGGCCGTCTTTGGCTACTTCTGTACTGTATTCTGTTCCGGGAATATAAACTGTTGCGCCTACCAAAGCTTTTCCCATATGATCTCTCACGTAACCGATAATTTTAGCATTATTGTGATGCTGTGCCAATCCAGGCAATGAAAACAACAAGCAGAAGAGGATCGTATTTGTATAAAAAAGCACACGTTTCGATAGCATATCCGTATAATATTCCATTTATCTGTTCCAATTATTGGTATTTAGATTAATTATAAATAACTTCGCAAAAGTAGTTAGTTCAGATGGTAGGAGATAACGTCAAAAAGGACAAAAAATAGCGAAAAAGGGGATGCATATATTTTCAAGAATTGTGGAGGTCGATCAGGTGCTTTGTGATCTTGACGTTCCCGACACGTATATGGATGATGCCGAAGTAAAGGATTACAGCCGTCATTTTACAGACAGGGAAACAGCCTCCTACGAAATTAAGGCGCTATATGTGCCGGGGTTATTTATCCAAAAAACGGAAGTTCAGACTATTAAGGAAATCACGGACGATTTTCTGACCTCGGGTAAGCATATACGTTTCTTTTTTTATCTAAAAGGTCATTCTTCGGTTAAACGTGGCGCGGGAAACCAGGATTACGAACATGCGGAGGGCATGCTACTACGCAATTACTTGGATAAAAGTGGAGGTGGCAGTTTGGTACACATACCGGGGAATGATGAGATGAAGTATGTGGTCATTAAAATGTCCCGAGAATTTTATATTCAACTCTTAAAAGACGAACAGTGGATTAATAACGACGCTTTCCACCAATATATCCTTGCCGGCGACCCAGAAAACAGACCCAATGAAACTTTATACGTCGATATGCGGACATTACAAATCCTACAAGAGATATTACATTGCGATCATATTCAGCAATACCGCTATCATTTTCTAAAGCTGAAACTTCGAGAACTGTTATTCATCGTACATCAGCTTACACACTTTGGCCCTGCAAACCATAGCGAACCAATTGCTTCCGATGTAGGTATTTTAGAAAAAATACGCGCGTATCTGATTCTTCATTTAGATAAGCCCCCAAGTGTTACCGAGCTCTCCAAAATGTTCATGCTCAATGAAAAGAAGCTCAAGCAGGATTTTAAATCAGTTTATGGTAATACCATTTACGCTTTTGTAATTGACGCGCGTATGAGAAAAGCCAAGAAACTACTCTTTGAAGACCACAACGTGAATGAGCTAGCGATGCTACTGGGTTATCAAAGCGTATCTCATTTTATAAAGGTTTTTAAAACCTATCATGGTTGTACACCTAAAGAAGCCCTTAGTAGGTTTAAAACGCTTACTTCAGCTACACAAAAAGAAAGAGGTTAATATACCTATAATAATTTATTGTAAGGATGTGGTCAAACAAATACACAGTATTGGCGTTAACATCATAGATTACTCACGTTATTCTAACGTTATAATATTGATTAATTTAAATTAGGTTACATTATGAAGTATTTTCTCTATTTTATTCTGGTAGCATTTGTATGTTTTCAACAGGAAACAATGGCATGTACACGGGTAGTGTATAAAGGTCCAAACGGAACGGTTATAACGGCACGCAGTATGGATTGGAAAGACGATATTGCTGCCAATATCTGGGTATTTCCCCGCGGCATAGCAAGAAGTGGAGAAGCTGGCCCGCAATCTTTTACCTGGGTTTCCAAATACGGAAGTGTGATTTCGAGTGCTTGGGATATCGCAACGACGGACGGTTTAAACGAAAAGGGGCTTGTTGCGAATGTATTATGGCTCGTAGAATCCAGCTATCCTAAATTTGACCCTCAAGGTACAAAGAAAGGAATCGCCATTTCGGCTTGGGCACAATATGTCCTAGACAATTTTGCAACCGTGAGTGAGGCGGTAGCAGCGTTAAAAGACGAGCCTTTTGTTGTCGTCAGCGACTACGTTCCCGGCACAACAAAATTTACAACGCTCCACTTGTCCATTTCAGACGCTACAGGTGACAATGCCATTTTTGAATACATAGATGGAAAACTCGTCATCCATCATAATCCTTCCTATACAGTAATGACCAATTCCCCTGTTTTCGAACAGCAACTTGCCCTGAATAATTACTGGCAAGGTATTCCGGGTACCGTTATGTTGCCTGGTACAAACCGGGCAGCCGATAGGTTTGTTAGGGCTTCTTACTATATAAATGCTATTCCGCAGACGGAAGATACGAGGATAGCGGTTGCTAGTGTATTCAGTGTTATCCGAAATTGCTCTGTACCTTTTGGTATTAGCTCAGAAACAGAACCAAATATATCATCAACACGCTGGAGATCTGTTGCAGACCAAAAGAATAAAGTCTATTATTTCGAAACAGTCTTAACCCCAAATACTTTTTGGGTCGACCTGACTAAATTCGATTTGCAAGAAGGAGCTAAAACAATGATGTTGGATTTAAAAGGACATGCAACATTCAGCGGTTTATCAAATAGCTTTTTCAAAGAAGCTAAACCTTTTAAGTTTATGGGGATTTAATCCCAATCTAGTTTCGCTAAACTTATTTTATAGACAGGGCATCTATAAGAGATGCCCTGTTACTTTTTTTCTATTTCCCTACATGTTTTAATATCCATTCCTTAATTTGTTGTTGTTGCTCCGGATAGGTCCAATGTCCGGTCTCTTGTACCAAATACAGTTCTTTTGGTGCATTAATCACATTATAGGCTGAATAATAAGATGTAGGCGGGCAAGTATCGTCATTGTAACCCCAGGTGTAGAATCCGGGGACTTTCAGGTTTCGGGCAAAATTAACAACATCGTAATAGCTTGACACTTTAATTTTTTCATCCGTTACATCCGTTTTGAACATGTGTGGCCATCCACCGGCACGATGGTGCAAATAACCCGTTAAGTCGCTCAACGCCGGATAAAGAGCTACCAAACCTTTTACACGATCATCTAACGAGGCTGTAACAATTGCCAATGCTCCTCCTTGGCTTCCTCCCCATACCAACAAATTGCTTGCATCAAACTGCGGTAAAGAATACAAAAAATCGATTGCCCTCACACAGCCTAAGTATACTTTGTTATAGTAATAGTTATCCCGATTATCAAGATTAAAAAATGGATATCCTCGCAGTGCTCCTCCGCCCAGATCAGTATACAACCCAGCTTCGTATGTGACTGGAATACCATGTATACCGATTTGTAATGTGATGATCCCTTGTTCCGCTAGATCGATAATACCGGCATAAGGACGAACTCCTGCCCCTGGAACCGACAAAACAGCCGGATATTTCCCTTCTTTCTTCGGTTTGGCCAATATACCATACAGACGATTGCCTACCATAGCATTTTGGATATTGACTTGAAATACGTCTACGGTTTCCGTACAGCGTTCCGGCAATAGAGTCAATTTTGCGTCCATCGGGATTTTTGCAGCCTTTTCCTTCGCTGTATTCCAAAACTCCTGAAAGTCATCGGGCAGCTTTTGCGTGGGTTGGATATCCAGTGGCGCGTACCCTGCCGTTGCAATACCACGATACGTATTGCCATCAATCGTCACATTGGCTTCGCAACGTAGAAAGCCCGGATCCGACAATTTTCCTTTTATTATCCCAGAACCGTTTTTTAATTTCAGTTTTCCTTCGTCCGTTGGCTGCATCTTCTCCGGGCCAACGGCATAGCTGATTTCTATATCTGTAAGTGGAACTTGATGTTTCAACACTTGTATTTTGAACATCGCCTCTTGGTTGGGCTCATATGTCCAGTCTGGCTTATCGGGCGAAACAAGCACTTGAATAGGTTGCGTTGATCGCGATTGAGAAAAACTTGCCAGTGAGATAAAAAGACAGCAACATAGCGTTGTTAAAAACCTGATAAAGTTAAATCTGTTCATAATTTGATTTATGTTATTTTTTTGATGGTTCAAGATAAGGAATTATCGAGAAAATTTGAAAACCAGAAAATTTAATAGAGACCTTGCGCACAACGTCCCTACCTTTTAAACATTTTTAACCCTATGAAAGTGAAGCAAATTATAGCACAGCTCGCTTTATCTGTAAATACTCTTCTCCTCCGATCTGCTGATATTGATTATACACCACAAAGCTTCCATCTGGCGAAAAGGAAGGAGTTCCGTTCACCTTAGGATCGTTAGGGCCATTGTGCGTAATCTGGATACATTCGTTGCTATCCATATCATAGACAAATACATTGTTCTCGGCTATAAAAGTGATTTTCTTGTTTTCCTTACAAAGATTAAACGGCGAAGATATAGAAAAGGGATTGTCCGTTACGAAAGAGAACTCTCCACTGTTTACAGCACATCTTATCACTTGGTTATTCCCGTTCTCATCTTTTGCCAAAGCATAGATATATTGCCCATCTTCACTTGAGCGAAGCCAATGTCGGAAATCAGATAGATTAGCTCCGTAGGTTAACCGTCTCTGCCGAATGCCTTTAGGAACTTTTGGGCGCTCTCCCACATTTCCTACGGCACGCATATCCACCTTTATCTTCTCCTCGTCAATATCTACGATAAATATCTCCGTAACTGTCTTCCCCTGTTTATTCAGCACATTTCCCTGAAAGGCAATTGCGTACCGCACTTCCCGGTTATCAGAAGTCCGGTAGCCCTTCCTCCCGATCCAGCACTCGTCAAAGGCTTTATTAATTTCGTCCGATCCGGGACGAGGCTCAGCAACCACATCCGAAACAATTGCTGCATACATCTCCCCGTGGTTATTTCCTGCAACTTCATCTACTTCAATCTTACCGTCATGCGGCAACATCACACCCACCACCCGAAGCTGCGGCTCTACCAACTCATCATTATAAGTAAAACTGAGCATTCCCCCGTCTCCACTCCAACAGTGAGAATGGGTACCTCCTCGCAGAGAACCGGGCGTATAAGGAGTAGTCATATCTCTCGCATCCAAAAAAACTGGGGTCATAGGTTTATCTAAATCTACGGCAACCCCAGTACGGCGTGTTATATCGTACGGTTTTTCCTGATCGGCATTGGGTAACCCATGAATAAAAACGATTCTATTCTGAACCGGACTAAAAGACGCTGCTCCTACCCCCGGACCATATATTGTTTGATCGTTCGTTTGATAAACAATCCGTTCTTCACCTGTTTCTACATTCACCACGCCTATGATAGCGGTTTCACCAATCTTCGTATCATCATTCCTACCGTCAAATACAATCCATTTGCCATCTTTGGAAAACACGCCATTGTGGTGTAAAGTATGGCCCTCTGGTGAAGCCGTCATGTTTACAACAGTTTCATCTTCTGCTACTTTATTTTTAATATCCATACAACTTTCTAAACAATATAGGGAAAAGATTATTACCGTGTACCGTAACAGGTTTCTTATTTGCTTATTTACCTTAACATCCATACCTGTATTTTCAGTTGCTTAGAAGGGGTGCAATGATGGGCTACAAGTTCCTGTCATAACATTTGCTTTAGATCTATAAAAAACAACAATCCTTCGGTTAAGCCAAAATTAGCTATCATTGGTTCTCCCAAAGTCATGCGAGTTGTCAAAGATATCCAATATATTGTCATCGAAACAATGACAAATTGTATCTTCTAATCCAGCAATCTAAATCTTTCAATCCGATGAAAGGTCAGAAAATTGGCATCATGGTTATTTTTGGCGTCCGCTTTTCCATCGAAATAAGCCGTGCGAGAAAGCACGATAATATCCTCCCCTTCAAACGACCAGTCCACATATTGGAAGCCATGGTTGATAACATCTTCGTGCTCCAAAACAACCTTGACATCTTCCCAGTTCTTCAAATCTTTAGATCTACGCAGTACCAATACATTCCGAAAACCCGCCGGATTCCGTTCGGGATACTGTTTACTGTATTGCTCAGGAATCGAGTTGACCAAGGTATAATAATAATCAGATATGGAATCGTATTTGACAACGAATTTCTTACTGCCACCGTCAAATGGGATAAACCCACTTTCAGGATTAAAAGATAGTTTTTTACCCTCCTCGGAAATGCTCACCATGGCAGCTTTTTCCTGATGTGACGTTTTATCATCGACACGCAGGATGTTCCACATCTGTCCGTCCTTACCCACCACAAAATTCCCCTCGAGCCAACCCGTAAAGTTACCATTCAAATAAGTGGAGTCATAGAGCAGGGTGCTACTCGTGGTCCACGATTTAGCATTCATCAGATCGGAGTCTAACGCAACAGACATTACCATAGCGCCATAACGCTTGCCCCAAGCCAGATCGGGACCGTGTGCTGTTTCCATCGGACGCCATAACCTACCATTGTGCTCTATTACGGGCATGGGGGCACAGTGAAACTGTCCAGTCAACAACACACCATTTTCTCTATTCGTAGGTTGAGTCCAGGTCTGTCCGCCATCGGTAGATTTACGGATTAATACGGTTCCGTGATGACGGTCGGGGCCTAGCAAATAAAGCTCTCCTTCGTGAACAAACAAACTACTCCAAAATGCCCCTTTTATTTCAGAAAGAAACCGCCAAACTTTTCCTTTATCGGAAGACGTATAAATTCGTGTCGTAGCCTGCTGCCATTCGGTACTTTTCGGACCGAAAAAATCGTGTGATGCTACGTAATCGCCATTTGGTAAGATTGCCAGACTCGGAGAGCCTATATATCGTTGAGCAGAACTGGGTTCATAACACACAATCTGACCAGGAACTTGTTGAGCTAACAGCAACGTCGGCAGAAAAAAAGAAACCCATAAAAAACAACATACTGCATATACTTTCATCATATTCTATATATTAAAAATTATCATTCTGTTCAATCGCAGAATCTGAATCGATTACCACTTGTGGAATAGGAAAGACGATATGATGCGGTTGCGCTTTCTTCCCTCTTCTCACCGCATCTGAGATAAATTTCCCATGCCTAATCATATCCATTCTTCGGTGTCCTTCATTATAAAACTCATGCCCTCTTTCTAACAGGATCTGGTCTCTCATCGCACTCTGACTAGTCACATCACCACTCGCGAGATCTTCGAGACCGGCACGCTGTCTAACTAAATTAACGTACTGCAAAGCTTCTTGACTCGGAAATTGAAGTTCGTTTAACGCCTCCGCACGCGAAAGGTAAATATCTGCTAATCGAATCTCTGGAATATCGTTGCCATGAGCTGCCCCAATATGATTTTCATCTGGCCAATATTTGAATGATCGAATATTGTCATTACCTGCAAGCACAATCTCTTGATCGGAATTATTGATATACTTTGTAATCATCAGATCCTTTCGTTTATCTCCATTTTCAAAGGTATTATAGAATTCATCATAGATCCGAAATTCGTTCGGCCAATTTAGCCAAGTGCTTCGAAAAACCAAACCTATCTCTGGAGCCGACTTAAAATTATCGGGAAACGACACATTGCTCCAGCTATTTGCCGTAGCTCTATCTGCCGATGGCACTGCTGGTCGGACCCAGATATATTCATTATTCTTTTCACTCTCCACCTTAAAGAGATGCTGATACGTCTCATGAAGGGAATAATTGAAGGAATCCAAAAATTCAGCCGTCCAGTCATCAGTCTTCTGCCACTGCTTGGTATTCAGGTAAAATTTGATTAAGAAGCCCATCGCTGCAGCTTTATGAGCACGGTATCGTTCGGGCTCGTTGCCTGGATTAGGCAATGATTCTACAGCACTCAACAATTCCTTTTCCATAAATTCTTTGATTTCATCTTCGGATGCCTTTGCCAAACTTAACTCTTGTGTAGTAGATGTTCTCAACGGCACCGGTCCGAAGAAAAAGTAGAGCTTATAATAGGAAATTGCCCGTAAGAATTTAGCCTCCGCTTCATACAGCACTTTATCCTCTGCCGATAAATCAGAGCCTTCTAAGCTTTCCAGAACAATATTCGCATTCCGGATACATTGATAAGGTGAATCCCAGTTCTGAATCAGAAAATCCATCGTTGGATCCCAGTTAAAATCCCGATGGTTTTTTATGGTTGCCTCCACATTATCGCCACTCTGGTATAGAATATCTGTAGAGAATTCTTGTGGGCCTAATACATAAATAGAATTATTGCTATTCATATTAGCTGCTTTTGCATATCCTTCATACAATACCGACGTTAGTCCCTCCTTTGTTTTTAGGTAATTTGTTGGAGAAAGCTGAGAAAACACCTCTTCTTCCAGAAAACCTGAACAGGAAAAGAAGCATATTGCAGAGGATAGAATAGCGGTAAAATAAATTTTTCTTATATTCTTTTTCATAACTATAGACTTAAATTGACACCAAACATAAACGTACGGGCAGTAGGATAAGCGTTCCAATCAATACGAGCACCACTACCATTTGGATTTATTGACGGATCGTAGCCTGTATATTTTGTAATCATAGCGAGATTCTGTCCCACCAAAAAGAGATTTACCCCTTTCACATATCTCGTATTTGTTAGCGAAAATGTATACCCAAGCTTCACTGTATTTAGACGGATAAAACTAGCATCCTCTACTGTATAAGAGTTCACTTCTTTCTTTCCTTGCCCGTTCGGGTTAACAAAAGAAGGGTAGACCGTCGAAGGGTTATCTTCCGTCCACCTATTCAGCATAGGTTCCGCCAATCGATTTCTTTTCAGGTTAGCCGGAAAATACGTATCAACTAAGTTATTGTTCAACATATCTACTCCAAACACACCATCCATAAAAATATTCAAGTTAAAGTTCTTATAATCGATATTATTTGTTAGAGAAGCGGTATATTTTGGAAAAGAATTTCCCAATACAACGCGATCGTCTGCATTAACAACACCGTCACCATTGATATCTCGATATTTGAAATCACCCGGACCAACCGGATCGTTAGTTACTGAAAAATCATCTGTAGCTTGCCATATACCATCGATTTGGTAGCCAAAGAAAGAATACATTGGTAGTCCTACCTCAATAATAGAGATATTGGATACACCACCTGCAGAACCCGAATAAATAATTGTATTGGATCCGAGGTCTCTTACCTCGTTCTGCAACCAAGCAAAATTCAGCGTGCTTTCCCATAATACAGCTCCTGTCGTATTCTGCGAGTTCAGCATCAGTTCCACGCCTTTATTCCTCACGGCTCCGACATTTGTCATCATTGTCGAAAATCCTGTTGTCCTTGGTACCGCCAAGTTCAACAACATATCTTTGGTATCTTTGTAAAACCAATCGATACTACCAGATATACGATTTTGCGAGAATCCGAAGTCCAATCCAAAATTCAGTTGTTCCGATGTTTCCCATTTCAAATCTGGGTTTGCTATCCGGCTGGGTGTTGTTGTACTTACTTGAACTTCTCCAATAACAGCTTTCTGTCCGGTAGCATAGGTAGACATCGATTGATAGTTACCTATTTCTTGGTTTCCGGTTCGTCCCCAGCTACTCCTTAGCTTAAGTGTATTAAATATATCCATGTTTTGGATGAACTCCTCTTGATCTAGTTTCCAGCCGAATGCAAACGATGGGAAAATACCAAAACGATTATTTTCTCCAAAGCGGGACGATCCATCAATCCGTAAAGAAGCCGTCAACAAGTATTTATCCATTAAATTATAATTGGCTCTACCTAAATAAGACAATAGGCTATTTCTAGTGCGCGAACTTCCTACGATAAATTTAGTCGGATCGGCCAAACCCATGTTATCGGTCTTAGTTGCATCAGAAGAAAATCCACTACCTTGAGAAGAAGATGATAGGTAATTGAATTGTTGACCTGTAACTCCCAAGATCACATCCAAATCATGTATATCCATTTTCTTTTTATACCCTACCGTAAACTCACTCAAATAACTGGTACGCGAGCCTTCTAAGATGCTTGCAATACCTTCGTTAGACCGCCCTTCAATCGTCTGCCGATCGATATATGTATCTCTTCTTTGGTTCGAAATATCAGCACCGATATTCAATTTTGCAGTAAAATCATTCAAAAAATTAATCTCGCCATACACAGTTCCAAGCGTTCTGTATAGGTTAGACTGAGAAGTCTTACCGTTCGCAATGGCTAAAGGGTTATCAATATTCATATCAGGGGAGAGCATATATCCCCCGTTAGCATCGTACACAGGAAGAGTAGGGTTATAGGCAATTGCCGCATAGATAATACCGGCACGCTCATTTAAATCCATACCGTTCGCCACATAGTTATCCTTTATATAGGAGCTCGTCATGTTGGCTCCAAACTTAAAGTAGGACGCTGTATGCTCTAAATTTAGCCGTGCACTGTAACGCTTATTGTCTGAATTAATCAATAGCCCATCTTGACCATAATAGTTGAGAGAAGTATGATATTTTGTACGTTCGTTACCCCCCGAGAACGATAGGTTATGGTTCTGAACTGGAGCATTTTTATGGTACATCAAACCTAGCCAGTCAGTCGAATTCCCGGTATTTTCAACTCGTTGCTCGGGGGTACCACCACCTGCATCAATAATTCCGTTAATTGCATCACGGTATTGTTCGGTATTTAAGATATTGATATCACGCTGTATATTTTGAACACCGTAATAAACATCATAATCCACTTTTAAACCATCTGATTTTCCTCTCTTAGTCGTAATCAAAACAACTCCATTTGCTCCTCTCGATCCATAAATTGCTGTTGCAGAAGCGTCTTTTAAGACTTCAATCGAGGCGATATCATTGGGATTAATTGCATTTAATGGGTTTCTAGCAGATCGCATTCCTGTAAAGTTAGCACCCGTACCGCTTACGGTCACAGAGTTATCAATAGGGAATCCATCGACAACATATAATGGAGAATTGCCGGCGTTGATGGAACCTGTTCCCCTTACGTTTACAGAAATTCCTCCTCCTGGCTCACCACTGCTTTGAACAACTTGAACCCCCGCTACCTTACCTGCCAATAGTTGTTCAGGCGAGGTATTAACTCCTTTGTTAAAATCTTCCTCCCCTAAACTGCTAACGGCTCCCGTAATATCACTTCGCTTAGCTGTACCATATCCAATGACCACCACATCGTCGATAGCTTCTTCCATAGGTTGCAAAACTACATCTATGCGATTCCGGTTGCGCACTGGTTGCGATTGAGCCGTATAGCCAACAAAAGTATAAGAAAGTGTATCCCCTGGATTGACAGATATGTTGTAAATTCCTTGTGCATCCGTAGAGGTACTGGTTAATCTATTTCTGACCCCGACACTCACGCCCTGCATAGGCTGATTATCCGGAGAGCGTACCGTACCCGAAACCACGTGCTGTTGCACTTCTTTTATTGCCGTTAGCTGATTTTCTGTTTTCGCTCTCGGTATTTCTTTAATGAACACCGTCTTATGCTCCTCATTAAGCACGACGGCGACGGCGATTCCGGCAAAACACTTTTCAATGGCATCTTTGAGAGCCACATCATGTAGATCCAAAGATACTGCACGAACCTTTTTCGACAGATGAGCGTCTGCAACGAAATTATAGCCCGTCTGCTTGGAAAGCTCATAAAACACGGTATTAAGAGGGGTTTTTGTTACTTTTATACTTACCTTTTGAGCAAATGTCATTGCATTTGCCTGAAAAAAAGTCACTATCAAAAGAATAAAGCTAAGCTTCATAATGATTAGTTTTTTTAGAATACAATGTGGTAGACCGCATTGCCATACGGTTGTTTTTTTATACATTTGAATTAGGATTTTTTGACGTTATTGACTCTTTGTTAATTGATCCTTTCTAAGCATTTGCTAGTATGGGAACAGGAGTGCTCGCAACACTTCTGTTCTTCATTAAGGTTTATGTTAGATTTACTCTTGATTCTTTCTCTTCACTATGATCCTCCTTTCATTGTTTTTATCTATAATCTCAAATTGTAGACTATTTGCCATTTCCATGGTCTTTAATAAATGCTTTACATCCCGCGTCCGTAGATAGTTCCCCTGAAACGCAACATCGGTCATATTCCCCATGTATTCCACCTCGAAACCGTACCATCTAGCAAGTTTCTTCATAATGTCTTTTATATTTTCATTATTGAAAATAAAGTACCCTTCTTTCCAAGCCTTCAAATCGGCCACATCAAACTCTTCTACCCTCAATTTAGCTCCTTGTTCACCATTTATCGCCTTTTGTCCGGGCTTCAGTAATACTTCATTGCCTGTTCCTGCAATAGACACCTTTACGGCGCCTTCTATCAATGCCGTTTCGATGATGTCATCATCCTCATAAGCATTTACACTAAACTGTGTACCAAGCACCTCCACTTCCTGATTTCCTGCTTTTACGACAAAGGGTATTCCATTGGACCGAGATGAACTGGATGTTTTTGGAGTCGAATAAGCAGGAACGATTTCAAAATGCGCTTGTCCGATGAGTTCTACCCGTCTTTCTTTTTCTGAAAAACGGACAGGATAACGTAATTGAGAGGCCGAACTAAGGAAAACATGGCTACCATCGGGCAATATAAGTTTATATTGGTGGCCTTTTGGGGTTTCAATAGTGTTATAGGCATCGCTTACTGATACCTTTTCATTTCCATCATCGATAACCGTGTACACAAGCTGTCCATCTACCGTTTGGCTTATGCTGAAATGGTCTTCGGTCACAATTTCTCCGATATTATTCTCTGATATTGTCACCTTCTTACCATCCGCCAATGTCAGGATAACAGCATTGGTCTCAGGCAAAAAATTTGACACAAATTGCTCCTCGTTCATCTTCTCTTCCGAGTTCATCACAAACCAACCTATTCCCAGAAATAACAGCAAACATGCGGCAATGGAAATAGGCAACTTAAATTTTATGACTTTCTTTTCTCGTAAGGCTTGTTGAAGTTTCTCCAAACCCAGTCTGTGTTCTTCAAGCAAATCCGCAGGTTTCAGATCAGATGGGGGTGTTTTGTATTTAAGGTACCAGCTCTCCACAATCGCTTTTTCTTTCGGCGTGGCTGTACCCGAATTATACTTCTCTATTAGTTCTTCCGCTCGTTTCATTGAAGTTTATGCCTGGTTAAAACTATTGCTGTTTATAGGTAAGACACGGAAATACGGGAGAGGGGGTATAAGGTTTTAAAAAAACAACATAAAAATACTCGTTCCCAATTTCACTCTTAGTATTCGAAGTGCATTTCTAACTTGGGTGCGGACAGTTTGGGGACTTATCTCCAATTCGTCTGCTATTTCCTTATGGGATTTTTCCTGAAACCGACTCATTTCAAAAATCAGGCGCATTTGTGGGGGTAGTGAGGCAACTTCCTGCTCTACAAGTTGAATCAATTCCTTTTCCCGTATCTTTTCTTCCACAAGCTCTTGTCCCGAGTCCATAAAACCTTGTAAAGATTGCATATATACATCCTGGACTTTCTTGTTTCGAAAAACGTTGAGTACCCGGCTACGAACAGCCGTATACAAATAAGCGGATAAGCTGGAGGTAATGGTTAGTGTATCTCTGTTCTTCCAAAGATAGATGAACAGCTCATGCACGATATCCCTTACCTCCTCCCTATCTGGCAATCGGCGATATGCATGGCTGTACAACACAGCATGGTATCTGTTATAGATTTGTTCTAATGCCGATTGGTCGCCGGTTTTCAGCAAATCAAAAAGTTCTTTATCTGTAACTGATGCATTCAATAGAATATAAGTTTATAACAAAAATAAATGTATCCGTTTTGATCAAGAAATAAAAATTTTTTCACCTTTTCTTCGTCAGACAAACCCCTACTTAACTGCCAAATTTATCTCATTAGATAAATTCACAAAATCCTGTCGCAACAAATCCAATTGTTTCTTTGTGTCCTCATTCGGCAGTACACTTCCATTTCTACAAGCCAATCCTATATCCAGCCCCCGTTGTTCCAGGATGTATTTTGCACTGGCCGGATAAGTATCATGCATCACATCCATATTGTTTGTAAAAAACTCCTGTACTTTGGCTACGTCTGCTTGCTTTCCCTGATTCGCGTAGTTGTCGCATAGCCATACCACAAGCTCCGGAAAATAGTTCCCTTGAATACAAGACAGGCCAGCAGATCCGGCTTTTAACGATTCTACCGCATGTACCATATAGGCATCGTACAACCCAAAGGTAGGCTCTGCTTCGGTAGCTGCTATTTTCTGACGAACGCTGACGATGTCCAGACAGGTATCTTTATGATACTTTACCCGCCCCGTCTCCACCAGTTCTCCTAACAACGCAGGGGATATAATACGTTTATAAGGCATCGGGCACTCATAAAATCCAACCGGAATGTTTCCCGTCAAGTCTAATAATCGAAGTACATTGCTTCGAAACACTTCTTCCGAATCCTCTTCTTTAGCTAACAGACCAGTAATCAGGATAATTGCCGAAACGCCCGTTTCGTATATCTTCTTTACATTTTCCGCTTGTTCCGCTATGGTGTCACCAAAAGAACCTGTTGCCACAATAGGAACACGTCCGTCAACACGCTGCACGATATAACGTACCGATTCCACCATTTCTTCTACCGATAAATGATACATCTCACTGGACTGGCAGTTGGCAAAAAGCCCTCTTGCTCCGCTCTCCAGATAAAAATCAACTAGCTGTCCCAACACATCATAATCAATGGACAAATCTTCTTTAAACGGCATTAACATGACCGGTACAAATTTTTTATTATTATTCATTTTAAAATATTAATATGTCTTTTCACTTCCACTCCATTTTGTCACCAGCATCCCCACCAAACAGATGGTCAGGGTGCCAATAACAATAATCATATTCGCATGTAACGGATATTTAAGGTGATCCAGGTTAGCAGGCATCAGGTAAGACAACGACATCCACAGAATAGTCAGCACACCAACCGTTACACCAATAATAGCCGCCCGGTTTGTAGCCTTTTTCGAGATGATGCCCAATAAGAAAAGTCCTAACATGCCTCCTGCGAAAATTCCGGACAATGTCCACCAGATATCCAATAAACTCTTCACACCAATCATCGCGATACCGCAGCACATGCCTAATACGCCCACCAATACCGTTGCCGTATATAACACTTTTAGACTCTTGCGCTCTGTACTCTGTTGGTTGATATAGCGCTTGTATATATCCTCCGTGAATACGGTGGCAGAAGCATTCATTCCAGAACTTATCGTACTCATCGCAGCCGATAGGATGGCGGAAACAATCAGCCCTAATAGACCTGTCGGTATCATATTGACCATAAAATGGGGCATAACCTTGTCACCATAATCTTCGGTTGACATCTGCTGTGCCAATGCCGCTACTTCCGAGGCAGATTCTGGCATGCCAAGACGTTCCGCAGCCGCCTGTAATTTCAAACCTTCAATTAATTCCGGATGCTGTTGATAGTACACAAAAAGGCAGGTTCCGATAATGAAGAACAATAAAGAAACGGGCACGTAAATCCATACACAAAGCCATACCGACTTATTAGCTTCCTTTGGTGAGGTGGCTGTATGATAACGTTGCACATAATTTTGATCCATCCCAAAATTGTTTAGGTTCATAAAGAATCCGTACAACAATACCACCCAAAAACTGGAGGAAACAAAATCAAAATTGAAAGTCCCTAAACTAAACTTATCGTTCTTTGTCGCCACAGAAATAATCTCCGGCAAACCACCCGGTATTTCACGTACGACCAAAAAGATGATAATAATAGCACCTAACGTTTTGAGGACACCCTGTACGACCTCGGTCCATATGACGGCTTCTATTCCTCCCATCACAGTATAGATCACAATACAGATCCCTGTTACGACCATGATAGTCACCAATCCGAATCCCGTCAATGCCTGTAGAGTTAAGGATATACCGAAAAAAATCGAACCTATCCGAGCCAATTGTGTCAATAAGAAACATACAACTGCGTATGTCCTGGCCCAGGTGCCAAATCGCTTTTCCAAGTTGGTATACGCTGATACCTCACCCGTACTTCTATAAAAAGGGACAAAATACTTCGTAGCCAACCAAGCAGCGAGCGGCATGGACAAACTAAATACAAAAGCATTCCAATTACCTCCATAAGCCTTGCCTGGAACACCCAAAAAG
The DNA here is from genome assembly GCF_014692525.1 of Sphingobacterium chuzhouense. Taxonomy (GTDB): domain Bacteria; phylum Bacteroidota; class Bacteroidia; order Sphingobacteriales; family Sphingobacteriaceae; genus Sphingobacterium; species Sphingobacterium chuzhouense. The sequence continues at coordinate 1,332,290 of NZ_JACNYL010000001.1, forward strand.
GTATTGGAACTCAAAAAAGTAGCATAGATGGAAATACCGATTGCCCATCCAGGGATTCGACCGGCCGCTCTGGTAAATTCATCGGCCGACGTATTGCGTCGAGAGAAATATACACCGACCAAAACCATTCCAACCAAATAGATTAGAATAATGCTTAAATCAAATAGGGGTAGGTTTGTCATGATACGAAAAGATTGGTTTTGGTTAAGACTTGATATTTCCGATATCGCTGTTCGTAAATCGCCACCTGTTTGGGTATAGGCGAAAAGGTACGGACCACATCTGCAGCGAGTTGTTTCTGTGCTTCAACAACATCCGGGTAGATCCCTGCAGCCACCGACGCAAAAATAACCGCTCCTAATGCACATGTTTGATCGTTATCCACAACATCTATCGGCATATTCAATATATCTGCCAGAACCTGTATGACGTAGGGGGATCTCGTCGCGACTCCTCCTGTCGCCAACACTCGCTCAATCGGCGTATTACTTTCTTTGAAACGTTCCATAATAGCTTTGGAACCGAAAGCAGTAGCTTCTACCAATGCTTTGAAGATATGAGCTGCCGTTGTGGATAAGCTAAACCCATGTGCAGAAGCCAGCACCGTAAAATCTGCGTCGGGGGTACGTCTTCCGTTATGATAATCGGTGAAAATCAAATCGTTTTCTGTTAACGGAAGCAGCTCCGCAGACTGCGAAAGGTGGCTCAACAGTTTCTCGTTCAAAAGGTTCTTTTGTTCTCTTGACAAGGTATCCGCCAAAACAGATACCGTTGGTTCCAATAATAATTTTTTGAACCAATGGTATATATCGCCAAAAGCAGACTGTCCTGCTTCAAAACCTACCGTACCGGGTACGATGGAACCATCCACTTGACCGCAGATTCCCTGTATTAATGGAATATCCGCTTGTTTGGGCAAGGTATACATATCACAAGTAGAAGTACCGATTACCTTGACAAACGTGGATGGTTTAATTCCGGCACCCACCGCACCATGGTGTGCATCAATTCCTCCCACCGCAATTAAGGTATCCTCGGAAAATCCAAACTTGTTCACAAAATACGGAGAAATGCTCCCTAACACCTCGTTAGAGGTAAACGTCTCCCGATACATTTTATTCACCAGATGATAAAAAGTAGGATCTAAAGAGCAAAGAAATTCAGCAGATGGAAGCCCGCCATGCTCTTCTGCCCACATCGCTTTATGGCCCGCGGCACAGCGGTTTCGTTTAACATTCTCCAACCGATCAGCACCTGCCAGATAAGCCGGAATCCAGTCAGATTGTTCCATCCAGCTATACGCGCATTCGAGTACCCGTTTATTGCGACGATTCGTGTACAATATTTTAGACCAAAACCACTCGGAAGAATAAATCCCCCCGCTGTATGCCGTAAAATCAACTGGCCATTTCTTTGCCAACGCATTGATTTCCTCCGCTTCCCTCACCGCAGTATGGTCTTTCCACAGGATAAACATCGCGTGGGGATTATCTTGAAATTCTTCTTGCAAAGGCAAAGGTTTGCCACTTTTATCCACTGCTACTGGTGTAGAGCCTGTGGTATTGGTTCCTATGGCGGTGATACGCTTACGGTCATCTCCGGTAAGATTCGCTAAAAGTTCCGTAAAAACTTCATCGATAGATTCTATGTAATCTAAAGGATGTTGACGATATTGATCTTTTGCAGGATCACAATACAAACCTTGCTCCCAGCGCTTGAAATAAGAAACAGATTTAGAGAGAATTTCTCCAGTATGTGGGTTTGCTAGTATTCCTCTCGCGGAATCGGTACCAAAATCCATTCCTATAACCAAATTATTATTCATCGTCTAATTTTTTATTTACGCACTGCACTATCCCCCCTTAACTTTTGATGTCGCATCCGGATGTTTTACAACTGTACAATCTCATCCTTAGTACTATCCCAAATGTAAAACATCCGAAGCGACGAGGTTTTGGTTCTTTTCACGGGGAAAAGAACATAAATTAAATACCGCAAAAATTCACCTTAATTCCCAGTGCCTGCAATGTCGCCGCTTTAATTTCTGCTGCTCGCCTCACCTCAAAATCACCGTCAACATAGGCGACTTGTATATGATTGGCTTTGTGCTTGGCCATCATCTGATCTCTACTCACACCATCCAACACCCCGTGCATAATCGGCCATTGCGGATCAGTGAGTGCCCATCGTCTTTCTGTTTCCTCTTTTGGCAACTCTACAGCGCGTCCTGTACCGATATCACACCATAATTCATCTTGCTCCATATATATTCTGCTCCACACTATTTTGCCTGGACGACTGACGCCACGGAGTGTTCCTCCTCCTTTTTTAAAGAACATGGGTGGTTGGCGCATGCTACTCGCATTTGCATACCCATCAACAAAATGGGAAGCAGGCACTGCTCCAGATATCAGGAATACCCAGACAAATTCTTCTTTTCCATCCACGACGAAGTTTTCGCCATAACGTAAGTCATGAAGCGTATTATCGCCGTTCAGCCCTAACTGTCTCCACAGATGATAGGTGACATACCCGTCGATACCCGCACATTCGTCTACTTCATTGAAATGCGGTAAAGCCTCGGCCGGATATAATTCTTTTCCCTTTTCATCATAAACAGGAGGTCGTTCCGTATTGTTTAGCAGGCCTTCTACCAAATCGCTCGCCGCCACCAAATCTTTCAGACCTTGTTGGTATTGTATACCAATGGTATCACATCCAAATTCATCCGCCAAACGAAGAGCCGCAATGTACATTTTGCACTGTTCCAGCGTCTGCTCTTTGGTCAGTTCGTTAACAGGATCTGTACCCCAACTGAACTTCATTCCTTTTTTCAGCAACCAATCCAAAACAGCATGCGCTTCTTCATCTGATACCGTCAACATCTTCGCATATAACGTCGACTGGCTGAGTCGTTCCTTGAAAATACCCAATTGATGAATCAGTGCGTCGGGTACAATAGCATTGAACATCCCCATACAACCTTCGTCAAAGACACCCATAACCACCTTCTCATCTTGTATACTTCTTGCGAATCCCGCTGCCAATTCACGGTCTGCAGCCTTCATCGATGCAGCCTCAAAAGCCTTTACATGCGTATAGTCATGTTCCACTGCACCTGTGTTCAACCACTCTTGAAGTTTGTCAATGAAAAAATTATCCGTGAAATCCTTACTCCATAGAAAACTATATTGCACATTCGCTTTTGTAAGCGAGCCTGTCAGATTCAGTGCACCGACTAATCCAGGATAGGTACCATCCCAATTGGCAACAATCAGAATTGGTCCCTCGTGGGAAATCAATCCTGCCAGAACATGATGGCTATACTGCCATACACTTTCAGCGACAATAAGCGGGGCTCTTTTATCAATCTCTCTAAAGATTTTAATCCCCACATGCTGATAGTCAATAAAACCATGCCCTTTTTCTTCATCGTATGTATGCGCCCGTTTGATCGTCCATCCTAGCTTTTGCAAGGCGATATCGAGTTTTTCTTCCATTTGCTGTTGCATGGGCCAACACTTGATATTTGCTGAAGGTCTTAAGTCTCCGCTACACACTAAATACGCTTGATTGTTATTCGTTGTTGTCATGTGATCTATATTTGGTATTACAAAGATGCATGGGAAAACCAGCCATTTCATGGCGTAATTTTTCCAAAGTATCCAACATTTTATCACATTTTTGCAGAAAATGGAGACTTTAGCTAAATTAGATGACACCATTTATAGATAATACAGATGAAAGCGAAGTTTCACCAGGTTCCAAAGCCCTTCAACAATGCCTTCAGTATAAGGCATGATATATTGCCCCATTTTGGTACGATATGGCATTACCATCCCGAAATAGAATTACATTATCTTATTAAAGGAGAAGGCGTACGGTTTATTGGTGACCATATCGACCATTTTCGCGAAGACGACATGGTTTTACTGGGTTCTAATCTCCCCCATACCTGGAAGTGCAACGAAATAAAACAGGGAGAAAACCATGTGGAAGCGCTCGTGCTGCATTTCCATCCAGAATGTTTTGGCAAGGAGTTTTTAAGCGTTTCCGAGACACAGGAAATTTTAAAACTGCTCCAGCTATCTAAAAACGGCTTGATTATCCATGGGGACACGAAAGAGCGAATTAAGGAATTAATGGCAGCAATGGAATACACTCGTGGTCTGGAAAAGCTGATTTATCTTTTTGCGATATTCCGTGTACTTGCTACCAGTGAAGAATACGAAACACTGTCCAGCAGCTTTGCCTATAGCAAACTGAACAAGATTGATGAAAGCCGCATGGATAAGGTATTCTCCCATACGTTAACTAATTTTAGGGAAAAGATATCCATAGAAGATGTGGCCATATTATGCAATTTAAGCACCACATCCTTCTGTCGCTACTTCAAGATGATTACTAACAAGTCCTATTTTGATTTTCTAACCGAGGTTCGCTTGAATCACGCTTGTAGGCTTATTATAGACTCCGACCTCACCATGCAACATATCGCCATAGAGAGTGGTTTTGAAAACACTTCCAATTTCTATCGGCATTTTAGAAATTTTAAAGGGATTACCCCCACGGAATACCGAAAGGGGTTGGTGTAATTATTATTCCTTAGGGATCATGTTATCTTCTATCCGATTTATTATCAATAATCTCCCATTCGACAATATGAGCCGGCCAGTGTTCCCATTTCACGATTTCATCTAATCGCATTAAAATATCAGGATGTTTAATCGCCACATCATGTTCTTCATACGGATCTTCATGCAAGTTAAATAACATCCAACGAGCATGAGGATCTTTCTTTAAATTCAGCTTTACACCTTTCCATTGTTGCATGCGGACAGCCAATTGTCCTCCTTTTTCGGGATATTCAAAGTACAAAAACTCATGTTCTTTCTGTTTTCCTCTTTGCAGCAATGTTGGCAAAAAAGAAATCCCATTCGTATTGGTTATAGAATATCCTACCAGCTCACCTAAAGTAGCCAACAAATCATATTGTGCGGAAACATGATCTGAAACCGTACTAGCCGCAATCTTATCCGGCCATCTTGCTATGAACGGTACGCGGATTCCTCCTTCAAAAACGTCCATCTTTAAACCTCGATAGTTACCGACACTATTAAAAAAGGCATAATCTACTCCTCCGTTAAAAGCTGTTCCATTATCGCTGGAAAATAAGATAAGCGTATTATCATCTAATCCTAATTCTTTAACCTCCTCCATCACTTTACCTATTTGTTCATCCAGATAGGTAATCATCGCAGCATATGCAGCACGTGGGTAACGATGAGCAGCATAGCCATCTTGCCCATAGTAAGGTGTATCGTTGAATTTATCTTGATATTTTTCCACATATTTGTCCGGCACCTGCAAAGAAACGTGCGGAATCGTATAAGGAAGGTAGAGAAAAAACGGCTCGTCTTTATTTTCATTTATAAAACCTAAGGCTTTCTCGGTCATTAGCTCGGGGGCATAATCATTCCCTTTAAAAAAATCAAAATCTTTATCTTGGACAGCGGTAGAATCCAAGGGTTGATGGACAATCTTTTCTAGATTATTCAAGGAATAACGTTGGTCATTTTCCCATAGATGACTTGGATAATAGTTATGTGCCTGTCTCTGGTCCAGATATCCGAAAAAATAATCAAAACCTTGCCTATTAGGGCTTCCGGAGCCATTGTGCATACCCAATCCCCATTTTCCTATAGCTCCTGTTTTATATCCCATGCGTTGAAACATGTGAGCGATCGTAAACGTCCCCTCGGGAAGGGGCATCTGTCCCGCTTCTAAACTATCTGTATTCCCTCCCAATGCATAGTTCCCTCGAATATAGGTCTGACCGCTATGTTTTCCCGTCATCAGCATACCTCTTGCGGGAGCACATACAGGAGAGCCCGTATAATGGTTGGTGAATCGCATTCCCTCTTTAGCCAACCTCGTTAAATGCGGTGTACGGATTTTTTCCTGCCCGTATGGTTCAATCTCCATAATACCCAAATCGTCAGCATAAATAAGAATAATATTCGGTTTTAGCTTATTACCTTGTGCTATCACGTGATGGCATAACAGGTTAACCAGAGCGCTTCCTAGAAGGAATATATATCTTATGCTAATATATCTCATTGGGGTAAGGTATTCTTGTATTCGTATTCTTATTGATGGGCATTTGAGCTTTCCATATTTTAAGCCGTTCCGTTAAAAGGTCGCTTAATTCTTTTGTTTTTTGTCGTTGTTTTAAAGCAAGATTGTTCTTTTCACCTATATCATTTTTGAGATTATAGAGTTCAACAGCACCGTTTTTCATGTTATACAACAACTTAAAATCACCTTTTCGCATCGCCGTAAAGAAGTTTATGCCCGGTCCATCATCTGGTATCCATTTATTGGGATAATGCCAAACAAGAGGACGTTCTTTCCATGATTTGTCCACCCTACCTTTCAATAGCGGAAGTATACTATGACCATCTATACTATTCAACAATAACTTATTATCTACACCGGTTATTTCTAAAATAGTAGGAAACAAATCTTCCATCATAACCGGCGTATCATTATTCTTTCTCTTTTGCTCTTCCACATCTTTGATAAGCAATGGTACTCTTATTCCTCCTTCGTAAAGAGAACCCTTTCCTGCACGTAAGGGTAAATTTTGGGTATGTCTTTCACCTCCACGTGGTGGACTTAAACTTAACCCACCGTTATCACTGACAAATACGATAACAGTGTTATCGTAGATCCCCTGTTCTTTCAAAAAATCCACTATATCGCCTATGCTTTTATCCATTCCTTCCACCAAAGAAGCATAAGCGGCCTCTACTTCAGATAATCCGTCGTCGATATATTTTTGAACAAAGCGTGGATCTGCTTGTATTGGAGTATGCACTGCATAATTCGAAAAATGCAGGAAAAACGGCTTCTTATTGGCAATTGGGCCTTCCAACGCTTTGCGCGCTTCTAGCGTTAGCGCTTCCGTAAGAAAAATAGTACTGCCGTGATAGGCGTTTAGATGTGGTACTGCTTGAATGTTTGTCTGCTCTGTGGTGTTACCAAAATTTTCTTTGCCATAATAGCTCCGGGGACTTCCTGCCGAATGCCCTCCTATGTTTACCATAAAACCTAAGTTTAACGGGTCTGCACCCGGTGTGCCCGCTGAGGCCCAATGAGCCTTCCCAATATGGATTGTATAATATCCGTTGTCTTTCAATAGCTGAGGAAGAACAGTCGCATGAACAGTATGGGGAATATTAGATATTGGACTCAGCCCGTTATAATTCCAATCCGGAACATCCAAAAATTCATCTTTTGCATCTGTCGGCCGATCCTGTCTCGGATTAGTCCAATTAGTAACGCGATGATGTGCTGCATTCAGTCCTGTCAAAAAACTCACGCGCGATGGTGTGCAGACTGAAGATGCATAAGCGTTTGTAAATTTAGTGGATACTTTCGCCAGCTCTTCGATATGGGGTGTTCGGAAACGTTTATTAATCGCTGTCTTCGTCGTGTGAAAAGGTTCGGACATATCCTGCCAACCCAAATCATCTACAAAAAAAACGACAATATTCGGTTTGTTCTCTCGTCCTATCGACTGGGCAAATACCCCTTGTTTCATAACAAGGGATAATACCAATACCATATAAATTCTTATGTATGACATTTATCGAGTCTTTTTATTTCTCTCGCTACGCAGTATTTCTTCTAGCTCTTTAACCTTCTCCGGATACTTCTTAGCGAGATTGTCTTTTTCACCGATGTCTTTGCTCAGATCATATAATTGAGGTTCTGGGCTATTGCCAAGTTCTGTATCCGTCAACTTCGCATAGGCCGGGCCATTGCTCGGTGCAATGTATTTCCATTGTCCCTTGACTACTGCCAATGTGCCAGCATGTTCTATAAAATATTCACGCCCCTGTTCGTTATGTCCTAGTAAAGTTGTGGCTAAAGCCTCACTATCCATTGCCTCCGGAGGAGTAGACATGCCGAGTAATTGTGCCGCCGATGCCAATATATCGATTTGGGAAAACAGCGCGTCTGATACTTTATTTTTAGCAACACCCGCACCACTGACTAAGAAAGGAACACGTGTCCCTGCTTCGAAGATACTATACTTACCGCCACGCAATGGTCCTGCCGGTGTATGTCCATTTAATTGTGTAACCGCCCCATCCACATAACCGTCATCAAGAACAGGACCGTTGTCACTGCTGAAGATGACAATGGTATTATCCGATATTCCCAGAAGTTCCAATTGATCCAGGATTTGACCTACAGTCCAATCCAATTGCAGAATAGCATCTCCCCGATACCCCAATCCGCTTTTCCCTCTAAAAAAAGTAGATGGCATACGAGGCACATGGGGTTCATTCAGCGAGAAGAAAAGAAAAAACGGATTATCCTTATTGTCTTTAATAAATTGTTGCGCGACAGACAAAAACGTTCCCGTTACCTCTTCATCGACCCATCTGGCCATATGGCCTCCGGACATAAATCCGATACGCCCAATGCCGTTAACAATCGTGTTGTTATGGCCCTGTCCGGGGGACGACTGCATCTTTAACAATTCCGGGTTCTCCTTCCCCGTTGGGTCATTACCTACTTTTTTCTCATAATCTACTTGAATCGGGTCTGCATCATCCAGTCCCAAAACACGATGGTTCTCCAAAAAAACGGTGGGCACTCGATCCGCTGTTGCCGGAAAAATAAAGGAATAATCAAATCCTACTTCATTAGGGCCGGGCTTGATATCCCCGTTCCAGTTTTTCTCTACCTGTGTCCCTAATCCCAAATGCCATTTACCTACAACCGCCGTTTTATATCCTGCGTTTTTAAAAACTTTGGGCAGCGTTGTTTTGTCCGTTGGAACAATGAGTTTAGCATCGCCCGGCAAAATCCCGGTACCCTGCTGTCTCCATGGATATACACCTGTCATCAGCGCAAAACGGGACGGGGTACAAGTGGCGGACGTACTATGTGCGTTTGTAAAACGTGTCCCCTGCGCCGCTAATCGATCCACATTTGGTGTTTTGATCTTCGTAGCCCCATAGCTACTGAGGTCACCGTATCCTAAATCATCAACATAAATGAAGACGACATTTGGTTTTTCCGGTCGTGTTTGCGTATAGGATACAAATATATGTTGGCTAAATACAAAGCCTATACTCGTCAAATAAAGGAATAATTTTCTTTTAAGCATATCTGAATGTTCTATTTAATTTTAGTTGTTACTTTCATTTCTTTTGATTCTTCATCTCTCGGTTTTATATATTCCGGATTATGTTCTTTCGGAATCGGTGCTTTCATTTGAGACAGCCAATCCGACAATTTCCCCTTTAGTTCATCTGCTTTTTGTGGATATTGAGCAGACAAGTTATGCTGCTCTGCCACATCCCGTTCAAGATCAAATAAAAGAACGTCTTGGTTCTCATAATAATAATGTAATTTCCATTTTCCCTCTCGTATTACACTTCCCGGCCGGGTTCTGAATCTGGGATCCACTGCTTGATCAAATACCGGATCATACGCTTCAAGATAAACCGGAAAATGCCAAAACAATGACGATCCAACAGGTTGTTTATGGACAAGGTTACTCCATAGAGAAACACCATCTAAGGTGTTGGTCCGCTTGTTTCCGATCATTTCTTTTATCGTTGGAAAAACATCCAAATGACTAATGACGGAAGCGCTATCGCTATACGCCGCGATTTTTTCAGGCCAGTATACCATAAAAGGTATACGTATTCCTCCCTCAAAATAAGTGCCTTTCCCTCCTCTAAGCGGCGTTTGTGGAGAGATGGCGCTAATACCGCCATTATCTGAACAAAATATGATGAGCGTGTTATCTGCGATCTTTTCACGATCCAAATAGCGTACTAATCTTCCGATATTTTCATCGAGAGATGCTATCATGGCAGCATACGTTCCATATGCCTTCCTTCCTGTACCCTCTTTATTATTATATTTCTCAACTAGGCTACCGGGCGCCTGGATAGGCGTATGCACGGCAAAGAAAGACCAATATAAAAAAAATGGCTGATCACTTGGACGATTATCGAGATATCGCAATGCTTCATCCGTCAGACGATCCGTCAAATACTCTCCGTCTGATCTATCCGGTATCGCATTATTCTGATAGGGAGAAAAATGTTGGTTATGCCCTTTGTGATTTCCCCCAAAATTATAATCAAAACCTTGCGATCGAGGGTCTTGTCCAATATGCCATTTACCTATGGAAGCTGTTGCGTAGCCTTCCTCTTTCAGCAATTCCGGAAGCGTTAAGAAATGATTATCCAGATTTTGCTTATTTTCAACAGGAATAATCTTCCGATCGGCAGCATGTCCTCTTGCAGAAGAACCCACCGTATAGATGCCGTGTCTCGGCGTATGCAAGCCCGTGAGCAAAGACGCCCTACTCGGCGCACAATTGGAGGCGGCCGCATAAGCTTGATAGTAAACATGAGATTTTTTTGCCATCTCATCTAAATAGGGCGTATCATAATGCACACCTCCCATGAACCCCGCATCTTTATATCCAAGATCATCGACCAAGATCAATATAACGTTTGGGCACTTTTCCTGTGCATTGGAAAAACCGACGATTATTTGATTAAATGTCATTGCTATGCTAACCAAGTAAAGAAATAATCGCCTTTTTTTCATCATATCAAATTTACTGTATCTTACTTTAATTTTGGATTAATGTCGATTTCCTTTTGTGGAATGGGCCAATAGCGATCTGTTGTTTCTCTGAAATTTTTGGATGTCACATACCAACGCTCATGGCTATCCCGTGGATTATTTCCTTTCACACGCAAATTTCTTGCCCCTGGGTAGGGAGCACCATAAAAATCTCCTTTAAGCACATCCTTCGCGATATCCCAACGCAAAAGATCCCAATAACGAAGTCCCTCAAAAGCAAGTTCTATCCTTCTTTCATTTCGTAGAATCTCTCGCAATATAGTCGGATTTGTTTCGATAATAGGCGGCATATCCACCGATGTTCTTCCACGCACGGCATTGATCGTCTGATCTAACAAAGCCCGATCTATGGCGTCTCCATTTTCCAATTTCGCTTCCAAATAGCTTAGCAAAACTTCTGCATAGCGGATAATAGGCACGTCTATGCCCGAGTTTTGGAGATTACCGCTGAAATTTTCATCATTGAATTTACGTAGCCCGTAACCTGTCCGGGTAGCTTGTTTAGTTGTGGTGAGTTGATCTTCCGATAAAGTCATATCCGGGTGTGTAATGTATTCCATTCCCTTAAATGTGTCTCCATTGGTCAATATGGAATACGCTAATCTCGGATCACGATCTTTCGTTAAATCCTGTGGATCATATCTCGAACTGTTGTAGCTAAACGGTGTACCGTCGTTGAATGCGTATGCTTCTACGAGATCGCCCAACGGACAATGCAGATGCCATCCACCCGCACCTCGCGGATAGTTATGTTGCAGCATACCATTGCCCGCTAAGTCCACTAAATATTGGGTAGCAAATAAAATTTCCTTACTACTTTCATTGCTGCCGTCAAAAAGGCTTGTATAGTCAGCATCGATAATATTTTCATTGGCTGATATGATTGTCTCGTATGTTTTCACAGCATCTTCAAACTGACGTTCTGCAAGCTGAAGCCGCCCCATAAAAGCCAACGCTGTCTGTTTGTTCGTCCTACCTCTTTCTGATGCGGGCAATGCGGCATAACCAGGTAACTGTTCTGAAATCTCTGCTAATTCAGTCAAGACAAAATCCACTACAGCCTGTTTGCTAGCTTTATCCACCGTATTCGCTTCCTCCAACGTCAAGGTAGTTGTTACTAAAGGCACACTTCCCCAATATTGGGACAGATAAAAATACTGACACGCGCGAATAAACCGGGCTTCCGCTTTAAAACGATTAAGTTTATCTTCCTCTAAAGGGGCTTTATCTACATTTTCCAGAAAAAAATTGGCTCGCGCTATTCTTCTATAAGAGAGATTCCAATAGTTGCCCAGTATATCGATACTAGAGGTAAGGGTGCCATCAGACAGTTTATTGAAAGCGGAGTTGTCTCCTCGTCTGTCGTAGGCGTTGTCAGACGCAAATTCCAAATACAGTAGTCCATGATAAGACCACCAATCTGTCGGGCTGAATTCGGCTAAACTATTCATTTGAATTTCTCCCCTATACAAGCCGGTGAGCGCCAATAAAACATCATTTTCACTATTCCAGAAAACGTCATTGGAAAATTTATCCAATGGGTTGGTATCGAGCTGTTTTTGACAGCTTCCAAGAAGAAGCATACAAGTAATGAGTACCGCCCAAATCTTTTGCTTTTTATATAATGTAGACCACATAACTATCGTATTCATGATTAAAAGTTTAAATTAACACCAAAGGAAAAATTACGCATGATGGGATAGTACGTGCCTCCGGTATTTATCTCCGGATCCCAACCTTGCCGATAATTGTGCCAGGTGAATAAATTTTCCGCATTGGCATGTAAACGAATGCCTTCTACCTTTAAACGATCTGTTATCGATTTTGGTAAGGTATATCCAAGCTGAATATTCCTCACGCGCAAATACGAGGCATTCAATATCCAGTAGTCGGAGACTACCGTATTTGGCGAACCGATACTAGCAAGCTGTTCCATCCTAGGATATGCTGCGTTACGATTGGGGTTGTCTGGTCTCCAACGTTCCTCATATTGCCAACGTTGTATATTACCGTTGCCATATAACGCCCAGCCCGCGTGATTATTCAGCATACCGCTTACACCCGATACACCTTGTAGTAGCACCCCTAAATCAATATTCTTATACCCTATATTTAAATTCATCCCATAACTATATTTGGGAATACGAGACCCCAAAAATGTCCGGTCGTAAACAGGATCTACTTTACCGTCCGGCACACCGTCAGGACCACTAATATCCAGATAGCGGACATCTCCGGGTTGTGGGTTAGGGTTTACCGCTGTCATATCTATCCACGATGCCACATCGGCTTCATCAACAAAAAGCCCGTCAGTCTTATAACCGTAATACATCTGCATCGGATGACCGATAAACAGCGTAGAGCCATTTCCGACTAATCCATTGGGTTGATTAACATTTCCTACGCCTAGATCCCTCACCCTATTTTTTACCGTAGAGAAGTTGAGCGTAGCGCCATACGTCCAATCGTCGATATTATCCTGGTAACCTAATGTAAATTCCCAACCGCTGTTTTTAAGCTTTCCAGAGTTTTGTAATCCCACCTCAAATCCTAATACACCAGAAACGCTCGCTCCTGGACTTACCAGAATATCATAGGTATATCGATCATAATAGGTGGCACTGAAATTTAATCTTCGGTTCAAAAAACTCCCTTCCAGACCTACGTCAGCTGTACGAGTAGACTCCCAACGCAGGCTGGGGTCAATAATCTGCGTTCGCGCGACACCTGGCGATATGGTATTACCAAAGGCATAATCTTTCCCTGTAACCAAGATATTCTGATAGGGATAATAGTTTGCCGTTCCATCTGCATACAGCATATTTTGATTTCCCAATACGCCATAAGAGGCTTTCAATTTCAGTTCATTCAGCCAGCCCACACGATCCTTCATGAAATGCTCTTCGCTGATCAGCCAGCCTGCCGCGATAGATGGAAAAACTGCATATTTCTTTGCTAAAGGAAAGCGCGACGACCCGTCGTAACGAACCACACCCTCTAAAAGATAGCGTTGGGCAAAATTATACTGTAACCTGGCGAAGAGTGACTCCAATGCCCATTCGGAGGCTGTCCCTTTATTTGTTTGCCCGTCTGGCGAGCCTACATTGATCTCTGTTAAGTCATTGGTTGGAAAATTCTGCCTGAAAGCCTCAAGATCTTCATCATAGCCTTTTTCGAAAGAATATCCTGCCAATACTTTGAAATCGTGCTGCGCAACCTGTTTACGGTATTCTGCCAATGCCTGAAATGTTTTATAGCTCCCGTAAGGACGATTCTCTTGAAGTGAAGACGGCGATAACATGATATTATCGTTCACCCTTTGGGATGCCCGGAATAGTTTTGTACGTATCGACTCCTGCGTGTAGCCCCCTATAGCCGATAAGGTTAAATCGGGAATAACGCTCCAGTCTAAGCGCATATTACCCCCTATATCCGAAGACTGTTCTTTATAAAAGGATTGACTTTCCAGAAAAGATATCGGCGTGCCTTTTTGAACTACTCCGGTGCCCCAATCGCCGTTACTCATCCTTATCGGATAAATAGAAGGGTAACGTACAACCTGTGAAATAAGCTGATCCATCCTGGCAAAATCTAATGTAGCTGGCACCGCCGGCTGATCGTCAGTCGTTTGAATGGCCGATAAGCGCGTCGTCAACTTTAGATTATCTCGAATATTGGTAATGATATTCAAACGTGCATTGTAACGGTCATAATCGTTCTTTTTGACGATTCCTTTTTGATTGAGATAGCCTAATGAAAACGTATATTGTACTTTTTCGTTCCGATTGGAAAGATTAATGTTATGCCCCGTTTGTTGCGCATTGCTCTTGAAAAACTCACCGATAAAATCACTATTCGCATAGTTGTCCGGATCGGATCCGTCTCTGAATTTCTGTATTTCTTCTTTGGTATAACCTCCTCCTCCGGCTACTGTTTCATTGATAGCAGTTGCATATTCCCAGGAATTTACGACCTCAGGAAAAGCAGTAGGCGTTTGTAATCCCCAATTGCCATTGTAACTGATCACCATTTTATCTTGGCTCGCACCCGCTTTCGTCGTCACTAGGATCACTCCATTCGCTGCCCGGGCACCATATATCGCGGCAGAAGACGCGTCTTTTAAAACGGATATGGAAGCCACATCATTAGGATCTATATCATTAAAGGAGTTGGTAGGAATGCCATCAACCAAAATGAGGGCACCGGTTCCTGCTCCGAAAGACCCTACACCACGTATCTGTATCTCGCCTCCACTCGCGCCCGGCTGTCCCGAACGCTGTATAACGGTAACGCCGGGCATCTGACCGGTAAGTGCTTGTGAAAGCTGCGGAACAGAACGCTTTGCCAATTTTTCGCCATCAACTGATGAAACCGAACCTATAAGCTCTTTCTTTGTCTGCACGCCATAACCCACCACGACAACCTCTTCCACTTCATGCAACACGGACGAAAGGGTGATATCCGGAACGGACGTGTTTGTGTACTGTATAGATAAAGGTTGATACCCCAGACTGTTGATATAGAGTGTACCTGCGTTAGGGGCTTTTTCAAAAACAAACTCGCCACGTTCGTTGGTAGCCATACTTTGCCCGCTCTCCACCAACGTGACGGTCGCGCCCACAACAGCATGCCCTTCTGTATTACGTACCGTACCTTTTAGTGTTTGCTGCTGTTCGCTAGTTGCATACATGGCCTCGGAAGGTAACGCCTGGATAAGTACTGTATTACCATTGATTTTATATTTCAGGTTTTGTGAATACAACAGTTGATGTAAGGCCTTCAGCCAAGGTTCATTCCGAACAGTGAAATTGACAATTTGATTCTCATTCACCTCCCGGGTGTTATACAGAAAATCCTTTCCGGTTTGCTTTCGGATCTTTCTCAAAATAGATTTGAAAGACTCCTTCTCCGCCCGGATGGTCACATTCTGAGCGTAGCTATTCGCCGAGACTTGGAGAGAAGCAATGGTTAGAAACAGAGCAATCAGTTTCATATATATCATAATTTTAACGGTACTATTTCCCATAGCATACCGTAATAAATAAGAAGTTTTATACATTTGATTAGGTAATTGATAAATTAAAGTTTCGTGCTTTATTGGTCGTTATCTGATGCGGGGGTGTTCCAGCACCCTCGCTTTTTTATTTATCGTGATTTATTTTTTCAATACATACACTCCTCCTTCTTTAATATTAAAACGTATGGAGGATACTTCTTCCAGATTACTTAGCAGCTCCTGTAGGCTACTGGTTCTTTTAAAAGTCCCTGAGAACCGATCTACACTCTCGTATTCATAGGTCACAAATGCAATATCGTACCATTCGTCTACAACATCCATCAAGTCTTTGATACTGATGTCATCGAAGTAAAAATCTCCCTGCTTCCAGGCTGTTGCTTTTTCGATATCGGCTTTCCGTTTATCCAGTTTCTCATTACCGAACGCCTGTTCTCCAGGGTGCAGCAAAACCGATTTGCTATCGTTAAAAACCCTTACAGAACCTTCTATTAAGGTTGTTTCTACTAGTTTTCCCGGCTGTGCGATAACATTGAATTGCGTTCCAAGAACTTCAGTCGTATTATAGGCGGTGATCACGCGGAAAGGACGTGAGGCCTGTGATGCAACTTCAAAATATGCCTCCCCTACCAATTGCACTTCCCGTAGATCCGAAGCAAATGCGAGTGGTAAATCTAACTCCGCGTTACTGTTTAACCATACCTTACTCCCATCTGGCAACAGCACCTGTTGTATCTGCCCTTGTTCTGCAGAGATCTTTAGACGGCGTCCTCTCTGTTTTTCGGGATCAGGAACATGCGCTATAATGAGCGCCTGATCACTGTTCATGGAAATTCCATATCGATACCATTCGTCCGCGGCCAGTGGGCTGGTGATTTCTTCACGATCTGAAACAGCTAACAACGGTCCAGTATGGGTTTTAAGATAAATTGGTGTGGTTTCACTGATATCAGGGGACTCGAGTCGCGTATCTACTGAAAATCTTGTATTATAGATAATGGCACCCAACACCACACAGACTAATACCGCAGCATATTTAAGATAGGGTTTCCAGCTATAAGAGGGGGCTTCTTTAGGTTGATTTTTAACGATTTCCTCCCATATTCTCTGCTTTTGAGTTAGTGGAAAAACTACTTCTGACGCATATTTACGATAATAAACATCAAAATATTCCAACAGCTCTTCCGACGGGTTTTCCAAAGCCTCCATAAGCCTATGCTCCTCCTCCGGTTGTAATGTATCTTGAAAATAGTTTTTTATTAAATACGCTAGTTCCTGTTTATCCATGGTTCGCTGCTCTCTATAATAAGAACAACATCTGAGGGGAGGAAGTACTATCCTACATGAAAAAAAATAAATAAAATAATGAAAGAGGCAGATCCTTTTCCAGCTTCTGCAGTTCTGACCGGACAACACGCAGAGCACTAACCATCTGGTTCTTAACGGTCTGTATAGATATTCCTAACCGATCGGCAATCTCCTTATGCGAAAAACCCTCAAGTCTACAGAGCCGAAAAATAAGCTGTTGACGTTCCGGTAGCTTTTCGATAATCTTTTCCAGTGTTTCGTGAAGCTCCTTCGCACTTCTGCTGTCATCCACTACATATCCGGTATGATCGTTTACATCGGTGAGTGGGGTAAAAAGCTGTTGTTGCCGTTTCATTACCTTTAGTTTATTAAAGCTTTTATTTCGGCAGATGACATATAAGTAGGCTTCAATATTCCCCTCACAATCTATTCCTTCCCGGCTGTTCCACACCTGCAGGAAAGTATCCTGTACAATCTCTTCAGCACTCTTCACGTCCTTGAGTACGTTGAAAGCCAACCTGTAAACAGATTCGCTATGCAGGTCATAGATCTGTTTAAATGCCAGTTGATTTCCTTTAATCAATTGTTGTAATATGGAGGTTTCACTTCCCAACACCGAGTTGTCCGTTAACAATTAAGAAACAAAACTATATTTAATTATCAACTTAACAAAACACTATCCCCCGCCCATCTAACCAAAATTATGGGTTCGGCAGTTCTTCGAAATCGTTTCGTACCTCCTTCGCTTTTTCTTCGTACCTGGTTTGGGACTTAAGCGGCTGTCTGTCGGGTTGGCTTCGGCGGGCATCCGATAATCTGTCGGTGCGCACCCGGAGATTTCCCTATAACCGACCGAGGCAGAGACGAAGGTGGTACGAGGAAGGGGCGAGTTAAACACGAAGTATATGCGGACTTAAGCGGACTTTAATGGACTTTGGTGGACTTCACCACACTTGTTTCTGTTTATACCTGGAATGTTTAGGGAATTTTCTTAACTTCGTAGGAAAGCAATACTGTGCAACTAACCAAAGTTACGTATGGATCACCTTATCAACAAGTTTATTTCTAAAAAATTACGCAAAAAGGGGGAAAATTATCTATTAAGCGAAAACAGTAAATCAACCGCACATACTTTTGGACAATTAAGCAGTATCGCATCCAAAATATACCAATACCTCATTGCGATCAGTCCCCGATTAAGGGATGGCGGTGTTTTCAACGGGCTGGTTGCTTTATTACGACAGATGCGTAATAATGACCAAACTCTTTCAGAAGAAGAAGCTGCTATTTACACGCATGCAAATATGCTGGCAGGTTTTTCACTCAACAAACGAGCGTCTTGGGATACCTTGTTACCTTGGCGACCACAATTTGACTTTGATGCCGATCAGCAGGTACAGGTCTCCTTACCGCTACAGAAAAATTGGATATTAAAAAATTTCCCTGTACGACTCAGCCGTATCGAGATCACTTTTCATATCATCGTCATTAATTTGGAACAACCCAAAGAAAAAGAGACGACCGTTCACACGAAGGCGCTCTTTGTCCATCCACATGACAAAGACGGAAGCTTGCGCACCATCCTAAAACCAGTCCTATTCACAGAGAGCTTGATTCTTGTTATCGGTGTTGCTCGATATCACCTTTTCGACACAGATGGTACCAGAAATAGCGTTTCTGGTAGCGCCTTATACAATGCAACAGATATCATGCAGACTTTTCATGTCCGCGATGGCAGGCTGTTGAAAGATGCACCAATTTCCCGCAACGCT
The DNA here is from genome assembly GCF_014692525.1 of Sphingobacterium chuzhouense. Taxonomy (GTDB): domain Bacteria; phylum Bacteroidota; class Bacteroidia; order Sphingobacteriales; family Sphingobacteriaceae; genus Sphingobacterium; species Sphingobacterium chuzhouense. Next base: position 1,351,073 of record NZ_JACNYL010000001.1, read on the forward strand.
TTGCCTCCATTGGCGCCTGATTTTGGAGAAGGCTCATCTTGGGAATAAACCCTTTCAGCACTTATTGCGGGTTTGGGCCACGTAAAAAAACTTCCAGATCCACGTCTTTTCCCAATCCGAATTTCTGCTTCAGCCGGTATTTGAACATCCGGACGCTCTGTGGTTCTACATGAAGTACCTGCGCTATTTGCTTCGTGGTCATCTGCAGGTATATATAAGCGCAGTACTTTAGGTCCAGAGCCGTCAGTTTCTGAACAGCCTTATCGCTTAGTTGGTTAAAGAACGTTGGATGCAGTTCCTGAATCTGCATTTTGATATCCTCGAAATCTGCGCGCATCAACATCTCTTCTTTTAACAACTTCTGTATATCCCCGGCTTCCCCATCTTGAATCTTTCCCTGAATCTGTTTAAGCATTTCGTTTTTATGCTCAATGATTAGTGAATTTGCCAAAGCTTCCTTCTCCAACTGTTCACGTTTCAGATGCAGCAGCTCCTGCTCGGCTTTCAGCCGGGCTTGTTCTTCCTTTTCGATCTGCAACTGTAGCGCCGTCTGATATGCAGCGTCCTCTTTTTCTTTCTGGAGTTTCTTCTCTCTTTCGATGGCATATCGCAGTCTAAAATGATAGGATACAAACATAAAAACAAGACCAAAGAGTAAGGCGGCAGCAATACCGCCATAGAGATAATTCTGTTTCTTACGGAACACCTCACGCTCTTCCAGTAATTTCAGTTGCTGATCCTTTTTTTCGGTTTCGTACTGTACCTCCAGCTTTTGCGCATTCAACAGTTGCTGTTCATCGAAAATTTTCTTCAATAGCGCTTCCGATCGTTTTTGGTAGGTCAGGGCAGCTTTTAGATCGCCCTTTTTTTCCGCAATCTTTGTCAGATCCTCATGGATAGCATATTCCAGTTTATAATGGTTGCCTGTTTCGCCCATCAGCATATTAAGTCCTTGCAGCAGATATTGTTCGGCCAGTTGCAGGTCCCCTTCCTGCTGGGCGAAACTGCTCTTGATACCGTAGACATTCACCAGCATATCGGCGGATGCTTCCCTTTTTTGTAATTTTTCCTCCGCCAAATACAAATATCGGAATGCCTCCTGTTTTTTTGTAGCCGAATCTTCAGTAGAAAAAATCAGATAATAGTTGGCCAGATTGATACAGGTAATGACAAAGGTATTGCCGCTTACTTTTCCCGTATGCTGTTCGTTCAACGCAAAAGACCTGCTCAGGTAATGAAAAGAACTATCCAGAAGACGCTGCTCCTGTGTTTTCCTATAACGGGCTTGGTACATACTAGAAATACCATTATTCACATTAGCCTGTAGGCTTACATTGTTTGCCTGTACGGCATATGCAGCACTGGCACGGATATATTTTTCCATCCGCTCCCCATCATCCCATTTGCTATAGGCACCGTAAAGCAAGTAGTTCAGCCCATATTTTGTTACCGGATCATCGTCGTTTTCCTCGACATATTTCAATCCGGTAAGCGCATCTTCTATTACCGCATCCGGCTGACCAAGGCCGTTGTTTAGAAATCCTTTCGCTCTATAGGCAATTGCTTTGGATGTATTTTTGGCTGATCGGGCTGCATTTTCCAAGCTCAGATCAAGGAATCTCTTCCCCTGCATAAGGCTGTCCTGCGAAACATACCAACTGCTTTTATAAGCGTAAAGGTAAGCGAGATCGTCCGGAGATCGTGTAGAAAGAATCGCCTCATCCAGCACGGGGAGCACCTCCTTTGTTTTATTTTGCAATTGCAGCTGCTCTACGCTATCCAGCACCGCTTGCGTTGAAGGAAGGATATGCTGCGCCTGGACAAGGGCACAGGATAGTATCAAAATAGTATAAAACAAGATTTTTTTTATGTCCATAGGCGTCAACAATTAAAACAAAGTAATGAAATCTACATAAATTGCTAATAAACAAAAATACATTAATAATTTATGTAAGCTTCGTTATGTTTCAAAACCCACACATCAACAAAACAATGTAATATATTAAAAATCAATAGTATACAAAAAACGTATATACTTTGTATATACAGAAGAAATGCCGGTAGATGCTTTGTGGAACATTTTATGCTTTGGTTTAACGGTTTATACGGAACTTCACTTCATCATTTTTTTAACGTATTTATCATGAATCCGAAAACACAATCTATTCTCGCTTATTTGGGCATTTTATGGCTGGTTGCTTTCTTTGGGGGCAAAGAAAAAAGAGACAGCTTAAGTATTTATCATCTCCGACAAGGGTTAGGTCTTTTGGTCGTCGCTATTCCCGTAAATGTGGTACTGAACGTTATTATTATGCTCGTACCTACATTAGGTACTCCGCTAAGCCTGGTGAGCATTGTATTCCTAATTTTGATGATATTCGGTATTATCAATGCAGCGAACGAAGTGCAAAAGCCGTTGCCTTTAATCGGCAAACTATTTGAAAACCAGTTCGCGTTTTTAGACCGGTAGCTTCTCAATGGTATGAAATATATGATGCCAACGATAAAAATACTGACGATAGGCCTATTAGGCCTGTTTATACTTTCGTCCTGTAAGAAGAACAACGATGATCCTGACGAAACTGAGCATACCCCAGGATCATATACGACACTCCCGGTCTATGCTACACAAGAATTCACCTTTGTGATAAAAGACAACGGCGAGCTTTGGGCCAGAGGGAAATACTATACACCTTGGACGGATAACAGCAGCGAGGTAACAACCTACGTTCCGGTCTATCCGCACAAAGTCGGGGATAACGCGAAAAAGGCATGGACAAGCACTCGTAATGCCTATTTCCTGCAAAACGACGGTACATTATGGTCCTGTGGTGGAAATGGATATGGAGTACAATACGATCATCCTCCAAAACGGTTGGATCAAAATTGGCGGGTGACAATCGGGAAAAGCAATTAAGCCAATCCGAAGAAGAGAAGTTTACTTCGTTTACGAAATTTACAATGCCTTAAAAAAAGAATACGTTATGTCAGAACCAAATTCACTCTACGTAAAGATTAAAATAACGAAAGAAAAATTGCAACAGTTCTTTCAGGACAAACCTCGGACACAGACTATCGATGAAAATTGGCTTACTTGGTGGGACAGCCGGGAGATGTATTCCAAACAACCGTTGGAAAATATTCCTGTCTATCGCATGTTTAGCAATAGACATATATTGGACGAACTCATTAAAGATAGAGATTTTGCCTGTTCCGAACAATATGATCCTATTTCTCAAAATTGGATTTTTGTATCCGTTTTCTTTAGTGAGAACTATACGGAAATATTACCTATGCTGGCTTTCCTAAAAAACTTGGCGAATTATCAGCATAATGACGGCGGCGGCCTTGCAATGATATATGATTTTTTATGGGGTGAAGGTTCTATAATGGCTTATTTGGAATTTTCCGGTCAGCAGGCTACACTTAAACCGTATACGAACATAACAGCATTGGAGCCGACAATATTGTATACAGCCAACCAAGCGCTTGAAAAAGCTGTCGATTCATTTAACAAAAACCTAGAAACGTAACACAACGGTATAAGACCAGAGTACTGAAACTATATAATCCAAAGGATAGCATCAAAACCACGAAGTAATAAAACAAATTAAAGATTATGTTTTTCACCATTCAAAAAATAGAACAAGCAGCACATCATACGGATAAGCTGCAAAATCCAAAGAATCCGGGCAATCCCATGGTATTAGGCATTTACCGGAACAAGGTTAGTACCATAATCTACACCGTATATACGAAGAAGACCTTTGGTGAGTATTGGGACAAAGTGGAAAACAAAAAGATTCCGAAACGGTTGTGGTCACCCGAAATGAAGGAATTCTATAAGCAAAAAGCACTGGAAGCACCCAAGCCACCTTTCATTTATAAGATGACGATTTTCGGATGGCTATTTGTTCTTTTCTTCATAGGAATATTCGGTTACTTAATTTATGATTCGGTCAAACCACCTTTGCCAAAATCAGAGGAATATGTGGCTATGGAAACAGCACCCGCAGAAGGAGATATCTACTTTGGTCGGTACGAGATCTATAAAGAAAAGGGAAATCCTCTGGGCATGGAGGGTCGTTTTGGTTGGTTTAAAGTCCTCAAAGTAGATGGAGACGTTTATCATATAGCAAAATCAACCGAAATGAACAGAAGCCACAAGCCGAAAGAACAACTCAACAGCACGGATTTTGAAACGGAAAGTATGTCGCCAGTGAAACTAAAGGAGCAAACAGGTTATAATATCCGCTTCTTATCAGACGATGGGTTGACGGAAATATACATTACGGACAAGAAATAAAAAATACTTAATTCGTATAACCATTTTATAAATTACTATGACGACAGGAAAAATTATGGGCATCATTGCGCTGGTCATTGTTGGTGGTATCGGGCTATTTATCTTCTTCCTGTACGCAACGATAAAAACTAAATCGACCAGTTTGAATAAATATGAACCTTTCAGCGAATGGATTGGCAAGACGGTCGTACTCCATACGGAAACTATGCTGTTCAAAGAACAGATGAGAATGAATCCTAATAGCAAGTATCCTTATACATTAGCTGATAGCTTGAACCCAGGTTGGGAATATATCTTAGCTTTGGTAGAAAATGGTAGCGTTACCAAGATAGCTACGCTTCCCGCTGGAACCGAACTGTCCTTAGAACGAGCCGTTCAATACACCAACGGGGTATCGGGCTCATCCTATCCGACGATATTCGGAACATTAAAGAGCAACGGAAAGGAATATAAGGTCGGCTATCAATGGGGTGATCTGGATTTGTCCAAAAACCATTACAAAATCGAAAAGAGCTGGAAATTCCATCAAGCTCCTTGGCAAGCGGAGCAGGATACGGCATTTTATGCGTTACCTAAAGCCGATTTTTGGTAAAATGTTAACGGGAAAAGTATAATTTTATAGCGGTATAAATCATTTTCATTCGTATGGACCCGATAAATATCTACATCTATGCACTTGCTTCCATTATCGGTATGGAGAGCATGAGCATTGTTAGCCAAAAAGCAAGCATTAGTATTAATCCCGTCGAACAAACCTTTGAAATCCATCAGGAAGATCTTTTCACGATTATCAGGACCGCAGAAGACAGCCTTGCGGTAGCCGATGAATTTCGGGGGATAGCAGATTTCCGCCCGAATACCGAAAATAAAACTATTGATGGTTTGATAGTTGAGAAAATCGAGTTAAGCAAGAAAGACGAGCAGTTGCATGCAACGGTAAAAGGTCGCTACACAGACCCGAAAGTATTGGCAGAGGCCGGCATCCATCTTGACACGACAAGCGTTGCCGAGTTTTCACTAATCAATATTCCCGAATGGAATATCCACTCTTCGGATGCCGTCCTGCGAGGAAATTACTGGGTTTGGCCGGCAAATAAACCCGTTACGATTTTAATGGAACCGTTCAACGACATTTCGGAGAAGTACCGGAAACATAGGCGGAGTATATTGCCCTACTGGGAGTTGTGGCAATTGGGCGGTAATAAACAAGACCACTAATAAAAAACAACACAAAGCTTTGATGATTAGGATGAATGTTGAAAGCAAAAAATATACCATGACACCAGCGGTCTTCAACCGACTTAACAAACGATCTGTTTTATCATTTGTGTTCATGGTACTTATAGGAAGTCTTCTGCTGTCTGCCTGTAGCACGAATGACGATAACGAGCCAAACGAAACAGCAGGTTCGGGCGTTCGGCTGAAGCACCTTGTTACTGCTGAGCAGGTTGCAGCTTCACTTGGCGAATCTATGCAGGGATACAGTCTGCAGGGAACAGGCGGTTTCACAAATACAGGAAATTATCCCGAAGTACCACATGTCTATTATTATACCGTCTATTTTCAAAAACACCTGCATCACGAACAATATGCCTCTCGTTCGATCAGTGCACAGGCCGGCATGGGAAAAGACACCAAAGATGAAATATTGGAAATGTTCGATGATATCGAAGAAGTTGCAGACGGAAGATTGGGAAAAGCACCTTACGAAAACGTATTTGCCCTGCGTTACAAGGATAATGAAAAACGTGATTGGCGGTACGAGCTATACATCAGGCTTGCCCATATCAATAATCAGGACAATCAGGTAATCACCTTATCCGGAACTTTTGGCCCTAGTTCCCATCCGGATACAGAAGCAATCGCTCCGGATCCGATGAGCGGTAGTGAAGCCGTATCGGCTATGTTGACTTTGGTTGAACCCGTTTCCAATCATTAATTTTGGTAATAAAAAAGGATGGAACAACGTTAAAATAGATATGTGTTATTTTATTATCGACGGAGAAAACTATCTAATAGATGCCCAAGAAAGCCAATGGAGCATTGGGAAAATGAGCCACACGCTGGTAACCGATATTACTGTGGAATCCACAAACATCGAGCGGGATAAACAAAAACTGTTGTTGAGCGAATACAATGACGACGGTCGCATAAAGATACATATAGAGGCATCCAGTATTTTTAATTGGGGAATACCCACCGGAAGCTTTAATTACCACGAAGACAAAGATGCCGATACATTTACCTATTTCCGAAAAGACGGCCTAGAATTCAGTTTGGATTTCTTCGGATCCGTAACCTACGAAAGCGGCAGCGTTCGTATCCAAGGTGAGCTGAAACCTCCTTATGACAAAAAACCATCCTTTAATGTAGACGTCTCCATCCAGTTTGACCCTGCTCTACTGGATTGGCGGCATTACCGTTTTAAGAGTCTAGCCGAGACATCGGGAGCAGATCCTCATCAGGTTTGTTTATTAGAAATAACGAATCCTTCTTTTCGTGACCTACCCTCTGAAATATTTGATTTTACAAATCTGGAATACCTGAGCATCGTCAATAAAACGAACTATTGGAACGATATTAAGCTGCCTTTGGAAAATCTGACAGAGCAATTTGGTTCATTGAAAATGTTGAAAGGACTCAGTGTTAACAAAGCCTCTATCAAACAGCTTCCGGTTTCTTTTGCTGAATTAGCGCTTTTGGAAAACCTCAATCTAAGCTTATGCGAAATACAGGAACTACCAGAATCCATCTGGAATTTGCCAAAATTACAGTACATGATTTTGATGGGCAACCAGCTGACGACAATACCGGATGAAATACAACTACCGGCTTTGCTTACGTTAAACATCGAAAAGAGTCATCTCACCACTTTACCTATCTCTCTGTTAAAACAACCGAACCTCCGAACAATTAAAGCATCCGGCAACCCGTTCGAATATCTTCCCGAAAGCTTTGGCTTCTTCAAAGGTTTGGAACTGACCATGCCAGAGAAAAAAAGATTGTTGGATACATCCTATAAAGGGGCCGATGGAAAAGGAACCATAAAATGGGATGATACGGTGTATGAAGCCGTGCATGATAAAACGCTGATCGCTCCCGTAGAAGACATTATTAAAGAAAACAAGCTGGGCAAATACAAAAAGGCTTTGCTATCACTCATCAAAAGAACAGTAGGATTTAACCAAACAGAACATGAAGACTATAGTGAAATAGGCAACCACCGCTTCGGCGGAAGGCCCGACCTACCACAAGACATAATCTTTCCTACATTCCACTTCCACGGTAAGGAGAAAAAAAAGCAGTTTCATTACGAATTTATTGCACAGATCAATTGCGAGCAGATTGCACATTTACAAGACTATCTTCCGCGCACGGGCAGCTTGTTCTTCTTTTTTAAAAGCATTCATTTTTTTGGTTTCGACAATAACGATCTTGCCAAAGTGATTTATATAGAAGACAATAGCACCCTTGCATCGGGAAAAAGATTCAAATTGCAGGAAGAAGATTTCTTCGAACTCTTCGATGGCGAATACGCTCCTTACAAGGCGGAGGCATTCGTTAGCGTCTCCGTTCCCTCTTTTTACGCTCATCATCAGAATACCTATTTGTTTGAAGGGAAAGCCAAATCTTTGGCAGACAAAGAAGATTTGTTAGAGGATTTATACGAAACTTACGAAGAGCCGGTTCGTTTTTTAAAAGAATTTGATCATGCGGTTAATAGCTATGGTTTTACACAGCATGAATCACCCGAATTGCAGGCTGCGCTTAGCTTAAAAGGAAATCCGCAAGACTGGATTATCCTTTTACAAGTAAAATCCCGTGGGGATTTTCAATGGGGTGATGCTGGCGACTTGTTCTTCGTTATTCACAAAAGCGACTTAACGAAGAAAGATTTTAGCAACGTGTTTATTACGATGGAAAGTTCTTAGCATTTAGCCCGCAACTTTAAGCCGCGGGCTAAATGTTATTTACTAGCCTCATCCAATATAGCCAGATCCTCGGCATCTAATTTCAGATCGGGCGCAGCAAACAAGGTTTGCAATTGGCTCTCACTAGTCGCGCTGACGATAGGTGCTGTAATCAATGGGTTTGCTAACAACCAAGCTAGAGCTACCGTAGCTTGCTTTGCACTATGTTTCTCCGCAACAGTATCCAGCGCTTTCAAAACAGCTTTCCCTCTATCATCGAAATATTTTTTAACGCTACCACCGCGGATCGTTTTATTAAAATCCTCCTCCGTTCGGTATTTTCCTGTCAGAAATCCAGCCGCCAATGACCAATATGGGAAAACGCTTAGATTATACTGTTCCACTAAATCTGCATAATCGGTTTCAAAGGTTGTACGTTCCACCAAATTATAATGCGGTTGCAAAGCGACATACTTTGGTAGACCGTTTTTCTCTGCAACTTCAAAACTCTCTGCAAGTCGAGCAGGGGAAAGATTGGATGCTGCAATATAACGGACTTTACCTGCTTTAATCAATTCGTCATAGGCGGATAGCGTTTCTTCTATTGGTGTGGCATTATCATCAAAATGGGTATAGTATAAATCAATACAATCGACTCCTAATCGTTTCAATGATTCATCGGCAGACTTCAAGATGTGTTTTTTGCTGATGTCAAACCCATGTTCCTTTGTTTCCGAACCTACTTTTGTGGCAATCACGACTTGGTTTCGATTGCCACGGTTTTTCAGCCATTTTCCAATAATTTCCTCGGATTGTCCTCCGGTTCCATTTACCCACCAGGCATAGGTATCCGCAGTATCGATAAAGTTGAAACCGGCAGCAGTAAACTTATCCAATATATCAAAAGATGCTTGTTCATCTAACGTCCAACCTAGCACGTTACCCCCAAAATTGATAGGTGCTATTTCTAAATCCGTGTTCTTAATTGTTACTTTGTTCATATTATGTACTATTTTAATATTCATATGCAAAAGGCATACTCACCCATTGACAGATAGCAATACATGGGTTAATCCAGCGTTTTAAATTTAGTAATTATTAAAAGAGACCATGTTATCTGTTTGTAATAAATAATGTAAATTTATATCATAAAAAAATGGAATATAGTTTTAGACAAGCGCAATCGGAGGATATACCCCAGATCTGGGAAATCTTGGAACGCGCCATTCAACGGCGAAAAGAAGAAGGAAGCAATCAATGGCAGGATGGTTATCCAAACGTTTCCGTTATCAGAACAGATATAGAAAAAGGACACGGATATGTATTAACAGATGGTGGTATCATAGCAGGTTATTGTGCGATACTGATAAATGATGAACCTGCATATGCCAATTTACAGGGACAATGGTTAACAGCGGGAGATTTTGTGGTGTACCACCGTGTTGCACTTGCCGAAGAATACCTAGGAAAAGGGCTGGCGCAAAAAATGTTGCTCTATATCGAAGATTTCGCCCGACAACATAACATATACAGCGTTAAAGCCGATACAAACTTTGACAATGGGGGCATGCTCAATATATTTAAAAAATTGGGCTACGCTTATTGCGGAGAAGTATTCTTTCGAGGAGCACCTAGAAAAGCCTTTGAAAAGGTTATAGCTCATTAAAAATCCACACTACTATAATATAATAATTTGCCACACACTTAGCTCGTTACTCCTTTCAGACTATCAATAAACGCATCTACTTTATTTTCGTCTGTAGCCCATGACGTGATAATTCGAACAACAGCGTATTGTTCGTCAATGGCTTTCCACTCGTAAAAATCATATTGTCGCATGAGCTCATCAATCACTGCTTTGGGAAGAATAGGGAAAATCTGGTTTGTGCGCGGTGGCGTAAGAAAAGAATAACCTTGTGCTTCTATCGCATGGGCTATTTTCATTGCCATTCCATTAGCGTGCTTTGCCAACGAGAAGTATAAATCGTCTCTAAACAGTTCTAGGAATTGGATGCCTAATAAACGTCCTTTAGCCAACAGTGCTCCTTTCTGCTTCAACATATAATCAAAATCTGTTGCAAGATCAGCTCTATTAAAGATAATAGCTTCGCCCAATAAAGCTCCATTCTTCGTCCCTCCGATATAAAAAACATCTGTAAAATGAGAAATATCGGATAAGGTCAAGTCATTGTTCTTTGCTGTCAATGCATGCCCTAATCTTGCACCATCCAGAAATAGATATAAGCCTTTGGATTTGCAGTAAATCGATAGTCGTCCTATTTCTGATTTGGTATAAATTGTTCCTATTTCAGTCGAATTGGAGATGTATACTAATTTAGGCTTCACAACATGAGGCCTAAGGGAGTACGCCTGTATAATATTTTCAATATCGCCAGGTTTTAGTTTACCATTTTCCGTTTCGACGGTGATTACACGATGCCCTGTAGCCTCGATCGCACCCGTCTCATTCGCGTAAATATGCCCTGTGTTGGCACTAATAACAGCTTCGTGCGGACGTAACAGAGATGATATGACGATTAGGTTCGTTTGTGTCCCCCCCGAAACAAAATAAATAGCTGCATCGGGGTTTTGTATTTTTTGCCGAAGTATTTCCTTTGCCTCTATAGAATAATCATCTTCGCCATATCCTGTTTGCTGTGTCAAATTGGTTTCAATAAGTTTATGGAGAATATTGGGATGCGCACCTTCTGCGTAATCATTTTTGAAACTGTACATATCACTATTTATTTTTTATCAAGGCAAAAGTAAACAGTATCCAAGGATTTCCCTACCTAAACTGAACGTATAACATAAAAATGTTGCGTTTCATTATGCTCAATTGGCTTACAACCTGCCGAAAGACATCACGATATTTACGGATGGAAAAGCCAAAAATATCCTTTTTCAGCAATCTATTACGCTGAGACCCGATCACGGACAATCTCACCATATCCTGGAAAAACATATTGCACACCGAATGATATTGACTCGTAAATATTTCATAATATGAATTTATATAAGGATATTGCTACTCACAAACTTAAATAAAGTTATGTACAAATACCAATAAGCTTATTCTGAGACGAATTTGCTATAAAATGATAACATTTGAAAAGCTTTTCCAAATTACTTAACTTATTTTTGAAGTATAATCAATCGAAGTAAACTAAAACTATAAATATGATAAAACAGTTTGTTGTAATTGTCTTTTTTCTAGCAATCAATTTAACACATGTCTTTTCCCAACATTGGAAACCAGCAGGAAATAAGATATTGACCGAGTGGGGAGAGAATCTAAATCCTAAGAACCCACACCCTGAATACCCCCGTCCACAGCTGGTCCGTAAAAACAACTGGCAGAACTTAAATGGAACATGGAAATATACGATAACTCCTAAAGAACAAACCGAACTGCCGAATAGCTGGGACGGCGATATATTGGTGCCCTTTGCTATAGAATCGGCATTATCTGGTGTAGGAAAACGTGTGAGCCAAAACGATGCCCTTTGGTACAACAACGATATCGTTCTTGACCTAAAAACAGACAAAAATAATTTGATTATTCATTTTGGAGCGGTGGATTGGCGATGTGATTTATATGTAAACGGCAAACATGTCGGTCAGCATGAAGGTGGTTTTAATCCTTTTTCATTCGATATTACCTCTTTTCTAAAAAAAGGAAAAAAACAGAATATTGCGCTTCGGGTTTGGGATCCGACAAGCGATGGTCCACAACCACGCGGAAAACAGATCAATAATCCACACGGAATATGGTATACACCTGTAACTGGCATATGGCAAACTGTTTGGATGGAATCTGTTCCAAAAACTTATATTGTTCGCACAAAACATACCCCTGATGTAGACGCTAAAGTGCTACATTTTGAAGCACAGGTGGAACAAGCACAACCGGGCGATAAGGTTCTCATAGAAGCGTATGACGGTGATAAGAAAATCAGCGAAACAAGTACCCCTGTTAGCGCTGCTGTCAAATTAGCAGTTCCAGAAGCTATCTTGTGGTCTCCGGACAGCCCAAAGCTTTATGACCTGAATATTAAGATACTGCGTAATGGTAAAATAATCGATGAAGCTAAAAGTTATTTTGCTATGCGAAAAATTACCATGAAACCGGATGAAAAAGGCATTCAGCGGATGTATTTGAACGATGAATTTGTTTTTCATTACGGTCCTTTAGATCAAGGTTGGTGGCCAGATGGCTTGCATACAGCTCCTTCTGACGAAGCCCTAAAGTTCGATATTATCAAAACAAAGGAAATGGGCTTTAATATGATTCGAAAACATATTAAGGTTGAGCCTGCTAATTGGTACCGCTATTGTGATAGTATCGGTATACTGGTGTGGCAGGATATGCCCAGCGGAGACCTTGAAGGTAATGCTTGGGATATGCATCCTGGAAAAATATCTGGAGGGTTACACGATAAGGTACGAACCCCGGAATCCGAAGCTATTTTTCGTAAAGAATGGAAAGCTATCATGGATGCACTTCACAACTATCCAAGTATAGTTGTATGGGTTCCTTTTAATGAAGCTTGGGGACAATTTAAAACCAGAGAGGTCACCGATTGGACTATCCAATATGACCCTTCACGTATCGTCAATAGTGCCAGCGGTGGTAATTTTATTTACACAGGTCATATGTTGGACATCCATAACTATCCAGATGCAGTTATGCCTGATCCGAAACTCTTTGGTAAGGACTATATATTAGCGTTAGGAGAATTCGGTGGGTTGGGGCTTCCTATTGAGGGACACACCTGGCAACAAAAAGACAACTGGGGCTATCAATCTTTCAAAAATAAACAGGAGTTGAAACAAAGGTACGAAGAGGTGATCAGTAACCTTGCTAAACTTATACCCCTTGGCCTTTCCGCTGGTGTATATACGCAAACGACGGATGTAGAAATTGAAACCAATGGACTCATGACCTATGATCGTAAAATTATCAAGATTCCAGAAGCAGATTTGAAAAATATACATCAGAAACTGTATAACTACAAATAGAATATTCTTCTAAACTATATTGTCCAATTGTTCGGCTTATGATATATTTTGACAGAGGTATACCATAAGCTGAACAAATAAATGCAACAAACTATCTTTCATAAGCTGGGTCATTAGTCCTACCAAACAATTGCACCTGCTCCCGATATACTGCCTGCCCCTTCCAGAGATGCGTAACTGCACACAATGATTTTCTAACTCAATTATTTCTCAGTACAGTTTTTAGTGCACACTATTAAACGCAATAAAATTGCGTTTAATAGATTAATCTACTATATTTGCATCTTTGTTGCGTCTATATGTTTCTGATGCAAAGGAATTGATAATTAATGAAGCGTTTAACTGCCTTGGCCTTTACTATCTTGATAATATCCTTTACATATGCCCAAGACAAAAGATTTACCTTGTCAGGTACCATAGTCGATACACAGGGAAAAGCATTGAGTAATGTATCTATTCGGGTATTGTCAGGAGGGCATACGGTCCAATCGAATGAAGAAGGGAAGTTTTGCATAAAAGATCTTCGACCAAAAATATATGCAATAGCGTTCAGCTATTTAAGTTTTTCATCTATAACTCGAAAAATAGAAATAAAAAACAGTTCAGTTGACCTAGGAAACGTCGTAATGACGAATGCTCATTATACCATAAAGGAAATAGACGTCCTGGGTGAAACCTATCCGACCACACTTACAGGTTTTTTGAACAGGGAGATTGTTGACCAACAGTACATTCACAAGCACTTGGGTGGAAGCTTGATGCAGACCCTTTCCCGTTTACCGGGCATAAGCAATATCGGCATCGGATCCGGTCAATCGAAGCCCCTGATCCGGGGTCTTGGCTTTAACAGGATTGTTGTCGTGGAGAAAGGCATCAAGCATGAAGGCCAGCAGTGGGGTGTTGACCACGGACTGGAGATCGACCAGTTTGCCACGGGAGATATTGAGGTGGTCAAAGGGGCGGCCTCTTTCCTGTACGGCTCAGATGCTATTGGTGGCGTTATCGATATCAAACCGGAAGCTCTACCGGAGAAAGGCACGGTATCTGGTTCTTTTGACCTAATCGGCAAGTCAAACAATGCTCTTTACGGAAGCTCTGCCAATATAAAGGGTCGGATAGAAAACTGGGTGTATGGCGCAAGGGTTACCTACCAGAACTATGGTGATTACAGGGTTCCGACAGACACGGTGCACGTATATGATTATCCTGTCCGGTTAGATAAACAGAAAGCGCGGAATACAGCCGGAAGGGAGTTTAATATTCACGCGAATGCAGGATACGTCACGGATAACTTTCGATCGGTTTTCTATATGAGCCGCAATTCCGCCCAAAGTGGCTTCTTTGCCAATGCCCACGGCCTGGAACCCCGTAGGGTAGACACAGACCTGCACGATGCCTCTTCCAGAGATTTCCAGATGCCTTATCAAGAAGTAAAACACCTAAAGGTTATTAACAGGAGCTCGTTATCTGTCGGAATACACCATCTGGAAATGGAGGCCGGTTTCCAGCATAATTTCCGGCAGGAATACAGTATGTATGTAAACCATGGGTATATGCCGCCTATTTATCCCGATACCATGAAGACACCATCTGATCTGGAACGGCAATATGATAAAAGAGTCTATTCACTGAATGTCCGTGACAGGTTTTCTGTTGGACAGCATACTTTTGTCGCCGGCTTCAACGGTGAGTACCAAAATAACGCTATAGACGGATGGAGTTTTCTGATACCCGGTTTTCGTCAATACACAGGCGGTGCATTTCTATATGACAGGTACAGACTGAATGAAAGGGTATTATTGCATGGCGCCTTGCGTTATGACCACAGCCATATTGAAACCGTGCGCTATACGGACTGGTTCCCTTCGGTAGTTTCCGAGGAGAACCGCGTTACAGAAACCGAGCATCTTGTCCGGGCAGACAATCTGCGACGGTCATTCAACAGCCTGGTCTGGTCAGTGGGATCCAGCTACCATGTCGGCGATTTCTCGTTGAACACAAACTTAGGTAAAAGTTTCCGTGTGCCGATTGCAAAGGAACTGGCTGCAAACGGTGTAAACTACCATTATTTCAGTTATGAGAAAGGAGATCCTACGCTCTCCCCAGAACAATCGTACCAGCTGGATATCGGAATCCAATACAGCCGGAACAGGTTTAGCTTTGGACTGCATCCTTTCTATAACTATTTCAGCAACTACATCTACCTGAACCCTACGCCTCGTCACGACCATTTTTATGGCTCAGGAAACCAGGTTTTTGAATATACGCAAAGTAAAGTACGGCGTTATGGTGGAGAACTGAAAGTAAATTACCGGTTATCGGAAAGCTTCCGTACCGAACTGCTTGCCGAATATGTCAAAGCCAAACAGCTTTCGGGCAGTAAAAAAGGATATACATTACCTTTCTCTCCACCTCCTTCGGTTTTAACCAACCTCAGCTGGCAACCGAGAGATACAGGGATTTTAAAGGACACTTATCTATCCATTGACTTGCATCTATTTGCCGCACAGAATGAGATCGTCCCTCCTGAAAAGAAAACTCCGGGATACGGTCTGGTAAACATCCAGACGGGTCATTCCCTTTTTATCGGCTGTCAGCCCGTAACCATAAATCTACAGGTGCAGAACCTCTTCGATAAAAAATACATGGACCATACCAGCTTTTATAGGTTGATCGAAATGCCGGAGATGGGTAGAAATATCGTGCTGACGCTTTCCTTGCCCTTAACAATTAAGAATACAGATAATTAGGCCCTTTTAAAGATAAAATTAATACGACAAAAATGAAAAACTGTAAAACGCTATTATTATTTATTGGTTTTCTGACGGCTGTCTTCACAGGATGTGACAAAGAAAGAGAGCCCGAACCAGAACTAACTAAACCTACTATCAGCGAGGTTGAAATAGGATTGGGTAACAACGAGATAGGTGTAATCGGGAAAGATTTTCACTTTAATGCCGAGGTACTTGCCGGCGACAAGATTGAAAATGTGCAGGTAAAGATCGTACCACAAAGCGATGAAACCTATGAAAAGGCATGGGAATTTGAGGTTACCTGGGAACAGTATAGAGGTGCCAAGAACGCGACTGTCCACAAGCATTTCGATATTCCGGAGGAGGCTGCTGAAGGCAAGTATGATTTTTTGATCATTGTCAATGACCAAAACGGAACGATGCTCGAAGAAAAGAGAGAAATAAACATTTACAAGGCCGAAAATCTGCCGGTTAATCCTACATTATCATTGCTGACTATAAACAATAACGGAACGTTCTTCTACCGGAACGGGGAATTTACGGTAGACCCCGCCAAGGTATCCAAAGATGATAAATTCAGTGCGCAGGCGACAATCGACGGCGTTAAAGGTGACGGCCAAATGTACCTGCTCCTGATCAACAAAAAGCTGCAACACAGGCCGGAAAGCATCGACCAGATAGATTTTGAAAAAGCGATCGTGTTAGATGTTTATGAACACAAAGACTGGGAAGAGGGCGGAAGTTTTTCCAATGCAGTTTTTGACGAGAACACGTTTACCTGGGTGCGCAGGATATCTCAACTGGATATCGGAGCCGCCAACGACAATAATGCCTTGGAAGCAAATCCTATCGACGGCGCAAAATCCTGGGAATCGGGCACATACTATTTCGGTGTGCTGTACAAAAATACAACCTATAATATGAGCTACTTTGAGTACCTCGAATTTGGGGTGGACGGTTTTTAGAAAACAAAAATATACAAGTGTATTCTTTATCCAGTTTTTGGAAGACGAAGGCAACATAAGCAAGTAATACTAATGATCATGACTAAATACAACAGATTTCCGATCTCGATTTTCTTACTCCTGGCGCTTTTTATTTCCGGATGTGAAAAGGGGAAAGAAGATATCATCGATGACGTACCTCCCGAAATACATATTGATTTCGGGGAGGCTTTCCCCATCCAATGCAGTACGCTGAAAAAGGGAGAGAAATTTGCCTTTAGAGCAAGGTTCAGTGACAACACGGAACTGGGAACCTATAGCCTGGATATCCACCATAATTTTGACCATCATAGCCATACTACGGAATTTGAGGAGTGTAACCTACAACCGAAAAAAGATCCCTTAAAGCCCTTTTTATTTATCAGATCCTATGATATTCCGAAAGGACAGAAGAGTTACGAGGCCGTGCAGGAGATAGAGATACCTTCGGACATCGATGCAGGGGATTACCATTTTATGATCATGGTAACGGATGCCACGGGCTGGAGCAAAATGATCGGACTCAGTATTAAAATCGAATAAATAAACAAAGACGAACTAGAAAAATTTAATAACAAAAATGTATAATATGAAAACAAAAATGACAAACAAATTTGGAATAGCCGTGATGCTATTAGGTTTTACTGTATTAGGATTCTCGTCGTGTAGCGATGATAAAGATATTCCTGATCCTGTAAAAGAAGGCATTCAGAAATCAACGCTTACGCTGACAGAAGTTTCGGGTGAGGCCGTACACGCCCATGGAGACCATTTTCACGGACTGGACGAAGGGACAGAAGGTGAGACTATTGTTATAGAGTTTGATGAGAACGGCATTGCTACCAAAAACGGACACCTTCATCTTGAAGCGGATGCTGTTTATAAAATAGAACTGAAGGCCTGGGACTATGAAGGCAAGGAAGTACAAAACAGTTTTATCGCAGACAAGGCTACAGCTGACAACTATAAAGCTTTCTTGATCGGAGGCGACTTTAAGCTTAATCCGGATTCGGAAACGGAAGACGGTGCAATCTTCCAGCCCCGTGAGCAAAAGTATGCCGACGGTTCTGCTGTGAACGGAAAGTACGAAACAACCGGAGTGCTAAGCTATTTCACAGTCGGGCATGAAAACGAAGGGCCTACCAAAGAGGTAACCTACGTTTTAAGGAAGCTTAATGACGGGGTAAAAGCCAAAATAGAACGTACCGATTGGAACCGCACAGATTACAGTACCGTTTTCGCCGGGGAAAATGTGCTCCAACTAAAATTTGAAATACATGCTGAGCACGGACATGCCCACTAAGGCCGTATCCGTTTCTTAAAGACGAAGCAAAAATTGTTTAACCCGGGCTGTCTCTAATAAGGGGCGGCCCATGTTGTTTTAACCTGACCTACCCTGCTTCATTTAGGATGACCGCATCTGTTATCCAGATTTCCAAGCGGTCTTTTACCCGCCGGTTCAGAACCGTTTTTCCTTTTATCGTAATAGGCCGGTCTGACATCCGCTCCTTTTTTCCATTGGAAAGGATTATTTCCACCATGGCGGGGATCCCATTCTGTCCACAGAACATACATTGTTGGATCGGAAGTACCGACAACATAAAACTATTATGCCTAAAGCCTGACTTCATGGGAATCATGTAACCCTGCAGCTCCACGGTCTTTCCATCCAGCGCTGCCAATGGTGGAGGAAAATGTGGTGTATAGATCGTTTTCCCGTTCTCTTTGGTCACCTTGTACATCAGCATATCAAACGTCTCCCATACTTTGTTCATCAACGGTTTATGATCTTGGATATGCTGAATTTCAGTAGGGTTCTGTTGCGCCCGCACATGATATGAAAACGATATAATAACGATTAGCGACGTCAGTAGGAATACAAATTTTAGCATGTCTGAATAACTAATGGTTGAAACACAAATATAAATATTTAATGCAACATTATTGCGTTTAAATATTTTATTCTTATTTTTGAATCAAAATGAGAGAACATGAGCATCATTCCGCAAAATTTTGACGACTGGAAAATCTGTATTGAAAAGAAATGTGGTATCCCCTTGACATTGGAATTCGCTAGTAAACGTCTGGCAGTATATGAAGACGAGGGGCTTCCCGAGACCAAGAAATTTATCAAACTGTACGGTAAGGATCATCTGGAGCATATAAAGCAATGATTCCAACAGGTAGTCGTTGAATACGAAATCAAAGGAAATATGTAACAATAAAAAAATAAAGAACCGTAATGGAAATAAAACAATTTAACGAAGAAATGGTCATCGACACCTTACAGCGCTGGTGCGACAATGTAGTGCTTATCGGAAAAGTCCATGCAGAAGGAGGAGACGTTGCCGCAGCAGCAGACAAAGTACTGAGCGACAACTACGATTATGACCATGGTAAAGTTTTATTCAAACCGACTTTAGCTTTTGGCCCACAGACGTTCAGGCCGACTAAAGAAGGGGCATTGGCTTACTTTATCGGTGAAAACAGCAATTTTCCTTATGATAAGGGGTTCAAATTAAAGCCTTGGGTAAAAGTCTGGTTCAACAAACTGGATTACATTTTGCATGGTGATATCGCCATCGTCCAATGCAACGTCCATTTTATCGGCGACGACGACAGCCATATATTTGTCAATAAAAGCTTTGTGTTCAAGATCTGCGATGATGGTAAAATCCGGATCGTCCTGCACCAATCATCATTGCCTTATAGCCCGAACCCGACTGCGTAATGCGAAAGTGTCTATATATGATCTGCCCTACCGACCACCTTGAATCTGTTATAAATTCCAGATTTGAGGGGCATAATTATTTTTATACCACATTGGGCAATAATGTCAAGCTGGATAAAGATACCATTGGGCAGATCGCATTACTTTTAGAAACAAATAGCATTCGTGAAATTACGTTTATTCTCTCTATAGATAATTGTATTTTACTTGATGCGTTGATCAAGCAACATTTCCGTAACATCGGCGGATTGGATGATTTTTATCTCTATCTACAGGAGCGCAAGAAACACATGTTCAATTCTTGGCAACGACATAATCACTATATTATACTATTTTCTTATTACCTGAACCATAAAATAAAAGAGTTAAAAACAGGACTTCGGGGAGTTATTCCCACACAACCTTCGATAAATGGAAAATTGTTTTCAAAGGATTACAACAAATTCAGCCCCATACATTCCGATTTGGTGTGCCTCCATTCCAGCAATTTAAATTAGAGCTTTATGAACATAGAAAAGAAATTACCCGTTACCGTCCTAAGTGGCTTTTTGGGTGCCGGAAAAACATCGTTACTAAACCATGTACTGCATAACAAGCAAGGTAAAAAAGTTGCCGTCATCGTAAACGATATGAGCGAGGTCAATATCGATGCACAGGCGGTCGAACGTGAAAACGTACTGTCTCGTACAGAAGAAAAGCTCGTCGAGATGAGCAATGGGTGTATCTGCTGCACGCTGCGCGAGGATCTGATGGTGGAAGTGGAAAGACTGGTAAAAGAAGACCGGTTCGATTATCTCCTGATCGAAAGCACGGGGATCTCCGAACCCATACCCGTGGCGCAAACATTCAGTTATGTCGACGAAAACAATGGTATCGATCTATCCTCGTTCAGCTATATAGATACAATGGTGACCGTTGTCGACTGTTTCAACTTTTTCCGGGACTTTGGCAGCGCCGAGACGCTCTGGGATAGAGAACTGACAGACGACGATTTGGATAACCGGACGATCGTCAACCTGTTGACCGATCAGATCGAGTTTGCAAACGTAATCCTTCTTAACAAGGCGGATCTGGTATCGGACGAAACACTTGGCGTATTGGAAGCGGCCATTCACAAACTCAATCCGGGCGCCAAAATTATCCGCACGCAATTTGGCCAGGTAGACCCAAAGGACATCATGGGAACCGGTTCATTTGATTTTGAGGAAGCCTCTGCCTCAGCAGGCTGGATAAGGGAGCTGGAAACAGAGCATACGCCGGAAACAGAAGAATACGGTATATCTTCGTTTGTTTTCCGGTCACAACGGCCGTTCCATCCTCAGCGCCTGCACAGATACCTTAATGAGGACTATCCGCATAGTATTATCCGTGCCAAAGGGCTGTTCTGGATGGCTTCACGCCCTGATATAGCTATCAGCTTCAGCCAAGCTGGCGGTAGCGTAAGATTGGAGAGCGCCGGCTCCTGGTGGAGCAGCATGCCCGAAGAAATGCGCTACCAATATCCCGTCTATGCAGAGATCAGGAGTGACTTGTTGAAACGGTGGCATCCTGAGTGGGAGGATAGAAAAAATGAACTGGTCTTTATCGGTCAAAACATCGATAAAGAGAAATGTATAGCTGAGCTCGAGGCCTGTCTATTGACCGAGGAGGAAGCGGACGACTGGCGTTTTACGTGGTGGAAAGATGAATTTCCAAAGAACATTTAAAATGAACTTCCCTTTTGGTGGACATGATAAAAGAAAGAATATGGAAGAAAAAACACATTTTGATGTTATTATCATTGGCGGCAGCTATGCCGGTCTCTCAGCCGCAATGGCGTTGGGGCGCTCGTTGCGCGATGTGCTGATCATAGACAATGGTCAGCCCTGCAACCGCTTCACGCCGCATTCCCACAATTTCATTACCCACGATGGAGCCATTCCTGCAGATATTACGGACAAAGCGAAGACACAAGTTATGGCTTATCCGACCGTAAGATTCTGCAAGGGGCATGCTGTCAGTGCTTCTGCCCAGGCGGGCGGCTACAGCGTCCTGATAGAAGGCGGTGCATTGTACAGCGGGCGCAAACTGATACTTGCCACCGGTGTACGGGACGTTCTGCCGGATATCCAAGGCTTTGCCGAAAGCTGGGGAAAGACGCTCATACACTGTCCCTATTGCCACGGCTATGAGGTCAGAGATAAAAAAACAGGCATCATGGCCAGCGGAGAACGGGGCTTCCATATCGCCTCACTGGTCAATAACCTCACGGAAGAACTGACCATACTGACCAATGGAAATGATGATTTTTCTAAAGAGCAGATCGCCAAGTTACAGAAGCACAATATCGGCATTGAACAGGAAAAAGTGGTGTCTATCTTACAGAAAAACGGTGAGATCAAGGGCGTCGTCCTTGCCGATGCCCGCTTTCTGTCATTTGAGGTAATGTATGCCGCCCCTCTTTTTGAACAGCATTCGGATATATATAGAGACCTAGGCTGTGAACGGACAGAAATGGGACATATCAAGGTGGATCAGTTTCAGCAGACTACCGTAAACGGTGTATTTGCCTGCGGAGATTGTTCAGGAATGCTACGTTCGGTCGCGTATGCGGTGGCAACGGGTAATATTGCCGGAGCTATGGTCAACCACCAGCTGGTACAGGAAGATTTTTAATAAAATGGAAGGGAGAAGAATATGAAGCAGTTATTATGATGAACTTTGAAACAACAACACCATTGCTTACGGCAGAGGAGATCGGCGACTCCCATATGATGACATCTGTGGATACGCCGGTACGGCAGGATGCTTTTGAACGATCGGACGAAGAAAAGATCGAACGGATAGCGGGACTGTTCCGCGGTATCATGGAAGAGCTGGGGCTCAACCTTGACGATGACAGTCTAAACGGCACCCCGTACCGCGTGGCTAAGATGTATATCAAAGAATTGTTTGATGGCCTTGACCCCAAAAATAAACCTAAGTTGTCAACTTTCGACAATAAATACGGGTACAGAAAGATGTTGGTGGAAAAGGATATACGTGTATCTTCGGCATGTGAGCACCATTTTTTGCCGATCGTGGGTCGGGCACATATTGCTTATATAGCAGAAAGCAAGGTCATCGGCCTCTCCAAGATCAACCGTATCGTGGAGTACTATTCCCACCGACCACAGGTGCAGGAGCGTCTTACTCTTCAGATCTACCATGCCCTCCGATCGGCGCTGGGTACGGACAGCATCATTGTGGTAATAGATGCGGAACATCTCTGCGTGTCGGCCCGTGGTGTAAAAGACGAGAATAGCCGGACGACAACGCTCGAATACGGGGGCGCGTTCGCTAAGGAGGATTATAGAAAAGAATTTTTTGACATCATAAAGTAGGTTCTTATGACCGATATGGTGGACATATTGAAAAAACACGGCGTCAGACCGACAAAGTTACGGGTCAGAATTCTCGAGGTACTCATCTCATCCGGAAAATCCTTTTCCTTTACCGAAATGCACAAGCATTTTGATGAAAAACAGGACAGGGTCACGATCTACCGCACTTTCAACGTGTTCTACGACAATCAGCTAATCCAAAAAGTCGTCGATGTGGACGGTATTGTTAGGTTTTATTATTGCCGAGAACAGATCAGTCTTTGTCCGTCCTTTCGGTGCCGTGAATGTGGAAGAATTACGACTCTGAGTCCTTTACCGGAATATTACAGGACCGAACTCGCAGCCCATGCTATAGACGACGTCCTGCTGCTGTTTTCGGGGATATGTAAAGGATGCAAAGAACACCATGGACATTAGCATGTTACCCCGAGATGTCGGTAAAGGAGTTATTTTTAAGATATGAGGGCTTCGTAAAACAATAAAATAATGCAGGAGAAAGAGATACGTCCGGTAACGGTATTGACCGGTTTTTTAGGATCAGGAAAGACTACTTTTCTCAATACCCTGATGGCAAAAAATCCGGAGAAACGTTATGCTATCATCGAAAACGAAATCGGGGAAATTAATGTAGACGGCAAGCTTGTATCCAATAATTATGACCAGCTCATCGAATTACAGAACGGCTGTCTATGCTGCACGCTGAATGATGATCTTTATGGCGCCTTAGAGATACTACACCAACAGGCCACTAGCTTTGACGAATTAATTATTGAATGTACCGGGCTCACTCTACCGGCGACCATTATCGAGCCCTTTACCGTACATCCTGTTTTTAAAAAATATTTCCCATTAAAAAGAACGATTTGCATGGTCTATATAAACACAGATAAAGCCAGCTAGACATGAAAAATTTATCAAAGTACATTATACCGGCCATGATGCTAATTATGCAGGCCTGTAGCCAGACTCAGCCGAATATCAAGTGGCTGTGGGAACAGACAGACGGTGAGAAACAATTTTTCGTAGGACAGTCCATTCCGCTGAAGGCCAATATATACGGTGGAAAAGGGGTGGATTCCCTGTGGTTACATTTAAAACCTGTTTCCGGAGGCAATTGGGAATATATATATCCGGTACCGTCGGAGCTATTTCACAACAACAATCACTTCAAGTTTGAAAAACAGGTGAGCATTCCGGGTACAGCCCATATCGGAAAATATGAAGTTGGGCTTTTTGCAATACTGAAGGACGGTTCAGAAATCAACAATATAACAGACATCCAGCTGAGTGTGGACGGTTCTTTTCCGTGGATAGCGGATTTGGAAATAGGTCTAAATGGCAGACAAGATGATCTACATCTGGCGGCAGATATTTCCGCTGCCAAACAGGTAGAAAAAATTACTGTTGTTATCGAGGGAATGACGTGGAAGAACAGTTATGAATTCACGGAAAAAAGTATACGGCATAAAGTCGAGGCACACTTCCATGAACATATCGACCTTAAATCAGCTCTGCCCGGCACGTACAAGGTGAAAGTTATCTTGGAGGACCGCGATGGGCGGGTCGCCAAGCAGGAGGGCAGTTTTACAAAAGAAAAGTGATAACGCCGTAATAACCTGTCATGGAACAAGATAAATACAAGGTGATCGAATTCTGTAACCCTAGGATAGAAGAAATACCAACAAAATTGAAGAGAATTAATATTTTCTCTATGATCTTTCTAAATATCTACTCTTTTTCCATAAGTAATTTCTCCGTTACTAGATTGCTTAAGACCTGGGATTTGTCAGTTGACGTTTTTATAACCATACTCTTATCGAAGCTTTCAATCGATTCGACTGTCAATTCCGTTCCTAATTTAAGATTCCTATGGTTAAGGAACTTCAAAAGTTCCTCTGAAGAATCTGCAATTGCTGCAAGTATAACAGTATCTTCCGGGGCACATTCAGCAAGTCTCACCAGTTTTCTAGATTTTATTTTTCCACCCTTGTCAGGTATAGGAGATCCATGGGGGTCGTGCTGTGGGTAGCCCAATAGTTCATCCATTTTATCGAAGAATTCCGGCGATTGTATATGCTCTATCTGTTCAGCGATAATATGAACTTCCTCCCATCCAAAACCCATCTTTTCAACCAGGTACATCTCTGTCAGCCTGTGCTTACGGATAACAAGTGCTGCCAATTTTTTTCCTTCTTCTGTTAGTTTTAAGGGCTTATAACTTTCGTAATGGACAAGCCCTTTCTCTGAAAGCCGTTTCATCATACCATTGACCGTAGGCATTTTGATGGAAAGGTGTTTACTAAGCTCATTGACCGTTATTTCTCCCTGTTCGTCCATAAAGCCGAACATAGCCTTTAGATAGTTTTCCTCCGTGTGCGAAATCATAAGTCAAAAATAGACAAAAGACGAGAAACCCTATGTCCATAAATAAATTTATTTATTAGTGACCACTAATTCATTAAATCAGTATACTAAGTTATTTGTTTACCTAAGTTAAAATTAGTGTGATGGTATCTGACTGACTTACAAAAACCATTATCCGTGGACATTTCGATGCAGAAAGTTAGTGTTAACTAATTTATTTGTTCATTATATTTGTTAGTTCAAACAAACTTATTACTTTTGTATTGTTAAGTTTTATAAAAACAGGATTAACAGTAAAAATGGAATACGCGACAGAACTATTGGAGAACGAAAAAAAATTACTGGAAAGCTTTTGGGATATCGTAAACTGGGATTTTGCAAACAGGAATTTAATCTAAGATAACATCGAAATGCTTGAAACCACCGTCCAATATTTAGAAAGTATCGACCCTGTATGGGCAGCACTGTACGCTACACTTTTTACCTGGCTGATCACGGCCATAGGTGCTGCGCTTGTTTTCTTTTTCAAAGGTATGAATAACAATGTAATGGACGGCATGCTGGGCTTCACCGGTGGTGTCATGGTGGCTGCCAGTATCTGGAGTCTGCTGATCCCCGCCATCGATATGAGCGAAGGGGAGGGATTTGTACAGGTTGTTCCAGCCATTATAGGCTTTCTGATCGGCACAGGGTTTCTTTATGGTATCGATAAGATGCTACCCCACCTCCATGTGAACTTCAAAAAGGTAGAGGGTGTAAAGACTTCCTGGCAGAAGACAACATTGATGATTTTGGCCATTACCCTGCATAATATCCCCGAGGGACTGGCGGTGGGCGTACTCTTTGGCGGAGTGGCTGCCGGTATTCCAGAAGCCAGTATTGGCGGTGCCGTAGCGCTAGCTCTCGGTATCGGACTGCAAAATTTTCCGGAAGGGATTGCAGTGGCCATGCCGTTAAGAAGGATAGGAATGAGCCGTAAGAAGAGCTTTCTGTACGGACAGGCATCTGCCGTAGTGGAACCTATTGCCGGCGTCTTAGGCGCAATGGCCGTGACCACATTCACACCAATATTACCCTATGCACTGGCTTTTGCTGCCGGGGCAATGATATTTGTCGTGATCGAGGAGGTTATCCCTGAAGCGCAGCAGAACAAGGATTCGGATGTGGCCACCATCGGTTTTATCTTCGGGTTTTTGGTCATGATGACACTGGATGTGGCTTTGGGGTAAAAGGAGGGATATAAGAGTAAGACATGTATGAGACATATTGAATCATATTGGGAACAGTTGACGCTATCTTCCAACGAACTTTTTCAGAACAGAAAGTTCAAACAGGCACTGGCAGGATATAAAGAGGCTCTGTACCGGGCGGAGGTCATGAACGATCACCGGGAGGCTTGTTTACGACTGGAAATACCTTATATGCAGCTCTATATCATTTCCTGTAATAACCTATCCAATACCTATATCGAATTGGGACAACTCCCCGAAGCAGAAAATCTATTGAAGCGTGTTATATATTATCTATTACACCTCTCCGGTGACACCGACCTCAACAAGGACGAGATCCTACTAGAGCTCCGGCAGGCCACAGTAGAACTTGTAGTGTTCGGGAAAGAGTACTGCGATCAAAGAACACAGGAATCGACTTTCGAGTTAATTAGAGAAGAAATCATAAAATAGAAAAATATGTGCAAGAGTTTTACGGGTTAGGAATAAAAATTACTAAAGAGTGTCAAAGTTAAAGAGAATAATAAGAGAAATACACGGCATAACAGGACTATTGGTGGGTATAGTCATTATCATTGTCGCATTGAGCGGTTGCGTGTACTCGTTCCAGCGCGAGATTAGAAGTGTACTTTATCCACATCTTTTAAAGGTCAGTGTTCCCAAAAATACAACACGGCTATCAGTTGACAGCATAGCATCTATTGCTTCTTCACATCATTCCAAAACTAGAATAAGGGAAATTGTGATAAGCCATGATCCCGAGAAATCGGTCAGGGTCTATATGGTTGGGCAGCACCTGCTTTATATCAATCCCTATTCGGGCGAAGTGTTAGGCATAAAGAATACCAAGAAAGACCCTTTTTTGATGGCTTGGTCACTGCATACCCAATTGGGGCTTGGTAACGTGGGTGGCACAATTGTAGGATGGGCGACATTTGCTTGTGTACCGCTGATACTAACCGGACTATGGCTGTGGTGGCCTGTCCGCAGTACATGGCGTAAAGCCTTACAGCTTCCGTTAGAAGGAAGATGGAAGCTGGTAAATTTCCAATGGCATAAAAACGCAGGTTTTTATACTTCCATTTTCTTCCTGTTCATCTGCATGAGCGGCATGATGATGTCCTTTAAATGGTTCGAGAACAGCGTATATTGGTTGACAGGCTCTCCGACTACACAACGGGTCATGCCTAAGCCTGTAGAAGCAGTACGGCAGGTGGGAAAAATCCAGAAATCCCTCGACTACACTCTTGGCAAATTCCCCGAAGTGAAAGAAGTAAGCCTTTTTTTTCCAAGGTCTGAAGACAGGGTTTTTATGTTCATTGCCAAATACGAAAACCGTCTGGGGCAACGGGAAATCCTCTATTTCAATCCGAAGGATGGTGAATTACTCCATGGTAGCTACACAGCGGACAACAGTACTGCGGATAAGCTAAAGGCCATGAACTATAATATTCATTCAGGTCAGATAGGTGGTCTACCCGGTAGGATTATTGCCTTTTCGGCAACCTTGTTTGCAGCTTATCTCGTGGTCAGTGGAACGATAATATGGTTTCAGCGAAATGTCAGACGGAAACCAAAAAAGTACAATTCAACAAAATCATAACCATTTATCATCTATGTCAATATTATTCGATACAAAGCAATACATTTTGCTGATAGGTACGGTATTCTTCTTATTCAGCAACCAGCTCTATGGACAGACTTCGACAGCTATACAAGGTAAAGTGAACAATACGAGCAAACAACCTATACAGGGGGTAACGGTCGAACTTGTCGGACAGAACCAAAGCACCATAACCGATGAAAGCGGTATATTCCGCTTTGCTGCTCCGGCAGGTATATATACCATCCGTATCAGTATGATGGGCTACGAAAGCAAAACCATTGAAAACCTGTTCGACAAAGACCATTTTCCGATGTTTGTGCTGGAAGCAAATGCCGTTGGTCTGGGTGAGGTCGTCATTACGGCCACCCGTACCGAAAAAAATGTGGATGATATTCCTTTGCCTGTAACCATTATTGGCAAAGAAGAAATACAGCAGAAAGCGATGTTACGGCTGGACGAGGTACTTGCCGAACAGCCCACCATCATACTTGTCGAAGACCACGGGACAGGCATACAACTCCAGGGATTTGAAGCTAAGTATACGCTGATCTTGATAGATGGAGAACCCGTCATCGGCCGATCATCGGGGACATTGGAGCTTTCACGCATTACCATGAACAATGTGGAACGTGTTGAGATTTTGAAAGGGCCGTCATCTTCGCTGTATGGTTCGGAAGCGATGGCCGGAGTGGTCAATATCATTACCAAAAAGCCTTTAAGGGGCAGCCGGATGGGTACTTCGGTACGGTATGGCACGAACAATGCTCTCGATATGTCATTGGACGGCAGCATAGGCGGGAATAAAACTTCTGTCTACGGCGCATTTAATCGCTTTAGCAGCAGTGGCTACAACTATGCCCGTGATAATTCATCCAACACGGTGCCACCTTTCCATGGATACACCGGAAATGTGAAAGTGGATTATAACATGACACCGAAACTGGAGCTGAAAATCGGTGTTAAATACAACGACGAACACGCCCAAGACCATTACATAACCAACACAGGCAGTAACGACCAACAGGTAACATCACAATTCCTACGAAGGGACATCGCTATTACACCTAGTGCGATGTACCGCTATTCCGACATGCATACCACTTTTCTGAGGCTCAACCAATCTTTTTATAAAACGGACACTCGGATCAGCATCACGGAGGACGGAAACCTTTACAGCCACGACTATTTCGATCAGAATTTTACAAGGGCGGAGTTGCAGCACGATTATAAGATCAACGATAGAGTGGTGGTAACAGCAGGTGGAGGAATTACCGATGAATGGTTAAAAGCGGTACGCTACGAAGATAAAAAAGAATTCATCGCCGGATTTGCTTATGCGCAGGCTGATGTGCGAATTTCCGATCGCCTGAACTTCATTGCCGGAGTGCGTTTTGATGCCCACAATGTATATGCTTCACAGTTCAGCCCCAAGCTGGCGGCACAGTACAAAACTTTGTCATGGCTAACGGTACATGGTACTATGGGAAGTGGTTTCAAAGCACCCGATTTCAGGGAGCTTTATCTCAACTGGACAAATCCCACACAAGGGTATAGCGTGTTTGGAGCAGAAGACGCGGCGTACAAGTTGAACCGATTGGTAGAAGCAGGCGAAATAGCCGAAGTACTGTACGATCCCTCACTGATAAAAGCACTGGATGCGGAACGCTCATGGAACTATCAGGCGGGGATTAAACTACATCCGGGAACAGGTTTTGACGGCGGAATAAGCCTGTTCCGAAACCATGTCAACAACCTTATCGAAACCTTTGTAATAGCTACCAAGACCAATGGTAGGTCGGTCTACACGTATTCCAACCAGGAGAATGTTATCATACAGGGTGCGGAAGCCCATGTAGGCTACAAATGGCGAACCCTGCATATCAAGACCGGAATTCAATACTTGGATGCAGTCAATAGAGATGTGCGGGACGCCATTAATGAAGGCAGAGGCTATTATACCCGGGATGCGAAGACAGGGAGTAGCCGATTAGTGAAGCCTGGCGAATATGGCGGTTTGCTCAATCGTTCCCGCTATACGGCCAATACAAGCATTATCTACAATTGGACCAAGCCTGATTTGGACATTACCTTTCGCTGGGCATACCGCAACCGTTTCGGAGTGCGGGATATTGACGGCAACGGTATCTTGAACTTGGACGAAGAGTACGCTCCAGGTTATTCCATGTTCAATGCCTCTGCCGTAAAATCGTTTTTCAACAAGCGTTTTTCCGTATCGTTATCCACGGAAAATTTAGGAAATATCAGACATACAGGGGTCGCTACCATGCCGGGAAGAATGTTTTTCATCGGTGCATCTTATAGAACAAAGTAATTCATTAAATAAATTATATAAAAATAACAAAGCAATGATTAAACATCACATTTTTCAAAAAACGGGTTTATTTGCACTTATCCTTGGTCTTATTTTTACATCATGTAGCAAGAAAAATGACCCGGCTCCCGACGACGGTGACAATGTGCTGGAGATGGTTGCCATCAAAGACCTTAACGGTTTGGATAAAGGGCATGTGTGTTTCAGTTTAGAACAGAAGAAAGAAGTCGAGGAAAGTTCGAAAGACTGGGATATCAAATTCTCCGGTGCAACAATTAGTTTTGGTAACGGCGCAAGCGGCCAAATGGTAGAGGGTATTTTATCCTCCTATATGACCGCTCCTGAAGATGGGTACAGCGCCTCAGGCATCACAGGCAATGGGTCATATTACACAAACACAACCTCGCAAACTGTTCCGAACCATGCTATACTGATGAAACCAGGAATACTTATCGTAGTAAAGACAGCAAAAGGTAGGTATGCAAAAATAGAAATGATTGGTTATTACAAAGGAAATCCTGATATAGCCACTGCTGATTTTGCCGATATCCCTACCCGGAATGAGAAGTGGCCAAAACAGCACTATACCTTTAATTATGTATTACAACCCAACGGAACGAATAAGTTTTAAGGGAAAAGCTAGCATAAATCAAAATCCGGATGTTCGTAAAAAAGAAACGGACAAAAGAGGAATTTATGGTTCTTCGGAGTAAACATAATTTATGGAAGAAAAAATGAAAGAAAACATTTCACCACAGGAGCATGCTCATTTTTTATCGCGAATTGGCGCATATTTTGGTGTTTTGATCAAAAAAACGCTGCAAATATCTGATTTGCAGCGTTTCAATATTTTTTGATGTATTAAAAAGTAGCCCGTAGGGGAATCGAACTCAATTCTTAACGGTCTAATTTTCAGTATCTTGTGTGGTAGTTGTCGGGATACGCACCGAATTACCAACCTTTTGTTTGATGCAGATATTTACAAATCTTACATATCAAAAATACAAAAAAGAAACGGTAATATTCAAAATAAAAGCGATAATCTCGCTATAATTTGGTTCGTGAAGCCATCGGCAAAGTAAAGCAAAGTTTGTTGGCGATCTAAAGAAAAATACGTTATCCGTTGCCTTCGTATAGCTGATAAAGGCCAACCCTTCGGGTCACCCTTTATAAAATTCGACACGTTATTTCTTCTTTTTGTCGGGCTTATGGACCGCGTCCTTCAGGGCTTTTCCGGCAGAAAACCTAGGTAGCTTTTTGGCCGCGATCTTCAGCGCAGCTCCGGTCTGCGGATTGCGCCCGGTACGGGCGGAGCGTTCCGTTACGGAAAAAGTTCCGAAACCGATAAGCGTTACCGCTTCCCCGTTCGACAATGATTTGGAGACTGCGCCTGTAAAGCTGTTAACGGCGCTTTCGGCCTGCGACTTAGTGAGTCCCGTTTCCCCCGCGATGTGGTTGATCAGATCTGCTTTGTTCATGATGAATCTGTATTTTGGATTTAACAATAGTTTAAAAGTAGTAAAAAGCCTCAGAGTATTAAAACTCGTGTTATTTATTTCTATATATAGTGCTGCACTATTGGTGAAGGCAATGAAGTCGATGGGTCAAGGCTTCGCGGCTAAGCCCTATACATCGGAACGGTTGAAATATCAGGCCCCTTTTACCCTAAATACAGCGCCCGATAGGGCAAGAGCCTGCGCGGAGCGAGGCAGGCCGCAAAAGTGTGGAGGCCATCCACGGAACACATGATTAAGCTACGGCCGCCATAGGGGCGGCAGTGAGATGTATTTATAATAGCTGGACAACCCCCGGGCAATATGTGTTTGGCAAGGTTCACTATCCCCTCTGCACTGGGAGGAGCTGACGCCAGTTCCCCTTAGCCAGTCCGACCTAAGTACATAGACGTCAGTCCTTGACGCCAGTGCTTTCCTGAATTTATCGATATCCTTTCCCAACCTTTTGAACAACCACAGTTCTGCATAGGTCGGACTTTCACAGACCTCATTACGGACCATTTAATGGATCCACGAGGACCCGTTCCGGTATTTTCCTGTCCAAGGGCCCCATATCGGTAAAACCGATCCTCCCGGGGGCACGATATAGTATCAAGACCTGAAAAGATCAACTGTTGCCTCCGATGGACGGACAGAGACCCGATCCGATCCTATGTTTGACAGACTTACCATAAAGCTTACCTCATAGTTGTCCTGGAGCTTACCTGGCGGAATAGGTCCATTCCAAAATCTTGCTTACCGCTGCCCTGATCCTGTCCATTCCTTCCTTTGTTGAGACATCTATCTCACAGATCGTGCTGTTGGTATTTACTGAATGCAGGACGAGGTAATTGATCCCCGAAAGCAGTATTGCTGAAATCGCCCGAAGATCCAGATCCTTCTCCCTGTGTTCCCTGTCGGCGAAAGTAAAGAACAGTGCGAGCATCTTTTCCCGCTCCCGGGCAACATGTGCCATGAGTTCCGATCTTTCAGAGATCTGCCAGGCAACAATCTTTTGCAATTCTCTATTTTTTTGAAGTAGGATAAGCTGGGTCAGTAACAGCGATTCCAGCAATTCCCTTGATCCGGACTTCTGAGTGTTCCCGAAGAACTCCATTGCTCCAATGGTAGCAGGGGACCAATAGTCCTTGCCCATAAAATAAGCCTCGATCAGTTTTTCCACCGATCCGAAATACATGGTCACAAGCTTTCGGTCCACGCCCGCACATTTTGAAATGTTGCTGACTGTCAGTCCGGTATATCCCTTTTCCTCGAGGACCTTTCCCACTGAAATGATCATTTTGTTCATGGTGCGTTCCCTGTCGTGCTTTGCCCCACTGTATTTTTTCCGCTGTTGCTTGATGGCCATGTCCTTTTGTTAGATGAAACTGACATTCAATTTAGCCAATCTCTTTTAATATGTCAAGCAAGGGGTTATTGTTGTGCAGTCACTGGGCAAATACAGTGTTTTATCTCTGTTCTTAGGGAGTCAATAAACAAGTTGCCCAATCTTCTAGATTAATCGAGCACTTGGACTTCGTTGATTAATAGGCCGAAATCTGATCATAATTACGGGGACGCAACAATAATATCAGGATTGAAGGAACGGTCAGAGAAATTGCCCCTAAAACTGGCATAACCGTACAAAAAACCGTAAATTTAGAATGGAAAGAATTATGGATACAAAAACGGTAAAAGGGGATTTCAGCTCTGGCAGAACCCTGGTCATGGGAGACCTTCACGGGTCCCACCTGGCATTGAAGCAATGTCTGGAACGCTGCGGATTTGATCACGGAAATGATACCCTCATTCAGTTGGGTGACGTTGCCGATGGACGGGACGGAGTCTACCAGTGTGTGGAAGAACTATTGGAAATTGAGAACCTTATGCAATCGCTGGGAACCATGACGTCTGGCTTCGGGAATTCATCGAGACCGATTTCCATCCTCATTATTGGAACCATGGAGGAAAGGATACCGTTATGTCCTACCTTCGGTGTGCCGGGGGCAATGGTGTCTGTTTTCCTTCGGGAAGCGGCTATAAGACTTCCCTGAATTCCTCCGATATACCTGCGGCGCACAGGCAATTTTTCAGCAGCCAGAAACCCTATCATATTGATAAGGAAAACAGGTGCTTCGTACATGGAGGGTTTGACAGGTACGCTCCTTTTATCGGACAGCCGGCAAACACCTATTATTGGGACAGGATGCTCTGGTCTGAAGCTATGGACTATCGGGAAATCGGGAACGGGAACGGTGGATTCCGGATGGAAACACCGTTCAAAGAGATCTATATCGGGCACACCCCAACGACCAACTGGGGTTCGGACCATCCGATGCGAGCTTTTAATATTGTCAACATGGACACGGGCGCGGGTGGTACCGGACGTCTGAGCATTATAGATATCGATACGGGTGAATATTGGCAGTCCGATCCGATTTCCCTGCTCTATTCCGTTGGGTTCTAAGATAAGCAGATTTTCAAAGATTTAAAGGGGTTCCGATCACCCTAATGGATCAATAGAACTTACAATAGATATGTCTATATTTTGATATCACTATTTCGAAAAGAAGAAAGTTTCTGAAACTAGGTGACAAGGGTGTATCACTATTTTTGTATACCCTGAACTTTTTTCAAGATGTTTGAGAAACCCGTGGTTTCTTACGGTGCAAGCATCTTCGCAGGCATAGGTTCGAAATTTTAAGTAAGGTAATATTACTCCCGGATATCAAATTCTGCAAAAATTTCAAAGCTCTTACGCGTCTGCATATAGTCAGATTTTAAATAATGTTTCACGACCCTGTATCTGCCTGCGGTGTAATGGATCCGGTCTTTATAGAGTTTCTTTGTGAAGGTTTCGGAACCGTCGGGCACTATCCGCCAGCCAAGGTCGGGAAACTCGATATCTTTTGGGGAGACAACCTTCCATCGATCTGCTTCAAACCTTTCGATACAGAAATGCAGTCCGGTAGTAATGGTATCGTTCGTATTATTGGTTATTTTTACCGTCATGCTACCAGGCAATGTCGATATTTTTAGGGTTTCTGGCAGGGCGGTTAACTCTACCGTCTTATCTGTACTGTCCGGCTCCTGAACCGTTGTACGGTTCGTACGGGACGCTCCATGGTCTCTGCTATTATGGCCCTGCCCACAGCCCAGTATTAAGCTTGCTGATATGATAGAGATTGATAACTTTCCCATATATTTAAGATTTTGTACCAATAGCGGGATCAATGATTGGCCTCTACAGTAACGATTACCGTTTCTGCCGCTCCAAGTTTGGGAACCAGTGCGTGAAAGGTTATGTTGGGGGCTTCCGATGTTAGGTTCATCTTAATTTTAACATTCAGTGTATATTTCCCGTTACAGTCTCTGGAATAGTCGTAGTCAATTTTTTCGACTCCACTGCTTAGCTGTTTTTTACCGATGATCAGATCGTATTTTTCGAAATCCAATTCATCCGCACAACTGCCCGTGACCAGGTCGTCGAACTGTGCCTGAGAGCGGATAATAGAATGGTTATCCTTCAGGTCTATCCCTAAAGACCGTTCGGTATGCTCGCATCCATACAGTGTTTCCATAGACTCCGTTCCGATCTTGGCAGAACGGCACTGTTCACTTTTAGTGCATCCAACCAGGAGCGTAACCAGCGAAATAATAACAAGAAAATTTTTCATTGAACTGATATATAGGTTTAAAATCAATTTTAATCATCATATGATGATATAACGTTCAGAATTGATTGTTCGCTACAACAATACATGCCGAACGTGATATCTGTCGATAGATTAAAGTTGACCCAAGGCTTTTGTTGTTTTAAACATCTTCGATCTTGGTCAATTGAACCTCATATTACAAAAAGATGTCTCGGCCGTTTGGGCCGAAACGAGGTGTAGCCGCAAGCGGCGATAACTATTAAAGGACATCAACACCTTCCGATATACGAAACTTCATCCGGGATATCATTCGTCGATCACTCTTCCAGCCTGCTCGCCAATAGACTTTCAGCCAGCATCATCGCTTTGCCCGCTGACGGATGTTCGGTGATATCGACCAGGAGCGATGAGAATTCATCACTGACCGGGATCATCTTTTTTAGATCGCGTTCCAGGTGACGGCGGAATTTCTCCATGTCATCCCCAAGGCGATGAAACCTCTGTAGCTCATGGTAGGCCGGACTCTCTTCCATTTCCTCCAACATCACCCTATAATTGTCCCTGTCTGAACGGAGGCCGACGATCAGCCACCGGAGCCTTTCATCGTCCTGCCGGCCGATATAGTCCGGATCCCCGGCAAGATTTTCAGCTTCTATCTGTAACAGCGTCAGCAGGTCGTTTTGCTGGTAAGCGGCATCCAGTTCACGGACGATATCGCTCCGCAGTATCTCTCCCTCTTTTCCAAGATCCAGCGTATCGCAGAAGTGGTCCATTAGCCTCTGGTAAAGCTCAACGACCTCTTTCGGTCTGTCCTGTGCTGTCTCTCCTTTTATCTCGGACATACTCTTGAATCCAAAGGCCTCCCTGATCTGTTCCAACAGCAGGTTTCCGCTCCGCAGTGTTTCGTCCATCGGAGTCAGTTTGGGAGCGCCCGGTGGAAGGAACAGCGATAACAGGTCGGTCATTATATCGGCCCCCATCGGAGCCGAGATATATGGCCTGCCCGACCATTCCACATAAAAATCCATCTCTTCCATAGCAGGCGAGCGCAGTGCGAATGCACTTTCGCAGGAACTTACGATGGCCTGTTTTAGGATCTTCCTGTTTTTGGCAGGTATCTTTTTACTTTTGTGCCAACCGGCAAGAAGATATGCTGCCTTCATATATTCCTTCCCCAGTTTCTCGTGGGGAAGCCTGCTGATCGCTTCGGCGACTCCCTTCACCTCCTTGCCAAGCTCACGTTCCCGCCTCACGGTCTGTTTCAACCTGTCCGTTTCAGCCCGTAATGTATGGAGTTCCCCGAGCAGTCCGTTTCTGTCCTTTCCTTCCAGTTCGGACAATATTTCCTGCTCGGACGGAGATGGTTCGTAACGCCTATCGCCGGCGCTGTCTTCTTCGGATAGTTCTTCTTCTTCCGTATCCGGCCGGGGCTCTACCTCCACCTTTTCGCCGAGACACATCAGCAACAGGCAGTCGCATAGATAATGAAAACGCTCTACCGAGGTGCTTTTCGTGTCGATTTCTTCCAGCATGTTCCAGAGAAAACTATCCAGTTCACCTGAGCCGCTGAACACATACTGGTCAATGGGGCCGTTCCTTTCGGTCAGTGACTGATCGATGATATCCATGACGGCCTTTCTATCTGCCAGATGGGAAAGACATTCCGGTCGGACGTAAAGTTCGACCAGTGTATGCTCGTCTTCCATCAGCCGGTTCTCGGTAATGCGGTCTCCCTGCCAGAAGATCCGGTTGTCCATAAAGTCCAGCTGCAAACGTGTTTTCTCTTCCTGATAGCCGAAAGCCGCGCCTTTTCCTACATGTATCCGAAGACAGATGGCCGGCTCGGAAGGTTCGGTGATGAATGTTGCGGGCTGGGTAACCGTGTACTGCCTGTAGCAGAACAGCCGGCCGATCCCGGCAGCACTCAGTGATCTGGTCTGCCAGCCCTTTCCCGCATCGCTAAGCTTACCTATATGAACGCTGCCTCTCGGATCAGGCTCGGGAAAATGAAAGGTTATCGGGGAACGTTGTTTTCCTTTCTTTCCATGGTAAATTGACAGTACGGTCTTTTTCATATCCCGGGATATTTTAGGTCTACATATTCAATCGAACCTTAAAGCTAACCAATAAAAAAGGGACGCGGAAATATTTAACCTACCAAAATGCCAAAAACGGTTACATAATTATTGCTTTAAATAAACCTTGATGGAAGCATGGTCTGTATATTTATCAGTAAAAGTATAGACAGAAAATATAGCCGATCCTAAAGATATAGTTGGATTCTGACAACCAGAGATATCGTTCGTGGTGTTCAAAATGCATTTCAAGGTGGTAAAACCTCATTTCGTCGAAAAAATTTGAAAAACAGATTAAAAAATATTAGTTTAATGGTTTTAACCTCAGTTTTGTCTGAACAGTATGCAAAGGAGTTTCGATGTTGAGTTCAGGACACGTGTGACGGTGACCGATGTCACAGGGAATATTCCCCGCTGGTGCGGGGACTGCCTGACCTATGCCCAGGCAGAACGGTTTATCTTTCAGGAGGGAATCTCCGTCCGTCAATTCTACAGTCACTACCTCTTCTTTGTCGAAGTTATGGATATTGACCTGCATACCGAACTGGTTGCTGATTTCCTGATAAAGGAGGCCAGCCTTTTCCTTTTCGTGATGCTCGAAGGGAATATGTCCTTCTGCACCGGCGGTGGGGAAGCCATTGCCGAAGCAACGGGAAATACGTGCTATGCCACCTACAACCGGGAAGGCAGGTTCACGTTCTCGCTGCCGGCAGGAAAGCACAGGTTATGCTATATCTTGCCCAGGACAGAATGGATCGCCAAGAACATCAAGCACTACCCGAGATTGGAACCTTTTCTGGAAAATATGTACAATAGCGAAACCTCTTTCGGATACCTGCCCACGTGTACCATCACCAAAGGTATGGAAATAGGTTTAAAGAAACTCTTTGGACTCAGGGAGGAAAAGGGAAGGGACTTCGAAGCAGATCTGCTGAGGGATGCAAAACGGGTCATGTACCATTACCTTAACCTGTTGGAGGACAAACTGGCACAGCGTGTCCATCTGATAAAGGACTATATTGACCGGAATTATGCCAACCCGGAGCTGAACAACGCCTTGCTGATGAAAGTTTTCCATATTACCGAAAAGACCCTGATCGACACCTTCAAAACCGAGTTTGGCACCACGCCGTATAATTACCTTGTTGAGCTGCGTATCGAAAAGGCCAGACTGATGTTCGAAAAGAGAGAAAAGACGCCGACACAGGTTTATATACTGGTGGGTTACGTCAATTTTAGGAGTTTCAAGACCCAGTTCAAGAAAATCCATGGAATTTCCCCTTCTCAGTACTGTAAACTGATACGTTAGGGGTTTTGCAAACGCTGACAAAACCTCCAAGTGTCA
This sequence comes from Sphingobacterium chuzhouense, assembly GCF_014692525.1. GTDB lineage: Bacteria > Bacteroidota > Bacteroidia > Sphingobacteriales > Sphingobacteriaceae > Sphingobacterium > Sphingobacterium chuzhouense. Next base: position 1,390,241 of record NZ_JACNYL010000001.1, read on the forward strand.
AAAAACACACCTTTTTGCCCTATTTTTCCTACAGAAAACAGCTAATTTTCTCTGTTTTTTGCCCCTTCACTTTCAGAAACGTTGCCGAAATTTAGCCCTAGGCAGTAAAAAATTATTCGACTGTACATATTATCGGTAACTAAAATGAACACAGCATTAAAAATATTGAATCCATCGTGGTTTATTCAGACTAATCAGAGAGTTGAATAAATACGATCGCTTCATCCCCTAAATTACATACATATGAAAAAGATAGTCCTTACGATAACCATATGCCTGACCGGGTTGCTTGCACATGGTCAGCAGCGTTTGTCCTATTCGTATGACGCGGCCGGCAACAGGACAAACCGCACCGTCATAGTTAGTGCACAGGCCGTTTCAGGTCAGGAAAACCAGGAAACAACTTCCCCGGTATATATTGACACCCTTGACGGCAAAGAACTCGCGATCCGTCCAGGTAAGGGGAATGCCTCCCTGGCGGTTTCCGTAAAGGGAGGCACGTCCACTTCAGGTGGCCGTATATCCCTTATAGGCCGCGGGGGAAAAATATTGACCGAGCAGCCCATATCCGGCGAAACTACTATTATTAAACTGGACGAACTGTCTATGGGTACCTATACAATGCGAATCTTTTTAAACCGCCGTTCTTCCATATGGAAGCTGGTCAAATTACAGACTAAAACCTGCAAGTTATGAAAGCGCTAACATCGATATTCTTATTCCTGCTGGCTGGTACAGCCATTCTGTTTGCGCAGGAAAATCCTAGTGACTCCACAAAAAGGAAAGTCCCTGATCTTGAAAATTGGACAGAAGAAAAGATTGCACAATGGGAAGACTCAGTTAAGAAAGCCCTTTATCCGGAGGCAATCATAATGTCAATTCCTCAATCAGAGGTGCAGACCCTGAAACCTGCTTCTAAGACCATGTCCGTTTCAATGGCATTTGTCAATAACCACGTCCCCGATACCTATCCAGTGGATGTGACCAAGGATGTAGGTGAAATACCCATGTCCTCATCAGTCGCTCCTACCGGAGCCAAGATGTACAATGTGCCTATAGAAATTTCCCCTGGCCGCCAAGGGTTCCAGCCGCAGCTTTCGATTGCTTATAACAGTCTTGGAGGAAATGGCACAATGGGCATCGGGTGGAGCATTGGGGGACTTCCCTCGATCAGCCGAATACCACGAAGTAAATACTATGACAACCAGTCGGGCGGGGTGAACCTTTCCAAAGCAGACGCTTTCGTTCTGGACGGGACCAGACTGATAAAATTGTCGGAAACGTCCACTCAGATAATGTATGAAACGGAACAGGGACAGGTTAAGGCAACAGCTTTCCTTAACGGCAATATCATCCGATATTTTGAGGTTAGTTATCCCAATGGAAACAAAGGTGTTTTTGGTCTTACTACCAACGGAACAAATCAGCTGACCTATCCAATTACAAGCCTAACCGACCTCAGGGCGAACAATATTACTTATTCATATACATTTGCAAGTAACCGCTACTACATCAGCACGATTACTTACGCTGGCGCTTCTGTCACATTCGTCTACTCTTCGACCCGCCCAGATCCCGTGGTCAGCTATGACGGAGGACTGAAAGTAACGGACAACCGGTTATTGCAGCGGATCGAGTGTAAATCAGCAGGAACCACCTTTAGAACCTACGATTTTACCTATCAGACCCAGACCATCCAGAATGTATCTGCACTTACCCAGGTAGGAAGCACGGCATCGGGAAAATCCCTGAACCCTCTAAGGTTCTACTACGGGGAAGGGAATACTGCTTACTCGTACACAAAAGCACAGACGCAGCTTCTAGAATGGTACAACTTCACCCAACCCGGACAATTGATCGTGAGCAAGGGTAAGTTCGATTACGGAACGGACGACGATGGCCTAATTACGCTTCCTAACAAGAATCCTTATTGGCAGCATTATCGTAACTCCACTTGGTTTAGGCGCTCGCAAAACCGCTACGACAATCATTACAGCGGGACGGAGAAGATCTTTCTCTATGCAGGACTTAAGGAAACCTTTGCATCGCCTATGCCGAATCTGGTGACCGAGGCAGGCTTTACGGATATCTTCACTGCCAATATAGACGGGAAATACGAAGAAGAGGTCATCAAAGTTAACAATACGGTTTCTGGAAATGATGATCGCTTGCAGTTCAAAGTGTATTCAGGAAACCTCTATTCGGGGATTGCCCTTAAATATACGAGAGTTTTTAATTTCCCAACCGTTCTTACCGACGCCGATGGCGGAAAGAGCATCCATCCGAAAATGCATCTCACCGGTGATTTCAATGGGGATGGAAAAATGGAGGTTTTCTCCGTATCGAATGCCAACCCCTTTGGATGGAATGTGTCGGGACGCTGCTACCTTTTTGACCTAGAGACGGGCAGCAAGCTCTACGATGGGATCTCTTTCCAGATGTACCGGGAGTTCGTCGGTACCAACCAGAGCAACCCGCAGGCAGCTGCACAGAATTCCGACCGCCTGTACGCTCTTGACTATGACGGAGACGGGCAGACGGACATCTGTTTGATCAATGGAAGCGGCACCCATATCTATAAATTCCAGATATCAGGATCGTCCCATACACTGGTCCACGCTGCTTCCTACTCGGCACTGACGAAGGCAACCCTGGACGGCAGGCAGTTGTTGGTCGGTGAATTCAACGGTGACGGCAAACCTGACTTTCTGTTGACCACGAAGTCGGCTATATCCGATTGGGCGATCTATTACGGCATGGGCAACGGACAGTTTGAAAGGGTCGCTGTTTCCATAACGAGCAAGAACAGCACGGATGAATTTTTCTTGCAGGATGTGAACAGTGACGGGTTGACCGATATCATCAAGAAATTTGGATCATCGGGCATGTTTACCTATCTCACCAGACCCGGGGTAGCTTATACTTCGGATAATTACGCCTCATTTGATTACAGCGGTTCCATACCCGTTCCCACCAACATCATCAGCCGGAACTATTTCCACCAGGTTGTTGCACTGAAAGATGGTAAGGTCACCCGGTATTCCTATCCGCGGAACGACACGAAAGAGAAACAACTGACAGGGGCAATCAACAGCTTTGGGGTGGTAGGCAAAAACTACTATCTGATGCTGAATGAAGCCGGTTATTATTACAGCAAGGGTAGTGGGGCTGTATATCCGTTTGAAAACTTCCAGGGCCCATTCTCTGTCGTTGTGGGAGAAGAACAGTTCCTGAACGGAACGCGAAATGAAAACGGTGAATATCGCTATGAGAATGCGGTTATCCACAAACAGGGACGGGGATTCTGTGGTTTCGGCAAGATAACGGCGATCGACAATATCCGGGGACGGACTTCTATACAGGAATTTGACCCATACAATTTCGGGATACTGAAAATTGATGATTCCCAAACAGCCAAAACTACCAATACCTGGTCGGTCAGCGTCCAATCAAATAAAATTGCGAAAATAAGACTCACCACACAGTCCGTGCTGAACAAACTCACGGCACAGACGGCAACCTCCACATTCGTGCATGACACGTATGGGAATGTGACCAAGGCGAGCGTTAATTATGGAGGAGGACTCACCACAGTCACAGACCAGACTTATTACAATTCTGTTACGGGCGCAATTTATCTTATCGGCCAGCCATTGACCAAAGCAGTAACTAATACCCGTGCGGGATCATCGTGGATCGATAAGGAAGTATTCACCTACAGTACGGTACGTCTTCCGCTGACACGGATCACCTATACCGGTACCCTAGGTAATCAAAAGACCGGGGAGACCAGATGGACGTACGATTCTTATGGCAATATCCTTTCTCAAAAATCGGCTCCTTACAATGTCACCGAGTTTTTGGGGAATACGTACACCTATGATGCCACGGGAAGGTTTATTGCCACGATGACCAATGCGATGTCACAGATTACGACATATTCCAACTACGACCCATTCGGAAACCCGAGGAGCATCAAAGACCATAAGAACCGGACCACCAGTTATACTTACGACGTGTGGGGAAGACTGGTTTCCGTGTTACATCCTAGCGCTGTAACCGAAACTACAACTATTGCATGGGGTGGTTCGGGGATGTATACTGTCAGTAAATCAGCGACCGGAAACCCTACGTTTATTACCCATAATGATGCCCTTAATCGCGATCTGCGCACAGGTAACCAGCGGTTCGATGGGCAGTGGCAGTATGTAGCAACAGAATATGATTCTTATGGCCGAATTCACAGAACATCACTTCCATTCAGGGGCACATCGGCTACGCAATGGAACACTTATGCCTACGACAGTTATGATCGCCCGACAACATTAACGTCGGCTTCAGGCAAAATATCTTCTTGGAGTTATTCAGGCCTGAGCACCACCGAAACGCAGAATGGCATTGCCTCCACCAAGACCACGGATGCCACGGGAATATTGGTAAGTGTGACAGATCCTGGTGGCATTATCACATATACTGCGCGACCTGACGGGCAACATTCATCCATAACGGCTCCCGGTGGGGTCGTTACCTCTATCGAGTACGATGCCTTTGGAAGGCAGACAAAACTGATCGATCCCAGTGCCGGGCAGCAAACTATCGCCTATTCCTATTCTGTGACAGGTGTATTGACGAAAACGGAAACCAATCCGAAAGGAATCAATATTTCCGTGTTTGATAAATACGGGCGTATCACTAGCCTACAGCGTCAAGGTGAAATTACCACCTCATATGCTTATAGTACGGACGGACTGTTGGCAAGCGAGACCTCAACAAACGGAACTTCAAAAGTATACACCTATGATACGTACGACAGGCCTTTGACCGAGCGCGAGAACGTACCTGACGGTAAGTGGCTGCAAAAAACGTACGCCTACAGCGCAGGCAACGTTTCTTCGGTTCAGTATACGGCACAGAGCGGTACGCTTGGTACAGAAAATTATTCGTATGCCAATGGACATAATACGGAGATAAAACTGAATGGAACAGCCTCCATCTGGAAGCTGACCGCAGAAAACGCATTGGGACAACAGACTGCCGCTACAACCGGCGCCATGAACAGGACCTATACCTACAATAATTTCGGAATACCGACCGGTAGAACGGCGGGAACTGTCCAGAACTTCACCTACAATTTTGATGCACAGAAGGGCAACCTGTTGAGCCGAGTTGATAACAGGCACAGCAAAACCGAATCATTCGCTTATGACAACCTCAATAGGCTTACAAGTGCTGCCGGCAAGGTGATCACCTATGCGGCTAACGGCAATATAACCCGTATCCAAGGTGTCGGTACGATGGCCTATGGCAACACCGCCAGACCTTATCAGGTAACCATGCTTACGCCAGAGGGAACCTCCGTTCCATTACGGAATCAGACAGTCGCTTATACCTCGTTCCAGCGTCCCTCCAGTATCGTGGAGAATGGAGTTACCGCCTCTCTAGTCTACAATGTTAACGGAGACAGGGTAAAGATGCAGGTGCTTAACGGGACTTCAACAGTACTCACACGCTATTACATAGGCGGTCAATACGAATTGGACGCTAATTCTAATGTCGAAAGATTGTACCTTGGAGGTGATGCCTATTCAGCGCCTGCAGTCTACGTAAAAGAAGCGGGTGCTTGGAAAATATATTATATTTGTAGGGACTACCTCGGTAGTATCACGCATGTAGCAAATGCGGACGGTTCTTTGAAACAGGAATTGAGCTATGATGCTTGGGGTCGATTGAGGAACCCAGTTACCCAAGTAGCCTATGTTCCAGGTAGCGACCCGGTATTGTTTCTTGGACGGGGATATACCGGGCACGAGTACCTGCCGTGGTTTGGGTTGGTGAACATGAACGCAAGGCTGTACGATCCAGCACTTGGTCGCTTTTTAAGTCCCGACCCGTTCGTTCAGATGCCGGATTTCAGCCAGAACTTCAACAGGTACAGCTATGCGCTGAACAACCCGCTTGTATATATCGATCAGAACGGAGAGTTCATCCATCTTATAGTAGGTGCCATTATTGGTGGTACAGTGAATTTAATCGTCAATTGGAAAAACATAGATGGAAATTTTTGGAAAGGATTGGGGTACTTCGGTGTTGGTGCGGGCGTGGGAGCTCTGTCTGCGGCAGGAGGTGCTTGGGCTGTAGCGACATTTAAAACAGTAGGAGTAGTAGCTGGCGCTGGTGTCGGTGCTTTATCAGGGTCGGTTCTAGGAGCCGGAAGCAGTGTACTGCTGAGTGGAGGCAACAACCTACTTGCTGGTAATGACTTTTTCGAAAACTGGAAGTCCAGCGCGATCTCGGGAGCGATCAACGGCGCTATTACAGGTGCTGTCGGAGGTGGTTTCGCTGGAGGAAAGGCGGCAATACAACAGGGCAAGAACGTGTGGTGGGGAAATGATGTAAAATACGGTCGAAATCAATGGTCATTCTTTAATATTGAGAAACCTTATGACGTAGTTGATTTTAAAACTTACAAAGTTGGATCAAATAATCTAAATGACTGTGTCCCTACTTCTATGGCTGAACTCGACAAACATTTTGGCGGCAACACCTCATACGAAGAATTTGTAAAACGGACGAATTACATTGATGGGGAAGGTGTTAAAATAGGGATAAACGAAGGCTATAACAAGATATTAAGTTCAAATTTTCACTCCAATAGAATTGATCCAACCCAATTACAAAATGTCAGTTCTATGCACTCTCTAAAAAACTCTGGCAGAATGGTATCCGTATTTATGAAATTAGGAGATAAACTAGCACACGCGGATAATATTCGGTCAATAAAATATTATTCAACCAAAATTGTAATTCAATTAAGAATAGGAAGTTATCACTATACAGACCTAATAAAAGATCAATACTTTAAAGTTTGGTCCGTTTCTGGAATAAAGTAATTCTTGAATTAATATATCATCATGAGAAATATCAAGACAATATTAATGTTATGTTCAGCATTTAGCTTTTTTTATGTGAAAGCGCAAACAAATCTTTCTTTGATCGAAGAGAAGTATAAACGGCTGGATTCGATATCCTATATGGGTAAACTAGAACGTTCAATTGCACAATCATCTTTTTTGAAATTTAAGGAACGTAACAAAAGTAATATTAATGAGATTTATGATGAAATCATGGGTGGGATAAATGGATATACGGTAAAATTCGTTTTGAGAGTAGACATTGATACAACAAGTCTAAAAACAGGCAACTACTTGAGAGTTAAGGATTCAGTAATGCTGTTTGACCTGTATTGCCACGATGAAAAGCTTAATCCTCGATATTTTGTCAGTTTTGAAAACAATAATTTAGAGGATTTCGGAACCAATTATCCAATTTTATCTGCGAAATATGCAAAACAACTAAAGTCCGGTATTAAGCAAGTTTTAAAGAAAAATCCAAAATACATCGTCGACTGTACCTATTTATCAAACACGATTCTATACGTGAAAGATGAGAAGCTATATGTGTATAGGGTCATCCAGAAAGAAGTATACGAATTGGATGATTATGTAGCAAAGTTTAAAGACTCCAAGGCCTTCTATGTTAGTTATTAAGTAAGTGATTAGTCGGTTTTAAAAAAATAGCAGTGCTACAATTCAAAATTATAATATCGTCACTATTTTGCTTTACCATAGTAAACGCACAATCAAACCTTACATTGATCGAAGAGAAATATAAACAGCTGGATTCTATAATCTATTTAAACAGTTTGAAGGAAGCAATTCGACGATCTTCAACATATTTCCTTGAAGAGCCCACTGAGGATACCGTCAGTAGGATATATGATAAAATAAATAAAGAAATAAATGGAAATAGAATAAAGTTTGTTCTACGTGTTGACATTGACACCTCAAGGCTTAACTCTAATAGTTATTTAGTGCTCGAAGATTCTCGGTATGCCTTTGATATTTATTGTTATGATAGCAAGTTCAATCCCACATTCTTTGTCTATTTTAACAAGGATGAATTAGACAATTTTGGTAATGTTTATCAAACCCCTGAGTTGAAATATGCAAAAAAGTTAAAGGCTGCGGTTAAGCAAATTCTGAAAAAAAAGCCAAAACATATACTATTTAGTTATCATTTACCCAATACGATTTTATATGTTAACAATGACAGGATATATGTTTATCGGGTCATCCAGAAAGAGGTATACGAATTGGATCATTACGTAGCAAAATTTAAAGATTCGGATTTTTTTTATCAGACACTATAATAATATAAAAGCACAAATGTCAAAAAAAAGGTCAAAAAACTGAGTTTGCTTGGAGTACGTCCTTGGATATCGAACAATTGTGCTCATGGCGTAATGGATACGACCCCGCCCATATCGTTAAAACTTAAATTAATAACGGCATGAAGACTATAATTTTAGTTCTAATTGGTTCATTTTTTTTCACAAGTATTTTGCACGGGCAAGTAAAGTCAATGGAAGATATCCCAAAAAATATTATTCAATGCCTTGATAAGACGGGGGATGATTCTTCTGCAGTATTGAATATATGTGAGTCTACATTTCTGAATTATTTCTTTGAGAAACAGCGAGGTTCATTTTCATTTGAAGATAAGAATGTTCTCTTTCTTACGGGAAATTATGGAGCAATCAAGAGTACAAAAAACACATTTTTTAGCGATATAAAAAAGGGTTTAAAAATTGGTAGTATACCCAATAATTCTATGAGACAACTTTTGATTTTTAACGATTCTGAAAGGAAAAGCACAGGGTATGATGTCGCCATTATTACCGGGAGTAAGAAATTTTTAACAAACAAAGATGCTATTAAATCTATAGAAAAATCTCGAAAAAGATCGTGAAAACTATGTTTTTGTTTTCCTGCATCCGTGTCTTTTATTTACAACGCGGCCGGAGCAAGGGTTGAAAAGCGTGCGGTGAACTGTTCAATACAAAACCAAAGATTAATTTTAATTTTCCAGATATCTCAGCTGCACTAGGGTCAAAAAACACACATTTTTGTTCGCTTTTTGCCGAAAAACAGTGTCATTTTCTCTGTTTTTTGACACCTGCATTCAGGTAAAGATACCGAACTTTATATTGTGATCTACACCTTGTAGGTCAAAGAAATTTCAAGGGATGGTAAAGGGGAGTGCCCACTTTCATGCCGTGGTTCCCCTACGGAAAAAAGTAGTTGGAGCTAAAGAGAAGATGCCCCGTATTTTAACATTTTCTCCTCATGCACAAACCGCTGGGTACTGGTAACTTTTAAAGCGGACCACTACACGGGACGCCGGCACGGCGATAAGGTGCCATGAATAATAAATACGCAGGGCCGGTGGGAGGCTAGGCCAACCACTGTAGAACCAAGGTAACGGATAAAAGTAAAATGGAAACAAAAAGCACATCGGAAATAATAATGAGAAAGATCCTCTGTATGTCAGAGGCTCTGATCCAGCCCATGAGGATATGGCTGTGCACTGTATCCATACGGATATCCATTGCGGTTCCACCAGCGATCATGTTCATTGGAATCAAAGAGATGTTCATAATCAAATTTGCCCGAAAGAGAATTGTCAACAGATTCTATTACCCGCGTAGGTTTGCCCTCTTTAGGCTTGGCTAGGCCTTTCGGCTTCTAGGAAGCTGACTGACCACCGAATAAGATCCCTCGACTGCATAACTGTGAGGCAAAACCGTTGTGCGGGTAACAGCAAAAGATTTTATAAACTTAATGCTTGCATTATGGCAACAGTAAAGAACAACCGGACACGCACCGGTATCGCATTGTTTTTATTCTTTTTGTTTGGTGCATTTCTTGTCGTGAACGCCATGGAAAAAAATAGAGGGGAAAGAGAAGAAAAACAAGTAGAGACAAAGAAGGCGGATGAGCTTTATACTTTTGAGTATAATGGTCCCGATTTTAGCAAGGCGAACGTGGAGGACGAATCACACTGGTCCTTCACCCCGAGTACAGAACTATGTGACGGATTGGACGAAAGACCATGTCGTATACAGGTATCCGCAGCGTATGTGGATAATCCAAATACTTCTCCATCCTTAAAGCCTAGCGCTAATATAAGCGCAAGCTTAAATTCAGGAACGAATACGCATTACGTGGATGCCATCGCCGATGCGGCTGGGGTTATCTCTAATATGCAGAATTAATATCCCTTCCAGACGATCTTAAAATCCCCCAAAACCAATCTGTTAATTAGGTTGGTTTTAGGGGATTTTCATTTGATAAATGCAGACTATTATAGCTACGAGTGTCTTTAATTCTGCTCGATACCGGTCAATCGGATGATGTCATCGGGAAGTGGTAAAGCATAGAGGCTGCTGTTGGGCTGTAAAGAGAACGTTTCCCCATTTACTATCCTTGTCGGGATTATTCCTGCGCCTTCCCGGTTAAGCCTCTTGATGTCTATCCATCTGAGGCCCCGCATAAGGAGCGATTTTCTCCTTTCCAGAAGAATGATTGCCAGAGCATCCCCATCCGATTCGGCAACCAGCTCTTGATATTCCGAATCGCTGTTCCATCTCGTCCTCAGCAGTGTATTAAGATCGTCCATCGCTGTCGAGAGATTTCCCAAGCGGGCGCTGCTTTCCGCCCTGATCAAATATAATTCATCGACAGCAATGCCGCTGAAAAGGATGCTTGGACTTGCTGCATAACTCCCCTTGAACTGATGATAGCCACTGTTGGGCCTAAAAAAAGCGGTTTTCCGGAGATCGCCGTCATCGTAGGAAGTATAGAGGGACGTGTCTATCCTGCCCCTTGCGGGGTGGTGAAGCCCAAAACTGGAGTACATCTCCGAATAGAATACGGTTTCTTTGTTAAATTTTCTGAACGGTATTGACGCCGTTACGGATCCGTTGAGGTCGGGGTCTCCATTGTAATCCATAAGTGAATTTTTGATCCCAAGTGCAAGATTCGCATATTTATTAGCACTATCTGGAATGGACATGGACAGGTAGGTTCTTGCCAACAGGCCATATGCAGCGGCCCTAGATGGGCGCATAACGTGGACAGGATGTTCGGATAGCAACAGAGCCGCAGCTTTTGTGTCTTCCATGATCCGGTCGTATGTATCCTGCACGCTTGCCCGTACGGATTTGACATTGAAATCCGAACCTGACCGCAGGACTATGCCCAGGTCCGTGGAAGCTGTGGTTTCATCGTAAACCTTGGCATGCTGCCAGACAAGCAGGAGATAGTAATATGACCTATAGAATAAAGCAGAGCCCTTGATGTTGTCCCAGGCAACCGAGTTTGCCGGAGTCCGCGGGACATCGGCCAATCTTTCCATAACGATATTTGAATTGTAAACCACCTGATAGGACTTCGACCAGTCATTGCCGTATTCGTATGGAAACGGTTTGTAACTATACAGGGAAACCTGTAAACTCGTCAGTCCGTTATAGGTAGCCGGCAGAAGAAAGTAGTCGTCAGCGCATGTTTCCATGAAGCCGGGGGTGGCGGTATTCATGGTTACCGCATCGTCAAGCAATGCCTGAAAGTCTTCGAGCGTTGAAGGGGTAACCAAAACCTTGTCCGATTTTTCTTCCAGGTATTTTTCACACGCCAGTAATAAAAACAGGATAGGAACAAACAGTATGATTAATCTTGTAAATTTGGTTTTCATGATGGGGTTGATTTAAAAGTTTGACCTTAGACCAATGGTTACGGTGCGCGGTTCGGGATAAATCGAGTCGTTATCGGGATCGATCCGGTCTCCGTTCGCCCTCCAAAGGATACCCAGATTGGAGGCAATGGCAAATAACTGCAGTCGTTCAAATGGAAGTCCTTCTTTCTTGGAAAACAGTTCATAACCCAGGTTTATGTAGTTTAGCCTGATATGGTCTCCTTTGATAACATTAACTTCCGATGATGCAAAAAAGGCGTCCCTTCCCGAAATTAGCGGATAGGTAAAGGAGGGAATATCCGTAATGGATTCATCGCCCGGTTTTTGCCATCTGTTTTCATAGTCAGCGTGTCCTCTTCCGTTTTGCACCAGCGCTGCATAAGAGATGGTGGGTTTAAAAAGGTAATATCCGAATTTGTAACCTATGTTGATGGATGCAGAAAATTTTTTCCACTGGAAGGTATTGATCAGGGATCCAAAATATTCAGGGACGGAAGAGCCCATATATCTGACGTTCCCATCGGTTCCCTCTTCATACCCCTCTTTGCTGATCTCTGTGTAGTCCGTGCTCAGGTCCCCATTCCGATAACCCTGTGGATTCCCCGAAGCATCCAGTCCACCCCATCTATACGCTGCAATGGCATATAGGGGCTTTCCCACGATGGGGCTTATACTGTTGCCAGTAGAGGTTGATACGATATTGGCGCTTGGACTGAAATACTCCCTAGTTTTACTTATATTATAGTTGAACAAAAGTGAAGTGTTCCAGCGCAGGCTGCCTTCAATATTTTTGCTGTTAAGTACGATGTCTATGCCGTTTCCTTCCATGGCTGCAACATTCCGGACGATTTCTGAGCCTCTTCCCCAGGTAGTATAATCGTAAGGAGTTGTTCCGTACAGGTCGGTCCCTTTCTTTCGGTAGTATTCAAGCGACCCTGCAATCCGCTGTCCGGCGGATGCAAAGTCTATCCGCAGGTTAAGTTGCGAAGATTGTTCCCAGCGCAGTTCGGGATTATTAAGTGTATTTATCCTCGCAAGACGGAGTCCCGTGGCAGCATATGTGCCGTAAGTTGCTACCGGAAGTGCAGAACGGCTCAGGTCTACGTTGCCACTATGACCGTATGTCGCCGTCAGTTTTAGGTAGGGTACCCAAGCGGCTTTATAAAAATTTTCCTTCGAGATGTTCCAGCCGATACCCGCCGACCAAAGAGGTTTCCATCTGTCATTGGTATTGGCTCCAAAGATATTCGACCCATCCTGACGAGCACTGGCAGAAATCAGGTACCTTCCCTTAAAATTATAAGAGGCATTCATGTACCCCGAAACAAAGCGGTGCACTGTGCTGCTCAATGTTCCGTTGGACGAGATGCCCTGGGAGTTTCCCGTGATAAAGTGGGGATAGTAGTTTACGAAATCGACATCGGTATAGGACAGCGGATCCTCATTGTAACCGTATTGGGCGTAGCCATTCCCGCTTCCCTTTGCCTGCCGCACTTCCCATCCCGCAATCGCGGATACACGGTGGTATCCCCAAGCCCTGTCAAGATTCAGCTGTGTTCTGAACGTATGGGATTCCACCGTCCGCATGCTTAGTCTCCTGATGCCGCCCAAAGGGACAATATAGTCGACAATGCCCGTTGTCCTGTTTAGCTGGCTGAATGAGTTTATCAGGTTCCTTGCATTGTAGCTTTCTATGTCCGATAGATTTTCGGTATCCGAAGACTGTCTCTGGTATTGGTATTTTGCATCAATGTTCAGATAACTGGTCAATTTATAATTTGCACCAGCGTTTGCATATATTTCCTGTTGCTTCGTCGTGGATCTATTATGTTTATAGTCTTCCAATGGATAATAACGCCAGTTGAGCAATCTGCCGCCTCCAACGGTATCGGTATAGGCTTCCCGGTAGGCAAGCTGTATCGAGGCCGGATCCCCGTTTTCATCGGCAAAGCTTAGATAAGTAGGCCATCTTCCATTCACCTGCACGGTGTTGTAACCCGGACGGCCAGATTCCGAAGTACTGTGGGTGAAATATAACCCTGTCGTAACAGCCATATCCCTTAATGGTCGGAAAGTGTGGTCTGCTTTTAGGTTAATCTTGCTGAACCGTGCATGGGATTCGTTTACATTCTGGTCATAAGCGGAAGAAAGGTTAAAATTGTGCTTATCTCCGCCACCCTGCAAATTGAGGGCATGTTGCTGGGTAACACCTTTTTTCAGAAAGTGTCTGCTGTACCCATCCCGGATATCTACCGACTTCAGGCGGTCGATCTCCTTAGCGGCATCAATATCCGATATCTGTCCCGACCTGTTCTTTAGGAACACTTCAACGGCTGGGGTAAGCGCCGCATACGGTGTGCCGGTTATCTGGTCATCAAAGTAGCCTTCATTGAACAGCAGACGTTCCACATCGATGTAATCAGAGGAGGACATCTGCGGATAATAGTACAGGTCTGGTTTGTCCGCAATAATAATGTTTGAATTGAACCCAATTCGCAGCGGCTGGTTGAATTTCCCCCTTTTGGTCGTTATAACAATTACACCGTTCCCTGCCCTTGCTCCCCATATACTGGCCGCCGATGCGTCTTTAAGGATCGTTACGTTTTCGACATCATTGGGATTGATGTTATTTATGTCTCCTTCATAAATGAAATTGTCAAGAACGATCAGCGGATCCAGGGGGCCGTTGATGGTACTCAGGCCCCTTATCGATATGTTGGTGGTGTTCTGTGGATTGCCATTGGATTTTCCGGTGGTGAAACTAAGTCCGCTGGTAATGTTGTTCAGGCGATCCAATAGGTTGGTTCCTGATTGCTGGTTCAGATCGCTGGCACCGAGGCTTACGGTGGAGCCGTTTATTTCATTGGGTTTCACCGTCTGGTACCCCGTATTCACGACAGTAACCTCATCGAGGTCAAATGTTTGAGGCTGTAAGACAAGATCAAGAAACGGAGTCCTGTCAGAAAGTGGTATGGACAGAGGCTCATACCCTAAATGGGTGATCAGTAGAGTGTCGGGCAACGAGGGGATTGAGATCTGGAACAGACCATCTGAATCAGTGGCTGTCGCCCGTTTGCTGACAGCGGATCTTACCGTTATGGATGGAAGTTTATATGAGCCTTGTTCCGTACTTATCCGTCCGGAGATTACATGGGATCGATCCTGAGCAACCAGTCCTCCAGATATTGAAAACAACGCTATTGCCAAAAGTAATTTTATTTTCATATCAATACTCCTTTGTTGTTAGTGTTACATTTTCATTATGGATCATCCGCTCAATATTTTCGAATGTCAATTCTTTAGAGGCGGTAATGGCTTTGACCTTGCCGTTGTTATCTATCCACACATAATGTGGAATCAATTTACGGGGGAACAATTTTTTGAAAAGGCTATCATTGATGACAGAGGGAATGGACAACGTATAATCCAACTTGTCAAAAAAGGCTTTTATTTTCGTGTTGGTATCTCCAGTACCTGTTATACTGTTGACCAATAAGATTTGGAGATCGGGTTGTAAACGTGTGTTCAGGGAATCCATCTTTGGGAAACTCTTGATACAGCTTCCGCACCACGTTGCCCAAAAATCCAATATGATCAGTTTCCTGTCCCTATAGTCATTCAAGGTTATCGTATCCTTACCGTCTGGATGGTTGACTACATGCAAGGGAATCTGCCATAGCGCATAGGGGATGGTGTCACCGACCTGTAAGTGCCTGATTTCGGATAGCCCAGCTTCAGCCCGCTCTCCGGCGGACTGTGCATGGACATCACTAAACAATATGAAACAAAAAACCTGTAGTAAAAATGCCTGCCGGACATTTACCAGTGTATGCCATTTGGTGGCAGGCGAAAATATTGTTGTTGGTATTCGAGTCACCTTCGAAAGGTTTGGAATATAGGCAAACAGGCGCCTCATGTAGCTGTAAAATAGCTTCATTTGTAAATAGGTTTATAACGTTCATCATTCTGTTATTTTAAAAATTACCTATTTTGTTTTGGGCGCCCTTTTCAATTTAGGTAAGAGAAAGCCATATAATGGCTTTGCCAACCTTAATCAGGGGCAGCAATAATATTTTTAAAAAGTTGTTTTTTTAGATTCATGCTCGTTACCAGTTAAACGAGCCTCGATAGGTAGCACAAAACCATTAGGCCGGGCGTACTGATGCCCGCGCTCCTGGTGGTAAACAGGGAGTGATTATAAATCACTCTGGACGCATCAATAAGTGCCCGGCCTAATGATAAGAATATCATAAGCCGGGGTTCACTTACTGCTCGCGTCCTTTTCAATTACCACATTGCGCGGACGAGGCTCAAATAAGCGAACACCATATTCAAAGGTGTTCCAAAAATATCATTTTTTAAGAACTATCTATCATCGTCTCGCGATGATGGAATTGTTATTTCAGATTCAAATCTACGGAATGGTATTAAAATTTCCTAAATTATTACAAATTATTTCTTTTAAGCCGAATTATTTCTTTGAATATCCAAAACAAAATCAAGAAATAATACTACCGAACTGCACCATTATGGCGAATTTGCAGTATGAAAGTTGATATTTTTAGTGAAATAAATAAAGAGCTCAAAAGGCAGAAAAGAAAATCCCCCTGGCTGGCTGATGAAGTGGGAACTTCGCCCAGAAATATGTATGATATTCTTAATGATAGAAAGGATATTTACGTGGGCGATCTAAGTGAAATTAGCATTGCTCTTAAAAAGAATTTTTTCAAGTTATATGTCCCTTTTGTTGATGCTGCTATATCAGCATCTGGCACTAAGGAGACGGTAAGTCCAACAATTGGCGATGAGGAAAAGTCAACCCTGAGGATTGGCATCAAATACCCCGAATCTCAAACAGAGGCTATTGGAGCGTTCCTAAAGCAGGTTAAAGTACTGGCCAAGGAATATGGCTTTGAGGTAGAATAATTTTCCATATTGAAATTTTAAATCATGAACAACTTCCTTCACGATATATCTATTAGCAATTTTAAATCCCTTAAGGATTGTAAAATTACTGACTGCAAACGAATAAATTTATTTATAGGCAGGCCAAATGTTGGTAAATCCAATATACTGGAAGCCCTATCATCATTTTCAATACCCTTTTTAAAAGAAAACTCTTCAAAAGCTCTAACTCAATTGATCAGGCTTGAAAGTGAAACCGAACTTTTTTATAATGGCAACTATAACGATCCCGCAAGAATAGAGACGAATAAAGGTTTCGTCCAATTCTCTTATGAAAAGGAAACTGGGCTTCAAATTAAGATTGATACAGGGTTCGACCTTGGTATATATACTATTGATGATAAGCTAAATGTCCGTTATAAAAGAAATGACGATTATGTTTCGCCTATACGCAAATACTCATTTCAAGCCCATACGCAACAGCGCAAGACGCATAGCCGTTACCTGATCCCTCCTTTTGGAATAAATATGTTCAATATGATTGAAAAGGACGAGGTGCTCAAAAAGGAAATTTCGGCGCTATTCGCTGAATATCGATTGAGCCTGGTATTCGACAGAGCTAGTCAGTCACTGAAGATTATGCAGGCGGAGGATGCTAACGAGATTTTTCTTGTGCCTTATAACTCTATCGCCGACACCCTGCAACGAATAATATTTTTCAAAACAGCAGTCGCCAGCAATAACGATTGTGTATTATTATTTGAGGAGCCTGAGGCACATTCATTCCCGCCCTATATGACACATATAACCCAGGAAATGATCCATAAAGAAGATAACCAGTATTTCGTTGCAACTCATAGCCCTTTTATTCTGAATGACTTTCTGGAGAACAGCCGTGAAGAATTAGCGGTGTACATGGTGCACTACGAAAATCACGAAACTCGGCTAAGGCGCTTGGCAGACAGTGAACTCCATGATATTTATCAGTTTGGGGTTGATTTATTTACTAACAGCGAAAGTTATATCTAATAATACAGTATGGATTTACATATTATTCCGGAGTGTTATGTTGATACAAACTTAATTGAAACACTGGTCTCCCCACTAAAAGGCTACAACCATCAGAAAGGATGTGGAACGGTTACGAAAGTCATGAAAGAGAGATTTTCAGATGATTTTGCATTAGGTATTATTGATAAGGACAAAAAGGAGATCGATTATTTAAAGGAGTTTACTGAAGTACTTGCCAAAGGAAGTTTGATTCTTCATAAGCACAAAAGTAGACCTCATTATATCATACAGATTAATCCTGCAATTGAACAATTTATACTAAATGCAGTCAACGAAGTTGGCCTGCACCTTAGGGAGTATGACCTGCCCGATTCGATCGATGCTCTAAAAAAGGTGTCCAAATCTGCTAATAGCAAAAACGACCAGCGTTTTAAAAGACTGTTTAGGGATGTAAGAAAGATCGGTGGTAATGAACTAAATATTCTTGCCTCGTGGGTGGAGTACCTTAAAAGTACCACCTATGATGCAGAGCTGGAAGTTATTAAATCACTTTAACTTCATTTTCGGAGGACTTGATTGTGAAACCCATAGTTGGGAACCCCGAATTTGAACCAGACTGGAAATGGATTTGAAGACAAATGGTTGTTACGGATGGCCGTACCATAGCTACTTTTCCTAGCAGACTAGCTCTACAGCTTTAGCGACAGCAAACCTGGTTTTCTCAGCACTGATTTCGAGTCCGAAGAAAGTGCCATAGCCACGGTCGATCCAAACAGCCGACCAATAGATTCCGGCCACTACCATGGATAGATGTTTCCGGTCAACTTTGTCGGTTTCCGCTCCCTGATATGGTGCAAGCATTTCCGAAAAGCAGGCCTCCCGCGCATCGTCCAACGGCTTCAGGAACGGTTTGGCATCGTTGAGGTGCCAGACCAGCAGTTCCTTAAGTTGCTTTTCGGTGAGCAGGTATTCAAAATGATCAACCAGTATTGCCGCGATCTGTTTCTTTGCATTCCGACTAGGATGCGCCTCACAGACAGTCCTTAACCTTTCCAAGTAGGAAGCCCTGAAATCCCTACCCCGTACATAGATCTCAATAAGATTGCCGACACTTCCGAAATATGAACGGATCTGCTTGGAATGGCAACCTGCAACCGCTGCGATATGGGTTATGGTCAATTCCCGGTAGGTACCATTAAGAAGGACATCGCCTACCGCCGAAATTAGTTTCTGTTCGGTCGTTAACCGGTTTCTATAAATCCGCTTTGGAGTTTCATGTGCCATACCAAGAAAAATTTATCGTGGAACTTTCTAAGTAACCAAAGTTGCTATTTCCCCAAATTTAAGCAATTGCTTTCAATCAGGATAATATCCGGTCAACTTGGCGTTTCCATTCTGCTTCAATGGCGCCAATTCAACTATCTGGGCTGAATATTGGATTTCGATTTCGTGCATAGAATACAAATTACTACCGGGGTCGAAGGCGTACAGCCGCTTTTGCAATAGTCAAAGTGTAAAACCATATAAGCACCTTTAAAACTTCCCCCCTATAAAGCGCTTTCAATATTCAAATAAAGGCTTATACAATTTTTGTAAAAATTCAAAAAAAGAAAATTAGATAGGATAAAAAGAGGTGTCCATAACTATTCCTATTAAGATTAAGGCTTCTCCTCAGGTAAATATATCTTCGTTCTCTTGCTCCATTCTAGGTTCGCATAATATGGATAATATGGATCAGATTTAGGTAAAGCAGAAAGCGTAAGCCCTGAAAACGAATTTAATGTATTGCCAAGAAATTCAGGTGTATTCTTTTTGTATACTAAAGCATCCTCTAGCAGTTTTTCTATGGAAGCAATATGTTCGTATGAGTAATTCTTTGATATAAAGTCTCCAAAGTCGTACAAGGGAACTGGAAACCCATGGGTAAAATCCATTCGTTGTACACCAACAGTACTAAATGAACGTCTATCCTCTAGATTTAAAGAACCGATGTATTCCGAAAGTGCCTCCAGTCTAGAGAGGTCTGTAACGGAAATAGTGGCTGACCGATGAAGACCTGTTTTTACGTTATAATAGTTAAAATAAGCTGAAGCAATTTTCTTAACGTCCTCTTTTGAGCCTGAATTAATGAGAGGCAATATGTTCTGATAGGGAAAACCATCCGAAAGGACGTCCGTAGGTGAAGCTATTATATAATTTGCTTTGTTTCGGAATTCGAAAAGGACTTCCACGCTTGCCATTGAGCATGCGTCAAATATGATATAGTTAAAATGCATAGGAAGGGCATCCCTCAAGTCCAATATATCAATCTGATTTCCCCGATCTTCTCCAAATGACCGTGTTTTTGGCTGACTGGAATACTGTGCTGCGGGAGCCCAGGCAGTGCCGTGGGACCAAAGTATCAAGTTATAATAATTAGCTTGATAATTACTCCTAATATAAGTCAACACGTTGCTTATCTGGGCTGCACCGGACGGGTCTGATGCATCGAATACTTTTAGCGTATCGCTTGATATTTTAAGTGGGTTATTATCCGGAGAAATTTTTAGTAGGTATCCGTATCGATCGTTATCCTTCACATATGCAAGGATCAATGAAGTGGTATTGTCCGGCTTGGACGAACCTTTTTCAAGATCATTGATTGCTTTCCGTGCTTCCTGTTTTAAATCATTGTTGGCTTCCAAATACAGAATAGTAACGATGTTTGAAACCGTTGGCATATTGGGATCATCGGCTTTCTTACATGAGAAGGTTAGAGAAGATAGAATTAAGCTTAATATCCAACATTTTAAGTGATCCATCAGTTTTTGTATTGTTTTGTTCTGAATGTGGCTTCCACTTGGATGCTGTCGTTTAAATCATTTGTATTGAATAAATAGCCGTTGATTTCCCCTTCTACGATTTTTGACTTAGTAACAGGCTCCATATCTACCCGGTTGACCGACAGGTGTACAGGGTTTTTCAAAGAAGGGATATAGGTTAATTTTTGGGTTTTTGTTGGATTAACCGCTACCCTTTCAATATAATCACATACGATACCTTGGTGCTCGATATCGCCACTTTTAATAAGGTCAGTAATCGTATACTTTTTGCCTACCATAGGATTAGAAATATTGATCTGCATTTGTACTGACGATAGACCCAAAACATTCGGCAATTCGTCAAAAGTATCGGAAAGGATTATGCAATAGAGCGGATTTTCTTGGATTGTCCTGATAAGTTTTTGGGTACGGAATTCATTTGGAATACTATCATATAAAGTTGATCCGATTTTCCCATCGAAAAATGTATCGTCTTTCTCTATAGGTGCACCTTCTTTTTTACAACCAAAAAGGAGATTAACCGCTAATAATAAGAATAAGATTTTCGCTTTCATAAAATATAAATTTAAGACAAACCTACCTCCTGTACTAACTAAGAACAGGAGGTAGGTTTATTAAACAGGTAATATTATAGTTTTTTCGGCAATACCTGCATTGTAACTGCGCCATTGCTAATGGTATAAGCATCTGAAAAGAACCATGGACTATTGTCTATTTTCTTTTTACCAGAATTTGTCCGAAGTATAGGATCTGAAAAATAGAGCGTCAGACTACCTAGATCGTCACTAGTTTTAGTTGTCACTATCTTTGTAGATTCCGTTTTTTCAGTGGATTTATTAGACGAATAGCCAAAACCTAGGTCTAGTTTTACAATTTGCTTAATTATGTTTCCTAGGCCTATGTCAATTTTAAAATTGGTACTATTAGCATACGTATTTTTGTAGCTGTAACTTTTCTCAATGGTTTCAGAATCATCTCTTTCAAAAATCTGAAAATTTAAATTCATAGCCTCCTGTGCCACGTCCCATTTTTCTAATGGGTACCCGGCACCATTGTAGGGAAAATACCATTTAGATTCAATATCATCGCGCGATTCGATGGAGTAGGTGTGTCTGTCCCGATGAAACCATCCCCCGTTCTTGATTACGTGTTTTATTTTTCGGAAGCGGAATATCTCCGTTGGATGCACATTCATTACAATAGATTGAGCAGCCGCACTATTGCCGTCTCTTTTCCCTTTTGAAACGTAAATACGGAACTCGAAATTGCCGTCTGTCCATAATGCCCTACTGATCTGATCATATGAAAGTGGATTTTTGTCATCACTTTTATGTTCATGCTTATCTTTTAGAAACGGATCGCCCGTCTGATCTGAGATAGTATAAAGGATCGAAGGTTCAAATTTAATCATTTCGATATGCTCTCTAATCTGTGGGTTAAGTTGACCGTCTTTAGGATTAGAATGTGACATTCCGTAATATATATAATCTCGCTGCCAATATTGCGGATCTACACCGAACTCTTCCCAAGCTCCCATAATCATTCCCTCGTTCTCCGTGGAAGTTGCGGGAGTTGCTTTTGTATTTAACCTCTTATCAAAAGCATTATCTATAAATTCATAATCCGATTTCCCTATCGCACCTTTTACTTTTATATCGTTCTTTTTCTTTAATCTTTCGCTGTTTTTTACAACCAAAATGGGAAAGCCTGGAATTTCATTGGGCTCAAGAGTGAACATTCTCTCTCCATTACCATAAATTACATGAGGATCATTATTACGATTTAGAGCAGTAACCGCAATTTCTTTTTCCTCAGAATTCCACTTATCTGCGCTAAACTCAAAGAAAGCGGTCAAATCTGGTAAAAGTATATTCAGCAAAGGAAGTTCTTCTTCAATCTTGTTTAGTGTACTAGGATCATCACTATATTTCTCAAGGATCGCTCGAAAAGTTTGGCCTTTGCTTACGACCTCGTCCTTCACGAACGGATAAAATACATCATAATCATTGTCAAATTGCTCCATCGCCTTAACCTTAATAAAATTTCGTAAGTCAGGTTCGTTGTAGACCGCTTTGGATAGAATTTTTGAAAATACTGTTCTGGCAGAATCTGCGGATAGCTCGGCATGTGTGTGCCCCGGTTCCACCGGGGTTGAATGATCCTTCTGACAGCCGATTAAAACGCCTCCGCTGATTAATAATGGAAAAAGTAAATGTTTAATTCTCATAATATGATTGTTTTAAAAAATATTTCTCCTATAGGATTACCAAATTTTCAAGCTGTTTTTGCAAGCGAAATCTTAAGAAGCATTCTTACGCTCTGATTAAGCACAAACTGTATTTGGAATATTAAGAATTCGATTTTGTGACGCATGCATCCCATAAAACGTCCTTAAAGAATTAACGTCTAAACACACCGGTACTGTTTCTGAGCCTAAATAAACGAGCGGTTCACCAATGGTCTCCGATGCAATTCCCATCTTCGAAAGGGTTCTCAAAAGCTTGGTGTCACATTCCGCAAAGACTATCGAATCGGAGGCTTCACAAATAGGTGAGATGCCGGTTAGGATTAACTGCTTGAATAACTCAATAGAGCCTGCCCCCTTACGTGTTGCAAACCGCCCGATATGCCACACTGTGGAATCCGATGGAATGTGACATCGTTCAACAACATGTAAACCGAACACTTTTTCAATGGGAAGTTGGTCGATTTTGTTCCACTTGAGCGTCCTGATACAACCGATGATAGTCTTAAAGTGATTTTCTGCTACAAAGAAAGACGATTGGTGGAAATGTATTATTTCTTCTTCATATACCGTGCGGACTAGCTCAAAATACTCTGCGGTAAATGCGGTTTGCAAATGCCTTGTGAAATTCTGCTCCACAACAAACTCTGCGGCATTAAATAACCGATCAGCAGTAATTTTTCTTATTTCAATTGTATCTTTTGACATAACCGACTGCAAAGTTAACCTTCACCCTAATGGATAGTATTACCCAAAAGTGTAGTTTCCTGCAACTACACTTTTGGGTAACAAGTTGTTGACAACCTATACAGAAGTTTATTTGAACATGATTGAATTATATAACTTTATGGGAAAAGGTTCGAATAGCAATGAATAGATTTTTCTTTTCAAAGAATAAAATAGAGAAGCTGTCGGAAATTGATTTTCGCCAATTGTCGGACTATCAGGGGGTATTACACGCCTTTGCCAGAACGACATATACAAGCGTGTATGTTATCGACTACGAAAAGCAGGCTTTTGAATACATGTCAGAAAATCCGTTGTTCTTATGTGGACATTCTGCTCAGGAAGTTAAGGAAATGGGGTATGCCTTCTACTTCAAATATGTAACCGAGGAAGATCTGGATCTTTTAGGCAGGATAAACAGAATAGGATTTGACTTTTTTGAGGGGATACCCATCGAAGAAAGGACCCATTATACGATTTCATATGACTTCCACCTGAAGAGCGATAACGGAAAAAAGATTCTGGTTCATCATAAACTGACTCCGGTGTTTTTGACGGAATCCGGAAAGCTTTGGAAGGCAATCTGTGTAGTGTCGCTTTCAGCAGAAAGAGGTTCAGGTAATATAAAAATCACCAAACAGGGAGATAAAGAGATCTTTCAGTTTGATCTGTTGGACAACCGGTGGAAATCTGTCGAAAAAATAAATCTTTCAGATAGGGAGCGGGAGATCCTCCAGCTTTCCATACGCGGCTTTACTATTAATGAAATTGCAGAGAAAACGTTTGTTTTTCCCGAAACCATTAAATTCCACCGCAAAAAACTGTTTAGCAAGCTGAAGGTAACAAATATCTCGGAAGCCATATCTTACGCAGCAAACAATAGGTTGCTTTAGCAATCCTTTATCGAACTGAAATAAAAATCGGGAAATTTTTTTATGGCTCCCCTTGTAGAAATATCAAAAAGTATGGATGTACACATTGATGCTACTAGCCACGATCCGATTGATAATTGAGGAGGTGGGACACTTCCATCTTCGGTAATATAGCTGTTCAGTACTTCGGTCGCCCAGTGTTGTGGTTTGCCCCAAAACGAGAGATGGTTTAGCGCGTATTCGACAAACTCTATTTCGTTGAATTTCCTGCCGGGCCGGGCTATTGTATCAAGCCCCGTCCCGTCCGGTGTTATTACAGCTACAAGCCCTCCCCAGCCGATATTATACGGATGGAGCACCGGTATACCATTGTCCTGGCAGTGCTTGTCGAACTTTAGGGGAATGTCGGACGAAAAATCAAGCGCATTGACTGCTATTTTATGCCCTTGGATAAGGGTTTGCAAATTTTCTTCTGTGACAAAGCATTTATGGGTTTTTACAGATGCGTGGCTATTGATCTCTCCCAACCGTTGCTTAATCGAGTCAACTTTCGGGAGCGATATGTCCTCCACCGTAAAGTTCTGCCTGTTCAGGTTAGATACCTCAACCGTATCCCCATCTATGATCGTCAGGTTCTCAAACCCGAGCCGGAGGGCACATTCAGCAATCACACTGCCGATCCCACATCCCGCGATGAGTATCGGAGTCTTTTTGATAGTTTCCTGCTGACTGTCATTGATGTAGATGCGATTTCTTATATACCTTGTGTCGGGATTCTTCATAACCGCAAAGTTAGTAAAGAGCTATGGCTATGTCGTTACACAAAAGTGTAGTTATAAATTCCTCCACTGTTAGCCTGCATGACAGCTGAAACATATCGCGCTGACGGCACAATTTTTTAATCGCTTGAATTGCCTAAGGTAACAGATCATGTTTTATTACGCAGGGAGTTCTATCAACGACCCCGTGACCTATTTGCCTCCTGCTTTTTCCGTTTCCTCCTTCGCTTTTCGGCCTCGTCCACGGTATCTGGGGCAATATCCGGCTCGGGAACGGTTTCCAGCATGATTTCTAAAAAAACCGATACCGTGCTGCCGACGGTTTCAAGCATAGTGGACGTTGTATGGAATAGACCCTGGTCCACACCGGAGGCAAGTTCGTTCGCCTGAGACCTGCTACTATGGTTATTCTCGGCTCCCTGTTGCAATATATCCAATTGCTCACGCTGCGCCAGACTGCCGTTCTTTTTGATATTGGCATAGGCAAGGGTATCCTTTAGGCCGCGCTCAAAACCGAATTGTGCGTCAAACACCCGCTCCCCGCACTGTTTGAAGGCCATGCGGTCAAACTGTCCCATCTTTTTGGAGTGCTCAACGTTCCTTCCCTTTGAGCTGTTCATCGGGCTGAGCTTGAATTTACCGGTAATGTCCTTTCGGCTTACGATGACCTGTATGTGCATCTGGTTGCCAGTCTTTTTCTCGCCCCGTTTCTTTGAGCCTTGTTGTACTTCTTTGTCCTTGTGGGTATAATACCGGTGGTTTTCCACCTTGGCGAACCACATCAGGTCCCTGTGGCTATTGATGCCAGGACGCTTGAAGTTTTTTGCATATTCGTCCATGACCTTTTCGGCGTACCGTTTCAGCTGTTCCTTCATACCCTCCTCTCCATATTTTTCTTTCAGGTGAGCCAGTTCTTTCTGGCTCGGGCTGATATTGATCAGAAAAAACTTCGCCTCGTGGTTGCCGAGTTTTGCACGGTTGCCATCCAGCGAGCGGCGTACCTCGTAGGCTTCGATATCGCTGCGCTGCCCGTTGAACCAACGTTCCGGTTCCAGCTTATTTTCCGTGCGGTTCTCCTTTTCCAGGTAGTGAACGAGCTTTGCGCTGCTGCCTTTATTAGCCGCTTCCTTTTTATCCGTGATATTGATGTACATGGTTATAAAGCTTCGATCTGTTTTCTGGTCTGGCGGATGAGCTCTTCCTTTTCCCTTGCCGGGGTCATCATCCCGAAGGCTTCCCGTGACCGGATATAATTTTCCAGGATATACAGGAATTTCTTTTTCAGCTGCTCCTTTGCATCCAGCATGTCTGATAAGTCCGTAACAGCAGCGGAGGTCTCTGCAAGGATCTCGTTATGTTTTTTTACCACAGTGAACACTTCCTGCTGCGCGCTGAGCAGAATCTTGTTATGCTTGGCAAGACCGTTGAAAAAATCAATGATGTTCTTCTGGCTTCGGGTCATGCGGTCAACTTCCCTCTTGATCGGGATCAGCAGGTCGTTTTCCTGTGTCCTGATAAATCCGATGTAGTCCTTGTGCTGTTTCAGTAGCGTGTTCTTCAGCAGCTCATCGTTGACGTCTTTCGGATCCTTTTTGCTCCGGTGGAAATAGTCCACCATCTGTACGAACACCAGCCGTTTCGGCCGTCCGAGTTTCAGGGCGATCCTGTCCATTTTCTGCGCGGTCTGCATGTCGTACTTGATCGTCCGTAATGTTGCTTCCGCATCCGTCTTCCTTGTTTCCATTGGCATAAACGTTTGGTTACTTAGCAGTATATCCGCTATGCGGGATATATAGCCTTCTGGATATATCGAACCCTATGGAGGGTTCTTTTTTATTGTATTTTGCCGCTACCGGCGGCCATGGGAACCCCCGGAGGGTTCCCAAAGCGCCCTTTACGGCACCGTAAAGGCAAGCAGGTGAGGCTCTGCCCAACCTCCGCTTGCTCCGATTTTCTTTGGGAAAATTGGACCTTTTTGACCCGGAAGGGTCAAGGGCGGAGCGATGGACATCCGACCGTCGTAAGGCGGTCTCCAGTCAAGATCTTCATGCGGAAGATCCTTTGTCCATAGGTATCCTGCCCGGTGTTGTTCAGCGGGTAGGGTAACCACACTGAGCAACAAAATTCTGGGATCACTAAAGTGGTTTACCGATGGGCAGGTAGGCCAGCCAAAGGGTCTATCCCTGGTATAGCCTATCGTATATCCAGATAAACAATGAGCTGGATATCTGAAACTCTGTATATCTGGATATTTGATATCCAGATATCTCGGTATATAGATATCATGGTACGTTGGTATCATGTTCTATCGGTGGAATTGTTGGTTGTACATATTAATGACTGCTTCCCGGTATTGACTTTCATTCCTGATCCGTGGTCTCCTTGAAGAGGGAATCTTTTTACGAGGTGCAGACCCGTTATGGGCCCGCAAGAAATGGCCAGTAGATCAGGCTCCCCTCGGTAGGGTGGTAGGATGGATGGTAACGGATATACCCGTACCCATCCAACTCACGCATGCACTTGTGGTAGGTGGCTATGGAAGCGATCTTCGCATAGCCCATCAGTGTCTTCCGGGTCACGTTGAAAGGGTTGGAGTAGCCGCTGCGCTGCCAGCATATGAGCAGTGCAGTGAACAGGCTGACATGGGTCGGCATCAAACAGTCATCCGCGCACATGCGCCTGAGCCAGTCGCCGAAGGTCACTGTTAACGCTGTAGGTTCGAGTTGCCGTTTCATTGCTCGCCTCCTTCCAGCATTCTGTTGATATCCTCCAGCCGGTAGTACATCATCCCGCCGATCTTGGTATAGCGCAACGTACCATTGATCCGTAAGTTCTGGAGCGTTCCTGGTGAAATGTTCAGCAGTTTTCTCACTTCGCTGCTTTTCAGCCATTGTCTGTGCTGTGGCTGTCCTGTGCCGATGTGTTGCCTGATCTCCGCCAGCAACTCCTCCTTGAACGCTTTCAGGTCTTCCCTTGTGATAAGTTCTAACTGCATGGCTTTTCCTCCTTTCCATCCTCACCGTTTTTCTGTTGCATAATGGCCAGCACTTCGCTGCGTTTGAAATACACTCGCTTTTGCAGGCGCAGGAAGGGAAGGCCCTTTCTCATCCAGTCAGTAAGGGTAACCAGCGATATGCCGAGTTCCTCTGCGAGTTCTTTTTTGGACAATAGCCGCTCCTGTTCCTCGGGCTTGCCGCTGCCCGATTGTCTGAAATGTTCCTGTAGTTCCGCCCTTACGGCATCCCTGATGCACCGGCTAAGGGCTTTGCGATCGATGATCTCCATAGTATTCTGTTTTGGCTCAAAACTGCCAAAAAAGACCGCACGGTCATGACCACGCGGAACCGCTTGGTTAAAATGGAGGGATTTGGATTAAGTTGGGAAAGGGGATAACCTGCTGGACACCAGATTGATGGCAAACAGGTTAAGTTAGAATGGTATGAGGCTGACGAAAGAAAAGGTCAGGTCCGCTTTTTGGCGTCCACGATGCGGAAAAGTTTCATTTTAGCCGGAACGGGCGCGTATTTGGAACCGGGTTTCCGTTTATCCCCCGGAAAATACCGGCGTATGCTTTCAAAGTTGATCTCTTCGTTGTCCTCCCGGAAATATTTACAGATCATCTTTACCCAGACGATCTGGGTCTGTGAAAAGAGCATCTCCCTGCCGTCGGACAATTTTGTCTCCTGTAATTGCAGGCAAAGGTCGATAAAGGTAAGGAGATGGTCTTTACTGATATTGATATAATCTTCGGTCTCGAGTTTCCTTGCAGCTTTGAGCTCCTGTTTGGTTGTCTCCAGCTGATCTTTCAGGTTCCTGATCTCCGTTTCCTTGGCCGTGATGATCTCGTCCCGGGTCTTTGCGCTGTCCCATCGGTCTATGCTGTCGAGGTAGGCAATAAACGCGCGGAGCCGGATTTTCTGGGCGTTGTTCCTTTCATGCTGTTTCCTGGAACGTTGCCAACCTTCCCTGACCAGGGCGGTTAGCTCGTCCGTAGCGATATCTCTGACCCGGTTATAATATTCTTCTTCATCGGCACCCTCGTTTACGGTAAGGAAATAATTGAGATGATAGCGGTAAAAGGCTTCCAGTTCGCGTTCGTCCAACATGTATAGAATGTTCAGGTAATGGCGGTCATAATGGCTTTTCCACCAGGAGAACGGTCTGCCGATGTCATAGGGGTGCTCTCTTTTCCCGAAACGGGGACGGGGTTTGAAGTATTCTTTCATAAGCTTGTCGATCCAGTTGTTGAATAAAACAACAAATATACCCTATTTTTCTGTCAATCAGGTTATTCGGTCGGTTCAGCGGAATGTATCGGAAAAAGCACATCTCCTCCGGTATGCGCTATCTGTTCGGCAGGTCATTGTTACCGCTCGGTATTTCAACGGCGTGGCCCCCGAGGCCCACGGCGGTAACTGGTATCATCATCACGCTGGGGCGAGCGGCGGTTGAAGTGTTTTTGTATGCCCGATATAGCAGACTCCGCCCAAGCAGGCCTGTATTCACTGAGATAGACAAGCTGCCTGTTCTGCACACTCACAAGTGACTTTAAGTTGTACGATTCTTCCGAAGCATCGATGAGTTCCACGTTATAAAAACGGCCAGCAAAATAGGAAAGGTTCTTCAGTCCCTCCTCATAATTGTAACTGATGCTTGCAGCATCGACAGCATGGCCGCCCGCCTTTACCCGCGCGGCAACCCGTTCCATCGACAGTTCGACACTCCTAAGACCGATGTAGACAAGTCCCACAGTATAGCCTTGGCCTTTGAAGCGGGACACCGTATCCATGATAAGACCGGGATCTCTGAAATTCGTCTCGATGGTAAAGTCTGTCCGGTTCTTCAAGGCCTCGTCCACCTGGTCGAGAAAATACTGGTCAACTGCATAGGCAATGCTCTCAAACGGAAGGCCGGGAAACTGTGCTTCGAACCTTGCGATCTCCTTGTCGGCATCGAAGATAAAAGCACCGGGACTGGACATATCCTTGGAGAATGTGGACTTGCCCGCTCCATTCGGCCCTGCTAAAATCAGTAGCTGGGGATAATCCGGCAACATGTTCAGAGAATTTTGACAAAGTGACCAATACCTTCGCTGTCTACCCGGACCAGCTCTTTTCTGTCCCTGTATTCACGCACCACATAGGAGGTGTCCGGACAGACTTTTTGGTCATAGTAGGCGATGTAACCGTTCCGGCGGAACGTGTCCTGTCTGACGGATTCGGCAGTAGCGCGCAACCTTTCGGTCAGCTCCTCCGCTGATAGCTCGAACACGGATTTGGAACGTATGTCTTTTGACAGTGTGCCCATAGGTCGTTGTAATGTTGTCATACAAATTTAATTAAAATAAACCATTCTTTAAATACTCCTTCTTTTTGAAGCGGCACAGGGCCAAGTTGCCCTGTACCGCCATATTCTGTGCGGATCAAATGCCTGCCAGTCTCTGTTTGAGAATCGCCATGTCCCGGCTTACCTTTATGTCCAGTATCTTCGCATAGTGTTGCGTAGTCTTGATATTGGTGTGTCCCAGCATCTTCGACACGCTCTCGATGGGTACACCGTTGGAAAGTGTGACCGTAGTGGCAAAGGTATGCCTTGCTATATGGAAGGTCAGCGTTTTGGCTATGCCGCAGATGTCGGCGATCTCTTTCAGGTAGCTGTTCATCTTCTGGTTGGTCAGCACCGGTAGGAGCAACCCTTTATTCACGCATACCGGATGGTCTTGGTATCGTTCCAATATGATAGCAGCACCGGGCAACAGGGGGATACGGCTGGCCGTGTCGGTCTTTTTCCTCTCCGTGAATATCCAGAGATCACCGTCAATGCCCTTGGCCACTTCGTGGCGCTGTAACTTTTTAACATCGGCATAGGAAAGGCCGGTGTAGCAGCAGAACAGGAATACGTCCATGACCTGTGCAAGCCGCTCGATGCTGATTTTTTTATTAGACATCCTTTCCAACTCGTCCTGCGTAAGGAACACCCGTTCTTTTGCCTTGGCCGTTGACCTGTAACTGATGAACGGGTTT
Source organism: Sphingobacterium chuzhouense (assembly GCF_014692525.1). Taxonomy (GTDB): domain Bacteria; phylum Bacteroidota; class Bacteroidia; order Sphingobacteriales; family Sphingobacteriaceae; genus Sphingobacterium; species Sphingobacterium chuzhouense. Next base: position 1,421,216 of record NZ_JACNYL010000001.1, read on the forward strand.
GCATCCAGCCATCTGTTGGCAAGGCAGTGGTTGACGATTTTTTTGAGGTGCTTGATGTATTTGGCGGCGGATACTCCGCTGCATTTGCATTCGGTTCTGAGATAGAATTCAAATCCGGTGATGAAGGCGTGGTCAAGCATGCCGATCTCGATGTCCGGTTTGCCGTATTGGAACCGGAGAAAACCTGTAAGGTGCTTTTCGGAGGTCCTGTAACCTTTGAGCGTATTGTTCTCAAAGCCATTTCCGATCAGCGCTTCCACCTTTCTGTTGTGATCGGCGAACAGTTCCATCAGATAACGGCTCTTTTTTGTCCTGCCGAGAAACTGATCAAGCAGGCCTGCTGCGGTGATAGGCCTGTCTGCGCTCATCAGTAGTTGATGGGCAGCACTTACCTTGTTCTGGAGGCTGTCGAGGTAGGTGTTCAATGTCCTTGCGTCCTCTTTGGTTCCGGTGGCACGTCCCGCACGGCCGTTCCACCTAACGGGATCAATGGTACGCCCGGTGGACATTTCGGCACGTTTTCCGCTGACGGTGATGCGCATGTAGATGGCGATGGGGCCACCCTTGTAGACTTTTTGTTTTCTCAGATAGAAAAGCAGGCTGTAATTACCTCTCATGATAACAGATATTAAAAAGTTAAACAAAAGTAAGGATGTAGTGACCTGCTGTCAAGATGTTCAGATATTGAACATCTTGTCTATCAATTGGTTATAGTCCATTCGGTGCGTAGTGCTTCCGCCTTTTGGTACGCACCGAATTACGCTCATTTTTATTGCGAATTGGTGCATATTTTGGCGTTTTGATAGCAACAAAAAACCCTGCAAATGTATGATTTGCAGGGTTTTATCATCTTTTGATATCTTAATCAGTAGCCCGTAGGGGAATCGAACCCCTGTTTCAAGAATGAAAATCTTGCGTCCTAACCCCTAGACGAACGGGCCATTGTTTTTGGTGATGCAAATATAAGATCAATATTCAAATCACCAAAACATTTTTGCCTCCTATTTTATAATACACTGAATTTGAAAAGGTTATTTTTTTCTAAGAAATATATCCTAAAACACGGTATCCATGATATTTCCGAAGCCGCTATAATAACGCTAAACAACAGGTATTTTATATCAAGTCGAAACCAATATCTTTTCGAAAATACTTACGTTCAAAAAAGATTCTTCCGGCATCAGCTGTCGCCTGCTGAAGTGCATCAAACAGGTTATCTTGTAGCGTCGTGACAGCGATAACGCGTCCTCCCGCAGTAACAACCTTCCCATCTACTTCTTTTGTTCCTGCGTGAAAAACAATAGAGTCTTCTACATTCTCGATATTCGTAATCTCTTTACCAGATTCATACTCTCCCGGATAGCCTCCAGAAACCAATACTACTGTTACAGCTGTTTTGGAGCTGACTGTATAATTCCGAGAATCTAAATCGCCTTTTGCTACCCCTTCCAATAAATCAACTAAATCAGACTGAATCCTCGGCAATACAGATTCAGTTTCCGGGTCGCCCATACGGACATTGTATTCGATAACGTAAGGCTCTCCATCTATATTCATCAAGCCAATAAAAATAAACCCCTTGTACGGAATTTCGTCTTTCTTCAACCCCTCGATTGTCGGCTTAATAATGCGCTCTTCCACTTTGGAAAGAAAAGTTTCATTCGCAAAAGGAACGGGTGATATCGATCCCATACCTCCGGTATTCAGTCCAGTATCACCTTCGCCAATACGCTTATAGTCCTTAGCTGAGGGCAATACCTTATAAGAATCACCGTCGGTAAGTACAAAGACGGAAAGTTCAATCCCTTTTAAAAATTCTTCGATAACCACTACTGAGCTAGCATCACCAAATTTCGCATCGGCAATCATCGCCTTTAGCTCCGCTTTAGCGTCTTCCATTGTTTCACAAATCAACACCCCCTTTCCAGCAGCCAGACCATCGGCTTTCAAAACAACGGGTAATTTTTGTGTCTCCAGATAGGTTAACCCTTCTTCCAGATTAGATTTATCGAAAGATTTATAAGCAGCCGTCGGAATTTGATGGCGCAACATAAATTCCTTCGAGAAATCTTTAGAACCTTCGAGCTGCGCCCCTTTTTGTTGAGGGCCGATGACAGGTATATGTTTAACATCTTCTCGGTTTAAAAAATAATCGTGAATACCCTTCACTAGCGGTTCTTCGGGTCCCACTAGAATCATATCAACAGCATTTTCAATAGCGAAAGATGCTATCCCATCAAAATCAGTAACTTTCAAGTTCACATTTTGTCCATACTGACTCGTCCCCGCATTCCCCGGAGCGATAAACAGTTGATTCAATTTTGGACTTTTCGATAATTTGTACGCAAAGGCAGATTCCCTGCCGCCCGAACCAATAATTAAGATATTCATATGAGCAAAGATACCGATGTTGATTAATAATCATCAAAAAAATAATGATGTATACTGATTTTTTTCGTATTTTGAGTGCAAATTTCACCTGTTATGAACATGAAAAGACTTCTTTTATTGTGCTTTTTTACGCTAGTTACAATCGGTGTAAAAGCACAAGATTTACAAGGTCTTCTGGCTAAAATAAATGCATACCATGATTCCCGTCCTATTGAAAAGTTATATCTCCATATCGATAAATATAGCTATACTGCAGGGGAAACAATTTGGTTCAAAGCCTATACTACAGTGGGAATAGACAATCTTTTGTCCAACATTAGCAAAATTGCTTATGTAGAACTCCTCAACCCAAAAGAAGAAGTTGTTTCGAGTATACGAATCCCTATATTAACGGGCCTCGGGATGGGCGACATCACATTGACCGACACCTTAATTGAAGGGACATACCGTATTCGAGCTTATACCAACTGGATGCGCAATGATAGCTCTATTTATTTCTTTAACGAGAATATACAGGTGAGCAACGGTAGATTAGATAACGTCCTTTCCCGCTCTTATCTAGATAATAGCAACTATACCATCCAATTACAGGATATCCAAGGCGCTCCATTGGCAGAGGAGGTCGTACGATATGAAATTATTTCCCCGAGGGGCAAGAACTTAAGAAAAGGTCGCGTTAAAACCAACGACCAAGGTCAGTTGGAGATTCCTTTTAAAGATGATTATGCCGAGGCCAGACTTTCTATTAATTTTACGAATAAAGCAAAAGCGCCTGTCGAAAAAATCTTCAAATTACCTAAAGCAACAGTTTTAGAGAATAGTATACAATTTTTTCCAGAAGGAGGAAACTTATTAGCCAACAGCATCAATAGAATCGCTGTCAAAGCACTAAAACCCAACGGACTTGGCATCGAGAGTCGAACGACTGTATTAACAACGACGGGTGATACCGCAGCAACCATCGAAACCAACATCCTAGGTATGGGCTCGGCTCCGCTATTTATCCAAAATACAGAACCCATGGTTGCATATACCACATTCGATGATGGAACGACTATAAAATCGGAACTTCCCATCCCCCTTTCTTCCGGCTGTAATATCCAAATAAACAATGGAAATAGTGATAAACTGTTTGCACAAGTAAATGTAAGTACCGATAAGCAAGATGGTAGTGAAATCTATTTTGTAGCACAAAACATGGGAAATGTATACTATGCATCGAAACAACCTGCCTCCAAATCAGAACTCGTCTTTTCCGTACCTAAAACTGATTTACCCAACGGGATATTAACTATCAGTATTCTAAACAGCAAACTAGAGCCTCTGATAGAAAGACCTGTTTTTGTCTATAATGAAAAGAAAGCGCTACCTCTTGTAACGGATATCAATACACCAACGAGTACCAAAAGAAAACAAATAACCGTGTCTCTTGAAACGGGAGATCCATCAGATACTATACGGACTTCGGTTTTATCCGCTTCAGTAGTCAACACCTCCAAATTAAAAGATAACCCTAAAATAGCGCCCAACATTCTCTCATCGCTGTTATTAAGTGCAGATATAAAGGGGTATATCGAAAACCCCGGCTACTATTTTGACGGCGAGATAAAAACCAGCGATATAGACAATCTACTTTTAACACAAGGTTGGCGTAAAATAGATATAACCGCTCCCTTAGAAATCAGTGAACCTGCTTTTTCTCCTGAGAAGAGCATATCCATCAAGGGTGAAGTCCGAAAACTCGGCCGAAAAGCGCCGGTTCCAAAAGCCAACATGGTCTTAGTGCCAACACACAATTTTATGGAGTTTATCGATACGGTGGCGAATGAAGAAGGCTATTTCGAGTTTGACAATTTATTTTTTCCCGACAGCATTAAATTTTTGATAACAGCGAAAGACGAAAAAGGCAAGAATAATATCGACATTATTGTGCCTGAAGAAACTTCGCCCGTTATTGATCCTAACAAAAATGCTCCCGGCGAACAAAATAATGTGAACGCGACCTTTGTCGACGAACTTCTTAACAGTAAGAAATATTTTTCGGGGCTAGAAGCGCAAGGGCTTATGGAAAAATCTATTGCGATTGAAGAGGTTATCGTAACTGCCCAACGCCCACGACATAAGGCTTCCGAAAGTTCCGCAAATCTCAATGGCCCCGGTAACGCAGACCAAGTTATCTCTGCCGAGGATTTAACCACTTGTACCACATTGGAAATGTGCCTGAATGGACGCCTAATGGGGGTAATGTTCCGAAACGGCATACCATATACCACTCGCGGAGGAGGCGAAATGCAGGTTATATTGGATGGAATGTACGTCGAAAGCGATATGTTATCCATGATCAACCCTATGGACGTGCAAAGTGTAGAAGTGCTACGTAATGTAAATTACACCGCCATTTATGGCTCCTACGGTGGAAACGGTCTTATCATCATTACTTCAAAAACAGGAGCCGACGCCATGCGAAGCAGCTACACCCCTAAAGGTATCGCGACAGTACAACCAAAAGGTTTCCATATTCAGAAAACATTTTACAAGCCCGTTTACGAACCCGGTTCTGAAACAACACTTAATCAAGATTTCCGAACTACCATCCATTGGGAACCCAATATCATAACGAATGAGCAGGGTAAAGCGACTTTTGACTTTTATACTTCTGATGAGGCCGGTGAATACCTTATAACCATAGAAGGGTTGGATTTTAACGGAAGATTGGGACGAAAAACACTGACTGTTGACGTAAAATAAGAACGACCTATAATATGCAAATTGCGTATTACAGGTCGTTCTGGTTACATCATTGTTTTCTCCACATCGTTAATCTTCGTTATCATATAACGACCGATTGCTGCGCGTTGCACCGCATCTACGGCATCTACAAGATTTCGTGCTATCGATGCTTCACCCGGCTTAATCAATACAATAATATCCTGTCCATTCGTTGCTTGTTTCACCTCAACAGCCATCTTCGCCAGCAGCTCTCCTAAACCCAGTTTTCCATATGCTACTTTTTGCGGACTGCTTTTGGGTGATTCCGCAGTGCCGCGATAATACGTTAATTCATTATTTTCGCCTAACAGAAGGTTCAGCACTCGATCTTCACTCAGTAAAATTGGCTCCGTTATAGGCCCTTTATCTGGCATCGCGATATCCAGTTGGTTGGGTGTATTCAGCGAGGTGGTGAGCATAAAAAAGGTAATTAAGAGGAATGCCAAGTCAACCATTGCTGTCAAATCTACTTTAGGCATAGGCCTGTTTCGAATACTCCTACGTTCTTTCTTGCCTCCAGTTTTTTGATTGTTCGTTAATTCTGCCATAATGTATTGTTTTAAAAAGTGAGACTTGGTTATTTATTTATAATATTGATGGTTTTTTGCTTATTTTTCCATAAAATAGCACAAAAGAATATTATGGGCGAATTCATCAAAGCACAAACAACCGAACATATCACTTACGTGGGACTTGACCGAGGAAAATCCAACGCCATGCATTTAGAAATGATGCAGGAACTAATAAGTGAATTGGAACGTGCGAAAGAAGATCCCGCAGTGGAGGCTATTATTCTTCACGGCAAAGAGGGTTTCTTTTCTGCTGGGCTTGATCTGATCACGCTATACGAATACAATGAAGAGCAGATAAAAAACCTGTGGGAAACATTTATCGATTTAATATACAAGCTTGCTTCTTTTCCCAAACCAACCATTGCTTCTGTTACAGGACACGCACCTGCCGGTGGATGTGTTTTGGCCATCTGTTGTGACTATCGTATTATGGCAGAAGGAGAGTTTATTATCGGATTAAATGAAGTTCCCGTCGGCCTAATTGTGCCGCCAAGCATCTTCGACCTCTACAGTCTATGGTTAGGACAAGCCCAAGCTTATCGATACCTCTTAGATGGAAAGCTTCTCTCTCCTGCTGAGGCGCTACAAAGCGGTCTTATCGACGAGGTTGTTCCGACAGACCGCATCCATACTACAGCTGCTCGAAAAGCAAAATCATGGACACAATTCGAACGCCAAGCTTGGGGAACAACAAAATTGAATATGCGCAAACATTTGCTACAGCACATCAACGAAAACAAAACAGAAGTGGTACAACAAATGTTAACACAATGGTGGAAACCATCAACACGGCATATATTGAAAACTATTATCAATAATCTCACGAAACAAGGATAAAAGATGAAGAACATTTCTATTTTTATATGCTGCTATGTCATTTTAATGACGTCCTGCACCTCGTCCAATAAAAAAACGGAGGAGACAAAGGACACTATGGATACTCCCACAGCTATATTTCCGGAGGATACACAAGGAATCAGTGAAGTCATCACTCGCTTTACAAGAGCGTATCTCAGCCAAGATAAAGAAAAAGCAAATGCACTTATACATCCTGATTTGGGCTTATATGTGATTTATCGTCCGGGAGCCGCCGATACGTATGAAAAGCTCGATAGCATTGATTTCAGCCGACCGACGCCCGAATATTTTCCCTACGTAACTTTTGAAAACGACTACGCGCTCACATTTGAAAAACTTCCTGTTTTTGATTGCGGAGAAGAAAAATGGGATAAGTTGGGATTCTTCTGCGATACCACTTCTCAGGCAAATCAACTTACAACAATAGCAACCTTTGACCATGAGTTTAATGGCATAAGCGACGATGAACTCACGGAAATAAAACAGCTAGAAAAAGATACCTTTCGTGTTATTTTAACTAAGGACGAAAACTTAATTTTCCACGTAAAAAAATACCAAGATAAATGGTACGTGTTTGTGCTTGATCGTGCTTATGGTGGGTGTGATGCATAAAATAACCAAGTAGACTTAAATTTTAGATAAACTTACGATATGAACAGTATAGACATTGAAACAAGAAATCGTATTCAGCAGTGGCTTGGCGCAGAATATGATAATGATACTGTTTCACAGGTTCAAAAACTTGTGGACAGCAACGAAGAAACAGAATTGATTGACGCGTTTTACAAAGAACTGGAATTTGGAACCGGGGGTCTGCGTGGTATTATGGGTGTTGGATCGAACCGAATTAATAAATATACCATTGGCAAAGCAACACAGGGTCTAGCAAATTATCTTAAAAAACAATTTTCAAATCAAGCTATCAAGGTGGCGGTAAGTTATGACTGCCGAAACAATTCGCAACAACTAGGACATCTGGTAGCGGATGTTTTCTCGGCAAATGGTATCCATGTCTACCTATTTAAAGAGCTTCGTCCAACCCCCATGCTTTCCTTTGCTGTCCGGCATTTTGGATGTCAAGGTGGGGTTATGTTAACAGCCTCTCACAATCCAAAGGAGTACAACGGATACAAAGCTTACTGGAATGATGGCGGACAATTGGTAGCACCACATGATAAAAACGTAATCAATGAGGTCAACGCCATACAATCCGTAAACGATATTAAGTTTGAGCGCGATAACAATAATATTACCCTCGTGGATGAAGACTTTGATAGACTCTATATCGACGAGAACAAAAAATTAAGTATACATCCAGAAGCTGTATCTGCACAGAAAGATCTGACGATAGTCTTCTCACCCATCCACGGGACGGGCGTAATCGTACCTAAGATGCTTTCCGCATGGGGTTTCACCAATGTGCAGGTTGTGGAAGAACAAATCAGATCGGACGGAAACTTTCCAACAGTAATCTATCCAAACCCCGAAGAGGAAGAAGCAATGACGATGGCGAAACAAAAGGGAGAGGCTTTAGATGCGGATATTGTGATGGCTACCGACCCCGATGCGGATCGTGTTGGTTTGGCAGTAAAGAATCATAAAGGCGAGATACAGCTACTAAATGGGAATCAGATTGGTAGCTTACTTATTTATTATGTACTATCGTCCAAAAAAGCGAAAGGCGACCTGCAGGATAACGATTTTATCGTGAAAACGATTGTGACATCCAACCTCATGAGCGATATCGGCAATAGCTTCGGTGTGAAGCATTACGAAACGCTGACCGGATTTAAATTCATCGGTGAAATTATGACGAAACTGGAGGGAAAAGAAAACTATCTGGTTGGCGGCGAAGAAAGTTACGGTTTCTTGGTTGGCGATTTAGTTCGAGACAAAGACGCAGTAAATGCCTGTGCCTTTATCGCAGAGATGGCTGCTTATTTTAAAACGCAGGGAAAAACGGTATTCGAAGTATTATTGGAGCTTTACGAAAACTATGGCTGCTATCAGGAAAAACTTATCTCGCTTACCAAGAAAGGAAAAGCAGGCGCCGACGAAATCAAGCAGATGATGGCGGATTTACGCGCCAATCCTCCACAATCATTGGGCGGCATAAAAGTTAAAGAAATCCGTGATTATTCTACCAGTGTCACACATGTATTGGCCGATGGAACGAAAACGACTATAGATCTACCAAAATCAGATGTACTTCAATTCATTACAATTGATGGCGATGTTATCTCTGCCCGACCGTCAGGTACTGAACCTAAAATTAAGTTCTATTGTTCTGTTAAAGAGAATCTCGATTCCAGGGATGCTTACGAGCAAGTACTAGCGAAGCTGGAAGACAAAGTAAAACGAATTATGGCTGACATCGTGAAAGATTGATTATGGAGAAATGGACTTTATTAGATTCAAAGTATATTATCCAGCGTCCTTGGGCAACTTTGCGCGTTGATAAACTGCAACTCCCAAACGGCAATATTAAAGACGAGTACTATGTCCTGGAATATCCCACTTGGGTCAATATGGTAGCATTTACGGAAGACGATCAGCTACTCTTTGTCCGGCAGTATAGACATGGCGCCAACAAGATTATGGTAGAACTTCCCGCCGGCGTAGTCGATGACGGCGAGGCACCGGAAGAAGCAGCACATCGTGAACTTTTGGAAGAAACAGGCTATGTTTTTGAATCTATTGAATATATATGCGAGTTATACGCCAACCCGGCAACGAGTGGAAATCTAACGTACACCTATGTATTGAAAGGCGGAAAGAAAATTCAAGAGCAACAATTGGACAGCTCAGAAGATATCGACGTCGTGATTATGGGAATAGAAGAAGCTAAACAGTTTCTTTTTGGCAATAAAATAGGGCAGGCATTGCATGCTTCTGCGCTATTTTATTCTTTTCAAAAATTGGGTTTGCTTTAGCAAAACCCAATTTTATTTTCAGAACGCCCCCATAAACAGAATAATATTCAATATTTTTGTACCTTTGCAATATGGCAAGAGAGATTTTTGAAACCAAACGGAAAGCATTAAAAATTAACCTCAATCCCGATATTTATGGCACCTTTGCTGAAATTGGTGCTGGGCAGGAAGTCGCCCGCAACTTTTTTGGCGCCGGAGCCGCTTCGGGAACCATTGCAAAAACGATGTCGGCTTACGACATGGCTTTTAGTGACGCTATATATGGCGTGGAGGAATCCGGTCGTTATGTGAGCCGTACCCGTTTAATCAAAATGCTAACGCACGAGTTTAATTTACTGACCGAGCGTTTGCAAGGAGAAAAGTATAAATCAAAAAAATTCTTTGCTTTTGCCGATACCGTTACTACACTCAATTTTACCAAAACCAACGATCCGCACGGATGGATCGGCATACGTTTTCAACATGAGGTAGACGGTCCAGTCAATGATATCGTTGTCCATATCCGTTTATTGGACAGTGATTCTCGTCTACAAACCAAGGTATTGGGAATTTTAGGTGTTAATCTCATTTTTGCAGCGTACTATTATGCAGAAGATCCGCAAACCATGATTGAATCACTTGTCGACAATCTTTCTATCGGATCAGTCGAAATAGATTTAGTTAAAGTATCGGGACCTGTTTTCGAACATGCCAATGAAAGACTTCTCAACCTTTATCTCATTGCCAAAGGATTCGCTAAAGCAGCTATCTTCAGACCAGATGCGCACGCGGCTCAAATCAAAGATTACTTGTACAAAAAAAATATCATCATTCTACGCACCAAGTATCGTCAAAAATCAAACCCCAACTTTGACCTCTTCAATCTTGCAGTAGAACAATTCAAAAAGAATACAGGAGGAACAGCAGCAGATACGGTCGTTTTAATCGAGGTGTTGATGGGTAACGTGCTAGACGAAGAAAACCGAATCACGAACGAGGATCTCACTTATTTCGCAGAGCGTGCCGAATACCTTTGTTCAACCGGCAACAACATTATGGTCTCCAATTTCCGACGCAATAACCATCTCGCTGAGTTTATCCAAACATTCAGACCCAAACACGTTGGTATTGCGACCAATACATCCAACTTGAAGAATATCTTCAATACAGACAATTACAACAAAGACCTGTATACGAATGAATTGCTTTCCTATATATCCGGCATGTTCAGTAAAGATGTCAAGCTATATGCTTATCCTTATCTGGATAAGGAAACAAATGAGATTATTACGACCAGAAACATGCCTGTAGCAGAAGAAGCCAAACCACTGTTTGACTTCCTGGTACAGAATAAATATATTATCGATATAGAAAACTACGACGAGAAATTTGTGAAGACCGTATAGTGTAGTGTACTACTTACTTTTAAGCTTCATCAGCTCGTCAATAGAAAAGAACACACCAAATGTGACTAAAGATTTATTCGATTTCCACTTATCTTCATGCATAGGCGTAGCACCTACGATCTGGAACTGGCCTTTGATGAATTTGTATCCACCCCGTATCGTAAACGCCGGTTCAAAAAAGGATTTCCGTCCATCAGTGATATTCGTTAATCCTTGATTTTCGATATATTCTTCAGACATACCATTTGCGTCAAAATTCGTATACTTAATACCACTATACCGCAACGCAATACCTACATCTACGAAAGAAAACCGCAGATGAATTCCTGGCTGGATAAAAGTCCTGTTGAACCGCATATTTACATCGCTGTTAAGTCGTCCGCCCCCATACCCCACATAAGTATCCGCAATCAATGCCAGTCCATTGCTTCTTTCAAAGATAGGATAGTATCCACCGACACCGCCTTCAAACAGCATCGCGTAGGCGTCTACATCACCCGTACTTGGATCTTCATTCGCCATACTGTAATTGTATGTCGAAAGCGTCGTCATCAGTCCTAGATATTTAACAGGGGAATAAGCCCCATGAAAATTAAACACCGAGCTATAGTCTCGGTTGTTGTCCGCACTTCCAGTCCCCAACCTTCCATTGACAGCTAAGTTGGCATCGTTCTTATCTTTCAACATCGGCATACTAACCGCATTGGGCTGATAATAATAACGGCTACAAGAAGCTAATAAAAGGATAGACACGGTAAATACTAGCGTTATCAGATGTATTCTTTTATTCGTTTTCATCATAAACTCCTTTCTATAATGTTTATACCCAAAAAGACGACTTTAATCGAAAAGTTAAAACATCCGTTTGGGTGATTTTTTCCTCCTCCTCTTTTCGGGTGAATACACTACCCTATTCAAGTGATTTTTAGCTTATACAAGATAGATTGAAGCTTTTGGCATACGTTCACCGTGAATATATTGTAAATTAGAGTCATGAATACGGTGTTGTCTAAACGGAAATTTCTGCTCGTATGGCTCCTTTTTGTAATGTTGTTCCAGCTGAAAGCACAAGTTTTCGTTCTGCCAGACTCGATGTCCCACATCCCACTCTCCACTTATTCTTACACTTATTATGATCCAGAGAATAAGGAATTTCTTCCTCCTGCTGATAGCCTCTTCCGCAAACACGAAGGGATAATTTTTAATCTAGGAAGGAAAGCCGGCACCTATTGGATCAAGATGGATATACGAAACATAGATTCCTCCGATAGAAACATTATCATAGAGTGTACGACTCCCAATTTGGGTAATATAGAACTGTATAAAAGAACGGATTCCGTTATCGCCCATTTGGAGACACTCGGAGCAGAACATGTCTACCACAGTCGTCCCATCAAACATCAAAACCTGCTATTTCCAATCGCACTTACTTCACAAGAGGAAGCCACTTATTTTTTTAAGATTAAATCGGACTTGGCTGCATTGAATTTCGACCTGTTGTTATGGGATATCGAAGCCCGGAAAGAATATACACTTAAGGAATCCAATGTCATCTCCTATTTCTTCTTTATCATGACCACTTTTCTCGTGATATTAGGAATCGTATTGATCATCACAAAACAAAAAAGACAATGGAGTTTTTTTATATATGTTTTCTTAGGTGCCGCTTATACCTATTGCATCCTGGGATTGTCGTATAAAAATATCTGGAGTAATTCGCCAAACTTCCAACAGATCGCGAGCTACCTCTTCACCAATCTATATCTTATTGCAGGAATCTCCTTTTTTCGGGAGTATTTCGTAACGAGAAGATTGCTTCGTCGGTTAGACAATATATTGAAAATCCTGATCTACTGTTCGTTTGTTTTGACTTTGTGCAGCCTCTCCCATTTATGGATACCCAAAGCATTTTTTTCCGTATTACAAACGTTAAATCCCATTATATTCTCTCTTGCAGGTATATTGGTAACTTACATTCTCATTTTCCTATTGATACATCAGCGAAATAAAACCGAAACGATTTGGTTCTTGATTGCTTTTGCACCACATGCCTATGCCATTATAACCTCCAGTCTCCGTCAAGTAGGCGAATACTATTTTGAAACTGAGCTACAACTGCTTGCTAACGTGCCTTTATTCTTATGGACAATCCCCACCCAAAACCTGATGATATGGTCGATGATATGGGAAGTTTTAATTGTTTTTACACTGATGATGACCCGTTTCCATAATTTATACGAACAGAATAATGCCATGGCCTGGGAACTCAGCAAACAAAAAGAGAAAAGTGCGAGAATGCTGATGGATAGCGTGGAGCAAGAAAGAAAAAGAATTGCACAAGAACTGCATGACAGCAGCGGTGTACAACTCTCATCTATCCGTATGAAACTCACCATGCTGGCGGATAGCCAATCTTCAAATCTCTCTGAAGATAAAATAAAAGAGGTTATGCGAGATGTAGATCATGTACATCACGAGATTCGTACGATTTCGCACAATCTCATGCCGATATCCCTCAGTAAATTAGGGCTCAAAGCAGCCATACAAGAACTTATCAATCCTATTAAAGCTTCTTTTCCGCAAAAGAAAATACAACTTTTTCAGCAATATGAATCTCAAAGACTGTCCGAGGATTTACAGGTTAATCTATACCGGATAATTCAAGAGCTCATTAACAATGTCATGAAACATGCTGATGCCTCTGAAATTACCATTCAGCTCATAACTGATGGCAACCGCCTAATTGTAAGCTTAGAAGATAATGGTAAGGGTTTTCAATATAACGCGATGCAACATACCGGATTAGGTTTAAAGGGTATATTCTCACGTGCGCAGCTCTTGGGTGGTACTTGTGAAATCGACTCCAAAGAAGGGACAGGTACATTTATTGTTATCACCGTGCCATTACTCTAAATAAGATTATTCTTTGTAGCAAAGGTTATCAGTTCGGTTACTTTGTTCACACCGCATTTCGCCATCATATTTTTGCGATGCGTATCTACTGTGTTCATACTGATAAATAACTGTTCGGCAATTTTACTGCTGGATTTGCCTTCTGCAATCAATTTTAGTACTTCTATTTCCCTCGAAGACAATTTAACACTGTCGTTTTTACTCACTTGTCCAGTAGCATTAGTATCTTCGTTTAATATAAAAGCCTCTACCACTCTATTCTGTACCTGCTGATCTAAGTATCTTCTTCTATCGTTTACCGTTTCGATAGCGATGATCAACTCCTCTTTAGATACGTTTTTAAGCACGTAACCCAATGCGCCTATTTTTAAGGCTTCGCGTATGAGCTCCGTATCATCATATCCGGTCAGCATTAAGATTTTTTGTTCTGGAAAACGTTCCAATATTTTTTCTATACACTGGATGCCATCTATCTCAGGCATATTGAAGTCCATTAATATTACATCCGGACGATGCTTCTCTATGGCATTCATCAATTCGGATATTGCTGTACACGCAATAATATTCCCGAATTGAGGCGCTCCACCCAAAATCATAGCCAGTCCATCCACAATAATCTGTTGGTCGTCGACAATTAATAAATCTAATTTGTCTGTTGTTTCCGTTTCTTCCATCGTTCAAAATTGGGCTCATGAATATGTAGACATTCTCAGCTCGAATGCCACAAGCTGCTATCTAGAGATACTTTTTAAAAATAGAATACAGAATTTTCAATTCCTCTTCATTTAAAACGGCTGCTGTCGTCTCTTCTTGAATATAATGAACTTTAAATGCTTTAATGGCAGCATCTAAATTTGTTATATTATATCCGATAATTCGTAATGCCAATTTAGGATCAAAACCTTCCGGTGGCGTTTCCAGGTTATCATCATACCAATATCCAAAACCTTGATCTGCCAGTATTTTCCAAGGAAAACGAGAAGGGTCTATCTTCCTACCGGGCGAAACATCCATATGCCCAATAAAATTTGCCTGCGGAATCTTGTAGGTTTCTTTCAGATAACGCAATAAATTAATCAACGCATTAATTTGAATATCTGGCCAAGGGTCAGTTGTTCCGTTATTGTCCAATTCAATACCAATGGATGACGAGTTGAGATCTGTATCATTTCCCCATTTGCTTACACCTGCATGGTGCCCTCTGTACAAATCATTTACCATTTGTATTACTTTCCCATCGCGCCCAATTACATAGTGAGAACTGACGCCCACCTTTTGGTTATGGAAGGTTCGGACAGTCTGTTCCGTAGAATTTTGTGCTGTATGGTGAAGAACAACATAGTTTGGTTTTCTGATCCCAAAATTCACGGAGGCTATCCATTCCTTTTCAGGAACAATAACCTTTTCCAATTGGCCCGTTGCAGTCGCTTCTTTATATAATTCAGCAAATTCTTCTGCCTTTGCTTTATAAATTTTTTCTGTTGCCGCATATTTTCCACCGCCACAAGACGACAGCAAAGCTGCACAGCTAAATAAAAAGATATAGATATTTTTCATTCAAAGTTTTCTGTTACCTCTCTGCTCCTAATTTAAACAAAGCAATAAATGCTCCAATTCCTAAAGCTCCTTCACGATGTGTTCCGGTAAGATATATCCCTCGTTCAGTTCGATAATCTGCAGATTCCTGAACTCTATCTGGGCTCCCTCCGACTCTAGGCATAAATATCCCTTTCTTTTAGAGGATTCACGTATACCATTTACAAATTTTCCGTTAACAGCGAGTTTAATGGTTCCGTCAACGCAGACCACGGTATATTTATTCCACTCTCCTACACCCAAACACCTGTTTTCAATCGATTTGCTCCGCACTCCTCTAGGGTTATCCGGCACCGTAGTTACCTTCCCTGCTCCGAAAAGTTCGCCGTGTACGTAAGCAATAGGTGGCGTTTCGCCATTCCGCTTGTTTTGATTAACCCAATCTAGCTCCAGCATCTGCACTTCCACGCCACTAGGTAGCCTATTATGTTCTTCCGGTTGTGCATCGCACCAAACAAAGATCCCCGAGTTTCCGCCTTTCTCCATGTGACGCCATTCCACGTGCATAATAAAATTTTGATACATCTTTTCCGAACGCACCACACCGATCGGCAACCCTTTACATACCAGTTTATCTCCCTCGCGATACCAAGTCGTATCGGTCGTATTAACGTCAATCCATTTTAATGTCCTTGCTTCCGGAACACCATTTATCAAGGTATTGAAATCCTTCCGTTCTCCAAACTCAAAAAGAATTTCTTGGGCATTAGAAACCATTCCTCCGCTTAGAATAAGTAGTCCAACAAAAGTTAATATCTTCAATATATGCATGATAAAAGAATTAAGTTTTCTTTAAAAATAAAAAAACTCCTGCAATTTTAAAATTGCAGGAGTTCTTCAGACATCTCCTATTTTCGACAAATAGGGTGGTTATCTTAGGCTTCCGCGTATTCCTCGATAGAAGGACATGAACAAATCAATGTTCTATCTCCTTGTGAATCGTTTACCCGGCCTACCGAAGGCCAGAATTTATTCACTTTTAAATAAGGAAGCGGATAAGCGGCTATTTGACGTGTATATGGTCTGTTCCATTCATCAGCAGAAACAATCTCCGCTGTATGTGGCGCATGTTTCAATACATTATCCTTTTGATCAATCTCACCAGCTTCCACCGCGGCGATTTCAGATCGTATAGCAATCAATGCATCGCAAAAACGATCAAGTTCCGCTTTGGATTCCGATTCGGTCGGCTCTACCATCAATGTACCTGCGACAGGGAAAGATACCGTAGGCGCATGGAAACCATAGTCCATTAAACGTTTGGCGATATCGCCAACTTCAATGCCTACGCTCTTAAATGCACGGCAATCCAATATCATTTCATGTGCACAACGGCCATTTGCTCCCGCATACAATACCGGATAATAGCTTTCCAAACGTGCTTTTATATAATTTGCGTTCAAGATAGCTGTTTTGGTTGCATCGGTCAACCCCTCTCCTCCCATCATCGCAATATAAGCATACGAAATAGTTAAGATGGACGCCGATCCAAATGGAGCAGCCGAAACAGCCGAAATACCTTGCTCTCCCGAAATTTCTACTACCTCATGATTCGGTAGAAACGGTACCAGATGTGCTGCGACACCAATTGGCCCCATACCTGGGCCACCTCCACCATGTGGGATACAAAAAGTCTTATGCAAGTTTAAATGGCATACGTCTGCTCCGATAAAACCGGGACTGGTCAAACCTACCTGCGCATTCATATTAGCACCGTCCATATATACCTGTCCACCGTTTTGGTGAATAATTTCACATATTTCGATAATCGACTCCTCGAAAACCCCATGCGTTGAAGGATAAGTTACCATGAGGGAATTTAAGTTTGCAGCGTGTTCTTCTGCTTTCGCCCGAAGATCCGCTACGTCGATATTACCATACGCATCACATTTGACAACAACTACCTTCAATCCTGCCATAGATGCTGAGGCGGGATTTGTTCCATGTGCTGACGCCGGAATTAAACAAACGTTGCGATGTTCCTCACCTCGGCTTTCATGATATGCACGGATAACCATTAGACCGGCATATTCACCCTGAGCACCCGAATTTGGCTGAAACGACATCTTCGCAAATCCTGTGATTTCGGATAGCCAGTCGTTTAATTCATTGATGAGTTGCATGTAGCCGGATGTCTGATCAACAGGCGCAAACGGATGCAGACCGCCAAAATGTGCCCATGTCAACGGTAACATCTCGGTAGTCGCATTGAGTTTCATCGTACAAGAACCCAACGGAATCATAGAATGGCATAAAGATAGATCTTTCGCTTCCAATGATTTAATATACCGAAGCATCTCACTCTCGGAATGATAACTGTTAAAGATCGGATGGGTAAGATAAGGAGAGGTACGCACAGCTTCTGCGGGAATAGAAGATCCTAGTTGGTCTACCATGCTGCGTAACTCAACATCGTTCCACGATTTTCCTTTAATTTTGGCAAAAACCTTCACAATGGTTTCAATGTCTTCAAAAGTGGTAGTTTCATCAAGGGAAATACCAACTATTCCATCATGATAAAAGAAATTCAGTTCATTGTTGAGGGCTTCCGCTTTCAACGCACCAACATGATCATCAACCGCGATACGTAAGGTGTCAAAATATGTTTCGTTAATTTGATCGTAACCAAGTTCCTGCAATGCCTTGTCTAATAACTTAGTTAAGTCGTTAATACGTGTTGCTATATCTTTTATACCTTGTGGACCATGGTACACCGCGTAGAATGACGCCATGATCGCCAATAGCGCTTGTGCTGTACAAATGTTTGAAGAAGCCTTGTCACGACGGATATGTTGTTCCCTTGTCTGTAATGCCATACGCAGTGCATAATTACCGCTAGCATCAGAAGTAACACCAATAATGCGTCCGGGGATATTCCGTTTATATGCTTCTTTTGTCGCAAAGAACGCGGCGTGCGGTCCACCGAATCCCATCGGTACACCAAAACGCTGTGAATTCCCGACAACAACGTCGGCACCCCATTCTCCTGGAGGGGTCAGTAACGCCACCGACATTAAATCGGCTATAGCGCATATGGTGATATTTTTATCGTGGGCTGCTTCGGAAAAAGCGGCATAATCCGTAATCGTACCATCAGCCGCTGGATACTGAATAAGCGCGGCAAATATGTCTTCTGTCAAGTTCGCCTCTTCGAGATCAGCGACCCGTATCTCCACACCAAACGGAACCGCTCTCGTTTGCAGTACATCCAATGTCTGTGGATAGATATTAGGCGTTACCAGAAATACATTTGCCGTTTTATTTTTCCGTGCACTGTATAGCATAAACATCGCTTCAGCAGCAGCCGTAGCCTCGTCCAACAGGGAAGCATTCGCAATTTCAAGTCCGGTTAAGTCAGAAATTGCTGTCTGGAAATTTAACAATGCCTGCAAGCGTCCTTGGGCAATTTCCGCTTGATACGGTGTATACTGCGTATACCATCCTGGATTTTCCAATACGTTGCGCTGAATAACAGCAGGAACAGTTACGTCATAATATCCTTGGCCGATATAAGATTTGAATACCTTATTTTTATCTGCGATTCGCTGGATTTTAGCTAAATATGCTTTTTCGCTTAATGCCTTTGGCAAGGCTAGCGATTTCTTCAACCTAATCTGGCTCGGAACTGCCTGCTCGATTAATTGATCCAAGGATTGCACTCCTAAATAGCTTAACATTTCCTGAGCCTCTTCTGCCCTCGGGCCATTGTGGCGATCCTGAAACTTTTCTTGATAAAATACGTTGCTCATTTTGCGCTTAACTTTTCCGTAGCACCGTCCTAAACCATCTTATTTAGACCTTTTGAGAAAGATACTATCTTTTACTTTTTGAGACCGCAAAGATACGATTTAATCATCGAAATTAATAGGAACCAAGAGCCGAGTATAATGCCACAAGCCTATAATTTAGTTATAGTATTTCTCATAGATACGACTATATTTTAAACGAAATCAAAACAAAAACAGTTTTATTTCCATAATTATTAACCTTTTCACAAGAATTTTAGCAATAACACATTTCGGCATAAAAATTATTCTTCGCAGCGTAAATTGCTTAACTTTAGGACAGTAGTAAATAAAAAGCACCCTTTATGATAAAACTCCAGGTGACAAATGAAACGGGAAGATTAAGGGCTGTCGTATTAGGTATTGCGAACCAAAACGGGCCGGCTCCGAAAGCAGAAGAGGCTTATGATCCGAAGTCTTTGGAACATATATTGGCGGGTACCTATCCGGTAGAGTCGGATATGGTTTTTGAGATATCCGCCTTCCACGATGTATTGGAGCGATATGGAGTAAAAGTATATCGCCCCGAGTTGATACCTGATTTAAACCAAATATTCTCGCGCGATATCGGCTTTGTCATAGACCGCTTCTTTATAAAGGCTAACATCCTACCCGACCGTGCAGAAGAGTGGCGAGCCATCGGGCATATTGTGAAGCAAATCGAACCAGAAAATTTTATGGAAGCGCCAGAGGAAGTACATATCGAAGGCGGCGATGTCATCCTATGGAATGAATACCTTTTTGTAGGTACATACAAAGGCGACGATTACCCGACGATAAATACCGCTAGAACGAATATGAATGGCGTACAATTTTTGAAGGATATGTTTCCCAACAAAATTGTGAAAGAATTCGATCTGATCAAATCGATGACCAACCCAAGGGAAAATGCTCTCCATCTAGACTGTTGCTTTCAACCCGTAGGCAGGGATAAAGCTATCATCTATCCCGGTGGTTTCCGGAATCCAACAGACTATCTTTATCTCCGCAAGATTTTCGGCGGAGAAAACATTTTTACTATAACGGCAGACGAAATGTACGAAATGTACAGTAACGTATTTTCTATTTCAGAAGATGTTGTAGTGACCGAGCGGCGGTTTGATCGACTCAATTATTGGCTTAGAGATCAAGGCTTTCATGTTGAAGAAGTTCCTTATCACGAAATTGGTAAACAAGAAGGTTTATTGCGCTGCTCCACCCTTCCGCTACATCGAGATTAATCTTTATGTTCTTTTTTACCTCAAAAAAGAACCAAAAAAATCGTCGCTTAAAACCTTTGGCATGGAGGATAGTACAAAAAATAGCGTTTTACATTTGCCAAAGCTTTTGAGGCGACATTAAATGTTAAGGAAGGGGATAGTGCATGTGTGGAAATAGTAATCTTTTGTAGGTATGCAAACAACAGACACTTTACTTTTAGTTCGGCCTTTTCGATTTCGGAAAAACGAAGAGACTGCCATAAACAATTATTTTCAAGAAGATTTACTGTTACCTCTGCCTGCTCAGCAGGCTCAAGAAGAGTTTGACAATTTTGTAAACACCCTCAACGCACATAAAATAAATACATTGGTGATACAGGATAAGGGAGAGTATGACACTCCAGATAGTATCTTCCCAAACAATTGTATTTCATTTCATAAGCGAACAGCAGTTCTCTATCCGATGTTTGCTGAAAACAGACGGCGGGAACGTAAATTGGATTATTTGGAACCGTTGAAACAGCAAGGCTTGACGTTTGATAATATCATAGATTATACCGGTTTCGAGAAAGAAAACCGTTTTTTAGAGGGAACAGGCAGCCTGATTCTAGACCGTGTAAACCGAATAGCTTACTGTGCATTATCTCCCCGCGCTGACGCCGGTATTGCACATCAATTTTGTCTAGATCTGGGGTATGAATTATTTATTTTTGAAGCCAACCAAACAGTAGATGGTTTGCGCAAACCTATTTATCATACTAATGTAATGATGTCGGTAGGAACATACTTCGCCGTCGTATGTACTGACAGCATCGACAATATATATGAAAAAAGGAATTTGATTAAACGGTTAGAAGAAACCGGAAAGACGATTGTCGATATATCGGAGGAACAGGTTACGTCCTTCGCGGGGAATATACTCGAAGTACGGTCTATTGCGGAAGGCGCTTATATTGTGATGAGTTCACAAGCATATCACAGTTTCACAACGGAACAGCTAAGCTTACTACGTTCTTGGGGACAAATTATACATAGTCCATTGGATACCATTGAAAGGGGAGGAGGCGGCAGCGCACGGTGTATGCTCGCGGAAGTATTTTATTAGATTAGCTTACTCCTTGCCTCTATTGGTTCTTCTTTCAGATAATAACTCTCTACGCACACGACTAAGGCTCTCTGGCGTTATACCAAGATAAGAAGCAATCATCCATTGGGGAACGCGTTGTAGCAAACTCGGGTACATATCCATAAAAAGCAGATAACGTTCCTTTGCACTCATGGCTAATAGTGAGTTTATTCGTTGCTGCTGTATGTAAATATTGCGCTGTAAAGAGTTTTCCATAAAACATGCAAAAGCATGGCTTAAGTGCGACGCCTTTTCCATAAATTCCGGTTGTATAAAAACAATTACCGATGGTTCGATCGCCTTGATATAGAAGTCGGTAGGCTTATTGAAATACTGGCTCGCCCGATCTGAAATAATCCAGTTCTCCGGTGCAAATTGTAAAATATGCTCTCCCCCTTTTTCATCCAGAGAAAACGATTGCAACAGACCCGATTCTACAAAAAAGGCATATTGACTCAATTCTCCTGCTCTTAACAGATAATGGTTGTGCGTTATTTCCCTAAACGAGAAATAACGCACAAGTTGCTCAAAAACCTCTTCGGAAAGTTCAGCTTTCTCCTTATAATATCTATAAAAGTTACTCTCTCGCCAATTGATATCTGTCAGTGCCATTAATATAGAATCGTAAATTTAAAATCTAACGGATTAAAGTATTTTTCCAGATCCCGAATAAGGTCATCACCGTGTTTCAGATATAAGGAAGCAAAGTTTTCTGTGCGCTCTTGTAGCCCACCATTAGGGAACAGTTTGTCTTTCACACGCTCTATTTGTATCAGAGCATCTTCATGATTATGTTTATCGGCTTTCAGCAACTTTTTCTCCAAATTATTAATCGCTTTTTTCAGGCGCGCCTTCACCGCTTCCGTGCTCGGTCCAAGACTCGGGTCAATCTTATGCGCCCGCAGCTTAATCTTTCCGAAAATAGCATTAAACTCCATCCACTCGTCACGCAGGTTCAACCTATGTTTTGTATGACGCCGAACATATTCATTTTTTAATACGTCTGTTGGTTTAAATATGCTTTTGAAAGTCAGATCCAAACGAAAAATTTTTCCTGCGACATTGTCATCTGTAATCATGGCCGAGTTACGTGGAACAAGAATAGGGAACGGCACTTGATAGTAATCGAAGTTAGCCTTCAGCTGCAGCCAATACACAATCTCCGCTCCTCCACCGATATACGCTAAATTTGGTAGGATCAGCTCTTGATATAATGGTCGCATTACTACATTCGGGCTAAAACGTTCGGGATATTGTTCTATTTCTGCCCGCATCTCCTCTTCCGAAAAATAAAGCTCGCGATGCAGCACTTCAAATCGGCCATCTTCCATACGCACGATACGCTCTCGAAATTCATCCGTTAAGTAAAAGAAGTTGATTTCCCGCGCATGAACTTGGGTATGATAACCTAACTTTTCCAACTTTCTGGAGGTATCGTCAATAGCTTTAAAACTATTTTCATCAAAAATATCTTGGCCTATAATTGGCGTAAAAACTTTCTTAAAGGCCTTACTATCCGCATCAATAATCACCAGTCCGTACGGTTTGAACAGTTCGTTTACCATATGCCGGGTAGCGGTTGCAAGAGACTGATTTTGCAGATAAGCGTCCTCTACTATCGTTTTTAATTTATCCCCGTTCACAGATAACCCAAACGTACCACAATATTGTTTCACGGTATCGGCAATATCTTGTGTGGACATCCGCCCCGTAGCAGAAATAGTTGGTGTATCCCATATTATCTTCTTACCGAATACCTTGGTGTTATTGATTTCGGCGAAATCATGGTCCTCGGTGGCCATCCAATAGACCGGTACGAATGAATATTCCGGATAGGCTTCTTTTAAATCTTTCGCCAGTCGTATCGCGGTAACAATCTTAAATATAAAATAAAGCGGGCCAGTGAATATATTGAGTTGATGCCCTGTCGTGACGGTAAAAGTTTTTTTATCCCCCAACAACATGATGTTAGCTTCCACTTCGGGGGATTGTGCTAAAAGCGAGCCGTATTGCTCACGAAGTGTAGTGGTTAATAATTTTCTGTGCGGAAAGTTCTGCTTATCAGTAATCTGTCGTTTAAACCCTTCCAGTGTAGGTGCTTGACCATAAAAAGGTGCCAGCTGTTCATCGTTGGCAAGATAGGCTAATAGTGTCTGCGAAAAACTACCGGTGTCACTGTAATCAATGTATGTTGCTTTCATCTAACGCTGTTCGTGTCGTCTCGTAATATCTACGGATTTGAGCGGACAATTTACATATTTTTGTACGAAGCCACCACGAGAATATCGAAATTATAGCAAACGTTTGACGAAAGTCTATTTAATTACTTTTCCATATAAATCGAAATCCTCTGCCCGCTCCACTTTTACCTGGACAAAATCTCCGATACGTGCGTAATCCGTTCTGGCATCCAGCACGACCTCATTGTCGACCTCCGGCGAATCATACTCTGTACGGCCAATAAAATAATCACCATCAACACGATCAACAAGCACCTTGAACGTTTGTCCAATTTTATCTTGATTAATTTCGTACGAAATGCCCTGCTGAGCCTCCATAATTTGCTCTACACGTGACTCTTTCTCCTCTTGTGGCACGTCATCTACTAAGGTATGGGCATGTGTTTTTTCTTCGTGTGAATAGGTAAAACAACCTAAACGGTCAAATCGCGTTTCTTCCACCCATTCCAACATTTCATTAAAGTCCTGCTCCGTTTCTCCGGGGTAACCGCATATTAAAGTTGTACGTAAGGCAATATCGGGTACTTTATCTCGGATTTGATTAACCAGGTCAATTTGTTTTTGTTTGGTCGTTCCACGGCGCATCGATTTCAGCATGGCATCAGAAATATGCTGTAAAGGCATATCCAAATAGTTGCAGATATTCGAACGCTCATTCATCGCATCCAAAATATCCATTGGAAAACCAGATGGATAAGCATATTGGAGGCGAATCCATTCGATGCCATCTACATCCGATAAATGACGTAATAAATCGACCAGATTACGTTTTCCATAAATATCCAACCCGTAATAGGTTAGATCCTGCGCGATCAGTATCAATTCCTTCGTTCCATTAGCCGCTAAAAACTTCGCCTCTTTCACTAAATCGTCAATAGATTTAGACACATGCTTACCGCGCATTAACGGGATAGCGCAAAATGAACAAGGACGGTTACACCCTTCTGCAATTTTGAAATAAGAAAAATGTGAAGGCGTGGACAATAGACGTTCACCCAATAGTTCGTGTCGATAATCCGCCCCAATTGTCGTCAGCAATTCTGGAAGATCATTTGTCCCAAAATAAGCATCAACATTTGAAATCTCGGATTGAAGTTCTGGTTTATACCGCTCGGATAAGCAACCGGTCACGATAACCTTATTTATCTTACCTTCTTCCTTTAAAGCCGAATATTGCAAAATGGTATCAATCGACTCTTGCTTTGCATTATCAATAAAACCACAGGTATTAATAACGACAATATCATTTGTTTGTATATTGGAAGCTTCATGCACAACTTCCATCTGGTTGCCTTTCAGCTGCCCCATTAACACTTCAGAATCGTGGATATTCTTGGAGCATCCCAACGTCACGACATTCACCCTCGGCCTACTCACTTGAAGAGCAACCTTTTTATTTTTTGTTCTCATTTATTACTTAAACAACGAATCGACGAAATCCTTTTTATTAAATAGCTGCAGGTCGCCGATCTTCTCACCCACACCAATATATTTTACAGGAATTTTAAACTGATCTGAAATACCAATAACTACCCCTCCTTTTGCCGTACCGTCCAACTTTGTTAATGCTAAGGCATTGACGTCGGTCGCCTGTGTAAATTGTGTCGCTTGCTCAATCGCGTTTTGCCCTGTTGAAGCATCTAGTACTAACAGGATTTCATGAGGAGCGCCCGGTACGACCTTTTGCATCACATTTTTAATTTTGGTCAACTCGTTCATCAAGCCCACTTTATTATGCAAACGACCAGCTGTATCTATTATAGCGACGTCATCACCATTTGCCACCGCCGATTTAACGGTATCATACGCCACCGAAGCCGGATCGGAGCCCATCGGCTGCGCCACGACACGTACCCCAACACGTTCACCCCACAATTTAATCTGATCTACAGCCGCAGCGCGGAAAGTATCTGCAGCACCCAGTACAACCTTATTTCCTGCTTCTTTCAACTGGTGGGCAAGTTTACCGATAGTCGTGGTTTTTCCCACACCGTTTACACCTACGACCATAATTACATACGGTTTGTGCGCACCATATTCAAATGTTTCGAAGTCATTACTGTTATTTTCTGCCAATAGGGCTTGTATTTCTTCTTTGAGCAGACGATTTAGGTCCTCTGTACCCACGTACTTATCACGAGCAACACGTTGTTGGATACGGTCAACAATCTTCAGCGTTGTTGTTACGCCAACATCCGACATCACGAGCACTTCTTCGAGGTTATCTAGAACTTCATCATCAATAGTCGATTTACCAACAACAGCTTTGGTTATTTTGGAGAAAAACCCTTCTTTGGTTTTTTCCAAACCTTTATCTAAAGCTTCTTGCGCCTCTGCTGTTTCCTGCTTCTTTTTAAAAAAATCAAATAATCCCATGGAGAAAAAAGTAAAAGGTAAATATACTAAAAAAGCCCTTTCGGTACATACCAAAACGGCTTCTCTTATCTTTTAAAGAAAACTTTAAAAAAGAATAGCTGCTGCGCAACTTATTTTGCAGCTTCTGCTACAAATTCTTTTACCTTGTCGTTGTGAACCATACCTTCTTTAAAGGTATAAGCTCCCGTTTTGGCAGACTTAGTAGTTACGACAACCTTGGTAAATTCTTTACCGCCTCCTTTTTGTAACGATGCAACCGATTTCTTTGCCATTGTTTTATATTTTTTTGTGAGCTAATGCTCTAACTCGTTAATTACTTAATTTCTTTGTGAACAGTTACTTTTCTGAGTACAGGATTGAATTTCTTCAATTCTAAACGCTCCGTAGTATTTTTCTTGTTCTTGGTGGTGATATAGCGAGACATTCCCGGAAGACCACTTTCTTTGTGCTCAGTACACTCTAAGATTACTTGTACTCTATTTCCCTTTTTTGCCATTGTTTTACTTTATTTGATCCGCCTGATGGCGGACAGATTTCATGAATATTTTGATAACAGGCGGTAATGATTAAATAGATCCTTTTTTGATAAATTTATCAATTACTGCTGTAATTCCTTTTTTGTTAATCGTCTTGATTGCTGAAGTAGATACTTTTAGTGTAATCCAACGATCTTCTTCCGGGATATAAAAACGTTTAGTTTGTAAGTTAGGATAAAACTTACGTTTAGTTTTAACGTTCGAGTGTGAAACGTTATTCCCTGTTAATGCCGCCTTGCCTGTTAAATCACAAATTCTTGACATGATATTTGATTTTTAATATTGTTTTCTCCAAATCGCTCTTTTCACAAAGAGTTTGCAAATATCCATATTTCTTTTGTGAATTGCAAGCAATGAAATAATATTTTTTAAAGTTTTCCACAATCCACAATTGTACCTATCCCGTTGTAACTTTGTAATCCACTCCATACTCTTTACTCATCACTTCTTACTCATTACGAATCAACATAAATTATATAACTTTGTCTTTTTACAACATGCTTCACAAAACGCAAGGAATCGCTCTCAAGACCACCAACTATGCAGACAATAGTATTGTCGTTCATATTTTCACCGAAACATTTGGCATGCAGTCCTATCTCATAAACGGGGCGAGAAAACCTAAAGCACGCATTTCAGCAAACCTCTTTCAACCTTTACATCTCTTGGATCTTGTTGTATATTATAAGGAGACTAACGGGTTACAGCGCATCAAAGAAGTACGCCCACGCCCGGTATTGAAAGAAATACCTATGGACATCACCAAGGGCTCGATAGCTCTGTTTCTGAACGAAATACTATACAAAGTCCTTCGTCACCAATCACCGGATGCCTTTCTTTTTAATTTCATACAACAATCAATTATATGGTTGGATGAAACAGATCAACGTCTAGCAAATTTTCATTTGATTTTCCTGATTAAGTTAAGTCGATTCCTCGGTTTTTTACCCTTGCACCATCATAACCAGAAATATCCGTACTTTAATCTCTTGGAAGGTGTATTTGGCAGTAGCCTTCCTGCGCACGGCCATGTGTTACATGAACCACATACATCGATTTTCCTCCAATTACTGCAAGTCCATTTCGAAGAATCATACCGTATCAAGATGAATAAGGATGACAGAAAGTATCTTGTAGAAAAAGTGTTGGAGTTTTATAGATTGCATACCGAAAACTTCGGCCAAGTAAATTCATTATACATCTTGGAAGAAATATTTAACTAAATATTTCTATGTAACATTTTTATTGTTATTTTTAAGACAGCAAAAACAAAACTTGTTTACTTATTTACTTCACTTAAAATTTACTGTTATGGACTGGTTTCTGAAAACATTAAAAGAAAACTACGCCAACTTCGACGGCCGGGCACGCAGAAAAGAATTCTGGATGTTCGTTTTATTTGTTTGGCTAATCTATGTTGCTCTTGGTATCGTAAGTGCTATACTTTCTTATATCAGCTCTATTTTGGGCGGGTTGGTATCCATTATTATGGGGCTTGTTTCTCTTGGATTACTCATTCCCAATCTAGCTGTGGGTGTACGTCGCCTTCACGATACTGGTTGTCCCACGTGGTACATTGTATTTGCCTTTATCCCTCTTGTCAACTTGTATTTCCTCTATCTGATGATCAAAGAAGGAGATAAAGGTCCAAATGAATTTGGCCCTGATCCGAAAGAAAGTGGCGAGGGTCCCAATCCATTTGGCAACTTCCCGCCGACACCAGGGAACAATCCATTTACGAACAATCCTAACGTATAATATAAAAAAGCCAGACCGAAAATGGAGTCTGGCTTTTTTATTGTAATTATAAATAAGAGCAAAAAAGAAGCTGTTTCCCTCTTCGGAAAACAGCCCTTTACAATAAATATATTTGAAATCTAAATTAGATAAGCTTTACATTTACCGCATTAAGACCTTTACGGCCTTGTTCTACTTCGTAAGATACGTGATCGTTCTCACGGACTTTGTCAACTAGTCCTGACACGTGAACAAAAATTTCACTCTCGCCGGAGTTAGGGATAATGAAACCGAAACCTTTGGTTTCATTAAAGAATTTTACTACGCCTTCTTGCATTATTGTATTGTATTATTATGTATTGTTTCTAAAGGTATAAATTAATTTTTAATGTCTCTTTATTTATTTTCAATTTTAAACGAAAAGCAGCTTGTACCGTCAAACAATACGCATGCAATTTTGTATTAGTAACAATAAAAACGAAGAAGATGAAAAATATAATCGGTTTAATTTTAGCAATCTGTATGGTATCTATGTCCAATGCACAAACGAATAATTTTGAATCCAGCAGAAGAGTCTCTACTAGAGGTTATGCTGAAAAAGAAGTAACTCCTGATATTGTTTATATTTCCATTTCATTAAGGGAATACTTTGTCGATGGAAATACCAAAAATAAAGTCAATATCGAAACATTGGAAAAGCAACTCTATGATGCCGCATTGGCTATTGGCGTTAAAAAAGAGGACTTCAACATCCAAAATATCTATAGCTATAATTACGACAGTTCAAAGAAAAAAGAAAACAAACAGCTACTACAAGCAAAACAATATCGGATCAAAGTTTCCAATCTAAACGGATTGAACAATATGTTGGATCAAGTGGATCCTAAAGGTATACAAAGTACTTCTATAAACGGTTACGATCACTCTCAAAAGCGTCAAATTGAGAAAGAGTTGAAAGTAGCAGCGGTACAGGATGCGCGTACTAATGCAGAGATCATCGCTACTGCAACCGGAGACAAAATAGGAAAGGTGCTCGCCATCAATGACAATAGCTCATTTGGCTGGAACGACATTTTGCCGACTCCGCGTATGTATGCCATGTCTGCAAAAGCAGAAGTAGGAGATGCTGCTTCGGCAGATGGTGGAAACCTCGACATCAACGTGCGCCCCATTAAGCTCACCTGTAACATCGATGGGATCTTCGAGTTATTATAGTTCTTTTTTTCCCGTAAAAAAAGAACCAAAACCGAGCGAAGCGAGCTCATGGACACCAAAACAAACACTTGTCCATAAAACCTCGCCGCTGTTTTTTTTTGAATCCTTATTGGATAGTACAAAAAAGAAATTTCTACATACTCAACAAAAAAATAGGCGGCATTTAAGGTTAAGGATAGTGAATACAATGCGTAAGCAGGAATGTTTTATATCCCAGCATGAAAAACAATCTTTCTTTTGAAACAGAAAAAAGAATACGAGAGCTAAGATGGGTGGAGCGCGTCTCCACCCTATTAGATAGCAAGTTCAAAGTCGCCGGTTTCCGTTTCGGACTTGACCCTCTATTAAACTTCTTTCCTGTTCTTGGGCAAACCATCACATTTGCAACATCCGTTTTGTTAGTTCTAGTTATGTTTCGAAACGGAGTAAGTTCTAAAGCAGCAACCAAAATGTTGTTAAATAGTATATTCGATGCTATTTTAGGCTCTATCCCTATTCTAGGAAATATCGTCGATTTCTTTTTTAAAGCCAATCAACGAAACGTTAAAATATTAAAGGAGCACTATAATGAAGGTAAACACGAGGGAAGCGCCAAAGGAATATTGACGGCGCTTTTTCTCATTTTGCTTTTACTATGCATCATACTTTTTTATCTTCTATGGCTCTTTGGTAAGTGGATAATGGAAATTTTTACGGGCTAATCCCTATTTTTGTATCCAATATGAGCAAAACAAGAATATTCGCTCTAAGTATGATTGTACTCATGCTTATCGCTTTCTTCAGTAACCCCAAACAAGAGCAACACGAAAAGATAGTAAGGGAAAAAGCCATAGTGCTTCTTAAACAACAAGCTGGAAAGCAAAATGAACAAATGGTAGATTTTGGTATTCAGCTTTTTGGAAATACGTTAATCGATCAATTCATGCAAAACCATGTAAAGGTCGAAAACTACTATCTTTTTTCCGTTACGAAAATACGTGTAGGCCACCAAGAAAACACGATCGGTGGAGGAGCATTCGGCACAATCTGGCTTAGTCCTAAAATAGACGAAAAAGCAGCCGAGATAGTCAAGATGATAAAAGAGGGACTATAAATGCTGGACATTCTATATGAAGATGAAGATTTAATCGCTATTAATAAACCACATGGATTATTAGTACATCGATCGTCTATTGCTGCGGATACCTCCAAATTTGCTTTACAACTTCTCCGAGATCAGATACAGCAAGCTGTATACCCTGCCCATCGTTTAGATCGCAAGACCGGTGGTATCCTGCTCTTCGCACGAAACAAGGAAATGGACTCGCTCACACAACAACTCTTTGCTAACAAAAATATAGCGAAAATATATTGGGCAATTGTACGAGGTTACACTGATGACCAAGGAACAATTGATTACCCCCTTCGTAAGGAAAACAATTCCTTACAAGATGCGATTACACACTACCGGACATTATCCCGAGCGGAGATTGATCTTCCTTTTGGTAAACACGCCACTTCTCGCTACTCATTATTGGAAGTTAGGCCAGAGACGGGTCGGATGCACCAAATCCGTAAGCACCTCGCCCATATTTTCCACCCTATTTTAGGTGATAGACCTCATGGCTGCAATAAGCAAAATAAGCTTTGGAAAGAGCAGTTTTCTATGGACACCATGATGCTCCATGCACAAAAATTATCCTTTAAACACCCGAGAACCCAGCAAGAAATTAATATTGAAGCACCTACACTTTCGGAATTTAGCCGTGTACGGCAAATTTTGGATTTATAAATATAAGGAAATAGAGTAAATCGTTCGCGTGAATTGAAAATAGCCGAATATCCAGACGGTAAATGGTCTTTTTTTGCCTATTTTTGAAAAAATTTAGATGATCATGATTAAAAACGTTGCGTTAGCCGAGCATCATATAGCGCTTGGTGCTAAAATGGTACCTTTTGCGGGGTTCAATATGCCCGTTCAATATTCAGGAATCAACGACGAGCATGAAACTGTTCGTACTGCTGTGGGTGTCTTTGATGTGAGCCACATGGGCGAATTTATCCTAAAAGGTGAAAAGGCGATGGACTTGATCCAAAAAATATCATCAAATGACGTTTCTAAATTGTACGATGGTAAGATACAGTACGCGTATATACCAAACGAGACAGGGGGTATTGTAGACGATTTTCTAACCTATCGCATTGATGAACAGACTTATTTATTAGTCGTGAACGCGTCGAATATAGAGAAAGACTGGAACTGGATCAGTAAATATAATACGTATGGTGTAGAAATGAAGGATATTTCGGATAAAACATCATTATTTGCAGTCCAAGGTCCGAAATCAGCCGAAGCCTTACAATCTCTAACTGATATTGAGTTGGCAGAGATGGAATATTATACTTTTAAAAAAGGTTCATTCGCGGGTGTAGACAACGTATTAGTGTCCGCTACGGGCTATACTGGTGCCGGCGGGTTTGAAATCTACGTGGCTAATGAAGACGCTAAGAAAGTATGGGACGCTATATTTGAAGTGGGCGCAGCATACGGCATTAAACCTATCGGCCTTGGCGCACGCGATACATTACGTTTAGAAATGGGTTTTTGCTTATACGGAAACGATATTGATGAGAATACTTCCCCATTCTCCGCAGGTCTAGGTTGGGTAACAAAATTTACCAGCGATTTTGTGAACAGTGAGAACTTAAAGGCTGAAAAAGAAAATGGCGTTTCTCAGAAATTGGTAGGATTTGAAATGCTTGAGCGTGGTATTCCGCGTCATGACTATGAAATTGTCGATACAGAAGGTAATAAAATCGGCCGCGTAACTTCCGGTACACAGTCCCCAACACTGAAGAAATCAATTGGCCTGGGCTATGTAGACAAAGCCTTTGCTAAAGAAGGAACAGAAATATATATATCGATCCGAAATCAATCAGTAAAAGCCGTCGTTAAAAAGCCTCCTTTTGTTAAATAAGAATATTATATTAAGTATAGAGACGCGTGCTGCGTCTCTATTTTTTTCTTTTCGGCTGCTGTTTTCCCTCCCGTACACTTCTTTTAACGACCTTCAACAAAACCAGCTTGAAGTATATCAATACGACCAATAAGGCTATGGATATAAATAAAAAAAGGTGATTTCCCGTCTGGAAAGACATGATGCCACTGTATACCAAAAATGCAATGGCGAGATTCAAAACTATATTTAAGATAAAATACTTCGTCATATTTATTTTTTAATGGGTTTTCCTATGACCTTTTCGCGCATAAAGAAAAAATAAGCTATCCCGGCTATGATGTTACCAAAGATGATAAAAATAATTAACAATATCCGCTCTGTATTGGTCAACTTTACCGAGAGCATAATTTCCCGTAAAACCAAAAGTATCCACACCAAGGACAGCAGCAACGCCATGCTTATCAAGATGTAAGCTAAAGAAAAGTTTAATACCCACAATATAAACGCCAGGATGTAAAACCCTAGGCTAAAATAAAATGCTTGCTGGGTTTGTTGGATGAGGTTCTTCATCCAACAAAAATACAGAATCTTTGATTATGGGAAAATTCCCAACTCTTCATAAGCCACTCCGATCTTATCGATAGCACAGATGAAAGCGGCCGTCCGCAAATCCTCTACCCCCTCTCTGTTTTTATAAATATCACGAATCTCACGATATGAACCTATCATCGTATCTTCCAGTCCGGAATGGACCAAATCAATTTCATCCGGTCCACGCAAAATTGTTTTACGCTCCAAATCAGACACACGCTTACCTGTGGTAGATTCGATAATGTCAATCAGCTCATTATACATATTTTCTTCGAAACGCTTTTCCAAACGCCCGTAACGCACATGGCTTAAATTTTTCAACCATTCAAAATAGGATACGGTAACACCTCCTGCATTTAGATAAATATCCGGAATTACCAAAATTCCCTTATTGTTTAAAATGACATCCGCCTCTGAGGTCAACGGTCCATTGGCCGCCTCTCCAACGATTTTTGCCTGTATCCGATCGGCATTATCTTTATGGATAACGCTTTCTAAAGCTGCCGGAATAAGGATGTCACAAGCTTGCTCCAATCCTTCTGCAGGGTTTGAAAAATTAATGGCCCCGGGATAATTAAGAATGCCTCCTGTTGTTTGTCGATGGGCTTGTACTTGGTCAACATCCAATCCATTTTCATCGTAAATTGCCCCATTATATTCGATTAAGCCCACGAGTTTGGCACCTGCCTCTTGAAAGTACTTTGCAGCATGGTAGCCCACATTTCCTAACCCTTGCACAATAACACGTTTACCAGCAATACCCGTAGTAAGTCCCAGCTTCTCCATATCATCTTGGAAGGAGCATGCCTCACGAACACCAAAGAATACACCTAAGCCTGTAGCCTCGGTCCGCCCGCGCACACCTCCTTGTGAAACGGGCTTTCCAGTCACACAAGCTTGTGCATCGATATTATTAGGATTAAGTGAAGAATAGGTATCTACAATCCAGCTCATTTCACGGGCCCCAGTACCATAATCCGGTGCTGGCACATCGATACCCGGCCCGATGAAGTTTTTCTTACACAGCTCCGATGTATAACGACGGGTTATCTTTTCTAACTCAAAAGCGGAATATTTACGTGAATCTATCTTTATCCCTCCCTTTCCTCCACCAAAAGGAACGTTTACAATAGCGCATTTATACGTCATTAAAGCCGCCAAAGCCATTACCTCTTCCTGGTCTACCTCCATACTGAACCGAATGCCCCCTTTACATGGAAGTTTATGATGCGAATGCTGTACCCGATAGGCTTCGATGACTTCAATACTGTCACCAATCTTAACAGGAAATTTTACCCGAAGTATAGAATTACAAGCTTTAATTTGGGCAAGAATACCCTGATCAAATCGTGTAAATTGAGCGGCTTTATCAAAATTCCGCTGAACACTTTCAAAGAAACTGTTGTTTGCTGTATTTGTCATCCCCATAACATTGCTTTTTATATATTTATGTTGGTTTTGCTTTACGCATTAAAATTAACAAACTTTAATCGAGTTAAGCACAAAATACACGTAGCAACAAATATTTATGTTTTTTTTGTTGAAATATGCTTTTTGTTTTCCTTTACATAAAAAACAGCAATGTCTGCTAAGAGTTTTGTTTAAAAAGCGAGAACTTTTTTTGAAAAAGAAAAAGGAAACAAATGTCTCCTTTTACACTTTATCAATATGAACGCTAATAAACATCCATTTCCGGATCAATTTCTTCTTTCCATGCCAAGATACCACCTGTCAAGTTAGCCAAATTATCGAACCCTTGTTGTTCTAGTAACATAACCGCCTGCGCACTACGTTTCCCGCTACGGCATTGAATAATAACCGGCTTATCTTTCGAGACCTTGTCCGACTCAATTACAATCCCTGCTAGTGGGATGTTTAAACCATTTAAATTTGAAACTTCATATTCAAACGGCTCACGTACGTCAATAAGTTGAAAATCCTCATTGCGATCGATCATTTCTTTCAGTTCCTGAACTGTAACTTCTTTCATATTTTTTTACTTTTATCAAACCTAAATAATTTCATTTTTATATGCAATTTAATTGCACATAATATAAAAATGCATGTGCTTTAGCTCTCCTTTGCCATATAATGCTATTTAATTAGAGGAAATATACTATTTTAGAAACACGTAATTGGAATCTATCCTTAATACAGCGCAAATTTTATACCCAATTACATTAATGTTATACTATGAAAGAAAACCTTTTACGATGGTCTTTTCCTCTTTTTCTACAACTTGCGGTGTGCACGTTTGTAACGGCGCAAGTCGTGGAAACAACGGATGTGGAACGTATTATCTCCACGCTGGCTGCCGACGATATGCGAGGAAGAGCAGCATTAAGCCCCGATATTGCACGCGCGGCAGATTTTATTGCAGAAGAATTCCGGCAAGCGCGTCTGCAGCCGTATGTCGAAGATAATTACCGCCAAACATTTGAGGTTACGAAGGTTTTTACGGAAAACGAATCCATCAAGATCAACGGAAAAGCATTAAATGTAGACGAATTTATCATATTGAACAGCAACCCCAACCTCTCTTGGAATCAAGATTCGGAAATAGAAGTCATGGAAATCCGCGCAGGAGACGATTTCTCTGAGCGCTTCCGTGACATCGTGCGGAATAATGCCAACCACAACATCGTTTGGGTAGATCCATCCTTTGCACCTATGCTGGCACGTTTCAAAAAAATATTTTCACGTGAAAACGTCATTCCAAAACAAGCAAGTGCAGCCGATGGTCCAAGTAAAGTGTTTGCCATCAAAAAAAAGAATATAAAAAGTTTTCAAGTAGACGCTAGCACCATACACGAGGATTTCCCATTGTTTAATGTTGCGGCTGTTATTCCCGGAAAATCTAAAGCAAACGAATTTGTAGTTTTCTCCGCACATTACGACCACATCGGTATCCTCGACCCAGTAGGAAAAGATTCCATCGCCAATGGGGCAGATGACGATGCTTCCGGCACGACTGCCATGATTGCATTGGCCAAACACTTCAAAAAGGAAGATATTAACGAGCGTACCTTGATTTTTGTTGCTTTTACTGCCGAAGAGATCGGTATGTTTGGTTCTAAATATTTCTCTAATAATATCGATGCTGATAAAGTGGTTGCCATGATCAATATCGAAATGATCGGCAAGGATTCAAAGTTCGGTCCGAATACCCTATATGTAACAGGATACCATCATTCCAATCTCGCAGAACTGATGCAAGAAAACCTAAAAGGAACGGCTTTTACCTTTCATCCAGATCCTTATCCCCAGCAAAACCTCTTTTATCGGAGTGATAATGCGGTATTAGCCGCTTTGGGAGTTCCGGCACATACCTTTTCTACTTCGCAAATTGATAAAGATGAATATTACCACACGGTAAAGGATGAGCTTTCGACATTAGATATCCGAAATATAAAATCCAGTATCGAAGCCATTGCTAAAGGTGTAGTTGGGATCATCACCGGAGAACAAACGCCGTCACGTGTGGAGAAGTTAACGGACTAGTTTCTGCATGACATAATCATCTAGGACGTAACCATAATAAGGTATATCCACTTCCTCTATAACTTGAAACCCTTGTTTGAGATAGAAGTAATATGCCTTGTTACCCCTGTTTACATTGAGTTCAACGACTGAAAAACCTCGTTCTTCTGCTTGATCTACCGCGAAATCAATTAACTGTTTACCTAACCCCAGTCCTTGGTTGTTTGCCAAAAGGTATAGTTTTTCTATTCGCAAAATATCTTCACTTTTCTTTTGAAGAGCAATAAAACCCAACGGCTGTGTCTCTTGTTGAAAAATAAGATAAAAATCTTGCCCATTTAACATAGATTGTTGAATGGCTTCAGGTCTATAATTTTTACGCAACATGAAATCTATTTGATCGCGACTTAAAATAGCTGTATACGTCGTATGGTATACTTCCGTCCCTAAATGATGGATTACCGCAGCTTCTTCCTTGCTTACTCTTCGAATAGTGTACATTTTAAATTTCTTCGCCTATACAAACATATTCATCCGAATTAAATTCCAGATAGATAAAACCGTCCTGTTCTGTTATAAATTCATTCCGATTTATATGCTTAATGCCAACCAATGATTTGAGGAGATTTTCTGGAACGAAAATACGAGCACCCGCTTCCTTCCATTTCTCGTAACGATGAAGAATATATACATATCGTATACCGTGAGACAAGACTACGATATTTATTAACCCACTATAGGATGCTAATATGTCATCCGACATATCGCAAACAATATTAACAGCTTTGTGGTTGTGCTGAATAAGGTAATCCAGGGCATCTGCTATAAATCCCTTTTTTATCGGAAAATTTCTGACCTGCTCTTGTTGGTATGCTCTTTCTTTCGTGCTGAATACTACATCCACTTTGATGTCTGCGGCTAAGAAGAAATCTACGGTATCATCGTTAGCTATTACCGTAGGACTCCACTCCAGAAGTTGCCCTATGTATTCTTCATCGAGCGCTTCATAAGATGCCACGATCAACGCTGGTTCTTGATTTTCCCTAATAATATGATGTGAGGACATTTTTATTTCTCGCCAAGTTGTCGCAACGTAATATACGACATCAACCCTATACTCACTTTCAGTGCATTTTCATCAATATCAAAGGTTGGCGTATGCACAGCTGATGAAATTCCAGCCGCTTTGTTTCCGGTTCCTAATCGATAAAAACAGGCGTTGGTTTCTTGCGAATAATAAGAGAAATCTTCGGCAGCCGGCCATATATCCAATTCAACGACGTTTTCTTCGCCGAGGTATTCCACAGCAAAAGCGCGGGACGACGTTGTTAATTTCTCCTCGTTAATTAGGAAAGGGTATCCTTTTCGAACTTCGAAATCACAAGTTGCACCCATACTATCCGCAATGCCTGTTGCCATCTTGACCATACGCTCATGGGCTTCCGCCCGCCATTCTTCGTCAAACGTACGGAACGTTCCCTCCAAATATACCTCATCAGGAATAACGTTGGTTGCGCCATTACCCACAATCTTGCCCCAAGACAAAACCGTCGGTACCCTTGGATCCGCATTCCGGCTGACTACCTGTTGAAGAGCGGTAATAATTTGCGCCGTAATGGCGATTGGATCTATATTTTGATGTGGGTGTGCACCATGTCCGCCCCTACCCTTTACGGTCATGAAAAGTTCATCACAAGATGCCATGTATTTTCCGGCGCGAAAGCCCACTTTGCCTGTTTCGATAAAGGGCATCACATGCTGCCCTATAATACCTGTAGGCTTGGGGTTTTCCAGCACACCTTCTTTAATCATAATGGACGCTCCGCCGGGTAGACGCTCTTCCCCGGGTTGAAAAATAAGTTTTATGATACCTCCAAACTCGCTTTTTAAAGATTGCAAT
Source organism: Sphingobacterium chuzhouense (assembly GCF_014692525.1). Lineage (GTDB taxonomy): Bacteria > Bacteroidota > Bacteroidia > Sphingobacteriales > Sphingobacteriaceae > Sphingobacterium > Sphingobacterium chuzhouense. Next base: position 1,459,757 of record NZ_JACNYL010000001.1, read on the forward strand.
ATAGACGCAACACCTAGTAATGAAGAGGTATGCACGTCGTGCCCACAAGCGTGCATAACGCCAAAATTCTGTGAACCATAACTACGCCCTTCCACCTCCTGTATAGGGAGGGCATCCATATCCGCACGAAGAGCCAATACCTGTGTCGAAGTCTTCTCTCCATGAATCAGCCCGACCACTCCTGTATTTGCCATATCCTCATAAGGTATGCCTAAGCGCTCCAGTTGCTGTTTGACAAAAGCAGATGTCTCGTATTCTTCAAATGATAATTCAGGATGTTGGTGCAAATGGCGTCTAAACCCCACCGTTTCTTCAAAGAAGTCTTCGGCAAGCTGTTTTATCTTTTCTTTCAACATAGACATGATTTTTCTCCTTATTCGTACGCCCAAACGTCTTCGGTGAAGACGAAAACATTACTATACTGGGAACGTAGCTCCCGCATAAAATTTGTCGCTTCGGATCGACTTCTAAAATCGCCGACCTTGACTCTGTAATTTGGCTCGTCATAGGTTACATAACTTCCTATGTCTTTATAAGACGTCTGAAACCTAGATTGTACGGCATAAGCATCACTTCGGCTCGATCCAGAAAATATCTGTACACGAAACCCACGTACTTTTACCCGCTTACCACTTTTTTTATCGACTACTTTTGATCCCAAGCTGATCATACGGGCGGTAGTCGGATTGATACCGTTTTCTGCTCTGAATTCCTGCAACAGGTTAATCAAAGAATCCTTTTCCACTTCAACGATTCCCGATTGTGCCTTACTAATTTGTGCTAATCCAATGAGTATGAAACCAAATATCAATCCTTTATATAACATCTTCCGTGAAATTTTTTAACTGTTTTTTCCGTGACAGTTTTTATATTTTTTGCCCGAGCCACAAGGACATTCGTCATTTCTACCTACAGTTTGCGTTTTGCGTATAGGTTGTGTTACCTGCTGCTCACGCGTATCTTTATCTTCTTCAGAAACCCCTGTCGGCGATACCAGTTCTGCTTTAGTTGCTTTAACCTGCGCTGGCTGCGGCTGTACCGGGCGCGCTTCCCGCACATTTTGCGGTTCTTGTTGCTGGCCTGGAATTTCTCCTTTAAATAAGAAGCTTACAATCTCTTTATTCATCGAAGCAAGCATGCTCTTGAATAGGTTGTAGGCCTCCATTTTGTAAATAATAATAGGATCCTTTTGCTCGTAAACAGCATTTTGTACAGATTGCTTTAAGTCATCCATTTCACGTAAATGCTCTTTCCAAGCTTCGTCAATCAACGCTAAAACAATTCCTTTTTCAAAAGATCTGAAAACTTCTTTTCCATTAGACTCTACTGCCTTCTGCAAATTTGTCGCAACTTGTATGCCACGAATACCATCGGTAAACGGTATAACGACATTTTCTATCATTCCTCCACGTTCTGCCAAAACGTTTGTTAATACAGGAAGCGTTTGCTCCGCGATTTGCTGTCCTTTATTTTGATAATGCGTGATAACCTGTTGGAATAGTTTATCAGTCAGCGTAGCTACGCCACTTTGCGCAAACTCTTCTTCCGTAATTTCGGGATTTAGGGCAAACAAGCGGATAACTTCGATTTGGAATTCTTCATAGGTTCCGCCCTCTTTCGCTTCGGAAACGATATCTTCTACCACATCATAAATGGTATTATTCAAATCGACATCCAGACGTTCACCAAACAAAGCGTTCTTACGTTTCGAATAGATTACGGTACGCTGGGAGTTCATTACGTCGTCGTATTCCAACAACCGCTTACGAATACCAAAGTTGTTTTCCTCCACTTTACGCTGCGCTCTTTCAATAGATTTCGTCAACATACTGTGTTGCATCACTTCCCCTTCTTCCACGCCCATTTTCACCATGATGTTGGAAATACGCTCAGAAGCGAATAACCGCATCAAATTATCTTCCAAAGACACAAAGAATTGTGAAGAACCGGGGTCTCCTTGACGGCCCGCACGACCACGTAACTGACGGTCTACGCGACGTGATTCATGCCGTTCTGTACCAATAATCGCTAAACCTCCGGCTTTGATAACTTCTTCCGTTAATTTAATATCCGTACCCCGACCCGCCATATTCGTAGCGATTGTCACTTGACCCGGGCGTCCAGCTTCCGCAACAATGTCAGCCTCCTTTTGGTGTAGTTTCGCATTCAATACATTGTGTTTGATACCACGCAATTTCAACATCCGGCTAAGCAATTCGGAAATTTCCACAGATGTTGTACCGACCAATACCGGTCTGCCTGCCTCGGTTAAGACTTGAATTTCCTGTGCCACCGCATTATATTTTTCTCTGGCTGTGCGGTAAATTAAATCCTGACGGTCATCCCGTTGAATAGGTCTGTTTGTCGGGATCTCAACCACATCCAGTTTATAAATCTGCCAAAGCTCTCCTGCTTCTGTGGATGCCGTACCAGTCATCCCAGCAAGTTTATGGTACATACGGAAGTAGTTCTGTAAAGTAATCGTTGCGTACGTTTGCGTCGCATCTTCTACTTTTACATTTTCTTTTGCCTCGATTGCCTGGTGCAAACCATCGGAATAACGGCGTCCTTCCATTATACGGCCTGTTTGTTCATCCACAATCTTCACTTTACCTTCATCTACGATATACTGATCATCGATTTCGAACAAGGTATAAGCTTTAAGCAATTGGTTTATAGAGTGGATACGCTCTGATTTAATAGAGTAATCCCGCAATAATTCTTCTTTTTTCTGCGCTTTTTCTTCTAAAGATAGATCTGATTTTTCGATATCGGCTATTTCCGATCCCACGTCAGGCATAATGAAGAAGTTAGGGTCTTCACCCGAAGCAGTAATCAATTCGATACCTTTTTCACTGAGTTCTACTTGATTATTTTTTTCATCAATCACGAAGAATAACTCCGCATCCACTTTAGGCATGTTGCGGCTTTGCTCTGCCATATAGTAGTTTTCTACCTTCTGCAACAATTGTCTGTGGTTTCCTTCAGATAGATACTTAATTAAGGCCTTGTTTTTCGGCAAACCACGATAAGCGCGCAATAATGCCATCCCGCCACCTTCTACATCAGCATCACCGTTGGCAATGGCTTTTTTCGCTTCGTTAAAAACGGTATTTACATACGCCTTTTGTGCATTTACTAATCGCTCAATCCGTGGCTTCAGTTGATAAAACTCATGCTGATCACCACGAGGGATCGGACCGGAGATAATCAATGGAGTCCGTGCATCGTCAATCAAAACGGAGTCCACCTCATCAATCATCGCGAAATGTAGCTTGCGCTGCACCATAGAATCTGGTGTCTGTGTCATATTGTCGCGCAAATAGTCGAAACCAAATTCGTTATTTGTTCCGTATACAATATCCGACAGATATGCTTTTCTACGCTGAGGTGAGTTAGGTTGGTGCTTGTCAATACAATCGACACTTAATCCATGAAATTCAAATAATGGTCCGTTCCATTCGGAGTCACGACGTGCCAGGTAATCATTCACTGTTACAATATGCACACCCTGTCCGGATAATGCGTTTAGGTAAGTCGGCAGTGTACCCACTAAGGTTTTACCCTCACCGGTGGACATCTCGGCAATCTTACCCTGATGCAAAACGACACCACCGATAAGCTGCACATCATAATGCACCATGTTCCAGGTCACTTCCGTACCAGCTGCTATCCACGAGTTTTTCCATACTGCTTTATCACCGTCAACCACCACGTTGGGTTTACGCGCCGCCAGATCACGGTCAAAGTCGCTTGCTGTAACCTCAATTTCTTTATTTTCTGTAAACCGACGAGCAGTATCTTTCACAACAGCAAAAGCTTCGGGTAGGATTTCCAACAGTACTTCTTCCAACTTCTTATCTCTATCCTTGGATAGCTTGTCCACCTTCTCATAAAGTTCTGTCTTTTTGCCCATATCGACATCATCCTTATCAGCTTCCGCTTTAAGAGACGCGATTTCATCGTCAATATCGGCTAAATATGCTTTGATTCGGCTTTTAAAATCGGCTGTTTTCGCCCGTAATTCGTCATGGCTTAACGACGATAACTTCTCGTACTCCTCTTTGATCTTATCTACAATGGGCTGTATGGATTTGATATCTCGCTCTGACTTGCTGCCAAATAGTTTACTTAAAAATTTTAACATAATATTTTATCTCCGTATATCGTTGTGCAATAATGACTCCAACACACTATTTACAGACATTTTGACACTAACCCGGCAAATTTAATTATTACAGATGATAACTAACAGGATTCCAGTTTATTTTTTTGTAACGAAATGGAAATTTCGGTACGCTGGTTTTAAGGTGTTAGGAAAAGCTTTTTATCCGAAATCGGTATCAGTTTTAGCCCCTGCGCTTTATCGAATAGCTGCTGAATCGCTCTGCGTCCTTCATCGCCCAAATGCTCCGAATATTTATTGACATATAGCTCAATATGCTTATACATCACTTCTTCTTCCATTTCCTGCGCATGCGAACGGATATAATCCAACCCCGATTTTGGGTTTTCAAAGGCAAATTGCACACTTTCGCGAACCAATAGGTTGATTTTAAGCTTGAGCTCCTCGTCCAAATCACGTTTCACTACAATTCCTCCCAAAGGTATCGGACTATTGGTTGTTTGTTCCCAAAAATCACCTAAATCCACGACCTTATGTAATCCCTTCGCCTGATAGGTAAATCTGTTTTCATGAATGATCAACCCTAAATCAATCGCGCCGTTTAATAGTGACTGCTCGATATCGGAGAAAACCAATTCCACTTTATTCTGCAAGGCGGGGAAAGCCAAACCTAATAAGAAATTGGCAGTGGTGTATTTTCCGGGAATACCAATTTTCAAATTACTTTGGTGCGGACTCCACGCTGTCCCCTTTTCTAACACCTCTCGTAAACGGGCTGCAAGCTGAGGGTCTTCCGCGATGAGCAACGGTCCTACTCCGGAACCTAATGCGCTCCCGGCATCTAGCAACTCGTAGTCGTTTACGGCATATGCGAAAGCGTGGTAACTTAACTTGGTGATATCTAATTCTCCTTGAAAAGCTTTTTGATTCAACGTTTCTACATCGTGATATTGTACATCAAATTCCAGTCCTCCGGTATCGATTTTATGATGGATCAACGCATCAAAAATAAAGGTATCGTTGGGACAGGGTGAAAAGCCTAGCGTAAGTTTCATTTTATATATTCAATTTATGAAAATACAAAAATACTAACATTCCAAGAAAGGTCACGAGCATAACGCCTCTTGCTGCCTTCTCCTGTGGCATCGTCTTTCTATAGAATATTCGTACCAGTAACAGGTTGATAGCCGCAGCAACAACATATGCTATGAGGGGTTTCGTTGGAAAAAACCGTTCAGGAAAAGACGTATACGTTGTTAGCAGGTAGGCGGTTAAAGGACATATAAGCCCAATCGCCATACCTATCCAGAAGTTATTTTTCATTTTTTCACATCAAAACTCCAGGAATTTAATTCCGTAATAGTATGATGAGCAGTCATATCAAACTGGGTAGGAACAATAGAGACGTACCCGTTGCTTAGCGCATAAGCATCCGTATCCTCTCCTCTGTCCAGCAATTGAAATTTGCCCGTCATCCAAAAATATTCTCTATTATATGGATCTAAGCGCTCATCAAATTCTTCAAACCATTTAGCAGTGGCCTGTCTACAGATTTTTATTCCTTTTAATTCCTTGCTGATATGTGGGAAATTAACATTCAATAACGTGGCTTTTTGCAATCCGTGATCCAGCACCTGTTGTGCTATAGCTCTTACATAGGGTCGGCAATGGGAAAAATCGGCGTGATGGGAAAAGTCATCCAACGAGTACCCAATCGATGGAATATCTTCTATAGCTCCTTCAACGGCGGCAGACATCGTGCCCGAATACAGCACGTTGATAGAATAATTCAGTCCGTGGTTGATACCCGATACGCATAGGTCCGGCTTTTTGCCTTTAAAAATTTTATTTACCGCAAGCTTGACACAATCCACAGGTGTTCCGGAACATTTATACATTTCCACACCTTCATACAAATCGATTTTATCTAAACGGAGCGGTTTGCCAATTGTAATCGCATGCCCCATCCCTGATTGCGGGCTGTCGGGAGCCACCACCACGACATTGCCTATTTTTTGCATTTCCTCTAACAGCACCTTGATACCTGGGGCGGTAATGCCATCGTCATTGACGACCAAAATCGTCGGTTTCTTTTTTGCCATAGGGCTAAAATAAGGTTTATGTTCTTTTTTTTGCTTAGTTTATGAAAATTTCATCATTTTACTATTTGTTCTTGTACACGTAAAGTATAACTTTGGAAGTCAATTAAAAACAGATATGCAACAAAAATCAGATATAGGCGTCATTGGTATCGCCGTTATGGGAGAAAACCTTATTTTAAACATGGAAAGCAAGGGTTTTCATGTGTCTGCCTATAACCGTACAGTAGACAAGGTAGAACATTTTGTCAATGGTCGCGCAAAGGGAAAAAACATCTATGGAGCTACTTCCATCGAAGATTTGATCCAGTCATTAAAAAGTCCGCGGAAGGTGATGTTAATGGTAAAAGCGGGTAAACCTGTTGATGACTTCATTGAGCTGCTGATTCCACATCTGGATGAAGGCGATATCATTATCGACGGCGGAAACTCCCATTTTCCGGATACCGAGCGGCGAACCAAATACGTAGAAAGCAAAGGTCTGTATTACATCGGAACCGGTGTATCGGGTGGTGAAGAAGGAGCATTATTGGGTCCATCGATCATGCCAGGCGGTTCTTCGGCAGCATGGCCTGTTGTAAAACCAATTTTTCAGTCGATTGCCGCAAAAGTTGTCGATGGTTCTCCCTGCTGCGACTGGGTAGGTTCCGGCGGCGCAGGACATTTTGTGAAAATGGTGCATAACGGCATCGAGTATGGCGATATGCAGCTGATCAACGAAACTTATCACATCATGAAAGATGTGCTGGGTATGACACCCGATGAGATGCATGAAGTGTTCAAGGAATGGAATGAAGGTGAGCTGGATAGCTATCTGATTGAGATTACCCGTGACATCTTAGCATTTAAGGATGAAGACGGAGAACCGCTAGTGGACAAGATTCTTGATACCGCCGGACAAAAGGGTACCGGTAAATGGACAGGAACGGTAGCGCTTGATCTGGGCATACCGCTTACGCTTATTGCCGAGTCGGTATTTGCGCGTTGTTTATCGGCGCTGAAAGATGAGCGCGTAGCAGCTTCTAAGGTGTTACAAGGGCCAAAGCCATCTTTCGATGGGGACCGCCAAGCGTTCATCAATGATCTACGCGACGCGTTATATGCGGCTAAAGTTATCTCCTACGCACAGGGATATCAAATGATGGCCGCGGCTGCCAAGGAATTTGGCTGGGAACTGAACTACGGCAGTATAGCGCTCATGTGGCGCGAGGGATGTATCATCCGTTCTGCTTTCTTAAGCAAGATCAAAGAAGCCTTTGATAAAAATCCGGCATTGCAAAACCTGATTCTAGATGATTTCTTTAAAGATAAAATTCAAACAGCCCAGCATGGCTGGCGTCGGGTGGTTGCAACGGCGGTTACCAACGGTATTCCTGTTCCTTGCCTCAGTGCCGGGTTGATCTACTACGATGGCTATCGCTGCGAGCGTCTGCCGGCAAATCTGTTGCAGGCACAGCGAGACTATTTCGGTGCGCATACCTACGAGCGCCTCGACAAGCCACGTGGCGAGTTTTTCCACACCAACTGGACAGGTCGTGGTGGGGAGACTTCCTCCACAACCTACGACGTATAAATCTAACATTTTATTTAGATTTTCTTTTCATGCGCTGGGGCTTCCTCAGCGCATTTTTTTTAAATATAAACCCGTATCTTCATTAAAAATCATGACTATGGAAAGAAGAAGCTTTTTAAAATCAGTGACTGCCGCAGGTTTAACCGGTACGTTGCTTACATCCTGTGCCTCTCCGGAAGAAGGCGCAAGGTCTGCTAACGGAATCGAGAATGGTACCATTTTACATAGTGTATATTTCTGGTTAAAAGACGGTCTTTCCGAGGACGAAGAAAAGGATTTCTTAAATTTTTTCGAAGAACTCCGTAAAGTGCCGGGCGTACAATCGTTAGATTACGGAAAACCGGCACCCACCAATCCACGGCCCGTTGTAGACAATTCATTTCAATATAACCTGCTGGTTACCTTCCTAAACATGGATGATATTAATACCTATGAAACACACCCTATACACACAGCTGCCTCAGAGAAATACAGTAAATATTGGGTTAAAGTAGAGGTTAGGGATACTATTATCGCTTAATTTTGTATTTGCAACCGACAAGTATCTCCAATTTCTTTTAATGTACAAAAACGGGGGAACTAATTCCCCCGAGTAATTTCTTTGATAAAGTCTACCTCTTTCTGTGAAAAAGGAGTTCCATCTTTTCGGAACACATCGTGAAACCAAATAGGAGGCTCTTTCTCATTGGGCAAGGGCGTATCCCATGCAAAAATTGTGTTCGTTTTGCCAGAAACCAGTCCCCAGTTGATCGCCCCGATGTTGTGCTCTTTTAATATAGGCATAATCGTTTCAAACGTACTTCCATTAGTTCTCGCCATGTACTCCGTACAGATCATCGGACGGTTGAAACCCTTTAACGAATCGATGGCTGCTAAATGATCTTCCGGTCCACTGTAATTATGGTAGGAGATGATATCCGATTGCTCCAATGAATAGGCTGTCAATTCCACTAAAGCCTTATCCCAGACGCCAACGCTTAAGGGCTGTGTTGGGTTAACCGCACGAGCCCATTCAAATACCTTTTCCAACAATGGCATACTTTGGTTTCCATGCCCACGATTTCCAGGTTCATTATACAGATCCCAGAAAACTATCCGTTTTTCGTCTTTGAACGTCGTCAATATATCTTTCACGTACGTTTCAAGTGTATTTAACAATTCCGGCTTTTCATGCAATAAATCTCCCGGATCCTGTGCCCAGCCCGAATTATGAATGCCCGGCTTGGGTTCAGGCTGTTTACCTGCTGAATATGTAGGGTTCCAACAGTCGTCAAAGAAAACAAATATCGTCGAAATATCATGTTTCTCCGCAATGTCCATATATTGCTTCACACGGTCTTTAAAACCTTCTTGATCAATTTCCCAAGCTGCGTGGTGTAAATATACCCGCATACAGTTCATCCCGATTCCGGCAGCCCAACTAAGCTCTCTGTCAATAGTTTCAGGATCGAATGTTTCTTCCTGCCACATTTCCAGCTGATTGATAGCGGTACTAGGTTGAAAGTTTGCCCCGCGAAGCCACCCCCATTGTTTATACCATTCGTTGGATTGCTCCTCCGTCCAACGATCGCGGGGCTTCTGCTCTGCGGTGCTACAAGAAAAAAGAATCGTGGCAATACCTAATAATACGACACTTTTTAACAGTTTCTTTTTCATGAATTGTTTGTTTAAATATACGAATTCTCTTTATTTTACTTATAAGCTTTCACTATATCCTGATATTGCTTCTCATTGACTTTGATGATAAACCCATGTCTGGCTACAGGAGGCGTAAAGTCAACCTTAGACCACATGCTTCCCGTCAACGAATTCGCTTTATACAACTCATATAGATGTTCGCCATAGTTTTCGACGTACAAGAACCAGCTTTTGTCATCCATCGATTTAACAATAATAGGCGCTTCACGCCATGCAGGGCTAATCGGTGGTCCGGGGTTACTATATGGTCCGATTAGATTAGGTGAAGTGGCGACTCGTACCGTTTTTCCGTTTGGATTTTTTTCTGGCCAGCGTTCATCTTTAATAATCGCGTAATAGGTATTGTCCACCTTTCTGATGATCGCGTCAATAGTAGCCATATTCTCATCGGCACCTGTAAAATTAAACAAACGTTCAGCTGGGGTAAATGTCTCAAAATCCGATGTCAGGACATAACAGGTACGCATTCCTTCCCACCAAGCTTGGTCTTTAAGTCCCGGAAATGACGCATGCCAAGTGATGATATATTGCTTACTGGTCTCATCGTAGAACATCTTAGGTGCTCCCACATAATATCCTTCATTTTGTTGTCCCAGATGGGAGACATCAAATACACTTCTTGCAAGATCCTTCCGGCTCCAGGTGATGAGGTCTGACGAATAATACAGCGTGAGTAATGGTGCATTGTCGCCCCGAACGCCGATCATATAGTAGTTGCCATCAGCTCCCTGACAAATATCTGGATGTCCACGATAATCTGACACGATCACGTTTCCCTTATTCAACGTTTCCCATTTCAAGCCATCACGTGAGACAGAGTAAAACAAATGTCCATACGCCGCATTCGTCATGTGCGCAAACAAATAGCCCCCATTACCATCTGATGTACCGGGAGGATTAGTCTCGTCAGGCTCTAAACTCTTCTTGCCCTGACATGAAGCGAGGGTGATACACACTAAATGTAAAAAAAGGATAATAGATAATACTTTATTTAGTTCTCTCATTTTTTTCTGTTTAATTATAGAATAACAATCGTTCCGTTCGCTTCTTTTATTCTGGTAATTTTCGGTTTCTCCGGATAGCCATTTGGCGTGTGGTAAGAAATATACTTATTGCCGTCAAACCCTGTAAAAATCATAGCATGTCCTCCATCATCGTTATTCAGTTGCTCTGATAGATGTTTCCATGGCCCGGCTAATGTTCCGGATTCAGACTCGGCTATACCAATGGCATATTTTCCGTTTTTGTCAAAACTCGACCATATCATTTGCAATTTGCCATCATCGGTTTTGTAGAGGAAAGGAGCATCCGTTACATAACCTGTTATATCACCAGATTGAATAGGGTTAGTCCAAGGAGCTGCAGAGGCATTTAATAACAGCAAAGGTTCTCCCTCTGTCTCTTTTAAGTCTGCCGTTAACTGCTGGGCATAAATCTCTCCGTCTATAGCCTGCAGCCATTCCTTACAGAAGATAATCCAGGGCTTGTCCTCGTCATCGATAAAAAGACTTCCATCCAAGCTCATCCATTCAGAAGGCGTAACGGCGTGGTTTACCAATGGTTTATATGGCCCTGTCACTTCGTTGGCCACTAAGATAGACGTGCCTCTATTAACGGATGGCAGTGCCGAGAAAGTTGCGAAAATATAATACTTGTCCTCGTATCGATACAAGTCGGGCGCCCAAAAGTCTTGCTTACCCCAGAAATCCGCATTGGCAGTGAATACGTTCCCCTCGTCTTTCCAGTTCTTCAAATCCTTACTGCTATACATCTTAAAGTGTGGATTGTTCCTGAAGGTAAGATAGTACGTTTTTGACTCCTCATCTGCATACACAAAAGGATCCCGACCCTGTATCTGTTCAATGGGAATAGGATAATGTTCCATTTCAATAGGTTCTGGCTTGGGAGAATCCCCTGCTTTATTACTACAAAAACAAAAAGCGAGGAGCAGACACAACACCGCAGGGATAAAATATAATTTCTTCATTTTTATTCATTTGTAATGGAAGCATCCAAAAGAAATCCTTTCAGATACCTCCATTTTTCTTTTTCTACGTTCTATTATTGTACGGAATTACCATCAATACTGATAAGTTCTTTTACATACAACTCACTAAAGCTCACCAGATTGTTAGCCCGATGACTTGCTGTCGGACGTATTTTTAGGTAACGCCCTTTCTGCACATTAGATACTTGGTTGGATTCATGCAAATGATACCAATAGGGTCCTCCTCCGACGTTCGGAATATCGTTACAAGTAATGGCAAGATTCCAGGTATTACTCTTATTGACGTTATTATAATTCTCCAAATCGCCGTCAGCTACAAATGTGAACGAATCGCTCAGATAGAATTCACAGCTTTTTAAATCCCGGTCACCCATGTCCAGCGTACCCTGTCCAACACCTACGGCACCGAAATTTACTTCCCTTCCCATATCTATGACGATGACGATATTCGGTATGTCTCTTCGTTCCCAAAACATATGATATCCCCAGTAATCCATAGCACCGTAATCGTAGTCATCCCATGTAGGTATGGCACCATCCCACTTCGTTGCCCAAGCGGTCTCAATGTTGCCGTCAATTAATGATTTTGCGAAGAAATCAGGCTCTCTCCACCGTTGTTGATTGTTTGCAAACACAATTTTCCAATCGGTACGCTGGACATCTCTATACACATATTTTGGATTCGTTACTATAAGGTATTTTATTTTTCCACTTTTCTCAATATTTTCTACAGATAGCTCTGACAGTTTAAGCGGTAAAAGATACGTTTTATCGGTTTGCAATCCTGCTCTACTTAGTCGCAGACTGGTCTGTGCCTCTTTATCGCCAGGACTAAAACTAAAGTTTCCAAAACTATATGTCCCGTTGGGGAGCACCGCATAATTAGTGCCCAATGAATCATTATACCTATTGACCAGATTTTCATTTTCAGCAATATCAAGCCCGGCCGTAAAATCCAACACATTATCTTCGCTATGGGATATTCTAAGTTTTAATGGAACATCCAACGTCTGAAACGCGATTTCAGCATTAGCATCTTCTACTATCTCCCATTCTACCAATGGTCTATTCACCTCAAACCGCATTAATAAACTGTTTCTAGTGTTATTGACAGTATCTGACGCACTTTCTAGCGCTATAGGCAGCACCCAAACAAGACCTTGTTGCTCTTCTTCTTGCATAGCCTCGTATATCGCTGCCGGATAGAAAGTGATAGGCACATATTTGTGGTCTTCGTTCGCATCCAATATTATATTTTGCCCCCTTGTGACATCATACGAATCCTTTGGTATAATCCGAATTTTGTCTGGCTCATAACCACCCATCGTTGCAGCATCTTCTATTGACAATACTTTTAACGCCATATTCGAGCCACTCTGGGGGCTTCCGCCTCCTTTTAATATCAAGATAGAATCCACCACTTGCTGCTGCGTGGTATTCATCGTGAAATCTTTAATTCCACTCTCTTTCAAAGAGTGGATTTTGATATATTTTTCGGGGAATATGCTGTTCGCAAGATCATCGTTGCAGGAGAGCAAAGACATTGCGACTATTCCCGTAAATAACATAATATAAATGATTCTTTTCATTTTCCAATAGTTCTAAGATTAATAACCCGGTGCTTGTACCATTTGCGGATTGGTGTATAGTTCGCTATTTGATATCGGCATTAAATACAAACGATCCTCCCACCCGAAAGGTTGGCTTATTTTCGTTGGTGTATTGAACACACTAAATGAAGGTGCTCTCCGTACCGCATCCAACCCTACGAACTTATCCGGATTCAAGTATTGCCTTCCTTGTGCATACCGTCGAATATCGAAAAAGCGATGACCTTCCAGATATAATTCTACGAAACGCTCTTCCAGCACCGCGTTCAACAATGATTTGTTGTATTGTGCAAGCGAAGACACTGTCCACTCCGGTACTCCTGCCCGACGTCGTATCCTATTCAGGTAGTCCAGTGCTTCTGTTGTATTTGAACCTAAGCGGGCATTACATTCGGCCAAGTTAAGATATAGTTCGCCAAGACGGATAAGCGTAATAGGATAGGTGGTTGCTCCAAAGTTGTTCCCCCATCCGATTCCGGTGTAATTCAAATTGGGATGTACCCACTTTTTATTGAGAAAGCCGGTCACCGAATAGTTTCGTGTGCCCCAGATAGCAGCATCATATCCCGATCTTAATGGATTGCGCATTTCAATATATAAAGGAGTCCGGTTGGCAATCACGGGTGAATATTCATCTCCATCAAAAGAAAGCCAAGCATAAAAACGAGGTTCCCTATTGACGTTCAGATTGACAATATCCGAATTGGATAGTCCGGCAGATCGTAACCACGCCGATCGATCAATAAACGTCGGATCTTCTTCCGGCAATACCCCATTGCGGGTATAGAAGTTCTCCATCGTGTATAAGGTGGGAGACTGACCACTCCAACCTCCTATATTTTGGTTTTCATTACTTGTTAGGACATAGTGCGGCATCGAAGCCATGCGCATATCTTCATCAGCAGCCCATGCACTGGTCATTGCCCATATAGTCTCCCGATTACCTTCATCAGGTCTGGCCGTGTTCATATAGCGGAGCATCATGACCTTTTGCCGGAAAGCTTCCCCTTCTGCGGTATTAGGATCTAGTCCCGGTATGTGAGGTAGCGGTATAGCCTGGTTTTGACGCAAAGTTTCGGATATCGATACATCATACAATGCCGCCCCGTCAGCTTCTGCTGCCTGTATAGCGTCTAAGCATGCCTCTCTTGCCCGTACCCATTTACGCTCTTCGTATTGTAGACTGACAAGCTCTTTTCCATATCCAGGTGTCTCAAATTTATCATTTCTCCAGCTTCTATGTGGGAAGTTCCCGTTCCAAAGCGGAGACGCAGCCGTTAACAAAACCCGAGCTTTCAAGGCTTTGACGATGACAGAGGTTGCCCTGCCAAAGTCTTGATTATTTGCATATTGTGCAGGCAGCACATTCATTACTTCGTCCAATAAACCCACAATATAATCTACGCAATAATCAAAGTGAAAACGGCCCGGAACTTCCTCTTTCGGGATGTTTGTCCGCAAAAGATCATCAATAATTGGTATAGGGCCATATGTTTGTAATGCACGGAAATGATAATAAGCCTTTAAGAATTTTGCCTCGGCTATATATTGCGCTTTATTATTGGGGTTAAGTGTCGGATTATTTTCCTCGATTAATCGCAGAAAAAGATTGCAATAGCCTATTCCGTTATACCAAACTACCCACGGATAGTTGGTGTTTCCATCAATAGACGAGGGTGTAACCGCATTCCACTGTGCGAGACGCCAAGCGTCCGAACCCCACTCTTGGGGAAAAACAACCTCATCTGCTACGATCTTAGCAAAATTCAAGTCCGCATTTCCATTCTGCAAATAACCATAACAAGCATACAGATTTCTTAGAGCAGACTGGTCATCTATGATCATATCTTTGGTATCCGGCTGTTCAGGTGGGACCACGTCAAGATAATCACAAGAGCCGAAAAAAGCCAGCGATAACAGAGCGACTGCTACGGTATATAGTTTTTTCTTATAAAACATCTTCATTGCTTTGATTTTATGTTAAAAGTTGAACTGCAAGCCTAAATTTAATATCCGTTGCAACGGATAGGTATTGTATGCTAACTCCGGATCCCAATAGTCAAACGGCGACCACACGGCAAGGTTATCACCACTAAAGTAAACGCGGCAATAGGGGAGTCTATAACCTACTTCGAGGGTCTTGAAACGGATAAAATCGGCTTTACGCATCCAAAAACTACTGGGTTGTAGATTGTTGGTTATTTGAGTACCGAGTATCCCTAATCGTGGATATGTGACACCTGTATTATCTTGTCCTTCCATCCAATAACTGTCAGCAATCCACTGCATCAGGTTTCGGTCGTTACTATCGTTTGCAGAGAAAGGATTCACATCAGAAAGCATGATCCGACGCTTAGCAGAACCATTAAAAAATACGCTCAAATCCAATTTTTTATAGGCCATGCTTACTCCTAAACCATATTGTATACGAGGCATATTTCCGTAAGACGACAACATGACCTGGTCTTCGAAGGTAATTCTGCCATCACCATTAATATCCCGATACTTTATATCTCCCGGCATAACAACGCTACCGAAAAGACTTTGATCTGCATGTGCCAGGATATCTTCCTCGTTTTTAAATAAGCCGTCGGCTATATATCCTCTTGTATGCCCCAATGGCTTCCCTGTATTTGTTTGCCAAGTATATGGATAGTCCGGTTCGTCTACATATACGTATTTATTTCGGGTGTAGGTATAATTCCCTCGGATATCCACAGAAAGATCTTCACTTAGTTGTTTTTGCCAATTCACACTAAGTTCAATACCCTTATTTTCCACTTTCCCTATATTTGCCCAAGGTACCGCATTAGCATATCCCAGCATCGACGGAAAAGAAGCCCGTCTCATTAAAATTCGATCCCGCTTATTGTGGTAATAGTCGAAAGTTACGTTTACGGTATTCAGCAGGCGCATGTCTAAACCTATATCGAATTGCGTAGAACGTTCCCAACTAGGATTGTATGTTGCATAGGTATTCACGATCGGACCTTGCAAGGTGTAATTTCCGGTATATCCCGAACTAAAACTGGGGCCTCCCCACATATCCACCACATTCAGGTAGAGAAAATGCGGCGCTCCTGCATAGAGACCGGTTTCGTCGCTTCCAACCAAACCATACGACCCTCTTAGCTTGAAATAATCAACATACTTTGCTGCCGGTGTCCAAAAATTTTCGTTACTGACAACCCATCCTAAAGACATTGCCGGAAAAAATTCGAACCGTTGATTTTTTGCCAAACGCTCCGTTCCATTATACCCGAAATTGAACTCAGCCAAATACCTATTATCATAGTCGTAGGTCATCCGGCCAGAGAGTCCCTGATTTCTATTAGGCAATACATTTAAGCGGAACTCACGCATCATGTACATCGCCATACCTGTTACGGCATGCTTCCCAAACTTGCGGTCGTAGTTAAGCCGTGCATCGAAATAAAATGTATTGTCGCTATTTCTTGTCACATCAGATTGGCTGATATATTCCGCGCCTACCTTCAATCGATTCAAACCAAACTGATCCGGATTCGCTTCATCCCAACTTCCACCGGTTACGCTGTACAAAAAAGGATCTAATGATCGGGAATAGAATGTATTCGAATAATTATTGAAATTAAGCAACGATGTAACCGACAATCCTTCCGTCAAAAAATTTAGTTTCTGGTCTAGTGCCATGGAAACATTTAACTTATTAGTATTCGTTTCCCGAAAACTATTCAACATATTGGCATAAGGGTTCGTATAGAATCTACCGGGCGACATGACTGCGCTTCCGAATTTGAGGTGCCTGTCATCAGCTTCTTCAGGAAACAGCGCGGGAAATGATACGGGGTTATTGGTAAATATCTGATAGAAAATATCATTTGCAGATATATTCGGGGAGTTCTGATTTGTGATCTGCGCATTCATTCGCAAATCAAGCTTTGTGCTAGGAGTCACCTTGTATCCAATATTATTTTGGAAAGTATACAACCAGCGATTGTAGTTATTGTCAAATGAATATTTTTCTGGTATATCCAACAAGCCACCATCATGGTTAACCTGCATATTCATATAATACACGACCTTCGAACCACCTCCTTGTACATTTATATTGCCGCGTTGACTTAGGGTATGACTTTTAAACATCAAGTCATTCCAATCCACATCTGGAAATACATAGGGGTTTACGCCGTTGCGCGTATTTTCAATTTGTTCAGGCGTATAACGTAATTGAGCGGATGGGTTACGGCTTAACAAAGCATTATTGTATGTTTCCATAAATGTTGCTCCATCTGCATAGTCCACGATATTAACCGGTTTGAGAAAGGAATTTTCAATAGAGACGTTTATCCTTGCTCTTTCATTTTCTATACCGCTTTTGGTATTTACCAACATTACACCGTTTGCTCCACGAGCGCCATAGATAGCGGTTGCAGACGCATCTTTGAGGATAGAAAAACTTTCGATTGCCTCTGGAGGAATATTATTGAGATCCCCCGCGGATATCTCCACACCATCCAATAAAATCAACGGTGTTGCACGGCCACCAAAGGTGCTGATCCCCCGGATATAAAACTGTGAAGTAGACCCTGGCTCCCCGCTGTTGGTCATGGCGACCACACCGGATAATTGTCCTGCCAGGTTGTTTGTCAACGATGAAGACGGCGCACGCAACACCGAGCCCTTGACCGATGTGATTGCGCCTGTCACGGACACTTTCTTCTGCGTTCCTGCTCCTACCACGACAACTTCATCCAAAATACTTTCAGATTCAAGTTTAACTTCAATGAAACCAAGATCACCAACTAGTATATCCCGGGTTTTATAACCTATAAAAGATATCTGTAAAATAGAATTGTTGTCACAATCTTCTATCGTAAATAATCCTTCCTCATCTGTAGTTGTTCCATTTGTTGTCCCTTTTTCCACAATACTTGCACCTACAATTGGCTCGCCACTTTCGTTCACTATTTTTCCTTTAACCTGACGCTGTTGCTTTATCGCAATAGTTGGAACTGTGCGGGATTCACTCCGCTTCACAACATAAATCTGCCTATCGGAGACAAAATAGGTGTTCCCTATAGGCGTTAGGATTTCGTCTAAAACATCAGCTACCTTCCGGTCATCGGTATTTACCGTTACTTTTCGGTTACCATCAAGAACATTGTCCTGATAGAAAAAAACATACTCTGTTTTTTTCTCTATTTCCGAAAGGACCTGCTGTACAGTTTTGTTCTTTAGATGCAGGGATACCCTTGCCGTCTGAGAGTAATTGTCATTGGAGTAGCATATACCAATCCCCAAGGCAAAACATAAAACAAACAACTTCATAATTCGACATGTTCTTCTAATACCTAGCCGAAAAGAGCTAAGTTCCTCAAAATTATCATACATTTGTAATGGTTTATACGTTTATAACTATAACTAAATTCTTAACCGGATGACACTGGCCTGTTGTCCGGTTTCTTGTTTTGTAGGTTTACATTTATCTCATACACACTTCTTTTTGAATTAGGTTTTTAGTTTATTAATAAATGGTATAATCGCCATCCGCATTTTTCAGATAATTGATCGGTAATGCACGGGTCAAGTCGGTCAGCAAGATATCTAAATTGTCTTTAAGATCCAGTTTACCAGAACATTTTAGATGAGCAGCTTGATCATCACATGTGATTTTTACACCATAGTAGCGTTCCAACCGTTTAATGATATCGCCTAGGGCTTCGCTTTCAAAACGGTATAGCCCTTGCGTCCATAATGCATACATGCTCGCATCCACCGTCTTAATAGACGGCGTACCTTCTGTATTGGAATACAATTGGTTTGGTTTCAATACTACATCCTTCTTATGTATGGCGGAAGCAATACTAACGGAACCCGATAGTAATGCGACATTGTTTATGTGATCGACTTCGTATGCAGAAACATTGAACTTCGTCCCTAACACCGATATATCCATCCGCTTCGTTTTGACTATAAATGGACGGTTCTTGTCTTCAACAACTTCAATATAGATTTCTCCATTGACATAAATCTCTCGGTTTTCTTTACTGAATTGGTTCGGATAAACTAGCTTAGTGCCCGCATTGACCCATGCTTTTGTACCATCCGAGAAGATAATGGTCGAACGCTTGCCATGGGGTGTGATTAATTGATTATAAGAAGTCGTCACTTCCTTTTGAAGAATGATATTATCATCCGCCACGATATCATCGACGCCATATTGAACAGACGATTCTGTATTGTGCAATGTAACAACCTGATCCTCCCCTAGAACCAACCGGGTATCGGTGTCATTAAAATCCACTTCCGGTAATGCTTGGGCAAACGTTGTAATATCCTTCTGCTGAACATCTTCACTTTTTTTCCACAAAAAAGGCAATATAGCCACCATAATACAAGCAGCAACGGCAATCGCTCGCAACATGACATACCTTGCATTTTTCTTTTTCTTTTGGCCAATCACATACTGTAGCTGTTCTCTACGTTCAGAAATTTCAGCCGGTGTCATGCTAAAATTGTTAAATCGAACACTGGTTTTATACAGCGAGATGGCTTCCTCTATGATAGGCGCTAAATCCGGATGCCGATTGATAACATTCTTCCAGAAAAGGGCATCCTCTTCGCTCTTTAGAAGCTGCCAACGCAGAAAATCCTCGTCCTTAAGAAGGTCTATAACCGTGTATCCTCGAAATTGGTTATCGCGCATTTATCTTGTTTGCTTTCCGTATATACAAACGAGATATTCTTTTATACCCATTTTTTGGGAAAAATATTTTTTTAGCTATAAACATGACATCCCTAAGAGATGTGTAACGTTTGATACATCAAGAACAGAAATGTTTTAATAGGTATATCAAGAGCAATTGCTCCTCGCCTCGCAGTCTTTTCAGTGACCGCGAAATAAGCTTTCGCACGCCATGCTGCGTCATGTTCAATATTTCCGCAATTTCTGCATACTCCAGTTCTTGTATGAAACGTAGATAGATCGCTTCCTTTTGGCGGGCGGTCAATTTAGTAAGAAGGTTATCTATCTTTTGCTGTATGATAATGCGATCTTCTTCATTAATAATCGTATCCAAGACGGTCGTCGAAATGGAGAATTCAAGCGCTTCCTCGGTGATGGGGCTCGCCGTAGAAACCATCTTAGAGGTATAGATGTTATAAAGTTTATTTTTAAGGGACTTGAGCAAAAAGAATTTCAGATGTTCAATAGACGAAAACTTTTTTTGGTTGTTGGAATGGATCTTTAAGAAGATGTCTTGAATGGCATCCTTTACAATATCTTCACTTCCGCCGAGGCTTATGCCATACGCATACAGATCGTTGATGAAAAAGGTATAAAAATATGAAAAAGCATCGCTACTTCCCTTTAGAAACTCCATAAACATGGTGTTTTCATCTCCCCCATAAACGCGAGCGGTCGTATTGGTCATAAATATCGAAATTCTATTTCAACAAAGATAACCGATTTTTTTAATTTGATATGTAAACGTTTCCGAAGATACGCTTCCTTAAGCCGACTTTAAGCCTTAACTTAGACACATTTATCAGTTTAATCATTATAATACTATGGCAAAGCACACTGTCTTCGAAAGTCGATATGCGATTGGACCCAATGAAACGAAATCATTGGATACCAAAGGACTTCGTGAAAACTTTCTGATTGAAACCGTTTTCGCACCGAATAAAATCCATTTTGTATATTCCCACTACGACCGTTATATGGCTGGTGGCGCAATGCCTGTCGACGGGCGCTTGCAACTGGAAACGATTGATGAACTCTTAAAGGAACCCTATTTCCTTTCCAGACGTGAATTAGGCGTTATTAACGTAGGTGGCGATGGAACGGTAGAAGTAGATGGTACAGTCTATGAAATCGGGCACAAGGAAGCTCTATATGTAGGAAAGGGTGCAAAAGAGGTCTTTTTCAGCAGCAATGACGCCGCTAATCCGGCGAAGTTTTATCTGAATTCTACGCCGGCGCACCACAGTTTTCCAACAAAGCGCGTGACCAAAGCCGAAGCAAATAAAATAGAACTCGGCGCGATGGAAACAGCAAACCACCGCGTTATCAACCAGATGTTATTACACAAAGTTTTGGATACTTGCCAATTGCAAATGGGGATGACGGAACTACAACCAGGTTCCGTTTGGAACACTATGCCATCCCATACGCACGATCGCCGTATGGAAGTATACTTTTATTTTGATCTACCAAAAGACCAAGCCGTTTCTCATTTTATGGGACCAATTGATGAAACGCGTCATATTTGGATGAAAAACGAGCAAGCTGTTATTTCCCCTCCATGGTCTATCCATTCGGGCGCGGGAACTAGTAATTATACGTTTATCTGGGGAATGGCCGGTGAAAATCTGGACTACGATGATATGGATAAATGTGCGATAACGGATTTAAAATAGAACAGCGATGCAGAAAACGATATGGTCGATCCTTGTTTGTGCTTTGTTAAGTGCAGGCTGCGCTGAACAGCAGAAAGGCATCGTCGTAAGTAATCCAACGGATATTGCTCGCCAGGAGCTCGTTAGTATTCCCTATTCAGAATTTACGAAGCATTTCGATGTAGATTCTATCTTTTCGGTCAAGCTGATAGACGCCGAGACGGAACTTCCGTATCAACTGGAAAAAATAGGAAATACCACCCCTGAAAACGTTTTGATTTTAGTTCCTATAGACGCAAAAGGTGAGGTTACGCTATCCGTAGCAAAACAAGATTCCAAACCGGATTTCAAAACACAAACTTATGCCCGTTTTGTGCCCGAGCGTTTTGACGACTTCGCCTGGGAAAATAATGTGCTTGCTTTCCGTATGTACGGCAAAGCGTTAGAAGGCCGTCCCGACGATGCGCAGGGAACGGATGTATGGGCAAAACGTACCGAAGAGCTGGTCATTGATAAATGGTACAAAGAAAATGATTATCATACTGATCATGGCGAAGGGTTGGACTATTATTCTGTCGGGCAAACACTCGGCGCAGGAGATGTAGCTCCCTACTTTGATAACAAGATACATTTCACCAAGCATTATCGGGAATATCAAATACTAGACAATGGGCCGCTTCGAACAACATTCGTGCTTAGCTTTGAACCGGAGGAACTAAACGGTGAGACCATTTCCTTGACCAAAACGATATCTCTGGACGCAGGTCAACATTTTAATAAAGTGGTGGTAGACCTTAAAAATCAACAGTCGCAAAGCACACCCGTAGTTGTCGGATTAGCAAGACGCGGAGAAAGCGAACCGCAATACGACTTTAACGAATCAAGCCGTAGCTTAGCTTATTGGGAGCCAGATGTACAAGGACATGGTCAAACGGGAACAGCATTGATCCTACCTGAAAGCCAACCTACCTTTATCGATAATGACAGTACACAATTTTTGTTAAGCGTAGGAATTCAGCAGAATCAACCCTTTGTATATTACAATGGTGCTTCTTGGAATAAAGCAGGACAAGTGACGTCTGCCGATGAATGGAAAGGCTTTGTCGAAAAACAAGTAGAAAAAATAAATAATCCTTTAGTTGTTAAACTAAAATAAAATATAAAAATGTCTGTCTTAAATACATTTGATTTATCCGGAAAAGTAGCCCTGGTTACAGGCTGCAAACGCGGAATTGGAAAAGCGCTAGCTGAAGCGCTGGCTGAAGCGGGTGCCGACGTTATCGGTGTTTCTGCGACATTGGAGTTAGAAAACTCAAAAGTTGCACAATCTGTAGAAGCTATTGGAAGCAAATTCTATGCTTATCAATGTGACTTCTCCAACCGGGAATCTCTTTATCAATTTATCACCCAGGTCAAGAAAGATCATCCGGTCATCGATATCTTGTTTAATAACGCCGGTAATATCTTGCGCAAACCCGCTGCGGAGCACCCGGATGAATATTGGGATCAGATTATCGAAATCAATCAAAATGCCCAATTTATACTGACCCGAGAAATCGGAAAAGACATGATTGCCCGCGGGTCGGGTAAAATTATCTTTACCGCATCGTTGCTGACATTCCAAGGTGGTATTACCGTACCGGGCTATGCTGCATCCAAAGGGGCTATCGGCTCCTTGACAAAGGCTTTTGCCAACGAATGGGCATCTAAAGGTGTGAACGTGAATGCAATCGCTCCAGGTTATATCGCCACAGATAATACAGAAGCACTGCGTGACGATCCGGAACGCTCGACCTCTATCCTCGGACGTATCCCCGCTGGACGCTGGGGTGAACCGGAAGACTTTAAAGGTCCTGCCGTATTCTTGGCCTCCAAGGCTTCGGATTATGTACACGGTACAATCCTAACCGTCGATGGTGGCTGGATGGGCAGATAACACACGATAAAAATACGGTATGGTGCAGCAGCATAAAATGTCTGCACCATTTCCATTTGTTTCCATACCATGGTGTCAAACGGCAATACAATAAATCAAAACATGCGTACCACTTCATTCTACCTTACCGCAACGAAGCCATAAAACCGTGCAATGCAATAAGCCAACCGTACTATTTCGTCTGACTTTACTTCAGGAACAGCTTTACGTTGTGCGGCGGTAAGAAATAGTTGCACAATAACGTCTCGCTATTGTCTAATTAAGCAAAATACTCGCAAAGCTTTTTTAGGGCATCACACACTTTTTATAAAAAACCGTACCATACTGCTGCGCTGTTGTACAAGTTTTCAAAAAACTTGTGCGTTTATTATTTTAGGATTCCTCATCTCACAAACGAATAAAAACAACCTTTAAAGCACCAAACACCCTGTTTTTTACTTAAAAATTGACCTCAACAAAGGCTTTTCATAGGGTAATTTTGTGACTAAAGTTTTTCGGGGTACCCCTATTTTTGTCACAAAATTACCCTATCGGCGCCAAACCAATATCTTATGTTTGTATCGTTGCAACAATCAAAAAATAATATTTAATGCTTTAACTTTAAAAATCATGAGAAAACCAACAACACAATCGCATTTATTAGGTGATGATGCCATGATGCAATATGTAGAGCACATTGTTACAAACATGAAGGACGAGAAAGACTTATTTCCGGCACCTGTACCGTCGTTATCCGTTGTGGAAGCAGCTCTAGCTACATTCCGCCATTCGGCCACGGAAGCGGCTTATCGGGACATTCGGGCAGTCAAGATTCGGAAAGAAAAACGGAAACAACTCGTATATCTTCTCCGCGAGCTATCTAAATACGTCGATACCGTAGCAAAAAAAGATGTCACGGTTATTCTAGCAGCGGGATTTGTCCCATCCAAAGACCCGGAATCCTATGCAGGCTATATACCAAAGGCAACTCGCCTCGTGGCTAAGCCACAAGAAGTCGGATCTTCAAGGATAAAGCTCAAAGTAGATCGTTGGCAAGGTGCCCGCATGTATCAATTTGAGTTTCGTAAAAAAGGAACTGAAACGGCTTGGTCGATACAACTCAGTTCCAAATCGACTTGCCTACTGAAAAGTTTGGATAGGTTTGAGGAATACGAATTCCGTGTCACCTATATCGGCATCGATCCCACACCGAACTACAGTGATACGGTATCAAGCTACGTGGTTTAAACTTAAAAAAATTTTGTAGTTTTGGGTGCGTTTCAATCCGTTTTTGTTTTTCCATAGAACTTATTGCGACAAAATAGTGTAATTACACGTGCTTATTGTACGTTGGTTGGTCGGCTACTATTAGAAAGGAGAGAATGTATGCGGCATATGGACTGCCACGAGGAAAGAATCCATGTATGTGGAAAGATCCAATCTTTTGGATATCTGTTTGTATTTGACAGAAATGAACAATGTATCGCGGCGAGTGAAAATGTAGAGAAACATTGGCGCCGTCCAGCACACGACTTCATCGGAAAGAGTATAACCGAACTTTTGGATTTTCTTTTACCCAAACACTCGGAGCATTTTCACCACTTTAGAGATGAGATTGCAGATCCTGTATTCAATCGCTTTGTAGAGAAGGTAGAGCTGGATGGCCACGATTATTATGTTAGTATTTATCGCTGTGGAGAAAATTTGTATCTCGAAATAGAACAGAGCAATGGATTTGACCTAAGGCAAACGAAACTTCATTATTACGCTAAACATCTCGAGCGTGGGGGTAGCGACGTATGGAAATCGCTCACACAGCTCATTAAGGAGATTATCCAATTTGACCGTGTCATGATTTATCGCTTTAAAGAAGACAAAAGCGGTCAAGTAATCGCTGAATCTATCAATAATAATCTGGATTCACTTTTGGGATATCGCTATCCAGAATTTGATATTCCAAAACAGGCGCGAGCATTATATAAAGAGTTTCTAGCTCGTCATACAGCCGATACCGACGGTCCTATTAGTCCATTGGTTCAATCAAAAGAAGAAGAAATAGATCTTACCCATTGTAGTGTTCGGGCGCTATCCCCTATACACCTCCAGTATTTACGCAATGCGCAAGTTCGTGCAAGTGCTAGCTTTTCGATCGTGGTAGATGGTGAACTTTGGGGTCTAGTAACGTGTCAAAACCTACTGCCTAAGCATGTAGACCTTGCCCAACGACATGCTTGTCTATTCTTGACACAGTATGCCGTTAACTACTACCTCTCAACCCGTCTAAAGCAAGAAACGCAATATATCGAGATGACGAGTCAACTAGAGGGGGAATTGAAAGAGGAACTTTGGATCAACAACGACTTACTAGCCACTTTCAATAAATATGCGCACCGATTAATGAATAAACTTGCTGCCGATGGAATGTTTATTGGAAACGAAGAGGAAAAGCTTTCATTTGGCGAAATACCTGCGGCACACCACATCACTATAATCAAACAATTGCTAGGTCAGCAGCAGGAGAATGTATTTGCCACAAATAAATGCATATATCGGGAAGATACGAAAAATGAAGAGACACTATTTCCTGGGGTGATTAAAGTCGATCTCATTCCAAATTCATCATGGACATTACTTTTTTTTCGTAAAGAGCATGTAGTAGAAGAAATATGGGCGGGCAAACCAGAAAAAATAACACCAGACACACTAGCGGGACATGAAAATTATCCTTCACCGCGTACTTCTTTTGCAGCGTGGAAACAGATCAATGAAGGCGCGTCACTAAAATGGGAGCAAAGGGAACTGCTGTTTATAGAGCGTATCGCCCTTTTGGTACAACAATCTATAGCTAAAAAGGCTGGTGAGATACAACGTTTGAACGAAGAACTTGTGAATGCAAACAATACATTGGATACGTATAGCTATACATTGACGCATGATCTCAAAAACCCGCTATCTGCTATCCGGCTTTCCGCACAAATGATTCAAATGAAACCCGGTCTAAGTGAGGAGTTTTTGAAACGATGTAGTACCAATATTTTGGATGCCGTGCAGTTGATGTCTGAAATGATGGAGAAGATGCACGAAGAATTTGCAGCCACAGGTTCGGTTGCGTTGAGACCCTATCTCATTGACCCAACAGCACACATTCTATCTATTGTAGAAACAGCCAAACAGGAACATGGCGTACACCACCTACATTTTGAACTTGGGGAAGTCTATCCTGTTTTAGCCGAAAGAACGCTGCTTTTTCAGCTATTCTTAAATTTAATCGGCAATGCCATAAAATACAGTGGGAAGGAACAGCAACCTTACGTGAAAGTCTATAGCAGGATTAATGATGCTTATATATCCTATTTTATTGAAGACAATGGCATTGGGATGGACTTGAAAAGTAACAATGATATTTTTGAGATTTTTCTGCGTATGCCAAATTCTACTGGTTATGAAGGATCCGGGGTAGGTTTATCTATTGTGAAGAGAATTGTCAATAGACTAAATGCAACCATCGCTGTGGAAAGCGAACTCGGCAAAGGCACATTGTTTCGGGTGGATTTTGTTCGGCCTCGATAAAGGAACAGCTTCGTTAACGCAGATAAAGCCCTTTTTTATCAATAAAATCAATAACCTTATCGGGTACATAAAACTGTATACTCTTCCCTGCTTTTACAGCTTGGCGTACAAACGTAGAAGATAACTCCATAACCGGCGTTTCTGTTACTGTAATAGATGGATGCTTTTTAAGCTCTCCCCCATCATAACCCGGTCTTGGATAGATAACAATTCGGTAATCACGAAGAATAATATCCGCATTTTTCCACTTATGAAAACTGGCGAGGTTATCCTCCCCCATAATCAAGGAAAACTCCCTTGTGGGGTATTTTTCTGCCAAATGGATCAGTGTATCGATGGTGTATGAGGGTTGGGGTAAAGAAAATTCAATATCAGATACTCGTAGCTTTTCGGCCCCTTCGATAGCAAGATTGACCATCTCCAGACGGTCGTACATATTTCCTAAGTTCTTCTTTTCCTTAAAAGGGTTTTGAGGTGATACTACAAACCATACCTCATCAAGCGCGGTATAATTTGCCATGTAATTGGCAATAATTAGGTGTCCAATATGTATAGGATTGAAAGAGCCAAAGAATAAGCCAATCTTTTTGTTTGCCATTACTTATTCAAAAAATTCAAAACCAACTCTTCTGCTTCTGCACACGCAGTTTCCAAATCAAAATTGTTTAATACCACATCAAATTTATCTGCGTAGCTCAATTCCACCTCGGCTTTAGCAAAACGTTCTTGCAATTTCTCTTCTGAGTCCGTTCCCCGACCTCTCAAACGCTCTTTCAGTACGTCCAACGACGGAGGGTTCACAAAGATAGCTAAAGCTTCTTCGGGATATTTAGATTTCAGACGTAGGCCGCCCACCACATCAATATCGAAAATAACCGACTTTCCCATCGCCCAGATACGCTCTACTTCCGTTCTCAATGTTCCATAAAAAGTCCCGCTATATACCTCCTCGAATTCGATAAACTCCTGTTTCGCTATTTTGTGCAGAAAATCTTCTTTGGAAATGAAATAGTAATCTTTTCCATTTATCTCTCCCGTTCGAGGTTCCCGCGTACTAGCAGAAATAGAAAACGCAATCTTATCTCCATGATTTGATAATAGCCGCCTTACGATAGTCGTTTTCCCCGCGCCAGAAGGAGCCGAGAATATGATAAGTTTTCCACTCATTTTTTATAACACGTTAAGTAGCTGTTCCTTTATCTTTTCCAATTCCTCTTTCATCCGGACGACAATCTGTTGAATATTGGCATCATTCGCTTTAGATCCTAAAGTGTTGATTTCCCGACCCATTTCCTGAGAAATAAAACCCAATTTCTTACCATTGGAATCGCTTGCATTTAATGCTTGAATAAAGTAATTACAATGACTTTTTAAACGAACTTTTTCTTCCGTAAGATCCAGCTTATCTATATAATAGATAATTTCTTGTTCAAAGCGGTTCATGTCTACATTTTCCTTTCCAACCGCTTCGTCTAGATAGTGGCTTAAACGCTCCCGTATCAACGGAATACGGTTTCCGTCCACTTCTTCCACTTGCGACAGATACGAAAGAATCAAATGTACACGACTTTCCAAATCTTTCTTTAAAACGTCACCTTCATCCTGCCGGAATTTTGTAAAGTGTGAAATCGCTGCATAGAAAGCCGCCATCAATACCTTGCCTTCTTCTTCATCTACCGCATCTTCGTTGGCATTTACAACCTCCGGCATCGTTAGTGCCATCTCAAAAATAGATGCGTTTGTTTCTCCGATTTCCTCCGCTATTTCTTGTAGTTGCTTATAATATTGCTTTAAAAGTGCCGCATTGATACTAGAAGCTTTCGCTGTTTGATCAACATATTCAACCGATACGGTGATGTTCACCTTACCTCGTTCGATCAGCTTACTGGCTTCGGTGCGAAGCGCCAGCTCCCGGTCAGAAACAACTTTCGGTAAACGCAAGCTAAGTTCAAGAAATTTGGAGTTCAGGGATTTCAATTCGACTGTATATTTGACCGTTCCATTTTCATGGCTGCCTATACCGTACCCTGTCATAGATTTTATCATACGCAAAGGTATGAAAAAAGGAAGCTTATGCTTCCTTTTTTACTTTTTTACTGTTTATCTTTTCTCTAACGACTTCAAAAATAATGGGTAAAATGGAGATGAATATGATTAAGAGCACTACTTTTGAGAAGTTATCCCGAATAATCGGAATATTGCCTAAAAAGTAACCTGCCAAGGTGATACCCACTACCCATAAAAAACCACCAACGACATTATACGTTAGAAACGTACCATAATGCATTCTGCCGATTCCTCCCACAAATGGAGCCAGCGTCCGCACAATAGGAACAAAGCGCGCAATGACAATCGTTTTACTTCCATATTTTTCATAAAAAGAATGTGTTTTTTCTATCTGTTCGTCTTTTACAACACGTTTTCCAAACAACTTAAACTTGGTGATCTCCATGCCAAAGCGCCTTCCGATAGAATAGTTCATCGAATCTCCAGCAATGGCGGCAATCAACAGAAGGGCGATCATAATCCATACATTCAATTCGTTGGGCTGTGCGGCCAACATGCCGGCAGCGAACAAGAGGGAGTCGCCTGGTAAAAAAGGCATAACCACAACGCCCGTTTCTATAAAAATAATCAAGAATAGGATAAGGTATGTCCAAGTCTGATAATCATTCACAATCTCCACAAGGTGCTTATCGATATGGAGCACAAAATCTATTAAAGAATATACTACTTCCAAAATGACTAGATTAGATATTGTTCAACATAACCGGCATCACCAACATCAAAATATCTTCGTTGTCTTCTTTTACAGCAGGAATCAATAATCCAGCTCTATTTGGCGTACTCATTTCAATCACGACTTCACTTGAATTTAAGTTGCTCAACATTTCCACTAGAAATTTAGCATTAAATCCAATTTCCATATCCTCGCCTTCAAATTGGCAATTTAAACGTTCGTGTGCTTCATTCGAAAAGTCTAAGTCTTCGGCCGAGATATGAAGCTCGCTTCCCGAAATCTTTAGCCTAACTTGATGGGTTGTTTTATTCGCGAAGATAACCACGCGACGAAGGGTGTTCAAAAATAACAGCCGATCTACCGTAAGTTTATTCGGATTGACTTGAGGGATTACAGCTTCATAGTCTGGGTAGCGCTCATCAATAAGCCGACATATCAAATGAATATTTCCGAATTGGAAAAACGCATTTGTGTTATTATATTCTATAGAAACAATGGTGTCATCAGATGGAAGCGAAGATTTCAACAGCGTTAATGCCTTTTTAGGTAAAATGAAGGATGTCGGCTTTTCTGAGCTTACATCCGTGCGGCGGTAACGGACTAGTTTATGTGCATCTGTAGACACGAAGGTAATGCTTTGTTCTGCCAATTGCACGAGCACACCTGACATTGCCGGGCGCAATTCGTCATTGCTTACTGCAAAAAGCGTTTTGTTAATGGCTTCTGAAAGAATAGCTGCATTTAACGCTACGGTAGAAACATTATCAACTACCGGAATTTTTGGAAAATCATCAGCATTTTCTCCGCTCAATTTATATTTTCCATCGCCCGCACTAATCTCAATAGCCAATGTATTGGTATCCACAGAAAATGCCACGGGTTGATCAGGAAGGGTCTTTAATGTTTCTATCAAGATTTTAGAGGGCATCGCCACTCGTCCTTCTTCCTTTGCTTCGATCTGCAAAGATGTTACCATACTCGTCTGCAAATCCGTAGCCGAAATGGTCAACAGGTTATCTTTAATTTCAAACAGAAAGTTTTCAAGAATAGGTAGCACCGTGCTGCTGCTCGAAGCTCCGCTAATTGATTGTAGTTGTTTTAATAAAATTGACGTGGATACAATAAATCTCATTTCCTGAATTTTATAGATTTTTATATGCAATATTACACAAAAGAATCTATATTTTATAAACTGAATGCGTGTTAATTCTTATCGCAAATTAATTAATTAGTACCTTTGTAAGGTTAAAAGACATGCAGTTTAAGGATATTATAGGTCATTATACCCTCAAAGCGCACTTGGCTCATACCGTAAAAGACAACCGGGTAAGCCATGCGCAACTATTTCTCGGTCCGGAAGGATCGGGAAGCTTGGCGCTGGCTGTCGCTTACGCACAATACATCAACTGTGAACAAAAGTCTGAAAATGATAGCTGTGGTACCTGTAGCTCCTGTCGGAAATATCAAAAGTTGATCCATCCTGACCTTCATTTTTCCTATCCGTTTTTTGCTAGTGGGGAAAAAGACGTCGCTACTACTTATTTGGAAGAATGGCGCACCGCTTTTCTGGATAATCCTTACATGGGGTTGGATTATTGGCGTCATCAGCTTGAAGCAGGAAACAAGCAGGCAAACATCAATATCGCTGAGGCACACGACATCATCAAAAAACTCAGCTTGAAAGCATTTGAAGCCGAATACAAAGTGTTGGTAATGTGGCTTCCCGAATACCTCAATACACAGGGAAACGCGTTATTGAAACTAATTGAAGAACCGCCCGAAAAAACACTGTTCCTTCTCGTATCGGAAAATCAAGACAGGATATTGAACACCATCATATCGCGTACACAGCTGGTGAAAATCCCGAAACTTTCACATCATGATATTAAGCAATATCTGATAGAAGAAAAAGCAATCTCAGAAGAACGGGCAAACGAAATTGCCTTTATAGCCGATGGAAATGTACAGACGGCTATAGATCTCCTAGAGGAGAATACGAATCCCTATTTTGATTTGCTCATCCATTGGTTAAGATTCGTTGTAACCGATTCGGGTTTGAATATTATCCGTTTCTGTGAGGAGGATTTTCCTAAGCTAGGGCGTGAAAACCAAAAAAATTTTTTACTTTACGCTATTAATGTGTTCCGTCAGGTTCTATTGATACAAACGGGTCTATCACAATTAGTGCTTTTACAGGGCGAGGAGCTAGATTTTGTCCAAAAGTTCGGTGACAATTTTAAAAGGGAGCAGTTGGAAGCTGCTATTGATTTACTTGAAAAAACACATTATAAAGTAGAACGTAATGCTAATCCTAAAATTTTATTTTTAGATTTATCTTTGCAATTAGTTTTAATATTTAAATATCAAACGTTCCCACAAGGGACTCAATATATATAAAAGGAAAGAATATGGGATGTGGCAATTGCTCATCCGGAGGTGGGTGCGGTAGTGGTTCTACCGGAAAAACACCTGCAGGATGCCAAAATAACGGCTCCTGCATGACCAGCGGATGTAATAAACTAGATGTATACGACTGGCTTTCCGACATGGATCTGCCGGCAAACTATAAACCATTCAATATAGTAGAAGTGCGATTCAAAGGGTCACGTAAGGATTTCTACATCAATACGGACAACCTTTATCTTGAAATGGGTGAAATGGTCGTCGTTGAACCTTCTACTGGAGGATATGATGTCGGACATGTATCGTTAACCGGTGAATTGGTACGTTTACAGTTAAAGAAAAATAATGTAAAACCAGAAACGGTTGTCAAAAAAATATACCGGAAACCCACGGACGCAGACGTACAGAAATATAATGCAGCAAAAGAGCTGGAGTGGGAGACAATGCACCGGGCTAGAAAACTTGCCTTGGACCTGGGCTTGTCTATGAAGATTTCTGATGTCGATTATCAAGGAGACAAAACTAAAGCAACCTTCTACTATACTGCAGAGGGGCGTGTGGACTTTAGGGAACTGATCAAGCGTATGGCAGAAGCGTTCCGTATCCGTATCGAAATGCGGCAGATCGGGATGCGACAGGAGGCCAGCCGTTTGGGCGGTATCGGTTCATGTGGACGGGAGCTTTGCTGTTCTACTTGGCTAACAGATTTTAAAACCGTCTCTACCGCAGCAGCGAGATATCAAAACCTTTCGTTGAATACGCTTAAGCTTGCAGGGCAATGTGGTAAATTAAAATGTTGCCTTAACTACGAGCTTGATAGTTATATGGATGCATTAAAGGATATTCCTACCAACGTCGATCGACTGGATACCGAAGCAGGAACTGCCTTCTTGCAGAAGACGGATATTTTTAAAAGAATTATGTGGTATTCTTATCCGGGAGCAGAAAGCTGGATTCCTTTGGACGTCAATATGGTGCGCGAATATGCTGAAATGAATAAAGATGGACGCAAATCACAAGATCTGAAGATCCATCAGGAGCCGGTGGAAGAAATAGAAAAACCTGCTTCCTACGACTACGAAAATGTGGTGGGCCAAGACTCTTTAACACGCTTAGACGAAAAAAATAAGAAACGAAAAAAGAAGAAGCCGAAAAACAAAAAAGAAACAAACGCAAGCGGAAACAAAATTGCAGAGTTAAAGAAAGTAGAGACAAAAGAAAAAAAAGTCGTTATCTCTAACGAAGAAAATGCCAACGGGAACAAGCCCAAAAGACGGCTTAACAGAAATAAGGGTAAAAACAGGAATAAAACGCCAAATAATAATAAAGGCGATAGCTAAACGGTTGTTTTCAAATATGAAATTACATAAAAAGGTTGTCGGGTTTAGTCTGTTATTTTTCACACTAGCTTGTGCCAACCAGCCTTTTTATGATGTTTATAAATCGACAGTTAACAGACGATGGCACCATCATGAGAAGCAAGCATTTCAAGTGCATATACACGAAAATGATGCGCGATACGACGTATGGATCTATATTAGGCACACCGGAGAATATGATTTTGCCAATTTGTTCTTCCTCTCTCACGAAACCGGACCGCAGCTAAAAGACAGCTCCTACAGATACGAACTCAAACTATCCACTCCAGATGGGCGCTGGATCGGAAAAAACGCGGGTAATCTATATGAGAACAAACTTCTTCTGAAAGAAAACCATGTTTTTCCGGATACAGGTATCTATACCTTTGAGATCGAACAAAATATGCAGGAAAATCCAATATCGAATATTACGGATATTGGTTTAAAAATTATTAAAAAGTAATGGTTAGGTTCATTCGTTGGTTACTTTTTCCGTTTTCCATTTTATATGCAGCGGTTGTACTGCTTCGAAACTGGGCTTACGATAACCAACTTTGTAACAGTACATCTTTTCATTTTCCCGTGATAATTATTGGAAATCTGTCGGTGGGGGGCACGGGAAAAAGTCCGATGACAGAATACGTGCTTCGCCTAATTAAACCTCATTTAAACGTAGCTGTTCTTAGCAGGGGATACGGGCGGAAAACCAAAGGATTCCGGTATGTAGAGGTGCGTGACTCTGCTAGACTTGTGGGAGATGAACCGCTCCAGATAAAACGTAAGTTTCCAGACGCGCTGGTGACCGTGTGTGAAGACCGCGTGTATGGTATTCAACAAATTCAAGATCAAATCGACGCCGTACTCTTGGATGATGCCTACCAACATCGGAAGTTACGCCCGAGCTTTTCTATACTGCTACTTGACTATGAATCATTACAACATCCCATTATTCCGTTACCAACTGGAAATTTTAGGGAACTGCTACATGGTTGTAAACGCGCTAACGTAATCGTCATTACCAAATGTCCGCAAGAAATTCCCGCACAAGTGAAGTTCTCCATAGAATCGAGGCTTCGAAAACATACACAAGTATCCTTATTTTATACTAAAATAGCCTATCAAAAGCTACAGACAACAAATGGTTTAGTATTGGATAGTACGCAACTTAATGATACCGTCGCAGTAGTCATAACAGGTATTGCTAAACCTCAACCATTATTATCCCACCTAGGACCGCAATTTAAAAGAATTATCCATTTATCTTTTCGTGATCATCATAATTTTTCAAAGGATGATCTTGATAACATAAGCCAAACCTTTCAACATATCGGCACATCTCAAAAAGTTATTATCACAACTGAAAAAGATATGCAAAGGCTACCATCTTCGTTCATAGCCCAACATCCCCTATATTTCCTGCCTATAGAGCAAGAATTCTTATTTAATCAAGCAAATACGTTTGATGCTATTGTAAAGCGTGCATTCTCTTCTTAACATTAAAGATTGGCTAGCTTAGTACGGTCTCTAAAAGATCGCCTATCCTGTTATCCACTAGTAGACAGACGCTGTATTAAGGATTGCCGACTGCGACGCGGTTATCAGAGATGATTGCGGACCTGGTTACTGGATTTTACGCAAGGTAACTTGGGTATTAGCACCTGATTGAGCCGTATTTATACTGGAATGCCGTTAATAAATGTTAAAATGTAACACATTTGATACACTACATGCAACAATACTGTACTATAATGAGTTATATAATAGAAACAACACCATTGTAGTGGTTTAACAATTAAAATATAATATCATGAAAAAATTATTTTTAACCGGGATCAGCTTATTATTCGCGCTGACGTTAACATTTGCCCAGGATGCAAATCCGGAAGACAAAGCAAAAGAAAAAGTAACAAAATTAACAGAGAAATTAACATTGACAGATGAGCAGCAAACTTCTATCTATGATATCGTTTTGGAACATGCAAAAGCAAAACAAGCATTAAAAGCAAATGCTTCACAGTCGCCAGAAGCATTAGCAGAGGCAAAGAATAGACTGCAGGAGACGACAGACGCACAAATCAAGGAAAAATTGTCTGATGAGCAAAAAGCATTATATGACCGGGTGATATCTGAACGTCCTAGAAAAGAAACACCTACACCTGCTACTCCTATCACACCTCCGACACAACCGGAGCAACCAACCCAACCAGAGCAGCCGATGGAGCCACAACAACCGGAACCACAGCAACCGATGGGTCAATAGATAAAGGATTATTAATTCACAAAAAAATGCGAAACCTTAATCGGTCTCGCATTTTTTACATTCCAATAAACTTAAATAATAATACACATTTTCTTTTTTAAGACGATTTCAGTTTCTTCTGGATATCCTGAACATACGTTTTAAACTTCTTATCTGTTTCAATTAAATCTTCTACTGTTTGGCAGGCATAGATCACGGTAGAATGATCACGTCCGCCGAAAAAGTTTCCAATCGATTTCAAAGAGGATTTTGTGTGGTTTTTTGCTAAATACATAGAGATTTGGCGAGCCTGTACAATCTCCCGCTTTCGAACTTTCGATTTTACCATCTCAACCGGTACTTCAAAATACTCACAGACCAGTTTCTGGATATATTCCATTGAAATTTCCTTGTGTGTATTTTTCACAAAGTTTTTTAACATGGATTTCGCCAAGTTCAGGTCGATTTCTTTTTTGTTCAATGTAGATTGAGCTAAAAGGGAAACCATGGCACCTTCTAACTCCCGCACGCTGTTGTCAATCTGTGTAGCAACAAATTCGACAACGTTTTCTGGTAATTCAATACCATCAGAATACATTTTTTTCTTCAAGATAGCCATTCGGGTTTCTAGATCCGGAATCTGAATATCTGCAGACAACCCCCATTTGAAACGACTTAATAAACGTTCTTCTAGGCCGGATAAATCTTTAGGAGCCTTGTCTGACGTTAAAATAATCTGTTTGCCAGACTGGTGCAAATGATTGAAAATATGAAAGAAGATATCTTGCGTCTTTTCTTTACCCGAGAAGTTGTGCACGTCGTCCATAATAATCACATCCATAGCTTGATAAAAATTCACAAAATCGTTTATCGTGTTATTTTTTAACGAATCAACGAATTGCTGACAGAATTTTTCACAGGAAACATAGATGACCAGCTTATCCGGTAAGTTCTTCTTAATTTCGTTACCGATAGCTTGTGCCAAATGAGTTTTTCCTAAACCGACGTCTCCATAAAGCATTAAAGGATTAAAAGAAGTACCTCCTGGCTTGTTTGCTACGGCAAAACCTGCTGAGCGTGCCAATCGATTACATTCTCCTTCAATAAAATTATCAAATGTGTAATGGGTATTTAGTTGTGGATCTACCTGTAGCTTTTTTAGTCCGGGAATAACAAAAGGATTTTTAATATTCTTATTTAAAGCTACAGGGACGGGAATAGATTGTTTTTTACCCTCTGCACCATTCCCGTTGGAAGGGATATTGGTGGTATAAGGTGTATTGGCGGAAGATTTATCCACGATAATATTATATTCCAAACGTCCTTGCTCACCCAAGAATTTCTTAATCGTTTTACGCAGAATACCAACATAGTGTTCCTCCAACCACTCGTAAAAAAATACCGAAGGTACTTGAATAGTCAAAACGTTCCCATTTAAACCTACTGCTTTAACAGGCTCAAACCAGGTCTTAAAACTTTGCGCAGGTATATTGTCTTTGATGATCTGAAGACAGCTATTCCAAACACTTGTACACGTTTTTTCCATTCTTAAATTGTTAATAACTTGAAAACCAATATTTGACAAAAAAATTGTTTAAAACTTTCTCTTAAGACGAAGATGACAAAAAAAAACGACCAAAAAAACTAAAAAATCAAAAAAAACGCAAACTCCTAACTATTAATTCTTTAAATAAAAAAATGCGGTTTTTTATAGACAAAACAATCATTAAAAATATTTTTTCAACATCCAGATTTTTGACTTTTAAAAAACGCTGCTTCTGTATCTGAAAAACGCAAAACCTCCTTTAATGTGGAAAACTATTAGGCTTTTTTCGTTTATAAATATAGGGAATATTTAGGTATATACCATTCCACTAAGATACCATTGTATCTGTTTTTATTCCTGTGGTCAATTTTTTAACTTGCTTTGCGATAGATGTTGCATCATATCCACAAATTTTCCAAAGCTCTGCCTGTTCGCCGTGTTCGATGATATCATCGGGAATTCCTAAACGAACCAATTTCGCTTCATAGCCGTGTTCTGCCATAAATTCCAATACGGCAGAACCAACTCCTCCCATAATACTGCCATCCTCCACCGTAATAATCTTGTTAAATTTTTTAAATACCTCATGCAACAATTCTTTGTCCAACGGTTTAACAAACCGTAAATCATAATGTGCAGGGTAAATACCTTCCTCATTTAACGCTTGGACGGCTTTCGCTGCTTCATTTCCAATAGCACCGAAACTTAAAATAGCTACCTCTTCTCCGTCATGCAATTTACGGCCTTTGCCTATTTCGAGTTTGACGAACGGACGTTTCCAATCCACCGTTACTCCATTACCACGTGGATAGCGAATAACAAATGGACCCATATCCGGTAATTGTGCCGTATACATCAGATTTCGAAGTTCTTCCTCGTTCATCGGGGCAGAAACAATCAAATTGGGGATACAGCGCATATACACAATATCGTATGCTCCATGATGTGTTGGACCATCGGCTCCAACAATTCCGGCACGATCCAGACAAAAGACAACATTCAAATTTTGCAATGCCACATCATGGATGACTTGATCATAAGCGCGCTGCATGAACGAAGAATAAATATTACAAAAAGGTATTAATCCCTGTGTAGCCAAACCCGCGCTAAACGTTACTGCATGTTGCTCAGCTATACCTACATCAAAAGCGCGATTCGGCATAGCTTTCATCATAATGTTTAACGATGACCCGGAAGGCATTGCTGGCGTAATCCCCATAATTTTATCATTGGCTTCTGCTAACTCTACTAACGTATAGCCAAAAACGTCTTGATATTTCGGTGGTTGCGGTTTATCTAAAACCGATTTCTTAATCTCTCCCGTGATTTTATCAAATAAACCTGGGGCGTGCCATTTCGTTTGATCCTTCTCGGCTAATGCATACCCTTTGCCTTTCACGGTCACGGCATGCAATAATTTTGGCCCGGGGATATGTTTAAGATCTTCTATGGTTTTCGCCAATTTCGTTACATCATGTCCATCTACAGGTCCAAAATAACGGAAATTCAGTGACTCGAATAGATTTGCATTCTTCAGTAATGTCCCTTTAATGCTTTGCTCCAATTTCTTTGCCCATCCATAGGCGTCGGGGCCATTCTTCGAAATTTTAGCTAATACAGCAATCAGGTCATCCCGAAATTTATTATAGCTTCTAGATGTTGTAATACTAGTCAAGTACTCTTTCATCGCCCCCACATTGGGATCAATAGACATACAGTTATCATTGAGTATAACCAGCAAGTTCGATTTCTCAATCCCCGCATGATTTAAAGCCTCAAAGGCCATCCCACCAGTTAACGCTCCGTCTCCGATTACGGCAACATGTTGTCTATCTTTCTCTCCTTTATATTCCGAAGCAACGGCCATCCCCAATGCAGCGGAAATAGATGTAGAAGAATGTCCTACGCCAAAAGCGTCGTATTCGCTTTCGCTTCTTTTTGGAAAACCTGATATTCCACCCAGAATCCGATTAGTATGAAAGGTCTCTTTTCTCCCGGTTAATATCTTATGCCCATATGCTTGATGCCCTACATCGAAAATAATTTGATCGTAAGGTGTATTCAATACGTAGTGTAGCGCGACGGTTAATTCCACCACGCCCAAGCTAGCTGCAAAATGCCCCCCGTTCACGGAAACAATATCGATAATGAATTGTCTCAATTCACGGCAGACCTCTTCCAACTCACTTGGTTTCAACTTCCTGAGGTCTGAAGGATAATTTATTTGTTGTAATAGTGGACCTGCCTCTACTTGCATGTTTTCAATTATATAAAATAAGTTACAAACTTAATAACTTATTCCCTAAACTACAGAACAATAAAAGCAAATAAAAGTTTATTCCTGTTAAAAATGAAATAATGCAGGGATATAAACAATAGCGATGTATTGTTAATAGAATTTCAATTGTGGATAAAATATAAAGTAGCTTTAGCATACAATTCTTTATTTTTGAACAAGCTATGCAAACAGCAGGTTACGAAATCAAACTAGAGCAATTTGAAGGTCCTTTCGACCTGTTACTTTTCTTTATCGAAAGGGATGAATTGAACATCCATGACATTCCTATCTCTAAAATAACAGATGATTTTTTAGACTATATTCAGAAAATGCAGTCCTTGAATATAGAGCTTGCTAGTGAATTTATATTTGTAGCCTCTACATTGATGCGTATCAAGGCAAAAATGCTTTTGCCTCGGCCAGAGCTGGATGACGCGGAAAATGAAATTGACCTGAAGAAAGAACTAACCCAAAAGCTTATTCTTTACAAGCAATTCAAGGAGGTGTGCGAAGAGTTACGTGTATTGGAAGAAAATCGAACAAGATTACACACTCGCGGGAATATAGTCAAGGACAATAAGATCGCGAGATATACCGATACAACGGAGGAAGAGTTATCTTCGTTCAACCTATATAAACTCTTGATGGTATACGAAAAATTAATGTTTAACTTTACCCATCGTGCCCAAGAAGTTACCCATACGGTTGTAAAATTTCCATATACTATCGAACAGCAGAAAAAGGCAATTGCACAATTGATAGAAATGAATAAAAAGCTGGATTTCCAACAAATTATTAAAAGTTCCGAGAACAAAGTACAACTTGTATTCAATTTCTTAGCGATCCTGGAGATGCTTCAACAACGTTTATTAGAAATAGAAATAGGGCTAGGATTCAATAATTTTTCAATCGGAAAAAAAGAAGAACTTTGTTACGAGTCCGAATATGTAGCCTAGTTATTTTTATTGTTACAGGCCAGTATATTTCCTAGAGCTTCAGCGGTACGACGAAGATTCTGTTCGGTATTTGCAAGTGCCTCTGCCAGCGGCATGGCTTCGTGACTAATAGGTAGCAGCACATCAAACATCTCTAATAAAGCAGATGAAGGTTCCAATGGTACTCTTCCTGCTATACCCACCGTCGGAATTGCATATTTCTTAGCTAATAAAGCCACACCTGCCGGAGCCTTGCCCGAGAGCGTCTGTTCATCGAGACTTCCTTCACCTGTAATAAGCCAATTAGCTTTTTTTATTACATCTTCAAAACCCGTCTTTTGCAAGAAATAAGCTATCCCATTTACCAATTGCGCGTCTGCTAGAGCGTACATGCCGGCAGCTGCACCCCCTGCTGTACCGCCGGAAACGATATCTGCCATATTTTTTCCCGTAGTTTGTAAAACAATATCACTTAATCGATGCAGAAAATTATCTAAAACCTTCACTTGTTCTTGAGAAGCTCCCTTTTGAGGCCCGAAAACGTTCGCCGCCCCTTCCTCTCCGAGAAGACGATTTTCTACATCACAAAGAATCTTAATGTCACTATCTACTATGCTTTTGTCCAGCCCACTTGTGTCGATACGTTCTAGATATTGCAATTGCTCGGGAATTGGGTCAAGTTCCTTTCCTTTCTTATCAAAAAAACGTACACCAAGAGCATGAAGCATACCGCATCCACCATCTACCGTAGCAGAGCCTCCCATCCCTAAAATAATTTGGTTTACCTTATGGTGTTCCAGCGCATGCAGGATTAATTGACCAGTGCCTTTACTACTTGCTTGAAGCGGATTTCGTTCTTCTTCTTTTATCAAACGGATACCCGATGCATCAGCCATTTCAATTATAGCAGTTTTCCCACCTTCTACCAGACTATATGACGCTTCAACAGGCGTTCCTAATGGCCCCAAAACAGTCTTTGTGACTAACATCCCTCCTAATTTTTCATGCAAAAGTTTACATGTACCGTCACCTCCGTCACCAATAGGAAACAGCGTTGTACGACAGTCTAGTCGGCTCTGGGAAAAACCTTCGCCTAAAGCCTCTGCAACCTGTCGAGCGTCCAGACTATGTTTAAAAGCATTTGGGGCAATAAGAAGATGTAACATAGGAGGAGTTTAATTTAGAGAACCAAATATAACAAATAAATTAACCCAATAGCTACAATACCCATTACCAGTGTAGCG
Source organism: Sphingobacterium chuzhouense (assembly GCF_014692525.1). Taxonomy (GTDB): domain Bacteria; phylum Bacteroidota; class Bacteroidia; order Sphingobacteriales; family Sphingobacteriaceae; genus Sphingobacterium; species Sphingobacterium chuzhouense. The sequence continues at coordinate 1,501,481 of NZ_JACNYL010000001.1, forward strand.
ACCGTATACACACGCAACATCACACTCATACCTATACCGGAAAAACGGGAAATTACCCAAAAATAAGAGTCGTTAGCATGGGAAACCATCATCGATCCAGCACCCATAGCTAATACAGCACAAACCTTACCCATCGTATGATCCAAACCGAGGGAAGACAACATCGGCAATACCATCGTGGCTGTCGTAATAATGGCGACGGAAGAAGAGCCTTGTGCTGTCTTCAGCAGGGAAGCAACAATAAAAGGAAAAAATAAACCTAAACTACTAACCACATCGTTTCCTGATAAGTACTCCGCCATGTTGACTTGCGCGATAAGCGCTCCGAAAGCACCGCCTGCTCCAATAATTAGTAAAATATCTCCTGCTTTTTCAACCGCTTGGCGTAAAAGCGCATTAAAGTCCTCCCTTTTCCAATTTCGCTTCCCAAAAATTGCCAATAAAATACCTATACCTAAAGCTACCTCCGGAGCTCCAATGGCGTACAACGATTTTAGCAAGAAAGAGGAAGATTCGTTTACCGTAATAAACGATCGAATACCTATTAACAAAATTGGGATAGCAATAGGCAAAATCGATATGCCAACCGACGGAAGTTGTTGTTGTGTAATCTGTTCCATTACCACATCATCTTGTTTTGGAGATATCGTTACAGGCATATTTATGGTTGCATATTTCGCCCAAAGGAAACCGCAAAAAGCCGTTGGAATCGCCACGAGCATACCATAAAGAACAACCAATCCAAAATCGGCAGATAATGTCGCGGTAGCGGCTGCAGCTCCAGGATGGGGTGGGATGAGGCAATGAACTGCGTATAAACCCGATGCCAACGACGCAGCCATTAATGCCATCGTTGTACCAGTACGGGCGGCAATATTATTATTTAAGCTGCTCAATACAATATAGCCCGAATCACAAAAAATAGGAAGGCCTACTACGTAGCCTGTTATATTCATTGCGCTTGCCGCTCGTTGCTGTCCTGTTAATTTAAGGATGGCATTCGCTAATACGACTGTTGCTCCGGTATGCTCCAAAATAATACCCAACGTGGTGCCAAAAACAATAATCAAGCCTAGCGCACCGATAATATTTCCAAAACCTGTTTTTGTCGTTGCCAGTATATCAGCAAGAGAAAGCTCAAGGCCTAATCCAACCAATAGACATGCAGCTATCAACGCAAAAAATGCATGTATTTTATATTTCGTTGTCAAGACGACAATCAATACAATGCCTGTCAGCAGGACAATCATACTTTGGAGAAATGGAATAGTCATTTTTAAAATTAAAAATTAATTCCTAAAAAGCTGGCGCGGACAGTGTTTCTCCCGTAATCGGATTGACTGCATTCTTGTAAATAGCCGCTATATGTTCATGATAGGATTTAAACAATGACGTCGCCGTCGTCACCGCATCACCTTTAGGGCTCTCCGGATAACGGTCTTTCATTTGAATCCACGTCCACTCCCAGTCCCTAATTTCCTCATTGATCGCGGTCGCATCCACTTCTGCTCCTTTCTTCAATTGACCGTCTACATAAGTGAAAAATTTCTTCCATCGTTTTTTATAAAAATGGGTCATCAAACCGCTCCATTGCCTTGCCGAGTAATCATGTAGCGTAGTACCCATTTTACCGTGCCATAACGTTATCAGATTGCGTGCATTCCATTCATACAAATCCCGTTCTTCTTGATTTGTTCCCCACTTTTTCGCACTTTCCAACCATGTGCCCAACAAGAAATCCGGATGTGTACCAAGAAGACGATCCATGTCATCTATAACAGCGAGAAACTGAGAACTATACCGTTGCATTTCCTTTTGGTTCTTTTGTTCATACGCCACAACATAATGAGCATGCAATTCATCCGCATAATTGGCGAGTACTTGTCGGGTTAGATTAACTACATCATATTGATATCCCTCATTTTGCTTCAGTTCATCCGATACATTTAGTAACTGCTCCCAAGCTGGCAGCAAATCCGCGGGATTATAGAAAGAATGGACGTTCGTCCGTGGGCCTTGCCTAGCGAAACCCGGACGTGCGTTTGCCATGGATCTTGATCCTCCCGAATTTATATCTCCGGTATAACCATAAACCGTACGTTGTAGAACATGCCAGGCCCGAAGTGCCTGTGGATTGGTAGAGTGATAGCGCCGTTGTGCGTAGTCAGCTACCCAATTATCTAAATTAATGGTATCGCTACGCCATGTATTATCCATAAGAAGTTGATAGATTACAGGGGTGTGGCCAATGGCTTCGGACGTAATACCAATACCTTGAAACTTTCCTTTTTGTGGATGATGTAGTGTTTCGGCAGGTCCATTTGCAATAATGGGCATTTTGCCAAATAGGTTGTTATTTCCTCCAAAATTATGCACCATACACCATAGCCATGGCTTCCCATAGTAGGCTTCGGTACGATTCCATACGGGTCGTGTTTCCGTCCACAGGTCCAGTACGATCATATTATCATCCGGAACTGCATTGAGCAATGCTTGAATCTGCTCAGGTTGCCAAAAACTCTCCTTGAAATAAAACATCCAACCTTGCATGACCCATATAGCTTCAGGGTCTGACGCAGCCATAGATTGGTATAATTGCCTACTCATATCCCGAAGATAAGCGGGATCATTGGAGGGAGGCATCACCTCAATAAATGTATCAGCAGTATACAAGTGATCCGTGCCATACGTTCGGGTTTGTTCATCGATAAACCGACGGCCAATTTCCACAAACATCGAATCGTCCGGATCGAGAATATCAACTTCGGGAAAGACTGTCCACTGTACCTTTTTAGTCTTAGCTCCGGGGAATTTTTCGCTGAAAGTGGGAGGAACATGTCCCGTAAACGCCGGAAGTATCGGTTTCATTCCAAATGCCCGTTGTCTATCTAATATTTTTTTCGTCAATATTTCCTGTTGATCAATCCAATACTGAGGTAGGGTTCCTCCATAACCATCGAGTAGCCCCATCCAATTAAAACCAGAGTAGGCTGGACCACTGAAAAAAACTTCTAGTTCCTTGTTGGTAAAACCCAAATCGCGATAAACCCGTTGCCACACCGAATTTTGTCCTCCTATTGTAAGTGGCATATTAATACCATGGAGCGCCATCCAATCAATTTCTTTCTCCCATCGCTCCCAGTCCCACCAAGCCATGCTGTAGTTGTACGTGACATAATTCAAATAGTATCGATAGATATAGGGTGAACTTTCTCTTATCTTTTTAGGAACCGGCGGTAACTGTCTAGGTAAATGAAGTTGATTGCCATTCCATGAAATGTCTGCCTTACAGATCGTTTTAAGGTAATGGTGCAACGCCGATGCAATAGATACGCCATTGTTTCCTTTTAAAAGGATTTTATTTCCTACACTCTCTATCTCAAAAGCATCTCCATCCGTATTGTCAGCGATAATTCGTACCTCTATTTGTTCATGGTGCTCCGGTAATAAACGGGCAATCAAATTTCGGATTTCCTTTAGGGCTTCTGAAGATTGTGCGACCCCGTGCGTCGGAATAACGAAACATAAAAAAAATAAGGAGTACAATAAAAAAATTTTTCTGCGCATAATATAGGGTGTTGTGGTTAATCATTATTTGATTTTGTTTGATAATATTTAAACATGCAAAAATTCTCGTACAGCCAATTTAACACTACCATACTTTAATAGCGCTTTTTTAGCTGTTTCATAATCTGTAATACCTGTTTGTTTCATAATCATCCGTACGCCACGATCGACTAACTTACTATTGCTGATCTGCATGTTTACCATTTGATTATCTTCCACTAATCCAATACCGATCATGGTGGCTGTTGAAATCATATTCAGCACAAGTTTCTGTGCCGTTCCGCTTTTCATACGTGTACTGCCGGACACAAATTCAGGACCGACGACCAATTCAATGGGATAATCTGCGTAACGTGCCACAGGTGAGCCTTGATTACACACAATACAGCCCGTTACAACACCTTCTAGCTGGGCATTACGTAAAGCTCCGACCACGTAAGGCGTAGTACCACTAGCAGCAATACCAATCACAACATCCTTAGACGAAATATGATATGACTGTAAATCTGTCCAACCAAGGGTCTCATCGTCTTCAGCTTCTTCAATACCATACCGCAGTGCAGCATCGCCCCCCGCCATAATTCCAACGACAAGATCTGGTGACACTCCGTAGGTAGGTGGACATTCACTGGCGTCTAACACACCTAGCCGCCCGCTGGTGCCAGCTCCGATATAAAATAACCGACCACCCGACAATATTCTTTCCTTGATAACATCGACAAGAGCCGTGATGTTTGGAATGGATTTTTCTATCGCATAAGGAACCGTTTTATCTTCATTGTTAATATTAATGAGGACCTCTTCTGTTGTCATTTTTTCTAAATTCCGGTAATGGGACGGTTGCTCCGTAACTTTTATAAAATTCATTTTGTATTTATATATATGTGTTTATACATTTTTTAATAACCTGTTTTAGTGTAGATTAATAATAAACATTTTAATGTACTAGTGTATACTAGCACAATTATATATATACTGTTTTTATCTTGCAAATATTTTCAGCTATTTATTTTTTTTAATAAACACGAAAAGCCCGATTTTAATAATTGGGTTTAGATAACGGAACTTGGGATAATGAGGTTTATCTTTTTTTAAAAATTCTATTCTTTACGTCTTCAGAAGACTTCAATTCATGCAAACTTCTCAGCAAAAAGTTATAACGGTCCCGATGAGCAACTGTCGGAAGTTCTCTTGCTGCTTTAAAACCGGCAAGAACGGCGGAAGAGCTCATGTTTTTAAATCTAGCTAAAAAACTTTCTATATCTACATCTTCCAAAAATCCGTCCACCAATCCATATTCCATTGCTTCTCGGGCAGAAAAATAGTCGGTATGTAAACATAGCTGCAACATCTTTTTTTCCGGCATTACCTGCAACAAACTCGCCATAACTTGAAATGGGAATATCCCGAGGTCTAACTCCGGCAATCTAAACTGTACGTTTTCCGAGCAGAAAACATAAGTACATCCGGCAACTATTAGAAATGCGCCGGCAATAACATTTCCTTCCACAATGGCTATAGATGGTTTGTACAAGTTTGCAAACACCTCTCCAAAAGATATATCTTTATTTTTGACATGCGGATTCCGAATATCCAGATCGGCATCCTGAAACGTTTTCAAATCCATACCTGCGCAGAAAACAGATCCTTCGGCTTTTAACATAACCACTTTAACGCTGTCATCGTCGTTCGCGTCTTGAAAAGCATGTGCTATTTCATTCACCATCGTCGGTGTAAACGCGTTCCGTTTCTCAGGTCGTGCGAGCGTAACTTCCATCCAGAAATCCATTTTGCTTACCTTAATATATTGATATGTTATTGTCTGCATGTATCAAAGATATCGCTTTTCCATTCTTTATCTTTCATTCGAATAATTATCTATGAGTATTAAATCTCAATTGTATAGATGAGCTCGTTACACTCGGTTTGTTTTTTAATGGCAATGAAGCTTGCATAAATTATTTATTATCTTCCGTATATGGCAATTTACACAGATTTCATCTAAATATTTATCCAATGGTGATGAAGCTTGTTGGAGCTAATTGATTTATGTGCTTTTTTTGAGTGTTAGCTTATGCGAGTTCCAGTTGCAATCAATTCTTGAAATCCCGCCAGTAAAGTTTGCATTTCATTTTCATTTAGCGTTTTAAATCTATGTAACAACATTTCCATAGGAATATTGCCTACCAAATCATCTTGTGCAAAAGGACAGCCGCCATATCCCATTATGGCACCTTCAAAAATACGACAACCAGCCTCATATGCCGCTTCGATTTTCAAAAGTGCATTTTCTGCTCGACTATGCAGATGAATACTAAATTCTAACTTGGGAAATGTATATTTTATTAACGTAAATAACATTTTGATGCTCTCGGGTGTTGCTTCTGACGTCGTGTCTGCAATGGAAAAACGAGATATTCCCAACGCAGAAAGCTTTTCTATCCAGTCCAATACCAAGTCGGTATTCCAAGGATCATTATAAGGGTTTCCGAATGCCATAGAAATATACACAACCAACTCCTGTCTACCCCCCACCATGATATTTTTAATATGTTCTATCCGCTGAAACGATTGCTCCACGGTAGAATTGGCATTTCGTTGCTGAAATGTCTCGGAAATCGAAAACGGATAACCCAAGAAATCAATATTAGGCAACGGTTTCGCTATTTCAGCGCCTCTTTCATTAGCAATAATCGCCAATAATTTTGTATCGTTCTTCTTTTCTAATCCCTCTAGAACCTGTACGGTATCTTGCATTTGTGGGACAGCCTTGGGCGATACAAAACTTCCAAAATCAATACAATCGAATACGTTACTCTCCATCAGCTGATTGATATAGGTTATTTTTTTCGCTGTGGGAATAAAAGATTTAATCCCTTGAATAGCATCTCGGGGACATTCAATCAATTGTATTGTTTCTTTATGGAACATCTTTTTTAATTTCTCTTGCTATAACCATCTTTTGTATGGCGCTGGTTCCCTCTCCAATCGTACATAATTTAGCATCTCTAAAGTATTTTTCCGCCGGATAATCTTTTGTAAACCCATAACCGCCATGCACTTGAACACTATGATTGGATACTTCTACTGCCACTTCCGAAGCATAGTACTTCGCCATCGCACTTTCCTTGGTAACTTTTTGACTTGTATCTTTTAAATGTCCTGCTCTTCGTATTAATAATTCAGCTGCATCGATTTTTGTAGCCATATCTGCTATGGTAAAACCTACATCTTGAAAATCAAATATCTTCTGATTAAACTGTTCTCGCTCATTTGCATACCGCAGCGCACACTCATATGCTCCCCGGGCAATACCTAATGAGAGCGCAGCAATGGAAATACGCCCGCCATCCAACAGTTTTAATGCTTGAACAAATCCATCGCCTACCTCGCCAATGACCTGATTTTTGTGTATACGACAATTGTCAAAAAACAAACTTGCTGTTTCTGACGCACGCATACCTAATTTATCTATCTTTTTACCTGCAGTAAAACCAGGTGTCCCTTTTTCGATGATAAATGCTGTAACACCGTGCTTATCTCCCTTATTACCTGTTCGCACCATCACAACAGCTACATCTCCGCTAATGGCGTGGGTGATAAAGGTTTTGGAGCCATTAATTATAAAATAATCACCGTCCTGTACAGCAGTTGTTGCCAAACCTCCGGCGTCAGAACCAGAACCTGTTTCGGTAAGTCCCCAAGCACCAATCCACTCCGCGGTTGCTAATTTCGGAAGATATTTTTCTTTTTGTTCTTCGTTTGCAAATGACAAAATATGATTCGTGCACAACGAGTTATGAGCCGCTAAAGACAATCCAATAGAACCACACACTTTTGATATTTCATCGAGAATCGTAATATATTCTTGATACCCTAAACCTGCCCCCTGATATCTCTCCGGAACTAATATTCCCATAAAACCATATTCACCCATTTTTTTGAACAATTCCACCGGAAAAAATTGCTTATCATCCCACTCCATCACATAAGGCATAATAAATTCCCTAGCAAACTGTCGGGCGCTATCCCGTACCAAAGCTAATTGTTCATTTTGTTGTATTTGCAATATCATATTTTAGAAGTTTACATCTATATTTGTTAAATATATAAAAAATAAGCTATATTTTAAAATATTCATATTTTCACCTATAAAAACAAATATGATATTAAAAGGTTTTCAATAGAAGACATTACAGAATTTAAATTCCTGAAGGTTTTGTTATCTTTGGGAAAGGGGGATAAAGAATGGAAAACCTACTAAAGATACTCAAAAGCAAATATGAAAAACTTCTTCTTGGGGGTGGATTAAGCAAGATAGAAAAACATAAAGAAAAAGGAAAAATGACTGCATGGGAAAGGGTCATTTATCTTTTGGATGACAATAGTCCTTATATAGAAATTGGTTCCTTTGCAGGGGATGGTATGTATGAAGAACATGGAGGTTGCCCAAATGGTGGAGTGGTTGTCGTCATGGGATATGTGAAAAATAGGTTATGTATCGTCGTCTCAAATGATGCAACCGTGAAAGCGGGTGCTTGGTTTCCTATTACAGGCAAAAAAAATCTGAGAGCACAGGAAGTTGCTATCGAAAATTATCTTCCCATTATCTATTTGGTAGATTCTGCTGGTGTTTACCTGCCGATGCAGGAAGAAATATTTCCGGATAAGGAACATTTCGGTCGAATCTTCAGAAATAACGCTAGAATATCTTCCATGGGTATTCCCCAGATATCAGCCATTATGGGCTCCTGTGTCGCCGGGGGTGCATATTTACCTATTATGTCGGATTACGCATTGATTGTAGAAGGTACAGGTTCTGTTTTTTTAGCGGGTTCCTATTTGGTAAAATCTTCCATTGGTGAGGTCATTGACAATGAAACCCTAGGCGGAGCTACTACACATTGCGAAATATCTGGTGTAACCGATAATAAATATCCCGACGACAATAGTTGCCTCGACGCCATTAAAAATATTGTCGACAAGTTTGGTAAAAATGATAAAAATCAATTCTCGCGTATTGCCAGCGAACAACCTGAATTTCCAGCTAGCCATATTTACAAAAATCTACCAGAAGATCGTCTGAAATCCTATAACATGCTGGAAATCTTGAAGGCCATTGTAGACAAGGGTTCATTGGAAGAATATAAAAAAGATTATGGCAAAACACTGATTTGTGCCTTAGCGCGTATCGATGGCTGGGCAGTAGGAATTGTCGCCAACCAACGCGAAATAGTGAAAGCAAAGAAACCTGGAAACGCCACCGAAATGCAAATGGGAGGTGTTATATATTCGGATTCAGCAGATAAGGCCGCGCGATTTATTATGAACTGTAACCAACAAAAAATCCCATTGGTATTTTTCCAGGATGTCACCGGATTTATGGTCGGTTCCCGGTCAGAACATGGGGGTATCATTAAAGATGGTGCTAAAATGGTTAATGCGATGGCAAATTCAGTCGTGCCTAAATTCACTTTTATCGTGGGCAACAGCTATGGCGCGGGTAACTATGCGATGTGTGGAAAAGCTTACGACCCACGATTGATATACGCTTGGCCCACCGCTCAAATAGCTGTTATGAGCGGTGCTTCTGCAGGGAAAACGTTATTGCAGATACAGGAAGCTGCACTTAAAGCGAAGGGAATATCCTTATCAGAAGAAGAAAAGAAAGAGTTGCTTTCCAAGATTGAGCAGCAATATAATCAACAGCTTAGTCCTTATTACGCGGCCGCACGCCTTTGGGTAGATGGTGTTATCGACCCAAAAGACACACGCAAGATTATTTCGATGGGAATAGAAGCCGCTAATCAAAATCCCACTATGGATAGGTATAATGTAGGAGTGATACAAGTTTAATGTATTAGTAGAGTATTTATAGGGTTAATATGAGTAGAAGCAGAACAAATGCTTTACTCTAGTTAGTGTGCAAGTATATCAGCATATATTCTTTCAGACATTCGGGGTTACGCATCACATCTTTTGAAACAGCTTTTTCTATAGGGTAACCCGAGAAAATTTTCTTAATTGGAATTTCCAGCTTTTTACCACTCAATGTATAAGGAATATCATTGACAACATAAAATAAGTCCGGCACATGCCGTGCACTATATTGCTTACGAAGTTCGCTTTTGATAAGAGGAACAATAATTTCCGATTCTTTTCCTAGGCCCAATTGGATAAATAATAGCATCTTCGATTGTCCCTTCTCGTTATCCGTCGAAATGACCAAACTATCCCTTACACCATCCACTTCATTCACGACATTGTATATTTCAGCCGTGCCTATACGTATACCACCTCTATTCAACGTAGCATCCGAACGTCCATACATCACAATACCACCATGATCCATAATGGAAATCCAGTCGCCATGGCTCCATACGCCTTTCCGCTCCGAAAAATAGCTTTCTCTGTATTTTTTATAGTCTTTATCATTCCAAAAGTAAAGCGGCATCGAAGGCATGGGTTTCTTGATAACCAGTTCGCCGACTTCGTTACTTACCTCCTCACCATGATCATTTACAGCTACGATATCTGCTCCTAATGTTAGGCATTGAATCTCTCCGGCATATACAGGTAAATAGGCACATCCGGATAAAAAGGCGCTGCATACATCTGTTCCACCGCTTAACGATATGATATGTGTATCCGGAAATTTTTCCTGAAGGTTTTCAAAAGTCGCCACAGGCAGGGGTGAACCGGTCGAACCTATTACCTTTGGTTCATAATTTTCTATTTTCAGATCATGAATAGTTGAAAAATAAGCCGCTCCTCCTCCTAGATGACGCACGTTTGCCTGTTTCACAAATTGCCAAAATGCCTGGTGATCATTATAATGGATAGCTCCATTAAACAGACAAAGCGTAGCTTCACAAAGCAAGGAAGACAAAGCATAATTCCACATCATCCATCCTGTGGTAGAATACCACAGAAAATTCTCTCCCCGTTGTACATTTTGATGGATAGCCAGCGCTTTGTAGTGTTCCAACAAATTTCCCCCGGTACCGTGTGTAATAGCTTTCGGTTTGCCTGTCGTACCCGAAGAATACAGAATCCATATCGGATGGGAAAAAGGCACGCGCAAAAAGTGTAATTCCTGCGGAGGGTAATTGGTAAATATAGCTTGCCAACTGTCTTCATAAACAGTAACTATTGTTTCAATAGATGATATATGATTCTGTATATAAGTCAATGTTTCTCTTTTAGAGAAGGTTTTGCCATTATATTGGTAGCCTAATTCAATAAATAATACTTTAGGTTCTATTTGTGCAAAACGCTCGACAATGCTCTTATCACCAAAATCTGGTGAGCAACAAGACCAAATGGCTCCCAAAGAATTTACAGCCAGAAAAATAGCGACCGTCTCTATGGTATTATTTAATATACCTACTACCCTATCTCCTTTTTGGATATTTTTTTCTTTCAAAAATTGTTGTAGGCAGGATACTTTTTCACGCAGCTCATCCCACGTAATATCTCGGTAATTTCCAGTCTCATCTGTATATTTTATAGCTCGATCAGCACCTTTTTTTTCGCGAAAGATATGTTCTGCATAGCTTAAGGAAATACCTTCAAACCATCTGGCATCAATAAAATCGCCATTTGTATTTTGCCATTTTAATACCTTTCCGTATTCTCCGGCGTAATTTATTTTAAAGTACAATAAAATAGCTTCCCAGAAATTCTCCTGTTTTTCAATCGACCATTGATGAAAAGATGTATAGTCCAGAAAACACCGGTTATAATGCTGTTCCACAAATTGTTGAAAACTATAAATAACGGACGTTTTAATATATTGTTCAGACGGTGTCCAGATAGGCTGTTTCATTATGTTTACGACTGATTAACAATCTTAAAGATAATAAAAACCTTGAAATTTTCTCACCAAGGGGTAACAATTCCAAATCATGCTTGATAAAAGAATAAGAAGTCCAGATCAAGAGCAGGTCGGACAATTTTTATCCATAAAAATAAAGTTATTATGAAAAGATTTTTACTTACACTCATGTTACTAAGTGTTACCATTTTAGCCATTGCCCAACAAAAAGAAAAAGGCGATTTACAGATAGGCATTCAGGGTGGAGCGAGTTTACCTATCAGTACCTACAAATCCATTGGAGAAACAAAAGTCGGGTATTATTCCGGTTTTTTTGTCGATAAATACTTTTCGGGAAATAAATTTGGATTGGGGATAGATGCTCGTTATATCTATAACAGTATCAATCGTCAAGACACCTTCCGTTTTGAAAATGGATACATCTCGACGGATTATATTAACAAAACCAGATTTCAAGATTACTTATTCACTTTTGGTCCTAGTTATAAGTATTCCATCGATCGCTTTCATATAGAAGCCTATATTCGAGGTGGATTGATGATGCAATATTTTCCGGAATATACACAATCTGTTACTTATGAAGAACGTGATCCAACAGGTGGTCTCATAACAAATACCCAAGATATAATGAGTACAGTCAATGATGCTTCCAACAGGGCAAACAGTTGGGCGGGAGTAGGCGGACTTCGTTTTAATTACATGTTGAACAAACATTTTGCACTCTTTGGTCATGTGGATTACGTACAGACGTTTGGTGAAAAATTTGGTGGAAAATCCAGTCAATTTGCAATAGAACGTATAGAAGAAACGAATCCAATATTAGAAACAACCAGTGTGAAAAGTGTTTGGGATCACTATGGTGATGTCCGGGAAATAAAGCAAACTCCACATAAAACCGTTCAAGCAGGTCTCGGTGTAAAGTATATTTTTGGTAAGAAAAAATCACCTATTGTTATCGGAGATAATAGCCCTAAATACGATGAAGAAGTAAAAAAAATAGTATTAAAAGATCTTCAAATCATTGTCAAAGATAAACAGACCAACTTAGCACTTAGTGGCGTTACAGTATCCATCGAAGGTGTTAACATCAACGATAAGTCGATTACCGATGCTAACGGACAAGCCGCAAAAGTATCATCCATTAAACCTGGGCAATATCAGATTGTTGGAGAGAAAAACGGTATCAAAACACCTATACTAACGTTGACCGAAGCAGATTTCCAGGCTTCAAGTGCAGTTATCTTTAAAGAGATCTATCACGATGATCCGAGATTTACACTTATCGGTGAAACTTTTGACTGCGCAACAGCACAAAATTTATCCGGCATTAATACGGTATTGACACATACGGGTTCAAAAGTGAATGCCAACCAGACTTCAGATGCGGAAGGGAAATTTATCTATCAGCTTGACGCGCAAAGTGACTTCACGGTAGTAGCCAATCAACAAGGTAAATATTCGCAAACAGAGATTGTTTCAACAAAAGGATTGGATCGCAGCCAAACGCTATATGTAACCTTAAAACTGGGTGTTTGTGAACTGGTTGAAAACGGTAAATGGGTGTTAAAAAATATTCATTATGATTTTGACAAGAGCGATATCCGACCGGATGCGGCTGTTATCTTGGATAATGTTGTTGCGGTTATGAAACAAAATCCTACGTTGCGCATCGAGCTCTCTTCACATACCGATAGTAGAGGTAACGATAATTACAACCTAAAATTATCTCAACGTAGAGCAGATTCGGCTGTTGATTATCTTATAGCAAATGGTATCGCCAGAAATCGTTTAGTAGCTCGTGGTTATGGCGAGACAAGATTGCTAAACCACTGCGGTAACGGTGCCAGCTGTTCCGAACAACAGCATCAAGAAAACAGAAGAACCGAAATTAAAGTATTGGAATTTTAATTAACTGTTTTATAACATACGAGACAGGTTTGAATAAATACTCAAACCTGTCTTTTTTATTCTTGATAGCCTTAGGGAACTATCTGTTTCCTTTAAAAGCATTCCACCCTTGTGCTTTAATAGGATGCACATTTCCAGATTTAGAAATCATCTCACAACCAGCTGCTTCCTCCGTTATATAACCGATAATCGTAATATCCAACTGATTCTTTACTTTATCGTATTGCTCTTGCGGAACGGTAAACAGCAGCTCGTAATCTTCGCCGCCATTTAATGCACACACTGTTGGATCTAAACCAAATTCACGGGCAGTATCGTAGGTCATCGGATCGATTGGTATTTTATCTTCATATAATTTACATCCTACTTTAGAAGCATTACAAATGTGTAGTATCTCCGAAGCTAAACCATCGGACACATCAATCATCGCATGGGGTTGTATACCATAAATTTCAAATAATTCCACGACATCCTTACGTGCTTCCGGTTTTAGTTGCCGCTCCACAATATAATCTTTTCCTTCTAAATCCGGTTGAATCTGGGGATTCTCCAGAAAAATCTGCTTTTCACGTTCCAGAAGCTGCAGACCCACATACGCACCGCCTAAATCACCACTTACACAAAGTAAATCTCCTTCTTTCGCCCCCGAACGATAAGCTATTTTTTCTGTTTCTGCATAGCCTATACTCGTAACAGAAATAACTAAGCCTTGTGCGGACGCTGAAGTATCACCACCTATAAGATCCACGTTATATTTTTTACAAGCTATCAGTGCTCCCTCATAGATTTCTTCTACCGCTTCCAACGGAAATTTAGAAGATAAGCCTATCGAAAAAGTAATCTGTGAAGCTTTGCCATTCATGGCATAAATATCACTTAAATTGACTTGTACCGCTTTATATCCCAAGTGTTTTAACGGAACATACCGGAGATCAAAGTGAATACCTTCGAGCAATAGATCGGTGGATATCAATGTTTTCTTGTTAGAAAAATCCAATACTGCCGCATCATCACCGATACCTTTTACCGTTGACGGTTCTGTAAGCTCTACCGCCTTGGTTAAATGCGCTATCAAACCAAATTCTCCTAACTCGTTTATTTCTGTTTTGTCTTTGTTATCAAACATTTTATCCTATTCTTTTCGTCCTCTTCCCAAAACAACTTATAATCCTAATCTTTCAGATATTTCCAACATCCGTTCGATCGGTTTTCTTGCACGTTCTACTACATCCATTGGCAAATCTACTTCCGGGCGTTCGTAATATAGACAGTTATAAAGTTTTTCCAGAGTATTCAGTTTCATGTGGGGACAATCGTTGCAGGCACAGACATTATTTGGTGGCGCAGGGATAAAGATCTTCGTAGGACTAGCTTTCTGCATCTGGTGCAAAATACCTGATTCTGTAGCCACAATATATTGTTTTGCACTATCTTCAATCGTGAATTTTAGCATCCCAGAGGTGGATCCGATATAATCAGCCTGTGCCAAGATATGATCTTCACATTCAGGATGGGCTATGAATTTTGCTTCTGGAAACTGTTCCCTTAAATCCACAATCTTATCTTGTGAAAAAATCTCGTGAACCATGCATGCACCATTCCATAACACCAAATCACGACCGGTTTTCTTTTTGACATATTCCCCCAGATTACGATCGGGTCCGAAGATAATTTTTTGGTTTTCCGGTAAGCTTTCCACAATCTGTACCGCATTGCTCGAAGTACACACAATATCCGACAAAGCTTTTAGCTCCGCAGTACAGTTGACATAGGTAATAACCACATGATCTGGATATTGCTCCTTAAACTTCGCAAACAAATGGGGTGGACAACTATCTGATAACGAACATCCTGCTTTCAGATCGGGCAATAATACTTTTTTTGAAGGAGATAAAATCTTAGCCGTTTCAGCCATAAAATGCACACCGGCAAAGACAATAACATCCGCATCCGTCTTAGCGGCTTGTTGAGATAATCCTAAGCTATCTCCAATATAATCAGCAATATCTTGAATCTCAGCCTCTTGATAATAATGAGCCAAGATAACCGCATTCTTCTCTTTTTTAAGTCGCTGAATTTCAGCTACAATATCTATTGTAGGGTCGATAGGTTCATCTATGTAGCCTTTGGCTTCCAAATCCCTTTCAAAAATTGCATTCATTAGTTCTCTTTCTATTTAGCTTCCTTAGTTTGACTAAACAACGCTACAAAGGTAAAGAAAGAAAATCAAACGAAATCCACATTCCCTTTTTTCAATAAATGATAATCTTTTTTTAAAGAAAGAATCTTGTTGTTTATTAGCTTGTGGAAATTGGGGATAAGTGACTATAATTTTATTTGGAAATATGTTTATTATTTCGTTTTCCACAGGTTGTCCACATTGGAAAAAAGTTTAAAGCTTGATTTTCAATAGAGTGATTTTTTTGTATTTTCTTTTTCCATAATTTTTTGTTGAATGTTTGTTGTTTACAATTTGTTAATATTGGATTGATTTTATCTTAACTTTTATATCTGTTTTGTGGGAACTGCATGCCGATTGTGGAAAGTTATAAAGTTTTCATTTTTAGTTGACCCTTTTTATACAGGTTTTCCACATATTTTGTTAATTTGTTCCCTATAATAAATAGAGCGTTGTTCCGCTATATACTTTATGATACATAGACACGTAGATTTTTTGGTAATTGGTTCTGGCATTGCTGGGTTGAGTTTTGCGCTTAAAGCAGCCGAACTGGGGAAAGTATTGATAGTCACCAAGTCTAACGAAGACGAATCGAATACCAAATATGCGCAGGGAGGGGTAGCTGCCGTTGTGGATAAATCAGACAGCTTCGAAAAGCATATTGCTGATACACAGATAGCTGGAGATGGACTGTGCCATGTGGAAGTTGTGGAAAACGTTGTTAAGGAGGCTCCGGAAAGGATTAAGGAGCTTATTGATTATGGTACCAATTTCGATAAGGTTGACGATGAGCATTATGATCTAGCCCGAGAGGGAGGACATTCTAACCATCGTATTCTTCATTATAAAGATATTACAGGTTATGAAATAGAGCGGGCGCTGCTGGAAAAGGTACATCAACATTCGAATATTGAGATATTAACACATTATTTTGCTATTGATTTAATCACCCAGCATCATCAAGGTGTCCATGTTGATAGAAGTACTGGTGATATCCGTTGTTTTGGGATCTATGCATTGAATACGAGAAGCAATACGATTGAAACCTTTCTTAGCAAGGTTACACTAATGGCTTCTGGAGGCGCTGGTCATGTATATGCGAGTACAACAAATCCGACAATTGCTACAGGTGACGGAATTGCGATGGTATATAGAGCAAAGGGTAAGGTCAGAAACATGGAATTTATACAGTTTCATCCCACATCTTTATATAATCCGAAAGAATCTCCATCTTTTCTTATTTCCGAAGCAGTGCGCGGTTTTGGCGGAATTTTGAGAAGAGCGACTGGAGAGTCTTTTATGGAGGAATATGACGAACGGGCGTCTTTAGCGCCACGCGATATTGTTGCTAGAGCGATAGATAATGAAATGAAGAAATCAGGATTGGATTTTGTTTACCTGGATATTACCCACCGCAAGAGAGCAGATATCATTGCACATTTTCCCAATATCTATGAAAAATGTCTTTCGGTTGGATTGGATATGACAAAAGATTATATTCCAGTGACGCCTGCAGCACACTATTTATGTGGTGGTATAATGGTGGATGAAAAAGGAAAGACTTCTATTCAAAATTTGTATGCTTGTGGGGAATGTTCTTCTACTGGGCTCCATGGAGCTAATCGTTTAGCTTCAAATTCTTTGTTGGAAGCAGTAGTATATGCCCATCGAATTTTTAGCGATGCGTCCTCAACGCTACATACATTAGATTATGCTACGAACATTCCGAGTTGGGATGAATCCAAGGTTCAATTGATGAATGAAGAGATATTAGTTACGCATAACTTACGTGAAACGCAGAAATTGATGAGCGATTATGTAGGGATAGTACGATCGGATTTTCGTTTAGACAGAGCAATTAGACGACTTGGATTTCTTTATGAGGAAACGGAGGAATTTTATAAAAATACCAAGTTATCGGTGAAGTTATGTGAATTGCGTAACGTTATACAGGTTTCGTATTTAATTGTTAGATCGGCTATGCAACGCAAGGAAAGTAGGGGGTTACATTATACTACGGATTTTCCATATAAATCAGAAGAATTAAAGGACACCGTTTTATAGTATTTTTAATTTTAAAAAAGATGCCTACTATTTTACCCGTAAAGGATATATATCCGCAGATTCATGAATCAGTTTTTGTTGCTGACAACGCGACGATCGTAGGTGATGTCATTATTGGAGGACACTGCTCTATTTGGTTTAATGCTGTGGTAAGAGGAGATGTAAATTATATCCGTATAGGAGATTATACCAATATACAAGATGGTGTTGTTATTCATTGTACGTATCATAAAAATGGGACTGATATAGGTAGCTATGTGAATATAGGGCATAGTGCCATTGTGCATGGGTGTGTGGTACATAATTATGTGCTCATTGGTATGGGTGCTATCGTGATGGATAGAGCTATTGTAGAAACGAACGTAATTGTCGCTGCTGGAGCAATTGTTTTAGAAGGCACGGTATGTGAATCGGGTTATCTATATGCTGGAGTTCCTGCTAGAAAGATAAAGCCGTTAACAGAGGAGCAATTGGCAATGCTGCAGCAATTGCCAAATAACTATGTGTTATATAGTTCCTGGTTTTAAAGTTTTATCTTAAATCAATTGTTTCGTTTTGATCCCAGTTCGCCCGGATCGTAAATGTTTTACCTAAATACCAGATATTTTCTGCTTGTTTTTTTGCGTAAACGTCTGCAGGATCCCATTTTCCGTTATTGTTCGCGTCATAAATAATCCGTATCGAATATTTACCTCCGGGATAATTATTATAATTTATTCTAGGATTTGATGCATAAAGAGGACGTCTATCAAATACTTTTTCTTTTGCTTCGTCAATAAGTTCTACAATATAGGTCATGGTAGAATCCAATCCATTTACAGTGAAATTGATATTACCATAATTATCTGACTCATCTAAGGTAAATCTCGTCTTCGATTCTAAATTGATGTCGTCAAATGGTGTACGCATAGCTCCTTCTTGAATAACCAACTCATAGTCTCGTTTAGGACGCCAGTTGTAACGTATATGATATAGATTTCTATTTATGGTATCCTGTTGTAATTGGAAGTTTCTTCTTGAGACGGAGTCTTCATGAATAAGGATTTTTGATTTATCAACATTAGCCAGGGGGCTTGTACTTGTTAACGTGATATGGCGGACACGATCTACCTTATTTGTAATGCTTAATATAGGTTTAACCTCCCTATCGAATTTTGCATTTTTATTTGTTCTGATAAAGATAGTATCCATTATTTCGCCTCCATCTCTTAATTCTATTTTTATAGAATCAAGTTCCGTTTTTGGTATGTAGATTTTGGCTGAGTCTTTATTAAGGCTGTACTGTTCTATTTTATTATTATTTAATTCTGCAGGAAATAGAATTTTTGTCTCTGGTTGTTCGATTGGTTTTGTAAATGTTAATAGGATATAGCCAGTTGGTTCAAATTTCTTTTCCAACGTACGAAAGTCTTTCGGATATGCTTTTGTTATTTCAAGTTTTATGTCTGCTATATCTCTATCTAAGTGTATACTATCTTCCAGAAAACCTATCCATTCGTCATTCCCGTTAAAAATACGGTCATTATTCTGCTCCTTTAATGCATAGATTCTATAAGTATCTTCCCTTAGATTATTGAATTTAAAATTGCCGGAGGTATCTACATTAGCAAATATGTTAGCTTTTCTTTTTCCAAAGATAGAGTCTTGTGATGTCGGAATTAAAAGAATCTTTATGTTTTCATCTTTCTTTTGATCGAATTCTCTCGTGAAACCATTGATGACCGAACCGCTAATGGAAAGAGAGTCCAATTCATCCCCTGTTGCAAATACATAGTTGTAATCTATAAAGGGATTACTTTCGTTGTAATCTACTAGTCCTTTACCGAAATTGATCGTGTAGGTGGTATTCTCTTCCAATGAATCAGGCAAGGTAATGACCAGATCTTTTTTTCTTACTCGATAATCTACGATATCCTCAACGTCCGGACTTATACTAAATTCTTTGTATTGGTTGTTCAATTTAATGAATTCATCAAACCGGAGCACAATTCTTTTTTCAGAAAAGTTGGTACTGAAGTTGGGTATTGATACCTCTAATAATTTTGGCGGAATAGAGTCTTTTGGCCCTCCAGTAGGACGCTGCATATTTGCACATCTCGTTAAACTGAGTAACATTAATAAAATAAAACCATAAATAACTATATTTTGTGATTTTATTATTTTAAAGCTATATGGCGTACTTTTATTTATTTTGGGCGTATGACTCATAAAATTAAAAATAATCTCTTATAACGCTTTATTTAAAGCCTGTTTTATTTTTATTTAATATACTGAAAACCAATATATTAACTCATATGTACCATTAAAACACTAATATCGGATGGAGAAACCCCTGAAATGCGCGAGGCTTGTCCCAGTGTTCGTGGCTTTACTTTTAATAGCTTTTCACGTGCTTCGATGGAAAGGGATATAAGTGAGTTGTAATCGAAATCGGGATTTATTTCTTTATCTTCCATTTTCTTCATTCTATTTACTATATCCATTTCTTTTGCGAAGTAACTGTCATATTTCACCTTTATTTCTGTTTGTTCAATAGTTTCTTCATCATATTGATTCAGCAAGTTACTAAATTCCATGTTTGCTTTTGCAATATGAGCGATATTGATTTGTGGTCTACTTAATAGATTGAACATTCTTGATTTTTGATTCAGTGGACTGGATCCGACTTGTTCCAAAACTGGATTCATTTCATCTGGTGAAACGCTATTTTGCTTCATATAGTCTACTAAATAATCGGAATCTGCTATTTTTTTATTAACTTTTTCTAGACGTTCATCATCTATGAGACCTAATTTGTGTGCGATAGGGGTAAGTCGAATATCTGCATTATCTTGGCGTAAGAGTAGTCTATGTTCCGCTCTAGAAGTAAACATACGATAGGGTTCTTCGGTTCCTTTTGTTACTAGATCATCTATTAGGACGCCAATATAGGATTCGGAGCGTTTTAGTATCAACTCGTGTAGATCATTAATACGCTGGTGTGCGTTTACGCCTGCAACGAATCCCTGGGCCCCAGCTTCTTCATATCCTGTCGTTCCATTAATTTGACCAGCAAAGAAAAGGTGTTTAACTTTTAAAGTTTCCAGCGTTAGATCCAATTGCATAGGAGGAAAATAATCATATTCGATTGCGTAGCCCGGTCTGTACATTTTGGCGTTTTCAAAACCT
The DNA here is from genome assembly GCF_014692525.1 of Sphingobacterium chuzhouense. Taxonomy (GTDB): domain Bacteria; phylum Bacteroidota; class Bacteroidia; order Sphingobacteriales; family Sphingobacteriaceae; genus Sphingobacterium; species Sphingobacterium chuzhouense. The sequence continues at coordinate 1,522,204 of NZ_JACNYL010000001.1, forward strand.
GGTATCAAGCGTAACGCTTTCAATTGAACGTCTTCCGGGAGAGATGTTGAAAAGCCGTTTACGTATATTTCTACCGTTTTAAAACCCTCTGGTTCTACAAAAATTTGATGTCTATCCCGTTCTGCAAATCGGTTTATTTTATCTTCGATAGATGGGCAATATCGTGGACCTAATCCTTTTATACGGCCCGTAAACATTGGTGATTTTTCAAATCCCGTTTTTAGTACTTCGTGAACTTTATCGTTAGTATAGGTAATCCAACAACAACGTTGTTCTTTTGGGATATCAACATTAGTATAAGAGAATCGTCCTCTTTTTTCATCTCCCCATTGCTCCTCCATTAAAGAATAGTTAAGGGATCTGCCATCTACTCTAGGTGGAGTTCCTGTTTTCATTCTACCGGATTCGAAACCTAGACTTACTAATTGTTCTGTAAGGCCGGTTGCTGCTTTTTCTCCTGTACGTCCCCCTCCTATTTTTTTTTCGCCGATGTGTATTAATCCGTTTAAAAAAGTGCCGTTTGTAAGTACGACTGCATCTGCTTCTATACGTATACCAAGTGATGTCACTACTCCGCGTGCCTGCCCGTTTTCAACGATTACTTCTTTAACCGTATCTTGCCAGATGTCGACATTTGGCAAAGATTCAAGCGTAAGTCTCCATTCCTCTGCGAAACGCATCCTATCGTTTTGCGAACGTGGACTCCACATTGCGGGGCCTTTCGAAAGGTTTAGCATTCTAAATTGTAAAGTGGACTTGTCCGCGATGATTCCTGTATATCCACCCATTGCGTCAATTTCTCTAACAATTTGGCCTTTCGCTACACCCCCAATCGCTGGATTGCAACTCATTTGCGCAATGACACCCATGTTCATCGTGATTAATAAAACTGATGAACCGAGATTGGCCGCTGACGCTGCTGCCTCACATCCGGCGTGGCCAGCACCTACTACTATGACATTATATTTATTGAACATTATATTTTTTAATCTACCAACGTTCCACGTGAAAATTTATTTTCGTTCCACGTGAAACGAATTATAAGTATTCTGCTAATTCCAACCAACGCTCCGATTTATTATCGAGATCTCTTTGTAATTTTTCTATATCTAAGGCAATTGACATTATCTCTTGGTGGTCAGAAATGGTATTTAATATTTCCGTTTTTTGTTTAATTGTATTTTCTATTTCTGTTATTCCTTTTTCTAGAGATTCATATTCGAGCTGCTCCTTATAAGATAGTTTTTTCTTCTCTGTCCTTGGTACGAGTAGAGGTTTTTCCAATTGTATATTTTTTATTTTATCTTTTTCCTTACGCGCAATTTGCTCTTGTTCCAATTTGTAATCCGCGTAGTTACCATTATATATTATTAAATTTCCTTCGTCTTCAAAAATAAAAAGCTGTTCTGTCAACTTATCTATTAAATACCGATCATGGGAAACTAATAATAAAACGCCAGCGTATTTTTCCAAAAAATCTTCGAGAACATTTAAGGTGTCAATGTCTAAATCATTGGAGGGTTCATCGAGGATCAAGAAGTTTGGATTGGACATTAATACACGCATCAATTGTAATCGCTTCTTTTCTCCTCCACTCAAACGACCTACTAAATTGTATTGTTTTTCGGGAGGAAACAAGAATAATGTTAACAGTTGTGAAGCTGTAATGAAATCGCCATTGGCCATTTCAATATAGTCCGCGACATTTTTTACAATATCCAATACACGATCCTCTTCCTTAAATATAAGACCTTCTTGTTTATAATATCCAAATCTGGTAGTTTCACCTACTATGATATTACCAGATTCAGGGGACAATGCTTGTGTTATCAAATTGAGAAAAGTTGATTTCCCACTGCCATTTTTTCCTGCTAAACCTATTCGGTCTCCTTTCTTAAAAATATATGAAAAACGATCGATAATTTTTTTATTGGAAAACGATTTAGATATATTTTCCAATTCCAATATTTTGGAACCTTGTCTGCTCATCTTTACAGAAAGCTGTACATTCTCCTTTCTTTGAGCTTCTTTCGATTTTTCCTCTAAATGATAAAAAGCATCAATTCTTGCTTTTGATTTTGTTCCCCGTGCTTGAGGTTGGCGGCGCATCCACTCCAATTCGCGTCTTAGTAAATTCTGCGCTTTTTCTACTGCTACTGCATCGATTGCTTCACGATCGGCCTTCCTTTCTAAAAAGTATGTATAGTTTCCTTTATACGTATATAGATTTCCTTTGTCTAGTTCTCTTATTTCTGTACAGACATTATCTAAAAAATACCTATCATGTGTGACCAAAAGAACAGTTTTGTTCCCTGTTGTCAATAATTTTTCCAACCATTCTATCGTTTCTATATCCAAATGGTTAGTCGGTTCATCTAGAATATAGACGTCAGGTTCGTCTATTAATAGTTTAGCTAAAGACAAACGTTTTTTCTGCCCTCCTGATAAACTGTCTATTGTCTGATTGAAATCTGAAATCTGCAGTCTATTCAAAATTGTTTTAATATTATGCTCGTATTCCCAAGCTTCCATAGCGGATAATTTGTCGGTAAGTTCCGCTAACAGTTGTTGATCTATTTTATCGCTATTCAATAAATTCTCATATGCTTTTATTAATTGCTGCTGTTCATTATCTGAGCTATAAATAAAATCGTTAACAGTTTCCATTCCGCTGAAACTTGGTTCTTGGGATAAGAAGCCTATTTTTATCCCTCGTTCTTTAACAACTTTTCCTTCTGTCGGAACAATCTGTCCAGCAAGAATTTTGAGTAAAGTTGACTTACCTGTTCCATTGATCCCTACCAAAGCCACCCTGTCTCCTTTTTGTAAACCAAAATGGAGATTGGTAAATAGCCACCTATCATGGAAGGAGTGGCTGACTTGCTCTGTTGCTAGAATACTCACTTATATAAGATAATGATAATCAAATAATTATAATTTACTTTACTTTCTATAGTGATTGTTTTTTTTAAATTATACAAAAATATAGCTGTATGTAAACGTATATAAATTTCCAAGCACAAAAGTACGTAAATAATTTACTTTTTTCCTCTGTTAGGTTTGGGTAAGTTGGTTTAGTCGTTTCTAAAAATCAACTATTGACTTTTAGAAACCGCATATGCAATTTAGTAAAAACGTATATGTATTTTTGAGGGTGACATATGTTTTTTATACAACGTTTTTTTTGGAAGTTTCGAGCTTTATCGAACGAATTATTTTGCTTAGTTCAATTTAAATGAAGCTATCAAATTAAATCGGGGAATTTCTACGTGGAATATGTTGCCGTCTACTTCCTTAATCATCTCATAATAACCCTCCATATATCCAATCTCACTTTTTAAGTTGCATCCTGAAACATACTGATACACAGCGCCGGGGGCTAATATTGGCTGTTCACCGACTACACCTTCTCCTTCAACTTGTTTAAATTCGCCGACGGAATCAAAAATATCCCAATGTCTATTGACAAGCTGTACGGTAACGTCTCCTAGATTCTCTATGGTGATCTGATACGAAAACATAAAATGCATCTTTGCCGGATTGGAATATTCAGGTTGGTAGACAACGTCTACTGATACTTTTACGCCAGATGTTATTTGTGTATTCATCTATCTAAATACTCTTTTTTAACTGCATATCAAATGCTCCAGATACTTCATTTGTTAATGAACACCTTAATCGTGAGCAAATTATCAATTATCTTTTTAAACATCAAATTTGATTTTAAGTTTTGCAAAAAAATCGTTTTTACGCTTTCCGTCTGGAACAGGATATTTTTTTGCGCTGATTCAAATTAAAATAATACAAATATTGTGCTTACTAAGACAATAAAAACTAGCTGAAAGCGGTATTTGTCATGACAAGTCTACATTGCGTAGAATATTTTAGTAGTTTTGGGTTATGTCTTTAGGAACACTATATCTTATACCTGTGCCGTTAGCTGAAAATGCAGAGAAACAGTCGTACACTTTGTTTCATCAGGAGCTTATCAACCATATTGATGAGTATGTAGTTGAAAATGAAAAAACAGCACGACGGTTTCTGAAGCAAGCTGGACTAAAGATACCACAGAGCGAACTTAAAATACATGATTATGGAAAACATGTCCGTGAAAAGATAGATTATAATCGTATTTTTAAATCAGTAATAGAGGGAAAGGATTTGGGATTGATGTCTGAAGCGGGCTGTCCTGGTGTTGCGGATCCAGGAGCCGACGTGGTCGCTGAGGCACATAAACGAGGTATAAAAGTTGTTCCATTGGTCGGACCCAGTTCTATTCTGTTGGCATTGATGGCATCGGGATTTAGCGGACAAAAGTTTGCTTTTCATGGTTATCTTCCGATAGACAAAGCTGAACGAACAAAGAAAATTAAGGATTTGGAGTTTCAATCGCAAAAAGAAAAACAAACTCAGATATTTATGGAAACACCTTTCCGTAACAACGCCTTGTTTGATGATTTGCTTAAAAATTGCAAGCCGAAAACGAATATTTGTATCGCTTGTAATATGACCGCGCCTGATGAACAGATATTGACGTTGTCAGTTTCCGAGTGGAAAAACCGAAAACTGGAGCTTCATAAGAAGCCCACGATATTTTTGCTGTATGTTAAAAATTAAATTTATTTGTATGCCATGCTAGATATTCTGCCCGAAAATATAACTAATGATATGGTATTGTACATGCTTATAGGAGGAATAGTCCGGATTATAATTTGGATATTTTTCGCCTTAACCCTTTATCGTACCCTGAAACTGGTAAAAAAGGACAACTTATGCATATTACCTAGTCAAGCGTGGTTTGTAGCCGTACCTATATTTAATATATACTGGAACTTTGAAGTCGCAAAACGCTTAACTGATTCGCTCAATAACGAATTTTATGACCGAAAAGTAGAAGTGGAAGAAAGACCTACACAAAAATGGGGACTTATATTTGCGTGGACTTTTCTATTGACTAATATTCCATTACCCCCGTTTGTGTTGACGATTATCGGCATTTTACATTTAGTATATTTTATCACCTATTGGGTCAAGATTAATGAATATAAAACACTGCTGCGCATGCATGTTGAACATTACGGAAAAGATTTTATAGCAGAGAATAAAGAAGATGAGAATTAGAGAACTTACGCAATATCTGGAACAAATTGCACCGTTAGCGTATCAAGAATCGTATGATAACTCGGGATTGATCGTTGGACATCCGGATGACGAGATACAACAGGCGTTGATAGCATTGGATTGTACAGAGGAAATCGTTGACGAAGCTATAATGAGAGGTTGTGATATTATTATAGCCCACCACCCGATTGTGTTTACCGGATTGAAGAAACTGAATGGTAAGAATTATGTAGAGAGAGTGGTCATTAAGGCTATACGTCATGGCATCGCACTTTATGCTATTCATACTAATCTAGATAATGTCTTAGGTGGAGTAAGCAGTAAAATTGCAGACAAATTAGAATTAGAGTCACATGCGGTTTTACGTCCTAAACGGAATCTGCTTAAGAAACTGGCTGTCTTCGTACCACGCACGCATGTGGAATCTGTTCGGGAAGCGTTGTTCGACGCCGGAGCCGGTGCTGTGGGGGATTATAATGAATGTAGCTATAATACGTTGGGATACGGTACATTCAAACCTTTGGAGGGCGCTAACCCAGCGATTGGTAAAGTTAATGAGCAGGAACGTGTTGAAGAAACGAAGATAGAGGTTATTTATCCAGAAAGATTGGAACGCTCCATCTTGGTGGCAATGTTTGCTGCACATCCATATGAAGAAGTAGCTCACGATATTTTTGCTTTGGAAAATACGCTGCGTACGGTCGGTTCAGGTGCTATTGGTAATTTACCATCTCCGATGAGCGAAATAGATTTTTTAAGATATGTAAAAGATAGGTTGAATGTACAAGTTATCCGACATACGAGATTGCGAGATAAGCCTATTTCCCGTGTTGCCGTTTGTGGGGGTGCCGGAGGGTTTCTATTGGAGGATGCCAAACGTTCGGGGGCGGATATTTTTATCTCGGCCGATTACAAATACCATGAATTCTTTAATGCAGAGGGAAATATTGTTATTGCAGATATAGGACATTTTGAAAGTGAACAATTTACGCAAGAATTATTATTGGAAATTATTCAGAAAAAATTTGTTAACTTTGCTGTCCTATTGACAGAAATAGAGACAAATCCTATTAAATATTACGTTTGATAATGGAACAATCCGTAGAACAAAAGTTAAAAGCATTATGGACGCTACAGTCCATCCATACGAAGATAGATAAGATTCGCCAAGTACGTGGTGAGTTGCCTATTGAGGTTGCTGATCTAGAAGATGAGATCGCAGGTCTCGATACCCGAATTGAGAAAATCAGAACAGATCTAGATGATTTGGAAGATTCCATCGTGAATCGTAGAAATATGATTAAAGACGCACAAGCTGCGATTAAGAAATACGAAGGTCAACTCAATGAAGTAAAAAATAACCGGGAATATGATGCCATCTCGAAAGAGATTGAAATTCAAGGTTTAGAAATCCAGGTATGTGAAAAACGTATTCGTGAAGCGGAGTTCGAAATAAAAAACAAAACTGAACTTTACGAAAGCACACAAAAGAGCCTTGAATATAGTAAAGGTGAATTGGATGTGAAAAAGCAAGAGCTTGAAACCATTACCGGCGAAACGCAAAAAGAAGAAGACGCCTTATTGGATAAAGCAGCAAAGGCAGAAAAAAACATTGAAGATCGTTTATTAAAAGTTTATAGTAAACTGCGTGGAACGTTCAGAAATGGTTTAGCTGTTGTTTCCATTGAACGGGATAGCTGTTCGGGTTGTTACAACAAGATTCCACCTCAATTACAATCAGAGATCCGTCAGCGTAAGAAAATCATTATTTGCGAACACTGCGGAAGAATCATTGTAGATGAAGGTATCGTTTTTGAAGAAGAACACGCCTAGCCTTGTTTTTAATAATATAAATAAATAGCCCCGCGAGAACCGCGGGGCTATTTATTTATATCGTTTTGCAACATCTCTGATATGAATCCTATTAATATAGAAATTCCATTAATTTTGAATATGAATTATCCAACGATCCGTATGATGAATAATTTTTCCAAGTCTTTACATGCACTTTTTCTTTCCACCTTTCTGTTTTTAGGGGCAAATGCACAAGAAGAAACACTCCTTTTACGAAATCCAGATATCAGCGACAAGCACATTACTTTTATATATGCCGGAGACGTGTGGATAGCCGACAAAAGCGGAGAAAACCCCCGTCGTTTAACTGTAAATCCCGGTGTAGAACAAAATCCAACGTTTTCGCCAGATGGACAGCGTATAGCATTTACGGGTAATTACGACGGAAATATAGACGTCTATGTGATCTCTATACATGGTGGAACACCAAAACGCGTCACCTTTCATCCTACTGCAGATGTGCTTCGGGGTTGGCTAAATAATAATGAAGTTTATTTCACAAGTACGCGAGAATTCAAATACTCTTTAGGCTCCCGACTATATAAAACATCATTGAACGGAGAACTGGCTTCTCCCTTGTTGATGCCCGAGGCCTACCAAGGAAGCCCTTCTCCTGATGGGCGTTATTGGGCGTATATTAAAAATACAGACCCAACAGAAAGGGATCGCGTAGCGTTCAAACGCTATCGAGGCGGTGGTATGCCGTCAATTTGGATATTCGATACGCAAACTAAAGAGGTAGACATTGTTCCAGGAGAGAGAAGCAATGATGTGAAGCCTGTTTGGTTGGGCGACAAGGTTTATTTCCTTTCCGATCGAGACAAAATAGTCAATATTTTCAGTTATGACATCAAGACAAAAAACATAGAAAAACTGACAAATTATAAAGACTATGATGTGCGTACGCTGAACGGAACAGGAAACGAACTTACTTTTGAATATGCCGGTCGTTTACATATCCTCCATACTGCAACAAAAGAAGCAAATAGTTTAGCTATCAATGTGCATGCTGATGCCATGTATAAGCGACAGCATTATATTGATGTGGGAAAGGATATCCGTTCCTATACTATTTCACCAACAGGGCAGAGAATGCTGTTTGAGAATCGGGGGGAGATCTTCACCGTGCCTAAAGAAAAAGGTGATGCCCGAAACATTTCCAACGCCCCATCATCGCATGAACGTTTCCCTGCCTGGTCGCCTGATGGCAAATGGATTTCTTTTATTTCGGATAAAAATGGAAAATATGAATTGGTGCTACGTGATCAAATGGCAAAAGACGAGCCGATTTATATTTCTTTAGGAAGGACAACTTTTTATTACCAGCCGGCCTGGTCTCCCGATAGCAAGAAGCTTTTCTACAACGATGCTCATCTCAATCTTTATTACGTAGATATAGAAACCAAGAAGGTGACTTTAGTAGACGACGATCATCTTAGCTCAACAACGGGAAGAGTATCCAATCATTTCCAACCATCGTGGTCTTATGATTCCAATTGGATAGCCTATATAAAAAGTCTAGGAAATGGCGTTCGTACGCTATTTATGTACAACATGAAAACGAAGCAATCCACACAAATTACAGATGGTATGAGTGCAGTCAATCAACCGACTTTTAGTCGGGATGGAAAGTATCTTTTCTTTTCGGCAAGCACGAATACCGGATTGACAAATTCCGGACTACACATGACGGCTTATGAAAGAAATGTAAATTACAATGTTTACGCGTTTATTCTTTCAAAAGATACTCCTTCTATTTTTAAAAACGAAAGTGATGAAGAAAAGATAACAAATGAAAAAAAGGAAAAGGATGAAGAGAAGAAGGATAAAAAAGCAGATAAATCTGAGACAAAAGTCGATTTAGACGACATAAATCGCCGTATTATTGCTTTACCCCTTTCTCCTGGTCGATATTGGTTAAATGGAGCAGCAGAAAATATGTTGACTTATATGAGGGGTAATACAATATGTATATACGACTTAAAAAAACAGGAAGAAAAGATGCTCGTTGAAAATGCTTCTGGGTTTGATATTAGCGAGGACGGTAAGAAAATGTTATATAGGAGCAATCGCGACTTTTTCATTGTGGACACAGGGAAAAAGCCGGCTCCAGGCGACGGCAAAATAGAAATAAAAAATGTTAAACAGTTGGTAGACCCTGAAGCGGAGTGGAAACAGATTTTCTATGAGGTATGGGCGATGCAAAAAGAATTTTTCTATGTGGAGAATATGCATGGTGTGGACTGGAATACAATGAAGGTAAAATATGAAAAATTCTTACCATATGTAGGACATCGATCAGATTTAGGGTATTTGCTGAATGAGATGATGGGTGAGATGGTCGTCGGACATAATTATATTTATCCGGGTGATGAGCCAGCAACGCCTTCTGTTAATACGGGAACGTTAGGGGCAGATTTTGAGGTGGTGGAAAATGGATATAAAATCAACAAGGTATATACTACTTTAGATTGGAATCCGTCGCTCAAAGCGCCATTGGCAGAACCGGGATTAAATATTAAGGAGGGAGAATATATCGTTGCGGTAAATGGCATTGCCTTAAATAAGTCCACTAACATTTATCAATTGCTTGAAAACACGGTAGACAAACAGGTAACGTTGAAAATCAATAATACTCCCTCGTTAAAAGGCGCGCGTGAAGTTGTTGTGAAACCTATATCTTTTGGAGGAGAAACGAGCCTGCGCCGGATGGATTGGGTGGAATCCAATCGTAAAAAAGTGGACAGACTTAGCAAGGGACAGATAGCGTATGTTTACATGCCCAACACCGGACCGGAGGGATATACTTATTTTAACCGCTATTATTTCTCCCAGATGGATAAGAAAGCGCTTTTGCTGGACGAGCGTAATAATGGTGGCGGTTGGGTCGCAGACTATGTCATTGATTTGTTGTCCAGAGAACTTATATCTGGTTGGCGGATCCGAGACGGTAAAAGTTTTACTACACCAGGGAATGGAATTTATGGTCCAAAAGCGATGATTATAAACGAAAATGCGGGCTCGGGGGGAGATATGATGCCTTATATGTTTCGTTTTAAAGGACTTGGAAAGCTGATTGGGCGTACAACGATGGGCATATTGGTTGGTATCTCCGGTTATCCTCCATTGTTGGATGGCGGACGCATCACTTCGCCAAACTTCGGAATATTCGATTTGAATAATAATTATATCATTGAGAATGAAGGCGTAGCACCGGATATTTTTGTAGAGCAGATGCCGAGAGATTTGCTTGAGGGAAGAGATCCTCAGTTAGAGAAAACCATTGCCCTCTTACTGGAAGAAATGAAAACTTATCCATATCAGGAACTGAAAGATCCGAAAGATCCTGTTCGGGTAAGGTGACAAACCATAAAAAGGAGCAAATTTCACTCCTTTTTTATTTTAAAACGGTTGAAATACCTATTTTTAGCCTATGAACGCATCCGAGATACAACAAAAGAGTCCGTGGGCAGATTTGCTTTTTTTGATCATGGTCATGTTTGCCTGTGTTTTTGCTGTTTCGCTGTTTCTCGGCGGCCTGGGATATATCCTCTTTGGAAATATCGACTTCTTTACCGAGGTGTCAGGCGTTAATCCGGCGCAGAATTATTATGCCTATATGGTATTGGGAATTAGCTCTGCTGCTACATTTATTTTACCAGCTTATATTTTCCAACGTAGGAATAAAGAGGAAGAGCTGTTTCCATATCAAAATTTCACAGATTGGAAAACTTATGCTTTAAGCATACTGTTTCTTTTTGCCTTCGCACCTTGTATGTCGCTGATTTCGGACTGGAATGCCAATATGAGTTTTCCGGAGTCCTGGCGCGATATCGAGGACTGGATGCGTATAAAAGAAGATGAAATGGCTTTATTGACCGAGAGCATTGTTATGACAACCGCGTGGGATCGGTTGTTGTTAAACATTATTGTCATGGCGATTTTACCTGGTATAGGCGAAGAGTTATTCTTTAGAGGTGCATTACAGCAGATTGGAGCCCGGATTTTTAAAAATGAATATGTTGCCGTTTGGGTTGTTGCGCTTGTTTTCAGCGCTATACATATACAGTTTTACGGCTTTTTCCCTCGTCTGCTCTTAGGTGTTTTTTTTGGTTATATGGTGGTTTGGACAAGGAACATTTGGACGGCTGTCATCGCCCATGTTGTTAACAACAGCATGGTGGTTATATTGAGTTTTTATTATGCTGCACAGGGTAAAAGCTACACGGAACTCATGAAAAGCGATTCTTACTCAATAATTTTGTATATTGGTAGCTTCGTTTTCAGTATCATCATTGCTTTTATATTTTATCAATACACAGCAAGAATAAAATTATATGGAAAAAGGGTGGATTAAAATACAGACCTATACGGATGCTATTCGGGGAGAAATAGATAAACAGATGTTGGATGAGAACGGCATTCCCGCTGTATTACTCAATAAGCAGGATTCATCCTTTATGTTTGGAAAAATAGACCTTTTTGTCAACGAAAACGACTTTGAACAAGCCCAAAGGTTAATACAAGAAAACGAGTCGGAGGAAGATGAGAACTAGGGCGATAACAGGATTCTTTTTTATTGCGGTGTTGATAGGTGCTGTATTACTTGGCCCTTATACCTTCGTTCCTCTTTTTTCGTTGATAGCAACTTATTGTGTATATGAATTTTACCGAATGGTATATACCGAAAACACCCAACCATTGCTTTTTTGGGGTGTAGGCACTGCAGCTTTCGGATTGACTTTGGTAGGATCTATCCTTTTAAATCTTCTACCCTACTCTGTTCTGCCCCTTAGTATAGCAGCCGTATTATTAATTTATGTAGCAGCACTTTTTCGCAAAACGGCACATCCTATCCAGGACGTAGCATTTTCGCTTTTTGGACTCATGTATGCAGCCGTACCCTTCGTTTTTTTTATGGGCTTAGGGTTTGTGAAAGGCACATATAACGCTTATATCCCCCTTGGTTTTTTGATCCTGCTATGGACAAATGATACGGGAGCTTATCTCGCTGGAAGAAGTATAGGACGCCATAAATTATTTGAACGTATTTCACCTAATAAAACGTGGGAAGGATTCGTTGGAGGTGTTATATTAGCTGTGATTGCAGGGCTAATACTTTTCTATTACTGGCGTGTTTTTCCCTTATGGATTTGGGTGTGTATGGCGTTGATTATTAGCCTATTTGGAACATTGGGTGATTTGGTGGAGTCCATGCTCAAGCGTAACGTTGGTGTTAAGGACTCTGGAAAGCTATTACCGGGACATGGCGGTCTGCTGGATAGATTTGATGGTTTACTGATGGCAGCACCATTGGTATATTTGTTTTTAAAAAGTACACTCTGATATGACGATAGAAAAACAAACATTAGACTTCTTAAACCAACTTCGCGAAAACAATAACCGGGAATGGTTTCAAGAAAATAAGACGATATATGAAACAGCGTTAGCGAATATAAAAGAATACATTACACAGCTTATCGTTGAATTATCGGAGTTTGACCCACATATCAATACAGATATACAGGCTTCGCGCTGTTTGTTTAGAATATATCGTGATACTCGCTTTTCCAAAGATAAGACACCCTATAAGACGTGGTTTGCAGCTGGAATTTCGGTAGATGGTCGAAAACTGGATGGCCCCGAATATTACTTGCATATCGAGCCGGGTAAGCATTTTCTGGCAGCGGGATATTGGCGTCCAGAGAAGCATCATTTGAATGCTATTCGACAGGAAATAGATTACAGCTATCAAGAGATGGTTGATGCACTCGCACAGGGAAGCTGGACAGTGGAGGATCTATCCACGGAGGATAAATTAAAAAGAGCTCCGGCAGGTTATAGTGAAGATGACCCACATATTGAGGTGCTGAAATTGAAGAGCTTTATCTTGTACCAATCGTTTACCGATGCGGAAATAACGGGAGCTAAATCGTTACAGAAAGTTGTCGATACGGCAAAACGGATTTTACCCTTTAAACGTTTTATCCACCAAGCGTTAGATCAATAAGGTAAACTAATTTTACCCATGCATACCGCCGGAGAATCTTTAATCTGTTGCACATCATATGGTGAGCCCGACACTGTTTCATTGGCAAGAATAGCAAAAAGACAGGCTTCTTTGGCATCAGGATTTAATCCTAAAGTGCTGAATGAGGAGACAGACATGGAAGGAAGAGCTTCACGGATGTTTTTCATTAGTAAAGGATTGTGCACACCTCCCCCACTAACATATATATGTACACTTTCAAGGTCTTTGGATACACGTTTGATGCCATCCGTCATGGTTTGCGCAGCAAATTTGTTTAGTGTTGCCAAAACATCTTCCGGTTTAAGCGTAGATGTATCAGAAACAGATTGGGCGTTTTTTAAATAGGTTAAATTAAATAGTTCCGGCCCTGTAGTTTTTGGAAAATCCTCGCTTAAAAACGGTGATGTCAACAAAGCTTCCAAAAGGGTGACATGTACAGTTCCTTTTTCGGCAATTCGGGCGTTTTCATCCATTTCTAAACCAAATTGTTCATGAACAAATTGATTCATCATCGTATTTCCTGGCCCGAGATCAGTGGCATATGCTTTTAAGCTGCTTCCTTGTTGAGGGAGGAACGTGAAATTGGAGATACCGCCTATATTAAGCAGAAACCTGTTTTCCATTTCGGAGGTAAAAAGAAGGTAATCTCCATAGGCAGCTAACGGCGCCCCCTCTCCTCCTGCGGCCACATGCTTTTGTCGGAAATCTGAAAGGGTGATGATACCTGTTGTGTGGGCAATATGATCACCATCTCCAATTTGTAAGGTGCTGTTGGGAAAATTTGTTTCCCCGGTTAGACGTTGAGGAGCATGGTAAACGGTCTGTCCATGACTAGCAATTAAATCCACTTCTGATGGAGAAATTTTCCATCGTTCCAACGCCTGGTTAATGAATTCACCGTGTGTTCTTCCGATATAGGCGTGTAGTCCCGACAGTACCTGTTGATCTATCTGGCGTTTGGCAAATATTTCCCGAACGTATTGACGAAAAGCGTTATTATAAGGAATAGTCGTAAAATTTTCGAGAAATAATGTCGTATCTTGACCGCTATTGCCTATACGACATAATGCGATGTCCAAGCCGTCCAATGACGTTCCGGACATTAGGCCGATGATACGACGCTCTTTTTGTTTTGCGATTTGATACAGTTTTTCAATTTGTGGATTCATGAGGTGAAGATAGGAAGGAATTTTTGGTTATGTCGGTGGATAATTATATTTTTGGGCAAATATTATACGTATGAATTTTCCAGCAGAATTAAAATACACGAAAGATCACGAATGGGTTCGTGTGGAAGGTGACGAAGCCGTTATTGGGATTACTGATTTCGCACAACGCGAATTGGGCGACATTGTTTTTGTTGATATCAGTACAGTAGGGGAAGAAGTTGCTGCAAATGAAGTTTTTGGTACAGTTGAGGCTGTTAAAACCGTGTCAGACTTATTTATGCCTGCTACAGCTACGGTATTGGAAGTAAACGATGCTATCGATGCATCACCTGAATTAGTTAATACAGATCCGTACGGTGAAGGTTGGATTATCCGTGTGAAATTGAACAATCCTGCTGATGTAGATGCTTTGTTATCCGCAGATGGGTATAAAGAAGAAATAAATGCTGAATAAAAAATTAAAAAGCCCCTCAGAAGGGGCTTTTTAATTTTTTATTCCACAGTCATTTCCACATCACTGATTATTTTAGCACCTTGTGCTTCTATTGTTGTTTTTATAGAACTGCTTTTTGTGAAGTGTGTTTGCTTATCTAAGGTATAGCTACCGGACATTATTCCAATCTCACCGCCCGTCTCTTGCAACATTTTGCCTACAATATCAATAATGTATCCATCAGCACTTTCTTCACGGAAGGTTGAAGTCATTTCTATTTTTGAGAATAAGGGATTATCTGCTATTTCAGCCGTATTTTCCCAAGATTCTCCCGGTGCTACTGCTTTGTCAGGGAAGGAAGGCGACATATTGGAGAAAGAGCTTGCATCAAACCCTTGTGCTGCAAAACTAGGAGGTAAATCAATGTCTATTGTTTTCCCTTTTTCTGTAACAACAGATGAAATTTTTTGATCGATGATTTTGGAGAATTGCTGTCCCAGCATTTTTGTGGTCT
Source organism: Sphingobacterium chuzhouense (assembly GCF_014692525.1). GTDB lineage: Bacteria > Bacteroidota > Bacteroidia > Sphingobacteriales > Sphingobacteriaceae > Sphingobacterium > Sphingobacterium chuzhouense. The sequence continues at coordinate 1,537,326 of NZ_JACNYL010000001.1, forward strand.
CATCTGTCGCCTCTTCTTCTGAATTATAAGATATCGTCATCATACCGGCATCTATATCCGCCTTAATCGCTTTAATGACATTTTCAAGCGTGAAGTTTTCGTTTTCTTTTTTTGCCGGTAGCAACTCCATTTTCATGTTCATGTCCATGATAACGCTTTGAGGACCGTCTACATCTGTCTTCATGAGCATCTTGAGCTGAAGAGGCTTTCCGATTTCTGGATTGAGTCTAAAATCTACTGTTTCCTGGGCAAACGTGAGGAAGCCTATGCATAAAGCAAGACCGGTAATAAATAATCTTTTCATATAAGTATATTATAGCGTGAAGATAAGAAAAATTGAAAAAAAGAAAGGGTCTTCTGTGTAATATAGAAGACCCCTTTTTTTCAATTTTTCTATTCCTCAGTGAGGTTGTGAAATTACTTGGTAATATAAGACACTTCTTTTACCGCTTTTACCACTTTAGCGATGCTTGGTAGACTTGCTTCTACTAATGTAGGAGCATAACCAAGGGGTACGTCTGCAGACGTTACGCGGATAACAGGTGCATCAAGATAATCGAAAGCATCTTTCTGAACCTTGAATGCGATTTCGCCAGAAATAGAAGCTAATGGCCAAGCTTCTTCTACTACTACTAAGCGATTTGTTTTTTTAACAGATTCTATGATAGCCTCATAATCTATAGGACGAACGGAACGTAAGTCGATCAATTCTACACTAACCCCTTCTTTTGTTAATTCTTCAACGGCTGGGATAACAACGCGTGGAACCATTTTACCAAAAGATACGACGGTCACATCTGTACCCTCTTGAATTGTGTGTGCTTTACCAATAGGTAAGTAGTATTCTTCTTCCGGAACTTGACCCTTGTCGCCATACATAACCTCTGATTCCATAAAGATGACAGGATCCGGGTCAAGGATAGATGTTTTCAACAAACCCTTCGCATCGTAAGGATTGGAAGGGATAACAACTTTCAAGCCGGGCGTATTTGCGTACCAATTCTCAAAGTTTTGGGAGTGTTGTGCGCCCAGCTGGCCAGCGTTACCTGTTGGCCCGCGGAAAACAATCGGACAAGAAAATTGTCCGCCACTCATCTGGTGCAATTTTGCAGCTGAATTGATGACCTGGTCGATAGCAACCAACGAGAAGTTGAACGTCATAAACTCGATAATGGGTTTTAGGCCATTCATTGCTGCGCCAACGCCGATACCCGCAAAACCAAGCTCTGCTATGGGCGTATCGATAATGCGTTTCGCTCCGAACTCTTCGAGCATGCCTTGGCTTACTTTGTAAGCTCCGTTATATTCAGCGACTTCCTCGCCCATCAAGAATATCTTATCATCTTTACGCATTTCTTCGTTCATCGCTTCACGAAGCGCTTCTCTGAATTGTATTTCTCTCATCAGTTGTAAAATTGTGTCTTTTTTGAATACCGCAAAACTACTAAATAATTTGATATTTTGTAGTGGGCTTTAAGCAAAAAAAGCGTGAAAGTGCCGTAAATATAGAAATGTTTTGACAATAGGAAAAGGCTTAGCAGCTGCGATTTAAAGATTCCAGAAATTCCTTTAAAAAATCATTTAGATTCTTGATCGCTAATCCAATCTTCCAAGCATCTCGGTTTCTGGGCTCAATATAATTAGAAATAGCCCGGAATTGTAAGCAATAAATTTTCTCCTGTTCGGCTACAAAGAAAGCCGCAGCGCCTTCCATTGATTCAATCAAAGGCTTTTTATAGTGCTGTTGGAGCCGGATAATGGCGTCGGTTGCACCATGTACGTTATTAACGGTAATACCTTTTGCTTTATTGACTTGAGGAAGCTGCATATTGACCGGAGGATTTTCTGCATATATCCGTTTGCCGAAACCAAGCTCTTCGATTGGTATAAATAAGCCATTATCATCAGCTCCCAATCCAAATATTTCATCGGCACATATTTGATATACCTCTCCCAAGCATGCTGATTGATCCAGTATCCCGCCGATGCCAACGTGAATAAGTAAATCAACGTTATGTTTTTGTAGATGCCTGGTTAAGGCATAAGTAGTGGCAACCATGCCTACACCCGTAATGAGATAGGGTATACTGCTATCTTCCAGGAAGGAACGAGAGGGGTCTATTTCTTCTATAGTGGCGGCTACAACTAAGATCTGCATGTGAAACGAATCGCTTTAGCTGGTGAAGATACTAAGAATCTAGTTTTTATCCCCTATCTTTGTCTTATGATTTATATCACAAGACGCGAACGGTTCAGCGCGGCACATAAGCTATATCGGGAAGATTGGTCTCAGGAGCAAAATGAGGCGGTATTCGGAAATTGTTCAAATCCCAACTGGCATGGCCACAATTATGAGCTTTTTGTGACGGTAAAAGGCGAGATAAATCCGGAGACAGGTTTCTTAATTGATCTCAAGAAGATGAAAAGCATCATTTTGGAACATGTAATTAGTAAATTAGATCACAAAAATGTGAACCTTGACGTGGACTTCATGAGTGGAAAGAAAGCTTCCACAGAAGTTATCGCTGTGGAAATATTCCATGTGCTAAAGCCGTATTTTGATCAGGAAAACGTACAATTGCATGCTGTTAAGTTGTACGAAACGGAGAATAATTTTGTCGAATATTTTGGTGAATAAATAAGTGCCATTTTTTAATTTAAACAAATGAGTAATCTAACATCCTTCGAAAGTGAAGAACAAGATGGTTATATCAAAATCGATCAATATAATCAAAAACAAGTAGAAGAAATTGCGGCCTGTTATCCAACAATTTTACGGGCTATCGGTGAAAATCCGAAAAGGGAGGGGTTGATTAAGACTCCTGAGCGCGTTGCGAAAGCCTTGCAGTTTTTGACGCATGGATACGATGTTGATGCAGCAGAAGTATTGCGAGGAGCCATGTTTGAAGAAGAGTATAGCCAAATGGTGGTTGTAAAAGATATTGAGGTTTATTCCATGTGCGAACACCATATGCTCCCTTTTTTTGGAAAAGCCCATATTGCTTATATTCCTAACGGACATATTGTAGGGTTGAGTAAAATCCCGCGTGTGGTAGATGCATTTGCAAGGCGTTTACAAGTACAGGAACGGTTGACAAATGAAATACGTGATTGCATACAACAAACATTGAAACCCGCGGGTGTTGCCGTGGTGATGGAATGTAAGCATATGTGTATGGCTATGCGTGGTGTGCAGAAACAAAATTCGGTGACAACCACCTCTGCTTTTACTGGTGCTTTTCAAAATGATGTTACACGATCAGAGTTTCTAAGACTGATTACGGCATCGTTAGATTAATAGCATATTAGTAAAAAAAGGCCCTTTTTGATATCAAGAAGGGCCTTTTTTAATTATAAAAGAAAAATACCGATGCTTTAATTTATGTTAAAATTTTTTGTAATAGGGCGCTACTTGTTAATTTTGCGACTATGCTTGAAAATGAAGACGCGTTAAATGCGTATTTAGAGAAGACATGTGATACGGAAAATGAACTTCTAAAGCGGATAAATAGAGAGACTTATTTGCGGGAAACGATGCCACACATGTTGTCTGGTCATTTTCAAGGAAGAGTTCTTGCTATGTTGGCTAAATTAGTGAAGCCAAAGAGTATATTGGAAATAGGTACATTCACCGGTTATGCTACGTTGTGTTTGGCTGAGGGACTTGATAAAGAAGGAACATTGCATACGATCGACATCAACGAAGAATTGGAGGATCGTGTACGAGGTTATTTTGATGCTTCTCTTTTTCGGAAGCAAATAAAGTATCATATCGGAGATGCAGCCGAAATCATTCCAATGATAACAGGTGATTTCGATTTGGTGTTTATTGACGCAGATAAAAAGAGTAACCTTTATTACTTTGAAACGCTCATTGATCGTGTTTCTACCGGAGGGTTACTCTTAATAGATAATGTACTTTGGAAAGGGAAGGTTTTAACGGATAATCCGGATAACCAAACAAAAAAAGTAATTGAACTAAATGAAACCTTGGCAAAAGATAGCCGTATTGAGAAGCTGATCTTGCCCATTAGAGATGGACTTTTTGTGTTACGCAAAAAGTAATGGTTGAACAAAAATAAATGATATGCAAAAAACAAGTATTGGTAAGTATGTAATAATACTACTAATGTTTGTGTTTACGGTCACTACGACCATTGCACAAAAACTTTCACCAAGTAGTTATATTGCGGAGCATAGAGACATCGCTCAGCAATTGATGATCGAAACAGGAGTGCCAGCTTCTGTTATTTTGGCGGTCGCTTTTCATGAAAGCGCTTACGGAAACAGTAAAATCGCTAAACACTTAAATAATCATTTCGGAATCAAGGGTAAAAACAACAGCAAGGCTATTCGTTCAGCTTATAAAGGCTATGGATCGATAAAGGAATCATACCGTGATTTTGTGGGGTTGCTCCAACGTCGAAAAGCAACAAATACCATGTTTGAAAAGCATGGAACTGATGATTATCAAAGTTGGGTCAAAGGCATTGCCCGCGCAGGTTATTCTACTACCAGAGAGTGGCCATCTAAAGTGCTGGCAACGATTAGACGTTATAACCTAGATAAATATGATCAAATACAACAGCCACCTATTGCAAAAGGAATGTTAGCCAAAAGCGGTGCAGCAAAAATTCAACAAGATATATTGCTGAGTTCGATGGAAGCTAATGACACGTCAGCGGATTTTACATCGAGCGAAACCCATGTCGTAACAAAGGGAGATACACTTTCAGAACTAGCAACACGCTACAATACATCCGTCGATGTCTTAAAGAGACGGAATAATTTGCAATCTTCGAAACTTTCTATCGGTCAGCGTTTGTTGTTGTAGTTTATACAGTTGATAAGGTAAAAAAAGTTAATAAGTTTGCTTACAGCCTACAGCTAAGATGAAAAACAAGGATTTATTTCTACTGCTCGTTACTGCCATACTGGTATTGGGTTCTTGTGCTTCACGCAGAACAACACTTCAACATCCGAATTATGGAAAAAATAAGACCGGTCAAGTTCGCACTCCGCCTCGAGCGGCTACCTCAACCTCCGGGTTATCGTATATAGAGCAATATAAGGATATTGCTATCGCTGAAATGAATCAATACGGCATTCCGGCCAGCATAAAGTTAGCACAAGCTTTATTGGAATCGGGGAATGGGAACAGTTATTTAGCGCGAGAAGCCAATAACCATTTTGGGATAAAATGTGGTGGTGTGTGGCAAGGAAAATCGGTTACACGTCCGGACGACCATGTGCGAGATTGTTTTCGTGTATACAATGACCCTCAGCAATCATTTCGCGACCATAGCCAGTTTTTGTTGAGGAAACGTTATGAAAGACTGTTTACATTAGATAAGAACGATTACAAGGGTTGGGCAAAAGGTTTGAAGGAAGCGGGATACGCTACGAACCCACGCTATCCCGAACTACTTATTGATCTTATTGAACGATATCAGCTTTATCAGTATGATAGACCAGAAATATCTTATGTCAACAAAGAAAAACGGGAAGAGAAAGTAGAAGATATTATCCATGAAAGGGAAATTGAAGAGCCAGAGACAGCCATGAATACCGAGGCTATTAAAAATGCGGTAGCGATGGTGATTTATGAAGTAAAAGCAAACGATACGCTTTATAACATTAGCCAACGTCATGGCGTGAGTACCGACCAAATCAAACAACTGAATGGTTTAGTTTCTGATGATCTGTCCGTTGGTCAATTATTGGTTATCTCGAAATGATAACTTTGCTTTTTTAGGCTATCCATATATCATCACTAAAAAATGTTAAATTTTCGCGTATAAGCTTCTTTTCCCTTAGTTTTATAAAGTGAAGATCCTAACGTATATAGTCTTATTTTATTTGTTTTTATATGCGCCTGCCGTAGTGGTGGCACAGACCAAATCCGTGCAGGGCATCGTATTGGATAAAGCTACCAATCAACGCATTGGTAAGGCTTTTATAAAAAACGATGATACAAAGGAAAACACGTTTAATAATGCCCGGGGGGAATTTGAGATTGGAGTGTCTTTGGGAGACCTGATAATTACATCTAAAGAGGGATATTTAACGGATACCATCAAATATATCGGACAACAAGTATTAATGGTATATTTAGATCGTACTTCCATTTATATTCCGGAGGTGAGAGTAGTGGCGCGCCGCTCACCAGAAGAAGTTTTACAACAACGGAAAGAAGAATTTAATAAAGCATACAAGCTCGCCGATCCTGGCTCCATATTCAGTGTTGGGCAGACAGGCGCCGGGCTCAGTATTGGATCTATATACAATATGCTAAGCCGGGAAGGAAAAAATGCGCGACGCTTAACACGTTTTATTCAGCGAGAATATGAGGAAGACGTAATTGATTCCAAATTTACACGTGATCTCGTCAGAAATATTACAGGTTTAACAGGTGAACACCTCACCATTTTTATGAGTAACTACAGGCCGACCTATTATTTTGTTTCTGTTGCCTCGCGTTATGAATTGACAACTTATATTAGAAGCAAGTATGAAATATTTAAATTAAATCCTAACTTGCGCTTTTTACCAGAGTTACCAGAAATTGATTTAGAAGTAGATAAATAAAACACCATGTTTAAGAGCATAAACTTTCTGTTTGTTATTTTATTACTCGTTGTGAGCCAACAAGGTATGGCACAAATCGATCTTAAAAAGTTGAGGGCAAAGCCAGACACCAATATCGTGGAGAAGCCACAGGCACCCGTGACTAATCTGCAAGATGTGATGGTTCCCATCCCACAGTTAGATTTAGAAGTCAATTATTGGAAGCATTGGACAAAGTTTGGGATCAATATGAATCAAGCTTCGTTCAGTGAAAACTGGAGTGCCGGGGGGGTTAATTCCATTGCAATAGGTTTACTTGGTTGGCATAAATCCGAGTATAATAAAAATAACTTTCAGTATGTGACGGAAATTGACTTAAGATATGGAAAGATCCGTACCTCAAAAGATGGTCAGAGATCATTGGCTAAAAAGAACAATGACCGGATTTTCTGGGATCACAAAATAGCGCATAAACTATCGAAAAGTTGGGCAATTTATTTTGCGGTAACATTCGAATCCCAATTTGACGCAGGATACAAATATGGAACTGCTCAGGGAACGAATGAAGAAATAATTACAGATACTGTTTCAAGATTTATGGCGCCAGGGTATTTTACAGAATCATTCGGTTTGGAATATAAACCGGACAATACGTTCTCGCTACGTTTGGGTACAGGTACCGCCAGACAAACATTGGTACTGGATGAGCGTATTTCTAATAAACCAAATGATAAAGATCGATTCGGCGTAGACCTTGGTAGCAAATTTAAAAATGACCTCGCTTTTCAGGTTACGGCAAATTTAGATCGAAATTTATCAAACAATCTCAATATAAAAGCAAGGTATAATCTATTTGCAGACTATAAGGAACTTAGCGACCCAGACCATCGCTTGGATGCGACACTAACCGCGAAAGTGACTAATCTGGTGAATGTATCGTTATCTGGTATTATGGTTTACAACTCCGACGAAGACGTTAAAGTGCAATATAGCCAAGCTTTGGCATTAGGTTTGACGTATACATTGCCGAGATAGTATTATTGATCGGGGTAGAAAGTATTGTTGCGTTTGAGAAGGTTTTGTTATTTCATTTTTGTTTTATTCCTGTTGGCGTCCTGCGGTGCACCAAAACAGCGTGTATTGCGTAGTGGAAGCGCACCGATACTCCGTGCGGATACCCTTAAAATTGATCCGGACTCCATAAAACTGCCATCCATAGCCGAGTCATTAGCTGAAAAGCAGGTTATGGCATTACCCGTAGCAATCACTACCGAGGATAAAATCGAAATGTTGATGCGTGAAGGTATCAATAAGAATGCCGATTGGTCAGAAGCAGCTCATTACGACATTAGAAAGCCGAATTTTGTTATTATTCACCATACCGCACAACATAGCTTAGCGCAAACCATACGGACTTTTCAATTGGAGCACACCAAAGTATCTGCACATTACGTGATCGGTAAAGATGGTCGTATCGTACAGATGTTGAACGACTACCTACGTTCTTGGCATGCGGGAAGATCAAAATGGGGAAATATTACAGATATGAACTCGGTGTCGTTAGGGATTGAGTTGGACAATAACGGAAGAGAACCCTTTCCGGAAGCGCAGATAAATGCACTCGTGACGTTATTGGATACGTTAAAAACTAAATACCAGATACCATTTACTAATTTTTTAGGACATGCAGACGTAGCTCCGGCACGTAAGAATGACCCGAGCGTATTGTTTCCTTGGAAGCGATTGGCAGATAGTGGCTTTGGAGTATGGTATGACGAAAACAACCTCGTTTCTCCTCCGGATAACTTTAACTATATCGATGCACTTCGTATTATTGGCTATGATGTTAGTAATCTAAATAAGACGATTGCAGCGTTTAAACGAAAATTTATTGTTACGGATATTAGTGAGACATTGACGGAATACGATAAACGCATTTTGTATAACCTATACCGACGGTACTTTTGATTTCAACATTATTTGTAAAATCAACCCAAAGGTGATTACACATACACAGCCAACCAGGTTGAGCCATAGATAAGCCATGATGTCGGCTTTCCAGATACCGAAAACAACTACTTCAGAAAGTACCGCAGCCCAAAATACCGCCTTTCCACCAATACGTTTCACATAAAAGGCAACAAGAAAAATCCCTAGGATGGTACCGTAGAAAAGCGACCCCAAAATATTGACAGCTTCTAAGAGGTTACCAAGTTGGCTGGCGTAAAGTGCTACAGCAAGCGTAATAATGCCCCATACCAGCGTGAATAGTCTTGATGCATTAAGGTACCCCCTATCGGATCCTTTTTTGTTGATAAAGCGTTTATAAATATCCACAACGGTCGTTGAAGACAACGAATTTATAGCGCTGGCTGTTGCGCCCATAGAGGCAAGGAAAATAATGGCAATCAGTAAGCCGATAAGTCCTTTTGGAAAGGTGCTCGTTACAAACGAAAGGAAAATATAGTTGTTGTCATTAAGCTCCGCGTCGGGGTTATCTTTTTGCAATAGCGCCTCTACCTCTTTTCGTAATACCTGATCTTGTTGGTTTTTCTCTTGTAGCGCTTGTCGGGAGGCATTGATTGTCTCGAAGTCATCGGTTTTAATGGCCGTGACTAATTTTTCTACCCATTCTTTTTTTTCTTCGCCTATAGCCTCATGGCGTTGCATTATAGCAGTATATTCATCACTGTATTGGCTATTTTCAATTTTGGCAACCTCCACATTATTAAAAAATAAAGGAGGTGTATGGAACTGGTAATAGGCAAATACCAAGATACCGATCAATAAAATACAAAATTGCATCGGTACTTTTAGCAGGCCATTCATAAGAAGCCCTAATCTTGAGTCCCGTATAGACGATCCCGTTAGATATCGCCCTACTTGACTTTGGTCTGTACCAAAGTAAGAAAGCTGCAGGAAGAATCCGCCGATGAGCCCTGTCCATACTGTATATTGGTTGTTTAGATCGAAACTCCAGTCTATCGCGTTGGTTTTACCAGATTTACCAGCGATATGTAGCGCTTCATTAAAACCAATATCTGAAGGCAGGTAGTGGATAACCATGACACCAGCAGCCAATAAAGCGGTAAAAATGATACCCATTTGTAGCAATTGGGAATAAGAAACGGCTTTTGTCCCCCCCCAAACAGTGTAGAAGATGACCATCGTTCCAATAATAAGCGTTGTATACGTTACGTCAAGATGTAGGATGCTAGAAAGGATAATGGATGGGGCAAAGATGGTAATTCCAGTGGATAACCCTCTTTGGATCAGAAAAAGCAACGCTGTGAGCACGCGTGTATTCACATCAAATCTTTTTTCCAGAAACTCATAGGCAGTATAGACTCTTAATCGGTGAAAGATAGGCACAAAGGTAATACAAAGGACAATCATGGCCAGTGGTAAGCCAAAATAGAACTGCGCAAAACTCATTCCGGACGAATAGGCAAGTCCGGGTGCGGACAAAAATGTAATGGCACTGGCCTGTGTTGCCATTACGGAAAATCCTACGTTGTACCACGGTAGTTCGCGGTCACCGACGATGTAGCCATCGATATTTTTGATTCCCCTGCTTTTGTAGATACCGTAGACAACAATAAGCAGGAGCGTAAAAAAGAGTACTATCCAATCAATAGTACTCATGAATAATATTTAGTGAACCAATACATGAGTAAAACGCATGCTACGAGCCATATACAAACGAGTATATAGAACTGTCGCCAGCTTTTTACAAACGGTGGAAGGCCCTTATCTGTCACTTGGTTTATGTGGGAGGATTACGCTGATGAAGAAGATCGCCAACGCGAATCCGATCACCAAACCGCCGATAAAACCTAAAAAAGTCCCCTTTACGATGATCGAAATTAACGCACCGAATATTGTTCCCAGTAATAGGATGATGCCTTTTACATTTAGGTTTTCGTTGTTTTCTACTTGATTTTCCATTGTACTATATATTGCTTCTATTTTTCTTTTGCTAACAAATTTACAAATAATCTATTAGCTCCGGGAACTCCAGCAGGCAATTGTCTGAAAAAAGATAAAGAAGTATAAACAAATTTACCTTTTCCCATTCGATATATAAGTAGTGAGCCATTGTGTTGCGGTTCGTTTTTGTCACCCATAGCAAGCGGGGTGCGGTAATTTGGGTCGATATCTTCTGCAAAGTAAAGCCCCCGCTCCTGCACCCAGCCATCAAAGTCTTCGGGAGTAATCTTATTCGGATAATTTAATACAGGATCTTCAGGATCGGTGAAAGCGACTTTGGCATCCTCTTCTGTTACTCTGGCACGGGTAATCGTAAACGGTGCCGGCTTCGGCGAAAAGTGTTCTTCCTGTAACCTGGAATTTACGTTGTACTGCATTAAAACGACCCCCCCTTCCCGTATGTAATCGTAAATTAATGGCAGTTTTTGCGTAATACGTGTATTGATATTTAAGGCGCGTATGCCAAATACAATGGCATTGTATTGCTGCAGTACGTTTGAAGTGATTTTAGTTACATCCAATATATCGACTACTGTACCGATGTTTCGTAATGCCTCAGGAACAAGATCGCCCGCTCCCATAATGTAGCCTACTTTTTTTACCGGGTTAACCAATGTAATAGGACTTAGTTTTGCTTCGGCATCGGGAAACCATGTTTGTCGGGGAATGTGGTTGTATGTAATCTCGCGGATCTCTTTTAACTTTTTCCCTTCGACGGCAAAACTCAGTGTAGCCTCACTTTGTCCAGCATCGATATTCGTTATCTCGATAGTTTTCGAAAGGATGTCCTGTCCATTTGGAAAAGATAGAGTCAATTTTTCGGGAGATATCTTCCATCCCTTAGAAGACAGGTGTATATCAACCGATGTTTCTGTATCAATATTACCTTGCTTTTGGAACGTGACCTGCAACGTTTTCCGCTCGCCTTGTTGAACGAGCAGATTATTGACGTCGATAGAGGCTGTAACCGCTGGAGCGATTTCCACATATTCGTGTACTTCTCCCCTTACGGGATCGACATAGCGGTATTGTATAGGAGTTTGCATATGGATGGGAACGCCTGCCAAATTAAAATGAATATGGGCTGCAGGTAAATCCGGGCTCATTGGATAACCAAAACTCTCTGGATCAACGTCAAACTTACCCTGTGTATGTGGCTTGCGCAACCAATATGGTTGGGTTATGACTACTTGCGGGAGAACTTGCTCAAAGGTTATCACTTCATTTATGGGGAGTTTCTGGCCGATTTTTTTTTCGTTGATGCGCAGAAGTTCCACGTGGACATCGGGATTTCGGACGACTATTTCCGTTTGAAAGGCTAGCGGTTGTCCTTCGACTAAGCGTAATCTAGGAGTAAGACTTTCAACTTTTATCCCCGCGCAAGCGAGCATAATATTTTCTACTTCTTTGCTCTTTCTATCTTTCCAGTAATTATCTTCCAGTTTTTGAATATCTTGCCATATTGCCGCAAGTTGAGGAATAGAGGACTGAGGTTCATTTGCATTGAAAGATGACAAGAGTTCTTGGATGGCCAACTGAATAGACTCGCTGTGAGGAATACGACCCCAAGATAGATCAATGCCATCGAATAGATCTTCTGTTGCTTTCATGCCGGCGACGTTTTCAAAAGTTTCAAGTGATATGCCATTGGTACTTGCCGAACCGAAGCCTTGGCTTTTATGTTGCGATCGGCTGATGGCAGACAGTTCCCCATAAGATTTACCTAATAATGGGTTGTACTGACCTATATCAATGCGAAGCCGATTTGAGTCATCTCCCTGGAGGCGCATAAAACTTGCAGTATTCCAAAGCAGGCGCTTAGCCTGCCAAGGCTCTACCTCATTTAATTGCTCTGAAAACATTTTAGGGTCAGCCGCTGCTATAAAAGCTTCGTGCGCAAGGATAGCGGAAGCTTGATGATGACCATGTCCTCCACGTTCATCTGGAGGAAAGCGGGTAATAATAACATCAGGTTGAAGCTTTCGGATAAGCCAAACGGCTTCCCGTAAAACCTCTTGTTTTTGCCAAAAATTAAAGGTTTCATCGTATGTTTTTGAGAACCCAAAATCAAATGCTGACGAAAAATATTGTTCTCCCCCATCGACTTTTCGGGCTTGTAAAAGTTCTTGTGTACGTATTAGCCCTAATTCAATTCCCTGTTCGGTACCAATTAAATTCTGACCGCCATCCCCACGTGTCAGTGAAAGGTAAGCAGTACGAACCTTACGCTCCGATGCTAGATAGGATATGAGTTTTGTGTTCTCGTCATCAGGATGCGCAGCAAAATATAACGCAGATCCCAGGACGTTCAATCGTTCCATTTGCAACCGGATGTCCGATGAGCTGCTGGAAAAAACGGATTGTGCTAAAGAAAAATGAACAGTAAAAAAGGATGTAAGGAAGATACAGATAATATGTCGTCTCATAATGCCTAAAAATAGGAAATATTTAAAAAAACCTTCACGATTGAATGAAAAATTACAAACCATAATGAAAAAACGCATAAGGATTTTTGATGGCTCTTTTAGAAAAGGCTCTTTCGGAAAAAATAAAAGGAACCAGATGCTTTCTGATTCCTTTTACCAACAATTAAAAATCTTTTTTTGTCTAAAACTTCCAATTCGACCCAGCGAATTTTGAAAAAGCCAAACGGGAACAGTCGATAGTTTTAAAATAGTAACCTTATAGTGATAGTAAAAATAGGATTAATAAATAGGAATCGTCCTCTTGTTGGCAAAAAACTTTTCCACACCTGCGAAGTTATAAACACATGGTGTGCTTCCTATTTGTCGATAGAGCCGAGCACCCGTTGCATAAAGCCATTCAACGCTTCTTTTTTAGGAGTTCCCTCTTTAATCAACTTGTCAACTTCCACGGCTCCATACATATTGGAGATCAACTCTCCAATCACATCAAGTTCCTCATCTTTAAGTGAAGGAACCTCCGTTAATGCCTCCAACGTTTCGATGGTTTCTAATACAAAATCTGCGTCGTTCTGCTCTATAAACTCAATCAGGTGCTTAATTACTGGTAACTTCATTTAATAATTCGATTAAACCGTCAATTTTATTTGTTTGTACTTGATTTACTAGTTTTCCGTTTTTATATGCAGCGAATGTCGGTAAGTTGTTCACATTAGCAAGCTTTCTAGATTCTGGAAACTTTTCTGCATCAACGATGACAAACGCAACATTATCGTTTTCTGAAGCTAATTTTTTGAATTTTGGTTTCATGATACGGCAATTTCCACACCAAGATGCCGAAAATTGTACCATTACGGTATTATTGTTGTCTACAATTTCTTGTAGAGCATCTTTTTCTAACTCTTGTAACATAATAATCTTTTTGAAAAGAAAGGAGAGAGGACCTCTCCTTTCGGGTTTAAATATTTCAACTAGTTTGCAGATAGGTAAGTAGCAACGCCTTCACGTGTAGCGTTCATTGCATCTTTACCTTCTTCCCAGTTTGCAGGGCAAACTTCTCCGTGTTTTTGGACGTGCGTATATGCGTCGATCAAACGGATGTACTCTCTTACATTACGGCCTAGTGGCATATCATTTACAGACTCGTGGAATACTTTACCTGTTTCGTCGATAAGATAGGTAGCACGGTAAGAAACGGCAGAACCTTCTACCAAAGTACCATATTCAGGATGCTCTACTTCTTTCATTTCCAAAATACCCAATACGCTTGATAGGTTGCGGTTAGTGTCCGCAATAAGTGGATATTCTACCCCTTCGATACCACCGTTGTCTTTCGCCGTATTTAACCAAGCGAAGTGAACCTCGGCAGAATCACAAGAAGCACCGATCAAGATTGTATTTCTCTTTGCAAACTCTTCAGCAGCCTCTTGGAAAGCATGAAGCTCTGTCGGACAGACAAAAGTAAAATCTTTTGGATACCAGAAAAGCAATACTTTTTTGTTTTCTGCTTTCGCTTTTTCGAATACGTTGATCGTGAAGTTATCACCTAAATAATCAATTGCGTCAACTGAAATGTTTGGAAAATTTTTACCTGTAAAACTCATAATACTTATATTTATTTTGTTCTTTCTTTTTGCATTACAAAAGTAGGCTTTTTATTGTCAATAAAGCATCAAAAATCTTTATATGATATCATCAAAATCTATAAATTTTATTACAGTGCTATAATTAATGGTTATGAGATAAGTTAAGAAAAAAACCTATTTTTGTATCCATTAGCGTCGGCCCCGTAGTTCAACGGATAGAATAGATGTTTCCTAAACATTTGATAGCAGTTCGATTCTGCTCGGGGCTACTTAAGCCGCTTTACATATTAGTAGAGCGGTTTTTTATTTTAAAAAGTTTTTCCCATGCACTTTGCAAACAAATTTCCTTAAATTGAGTTTATTTTATAGGAACAAGCCATAAATCATGACACAAAAAATAGCCTCTCTTAAAGAACTTCAAGAGAAGGGCAAGAACATACACAGACTTCCTTTCTCCATTCGTATCCTACTAGAAAACGTTTTAAGAAATCACGACGGTTTTGCCATTACAGACGATCACCTTGACACGCTTATTAACTGGGATGCGTCAGGTACAGATAAGGATATACCTTTCAAGCCGGCAAGAGTGTTAATGCAAGATTTTACAGGTGTACCGGCTGTTGTTGATATTACCTCAATCCGGGCGGAATTTGTTAGAAAAGGTGGAAATGGTGAAAAAATCAATCCGGCCATCCCAGTTGATCTTGTCATTGATCATTCTGTGCAGGTGGATTATTTCGGAACAGATTATTCCTATCAAGAAAATGTGAAATTAGAATATGAGCGCAATGCTGAACGATATCAGCTATTGAAATGGGCTCAACAAGGCTTGGCAAATTTGACTGTCGTGCCACCGGGAATGGGTATCTGCCATCAGGTTAATCTGGAATATTTGGCAAAAGGTGTTGTGGAACGTGATGGTTGGGCTTTCCCCGACACGTTGGTCGGAACCGACTCGCATACTCCTATGGTTAATGGCATCGGGGTTCTCGGTTGGGGTGTCGGAGGTATTGAAGCGGAAGCAGCGATGCTCGGTCAGCCCGTATATTTTACGTGTCCACAGGTTATTGGGCTTAAACTTACTGGAGAGATTCCCGCAGGTTGTACCGCTACCGACATGGTGCTGTCTATAACCAAAATATTAAGAGATACCAGCGTGGTCGGTAAATTCGTAGAGGTATTTGGCGATGGCTTAGATAAATTGACCGTTACTGATCGAGCAACAATATCAAACATGTCTCCGGAATTTGGATGTACCGTAACGTATTTCCCTATAGATGATCAGACGCTCGACTACATGGAACGTACAAACCGGTCGCCCGAGCAAATTAATCTAGTAAAGGAATATTGTCAAGATAATATGCTCTGGCGCACGGGCAATGAAGATATTACATATTCTAAGGTTGTTGAGTTGGATCTTAATACCTTGGAACCAACGGTTGCGGGACCCAAAAGACCGCAAGATAAAATTCTTGTTAAAGAGCTTCATTCTACCTTTCGGATAATCCTCGATAAAGATTTCCAGCGAAACTACGTGGCATTTGACGATCGTAGAGAACATGCATGGTTAAATGAAGGAGGATCAGGAACTCAGTTTGTTCAAGAGGCCACAGATGAACATAAAGAAACTTTGGCAACAGAAACCACGGATCTTCGAAGTGTTAAAATCAAATTAAAAAATGGTGAATACCGTTTAAGTGATGGCAGCATCGTCATTGCGGCGATCACTAGTTGTACCAATACATCTAACCCCAGTGTCATGATAGGCGCAGGTTTGGTGGCTAAGAAAGCGGTAGAAAAAGGCCTTCGGACAAGATCGTGGGTAAAAACAAGTTTAGCGCCCGGATCTAAGGTCGTCACGAGATATTTGGAACGCTCGGGTCTATCCACAGATTTGGAAGCGTTGCGATTCCATACCGTGGGCTATGGTTGTACATCATGCATCGGTAATAGTGGGCCATTGCCGTCGCATATTGCCGAAGCGATCGATAACAGCGAAATGGTCGTAGCATCGGTACTTTCTGGAAACAGAAACTTCGAGGCGCGGGTACATCCACAGGTGAAAATGAACTTTTTAATGTCTCCGATGCTGGTGGTCGCCTATGCCCTTATTGGCCGGATCGATGTGAATCTTATCGAAGATCCACTATCCTACGATCCGAATGGGAACGCCGTTTATTTAAGGGATATCTGGCCGTCACAGGAGGAAATCAACCGTACGATCAAAGAAGCTATGCAAAAAGAAGACTTTAAAGAGGTGTATGATGTCATTTTTGACGGTGACGAAGAGTGGAAAAAGTTGGAAGCGCCAGAAGGTGGAGAATTTATTTGGGACGATGGTTCTACTTATATCCGGGAAGTTCCATTCTTTAATAACATACCAATCGAACCATCGCCACTTACAGAGATCGAACACGCACGCGTTCTGCTTTATCTAGGCGATTCCGTGACAACCGACCATATTTCACCGGCTGGTTCTTTCAATGAGGAGAGTGCGGCGGGTAAGTATCTTTTGAGCAAAGGAATCGAAAAGAAAGATTTTAATTCGTACGGATCGCGACGAGGGAATCACGAGGTCATGGTACGTGGAACATTTGCCAATGTGCGCATCCGAAACAAGATTACAGACAGAGAGGGTGGTTATTCGGTATATTTTCCAACCAACGAGACCTTGACTGTCTATGATACCGCGATGAAATATAAAGTAGACGGCACACCTCTGGTTGTTCTAGCCGGTAAAGACTATGGAAGTGGCTCCTCGAGGGACTGGGCGGCAAAAGGTTCGAGCCTATTGGGTATTCGTGCGGTAATCGCCGAAAGCTTTGAAAGAATCCATAGAAGCAATCTGGTAGGAATGGGTATACTTCCCATAGAATTTCCTTCAGGAGAGAGTGCGGGCTCACTGGGTTTGACGGGCGACGAAGAGATTAGTATAACTGGTATTTCCAGCGATTTGAAACCTTTTAAGATAATAAAAGTACGAGCAGTAAAAGCATCTGGTGAGGCTATTGAATTTGATGCCAGAGCGAGGCTGGACTCGGATATCGATGTAGAATACTTTAAGCATGGTGGTATTCTTCAATATGTTTTAAGGAGTTATTTAAGCCGGTAGAACTAACCTTACCGGTTATTTTTATACGTTGTCTTTCGGGAAAATCGTTACGAACAGCTGTCCTGTACTGTCCTGCAAACGTTGCCGGCAACGTTTGCGTGGTTTTTTATCTCTATTTATTCCTTTTTACTAACTGTATTCCATTATAATTGTAATAGGATATTAACGCTAACAAGATATAAACATACGTTGTCGATAAGCGAACCCGATAGCGAATACCAATTGAATCCGTTAACAATCCAAAAAGAAACAAGCAAAGTATCATAATCTAACAATAGATTATCGTTCTTATTAATTTATGCAACCAGTTTAAATCATTTATTAGTTATTATCATGAGGATATTTAAAGCTTTAATGCTGATGCTCTTCTTCGTTCAGTGTGTTTTTGCACAAGAGCGGACAATTACAGGTACGGTATTTTCGCCAGACAGGACGCCATTGTCGGGAACCACCGTAAAAGTGAAGGGTACTGCCAGACAGACCAGCACCAAAGATGACGGTACATACAGTATTAACGTTTCGCCGAGAGACGTTCTGGTTTTTACGTCGGTGGGCTATGTAGAGCAGGAACGGGTCGTTTCATCCGAAGACAAGACAATCAATATTGTTTTAAATGAAGGATCTTCCGACTTAGAAGAGGTTGTTGTCATAGGTTATGGTACCGTAGCACGCCGAGATTTAACCGGGTCGGTATCCTCAGTTAGTGCTAAGCAACTTAAAGATATTCCGTTGAGTTCTGCGGCAGAAGCACTTACAGGACGTCTCGCGGGTGTATCTGTCACGACGACAGAAGGAGCGCCTGGTGCTGACGTGATGATCAGGGTGCGCGGAGGAGGATCAATCACACAAGATAATTCGCCCCTCTACATCGTAGATGGGATTCAAGTAGAGAATGCTTTGTCAATACTTTCTCCTCAGGAAATACAGTCTATCGATGTGTTAAAGGATGCATCAGCTACCGCTATTTATGGGGCAAGGGGTGCGAACGGTGTCATTATCATTACTACAAAAGGGGGAATGAATATGAAAACGCAGGTAACCTATAACGGTTTTGGCGGCGTGCGGAAGATTACCAATCAGCTAGAGGTGATGAACCCGTACGACTACGTGATGTATCAGTATCAAACCTATAATCTGAATACCGATGAGCAAACGAGAAATACGTTTCGTGACCGATATGGAAGATGGGAAGATCTGGAGCTTTACAGGGATATGCCGTTCGTTAATTGGCAAGACGCTATTTTCGGACGGAATGCCAGAAACCAAACACATGTCTTAGGTATGGTCGGTGGCTCGGAAAGAACATCAGTGAATTTCAACTTGACACATACGGATGAGGAAGGTGTGATGATACGTTCCGGCTTTCAGCGGACATTGGCGTCATTGAAATTAGATCATAAAATCAACGATCGCTTTAAAGCAGGATTTAGTGCGCGTTATAGCCGGCAACGCACGGATGGTGTAGGAACATCCAACACCGGATCGCAGAGCAATAACCGTTTGCGGAATTCCGTACGCTATATGCCTTTTATAGCACCGGGAATGGAAAGTATCGTAGATGAGTTTGATCCAGATTTTACCAATCAAACCAACTTAGTTAATCCAATGGTCCTCGCATTGGACGAGACCCGGAATAATTACAGAAATGACATCATTTTTAATGGAAATGCGAGTTATGAGCTTATCAATGGATTGACACTCCGAACAGTCTTTGGTATTAATGGTACTGATCGAAAAGATAATCGTTTTCAAGGAATTTCAACCGGGGTTGCGCGTCAAAATAATAATCAACCGGTGGTTAATTTAACCAATGGAGAATCGTTATCCATGACGAATACCAATACCTTATCCTATCGAAAGAAAGTAAACGATCATGCATTTGATGGTGTAATCGGGCATGAGATCTATCAGATCAATATTAAAAACCAATCTACAGAAGTGAAATGGTTGCCTATCGATATTACCGATGAAGAAGCATTTGCCGGGATTCAAAAAGCAACACCACCGGATGGAATGTTGCAGACGCCGCCTTCGACCAATTGGTCAGAAAGTCGTTTATGGTCGTATTTTGGACGGGCAAACTATACTTACAAGGATCGCTATATGGCGACTGTTTCCGTAAGACGAGATGGTTCCTCTCTTTTTGCGAAAGGCAATAGATGGGGTACTTTCCCATCCATGGCGTTGGCTTGGCGTATTTCCGAAGAAGATTTTATGGAAAGCACACGCGGCTGGTTGCCGGAGTTAAAAATGCGCTTTAGCTATGGGGCTGTGGGTAACAACCGTATCGGTATCGATTTGTACAAAACCATGTATGGTGTACATAGTAACTACTCCTATGCATATGGCGAAGCGATAACGCCAGGGTTTGCTCCGCTTTCGCTTTCTAACTCTGCTTTAAAATGGGAGACAACCGTATCCAGAAACTTAGCGTTAGACTTCGGTATTTTGAATAATAGAATCAATGGTTCGATAGATTTCTATATGAACAATACCAAAGACCTTTTATTGGATGCGCGTGTTCCAGCCACCAGTGGATATGCCACACAGCTAAAGAATATTGGTGAAACACAAAATAAAGGGATCGAAATCCAATTAGCAGGAACAGTGGTGCAAAATCGTAACTTCACCTATCAAGCGCAGTTCAATATAGCGTTTAACCGGAACAAGATTGTCAGCTTAGGCTTGAACTCAGACGGACAACCGCTTAATTCTTATCTGGAACGAGCAGGCTGGGTAAGCAGCCAATTTGAAGATTTTATTGTCGGCGTCGGTGGTCCAGTTGGGCAATTTTATGGATACGTTACGGATGGCTTCTATACAATTGATGATTTTGATTACAATGCTTCATCGCGAGCTTATACGTTAAAAGAAGGTATTCCCAGTTCTTACGCTTTTTTGGGGAACAAAGAACCGCAACCGGGAGATCTGAAGCTAAAGAAATTAAGCGATGATGGTGATCCAAGGATTAATGCTAACGACCGTACTATATTGGGAAATGCACAGCCGAAGTTCATCGGGGGTATGAACCATCAATTTGCTTACAAGAATTTTGACCTCAGCGTGTTTATGAACTGGTCGGTTGGAAACAAGGTATACAACGCGAATAAATTGGAATTTACCACACAATATCTGTATCGGGATAATAATATGTTGACGAGTATGAACGACCGTTTCAAATGGTTTGATGCTAACGGGGTAAAAGTAACCGATCCTGAAACATTGGAGGCTATGAATGCCGATGCTACTATGTGGACACCACCGGGAGGAGCCTATTTCTTACACTCGTATGCAATCGAGGATGGGTCCTTTCTGCGGATAAGCAACGTGACCTTGGGTTACTCTTTACCGGAGAACCTGATTCGTCGGTCTCGTATTTTTTCGAATTTTCGAATTTATGCCACAGTAAACAACTTGTGGACGATTACGAACTACACAGGATACGATCCGGAAGCGAATACACGGCGTAGCAATCCGTTAACACCTTCGGTGGATTATGCTGCATATCCGAGAAGCCGCTACATTTTGGCGGGTGTAAATGTTACATTTTAATCCTTAAAAAAATGAAGAACGTGAAAAATACATATAGGATAGGCGTTGTTTCTATGGCCGCAGCAGCTTTGCTGTTTATTTCATCCTGCGAAAAATACCTGGAAGTAGAGAACCCATCAAACTTGACACAGGATGCGGTGTTCGGAAGTGTGTCGTACACAAATTCTGCCATTACCGGCGTCTACAACCGACTCATGGGTGATGACGGCTATGGAAGCCGATTAGCTATTATTTACCCGCAATCAGCGGATGATTTTAAAACCTCGGGGTCTTATAACGCCCTGGATAGAAGAGGCATCAGCGAATATGGTGTAGCACCACAGAATACAGAGCTGAATAATCCTTTTCGCCAGTTATACGAAGGAATAGAAAGAGCTAATATCTGTATTAAGTTTATTCCGTTATCCGATCCTTATAATAACGGGACGGAGAGCGAAAAGACGCAGATGAGAAAGTTTTTAGGAGAAGCACTTGCTTTGCGGGCATGGTTCTTCCATGAGATTATCCGCAACTGGGGAGACGTGCCGGCTTCTTTCATTCCTTCCGCAGACCAACCGGATCTTTATCTGGAAAAAATGGATCGAGATGAAATCTATGATCAAGTGCTCGCAGATCTGGAACAAGCGATTACGCTGTTGCCTTGGCAAACGGAGTCCAACGACCCTTCCACACGGATCACGAAAGGGGCAGCAAAAGGAATACGGGCGCGTATTGCACTAGCACGGGGAGGTTACTCTCTGCGTCGAGACAGTCGGAAGATGGAGCGCCGGACAGATTATCAGTCATATTATCAAATTGCACGGCAAGAATGTCTGGATGTGATAGAGCGAGGAGATAACGGGCTTAACGCTAGCTTTGAAAATGTGTTTAAGTCATTGCACGGGCAGTCGTCTTTAGATGCTAGCCGCGAGATGGTATTCAAAGTAGGCGCATATGGCGGTAATGCGCGTACTGACAGTAAACTGGGATATGGAAATGGTCTGCGCCAAAACACAAGTTCCAGCTGGGGATATGCCAATGGTGGTGTTCGGGCAGTTCCGACATATTTTTACGAGTTTGGTATTGGTGATACACGCAGGGATGTGACTTTAGGATTGTTTGAGCTGACGGCGCAGGACAATAAACAAGTAGTAACTTCGATAAACATGACGGATGCCAAGTTTCGTAAATATTGGACAAATATCCACGATCAATCCCAGTCATTGGGTATCGACTGGCCTTTATTACGTTACTCCGATATTCTCCTGTTGTTTGCCGAAGCCGATAATGAACTGAACAGCGGACCTTCTGCACAAGCAGTACAAGCGCTAAAAGATGTTCGCATGCGCGCTTATGGAGGTAATGAAGCAAATGTCGGCGCGATTCCTATAGGTAAAGACGACTTTTTTAAGGCCATCGTTAAAGAGCGGTTATTGGAATTTGGTGGAGAAGGTATACGCAAGTATGATTTATTGCGGTGGAACTTATTGAAAACGACACTCGATGAAACACGCGAAAAATTGCGGCAATTTAGACTAAGTGAAGGTGTATATGAAGAAGTGCCGAATCGTATATTTTACAAACAATCGGCTTTTACCAACAGTACGGCTTCAGAGGAACTGACAAGTATTGACTTTGCGGGCGGAGCGATGGATGAGGTGTTTTTTAAACCTACCCCAGGTGGTGATAAAGCTGCTCCACCAGAAGGTTATACCTCTATCAACTGGCGGGAGGCTGTTACCAACGGCTATATCTACGGTGTGAACGAATCAGGAGCAGTCGACGGAAGCGGCTATGCACTATACTTCAAATCAGGACAAAGTGAATTGCTACCGATATACAACGAGATTGTGTCCGAAAATTATCGACTGACACAGGATTACGGTTATTAATAGTGGGGTGTAACGAGAAAAATAAAGAAAATGAAAACATTACATAAATATAGTATCCATTGGCTTCTGGCATTATGCTGTGTGCTTTTGTCGATTGCTTGCGATAAAAATAGCGAGCTTTTTAAGGAGTTCAATCCTGAACGGATGTTTATGCCGAGCAAGGAAATCGGTGCTGAAAGTGGCGAAACAGAAGTAAAACTGACATGGGGCGAGGCACTGAATACGGAAAAAGCCTCATACGTTGTTGAAATTTCAAAAGATACATTATTTGCCAATGGACCGTTGTTTTCCTTGGATACAGACACGGCAGGTGTTATCTTAACAGACCAACAAATAGAAGTGCGTACCAAATATTTTGCTCGGGTTCTTACTGTAGGGACTGGGCAATCAGATGATTCGCATTGGTTACATAGCAACGGATTTATGATAAGAGGTAAACAATTATTCAATTTATTGGATGAACAGGTAGATCTACAAGACAAATCGGTGCGCTTAACATGGCGGCCGGATGAAACAGCTACGACGATTATAATTGGAAAACTTACCGGAGAAATAAACGAAGAAACCGGTGGTGAAAAATTCGATATCATACATCAAATTAATTTAACGGCAGACGAGATTGCGTCGGGTGAACGCCTGGTGGAAGATCTGCAATCCGAAACACCCTATGTTGCCATATTGTATGCACGAGACGTACAAATCGGTATTTTAAAATTCACGACGAAAGCGACCAGTAATTTCACCATAGAGATCGGTCCGGAAGATGATTTAGCGCAGGTAATCGCTGATGCGGAAAACCAAGCTGTCATCGGGTTGCGGGCGGGGACTTACAACCTAACAGAAAATGTAGTACGAATCGAAAATAAACATATTACCCTAGGTTCGGTATCAGGCAATCCGGCAAACACGAAGATAAACCCGAAAGGTTTTGAGTTACGTGGTGATGGTGCGGGTATCCATTTCAACGATCTTACAATAGATATGTTGGGTACGCCAGACCTCTATTTGGTGGATTTGCCCGCCGGAGCGGCTACGTTTACGTCCATCCATCTACAGGGTTGTCGTATACATGGTATCGGTAGGGCACTTGTACGCGGTAGCCGTGCAGGAAATAGAGAACACAAGATTGATTATATCCGTGTGGAAAATAGTATTGTACAGGATAATGACCAAGATTATGCGCTATTTGAATTGCAGAAGTTACAAATGAACCGCTTTGAGCTGGTAAACTCAACGTTCAATAGATTGAGTACGAATATTCTACGTTATGACGTCAATATCGGCACACCTCGGGCAAGCATTCTTATCGATTATTGTACAATCAACGCTTTTGGTAATACAGGAGGCAAGCGTCCGCTGATGGATGTGAATACGCCAGCTGATATCGTGGTCAGTAATAGCATTTTGGCCAACACGGGTTGGATTTCGCCGCGGTTTACTTCGTTATCGATGAATAATGATTTGCTAAGAGCCGCAAATGGTGCTACAGCACGAATAGCAAATACAAATGTTTTCAATTTATTGAACTCCGCTACGCCACGTGCAAAACTTAATATTCCAAATGGGGTCGTGACAGCGACTGTATTAGAAGTGGCGCTTCCATGGGATGTTAATACCGATGATTTTACATTACCGGCTAATTCATCATTGCGTGAAGCAAGCAGTAATGCCGGACCTATCGGAGATCCACGCTGGGCGCGCTAAATGTAGGGGCAGAAGCCCCTACTTTACCATTAACTGTTATAAAAACAATGACGATAAAGAATATTAATTTGCAGATAAAAGATACTTCCCTGTTCTTAGTTGCTTTATGTATACTATGGGCGTCCGTAGGTTGCAGCAAAGATGTACAGGGAGAAGTCGGCAGCGCATTACCTCAACCGGAGAATTTTACAATAACGCCAGCAAGTAAATCAGCAACGTTCGAATGGTCTGCGGTTGAAAAAGCAGATGGTTATTTTCTAGAAGTCGGTACGAACAGTTCCTTTTCGGAGATTGTTGCGAAAACCGATACAACACAGCAAACCAAAGTGCAATTCAATGGATTGACACCGGCAACCTTTTACTATGCCCGTTTGCGTGCCATTCATAAAACCAATCCTTCTTTTACGTCCAACCGATTAGTGGAAACCTTTACCACGGCAGAAGAAGAGCAACCCGAACTGGCACTTGCTTTCCCGGGAGCGGATGGTTATGGCAAGATGACGACAGGCGGTCGTGGCGGTAAGGTTATTAAAGTGACCAACTTAAGCGATGCCGGAACAGGGAGCCTGCGTGCTGCAATTGAGCAATCGGGTTCCCGGATTATCGTTTTTGAAGTTTCCGGAAATATTAAGTTAAATAGCAGGCTGCGTATCAGCAATGGCGATGTCACGATTGCCGGACAGACAGCTCCAGGAGATGGTATTTGTATACAGGACCATGAAATGGTCATTGCAGCGGATAATGTCATCCTTCGGTTCTTACGCTTCCGGATGGGCGATCTTACGCGAAATGAACAAGATGCGTTGTGGGGTCGGTATCAAAAAAATATCGTTATCGATCACTGTTCGATGAGCTGGTCTATTGATGAATGCTCGTCTTTCTATGCCAATAAAGATTTTACGATGCAATGGTGTATCCTAGCAGAAAGCTTAAACAAATCGTTCCACGAAAAAGATGATCACGGTTATGGTGGTATATGGGGAGGTCATCAAGCGTCTTTTCATCATAATCTGTTAGCACACCATAATAGCCGTAACCCGCGCTTTGATGGTGGAAACCGCCCAGGTACGGGCGGACTAAACGCTCAAATTGGTGCCGACAAAGTCGATTACCGTAATAACGTGGTTTACAATTGGCGTGGTAATTCCGCTTATGGTGGAGAAAATGGAGAATACAATATCGTTGACAATTATTATAAATCTGGACCTGCTACCCCTTCGAGTAAACAAACACGGATTATGCAGATATCCAAGGAAAACAATGCGGACTATAGCCCGGGACATGGTGTATTCTTTATCGAAGGCAACCATGTATTTGGCAATGCCAATGTTACGATGAACAATTGGGCAGGAGGTGTTGATTTCGACTCCAGTGTTTCTATCGCACAAGCGCAAAGGACGACACCATTTCCTTTTCAAGCGCTGCGTACTCAACATACAGCCGAGCAAGCTTACGAACAGGTGTTGGAAAAAGCAGGCGCATCTTATAAACGCGATGCGGTAGATCAACGTGTCGTAAAAGAAGTCAAGGACGGAACCACCACCTATAATGGGTCAAAAACCGGCTTTCCAGGCATTATTGATTCGCAAACAGATGTTGGTGGTTGGCCCACATTGGCACAAACAACACCACCAACCGATACGGATGGAGATGGCATACCGGACGCATGGGAAATCGCCAATAACCTAGACCCGAATATACCAAATGCAAATGGAAGGGATTTAAGCGAGGTGTATGATAATATTGAGATGTATTTCAATAGTTTAGTAGAAGAGTTGTATTAATAATATAATACAATAATCTTGCCTATTTTCTTCGGAAGGCGCTCGCTAAGTGTTCGCAGTCTCTTCGCCCATTTACCGGGGTTTTTACGGTAAATTCTCGGTAAAACCTCGTAAAACACGGTAAATGGGCGAACAAGGTTTGAATAAGGTATGAAGCAGGCAATAAAAGAGGTTGAAACTTTTATTACGTTAAACTGTTCTTATCGTATAGTCACAAAACAAAAATATTATGAAAGCGATAGGACACTTAAAAAATTTAATAGAGATCAATAATGATCGTACATTAGGATTTAGAAAAGCATTAGAAGATCTAGAGCCAGTAAACGCTGACCTTAACATCATTTTTACCGAAGCGGCAGCGGAAAGCGAACGTTTTTCCCAAGAACTTACAGCGCTAGCAGAACAATATGGTGCAGAAGTGGACGAAGATGATGAAAGTGTAGCAGGTGCTATTCATCGTGCTTGGATCGATGTAAAAGCACTGTTCGGAGGTAAAGATCGAAAAAGTATTCTGGAAGAAGCCGAACGTGGTGAAGACGCCATTAAGGCTGCTTATAAAAAAGTAATGGATAGTGGAGATGTCACAGGACAGGCACTGGAAACAGTCCTTGACCAAGCCGCACAGATCAGAGTCTCCCATGATAGGATTAAAGCTTTACGCGATAGTGCGTAATAGCTTTTATAAATAACAATAGCACCCAAATTGTGCTACTAAACAGTGCAAACGTTGCCGGCAACGTTTGCACTGTTTTTTTATGCCATTTCCTATGTATTTACTTATCAAATACTTTTTTTTGTAAAAGCATCATATAAACCGAATATAAATATAAACCTCGCTTAGATGAAAAAGTTAATCATATTGCTATTTTCCGTTTTTTTTACCCTACACACTTTTGCGCAGAAAAATTATATCCGTATGGCAGATTCGGATATGAAGCGTAATCCCGAAGCGTGGATGCTTGATTTTTCAAAAACATTGAAATGGAACTATTGCCACGGACTGGTGATGCAGTCTATATTACAAGTTTATGATAAGACGGACAACGCAAAATATTATGATTATGTGTATGATTACGCAGACACGATGGTGAATGCTGACGGAACGATCAAGACATATAAACCTTTGGAGTATAATATCGATCGTATCAATACGGGCAAAATTCTCTTTCCTATTTTGGCGAAGACGAAAGAGGAAAGATTTAAAATTGCTCTGGATCTTCAGCGAGAACAGATGCGTACACATCCTCGTACAAAGGATGGAAGCTTTTGGCATAAAAAAGTCTATCCTCATCAAGTATGGTTGGACGGACTGTATATGGCGGGACCATTTTTGGCTCAATACGCTAAAGAAAACAATGAAACGGCCTTGTATGACGATGTTGCCTTACAGATTCTGGATGTCCGGAAATATTTGTATGATCCAAAAACCGGACTGTATTTCCATGGTTGGGATGAAAGCAGGCAACAACGCTGGGCAGACCCGAAAACAGGTCTTTCTCCCCACTTTTGGTCGCGTAGTATAGGCTGGTATATGATGGCTATTGTTGATGTTTTGGATTTTTTACCGGAAGACCATAAGGATCGACCAGCAATTATTAAGATCCTACAAGAACTATCTGGCTCAATTGCAAAATTTAGAGACACAGAAACTGGAATGTGGTACCAGGTCACCGATTTAGGAGGTCGAGAAGGGAACTATCTAGAATCAACAGGTTCTATTATGTTTATTTATTCCTGGATCAAAGGTGCGCAGAAAGGCTATTTGGATAAAGGATATCTAACGAAAGGAGAGCAAGCGTATGAGCAGTTTCTAAAACGGTTCGTCAAGCAAGAAGCAGATCGCTCCTTGTCCATTACGGACTGTTGTTCCGTCGCCGGATTGGGAGGAGAAAAGAATTATAGAGATGGAAGTTTTGAATATTATATTTCAGAGCCCGTTCGGGATAATGATCCCAAGGCTATAGGACCCTTTATCATGACGAGCGTGCTATTGGATCAGTAGCAGAGAAGAATACGATTATAAATTAACTCGTAACATCATGTTGAAGATATATCTCCTATCCTTGATAGGAATGGTTGCAATTACATTTGTTGTGGCACAAAGCACCACCAAACCTCGAATAATCATAAGTACAGATATAGGAGGAACGGATCCAGACGACAATCAATCCATGATTCATCTATTGATGTATTCGGATATGTTCGAGATAGAAGGACTCATTTCGTCGCCCTATGATAAGGGCAGAAAAAAGGATATTCTCGAAATGATTGATCTCTACGAAAAAGATTACTCTATATTAAGCAAAAGAAACCCAGCACTCCGTTCTGCCCATGAATTGCGGGAGAAAGTTAAGCAGGGAGTAATAGAAGCCGCGCCCTATAAAGGCTACGCTCAACCAACAGAGGGCTCCGAATGGATCATTACTTGTGCTAAGAAAGCAAATGACAAGCCGCTTTGGATATTGGTGTGGGGTGGTTTGGAAGATGTTGCCCAAGCACTTCATGATGCACCCGAAATTAAATCTCAAATACGAGTGTTCTGGATTGGAGGACCAAATAAAAAATGGGGAATAAACGCTTATAATTATATTGTTGAAAATCATCCGGATGTATGGTTCATTGAATCAAATGCAACCTACAGAGGCTGGTTTATGGAAGACGAAAATGCGCCAAAAGATATGCATGGGAGTGCTTACTATGATAAGTATATCAAAGGACGAGGGGTACTGGGGACCGCCTTTATAAATTATTATAAGGGACATATTAAAATGGGAGATACACCTTCTTTGGGTTATCTCATGAAAGGAAATCCGGATGACCCTCAAGATGAAAGTTGGGGTGGTCGATATACCCGAATTCGTCATAGTTCCAAAAAAATTTTTCAAGGTAACAGCGACTTCAGCGATAGTGTTCCGGCATACGGGGTAGTGGAATGGCAATTTCACGGTCCTAAACAATCTATTCCGCACGACTCCGTTTGCTTTACAATGGAAATTTTAGGACAAGTTTGGCCTGGATATTATATTGGCAACGGTATTTATGCTATTCGATATTCATCCAAAAAACCAGAAAAAGTCACGTATCAAACAAAGAGCGCTATTAAAGAGCTAAATGGATTGACTGGAGGATTTATCAGTACGACGCCTTGGCCAGGTAAGCAACAAGCCGGTGATTATAAACTTGGGGAAAATTGGTTTGGGGATCTGCCGGATGAAGAATTTTTTCTGGATGACCAACAAGGCGTGCGTACACTTTCCATTCATCGGGTGGATTTTTTAAGCGATTGGGCTAAACGATGGGCATGGTTAGAAAGTGCAAAAGCTGCGGTTCCGAGGGACACCTCTTTTACCTTGCAGGGAACATATTTGAAAGAGCGGAAATACCACCCGTATATCAGTATTGCGGAGACAAATGTGGATGAATCTATACACACCAGGCTAAACTTGGAGTATGATCGGATAGAAGAGCGACCATTATTTTTAGATGTATTTTATCCGAAGGGCGATACCTCAAAGCGTTATCCGGGTGTGCTGTTGATTCATGGAGGGGGATGGCAATCGGGAGATAAATCCCAAATGCATGCTATTGGCAAAGCGTTGGCTGCTAAAGGATACGTTGCCGTTGCTGTGGAATACCGCTTAACTTTGGAAGCGAAATATCCCGAAGCAGTATACGATTTAAAGTCGGCTGTGAGATGGATGCGTGCTAATGCCGATAAATTCCAGTTAGATATGGATTACATAGCTACCTTGGGAACCTCTGCCGGCGGTCAATTGGCAAGTCTCTTGGGGGTTACAAATGGAAATCCGGACTTTGAGGGAAACGGAAGAGGGAACGTCAAGTATACATCCGATATACAAGCTATCGTTAATATAGATGGAACACTCGCATTCCGGCATCCGGAATCTTTCGAAGGTAACGCAGCATCCAATTGGTTAAATGGTACTTATGAAGAAAACACCAAAAATTGGGAGTCGGCCGCCCCCCTTAACCATGTTTCTCAAAAATCAGTGCCGATTATATTTCTGAACAGTTCTATTCCACGATTCCATGCAGGAAGGGATGATATGATCAAAAAGCTAGATCGTTATGGCATCTATTGGGAAATTCGTGAGTTTCCGGATACTCCTCATCCATTTTGGTTCTTTAATCCATGGTTTCAACCGATGATGGATTATACCGTCGCTTTTTTGGATAGGAATTTTAAATAAAGGATTACATTATTTAATAGCATGAAAAGTCTTTTTATTTTCTTTCTGTCTATTTTTCCTACGCTATCAGGATTTGCACAGCATGACATTCCGGCTTTTCCGGGAGCCGAAGGTTTTGGGCGCTACACTACCGGTGGACGCGGAGGAACAGTATATTACGTAACTACACTGGAAGACAGTAACGAACCGGGTACATTCCGCCATGCTATTTCTCAGAAGGGCACACGCACGGTTGTATTTGATGTAGCAGGAACTATTTTCCTCAACAGCCGCCTGAATATCGTCAACGGCAATCTGACCATTGCTGGACAAACAGCACCTGGACAGGGGATTTGTATTGCACGCCATCAGGTATCCGTTAACGCAGATAACGTAATTATTCGTTACATGCGTTTTCGTGTGGGTAATGAGGGAGGCGGCGAGCCCGACGGATTAGGAGGGTCGAAAAACAAGAATGTCGTCATCGACCATTGTTCCATCAGCTGGTCGGTTGATGAAACCTGTACGTTCTATGGCGGCGAAAACGTAACGGTACAATGGTGCCTGATTTCGGAAAGCCTTCGTACAGCCGGACATGCGAAGGGAAAACATGGTTACGGAGCCATTGTAGGCGGACACCGGTCTTCATTTCATCATAATTTGATGGCTCATCACGAAAGTCGCGTGCCACGTTTGGGTCCTCATGTTTCGACGCAGGAACGCGAATATGTGGATATGCGCAACAATGTGTTTTATAACTGGGCGGGAGCCGGATCATACGGTGGCGAAGGAATGCACGTGAATATTGTCAATAATTATTACAAGCCTGGTCCTGCAACGCCAAAGAACAGCCGTGTCCGCTACCGTATTGCTGCTATCGGCGTGCGTACTTCCGAATATGTGACCGGAAAGAACGGTCAACCCAACGCATGGAAACCTATGGAGCATATTTGGGGACGTTTTTATGTAGACGGAAATGTGGTAGAAGGAGATAAGGAAACAACAAAAAATAACTGGCCAAAAGGAATCTATGAGCAAATTGCCCATAACAATGATAATACTTTTACGGAACAAGTGAAAAAAGAGATACGCCTTTGCACACCGCTGGAAACCGACGTTGTTACCACCCATACCGCTCAGGAAGCGTATCGTTTAGTTTTGCAATATGCAGGATGTTCAAAACAGCGCGACATCATTGATGCTCGAATCGTTGAAGAAACGAAAAACGGAACCGGGACTTATTTCGGCAGCATTTCTTTAGACGCTAAAAATTATCCCGGACTCATAGACGTTCCAGATGATGTAAAGCTCGTCGGGGCAGAGAGTGCATGGCCCGATTTAGCTGGCGGGGAATTTAACCCGGAGCTTCTGGAAGATGCTGACGGGGATGGTATGCCGGATTGGTGGGAAAATTCAAACAGATTGAATCCGAATGATGCCTCCGACGGCAATACCATAACGTTGAACAAAGCCGGATACACAAATCTTGAGGTGTATCTGAACGGTTTGGTAGAAGAGACTACCCAGAAACAAAACAGTGAAAGTCTCTAAAACAAATCGCGATATAAATTAACTTTAAAAACAAGTAGTGATGCGAAGAGGATGGATTGGACAATTAAGCCTTATGATAAGGCAAATCATCCACCTGTTGTGAAGCTTGATCATCCGGAATATATCAAAGCCAAATCCGGGGAGCGTGTGGAGCTTAGCGCCACAAGCACTATCGACCCAGACGGCGATGCGCTTTCTTTTGAATGGTTTTGTTATGAAGAGCGGGGTACAAGGCGAATGTCCAACTCCGCCACAGGTGTTAAGCATGATATTTATGCTTTTGATCAGCCACAGGTGGTTGGATGTAAAAACCAGTAGGGTGATGTCTCCAGGAACAGGTACTATGCATATCATCCTGGCAGTTACGGATCATGGAACACCTCGGCTTACCCGATATAAAAGAGTAATAATTGACGTTCAGGAATAAAATGGGTTAAACGTTGATTTTTTTTAGTCCACTCCCCATTTTTTATGCCATTCGGACTGCGTATCGAGCACGCGTTGCGGAGCGTTCGTATACCAACTGTAGCCATTGCGACGCTCAGCTCCAATTTCGTCCAACGCATACTTCTTTATACCGTCACGATCACAAAAGTATGGCTTACCCATTTCCAAATCATAGAATCGAGCCCATATCGAGGGTGCCTCCTTGTCTGTGACTACGACGGTGTTGCGGTTGCCGCGTGAATCTGTCTGCCGTTCCACGCGTATTCCTGAAATCTTATGCTCCTCAAACCACGCGCACGCACCGTCGACTGCGGCTATAATAGCCGGAGAAGGATGATCTAGATCCATAAGCAACGCGACAATACCCACAGACTCGGATCCGCTAAAAGACGCAAGTTCGTAAGATCGAGCTTTCACTGGAGCAAGCGTTTTGTAATGATGCTGTGCACACCATACCGTTGGTTTAGCATTAACTTTGATTTGCGTTTTAAGGATACAATCTATACCCCTATCGAACGCTTTACGTGCTTTGTCTTTTGTATTCGTGGCAATTTTTAAGGGTGCCAATTCGGGAACATCAGCATAGATATCCTTGAGAAAGTTCATGATGTTCACCATGGCATTATCATTATAGGTGATATGCATAGAATAGGGTTCGGTCTTGTCCGTACGTGTCTCCACCCCAGCATCTCTGACGGGATAGAACTGCGGCCAACCGCCATTATCGTATTGGGCCGAAAGGATGTAATTCAGTCCTTTATTGAAGGCTTCTCTATAGCTTTCGTCTTTAAAATGTGTATATACCTTGGCTAAAAATCTTAGCTCACTGATGGTGGCACCATTATCAAACGTACCCCCAACATCGTTTTTAGTCCGTTTATAATACGCCGTAAGGGAATCGGAAAAGACATGGTGATAGGGTTGATTTTTTACCCAGCCACCGATATCCTTTTGACTGACCAATACGTTCTCTGCGACCCGCTTAGCCTCGTCGGTGCCATACCAGTCTGTCGGCATTCCGGTCGCAACCGTTGTCCATCTCATTCTGAGGTAATTTTGAGCGGTAGAATTAGGTCTGTCTTGACCTATGACAATCGCTGAAGCAAGCAACATAACCAGTATACAAAAGTAGTTTCTAATCATAAGTATATAGCTAGGTTTATAGACGTTAAAGTTACGAATTTGATCAACTTATTTTTGCCTTACGGCGGCAAATAATTGACGAAATTGCCTCATTTTCAGTAATATTAACGTGACAATATATAGGTGTTTTTATGTTGTAGCGTCTATGAACAAGGGAAAAGTTCCCATTTTGCACATGTACATCGTCCCGTTGCGCATGTACTTAGCGACTACGTACAGTGTTTGCATCAACAAATCACTGTAGTTGACGGTTTTGTACCGTGTCAAAACGTACTTGTTGCCTGACATCACGACAATGTCCTTTGGATGGTCGATGACCGCACGGTACTTGTCAAAGATGCCACATGCATGAACAACGATGTTCTTGTAGTTGACCACAAAGTCACGGAACATAATCTATAACTCACGTGACATGTCAGCTTTGTTCTCGTACAAAACAGGAATGTGCTATGCAGGCATTCACATGTACATGTACAAAGCCTCAAAGAAATACGCTGTCGCTATTTTCCCGTACACCGACATGATCTCGTCGTACGACTTGAACCGTTCGTCAGACAACGACACGATGTCGCCGTATTGGGATACGGTCATCCCGTCCAGGGGGGTGATGGGGATGATTATCTGTTCCACCTCTTTGTGCTGAAAGATCATTCTTTTGTATGGCTGTATAGTACTTCCGCCCATCTGGATGAGTTTTCCGTTCGCCGGCATCATCTCCCTGCATATCGATACGTTGTCGGTATACCGGAAAAACGTTTCTTTGGACAGGAGCAACGTTGCCTCATAGGCCGAGATGACTTTCCCATATGCCGACGTGAAAAAGATGGACGGGAGTTGCGTAAAGTAGGGCAACGAAGTGATGTCGGCGTCCGTCGATATAACACTTCCGTCCGCCGACGTTACATTTCCGTTAGGGTCAGTGATAGGTATTTACGATCGCTTATGGCACCTTAGGAGAAGGCTATCATTCGGGTCATAAGCTTTGACTCTCCACATTTCCGCTCTAATGCTGATTAACAAAGGTATACATCCCACCTGCCTTCGTATCAAATTCTACTAATTTCGTGTCGGGTAAAACAAATCCTTTCAAATTCGCCTTTTCCGATCTTAATGGATCTTTGATAGAATGCACCCGATAGAATGGATTCGGGTTTTCTCCTTCTGCGACGTCCATCATGCGATCACCTTTCAAATTTGTTTCCTGCGCCAAGCGAAGACGACAGTTTCCGCCTAATGTTGATGTAACGGTCAACGTCTTTAGTTTGCTATCTGCCCAAGTCATATCGATTTCAAAACCTCCGCGAACTTTCAAACCACTGACGCTGCCATTAGGTAAAGCATCGGGTAAGGCCGGTAGGATAAAAATATTCCCGTCATAAGACTGTACCAACATTTCTGCAATACCAGACGTACAGCCAAAATTCCCGTCAATTTGGAAAGGGGGGTGTGCATCCAATAAATTTGGATAAGTACCGCCGCCCTGTCCTTTGTCGCCCACTGGCGGGCTCAGCTGTTCCTGAATGAGTTTATACGTTTGATTACCATCCAA
Source organism: Sphingobacterium chuzhouense (assembly GCF_014692525.1). Lineage (GTDB taxonomy): Bacteria > Bacteroidota > Bacteroidia > Sphingobacteriales > Sphingobacteriaceae > Sphingobacterium > Sphingobacterium chuzhouense. Next base: position 1,572,795 of record NZ_JACNYL010000001.1, read on the forward strand.
TAGACGAGCCCACCAGTTTACTTTCCAACCCATGGACCATCCGGTGGACTTATCGCCACGGTAGATCAACGAGTTGACGGCTGCTTCTGTCAAATCTGGATTGCGGAAAGGCGATATCTGCCCGGCCGGATATAACCCATACAAGTGAGAGATGTGCCGGTGTTGGTCGGTCGTTTTATCCAAGTCCTCCAACCATTCTTGCAATTGGGTGTGCTGACCGATCTGCATGGGCGGTAGCCTGTTTAGTGCCACTTTAACAGAATCTGCTAATGAGCTGTCTACATCTAATATTTTTGCGGCATCGATAAAATTATGGAACACATCAAAGATCAATTGATTATCCATGGTGGTGCCGGCTGAAACACCTACACTCCCCGGCAGATACGAGTTTTCCGGCGACATGGAAGGGCTGACGACTAACCATTGTCCTGAACGGTCTTCGTGCAGAATATCTAGATAAAACAGTGCTTTCCCTTTCAGAATATCATAATATTTCTGCAAAAAGGATGTTTGTCCGTTGTATAGGTAATGTTGCCATATATGTTGACTTAACCAAGCTCCTCCCATCGGCCACAGACCATAATAACCGCCATCCACAATGCCTGTAATACGCCACAGATCCGTATTATGGTGCATATTCCATCCACGGGCGTGGTACATTTCCCGTGCGCTTTCCTGTCCGGTTACCGAAAGATCTTCTAGCATAGAAAACAGTGGTTCATGCATTTCTGAGAGGTTTGTCACTTCGGCAGGCCAGTAGTTCATTTCGGTGTTAATGTTAACGGTATACTTACTGTCCCATGGCGGAGATAGCTTTTCATTCCATATACCCTGTAGGTTCGCCGGCTGACCACCAGGCTGCGAGGAGCTGATCAGCAGGTATCGCCCAAATTGAAAATATAAAGAGACCAATGCCGGATCGTGTACTGTTGCAAATTCTTGTACCCGTATATCGGTTGTCTTTTTGGCTTGTGCTGAAGTACCCAGATCTAACCGAACCCGATTAAAAAAATGTTGGTATTTTTTGCTGTGGTTAGCCAGTGCCTTGCCGTATTTTACACGTAGTGCCTTGTCCAATATCGTTTGTACCCGTTTGGAGGGGTTTCCACTTAAATCGTTATACCGGTTGAAATTGGTGCCGATAGAAATATATAAGATGACCTCATCTGCATCTGTGATGTCAAAGCTATTCCCGTTTACGGTTAGTTGGCCTCCTTTTAGGACCGGTCGCACGATACCCTCAAAATTTACTTTCCCCGTTTTGCGATCCACTGATCCGCTGGTACCCGAAAGGCTCAGCTGTTTTTCTGTTGCGGCTAACTTGTGCATCTTATGGGGGGTGCTGAGTCCCATGGAAAACGAAAGTGCATTTTTTTTGGAAGAAGTTAAACGAATAATGACGACATCGTCCGTAAAGGAAGTAAACACTTCTCGATGATATTGAACGCCGTCCACCTGATACGAGGTGCGTGCTACCGCATCTTGAATATCGAGCTCGCGATAGAAATCACGGAATGTCTCGTGTCCGGGAAAATTTAGCCATAGACTTCCAAATGTCTGATATGGCATACCGTAGTCTAAATCGTCCGGTGCTTGTCTGGGAAAAGTCGCGTTCGACAGATCTTGTGCTTCCTTGGCTTTTCCTTCGGCCAGTAGTTTTCGGATCGCTACAATCTTGTCGTATGTATTTTTGGGCACATTATTACCCGGTTCACCGGCCCAAATCGTTTCTTCGTTAAGCTGTATTTGCTCCTTCGCCGGATTTCCAAAGACCATGGCACCAAGCCGACTGTTTCCAATCGGCAGTGCTTCGTTCCAATCCGCGGCAGGTTTATCATATATCAGTTTTAGCTCCTGCTGTGCGTGCAACATGGTCCACGGAGCGAATAGTACCGTGGCCGCTAATAAAATCGTCTTTAATATATTTTTATTCCTCATTGTTTCTGTTTTTAGTTGCGTTTTACAGTCTCGATAATGGATATCTGCATAAGATTGTATCTAGGGAAAATTAATTGATCTGGATTTTTTCTTCTACAAATTTAGGGTGTTGATCACCGATAACCTTCTCATAGGTAAAACTCTTCGCTTCTTCCATCGTCAGTTGATGGGACCATGAAACTCGGGTATCTATACGAGCACCTGCACCGGTAGATTTGTATTCGGCATAGAACGCTGTTTTTTCATTGTCCGGGTTCCTCCAATTATGCCAACCGGCTTGCTGTATGTGCTTATCCATAGCACACTCCACGAATACGACCTTTGCATTCGGACGCCAGGGCCTACCAAGATAAACAGAACTTTTGGCTATCTCCGGGCGAGCGGTAAGGGTACAGTGATGAAATACATATCCATAGGTCTGACCTTCAGGAGTAGATGCCGCCGTAATATAACCATTTCGAGTACTCTCCAATTGGCAATGATCAAAGAAGGCGGTAGAGCCACCAAAAATGAAATCCACAGATCCTTCAATATAGCAATCTTTGACATATTGATAAGTTCCGTTGCCTGCGTACCAAGTGTCTTGGTGTCCTGAAAACCTGCAATTACGAAAAGAGGAACGTGCGCCACCAATATTGATCGCCAGCGCCTGTCCCGCATCGATACCTGCTGTATTTTCGAAAGTTATGTTTTCAGCAACGAAATTATTTCCATGTACGAAAAAAGAGGCTGAACCGCTCGTTCCATATTCAGAACCATCCGGTTTAAGTCGGCTGGCATAATTATCATACGTTAAAACGGTGGTTGCTTCGTTTTCCCCGACCAAGTATATATAATCTTTATTCCTCGGCACTGTAATGACCTCTTTATAAATGCCTTTTTTAATATAGATGTAGTAATATTTCGTCCTATTATTTGGTACGGCATTTATCGCGTCTTGCAGGGATGTGAAATCCCCGGTACCATCTGACGCTACAACGGCGTCTGCTTTGATGGTTTTATTCTCTTCTGCTAACGGTATCGCTCCAGAGGATGATTCCAAACTCATAGAACAGGACATCAAAATAGGGTGCACAGCTATTAGCAGGATGGAGCATAACATAGAAATACCCGGCATATAATTTTTTATTTTCAATATTGAAACTATACTATATTTATTTAATACTTACCAGACTGGTTAGAACATGATGTTAAATGACCTACCGCTTGTGAAGAGCCCACAAGCGGTGAGGTACAAAGTAATATGATGCAAAGCGTACGCAATTATCTGATAAATTAATTGTTAGGCAGCCCGTAACCGTTCCTTACTTTACCTTTCGATTGATCAATTACCGTCAATGGCATCGGATGGAAATAGCGGGGAGCTAAGTTTTCTCTACCCACTACGCCATCTAGAATGGCGGCTCGGTACATCGCCGGATTCGTACCAGCAGATATCGTAATCCCCCAATTCGTTCTTACATAACCATCTGCCTCTAAAGCCGCTGCCTCGGCTCCATTCGGATCAATGTAATTGTATAGCCCTTTTATAGCGAGATTTTTAGCCTCAATATTGGCATGGGCAGCTGCGTTCCAGTTAAAGATGCCTCGCCAGCCAGGGTAGAGTGCCGGATTGTTTGCATCTGTGCTTTCTTGGGTGACGACTGCGGCGGAGCTACCTGGGTTTATCTGTATATATTTCGTCCATATATAATTGGAAATCGTCCGACCGCTTGCAAAGGTATAGTAGCCGTTACTAGCCAATCCAGTCATCATGTTTTCCATTTCCTGGCGAACTTTAACAGCTCGCTCATTAAACTTTCCGGAGCGTATCATATCCCAACGGACATCGCCTTCGCCTAATAGTTCCAATCGCCGTTCTTCATAAATAGCGTCCAGGAGTGCTTCGCCCGATAGGGAAGCAATAGGATGGTTTGAATTACCGAAAGCCCTACTGCGGATCTGGTTCACTAGATTCACCGCACCGGCATCGTCTGTTCCGAGGATGGCTTTCGCTTCCGCCAACATCAACATAGCATCCGCCATGCGCATGACGGTGTAATTCATTCCTGAGTTACGAAAAGCATTATTTGGAATTAGTGGATTATCGCCGCGGTTTTGATCCCATTTGTTGATCGACGGACCACCGCCACCAATACGTGTACCTGCTCCGAGAGGCATTAATGCTTCCCGGCCCGTCGCAGCATCGCTACCCGTTACGACCATACTGACATCGCGACGTTTGTCGCCATCCTCGTAACCGTTGTAAAAGAAAGAAGGCACAATACGGATAGCGGCAAATGTATTTAATACAGAGACAGCTCCGTTATTGGATCCCGGACGTCCTTGCGAGTAGGGATGCTCTCCACCAAAGCCCGGAGAACAAGCAACTTCGTATAGCGATTCAGGGCTCACACGTCTGGAATTGATATGCTGCCAATGCATCTGAAATGGATTGTTGACCGATCTATCGTCCGAAGTGATCAATCGTGTTGTTCCATTATGCGTATTGACGGCGAGGGTAAGATATTGTTCTGCCATCCGGATGTAATCCATATAATCTTTTCGTCGGGCGTACACACAAGTACCGTCGTCGGTACCTTTATAATCAAACTGTACATCTCCATATAATCCCGGTACATCTGTACGGATGGTCTGCCAGCCACCAGCATGTAGGGCGATTTCTCCAATAAGCGCGTTGGCATAGGAGCGGTTAAGGCGTTCTGCTGTAACACCACCCTCACCTACTTTATACATAGAACCTTCTACCAACTTCAGTTCGGCGATAAGGGTATCCATAATGGCAAAGCGAGATTTCAGCTCGTAGTCTTGTACGTATTGGTTTTCGTAGCCAAAAGGTACATCTCCAAAATGACGTACTAATTCCCAACCACAGAGGGCCCACATGGTTTTCGCCTCACCATAGAGTTGCGTCCACTCATTGGTCTCGGTAGTCTCAACTACGCCTTTGTCCTGGATAACCTGCGCGATCCGGGAAGCACGGGCCAATATAATATTCAGACTGTTGTATTGTGTGGCAGCATTGTTCACGGCCGAGGCTTCGGGCTGTAGTCGTGCAATCACATTATTTCCGGTGGGATATTCACTCATGTATTCGGCATCGGAGCCTAACGGATCCTGCCAATTGTAATTTCCTCCGGCGGCTACGTTAGTTCGGTATTCTCCGTAAGCCCAGGATAAGGTTTTGGCTGCTTCTTCCGGGCTTGACATGACAAACTCGTTGTCGCTCTGCCCTGGGTTGGTGACATCTAGGTAGTCTTTACATTGGAGGAACATCGAGGATGTTATCGCCAAGCATATATATAAAGCTGTTCTTTTCATGGTTCTTTTGTTTAATTTTCTAATCAATCATCTTGCTTAAAATGTAGCACTTAATCCGATCACAAATTGACGTGGACGTGGATAAGTTCCCCAATCAAAACCCGGTGTTGGATAGCGGGAATTATTGATGTTTGGGTTCGCATTCACTTCTGGATCGATCCCCGAGTATCCAGTCAATGTCGCCACATTATAGATAGTACCATAAATACGTAAATTGCTTAAACCGATCTTGTTCATTAAAGATTTCTCCATGCTATAACCAAGTGTCAAGGTGTTCAACCGGAGGTAAGAACCATCCTCTATACCAATATCACTGACATAGCCTTGGTGTAAGTACGTAAGTGGTAGTGTAGCATTTTGGTTTAGCGCATCCAATGCATTTGGATCTGTTATTCGTTGGAGGTTTCCACTGGCGTCGATATCGTAGATTTTATAACCATCATTCACGATATCCAGTTTGTTGCCGTATAACCCGCCTCCCTTGTTACCGTTGTAAAGGGTAGCCAATTTGTTCGCATTGTAAATCTGGTTCCCGTAGCTCCAGTTGAAATAAGCTGCTAGGTCAAAGTTTTTATAATTAGCAGTGAGGCTAATCCCTCCGGTGTGCTTAGGAGTCATGTTTCCTATTTCTACGTAGTCTTTGGTATCGATTATACCATCCCCGTCGGTATCTATGAATTTAGGCATACCGGGATAGGCTTGTTGCCCATCGGGTACGACACCTTTATGGTGGGCAACGAATGCTGAGGCAAGATCTGCGATACCGTCTTTCAGCGTATACATTTGCGTAGCCGCATCGTAGTGGAAATCGCTCGTTTCGTAGTACCCTCTACCGGCCGTTTGATATCCCATGACGATACCCACCGGTTTACCTTCTTGCAAGATGTAATCGCTCGCCGGGATACCCGATTGTAAAAAAGTAGTGCCATAAGCACTTTGTACACCTTCTGCGAGCTCTTCAATTCTGTTTTTGTTGAAATTGATATTACCGCCTGCGGTGATGTTCCAGTCGTCGTTCTTGAATAGGGTGCCCGATAGCGAGAACTCAACCCCTTTATTGCTGGTTCTTCCTACGTTGGCATAGCTTGTATTGAAACCGGTGATCGAAGGGATATCGGTAAGCATCAACAGGTCTTTGGTACTGTTCTTGTAAACGTCCAACGTACCCCATATCCTGTTGTTCCATAACGTGAAATCAAGACCAAGGTTGCGTGTAACCGTGGTTTCCCATTTTAAATTGCGGTTGGCTAACTGTGCCGATGCCAAATCATAGGCCGGTTGAATGACGTTGCCCAAGGCCTGTTGGTAACGCGCATCGCTCTCTGCTTCCCAAAGCTGTGACCATTGGTTCGGATCCACCGCATCGTTACCCACTTCGCCGTAGGAAGCACGTAACTTTAGATCGTCTATCCAGGTTTGATTTTTCAGAAACGGCTCGTTTGAAAGGCGCCAAGCCGCAGCTACGGCGGGGAAGTAACCCCAGCGATGCTCTGGCGAGAAGTTTGATGAACCATCCGCGCGCATCGTTATGGTGAGCATATATCGATCTAAAAACGAGTAATTACTCCGGGCAAAATAAGAAAGGATCCTAGATGGGGTGGTAACACCACTTGAAACGACTAAGTTCGTTGAAACGCTGGTATCATACTGGTTGATCATAGCGAAGGCGTTGTCTTTCGTGAAGTTTGCCGGAAACCGCATAGCGTCGATACGCATATTATTTCCGCCTGTGTTGGTGACTTCCTGTCCCGCTAGGACGTTAAGCCGATGGGTATCATCCTGGAGGATGTCGTAGTTCAAAGTATTTGTCCAACGTAATCCCCACGAGTCACTTTTTCTTAAATCTGCATTACCGGCATATATAATCTTATCGATTGTTTCCATCGTGCCGGTAGCTATGTAGTAATTCGGATCGATGGTAGGACCTTCCCAGTTTTTATTGGTCGTATACGAGCGGGACAGAGTCAGTTCGGTACGATAGGTTAAATTATTAAGAATGTTCCAGTTAAGTCCTGTGGTGCCAAGTAAGGATTGGTTCGCGGTCAAGTTATCGTTATCCAAGGTTCTATTTACCCCGTTGGTTACATCATACATTACGGTATTTTCTTCACCTAAACTAGAATGGGTGAGGTAGGACAAATCTCCTTTAATATCTGCAATTGCGATTGGACGGAAACGGTAGGCCGACGATAAGATTGAACCTGCACCACTGACGGTACCTTCGCTTCCTAGAGACTTTCTATCGGTGTAACGCAAATCGAGATTGAATTTTAAGTTATTGCTGAGTTTTTGTTCAATCTTAAAGAAGGCAGAGGCACGTTTGGCATAGGACATCAATTTCATCCCCTGGTCGTCCATATAGTTTGCAGCAAACAATATTTTTGTTTTGTCATTTCCACCGGCAATGGACAAGTCATGGTTATGCGAAAAAGAGCTATTATAGAGTTCTTTTTGTAGGTTATAGGTTGGTACATCTTTATACGCGTCTATACCAGCACTGTTGCTCCCTCTGTTTTCACCAAGGGCAAATAATTGGGTGAAAGGCGTCACATAATCAATGTCTTCATAGGCATCTAACATGGCCCATTTAAATGCGAGGTAGTCATAGGGGCTTAGTGCCTCCATATAGCCGGTAGGTCTATTGAATTTGCTATATCCCGTATAGGTTACCGAGCTCCTGCCTTCTTTTGCCCTTTTGGTCGTGACCAGCACAACGCCATTGGCGCCGCGTGCACCATAAATAGCGGTGGCCGAAGCATCTTTTAAGACGTCGACACTCTCTACCATATCGCTGGGAATGTCCGAAATATTACCGGGTATTCCGTCAATGAGAATCAGTGGTTCGTTGCTTTGCGATATCGAACCTCCTCCACGTATACGGATGGAAACATCACCGTTAGGACGACCATCTTGTGACATAACGTTAACACCGGGCATTTTCCCTTGTAATGCTTGTGCGACGTTAATCACCGGAGCAGTTGCTAGATCTTTTCCTCCGACAGAGGCCACGGATCCGGTCAGATCGCGACGCCGAACAGTTTGATAACCTATCACAACCACTTCATCTAGCGCCACGTCATCTTCTGTCAATGTAATAGATAGGCTGGTGTTTTCTTTTGGAAGAACTTCCTGCATACTATAGCCTGTATAAGTGATTACCAAAATACTTTCGGCTGACACGCCAGGTAATACAAAATCACCGTTTTTATCCGTAGCTGTTTCGATTGTTGTGCCTTTTATTTTTACACTTGCACCAGCAATGGGTGCGCCGGTTTCGTCTATGACATGCCCTTTTTGAGTCATCGTTTGAGCGAAACTCCTAACATACATCGATAGAAGCAGGACTAGAATTAGCATGAAGCCATTTCTTCGCTTAAAGTTTATTCTTTTCATAACAGTATAAGGTTTAATTTAATAGTGCTTTAGCGATTGACCAAGATGGAATATTTCAAATTGCAACCGGTTGTTTAATTTTTCCAAAAAAACAAATTGCGAGACACTCGTCTAGCTTAAATTTGCTTTTAAAATGATATCTATTAAAAAGTTTATTAACTGGACTATCACTCCGTTTTTGAAGCATTACGCTTTCCTAGAAAGTGTATGCGGTTTATTAATTATGTTATTACAATAATAGGTTACTAACAAATTAATACCTAAGAATGTCGATAGAAAAGTTACGCAAACGTTGCCGGGAACGTTGCTCATACACTTGAGCAGATGTAATTTGTAACAACCGGTTGCATGATTACAGATCTTTCATCGCGTCAAAAACTAATTTAGCCACAGCTTTACCTCCTGCTACCTGGAAATGAGTATTATCTTTTTGTCCATTGGGATACGCTTGAAACCGTCCTGCAGGAAAATTCATAAAATAATTTTCTGTAACATAATCTTGTCCTTTTTCAGAAAAATGAGCCATAGACAGTTCGTTTAGATCAATTAATTTGACGTCCAATTCAGCTGCCACCTCTTTTGCAGCTGCGCCCACCTTTCGCACGATTGTCGATTTTCACCTGGTCTACTTTGCCCAAAAGATGTTCCACGTGTTTTAAACTATCTGTGACAAAGAAGGTTTGAAAAACTTGTCCCCATCCCACCAACGGATAGCGTTTGCTATCGTAATCGTCTTCTAGGGAATAATCCGCTACTGTCGAATCCCCAATGAGATATATCTTCGTTTTCTTTTGGTAGGAGAATGAGATGAGTACGACTGACAGTAGGAATACAACAGCGATTACGATATATTTATTCATGATTTTATGTTTTTATAAAGGATCCCATCCGTTTAAAACAAGTTTTAGACTATATTTTTTTAGATCTGATTTCTTTAACTGATGCGACCAAGTTACTCTTTTGGACAGATCCTTTGCACCTAATCCACGACTACCGTATTCGGCATAGAAGGCCGTTTTCTCTTTATCGGGAAAGTTTTTGTCTCCCGGCCAAGGATGCCAGCCCTCTGGTGTAATATGCGCGTCCATTTCCGTATTGATGAAAACCGTCTTGGCATACGGACGCCAGGGCCTGCCGAGGTAAACCTTATTGACCGTACTATCCCGAGCCGTTAAAGTACACGACTCAAATACAAAACCATAGCGATCTTGTTCATTAGTAGACGCTGCGGTAATATAGGAGTTGGATAAGCTCTCGATACGGCAACGGTAGAAGTATGCCGTTGCCGCACCAAAGATAAAATCAGTAGTACCGTTAATCGTACAGTTTTCGAGATAGATATGTGTACCTGCCCTTGCAAGATATAGTGTGTCTTGATTTCCGAGAATATGACAGTTGCGTACAACAATGCGGTCTCCCTCGGTATGCAAGGCTACGGCCTGCCCTACTCGACCAGCTGTGTTGGCAATCGTTAGATCCTCTAAGGAGCAATCGTTGGCGGTAACCAATACGGTATACGATGTGTAAGTGCTGTATTTGGCGTTTCCCGTAACATCGATTCCTCGGAACGGTTTGCCCGAGTAATCATCGAATTGAATAATGGTTTTTGCTGCGCCTTCGCCCTTTAAGGTAACGTTACGTTTAAACGATGGAATAACCACTTTCTCATTATAAGTACCCGCTTTGATATGGATGATTACACGTTTTTCGGCATGATCCCTTACCTGGTTGATAGCTTCTTGTATAGTCGCAAAATCACCCGTCCCATCTTGAGAAACGACGAGTTCAAACTTATTATCTACTGTTTGCGACATACACCCCAGGCTGATGAACCAAATAGATAAAACCAACAATACTTTACGTAACATACTCTTATTTTATCGCTTCTACTCTAAACCAATCAAACTCTGCATAACTACTATCATTGATCTGATTATCCCGTACGGCGTATAAACCTAATGTTGCACCAATCCATTTGCCAGGCTGTGCCGTAAAAACTTCGCCTACTGCGGTATACTTTTTACCATCCAAGCTATAGTACCATTGGCACATTGCGCCTTTGTTTACTTTTACACGCAGGTATATGTACTCCCCTTCTCTTAAATCGGTAATATCGGTGACCGATTCCTTGCCTGAAGTTAACCCTTTTTTACAACTCGCGTAATGTAGGGTTTGTTTACCTTTATCTTGCTTGATATACAGCTGGCTATAGTCTTCTCCTACCACGGCAAAACCAGCGCGTTCATTCTCGATTTTTTCGTGGCCGATAAGTCGCATTTTGGTCGTTGCGATAAATTCCTCAGCAGGAAACTTCTGCGTCAGCACGTTAGGAATATCCAACAAGTTTTTATAGCTTTCCGGAACTTGCTGCGTATACAATGTTAAGTGTCCATACTTGCTCGGCATAAGCCATGTACCATCCGGATTGGCTTGCCATTGCCATTGCTTGCCAAGTAACGGTGTTTCAAACTCATCTGATTCGGCAGGTGTTTCTACTGGGTAAGTTTTCCCAACATTTGGTTTTTTATGTATTGACACCGGCTCACCGGTACCCTTTATGTCGTTTTCTATACCAATAATAGGCCAATCGTCAACCCATTTCATCGGTTGCAAATGAACAATACGTCCATAAGCGTCCTTATCTTGGAAATGTAGAAACCAATCCTCTCCAGTTTTTGTGTCTACCCATGCGCCTTGATGTGGTCCATTAGTGGCGGCGTTTCCTTGATGCATAGCCACGTGGCGCTCATAAGGTCCATAAATGTTTTTCGAACGTAATACTAACTGCCATCCGGTAGATACGCCCCCTGCGGGAGCAAACAAATAATAGTAGCCATTGCGTTTATGCATTTTCGTACCTTCGATAGTGGGGTCATGTTCATGACCATCATATACTATAATACCACGATCTAGCACTTTGCTACCGGTTGCATTAAGTTTTGCAATAGCAACAACACTTTTTAGTCCAGCACGACTCCCCGCGTAAGCGAAAGACAAATAATTGTTGCCATCTTCGTCCCAAAAAGGACAAGGGTCTATTAATCCTTTTCCTTCAAATACCAACACAGGTTCTGACCAATCCCCTGCGGGATTTTTGGTCTTAATCATGTAAATGCCAAAATCGGGATCTCCCCAATAAATATAAAATTCACCCTCGTGATAACGAATTGCTGGTGCCCAGACGCCATTTCCATGTTGGACAGTACTGAATACATCCTCGGGAATTTGGCGAGGTAATGCGTGAGAGATAATTTTCCAATTCACGAGATCTTTAGAATGCAATATAGGAAGACCCGGTGCGTGATTAAAGCTTGACGCAATCATATAGAAATCGTCTCCGACACGTATAGCGTCAGGGTCGGAGTAATCAGCATACAAAATGGGATTTTGGTATTTCCCGTTCCCAAGATCAGCAACCCAAACCGAAGAAACATAGGGTGTCTGCGCGTAAGCGATAGCACCTGATGATAAGATTAAAGCAAATGAAAATAATGAAAATTTGTTCATAGTCGCGTATTTGATTTATGTATTGGTAATCACAAGGATACATATTTTTTAGGAGCGTAGCAAAAAGGAAATATGCAATCGTTGCCGGTAACGTTTGCGTGTAATTTTATCGATTAATTTTAAAAAAATACAGATATTAACATCCTTTAAGCAGGGAAATAAATATACATAAACCAGAAATAAATGAGCAAGCATATTTTTACCTCGTTAGGAGGATTACTTTTATTGGTTTTGGTATATAGTTTTATACCACAGCCTAAAAAAACAGTTTGGATGATAGGCGATTCCACGATGTCTATAAAGGTACCTGACAAATTTCCGGAAACGGGCTGGGGTGAAGCATTTGCCAAGATGTTTAAGACTAATGTGGATGTGATAAATAAGGCAAAGAATGGAAGAAGCACAAAGTCCTGTATAAATGAAGGTATTTGGAAAGAAGTATACGACGGGCTGAAACCGGGGGACTATGTTATTATCCAATTTGGTCATAACGATGAGAAGGTCCATAAACCGAATACAGGAACGACTATCGATGAATATAAAGCAAATCTATCGCTCTTTGTAACGGAAACACGTTCAAAAAAAGGGCAACCAATTTTGTTAACATCTATTGCCCGTCGTGCTTTTGAAGAAGGAAAGCTTGTCGATACGCATGGTGCGTACCCGGATGCAGTGAGAAAAGTGGCGGACAGTTTAGATGTACCACTTATCGACTTGACAAGACAAACTTCGGAACTATTGACAGAACTGGGGGAAGAGAAATCCGCAGGCATATTTTTGCATCTTCCCGAGGGGCATACCAACTATCCAAAAGGTGTCGTCGACAATACGCATCTTAACGAACATGGTGCCAGGACTATTGCCACGCTTGTTGCTCGAGAACTAGAACGGCAGCAAATGCCTTTAGCGAAAGATTTACTCGAGCTCTCATCAGCCGTAAAAAATAAAAATAAATAAATGAAACCATCACGATTTATTCAAACCACATAGGGGGATGAATAAATCTGATAGCTTCATCACCATTGAAAACAATTTTATACGATGAAAAAATTAGTTTGTGCCGAGCCAGGACGATTTGTGTATGAAGAGGCAGATATCCCAAAACCGGGAAAGGGGGAATCCTTATTACGTATCCGAAAAATCGGAATTTGTGGGACAGATATCCATGCATTTGCGGGTAAACAGCCTTTTTTTACCTATCCACGCGTGCTGGGACATGAAGTGGCTGCCGATTATGTAGAGGGTGATGCAGAAGGGATTGTGACAGGGGATAAGGTGACGGTAATTCCATATTTTACAGAAGGGAAGGATATCGCTTCGCGAATGGGGAAACCTAATTGTACGAACGATATGCGAGTTCTGGGTGTTCATATCGATGGGGCTATGGCGGAGTATGTGGCCGTCCCGTCGCATGCGATACGCAAAGCCGAGGGTTTGGATTATGACGATTTAGTACTTGTCGAGCCGTTGTCCATCGGCGCCCACGGTATACAGCGTGGAAATATTATTCCTGGAGAGTTTGTACTCGTTATGGGAGCGGGACCAATAGGTTTGGGCATCATTGCGTTGGCAAATATTGCCGGTGGAAAGGTTATTGCGATAGATGTTGACGATAATCGTCTAGCCTATGCAAAAGAGTTGGGAGCGTCATACACAGTTTCCGCACGGGATGTGGATATACAGGAGCAATTGGCCACGATTACAAATGGCGATATGCCTACGCTTCTGTTTGATGCAACCGGAAATACAGGAGCTATCAACAATGCTTTTCAGTATATGGCGCATGGTGCACGCTATGTGCTCGTAGGATTGCAAAAAGAAGAAATACACTTTAGTCACCCGGAATTCCATAAACGGGAGGGTACATTGATGAGCAGCAGGAATGCTTTGGCAAGTGACTTTGAATATGTTATGCAGCATTTGCAAGACAAATCGCTGGACGCACAACAGTTTATTACCCGACGTGTCAAATTCGAAGAAGCGTCGGACTTGTTTAGTGATAACAGTAAGCCATTGCTTTCGGGAATCAAGACGGTTATCGAGTTTGATTAACCGAGGCCTACGGAAAAAACTATTGCGCAAACGTTACCGATAACGTTTGCGCTTTTAATTTTAAGCTAACCCACTGTTAAACTGAATATTAATGTATAAATTTATCTTCAACCAATAGAAAGGGAGTAATGGAAAGGTGTAGTCTTTCTAAGAGAAGTAACCAAAATTTAAACAATAAGGGGGAAATGATAAAAAAACAACAACATATCAATATAATAATATATATCACCATACTGATGATGTGGATGGGTGTATGTGCATTAAAGGCACAGGAACCTGCACGTCCGGTTATTCAGCAGGTGAGTTTTCCGAAAGATACGTTGCGTATTACCGAATTTGGGGCAAAAGGTGATGGACAATATCTAAATACCGAAGCGATCAATAAAGCAATTACGACCATTAGTGAGAAAGGCGGAGGTGTGATAGTGGTTCCTGAGGGCCTATGGTTGACAGGCCCTATCGAAATGAAAAACAATGTAAACCTGCACGTTCAGCGGGATGCTATACTTTTGTTTACAGATGACTTTGATACGTATAAGCTCGTAGAGTCAAACTGGGAGGGAGAACCTGCCTGGCGAAATCAAAACCCAATTTCGGGAAAAAACTTAGAAAATATAGCGATCACCGGAGCGGGTGTCATTGATGGAAATGGGGGGGCTTGGCGTATGGTGAAACGAGATAAGATGACAGACTCGCAATGGAAGAAGCTTGTTGCATCGGGTGGTGTTGTGGACGAAGCGGGTAAGATTTGGTATCCGTCCGAAAGTTCACTACGTGGCGCAACAACGCAGAATGCAGGTAAAGGTCATGCCGGACAAACAGCAGCTGATTTCATGGATGTGAAAGATTTTTTACGTCCAAACCTATTGGTGTTTACTTCCTGTAAGCGTATTTTATTGGAAGGTGTAACCATTCTAAACTCGCCGGCTTGGAATATTCATCCTTTAATGTGCGAAGACTTGACCGTACGGAACTTAAATGTGCGAAATCCTTGGTATGGTCAAAATGGTGATGGCTTAGATATCGAATCTTGTAAAAATGTGTTAGTTGAAAATAGTACGTTTGATGTTGGGGACGATGCAATATGTATTAAATCAGGACGTGATAAATCAGGTCGCGATAGAGGAATGCCAACCGAGAATGTTATTATCCGTAATAATATTGTATACCATGGACATGGAGGTTTCGTCATCGGTAGCGAGATGAGTGGCGGTGCCAAAAATATTTGGGTTGAAGACTGTTCGTTTTTGGGGACAGATATTGGTTTGCGTTTTAAGACCACACGAGGTCGCGGAGGTGTGGTGGAAAATATATTCATCAACAACATCAATATGGTTGGAATTCCTGGAGAAGCGATATTATTCGACATGTATTATGGCTTAAAAGGGCCGCTTCCGAAAGCAGGAGGGCAAGGTGATGCGGTAGCGGAGATTCCGCCAGTGACGGAGGAGACGCCTCGATTCCAAAATTTTGTTATTCGTGATATCAATGTAAATGGTGCGGAAAAAGGAGTTTTCTTTCGTGGTTTACCGGAGATGTCCATTAAAAACATCATGATTGAACGTGTCAATATTGTCGCGAAAAAGGGTGTAGAGCTTATCGAGGCTTCAAATATCGTGGTTAAGGATCTGACGCTCAAAACAGCCGAAACGGATCCACTTATTCATGTCGATAACAGCAAAAACATTGTGTTCACAGATTTGAAACCGGGAGATGATATTGATCTACTTGTCCATGTATCCGGTGCACAAACTGAAAAAGTAGTGCTTACAGGAGCGAAAATAGAGGGAGTGAAAGAAATAAGTACGTTTTCGAATGGTGCATCGAAAAAAGCGTTAGTGATAAAGTAACAGGAAAATGAAGAAAAGTATAAGTTTCATAATTTGTTTGCTGTTGTTTATACTATTCGGTTTTGGACAACAAGCGTTATCCGAGAAGATGGCTATTACGGCGATGGATTCGCTGTATAAAGATGCCCGGTTTACGAATAAAAAGAAGGGGCCTGTGTGGACCTATGACATGGGGGTCGTATTGGAAGGCATGGTGGAAGTCTGGCGGAATACCGGAGATAAAGCGTATTTCGACTATGTACAGGGTTGGATGGATCAATTTGTAACCGAAGATGGTGATATTCGCAACTACAGACCAACCGAATATAATATTGACCACATCAAAAATGGCCGTTCGCTATTGTTTTTGTATAAAGTTACAGGGAAGCAAAAATATCTGAAGGCAAGTGAAAAGATATATAATCAGATCCTGAAACACCCTCGAACCAATGAAGGAGGGTTCTGGCATAAGAAAATCTATCCTTATCAAATGTGGTTGGACGGACTTTATATGGCACAGCCATTTTATACCGAATATGCTGCTCTGATGGGGATAGATAGCGCGTTTGACGATATCGTGAATCAGTTTATCTATATGGAAAATCACGCGCGTGACGAAAAAACAGGCTTGCTATATCACGGTTGGGATGAATCCAGAAAAGAAAAATGGGCAGATCCCGAAACGGGGCTTTCCAAACATTTTTGGGGGCGTGGCATGGGGTGGTATGCAATGGCTTTGGTCGACGTGCTAGATTTCTTTCCGGAAGAGCATGCTGGAAGGGAAAAACTAATACAAATTCTAAACCGTACATTAACGGCTGCTGCAAAGTATCAGGATCGCAAAACAGGCGTATGGTATGATATTGTTGATTTAGCGACTCGCGACGGGAATTATGTAGAAGCATCAGCATCGAGCATGTTTGTGTATGCAATGGCGAAAGCGGTGCGAAAAGGGTATGTCGCGAAAAAGGATTTTCAAAAGCATATTGATAAAGGATATTCCGGTTTAATAAAGCAATTTATCACTACGGGTGGTGCGGACCGGGTAGATATCAACCATGTGGTGACGGTTTCTGGATTAGGGGGCGCTAAGAATTATCGTGACGGTAGCTTTGAATATTATATGAGCGAACCGGTGAAGCCTAACGACCCTAAAGGTGTCGGGCCATTTATTTTGGCCGCCTCGGAAGTGGAGTTTGCGCAGTCGGCAAAAAGCCAAAAGACAGTTCATGTTACGTTAGATAACTATTATAATAACGAGTACAAGAAAGCACCGGACGGTCAACTGAAACCTTATCATTACCTTTGGGACGGTCAGGATAACAATGGTTTCTTTTTGTTGGGCCGTATCTTTGAACAGTATGGAGGGGTTTTGAACACATTGCGGGAAGCGCCGACACAACAGAAATTAGCGAATAGTAATGTCTATATTATTGTAGATCCGGATACTGAAAAGGAAACGACAAGCCCTAATTTTATGAATGAGGCCGAGGCGAATGAAATCGCACAGTGGGTTCGTGGAGGAGGCGTGTTAGTTTTATTGGCAAATGATGCGGGAAATTGTGAAATAGCAAAATTTAATACGCTGTCGCAGAAATTTGGGATTACATTTAATGAGGATAACCGCAATATGGTAAAAGGAAGCAATTATGCGGACGGCGCGGTCGTTATCCCTTCCAAAACAGGAATATTCAAAAAGACCCAAAAGATTTATGTGAAAGAAATCTCTACGATAAATGCGGTAAAACCAGCGAAACCGCTTGTGCAGGAGCAAGGGGATATTGTCATCGCGACCGCAAAATTTGGCAAAGGAACTGTTTTTGCCATTGGCGACCCGTGGTTGTACAACGAATATGTAGACGGACGTAAGCTTCCGGCTGAATTCCAGAACTTCGATGCAGCTCATGAGCTGGTGCAGTGGCTGATGAAGAAAGCAAAATAACGAGATAAAATGGCTTATATTAGATTTTCTATATCATTCTGTTGCTTGCTAGCCTTAGCTCAATCGGTTTTTGCACAGGAAAAACTGAAAGATAGCTTAGCGGAAAAAGTATTGATATACCAACTTCCGAACGGAGCATGGGGAAAACAATTGATAGATAAGAAAGCGATCAACTATGCTCTTCCATTAACGAAAGAATTGCTTCAGAAAATCAAAGCGACGGATGAAAAACACGCCACGATTGACAATGGTGCGACCACGCGGGAAATTAACATATTAATAGAGGCTTACGCTAAAACACAGAATGCCGATTATTTAAATGCAGCTCGCCAAGGGGTAAAATATCTGTTGGAAGCGCAATATGAAAATGGGGGTTTTCCGCAATACTATCCCAACAAATCCCTTTACCGAGCGCAAATTACGTATAATGATAATGCGATGATCAACGCATTGACGGTATTGGATAATCTAGCGAAAGAAATAGGTGGTTTTGAAACGTTAGCAGACGAGGGATTGAGAAAGCGTGCGGCGGAGGCGGTGGCAAGAGGCGTAGATTGTATATTGAAAACGCAAGTTTTACAAGATGATTCTTTGACCATTTGGGCAGCGCAATATGATGAAAAAACACTTCAACCCGAACAGGCAAGAGCGTTCGAACCAGTTTCGTTAAGTACATCAGAATCTGTCAATATTGTGCGTTTTTTGATGAAACAACCAGTCACACCAGCAATAGAAAAAGCGATAGAAGCGGCTATTCGTTGGTTCGAAGTACATGACCTAGAAGGTTATCGATTTGATAAGACAAAAAATCCAAAAACAGGAAAAACAGTTCGTGATTTAGTGCAAGATAGTACTTCTGTTATATGGTCGAGATTCTATGATATAAAGAATAATAAACCGTTGTTTGGTGATCGGGACAATAGCGTGACCTACGATTTTTCGGAAATATCAGATGAACGGAAAGATGGGTATGCATGGTTTGGTAATTGGCCTGCTAAGTTATTAGAAAAGGACTATCCCAAGTGGAAAAAAAATAAGGAGATAAAAAAGTAAAAAGATGATACTTTCAAGAGAGAATATAGAGAAAATAGATGCAAGCAAGGTCGAGTTGCCTAAAGGCAATTCCTTTGGGTTGCCGGAACGCGTATTGCAATTTGGAACGGGAGTGCTATTGAGGGGGCTACCCGATTACTTTGTTGATCAGGCTAACAAGGCCGGTGTGTTTAATGGACGGATTTTAGTGGTTAAATCGACGTCTTCATCGGGTACGGATGAATTTGCGGAGCAAGAGGGGCTATATACCTTATGTATCAAGGGCATAGAGGATGGACGCGAAGTCGTTCGATATAGTGTAAATAATGCGATTTCACGCGTATTATCGGCCTCGAAAGACTGGCAGGCTATCCTTGAAGCAGCGCACAACCCCGATATGCAAGTTGTATTTTCCAATACGACCGAAGTGGGAATCGTGTTGAGCAACGACAAGATAACGGACAGTCCACCCGCATCGTTTCCAGGGAAATTGTTGTCATTCCTATACGAACGTTACCGACACTTTGAAGGAGATACAACAAAAGGACTCGTTGTGTTGCCCACAGAATTGATTTCTGACAACGCCACAAAATTGAAGAAAATTTTACACAGTCTGGCTGCTCAAAATAGCTTGGGAAAAGACTTTTCGACATGGTTGGACGAAGCGAATGACTTCTGCAATACCTTGGTAGATCGTATTGTGCCGGGGCGTTTGCCAAAAGAAGAACAACAGCAGACGGAACAGGAACTAGGCTATCAGGATCAACTCATGATTATGGCAGAGCCATTCCGTTTGTGGGCAATCGAAACCGATTCACCACGTGTAAAGCAAATTCTTTCTTTTGCCGAAGTGGACAATGGCATCGTGCTTGTCCCGTCTATTGAGAAATTCAAGGAGATTAAATTGCGTTTATTAAACGGGACGCACACGCTAAGTTGTGCTGCAGCGTTATGGAGTGGCTTTATAACAGTCAAAGAAGCGATGCAAAACGATTCATTTAATGTATTCGTGCGTGACCTGATGAAAAACGAGATAGGCAAGTCTATTGTCGATGAAAATATCAAAACGCAGGATACCGAGGATTTTTCTAATAGCGTAATCGATAGGTTTAGCAACCCTTTCCTCGAGCATCGATGGGAAAACATTGCGTTAAATTATACCTCGAAGATGAATATGCGCAATATCGCGCTATTGGAGAAATGGTATACAAAAAATTTAGTCCCACCTCAGCACATTGCACTCGGTTTTGCGGCGTATATTAAGTTTATGGATACCAAAGAGCAAGACAAGCAATATGTGCAAGAGATTAATGGACAGAAAATAGTACTTCAGGATGAGTTTGCGCCAGTTCTATTTGGGTATTGGAAAAATAAGGAGAAGGTCGTACATGAGGTTTTGCGCGATGATAGTCTGTGGGGAAAAGACCTAACAGCGTATCCCGAGTTTGAATCGACTGTCGCGCAATATTTGGATGAGATAAACGCTAACGGCGTATTAAAAACAATTGAAAAGTTAAATGCAGCATGGCAAGTAGAATATTAAGGATCCACCCGAAAGATAACGTGTTGGTCGCGTTGCAGGATCTATCAAAAGGTGAGCATATAGAATTTGATGGTGTTATCTATATCTTACAGGACGATATACCAGCGAAGCATAAGTTTTTTATGCAGGACATGCACCTAGGGGATGAAATATATATGTATGGCGTACTTGTAGGGAAAACACAGTATACGGTGCCGCAAGGAGGGATTATGAACACAGATAATACAAAGCATGCCGCCGATCCATATACTTTTCGCCCTTATGAATACACATGGGAGGCTCCCGATGTTTCACGTTTTGCAGGCAGAACCTTTAATGGTTATGTGCGTGACGATGGCAGAGTTGGCACAGCTAATTATTGGTTATTTGTTCCAACGGTATTTTGTGAAAACAGAAACCTGGATGTTATCAAGGAAGCGCTTCATAATGAATTGGGGTATTCTGTAACGGGTAAATATCGAGCTTTTACACATGAACTGTTGACAGCTTATGAAGCGGGACAAGACATCAGTAGCCTATCTCCTGAGCAACTAAGTGTCACGACACATCAGCGGAATCGTGTGTTTAAAAATGTCGATGGTATTAAATTCTTAAATCACCAAGGAGGATGTGGTGGTATCAGGCAGGATGCTGCGGTTTTAGGAAAACTGTTGGCAGCATATGCTGACCACCCCAACGTAGCAGGCGTAACGGTATTGAGTCTAGGTTGTCAGAACCTACAGCTGAGTGACTTGCTGGCAGATATAAAAGAGCGAAATCCAAACTTTAAGAAACCGATTTATGTCTTCGAACAACAACAGTCGAAAAGCGAAGAGCAGCTTATCAAAGAAGCAATACAAAAGACCTTTATAGGGCTTATCGAGATTAATAAACTGGAACGTCAGCCTGCGCCGCTGAGTAAATTAACCTTAGGGGTGAAATGTGGAGGCAGCGACGGTTTCAGTGGGATATCAGCAAACCCGGCTGTAGGATATACGTCTGATTTGCTGGTTGCTTTGGGAGGTAAAGTGTTGTTGGCCGAATTCCCAGAGCTATGTGGAGCCGAACAAAACTTAATCGACCGAACAATAGAACCCGAAGCGGCGCATAAGTTTATTCGATTGATGTCGTCGTACAGCCAAGCAGCGGAAAATGTCGGTTCTGGGTTTCACATGAACCCATCACCTGGAAATATTCGGGATGGTCTCATTACAGACGCCATAAAAAGTACAGGAGCAGCAAAAAAAGGAGGAACGTCGCCTGTAGTAGACGTATTAGATTACACGGAAGAAGCAACTAAACCGGGATTAAATCTTGTGTGCACCCCCGGCAACGATGTAGAGGCAACAACAGGAAAAACAGCATCCGGAGCGACACTAATTTTGTTTACCACCGGGCTGGGTACGCCTACCGGCAATCCTGTATGTCCAGTTATTAAAGTAGCCACCAACAACGCATTGGCACAACGTATGGGCGATATTATTGATATCAATACCGGACCGATCATCGATGGCGACAAAACTATTGAGCAGATGGGCGAGGATATTCTCGAATATTGTATCAAAGCAGCCAGTGGCGAAATCATACCAAAAGCAGTTCAATTAAATCAAGACGACTTTATTCCTTGGAAAAGAGGGGTTAGTTTATAAAACTATTACGATCATGAAAGCATTTTTAGACGATAACTTTTTATTAAATAGCAAAACGGCAGAAACGTTATACCATCAGTTTTCAAAGAGTTTGCCGATTATTGATTATCATAACCACTTGATACCGGAACAAATTGTAAATGACACGCAATTTGAAAATATAAGCCAGGTATGGTTGAACGGAGACCACTATAAATGGCGCGCGATGCGTGCCAACGGGGTGAACGAGAAATATATTACCGGGGATGCATCTGATAAAGATAAGTTTTTGAAATGGGCGGAAACTGTTCCATATACATTGCGTAATCCGTTGTACCACTGGACTCATTTAGAACTTCAACGGTATTTCGGCATCAAGGATTTGCTATCCCCTAGAACGGCAGAAAAGATTTATGAGGAAACAGCCGCTAAATTGGCGGAGCCGGGCTATTCCGTACGGGGATTATTAAAGATGATGAATGTGGAGGCCGTGTGTACCACAGATGACCCGATAGATTCCTTGAATTTTCATCAGCAATTTGCACAAGAGCAGGAGAGCTTCAAGATGCTACCGGCTTTTCGTCCGGACAAAGCCATGAATTCCGACGATATTGAAGCATTGAATGCGTATATCGATCAAGTGGAGGCAGTGACCAATACATCTATTGGAAGTTACTCGGCTTATGTCGGCGCATTGAAGGCGAGGCATGATTTCTTTGCTGAAAATGGTTGTTCCGTATCTGACCACGGACTGGAACAGATTTATGCCGAAGATTATACCGATCAAGAGATTTCCCTTATTTTCGAAAAAATAAGGACAAAACAAACACTGACACATAGCGAGAATCTGAAATTTAAATCGGCTATGTTGGTGCAGTTTGCAGAATGGGATCACGAAAAAGGATGGGTTCAGCAGTATCATTTAGGAGCCTTACGTAATAACAACGCACGCATGTTACGTTTGAATGGGCCGGATACGGGTTGGGATTCCATCGGTGACTTTAGTCAAGCAAGAGCGCTTTCTAAATTCTTGAATAAATTGGATAACCAGGACAAATTGACGAAAACTATATTATACAATCTTAATCCGGCTGATAATGAGTTAATAGCAACCATGATTGGTAATTTTAATGATGGATCAATTAAAGGAAAAATTCAGTTTGGATCGGCTTGGTGGTTCTTAGATCAAAAAGATGGTATGACTAAGCAGATAAATGCGTTATCGAACATGGGGCTATTGAGCCGTTTAGTAGGAATGCTAACCGATTCCCGAAGCTTCTTGTCGTTTCCAAGACACGAGTATTTCAGACGATTAGTATGTGATATTTTTGGGGAGGATGTGGAAAAAGGAGAGTTGCCAAATGATATCGAGTGGATAGGAAAGATTGTAGGTGACATCAGCTATCATAACGCGAAGGAATACTTTAATTTCTAAACCTTCTGTTATCTGGACGCAACAAGAATCTTTAGCCAACTTAGGCAAGGTTATGGATTCTGCGTTCAAATGTTTATCTTTCCGAAATATTCTAATGACACCTAAACCGGTCAGCGAAAGATTGAAGGGAAGATCTTTAAAACAGAACAAGATTATTATAATGAGTAAAAAAAAAGAAGTTTTAGATGCGATTTTAAAACAGGGGATGTTGCCTTTGTTTTTCCACACAGATGTGCAAGAGAGTATAGCTATCGTAAAGACGTTATATGCCTCTGGGATTCGAGTTTTTGAATTTACAAATCGCGGAGACGAGGCGAAAAAGGTTTTTAAAGCGCTGATAAACGCCCGAAACGAGGAGATGCCTGAGCTTCAACTAGGTATTGGCACAATCAAGACAAATACGGAAGCAGAGAAATTTATCAGCTTAGGAGCAGACTTTATTGTTTCACCTATAGTTACCCCTAGCGTAGGGGATTTAGTGCATAGTCACGATCTATTATGGATCCCAGGTTGTATGACTCCGACGGAGATTGCCCTGGCACAACAAAATAAAGCTTCTTTGATTAAACTTTTTCCGGCAAATGTGCTGGGTCCAGGATTTGTATCTGCTATTAAAGACTTATTTAAAGGGCAGCTGTTCGTTCCTACCGGTGGCGTAGATATTGAAATCGAAAATTTAAAATCCTGGTTTAAGGCTGGTGTTTGTGCCGTGGGGATGGGGAGTAAATTGATCAATCCTAAGGATGTGGACGGACTTGCAGAAAAAACGCAACAAGCGTTGCAACTTGTCGCACAAGCGAAGGCTGAAAGTGAGTTATAAGTTATAAAAATAAAAAAGCTATACCAATGAATACGGAAAAGAAAAGCAATTATAGATGGACGATATGTAGTCTATTGTTTTTTGCTACGACGATTAACTATTTAGACAGACAAGTACTATCGCTTACGTGGAAGGATTTTATTGCCCCTGAGTTCCATTGGACAAATAGTGACTACGGATTGATTACCGCGTTATTCTCTATATTTTACGCTGTCAGCATGCTATTTGCGGGTCGTTTTGTGGACTGGCTGGATACCAAAAAAGGATTTCTATGGGCCATCGGTATCTGGTCTATAGGAGCAGTAATACACGCTTTTTGTGGAATTGCGACCTCTGGGATTGTTGCCGGAGAATGGTTCGTAGGGTTTGAAGGAGCGAAGGAAGCGATAGCACGGGTGAACGACGTTGGACTAGTGGTTAGCGTCAGTGTTACACTCTTTATTTTTGCCCGCTTCGTGTTGGCAGTTGGGGAGGCAGGTAACTTTCCGGCAGCTATTAAAGCTACCGCAGAATTTTTTCCTAAGAAAGACAGAGCTCTTGCTACCAGTATTTTTAATGCCGGAGCAACGATTGGTGCATTAGCAGCCCCATTAACTATACCGGTGATTGCTGCACACTGGGGTTGGGAGATGTCCTTTATTATTATTGGCGCGCTCGGTTTTGTGTGGATGGGTTTTTGGGTCTTCATGTATAACAAACCGGATGAGCATCCCAAAATTAACAAAGCAGAGTTAACGTATATCATGCAAGACGGCGATCATGTTATGCCGGAGGATGTCGTGGGTGTAGCTCCTGTGGAGAGGAAGAAAATGTCGTTCGGAAGTTGTTTTAAATACAAACAAACATGGGCTTTTGCTTTTGGTAAATTTATGACTGATGGCGTGTGGTGGTTCTTCTTGTTTTGGATGCCTGCATATCTTTCTTCCGTTTATGATATTAAATCGTCAGATACCGAAGGGCAACTGGCGTTATTTGTATTATATCTCATAACGTTATTATCCATTATTGGCGGTTGGCTACCTACATATTTTGTGGATAAAAAAGGCCTCAATCCCTATGATGGACGTATGAAGGCCATGTTGCTGTTCGCTTTTGTACCACTACTTGTATTGTTGGCACAACCGCTGGGCCATCTATCTTATTGGGTACCTGTATTATTTATTGGTTTTGCCGGAGCAGCACATCAAGCCTGGTCCGCGAATATCTTTTCTACTGTCGGCGATATGTTCCCAAGAAGCGCTATCGCAACAGTCACCGGTATCGGCGGTCTTGCAGGTGGGGTCGGTTCGACTTTCATCAACTTTGGTTCCGGAAAACTATTTGATCATGCCGCGGAAACGCAAATGGTCTTTATGGGTTTTCAAGGAGAAGAGGCCGGTTATTTTATCGTTTTCTCTTTCTGTGCGGTTGCTTATTTAATCGCTTGGTCAGTGATGAAGACCTTAGTGCCGAAAATGGAAATAATTAAAGAATAAAGTAAAATAGATAGATTTCAACCTAAACAGTTTTAAAAAAATGGATTTAGATTTAGAAAGCATTTTCTATAAGGAAGAAGACATTCCTGTAGAATTTGCTTTGGGGGAACAGATTGATCAGCGAGAGTTCCTGTCAAACGGAGAGATGTTGACCTGGACCGGTCAGATTAGTGAGGTGTTTTCGCCCATTTGTGTAAAAACAGAAAAAGGACTTGAACGAAAGCGTATAGGAAGCTATCCGGTATGTACTGAAAAAGAATCTATGGTGGCACTAGAAGCTGCTGTAAGGGCCTATGATAATGGTCGGGGCGAATGGCCTACAATGAGTGTAGCAGACCGGATTTCTTGTGTGGAACGATTCACAGAACAAATGTTGGAAAAGAAAGACATTGTAGTGAAGTTGATTATGTGGGAAATCGGCAAGTCATACGCGGACTCTGTTAAAGAATTTGACCGTACCGTAGAATATATTTATGCAACAATTGATGCTTTGAAAGATGTGGATCGAGACTCCTCCCGTTTCCAGATCGAACAGGGTATCATCGCACAAATTCGGCGTTCACCGTTAGGTGTTGTTCTTTGTATGGGACCCTTTAACTACCCATTGAATGAAACGTTCACAACGCTCATTCCAGCCCTGATTATGGGAAACACGTTATTATTTAAACCGCCAAAGCACGGTACATTGTTGCACTACCCGTTGTTGGAGGCATTTCGTACTAGTTTTCCGAAGGGAGTGGTAAATACGATCTATGGTCGCGGGAATAAGATTGTACCGCAATTAATGCAATCGGGCAAAATTAACGTATTAACACTTATAGGTTCCAGCCGTGTAGCGGATGAGTTGAAAAAACTCCACCCACGTGTGAATAGATTACGCGCGATATTAGGACTAGACGCTAAAAACGCAGCTATCGTTACTAAAGACGCAGATCTTGATTTGGCTGTATCTGAAACGGTATTGGGTTCGCTCTCCTTTAATGGTCAACGATGCACGGCTTTGAAGATTGTTTATGTGCATCGTAGCATCGCACAAGAGTTTTTGAAAAAACTAAGTGCCGAAGTTGGTAAATTGAAATATGGCATGCCCTGGGAAAAAGGTGTCGCATTGACTCCGCTACCGGAAGTAAATAAACCCGCTTATTTGACAGAGTGTTTGGAAGATGCGAAGACTAAAGGAGCTAAAGTGATTAACGAACACGGAGGAGAGTTTCTCGAATCGTTTTTCTATCCTGCCATCGTTTATCCTGTAAACTCACAGATGAAACTTTACAGAGAGGAACAATTTGGTCCGGTAATCCCTGTTATTCCATTTGATGATTTGGAAGAACCTATCGAGTATCTAATTGAATCCTCTCATGGGCAGCAAGTGAGTATATTTAGTAATAACCATGCTGTTATTTCGTCTTTGATAGACCCGTTAGTCAATCAAGTAAGTCGTGTCAATATCAACTGCCAGTGCCAGCGTGGTCCGGACACGTTCCCTTTCACTGGAAGAAAGGACAGTGCCGAAGGAACATTGTCGGTCGTGGATGCGCTAAGGTCGTTCTCCATCCGATCGCTCGTGGCAACTAAGAATACCGACGGCAATAAAAAAGTGCTTAATGAAATAGTGGGTGATCATAGCTCCAATTTCTTAAGTACGAAATATATTTTTTAATTCGTAAAATGGGCAGGTTAAATATCCTGCCCATTTCAATATGTCAGCTATTTTAGGTATTATTACAAGATAATTACCTATTATGGCGTTCGAGAACTATACGATAAAAGATATTGCAAAGGCTTTAAACCTTTCTACTTCCACCGTTTCCAGAGCGTTGCGGGACAGCTATGAAATCAGCACTGAAACCAAGAAATTGGTGTTGGAATATGCAGAAAAAATAAATTACCGTGCAAACCCTATTGCCCGCAGTTTAAAGGAGAGGAAAAGTTATAGTATTGGAGTAATTGTAACAGAAATTGCCAATAATTTTTTCTCACAAGTCATTGAAGGAATAGAATCGGTGGCGTATAGCAAGAACTATCAAGTTGTCATTTCTCAAATGCATGAATCCTTTGAACGTGAACGGTCGAATGTCGAGTATCTTTATTCGCGTTCAACAGATGGTCTGCTGATCGCGCTATCTTCTGAAACAACTGACTTGTCCTATCTAGAACAGCTGATAAATAAAGGCTTTCCAATAGTTTTTTTTGATCGGGTACCCAACGATCTACAGTCCCATAAAGTAATAGCAGATAATCGCCAAGGAGGATTTGAAGCTATTCAGTATCTTGTCAAAAAAGGAAAACGTAAGATTGCCCATCTTACCGGAACGAAAAAGCTTTCTATTACGAGAGAGCGGCTGGAAGGATATAAGATGGGGCTAGCAGCGAACAGGCTCCCATATCGACCCGAACTTGTTAAACATTGCGAATATGGAGGTCTTCACCAAGATGAAATTGAACAAGCGGTAAAGGAACTTCTACAAGAGGAGTATGATGCTATTTTTATCTCTGGAGATAAATTAAGCATGGGATATTTACAGGCTATGAAGGCACGTCCGGAAACAAACTTGACGAAAATAGAAGTAACAGGTTTTACAAATTCTAAAGTTGTAAATCTCTTTTCGCCTCCAATTACAGCAGTCCGACAGCCAGCATTTGAAATGGGCGAAAAAGCCGCAGAACTATTGATTCAGCAAATTGAAGCTAAACATCCAATAGAGAAGTTTGAAACCATTGTGTTTCCGACCACACTAGTAGAGCGGTAATCTTCACTTTTCATTAAACACGGTCAACCGACTGGTTAACCCAAACATCAATAAGCCAAAACAGGCGAATACGCCAAAAGAGTACCGTAAACTAAATACCTCGGCTATATATCCAATAAGCGGGGGACCCATCAAAAAACCTAGATAGCTTACGCTGGATACCATCGCTAATGCCACTCCGGAAGAGATGGTTTTGTGTGTTCCTGCAACTGAATACACAGATGGGATGTTACATGCAACACCTAATCCTACAAGCATAAAAGCGAGCGTACATAGAATAAGTTGTGGAAAAATAACCGCACCCATCATGCCAGCAAACATGAGGACTCCGCTAATCTGTAGTGTTCGTTTACGGCCGATTCGGCTGATAACAGCATCACCAACAAACCGGCCTAGCGCCATCATAATCATGAATGAGGCATATCCGAGAGTAGTCCATTTTTCTGGAGCGTGGACAATATCATGAAAATATACGCCACTCCAGTCAAACATCGCGCCTTCCGTTGCCATGCTACAAAAACCGATGACACCCAAGGATATTAACAAACGATCGGGTTTAAATGAGAAGGATTTTTTTTCGGTTGTACTGGCAATGTCCTGTACGAGATAAGCTTTATTCAAAAAAATATTAATAAGCATCAATCCCATAACAATATAGAAATGCGTTTGTGTGGATAAGTCTACATTAAGGGAAATCAAACCAATTATTGCGCCGGTAAAACCGGCAATGCTCCATGACCCATGAAAGGACGACATGATTGATTTCTTATAGAGGCGCTCCGCTAATACGCCTTGTGTGTTGACAGAGATATTACAGATATTACCCACGATGCCGAAAAGCAAGAGCGTGCCCCCAAGTTGCCAAGCGTCTGATGCAAAAGGGATGCTACATAAAACCATTAGATAGACTACGGCCGCAATAGGCATAATGCGGTGGCTTCCGTATTTACTAACAAGCTTTCCAGAAACGGGCATCGTCAACAATTGGCCGATAGGCAATGCCAGCAAAACCGTACCTAATTGTGCTTCCGTAAGTTGTAATTGTGACTTTATAACGGGAATACGACTTGCCCAGCTGGCGAAGGCTAATCCTTGTCCGAAATAGAATAGCGAAACCGCTAAACGTATCCGTTGTTTATTCCCATACACTCCGGTTTTTTGTGTGTTTGTTGACGAGTCCATGGCGACATCCTGATTTTGAGGCAAAAGTACGATAATTTTACGCATTAAATAAGCGAAAATAGTTAGATCGGAAGACGACAAATCTTAAAAAAATGAGCTGAAAAATTAAGAAATGGTTGTTATTTTATAGGAGAGCCCTTACATTTGTGTCAACAGACTCCGTAGCTCAGTTGGTAGAGCAACTGACTCTTAATCAGTGGGTCGAGAGTTCGAGCCTCTCCGGGGTCACCTATAAAAGTCATTTTCCTGCATGGGGAGGTGGCTTTTGTTTTAAACACACGTTACCATTACATTTTTTAATCATCTGATTAAAATGTTTGGTTAATTGAAAAATTAGTCTTTATATTTGTGGTTGTAAAGGACGTTTGGTTACATGGCGAAAAATAAAGAAGTAAAAAATTTAGATACATCTACAGAAGAGAAAATCATACAGGCAGCGAGTAAGGTATTTACACAAAAGGGCTATGTAGCGACACGTACGCGTGATATTGCCGAAGAAGCTGGAATCAATTTGGCTTTGCTTAACTACTATTTCCGTAGTAAAGAAAAATTGTTCCAGTTGATTATGGCGGAGAAGCTGCAGTTGTTATTTAGCGTAATATTACCCATAATCAATAATGATGATCTAACATTGGAAGAAAAGGTAGAAACCTTGGTGGAAAACTATATCAATTTGCTGGTTGATAACCCCGATTTGCCCCTATTTGTTTTAGGCGAGATTAAGGCCAATCCGGAAGGCTTTAAAGACAGGTTACAGATTAGGAAGCTATTGCAAAATTCTTCTTTTATCCGTCAGCTGCGAGAAAGAAGACCGAATATCGAGCCCGTACAGTTTATCACCTCACTTCTTGGGATGACGGTTTTCCCTTTCATAGCCAAGCAAATTCTATTTGCAGATGATAAAAGCTTTAAAATATTAATGGAAGAAAGAAAAGTATTGATTGCTAAATGGGCGAAAATGATATTGGAAACATAAAATATTTTTTTTATATAGATGTTAATCAAATGATTAAAACGAATTAATTAAAATCATGATTAGAATAATAAAGAACATAGTTTTTAGGCAGTCGGTTGTCGTCATAAGTTGCTGGCTCATAACTACCAACAATATTTATGGGCAGTCATCCCAATCACTAAACTTAGATGTTTGCTATCAACTTGCAGAAAACAATTATCCTTTGGTAAAACAATATGCACTGTTAGACAAGACCCGGGAATATTCATTGACCAACGCTTCAAAAGGTTATCTACCACAAATAAATGTAGGAGGACAAGCGAGTTATCAATCTGACGTAACACAAATACCTATATCCCTTCCGAACATCGATATTCCTTCTATAAGCAAAGATCAGTATAAACTATATGGAGAAGTGTCGCAGCCGCTCACGGATTTGTTTACGGTAAAACACCAAAAGGAACTTATTCACGCTAATTCGGCTGTGGAAGAACAAAAAGTAGAAGTGGAATTGTACAAACTGAAAGAACGTATAAACCAATTCTACTTTGGTATCCTATTGATTGATGCGCAGTTAACTCAGGCTGAGACCTTAAAAAAAGACATCCGTTCTGGGATGAACAAAAACGATGTTGCCATAGCCAACGGGATCGCTTTAAAAAGCAGCAGCGATATACTGCGAGCAGAGTTATTGAAAGCAGATCAGCGTACAATCGAGCTGAAAGCCATGCGGAAAGGATATGCCGATATGCTTTCCCTATTTATCAATCGTCCCGTTAAAGAAAACACGATATTGGAAAAGCCATATCGGGCAGCTTCGTTGATGACGAAGATCAACCGTCCAGAACTAAAATTGTTTGAAACACAGAAGAGCACCTTTGATGTGCAGAGCAAACTGATAGATACTAAGGCTTTACCCCGTTTCAGTCTTTTCTTCCAAGGAGGATATGGCAGACCAGGGCTAAATATGTTGAACAACAATTTTGATTTGTATTATATCGGTGGTGCCCGTCTGACATGGAACATCTCCAGTTTCTATACACAAAAACAGGAAAAACAACTGCTCAATCTAAGTCAGAACGCGCTGGAAGTACAAAAAGAAACGTTCGTTTTCAATACCAACCTTACATTAAAACAACAGGATAGTGAAATAGCAAAACTGGAAGAACTGATACAAACGGATCAGGATATTGTTCGCTTGAGGGAAAGCGTAAAGCTATCTGCGCAAAACCAGTTGGCGTACGGCACAACGACCACAAACGATTATCTCACGTATATCAACGCAGAAGACCAAGCAAAGCAAAATCTGATTATCCACGAGATACAGCTTTTGATGGCACAGTATAATTTTAAAACAACATCAGGAAATTAAACCGACAACAATGAATACAGCTCCAGAAAATCGTTACGTTTTATTTAAAATAATGGTAATAATTATTTTATCCGCGTGCAACACCAATCGACATTCTTTCGATGCATCAGGTTCGTTTGAAGCCGAAGAAACGATTGTATCAGCTGAGGCGCAAGGGATGCTGAAAGCTTTTGATATCCAGGAAGGGCAATCCCTACAAGCCGGGGAACGAATTGGTTATGTTGACAGTGTGCAATTGCATTTAAAGAAAAAGCAATTGGAGGCACAGATACGTGCATTGACCGGAAAGAAACCGAACATTCCGGTTCAGTTATCTGCCCTGCAGGAACAATTACGAACGGCCGAAAAAGAGAAAGTTAGAATAACCAATCTGGTAAAAGGTGATGCA
Source organism: Sphingobacterium chuzhouense (assembly GCF_014692525.1). GTDB lineage: Bacteria > Bacteroidota > Bacteroidia > Sphingobacteriales > Sphingobacteriaceae > Sphingobacterium > Sphingobacterium chuzhouense. Next base: position 1,605,336 of record NZ_JACNYL010000001.1, read on the forward strand.
GCGACACCCAAGCAGTTAGACGATATGAACGCACAGATTGAAGTACTGAAAAAGCAAATTGAAGCACAGCAATCATCGCTAAATATTTCTAGTGAAGGTATCAGCAAAGATGCTATCCCGTTGCAGATACAGATTGAACAATTGGAAGACCAACTGAGTAAATGTCATATTGTAAATCCTATAGCGGGAACCGTGTTAACCAAATATGCCGAAGCTAATGAGATGGCCACAGTGGGAAAGCCGCTGTACAAAATTGCAGATTTATCCAATATCATCCTGCGGGCTTATATTACGGGAGATCAATTGTCCCAAATCAAGCTCAACCAAAAGGTAAGCGTAAATACGGATGATGGAAATGGAGGGTACAAGAAAACAGAAGGAATAATAACCTGGATAAGCGACAAAGCAGAGTTTACACCAAAAACCATTCAAACGAAAGATGAACGGGCAAATATGGTCTATGCGATAAAAGTGAAGGTTAAGAATGATGGTGTGTACAAAATAGGCATGTATGGTGAAATTTTATTTGATGAGTAGGGGAAATCAGAAAGTGGAAAATAAGGGTCAATTATAATGAAAGACGTTGTTTTAAATAATATCTCTAAGACCTACCATAAAGGAATGGTGCAGGCGGTAAATGATGTAACATTTCACGTAAGCAAAGGCGAACTGTTCGGGTTGATTGGACCCGATGGTGCCGGTAAAACCAGCATTTTTCGTATCCTCACTACCTTACTTTTACCGGATGGAGGAACAGCTTCCGTAAATGGATTTGATGTGGTAAAAGATTATAAGGCCATTCGTAAAAATGTAGGCTATATGCCCGGTAAGTTCTCTTTGTATCAGGACCTCTCCGTACAGGAGAACCTGAACTTTTTCGCGGCTATATTCCATACCAGTATAGAGGAAAACTACGATCTTATCAAGGATATATACATACAGTTAGAGCCGTTCAGGGATCGGAGGGCAGGAAAGCTTTCGGGGGGTATGAAACAGAAATTGGCACTATGTTGTGCGCTAATACATCGTCCAACGGTACTCTTTCTCGATGAACCAACGACGGGTGTGGACGTTGTTTCCAGAAAAGAATTCTGGGATATGCTGAAACGTCTGAAACAGCAAGGAATTACCATCCTGGTTTCCACTCCTTATATGGATGAAGCCATGCTTTGCGAACGGATCGCCCTGATACAGAATGGCCAGATCATGTCTATCGATACACCTGAAAATATCATAAAACAATTCCCCGAAAACCTTTTTGCTGTGAAATCTGATACTATGGGAAACCTATTGCATGATTTAAAAAATATTGAAATAATAAAAAGCTGTAATGCGTTTGGTGCATATCACCATGTGACATTCAATCATGATGATCCAGAGATGAAAGAAAAACTCATCCGTATTTTGGAAGAAAAAAAGCATATGAATATAGAGCTAAAACCGATTACGCCAACCATCGAGGATTGCTTTATCAAATTAATGGAGAATTAGGTATGGACACTGTAATACATACTGATAAGCTTACCAAACGATTTGGCGATTTTATTGCCGCCAATGAAATCACCTTTGAGGTATATCAGGGCGAAATCTTTGGTTTTCTAGGGGCAAATGGTGCAGGAAAAACAACAGCTATGCGTATGTTATGCGGCTTATCCACACCTTCATCGGGAACGGCTACAATTGCTGGATTCGATATCTATAAAGAAACCGAAAAAATCAAAAAAAACATTGGTTATATGAGCCAGAAATTCTCGCTGTATGAAGATTTAACCGTCTTGGAAAATATCCGTTTTTTCGGCGGTATCTATGGTTTGTCGGATAAGCAGATAAAAGAAAAGAGCGGCCAGCTCATAGAATCATTAGGTATGAAAGGCGAAGCCAAAAAGATGGTAGGTTCATTGCCATTGGGCTGGAAGCAAAAGTTATCATTTTCGGTAGCCATTCTCCATGAGCCCAAAATTGTTTTTCTCGATGAACCAACAGGAGGTGTTGACCCGGTAACCAGACGTCAGTTCTGGGATTTGATATACGAAGCGGCGGGCAATGGTATCACGGTTTTCGTGACCACACATTATATGGATGAAGCTGAATATTGCAACCGCATCTCGATGATGGTGGATGGGGAAATAAAAGCACTCGATACGCCGGCAAAATTGAAACAACGGTATTCCGCCATATCGATGGACGAGGTTTTTTATGAATTGGCTAGAGGAGCAAAAAGAAGCGAATAATGAATAACATTTCCATTTTTATAAAAAAGGAGTTTCTGCATGTTTTTCGCGACCGGAAAACCTTGTTGATGCTGTTTGGTTTGCCCATAGTACAGATTATTCTATTTGGTTTTGCGCTGACCAATGAAATCAAAAATGCAAAAATCGTGGTCTGCGATTATGCAAAAGATGCCGCTTCAAAGCAAATTATCGGAAAGCTGCAAGCAAGCCAACAATTTGAAATACAAAATGCGTTGTTAAGCCATAATCAGATAGAAGCAGCTTTTAAAAATGGGAAAATAAAAATGGCGATTATTTTTCCTGCCAATTTCAATAACGACTTATTGCATCAGAATAAGGCGCAAGTGCAGTTGATTACCGATGCATCCGATCCCAATACAGCAACGACAATCAGTGGATACGCCAGCCAAATTCTCATGGATTATCAGAACGAACTGATGCAATTACAAAACCTACCCTATCAAATCCATACAGAGATGAGAATGATTTATAATCCCGAACTGAAGGCCGCTGTAAATTTTGTCCCGGGAGTGATGTCGTTGATTTTATTACTCGTCTGCGTACTGATGACTTCCGTTGCCATCGTGAAAGAAAAGGAAATCGGCACAATGGAGATATTGCTGGTCTCACCTTTTAACCCTTTTTTGGTTATCGTATCTAAAGCGGTTCCCTATCTTGCCTTATCCTTGATTAACTTAACGGTCATTTTATTGCTGAGTGTATTTGTGTTGGGAATGCCGATTAACGGTAGTGTTTTGTTGCTATATGCGGTGAGTACATTGTTCATCATTACAGCCCTTTCCTTAGGTTTGCTAATTTCGAATAGCACGGCTTCGCAGCAGGCGGCTATGTTGATTTCCCTGATGGGGATGTTAGTGCCGTCCATTCTATTTACAGGCTTTATGTTTCCGTTGGAGAATATGCCCTATCCCTTACAGCTCGTGTCCCATATCATTCCAGCCAAATGGTATTACATTATCGTTAAATCTATTATGGTAAAAGGGTTAGGTTTCTCGGCAATATGGAAAGAAACATTGATTTTATTGGGAATGACGCTCGTGCTATTGGTCGTTAATATCAAAAAATTTAAAATACGTTTGACATGAGAACGCTGAAATTTTTATTGCATAAAGAATTTAAGCAGATATTCCGCAATAAAGCCTTATTGCCGATGCTGTTTGTCGTGCCTATCATGCAATTGCTTATTCTTCCTTTGGCTGCAGATTATGAAATAAAGAATATTAACATAACGGTTGTTGATTACGATCATTCAACCTATTCACAAAAATTGATTTCGAAAATAATCGCCTCTGGATATTTCAAGTTGGCAAATTATGCAAAGGGGTTTAATGGAGCGTTTGATGATATTGAAAACGACCGAGCCGACTTGATATTGGAGATACCACAAGGTTTTGAACGCAACCTTATTCGTGAAGATGAGCAACAACTATATATAGCCGTCAATGCCATTAACGGTGTAAAAGCCAGTCTTGGAGGCACATATTTAAATCGCATCATCGCCGATTATAATGCAGACGTTCGTGTAGAATGGGTACAGATGCCGAGATTCCACCTCTTTCCAACTATTGAAACAGTCTCGGCCAATTGGTTTAATCCTACGATGAATTATCGTTTTTATATGGTTCCTGGTATTCTCGCGTTGTTGGTGACCATGATTGGCGCTTATATGTGTGCGCTTAATATCGTTAAGGAAAAAGAAGTCGGTACGATCGAACAAATCAACGTTACACCAATCAAAAAATATCAGTTTATTTTAGGAAAACTTATACCATTCTGGCTTATTGGCGTCGTGGTATTCAGTATAGGGCTATTTGGTATTGGATGGCTCGTCTATGGCATCGTCCCTATAGGGAGTCTATTCTTATTATACGCATACCTTTCGGTATATTTGATTGCGGTATTAGGTTTGGGGCTGTTGATTTCCACATATGCGGAAACCCAACAACAGGCAATGTCGATAGCTTTTTTCTTTATGATGATTTTTATCTTGATGAGCGGCTTGTTTACGCCTATTGATAGCATGCCCAAATGGGCTTATGTAATGACGCAGTTCAGCCCTATAACCTATTTTATAGAGGTCATGCGGATGATTGTGTTGAAAGGAAGTGAATTTTCGGATGTAAAAATTCATTTTTTAATCATGATAGGTTTTGCGGTATTCCTTAATGGATGGGCGATCTATAACTATAAAAAGACCAGCTAACAGTATATCGCATATTTCGGATTTTACTGTTGCAAAAGATTGTGGAGATTTGTAAAATAAGAGATAAGAAGAAGATGGAAACACAGGCAACCATGAATTATAATCGTATAGCAAAGGCCATTGATTATATTAAGATACATTTTAAGAAACAGCCCAATCTAGATGATGTCGCGGAAAAGATAAATTTAAGTCCGGCGCATTTTCAGCGTATGTTTACCGAATGGGCAGGAACAAGCCCTAAAAGATTTTTGCAGTACATCTCTATAGAACATGCTAAGAAGATGTTAAAAGAGGAACAAGCAACCTTGTTTGAAACTACTTTTGAAACAGGACTTTCTAGTACGAGCCGTCTCCATGATCTGTTTGTAAACATCGAAGGGATGACACCGGCAGAATATAAAAATGGAGGTAAAAACCTGTACATCAACTACAGTTTCGCCGAAAGCCCCTTTGGAGCACTGATTACTGCTGCAACGGCGAAGGGTGTTTGTTATATGGCTTTTGAGGACGACGAAGAAAAAGCTTTGAGTAACCTAAAAGCAAAATTCCCAAATGCCACATTCCAAAGAAAATTAGATTTATTGCAACAAAATGCTCTATTTATTTTTCAAAATGATTGGAGCAAGTTAAGCGAGATTAAATTACACTTGAAGGGCACTGATTTTCAATTGAAAGTGTGGGAAAGCCTATTAAAAATTCCGATGGGTAAATTGTCGACTTATGGTTATATTGCCGAGCAAGTAGGCAGTCCTAAAGCTTCCCGTGCCGTTGGAACGGCTATAGGGAGTAATCCCGTTGCATTTCTTATCCCTTGTCATCGTGTCATCCAATCATCAGGCGTTTTTGGTGGATATATGTGGGGGGCAACGAGAAAAACGGCCATTATTGGCTGGGAAAGAGCGAAAACCTACAAAGAAAACGCGCAGCATGGACTTGTTTAGCCAAATCCCGGATACGCATAGAAATTGGCTTCCCTACGATGGTACAGTCCATTATTATGGTAAATTGATGTCCAAAGAACAAGCGGATTTTTACCTAAACAAATTATTGGAAACCATTAATTGGAGAAATGACGAAGCTGTTATTTTTGGAAGGAAAATAATTACAAAAAGAAAAGTAGCGTGGTATGGCGAAAGACCTTATGCATACACGTATTCCAACACAACAAAATATGCTTTGCCTTGGACAAAGGAATTGTTGGAGTTAAAGATATTAATAGAAAAGGAAACAGGCGAAACGTTTAACTCTTGTCTGCTCAACCTGTACCACAGCGGGGACGAGGGAATGGCATGGCATAGCGATGGAGAACGTGATTTAAAAAGAGACGGAGCAATCGGATCAATGAGTTTTGGAGCAGAAAGGAAATTTGCGTTTAAGCACAAGCAAACCAAAGAAAAAATAGAGCTTTTTTTAGCACATGGAAGCTTGTTGGTCATGAAAGACATTACACAAACTCACTGGCTACATAGATTGCCGCCCAGCAAAAAGATAACAACGCCAAGGGTAAACTTGACCTTTAGGACGATAGAAAACCAAGCGAAAGATTAAAGCAATGCGAAAAATGAGGCAATAATACGTGAAGATTACATTCCGATTCCTAATATACCAAAATTTAGGCTAAATTTAACCGGAGAAAGTTATATGAAGAAATTAGGAATTTGGTTGATCATTTGTTGTTGTTCTATAGGAAGCATGCAAGCACAGAACCCACAAAAATTAGGTTGGATATGGGGGCCATCTGTGGGATGGCAATACCAAAGTGGAAATTTTCTGAAAGCATCAGGCTGGGGATTGTTCGCGCCGAACGATCACCAATACATAAAGATGAATGTCGGAGCAAACTTTACTTGGATGCAAGACAAGACCACTGTTATCCCCGAGCTGGGTTTTACCTATTATCTAAGCAATAGTTTAGTGTTTCCATTTGTTCAGGCAGAGGTTACACCGTATACATTGACGCCTAAAGTTGGAATGAGTATTCTTTCCGTTTTAGACTTAGGGGTGGGCTATGGCTTTGAAATGAACACAAAAAAAGACTTTAAACCACTGAAAGGATGGACGGGGTCGGTCACGTTGAACATTCCATTGAATTTCTATTAAAATATTGAAAATCTGCATAAACTATCATAAACATAAAGAATATGAACAGAGCGAAACGAACTTTTGAACACCGCCGGAAACCAATAAATAATCCACGTTTTCTCTCTAAAGTATATAAATAGTTGATACAGAAAAGTTTTTGAATAGACGAAGTTTAGTAAAAAAACAAAATAAATTTTTAAACATCATAAAAAAAAGATACTTTTGCATCCCCAAACGGCTGTTGCGTTAAGGGTTGAGAAATAAATAATTACAGTAAAAACAGATATGACTAAAGCAGAAATTATTGCGGAGATCTCTAATAAAACAGGTTTAGAGAAAGTAGATGTTCAAGAGACAGTAGAAGCATTTTTTAAGGTGGTGAAAAATGCTATGATTAGCGGAGAGAATGTGTACGTTAGAGGTTTCGGAAGCTTCGTTGTAAAGAAAAGAGCCGAGAAAACAGCTCGTAATATTTCAAAAAACACAGCGATCATTATTCCGGCGCACTATGTGCCAAGCTTTAAGCCGGCAAAAGTTTTTGTGGAAAAAGTTAAACAAGGGAACAAGTAAAACTTAACCAAGATGAATACCAAGCAAATAATAGTGATTGTCATTGTAGTCGCCTTAATGGGTGGACTTCTTGCGCGACCTATTAAAGGTTTGGTAGACGAAAACAAAGGAGCTAATGATTCCGCAACTGCAGCGTCTTCGTCAGCTTTCACGTTCCAAAGTGTATCTGAAATAACCAAACAGTCCATAAACGCTAGTATAGCGCAGGAAATTACAGATTTGGAAGGAAAAGTCGCAGAGGCCAGTGGAGAGGAAAAACTCGCTTTGTTGGAACAATTAGTACAAAAATGGGATGATGTTGCTAAGTTTGCTCCTCAAGGATTTATCTATGAGGAAATGGCAGAAACTTCACCTAAATTTGAGTATTGGTTGAAAGCAGGCGATGCTTATCGGGCGGCATATACGAACCTGCAAGATACAGCGATGTCAGCGGAGCTGAACAGACTGGCGATTCGGTCGTATGAAAAAGCAACAGAACTGGACGAAAACAATTTGGACGCAAAAACAGGTCTAGGTGCAGCTATGGTTACAGGAGGTGGTAACCCAATGGCAGGGATCGCTTTATTGCAGGAAGTTGTTGCGAAAGAGCCGAAAAACATTAATGCAAACAAAACATTGGGATTGTTTTCTTTACAATCTCGACAATTCGACAAAGCTATTGAGCGATTCAAAACGGTCGTCGAATTGAGCCCCGATGCAGAATCGTACTTTTATTTAGCAACGGGCTACGAAAATATTGGATTGAAAAACGAAGCCATAGCAGCTTTTCAAAAGAGTAAAGAGCTGGCTGCGGATCCAACCCTATCTCAGTTCATCGACAGACGTGTGGAAGAACTCAGCAAGTAATTAACATATTAATTTAATCATTAAAAAACATTAAAGCTATGCCAAGCGGAAAAAAGAGAAAAAGACACAAAATGGCTACGCACAAGCGTAAAAAACGTTTAAGAAAAAATAGACACAAGAAAAAATAAGCTTGTTGGTCTTCTAGGTTAACACCTGTAAGACGTCATACAATCTATGGTTTTCCATTTGAAAAACGATAGATTGTATTTTTTCATTAACGAGTTTTTATGTTTCATCAGGCTATATACAACTCGTATAAAGCCGTAAATGAGTAGCTGTTGGTAAAGGAATTAATTATTGATTCAACTCCTGACAAGGGAGTGACTATTGCTTTACTACAGGACAAACAGCTTGTTGAGCTGAACAAGGAACAGGCCGATAATAATTTCGCCGTGGGCGATATTTATCTAGGGCGGATCAAAAAGATTATGCCTGGCCTTAATGCCGCTTTCGTAGATGTAGGCTACGAAAAAGATGCGTTCTTACATTATTTGGATTTAGGACCTCAGGTTCAGTCTTTGCTCAAGCTAACAAGGATAGTAAAGAACGGCAGCTATCAAGAGAAGCTGCTCAATAGTTTGAAGCTTGAAAAGGACATTGATAAAGCAGGAAAGATTTCGGATATACTAAGCCGAAACGTGCTTTTACCAGTACAGATCGCTAAAGAACCTATCTCGACGAAAGGCCCCCGATTAAGTTCGGACCTATCCATTGCAGGTAGATTCGTTGTATTGGTTCCATTTTCAAGCACAGTTTCCATATCCAAGAGAATTAAAGGAAGTGCTGAACGGAATAGGCTGAAGAAAATAGTGGAAAGTATTAAACCACCAAACTTCGGCGTTATCATACGAACAGTTTCGGAAGGAAAAGGTGTTGATGAGTTAGAGAAAGACCTTTTAGATTTAATCTCGAAATGGGAACTTTTTACCAAACGCCTTAAAAGTGTTGAACCCGCCCAAAAAGTATTGGGAGAAATGGATAGAGCTTCTACCATTTTACGCGATATATTAACGGACGAATTCGCACATATCCATGTCAATGACTATGCATTATATGAAGAAGTAAAATCGTATGTGCAGGAAATTTCGCCCGACTTGGAAAAAATAGTGAAACTTTATAAACATAAAGAACCTATTTTTGACCACTTCGGTATCGAAAAACAGATTAAGGCGTCTTTCGGCAAAACGGTAAACCTGCATGGTGGTGCTTATCTTGTAATTGAGCACACCGAAGCCCTCCACGTAGTGGATGTTAATAGTGGTAACCGAATTGCTAGTAAAGAAAATCAAGAAGAAAATGCGCTGCTTGTAAATAAGGAAGCAGCAAAGGAAATCGCAAGGCAATTGCGATTACGTGATATGGGTGGCATCGTCGTTATCGATTTTATCGATATGCATAAACCAGCCAATCGAAAAGAGTTGTACGGGTTTTTGAAAGAATGCATGGCAAATGATCGCGCCAAGCACACCATTCTTCCACCAAGTAAATTTGGATTGGTGCAAATAACCCGGCAACGAGTCAGACCCGAAATGAGTGTTGTGACAAATGAAAAATGTCCGGCGTGCGGGGGAACTGGCGAAATTCGTTCAAGCATAGTATTGCTAGACGATATTGAAAGCAATTTGAGTTATATCTTACAAGAACAAAATGAAAAGGGAATTACATTATATGTACACCCCTATATAGGCGCCTACATCAAGTCTGGTTTGTTCTCCATAAGACTCAAATGGTTTCTTAAATACGGTAAATGGATAAAGATAAAAACAGTATCATCGTATTATTTGACACAGTTTAGATTCTTCAACTCCAAAGACGAAGAAATTAAATTGTAGATATGGAAGAGATTAAGAAAGGAGGTAATTGACCTCCTTTCTCTTTTTATAACCAATGTATTTTAATACCGTCTCTTTCCATTTTACGAAAGTATGTCATTTGCCGTTTCGCATATCGATGTATTTCAGTATTCAATTTCTCTGCCATTTGGTCGTAAGTTAGCGAGCCTCGGAGGTATAACGCAACGTATTTATACTCTAAACCGTAGTATATCAAATCGTCGTAATTTAAGTCCATCGCAATTAAGCGCTCGACCTCTTCAACAAGTCCTTTTTGCAGGCGCTCTTCGAGTCTACGCGTAATAGCGGATCGCCGCTCTTCTAAAGGAGGGTTAATCCCGAAAACAATATAATCAGGGATTACACGCTGAGGCTGCAAAGTTTCGGAGTGATGTTTTAGATATAGCAGGATCTCCAGGGCCCGCACCAGTCGCTTGTGACTGTTAAAATCTATCTTGAGGTCTTTCGGAATACCGATCTCGTGTATTTGTGCAAGGAGCTCTTCTTTGCTTAAAAAGCGTAGCTGATGCTGGATATACTCGTTTTTAGGAATTTGTGTATACGGCCTTTCTTGTAGAACAGTTTGTATGTAAGACCCTGAGCCACCACAGAGAATGGGAGATTTTTTTCGGCTGATAATATAGTCATAAGTTTGAAAGAAATCTACACGGAAGAGGTCGACATTATATTTATCACCTGGATTTTTGATATTGATAAGATGGTATGGCACATCCCGATACTCTTCCAGATCTTTTCCTGTCCCAATATCCATATCTCTGTATACCTGACGAGAATCTGCAGATATAATTTCACCGTCAATTTGTCTGGCCAGTTCTACAGCTAATTTGGTTTTGCCCGAAGCTGTAGGCCCAAGTATGACGATTAAAAAATCAGGCGAAAGTTTTTCTTTCGCCTGATGAATGAGTTCTTTTATTTTTGCAATGTGGTTCACACGTCAAATTTAGTCCACTTTTCATTGCTGGCATTGCTAGTAACAACATTTTGGACAAATGCCATACCTCTTACCCCGTCGTCTACCGAGGGGAAATCTAATTCCTCAGGAGATGGTGTTCTACCTTCACGTTTAGCACTCGTAGTAGCAGCAAAATTTCGATAGATGTTTGCGAATGCTTCTAGCAAACCTTCCGGATGTCCGGCTGGTATGCGCGTGTTGTGTGTCGCAAATGAGCTTAGTGTGTAAGGAGCAGTGTAAGCATTGCCTGTGCGGTAAAGTTGACGAGGCTGATCCAGCATTTTAATTATGAGGTTGTTTGGATCTTCGTTTGCCCATTCTACCCCCCCTTTTTCGCCGTAGATACGGATCCTTACCGCATTTTCTTCTCCAGCGGAAATTTGCGAAGCCATCAAAACTCCCTTGGCACCGTTGTCAAAACGTAATAATACAGACCCGTCGTCATCGAGTAGACGACCCTCTACCAAAGTACTTAGATCTGCACAAAGCTCTGTTATTTTTAATCCGGAAACATATTCAGCTAAATGGGCAGCATGCGTTCCGATATCACCCATTACGAGAGATAAACCTGATTTTTTCGGATCCGCCCGCCACGCAGCACCGGCATTTCCCTCGCGTTCGGATAAACGGCTTAACCAACCCTGTGGATATTCTACCACGATTTTCCGGATTTTTCCAAAATGGCCATCTTTCACCATAGCTTTCGCTTGCTTCACCATAGGGTAGCCCGAATAAGTGTGTGTGAGGCAAAGTGTTCTCCCGGTTTTTTCTACAATAGCCTTGAGTTCTTTCGCTTCGTCCAATGTGACTGTCATAGGCTTTTCAACGACTACGTCGAAGCCATTTTCCAAAGCCAACTTTGCCGGGCCAAAATGTAGGAAATTGGGCGTTACGATAGTGAGGAAGTCCATGCGTTCACCTTCAGGCAATTGCGCTTCCTTTGCTATCATCTCTTCATAATTCGCATACAGGCGATCTGGTGCAACAAAAAGTTCTTCAGCAGATTGGCGCGAAATTTCAGGGTCAATACTGAAAGCACCACAAACTAACTCTATTTTTCCATCCATAAAGGCGGCGATTCGGTGTACCGCTCCAATAAAAGCGTCTTTACCACCACCAACCATGCCCATACGTAGTTTACGTTTCATATATAAATAATTTGTTTTAGTTTAAAATTTTATCACGCTAAATATACATAACCGAAACTAGTTTTCATAGCTTCAACACCAATTTTGTGCTCCCATTGTTATGTGAAAGGTATCCGTTGGCGTAGGTCTGTTGGAGTTTCGAGAGCTGCTCCATATTCTCGATATGATAACGTTCCTTACAGACGATCCAAAAGGATTGGGGAGATGTCGATCCCTGCTTTTGGAAGCCTAATGTGCGGAGATTGGAATCTTGCGACCAATCTCTGTCGACATAAGTCATAATATCATTCGGATGAAAATCTTCAATGAACGATTTTAGGAGTTTTGACATGCCACCGACTACACGATATCCCGCCTTGTGACAAAAACGTATGAGTTCGAAAGATCGGTAATTGGGTGTATGTTCCCGCATTTTTCTGCCACCGCTAAAAATGGCAACGGATACAAGCTCGCTTTCATGAAATAAGCCGTAGCGATATTTACCGGGAATGGCAACTTGAAGGTGGTTTTCTTCTAAAAATGCTAAGGCTACGCGTTTGTCTATACGGGCGACGACTGTTTGACGGGCATAAATTACCCTTCCTTTTCCCAAAAGAGAGTATAAGCGGGAGAGGATTTTGTGTGGATCTTTTAAAATTTGATCTTGATCAATATGAAAACTGCGAATATCTTTTACATCGATACGACCGGTATTTCCTGCGAGATAGATGACCAAAGCAAAATAGGGTGTTTCAGTATGTAAAACGACCGTTCCATTTAGGTATTGGCGAGAAAAAGAGGTGTCCAAACCCCTTTCTAATTCAAAAATAAAATTCTCTATTGCCAAGGATACATCCATAGATACAAAGTTAATACAATCTAAATGTGTATAAATTATTATTGGTAACTTTGCACAGAAATTGATAGGAATTAGAAAAAAGTTATTAGATGAAATTACCTATAGTCGCTTATGGCGATCCTATATTGAGAAAAAAAGCAGAGGAGATTGACGAAGACTACCCCAATTTGAAGCAATTAATAGACGATATGTTTGAGACAATGTACGCGGCTCGTGGAGTTGGGCTCGCTGCGCCACAGGTTGGATTGCCTATTCGTCTATTTGTAATCGATGCTTCTCCATTTGCGGAAGATGACGAAGATGATGAAGGAGACCCGACACTGAAGGATTTTAAGAAAGTACTGATTAATCCCATTATTGTAGAGGAAAAAGGAGAAAAATGGGGCTTTAGTGAAGGGTGTTTGAGTATTCCGGATATCAATGAGGAGGTTATGCGTCCTTCCCATGTCGTAATTAATTATCTGGATGAAGATTTTGAGGAACATGAAGTCGAGCTTTCTGGACTTGCAGCTCGTGTTGTCCAACACGAATACGATCATATCGAAGGCAAGCTTTTCATCGACAAACTCAGCCCGTTGAAGAAAGCAATGCTAAAGGGGAAATTAGACAATATTTCCAAAGGTGTGGTAGAAGTAGGCTACAAAATGAAATTCCCGAATGTAAAAAAGAAAAGGTAACTGGAAGTTACCTTTTCTTTTTTAACCACCTATTACGGGTAGGGATAATTCATATTTGACTGCTACAAGACGGATGGCGGAAACAGTTAAAGTGGAAACAAAAGCGTTGATCGCCGTATCAACACCCCACGAGCCTAGAATCATATACATGATTGCACCGAATAAACAAGCCGTAGCGTATATTTCTTTTCTGAAAATCAACGGTGTTTCATTCATTAAAGTATCACGGATTACTCCCCCCATAACCGCTGAGAATACCCCGAGAATAACAGCTGCGGTTTGCGAACTTTCGTAGGTAAGGGACTTCTGCACGCCGACGACACAAAAAAAGCCTATTCCCAGCGCGTCAAAGAAAGTTAACGTCCTTGCTAGACGATATAATTGTCTATTGGCAATGATAGAAATAATGACACCAATTAAAATAGCGACAAGATAGTTGCTGTCGTCCACCCATATCGGGCGTAGATTCAAAAACACGTCACGTAAAGACCCTCCTCCGATTGCTGTCACAAACCCGGTAAATGTCGCTCCAAAAATGTCTATTCCCGAGCGATTAGCGGCCATAGCCCCCGATATGGCAAAAACCATAGTGCCCAGAAGGTCGATACAATAAATGATGTTCATCCCTCAATAACGGTAATATTAAAGCACAAAGATAGTGCATTATAAATACTCCGCCATCTTTTTAGCATTTGCTTCGATATCGGCTATTTTTGCTTTCCATTCCGGTGAATTAAAATATTCCCCTGCTTTTCTGGCTTGCGCCTCTATATCGGCGATCTTGTTTTTCCACTCGGGGGAGTTGTAATAGGCTTCGATTTTGTTGGCGTTTTCTTCAATGTCAGCTAATTTCGCTTTCCATTCCGATGAATTGAAATATTCCTCTGTTTTTTTTGCGGCTTGTGTCTCTATGTCTGCGATCTTGTTTTTCCACTCAGGTGAATTGTAATAGGCTTCGATTTTGTTGGCGTTCGCTTCTATCTCGGCTATTTTTGCTTTCCATTCCGGCGAATTAAAATATTCTTCTGTTTTTTTCGCTTGTGACTCGATGTCTGCGATTTTATTTTTCCACTCGGGAGAATTATAGTAGGCCTCAATCTTTTTAGCTTGGACTTCTATATTTTTGATATTTGCACGTTCTGTTGGAATTTCTTCGGGTTTCAAAAGCGGCTTTATAGTATCCTGAGGAAAAGAAGGATAGTCTGGAGCGGCTGGCGGCGCAGGTATTTGATAAGTTACTGCAGGATTTTCAACAGCTGGTAACATGGTGATTTCTTCTGCAACAGTAATTTGTTTTTCTGTCGGGGAGATCCAAGCTATAGTAACTAATGCGAAGGAGCAAAGAACAACAGCTATAAGATGTTGTCGCGCATTGATATGTTTTTTTTCCATATTCGTGATTCTTTGTATACGATGTAATAAATGATGTTTTTTACCCACAGCTGCCATGGCGTGTATAGGAGCGGCTGTGTTTTTAAGGAGCTCAACAGACATTAATGCCTGGGCATAGGCAATGGACGATGGTGTCCACTTCATGACGATGTCATCACAGGCATGTTCCCGTTCGGTTTCTATATAGCGGGAAAGAAGCCAAACAAAAGGGTTGAAAAATAGTATTGTTTCCATGGCAACCTTGAATAGGTTAAATAGATAATCCCGTCTTTTAATATGTGCCAGTTCATGTATTACTATAGATTCTACTTGTTCTAATTCGAGATTATTGACAAATGCAACAGGAAATAGGATGATGGGCTTCAAATGTCCTATGACCATAGGTACCGATATTTTTTCCGATAGATGAAATTGTATATGTTGTTTGATTTGGAGCCTATAGCAAATATCTTGGAACGATTGGTTCCACCTAATGGGAATAGTTGACAGTCCGCGTGTTTTGAGGTAATGGAGTCTAGATAAACTACTGCTGAAAATAATGAATTGGAAAGAAAGTCCCAATACATATAAAGAACTCATCCATGGCAATAACGGATGTAATGCGTGGGAGAACGAAGAGGATGTTTCGGGGGATAAGGTCAATGGCGCGGCTGCGTAATTCATAAATGGGTCTTCCACTGTAGACCGTATATCCACATAGCGACCAAAAGTAATTACAAATGCAATAGAGAGAATAAATTGCCCCAATAAGGCAAGAGCGTATTTGTTTTTAGAAGTAAGTTTTGGAGATAGGAGGAAAATGAAACATAACGATCCATATATCAGCGCTCCCTGCCAAAGGGAGTGTGCCATGCTCCACCCTAACGCCTGCGTGATGTTTTGAAGTAGACCATTCATACCTTTTAATTTTAAAGATTATTTAAATATTTTTTGATTAACTCGATTTCTTCTTTACTTGTACGTTTGTTGCCGAGTGCCTGCATAACTAAACGAGCGGTAGAACCATTATATACAGTGTTGATTATCTTTTCTAAAAACGTATGTTGTGTTTGTTCTTTACTTAACGTCGCCTTATATAAATGAGTCTTTGCCGAAGTGTCACGCGAAACCATGCCTTTATCCAGCATAATTTGCATGAGCTTTAAGGTACTAGTATACCCCACGTCTTTTTTGTTCAGTTCTTCATGTACACTGCGCACGCTGCTCTCGCCTTTTTCCCAAAGGATTTGCAATATTTCCATTTCACTATCTGTCGGTTTCATTTTTTTTTCTACGAATGTTTTCGTAGTCAAATGTACGAAGTGTTTCGTATATTCCAAATAATAATTTTTTTTTAACATATCACAAAACATTAAAGGCTGCTAACGGTGATCTGTGGAATATTTGGCTGCAGTTTATCCCTATTGTATGGGGCTATGTGAGCTTCCTTGGAAAAACTATTGTTCAGTCTACCAGCGTTTTGATGGTCTGGGGCAGGAAAAAACGCCGGCGGGTCTTGGAGCGTACGGATAAAGTTCCTACCTTTGCACCACTCCGCGAGGGAGGTTGCGCCATACGGCGGGCAGGGATCTGCCGTCCGTGGGCAAAAGGGAGAGGAAAAAAATAATATTTTTGTTTTTTGGAAAAACTTTCCTACCTTTGCAGTCCCTTCGGAAACGGGGGCGAAACAAAAGAAGTACAGTCCGGCCACTTCGGTGGCAAGATGATAGGGCCGAAGCGCGAAGCGGAGGCGAGAGAAGTTCTTTAAAGAGATGATCATGTAGCGCAGCGGTACCCCTTAGGGGGGAAGCTGTAAAGAATTACAATTTTTCCGGTCCGGGCCGTACAGTACAATTATACTGACGATCCGGTCATAGAAGAAGATGACCGGGGTCATTTTTCATTTTTACAATGGAGAGTTTGATCCTGGCTCAGGATGAACGCTAGCGGCAGGCCTAATACATGCAAGTCGGACGGGATTCCGGTGTAGCTTGCTACGCCG
>NZ_JACNYL010000002.1 GCF_014692525.1 Sphingobacterium chuzhouense
TCGGCAAGATACGTTTTGCGCACGACAGCCCATTACAGCATCTGTCCGTTCCGCGCACTATGTTAGCAGTCATCGTATTTGCCTTCGTGGTGTACATGGTACCAGGCATGTGGGGAGCACCGCTGAAATCGATATCGGCATTCCTGCCACCGTCGGCAACACAGGACTTTGACCTTTCCACAGTGAATTTTGGTACTACGGCAACTGGAACATCCAGCACGGGAAAGCAAAAGAAATACTATGAGATTTTCCACGAGCGCGGCACACCCAAAGGGTTTGATCCGTACTACGACTACGAAGAGGGGCTTGCCGCAGCGAAAGAGTTAGGCAAACCGGTACTCATCGACTTCACGGGCTGGAACTGCGTGAACTGCCGCAAAATGGAGGCCAACGTATGGACGGACCCAAAGGTGGCGACACTGCTTCGAGAAGAGTTCGTAATGGTGGAACTATTCGTAGATGACAGAACCGAGTTATCGCCTGAGGAGCAGTATGTTTCAGAATACTCGGGTAAACGCATCCGAACGATAGGTGCAAAGAACAGCGATTTCCAGGCCTCCGTATTCAACAGCAACTCACAACCGCTTTATGTCATTGTAGACGCAGAAGGCAACGTGCTGATACAGCCCAGCGGCGCGGACTACAACGTAAACAGCTATGCAGCCTACCTAAAAAGTGGTATTGATGCGTTTAAAGGTAATTTATGATCAACGGTTATACGATGTCTTCGCCACAATTTAATAGCTTTGTTTAGTTAGTTAAAGGGCAGTCGAGAGATTGCTCTTTTTGCATTTTATGGGAAAATCTGGTAAATTTACATTTCAGATGGAAATGAAGAATCGGTATACAGGCGTGGAAGACGCAGAACTGGCGCAGCAAATAAGATCTGGGAATCATCGCGCTTTCGAAGAGTTATTCCATCGATATAAGGAACGGCTGTACCGCCATGCCTATCATATGATTCCTGATGCTGAAATTTGTAATGATATCATACAGGATGTATTTATTGCTGTCTGGACGAAACGCAAATCTTTTTTTATAAAAACTTCTATTGTCGCTTACCTAACGCAAGCTGTTAAGCACCGGATTTTGGATCATATAAGTCATCAAAAAGTGGTCGAACGCTATTTGGAGGAGATCTATGATTTCAATAAAAATGGACGGTGTTATACGGAAGAATCTGTATTGGTGCGCGAGTTGGTCGCCCTAATCGAAAATGAAAAATCTGAATTGCCTCCACGCACCAAAGAGATCTTTGAAATGAATCGCGAGCAACATCTGAGTTACAAAGAAATTGGTCAGATGCTTGATATCTCCGAGAAAACTGCAAAGAAGCAAGTACATAATGCGCTACGATATTTACGTACTAAATTAACCATCCTACTTTTTTCTTTTTTAATTTTACTTTTTTAGTACTCCCTTTCACTTAGTTAGTCGTCTACTTTATAAATAACAGCTGAAATGCTGGATTAGACCTAATTAAAATATGGATAAAAAAGATATTTCAAATCTATTCGCGCGATATCATGCAGGAGAACCATTGAGCAAAGAAGAGAAGCTTTGGTTAGACAGTTTTTATCTGCATAAGGCAAAAGAGACGGGACACAAGCTAGATGCGGTTGATCTTCATAAAAATCTAAGTAAAGTTGAATCTTCAATTCGAGAAAAAACGTTTAAACGGAAGTCGATTTGGTTCAGAAAACCGCAATACGGTATAGCCGCAGCGGTTATAATATTTGTCTTGTCTGCGTCGCTGTATTTCTATCGTGCAAATAATTTAGCAAATAACCATGTGCAACAGCGTATATTATTTGAAAATATTACGGCGGGAACAGAGAATGCGGTTCTAGAGTTAGCAAATGGAGAACAATTCATACTAGATGGCAGTGCAAGTCTATCGGTTGCCAACGGCAATATCCTTGTGGGAAGCCGCCGAATAAATTTACAGGATCAGGGAATAATATCAACAGCATGGAATACCCTTCGTACCCCAAATGGAGGGCAGTTTAAAGTCATATTGGCCGATAGTTCGACCGTGTGGCTTAACGCAGGATCTCAACTTCGTTATCCTACTCAATTTGGAGACAATTACCGAGAAGTCGAATTAATAGGCGAAGCGTATTTCGAAGTAAGCCATAACCCGAAAAAGCCATTCCGCGTCAAGGCAAAAGATCAGCAGATTGAAGTATTAGGAACTGGATTTAATATTAGCGCATACCCTAATAATGTAACGAGAACAACATTGGTACATGGTAAGGTAAGGGTCGATCAAAAAAATATCGGCCACGGATATTCCGTAACACTGAAGCCAGGAGAACAGGCGACCTCTGTTCAAAGCGGTTTACAACATAAAGCTGCAGATGTCGACCAGATTACTGCTTGGAAGAATGGTGTGTTCAGTTTCAAGAAGAGTAGCCTGCAGGCAATTACTACCGAACTTGAACGTTGGTACAATGTGGAATTTGTTTTCGAAAATAAATCGATACCCTCGAAGCAGATCACTGGAGAAATTTCCAGAAACGTCAATTTGTATGATATAGTAGAAATGCTTTCTTACTTCGAGATCGATTGTAAGATTGAAGGGCGCACCGTATACTTGGATGTAAAAAAATAATTCAACCATAATAATCGACCATGAACTATAAAAAAAGTAAAGCCATTAACCTAAAGTGGGTGACGCCTTTATTGTTATCAATCATTTTATTTTCCTCACATTCCGTTGGGCAAATTAGTGTAAAGGCAAGGCAAGTTAACGCAAGGAGGATACTGAATGATATAGAGCAACAAAGCAATTATCGATTTGTATACGATGAGAGCAGCATTCAATTTCCACTCGTCAATGTCGAGCTGACTAATGCTTCTATCGAACACGCACTTTCTACCTTATTTGCCAACACGGATATTGCGTATAAAATCGTTAAGAAGAATATATTATTAAAAAATATAAATCAATCGGCTAGCCCTGTAGTGAGTATAAATAATCAAGAAGATGTGCCGCAACGCTATACATATACAGGGAATGTTCAAAATGAAGAAGGAACAGCACTGGCAGGGGCTAGCGTTAGGCTTAAGAATACAGATATAGTTACCTCCACAGACGAAAACGGCCATTTTATGCTCGAAAGTGAAACACAAAAGGGGATCATACAAATATCTTTCGTCGGATATGAAACCATAGAAGTTTCTGCAAAAATACAAATGGGAACCATTGTATTGCCCATGTTGGCTTCGGAGATCAGCGAAGTAACTGTTAATTTAAATACAGGATATCAAACGATCCCTAAAGAAAGAGCAACCGGTGCGTTCGGTTCCTTACCAAAGGAAAGCCTGGAACAACAACGGCTCAACGATTTAAATACGCTACTTGAAGGACGTATCGCCGGTTACCACGACGGTCGAATCCGTGGAACGACGTCGATGAATGGCGTTACAAGTCCCCTTTTTGTTGTGGACGGATTCCCAATCGAAACCAGTGCTATACAGTTTAACGGGAATATAGAGGAAGCGCTACCGAATCTAAACCTTGAAGATATCGAGTCCATCACGATATTGCGTGATGCGGCGGCGGCCTCCATTTATGGAGCTAGGGCAGCCAATGGGGTAGTGGTTATTGTCACAAAAAAAGGAAAGGCACAGGGTACGGAAGTAAATGCCTCAGCGGTTGTCACGCATACGCCCTACTATTATAATACCAGTCGGATTACTTCTTCCGCAGATATTATAGGCATAGAGCGTGAATGGGCTATGCGTAACCCACAATTGGATACCTTGTCAGCAGCAGGTGCAAATTCGTGGCTTAATCAAATGATATATCCTACACGTGGTATACAAACAATTCTCCAGCGATATGCAGGCAAGATATCCGAATCGGAAATGAACAGTCTTCTGGATGAGATGGCGAACAGTGGCTATCGATACTTTGATGATGTGGAAAGATATGGAAAACGCAATCCATTCGCGCAGCAGTACAATGTCAATATTGCCAATGGCAGTGAAAAAAATAGGTTCTATGCCTCTGCAACCTACAAGAAAAACTTATTGGAAGATACTTATAGTAAAGACGACAACCTGGGGATCAATTTGCGCAACACGACGCAGATTACCGATTGGCTGTCGGTCGAATTGAGCTCATTCTTAACATATGGTCATGCCAATCAACAGACTTATAATTTATTGAGCCCCCAGTTCACATATATGCCTTATGATGGGCTCAAAAATGCGGATGGCAGCAATTATATTTCTACGGAGGAATCGCGGCTAAGCCTACAGACAAGGGATATCATCCGTGCAAATAATCTATATAATATGGACATTGACCCGTTAAACGAGATGGCAAATAATATCCAACAGGAGAGGCGCTTTGGGAACCGGAGTTATATCAAGTTGAATGTCAAGTTTGCCGATTGGATTTCGTATACCGGCTCTTTCCAATATGAGTTCACTAGGAACAAAGGGGAAACGCTATATGACAAGAACTCTTTTTATGTACGCAACCGTGTGAACGGTTTTGCTCGTGAAATTGACGGGCAGCTGAAATACTTAATTCCCTATGGACATATATTTGCGACAAACGAACAAAATAACAACAGCTATATCTTTCGGCAGCAGGTCGATATAAATAGGTCTTTTGGTGAAGACCATAGCTTGAATGCCATTGTCGGAACAGAAATTCGGAACAATCACTTTACGCGTACCAACCAGACTTTACATAATTATGACCCCATGGTGCTTACCTACGATATGTTGGCTCCGGGTATTGGTTCCGGTGGGGGCGTGTTGGGAACTTATGCTCAATTCGATCAACGCACTGATGTATACGGTATATTTGACCAGGTTCGGCGCTATGTATCTCTTTACGCCAATGCAGGGTACGCCTACCGAGATACCTATTTATTGAGTGGAAGCGTACGTTACGACCGTTCGAATCTATGGGGAACGAGTTCTAAATATCAAAATAAACCGATTTGGTCACTGGGCGCTGGCTGGAATGTAGATCGAGAGGACTTTTTTGATGTCGATTGGGTCGATCAGTTAAAAATTAGGACATCGTACGGCATCGGAGGGAACATTGCACAGGATGTCAGTCCGTACCTGACCACCTATTATAGTTCCAATCCAAATGTTGGTGGGATATCCGGTACGGTCAGTAGTCGGCCTAACCCTTTGTTGTCATGGGAAAAAACCACCACCATCAATGTGGGTGCCGACTTCAATATTTTGAACAACCGTATAATGGGTAGCATAGACTACTATCGGAAAAAGGGCGAAGACCTTCTGGCCAGTGCCCAAGGTATACCCACAGAAGGGTTTGGATACAGTACATACGACTTAAACAACGGCGGCATGACCAATCACGGTATAGAAACCACATTGGGAGCCACGGTCTTGAGAAAGGATGATTTCAGCTGGAATATGAACGTCCTGCATGCATATAATAAGAACAAAGTGACATATGTCGATGTAGAGGCGCCTGTCTATTTTCTACAGATTGACTATCCGAACGCTTTTCCGAGAATTGGCAATCCTTATCAGGCAATATACGGCTATGCTTGGGCGGGTTTGGATGCCGACGGTATGCCGCAAGTGTACAATGATATTGGAGAAAAGGTTACTTCGACACCCTCTACGTTGGAATCCGTCGTTTATGCGGGATCAACTATCCCTACCCACACTTTTTCTTGGACGAACAGCCTAACGTACAAGAATTTTGATTTTTCGATTATGATGACCTATCAAACCGGACATAAAATACGTAACTCCGATCTGCCTTACTTAGGGGGGACTTCTCGGTTTGCCAATATCCGTATCGTCAATAAAGATATTGCCCATCGCTGGACAACACCAGGAGATGAAGAGCACACAGATATCCCGCGCTTAGTATTCCCTGAAGAAGAAGATCTTTATAACGCACAAAGCGAAAATATTTACAGAAATGCCAATATCAACGTCCTTGATGCGCGTAACCTGAATATACGGAATATGAGTTTGGCATACCGTATTCCGGCTAGCTATCTGGCAAAGTTTCATATTCCGGCCGCCCGTATCCAGATGAATGCGGAGAATGTCGCGCTGTTCGCGAAAAGCAAAAATGCGAAGAATATGCTGGGAGGCTACCGCCGGCCAAATTACGTTTTCGGACTTTACCTTACCTTATAACTGTTAACATCATGAAAAATCGTTTTATAAACTATATTTTTTTAGGCTTCGTTGCGACAGGGATGGCTGCTTGCAGTGATTATCTAAATATCTTGCCTAAAGGTCAAAAAATACCTTTAACCTATGCAGATTTTGAACCACTCTTACGCGATGAGCCGGGCGTACACCACACACGTACGACGCAGGCCACCATATTGCTCAACGATCGTTTTGTCAATGCATCCTCACTCAGCTACTACCGTCTATGGGACGCAAACTATTTTTGGCGGGAAGATGTAGATCGGAAAGAACTGAACAATACCGATGAAGATACTTACTATCAAAGCTACGCCAGTATAGCCAGCTGCAATCTTATTATTGAGAACGGGGAGGAGATGACTGAATGTACCGAACAGCAACGTGCAGAGTTGGTGGCCACGGCAAGAGTTATCCGAGCGCTTAATTATTTTATCCTCGCCAATTATTATGCCGCAGCTTATGATGCGAATACAGCAAACGATAAAAAAGCGGTGCCCTTGATTTTAAGTGCGGATGTCGGTGCGCCCCACACACAAGTCGATATAGCGCAGTTATATCGCTTTATGATCGATGAACTCGAGACTGCTTTGGTTGATCTGCCGGTTGCCGGCTTAACGGTATTACATCCTGGACAAGGTGCTACGCAGGCTTTATTGGCGCGTATTTATTTACAGATGAGCAATTATCCGTTGGCATTGCAACATGCAGATAAGGCCTTGCAGATAAACAACAAGCTCTTTGATTGGTTGGCTTACTATGAATTGAACAAAACGCGCATAGATGCCCCTACAGACTATACGCTTAAGGAAACACCGATGAATCACAGCTATGTAGAGAACTATTATTTCCGTCACGGTAACGATGCTTCCACTTATAGAACTACTGAGTATAACTTACGTTTGGACCGTATAGACCGTTTTGAAGACGGAGATGCTAAGTTTATTGCCCGTTGGAAATTACGTACGGTAGGTCCAGACACATACTACGCCAGTATGATGACGGGCTATCATAACCTACAAGGGCTTACCACGGTAGAAGTATACCTAATTAAAGCAGAAGCATTGGCTCGCGAAGGACGAGTGGGTGAAGCCATGGACGTGTTAAACACCGTTCGCAGAACACGCATATTGGCAGATAAATATGAAGATCTACAAACAGGTGATCCTGTACAGGCTATCAAATGGATCCAACGTACCAAACAAAACGAACTTATATTTTCGATCGTTCCGTTTGCAGATGTGCGCAGACTCAATCAAGAAGAAACATACCGGTCAACCATGACCAAGATAGAAGAAGGTAAAACATACATTCTTACTCCAGATTCTCACCTCTGGATCATGCCTATTCCATTTGGTGCAATCAAAAATCCGGGTAACGGCGTTATTGAACAAAATGTAGAAAAATAATAAATATATTAAGTATGAGAAAGATATTAATTGTCGCGCTTGCACTAAGCGCAAGCTTGGGCTACGGCCAACAAAAGGAAATGGATAAATACGAACAATACAGACCGATTCTGGAAAATGGTTCCAAGATACAAAAAGACTCCTTGGCGAATGAGCTGCTAAAGAGGGCAAAAACGACGAAAAATGAAAGCGAGCTGGAATTTGCAAATAATTTTCTCTACCGGTTAGGACATCAAGACAGTGCAGACTCCCTTCGTTCGGTGATTGCCAAGAAATTTCCAAAAAGCGTGACGGCACGTGGAGTATATATTCAAGATGTTTTCTATAAACAGGAAGATGCAAAAGCAAAAGAAAAAAGTTACACGCACCTTATCAAAAATTGGCCTGTAGATAAATCAGCCAGCGATAACGTAGACTACGACTATGTTATTGCCAGTGTGGCTAAATCTTTCGCCGATGAAGGAAACAAGGAGAGAGCGTTGTATTATCTCGACCAAATGAACGAACGCTTTTGGCGAGCACAGGGGTATATCCCTGTTGCGACCAAACTCCTAGAACAAGGTGACACTGTTGCCGCCATACCACTCATTCAGAAGGCGGTTGAAGATGCGGAATATTATATCAATCTCCCCAAGGAGCAAAAGGACAACAAAGCAGGATTTGCGGCTTTAGGCTATCCGGGCTATGTCAGTCAATTGGCAGAAATATACGATGCACAAGGCAAGCAGACCGAAGCATTACAGCTTATCGAACGTGCGATAGCTTTAGCTCCAGAGCAAGCCGCTCGGTTTAGTAGCAGTTATTTCAAGGGATTAGAGGCTGCCGATCGTAAGCTGGAAGCTTTACAACAGCTAGAATTGATCTATAGGCAAGGAGAATTTGCGCATAAAGATAAAATGACGGAACTGTATACAACCTTGAACGGTTCAGTTAAAGGGTTGGCAGCCTATTTTTCACGACTGGATCAGGAAGTCGTTAAAGGAATCCGAGATCATATCAAAGAAATGGAAACTTTCAAGCCCGCACCTGCTTTTGAACTGCTCAATATGAGCGGAGAAAAAGTGTCTTTGGCGAATTTGAAAGGTAAAGTATTGGTACTCGACTTTTGGGCTACATGGTGTCAACCGTGTATCCGTTCTTTTCCAGGGATGCAAGCCGCACAAGAAATGTACAAAGACGATGAAGATGTTCAATTTTTGTTCATAAATACATGGGAACGAGACAAAAACTATAAAGACAAGGTTGCTGCCTTCATTGAGAAGAACAAATACCCTTTTGAAGTACTGTTCGATGACCAAAAAGATGAAGAAACCGGAGAGATTATGGCAGGTAAATATGGCGTACAAGGCATTCCAGCAAAATTTATTATCGACAAAGAAGGAAACATCCGTTATTTTCTAACAGGATCATCGCCCAACGTCGATTATATCAAAATGGAAATGAAAGAACTGATTGAAACTGCAAAAAAGCCACATAAAGGGTAAGCTAGATAAAGCCTCTGTGTCCTGTAAAAGTCACAGAGGCTTTGCTCTTGAAAGGACACTTGGAGAAAAGCTATTTGAATCGCTAATATCCGATAAATTATGAATAATGGTAAAGGATGGAATTCATTTTGATATTCAAAAATATTATCGTAATATTGCGATATTAAATTAGGAACGATGGGACTTACAAAATCAGAAATATTCACGGACGAACAGAACAGATTGGCTTCTTTGTTCAAGGTTTTAGGCCACCCTGCACGGGTTGCCATTCTCCAATACATCATCAATCAGAAAGCCTGTATCTGTAACGATTTAGTCGATGAGCTGGGATTGGCACAGGCAACCATTTCACAGCACTTAAAGGAACTAAAGAATATAGGTGTCATACAGGGAACAATCGAGGGCAAATCCGTATGCTATTGTATTGATGACAAACTTTGGAAGCAAATTCAAGCGGAATTTAATGTGTTCTTCAACCAAGAGGTAAAAGTAAACAGTTGCTGTTCATAATATTTTTTTGACCCTTATTATCGTAATATTGCAATATATAGTTAAATATAAATTTTCAAATCTTACTGTTATGAAACTATCAACGATCAAAGAAATCCTGCCAACATTAGACAATGTTGAATTTCAATTGGAGAACGGGACATTTGTTCCCGAACACTTCCACGTGACGGAAATAGGACAGATTACCAAACATTTTATTGACTGCGGTGGTGTAGTCCGCACAGAGAAAACGGTAAACTTCCAATTGTGGGATGCCAACGACTACAACCACAGGTTAAAGCCGACCAAGCTATTGAACATTATCAAGTTGTCCGAAGAAAAACTGGGTATTGAAGATGCCGAAATAGAGGTGGAATACCAAAGTGAAACGATTGGCAAATTTGACCTGGATTTTGCCGGCAAGCATTTCATCCTAAGGAACAAACAGACGGCTTGCTTGGCAAGTGATGCCTGCGGTATTCCTGCGGAGAAACAAAAAGTAAAATTATCGGAGCTGAACAGCACTTGCTGTACACCTAATTCGGGATGTTGCTAAACACTAAAGAGCAATCGCAATGTATAAGAATTTAGTCGAAACCATAAAGGGGATTATTGATGTCCAAAACGTAAGTGAGGAACGCAAAAGGATACTGCAACCGCTGATAGATTATGTACAGCAGAAATCAAATAGCGGTGCGGATATAGACCTCAATTTTATCTGTACCCATAATTCACGTAGAAGCCATTTAGCACAGGTATGGGCGCAGGTTGCAAGTGCGTATTTCAATATCCCGAATATACATTGTTATTCGGGCGGTACGGAGGAAACGGCACTATTCCCGAAAGTGGCGGAAACATTGACCAATCAAGGTTTTACGATGTTCAAGATTGCGGAAACCGATAATCCTATATATTCCATAAAATACGGTGATAATGCCTTGCCTATTATTGGGTTTTCCAAACAATATGATAGCCCTTTCAACCCTGCATCGGCATTTGTCGCCATTATGACCTGTTCGCAGGCAGACGGCGGATGCCCTTTTATCGCGGGAGCGGAAAAGAGAATACCCATCACATTTGAAGACCCCAAGATTTCAGACGGTTCACCCGAACAGGCACAGGTATATGCCGAAAGAAGTTTACAGATAGCAACAGAGATGTTCTATGTTTTTTCAATGATTAAAAGTTAGCTGATGCAACCTAAACTCAAATTCCTTGACCGTTACCTTACCTTATGGATATTTCTTGCGATGGCGACAGGCGTAGGCTTGGGATATTTCTTTCCGAACATTTCCAATGCTACCGATGCCCTATCTGTAGGCACGACCAATATCCCTTTGGCGATAGGGCTTATATTGATGATGTACCCACCATTGGCTAAAGTGGACTATTCATTGTTGCCCAAAGCAGTTAAAGACACCAAAGTAATCGGCATATCTTTATTGCTGAATTGGGTTATCGGTACGGTACTGATGTTCAGTTTAGCCGTTCTGTTCTTACGGAACGAACCGGATTATATGACGGGTCTGATACTGATTGGTTTGGCAAGATGTATCGCAATGGTCATCGTATGGAGTGATTTGGCAAAGGGGAACAGGGAATACACGGCATTACTGGTGGCACTGAACAGTATCTTTCAGATAATAACGTACAGCTTCTTTGTTTGGCTGTTCATCAACGTATTACCGAATAAATTAGGCTTAGCCGATTTCAACGTAAGCGTATCCATGAAAGATGTAACCGAAAGTGTGCTGATATATTTGGGTATTCCTTTTTTCGCAGGTTTTATAAGCCGTTATGCACTTGTAAAATCAAAGGGCATAGAATGGTATAACCGTAAATTTGTACCCACAATATCACCTATTACATTGTATGCATTATTGTTTACCATTGTCCTGATGTTCAGTCTGAAAGGTGATAAGATATTGGAACTGCCAATGGATGTGGTAAAGGTAGCTGTACCGTTAATCATTTATTTTGTGCTGATGTTTTTCGTGAGCTTCTTTATCAACAAATCGTTGAATGTTCCTTACGACAAAAACGCATCCATCACCTTTACAGCCACAGGGAATAATTTTGAGTTGGCAATAGCCGTATCGATTGCTGTATTTGGTATTCATTCACCACAGGCATTTGTGGGCGTTATCGGCCCACTTGTGGAAGTGCCAATATTGATACTTCTGGTAAGAGCAAGTTTGTGGTTGAAAAAGAAATGCGTACAGATGATTTGAATCTAATCACAAAGATCTGGCCAAATATTATCGCTGCGATCGATTGGATCGATCAATATGGAGACATTGATGGCGATGGTTTTGTAGAATATATACTTAAGTCTAAAAATGGGCTAACGAATCAAGGTTGGAAAGATTCCTTTGATTCCATCATGCATGAAAACAATCAGCTTGCCGATCCACCCATTGCTTTATGTGAGGTCCAAAGTTATGCATACGGTGCAAAAGTTCACGCAGGAAAATTAGCCTTACGGCTCGGTCATCGAGACCTACCCTTGAAATGGGCCAACGAAGCCGCTGTGTTAAAAAAGAACTTTAATGAGCGTTTTTGGGATGAAGAACTGTCCAGTTTTGTTTTAGCGCTCGATGGTTATAAAAAACCGTGCAGGGTAAAATCTTCAAATGCCGGACATTGCTTATTTACAGGGATTGCCGACAACGATAAAGCGGTGCGACTTGCGGATACATTGCTTGATTCAGATATGTTCAGCGGGTGGGGAGTGAGAACCTTATCCTCCTCATCCGGCAGATATAATCCTATGTCCTATCATAATGGCTCGATCTGGCCTCACGATAACGCGTTAATAGCTTTTGGACTATCAAAATATGGGCTGCAAAAGCATGTTTTGAAAATTATGGAATCCATATTTGGCGCATCGCTATTTATGGAACTACAAAGAGTACCTGAACTATATTGTGGTTTTGAGAAAAGACCGGGGATAGGCCCTACAGCGTATCCCGTTGCGTGTTCGCCCCAAGCTTGGGCAGTAGGAACTGTATTTATGCTCTTACAATCTTGTGTACGGATCAGTATAAATGCGGTAAACAAAACCATAACTTTGATAGAATTCTACTTCCAGACTACTTTGATGAAATCCATCTCACTGACCTAAAATTGGGAGATAACAAATGTAGCCTCATCATTAACCGTTCGAAATACGGTGATGTAGGTTTTAATATTGTCTATAAACCAGATGATTGGGAAATCGTTATGAACTAACCGTTCACCAAGTTGCCAACTTCTATGAAAGAGGTTGCGGCTCTGGAGAACTTCCGGCAGGTCTCGACTTATCATCGGGCAGCGGGGTGAATATTTTATCATCCGTAGGCGGCAGTATAAACCGGCCTTGTTTCCAATCTTCTTTTGCTTGTTCGATTCGTTCTTTTCGGGAAGACACAAAGTTCCACCAGATAAAGCGTTCGCCTAGAGGCTCGCCTCCCAACAACATGAGTGTGGTGTTTTCTTTCGCACGGATAACAGGGTCTACGCCTTTGGTAAATACCAGCATTTGTCCGGCAGGGTAGGTTACATCAGATAGTTCAACGCTGCCTTTGACAATATAAAAACCCCGTTCCGAATGTTCTTTGGGAAGTCCAAAGGTAGCATCTTTTTGTAATACGACATGCAGATAAAACAAGGGAGAAACTGTTTTGACATCATTTTTTAAACCGAAAGCATCGCCGGCGATCAATCGCATCCAAATCCCGGTATCTGTAAAAACCGGTAACTCTTCTGGAGTGTAGTTAGCGAAGGACGGATCAGCTTCTTCTTCTTTTTCTGGTAAGGCGACCCAGGTCTGTACCATCTCCAAACCTCCAGCGAGCGCTGCAGGATCTTCAAATCGTTCGGAGTGCGAAATGCCTTTGCCTGCGGTCATCCAGTTCACTTCCCCCGGCCGGATAATTTGCTCTACGCCTAAACTATCCCGGTGGGTCATCTGTCCGTCAAAGAGGTAACTCACCGTAGAAAGCCCGATATGGGGGTGAGGAATAACATCCAAGGCTTTGTCTTCGACAGGAATGTTTGCGACAGGTCCGGCATGGTCCATAAATATAAAAGGGCCGATCATTCTGCGAAGTCTGAACGGAAGTATGCGTTTTACCTTCATCGAGGGACTGATGGCAGCCTGTCGTGCTTCGATTACAATATCTAACATAAGTTTATTTTTATAAGGGTATACATATCACCTTTTTCTCCCTCCGCTTATCATTGGGAAGCGTTAGTTGATAAAGATAAAATAAAAATTTATATTATATCAGATTTGGTCTATAAAGAAGAGCGCACCGCTCAGTCGGTGACGTCTTCGCTATCATCCAAGTTGCTTATTTCCAAGTTCT
Organism: Sphingobacterium chuzhouense; assembly: GCF_014692525.1. Classification (GTDB taxonomy): domain Bacteria; phylum Bacteroidota; class Bacteroidia; order Sphingobacteriales; family Sphingobacteriaceae; genus Sphingobacterium; species Sphingobacterium chuzhouense. The sequence goes on from NZ_JACNYL010000002.1 coordinate 13,903, forward strand.
CCTCTTCTGCATCAGAGGGCGCATTATACATTTTTTCTTCCCGGTCTCTTTCCTTCCTCTGGGGTGGGCTTTCTGCATCATCTATGTCCTCTCGGAGCGGCTCCCTATCTACCAAGTCAGAATCTCGCAGATCGTCTGTCGTATTCTCCCGATAAACATCGTCCGCACCTCCGATAATAGGATCTTTGTTAATCTCTTGACCTTCTACATCTCCTCTTTGTCCTGTGCATCTTCTGGGATATTGTCAATTGTCATTATCACCAGCTCGGCTTTCTTTTTAAACTTTACTTTCAGACTCGTTTTCATAGCTTCTTTTTATTTTATTTAATGAACAGCTGTATTAAAGTTGGCCATTGATCCGTCCAAAATTGAAACTTTATTGAGCAACATCGACGACAAAGTGGATCCTAAAGTTATCGTGACCACAAAATCGAACGCATTCATTTTTGCTAACGTTCGCTTGCCCATTATCCGGACAATCGATAATATTGTAAAATACGAAACGATGCTGGCGATAATTACCTTTAAAAAGCTCTTGCCGTCACTGAAAAATAAATCTTCCATACATTGCCCTTTGTCTAAGCGAACAACTGAGATCGAGGAATGTTCAACGTTTCATGTCGTTCGGCTATTTTTAATACGTCGGGCTGCGAATATTGGATACGTCGCTTCGTTTCAAATATCGGACGTACCAGATCTTCGACCATAGTGAGGAAGAATCCCATTTCGAATGTCATCAGCCGCTATTTTCAGTATGGTATCATGTGGAACCAGGAGCCAGTTTTGCTTGGTAATGGTACTTGGTATCATGATATAGTTGTCTTTGTAACTTTTTGATATATCTAATGTGTCAACCTGTGAAGATGCAAGGATATTACATATATTTGCATGATTTTTTAGAAGGTTTTTTGAAAGGTACGTGTAATGTTAGATGTCCGCTGTCGTTTTTTGTTGTCTTTAATTTTTTTATTTTCAGTAAGTTACGTTTTTTCTCAAAGTGTAGAATTGCCCAAAGACTGGCATCATGCTAATTATGTAGACCATGAAATATGGGGGGTATCCACTCAACAAGCCTACGAATATTTAGAGGATCATAACAGTATTCTTCGGCCAGTGGTTGTTGCTGTCATAGATGGAGATCTGGATGTAAACCATGAAGATCTCAAGCATAAACTTTGGAAGAATCCAAAGGTAAATAATAAGAGATATCCAGGAGCCGAACATGGATGGAACTTTCTTGGCGTAGGCGATAACCGACTGATATCTAAAGTGGGAACCGAAGCCTTTCGGGAGTACAAACGCCTACGTCCTAAATATGAGGGAAAAAAGCGGGAAGACTTTCGGAAGACGGAAGATCTGAAGGAATTTGATTACTTTCAGCAAGTCAAAAAGGACGCGAAGATACAGGGCTACCTGAACTTCTTCCCGATTATAGAGATGACGTTCGATGCTTATCGCAAGACGGACTCCATCCTGCGTCTTGATCCGGTCTATCATGAAAATATTCGCTTAAATGAAGTTGTCAACCTTAAAGCGTCAGATACCACGTTGCAACAGTACGTGGATGCAGCAATACGATCGAATTGGAAGTTTGCCGATACCGTAAGATGGCAAGACGTGTATACCTATCAAACCGAGGAATACAATACAGCCGTCCAACGCATCAAGAGTCTGGACAACACGTCTAACCCCAGAGACAGTATAGGCGACGATCAGCATAGCCTGAAAGATAGGTATTACGGCAATAGCGTACTCGTCGATTCGAATAGTTTTCACGGCACATTTGTCGCTGGTCTCATCGGAGCCGAAAGGGACAATGGCATCGGAATAGATGGAATTGCGCAAAATGCACGCTTAATGGGAATTAGAGCTGTTCCCGATGGTGATGAATTTGATAAAGACGTCGCTTTGGCGATTCGCTTTGCGGTAGACCACGGTGCGCAGATTGTCAATATGAGCTTTGGGAAATACTATTCACCAAATGCGAGATGGGTAACAGATGCTATTCAGTATGCACTCAAGAAAAATGTCTTGGTTATACAGGCTGCGGGCAATGATAATAGAGATCTCGATACGGTGGTTTCCTTTCCCCGCCCGCCCGCTAAGATCAAAAAGAAACGGGACTCTTATTTAATGATCGGAGCAAGTACTTCTACCGGTGATAAGGCTTCTTTCTCCAATTATGGGAAGGAAGAGGTCGACTTCTTTGCACCGGGGGAGAAAGTCACGTCGACTGCTACATTTGATGCTTATAAACTAGCCAGTGGCACCTCCTTTTCGGCACCCGTTGTTTCGGGTATCGCGGCTTTGGTGTGGGGGAGCTACCCAAAACTGAAAGCTTATGAAGTGGCTGAAATATTAAGACTTTCGGCAGGAAAAAATTTACAAGACAAACTAAAAGGGTACGCCATCGTACCCGGCATTATAAATGCACACGACGCATTGCAGATAGCAAAGGAATATGTGGAAAAATAGTATCTGTTTAGCTCTTCTGATTACGATAAATCAAGTATGGGCACAACAATCTAATAACAATTTCAAGTACGAATCCGCCCATAATCTTATCTTAAACACACATTTAAGCCTAGATTGGTATGGGGACGTGTTCTTTTACCGCTGGGACACAGGAAATGGTACAGCCATTTATAGAGGGGACGCCAAAAAGAAAAAGTCTCCTGAACTCATCTTCGAAGAGCAAGACGTGCGAGAAACGCTTATCCGCTCGGGGTATGAGGTCGCTGACGACTGGAAGATATACGGCTTTGAGGCGAATGAGAAGTCAACAACGATACGCTTTCGATTTGATGGGAAGAAGATGGATTTCGACTGGAAAAAAAGACGACTTCGGGAAGCAACCGAAGACGAGCCGAACGCACCGCGGAAAAGTCAGTGGAGTGTGCAATCTTCTTGGAAGAAGTTTAATGCTGACAGTAGCGCGTATATTTTTGCACGCGGACACCAATTGTATATCCACCGAGCTTCCACTGGAGAAGAGATTCAGCTAAGTACAGATGGAAATCTTCATTATTCCTTCAATATTTCGGGAAACAGACCGGTCGACAGTTTGAAGAGTAACAGCACCAATGCCAATTGGGCAGGACGGTATATCGTCTCGTGGCGGGAGGACAAACGACAGGTGGAAGATATGTCTGTTTTGATTAACCTACACCAACCGCGCCCTATCTTGCGGACTTATAAGTTTCCCATCCCGGGCGATACTGCCATTACAAAGTTTAAGGTTGAGATCTGGGATTCCGAGACATTGGAGAAGAAGGATGTCGATATCGTTACAGAAGAGGATCAGCGTTTAATTTTACCGGGGCAGTTGGTGAATGGACGTACCTACCTGCATGCGCCGAGGTTAGGAAGTCATGAAGCGTTCGTTTACTTTTTGAGAAGGAACCGGCAAAATAACCGTGTCGAGTTATGTCGGCTCGACTTTGCTGCCGCAAAGGTCAAGGTGTTGATTGATGAAGTGACAGACCCGCATATCAATGAGCAATTGTTTTCCGTCCACATCCTTCCGGAGACTGGAGATGTTTTATTCTGGTCTGAACGCACGGGCTATGGTCAGTTCCATCGTTACGACCAGGATGGAAACCGGCTGAATAGAGTGGGACCCAAAGGCGACTATGTGGTTGGGGGCATCCACTATTTAGACACGGCTTCCCGCGCTGTGTTTTTGGAGGTCTACGGGTTTCAAAAGGATAGTAATCCTTATTATAAACAGTACTTACGTTGTGACCTGGATTCCGAATACGGGAAGTTAATAACGATAGAACCTTATCATCACCAGATAAAGCTTTCAGATAACAAAAAATATTTCTTGGGACAGTCTTCGGCTATAGATCAGCCGGGTCGTTATGTATTGCGTGATACCACTGGACGCTTACTGATGTCTCTTGGGCAGGCTGATCCCTCCAGATTGAAGGACGCCGGATGGAGGGCTCCTGAAAAGGTCGAGGTATTAGCTGCAGATCAGCACACGAAATTGTATGGGCTGCTTTATAAACCAGCGGACTTTGATGCTAGCGCAGTGTATCCCGTTATTGCTTCTGTTTATCCGGGACCACAGGACGACTTTGTACCGCGGGGATTTACGGTGGATGACAATTATCACCAAAGCTTGGCTGATCTCGGATACGTCGTCGTACAGGTTCCATCAAGAGGCTCTTCACCGCTCAGAGGCCTTCGGTTTCACAGCCATAGCTATGGCAATATGCGCGATTACGCTTTGGAGGATAATAAGCTGGCCATAGAGACCTTAGCAAAAGACCGGCCGTATATGGACTTGAACCGCGTAGGGATTTTTGGTCATTCGGGTGGCGGATTCATGTCGGCGACAGCTCTTTTGACATATCCAGATTTCTATAAAGTCGCGGTGGCGGCCTCGGGCAACTACGATCCCAATATATACACCCAATGGTGGGGGGAAACCTACCACGGCGTCAGCCCGAACGGGAAGCCTGGCTATATTCCAACAACATTGGAACTGGCTTCCAATCTAAAAGGAAAGCTGTTGTTGATAACGGGCGATATCGATGTCAATGTACATCCAGCACAGACGTTTAGACTGGCGGAAGCATTGATCAAGGCCGACAAGTATTTCGATATGATGGTCTTGCCCGGTAAAGATCATGGTTTGGGCGACAAATATTACCAAAATTTAATTCGAAATTATTTTTTATTACACCTAAATAACAATAATGATCAAGAAGTTCAAAAGTAGGGTATGGGCCAAGACGGCCGCCGCTACATTGGTCTTTTGCGCTATGTTTACCTTTACAGGTAGGAACTCGTTTGCTCAGCAGAACTCTACCACGCAAGAAATACAGAAAATCGAAGCTAAAGGGAGCGTAGTTGACGAATACGGCAATGTTCTCCCTGGTGCAACGATTGCAGTGGTGGGCACCGCACAAAGTACCGTAAGCGATACGGAAGGGAATTTTTCTTTAACGGTAAATAACGGGGACAAGGTTAGAATTTCTTTTTTGACGATGATACCGGAAGAGGTAGAAATCAGGTCAGATAAGCCTCTAAAGATCCGCTTGCAGTCTTACGATATCAGTATCGGCGAGGTGGTTGTCACGGGATACAACCAGACCACGACGAGACGGACAACCGGTTCGGTTGCCGTGGTCGATGGCGATCAATTGAAAGACCAACCACTGTTCAATGTAGATAAACTGTTACAGGGAAAGGTCGCAGGGTTAGACGTGAAGTCGGTGTCCGGCCGGCCGGGAGAGAGTTCTCGCGTTCGGATTCGGGGGACTAACACCATCACTGGCAACGCGGAGCCCTTGTGGGTAGTGGATGGAGTTCCCTTGCAAAAGGATATACCGCAGATTTCGTCTTCCCAGATTAAGACGGGGGACTTTACGGCCATCTTTTCGGGCGGACTGGCGGGAATCAATCCCAATGATATTGAGAGCGTAACCGTGTTGAAAGATGCCTCGGCAGCTGCAATCTACGGATCACGAGCAGCGGGAGGGGTTATCGTGGTCACTACCAAAAGAGGGAAGGCCGGCCGGATGCAGACCAGTTATTCCAATTATTTCTCGGTCAATATGAAGCCGCAGCGTATGATGGATTTGATGACATCGCCTGAGAAAATAGCGTGGGAGCAGACGCTGTGGGATCGTTTTTCCAAGGAAGGTTTTGAGAACAATACACAATATCCAACGATCGGCCTGGTAGGTACCGTGAGAGCCGGAAAAGGAGAGTATGCAGGCTTATCCGTGGAGCAGCAAGATCGTGTCTTGGCCGACGCTGCTTCGCATACCACAAACTGGTTTGAGGAGCTTTTTCAAAACTCGTTGTCCCAAAGCCATTACCTGAGCTTATCGGGAGGGAACGAGCGAAATCGATACTTTGTATCTGCAGGATATGGCACGAACAATGGCTTGGTGCAAAAGACCTCACACGATCGATACAATCTATCGGCGAAGATCGATATCACACCCAATGATCGGTTGCAGATCGCATTGAATACCGATTTATCCGCGCAGACGTCTACATCGCCTTCCGTGAATGAAGACTTATTCCGGTACGCTTATTTTGCCAATCCTTACGAAAGACCTTATAACGAAGATGGGTCTTACCGTGGCGATAGAACGTTTTATAGCCTCAAAGAGTATAACGGCGGCGGATATGATATCTATACCCCACCAAACGGATATAACATCTTGCGGGAAATAAACGAGACGTCTAATATTAATGACAATTATTCCGGAACGTTGACAGCGAATATAGGTTATAAGATCTTGGATCTGCTGCGTTTTTCGGGTATGGCGTCCTATAGTTATACCAACAATCAATCGGATAACATCAACGGCCGATATACTGGAGCGGCTTTTCGGGACCGACTGTATTTTGACGGATATCCTTCTACGCGTACCTATGGTTCCATTACGCAGACGTCTTCTGGTAACAGCAGTTATCTTGCACGCGGACAGTTTGAATTGGGCAATTTTTTAAAAGGTAAGCACCATATTTCTACCTTGATTGGATCGGAGATTCGTTCACAAAGAGCTAAGTCGGTCTTTACTAAACGTTATGGTTATGATGAGATTACCGGCAATGCGTCGATGCCGGTTCCTACCGATAATGGGAACCCGAGCTATAATGACCTGATCGCATATGCTGCAATGGTGGATGGTTTATCGGGACAGGTACGTTCGGAAGATGCCTTTGCATCATTTTATTTTTCGACAGACTACAACTACGATAGGCGGTATACCCTGAGCTTGACGGCCAGAACCGATGGCTCGAACAATTTTGGCTCGGACCAGCAGTTCAATCCGGCTTGGTCGGCGGGGTTGTCCTGGAACGTGGATCAAGAAGACTTCTTCGAAGTGATCAAACCCGTCATTAGCAGATTTAGTTTAAAAGCGGCAACAGGTTATACCGGGAATGTCAACCGTCAGGTATATCCACAACTGATTATGGACTATTTGACGACCTTCCGCAAGACGTATGACGATTACTACCGTATGGGCAGAATCGGCAACGCGCCGAACCGAAATCTGCGTTGGGAGAAAACCCAGGATTATAAAATAGCGGCAGATTTTGGATTGTTTAAAGACCGTATTACCGGTTTGGTAGAATATTATCAACGAAACAGTACAGATTTGGTTTCGGTGCTGCGGATACCTTCCAGCACGGGCTTCACGAGCCAGCGTTTTAATACTTCATCTGTGGAAAATACCGGTTTCGAGTTGACGCTTTCAGGTACAATTATCAAGAAACAGGATCTGTCTTGGGGCGTCTCTGCGAACATGGCGCACAATTATAATAAGTTGACCAAGTTTTCTACCGCTACCGGAACTGCAAACACAACGGCGGGCCAGCAGGTGGGTTACCCGTTGAATAGTATTTTTTCGGGTAAGGTAATCGGTATAGACCCCGCAACGGGGATTTATAAATACGCGCTACGTCCGGATGCGGTCATCTTATCCAATGCAGATCTTCGGGACGCGGGAAATTACGCCTTTTATATCGGGACTTCCGATGCACCCATTACCGGAGGTTTTAGTACAAATGTGCGCTATAAAGAATGGAGTTTGTCGGTTGGAGGGAACTTTAGCTTGAACGGTAAGATCATCGACGAGGTTAACCCGGTTACCAATTACAGTTCCATCCAGAATAGCTCAGGCGCATCTCGGGAGGGGATCCCGACGAGCTATAACGATCTCTATCTTCATCATGTCAATATCCCGAGAGACCGGGCAAATGTCTGGACCCCCGACAACCCTATCGTGAACAGCTATCCACGGCTGATCGATCATTATGCAGATCCGATCGGACTGGATTTGACCAACCCGACGTTAAGCACGATCACGCGCGCGTCGATGTTAAAAGATGTATCCTATCTCCGCATAGGTGCCCTGCACCTCGGCTATAATTTGAAAGAGGATTGGACGAAACGACTAGGGATCGGTAGTGCGGGGCTAAATTTCTCGATGAGTAACCTGTTTACCTTTACCAATTACGATGGTATAGATCCAGAGACTCCGGGGGCAGTCTATCCGCTTACGCGTTCATTTTCTTTCGGTTTGAATGTTGGTTTCTAATAGAATATATGTATACATGAAAAAGATACTTTTTTTTACTTTGATCACCTTTAGTATCAGTAGCTGTACCGATTATCTAGAGGTGAAGACCTACGGAAAGGCGATCCCAAAAACGTCTGAAGAATTTTCGGCTCTGCTGCATACGCATTTAAATGATATTGACTATGGAGCAGACCATGTATTGATTGAAAATGCTTCCGCACTCGTGTCCATGGAGAGTATTACCGACAATTTCAGCGTTGCCTTGACCATGCCTGCGGGTACGGTTCTGCCAAAATATATCGGCGATATGCTGGGAGGCAATTCGGGCAGCAACAAGCAGCGTCGGTATGAATTACTGTATGCTGTTGTTCGAGATGCGAATATCATTATTAATAATATGCCATCGGTGGAGCACACCGACGAACAAAATGTCATGGGAACGGCATACGCGATGCGCGCCATTGCCTATTATCACTTGCTCCGCGAATTTTGCGAACCCTATGAAAGCGACGAGCAGCTGGGTTTGCCTATTGTGCGCGATTTTGATATGGAGGAGCGTCCACTGCGGTCTAACTATGGAATGACCCGAACTTTTATTGAAGATGATTTCAAATCGGCATTATCCTTCGCCGTATCCGACGAGATCTACCGCTATACCGAAGATGTCGTGAAAGCATATCAGACCCGTTTCTATTTTTGGACCAAACAATGGGATAAAGCCGCGCCGCTGGCGAAGGAAATTGTTTCGGACTATCCATTAGCGGAAGGGCAGGCTTATACAACCATGATTCAAGCCAGAAATGAAAAAACAGGCAATGTTTTATTCCGGTCCTATTTATTTCCGGGCAATCAGGATCAAGCCTTTACGGATGCCCAAAGAGTTATCAAGACACGCCCGTTGACGAAGGAGTTCGTCGATCTATTCGAAGAAAGGAATAGAGATATCCGCCACGCGCTTTATTTCGATAACAAACGGCTCACCCAAAAAATGCTGAGCGGCAAGGTACGGTCGGCCGAATTTCAGTTGGTACTGGCCGAATGCTACGCCCATTTAGGTCAGCACGACCTAGCGCTGGAAGCTGTGAATACGCTCCGGAGCATGCGGATAGCCAATTATGTAGACTATTCGTTGGAAACGCTCCCGGCAGTAGATCTCTCGGCCTTAATTAAGGTGGATGCGGAAGGCAAGCTATTGACCCCCTTGATGCAGTTGATCCTGAGAGAGCGCAGGAAAGAGCTTTTTGCAGAAGGAGACCGGTTTTTCGAGCTTAAACGCAATGGCAGACCGACGTTTTGGGCCGCCAGCAACGGACTTAAATACACAACAGAAGAATATATGTATACATTTCCACTGCCTCGTATCGATGTCGAGCTTATTCCGGGATTAATTCAAAACGAAGGTTATCAATTTTAATAAGATGAGAACACTTACGAAGATATTTTTTATAACGATGGTATTTGCGACAATCGCGTCTTGCGATAAGCCAGACGAAGTACCACCCAAGTCTCAAGCCTTTATACGGGAATATGTGATGCCCGAGCCTAGCTTGCTCACCAACGAGGAAAGGGAGATCGTAAACAAAGAAAGAGAAGAATACAATAAACTATAATTTAAATAACAATGATGAAAAACAAACTGAACGCCATTTTGGTGGTATTATTAACCGTTACAGGGTTATTTGCGTCTTGTTCGAAGGATGACGACAACGCTACATTAACCACAATCGGTTTTGCAGAGGAAAGGTTCTCCCTCGATATGAACAATGAAGCTACGCTGACGATCGTTTCCACAGCTGCCATGTCCAGTGGTCAGGCAGTTCCTCTTACCGTGGTCAGCAACTTGGTGGAAGGCGAAGATTATGAGCTATCGACAGATAAATTTACGTTCGCCGAAGGCGCTAGAGAGGCCAAGGTGACCGTTACGTTATTAAAAGACATTGCGGATGAAGATGCATTGGAGTTTAGCTTAAGTCCAGTCGAGTTTGGTACATTAGGGCTTTCAAAAGCGACGATTGGTGTGAGCAACGCTGACGTTATTCTATATACATTTGATAAGCCAGACTATACGTTGACGCAGAGTATTGAGCTGACGTTGCAATTGAGTAAGATTACAGGTAGTTTCACGGCAGAAAAAGCGATGGAATTCGAGGTGGAGCTTGACCCTGCTTCTACTGCAGTGGAAGGAGAGCATTTTAGTTTCGCAGATGGTAAGAAAATTATTATTCCGGCAGGTCAGAATAAAGGAACGATTAGACTGAATCTGATACAGCACGAAGAGGATAAAAAAGAAATCGTTTTAAAATTAAAACAGTTGCCGGTTGTTTTTAGAGCTGGAAATTACGATAAAGGAGTAGTAAACACGTCAGACGCCACGATAGACCGCTTGGTGGGAGAATGGAAGTTTTCTAGCTTACATAATGTAGAGTGGTGGCAACAATCTTGGGGTATTGATGTAACTGGATTTCCTAAGAATACAGTTGATGATGTGCTTATTTTCGAAGGAGAAGATCTACGCGTAGATCATACAGCCGAGCTAAAAGTAAACCTCACCGGAGATCTGAAAAACTATTTAAGAAATAGCACTGTTGAACTTTTGGACGAGGTGGTTGAAAGGATGCAGGAAGATGTAGGACAACCAGTGGTGCAAATGTTGTTGGCGAAAGTAACGGCTAATGTGCACTTTTCTGCTAAAGAGGTGAAAGAGCGTCAAGCTGAAATCGGCTTAAGAGTATTCGATCACAGCGGAACGGAATACCTTGATGTAACCATTCGCGACTATGAGCCTACGGATTTTCTGAAGGACACTTACGAGATGTTCAAAATGTTTGGCGATGATCCGGTCATGAAAAGTGCGCCACTACGTTTCCGTTTCGAACGCGTGAAATAACGTCTTAAAATTATCCATGTTCACCATGATGATTTTATCAAACAATCGAGTAGCGCCATGATCCAAAGATCGGATATGGACTACTGCTTTTGTAGAAGATGGGGTCGGGTAGCTTATGCTATCCGACCTTATTGTTTTACACTCCCACTGAAAGATCTTCAAAGTCTTTTCCGTGAGTTAGAACCTTCGTTTTCCTCTCCCTATTTAGAGATATTGTTAGATACCCATCTCCAAAGCTTTGGATCTACCTGTGCAGGTTATCAAGGATGGTCAGATTATAGAAAAATCTGCCGATGGATCTGTAAAGTCTATCAAAACCATACGGCGGGTGAAAAGTAAAATGAACCTAAAGAAAGGATTTCTTCCGTTGAATGAAAGTGTCTATATACATGTTTCGCAGATACGATCTGTCGATCTAGAAGCACTACAGATAGAGATTGATCCAGAACTGGATCGGAACATGCGGAGAAATCTTAGGGGAGATGATGTTATTGAGAAGCTTCAGCGCTGTCGGAAGGAGGATTCCAATATTTTCTATATAGATGAGGTTTGTGTAGATGAGATAAGGGCAATTATTGAGCGATAAGGTTACTGAAGTAATGTTATCAATAAAACATTTTTTTCGTTTATTTCGAATATTTCGTTTATTTTTGTATTGTAATAGAAATACGATAGACATGGAAACCTTGGATAGAATTAACAGGCCTTCAAAAGCAGAACAGAAAGTTGCCATGGAATCATACGATTCATTGGCATCTGTTATTGAACAGCTAAGTGCAGAAAAGACTGAAATTGAAATAGAAGAGACTAAAGACAAAATAGTGGTGCCACTACGGGCGCTTAAGCTATTTGGCGGTATTCTGAAAGCTATGTCCGAGGGTAAGCCGATCTCGATTGTGCCGCTCGCTACGGAGGTGACCACGCAAAAGGCTGCTGAAATGCTTGGCTGTTCCCGCCCTCATTTAGTTAAGCTACTTGAAGAAGGCAAGATTCAATATACAAAAGTAGGAAAGCACCGCAGAATAGTTTTCGAAGATGTGGTAGAATACAAAAAGCAGATGAAAGCTGAGCAGAAAAGCCACTTGATCGATATGAAGAATCTTGACGAAGATCTTGGGCTCTATGATTCATAGTGTAAGATTTACGGCTGTACTGGATACGAATGTCATCTATCCGGTCATTATACGTGATCTCTTGCTTTGGTTCGCACATTATGACCTCTATACTCCAAAATGGAGCGCAAATATCTTTGACGAATGGAAAACAGTTATGATGTGGAGAGGTATTTCGGAGGAATATGCTTGAAACCAAAAATGCCTCATAATAAATGAGTAAAGGAAATAATTCTTATTATTGTTGTATATTATACCGTTATAAGCTATTAACACCAACTTGAACTTTTGAGAATGAAGAAGATAGTCCTTTTAATTTATACCATTTTTAACTTAACATTGCTGTTTTCTCAAGAGAAGACTATTATCGAATTACAAAAAATTGACGGTTATGGTCCTCACGGAAAGACTTCATTCGGCATCAGTGAAAAACGAGATAGTGAACGAAGAGAATTGTATCCCTCTGCTAAAAATATTCCCGAAAACTGGAACGATGTTCGAGAATATTACTATGAATTAAATCCAAAGCAGTTAATCTACCAATCAGCACATCTATTGGATACTATGAGCTCAAGTCTAGCCAAACTGCTTGAAACGGAGGACATCGACTTAAAAGACTCGGTGAATTACGCAGAAGAACCTCTGGCTTGCGGGATTAATATTGTGATAGGGAGAGATAGTCTGGGAATGCATTATATAATCGATAGAAATCAGAATAACGATTTTGGCGATGATGTGGTGAGGCCTGTTGTTGGAAGAAATACTTCATCCTCGGTGCCAAATAATCCAGACTATGTTTTTTATCAATACTGGTACGACGGCAAAGTTCATAACGACACCTTAATTATTTCCGTATCGGAGATTAATAACAACGTCTTTTTTTCTTTCCCGCAATTTTATCTATCAACTTTTAAATATAAAAACAATACATATTATTTCTGTAAGAATATCGGCAACAGAGGTGCTTTCGTTGTGCCTGCTATACCTTATTTTTCGGCGTTACCTCCAGAGAAGAGAGTTTTAAAAGGACAATATTTTAATTTGGGAGAGGATACGTTCAAACTATCCCGCATTTTATATGACGGGAAATTTATAGAGATCGAAGGCACAGCTATGTTGACTGATACCATCAAGACCGTAAAAGAAAATTGTAATATCCATCAAGCTTCCGATCAAGCAGGGTTTTTAGCTCCTGCAATATCTGGACGAGATGTATTAAACGGAGACATGTGGACGTTGGATAGTGTGGATAAGGACAAACTGATTTTTATTTACTTTTGGAGTACGACATGTGGCCCGTGTTTACAAGATTTACCAAATCTAACACGCATTGCGAACAAATATAAGGATAAGGTAGAATTTGTAGGAATCTGCGATGTAAGAACCGATCTCGACGCGGTGCTGAATAAGCATAACATAAATTGGACGATGATTAAACTTCAAGATGCTGAAACGGAAGTAAACAAATATAATATATACAAATATCCATCATCATATTTGCTAAACAGCGAGCGGTTCATTCAGCGGGTAGATATGAGATCAGCGCAGTTAGAGGAGTTTATACTAGAGAATATACTTTAAATATTTGTTGGTAGGCGAAAATGGAAGCAAATATTAAAACTATTCACACTTCAAAGAAAGAAAAAAATGCGCTGGTATTACGAATAATACTTATATGGTTCTTCATGTATTTTCCATTTATAAACTTTGTTGAGGATTACTTTTTGCTTTCAAAACCGATTGAAGTGACATTTTTTATTTGGTTACTGATTTTAACTTATGCAATCGTATTGTTATTTCTGCTTATTTCGAGATTGTTTTCTGGTTGGGTAATTAAAATTTTGCCCGAAGGAGTTAGGGTAAAGTTTTTTTGGGGGACACATTTCTTCCGCTATCTTGATATTAAGAGTGTAACTCTGTCCTATCCGAATGCGAGATGTCGAGCGTTGCAATTTACCCTATCAAAAGAAGCCGATTTATCAGGAATCTTTAAGCCGATAAGAAAGCTGTATATTAAAAAAGACGGCAACGGGAATCCCTATATACTGGTAGGTTTGACTGGCCTTGATGTAGATGCCGAATCTTTGATGAATTTAATAGTTTCTTCGTTACATGATAGTGAGTCATCGACTAACAATAGTGTCTGAAAAAATCGATCCGTCCAATTAATGTATGTCAGTTTGAGCTAAAAATATTGTTAAGGTTGACCTTAGTAGTTTTACTTTTCGTTGTTTCTTTTTATACTACCGTTCTTCGGACGCTATATAAATAGGTTCATCAAATTGCTGTTTATTACGATCCGCTCCCTTATAAAATTGAACTAATTTCCGCCCAAACCCCCACTTTTCTTCCGTTCAGCCTTTTTTTGTCGGGACGAAACTGCTGTTTTTTTACTGTTCAACATTTTTTTTGGAATTCCCCATTCACATGTAGCATATTTGCTGCGTGATCACACAGCAATCTATCCAGGATCGATAGGCGCTTTTTATAAACCAAAATACATAAATTGAAGATGGAACAATTTATTCATGAAATCCAGCACGTAGTTCAAATAGCCACAAACATACTAGATGCGAGAAAAGGTCTGGATCTACTGATCGGCAGCGATCGAAAATGTAATTTTTACTACGTTTAAATCAAGCTAATTCTAGATCAAGGGTGATCCGGACACCCTTTTACTAACTGAAATCAAATATGAACAGCACTCCAAATATTTTACCGGCAACACCTGCGGCAAAAGATGACCATATCTTCTGGAACCAGAGTGTCAAACTAGCTTCCATGCTGTACTACTGGAAATTAGTCGATAGCTACGAATCCATACTACCGCTGGTACACATTCACCAACGCTATCTTCAACAGGAACATTTCAAACACGACAATACCTTCCTACCACAATTGGAAGAACAGCTACCCAAGGTGGATGGTCCCCGGATATGGGCATGCTTCCATATCGGCCCTTATGCGATCATGGCGCGAGCACTTACTCGGCTAGGATATGGTATTGCGATCTTGCTTAAAGACGACGTGTTCGAAGAGCAATATCCCATGTATATGCAGCAGTTCAAAAGAAGTTTCGGGAGGGAACCGAATGCAAGCGAACTACAGTTTGTAAAGTCCAGCGGCTCAAAATCCCTTATACAGCTAAAGCAACTGTTGAAAAGAGGCTACCACGTTATCTGCTATGTCGATGGGGAGGAGGGAGGAAGTGGAGAGAAAGGATGGACACACGTCCAACTGCATAACAAACATTTGGATGTACGCATGGGAATGGCCATACTAAGTCAATTGAGCGGTGTGCCCATCCGTCCGGTTGTTCTTACAGCGGAAGGCGACAAACTGACGGTACGGAGCGGGGGAGACCTATTCGTAAACAACCGGGAGCAATATTCTGCCGCTATGCAATACTGTTACCAAATGCTAGAAGAACTCTCTGCGGAGGAAATCCTGCAGTGGGAATGTATTCCCAGATTATTCGATAAAATTGTTCCCGATAAGCAACACACTGCTGAAAAACCCATATGGCTGCCCATCTACGCAAAAGAGAAAAATATGCTGCTGGATATCGTCTCCGGGAAATTTGCAGAAGTTTCCACTAGTCAGTTTAACAAAATGGAAACGCTGAGACGAGAATTCCTTAAGCAGATATAATAACCGTAAATTTATAAAACAATAAAACCCTATGCTATGAGCAATACCGATTTGAAACAAAAAATTTCAGAAAAAGTGCAGGCCTTCACCGCCAAATGTGATGAACAACATCATGCGATTGCACAGAAGAAAGAACAGGAGCGAAAGAAAGAAGAAGAACAAGCTAAACGCAAGGAAGATGTAGCCAAAAAATTTAAAGAAACGATATTAAAAGATCTTCGGCACCTTTTCACGGAAATCAAACCGGCATTTTCTTCGCCATATCTGGAAATCATACTAGATACGCATGATCAACATGAGCACTTTTATATTCTCGACGATGATGAAATTCCAGCTTTTGCCGCCCTTGCGGTAGATGCCAAATCGAAGGTTGACTCGAATATCTTCGACTGCCCGCGCTATCTGTTTTTTGTCACGTCCATATCGAGTAATTCATTTGCACTATCACTTAATAATGAGTGTCGCGAGGTCTTGCGTTTCGGAGACCACGAAAATGACGAGAACACCCTGCTACAAACATATTCTTTCGACGACTATGATTTCAATGAGATTCGGGGACATATCGAGAAATACTTGACCGATGAACTGTCTTATCTGCATGAAAATTTTAAGGTACGGAGTGAAGAGTGGGAAGATTAAATAAACAAAACAATGATGTTCAATTTTTTCAAAAGAAACAACAAAAACAAAGCTACCCCTAGGAAGAAGCATCTAGACAGGGAAGCTATTCAAAAACGGGGACTGGAACTAGCAGAGATTACCAAGAAGCGGCATGCGGCCGGCTTTCCACAGCAAGCGAAGTCGCAGGAAGATTTAACGGCCGTGATCTACGTCTTTAACGATCAATGGGATTATGCGATAATGAAGATAGGTATCGACGTTCCTGTTTTGGATGATGGCAGCCTGCGGCCCAGTTTAAGAAAGAAAAGATTTTTTCCGTTGAATGAAAGTGTCTATATACATGTTTCGCAGATACGATCTGTTGATCTAGAAGCACTACAGATAGAGATTGATCCAGAGCTGGACCGGAACATGCGGAGAAATCTTAGGGGAGATGATGTTATTGAGAAGCTTCAGCGCTGCCGGGAGGACGATTCCAATATTTTCGATATTGATAAAGCTTTTGCAGAGGAGATAAGAGCTATTATTGAGCGATAGAATTACATAGATATAAAACTTATAGGTTATGATTCAGAAGAAAAAATATGTTCGAAAGCTGATCCGGAAAAAAATAATGGGCACATTAACTGCCGAGGAAGAGATTGACCACACGATTGCTTCGGTTCTTTATAAGCGAGAAGAGTTTCAGGAAATGATAGCCGATGTATTGCTAAGTATCCCGGATGAAGAATTAACGGACGTTCCACTTGGAGACTGGAAGCCGGATATTGATGCCATTATCAAAGGCCGATTAACATCGCGCAATATCAAATCTGACAGCGAACCGAAAGATGAGGAGGATGGCAAGGAACCGTAAAATTTGTCTTTTATCCAGCTGTGAAAAGCAATTTATCGGATCACTAGCTAAATTATGCAGTAGCAATCCAATAGACAGCAGATGAACCAAAGATCAAAAATAATCAAGACTTTACGACGAATTACAAGCCAGTAATAAATTAGACGTGATCAATAATTCGATGGCCGATCTTGACCAAGATCTGGAAGCCGAAGCATAAATAAAAAGCGTTAGCTTATGTAGTAGCTAAGGCTTCTTTTTCTTGTGGCAGCAGATCTTGCCATATCTGCGTATTTATCTTGGGCTTCTCGCTTTAGTTTTCAATAAAGTTAATAATGAACTCTTTCATACACAAATAGGTTATTATATCCGATCTGTTTCCGCGATAATGTATTTCTGAAGAAATGCTTCTAATGGCTGATGCTCGTACTTTGGTCGTGCGTTAATCATTTCAAGAAGCACCTCCTGATTTTTATTTACCAAGTCTTCTTTTCCCAAATCTTTTATTAGCCATTCAATATTATCATTAAGTTTGGAAAATATTATAAATACCCCCTTCCACCAAAGATTTCGCATTAACGCTGGTATCTTTATACTTCTGTTATTTAAAATTTCTTTTGCCGCTAGATGTTCCTGGTATCTTAAATGACCAAAACCATATTGTCCTGTTTTACTCATTGGGATAAGTATATTACAAGGATCTATGAGTTCTTGGAGTGCAATCGTAGATTGTTCTTTACCTAGATGATTTTTCATCGCCTTTATCGCATATTCAGTTAGGTTTTCGATATCGCTTTCTCTTGTACTATTTGAATGTAGGAAAAAGGCTAACTTGGAGGCAAGCGTTTCCAAATTTTGGGGGGTAATGGTAGTCCGGGATGTGATGTTTTTTACGTTGTCATAATAGCCTGTGAGCAGATTAATTCTATTGTTGTACAAGTTGATTTCTGTCCTAGGTAGAGGCAAGTTGTTTTCAGCAAGCACACATAGTGTGGTTGTTAGAAGTGGATTTCTTACAATTTCTGCTACTTCATTATTCTCCATCAAATGTTGTGTAACTCTTTGATAAATAGTGTCATTTTTTGATTCATCAAACCACTGCTTTATAAAATGGTCCCTCTGTCCCTGTGTAAAAGGCATTAAGGTTATTGGAAAGAATTCTTGAAGAGAAAATTCTTTTGTAGACAGGCGGGAAGATAGGATAACTTGGACTTTTGATCGATATTGTTTTACGAAGCTTTGTATTTCTGTAACAAGCCAAGGACCGGGTTTAATAGCTTCATCTAAACCATCTAATAACAAAACCGTTTTTGTTGATTTAAACATTTCTGCGAGATCGTCTTTATTGATGGTTATCCCAAGTTTGTTTAAATAGATTTTAACACTTTGTGTAAGATCTAAAGGCCTATTATCTCCCTGCTCTTCGATGACATATTGTATCAATCTTGACAGAGAAATCCAAATCGGCATTTTATCGTCTTTTTGGGATACATTAATTGCATACATTTGAAGAGTTGTTGTTTTTCCAGCTCCAGCATCACCCATGACAATAAAATTTAAACCGGTGTCGAAGACATTGTGGACGTCTATTGAAATTCTGGGTGTCTCATTCTTTGCTTCTGTAAAAGCCATTTCTTCGGTTTTAAGACAGTTAGCAATGAGGGGATTTTTGAATAATAACTCAGTAGTAGAAATTAGAATTCCGGCCTTTTTTATGAAGGTTTTTAACTTTATAGTATCAACAACTGGTTCATTGTTAATTCTATCTATTTCTGTGAGTATCCATTTACGCTTTTCGATAATTTGTTGGGATATTTTTTTTCCATCTATTGTTATTGTGTATAAAACTGACGGTTTGGCAATCCTTGTATCATCTAGCTTTTTGTTCGCTAACAACAGTTCTTTTTCCAAAACAGAAACAGTTGACTTAGCTTCATCTACAAGTTCGGAAGCGTCTAAGAAGAGAATATCATCTACGCCATAATTTCGCCTTTTACGCTCTATTTTTTGTAATTCCTGCTCTTTTCTTTGCAACTCATCTTTTGCCACATTTAATTTTTTCATTTTTTTATCACGGTAGATTTCAATAGCTTGAATGCTATCCCGCCATTTGTTATATGTGGTCAAATCAGAAGCGGAATCAATCTCGCTGACTGGTTTGTTTAAGAAATTTACTTGATATTCTTTCGTTATAGATTTACATAACCTCTTGAATTCTAACCATTTTTCTAAGGTTATATCGTACTTGTGGCTTATTGGATCGTATTTTTCTACTAGTAATATTCTGGGGACTCGCTTTCCTAAATTAAAATTAATATCAGTATATATGGACTTAATAGATATCTTATTGTTATATCCTAATGCTTTTAGCAAGATCTTATTATTTAAAGTAGCTAAGATTTTCGCGGGGATATTCGTCTCAATTCCCAGTAGATCATTTACAATATCTTGCCGATTTTTTATTATTTGACTACATAGTTTATAGCCATCAATGATAATTATACTATGGTCTTTTAAAGAAACATGCTCACTAAATCGCGTCCTAAGAGTGTTGGTCGATATTGGATAGGTTGAGATCAATATTATCTCAGATGGGCGATATGTTTTTTTATTAACGTTTAAAATAGGCTTTTTAATACAGTTTTCAAGCTGGTTGACTACAGTTTGCAAACTGTCATTTCCCGATGCCTTGCTTGATAATTTAAAGTGTTTCACTTGGGCAACTGATACCTTAATTTCCCCAAAGCGATCCTCGTCCCACATGATTATGTCTTTTCCTTCTTCATATACACCACCATTAAATTCAACTTTTTTATATCCAAGCGTTTCCAAAAGAGGGATTATTACGTCTCTAGTTAATTTATTTTCCTGCACGCTTTGTATTTTTTTGAGAAGTTTTTTCGTTGTATTCATGTTAATATGGTATAATTTTAAAGCTATTAAAAATTTCACTACAAATCAATAACTCACTAGATATATTGCTATTCTGTCTTTTGCGTTTCCAATCCTCTATTTGGAAATAAGTAATAAAATACGAAATCAAAATGAACGTAGCTACATTTCAGACGTCCTTCTCATGCTAATATGTAGTTGAATTTACTTGTACTAACCAACATTCTAAAATGTTTTATTGAAGGAGTAGCCTGTGCTCACATTTGTTTTACTCGTTTCTGAAAGTAAAATGATACATGTTTAGCTCTTAACGGCTCTAGCCAGTCTTCTTGCTGTAGTGAGAAAAATTTGTGATAAAGTTGGGTATATAAATCTCCATCACTTACTTCACTTGGTGGTGTTTGATTTCTTAGCGAATTGAAATATATGTTTTGCGCATAGGATTCTTTCACTATTTTTTTGTATTGATAACGGTCAATGAAGGTATTAAGCCTATATACATGGTAATTGTGATGGATTGAAAAGAGTGAAGCTTCTAAAGTTAAAATTGTATCATAGAAATCCACCAGCTCTTTGTCATGGGAAATGTTAAGTATAACTAGAGCTTTTTTTCGGATCTCGAAAATGCTACTTTTCATTCCTTGATAGTAGTGACTATACGAATAGAGTTTTATATATGAATTGTATGTTTCGTAATCGCCTTTTTCAAAAATATCATTTAATATATCTTGACTATGTTCCTTAACAACTTCGGGATTATATTGATCTTGCCTTAAATCTTCTAGAAGTTTTAAGGCGTCAAGTGTATACGCATACCCGTCTATATCTATCTCGAAGTTTTTTTGCTTTTTCCACTCCTCCTTTGCTTCTCTCGCAAGTATAAATGTTTTAAAGGCTATAATTAATCCGGTTACAGCAATCAATCCCGTTAAAACGTTGGTCAATAGTTCTGCTAAGTTATAGAAGTTATTTGGTTCAAATATTTCCATCGTTATTAAAAATTAATTTCATAAATATACTGTCATAATATTTTTCATTTTTGGTTGCATATTCACCATATTGAATGCATCACATTTAAAACTAAATTTTCCCTCAATATACCTCATCAATTATTTTCATTGCTTCTTTATGGCAATCGTTTTCGTCCTCGAATGTTTTCATGTAAAAGTAAAAGAGTGCAATGCCATACTGAGGAAGCTCTAGAAATATAAAATCATTGATCGTGTGAAAAAAGTGAAAACCTTTATTTGATGTCTTAAAAACGACCAACGAATTTAAATGCCTTTGTTTATTTTTGATACTTATTCTTCTTAAAGCTTGCCTAATATTAGATTTTACCTGACTCGGCGAGTAATTTCTATTTGGCAAAAGCATATATAGAGGGAAATCTTTTAGATAGGGAATATGTTGTCCATTTTTTGGACTCAAAAATTTCTTTGTTATGTTAACGATCTGAAATTTGTAGTCGATTATCTCGAGCCACCTAATCAGATTTTGAAGTTCGTCGACAGAAAAACGATTGTTGTCAAGATCCACTGTTCGAAATAACTCTTTTACATAGCACTCCAACGAACTTAGAAGTTCGCCATTGCACCGTTGACAAGCAGGGACAGTCGTTTTATTATATGTTTGGCTTTGCCCGTTCAATGTAATGTCAAAGAACTTATGTGGATCTTTTTCGAATATCCAGCGAGGGATAACATGTTCCTTTGTTATGTTATTTGAACAGCTGCCACAAAACATGCAAATCGTCGTGGCTGGGACGTAAGTTGATATGTTATTACCTCTGAAAATATGATTTAAAGAAATATAGTCTATGACGGTTTTAATATTTGATCTAATCGCCTTACGTAGCTCTACTAGTTTGTTTCTGGACATTTTTTAGATAAAATTTATCACAACACTACAGATATATATTTCGTGAATAGTGTCGTATATTGCATTATTTGAGTACTCTTATAAGTCGATAAATACTCCAGAGTTCTGGATTCTGCCAACTTCTATCTACTAGGGTCGCTGACCGGAAACAATAAATCATATATTTTTGCATACTCCGAACTATAGTATTCGAAAGCTAATTGGACGTCATTATTATTCACTTCTACTATACAATGTCGACTTTCGCGGAATAAAGTTTGCGTTTACATGCGAAATAACATTGGTAATGCTCTCGCAAACCCAGTCCTCGGCTAGTGGATGAAAAATAGCTTCTTGAATCAAAACATCTATGTCAACACTTATTTTCGTAGCCTTGGGAAGAGCAGCCAGTACCTCTTCTGGTTGATTAATAGCGGTAGACACAGGAGATATAAAAATCCTACATTCCCGCTCGTCTGCAAATTCTTCACGCTTAACGATTAATGGATACATGAGGTTTCCTATCCCTAACTTATCTCTTCCATAGATAACCTCTGAAAGATATATTTTTCTTTGGTCTAAGATAGAGTGCTTTAGATGACCCGCTGTGGTTTTGATGGCAAGTCCTCCATTTTTATTCGAGTAAGCATCCCACATTATTGAAGACTCGAAGTTATTAATGTGCCAGCAATTAACGTAACTGCTCTTTCTTTGTTCTTCATATGCACTCAGGAGTCCTAATACTATTTTATTTTTCTGCGGATACTCATCAGGGTGAAGAAGTCGAGATATCGTTTCATAGCTAGGTGCCATTCCTTCATATTTATCCGCGAAGCAATCGCATCTTAACATGAATAGCTGCTTATTTGCGATTAAATCTAAATATTTAAAAAGATCTAAATATTTCCAAATGATCGTGTCATCTGGCACATCAAAAAGTGATTCGTGAGGTTCATACATGGCAAAAATTTATCTTTACTTCAAATATAAAAATTGTACGGTTTAGGAAATGCAAATTCTTCGATATTTCATTGTGGATACTATTGATTTCGATTAATCCATGCCACTTTGGATATTATTCGTAAACACTAATTTAGTGTTGTCCTCTTCTCCCATAAACCACCCTAGAATTTTGACTATTGTCCTTCTATGAGAAATCCAGATATGTTCTTTTATTGCAAGGTATATAAAACGCGATCTAAATATCGAACCGCGTAAATGTACTTTATCTGTAACTTCAGCCAAAGATAACCATCTCCAATTGCCGTACTGTACT
Organism: Sphingobacterium chuzhouense; assembly: GCF_014692525.1. Taxonomy (GTDB): domain Bacteria; phylum Bacteroidota; class Bacteroidia; order Sphingobacteriales; family Sphingobacteriaceae; genus Sphingobacterium; species Sphingobacterium chuzhouense. The sequence goes on from NZ_JACNYL010000002.1 coordinate 37,088, forward strand.
ACCATCTAATTTCAGATATATCAAAATTTGATTTCTTTACGAATGGTAAATTAAAGTCGAAAGACTGTTCGAATGTCGTTCTAGTGATTTGTGTTATTAAGCTCTGAGCTTCAGATATGGTCATAGGCGTTTTAGGAGCCTCATGTCCCATATTACCATGGCGAGCAGCTAAACCTAATGTTTCATAGTTATTCGCGGTATGTGTGAGCGATTTAAGCACCTTATCTGAAAACCCCAACTCATTAAGGTTAGTTCCTTTTGCTTTAAGAAAATTTTTCACCTCGTCAAGTGTTTGATATATTGTACGGAAGTTCATTTCGTGCGCACACATGAACAGTATGGTCTGTATAAAGATATCTGACTTAGCTGCTCTCATGATCTCAGCAACTATATGGTTATTATTAGTTTGCTTTGATATTTGATTTATTTTAAAGTCAATATCTACTCGTTCAATGGGTTGGTGAGGATTATAATGCACAACTTTATTTTGGTCAATATTAATCAGTCGTTCCAGTCTTATATACCCAGCATCCGCCTTATTCTCATACATTAAAAACTCAGCTCCATTTAAAAATGAACAGATTTGGTAGGCTTTTGAATATATATCTTCTGGGTTTGTCAAGTGATTTAGGTGTACCGAAGAAAAGTATTGTGTTAAATCAATTCCCTCTTCTCCATCTTCATAAATGACGATGTCTGCAGAATCAAGATGATGCGAGAGGTCGTATAAATATGAGTAAGCCCCCCTAACTATAAAACTCCACTTCAAATTCATAATTTGATTTTTTCTTTGATATAAACAAACCTCCCATTCCTATCCTTCTTCTTATTAAGCTTCGGAAGCCCTTTTGTGCCATTGCAAGCTTTAAGCGCATTCACCAAAAACAACGGCCGTACTGCTCCGGTCAATTCTGCCGTGCAATCATTGAAAATTTGCAAAGCATTTTTTGCGACATCAAAGTAATCGGATTCAATCTTGTCCAGCACCCAATCCTGTACTCTTTCTTCTGACACTACATAAGTAGGTTCTGCAAATTCGAGTTGCCAATCCTTTTCTTCGGTGCCGAAAGTAGCTATAAATTCAATGGTGCCATCCTCGAACTGTCTTTCTGCATGGTAAGAGACAGCGTCATTTTCATCAGTAGCCTCTGAGATGCGAATCTTATAGCTAGGCTTTTGATTAACGTCTGGAACGATGGCTTGGATACCGCAGTTAAAAATCTGCCGGAATATATTATTAAAAGGGATTGTATAAATCAAGGTATGGGCTAGATCCTCTACATCACGGACGTAAAAATCACGTTGCCCCATGAGAAACGATAATTCAAACTGGCTGTAACGCTTTCGCTTTCTCAGCACAAGCACATTGAGCATTTTCTCAACCTCTATTTGTGGCATTGCTGTTATCTGTATTTCTTTAAACTCTAAATGGGCTTGCATATTATCGGTCAACCAATTGCTGTTGATTACAAATATACTAAACCTTCTTCTGCTTTTTTGGTAGGATGTAGGTATTTAAGCCGCTATCATTAAGGATTACCTCCAAGCGTTTGTTTTTGCTTTTGACAGCATTTTCTAATACTTGTGTGAAATTGCTAGCCTCCCAGTTTTGGTCTTGTACTTTGTTTGCTTTGGCCACGATTTCGGCTAACGTTTTAGCTTTTTTAAAGAAATTTGTCGCCTCAATTAATGCGTTAATTGTGCCCGTGGGACCTGATCCAGTTGGAATCGGGTCGATCTTTTTTATTATTTTTTCGTCACTAAGTATTTCAACAGGATAAAAGTCGTGAATAGTATATTCTGTTTTTATAACAGTGTTATCATTATTATCAATGAGTTCTTTTTCTTTTTCTTTGGCTTTTTCTGTTATGTATATTGCTACGTTGCTCAAAACCTCATCATTGTATTTACCGTTGTGAGCATTGCTTTCTATATGCCCAATATATTTTGGGTTTTTTTTGAGAAAAGTGGACATCTCCTCACCAGTTATGCCTAGTTCTAGTCGTATAGATCTTATTGTAGTTATAATAAAGAGTTCAATAGGTGATAAATACCATGTCTTCTTTTCCATATTTTAAATGACGGGATTAGTTTCTTTTATCATAAGTGTCTTAAATAATTTGATTTTTAGATATGGAATACGTATCTTTGATTTGTCTAGAAAACAATATTAGTTTTCTGTAGAAAAGGTGTTAAACTTAGAGTCTTGCGGCTACATTCTCACGCCGTAACGCAGGGCAGCAGTATAAACACCCACATCTTCACTGTTATGTGTATATTTGTACGCGTATGGTAGATGTGGGCCTGCTGTAAATCCGTGTTACGTAAGGCGTGAGAACTGAAAAGTAGCCACGGTGTGCAGGCCCACATGTATCAAAAGAAGCTGCTAACCATCAGGACTCGTTATATAAGTAACGAGCAATGAAAACCGGAAGAAAAAAACTTTACAAAAACTTAATTTCTCCGCCCGACTAGGTGGGTGCAAACAGCCACTATGGCTTTTCTAAAGATGCGACAGTGCAAAACCGAATCATAAAACCAATATGAAACTTCGTATCGTTCGCATCATTTCTAAAAACATTTTACTAACTGTGTGTGGTCTAAACTAGGTTTAGCCACAAAGGAGATATAGCGAAGAAAGAAAAAAGCAGAACCTCTGGACCACACCCTTAAAACCTCGAAAAATGAACAATTTTTACCAGGGTGGGAGGGAACTGCCCTTAGCCAACGCGAAATCGCGATTTGTCGAAAAACTGAATATGAAACGCCGACGCTGGCCGCTAAAGAGGAGAAAGGAGAGTATTAATGGACTTTAGATATCTGCCATTACTCCAAAGTGCGTGCGAGATAATCGCTGAAAACTATGATCCTCAGAAAAAAATCCAAGATTTCTGGGAGAAATACGGAGCCAACAATAGCCGTCTCCATGTCCTCAATCTTTTTCTGTTCTACAAAGGCGAAACCGTACTCCAAGAGCAGCTTACCATAGAAGAGATGAAACAGTTTTCTCAAGATCTGATGACGTTGCTCATGGCTTATTACGTTGCCCATCGGGAAAAGATAAATCTCGACGATATAAAAATTCCTGTAGAGGAAACACGAGAAGAGAATGGAGAGGAAGGTTCTTTTTCGGATATCCCGTATACTATACTTGGACTGCACTATTTGGAGCAAAAACTAAACCGTTAAATTATGAACAATAGCAATAGTCATAAAAGTATTTATGCAACCTTATGGGAAAAGCAAGCGTCTATGTATAAGGAGACGTTCTTGAACCTATTGATAAAATTTTCACACTTATTCTATCAAGCGACAGAGAACAGATCAATCTCCATTGTTATGGGAATGATTTGTGTTTCGTTGAAGAGTTTGTTTTTTAAGGCAACGAAGAACAAAGTAGTCTTTTCTTATGGACTACTTTGTTTCATGTTGTTTAATCTATCAGAAGCCCGGACGCAGTCCCGAGATCATCTCGGGACTGCCGAAAGGCAAACCGAGATTAAGCCATTGGAAATAGGGGATACCATCCCCGAACAGCTTTGGAACCTACCTTTACAGGTCGTTAACCATCCTAATGGAAAAGATACAATTACCCTAAACGACTACCGAGATAAAAAGCTCATTATTCTGGATTTTTGGGCGACATGGTGCGCGCCTTGTATCGCTTCGCTCGTCAAGTTGGAAAACATAGAGAAAAAGCTCGCTGCAGATTTTAAGCTCATACCGGTTACACGCGAGAATACCGAAACAATAGCAAAGCGGCTGGCCCATCGGGAACTGAAGCCTTTCTCGATCTATAACGATACCTTGCTGAACGCTATTTTCCCGCATCGGAGCATACCGCACCAAATATGGTTACAAGGTGATAGCATCGTACATATCAGCAATGCTTCCCAAAGTACGGAAGAACACATCAGGGCGACAATCAGAGGTGAACTGCCGGCAATGGAGGCGAAGTTTGAAATGCTCGACTTTGATAAGTTAAAACCGTTGGAGATCTACGCAGAGAGAGTCGATGCGCCTGTGTACCATCAGTCAACGCTCACGGGACGTATTAAGGGTATAGGAAGCCGGAGAGGATATGCATATGATGGTGATGATAAGATCCTGTTCCTCAATAACAGCAGAATCTTGGATGTATATAAGTGGAAATATACAATTACTCCAAATAGAATAATCCCTGAAATGGAACCTGCGGAGATGGATAGTAAAGCCGAAGATCTGTTGAACTTCTGGTTTTCCTATCAACTGCGAGTACCTAAAGAAACTCCGGATTCAAATTGTATAAAGTTGCTTACCTCTGAGATGGAGCAGGCTTTTGGTCTGTCCGGCCATATGGAGGAACGACAAGTTTCCGTAAAAAGCATCGTGCGAGATGTATCAATAAAGAGTGTTCCATACTCCATGACAACAAATACAATTAAACTGGCAAACCTTATAAACGGATTAAACGATTCGAACAATTGGTTCAAAGAACTACCGATATATACGACCGAAGAAGCCGATGCCACAATCATCCATACGATGTTTTCATTGAACGAGTTAGTAAATGACGAACAAAAATTAGTAGAAGTAATGAGGATGAACGGACTGAGATTAGTGGATGACATTCAATCTATTCCTATGCTGGTTATAAAACAAACTAACGAATAATATGAAAGAAAGGATCTTAAAAATTATGGGAACCTTACTGCTGTTTCCTGTTTTTTGTTATGCGCAGACAACGTTATCAGGCAGGCTGCTGGATGATAATGACTCACCGATCGGTAACGCTTCCATACGTAGTGTCGTATATGGAACACAATGGATTGTCGATAGGGAAGGTAAGTTTGAAATAGTTGCACAGCCCACGGACACGCTCTCTTTTAGGGCGATCGGTTATGGGGAAATAAGAATGGCGACGACTGATTTTCCAGAAAATGGTATCGTTAGACTCCCCAAAGAAAACAATGTACTAGAGGATGTGGAGATCGTTCACACCGGCTTCCAGAGTCTGAAAAAAGAGCAGATTACGGGAGCGGTAGATATTATATCGGAAGACCTTCTGAACAGGACAACAGGCGCCGATTTTCTTTCCCGAATAGAGGGGCTTACGCCTGGATTACAGTTCAATAAAGGAGTTGCTGCCGAAACCGATCCTTTTCTGATACGGGGACGTAGCACCTTTACGGCTGAAGCTCAGCCGTTGATCGTGTTGGATGACTTTCCCTATGAGGGGGAATTACATGATATAAATCCGAACGATGTAGCATCGGTGACGGTATTAAAGGACGCTGCTGCGGCGAGTATATGGGGAGCAAGGGCAGCGAATGGAGTCATCGTGGTCAAAACCAAGGAAGGACGGGGGAGTCGGACAAAGATAGAGTTCAAAACGGATATCGCATTGGAATCCCGGCCTGACCTGCAACATATCGACTGGATAACTGCGTCGGAAATGATCGACTTTGAAAAGCAACGGTTTGCCGAAGGTGGTTACGATAATCTTTTGGAGGGGCCATATTATGGCCGGGGCATTACGCCTGTTTTGGAATTACTTTTTAAGCAACGGGGAAATCCGGATGATCATGCCATTGACGGACAGATTGAGGCATTCAAAGAGCACGATGTTCGTAAGGATATGGCAAAGTATCTATATCGATCTGCTCCTCGGCAACAATATCATGTAGGGTTATCCGGTAGCACGGACAACCTTAATTATATGTTTTCGGCAGGCTATTATGACCAGGCCGCAACGCTTCGAGGAACGAACCAGAATCGATTCACGTTAAGGAGTAACAACACGTTTAAAATAGCGCCTTTCTTGGATATCCAACATACACTCCAGTTCACCCGCTCGGAGAATAGATCCGGTGATAATCCGGGATATGCTATAGGAGGAATTTATCCGTACGCCCAGCTGGTAGATGATGCAGGGAATCCGGCCAATCTATATTTAGATTATCCGAAGGCATATCTTGATACGTTGGGGGGTGGCGAGCTTCTGGACTGGACCTATAACCCCGTCCGGGACCTCACAACCGTGGACAATAGGACGAAGAACAACAACATAACGACCGGTCTGGGGATCAATGTAAAACCTTTCACGGGATTGACTGTGGCTGCACGTTACCAATACCAATACGGTAAGACCGAAACGGCAAACAACAATGGTGCAGATTCCTATTCTACCCGTACGCTGGTGAACAGGTTTTCTTACTATGAGAACAACCAATGGAACCGACCAATCCCCATAGGTGGTATACTCGATTATTCCAACACCAGTCTGGTATCCCATCAGGGACGTATACAGGCGGATTATTCTGCTACTTGGAAGGAAAAATATAGTCTTGACGCTATTGGAGGTTATGAAATTAGAAGTAGGACAGAGGATGGACAAAGAGGAAGGCTATATGGCTACTACCCCGAAAGAATGACGACTATACCCACGATAGATTACGTAAGAAACTATACCATATTGACCACGGGCACTACCGCACGTATTTCACCGGTCGGTAGTGTATCTAAAATGACGGACAATTTTCTTTCATGGTATGGTAACGCGACGTTTGGATACCATAACAGCGTGTTCCTTTCAGGCAGTGTAAGGAAAGATCAGGCGAACCTTTTTGGGGTTGCCGCGAATGCAAAGGGCGCACCGTTTTGGTCTACCGGAATCCGGTGGGAAATCGGAAAGCTACCGGCATTGGAGAAATCTTCTATCGATCGGCTCGCATTGCGCTTTACCTACGGGATAAACGGAAATGTTTCCCGATCCGCATCAGCGTTGACTACAATGTACTATGTTAACTACACTGGTTCGGGGCTGCCGGGAGGTGCGCTGAACAGCCCGCCGAATAGAAATTTACGTTGGGAAAGAGTTCTCTCAAGCAACCTCGGGCTAGATTTCTCGCTTTGGTCCGGTACTTTGTACGGTTCCGTAGACTATTATCATAAAAACGGTAGAGATCTACTGGCGGAAGCGCCGGTCGATCCAACTTTAGGCGTCAGTCACTTTTTTGGAAATATTGCCTCCATGAACGGCAAGGGGGTAGACGTAATATTGACTTCAAGAAATCTGAAGAATGTAATAAGTTGGAATACCACGTTGAATTTAAGTTATACGCAGGGGAGGGTTCGTGAATATCTGATGCCGGTCGGCAATGTACCTACGGTTTACTTGTCGGGAACAACGATTGCGCCGATCGAAGGTAAACCATTGTATTCCCTGTTTAGTTATCCGTGGGCCGGACTCGATCCCGAAAACGGAGATCCTTTGGGCTATCTGGAAGGTGCGGTATCTAAGGATTACCAGAATATTACGACCGGTACACGAATTGAAGAGATGGTATTTAACGGCCCGGTTCAGGCGCCATGGTATGGGAGTTTGCGAAACGATTTCCGTTATAAAGGGATCGGTCTTTCGATAAATGTAAGCTATAAATTCGGTGGTTATTTTCGTGCGCTTTCCTACGCTAGTTCTAATCTATTAACCGGTTTCAATACGCATAGTGATTTTTCAAAAAGATGGCAGAAGCCCGGGGACGAGGAAATTACCCAGATTCCATCCTTTGACCCCGAAGATGTAGAAGGTCGTGGCATGTTCTACCGATACAGCGACGTACTTGCGCTTCGTTCGGATAATATTAGGCTGGAGGATATACTGCTTTCCTATGATATTAAACCCTCACGCTTTTTAGGGGTAGGCTTTGGACAGATGAGATGCTTTGTACAGGTACAGCATATAAATCTTGCTTGGCTGGGTAACGAAAGGAAAATTGACCCTTATTTCAACAATGTCCCGCTACAGGGGGCGAGCTTTATCGCTGGGATAAATCTTTCTCTATAACACAAACAGATATGAAGAAAAATAAAATAGTAATAACAGCTTTAGTCGTTAGCCTAAGTTTGTTGCAGGCATGCTCAAAAACTGATTTCTTAGATGCAAAGCCCAATCAAAGTTTAGTTGTGCCGACTACATTAGACGATTTTCAAGCCATATTGGATATGGATCTTATCATGAATGGCGCGCCAAATGGACAAGGGCTTGTACCCCAGCTAGGGGAGATCGGTACGGACGATTATTCTATTGTAGAAGATCACTACAATACAAGACTGACTGACGCTTATCGGCGTTATCACATATGGGACCCCGAAGCAAATACGGCGGAGCCGTTGTACGATTGGGAGAATCCCTATCGGTGCGTGTTTTATGCCAACGTTGTTCTTGATGGGCTTGAGGCGATGGAAGAGGGAAGTTATGGTAAAGATGAATGGGGCAACCTTAAAGGAGCCGCCCTGTTTTATAGGGCACATGCCTTGTATCAGCTGGCACAGGTCTTTGCCTATCCTTACGGGCAGCAGGAAATGGTCCGCTATGGCATTCCTTTAAGATTTAGTTCAGATATCTCGGAAGTAATTACGCGGAGTACGGTTGAGGAAACCCATGCGCAGATAATAGCCGATTTAAGAGAGGCATCGGCTATGCTACCCGATATAGTTTCTATTAAGGAGCGACCGTCAAAAGCCGCTGCATTTGCATTGCTCGCACGAGTTTTCCTCTCGATGCGGGATTACGATAATGCCCTTTTATCAGCCGACGCAAGTTTAGCGATTTCGGATAGACTGTTAGATTATAATGACCTAAATCCAGCAGCAAACTTTCCCTTTCTGAACAGCGGTATTATGGAATCGGAAGTGCTTTTTAAAAGCACATTCGTATCCCAACCTGGTATAACAAGCCCTGTCAATACATTCGTGGCTAAAATTGATGAAGCGCTACTTGAAAGCTATGATCAAGATGATCTACGGCATGACATCTTTTACAGAACTGCCAGTCCGTCTGGATGGCGTTATAAGGGAAGTTTCTATGGGTCGAATAATTATTTTGCAGGCATTGCAACGGACGAAGTTTATCTCACTAAAATAGAATGTTTGGCCAGACTCGATAAATTTGACGAGGCTCTTGATCTGCTTGAAAAATTTAGACGTAAGAGGTTCGTTTCAACGTCCGGCAGATACAGAGTGCCCAATAACGTGAGGGACAATAAAGAAGATTTGATTAATTTCATTAAAGAGGAAAGACGGCGTCAGCTGCCTTTTAGGGGACTTAGATGGACGGATATCCGTCGGTATAACCTGGAAGGTGATGGTATAACACTTAGCAGGAATATAGCTAATCAGAACTTTGTGCTTGCTCCCAATGATAACCGGTATGCTTACCTAATACCTTATCTCATTATAGGATTTAATGGAATGGAGCAGAATCCTAGATAAAAAACAAAAGGTCATCGTATGACGACCTTTTGCTACCTTATTTCTAGTTGTTAAGAGGTTCCCGACTGATTTCCTGTACAGCGGGAGTTGAATTATTGACGCTTGATGCAGGGGGATTTGTGTTCAGCCCCTTCATGCAGATCTCTTCATCTGTCGTAGGGGGAGTACACTCTTCACTAGTAGGCGGTGTAGCACTTTCACCTAGATAGATGTATTCTCCATTTTCTAGATGAAAATACCAATGGAGTTCCTGTACATTCGGTGTAACTGTTTCCTCCACTTCTTTCTCAATCGACGCCAATACCAAACCGATACCAGCAATGGCTATAGTCAATGCAGCTACGATACTCTTCAAATTTACTTTTAAACTTAATCTTTTCATTTTCGTAATTTTTTTATTTTCAATTTTTAGTTAGTGCTATCGATGCTTTGTCCTTGTTTGTACGACGCCGGGACACCACGATTGCGATAGTCTGAAAAGTCTTTTGGCTGACCTGCCCTTCAAACCGTATATCCTAGATTCGGTTCTTTGTTGTTTGCTTGTAAGACAAAACTACGGCATGAAAAGACCGTTGTGGCTGACCGTTTTCGTAAAACATACGGACAGTTTTCATAAATTTTATGTTTTTTAATGCAGAAAAAGATTAATCTCTACTAAATTTTGGTGGATAATTTTCTGGATAGTATCCGTAAACGTTCTTAAAAGCGGTTACCGTCTCGGGAACACCAAACGCCAGTTCTCGATCTAACATTTCTTCCTTGGAAGGTATATAATCGTCAGTGAAGCCCAATTTTTGTTTGTGATAATCAACTGTTGCACAGATCATCTCATACTTCTCATGATCTTCCGGGTCAGTTTTAGAAAGCACGTCTAAGCTTTCAATGAGGCTTGGATAAGTACATATCCGTCTATTGAGATACATCCAATCCCAGCCAGCTTTTTTGCAAGCTTCAAAAAATAACTCTAAAAATGGGAGAAGACAATAGCCGTTCTCCTCATAGCGCTTAAAAAATAACTGAACAGCATATTTTATGTAGGTTTCCTCCTTTGAGAAATCTCGGTCTATTTCCTCGTAAGTCGAGCTGATAGCTATCATTACATCGCCCATTTGGTTTCTGAGGTCTCTACTGCTACTATAAGCGTCACATTTAGAAAGGTTGGTAATAAAGGAGCATGCGCAGGCGAAGATAACCATGAATTCTTGTCTGGGCTCGGCAACAAACCATTCTTGGTGGTCAATAAATTCATCAAGGGAATAATTTGTTTTGTCTAACAATTTGCGGTAGTAATCACCGGGTTTGCCCGGAATTTCCTGGTCGCTCTCCACGATTAGAAGACAGTTTTCCTGTAAGTATCTGTAATCATCATAATGTTCTTCGATCGTTTTATTCAAGAACTGGAAATAGGGTGAATTTTGCCATCCTTCTGGAGCAAACTGTTCTACAAGTTCATCTGTGCGGAGCATGAAATGTATATAGATGTTACGTAGCATATTGGTGCATTCATAAAACGATACGTTAGGAATTATTGTTTTTTTCATAGACTTATTCGTGTTTTTAAAGATAACTATTGCTGTCAAGCATGCTTAAATAAGTTTTGGGGCTGTAACCTGTACATCGTTTAAACAGACGGTAAAAACTTCGCTCGTGTGCGAAACCTAACTCGTCAGCTATGTGGAGTACGGTATCCCCGGCGGTCAACATTTTCTTAGATTTTTCAATAATATAATTTTTTTTGAAATTATTTGGGGTAATATCAAAATGTTTTTTAAACAATACCTGTAAGTTTGCTTCGCTTATGGGCAATAGCCCTGTCAAAGTGGATAAGGAGTAGTTGATACCCTTTTCATCTACGCCGAGCTCAATTAAAGTTTTGGCGGTCTCGACCATAGCCTCGTTTTCCGTTACGACGCCCAGTTCCCTGTCAATTTTACGTTTCGCCAGCTTGATCATTTCCTTTAGTTGGAAAATGATAGCAATCTGACTGTCTACATCGGCCTTTTCCAATTTCTCGCATAACGATTGGATATAGATTTCCGTAACCGGGCCGATCATAAAATCCCGGCTCACCATTGGTCTCGATGATTGCTCACGGTGCGCTTCCAGCAAAGGGTGTAGAAACTCAAAACCCGTGTCGGCTCCGGAATCAAAAATACCGACATCAAAATAGCATATGAATAATTGATAGGTGCCCGGCGGTACGTGAAGGCAGTAATGCCCGCGAGGTAAATAGATGAATCGCGCTCTTCGTTTATTCAAAGATGTAATAGGTGCGTTTTGAGTGTCAGCAATTTGGATACTATCACTGGCCTGCATCAGGTAGACCACATAAAGATCAGCTTGCTTTACAGTGACAGGGAGATTGACAACTTCATCGAACACAAAATCGAATTGCTGCAGGTAGCCCAAACGCCCTTTAAAATCTTGCGCGATACAGCTTTTTCTTTCTTTCTGGTAGTATACCGTATCGCCGTCACTAAACGGCAACGATGGAAATAAACCCGCAGCTTGCTCGTCCGGTAAAGGCTTACCGAACACAGCTGTGGTTTCTATAAAAAAGCTTTTTCTCATCATTGTGGTTTGGTATACGCCCGAAATATAGGGAACCCAAAAGCGGATTCGTAAAAAAACCTTGGATAGTGCGTTTTCATGGGTTTCGGCTTTTTTTTGCCATGCTGAACGGAGCATTTTGAGGTATTTAGGTGGGGTTCATCCCAAGGTTAAAAAGCCGAAATCCAGCTTTTCGGGGTTTCCAAGGTTTTTTTTGGATTTTACAATCATCCTATTGCATCTTTGGTTTGCAGGCCGATAGATACTGTGACCGCGGGCGGTAGAATCGTAATGCAGGATAACATTATTTACTAATTTAAAAATATGAAGACATGAAAAATTCGATTCAAAACAATCAGGTTGCTTGGAGAAAAGATCCGAACCAAAGTAAGGTTTTAGTATGGTCAGATTTAAGCTCGTACTTAGAGGAAAAACCAGAGCGTGGAAAAAAATGTCCTATTTATACATTTTCATAACATGATTCTTTTAAAAAAGTACTAATCAAAAGCTATCTACGCCACTTACTAGATAGGGGGTGTAGATAGCTACCCTTAAACCACAACCCTATGTATACGTTTAATTCTTGGTCGTTTGCACTGTTCAGTGCAAACCTGCACCGCTATTTGCCCAAACTGGACTGGCCACAGCATGAGACCGTTTATATCAATTGGAAAGATCATCACCGAAAAAAGCCGCTGGACGAGCTATTAAACAAGAGGGAGATCGACGCGCAAGTTCTTGAATCTTTTCGAGCTCCCTCTATTATCACCTTATTCCATTTGGGAGATCATTTGGTATGGCCGGTGCTACTAGCACAAAATGGCATCCGTTTTAATGTCGTCTTGGATCGAGCAGTCTACCTCGACGCAAAGAACTTATTTGACAAGCTTCTACTGCAGTTGGGAGCATACGGGCACGCGCCGGAACTGCTCTTCAGCGACGATCGTGCATTATTGCTTAAAATTAGATCCCGTATGGCAGACGGCCAACACCTGCTATGTTTTGCCGACGGAGCCTCCGGTTCGGAAACCATTAAAAAAGATGAACGGTTGCCAATCCAGTTTCTGGAGGGGACATTGTGGCTTAAAAAGGGAATACCCTTTATTAGCCATGTATTTGGTATGCCGGTTGTCTCCCTCTTGCCACATAAAATAAACGAAATTGAGTTCCTGCAACGGCACCAAATTATTTTGCCAGCTGTTCAGGAAGACCGGAGAACCTATATGCGTCGATGTTTACAACAACTATATGGCAGCTTGGAAAAGAAAATAAAAAATGAACCGCACTTGTGGGAATGCTGGGGATATCTACATCAAAATGGAATGTTGGGTAAAATAATTGATAATCAATTTTTTAATGATATATCCGCAACTATTCCGGTGATGTGGAACGACAAAATCGTGACCTTTGATCGGCTGAATTATACGGTTAGAACCGAATAGCTTATTTGTTGTTTTGACATTTATAATGTAAATTGGGAGTGTACATCACCAAAGCTTAGCGTTATGAATCCAATTGTTAGAACCATCTATCGTTCGAATGTGTGGGCTTTTCCAATTTTTGCACTGGTCTTTTGTGTAGCGAATGGATTGTTTGTAAAAGCTTCAATACCAAGTGGTCAGATATTGCTGGCGGCGCTTCTATTTGCAATATATTATAATTGGGCATATTATATTGTCCTGAACGTCTATTGGGGCAGGAGGAAGAAAAGAATATTTGCGGGAGTAGCTTTTGTAATACTTTTGTTGACTATCGAACCTTCGCTGGAGTTATTGATATACAGTTATTTTCCTTTGATTGACGTTTATTTTGACAAGTACATGCTGGAAGAGGACTATGTACACGACATTTCAGAATTTAGGCAACGTTGGATAACGGCGTTGTTAGTTATTTTTTTTGCCGTGATAATAAGGCTGGCTCTCCGTTTATATAGAAACAAAACAATCGAAGCAGAAGAGTCAAAACAACAGAAAGCTAAGCAGGATGAGGAAATAAAAACATTGCACGATCGTTTGAAAGCCCGGCAGCTCAACACACACTTCATCGAGAATTTCGTGCTCATTGCGCTTCATAGGGAAAAGAAACAGAATAAAGAAAACGTGGAGATGTTGACTATGCTGACCGACCTCATGAACTACCAATTGAGTATGGATAATCAACAACAAACCACCAATTGGCAAGAAGAATGGGACCAAGTGGAAAATCTCCTACAGATGGCGTATTATAAAGATCCGAATTTTGTGTACGAATGGGCCCACGACGGCGGAATAGCCGATTTGGAGATAGTTATCCCGCACGGCCTACTGATAATGCCATTAGAGAACGCCATAAAGTATGGTAAAAACAATGCAGAATGGCCATTCCGGATGGATTTTGGCAGAAAGAATAATCGGATATACATTCGTTATACTAATTATTTCGATCCTGTACAACGTAGCAGAATAAAGTCTACCGGCAAGGGGTTTTGGCTCATGGAGAAGCGCATAGCAGGTGGCGCATGGCCTATTAAGCTGCACAAGTGGGAAGAGAACCACGTTTTCTACGTGGATATCGAAATAGCATGTTAAAATACATATAAACCTATGGTAAAGAGAAAAGAAAAATATACGGTACTGATTGTTGATGATATGTTGGAGTCCATGGCACATATTGAAATGACCTTACGTAAACTACCTTATTTGGATGTACAGACCGAGAGTGGCCTCATGCGAGCCAGATCGCTAGTCGAGAAAGGGGTAATCGATATCCTCGTGTTGGATTTGTATATGCCAGAAGCAGACGGATTTACATTTATAGGTCTTTTGGAGCATGATCCAGCCGTGATCATGTGTTCTGGTGAAGAGATATCAGGTGCGGAAGCATTTGATCATGGTGTCGCAGATTGTATTAAAAAAATGGCTTCCAGAAAAAGAGTAATAGAAGCTGTGGAAAAAGCAATAAAGCAAGTGTATGACCGTGAACGGGAAAAGGAAAGTGCTAAGACAGTAATCACGCTTAGACGGGTACAGGATAATGCGCCACAGGAAGTTAATTGGAACCAAATCCAATATGTGTCCATTATGGAAAATATATTGACTGTTTTCGACCAGGACGCCGGAGAATCAGATTATTATTGCACCCTATTGGGATTTTTGAACAAGGTGCCTCCCCAGAAATTTGTGCAGATCCATCGGCGCTATGCCGTTAGGATAGATGCAATTCGCAACAGGGATGGTAAAAAAGTGATATTGACCAAATGGTGGGAGGTGCCGATCGGAGATAAGTATTTGAGTGAAGTAGAACGGGCTATTGACCGTTTGAAATATGAATGAAATTTAAGTATGCGATCTACCTACTATGAAAAGAACCTTAATGGCTATATGCCGTTATCTGATCCGTATTATCCGTTTATTACATGAATTAAAGTTTCAGCTATACCATCGTGAAGCGGAGACCATGCGTATATTGTCCGCGCTCCGAAAAGAATACGCGGACTTGAAACACTACTTGTCAGACCAGACTGCGGTCGAAACCGTATACCGTGATGCGGAGTATGCCATGGAATTTATTGGCATCAGTGAAAGTACACTGGCGCGCCATCAACGCAAGGGAGACCTCGCTGTGGCCAAGATGGACAAAGGCAAACGCTACTTTCGGCAGCAGGATCTGGAGCGCTTTAAAAAAGAATACTGGAACCTACCGGATTAACCTCTTTTTCATACCTGCTTCGCCCTTTCTTTATACTTTATTCGCCCATCGACCGTGTTTTTTAGGACATTTTACCGTGCCCTTACCGAGCGGCGCACGGTAATTACACGTTGGCTACACGGTAAATCTCCGGTAAATGGGCGAACAGTGTCCGAATAGATTCCGAACAATGTCCGAACGAGGGGCGAAGACTCTTCGAATGGACCGTGGAATACACATCCGGTCAATACCCCGTCAATCCAACGGGAAATGGCTGTCAACACCCTGTCAACCGTCCTACAGCCCTTGTTTTATGCTCTGCTTCTGCTGTATGTTTGTTGCCGTAAGCCCCATATACCGGTATGCGAGAAGGCGTTACAGATGGTTTAACAATTTAATTTTTTTAGCATTATGGCAACGATTAGAAGAGGAGCAAATGGAGGATTCAGCGGGAAAGCTGGATCGGTTATCGGCAGCAGCTGGAAGAGTATTGACTACATCAAAGGCCTGCCGAAAAAACGGACGAAACCGATGACGCAGGATCAACTGGTACAGCAGGCGCGTTTCGCGGTATTGACCCGTTTCTTGATGCCGCTCACCCCGATGGTGCGCGTGGGTTATGGGCAGATCCAATCGCATCGGGCCACGGCGATGAATGTCGCTGTGCAGCAAAACATGGGCCGTGCCGTAGTCGGTACGTATCCTGATTTTTCAGTGGACTATGCTGCGGTGCGCATCAGCGAAGGCCGATTGTTAGGTGGTGGTACGGTAGCTGCAACGGTAGCTGCTGGTGTACTTACGGTGAACTGGAGCACAGATGTGAACGATCTAATGGATTCCAATGCGGATGACTTGGTGTACATCGTGCTTTTCCAGCCGGAGATCGATGAGTTCATGTCTACGCCTACACTTCCTACAAGGGAAGATGGCGAGGTGGACATTACTATTCCCGATCATTTCCTGGGTGGAAAGGGGCACGTGTGGATTTTCTTTTCCGACCGGAAGGCAAAGCGCGTGTCGCGGAGTTCATATTTGGGTGAATTGGATCTGCAATAAAACAAGGCAGACGAAGGGGCAGTGCTATACTGCCTCTTCCTTTCAAAAAAGATGTATAACGTAAAAATGAATATCATATGATCGTACATAATGGAATATCTTCCCTAGTGGATGGACGGACATTGGCCAGGCTGCGGTTCCGATCCGCTTCGAAATTTTTGGCTCCGCTGGCGGCGTTGATAAAACAAGGTCTCGGAGGTGTGAAGAAACCGGGCACGACCCCGATGGGGAAGGCTATGTCGCATTTGTTGACCTCGGGTTTTAGCGGGAAGTATCCCGGATTAGAAATAGATCCGGGCAAAGTGAAACTCAGCGACGGAAATTTGGACAACCCACAGGATGTACAGGTGGCTCTCTTTAGAGATAATGTAAACATTTCGTGGTCCACCGAGATGCTGAACCCCTTCAATGCCCATGACGACGACGTCATCCTGGTTTGTGCTTATAGTGTCGCGGCTCGATACGCTGTACTCCAAGAAGGAGTCGTACAGCGAAAAGACGGTCAAGCGATTGTTGTGCTACCGGCCGTGTTCTTAAGGGAGATCACACACCTCTATTTGCTGACACACACGCGGGATGGGAAACGGTTTTCGCGAAATATATACCTGGGCGCATGTACAGCAGAAAATGGGATAATTAAGAAATAACAAAGAAATGAAAACATTACAGACAAACATCCACTGGCTTATCGAGGATATGGCCGAGGAACTATCGGGGAAACACAAACTGGGCATTGCGGTGCTATTACTGACTGCGCTGTTCCTGTTCATCGGGACGATCTTACAGTTTATAGATCCTACAGCAAGTATGCTGGACATCGGTATCTTATCGGTACTGCTTTTTGGAATATTGACCAGCATAGCGGCTATTTTCTGTAGCCTCTGGTTGCAGGAAATCCTTTGGCAACCGTTCAAGACGTTTCGTAAAGAATTTAATTACCACTTTAATCAATTGACATCATGGCAACAGTGTATCATCTATTTTTCGGTGTTCTTTTTATCACTTTATGCAGTATTGTGGGCGCTGGCCATCATACTGTAGGGATGAAGCGTCCACTATTATGGCAGGAAACAAAGGACAACAGCCTACCGCAAAAAATCATCGATATCGCCTCGGGCGAAATCGGTGTGCGCGAGGCCACAGGTAACAACGATGGGAAGCGGGTTGAAGAATACCTACGCTATACAAATTTGGGAAAAGGCTATGCCTGGTGTTCAGCCTTCGTGAGCTGGTGTTTCGGTCAAGCTGGATTACAGGAGCCCCGAAATCCTTGGAGTCCCGCTTTGTTCCCGAATGCCCGAACGTATTGCAGGGGCGACGCTTGCCGTCGTCCCGTTACATGGCTAAAGATAAATCCTGCGGATATCTTCGGTATCTATGGTAAAAGCGTCCGGCGTATCCACCATGTAGGATTGGTGAAAAGTGTTCAGGATAGCTACCTGATCACGATCGAAGGCAACAGCAACAACCGGGTAGAATCTAGACGGCGACATCTGTCTACGGTATACGCTTTGGCAAATTGGGTAGGAGGTGGGAAATGAGAAAGTTGGTGATTGTACAGGAGATAGCGTGCCTGGCGTTATTATTAACATCATCGTGCTATACGCTACGTAAAAGGATGAACAGCGTGGAGCAACATGGATTTTCCTACACGCATACGACTTTCGCCTCGGATAGTACTTTTCGGTATTGGTACTTTGCTTCCGATTCCGCTTTTTCCTATCATCCCGATAGTGGGCTGCGTACGCTTTCCGGTCGTTTGTTTGGCTGGGAGCTGGGCGTTAATCATAAACAGGAACAACAAACATTCGATAGCATCAGCAGCTTGCAACATAAGGAGATGGAAGCAACGCAAGACAGGAACAGTATTTGGACGCGTTGGTATACTGTTCCCATATTTCTTGCAGTGATACTCGTCATACTTTTTTTCATGTTAAAAAGAAAATGACGATTTCTTCCATACATGCCTACACAGAAACGCTTATCCTTTCGTTTTGGTCTATTTCATCGGAATATTACAGGCTGATCATGCTTGATGGAGTTGATGCATACTTTTTAAAGTTTTCCTGGAATAACTTCTGCAACTTGGCGGCTTGAAAATTGTACGCGTCGGCGTCGTCCCAGAGTTTGATCGGATTTAGCATGTTGGCCGGAACCTCTGCGCAGCTCGTAGGAAACTGGAGTCCAAAAGTAGGATGCGTTTCAAAAGCTGCATCTTTCAATGATCCGTTTAGAGCAGATTTGATTAATGCCCTGGTGTACGCCAACTTTATCCTTCTGCCAACGCCATAAGGCCCGGCAATCCAACCCGTATTGACAAGCCAAACGTCTACGTCTTGTTGCGTTATTTTCTCTCCCAGAAGTTCTGCATAAACTTTTGGGTGTAAGGGAAGAAATGCCTCCCCGAAACAAGCCGAAAATACCGCTTTCGGCGCCTTTACACCGTATTCCGTTCCGGCGATTTTCGCGGTGTAACCGGAAATAAAGTGCTGCATTGCTTGCTCGGGTGTTAATAAAGAAATGGGTGGAAGGACGCCAAATGCATCTGCGGTCAGGAAAAATATATGCTTCGGCTTGCTCCCCGAACCGGACCTGATGCTGCCATCCACATGCGCGATGGGGTATGCAACGCGCGTGTTCTCTGTTTTCGTTACGTCATCATAGTTAGGTATACGGGTGTTGGGCATAAATACCACATTTTCGATAAGTGATCCGAATCGGATTGCTTTAAATATCTGTGGTTCTTTCTCGCTCGATAAGCCGACACATTTAGCATAACATCCTCCTTCGAAGTTAAAGACGCCATGATCATCCCAACCATGTTCATCGTCCCCGATGAGCATACGGTCTGAATCTGCAGAAAGCGTTGTTTTTCCGGTACCGGAAAGTCCGAAAAAAAGGGCGACATTCCCATCGCGATCTTGATTTGCTGCGCAGTGCATAGGCAGAACCCGATGCTTTGTCGGCATAAGGTAATTCATGACCGAGAACATGGACTTTTTTATCTCTCCTGTATAACCCGTTCCACCGATCAAGATCATTTTTCTGGATAGGTTGATGATGACGAAATTGGGATTGTTTAAACCGAGGTCGTTGTAACAATCACAACGGTAACCCGATGCTGCCAATATGGACCATTCGGGTTGTTGACCTCTTCCGGCAACTGGGCTTTCGATAAAAAGATTTTTTGCGAATATACATTGATAGGCTGTTTCGGTAACTGTTCTTACGGACAAACTATACTTATCGTTTGCTCCAACGAGCGAGTCCAATACATAGATTTCCCGTGCAGATAAATAGTTGCCCATTTCATCGAGCAAAAACTGAAACGAATCGTCCGAAATCGGTTGGTTCACCTCTCCCCACCATACATTCGCTTGAGACAGCGGATCCTTGACAATATACCTGTCTTGTGGGGAACGCCCCGTGAACTGTCCGGTGCTGGCCACGAGCGCCCCCGTGTCGGAAAGTACTCCTTCGCGATGTATTATCGCTTTCTCCACAAGTTCGGGAACATCTTTCTGATAATGGACACGAGTCGTATCCGAAATCGACAAATAACGCAAATCTGGCTGCATTCTTATTGATTTTTTCATAACTGATTTTATTAATTGCTTTTACACTGGAAATTTGTCCAATAGCTTGAGATCGTTTCCTGAAATCAAGCATCATTGACGCTCAAATGTCCGGCTTAAAAGATTAACATTCAATAGGATTGGCCTCTTTTAGAATATTTTGTCGTTTTCGAGAAAAAAACAGTAGATTTTTCTGATCAGGAGGTTTTTAGATGGGGTATGCGGTCTGACTTTTGGTTTCCGAGAGAACGAAATAGGTCTGTACGGTATGGACATGCGGCAATACCGCCAGTTTCTGTCGGAGGAAAGTATGGTAAGCTTCCATGTCTGTGGTAGCAATTCTCAACATAAAGTCATAAGAGCCTGCTATCTGATAGCATTCCATCACTTCCGAAAACCCTAAGACTTGTTCTTCGAATTCGTTGAGCACTTCAGCTGTATGTGCCTTAAGAAATACCTGAGAGAACGATATTAAATCAATTCCAACTTTCTTCCGGTCCAGAATTGCTACGGTGTGTTTGATATAACCCGCATTTTTGAGCTTTTTCACACGTTCATGGACTGCTGTAATAGATTTATTTAAGCGATAGGACAATTCCTTGTTACTCAACGAACAGTCATGCTGCAGAAGTCGCAATAACTTTGTATCCACTTCATCTAAATCGTGTATCTTCATAACATTTCAATTTATACTGCGTTTGGTTATTTATATCCAAAAGAACGAATAATTACGCTAATTATAACATTGGCAGAAAAATTTATTGTATAAACCTCTTTATTTGAAATTTTTCTTTACGACTTATCTATTTAGAATCAGATTACGGTGATTCAATCTACTATCGAATCCGCGTAAAGATCACAAAAACTTAATGTCAGTAATTTGTAACGATGTTCTAAAAGTTTTAACTTGTATCGATTTTTAAGCAAAGCAAGTGAAATGTCTTTACAGCCACCATTAACCGAAGAAGAATTCTTGTCTTTCCAGGAAGGTGATGAACGTCTTTTCGAATATGTTTATGAGGTGTATTTTGATATGGTCATCAAAAAGGTCTATCGCCTGTGCAAAGAGGTGGCTGTCGCCGAAGAGATTACACAGGAATCCTTTGTGCAGCTGTTTTTACATAAAGAGAAGCTACAAGATGCAGCGGGTATATACCCCTATCTGTATGTGGTATCGAAACGATTGGCCATATCGCACTTCCGCAAAAAGGTAAATCAGGAAGAATATGAAACCTATCGTGCGAGTAGTTGGGAAGAATCAACGGATGAGAACCAGAAAAGAATAGAAGATAGGGATTTAAGTGCCATGATACAGCACGTCATCAATGAGCTTCCTCAACAGCAACGGATCGTGTATCAAATGAATAAGTTGGAAGATAAATCCTATCATGAAATAGCGGATATCGTTGGTCTGTCGAAAAACACCGTGCGCAACCACATCGCGACCGCCACCAAAATTATACGGTTTAAACTCAATAATCTTCTTTTTTTGCTGTTTTTTATAAAAATTTTATTTTTCATATAGTACATTTTTTAATGCTGGGCGTGTATCTATATAGAAGCAAAGCAAAAAATGAGTAAACAGCACCAATTAAAGGCGTTAATTATACGGTATCAACAAGGTGAATGTAGCCGGGAGGAAATTCAGGAACTACGCACAATGCTTGCTGCGCCCGAGAATGCCGAACTTCTGGAAGAGCTGTATGATTACTTACCCGATGGATTACTGGACGACAACCTGTTGCAGCAGAAAGCGGGTATTTATCGACAAATTTTACAGGATGAGCGTGTCCGTCGAAAGATAGAGGAATCCGGATCAGCCCATAAGCTGTGGTGGAGGAAACCTTGGGTAGCCGTAGCCGCTGTGGCATTGGTGGTGATGGCGCCATTTTTATATCATAACCTGTCATTTCTCTTTACACCTGGGACTACGCCTTCAAACGATCTGGCCGGTGATGTCATTGTACCGGGAGGCGACCGTGCCCTTATTATTTTAGATGATGGCTCGGAAATTAATCTAGAACAAATTCAGGGAGATACGGTAATCGTTCAAAATGGCTTTTCTATCGTTAAAGACGAAGACGGTACGATTTATTATCGCTATGATGCACAAGCCTTGGCGCAAGCTGCCCTCCACAATACGGTGGTGACACCCAAAGGTGGCCAATATCAGGTGGTATTGCCAGACGGTACCCGTGTTTGGTTGAACGCGGAAAGTAAACTGCGGTATCCGGTATATTTTGGACAGGACAAACGGGTGGTAACGTTGGAAGGAGAAGGGTATTTTGAGGTAGCAAAACAAGAGCGGGATGGTAAGCGGGTTCCATTTATGGTAAATACTGGCGCGCAACAATTGGAGGTCCTGGGAACAACGTTTAATGTCCAGGCCTATGGGGACGATATAAAGACAACCTTGGTGGAAGGGAAAGTACGTTTAGGCCTTGGCGCAACAGGTCATGAAGTTTTATTGCAAGCAAACGATCAGGCTATACTAAACAAGCAAACGCAGCAGTTTAACGTCGGAAAGGTAGACCCGATATATGCGATTGCGTGGAAAAATGGGAATTTTGCTTTTCGCAAGGCTTCCATCAGAGAGGTTATGGAAAGTGTTGCCCGCTGGTACGATGTGGAAGTCGTATATAATGCCGCGGTTGAAAACAGCCAATTTACAGGAACAATTTCCAGATTTGAACAGATCGATAATTTGCTTGCGCTTATAGAATTGACAGGCAGCGTTAAATTCAAAATAGAAGGAAGGAGGGTCGTCGTGGAAGAATAAGGTTTACTTCTTCATGAGACCAAAAAAACAGGAGCGGTCGTAACGCCCCTGGTTTCCGTCGTCATGACTAAAGATTGAAAAATAACTACAGACTAATTAATAATCAATCATATACAAATGTATAAAAAAAATTATTCAATTCTCATGAAATTGGGTCTAGCCATTCCATTGTTATTAGCCGCCAATCTACATGTTAGCGCATTAACATTCGGACAGACATTTACCTTAAAGCAGAACAAGCTGCGAGTAGAACAATTGTTCAACGAATTACAACGTCAAACGGGGTACAATATTTTTTATGACGAATCGATGGTGCCGGCAGCAGCTGTGCTAAACGTTTCTTATAACGGTGCTGCCTTACAAACGGTATTAAAAGATGTTTCGGAGAGATACCAATTGGCATACAGCATCGTGGGGAAAAATATCGTACTGAGCAGACGCAAGACTTCAGGGTCTACCGCAGTGGTAGCTCGAGAAATAGAAGAAACTGTACAGCAGCGAACAATAACAGGAACCGTTGTCGATGAAAGCGGACAGCCGCTGAGTGGTGTGACAGTTCGGGAGATTGGGCATGAAAACCGTAGCTCCACCGATGGCGATGGGAAGTTTGTTTTGCAACTGCAGGGTGCAGATGCGCTGCTTCGTTTTTCCCTGGTGGGCTATCTTTCCAAGGAGCAGCGCGTTGGAGCTTCCGACAATATGAATATCAGGCTGGAACTCGATGTACAAGAAGTGGACGAAGTAGTCGTGGTGGGATACGGAACGCAAAAGAAAGAGAACCTCACCGGAGCAACTACGGTGGTAGATTCCAAGTTATTGCAGAGCCGACCTGCCGCAAACGTGTCATCGCTGCTGCAAGGTACTGTTCCGAACCTGCAAGTTACCTTCGGTTCAGGAAGACCGGGAGCTTCCGGTAGATTTAATATCCGGGGAGTAAACTCGATTTCCAGTGATGCAAAACCATTAGTCATTATCGATGGATTTGAAGGCGATATCAACCGTATTAATCCGAATGATGTGGAGTCGATTACCGTACTTAAAGATGCGTCTGCCGCAGCCGTATATGGCGCACGGGCCTCGTATGGCGTTATTTTGGTAACGACCAAAACCGGAAGTGGAAAACAAGCAAGTATAACCTACTCCGGACAGACCGCCGTTAGCGCACAAACCACGAGTACGGATTTTGAAACCCGCGGCTATTATTCAGCGGCTAT
Organism: Sphingobacterium chuzhouense; assembly: GCF_014692525.1. Taxonomy (GTDB): domain Bacteria; phylum Bacteroidota; class Bacteroidia; order Sphingobacteriales; family Sphingobacteriaceae; genus Sphingobacterium; species Sphingobacterium chuzhouense. Next base: position 61,180 of record NZ_JACNYL010000002.1, read on the forward strand.
CAATGACTTGTTTTTCTCCAACTACGCGGGATCAAATTATACCCGGTATACGGATGACGACTATTATCAACTCTGGCTGCGACGAAACGATGAGACGGAGCACCCGGATAGGCCTTGGGTAATCACAGACGATCGCGATGGGCGTGAAAGCTATGTATACTACGGCAATACCGATTGGTATAATCACTTGTTTGACCTTAGAAGACCTATGCATACGCACAATCTCAGTGTGAATGGGGTTTCCGAAAATATAAAATATAGTTTATCAGGGAACTACTACAACCAAGATGGGGTTTTTCGGCAGAATAACGACGATCTAAAACGCTACAATTTACGCTCACGTGTGGATTTTACGGTAAACAAATGGTTGGATATCAATACAAACCTATCTTATTTTAATTCGGCTTATGCCTATCCTGGACCAAGCGGCATAGATAATAGTTTTAGCGCTGCGGTGGTGCACGGGCTGGCAAGTATCGTTCCGGTAAATCCTGATGGCACGCAAGTATACCAAACGAGTATCAGCAATTATAACCTGATGGATGGTTATGCGGCACTGCTCGGGCAGGATCTTCACCGAAACATGGATAAGATCAGTGAATTTTCGCCAACGATTGAAGCGGTGATCCGGCCTTTCAAAGGTTTCGATATTCGCTCAAGCTACCGGTTTATCCACTACAATTACCAAACCATGAATAAATCCGCCAATATTGCGTATTCTAAATATCCGGGAGAGGTATTGAATATCACATCTGGTATTGGCAATGACCGCTTGTATGAAACGCAGGTTAACCATCAATACCAGGCAGTGAATATGTACGCGACTTATCAAACGGTATTCAACAACGACCACGATTTCAAGATCATGGCAGGATACAATTATGAAACGAAGCATTTGAAAGATATTAAAGTGGCGCGGAATGGCCTGCTAAGCGATCAGCTTATTGATTTCGAAGTGGCGACCGGCGATGTGTTGGAAATCAATGGTGGCCAAAATGAATATGCGTTGTTTGGTACGTTCTATAGGCTAAATTATGGTTATCAGGATAAATATTTATTCGAAGCTGCGGGCCGATATGATGGTACGTCGCGCTTTGCGAAAGGGAACCGATTTGGCTTCTTCCCTTCGTTCTCCGCTGCTTGGCGTGTAGATAAAGAAAGCTTCTTTGAAGCATGGGATCAAAATGTGCTAGACGCCTTTAAAATCCGGGCATCATACGGCTCATTGGGCAATCAGCAGGTGGGGTACTATGATTACGTACAGACCATCAATGCAGGGAATGTATCCAAAGAGTATTCTTTTGGTGACGTGATGGCTCCTTATGCGCAAGAGAGTGAACCGAATGCGAGCGATTTGACTTGGGAAACTGTAAATACGACGAATATAGGGCTTGATGTGGAATTGCTTCGGTCAAGGTTGTCCTTTACCGGGGATATCTATCAACGCGAAACGTTGAATATGCTGACAGCCGGGAGAACAATTCCTGCCTACTATGGAGCAGATTTTCCGTTGGAAAATGCTTCTGATCTGTTAACGAAAGGATGGGAGGCGAGCGTGAATTGGAGAGACGGGTTTGATCTGGATGGGAAACGTTTCAACTATTATGTGGGTGCAGGTGTAGGGGATAATACGTCGAAGGTAACCCGATTTGATAACCCAAATAAAAACTTGTCCAATTTCTACGAAGGGCAGCAGCTAGGCCAGATTTGGGGTTATGAAGTGAATGGGTTCTTCTTATCGGATGAAGAAGCGGCAAATTATGATGTGGACCAAACAGCTGTGAATACGATCATCAACACATCGGCAATTGATCAAGGGCTGCATGCCGGTGATATGAAGTTCGAGGATCTCAATGGCGATAAGGTTATTTCTATGGGTGATAACACGGCAGATAACCCAGGTGATCGTCGTGTTATTGGAAATTCTTTACCTCGCTATAATTTTAATTTTAGGTTAGGCGGTGACTGGAACAATATCGACCTTTCAGTTTTTGTACAGGGAATCGGGCGTCAAAATTGGTATCCACTGACGAGTGCCTCTTATTTCTGGGGACCCTATGCACAGCCGTATTCGACGTTTATAGGCACGGATTTTTTAAGCAGAGTATGGAGTGAGGATAATCCGGACGCTTACTTCCCCCGCCCACGGGGGTACATCGCATTGAATGCGACAAACCGCTCATTAGGAGTTGCAAATAGTAAGTATTTGCAGGATTTGGCCTATCTGCGCTTGAAGAATGTGACGGTTGGTTATTCATTGCCGCAGAAAGTTGCGTCTAAAGCCGGGTTATCACGCCTCCGTGTATATTTTAGTGGCGAAAATTTACTGACGCTTACCAAGCTGGAAAGTAAGTATATCGATCCTGAACAGGCGGCAACGGAGAATACGTACAATAAATCGACAAGTCACGCCAAGGTCTATCCTTGGGCAAAGACGTTTACATTTGGTTTGGATATTAGTCTTTAAAACAGCACGTGATGAAAATGAATTTAAATAAAATAATAGGGGCGATAAGTTCGGTAGTATGCCTGGTATCCTGTGATTTGGATAAGGTGCCTCTAGCGACACTTTCACCGGAAACTTATTTCTCTAACGAAGAAGAACTTCGTTTGTACAGTAACAAGTTCTATGAAGATATATTGCCGGAAGCGGGGGATGTATACAACGATAGGGCTGACGTCATTATATCGACGCCTTTAAATACGGAGGTATCGGGTCAGCGCACAGTACCTGCAACCGGTGGGGGATGGAGCTGGTCAGCATTGCGACGGGTCAATTATCTTTTGGGAAACTCACATCAAACGGATGATATAGCGGTTAGAAATGAATATGATGCCTTGGCCAAGTTTTTCCGTGCTTACTTTTACTTTGAGAAAATGAAGCGGTTTGGTGATGTGCCCTGGTTTAACGAAGTATTGGGTTCTGATGACGAAAGACTCTTTAAACCTAGGGATTCGAGAACCCTCATAGCAGATTCCATTATGCAAGATCTGGATTTTGCGATTGAATACTTGCCCACAACGAAAGATGTGTATCGGGTAAATAAATGGACGGCATTGGCGTTAAAATCGCGGGTAGGTCTATTTGAGGGTACTTTCCGGAAATACCATGGTATCGGCGATGCGGAAAAATATCTGCAGGCCTGTGTAACGGCGTCGGAAGAACTGATAGACAATGGTGGATACACTTTGTATACGAGTGGAAGCACGCCTTATCGAGATCTTTTTGCGACACCCAATGCCAGAAGCCAGGAAATTATCTTGGCGCGGCACTATGATCAAGGACTTAATCTGACACATAGTGTACAGAATGCGACAAATGCCAGCACGTTGGGACGGCCGGGGTTATCGAAGAGCTTTGTTAACACCTATTTGACAACAGGAGGGCTTCGGTTCACCGATCAACCAAATTATAATACTAGAGAATTTGTACAGGAAATGCAAAATCGCGATCCGCGTCTTGCGCAGACCATTCGTACGCCGGGATATACTAGAATTGGTGGAGGCGCTGCGGCACCAAACCTGTCCTTTACGGTTACGGGTTATCATCTGATTAAGTACACCATGGAACAGATATATGATGCGTATAACAGCAGTTTCAACGATATACCCTTGTTCAGAATTGCAGAGACCTATCTGAATTTTGCCGAGGCAAAAGCGGAATTGGGAACGCTGAATCAGGCAGATTTGAATAAATCGATCAATTTACTCCGCGCGAGGGTGAGCATGCCAGCGCTAAATCTGGAACAAGCGAATGCAAACCCTGATACATATTTATTGGATGCTGAAACGGGATTCCCGAATGTGGCACAGAAAAATACAGTACATACCGGGGTCATTTTGGAAGTTAGGAGAGAAAGAGGGATCGAATTGGTGATGGAGGGACATCGGTATTACGATATGATGCGCTGGAGAGCAGGCAAGCTGTTTGAAAAGCCATTTCTAGGTATGTACTTTAGCCGGTTGGGCGACTTTGATCTGGATGGAAATGGGTCGATTGACCTCTGTTTGTATCAAGGCACAAGACCGGGATCGTCCGCCAGTCTTTTTATGGAAGTAGGAAAGGATATCGTGCTGTCAGAAGGCAATAAAGGTCATGTTTTGGCACACGGCAATATCAATAGAACATTTGATGAGGATAAAGATTATCTGTATCCTATCCCTACAGAAGAAATTAATTTATCGAACAAGATATTGGAACAAAATCCGGGATGGTAACGATTAAAAAATATTCGAATGAAAAAGCATAATCTATTTATTGTATTATTTTTAGTAGGTTGTCTTACAACAGTCATCCCACTTGGTGGATGTAGTAAGAAACTACTAGATAATTCGGAGTTCGGTAATTTGTTGCCTGAGCTCCAAGAACCGGAACCGCCGGTTACCCACGAAACGTTAAAGGACAAGGATGGATGGATAAACGATACGCTGGATAATGGATTGATACATTATCAGTTTTCGAAATATATCCAAACGCAAACCGCCAATCAATTTGTCAATGTGGTGGAACTTGATTTGTCAAATCCAGACTACGAATTGGAGTTTGTTTCGCTGGGTGATCGAGATACCTTGTCTGCTGTTGCGGAAGCTAGGGGTGCCATCGCCGCAATTAACGGTACGTACGAGATAGAAGCGAGCTATATAAAAGTCAATGGAAATGTGGTTTCGCCTGTTACTTTGGCAGAAGGACATTTGCGCTTTTGGAAGCATGAGGGAGCTATATCGTATAATGCAGGTCAAGACCTGACTATTGGATATGGTACGAAAGAAAGTTACGCACAGTCTCCTTATCTGAATATTTTTTCGGGCTCCCCCATGTTAATTGATGATTACAAGCGGGTAGGAGAAGATTTTATTGGGGATGTCACGGGAATAAATCTAAATAGCCTGGATTATGAGGACTATCGGAGACATCAAGGTGTAAGGCATCCCCGTACAGCGGTTGCATTAACCGAAGATAATAAACTCTTATTGGTTACGATCGATGGTCGTTTTACGGAATCGGCGGGCATGACTGCAAAGGAAGTAACCCAGTTTTTGACGAATTATTTCGCACCACAATACGCGCTGAATATGGATGGTGGGGGCTCTACGACCATGTTCGTCAAGGATAAAGGTTACAAAGGTGTTGTTAATTATCCTACGGATGATGGTGTTCGTAATCATTATGGGCAACGCCTTTTGCGGACGTTTATATTGGTCAAAAAGAAAAGTGGTAGCAACGAGCAGTTCGCAGGAGGGGATGGGACAGCGGACAATCCTTATTTGATAGCTACGGCCAATCATCTGCAGCAAATACATGCGCTGAACTGGAGCGATACGGAAAAGAATCCCTACTATTTTAGGCTGACAGCGGATATCGACATGGTGGGACGTAACTGGAAACCTATTAATAACGTTGATCCGTACTTGAAATACTTACACTTCGATGGAAACGGGCATGTCATTAAAAACTTAAAATCTACGGATGCGTCCTATGCGAGTTTGTTTGGGGTATTATTCGGTTCGTGCAAGAATTTAGGTCTTGTTAACGTGGATATACAATCGACAAATGGTGGCGGTGCTTTTGCCGGATATTTAGGTCTCCGTGGACCGGATAAGCCAGTTAAGGTCGGTGTGATAGAAAATTGTTTCTCTACAGGTAAAGTTACGGGAACAGATGCTGTAGGGGGGATTGCCGGTAATGTCGGAAAGGCAAACGGTGGAAAAACAAGTTTCATCGTTAACAGCTTCTCCACAGCAGATGTAACCGCAACCAATTCAGGCAGTAATAATAGTCGAGCAGGTGGTTTGGCAGGTATTGTCTGGGATGGCGGTAAGGTGGATGATGGCTTCGCTGCTGGAAAAATTCTTTCCAACACGAACTCCGGTCGTGGTTCAGGTGGTGTTTTAGGTTGGACGGATGGTGATGTGAAGGGATTGATTGCTTTTAATCCATCGGTAGAAAATGTGGGAAATGGTTTGGCAGGTCGCGTGGTTACTAATATGGGATCTGTAGGTGGTGTGATTGCGCAGGGCGAAAATTGCTGGGCGTCTGAGGAGGTTGTCGTGATTAAAAACGGTACGCCGGTTCCATCATCTAGCTTCACCACGGGTGTCGTTACCGTGCGGGATACACCGTATGACGGCGAAACAAAAAGCAAGGCATTTTTGAGTGATATGAATAATTATCAAAATGTGTTGGGATGGAAGCTTGGACCTCAAAACCCTTGGGCGTCCACTGTAAATAGTAAAGGATATCCCATTTTGCAATGGTTGTTTTTGCGAGGCGATTATGAATCATACTATTAGGAACTTCTTTAACACAGCTCAACTTGGATTGGCATTCGAGTTCTGTTGTTATCGGGTTTAAAGGCATAAACGAGGCAGCTCCAAAATGGGCTGCCTCTTTTTATGTTGCAGGTATCTTACTCGACTTTTACATATAATGTAAAAGGACCTTGATAAGGGTCACCGGCCATTTGATTCTCGCTTATGACTAGCCGATATTCCCCCGTTTGTTTCAAGTCATAAGTCATTTCCATACCAAATGGGCCATCAGCGGTATGATCAGGCATAAAGATTTGCGCAATCCGAACATTGCCATTTGCCGCATCTGGCTTTACACTCGCTTGGAGTTTCCCAGGCTTTGACACATCAAATGAAAACACCATATGCTTTCCTTTTTCCATCATGCCTTTCTGTTCCGCTGCGCCATTTGACAGCGTTAAGGCTATACTATCTTGCGTAGCGGCAAAGGTAGCAGTATCAGATTCCACTGTTGTGACGCCAGCGCCCCTTGATGTGGTATCTGTAGATGTATCTTGTTTTTGATTATTGGAGTTACAGGCTGTCCAGATCAACGAAGCCACGCCGGCAATATATAGAATAGATTTTAAGCGCATAGTTGTATTTTACCTTTCGTTTTAGAACAAAGTTTTTAACACATTGTTTGTAGGTATCCATTTTCTTTTATTCGTTTATAGTTCCCTCTTGTATTTCCTCTGATGGTTTTAAAATAACGTTATCCTCTGGGGAAAGATTGCCAAATACTTCCGTTAATGTATCCAAACGTATACCTTCCTTTATCGGGATGCGTTTTATTTCGTTGTCGTTCAGTGTCAAGATGTATGTTCCCGACTGTGTATGAAGGACGCTTTTTCCTTGAACCCAGTGGGAGGGCGCTCCACGCTGTAATTTTAGCTTTACCTGTGCATAATCGCCGCCTTGTAATTCACCGGCGGGATTGTCAACATCGAACTCCAGCGTAAGAGAACGATCTTGTTGGTCGAGTAAACCCGATGTACGCGAAAGTATTGCGTCAAATGTTTTTCCGGGTTGGGAGCTCACGGTAAATGTAGCGGGCATCCCCTGTTTTACCGAAGAAGCATGTTTTTCGGGTAATGGCAGGGTTAAACGCAACTTGCTACCTTGTGCCATCATAAGCAACGGTATATTGGTTCCAGTCCCTGCTAACGCTCCTACAGAAACATTCCTTTGGGTAATCACGCCGTCAAAAGGAGCCGTGATACGTAAATATTGCCGTAACTGCGAGGAGTGGGCTGTTCCTGCCTGGGAAGCATCGTAAGTAGATTTTGCACTTTCCATAGCAGATTTTGCTCTGTCCAGTTCTATCTCTGCTACAGCCCCCGTCGTTTTAGATGCGTCGACTAACCGTTCATATGCCTGTTTAGCATATAGGTAATCATTGTACACTTTCTGCTCAATGGATCTATCGGAAAGATATTGTTGTTCCATTTCGGGCGCTTCGAGTACTGCCAAAAGCTGACCTTTACGAACACGGTCACCGCGGTCAACGTACAACTGTTTTACAAACCCCGTAACCTTGGCATAAACGGCTACCTGTTCGTAAGGTTTCAGTTCTCCTGGAATAGATATTTCATATTCGGGGTTTATATATTGTGCAGAACCCGTAGGGTAGGTAATAGGTTTTGCCTCCGTATGCTGTTCCTGTACTTTTTCCCCGCCGTTTGGGGAACAGGCTGTAAAAACCAGTGCCAACATCGTTACCAATAGTAGTGATGCTACGGATTTTCTATTTTTTAAAATGCTTTGATACATCGTTTTCTATTATTTTAAAGTTTATGATATCGTCTGTTTTCCGGATTGTTCTGCATAATATCTGCTTTGCTCATCATCAGGGTCTAGCGATGGACTGACAATTGAAGTCCTCGACATTAAGGATGCGAAGAAATGCGGAACTAACAACAAAATGGTGATCGTCGAAGCAATAAGTCCTCCGATAACTGCTCTGCCCAGAGGTGCGACCTGTTCCGCTCCGTCCCCTAGTCCCATAGCCATGGGTAACATACCGGCAAGCATAGCAGCCGCAGTCATCAGCACCGGTCTTAGCCGGGAGGAAGCCGCCAGTCTCGCGGCATTGGCAGGTTTTAAAGCAACCTGTTTTCTGTAATATTCTGCTTGGTTGACTAACAGGACGGCGTTCGATACCGATACACCCAGCGACATGATAATCCCCATGTATGATTGAAGATTGAGCGTACTACCCGTGAGGAAAAGCAGGATAAGGCTTCCGGCAATAACTGCAGGTAATACGGAAAGAATAACCAAAGGAACTTTAAAGGACTGGTAGTACGCAGATAGCATTAGGAATATGACAATAATGGCTACGCCTAAACCTACCAACAGGCTGTCGAGTGTATCATCCAGCAATTGTAAGGTTCCCTCTGTCCATATCGTGGTTCCGCGGGGCGGTTCACCGGCATTTTGAATAGCTTCCTTGACTGCCCGCGACGCCGTACCTAGGTCTTTTCCGTAAACATTGGCGACCAACGTTACATAGCGATTAGGACCTTTGCGGTTTACTTGCGCAGGAGAAGTAACTTTACGTATGGTCGCAATATCTTCCAGCACAGGACGCGGACTTCCTTTTTTCAGTGGAAGAGACCGCAATCTTTCTTCGGATGACATGACACCCTCGGGTATTTGTACCTGTGTTTGGAATACCAGTCCTGATCGGGGGTCGATCCAAAGATTTTTATCCGTAAAACGGGTGGACGACGTGGCGGTGACGAGGCTTCGGGTAATATCCTGCATCGTCAATCCAAACTGTCCTGCAAGGTCACGGTCAACATCAATTTCCAATGTCGGGTAGGCAAGAGCCTCTGCCATGCGGACATCGCGTAAATAAGGTATTTCTTTGAGATTTGCTTCAATCTTAGTTGCGTGGGCAAAAGCATGGTTTATCTGATTTGCCCCCACTTTTACTTCAATCGGTGTCATGGCTCCTTGACCCATAATTTTTTCGGTCAGTTCCATCGGCTCAAAATTGAACTGGACTTCAGGATGTTTTTCGGCAATCTTTTTCCGAACATCTTCTTTTAGATCTTCCATCGAGCCACTATATACATCCTGATTGATGGATACTTGTAAAACAGCTTCATGCGAGGCACTGGTAAAAAGGAAGATAGGATTGATAGGCGATCCTGCGGGATGTGTACCCACAAATGCGGACGTCAGGTTAATACCACTATCAGGAACCAGCGTCTTTATATCTGCGGTAATTTCCTTGACTATTTTTTCAGTTTTTTCAAGTCGGCTTCCTTGCGGAGCCTGTATCCGTACCTGAAAATCCCCGTTATTGGAAACAGGCATGACATCCATTCCGACAGCGGTAAGCAGCATAGCGGCAATCCCTCCGGCAACGAGAATATAGGCTATAAAAAGAGGCAGCGATCTTGTTCCCCATTTGCGCATCTTGTAAGAATAATTTACCCGGAATTTATCAAAGAAAGCTCGTTTTATAGGCGTATCGGCTTTCTTGTTATGCTTATTTTTCATCATCCAATTTGCCAGTATCGGTACAAAGGTCTGCGAAGCTAAAAAGGATGCAATCATGGCGAAAGCAACCGCCATCGACAAGGGCATGAACATGTCTTTCGGAATACCGGTCATGATAAAGGAAGGTGTCAGTACGGCAAGGATACAGAGCAATATGAGCAATTTAGGAATGGAAATCTCCAATAGTGCATCCACGATGGCTCGTTGTTTTTCCTTGCCCATTTCCATGTGTTGGTGGATGTTCTCTATGGTTACGGTAGCTTCATCGACCAAGATACCGATGGACAAGGCAAGGCCGCTCAACGTCATGATGTTGATGGTCTGTCCGAACAGGTGCAATACGGTAACCGCCGATAGGATAGCAATCGGAATGGTCAATACGACGATAATAGCACCTCGGGTATCGCCCAAAAATAGCAATATCATCAGACCCGTGAATACGGCCCCCAATATGCCCTCGTGGATAAGTGTGGAAAGTGCCCGTTCAATATAGGTGGACTGGTCGAATTCATAACGAACGTCCACATCGTCGGGCAATTGGTTCTTGAGCATCGGGATGGCATCTTTTAGGTTCTTTACGGCATCCAATGTAGAAGCATCTGCTTTTTTGATGATGGGCAGGTAAACAGATCGTTTGCCGTTGACCAGTGCATATCCAACGGTCTGGTCAGCACCATCCAACACAGTGGCCACGTCTCTTACATAGACGGTACGGTTGTCACTTGTTTTGACGGGTGTATTCAAAAATTCTTCCGGGTCTTTGGCAATGGAGTTGATTGGCGCCATTAGGTTATCGTCACCAATGCGGATATTTCCGGCAGGTGAGGGAAGACTATTCTTCGTCATGGCTATAGTCACTTCTTCCGGGCTTAGCCCATTTGCCTGCAATGCTTCGGGATCAACATTGACCACAATGGAACGAATATTGCCGCCAAAAGGTGCGGGAGAAGTGATGCCGGGTATTTCCACGAACATTGGTCTGACCCTGGTAATCGCGAGGGTCTGCAGTTCATTGACCGAACGTTGCTCACTCTCGAATACAAGCTGTCCTACCGGAAGGGAGCTGCCGTCAAAACGAACGACCATAGGGGGTACGGCGCCGGGAGGTAGAAAACCCATCGCTCTGGAAACGGTGGTGGACACCTCTCCGGCAACCTGGGCCATATCGGTTCCGGGATAAAAAGTCAACTTCATCAAGGTCAAACCCTGTACACTCTTGAAGTCTATATTCTTTACCCCACTTACAAACAACAGTACTTTTTGGAACTCGTTGGCCATAAATCCGTCCATATAGGCAGGAGATAGCCCCCCATAGGGCATAGCGATATATATTGCCGGTAGTTCTACTTCGGGAAAAATATCGACGTTTATTTTTTTTATCGTGTTATAGGAAAAGAAAGCTATCGTCAGCACCATGACTATGATGGCAATCGGCTTTCTTAACGCAAATCTTATCAGGTTCATGCGCAATAATTAAAGATTGTTAAACAGAAAATCGAAATCAGCGGTCAGCTCCGCTTCGTAAGCAAGCAGCATCCAGTAATCACGTGACGCCTCTATGTGTGCATTCTCCGCCTGTTCCAGCAAGCTGCGTATTTGCAACAACTCACTCAAAGCAATAAGACCACTTTTATACCTTGCCAGATACATATCATAGGCATCCTGCGATTGCTTTACGGCAAGTCCCGTTTTCCCGAGCTGTTCGTATTGCTGATGGATTTTTGCTTGTGATGCGGAAAGATCTGCCTGCATCGCTAGCTCATATTGTGTGTGAAGTTGTTTCGAACTTTCAGCGTCTTTGAAAAGTTTCTCACCCTTCAGCCTACTGGTATGTAAGCCGCTGACGTTCCAAATAATACCGACGCCCACCAGAAAATTACTAGTGGTATTATTAAATCCATCTTTCCATGCGCCGGACACTATTCCGTTGGGGGCGATACCGGTTCCACGATAGGCGTACCCTCCTAACAGTCGTAAGGATGGTAGGGCAGACCGTTTCTGTGCTTCGCCACGACGCGAATAATATGCAGACTGCTTATCTAATGCATCCAATATGGGGTGAGCGGGATTTATATTAATTGGTCGCTTCACGAGATTTTGTGTAAGCGTATGGAAACGATGGGATGATGAGGTGTAATCAATATTGTCTTTGCCATAAAGTTCTGACAATTTAACGACTGCCGCATGTGTAAGTCCGTCCCATTTATCATGCTCCCCCATGGCCTGTATATACGATGACGAGGCAAGCAGGCTGTCTGCCGCAGGTCTTAATCCGGCTGCAGAAAGACCAGATGTAATGTTTCGTATGCTGTCAAGGCGTTCTGCATTCTTAGCAGTCCAGTTCAGTTTGGCATCATTATACAATAGGTTAATGTATCGTTCGGACAATATTTTTTTTAGATTGAGCAGATAAGCATCCTTTTCACTCACCGTTTTATCAAATAGTGTACGAACAGCCTCATTTTCCTTGCGAAGCCTGCCAAAGGAAAACAATTCCCACTCTACGGTCGTAGAGCCGAAACTGTTGGCTGTCGTTGAACTGCCTCCTAATGCCGATGCTGTACCGCTCACGTTAAAGAAACCAGGTTGAGGGAAAAATGCACCGGCGCTACCTTCATACGTACCATACGTATTTTGTACCTGTGCTTTTACTTGGGGAAGCATATCACTCTTTACTGCACGCTCATAGAGTTTTGCCGCGTCAACCGCTGACGTCCTCGCATTCACACCCGGATAATTCTTCTCCACTTCGGGCCATAGACTACCCAATGTATTTTCTGTTTGCTGCGCATATAAAGGCTGCACAACTACAATGGCAATGCATAATGCTATGCTTCCCATTATTTGTTTTAACATATTCAATGAAATTTTGAGAAGACTGTCAGATAGATATTATATCGGACAGCTTCGTATCGTCTTAAATAAAAGCAATAGAAATGATGTCTATTGACACATGATATCAATAGAAAAAAGAAAAGTAGAAGGGAATGTTATATAATAAGTTTCCGAAATTGGAGGAAGATAGGTAATCTACCTGGAATTTTAAGGTTACTGTAGCGGGGATGCACCTGCACGTAAATGTGCCTATAACCAAATAAGAGAATAAAAGTTACCGCGAGAAGTGCAACGGGCAACAGATCACTCGTGTTGGTAGAAGTTGGCTGGGAAATTTTGGCATCTGTTACCTGAACGTTAGCGCACTTTTCCATTCCATTGACAACGAGCGAATTGTTCTTTTTAGCTGACTGCTGTTCCGTATTAACCGGAGTACCAGCTAAACTTTTGATACTGCTTTTTACCGGACAGGAGGTAAGCAGTACAAAAACAACCGAAGCGATTACTGCGAGGTATTTTCCGTACTTTTTTGTAATATGTATCATAATCCTATCCATAAACATTCGAAAGTAGCGATAATTTCCGCTAGACACAAAAAATCGCTTTCTTCTCTGGTAATTTTCACATCTTTTTTACAATATCTGTATCTTTTATATTACCGGAATATCGTTTTTGATCAATTTTAACGTGTTACCAAAGGCAACTGCTGCTTGATGTACTTGAACACTCCAATCCTCCGCTGCATTATCGTCGGCTCCATCCGAAATGTATTTAAGGCAAAGGAAAGGAATGTTTTCTTTCATCGCCACTAAAGCTAATGCGTAGGCTTCCATATCTACGACATCGTAGATTGTCTCTGCATGTGCCATTTCAAAATTATCCCCCGTTCCACAAATGGTTTCCGGTAGTCCCTCCATCCGTAGACCGTATTCAAGAACAGGAGGCAATCCCGATAAGGGTGTTTCATATTGTTCGAAACCTAATCCTCGGACGTCCATATCTCGCTGTACAAATTTTGTACAACAGACCACTTCACCTTTTTTGTAATGATTACTTCCGGCAGATCCTAAATTGACGATTAAGGAAGGTCTTTCTTGTTGTATAGCTGTCATAAGGCCATAGGTAGCGTTTACTTTGCCGATCCCACATATTAAAGGAGAATATTCCATAAATATATCAGCGGCTTCGGATGCTAAAGCAAAAGTAAACAGCGTATCTTCTACAGGGAAAGCGGATGTGTGACTAATGGTGATCATTTGTTCTTTTTAAAAGGATTGTTGGAATGCAAAGTTATCAACAAAAACTGTATATTTGTAGAACTCCAAAATAGTAAATAAGCATTATGTAAAAATATAGTTTCTTTCAGACATTCAGAAAACAACGAAACCCACTACGGTTCTGGTTGATTTAATAATCGCTAAAAGAAAGAAATCATGCTTATTATCCAAAATTTATCATATATACATCCGAACAAGGAATTGTTGTTCAATAACATCAATCTTACCGTTAATCCAAATGAAAAAATCGCATTGATTGGAAACAACGGGGTAGGAAAATCTACATTATTGAAAATTATTGCGGGAATGTTAGAACCTTCGGCAGGTACATTGCAGGTAGAAAACAAACCGTACTATATCCCACAGATATTTGGACAATATAATCATTTAACGGTTGTCGAGGCTTTGGGAATTGACAAAAAATTGCACGCGCTCCACGAAATTTTAAACGGAAATGTCTCCGAAGAAAATTACGATTTGCTTAACGATGATTGGACAATCGAAGAGCGTTGTAATGAAGTTCTTCGTGATTGGCAACTAAACGATCTTGACTTATCACAAAAGATGGAAACATTGAGCGGAGGACAGAAAACAAAAGTGTTTTTGGCAGGAATTGCCATTCATCAGCCCGAATTAGTTTTATTGGATGAGCCAAGCAACCATTTGGATATGATGGGTAGGCAGCTTTTGTATGACTTTATTCAAAAGACGAAGCAAACCTTTATTATTGTGAGCCACGATCGGAAATTACTGAACATCTTACATACCGTTTGCGAATTAAATAAAAATGGTATCACAGTATATGGAGGTAATTATGATTTCTATATCGAACAAAAACAAGTAGAAATCAATGCCCTTACGCAAGATATCCACAGCAAGGAAAAAGCTTTAAGGAAAGCTAAAGAAAAGGAACGCGAGACGATTGACCGGCAACAAAAGTTGGACATCAGGGCGAAAAAGAACGTAGGTAAAGCCGGGCTTCCCAAAATAGTTGCCAATACGTGGAAAAGCAATGCGGAGCGAAGTACGGCCAAAATTGCAGGTGTACACACAGAAAAAATCGGAAATATCAAACAGGAGCTTCAAGACCTACGCTCTTCTTTGTCGGAAACCGATCAAATGAAATTCGGATTTGACGATTCGAAGTTACATAGAGGCAAAAATCTGTTTATTGCAAACAATATTAACTTTTACTATAAAAAGGAAGAATATCTCTGGAACGAAAATATTAATATGCAAATCGTCAGTGGAGAACGTATGGCCATAAAAGGCGCAAATGGTACTGGAAAAACAACGTTAATTCAATTAATTTTAGGCGATATAGATCCACAGGTAGGATCTGTTTACCGAGCTGAAAGCAGGTCGGTTTACATTGATCAAGAATATTCTTTGATTAATAACAGTTTGAAGATCTATGAGCAGGCACAACAATTCAATACGTCTGCCTTGCAGGAACATGAAATCAAAATTAGACTAAGCCGTTTTTTGTTTACCAAAGATGATTGGGACAAGCCCTGTAACACGTTAAGTGGGGGAGAAAGAATGCGTTTAATGTTATGCTGCTTAAATATTACGAATCAGTCACCCGATATGATTATTTTGGATGAACCGACTAATAATCTGGATATTCAAAATATAGAAATACTGACGAATGCTATCAATGACTATCGTGGGACACTACTCGTAATATCCCACGATGAAACATTTTTAGAACAGATAAATATCGAAAGGATAATTGCGTTGTGAGGACAATTAATTCAACGTTCCTAAACTATCCACATTCATATCATGCTGAGCGAGAAGGCCACGGTCGTCTATATCCCGTACAATTTTCGTACTCGCCATATATTCGTGGTTATCTGCATAAATATAAAGGAGCGTACCGTTCTTTATCGTATTGATGATAGGTTTTGTTACCTGTCTAGGCAATGCGGGACAACCGTAACTCCGACCTAGGCGACCCGTAGATTTGATAAACGATTCGCTGCAATAGTCTGCACCGTGTATGACCACAGCCCTTGCTTTTGCTTGGTCGTTAATACCTTTTTCAAGTCCGTTAAGTACTAACGAATAGCCATTCCCGCCCTGATAGGTGTTTTCGGTTTCGTAAAAGCCTAAAGAACTTTGATAAGAACCATGTCGGTTCGAAAAAGAACGGGCATATTTGTCACCGGAGTTGCGTCCGTGCGATACAATCGTATGGTATAAAATCTTTTCATTTTTCATATCCAACACGACCATTCTTTTTTCAGTTGATGGCAATGTGAAATCGATCACCGTTAGGATATGATCATATTTGGGTTGCAAAGTCTGGTATCCTTGCATGGCCTGTTCAAAGGCTTCGTATTTCAAAACAGACTCCAAGTTCATCTTACGATAAAGGAGTTTGGTATGGTCAATTTTTGAAATAGGTTCTTTTTCTACTACAGTTTCAACTGGTTTTTCTTTCGGGAGATGTTCTGTTAGCCTAGTTGGTATATAACTCACTAAAAACGACGTCAACAGCACTAATATTAAACTACGCATAGGCAAAAAAATTTAATTCAAATGCAAAGGTAGCATTAATTTGATTATCAAAGTGTTAAATTAATGTCAAGATCATTCAATGACGATAACCAACGCATTAAAAGTTTCCGCCCAATCGTATACAAATTTAGCATGTGAGGACGCATTTCTTACACACATGTGCGATCGAGGCGTTGTTCCCAGCGACCAGCTATGTTCTATAATAGACGCATTAACGCTTTGCGTTGGCACACCATGTATATAAGCACCATTTGTGAAACGGCTGGCATAAGGTGCATAACCGTGAATCGTACTGGTACCATCTTTCAGATAAAACATTTTGGCTTTCTTTTCTTGGACCACAAATATCCCTAATGGCGTTTCGTGCGCGTAAGGTGGTTTGTGAACGCCGGAAGTAGCAGGATTCATGCTTCGGATAGCCCATTCACAATCACCGGTACGCTCTGCTGTAAGGATATTTTGATTGGTGACATCGACAAAAGCAACACGATGGAACGTGACCGTATCACCGATAGCTTTCACATACCGTTTAGGAGTCTCCCAAGTACCCTCAAAAGATACACCTTCTAATTTTACCATATCTACGGTATCGCTCGACAATAATTTTGCAAGCGCACCATCCCGTCCGTAAATAGTCGGGGCATCTGTCTCGCCGACAACGTAAAGGGGAGCAGCTTGATAGCGTTCTGTGCCTAGCGAATCAGAAATGAGTTTGTATTCATTACGATGATAGTTCTTTACTAGCGGCGCTTCGCGGTTTTTATTTTTCCGATTCTGTAAAACAGCATAAGAAGCAGGTGCACGCTGAAAATTTTCTACAAACGCAAGTTTTTCTTTGATTTTGTCTAATTGAAAACGTCTGGTAGTATCCTGATAAGGATAGGTTTCTTCCAATGTATGCTTATCGTATGTGAATTCCTTCGAAAGTTTAATATCGTCTGCAGTTCTTGGCCTTTTTCTTGCCTCTTCTTCGGCTTTCTTGACCATTTCCAATGAATCCGCTTTTCTTTGTTCTGCCGGATCAATTGTTTCCGTTTGTTGATTTCGGTTACACGACCATGTTGCCGCGCCGATGATTAAAAGTGATAACGTAAAATATACTCTCATGTATCGAGTTAACAGTTTGCTGATAGTGATTGCCCAAAGATATAAAAATGTCCCAACAATCCGCTATCTTCGTATAGAGGGTAAGATAACGTAAAAATGAAATGGTTTATTTGTATAATGATACTGTGTACCTCCTGTGTAGCAAAATCACAGGGGATATTCCAGACCCGCGACCATAAACCAGTGTCCTTCAAATTTGAGTTAGTAAACAATGTTGTATTGGTGCCACTGACAATAAACGGAATAGCCTTTTCCTTTTTGCTTGATACCGGAGTAAAAGAAACCATCTTATTTGCAAACGCCGAAGATTCGCTTTACTTGAATAACCAAAATAAAATGAAGTTTCGCGGCATCGGAATAGAAGAAGGTGTGGACGGAATTCTTTCGACCGATAATGTGGTTGAGATAGGGAACGTGGCCGTAGATTCGCTTCATTGGCTCTATGTAATACAAGGTAATGAACTGGATATTTCAAGTGATATTGGCGTAGCTATCAATGGCATTCTCGGATCTAAATTTTTTGACAGCTTTGCTGTAAAGGTTGATTATCAAAAACAACGTATTACGTTATTTCCACCAGATTACAATTATGGGAGATCCATTCGTAAATATAAATATATTCCCCTAACAGTAGAAAATGAAAGACCATATATAACGGCTAATATGTTGATCGATACAACATGGGTAGAAGGAAAGATGCTGATGGATATGGGCAATACTGCCCCCTTGATGTTATTTGCTTTTTTACTGCCGGATTTCCATATCAAAGAACCTTATGTAGAAGAATATATCGGCCGTGGTTTTAATGGTGCTGTCTATGGAAAGCGTAACCGCATTCGTAAAGTCACGCTGGACGATTTTATTTTAGATTACCCGATTGTGGCTTATCCGGACTCAAACGCCT
Source organism: Sphingobacterium chuzhouense (assembly GCF_014692525.1). Lineage (GTDB taxonomy): Bacteria > Bacteroidota > Bacteroidia > Sphingobacteriales > Sphingobacteriaceae > Sphingobacterium > Sphingobacterium chuzhouense. Next base: position 79,630 of record NZ_JACNYL010000002.1, read on the forward strand.
TATTTATGAGTAAACTGGCAGAGAATAGAATCGGTTCGGTTGGAAACCAAGTGCTGCAACGTTTTCATTTGTTGATAGATTATCGGAAAAATGCCTTATATCTCCGTAAAAATAAGAAGTTCGCCAAACCGTTCTTATTAAATATGGCGGGAATCGAAGTACGACATGACGGTATGATCTGGAAAAGAGAATTGGTGAAAACAAGTCTACCCCAAAAAAAAGATAATCAAATGAAACCTGATCAGGGCGTTACCATTAACCTTGCCAATGACGCATTCCAGTATAAGTTTGTGCTGCAACCTACTTATCGTATAGCAGGGATACGAAAAGACTCGCCTGCCGAAAAAGCGGGCATCCAAGCCGATGACATGTTATTGAAAGTGAACGGGAAATCAACAGGTAGGCTAACATTGCCCAAAATTATGGAAGCTTTGCAGTCCCGTCCAGGCGAAACCATCCGTCTCACTTTGCAACGAGGCGATGAACAATATGAGACTCGATTTTTGCTTGTCGACCCTATTCCTTTCTAAAGTCTATTATTTACGTGCCTCTCATCAACCGGAAGAAATAAAAAAAAATAAATTATTCTAATGAAAATTATTGGCATTCCATTTTGAAATACCTTTATTTGCAGAAATCATTCATTATAAATGGCAAAAAATTTATTGATTGTAGAGTCACCGGCGAAAGCCAAAACAATAGAAGGATATTTAGGAAAAGACTTTTTAGTCAAGTCTAGTTATGGTCATATCCGTGATTTAGTGAAGACGGATGACGCCATTGACGTAGAAAATAACTTTGAACAAAAATATGAAGTCCCCTCTGATAAGAAAGCGGTTGTCAGCGAGTTAAAGAAATTGGCTAAAGATGCGGAAACGGTATGGTTAGCATCCGATGAAGACCGGGAGGGGGAAGCCATCTCTTGGCATCTATATGAAACATTATCGTTAAAAGACGATAAAACAAAGCGTATCGTTTTCCATGAAATTACCAAGCCGGCGATCATGAGAGCCATTGACGAGCCGCGCAAAATTGATTATAACTTGGTGAACGCCCAACAGGCACGTCGCGTGTTAGACCGCCTGGTAGGTTTTGAACTTTCTCCGGTGTTGTGGAAAAAAGTAAAGCCATCACTGTCTGCCGGTCGTGTACAATCGGTAGCTGTGCGCCTTATTGTCGAACGTGAACGGGAAATCAATAAATTTGCTGCAGAGGCATCTTATAAGATTGTCGCACAATTCTTGACGGGCAAGGGAAAAGAGCAATTTAAAGCGGAATTGCCCCAACGTTTTGATCAAAAAAGTGATGCGGAAACCTTTTTGCGCGATTGTATCCAGGCAGCTTTTGCCGTAAATTCGCTGGAAAAGAAACCCGCAAAGCGTTCGCCGGCGGCTCCGTTTACCACATCTACGTTGCAACAGGAAGCCAGTAGAAAGCTGGGGTTCTCGGTAGCACGGACGATGCAGGTTGCACAACGGCTCTATGAGGCCGGACGCATTACATATATGCGTACGGATTCCGTTAATTTGAGTGATACCGCTATTCAGGAAGCACAACAGGAAATTGTAAACGCTTACGGCGAAAAATACCATAAGCTACGTCGTTATAAGACCAAATCTGCAGGTGCACAGGAAGCGCACGAGGCTATTCGTCCAACCTATTTTTCGCAGCATACGATTGAAGGCGACCATGCTGAACGTCGTTTGTATGAACTGATATGGAAGCGTGCTATAGCATCTCAGATGAGCGAAGCAGAGTTTGAGAAAACAACGGCCAAAATATCGGTATCTACTCGGCGAGAGGAACTTGTGGCTACCGGAGAAGTGATGAGATTCGACGGTTTTCTAAAAGTCTATATGGAGTCTACCGACGAGGAATCCGACAATACCAATGAGCAAAGCGGTGAAAATGCGTTGTTACCTCCGTTGGAAAAAGATCAAAGCTTGATACTAAAAGCGATGAATGCAACGGAACGCTTTTCTCGTCCACCAGCGCGCTATACCGAGGCTTCATTGGTAAAGAAACTTGAAGAATTGGGAATCGGTCGTCCTTCTACATATGCACCTACTATTTCTACAATACAAAATAGAGGCTATGTCGTTAAGGAAGATAGGGATGGAAGGGAAAGACGATATACCGTGCTGCAGATAGCAGATGACAAAGTCGTAGAAGAAATAAAGACAGAAATGACGGGAGCAGAACGTTCGAAAATGTTTCCTACTGATATTGGTGTTTTGGTAAATGATTTTTTAGTAGAACATTTCAATGATATTATTGACTATCACTTTACGGCTAAAGTAGAGAAGGAGTTTGACGAGATTGCCCACGGCGGCAAGGAGTGGACAACGATGTTGAAGGATTTTTACGGGCCGTTCCACCAAGGTATTCAAGATACGCTGGAACATGCTGATCGGGCAAGCCATGAACGCCATTTAGGAACCGATCCAGCGACGGGGAAACCCGTAAGTGTACGCGTGGGGCGATTTGGTCCACTGGTACAGATAGGTTCTGCAGACGATGAAGAGAAACCACGCTTCGCCTCCTTACGTAAAGGACAAATGATTGAAACCATCACGTTTGAAGAGGCTATGGATCTATTCAAACTTCCTAAAAAAGTTGGTCTTTTTGAAGATAAGGAAATGACGGTAGCTATTGGTCGATTTGGGCCGTATATCCGCCACGCAAGCGCTTTTTATTCTTTGCCTAAGGGAATGGATCCAATGGACGTGACAGAAGAAGATGCCATTCAGATTATTCAGGAAAAAAGACAAAAAGACAAGGAAAAGGTTATTCGTGTATTTGAGGAAAATCCCGATGCTCAAATCGAGAACGGTAGGTGGGGACCTTTTATCCGTTTTGGCAAGCAAAATGTAAAAATTCCAAAGGGTACCGATGTCGATAAGATTACTTATGAGGATGTGTTGAAATGGGCAGAAGCGGATCCGAAAGGTAAAGCGAAGGCAGCTGCAAAAACCGCTACGGCTAAAAAAGCAACAACGAAAAAGACCACAAAGAAAACAAGTACAGCTAAGTCAAAGAAATAAAGGGGAATGAAGAAAGATCTGCCCGAAAATATTGTAGAAGATATTTCCATTGCGGTAGTACTAGAAAACTCCACACCTTCGGAAAAGGTGTGGAATGTCTATTTGATTAATGAGAAAAAACAACCACTTGTCAACGTAATCATATCGTCCAAAGGTTATGGCGAAAAAGATGGGAGAGAGGTAAAAACAACAGTTTTGCGCCATTTTTTAGGCGATGTAGAAGGCAATACATCTTGTAAAATAGAAGCAATTGATCCAGAAGTATTTGGTTTGACAAATGAATATTGGTTGAGTTACTATATGGAGAAGACAATTTACGATAAGAAATATATTTTTTTGCCAGAAAGTATTGTGGACGAAAATTTAATTAAAGTTCCGTTAGTGGATAAGCCCGGAATAGTAATCGGAGGGAGCAAATAATGAAACGGGAGAATTTTATCATAGCCATTGATGGTTTCTCGTCTTGCGGAAAAAGTACCGTTGCAAAAGCGGTGGCAAAGAAACTTCAATTTGTATTCATCGACAGCGGTGCTATGTACCGTGCTGTGACACTGTATTTTTTGAGAAATCATATTGACCTGACGGATACGGATCAAATTAATGCTGCGTTGGAGCATATTCATATCGATTTTATACCTCACACCGATAAAGTGTGTGTCTTATTGAATGGTGAAGATGTATCAGAGGAGATTCGAATGATGCATGTTTCGGAAAAAGTGAGCGAAGTGAGTGCCATTAAGGAAGTGCGCCATGCGCTGGTCAAACAACAGCAGGATTTAGGAAAACGTCGGAATATTGTTATGGACGGGCGGGATATTGGTACAACTGTATTTCCAGATGCGAATTTAAAAATATTTATGACGGCAAGTCCCGACGTACGCGCCGAAAGACGATTGGCTGAATTGTTGGCGAAAGGTGAATTGGTGTCGATGGAAGAGATAAAACAGAATTTAGCCCATCGGGATCATATCGATAGTACACGCGAAGAAAGCCCATTAAGACAAGCGGAAGACGCCATCATCCTAGATAACTCCAACTTAACACAGGAACAGCAACTGCAGATCGTGCTGGAAGAATACGAGAAAAGAAAGGGGGAATATTAAAATGCCCCCGGATCATCACCTTCTTGCAATACCAATGTCGCCGTGTTTGCGTGCATACGAAGCCGATTGCTCATACTCGACTTGAAAAGACGCTCCAAAAGACTCTTATTTCTTTTCACTACACAAAGTAGGTCGACGCGGTTGCTCTCGATATACCTATTCAAGGTATGTTCTATCGACTGATCCAGATCCAACAATACAAATTCAAGGTTGTCCTCCGGAAACATTTTCTGCCAGCGATCGGTCACCGCAATAATATCGATGTTTTTATCTTTCAAGACGTGTGCACATTTGACTTTCACTCCGAATTTATTGGCGATCTCCATGATTTGGCGTAGAGCGGCCTCGTCTTTTTCCCGGAAAAGCGTCGTGAACAAAATTTCTTTAATACCGTCGTATTTGGCCTCTCTTGGAACAGATAAAACGGGTACTTTTACTCCTCGGATAACACCTAGAGTATTCGAACCAAAAATTTTATCAATAACACCATCGGCTCGATTCGTTCCCATGACAATGAAGTGAATACCTTCGTTTTCAATAATGCGCTGTGCATTTGCTACAACGGTTCCTTCTTCAAAAAGAAAGGTCAGTGGCACGTCGGACAGGTTGTAATCATCTGCCAGTTTATGGAGATCTGCGGTATACTTCTTAAAATTCTCGAATTGATGTAATTCATAATTTTCATATACCTCCGGTACGAGCTCGGGCTGTCCTGCATGCGTAGCCGACAAGACGGGTTGCATATACGTATTAAGGACATATAAACTGGCATCCATTTCTTTTGCCAAATGTAAGGCATATACAAACGCATTATTTGCGGCGTTTGAGAAGTCTGTGGGGAATAATATCTTTCTCATAACTCTAAGTTTTATATTATATAGCAAGTTAAGGTATTTCCTTGATTTTTACAAGCAATGTGATATGAATCATTTTTTACGAAAACTGTAGCGTTTTGCAAAAAAGTAACGTTTGGTTATTAAAAAAATAAAGGTATATGGCAGAATGTTAGCTCTCTGTTCTGGTAATTGAAGATTAATTCGTTAAATTGGCATACCCGAACAGGCGATTTTAAGTGAAGATTGTTCAGCAATATTGGAAGAAGGCGAGACCATTGACCTTACGAGAGGCTCTGGAAGATTGTGTTGTGGGTAAAAGTGAGCGTGGGAAATCGTTTGTTTATAAAAAATACTATGGATATGTCATGGCAGTCGTGCTTCGCTATATCTCCACAGAGATGGAAGCGGAAGAAGCTGTTAACGAGAGTTTTGTGAAGGTGTTCAGAAAGATAGCGTCGTTCGAAATGCACGCGGACGAGTCAGCGCTGGAGAAAACATTTCGTTCTTGGTTAGCACGTATTGCGGTGAATACATCAATAGATTTACTGCGAACGCGAAAACCAACCAGCTTTTTGGAAGATACATCAGATGAAGAGTTGAAATCACACACGGTTGTTATGACGGATAGATTGGGTGTTGAAGATATTATGAAGCTTTTGACACGATTACCCGATATTCAACGCTCTATTTTTAATCTGTTTGAAATTGAAGGGTATTCACATGAAGAGATTGGGACGATGCTCAACATTCCGGAAAGTACATCGAGAACATATTTGACGCGCGCCAAACAGCGCTTACGAAAATTATATATAGAAGAATTTAGTGTTTCGCACAATATACATTCTTAAATGCTAGGGGAACATGAAAAATAACAATAAGGAACTTATCGATCTCATCAGAGAAGGGCTTAAAAATGCCGAGGAACTTCCTTATAAAGAGGGAGCTTGGGAGGCTTATAAAGCAAAATACGAGCCCGCTCAGAAAGTAAGGCGTCTTGCACCACTTTGGGTGGCGGCGGCGGTTGCCGCATTAGCCGGCTTTACTTTTTTGTTTAATGATTGGAACGAACCAACGGAATCCATCCATGTTGTTAAAACGGAGCAGAAAAGTGTAAATCCTGGACCTATGGCAGACGAAACGACTGATAAACCACTGGTAATAGACGAAACAGGTCGCTTGGCTTCGACCGACGTGCAACATAAGACCGATGTGCAGCATAATGAGGAGAGTAACGAACGATTTCAACCACATCTTGCGATGCAAGAGATAACGCAGCTCGATAGAATGGCCATACAGCCACTTGACATGGCGCGTTTGGGTAATACATCTGTCTTAACGAGCGAAATCAAAAAACCGGATTTGATGGTGTTCCGGGAAGATCGTAAACCTGTAGCAGTTTTAGCATGGGACGATGATTTGATAGCCGGTCAACAAGTAGATCCAAATTTCGCCTATCAAAGCGAAGCTGCCCGTCAATTATCCCCTAAGAAATTACGTCTTACCGATCGATTTGAACTAGGGGCGTTTCTGAGCCCATCAACTACCGATCGGAGCTTCGACCTTGGTGGAGGACTTGTTTTTGCATATCGATTTAACGACAAACTCGCCATCCGCACCGGCGCTTCCTTTAATCAATACGAAGTGGGTATGTTGAAATCGCATGTTCAAGAAATAGGGGAGGAAAAGAAGCAGGAAGCCGCTCCTATAAAAAATACGGATAAAGTGATCTCCAAAGAAGCTTCCTCTCTCAGAGCAAACAATTTCTTTATTCCTAATTTAAATGCAGTAACGGGAAAAGTGCAAACTTTGGATATCCCACTTGAGATACGATATAATCTAACGAAACAATTTTACGCTACCGGTGGAGTCTCTTATGCAGCAGTTTTATCACAAGAACGTTTTGACCACTATGAAGAATCTGCTGGGATACCGACATATTCCAGTGTGTCTGACTCTGAAAAGCCGGCTCAAAATTCAGTTACTACGGTAGAGACCACCAAGATAAGTGAGGATGAAAATATAAACACAAATGGCTTTGGTGGATTTGTAAATTTCTCGGTAGGTAGAAAAGTGAATGTAGGTAAAACGATGAAAGTTTCTGTCGAACCGTTTGTGAAACTCCCTGTTGGCCAATTTAAACGTGCCGACATGAATTACACAAACGGTGGTATACGTATTATTACGAGCTTCTAATACGAATTATATTATATTTTATCAATACGTACCCAGCTCATGCCCGCGGCTATCGCTCCTTGAACACCAGGATCACCATCCTCGAAAACAAGGCAGTCAGCAGGAGCAACATCAAGTTGTTCAGCAGCTAAGAGGAAAGGTTGCGGGGAAGGTTTACCCTCAGGTGTATCGCCAGCACATACTAATGTTTCGAATTTACCCATAACATTGATAACGTCCAATGTAATATTTAAGGTTGAACGAGAACCTCCAGAAACGATACCGATTTTCTTCTTTCCTACATTTGCCAAAAGATGTTGTAACACATAGTCCACTGGTTTCGTTTGACGGATAAACTGTTCAACAAATATAGTGGACTTTAATCTTGCAAAAGCCAGTGTCTCGATATCTTTTTGATATCGTTTGCCGATTTCGGCAGCAACATCGACTGTTGGCCAGCCTGCAAGTTCCTCTACAATATCGTCATCTAAATTAATTCCATATGCTGCAGACGCGGCTACGTAAGCCGCTTTATGTGCGGGCATATTATCGGCAAGCGTTCCATCGACATCGTATAATAACGCTTTAAACGGTTTGGACTTTTCCTGTAAGATTTCAAATTTCTTTTGTGATTCAGCATTCATGCCGCAAAAATACACAAAATTGTGGTAGAGGCACTATTTAATAGCTTTCCTCCGGGCTTTCTCCTTGATAATCAAGCTTAGTTCGCGATTTGTTTGACTGCCAACGGAAGTGTTCTCCTGTGCCCGACGGAATAAATAAGGCATAACTGCCTTTACCGGTCCGTAAGGCATATATTTCGCGACATTGAAACCAGCATCGGCCAGGTTGAATGAGAGATTGTCGGACATCCCCAATAGTTGTGAAAAGAAAATATGCGGATTTGTTGAAGAAATGCCTCGTTGCACCATTTCATCTGCTAATAAAGCGGAGCTTTCCTCATTGTGCGTACCTGCTACCAGTCCAATACGGTTGATGTGGTCTAAACAAAATACGATAGCCCTATTATAATCGCTGTCACATGCTTCTTTATTTAGCTGTATTGGTGATGGATACCCCCTTTCAGCTGCACGCTGGCGTTCTATTTCCATGTAGGCACCACGTACAATCTTAGCTCCTAAATAGAAGTCTTGTGTCTGGGCATACGCGAAGTCAGCCTGTAGCGATGCAAATTTATCGTGGCGATATAGCTGGTACGTATTATATACTACAACCCGCTCTTTGTTATATTTCTCCATCATCTCTCGCGCAATATCATCGATGGTATCCTGCACCCAGGAATGTTCCGCATCGATCAATACCCGATTGCCCACCTCGAAACAAGCTTTACAGATACGGTCTATTCGATCGTAGACACGACCAAACTCTGCTTTTTCTTCCGCTGATAGATTCTCTTTGGCATCTATTTTTGCAAATAGATCAAACCGACCCAGGCCAGTTGGTTTAAAAACACAAAAAGAAGCGTATTTATTGCGGTTGGTGTATGCTACTGTCCGCAAGATTTCCTCGCAATTGGCATCAAAGCTTCCTTCAGCACCCTTTCCTTCAACAGAGTAATCGAGAATAGTCGTGACATTAGCTCGCCCAAGTTCCTCAATCGCCTGTTCACAATCTTCAATAGACTCGCCGCCACAAAATTGCTTGTAAATGGTATTCCGGATAATTCCTTCTATAGGAAGCCCCACCCTTAAAGCAAAATTTGTCAATGGTGTGCCGATTTTGATGAGTGTATTATTCGAAACCATCTTAAAAAGCCAATATGCTTTTTCCAGATCTTTATCGGATTTATTTCGAAAAGCAATTTCAGTGTTGTTAAAATCCAGTTTAACCAAGTTGTTGGCAGATATCATCATGTAAAATATTAACGGTCAAAATTAAATAATTATTTTCATCTATTTGCTTCTTTTCGATAGTCGATAAGCCTTTATAATTAACGAGAATTATCCTTTTTTTTACTGATATTATTTATCACTTCACTTTATAACACGTACTTTTACAAAACGGCAAATAATAATAGAAATAACGAGATGCAAACATTTTCATTGAAGGGAGAGTATATTCAATTAATCCAGTTGCTAAAAGCTATGAACTGGGTAGAACATGGTGCTATGGCCCAGTTTGTAGTGGAAGAAGGATTGGTTAAATATAATGGTCAGGTAGATCACAGAAAAAGATTAAAAGTAAAAGTAGGAGACATTGTTGAATTTGATGGACAGCAAGTAAAAATTGTTTAATTTAGTGCTTTAATTATTTCAAACATCACTATACATGACAAAACAAATTGCCAGTCTTGGGTATCAGGTATTCTTCGAAAAAAATCTTGACTCCTTGGAGCCGTTCATTACTTCGCGCAACTACTCCCAGATATTGGTATTAGTCGATAGGAATACGAACGACTATTGCTTACCGATATTACAGTCGGCACTTTCCAAGATAACAGATTATGATATTATTGAAGTAGATCCCGGAGAGGAAAACAAAAATATTGATTTTTGTATTGGTGTTTGGAAAACGATGCTCGATTTTGGAGCTGACCGGAAAGCACTCATGATAAATTTGGGTGGCGGAGTGGTAACAGATATGGGTGGGTTTGCCGCCTCTACGTATAAGAGAGGAATTGATTTTATCCAGATTCCTACTACCTTACTTTCACAAGTGGATGCATCTGTAGGTGGAAAAACCGGAATAGATTTAGACAATGTAAAAAATATAATCGGCACGTTTACCCAACCGCAGGCCGTTTTTATCAGCGGACAGTTTCTCTCCACGTTGGATGATCGCCAAATGCGCTCTGGCTTCGCAGAAGTCATTAAACACGGTTTGATCTATGATAAAGACTTGTTTTTAAGGACTAAATCGGTTAATCTGGAAGCAGATGATTTGGATGATATTGTTTTCCGTTCGGTAGAAATAAAAAATGAAGTTATTACAGAAGATCCGACGGAAAAAGGCCTTCGTAAAATCCTAAATTTTGGACATACCATTGGGCATGCAATAGAGGGGTATTCCCTGATACATGATGCCAACCCACTTTTACACGGCGAAGCAATTGCATTAGGCATGATTTGTGAAGCTTATATTGCGCATAAAATCAACGGGCTTTCGGCAGCCGATTTGTCGGAAATAGTTCAAGCGTTTGACAATCGATTTGAACGCTATCCGTTTTCGGGAGATATATATCAGGAGCTGATCGCCTTGATGCAAAATGATAAAAAGAACGCGGGAAGGAAGTTAGGTTTTGTATTACTGTCTGAAATTGGTAAATGTGATTATAATATCTATGTAGAGGAGGAACTGATTAAGGAGAGTTTGGATTTTTATAGAAATAGATAGATCGTATGGGTAGATATATATCGTTAGCATTGGGTTTGCTCGTTTTGGGTAATGTCGTTTCGGCCTATAGCCAGGAACGGGTGTTAATTTTCTCCAAGACAGCGGGTTTCAGGCACAAAAGCATTCCTAAAGGAGTAGAAACTGTCACAAGATTACTTAAAGCTGAAAATATACAATCCGTTCATTCAGAAGATGCGCACTATTTTTGTGTAGATAGTCTGCATCAATTTGCTGCCGTCATATTTTTAAATACCACAGGTGATATATTAGATGACCAGCAAAAGGTAGCTTTCCAAAACTTCATCCGCTCCGGAAAAGGATATATGGGTATACATGCAGCTTCGGATACGGAGTTTGAATGGCCTTGGTATGGCGAACTTGTAGGAGGCTATTTTACCCAACACCCACCGGTTCAGAAAGCCAAAATCGATGTCGTCGACCGCGCGCACGCCGCGACCGAACATTTGCAAGAAGTTTGGTGGCATAAAGACGAGTGGTATGATTTTAGAGATGTACAGCCGGGATTGCATATTCTAATGACACTTGATGAGCAAAGCTATGAAGGCGGTACAATGGGGAAATTTCATCCGATCGCATGGTTCAGGGAGTTTGATGGTGGGCGTACGTTCTATACGGGACTTGGACATACCGAAGAATCTTATGATGTCGTCGATTTTCAGAAGCATATTATAGGTGGTGTCAAGTACGTGTTGGGGCGCTAGGTATATTGACTTTTCGTTTATGAACAAATTTCTATTTTCTGTATTGGTATTATTCTTTTGTGTTTATCATGGTAAATCACAAGATATAAATTTAATCCAGAAAGAGTTAGATCAATCACCTATACTAAAGAATCATTTCTTTGGTTTCAGTCTTTATGACGTAGATCAGAATCAATTTCTGATGGGATCGCATGAGGATAAATATTTTACTCCCGCTTCCAATACTAAAATTTTCACTTTGTTTACAGCGCTCAAAAATATTGGTGATTCCATTCCGGCCATTTATTACATAGAAAAAGGAGATTCTTTGTTATTTTGGGGAACAGGTGATCCAACCTTTCTACATTCGAAATTGGATTCTGGGAAAGTTTATAATTTTTTACGGGCAACAGATAGAAAGTTATTTTATGTAGGAGGAACAGTTACAGAAGAACCTTTTTATCGCCAAGGGTGGGCAATGGAAGATTATGAAGAATACTATCAACCGGAAATAACGCCATTTCCCATTTATGGCAACGTAGTTACGTTTGGGAGTATTCGGAACAGATTGACCGTTTTTCCCGTACGCTTCCAATTTGGTGTTGCCACGGACGAAACAATCGCGGAGCCAAACCGCTTCCGGATTCATCGAAAACTGGAGGAAAATACTTTTTTAATCAACAGCGCAAGAATCCCGAATAACTATGTAAACCAGAAACCATTTAAATACTCCGATGAGTTGATCATACAATTATTGCAGGATACGCTACAGAAACCGGTAGAATTAATTCAATACCCTAAACCTGCGGAAGTAGATACGCTATTTTCTGTTGCTACAAAAGATGTACTACGTGAAATGATGCTGGTCAGTGATAATTTTTTGGCAGAACAGTTAATGATGGTTGCGGCAATGGATAGATACGGTGAATTTAATACCGCTCGTTTAAGAAAAGATATGGAGGCATCATATTACGCTTATTTCACGGATAAAATAGATCTATATGATGGCAGTGGCTTATCGCCTTATAATAAAGTTACGGCAAGGAGTTTAGTAGAACTTTTGTTGCTGGTAGCGCAGGAAGTTCCAAAAGTAGAGGAACTTCGTTATTTGTTTGCCGCAGGAGGTTTGGAAGGGACGTTAAAAACGACTTATCGGCCAGACGGCGGATCTCCATTTATATGGGCAAAAACAGGCACCATAAAAAGCGTGTATTGTCAAAGTGGCTACATCCAAACCCGTAGCGGCAGAAACCTGGCATTTTCTTTTCTTAATAATAATTTTATAGGCTCTGCTACGCCAGTGCGTAAGGAAGTCTCCCGTATCATGACTTTTATCCGGGAGAATTATTGAGTAACTATTTTTTATTATATTCGCTTCACAAATGCGTGTTATCGAAAAAAACAACAAACGCTTAATTCGCTCTTGGTCGATGTTTGACTGGGCGAATTCTGCTTACAATTTGGTTATCACCTCGACTATCTTTCCGGCTTATTACACAGCCATTACGCAGACGGCGGAAAATGGCGATGTGGTTAGTTTTTTCGGATTGAAGGTAATCAACACCGCCCTTTCCAATTTTGCTTTAGCTTTTTCTTACCTCTTCATGGCTTTTATACTGCCATTTCTTTCGTCCTATGCCGATGTACAAGGAAAAAAGAAAACAATGATGATGTTTTTCACCTATTTTGGTGCCATAGCTTGTATGGGGCTTTTCTTTTTTCGTTTAGAGACACTTGAATTGGGGGTAATATTGTTTGGACTAGCTGCGATGGGTTATATAGGTGGTGTGTTATTCAACAACTCCTATTTACCCGAAATAGCAACCGTAGATAAGCAGGATAGTGTAAGTGCGCAAGGATTTGCGTATGGTTATGTGGGCTGTGTTACGTTACAGCTTATCTGTTTGGTTTTTATTTTAAAACCGGAATGGTTTGGTATTACCGACCTCTCTTTTGGACCTCGGTTATCGTTTTTGCTCGTAGGTGTGTGGTGGGCCAGTTTTTCCACTATTCCTTTTTTAGCACTTCCCAATAATCAAAAATCAGCTATCCGGGCTTCCAAGAAAATTTTTCGTACGGTTATTATAGAATATCGCATTGTGATGCGACGCATACAGAAAATGCAACGTATTCGCCGGTTTTTACCTGCTTATTTTTTTTATTCTGCAGGCGTGCAAACGGTGATGATTGTAGCAGCTGCCTTTGGTGCTAAAGAGCTTCATCTCGAAAGCTCTAAACTGATCATAACCATACTGTTAATTCAGCTTGTTGCCATACTGGGTGCTTTTTTAATGTCTAAACTTTCGGCGAGGTTTGGTAACATTAAAATCTTAATCGCCGTTGTGTTCGTGTGGATAGGCGTGTGTGTGTCTGCATTTTTCATAAAAACAGAAGTTGAGTTTTATGTTTTAGCTTGCTTGGTCGGATTAGTGATGGGAGGCATTCAGTCCTTATCGCGATCCACCTATTCTAAATTCCTGCCAGAAGATATCAAGGATACAACATCCTTTTTTAGCTTTTATGATGTTACAGAAAAATTAGCTATTGTATTGGGGCTGTTTTCCTTTGGATTAATAGAACAGTTTACGCATAATATACGCTATTCCGCGTTATTTCTTTCTGTATTTTTTATCATCGGATGTGGTTTGCTCTTTCGCTTGCTACGATTTAATAAGGCTATGACGTTATGAACGTAGAGATATTTATACCCTGCTTTATAGACCAGATTTATCCTCAAACTGCTTTTAACACGATTAAATTGCTGAAAAAAGCCGGTTGTAATGTTGTCTATAATCCTAAGCAGACCTGTTGTGGACAGCCAGCATACAATGCTGGGTTTTGGGACGAGGCAAAGAAAATCGGACTTAAGTTTCTCGGTGATTTTTCGGAGGATTGTTATATCGTGTCGCCTTCAGCTTCCTGTACGGGGATGATAAAAAACGGTTATGATGATTTATTTACCAATTCTACCGCACATAACCGCTGCCGTAATATTCAATCAAACATCTATGAATTGAGCGATTTTTTGGTAAATGTGCTTAAAAAAGATTATTTTGGAGCGGAATTAGTGGGAACGGCAGTCTATCACGACTCTTGCTCCGCGTTACGGGAGTGTAAGATTAAAGAAGAACCTCGGAAGTTATTAGCGCAAGTAGGAGGACTGGATGTTGTGCCAATGCGTGATCAGGAAACTTGTTGTGGGTTCGGAGACACTTTTGCCGTGAAATTTGAAGGTATATCGGCAGAGATGGCCGAACAAAAAGTACAAAATGCAATGGCCGTAAAAGCTGACTATATTATTTCAACAGATAGCTCTTGTTTATTGCAATTACAAGGATATATTGATAAACATCAACTCCCAATCAAGACGAAACACATTGCAGATGTGTTGACGTCAGGATGGGCAAATATTTAATAAAACCTATAATAATCCATGAACTCAAGAAGAACTTTTTTAAAAAATTTAGGTCTGGCAGCAGCGGGAGTAGCGATAACTCCTTCTTTAGACGTATTTGCAGCAAAAAAATCGTGGTTTGACATTTCGTTAGCGCAATGGTCCCTTCACAAAACGCTATTTGCGGGTGATTTAAAGAACATCGATTTCCCTGAATTTGCAGCAAAGAAATTTAATATTTACGGTGTAGAATACGTAAACCAGTTCTTTAAGGACAAAGCAAAAGATATGGCCTACCTTAAAGACCTAAATAATAGAGCCAAAGACAATGGTGTAAAGAATGTGATGATCATGGTTGATGGTGAGGGAAATCTCGGTGATGAAGATAACGCAAAACGTTTACAAGCTGTAGATAACCATTATAAATGGATTGATGCAGCAGCATTTTTAGGATGTAAATCCATTCGGGTAAACGCTGCTGGAAAAGGAACGCGTGAAGAAGTCGCTCAACGTGTTGTAGAGAGCTTAAGTACATTGGCGGATTACGGCAAAAAGGCAAAAATCAACGTGATTGTTGAAAATCACGGAGGTATTTCTTCGCACGGTGATTGGTTGGCAGGCGTATTGAAAGCAGTAGGTAAGAAAAATTGTGGAAGCTTACCGGACTTTGGTAACTTCTATGAATATGATCGCTATCAAGGTGTGCAAGATTTAATGCCCTATGCCAAAGGTGTGAGTGCCAAAACAAATGTTTTCGATGCTAACGGCAATGAAGTGAACATCGATTATGCTCGCATGATGCGTATTGTAAAAGATGCAGGTTTTAAAGGTTATGTCGGTATTGAGTACGAAGGAAAAGATCTGCCTGAAGTAGAAGGCATCCTAGCTACCAAGAAATTGCTTGAGCGATTTAAAACGTTGTAATCTGTTATAACCCGTAATTGAAATTTTACAAAATTAAAAATGGATAAAACGGGAAAAACTAGAATTTTTATTTTCTTTGTAGCAAAGTTACCAAAATCAAACTTTCGACGTCATTGCGAAAACAAAGTAATGATGAGTTTTTGAGGTTTGATTTTGTTTTTTAATGTCTATAACTTAAAAAGATGAATCAACAAAAAGAAGACGAAGTCCTGGTAAACCACCTTGCCACGCAGGGCATTGACAACAAAATGGTAATGGGACATCCCGCAAGTTTATTTGTCCTGTTTTTTACGGAGATGTGGGAGCGCTTTAGCTATTATGGTATGCGTGCCTTATTGACAGTCTTCCTCATCACGGAGATTGTCAAAGGTGGATGGGGATGGACAAATGCCGATGCTATGCAACTTTACGCTTGGTACACCGGGTTGGTCTATCTTACGCCGTTGATTGGGGGAATGATTGCAGACAAGCTTACAGGCTATCGGAAAGCAATTCTACTCGGAGCCTTAATCATGACCTTGGGTCACTTGTCTATGGCCTTCGAAACGTTTGGAGATAACTTTTTTTACTTGGGTTTAGTTTTAATGATTCTCGGAAACGGTTTATTTAAACCCAATATCTCCTCCATGGTGGGACAATTGTATCCCGATACCAGCACAAAGAAAGACGCGGGTTACACCATTTTCTATATGGGTATCAATGCGGGAGCTTTTCTAGGCATGTTGTTATGTGGTTATATCGGTGAGAAAATTGGTTGGCATTATGGCTTCGGTCTTGCTGGTGTATTCATGTTTTTCGGTATGTTACAGTTCTTTTTTGCACAAAAGATATTTGGTATCATAGGCGAGAAGCCCGATACAACACATAAACCCGAAGATCACGTAGAGAAGATTACAGACGAAGAAACACCTAAACATGTGGTTCGGGATAGACTTATCGTCGCGGGGGTCTTGATGTTGGCCAGTGTGTTTTTCTTCTTTGCTTTTGAACAGGCCGGTGGTTCTATGTCCATCTTTGCCAAAGATTACACACAGCGGGTTTTGGAAGGTAATGCCGGACTAACTTTTAAATGGGTCGATGCAGCCTTGACTATTTTCCCAATCATAATCGTCACATGGGTATTGTATGGTCTCTCTAAAAAAATTGCTTCTGCTTATCCGCTAACGATTATGTTTACAGCGT
The DNA here is from genome assembly GCF_014692525.1 of Sphingobacterium chuzhouense. Taxonomy (GTDB): domain Bacteria; phylum Bacteroidota; class Bacteroidia; order Sphingobacteriales; family Sphingobacteriaceae; genus Sphingobacterium; species Sphingobacterium chuzhouense. The sequence goes on from NZ_JACNYL010000002.1 coordinate 96,340, forward strand.
TGTCGTTTGCGATCATTTGGGGGCTAGGTATCTGGAAGGTATACAGAGAATTCAGTGCTGAACAAACAGAAGTGACGGTTTCTTGGTTTCAGATATTAAACTCCTTCTTCATCATTACGTTAGCTTCTTCTTTCAGTAAAATGTGGGAGAAAATATGGAACCCTTCGGGTGCTGTAAAATTTGCCATGGGGCTGTTGCTGGTGGGCGTAGGTTTTGTTGCCCTGGCTTTTGGAGCCAGCTCCATTCCGAAAGGAGCAACAACGGCCACGGTTAGTATGGTGTGGTTGATACTTGCATATTTTTTCCATACGACAGGCGAACTATGCTTATCGCCGGTAGGGTTATCGTATATCAGTAAGCTTTCACCGAAGAAATTTGTGGGCTTGCTTTTCGGACTTTGGTTTACGGCGTCTGCAATTGCGAACTTTATTGCCGGTATGACCGGATCGTATATTGATAAGATTTCTGAAGAATATTCCATGTCGATATTCTTTTATATCATTGCATCCATTCCGATTGTTGCAGCTTTGTTATTGTTGGTCTTCAGTGGCAAGCTACGGAAAATGACGCATGGTATTGATTAAGAAAGACACCTAATATCTCATTGAACGTGGTAGACAGTTTAGTCATTATTCCGACATACAACGAAAAAGAAAATATAGAGAAGATAATCCGAAAGGTGTTTTCCCTGTCTGTTCCGTACGATGTATTGGTTGTTGACGATGGCTCACCGGATGGCACCGCGAACATTGTTAAAACTTTGCAGCAGAAGTATGTAGGACGTCTGTTTATCGAGGAAAGAGTTGGGAAGTTGGGATTGGGAACGGCTTATATTCACGGATTTCGATGGGCTTTACAACGCCATTATGCCTATATTTATGAGATGGATGCTGATTTCAGCCACAATCCGGAGGATTTAATACGTCTACGTCAAGCCTGTTTGGATGGAGCCGATATGGCGATCGGCTCCCGTTATATAAAGGGGGTAAACGTAGTCAACTGGCCGATGAGCCGCGTATTGATGTCGTATTTTGCTTCGGCGTATGTACGGCTTATTATGCGTATCAATATTCAGGATGCTACCGCTGGATTTGTCTGCTTTTCAAGAGGGGTATTGGAAAAGATTCCACTAGACAAGATTAGGTTCATTGGCTATGCTTTTCAGATTGAAATGAAGTTTACGGCCATCCAATATGGTTTCAAGGTAGTGGAAGTACCCATTATATTTACTGATCGTACCGAAGGAGTCTCCAAAATGAGCACACGGATATTTAGGGAAGCATTTTTTGGAGTTATACAACTGAAAGTAGAGAGTTGGTTTAAGAAATATAAATAGGTAACTTCGCGTATATGAATGAATATCTTGACCCGAATCCAGAAAAGCTAAATCCCATAGACAGGGATATAGAAAGAGCCTTGCGTCCGCAAGTGTTTGAGGATTTTACAGGGCAGGAGAAAATTTTAGAAAACCTCTCTATTTTTGTAAGAGCTGCGAAGTTACGCAGCGAAGCATTAGATCATGTGCTGTTGCATGGTCCTCCTGGCTTGGGAAAAACTACGTTATCCCATATTATCGCCAACGAAATGGGCGTGAATATTAAAATCACATCTGGTCCGGTATTGGATAAGCCTGGTGATCTGGCAGGTCTCTTGACTAATTTAGAGGAAGGCGACGTATTGTTCATTGACGAAATTCACCGTTTAAGTCCGTTGGTTGAAGAATATCTTTATTCGGCAATGGAGGATTTCAAGATTGATATTATGCTGGAAACGGGACCTAATGCCCGATCTGTCCAAATTTCTTTAAATCCGTTTACACTTATCGGTGCAACTACGCGATCCGGATTGTTAACCGCCCCACTACGCGCCCGTTTTGGAATTAACTCCCGACTTCAGTATTACGATGCTAAATTGCTGACTACAATCGTGTTAAGGTCGGCTCATATTTTGAATACACCGATTACGGAAGAGGGTGCGTATGAGATTGCACGTAGAAGCAGGGGCACACCGCGTATTGCCAATGCTTTATTGCGCAGAACACGGGATTTTGCGCAGATCAAGGGAAATGGATCGGTGGATAGAGCCATTGCCCAATATGCGCTGAATGCCTTAAATGTCGATGAAAATGGTCTAGACGAAATGGATAACCGAATACTGACAACTATCATCGAAAAGTTCAAAGGAGGCCCTGTCGGATTAAAGACAATAGCTACTGCAGTGGGAGAGGATGAGGGAACTATCGAAGAGGTATATGAACCTTTCTTGATACAAGAAGGTTATCTCATGCGAACTTCCCGTGGGCGTGAATGTACAGAACTAGCCTTTAAACATTTAGGGAAAAATACGTTCCATAGAGGGAATACGTTGTTCTGAACCTCGTATTTTCTTTTCCTTTTGCAACTTTTTGTGCAGTTGCTTGTTTTTCTTCCATGATGAATCCTAGAAAGTTGACGACATTAAGGAACTTTAATCAGGTTCTACTTTTTTTTGTTTTACTTTTCGCAATCTTATATTACGCGAAAACTTTTCTTATTCCTGTCGTTACCAGCGCTTTGTTTGCTATGTTATTAGTACCTATTTGTCAAAAACTAGAGCAATGGCGAATGAAGCGGGGTTGGGCTGCAGTTTTGGTCGTGTTAATCAGTATGTCAATTATAATGGCCGTATTGTATGTATTAATAAGTGAACTGGTAGGCCTCGGTGGTGATATTGTGGTCATAGGAAAGCGGATAAACATGTTATTAGATCAAACACACGCCTTTGTGACAGAGCATTTTAATGTATCCAGAATAAAACAAAAAGAATATCTCCAAAAACAATTGTCGGAGTGGTCCAATGCGACAGGTAAAGTCGTGGGGGGTGCAGTTTTCTCTATTATTTCCTTGGTAGGTAACGTTTTAATCGTCACTATCTATACGATCTTGATGCTGATATACAGGCAACGCATCAAATGGTTTGCCCTTCAATTGGTCAAACGTCATGCTGGGTATGATGAAATAGGTCATGCAAAGACAATTGTAGGAAAAATAACAAAAGTGTCTAGTCTATACGTGGGTGGTGTTTTTTCGGTTGTGTTGATATTATCCATCATTTACTTCACGGGATTGACTCTTATTGGAGTAAGAAATGCTTTATTTTTCGCGCTTTTGGCCGCACTGATAAATGTCATCCCCTATATAGGTTCCGTGTTAGGTGGCGCTATTGTTGTATTGTATACGCTGATAACGGGAGATTCGCTGACTACATCCATCATCGTCGCGATTTTTTTTACAGCAGTCCAACAATTAGACAGTTATGTGCTGACACCGAAAATTACCGGAGGAAAAGTTAAACTTAGCCCCTTATTTACCATTATGGGGTTATTGCTAGGTGGAATGGTATGGGGTGCGGCAGGTATGATTTTGTTTATACCCATATTGGGTATTTGTAAAGTGATTTTCGATAATGTGGATTTGCTCAAACCCTATGGGCATTTGATAGGAGATTAATAGTTCGTCATATTTTTATTAGGAAATCCGTCTTAATATTCTATTTGCGCGGCTCGCCAATGCCGGCGTCGGATTTTTGAGCAGATGTTGAATCTGCGCTTTTAACTCATCTTCTATCCAAGGGTTTTTCTTGCGCAGATTATATAATATATCAAAACAGTTGACTGCCACTGCTACAGGGCGGTCGGGGTTAATCAGCCAATTGAAACACTGTTCGATTAGAACTTCTTCTTGATCCGATGTATGTGGTATGGCTGTTTTTATATCGGTCGCCAACATCACTATTTTCGTGTAGCTTCTAATCGTTCCCCAATGATTTTGTTCCGATAGACGATTAATAAGCACATTATATATAGAAGAGATCAGAGCAGGCCGTTGTATGCAAACATGTTCCAGAAGCCACGCCGCCCGAAAAGAAACCTGATTATCTGGATGATAAGAATACGCCAATAGACTGTATACCGTGAAACCATGGGCATGAATAAAATCCAGACTAAATACTTTCGCCGGATATTGGCGAATATCTACTTTCAAGAACTTCACCAGCTTGGGATCGAAATCTTTATTCGCCATAAAATTTTGGGTTAAAGTTAACCAAGAACAATTGTGCTGTGGCCCGGGTAATGGCGGTGTAGAGCCAACGCAAAAACTCGGTATTGAGCATATCATCGTTTAAATATCCTTGATCTACAAATACGCAAGGCCACTGTCCGCCTTGTGCTTTATGACAGGTAATGGCATAAGCAAACTTAATCTGTAAGGCATTATAATAAGGATCTTTTTTGATGGCATCCAAGCGATCTTTTCTGGTCGGTATGTCCGCATAGTCCAAGGCAATCGACTCGTATAATTGCTGCTGTTGATCATAAGGCATGTTTGGCGCATCTACATGCAAACTATCTAATAAAACACGGCATACGATCGGTTCTAACTCATCATCGTCTATAAATTCCAGCGATATATCGGCGAAGCGGAAGCCATGTTGTTCGTGTATATTACTGACCTTTCGAACCTTGGCTAGATCACCATTGGCTATAAAGCCGGTGTTTTTCTCATCGTGTTGTTGTAGCCAATAGTAGTTGTTACGTACCACCATGATTAAATCTCCTCCGGTGATTTCTTCATCGCGAAAGAGAATTTGATTCCGGATATGTTGATTATATAAATTGGCGGATTTATTGGATCGACATATAACGATGGTATTTTCGATTTCAAAACGATCGTAGCTATAATGCAATCCTTCCAGAAGCCGTTCGCCATTCATGCGGAAAATATCCGTAAATCCCTTGGTGTGAAATTGCGGGAATGGGAGGCTGGCGTCCTGTTTTTCCAAATGGATATCATTACGCACTTTAGTGGCATTATAAAGTATACCCGAAGCTCGTTGCTGTCGCACGACCTCGCGAAGTTCATAATGGAACGTTCTGAGATGATAGTTGGCTTCGAGATAATTTGGGTCTAATGCGGGGCTTTCCAACATGCCCACAGGTGGAAGCTGAGCGGTGTCCCCAACGAACATAAGGCAACAATTTTCGCCCGATTGCACATACCGAATCAAATCGTCCAATAAACTTCTCGAAAAGAACTGTTCACCAGAATCAGAAATCATAGACGACTCATCCACAATAAATAATGTATCTTCATGTAGATTTTCCGCTAAGGTGAAATCCAGCTCCAAGGTAGCTGCGGATTTTTTTCGGTATATCTTTTTATGGATAGTAAACGCTTTCCTTCCGGAATAGTGACGCATGACTTTTGCAGCACGTCCGGTAGGTGCCAGTAAAACCGATTTCTTTTGAAGCGTAGATAAAACCTTTACCAATGCGCTGATGATGGTCGTCTTTCCAGTTCCGGCATAACCCCTTAAAACAAAGCAGGTAGTCGGGTGAAAAGTACTTAAAAATTCTTCCAGAAGTACAAACGATTCCTGCTGTTGCCGGGTAGGTTGCCATACAAACTGTTGGGTAAGCAGGTTCTGAATATGCATAATCAAAGTTATGCAAAAGGTTGGTCATATCAATTGGAAAAGCTAATTTTGTTGAGGGACTTCTAAAACCCAGAGCATGAAATATACGTCAAAGAATTTCCATTTACATTATATACCGCAGTACAAGCTGTTCGTAAAAGCTGATTTTTTAGAGGATACGTTAATCGTTGTGGATGAATCGAATAGGGTTCAAGCCATGTTCTCTTATCCTATCAACGAACCTGATGCAGAAGCTATCAAATTATTAGGTTTGCCGTTCCAGTACGTATTCATTAGCTTGCCGGTACAAAGTTTGGTGTTTATTCCGACTGAGGTATATCAAGAAGAAAATCGTCCATTATATCAAACGTTCTTAGAAGATGACCACACAGAGCGTACGCGGGTTTATTCGTTGGACAATTTACAAGTAACGGTATGCTATCAATACGACCTGTTGCTATACAATCGTTGGTGCGCCATCTTTCCACACGCGAGATTTGTAACTGATTTTCAGCTTCTTTTAAATGAAGTGCAAGCCTATATTCCAATGCAAGGAGAGGTGTTGGGCGCTCATTTCAATAATACACAAGTAGAGCTGTTTGCATTTAAAAATGGAAGATTTCTGTTCTATAACGTGTTCGATATACAACACGTAGACGATTTGAATTATTTTGTATTAACGACGTGCGAGGCTTTTGGTTTACATATCAAACTACACAAAATATTGATTTCAGGCGTTGATGCCGAACATACTTATAGCGCTGCGCTTGCTCACTTTGCAAACCGCATTGAATTTATGCAAGCCCAGAGCGATTTGCACACAGATGATGAAAACGTTGGGAAAGAAGTCAGCCGTTTTAACTTCATCGTAGATGCTCCTTTATGCGTATCATAGCCGGACAATATGGAGGACTTCGATTATCTCCTCCATCGAATTTACCAGTTCGCCCGACGACGGATATTGCAAAGGAAGCGTTGTTCAATATCCTAGATAATCGGATTGCGTTAGACGAATGTGAGTGCCTTGATCTTTTTGCCGGAACGGGTAATATCAGTTTTGAACTGGCTTCCCGAGGTGCTTTGTCGGTAGAGGCAGTTGATATTCACTTTAAATGTTTGCAGTTTATTAACGATACAACGAAGAAATTAAAGATTGACATTATCCACACACGCAAAGCGGATGTGCTGAAGTTTGTTGCTGCGTGTAAAACTCAATATGACTTTATTTTTGCCGATCCACCATATGATTTATCGTCCTTACCACAATTAGCCAACCTTATTATTGGCAATGAGCTGTTGAGAGCGGGCGGGATGATGGTTATTGAACATCCTTCTACACGAAAAATGGATGATTCACCGTTTTATATGGAGACAAGAAAGTATGGCTATTCTTCGTTCAGCTTTTATAAGTTGGAATCGTAATCTTTAAATTTAATCGGACATGAAAACAGCCGTTTTTGCTGGATCGTTTGATCCTTTTACTTATGCCCACCAAAATATAGTTGAAAGGGGTTTATCGTTATTTGATAAGATTGTGATTGCAGTCGGCGTAAACAGTACGAAAAAGGGACTGATGTCTTTTGATGATCGCGTAAAAGCTATTTCGGATCTATTCCAATCGAACGAAAGGGTAGAAGTGACGCAGTTTTCGGGTCTGACGATTGAGTTTTGCAAGGAAATAGGTGCAAAATACCTGCTTCGCGGTTTGCGTAATACCGGTGATTTTGAATTTGAAAATGCGATAGCACAGAATAACCTCTTGCTCGCACCTGAAATAGAAACGTATTTCCTTATGGCAAAATCCGGATTAGCACATATTTCTTCGACGATTGTGCGAGATATTTTGTCTCACAAAGGTGATGTTTCAGTATTGGTTCCGAAGGAGGTTTTGCGGTATATATGAGAAAGAGATAATACAGATACAGAAGAATAACAATGAACATCCAAACGCACAAAATAAATAATAACGAAATTGCTGAAATAATCGCAGACGACATTATTATTCAAAATGCAGAAGACGCATTGGATTTAATGGGTAATGTATATTATCAAGGATTTGACAAGACGATTATCTATCAGAAAAATATGACGCCTGATTTTTTCGATTTAAAAAACAAGATGGCTGGAGAAATTCTACAAAAATTTTCTAACTATCGCGTTTCTCTTGTCATTATAGGTGATTTCTCAAACTTTAAAAGCAAAAGTCTGAACGATTTCATTTACGAAAGCAATAAGGGAAAGCACGTAAATTTTGTAGCTTCCCTTGATGAGGCTTTAAACGCTTTAAGTAGATAAATAAAAAACTACGTCCTGCCAATGCGTACCTTCCGACCTTTAATCTTCTGATTATTCGCTTGTTTGATAACGCTGGCAGCTACAGCGCGTTCTACAGCTACGTAGGATTCTTTATCCTTGACCTCGATTATTCCTACCTGCTCTTTGGATACACTGTCCAGATTTAACAGAAAACCGACAATATCTATCTTATTGATTTTGTCTTTTTTACCTCCGGTAATATAAAGTGTTGCAAAAGGTGAGTTCGGTGGGAGAGGGTACTCTTCATCTAAAAGCACAGTTTCACTATTTTCCGGTACGTAGGGGTATTCTTCTTCCGGTTTCAGGATAACGTACACCTCACCGCTGGCTTGCATACGTGCCGTTCGGCCATTACGATGAGTGAAAGCGTCTTCTTTATAGGGCAATTGATAATGTATAATAACGTCCACTTCCGGAATATCCAGTCCCCGGGCAGCTAAATCCGTCGTGATTAAGATACGATTGGAGTTGTTACGGAATTTAAGTAACGCAAGTTCACGGTCTTCTTGTTCTAAACCCCCATGAAACATGTCGTGTATAATTTCCCGATTTTCAAGCAATTCACTGATATGATCTACAGCCTCCCGATGATTACAAAAAATAAGCGTTTTCTTTTCTCCGTTCTTGCACAACAATTTAAATAACGTACTTAATTTATACTGTGCGGGGGTGACTACTTTCTTGATCGTGAGTTTAGGAACCGTATCGACATCAGCAGAAAAATCGACTGTAACAAAATCACCAATTCCGGTAAATGTCGGAATATCGGTCATTTTCGTTGCCGAAGTGAGTATACGATGTTGCAGTCGTGGCAGCTGTTCGATGATATATTGCATTTGCCCTTGGAAGCCGAATTCCAACGATTTGTCAAACTCATCCAAGACAAGTGTCTTTATAGTGGAAACGTCAACGTAGGATCTTTCGATATGATACATCACCCGTCCCGGAGTACCTATCAATAAACTTGGAGCTTCGCGAAGTTTGTTGCGTTCCGTCTTTGTATCATTTCCACCATATACACAAGTTATTTTGTAACCCGTAAGCGCTTTACGCATAACTTGTTCGATCTGCAGCGCCAATTCACGGGTTGGCACCAATATCAACGCTTGTACACCTTGCTTATCTATTTTTAGATGTTTCGCTAGCAACAAAGCAAACGCGAGTGTCTTACCACTTCCGGTGGGAGAATGTAAAACGAAATCTTTTGTATTATCATAGTTATCCAGGACGGCATGTTGCATAGCATTTAGTTCAGCGATCTGCATCCTGTTTAGAATTTGTTGAAGCTCCATGCACCAAAATTACGGATTATTTTCATGTTCCTTTCAAAAATTGGCATATTAATTGCTTATATACAGTAATTCATAATTTAGGTTAATAATTGGTTAGTTAGTAAAAGGCTTCAATCTCCCCGATTGAAGCCTTTTTAATTTTCCATAAACATATCCACGTTTTATATGTTTATTTCAAAAAAGAGCAGGGGCATTCGTATGCGGATCAAAACAATATTTATCGGGTTGTTATTATTAGGTGTAGGTTGTAATCAATCAACACAGCAGAAAGAAGAACAATATGACGGATCGGATACGATGTCCTTAGATGGCGATCAACAGACAAAGAATCCGTTTATTTATGTTCCGACAGATGCCTTTTGGGAATACCAATTTGACACCACTACTAATGATTTTAAGCCGGTTAAACTGCGGGAAGTCCAAGCAGATACCTTGACAGCCAAACGCATTGAAGAGATGATTAATCATACATGGCCGAATGTACAGATTAAGTATATCGAGACTTTTGGTGATACGGTGTACCTTGAAATTCCCGAAAGCACCGTATTGACACAGCAAATGGGGACAGCGGGAGCACAACAGTTTATGGTCTCCACCACCTATTCGTTTACAGAGCTGCCAAATGTACGGTATGTCGCGTTTGGTTTTGAAGAAGGCGACCACGCTGTACCGGGGGTCTATCACAGAGGTTCGTGGGATCGCCGGTAATGTCAGAAAAATTACTTTCCGTTATAGGTAATACTGCCATCGATTTCTAATGTAATACGATCTGATGATGATGTCGAGATCTCTATTTTAGCGTCACGTTGCTGTAAGGGTCTGACGATAGAACCGTTCCAAGAACCCGGTATGTTCTTAAAATCAACCAGCAGGCAGAATGGACTGGATGTCGTTTCAAAAGTAGGAGAAAATTCTACCCACTCATCGGTAGACAACAGGATGAGGCTATCGGTATAGGTCTTGTTCAATTTATAGAATAATTTATTAGGCAGTGAAAAGACAAGCTGTTCATTGCCTTTCCAGACACTTTCGATAAGCGGCACGCTAATTTCCTGTATTTCCTTTTTTTCTATACTATTAAAATCTTCGTCATAATCGTACACGACAATAGTATCCTGTTGCATTATCATGTTATTACCAATAAAAAGGTCTGTATATCCATACGAGTTATCTATTAGTTTGGTTTCTTCTATTCCCGAGACAGCAGACAAAAAATTAGTGATAACCGGTGTTTGTGCGAGTGGCAGCATACTCCAAAACGATAGAAAGAGATTGGTATGTTCTTTCGGTTTACGCACCTGCATATTATCGGTCGGTATCTCCGTAGTAAGTTGCCATTGACCAGATAACGAAATTCGATTTTCAGCTATGTCGGCAAATAACTGAGACGTTCCGTCGATGTCGCGGTAGGTTAGATGAGCATTTGTTTTTTTTGTCGAATGAAAAGGAAGATTCCTTACATACACCCAATCTTTTTCTTCTGACCATATCACTTTCATTTCTTCCACGCTGTCCGGTTTTGAAAGACCAATACGGAATAACGCATAGTGTTCATTGTAAAGCGTAGTCATAAGAAGAGGGAAGTGTGCTAGTCTTAACTCCGGAGCGTCGTCTATAGCATGTACGGAGTCGTTAGCGTATTTGTTTAAAAAAGCTTCCCATTTTCCAATATTATCAATGCGTTGGATCGTGAAAAACGTGAATGGGTCGTTGCTCAATGAAAAAAAGTGAAGTTGTGCAGGAATAGAGATTCCTGCTTTCCACCAATTCTTTACGTCCAACAAGGGTGATTTATCCCCGAATGTATCCTTCGTTCTACTTCTAAAAAGTTGGTCGAAATTATCCAACAGCAGATCGTCCAATGCAACCGATACGATAGCCTGACTTTTGGAATGCACGTATTGGTCAAGTGCCCGGTTTTTTCTGAATAGGTATAATGCAATGATGGTACCGGCTGCTATCACCAGTACCATCACAAAAATCCATAACCTTCGTTTCATCAACTCCGTATATTATCTTTCTATCGTCTTTAACAGTTCCTGTAAAAGATATTGCAGTGCATTCGTTTCCTGTTGAGGGAAATCGATCGCCATCTCTCCGGTTATCCTACCTTTTTTGTTTCCTTGAGCAGTGATGGTGACATCCCCGTATTCCGATAGATTGTTCACCAAGTGATCCCAACGTTTTATAACGGGAATTCCCAATTTATTAATGGTTTCGGGAATTTCGGCAAGATGTGTAACTGCCGTCATGGTATTGGAAAAAATTTGCTTTTTAATATGTCGATCCCGTGAGGTCTGAAAGCGATTTGTTCGGATGGCTGACAGCTGCTCTTCATCGTTGCTTACAAAGACAATATTATCCTTAAACAGGGCATATATGACTTCATCACTGGGTTTGTCTGTGATACGATAAATGCCATCCGTCTGTGTTACTTTCTCTTTGGATTCTCCCAACTTTAATATCTTCCTATATATACGTTGGTCTTCCGATGTAAACATCCATAGGAAAGTAGGAATATAATCGTCTTTTGTTTTCTTTATTTCTTTGTAATCGAACGTATTTTCATCATACTGATAGTCAATATATTCTTTTTGCACTTTTTTCATTTCGTTGATAAACAGAAGGTGATCGCCCCCCATTACTTTCGCGATAGCTTTCTCATCCAATGTGATCTCCAAAGCCGTCGCAACAATGTCTGCTACCTCTCCAAAGGAAAAATACATTGATGATCCATATAGCTGCTCTATCATGAGCGGAAAGTTTTTCAAGTAAGCTTCTGAACTGAAATTTAGCGACATATAACCTATATGGTTTTCAGGTATGTAGCGCGCAAACTTACGGTTCATCTTGTTTTTGTATATCGGCTTAATCATACGTTCCATTTCTTCGTCCAAATCGAACGATCCCTGCAATTTTAGGGTATGTTTATCTTGCACTAAATCGAGGACGATATCTTGATATGCATACGCAAGTTTCTCCATTTGGCCAACAAAGTCGTATTGCATGGCCGGCATATAATAAGACGGTATAGACTGACTATATAGACTCATCATGTTTTTTGACCAGAAATGAACTAAGGTGTTTTTCCTATCAAATTTATTTAAGAATTTATGTATAGTCGCGTTTTTGGCGGGGCGGAGGTAACGATCGAAATCTTGTGCAAGCCAGGATGCAAAAGCGGCATTTCGCAAAGAGTCGTTCTTGGCATTTCGGGCCATTTCTTTTAAGTAGGTAGAATCTGAATACGTATCATACACGGGATAATCGCTGTACACGAGAGGTTCCTCCGTTTCTAGCGCAGGTGGCGGGAAATCCGCATTTAAATTATCGGGAATGGTATCCACAAGGTAAGCCGTATCGGCTTCGAAATCATAGGCTTGCCATGCTGTTCCGACAGTATCTGTTATGGTATAGGCAGCATCTGCAGCGGCGTCAGCAATATCTTCCACATTGACCGTATCCGGTACTACATCATATGGGTAATCAAGCCATGTATTAGCTTTATCGTAAGTCGGCAAGTCTATGCCGTATCGTTGTGCAACGGAATCATTATCGAAATAATAACGACGTGCGTCACCAGTCAATATAAGCACACTGTTTTCATTCCATGCAACCTGCGTTTTCCCATCAGTGCTGACGCGACGTTCGTAGCCCTGCGACGTCGGTAACGGAGAAAGTTTGCTAAATAGATTTGTACCTATCTGATGCCCCGATTTTAATGGAAGAAGAATACCAGTATAATAAGAACTATCGGTATCTGTTTTATAGACATAAGCACTTCTATCGTAAGATAGATCAAGGTCATTGATACTTTGTATCTGTACTTCCTGACTACCCATATCATCAAAAGCCCCCAGTTTTTGCAATACCTCGTTTATCTTTTCGAAAGAACTGTGGTTTACGATAGCTTGGTTGTTGATGACGACTACAAATGATGCCTGTTCGGGCACTTGATGGATAAGATCTTGTTGTCCGTAACCAGTAGCGGCTATGGAGAGCCCCAATAACGTAGCGATATAACTTTTTTGAAGTTTCATTTTCTATTGTACAAGAGTGATTGTATTTGTTAAATTGGTAGAACCATTAATTAAATCCACTGCTTTCACCTTTAAAAGGACAGCGCGTTTATTCGCCGATATTTTAGCACCTTTATGGCGCTGGGACTGAACGTTTTTGTCAAAGCGAATAATGTTAGTGTAATATGCGTCCGCGAAGAGATTTTTGTCTTCGTTCGGAATCTTAGAAAACTCTTTTGATAGGTTCGGTGCGTAAGTATAGGAACGCGTAAATGTTTGTGAAGCGCTGTCGTATCGATAGCTATTATAACTTGTAATCTGTATTTTAAACTGAGCAGATAACGTCTTACTGAAATCATTTAGCGCCTGTACATTTTCGAAGCTGCAAGATAACGTCGCGATATAATTGTTAAAATCAAGATTATATTGCACATCGCTAATCCCTCGTGTGGATTTCAATGTCCCGACAACTTTTTCCATTTCTTGTTTGATGTCTGTTTCCGAAGGGACATCAATACCGTTAAACCGCTTCATTTTCAGGAGTGATGCAACCTTTGTACGGCTTTTGCTTAGATTCAAAGTCGCTTTGATCGTACCTGCTCCTTTGTGGTTCATATCAATCTGCTCTACGAGATCGAAACAACTACTTAGTGTCAAGCATCCGATTACGAGCAGTATCCCCATATATTTTTTCATGGTCATCTCTGTCTGACGCAAAGATAGTAATTAGTTGTCCACGAAAAATCCCCAGAATTAGGGATTTTTAAAGATGTATATATATTGTAGAGGGTAGAAAATCAATCTTCGGAATGGAATACTCCATTTTTTACAAACCGCTGGTATGCAAATCTCCGGAAAGTTTCAGGCAGATGTCCGATTACACCATGCGACCGCACAAAGTAGAAATTTCGATCGATATCAAGACCGTCGACCTCAATTATCTCTAGTTCTTCGTTATGTAGTTCTTTTGTGATAGCGTGGACGGAAAGAAATGAAAAACAATCAGTTTTCAACAAAAAGTTCTTAATACTTTCCGTACTTGCTAGATATACTTTAACGTAAAGAGATTGCCATTCTATCCCCAAGGTCGTAACAGCTTTACGGATAACATCATTTGTACCTGATCCTTCTTCCCTGAGAACATATTCCAGACTCGAGAGCTGCCTCGGAGACAACATATCCCTGCCGGCTACTTTGGGGTTTCCCTTACGAGTTACCAGAACTACTTCATCTTTGAGAAAAGTCTCATATTTCATCGAAGGGTTATCAGATAAGCCTTCTACTACGCCTAGATCGATGGTCTTATCCAATAATAATTCCTCTACTTGTCTGGAGTTCCCGTGAAAAACTTTTAGGCTTATACTGGGGAATGATAAATGGAACTCAGCCAGTATATCGGGAATAATATAGTGCGAAAGTGTGGTACTTGCTCCCAATCTGAGCTCGCCTAACAAGACACCATCCAACAAACCCAATTCACCGTTCAGTGTTTCGTAAACCGATGTGAGCCGCATGGCGTAGTCAAGAAACAGTTGACCGGCTTCAGTAAGCGCTATCCTGCGGCCCGTCCGTTCAAAAAGGTTACGACCCGCCTGCAGTTCAAGTTCGTGGATGTTCTTACTAACAGCAGGTTGAGAGATATTCATCTCCTTTGCAGCCCTGGTGAAATTCAGGTTGCGCGCAGCCGATATAAAAACTAGTATCTTGAAGTCAACATTTATCATAACCAATTTTACTAAAAATTTCCGTTACGGTGCCTAATTGACGTCAAATCCGTACTTTTTATATATCTCCTTCGCCTCATCGGAAATAAGATACGCTATGAACAGATCAGCCGCCTCCGGCCTAGGCGCATTTTTGAGCCTCCCAGCGAGATAGCTTGCCTTAATATTATGCTTTTTTGGTATCTCTATCTCTTGCACTGGATGCCCAATCATTGTTTGATACACGACTTCGGACGTCCAAACGGGGGCGACATCACTATCCCCTAAAAGGATCCTTAAAGGACTTTCCCGGTGATGTATCCGGGTAAGATAAGTTGATCCGTCCTCGACTTTCTTTTCCATCACTATATGGTGCAATATCTCACCTCCGGCTTTTTTGTATGCAATTTCTATTTGTCTGCCGATGCCCTCCCAAGCCGGATTAGGCATACTCACCCTTACATTTGATTGTTGAAGGTCTGCCAGACTCCGTATGTTTTTCGGGTTACCTTCCGGTACCATAAGACTAAGTTGGTTGTAAGCGTAGGTCTCAACCCTATTGAAATGATCCGCCATCGATTCGATTCTTCCCTTACCAGCAGTATAAACATCCGGTTTATGCGTAATCCGCAGGTTTCCAATGGTAAGAGAACCACCCTCAATCTGCTGTGCCAGTATACCGGGAGGCAATGTTTCTGCAAAGATACGTTTTATATGAGGATGTTTCTTTTTGAAACCTTCCAATAAATCGTCGATGCACATGAACTGATTGCCTGCGAAAAAGACAACCAATTGCGGATCTACAATATCACCATAAAGGTCGGGGACATTATTTATTCCCTGTATCGTAAATTCGACTGCAGATGCCGGAGGTGTATTCCAGGGTGGATCAAATCGGTGCAAATCCTGTGCATTTAGGCTTATTGTGGAGACAAAAGTTCCAAAAAAGAATAGATGATAAATAAGATTACTAAATAGTTTCATAGTGTTTGTGTATTATGGTTTAATAATCGTCCATCCCTCGTTCGCCCGTATGAGGAGTTCCCCGTTTCCCGTCGGCACATATGCCAGAAAATCATACAATTCGCTTTTGTCAATCTTCCGCTCTTGAAGTGTGTTCAGGCATTGGGCAACAATAACCCCCTGCTGAATTAATCCCTTAATAGCTTCCTCATACTCACTACCTTTCCTGTAAGCCTCTGTACCTCCAGAAAACGCGACCAATTCAATTTGCAATTTTCCCTTGAGCCGCGGATCTTTGAGCAGATTGTTAATATTCCTTATCGTCTTTTTGATAATCTCGGGAGAACCATTATCTAATTGATAGATTGCTTTGTAGACTTGCTTTTTTGCAAATGCGCCATTGTAGAGCTTGTTCTGTTCTAATGTCTGTTGGGCTTTAGCAGTTGTTATAAAGCAGGAGATAACAATAAAAGCCAATAAAATAAATCTGTATTTCATATCTGTATTAAATTATTTCAAGAGTTGTATTTAAAAATTAAAGGGTCCGATTTTATGTTGGTTCTGTGGGATGTCATCCTCGTAGGGAGGATAAGGACAGTCTTTTGGCTTTTTCGCTAAAATGGGATAATCCAATTCTTTATTTGCTTTTACGGGTCTACTATGGCTATTGATATAGGCCGCCACATCATACGCTTCCTCATCGCTGAGCAACGGAGCGTCGTGGGTTACACCCAAAGGCATGTTCCCTTTGATAAACTTCGCAGCTGTAATCAGCCGGGCCATTCCAGCCCCATCGTTATAGGTATCATCTCCCCACAAAGGAGGATAGATATAACCGCCTTCTCTATTGCCTACCGTACCTTTGAGTCCTTCACCATGGACTCCATGACAGGTCTGGCAGGTATTTTCATAGACTAAAGCACCTTTTCCCACATCGGCAGCTCTATCGGGTATCGCAAAATTAACAAATCCTTGTCCCCTGACCCGCTTTCCGACTGGAGCATCCTTACTAATATGTTTGATATAGCTAATCATGGCTCGCATCTCCCTACTGTTTACGTCGATTGCTTTTCCATTCATACTCCGCTCGAAACATCCGTTGATTCTTTCTTCAAGTGACCCCACTCTGTTTTCACGACCTGAATACATAGGAAATATACCACTAAGCCCGATATAAGGTGCGGCAAACGGCTTCGTCCCACCATCGAGGTGGCAACTTCCACATGCCAACCTATTTCCTGTTATGCCAAGTTCCGTTCCCGGGCCGATAAGTGCGTATGTTTCTGTAATCAAACGATGCCCATATTCCGCCAATCTGCCTTCTTCAGTATCATCAAATGGTGGTATTTCAAAGTTAGCAGAAATGATAGCGATTTCCGCTGACTCATCTTTGCTAAACCGATCGGCAATCTGTCCGCCATTTTTATGAAGCAGTACCGGAACAAAAATCAACAGAATAATACATATCACAGCTAGAAGTTTGACGTATCGTAATATTCCTTTGATGTTCGATAAAGCTTCTGAACCGCTGTTATGTTTATCAATATATTGTTTTTTCATTCTACAAATCTGACTAAAATCAAAATGTCATGAAAATGACACTTTTTTATTGTCTATAACCTTAAGTTATGAATTGGCTCATATCAAATTGGTCGTCAAAGAATCCGGCTGGAATACAAAGAAAAATCCCGAAGCTGGGCACTCCGGGATTTCTACAAACCAATTATTAACCTAAATTATGAAATTATGAATCTTTTCTGTTGTCTATAATAAAAACGTCTATTTCGTTTCTTTCGTATCGAAGGCATTCTGTATTAACATATTTTAACAAAACAACTAGTCTTCTTCGCGAATATTCTGCCCAAGGAATATTTCGTTTTTCTGGTCGGAAGACAAGCTAAGGTAACGTTCGTATTGTTTTAATACATCACTGATAATTTCTTCTTTCGTAAAATATTGCACATCATAACCTTTCCTGCTGTCACCAAAATAGGTCATCGGAATATAAGTACGCTGATGTTCAATATCGGGAGCATTTTCTTCGCTTCGGAAATAATCTGAAACCGTTTTTTCAACATTTTGTACGCCATAGATAAAATCAGCCATATTTTCATGCTGAATTTTAATTTCTACATGATGTGGTGATTCCTCGAGCGAGCTTTTCACTTCTGCAATAATACTATTGCCTTTTAAAGCTTCTGCAAGTTGTTCGAAAGCTACTTTTACCGTTTTGGATAAAAATTGATTGATGTCGTTTTTTCCATGATAAGAAATAATTTTATCTAGTCTCTCCCTCCAATACGTACCCGACCAACTATTGGTAGAGTGGGATAGAGGTTGCGTATAATATTCGTTATCGATGAATAGGCCTTTTACCAGACTGTAACAGAAAAGCAACATGATGACGGCAAAAGGGAGTGCTGTTATCAAAGTCATGGTCTGTAGTGATTGCAATCCACCTGCGTTAAGCAACACCAACGCTAGCAATCCTAACATACCTCCCCAAAAAACGAGTTGCCATTTAGGTGAGTTTGTCGCATTATTGGTCGAGATATTGTTCATCACGAAGATACCCGAATCCGCGGAGGTGACAAAAAAGATAAAAATAATGAAGATCGCTAAAATGCTGATCACGTTTGTTAACGGGAAATATTCAAAAAACTTGAATAATAAGAGGTCGGCATTATCGACGACGGCAGACAGGGCACCGTTTGCGGTATTTTGATCTAGCCATGTGGCGCTATTCCCAAAGAAAGTCATCCACAGAAAGTTAAATAAGGTCGGAATAATCAGTACAGCACCTATAAATTCACGTATCGTGCGTCCTTTGGAAATTTTTGCGATAAATAGACCCACATAAGGTGACCACGAGATCCACCAAGCCCAATATAGAATCGTCCAGTTAAAAAACCACTCTTTAGTTTCTGGCTCATAGGTATGTGTGGTAAAAGTCAGGTTAAAAAACTCATTGATATAATATCCTAATCCTTCGGAAAAACTGCCCAAGAGGAAGACCGTAGGTCCAAACGAAACAATAAAAACCATCAGCAATACCGCGGCGACAATATTTAACTGGCTCAGAAACTTTATTCCTTTACTAACACCCGAAGTAGCCGATAATATCGATATGGCCATGATGACAATAACGATGATAACCTGGTACGTGAAATTGCTTTCGGGTAATATACCTACATGTACAAGACCCGCAGAAAGTTGCATGACACCAAAGCCCAGCGTGGTGGTAATACCGAAAAAGGTACTGCACAGTGCAAACATATCCACCAAGTCGCCAGCACGACCATTCACTCTATCTTTTAAAATAGGATAGAAGCAGCTTCGAAGGGATAAGGGCAGACGGTAGCGATACGTAAAATAAGCTAAACTCAAACCGACGATTCCATATATCGACCACGCATGTATTCCCCAATGGAAAAAGGTATACAGCTGCGCATCTTTCGCCTTTTGTATAGGGAAATTGTCTCCAAATGCTGGATCTGCATAATGTGATAGCGGTTCGGCTACACCGAAATACATCAAACCGATCCCCATTCCTGCAGCAAACAACATCGAAACCCAAGAAAAAAAAGAAAATTCCGGCTTGGAATCGTTCGCGCCCAATTTAATATTTCCGTATTTGCTGACGAACAAAAAAAGTAGGAAAAAAACAAATATGGTCACAACCATCACATAGAGCCAGTTGAGATTCTCGAACAAAATATTCTTAACAACAGATAAATAGTATTCTGTACGGTTTGGAAAAAAAACCGATAAAATGGTTACACCAAAAATAAAAATAAGACTGGGTATGACGATCCCTGGAAGGAATGTCGTTTTATTTTTTTTAAGCATATTGTTATTATATAATATGTTTAATAATTATTTGATAAAATTGTTTGCTATAAATAGTCATTATTCTATTTTCTTGAAAAGCAGAACTCTCGATAAAAAAGAATACGCTTCGTTTAGAAGACTATAGTGGACTTCGGTACAAGGATACAAAAAAATCCTGGAGCGGGGAACTCCAGGATTTTTAACTAACTAACCAATTATAAACCTAAAATTATGAAGTACTATTATAACGCAGACAGTGTGTGTATATTACACTATAATTGGAAATTAACAAATTTTAACTTCTATATTGTTAATCCTCTTGGCTATTGGTATCGACAATAAATGTAACAGTTCTTTTATTTGGAACAATTTTAAATAGCAGCACGGATTTTGTATGTTTGCTTGAATTCAAAGAAGGTTACATCAAGATAAGGAGATTTACATGCCCCAAAATTCCTTGCTCATAAGGATTTTTCTAATTCTTGCTTTATTCATTTTAGCGTTTATTTCAATTTTTATTGGCGTACGCGATATATCATTTAGTGATATAAATCATTTAGATGATGATGATACGTTGGTTATTGTAGTAAGTCGTATCCCGCGTTTAATTTCTATTTTGATCGCCGGCGTAGGTATGAGCGTTTCCGGCCTTATTGTCCAACAGATTGCACTGAATAAATTTGTGTCACCCACGACGATGGGTACGTTGGATGCTACCAAAATGGGTATTTTGCTTAGCATGATTTTGTTTCCAGCAGGCGGCATGCTTACAAAGATGACGTTCTCATTCTTCATCGCGTTGCTCGCCAGTATTATCTTTTTGAAAATAGCTGCCCAAATAAAATATCGAAGCCTCATTTTCGTTCCACTTGTCGGTATTGTTTTTGGTAATATTATCGCTGCTATTGCCACCTTCTTCGCTTATAAATACAATGTCGTGCAGAATATGGAAGGATGGCTGGTCGGTGATTTCTCTTATATCATAAAAGGTAATTACGAGATACTATATCTCGCGATTCCCGTTGTCATTATCAGCTATCTGTATGCACATAAATTCACCATTGTGGGATTGGGTGAAGATGCCGCAAAAAGCTTAGGCTTAAATCATAAACAGATTGTCTATTTGGGTTTGTTTCTTATTTCTATTACGGCCACCGTGGTCGTATTAACCGCAGGTGTTATTCCATTTCTAGGACTTATCGTACCTAATATTGTCAGCATTCTTTTTGGGGATAACTTGAAGAAAACGTTGCCTTATACGGGGTTGATAGGGGCTATTTTCTTATTAGTTTGTGATATGATAAGCCGGACAATCGCTTTTCCTTATGAAGTTCCGATAGGGCTTACTGTCAGTATTATAGGTGGCGTTGTGTTTTTGGGGTTGGTTCTTAAAAAAGTAAGATATGTTTAAGAATAAAACGTTCCTCATCATGATAGGTTTACTCGTATTGAGTATAGGTGTGTACATGTTCACTTTTACCGGCAAAAACCTGGACTTCGTATTGCCTCGAAGAGCATATAAAATATGGGCAATGGTTTTAATTTCCTGTGCAATTGCTTATTCGTCTATTGTTTTCCAAACGATTTCTTCCAATAGAATATTAACCCCTTCCATTATGGGATTTGATAGTTTCTATCTACTTCTACAATCTACATTGGTGTTTATTTATGGTGATAAAACCTTTCAGGCACTTTCCAATAGTAGCAACTTTATGCTTTCGGTTACGTTAATGTTATTGTTTGCCGTCTTGATGTATGTCTTTGTTTTCAAAAAAGAAAGTAAGAGCATCTATATTTTGTTATTGGTTGGTTTGTTACTCGGGACACTTTTCCGCAGTATTTCTTCTTTTATTGCCATGCTATTAGATCCTAATGAGTTTTTATATGTCCAATCATCGATGTTTGCCAGTTTTGAAAACATACAGATTAACCTACTTGGTATCTCTACGCTTGTTCTCGTTGGTGCTATGGGCTGGGGGACACGCTATTTTCGCCAACTTGATGTTAGTAGCCTAGGACGCGAAAATGCCATTAGCCTAGGAGTAGATTATAACAAACTGGTTCGCAATAACTTGATGATTATCTCCGTGATGGTAGCCGTCTCTACGGCGTTGGTCGGGCCTATCACCTTTTTAGGACTACTCGTCGCGAATTTAAGTTATGAGCTTTTTAAAAGTAATAGACACCGCGAAATGATATTTGGCTGTTGTTTACTTACCTGCGTAGTCGTAATTGGAGGGCAATATCTGGTGGAACATGTTTTCAATATGTCAACAACTATCAGTATTATTATCAATTTTATTGGGGGGATATATTTTATTTATATACTATTAAAAACGAATAGAAAGTCATGATAGAAGTAAAAAATGTGTCCAAATCATATGGTGAAAGAGTCATATTAAATGATATTTCGGTCAGTTTTCCAGAGGGAAAAATTGTAGCATTGATAGGAGGTAATGGAACCGGAAAAAGTACACTTCTCTCTATTATCAGCCGCTTGGTCAAGAAGGATGAAGGGGAGATTAATTTGCTTAACCAAGATGTCTTCGAGATGACTCACCGGGAATTTGCAAAGAAACTCTCCATTCTTAAACAGGCGAACCATCCAAATGTGCGCCTCACAATTCGTGAATTGGTTGCTTTCGGGCGCTTTCCACATTCGCAGGGAAGACTCACAGCAACAGATGAGCAAAAGGTTGATGAAGGTATATCTTTCATGAGATTAACTGATATACAACATAACTATCTGGACGAGTTGAGCGGAGGTCAGCGTCAACGTGCTTTTTTGGCGATGCTTCTGGTGCAGGATACGGACTATATTTTGCTGGATGAACCGTTGAACAACTTAGATTTACGTCATTCTGTAGATATTATGAAAACTCTCCGAGCCTTAGCCGATGATTTCGGAAAGACCATTATCGTGGTGGTACATGATATTAATTTCGCTGTTTCGTATGCCGACTATATCGTGGCATTGAAGAACCAGAAGATCCTCTATTACGGACCAACAGCAGAAATTATTCAGGAGGATAGACTGAAAGAGATTTTTGACTTGGAAATGCGGATCATTTCCCATGATAATTGTAAATATTGTATATACTTTAAATAATAGATGATATGAATAAACTATTTTTAAATTGTGCCGTAGCAGCCCTTGTAGTATGTGCGTCCTGCAATAGCGGGTCACAAGAGAAAAATCAGCAATCCGAAGAGAACACCGTAACTGTAGAACACCTTTCAGGTTCAACGCCGGTCAAGATGAACCCCGAGAATGTTGTTGTTCTACATTTTGGAGCATTAGATACCTATGATGAATTAGATTTACAGCCTTACGTAAAAGGTATTGCACTCTCCAACACCCCAAAATATCTTTCTTCTTTTGCAAGCGGAGATGGATTGGTAGACGTTGGTACAATCAAAGAAGCCAATATTGAAAAGGTGAATGCCGTAGAACCGGATTTGATTATTATCGGTGGCCGTATGGCCGCCAATTATGATGAGCTCAGCAAGGTTGCTCCAACTATTAACTTGGATATTGATATGAGTAACTACTGGACATCCTTTAAAAGTAACCAACAGATAATTGGCAAACTTTATAATAAAGAGGAACAAGTAGAAAAGGAATTGGAAGATATTGAAAAGCGTATCGCTGCAATAAAAGAGAAAGCGGATGCTTCAAATAAGAAAGCATTGATTGTACTCACAAATGAAGGACGTATGAGTGCTTATGGTAAGGGGTCTCGTTTCGGCATTATACATGACGTATTTGGCATACAGCCTGCAGACAGTAATATCGAAGCTTCTACTCATGGACAATCCGTTTCCAATGAATTTATAAAAGAGGTGAACCCCGATATTTTGTTCGTTATTGATAGGGGAGCGGCAATTAAAAGAGAGACAGCTGGTTTGGAACAATTTGCTAACCCATTGATACAACAAACGAATGCTTATAAAAATGATAAAATTATTTTCTTAAATCCTGAAATCTGGTATTTATCCGGTGGTGGATTGAAATCCATCAAATTGATGCTGGATGAGATAGAAGAAGCAATAAAATAAAGCTACGTAATATAGAGACGCATCCCGCGTCTCTATATTTTTTCCATTTCCTTTTCAATCGCTTCCTGTGTCTGTGTACTAACCGGAACCAGTGGTAAGCGAACCCCATCCGTAGCAATAATTCCTTGTTTTTTAAGAATATACTTCACGCCACAGGGATTACCTTCGATAAAGCATAAATCGGTAATCTTCAATAAATCACTATGCAATTTGCGCGCTTCGGCATAATTACCGTTCGCGCATTCTTTTACCAATGTAGCGACTTTTTTAGGATAGGCATTTCCGACAACAGAAATAACACCTACAGCTCCTAATGCCATCATGGGTAAGGTGGCAGGATCATCTCCGGAAATCAATAAAAAATTGTCTGATTTGTCTCGCATAATTTCACCAAATTGTGCAAAACTAGCCGAGGCCTCTTTAATAGCGACAATATTACTACATGCTTTCGCCAGACGGATAGCTGTGGCAGGTAAGATATTGCTACCCGTTCTTCCCGGTACATTGTATAAGATTATCGGAAGTTTGGATACTTCCGAAATAGCTTTATAATGTTGATATATACCTTCTTGTGTAGGCTTGTTATAATAAGGCGAAACAGAAAGAATAGCACAATAACCGCTTATAGAAAACTGATCGACTTGTCTTACAATTTCTTGTGTGTTATTGCCACCAATACCTGCCACAAGGGGCAATCGCCCTGCTACGTGTGTAGAAGCAAACTCCCACACCTGTTTTCGCTCCTCGGCATCTAATGTGGCCGTTTCTCCTGTTGTACCTAAAACGACCAAATAATCCATACCCTCCTTGATCTGAAAATCGATTAGGTTGCCTAACGATTCATAATCAACTGTTCCATCCGTGTTAAAAGGTGTCACCAATGCGACACCCGCTCCCTGAAGCTCATTCATTATATTATGATATATTTTTACTTGTTCTGATCAATCATTCCCAATATTTCCTTATCGGAAATAATAGGTATTTTCAATTTTTCTGCCTTCGCTAATTTTGATGGCCCCATTTTATCACCTGCTACTAAGTAATTTAATTTAGCAGAGATAGAAGATAGCATTTTTCCACCATGCGACTCAATGAGCTGTGCCAATTCTTCTCGCGAAAAATCAGCAAAAACGCCAGAAATAAGAAATGTCTTTCCTTCTAAACTATTACCAGCCAATACCACCTCATGTTCTTCTATTTCAAATTGTAGTCCCGCCGCTTTTAACTTGTTAATTTCCAAAATGTGCTTAGCATCGTGCAGATAATGATAAACACTCTCCGCAATACGTATCCCGATGTCTTGGACGTTAGCAATCTCCTCCACACTTGCTTGCGCTAAGTTATCTAAACTTTTGAAATGCAAAGCTAACTTTTTTGCAATAGTTTCACCAACGTGGCGGATGCCTAAAGCAAAGAGAACTTTTTCAAAAGGCTTGTCTTTCGAATTTTCGATACCCGTCAACATGTTTTCGATAGACTTTTCTCCAAACCGTTCGAGGGTTTTCAATTCTTCCCGATGCTCTTTCAGCGAATAAATATCACTAATATTGTGTAAAAGCCCGAGGGAATAAAACGTTTCTATTGTTTCATTGCCCATACCCTGTATGTCCATCATTTTACGACCGATAAAATGTTGCAACTTACCAACGATTTGTGGTCTACATCCTATTTCATTAGGGCAATAATGCACAGCTTCCCCTTCTTGTCTAACGAGCTGTGTCCCACATTCGGGGCACACGGTAGGATAAACAATAGGAGAAGTGCCCACAGCGCGCTTTTCATTATTTACGGCAATAACTTTAGGAATAATTTCTCCCCCTTTTTCTACATATACCGTATCACCTTCATGCAAATCTAATCGTGCTATTTCGTTAGCATTATGTAAAGATGCCCGCTTCACTGTCGTTCCGGCTAGTAGTACAGGTTCAAGATTGGCTACAGGCGTAACAGCACCGGTACGGCCAACTTGATAGGTAATATTCCTTAACAAGGTTTCCACACGTTCCGCCTTGTACTTATAGGAAATAGCCCAACGAGGCGATTTCGCAGTAAAACCCAGCTCTTCCTGTTGCGCATAATCATTCACTTTGATGACAATACCGTCAATATCATAGGTCAGCTGGTGACGCATCTCATCCCAAAAGTCAATGAAAGCCAATATTTCATCTATATTGTTGCACAATTTCGTATGCTCGCATATTGGAAATCCCCAGCTTTTAACCGCCTGTATACTATCCCAATGGCTATCGAAAATTCTGTTTCGATTGTCGGCATATAGAAAATAAAGAAAGCAGTCCAGAGGTCGTTTAGCTACCTCTTTGGGATCTTGTAATTTGATGGTGCCCGAAGCAAAATTGCGCGGATTGGCGTAGGGTTGTTCACCGTTTTCTTCCCGTTTCCTGTTTAGCCTTTCAAAAGCAGCATGGTGCATAAATATTTCACCACGTATTTCAAACAAATCAGGGTAGTCACTCTTTTTCAACGAATGAGGTATACTCCGAATTGTTTTGACGTTATTGGTAACCTCATCTCCTTGCGTACCATCGCCACGGGTTACAGCACGCACAAGCTTGCCTTGCTCATAAGTAATGGAAATAGAAAGTCCGTCAAATTTTAATTCACAAACATATTGCACATTATCGCCGACAGCTTTGCGCACACGTTCATCAAAATCACGCAGCTCCTGCTCATTATAGGTATTGCCTAACGATAACATCGGCCAACGGTGTTTTATAGTGTTGAATTTATGTGTAATATCTCCACCCACTTTTTGTGTAGGAGAATGAGGATCTTTAAATTGGGGATATTGTTCTTCCAGCGCTTCCAACTCCTTTAATTTTATATCAAATTCATAATCTGATATAACGGAATTGGCAAGCACGTAATATTGATAATTATATTCCTTCAGCTCTTGTGTCAGCCGCGCTATTTTTTCCTGAATGTCTGCAAGCATAGTGGACAAAACTAGATAAATTTAGGTGTATGCGCAAAATTAAACACTAATAAAAATTCCTGCTTTTCAATTGGGAAAACTTCCGCAGTTTGTTTACATAAAAATCCCAAATAATGGACTTTTTATATAACCCCGTTCGGTTTTCTTTTACAGGGTAACGTTTCCTTTTTTTTGCATTCTTGAAGATATTAAGAAAAACGTACTGATGCGCTCTACTAATAGCCCAGGCGTCACGTGGTTTGCCGTCGACCAGAAACTTGATCAATGCTAACAAGTCCAGCCACAGACGTACAAATATGATCCACCAACAAGCAAAAAAACCGGCATTTTTCTGTATCATCAACAGATTATTGCGAAAGTTGAGATAGGTCTTTTTAGGATTGCTGGTGTTCAACGTTCCACCCCCTACGTGATATACCGTGGAATTGGCAACATAACCGATACGGTAGCCCATCCGCTTAAGTCGCCAGCACAAGTCGATCTCTTCCATGTGTGCAAAGAAATCGTCGTCAAACCCACCGGATTCCTTCCATACGTCAGCGCGGATGAATAACGCCGCACCTGTTGCCCAAAAGATTTCCCGATTATCATTGTATTGGTGTTGATCCGGCTCTACCTGATGGAATATCCTACCTCGGCAGAACGGATACCCCAACCTATCGATAAGTCCGCCTGCTCCTCCGGCATGCTCAAATATTCCCTTATCATGATAAGCCAGAATCTTGGGTTGCGCAGCTACCATATTGGGTTCTGTTTCCAAATACTGAATAACAGGTTCTATCCAATTAGGAGTGACCTCTACATCGGAATTTAAAAGCACATAATAATCGGCTTCTACATGCTTTAATATCTCATTATATCCACCTGCGAAACCGTAATTTCTATCGTTTTTGATAATTTTGATAGAGGGATAAGTATCCTGTACAAAAGACACAGAATCATCTGTAGAGCCGTTGTCGCCAACGACAAATTCTATATTGGGATAAGTACTATTATATATATAAGGAAGAAATTTCTCTAGGAAAAACTTCCCGTTCCAGTTTAAGATAACAACGGCGACTTTGGGATAATGTGTCATATTCTGCGTTTTCGTTTCCAACGTCTATGTGTCCATAGCCAATATTCCGGCTGTTCTCTAATCATTTGTTCCGTAAAACGATTATGGATCTGCGTAATTTCATGTTCTTGATAATCGCCAGGATTTTCAACCAAGGTTGTAAATTTACAAAAGTAATGCCCTCGTGTTTTCTTTCGCCCGATATGGCAATAAACAACCGGGTTCTTAGTTAATCGAGCAATACGTTCGGTACCTGTGTAAACCAATGTTTCTTGATTCAAGAACTCCATAAAATAATCGGAATCTTGATAAGTTGGGGTCTGATCCGCCACGAACATACTGATATAAGGCATATCTTTTAACCGCACGACATGACGTAAGATTTGTTTCATTGGAACCATTGTAGCACCAAAGCGACGACGCAGCCCATTGTAAACCTCATTGAAAGCTTTATCATTAAGAGGTTTATAAATCACAAGCCGTGGGTTATCAGTCATAAGAGAAAGGCTATAAATACCCAACTCCCAGTTCCCGTAATGTGCCGTTACGCCGATTACACCCTTATTTTGCTCAAAATGTCGATATACTTCTTCCGGGTTGAGGAGCTCTATACGTTCTAGCACCTGTTCCGCCGACATGGTTCGCATCTTAATCGCTTCGACAACTAAATCTGGAAAAAAACGATAGAATTTCTTCGCTAATTGATATCGCTCTTGGTCCGATTTTTCGGGAAATGAGTTTTGCAGATTATCAAATACGACGCGTTTGCGATATTGAATAATATAGAAAAGAAGATAGTACAAAACATTGGATATGCCATACAATACCCAAAAGGGCAATAACGAGAGCATATATAGGAGTACATCTATACTTTTCTTTCTCATGAATACGGTCAATTCTCCAGGATAAGGTGCAAATATATCCTTAAATAAGTTTAAATTTGTCTAAATTAGTTAAAATACATGGAATCATCGTTACTTTTACCTGCTTTTTATTTACCACCTATCAGCTATTTTCATATCATTCAGCAAAGTGAGCAACCACTATTAGTTGAACGATTTGAACACTATGTAAAACAGACATATAGGACGCGGACAAAAATAGCTACGGCAAATGGCATTTTAGACTTGATTGTTCCTATTTTACATGGAGTAAAGGAGCACATTCCGATGAAAGATATTCGCATTAATTACGATTTTAACTGGCAGCGTTTGCATTGGCTTAGCATACAGACAGCATATCGGAGTTCGCCCTATTTTGAGTATTATGAAGATGATTTTGCTCGGTTTTATGAGCAACGGCATGATTTTCTCTTTGATTTCAATATCGAACAGTTACAATTGCTATTGAAGTGCATGAAAATAAACCGATCTGTTGCTTTCACAGAAACTTATATTTCCCCGGTAGAACCGTTGGATTATCGAGAGGTTATCCATCCTAAGAAACCCAGTCTCTTGGAACACCCAAAACCTTATTATCAAGTGTTTGAAGAGAAGCACGGTTTTTTGCCCGATCTCAGCGTAGTAGATCTTTTGTTTAATCAAGGACCCCAAAGTAAAAGCTACTTATAACCTCGTTGCAAAAACATTTCGGAGTCGTTGATTGTTTTAAAGTCAAATATATCCGGTTCATGAGATTTTTTTTTGTTTTTCTTTTGCTATGTGTAAGCAGTTTGATGGTGGCTGCGCAAACACAGGTAGATAGTCTTCACTATCGTAAAATATATTATATGGGAGGGACAGGTTTATCTTTTCCCGTAGGCAAAGCAAAAGAGGTACTGGGGACGAAATTTTTTTCCGGTAGCGCTGGTTTAGATATCGCGCTCAAAGACCGTCAATATTTTCTGAGTCCCACCCTTTATATGCTAACCTTCAAATACGATCAGCAGATTGATGACCCCAAATACAATTACATGGTTGAAAATGGCAGAGCTAGCTTCTATATGTTGAGCTTAACAGGCGGAAAGAGACGGCAATTTAAACGCTTAAATACCTTTGCTTACATCGGTCCCGTGCTGGGGCTCACGTTTGAGCCAAGAGGAAATTTAGAAAACAATCTAATCAAAATGTCTAATAAGGTGTCGTTGACAGCTGCCGGAAAGGTAGGGATGGGGGCAGATTATAAATTTCCTGGCTTTTTTATTGGAGCCGAAATAGGTTATATGCGCCATGTTAAAAAAATAGAAGGAATTTCTATGCAGTTCGTAACGGTTATGGTCGGATTAAAATCTGATATCACGAGTTTAAGTGAAAAGGTGACGAGCGTAATTGGTATAGAAACGTATAAAGATTAGCGATATGTATGGCATTTATAAGTTTAAGCGGTTAGGGCATATTCTTCGGGTGCTGTCTAAACACGGTTTGGAAGAGGTGGTATCACGTTCTAACATCGACCGGATTATCCCGGACAGCTTCTTGCTATGGAATACACATACCCGCCGGATTTTTGAAGATGATTTTAATGTCCGTGTGCGCGCTGCGATGGAAGAACTAGGTCCTACATTTATCAAACTAGGACAACTTCTCAGCAATAGGGCAGATATCGTCCCCCGCGATTTAAGACAGGAGCTGATAAAGTTACAGGATGAAGTACCTACAGATGCGATTGATATAAAATCAAAACTTCAAGAGGCCTTTGATATAAGGATTGACGAACATTTTGACCGTATCGATGAAACGCCCATAGCTGCTGCGTCTATTGCACAAGTGTATCGTGCGGTGTTAAAAGATGGAACGATAGTCGTTTTAAAAGTAAGAAGGGAAGGAATAAGCGACATCGTTCATGCTGATCTAGATTTCATTCGGGACTTGGTAAAGCTTCTACGCGACAAATACGAAGTTATCCAGAGAATCAATCTTTATGACGTCGTCCAATCATTTGCCAACTCCCTGCTCAACGAATTGTCCTTTACAAATGAACTGAATAATATCGAGCGCTTTCGCCGTAATTTTAAAAGAAATGGCAATATCTACGTCCCGAAAACATACCGAGCGTATTCAAACGATCAAATATTATGTATGGAATACGTAGAAGGAATTAAAATAAATGATATAAATGGGCTTCATTCTTTCGGCATTCCGACAAGGACGATTGTCCAGAACTGTCTGGATCTATATTTAGAACAAGTCCTTCAGCATGGTTTTTTTCACGCTGATCCGCACCCCGGCAATGTATTTGTCAATAAACGAGGACAGGTGGTATTTATAGATTTTGGATCGATGGGATTCATGATACCACGTGATCGGGATATAATCGAGGCGATGGTTATTAACTTTTTAATGAACGATGCGAAGGATCTTATTCGCAATGTTAAAAAGTTGGCGGTGGTACACCATATAGAAGATGAAAGACAGCTCGAACGGGATGCCTACGAAATCTTTCAGATGATCGAAGAAAATGCATTGGACGATATTGATATCTCTGTTATGTTTAGAAAGTTAAATAAGATACTCCAATATAACAGCATTTTACTTCCGGATTTTGTTTATATATTATTGCGTGGTGTTTCCTTACTGGAAGGCACCGGAAGGGAACTTGATGCGCAATTGAATATTCCCGAAAGTATCAAACCTTTTGCAACGAAAATAGCAAAAGAGAAGACCTCGGCCGATTATTTGAAGAAACAGCTTTTGGAAAAAAGCAAATTTGTGAAGGAGGTCTTAACCGAGGTACCACAAGACTTGATTACCTTATTAGAGAAAACCAAGTCGGATAAGCTAACATTAAACCATAAGGTTCAAGATTTTGACCGCATGCAATTGATCCTCCATCGCATCGGAAATAAGTTCTTGCTTTCCATATTAGCTATGACATTCGGCATAGGAGCTAGTATATTAGCGCATGGTCGAGTAGGGTATCTACTATGGGGAATGCCTATTCTTTCATGGCTTGGTTTCATCGTCAGCTTTGTATTATCTACGATATTAATCATGTACCTATTACGGAGTAAATAGCCTTATTTTTTGGTTCATTTACCCAAGTTTTCTTAACTTCATCATTTAATACATATACTATGAGACATATCATTTTATTTTTTATATGGTTAGGGATCGGCCAAATTAGTTATGCGCAGGAGGTTCGTTATGAAACGGTTGAAAATATTAGCTACGTTGATGAAACGGCGTCAGCTTATGCGAAGGAGCAATGCAAACTCGATATACATTATCCCACTTCGGGCGAAAATAACCCCGTTGTCATCTGGTTTCATGGTGGAGGTTTAACGGGAGGAAAAAAAGAAATCCCCGATTTTTTAAAAGAAAAGGGACTCGTGGTCGTCGGTGTTGGGTACCGGTTTTCCCCAAACGTGAAAGTAGAAGATATTATACATGATGCGGCAAAAGCAACATCTTTTGTGATGAAAAACGCACGTAAATATAGGGGTGACGTAGACAATATTTTCATTTCCGGACATTCGGCAGGGGGGTATTTGGCACTGATGATCACTTTAAATAAAACTTATTTAGAAGCAGAGGGATTGGATGCAGATGAATTAGCCGGCATCATTCCTTTCAGTGCGCAGACTATCACACACTTTACAGCGCGTAAGGAACAGGGAATTGATGAAAAACAACCGACAATCGACGAATTAGCTCCGTTATTTTGGGTAAGAAAAGACGCCCCGCCAATAATATTGTTCACAGGTGATCGTGAATTGGAGCTGCTGGGACGTTATGAAGAGAATGCCTATCTTAAACGTATGCTATCCATCGTCGGACATGAAAAACATAAACTTGTAGAATTTCAAGGCTATGATCACGGCATGGTATATCCCGGATTACCGATTTTGGTGAAAGAAATCAACCGTCTGGTAAAAGAAAAGGAATAGAGGGCGTATGATACGCCCTACTTTTTATCTTCATTCGTAATTTCACGAAGTACCCGACACGGATTGCCAGCGGCAACAACATTTTCGGGAATATCTTTGGTAACAACCGACCCTGAACCAATCACGGTATTTTTCCCGATCGTTACACCGGGGTTTATCACCGTATGGCCACCGATCCAAGCATTATCACCGATGGTGATAGGTTTTGCAAATTCCCAACCCGCTACACGAGGCTCGGGATGTACCGGATGTGCGGCAGTGAAAAGCGACACATTGGGTCCTATCATGACGTTGTCGCCTATTGTAACCGGGGCGCAATCTAAAATGATTAAATTGTAATTCGCATAGAAATTGTCGCCTAGAAAAATATTGTAGCCATAATCGCAACGGAACGGAGGCTCGATAAAAAAACGACTGGTACTTTTGCCAAACAGTTTTTTTAGAATCTGATTGCGTGCTTTTATCTTGGATGGTTCTAGATTATTATATTGAAAGAGTTGTTCTTTTGCATGTTGGCGCTCACTCATCAGCTCTTTTCCCATTGCTTGGTATAACTCACCCGCAATCATTTTTTCTTTTTCTGTTTTTTCCATATTGTTATTGTTTCTATAGAAAGTTTTTCATTGCACTTATCTTCCTTTTTATTTCCAAAAAAGGAACACGCATTATTCCGATACAGTTACGACGATACTACTTGATCGCGCGTTCACAGCAGGATCATACATACATTCTACTGTTGTAATCCCCGATTGGAAAATTCCGGCATTGTTGGCTTTGATTTCATATTCGAATTCCCTTTTTCCCTTTGGCAAGTAATCAAAAAAGTAGTTTGTGGAAGCATCCCTTAGGCTAAAGTAGTAGCCCTGCCACCATTGGTATCCCGATGGTCGGTAGACTGGTTCTACAGCGGATGGACGGGCATCCTTAAGATGGACATATTCCAAAGGACTGTCGTTGATAACCGTGATTTTGACCTTGATTTTCTCTCCCAGTTTAAATGTATTTGCTTCAATCCATTTGCCTTGACGTTCAACATAGTATTGCTTCTGTACGGAAATGGTATTTGTCGAACTGCTGACTTCTTCCGCTGGAACAAAATATTGATGTATAATGGATCCATATACACGTCTGTTGTTATTGTTCTGGATAGAAATTGCTCGATTGCCTTGCAATTCGTCTACGTTAAAATCTTTGGTAGATTGTCCTAAAACTACATTTTGTGTCTGTATCTCATCTTGGTCTACCCAGATCTCGATGCTGTTGTCTAAACTGAAATCCCCAGGATCATTAGCCAGTAGCAAGGCGTATATAGCGTCCACAGTTGCCCATGTGCTACGCCAGTGGTGGGCTTGTTTGTTATAATAAATCCACTGGGTAATTTCGTAAAGTTTGCTTGGATCATGTAGTTTGTACGCTTCGACCATATAACTGTGTAGGCTGATAGTATTAAAGCGTTTTTGATTGCTTTCCCAATACATACCTTTCTCTTGGTCGTGGATTACTTCCTGTGTAATGCGGTTTTTGATTTCGTTTGACTGCTTTGCGTCGCCCGATAGCTGATTGACCACCCATGCTTTTGCCGCTATTCCGGCAGCGTTTTGAGCAGTTACTTCCGGTGATTTTAATAATTCGTTGCTCAGTTTTTTCAAGGTAGACTCATCCAATTTATATAGACCGTTCCAATAATGTCTTGCGTATAGATAATCCAGCACCTGCAAGGTATGACGCTTGCTGTCGAACAACGTGCTGTCCTTATCCAACGATGTGATCAATTTTTGCATACTTTGACGCACGGTATTGCTCACAAGCGTATGATCGAGCTGGAGTACTTTACCCGTTATTTCGAGGATACGGATAGAGATAGCGGTATTGGATTTACCTCCTTCAAACCAAGGAAACGCACCGCCATTGAGCTGGCTTTTACTGATTTTCTTCTCCAAGTCATTGATATCTGCCTGGAGATTACTACCAAAAAGTTGCGCAATAGCTTTTCGCTTAGTTTCTTCCCCTTGGATATCCCGAAGCCAAGGCATTTCTTCTATGGTCAATTCATTTAAAGTACTATTTTCTTCCAACCTCCCTTTTACGTTTTCTTGGTTCAGTTTAGCGAAATAATCCGATAGGGCGGGGTAATGTTTTTGGATATAACGCACCATCTGAAGAGCGAACCATTTACTGGTTGTTTGCTCTGTGCATTCGTAAGGGTAATTTTTTAAATAATCCAAAGCGGATAATATTTCTAAAATCGGATTGGTCTGTACCTGTACCCGCGCGTGCAGATTTTCCTTTCCGGCACCGTGAATTTGATATTCTCGTTGCTCTTCCGGCTTCAAGATGATTTTTTCGGTATCCGAAATTAGTATCCTGTTTGGCAGGATAGGCAGTTCATGTTGTTCGCCATCCGAAAACTCATCTGTAGCTGCTATGATCTTAATCTGTACTGTGGGATAACCCGCCGGCACTTGTAATTGCCACTCCACAATACTGTTGTTTTCGGCTTCTACAGCGAAAGCTTTCGTACCGTTCTCCTGGAGAAAGGTACTTGTTATATTCTGGTTATTTCCGGGGTTGATAATCTCTATTCGCGCATTTCCGGAAAGTTTGCCTTTGCTGATGTTTTGGATTTGTGCTTTTAGCGTAATCTGGTCGCCTTCCCGGAAATAACGGGGAAGGTTCGGGCGCACCATCAGCTGTTTTTGGGTTTGGGTGAAGAAAGCAGCCGATCCTGCTTCTAAATTCTTTCCGTGAGCGAAGAGTAACAGTTTCCATCGGCTCAACGCTTCGGGACTGGTAAACTCGAACGAAATATTACCTTCTGCATCTGTATATAGTTCCGGATAGAAAAAGGCAGTTTCGTCCAGATTGGAGCGGGCTTGTACTGCATCCAGCTGGGTTTGTTTTTGTTGTCCTTCCTTCGTGGTAATGAGAATCACGCCATTAGCTCCCCGGGAACCGTATACAGCTGTTGCAGAAGCATCTTTTAGCACTTCGAAACTGGCAATCTGGTTTTGATCGAGCGTGTTTGGATCAAACCCTTCCATAATTTCGCCATCAACCACATAGAGCGGAGATCCCTGCCAATTATCCATAGCCGTACCACGAATCATGACACTGCTCGATTTTGCGACAAGACTTTCTGACTGTAATCCGGCGACGGCTCCATTTAAAACTACCCTTTCCGGCTGTCCATAGCCGGCTACAACAACCTCTTCCAAAACACTTTCTGTACTCAAAAAATAAGAACCTCCAGGCAACACTCCGTAAGAATACACGACAGAGATGTCGTTTCCCTGTGTTTTGTACCATTGCTGTTTGTGGAACATATCAACAGACTCCTCTTTACGTTGGAATTCCCGTAACAGATAATAGAAGTTCGGCTGACCGTAATAAGGATAATTCAGCTGTAACGAACCAGGGAACATATTGCTTGCAAACATGTCCAATGCAGCATCATACATCGTAGCGAGTACCTCCGCTTGGGCAGCTTCGTCATTTTGTGTGACCGTAAAACGCCATTTTTCTGATTGCCCCGGTGTAATTTTATCCCGAAATGTCGAAGTTTTGATCGTTAACGCCTTGTCACCACGTTGAATAGGGATGGATACCGAAGCGATTGCCGCTTTGTTGTCGACGACAAGTAAAGCATTGAAAAACAAGTTGGGCGAAACATGTTCCTTTTGCAATATAAAGCTGTGCTGTGCTTTTCCTTTCTTCCAATCCAATAGCCTTGTTTCTGCCTTTTTAGCACCGTGGGCTTCGAATAAAAATAGTTTTTCGGCCTGCGGCACATCGGTTTCAAAAGTCAGGGTTACTTTATCGCCTATATTGTATTGCGCTTTGTCCAGCTTGTACACCAAGAACTCGGTTGGGGTAACTTTTGTTGTATTCGTTTTGTATAAGCTCACATCGGTTGAAGAGCGAATGTTGTTACCTTCCTGAACGGTATAGGCTTCTATGAAGTAACGTCCGCTTGCAAAAAGATTCGAGTCGAGCTTGACCAGACTCGTATCCCTCGTGTCGAAATCGTAACTGGCGACTAATGTTTTGGGGGCATCCTTAGCTAGTAGAATGGGATCGAAATAATTCGGAAAATATCTTTGGTATTCTGCTTGCGAGAGGATGTGATATTCTGTGTCATTGAAAAATATGACATTTTCATCTGTCAGAGCAATTTGGGGTTCCTTGTCGTATTTATAGATATCGACCTTGCCACTGAATTTCAACGGTTGTCCGTTTTGATTAATCGTATGAATATGTATCTCCTTCCACTTTTTTTCTTCAATCTTATTTTCTGTTTGAATACTGATATTCCAAGGCTTGGTAGAGAAACGGTAACGATCTGAGGCGGCTTGCATTTCCCCGGTTTGGTTAACTACCTCTGCCGAATATTGCAAGGTAAAATCGGTTAACCCTGTAAAAATAGTATCCATCAGCGGAACAGCGATGCGAAACTTTCCTTTGTCGTCCAAGGTTGTCGTGGTGTCGGCGAAGGTGACAGTTTTTTGTTGTTTCGTATGATAGAAATTGACTTTATAATGTACGGTGGCATCTACCAGAGGTACACCGGATAATGTTTCAGCAAGGCCGGTAAAGACAGCGGTATCCCGTAGGGTATACGTTTCTTTGTTGGTCTCAAAACTGGTTTTGAACGTTGGTCTTTTATATTCTTCTACACGTATACGTTGCGTATTTACTTGTTGGTTGTCGTGGAAAGCGACGATTCGAAAAGAACCTGGTAATGTTTTATTGGGCAATTGGAATAAGCCGTTGACAGAGCCGAAACCATTGGTGACTAGTGTAAGCGAATCAATCTTTTGGTTATTAGCATCGTGCAGGAATAGTTGAACTTGTTGCTTTTCTATCGTGCTTCCCAATAAGCTGTGGCTATTGTAGAGTATACTTTTAAAATAAACCGTCTGCCCCGGACGATAGATGGCACGATCCGTCATCGTCTGGATAAGAATATTGTCTTTCCGGGCATAACGATTCTCCCGATATACGTGTGACTGGATGTTATTTAGTTCGCCCAGATCTATAAATTGTTTTTCATCAGGTACGAACAATACATAATCTTCTAAGCCAATACGGTCTTCCGCGTAGTTGGTTTTATAGGAAAATTCTCCTCTATCGTTTGTTGTGAACGTTTGAATTAATTTTGGATCCGTATGGTTGTTCGTTTCATACAGCTGTACCTTTTTCCGGCGATAAGGAGCACCCGTTTTTCTGTTAATTAATAATGTATTGTATAGTTCCTGTTTGTCATCTTCTTCATCTATCGTTGTTGACACAAACAGGTCGGTAATGCCAATCGTGCTTTCTACGACATCGAGATTGAGACCGTCATCTTGAAATGCCGGGTTGTTGGCTAATAAAATGGTGTAATTTCCATAAGGTAGCGGGTTGAGCTTATAGATTGTTTTGTGTTCTTTATAATCGTCAAAAGTTTTGAGAGTAACGCTATCCTCATAAACCAATGTGGCATCGAGGTTTACGTCAAACGTTAGCGAATCGTATTTTACCTCATAGTTTTTGTAGTTCTCGGGTCGATTGGTCGTGTTGTATACACGAATATAAAGCGTATCGGCGTTGCGGGTGCTTATCTTTACCGGTATGTATAATTGTGCTGGCGCAAACTTGTCGTGGTTCAGCGTGATATCAGCTTTCTTTATTGTATTCGATAAGTTTTTAACTTCGTTGATCCAAGGCGATTGAGGATAGTTTTCTAATGCTTGGTTGATATATTTCAGGGCTTCTTTTGGATTTTGGGATTGTTGAGCCGCAGCAATTTGATACAGCAAATAGGCATTATAATTACTTTCCTGCTTGTCAATAATATCCAGAAACTTCGGCAGTTCTGTCTTGACATTCCATTGCTGGATGGAGAGCCTGTAGCTCATGAGGTAGGCCGTAGCATCATTGTATTTTCCCGCTTTGTTCAATCGTTCCAGCTCGCGTGTCAGCGATGCCGCTTTTCCCTCTTGGTCATTTTTTACATTGTGCAGGAAATTGAGGTAGTAATGCGCAAGAAAATGAAATAGGGTGGGTGTTAGCGTTAAATTCTTTTGCTCGGCGAACATTGCCTTCCAGTCTTCGATACTTTCCTGCACGAGCAGTTCTTTTTGGGACAACGATAAGTTAAAAAGAGAGTCGATTATTTTATTCTTACCTGTAGTATTTTGTGCGATAAATGGGTCGTTGCTATCGGAAAGATATCGATGCCTGTTATTATGCAGGTATTGGGCGTAAAAATTTTGTAAAATAGCTTGTTCTACTTTATTTGCTTGTTTGATATGCTTTTCTAAGTGATTTTTAACCAATATGAAGGTATTATCATCTGTGTTATTGATCCGCAAGGACAAGTTTTCAGCCAATACCGCACGAATCCATTCTCCACTGTTATTATTAGCTTGGGCGGAAGCTTTGATTTTATTCAACAATGGAAGGGTTTGTGCATAATTTTTTATCTCCATCAGTCGATGTACTTCTCTCCAAGTATCTGTGCTAGAAGTATCTTTTTTAAGTTCTTGAGCTTTAGTTAATAGGGGGAATAGACCGATTAGCAGCCAGATATATTTATTCATGATTGTAAGTTATGTGCTAAATCTACATATTTTTTTCTGCTTTTTAAGAATTGATGCTTGAAAGAGAGGGATTCCATAAAAATCGTTAATTTTCCTCTATAAAATAGTCCTAGATGGTAGAGGAGAGCTAAATTAAATTCATTTTATATTATGCGCCATTAAATTGCATATAAAAATGAATTTATTTAGGTTTGAAAGAAACAAGAAAACGACAGACATGGTATTAGGGCAAATAGAACCGAAATCGGTATGGCAATATTTTGAGGCGTTAAATGCAGTTCCTCGTGCATCAAAAAACGAAGAGCAGGTTATTCAGTTTATGTTGGATTTTGGTGATCGCCTAGGATTGGAAACGATACAGGATAAAGTGGGTAATATTATCATCCGCAAAGCGGCTACTGCGGGAATGGAAAACCGCAAGACAGTTGTTTTACAATCCCATTTGGACATGGTTCACCAGAAGAACAACAATACGGATTTTGATTTTGACACGCAGGGAATCTCCATGTTTATAGAGGATGGATGGGTAAAGGCACATGATACCACACTCGGGGCAGATAATGGAATAGGTGTAGCGGCAATCATGGCAGTTTTAGCATCGGACGACATTGCTCATCCTGCTATCGAAGCCCTATTTACAATAGACGAAGAAACGGGGATGACAGGTGCAAAAGGTTTACAGAGCGATCTGCTGAAAGGTGAGATTCTGTTGAATCTCGATACCGAAGAAGATACGGAAATTGACATCGGCTGTGCCGGTGGGGTAGATGTTACGGCTCGTCGTACTTATATACCGGAATCCGTTTCGAATGACGCTACCTACTATACATTAACGGTGAAAGGGTTGCACGGCGGGCATTCGGGGATGGAGATCCATAGAGGCTTAGGCAACGCCAACAAAATACTCAATCGTTTATTGTATACCTTATTGCCATTGGATATTCGGTTGGCTAATATTGACGGAGGCGGATTACGGAATGCGATTCCGAGAGAAAGTGTTGCTGTTTTTGCAGCTGATGCAACCACCGAGGAGTTGCTATTATCTGTAGTGGAACAAGAGAGCGCAGCTATAAAGCAGGAGTTTGCAACGGTTGATGAAGCGCTTGAAATCATATTAGAGCGACGTGAAAAACCATCTGCGGGTGTGTTACCGATAGTCGTACAGACCAAGTTGATTCAAACGCTTTATGCCGCACCAAATGGTGTTTATCGCATGAGTGCAGCTTTCGATAATTTGGTTGAAACATCGAACAATATTGCACGTGTGAAAGTAGGAGGAGGGAAGATAACGGTTAAATGTTTGACGCGTTCATCGGTAGAATCATCCAAAGTTGATTTGGCAAATGCACTAAAGTGCTGCTTTGAGTTGATGGATGCAGAAGTTAGCTTTTCGGGGGATTACCCAGGTTGGACGCCTAATCCAAATTCTGAAATTCTTGACGTGCTCAAATCAACCTATACCGACTTGTTTGAGGAAGAACCCCATGTTGTAGCGTGCCATGCAGGACTAGAATGTGGTATATTGGGCAGCCACTACCCCGAAATGGATATGATCTCGTTTGGCCCAACTATTTTAGGTGCGCATTCTCCACAGGAACGTGTTTCGATATCATCCGTACAGAAATTCTGGATATTCTTATTAGAAATCTTGAAACAGATTCCGGTAAAATGATTTTAAAAAGACGAAAAAAAGTATCACTGGTACTTGGTGGTGGTGGCGCTAGGGGAATTACGCATATTGGCGTTATCCAATGGTTGGAGGAGCAAGGCTACGAAATTGACGAAATTGTCGGATGCTCCATAGGAGCGCTTGTAGGTGGTGCTTATGCTACCAACCGTTTACAGGAGTTAGCGGATTGGATGAAAACCCTAACCCGTGCACAGGTCTTTAAATTAATGGATTTCTCCAACCCACGCTATGGTTTATTGAAAGGCGAACGTGTTTTGAACACGTTGCATGAAGTATTCGATGACGTGAACATTGAGGATTTGGCGCTTACCTATACCGCCGTTGCCACCGATTTGGAAAATGAACAGGAGGTCGTGTTCCGAGAAGGGAGTATTTACGCAGCTATTCGTGCTTCTATCGCTATTCCGGGTGTTTTTACAGGCGTATCTGTAGAAAATCGTTTTCTAGTGGACGGTGGGGTTTTAAATCCATTGCCTCTTAATCATGTATCGAGAAAAAGAAACTTGGTCGTCGCTGTTAATTTGGATGGCATGCCGATTAAAGATAAGTCAACGACACCACCACATTTTACGGCAAGGACATTGTTGATGGAATCATATTATGCGATGCGGCGTAGATTAAGCGCATTGATGTTGGAGCTCCATGAACCTGATTATACGATATGCGTGCCGCACAATGCTGCTGAGATATGGGAATTTCACCGTTCAGCAGAATTGATCGACGTAGGTTACGAATTGGCACGTACGGTAATTAAATCCCACTCATAAATTCCTTTATCGCATGATTAAATTCTTCAGGTGCTTCTAGATTTGGTAAATGTCCGCACCCCGTTATTTCTATAAACCGTGCATTTGGAATAGCCTCTTCTAAATCCTTCATGTCTTGTAAGGAAGTAATCCGGTCATCGCTACCGCGAATCAAGAGTGTAGGAACGCTGATATCTTTTAGTGTGTCACTCGTATCTGTTCTAGCTGCTAGTGCCAATAATGTCGAGCAGATGCTTCGTACACTATTTCTGCGAATGGCGCTTTTGATATACTCGACCGCTTCTGGTTTCTCTTGTATACTATAAGACGAAAACACGTTTTCTACAAAACCGATAGAGAATGGTCTGCGTCCATGATTCAGAATGGTCTGTATACTGGCAAATCGCTTTTGTTTTCCGACATTAGTATCAGCCTTACTATGTGTATCTACCAAAATAAGACCGGAAATTTTCTCTGGAAATAACTGATAGGCGCGAAGGACTATATATCCTCCCATAGAGATCCCGCAGAGCACTGCCTGCTCGATATCCAACTTTTCCATAAAGACGCCGATATCTTTCGCAAAAACATCGATGGAAAAAAAACCATGTCCACTAGTAGTCAAACCATGCCCCCGAATGTCTAATGCAATTGCGGTGACATCTTCTGGTAACGCCTCCAGTTGATCACGCCACATGTTTTTGTTAAAAGGAAAGCCATGTAAGAAAATAATGGTTTTAGATGTGGTTGTTCTTGATTTTTTAATGTAATAGGAGATACTGATGTCGCCAATTCGTATTTTGTTGCTTTTTACTAAGCGTTCGGTCATGTTGTTGAATTTTTATGCAATGTAATTATTTTTTAATCAGCAATATATATACCATATCGGTATTTTAACGGTCTTTTTTTTGAAAATAATTTGGAAAACAGGAAAAAGTGGCGATATTTGCATCACCAAAAGCAACAATCAAATGTTGTTATCGACATAAAAAGTTTGCGCTTGTAGCTTAACTGGATAGAGCACCTGACTACGGATCAGGAGGTTAGGGGTTCGACTCCCTTCAAGCGCACTTTTTTAATCTCTTAACCCTATTATATTTCAAAGCCGATTTTACGCCGCGTCCTTCGTATTTTTCACAAGACCGATTCCCGCGAAGAAAAAGATCAATGCTATAACACCGATAACGATCAGTGATATATAATCGGTATTTTTATTAATTAGTTCATAACCTGTGTAGATTAAACCAATAATACCTAAAATAGTTAATATCGTTCCAAATATCCGTTTTACGTTCATAGCTTTGTTTTTTGATATTTGAACAATATTTATGCCTGAAAGGTTTTTATCGCCAGACGGTTAAATTAATCTTTACCTCAGAAAGCAACGGAGAGATTGTTTACGCTATCAAGCAAGTGACCGTTGTGAACGGTTTAACTGTTGCCATTAGCGAAAGCGAACTGAATACCACTACTAAAAACAATTTAGTGAATTTGATCAATGCATTGCATTAATACGAAACGTGAATTTTATACCGCCCGGTTCTGAATGAATCGGGTGTTTTTTTAGTATTTATAGAGGAAATATATCATCTAAGTTTTTATACAATAACTCTTCGGTAATTTGGCGCTTCAATTCGGAGAAGTTCTCCCTGGTGGCGGAAACATTAAATTGACCATTTTGTAATAATGTAATCGAATCACAAGTTTCTTCTAACGAACCGAAAATATGGGAAGATAAGATTATCGTCTTACCTTTGGATCGTAATCTTTGAATAATATCCGTAAGAACTAGGCTGCTCTGGAAATCCAGACCATTATATGGTTCGTCGAGAATGTATATGCTGTTATTTTGCAACAGTACGCCCAAAATACCCAGCTTCTTTTTCATACCGGTAGAATAACTGCTCACATATTGATCTAACGGAAGATCAAAAATATTCTGCTCTTTGAGGTTCTGCACTTTTTTATGGCGGGCCTCTATTAGCAATGTGAGATATTCCTTTCCCGTAATTTTAGGAAGAAAATAGATTTCGGAAGGAAGATAGCCAATATGTTCTTTGAGCGGATACAGATCCGCTGAGATATGCCCTTCATATTTCTCGAGGCCTGCCAGACAGCGAAAAAAAGTAGTTTTACCTGCACCGTTTGCACCTACAATTCCGTAAACTTTGCCAGATAGAAAATCGATGTGCAGATCTTTTAAAATCTGATGTTTGCCATAAGATTTATGTAGGCTACGAATAGTAATCATAAATATTTTTCTAGATTTTGAACGGCTTTTTTATAATAATAAGGATAGGCGGCTACTAAAAGTAAGGGCATCATGACGATTACCATACACCCAATAGTTTCTGTTATTCCAACACCACGCGGATATGCAGCATATTTCATCAAGATAACCAATATGAGTAGTAATACCCCGCTGATCCAACAGAGAATTGCCCATAAGAACATAGATGTACCAAATAGCAGCAAAAGTAATAAGAACGGTGCTATTAAGAGACTTAATTGAACGCTTCCCATGCAGATTTTATTTTTTATGAAGCCAGATGCTGACCGTGCGTTATTCCAGACAATATATTCATCTTCGATAATATCATAAGCGCCCAATCCCATTAAAATAACAATCCCCAATAACACGATTGGAAGATTAATATTATCATAATATATGCTTATACAAGCAATGGTATAGCAAATAATCAATAACCACCAAAGGCGACGAAAGAAAATAATAAATTCAAATGCTGAATTACGAAAAGGAGTTGGTATATTCCGAATTTCTACTCTTCTGACAGAAATAACAGTCGCTACTATACTTAAAACAACCAAGAGTGCCACTAGCAACCACGCTCTTTCATAAATAGCGATGGGAATAAAGGGTAGGATACAGCCTATATTTTCGGCTAACCTTATTGCTGAGAATCGTTTCCTCGTCAATATATTTTTGAGAAAATCTATCCTGTCCGGATTGGCGAATTTGTACATTAGGGAGACTGATATGTATCCAAGTGTCCAGGGAGCATAAGTTGGGTACTTTATGGTAATAGCACAAAACGCAATATATAATGATGCTATCAGCAATAAACCAGCT
The DNA here is from genome assembly GCF_014692525.1 of Sphingobacterium chuzhouense. GTDB lineage: Bacteria > Bacteroidota > Bacteroidia > Sphingobacteriales > Sphingobacteriaceae > Sphingobacterium > Sphingobacterium chuzhouense. The sequence goes on from NZ_JACNYL010000002.1 coordinate 140,920, forward strand.
AGGAAAGGAAGCCCAATATCTTCCATTTGGCGTCGGAAAATTCGATATTGTAATTGAAAGTAGTATTTCATTGTTCTTATTTCAATCGTAATCTGTGTTTGAAAACTTTCATCGTTGTAGGTTCGTCTTGTTATTTATTGTTGTGTTCATACAATTCTGCCTATATTTCAATAATAATGATTTCATTTAACATTGGTTATATAAATCTTAAATTTCTAATGTGTCGTCACTTCTTTCGCCGTTGTGTGAGTTGAATAGATTTTTTAAAAAGATCAACTCTCAAATGTATGAAAAATCGGCTTGTCGCATTTATTTAATTCAACTCGTATTATAAATAGACCTTTAATAATCATCGATATGAATTTTAAAAAATTATTATCTCTTTGTGCTTTTCTAACAATATTAAGTAGTGGCTCCTCCCAAGTGAAATGGGATATAAATACTGGATTAAATTATTCCAATATTATTGCTAAAGATCAAGATGGGAACAAGTCAAATACGTCTTCAGTACCAGGGATATATCTCGGCCTTGGTGTGGGAATCCCTCTTTCGCAATTGGTCTCTGTTCAGCCAACTCTTGTGTATGTAAAAAGAGGATTTCAACAGACAGGGGAGTCTCATGTCGGCTGGGGGAGAGACTTTGAAGCTCAAACTTCCTATATAGAATTACCGGTTGATTTCCTATATAAGCCTAAAATTGGTCCAGGTAATCTTTTGATAGCTGCTGGCACATATATTGGATATGGAACGGGAGGTAAATGGACAACTAATGGCACGGTATTAATTGGCGATATTATGATTGACGGCAAAGGGGATATTGCATTCCAAAATGATGCGCTGATCAGCGGGAAAGGGATGAATAGTTACACTTATGCCAGACCCTGGGATTACGGAGTGCATTTCAGAATAGGTTATGCACTTTTCGGTCAGTATTCGCTTTCTTTTAATGTTCAGCGAGGAATAGCGGATCTGCAGCCAAGATGGGGAGATTATCAGCCAGAAAGCACTGTGCGGAATAAGTCTTTAGGTGTAACGCTATCTTATAGTTTTCAGTAAATTTAAATTAAACCATCACTCTACCAACCTTAAGGAACTGCCTAGCCTAATCTTTAAACCCGATGGGATAGGCGGTATCTTATGTACATCCAATTCTTCCCAAAATCGTGTTGAGTAATTACTTTTGTCCGGCGTTTCATAAATACTTTTTGTCAGTTTCTTTTCAATGGATTTGTACTCTTTCGAACTTATATATCGACGTTCTAATACATAAAATTCATTAAGACCTTCGTAAGGTATATGACCATATTCACTCTTTCGCTTAATGCTTCCGACTACGTTTTGATAAAGGGATGTTAAATCAAATGGTGTTATATGATCCAATGCTGTCGATGCATAATTTTCTATATGTACGCCCTGCCGTATACGTGCTTCTATTCTGAAGAACTTCTCTTTCACAACACTATCGGGCAGCACTTTGTCTATATAGAATTGTAGGTTATCTCCATCGGCAGATATTGTAAGATAGCCTACATCTTCTCCTTTTTTTATTAAATGGGTACGATTTGTATCGACCTTTTTCTGTTCTAGTTCAGCCAGCCTATTTGCAAGTTTTTCCTTGTTTATTTTCGTAACCCTAGCTATCTGAAAGAAGGGTCCCATTTTAGTATGATAATCTGCTGCGACAGCTGAATCAATAAAAATACGATAATCAATGAGATCATATTTAGGTTTGCTCTTGATCAATGGAATATAGAATTCTACAATGCCGTCGGAGAAGTATTTATGTTGAAGGTTGAATGTCTCCAATGATCGGTAATATCCTTTTAAAACGATAACTTCTTTAGATTTGACACTTACAACGACGTCTTCGATGAGATTCGTTCTCGGTGTCATTTTGTACACCTGCTGTTTATCCAACGTTGACAAGGTGATATCTCTTGTTCTATAGGAGATATGCTGCGCAGTAATTTTCACAAACGATATGCTATTTTTATCGACTCCTTCAAGGAATTGCAGATTACCGTTTTTGTCTGTAAATCCGATCAACGCACCTGTTTCATGATAAATGTTTAATGCGGGAACAGGTAACTGGCTTAGACTATCGACAAAGCGTATCTGGGCTTTGCTCAATATGGATGTCAGCAAACAGATTGATATTAAGATAGTTTTGATTTTCATATTGTTTTAACAAAGATATAATACCCAGCTTCTGAGGGATGGTCTAAGACGAAGCTGTCTTTATCTTCTCTCAACATCAACTTAACAATCATAAAATCACCAGCTGCGGCAACTGTGAAAAATATGGAAAATATCAGTAAAGGAAAATTACCTATTGCCAAGGAAATTAGAGCTGGAAGAAAACCGAGGATAATAGATGGTGCCAGTGCGCCTATGATATATTGTTTTGTTGTCAATAGTTCTTTACAGTGGCAATAGGGGGTTAACATTTTCAGAATAACCCCAAATTTAATAGATTTAAAGCCTCTTTTTGCAAAAATTGCCCACGTAATACCATGGATGAGTTCGTGTAGAATGATACCTATAATGGTAGTGAGCAAGATCATAATAGCAAGATGTACAGAGTTTCCGTCAACGTAGCTTCTCATAATTTCAATATAGTCTTGCTTTCCCCATATAAGGTAAAAAGGAACTCCATATAGTAGAATAACAGGAATAAAAAAAAGGAGAGAGAAAGCATTAGCTTTGTATAGATTTATTAGGCGTGCTTCTTTACTGTAATCTTTTAATACGTCTTGGTTTATCATTACTTTTTTAACATACGAAGTTGTAATATTTATTCAATAATTTCAATGCGGTTACAATGGTCGGCGGCGTTTTTGCCAATCTCATAATCGAGCAAGCTCTCCACTCACTATAACCACAAAGGCTGTAGTAAAGACAGTATATAATGTTTAAGCTGTTTGCTTATCTGAAGAAATATATGCGGCAAGGGATATGTTTGTTTTATTCATGTTAATAAAATATATTCACTTAATATATAAAAAACTTTACAATTACACAACATCTTGCTGTATTAAAAAGTTGAAAACTACAGTAGCATTAAAACTCAATTAATTCCTTGCCTAGCTGATTGGTAACTTACCCGCAACAATCCTATCTGGAATTGCCCATAGCATTTAAAAGTGATTACAAAGGAAAGAAGGCAATGGAAAAACGCCAGATATGGAAACAAGACGCAGAAAGCGAGCATTGGACAATACTGTTTTATCATGATAAACAAACGCCTTGCCGCAATTTGCTCAGACGAAATAGCTTATAAGTCGCACCAATTAAACATATCGTCCGATAAAAAAGTAGTAAAAAAGAAAAGCATCGGTTGTCCCGATGCTTTTTTATAGAATGGAATCACTCTCCATGAATTATCACTGATACCCCAGCAATTTCATCACTTGCTTGGAATTCTGTTCTTCTCCAAATACTTCAAAGTTGAAAGTCTCATCGCGATTTCTACGAATCAACACATGCTTCGGTGACGGGAGTAGACAATGATGAATACCACCATACCCACTTAATACATCTTGATAAGCGCCTGTATGGAAGAATCCAACATATTGTACCTTACGGGTTTTCGGCATAAAAATAGAGTCCATGTGTGCTTCTTGATTGTAATAATCCTGTCCGTCACAGGTAATGCCGCCTAAGGTAACACGTTCATATTCTGAATCCCAGTTGTTTATCGGTAGGAGGATATATTTTTGGTTCAACGCCCAAACATCGGGAAGATTCGTGATAAAAGAACCATCGATCATAAACCATTTTTCCCGATCGTTTTGCTGCTTACGACCTAGCACCTTATATAGGATACCGGAAGCTTCCGCTACTGTATATTTACCAAACTCAGTAATAATATCCGGTTCCATCACCTCATGATGTGCACATATCTGTTTGATACGATTGATGATTTCGTTTACCATATATTCGTAATCAAAATCGTGTACAAGAGAATCTTTAAACGGCATGCCGCCACCGATATCTAATGTATCAAGAGCTGGATTTACTTTTTTGAATTTGCAATATAGGGTAACATATTTTTCCAGTTCGTTCCAATAGTACGGTGTATCGGAAATACCTGAATTGATAAAGAAATGTAACAGTTTGACCTTGAAATTCGGATTGTTTACAATTTTATTATTGTAAAAGTCAATCACGTCTTCCGAGCGGATGCCTAAACGTGACGTATAGAACTGTGAATCCGGTTGCTCCTCCGAAGCGACACGGATACCTAAAGCACACGGTTCGTCCAGCTCGATCTCGTCGTCATACAGATTAAACTCTTCTTTATTATCCAGTACGGGAATAATATTTTTAAACCCGTCGTGGATCATATCAATGATGTACTGCTTATATTGATAGGTTTTGAAGCCATTACAAATTACTGTAATATCCTTTGTTACCGTCCCTGCCCGCTCTAACGCATCAATCATAGGCATATCAAAAGCGGATGACGTCTCCAAATGGATGTCATTTTTAAGAGCTTCTTCAACGATATGTTTGAAATGTGAAGATTTTGTACAATAACAGTATTTATATGTTCCTCTGTAATCATTTTTTAAAATGGCCGTTTGGAACAAAATTTTTGCTTGTTGAATTTTTTTGCTGACGATAGGTAAATAGGTAAAACGCAGTGGCGTGCCATACGTCTCTATCATCTCCATCAAATTCAGATCGTGGAAATACAATTCGTCGTCGATTACTTCGAATCCGTCTTGTGGAAAACCAACACTTAAGTCAAGAAATTCCTGATAGCTTTGCATTTTTTATTATTTTTGGCAAAGATATACTTTCATGATGAATACCTTACTATATAGGTTTATATTTTTCCAGTTCATTATCAGAAAGTTATAAAAATTACGAAATAATTACATGGCTAATTCTATTCAACAGACTTTAATTGCGCAGACAATTCAGGCAGTGCGAGAACTTTATAGCGCGGATATTCCCGAATCGCAAGTAACTTTACAGGAAACCAGGAAAGAATTTGAAGGGCATATCACACTCGTGGTTTTCCCTATAACGCGTTTCTCCAAAAAATCACCGGAGCAAACAGGAAACGAAATAGGGGAGTTTCTGCAGCGCAATGTATCGATGATATCTGCTTTTAATGTAATCAAAGGCTTCTTAAATATCAGTCTTGCTGATCAATACTGGATAGAATTGGTGAATACAGAGCTGATAGACGCATCGTTTGGTACATTCCCCGCTAATGGAAAGAAATTAATGGTGGAATACAGTTCACCCAATACCAACAAGCCTCTTCACCTAGGTCATATCCGTAATAATTTATTAGGTTACTCAGTTGCGGAAATCTTAAAAGCTTACGGCTATGATGTAATAAAAGCTAATCTCGTCAATGACCGCGGTATCCATATTTGTAAGTCAATGCTCGCTTGGCAGAAATATGGAAATGGTGAAACGCCGGAGGCGTCGGAACTGAAAGGTGACCACCTTGTAGGGAAATACTATGTCATCTTCGATAAAGAATACAAAAGGGAAATCGATGCCTTGAAAGAGCAAGGCCAAACGGAAGAGGAAGCCAAAAGGAACGCTCCGTTAATCAAAGAGGCGCAGGCGATGTTGCAAAGATGGGAGGCAAACGACAAAGACGTCATCGATTTGTGGAAAACTATGAACGGTTGGGTATATGACGGATTCGAGCAAACGTATAAACAACTCGGGGTGGATTTTGATAAGTTTTACTACGAATCGAACACCTATTTATTAGGTAAAGATATTATCCAAGAAGGATTGGATAAGGGGGTTTTCTTTAGGAAAGAGGACAACTCGGTGTGGATTGATTTAACGGATGAAGGATTAGATCAGAAACTGGTCTTACGTGGTGATGGTACATCGGTGTATATTACGCAGGATTTGGGCACAGCACAGCTCAAATACGATGAGTTTAAGATGGATGAATCTATCTACGTCGTCGGAAACGAACAGGATTACCACTTTAAGGTATTATTCTTGATCTTAAAGAAACTAGGAAAACCTTGGGCGGAGGGATTATATCATTTATCGTATGGAATGGTCGATTTGCCATCGGGCAAAATGAAATCTAGAGAAGGAACAGTCGTCGATGCTGACGATTTAATGGAGGAAATGCTGGAAACCGCTAAAACACGTACCGAGGAACTGGGTAAAACAGAGGGATTGGAAGAAGAGGAAAAAGCATCGTTATATAATACCATAGGGATGGGAGCATTAAAATACTTCTTATTGAAGGTTGACCCTAAGAAACGTTTGCTATTTGACCCCAATGAGTCTGTCGATTTTCAAGGACATACCGGGCCGTTTATCCAATATACGCATGCGCGTATCAAATCGGTCTTGCGAAAAGCATCTTATGATAAACCACTTGCATTGGGGAATCCTGAAAACCTCTCTGTATATGAGCAAGACTTATTACAAGCTTTAAGCAGGTATCCTGAAGTGTTAGAAGCTTCAGCGAAGGAGTTTTCACCCGCGCAGTTGGCTAACTATGCCTATGAACTTGCGAAACTCTATAACAAGTTTTATCACGAAGAAAGTATTCTAAAAGCCGAGGATGAAACGGTCAAGAATTTCCGTCTGCACTTATCGGCGATAGCGGCGCGGATTATTTCGGAAAGTATGCGTCTCTTGGGCATTCATGTGCCAGAAAGAATGTAGGGTGTCCTCTTCTTTTTTTCCGTAAAAAAGAAGCAAAAACCTCGCCGCTGGGAATCTTTGCATAAAGGTGAGGTGCAAAGGCAAGTTTGTACAAATGCAAAGTTTCCGAGGCGGCATTGAGTGTTAATTAGGGTATAGTACAACAATGAAATAAAACAATTGTTGTGTAATGTGAAGAAGAGGTAATACAAGTGAACATGAGCAAAAAATACAAAATAGGTTTAATAGGCTTTTCAATAGGCGGGCAGGTATTCCACGCACCTTTTATCGTAGGAAATTCCTCGTTGGAATTGTATAAAGTAACGGCGAGAAAACCCGAACAGCAGCAGGTTTTAGCGAACAAATACCCGTTGGCGATCGCGGTACAGACTATAGATGAAATCATCGATGATCCACTAGTAGATATTGTTGTGGTAGCAACCTCTAACGATGTACATTACGCATTGACAAAAAGAGCATTGGAAGCCGGAAAGCATGTTGTGGTAGAAAAGCCATTTACCAATACGACCGCGGAAGCGGACGAATTGATTGCATTAGCAAAACAGAAAGGACGGATATTAACTGTTCATCATAATGCTAGGTTTCATTCTGATTTCAAGACAGTTAAAAAGATTATAGAGGGCAAAAGATTAGGGTCGGTTGTCAATTATCAAGCACGTTTTGACCGTTTTAGAAACTTTCTGCGAGAAGGAGCTTGGCGGGAACAGGATTTGCCGGGTTCTGGTATCCATTATGATTTGGGTGCGCATTTAATAGATCAGGCATTGCAACTTTTCGGAAAACCGGATGCCGTGTTTGCAGATTTGCGAAAACAGCGGGAACACGCCAAAGCAGTAGATGATTTTGAGTTTATATTAAGTTACCCAACACGTAAAGTTTCCCTATTCGGGCAAATGCTAGCAAAAGAGCCAACCCATCGATTTGCAATATATGGCCTGAAAGGTTCTTTCGTAAAACCCGGCGTAGATCCGCAGGAAACGTTATTACGCAACGGTGCATTGCCGCACGAAGACCCGAACTGGGGGAAAGAATCGGAGTATACCTATGGTATATTGAACATACTAGAAAACAGACAGGATATCCGGGAAACAGTTCCCAGCGAAATAGGAACAGGCCAGGATTTTTATCAAAATTTGGTAAACGTATTGCATGATAAAAGTGAGTTAATTGTGACACCGGAGCAAGCACGCGATGTTATCCGTATCCTGGAAGCAGCAGAACAATCCTGGAAGGAACAACGTGTTATCTCCCTCAAAGATCAATTGATAGCGTATTAATGGATTATGACGCAATTATAATCGGCGGGGGAGCATGTGGACTGATGTGTGCTGTGCAAGCAGGATTGTTAGGTAAACGCACACTAGTTTTAGAAAGAAACGATAAGCCTGGCGCTAAAATATTGATCTCAGGTGGCGGACGCTGTAATTTCACCAATTTATATACTACTCCTGAAAATTTTATAACAAAAAACCCACACTTTCTCCATACGGCTTTTTCGCAATGGACGGTAGAAGATACGATTTCTTTTTTTGAGAATTTCGGTGAAATTCAAGGACAGGAAAAAACACTCGGTCAACTTTTTCCAAAATCGAATAAAGCAAAAGATGTCGTCGCTGTATTTACGAAACTGATGTATGATACCGGACAGGATATTTGGTTGCAAACCGAAGTGAAATCTGTCAAGAAACAAGAAGAAGGGTATGTAGTGTCCTTTGTACGAGAGGGAAACGAGCAACAGCTTTTTTGTAAGAAAGTAGTTTTTGCTTCTGGAGGTCTATCTGTCGCTAAACTGGGTGCTTCGGATTTTACAGTAAGGTCTGCTCGCCAATTTGGCCTGTCTATAGTAGACACTGCCCCGGCACTCGTTCCATTGACTATTACAGGAAAGGATGCAACGTGGTATGCTTCGTTAGCTGGAAACAGTGTTTTTGCCCGTGTTTTCAACGACAGAATCAGTTTCGAGGAAAATATTCTATTTACTCATTGGGGATTGAGTGGGCCGGCTATTTTACAAATCTCTTCTTATTGGCGTGCAGGTGAGACGTTTACGATAGATCTGCTGCCTAAATTCCGTTTGGATGAACTAATCAAGAGTGAACGAGCAGCAGGTGGGAAGCGTACCGTAGGACAAATGCTGAATGATTATTTTACAAAGAAAATGGTGGAAGCTTTGGGGAAATATCTTCCGATCGAGCTTAAGATTGCTTCACTCAGTAAAACCGACGCCAAATGTGTGTGCGATACGATACATAAGTTTATAGTGAAACCTGCGGGTGACAAAGGTTATGATAAAGCGGAGGTGATGCGGGGCGGTGTCTCGACCGACGAGCTTAATCCTCGCACGCTGGAAGCCAAGAAACAGCCAGGACTTTATTTTGGTGGCGAAGCTGTAGATATTACAGGCTGGCTCGGAGGATATAACTTTCAATGGGCTTGGGCCTCCGGCTATTTGATTGCGCAAGATTTGTAGGGCTATTGGTATTTTCTTAACTTTGCACCGAAGCAAACTGGTTCTATCGCTGTCACATCTTCGGATGGGAGAGAGGAAAGTCCGGGCAACATAGAGTAACACGCTTCCTAACGGGAAGGCTCTTATGGAAATAAGAGACAGAAAGTGCCACAGAAAATATACCGCTCCGACTCGTCGGAGCAAGGGTGAAAATGTGAGGTAAGAGCTCACAGTCTTGCATGGTGACATGTATTACGGTAAACCTCGTGTGTTGAAAGACCAAATAGGTTACGAAATTCGGAGGCTGCTCGTCTTCTCCCCACTTGTGGGGATTCGTAATGGGTAGGTTGATCGAGCTTGTGTGTGAATGCAAGCCTAGATAAATGATAGAAATCCACTCGTTTAGGCGTTGAGGATACAGAACCCGGCTTACAAAGTTTGCTTCTTTTTAAGGGTTAATAAGTTAATAAGGTTAAGAAGTTAATAGAGTTGATATTCGTAACTTTATTAACTTTTCAAACAAACAAAGGTAAATATATATGACAACAATCTTAATCATCGACGACGAACGGCCCATAAGGAGCTCGCTCCGCGATATTTTGGAATATGAAGATTACAAAGTTCTGGACGTCGATAATGGATTTGATGGCTTGGATATCTTAAAAAAGGAAAAAATAGACCTTGTTCTATGTGATATCAAAATGAACAAAATGGACGGTATGGAAGTCCTGACGGAGGCACAGAGTATTTGCGATACGCCTTTTATCATGATTTCCGGTCACGGTACTATCGAGACAGCCGTGGAAGCAGCTCGAAAAGGCGCTTTCGACTTTTTGGAAAAGCCACTCGACCTCAATAGATTGTTGATTACCGTGCGAAATGCCCTTGAAAAAGGGGTTTTGGTCAAGGAAACTAAAGTTCTAAAGAAAAAAGTTTCTAAAACTAAGGAAATACTAGGCGAATCTCCAACAATTAGCCTGATAAAAGAAACGATAGATCGTGTGGCACCTACAGAAGCCCGTGTTTTGATAACGGGAGAAAACGGCTCAGGAAAAGAGTTGGTAGCGCATTGGCTTCATGAGAAATCTGCTCGTGCGGGTTCACCTTTAGTAGAGGTCAACTGTGCCGCAATTCCGTCAGAGTTGATAGAATCAGAATTGTTTGGACATGAAAAAGGTTCTTTTACATCTGCTGTAAAACAGCGTATCGGAAAGTTTGAGCAAGCCAACGGTGGAACATTATTTTTGGATGAGATTGGTGATATGAGCCTTTCTGCGCAAGCCAAAGTATTGCGTGCACTTCAAGAAAATAAAATAACACGGGTAGGTGGGGAAAAGGAAATAGACGTGAATGTCCGTGTAATTGCCGCGACAAATAAAGACTTGTTAAAAGAGATAGAGGATGGCAATTTCCGTATGGACCTTTACCACCGTCTAAGCGTTATCTTAATTCACGTACCATCTCTTAAGGAACGGGCTACCGATATTCCCATTATTGCATCTAGTTTCTGTGAAGAAATATGTGGTGGGTACAACACACCTACGAAAGAGATTACTGAAGGGGCTATGCAAGCGTTACAAGCGTTACCTTGGACAGGAAATATTCGTGAATTGCGGAACATGATAGAACGATTGATTATCCTTAGTGATAAGAGAATCACAGAAAAAGAAGTAGCGTTATATGCCAATCCGTCGAATAATCATATAATTGCAGAAAACAACGAAACTTCAAAAAGAGGACAATCTCTCGATTTCGATAAATTTGAATCTTTTCAGGACTATAAGGATTACGCTGAAAAAGAATTTATCAATTTTAAATTGGATAAGAATGGTTGGAACGTTTCAAAAACCGCCGATGATATCGGAATACAACGCAGTCACTTATATCATAAGATCGAAAAATTTGGATTGAAACGTACGGAATAGTATACAACAAAAAAGCGGTGGAAAATTTTCCACCGCTTTTTGCTATTCATTGAATTTTCGTTTTTGCCTTCTGTAAAGCACAACAATAATAAGTAAGAGTATAATTGCTCCCACAATAATCGCCGCTGTAGGCGATGTCTCTTCCCCCTCCGTATTTATATGTTGGCTTGCTCTTGCAAGTAACGTGAAATAGCTAAATAAAATCATAAACCCCACCTTTCTCATAACTTAAATATTTAAAAAACCATAATTGACATAATATAATGTTTTCTCTTTTAAATAACAAACATTTTTAATACAAAGATGCAGTGTTTTTTGTTAAAATATGTTAAACAAGTGTTAAAGTCCTTTTAATTTTTTTTCTTACAAATGGTAGTTGATCTCTTGTATATAAACAAGAAAGAAAATCTACATTTCTTCTGGAACCGGACTATGGATCAATTCTTGCGCTTCGATCAAGATACGTTTTTTTTGATGTTTAGCAGTTTGTAGATATTCAAGATAATTTGGTTTTTCCACCAAATCACGGACGAGTATACAGCCATTTTTGAGTAACAACGATTTCTCCATACCATTTAAATTGGTTAAACAGGTCACTGGATACAAATCTAGATTGTCTACTTGATTTTTAATATTGTTGTGAGCAGGATAGTCCCAAGCTAACATATTTAATTTATAATATTCTCCAAAACTGATGGAGTCAGAAGTGAGGTAGGCATTCGTCACCAACCAACCATCTGTAAATTGTCGGGGCGTTTCAAAAAAGGAAAAGGAAATACCTTTGATATCTTTTACCCTTGACAGAAAATACATAGGGGTAGTTACAGAAATTTTCGCATCCACATCATTTCGGAATTTACATTCTATAGCCAACATAGAATCGCCTTTTGTTGCTATGACGTCAATTTCATGTGTAACCGCATGGCCTTGTACTGTTTTTCCGGTAACAGTTTTATAACCGGCATTAGCAAATAATTTACCTATCCATTTCTCAAAGTAGAAGCCCTCTGGCCCTAGATCCCGAAGAGCCTTCTTCAACGAATACCTAGCTGCATAGGAATCGCGATGATTTTTTAGCAAATCGAAAGCAAGTTCATACAGTTCGCGCGTCGTTATACCATCGTAGAGACGGGGTTGTATGCGTTGGAAAACCGTATCAACTTCGTCTTCCGAAGCTTCCGATTTAGTCAGGGAGTGTTTTAATTTATTAGGTTCGAAAGGAACCAGCTCCCCGGAATGTTTCTTTACATGGATTTTCATCTTAATCTGTTTGGGTGTTAAAAAGTACATTTTTTTATATAAACAGCAAAACATTTTGAATAAATAGATTGTTCTATTTAAAAAATTGGTTATGGGAATTATAGATCAAGCAGTAGACAAAATGAAAACTAAACTGGACGATGCCTGCGAACATGGCACAATAGGAAGTTCAGAACGTATGCTGTCTGTCATAGCGGGCGGCTTTATCTTGGGGCATAGCGTCAAAAAATTATTGAAAAAACCACTTGCTGCTATTTCCGGCCTGACGTTGGGAGGTGCATTGGTTGCTAGAGGTGTAACCGGTAAATGCCCCATCGTGGGAGCAATTGGGGATGCAGAAGAAGAGGAACGAAATCTTACGCTAATCGAACGCCGATATTTCGAGAAATAAATCGAGGTTTGTTATATACTAATTCTGGCTAAACCATCCTTGTGATGGTTTAGCTTTTTTATATCAACTGATAAAACCTTTAACGTATTGTTGTGTAATCTCGTTTTGCGGATTCAACAGTACATCATCTGTCTTACCAAATTCTATTATTTCCCCGTTGTATACAAATATGATATAATCGGATACACGACGTGCTTGCCGAAGAATATGGGTAACGAGAACTATTGTGTAATCTTGTTTGAGCGCTATCAGGAGATTTTCTATTGTTTGGGTCGACACAGGATCTAGTGCGGAAGTAGATTCGTCTCCCAAAATAATTTCTGGTTTTACGGCAAGTCCACGCGCTAAGCATAAACGTTGTTGTTGTCCTATAGAGAGTCTAGTTGCAGATGCTTCCAAACGGTCTTTTACCTCTTCCCATAATCCAACATTCCGCAGCTGAGTTTCCACTATTTGTGTCAATACTTTCTTATTTTTCTCGCCATGTATACGTGGTCCATACGCTACGTTGTCAAAAATAGACATAGGTAAGGGAAAAGGTTTTTGCGAAAGTAATCCCATCTTTTTACGGATATGGGTAACCTCTGCATCTTTAGCATAGAGATCTTCTCCATTTACTAAAACCGAACCTGTAATCTCTACACCTTTTGTATCGTCCACGAGGCGATTCAAGGTTTTAAGCAATGTTGTTTTTCCGCAACCCGATGGGCCGATAATCGAGGTAACGGAATTATTGGGAATTGACAGATTAATATTCTTTAAAATACGCTTACCTTCAATGGTAACGTTCAGATCTTTAATTTGTATATGTGGTATAGAAGTATTCACTAAATCTTGTGTTTCTGCTGTTTGGATGCTAGAAGATGTGTACATATAACGATTATTAAAATAATAAATGTCAAAACTAATGCGGAAGCATAGGCACGTCCCTGTACCTCCGGAATCGGGCTACTCAGCTGAAAGAAAATAGCCAATGGCAATGTGGCCGCAGGTTCATCTACATATTTTGGAAGATTATCGCTAAAACCCGTTGTTAGCAAAACGCCAGCTACGTCCCCAATTGCGCGACCAAATGCCAATAGAATAGCGGTAAAAATACCCGGTTTAATATATTTTAATAGAATTTTCGCCAATTCCCATCTTGTTGCTCCCAGTGAAAAGGTAACATGCTTCAAATCGATAGGAATCGTTTTTAATAGTTCATCTATAGTCCGCACGACGATAGGAATCGTTAATAAGGTAATAGTAATGATACCACCCAATAATGATGCCCGAATACCCATCCAAACCATGATACTAAATGCAATAGCACCATATACAATGGAAGGAATACCAAAAAGGACATCAAACAACAGTTTACAGGAACGTTCCAAAAAAGATCCGCTCTTTACGTAAACGTTGAGAAAGATGGAAATAGGAATTCCAATAAGCGTGGCCAGCATAGTAGAGAAAGTTGCTAAATACAGCGAACCTAAAATAGCATTCAGGATACCACCTTCCTTTCCAATATAAAAACCACCTTTTGGAGCTTGGCTAATCATTTCCCAAGATAAATACGGAAGTCCCTTATAAAGAATGGTGCCGATGATAAAGAAGAGGGAACCCGTGATCGTTATTCCCGAAAGCTGCATAGCCACCTTCGCAATTTTCTCTTTTAGTAGTCGTTTCTTTACATTACTCATTATGATTTTCCCTCCAATCTGTTGAGTATCAAACGCGATATCAAATTAAATCCAAAAATGAGTACAAATAACAGTAAAGCCGCAAACATTAAAGCAGAATCATACAACGGTATCGACATCATCTCACCAAAGTTATTTGCAATCAAAGCCGGTAGAGGGTATCCTGCATCAAAAAACGACTTCGGAATCTGTGGGATATTTCCGCAGACCATGAGTACTGCTATTGTCTCGCCAAAGGCACGGGAAATACCTAAAACCACAGCTGCTATCAATCCCGGCTTGGCTTTCACTAATATAACTTTGACAATGGTTTCCCATTTGGTGGCGCCCAATGAAAGTGAGGCGGCTTTCAATTCATAAGGGATAGTTTGGAGTACTTCTACCATGATGCTCATCATAATCGGAAAAATCATTACTGCTAACACTATTCCTCCGGCAAATACCGTATAACCGGTGGTTTCCGCTCCCACGATGGGCGCAACATATTGGCTCAAAAAAGGAACGACAAATAATACTCCCCAAACACCGTAAAGTACGGGAGGAATTGCGGCTAATACATTCACTAGGGGCAAAACCATTCTACGCAGTGCTTCACTGGCGTATTCTACTAAATAGGCTGAAGCCAAAATACAAAGTGGAGCGGCAATGATAAGGGATATAAACGTTACCCAAATAGTTCCCATGATGAAAGGAAGGAATCCAAAACTTCCGTTGAGGGGAGACCATACACTTTCCGTAAGGATAGCCCCCAAACTCTCCGCGCGAAGCAAAGGAATAGATTTGAAACTAAGCCCTGCGAGTATAAGGATAATAACCACAAGGGATAGTGCCAGCATCGTGGCAAAACTACGTTGTATAAGTTTGTCTTTTATTAATCTCCAGTTCACTTTATAATGCTAATTTATTTAGTTCAATGTTCTTTATCTCATCGTTCAAGGGAACGTATCCATTTTCAAGCAGATAACCTTGCTGTTCCTTTTCCAGAACAAATTGTATAAAGGCCGTCAGTAATTTTGTTTTTTTGTCGGAGTGAATGACAAACGTCAAGTCACGGGAGGGAGGAGAAGGGTAGCGATTGGTGGCAACGGCATTTGTTAATGAATCAATATGGTCGTAGAAATTTTCTTCTTCTTCGATATGTCCATTGCCATTAAGATCCAACGGAAGGATACCGATATTTTCTACCGTTTGTTTCGTTTTCAGATCATAGACAAAATTAATATTACTGAAACCAATAGAAAGTGGCTTGTCTTTAATAGCCTGTACCAAACCAGGATCTCCGAATATGCCTACCCCCTTTAATCCTTCTTGGTGTACACCTAAAAACTTTGCCCATGTTTCAGCCGCACCCGCAGCATCTGAACGTACATATACTTCGATAGGTTTGTTTACAAAACGCTTATCGATGTCGCTCCAAAGTTTATATTTTTTTTGCACAAAAATACCTTCAAGTTCTTCTTGTGTAAGACCGCGTTCCTTTATCAGTGTATAATTGGGGTGATTGCTATTAAAAGATCCAACCACAGCATCTTTTGCGACATGTATGGGGTAAGCACCTTTGGTGAGCTCTTGTTTATGGAGGTCACGGGATACCAAGCCGATATCTACCATGTTAGACAAGACATCGGAAATGCCCTTTCCCGCACCCCCTGCTGAAATGTTAAAGCGAACATGGGGATGTTCCTTTTTAAAATCTTCACTCCATAATACAACAATAGGGTATAAAGCAAACGCACCGGAAATAGAGATATTTCCGGTATAACCATTTTTTTCATCATACCCTTCTTTAACTTTCGGGGCGCAGGAAGTCACTAAAAATAAGAGTAAAAAGCTGTATATTAAATAATTATGTTCTCTCACCTAATTTTGTTGTTTGAATTGCTTCGAAAAATTGTTTACAAATATATACTAAATTGGTAGATTTTGTATGTTTAGTATATAAAAAATTTATAACTTTGTCCTCAAGTTGTTGAAAAGAAGCCATTGAATGGCAGAGATAATTAGCAAATTAAAAAAATAGAGAGAAGAGATCATGCAAAGCTTTCGCACAGAATTAGAGAATCCAATAGTCGAGCAGGAGATAATTGAACTAGAGAAAAAGATAAGAGCTTATCGTGAGGGGAATATCGTGGAGGACAGATTTAAATCTTTACGTTTAGCTCGCGGTATTTACGGACAACGTCAACCGGGGGTCCAGATGATACGTATAAAGTTACCTTTTGGGAAAATAACCTTCAAACAGTTATTAAAAATTGCGGATATCTCGGACGAATATGCTAGCAGTAATATACATTTTACGACAAGACAGGATATCCAAATACATTTTGTCAGCCTTGACCGTACTCCAGAGTTATGGGCAAAATTAGCGGAGGACGACATGACCCTTCGAGAGGCCTGTGGTAATACAGTCCGGAATGTGACCGCTTCACCAACAGCCGGAGTAGATCCAGACGAACCGTTTGACGTTTCTCCTTATGCGCAGACAACATTCGAATATTTTGTTCGGAACCCCATTTGTGCTGAAATGGGACGAAAGTTTAAGATTGCATTTTCATCGAGCATAAAAGATACAGCTTTTTCCTATATACACGATTTTGGCTTTATCCCTAAAGTGAAAACGGTAGATGGTCAGGAAGTCCGTGGTTTCACGGTGATGTTCGGAGGCGGCCTGGGCGCCCAACCTATTTTAGCACATAAAATACATGATTTCTTGCCGGAAGATGAAATTATTCCCTTAATGGAGGCAACTATACGTGTGTTTGATCGGCATGGTGAGCGGAACAATAGAAATAAGGCACGCTTTAAATATGTGGTACAAAAGTTGGGATTAGAGGAAGTATTAAGGCTAGTTGAAATTGAGCGCAAAGCGAATAAAAGTAAGCGGTTTGTCTTCGATAAAGATAAAATCACACAACCGGAACCTCCAGCTGTGTTTTCGGACTCGGTGGAACCTCTCGATGCAAACGCTTATGCAATATGGTCGAAAACGAACGTCTTTGAACAGAAGCAAAAGGGCTTTTACGGCGTATATGTTAAAGTACCTACCGGAGATATTTCAACGGCCAATGCTCGATTGCTGATAGCTGGAATCCGCGATCATGTTGCTGATGATATGCGGATCACTCAAGATCAAAACTTATTGTTAAAATATGTTCGAAAAGAGTCGCTTCCACATATATATAATGTATTGCACCAATTGGGTTACGCAAGATTCGGATTCAACAGTACATTGGATGTAACAACCTGTCCTGGAACAGATACCTGTAATTTAGGGATTTCCAATTCAACAGAAATGGCACGCGTGCTGGAGCAATATATAGAAGAATTTCATACAGACTTCGTCTATGAAACCAATCTGAAAATCAAAATTTCCGGTTGTATGAACTCATGCGGTCAGCATGGTCTAGCACATATAGGATTTCATGGTGCGTCGCTCAAAGCTAACGGCAAAGTATTGCCTGCAGCACAAATCATGATGGGTGGCGGAACTGTTGGCGACGGTATTGGCCGTGTGTCCGATAGAATTACAAAAGTGCCAACGAAACGGGTTACGCAGGTCGTAGACGTCGTGTTAAATGACTATAAGATAAATAAGTTGGAAAACGAGAGTTTCCATGATTACTATGACAGACAGACAAAAGATTATTTCTATCGCCTGCTGAAACCTCTTGCGGATTTAACGAATCTTACAAATGACGAATTTGTAGACTGGGGACGCGATGATGTATACAACACAGCCATCGGCGTAGGGGAATGTGCAGGTGTCGTGATTGACTTGGTTGCTACATTGTTGTTTGAAGCAGAGGAAAAAATAGATTTGTCAAAATCAATGTTAGAAAAAGGGCAATATGCCGATAGCATATACCACGCGTATAGTGCTTTTGTTTGGACAGCAAAAGCGTTGCTTCTGGATAAAGGAATTAATGCCAGCACACAAATAGCAGTTATAGACGAATTTGACACACAATACGTCCAAACGGAAATATTTACTTTTCCAACTTCGTTTAAAGAACGCGTATTACAAATTAATAAATACGAGCCTTCTCAAGAATTTGCAGAAGCCTATTTAACACAATCTACGGCATTTTATGTTGACGCTGCAGCTCGGAGAGAGGAGTTACGGGCAGCAACTACAACTGTTTAGTTTAATATTAGGAGGGAAAATAAGGAATGCAGGTTAAACCATTTATTACGTTAGTAGGAGCCGGACCGGGGGACCCCGATCTGATTACATTAAAAGGTATAAAAGCTATTCGTGAAGCGGATGTTATTCTCTATGATGCTTTGGTGAATGAAGAACTATTATCTTATGCCAAGCCGTCTTGCACAATGATTTATGTCGGAAAACGGGCGGAGCGTATATCGACTTCACAAGATTATATTAATAAACTTCTTGTTGACTACGCGTTGACCCATGGTCATGTCGTACGTTTAAAAGGGGGAGATCCGTTTGTTTTCGGACGGGGAGGAGAAGAGATAGATTATGCTAGGGAGTTCAATATTCCAACAGCTGTTGTACCCGGTATATCTTCTTCCGTTGGTTTGACAGGATTGCAACAAATTCCGTTAACTTACCGTGGAATAAGCGAGAGTTTTTGGGTTATTACCGGTTCTACATCCGATGGCCGTCTTTCAGACGATCTGAAATCGGCCGTGCATACGAGTGCAACGGTTATTGTGCTCATGGGATATGCTAAATTGGCGCAAATCGTAGATTTTTACCAACAGCATGGCAAAGGCCAATTACCCATAGCCCTTATTCAAAATGGCTCGCTACCGAACGAACGCATTGCGTTGGGGCGGATAGATAATATCCTGGAGGAAGCGGAGCGAAACCTTGTGGGCGTTCCCGCGATTATCGTGTTGGGCGAAGTTGTTGCCAAACACCAGGCGTTTGAGAATATAAAGAAAGAACTTCAGTCACTTACGGTTTAAATGAACGAACTGTTTCCTATATATGTGAAACTTGAACAAATTCAGACGTTACTAGTAGGTGCTGGAAACGTGGGATTGGAAAAGTTACAGGCTATTTTATCAAACTCGCCACAAGCGAAAGTACATATTGTGGCGGCAGAGGTTAGCCCAGAAGTTAACGAATTGGCTCAAGGAAACGATGATATAGAAATTTCAGAGCGGGCGTTTGACGAAAGCGACATTGAAAATGTGGATTTAATCATCCTTGCAACAAACAATACGGCATTGAATGCCCATATTCGTCAGTTAGCTAGCAAACACCATATTTTATTGAATGTAGCAGACAAACCTTCGCTTTGTGACTTTTATTTGGGTTCGGTCGTTTGTAAAGGCAACCTTAAAATCGGGATATCAACGAATGGAAAATCGCCTACCATAGCAAAACGGATTAAGGAGTTTCTCAACGAATTGCTTCCTGAGGAAATCGACGAAACACTCGAATTAATGGGTCAGTTAAGAGATAATTTAAAAGGAGATTTTCAAGAAAAGGTACGTGCTCTAAATGCACATACAAAAGATGTTTTAGTTAAAAAATCGTATGATAGCACAAATTAAGCAAGAAATACAAGGCTTGAATGCTGCGGAAATTATTGAACATGTGCAGCGAAAATACGGTTCTAAAACTGTTTTTTCGACTTCATTTGGTATAGAAGATCAGGTTATAACACATTTGATTGCGCAATCCGGAAAAGAAATTTCTCTTTTCACTTTGGAAACAGGACGCCTTTTTCCGGAAACATACTATGTATGGAACAGGACATTGGAAAAATACAAACTTCCTATCAAAGCTTACTATCCAAATACGGAAGCGGTAGAACAAATGGTGACCAAAAAAGGACCATCAAGCTTCTATGAATCGGTGGAAAATAGGAAGGAATGTTGCCATATCCGTAAAATAGAACCCTTAGGTCGTGCTATACAAGGTTTTGAGATATGGATTACAGGTATACGGGCTGAACAGTCTGTTAATCGGGAGGATATGGAAAATGTGGAATGGGATGCCGTAAACAATATTATTAAAATACACCCTTTGTTTCATTGGACATTAGAAGAAGTAGAACTTTTTTTGAAAAAAAATGGCATACCTTATAATCCATTACATGACAAAGGTTTTCCGAGTATAGGCTGTCAGCCTTGTACGCGGGCAATACGTGAGGGAGAAGACTTCCGCGCCGGCAGATGGTGGTGGGAAGATAAAAGTAAAAAAGAATGTGGTCTACATGTTACACAATAAAGAAGAGATAATAGATTATAAACAGAAGATGGATTATTTAGATCATTTAGAAGCGGAGGCGATATATATCCTGCGTGAGGTAGCGGGCCAATTTGAGAATCCTGCGCTTTTGTTTTCCGGAGGCAAAGATTCGATAACATTGGTGCATTTGGCGAAAAAAGCATTTCGTCCGGGCAAATTTCCTTTTCCATTAGTGCATATAGATACCGGACACAATTTTCCGGAAACGATTGAGTTTAGAGACTGGTTGGTCGAACAGCTAGGAGAGAAGCTCATTGTTGGATTAGTACAGGAAAGTATCGATCAAGGGAAAGCTGTTGAACAGAAAGGTAAGAGTGCTAGCCGTAATGCATTGCAAACCGTAACACTGTTGGATACCATCGAAAAGTATGGTTTTGATGCTTGTATAGGAGGGGCTCGGAGAGACGAGGAAAAAGCTAGGGCAAAAGAACGTATTTTTTCTGTGCGTGATGAGTTTGGACAATGGGATCCAAAACGTCAACGTCCGGAGCTTTGGAACATCTTAAATGGGAAAATTCACAAGGGTGAAAATGTACGGGTATTTCCTATTTCAAATTGGACAGAACTGGATGTCTGGAACTATATCAAGCGGGAGAATATAGCACTGCCTTCTATATACTTCAGCCACGAACGTGATGTCGTACTACGTAATGGGCAGTGGATGGCTACTGCACCGTTTTTACATATCGATGGAGAAGATATTGTAGAACATAAGTCCGTGCGTTTCAGGACAGTAGGCGACATGACCTGTACGGCTGCGGTAGATTCTGTTGCAACTGAACTAGATGACATCATCGCAGAAATTAAAGCTTCGACTGTCAGCGAAAGAGGAGCGAGGATGGACGACAAAGTCTCGGAAGCAGCGATGGAAGAGCGTAAAAAACAGGGATATTTTTAACCGATAAGGAAGTAAGGAATAAAGAAATACTAAAATGAACATACTGAAATTTATAACAGCAGGCTCTGTAGATGACGGTAAAAGCACCTTGATCGGACGCTTACTATATGATACAAATTCAATTTTAGACGATCAATTAGAAGCAATAACAAAGGCTAACCGAAAAAATAACGACGGGACTGTTGACTTAGCTATATTGACCGATGGTCTAAAAGCCGAACGGGAACAGGGTATCACCATTGATGTCGCATATAAATACTTTCAAACAGAAAAGAGGAAATTTATTATCGCCGATGCCCCCGGACACATACAGTATACACGTAATATGGTGACGGGTGCTTCAAATTCGGAGCTGATTATTATCTTAATTGATGCACGCAAAGGGGTTATTGAACAAACGAAACGTCATTCGTTTTTAGCCAAATTATTATCATTAAAAAAAGTGCTGGTTTGTGTTAATAAAATGGATATGGTTGGATTTGATCCATTTGTTTATGAAAAAATAAAAGCTGATTATTTAGCTTTGGCGGAACGATTGGGACTTAAAAATATTGATTTCATTCCTGTTTCTGCTTTAAAGGGGGATAATATTGTACATCACTCAGAAAGAACGCCTTGGTATACCGGATCTTCATTATTAGATTATCTGGAAACAGTCAACATAGAGAACAACAAGCTGCAACCGTGGCGTCTTCCGGTACAGTGGGTAGTCCGTCCACAGACAGAAGATCTACATGATTATAGAGGGTACGCCGGACGTGTTTTAGGTGATGGTCTAAAGACCGGAGAAGAAGTAGTTGTGTTGCCGAGCGGTGTGAGAAGTAAAATAGAAAGTATTGAATTGGCAGAACAGCAGTTAGATCATGCACCAAACGGACAATCTATTATTGTTCATTTAACGGATGATATCGATATTTCAAGAGGAGATATTCTCGTATCAGCCAACCAGCCAGCTTTATCTGAAAGAAACTTTGAAGCTAATATTTGTTGGTTTGATAATAAATCGTTGGATACCAATCAGGTTTATTTATTACAAAATCACAGTACACTTACGAAGGTTAAGATTACGGAGATCTTGTATAAATTTGATGTAAATACGCAGGCAAAACAATATGACGAAGACATCAGATTAAATGACATTGGTAAAGTTGGAATCAAAGCCGCTGACGAAGTTGTATTTGATCTGCATCAGGATTTCCCGGAAAATTCGCAAGCCATATTAATTGATCCCAGAACGAATTTGACAGTAGGTGCTGTTATGATTGAAAATGTGGCATAATCTAAAATAAACGCTATTTTAAACAAACGGCTTTTGATGATCTCAAAAGCCGTTTTTTATTTGTCGTATATGATAGGGAGTGGATTTCATAATTTTCTATTTAACATAATATGAATTATGATTCTTATATAATATTGACAATAAGACAGACTGTTGATTATATAGTTCATCAATATCTAAGTAGTAACCAAAGCTTTGTAATATATATTTATAGTTATGAGTAGCTTTTTTAAAAGAATATTCGCTATTTGTCAATTATTTTAATAAATTAGCAACCTGAGGGAATATAAAAAACATAATTGCTAACAAATGTCACTTAACTTTAAAAAGTTTATCAAATACGTTGAGGATAGAAATCCAAACGAACCAGAATTTTTACAAGCTGTCGCGGAAGTTACTGAAGATTTAATACCGTACATCAATGAACGACATCCAACTTGGATTGATTTAAAAATATTAGAGCGTATCGTCGAACCAGAGCGCGTTGTTTCTTTTCGTGTAACATGGTTAAATGATAAAAATGAAGTTCAGGTGAACCGGGGTTACCGCGTGCAAATGAACAGTGCTATCGGGCCATATAAAGGAGGGCTTCGCTTCTCTCCCACTGTAAACTTAAGTATTCTTAAATTCTTAGCTTTTGAACAAGTATTCAAAAATAGCTTAACAGGAATACCACTTGGCGGTGGAAAAGGTGGTTCAGACTTTGATCCAAAAGGCAAGTCAAATATGGAGATTATGCGATTTTGTCAAAGCTTCATGACAGAGTTATATCGCCATATTGGAGCAGAAACAGATGTTCCTGCAGGAGATATTGGCGTAGGAGAACGTGAGGTAGGTTACATGTTTGGTCAATATAAGCGCATCCAGAACGATTTCACGGGTGTATTGACCGGAAAAGGAAAGCATTGGGGCGGCTCTTATATTCGTCCGGAAGCAACAGGGTACGGCCTGCTTTATTTTGTAGAATGTATCTTTGAAAATATTGACGAAGAAATAGCAGGAAAGACTATCGCCATATCCGGAGCAGGAAATGTCGCGTATTATGCGGCTGAAAAAGCGATACATCTAGGTGCAAAAGTGATTTCTTTGTCAAATAGTACTGGAACACTACATGACCCCGAGGGATTAACTCTCGAGAAATTATCGTATGTTGGAACATTAGGGCGTGAATTATCAAAATATCCGCAAAAATTTAAGGCTGCAACTTTTCATGCAAATAAAAAGCCTTGGCATCTTAAATGCGATATTGCCCTGCCATGCGCCACGCAAAATGAGCTGGATAATGAAGATGCCAAGATGCTTGTTAAACAGGGTTGTGTATGTGTCGCGGAGGGCGCTAACATGCCCTCTACGGCAGAAGCGATTAAAATATTCCATAAAGCAAAAATCCATTTTGCCCCTGGTAAGGCCGCGAATGCAGGTGGCGTAGCAGTTTCTGGTCTCGAAATGTCGCAAAATTGGATCGGGCAACAATGGAATGCTGAAAAAGTAGATACCCGATTGAAGGGCATTATGAATAATATCCATAAGACTTGTCTTAAATATGGAAAAGAAGAAGATGGATATATCAACTACTTAAAAGGTGCAAATATTGGTGGCTTTATTAAAGTAGGCGTTGCCATGAAAGCACAGGGGTTGGTTTAATCCTCAATTTCACGTAAATTCGAAAGCTCCACAATCTATAATATTGTGGAGCTTTATTTTTATCTAATTTTATTATATGAGAACAGTTGCAGAACTCCCCCATCCTGATTGCAAAATAACGATTTTTTCAATGAACCAGAAGTTCATCATCAAGTTCGAACAGGGTGTTCTTGAGCAATCTTATAAATTAGCGGAAACGGATATTATCGGCGGTGTTAACGGTGTATTTGAACTTTTAGATGAGGAATTTATCAATCAAGTAATCATGCAATTTAAACACATGCGTAAAACCTTTTTTGATGCCTATGAAAGATATGAATAATTTATTCCAATAAATAATGTATACCACTGATAAACAAAACGATACGTTTTTAAAAAATCTAAAACAAAATAAAATTTGGCATCAGATGCGCCTCCTTTCAAATATTTCTTGCCATCCTACAAACAGTAAGTTTATATAAAACATACAATATAATGATTTTCAATGAATTAATTTGTATGACAAAATAATATTTGGCACAAAAGTGGAGATGAAAGATTGTATTAGAGAGAAACGGAACAAAAATAAAAAATATCGGTCGGTAGATTGTGGGTTTCTTGCCGACCGTTTATTTTCTAAAAGTCAACCTTGATAATTGATTTTAAGGGGATAAGGATCCCATTTTTTATTTGGATATATCGTTCGGTCAACGACCAAACTGTTGTTTCGATACGCTTTGGGCCGTCCTCCGTTTGGAACACAATGGTCGTTTTAGATTTAAACTCATTTCCTAAACGCTGTGCGGAGCGTAATTTGCCATACAATGCAGCTGTATTGTCCACCTCTGCAGGCACAATCTTATATTCACCAATACGTTCCTTTTCTATAATTTGTATACTCATATGCTATTATTTTGTTTTTATGTAATCAGTCAAGAATTCTCTTACGCACTATTAAATATAAATATTTGACTTTGACGTTTTATACATAACAACAAATTCTTTACATTATTGCTTGGTTTTTAACATTTATTTGCAACTGTTATCTATTTATAAAATCTATTTATAAAAAAGCATCCAAACAAGGTTAATCCTGTTTGGATGCTTTTGCAAATTCACAGTTGTATAGAAATACGCTTTTTTAAGATGCAAATGCTCTGTCTCCTTTTTTATAAGGATAGTTGCCATCGTATTTTCCTGGAATCTTAACATAACGTAATGCCTTCGTCATGCCGACTTCTGAAGTAAAGAATCCCGTCAATGTTAATTGTTTTAACATGTGGAAGAAATGGTTTGGAAGCTGTTCAACTTCGCTTGCATTCTTTCCACTTTTCTCAGCGTCTTCGTTCAATTTCCTTTGCTTCTCGCCTCTTTCTTTTTGAAATTCTTTGGCTTCTTTATCCAACATATTGACATACTGCAATTGTTCCTCTTTTGATAGTTCTTGGAATTTTTTACCAAATTCCTTTTTCGCTCTATCGTCTACGCCATCTAAACCTTCTAGGAACGCTTTCTGGTCTTGCGGATCGTAGCAGTCACGGATCATTACCGGAATAAATTCGCCCACGCCAGCTTCCTTGGCACCGGGTGTTGACGTTTTAGGCAAAATTGCTTCAGCAAGATCACCTAAAAAATTCATCTTATCTTCTTCGAACAATACCGCGACATCCTTAGAAGCAGGTCTTGTACATCCTTCTAAGAATAAGTTAGCTCCTATAACAGAGCCACCGATAAGCATCGCCACACGTTGAATTGCTTCTCTTCTATTCATTTTCTTTAAGATTAAATACTATAATTTATCTCCCATCCTTGACGATATTCCCGTTTCACAAACTGATTTACGATGTCAAAGTTGGTTACCTTCATTTCGTCCTTGTCCCATAATAACTTGAGGTTTCTGCCCGGGAACTTCTTATCTACCTGGAGATCCGCACCGCGGATCGCCAAGTTCGCCATTAGAATAGCCTCCGTAAGCGGACCTGAAATTTCAAACGGTGCACTGACTTCCATATTTCCATATCCAGCGATACAAGCTTCTACCCACTGTGCATAGTGGCCACTTGCTTTACCCGGAACACGTGCGTATTTCTGTTCTACACTTTCTTTGCGGGTAGTAGGAAGCAATCGAGCGTTATCGCCATAGGTATCAGCCAATAACTTTCCTTTTGTTCCGACAAATAAAATACCATTACCGCCATCACCGAAAACTTCATTAGGTTCCAATTCGTCTGGACGAGCGGGTTGTATACCGCCATCCATCCAATGCAAGGTAACTGGTCCATTTGTTTTTTCGGTTTTGGGGAAAGTCATTGTAACGTGGCTCGACGGCGGGCAGCTTTCAGGGAAATAACCCCGTTTAAATTCGTCAACATATATTGTACCTACAGTAGCCTGTACGTCCTGTACATATTGAAGATTTAACGTACTAAAAGGTACTTCCAAAAGATGACATCCCATATCACCTAATGCTCCCGTTCCGTAATCCCACCAGCCACGCCAGTTGAATGGCACCAGTTTTTCGATATAATCTTTATACGGAGCTGTTCCTAACCAAAGATCCCAATCCAGCTCATTTGGCACAGGAGCGGTTTGGGTTGGCCATGGAATCCCTGAAGGCCATACCGGTCTGTCAGTCCAGCAGTAAATGGTATGCACATCGCCTATCAGGCCGGCCTCATACCATTCCCTGATTTCCCGAGGGCCATCGTTAGATGCTCCTTGGTTTCCCATTTGTGTCACGACCTTATATTTTTTTGCAGCATCTGTTAGCACGCGCGCTTCCCAAACATCATGTGTCAACGGTTTTTGTACGTAGACATGCTTACCCAATTCCATCGCAGCTAAGGTTTGGATAGCATGATTATGGTCTGGAGAAGAAATAGAAACAGCGTCTATATGCTTGTGCTCCTTGTCCAACATCTCCCGATAATCTCTATAATATTTTGCTTTCGGAAAGTTTTTCACCGCTCCGGCCGCACGACGGTCGTCTACATCACATAAAAAAGCGATCTCTGCTTTCCCACTTTTGTGAAAAGACATAATGTCACCGTAACCTTTGCCTCCGACACCTATTCCAGCGATAGATAATTTATCGCTTGGCGCTACAAATCCTTTTCCGCCAAGTACATGACGAGGAACGATCATAAAGCCCGCTGCTGCCAAAGCAGCATTTTTTATGAAATTCCTCCTTGAACTATTTGTTTCTTTCATGATTTATTACTTTAAGCCTGTTATAGATTCCCTTTTTTAAGCTCGTTAACAGCAAAATCCACAGCACGCGCCGTTAAAGCCATATAGGTCAATGATGGGTTCACACAAGCACCTGATGTCATTGCCGCACCGTCCGTTACGAAGACGTTCTTCGCATCCCAAACCTGATTGTGCTTGTTTAACACAGAATTTTTAGGATCCGTTCCCATACGGGCCGTTCCCATTTCGTGAATTCCTTGACCAAAGCCATAGGTGTTATCATAAGTCCTAACATTTTTAACACCGACTTTCTCCAACATTTCTTTCATCTCCTCCATCATATCCGGACGCATTTTTAACTCGTTGTCCTTGATCTCCATATCCATTGCCAATACCGGTAACCCCCACTTATCTTTCTTATCCTTATCTAGGAAGATTCTGTTCTCGTGATACGGCAATATCTCTCCAAACGCACCGAAGCCAATACTCCAGTTACCTGGTTCCAGCATCGCATCTTTCCAATCGCCACCAACACTCATTTCGGCAATCTCACCGGACCATCTTCCTCGGCTAGCAGCTCCTTGATAGCCAAATCCGCGAACGTAATCGCGTTTCTTATCATCACCCGGTACGTTCACAAAACGAGGTACGTACAATCCTGTAGGACGACGTCCAAAAATATATTTGTCGTCGTATCCTTCTACCGTACCACTTGCTCCGCAACGGAAATGGTGATCCATTGCATTATGACCAAGCTCGCCGGAGCTACTTCCTAGACCACCTTCCCAAACATCGGTAGCTGAATTCATCAATACCCACGTCGAATTAAATGCCGAGGCACATACGAAGATAACTTTTGCATGGAACTCATACGTTTTGTTTGTCTCCGCATCAACAATTTCTACTCCTGTCGCTTTTTGAGTATCCTTATCATATAGGATACGTGTTACGATAGAGAACGGACGGAGTGTTAAGTTACCCGTTGCCATCGCCGGCGGCAATGTCGAAGACTGCGTGCTGAAATAAGCACCGAAGTTACATCCCAACCAACACTGGTTTTGATATTGACAGTTAACACGGCCGGTATGAGGTTGGGTTATATTAGCCGTACGTCCCATAATAAAATGGCGTTTACCACCATATTCTTTCTGCAGACGAGCAGCTAGATCTTTCTCTACGATATTAAAATCCATGGGAGGCAGGAAATCACCATCTGGCAATACATCTAAACCATCCCGGTTACCGGAAATACCTGCCCATTTCTCCGCATAGCTATACCATGGGGCGATATCAGCATACCGAATGGGCCAATCTGTACCATGCCCATCTTTTACGTTTGCTTCAAAATCTAAATCAGAAAAACGATAACTCTGGCGCCCCCACATAAGGGAACGTCCTCCTACATGATAGCCGCGATACCAATCAAACCGCTTAACTTCCGTATAGGGACTCTCTTTTTCATTTACCCAAAAGTCAAGATTTCTTTCATTCAATGGGTAATCTCGTTTCAATACAGGATAATCTTCTTCCATTTGCTTGGTACGCCCTCCTCTATGCGGATATTCCCAAGTATTCTTATTTGCGTGGTAGTCTTTTATATGCTCAACGTTTCTTCCGCGTTCCAGCATAATGGTTTTCAGCCCTTTCTCCGTAAGTTCTTTCGCAGCCCAACCACCACTGATGCCTGATCCGATGACAATTGCATCATAAACATTATCTGCCATACCTTTTCTATTTTTTTAATTTGTTTGTTTTTATACTGTTTTACTCTCTATCTTTTCATTTTTAAATAAAATCATGAATAAAATCATGACAACAAACGCGATACCAGCTGGCACAATCCATGTCTGTTGCCAGAAGGCCGCTACATCGGTTTCCTTTATGCTCTGGTATTTGTCTCCGATAAAGCCGGCAACCCAAAAACCTATTAGCTGCCCCACACCATAAGTTGCCAATGTAATTAATCCTTGGGCAGCACTTTTATATTTTACTCCCGCTTTACTATCTGTATAAATTTGTCCTGAAACAAAGAAGAAATCGTAACATATTCCATGTAAAGCTATACCGATAATTAACATGAATGACAAATCACCGGCATTTCCATATGCAAATAAGAGATAGCGTACGACCCAAGCCAACATACCGATGAGGATCGTCTTCTTAAAACCGAAACGGACAAATAACACGGGAAGCAACAATAGGAATACTGCTTCTGAAACTTGTCCGATAGCCATTTTTCCTGTCGCGTTTGATAAACCGATTTCAACTAAAAACGGGTTGGCGTTGGAATAATAAAAAGCTAAGGGTATACATATCAAGATAGAAGAAATAAAGAAAATTAAAAAGTTTCTATCTTTCAATAGTTTTATAGCATCTAACCCAATAATAGAGGCGAATGACGGTTTATCTGCCGAATCTACTTTTATCGGAGGTGTTTTAGGTAAAGTGAACGAGAATAAGCCCAAAACCGCAGAAGCGATACCTGCCATTAAAAACGTATTCCGCAAGGCACCTTCTTGCGCACCTTCGGGTGAATCCCATCGAAAAAGGAAACTAATAGCCAAACCAGCTAT
Source organism: Sphingobacterium chuzhouense (assembly GCF_014692525.1). Lineage (GTDB taxonomy): Bacteria > Bacteroidota > Bacteroidia > Sphingobacteriales > Sphingobacteriaceae > Sphingobacterium > Sphingobacterium chuzhouense. Next base: position 171,087 of record NZ_JACNYL010000002.1, read on the forward strand.
AATCCACCCGATTGTACCCCAAACCCGAATGCTTGAAAATTGAGTTTCTGGATTTGTTAGTTGCCGGAAAGAAACCGAGTTTACCAATGCCAAAGTAGGCATATAAAGGATCATATATGCCAAAACGTACGGATAAAACGTAGCAATATCGGTCGCCTTATACATTTGGAACATCAACAATGCACCAATTAAATGTAATATAGCCAGAATTCTTTCCGCATTAAAATACCGATCCGCAATCATACCAATAATGAAAGGTGCAATAATGGCACCCAGGGACTGCGTTGAAAATACATTGGAAATCTGAAATGGTTCGGCTTGTAAGTTTTGGATCAAGAACGTTCCCAATGTTACGAACCATGCTCCCCAAATAAAAAATTCGAGGAACATCATAAAAGATAGTTTAAATCTTATGGATGTTGACATCTGATAATAGGTTTATTTTGTATAAATATATTACTTCTCCTTTATATTATATAATACGCTTAAAAATTGTCGACTTCTCGATAAGCGTTGACCAATGCTTTTTCACCCTCTACACCAGATTTTGACATGCCATGCTCCATCCCTACAATACCTGTATACCCCTTTTCTTTCAGCCACTTAAATACATTTTTATAATTTATCTCTCCTGTCGTGGGTTCTTTTCTTCCGGGGTTATCTCCTACTTGGATATAAGCAATTTCACTCCAACACATATTCATAAGGTTGATGAGATTACCTTCATTTTTTTGTTGGTGATATGCATCATATAAGATCTTACAAGATGGACTTCCTACCGCCTTACAGATCTCGTATGTTTGATCCGTGTAACGAAGAAATAAGTCTGGCGTATCGCTCAATGGTTCCAATACCATCGTAATACCATGTGGTTCAAAAATTTCGGCACCACGTTTTAAACCCTCGATCACGTTAGCCGTTTGCACACCTATAGGTAAATTACGTTGATAATCTCCCGGAACAACTGTTACCCATTTGGCATTGACACGTTTTGCGACTTCCACAGATTGCTTACATCCGTTCAAGAAAATATCAATATGTTCCTGTTTGCCCGCTGCCAAGGTGTTGGCTCCGTTTCCACCTTTTGGTACTACAAACACGCCCATGCGCATACCTAATTTTGCCAAGGTCTCTCCCACCTTAACCTGTTCTTCTACCGGCCGGGTTGGCAAACCATTGTCTTCGATACTACGGAAACCCAATTCGTGCATGTACTTGATTTCGTCCACAAAGTTTTTACCCGCTGTAGCCGAAAACATACCTTGATGTGGGGCATAATCTAGTTGAAAGGTCGCCCCTTCTTTATTCTGTTTCGTTGCTGCCATAATTTCATTACCTAAAATAGCTGTACTACCAATAAACGCTGCACCACTTTTTATAAAATCTGCTCGTTTCATTATATTAAATTTAATCGGTTAATTATTTTTTACATACTGGTAAAAACCCGCTGAAAAAGCTTCTTTAAACCGGTCGTTATCCTTATAAATAATATAGACTTCGATATCGTCTAGTCTATTTGCTAAATTTACACCTTCTTCCGGCGTCATCGCCATAAATACGTTGTCATAACCATCAGCATCCATCGCGGTGGGTGCTATAACCGTTACACTGGCGACATTATTCTGTACGGGATAACCGTCATGTGGATTGATATGATGGTGGATACGACGCCCTTCCAGGTCAAATGCTCGTCTATAATTCCCAGATGTAGTGACCCCCTTATCCGTCAATTGCAGTATAACATTCGAATACTTTCCATTCTGCGGACTTTCGATGGCAATTTCAAAAGGAACGTTAACGTCCTTATATCCTTTTACTTTTATTTCTCCACCTAACTCAACCAAATAGCTCCTAATACCCCTGCTATCCATGAATTGAGAAATAACATCCACGGAATACCCCTGTGCTATTCCGTTTAAATCTACCTGTACTCTTTTATCTTTCTTAATTAGTATATTACCATCTAAGACAAGTTTATCCATACCTACAAACTGCAATATGCTGTCGATTGTCTCCGGTTGAGGAAATGCATTGATACGATCGGGGCCAAATCCCCACAATCCTACAAGAGGCATCACGGTGATGTCAAAAATCCCATTTGATATACGGTTTAAATCAATCGAACGCCTCACTACATTTACCATATGGTCATCCAACACTATACTTTTATCCGCCTCATTAAAATTCGATATGAGCGATTGTTTGTCATACAGCGACATTGACCGGTCAATAACGTTCAGCACACTATCTATCTCTATTTTAGAAACGATAGAATTTGGTGCATAGTATTGAATCCTGTAAGACGTACCCTGCGCCTGCCCATCAATAATAAATTTAGGTTGCTGGCCATGAGCAAAACAACCTAAGGTCATTAAACACAATATAAACACATTCCTCAACACGTTTTAAATATAAAGTTCCGTGTTTTTTCCAGGAATAGCATAAGGGTATTCTCCATCTTCATTCGGAACGATTTTAGGCAATGCATCCCAGGCGTAAACGTTAGGAGATAAATCGACCGTTGAAGTCATAGCTTCATCCCATTTGATTACCTTGCCTGTATAACAAGCTATACGACCAATGATACCGGTGAGTGTACTATACGCCCCATGCTGCGTATCGTCAAAAGCGTATTCGTTTTTTGCTATCGCCGCAAAAAGCTCTTTATGTTCCTGTCGGTAAGCATTTGGATTCCCTTTAGGATCATGACGGTATATTTCGTTTCCCTTTGCATCCCATAACACCGCTTGGTTACCCGCTGAAAGATAAGCACGACCGTTTGTCGCCTGAAAAGTTTCGTCTACGCGATTGGACACACCTTCAAAATGTCTACACTGGCTGTATACCACCGAACCATCATCGTAGGTAAGCTCGATGGCAAAGTTGTCATAAATTTCGCCATAATCCTTACCTGTACGATGAGCCCTACTTCCTGTACCTTGAATAGAAACAGGATACCTTCCTTTTACCCAATTGGCGATATCAATGTTATGTACATGTTGTTCGACAATATGGTCGCCACAAAGCCAATTAAAATAAAACCAATTTCGCATTTGGTATTCCATCTCAGTTTGTTCTGGTTTGCGTGGACGAACCCATACCCCTCCACTATTCCAGTAAACCTGTCCGGAAACAACATCACCGATGGCGCCATCCTGTATACGTTTGATGGCTTCTCGATAATTTGTCTGATAGCGCCGCTGTAAACCGACGACTACATTTAATTTTTTCCTTTTGGCTTCTTCGGCTGCCGCAAGCACCTTTCTTATGCCCGGGATATCTACGGCAACGGGTTTCTCCATAAAGACATGCTTACCAGCCTTTACTGCCTCTTCAAAGTGTATGGGGCGAAATCCCGGAGGTGTAGTCAGCAATACCACGTCGGCATCCTTGATGGCTGCCTTATAGCCATCAAAACCAACATACTTACGACTATCTGGCACGTCCACTTTATCACCAAACTTTTCCTTTATGGTTTGATAGGTCTTTTCCAAATTATCTTGAAAGGCGTCTGCCATAGCGACCAGTTTAATGTTTTGCCCAGAAGCAAAAGCGTCAAAGGTAGCACCAGTACCACGTCCACCACAACCGATCAATGCAATCTTGATAACATCGCTTCCAGCAGCAAACACATCGGATACCGGCATGGACGACAATACGGCCGCTCCTGATAGAGCCGACCCTGCTTTAATAAAATCTCTCCTTTTAAAATGTTGCATTAGTTTAGGTATTATAATTTATTATTAAAAGTCTTTTATCGGCTCTTGATTGTAATAAGCCTTAATCTCTTCTTGTGAAGGGGGATTTACTGGGCGAACAAGACGTAGCCCAACAAATGGTGCTTCAGGAAACCACCAATTAGATTTTGGAATCTGTGGATCTAACTGCTTCCATATAGGATCCGATGCCATTCGAGCTGCTGATCGAAGTTCGTCAGCCTCGCTGTCGAAGGAACCGCCTCTAACACTATGCGGATAAAGCTCTGTCGGTACAGCAACCGGATTTTTAGCTGTTTTACCCTCAAACTGCTTGTAATAATCAGCTATATATTGGTCGAATGTCCATTCAGCTACATTTCCTATCATGTCATATAATCCCCAGGCATTAGGTTTTTTCTTCCCGACTGGAGCAGTTTTTTTGTCGCTATTTTCTGTAAACCAAGCATATTCGTCTAACTGTGCAGCATCATCACCAAAAAAATATTCCGATGTGGATTCCGCACGACAAGCATATTCCCACTCTGCTTCCGTGGGTAAGCGATAGAATACACCTGTACGTGTATAAAGCCATTTACAAAACTGGATAGCATTATAATGCGTCATCGCTAATGCTGGATGCCCTTCCTTACCCATGCCGAAAGTCATGTCCAAATAAGGTTTTGTAGGACGCGTAACAGCATCTACTTCAGATGAAATTTTACCATCTAGCGCAATAGTTTGCTCTAAGTCTTTGTATACAAAAGGTTCATATAGATCCCAGGTGACTTCATAAGTTCCCATCCAAAACGGATCAAGTTCCACTTGATGTACAGGTTTTTCATCCTCTTTAGCGGATTTATCACTCCCCATAAGAAATGTACCACCAGGAATTGCCTCCATGGAAAACTCCAAGCTTGTTCCTTCTATTTTCTGTATGTAACGTTCGTGCTTTTCCTGTGCTTTTGAAAGGAGGTTAGCCACCATGAACGTAAAAATAAACACACCGTTCTTTACAATTTGCATTGTCATTAATCTAGATTTTTATAAATCGGAACTAAATATAGGAATAATATTGTAAAAAATACACTAAGTCCTTTTTCCAACAATCAAGTTACAAAAAAATACAGCTTGTGCAGGCTCTCCTAATAGTTCTAAAATATCTCTAATTCAGGAATAACGCGTGCGTTATAACACCAAAAAAAAATAATATCTTTGGCAGCAAAATTTTATTACTTTTTAGAAGACGCTATTGAAAAAAGTATTTTTTACTTCGGTTTTAATAATGACTACTTTACATCTTTGTGCACAAATAGATTCTATTTCATTTGAACAACCTGTAAAGAACCCGCTCATTATAGAGTTGGAGATCGAAAATGGTGGAATATTGGCAGCAAAGGATATACGACGCACTACTTTTGAAAGTGCTTATTATAATGGCCTTAATTTAAAAATCGGCTGGAAAATACAAAAATCAGACGACCAATATTTTACACTATACAACAATCCTATATACGGAGTAGGATTTTATAGTAGTACATTTAACACCGATATTATAGGAAGTCCTTATGCCATATATGGATTTGTACAATCCCCATTCGGAAATTTAAGGAACAAGCGTTGGGGTTTCGATTATCGCATAGGGCTCGGTATCTCGGGTAACTTTAGACCCTACGATCCGGAATCCAATCCGTTGAATGTTGTCATTGGTGCAAAAAATAATGTTTTTATTGATTTTGGTATACGAAGTCAATATAAAATCAATCCGAACTGGCGTGTAGGGCTTGGCCTGGCCTACCATCACTTTTCCAATGGAGCTCTTCGATTACCCAACAAAGGCGTTAATCTGGTACCGTTAACAGCGTCGATAACGTACCAACCCCATGGACAGACCGTTCTTCCCGACAGGAGCAATATCGAACCCTATAACAACAAAATACAGTACCACATCAATTATGGTGCAGGCTGGAAGCAGTTGGACAAAGATAAGGATGAACGTTTTTTAAAGACTACATTAAGCGCTTACGCCAGCAAGCACGTATCACATAAATGGAGAATGGGCGGTGGTCTCGATTTATTCTATTCTGCTTCGGGCAACTACGATGAAATTGCAGGTGAAGATAGCGGCAAATTAAGTGCTAAATTATCGGGCGGGCCGTCTTTTTATTTAGTACACGTATTAAACCGCAATCTTGTATTGAATGGAAATGTGGGGTATTATATCCATAAACGATATTTCAACGGGGAAATAAACCGTGTTTTCTTAAGGGCAGGCGCACGGTATTACATATATAAAGACTTTAACGCTGGTATTTCTATCAAAGCCCATAAAGGGAAGGCTGATTTTATCGAATGGACAGTTGGGTATACGTTTAATAGGGATTAACTTCTTCTCCTTTTTTCTTGATAAAAAAGGAGACAAAAACCGAACGAAGTGAGCTCATGGATGCTAAAATAAACACGAATCCATAATCAAGACTTGCAAGGTTCCGCTACCTTTAATTGCCTATTCCTAAACAGAATAAACTCGCTGGCGCTCAGACAGTATTCTGTTTTTAACGGAATAGTCTTCGTAAAGCTGGCCGCGGAACAGTGCTATGTCGTTTTGGTTCGCAAAGTCACCATCAATTAATAATTGCGGAGATATTACGTACTGTACTATCCCTTTCTTAACATTAAAAAGGTCGCATCCGAATTTTTGAGGCATATAGGAACTCATCCTTAGCACGTCCCCTCTCCTCAAAGATTCGAAGCGACGAACTTTTTGGTTCTTTTTTGTGGGAAAAAAGAACAGAAAAAAAATTACATAACTAATTTTCCGATACTTTTCGCCAGATTTCTATCGACAGTAATATAGCCCGGATAGTAGATATTGCTATTCCCGATTTTAATAGAAGGTTTTATTTTTAGGACGAGAAAACCTTCTCCTTTTCTAGTGAAAAGCTCATTTAACACATTTTCTACTCCTTTTTCTTTTGCGGTACCAAAGATGTTCGCCTTAAAGGTTAAGGGCACGACGGTACTCTCGCCGGTTGCCAAATGAAGATTTTCGTTCACTGTCCCTTCAAAAAGCGGCTTTCCTTGAATTTCAATTAAATATTTAAAGGAATTGATTTTTGTTGTCGTCGTCGTGGGATTAGTAACTTTCATATTTATTTGCGCTTCTAGAGGCAAATCTTGACGTAACATAGCCATGGCTATCCCTGGCAGGGAGCTTAAATTCACTCCGTCCTTTCCGGTATAACTATCCATGTCTCTACCTGCTAAACGAATATCTTGCATCGATTCCACTGTGTAATTGAATTTGGCAAGTGCATCTATCTGTTGTTTATTAATAGCACAACCACTCAATAATAATCCTATGAACATCACGCATAGAATATTGATATTTCTTCTTTTCATATCTAATTTATTATTTTCCCTTATTCCTTTTTCCACCAAAATTATATGTCAATCCTAAAGTAAATACAGCATTTCCTGCTTTTAAATAAGTGTTGTCCACCACATTAAAGTTAAAGCCATTTGTATACTGTATCTGAAAACCTCTATTCAACTCCATGCGTGTATAAAAAAGAGGTTCGATAAATAATGCTTCTTCTGTTGGACTGGCTAAATCGTTAATTGTAAAATCTTGCATAGCCACCCTACTGGCACGGATAGCCGTACCATAATTTAACTCGCGTGGTTTGCCAAATAGATTTAGTTTCTGTCTCCGTGTGGAGGAGTAATTTACTTGAACAAAAATTTTATCAAAATCCATCACTCTTGTTTCCACGGGCATCATGCCTGTTGTAGAAGCCCGACGGTCAACTTCTGTTGAAGACCCGATACCGTAACCCGCATATATTTCGAGTACCTGTCTTTTTTTCTTACCGATTCGGGTAAAATAACCAAGACCACCCTCTATCAGATGTTGCTTAAATAGCTCATTTTTATTGTTGTTACCACCTTGATCAACGTAGGATCCATTTGCTATAATGGCTATATGGTTACCTACAGCGACACCTACATTTCCACTTAAATTCCCTTTAATATTAACATGGGCAGCCGCATGCACCTCTCCTTTCCCTTGAAACATTGGTGTTGCAGGCACATTGGGCATATACATTGAGCTACAGGAAGCGAAAAACAATGCGAGCGATAAGATGATAAAGTATACAAATCGTATGTACATAAGTGCTGTTCTTATGCTCTAGCAACAAGTAATTATTGTGCCAAAATTATTTCTGCTCGTTCTAATTCTACCTGCATCTCCTTTTGTAGTTTTAAAGCTTCCTCTCGTGCACGTTCCGCAAAGTCCTTTCCATCAGATGCATATATAATACCGCGAGTGCTGTTTACCAACAAACCACATTCTTTATTCATACCATATTGACAAACTTCCTGTAGAGAGCCGCCTTGCGCACCAACACCCGGTACCAGAAGAAAATGATCCGGAACATGTTGCCGCACTTTCAAGAATCCCTCTCCACGGGTTGCTCCCACTACAAACATCGTATTTTCCGGTGTGCCCCATTCTTTTACTTTTTCCAATACGTATTCAAACAGTTCTGTGCCGTTGGGGTTGGCGAAGTTCTGAAAATCCTTACTTCCCGGATTCGATGTCAGTGCTAAAACAATAGACCATTTATCGGGAATTTCTAAAAACGGAATTACAGAATCATGTCCCATATACGGTGCTATCGTAATCGCGTCAAACCCTAAACCCGATACTTCTTGATCAAAAAATGCCTTTGCATACCTGGTAGAAGTATTACCAATATCACCTCGTTTAGCATCGGCAATGCTCAGACAGTTTTTGGGCAAGATTTTCCATGTTTTTTGTAACGATTGCCATCCCTTTGCACCGTAACATTCATAAAAGGCGATATTAGGTTTATAGGCTACACAGAGATCCTCCGTTGCTTCGATAATTGCTTTATTAAAAGAAAATATCGGATCTTCATCGTCCAGCAGGTGTGCAGGTATCTTGGCTATATCTGTATCCAATCCTACACACAAAAAGCTTTTTTTTGTTTTTATTTGGTGAACTAACGCTGCTCTGGTCATGCTTATTGATGGATTAATTCTGTAATAAAGTCGGACACCTCGGCACGGGAATAATCCGCCATACCTTCATGTTGTGCAGCAATCTTTCCTGTTTTATCCAAAATGACCGTCGTTGGAATAGCTCCCCCTAGCCATTCGCTTGGAATTTGGCTTTCCGGATAATAAATAGGTAAATCCATATTGCCTTGTTGCATAAAATCGCGTGCTTTTTCCTTTGCACCTTCGATTTCGACGATGAGGAAAGCCACTTGATCATTGTTTTTAAATTTATCTTTCAACACCTGGATAGAGGGCATTTCCGCTTTGCAAGGTGGGCACCAAGTAGCCCAAAAATTCAAGAAAACAACCTTTCCTTTTAAATCCGGTATATTTACTACTTCTCCGTTATCATCGGAAAAGGCAATCCCGGCATAATTGCTTCCCGACGACCCCTCAACTTCCGAAGTCTGGGCAGGCATTTCTTTCGGTCTTTCCAATTTAGGCTTAAATAAGCCGATCTTCATCAATCCTTGTTGTATCCAAGTGCGTCCCACAGGTAGAATTAATAAAATAATTAATCCCACGAATATGACGTTACTAACTATTTTCCAAACTTTCTTTTTATCCATTATTACGAATCAAACTTCTCCAGTAATTTTAACAAGGTAGCAAAATCTTTCGGATATGGTGCTTCAAAATTGTATTCCTTTCCCTCAATGGAAAAGCGGATTTGATGCGCGTGCAAAGCAAATCGTTTCATAATCGGTTGCTCCTCTTCTCCCTTCGTCATCGTAAAACCTCTTTTTTTAATCTGGGACAAATAAACCGGTTTACCACGATACATCTCATCGCCCACAATAGCCGCCCGCTGAGTAGCCAAATGGATACGGATCTGGTGCATACGTCCAGTAATCGGTTTACATTCAACAAGTGTAAAATGTCTAAAGTACTGTATGGAATTAAAAACAGTTTCGGCGGGTTTTCCATTGGCACGATCGATGGAAACATTTTTATTTCCCTGATTCAAAATAGGCAAATTCACCAATAGATTTGTAAATGTATGCGTACCGCTGATAATCGCATGATATATTTTATCTACGCGTCTACGTTCGAATTCGATAGAAACTAAACGATATGTCTCTGGGTTTTTCGCCAACAAGAGCAGACCAGAGGTATCTTTGTCCAAGCGGTGACACACCTGAGCATCTTGGTGATATTTTTTGGCAAGACGTAAGATATTGACCTCATCTCCGCTCCTATTGTCTAAAGACGCTACAAACGGCGGCTTATTAATGACGATGAGGTCATCATCTTCAAAAATGATCAGATCTTGAAATTTCGGAAATTTAAATAAACGATTGTCGCTTTTTTGCATAAATGCAAAAATACAGAAATACCTTTAACATCCTCGACTTCTATAACTTTTTATTAGCTTTGTCTCTTCAAACTACAAGCAATGTCAGTAAACAAAATAATCAAACGAGTAACCACGAACACCATTTTGGCGATGAAAGCAAATGGTGAAAAAGTTAGTATGCTCACGGCGTATGATTACTCTACTGCACGCGCATTGGACGAAGCCGGTATAGATGTTTTATTGGTAGGAGATTCGGCAGCAAATGTATTCGCAGGATATGAAACCACGTTGCCTATTACATTGGATAACATGATATACCACGCCAGTGCAGTGGCGAGAGGTGCAAAGCGGGCGTTGGTATTGGTTGACCTTCCTTTCGGTGAATATCAAGGTACACCCGAAGATGCTTTCAAATCGGCTGTTCGGATGATGAAGGAATCGGGTGTTCACGCGTTGAAACTGGAAGGTGGTATCGAGATTTTGGATAATATCAAGAAAATTATCGATGCGGGTATTCCTGTCTGCGGACATTTAGGTCTTACACCGCAATCTATTAATAAATTCGGTACATTCGGTGTTCGCGCACAAGAGGAAGCCGAAGCAGAAAAACTGAAATCGGACGCGTTGGCACTGCAAGAAGTAGGTTGCTTCGCTATTGTTCTGGAAAAAATACCGGCAAAACTTGCTACAGAAGTCAGCGAATCGCTTTCGATCCCTACTATTGGTATCGGTGCGGGAAACGGATGTGATGGACAGGTATTGGTGGTTAATGATATGCTTGGGTTCACCAAAGATTTTAAACCGAAGTTTTTAAGACGTTACATGGAAATGTACAGCAGCATCGTGGAAGCGGCGACAAAATATGCTGAAGACGTGAAATCCGGGAACTATCCCAATGAATCCGAACAATATTAATTGGTGATCAGTGGTCAAAACAACCTTATGAACCCTATCAATTAAAAAATGAAAATATTCATTGTTATCGCTTTAGTCGGACTTTTGGTATATCTTATTGCCAGGAGATTTATGTTGACAAGTGCAGGCACTACATCAATTGTCAAAGCCAGTCAGCGTCAACATTTCGTCTTGATAGATACTTCACCTCAACTTATCAGACGTGTGACGAAAAGTACGTTGCGTACGGTGGGAATAGGCTTTTTGCTCCTTTTGATTGCGCTAGTTTTAGGAATGAAAATAAAGATCCTTTGGATACTTATACCGTTAAGCCTTTACCTTATAGGTCAATTTTTTGTTTACACAAACCATATTAAGTCTACTAAGGATCAGCGCATTTACTTTAACCCAGAAACATATGAAGTCTTAGTTGATTATATAAAAGACCAACCTTTGTCTTTTAATTTAATGCGAGATGTCGTGAGCGTATCCGAAATAAAATCGGTTCAGAAAAACCGGGATACGCTATTTGGTTACTACAAACTCCGTTTGAAGCAAGGCGCTGCTGTTATTCCTTATTTAATCGAGCAAAACGACAACAGTGTGAATAAGCTCTTTTTTACTTACCTCAATGAAAATTTTAAAATCGAGGTAGAAAGTAAATTATTCCCTATCATCTAAAGCTATCAACCATTAATCGCCCGCCAGATCATATCTTTTAACTGTTGGATGTTTTTTCCCGATACGGAAGAAATGAATATCGAAGGGATTCCTTTTGGTAATGTTTCCGCCATCTCCGTTTCAAGCTCATCATCGAGCATATCCGATTTTGTAATGGCTAATAGACGTGGCTTATCCATGAGCTCCGGGTTATAGGCAGTCAACTCATTTAATAAAATCTCGTATTCTTCTGCAATGCTGCGGTCGGTATCCGTCGGAACCATAAATAATAGGACAGCATTACGCTCGATATGGCGTAAGAACCGGTGTCCCAACCCCTTTCCCTGTGAAGCGCCTTCGATAATTCCCGGAATATCTGCCATTACAAATGACCTGTTGTCACGATAGCCGACAATTCCGAGGTTTGGTACAAGCGTGGTAAATGGGTAATCTGCAATTTCGGGTTTTGCGGCAGACACGACAGATAACAGCGTCGATTTTCCGGCGTTTGGGAAACCGACCAATCCAACGTCTGCCAATACTTTCAATTCCAGTATAATCCATTGCTCTTTTCCTGGCATACCTGATTGTGCAAAGCGCGGCGTTTGCTGTGTAGCAGATTTAAAGTGCCAATTGCCTAATCCACCTTTCCCGCCAGGGGTCAATATCTTAATTTCTCCATCTTCTGTAATATCAAACAGAATCTCACCAGTTTCGGCGTCCTTAGCAACCGTTCCTAGAGGGACTTCCAATATTTCATCTTTTCCGTTTGCCCCTGTACGCAACGCGCTTAATCCTGGCCCACCATTTTCCGCAATAATATGCTTACGATATTTTAAATGGAGTAATGTCCAGTGCTGTGAAGAACCTTTTAGGATGATATGGCCACCACGGCCACCATCACCTCCATCTGGCCCACCTTTGGCGGTAAATTTATCCCGATGCAGGTGGGCCGAGCCGGCTCCTCCATGACCCGAGCGACAACACACCTTCACATAATCCACGAAATTTGAGCCCTGAGCCATATTCTGCTATATTACTTTTACTTTGGAGAACTAATATTTATCAATAATTTCCGTCAATGATTGGAAAATCGTATCAATATCACCAATACCGTTCACTTTGGACAATTTGCCCTGTGCTTCATAATACGGCAATACGTGTATGGTTTTATTAAAATATTCTTCGATACGTTTGGTCAACTTATCAGCAGCATCATCTGCACGACCAGAGATTTCTTGACGTTTCGCAATACGCTGCTTCAACTCTTCTTCGGTTACGTCTAATGCCAGCACACCTGTGATGCGCTCATTAATCGATTCCATAAATTTGTCCAAAGCCTCAGCCTGTGCCACTGTACGGGGAAACCCATCAAAAATAAATCCTTTGGCTTGTGGATTTTTATTGATCTCCTCTTCCAGCATGGCAATAGTGATGGAGTCAGGAACAAGATTACCATCGGCAATGATTTGACTCACCTGCTGACCCAACGCTGTTTGATCTTTGATATGAGCACGAAAAATATCGCCTGTGGAGATATGAACTAATTGGTATTTTTCAATGAGTTTTTCTGATTGGGTACCTTTCCCTGCACCGGGAGGACCAAATAAGACGAGGTTTAGCATAAGTTGTTATTTTATGTTCAAAAAAAAGCCTAATCCCCATACAGAATTAGGCTTTACTTGTGCGCTCAAAGGGAGTCGAACCCCTAACCTCCTGATCCGTAGTCAGGTGCTCTATCCAGTTAAGCTATGAGCGCGGTAACCATCACATTTTGACATACAGTCTGTTTTGTTTCGGTCTTTTTGAGCCTCCTATCGGGATCGAACCAATGACCTACTGATTACAAGTCAGTTGCTCTACCAGCTGAGCTAAGGAGGCTTTTGAACCGTTTCCGATTCAGTGATGCAAATATCACAGTTCTATTTTGATTATGCAAATACTTTTTGAAAAAACTCGCTATATCGAGATAAAGATCGACCGCTGCATTCAAAAGTATAGCTTAGATAGTAGTAAATAAGTCATTTTGTCATCTAAATGTATTTTTAAGCGACAAATTTTCCGAACAAGTAGCCAAAATCAAAAAGGCACTTAAATTGTTTATCAATAAAACGACATCAATTAACGCATTTACATAGATTAAAAAGATATTACTATAATGAACTTTAACAACTATACAATCAAAGCACAGGAAGCCATACAAAAAGCTTCCGAAATTGCCGTGGGTAATCAGCAACAAGCGATTGAACCTGCGCATATATTGAAGGCACTTCTAACTGTGGATGAACACGTTATTGGACATTTATTAAAGAAGCTAAATGTAAATACCAACTATTTAGAGACGGAGGTCGACAAACAAATAGCTTCCTTACCTAAAGTAAGCGGAAGCAATGTATACCTCAGTAACACATCTGCTTCGGTGTTGCAGAAGGCACAAAGTTATTTAAAAGAGTTTAATGACGAATTCGTTTCCATTGAGCACATTCTCTTGGGGCTTCTTTCGTCAAGTGATAAGACGGCTTCTTTGTTAAAAGGTCAAGGCGTCAATGAGAAGGATCTCAAACTAGCTATTAAAGAGCTTCGAGGAAATAATCGTGTTACCGATCAAAATGCAGAGGCAACCTACAATGCGCTCGGAAAATACGCGCGTAATCTCAATGAGTTTGCTGAGTCCGGAAAGTTGGATCCGGTTATTGGCCGTGATGAAGAGATTCGCCGTGTGATGCAGATTCTATCACGTCGTACGAAGAACAACCCGATTCTGGTCGGTGAACCTGGTGTCGGTAAAACAGCGATTGCCGAAGGTATCGCGCATCGGATCATCAAAGGCGATGCACCGGAGAACCTAAAGTCCAAAACCGTATATTCCCTAGATATGGGCGCACTTATCGCCGGTGCGAAATACAAAGGTGAATTCGAAGAGCGTTTGAAAGCTGTGGTAAAAGAGGTATCGGACAGTGCCGGTGAGATTATCCTCTTTATCGATGAAATCCACACCTTGGTAGGTGCCGGTGGTGGTGAAGGTGCTATGGATGCAGCAAACATCCTAAAACCGGCTTTAGCACGTGGCGAGCTTCGTGCAATCGGCGCCACAACTTTAAATGAATATCAAAAATACTTTGAAAAAGATAAAGCGTTAGAGCGCCGATTCCAAAAGGTTATGGTCGATGAACCAGACACGCAGGATGCTATTTCTATCCTTCGTGGTTTAAAGGAAAGATATGAAACACATCATAAGGTGCGTATCCTTGACGAATCTATTATCGCTGCAGTAGAGTTATCACAACGCTATATCACCGATAGATTCTTGCCGGATAAAGCAATTGACTTAATAGATGAAGCGGCCTCTAAACTACGATTGGAGATGGATTCCGTGCCGGAGGCAGTTGATGAATTGGAAAGACGCATCATGCAACTGGAAATTGAACGGGAGGCGATTAAGCGCGAGAACGACGAGAAAAAAGTGAAAGAACTTTCTGAAACTATCGCTAATCTTTCCAACGAACGGGATTCGTTAAAAGCAGCTTGGCAATCGGAGAAAGGCTTGGTCGACAAAGTCAACCAGGAAATCCAAAATATCGAAGATTACAAACTGGAAGCAGAACAAGCAGAACGTGCGGGCGACTATGGAAAGGTGGCTGAATTGCGATATGGAAAAATCAAGGAGGCACAGGATAAAGTAGAAAATCTAAAAGCCGAACTTGCGGAAAAGCAACAGGATAGCCGTATGCTAAAAGAGGAAGTTACCTCCGAGGATATCGCGGACGTGGTATCTCGTTGGACAGGTATTCCGGTGAGCAAAATGGTGCAATCTGAACGTGAGAAATTACTTAATCTGGAAGAAGAATTGCACAAACGTGTTGCCGGTCAGGAAGAAGCAATTGAAGCGATTGCCGATGCCATCCGCCGTTCCAGAGCCGGACTGAGCGATGCGAAACGACCTATCGGTTCGTTCATCTTCCTTGGTACAACTGGGGTAGGTAAAACAGAACTTGCTAAGGCATTGGCCGAATTCCTGTTTGATGATGAACAAGCTATGGTGCGGATCGATATGTCGGAATATCAAGAACGACATGCGGTATCCAGATTGATCGGTGCGCCTCCCGGATACATCGGTTACGAAGAAGGCGGGCAGTTAACGGAAGCCGTACGCCGTAGACCTTATTCAGTCGTCCTTTTGGATGAAATCGAGAAAGCCCACCCGGATGTATTCAATATCTTATTGCAAGTATTGGATGACGGACACTTAACGGACAACAAAGGACGTGTGGTCAACTTTAAGAATACGATCATCATCATGACGTCCAATACTGGATCGCATATTATTCAGGAGAATTTTTCCAAATTGGATGACAGCAACCGCGATGAGGTGATTGCGAAAACCAAGGATGACGTGTTTGAACTGTTACAGAAGTCTATCAGGCCAGAGTTTCTGAACCGTATTGATGAGGTGATCATGTTTACGCCGTTGAGTCGGGATGAGATTGGCGATATTGTGCGTATGCAATTTCAACGGATACAGAAGCAGCTTGCCGAACAGAACATTTTCCTGTCTGCCAGTGAAGATGCACTCGATTGGTTAGGTCAATTGGGCTACGATCCGGTATACGGTGCAAGACCGTTGAAACGGGTTATACAAAAGCGGGTGCTCAATGAACTCTCGAAAGAGATTCTTTCGGGTAAGGTTTCGAGGGATTCCGTTATCCAACTGGATGTATTCGATGGTAAATTTGTATTTATGAATAAAAAAGACGGGGATCAATAATCCCCGTCTTTTTTATTCTTTAATCCGCCATACGGAAATAGCACCCAACAGCATAAATATCCCTCCTAGCATAATCCCATATATCGGTTGGCTACCGAAAACATATTTAATAATCATACCTCCGAAAAAGCCACATATAATTTGCGGAAAGGTGATAAAGAAATTAAAGATCCCCATATATACACCCATCTTACGAGCTGGCAGGCTATCACTCAGAATGGCGTAAGGCATGGAAAGAATGCTTCCCCAAGCTATACCCACCCCCAGCATTGTTAATAACAAGATATTCGGCGAGGAAATAAAGAGTATGGAGATCAAGGATATACCACCGATTATCAATCCGAACGCATGTACTTTTGTTCGTCCAAAACGATTCGCAAGCCGGGGCAAGAAAATAGCGTATATGGCCGATATACCATTGTATACACCAAAAAGTACACCCACCCAATTGCCAGCTTCCGCATACAGACGATTGCGCTCTCCATCCATCTTATAAAATACATGTTCCGCAATAGCGGGTGTCATGTATACCCACATCATGAAAAGTGCAAACCAGGAGAAAAACTGTACCCATCCGAGTTTTTTCATGGTTAGCGGCATCCGTTTGAAATCTTGAAAGATCGCTCCTAAATTATGGCTGGATGAAGATTGAACTTCCGATTCAACTTCTTCCTCCCCGACAAAAGACTGCAGTTCTTGCGGCGAATATTCTTTCGTAGTGAAAACAGTCCACAGAATGGTAGCAATCAATACGAATGCTCCAAAGTAAAACGAATAAATTACATTCTGAGGAACAATACCATCGCCTCCATCCGCAGGGATATGTAAATATTCTGCAAACACATAAGGTAACCACGAACCAATTACAGCCCCCACCCCTATCAAGACTGTCTGAACCGAAAAACCTAAGCTTCGCTGGGAACTGGGAAGGTTATCCCCTATCAGCGCACGGAACGGCTCCATGGTTACATTAATAGACGCGTCCATCAACATCAGCATGCCGGCGCCAATCAATAACGGCGGGAGTATCGCTGTGAACAGCGCGATATTAGGCATAAAGACGAGCGCGATTGCTGTCAATATGGCTCCCACCAAAAAGAAAGGCCGTCGACGCCCCATCTTTGTCCAGGTACGATCACTATAGTGGCCGATGATCGGCTGCACAATCATCCCGGTAATCGGAGCTGCTAGCCAAAACAAGGACAGATGCTCCACATCGGCACCAAACGTTTGTAGAATCCGGGAAGCATTACCGTTTTGCAAAGCAAATCCCATTTGGATACCCAAAAAGCCCATACTCATATTGATAATCTGAGCAACAGTCAAAGTAGGTTTAACGCGTGTATTGTTCATGAAAAGGTTTTAAGATTTCCATTCAGGTTCTATCAAAAGCTGTTCACCGTTAAATATAATACTAATTTTGGTATCAGACAGGTTTTTGACTTCAAAATCATCCTGGCTTACATTAATATACAACTTTGTTCCTCTATACTGCACGTGAAAAGCATAGCTTTTCCAATTTTTAGGGATAAAAGTTTGGAAATGTAATTGCCCATCGCGTACGCGCATACCCGCGAATCCTTCTACAATCGCTAACCAGGTACCCGCCATCGACGTGATATGCAGCCCGTCTTCGGTATCGTTGTTATAATCATCTAAATCAAGCCGAGCGGTACGGAGATAGAACTCATACGCCTGATCCTCCTTCCCCAATTTGGCAGCGATAATGGCATGTACACAAGGAGAAAGGGAGCTTTCATGAACAGTTAACGGTTCGTAGAAATCATAGTTACGACGAATGGTGTCCATATCAAATTCATCCTCAAAGAAATAGATGCCTTGCAACACATCTGCCTGTTTGATATAACAAGAACGTAGTATCCGATCCCAACTCCAGTGTTGATTTAAAGGTCGTACTTCCGCTGGTAGCTCCGCAACAGGAATCAATTCCTTATCCAAGAAACCATCTTGTTGCAGAAATATGCCCCGATCATTGTCTTCGGGCAGATATATATGATCCACAATATGCTGCCATAACGTACTTTCTTCCGTTTTAAAATCCAATCTAGACAACAACTCGTATAAACGATCTTCGTCTTGTGTTTGCTCCTGCGCAATGACTTCTAATGTATAACGCAAACACCATACAGCAATTTTGTTCGTATACCAGTTGTTGTTTACATTATTCTCATACTCATTCGGTCCGGTTACACCCAGCATCACATATTGCTGTTTCTGCTCGCTCCAATTGACGCGTTGTGCCCAAAAACGGCTGATTCCGATCAACACTTCCAAACCGTGCGTAGCGAGATATTCGGTGTCGTCTGTATAACGGACGTAGTTGTAAATAGCAAAGGCAATAGCACCGTTCCGATGGATTTCTTCAAACGTAATTTCCCATTCGTTGTGGCATTCTTCCCCGTTGATGGTGACCATCGGATATAAAGCCGCTCCATCACTAAATCCCAATTTGCCCGCATTTTCAATAGCTTTTTCCAAATGCTGATAACGGTAAAGCAGCAAATTACGGGCTATCCCCGGCTCTTGCGTAGCGAGATAAAAAGGTAAGCAATAGGCTTCGGTATCCCAATACGTCACACCGCCATATTTTTCGCCCGTAAAGCCTTTAGGTCCAATATTCAATCGGGCGTCTTCGCCTGTATACGTTTGGTTTAGCTGGAAAATATTAAACCGGATCGCTTGTTGTGCAGCAACATCTCCTTCAATCTGTATGTCACTTTCTTCCCAGATACGTGCCCACGCCGCTGTTTGTAGTTGTATCAGTTCATCATAGCTTTTGGAGGCGATTTTTTCCAGACTACTTTGTGCCGCCTCTGTCAGTTTATCCAACGGATGATTAAGAGAACTGGCCATCGCGACGTATTTCTCCATGCGAATAGATTCACCGACTTTCAAACGGGCATGCAACTCCTCTCCCACATAAAATTGTTCTTTTCTCTTTGCGCCTGATGGCTGTGCTACTCCTCCTAGATAAAATATATTGCGCAAACGCGCTTCTACGCGAAACTGTGTTTTTTTGGTCTCCGTTACTAATACAAGGTTATCTTGAATGTCTTCCGCAATCGGCACCCAAAAACGCTCATCGTAGTTGCTGTCCCGATTCACGACGTCGCCATCTAAATAGGAACGTACAGCCACGTCGGCATCCGAGTTTAAGACGCGTAGCGTATATTGCAGTGATGCGGTATCCGATTGAAACAGATGATACATCCGTTTAGCCGTTACTTCCACCTCCGTTCCGTTTGGCATCTTTGCTTTAAACGAACGGTAAAGTACGCCGGCTTTCATATCCAAACGGCGCTCGAAGCTTATGATTTCACATTGAGCCAAATCCAACGTTGTACCGTCTATTTGAATGTCCAGTCCAATCCATTGCACCGCATTGATGACTTTGGCAAAATATTCGGGATAGCCGTTCTTCCACCAGCCTACTCTCGTTTTATCGGGATAATAGACACCTGCCAGATACGAGCCCTGCATCGTTTTTCCGGAATATGTTTCCTCAAAATTCGCGCGCTGTCCCATCCGTCCATTGCCAATGGAAAAAATGCTTTCCGAAAACTCGTTGTGCTCTGCTCTAAATTGGTCTTCAATGATATTCCAGGGATCGGGTATAATGTAATTTTTCATGTTATGTTTTTACGTAAAGTCGTGAAGTTGCTGAGTTGTTAATATCTCTGCCAGGTCATCGACACGCGCATCGTAGTTCGTCAACACATGGGATCTGTCTACGGCTATCACCTGCATATTGGCTGCCCTTGCGGCTTCAATTCCAGCCTGGGCATCTTCCAGCACTACAGATGCAGCGGGTGCTACACCAACCTCTGCTGCTGCTTTTAAAAAGACTTCAGGATCAGGTTTCGAATTACGGACGGCATTCCCGTCTATAATTGCATCGAAATAGTGCAGAATACCGGTTTTCTCTAAAATTCGAACCGCATTTTTACTCGCCGAACCTAAAGCTATCTTTTTATCCTTCGCTTTCAAATAGGTCAATAGGTCTATCGTGCCGGGGAGTACGTCCCCATCCTGCATATTTTCTACTAATTCCAGATACCAAGTGTTTTTCAATGCTGCCAGCTGTTCTTTTTCTTCGGCAGGCACTTCCTTGTTTGCCCATTTTAAGATAAGATTCAGCGAGTCCACACGGCTGACACCCTTTAATTGCTCATTTTCCGCTTCCGTGAAGTCAAAATCAAACTGTTTGGCTAACCGCTTCCAGGCTTGGTAATGAAATACAGCAGTATCCACCAGCACCCCATCTAAATCAAATATGACAGCCGTTGCGTCGTCTATTATCTTTCTTGCGTTCATTTATTACTTTAATTCAAATACCAATGTTTGTTTCCCTTTCACCACCACATTTTCCGGCAAATCCAAAGATTCACTTGTTAAAATATTCTTCATCTGTTTTGACTGTCCGATACCTTCGTCAAAACGTGCTAATACAACCGTCTGCTCTTCTTCGCTACAATTCATGATCACCATCACCTTTTCCTTATCGTTATAGCGGAAATACACATATACATCATTTTGCGGCGCATAGTGTAACAACTTGCCATCTTGCAAAGCCGTAGTCTGCTTTCTGTATTGCGCCAAGGTACGCACGTGATTAAACATATCGTTTTCAGCTTCTGTGCGTCCTTTGGCTGTAAACTTATTGACTTCATCTCCGGGGAAACCACCCTTAAAATCTTCCCGCACCAAACCATCCGGTCTGCTGAAGTTCTTCATTAAGATCTCTGCTCCATAGTACATCTGCGGAATACCGCGGTAGGTTAACAACCAGCTAAAAGCACTTTTATACTTTTCGATGTCTTCACCCACTGTTGAAAAGAAACGGTCCTTATCATGGTTATCGAGGAAGATCACATTTGCCAAAGGGTTTGGATACAGGTAGTCGCCACTTACGGTGCTATATAATTTGTTAGCACCATCTTTTTCCAGATTAAGTGCATCTCCGATAGCATAGTTTAACTGAAAATCCGTTACACCTTCCAATTTCGTATCCACATCCTGCCCTACTTTTTGACCGCCTAAGAAATACGCTTGGTTAGGAACCGAGTGTACCCATGTTTCCCCAAAGAAGGAGAAATCGGGAAATTCCGCACGAATGGCATCTGTCCATTTCCCCATGAAAGCCAGATCATTGTAGGGATATGTATCGATACGAAAACCGTCTACACCCGCTTCTTCAATCCACCAGATATGACTCTGGGTGATGTACTTCTGCATTTTTTCATTTTGGTGGTTCAGATCCGGCATGGTCTCCACAAACCATCCTTTTTCCATCAGATCTTTGTCTGCCTGCGTGCCATACGGATCAAACATCGTCTGGTCTTTATAAGTGGTCTGTGTGAAGGTATCCCATTCATGTAGCCAATCGGAAGACGGACGGTCAATCACTGTCCAGTGATGTAGCCCCACATGGTTCGGCACTACATCATGAACTAGTTTCATATTGCGTTTATGAAGTTCTTTTCCGAGTTCACGGTAGGTATCGACTGTTCCAAAACGAGGATCTATTTCGTAGTTCTCGGTGTTGGCATAACCGTGGTATGAAGCTTGTGGCATATCGTTGGTCAAGACCGGAGTCATCCAAAGAGCCGTTACACCTAAATTCTCGAGGTAATCCAAGTTATTGATAATACCTTGAAGATCACCACCGTGTCTGTAATACATGGAATCGCGATTTACCGCGGTTTCGCGCATGCCTTTTACGGAATCGTTACTAGGATCGCCGTTGGCAAACCGATCGGGCATGATCAAATAAATAAGATCTGACGCATGTACACCTTGTGCTTTAACCAGATTTTTGTCACGATTCTTCAACACATAGTCGCGCGTTAATACTTTCTTTCCGTTTTTGTATAACTCTATCGGATACGTTCCGGCTTGTGCATTAGTCTGAATTTCCACGTCCAAGAAGAGATAGTTCGGATTTTCTACCTGGTGCACCTTTTTTAGCTGCATACCTGTCTTTGGCAATTTCACTTCACAATTACCAATATCAGAACCGTATAATACGATTTGCAGTTCTGGGTTGTGCATCCCTACCCACCAGTGTAGTGGTTCTGCCCTTTGTATGGATTGCCCTTGTGTAAAGGCAACCCATAACATCGAGCATAATAGAGTGATCGCTATCTTGATGTTGTTCATTTTTATATTACTGTTTTTCAATCTTCGCCGTATAGCCCGATGGACTCAAGTTAAGTTCAATATCATAAGTTCCGGCAGATTCGATTGCTATGTTACCACCGTCCCATTCCAGATTCGATGAACTGCCTCCCAGATTGGATGGGAAACCACCTACACTCCATTCGTTGTTGTATCTAAACTTCATGCTTCCCTCGGATAGGTTTGCTGTAATTTTCCAGATATACGTCCCTTTTCCACCCTCAAACGTCATGTTGGTACTGTTATCCCAACCACCAGGTGTCGCATCGCCTACAATACCCCAAGTCACTTTTAATAGATCGTAGGTTAATGCTTCTGCATCCATACGTACACGATAGAACGCGTCTTCTGTGACCGTGATGTTTCCGGCATCTCCAGTTTGCAATAACGTACCCGTTGTCGTACCTGCACCAAAAGCATTATCCCAACCGGTGTTCGTTGGCAAGAACTTGAATCCGTCTCCAGCCACCGTAATGTATTCGAAGATCTCGAATTGATCCTTGCTATTTGCACCATTATATAAGAACATCGGTGTGGCTAATGTAGGCTCCCAACCTGCACCTGTCGATCCGCCAACAAGGAACATTTCCGGATTGCTTTCCAAAATGGTTAACGCTTGGGTTTTCTCTATCCGTTGTCCACCGGCATCATAACTCACCTGTAGTAGCGCGTCGCCCATCCAAGATTCGTCGTTTGGAATATCAAACTCACGGGATATAATTTTTTCATTGCCTTCCAATGTAATTTGCTCTGTCATTAACGCATTGCCATCTTTTACGACACTAAATTCGAAAGAACTCACTCTATTGGTTATAAAGCCTACTTTTAATGTCTGTCCTAATTGGACACTGTTTGCTGTCGCCTCATTGATCGACACGATAGCATCGTCTATTTCGTGTTCAACCTTGTTACAAGACGTAAACCATCCCATCGTCAGCAACATCACTGTCATCAGGGAAATATATATTTTATGGGTCTTCATTTTTCTCTATCGTTTAATTTGTGTAACCAGGATTTGGTGTCAAGTTTCCATTATTGGCCAACACGGTTGCCGGAATCGGGAAGATGCGTTTATAGGTTTCTCCCGCATTAGCAGGCTTGAACAACATGGGGTTTTCCCATTTGCCAAAGCGAATCATATCGGTGCGTCGTGTTACTTCAAACGTGAATTCCAGTGCACGCTCTTTATAAATAGCATCCAACGTTAACGTTGCTGCTGTGAAGTGCTTTTCGGGGTTTAATGGAAATGCCCTTCCACGAACCTGATTGGCTGCCTCCAATGCTTCTGCCGTATTACCATTTGTTGCTCCACGTAATATAGCTTCGGCCTTCATCAGTAATACATCGGCTAAGCGGTACACCACCACATCGTTGTTTGCATTTGTACCGATGTGATCTTTATCCGGAAAGTATTTCACACAACGTGCTCCCGCCAAACGACCACCGTCATCTGCACCGCCAATATCAAAATCGGAACCTGGCAGCAAGTTATAACCGTAAGGATCGATTACGACATTCATACCACCATATACTAACGGCGCACCAGTCGCGGTATATTGCTGTCCATATAACCATTGTTGTTTGCGGATATCATCATCATCGAACAGATCGAAATAATCGGGCTGTGCACTCCAACCATTCCAAGGGTTTGTATTCAAACTGAACGTTTCGCGATGTGAATAGTGCAATACTTTATTGAACAATTCATTGCCTGTCGCGCGTGCCGCGTGAAAAGGAATGGAGAAAATAGGTTCCGAATCCTGTGCCCCATTATCCGGACGAAATTGTGCCAACATATCACTTTGCAAGGAATACGCAGTTCCCTCGGTAAGCACGATATTGGTATGTTCCACCACTTTATTCCAGTTTGGCGTACCCGTATATATCTGCGCATTTAAATATATTTTTGCCAATAGCGTATGGGCAAACCATTTCGTCGGCCTTCCGTAGGTAAGCTCCGACTTCTCTTCGCTCAAAAGCGAAAGATTATCTTCCAGTTCCTTTACGATAAAATCAAAAACCTGCGCTCTTGGCGTCGTTGATGGAAGTTCACCGCCTGTGTCGAAAGTGGTTTGCAATGGAATATTTCCATAGGCATCCATCATTAAATAATAATACCAGGCGCGCATCGTTTTGATTTCGGCAATTGTTTGCCCTTTGGTATCCGATTCCGGTGCATTTTCCAGTACCCCAAGAACACGATTACAAGTTCCTATCGCATTATATCCCCAATTCCAAGCGTTTCGTACCACTTCATGCGATGGTGACCAAGTATGCATGTGCATATCTCGCCACTTTCCGCCATCAAACCAGTCCCCACCACGTGTCGGGATAACCACTTCATCCGATCCGGCAGTTTGCAAATCAAAATAATCCCGGAAGTAGTCACGTGCAGCCGTATAAACAGGCCCTGTGAGTGCCACAAATTGTTCCGGAGTTTTCGGAAACGTATCTTCTGAATAAGCCGAGTGCATGTCTACATCTAGTTTTGTACAGGATGTGCCTGTACATAACGCTCCGGCAAACAGCAACATATATAGTTTATTGAATTTCATTTTCATAGCCATTTAGTGTTAAAATGTTAAGTTCACCCCCACAACAAACGATCTTGTCCTGGGGTAATAGTTCCGGTTATCAATCCCCGGGTCTAGTCCACCAAGGTTAACTTCAGGATCTACGCCACTGTAATTGGTCAATACAAATAAATTTTGACCGGTTACATATAAACGTGCTTGTTTGAAATAGCGGTTGTTGCTCGTATTGAACCGATAACCTAATGTTGCGTTATCCAAACGTAGGAATGACGCGTCCTCAATAAAACGACTGGATGCAATAAGCGGAGTCTCAAAAATTCCTTCTGCCACGGCGTCCTTGGAAATATTGGTTACATTAGCCTGTTGCAAGCGGGATAAATCTGCTCTGGTAGCGTTAAATATCTGGTTCCCGTACATACCGCGCAAGAAGAAATTCAAGTCCCAGCTTTTATATCTGAAATTATTATTCCAGCCATAAGTGAATTTTGGTAACGCATGTCCCATGATCTGATAGTCGTCGGGTGCTGAAATTTGATCTTGTGTTACCAGTTCACCGGATGGCTTTTGATAGATGGTACGTCCTGCGTTTTCATCGTAACCGATATATTTTGCTACGTAAAATGTACCGATGGGTTGTCCAGGAAGTACAATAGATGCCGTTTGTCCGGTCCATCCCTCTAAGCCAATGCTCCCTTCATAACGCTGTGACACACCGATATTCTCGATATTAGATTCCAATGAACCCACTTCGTTAACATTTCTCGCAAAGTTTACCGTTGTACTATAGGAGAAATCCGCGTTGCTGTACACATTGGCGTTCAGCACGACTTCCACTCCTTTGTTATTCATGCTGGCACCATTCGCTAATAAACGATTATGTTGATAAGGTGGCGATGGCACATCATATTCATATAACAAATCTCTTGTGCGTTTGTCGTAATATTCGACTGTACCGCTGAACCGGCCTCTGAGCAATTCAAAATCCAAACCCACGTTAAACATCGAGGTTGTTTCCCATTTTAAGTCTGGATTTTCATTTTGGTTCACACCATAAGCCGACATCCAGGTACCATTATAGAGAAACTGTCCGCTTTGCGGTCCAAACACCACAATAGATCGATAAGGGTCAATATTCTGGTTACCGGAAACACCATATCCTGCTCTCAGTTTCAAATCCGAGAATAGGTTTTGATCTTCCATAAAGGATTCACTACTCAATCGCCACGCTGCTGAAACAGAAGGGAATGTTGCCCAGCGATTGTTAATACCGAATTTTGAGGATCCATCCTGTCTTAAGGAAGCACTTACCAAATACTTGTCGTCAAAATTGTACCCCACCCGGCCGAAGAACGAAATCAAAACAGATTCCTTTAAGATCGGCGAATCCGTAAACGGATTATATCCTTCTGGAAGCATACCTAGGTTGAGATTGTTTGATCCCAAATCATCCGAAAGAAACCCTACGGAAGACGCCCATATGCCATCATCGTTTTTGGTGCGTTGATAGGAATATCCTGCCATGGCATCAAACGTATGTTTGTCTTTGGTTAAAGAGTAGTTGAGGTAAGATTCCAAAATCTTGTCAATATGTTTTAGATTCGTACGGTCAGCATATCCTCTACCTAATGCTTTCGAGTCGAAGTCCGTACGGTGCATATAATATTTTTTGTCGTAGTGCGTACGTTGGTAGGAAAGCACGTTCGACCAAATCAAGCCATCTACTATTGTCAAATCCGCCTTGAAGTTACCCATCAGCACATTGTTGCTTCTGGACTCATCCCGCTGATTTAGTATCGCCACGGGGTTAAAGTAATTTGTCCGGCCGGGTACTTGAAAATAACCACCGTATTGTTCATACGACGGATCATCGGACATGATCGGTGACGTCGGTAAATAGCGTGCAGCACCATTGAAAATATTGTAATCAACATGATCCGAATTGTTAATACTATTCGACAGGTTAAACGCAAGTTTAAGTCTGTCATCGAACGCATTTTGATCGACTCCAGCACGTGCTATGATGCGCTCTACACCGTTACGTTTTACAATACCTTGATTGTTAAAATAGTTTACCGAAGCATTATAACGTGTACCTTCGCTTCCACCAGTTAAGGATAGGTTATGGTTATGTGAGAAACCTGATCGTGTAATTTCTTTTTGCCAATCCGTATCATGACCGGTTTCACTTGCTGCTACGGACAGACCGTGGTCTTGTAAAAACTGGCTATGTTCGGTGGCATTCAATACATTTACCCGATTGGCTACAGATTCGCTTGCTGCCCATCCGCTGTATGTTAACACCGGAGCTCCTGCTTTGCCTCGTTTGGTGGTCACGAAGATAACCCCGTTTGCTGCGCGAGAACCGTATATTGCGGTGGATGACGCGTCCTTCATCACGTCCATCGACACGATATCGTCAGGCGCAACCAATTCAATACTTGCTCCGACAATCCCGTCAATTACATATAACGGCGACGAACTTGCTGTTAATGAAGATGGCCCCCGAAGTTGGATGTTGGAACCTGATGTAGGATCTCCCCCCGACCGATTGACCGTCAATCCGGCAACCTTACCAGCCAAAAGCTGGTCGGGCGAAATCACGACCCCTTTATTAAATTCTTCCGGTGCTACACTAGATACCGAACCCGTGATCTGTTTTTTCCTTGCCGTACCATAACCGATGACCACCACTTCATCAAGGCTACTGGAAGTCGTTTCCAGTGTAAAGTTTAATGTGTTGTCACCCGCTGTTAAGGTAACATTTTGTTCGGCGGTTTCATATCCCATCATATTGACCACAACCCTATGTGAGCCGGCTGAGATATTACCAAGACTATACTCCCCGTTTGCTCCTGAGGATGTAGAAATCTGTTGACCAAGAATTTGTACAGTCGCCCCCGGTACACCTGCCCCCTCACTATCAACAACCCGACCTTGTAGCCGTGCTGTCTGCGCGAAAGTAAGTGTACTAAGCAACATCAGAAAACTCATGGTCATTACGCTGCGTAATGTGAATTTGTTCATCATGTGATTAGTTTGTTATTGTTTATTGTTCAGTTTATTTATACTTAATATGTAATATTGTCCTGCTGCCAATGTAATCGAACTCGTCGAACGCCAATCGCGTGTTATCCCTGCCAGGTTATCGTACCAGTTTTTTTGTAAGCTTGTCGGAACGGCGAAATCACGAGCCACCACATCGAAGTTTCCGATAACAAGCACCTCCTGTCCAGCTTCTTTCAACACATAATATTTCACGGGTCCATTTACATGGTGGCTTACTGTTCCATTTCTGAAAATAGCGTTCTGACGTTTCCAATCGATCAGCTTAGCATAATGAGCAAAGAGGCTATAGCGTTTCGCATCTTTCAAATAATCCCATTTCAACGGTTTTTCTCCGGTTCTGCCGTTTTCATCAATCGAAATATCATACCCTAGTTCTCCGAATTGCCATATCATCTTGGGACCAGGCGCACAAAGGAGAAATGCCGCAGCTTGTTTCATACGTTCCAATGCCGTCGTTAGTTCTTTGGTGGAATAATTGCCATTTGTATTACCATATTGTAAGTTTTTGTACATCAAGCGTTCTTCATCATGCGATTCCATATACGACACGAAATACGGTTTTTCGAAACCATGTGCATCGGCGAAAAGACGTTTTAGATCGGAATTATCATTCCACCCCATGCTAGCTTCATTGAATGCGTGGTTTAGGTTGTTCCATAAAAAGATACCCTCGCCTGCTAATTCCCGTTCTTCCCGATCTTCCGCGAAATGCTCCAAAATGACATAGAAGTTCTGATCCCGTTCGCGGATAAAACTATTGTAGTTTTTCCAGATCGCAATACGGCTCGCATCATAAGCTGACCATTGCTGTACTGCGCCGTCACTTTCGTCCGTACCCGAATTTTTCTGTGTAAAACCTTTGGAGAGGTCAAAACGGAAACCATCTACCTTAAACTCTTCCATCCAGAACGCGATAACATCTTTGGTAAATTGCTGCGTAAGCAGACTTTCGTGATTAAAGTCGTAGCCTACGTTAAATGGATGGGTAGGCGTAATATTAAACCAAGGATTATTCGTTAGCATACCGGATTGTTGGTATAAACGCACCATAGGTGACTGTCCGAACGCATGGTTCAACACCATATCCAATATCACGGCAATCCCCTCTTGGTGACATGCATCGATAAACGCTTTCAATTCATTTGTGGTACCGTAATATTTATCCAATGCAAAATGAAACGATGGATTATAACCCCAACTGGAGTTTGCCTCAAATTCCTGTACTGGCATCAGCTCGACAGCATTCACGCCCAATCGTTTCAGGTAAGAAATAGAATCCCGTAGTGTTTTATAGTTGCGTTGATCCAAGAAATCCCGTACATGCAATTCATAGATGACTAAATCGAACGCGTCGGGACGATTAAATGTCGTGGTTTGCCAAGCATATGCTGTGTTGTTTAACGATAATACCGAAACTATGCCCTGTGTTGCGCCTTGAGGATAACTTGGCAATTGTGGGTTCTGTGCTACTTCCCCATCATGATTTGGATCCAGCACTAATCTCGCATACGGATCAGCTATCTTTAGCTGTCCGTCTATTAAGTACTGGTATGTATAATTCTTTTGAAAATCCAGCTGTTTTAATGTGATCCACCAAGTATTACCGTCTGGTGTCCGTTTCATCGCATAATCTTGCGTAGCTTGAAAATTGTTGAAATTGCCTATTAAGAATGCAGAAGATTTATTCGGAGCAGTCAGCGCAAAGGATATTTCATTCTTATCGCGATCGATGGTAACGCCATTTTTATTTATCCCCGCAGGTAAATCGGCCACTTCCACATCACCGTCCACAAACACCGTAAGCCCTCTAGTAGTATGCTGTCCATTAGCTTCAATACGTGCTTGTATATGCTGCAGGCCTACACCATTCAGCTGTAATTTATGTTGAAGTTCATTCCCTTGACCGGTTGCGACTTGCTGTCCGTTGAGGGAGAGTGTGATTGTTCCCGATTGCGAAGCCTGTAAGCGGATCGGCAGTTCTTCCCCCTTCGCAAATGCTTGCTTTTCTGATTGCAGAACAAA
This sequence comes from Sphingobacterium chuzhouense, assembly GCF_014692525.1. Classification (GTDB taxonomy): domain Bacteria; phylum Bacteroidota; class Bacteroidia; order Sphingobacteriales; family Sphingobacteriaceae; genus Sphingobacterium; species Sphingobacterium chuzhouense. The sequence goes on from NZ_JACNYL010000002.1 coordinate 201,306, forward strand.
AGTCGGTTGCACCGCAGGCGCTTTAAAGGTTACGTCTGGTTTTTGCTTCGATGAAACCGACCAATACATATCCGATCCATCTGCATTGCGTAACACTTTGCTTCCATCCGCATTCCGAACCAAAAAAGCAATGTGCGTAACGTCAGTTGCCTGTGTACGTTTAAAAAAGCTTGCCGGATGAATCGCGATACTATATCGACCATCCGCTTCCCTCTTCAACTTATAGCTATCCAGATTCTTATTCCACGCTGTAGCAACTTCTTTCCAATCTTTTTCCGATGTGCTGCTTGTCAATAGTAAGCCGGCATGGAGAAATAAATCTCCAGACTGGTTAGCAAGCTCTTTGTTTCCTTTAGCCAAATCAAAGGTAAGTGTGGTGGTTTCGTCCCATAAAAGAAAATCGTTGGATAAAGATACCAATCCCGGTGCAGCAGGTTCCACTATGGAATCCACATCCGGTTTCACATCTTTCTTACAGGCTACGAGCCAAAGTATCATGATAAATAGATACCCCAAATTCTTGTTCGTTTTCATCTCAAAACGGTTAGCAACAAAACGCCGGGAATGTTCCCGAAAAAACTCCATTTTATGTAATTATGGAAGAACAAAGGGTATTATAAATAGCTTACTCTTGTGATCCCTCTATAATTGTCAGCATTTCGGGAATGTTCCCGAAACATTTCAAAGGTAAAATGTTTCGGGAATAATACAAAGTAAAAAATGATTTTTTTTGAGAAAAACTCAAATTTTCCGGCTGGAATTTTGAAAAATAAGGCTGGATTGCAGCAACGTGGTCTGTTGTTGGTGGAGCTCGACTGGTTTATCTAATGTTCTGAAAAGAAAATTAGCAGCTTCTTTTCCCATGGCAAAGGCAGGCTGCTTCACGACACTGAGTGAGGGATTCAATAGATCGGCGATGTCTAAACAGGAAAAGCATATCAGTTTCAGGTCTTCCGGAATCTGTACCCCTTCTTCCCCAGCAACACGAATGGTAGATATCGCCAGTCTTTCCACGGAAGCAAAAATCCCGTCAGGTTTATGTTGTTTAATGAGATTTCTAATGGCCGCCCTGTTTTTCGTTTCATCGTTTTCTGTGTCCAGTATCAGCTCTTCCCGAAATGGTATACCATTATCTTCCAATGCTTTTCTATAACCATCCATTCGAATCTTGCCAATGGACACTTTTTGGTTAATAACGAGATAGGCTATGTTTTTACATCCGTTATCAATAAGATGCTGCGTGGCGAGTCTACTGGATTCAAAGTCATTACCGGTTACGAAATGTCCATGAAAGTCATCATAACTCCTATCAAAGAATACAATGGGGATATCATGGTCAATCAACGTTTGCAAATGACTATGGTCTTTTCCCTCTCCAGAGGCAGAAATCAATACGCCATCTACACGGCCATTTCCCAACGAACGTACAATAGATGCTTCATTCTGTACATTATTATCCGTTACGTATATTAAGGTATGGTATTTTTTTGAACGGGCAACCAGTTCAATGCCTTTTATCGCCTGACTGAAAAACTTGTTTCCAAATTCGGGGATAATGATCGCAATCGTTTGGCTGCGGTTCCCCCGTAAGCTACTCGCATACAAGTTTGGAGAAAAACCGAGTTCTTCCGCTTTCGCCAAAATACGCTCCTTTGTTTTCGGGCTAATATCGCTACTATCCCGAAATGCTCGGGATACCGTGGATTTGGACAGCCCTAACGTCTCTGCTAAATCGACTATCGTTATCTGTGACATATCTATATTATTATTTCAAAGATAATAATAATTCGTAGTTCCTTCTTCGAGATGGTGTAGTGTCGCCTACCTTAGAAAAAGAATATCTAACAAATAGAAAGTTGCAAATATCACTGAAGCTACGCCATTGGTCGTCATAAACGCTCTATTTACACGGCTTAGATCAGTCGGGCTAACGATACGATGTTGATATACCAATAGAAATCCATAAAATGCAACCCCAAAATAATAAAACCACCCCACGGGCATATAGAACGCCGGAAGTAGTACAAATACGAAAGAGAGAACATGCAGTAGTTCTGAAATGTGCAATGCTCTTTTTGTTCCGAAATATGCAGGAATAGAGTTCAGGCCATTTGCTTTATCGAATTCCTCATCTTGCAAGGCATAGATAATATCAAATCCGCCAGACCAGCACATTACGGCGATACCGTAGAATATCGGTACGATATCGAATTGGTTGGTTACGACCAAATACGCTCCTATAGGCGACAAGCCGAGCCCAACGCCCAATACAATATGGCATAGAGGTGTGAATCGCTTTGTATAGCTGTAAAACAATACGACAAACAAAGCAACGGGCGATAAATAGAAACACAGTGTATTGATGAAATAAGTTGCTGCTATAAAAATCAAGCAATTGACAATGGTAAATGTCAACGCACTATTTGCGGAAATTTTTCCCGCCGGAATATCGCGCATGGCCGTACGGGGATTTATGGCGTCAATATCACGGTCTAAAAAACGATTAAATGCCATCGCTGCGTTCCGGGCGGTTACCATGCACACCAGCATCAGCAATAGCTTTTTCCAATCAAAGCCATGCGCTGTAGTTTGTATAGCTAAAAAGAAACCGATAATGGCAAAGGGCAATGCAAAGATGCTGTGTGCAAACAGCACGAGAGACATGTACTTCTTCATGGTTATTCCTGCTCAACAATAGGCGAAACGAAATTCTTATTGATGTCGTCTATCGTCGCTAAAATCTCCTCCATACCTTGCTTCTTCTCGGCGGACGTCAAAAAAACCGGGGGAACCTCTTCAAACCAGGTTAGGAGTGACTTTTTGAATTGAGCGATATTTTGGTCGGACTTCAAACTGGATTGCTTGTCTGCTTTTGTAAATACAAGCAAAAAAGGCAGCCCCTGCTCTCCTAGCCAACAACAAAATTCTAAATCGATTTTTTGTGGCTCGTGCCGACTGTCAATAAGCACAAAAATACATTGTAAATTCTCACGTTTCGTCAGATATCTTCGAATAAAACGTTCCCATTCTGCACGGTTCTTCTTGGATGTCTGGGCAAAGCCATAACCGGGAAGGTCGACGAGGTACCATTCTTTGTTAATTATGAAATGATTGATAAGTTGTGTCTTACCTGGTTTTTGCGATGTTTTTGCTAAATCTTTTTTGTTGACCATGGCATTAATCAACGATGATTTACCCACATTTGAGCGGCCGATAAAGGCATATTCTGGCAACGATGGTTCCGGAAGCTTCCGTACCTCGGTATTGCTCATGACAAATTCAGCGGTTTTTACAAGCATACAACAAAGGTAATGTTTTTTCCCGTTTGTCTGATATTCGTTCAAAAGCTGCGGATTGCCCTAGGATGTAACGGCGATTGCCGAGATAATTACACGAATACAAAACATTATCGATACGTGAGCCGTTAGCATATTATAGTGTATAAATCTTTAGAGATGGAGAATAAGAATTTAAACGAAAAAGAAAAATCAAATGACGCGACTCCGCAACGTCCAGAGGGTGAACGTATTTTAAATGCCCCTCTTGTAGAAATGGACTTGTTTGCCTTCATTGACCAAATAAAGAATGAGCCGACCTGGGCTGATAGCGAACGGAATTCTATTACGATTTTTAAATCGGAGGCTATGACCATTGTGCTAATCGGACTACATGAAAATGCGGAACTAAAACCACATAAAGCAAACGGTACGATAAGTGTACAGGTATTAGAAGGAAAAATCGAATTCGGTACAGAGGATCAGTATGTACAAATTGAAAAAGGACAAATGATTGCGTTGCAAGAGAATTTGATGCATAGCGTAAAAGCATCAACAGAAAGCTTTTTTTTGCTTACGTTGGTAATGTAAGTGGTTACAAGATATCAATGCGGGAGCTCCGAATGAGAAGTTCGTCCTGGCTAAACTGATTCGCTAAATCTACTTTAAGCTGTCTCCAAAAAACCTCGTCTCCGGTTGAAGACATGACTTCATATATGATCAACTCGTCTTGCTCATGCCCTGTTTCCGGATTATCCCAAACACCGGTGACAGGCGATCGTCGATATACCGTGACTCCTCCAAATTTTTTGACAAGCAAATTTCGTAAATCATCAAAATAGTGTTTTGGAAATGCTTTGGCCCTATTATTTTTCAGCGGTAGGAAAATCTCAAAAAGCAGTATTTTATCTAACTTGTCTTCACATCGGTGGATAAGCTTACAAGCTTGTTCTGCGGAAATCCGCTTTTCGATTTTAAGCTGTTTACCTTCCTGTTCAATGTAGTTTTTAAAGAATGCTTCCAGTTGTGTCCCGGCTTTTTTCGGCAGATCCTTAAGGGTATCAACTTTTTCATATAAAACAGAAGCTACGGGTACGGCAATAAAACGATCATTACGAATCATCTTATTGCCATTATTGGATTCCGATTGATGAACGATAAACGCACCAATGATGCGGCACTCAACCGAACACCCCGGAAAGGTACTAAATTCAGATATGACTATGACATCGAGTGGATCATCGTCTCCTCCTTTAGTTCCGGGTAAAAAACCAAAATCAAAAGGAAACGTCATACCTAACGGTAAGATTTTCTTCAGTTTCATCTGTCCGTTTACAGAATCGTAGGTATATTTTTGACAGCTTCCTGCAGGTGTTTCTACAATTACCGAAATAGTGTCCATAACGTTCATACTTATACTTGTTATTTCTATCTTCAACAGTTATGGTGCCTAAAAAGTTCTGATATAAACTGTGCCTGTACCTCCAGCAGCATTCGATTTTGTGCTTTAAGACAATGGGTTCACGCGGTTATCCAGTTGTATATCATATCATTTTTTTTAACTTTGAGTCTGTGATATAGGCAATAGATCATCTATAAAGTTTTATCGATAATGAAAACAGGAATATTTTTAACCAACATATTGGCATTGATTTTTCTCAACGCGTGCAATACCGTAAAAGAGAATAGTTTTATACTGACGGGACGCATCGATAATTCAGGCCAGCTCGAGTCTGTGATGTTATATGAGGGAGAAACATTTGTTGACTCTATTATTTTAGATGAAAATGGTAATTTTTATATGGAAGGTATAGCTTCTGAGCCAACCGTATATGAACTGCATGTAGAACAGGAATCCTACATGCTGGTAGTGGAAAATGGGGAAAAGGTGGAGTTTAATACCGATTTAAATGCACCCGATCAATATACAATACAGGGTTCCGAAACCTCGGCAAAGATGAAAGAACTTAATCAAATGCGCGACAAATTCCAGGAACATCAGATGAATTTACAGCGCGAGTTTGAACAACGTCTTAGCAACGGTGAAGAACACGCTGCCGTTCAAAATGATCTCATAGCAAAAGATAACCTTTACACAAGCGAGTTATCAGAACAAGTTTTGCAGTTTTCGCGCGACAATGAAGATAATTTAGCCGGTTTCTTCGGCATGTTGGTCTTATACTCTGTAGATCCAATCGGACATGAAGAAGTGCTGGTGGAATATGCAGAAAAAGCACAGCGTCAGTTTCCCAACAACCAAACTGTCCAGTCGTTCGCCACCCACATGGAAGAGATAAAACCATTGAGCATCGGACAGGTAGCGCCGGATTTCGGTTCGACGACACCAGAGGGCAAAGAGGTCAAGCTTTCTGACCTTAGAGGGCAATATGTTCTGCTGGACTTTTGGGCAGCATGGTGCACACCATGTCGCCATGAGAACCCAAATATTGTCGAGCAATACCATCAATTTAAAGATAAGGGGTTTACGGTTTTCGGTGTGTCTTTGGATAGAGACCGCGAAGCATGGTTAAAAGCAATCAAAGACGACAAATTGGGATGGATGCAAGTCTCCGATCTTAAAATGTGGGACAGTGAAGCTGGTCGTTTGTATAATATCACTGCAATTCCCGCATCCTTCATGATCGATCCCGATGGTAAGATCGTCGGGAAGAATTTACGAGGACCTGCCTTAAAACAGTTTTTAGAGAAAAATTTATAATATACCTAATACAAGACGACATCCAATTTTGGACTACCAAAACATTTAATCGTCCCAATTGTCCTATTGGAACGATATGAACATAATTGATATCATACTTTTGCTGGTTTTCTTCATCTCGGTATGGACCGGCGTAACGAGGGGGTTCTTTGCCGGAATGGCGGGACTAGTCTCCTGGCTAGGAAGTTTACTGGTTACTTTTGCATTATATAGACATGTAGCCCGTTTTTTTGAGGCGAATATTACAGATGGCATTTGGACAATCCCTTTATCATTCCTATTTACATTGCTTATTACTGGCTCTATCCTGTCTCTGTTAGCGGCAAAAACCTTGAACGCTATTCCGTTAAAAATACAGAGACATCGATTGAACAACATTTTTGGGTTTTTACCGGGTATTGTCACAGGATTCCTTTATGCTGCTATTATCGCAACCCTTTTGCTCCTATTACCTTTTTCGGAATCCCTGACGTTGCAAACACGAGAAAGTAAAATCGCAGAACAACTTACCAACGGATTCACGCGAATTGAGCAGCCATTCGCTCCCGCACTCGAAGATGTAAACCGATCCATTAATAAAATGACTATTGATCCCGGATCATCTGAAAGCATAAGCCTTCCCTTTGTAGTGGAGAATCCCAAATCGAGACCAGATTTGGAGAGCCAGATGCTCGATCTTATAAATGAAGAGCGGGCGAAGGCGAACCTACCAGCGCTTACGTTAGATGAAGAACTGACACCGGTAGCGCGCCAGCACTCGGAAGATATGTTTGCGAGAAGTTATTTTTCGCACATTTCTCCGGAAGGACAGACACCGTTTGATCGCATCCGCACGGCGAACATTAGGTTTGTCGTAGCGGGCGAGAACTTGGCAATTGCACAAAATCTACTTTTGGCTCATGACGGGTTAATGAATTCACCAGGACATCGCGCCAACATCCTTCGAAAAACATTCGGTCGTGTAGGAATCGGTATTCTAGATGGCGGTATATACGGCTTAATGGTCACACAAAATTTCCGCAACTGACCGAAACGAAAATCCGTTCCCCAGCGGAATAGGGAAATTACCTACTCATGTGGATTCTTTGTAGGGGTTTTTATTATCAGGCCGGGGAATAGCGACTTGAACATTTGTTCCTTTGGCGGGCGCTGAATTTATATCTATCTCGCCATTCAACAACTTAATCTTGCTGCGAATAGATGCTAAGCCTATACCCGGTTTATGCAAACTATTAACTGTAATGCCCTGACCGTTATCGCTGACTTGTATGTTAATCTCTTCCCGTGTAATGTGGATAACGACATAACATTTCGTCGCGTTTGCATGCTTAACAACATTTGTCATGAGTTCTTGGGCAGTGCGATAGATGGCCAGTTCCAAGTACTTTTCCATACGTTGACGCGATCCGATAATTTTACACTCGAATTCTGTGCCATCAGACAACTGCTTACAAACGCCGTCGATCGCACTTTGAAGCCCAAACCTTTCCAGTGTGGTAGGCATCAGCTCGTGAGAGATTCGTCTAGTTTCAATGATCGTATCCTTTAGCAACTTATCAGTATAGGCTTTATTTGCGTTGAAATCACTTTCATCCATACCGTATCTTAAGCTCTCCATGTTAATTTTAATTCCGTAAAGGATTTGGCCGATGCCATTATGAAGGCTTTCGGCGATACGGTGCCGCTCTTCTTCCAGGGTGCTTAAAGAAACTCGAAAAATTTCCAACTTCTGCTCCGCTTCCATTTTCCGAATCTTTTCTTCGGCCATGCGAGCTGTCGAAATATCCATGTCTACCCCCAATACTCGTTCGGTTCTGCCTTCATTGTTTACAACAACAGTCCCCTTAAGATGTAGTATTTTTGTCTTTCCCGAAACACTGATTTCTAACAGTTCTTCAAAATCGCCATCACCGTTTCGGATATGCCGTACCAACCTTTTTGCTGCCTCCCGACCATTCCTTGTAGCGTATTCCAAGTATATCTCCGGCTTGATTTCTTTCCCCTTTTCCAAATCAAATAACCGATACATCCCATCCGACCAAGTGAAGTTCTTCTTGAGCATGTCGTAATCCCAGCTACCTAGAGCAGCTAAGTCTTCCGATTGTTGTAACAGGAGGTAATTCTTAAGCCGTTCTTCTTCAGCCATTTTGTTGGCTGTAATATCCATGTTGGAGGCCACTACGCCATCATTAAGTTTAACAAACGTACAACTAAACCATTTCTGAAAACCTTCGTAGTCATAGAAATATTCTGTAGTCTGTGGTTCATTTGTTTCAATCGCTTTAACAATCATATCGAATAATCCTGTCTTACGGATTCCTGGATATTCGGCGGTATATAGTTTACCAACCAAATCGGTACGCCCTGTTGCTTTTTCTAGTTCCTGGTTAACGGAGAGAATTTTCAGATCTGTAATTTCACCATTTACTCCCCGTACAGCTTCCAGAATCGACATTTGCACCAGCGTGGTATCCAAGATGGACTGTAATTGATCCCGGCTTTGCTGCAATTCCGTGGTTCGGTCACGCACGTCTTGTTCCAAACGATTACGATATCGCAATTCGGCTTTCCGAAGAGCGATTTCTGTCTGCTTATGCTCATCAATATCCTGTACTATTCCGATGATCGCCTCCCTACCACTGTACTCGATCGGCGCGACATTGATTGCTACCCATACGGGGCTATTGTCTTTCCGTTTGAACCTTATCTCGCAGCTCGACCCCATACCGGTCTTCTTCATTGCCTTAAGCCAGGCTAGTCGCTCGATGACGTCATAATAAACGGAAGTAGATGGTTGCTCAAGCAATTCACCGGGCTCATAGCCGAGGATAGCTTCCAAAGCACGGTTGGAATAAATGATCTTGCCTTCCGTTGAACTAACACCTACACCGAGCGGTGAAGTTTGAGTCAGTGTGCGGAAACGTTCTTCGCTTTCACGGAGTGCTTCTGTGTTCCGCTTTAAGGCATTAATGTCGCTGATTACGGAAACAGCTCCCGTTACCCGGCCGTCTTGATCAAGAGTCGGTACAGAGGCTATGCTGGTCCAGATCTCTCTCCCGGCGTCATCTATGTAAAGCATCTCCTGACCTGGCACAACAGTCTCGCCCCGTAATGCGCGTGCAACCGGAAAGTCCTGTGATTCAAGCGGTCGTCCGTTTACATCCCAAGCCTGCCAGTGCATAAGGTTTGCTCTGCTAAGGGACGGAATGCGACCGACCGGAACGAAACGGCGATATTCGGCATTACCAAAAATGATCTCACCTGAAATGCTGATAACGGCAACGCCGACAGGTACGCTTTCGAAAGCAGCCGCCAGTCGAGCCACACTACCGCTCAGGCCCGCATCTGCTCGCTTACGATCTTCGGTATCCCGAAAGGTGACAGACAGATCGCGCTCCAGTAAGTCAGCGGCCTGGCGAGTAATTACGTCCAATAACGCTAATTGTCGATCTGTTGGTGTGTAGCTATGTTTCCAATGGCTGGAGATTATACCAACTACCTTGCCATTTCGAGCGATAAGCGGCGTAGCTTGCACTGCTTGAATCCCGGACAAGCTGTAATAGTCGAGGTCTTCAGTTCTTTCCAGAAACGCAGCTTGTTGTACATCCGTTACGAGGATACGTTTTTTATCCGCCAACGCTATCTTGCATACCCTCGCCCGCCCTGCTTCGATCCAGGTACGGAATTTAGTGGAGTCAGAGTCGGCTCCATCCCAAGTCAGTAACTCCAACACCTGTTTCTCGGCATCGTAAAGTTGCATACTGGCGGCATCAGCTTCCATAATTGTTAAACTAGTGCGAAGGATTTGCTCGTAAAGCTGTTCTACACGACCATCTTCAACAAGACTGTTGCTCAGTTCCTGCAGTAATATGATGTCACGAAGCTCCGTATTTTGAACGGAAGTCGCAGTTCCTGTATGTTTCTTCTTTTTCATAAAAATCGCAATTAACAGCATACGTGGCAATTATGATAGCCGGAATAGCGATATATAGAATATGAACGTGCAATAGCTCATATCGTTCATTTTTTGTGATTTTAAGACTATGAAAAGATAAAACTAAAGTGCTGATGGGAATCTCCGTCGTTTGGGGAATCGGCGTCTTAATCACTAGAATTGCGAAAACCGACTCCTATATTGCTACCTTGTGTATTTGTCGATAATCAAAAAAGTGCTATCTTTAAAGTGCGAATTTAACATAGCCATCCGGTCTGATTATACCATACGTTTGAGGTATTTTCATTTAGGAAGTCGGGAGCAGACAAGAAGATTTGTCTGTTTGCGTTATTTTATTCCGGTGCCGTTATGACGTTCTTATAACGATGGTTACTCGAATAATAAGGATGCCCATTTTGGATTGGTATCCATTGATCTCGTGCAATCATTGATACACAAAACAGGCTAATAAAAGAACTGGAAAAGAAAAGCAGCTAATCTCTAGAATCATAAGTATATTAGCAGCAAAATACCCGTTATATGCTAGACATCCGTCATATCGTTAAACAATATAGTAACCATCGCGCTTTGGATGATGTGTCCTTGCACGTACCAAAAGGTAGTATTTTCGGTCTTTTAGGTCCGAATGGCGCCGGAAAAACATCCCTTATTCGTATTATCAATCAGATTACTGCTCCAGATAGTGGGGAAATTTATTTCGATGGGGAGCTTCTTCATCCCAAACATATAGAGCGCATTGGTTATCTGCCGGAAGAACGCGGGTTATATAAAAAAATGAAGATCGGCGAGCAGATGCTCTATCTGGCGCAGCTTAAAGGATTGTCTAAAGGGGATGCCAATCAGCGCATTCGACACTGGTTTGAAAAATTACAGATCGAAAGCTGGTGGGACAAGAAAGTGGAGGATCTTAGTAAAGGCATGCAACAAAAGGTGCAATTCGTCGCTACAGTCGTACACGAACCAGATCTTATTATCCTGGACGAACCCTTTTCCGGGTTTGACCCCGTTAATGCACAGGTGATACAGGAGGAGATCCTGGAACTGAATAAAAAAGGTGCTACTATTATATATTCTACGCATCGTATGGAATCGGTGGAAGAACTTTGTGATTACATCGCACTGATTAATAAATCGAAAAAAGTATTGGACGGCCCAGTTAGGGAAATAAAGCGTTCTTACCAAAACCAAATGTATGTTATTGAATTTAAAGAACAAGATGGCATCGTTCCACGCTTTATAGGGACATCGTTATTTGAAGTGGTGGAAGAGAAAACAACGATTGACACCCATGAAGTCACTATTCGTTTACAGGACAACAATTCGTTGAACGACATATTAGTATATTTGATTTCTCAAGTTGAGATACACCAAGTGAAGGAAGTTATTCCATCTATGCACGATATTTTTATTGACCAAGTTAAAGAATCGACTAATAGCAAATATATCCATCATGCATAAGATATTATTAATCATCAACCGGGAATACTTTAGCCGCGTAAAGAAAAAGTCTTTTTTGCTTGTGACTTTTCTTGTTCCCATGCTGTTTATCGGTATGTATGTGGCTATATTCTTTCTTACTAAACAAAGTTATGAGGATACCCATGCCATTGTACATCTTATTGATGAAGAGGGCTCGATAGCCGATCAGTTAAAGAATAATAAGAATATTACGTATTCGTCTTCAAACATGGATCTGCAGGAGCAGATTAAAAACTTAAAAAATGGTGCTAAGAACACCAATTTATTGATCATACCTGCTGACTTTTATACCGCTAGGAAAATCGAGCTGTTATCTTCAGGAAAACCGAATATAGGCACACAAAATGAGATAAGATCGCAACTTCGGGAAATTATCCGTAACGAACAGTATCGCAAAATGGGGTTGAATGTCGATAGTATTCGCAACATTAACGACAACATCCAAATTGCGGCAAAGGAGGTTACCGAAACCGGAGACGCTAAGGATAGCCATACGGAAGTTGCTATGGGTATCGCTATGGGGCTGTGCTTCTTAATTTATTTATCATTAGTTCTTTTTGGCACCCAAGTGATGCGTGGTGTCATAGAAGAAAAATCAAACCGTATTGTAGAGGTCGTCATATCTTCCGTAAAGCCGTTCCAGTTGATGATGGGAAAGATTATTGGGATCGGCTTAGTTGGCATCACGCAATTTGTGCTTTGGATTATTCTTTCTTTGACCTTGATGACCGTCTTTTCCACCGCTTTATTCAGTGATAAGGAGATCGCTCAACAAGCTATGGGACGCAACATGACAGAATTGCCTGGTGAGCAGTCTGCGACCGCAAACGCAGACTTTGATTGGATGGCCGCACTTGATTCTGTGAATTTTACAGAACTTACGATCTGCTTTTTTATTTTCTTTTTTGGAGGATATCTGTTGTATAGCGCTTTGTTCGCCGCAGTAGGCTCTGCCGTGGACAGCGAAACAGAAGCAGGACAATTTACGATGCCGATAACCATGCCGTTACTGATACCGTATGTCTTATCATTTGGCGTACTTATCAATGATCCACATGGAAGTATCGCAACATGGTTAAGCATGATTCCGTTTACATCGCCTGTCGCCATGTTGGTTCGTATTCCTTTTGGCGTACCTACCTGGCAGATTGTGCTATCTGCGTTATTGCTCATTGGTGGGTTTATACTCACGACTTGGTTTGCAGCACGGATATATCGTGTGGGAATTTTGATGTATGGCAAAAAAGCGAGTTTAAAAGAACTTATAAAATGGTTTAATTATAAGCAGTAATCTGGAAAACAAAACGTTGGGTAACGAGGTTATAAAAATTATAAAATTATCATGACGACATCTCAAAACACAGAAAAGAAAAAGTCGGGAGTTTTTGGAAAAATCCTGGCTTGGCTGCTTATCATCATATTTCTTGCGGTAGGTGGCTGGGTTTACTATAGATACTATTTCGTATTTGGTGAAGGTGTTAAATCAGGTTATCTCAATTTCGCGGTAAAAAAGGGAAACCTTTTTAAAACATATGAGGGCAAGTTGATTCAAGAAGGATTACGGACCCAAACCGGTAGCGGCGTGTCAAGCAATGAGTTTGAATTTTCGGTGGAAAATGACTCGATCTTCAAGATATTGGAACTAAATAGCGGCAAATATTTTGACCTGCATTACAAAGAATATCACGGAGTATTACCTTGGCGTGGCAACACGCGGTATATCGTCGATGAGGTCATTAATATGAAGTAGCACCTATCTAGGTTTGGCTAATAAAAATTATCTCGTTATAAATGAACTTATTCGCCTTATAGTGGTGTTTTTTGTTTAAAAATATTTGGAGTATAGGGGGAATTGTTCTACTTTTGTCTCATCAAAATCACGGTAGGCATAGCTCAGTTGGTTAGAGCACTAGATTGTGGTTCTAGGGGTCGTGGGTTCGAGCCCCATTGCTTACCCAAAAAGCTTCTCTTTTCAGAGAAGCTTTTTTGTTTTTAGCGGCTTCGCGAAACTAATTCTCCAAAATCTTTTGCTTTTGCTGTTGAAACTCCTCGTCGGAGAGAATGCCGGCGTCCAACAGTTCTTTCAAATCAAATAATGCCTTTTTCTTTTGTTCCATGTCCAATGTTCCTGCTTTCGCAGGCTGTTCTGGCTTCTTTTCTTGCAGAGGTCCATCTACGATAGCATTTGTTTTAGCTCCGAAGTCAATCAATAAGGCGGTTATCTCGTTAAGCCCCTTCATATTCGAATAGTCGATGGGTTTCTGTTCCAGGCAATTGGTGATATCTGTCGTCGCGCCGTAGGTTAGCAGATAGCGTACAATATCTTTTTTACCGTATGCCGCACCATAGTGTAGCGCTGTATTACCCGAGGCGTCCTGTTTATCTACATGCGCACCGTTTTCCAATAGTAACTTGACCATCGACAGATAACCGTATTTTGTAGCTGTTTGTAACAACGTCTCCCCTGCATAATGCGATTCAAAACCCAGAATGAATGTACGGCTCCCTGTGTTGGAAATCAGTTTTTCCATATAACTTCCATCTTTCCCATCCCAAGCGTCTACACTTCGGGCATAATCTGCAGATAGCCCTTTTTTCAGAAAAACGTGTACCAGCTCTTTTTGATTAGCTCCTACAGCGTACCATACGGGGGATATTCCTTCTTTGGTTTCCGCAAAAATGTCTGCGCCCTGTTCAATCAATTTCTCCGCAACAATACGGTTTCCTAAACGGACAGCTATTAGCAACGGACTTTCGTTCAGATTATTCGATAGGTTTATCGACGCTCCGTTGTCCAATAACAGGTTCACAATAGGAATTACATTGTTTTCCACAGCAATACTCAACGCACTATTTCCCATCTTATCGGTAAAATCAACATCCGCTCCGTTCTGCATCAGCAACTTTACTATAGGCAGGAATTTATTACGCGTTGCTATCAGCAACGGCGGGATGCCATCTTTGTTCAAAGCATTTATATCCAGCCCCAACCCTATCAATTTCTCGGTAACATCCTGCTGTCCGGTTTTGGCGAGGATATGCAACAGACTATTTCCTTGAAAATCGTTTATCTGCGGATTGGCACCGTTATCCAGTAAGTGGAGGATCGTTTGTTTTTGTTTATTGATCACCGCAAAAAATAAGGGTGTTTCGCCATGATGATCTTCGTAATTAATATCTGCACCGGCCTCGATAAGCTGCTTTACAATATCCGTATAACCCTGATATGCGGCATAATGCAATGCGGTACGCCCTCGTTCATCGGTGTATTTTACATCTACCTGTTGTTTTTCTAATAGTATTTCCGCTATTTTTCTTTTTCCACCTTCGCAGGCTACAATAAATGATTGCGACATATTTCCTGTTTTACTTACCGATTAATAACTCTACCACTTTTGTTTGCAATTGGTCTTCCATTGCGTAATCAATAGCTTTTTTGTCTTGCGTATTTTCTATTGTTGGGTCAGCTCCATGTTTTAACAGCATTTTCACTTTCCGATAGGTTTGTTTTGCTTTCATTTCTTCGTGATTGGAATCTTGGGCACAGACCTTTATCAAAATCGTATTGCCCTCGTCATCCTTCCAGTCTACGTCGATGTATTGATGTTCGAGTAAAAATGCAAGCACTTCGGACGGCTTTTCCGCAATCCAATCGATTCCCGATTTAGGGGTATGATACCAATCCGAGGTATCCGTTAATACAGCACCATTTTCCAACAATAGCCGTAATATTTCCATTCCGGATTCTCCTCCTTGGAAATAACGTAAAAAGCCATTCAATAAGTTTTCTTTCTCTTTGTTCAATTGGCTGAAATCAGGTACACCATAATCTAATAGCAGTTTTAGTAAATTAACGTCCTGTCGTTGTGCGACTGCTATATAGAATAGACTATATCCGTTTGCATTGACCTGATTTATGTCAGCACCTGCTTCTAAAAGCATCTTAATGGTGGGCAGATGCCCCGCTTCTATTGCGGTAAATAAAGCAGTTTCGTGCGTTACCGTTTGTGCATTGATGTCTACACCGGCATCTAATAATAGTTGTACAATCTCTTCTGCGTTTGGCGGTGGCATGCGCAATTGTTTGCAAAATTGATGCAAATACGTTAACCCATACCTATTCTGATAATCCATTCGGATACCCGCATTGATAAGGGCTTTCAAAATGTGTATGGAGGATTTATTGTCGATGGCATACGAAAGCAGGTTATGCCCTTCGATTTCTTCGTTGATATCGTCTATATTAGAGAGAAAACGGTTAAATATAGGAAGATATATTTCCCAATCTTCTTCTTTGGAAAGGTAAGGCTTTAAGAGATATTCTAAGGGTGTCCGACCAATGGACTCGTATTCAAATAAATCTGTCTCCACAAAATTGCTGTCCACACAATAAGCCAATGCTTCCCAGAATCTGTTCTGCAACATGGTTTGAAAGAGCCGGTTTACTTCGCTCTCGGGCAACTTGCCATGTGGTGCTTTTAAATAATCAATAAGTGCGTCCTCATTTCTGCTGAATAGTACTTTAATAAATTCATCTTTGTCAAATTCGCTCATAGTACGTTATGTTAATCATTCCTTGCTATAAAAAACGAAGCTAAATATACTTTATTTTCCGATGCTGTTTAACACAGCAAACAATTTAATATATCTACAAACTATATACATCTAAAATCAAAAATTTGTGCTGTTTTTATTATCTTAGGGGTAAACCGATAATAAGCATGTTTAAAACCAGTTTCGTACAATTTTCAGATGATCATGTTATATATAATAGCAGGCGCTTTGATGGCTATTTAGCTTTTCTTCCGGAACCTGTATCACCTCCTTTAGAAACACACGTATCCTACCGGTATTTCAGTGGAAAAGACTTCTGCTGGTTTGAATTTAAAGATACGCATCTACCTTCCAACTTATCTATGCAGATTACCGCTTCTGACAACTATCTCTGGCTTCTTATCAATATGCGAACGGGAATTTCGCTGACATTGGACAATATGTACCGGATACCTACCGATATGTTACTCTGCTACCAAACGCTAATCGATGATTATTTGATTTCTTTAGGTAACAACAGCTCCTGGTTTCTATTATTAGGGATAGATGGCCGTATATTGCAGGAGCTAACGACAGAATATGCACAACTGAAGCCGCTATTTGCGACAGATACTGAAGAAGATGTCTCGCATCGGATCATCGGGACGATGAATCTCCATGCCAAGCTTAAACGCATATTGGATGGACTTCAACAGATGGAATTTCGACCATTTAGTACGTATTATCAACTAGCAAATTGGAACATCCGGTTCTTCCGGCATGTATTTCAAGAAATGGAACCGGAATCTCTCGATAGGACAGATCACGAAATCGAACTGTATCATAAAGCCATGGCGTATATCCGGGAAAATTTCTACGACGACCAAACGAATATGGAGACCGTTGCGCATGCATTATACGTAAGCGAAAGTACATTGAAAAGAGCTTTTAAAGACAAGCCATTTACAGTGACAGAACAGATTATCGAATTTCGGCTACAAGCAGCAAGAGAAAGCATCCGAAACTCCGATAAATCCATCGCGAAGATAGCATCTTCTTTAAATTTTGCCTGTCCCAAAAACTTCAAACGTCTTTTTACCAAACGTTTTATGATAAGCCCCGTACAATATCGGAGTAGCATGCGGCTGAAGCGATTGTTTTAATCGACGCCGGTACAAGATTTCTGCTTACATGTGTCCTGTCTGATAGGTCATGATCAATGGCTCAACGCACACCGCTTTTGACTCATTGCGCTATACCATTGTGCGATATGAATAGAACAACGCCGTAACGATACACATCAACAAGTCTATGGACATCACCAATGATACGGATTACATCAACTATGATCCGATACACATGTGCTTTCGTCCAGCTGTCATTACCCGTAACCCAATGTACCAGTCCAATGAACCAAAACACATCACCTTTATCATATTGGTAAATACATCTGATTCGTTGGTGATGTACAATGAGCTGTCGTTAATGCACAACGGTAAGTAAATACTTACCACAAAATATACTTGTATTTATCGGAAACGCCGTTTTTGAGACAAAAATAAAGACAAGGGGGCTAATCGGGTCACAACTATCCGGTGTTGGCGGAAAAGTTGACCCAAATAGCCCCCCTCTTAAGAAACACCTCTCCCTATATTTGAGGCGTTAATTAATTTTTTATAAACAATTTAAATTTAATCATTATGGCAAAGCCAGTACTAACATCAAAAACGCGTACGGAATCAAGGTTGGTTCAATACGCCTCCAACGTGGTAAAAAAATCAAAGGAGAATGCAGATCTGTTTCCCGATGCCACGGAGAAAGTAACACTATTGGAAACTGCGTTAGCGGATTACACGGATTCTTTATCCGAAGCGGCGTTTAGAGACATGCGGCAGGTGGTCATCAAAAACCAACAGGCAGTTTTGGTCAGACAACTGCTCTATGACCTGTCATTACATGTAGAGTCTGTCGCTAAAGGCGACGCCAACATTGTGTTGGCAGCAGGGTTCGTACCAGGAAAAAACAACGCTCCTAACGCAGGAATATCACCCAGGGCCAACGACCTGCGTGCTGTAGTTACCCATCCTGGAACGAACACGGTACAGTTGCGCGTCAATCCATGGCGCCCGGCAAGGTTCTATCAGTTTGAATACCGCAAGGCAGGTAGTCTCAACGAATGGACAACGGTACTTAGCACAAAATCCAAATTGGGCATTTCGAATTTAGACTACCTACAGGAATATGAATTCCGGGTAACCTATCTCGGCACCAATCCAACAGCTAATTACAGCGACACCGTACGCTGTGTAGTGGTATGACCTTATTTATCCGACCTGCACGTGAGCAGGTCGGATATTTAGTTTACCGTATTTTTTTATTATGTTTAATGACCAATATATAAAAATGAAGAATATTACCATAGACCATCCGCTCCGCACCATCAGCTATCAAACACACGACGATCGTTATCTACAAAATCTCGAAGCGTCCGCTTTGGATAATTATAGGCTAGCACACGACCAAGTCTGGCGCATGAAGCTCCTCTTCGAAAAAGAAAAAGGCGAAGCGCAGCTTGCCCTCATAAACCTCCATAAATTGGAGGAGGAAAGATGGGAATTAAACGACACGCTTGGTTTCTATAAAGAACAGGTTGATTTCTCCGGTAAAAACCTGCATACTGAACTCGAGGCTAACTTTCAGGTCGAATTACGAAACTTTTACAACAGTGTTATCCGACAACACCATAAACTGGTACAGTTTTATGATGTTATCGGTGCGCGTGACAGGGAATATACCATCATCACGGACACCTACTTTAGAGGAGAGAAACCGATTGATCCGCTACATTTTGAAGTACTCGATTCGGTCTTTAGGCACCACGAAGATATGCACGTAGATGTCGTTTCACTCGATAAAGATCTCCAGCAATTTCTTGCTGTATTGACAGATGTCTATCTACTTCTGGACAGTTATATCCAACAATACAACATACTGTACACCACCTATAGCGATATCCTGCAAAAAACAGCGCAATTGACAAAAGATGTGGAGGTGTTAGATGTGGTGTGGGGGAAAAATCGAGATGCTTTTATATAAAACACCTCGACTTTTTATTATAGAGCTTCGGGCAATCTACCGTATCGCCTTCACTTGAAAGGCATCCAGCGTGTTCGCTTCGTCTGCTGCTATTTGCAGTTTCGTAAACGGTTTCTTCGTAAAGAATAAGGTACTCATATTGCTTTTTCCCCCATCAGCAAATAATTCAATGGAATTATGATCCAACAAGAAACGAATATCCAAATCATCTCCCTGAACCAAACGTGGGGCAACCGGACGATGGATAAATTTATCGCTGAAATTCGCGTCACCCGCTTTCGAACGATCAATGAAATACTGTTGTTTTGCCGCATCATAGCCGAATACTAATGTCTCCCCTTCTTCATTAGTCAACGTTACATGAAAGCCCGTAGCTTTCTTCAGCGTAAACGACGCGTCGAATGTATTTCCAAATGAAGCGATAGCATCACTTAAATCTGCTTCATTAGTTAATTCCACTGACTTAGATTTAGTTGTCACCTCGCTTACTTTATCAATTTCCGAAGCAGGAGTAGAAGTTAACAACCATTTATCGCCCTCTTTCGACAAACCCAATTCCCGCACAATCGTATTTCCGCTTCGCCAAGTGGATGCCGGAACATCGTTAGCATATTCCCAGTTGCTCATCCAGCCAATCAGCAACTTGCGGTCGCCGGTATTTGAAAAAGTAACACCCGCGTAGTTATCGGGACCGTAATCCATCCAACGGATATCGTTGTGCGCGCTTGCGAAAGTTTTACCGTCGAAATCTCCAACAAAATATTGTGTCGCAGAACCGGTGTTCGGTCCCCCGGGATTGATACTAACCAACAATACCCATTTCTCCCCTTCAGCTGTAGAGAAGCGCAATAAATCGGGACATTCCCATACGCCGCCGTGTGCACCTATCCCCTCACCGAACTCGCTTAATCTTTCCCACGATTTCAGATTTTTAGAAGCGTAAAAGGTAATGGACTGCTTTGTAGCAAGCGTCATGATCCACTGCTGTGTCTCATTATGCCATATCACCTTCGGATCGCGGAAATCCCAGATACCGGGATTTGGCAATACCGGATTACCTTCATATTTCGTCCATGTTTTACCTTGATCCAGACTATACGCTATACTCTGTGTTTGGTGCAACCCGGTTTTCTGATCTTCAATTTCGTGGCTATGATTCGTATATATAGCTACTAACGCGTTTGCACCAAAACCTGCCGTATTATCTTTGTCGATAACGGCACTTCCGGAGAAGATTGTTCCCAAGCTATCGGGAAAAAGTGCAATCTCCTGCTCCTCCCAATGAACTAAATCCGTACTCGTGGCATGCCCCCAGTGCATGGGTCCCCATACGTTACTATCTGGATTATGTTGAAAAAACAAATGGTAGGTTCCATCCAGATAAACCAGACCGTTGGGGTCGTTCATCCAGCCATTTTTGGGAGAAAAGTGATAAGCCGGGCGATAGTCTTCCAAACTATCGATCTGCTGGTTTTGTTCTGTCGAAGATTGCTGTGGTCCACACGCAATAACAGCTAGTGCGAATAGACCAAATCCAACTTGTTTTACTATTTCTTTCATATTATGAAGTATTTATTTTCTATTATTTATTGTTTTGCTCCCAAATGGATTTTATTTCCCACGCTTCCAATGAAACAATTTCAGTTGTTCCTTTTTCAGAGAATATTTCTATGCCTAATTGATTTTCCGACGGAAATGTGACAGCACTGAACACAATACTCCCATCGTTGACAAATATTTCAACCGAAGCTTGGTCTATGAAAATATGCATTTTTAAGGTGCCATTATTTAGCACTGATGGTGCATACATTTTTTTCGCAAAAGCATCGGTAAATCGGCTTTCGGAAACAAAATCAGTGCAGTTTGTACGATCCAGACATAGTATAGAAGTCATCGGATCATAACGCAAGGCTAATTTCCTTCCTTCGCCTACCAACATGTTAAAACCGAAAACAGCTGCATCATCTGATTTAAATTCCACTTCGATTTCATAGGTGTTTTTGGTAGGTTTAAACGGTTCAATCTTCGTATCTTTTCCTATGGTGACTCCGTTCATGCTGTGGAGCGGTCGCCGAAGTTGCTTCAATTGGGGTATCGGTTGCTGAACTATACGGTATCCTGTAGGATGTTGCTTCAATGCCATAACACGAGGTAAGGACTGAAAGCCTTTGCCCCACGAAGTAGGTGCCCAACGCGAATAATCCCAATTGCCCATCCAACCGATAGCAAAAACAGTGTTTCCAAACGTATGGGGTTCATCATAATTCCGCCACGTGCGTGTAGCATAGTAATCGTTGCCGTAATCTAGCCACAAGGCATGTTCCAATTGATGGTTCATCAACTCATTAGAGAATAAGATATGGTCTATCGCTATGGCTCCATGCGTACTGTCGGAAATAGCATCGACTATCGCTAAATGCGCTTTCTTTCCCATCAAATCGCTTACATCCCAACCATTCCATTTGAAAACATTGCTCTGGTCGCCTGTTACTGTTCGTCGTATTTCACCATCCACTACCAGATGCATGCAAAGTGAATCGGGGCGTTTTCCGCCAGCAACTAAAAAATTGATAGCATTATGCGTGATCGTGAATGGCTTGGATATCACTTTACCAACGGCATTACCTTGAGATAAGTCACCCAAGTAACTTTCTCCCAGATAGTCTACGGCTTTGGTTGATGCCGCCTGATTTTTAAAAGCTTTACCCTCTATTTGCCAATTGTTCCATACATCCCCTTCAAAATCGTCATACACCACGCCGTTCAAGCCTATACCATTTTTTAGATAATCCATGATTTTCTCATCAGGTGTAAACGTTTTTCCGTCGAAATCGCCAACAAAATATTGTACTCTATTCGGTCCACGACCAATCAACATGACCCATTTACGTACGCCCTCATGACCGAATACAGGAAGTTCAAAAAGATCCGGACACTCCCAAAAAGAATTTTTAGCCCCCAGATCACCAAAACTGCTACAAAAGTTCCATTGCTTCAAATTGTTAGATTCATAGATATGGATTTGCTGCACATCCGGTAGCGAAACGACCATTTTCCATTTTTGATCCAGCCCATGCCAAAATATCTGCGGATCCCTAAAAAAAATCTTGTTGATATCTAAGACAGGGTTTTGGGCATAATAATGATAACTTAACCCGTTATCGTTGCTCACGGAAATCGCCTGCGTTTCGGGTATGGAGTCACCCGGAAAATGTTTCGTATAGAAAGCAATCATGCTATCCTCACCGAAACCACCGGTATTTTTCCGGTCAACGACCACCGATCCACTAAAATAAGAAAATTTACCATCGCCACCTTTCATAGGATAAGGTAATTCCTGCCAATGCACGAGGTCCTCCGATACAGCGTGTCCCCACCAATATAGATGAAACTTTCCATCTGTATAAACCAACCCGTCGGGGTCACCAATCCATCCCTTAGCCGGACTGAAATGGAATTGAGGCCTGTATTTTTCCTGATAAACGGTTTCTTCATTATTCTGCCCATAAGCGGAAAAATAAACCAACAGTAGAAGAAAGGGTATATATTTTATCATGATTTTTCTATTTTCATACTGGAGACTTTAATCGTGCCCTGATCTGAGAAAATAGTCCACGGGTTTTGATCCATTTTGTATATACGATTGGTAAATGCAACTTGATTATTTACATATACCACACAAATGGAGTTTTCCACGACCATCTTGACATCAAACACCTTATTGGTCGGAACGATAAGCGGCGTAAAGTTGAGTTCTTTCTTTGTGCTACCCTGCTTATTTTCCTGATACATAAATAAAGAAGGCATTCCCCAACGATTTGTAGATGTCAAATCAAAAGAAACACTATAGACTTCCGACATATCTCCGCATGCGCCAAAAGAAAAACCAAAATGATTAGATTGCGACGCATCTATTTTCATCGAAATTTTTATAGGTGTGATATTTCGGTTAAACAAAGCGTAGCTTCTCCCAGAAGTTTGTGCGGCAATCGTGTAGGCATTGCCGTCTCCCGAAACCGTTCCTTCTGCAGCAATCTGTGCAAAAAGTACATTCACGTTGAATTTCTGATCTACCGCGTCCGGAATAACCGGATACAGTTTGCCGCTTGCCTGTTTTACCAATTTATGCGAAACAAGGCTTCCCGACCAATGCAGTTCATTATTATCGTTTACGGTCTGTCCGGTAGAAGTCCAACCCGAGAGATAACGTGTTGTGCCGTCACTGGCGGTTTTCCCGGCATACAAATACAATCCGTCAAATGTTTCATGGTGTCCAGCTGCATCGCGACAAATCTTCCACGGTCCATCCGGTGAATCAGAAACTCGGTAGAAGGTTTTGCGATGTTCATCACGGTTGATTCTCGAAAACGTCAGATACCATTTATCGCCCATTTTGAAAATATCTGGACATTCGAGGATTTCCGAATCTGTTTCGATCTCGTGTTTTCCCGGATTATTTGATGTTGTCGCAACCAAAGGTTCCATAATGGACCAGTTATTTAAATCAGAAGATTTGTAACGTGCCAGTGCACCCTTACTGTCTTTGCGGGTTGTAACAAGCATTACGTAATTGTTATGGGTTTCATCCCAATAAACATGGGGATCTCGGAAATTGTTCTGATCATATTCAGCGGTAGCTTGAAAGGTGGCTGTCGGCTGTTTCGTCCAATTCAACAGATCTGGAGATGTCGCCATCATGATCTTTTCGGCAGGGCTTAAATTGCCATTATGCCCGGTATAAAAACTATAGTAGATATTCTCCTTCTTAATAAAACTTCCGGTACCTATCCATTCATCTTGGCTGCCTATCGGTCCGGCAGGCAGTATTTGTGTAAAACCTTCGAAGGTACCATAGTCATTGGTTCTTGTCAAGAAAATAGGGTGACGATTGGCATTTTCATAAAGATAAAACAGGTAAAACTTATTGTCGCCTGCATTATAATAAGGCATGGGATCGCCAACGTAGCCCTGTAGAGGTTGATAAAATGTTCGATATATACCATTGTCCTGTACATTGGTGCACGTCGTTGATCTGTCTACACCCTCTATCGGTGGTTCAGTTGGTGGTATGTTGTCGTCTCCCTTACACCCGGTCAGTGTGTTCAAAACAAATAGAATCGAGAGTATATATGTATGTGTATTCATGATTTCCTATAAAATGGTATGTGGCTGTGTAAAATATTGCGCAGCCACATACACTGTTCAACCTGTTATTCTTTTGGAAGCGCCTTCAATTCGTCCCAATACATACGTTGTGTTTGGAAAGGAACGGGCTGGCCGTTAGGGTGCTCGTGCGGCATCACCAAGATGTTGTTGATGATAGCGGTGCGTTCTGCCGGAACTTCGAAAATCAACTCCTGCCACTCGCCAAGATGATCTTCTGCGTACCGTGCTCTCAACCAATCCTTATTCGCTTCTCCATCCGATTGTATTTCGATCTGTACATCTCCTGCAACATCTTTTAATACCATAATGGAAAAACGGTTATACGCTGCGGGATTAATATTTACTTTATTGTCGTTCCACAGGGCTCCTCCGTGCCAACCTTCTCCGGTAGTCGCGTTCCGTAAGATAGAAACACATAATGGAGACGGATTGATGCCATCCGTTTTTGGATTGTTTGTTTGATTTTGCACCGTAGTTCCCAAATCTCCCCATCGTGGAGATACATTCTCACCGTTGAAGATAAGTAGGGGTTGTTTAGGTTCATCACCCAATACTACCGTTACGGTGTAGTTGAATGTCTGCCCTAGATAAGACAAAGTATATGTTACTGGTGTGGTGAAATCGACGGGGCTACCTAACGCAGGCAATATTTCTGCTCCGCTTGTATAGTCTATCATCGGACGAAGCTGCGTCACATCTGTTCCCTCGGGTACATAGACCAAAATTGTGCTTTCAGCTTGGTTGATAATACCTGTTCTGTCCCCAATACGGAAGGCGGTTATTTCGGCTTTAATTTCCCTTATCGTTACGCGGTAGTCTGTGTACACATTTCCGTTATATACACGATATACAACGGGAGACGTGGAGGAATAGCTAAAATCCCGAGGTTCTCCCGCGGCTGGTTTCACTGTGGCATTGGGAGGTAATTCGATGGTGGGTGCAATAGCCGATAAATTTGTACCCGCAGGAACCATCACGGTAATGGTGCCTTTTTCATTATCCACCGTACCGGCTACATTGTCAACATGGAAGGAAAGGAGATGCACATCCGCATTCATATCGAGCGAATCCGTCGCATCTTGCTTACAGGACGTAAGTAGCCCCACAAACAATAGGAAAAAACTTAATCCAGCGGTGTTTTTTAACGTTTTCATATCATGAAATTTTTTTCGTTTCATATTCATTATTGCTTTACACTAATACCTTGGATTTTGCTCGTATAGATTCATACTCCAAAAGATTTGATTCTGTGGAATCGGAAGAAACTCATCCCTGCCTTTGGTGAAACGTGCGGATTGATAAATCGTTCTTGTACTACGTTCATGTTCAAAGAAGCTGTTCATTTCCTGATCGGCAATACCCCAGCGTATTAAGTCAAAGAAGCGGCTTCCTTCCAATGCCAATTCCAAACGACGTTCGAAACGTAACGCTTTGCGGGCATTTTCCAAAGTCCACTGTATATTTTCACCGTCTACGTAAGGTCTTACCAAATAGCGGGATATCGGTGTACCATCGTCCATCTTTAAACGGGTGGTACTGCTTGCCGCACGCTCGCGCAACTGATTAATCAATGGCAAGGCTTCCGTATGCCGCCCCAATTCAATCAACGCTTCTGCACGCAATAGCAGCACGTCGGCATAACGGATCATAATCCTCGTTTTTGTATTACTGTAAAAGGGCGGGATATTGATAAAGCAATCACAATCGGGGGAAACATTTTCTTTCATCGAATTATAAGCACCATAGATCGGAATAGCACGACTCCATTCATTCGTTACCATGTGCGCCGGCTCATATTTCCACGGCACACCTGGGCGCGACACGGTATGATCCAATCGTGGATCTACCGTATGCACGGCAAAATCAACATTGCCATTATTGTAATTATCGAGTAAAGGTACTCCAGCTTGATTCGTATGGAAGGCATTCACCAGTGTTTGCGATGGTTTGTGAAAATCACAGCATCCCAAACCTTGCGGAGCGGTAAGCATATCACCAAAATTTACACGTCCACGTCCGGCTCCGTCGTTGCTTGAGAACTGAACGGCCATGATCGATTCTTTTCCATTTTCGTAGCTGCCGGGTAAGAAATTGTTGGCAAAATCGTCTTCCAGTCCATATGGGGAACTTAAAACCGGTTCCGTCGCTTTCAATACTTCTTCCAATAGGGGCCTATCAATAGAAACTACCGCATGGTTCTCATCCTGTTTATACGCTTGATACAGTCGTGTTTTCGCCAAGAAAGCATAAGCGGCATATTTATCGGCACGTCCTATCTGTTCCTGCCTTTCGGGTAAATGTTCGGTTGCAAAAGAAAAATCTGCCGCGATCTTTTCCAAAATTTCATCGCGTGTGAACTCCCGGTTCGATATCGTTCCGTAATCACTCGCCGGTACATTTTCGTCAATATAAGGGATATTCTTGAAAAGATTCTCCAACATCAAGTACCAATATCCTCTTAAAAAGCGTAGTTCCGCTTGACGGGTGAGCAGCAACGGGTACTCCTGTTCGGTAAGATTGTTCATGATACGCAATCCTTCATTCGCGCGGCGAATCCCAACATAAATATTGAACCAGATACCGTCGTAATTCCATTGATCGGGACGCGATGTCACAAATGTTTCCATAAAATGAAATACGTCTCCGTCGTTGATTCCTCCGCCACCTTTATAGGCATCGTCTGCACGTACATTGCCGTACTGATACATACTGAAAGCCCGGTTGATCTCATCATTTCCCAATTGGGAATAGGCGGCTATTACAAAACCATCTACCTCTTCAGGGGAAGATACCTGGTCTTCATTGAGCACTCCTCTCGGTCCTATTTCCAACATATCGTTACAGGATGCCATCAATAATGCGGATGCCAAGAGAGCAAATAATTTGCTACTATATTTAAATTTATTAATATTCATCATTGCTAAGGTTTAAAATTTAAGATTTAAGCCTGCTGTCCAGACCATTGGGTTAGGATAACCGAAACCCGGTGTTTCTGGATCTAGGCCGGTAAACGATTTCGATTTGTAGAGGATACCTAGATTATCACCACCTATATATACACGCAACGATTGTAATTTTATGCGCTCCAGCATCTTTTGATTAAAAGTATAACCAAACTGCGCGTTGCGTAGCTTCAAATATGCGCCATTTTCTATATAATAAGTAGATGATCGAGCTTCCCAGTTATCGTCTGTCAATGAAACAGCTGGAATATCCGAATTGGGATTATCGGGTGTCCAAGCGCCTAATAAGGCAGCGCCTTTGTTAGAAGCGGATTCGGCTACAGACCAGAAATGGGTGAATTTCTTGAAGTCGTTATACACATCCATTTTGCCCACTCCTTGCAAGAAGAATGATAAATCGAATTGTTTGTAGTCCATGGCAACATTCAAACCGTAATTGATACGTGGGATAGGCACGCCGATCCACGTGCGGTCATAATCATTGATCACCCCGTCGCCGTTTAAGTCCTGGTAGCGAATACGTCCCAGACCTTTCCCATTTTGCTGTATACCATTATCTAATTCTTCCTCCGTACGGAAAATACCATCGGCAACATAACCAAAGTGCGAACCAAAAGCTCTGCCCAAAATATTTTGTCCACGACCGTCACCACCGTACTCATTAACGACTTCCGGCGGTAGGTGTGTAACTTTATTGCGCACAAAGTCCATATTACCGGTAATATCGAATGTCAAGTCATCACCTATGCGGCTTTTGTATCCAATCACAAATTCAAGCCCCTTGTTTTCCATAGATGCGCCATTTACCCACATGTTTCCACCTTCACCCAGTACCCCTAAATATGGCGGCAGGAGCAGGATGTCTTTCGTCCGTTTCATATAGGCATCGACACTACCGTACAATTTTTGCCCGAAAAACGTGAAATCCAAACCGAGGTTACTCATCTCTGTTTCTTCCCAACGTAAGTTCGGATTTGCATTCTGCGAAAGGAAATAGCCGGAAGGAAGCACGCCAGACTTGTTGCCATTGATATCATACGCGGTAATATTATAGGCACTTAAATAGATATTGTAAATGGCGTGGTTATCAATTTCTTGATTACCTGTTCTACCCCATCCGAAACGTAGTTTTAGATCGTCCATAGCAGTGACCTTTTCTTTCAGGAAGGATTCTTCACTGATACGCCAACCCAATGAAAAGGCAGGGAATGTTCCGAATCTATTTTCTTGGCCAAAACGGGATGATCCATCGCGACGCATTGTAACGGAAGCCAGATAACGATCTAAATAGGAATAATTCGCTTTGGCAAAATACGACAACAACACACTTCTGGAACCAGATCCGGAATTGTCTTTGATCCCCGTTCCTGCAGACAGGTACATGTAATCTTCATCTTCTAATATATAGCCCTCCCGGGATGCCATAAAGGAACTAAAATCGTCGATATTATATTCTGTACCGACCATCACATCCAAGCGGTGATCGTCTTTTACCAAATTATAATTCAATGTATTCGACCAGTTCGTTTTTACACTGTGGCTTTGGTCATTTATGACTTTATTGATGTCGCTTTCCAGATAACCGGATTGATAGCGCTTGTCCCAGGCACGACGCGTATAATTACCATAGTCAATACCAAAATTCGAACGGAACGTCAAATTAGGCATCAGCTGTACGTCAGCAAAAAAGTTTCCGAATATGCGTGAGAAATGATAACCGTTCTGTTTGCTATCTTCAAGTTCGCGAACCGGGTTCTGCCTATCGTTCATGCCGGCAACAGGACCACCCCATCCTCGTCCGTCCACTGTACGGACCGGAATAATGGGTAAACCTACAAATGCATTGTATATCGGCGTATTGCTCACCTCACTCGTTTTGGTAAGGCTCAGGTTTTGCCCGATGGTCACTTTCCCTTGAAAGAGCTTATAATCGGAGTTCAGACGCGCCGAAATGCGATCAAAACCGTTGGTACGAATCACGCCCTTATTATCATAATATCCCAATGAAAATAAATAGCTTCCGTTTTCTGTTCCGTTTGATAGCTGTACATCGTAGTTCTGCACTACACCTGTTTGTGAAATCTCATCAAACCAATCGGTATTTGCGGATTTCATGGTTTGCGCCGCATCCAGATAATTTGGAACGTACATTTTATGAAGAACCGGCTGCGTGGTGTTTGGATCTATGTTCCAATCGTAATCATAGCCAATGGTATTGGTATTCGGATCAAAACCACTATTGACATACGCCCGCCACTGTACTTGCCCATATCCCTCGGTATCTAGCATTTTTACGCGGTTTACATAGGAAGATATAGCCCCAAAAGCGTTCGCGGACACCTGTACTCCACCTTGTTTACCACGTTTTGTCGTGATAATAATCACACCGTTTGCTGCTCTCGAGCCATAGATACTGGCTGAAGACGCATCTTTCAATACTTGGATGGATTCGATATCTGCTTGATTTAGTTCGTGCATACCAGCTTTTGTCGGAACACCATCTATGATATATAATGGATCGTTGTTGTTCAGTGTACCAATACCACGAATACGGATGGTAGTTGGCGAACTTGGAGCACCGTTTCCGGTAACCAACATGCCCGGTACTTGTCCTTGAAGGGCTTTCATGGGATTTGCCACCGTCTGTTTTTTCATTTCGTCTACATCGGCAATGTGCACTGCTCCGGTCAGATCCTTCTTGCGTTCGGTCTGATAGCCCGTAACCACGACTTCTTCTAGTCCCTGCTCTACACTGACCAAACGAATCTCCATAAATCTTGCGGTTCCTGTGGCAATGGTCTGCGACTCGTATCCTACATAGGATACTTCGAGGGAAACATTATCGTTTGGTAACACCAACGTGAATTCTCCTTTTTCATTTGTCTGTGTCGCCTGCTCCGTTCCTCTGACCACTAAAGATGCGCCCACTATGGGCACTTCTGTACTGCTATCTGTCACTCTTCCTTGAAGTGTTACCTGCTGTGCAAAGCTGGCAACAGAAAAAAGAACCATGTACAAAAGCAGGATTGCTTTCTTTCTTGTAAACATATAATCGGTTGCTTGTTAATGAATAAAATATTTAAGTTTATTGTTTATTAGCGTGTTTAATATTTGGTGTTATCTAAAGAATTTAACCATACAAACCTATTGATAGTAGGCGCGTCGTAACTCGGACATGCTCCCGTACTCTGCGTAACAAAGGCGCTTAACGTTGTGGCAAACTCCAACATTTCTTCCGGTGTTGCCTGTTTATCCTCGCGGCAACGCTGCGACAGAAATGCTGCCAGAAAAGAATCACCACTACCAATAGTATCTTTCACTTCAACTCTTAATGCTGGAAAATGGTAGGAGAATTTTCCCAACCAAGAATGATAGATAGCGCCTTTCGCTCCATAGGTTACGATAAGCTCATTGATGTTAAAGGTGGTCATGACGGCTTCCGCTTTTGCGGCATCCGTATCGGTATCTGGCAACTCCAACCAAGTTGCTACAAAACCCAACTCCTCTTCGTTCATCTTCACCAGATCAGCATAATAGAGTAATTCAAAGATGCGTTCCTTCGTATAATGCGGTGCGCGCAAGTTGACATCCAACACTTTGTAATTCGCTACGTGTATTAAGGTTTGAAGCGTTTGGTAACTGTCATTATTACGTGTAGACAAGCTACCGAATACAAAAAAATCTGCTTGGCTTACCGTTTCTATTTCTTTTTCGCCTAACGTAATATAATCCCAGGCAACAGGAAACACGATTTCGTAACGTACATCCTTGTTTTCATCGATATGGACTTCTACTGTCGATGTTGGATATTTATTATTTTTCTGGAAAAGCGTTAAGGGTATAGCCAATTCGGCACATAGCGTCATAATATCCTCTCCGTCTTTATCCTCGCCTACACGCGTCAGCATATCCGTATGAATACCTAGCTTATTTAGGTGATACGCGACATTGAGTGGTGCACCTCCTAATTTTCGTCCAGAAGGTAGATTGTCCCAAAGCACTTCTCCGAAACAAACACCGCTGATATTTAATATTTCGTTCTTCATTGTTTTAACGTGATTAATTCTTCTCTGTCATGCTTAGCATAACAGAATAATTGCATCCAATTAATGTAATGGCATCGCATCTCCCATATCCTCAAGCGATTTCCCTTTGGTTTCGGGCATCAATTTCCAAACATATACGAGCTGTAAAACCATACATCCAGCAAAAATCATAAACGTATATCCCCCACCCAATAATTCAGTAAGTGCAGGAAAGCTGAATGTGATAATAGCCGCCATTACCCAGTGGGTTAAACTGCCAAGGGTTTGCCCTTTTGCCCGAACATCGTTCGGAAAAATCTCAGAGATAAATACCCAGATAACGGCTCCTTGTGAGAAGGCAAAAAAGGCAATAAAAAACATGAGATAAAGGGTGACAGCAATACCTTCTGTATTACCGGAAAAAAAGGCATAAGATACCAACGATAGTGACACGATTAATCCGATGGAGCCAATGAACATCAGCTTACGTCGGCCGACCTTATCAATAAAGTTGATGGCTATTAACGTAAAGATAAAGTTAACCAAACCTATGCCTACCGTAGATAACAACGAGCTTTGCGCACCCAAACCTGCCATCTCGAATACACGCGGTGCATAATAAATAATCGCATTAATGCCTGATACTTGATTGAATACGGCGAATAGAATCGCTAATATTACCGGAAAACGATTAGCTTTCGAAAACAAACGGCCTTCTCCTTTACCTTGGCTCTCTTGCTGGTTTTTCAATATTAATTCGATATCGTTATCTGCCTGCTCTCCGCTTACCTTCTGCATAATAGCCGTAGCTTCTTCTTTTTTTCCACGGTGTAATAGAAGCCAACGTGGGCTTTCTGGTACAAAAAAGATCAAAATAAAGAAAATGAGGGATGGAAAAGCTTGTACGCCAAGCATCCAACGCCACGACTCTTCTCCTCCTTGTCCTATAAAATAATTGGACAGGTATGCAACCAATATTCCTAACACTACGTTGAACTGAAATAATCCCACCAATTTCCCTCGCGATTTGGCTGGAGAAATCTCTGATATGTATATGGGTGCGGTTACGGACGATACGCCTACTCCAATACCGCCTAAAAAACGGAAAAGGATAAAGGTATTCCAATCTTGTGCTAAAGCAGTCCCAATCGCTGAGAAAAAATAAAGTGCTGCTACGAGAAATAAGGTGGTTTTACGACCCAATTTATCAGAAGGGTAAGCGCCCATTGCCGCACCGGCAACCGTGCCTATTAAGGCTATTGCCATCGTCAGCCCGTGTTGAAATTCGCTGAGCGACCAAAATATCTGAACGGCTTTTTCTGCGCCCGAGATAACGGCCGTATCAAAGCCGAATAAAAATCCGCCTAACGCCACTACGAATGACCAGGCCAAAACTGTGTTTTTGTTCATGTTACTTTATTTACAACTGATTAATCCAAAATTAACATGAACTTCATCTCTGCTTAAATAATGGCTAACTTAATTATATCAAATTTGTATCAACGATAATAATTGATCAAACTATTATGTATCAATGAATTAAAATTTTAATAAATATTTGAGGATATGAATTTTGTACCATTTCTTTAGATGATGTTACCTATCGAAACAGTCGATAAAATGTGTATTTTAAACACTAAGCTTTGTTGTTCTGTTAGGAAAAAACAAAAAGATGTATCTTGTCAAGAAAATTCAAAACAGGGGATGTCAAGGTTTTACATTTTTTTTGCTTTCGTGATGCTTCTATGCTGTCATGCCTGTCAGCCGAGTGGAAATAATACGCAGTTTACCATCGCTTTTTCACAATGTATCGGTGATGACGCTTGGCGGGAAACCATGTTGGATGAGATGAAAAGGGAGCTCTCTTTCTATCCGGATATCGAATTTATCTACCGTGACGCCGGTGGAGATAACCAAAAGCAAATACAGCAAATAAAAGAGGTACTCGAACAAGATATCGATCTACTCATTGTGTCGCCCAATGAAGCCGAACCATTGACGCCGATTGTCGATTCCGTTTTTCAAAAAAATATTCCGGTAATTGTCACCGACCGCAAAACATCCTCCGGTTTATACAACGCGTATGTTGGGGCAGATAATCTTGCGATTGGTAAACTAGCTGGACAGTTTATGGCGCACACACTCAACGGACAGGGACAAATAGGTATCGTCACAGGGCTGAAAGGTACATCGGCATCTATTGAAAGGAAGAAAGGATTACTCGATGCGTTAGATAGTGCAGGCAATGTTCGTCTGGGTGTTGAAATACAAAGTGACTGGGAAAGACATACTGCTTATGAACAATCCAAACAGCATATTGAACAACTTCTTGAGCAAGATATTATCCTGGCTTTTAATGACCAGATGGCTTTTGGTGTCATCCAAGCACTCCGGGAAGCGGGGGAAAACTATAAAAGGGTTATCGGTATTGATGCTCTTCCTGGCGAAGGCAATGGATTATCGGAAATTGTCAACGGAACGTTGTTCGCTTCCATGCTCTATCCTACTGGTGGCACGGAGGCTATTCGCACTGCAATGGCTATTTTGCAACGCAAACCCTATAAACGGGATAATATCCTGGGAACAGTTGTCATCAATCAAGATAACGCAGGACTCATGATGCTGCAATCTAACAAAATACAGGAACAACAAGAGGATATAGACAAACGGCAAGAGCTTATCGTCGAACAAAATAAAATATACCGAAACCAACAGACGACATTGAATG
The DNA here is from genome assembly GCF_014692525.1 of Sphingobacterium chuzhouense. Lineage (GTDB taxonomy): Bacteria > Bacteroidota > Bacteroidia > Sphingobacteriales > Sphingobacteriaceae > Sphingobacterium > Sphingobacterium chuzhouense. Next base: position 235,245 of record NZ_JACNYL010000002.1, read on the forward strand.
TCTTGATAACAAGCTTGGTACTGGCGGTGGTATTCGGGGGGATTTCAATTATCGTTATCAAAAGCAACTGGGAGAAAAATAAGCATCTTGAAAAACAAAACGAGGAGATACTTTCCCAACAGCAGCAAATTGTGGAGATGAATGAACAGATACGAACTGCTTCCGAAGCGCAAAGCAAGTTTTTCACGAATGTATCCCACGAATTTAAGACACCGCTTACGCTTATCCTTGCTCCTATGGAGGAATTGGAGAAAGAGAAAAATTTATCTTCTGAAGGTGCAGACCAACTGGCACGTATAAAACGGAATGCAAAGAAACTCCAAAACCTCGTTATCGATCTGATTGACATTCACCGCATTGACAAGGCCAAAAGAAAGTTAAAGGCTGCTCCTGTACAGATTGACGCGTTTGTTCAGCAGGTATTGGCAAGTTTTAAATCCTTATCGCAAAAAAAACGTATATCGTTAAGCTATATCAGCAAAACACCACTCAAAGAAATCTGGATTGATGAGTATCTAATGGAACAGGCACTTTCCAACCTGTTATCAAACGCATTTAAATTCACGGCAACAGGGGGAAAGATTAGTGTCGTTGTAGAAGAAAATACCTTTGGGGATCATTTATACATCCGGGTAGTCGATAACGGAAGTGGGATATCCGTTACGGACATGGACTATATCTTTGACAATTTTTATCAAGGTGAACAGCATCTTTCTGGTTCGGGTATTGGTTTGGCCTATGTAAAGGAGATTGTTGAACTTCATCACGGACAAGTGACCGTTAGTAGTAAAAAAGGGGTCGGCTCGTCGTTTACGTTACGTTTGCCTACGGGACATTTACATTTATCAGAAGACGAAAAGAAAGGTTTGTTAGACCATACTTCTACACGGCAAACAGAACGTGAGGAGCACATCTTAAATATAGAGGAGCTTAACGAGGAAACCGTTTCTTTTTATTCCAGTAAAGCGGCTAATATTCTGGTTGTTGATGACCATCCGGATATCCGTCTGTTCTTGAAGGATATTCTCGAAAAGGAATATAACCTGCTATTTGCCAAAAGCTATTTGGACGCTATTGCAAAAATGGAACAAAGTTACCCGGATCTAATTGTGAGTGACATCATGTTGCCCGATGGAAGTGGTTTAGATCTCTTAAAAATGATCAAAAACAGCCCACAGTTTAATAAAACCCCGGTACTATTGCTGAGCGCGTTGGATACGGAAGAAGATAAAATTGAGGGAATGCGCCTGATGGCAGATGCATACCTTACCAAACCTTTTAATGTCGACCATTTAAAAGCCGTGATAACCAACCTCCTTACTTCCCGTCGACAACTGAAAGATCATTACACCAGCATTTTAGAGCCGGGAGAAACGGCAACGGATATAAAACAACATACTGCACAGGATAAGCGGTTTATGCAAAGTTTAGATATGGTTATCGAGGAACATATCGGAAAAAAATCACTCAGTGTAGAAGATATTGCACATTCGCTGAATATCTCCCGCGTACAGCTGTACCGCAAAACCAAGACCCTATTGAACAGTAGTGTAAATGAATACCTTCTCCAACGTCGTTTAACCAAATCCAAACACCTTTTACTGGAAGGGCTGCATATCAATGAAGTGGCTGAAAAAGTAGGTTTTTCCTCAGCGGCCTATTTCGCTGCAGCTTTCAAAAAACAATTTGGTATTACGCCAACGGCATATAGAAAGGACAAGCTGAAATAATAATGGGTTGACCAACGGCCAACCCATATATTATTAAATCATCCCAACGCTACGTTTGATAAAGGATGTCAAATCCGCACCTTTTAACAAACCACGAGATAATAAGGCTAAATCAAAAGCCTGTTTCGCGAGTTGTGTTCCCTCCTCTTCGGAACTTTCCAAAATTCGTTTTATCAACGGGTGGTTTCCATTGACGGTCACTTTATAATTATCAGGCAATGTGCCGTAGAAGCCCATGCCTCCTCCTGTTTTTGCCATGTCTTTCATCCGGCGCATAAACTCGTCTTCCGTAACCGAAACCGGGAGGCCGTCCGTGTGTAGGGCATCAACTTCCACTTTCATGTCGGCTCTGGAAATCGCTTTCTCAAAAATATCGGATGCTTTCTTAGATTCTTCTTCCGATAAGGATAACGTCTGTGTTTCCTCTTTCTGAATCAATTTGTCAACAACATCCGCATCTACACGTTTTGCCTGGATTTTTTCGCCGCCTTTTTGTTCCAAATATCCCACGAAATGGTTGTCCAATTGACCATCCAGTACCAATACATCGTAACCTTTCTCTTTCACCGAAGCGATAAAGCCATCCTGTTGTGATGGATCATTAGTATATAAGTACACAATATTCCCATCTTTATCGACTTGAATGTCTTTTACTTTTTCGTAGTATTCTTTCAGCGTAAAGCTCTCTTTGTCCATATTAGACAACAGACAGAAATCGTTAGCTTTTTCAGCAAACTTTTCATCGCTCAGCATACCGTATTTGATAAAGAGCGCTATATCGTTCCATTTCTGTTCAAAGTTTTTACGGTCAGCTTTAAATATCTCATTCAGTTTATCGGCAACTTTCTTCGTGATGTAATTGTTAATCTTCTTCACGTTGCTATCTGCCTGTAGGAAAGAACGCGATACGTTCAATGGAATATCTGGTGAGTCGATAACACCTTGCAGCAACATCAGAAATTCCGGTACGATGTCTTTCACCTCGTCGGTAATGAATACCTGGCGGGAATACAACTGAATTTTATTCCGCTGAATGTCCATTTCGTTCTTTACTTTCGGGAAATACAGAATACCCGTTAAGTTAAATGGATAGTCAACATTAAGATGAATCCAGAACAAAGGTTCGTCCATCGAATAAGGATACAGCTCGCGATAGAAGGCTAAATAATCTTCATCTTTTAACTCCGATGGTGCTTTCGTCCATGCCGGTGTTGTATTATTGATAATATTATCAACTTCTATCGATTTATATTTTGGCTTACCTTCTTCGTCTTCCCCATCGGGTTCCGATTCTGTTTTTGTTCCAAACCGTACAGGAACAGGTAAGAAGCGCGCATATTTATTCAAAATCTCGCTTAAACGGCCTTCGTTCAAAAACTCTTGCGATTCTTCATTGATATGGAGAATGACATCAGTACCACGTTCGGTGCGCGTACCTTCACTGATCTCGTAAGAAGTACTTCCGTCACAAGTCCAGTGTGCCGGAACAGCTCCATCTTGGTATGACAAAGATTGAATTTCCACTTTATCTGCTACCATAAAAGCGGAATAGAAGCCGAGACCAAAACGACCGATAATCTCGTTGGCATCGTTTGCTTCTTTAAATTTCTCCATAAACTCCGTAGCACCCGAAAATGCTATCTGGTTGATGTATTTTTTAATTTCCTCTGCCGTCATCCCGATACCACGGTCGGAAATAGTAATCGTTTTTGCATTTTCGTCAAACTTCACGTCTACAGTCAGATCACCAAGTGTACCTTGAAACTGTCCCAAAGAAGATAATCTCTTTATCTTTTGAGACGCATCCACAGCGTTGGAGACCAACTCCCGTAAAAAGATTTCATTATCCGAATAAAGAAACTTTTTGATCACCGGAAAAATATTCTCGGTATGGATCGAAATACTACCTTTTTCTTGCATATATCTTTTAGTTTTTGTCTATAAAAAATCAGTAACAGCTTTATCAAGGAGTATTCCATTTGTCTTTTTTAGGACAGGATGACAGTTTTAGAACAAGAAAAACTAATTTTTGGCACAATTTTCTAATCCGGTATATAAATAATTTCACCGTTGTCCAGTTGATAAGCTGTACCAATCTTTTTCCCTTTGCTTCCCCCAGCTTCTTCATTACTATCGGCACGGTATTTTTCTACTTTATCACCTTTTTTAGTGATGATTTCCATATTATCCTTACCGGGATTCTTTATCATGCTGAAATCCTCCTGGCTCAATATTTCGGACATTCCATAGCGGGTTACCAATGCCACCATCAGTGCTACAGCAAATACGAGGGAAAAATCAAACAGGTTTGCTACAGCAGCGATAGGATCCAATGCTTCATCATCTGTCCGTCTAAAACGTCTCTTTCTTCTCTTGTTCCTCATCGTTTCTCACTGATTAATTCGTGAATAAATTCCAAATCCGCAAGATCTTCGTTGTACCAGCGTTGTTTTATTTGGAGTATGATAAAGCCGACTCCGCCAATGATAAGACCAATAATCGTCGAAGCAAACCCCTCCTGCATATTTTTAGCAATAGACGTCAGGTCGCCGTTACTCAACCCTACAAGCGCCGGCTGTATCGGTATAAGCGTACCGATCAACCCGAGAATAGGTCCCACTTTGGAAAGCGTTCGCGCGAGATCGAGTTCTTTCTGTGTAAGCAACTCATAATCGGTCAGGACTTTTTCCCGGATGACTTCCGATGGGGCGTTTTCAACAATTCGGTAAAGCGCCTCTTTAAAAGACGATGCAGGTAACCCATCCGTCGCCAATTCCCGTACATTATCTCCATTTAAACCGGTAATTAACGGAACGATACGACGACGCGTTTTTAATCGGTTCATATAGAAACCATAAAATGAGCCAATCAACAACAGGGCTCGAAAAAACAAAAACACCAGTAACAGTACCGTTGGTACAAGAAAACCGGTGGAAATCCAATAAATCAGTTTATTTAAAAAATCCATTTCTTTTTATTCTAATGCTAACGATTGATCCTATATATCCCAATGCTCCTACGATAAGCACCAGTATCACTAACAGGGCAAACGGACGATAATCTGCCAGTTTATCAGCCGTGTCACCCAACTGATCAAACTGTACGTTGACCGACAGCATACAGGTAGTGATTGCTGTAATGATGAGTAACACCTGTGCTAACTCCAATCGTTGTTCACGATTAGGCAGCAACCAACGCAATGCCGCTCCACATAATACGAGCCCGATGGCGATACCCACTGCATATCCTATTGCCAATGTCTCAAATGCTATATTCGTGTCCGCATAAAAGAGTAAGACCTGGAATAGAAAAAGTGCAGCGGGCAAACCGGGCATGGGAATGTACCGTAGCCAACGCCACCATTTCTTGACCGGATATCCCAATACTGCCCGAAGTGAGGTGTTCACGATGAGCCAACGTAACAGCAATTCCGCCAAGATGAACACCGCTATACGCTGTAACCAAAGTGGATCTTCGGGTAGTTTTTTTAACACCGGAACACTCTGTTCGATAGCCGTGGGATATAGCGCATAGCAAAATACGGTAGATGCTAACGTTAGGCCCGCTAAGGGCCAAAAAGAGACATTATCCGCATATTGGAGTATGGTATTTAGCATACTCCATATCAAAATCAGCAGCAACAGTTCAAAAATCATCTTTCAGCGTTGTTCTTTTTTCGGATATACCCTATCAGCAGTACCAATAACGTTAACAATACTACAGCAACCAATACCCACTTCGTGCCAGAGGCTATGTTACTTTGCTTATCTCCCTGACTTCGTTTATCGGCTGTTTGTTCATCTACCTTTTTCAATACAGTAGCCTGGTTATCGGCATTATCGCTACCGGAGCTTGACGGGATTTCTTTTGCTTCCTTCAAGCTCGTCTCGTAATCGGTACGATCGCTTCCCTGCAACTTATCGGCGATAAATCTATTTAACGCGGCATTACCACATACAAATCCCGAGCAACCCGCTCCATGATCCTTCATCTCCGCTACATGTAGGTCTGTTATTTCCTTTAATTGTTGGCCGGTAGGTTGCCAAAGACCTTTGCGTACTGTTTCCAACATGACTGCCGTCAGCTCCTGCAACGCATACGGGTTTTCGCGGTCAAAAAATGTTTTCACCCCTAATTGCAGTTTGTCCTGCACATACGTTTCATGCAACTGGTTCCAAAGTTCAGCATCTATCGCATCGGGCTTCATGACGTTCCAACTGTACGTATTGCGGAATGTTTCTGCAAACACTTCCGCAGAAGACGCACTACCTTGCAGCAATTCACCGACATATTTGGGGTTGAGCAACGTACTGCGTGCCTCCACCCAAATCGCTTCTTTTAACTCCTGTACCCGTGGGTTGGACGGATTACGGGAATCACTGAAGTACACTGCCGGATCATTACCCGTCACTTCTTGCACGGCGATGTTAAGCCCACCGGCAAATTCATACACATGGTCAAGACTTAATGCACCCCATGTATTGGATGAACGTGGGTGGATAACCACATCGGTATTTTGCAGGGCAGCTTCAAACACCCCTTCTTTAAAATCAGCCCAGTGCTTGTCATCGTTGTACAGGGCGCCCATGTTATTTAAGTAGGTTTGTGCAATTTCACTGCGGTCTTCCCAACTATCGCCCTTTTCCACCATTCCCGTTATGCCGGTACCGTAACTGCCATTGACACCGCCGAAAACACGTAGTGTTGCCAGTTCCCTGGCTTCACGTGGGGAAAATCCTTTTTCTTTCAATAACTTTTCCGTTAGGTTGGCACCCGCCTTTACCGGATTATCCTCATCATCGGCGGCCGCTGCCATCGCTACTGCCTTATTAATCAGTTCCAGACGCGACGCAGCGAGGTCTCGCAACTGACCGGAAGTTTGCACGACGACATCCACCCGTGGACGACCAAGTTCCGAAACGGACATCAACCGCACGTCGGCCACACGACCAAATGCATCCCTTACAGGTTCTATGCCCAACAGATAAAAAATCTGTGCCAGCATGGCCCCTTCGGTATGGATAAAATCGCCCGCCCACAAAGTGAATGCTACTTTTTTGGGGTATTCACCGTGATTTGCCTCTTGATGTTTCTCCAACATCGAACGAACTTGCATCTTGCCCACTTCCCAGGCTTCTGCCGATGGGGTTTTCTCCGCATCGATGGAATATAGATTACGCCCTGATGGTACACTCTGTGGATTAACGATTGGGTCGCCACCGGACGACGGTGGTGTATATCCTCCCCCTAGTCCGTTTACGATAGCCTGCAGCTCTTTTTCGGTACTGCTGCTTAAGGCTTCGCGATACCTATCTAAATAATTGACCGCTGTTTCTATACGGTTGACAGCATCGGCAAAGTCAGCTTCCTTTTGATCATGCGGTTTTGCCGGCTTTTGCGCATTGGCTAATGCCGCAGCAACCTCCGGAGGAGGGCCACCTTGCCCACGCCGCTGTCTCCTTTGTGTTGTCTGTGCCGCTTGTCGTTCTTTCCAAGCAGCTGCCCGGACCATATCCGCCGATGAAACAAGATTCGATAAAGCAATTTTTCGACCTTGTTGCCAGTCTTTTATAATTCCCTCTGCACGCTTGGTATAGTTGGTATTCACAAATGTCTTCTGTTCTAATCGTTCCGCAGGAATCGCACCTTTAAGTACACCGAGTTTAGCCAGCCCATACGCAATCGGATCGATTGCCATCAAACGTACGGTGGCATCTAGCTGTTCCGCCGTATAGGGCACGCCCAGCGTATAAAGACCCGAAGTCACCTTTTCAGAGCCGATTTCTTCTACGAGCTCCGCCAGACGGTTTACTTCTTGCACGGAAAGATCACGCGTACTGTCCGCTATCTGCATATCGTTGTACAGACCCATTTTTCGTGCACGATCTGATATAGACTTTGCATAGGCATGTTGCACTGCCGGATCTTCTAAAGCGGTAAATTTATGCAGCGTCTGCTCCAATGCGGCCAGCTCATTGTACGTTTCCCCTTTCATAAAAGGCGGTGTAAGGTAGCTAAAGAGCGTGGCGTATGTACGTCGCTTTGCGATCATCCCTTCGCCGACATTGGAGATGGTATAAACGTAGAAATGCGGCGTATTGCCAATCAGCATATCCGGCCAGTCATTACTGGATAACGCGATTTCCTTACCAGGCGTAAATTCCAGGCTTCCATGCGTGCCGAAATGCATAACAGCATCTGCGTTAAATGCGTGGCGAGACCAAAGATAACTGGCAATGTAGGTATGCGGTGGCGCTTCGTCTGTGCCATGCACCATTTTAAACGTGTCATCCCCTATACCCGCCATAGGCTGTGGCAACAGCACAACGTTGCCTAATTGGATACGTGCGACAGCCACATAATCTGTATCCCCCTTACGCATCGCCATGTATTCGCCCGGTGCCGGCCCATAACGGTCGATTACGCTTTGCCAACGTTGTGGACTTAAATCTTTTTTTGCCCATTTCTCGTACTCGGCAGCAGGTACGAGTGCAGGTTTTCCCTTTTCAAAAAATGCCTGCATACTTCCTTCTGCGTACGGCCCTAGTACGGAACCGTTCTGCTGAATAAGCGTTTCGAGCCCTTTTGCCGACGTTGGAAGTTCTTCTACCCGATAACCTTCTGCTTTCAACCGTGTGAGCACATTGTATAAGCTGTTGACGACTTCCAAATTGGCAGCGACCATCGCATTTTTGCCCGGACCTTTAAAATAATAGATGGCTATTTTCTTATCCCTGTTGGGTTTCTGTTTTAGCGCAATCTGTTTTTCGACCATATCGGCAAACTTTTCCAATCGGTCTGGAATCGCCTTAAAAGCCAGATAGCCGTTTTCATCTCTGTATTGCGCAATGACAGCATAGGGCGCCACGGCACCATCAATCTCCGGTAGTGTGACGGACATATTGAGTATTCCTCCCGTCATCCCACGGGGATCTTCATGCCATTTGTCGTACGGTTCAAAGACACTCAGCGGCGTCAGTACAGGTGTATTATTTTCCTGTAGCCAAGCTACGGTACTATCTGCTCCACCCAGGCTGAAACGACCGTGTGGCATAGCTACGACCAAATCGGGTTTCAACTGCTTGAGCCATTTGGCACGGCTGGCGTATGCTGCAATCGGATATACATTAAGACCTTTGTGATGCATAGCCGTGATCAGGCTATTGAGGTGGTCGCGGTTGGCATTGAAAGGCCCCGGAACGGATGTCAGCAGTGCGACTATAGGCGCACGCTCCTTGATAAAACCCTGTTGTTTCCCATATTCTTCAAAGGCTTCCAAGCTTTTGAAGGTAAGTGCCTCGTCGATGTGAAACAGTACGTCACGGTCTATTTCTTCGGGCGGTAGGATGGCATCCGTGAACAGCGATTTCCCATCAAATACCTTGCGTGCATAATTAAGCAGGCTTTTGTTATTTTGCAGGCCGCCGTAATTTAGGTACCCTTTTACAGCTTCCAATCTATCCCCGGTCAGGTTGGTGAAATCCATCGCCGGATTGGTGGCTCCCTCGACAAAAATAGGTACCCCCTTTTTGCTTGCCCGTAACAAATGTTGTTGTTGGCTCTCGTCTAAATGAAAACCACGACCGAAAATAAAAACAGCACTGTATCTCCCCGCCTTATCTAGATCGTCTTCCGATAATATGGTGGTTCGGATGAACGGGTTATCATTTGCCTTGCTAATAGCCGATAATCTGAATTCCGGGAAATGGACAAATGCAATAGCGGTTGGTGCTAAAAATCTGGCATACAGAAAATACAAGGTGAAAACCACGGCTAGCAAGGGTAATATCCACCGAAGTTTCCGTTTGTGCTTTTTGAAAAATTGCTTCATCGTTAGCATTACTGAATCTCTTTGTACTCAAAGGTTGGATACCCGGTGGTGATATTGGGGCCACCTTTGTAGGCAATAAATCTCATTTTAAAATACCGGCCATCCACATCTTTGACGATATAGGTTTTCCAGTCGTACACTTTATAATTACCGTCACGATGTGGTTGAAGAATCTGATACCAACCCGATCCAATTGCCAGTTGATAGTCTAAAGGGGCTAGCGCTGTGTAATCGGCAACCGTGATGTCGTCGTAGCGGCTGTTGGACGATGGGAAAGTGTTAACAGGCGCTTCGGGATTATCGGTATCCTCCAAATGTGCACCCGGATTATCCAAAGCTACCCGAACACCACCATACGTATTGACCATTGCGCCTACACCGACAACAAAACTAAATGGCGGCGGCCCTCCTCCCGGACGGGTGTAGCCTGTGATCAGAAGATCCCACTTTCCTTTATCGGGTTCGATTTCCACTACCGCGTTTGTTTGGAAGGAGTAAAAGGTGTAGTTTTTATTTTTATTTAACGGAATTTCAACCGTTCTCTCTCCGGTACCGTCCAAGTTGGCATACCGTACTGTATAGGTATTATTAGTAAGCCCCTCAATGATGAATTTCTTATAGCCAATGCCGGTCGTCGACGAAGGCGGGTTCAGTCCGAGATCGATGACATACACTGTTTTTTCGGACACACTATTGTTTCCCCATGAGCCGATCGCCGTACCTCCCAACTCATCTGCTGCGTTATCAAATTTAAATGCGCCTGGCGTCGTCGAAGGTGCCGTAACCGCGTTAAAGTTAGTCTGTCCGGTGTTCCATACGCCGGATTTCTTGGCTGAATTTACTTTCACCGCAAAGCCACCTTCGCTCTGAAAGGCTATATCCCAAGAGTTTACAGGGATGGTAGTCGTTTTTCCTTCGCTGAGGTCTAGATAAATCTGGTTTCGTAATTCCTCGCCTACCTCTGCCACGATCGTACCTTCGATGGGTTCCAGCGGGGTAAATGGGTCATCCTTTTTGCAGGATGTGATCGCTGCCAAGATAAGAAGGGCAATTGCTCCTCTTTTTAGTTTGTTTACGTTCATAATTTCTATTTTTTTAATTTATTTCTTCTTGAAAATATTTCACTTTACAGTTGTCTTGTTATCCGAAAAAATGCCTGCCTGCCCTGCCCTACAGGCAACTGCGGACTATAATCGGTATTGTTGACACCACCTCTGGTGGTCTGTTCCACCTCTGTTACCCCGGCGATATTCTTAACGCCAACCGTGGCGAACCATTTCGTAGCGAAACTTCTCGCCATACTGAAATCCAACAGGTGATAATCCTCTTGAATACGATCCTGCAATTCACCATCACGATCAAGCCCGAAGCGGGAAAGCCGCCCGTTATATTTGTAGAAAAGGGAAAACGCAATATTCGACCATTTATCTGCGTACGTGACCGTCGCATTGGCTTCGGGTGTTCGATAAACCGTATGGTGCGAATTACTACCCGAGCGCATCAGCATACCGATAGCAGGGCGTACCGTAAATCGATTATTATAACTATAAGTGAAGCCGATGTTCCCGCCGTAAGTCCGAAAACGCGCAATATTCTGGTAAATCATCGCCACATTCACATACTGCCGGGCAGGCGGCAACGTTGATCGGTCTTTGTCCACAAACTCGATTTTTTCTTGGATGTAATTGTAGTAGAACATAGGCGATATGCCAAATCGATGACGACCGCGCTGCCAAGCAAAAGTTGCGGAGGCCGTCACGTTATCTGCCAATTCGGGTTTCAGATCCGGATTACCGTTAACACTATGATTAGCGTCTTGAAAATCCCAGTACAGTTCGCGTAAACCAGGTGCCCGGAACGATTTGGTATAGGCTAGGCGAACGGTTGCGACATCCGCAATATCATATTTGATATTGATGGAAGGCACGATGGGTAATTCCATCCCAAGAAAATTGATACTGTCTGCACTAAATTTCGAGTTGTGCATCCAACGAAGCGCTCCCTGTACATACAGCGACGGCATTACATAATATCCAACACCGCCATACACGCCATAATCATCGATAGCAGAACCAAGTGGATCGATATTCCATCCCTTGGAACGATTTAGATTGACGTCATATCCCATCAAATAGGCTATTCGTCCCTCATTAGGTCGATAGTCCGCATTTCCTCGAAACGCATAACTACCAAACCAAGTATCCGTTACGTTCAGTTCTTTACGCGTTTCGTCCGCCAAGTTTATCAAGTACTCGTGATTATCCCGACTATAATGTTGGTAGCTGTTCATCACATCAATCCGGAATTTGTTAAACACTTCTCCGGAAAGCGTTACAACAGAGTTAAATCGGTTGGTTATAAATTCGACATCGTTGGTCGTTCGATATAGATAACCCGGATCCGGGTCTCCCTTATTTATCTGATTCTCATAAAACTGGTTATGCGCTAGACCTAACTGTAGCTTTCCGAGTGGTTTTGTATAACGGAAGTTTCCGAAATACTGTAACGAAGGGTTCCAAAGCTTACTACGGGGACGGCGTACCGATGAAAAACCTTCGAACTGGTTTCTACTTAACGCGACGGACATACGGCTGTCGTCGCGGAATCGTAGACCCAATAGACCGTCAACGTTGTATTTTCCAACGCTTTCATAAAATGCCGAAAGGTTTCCCTCTATCGACTCTAAGCCGTCTGCCGTTTTCGTGACGATGTTGATGATTCCGGCAGTGGCGTTGCTACCATACTGCACGGCCATCGCATTTTCCACAAATTCCACCCGGGCGGCGTGGTTAAGGTTCAGCTGGTTCAAATCCAGCTCGTTACTCTCTCCAGCTATAATGGGAATTCCATCCAGCAAAATTTTTACATTTTGTCCTGAAAGCCCCTGCACCATAATATTGGCTCCGTTTACATTATCGTTGACTATCCGCACATTCATTTGCGACGCCAACAGATCCGTGAGGTTAACGGCACCTTGTGCGCGGATACGGTTTGCTTCGATCACGTTGACATTATGTACGGAACGGCGTGCTTCCAGAGCGGCTCGTGTACCAGTTATCTCGACGGTATCGATCTCCCCACCCTCTTGCGCCATAACAGTCCATGGTAAATAAATAAAGAAAATGAATAAAAGATGTTTCACTAAATTAAACTTTGTTGCAAAATTAAACATTACAAACAACAAATGAAACATAGTTGCATTATTATTTCTTCATATTTTTTGTAATTTAGACCGTCAACGAAATCATAGAAATGGAAATAAAACAATACATAAAAGATATCTCTACAGTCAAGTTCACCTATATACCCTGCATTTTACTGACGACATTTTCCTGTAATAATCCTCAACAATCTGAACAAATGACATACGATACGACCGGTAGCGTAGTACGCTATGACGTAGCTTTAGATGCTATTATCGACAGCTCCGAGACGGCAGAAATTATTGCCGAGGGCTTTGAATGGAATGAAGGGCCACTATGGGTGGAAAGCGAACAAATGCTCTTATTCTCAGATGTGCCCACGAATACCATTTACAAATGGACAGCCGAAAAGGGAAGTGAAGTTTATTTAAAACCTAGTGGCGATACGGGTGATGAGCCGAACCGACGTAAAGAGCCCGGTAGCAATGGTTTATTACTAGATAAGGCGGGAAACTTGGTGTTATGCCAACATGGTAACCGCCAAGTTGCCCGAATGGATGCACCCTTGCAGCAGCCTCAGGCTACGTTTGAAACATTAGCCGATAAATATGATGGTAAACGTCTCAGTAGTCCGAATGACGCCGTTTACAATAAAGCTGGTGAATTATTTTTCACCGATCCGCCTTACGGATTGCCAACGCAGGGAGATGATGATCCTGAAAAAGAAATACCTTTTAACGGAGTATATAAAGTAAAACAAAATGGCGAGATTATATTGTTGACCGATCAGATTAGTAAACCCAATGGTATCGCATTTTTCCCGGATGAACAGAAGCTATTGATCGGTAATTCCGATCCTAATGCTGCGGATTGGTATATATTGGATTTGGCGGATACTGTCGTAACGCCAAAATTATTTTACAGCGCAACGAATGAACGAGAGGGATTAAAGGGATTACCTGATGGGCTTAAAATAGACAGCAAAGGAATCGTTTATGCCAGCGGTCCGGGTGGCATTTGGATATTCGACAGCACAAGCAAAGTACTTGGCAAAATAGCATTGGATGACGCCGCTTCCAATGTCGCTTTATCTACAGATGAGAAAACATTGTATATCACGAATAGCGGAAAGGTGTTACGTATTAAACTAAAATAACACCTTTCTATGTATTGGCTTTAAACCGTCAATATTCCCCGAAAACCACGGGCACCGTAATAAGATTCTGCTCCATTGTGGTAAATAAATACATGACCGTATCGCCAATCTCCGAAAATAGCGCCGCCTTTTTCTCGGATGGCGGTTGGTGTCAATACCCAACTGGAAGTCTTCGTATCAAACTTTCCAAGTGTTTGTAGTGCACGATATTGTTCTTCTGTTAAAAGTTCAATACCCATTTCAGAAGCCATCCCTATTGCGCTATGTTTGGGTTTATGTTCTTTTCTTGACTCCAGTGCTTCCGGATCGTAACAGACACTCCTTCGCCCTTTCGGACTCTCCGCAGCACAATCACAAAAAACATATTCAGCCGCTTCTTTCTTGTAATCTATCACATCTGGTTCACCACCAGTTTCTTCCATTTGATAAAGTGACCAAAGCTTTTTAGGGCTTGCGACGAGTTTTTCCTGTATTTTTGTCCAATCCAAATCGGGATGGCGATTTTTATTTTTCTCAAACCGTGTTTTCAAGATGCCGAGAAGTTCTTCTATTTGTTCCTGAGACAGTTTTGTTTTGTTATTCATGGTATAGCGCTATTTGATTGAAAAAACGAATATACAATAAATCTGTTTTAAGAGAAGCTAAAAAAGCCGATCCTTCTATCAGAATCGGCTTTATTTCCTTAGTTTTTTTAGACTCAGAGCTGTTTGCTCAATTTCTCTACTAAAACAGATTTTGGTACAGCACCAATCTGCTTGTCGACAATTTCACCGTTTTTGAAGAATAACAAAGCTGGAATATTGCGGATACCATATTTAACGGAAATGTCCGGGTTGTTATCCACATTTACTTTTCCTACTACTGCTTGTCCTTCATATTCTGTCGCGATTTCGTCTACTACGGGACCAACCATACGGCAAGGGCCACACCATTCTGCCCAAAAATCAATTAGAACAGGTTTATCTGATTTAAGAACAAGCTCTTCAAAATTGCTATCTGTAATTTCTAATGCCATAATATTTAATTTTTCTGATTTCTCTTGTGTAATAAAACAAAGATAGAAATTTGACTATAGATAATCGTCATTCGCTCTTCACAAATTTTTATAGCCTATCAATTTAATCTATAATTAACCCCTTCAAATTTCTCTAGTCCGTCTAAAAAATCATTTGTAAGATTTATCTTCAATGACTTAGCAGGCATCTCAATTACCAATTCATCCTGTATATCTAAAATTTTAAATTTCAGCTGACAATTGCATTCTATTCCTTCTATTTTTGTTGATTCAACTAATGTATAGATTTGATGTACAAACTGGTCATTTAACAGATGAAGTGGGCATTGTATCGTGAACGACTTCGCCATTTTGTCCCGCAAATCCGAAAGTAATTGTATGTTTTTTAATTCGAAGCCCCAATTACCTGCCTGCCTAAATCGTTCCTGTACCAATCCTCTAATCTGTACAAAGAATCCTTCCTGTAGATATCCTCGGAACTTGACATAATCTTCTCCAAACACCATAATCTCGAAGGATTCACTGTAGTCCTCTATAATAAACGAACCAAATGGCTTCCCGGATTTTGCTACCCTATGATTTGCTACGGCGATAATGCCACCAACAACCACTTCTTTATTTTTTATCCGATTGAACTCCAACAGTACCTCTTCCTCTACCTCACTCGCCTTAACCTTGTTGATCAATTGGAGATCTATTACCTTGTTCTGGCAAAAGTGCTTTATCTCAAATTTATAATTATCTAACGGATGGCTTGTTAAATAGATACCGATGACGTCTTTTTCGTATTTAAGTTTCTCGATAAGACCCCAAGCCGGACAAGGTGCCAATACAGGTTCGGGCAATTCCGTTGCTGCTGACCCTCCAAAGAGACTCGCTTGTGCCGAATTTTCATTTTCTTTAACCCGGTGACCGTATTTGATAGCTTTCTCCAAGCCAGTAGAATTGTCGCCATCCATATGGAAGTACTGCGCACGGTGGGTATTGGTAAAACTATCAAAACCACCCGCATATGCTAAACTTTCAAACGCTTTTTTATTTGCCGCACGTAGATCTACGCGTTTGGCGAGGTCGAATACAGATTTGTATTTGCCATCCTTTTCGCGTGTCTGGACAATGGTATCCACAGCACCGGCACCTACACCTTTTACCGCTCCCATTCCAAAACGAATCGCTCCCTGATCGTTCACCGTAAATTTGTAATACGACTCGTTCACATCTGGGCCAAGTACCTGAAGTCCCATTCGCCGGCATTCTTCCATAAAGAACGTCACCGTTTTAATATCATTCATGTTGTTGGACAACACCGCTGCCATATACTCCGCTGGATAATGAGCCTTGAGATAAGCCGTTTGATACGCTACCCAAGCATAACACGTAGAGTGTGACTTATTGAAGGCATAAGACGCAAAAGCTTCCCAGTCTGTCCAGATTTTTTCCAGTACTTTAGCACTGTGCCCATTCGCCGCCGCCTGCTCGATAAACTTTGGTTTCATCTTATCCAGCACGGCTTTTTGCTTCTTACCCATCGCTTTACGCAAGACGTCGGCGTCACCCTTAGAGAAGCCCGCCAACTTTTGCGACAAAAGCATCACCTGCTCTTGATAAACCGTGATACCATACGTTTCTTTTAAGTACTCTTCACACGCCTCCAAATCGTAGGTAATGGGCTCTATTCCGTGTTTCCGCTTAACGAAAGACGGAATATATTCCATCGGTCCCGGACGGTACAACGCATTCATAGCAATCAAGTCAGCAAATACCGTGGGTTTTAACTCTTTCATGTACTTCTGCATCCCGGGAGACTCGTATTGGAACACACCAACTGTTTCTCCACGTTGGAAGAGTTCATACGTTAGCAAATCATCGATCGGAAATTTGTCGGGATCGAGTTCTATACCATGCCGTAATTTCACGTTCGCAACGGTGTCCTTGATTAAGGTAAGCGTCTTTAGTCCCAAGAAGTCCATCTTCAGTAGACCGGCACTCTCAACTACAGAGTTATCAAATTGTGTAACATATAGATCGGAGTCTTTTGCTAACGACACCGGCACAAACTTCGTAATATCGTCCGGTGTGATAATTACTCCACAAGCGTGAATTCCCGTATTCCGCATAGAACCCTCCAAAATGCGCGCCTGTTTGATGGTTTCCGCTTCTAATCCCGCGCCATCAGCCAATGATTTTAAACGGTTGACAGCTTCCAACTCTTCTGAGCGCAACACCTCTTTCATCGCTTTCTCATCCATAGAGAAAATTTTATTCAACTTGAGGTTGGGGATCAGTTTTGCGATTTCGTTGGCATCTTGCAAAGGTAAGTCGAGCACCCGTGCCGTATCCCTAATAGATGACTTAGCCGCCATCGTACCGTACGTGATGATTTGGGCTACCTGCGAAGCGCCGTACTTATCAATAACGTATTGCATGACGCGGCTTCGCCCCTCATCATCAAAGTCGATATCAATATCGGGCATGGAAACACGGTCGGGATTCAAGAAGCGCTCAAAAAGCAGATCGTATTCAATCGGATCCAAATTGGTAATCTTCAAACAATAAGCTACGGCAGAACCAGCTGCCGAACCGCGTCCCGGCCCTACCGAAACACCCATTTTCCGGGCCGCATCAATAAAGTCGTGTACAATAAGGAAATAGCCGGGATACCCTGTTCTTTCGATGGTTTCCAACTCGAAATCCAAACGCTCCCGAATACTATCGGTTATTTCTCCATAACGCTCTTTTGCCCCTTCATACGTCAAATAGCGCAGGTATGCATTTTCACCACGTTTACCGCCATCCAACTCGTCCTCAGCGTGCAGGAACTTCTCCGGAATCACAAATTTCGGCAAGAGGACATCTCTATTTAATGAATAAACATCAATCTTATCTAAGATTTCCTGTATATTGATGATGGCATCGGGTACATCTGCAAATACCCGCTTCATTTCTGCTGCCGACTTAAAATAATACTCTTGGTTGGGCAATCCGAATCGAAAGCCACGCCCTCTCCCCTTTGGTGTAGACAGTTTTTCCCCGTCTTTTACACAAAGTAAAATATCATGGGCATGCGCATTATCTTTGCTGACATAATAGGTATTATTTGTTGCAATTAATTTAACATCATGTTTTCGGGCAAGTTGAATAAGTGTTTGGTTCACCCGGTCTTCATCTTCCTGCCCATGTCGCATGAGTTCAATATAGAAATCTTCACCAAACTGTTCTTTCCACCATAACAACGCCTCTTCCGCCTGCGTTTCACCTATATTCAGTACTTTGCTAGGTATCTCTCCATATAAGTTACCCGAAAGTACCATGACATCTTCTTTATAATGTTCAATAACCGATCGGTCTATACGAGGCACATAATAGAATCCTTCTGTATAGGCTATCGATGCCATCTTTGCCAAGTTATGGTACCCCTTTAGATTCTTTGCCAAAAAGACAATCTGATAACCATTGTCTTTTCTTGATTTATCCCTCCGGTCTTCACATACATAAAACTCACAGCCTACAATAGGCTTTAGCGTTTGGCCTACCGGTGGTTCTCCTCGTTCTAGCGCTTCCGCATTTTTGGCTTCGATTTCCTTATTATATCCGAGTGCTTTATTAACAAAATGGAACGCACCCATCATATTCCCATGATCGGTGAGTGCCACCGCTGGCATATTTGCCTTTGCTGCCGCTTCAACTAATGCCGGAATTGAGATGGTCGATTGTAATACGGAGAACTGCGAATGGTTATGCAGATGGGCAAACTCCGCATTATCCAATGCTTTCTTCAGTTCTTCGTCTATAACGGTCGTAGGTTCATCCGTCTTTTGGGCAGCACGAATAGCATCTGACGCCGCTTTTAAATTGATATGTTTTAGTCCTACCGAGGTAATGGTGTCGGGATTATGTTGCCTAAATTCGACAAAGTACCCCGTATCTACCTGTAGTTCCTCCGGTGTAAAAACTTCTCGTCTAACGAGTTCGAAAAAACAACGTGTTGTCGCTTCCACATCGGCAGTAGCATTATGCGCTTCCGCAAACGGCACACCGAATAAATAATTATGAAGCTCCGTAAGAGTGGGTAGTTTATACCGTCCGCCACGTCCGCCGGGAAGTTTTAATAATTCTGCCGTAACTTCTGTACAAGTATCCAATACAGGCATATTCGCTAAGGGAGAATTGACCTCATAACGGTAAAGTTCGCTCCCCATAATATTGATGTCAAATCCGATATTCTGCCCGACAACAAACTTCGCCTTTCTTAAAGCTGTGTTAAATTTATCCAATACATCGACTAGCGGAACACCTTCCTTTTCGGCTAATTCTGTAGATATACCGTGAATCTTTTCGGAATCGTAAGGGATGTTAAAACCATCCGGTTTAATCAAATAGTCCTGATGCTCCACCAGATTCCCCATTTCATCGTGCAGCTGCCATGCTATTTGTATACAGCGTGGCCAGTTATCAGTATCTGTAATGGGTGCATCCCAACGCTTCGGTAAACCTGTAGTCTCGGTATCAAAAATTATATACATCAAATTCCCTTTCTCTTCTGAACAAAATTAAAAAATAAAAGGGACGGAATTGCGTTGTTTATTCGTCAAATTATCCACAATGAAAAAGAGAATTTAGTGGATAGCAAAAACATTTTCCTTATTTTGTATTGGAATATAATTTGACAGGATAGATCATGATGAAATTTTTAAAAATAGTGTTGTTTATTGCTATTTTAGTTGTTATCGGCTGGTTTTTACTTGCGCGATACAGCAATAGACCGACCTCAGAAAGCAAACACCAATTGCTGATCGAACGTATTGAAGCAATGGGCAAATTAGAGCTGGTAAAGTATCGGTTCAGCGATGTATTGGAGCACAAAAACGTCAGCGCTTATTTACCAGACGCAAGCGTCCTACTCATCGTCAAAGCTGATGCTGTGGGTTGTGTAGACTTGACAAAATTGTCTCCACAGGATATCGAGGTAATAGATGATTCGGTATCCATACGACTACCAAGCCCCGAGATCTGCTATGTCAAAATAGATCACGAGGCTTCGAAAGTATATGATACAAAAATGGCTTTTTTCCGTGAAGCGACTTTGGTAGATGAAGCTTTTAAAAGTGCAGAGAAAGAAATCTACAAAGAAGTACGAAATTCGGATATTTTGCGTCAGACAAAAGAAAACGCCATCCATGTGTTTAGGCCGTTGCTGGAAGGGCTAGGATTTTCGAAGATAAACTTGTCCTTTGAGTAATTGATAGGCGGTTTCTAAATGTTAAAAAATGTTAAAGCGCCGATTGCAGATAATAGTTCAAATTGCGGAGCGTTATAAAAGTATAATTTCATAATTTAGGTTAATAATTGGTTTGGTAAAATCCTGGGGCTCCCCGCTTCAGGATTTTTTCATTTTCCTAGTCATCAAAAGGCAACTTTTTATATGGTCTGTTAAAGAGTAATAAAAAGAAGACCTCCATCCGGGCGGATAGAGGTCTCACTAACCAATTATAACTTGCCGCCATGCTCTAGCGGACTGAATTATGAACTGCTAATATAACAAGAAAATCTAATAAAGCAAAATATTCCGCACCTATTTTACCCTACCCGAATTTGCTCTGTGATACCAATCTTTCCAAAGAGAAAACGAAAACAAATGGAACTCGAGCTTTTTTTAAATTAAACTTGTTCCGATGTCTTTTGCCGAACTATCAGGAATACTTCTTCGTCCAACGGCAGGTAACCATATTCATAAACAAAAAAATAAATTTGCCCTTTGGCATTACTAAATTGATTGGTAAAGAAATCGAAATCAAATCCTTTAGAAAGCAGTCTTTCACGAGTTACTTTCTGCATTTTTTCTTTTCCTAATACCTTACCGAGAACTTGTCGGTTACGCTTCAATATGTCATTGATTTTTCGCACAAAACTATTAGGAAGACTATTTCGTTTATTGTTGTAAGCATTCCGACAGGCATCATGGCAAAAGCGTTTATCCGACCGTCCAACAACTGGCTCGCCACAAGCTAAACACATACGTTTCTCCATATTTCACATAATTCTTTTTTACTGTACAAACGTTTGTAAACGCTTATAAACGTTTATAAACGCTTATAATTGGTTAACTACCGGCTAGTCGAAACCAGCTTTCGCAACTTTGAAATGTCAAAAGCGAATGCCGTTGACACTATAAATGTAAGTTATCTAAAGTGGATTTACAATTAAAATTTCAATATTATGAGCACATTAATCAATGTAGTACAACTTATCGGCCGCTTAGGAGCCGATGCAGAAGTGAAAACAACGACAACGGGAACCAAAGTTTCCAATGTACGTTTTGCCACCAACGAATATTCCAAAAACAGCCAAGGAGAGTGGGTTGAAATTACATATTGGCATAGCTTGGTCTTTTGGGGGAAACTGGCGGAGAGACTGGAAAAGAAATGTAAAAAAGGAACCCGTCTGTTGATACAAGGTTCTTTAATTTATCGTGATTATACCGATGTCAATAACATCAAAAGAGAAGTTACCGATATACGGGTGCAGCAATTTGTTGTATTAGACGGCTATACTAACAATACATCACTATTAGAAATTTCGTCTGATGTTGAAGAAAATGATACCGATCATCTCCCTTAATAAATAGTAAGAGGGCATTTTTCTTATCTGAAAGACGCCCTCTCCTATTATACTTATACTTAAAAGTCCCAACCTGCAGCCTCTGCCACTTTTTTGGGGATATCGGTATTTTCCATTTTATGCGTAAATTCTTCCGCTCCCGCTCCAATAGCAAAAATAGGAATATAAGCCGCTGAATGTCCTCCCGACGCCCAGCTCACGGAACCTTTTTTATTCAATATTTTGATAGCTTCGCTTGCCAATTTATCATCGTTAGCATATAAACTTTTCGCAGTTTCCATTTCATGTTGTACAAAACTCTTCTTATAAATATCATGAAGTGCTTTTTCTTCATCTTCATTAACTGTTACATCAGCGAACAGCCCAACATTTTCTGTTAGCATACCTTTTACTTCATCCCAATCCACTTCCTTTTTTGAAGCTCTTAAATCAGATAGTAGCTTGGATAAAGTGCCTTGCGACACTCGTTGGTTTGCCAATAGCTTTGTGTTCAGACGGCTTCCCCCATTACCCACCGCAATTCCGCCAGTTTCATGGTCAGCGGTGATAACGATTAAAGTCTCCTCCGGATGCTTTTCATAGAATGCGTAGGCTCGTTTCACTGATTCATTGAAATCTAATACCTCCCGAATGGTCGTTGTCGCATCATTAGCATGTGACGACCAGTCAATTTTACCGCCTTCTACCATTAAAAAGAACCCATTATTATTGTTTTTCGTCAATGATTCAATGGCTGCATCGGTTATCTGCGCTAAGTTTAAATCGCCTTCTTCTTGGTCGATTGCAAATTTTAACGATGATTTGTCGCTACCTTTTACATTCATTAAAATCATTTTATCAGCAGATTGTTTCGCTGAATTGTAATCATCTAAGCCGTAAGCTAACGTATATCCAGCTTTTTCAAACTGCGGAAACAAGGAAGGAGCTTCTTTTTTTTCCGAATCTTTATCCGGGCTTAAGAAGCCAGATCCGGCAAAAAAATCGAAATTTGATTTTATTAAATCCTGTCCAATTTCATAATACCGACTACGATTGGGTTGATGCGCATAGAATGAAGCAGGGGTAGCATGATCTATACTTACTGACGTCGTAACTCCCACCTTAAGACCTGCTTCTTTAGCAGCAAAAGCAATACTCTTATAGGCTGTTGTAGTCGCACTGTCCATTCCTAATACACCATTTTTGGTTTTCTTGCCTACAGCCAAAGCTGTTCCTCCAGCTGCCGAATCGGTTACGCCATGTGATAAAGAATAAGATGTAGCAAATGTGGCGTAGGGAAAGGTAGAGAACACTAAGGGAAAAACCGTGTTGCGATCTTCCTGAGCTGCTAGAAAAACCTCAGTCAGATTAATCTGGTTCAACCCCATTCCATCGCCAATCATAAAAAAAACGTATTTGGGTTTCTGTTGTGCGAACGCGCCAAACACAACAAACAAAAGGAGGTAAAGAATTACAAAATTTTTCTTCATTTTTTTTGAGGGATATGTTTATGTTGACAAATATAAAATATTACTATAAAGTCTACGTTAAATTCACCAATCTTATCCAACAAGTTACATAGGTTTAGGGGAAAACATTATTTTTGCAGCATGACAGTACAACAGAAAGAAATGATTGTTCGGGATTTTGAAAAATATATGCAACATACATCGCAGCGCAATATACCTTTCACGCTAGAAAGCTTTGCTGCATTTGCGACTTCCTTGATTAATTTTTACAACGGCAGCAATTTGATCTCTATACCCGAAAGAAAAGAAACAGCTTTGTTACTTAGTAACTCCTTTAACGCTGGCATGGGAAATCGTATTACCCAAGAAGATCTTAACCAAATAGCCGATTTGATAATTTCAGATTCCACGATTGATTATTCCATTTTAAATCCTATATTTGAATGATTTTTCCAATAGGGGGATTAGCTCAGCTGGCTAGAGCGTTTGGCTGGCAGCCAAAAGGTCATCGGTTCGACTCCGATATTCTCCACAACAACAGAGGTAAGGATGAAATGATCCTTACCTCTTTGTTTTTTATTCCTGTATTGTCCATACTAATTTATCTGTAGCATATCCCGAACGTTTGGCATACGCCAGATACTTCTGCTTAATATCTTCCGGTATTGTTTTATCGCGCGAGAGTATCCACATATAGTCGAGATTTTCACCAAACACCAAAGCATAACGATAGTCATCATCCACCATCACAACATTATATCCCGAATAGAACGGACCGAAAAAAGAAACTTTTAGAGCCCCCTCTTCTTCACTCCTCACAAACTTTGCCTTACCAATGCTTTGCTTATACTTTTCTTTTACCATGTCGTATCCCTGATTGTTGACCCGGATACTGCCATCGTCGTTCGACGCGTAGGACGCAATTACATTTTTAAGGTTCTTTTCCCAATAAAAATCTATCCGTGCGATCTCGTACCATTCTCCCAAATATTTATCTTTTTGAAAACCCTGCACCACCGCTACATTAGATTTAACAGGCTTTAATAGATTATATAATGTCGTGCCAGCGGCAACGGCCGTTAGCAACAATAATGATTTTTTTCTGTCCATATACACTAAACCCAAAAGCATTATAAAAGTTTGGCTATTAATTAATAGTTTTGAAAAACCTTTTCGATACATCCAGGAAGGTTTTTAGTGAATATTGGGGGTAACATTTTCAGCAAAGAACATTGTATTCAAAAGAAGAAGCAAAGAAATTAAAAGAACAATTTTGGACAAACTTTGGTCGGTTTATGTCCCCGATTCCAAATGAAGAAGGGTTGAAAGTCAATTGGGTCAACTATAAAACAGGGATTAAGCATCTTTACTTTCGTATGGAGGTGGATAATAAAACGGCAAGCATCTATATTGAAATTAGTCATCCGGACAAAGGGATAAGAGAACTGATGTTTACACAATTCCAAGAATACAAAAACATACTGCATGCTGAACTCGAGGAAGAATGGATATGGAATGAAAACCATGATGATGAATACGGTAAAAACACCGCTCGTATCGGAATAGAGCTCAACAAAAAGGCTTCGGTTTTTAAAGCGGAAGACTGGCCGGCTTTAATCAGTTTCTTCAAGCCTCGTATTATTGCGTTAGATCGCTTTTGGAGTAATGCAAAATATGGGTTTGAGCTATTTAAATAGTGCCTTTATTATGATATCGTTGTGCTATCACCGTAACGACCAGTATCTGGAAAGCGTGAAAAATCATCAACGGAAGAAAATATAGACCTGCGCTAGCAGAATGGGCAAACAGAAACTTGCCGAATACCGAACCGTGGGTCAGTGATTTTTTAGAACCGCAGAATAACGCCGTTATAAGGTCTTCCCTATTAAATTTTAAGACAAATTTACTTAACACATATATCAATCCATAAACGAGTATAAACAGCAGCACGACGCCGGCAAAAATCCACAACAGATATAACCTCCCCGTGCTTTCAAACACCCCACTTACAAATGACTCGGCAAAGCTGCTATAAACAATAAGCAGGATTATCGATTTATCAAATAATCCCAACTGTCGATTATATCGTATTACCCATTTGCCAAAATAAGTTTGCAATAGTAATCCCGCAATAACCGGGATAATGATCTCTTTTATTAATCCCCAATACACATCACCGAGCACGTCAATTTCGCCAAAATCAAGAAAAAACTGCATCCATAACGGTGTAATGACTACTCCTATTAAACCTGATATACTGGCATTGAAAATTGCTGCCGGAATATTTCCTCGTGCAATAGAAACCATAACTACAGAAGAAGATACCGTGGATGGCAATGCCGCCAAAAAGAAAAACGAGAGCCAAAAATCTCGTTGTAATTCGGTTTGGATAAGTGGGTAAAATGGTAGTAAGAGCAATGGAAATAGAACAAAGGTAGCTCCTTGTATCAATAAATGAAGCTTCCAATTACGCAGTCCTGCTTTTAACTGCTGAAAACTCAATTTTAACCCATAGAAAAAGAAAATGAGTGATACGCCGATGCTCGTAATCCAGGCAAGTATTTGTCCATCACGCCATAAATAAAGCTGTGGAAAGAAATAAGCTAATACAATGAAGCAGAGCAAGGCTAGAATAAAGCCGTCAAATTTCAGTTTCATAGAAGACGAAGATACGTTTTTTATCGAAACAACTTTTTCTTAACTTCGGTCTGTCGAAAAGACCAAAATTATGATGCGTTATAACAACATTTCAGGTATTGACTTCGATTCAATTTTTAATAACTGGAATAAAAAGGTGTATCATTACGCGTTGGGCAAAACAAATTCTAAATATATCGCAGAAGAAACGGTGCAACGTGTTTTTATTAAATTATGGAAAAACCTTTCCGAAAAAGATATTCCCGTCAACATAGAAGCACAGATTTTTACCATATCAAAAACAATACTTCTCGATGTCGTCAAAGAAGAAACGAATAGACGAAAATTACTTATCGATGATAAGAAAGAAGTATGGAGTGAGAGTCCGTTCGATATTTTTCAAACCAAAGAACTTGATTATCGGATTCAAAGAGCTATTGAATCGATGCCAGCAACGCGAAAAGAAATTTTTCAATTAAGCCGTTTTGAACATCTTTCCTATAGAGAAATCGCCAACAAGCTATCCATTTCTCCAAAAACAGTAGAAAACCATATCCATTTAGCGCTTAAAACGCTTCGTCAGATTATCTTTAGGACTTCATTCATCTTATTTTACTTTTTCTTTTAGGGGTATCTTCATTTTCAATCGTATTACTTATGTATGAAGCTCACAAAAGAAATTCTGGAAAGATATCTTAAGGGTAATTGTTCTGATGACGAGATAACATTTATTCATGAAAATATCGATAAAATAAAAAATCAAGCAGATATTTTATTTTCGGAACAAGAATGGAATGATGCAGATAATCTATCGGAATATCCAAATGCTGAAGAAATAAAAAAAAGAGTTGTAGACCATATCGAAAACCCCGTTCGCAAGCATCAAATTCAAAAACGTCGGATGATTGTATCTTGGTCGGTTGCAGCCTCTGCTATTTTATTGATAGGTTCCCTATTTTACTTTTCCAAGACCAGCATAAAACAGGCTGTAGAACAAGAGATAGTATCATCGCATGAAACACCTGCTACGGACTCGCCAACCAACCTTTATTATATCAATTCAGGAAAAGATGTTATGCACATTACGGTTTCCGACGGCTCTTCTATATCGCTTTATCCGCAATCGGAAATCAAATTTTCCGAGCATTTCGATGAGAAAACTTCCAGAGATTTCTTCCTAAAAGGAAAAGCTAAATTTTCCGTAGCGAAAGATAAGAACAAACCATTTCACGTACACTCGACAGGCATGACGACTACAGCACTTGGCACTGTCTTTATTGTAGATGAATTTGCGTCATCCATTACGCAGGTAAAGCTTTTAGAAGGTTCTGTAGAAGTAAAACCAACAGTATTCAAGAAACAGTCTCCGATCGTGCATATATTAATGCCAAACGAGGAGATAAAAGTTGATCATAAAAGATCCAGAGTACTACATACCACCAAGCTTGCTTCCTCACCAACCGAACGAGGAGGATATTTTAGAGAAACATCGGAGAAAATCATTTTTAAAAACCTAGCATTGGAAGAAGTCTTCTTGATATTGGAACAAAACTACGTGATTAACATACGCTATCATAAAGATCAAATAAAACAAAAATTCTACACAGGTTCATTTAATCAAAGTAAAAACATATATAAAGAAATCTTAGATGAAATCAAATATCTACATGAAATCGAATTAGAGGTATACTAATCTTTTGAAATAAAATTCACTAAATAAAACAAATTATGAGTAAATCGCCAACAAACGCGTCCAAGCTGTTGACTATGCTTCTGCTCGGCTTGACGAAACCCAAAATGAAGTGGACTGTACCGTTGTCCACTCTTACTATCATGGGAATAGGTATCCATGTAGCTGTCGCGCAGACTGCTGCCTCCGTGAACGGTGTGGTGAGGGATGCACAAGGCAATCCTATTCACGGCGCAACGGTTACCATACAAAACACATCAACAGCATTTAAACAGATTACAACGACAACCGAACAAGGTACGTTTTCATTCAGTAATATCCCCGAAGGAAACAATTACAGCTTATCCGTTACCTCGTTGGGTTATAAACCTAAAATATTAAGTGGCTATAATATTGCTCTTCATGATAAGGTTGCAATTACCGTTGACTTAGATACAGAAGCCGAAAACATAGATGAAGTTGTGGTTACGGCGCTCGGTATCAAACGGGAGAAAAAGGCACTTGGTTATACCGTCGCGGATCTTAAGGGAGATGAGCTCACACAGGGGAAAGAAGTGAATGTAGCCAACGCTTTGTCTGGGAAAGTGGCGGGTGTGCAAGTAAGTCGGGCAGCGTCGGGTGCCGGTGGATCATCGAAAGTTGTTATTCGTGGCAATAACTCACTGATTGGAAATAGTCAACCGTTGTATGTGATAGACGGTGTGCCCATCGACAATCAAAACATCTCCTCTCCCACGCAATCGGGTGGTACAGATTACGGTGATGGTATAGGTAATATAAATCCGGAAGATATTGAAAGTATGTCCGTACTAAAAGGACCAAATGCTGCTGCGCTATATGGACAACGCGGTAGCAATGGTGTCATCTTAATCACTACAAAATCCGGAAAGGCTGGGCGTACCAATGTAAACTATAATACCGATTATTCGCTAGGGACTGGATTAATATTGCCCGATTTTCAAAATGAATATGGACAAGGGCTTAACGGCACTTTTACTCATTTCCGACGAGACGATGGTAGTATTGTCCCGATGGCTACAGCTATCGCAAACGGATATACCGGTATTCCTAAAATGAGCGCTGGCCGCGATCGTACTACCCGAGCCAGCTGGGGACCTCGCATGGAAGGCCAGACTTACGAAGATATGTATGGTAATGTTCTACAATTAAACCCTGCATCAGATACCTATCAATCTTTCTTCCAAACCGAGAAACAATTCATAAACAACATCGGTGTAGATGGTGGAAACGACCGTGTAAATTACCGATTCTCTTATGCCAACACCAAGGTCGATGGCTATATACCGACCAACACCTTAAATAGAAATAATTTTGGTTTACGGACACAAGGCAAGATCACGGAAAAGTTTCATATTGACGTAAAAGCCAATTATATCTTGCAAAATGCGAAGAACAGACCAACACTCTCTGATGCGGCAGACAACCCAGCATATTTGTTTATCAGTCAGCCCCGGAGTTTAAGTAACCAAATTATGTCACAATACAAATGGACTGCGGATGACGTAGCCAAGCAATTGGGATTTTCCGGCGTCACCGAGGGACTGGAGAAGACTTATGCTACCAACAGTTCGACTGCCAACCCTTTTTGGACTATTCATGAGAATCATAACGAAGACCGCAGAGATCGTGTAATAGGTCTATTGCGGTTATCATACGACTTTTTCCCATGGCTGAAGGTCACGGCGACAGGTGGAACGGATTTCTATACCGATCAACGATTTCGATACAGACCGATCAACACCTATCAAAGTTTGAACCGGAAGGGCGATATTCGTGAGGAAGTTATTCGATCAAGAGAAAACAACTACGATATCTTAGCCAGCACAAATTTCGATCTCTCACCCGATTTTAAACTGAATGCGAATCTTGGAGCTGCCCATCAAAGTAGGTTCATGCGATTAACAGGAAATACCGGAAATCAGTTTATCGTTCCGGATTTGTTTGTGATCAATAATACAACAACTAACTCCTACCTATTTGATCTGATTGAGTCACGGATCAATTCAGCTTACTTTTCGGGACAACTCGGTTACAAAGACTACTGGTTTGTGGACTTCTCGGCGAGAAATGACTGGTCGTCCACCCTATCGAAAAATAATAGCTCTTTCTTTTATCCATCGGTTAGCACGAGTTTGGTTCTGTCGGATGCACTTAATTGGCAATCTAGTGCCTTATCTTACGCTAAAATACGAGGTTCTTGGGCACAAGCAGGTAGCTCAGGTAATCCATACCAGTTAACAGGCGCATACAACCTCAGCCAATATACACATGGTGGTGTCCCTATGGCCTCCTACACAGACATTATTCCCGATCCCGACTTAAAGAATGAGCTGACCACATCTATCGAAGCGGGAGCCGATCTACGATTTATCAATAATCGGGTTTCATTCTCCTTTACCTATTATCAAGCAAAAACTAAAAATCAAATATTAGATGTACCCATTTCACCGTCAAGCCTTTATGTCCGAAACAGGATAAATGCCGGAGAAATCAGTAACAAAGGAATTGAATTTATGGTTAGTGCAACTCCAGTCAAGTTAGAAAATGGATTCGAATGGAATACTATCTTTAATTTCAACCGAAACAGAAATAAGGTCGAATCACTCTATCCCGGTGTAGAAACCTTCCTGTTAGCAACCGATAGAGGTATAAACGTGGTTGCCGAAGTAGGTAAGCCTTTCGGGCAACTAATCGGAACCCAATTTGCGTGGATAAAAGATGATCAAGGGAACAGGCTAATCGATGCAGACACCGGATTGCCCCTACGAACGACAGGACGTGTAGAAACCGATCTAGGCAATGCACAACCCGATTGGTTAGGCGGCTTTGGCAATACATTTACCTACAAAGGCTTTACATTGTACGGATTGGTAGACATCCGTCAAGGTGGTATCGTGTTCTCCCAGTCAAACCGGGAGCAGATTGTTTATGGCACAAGCAAAAAAACACTTCATGGACGCGACGGCACCTATATAGCGGATGGCCTAGTTGCCACTCAAAACGGAGCGGGAGAATGGATAAGTACTGGTCAGAAAAACGAAAAACAAATCACGGCACAAGATTATTGGAATATGGTTGCTAGCGATAAGGAAGTCATGGTATCCGAAGAGATGATTAATGACATGAGTTATATTGCGATGCGTGAAATTAGCCTATCTTATTTCTTACCAGCCAAACTGATGCCGACCAAAGCTATACGGTCAATAAAACTCGGACTATACGGAAGGAACCTATTCTATTTCCAACGTAAAACAGACGGTTTTTCTCCAGAGGCTTCAGCCTTTAATGTACATAACTCATCTATAGGCATAGAATCTACCTCCTTGCCCATGATGAGAAACTTTGGGTTCAATATATCGTTAGGTCTTTAATCTCCATCATTATGAAAACATCATTAATAAAAAAAGCTATATATATAAGTTTCTGCACAGCAGCCTTTGTTTCTTGCACCAAGGACTTTGAACAAATAAACAAACCTCCTACATCGGTGACTTCGGTGGATCCGGCTCTTTTAATATCAAGGATCCTGCGCGACGGCACTTTCCAAGAATCGGGCGAACTACCTAATAATAAATTCGGTTCATGGATACAACAATGGGCTGGTGGTCCAGTGGTACCTGTATCGCGGTATTTTGAAGGACCGGAAAATCTCATTTGGTCGCAACATTATACATTATTACGCAATATAGTGCAGATCAAACAGGAATTAGCAGGACAGGAAGATACACCTTCTGGCAGAAGTAAATTGGCTATTGCCGAAATATATGAAGTATACTTGTATCAACGGTTGACCGATTTATTTGGCGATATTCCGTATTCCGAGGTTACCACATCTAACCTGGAAATCAACAGAACACCCAAGTTTGATAAACAGGAAGAGATTTATCCAAGTTTAATCCAAAAACTCGATCAAGCACTGGCCAAGCTTACATCAGGAGATGATTCCTACGGTACGTCGGATTTCTTCTATAGCGGTAATATCGATAAATGGAAAAAATTTGGAAATTCCCTAAAGCTACGTTTAGGAATGCGAATCCGGTATGCTAATCCCAACTTGGCACAACAAACAGTAACAGCTGCCATGTCCTCTTCTTACGGTTTGCTTAGTAGTAATAGCGACAACGCGACAGTGCCGACATATAACGATGCGCAGGCAGAAAATCAAAATCCTATTTTACGCCAAAACGTAACAGGAAGTTCAGATTTGAGGTATTTAGCCAATACATTGATAGACCAACTCAAAGATTATAATGATCCTCGTTTGCCAATATTGGCGCAACCAGTTACCATCGATGGCACACAGGTATATCAAGGTATTGGTGTCGCGCTTACCGACAATCAGCTATCGGAATTAATCCGTGCTAACTTTTCAACGCCTAACAGATCGACCTGGTTTAGCCTTTCACACAGTCCAATTCCTAGTTATGCGATGACATATGCAGATATCTGCTATTATAAAGCAGAAGCTGCTCTATTGAACTGGGGAGCATCCACAGATGATGCACATACATTTTTTGTGGATGGCGTTAAAGCTTCCTTTGCATTGGAGCCGTATAATCTAACGAATATACCTACCTCATACGAACAAGACGTATTGAGTTTTACAGGTTTATCCACGGAACAAAAATTAGAAAAAATAGCTATCCAAAAATGGATTCAATTGTTTGGGCGAAATATGGAAGCATTTGCAGAATGGAGAAGGATGGGCTATCCGACATTGACGCCTGGACCAAATCCAGGTTCAACAAACGGCAGCATTCCACGCCGAGGTATTTATTCCAGCGAAGAGGCCGAACTTAATAAAGCGAACTATGAAGAAGCTGTAGGTCGGATGAGCAACGGTGATTCCTTTCTATCGAAAGTGTGGTGGGATCAAAATTAAAAAGAGCGGGGTGCAATTTGAATTGCACCCCGCTTGTTTTATATTCTTTTTAAGATAATTTACCTAATGCCTCCTTTATACGGCGCAGCGCTTCTTTCAAGGCCTCATCCGAAGCCGCATACGAAAGACGGATGTAATTGTTGTTCCCAAAAGAATCACCTCCAACCGTTGCTACATGTCCTTCATTGAGTAAATATAGTGCAAGATCCGAGGAGTCTTTTATTACATTCCCTTGTGCGTCTTTCTTACCAAAAAATGAGCTGATTTCGGGGAAGAAATAAAATGCCCCTTCTGGAAGATTCGTTTTAACACCAGGAATATCATTTAACAAATCATACACCAATTGACGTCTGCGTAAAAATGCTTCTTTCATTTCATTTACGCTTTCCAACCCGTCGTTATAAGCAGTAATACCTGCACGTTGTGCAATCGAACAAGTGCCAGAAGTTGTTTGTCCCTGCAATTTATCGTTCGCAGCAGCAATTTCCTTATTGGCAGCTATATACCCTAAACGCCAACCTGTCATTGCAAAAGCTTTGGAAAAACCATTTACAATGATAACACGGTCACGGATGGACTCAAATTGGGCGATGGATTCATGCTTGTCGATGAAGTTAATATGTTCATAAATTTCATCGGACAAGATGAAAATATCCGGATGTTTCTCGAAAACTTTAGCCAGTGCCGCTAACTCGTCCTTACTATAGACAGAACCTGTTGGGTTACAAGGCGAAGAAAACATAAACAATTTAGTTTTGGGTGTAATAGCTGCCTCCAACTGTTCCGGCGTAATTTTGAAATCCGAATCGATATCGGTATCGATAAATACGGATTTTCCCTCTGCCAATACAACCATCTCTGAATACGAAACCCAATATGGTGTGGGAATAATAACCTCGTCTCCGGGATTGATCAGCGTCAAAATAACATTAGAAAGTGATTGTTTTGCACCTGTAGAAACCACGATTTGCGAGGGTTCATAATCCAAACCATTTTCATTCTTTAGTTTATTTACAATGGCTTGGCGGAGTTCGGGATAACCCGGTACCGGAGAATAACGTGTATAGTTCTCGTCTAGCGCTTTCTTTGCTGCATCCTTTACATTATTGGGTGTGTTAAAGTCTGGTTCTCCCACACTTAAACTAATAACATTGATGCCTTTAGAAGCTAATTCGCGTCCCAATTTTGTCATTTTTAAGGTCGCTGATTCGGATAAATTATTAATCCTATCTGATAAATATGATGTCGTACTCATGATGTTACAAATATATACATACTCTCCATTTATCATATGGAAATTTTGAGAAAACTCATCTGATGACGAAAATGTAGAGATTTCAACAGGTTTTCATAAATTATATCAAGATTTATTATATTGGATATAAAAATGAATTTATTTAGGTTTGCCCATATGGATTCGCGGAGAAAGTTTTTAAAAAAGATGGGCGCTGGTTCGCTCCTGCTGGGATTACACCCTATTTATGCCCAACGGATAAAACCACTACAGAGCGACGTAAACAGACCTATCGTTCTCTCTACTTGGGATTTTGGATTGAAAGCGAACGCCGAAGCATGGAAAGTTCTTTCAACAGGAGGACGCGCACTAGATGCTGTGGAACAGGGGGTGCGCTATACGGAAGCTGATCCTACCGAGCGCAGTGTGGGCTACGGTGGGCGTCCGGATAGAGATGGCAAAGTGACATTGGATGCCTGCATCATGGACGAAAACGCGAATATTGGGTCGGTGGCTGCTTTAGAGCAGATCAAACATCCCATATCGGTTGCCCGGGCGGTAATGGAAAAAACACCGCACGTTATGCTTGTTGGGAATGGCGCGTTACAGTTCGCACAAGAACAGGGATTTCCACTCGAGAACCTACTGACAGAAGCTTCCGAAAAGGAATGGCGCGAATGGCTCAAAACAGCGAAATATGAACCTGTCGTCAATATTGAAAACCACGACACCATCGGCATGATTGCATTAGATGCGCAAGGTAATCTTTCCGGAGCCTGTACAACCAGCGGCATGGCTTTTAAAATGCACGGTCGGGTCGGCGATTCCCCTATCATCGGAGCCGGGCTATACGTCGACAACGAAGTGGGTGCTGCTACGGCTACCGGACATGGTGAAGAGGTTATTCGAACAGTCGGTTCGCATTTGGTTGTCGAATTGATGCGTCAAGGACACACTCCTCAAAAAGCTTGTGAAAAAGCTGTCAATCGGATTATTAAATTTACGGAGAACCGCAAAAAAACGTTGGATAACATACAAGTTGGATTTATTGCGCTAAACAAACAAGGGGAATATGGCGCGTATTGCATACATGGCGGTTTTAATTACGCCAAATATGATCATGCCGGAAACGAACTTATATCTTCTCCCCACTATCTCAAATAAAGATGTCAAAAATAGAAATAGCCTGTTTTAATATAGAAGCAGCGCGTATAGCACAGCAACACGGCGCCGACCGCGTAGAGTTTTGTGCCGATATGCAAGTCGGCGGAACAACTCCAGATTTGCAGAAAACAGAAATCGTACGTCGTGAATTACATATCGCGCTTCATGTGATGATACGACCCCGAGGTGGGAATTTTGTGTATTCAGTGGAGGAATTTGCACAGATGAAAAACGAGATCCTAACGTATAGCGCATTGGGCGCGGATGGCTTTGTATTCGGTATCTTGGATGAGGCAGGAAACATAGATAAGCAAAAAAATAAAGCATTGGTCGAGCTAGCCGGAGGCAAATCTTGTACTTTCCATAGAGCATTTGATGAAGTTTCCGATAGTGCCCAAGCATTAGAAGATATTATTGCCTGTGATTTTACTACCGTGCTCACCTCGGGATGTGCACCGAATGTAGATTTAGGGCAAGAAGAGTTGAAGCGTCTGGTAGAGCAAGCTCGCGATCGCATTGCAGTTATGCCCGGTGGCGGTTTACGTTCCACCAATATTAGACGGATTTGGCAAGAGACGGGTGCAGATTATTTTCATTCCTCTGCCATCACCGACGGTTCGGAAACAGCGGTCGCGATAGAAGTAGATGCGTTAGTACAAGCGGTTAAATTATATTAGATACTTCAAACCCAGCCGCAAACCGTAACCGATCGCTATACCGATCACAAAACTGGCTAAAGTCCCTACGAGAATATACTCTGTAAACTTTGTGTCTTTTGCATTTGTTAAATCACCAAAACGAAAGATGGATTTTGCCCCCAACAGAAACCCTATACCCGACAAAAAACCGACTTGTATAAAGAGGACGATCAGCAACCGTTCCATGATACCGATGAGCATACCGGCATCTACCAGAGAGTTTTGGGGCTTTGTGACGACATCAGCTTCGGACGTCCATTTGCTGAAGAAAACCCGTAACATAATCGGACTAACGAAAGCTATCAGTACAAAAGCTAAAACATATAATAGATTTTTTGCAGAAAGCAGTGTATCCCAATCAATTGGTAAACCATATTTATAAAATACAACGACAATTATGGACAAGATATGTAGCGTCTGATCTGCTATAAACAGTAAAAATGCACGACGTGGAAATTTTTTCTCAAAATAAATCTTACTACTGTCTATTAACAGATGTGCGCAGCTTATAAATACGATAACCCGCCATTGATCGGATAGTTCGGGAAGAAAGAACACAACTAATAACGCGGTGTGTATGGCAATATGCAATAGTAAATAGCCAATATGTTCTCTTCGTTTCTGTACCCATTTTTTGGGCTGTAGTACAAAATCACCTATAAAATGAGCCAGTAGTAGCTTTAAGAATAAAATACTCATAACGCTAACATTTCTTTTGTACAGTAATCTAACGCCCGTTGTATCTTAGCATAGCTCGCTTTTTGCAGTTCAGTACTCACTTGACTTTGATATTTCTTGTCCAATATTTTGGCCAATTCCGCTTGGTTGGCATTCTCGTTTTGAAAAGCTGCTTTTACCGTCTCTGCCATATTGGGTGTCCAGCGCGTAGCCAGTTCTGCCACCAATGGTAATATGACATTGCATACAGCGTCGAGTTTGGGATAACCCGATTTAAAAAAGATAGTGTCCTTTTTTAATTCTTCAAAAGCTTCTCCAGAATAAATAAGCGCAGAACCAAAGGAATTTTTGATATGCGGAGCGTCATATTCTTTCGTTCCAATGCCGATGCCGATACGTACATCCAAATCAAACGCCAACATAGCCGCTTTAATATAGACAGTAGCTGTCAACACATTTTGCAGCGTGAGCTGCGCTTGAAAACTATCTCCCCTAAAAATATCAAATTTATCCGAATACAGCCCTAAGGCTTCTTCCAATGCCGGCATCCATACTTTAGGATCTGAGGAGCGCGATTTGATTACATCACCTGATATGACAGCTATCATACAATATCTTTTACCCAAATATAAGTATAGAACAGCATATCAGCAAAATTAGTGATAAGTAAAATTATCACTAAAATAAATGATAATTAAGAATATTACTAAAAACAGTGATAAATTTAAATATCATTAAAAATAATGATAATATACTTAGAAGGAGAGTCCGGAGATTACACGACAATATTGATAATTTTGCCTTTCACAAAAATAACCTTCTTCACGTCTTTTCCATCCAGATACCGCTGCACATCTGCATTTGCTAGAACAGCTTCCTCTACAGCTTTCGGATCCAAATCTAAGGCCAATGATAAGTTCATCTTCATTTTTCCATTAACAGAAACCGGATAAGCAAATTCCGATTCAACCAAATATTGTGGATTAAAGACAGGGTATGGTGCATAGGAGATCGTACCAGCCTCGTTCCCTAATAATGCCCATAATTCTTCGGCAATATGAGGAGCATAAGGTTGAAGGACAATGATGAGATCTTGTAATATTTTACGTTTGTTACATTTCAAATCAGTCAGTTCGTTCACACAAATCATAAATGCCGATACAGAAGTGTTAAACGAAAAGCGTTCAATATCCTCTTCTACTTTTTTGATGATTTTATGCAATGCTTTATATTCCGATTTGGTAGGTTCTTCGTCAGACACGCCAAAATTTCCCTGTGCATCATGGAATAAACGCCATACCTTACGTAAAAATTTATATACTCCTTCAATACCGTTTGTGTTCCAAGGTTTTGATTGCTCCAATGGCCCCAGGAACATTTCGTAAAGGCGGAGTGTGTCGGCACCATATGTCTCTATAATATCGTCCGGATTAACTACGTTAAATTTAGACTTTGACATCTTCTCCACTTCGGTGCCGCAAATGTACTTGCCATTTTCCAAGACAAATTCCGCATCTGCAAAATCTGGGCGAAATGCTTTGAATTTCTCCGTATCGAGTATATCATTATAAACAATGTTCACATCGACATGCAACGGAATAGTGTTGTATTT
This sequence comes from Sphingobacterium chuzhouense, assembly GCF_014692525.1. GTDB lineage: Bacteria > Bacteroidota > Bacteroidia > Sphingobacteriales > Sphingobacteriaceae > Sphingobacterium > Sphingobacterium chuzhouense. The sequence goes on from NZ_JACNYL010000002.1 coordinate 272,802, forward strand.
TTCTTTTAGACCATGCGAAACATAAACATTTGTCCCTTTACCCTCCTCATCGAGCACGCGATATACAAAGTTGGAACGCCCTTGAATCATGCCTTGGTTGATCAACTTTTTGAAAGGCTCCTCTTCGTTGTGATACCCAAGATCTTTCAATACTTTATTCCAAAACCTGGAGTAGAGCAAATGCCCCGTAGCATGCTCTGAACCACCGATATATAAATCTACAGCTTTCCAATAACCTACAGCTTCTTTAGATGCAAAGGCTTCTTTATTTGTGGGATCCATATAACGAAACCAATACCAAGAAGAGCCCGCCCAGCCCGGCATCGTACTCAACTCATACTCATATTTGCCTTGATACTTCCATCCTTCAGCCCTGCCCAACGGCGGTTCGCCTGTTTCTGTAGGCAGATATTTATCTACCTCCGGCAATAATAAAGGCAACTCCTCCTCTTTAATTAAATAAGGCAATCCATCTTTAAAGTATACCGGTACGGGTTCGCCCCAATAGCGTTGACGACCAAAAATAGCATCGCGCATCCGGTAGTTTATTTTAGCTTTACCTAAACGGAGTTCTTCTAAACGGTCTATCAAAGCTGGTACAGCTTTGTTGTAAGGCATACCATTAATAAAATCCGAATTGATATAGCGACCATCTTTAGTAGGATCAGCTTCTTCTTCAATATTTTGCGCATCGGAAATCGGAATGATCGGCAAATTAAAATGTTTTGCAAAAACATAATCGCGTTGGTCGCCAGATGGTACAGCCATCACAGCTCCCGTTCCATATCCCGCCAAAACATAGTCTGCAATCCAAATCGGCACATCTTCTCCAGTCAAGGGGTGCTTCGCGTATGAACCTGTAAAAGCACCCGATACCGTTTTGGTATCTGCCATACGATCTAGTTCAGATTTCTTCGCAGTTTTCTCTTTATAAGATTCTATTTCAGACCGTTGAACATCTGTAGTTAAAGGGTCAACTAATTCATGTTCTGGTGCTAAAACGATAAAAGAAACACCAAAAATAGTATCCACACGCGTCGTGAACACTTCAATATCTGTATGCAGCTGGGGCAGCGGGAATTTTACCGATGCACCTACCGATTTCCCTATCCAGTTACGTTGCATTTCTACCAACGGTTCCGGCCAATCAACTGTATCTAATCCGCGTAGCAAACGGTCCGCATATGCCGTTATACGCATCGACCACTGCATCATTTTCTTCTGTTCCACAGGATAACCCCCACGCTCTGATACACCATTGATAACTTCATCATTAGCTAATACAGTGCCTAAAGCAGCACACCAATTCACCGTACTTTCCCGCAAATAGGCCAATCTATATTTCAGCAATTCGCGTTGTTGTTCCTGCTCCGAAAAACCATTCCATTCGGCTGCTGTAAAAGTCAATACATCCTCATCACAAACCGCATGAATACCTTCAGAGCCAGAGTTTTTAAATCGCTCTATTAAACTATCGATTGACTCCGCTTTATCTGTCTCATTATTATACCACGCATTGAACAACTGCATGAAAATCCACTGTGTCCATTTATAATAGTCGGGTTCGGATGTGCGCACCTCCCTCGACCAATCGTAAGAAAAACCGATGTTATCCAATTGCTCTCTATATCGCGCGATATTTGCTTCTGTTGTAACGGACGGATGTTGTCCCGTTTGAATAGCATATTGTTCAGCAGGCAGCCCAAATGAGTCATAACCCATGGGATGCAATACATTAAAACCTTTCAATCTTTTAAATCGGGAAAAGATATCAGAAGCAATATAACCGAGCGGATGCCCAACGTGCAGTCCGGCGCCGGACGGATAAGGGAACATGTCCAATACGTAATATTTTGGCTTATCTGTTGTCCCTGCGGGCTTAAACGTATTATGTTCAGCCCAAAATTGTTGCCACTTCTTTTCTAACGATTGATGATTGTATTCCATAATAATGTTGCTGCTAATCTGAAAGAGATGCGAAAATAGCTATTTTACATCAATTTAGACATAAAAGTTTCAGAATAGACAATAAAATGTGTATATTGAATGTTAAATGTCTAGGTGTTTAGGCAAATTATTCGGATGAATTGTTTCTTAAATGCACATTATTATTTACTTTCGCATCATAATATTAGATTAAAAAGAGCGTATGTCTACTCACGAAGAAGGTTCACCAAGAAAGAAAACCAAATCTGTTTATGTGTCAACAGTCATTAGTATCGCGTTGGTACTATTGATGACAGGTTTACTAGGCTTGATTCTGGTGCACGCAAAGAATCTATCAAAATACGTCAAAGAAAATATCGTTCTCAATATCATTGTAAACGACAATGTAAATGAGGGGGATGTATTGGCGATGCAGAAAGACCTTGAAAAAGATCCTTATGTATTGCGCACAGAATATATCAGCAAGGAGCTTGCGGCAAAAAACCTGAAAGAAGACCTCGGCGAGGATTTCGTGGAATATCTAGGGCACAATCCCCTATTACCTTCCATCGACGTATACCTAAAAGAACAATATGCCAATACCGACAGCATACAGACTTTTATTCAAAAATCAGCTAAAAATAGCCGTGTGAAGGAAGTTGTATATCAAGAATCACTCATTGATATGGTCAATAAGAATATCCGTATTATCGGTATCGTGGTCTTAGGGTTCACCATTGTGTTGTTAATCATTGCCGTAGCACTAATCAATAATACGATTCGCTTAGCCATTTATTCACAAAGGTTCCTCATCAAGAGCATGCAATTGATCGGCGCAACGAAGAACTTCATTCGTAAACCTTATCTCCTATATGGTATATTCCATGGTTTGCTAGGCGCTATGATCGCTATTTTGCTATTGATATTTACCTTGCAATTCGCCCAAAAACAGATTCCAGATTTAGTATTTTTACGTAATTGGTATGAGTTTGGTGCTATTTTCCTTATTGTCGTTGCTTTAGGTATTGTTATTTCCGGTTTCAGTACATACTTCGCGGTAACAAAATATCTAAGAGCTAAATCGCATAGCTTGTATAGGTAATGATGAGTTATAATAGAATTAAACCGTAAATGTATAAAAAGTGAAATGTAACGGGCAATTGTATTAGTCCAATTAAATCACGAACAAAGAGATATGTCAGAAAAAAAACAGCATTATACTTCACAGCCAAAATCCGGCTTTGTTTTTGAAAAAATAAACTATCAACTGTTTATTGCCAGCGTGCTGGTGGTTGTTCTGGGTTTCATCCTCATGATGGGCACAGAAGATATTTACAGTTTCACAAAGATAACGCTAGCTCCTTTCGTGGTTGTCCTCGGATTTGCTTTAGGCTTCGTTGCTATTTTATACAAACCCAAAAACAAAAAAAATAATTAAGAATGACCTATTTTCAGGCGATTGTCTTGGCAATCATTGAAGGATTAACAGAATTTTTACCTGTTTCTTCGACAGGTCATATGATTATCGGAACAGCATTAATGGGTATGGAGCCCACTCCTTTCGTCAAACTGTTTACCATCGTTATACAGCTCGGTACGATCCTTTCCGTTTTAGTTTTATACTATCGGCGGTTCTTTAAATCACTCGACTTTTATTATAAGCTGGTAGTCGCTGCTATCCCAGCTTCTATACTTGGATTGGTGCTTAACGATTTCATTGATTCTCTTTTAGAAAGTCCGTTGATGGTAGCGGTAATGCTAGTCATTGGCGGTGTCATTCTATTATTTGTGGACAGATGGTTTAACAAACCTCAAGTCGATAATTCGGATGATATTTCTTACAAACAAGCATTTATCATCGGTTGGTATCAATGTTTGGCGCTGATTCCTGGAACGTCACGTTCGGCAAGTACGATAGTTGGCGGTATGACCCAAAGTCTGACCCGCAAAGCCGCTGCCGAATTTTCTTTCTTTTTGGCCATTCCAATGATGGCGGGCGCTTCTGTTGTTAAACTTTATAAATTCTTTAAAGAAGGCCATGTTTTTACCGGTGAAGAAATAAATCTCCTTATCGTTGGTAATGTGGTCGGTTTTATTGTCGCCATAATTGCCATTAAAAGCTTTATCAGCGTATTGACAAAATATGGTTTTAAAGCGTTCGGATGGTATCGTATTATTGTGGGACTCGTGATTATTGGATTATTATTGAGCGGACATAGCCTTGAAATTATATAAATGACAAACGTAGAAGAAACCGTATCTTCTCTATTCAATTTTGCAGAAGGTGAGGTTCTATTGGTTGATAAACCCTTGGATTGGACCAGTTTTGATGTGGTAGGTAAGCTCCGCAATAGTATGAAGCCTCAAAAAATTAAAGTAGGCCATGCCGGAACCCTCGATCCCTTGGCAACTGGATTATTGATTATCTGTACAGGTAAATTCACAAAACGAATAGACTCTTTCCAGGCGGAAGACAAAGAATATACGGGTGTGATTACATTGGGGGCAACTACCCCGTCCTATGATTTGGAAACAGTAGTTGATCAGACCTTCGATTATAAGCATATCACCGAAACTGAAATATATGAAACGGCACTACAATTTATAGGTGAAGTTGAACAGTACCCGCCCGCCCATTCGGCCATTAAAATAAAAGGAGAACGCGTATATGAAAAAGCACGACGCGGAGAAGATGTTGAATTGAAAGCACGGCGTATTACGATTAACCGCTTCGAAATAGAGAAAATCGAGATGCCCAATGTGTATTTTAGAATCAGTTGTTCCAAAGGGACTTACATCCGCTCTATCGCACATGATTTTGGAAAGGCTTTGGGAATTGGCGCCCATCTCAGTCAGCTTAGACGTACCAAAAGTGGTGATTTTCATGTAGATAATGCCTGGAATTTGCAAGATTTAATTGAAAAAATTAAATTACACAAAAGAACGATTCAACAATAGACAAACAACTAATTATAAGTAGTGAAAATATATAAAAGTTTAGATGAGTTTGAACCACTCTCAAATGCTGTCGTAACCATTGGCACATTTGACGGTGTACATATTGGCCATCAAAAAATCTTATCCAAATTAAGGGAATGTGCTGCAGAAGGAAATGGCGAAACTATCTTACTTACTTTTTTTCCGCATCCCCGTCTAATCATCAATCCGGATGACGATAATTTGCGTCTTATTAACGATATAGAGGAAAAGACCCATCGATTAGCCTTATCGGGAATTGACCACTTAATCATTACGCCCTTTACACGTGATTTCTCCAATCAATCACCGGAAGAATACATCAGTAATGTTTTGGTTGGCCGACTAGGCACAAAACAGATTGTGATTGGATACGACCATCATTTTGGCAAAGACAGACAGGGCTCTATCAAGGATCTAAAAGAGCTGGCCGAGATATATGACTACGCTGTTGAACAGATCCCGGAACAGGATATCGAGGATGTTGCCGTATCATCTACCAAAATCCGGGAATCCTTAATAAAAGGGGACATCGAAACTGCAAACAAATATTTAGGTTATCCATTTGAACTGACCGGTACTGTCGTACGTGGCGATCAAATCGGTCGGGAGATCGGTTTCCCTACCGCGAACCTTAACGTACACGAAGCACATAAACTTATCCCGGCGTATGGCATTTATGCGGTAGAAGTGGAAATATACGCCAATATGTCCACCGTCCATACCGGCGAGTATGTCGCTCCACAACCCGACCGCATAGCAAAAGGAATGGCGTATATTGGTACCCGCCCAACAGTGGATGGCATGAACCGAAAGATTGAGATCAACTTATTGGATTTTAAAGATGATATTTATTCCGCGACTCTACGGGTTAAGTTTCTTAGGTTTATCCGCCACGATCAATGGTTTGATTCATTGGAAGCTATGCGCAACCAGATTAAAGAAGACGAAAAAAGTATTCGGGAATATTTCGGGATATAGCTTAAATTACTATCGGATAATAAACATGCCCCAAGTCATTTAAAACGGTTAAATCAACAGGCTTCGGAAATATACCGTATACTGCTGATCCGGAACCGGACATGGAAGCATATATGGCTCCTTGCGCATATAAAGCTAATTTGATTTCCCTTATAATGGGGTATTTTTCAAAGACACCTTCTTCAAAGTCATTTTTAATATAAAATTTCCAGTCCTGTATAGGGAAACGTAGCACTTCCCGCAAATCTTCTTTTGCAGGACGGGGTACGATATGTTGATATGCCTCTGCGGTAGCTATATTTATTTCGGGCTTAACAAGCACCAAGAATTTATCTGACAGGTCTATTGAAACAGGAGAGAAATCTATTCCGATTCCTTCGGCATAACGCGGCTTGTTCTGAATAAAAAAGGGGCAATCGGCTCCCAATTTGGCTGCTTCCTCTTCCAGCTGTAAAGCAGAAAGTCCCACATTAAATTTCTCATTAAGCATTTTCAGCACAAATGCTCCATCTGACGACCCTCCTCCTAAACCTGCTCCATAAGGGATCTGTTTATGTAAATGAATATGTACCGGAGGTAAACTAAATCTTTCTGCAAGCAATCGGTAAGCCTTTAGACACAGATTGTTATCCTCTATCGGTAAATGTAGCCCTGTAATTTCCAGTGTTGTTTTATTAGCACATTCCCTTGATGTGATTTCTATAATGTCGTATAACGGAAAAGGGCAAAATACGGATTCTAATAAATGATAGCCATCGGCACGCTTGCCGACAATATTTAGTCCAATATTGATTTTAGCGTTAGCAAATGAAATCATAATGCAATGATAGTTAAAAGTTCTTTTTTTCCGTAAAAAAGAACCAAAAACCTCGTCACTTCGGATATTTGAAAGGATTTTTTAGTGCAAAAAGGAAAATTCTACATACTTCAAATCTCCGGATGTGACAATTTAAAGTTAAGGAAGGGATCATGCAATTGTATTATCCCATTCTTAACCTTCTTAATTAAAAGCCACGTCACGGCTCAAACGACACAAAATAATATATTAAACATTCATTAAACCTTAACAGCGAAGGTTTAACGAAGCTTTTGCTAAAAAGCATCTGAGTTTGTAACTTGCAAAGTTCGTAAAGGAAATATATGATATTACGTATCTTAAATTTGTTGTTTTGTTTACTTCTAAGCGTATACTGTTATGGACAGTCCATTTCCTCTATCGGGAGTCCGTATGTACAGAATTATACCAAATCGCAATATAAAGCAGGAAACCAGAACTGGAGTATCGATCAAGGACAAGATGGCGTGATATATACCGCTAATGGCGATGGCGTGATTACATTTGATGGCGCTTACTGGGAAATATACCCCTTAAAAAACAAAGTTGGTGCAAGAAGTGTACGTGTAGCGAGCGACGGGAAGATATATGCCGGCGGTAAGGAAGAATTTGGTTATTTCGAAAAGAAGAACGGAAAGCTTCAATATCACTCTTTAACTTATTTGGTTGAACCCGATATTATTCAAAACGACGAAATATGGAAAATTCTCTTCACGGGTGATTCGGTCATCTTTCAATCGTTTTCTAAATTTTATCTTCTACATCAGGATAAAATAACAACACATTATGGTAATGGAGAACCTTTTCTCTTTGCCCATCAAGCGACAGAACGTATTTGGTTGGAAAAGATTCCAAGTGGATTAAGTGCTTGGGGGCCGAATGGCTTTACGCCGCTGGAAACACGGCTAACCAATGTACTCGTGCTTCTTCCCTTTAGTGCAAACGAGATACTGGTCGGGACAGCAAAAGAAGGACTCTTTCTGCTGAACGAAAACGGCAAAGCTACTCCATGGAACACGAATTCCCAATTAAGTCAACTTCTTAAAGAAGCGCAAATAAATAACGGCATTAAGATAGACAATAATACATTCGCGTTCGGAACAATAAAAAATGGCATTTTCATTGCCGATAAAACAGGAAAAATCCTCCAACATATCCACAAACGAAATGGGCTTCAAAACAATACCGTACTTAGCATGGTATTGGATAAACAAGGGAATATATGGGCCGGCTTGGATAATGGTATCGACCGTATAGAAGTTAACTCCCCTTTTTATTATTACAAGGATATTTTTGGAGAATTGGGTACAGTATACACCATCAAGGTATTTCAAGACAAAATCTATCTTGGAACTAATCAAGGTTTATTTTATAGCGAGTGGACGGCATACAGCTATCTTCAACAGCTTCAATTCCGATTCATTCCTAATTCTCAAGGACAGGTATGGTCGTTGGAAACATTCAATAATCAACTTATCTGCGGACACAATGACGGTACTTTTTTAGTTAAAGGCAACCGTATAGAACGAATATCCGATTGGACAGGAGGTTGGCAAAACATCCAGCTCACACCAAATGCTCCGTTTTTTATACAGGGCAACTATACTGGGATAGCATTATTTGAAGACCGCCAGGGGTGGCAGTTAAACTATAAATTTGAAGAACCAAAACAAGCTGTCCTCAAACTCTATCCCTGGGAGAATAAGACTTTTTGGGCGGTGTTTAACAATAGTATTCAACTTTTAGAAGTATCGACAATCGATCCGTCCCTAAAAACTTTAGAGACTTTCTCTTTCACCGAAGATTTCCCAGACATCCAACGAATCACGCCTACTAGCATACGGGGTAATACGGTTTTCGCCACCGATAAGGGTATTTTCACTTACGACAAGGTATTAGGTAAATTCGATGTATACGACGATTTAAATAAATCACTCGGATCCTTTGCACAATCCGCTAGAATCAAAGAACGTGACGACGCTACATACATCTTTATCAACGATGGGCGATTTGCTTTAGTGGAATGGAAAGAAAACGTAATTCGCATTGATTCTGCAACTTTTAATGTGTTGGAAAACACCGTTATGAAAAACTATGAAAATGTAGAGTTTGCTGCAGATCGGTTTCTTTTTGCGCTCGATAACGGCTTCGTTGCCTACAATCCGCATTTTAAACATAACTTGCCTATTGAAAGTCCAATTATCAAGGGATTACAGGATATTTCGACATTGAGCAGCGATTCCGTTCGTTATCTGGAGATTGATAAATCCATCCCTTATAATCACAACAATATACGTGTCCTATTCTCCTCTCCGTGGTATTCCAGTACGCCACTAAGGTATCAGTATCAACTAGAGGGTTACCACAATAAATGGTCAAGTCCTTCCGAAACACCCTATATTGACTTTACGAATCTTTCTTGGGGAAGCTATACGTTCAAAGTTCGAGCGATTGCAACGAACGGACAGGTCTCAAACATTAGTCAAATAACATTCACGATTAATCCACCATTCTATTTACAATGGCCTGCACTTCTTTTATATATTGTTATACTGGTAGCAGTCATCATGATCATCCGACGTCGTATCATCGAGAAGATAAAACAAGATAAACTTCAATTAAGACAAAAGCTTCGTCGTCGCCAGGAGGAATTGTTACGCCGTGAAGCCGAACAAAATGAGAAGAAATTCATGCAGTTGAAGAATGAGCAATTGGAGCAGGAATTAGAGCAAAAAAATCGGGAACTTGCCAATGTAGCTACCAATATTGTATACAAAAATGAGCTATTGAATAATTTGCAAGAAGAACTCTTCCATATCAAAGATAAAGACGGTAATAAACTATCCACCGACCAATTGCAGAAAATAAACAAGCTCGTGGACAATGCACGCAGTGATGAACGCGATTGGGATATATTCGAAAAGAGCTTTAATGAATCTCATGAAAATTTCTTTAAAAAACTAAAGGCTGATTATCCTTCCTTATCGCCAAATGATCTTAAGCTCTGCGCTTATTTACGACTCAATATGTCTAGCAAAGACATTGCCTCCTTACTCAACATCACAACACGGGGTGTAGAGGTAAGACGTTACCGTTTGCGTAAAAAATTTGATTTACCAACCGAGAAAAACCTGAGCGAATTTTTATTAGAACGCTAATACACTACATCAATGCTACTACATCCGAATAGTGTACTGAATACACTATTATGAAATTATTGTGCAGTTAAATTAAAACAATAAACACATGATTATTAGGTAATTAAAAAAATAATGCCAACCATCCGTAGCAGTGTTATATCTATGATGTAGTAATGTGAAACCAATTTATTTCTATAGCAAATTAATACACCACATATTTGCGTTATATTATATTTTATAAATACGCGACCAATTGTGGTTCAACAGCTAATTAACTAAATAAACTAGTTCTATGAGGAAGTTTTTTACTCTTTTATGGCTAACCTCTATCCTATCAATGGGGTACGCACAGGTTAGAACCGTTACCGGAACGGTGAAAGACAGTCAGTCTTTAATCGCTCTGCCGGGCGTCACTATTTCAGTGAAGTCTACCGGTCAGGGCACCCAAACAGATGAAGCCGGAAGGTTTTCAATTCAAGCCTCCTCCACCGATGTCTTGACATTTGGCTTTATCGGTTATACCACGCAAGAAGTGGAAATCAATAACCGAGCAATTGTGGACATCTTTTTAGAGTCCCATGACCAGGCCTTGGAAGAAGTTGTAGTAGTCGGTTATGGTACACAACGTAAAATTGATTTAACGGGATCAATCACGCAAGTCAAAGGGGAAGAAATTGAGAATATGCCCAATACTAATCCAATCAGCTCGTTGCAAGGTAAAGTAGCCGGTCTTACAATAAGTAATTCTGGAAGTCCGGGAGCTGCACCTACAGTCCGCATTCGTGGGGTAAATAGTACGAACAGCTCTAGTCCACTTTATGTGGTTGACGGCGTGCTTCATGACAATATTGATTTTTTGAGTCCGGGCGACATCGAGACCATTGATGTATTACGTGATCCGTCCTCTATTGCCATTTATGGTTTACGCGGCGCCAATGGTGTTATTGCGGTAACCTTAAAAAAAGCGGCAAGAGGACGTACCGCTGTCAACTTGAGCAGTTCCATCGGTTTCAATCGTGTCATTGACCGCATTGATGTAACAGATGCGGAAGGATTCAAAAAACTACATGATGCAGATCGCGCGAACGCGGGCGATTCAAAATTTGATTATACAAATTACACCGCCAATACAGATTGGCAAGAATTAATTCTTAGAGATGGATTTCTCAGTAACAATACATTAGGTATCTCAAATAGCGGCGAAAAATCATCCACTCATTTTAGTTTAGGTTATAATAAACAAAATGGTGTCGTTAAAAACGGTGATTATGAGCGGTTTACTGCACGACTGAACCAAGAATTGAAAATCAATGACCGTTTAAAAATAGGCGGTAACATCAGTGGGATGTACTGGAATATGCGCCCAACTGTCATCACCTTTACCAATGCGCTATGGGCTGCTCCCATCGTTCCTGTACAATACGATGAAAACACCTATTACAGTATGCCTAGCTTCCAACGCGCTCAAGTCGGAAATCCAATTGCTACCCTACATAGGATGGACAATAAATCTTTACCTACGGGATATCGTTTCGTGGGAAGTTTATTTGCTGAATGGGAAATTATCGAAAATCTAAAGTGGAAATCAACCATATACGCCGATTTAGGGTTCAACAACACACGAGGTTATACCCCTCTCCCATTCTATTTTATGAACTTAGGAGAATCGGAAGGTGAAAATACCATCACCTATGATGAAAACGTAAGAACGGCTGTATCACAAAAGCAAGAACAGTTCACTCGGTACCAACAAGATCATACTTTGACTTTTGAGAAAGCAATCGAAGAAGACCATAGATTAACCGCTATGGCTGGATTTACCACCGTGTTTACGCACAATCAAGAGATTAGCGGAAACAGACGAGATGCTGATTTGAATATCCCTGATGATCCCGATTTTTGGTATATCAATATTTCTAATCCCAATGCAAACCCTGGCACATTTGCAGGTCAAGGCACTAAAAATGCAATCGTGGGAGCTTTTGGGCGGGTGAATTATGCCTTTAGGGACAAATACTTGTTAAATGCAACTATCCGACGTGACGGAAGTTCTAAATTTGCACCAAAAAATAGATGGGGCACTTTTGGAAGTATTGGTTTAGGATGGGTTGTTTCTTCAGAAGATTTTTTTCAATCCATAGATGTCGTAGATTTCTTGAAGTTACGTGCATCCTGGGGTAAAATAGGTAACCAAAACGGAATACGCGACAACATTTATCAACCCGGTCTTAGTACGAGCAGTTCCGCTATTTTTGGAGATAATATATATACGGCAGTCGGACCAGCGTATATACCAGATCCTAATCTGCGCTGGGAAGTCGTAGGTGGTGTCGATCTAGGTTTAGAATCCAAATTCTTAAACAATAAACTTAATTTGGAAGTAACTTGGTATGACAGGACGACCACCGATATCTTAACCTCACTTGTTATACCGAATACAGATCGTTCTTATTTTACAAATCTCGGTAAAATCACCAACAGAGGGGTTGAGCTTACGTTAGGTTGGAATGACCGGATAAATGAAGATTTCACCTATAACGTGTCCGCAAACTACAGCTATAATAAAAATGTTGTTAATTCTATCGGCGATAATATTAATTTTCAAATTTTCGGAAACAATCAGGCCAACCTAACAGAAACCGGTAAATCCATTGGTTATTTTTATGGATATAGACAAATAGGTATTTATCAATCATTGAGCCAAATGGAAAATATGGCAACCATGAGTAATTCGCGACCTGGAGATATTGCATACGAAGATGTTGATGGCGACGGTGTAATTACTGACAAAGATAGAACTTATTTAGGTACACCTTTCCCACCGCATAATTTTGGCATCAATATCAATTTAGGATATAAAGGTTTCGATTTTTTAATTCAGGGACAGGGAGTAGCGGGTAATCACATTCATGTACAACGACGACGAGCTAACTTCGCTCCCATAAACTATGAAACCAATCGTTTGAACGCATGGACAGGACCGGGAACATCCAATGTTGAACCTATATTAGCCAGTAACCGCGGTGACAATTATTTGTTTAGCTCTTATTATCTAGAACCAGCTGATTTCTTTAGAATTAGAACACTTCAATTAGGTTATAACTTTAGCACTGGTTTATTAAATAATAGAATCAGAAAAGCAAGAGTATATGTAAGTGGCCAAAACATAAAAACCTGGAGTAAAGTCACAGGATATTCCCCAGAGGCCCCTATTAGTTCTATCACTGCAGGTGGAGCCGATAATGGCATTTACCCGTTGCCTGCAACCTATACATTTGGTGTTAATCTTTCATTTTAATTCTACCGATATGAACACAAATTATTTCTATAAAAAATACGTAATAGCCATCCTTCTAATAAGCAGTACGATCTTTACTGGATGCGAAAAATTTTTAGATACCCAACCACAAGGTAGTTATACATTAGATAATTATCCCTATCCACAAGGTGGCGGCCCTTTTGATGAGTTTATATTTGGCGTATACGATGACTTACGGAGTTATTCCGTGCATGTTGATGGATTTATAAATGCTACCAGTATACGGAGCGATGATGCAGACAAGGGAAGTACCGCAAATGATGGTGGTGCAGATGTTTTTGGTATGGATAACTTCCCCGTTCTGACAACAAGTGGACGGGCAAATGCACTGTGGACAGGTTTTTTAGGCATAGTTACAAAATGTAATGAGGCCATCTATCAGGTAGAAAGCAATGATGATATTGTGTCTGATGAGGAAATTAAACAACAAACTATCGGAGAAGCTCGCTTTTTTCGAGGTTATGCTTATTTTATGTTAGTCAGACTTTTTGGTCGAGTTCCGTTAATTGATAAAATGCTAGATGACCCTGCACAACAACTGAATATTCGACAAAACTCAGTCGCTGAGATTTATAAATTCATTGAGGACGATTTGAATTTTGCCGCAGCAAACCTGCCTTTATCCTGGGATGAAAGATTTATAGGCCGTGCTACGCAAGGTGCAGCAAATGGTATACTGGCGAAAGTATATCTTACACAAGGAAAATGGGCACAGGCATCGAGCGCTGCACAAAAAGTAATGACATCCGGACAATATGACCTAACTACTGATTATGCCAAGATTTTTGGAGAAGACGGTGAAAACTCTTCGGAGTCTGTATTCGAAGTACAGGCTACTGCCTCACCTACAGTTACACAGACTAATGGTACACAATATGCAAGTATTCAAGGTGTGAGAGGAGCAGGAAATTGGAATTTAGGATGGGGATGGAACGTACCTTCTGATGTATTGGAAGCCGCCTACGAACCGGAAGATCCGCGAAAAGCACGTACAATATTGTATTCCAGTACAAATACAACAGAAAACTTCACCATATACAGTGAATTAATGCCGCGCTATCCGAGCGATGTTCCAAATCCACGTTATAATCACAAGGTTTTAGGAAGTCCAAACTTAAGAAATACTATCAGTAGAGGTTGCTGGTGGATGAATATACGTATCCTGCGTTATGCAGATGTAGTCTTAATGTATGCGGAAGCTGCTAACGAATTAGGACAGACAGAGGAAGCTCGAACTGCACTCAACAGTATTCGGGCAAGAGCGCGCCGAGGTGCTGCGGAAGGTATTCTACCCGATGTAGCCACCAATAATCAAAATACCCTCCGTAACGCCATTCGTCATGAAAGGAGAATTGAATTAGCGATGGAACACGATCGTTTCTTTGACATCGTACGGTGGGGAATTGCAAAGCAAATGTTAGACGCTGCTGGAAAAACGAACTTTAGGATTGGACGTGATGAATTACTTCCAATTCCACAAGCACAAATCGATTTGAGTAAGGGAGTGTTAGAACAAAATCCAGGCTACTAATCTAAGTAAAGTTATGAAACGTATACAATTAAATAATATAAATATTTGGCTACTATTGGCCATATTTTTAAACATTAGTATTTTCCAATCTTGCAAAAATGACGGAAACGTCTATAATTTGCCTGATGCAAAGGAAAGCGAATACTTACCGACAAAAAAAGAGGGAATAATCAAGATATTGGCGATTGGCAATAGTTTTTCGGAAGACGCTATCGAAAATAATCTTTACGATTTGGCAAAAGAGAAGGGAATAGAGATTATCATCGGAAACCTATATATCGGAGGAGCCTCTCTCGAACTCCATAATAGTAACGTTGAAAGAAATGCGTCGAGTTATTCTTATAGGAAAATAACACCGGATGGAAAACGTACGGAATATCCTGGCTTCTCCATTCAAACGGTATTGAAAGATGAATATTGGGATTATATAAGTTTTCAGCAGGCAAGTGATTTTTCAGGTATGTATGAAACTGTAGAAGCTTCTTTACCTCAACTATTTGAATATGTAAATGCAACAAAACTAAATCCCGATGTAAAATACATCTATCATCAAACATGGGCATATGCGCAAAATACCAACCATGCGGCATTTCCTAATTACGATAGCGACCAGTTAACAATGTATGGCGCCATCGTTTCCACTGCCCAAAAAGCAACAGAACTAATCCCTATCGACATTCTCATTCCTACAGGAACGGCTATTCAGAATAGTAGGACTTCTGTCGTAGGTGATAATTTCAACGTTGCAGACGGTTACCACTTAGATAGGGTTATCGGTCGTTACACAGCTGCATGTACTTGGTTTGAAGCAATATTTGGAGAATCAAGTGTTGGAATGGCATATAAACCGGAAGGACTCTCCGTTTTTGAGACCAGCATTGCTCAAAATGCAGCCCATATGGCAATTCAAAAACCAAATGAAATCACTGAAATGACGGATTTTCAAGGTGGCGGAGGTGGTCCTTTAGAAAGTGCTGTACTGTTGGATTTCGGCAACAACGCAGCTTCTGAATCATGGAATCAAATTAATTCGTTTCTACCTAGCGGTCGAATTAATTTGAAAGACAGCTTGGGATCATTTGTAGGATTAGGGCTGACCGTAACGGAACGTTTTAATGGAGTGAATGGCGATGGCCCTCGCGAAACGAATACACCTTTCGACATGCCGGAAACCGTATCTCGGTATTCTTATTTCGGAAATTCAAAAGCTGAGTTTGGTGGGATGATAATCGAAAAGAGCGTGTTTGTTATCAATGGTCTAGACAAAAATATCACCTACAATATATGTTTCTTTGGTGCCCGTGGCGGAGTTAGTGATAATCGGGAAACAAAATATATGTGTAAAGGTAATAACGAAGTCGTTGTACGACTCAATACATCCAGTAATACTTCAAATATAGTCTGTGCTGAAAACATATCTCCTGACGAAAGTGGAAATATAACCGTAACTGTGACGGCAGGTGAAAATAACAGTAATGGTAACGGATTCTATTATTTGACAGCTGCACGTTTAATGTCTAACTAAAATAATTCCTTGTTCGACAACTAAAAGGAAAATCAAAACCTCCCTTTTTAGTTGTCGAACTTATCATTTTTCCGTTTTTGAAGATATAGATGGTCATAAAATTCATTAAAATAACCCAAAAAAGATGTAATCACTACATCAAAACTACTACATCACAACAGGTGAATCTTCCATTGACATTAAATAATCGAGCAGACAAAAAAAGAACACAATAAACTGATAGACAATAAAATAACAACAGTAATTCCTGCCATGATAGCAAGTGTTCACAAATGAAGTAGTAATGTGAAACACAATAATTTCGCCTTAAAACCAATACATCACATCTTTGTTATATTAATATTATAAACAAAGGTGTTACGATAACCTGTTATTGTGCCACAATTATAAACATAACAAGCTACATCTATGAGGAAGTTATTTGCACTTTTATTGTTTTTAGCCGCTACCCTATCCCACGGATATGCACAGGTTAAAACCGTCATCGGAACTGTCAAAGACAGTCAGTCTTTGATTGCTCTTCCAGGTGTCACCATTTCCAAACCAGACGGAACGGGAAGCCAGACAGACGCTGCGGGGCGGTTCTCTATTGAAGCCAGTCCAACAGATTCGTTAACATTTCGTTTCATTGGTTATACACCGCAAACGGTAACCGTTGGTGATCAAGAAGCATTGGATATTTTTCTGATCAGTGAAGACCAAGCATTGGAAGAAGTTGTCGTTATTGGTTACGGTACACAGAGGAAAGCCGACTTAACTGGATCTATAGGTTCCGTGAAAGCCGAAGAAATCACGAAACAACCTGCAATGTCCGCTATGCAATCTGTTCAAGGTAAAGTCGCGGGTTTGAACATTGTCGCTTCAGAAGCTCCTGGAGCCGCTCCCAATGTAATCATTCGTGGGCTTGGTACGGCATTGGGAGGTCGTAATCCGCTATATATTGTAGATGGTATGCCTGTGGCGGACATCAACAATATTAACCCTGCCGACATTGAGTCAATGGACGTACTTAAAGATGCTTCTTCTGCTTCTATTTATGGTTTGCGTGCCGCCAATGGTGTTGTCATTATTACAACTAAAAAAGGGAAGGCTGGATTTTTCAACATCAATTACGAAAGTTATGCTGGTATGAAAAGTATCCTAAACCAAGTAAAAATGGCCAATGGAAACCAATATGCAGAATACGTTAACCAACATTTGTCCTCTATAGAACATTTAACAGCACCGGAAGATCGGTATAAAATCAGTTTAACAGGTCAGCCTTACGAGACAGATTGGTATGATGAAATATTGAAAACAGGTTCTGTGTTCAATAACAGTGTCAATCTTTCGGGCGGATCCGAAAACATAGACTATTTCCTGAGTTTTAACAATTTTACGGAGAACGGAATCATTGATGGAAGTAAATTTACACGTAACACGATCAGGAACAACAATACATATAAGTTTTTAGATAACCGTTTGAGATTTAATCAAACTCTTAACCTAACTTTTACAGACAATAATATAAAACCTAATAACGGTTTTAACGTCGCGTATCGACAAGCTCCCATTGTGCCTGTTTGGTGGGAAAACGGGAGAGCAGGAAGACCGTTATTGAATGGCGAAACAGGTCTTATAGATTATCAAGGTGGAAATGTCAAAGTCTTAAATTCCACTGGAAATCCCGTTTACGAAATCCTTCGCCATAATGAAATACAAAAATCTACTACACTTCAAGGGGGTTTTGAGGGTGAATTCAAAATTACCGACTATTTGAAAATAAATTCACGTGTCGGCGCTACAAAATATTATGTCAGATCGCGCAATTTCAACGATATCAAAGATGGTTGGCTAAATGGTGATCCTACACGTACTGATGCTGAATTTGAAAGACTCAGGTCAGATAACCCCGAATCTGCAACATATGCATACAATCGACTGGGTATACAACAGGAGGAAACATTTCGTTGGGTATGGGAGAATTTCTTAACATTCCAAAAAAGCTTTGACAAACACAATGTAGAAGCTACATTAGGTATGTCACGAGAAAAATTTGGCGTCGGAAATAGAATTGAAGGTGTCGGTTACGATGTACCCGAAAAAGAACAATACTGGAGTATTAACCTAGCCAATAGCGCGGCGTCATCTTCTTATCCCAAATCAATAAATCATCGAATATTTACACCTCGTACATTAGCTTCTTATTTTGGTAGAGCACAATATAATTATGATAGCCGATATTATTTGACGGCTACCATCCGAAGGGATGGATCAAGTGCGTTTCGCCAATCGGGAGAGTATTGGGGAACATTTCCATCATTTGGTGTAGGTTGGACAATCAGCAATGAACGTTTTATGGAAAATGTGAGCTGGGTGAACATGTTGAAGATAAGAGGTAACTGGGGGATGCTCGGAAACCAGGACATCCCCATCAACATATCACAGATTATAACCTCTCCCGGAACGGATTTAAATGCAGGAACGAATAACAATAACTATGTGTTGGGTCCAAACCAGGAATTGGTATATGGTGCTTCGTTCGGGACACCAGCGATACCGTTAACATGGGAAAAAACACAAGAAACTGGCATTGGTCTTGATTTTGGCTTTTTAAACAATAATTTATCTGGATCGATCGATTATTACCACAAGTTGAACACCAATACCATACTTGACGTTACACCAACGTATAATTCGCCATATTTGCAAAACTTTTATGCACATGGAGCAAAAGTACTGAATCAAGGTATAGAAGCAATTGTTAATTGGAATAAAACGGTCAATGATGACCTTAACTATACCGTCGGTGTAAACTATGCATACAACAAAAATGAGGTAACTGAAGTTACTCCCGCCTACGATAGAGCTACCGGAGGAAGTTTGGGAAACGGTCAAATTACTAAACAATTGAGATTGGGACAGCCAATTTATGGTTGGTGGATGTGGGAAACGGAAGGTGTTTGGCAAAATGAACAAGAAATAGAAGAGAATGCCAAAACCGGAGCACCGCTTCCTGGACATTTACGCTATAAAGATCAAAACGGCGATGGAGAAATCGACAACCGAGATAAAATTTTCTTTGGGTCTTATATACCAACATCTACATATGGTGTCAATGTTGGTATTAACTATAAAGCTTTTGATTTCTCTATTTATGGTTATGGTGTAGCAGGTAACAAAATATACAATGCCTTGAAAGGAACCCGGATAGAAGGTGGTGAGAATATTGCCGAAGATACGTTTAATAACCGCTGGACAGGTGAAGAGTCAACGAACGTGCATCCTGGCGCGGCAAGAGACGCATATGCATCTAGCTATTACCTTGAATCGGGCAATTATTTCCGGATTAATAACATCACGCTCGGTTATACTTTTGATAAATTATATTCGAACAGTTCTAAACTAAGAATATATTTCTCGGCGCAAAATCCATTTATGTTCACTAAATATTCAGGATTTTCACCTGAAATAGCCACACAAGACGGCGCGCCGTCAGGGACTACTGGCATCGAATTATCAGCTTATCCGACAACGAGAAACTTTTTGTTTGGACTTAACTTACAATTTTAGCAATTAAGGAGGCTTCAACATGAATATCAAAAAACTAAATATAGCATTATTATTAGCAGCTGGGGTTTTAGGACAAAGTTGCACCGAGGATTTCCTCGATGTTCCATCACAAGAAATCATAGAAGCAGAAGACAGTAATGAAGTATTCGAACCGGAGGCATTAGTCAACGGCGTTTATGGAATGTTTACCGATTGGAATTATGGCTTCGCCTATTTAGGTATTACAGAAATTTTATCTGACAATGCCGACAAAGGTTCAGCACCTACTGACCCAGGAACTGATAAGGATATCCTAGACGCTCTGACCTATACCCCCACTACGGCCTCATTTCAATCTACCTGGGAACATTGGTATAAATCTATCGGACGAGCTACCCAATCTATCGAATACACTGAAAATTATGGATTGCCAGATGAAACTCTTAAAAAGAGGTTAATTGCGGAGGCTAGGTTTATCAGAGCATTAAATTATTTCTTTTTGGTAAGGGGTTGGGGAGATGTCCCTATTCAAGAAATTGACTTACTCGAACGAAAACCGACTTCTGAAGTTTACGCTTATATTGAAGCGGACTTGCAGTTTGCTATAGACAATTTGCCGCTTAAGTCAGCTTATCCGGCAAAAGATTTGGGGCGTGCCACCAAGGGTGCAGCGCAAGGTTTACTGTCTAAAGTTTATCTCTATCAAAAGAAGTGGCAGGAAGCAGTAGGTATGGCACAAGCTGTCCTTAACTCCGGTGAGTATAGTCTAGAACCAGACTATGCTACTATTTGGCGTGCGTCTACTGAGAATGGGCGGGAATCGCTATTCGAGTTTCAGGGCCGAGGCGCAGAGCTTGCCCATGGTATCCAGCAATATTCCCAAACACAGGGCGCCCGTGGTGAATCTGGTTGGGGATGGGGATTCAATACGCCTACTCAAAATTTAGTCGATGCTTTTGATGCGGAAGGCGACGAAATACGTAAAGACGCGACAATTATTTTCCGTGGTGAAACGCTTTATGACGGTCGGGTTATAAGTCAAGCTGTAGAAAATCCCAGATATAACGAAAAAGCTTATTCTTCCGCAAATGCAGGAGCTGGTGATACCGATAAGAACATCCGCTATCTGAGGTTGGGTGAGATTTATCTAATCCTTGCTGAAGCAGCTAACGAGACAGGAAATTCCAATCTGGCATTAGAAAACCTAAATATTGTTCGAGATCGGGTCGATCTACCAGCCGTAACAACAACCGATCAGAGCCAACTTCGACAGTTAATATGGAAAGAAAGGAGATTAGAGCTCGCCTTTGAACATGATAGGTGGTTTGACCTTGTCCGAACTGGGCAGGCAAAATCTGCTATGGAAGCCAACAGCAAACGGTTTCAGGATAGAAATAACCTATTTCCTATTCCAGACGCCCAACTCGTACAAACCCCGGAGATGACGCAGAATCCAGGTTGGTAATATTATTTTATGATTTGGGGGCTTTTTCCACTTAACACAATGAAAAAGCTCCCTTTCTTCGTATAACGATTATGATGCATAGATTTTTTCATATTTTAACTATTTTTTTATTTATTTACGCATGTAGTAAAGATAACGCTTCGGATCAACCTGGTACCGACACATTTAAAACCGACCAGGTTCTTCTTGGCGACACTCCGCTACTAAATAATGCAAAAAATGTAAGTGTTGATGCCGACTTTAAGCTTGTTTTTGCAACGGCTATTGCAGAGCAAAACCTAGATACCCATATTGAGATCTTAAATGAAGATAAAACAAAAGTTCCTCTTAGCATCACACTATCAGAAAACAAAAAAACGATTTCAGTACACCCGGCCAACCACTTAAATCCACTTAATACGTATACATTTATTATTCGGAAATCTTTATCCACTACAGACAATAAAAAACTAGACAAAGAATACAGCTACCTGTTTACCACAACTATAGATAACAGCGATAAATTCGATAGGATATCCACCGAAGAATTGCTGACCAAAGTCCAGCAACAAACGTTCAAATACTTTTGGGATTTAGCTCATCCGGCCTATGGCATGATACGCGAACGAAATACATCAGGCGAAACGGTGACAACTGGAGGTACAGGATTCGGTATTATGGTCATTCTTATCGGAATAGAAAGAGGTTTTGTCACGCATCAACAAGGTTTGGATAGAGTAAAGCAAATCGTTTCTTTTCTAAAACAGGCGGATACCTATCACGGTGCATTTTCTCATTGGTATAATGGCTCAACCGCAAAAACACAACCGTTCAGTGAAAAAGATGACGGAGCAGATCTCGTTGAGACTTCCTTATTATTTCAAGGCTTAATCACCGCGAGAGAATATTTTGCCGATACACAATTATCCACAGATATTACTTCTTTATATAATAATATTGAGTGGAATTTCTTTCGTAATAATCAAAATGCACTCTTCTGGCATTGGAGTCCGAATCATACTTGGGAAATGAATTTAAAAATTTCAGGTTGGAATGAATCTCTTATTACGTACGTGCTCGCCGCTGGATCAAAAAATCACACCATTGACATAGAAGATTATAACATCGGATGGGCAAAATCCGGAGCAATAAAAAACGGAAAATTATATTATAATATACCTTTGCCTCTGGGACCCGAAAACGGAGGTCCGCTTTTTCTCTCACAATATAGTTTCCTTGGGCTCAATCCTTTTGGTCTACAAGATGAATATGCTTCTTATGAAGAACAGGTAAAAAACCATACACTTATCAATAGAGCTTACTGTATAGCTAATCCGAAAGGCTTTGCAGGTTATAGCGAGCATTGCTGGGGATTAACTGCCAGTGATGATATTGAGGGTTATATGGCACATTCGCCTGACAATGATAATGGTGTAATATCACCTACGGCGGCATTAAGCTCGATGCCGTATACTCCTGATGAATCGTTAAAAGCCCTCGAGTTTTTTTATTACAAATTAGGTGATAAAATTTGGGGTGATTATGGGTTTAAAGATGCGTTCTCTCTTACGGAACCCTGGTTTGCAGAATCTTATCTAGCAATAGACCAGGGGCCAATTATTATTGGTATAGAAAACTATAGGTCAAAATTATTGTGGAAACACTTCATGCAAGCGCCTGAAATAAAATCAGCACTACAGAAACTAAATTTTACATCTCCTAATATTTAACAATGAAACTCTTTTATTTGATATCTGCATCCGTTCTTTCTATAACGCTTATAAACTGCTCTTCTCCGAGAACGGGAAACACCGCAGATACGGAAAGCAAAAAATCAGATAGCACCTTATCCGATGATTCTTTAATAAACCTCGTCCAAGAACAGACGTTTCAGTACTTCTGGGACGGCGCTGAAACTAACTCCGGATTAGCCAGAGAGCGTATCCATATAGACGGAGAATATCCTCAAAACGATGAAAACGTCATTACTATCGGTGGCAGCGGCTTTGGTTTAATGGCTGTTTTGGTAGGGATACATAACGGGTTTATCACCAAAGAAGAAGGACTGGCACGTATAGAAAAGGCACTGAACTTCCTTGATAAGATAGATCGCTTTCAAGGTGCGTGGTCACATTGGTATCACGGTGATACCGGTGAACCAAAGGCTTTCAGTAAAAATGATGATGGTGGCGACATTGTGGAAACGGCCTTTATGGCACAGGCGCTGATCTCCATTCGCGAATATTATAAAAACGGTAACGAAGCAGAGAAAAAAATAGCCACCAAAGCAGATGAACTATGGAAAGGTATCAACTGGGACTTCTACCGAAACGGAAAAGACATGCTTTATTGGCACTGGAGTCCGAAACACGAATGGGGAATGAACCATGCTATACAAGGTTTTGATGAATGTATGATTGCTTACATTTTAGCGGCTTCATCTCCTTCCCATGCCATCCCGGCAGACACTTATCACAAAGGTTGGGCACGTGATGGCGCTATTAGGACATCCATTACCAAATACGATATTCCAACTGTTGTTAAGCACAACGCAAAAGAGGGCGAAGTCGGACCACTATTTTGGTCCCATTATTCATTTTTAGGTTTAAACCCGAATGGGCTATCTGATCAATATGCTAATTATCAAGAAGTAGTGACCAACCACACTAAGATTCATATTGCCTATGCAGAAGATAATCCAAAACAATTTAAGGGATACGGAGCTGATAAAGGTTGGGGATGGACAGCAAGTTATTCCACAAATGGCTATAATGCCCATCATCCGGACAACGATCCTACTGGCGTGATCTCTCCTACTGCAGCTATTTCATCCATACCTTATACACCAAAGGAAAGTATCAGCTTTATGCGCTATTTAAAAGACAGCATCGGCGACAAGATATGGGGTAAATATGGATTCTATGACGCTTACAGCGAAACAGAAAATTGGTATCCGCAACGTTATCTTGCCATAGATCAAGGCCCGATGGTCGTAATGATTCAGAACTATAAAGATGGTTTTATTTGGAATCTCTTCATGGGTGCACCGGATGTACAAGAAGGTTTGAAAAAATTAGGTTTTTCCGCTCCACAAGGTTAAAACAGTAAAACCTGTCACATGTTCAGAAACAACATAAAACATTCACTTCTTGTCTACATAGCGTGGGTAGTCTCCCTAAGTTCCTACGGTCAAACTAACGCGCAGCGCCCTAATGTGATATTTATCATGAGTGACGACCATGCAGAGCAGGCCATAAGTGCATACGGACACCCTATTTCCCAAAAAGCACCGACGCCCCATATCGACCGTATCGCCAACGAGGGAGCACTATTCTTAAATAATTATTGCAGCAATTCCATTTGTGGTCCTAGCCGGGCAGCGATACTAACGGGTAAACACAGCCATAAAAACGGATTTATGCGGAACGGGAATAAGGGTTTTGATGGCACCCAACAGACACTTCCCAAAATACTACAGCAAAACGGTTATGAAACGGCTATTATTGGAAAATGGCACCTCATTTCGAAACCAACAGGCTTCGATCACTGGGAAATTTTAAATGATCAGGGGGATTACTACAATCCCTATTTCATTACAGAACGGGATACCGTTCGGCGTATGGGCTACGTTACCGACCTGATTACCGATCTGACCAAAGATTGGCTAGCTAATCGAGATAAAAACAAACCCTTTTTCCTCATGATGCATCATAAAGCCCCACATCGCAACTGGGTGCCTGCTGAACGGCATTATAAGCTTTATGAAAACACTGTCTTTCCGGTACCCGAAACGTATTTCGATGATTACGAAGGGCGATATGCGGCTGCGCAACAAGAGATGAATATCTATCGAGACATGTACGAAGGTCATGATCTGAAGATGGTAACCGGTATCGATTCAGATACCTTACTGTACGACCCTTGGCCACATGCTTTCTTAGAGACGATGACGCCAGCAGAACAGGAGCGTTTCTTCGCGGCTTACAGAGATCGTAATAACGACTTCTATACAACGATGCGTACGGAAAAAGAAAAAGCGCTTTGGAAGTTCCAACGCTATATGCAGGACTATCTCGCCACAGTAAAA
This sequence comes from Sphingobacterium chuzhouense, assembly GCF_014692525.1. GTDB lineage: Bacteria > Bacteroidota > Bacteroidia > Sphingobacteriales > Sphingobacteriaceae > Sphingobacterium > Sphingobacterium chuzhouense. The sequence goes on from NZ_JACNYL010000002.1 coordinate 298,097, forward strand.
TCGGTTGATGAAAGTGTCGGTGAAATCCTGGACTATCTTAAAGCCAACGGATTGGATAAAAACACCATTGTTATCTACACTTCCGACCAAGGTTTTTACCTAGGCGAACATGGATGGTTCGACAAACGGTTTATGTACGAAGAATCCTTTGGTATGCCGCTGCTCATGTCCTATCCCAAACATATCAAACCGGGCATCAAAATAGATGGTTTAACACAGAATATAGACTTCGCACCTACCCTATTGGACCTATGTCAGATTGCGACCCCGGACGACATGCAAGGAAGATCTTTCAAAGCACTCTTACAAAATGGTAGAACACCAAAAGACTGGCGAAAATCACTCTACTACCATTACTACGAATATCCGGGCTTTCATAGTGTGCGTGCACATTATGGTGTAAAAATGGAACGGTACAAATTGATGCATTTTCCAAAGGAGAATCTGTGGGAACTTTATGATATCAAAAAAGATCCCTCCGAGATCGAAAATATATTCGGTAAAAAAGGAACAGCAAAAATAACACAAAAACTACAGCAAGAATTGCTGATGCTACAAGATAAATATGAAGTTGACAATGAATACCGATAAGACCTGGCTCACCTTACTTTTCCTCCTGTTTGCTACCGCTGGATATAGCCAAGGTATGCGAGCAGACACGTATTGTAACCCCCTTAACTTGGATTACACCTACATGATCTTCAATGCTCATCGTGATATATCCTATCGCTCTGGGGCCGATCCGGCAGTCGTAGAGTTCCGCGGAGAATATTACATGTTCGTTACGCGATCTATGGGCTACTGGCACTCTACCGATCTTCAAAATTGGAGTTTTATAACACCTGAAAAATGGTATTTCGAGGGATCGAATGCACCGGCAGCACATAATTACAAAGATTCTGTACTGTATGTTACCGGCAATCCATCTGGCCATATGAGTGTGCTTTACACCGATAATCCCAAAAAAGGAGATTGGAAAGCCACTCCTGCCATTATCAACAATCTCCAAGATCCGGATCTATTCATCGATGACGACGGCCAGGCGTATATGTTCTGGGGGTCGTCCAATAAATTCCCTATCCGGGGGCGTAAATTGGATAAAAACAAACGATTTATTGCCGATTCGGTCATCGTCGAACTTTTCAACTTAGCGCCCGAAAAACACGGCTGGGAACGTTTCGGCGAAAACCATGCTGATACTGTACTGGGTGGTTATATTGAGGGTCCATGGCTAACAAAACATAACAACAAATATTACATGCAATATGCCGCACCGGGTACTCAATTTAATGTATATGGCGACGGTGTATATATAGCGGACCATCCACTAGGTCCCTATACCTATCAAGCACATAATCCGGTTTCGTATAAACCCGGAGGGTACATGAACGGTGCGGGGCACGGCAGTACGGTTATTGGTCCGGGCGGTCATTATTGGCATTTTGCAACGATGGATTATTCGGTAAACATGACCTGGGAAAGACGACTTTGCATGTTTCCCACTTTTTTCGATGAGGACGGAATCATGTATACAGACACCTATTTCGGAGATTATCCGCGTTATGCTCCCTCTGTACCAAATAAACGGGGTCAATTTAGAGGTTGGATGTTACTCTCTTATAACAAACCCGTCCGTGTATCATCGGCCCAAGATGGATATGATGCATTTGCATTGACCGATGAGATTGCTAAGACGTCTTGGCTGGCCGAAAACAATGATGCCAGTCAATGGGTCGTTATCGATCTGGAAAAACAGGCGGATATATACGCCATCCAAATCAATTACGCCGATTATCAGTCGGACATGTATGGACGCATCGAAGGATTAAGACATCGCTATACATTGGAAGGTTCAGATGACGGCGAAAACTGGTTTACAATGGTCGATAAAAGCAAAAGTTTTAAGGATACACCCAACGACTATATCGAGTTGGAATCCGCCGTATCGACACGTTATATCCGCTATAAGAATATCGAGGTACCTACTCCTCACCTAGCCATGTCCGAGATCCGAATCTTCGGAATAGGAAACGGCAAAAAACCTGCTCCTGTAAAAAATTTCCAACTCAACAGACAGACGGACAGACGCGATATTTCGCTACGCTGGACAAAACAAAGCAACGCACAGGGTTATAACGTACGTTGGGGCATCGCTCCAGATAAGTTGTATAGCTCCTGGATGGTTTATGGCGACAATGAGCTCTTGTTAAAGTCCTTGAATACCGATCAAACCTATTATTTCGCGATAGAAGCGTTTAATGAGAATGGTGTTTCCGAATTGTCCACCATTACTAAAATAGAATAAAATAGATAACTCCATAAATAAGGATAACGATCATGAAAAGATTACCAATATGGATGCTCGGTGTTGCTATAGCATGGAGCGTTAGTGTGAAAGCCCAAACGGACACCAAAATGAATCAATTCATTTCGGAACTCATGGGCAAGATGACCATAGAAGAAAAAATAGGACAATTGAATCTTGTTACCGGAGGCGAGGCGGTTACAGGATCAGTTGTGTCTACCGGTGTAGAAGCTAAAATAAAAGCAGGCGAAATCGGTGGGATCTTCAGTATGTCTTCCCCAGCTAAAATCAGAGCCGCACAAGAATTAGCTGTCAAACAATCGCGCTTAGGCATCCCTATTATTTTTGGCATGGACGTTATTCATGGGTATAAAACGATGTTTCCTATCCCCCTCGGTTTAGCATCCACTTGGGATATGGGGCTTATCCGTGAATCAGCACGTATCGCCGCGGTAGAGGCCAGTGCAGATGGTTTGAACTGGACGTTCTCCCCTATGGTCGATATTTCACGAGACCCGCGTTGGGGACGAATATCAGAAGGAAGTGGTGAAGACACCTACCTCAGTGCGCGCATAGCGACAGAAATGGTCAAAGGTTATCAGGGCGATGATCTTACAGCACATAACACCTTAATGGCGTGTGTAAAGCACTTTGCGCTTTACGGTGCTGCCGAAGCCGGACGGGACTACCATACAACCGATATGAGCTTGCATCGTATGTACAACGAATATTTTCCGCCTTATAAAGCCGCCATCGACGCTGGTGCGGGAACGGTCATGACGTCTTTTAACGATATTAATGGTGTGCCTGCAACAGCAAACAAATGGCTGATGACAGATGTTCTGCGCAATCAATGGGGATTCAAGGGGATGGTCGTTACCGACTATACGGCGATCAATGAGCTGATTGACCATGGATTGGGTGATCTGCAAACGGTATCCGCACTGGCATTGAAAGCAGGTGTACACATGGATATGGTGGGCGAAGGCTATCTTACTACATTAAAAAAATCGTTGGATGAAGGCAAAGTGACCCAGACGGAAATTGATGAAGCTTGCCGGCTTATCTTGGAAACAAAATACAAGTTGGGGCTTTTTGACGATCCGTTCCGCTATTGCGATGAAGAACGTGCAAAAAACAGTATCCTCACCCCGGCCCACTTAGCCAAAGCACGTGAAATCGCCGGTAAATCGTTTGTGCTGCTGAAGAATGAAAATAATATCCTGCCGCTTAAAAAAAATGGCACAGTTGCACTTATTGGCCCCCTATCCAATACCCGTGCTAATATGCCTGGAACCTGGAGCGTAAGTGCAGATCTGGAGAATACCCCTAGTCTATTAGAAGGCATGCAAGCCGCTTTAGGCGACAACGTTAAAATGGTACAGCATTTGGGAGCCAATCTCCTGTCGGATGCAGCGTATCAAGAACGCGCAACAATGTTCGGTCGCACTATACCAAGAGACGAACGCCCGGAAGCGGAAATCATCGCCGAAGCGTTAACGGTAGCGGAGTCGGCGGATGTAATCGTAGCCGCTTTAGGTGAGTCCTCTGAAATGAGCGGTGAAAGTTCCAGTCGCACGGACTTGGATATACCAGATACACAAAAGCGATTATTAGAAGCCTTATTAAAAACCGGTAAACCTGTTGTATTGGTTTTGTTTACAGGAAGACCATTAACGTTAACCTGGGAGCATGGACATGTTCCTGCTATATTGAATGTTTGGTTTGGTGGTACCGAAACTGGTAAGGCGGTAGCCGATGTCCTTTTTGGCGATGTAAATCCTTCCGGGAAACTTCCGGCTACCTTTCCGCAGAATGTGGGGCAAATTCCTTTATATTACAGTGCTAAAAACACCGGACGTCCGCTGGCAGCCGGAGCTTGGTTTGAAAAATTCCGTTCGAACTACCTCGATGTAACCAATGAACCCCTCTACCCTTTTGGATACGGCTTAAGCTATACGACATTTACATACGGCGATATCCAGTTGGACAAAAACAGCATGAAAGCCGATGAAAAAATTATCGCCACCGTTACAGTGACGAATAGTGGCAACTATGACGGCGAGGAAGTGGTACAGCTTTATATCCGAGATCTGGTCGGTTCAGTTACCCGTCCGGTGAAGGAACTTAAAGGATTTCAGAAGATTTTTCTTAAAAAAGGCGAAAGTCGGAATGTGGTTTTTGAAATCGGTATTGAAGATTTGAAATTCTACAACAATGCGCTTGAGTTTGTTGCCGAACCCGGAGATTTTAAACTATTTATCGGCACCAATTCTAGCGATGTTAAGGAAGCAGATTTTTTGCTACGTTAATTTTGCCTCGTAAATATTACTGAAAAACCCCATACACATTTTTTTTGACATTGATAGGGCAATTTTGTGCCAAAATTAGGGGTACCTCAAAAATCTTTTTGGCACAAAATTACCCTATGAAAAGGACGTTTCCGACACCTTTTATCAACAAAAAACAGCCTTAAAACATATTTAAAGTACGTTTTTCGATCCTTACAGTAACAACCACCCAAAAATAAGAAACGCATTACAATGCAAAAAAAGAGCGTTACAATGCAAAAAAAGAATGCAACAAAGGGAAAATATAGTACAGCAATTTTGGATAGTATCGATATAAAAACAAATCTTCGTCTTACAACGCAAAAATATAGCACAATAATTTTGCATAATATCGATAGGCAAATAGTTCTTTGCATTACATTGCAAAAATATAGTGTGAAGATTTTGCATTGTATCGATATAAAAACAATTCCTCGCTCTACAATCCAAAAATATACGATGAAAATTTTGCATTGTATCGATATAAAAATATTTCTTCGCCTTACTATGCAAAAATATACGACAATGATTTCCGTCGTTATCCCGAACGAAACAAATAGTCAAGCTATTTTCTTTTAGTGTTCTTCGTTTTTTCGTACTTTTACCTACTTTCAAAGTAAAACAAACTGTATCAAAATAAAAGGCATTTTATTTTAAATGAGCGAAGAGACAAATTTTCCAGACGGAAATCCAGATCAGCACACAGACAATCAAGAACACGAGTTAAATTCGACAACTATTCCCTTATCGGGCTTATATGAAAACTGGTTTCTGGATTATGCTTCTTATGTTATCCTGGATCGTGCCGTACCACATATCAATGATGGTTTTAAACCTGTACAACGCCGCATCCTCCATTCCTTAAAGGAAATGGACGATGGACGCTATAATAAGGCAGCAAATGTCATTGGTAATACCATGAAATACCATCCACATGGTGATGCTTCGATTGGTGATGCAATGGTACAACTCGGACAAAAAGATTTACTGATCGACTGTCAAGGAAACTGGGGTGATCCGATTACGGGCGACTCTGCTGCTGCTCCCCGTTATATCGAGGGACGTTTGTCTAAATTTGCTAATGAAGTGGCTTTCAATCCGGATACGACGGAATGGCAATTAAGCTACGACGGGCGGAATAAAGAGCCTGTTACCTTACCTGTAAAGTTCCCTCTTCTGTTGGCACAAGGTGCAGAAGGTATTGCGGTAGGATTGGCGACTAAAATCATGCCTCATAATTTCATCGAACTGATTGATGGTTCTATACAGGTGTTAAAAGGAGAGCGTCCCAATTTATTTCCGGACTTCCCGACAGGTGGCCTTGCTGACGTCTCCAATTATAATGAAGGACGCCGGGGTGGAAAAATCCGCGTTCGCGCGAAAATCGAGGAACGGGATAAAAAGACGTTGGCGATTACCGAAATCCCTTATGGGACGACGACAGGTGGACTAATAGAGAGCGTGGTTACCGCAAATGAAAAGGGTAAAATCAAGATTAAAAGAATCGAAGATAATACGGCTGAGAATGTGGAGATAATCGTGCATTTGGCAGCGGGCATTTCGCCGGATGTAACTATTGACGCACTGTATGCCTTCACTGCCTGCGAGACATCCATTTCGCCAAATACGTGTGTCATCATCGATAACAAGCCACACTTTATGAGTGTGAACGACATCCTGATTGAAAACACAAAGCAAACGAAGGCACTGTTGAAACGCGAGCTTGAAATTAAGCTCCACGAACTGCAGGAGAAAATATTTTTCAGTTCGCTGCTCAAGATTTTCATTCAAGAAGGTATGTATAAACATCCGGATTATGAAAATGCGGGTGATTTCGAAACGGTCGTGAAAGTATTAGATGGCCTTTTCGAACCCTTCTTCGATCAGTTTTACCGCGCGATCACACCAGAGGATTACAAAAGGCTTATCGAAAAGCCGATGAGTAGCATCACCCGTTTCGATGTGAAGAAAGCCGACGAGCAGATGAAATCGCTGGAAGACGATATCAAAGTGGTCAAAAGGAATCTTCGAAACTTAACGGAATTTACCATCGATTGGTATGAACACTTGCGCAGTAAATATAGCAAAGGACGGGAGCGCAAAACGGAAATACGTATTTTTGATAAGGTCGAGGCTTCACAAGTTGCACTTGCCAATGCCAAGCTGTATGTAAACCGCGCGGAAGGCTTTATCGGGACAGGCATGCGGAAGGACGAATTTGTATCGGAATGTTCCGACATTGACGATATTATTGTATTCCGCGCCGATGGTAAGTATTCGGTAACGAAAGTACAGGATAAAGTCTTCGTTGGAAAAGATATTATCCATATTGCTGTTTTCAAAAAAGGCGACGACCGTACCATTTATAATGCTATTTATAAAGATGGCACATCGGGCACCAGTTACGTCAAACGATTTGCGGTTACCGCGGTAACACGTGATAAGGAATATGATATTTCTAAAGGCACGAAAGGTTCCAAAATACTTTATTTCACTGCCAATCCAAATGGTGAGGCGGAAATTGTGAATATACAGCTTAAACCACATTCAAAACTACGGAAACTCAGCTTTGATATTGATTTTGCTGAAATCGCCATTAAAGGTAGAGCTTCCCAAGGTAACATCGTTTCCAAATACCCCGTTAAAAAGGTCTCCTTCAAAAATGCAGGTGTTTCGACACTTGCCGGACGCAAAATATGGTTTGACGATGTACTTCGCCGCCTTAACGCGGACGAACGTGGTAGCTATCTCGGTGAATTTGATGGTGATGACAAAATCCTATTGGTATACAAAGACGGCTCCTATGAGTTCTCTAGTTTTGATCTCAGCAACCACTTTGACAGCAATGTCTTACGTATGGAGAAATTCATACCGGAACATGTGTATACCGCTGTTCACCAGGACGGTAAATCGGGAACGTATTATGTAAAGCGCTTTAAGTTTGACGACCAGCCCACCGGCAAACGTGTTTCCTTTATTAACGAAGCCTCCGGTTCTAAGCTTATTATACTGACAAACGGTGCGGAACCCATCGTTCGGGTAGATCTGCTAAAAGGAAAAACGCAAACACCGGAAACATTGGAACAATCCCTAAACGAAGTTATCGATGTCAAAGGTATACGGGCACAAGGTAACCGGCTCTCGTTCCATACCGTAAAGAAAGTTAAATTAATTACGGAAGAAGTCGACCTTACGAAAAAAACGGAACAGCAAGTAGATGAGGTTCCCCTTGAGAACACGGATAACCCGGAAAAGGAAACAAATGCAGAAGAATTGAAACAAGCATCTGATGATCAAAAAGATGCCGTGGAGAAAAGTGAAGAAACGGTTGCTGGGGAAGACAATCCGAGTGACAATATCAGCTTTGAAATCACGAATCCCGATGACATCAATCTAGACGATTCTGGACAGACATCATTGTTTTAAATGTATAACGTGTGAATCATTTGTCTAATGGTTTTCTATCATGAATATGTCAAAGTGTTTACATTTATTATCATACATCAATGCGCAGCAATGATATTTGCCTGATATTTGTACTATTCAACAGGTTTAAAATTTAAAATATAAAATGGAAAATACAATTATGGCAGCATGGAATTTAGACAAAGCGCATAGCGAGATCGAATTCAAAGTAAAACATATGATGATTTCAAACGTTAAAGGATATTTTCACGACTTTGATGTTACGGTAAATGGTAGTGCAGAAGATCTAACACAGGCACAAGTCGATGTGGAGATTAAAACCGCATCTGTTAATACCAAAAGTGAGTCACGGGATGAGCATTTAAGAGGTGCTGACTTCTTCAACGCGGACGCTTATCCTATCATTCGCTTTACAACAACTGAAATCAAAAAGATAGACGATGACGAGTTTGAATTAACCGGTGATTTAACTATTAAAGACGTTACCAGACCCGCAAGTTTTATTGCTGAATTTGGTGGTTTAGCCAAAGACCCTTGGGGCAACCAAAAAGTCGGATACACGGTAAATGGCAAGATTAACCGTCAAGAGTTTGGATTGACTTGGAACGCTGCTTTAGAAACAGGCGGGGTTATGGTCAGCGAGGACATTAAATTTTATGCTGACGTACAATTTATCCTCTCTTAAAATAAGAGAGAAACATAGATACGCAACATGTTGCGTATCTATGTTTTTTATAAATGCTCTTTATATACCAGTTTACGGATACCCCGCTCTAGTTCTTCGCGATCTTTTTCAGACAACACAATCGGTCGTTCTATAACTTCTTTTAGATCATTCAATTGCGCTAACGTACGCACACCTATCGCCGTGACATCCACAACAGAGTGACTGAGGACATACGCCAGTAAAAGATGAGTTTTACTGATACCCAGCGAAGTGGCGAGCTTTTCTACATTCCGCTTTGCACGCCCCACTTCTCCTGAAGTTAATTGCAAATAATCTTTTATTGGTTTATCGATTAACAATCCCTGTGTCAATGCCCCACGGCTAATAACAGAAATATTCTTCTCCTCCAATAGAGGAAAAACAACTTCTGGCCTGCGATCTAATAGATTATACTGCATCATGACACTTACGATATTTGATTTTTCGGTATATTCCCTAATCACGTTTGGCCGTATAGAAGAGAGACCATAATAACGAATCTTACCCTCTTTTACCAACAGCTCGAATGCTTCTATGATTTCATCTATCGGATCCTCTATTGTGCCACCGTGCAATTGGTATAAATCAATGTAATCGGTGTTCAATCGCGCCAACGAAGCCTCTACCGCCTTGATAATGTAAGGTTTGGAAGCTTTCCAGTCCCATGTACTACCATCAGAACGCCATTGATTACCGACTTTGGTTGCCAAAATGACTTTGTCACGTATCGATGCTAGTGCTTGACCGATCATATCCTCGTTCATGCCGCGCTCATACAGATCAGCTGTATCAAAATAATTAATACCTAATTCAATAGCTTGCTGCAGAATCTCTACGTTCTGTTTTGTTGCGCCACCTTTCAATGACATCGATCCCAAACCAATGGGCGCAACTTGTAGTGCTGAATGTCCTAGTTTCTTTAATGCTATCATTTCTAACGTAAAGTCCCTACAATGTGGCTGGTGCTTCCTGACTTTTTATCCCGATTAATTCGATTTCAAAAATCAATGGGCTATAAGGCGGTATATCTCTCCCCGCGCCACGTTCGCCATAACCTAATTTAGAGGGGATATATAACCTGTACTTCGCCCCACTTGCCATTAACGGAATACCTAACTGCCACCCTTTAATAACATTGGTTAGATCAATATCCAACGGTTCCCCGCGTTCATATGAATTATCAAAAACCTTCCCATCTGCCAATGTGCCTTTATAATGTACGGTTACTTCATCATCGCCCGTAGGCTTCAATCCGTTTCCCTCTTGAATCACTTCATAATAAAGTCCGTCTTGAAGATGCTGGATACCGGGCTTTTCTTTAACAGAATTAAAAAATGTGATTTCCTCTTCCTTGAATACATTGATTTTTTCCTCCGCCGCCTTTGCAAAAGCCTCCTTGATAATACGTATTCCTTCTTCTTCACCAATCAATTCCTCTTTTCCCTGTATAGCGTCATTTACACCTTGTAAGAAACTGTCAGAATTAATCTTGACGCCACTGCTCGTGAGTGAAGAACCTACATCTTTACCCAATGCATAGGATACGGAATCGGTATTTGATTTTAAAACCTGCGCCTGCGTTGCAGACATACCTGTAAATGTAACTGCCATCAAGGCAAATCCAATCTTGTTTATATTCATTGTTTATGTTTTTCAACTATATTGGTCACAATATCTCTCGTCATATTGGGGTAATCAACCGTCACTTTAATCTTACTGTTTAGCCATGCCTCAATAGCATAATCAAACTTTTTCTTCAAGCTATCAATCACCGGGACGCCCATCTGTTCTAGCGCTGCCGCGTTTAAATGTTGTTCATATTGGTTTTTCATGGGAATCACCAATAATTTCTTTTCCAAAAAAAGTGCCTCTGCAGGTGTTTCAAACCCCGCACCACATAATACGCCTGAAGCATCCGCCATACTCTTCACAAACGTATCACTCTTTATCGGGTTAATAGTCACGTTCTTAACGGTGAATTTCTTTTTATTATGTTTGGAATAGACATCCCACCTAACGTCCGGAAACTTAGAAAGATTTTTAAGCAAATGTGCATCATCGTAAGCAGGTAAATAGACGGTATAATGCCCGTTATCTTTAGGATCGAGCTGACGGATAGATTCCCGTATCACCGGTGTATAAATATGATCATGGTAGGCCTTGAAATGAAAACCGTAGGCTACACTTGACGGTGCATAGTTCTTCATAATAAATTTACCCAACATGTCGGTCTCTTCCGGTTTAGGGCTTGCGGGATCTAATGCGCCTATCTGATGACTCAGTCCGATACAAGGAATTTCCCGGGTCTGACAAGCCCAAGCTGAAATGGGTTCGAAATCATTGATGATAAGGTCGTATTTTTCAACAGGCAAATTATTTATTTCTTTAATAAATCTCCGAACAGTAGAACTCATAAAAGTTCGCCATAGATCCACACCACCTGATTTTCCAAAAATAAAGCTCAAACCGTGCAGACGGTATTTGACGGGAAATGGTAACTCGATATCTGCTTGGATACCGCTCACCAGCACGTCTACTTCTCCTAATGTCTGCAATATCGGGATAATGTCCAAAGCTCTACATAAATGACCATTACCCGTTCCTTGCACTGCATACAATATTTTCATCTCCGCTTTAATATATCGCTTTCATACAGTTGCCCAAAGTACTAATTTTCCCGTAATTGGGGAACAAGTAACCTATTTTAATTTAAATTTATTACCTTTATAACAGACCATCTATACAAATGAATTATGTACAACAAATATTGTCACTTTCTTGGCATGCTCCTTATTCTAATATGCAGTTCATGGGGATTTTATGCGCACAAAAAAATTAATCATGCAGCGGTGTTTACGTTGCCCACAGAGCTTGCTAAATTTTACAAAAGACACATTGATGTAATTACAGAAAAAGCGGTGGATGCAGATAAAAGATGTTATGTGGATTCTCTGGAATCTCCCAGACATTTTATTGATGTGGAAGAATATGAAGACGGGAATATGGATTCTATTCCCATACATTGGAGTCGCGCCATTGAAAAATTCCAGGAACGGAAGTTGCGGGCAAGCGGTATCGTGCCTTGGCAGATATATTTCACCTATCAGAAACTGGTGAAGGCATTTCGGGAAAGCAACACAAATGCCATCATTCGCCACTCTGCCGATCTCGGTCATTATGTATCGGATGCACACGTACCGCTTCACACCACGCGTAACTATAACGGCCAGTTAACCGGACAGATCGGTATCCATGCGTTTTGGGAGAGCAGATTGCCAGAAATGTTTGCTGACGGTTATAACCTATTCGTTGGAAAAGCCGAGTACCTCGATAGTCCGCTTGATTCCGCATGGGTCATTGTACGGGAAAGCAATGCTTTAGTTGATTCGGTATTATTATTAGAAAAAGAACTTTCCAACACATTCCCCAAACATCTACAACGAAGTTATATTACCCGAAACAATATACTTATTTCCAGCTATTCAGATGCTTATGCCAGTGCTTACCATGAACGTATGCAAGGTATGGTGGAAGACCGCATGCGAAAATCCATTCAGCGTACCGGTTCCTTTTGGTTTTCTGCTTGGGTAGATGCCGGACAGCCTTCTTTAAAAGGCAAATTGAAATCCGATCAAAAAGATGAAGTAACTGATGTCCAACAAGGAAAAATTATCGGACGAGAAGAATGGCATTAGGTTATTTTCATCATTCCTCTTCGCAATATCTCCATCGCTTGCTCCAACTCGTTTTCATTTAAGTGGCCAAAACCTAATCGCATAGCGGACAACGTATTGTTTTGGTACAACAAATTCTTTGGAATAAATAGATCATCTTTTTTACACAAATTTGCTAACTGAAAAAGAGAAAAACGTTTATCCCAAGTAGTCCATAGTGCTAAACCTCCTGAAGGCTTTTGGAACTCTACGATCTCATTAAAGCGCGTTTCTAAAATTTCACACAATAAATCCCTACGTTCGCGATATACCTTCATCGATTTTTTGAGATGTCGATGAATCTCCCCCTCCTCTATCATTTCGCCCAAAGCCTGTTCCATAATGAGATCCCCTTGCCTATCGATAATACCCAAATATTTACGCATTTCCGCAACAAGGTTATCCGGAGCAACAACAAAACCTGTCCTAAAAGCGGGAGCGAGCGATTTTCCAAATGACCCTACATATACCACCATCCCATGGATGTCACCACTTGCTAAAGGCATAACAGCCATCTGCTCATATTGAAAATCATAATCGTAATCATCTTCTACGATAATAAAACCGTATTCTTGCGCCAGCTGCAACAAGGCAATTCTTTTTTGGGCGGATAGTGTTACCGTAGTGGGGTAGTGATGATGGGGTGTAACGTGTACTATACGCACCTCACCCGGTTTAAAGTGTATGCGGATATAATCTACATCAATACCGCTTTCATCTACTGGAATTGTACGTACCCTTGCGCCCATTTTTTGAAATACCATATTGGCGGAAAACATACTCAGATCGCCTACCAAAACTTGGTCCCCTTTCGAAAGCAAGATTTGCGAAATAATATATAAACTCATTTCCACACTGCGCGTGATGAGTAAGTTATTTTTAGAAATATGCAAGCCCCTTGAAAAATTCAAATAGTTGCTCAATTGCTCCCTAAAATATTCACTTCCTTCCATATTATGCCCCGTAAGACGTTTCAAATTGTGCTTACGTTTCATCGAAGCGCTGTACCAGCGAGAAAGGTTTTGCATCTGTGTAAGCCGTATGTCTGGTTGCCCATCGTTAAAAACCAAGTGGTTCTTTGAGAATTCAAAGGGATTATCCAGAATTGTTGATTGTCTAAACTTGAATCCGGTCGAGGTAGGGTATTTTGCTAGTGAAACCAATTTTTCATAAGGTTTATCCATTTTCACCTGATGCGATTGATTGACGACGAACGTACCCTTGTTCGGCCGCACCTCAACCCATCCCTGTGCTTCGAGTTCGTCATATATCGCAATAACCGTTTTGCGATGCACTTGCAACACTTCGCTTAGCGCTCTCGTCCCCGGTAGCTTCATACCCACTAATAGATATCCACGCTGAACGGCATTTATCATCTGTTGGGAAACCTGTAAATATATCGGTTGTACCGATGTTCGGTCAATAAGCACAAAACTAGAGAACAAATCTAAAACCGGACTACTCATCTTATTAAAATTGGAACCATATAACAATCCGGAAAGATAATACTTTTGCCGCATGAAATTCATAAATAATCATCAGATATTATTAGCTGCAGCGTTTTTGCCGTTGTGGGGACACGCACAAGAAACAAAACAAGAAAACATCCAAGAAGTGATCGTTCATGCAAACCGATTGCAGATTCCTTTTAGTAAAGACAATAGAAATGTGGAGATTTTGAGCTCAGAACAGATCAAACAACTACCAGTCAAAAATTTGAATGAAGTACTTGGGCTTTTAAATGGGGTTGACCTACGACAACGCGGTCCTTTTGGTGCACAGGCAGATGTAAGTATTGATGGGGGGAGTTTTGAACAAACATTGGTATTGGTCAATGGAGCAAAGGTTTCTGATCCGCAAACTGCCCATCATAGCCTGAATCTGCCTATTCCTTTAGATGCTATCGAAAGAATAGAAGTGCTTCGGGGTGCAGCGGCACGCATTTATGGTGTCAATGCTTTAACTGGAGCAATCAACATCATTACCAAGACAGTAGACAAAACTTCGATCCAAGCCAACGTATATACGGGAAGTTCGTTTAAAAACAGAGACGAAGAGGCCAAAGACGGCATTTATTATCATGCCGGTACGCAAATCGGTGCAAGTTGGTTTAATGACAAACACCAACATCAGGTTTACTATAACAAAGAAAAATCTAACGGACAACGTTATAACACCGCATCACAGAACGATAAAATATTTTATCAAGGGAATCTCGCGATAAATAATGATAATGAGTTGGAATGGCTCGGTAGCTATATGTATAACCGTTTCGGCGCGAATGGTTTCTATGCTGCTCCTGACGACAAAGAATCCGAAGAAATTGTAGAAACAATGTTCGCCTCTCTCAGCTCGAAACATCAGCTTTCCGAACAATTTTACGTTAGCCCTCGTATAACCAATCGCTATAACGAGGATGATTATCGTTTTATAAGGCAGGATCTTGCTATCGGACGTTCACAACACTACACCAATGCATTTTCAGCAGAGCTAAACAGCCGTTATCAAACTACCTTTGGTGACTTTGGATTAGGTCTAGAATCTCGTTTCGACCGTATTAGCAGTTCCAATATCGGTAGTCACAACCGAAACAACCACGGTGCTTATGCAGAATTTAGAACCGAGCAGTTAAAAAATATGACGGTTAATGTAGGTGCATACGTCAACTACAATACGCAGTATGGTTGGCAGGTTTATCCGGGTATCGATTTGGGGTATAATATTAACCCGCAGTGGAAAATCGTATTCAATACTGGCTCTAGCCAACGTATTCCATCCTATACCGATCTTTACTTGAATCAGTCTAAAAATATTGGCAATCCAAACCTGCGTTCGGAGAATGCATGGCAAACCGAGGGAGCTATTAAATTTCAAAGCAGTGGGTTCATCGCGCACGCCGGCTATTTTTTCCGTGAAATAAACGAGTTTATCGACTGGGTACGGCCAGACGCTCAAACACCTTACCAACCATTTAATATGGGCAACAACAAAGTCCATGGCATAAACACGAATTTTCTATATACTTTCCAAGCAAACGATATCCGCTACAGGGTAAATCTTGGATACAACTACCTGGACGCATCCCTAAAGCAAACCAGCGGATTCATATCCAAATACCATCTGGAAAATTTAAAACATCAGGCGAAGTTGCTCTTCATGGCAAACAATGCCATTTGGAATGCTTCCATCGCTAACCGCTTCCATCAGCGTATATCTGATAAATCCTATTTTTTAACAGATTTGCGACTTGGATACCGGTTTCCGTCTCTTTCCGTATATGCCGATGCACAAAATATCTTTGACGTCACTTATATCGAAACAAGTGCTATTCCGATGCCTGGAAGATGGTATAGTTTGGGTATAAAATATGAATGGGGCAGCTAATGCCCCACTCCTTTCACCGACTGTAAAGAGGCTTTCACCTATTTTTATGAACCATTAACCTAAATCCTCTCCTATCTTTTTCTCTTTCCTGCTTATTTTGTTTCTACAAACACGAAACAAATGGGATGGTTTACAATTTTTAAAAAGAATAAAGACACGCGGAATGTCACTGAAACTTCGTCCGTTAACACCGTACCGCCATCTTTGGATAATACTTGTCAACTGAACGGGGCATCCGTACACGATGGGCAAGGTATTTTCCTCATCTATAACTATCTACAGCAGGATTTTGAAACGCGCGGTTATAACGACGCCCTTACTAGTCCCGATGAAGGCTATCGAAATGACAATATCAAATTGATTAAATATGATCTGGAGATTTTAATCCACCAAGTCAGAACCTATCATGATTCACTCATGAAAGACATTGAGTTCCACATTCATTCCCGGGAACGCGCCGGATTGGTAGATTTGGTCGATGAGCTACGAATTAAACAAACCGATCTAGTGGATCATATAGAGAAAGTGAAGGCGTTTGAAAACGCACTACAAACGGGTTCGGGGTTATGTGAACGCGCTATTCTATCTTACAAAAGAGGTTTTATGAAAGGCATGGCTTCTATTACGCAAGCTTATCTTTTGACAAAGAAATTTTAGAGGGATGAAAGATTGGTGGTTAAAATTCGGATGTTTCTTAACAGGATTCAATTATAATCTCGTCAAAAACTCCAGCGAGCAGTCGGCAAAGAATGTAAAAAAATACACGTCGGCCATGTTGCTTATTGTTTTGGTCTGGTTCTTTATCGGCTATAGCTTTGCTACACGTTATCTGCATTTAGACGGTTGGGGCGGTGTTTTCGGCGGCGTATTAATGAGTTTCGTAGTTATTCAGATCGAACGTATTATTATTCTGTCTACACGCGTCAGTACTTGGTCTAGCCTATTCCGGATATTACTTGCTTTGGTAATGTCTATACTGGGCGCCTTTATTATGGATCAGATTACCTTTAAAGACGACATTGAATTGCGCAAAGCACAGGTAATGGATGAGCGTGTAAAAGTTGCCGTCAAACAATCCGAAGAAGATATACAGAAACAAATCCAAGATTTGGATACGATGATTGCCGCAGCCAATTCGAGATACGAAACGGTAAGCGAAGATCTTAAAAAGAATCCGGTTATTATCACATCTTACACGAATCGCAGTGTTACCAGGGACAGTCAGGGCAAGGAGGTAAATAGTACGCAATCGACGAACAAGTCCGTCATGGAAAATCCCAAAAAACTGGAGATGGAACAATTGCACAAGCAGATCGAAACGTTACAAAACAAAAAGTTCGCATTGGCGGCGTCCATCATGTCCATTAAAGAACGGAAGGAACAGGAGCTAAATGCTTCCACTGGTTTCCTAGATGAATTGACGTTACTGCACGATGTCGTGACTTCTTCCTCGATCGGATTATTTGTTTATTTGCTTTTTTTATTCTTTTTTCTCGCCATTGAACTGTTCGTACTGGTCATGAAATTAACAGACAGTGATTCGGACTACGATAGGCTGCTTCGTCATCAAACCGATATCCGCGTGCAGATGTTAGACAAACTCCGAATCCCATAAACAAAGCTATACAAGAAATTGTTATTCATTATATTAAGCAACTAAAAACAAGTATATTATGTCATTCAAAGAAACATTTATCGTAAACGGCGAAAATCTGTTAAAGAAAATCAAAGAGATTATTGCTGAAGGCAATGTAACTAAAATCAGTATTTCCGATAAATCCGGAAAAGAAATCATGAGCTTCCCTGTTACTATTGGTGTCGTAGGCGTTGTGTTTGCCCCCATATTTGCTGCCATTGGTGCTCTAGCAGCACTTCTTACAGAATGTAAAATCACGGTGGAAAAACGGAAAGATGACGATATTCCTCCTCCGAACGAACCGCCAGCTGAAGAACCATTGCAGGAAGGCACCATTATAGAGGTTAAGTAGAGGCAAGTTTTCAAAACCAACTGCTTTGGATATTTGTTATGGGTATAACACATAATCAAAATATCATGGCAGCAAAAACAATTGGTATAGTTGTAGGATCTTTAAGAAAAGGTTCCTTCAGTAAAAAGATTGCGAATTTTCTTATAGAAAATGCACCAGAGGGCTATACGCTGGAACGTATCGAAATAGGTGACCTTGCTTTATACAATCAGGATTATGACGAAGGTGAAAGCCCTGCGTCTTACGCCCCTTTCCGCAACAAAATCAAATCGCTAGATGGGGTTATTTTCATCACACCGGAGTATAACCGCTCTGTACCAGGCGTGTTAAAAAATGCAATAGATGTTGGGTCCCGACCTTATGGCCAAAATGCATGGGAAGGGAAACCAACATTGATCATTTCGTCGTCTATCAGCAATTTAAGCGGTTTCGGCGCGAATCACCATTTACGGCAGTCGCTTGTTTTCCTTGATATGCCTACGTTGCAACAACCCGAGGTTTATCTTGCGAACGTACAAAAATTGTTTGATGATAATGGTCGTTTAACTAACGAAGACACAGCTAATTTTTTAAGACAGGTATTGGATTCTTACACGAAATTTGTTGAACACTATGCTAAAGGTTTTCATTAATTAAACGCTCTAGCTCATTTGCAGGGTATACGCCCGATTGCCTCCATCGTATTTCTCCTTTGCGGAAGAGAACCAATGTAGGTACACCGCGCACTCCCAACATCGATGCGACTTGGGGATTTTTGTCCACATCTATTTTTATGATAGAAGCACGCTCACCTACGCGCTCCTTTAGTTCATCCAATATCGGAGCTTGCATCTTGCAAGGGCCACACCATTCGGCAAAGAAATCGACTAGTACCGGCTTATCTTGATTTATTATCTCTTGAAATGTCATGCTGTTTCTTATTTACTTTTTTGAACACTGCGAACAGGAGTCACAAATATATAAGCATTTTGAAGAAAAAAAGTTTTAATCACGCTACCAATTTTATTAATGCGGCAGCCTTTCCTTTAGATACCCATAAAGCCACGTACCTGCAATAGCGCTTAGCAAAGTCACTATAATCACTGTGGCACCTGTACCAATCTGTGCATACAATGGTCCGGGACACGCTCCAGTAATCGCCCAACCGAAACCGAAAATCAACCCTCCGTAAATTTGTCCTTTGTTGAATTTCTTTGGAGAAATGCTGATCGGTTCGCCGTAAATAGTCTTGATATGGAATCTTTTAATCAGCCAAACAGATAGAAGCCCTACCAATACCGCACTACCAATTATTCCATACATATGAAAGGATTGCAAACGAAACATTTCCTGTATACGAAACCAACTGATAACCTCCGATTTGACAAATATGATCCCAAACAGTGTACCTACTATTATATATTTGATATTATGATACCATTTATGTTCCAATCGGCTTTCATTGACGCACATCGCGTCCTGTGTTCTTTTTTCTAAGTTTGTATCTTTGTAATCCATCTTTTAGTTCTTAAAGGGATAATATATAGGGCAAAATCAGATTTGCCATGATAAAACCTCCGATCATAAAACACACTGTGGCCACAAGCGACGGCCATTGAAGGTTAGACAAGCCCATAATAGCGTGCCCGCTTGTACAGCCGCCGGCGTAACGCGTTCCGAATCCAACCAAAACCCCACCCACTACCATCAGAAAAAATCCTTTTACCGTGAAAAGTGAATGCCAATTCATAATATCTTCAGGAACCAAATTATTATAGTTCGTTATACCATAACCCGCCAGCTCTTCCACCAATGCTGGATTCACGACCACGGGGTTTGGATTACTGAGCAGTGTCGCTCCGATAATACCTCCTAACAGAATACCAGCTACAAAAAACAAGTTCCATACTTCTTTTTTCCAGTTGTACTGAAAGAAAGGTATTTTTGCTGGTATACAGGAAGCACATATATGGCGTAAAGATGAACTGATTCCAAACGATTTATTGCCCAGTAGCAGCAAGGCGGGCACTGTAAGCCCAATTAATGGCCCAGCGATATACCAAGGCCAAGGTTGTTTTAAGAATTCTAACATTTTCTAAACTAATTTTTATTAAATATTGCAAACCTCTCTCCATTCCTTCATCCCACCAGCATAATTTTTGACCTTGTCAAATCCATCTCTCTTCAAAAGAGAATAAGCAATAGTGGAGCGATCGCCAGCTTGACAATGAACAATGATTTGTTTGTCTTTGTTTATTTTATCTAAGTTATCCTCCAATGTTCCCACAAAAATATGCTCTGCTCCTTCTATATGCCCCGCTTCATATTCAGTCGCTCCACGTACATCCACGATCTGCACATCCTCTTTGGCGATGTACGTTTTAAACTCATCCATCGAAATCACTTCCGCTATTTCTAAATCCAAACCGAGGTCGTCGACATCTGAAATATAACCATATATATTATCCATGCCGATACGCATGAGCTTACGTGTCAAATCTTCCATCTGATTATCTTCAGCTACCAATATAAATTGTTCTTGGTAATTCACTAGCCAACCGCACCAAGTAGCAAAGGAATTGTTGCCCTGAATGTTTACGCTTTTTGGAATAAAACCTCGTGCAAAATCGGCTTTTTTGCGAGTGTCTATAACCGTGAGCCCTTTCTTGTACGCGGAAAGAAATTGTTCTCTGGATAATTTCGGATGTTTCGGAACTTCTATCAATAAGGGTCGGTTGACTTTGTTGAGGTGCTTCATCATAGCAAAATAGATTGGCGGTTCGGGCTGGTCTGCTAAAAAGTAAACAGCAAACCCCTGTTCATCATCCCCATATTGAAATGCCCAATTACGGATCTTTTCATAGCCTACCGTCGAGTTGTGTACGGCTCCTAATGCTTTTCCACAGGCAGAACCTGCGCCGTGTGCTGGCCATACTTGAACATATTCCGGTATTCTGACAAACTTTTTCAGCGATTGAAACATCTGCTTAACACCAATTTCTTTTGTTCCCATCAGTCCGGCAGCTTTTTCCAGCAAGTCCGGCCGCCCAATATCTCCCACAAACACGAAATCACCGGTAAATACCATGACAGGCTTATCTGTCGCTGGATGATCAATCAACAAAAGGCAGATACTTTCGGGAGTGTGTCCTGGTGTGTGGATGATCTCCAGACTGAGGTTACCCACCTTAATAACATCGCCGTCCCGCAATCCTTCATGTGGAAACTGATATTGCCAATCCTCGCCACCTTCATCGGAAAGATACATTTTAGCCTCGGTAACGGCCGCTAACTCCCGTGAGCCACAAAGAAAATCGGCGTGGATATGTGTTTCAGCGATGTGCGTTATACGAAGATTATTTTCCTTCGCAATGTGCAGATATACATCAATATCTCTTTGCGCGTCAATCACAATGGTCTCACCTGTAGCTTGGCAGCCTATTACATAGCTGGCTTGTGCTAAACTTTTATCATAAACGTGTTGAAAAAACATATCTTTATTTTTAAGTAGTTCTATATTAACTTATTCTATTGTCTTATACAAAGTTCCTATTTTATTTTTTATTGTTCGGTTACTTTAGTTACACAAGTTTTGATTTCTAAAAAGTCCGTTTTAGCGTACCCGATTCATAAAACTATTTGTCGAGTAACATGTTATTATTAACAAAAGACAAAATAAATATGACGTCATTATTCCAATACAGTGTACACCTTGCCGACAGCCCTTTCTGGGCTTTTGCTATCCATGATGGACATCAAGTAGATCCCGCTGCCGAGCAATTTATCCTGTTAGATGAAACCCAACGTTTAAGAGAAGAAGACCCTTATACTGCCTCGATGGCAGAATTACCCGTAAACCAGCTTTTTGTTGCTACTTCGCGCTTTCAATTGGACATTAACCGTAAAGCAGAAGACGCCGTGTACCTTCGACCAGAACAAGCTTGGGGATTGAATGTTTGGAAAGACACACTACCATCTACCATTTTACAGCAACTCTACGAAGAGCACAAGAATTTTTACCAACAGCTAGACAGTTACATACAACATACCATCGATAAACACGGCTTTTTTGTCGCTTTTGATGTACATACGTATAATGCTCAACGAATCAGTGAAGATGAGTCTATAGATAAAAAAGCCAATCCACAGATAAACTTAGGTACACATTACAATGATGAAAAATGGCGGGTGGTAATCGACAAATTTATAGAGAGTGTACAAAGCCAGCAACTTTTGGGTGAAGCTATCGATATACGGGAGAATGTGAAATTTAAAGGTGGGTATCTAGCACAGCATATTCTCCAAAAATTTGGTGACCGAGGTTGTGTCTTGTCGATTGAATTCCGAAAAGATTTTATGAACGAATGGACGGGACTTCCCTATCAACCTATTATACTTGAATACAAACAGTTGTTGCTTCGCGCGTTAAAAGATTTGCAAAAAATAGATATATATGGAGTTTAAAGACAAAATATTGCCTCAACTATTGCGGGCAATTAAAAATAGAACGCCCATACATAAACAAATCCCGAATAAGGGAAAAATTATCTTTAACAAAATAGTTCCCTATCTATTCATCTATCGTGTGCCTGAGTCGGGTAAAGACCGCGTGCTGTCGGAACTAACAAAATCGGAGCTAGCTAGCGTGATCTTTTTGCCCAATGGTGGTGACGACCAGATAATCCAGTGGATTCCGAAACTGACAAGCGCGCTGGCAGATGAATTTGGCACCTGCTTACTCATTGAGGTTTGGAATGCTCCAATAGATCAAGATACGGATATTGCGATTCATCTTTCTCAAAAGAATGCATTGGTGCTGGCAGAATATTTAAAGAAAAATATAGAGACGGAAGCCCCTGAACTCCTAGTCGAACTCAAAAAAGAAACAAAGTTACCGCGACCGTCGCGACTTCCACTTTTGGTAAATACAGATGATACAAAAAGCAACATTGTTCTCTCCCTAGGTATATCGGTTCGCAAAACCTATGAGGATACCAGCGGGGTACATTTACCATTATTAGCTCGTGTATTCCGGGAATCTTTAGCAAAAGGTCTTTCTAGACTATTCTTTGAATTCGTACGACTCTATACAACGGCCAAGGCCACGGAGTTTAAAATGAAGGGTCAGGAAAAACTCTATTCCGAAATATATGAAATCGACCGTGCACTCGCGAAAGAAAGCCAAAAATTCGATTTTCTGCTGCTCATTACGCCTACAAATTCACACGAAGCATGGTTACAGTTTAAGAAAGACAAATTCCGAAAAACACCGATTTTTCATTATCGCCCTATTCCGATAGATCCCGATATCGTAAAGCGAAACTTGTATAACCTACGTATCGAAGATATCTATGATCCAACGATAGCTTATCTTTTTAGAGATAAACGGCGGGAACTCGACGATATGATGACCATGTTAGCTTCTCGCGGAACTTCAGATTTCAAATATGGAAGCTTGATGGTTTTTGGGAATGTAGATGAACAACTATATGAATTGGCAAAAGCTGTGCTTACTGCCATTGATAGCATTGCGCAAACAGATAGACAAAAGCCAGAAGAAGAGTATTTAGATGCCAAAGCATTTGCGCAGTTAGCAGAAGAAGAAATATCTTTTCTTCAACAACAATCCCCGACGTTCAAAACCAGCGTACGCGTACGTGATGATATTGCTGGTGTTATGGTGAACCACGGTGTACTCAATATCAGTAAGCAATACAGAATAAGTAAACGGCGAGCACTCGCACTCATCCAGCATGAAGTCGGCACCCATATCATAACCTACTTCAACGGAAAAGAGCAGCCTTTTAGCTTCTTTAGGTTAGGTGTTCCCGGATATGAACAACTGCAAGAAGGGCTAGCCGTCCTTGCCGAATATTTAGTTGGTGGACTCACTAATGAGCGGTTACGCATATTAGCTGGACGTGTCATCGCCGTACAACATATGCTACTCGGGCATTCATTTGTGGAAACGTTCGATATGTTGCACGAAGAGTATGGTTTTAGTACGAACACATCTTTTACCATGACCATGCGTGTATATCGTTCAGGCGGTCTCACAAAAGACACCGCTTATTTGCAGGGATTTAAAGAGCTTATTCAATATATACAGGAAGGCAAAGACTTGAATCTATTGACCATTGGCAAGATCCGGGAAGACTATTTGCCGATCGTGCACGATTTGATCCAACGTGGTGTATTGAGGCCTCCGCGCATTAAACCGCGTTACTTACACGAGCCTTATACCGAAAAATTAAAAGATTTAACTCAATTTGCGAGTATTTTTAAAATGATTAATTACTAATATTAAAGAGGATATATGAACATCGCATTCGTAATCAACCAAACCCACAAAGAGGAAACAATATTTACGACCACTTTGTTAGCTTTTAAAGCGTATAAGCGCGGACATACCGTGCTTTATATAGGCTTAGCTGACTTCACTTATCATAACGAAGATAGTGTTGGAGCATATTGCCGTGTATTAAAACCTACGGAAGAAGTAGAAGACCCAGAGGAATTACTTGAGATGCTCCGCGACCGGGAGAAAGAGTACGTCGATGCACATGATATGGATGTACTTTGGCTTCGTTACGACCCGGTTGTTGATATGATCAATCGTCCATGGGCATCTCCGACAGCGCTCCAATTTGCGCAGCTCATCAAACGGAGAGGCACATGGGTTATTAACGACCCCGATAAATTAGTAGAGGCTACAAACAAATTCTATTTGGAGTATTTTCCAAGAGAAATTCGACCAAAAACCATAATTACCCGTTCCTATCAGGATGTCGTTTCTTTTTTAGATCAACAAAAGAATAAGATTATCCTTAAGCCATTAACGGGATCTGGAGGCAAAAATGTTTTCTTGGTTAAAGAAGATGAACGGCATAATTTAAAGCAAACAGTTGAAGTTATTACACGCGATGGTTATTTACTAGCACAGGAGTACTTACCGGATGCTGCAAATGGCGATATTCGTTTTTTCCTATTAAATGGCGACCCAGTACAAGTAGATGGAAAATATGCCGCTGTCAACCGTGTACAGAAAAAAGGAGATATCCGGAGCAATATTCATCAAGGCGGAAGTGCCCAACAAGCAAATATTGACGATACGATCCTAGCTACGGTCTCGAAAGTCACACAGAAACTTAAAGAAGACGGTATGTATTTCGTGGGACTTGATATTGTTGGCGATAAAATAATGGAAATCAATGTTTTTAGTCCTGGTGCACTCAATTTAGCGTCTAAGCTTAACGACGTCGACTTTGTTGGACTTGTTTTAGATGATGTAGAGAGACAGATTGAGAAACGAAAAAATTCTAAATAAAATAGTCACTTTGAATTGTCATGGTGTCCAAGTTATAAAAAAACGCCCTTCAAAATATGGAAGGGCGTTTTTTTAATTTATTATTTCACACTCGTCTCCAGTTCTTTCACAAAATCTTTTCCCCAATAATGGATATCGTAATACTTTACTTGATCATACAATCTCTTGATACGAGAAGCCCGTTCTTCCTCTGGCATAAGAAGTGCTTTTAATAGGCTTTCTTTCATACTTTTCATATCATAAGGGTTTGTCAGAACCGTGTAGGGTAATTCAACCGATGCACCAGCAAACTCCGACAATACCAAGGCGCCCGATCCTTTGATAGCTCCTTGCACAGCAACGTACTCTTTTGCAACGAGATTCAGTCCATCCCTCAATGGTGTAATCCAGGCAATATCACTGACAGCGTAGAGCTTCACCACTTCTTCAAAAGGCAGTGACCTGTAAAAGTATTGAATGGGTGTCCAATCCATTGTCGCAAAACGACCGTTGATTTCGCCTACCGCACGATTGACCTCATCACGTATGTCATCGTATATTTTCATGCCTTGTGAGGGCGGCGTACAAATATTTACCAATTCTACTTTTTCACGGTATTCCGGATTTTCCTCGAGGAACTCGCCAAATGCGTGAATTTTTTCCAATGGCCCTTTTACATAGTCAAGACGTTCCACAGAAAGAACTGTGGTCATGTTATCGGCGGTTTTCTTTTCAAGCGTAGCAGAAATTTCCTTTTTAATATTCGTTTGTTTCAAGATAGACCGTATCTTTTCCATATTCACTCCAACGGGTTGTGCCCCCAACCGTATCTGACGTCCATCTATCTCTATCACTTTAGTCATTTGGCTTACACCTAACGCGCAGCTATAGGTCAGAAATTGTTTTGCCGTATTGATCCGTTTTACAACCTTAAAGGGTGTGTGCGACCGCAATACGTCTATAAAGTTCTCTACGTAACGTGGAATGTGGAAACTTATGAAATCACATAGCAACAAGCTTCCTATAATCTCCTTACGCCAAGGAATGATGTTGAAAATGTCAGCTGCGGGAAATGACGTATGATGGAAAAAGCCAATCTTTAAGTCTGGACGTAGCGGCTTCAAATAGGCAGGAACCATCCAAAGGTTATATTCGTGAATCCAGACCAATGCGTCTTGATCGGCTTCCTTTGCAATGCGCTCGGCAAAGATTCTATTGATTTTTAGATAATGCTCCCAGTCGTCGTGATTAAATTTCGCTTTGTCTACAAACGAAAAAATCGTGGGCCAAAATGCTTCCTTGGAAAAAACACGATAAAACTGATCTATATCCGCTTTTGAAAGGCCTATAGTAGCCGCGACCAAGTTCGGATATTTGGCTTCATCAATAAGTTGATTCGGTACATCGGGAGTATTCTCTTGTTTAACCTCCTCCCCGATCCAGATACCCGAACGTTCCTTTTCAAATAGTCCAAGTAATGAAGGGATAATACCATTGGGACTTTTCGGAGTGACCCTTATCGGTTTCCCATCGACAACCTCCTGTTCAAAAGGCAATCGATGATAAACGACCACAAGCTGATTAGAACCTTTACCGGGTTGTGCCGATTTATATTTATCGTCCGAATCGGTGTATTTACGAAAGAGCTTAAAGTGTGCCATCGATTCGATAATACCACCTGCACCGGGCTCAATCGCGTGGTAAACATTTTTATACTTGGCCGTGTGTTCAACTAACGCCGGTTCCGCCTCTCCTACAACAACTCCCTTATATTCCGTATCATACAGGGAGAGATCATTCAGCGTATCGCCTGCTACCAATACATTCTCTTCATTAATATCCAGATGTTCGACCAACGCATTCAATGTGCTCCCTTTGTTCACATCTTTGGGTAATATATCCAAATATTTATTAACCGATGTAATTACATCACAGTTGAAACTCTCCGCTATCTTATAGACATGGGATAAATCCATCTCGGTATCATAGTAGAAAGAGCAGCGACGTTGTTGGGGAACTTCTTGATAGACCACATCTGTTTTTTCCAAAACACGCGAACGTATTGCATAAGGAGAAGGCCATCTGCTCTCGATATCACCTTGTATCGGTTCTATGGTTTCTAATGTTAATCCATCGACTACAGTCGCTCCAACATCTGCAATAATATAGTTAGGTCTTGGAATGAGTGGATCATTGAGCAAGGGGATAACAGATTCTAAACCACGTCCTGTAACAAACACTAACTGTATTTCGGAAAATTGTTTAATTAACCGATACAGATGCAGTCTGTTTTTCATGCTTCCACCTAAAAATGTTCCATCCAAATCTGTTGCTAATAGCATCATATTATGTTCCTTTTTTATCGTTTAAATTTTAAATGTGATTGGCATACGTATATAAAGAATCAGTTAAGCTATTACCATTGGGCAGATTAAGCTTAGACTCTTTTGCCATTTGAAAACTCAAATATAATAAAAATTAAACTATTAAGCAAATATAAGTATAGGTTATGATCAAAACTTTACTTCATTTGTCCTCAGAAAATTTTACGAACTACAATAAACTAAAGATAAAAAGTTGTATATTTAACGAAACCTATTGACGTGTTTTATGTTTACGAAACTAATCGCTGTAGACGACCAAAAAATTGGCACAGTACATTTCCATGCTTTTGTTATCAAAATACAGGACGACGAGGTCGGTTTTGCTATTTTTATGGATGAATTGCCCACACCGTTATTGTATTTTTACCGAGATAGTATAAACAGCATTACGTTTAAGATTGATAACGATCAATTCCTGGCAATTGTCAAAAACAGTAAATTCACGAGTGAGGTACGAAAGGAACTTTATAAAGAATTTGAGTTTTTTCTACGAACGATGGAAGAGCGAGCAACGGCTTACTTGTTTAAGAATGCCGCTGTAAAATATATTACAAACTCCCGTGACATCATCCGATATAAAAACTATTATATTTCCGCTAATACGAAAATGTTCGAGCAAGAATAAAGGCAGGTAGAATATGTATTTATTTATCTAGAGAATAACGTTCGAACAAATAATAGTAAGGCATCACGGAATGATGAAACATAATATTCCTGTTATCCTTGGGGACAGTATATTTCTGATAATATACGCTATCTGGATAGAGAATAATCTGCGCTCCCGCACGCACGTATTCATTCCCTTTTGCATAGGTTGGCTCTATAAAGCGGGGATATATTTTACGCACGTTCTTTGCAGAAAAAGAACCGAAATATTTTTGATATCGTTTGACTGCTTTCTGGGAAGGACCTACCGCTTTTTTATAAATTGAACGAAAAGCTAATCTTTTGAAAAAGGATTGTTTTTTTATGGATGCTAAAAGTGGTTCAAGCGGACTGACTTTCGGAAGATCAGACAAAGTTTGCACTGTAAAAGGTGTTTGCGGTACCCAATCTTCTGTACTCACAACATTAAATGACCAACCGTTCTGTGTAAGATATTCGTATTCGTAAGCAAAATACAGATTCCCCGGTTTAGGACTCGCGCAGGTATACGTTTTAATCCGCATATCCGCGGGAAATTCTCCCTGTTGCTGTAAATTCAGAAAGTAGCTAGTTAAGATATAGCTCAATCCCCCACCTTGACTATGTCCGGTAAAAATGACATCGCGTATTCCTGCTTGGTAACAAGAGTCGATTTTGGGCAACATATCGCGAACCAAAAAGGCAGCACTGAATACATAGCCCACGTGTACGGCTGCTTGGGGATGTCGCGCGAGTTCATATTCAAATATAAAATTGGTATCTATCTGCAACATGCCTTTTGCTGGAACTTGTGCTGCATATAAATTTGCCAACCAACTTACATTATCCCTTGCCGTACCCCTAACAGCTACAACAGCCGTGTTGCTATCTTTTAACCAAAGATGCCATAGATTTGCTAGGCCTATTTCTTCACTGCTATATAATAATTGGGATGAAGTAGGAATCGGAACTTCTCCAGACGCCATTGCTGTTTCGGAAAGTTGTCCATTGATACGTAAAAGCTCGATAAATTCTTTGTTGTCAAAACCGGGTTCTAGATGTTGAGCATTACTCCAACCCGTTAGTAAGGCAAGTATAGCAATGAAAAATGCATTCTTCATAGAAATTTGGATGTCTACAAATAAAAAACTGCTATCTGACTACTTTAGACTATTTCAAAGCCTGTCAAATAACAGTTTTCTTATTTCTTATTAGATAGTTAGTTTAGAATAACTACTTCTACACGTCGATTTTTTTGACGACCTTCTGGTGTTTTATTATCTGCTACAGGACTCGTCTGTCCTAAGCCTTTCGTACTAATACGAGATGGTGATATCCCAGCATCTTCCAAGAATTTCTTAACCGAAGCAGCTCTTTTTTCCGACAACCACTGGTTGTATTCGGCCGTCCCCGTTGCATCGGTATGGCCATCGACACGCACTTTCTTTGCCGTATCATTGTTCAGCAATTTTGATAATTTACTCAACTCTACCTTTGCCTTATCCGTTAGATAGGAAGAGTTTGTCGGAAACAAAAGATCGGAAGAAAGCGTAAATTTAATTCCCTCGTCTGTGCGTGTGGCATCTTTAAACTCACCTTTTACATTTTTTAAACCGTCGTCAGTCCCGTCCTTGGAAACGACGGCACCGGGATTAACCATAATAGCTTGTTGTTTGCAAGACGTTATGCCAAGAGCAACGATA
The DNA here is from genome assembly GCF_014692525.1 of Sphingobacterium chuzhouense. Classification (GTDB taxonomy): domain Bacteria; phylum Bacteroidota; class Bacteroidia; order Sphingobacteriales; family Sphingobacteriaceae; genus Sphingobacterium; species Sphingobacterium chuzhouense. Next base: position 327,945 of record NZ_JACNYL010000002.1, read on the forward strand.
AGTGAAAATGCAACAGTACTTAGATATTTCATGAATTTGCTTTTAAGTTATGCTGTAAAGATAGTAATTTTCAATATTCAAGCCTAAGGCTTCTTTTTTATTTATCCTCTCCAAATAGCTTTGTCAACAAAGCCTTTACCTCTGGTATTTCTTTATACAAATTCCATATCAACCCGGATCGTGCGTTTTCGATACAAACGGTAATAGCCGCTTGATTTGTAGCAAAATATTCATCCGACACATCGTTGTTTCGCAAATCTAGCCAAGCGCGGAATCCGTATTCTGTAAAAAAGTTTTCACCATAGTTATCATACAACGCCAGCACAGCTTTTTTCCCTTCTTCATTCAACATGAACATGGAGGATGGTGCGATAGCGGGGTTAATGCGATAACTTCCTACACTATCCATATGTTGATAGAATCCCCATATATCGGAATTGGTTGACCCTACTCCTATTTCATTATCCCGGCGTTTCCGTACTTTAATATAATTGCGTATAGCTTCTTCATAATTGATATTTCCATCGCTTAATAACTTAGGATCTATCGTGAAAAACGGTTTGTACAAATCCAATAAAGTTGATCCCGAGAAGCCAAACAGAAGATGTTCTCCATACATCATAGTATCTTGAAAGACCGAGACTCTATTGGCCATACTTTCCGATGCGTTCCGAAGGGGGCCAATGGCAAACCGAAAGCTTCGCATAATAGCCGAAATCGTATCTCTTGCAAGGCTATCCATCTTATTATAATCTGATGAGTAAGTTAAGTCTATATTTTTAATGCCATTTTCATAGGCAGACAGTGGAATCGCATGTTTCGGAGCACTCATCGCCAATATGTATGCATTGATAGATTCGTTTATTCCACCAAGGGTCGGATAGTGCTGCGAAGAATCTGCTACGGATATTTTCTCGACTAGCACGTCGCTATATCCTTCCGCTACTAATTGATTCCATTTAATGTTTTCCCAAAGTGCGGTTATCCGTTTCCGCATATCCGTTTCGGTTTCGTTCTCTTCGGAAAAATATTGACGCGCCACGAGTAATGCTTCTATTATAGAAGATGTCGCCAACACATCATAAGTTGCTTCATTATTACGATGTTCGGGCAAACCTGTACGTCCGTCAAAATAGGCTGGAAAGATGCCTAGGTGGTTCTGTGCTTTCGCGAGAAAATAAACAATACGGGAGATACGCCCTACAGCTAACGATCTATTAATCCGCTCCTTTTCTACGCCCACAATTAAGCTTAATATGGCATTCCCACTTTCCTTAACTGATACGACGGCACGCTCTTTCATGCGGAATGGTAAATACATACCGCTATTGATATCGTAGTTTTCTGCAAAATAATTGACATGTGCCCCTTGCACGAGATCTAATAATTCGGTTTCGTTCAGCTTTTTTGTTTTTACTTCCTTGACTTCAGAAAACGGTGATTCTTCATAATTATAATCTACCCATGCGATTTTATAATAATAAGTTTTATTAATATCAGCCACATAATCCAAACAACCTTGCATCGAGATTGGACGGATACCAACTGCTTGAAAATCTTTGTTGTCTTCTGATCGATATATTTTGATATAACGGATAGAGGGTGTCAGCGGTAGCTGCCACTGTAAATGGACTTGCTTATCATAAGCCACGGCAGATGATAGTATGGCGGGAGAAGAGAGTTTTACCTGCGAAGCACCTTTGGAAAGAAACTCCACCTGATCAATAAACAGATAATGCATTTCGCCATCTACCCCATTTTGAGCAAAGCGCAATGTGGTAATAGATTCTTTGGTATGTAAGTTTTTAAAATCAGCTATCGGAATCCGTACATCGATCCACTTGTTATGGTCAAGATTTTTTATATAAGATGCCAATTCCAGTTGATTTGTTTCTGACTGTTTTTGCCGAATGCTTATTTTAGGTAGATTGTTCGCTTTTGTGCTTGCGGACTTGATAAATAATTTAAGCACGAGCTGATCAGAATGCTCAACCTGATAATTGAGTTTTTGGCGACTGTACTGCAGATCGACCTGCCAATCGCCATCCGCAGCGGACTTATATTGTAAAGAAAGTGCATTACCGGGCGTGAAGAACAATGTATCAGACACCAATAAGTGGTGGTTCAAGTTCTCAACCCAGGAGCGTCCTTCATAACTCACCTTACTTTTGGCGTAAACACCTTTTACCAAACTGTTGTCGAAGACAACTTCGGGATAGGTATCGGCGTATCCTTTTTCCAATATGCCGATAATACCAGCTAATACAAGAACAAACAAATAGAATTGCTTCATAACAAATATTGATCTTCGACAAAAATAAGCAAATATTGCACCATTTAATTATTATCCCTTGTTTTAAAAGCTTTGGTAAGAAAAATATTACGCACATTTTTAGACGGTTAGCACCAGTCGCATTAAAAAGCGTAAAAATAATTTTTGGAATAAGATTTTCTCTCTATATTTGCATCGTCGCAAGCGAAAGTAGCTCAGTTGGTAGAGCACAACCTTGCCAAGGTTGGGGTCGCGAGTTCGAATCTCGTCTTTCGCTCAGTTGCCTAGGTGGTGGAACTGGTAGACACGCAGGACTTAAAATCCTGTTCCCGTTAAGGGAGTGCGGGTTCGATTCCCGCCCTAGGTACTTAGGAAACAATGCAGACGCGTTGTTTCCTTTTTTTATATCGGTAATGGGCTTTTTTATAGGTATTTTAGTCTACCCCGATATCGTTTCTTTTTTCCCAATCGATAAATTATATTTTCCTCTATCAGAACTATAAACCTCTGTCATAAATTGATAAAACTCTGCATATTTTTCTTTAGGGTACGTCCCTTCCCTTAATTGAATCATGCGGTAGCAGGTCAATATACCATTTGATATCGAAATACGAAGCTCGTATATTCCCATCTCTGTTTCCAACCGTTTATTAACCGGCATGGTCGACGTATCAACGTCGTCCGGCAATATATAATGTAAAACGTCAACATCCGTATAACCACGATTGATATACAAATCATTAGTACGGTTTCGCGTCGCAGAAATCGGTTTTGCTTGATTGAATATATTTGGAAGTAAAATAGCATGTTTACCCGATCTTACCACGTAGTTTTTTATCATCAATTCTAGTGTTTCACAGAAAGCAATTGAATCTTTATCTTCCGAAATCATCTCGTAATTAATCGTTTGGAAACTGATATTATCGATATCATACCAGTTTTTCACGTTGCGTGCTTGATCCTGTTGATTCAAAAACATATTATAATAATGATTATCAAATTGTCCTCCTTTAAATGTAGTTGTTAAGCTCCCTTCGAGCGAGCCATCTGCTAATATCTTAAAATGACCTTCCCGATATTGTAAACTTTCGGTGTTATTAAATTTGGGTGTACGCAAGATCTTCCCACCTTCTTCCGAACAGGCAATAACAAGTCGATCATCCGTAAAATCACTTAGGAATCCAAAGGGAATTTTCTGATTGGTACATTCCAACCACGTTGTATCATTTTCAAAAGGTATACACAGGATAATATGGTTTCCATCAGAAACATTTGCGAAATCAACAGTAATGTCTCTTTTATACGACCCTGCTTCCACAATACAGTAGTAAGAAGGAATGTCGACGATATCTAATAAGCTCTGCATGTAATTGACCAACGCTTTACAATCGCCATAACCTAACCGATCCACTGTTTCTGCGGGAAAAGGTTCTATCCCTCCTATACCCACTTGAATACTGATGTACCGGGTTTTATCTTGCATATATTTATATAGCGCTTTCGCCTTCTCTTTAGGTGAACCTATATCTTTTGTCAATGTCCGAACATGTTGAACCGTTGTTTCGGGTAGCGTACGTTTGTCTGACAGCAGATAATCATAATTCCATTTTCCAAATTCCTGCCAGTCTTTAAAATAGCCTGTTTTCTTAAAGTACTGAAAGGCTTCTGGAACAATCCTAACGCGCGCAGCTTGAAGATTGCGCGGCGGACTGTATGGTTCGGACCGACGTGCGGGAATATCCTTCAGTTCCCAAGTATAAATTTTAGTCTTTGCATCCTCCACCACTGCAACTTCTGCTACATAGTTATTTTGATGTATACGAATTTTATCTGTTGGACGACAAGTAAAAACATAACTACTCTGTTCAATAGCAACATCGTAAGCATAGTCTGGCGACCATGATGGGATTACAAGGTTTTGGTTCTCTTTAATTTCTACGCTATAAGCAATAGTATAAGGATAGCTATACACAGCCGGACTATAGTTTTTCATCCGGGTATCATCATATAGATTACTTTGACCAGAAGCGCTCCTATCCCGAAAGTCTTTTAATGAAAATTTCCCGATTGAAATACCAAATTCATTGAAGATTTCCCCCTTTACACTTCTTATTTTTCTCGACTTGTTATAATATAATTCAATATCCCCATGCTCCTCCCCGTTCTTATTATGGACGGTCACAGCACGTGTAATCCGCACAGTCACGTCATTAATGCTTTTCATATCGATTTCCAAGCGTTCGTCCCTAACCGTCGCGTCTGCCCGCTCTTTTAAGCTTTCATTAATATTGTCTACCGCATATATATTTTGCCCTTTTAGGTATACAGGGATCACACTGAACAACGTCAAGATTAACCATATTTTTCTTACCATAGCCTATTGTTTAGTAAATGCAAAATCTACTTTATGGTGTTGTATTATTCTTGAATAAAATTCCTTGAGATGAAAATATTCGTCTACCTCATAAATCGCCTTGTTCAAACTCAACTCTTGTTTAAGTATTAAACTTCCCTCTTCGTACTGCGATTGGTAGGTGTATCTCGCGGCTGACTCAGGAAGAGCCAATGCTGTATTCTTCGGTTGGCGTTCTATATTAAAGCCATTTGGCAATCGAACAGAAATGCTATATAGCTCTCTCTGTTTAGAACCAAGATCTACTGGATAGTTCCGTTCCTCTAAATTAAAGGGATTTTTTGTCATCCTATTAATAAGTATAGGGTTAAAAACGAAGCTCTCTTCTCTTAGATTATCAGAAAAATCTATGTTGATGTCATAACTCTCCATAAGTGTATTATCCAGACTATCCAATTGATAAACCTTTCCATCCTCAATTCGCATACTTGCGGAGTTATTCATACGTTCTTCGATATAAGCATCCAATGATGAGAATTTCTTGATATAGTTTCTTCGGCTTAACGCGTCCAACCCCTCATAAAATATACGTATCTTCCCTTTGAACTGACCAGTATCATCTATCTTCCCAAAAACATCAAAATGAGTAGAAGCATCAACCTGATTCTCTAGTTTAATCCATTCGGAAGACTTTTTGGAGTAGATAATACGGCCGTTCCCGTTAATACACCGAAGCGGTAGAAGACCGAACGGAAGATTTTCTTCCGATGCGTCCAAAAAATAGCTCTTGCCATTCATCCGAACTTGTGCCACAAGATAGTTGAAATCAGAAATCACCGGATGTATTGTTTTAGGAAGACCATTTTCACGTGTGGACACCAAAACTGGATATGTTTCAATTCCGGCAGCGTTACAGGCAGAAATAAGCGCAAGATTGATATCTCCTATATTTCCGTTTCTTTTCTCTAATGCTTCTTTTACACCAAATTGACTGTATTTTCCGTATATTTTATTCCATTTAATCTGCTTTTTAATATAGCTGTATATTTTACGAGCTTTGTCTTCTTCGGAATCACCGTCTGCAAGTATTTCGGGCAAAATATGTTTGAAATTATTCTCACGATTAATTTGACCTCCAAACGAACGGTCGTTTAACAGCTCCCTATCTACATCTTTCCATTCCTTTGTAAGATTCTGGCGTGCTCCGTTCGTCGAATAATATTGCATAAGCTCAAAATTGATTGCAGATTTATAATTTTTCGGAGCCAACATGTGACTTTCTTCATGGAAGGCGGGTATATCCTCCATAATATAAGTTAATTGTGAACAATCAAACCGACGTCCATTTAGTAAAAAATGATCTTTCAACAGTTTAGATCTCTCATCTGTTAACTTATAAAAACCATTCAATGTTACATTATAGTTGTAGACAGCAGGAATTATCGCTGTATATTCACTGTATAGCTTCGGTATGTCATCCTGATATTTCCAAGTTCTATAATTAAATATATCGGGTGATCTTATTTCATATTCGATATCAATAATGCAATTTTCCGCAATGTTTGGCAAAGTGAATTTACTCAGGTTTACAAATTCATTCACTTTTTCGTGAAAGACAGCTCCCTTATCCATCTCGACGGTATGTATTTTCCCATCAATATAATGTGTATACCCTTTAACTTGGCTCACCGTCTCGAATTTATTTCCAATTTTATAGAGAGGAATAATATAGTTAGCTTGATCAAATCCTTCTTTATCTAAGATTTTAATCCGTACGCCATAACGGTGTATAACCCGCAGTTCTCTTTCACTCTCATCCACTTGGATGTCAGAACGTCCCTTTTCCAATATAACTACAGCATGTGAAGTCGAATCCACTATAGGAGAATTAGGTATTTCAAAATCGCGAAAAGAGATCGTCGGTAACTCATTCGTTTGGGCATGTGCATGAAAGAAAAACACTTGAAAAATCCAGACAAGAGTAAGAAATCGGTACATCATAGTTAGGTTATTTTGGAGTGAATATAGCTAAAAAAATAATATATCTAAAATAGATGTACTATTTTTCCCAAAGGATGAAGGAAGCTTCCAGAATCGAATCCCTACCAATCTCTTTTGGTTATCATCCCTCGGGTTACATTAATAGAGATACTTTCTAAATAAAAAAGCTCCAATCTTTTGATTGAAGCTCTGCGGAGAGTGAGGGATTCGAACCCCCGAACCTGTGACAGTTAACGGTTTTCAAGACCGCCGCATTCGACCACTCTGCCAACTCTCCGCGACAAAAGTACAAATTTTATCTTTCATGCAAAATTTTATTTCAAATTTCCAATAGGCAGCTAAATAGTGCTTTTTAATAGTATAACCTCTTCTATCGCAATAGCACAATACCGACAAGCTATATGGTCGATTCCATTTGCTTAAATCACCTTTTTAATATTAAATACAAACAAAAATTTTATCTAAAACAAAATATATCTTTGGTGTGCAATAAGTTAGTCTCAACTTGATAAAAAATAATCATTTTATTTTGCAAAATAAGCCTAATTGCCTACTTTTGTTGCACCGAAAGGAGGCGCCAATAGCTCAGCTGGATAGAGCAACGGTTTTCTAAACCGTCGGTCTCAGGTTCGAATCCTGATTGGCGTACTTTAAGTGCCTGCAATCATTTGATTAGCAGGCTTCTTCTTTTTTAGGAATAGGAGATGAGGCGGTCTACCTGATTACCCGGTCTAACTGGTGAGTAGCATATAAATAATTTAGTTGAAATTAGTAAATAGTACATAGAAAAGCCGCAGTCTATTTAAAGAACTGCGGCTTTCGCACTTGTTTACTTACTTAATAAATTTTATTTCGCTTGATTCGCACGTATGATATTCAGTGCCCCACCAGCTTTAAACCATTCAATCTGTTGTGCATTGTACGTATGGTTAACCAAGATACTATCTTGCGAGCCATCTGCGTGGTGCAGAACAAGTGTTAATGGTCTTCCAGGTGCAAATTCTGTTAAACCAACGATATCAATAGTATCATCTTCTTGAATTTTATCGTAGTCATCCTTATTATCGAACGTTAATCCCAACATACCTTGTTTTTTCAAGTTTGTTTCGTGAATACGAGCAAAAGATTTAACCAAGACGGCGCGTACACCTAGATGACGAGGCTCCATCGCAGCATGCTCACGAGAAGACCCTTCTCCGTAGTTTTCATCGCCAACTACGATCGAACCGATCCCAGCAGCTTTATAGGCACGCTGTGTAGCCGGTACAGCTGCATATTCACCAGTCAGTTGATTCTTAACAAAATCTGTTTTATCATTGAAGAAATTGACTGCACCGATAAGCATATTATTAGAAATATTATCCAAATGGCCACGATACTTCAACCAAGGGCCTGCCATCGAAATATGGTCAGTAGTACATTTACCTTTAGCTTTTATTAACAGCTTCAACCCAATAAGGTCAGTACCTTCCCACGCACTGAACGGTTCCAATAATTGAAGACGATCAGATGTAGGAGATACATCTACCGTTACAGAAGATCCATCTACTGCTGGTGCTTGATAACCTGGATCTTCAACATCAAAACCTTTTGATGGTAATTCATCACCCGTTGGTGGATCCAATTTCACCTGCTCACCGTCTTTATTAATCAACGTATCTGTAACCGGATTAAACCCTAGATTCCCAGAAATGGCAATAGCTGCCACCATCTCTGGAGAAGTTACAAAAGCATATGTGTTAGGGTTACCATCAGCACGTTTTGCAAAGTTTCTATTAAACGAATGGACAATGGTATTCTTCTCTTGCTTATCTGCTCCTGCACGATCCCACATACCGATACAAGGACCACAAGCGTTCGTGAAGATCGTAGCGTTCAGATCTTCGAACGTTTTTAGCAAACCATCACGATCTGCCGTGTAACGTACCTGTTCAGAACCTGGATTAATACCAAATTCCGCCTTGGTAACCAAGCCTTTATCAATAGCCTGCTTGGCAATCGAAGCGGCGCGTGATAAATCCTCATAAGAAGAGTTTGTACAAGAACCAATTAGTCCCCACTCTACTTTTAATGGCCAACCGTTCTTTTCTGCTTCTTCGCGCATGCGCGAAACCGGTGTATATAAATCCGGGGTGAATGGACCGTTCAAGGACGGTTCCAATTCTGACAAATTAATTTCAATCAATTGATCGAAATATTGCTCTGGATTAGCGTAAACTTCAGGGTCTGCTGTTAGATGCTGTTTAATGGCATTTGCCGCATCTGCTACGTCTGCCCTTCCAGTAGATCTTAGATAACGCTCCATAGAAGCGTCATAACCGAAAGTTGAAGTTGTTGCTCCAATTTCCGCTCCCATGTTACAGATAGTACCTTTACCTGTACATGATAGCGATTCTGCCCCTTCGCCAAAATATTCCACAATAGCTCCTGTACCACCCTTTACCGTCAAAATACCGGCTACTTTTAGAATAACATCTTTTGGTGCAACCCATCCAGATAACTTACCGGTTAATTTAACACCTATTAGTTTGGGAAATTTAAGCTCCCACGGCAAACCTGCCATGACATCACATGCATCAGCTCCACCAACACCGATAGCTACCATACCTAAACCACCAGCATTCACGGTATGGGAGTCAGTACCAATCATCATTCCACCAGGAAAAGCATAATTTTCTAACACCACTTGGTGAATAATACCTGCTCCCGGCTTCCAAAAACCTATACCATATTTATTTGATACAGAAGATAAGAAATTAAATACTTCTGAACTTTCGTTTTTCGCACGCGTCAAATCCTGTTCTGCTCCGTCCCTTGCTTGAATCAAGTGGTCACAGTGAACAGTTGAAGGCACAGCCACTTTAGGGCGTCCAGCTTGCATAAACTGCAATAAAGCCATTTGTGCCGTAGCATCTTGCATGGCGACACGATCCGGAGCAAAGTCTACATAAGAAGCTCCCCGCTCATAAGCTTCGGTTGCATTTCCTGCCCATAGGTGAGCGTACAAAATTTTCTCAGCAAGAGTTAAAGGTTTATTAACCACTTGACGCGCAGCAGCAATGCGTTCGTCATATTGGCTATAAACCTTTTTAATCATTTCTATATCAAAAGCCATTTATTTAATAATTATTTGATGTACTTGTTTAAAACTAAATCGGTTGCCCAATTTTTTGATTTAGGGCAAAAATACAAAAAGAATAGGTTTTAAACACCTTTAAACCAATTCAAACCCTAATTTGGAATAAATCCAAACAACTTAAATCTTCGTTGTTATTGGCAAGACGTTTTTTAACTGGCGAACGGCTTCTGTGGGGTCTTCAGCGCCAAAAACGCTGCTTCCTGCAACCAACACATCAGCCCCTGCTTCCAATAGCTTTGCGGCATTATTTGTACCTACTCCCCCATCAATTTCTATTAATAGAGAGTCGTTTACTCCTTCAGATAAATCTCTGAGCTCTTTTATCTTTGCATAAGTTTGCTCAATAAATTTTTGACCTCCAAAACCCGGATTAACCGACATGATGCATACCAAATCAATATCTCTGACAACATCTTTCAGCAAACTCACTGGTGTATGTGGATTCAATGCCACGCCTGCCTTGCACCCAAGTTCTTTAATAGCAGCCAACGTACGATGAAGATGCGTACACGCCTCATAATGTACTGTAATAATAGTTGCTCCCGAGTCTTTGCACATTTTTAAATAACGATCTGGATCTACAATCATCAAGTGCACATCTAGTGGTTTGGTAGCATGTTTAGCGATAGCATGCATAACTGGAAAACCAAAAGAGATATTCGGAACAAATACACCGTCCATAATATCAATGTGAAACCAGTCGGCTTCACTCTTGTTTACGATCTGGATATCATCGTAAAGGTTCGCAAAATCAGCAGCCAGAACAGACGGGGCTATCAGATGTTTTGTTGTACGCATGTTCTTTATATGTTTTTTGCAAAGATACGGAAGTTTGAAGCTATTATGTGAGGAAATTCGTATTTTGATCCTCTACACGATTCCTCAATAAATAGTACATTTGTTATAAAATTATATTGACAGGATAAAAAACAATAAGCAAGTGGCAAAACTCAAGATCAATTACCTTCGCGACAAGAATCAAAACAATTCTCTTATAGTCAAATCGGCTATGATCATTTTGGCGATTGTATTGATTTGTATTTTTCTACCCAAACAACCACGCTTTCAGTACGAATTTGAAAAAGGTAAAATATGGAATCATGAAAATTTGGTATCTCCCTACAATTTTGCCATTTTAAAAACACAGGAAGAGCTTAACAAAGATAGAGAACAGATACTTAAGACGGTTCAACCCATCTATAATTTAAACGCGAGTGCAAGCAAAGAACAAATCGACCAGTTCAATACCGATATTGCGGAGAAATGGCAAATAGCAAATATGGATTCTGTATCTAGTGAGGATATGGAAACATACAAATCCGTAGGGAATGCGCTTCTTAACTACATTTACAATCGAGGGATTATCTCGTTGAACAACCGTTACCAAAACAAGGGAATGGATGCTGAACAGGTGGACAAAGCACAGAGTCAGTATAATTTCACGCTGATTCAAGATAATGTTGCTCAACAGAAAAATACGGCTGATATTTTTACAATTGAATCCGCCAATCAGTATATAGAAAACAACATTTCCAGAAATAACAAAATAGAACAAAAAACATGGTTGGTGGAAACGTTAAAGAACTACGTAACCATTAACTATATTTTCAACGAAAACCTAACGAACAAGGCGGAACAAAATGCGTTTGCTAATATCTCCACTACTCGGGGAATGGTGCAAAAGGGAGAGCTTATTGCAGAAAAAGATAAAATTATCAGTAATGAAACTTACCAGAAATTAGCTTCTTTACGCAAGGTTTTTGAAGATGAAGCTCGGATTAGTGGTAACCAAGGATATGTTGTGCTTGGCCAATTTGTGGTCATTTCGATGTGTGTATCCCTTCTGATGGTGTTCCTGTATTTTTTTCGATCGACTATCTTTGAGAGCAATAGATTATTATTTATTATTCTAATTGTCATTGTATGTATGCTTGGTGTGCTATCTTGGGCCATTAGCATGAAAATTCCGAACCTCTATTATATACCTTACTGTAGTGTTCCTATTATCTTTAGGGTATTGTTTGATACCCGAGTGGCCTTAAACATACATCTATTAATGGTCTTATTGGCTGCATTGTTTGTGCCAAATAGTTTTGAATTTGTCTTTTTACAATTCGTGACAGGTATGGTTGCTATTTATAGCATCAGAACATTAGTCAAGCGAGAGCAATTTTTAGTTTCGTCCCTTATTATCTTAGGCACTTATATCATAGCCTATGTAGGTTTAGTATTGACGCGTAATGGGTCGATAAGTTCCATTTATTGGACAGATATTATACCGTTTGTCGTCAGCGTCGGTTTAACACTACTAGCTTACCCCTTAATATATGCATTCGAACGCTTATTTGGTATCGTTTCCGATCTTACTTTAATGGAATTGACGAATAGCAATTCCCGTTTGCTGAGGGAACTTTCGCTAAAAGCCCCCGGAACCTTTCAGCACTCACTACAGGTAGCCAATCTGGCGGAAGCCGCTATCTACAAGATCGGAGGAAATCCATTGCTAATACGCGCGGGCGCTCTATATCATGATATTGGCAAAATGTCGAACCCTCTATTTTTTATCGAAAATCAAAAAACAGACACCAATCCCCATGCAGAGCTTACTCCCGAGCAGTCTGCACAAATCATTATATCACACGTGCATAAAGGCATTGAGATGGCGAAGAAAAACCAACTTCCTGAAGTTATTATTGATTTTATACGTACACATCACGGTACGACGCGGGTTGATTATTTCTATAACTTAGCTATCAAGAACAATCCAGATAAGCTCGTAGACGAAAGCATCTTCAAGTACCCAGGTCCGGTGCCTTTCTCGAAGGAAACTGCTGTGCTGATGATTGCCGATTCGGTAGAAGCGGCTTCCAGAGCATTAAAAGAACCCACAGAAGAATCTATCAACAACTTGGTAGACAAGATAGTGGAGTATAAGATCACCCAGCGTCAATTTATCAATTCGAATATTACCATGCGTGATATCACAGAGGTGTCTGATATTTTTAAATCTATGCTGAAAAGCATTTATCACGTCCGAATTGACTATGATGTTAATAAAAAAACCGCCGCAGCAACCAGTGGAATAAAAAATTAAATTGAGTGTCAGATGTTTATTCTTTTTTGACAAAAAAACGGTTTTAAAGCTTTGCGGATTGGAATATTTGCTTTATGTTTGCACTACTTAAATAAAGGAGAGGTGCCTGAGTGGCCGAAAGGAACAGTTTGCTAAACTGTCGTACTGGAAACGGTACCGCGGGTTCGAATCCCGCTCTCTCCGCGAGCTTCAATCAAAAGATTGGAGCTTTTTTATTTCTAAAGTTTTTTGCTAGCGCTACCCGAGTCATGGAAACCAGAAGGGGTTGCTGTTTCCTGTATCCAATCGCTCGATCGTTTAGATCTAGCGGAGAAATTGCATCAACGGTTACAATTTGAAAACAAAATTATAGAAGCATTGATACAGGTAAATATACATTTCCAATTGCTCAAAGGTATTCAACAGCAAGTTACTTTAAGGAGAATTTACCCCGACAGCTATTATTGGAATAAAAAAATCTAAACCCGATTAGTTTCGAATAACCAACTCCAGTACCTCTCCCGGTAAACCATCAAAATCCGCAAATTCTTTGGAAACAAAACCGTTATTAATTAGGATTTTCCGAGACGGAATGTTTTTCGGATCTATAATAGCAAACAGTTTTGTAATGAAACCGTGTTTTCTCGCCACTTCGATCAGCTGGCGGGCCACTTCACCCGCAATCCCTTTTCCCCAATATTTAGGCAGAAGCATATAGCCCAACTCGGCCCTATCGCTATCGGGTGCTTCTATTTCCAATTTTCCAACCCCTATAAAATTATCGGATTTTTCTTCCATGATTTTAAAATGTCCGAAATCACTATGAAACTGATTTTCCAACATCCGCTTCTCGTAATCCGATTTCGCTTCTTCTAGCGGAATAACTCGCTCTGTAATCATTGCCATCACGTCTTCATCACCGACCAAATTAAAATATACCGGAAAGTCTGCAGCTGTAAGCTTTTCCAAACGAATTTTTGTCGTCATTTACTATTTTTTAGTTGCAGTAATCGAGTACAGCATCGGAATTTTATTATCTAGATGCGAAATTCGGTATTTATTTGGAGCAAATTCAATCGTTTTGTTAAAACAGTTGTAAGGCGAAAAATCATATTCATCAAATGAATTTATTTCCACTTCATTTTTAATTAAACTGTTGATCACTTCACTCAAACTATGATTCCACGTCACATTTTCCTGACTGATCGAAGCTGTTTTATTTGCGTATGTTCCATTTTCAGATTCAATAATCGCTCCTGAATTACTATAGTTGTATGCAATTTTTTCAAAATTCTCGTCGAACATCCATACTATTGGATGAAACTCAACAAAGACAAACTTTCCACCAGGTCGTAAAAATTTGGAAATAATTTTTGCCCATTTGTCTAAATCCGGTAACCAACCAATAACACCATAACTGGTAAATACAATATCAAATTGTTTATCTAGATGATTGGGTAAATCATAAATGTCACAACAGATGAAATCTGCATTTGAATTGGTATCCTTTTCAATTTTCTTTGCGCTTTGAATTGCTTTATCCGCTAAATCTACTCCTGTAACTTCAGCACCGAGTCGGGTCAAAGAAATTGTGTCTTGTCCGAAATGACATTGTAAATGCAAAATATGTTTCCCGTTGATGTCTCCCAACAGTTTTAGCTCAACATCATTTAGCGAAGTTTTTCCTCCTAAAAAACTATCAAGGTCATAAAATTCAGATTGTAAATGGGTTTCGATTCTGTTGTTCCAAGATTGTCGGTTTATTTCCAAATAATTTTGCTCAGCATTCATTTTTGAATTGTTTTCCTTTAATATTTCTTTGCTTATATTTATTGACCAATATATAAAAAATTCGCTGTTTTGACCTTTTTTGTCTAGATTTAGACGACAAACCGAACGGACGTATGAAGAGAATACTTTCAATAGACGGTGGCGGTATCCGAGGTATCATTCCGGGGATGTTTTTGGTGGCACTGGAAGAAAAGATACAACAGGCAACTAATAATCCCCAAGCTCATTTAACCGACTATTTTGATTTTTTTGCAGGCACAAGTACAGGAGGAATCCTTTTATCGATTTTGCTTTGTCCCGATGATAACGATCCGAAAAAGCAAAAATATACCGCCAAAGATGCACTTGACATCTATTTAGACCATGGGACAGAAATATTTTCTGCTTCAAACTGGCGTCGTTTTCTAAGCAAATTCGGTTTATTAAGCGAGCTATACGATGAGACAATATTGGAAAATGTATTGAAGAGTTATTTCGGAAATAAAAAACTCAGCCAGCTTCTTAAACCCTGCATTATTACGGCATACAATATTGAATTGCGAAAAAATCACCTTTTCCGGCAACAGAAAGCAATATCGCATGGTGACTCACGCGATTTTTATATACGGGATGTATGTCGCGCCACATCCGCCGCACCCACGTATTTCTCAGTGGCGGAAATATTTTCTCTCGCTAAAACACGCTACCCCCTAGTTGATGGAGGCGTCTTTGCGCACAACCCATCTCTATCCGCTCTTCTAGAAGTGATCAAAAGCTATAACACCTATAAGATAAATGATATTTGGATTCTCTCTTTAGGAACCGGGTTATCAAAAATCTCGTATAATTACGAAGATTTCAAGAAGAAATGGGCTATCTCTATCGGGCCAGCGTTAGTCGATATTATGAGCAGCAGTTCCGCAGAAAGTACAGACTATTACCTAAAACAATTATTTCGGTCAGTTAACAAATCGGGCAATTACATCCGTATCGAACCTAGCAACCTCTCCTCTATCAACCCATCAATGGATTCCGCTTCACCGTCTAATATTCAAAAACTTATCTCCTTAGGAGATAAATTAATCAGTGAACATGAAGAGCTGATGAATCAAATTGTTGCGGAGATCATACAGGACAAAAAAAATAATTCAGATCGATCAGTATGGAATTTTTTAAAAAATTAACCCTTATATTTCCTCTATAAAATAGTCTCTGATGGCAGAGGAGAGCGAAATAATTTTTATTTTAAGGAATTCGTGAATGCGAAGCATTTTATTTAGGTTTACACTGCAAAAAAACAAGTATGGCACTAAATTACATTTGGGTCTCTTTTTTCTTGATAACATTTCTAGTCGCTATTATTAAACTTATTGGCGGCGATACGGAAGTATTCCAAAATATTGTTAATTCCCTTTTTGAAAGCGCAGCTAATGGAGCCACGATATCCCTCGGTTTGATTGGTATGATGACGTTTGCACTGGGAATTATGAAAATAGGAGAAAAAGGAGGTATGATTAATATCTTTGCTAAAGCAGTAGGGCCTTTTTTTAATCGGCTTTTTCCCGAGATCCCTAAAAACCATCCGGCATTGGGTTCCGTACTGATGAATTTTTCGGCAAATGCATTAGGTCTGGACAACGCCGCTACTCCTTTAGGTTTAAAAGCCATGAAGGAACTCCAAGAACTTAACCCCCATAAAGATACAGCCAGCAACGCACAGATTATGTTTATTGTGCTAAATGCATCCAGTCTAACGTTGCTACCTATTTCTATTATGGCATACAGACAAGAAGCAGGTGCAGCACAGCCCTCCGATATCTTTTTGCCCATCCTCATTGCGACATTCTTTTCTACCTTAGCGGCACTTATTATGGTTGCTATTTACCAAAAGATTAATCTTTTTAATAAAACGATTGTTGTTTATTTGGGTGGGTTGCTCGTTTTGGTAGGCGGCGCGTTATATTATTTCAGCACATTAGCACCGGAGGAAATTGATGTTATATCCCGCGTGTTTGGTAACCTGGTTCTATTTAGCATCTTCGTTTCCTTTATCGCGCTCGCCGTATTTAAACGTATCAATGTGTATGATGCCTTTATCGAGGGGGCAAAAGAGGGATTTGAAGTGGCCGTAAAAATCATCCCGTATCTAGTAGCCATTTTAGTCGGCATAGCGGTGTTTCGGGCTTCCGGAACGATGGATTATTTGGTAGACGGTATCTCCGCTCTCATCGCATTTGCCGGAATAGATACGTCGTTTGTCGAAGCATTGCCGGTCGCATTTATGAAGCCTCTGAGTGGTTCGGGTGCACGGGGACTGATGGTAGAGCTGATGGCAACGAAAGGTGCTGACGATTTTGCAGCGCGTGTAGCCTGTGTAATACAAGGCTCTACCGAGACTACTTTCTATGTACTGGCTGTTTACTTCGGTTCGGTAGCAATCAAAAAAACGCGACATGCACTACCTTGTGCACTTATAGCGGAACTTGTTGGTATTATTGCTGCTATCATAGTGGCTTATATTTTCTTTGGATAAAAGGATAAACTATATTAAAAAATACATAAATGAAAACAATTGCATTAATTGCACATGACGGAAAAAAAGCAGATATGGTAGGGTTCGTAAAAGATCATATTGAGTTTTTAAGGAATGCACATATCATTGCTACCGGCACGACCGGATCGTATATCGCACAAACCGGTTTGGAGGTAGAACTCAAACTAAGCGGGCCGAAAGGAGGTGACGCTCAGATAGCCGCGCTAACCGCCGAGGGTAAAGTGGATGGTATCATATTTTTCCGTGATCCGCTAGGCAAACATGTACACGAGCCCGACATCCAGATGCTGATGCGGATATCCGATTTATATAACGTACCGTTAGCTACGAATCCCGCAACCGGAAGTTTAATTATCGAGGGGTTATTTTCATAAAAGATTAAGCAATCTTATTGTCATAGAAAGCAACTAATATAAATTAATCTGCTTTTTTTTAGTTGAACATAGTATATTTGCCGACATTCAAAAATTAAAAATACATGTCTTCAACTAACTACAGCGAGGTTGATACGCCATTTCAGCTATTCGACAGAGCAGAATGGAGAAGTCTAAACGGTCATTTTTCCCATCATCTTACATCGGATGACATAGAAAATTTACGCGCGTTAAATGAGCCGCTCACTGTTACAGAAATTGAAGAAATATATTTTCCGTTAGCCCATTTGTTGGGTATTTTGATTAAACGCACAAAAGATCAGCATGCTGCCGTTAATAATTTTCTGAACAGAGGCGCTGATACTCTTCCTTTTATCGTGGGAATAGCGGGGTCCGTCGCCGCCGGGAAAAGTACAACTGCACGTGTATTACAGAAAGTGCTTTCTATGCTCCCCTCCAAACCCAAGGTAGAGCTTGTAACGACGGACGGTTTTTTGTATCCAAACAAAATCTTAGCAGAACGGAATATACGTAAAGGTTTTCCGGAAAGTTACGATACTAAACTGTTACTGAACTTTCTCGCATCAATGAAATCTGGTATATCTCAGTTTGAAGTACCTGTCTACTCCCATTTGGAATACGACATTATACCTCATGAGAACCAAATCATCGCACAACCAGATATTCTTATCGTTGAGGGGATTAACGTATTGCAGGTAAACTCATCTACGGGGAGCAGCGTCTTCGTTTCTGATTATTTTGATTACTCTATTTATGTCGATGCAGATGAAGAGGATTTGATAAACTGGTATATCAATAGATTTGAGTCTTTACGTGCAACATCATTCCAAAATCCAGCGTCCTATTTTCATCGTTATGCCAATCTAGGTAAAGAAGAAAGCATCGCTATGGCAACAAATATCTGGAATACTATTAACCTTCCAAATCTACACAAGAATATATTGCCCACTCGTTATCGGGCTGATTTAATTCTTGAAAAAGGATCTCACCACTTTGTAAAGCAAATAAAGGTGCGCAAAATATAATTTAAGTGTTTATATCGTATTCCCTTTTAAATTTCAATACTTCCTTAAAGACTTCGTTTTCTACCTGTTTATGCACTTTATTGCTACTGCTTTTCGCGTGCATTTCCATTTTGTATTTAACATAGTCTTTCCCTATCTCGACAACCTTAAGCTGCAACTCGTCTTCTCCGGTTAAATAGGGATGGTTTGCTAAAAGCGCTCGTATACTTTCTTCCAGTTTATCCACCTCAACAGCTGCTTGTAACGGTAATTCAAATTTCACGAGAAAAAGCGAGGAACGATGAGCTGATAGATTGATTATGGGAGACGTAAAAACCATATTATTGGGCACCATAACCATATCGTCATCCTCGTTTTGTATAATCAAACTGGAAAAATTGATATCGACAATACGCCCTTTATGTTCGCCAACCTTTACCCTATCTCCTACCGACAGCTGATCAGAAAACATAATGAACAGTCCCGATATCAAATTGGTGATATACTCCCGGAATGTAACCGCTATCGCCATCGCGACAATCGTTAAGCTAGTAACAAACTCTCGCGGATCAATACTCAGCGCAATCATCAAGCCGATAACGGCAATCGTCGTATTCAATATCACCGTAAGACGGTTAATACCCAGTACAAAATTTCCGCGCACAATGCGTTTTTCATGTCGCTTATTATATATCATAATAATGATATACCGACCGATAGAAAACACAATACTAGACGTCAAAAACAAATTAAGCCCATTGGATACATTATTTAACCACGGACGTTGTTGGTAAAAATCGCCAAAATACCAAAATGAGGCATATAATAAAATCCACAAAACCAGCTTAATTAAAAACGGTATAGGGTTGGTATCTTTCTTTTCTTCTGTCATGATGATAAAACGCCCTAAATTATCACTTTTTCATCGATATTGCAATAAGCGAAAAACCATCAACGGTATAAATCAAGCTGATATAAGGTATATATTTTTGCCAGTTTTATCCTCTCCCCTTCCTATTCTACATACATTAGCACCTTCTTTTTTTGTTCTTTTTTCTCAAAAAGGACAAAATAAACTAACTTAGCAAGCTAAAATGCGCTAGATACATAATTATGCAAACAACATTTGATTTTGAAAAGCCTATTGCAGACTTGCAAACCCAAATAGAAAAGGTCTTACAAGTGCAGGAAAAGACCAAGGTAGATATGAGTGCCACAGTTAATGAACTAGCGGAAAAACTCGAACAAACCAAACAAGATATTTATGCAAACCTGACAGGTTGGCAAAAGGTTCAGATGTCCCGTCATCCTGACCGTCCGCAAACGTTTGATTACATCGAGATGGTTTTCGACGAATTTATCGAACTTCACGGCGACCGCACGGTGCGAGATGACAAAGCTATCGTTGGGGGATTTGCTTCTATCAATGGGCAATCTGTTATGGTAATTGGACATCAGAAGGGAAAGAACACAAAAGAACGTCAATATCGCAATTTTGGTATGGCCAATCCAGAAGGATATCGAAAAGCGCTTCGATTGATGAAAATGGCAGAGAAGTTTAATAAACCGATCGTAACGTTAATTGATACTATGGGCGCTTATCCTGGTCTAGAAGCAGAGGAACGCGGACAAGGAGAAGCTATTGCCCGCAACCTGTTGGAGATGTCCGTACTTAAAGTACCTGTTATGTGTATTGTTATCGGAGAAGGCGCTTCGGGTGGCGCATTGGGGATCGGTGTAGGAGATCGCGTTTATATGATGCAAAACACGTGGTATTCAGTTATCTCGCCTGAGTCTTGCTCTTCTATTCTCTATAGAAGTTGGGATCAAAAGGAAAAAGCGGCAGAATCCCTTAAACTAACAGCAGAAGATATGTTGAAAAACGGATTAATTGACGGAATTATCGGTGAGCCAATGGGTGGTGCACATCAGGATCCGGCAGTAGCTGCAGAAAATCTAAAAGCAAGAATTTTAAATGACCTTACGGAACTAACACGAAAAGATGCCGATAGCCTTGTTGCTGAACGTATAGACAAGTTTAGTAAAATGGGTGTTGTAGTCGAATAAAAAGATTAATATCGAAACGGATAATCCCTTATAAATTCAAACTTATAATCGGTCGTCGTTTGGATAGTATCGATCAGTGAGGACAGCAATTGCTGTCCTTTTTTACTCTGAAACATATCATCGTGCATTAACAATACTACGTTATTTGGCTCCATTGACGATTTATTGTCCATATAATTCCGAATGCGCGTATATATCTCGTTAACAGGTTGGACTGGCATACCGGAGGCTCCGTGAATTCTCCATTCTACATCCCAGCCATAAATTTTATACCCGTTAGTGTACAACATATCAGCTGTACTAGCACCACTTTTTAAATCAATCCGCCTTACATCATCATAAATCCAGATGTTACGCCCAGGCAAACGCACTATTTTATGCTTCAACTCCAGATCCACCTCATTTTTCTCAAAATCTTCATACGCGCTGACTGGATTGCTATAGAACGTCGTAAATCTGTTGCCGGCATGTGTATAGCTATGGTTATAGCATTCCACCAAGGCATTATCCTTATATCGCTGAAGATCCCTTTTCAACCGCTTCGACATATTCGCATGTCTACCAACCAAAAACGTACTGATTTTAATATGCTTTGCTTTCGAAATGGAATCAATCGCCGAACTTCCAATCAAGGGACCATCGTCAAACGTAAAATAAACATGCTTGGGAAGTTTGTTTAATTCCTGACGTACAGAGTCCCTAACACGGCGACGCTCCGTCCTTACAAATCTATCTAGCGAATCTTTACTGATTGGATTCAGTGTATCTACCGGGATCTGAACAGGATTTCGCCATCGTTCTGTCAAATATCCTTTTTGATTTTTCACCGTGTCTTCTGATTTTAGATCAGATAAACCCGCGATACTATCGACTTCTACCGTATCTGGGAGCGAACTTGCAGCCCTTGTGTTCATACTCCCCTGACATCCCACCAACGATATTGTTGCAATCAGAACAGCCCCCAAATTGAATACGGGCTTCATCGCCTTTACCATACGTTATTTCAATTACTAAATTTGACTCAAAATTAAAAAATATGATTGATAAAAATTGAATTGTACGGAATAACGTGTAAAAATACCGGATTTTAGCTACATGGCAGCGAAATTTAATCGTCATGCCAACGCCGATTTTTCTCTCTTTTATGATATTTCCCATGTCTTTTCTCGTGATATTTTTTATAATGTTTCTTTTCATATCGATCATAGCTACGATGGACACTGTGATCTCGTAGAATGCGTTGCGAACGGTCATTAGCATATCGAGCATATTTTCTCTTAATATTTGTATGATTTTTCCACGGGTGTGCGTGATTAACCACTACTTTATAAGTTCTGTACATATCGATATGGCGATATCGGCTAGGAAGTGATGCTCGGGTTACCCAGTGGTTACCGTGATAATATGTATATCTGCGATGAGATACATCATAATACACATCTATTTCGGGCATATAGTAATAACGGACATAATCATATCCCACTGGTCCCCATAACGGTTGTGACCCTATATTGATGCTTATATTAACTTGCGAAACTGTCGGTATCGCGAAACTACATAATGCGACTAAACAAATTGCATAAATAAAGTTTTTCATATCTTCTCCTTTTTTATTTTATCATTTGGATGTCATTTATTATTATGACAGCATAACAATAAAAAAAGATTAAACCTGAAATCGTTAAATAATGTAAAATACTTATCGTAACCCAAGAATTGTTCTTGTTGTGCCGAAAAGCTAAAACGGGCATTGCTATCCCCAAAAAATCAGTTGATTTTCGTTATCTTTGTGCGATTTAAAAAAATTGAAATTTTCATGGCTTTACAATGCGGTATAGTAGGTTTACCAAATGTGGGTAAATCAACATTATTCAACTGTCTGTCCAATGCAAAAGCACAGGCAGCAAATTTTCCCTTTTGTACAATAGAACCTAACGTCGGTGTTATTACTGTACCCGATGATCGATTAAATAAATTAGCGGAAATTGTTAAACCACAGCGCGTCGTTCCGAATACTATCGAGATTGTAGATATTGCCGGTTTGGTAAAGGGCGCTTCCAAAGGTGAAGGATTAGGGAACCAATTTTTGGGAAATATCCGCACAACGAATGCTATTATTCACGTATTGCGTTGTTTCGATGATGGCAATGTGGTACACGTAGACGGCTCTGTAGATCCCATCCGCGATAAAGAAATCATCGACACCGAATTGCAGCTGAAAGATTTGGATACCGTTATTAAACGTATCCAAAAAGTAGAGAAAATGGCAAAAACAGGTGGTGATAAAGATGCAAAAAGGACGTATGAAATCTTGTCGGTTGTCAAAGAACATCTAGAAGCTGGTAAATCTGCCAGAACAGCCCCTATCCAACTGGAAGATTTTGAATTTATTAGTGACCTCGCCCTATTGACTATCAAACCTGTTTTATACGTTTGCAATGTAGACGAAGCTTCCGTAACAACAGGAAATGCATATGTCGACCGTGTAAAGGAGGCTGTAAAGGATGAGAATGCTGAAGTACTCGTGATTTCGGCCCAAATTGAATCAGAAATTGCACAACTTGAATCGTATGAAGAACGTAAAATGTTCCTGGACGATCTAGGCTTGGACGAGTCGGGTGTATATAAACTGATCAGGGCAGCTTATTCCCTATTGGATCTGGCTACTTACTTTACCGCTGGTGTCCAGGAAGTACGAGCTTGGACAATCGAGAATGGTTTTACAGCACCACAGGCGGCAGGTGTTATCCATACTGACTTTGAAAAAGGCTTTATCCGTGCAGAGGTTATCAAATACGACGACTTCATTAAATATGGTTCGGAAAATGCAGTTAAAGAGGCGGGTAAGCTTAGCGTAGAAGGAAAGACATATATCGTTGAAGATGGCGATATCATGCATTTTAGGTTTAATGTGTAATAACACGATCTCATTATAAAACGAACGCCCGGCTTTTGTTGGGCGTTTTTTATAAAAGTACTATGGAATTCGTTACACTAGGTATTCTAGCGATAATTTTTATAGCAACATTAGTTCGCTCTACTTTTGGATTCGGCGAATCGTTGATTGCCGTCCCCCTACTTATTTTCTTTGTTCCGATAGATGTCGCTGTCCCCCTTTCTGTTTTGATTTCGATTGTTATTGCAGGCATCGTGGTCGTACAGGATCGAAAGGAAATACATTTCAATAGTGCAAAATGGCTTATTTTATTTGCTTTTTTAGGTATCCCGATCGGATTGTTCCTTTTAATCTATGGCAACGAACAATTTGTGAAATCAGTTTTGGGTATCTTCATTATTTTATATGCCACCTACAGTTTGTTCTCCTCAAACACTTTTAAGCTCCAATCCGACAACAAGATATGGCTTTTCATCTGTGGCTTTCTTTCGGGAATTTTCGGTGGTGCTTATGGCATAAACGGCCCTCCACTTGTTATATACGGAAATATGCGCAGATGGTCTCCAAAACATTTTCGAGCCACCCTACAAGCTTACTTTCTTCCCGCAAGCATCTTAGGAATGATTGGATACTGGTATAAAGGATTGTGGACACCTGTGGTAACGGAATACTTTTTACTGTCCATTCCGGCGGTAATTCCAGCAATTTTTTTAGGTAGATATCTAAATCGCCGATTAAGAGGTGACACCTTCTTGAAATATGTTTACTTAGGGTTGGCTTTGATCGGCATTTTATTGCTCATTTAACACATGATACAGCGAAACTCCCCTATTTTTTTTATCTTCGAGTATGAAATTTGGACAAGTAAGTAATCCGGAAGAAATTGATTTTTCACTTCCCCCTACTCCATCGGAGACATTTCAGTTATTGGAAGCACACAAACAAAAGAAACCACTAGAAATAGCTGTAGGTTGTGCAAAATGGAACAAAGCAGATTTAAAAGGTTTTTACCCTCGAGGTACTAAAGATGAATTGGTTTACTATTCCAGACAGTTTAATTCGATCGAATTAAATGCGACATTTTACAATTCTCCTTCCAAAGAACAGATAAAAACCTGGAAAGACAAGACGCCTGATGATTTCAAGTTTTTCCCTAAAATCCCACAGTCCGTAAGCCATTATTCCAGACTCCTTAACACCGATGAAAAGATAAAGGATTTTGTAGATTCGACCGTGCTATTTGAAGAGAAACTGGGTATGGCATTCCTACAAATGCATGATAATTACAAACCAAAGGATTTTGACCGACTGGAAAAATTCTTACATAGCTTTCCGAAAGGTTATCCATTGGCTGTAGAAGTCCGTAATCAAGAATGGTTCTCGGACAAAAAAATCAGTGAGAAGCTATATAAATTATTCGAAGACACCCATACGACCAACGTGCTCGTCGATACTGCCGGACGGCGTGATATGGTACACATGCGTTTAACAACTCCTACAGCTTTTATACGCTATGTTGGCGCTAATCATCCCTCAGACTATGATCGACTGATTGAATGGGTAAAGGTCATTAAGAAGTGGAAAGAAGCGGGTTTGCAGCAATTGTATTTCTTTATCCATCAAAATATAGAATTGGAATCACCTCTGTTGGCAGCGCATTTCATTGAACATCTCAACAAGGAAATAGGTTCAAATCTACGTATACCGAACAAAGAAAATACGTTGTTTTAACCCTGCCCATGAATAGGCGCCTCAGTTGGCTCGTCTAGAACAGATGGGGATGTGTTCTTCATTTTAGCCTTAACAAGCTGATCCACCCTATACATGAGTAATATGGAAACCAATGATATGGCAACCACTGCGTAACCGACCAGATCGTAATGTTCCAGCGGACTGAATTTATTTTGCTGATAAACAATAAGCCCAGCGATTGTGGCGGCAATTCCTCCAGCTATTTGCTGTAATGACGCATTAATGCTCATAAATGCACCACGATCTTGCATATCTGGAACGGCTGATATCAGTGCCGACGACGGAACCATTCGGCTCATAATTCCCATCATCATGCAAATATTGATAACCAATACCCACATAAAAGGAGTTGTAGAGAGGTTGGTATAAATAACACAAATAAGCATCAGCCAAATCGTCGCGACTGCAAATAGCTTATATTTATTCACTCTATCGCTCATTTTGCCTATGAATGGCATAATAAGAAGTGAACTTACACCCGATGCCATAAATAAAAAAGGTAATTGTTCATTACTTATTCCCAGATTATTTACGGCGAATACTGTTCCGTAAGGCATCATCATAAAACCACCTACAGACAACACCGCGGTCGTTAAAAAGCCGACGCGATACGGCTTCTTCTTTAACGTTTGTACTAAATGACTAATAGCCTTTTTCTGTACTTCCATCCCTAAATGGGCATCTACTGGCTTTAACCGCAAGACAATAACAATCGCAATGAGTACCGCCAATCCAGCTATAAATAAAAAAGGAGCTTCCCAGCCCATTTTATTCGCGATATAAAGTCCGATAGGAATACCTAAAACCTGACTAGCACCAAAGCCCATCTGAACAAACCCCATTACTCGCCCCCTCTTTTCCAAAGCAAACAGATCCGTAATAATGGCCATGGAGATAGAACCTATAACACCGCCAAACAAACCCGTTATAATTCTTGCCGCGACCAGCGTATAAAATGTATGCGCAATACCACAAAAGATTGTACCGATAATAAAGCCAGTATAAAAAAACAACAAAAGCTTCTTCCGGTCATACTTGTCTGCAAAACCAGCCGTTAAAAGTCCGGAGACACCCGCACTGAAAGCATATGCGGATACTACGATACCAAACGATGAGGCATGCATATCCATAGATTTAATAAGTAGGTCGCCTAAAGGTGACATCACCATAAAATCCAAAATAACCGTAAACTGACTGATGGCTAAGATGAAAATTACAAATTTTTCGTATCCTGTAAAAGGTAGATTTATTTTTGTCTGCATAAATTTATGAGATCTTATTTCGCCAGACAAAGATAGCTTTTTGTATTACAAACAAAACAAAATATAAGTAACCATCGTTTAGTTACAATAGGAATGTATCCTGAAAACCTCCATGATATGAAAACCATAAAAAAAGAAGAACTTGATCCTAAGGTATTTGAACTCTACAATGACTATGCACACAATCGCCTTAACCGGCGCGAGTTTATGCAAAAGCTGTCCTTATATGCAGTAGGCGGATTGACTGTATCTTCTTTAATGAGTTTTTTAACCCCTGATTATAAAAATGCTGTTCAGATAAAAGCCAACGACCCGCGATTAGAATCGCAATATATAACCTATCAGTCATCCAAAGGAGGTGGAGCTATCAAAGGATTACTATCTATACCTCAAAGCACTACGGAAAAACTCGGAGGTATTGTGGTTGTCCATGAAAACAGAGGGTTAAATCCACATATAGAAGATGTTGCCCGGCGTGCAGCTTTAGCTGGTTTCGTTAGCTTGGCTCCAGATGCGTTATCACCATTAGGGGGATACCCCGGAAACGACGACGATGGTCGCGCGTTACAGCAAAAACGCAATCGCGATGACATGCTGGAAGATTTTATCGCTGCTTTTGATTATCTGAAAAAGCATCCACTATGCAACGGAAAAGTTGGTGTTGTAGGTTTCTGTTTTGGTGGTTGGATTTCTAATATGATGGCTGCTCGTATATCAACCTTGTCGGCAGCGGTACCTTTTTACGGTGGTCAAGCTCCTTTGGAAGAGGTTCCAAACATAAATTCACCTCTTTTGTTACAATTCGCAGAATCAGACGAGAATGTAAATAAGGGTTGGCCAGCTTATGAAGAAGCGCTAAAAGCTCATAAAAAAGAATATACCGCTCA
The DNA here is from genome assembly GCF_014692525.1 of Sphingobacterium chuzhouense. Taxonomy (GTDB): domain Bacteria; phylum Bacteroidota; class Bacteroidia; order Sphingobacteriales; family Sphingobacteriaceae; genus Sphingobacterium; species Sphingobacterium chuzhouense. Next base: position 355,370 of record NZ_JACNYL010000002.1, read on the forward strand.
TTTTTATCCAAAGACACATCATGGATTTCACAATGACACTACGCCACGGTACGACAAAGAGGCAGCAGATCTAGCTTGGAAAAGAACAATTGATTTTTTTAATCAAAAGTTGAAATAGAATATCGATATACATTAATCTTCCTTTTCCAGTTCCTCAAACATACGGCGGTCTTCCGCGGCACCTACCGTATCACCTAGACGATCTTTCATATCCGCACGATAGGCATATAGATCAGAGTAATAAGGATTTAGCACTATTGCCTTTGAGTAATCCTGTAGTGCGGCTTCCCAATTTTCCATTTTCTCAAAAAGATCGGCGCGTAGTGCGTACACATAAAAATCCTCGGGAAGCAAGCTTACCAATTTATTAAAATCAAACAAAGCCTCATTATAGTATTTTAAATCAACTAAAAAGCCCCCTCGCTCTTCATAAATCACGCCGATTTCTGGCTGAATCTCCACGGCTTTATCAAAATCCTCTCTTGCTTTTTTATGTTCCCGAATCGCTTTAAACAATTTAGCACGAAATAGATATGCTTGAAAATGTATTGGATTCTTGGTTATCGCCTGGTTCAGATCAGATAAAGCTTTGTTGTATCTTAACAACCGTAGATGTAAAGCACCACGATATACGAGCACATCTACGTCCTCCGTATATTTTTCGTTGGCGTATGCATACAATTTTAGCGCATGTTCATAATCAAATTGCTGTGTCGTTTCCAACGCATCGGATAATAGTTGTTTCAGTTCGACACCTCCCTCCAAAGGGGTCACTTCCGCTGGTCTATTCTCCACCCATTCCAAAAAAGCTTGGTAATTAAAATCTAAATTTTTAGCTACTTGATAGTCGTAAAAAGCCCCCTCTTCGTCGCCCAAAGCCATATTTAGGATAGATCGACAAGCATAAAAAAAAGGTTGGTCAGCAAACTGTTGTATTGCTGCTGTATACTGTTCTAACGCTATTTCCAGCTGCCCATTTCGATAAGAGGCAAAAGCCTCTCTAGCTCGGGCCAATGCCGGGTCGTCGACCGCCATCTCTACGGGTTCTAAAAAAGTTAAAGGAAAAAGCTGGGCACTTGCCAGAAGAAAGTATCGGTTGTTTTTTAAAGACATGATCAAAAATAGTAATTACCAGAATCTTTTCACAATGCGAAGCTTATGGGTATATCGGTTTTGTTCTTTGTTAAAGATACCCTCCGAATCCATTTTATCTATACATACCTTTGCAGAAGCGTGGAAGATCGTTTCTGCATCCACCATGATACCCACATGTGTGATACGTCCTTCCTCATTATCAAAGAAAGCAAGGTCTCCAGACTTAATTTCAGATAGAAAATCGACGGCTTTTCCTTTTTCGGCTTGCTGGTAAGCGTCACGTGGCAACTGTATTCCAAAATGCATATATATGCTTTGGCTAAGTCCAGAGCAATCGATACCTACGTGGCTGCGTCCACCCCAGAGATAAGGACTGTTATGATAATAATCTATCAATTTAGGGAATTCCGTTTCAAAGTCTGTCGTGTTTGGGCTTCGTAAATGTCCTTCAATCTGATATGGAAAACCAGCATATTGCTGTTGTAAAAGTTGTTCAGGAATCTTTGTCCCTGCAATTAAATCAACTTTTCCATCGCCTGAGAAAGCCGTTGCACCTACAATATCCACAACAAGGCAATTATCTTCCGAGGTAGCTATAAAATTATTTTCCGGTAAACATACAAACTGCCCGCGTTGTAACCAACCTTCATAATCAATATCGAACATACGGATGTACACCCATTCCTTTTCTTCCTGAAGTATTTCAAATTGCTCCGCAAAAAATACTTGACTCACCATCTCACTACGATGTGTATTAGCCGCTCTTAACGGGATTATCGATAAATTACAGAGACCTATGTTCATATGAGTTGATTTTTATGAAAACAAATACCACAGCAACGCTGTTTTGTACATACGAATATATCACTTTTTATATAGCCACAAAAGATGAGCAGTCACAGATTTAATCGCATACTTTTAGCCGTAGACGATACACCGTGTACCGTTAAGGCAATTGACTACGCAAAAGATCTAGTTCGGGAGTTTCGTTCGTCGCTTGCGTTGGTCACTGTTGTTCCTCCTACTTCGCCTGCCAACTATGGCGCAGATCCGCTATTAGGACAACAACCCATCGTGGTACCGGAAGTTTCGGAAATACAACAAGAATCTGCCCAACGATTCTTGGAAAGTATAGGAGCTGATTTCGAGGGAGCGCAGGACGTCTTTTTATTTAACAAAGTAGGCAATGTTCGGGACGAAATTCTAAGTACAGCTACCGAATGGACAGCAGATCTTATTATTATGGGATCTAATGGACGTACCGGTTTTGAACACTTTATCTCGGGTAGTGTATCGGAATCGGTTATCCGAAAAGCGAGTTGCCCGGTACTGGTTATCCCCGGTAAATGCGACTGATATGGTTACGGTATTAAGATTGCGTAGTTATAATACAATATCGCTCCCGGTAATTTTGTGGTGATAGTCCGGTTTTCTCTTTGAATAACTTGGAAAAGTAAAAACAGGAATCGAATCCCAATTCATAAGCCACTTCTTTTATGAGCACATTAGGATTGTTTAACAATCGTTTTGCTTTTTCGATTTTCAGTTGAATAAGGTACTGTCCCGGTGAAATGCCGGTGTATTTCTTGAATGTTCTACGAAATAGTGAATAACTCACCCCTAATTCTGCAGACACCTGTTCCGCAGTAAGCGAGGTATGGGTATTCTCGCGCAAAATGACTTGAGCCTTGCTAACTAATTGTTTAGCACCAGTATATTGCCACGCATTTTCCTTGGAAATGGCGTAGACATTTCCCAATAGGTGAAGGATTTCTCCAGAAATCAAAGGTTGATAACCGCTATTTTCGGTTTTCGTCCGCGCGGCAATGTCTTCAAAGAACCCAACGATTTCCTGTCTGAATCCAATTTGGATGATGGGATCCTTACGGCTGAAGAATTTATGTTCTACTAACTGATCAGCTATAGGCCCCTTGAAGCCAACCCAGTGTTCGTTCCATCCTGTTTCCTCATCTGGTTTATAGCGATGCCACTCATTAGGGAAGAGCAGGATAATGGATCCGGCTTCGATTTTCTGCATACCCGCACTCTTAGATTCAAAAATACCTTCACCACCTGTAATATAAATTAATTGATATTCGCTCAATATTCGGCCGTTTTGCCAACTGAAGTGATACGATGAAGGATGTGTTATACTTGGATAAGGTGTTGTACCTGGAATCGTTCCGAATCCAGTATCCAATGTGCAAAGCCCCCATTTTTCGTCCTCTGCACTTATCGGTAGGTATTTACAATAGTTCTTCATTGGCGTATACTTCTAGCTGATCCAAAATTTATATCAACAATATCAGTTTGTGTATGGATGACCAAGTTAGTAAAAAATAATTTAGCAATCTAAATAGTTACAGGGTGAATCCCTGATTATAAACAAATTAAATCATAATTGTGTTCACAAAATTAAAAATAGGGCTATTCGGTGTCGGCTTAGACGTCTACTGGAACCAGTTTGAAGGACTGAAAAAACGTCTGATATCTCATTTGAATCAGGTACATACACTGTTATCCTCCGACGATATAGAGATCGTGAATTTAGGATTAATTGACACGGTTGGTAAAGCCATGGATGCTGGTCATCGCTTCCGGCAGGCCGATGTAGATATGATCTTATTGTACGCCTCTACATATGCCTTATCCGCTACGGTGCTTCCCGTAGTCCAACGCGCTAAAGTACCCGTAATTATACTGAACCTCTCTCCTAAGGCGGCTGTCGATTATGCATCCTTTAATGCGTTGAAAGATCGCCATGAAATGACAGGAGAATGGTTGACATACTGTGCCGCATGTCCCGTGCCAGAAGTAGCCAACGTTTTCAGAAGAGCGGGGATATCATATTATCAAGTTACCGGTATATTAGACCCTAGTGACAGCTGTTGGCAGGAAATAGCAGATTGGATAACGGCTGCAAAAGTAGCTCACATATTGGCACATAACCGCTTGGGAGCCATGGGTACATACTATTCTGGGATGTTAGATATTTATACTGATCTTACTCGCCAGATAGCCACATTCGGTGGCCACATCGAATTGTTAGAGGTTGATGAATTGTCAGCATTACGACGAGAAGTATCGTCATCAGAGATTAATAAACGGGTTATTGAATTTTCCCATGCATTTGACGTAGAACCGGATTGTGATACAAAAGAATTGGAAGATGCTGCTCGCACATCTGTTGCTTTAGATAGAATGATAGCCAAATACGAACTTGGTGCATTAGCTTACTATTATAAAGGTACGGGTAGCGCCGAAAATAAAGACACTATGCGTTCCATCATCTTAGGCAGTACATATTTAACTGCAAAAGGTGTGCCTGTGGCTGGGGAATACGAGATAAAAAATGCACAGGCAATGAAAATCTTAGATAGCTTTGGAGCGGGAGGCTCGTTTTCGGAGTACTATGCGTTGGACTTCAACGATGACGTTGTATTAATGGGACATGACGGACCCGGACATTACCAAATTGCTGAAGGAAAAATCAAGGTTAAGCCATTAGTGGCATACCACGGCAAAGTAGGAAATGGACTATCGATTGAGATGTCGGTAAAACATGGACCTGTAACCTTTTTATCCGTTGTGGAAGACCCTGATGGTAAATTATTCTTTTTAGTAGCCGAGGGAACGTCTGTACTCGGACCAATTTTGGAAATCGGAAATACAAATAGTAGGTACCGCTTTCCAATAAACATCCGGCAATTTGTGGAAGAATGGAATCGGCATGGCCCAGCTCATCATTGTGCTATTGGTGTGGGGCATCTCGCTAGTAAGATTGAAAAACTAGGAAAATTAATCGGTATAGAAACCATAAAAGTATGTTCCGATAAAGAATAAATTCGCCAAATAAATCTAAAGTATCGAGAATCATGAGATATGTGCTTTTTTATAAAAAAAGTCGGGGCTTATTGATCCAGTTCGTATATTATGGAGTGAGAAACAGTGAAATGGCCCTATATTAAAATGTAAAATTAATTAAATAAGAGATATGAAATCGTTTATAAATAATACGTTGTATTTTAAACTCCTTGCACTAACCATTCTATTGTCTTCTTGTGCAACAAAGCGATCTTTTAATTTGGTACTATTGCCGGATACGCAAAATTACTCACAAAAATTTCCCGAAATATTTGAAAAACAAACGAAATGGATTGCCGAGCGTTCCAATGAAATTACATTTGTGCTTCACTTGGGAGACATCACTAATAACAACAACAAAGAACAATGGGAAAATGCTTCCAAAGCTATGAATATCCTAGAGGGCAAGCTGCCGTACGCCGTTGTGACAGGCAACCATGATATAGGTAAGAATGGCAGAACTGATGTACGCGATACCGACTTGTTTAATCAGTATTTTAGTTACGGGAAGCACAGCAAAATGAACGGCTTCAAAGGGGCGTATGAGGAGGGAAAAATGGATAACACCTGGCACGAATTTAAAGCAGGCGGCCATAAATGGTTGATTTTATCACTGGAATTCGGCCCGCGTAATAAGGTATTGGCGTGGGCATCAGAGATTGTCAAAGCTCATCCTAAGCATAAAATCATTATCCAAACACACGCCTATATGTACTCTGACGAAACACGGATGAGTAGTGAACGTGGGCATCGTTGGCTGGCACAATCAACCGGACTTGCGGCAGACACCAGATCAGAAGCACCCAATGATGGGGAGCAGATATGGGAAAAATTAGTATCGCTTTATCCAAATGTGATGATGGTCGTTTCCGGACATGTATTAAATGATGGTGTTGGAACGTTAATAAGTCAAGGAAAGCATGGAAATACCGTATATCAAATGCTATCAAATTACCAAACAGGAGTACACGGATCCGAAAACGGAGGCAATGGTTTTCTACGTATCCTAAACTTTGACATACCTAAAAGAACCATCATCGTGAAAACCTATTCTCCAGTGACCGATACTTTCAAACAAGAAACTGATCAAGATTTTATTTTTGAAAATGTAGATTTCAATTAGAAATAATCGGGTTATTTTTTTCTAAGTCGGACGGCAAACATGCTGTCCGATTTTCTATTGTAACCTTTAATTATACCACCCTCTTCCATGAATAAACCATGCTCTTCCTCTATATAACGAACAATCTGTTCATTTTCTGCTTCAAATACCGAACAGGTGATATACATTAATAATCCCTGAGGTTTAAGGTAACGGACAGCAGTGTCAACGATTTGGCGTTGAAGGGCAACAAAGCGTTGTATACTTTCTTCATCAAACTGACTGAGCATCTCGGGTGTACGTCGCCAAGTTCCCGAACCAGAGCAAGGTGCATCTACTAATATACCATCAAAAGCTTCTCCATCCATCAAATGATTGATATCTTGCGTTAAATCCAGCACTTTTTTCCGATACTTTTTAATCTTTGCTTTATCAAAGCGTTCATCCAGATTGCGAAGTATACTTAGCCGTATGTCTGACACCAACAAGTCAATAGATGGATAACGGTCTAATAAAAGAAGAGATTTTCCGCCGGAACCAGCACATGCATCCCACCATTTTTCTCCCGCTTTTAAAGAAAGAGCCTCTAAGCTTTGTTGTGAGGATAAATCCTGAACTTCATATAACCCTTCTATCTTCCTTATATTCTGTAGTTTAGTTCCATTTGGCAAACGATAGGCATTTCCAAAAACTCGTTCAAAAGAAATTCCGTGTCCGGCAAGCTCCCGTTCCACAATAGCTTTATTATTTTGCGGTACACGAATGAATAAATCGGGTTGTACCAAGTGGCTTGCTACGAATTTTCCTTTATCAATTGCTGGTGACAAGTAGGACGTAAAAGGAAAAAGATGATCCACCACATTGTAACCGTGTGTCTCCAAAAAAAGTATCTTTTCCTCTAAAGACGCAGCAGTATTGAAAATCCAATTCGGTTGGTAAAGCTCAACAACAGCACTTTGCGTTTCACACAAAAATTCGGCAATTACAAGACGGTCAACGGAAGGTAAATCTATCACAGAACGTCCTAATCGGAAAAAATTATAGCATAAACGAGAAGTCATCCGTCTATCGGATGACCCCATTTGTTTGTTTTCTTTAAAAAATCGAGTAAGAAACCGAGCAAAGGGTTCTGTATTATCATAAGCATCTATTGCGCGTTGAAAATTGCGCAACTGCTGTTCGACTCTACGTGGGTTAACTCCCATATTAGTTTAGCTGAAACGATGAGCCTTGATAGCTTTTAAACGAAACGGTATTATTTACAAAACCCCAAGCTTCGTTATAATCAAATGCATAAGTGCTGAATAAGCCCTCGAATTTTTCTTTTGTGATATGTTCGGAATAATTGTCACCATATTTTGCCAATAGATTTCCAAAATATCGGGCTGCATCATATCCTTTATAGGAATAATCCGAAGGATTAACACTATATAAGGAATAGTATTTATCTTTAAATTCTTTTGTCCCTCTTGTCCATGACTTCAAATGGCTTTCTGAGGTGATAACAGGTCGAAAATCGCCAAATCGCTCATATATACTGAAATCTATACGATCCCATAAAGGATGTCCGTATACGCGAAACATATAAAATTCCTCGGAAGATTTCGCTTCTAAATTACTCACAAACGAACGCAACTGAAATTTATCTGTCGTACCCGCCACTATCAAATTAGTACCTGTTAGACTAATCTCTTCATTCAATTGGGGAATCGACGATACGGAACGAACCTGAACAGACGGATTTGCCTTCTTAAGTTCCGACAAGAAACCGCTTAAAAATTGCCGCCCGTCATTGTCCGATGTATTATAAATAATAACTACATCCCCGGTTTTGTAATCTTGTCCGACACGCTCTGCCATAGCTTTCGTATGCACATCAATAGATGGTGTTAGGGACACTAAATTAGGCAAATTGAATTCCCGAGCCCTTGTTGCTGCCAAAGGATTTACCTGCAATACATTTTTGTTTAAAAGATGCGTACCAAATGTGGTTATTTCTTTCGGAAATACAGGTCCTACAATCAGCGCCGCATTTGAAACCTCCTCAGATTTGGCGACCGATTGATTATGCACTTCGTTATCTCTCGAATCAATCACATTGAGCGAGAAAGAGCGGCCTTTTTGTGCCAATTCATCCAAACCTAACTGGAAACCTTGGTAAAAATCAAGTGCAATTGCCGAACGATTAACGTCTTCTTTTGATAATGTATGAGGTGAGATCCTATCCAATTGAAAAGGTAGAATCAATGCCACGCTGTTTCTAGCCGCTTCTGCTTTACGAGCATCTTCAACTGTTGTTTCTTTATCGACCGTTTCCGGTTTTTCCTCTTTTGGAACAGTCCCTCCTATATTTCCACTACCTTGGTCAGGTGATTTTAGTACCCTGGTCTTCGGTGAACAAGCTCCTAAAAAGAGAAGCAGTATTAATGCCCATACGAATAACCGCTTATTCCCATTCAATTGTTGCTGGCGGTTTTGAACTGATATCATAGACAACTCTATTGATTCCTTTAACATGATTGATGATTTCGTTTGAAATTTTTGCTAACAAATCGTATGGCAAGTGAATCCAATCGGCTGTCATACCGTCTAATGAGCCTACTGCACGTAGGGCTACTACGTGTTCATACGTACGCTCATCGCCCATGACGCCTACAGATTGCACAGGTAGAAAAATAGTCCCTGCCTGCCATACTTTATCATACCATCCCGCTTCTTTTAAGTTACGAATATAGATGTCATCAGCTTCCTGCAAAATCCGTACCTTTTCTTCTGTGATGTCGCCAAGCACACGAATAGCTAATCCTGGCCCTGGGAAGGGATGACGTCCTAAAATATTGGAATCTACCTCCAATGTTCTTCCTACACGACGTACTTCATCCTTAAACAAGGCTTTCAATGGTTCTATTACCTTAAGCTTCATAAAATCGGGCAAACCTCCTACATTATGATGGGATTTGATAGTTGCTGATGGCCCTTTCACGGAGATCGATTCAATAACATCGGGATAGATCGTACCCTGCCCTAACCATTTTGCTTCAATTCCTTCCGGCAGTTCATGTTGAATATCCTTAGAAGCCTGATCGAACACATCAATAAAGGATGCACCAATTATTTTCCGCTTTTGTTCAGGTTCCGAAACACCTGTCAACCGACCAAAAAACAATTCTTTCGCATTGATTCCTTTAATATTTAGTCCCATATTTTTATATGAATCCAATACTTGTTCGTATTCATTTTTACGAAGCAAACCATGATCCACAAAAATACAATGTAGATTTTTCCCGATAGCTTGGTGTAATAATACCGCTGCTACCGTAGAGTCTACACCACCCGACAATGCCATGATTACATGATCATCTCCTAACTGCGCCTTCAGCTCTGCTACTGTCGTTTCGACAAAGGTATCGGGAGTCCAGTCTTGCGAACAACCACATATATCAACGACAAAATTCTTTAACAATACTTGTCCGTCGGTACTGTGCGTCACCTCTGGGTGGAATTGGATACCGTACGTGCGTGTGCCTTCTATTTCGTATGCTGCCACACGTACCTTGTCCGTACTAGCAATAATTTTAAAATTGGAAGGTATTTCCTTAATGGTGTCTCCATGCGACATCCACACCTGTGATTGTACCGGTACACCTTTCAACAAGGTACTTTCCTGATCCACAAATTGTAAATTCGCACGGCCATACTCCCGGATTTCGGAGGGTAATACCTCTCCTCCGGATTGCTGTGCTAGATATTGCGCCCCGTAGCAAACGGCCAATAATGGAAAACGATTTTGAATGTTGGTATAGTCTACCTGAGGTGCATCCTCTTGCCTAACAGAATATGGGCTACCTGAAAAGATAACACCTTTTACCGCATCATCAAATTCCGGTAAATTGTTATATGGATGAATTTCACAATAAACGTTAAGCTCACGAACACGGCGTGCTATTAGCTGTGTATATTGCGAGCCAAAATCAAGAATGATAATTTTTTCGGACATGGCGCAAAGTTACATATTCGCCTTGTATTTTTAGCGATTTTAATTGATTTCCTTTAACGTCCCAATAAAGCCAATTCTTCTTCCGAATACATCTTTGCACCTTTTAGATAGACATAGATAAGTTGTTTCGTTTCCTTATCTCTTAACTTATATAAATTGTTCACTAAAAAATCTTTATCTTCTTCTATATTATCTTTATATCCTAAATACGATGGAATATAGTATTGAATACATAACCGAATATAACGCAATTCAATTTCACTCGGATTGTCCGCTATTTCCTCTTCTAACATTTTCTTTCCGCTTCTGAAATAGCTCATTTTTTTTAGGGGATTCCCCGTATGTTTTGCCATAAACATATGGTACGCTGCTTCATATCCTCGTTCCACAGGACAATCTGCATACTCTTCTAAGGCTTCCAGATGCTTTTTGCATGTCTCTTCATCTTTATGTCCTATCTTGAAATCCTTTCGGATTTCAGCAAGGGAAAGTTTTTGCCCAAATAACGCCGTCGTTGTTACTACTAACTGAAACAGCACAATATAAAAACATCTTTTCATCATAAGCCCCGTATCGTTGGTTATATAGTATCTTTTTACAAAAAACAAGCCAATTTCCCTTCAAATGGCTTAACAAGTTACCATATAAAACGATAAGCTGCAACAGAAGGTGGATTTTTTTATTAATCGTGTCGATGAACCGCCTCCATCACTGTCTTTCCCACAACCAACGAATAAAAAAGAAAGTGAAAAATAAAAGATTAATTCATTTTTAACAACGTATTTCTTGCCTGCTGAGCAATATTATGATCTGGTCCATGGGATAATAATGTTAGCTTTTCGCGTATTTCTTTATCTATACGAACTTTATTGTTTCCAATAATCGAAAAGATTTTTCTGATCTGGCTCTCTGAAAGACTAGATAGAATGGATAGAAGTGTTAATATAGTATTCCTATCCAATTGAACTGTCGCCAGTCGATCTAACAATGCATTTTTTACTGAATTGTCTATATGCGGAAAATAAGTTACCAATTGTTGCTGATAATCTGGCAATGACATAATACTGTCTTTCAATTGCGCTAATGCAAAATGCGGTATATAGGTGTCCTTACTACTGATCAGTTTGATAATATCGTTACTCAACTGACGATGTTGTTCTTCCGTGATATTTTTTAAAACAAAACCTACATAATCCCGATTCCCTGAATTCAGCATATTTTTGACCATGGCACTATCAGACATTAACGATGTCGTAAATACTCTCATGCGTGAACGTATAGGTCCATTAGTAAAATGCCAAAGCGTGTATACGGTGTACAACGCACCTTCCACTGTTGCTGCACTGAATGTCGGGCTTGTAGGTCTTGTAACCGCATCTATCTGTTGAGACCGCAGATAAAAGTCCGTATCTATCATATCGTCTACTTCATAATCCCGAAGAATAGCGGCAGTATCGGAAAGTATACGATGTAGCTGGTCATGATCTTCATCCGTAAATTCTATATGGTCGAATTTGGTTAACGAATACCAGGATGCTGTATGATAAGATATAAATTGTCCTAATAAATCCCAACGTATAGTGATACTAATCGGCTTACATAAGCCATCTGAACAAACACCCGTCTCTAAATGAGCGGTATAGTACATAGGATAACCTTTCTTCGTGTAGGTAAGGTCAACGTCTACCGCTACGGAATCGTTGACCTCAAAATGGAATGCCGGAATTATCTTATTTGACGTTTTCGCGTCTTGTGCAGAAGAACTTCCTCCCAACCATAACATTAGAATACATCCCAAACCTATCTTTTTGATGCTATTAGGCATAGCATCGGATTTCAAAAATCCTAGCAAGTTTATCATCGTGTGTTTTAATTACCGTAATTCGAACTGTATCTGCCTGCACTTGTGGAAAAGCATGTACAAATTTACGTAGATAATTTTTTTCAAAATACGCATCATAGACCACCTTTCCTTTGTTGATTAACTCAATTTTAAAGTCAGAAACGGTTTCAGGCTGATATCCTCTTATTTGGTTCCTATGTACCGAACGTTGTCCGGATAGCCGTAAAAAACGATTCAATCCGGTATCAAATGTGCATTCCACTGTTCCGATTCGTTGCGGCTTTTTCCAGCTAAGTTCAATCGAGGGCTCACCACCAGACATTTCTGCGCGCCATTGATGGGTCGCACCATCCTGTATATCGCGGTTCACACCATCAATTACATTAGCAGCTTTGCCGTCTATTGTTTCGTGCGATGCTTTCACTTGTGCTGAACGTGCCAGGTCCTGTTCGTCACCGTTTACTACCCCGAGTATCGCTTGATCCTGGCGCAACAGTATCTGTTGGAACTTCGCCAGATGTTTTTTATCCAAACATAGTTCTTTAGGTGTCAATGCATGTTCGATATTATAGGCCATAGCCGTACCGATGGCCTGACCCAGCACAGCACAAGTAGCCATTACTCGCGTCGTGGACAACGCAACGTGGGAGACGCTGATGTTACGTCCTGCCATATATAGGTTCTTAAAACTCCTGCTATACAGTGAACGCATAGGAATCGAGTAAGGTCCTTTTAATGGAATCGAGCGGAAAGGTCTTTGCGAAGTATCGTCCATACCCTCGGGGAGATGGTCGTCCAATGGCCATCCGCCGTAAGCGACGCGGTCTTCCAACAATGTGGGAGCCTGGGCATCCCGTTGGGTCATAACGTAGTCTCCTGTAATCCGTCGGCTTTCCCTTTTTCCGGGAATCATACCAAACCAGCTCAATGCCCAATTTGCCGATTTAGGATGATCGCCGGAGTTTTTAATATAATCCCAGATACCAAACATAACCGCCATTAAATCATCACGGATCTTCTGCCCATCGTTCACAATATCTTCCATACCACCCAATTCAATCCACCAATATCCATATTCATACGAATGAATCTTGCGATATTGGAAATCCTTAAAGGTATACTTCCTAGCCCAAGAAGGTGCTACAAAGGGCATAGGACGGTCATGTTCGGTGGCTTGGAACATCAAACTGTTTCCCATAGTGATTTCATCAGCCTTATCCAGCCCCAACGACTCGTTATAGGTGGATTTGGCTTCACGTCCACGCATGAATTCGGCTCCGGCAAGTGCTGCCAACGTGCCATCACCTGTACAGTCCGCAAACTTTTTGGCTGTGATTTCGTACACCTCCTCTGTAGGAGAACAGAAGGCATTTATCCGGCGAATATTGTCTCCTTCGGTAATCACCTCATACATTACTGTATCCAGCAAAAGGGTGATATTCTTTTCTGAAAACACTTTATCGTACAGCACATAGTCCAACATCTCGTAACAGGCCTGTGGATTGGTGACGGATTCGGTCAGCATCAGTTCTTCCAGGATGCCCGTTTCCCGCCACACTTGTTTCAGCGCTGTGGCTCCCACAATATGCATCCTGATCTCGCTGCTGGCGTTCCCCCCTAGACGGGAACGGTCCTGCAACAAAACAACCTTAGCTCCATTTCTCGCAGCTGCCAGAGCAGCACAGACGCCCGATAGCCCTCCCCCGGCAATCAAGATATCCGTATCGATTTTCCGTCGTGCATAAACATCTGTCTGCTGATCAACTTCACCTAACTTTTTCGCTATTTCCTTCGAGCCGAAACTCAAAGTGGGGTTCAGCAAGAGGGCGCCCGAGCCCAAGCCCATTGTTCTCAAAAAATCCCGTCTGTTCGCTTTTATTTTCTTTTCTTCCATCATAATTTTTTTATTTTATTAGATATTAACTTTATTATCCTATTATTACTGCTCGGAAAAATCAAGACTAACTATTCAAATTTTGTTAATCCCGGACATATATAGCGATATCATCCAGATTCATCCGACAATTAGTTGTAGAGCAATTAGCCGTCGCAAACTTGACAAACCTAAACCTGACAGGTTCTTCTATATCGAGTGGAATCTCCCTGTACATCAAGCTTGATGTATTGGTATACACATCGCTGATATCCTCCCAAGTAATGCCGCCATCGCGAGAAGCTTGTACTTTAAACGTACTAGCTCCGTCTGCTGAGCATATTGTATGATAAAAAGATATTTTGGACGCTCCATTTGGCAAATCATACCTCATCTCAAAAATACTCTGGTCGGTATGCGATCTAATTGTTCCATTACCATTTTTTCTTTCGTTATTATTATTTCTGGATATTATAAATTTATCAAACCTCCAAAGCCCGGAGCCTACTTCCACATCTTCTGCGGAAGTCGTATTTGTTTTTGTATATCGCGTATCTTCAAAATCCTCCGGAAATCCATCGTATATTTCCGGTGGCTGTGGAGTTAGCGTTATAGGAAGATAATCCGTATAAAATGTATCAATAGCGTTTGGGTGAGGAAGGAATACTGTCCGGTATTCCAACGAACCTTCCAACGGGGCTTCATCAATAATGGTTTCCATATCGCTTGCTTTCACAATAATCAGATTTTCTGTTCCCTCCTGACTTTTATATCGGACTTCCGTCCTTATGTCATCTTCATTGAATTGAGCATACCAGGATATCCTTACCCTGTTGCCCAACGTCGAACGGGAAATTAATCTATTGGAAAGTGAACTGGCATAGGCTTCTCCAAACACCTCGCCCACGGTATCGACCACAAGGGAAGTATTCCCTTCCCGATCGAAAGTAAAAAATTCAAAGATATATGAGCCTTCTTCCATATTGTCAATAATGACACTCAGTGTGTCCGTATCAAAAGCACCTGTTACCGGAACTTCCACAGAATCGAGGCGATCATTCCAATATATTTTGAATTTGGATACATTCATTCGCTTTGCTGCTAGCCATGCTTTCACCCGGTTACGCCCCGGTTGTATTCCGAGCGTATCCGGTTTTTGGCTATACCGGATCTCCCCATCCTTTATAAATTCTTTGTACGTACCATCCATCTTGCCGCATGCGGCTATGATCATAGTCCCTAAAGCAATTATCATCCATAAGCCCTTTAGTGATATTTTCGTTTGACTTGACATTTTTCTTAGTTCTTAAGTTTCATTACAATACTTATTCTTTATGGTTGCTCCTCTCCCCACAGCGTAATTTCCCGCATCCAGGCAGTTCCATTGGCCGAGTTGCGCGGTGATCCAAAAGAAGATAATATATTTATACGTAAATATTTGACCGGGGGTGCATCCTGCGATACGTCAAAGTCGAAGCCTGCAACAGCCACAGCGCTATCATCTGCTGACAGCTCCCCCTCGGGCAAGCCCGACGGCTTGACCACTGTATAAAAGCCCAACAATTCCCAACCATCGAAACTTCCCTGCGGATCCGGATCATTGCTTCCCCAGAGTTCAAACTCTTTAACATTACCCGAACTATATTGTCGACCATCGTGTACGCCCCAAAATTTAAAGCGGCTTAATTTGGATCGTGTGCCCAGATTGAAGTTAAATCGTGTTGGAAAAGCGCCTGTAGAACTAATTCCGCCACCAGTATTAGCTGTAACATTATCCCATAAACCTGTAAGATTCCAAGCGTTATTTCCATCTCCAGGCAATGCAAGAGCCGAAAACATGCTTTTGTTCAATTGTGTCTCATGAATGGGAGTAATCTCGCGCACCAGCGTATCCGAACGGTTTTCCCAACGGTCGTAGATCGACACGCCAAATGTTGTAGGTATAGCATCTAACCCTCTAACGGAATAAGCGCCCAAAGGCAAAGACATATAATATTTATCATACTCCACCCAATCGCCATGCTCGTCCTTGATCAGGACATTCGCAATGAGGTTTGCCTTGGCCGTATTTTCGAAGGTAAGATAGATTCCGCCAAACCCCTGAACATAGTCCAACGTTGCAAAAGCCGTTTGCACTGGTGGTGGCAATGGTCTTATTGTAACAGTTGTCTTTTCCGAGCGATTTCCACTACGATCGACAGCATACAGATCTACGTTGTACTCGTCCGTCGTCCCAAAGCCAACCACCGTTAATGAATTGCTGTAATAAGAGGATTTTACATTATAACCTACTCCCGGTCTGATCTCATACTCCCCAACCACATACAGGATGTCAAAATCGTCCGGTAGAGAATAGTTTATCTTAGCTGATCCCGGAAGACCTTCAAACGTGACATCAGTGACCGGTCCAGGGGCAACACCGTCCTGCTCGAGGTTATCCCGTAATTCTACCTTATCACAGGAAGACAGCAGACAAATAACACCACTAAGCAGCAAGATTATATTTTTACACAGTATTTCTAACGTTTTCATTAGCATATTTTTTTTACTATAAAGTCTACCAACCAGGGTTTTGTACCAGATTCTTATTGATGATCAATGAACTTTCTTTCAAAGGCCACAAATAGCTTTTCTTTTTAAATGATTGGCTAAAAAGTAAGACGGTCTGATAATATGGCACGGTCTCGCTCTGGTTTATATCCCATCCTATGATCTGTTGGCTCAACACTGTTTCTGCCCTTTTCCAGCGCAACAGATCCCAATAGCGTGTTCCTTCGAACGCCATTTCAATTAACCGCTCATGTCTGATGATATCTCTGAAACCTTCCTTTGTCAAGTGTTTGCCCTGTGTTCTTACTTCGGGCAATGACCAGGATTCTTCTACATCGGGGATTCCGGCTCGTCTACGAACCAAGTTAATCCAATGGTAGGCTTCCGCTGTCGGGCCATTTACCTCGTTTAGCGCTTCCGCACAATACAAGTATAGGTCGGACAATCGGATTTCGGGGAAAGGATATTGCTGTACGGAATAAACGCCACTAGTCTGCAAAACACTCCGATAATCAATTAATTTTTTGGTGTAGTAGCCTGTAATGGAATGTTCGTCTGCTCTTCTTTTACCGGCAAGCTGACCCGACTTCGCTTCCAAATGCCAAGGCGTTTCTCTATCATAATTTCCGTTTCCCCACCATATCCCACCATCAAATCCCAAATCTGCATAGAAACGTGGTTCCCGGTCAAAATTCAACTTGGCTGTTGTATAATAGGGTTTTATATGATATTTATCCTCCTCGCCGGCCTCCTGTAACTGGTATCGATCTGTATAATGCCAGGAAAGATCTTCGTCAATGGGCAAACCGTTCTTGGTATAGAACATTTCCGCGACCTTCAAGGATGGCGCCCATTGCCCCTTAGGCCTGGAACTTCCGTTGGTCATGACGGAGGCAGGATCGACAAAAGGTTGGGCATAGCGTTGGATCCAATTGACCATGCTATTATTAAAACCCCATATAATTTCGGAATTCCATTTTTCGGTAATTGCCGCCCGTATGTCCATCTGCGTCTTTAGCTCTGGTCCGAGATTGTAGGTATTAACAGCTGGGCTAAAGTAGTGCAGTTGATTTCCGTTACTGTGAATCATTTCGATGGCGTCAATACATGCCTGAGCGGCTTTCTCCCATTTTTCGGGCATGTAGACCGAATTAAAAAGATGCACACCTCTTTTATCCACAAAATTGGCATAGTCTGGATTACCATTGAACAATGGACTTGCTGCTGTCACCAATACTCTAGCTTTTAGCGCCAATGCGATAGGTTTTGTGATCCGTCCGATCTCGTTTACTTGGTCGACGATCGTCGTGGGAAGCGTGAGTACCGACTCATCAAGCAAATTAACAACATAGTTAAATACATCGTCTACAGGATCCCTAAAAACTTGTGCTTCCTCGGGTGTAACCGATATAGGCAGATTAACATCCGTAATCGGCACAGGACCATACATTCGGAGCAGAAACCAATGGTAATAAGCTTTTAAAAATTTCACTTCGCCTATCCACCTATCTTTTTCCATCTCATCCATGTCGGGTACCAAATGGATATTTTCCAAAAAGATATTGCAGTCGCGAATAGCACGAAACATACTCTTCCCCCCTTTAGCTCCATCCCAATAGTTCAGATAGGGATCTGTGATATTCTGGTTCCCGCGCGCCACCTCCCAGACATCCGAGGGCTGGGCGTAATAGGCCGTAATATACGGATAGAAAAACCAAATTTCATCACCGCTCAAAAAACCTGGATTGCTTTCATGTACGCCTAAATCCGGTAAATAGGAGTAACAGGTAAACAAGTATTTTTCGGCTTCATTGCGCAAAGCAAATGCATGTTCGACTGTCGAAATATTATCCGGTATCATATCCAGATAATTACAGGACGATGTTATTCCCAGCATTGCTATCAATATATATGTCTTTATTCTCTTCATGATTTACTTATTTCGATTAGCTAAAAAGAAATCTGCGCGCCAATATTAACCACGCGTTGAACGGGATACCCCAGACCATCCCCCGCCATTTCGACATCCCATAATTTAAAACCACTCCACACCCATAAATTGGTGCCGCTTAAATAGAATCTAGCTTTTGTCAGCTTAATCCGTTCTGTAATACGTTGTGGCAATGTATAGCCAAGTTCTGCGTTTTTGAGACGTAAAAAAGCTCCGTTTCGCATAAACCATGTACTGGTTTGGTTAGTATTGGGATGTAAGCTCGTACTTAGACGTGGCCATAACGCATAAGGATCGGGATTATCTTCTGACCAATAGTCATCCGCATAAGCTTTCAAAACATGATTCTTAAGCTGTTCACCACCATTTGTACCCGTTCTAAACGGAGACGTATTCTCTATATCTATCCAAAAAGATTCACGCGCCAAACCTTGAAAAAAAACTGACAAATCAAAGTTTTTGTATCCCAAAGATGTTCCAAATCCGTACACTATCTCCGGCGTTTCAGGATAACCTATCGGTACTTGATCTAATGAAGTAATCCTTCCGTCGCCGTTAACATCACGGTACTTGATATCCCCCGCCATAACGGTTTCCCCAAACTGTTGAACCGGCGAATTGTATACTTCAGCATCATCAACAAATAGGCGCTCGGCAATATATCCCCACTTCTGTTTTATAGGATATCCTACACGGGATTTCCAAGGTTCGTTGTCATACACAGGCTCTTCATAAACCAAAAACTTGCTGGAGGCATACGTAAAGTTAGCCCTTCCCTGTATCCAGAAATTAGCCCCTATATTTTGCGAGTAATCCACCGAGAAATCAATTCCAGACCCTTTTGCTTGCCCTACATTAGCTCTTGGTGTCGCTCCCGACGCGAGTCCCATTGTAGACGGTATAGAGGAGCGCGTCATTAGAATATTGGTACGATGCTCTTTCCAGTAATCAACGATCACATTCATTTTATCAAATAATCCCATGTCAAAGCCCACATTCGCTTTGTATGATTTTTCCCAACCAATATCTTCATTCGCATATCGGCTGACCAGCACGCCATTTCTTCGATAGACGTTTTCCAAACCGAATACTGCGCCCCGTCCGGAATTGTTCAAATCGACTTCTGACAGATAAAAGAATCTGTCACTAGCACTACCTATTGCATCATTACCAATCAAACCATAACTGCCTCTAAATTTCAAATTAGTGATCGTTTTGGAAATCGATTCCCAAAACTTCTCGTTGGACACCTGCCAAGCTAATCCTGCCGACGGGAAAAAACCAAAACGACTGCTTTCATGGAATCGTTCAGAACCATTATATCCAAAATTGAACTCAGCAAAATATCGTTCATCAAAAGAATAGGTCATTCGGCCCGAGACCCCTAGATTTCGGCTTGGCAATGAGGTTTGTAGGGTATATTCATCGGTGCTGCTAACACCCTCATTCTGGAATCTGTTCTGCATCAAAAACACGAGCAGACCGCTTATACCGTGCTTATTAAATGTGCGATTATAAGTTGTTGTACCTTGAATATATGTCGTTGCCGTAATATCTGGAATACTTTGTGAATAATCTAAATATTCGGTTCCCGAATCCGCGTTTAACGCATCTGATAAGGTGAATGTGTCTGTGAATCTGTCGTAAGAACCGATGTCATAGTAAAAAGGGTTATATGATCTTCTTGTAGTAGAATAAGCATAGCGGGATACGTTAAACAATCCTTGTAGCTTGAGCCCTTCCGTGATAAACGATAGGTCTTGTTTCAATTCGAATTGTGCCAACATGGTGCTTCGGTTGTAGTCTCGATAACCACTGACTAGCCGTGCATAAGGATTTACCATCAAGACATCACTAGAGTTACCAAAAAGAATATGATTGACATGCTGATACTGCTCATTAGCTGGAAAATATGCCGGAAAAGAAACTGGATCAGCCCGTATCGCCAATCGATAATAATGGGAACCTGATTCCTTCGGGCCTAGATAATCATCAAACGTTCCATAGAGCCTTACGCCCACCTCGGTAGATTTGGTGAGATTAACATTTACATTAGAGCGAAGCTGATAACTTTTTAAGCTGATATTATTATTGAAGTTATTTCGTTTATCCACGTTCATGATACCATTATCGTGATTGTAAGTTGCTGCGATATAATAACGAGCATTTTTTCCTCCACCGGTTACGTTTAGGTTTACTCTTTTATTCACGGTATGATCCTTAAACAACATATCCAGCCAATCATTATTAGGGTAGACATATGGGTTTGCACCGGCTATCGTATTATCGATTTTAGCGAGCGAATAGGGCACATCACCTAAGGGATTACGGGTCAGCACAGCTTCATTATTCATCCTCATGTAGGTGATATTATCGACCAAGTCAACTGTACTGGTCGGTGCTGAAATAGAGTTTTCCATACGAACAGCAATCGATGTCCTTCCTTCCACTCCTTCCTTCGTACTAATTAATATGACACCGTTTGCTCCACGTGCGCCGTATAAAGCAGTAGCAGCAGCGTCTTTTAATATAGAGAAATTAGCGATATCATCAACCTGCATACGGGACAAATCGCGACTCGTCATTTCGACCCCATCGACCAAGATCAACGGGTCCTGTTTGTACCCAAAGGTCGTCACACCCCGGATAAAAAAATCAGCATCATCTGCACCGGGTTCACCACTGCGCTGATAAGCGACCACACCCGCCAACCGCCCCGCCAATGCTGTTGAGAGATTACTGGACGGAACCCGTAGTTCCGATGGGTTAATCGTCGTGATGGCACCGACTACTTCCTTCTTCTTTTGTGTCCCAAATGCGACAACAACAACATCTTCTAACCCGCTAGTAGCATAATTCAATACCACATCCATCACGGATTTGCCTTTCACCGCTATTTCTTGACTATCATACCCTACCATACTGAAAACTAATACCGCGTCTGACGGCACTTCTAAAACATACCGTCCGTTTAAGTCTGTAGTCGTCCCTACTCTACTGTTATTTTTCATTGCTACGGAGACTCCAGAAAGGGGCGATCCTAGCGAATCAACAACCAAACCGTTTACTCTTACCTGTTCTTGGTAAACGATGACCTTAGTATTCGAAATCGGCGCTTCTTTTTCCTTCACCATGATGTTTTTCTTGATTACCTTATACGTAAATGGTATATTCTTAAAGCACTCTTCTAACACATTAGTAATAGAAGTATGGTTGATATCTACACTTACTCGAGTCTGATTAATCTTAGGACTATTATAAATAAAAACATAGTCGCTTTGTTTCATGATCGATTTGAATACTTCATCCAGCGGTTTGTTTTGGACATGTAGTGATATTTGTTGAGCATGCGCTGTAGCATTTACAGGCAAGAAAGCAATAGTAATCCAAATCGCTGTTAAAACTGATAAGCATGGTACTTTTCCTTTTTTATGATTTAGATATCGGTAAAAAAGAAATCCGTTAGCATGATATAATACGGAATTGAGCCATAGTTGTAACTTAACTATAGGAAATGAATTTAATTTCATTAATTTTGTTATATTAAAAGTTAATACTGAATATGTTCGCAATAATATTCGTAAAGCTTTCTTACTCTAGAGTCTCTCACGCCAATGAGAGACTTTTTAAAAAAAATTATTCAGTAACCTTCCAAAATTTTCGGATAATACTTCTCCATAGATTTATAATTTTAATTGATTGTTGTCTTTTATAAATTTGACACGACTACTTTCCAGCTAGACTCCTCACCCGTATCTTTTATTAATCGATATTTTAGATTAAAATAATGTAGAATTTCCAAAGCTTCTGATGCATTCACATTCCGATAGACGCTCCCCCATAAATTGATGGCAGGTACGTCGCCTTCAAACTCAAAATCGAAATTGTACCAACGTGAAAACTCTGCCAGTACTTGTTCTACAGGCGTATTTTCGAAATAAAAAAGTCCGTTTTTCCAAGCGATAGCGCTGGAGATATCGACCTTTTTTACCGCTAACTTATGGTGATCATTTAATATAGCCTGTTCACTGGGTTTTAGCGTTCGGGAAGTTAGTTTCTTGCTACTGTTGATATAATCTATCATCACACTTCCCTCCAAAAGCGTTGTTTCGGTATTTCCTCTATCGTCATAGGCATTAATATTAAAATGGGTCCCCAACACTCTAACAGATTGATTTTTCGTTTCGACAATAAAAGGCGATAGTATATTTTGAGCCACCTCAAAATATCCTTCTCCAATTAATTCAACTCGCCTTTCTGTTTTGGAGAATAAAGGCGGATATTTCAATGAAGAAGCGGCATTGAGCCAAACTTTGGTACCGTCAGGTAATAACACTTGGTACTGCCCTCCCTTTGGGGTTGTTATTGTATGATAAATGGTTTCTGCCTCGTCTCTATTTTGGGTTTGGTTGTCGGAGGCCTGGATATAGTAGTGTAGTTGACCATCTTCTGTTTTTGTTATTCTAACACCGTGTTGTTCTGCAATTTCCCCTTCTTGAATTTCATTTAGATAAATGAGGGTGCCATCTGCCAATGCTAATGTAGCTTTATCCTTTCCGGGAAGAATGTTTAATAAAGCATCTTGTTGTACCATTTCTGTATCGGCGGTTTTTATGTTATCTAGATAGAATAGGAAACTAATAGTCAATGTGATTAATAACAATGCAGCAACTGCTGTAAATTTCAATACCCCGCTCCTTTTTAAGAATGTTCTTTTTCGGTCTTGCGCAGCGTATTCTTGGCTATTGGTCGGCAAAATAGCACGCAACATCTTTGTCCTTTGAACCACCGTAAATATCTCTTCATTAAAATCCGGCGATTGATATACCGTTTCCAGTAGGGATTCGATTTCATCCTCTGGTGCGGTATGAATGTACTGCATCAGCTCATCCTTTTCACTCAAGCTTGCTGTTCTATCGACATACTTTTTAAATAAATAGCTAATCCGTTCTTTATCCATTCTTTATTGGGCAAATGAGCTTCACAATTTATATGAAGACGATAGATAAAGAAAAAAGGGGTAATAGGAAATAAAAAAAATCAATAATAAATTAAAACCACAAACAACAAGCCCAGATTCACGTCTTGAATCTGCATCTTTACCTGTTGTTTCAGGAACGCCAGTGCGAGTTTCATGTGTTTTTTAACCGTTTCTTTTGAGATGCCCATGTGGATTGCAATTTCCTCGTATTTCAATTTCTCATAGCGGCTTAGATAGTAAACCTTTTGTTGTTGAGGAGGTAATTTCGCAACGGCTTTTTCTATAATTAGATTATATTCTTCCATGGGAGAAGCGCTATCTATTGTATAACTTTCTTCTTTCGTCTGCTGAAGAAGAGATACTTGCTGCATACGTTTTTTTGCTATTGCCCGCAGGTGATCCAGCGTTTTATTTTTCGATAAGATAAAAAGATATGCTCTAAAGCTATCTATATCGGTTAAGACTTCTCTTTTCTCCCATATCTTGATAAAAACCTCTTGTACGATTTCCTCTGCTGTTTCTTTGGATTCCGTAACTTTATATACATAAGCGCCAAGATGCTGATAATAGGCATCAAAAAGTACTGTAAAGGCTCGCTGATCTCCTTTAGCAACTTTGTTTAAAATCTCTTTCTCGTTATGGATATTCGGTTTCAAGTTCAGCGTTTTAACAAGTCTTGTGTTAAACAGACGTTTGCTTTTTATATCACAAACATAGGTAAAATAAATAAAGTCGTTATTATAAAGGTGTTATCAAAATATTAAGTTCAATTCAAATATAATAAAATAATTTCTACTGGCAAGTCCCAGTTATTTAAAGTTTCTTCCTTTATAAAAAACACTCTCAGCAGTTCCTTCTGCGTGGTTTTCGAGTTCCAACAGCCAACTATTTAGGTTGAAACATTGTTGTACTACAACATGAATGACCCGTTCTTCTATTTGTACCTTGCCCGTCACCATTAAGAGTTTAGCTTGCAATATCTCCCGACGGTATTTTTCAAATACCTTCCCCCATAGGACCAAATTGGCAAAACCTGTCTCGTCTTCAATCGTCACGAACAACACCCCTTTGGCGGTACCCGGTCGCTGACGCACAGTAATAAGACCACATACCTTAACCGGCATTCCGTTTTTCAAAAGTGGTAATTTATCGGTGGGTAGTACGTGTAACAAATCCAGCTTCTTTCTTATAAAAGATACCGGATGTGCCCTGATAGATAGCCCTGTTGTCGCATAATCTTGGACAACATGCTCACTTTCAGACATAAATGGCAAACGAATCTGCTTTTCTTGGGGGCTTGCTACGTCCTGCCCTTTAAACAGCGCAATTTGTCTATCCTTTACCGCAGCAACTTCCCACAATGCTTGTCGACGATCCAAACCGATAGACCGAAACGCATCGGCATCTGCAAGCCTTTCTAATGTAAACATAGACAATATATCCGCCAATTCATCTACCCGCGTATAGGGTTTGAGGCGGCACTGGATTAATTTCTCAATATTTTCTTCTTTTAAACCTTTAACCTGTCGGAAGCCTAACCTTAGCTTATGCGGACGTATCCTATACTCCCCTTCCAATGTATTATCCCATACAGAATGGTTGATATCCACAGGTAATACCTCTATCCCATGCCGACGCGCGTCAATAATAAGTTGAGCCGGCTGGTAAAAACCCATGGGCTGACTATTTAGCAAGGCAGCAGCAAATACATCAGGGTGATAACACTTTATCCAACTCGATACATATACAAGCAGCGCGAAAGAAGCCGCATGGCTTTCGGGGAAGCCATAACTACCGAAACCTTCCAATTGCCGGAATACACGATGGGCAAATTCTTCCTCGTAGCCTTTTGCCACCATACCATTCACCATTTTATCACGGAAGTGGCTAACTTCTCCTTTCGATTTAAAAGTTGCCATACTACGCCTCAGGGCATCGGCTTCAGCGGGTGTAAAACCTGCGGCCACGATCGCAATTTCCATCGCCTGTTCCTGAAATAAAGGAACACCTTTTGTTCGTTCCAAGATACCTTTAATTTCTTCCGAAGGATACGTTACATCTTCCTCTTCATTTCGTCTCCGCAGATAAGGGTGCACCATATCCCCTTGAATGGGGCCAGGCCTCACGATAGCCACTTCAATAACCAGATCATAAAATTCTTTAGGTTTCAAACGGGGGAGCATGGACATCTGTGCCCTGCTTTCAATCTGGAATACCCCTAAGGTGTCCGCTAGGCTGATCATATCATAGACTTTTTTGTCTTTCGTGCCCATACTCGTCAGCGTTACTTCATCACCATAATGTTTTTTGATAAGTTCGAACCCTTTACGAATACAGGTTAGCATGCCTAATCCCAATACATCCACTTTTAGAAATCCCAATGCTTCTAGATCGTCTTTGTTCCATTCTAGATTAGTACGTTCCTCCATACGTGCCGGAATAATAGGACATAGCTCATGAATTTTGCCTTGCGTGATAACAAAACCACCTGTGTGTTGCCCAAGCTGCCGTGGGAATCCGATCAGCTGCTCCGCTAATTCCAATATTTTATGGAAATGTGGGTCTTCAACATGGAAACCATGCTCCTCAAACCGGGTAGGTTCCAAAGCACTATCCCAATGCGAACCAATCGTCCGGGACAACCTACTGAGCGCATCCATGGATAAGCCCATCGCCTTACCTACATCCCGTAAAGCACCTTTTGCACGTTCTTGGGTTACCGTTGCGACAATAGCCGCTCTATCCCGACCGTATTTCTCATAAATATACTGGATGACTTCCTCCCGTCGTTCATGTTCAAAATCGACATCAATATCAGGCGGTTCATCTCGTGCATCCGACATGAATCGGGCAAACAACAGCTTTATGTCAGTAGGATTAACCGATGTGATTTCCAGACAGTAGCATACAATAGAGTTTGCCGCCGAACCACGTCCCTGACATAAGATATTACGTTCACGGGCAAAACGCACATAATCATATACAGTCAAGAAATAGGAAGCATAGTTTTTTCTTCGGATGAAGTCTAGCTCCATCTGTATGGTTGGTGTATGCTTCTCTAATTCCCCTTCATTAAAAAGTTTTTTTGCTCCCTGCCATACCCATAATTCTAATTCTTCCTGTGGTGTACGCCCCTCCTGCGTAAGTTCTTCTGGATAGACATATTCCAGCTCATCTAACGAAAAACGACACGCATCGGCTATTCGGATGGTATGCTCCAATGCCTCCGGATAGGACGCAAACAACCGCTCCATTTCTTCCTGTGCTTTTAGATAACGTTCGGCATTGGGGTGCAAGCGAAATCCTGCCGTATATATCGTACATTTTTCACGGACACAGGTCAGGATATCCTGCAATTCACGACGTTCTGGAATATGATAATGGACATCGCCCAAGGCTGCAACAGGGATATGAAGCCGTTCGGCTAAATCATAGAGAAGAAACAGTCGTTTGGTATCGTTCCCTTGATAGGTGCGGGATAACCCTAGATAGATTTGCCCTTTTAAATGGGCAGCATACGTAGCTGCACTTTCCATAAAAGT
This sequence comes from Sphingobacterium chuzhouense, assembly GCF_014692525.1. GTDB lineage: Bacteria > Bacteroidota > Bacteroidia > Sphingobacteriales > Sphingobacteriaceae > Sphingobacterium > Sphingobacterium chuzhouense. Next base: position 382,168 of record NZ_JACNYL010000002.1, read on the forward strand.
CGCATCCAATCCAAAATTGGAAGAGAGTGTCGTCGGTGGAACAATGATAAACAGTAAATCTTCTTTATAGGTGTAAACATCCGCTTGATAAAGATGACATTTTCCTTTTTCCGCCCGCAAGTTTCCCTTTGTCAACAAGCTACACAATTTACTATACCCCTTCTTATTTTTCGGATATGCTAATAAACTAGGTCCATCCAATAGATCCAAGCGACAGCCTAGAATAAAGCGTATCCGATGTTTTCGTGCAGCCACATGGGCACGTACAACGCCTGCCAAGCTGTTTCTATCTGCTATAGCGATAGCTTCATAACCTAACGATGCTGCTTGTTCCACTAACTCTTCGGGATGGGATGCACCTCGAAGAAAACTAAAATTACTGGTTACTTGTAATTCGATGTATCCCATATCTTCTCCTATGCAAAAAATCCATGCAAATACCAATTGGGCGAACGATCTCCTTGATAATGTCCTAAACGAAATAGCCAATATCTTCTTCCCTGTCCATCCTCTACATAGTAATAATCTCGGTGCTCTCCCTGTTCGATCCACCACTCCCGTTCTATCCGTTCTGGGCCGTCTGCCTTTTTAATAAGATGTACTTCTCCTTTGTAACGGAACAACATCGGAGGATAATCCGGGATGGGTGCACTTACTTCAATAGGATGAGGTGGATTCAGCAATCGTGTCGGACGAGGACGGTCTGTACGCCATGCTGTAGTTCGTTTCTCCGTCAAGGAAACAGCTAGCCTGATGGAACGTTCTGGCCAATAGTGTTCATCCGGTAAAAAACGATTTATGTGGCATGTAACATCTCTCCCTTTAAACCTATCTAGTAATTCTGCCAATGCATCATTATCTAAACTGCCTTCTCCATTCCATAGCAATTCTTGAACGGGTACTGCGTCCTCTACTTTAGGAGCTTCTAATACAAAGACTTCAATTCCCCAGCCCGGCGCTATCGTTGGTATTTTTTGTTTAAATAAACCTAAAAGATGCTTTACATGAGCAGAGGCACGACTTGTGCCAATCTCTATATACTTTACCTTTCCGTCCACACGATAACAGGATAGCTTAGCTTTGCGCAGGCCTTTCCCCTCGCCCATCAAGCGTTTGCACAATATGCTCAATAACTTCTCTATCGCCACTTCAATACCCTTTGCGGTCTTGATAGGTTCCAGGCAAGGAAGCCGTTCAGCATAAGGAATGACAGGTTTTAATGGCACGATAAACTCTTCCTCTTTTCCTAAGGTTTGCCTCACACGTTTCGCTAAGTCTTCCCCAAAACGTCTTTTTAGTACCTGCGGCGGTATTTGCGTAACACTAATTACTGTTCTAAACCCTAACTTTTTCAGTCGTTCAAGAAGATCGGATTCTAAACGTAAACAAGCTATAGGCATGGTCGATAAGATTTCTTGCTGTGCATTGTCCGGAATAATAGTTCCATGCTGTCCATATCGGGCTATTGCCCAAGCAGCTCCTATAGTCGAGGCTATGCCTATCCGAACTTCATACCCTCTTTGTTTTAGCTGCAGGTGGATTTCTTGCAAATAAGCTTTTTCTCCTCCCCATAAGTGGGCACAACCTGTTATATCTAAGATTAAGTAACCTGCCGTATCCACACCTACCATGGGCGTATATCGCATACACCATAACCCCATACTTTTTAGTAACCTATCCTTTCGTAGCGGTTTATCCTGTAATACTTCTAACTGGGGAATTGCCGCCCTAGCATCGGCAACGACCATATTGGCTGTAACTCCACACCGAGCTGCAGACGGGTTGACAGCCGAAATACACATTCTGCCCCGCACGGGCAAAGCAAATACGAAAGGTATGTCGACCAGTTGGGGGTTATGTTTCGTATACCAATCCGTCAATAAAAAAGGAAACCATAATACAGCATATCGTTTTACCATGATTACCCCACCTTTCTCTTAGCATGATATATCGGGTTTGAAGATAGCGTTAACCGCTTAGCTTGCAATTGGTCTTGTCTCCATCCCACTTGCCATCGGCTAGGGCTTCCATTCCTGACTTTTAAGAGCTCTACTTCCCACTCCGGAAACCCCACACCGGGCATATCTCCCCGCATATGGCTTGGCAAGGGACGGATATGCCATCGTGCTGCACAAGTGGTTGCACCAAGAAATCGGGGTTTTAACCGTAATACAAATCCAGTGACCTTACTTTTCTCTACAGCGAGTTGTAAACGTCTAGATTGCACAAAATTAATATCTTGTACTTCCGCAATAACCGCACGTATTCCCTCACATTTTAAACCTTCTTCCAATGCCCAAAGGATGTCCTTTTGTTTTTCCATCTGTACAAAGATGATGCGATCCGGATCTACGCCGAACGATTTTATAGAAGGTGCAAACAATTGACTAGAACTGCTTATCCATAAGCCTACGCCACCTTTCTGCATTAAAAAAGATAAAAGTCCACTTATGAAACCACTTGATGCCGCTTCTTCTTCGTTGCTTTCACTCATAAACTCGTGCAGGGTACCTACGGGGAAAACATGACCAGGGAAAGCTTTTTCCAGCTCTCCCAAACCTACGCCATAATCCTTTTTTTCAATCTGTTTAAAGCCTTGCCATTGCAATATCTGATGTTGCAAATCAGCTATTAACATCGATTTCTCGATAGATGCACTCATAGCTATTACCTTTTCTTCAGAACAAAGGTAATACTAATATTTTTAGTAAAAAGAGATTGTGAAGAAAATATAATTATATAATTTCATCTGCTGTGTCTTCCCTAAACGGGGCTTCTTCATCAAATTCGCCTTCCCATTTCGCTACAACCACCGTTGCTAAACAGTTACCGATGACATTGACAGAAGTACGTGCCATGTCCATCAGCTCGTCTATTCCCAGAATGGCGGCAATAACAAAAGTTGGCAGTCCAAATTGGTCTGCCGTAGCGATCAACACAATTAAGGACGCCCGTGGTACAGCGGCGACTCCTTTGGAGGTAATCATGAGGGTGAAAGCAATCAATAATTGTTGCCCAATAGTCAACGGTATACCGGCTGCTTGCGCTACAAAAATAGAAGCTAGGGAAAGGTAAAGCGATGTACCATCCAGATTAAAGCTGTATCCTGTCGGGATAACAAATGATACAATCTTGCGAGGCACACCAAATTTCTCCATGGCATTCATGGCTTTCGGCAGAGCCGCATCGGAACTAGTTGTTGCAAACGCTATAGAAACAGGTTCTTTAACTGCATTCATAAAGCGTTTCACTGGTATTTTTAAGAATAAGGCAATCGGAAGTAGAACCCCTCCCAAAAAAAGCAATAAAGCTAAATATAGACTACCGAGGAGCATAAAGAGATTTTTTAAGATATCTACACCGAGATGCCCCACGGTATATGCCATGGCGGCTCCCACACCAATTGGAGCAAAAAGCATGACGATATTGGTAAACTTAAACATGGCTTCCGAAAGACTTTCTGTAAAATTGACCAATGGTTTCCGTTTCTTTTCCTCTACCAACGCCAGCCCAATACCAAATATCACTCCAAACACCACAATCTGTAGCACTTGATTCTCGTAAACTGCTTTGACTATATTTTCGGGAAAAGTATCCCGTATAAATGCATTAAATTTGTATACACCATGCGCATCGCTCGATATATGCGACATGGCTGTACTATCCGCTACACTCGTCGTCGCCGTTTTTGGCAGTTCTTCATGGGGCATATTTTCTACATCCACACCTACTCCTGCCTTTGTAATATTAATCACAATCAAACCGATAAATATAGCACAGGTAGTTGCCGACACAAAGTACAACATAGATTTCCATGCCATTCGTCCTACCGATTTTAGGTCGGAATGCCCTGCAATACCGAAAACAAGTGTAGCAAACAAAATGGGACCAACAATGGTTTTCACTAATTTAATAAAGGCCTGTGATAAAGGTTGCAAAGCACGGGCAAAATTAGGAAAATCCAACCCGATAAATACCCCCAGCACTAAACAAGTCAATATCCATGTAGTTAAATTTTTACGGACGATCGCATTCAGTGTCAATACGGAAGCGACTATCCACCGCACCCACATCATGAAATCCGGATGTATAGCAAACCAATTAAATTCATATATTAAAGTCAGAATGAGAGCAATCGAAACAGTAAAGAGCGTGATAACAGCAACTTGTTTTTTCAGCATCTGGTTTTATTTTTGTTTTTGAAAGAAACAAATGTATAAAAATTGTCTTTTATACAAAATAAATTATGGTGCTATCCGTTGAAAAACAAAATAATATCGGATTATAATAAAAAAAGCATCACCCACGCGGGGTAATGCCTTTATATCTTTAACTATAAGATTTTCCTTCTTATTCCGCGTGAAGCCACGCTTTCTTTGCCAGAAGTTCTTCTTCCGTTTCTACAACCTCTTCATCTTCCACACAGCAATCCACTGGACATACTGCTGCACATTGCGGTTCGTCATGGAAACCTTTACATTCCGTACATTTGTCTGAAACGATGTAATATACTTCATTTGAAATAGCTTCTTGGGATTCATTGGCATCCAACGTTACGCCATCTCCAAAATCAATCACACCATCCAGCGCCGTTCCATCCGAAAATTTCCATGTTACACCTGCATCATATATAGCGTTGTTCGGGCATTCTGGTTCGCATGCTCCGCAATTTATACACTCGTCTGTAATTTTAATTGCCATTTATCACCTCACAATTATAATAAATAAACTAATTTTGTCTCGTCCTAAAATAATACTACAAAGTTAGTAGTTATTTCTTTAGACACGCAAAGATACTTCAAAAAAAAATCAGAACAATTCTAAATTAGAAAGATTTGACACAGAAACAACGAATTGATGCCTTTGTAGCACTCGGCAAGTTACTTGCTTCGGATCAAGAGAAAATAAATAGGATTTTACAGCAAGCATCCTTTAAAAATCCGTGGTACACCGTTGAAAATACGAGAAAGCAATTCCAAGCGTTGTCTTCCAATTTGACGGCTGAAAAACTTATGGAGTGGGTAGCACCCTACCCCACCACAGAAACCGATCAGGTTGTCGGACTTATATTGGCTGGAAATATTCCTTTAGTTGGTTTCCAGGATATATTATCGGTGCTTATCGCAGGCTTTAGCGCACAGATTAAGCTGTCTTCTGATGATGCGGGGTTAACAACCTTTGTGCTCCATGAACTTATCGAAATAGAACCCGCTTTTGCCGAGAAAATCCAAATTGTAGATCGATTACAACAATATGATCTGATTATTGCTACCGGTAGCAATAATAGTTCCCGCTACTTTGACTACTATTTTGGAAAGAAACCCAACATTATCCGCAAAAATCGAAATTCCATTGCCATCCTTACCGGCACAGAATCTCCCGAACAGTTAAAAGCTTTAGGATTTGACATTTTTGATTATTTTGGACTTGGATGTCGCTCTGTCTCTAAACTATATGTCCCCCGTCACTACGACTTCCATACATTTTTTGAAGCGATTGAAGATTTTAGCACTGTTAAAGAGCATCATAAATACACTAACAATTACGATTATAATAAGTCCATCTATTTAATTAATGGCGAGAAGCATTTTGACAACGGTTTTATGTTGCTCAAAGAAGATACAGGATTTGCATCTCCATTGGCCACGGTATTTTACGAAGAATACGATCAGATTCATGAAGTTGTTCTCCAGTTGGAAGCCCAAGCAGATAAAATACAATGTATCGTCAGCGAAGCCACAATAGAAACAAGTATTTCGACGTTTCCTTTAGGGGGAAGTCAATGTCCTTCTTTAACGGATTATGCTGACGGAGTGGACGTAATGGCATTTCTTTCTGAAAAAAAATGATAACTTTGTTATGATGTATGTTATTAAAGTTAAAGGGGTAGCTAAAATTCCTGATTACGTCCAACTTCGGGACGAAGCTTTTACCCTGTTAGCATATTTTCGAGTAGATAGACCGGACAAATCCCTTGAAAAAATAGGTTTGGGTGATAAAACCGACTATATCATGCAGGTTGTAGCGGAAATGCCTTTCGGCCAAATAAAAAAAATTGATGTATAAAACAGTATGACAACAGCGAACAACACAGTTATCAAATTAAAAAACGTAGATATATACCAACAAAAGCATTTGGTGCTTTCCCACGTCAATCTCGATATCAACCAAGGTGAGTTCATCTATTTGATCGGTCAGTCGGGAACCGGAAAAAGTAGTTTGTTGAAAATAATATATGGCGACCTCTACATCGCCAGTGGTGAAGGAATGGTAGCAGGTTTCGATCTGAAAAAGCTACATGAAAACGACGTTCCTTATCTTCGTCGAAAACTAGGCATTGTCTTTCAAGATTTCCATTTATTAAATGACAGAACGGTAGAGAAGAACCTCGAATTTGCCTTGAAAGCTACGGGATGGACAGAAAGGGGATTAATAGAAAACCGGATGTTGGATGTGTTGGAAAAAGTAGGTCTACGATCGAAATTGCGTAAAATGCCCCACGAATTATCCGGTGGTGAGCAACAACGGGTCGTTATTGCGCGGGCGTTGTTAAATAATCCGGAAATTATCCTCGCTGATGAACCAACAGGAAACCTCGACCCCGCCACATCGGAAGAAATTGTACTTTTATTAAGAGATATCGCCGCCTCAGGTACAGCCGTATTAATGGCCACCCACGATTATCAGATTATTAAAAATATGCCTGCCCGTATTATCAAAACCGCAGATACGGCTTTATACGATAATGTAGAGATATAAATCACGGCACTGACAGAACATCACAAAGCCGACATTTTGATAGTTTATTTTCGGATAGACTGACAGGGTGTCGGTTTTATTTGTGTTGGCAATATTATTGAGTGCCAACAAAGGATATTAATGTAGGCTATAATATAGATATGATGAACGAACAGGAAAACAATATTCAAGACGAGAATTTAGCGTCTGTTAACCCCATTTCGGAAGAAAGTACAGACCAATCCGAAGAAACAACTGAAGAGCGTTTACAACAAGAATTAGCAAATGCGAACGACAAGTATACGCGTCTGTTTGCTGAATTCGACAATTATAAAAAAAGAACGTCCAAAGAACGAGTAGATCTTATACAATCTGCCAGTAAGGACGTTTTAGCTAAACTTTTACCCATCCTCGACGATTTCGACCGTGCTTTGGCTGCTATGGAAACGGCACAAGATATAGAATCGGTAAAACAAGGCGTTGATTTGGTAAATCAAAAATTTAGAAAAATATTAGCGAACGAGGGATTAAAAGAAATGGAAAATCTTATCGGCGAGCCTTTTGATGCTGAATATCAAGAAGCCATCACTGCTATCCCCGCACCGTCAGAAGAATTGAAGAATAAAGTTATAGATGTAGTGGAAAAAGGTTACTTTCTCAACGATAAAGTAATACGTTTCGCGAAGGTGGTAATAGGTCAATAAGAAGATGGCTAAGAGAGATTATTACGATATATTAGGCGTTTCAAAGTCTGCGGACGCGTCTGAAATTAAGTCTGCATACCGCAAACTGGCGATAAAATATCACCCCGACAAAAACCCAGACGATAAAGCGGCTGAAGAGAAATTTAAAGAAGCAGCTGAAGCGTATGAGGTATTAAGTAATCCGGAGAAAAGACAACGGTATGATCAGTTTGGTCATGCTGGAAATTCAGCTTCCGGCTTTGGCGGCGGTGGCATGAATATGGAAGATATATTCAGCCAGTTTGGTGACATTTTTGGTGGTGGACATCCCTTTGAAAGCTTCTTCGGTGGTGGCGGCCGCAGCGGAGGTGGCAGACGCGTACAGCGCGGCACCAATCTTCGTATCAAAGTAAAATTGACTTTAGAAGAGATAGCCAAAGGTGTAGAGAAGAAAGTTAAAGTAAATAAGCAGGTACAGTGCCATACTTGTGGCGGCACCGGGGCAAAGGATAAATCATCTTACCACACTTGTAAGACTTGTGGTGGCGTGGGATCCGTTAGACGGGTGACCAACACCATTTTGGGGCAAATGCAAACAACGAGCACCTGTCCTACCTGTAATGGTGAAGGTGTTGAAATCACCTCCAAATGTACGACCTGTCGTGGCGAAGGATTAGAAAGAGGCGAAGAAACAATTGCTATCAACATCCCTGCAGGGGTAAGTGAAGGTATGCAATTATCGATGAGTGGAAAAGGAAATGCCGCGCCAAGAGGAGGCATTCCCGGAGATTTGATCATCCTCATCGAAGAGGTACCACACGAAACATTAAAACGTGACGGCATTAATGTCATCTACGATCTGTATATCAACTTTGCAGACGCAGCTCTTGGTACCAGCGTTGAAATTCCTACTATTGACGGAAAAGCAAAAATAAAGATTGATCCCGGAACGCAAGGCGGGAAAATTCTACGTTTAAAAGGAAAAGGCGTACCGGAAGTAAATTCTTATCACAAAGGAGACCAATTGGTGTATGTTAATGTATGGACACCTAAAGCCGTCTCTCCGGAAGAGCGTTCCGTGCTGGAAAAACTGAAAGGCTCAGCGAACTTTAAACCCCAGCCAGGTAAAAGTGAGAAGTCGTTCTTCGAACGCATCAAAGAATATTTTGAATAAATAAATTTTCGTTCTATTGATAAAACCTTGGAGAGATTCCGAGGTTTTTCTTTTTATATATAACATGAAATCGAATTAAGGTTGGTTAAGAATTGGAACAAAAATGCGTGTTGGTTGTTCAAAATATAAAGTATTATATATGATAACAACCGAGAAGCAAAAGCAAGAATCAGAGGCATTCTATCGGGATGCACTCCAGCTATTACTTGACAGCAAATGCGAATTTATGCTAGGAGGCGCTTTTGCCATGTTCCATTATACGGGTATATTCCGTGATACAAAAGACTTAGATATCTTTTGTAAGAGCAGCGAATACCCTAAAATATTAAAATATTTCGCTGCCCAAGGTTACGAAACCCAATTGACCGATATCCGTTGGCTGGCAAAAGTTTTTCATGGTGAATATTTCATCGATATCATTTTTGATACCGTTAGCAATATTTGCACGGTAGATGATTCCTGGCACGAAAGAGCGTCTACAGGAACATTCGCTGACGTACCGGTACAATTTATACCGGTGGAGGAGCTTATTTGGTGTAAAATATACGTACAGAACCGGGAGCGGAACGACAGTGCCGATATCAATCATATTCTTTTAAAATATGGTAAGAGCGTGAACTGGGAACTATTGCTACGGCGCCTAAGCCCTCACTGGCATTTGTTATTGGCGCAGCTGCTGACCTTCCAGTTTGTGTATCCCGCCGATTATCGCGACATCATTCCTAAATGGATTTTCGACGAGCTTATGGCTCGCGCAGCTGAACAATATGATCTCCCGCCCCCATTAGAAAAGGTTTGCCGGGGCCCTCTCATTGATCAAACCCAGTACGAAGTAGATATTAAAGAATGGGGGTACAAGTCCTCTACTATAACAACAATCTGATAACATGACAAAAAAGAAAAAAACTAAAATTGCCGCCATGGCCGATATTCATACCAAAATAACCGACCATGGCAGTTTGCGCTCGACCTTCGAACAAGTGTCTGAAGAAGCGGATATCTTGGTTATTTGCGGTGATCTAACGGATACAGGTGATGAGGACGAAGCAAAGATTCTCGGTGAGCAATTAGATATTTTAAAAATTCCTGTAATCGGTGTTTTAGGAAACCATGATTATGAAAAGGGACGACAAAAGATTATCAAACAAATTCTTGCGGAACATAATATGACTATTCTAGACGGCGAATCCACGGTCGTCGAGAACGTAGGATTTGCGGGTGTAAAAGGATTTGGTGGAGGTTTTGACCAATATATGCTTTCCATATTTGGGGAAGATATGATGAAACAATATGTACATGAGGTGGTCAACGAATCTTTGCAATTAGACCGCGCTCTTACACGGCTGGAACAAGAGTGTCCGGAGTTGCCAAAAGTGGCACTTTTACATTATGCTCCTATTAAAGAGACAATTGCAGGTGAACCCGAACAGTTATTTCCATTTTTAGGTTCCTCCCATCTCGTAGAGCCTCTTATTCGACGTCAAGTTTCTGCAGCTTTTCACGGGCATGCGCACGCCGGCAAGCTCCGGGGTTCCACGACAACCAAGATACCCGTATACAATGTCGCCCTTCCCGTGTTAAGAAAAGAACATGCGAACGCTCCCTATTTGATTGTCGAAGTGTAACTGCATAACACATTGTTAAGTTTATGAAGAAATCCAAGCTCTCCAAAGTTCGCAGGATCGCGATCTTACGAACCAATTCCGGCTTGGGCGATTTACTGGTATGTTTGCCTGCCATACAAGCACTACGATATACCTATCCGGATGCCGAAATTGTATGGATAGGATTACCGTGGCATAAAACATTTTAGCAGACAGAAAGACCTGCATAGACCGCGTTATTGGAGTGCCTCCGACTTTGCATTTAGCCAATATGGCTTCCTTGGAAACAATTAGCGAATTTGCTTTCTTCGAAACATTGCGAGCGGAAAACTTTGATATTGCCATCAACTTTCAAGCAGAAGAAACATTTTCTTGGGCTATAATCCGTGAGCTCCGAGCAAGATGCACGGTCGGGCAAACTATAAGCAACAAGCCTGTATACGATCGTAGCATTTCATTCTCGTATTATCAGCACGAAATTTTGCGGCATTTACATCTTGTAGAACTTGTAGGCGTAAAAAAGTTGATTTTGCAACATACCTTGTATCTTTTTTCGGAAGAACGCACAGAAGCCGATCGACTAATTTTTCAGCAGGGAATCCTGCGACCCTTTATCATTATCCATGCAGGTGCTACGGATATACGTCGACGTTGGCCTACCTCTAAATTCGCCGAACTCGCAGACTTGCTTATGGAAGATGGGTATGCTATTTTATTAACCGGTAGTGAGCAGGAGTTTTTCGTTATTGAAGAAATAACGTAGAAAATGAAGAATCGCCCATTTTTTATTTTCGAAGGACTTTCTTTAGGGGTAATGGCAGCATTACAAGAGAAAAGCCGTCTTTTAATTTCGAACGATACCGGGCCGTTGCACCTAGCTCGTACAGTGGAGTGTGCCACGGTTGGAATATACTGGGCGCCAAATGTAATCAACTGGAGACCTCTATATCAAGATAAACATCTACAAATGATCTCGTGGGAGCTAACATGTCCTGAATGTGGAATAATTCCTAATAATCCCTATCCTTTCGAACCAAAGACACAACGTTGTGAACATCTTCACTCCTTTGTCGCGTCCATTGAAGTTGATGATATACTGACAGCCGCCCGTTCCCTTCTTAGAAATTGTTAAGGATTGTTTTCTGACAAAAAAATCTCATCAACAGCTGGGAACTTTCTGACTTCTGAAGCGTTATATAGTAGAATAGTTTTTCATTACATATTTACTTGTCATGCAAAGGAATTTTTATCAAAGAAATAGTCTTTCTATTGTATTTATATCTCTCTTTGTGATCGCTTTATTTGCACAATTTTATTTCGGTTGGAAAAAGAACAATGTAGAGCTTCAGGAGCAGGGATTATCAACATTACCATTGGAAGATTATGTAATAACAGGTCATTTTATTGCAGCTACTTTTGAAAACTTTCAAAGTGAATTTCTACAAATGATGTTGTATGTTGTATTAACTATTTCTCTGCGCCAAATTGGCTCGGCAGAATCAAAAAGCTTGACAGAAAAAGAAGAAGTAGATCGAGAGCCGATACCACATGCAAATGCTCCGGGACCTGTAAAAAAAGGTGGATGGCAACTCAAACTATACAAACATTCATTGACCATCGCATTTGCCCTATTATTTATTTTCAGCTGGACTATGCACCTCTATGGCAGTTATAGAAATTTTAACGAGGAACAGATAATTAAGGGAGAGCCTTCTGTTACATTGGGGCATTTTATCCAAGAGCCTGATTTTTGGTTCGAAACATTCCAAAATTGGCAGAGCGAATTCCTATCCGTAGCATCTATTGTGCTCCTGACTATATTTTTACGTCAAAAAGGATCGCCCGAGTCCAAACCGGTCGATGCGCCTCACTTGGAAACCGGAAAATAATTAATCGGGATGCTCGTCATCTGCCATTCTTACGCTGCCAATTTATCCCTTTCCCTGCCAAATTGCCTACATGGAATTATTTCATGTTTATGGATATTCTATTTTTTGAAAAAAAAGTAAAATAATATTCAAGCTTTCAATCAGTTGCACAAACAAACATTTTAATGACATTTAATCCTTGTATTGGCACAAGTATTGAATAAACTGAACTAAATTGACAGAAAGTCAAATAATAAGAATAAATTAAATTAAAGTATCATGAAAAAGTTTTACTTAACATTGGCAGCTGTAGCAGCCTTAACATTTGCTTCACAAGCACAAACAGAACAAGGTAAATTTGTTATCGGTGGCGGGGTTGGATTTAATACAGAATCTACTAAAGACACTGATTTGAAATCTACTGGATTTAATATTATGCCATCTGCTGGCTATTTCGTATCCGACAACATTGCTGTAGGAATCGGTTTAGGTTATCAATGGAACAAAAACGAATACGATGCGGAAGCGAATGTAACAGAACGTACAAATAGTGCTTTTGCTGTTGCTCCTTTTGGTAGATGGTATTCTGCTAATGGCCCTGTGCGATTCTTCGGACAGCTTTCGGTACCGATGTCCTGGGGAAACCAAAAAGTGAATGATGAAAAAACTGCTGATATTAGTAACTATGGCGTTGAATTAGCTCCCGGTATCGCATATTTCCCTACATCAAAAATCGGATTGGAATTCAAAGTAAGAGGTTTATATTTTAACTCCAACATCACGGAACCTGAAGGAAGCTCTGCTAAAACAACCGTTAATTCATTTGGTTTAGATGCTAATTCATTGGCTCCAACTGTTGGTGTACAGTTTTATTTTTAATACAAATCATTAACGCAGGATAACACCATTCAAAAAGCCGGTCATATGAACCGGCTTTTTTGTTGTAATGCATTTTATTATGACGTTCCTATTCAAACGAGTCTATCGCTGCGTTAAACGTCAACGACGGTCGCATAGCTTTAGACGTCAATTCATCGCTAGGGAAATAATATCCACCGATATCTTGCGATTTACCTTGTGCCCCAATCAATTCCTCATTGATCTTGGCTTCGTTCTCTGCTAGTGCTTTTGCTAAATCACCAAACTTAGACGCTAGTTCCGCATCTTCTGTTTGCGTAGCCAAAGCTTCCGCCCAATACAAGGCCAAATAGAAATGCGAACCCCTATTATCAATTTGTCCTACTTTACGTGCCGGAGATTTATCATTGGCAAGGAACTTTTCTGTTGCTACATCTAATGCATCTGCCAGAACCTGCGCTTTAGCATTTTGTTGTGTTTGCGACAAGTGCTCAAAAGAAGCGCCCAATGCCAAAAACTCACCCAATGAATCCCAACGAAGATAACCTTCTGTTACGAACTGCTCTACGTGTTTCGGCGCTGATCCTCCTGCTCCTGTCTCGAACAAACCACCGCCATTCATCAACGGAACAATAGACAACATTTTTGCAGAGGTACCTAATTCCAAAATCGGGAACAAATCTGTCAAATAGTCACGTAGCACGTTTCCGGTTACGGAAATGGTATCCAATCCCGCGCGGATACGCTCTACAGAGAATTTAGCTGCTTCGATTGGTGATAATATACGGATATCCAAACCGGCCGTATCAAAATCAGCCAAGTATTTATTTACCTTTTTAATGATTTCACGGTCATGGGCACGGTTTTCATCTAACCAAAATACTGCAGGAGTATCTGACAGACGCGCACGGTTTACCGCCAATTTCACCCAGTCCTGAATAGGAGCATCTTTGGTCTGGCACATACGGAATATGTCGCCCTCTTCTACCGGCTGTTCCATGAATACATTGCCGGATGCATCGACTACACGAATAGTTCCTTTAGAAGCGGCTTGGAAAGTCTTATCATGAGAGCCGTATTCTTCTGCTTTTTGTGCCATTAATCCCACGTTCGGAACAGAACCCATTGTTTTCGGATCATAAGCACCATTTGCTTTACAATCTTCTATTACGGCTTCATAAACACCGGCATAGGAACGATCTGGAATAATAGCGATGGTATCTTGTTGTTTTCCTTCTTTATTCCACATCTGACCGGATGTACGGATCATCGCCGGCATGGAAGCATCAACAATAACATCCGACGGAACATGCAGATTGGTAATGCCTTTATCCGAGTTTACCATAGCCAAATCAGGTCCATCTGCTATTGCTGCTTCAATACCTGCCTTTACTTCCGCTTCTTGTGGATGGCCTGCAATTTTAGCATACACCTCACCTAAACCGTTGTTTTTATTGATACCCAAGCTAGCGAACAAATCACCGTATTTAGCAAATACATCCTTGAAGTATACCTCTACGATTGCACCGAATATGATAGGATCCGATACTTTCATCATCGTTGCTTTCAAGTGAGCAGAAAGCAATACACCTGCTGCTTTGGCTTCCTGGATCGCTTGCGCTACGAACGCTTTCAGTTTAGCTAAATTCATCACCGATGAGTCAATAACTTCACCAGCTTTTAAATTAGCCAATCCTTTTAATTCCTTTACGTCCCCATCTTCACCTACAAACTCAATTTTGAATTGGGTATCATTGTCTACCGTAACTGATTTTTCTGTAGCATAAAAATCACCATCAGACATTGAAGTTACTTTGGTTTTACTATCTGCCGACCAGGCACCCATGCTGTGTGGATTTGCTTTCGCATAATTCTTTACCGCTTTCGGTGCCCTACGGTCTGAATTTCCCTCCCGCAATACAGGGTTCACTGCTGAACCTAAAACTTTCGCATACGTTGCTTTAATCTGCTCTTCTTCTGCGTTCGCCGGTGTATCCGGATAGTTGGGCACGTTGTAACCTGCCTTTTGAAGCTCTGTTATTGCACCTTTCAATTGTGGAATAGAAGCTGAAATATTCGGCAATTTGATGATATTCGCTTCCGGTGTAGTCGCTAATTGTCCCAATTCTGCTAATGCGTCAGACACTTTTTGCTCTGGTGCCAAGTATTCCGAAAAATTAGCTAATATACGCCCCGCTAACGAAATGTCTCTTAATTCTACTTCGATATCAGCTGTTTTTGCAAAAGCTTGAACAATGGGTAAAAACGAATAGGTCGCCAATAAAGGCGCTTCATCTGTCTTCGTGTAAATGATTTTGGATGACATAATTTTCTATTGAAATATTCTTAATGTTCGATGAATAAGGATAAACGTCATTGTGTTTCCGTTTATCTTAAAAATTCGCCTAAAGGTAAGCATTTGAACGCAAAAATGGAAGTGGTATCGGCAGTTCAAATTTGATCAGCCAACGCCAGCAACGCGAACGAACCTAACCAATGGCTTCCCATATAATCATCGTCCGAAATATTTTTCAGCGAAAAATCAATATGCGTATTGGCGAGCGGCACCAAGGTATGCTGTAATTCCGGTAATACACGGGCAATACCATACAAACAGTTTGCCCGGCTAAAATTCAGGCCATCCAAATGCACCAGCTTGCCGTCCGTACGATCACTTACAATAGCCGGTTGGAGGGTTTCGATTTCGGCCTCAAATAATACCGGTAAAAAATTCACTAACCAGTTTTGGTACGCATCTTTCGACATGACCTTACTCATAAGATAAGCCTCTTCCAGGCAAGGCGAAAGAAAATCATAACCACTGGGTTCATATGCTAGGTTACAATTTTTATCCTGCTCGAAAAAACGTATACTATTGGTTTTTATAGCATTTAGCAATGCCATATCACCAGTCTCTTCCGCATATTCGTACATCAAGGTGAGACTAAAAGCCGTGTTGTCATGTTGCCCTGTACGGATAGGATACACCAATTTAGATAAATATTGCTGTGTGCGTTCCGACAGCAGGTCGACCAAAGGTTGCAATGTCTTCGCCCATTCCTGCGCATCCGCATTCCGCCATGATATTAGTTCCTGTTGCAGCTTAAACAGCCATGCCCAACCGTAAGTACGTTCAAAGCTCAGGTTATTTTCGTCCTGGAAGAAAGCTAGTTCCACCGCCAGGTTTTCCTTTGTAATGTGGCTTTTTAACAATTGGTGAATCTTTCCGTCCGAATCAAGTTCCGGATACTGTTTCAGCAACCGTACAATAGACCAATAGCCATGTACGGACGAATGCCAATCAAAACAACCGTAAAAAATAGGACGCAACGCCTTAGGAGATTTTAGGTCAGCTTCGCTTCCCAATACCTGACCTAATTTATTTGGATATTCAATCGTTAAACAGTGTATAGGTAGTTCAAAAATTCGCTTTGCAGTTTCCTCGGTTAAGGATAATCGTTCTACCCTATTGCTATCCTTCACGTTTTCCTCTTTTGGTTTATTCCGTGATTCACAAGAAAGAAAAAACGTAATAACTCCAATACCAATGAACTGTAAAACCAAATTTCTATACTGCATAACTCATTATTTTAGTCAACAATTATACTTTTACACGTAAAAATAGAAATAAAAAGCCTTAAACAAGAACGTTTTGCGTTATCCACACCCGTGTACTATCCCCCTTATTATCATAAAAGGTCGCCTCAAAAATTTTGGAATATGCAGAAATATCATTCTTGCACATCCCATCCCATCAAAACTATACTCGATGCGGGAAAAGTGCGGGGTAGAGGGACGCATCAAATTTTTAAGCGACGATTTTTTTTGCTTCTTTTTTTGAGGAAAAAAAAGAAGAAGAATATTTACCTTTGCGCTCTCTATTCAGCACAGGCAAATGAACAAAGCACTTATCGCGTTAGCATTTGGCGGATTAGCTATTGGGATGACAGAATTTACCATGATGGGCATCCTTCCAGACATCGCCAAAGATTTGAAAATTGACATTCCCGAAGCCAGTAATTTAATTGCACTTTATGCACTGGGCGTAGTGGTGGGTGCACCTACCTTGGTTGCTTTCAGTGGAAAATATTCCCCACGGAATATATTACTTTTTTTGATGCTTTTGTTTTTCGTATTCAATGGCATTTTCGCTATTGCACCGAACAAGGTCTTGCTATTAACTTCACGCTTTATATCCGGTTTTCCGCATGGTGCTTTTTTTGGAGTCGGTTCCGTAGTTGCCGCGCGACTCGCTAAGCCGGGCAAAGAGGCACAGGCTATCTCTATCATGTTTACGGGAATGACTATAGCCAACTTAGCAGGCGTACCTTTGGGAACTTATATCGGTCATCATTATTCTTGGCGGATTACATACGGAGTCATTAGTTTATTGGGTCTCATTACCTTTTTAGCGATCTATTTTTGGATGCCGAAAATGGAAGCCAGCAAAACAAATAACGTATTGAAACAGATCAGCTATTTCGCCCGCTGGGACGCCTGGTTAATGGTTGCCGTTATCGCTATCGGGACAGGTGGTTTGTTCGCATGGATATCCTATATCGCTCCATTAGTAACAGACGTATCAAATCTCCCTGAAAACCGTGTTCCTATTATCATGATATTGGTTGGATTGGGCATGTTTTTCGGAAACATCATTGGGGGCAAACTGGCCGACAGCATAACACCCTCGAAGGCAGTGATTATTGGCTTTATTTCGATGGCAACGTGCCTGTTGATCTTGTTTTTTATCGCGCACATCACCTATTTAGCCTATCCAATGGCATTCATCACGGGATTAATTTCCTTCTCTATCGGTTCGCCGCTACAAATGATGTTGATCAACAATGCCAAAGGTGCCGAGACATTTGCCGCTGCGGCCGGACAAGCAAGTTTTAATATTGGGAACACGCTGGGAGCTTATCTCGGCGCTATCCCTATTACAATCGGATATGCTTATAACTACCCGTCGCTCGTGGGGGTATGCATGGCCAGTATGGGCGCTATTCTCGCCTATGTTTTCTGGAGAAAAGTGGTTAGAGCGAAAATGAACGTCTAAAAGACACGTTGCTTTTCCCAAGCAATCACCAAGCGGCTCATTAGCGAATAACGTGCCATGCCTTCGGGTTGGTTATTATGGCGCAGATAGCTCCCGTAAAACCAATTGGTTACGCGATTAAATGTACCGTAATATTGTTGCCAAAATAGACGTTCTTGTGCATAATCATGGCGGACGTCTTCCGATAGCTTCGCAAGATAAGATTCATAGCGCGTCTTATCTTGAAAATATAGCGGTCGGAGTAAATACTGCACAGCCTCATAATAAGCTGCATAACGATACCATGTATTCGAATGGTCCTGGAGCATCAAAAAAGCGATAAAATTACATTCATCTTCAAAACCTATCCCCATCTGATGGGCTAATTCGTGTACCAACGTAAAAGGATACGAAGTTTTGGGCATGATACCATTCACCTGCACTTCTTGTGTAAAAGGATTAAAATATCCTGTTACCGTAAAGTAGGAAACTAACGTGCTAGATAATGGCTGTTTCGCTTTTACCTGTGTGCCGGACAGCATGGGTAAGCGATCACCGCTTTTTCGCATGAGTTGTTGCAACTCTTGGCGTGCCCGGGACTTATCCATCGCGGTTGTATCCAACTGCGCCCGGAGTTGGTTGATTTCTATTATATAACGATCTAGTATTTCGATATAATCCTCTGTAACAATAGTGTCGATTTCTAATCCGAGCTGTTGTTGTAAAGGTACCCGATAATAATGCAACCCCCAGCTCACATAGAAGTAAATATAGGTGCCCAGCAGCACCAGGACAAACTGCATCAATCTCTTCTGCGCCACTCTCCATTTACGTTTAACGAATGCCATCACCGCAGCTGTCGCCATCCACAGTAAACACCCAGATAAGAGAACGTAGAATACGTCGCCGATACTAAACGGTAACCAACCGAATAATAATTTCGGCAAATGCGAAAAAAGCGGATAAAACTGTCGGCTATAGTATTGCTCGATAAATGCCGGCGACTGCTTTATCCACGATAAAACGAACATCACAACAAGGCACACCGCTATCGCAATGAAATAGCCTCTATTTCCGTTTTTTAAATTAACTTTCGGTTTCAAAATATAGTTTGTAATAATTTAAACCCCTTTCCTCATCAAAGCCAGACTCTATATAATCTCGCTTGCCGTGCACATAAATATGAAAGTTTTTGTCCAATTTAATGACTGATTTGTAGGAAGCCGCCATTTTCTTTACCGCTGGGGAGGCAATTTCAAAGTTTGATTGGAACGGGGTATCGAACTCTTCCGCAAAGTTTTCTTGATATTCCTTGAAGAGTGAGGCCGCCTGCGGGTTACCAATGACTTCCTCTTCGAATTCGCCTTGATCGAACGTCTCCTTTGTTTTAAAATAGTTCATCGAGCGGTTTAAGAGATCAATTTTGTCTGCATTTTCCAATTCAAACGCTTCATCCAATTTATCATGGACAAAATTCTTATAGACTTTCAGTAAATTTCCGGTCTGCTGGAAGCTATCGTTACGCGCTTTGATCTTCAAAAAATCATCTTTCCAATATACGGCCTCCGATTGGTTCGTTTGGTCTACGACTAACACCTTATATCCCTCCTCTTCTTCCGTCTTCACGACAACCACACCTTTGTCCAATTTGTTGATATTGATGGCTTCCTGTTCATAATCCAAATCAAAACCACCTGCGTTTGGGTACACCTTTAAATAAGCTTCCTTGTTCTCGGATTTAAAGATGCCGACAGCGTCATGTTCTTCCCCTTCCAATTGCACATTTTTGAGCGCAACGATATAAACCTCCCCTGCTTTTATTTTCGGATGTTCCGAAACTTCGTAGAGGTGTTTCGCCAGTTGTTGGGACATATCATGGAAAGCCATCTTCCCATCAAAGTATTGCTTCGCAAAATAATAGACTTCGTTGAGTTGCAAATCATCGTTCGGATGATAAAAACGATAAATCTCGTTCGCTTTGCTAAAAGGTTTCATAAAATACTGCATCAGCAGATCTGGCAGCACCTCATCCTGCGAAATATCAACGGGCGTGTCAGATAGTACATAAAACTCATCCTGCGCCTTGTTCCCTACACGATGTATGGAAAGTTGTTCAAAAGTTGCGTCTTGGTGAAAAAACATTTTTTTTTTTAGTATTTAGTATCAAAAGCCAAAAACATCCATGGCTGTTTTGTAAGTGTTCACATGTGCATTCACAATATCTTTGATATGCTCAGAATAACCTCCACCCATACTGATTTGCACAGGGAGTCCAGTCTGATGGCATTTATTCAATACCATTTCGTCCCGACGCCGGCATCCATCTGCCGTCAATTTAAGCTTTCCCAGTTTATCGGTTTCTAAAATATCGACTCCTGCTTGATAAAACGCAAAATCAGGAGTAAAAACGGTAAATATTTTATCGAGGTTTTCCTCCAGTAAGGACAGATAAGCTTCATCGTTCATACCATCCGGCAGGGGTATATCCAAATCCGAACATTCCTTGATAAAAGGAAAGTTTTTATCGCCATGCATAGAAAAAGTGAATACATTTGCATGCCCTTCAAAAATATGGGCAGTGCCGTTGCCTTGATGCACATCGAGATCGATGATCAATATCTTAGTTGCCAATTTCTGATCCAGCAGATAAGTGGCCGCCACTGCCTGATCGTTTAACAAACAGAAACCTTCTCCGAAATCACGTCCAGCATGATGTGTGCCACCGGCTACGTTGAAAGCGACACCATATTCCAAAGCGTACAAACTGGCTTGGATCGTTCCGTCCAAGATATACCGCTCGCGATCTACCAAGGATTGCGACAACGGAAACCCTATCCTGCGCACCATTTTCGCCTCCAATGACAGATCTATTAGCTGGCTGACATAACGCTCATCATGTGCCAAGACAATCGTAGGTATATCCACTAGTTTCGGTTCGAAAAAGCAATCTGCGGAAACCACTCCCTCGTAAAGCAACTGCGTCGGGATAAGCTCATATTTCACCATAGGGAAACGATGTCCCGTCCGTAAGGGATGTATATAAGCCGGATGGTACGCTATTCGTAACACAACATTTCTTGTTTTATTCCCCGCGAAGTTAAAAAATCCATATCGGACAAAAAAACAAGGATATTTTTTTTATCTTCGAAGACTACAGACCGAATCAATTCATCAGAAAAAATGGAAGAAACAAACAATTTACCTGTTTTAAGTGCAGAAGAGTTACGCGTTTTAGGTTCACTTTTGGAAAAATCCAAAACGACACCCGAGTATTACCCCATGACCCTAAACGGGTTACAAACCGCATGCAACCAGAAAACCTCACGGAAACCTGTTGTTTCTTATGATGAAAATACCATTATAGAAGCATTGGATACATTACGAAAAAGAGGACTGATATCTACGGCGGTCGGCGGCGGTAGCCGTGTGACAAAATACAAACATAACCTCGCCATACAATATCCTTTGATTCCCCAGGAGTTAGCCGCATTATGTCTGCTCATCCTCCGTGGACCTTTAACTCCGGGAGAGATCAATTCCAATGCCGGTAGACTATTTAATTTCGAAAGTATAGATGAGGTACAGGACGTATTGAACCGCTTGCAAGAACAGGAACCTCCTTTTGTAAAACAATTGGCAAAGCGCCCCGGCCAAAAAGAAGTACGTTACGTACATCTGCTAGGCGAAGTGAACGAAGAAGATTACGAAAACCTCACCGGTGCTTCGGATGGCAGCTCATCGAGCCGCATACAAGAATTGGAGGGGCGTGTAAGTACATTGGAAGAGCAATTGGCCGCCTTAAAGAAAGAATTTGACGAACTAATGGAGCAGCTGTCGTAGCTGAATAATATATAAAATCTTAACCGACCTGTTACTTTTTAACGATTTGTATCGTTTTGTATGTTTAAGGCATAGCTTTTGCTATCCTTAAGCACACAAACTAGCGGTAAAAAAAATGAAAAGAACACCTGCAACCACATTCGTTATATTAGCCTTGATAGCGTTGGTATTGATATTTGCGACTACATGTGCCGGGTTGGAATAAAACGGTAGGTCGACGATTATCTACAGAATAACATTTATTCCGTTTTCTCACGAAGCAAGGCATGTCTTTTGTTATTTTCTATGTAGAATATAAAAAGGATAAGGTCATGAGAAGAACACCATATACCACAATCATCATTGTCGCACTCGTCGTGCTGGTCATGATATTTGCGACTACTTGTACCGGAATAGGGTAAAAGAATACTACTTTTCTTTTTCCCAAAAGTCTGCATTTTTAATACCCAATTCTTTGGGATTGAAATCTGGATCTTTGATTCCTGCTTTACGTTTCGTTTTGTAATCCTTCCACACCTTCAACGCAGGTTTGCTTAGTAACAAGATAGCAATCAAGTTGACCCACGCCATCAATCCTACACCGATATCACCCAAATCCCAGGCTAGACCAGCCGTTCTGACTGTTCCAAAATAGGTTGCCGCTAGAAAACCTATTCGCAACATCCAGATCACCACCTTTGTATTCCCTTTTTTAAAGATGTATGCGATATTGGTTTCCGCATAATAGTAATATGCCATAATCGTGGTAAAGGCAAAAAAGAACAGGGCTATTGCCACAAACTGGTTTCCTATTGCCGGAAAATGATGTGCTACAGCAGCTTGTGTAAAGCCATCTGCTTCTACTCCTGGCACGTGTTCTGTTACAAATGTCAACGCTTTCCCTGTGGCATCAAACGTCTCGCCCGTATTGAACATATCTGTAAATAAAATCATAAAAGCGGTCGCCGTACAAATAAACAACGTATCTACATACACCGAAAACGCCTGCACCAACCCTTGTTGAGCGGGGTGTTTTACTTCCGCGGCAGCGGCAGCGTGTGGTGCTGTTCCCTGTCCAGCTTCATTGGAATATATTCCGCGTTTTACACCCCAAGCGATAGCCATTCCTACAATTCCTCCAAAGGTGGCGTCCATACTAAAAGCAGAAGAAACAATAAGTTTGAATACAGCGGGAATCTCCGTGACATTCAGCGCGATGATGACTAACGCCATTAAAATATATGCACCTGCCATAAAAGGGACAATATATTCAGCCGCCTTTCCCAAACGCTTTACACCGCCGATAATAATAATTGCCAGCAACGCAATAACACTTATGCCTATCCAACTGATGGGAAAATCGATCCCCAAGACCGAAAATGAGGTCAGTTGTACGTTAAAGGCATTGGATACGGTACCATTAATAGCGTTACTCTGCACACCCGGCAGCAGAAGCCCCGTGCTAATAATAGTCACAATCGCAAAAAGGACCGCGTACCATTTTACACCTAATCCTTTTTCTATATAATAAGCGGGTCCTCCCCGATATTCCCCGTCCAGTTCCTGTTTGTAAACCTGTCCTAACGTTGCTTCCACAAAAGCGGAAGCAGAGCCCAGAAAAGCAATCGCCCACATCCAGAATACGGCACCTGGTCCACCCATAAAAATTGCAGTAGCCACCCCAACAATATTACCCGTACCTACCCGTCCCGAAATAGCTAAGGCAAAGGCCTGAAAAGAAGAAATACCTTTATCGGAGTCGCGTTTTACAAATAGTAACCGCAACATCTCTTTGATATACCCTACTTGCAAAAATCGGGTTCGGATAGAGAAATATAATCCTGTGAATAAACATAGGTATATAAAGAAATCACTCCAAACAAGATTGGATACCATTTTTACAATACTTTCCATATATTTTTTTGAATCATTTGGTTATGTAAGGTATTTCTGTGCCTTAAAGAACGGATTTTTTTTGCAAAAAGACATACTTTTTTTCGATATAATACGCCAGACTGCTTTTCTGGGTACGACAAGTAGTTTTCCACCTTGCCCCTTTCTTACATAAAATGCCTTATCTTTGAGGAAAATAGGTCGAAATAATGTCAAACTCGGATAAGGCGATTAGAACTACTTACTTTAGCATACTGACCAACTTCTTGTTGGCATTGGTGAAGTGGTTAGCGGGTTACTTCGGACATTCCCATGCCTTAATTGCCGATGCCATTGAATCTACCGCAGATATTTTTTCTTCGTTTTTGGTATTATTGGGATTAAAATATTCTAAACGTCCAGCCGACCAGACACACCCTTATGGACATGGACGTATAGAGCCTTTGATTACCTTTATCGTTGTTATTTTCCTTATTGTTTCGGCTTTCATTATTGCGAAAGAGAGTATTCATAACATTCAGACACCACACGAGGCACCCAAATCCTGGACATTGTATGTATTAGGAGCGATTATTATCTGGAAAGAAATTTCTTTTAGGGTGATTATGCGGAGAAGCAAAAAACTCAATAGTACATCTCTCAAGGCCGACGCCTGGCACCATCGTAGTGATGCCATTACCTCGGTAGCCGCTTTTATCGGTATATCAGTAGCTTTGATTTTCGGTGAGGGCTATGAAAGTGCGGATGATTGGGCAGCATTATTGGCTTCCGGATTAATTATCTATAATTGTTATGGCATATTTCGTCCGGCGTTAGCGGAAATCATGGACGAGAACCGTTATGAAGAGTTGGAGGAAGAAGTGCGTCAACACTCCCTGCATGTAGCAGGAGTCGAGTTGATAGAAAAATGTTATATCCGGAAAATCGGCATGCTCTTCCAGATAGATTTGCATGCCGTTGTGAATCCCAACCTGTCCGTACGCGAGGGGCATGCTATAGCGCATGACCTCAAAGACTATCTAATCGCAAACTTAGACAACATCGGGAATGTCTTTGTGCATATTGAGCCGTTTGAAGAAGATTAATCTTCTTTGATCAGCGCCCTATCCAAATGCACATATCCACCATCTACATGAATAAGTTGCCCAGTAGTATGGCTTGATTTATTAGACAGCAAAAACACTGTTGTATTGGCTATTTCTTCGGGTGTAGTCATACGATGTTCCAACGGTATACGATCCGTAATTTTCTTCAAGGTTTCTGCCGGATTATCCAACGTCTGGATCCAAGAATCGTACTGTGGTGTTGCACATTCAGCCACGACAATAGCGTTCACCCGAATGTCGTATGGCAATAACTCTACCGCCCATTCGCGCGTGAGCGCGTTCCTCCCTCCATTTGAAGCCGCATAGCCCGAAGTATTCCCCTGTCCGGTCTCTGCTGTTTTTGAACTAATATTTACAATACTGCCTTTAGAAATACGTAAAGCATCAATACTATAATGAACCATCAAATAATAGTGAATCAAGTTCTTATGCAATGATTCTACAAAACGTTCATAGTCACCAGAAAGCAGTCCTACTCCATCATTATGCCCTGCATTATTGACCAAACCATCAATACGTCCTAAAACATCCAGTGTCTCTTCTACCGCTTTCTTACAATCGTCGGGTTTCGAGAGCTCGGCTTCAACCGCAAGAGCTTTCCCTCCTAAAGCTTCCACTTCTGCTTTAACGAAATTATTATCGACTTGCTTCCGCCCCACAATAACAGGTAGTGCCCCTTCTTTTGCTAATGCCAGAACGACGGCCTTACCAATGCCTTTCGCACCACCCGTTACAATAACGACTTTATCTTTTAAATTTAAATCCATGCTCTATGCTTTACTTTATCCCATAAAATCGAACGGCATTTCCTCCCCAAAAAGCATCTAATTCTTCTTCGGAAAAATCTTCCAACCCCGTCTCAACGATCTTCATTACTTCTTCATACGTAGCAGCGACAAGGCAAACTGGCCAATCCGTCCCAAACATGACACGCTGTTTTCCAAAGCAAGTTATGACATGCTGTATATAAGGTTTGAAATCATCGACGACCCAATTATTCCAATCCGCTTCTGTCACCAACCCCGAAATCTTACAGTATACGTTCGGGAATACGGCCAATTTCTCGATAAACGTTGCCCATTCATCAAATTCTTTCGTTCGTATAGCTGGTTTTGCCATATGGTCTAACACGAAACGTTGTTCTGGATTTTGCTCCACACAGGCTAACGTGCTATTGTAATGTCTCGGACGGATCAATAAATCATATGTATACTGACGTGCTGTCAATGCCTTAATCCCTCGTAGGAACGCCGGACGGATTAAAAAATCGGGATCTTCTTCCCCCTCTATTACGTGCCTGAATCCCTTGATAATATTGTATCGGCTAAAGCTCTCTAAATGTTTCTCTATGTCTTCTGATTGCAGATCCACCCATCCGACAACCCCTTTGATCATCGCATACATAGTCGACAAATCTACCAAGAATTGTGTTTCTTCGTGTGATTGCGAGGCCTGTACAGCGATTGTGCCGTCTATCCCGCTCGTTTTGAGCACTGCCGCCAAATCGATCGGCAAAAAATTCTGCCGAATGGCTTCCATATCATCGGTTATCCAAGCATCCCGATCGGCATTGAATATCCAAAAGTGCTGATGTGAATCAATACGCATAAGCAACAACCTCCTGGCGTGATTCGCCCAAATAATCTGCTCCCAATTCGACTACATCTCCGGCTTTGAGGTAAATCGGCGGATTAAAACCTAACCCAACACCTGCCGGTGTTCCAGTTGAAATCACATCTCCTGGTAACAAGGTCATAAATTGTGAGACATAAGATACGACATGTTGCACAGAAAAAATCAAATTGGCCGTATTACCGTCTTGATATGTTTTACCGTTCACTTTTAACCAAAGACGTACGTTGTTGATATCCGGAATCTCGTCAACTGTAGTCATATAAGGTCCCATCGGTGCAAATGTATCACAGCCTTTTCCCTTATCCCAAGTGCCTCCACGTTCCAACTGATACGCTCGTTCCGACACATCATTATGCAGTACATAACCTGCTACATAATCCAATGCTTCTGCCTCTTCTACATAAGAGGCCTTTTTCCCTATTACAATACCAAATTCTACTTCCCAATCGGTTTTTGCCGAGTTTCTAGGGATCACTATTTGGTCGTTAGGTCCCACCAATGAAGTTGTCGATTTCATGAAGATAATCGGTTCGCTTGGTATCGCTGCTCCAGTTTCCTCCGCATGATCCTTGTAATTCAAACCTATACAAACAATTTTAGAAGGACGGGCAAAAGGAGCACCTAAGCGTGTATCCGACGGTATCTCTGTCAACTTACCTTCATTTGCTTTTACAAACTCATCTAATCTCGCTAAACCATTTTCAGCAAAAAATTGCTCATTGTAATCTCCACCGAAAGCGGACGCATCATAATTTATACCATCGATTTGTACGCCAATTTTTTCTCTTCCAAATTCTCCGAATCGTATTAATTTCATTTTTATTTCAGTATTAAGTATTTAGATATTTGTAATTAATTATTCAATTTAATAAATCCACCATCGATCGGGTAATCGTTCCCTGTTATAAAGCCCGCGTCATCGGAACACAGAAACAACGCTAATTTAGCGATTTCTTCCGGTTTTGCCATTCTGCCTATGGGTTGGGATTTGGAAAGCTTCTCAAACATTTCTGCTTCCTGCCCGGGATAGTTTTTAGCAATAAAACCGTCCACAAAAGGCGTGTGTACCCTCGCCGGAGAAATAGAGTTAGAACGGATATTGTCCGCCATGTAATCCCGAGCTACTGACATACTCATCGCATAGATCGCACCTTTGCTCATAGAGTAAGCAAATCGATCACTGATACCTACCACCGCTGCAATAGATGCTAAATTCAAGATTGCTCCCCCTCCATTCGCTTTCATGACAGGCACTACGGCGTAAAGTGCATTGTATGCTCCTTTTACGTTTACATTAAATACACGTTCGAAGTCTTCCGTCGAACATTTTTCCAAATTACCGACGTGCGCGATGCCGGCATTGTTAACCAAAACATCTACTCTCCCAATGCTTTCTACTACACGTAGTATATCGGCTTGCTCTGCAACATTACACGTATGTAATTTGGCTTGCCCCCCCATTGATATAATACCATCGACAACAGGTTGAGCCACCTCGGCATTTAAATCAACTATGTGTACATAAGCTCCCTCGTGGGCAAAAAGTTCTGCTATAGCTTTTCCTATACCACTGCCACCTCCCGTAATAATTGCTACTTTGTTATTTAGCTTTGACATATTATTTTAAGTGTTAATTTCCATATTAATTTACAACGATACTCCTCTTCTCCAAGGAATAAAATCATCCTGTCCTAATTGGACAGCTTTCGGTTGTTCTTCTCCGCTCGCCACCCTAATCACATATTCCAATATCCGATGTGCTGTTTCTTGAATGGTTTCCTCCCCATCGATAATCGTCCCACAGTTGATATCGATAATATCGGGCATCTTTTCAAATGTTTTGGTATTCGTAGAGAGTTTAATAACGGGTACAATAGGGTTTCCTGTTGGTGTCCCCAATCCGGTTGTAAAAAGCACGATATTCGCCCCTGCTGCCACCTCCGCCGTTGTACTTTCCACATCGTTGCCCGGTGTACATAACAGGTTTAGTCCCGGTGCGTTCACCACCTCGGGATAGTCTACTACTGTAGTTACAGGGGAGTTTCCTCCCTTCTTTGCGGCACCTGCAGACTTTATTGCATCCGTAATCAATCCATCGCGAATATTTCCCGGTGACGGATTCATATAAAAACCGGAACCATCTGCTTCTGCTTTCGCATTATATGTCTTCATCAAATGCATAAATTTCTCGGCAGTCACCTCATCAACACATCTGTCACTCAGTTCCTGCTCCACACCGCAAAGCTCTGGAAACTCTGCTAAAATAACCGAACCTCCCATTGTCACTAACATATCCGATACATATCCTAAAGCTGGATTGGCCGAAATACCCGAAAATCCATCCGAACCCCCACATTCTAATCCGATACATAATTTATCTAAAGCTGCCGGCTGGCGGATCTGTTTATTTGCTTTCGTCAACCCGGCGAAAGTCGCTTTAATAGCCTTTTGCATCAACCCCTGTTCCGTACCTTCCAATTGTTGCTCAAAAATATACAACAGTTTATCAAATTTAGCATCCCGCTTTTTAATTTCATCCCGCAATATAGAGGCTTGTGCGTGCTGGCAACCAAGGCTTAAAATAGTAGCACCAGCGACATTCGGGTGTGTAATATATCCCGCAAGCAATCCACATAGCGCATCCGAATCCATCCGTGTACCTCCACAGCCCATATCATGATTTAAAAACTTGACACCATCTACATTTGGAAACAAACGGTTTTTCCCTTTACGGATTTTCGCTGACGAAAGGTCTACGGCCAACAATTCATCCACAGAAGCACCCGCCTGATAGCGCACAATTAATTCTTCCACTTCGTCGGAATAGTCCTTTGACTCTACCTGATAGCCTAATTTCTCTTCCAGTGCTGATTTTAGGGTCAGCACATTCCTATTCTCACAAAACACCAATGGAATAACCAGCCAATGATTAGCCGTTCCAACTGTACCATTACTACGATGGAATCCATTAAAAGTACGTCCTTCAAAGGCCGATACATCGGGTTTCTCCCAATATAATTTTCTGTTACCCAGTTTAAAATCATCGGAAGCATGACGCAAATTATCTGTGGTGATTAACGCGCCTTCCAGCACTCCATAGTTCATCTTGCCAACTAAAACACCATACATTAATATATCAGCATCTTTTTCCAGCGGATAAATCGTGAATTTATGTTTCGCGCGGACAGCCTCCCGTAAAAAGAATCGCTGTTCACCTAACTCCACCTTAAATCCTTTCGGCAAATCCCGTAATGCCACTAATACGTTGTCCTTCGGATGTATTTGTAAATATGATAACCGCTCCCTATCCATTTTACAACTCAAAAATTTTCTCCATCAATACCCATTTTTCCCCTGGTTTAGCGCCGGGGATAGCTTGTTGATATTTCCACATCAGTGCCTCCCACTCCTGCACTTTCGCGTTGGTTACATCCATTTCGTTTTTCTTTTCAAAGCTAAATGTATTATTTACGTCCATAATCATAAACAGCCTATTTCCAAATAGATATATTGCCATATCATCAATACCTGCATCTTTTATCGATGCGCGGATTTCAGGCCATACCGCTTGGTGATAAGCTTCATATTCCGCTATCAATTTCGGATCTTCAACCAGATCTAGTGCTAATGCGTATCTCCTCATTTTTTATTTCTAGTTTAAAGATGGACCTCTTGGGATCCGTCACTTATTATCCTTTATCCTTGTTCTTTTATTCTTGCTCCTTTGTTATTCCAAGCGAACAGCGCCACTACGACAAAGCAAACAAACACTACATAATACGCTAGCTGGAAATTTCCGGTCCAATCTGACACCAAACCCAACACGGGGGGCAGTGCAGCCCCACCTACAATCGACATGACAATCAAGCTGGAAGCTGATTTCGTATCCGCACCAATACCTTCTACACCTACGGCAAAAATCGTCGGAAACATAATAGACATAAAAAAAGCAATACCAATCATGGCGTATAAGGTTCCTATCCCATTACCATAAATTACATATAAGGTTAAGCACATGGAAATCAATGCGTATATCAACAGCAACTTAAGTGGCTCTATATATCTCATAAAGAATGTTCCAATAAATCTTCCAAGCATAAAGGCAAGCCCCGCAACACCGGCGTAATAACTTGCTTGCGTAGGAGCTATACCTGAGACCTCCGTAGCGTACATAACTAAAAAGCTTAATATACAAACCTGTGCACCGATATAGAAAAATTGTGCTATTACTGCCCAAGAGACATTTTTGTGCCGTAGCGAACCAAACACACCCCGTGATCCATTACCATCATCTTCTTCTTTGATTTCGGGTAATTTTGTAAAAATAAAAAAGACAGTTACCAATAGCAGAATCAATCCCAACACGAAGTAAGGTCCTTTTACGGAAGCAGTTTCTGCTTGTATATATGCATTTCTCGCCTGTTCACTCAAGGCGGCAATCTCTTCAGCTGATTTCGGTTCTTCCGTTAGAATAAATTTACCTCCAACAATAGGCGCAATAAATGCAGCCAAACCGTTGAAAGATTGTGCAAAATTAAGCCGTTGAGTCGCTTTTTCGGGATCCCCCAATACGGTGATATAAGGGTTCGCTGCCGTCTCCAATATAGCAAGGCCACAAGATACAACAAACAAGGCGCCCAAAAAGAAATAGTAGTTAATCTTATTCGCTGCGGGCACAAAAAGAAAACATCCCAACGCAAAAACAAGCAAACCTACAGTGATACCTATCTTATATCCAAAGCGTTTCATAATGTAACCCGCAGGAATAGCTAACAAAAAGTAAGCAATAAAAACAGCTGAGTCCACCAAAGACGCCTGAAAATGCGTCAAACTGAATGCATTTCGCAAATGCGGAATCAGAATAGGGTCAAGATTGTGGATAAACCCCCAAAAGAAAAATAAAGAGGTTATCAAAGCAATAGCTAGCGTATATTTCTTCTCCCGTGCCATAGAAACGATATTTGGAAAGTAAAGCTAGTATAAATTACCCCGGCATTATTGAACTATTTTACCGATTTACTAACCAATATTAACACACTTTATGTAAATTTAATCTCTTATACGAATAAATAAATTATATCTTTTCTATGCAGCGACTAGACCATACTTCGTCTACCCCAAGTTCTATTGCAATTCGGCATGATAATACACCACAAAACCACAATGTATGGCATTACCATGAAGAGTTAGAGTTTATCTATATCAAACAAGGAAAAGGGACGTTTTTTGTAGGTGATTGCATACAACAGTTCGCTGATAATTTTATCGTTTTAATAGGATCTAAAACACCACATTACTGGCTTTTTGATGAAGAATATATGAAAATAGATTCCCCAAATGTAGCCAGCATTCATGCCGTCCATTTTAAACCAGATTTTATTGGTTCTGATTTTTTAGGATTACCAGAAGCGGTTACTGTCAAGCAAGTTTATCGGTTGGCCAAACGGGCTATTTTATTTCCGCCGGATGACGCGTACCTTATCCATTTCTTTGAAAATCTATCTACCCAAATGCCTACCAAACGGCTCATTATGCTTCTTGACATACTCGATTATACAGCAACTTTGCATACGCCGACCACATTGGTAAGCGCCAACTACACGACTCCACAACAACAAGGTGACTATCTTCGTATGAACAAGATATTGGACTATATTCGTTTACATTATAAGGCTAAGATTCATCTTGACGAAATTGCTCATATAGCCGGAATGACGTCTAACTCTTTTTGTCGCTACTTTAAACAACGCACCGGAAAAACACTAATTGAATTCGTTAACGAACTTCGAATAGGACATGCTTGTAAACTATTATCCGAAGGCAACGCACCCATTAAGGAAATATGTTTCGAGTGCGGTTTCCATAATTTCGTTAGTTTTCATAAGATTTTCAAATCCATTGCGGGTTCTACACCATCGGCATATCGGGAAGCAATTCAATAATATGCAGCGACGTCTAAAGTTAACGAAAGATTACACAAATTTTGTAATCACCTACAGAACGTACTCAAAAAAAGATATTTTGTAAGTTTATCGGAAAACAGTACATTTGTTTAGTCGTGGCAATGATGTCTGCCCTGAACCGCCGTGAAAGCTGATGACGTCTACTTTATTTGAATGGTCTTCAAACAAGATAGTTATTGATAAAGCATGATAAAATCAGTTTCCTTTTTAATACGCCTTTTCTTTAAGTGGTTGCTTTTAATATTAGCTATTTCCGGAATGGTAGGTTCTCTTTCTGCGGTATTTCTGTATGCCTTAAATGAAGTCACCTTGTTCCGTGAAACTCACCTTTGGATAATATCGTTGCTACCCTTTGCAGGCGTATTCATTGTATGGTGGTATCAGCGGTATGGCGAAAATGCACAAAAAGGGAATAACCTTTTGCTGGAAGAATATTATTATCCCACATCACTCAGTGTTCCATGGAAAATGGCACCTATGGTCATACTCGCAACCTTGATTACCCATCTTTTCGGTGGCTCGGCAGGGCGCGAAGGAACGGCGGTACAATATGGAGGCACTGTTGCCGCCCAATTCAACAAGTTCGTTCCACTAGGGAAACAAGACAGACGTATTCTCTTGTTATGTGGAATAGCGGGGGGATTTGCCTCACTTTTTGGAACTCCATTAGCTGGTGCCATCTTCGCGATCGAGATGGTGCAGTTAGGTAGAATACGTTGGCGAGGTGTAGGTGCTATATTAGCAACAGCATTACTTTCTAACTGGGCATGTGGTCTCTACGGTGATTTACACACCCATTATCCCCCTATTGGTGAAGTTCCTACCTGGTCTTTTTCTATCGTTGCCTATTTATTGCTTGCGGGTAGCCTATTTGGACTAGCATCCATGTTATTTCGCTATACTGGCGATATATTCAACAACGGATTCAAAAAAATAAAACAACCCTTACTTCGTCCTTTTATTGGTGGAATATTAGTTATTTTAGCTGTCTTTCTCCTACAGTCCACTAAACATATAGGGCTCGGTATCCCCACAATTATTGCTGCCTTTCAGCAACCTCTTCCTACAACAGATTTCCTTATCAAAATAGGATTGACTGCACTGACTTTGAGCGCGGGCTTCAAAGGAGGGGAAGTCACGCCGCTGTTTTTCATTGGTGCTACCTTAGGCAATGCATTAGCGCCTTTAATCCCCCTTCCCTTGGCACTCCTAGCCGCTACCGGTTTTGTTTCGGTGTTTGCTGGCTGCACAAAAACACCTATTGCGTGTACAGTAATGGCCATGGAGTTATTTGGTTGGCAATACGGTCTGTTTTTCTTGATAACCTGCCTGATTAGCTATGTAAGCTCCGGAAAAAAAGGTATCTATAGTGCGCAAAGAATTAAAAACTTTAAGCTTTTTTAGGTTCACAACGAGATTTAAAACTTTGCTATTTGGGAAGCTGCTGTTCCAAAGACACATTATATTTTCAGCTTAGCATACAACTCTAAATACAGATCGATCGCTTTTCTTTTATCCACGGTCAGATGAAAATCAAGACTCTCCGTCAAATACGTGTGGTAATCGAAACCCTCATACACAGGCAACCCTGGGATAACATCCTCTGGACGTGCCACACCCTTCGCCAGGGCATGGTTGAATGCTTCTTGAAAATCTTCAGGCAATTCTTTATTCGAAACCCATACAGCGAAAGCAAAAGGCAAACCTGTCATATCTTTCCAATAATACCCCATATCGTATGCAAAAGGTACTTTGTTTTTTTTGCCAAATGTACGGTCACCAATTAATACATAAGCATCCGCCTCTCCTTCTGTCAACACTTCTATATCTTTTTTCCAGTAATGCTTCAATAGAATTTGTGCCAATCCATTGGAGGTTCTAGACTGTTTATCCAACAGCAGCGTTTTGATTTCCTCAATCGGTTTATTGGAAAAAATAAACACGGAATCTACCGCACCGTCACTTCCAATACAGTAATCACCAATAATATGGTAATTAGAGAGCTTAGCTAGAGCGGCAATAGGAATAATCCCCATATCCACCTCATTATCTATAACCTTTCGCGCACATTCACTGGGGTAGTCTACGGAGAGGTCTATCGCATTTATTACATCCGAGTTTCTTATACCATTCAAAAAAGGAAGTGTGTTCGTATAAGAAACAGCAGATATCGCTATTTTATCCATTATAGATTTTCTAGATGTTTAACGTTATAATGATCAACTATTTCAAAATAACTACCATTATATTCCAAAACATAAAGCGCTGTATTGGTATGCGGGAAATCATCCATTAAGCATACGGGAACACCTGTTAAATGACAGAGCATGATACGCATTGCCCGACCGTGCATACACACTAATAAAGTTTCTTCGTATTTCTGCTGCAACATATAAGATATTGCCTCTTGTTGGCGGGCTACAAGCTGGTTGGGGGACTCCCCGAGCTCGATGCTTAAATCTAAGTTTCCATCCCTCCAAGAACTGACTACTTCTTCAAAGCCTGTCATAATCGTTTCGTCCTGCTCTTTCCCTTCATAAATCCCCCACGAAATTTCATCCAGACCGATCAATTCTTCACTCGGTATACCTTGTTCCAAAAAAGGTCGAACAGTTTGTTTCGTCCGCAACAAGGTGGATGTATATATTTTATCAAAAGGGACATGGTTAAAAGCTTCATAAAAAGCCTGTGCCTGCTTATGTCCTGTTTCATTCAGCGGAGAATCTATACCTCTCCCTTGAACAATCCCTTTTAAATTTAAATCTGTCTGTCCGTGTCGGATAAAATAAAATGTCTTTCTCAATGTCTAACTGTTATTCTACTACGGGTAACGAATAATAATTTGGTTTATTTGCCTCGTCAAAAACAACATCTTTATAATCAGTCACGATTTTATATAATGTATCGCGTTCGATTGGATGCCTGTCTACCTGCTTAATAAGCTCGACTAGCTGGCGAGTGCTCATTGCCGGATGCTGTTCTTCTGCACCCGCCATGGAATAGATTTTAGTAGTATCATCTAATGTGCCATCGATATCATCCACACCGAATGCCAAAGAAAGCTGTGCAGTATCTCTGGAAATCATCGCCCAATAAGCTTTGATATGATCGAAATTATCCATATAAATTCGCGCTACCGCATAGTTTCTTAGGTCTTCCACCACCGATACTTCTGGAACGTGTGACATTTGATGACCTTGATTACGGAACTTTAACGGGATAAATGCCTGGAAACCTCCAGTCTTGTCCTGCAATTCACGTAATCGCTCCATGTGGTCTACACGATGCCAAAATTCTTCGATATGCCCATACAACATCGTAGCGTTAGTACGCATTCCTAAACTATGCGCTTGCTCATGAATATCCAACCATTGTTCAGCCGTACACTTGTCACCTGCTATTTTCTCACGGACTTCCGGGTGGAAAATTTCCGCCCCACCTCCCGGCATCGAGTCAAGTCCACATTCTTGTAGATATTTTAAGCCATCGTAGTGGCTCATTTTTGCTTTCTTGAATATGTAGTAATACTCTACCGGAGTAAGTCCTTTGATATGTAAATCAGGACGATGTGCTTTGCACTGCCGAAAAAAGTCAGCATAGAAATCTAAGTTCTGCTTCGGCACGACACCACCTGTAATATGTACCTCGGTAACAGGTTCATCGTCGTACTTTTTTACGACGTCCATCATACCTGAGACATCCATTTCCCATCCTTGTTCCCTTTCCTTGATCAAACGGGAATAGGCACAAAACTTACAATCGTATACACATACGTTGGTCGGTTCGATGTGAAAATTTCTGTTGAAGTAGGTATAGTCGCCGTGGTTTTTTTCACGGATATAGTTAGCTAGTACACCTAAATAACCCAGTTCTCCGCGTTCATATAATAGAACTCCTTCCTCAAAACTCACCCGCTCACTTTGAAGCACCTTTTGGGCGATATGTTTTAATTCGGTATCTAAGTTGTTATCTTGAATTAAAAAATTAAGTTTCTCCGTTGCGTTCATTTCTGCCTCCTAAACAAATTTATTGTTTTATACTTTTTTTACCGCAAAAAAGTATACAAAAAAACTCGCCACTTTAAAATTTTGATGGGGTGGATAGTGCATCCATCAAATTTCTACATATTTCAAAATTTTATATGTGGCATTGAAAGGTTAAGGATGAGATAATACAATTGCACAATCCCCCTCTTAACATTAACAGTCGCATCCGAATGTTTTACAACTGTACAAATTCATCCTTAGTACTATTCCAAATGTAAAACATTCGAAGTGACGAGGTTTTTGCTTCTTTTTCACGGGGAAAAAGAAGTTAAAAAACTAATCAATAAATTGCTGCATATCAATCAACCGTTTATATAGCCCGTCTTTTGCAATGAGATCGTGATGGTTACCCTGTTCCACAACCTGTCCATTTTCAATCACTACAATATTATCTGCATTTTGAATCGTACTTAAACGGTGGGCAATAACCACAGTTGTTCTATTCTCCATCAGTTTATAGAGCGAGTCCTGCACTAATTTTTCTGATTCCGTATCTAATGCAGAGGTTGCCTCGTCCAATAACATAATCGGAGGATTCCGCAGTACCGCCCGGGCGATACATATACGTTGCCGCTGACCGCCGGATAATTTAGCTCCACGGTCACCGATATTTGTTTCGTAACCATTTTCTGTTTTCAAGATGAAATCGTGCGCATTCGCAATGCGTGCTGCATGTTCCACTTCTTCCATTGTCGCGCTCGGTTGAGCAAAAGCAATGTTATTAAATATGGTATCGTTGAACAATACCGTTTCCTGATTGACAGTGCCGATCAATGTCCGTAACGATTCCTGTTGAAGGTCACGCACATCGACGCCATCTACCACGATAGCCCCTCCGGTCACGTCCATAAACCTCGGAATCAAATCAACCAACGTCGATTTCCCACCTCCGGACGGCCCAACCAAAGCAATTGTTTTGCCCTTCGGTATCTCGATATTAATATTACGCAAAATCTGTTTTTCACCATACGCAAAATTCACATCTTTAAACGCTATCTCATGGTTAAAACCATGTACCGGCCTTGCATCAGGTTTATCGATTACTGCGTTACGTTCATCGATAAGTTCCAATACACGTTCGCCCGCTGCGATACCATTGTGGATACTTGAAAAAGATTCTGTCAAAGCTTTCGCCGGACGCATCACTTGTGAGAAAATACCGATATAAGCTATAAACTCAGATGCGGACAACTCCCCCTGTCCGGTTAGGACTAAATTCCCTCCATACAATAAAATAACCGCCACCATCACTACACCAAGCAATTCGGAAACAGGTGAACTCATTTGCTGTCTACGCACCATTCTCCGCAGTATCTTCGAATAATGCTCACTTTCCCCGTTAAAACGGTCTTTGACAAATGGAATAGCGTTAAATGCTTTGATGATTTTCACGCCTGAAAGTGCCTCGTCCAAATACGAAATCATGTTCGCGTAAGACTGCTGCGCTTCCCGGGCCTGTTCACGCAATCTTTTCACAATTAAAGAGATTAAAAAGGCTGAAACGGGAATAACCGCTATTGAAAATAGGGTCAATTTAGCAGAAAAACTGAATAGAACCACTATATACGCAATAAGCTGTAAGGGCTCTTTAAAAGCAACTTGCAAGGTCGATGTTACAGAAAACTGTACCACTTGTACATCCGATGCTATTTTTGACATCACGTCCCCTTTCCTGCTGTTTGTAAAAAAACCTACGTGGAGATCCATCACATTATTGAAGACCGCCTTACGTAAATTTAAAAGTGTATGGATTCGCAAATTTTCCATTACCCGCTGTGACAGGTAACGAAATAGATTACTGATAAATACAGATGTGACAATAACGATACAGACATATTTTAAGGCTTCGTACGGGCCAATATCATAATACAATTTATCCGCCAAATACATAAACCAATCTCCCATATCGTAGCCATCTGGCTTTATCGGGGTATCTGCAGGATTCACATCCACATTGCCTGTCCCTTTAAACAATACCTGCAATAACGGAGCTAATAAAGCAAGGTTAAGTGTACCGAAAACCACCGTAATAATGGTACAGATAATATAAGGAACAGCATATTTCCCGATAGGTTTTGCAAAAGATAACAGTCTAAAGTATGTCTTCATGTACTATATTAAGACTACAAAAGTAACAAACAAATACGTTTTACCTAATCTAAAAGCATCAACATAACCCTATTGTTGCAATGTTTTGATATTTTCCTATTAAATGCGATTCTTTATTGCATTAAATCTGTAATTTAGGCGCTAAATTTCAAATTTATTAATATGCACATAGAAGTTGCCCATAGACTACAACATACAGAGGAGTATTACTTCTCCAAAAAGTTGCGGGAAATTGACGAGATGAATAAGCACGGGGCACAGGTGATTAACTTAGGTATCGGGAGTCCCGATCTGCCGCCACATCCAGATGTACTACGTGTTTTAAGCGAAGAAGCAAGTAAAAACCATACACACGGCTATCAAAGTTATAGAGGAGCCGCGATTCTTCGAGAAGCTATGGCCGATTGGTATCAACGCTATTATAGTGTAAATTTAAACCCGCAAACAGAGATCCTCCCCCTTATTGGTTCAAAAGAAGGCATCGTGCATATCTGTATGACGTATTTACAAGAAGGTGATGAGGTATTGATCCCCAATCCAGGCTATCCGGCTTATACAAGCGCGGTAAGAGTAAGCGGCGCGACAGCAATCTCTTACGAATTAATTGCCGAAAATAATTGGCAACCTGATTTTGAGACGCTGGAAAAAAGCGATTTAAGTAAAGTGAAAATGATGTGGATTAACTATCCTCATATGCCTACCGGAGCATCCGCTACTATGGAATTGTTTGAACGAGTTGTAGCTTTCGGCAAGAAACATAATATATTGATTTGCCACGACAATCCTTACAGCTTCATATTAAATGATAAGCCGCTCAGCTTAATGGCTGTGCCAGGAGCGAAAGACGTTGCTATTGAACTGAACTCTTTGAGCAAATCATCTAATATGGCGGGTTGGCGCATTGGCATGCTGATAGCTGACGAAAGCCGTATCAACGAAATCTTGCGTTTTAAAAGCAATATGGATTCGGGGATGTTTCTACCACTCCAATTGGCTGCGGCAACGGCGCTCCGACTGGATCCCTCCTGGTATTCCGAACTTAATGCTGTTTATGCAAAAAGACGGGAAAAGGTTTTTCATATCATGGATATATTGGCATGTGACTATAATCGTGCTCAAGTCGGACTTTTCGTTTGGGCAAAAGTTCCCGGCAAGTATACAGACGGATATACATTAAGTGATGATATCCTGCATCAATCACATGTATTCATTACACCTGGCGGAATATTCGGTAGCGCAGGCGAACAGTATATCCGTATCAGCCTGTGTGCAAAAGAGGAAGTATTCGATCAAGCTATCGAACGGATAAAAGCATCCGGAACAAAGAATAAGCATTAGGAATTAAAAATTGGAATCACAAAAAATGAACATAACTATTGTCGGCGTTGGATTAATTGGCGGGTCTATCGGCATCCGTTTAAAAGAAACCCAATTCGCGAAAAAGATAATCGGTGTAGAGAAGAACGAGGCCAACGCAAAAAAAGCTTTGCAGCTGGGACTCGTTGATGAAATCCAATCACTAGATGACGCTATTGCATCCAGCCGAATTATTGTCTTGACTGTACCTGTAGATGCGATCATGCACATGCTACCAAGCATTTTAGACAAGGTGACCAATCAAGTGGTTATTGACATGGGATCTACAAAAACAAACATTTTACGTTTGATAGCAGATCATCCTAACCGTGGGCGGTATATCGCAGCCCACCCGATGGCGGGTACAGAATATTCGGGACCGGAAGCCGCCATTCCCAATCTATATAAAGATAAGGTGATGGTGTATGTGGAAGCATTCAAAACAGATGAAGACGCTTTTGAGCTAGCCGATGCGCTGACGGAACAACTGGAAATGAAAACAACATTCATGACCGCCGAGGAACACGACATGCATACGGCTTATGTATCGCATATCTCCCACCTTACTTCTTTCGCACTTGCATTGACTGTTTTGGAAAAAGAAAAATCACAGGGACGTATTTTTGAACTTGCAGGCTCTGGATTCGAATCCACTGTTCGTCTGGCAAAATCATCTCCCGACATGTGGACGCCTATCTTTAAACAAAACCGTGAGAATGTATTAGAAGTATTGGAAGAGCATATTAAACAACTGCAAAATCTATATACAAAATTAGATAAAGAAGATTACGAAGGATTACATAAACTAATAAAGAAATCCAATAAAATAAAAAGGATCATTAAATAATTATTTGCAAAACACACAACAAAAGTATATTTTTGTTGCATTATTAATAAAAATGACTTATTTGTTTACACATCACATCCATTTCCATCATCGCCATTTTGGCGATATGTAATGTAATGTGTTTCTACGTGAAGCAAAAACCCCGAGTTATCTTTCTTTTATTAATAGTAATAAACATTAAAAATCCTACATTTTGAAGAATCTTAAAATCGCTATCCAAAAATCGGGTAGATTAAATGAAAAATCAGTTCAGTTGCTTAAAAATTGTGGACTTGATTTTGAAAACTATAAAAGTTCCCTGATCACCACGGTCAATAATTTCAACCTTGAAATATTGTTCCTACGCGATGATGATATTCCCGGATATGTTGCCCAAGGTATTGCAGATTTAGGTATTGTCGGAGAGAACGTTATTGATGAATCTCAAGAGAAGGTGACGTATTTGCAAAGGCTCGGTTTTGGTCGTTGTACATTAAAGATCGGAATTCCTAAAGACTCCGATATACAGGAACTCAAAGATCTACAAGGCAAAGCGATAGCGACCACCTACCCTAACATTCTGCAGGAGTTTTTGGCCGAACATAATCTATCAGCTGAGATACGGCAAATTTCGGGTTCTGTAGAGATAGCGCCCGGTTTAGGTTTAAGTGACGCCATCTGCGATATTGTTTCTACCGGGGGCACGCTAAAAAGCAACGGGCTTAAACCCTTTGCAGATGTACGCCGTTCCGAAGCTATTCTTATAGGTCGTGAGGGCTTGACAGAAAATCCTATTCTTTGTGAGCTGTTGCAACGCGTACAGTCTGTATTACGTGCGAAAGAAACGAAATACGTTGTATTAAATGTGGAAAAAAATAACCTACCGCAAATAACAGCGTTGTTGCCGGGTGTAAAAAGTCCAACAGTCGTCCCTCTTGCAGAAGAAGGTTGGGTCGCCGTTCACACCGTTATTCCCGAAGATGATTTCTGGGACAAAATCAATAAATTGAAAGCCGCAGGCGCACAAGGTATTGTGGTCATGCCAATCGAAAAAATAATACTATAATGTTACAACAGTATTCATTTAACAGTTTAACCGCAGTAGATATCGAACAATTGGTTACGCGCAATACCGATGCTACACATGCCATTCAAAACGCTGTATCGCAAATCATTGATGATGTCCGCCAACGTGGCGATCAATCGCTCCGAGAACTTGCATTAAAGTTCGATAAAGTAGCCCTTGAAAAGCTTTATTTAGAAAAAGAGGATATCCAAGCATTGGCCTCAACCATTACACGCGACCAACAGCGTGCATTGGAAATTGCCTTTCAAAACATCCATAAATTTCACAGTAGCCAACTCCGTAGAGAGCGGGTCGTTGAAACAATGCCCGGTGTAGCATGTTGGCGTGAGGTACGCCCCATTGAAAAAGTAGGATTATATATCCCTGGAGGATCAGCGGTTTTGCCCAGCACTTTGCTGATGCTCGGCGTGCCAGCACGTATTGCCGGTTGCAAAGAAATCGTGGTATGTTCACCGCCGCAACAAACTGGAAAGATAAACGGTTTCGTCGCCTACTGTTTGCAGCTGCTAAAAATTGAAAAGATATACCTTGTAGGCGGTGCACAAGCCGTTGCTGCGATGGCGTATGGCACGGAAAGTATACCGAAGGTGGACAAGATATTTGGCCCGGGAAATCAGTTTGTCACCAAAGCAAAAAGTATGGTGCAGAGCATGGTAAACGTTAGTATTGATATGCCCGCGGGCCCTTCGGAAGTATTGGTAGTGGCCGATCATAGCGCCCAGCCTACATTTGTTGCCGCCGACTTGCTGGCGCAGGCAGAACACGGCCCCGATAGTCAAGCGGTTCTTGTAGCCACATCAGCAGATATCATTCAGCGGGTTAACGACGAACTTCAGAAGCAACTCGACGTGC
Organism: Sphingobacterium chuzhouense; assembly: GCF_014692525.1. Classification (GTDB taxonomy): domain Bacteria; phylum Bacteroidota; class Bacteroidia; order Sphingobacteriales; family Sphingobacteriaceae; genus Sphingobacterium; species Sphingobacterium chuzhouense. Next base: position 424,820 of record NZ_JACNYL010000002.1, read on the forward strand.
TACCTCGCGCAGAGATAGCGAACATGGCTCTTAAAAATTCATATGCCATTGAGGTGACTGACTTACATGAGGCGCTCGATTTTTCCAATCGGTATGCTCCGGAACATTTGATACTGGAAACAGACGAATGGAAAAGTTTACTTCCGCGCATTACCAATGCGGGTTCGGTTTTTTTAGGACACCTCACACCCGAAAGCGCAGGGGACTACGCTTCTGGAACCAACCATACGCTGCCCACCTCAGGCTACGCTCGGTCTTATTCAGGTGTATCGGTAGACTCTTTTGTTAAGAAGATCACGTTTCAGCACATTTCACGTGACGGCCTGCTCCATATCGGCTCTACCGTGGAGACATTAGCAGAACTGGAAGGATTGCATGCGCATAAAAACGCTATTACGATAAGGAGGTAATATTTTCTATCTTTGCAGCACATTTCCCAAACAAAAGAGCAGAAGGCTTTGTTCTATCTACTGTTAGGTAAATACTTATACAAACGAACAGCTTATTATGGCAGATAATAAAAAACACATCGTCGTTGTAGGTGGCGGATTTGCTGGTATAAATTTCATCAAATCTTTAGGAAAAAATCCTGTCTACAAAGTGACCTTAGTGGATATCAATAATTACAACTTCTTTCCCCCGTTAATTTACCAAGCTGCTACTGCTTTCATCGAAGCATCTAATATCAGCATGCCTTTCCGTAAAATGTTCAGAAAGCACCAAGGATTTTCTTTCCACCTCGGAAAGTTATTGAATATCCATGCGGAGAGCAACCTCATCGAAACCGATACAGGCAATATACCATACGATTATTTGGTGTTGGCTACGGGTACAGAAACCAACTTCTTCGGCATGGAGAATGTCAAGAAAAAAGCATTTCCGATGAAGAATATCACGGATGCGCTAGCTATCCGCAATAAGTTATTACTAAACTTGGAAGATTATATCCAACGGAAAGATGACGCTAACCGAGAGGCGTACATGAACATCGTCGTTGCAGGTGGCGGACCATCTGGCGTGGAGGTATCGGGTATGATTGCAGAACTGAGTGAACGTATTGTTAAAAAAGAGTACCCAGAATTAGCGGGTTTAAAACCAACCATCCACCTGGTAGATGCAGGCCCAGCCTTATTAGGGCCAATGAGTACAGTGGCTCAGAAAGAAGCGCTTGAAGTTCTAGAAAAATTAGGCGTTGATATCACCTTGAACACAGCAGTGAAAGATTATGTAGATGATACGGTTCTCCTAGCTAATGGCGCGGAGATAAAAACCAAAACATTGATCTGGACTTCCGGTGTCATCGCCCGTGAGTTACCAGGATTACCCGTTGAAAAATTTGGAAGAGGTCGTCGTGTATTAGTAAACCAATTTAATGCGGTGCAAGGCTACGATAATATTTTTGCCATCGGCGACATCTGTTTTCAAGATACGGATTCTAAATTTGCAAATGGACACCCACAATTAGCACAAGTGGCTATTCAACAGGGGATATTATTGGCAAAGAACATTATCGCAAAAGATCAAGGACAACGGCTAAAACCGTTTTCATATGTGGATAAAGGAAGTATGGCCATTATAGCACGTTACAAAGCTGTCGCCGACTTACCAAAGTTTTCTTTTACCGGTTTTTTTGCTTGGCTAACATGGCTACTGATTCACCTCTTCCCTATTGCAGGCTTCCGTAACAGGTGGAAATTATTGGGAAACTGGGTATGGTCTTTCTATTCTGCCAACTCCGACCTCCGACTCATAATCCGTAGTGAACGAAAACGGGATAACAAGGAAGTAAGGACCAACATACCTGGTTAATCCATTTCTTAACATACATCAATAAATTAGATATAAGCTTGCCATAACTTTGTGTTATCAAACAATAAAGTTATGGCAAAATCAATTTTACACAAAGCAGATTCCCGAGGAAAAGCAGACCATGGATGGCTGAGAAGCTTCCATACTTTTAGTTTTGCTTCGTATCATAATCCCGATCGTGTACATTTTGGTGCCCTGCGTGTGCTAAATGATGACCGGGTTGACGGTGGCCAAGGGTTTGGTGAACACCCCCATAATAACATGGAAATAATTTCCATTCCATTGAAAGGGGAACTGAAGCACCGCGACAATATGGGGAATGAGGGCATCATCAAGCCCGGCGAAATCCAGGTAATGAGTGCCGGTACAGGTATTTACCATTCGGAGTTCAACAACATGTCCAATGAGGCTACCGAATTCCTTCAAATCTGGGTTTTTCCAAATAAACGTAACGTTGATCCACGCTACGATCAAGCCAAGTTACACTACCAACAACAGCCCAATCAGCTAGAACAAATCCTTTCTCCAAACCCAGAAGAACAAGGCGTATGGATACATCAACATGCCTGGTTTCATATTGGCCTGCTCGAGAATGGAAATAGCACGGAATATACGCTCAAGGACCCGGCAAACAATGGCGTATACATTTTTGTTCTTAACGGTAGTGTGAGGATTGGTGACCAAGTTTTAGACAAACGTGATGGTTACGGACTGTGGGAGACTGAAAGATTCACGCTTGAAGCTACTGCAGATGCAGAGATATTATTAATGGAAGTTCCAATGGAGATACAATAAGAATTAATTATTTAAAAACATCAATAAAATGAAAAAGTTAACTTTATTTTTCGCATTCCTATTCGTTTCGATAGGATTGTTTGCCCAGACAACTTGGACGGCAGACCCGTACCATTCTAAATTAGGCTTTACGGTCACACACTTGGGAATCGCGGATGTTCCCGGTCATTTTAACGCGTACGATGTATCTATCGTTTCGGCTAAAGAAGATTTTAGTGATGCTATTATCGAATTGACTGTACAGACAAATTCGATAGACACGAGAGTAGAACCTAGGGATAACCATTTAAAAAGTGCTGATTTCTTCGATGCTGAAAAACATCCTACGATGACGTTTAAAAGCACTTCTATTGAAAAATCTGGGCAAGATACGTATACGCTTAAAGGAGATCTCACCTTATTAGGTGTTACGAAACCTGTTACCATGACGATGAAACATCGGGGAACTACACAAAATCCAAATGCTGACGGTGCTCCTGTAGCGGGTATCCAAATTACAGGTGAGATCAAGCGGTCTGATTTCGGCTTAGGATCTAAATTCCCTGCGCCCATGATCAGTGACGAAGTAGGGATAAAAGCGGATGGCGAATTTGGCCATAAAAAATAATACCGCAAATGTATATATAGAAAGAAGTCCAATAAAAATTGGGCTTCTTTCATTACACCTCAATTTACGCTGAAACATATTTGTTTCTTTGCGTGCAGTTCGAAAAGATTTTGAAATTGGTGTGGATGAGAAATAAATCGCTATCCGGTTCACTTCCTGTTCGGAGAACCTTCGCTATCTGTTCGGACTCTATTCGGACTCTGTTCGCCAATTTACCGTATATTTACCGTGTCACCAACGTGTAATTACCGTGCGCGGCTCGGTAACTACACGGTAAAATACCTTAAAAAACACGGTCAATGGGCGAAGAAAGTATAAAGGAAGAGCGAAGCAGATATGTGTAATAGTATAGCTTAGCTAATCATAAATGTAATCGCCAACTACCGGCAAATAGGTTCCGCCTTCATTCATATATTTCCATTTACCGCCTTCCGAAATAAGAACCGGAAATAGATCCTGAGGCTTACTACCTCGAAAAAGTGCATCGCTAATCTTAATACCATCATACACTGCAGGAAGAATAATCGCACCAGTGCGGTCCGCAATCCCCCACTTATCACCCTGTTGCAACAAAAAATACACTTGGTCAAATGTACCACGAATGAAGCTATATTCGATCGGGATCACAATCTCCCGCGTACGGACATTTCCCAGCCCCATATTCCAATTGTTGTTTTTCGTATTGAACAAGAGTACAAATTCGTTCATGATCATCTCGTGCGGCAACAGTGCCCCCAGATTTTCCGTATCCTCCATGGAGAATATAAAGTTACCGGTGGTGTCAACATACCCCGCACGCATCTGTCTATAATACCCTCCTGTATAATTGGCCACTAATCCGATACCGGAAGCAGAAAACGGGTCGGCTTTGGCAAATGTAGGCTCTAAAATAACGTTGCCCTGTTCGTTAATATATCCTACCCCCTGTTCGCCTTCTATAATGGCCATTTTATTGATAAAGCGATGGAGTATTGGGTATTTACGTGGGGTAGTTTGTTCGCCGGTGTCATCATACCTATCCCGATAGGTGAAATTACTTATATCATACGTAGCCGACAACTCCTCCAATAGCAGTATATCATAGAGCTTTCCCGTTTTTGAATCATCTGATACCAAGATCGCTTTGTCCGAACCTACATCGTAAACCGCTTTGTACGGCAGATTATATACTGTACGGTATTTGCCATGATACAAGGCGAAAGTGCCGTCCTCGGTATACTGCATGAGGTATGTGTCATCCGTAACAGGATAGATTTGTTTTAAATCTTCATCGATCAGTCGGCTGCCTGTAAAATCATAAAGATGAATAAGTTGGCTATCGTAGTCGCCGTCTTTGGCTATGATGAGTCCACATAGACTATCCAGAACCTCTACATCACGATATTGGATAGGTATAATTTCGCGTTGATGAGTGCGATCATAGATACCTGTCAGTTCGTCGCGCTTTACTTTAATAAACGATGACGGAAAAGATCGTTCTGCAGATATGGCCTGGTATTCGCCCGGAACAATCGGCTCTCCATTGTGATCAAAGAGGTTGAAAACGCCCTGCTTTTCTGCACGGATGTAAGGTAGGTCTTCCCGACCATCGAATGCGTAATCTGCTCTTTCCACCTCGTAGAATTGTGGTGATATTGTCTTTCCGGAATCTGCAAAATATAATCCATATAAAGCATTTGTATGGAACTTAAATACATTAATCCCGTTACTTCCCGAGGAGTAAAACGTCTCGGACAAATGAGCTATCTGACCATTTTCTATCTCAAAAAATACTTTGTGTTTTTTATTTAATAGATAGGATATGTTGTTTTTGCGACCTACAAAATAATCATCGTATATCATCAGCTCATCGTATTCATTGGGGATGATGACGTTACCGCCAAGATCAATGACACCGGTCTTACGCTGTTTGGTTGTAAGCAGATAATTGCCCCGGTAGCCCTGGTAATGATTGGCATTCGGAGGCGTGATGTTATCATATTCGAAAGGCACGACCAGTGTCCCATCCTGCCCGTATGCCCCCTGTTTGCCTTCCTTCGTGGTTACGAGCAAGCCCATCATAACCTCTCCCCTTAAAAACTCCTCCTGAGTGGATATATTTACCGCGACCGCATGACCGTCTTTAGAAAACGAGGTGACCCAGTTGTCGCCCCGCATACCATGATGGGTATGATCGTACTGAAACGGTATCAGGACATTCTCCTGCCAGTCGATAATGCCCCATTTGCCGCCTTTCTGGGCATATACGTACCGCGGAGGAATGGAACAGCCACCGCAGTAATCAAATTTGTCGTAAGCACCGCTGACTATTTTCTGTCGGGTTTTATGGTATAAATACCACTTACCGCCCTGCATGACATCGAAATACTCGCCATCCAGATAACCCATATCCTCAAAAAACGGCAGTACGGTATTGTCTGGCAGATACATGCTTATCTTATTATCTTTCTTGAGCTTCCAGAATTGTTGGAATTTGATATCGACCTCGTCATAAGCCGCCACAAGCAACACCTCGCCGGTCGGGGATAGCACGCCGCATCCGCTATCAGCATGGTACTTCAGCACATTTTTAGGCAACCCTTTTCCGTTTTTTTGCTCCTCCTCGTACGCCTTGATCGCAGCAGGATCGTTTACGATGACGCCATTAGTCTCGGAGATTATCAATTTTTCTCCCTTGCGGTTGATGTATACGATCTGATTATTTTCCTGTATCCGCGCCAGGCCACCGTCAAACGGTTGTAGGATCGTATTTGTACTTTCCTGCGGGGTCGTGTACACCACCTGCCCACTAGCAACAGATATACTTAGTCCGAGCAATAGACAGGTTATTTGAAAAGCGTGCATACTAATAGTGTTTCTGTTTAGATTTAATAGTTGATTTTTGTCCGTTACTGTCTACAAAATAATACCACTCGCCATCTTGAACAAGAAGAGGCCATGTCTTATCGGTACCGTAGCTGTTTCTACGTATGTCGTCATACATGGGCTCTATCAGCACTTTGCCCAAGCTATCGACCAAGCCGTACTTTTCGTTTTTGGCTACAATCCTATTAGGATAGTCGAAAACCGACTCCACGTAGTTATAAACCGCAGGCAGTACCTGCGTCCCGTCTCGACGGACCAGTCCGAACAGCTCTCCTTTGCGCACCTGTAACAGTTCCGAGTTGCCGTTTGCCGCCGTCACTTCATCATATTCAAAAGGCAGTATAGGGTTTCCTTTTAGATCTACTACTCCATATAGATATCTGTTTCGTGAACTGCCTTCCTCATTCGCCACTTTTTGAGCTGCTAATGCCACGCCTTCGTAAAAATCATCGACCTGATCGATGCCCTCGAAGCGTTTTTCTATCCCCTTTTCGTCGATAAAAAGGTTACCTTCATCGGCATACACTTTCTTGAGGCCATGGTAAAACTCGCCGTTTCGGAGATCTTTAACGTGCGGAAACCGAATCAGGTGGTAAGATCCCAACCTGCTCCATTGCGGGTTATCATACACTTTTTTTCCATTCAGATCTGTGAGACGGTACGTATCGTCCCTCAATTGTTGCATCAAAAATCGATTGTTGATCATTTCGAAGTCTACCACGTCGGAAGGGAGCGGAATCGGTTTTTCCTGCTTGATATCGTAGACGTACAACTCATATTTATAATCCGGAAGCGTCTTTCGGATTTTTATCCATTCGCTCGTTAATATCGTGATGGTCTGCTGGGCTGGTTGGATCACGGTCTTCTTTAATTTAAGATCGAACAATCCTACATCAAAACCCGTGATATCTGCCTGTGTTGTCCGGGATAGTGGAATAAACCTACCATAAATGCCATACTCATATTCTACTGCATTGGCGGAAAACTGATAAGACCGGTCGTGTTCATACTGTGGGGGTACCATCTCCGCCCCCTTTTCATCCAGCATTCCGAACTTACCATTTCGCGTCACTTCAAAAAATGTGCTGCCCATGTAATATACTGGCCGTACCGCCTGATATTTATCCGGGGCAATGAAGATCTTACCTTGCCAATCTGCTACGCCTATCGATTGCCCGTTCTTTATCTCGATGACGTAAGGCTGCTGTTCCATCTCGACCTCGTGTTGCAAGCGCGCTTTAAGCTTCTCGTCCTGATTGTGACTCGGCTTTGGTGCCGTCATCGAGATTACGGGCGCCGAATAGGACTTGCTATGGCCTGCCGCCGATAAAAAGCGAACTTCATCGTATTCAAAACTGGTTACGGCTTTTCCGTTGGTATCTATTACGCCATATTTACCGTTTTTCTTTGCCGTAGCCAGTCCTCGTATGAAATCGTTTATAATCTCGAACTCCGGAGCAGCCACAACTTGTTGTTTCTCCGGATCGAGTATCCCATATCGGTCGTTTTCTTTAAAAATCAGCTGATCCGAATCTGCTATCGATTTATAGTTCGAATGCCCGTAGGATATTAATTTGCCCGATGTATTGAATAAAAAAGACTTCTTTTCTTTAATCCCTTCAAATAGCGTGTTCTTGCCGTTTGGAAGAAAACGCATGAATCCGTCGTATTCTACCGGGACAATCAGCTCGCCACTATTAAGCGCCAGTCCTGCAAGCTCGCCATTCCTAACTTCCACATACTCGTCGTTAAAAAAATCACTCACGTATTCGTAGGCTGGTTGCTGCAGTGTGGTGCCGTCCAGGGCAGATACCCAGCCCCAAAGATTATCTTCAGCAATGGCGATCACATTTTTATTGATGGGCTCGGCGTCCTGATACTGGAGCGGTACGACAATATTGCCGTTTTCATTCGCGGCTCCTACCTTACCATTCTTTTTTAAAATGATGAATTTATATTTGTAAGGAATGCCTTCATACCATTGCCCGTCGTACTCGGCATGCAGCTTGATGTTGTCGTATACAAAAGGAACGATGAGGTTTCCATCTTCTTTCAACACACCGTACGACCCGTCTTTAATGACCACAAATAGATCTGCAGCATGCTCTTCTACTTTATCTATCGTATGTCCGGCAAAAGGATGAAAATAATAGTCCCGGCCTTGTTTTTTTATTTTTACCAGGGGAGACAGATAATCGCCGAATGCTACAGAGCTTACCACTTGTTGTTCTTGAGAAAACCCCAAGCAAACGGATAAAAATAGAGTTATAGATAACAGAAGTTTCATCTCGTAGTATGTTTGTTCAAAAATAGCCTATTATCCCAAAACATGCTATCCCTAAATTCCGGTAGTTTTGAAGCGGAATGTTAGAAATACCGGAAAAAAGGGATTGTATTGGTCCACAAGTATCTATACTTTTGAGGGTAATGCAAAAGCTCAATATCAAAAACAACAGCGCGCTGGCAGCACCTTTCATCCTCTTAATAGGATATATACTGGATAATGTATATATGCTGGGTGAAATACTGCTTTCGTCATCAGAAATGGGAGCTAACTATAGTTTTATACCTAAATGGATTATTCCGGATGTACTGGGTATGCTTGTCGAATGGCTGGTTCTTTACGTTTGTGTACAACGTTCGCTGAAGAAAGGAACATTAAAGCTGACTACAAATAAGCAGCTAATAGGGTTTGGTAGCCTTTTGTTTCTGATAAGAATTACGGCTGGCCGATTATTCTTTCTCATCTCTTACTACGGATTAACACCATTTATCTTTGGGGACAACAGACCCTTCGGCACACTTTCGGAATTTGCGAGTACAATCCTGATCAATGGTTTTCTTTTGTTGGCCACCTTGATTTCATTTACCTTAAGCCGTTTCGCTTATCGCCTAATGTTACGTCGACTATCGCATAGCCAGTGCATCATAAAAGAACATAAGGCAGAAAAGGCGGATATGTTCCTGTATGCGCTAGTTTCAGCTATTGTCGCATTGACTTTAGTTTATATCGTAGCAATAAACGAGGAGAACCACATGCACATTTCTACTGATATTGCGCTCCATGTAGGTACGCAACTGGCCAGCAATACGTTATTATGCGTTTTCTTGATTATACCTTATATTATTGCCATTTTCGTGATAGGAGATCGTAAAATAAGGGGGCAAAGCTGGTCTTTTGTAGCTTGTGGAACGGCGGCGGGCATACTGAGTACGCTATTTACGTATAGTCTCACGAATTACCTCTTTTTGGAATCTTTAGGATACCACGGTTTACTTTTTACTATAGGTTCGTTGGTTTGCGTATACCAGATCGGTTTTTTCCTCTGCACTTTCATAATTCGTATCATATTCAAAAAACGAATGGTCAATAGGTCGTTATTTCACGTCTTAATACTTATTATATTACCTTCCTTTTTCGGCCTTACCGTCCAAGCACAGGAAAAAAAAGTCTCTTGGGATGATTATATATATACTTCGGCATGGGGATACCTCTACTCCGATGCTAGTGAGCGCTCACAGCGTTTGGGGGTATTTGCAACCCATGCAGCCATTATCGTACTTGATTCTACGACTTCATACTATCACGTAATGGTTTCAAACGGCGATATCGGCTTTATCGAACGGCAACCACTGGTCGGTCGGCTATTCGCCAGTAAATACTACGGCGAACCTTCGGAATATTTTTACCGTGGCAAAGAGGGTTTTCAGTCTCCACATCGGTATGTACAGGTTGCGGAGCTGCGTGTGCGAAGCGGACCATCGATCGAATGCAACATAGTGGGCAAGGTGGCTATTAACGAAATGGCATTCTTCGATTACTGGCCATTATATGAAGATGGATGGGTATATTTTGGTGACACACGACACCGGGAACCGAAATATATACAGGCCAAATATCTGGGTGTAGAGCTTAAATATGAGGATGTATGGCAAGCTTACAAGGCTGTAGAAGGCAAAGATTTACAACGGGAGCTGATCTTCGTAGGACGGCTTCGGGAGATTGCATGGAAAAATAACCATAAGCATTTACCACAAACGCTGCGTTTGTATGAAGAGGTGTATCATCGGGCAGGACAAAAAAATCCTCGGATCGATATAGAACAGGAATTACTGCTGGCCGAACAGATTGGGTTGAAACCTGATCATAGCACATACCTTCAGGAATGGATCAGGTTAGACGCGCACTATCGGATTCGTGGGACAATATTGCATGACGGAAGAATATCGGATCGACAGGCGCAGCAGATTGGCCTTAAATATGCGAAGAGTATCCCGGACGCCCCCGAGTGCGGGTGGGAGCCGTTGCATTTTTACCTAGACAAAGACGTTGTCTTAGCTTTCGAGAAGTACAATGAAGAGAAGATAGCAGGAAGCGTTTTTAGCCTAGCTCTTACAAAGGATAACGCGTGGATAGTGGGAAAAGAAATCATTGATTGCGCGTATGCTGAAAATGATTTTATCCGAAAATTCGGGCGTTTCATTGATGTAGATAGAGTATTTGCACCTCATGTTTATCGCATTATGTTGGGAGACGCAGGTTTTTATCAGATTACCTTCGAAAATGGTCGTCCGATTTTTTTCCAATGCTTTTTTTACTGCTGATCGATTCGCTAAAAACTGGATTTCACTATGGTCACAATCGATCAATATTAGCGATGCATTGTTTTCCATATTAACATTTGGCAACTTTAAGTGACAAATCATAATTTAATACCATGTATTCGGCTACAAATATCCGTAATTTGGATCATCGGGTTGATTTTTCGCTTTCTACCTTCAAACACCTTCGGAATTTCGGGCAAGGTTCAATTAATAATTGAATTTTTTCACGTCGTCATTTCTACTTTCTTTCATAATGGGTAACTGAGGATTCGGACATGTGATGTAAATCGTCGGAAGGTCGTTGCCATAGCAATTTTCAAATAAAGGTTTTGAGCGGACGAATTGAAGGATTAGTCGGTCAATCTTTCAATTAACCATTTTGATGCATAGCTGTATTTCACGCTAAGTACGACATCAGGGAGATATTCCATTTCTGTGAGATGAACAAGATCTCTACCCAGCTTGTAATAGATTATTTGGCATGCCTTTAGCAGTACTTTCTACATTGATCAAAAATGTTAATAGGCTTGTATACGAAAAACGAAATTTTTCAACTTTTATAAACACTATATATTTAACAACATTCCGAAAATGAAAATTGTATCTTCTAAAAGTAACTCGATATTAGCGTTATTATTTATTGGTCTGATTTCCTGTGAGCAGAATCTAAAAAACAATCAGGATAAGCAATCAACAGAAATTATCGAACCAAGCAAGAAAGAAAACGTTACTGTTGTTAAACCTGATCCACCCATCATTAATATAGAAATTGAAAAAATAAATAAGGATCAGTTCTCTTCCGCCAAACAACAGGAGAAGTTCAGCAAACCTGCAGAAAAAGTCATTGATTACAAGACCGTACAAAAACAATTGGCCGGCATTGTAGATTTTTACGAAGCGGACGGCTATCTGGGTATCAATAAAATAAATTTCAGGAACGGCGCTTTGGTTGAAGACGAGGAACAGTTGCGGGAATGTTCCTTTGTGGCTTATTTTCCGGCTGATGACATCCTGCTCTTAGAAGGCGGACATACTACCGATGTAAGTTTTAATTTAGGCACAGGGCAAAGTACCTATGATGCCGGTAATCCAGGTACTGCAACAGTATCTCCACGTGGTGAATACAGATTGAACAGGGTTTTTGAAGGACAACAATGTTTTGAACATTTCATCCAGAAAAAGCAAAGGGGTAAGTTTCAAAAAATAGCCGGGTTAAATGAAATCTTTGAAAAGAAAACCGGCAAATGGCTCTGTGTGATAGAAAAGGAATTTTGGACAGATGATCATACACTTTATTTTGGATTGGTCGCCGAATACAAGGACGATGGCAATGAATATGAATATTATAAGGTAAAAATAACGGACAAGTAAAAAGAGCATTCAATGAAATATATGTTTTACACCTTACTATTGACTCTATTATCCTGTAAAACAGCAAATAACTTTTACCAGGGAAAGGTCATGGACGAAAACGGCAAATCTCTTGAAGGCGTAACCGTAATGGAGGAGAACAGGAAGGTGAAACAGACCTGGACAGATCAAACAGGATATTTTAAATTAGACCGAAGCCCCGATTGGCTGGGCACATTGGTATTTATAAAAGAAGGATATGAAACAGACACTATTCCATCCGTCAGGCGACAGGCTGGCGAAAAAGTCAGATATAACTTTATTGAAAATGATACTACGATAGTCCGGCTGAAAGCCGTCAAAAGAACTGATATGGATTTGAGCTGGAAGTGAGAGAAGACTTTAATGAAACACCCGAGCGGATAAAAAGATCAAAGGAAGCACATTGACTTTTAGCAATACAAAAAATGAAGATTTCAAACAGGAATTTGGAGATGGTAGATCAGCTATTCAGAATTTAAAAATTACCAACTCAAAATGGCGCTTAAGAGACGGAGTATTGTATTTGAATTTTGATTACAGCGATTATTCCGGACAACATACAATGGAAAACACTTACATTATAGTAAGAAAAGAGCAAGAACTGATTTTAAAAATAGCAAAATGAAAAATCTATTCATCCTATCTGTTGTGGTAGCCTATCAAAGTGGCGACTATGAGCTGTTCACATACTTGATTACAGTCAATAAATAAAATTATAGACAGGATGGAAATAGCGTATGACGAAACTGCCGAATCGGCATTTATGAAAACGAGTACAATCGAAAAAGATAAAATTGCGCTGACATGAAACTAAAACATACATTGTACATCCATTTCTTGGAGATGGGTGGCTTCGAACCTGTACGATTTTACTCTCATCAAAACCGATTTTTCCAGTTTGGAAATGAAAAGTGCCACGTAATTGCCACGATATAATATCTAATTGCAAAAAGGGCCAAAATTGCCCTTTTCTTGCTTTTAGTGGAGCCGGAGGGATTCGAACCCTCGTCCAAACATAGTATGATTTACGCTTTCTACATGCTTAGTTTCTCTTTAGTTGTCGGGAGAGGGAAGGTGAGAAACTTACCTATACCGTTCTCCGTAGTTGCTGTATCTCGCAAGTGCTTAGCAACATCACACTTGCCAGTTCTATAGTTCGATGCCCCTGATGTTAGACCAAAGAACAGGATCTAACGGGACAAATAGCTATGTTAAGTCTAACTTAAGCAGCTAAGGCGTAGTTTTCTTCGCCAATTATAAAGTTGAAAGTTCAGATTAAAGTGCTAGACTAACAATGCACTGCATGCTTACATAACCATCGCTATCCTGTCAATTCCGGTCGACCCCATGATTATATAATTTACAAAATTACGAAAAATTATTTGTTTTCGTTATATTTAGAACGGAAACAGATAATTTAGTTTATTTAAACATATCTTCATGGCTACAGAAAAGAAATCAAATCCGGAGAATGAACCGCTTAAAGAAACAGCGGCGTCATCGGTAAAACCTACAGCAACCGTAGATAAGACCACCGTTGCTAAACCCGCTACGGCGAGCAAACCGAAGACAGCTTCTGCAAAAAAAACTGCAGCGCCAAAAACTGATAGCGCAGCGAAGCCTGCGGCTACACCCGCTAAACCAGCTACCACTAGCAAACCAAAAGCAGCTTCTGCAACGAAAACTGCAGCGCCAAAAACCAATAGTGCAGCAAAGCCTGCGGCTACCGCAGCAAGCAAGGCTACACCCGCTAAGCCAGCTACCGCTAGCAAGCCAAAAGCAACTTCTGCAACGAAAACTGCAGTGCCAAAAACCGATAGTGCAGCGAAGCCTGCGGCTACCGTAGCAAGCGAGACTGTACCCGCTAAGCCAGCTACCGCTAACAAGCCAAAAGCAGCTTCTGCAACAAAGACCGTAGCACCAAAAACCGATAGTGCAATTAAAGATACCCCTAAGTTAAAAAAGGGTTCTACATCTTCGTCAACTGAAAAAAGTGGACAGAAAAAGCAAAAATCGGCCGACGCCAAGAAACTTGTTAAAGAGGCATCTTATAAAAGTGAAATAAAAGAGCAAGTGAAGCCTGGCAAAAAGAAGGAAAAGGATAAAGAGGAAAAGAAGAAAGACAGCAAAAAGACCAAGCCAAAGTCTAAAAAGACGGTTGATAAGAAGACAAAGGTAAAAGACGAAAAACCACTTGGTGGACTCAAGAAAAAATTAAGAAAGCTGATTGAAGACGTCCTGGATAAAAAAGAAAAAAAAGCAACAAAAGGAAAGAAAAAAAAGAAATAGAAATTTGCAGAATAGCCACGATTTAAATTGTGGCTATTCTTATCATATCGCTACTTCCGTAGATTTTCTGATCTGAATGCCATACGTATCCTTTAGTTCTTCAAACCGCTGTCGTGTACTGTTTTCAAAACCCGTTATCGGAGACATACAGTCTTCCAACACCGTAATACGCGACGTAATCGATCTATCGGTTGCATAATGCTCCAAAATTTGTTCCACAGAAGCTAACACGCAGTGGCTCGAAGCCTCGCCAGCGATAAAAATAGCATCATACGCACGGATGGCGTTAAGCACTGTATGGTTTACAAAGTGTTCCTCGTCGTATTCCGCTTTGATGATGCCATACATTTCGGTATATGGATTTTGTCCTTTATAAACCAATTTAGGCTTAGCGTTACGTGCTGCTGCATGAAAATATAACATCTTTGTAAACTCGGACTCGAGTTTCGCACCCGATGTACCCTCTAGGCAATGATACGGCCAGATGCAAAGTTGCTTTTTACCCTCAAATTCCAGGTTACGCAAGTATTCTAAAGAACGTCCCGTCTCTCCATTGGCTACTGTCCAGACTCCGTTTACAACATCATGATAGCTGATAATTGTAAAAGGTGCTGGATGCTTCCCCTCCTCATCCAACCACCAAACCGGGTGAAAAATTTGCATCATCGAATGGCAATCCAGACTGCAAATCACTCCGGTCAACGATTTGAGATTATGGTACATCCATTTCGTTAGACGTCGTACATCTCCTTTCGAGCCTGCTACACCCAGACTGCCTATGCCTTCCATAAAATCATTTTGCACATCGATAGCTAAAAGTAAACTTCGTTTTACATCTTGCGAAGCAGGTGCGATATGTTCACGTTGCGCTAACGCCAAGATATCTGCTATATTTTCTCTACTAACAAATGAAGCGATGTGATTGGTGTTAACAATATTTTCATATGGTGTTTTCATCCTAGTTTATTTTATACGTGAGCTGTTCAATTTTAATGGCTATCTTGAGGTATTAAAAATACTTATAATAACATGAACAACAAACCATCAGTGGAAGTTTGGATGCGCGGACCAATTGAAGAAGTTCCCGCATTATTGCAACCGGTCGCCCATGCGCTACTTCAAGTGCAAGAAGATTCTATCCGGTACACGCAGAAGCTAAAAGATGAAGATATCTGGATCCGTCCTTATGGATTAGCCAATATCGCCTTTCATATTCAACACATGACAGGGGTAATCGATCGGATGTTTACCTACGCTGACGAGCGCAGTTTGTCCGAAGAACAATTTGATTTTCTTTCGAAAGAAGGCCAACAGGATACCCGCGCCTCCCTTTCGCGTCTTCTGGTAACTTTACAAAACCAGATCGATCAATCCATTATATATTTAAAAAAGGTGGATCCGTTAACTTTGGGAGATACCCGATATCTCGGTCGGAAACGTATTCCCACCACGTTGATCGGATTGCTTTTTCATGCAGCGGAACACGCACAACGACATATCGGACAACTACTCGTAACCGCCCGTCATTTAGAATATAGCGGAAACATCCCTTAGATTTCCGGAAGCTACCGAATCCCCTCCCACCAAGCGCTATTCGATGCAATACTGTCCATATAAACCACCTGCCCTATCTGTGGAGTAATGACATCCACATCGCTTTCCTGAGCTGCTTTGGTAATTCTGATCAGCGGTTCATCCCAAGGGTGGTTCGCAAGTGGAAATTTTGCAGAATGAACAGGAATTACATAAGCCGCTTGCAGTTCCTGTGTCGCTGTGACGACCTCTTCAGGCATCATGTGGATATTATGCCACATTTCATTGTACTGCCCGTTTTCCAAAATCGCAAAGTCGAATGGTCCGTATTGCTGCCCAATATTTTTAAAATGCTTACCATAACCACTATCTCCACCCAAGAATAACTTTTTAGATCCATTCAGGACGAATGATGACCAAAGCGTCGTATTCCTTTTAAACGTACGGCCCGAAAAGTGTCTTGCTGTAGTGGAAGTAATCTGCATACCTTCAAGTTCAACGCTATCTCCCCAATATAATTCCGTAATCTGATGGGTTGGATAGCCCCATTTTTCCAAGTGTGCTCCTACCCCTAGACCAGTGACGATATGTTTAACTTTATGCTTAAGCTTCATAAACGTATTGTAATCCAAATGATCCCAATGATCATGTGTAATAAAAAGTATATCTATTTCCGGCATATCCTGAACCGTGTAGTTATACGTACTATTGAAAGCACGCACATTAATACGTATAGGAGTAGCGTATTTGCTAAATACAGGGTCTACTAAAATTTTCTTTCCATCGAGTTGGATAAAATACGAGGAATGCCCAAACCATACGTAAAGGTTACTGTCCGCAGGAAGAGTGTGCAAGTCAGTTTTGACGACAGGTATGGAATCCTGCGGTACATTGCGTACCTTTTTGGTAAAGAAGAATGCTCTGATAATATCCCGATAAGTAACTCCTTCTGCTAGTGCCGGCGTAGGTTCTAAGTTATCAAACGCACCGTTTTGATAATTGGGTTTGCTTTCCATCAGCGCAAGACGATTCCCGGTAGCATTTGCACCGAAGCGATCATGGCGCAGGTATATAAGTCCACCGATAACGATCAGTATAATGAGGACAAGTAGAATCTGCATACTTCGAATTAAAAACTTTTTCATTGATGCAGCCAAAATTAATGGAATATGTCTCATCTAAAAGTCATAATCCGGGGACATCAAAATGTAATTGTCATAAAATTCCAGTTTAATGTATCGACAATAGTTAGTTGATTGGTCACTATGGGTAAGCCCGTAATCACCTTAAGTACCTGCATGGCCATCATCGTACCAACGATGCCAGGAAGCGGGCCCAATACACCATTCCGATCACAATTAGGCACATCTTCGGGATTAGGAGCCTCCGGAAACAGATCCCGGAGATTTTTGCTCCCCTGAAAATTAAAAACAGCGACCTGTCCTTCAAAAGCGAAAATGCTACCGTAAACTAGTGGTTTATTCAACGTTACACACGCATCATTCACGATATAGCGCGTTGTAAAATTATCAGAACCGTCCACCACAATATCGTAATCACGGATGACATCCTGGACATTTTCGGCGTCTATTTTTTGACAGACCGGAACAAAGGTAATTTGGCTATTGAGCGCCTTTACAAAATGTGCAGCACTTTCCGTCTTGGATTTCCCAACTGCATTTTCCCGATGGATAACCTGCCTATTGAGGTTATGTACCTCTACTTCATCAAAATCAACAACCGCCAATTTCCCAATACCGGCAGCCGCTAAATACTGTAAGACCGGGCTGCCCAATCCTCCTGCGCCGACGACGAGAACCTTGGCATTGCCAATCTTCCGCTGGCCTTCTACACCTACCTCCTCGATAAATATCTGTCTGCTGTATCGGTTAAATATATCGTTTGTCTGCATCTATTTTATCTTTTTACCAATATGTATCCCAATCTTTCATAACCGGCTCATATCCTGCCTGATAAATAACCTTCCGCACTTCGTCCATACTACGTTCGTCGCTGATTTCGAACTGTTCCAAAGATTGCGGATCCACTACATATCCTCCTGGATTAGTTTTCGATGCCGCACTCATCGTCGTAGCACCGAGCGAGATGATGTGATTTCGGAATTTTTCATGCTCCCGGGTAGAAATGGAAATTTCCAAATCTGCGTTCCAGATCCTATAGGCACAGATTAGCTGCAATAAATCCCGATCTTCCATGATAAAGTTCGGTTCGATAATACCTTCGGCCGGTCGCAGACGCGGAAAAGAAACAGAATATTTCGTCTGCCAATACGTTTTTTGTAGGTAGTCGATATGCAGGGCGTTGAAAAAACTGTCCACACGCCAATCTTCTAAACCCAACAAAACGCCCAAGCCTATTTTATGTAATCCCGCCTGCCCTATCCTATCGGGTGTATCCAGGCGGAATGCAAAGTTTGATTTTTTACCTTTCGGGTGATAGCGCTTATATACGTCTTCATGGTACGTTTCCTGGTACACAAGCACGGCGTGCACGCCAGCTTCATGCAAAGCTTCATATTCTTCTCGAGATAAAGGTTGCACTTCGATGGAGATATGTGCAAAAAGTGGGCGTAACAGCTTTATTGCCTTGAGAAAATAATCTATACCCACCGTTTTATTCGCTTCGCCGCTGACTAAGAGGACATGATTTACACCCATGGCTTTCAGCGCGGCGGCCTCTTGCATAATCTCGATACTGCTCAGGGTTCTGCGTTTAATCTGGTTATCCATACTAAAACCACAATACGTACAGATATTCTGACATTCATTGCTCAGATACAGCGGCGCATACAGTTGTATGGTTTTTCCAAATCTCTTTTGAGTGAGCTGCTGCGTCAACTGTGCCATCTCTTCCAGCGAATCATTCGCCGCAGGCGATAACAGCACTAAAAAATCATCTATTGTTTTTTTAGTCTTGTGAAGACTGCGCTGTACATCTGTTTTACCAACACTGTAGATGCGGTCGTGAACGGAAGTCCAGCTATATTGATGAAATGTATTTTCAAATGATTGCATTTTCTTTGTTATTTAATCCAGCAAAAAATCCGTCAAAGGGCTTGATGCCACGGCAACTGCATTCGACGCCGCCAGACCAGCTTCATAAGCCCTTCGTCCGGCAACGACCGCTTCTTTAAATGCTACAGCCATCGCCATCGGATCTTTTGCAACTGCAATAGCTGTATTGACCAGAACCGCATCCGCTCCAATCTCCATTGCTTTCGCTGCATCCGAAGGCGCACCGATGCCCGCATCGATGACTACGGGAACGTTGCTTTGTTCAATAATGATCTCCAAAAAATCTAAGGTCAACAGACCTTTGTTACTGCCAATCGGGGCACCCAGCGGCATCACTACGGCTGTACCCACATCTTCTAATCTTTTGCATAATACAGGATCAGCATGGATATAAGGCATCACAACAAAACCGTCCTTTGCTAACCGTTCGGTAGCCCTGAGCGTTTCTATCGGATCAGGCAGCAAGTATCTTGGATCGGGATGGATTTCCAACTTTACCCAATTGGTTTCTAAGGCCTCTCTAGCCAGCTGTGCTGCCAAGATAGCTTCTTCGGCATTCCTCGCACCCGAGGTATTCGGCAATAGATTAATATCGGGAATTTGTAAGGCCTGTAGCAAATCATCCGAATCCGACTGTAAATCCACACGCTTCAAGGCCATAGTTACCAATTCCGATCCGGAACTGCGGACGGCTTCCGTCATTTCTTCTAACCTACCAAATTTCCCTGTTCCCAAAAAAAGTCTGGAGTTAAATGTTTTATCTGCTATCGTTAATATCTTCATTCCAATATTTTTTTAAAATCAGAAACAATCGTCGGCCTCTCTGCTATGGCCTTAGATACCGCAACACCGTAAATTCCTTCCGCTAACAACGATTGGATATCGGCTAAGCCAACGCCTCCGATTGCATAAATTGGCGGATAATGTATGTCTTGATTTTTTAGATATTGAATTATATTCCGATATCCCTCAAGACCTAAAATCGGGCTTAGCTTCTCCTTGGTGTTCGTTGCGCGATATGGACCTAAACCGATATAATCGCATCCCTCATGTATTCTTTTTGTAACATCTGTTATCGTATTGGCGGTGCCGCCGATAATCTTGCCTTGTCCTAAAACTTTTCGTGCCTTTTCAATCCCCTCGTCATCCAATCCCAGATGTACACCGTCAGCATCAATCTGCTTGGCAACAGCAATGCTATCATTAATAATAAAGATAGCCTGGTAATTCTGGCATTGTCGTCTTACTCGTTCAGCGAGCTTTAGGCGCTCTTCGTCTGTAGCCATTTTCCAGCGAAGCTGGATCCAATCAGCACCATGATCCAATGCTTGCCGAATATTATATGCTTGTTCTTTAGCAGTTATGCCCTGTGATATATATTGTAGTTTACTTATTTTCATAATGAAATCCTAATAGTGATGAATGACTGTTTAAAAATCGTTCTGTATACACTTTCGCTTTACGACATGCTTCTTCCAACCCATTCCCCCATGCAATATAGGCGGCGACGGCCGAGGAAAGCACGCAACCCGATCCGTGTTTGGGATAAATTTTCGGCGCATGTGGATGAATTTCGCTTACAGCAGTACCCTGCCTCAAAACATCCATTCCTGTATGATCATCGCGATGCCCTCCTTTTATAAGGAGCGCATTTGAAAAATCATTTTTAAAATACGGTTCTAAGATCTGGTATTCATCAAAATTAGGGGTAATCAAATCAATATGGTTGATAACAGCAGCTAAGGAACGTCCGCCATCTTCCTGAAAAAATACCGCCCCCGATGAACTTTTAAGAACAGGGTCCCAAATAATAAAAACACCGGGGTTACATGCACGTACACACGTCAAAATATCCTCTAAAAATGCGACGTTTTTTATAATCCCAATTTTCACGACGGTAATCATATAACGTTGCATCAGCACTTCAATTCCCCTTCGTATCACCTTGATATCTAGCCAATCTACATACGAAAGTGTATTTTCAGTTTGTATCGTATTTGCCGTGATGATAGCCATGCCCTGTACTTCAAGCTGTTCAAAAGTCTTGATATCCGCCAGAACACCTGCACCACCCGAAGGATCGAATCCCGCTATGCTCAATACAATCGGTCTATTTTTTTGTCTACCCATTAGTTAGGTGAAAAATTGTTATTATTTATCTTATCAAATACCTGTATCGGTTTCGGACTGTTCCAAACAGCGCCTAATAAGGCGATGGCATCTGCTCCTGCTGTAAAAACTTCGGTATAATTAAGTTCATTTATACCTCCTAATCCAACGAGTCGCACATCTGAATTACACCGCAGACACAAATCATCCAAAACCGTGTCGGTTATGCCATATCCTTTTTTTGAAATACTAGGAAAAACCGGCGACAAAAAAGCATAATCCCATATCGCATCCAAAGTATTAAACGTTGATATGGCATGGACCGAAGTAGATAAGGTAAAACCAGTCATGAACGCTTCTTGTTTATGCTGTTTCCGATCCTCTTCTCTAATATGCAGGCGTTCAATTCCCAATTCATTTGCCAAATGAAAATGGGAGTGTAGTACCAATTGCTTCCTATAAAAATGATCTATATTGTTCACATACGCCATCATCTCCGTATCGGTAAACCGATATTTACGGATATGAAACAGTGATAAACCTCTTTTAAAAAGTGCCATGACAATGGCTGATTCATCTCTTATGGGTTGCTCTGGCGATAGTAGCATAATCATAAGTAGATTTCTTTGCCTTGCTCTATAAACTCTTTAGATTTCTCTGCCATTCCCTGTTTAGCGACATCCCTTATCTCTTGTGTGATCTTCATCGAACAGAATTTCGGACCGCACATCGAACAGAAATGGGCTACCTTGGCACCATCAGCCGGCAGCGTTTCATCGTGGAATTCACGTGCAGTATCAGGATCTAGTGATAAGTTGAACTGGTCTTCCCAGCGGAACTCAAACCGGGCCTTGCTCAATGCGTTGTCCCGATACTGAGCCCCTGGATGTCCTTTTGCCAAATCTGCGGCATGGGCAGCCAATTTATAGGTGATTACACCATCTTTTACGTCTTTTTTATTTGGAAGGCCCAGATGTTCCTTTGGCGTCACATAGCATAACATGGCACAACCATACCAACCGATCATAGCAGCCCCGATAGCCGACGTGATATGGTCATATCCCGGTGCGATGTCGGTCGTCAATGGCCCTAACGTATAGAAAGGTGCTTCATCACATTCAGCAAGCTGTTTATCCATATTTTCTTTAATCATGTGCATAGGCACATGCCCCGGTCCCTCGATCATCACCTGCACATCGTGTTTCCACGCAATTTTAGTCAACTCTCCCAGCGTTTCCAGCTCAGCAAATTGGGCCGCATCGTTGGCATCCGCAATAGAACCTGGACGCAGGCCATCGCCCAGCGAAAAGGCGACATCATAGCGCTTCATGATTTCACAGATTTCTTCGAAATGCGTATATAAAAAGTTCTCTTTATGATGAAACAGGCACCATTTTGCCATGATAGATCCGCCGCGGGAAACAATACCCGTCACGCGTTCTGCCGTCAAATGAATATACCGCAGTAGGACACCAGCATGGATCGTAAAATAGGACACGCCCTGTTCCGCCTGCTCTATTAACGTATCCCTAAAGATTTCCCAAGTTAAATCTTCGGCAATGCCTTTTACTTTCTCCAACGCTTGATAAATCGGTACTGTTCCGATCGGTACGGGCGAATTTCGGATAATCCACTCTCTGGTTTCGTGTATATTTTTTCCAGTGGACAGGTCCATAATGGTATCGGCTCCCCATCGACAAGCCCATACGGCTTTTTCTACCTCCTCTTCAATACTGGAAGAAACCGCACTGTTTCCGATATTGGCATTTATCTTCACCAAAAAATTGCGACCGATGATCATGGGTTCACTTTCGGGGTGATTGATATTATTGGGAATAATAGCCCTCCCTGCGGCGATCTCATCGCGTACGAATTCCGGTGTAATTTTTTGCTTCGGGGTGCGGGCGCCAAAACTCTGCCCATCATGCTGTTGACGCATAGCTGTAGTCGCCGCTTCCAATTGCTCTATGCGCTGATTTTCGCGAATAGCGATATATTCCATTTCGGGAGTAATCATCCCTTTTCTGGCATAATGCAGCTGCGTCACATTATATCCGTCTTTGGCAACCTTTGGTTTATGGCTATATTCAAAACGTAACTCATCTAGGCTTTGGTCTGCCAATCGCGCTTTTCCGTACTCCGAACTGATACTGTCTAGTACCTGCACATCCTCTCTGTCCAGTATCCATTGTTCGCGAATTCTTGAAAGGCCTTTGCGGACATCTATTTCCGCATGTTCGTCTGTATAGGGGCCGGAGGTGTCATACACGGTTATTGGAGGATTAATCTCTAACTCTCCTGTACTCAACCTTGTTGGATGCTGCGCAATCTCGCGCATCGCTATTTTAATTGGAAAGAGTTTTCCGTCGACGTAGACTTTTTTGGAATTAGGAAACGGCTTGTGTGTGATTGTTTGCTTGTTCATAATATGCTGATTTGATAGATTTAGGAAATTAACCACCTTGCGTGGCCGTAATAATGAGAACGAAATCCCTGTCTCGCAATACGGTAGATGCCCATTGTGTTCTGGGTACGACTTGGTTATTAATGGCTACGGCGATACCTTTGGATTTGCCCGGAGCTTCTAATTGCATTAACTCCTCAAGTGAAGCCGGAGCCTCGCCAAAAAATTTTTGTTGATGATTGATGATAAGTTCCATTCCTGTTTATATTTTATTCTATAAATAAAACTTTAGGAATGGCTACGACGATGCAGAACGCACCGATGAAGACATCTTACTTTTCCCTACGCCAGTATGATCCGGATCAGGTTCAAAGGGTAAAATCTCAGTCTGCTAAACGCAGACACCCCTAAAGTGTGGGACTAAGATAATACTTTTTTGGGAATAAAACCTAATACTTCCAACAAGTCATGCTTTGATAGCCTATCTAAATAAGATTTATCGGACTTAATTAACTCATGTGCCAGCTTATTCTTTTTCTTTTGCAGATGCATGATTTTTTCCTCGACCGTATCCGAACAGATTAGCCGAACGGCTATTACATTTTTCTGTTGACCGATACGATGACTACGGTCTATAGCCTGATTTTCCACTGCAGGATTCCACCAAGGATCAACAAGATAAACATAATCCGCTTCAGTGAGGTTGAGCCCTACTCCACCCGCTTTCAGGCTGATTAGAAATACACGTACGTTCTCGTCCGTCTGAAAACGCTGTACCGAACCTCCTCTATCTTTCGTTTGTCCAGTCAAGTAGACAAACGGAATATCTTTCCGCTCCAGTTCGTCTCTAATAAGGTTCAGCATCTCCACAAACTGCGAAAAAACCAGAATTTTATGCCCTTTAGATTGGTTTTCGATTTGCTCCGTCAATACGTCGATTTTAACAGCGTTATCGCCCGAATGACCTTCCTTAACTAACACAGGAGAGTTACATATCTGACGAAGCTTAGTCAATCCCGTCAATACGTGCATACTATTTTTAAGGATTTCGGAT
Organism: Sphingobacterium chuzhouense; assembly: GCF_014692525.1. Classification (GTDB taxonomy): domain Bacteria; phylum Bacteroidota; class Bacteroidia; order Sphingobacteriales; family Sphingobacteriaceae; genus Sphingobacterium; species Sphingobacterium chuzhouense. The sequence continues at coordinate 449,317 of NZ_JACNYL010000002.1, forward strand.
TCATCAGTCGCCGATATAAATTCCCGTAACTCTCTTTCATATGCATCATAAATCCGGCGTTGCTCCGCATTCATTTCACAATAAATGATCATCTCCGTTTTTTCAGGCAATTCTTTTGCAACTTGTTTTTTCGTTCGGCGTAATATAAAAGGCTTGATTTTTTTTTGTAGCTCCGTGGCACGCTTACCGTATTCGAATTTATCAATCGGAAGAGCATACGTGTCTCTAAAATATTGCTTACTCCCCAGCAATCCCGGACAGGCAAACGATAGCTGCCCATAGAGATCAAATGTGTTATTCTCTATAGGTGTTCCGGTCAGTACAATCCGATTACGCGATTGCAACAGTCGGGCAGCTTTGTAGCGTTCGGAACTTGGATTCTTTATGGCTTGCGACTCATCCAGAAAGATATAATTAAAATGGAACGTTTTCAAAAAACGAATATCCGACAACAACATACCGTAACTGGTCAATACCACTTCATATTGTCCCATTTTCTCGACACCTTTATCTCTTTCCATGCCGTAGTGCAATAACGTTTTTATGGATGGCGCAAATTTAAACAGTTCTTCCTGCCAGTTGAATAGCAAAGAGGTGGGCACAATAACTAGATTAGTTGTATGTCCATATTTTTCTCTTTGCGTTAAGATAAAGGCAATAATTTGCAAGGTTTTCCCCAATCCCATATCATCCGCAAGACATCCCCCAAAATTGAAGTCATCCAAAAAGTTTAGCCATTTCAATCCCTCCCGTTGATAATCCCGCAGCTGTGCTCGCAGTGCAGCCGGAACCGGAACGTCCGGGAAGTTATTATACATAGCGAACTGCTCCTGAAAAGTTATAATTTCGGTTTGCACTTCCCGGCTTAACACTTCTTTTTCAAATAGGTTTGTTACCTCCAAAAAATTGATTTTCGGAATTCTCAATAATTCTTCATCTATCTCTCCTACTTGAAAATAACGCGAAATTTTGACTATCCATTCCTCCGGCAATATCCCGTGTGTCCCATCATCCAACTGGACAAATTTACTTTTGTTTCGAATGGCACGGTGTACTTGTTTTAAGCTGGCGTTATTTTTCCCAAAACGTACTTTTAATTTCGCATTGAACCAATCCAAACCACTGTTTACCTCTATGCTTATCTTCGCCCTATGTGGATTTAATTTATTATTCTTGAGTTCATTGAATCCTAATATGGTGACTCCTTTCGCCTGCCACACTTCAAAAGTTTCCAAAAACCAATCTTCATCCAAAAACTGGTTCTTATGCAGATAGAAATATTCACGTTCCTTCACTTGTTCCCGAAACTCCGGGTGTTGGCGCATAACGAGCAGGGTGAGGCGTTCTTCCGCTTCCTTATCACGTTCGATTTTGAATTCATTCCCATTTTGATCCGTATCAAAAAGCTGCTTTCGGGAATACACAGGAATCTCGATAGAACCGTATTTCATCGTCGGTGTAATCGAGATGTAGTTACCTTCTTGATGTAAGTATATGATAGATTCCGTTTGGAAAGTCTTTTCCGACAACTGTACCGGTGTCGCGACACGGATATAACTATAATCAATATGTAGAAGCTCCTCCAATGGGGCAAGCACCGTTTGAAGGAATTCATCGTATTTGGCAGCATGTATCAGCAGAATTTCGTTGTTCGATTTGAAGAATTTAATCACCCGAAGCATATCCGGATGGTCTACAAAATAGAAAACCTGTTGATGGTAAACAAAATAATCATGTCGAATAACCACATTACTGAACGGAAGCGACGTATCGTTGAATCGCAATTCACCCGTCACCTCATAGAACGGTTCCTTTTTAAACACCTGTAGCCGTATCTCCGCTTTTAGCACCTCCAATTCGACAGGTAATAGCGACTTCGCTTTTACAGTTTCCGAGATATCCCGATCATGGTAGTAAACCTCCAATTCCAAGGGATTCTTAACAATCTGTTTCAATGCTTCCAGCTCTGCTTCCGTATAGTGTTCACTATATTTATGCTGAAAACTCGTTATAGCGGTATAGAATTTAACCTCTTGCGGATCATCCGATTTCCAGACCAACTGCATAGGATCTACATTTGTTATCGGATTTTTGATTTTCCCGGCTTGTGTGATATTGGCTTCCATCAATAGAAAATTCAGCTGCTGGTAGTAACGATGTCTACCGATTACCAATAGCTTTCTTTTACCCGTTTCCGTTTTGTTCAAGTCTTTTAAAATCGACTGTCGCCTGGGTAACAGCATTTTTCTGAAAAGTTGTTCATCCATCGGAAGCAATTCTTTAATCTTGGTTTCGATGTGAACTTTTCCCTCCTGATAGCTCAATTGAAAATAGTCATCCAAATCAGGTTCATTTTCTAAGCCATAACTTTTTGTTTGAGTTAACATAGTTTTATACCGGAGCATCCTATCAAAGAAAATGCGGTAGTCTTTTCGTTCTAGAATACCATAGATGATTTCGGCCTGATGCGCACACAACTTCGGAGAAGGATTCTCACAAGAACATGATGATATAATAGCATGACCTACTTGGCTCACCGCAACATTTGGAAATCCTACAACATTTATTTTTGTGAATACACCCACATTTAATTCCAGCGAAACAACAGAAATATCTTGAAAATCTCGCTTGTCAATAAAATCTCCACTTGCTGTATGTTTGAGCAACTCAAACACCGAAAGACTTTCAATGTTTGTATTTGCCAGTATATACTCTTTTGGTAATCCGATCATGAAATGCAAATGAACTATATTTTGAATAAGTTAGCAAATTTTTACAAAATAGATATCCGATGTTAGATTAAAAAGCAATCCAATACCTACTATAGTAAAGTTAAGATATTATCTTAATTTTGTGCCGACATTATCCCATTACAAAGAGACGTTCCACACATGAATATTAATGCCGTTTCCCGAAAAAAGCGTTTTGCGATATTATTGACATTAGGTTTATTATCTGCTATTGGTCCTTTTTCGATAGATATGTATCTCCCCGCTTTCGAAACTATTGCCTTAGATTTCGAAACAACCATTGAACACATACAACTCTCGTTGACCTCCTTCTTCATCGGCATTGCTTTTGGCCAACTAATCTATGGCCCGCTGCTCGACAAATTTGGACGAAAAAAACCGCTTCTTTTTGGCCTTGTGATTTATATCGTAGCATCTATACTGTGTGCTTATACGAAGGAGCCTGACCATCTTATTTTCTTGCGGTTTATGCAGGCGTTGGGCAGCTGTTCCGGCATGGTCGCCAGCCGGGCTATGGTAAGGGATATTTTTGAACCACGCGAAGCCGCCAAGGTATTCAGCATGCTAATGTTGGTGATTGGCATCTCTCCTATTCTGGCACCAAGCATCGGTGCTTTCGTTCTGACCAATTTTGATTGGCATATCATCTTCGTCATATTAGCGGTACTCGCGTTTTTCATCTTATTAAGTGTCATCTTTATCTTACCAGAATCCTACCAGGGCAACAAGGAGATGTCCCTACGTCCTAAGTATATTATAACGGATTTCTGGCAAGTTTTTCGAAATCCGACATTTCTTCTATACGCCGCTGTCGGTGGCTTTGCTTCGAGCGGACTTTATGCCTACCTGTCTGGCTCACCATTTGTGCTACAGCGTTTATTTGGTTTGTCCGAAGCCCAATATGGTGCTGCATTTGCGTTAGTCGCTTCGTCGTTGATTTTGGCCACCCAGCTTAACCGTGTTCTGCTAAATAGATGGAATAGCGAGTCGATTTCCAAAAAAGCAAGCTTTCTACAAGCGTCTGCAGGAATATTGCTCGTAATCATTACCTTAGCAGGAGGCATGAACCTCTATATACTACTCGGACTTATCTGTCTATTTCTTTGTAGCCAAGGCTTTATCTTTCCGAACACTTCCGCGTTAGCGTTAGCTCCTTTTGGAAGACTTGCAGGAATTGCATCCGCGCTTTTAGGTTGTATCCAAATGGCGTTAGGTGCACTGACTTCCGCTTCTGTCAGTTATTTCCATAATGGCTCGATGGTGCCCATGGTTGCCGTTATGTGCGCCAGTGCGTCAATCGCCTACTTAATATATTTCTTGGTTGACAAACGTCGAAGCCATACGTAGCAATATCTGCCTGTCGGACTTCCATGAAACGAAGACACAAGAAACTATTTTTGTTGTTTTTTGTTATTTAGATATGAGAAGTACACTAGATATTGATGTCACATCGTTTTATAAAACGCAATTCAAGCGACTGAAATGGGCGTTGAACGATCAAACAGAAAACGAAACGGAAATCGCTATAGAAGAGGAGTCGATAACGGACAAAAGTGAGATAAGAGATGCGATTGAAGATCACATCGACCATATTACCGCCGCCCTTCCCGAAGGACGTGTGTTAAATGATTATGAAGTTACCATATCTTTCGACCCTGATATTGACGACAGGCACAAAGCCGAATTTACGACGATATTCAACGAATTCAATACAAGAGACGAATCTAATTAAAGAAAGATATTATGTAAGTTTGGGCGGGTTATGATCCATAGAAACTACATCCGCATCATTAAACTTGCATTCCCGGTTATTCTGGCAAATGCTTCTGTTCCCCTGCTAGGGTTGGCGGATACCGCTGCCATTGGACAAACCGGGGCTGCTGTCGACCTTGGAGCTATCGCTTTAGCCTCGTTGATCTTTAATTTTGTCTATTGGGGATTCGGCTTTCTTCGTATGGGTACAACCGGCTTTATATCGCAAGCTGCAGGAGCAAATGACCTCGATGAAACGCATGCTTTATTATTTCGCACAGTGTTATTGGGCGGGGGAATCGGTATACTTCTTATCATACTCCAACGACTGATTGGCGAAACGTCCATCAGTTTATTGAAAGCAAGCGATGAAATTAGAATCCTTGTAAGGGACTATTTTTATATTCGCATCTGGGGCGCTCCAGCCACGTTAGTTACCTTCACCCTGCTAGGCACATTTATCGGAATGGGCTGGACAAAACACTTACTATTCGTCCAATTATTCCTCAATGGACTCAATATCTTGTTGAACGTTCTGTTTGTTGTCGGATACGACCTTGGTGTACGCGGCATCGCATTCGGTACCGTAATAGCCGAATGGTCTACGTTGTTCTTTGCCTCTTATTTACTTCTCAAAAAGATGCAATTGCAGGGTTTTTCCCATCGCTTACAGCAGTTACGATCTCGCGTTTTTAACAAAGAAAAGCTTATCGCGTTATTCAAAGTAAACGGCGACATCATGATCCGCACTTTGGCTCTTCTTAGCGGCTTTGCCTGGTTCGCTAATCAGGGAGCTGATTTCGGTGACCAGGTTTTAGCAGCCAATCATGTCCTATTACAATTTGTATCGCTTTCTGCCTTCTTCTTGGATGGCTATGCCCATGTTGCCGAAATGTTAACGGGCAAGGCATTTGGAGCAAAAGATAAAGCCTATTTTATAGAGCAGGTTCGGCATTCCAGTATTTTAGCAGGTATTACCGCGTTAATCCTCGCATGCAGCGTATACATGCTGAGCGATTTACTCATTCCGCTGCTCACTAAAGATATGCAAGTTCAAGCTATAGCTTCTGCCCACAGTTTGTATGCTGCCATCTACATTGCATTATCTTTCGCCGCCTTCCAATTAGATGGTATTTTCATCGGGGTAACAAAAAGTGTGGAAATGCGAAACGCGACGCTGATGGCTTTATTTATTTTCATCGGCTCGGCATTACTGTTAACAACCCCCTATGGCAACGTAGGATTGTGGATTAGTTTTATTATTTATGTCGTCGCGCGGGCCATTACACTAGTTATATACTATCCTAAAATATTACGGGGGATGGTAATTACTTAACAATTTTCTATATTTATAGGAATAGTATCAAATAAAATATGTCTTCGATTCGGTTATTATTTTTATTCATTGCGGTATATATCTGTAATATAGAGTTCTCTTTGGGGCAGGATACCGCTGTTTCTCTTGCAGATACAGCGAAAGAAATATCTTCCAAAGCGCATGATCTTCTCCAAATACGCGAACAGCAAAAGCAAGATTCACTTCAACGGAAGAAACTCGAAGCACAACTCATCTCCCTATCGACACAAGGAGACAACGAGCGGCAGCGTCTTTTACAAGAAATCAACATATTAAGAAGCCGAGATTCCATTCTATTTGCGAAAAGAAAGCAAGCGGTAGACTCACTTCGTACGTTAAACAAAGGTGTACCCGTCGTACCTTTCCGAGACACCATATTTACGGTATATATCCAAGTTGGTAGTTACACCCCGCAAGAGCGGGCAGCCGCTGTCGAGAATCGAATCCGTTCGCTTGCTGACAATTATAAATTTGATGTAGACTCTCTACGTTTGGAACATAACGAAACGAACTGGATCGTGTATTGGGAAGACCAAATGATTGCCAGCATAGATGATGAGGATGCCATGTGGGCCGATCTTCAAACAGCGCAATTGGCAAATATGTATTTAACGAATATAAAAAACACCATTGTTCAATATCGGGAGGATACTAGCCTACGAAAAATAGCATTGGGAATTGTCTTTGCCGTCATTATTATATTCGCTGTAGCTCTCATCATTGTCGGTATAGGAAAAATGATAAAATGGGTCAAAAAGAGATTACTCATGTTACGGGGAAACTTCTTCCAAGGTTTCCGTATAAAAGGCTACGAGATTGTTTCTGCAAATCGACAGATAAAGTTTGTCTGGACCTTTCTTAATATCTTAAAATGGCTGCTTATATTGATATCCGTTTATCTTGCACTTCCGATATTATTAAACCTATTTCCGACCACGGAAGGTTATGCGCCTATTTTATTGGGTTACTTCATCAAGCCCATTAAAGATGTTGCTCAAGCTATCATCGCCTACTTGCCGAACCTGATAACCATTCTTGTCATTTGTGTTATCTTCAGGTATCTCCTGAAAATGCTGCGTTTCTTTGCACAGGAAATACATAATGGCGTATTAAACTTCCCCGGTTTTTACAAAGAGTGGGCACTGCCCACCTACCAGATTATCCGTGTATTGCTATTCGCTTTCTTGCTCATCATTATTTTCCCTTATTTTCCGGGAGCCGATACCCCTATATTTAAAGGTGTATCGGTATTTATCGGCGTGCTTTTCACCTTCAGTTCTGCAGGCGCACTGGGCAATATCATAGCGGGTCTTCTATTAACCTATATGCGTTCGTTCTCTATTGGTGACCGCGTAAAGATTGGTGATGTTTCAGGCGACATTATTGAAAAAAGTTTATTGGTAACCCGTATCCGTACGGTTAAGAATGAAGTCATTTCCGTTCCAAATTCCCAAGTAATGAATAGCCATACGATCAATTATAGTATGGACGTCGCAGAGAACCCATTAATTATATATACAAATATTACCATGGCTTATGAAATCCCTTGGCAGGATGTACACGAGTTGGCTAAAAAAGCGTGTGAACAAGTAGATTTATTGGAGAAGACCCCCGCACCTTTTATTCTACAAACAAGCCTTGACGATTTTTATGTCACGTATCAAATCAACGCTTATACACGGAACCCTCATAAACAGGCGGCTATCTATTCTGAATTACACAAACACATCCTGGATGTATTTCATGCGGCTGGAATAGAACTTTTGTCTCCACATTTTCGCGCTATACGTGATGGCTCAGAGCTCGATATGCCGATAGCATTTAAGAAAGATAAAGACATTCCAAAAGAATAGGTATTACATAAGGATTACCATATTTCATAACAAAGCCTGTAATTTTGTGGCATGGAAAAAATTAAACTTTCGGCTTTGGATCTAGCGACTGTCTGCAAAGGACAAAATGCACAACAGGCTATTGCTAGAAGTGTTGAAGCAGCTCAATATATTGAGAAATTAGAATACCAGCGGATATGGTTTGCAGAACATCACAATATGGAGCATATTGCCAGTTCTGCGACAGCTGTTTTGATTGGCCATGTCGCGGGTAAGACTAATCATATACGTATTGGATCGGGAGGCATCATGCTACCCAATCATTCTCCTCTAGTTGTTGCCGAGCAGTTTGGTACGTTAGAAACCTTATATCCCGGCAGAATTGATTTGGGACTGGGCCGCGCTCCGGGCACTGACCAAGTCACCGCGATGGCACTCCGTCGTAACAATCTGAACACTGCCTTTTATTTTAAGGATGATGTACAGGCTCTCCAACAATATTTTGAAAACGATGATCCATCAGAGAAAGTGCGTGCCTTCCCCGGTGAAGGATTGGATGTTCCGATTTATATATTAGGCTCCAGTACAGACTCCGCACATTTGGCTGCCGAACTAGGTTTACCTTATGCTTTCGCCGCACATTTTGCACCAGCTATGCTCGCACAAGCGTCTGAGATTTACAGAAGGGAGTTCAAACCTTCCATACATCTGCAAGAACCCTATTTCATCGCCTGCGTCAATATTATAGGTGCTGAAACGACGGAAGAAGCCGACTTCCTTTCCACGAGTTTATTCAATATGTTTGCCGGAATTATCACGAACCACCGTCGTCCATTGTCTCCGCCAACGGAACAGCCAATATACCACGGCATTCCCGAAATTGAGAGAGCCGTCCATAGCATGACTGCATGTACCTTTACAGGTGATAAGGAAACGCTTAAACAGGATATCTATGATTTTGTCAGCCGTTATCAGATCAATGAAATCATGACGACAAATTATATCTATGACGACCAAAAGCGTCTGGAATCGTTTCGCATTATTAAGGAAGCATTAATATAGCGATACGTTTAACCCAAAAGCAAAAACGATTTTGCTTTGCTTGAAAAAAGCTGTATGTTGGACAACATGGAAAAAAAGACTTTAGCTATCGTTGGTTGTGGCAAATTGGCCGCACTTGTTGTGGACGCGTATAACTCCAATCTACTTCCGGAGTATAAATTAGTTGCGACTTATTCCAGAAGCAAGGAAAAAGCGCAACATATTGCCGATAAAGTAAACACAATAGATTCCGGATCGACTTGTACACCTTGTGCATCGATTCAAGATGTTTTAGCGATGAAACCCGATTATATTATCGAAACAGCCTCCCCAAATGCCCTGAAGGAATTTGCGCTCGACGCTTTAAAAAACGGTTCGTCTATCGTGACACTCTCGATGGGAGCTTTTGCAGACCAGGCATTTTATGAGGATGTCGCGAAAACAGCAAAAAAATATGGAACGAAAGTGCACATCGCTTCCGGGGCTATCGGTGGACTGGATGTTTTACGGACAGCTTCCTTGATGGGTAAATGCGAAGCTTCTTTTCAAACCGAGAAAAGTCCCAACTCGCTTAGAAAATATGCCATCTATGAAGAATCCTTACAACACGAGAAAAAAAAGGTATTCGAAGGGAACGCCATCGAGGCCATTGCCCTTTTCCCGACAAGCGTCAACGTATCTGTCGCTGCGTCAATTGCATCCGTAGGTCCGGAGAACATGCAGGTATCGATAACCTCTACTCCCGATTTTGTTGGGGATAATCACCGCATAGAGATCAAAAATGAACAAGTCCATGCGGTAGTTAATGTCTACAGTGCTACCGCCCACATTGCAGGATGGAGCATTGTAAACACGTTGCGAAATATCGTTTCGCCTATTGTGTTTTAAGATAGTTTTCGATATTGGCCAGCACTTTCTCGCTCAGGCGTATAAACGCCTGGCGGGTACGGCCTACCGAAACCTGCATACAATGTACATTCGTATGCGTCAGAAACTTCTCATTTCCCAAGGCAATTAAGGTATCACAGTAACAGCGATTATCCCGGTCTATCCACCTTGCAAAAGGCTCTTCATCCCAAGCTGGTGAAAGTCCGGTATTAAACAAGATCTTCCTGTCACCCATTTCGGCGAACTCCTCTTCATGCATCAAAACAACACCGCGATTTAAACAAGCAACAATAACTTCATTTTCTTTTAAGAGTTGCCTTAACGGTAAAAACCGATAGCCTTTTCGCTTAGCGTCCTCTTTTTCCGAACGTGCAAAATAAGAGATCTCCGCACCAAAGAACGCAAGCGCATCCGCCACCATACCACCCGATTTGCCTAAACCTAAGATACCGACTTTCGTGTCCGTAATTTCCCGGGGCACACCATCCCACGGCGCACGTTGCGTACCATCATCGTGCTTCCCGAAGCCATGTAAACAACGCACCAGTTCGCTCACAACATATTCCACAACACCCTCATCTCCGTAATCCCGAACGCCTAAAACGGCAATACCTCTTGAATTAGCATACCGGATATCCACATTAGCACTTTCTGGGCTGTACAGCGAACAGCACATACCAATATATTTCACGTTAGGGCATTTTTTAAGTGCATCCTTTCCCAAAGGGGAAATATAACTGATTAAAACAGCATCGGCGTCGCCAATCCGTAAAGCCATCTCCTCTGCAGACTGCGGACTGTTCGGATAGAAAACAACTTTCTCCGCATAATCGAATAACGCTTTTTCCGCCGAGGGAATTAAGTTTAGCGGCTCTACGGCGACTATTTTTTTAAACATATCTCTTTTTAATCTCTTCTTAGAGGATGTCCGAAAAGGTACTTTTGTCTGTTCGGACACCATCTATATATAGTTAATACGCTTTCGCAAATAATACACGCTTACCGGATGGCTTACCTGTGAAGATACAAACGCCCACTTCATCTTTCGCATCCAAAGGAATACAACGTATGGTTGCTTTCGTCTCGTCTTTCACACGTTTTTCGGTTTCTACCGTACCGTCCCAATGACAGGAAATGAAACCTCCTTTATTCTCCAAAACGTCTTTAAATTCTTCATAAGAATTCACCTCCGTAATGTGTTCGCTACGGAAAGACAACGCTTTATGGTAGATATTCTCCTGGATAATACCCAATAGATTTTCGATGGTCACTGCCAGCCCTTCCTGTGATACCGTTTCTTTTGTTTGTGTATCGCGCCGTGCCAATTCCACGGTGCCATTTTGTATATCACGCGCACCAACAGCAACACGTAAAGGCACGCCCTTCATTTCCCACTCTGCAAATTTAAAACCCGGACGTTGCGTATCCCTATCGTCATATTTTATCGATATATCCATGTCTTGCAATTCGCTTGTTAGCTTATTAACAAAGCCATCGATGTTCGCCTTTTCTTCTTCTGTTTTGTAAATAGGGACGATAACCACCTGAATAGGAGCTAATTTTGGTGGCAACACAAGCCCTTGATCATCGGAGTGTGCCATAATCAATGCGCCCATCAAGCGAGTAGATACACCCCAAGAAGTTGCCCAAACATGCTCCAATTTTCCTTCTTTCGATGTAAATTTCACATCAAAAGCTTTCGCAAAATTTTGTCCTAGGAAGTGTGATGTACCCGCTTGTAATGCCTTACCATCTTGCATCAGCGCTTCTATACAATACGTCTCTAATGCACCTGCAAAGCGTTCATTTTCCGTCTTTACACCTCGGATCACAGGAACAGCCAATGTCTGTTCTGCAAAATCTGCATATACCTCCAGCATACGTTCAGCCTCTTCAACAGCCTCCTCACTTGTAGCATGCGCTGTATGTCCCTCCTGCCATAAAAACTCCGCGGTGCGCAAAAATAAACGGGTACGCATTTCCCATCGTACCACATTCGCCCACTGGTTTACTAGAATAGGTAGATCACGGTAAGACTCAATCCAGCCTTTATACGTATTCCAGATAATAGTTTCTGAAGTAGGCCGCACAATTAGTTCTTCTTCCAATTTTGCCGTTTCATCCACCACAATATTTCCTTCGCCATCATTTTTCAACCGATAGTGCGTTACCACGGCACATTCCGTTGCAAAACCCTCCACATGCGAAGCTTCTTTAGAGAAAAAGGATTTGGGGATAAATAGTGGGAAATAAGCATTCGAATGCCCGGTATCTTTGAATTTCTTATCCAATATTGCCTGCATACGCTCCCATATAGCGTAGCCATAGGGCTTGATGACCATACAACCGCGAACGGCAGAATGTTCTGCCAAATCAGCCTTGACGACTAAGTCGTTATACCATTGCGAGTAATCTTCGCTACGACTTGTTATACCTTTTCCCATTATTTATTTCAATTATTATTTCTGTACCAATTATTGTAATTTGTTCGTATTATTATGAAAAACTTCGGGTAGCCCTAAAGTTTTATTTATATTTTTGGCATAGGATTAAACCCTTGTCTAAAAAACGGGTCTAAGATAATAAATAAAGACTGTATTAGCGAAGTTTAACAGTAGAGGATATCATGAAAAAAAATAGATTATTATTCGGTAGTTTGACACTTGCAGCCATCTTTGCATTAAGCTCGTGTTCAACAAGTAGGCAAGTAGCCCACCGAGACGATGTGTATAATAATCAATCCCAAGCTCCCCAAGATTACCTGAGTCCGGATTATTATTATACCGATGGAGAAGCGCAGGAGGAGCAATATGCGCAAAATGACTACTATGCTGACGAGTATTCTGACGAAGAATATGTAGAAGGATTTGAGTATGATAACGATTTGGTATATGCGAACCGCATCAACCGTTTTCATTACGGTGCACCGGGCATGCCTTATTTCGATCCTTGGTTTGACCCTTGGTATGGCTATGGAGGTTTTGGCCTCGGATGGTCTAGCTGGGGCTGGGGATCAGGTTGGTCTCTAGGCTTCGGATGGGGTCGCCCTTACTATGGTTGGGGATGGGGCAGTCCTTATTATGGATACGGTAGCTGGGGATGGGGTGGATACCCTTATGCCGGCTGGGGCTATAATGCTTGGGGACACCCTTACTACGGATACGGAAATCATTATTATGGTGGAAACCGATATAGCGTAAGACCAGGCGGTGCGCCGTCACGTATTGCCGCTCGCGACGGATATAATACACGTGTAGGTAATACATCACGTGTTTCCAGTTCTCGCGTAGCTCGAGATAGAAATGGTCGTATTGTAACTGGACGCGCTGCAACAAGTACACGCACAACCCGCTCTGTAGGAAATACAAGCCGTGTTCGGTCTGAAAACGGCAATGTTACTAGAACCCCCACCAACAGACCTACAAACTCTTCTCGTGTCGGCACACGCACACGCGGTACAACCAACAGAGAAGCCATAGGAAATAGAACAAGAACGACTACTCGCCCTACAACAGGTACGAATACGTCACGTTCGGGAACGTCAAGGACAACCACTCGTCCGACAACGCAACGGTCTAGACCTACTACGACTCAACCGTCCAGACCGACAACACGAAGCACACCTTCGTACTCGCCTTCGAGAGGTTCTTCGGGGGGATCAATGTCAAGCGGAGGCGGATCGTCTAGGAGTTCTGGTGGCGGCGGAGGTAGCTCCCGCGGCGGAAGAACAAGATAAACTTATTTATATTTATATACATGTAGAGACGCAAAAAATTGCGTCTCTACTTCTTAAAATAAACTATGAACATAAAAAACATACTTTTTACATCTTTATTCGTTTCAGGAGTAGCGCTTTCTGCTCATAGTCAATCTGTTGGAAATGGATTGATTTTTTCGCAAGAGACCAATGGTGGTACAGCCCGCTTCAAAGGATTAGGAAATGCGAAAACAGCATTAGGCGGTGATATTAGTTCCATTACCGGAAATCCTGCGGGATTGGGGTTCTTCGGACAGTCCGATATATCCGTCACATTTAACTACGACAATGCCGCTAATAAAGGTACGTATTTCGGAAATAGCATTAGCAAGAACAAGGGCAGGTTTGGCGTTGATCACGCGGGAGCCGTTTTCCACTTCCCCAAGAACGAAGGCTATTATGGATGGCAAAATTTCAATGTTGGGATAAGTTATGAAAACACGAATAGATTTTCGAATCACGTTCGTTATGAAGGTGTAAACCCAAACAACACGATTGTGAGTGCGTATACCGATGATATCGCTGCGTTTGGAGACAATAGCCTTGCCAACAGCTTATATGGCATGAAACTTATTGAAAGATTTGCCAATACGGACAACAGTTATTTTCCTATCACCAACGAGTCTGGAAATAAAGATCAGATCAGTGACATATTAACAACAGGCAATAGTTTCAAAACATCGCTGGCATTTGGTGGTAATTACAACAACGTATTCTATATTGGTGGTAACATCGGCTTCTCCTCCTTTATACACGAAAACTCCGCGCAGCTCTCGGAGTATGGCTGGACTAAAGATGCAGCAACGGTAGAAAGGGACAATCCCAACTCCAGGTTCCTAGATCCCCAACTGGATGACCATCTGATTTTAGGTGCCAATTATGAGATGTTGGACGATTACTACCAACGCTCAGAAGGAACGGGAATAGACTTCAAAATCGGCGCTATGTATAAACCCACGGTCGACTGGAACATTGGAGCGACCATTACCTCTCCTACTTGGTATACGATCGACCAATATACAGAAAGTTATATCGGTGTCGATTATTACGATAATGAAAATGCAGAAAATGCTTTTGATTACGGTGAAACGGAATTTACAGATGATTTCACCTATAGTTTAATAACACCCTGGAAATTTGGACTTGGCGTATCCAAGTTTTTCAGTCGCGGATTGGTATCTGCGGATGCCGAATATGTTAACTACGGTAGTATTAAGGTTCGAAGTGCCGGACAAGTAAACTCCTCAGACGATGCGCTGTGGGACGAAGATTTTAAAAATGCTTATAAAGGTGTAGTTAATCTACGTCTGGGCGGTGAATACCTCATCACCAACACCATTAGTGGACGTGCAGGCATCAACTATTTTGGCAACCCGTATAAAAACGCCGATAATAAGCAATACAGCGGTAGCTTAGGGCTAGGCACAAAATTGACGAATACCCTTTATCTTGATTTAGCGGTTGTTCACCTCATCAATGACTATAAGGTTAGTCCATATGTCATTGATGAAGAATTTTGGGGAAGTACAAGCCCGGTAGCAGATATCAAACACCAACGTACCAATGTGGTGTTGACATTAGGTGCGAAGTTTTAAGTTGTTTAAGTATGAGACCCAAAACCATCATATTCGGTATTATCACAGCATTTGTACTGGTGATTCTCTTTAATAACAAAGAAGAAGCAAGTTTTTGGTTTTTCGGTGAGATACGTACCTCTAAGTTATTGATTTTAGGTGTGTTCTTTATTTTGGGTGTTATTACTGGGGGAATTGTATTCCGTCGGAAAAAGAGTCATCCGAAAGAGTACAGTATCAATAACACAACCACATCAGCTAGCCCGGAACTAGAAAATCCATCTCCCTACACGAATTTGTCGGAGGAGGATCGGAAGTTTTTGGATCGGGATTAATGATCTGTAGTTCGTGACTAGCTCCAATCTGTCCGAAGAGTTAAGTGCTCTTCGGACATTATACATAAAAGGAAGTCGCTGACTTCAAAATGTGAGCACCTACAATTTCTTTAAAATTCTACTAATCAAGGCAGGTCCTTCATAGATAAACCCGGTATATACTTGCACCAGGCTCGCTCCTGCTTCGAGTTTTTCGATGGCGTCTTCCGCCGAATGAATCCCTCCTACGCCAATAATCGGAAAAGAACGGTTGGATCGTTCCGCTAAGTATTTAATAACCTCAGTAGAACGTTTAGTGAGCGGTTTTCCGCTTACCCCTCCTGCTTCCTTCACCAAGGCAGGGTCGCTATATAGCCCTTCTCTGGAAATGGTCGTATTCGTCGCAATAACACCTGCTATTTTTGTCTCCGTTACAATTTCCACAATATCATCTAATTGGGAATTCGTTAAATCAGGAGCTATTTTGAGTAAAATTGGCCGTTGGATATGTTTCGTGTAGTTCAAATCCTGAAGTGTATTTAAAATTTTCTTTAACGGCTCCTTTTCTTGCAAATCGCGTAGACCTGGCGTATTGGGAGAACTAACATTTACGACAAAATAATCCACATATTCAAAAAGGGCATTAAAACAGTATGTATAATCATCTACAGCTTCCTCGTTGGGTGTTGTCTTATTTTTTCCGATATTCCCCCCGATAATCAAGTTGTTTCGGTCTTTCAGCCGTCTCAAGCGACCCGCAGCTACGTCAGCTCCCTGATTGTTAAATCCCATGCGGTTTATCAACCCCTTATCTTCTACCAAACGGAACATCCTTGGCTTCTCATTTCCGGGCTGTGGACGCGGCGTTACCGTTCCTATTTCGATAAACCCAAAGCCCAAACCTGCCATCTCCTCAATATACTCCCCATTCTTATCAAACCCAGCAGCAAGTCCCACCGGATTTTTAAACTTCAATCCGAATACTTCACGCTCTAAACGAGAATCGTTTACCGTATAAAGCGACTTAAGCAACGATTTTGCGCCCCAAATTTTAGTAAACGTGCGCAACCCGCCCGTCACCCTATGGTGTGCGGTTTCGGGATCCATCGTGAAAAATATAGGTTTAACTAATTTATACATATCAGCAAAGGTAGCCAAAGAAGCAGAAATATTCATTACTTTTGCAGCAAATGATATCAATTAATAATTTAACATTCGAGATTGGTTCACGCGCATTATATGACGAGGCCAATTGGCATATAAAACCGGGAGACAAGGCAGGATTAATCGGTGCAAATGGTACGGGTAAATCTACTTTGCTGAAATTAATCGTAGGCGATTATACCCCGACTTCGGGTACGATTTCCATGGCAAAAGATTTAAAGATTGGTTATCTCAACCAAGATCTCTTGTCGTACCATTCCGATAAAAGTATCCTACATGTCGCCATGGAAGCTTTTGAACGGCAGAATAAATTGCATTCGGAGATCGAGGTATTGCTCAAAAAACTGGAAACCGACTACTCTGACGAAGTACTTAATAAACTTAGCGATAAGCAGATGGAGTTTGAAGCGCTCGATGGCTATAATATTGAGTTTCGGGCACATGAAATTCTTGCCGGATTGGGGTTTTCGGAAGACGAACAACAGCGGCCATTAGCGACTTTTTCGGGTGGTTGGCGTATGCGTGTGATGCTTGCACGTATCCTCCTACAAGCACCAGATATCCTGTTATTGGATGAGCCGACCAACCACTTGGATTTACCGTCTATCAAATGGCTGGAAAACTATCTTCATGCATTTGAAGGAGCGATTGTCATTGTTTCTCATGACCGCTATTTCCTAGATGGCATTATCAATAAAACCGTGGAATCCCGTAAAGGCAAGCTGAACATCTATGCCGGCAACTATTCTTTCTACCTAGAGGAGAAATCCCTGCGGGAGGAAATCCAGAGCAATCAGTTTAAAAACCAGCAGGCGAAGATCAAGCAAGAAGAACGGTTGATCGAACGTTTCCGTTCCAAAGCGAGTAAAGCCAAAATGGTGCAGTCCCGCATCAAAGCGCTTGATCGTATGGAAAAAGTGGACGATGTGGACGATGATAATCCGGAGGTGAATTTCAGCTTCAAATTTTCCAAACCCTCCGGACGGCACGTGGTTACCCTGGAACACATTTCCAAATCGTACCCCAATCTGGAAATTTTACGCGATACGAGCGCTATCATTGAAAAAGGAGATAAAATAGCGCTGATCGGTGCGAATGGTAAAGGGAAATCAACATTACTCCGCATTGTGGCAGATGCTGATAAGGAGTACGAAGGAAAGAGTATCAAAGGACATAATGTATCCCAAACGTTTTTTGCACAGCACCAACTCGAGGCGTTACATCTCGAGAACAGTATTATACAGGAGCTGGTCAACTTTGCTCCCAAACATACCGAAACAGAATTACGCTCCATTTTAGGTTGCTTCCTGTTCACCGGAGATGATGTATTCAAAAAAATCAAGGTGCTTTCAGGTGGGGAAAAATCGCGCGTAGCATTGGCAAAAGCATTGACAGCCGACGCGAATTTCCTTGTGCTCGATGAGCCGACCAACCACTTGGACATGGCCTCCGTCAATATCCTTATCCAAGCCTTACAGCAGTATGAAGGTACATTTATCGTTGTTTCGCACGACCGTTATTTTTTGGATCAGGTAGCTAATAAAATTTGGTTTATCGAAGATAAAGAAATCAAGGAATATCCAGGAACTTATCAAGAGTATGAGGAATGGAGTGCAAAACGCGTGGTGAAAAAAGAGCCTCAGACAGAAAAGAAAGCGGTAAAGGAAAAAGAACAACCCAAAAAAGAAAAGACTCCCCCATCAGAAGATAAGAACAGGCTCATTCAACGCAAAAACAAAGAGCTGGCAACACTCGAACAACAAATAGAAGAAAGCGAGAAGTCGGTGAAGGAGCTTGAAACACATTTAGCAAAAGAAGAAGTTTATTCGGATGCCCAGAAACTTCAAGAAGCTACCCGAACGTATAATTCTGCCAAAGCCTCTTTTCAGCAGCTCCAACAAAATTGGGAAGAGCTGGCCGAAGAGATCATGGAATTGGAAGGATAGTCTTGTACTTTTTTCCCGTAAAAAAGTACACAAAAACCTCGTCGCTTCTGAAATTTGACATCAAGGATAGTACAAAAATTGGATTTCTACAGTTGTCAAATTTCCGGATGCGACATTGAATGTTAAGAATGGACAGTTCAGTTATTGTATAGTTGTATTATATAGCTATTTAACTTAAATGGTAACGTTGGTTTTTAAATTCCATCGAAGTATAATAGCTATATTTCTCCATATCCAACGGGTAGTCCCAACACCCCATACGATGGTACATCTCTCCACCGAATCCTTTCTTGAACCGATAAAGTCCGTACATCGGATGAGATGGATCGGGATTTGGTGCCGTTCCAAAAAAATCATATTCCGTACAGCCCCGCTCCTTCGCCATTTCCATCGCGCGCCATTGCAGTGCGTAAGTAGCCATATAATTCCGGTTTTCTGTAGCGGAAGCGCCATAGAGGTATGTCCCTCTATTAGCCGAGATGACCAAAAACATAGCCGCTAACGGTTTATCTTCGACTTCCGCGACTAGTAGATACACATCCGCAGGCGACGAAGTATCGTTTGCCCTGGCCGAAAGTACAATCCGGAAATAATTAATATCATGCAAAAAGAAATTATTTCGGGTCGCCGTCTGACGATATAGATTATACCAAATTTCCAAACTTTCAATACCCAACGAACGTACATTTACTCCTTTTCTCTTTGACAGGTTGATATTATACCGTGTTTTTGGCTTCATATTTCCGAAGAGCGTGTCCTTATCCTTCCGCAAATCCATGAACATGGTGTTGGAAGGAAGAATATCGGTATTGGCTTTTCTCAACCGCCAATGGTTCGTACTATAATTAAGTCGAATCTCCTGTATATTTTTCTCGGGGACGCCCAGCCAATTGCCATGCAGGTCATAACAATTCTCGTCTTTTGCCCACAGCGATTGCCAAGGCAAATCATACCGGATCATAATACATTTCACTGGCAGAAACGTCCGTAAGCTTTCAGATAGTTGCTCCAAAAAAGAGCCTTGATTTTCCTCCGAGGGTTCTACTTCAGGCCCATAAGGCACGTAGGCGATACTGTGTTCTTTATCAATTGGCTGGATTACAATCAATAAATCTCCTATAAAGTAGGCGTCACTTTTACTATTCGTATATAGATCAGATTGCTTCGTTCTAAAATTGAATGCCTTGGTATGCAATCCCTGTAAGTTTTTTACTTCCGACCAATAGGCTGTTTGTTGGATAATGGACGTTTCATAAACCTGTTTAATATCCTTATCTTCTAATTCCGCGATCATAAAAAATTGTAGTGATGATTTAAAATCCAAAAGTTGCGAACATAGCCAAAATGTTTGAGACGGCGGTTACTTTTATGTCATAAGTCTGCATTATCATGTTAAGTCTTGCTCATTTAACATGAAGCTAATATTGATTTGTTATGTTTGCATTATGGAAAATAAAAAATACAATGTCCCCGTTGTGTTGGCCCATATCAATGATGATTCACACAACTTCAAATCACTACCGGTTCCTACAGGCGAATACCCATATCGCTTAAACATCGAAAAGGTCATCGGGAAACGTACGAGTGAAATACAAAATAGTATGTTTTTCCACATGGTTGGTGACACGGGCAGTGTCCGCCATTCCGATTTTCAGGCAACAGTTGCCCAGACGTTGACCCAACAAATTGCAGGACATCAAGATTCATCACCTGCCTTCTTTTTTCATTTAGGCGATATCGTTTATAATTATGGCGAAGCAAACGAATATCCAGCACAATTTCTAAAGCCTTATAAAAATTATCCAGCTCCAATCTTTGCTATTGCCGGCAATCACGATGGCGACATCAATCCAAGTGCGTCCAGTCCCTACCAAAGCCTTGACGCCTTTATGGATGTTTTCTGTGATACCGACAGCCGTCCTATAACTTATGACACCAGTGTCAACCGGCAGAGCATGATACAGCCCAACGTATATTGGACATTGGAGACGCCGCTTGCACGTTTTATAGGTCTGTACCCAAACGTTACCAAGCACGGTATGATTACCAATGAGCAGCGCAAATGGTTTGTAGAGGAATTACGAGATGCCGCCATCCGGCGTGACGAGCAGGCGATTATTGTATGCATACATCACGCTCCGTACTCAGCCGACTCGAACCACGGATCGAGTCTAGCCATGATCGATTTCCTCGAAGACGCCTTCGCAGAAGCTTCTGTAATACCCGATGCCGTGTTTAGCGGCCACGTACACAATTACCAGCGCTTTCACAAAACATACCCAGATGGTAGCATGGTACCTTACATTGTTGCCGGTGCAGGTGGTTATGCTGTCCTCCACTCGATAGCACTTCGCGATAACCCCTTGGTCATGCCGATACAAACGGTAGACAATGACGTCCAGTTGGTCGCCTATTGCGATGATCAATTTGGTTTCCTCAAAATGGGCATTGTCAGAACAGATTTAGGATTGAAGCTGGTGGGAGCATATTACACGTTGACGCAGCCAGATGATGTGGAAGCTAAATTACACGACACCTTCGAAATCCCATTGCAACGGTCCATGCTATCTGAAGTGTAAAATAGTTTACCAAGCCTTATCCAAGAATTTCTCCAGTAGCGGAATGACGAGTTCCTGTGGGTAAATTAGATATTAGCAATTTTCAACAATCTTATTATTTTTGTTTATACACGATATATTTTGAATTATTTTTTCGTAACAACATGCATAACCAAAGCGCTAGTTTATTTTTCCTAAAATTAGGAGGTTTCTTATTGCTCCTATTGATGCATGTACAGACCCTTATTGGGCAACACCACAGCAAGGTAACGTTAATCGATAGCGCAGATCTATTGCTTAAGAAAGGCCAAATAGAAGAAAGTAGATCTTTATATAAAAGTATCCTATCAAGCGCGGAATCCCAGAGATTGCCTGATACATTACTGTTACGAACACACCTCGGTATAGCGCGGGCGTTGCATATGAACCAACAGTTGGACAGTTCATTACAATCTTACTTAAAAGCCTTACAACTTGCCAAATCGAACGACCGACCATCGTTTCTAGCCGATGTATACATGGGAATAGGCGTATTACAGGCACAAGTCAAAAATTTCGCAGAGGCCATAAGATATCTTCAGCAGGCGGATAGCCTCGCTACAGAAAGTTCCGTTAAGAAGCTACAGATTAGGATTAATCTCGCTAACACCTTGATGGATGACGACAGGGATGACGAAGCGCTACCCTACTTACAATCGGCGTTGCAAACGGCACGAGCGTTGCATCAAGATGCGATGGAAGCCATTATCCACACCAACCTGAGCAACCTGTTTATCAAAGCTAAAAATTGGAGCTCCGCCATTACACATAGTACGGAGAGTCTCCAAATCAGGGAGAAGTTGCAGCAATCCCCCTCTATCGTCACCTACAATAACCTAGGCTACGCGCTAACACAATCCGGCAAGTTACATGAAGGTAAAAGAGCTTATCTGCACGTACTTCCTATTGCACAAGGCGCACAACTGTTACAAGTCCTTAAAAACCTGAAAGAACTTTCTCTTTTGCAAAATGATTATCGCGGCGCATTACAATACTTTGAGAAATACGATCAGCTCAAAGATTCCATACAACAACAAGAATTGGAGCAGCGGATTGTGGAGATAACAGAAGCTTATGAAAGTGTCGAAAAATCACGACAGATCCAATCATTGCAGCAAGAAAACAGTACCAAGAGGCAACAGCTCACCCTAGTTATAACCGGAAGCATCCTCTTCATCCTTTTGATTTGCTTAGCTGCATATCTCTATTTGAAAAATGAACATGTAAAGCGTGAGCTCAGGCACTCCAAAACGAGAAACCAATTGTTACTCGCACAATTGAATCCTCATTTCATATTCAATTCGTTGCAGCATGTGCAACATTATCTCTATCGGAACGATAAAAACACATCCATGGAATATCTGAGCAATTTCGCTCGTCTAATCCGAACGACCTTAGCACATTCCGATACCGATTGGATTTCACTTGAGGAGGAGATTGAACTGCTACGTAATTACCTTTACCTGCAGCGCTTAGCTTCCCATAAGCCGTTTCAGTATTCGTTACAGATCGATCCTGAGGCAAATCTTTCCGTTATACAACTCCCTCCGATGCTCCTTCAGCCTATCGTCGAAAATGCCATTAAACATGGAGTTACGGATCAAGATGACCCTCATATTGAAATCGTTATCCGCATAACGGAACAAAAACTGATTATTAGTATCTGGGACAACGGCCAAGGCATATCGGTAAACTCGCCGAACTGTTCCAATAGCCTATATAAATCCATGGGAACACAATTGGTTACCCAAAGGATCAACGAAATCAACAAACAACATCCTCAATTCATTAGCTTCAACATGGACGCGGTACATATTGATAGTCCGTATCCAGGTACACGCGTCGAGTTTACGTTCGATCTTTCAAAAATTTCAAAGCGTTGATTATGGAACCTAAAATGACCTGCCTACTCCTCGAAGATGATCACTTTACCATGGCAATGACAAAGGAGATCGTTGAAGAGGCTTATCCACAGATAAAGATTATCTCTTGCTACCAAATTACAGAAGCTGAGCAATATCTTCTTTCCGCAAAGATCGACTTCTGTATTTTAGACATCAACCTTCCAGATGGGAACTCTTTCGATTGGCTCGCTCGTATTTCCGACAGGATAACCTATACCCCTCGTATTATCTTTATTACCGCTTATTCTACTTATGCCACCAAAGCGTTCCGTTTCAATGCGTTAGATTTTGTTGTCAAACCCTTTTCTCCTTCAGACATGTATACCGCAGTCGACCGTGTATTGCAATCCATCAACGATGAATTCCGAAAGCTCGAATTGGAACAGGCTCTACGAAACCTCAGCCAGAAAAATGAAGCAGAACAGCGTCTGGTACTTAGGAGCCAAAAGACGATCCACATTGTGTCTCTTGGTGAAATCCTATACCTGGCTGCAGACAACAACTATTGTAATTTCCATCTAACCGATAATCGCATCCTACTCGTTTCACAACCACTGAAATATTACCATGAAAAGCTAAGTGGATTCGGTTTTCTACGTATCCACCAAAGTTATCTCGTCAACCAAATATATATCACCTCGTTGAAAAAGAAGACGAACCAACTTATCCTGCGGAATCAGGAAATTCTTCCCATAGCACAAAGCAGACGTGCCGACGTCCTCGCATACCTCGATCGACTCTAAAGGGGCGAATACTCGAAATATAGTAGCGGATACTCAAGCATCTATTTTCCTTCTCCTTTTTATCCCCCGATAACCCTACATTTAACTATCGAAGCACGACGAAGGCGCTTTGTGATTATCGTACATTAAATAAAAATCTATGAAACAGGTCACCATTTTAATTACCATACTGGGCATAACATTGAGTAGCCACGCACAGATTTTAAAAAAAATACAACGCAAAGTTGAGAGTAAAGTTGAAAAGTCCGTCGACGAACTGATGAATGAAAAAAAGGAGGAAAGAAACAAATCAGAAGCTGATATTTCGGGGACTGCTAGTCCTAAAACTACGGGAACATTTGATATCCTGACCAATGCCGAACCCTTCACAGCCGGCCATGTGCTATTGTTCGAAGATAGCCTGGATTACGATACGCCGGGCCGTATGGCGAGATATTGGCAAACCAACAGTACCGGCACAGTAGTTGAAATCAGTGGTGCTCCGGGAAAATGGTTAAAATTGGCCAATCAAGCTTCCTACCAGTTGGATACGTTACTACATCTACCGCAAAAATTTACGCTCGAATTTGATCTTTTAACCCGTGCCAATGAAGCTAAGGATATACGATCGATAGACTTCGGTTTCTCCAAAAACAACAGCACGCGGAAATATATCTATGGTGTGGCAAATGAGACAAATGTATATACCAGCTTACAATATTACTATGAAACAATAAACACCACCAGCAATAATAACCAGAATAGCAGTAGGATTGAGTTTCCATTGAGCAACTACGCCAATGCTATCATGCACGTATCGATGTCTATAGACGGCAGCCGAATGCAAGTTTACGTGGACGAACATAAAGTATTAGATGCTACCGTACTAGATCCTCGAGCACCAAAACACTTTTTCGTATCTACGGAAAACTATCGTAACAATGCACAGGTCTTTATCAGCAATCTACGTATAAGTGGGTTTTAGTGCAGCACGAAGAGTCTGTTCCGCATCTTTGTCTTCATAGTTTACGATCAACTCCTGCAGTTTACCCCACAAGGATAGCTGCCCTACAATTTATTTTCTAATCTCGCAACTATTAACTCTGAGAAACTGTTCTCCTGTTAAATAGATATATAATGCGGATATTCTTTGGGGTGGTATGGGTTGTTATTATATTGCCGTATTTTTTTATTACACTATGCTTTGCACAGAACCGGTTTGGAACGACACCGCAAATCAACGCTGAATTTGATATCAGCCAGTTCGTGTCAATCGATGCCAAGATACAGAACCGTTTCCTGCTGTATCAGAACCCGCTAGAGGAATCCAGCAATAGATCAGGATTTGATCATACAGGCATCCAATTCGTTGCTACAGCAAAAAAAGGCTTTTTGAAAAATTTCGGGGCGGGTTATCTCTTTCGCTGGGACAATAGCGACGGTCGTTTTGTACACCGCATTATCGAACAATACACTACCGAACAGCAATTAGACGTCGTACAACTCGAACATCGCATCCGAGCTGACCAGACCTTTCAGCGTGAGGAGGGTGCAAAATATCGCTTCCGGTATAGTATTGGCGTCGAGCAGCCACTAAATGGTATCACTATCGATCCTAAAGAGTATTATCTCGCCTTCGACAATGAATACGTGGGTTCCTTTCAAGATGGCACAGGACATGTGGAAATTAGATTTTCCAGTGCATTGGGTTATAACATTTCCAAAGACGATCAGCTAGAGGCCGGACTCGATTACCGTGCAAGCAATCTTATGGAACGTGATGCCATAAATACACTATGGTTGAACATAGGCTGGCGACATAGCTTTTAGAAAGAAATCCTACGGCTTTTCAACGCATTGGCCACAATGGCTATGAGGATAACAAATGCGACAATATAGCAAGCATAAACAACGGTACTGCTTCCATTATCTGCATTATTAGCTACTGCGATCGCGATCAGCGCCCAGATACCAACCAAGCCATATTCACGAAGGTTGCGCGTAGCAATCATAAACACATTCACCAAGCCCGCGACACCTATCATGATGACCGTCCATGTCACGGGTGAAATGCCCCAGCCATCCCAATTTATCTTCGTGAGCCAAGCAGCTATATTCGCAATCAATGCAACCGAGATCCAACCAGCGTACAGCGCGAAAGGCCAAAATATGAAAAGGTATCTTCTGAGTGGGTGATAATCCAATTCCATTCGCGTAACCAAAATGATTTTTAACAGGCCAACAAGAAGAAACACCATGATGATAACAGAAAGGCCTATATAATCATTTAACCACGTCATCACCCAAAGAGAATTCGCAAGACAAGTAAACACGAAAAGCCAACGTATTTTGAAAAGTATGGGATCCGTTTCCTTTTTCGTGAAGAGGCCGCGTCCCGTATAAAGAACAAAGCCTAATAGTCCGAGATAAATAATCCCCCAGATAGAAAATGCATATCCAGCCGGTGTGAAAAAATTGGCATATCTCTCCGACACCGTCGCCATGGTATTACCGTTAAAGATTCCTGCATTACCTAAATAATTGACAAAGATCGTGATGATCAAAGCGAGGCCATTAGCTATCGGAAGAAATGTTTTCATATTAATTTTATTTTTCGTCTACCGCCCCAGCCATTCCTGGAAGAGAAAGGAACGTTCCTGACTAACGATCACATCCTCATCATGTTCGGGGACAAGTTTTACTTTTACACGACCACGGCTTATTTTCAGCATTGATACGATGGCATCGATATGCACCATAAATTTTCGGTTTATCTGGAAAAAAAATGCCGGATCCAGTTTTGTGGCTATCCCCATCAAGGTATCCTCGATAATATAGCGTCCCCCAGCTTTCTCGACCGCAAATAACGTTTTATCTTCCGCCATAAAGTAGGCGATATCATCTACGGGGAGCGATTTGAGATGGATACCATATTTGACCAGAAATCGACTTTTATAATGTGGTTCATCCGAAGGCAGCAATTTTCTTACCTTTGCGATAGCCTGTTCCATATCTTCTTGATCAAAAGGTTTCAACAAGTAAGCATAACCTTGGTTCTGAAAGGCATCGAGCGCATATTCGTCGTAGGCTGTGGTAAAAATAACAGGCGCCGATACCGGTACTTGTTTAAACACATCTAGGCTGATACCGTCTGCCAGATGTATATCCATAAAGATCAGGTCCGGACTGTTATTACGTAACCAGTTCACAGCATCACGGACAGTATCCAACCGAATCAACTTGGGATTTTCGGCTAGTAACAACAGCGCCAACATATCGCGAAGACTATCCCACGCCCATTCTTCATCCTCTACAACAAGTATTTGCCAAGCCATACGGTAAAAATAGAAAAAATCCCTTATGCTACGATGACCGCATAAGGGATTTTTCATATAGTTACCACTACGCGTATGCTAGAGTAGCTCTGGGTTGTTCTCTACCGCTTCCTTTGGATAGCGAATGGTATATCGCGGATCTCCCGCTTGTAACGTGTATGTCTTATCCAGAAACACGTGTTGAATTTCGGGGCGCCCCCAACGTTTCAGATCATACCAGCGCAGCCCTTCTAACGCTAACTCCCGTGCTCTTTCCACCTGCACGAAATTCAATAGTTCAGAGACGGAACGCATTTTTAGATCAGCCGTCTGTTCGGTGGCTGCTGTTCCCGTTAGTCTATGCTTTGCCAAGGTCTGTAAGGCTTCCAAAGCCACCTCTTTACGTTCACTATGTAAGGCCGCTTCCGCAACAATCAAATAAAGCTCGCCATTTCTAAAACTGACCTTAAATTTATTGTTGCCCCCCTTACGCGATTTATACTCGCCGCCGGATTTTTCTTCAAAATAGCGTGCAAAACGCTTATCGTTCACCCTATCGTAGAGTGCCAGCATATCCTCCGAAACACTGGTGCTACTATTTACCTGCGCTGTCATCGGATTATCTAAAGCTTGTATAGATTCCACCGATTCAAAATCATTGGGCAACAAAGCCTCGTCTATGTTTAAATCTACCAGCCCGCCTTCTATCGCCAAAGCCGCCTGCGCTTCCGATAGCGCCTGTCCCCATTCTGAACGATAGAGATGTAAACGCGCCGCGAAAGCATGAACCGCCCGTTTGCTGAAACGATAGCGGTGGTTCGAAGGTTGGTCGGCGGTCTGCAGCAGCGCCATGGCATGCTGTATATCGGCCGTAATAAAAGTATATACCTCCTCCATCGTACTTACTGGAAAATTCTGTTCCAGATCAATTTTCTCAGCGATGGGCACCCCTTTGTGCTGTTTATTTGCTTCGTTATACACGGGAGCATAGCAGTTTAGCAGTTCGAAGTGACCATATGCGCGCAACAAGTAGGCTTCCGCCTTCATTTGTTTTGTCACGTCATTATCTCCGAGTTTGCTATCTATTTCCGTCAATAACAAATTCGCATAAAAGATACTTTTATAAAACTGTTCCCAAGGATACGACAATGTCGTAGGCGCCGGTGATTCATCATTCCAAATATAGATATCCCGTAACGCATCTACGTCATCGGAATACGGATCCAAGATCAGTTCATCCGTCCGTAACAACAACAAAGACTTATGTGATGGGAACGTTGCATAACCCATAGTCAACAACGCGCGAAAGTCTGATTCGGTTGAAGGTACAACCGTACCTACAGGCTGTATATCCAAGTATTTATTGCAAGACTGTAACAGTATCCCCGCAACAACTATATATAAGTAAATTAATTTTCGTTTCATATCTATCCTAACTAAAAAGCCTTAAAACTGAGCAGATAAACCAAACGTAAACGATTTGGTTATCGGCTGCGCATAGAAGTTTCCAAATGTTTCGGGATCGAAATAACCGTCATACGAATCACCGAAAACGAATAAGTTTCTGCCTTCCACATTAAATCGAACGCTACCCGCACCTATACGTTTAGCGATTTTTGCTGGCATGCTATACCCCAGGCGTATACTGTTGATGCGCACGTAGCTCATATTTTTTGCCCAGATATCGTAATATCCGAAGGATCTAGCAGGATCATTATCCATCATCCAGCTATATGCAATCCAACGGGCATTATCATCTATATTCGTGCTACCCAAACCAGGTAGACCGTTTCCATTTACGGCATCCATTACCCTATTGGATTGATTCATACCCCGATCCAGACTTGCCGGATTATACGGTGGCGTATCACGCATCCACCGGTCCAGATTGAATACGGCTGATACTGCTAAGTCAAACTGATCGAAACGGAATCTATTGGTCATACCCCCTACAAACTTCGGATCCCCATTCCCCAAATAGCGAAATTTGCTTCGGTAACTCGTCGCTGTAAGATCTGTAGACACCATATAGCCGGGTAGAAAATCAGCCCACGGATCAGAGAGACCATAAAACTCCTCGAACGCTACCGTTTCGCCAGCCGCTCCCCGAAACTGCATCAAACCATCGGCATCTATCCCCGCAGTCGGCAATACGAATACGGAATTGATCGGGAAGCCCTCCTGATGTTCAGGAACGTACGCCTTCGGATCCGCCAATACTTTTGTCAGCTTATTGCTATTGTGTGCAATATTAAAATCTGTTCCCCATTCAAAGCGATCACGCACGATATTCCTACTGGAAATCATCAGCTCAATACCTTCGTTTTTCACCGCTGCCCAATTCCGCTGGATATTGGCAAAGCCATTTTCTAGCGCAAGCTGGCTAACACCAATCACATCCGTACTATGCCGATTGTAGTAGTCTACCGTCACATTCAAACGATCCGACCACAAGCCCATGTCCAGCCCTGCATTCCAAGATTGTGTTCTTTCCCATCTCAGTTTGTCGTTTGCCGGTATATCGATCACGATCGTTCCTTCGTTTGAACCCGGTAATATCGTCGTGTTGTTGTATTTCCCTACGAAAAAAGGATAGGTATTCCGGTCGATGTTTCCCTGTATACCGTAAGATGCACGCAAACGCAAATTCGATATCGTCGGTATGGCTTCCATGAACGACTCTTCGGTTACAATCCACGATCCAGCGAGCGACCAAATTGGTAGAAACCGGTATTTTGGATCGACACCAAACATGTTCGACCCGTCGTAACGAATACTCCCGAATAGATTATATTTCCGGTCCAATGTGTAGGTGGCATTCGCAAAAAACGAAGCATACGAAGTCTCGTTAATTCCCTTCGCATATTGGCGAAAAATTTCACTGTTCTCATATCCTGTATTCGGAAAAATTAGAGGTTTAGTTGTTAATGTTACCGGATTAAAGCCAAAGCCTTTGGTGGATATCATTGTATTTTTACTCCGTCGAAGTTCCGTACCGCCCATAAGATCTAATTCATGGCGTTCACCGAAGGTCGTGTTGTAATTTAAAAAAGACTTCCAATTATATTGAAAAGCACTGGTAGACGTGTTTTCGATCAGACCACCATCGGGTAAAAAGAATTTATCTCCGCCATACCGGGTAGAACGATAGCGTTTACGTCTAAAGTAACTTTCTTCATCCATAAACCGTTCCGTACCTATTTCCTCGAACTGCAAACCCAACTCGGAGCGAATATTCAAATTATGGAGAATATCATACTGCAAAAAAGAAATCGCTTTTAAGCTTTTGTTCGCTAAACTATACCGCGTATTATCGCGTTCCTCCATCGCGTTGAAGGGTATATATGTATCACCCTCGTAACCTTCAATATCCGGATCGTACACATACGAGCCATCCTCATTTCGAATAGCGAGGTATGGATTTACGGTACGCGCATAATAACTTGGATTGGTGAATGCATCCTGATCCTGTACCGGATTGTGCCTGTCACTAACCGCCCCCATCAGATTTACGCCGGCCTTCATTCGGCTATTTATACGGAAATCGTTGTTTAACGTCAACGTATAGCGTTTCAGCCCCACGTTGTATGTGCTTCCTTTTTCGTCAAAATAGCCTGCAGAAAGGTAATATTGATGAACCTCACCACCACCAGCTAATGAGGCGGCGTATTGCTGATTGACAGCCGTTCTAAACAAGTCGTTTGCCCAAGAACCCTGTTGATTGCGTAGCGCATCAATAGCCGTTCGCGTATCTTGTGACAATGCACCTAAACCTCCCGTACGGTAGCTCTCCCATTCATTAGATGCCGTTAGTAAACGAGCTATGGCACCTTTGTTTGACCGGTAAGTCAGATCAGCGCGCTTCGCCATTTCCAGTTCAAAATCTACTTTTTGTGAGGCATTCATCAAATTTAACCGGTCGAAGTCGGGACGCTGCGTCACAAACGTATTCGCAGAAACGCTGACCTTTGCTGGCCCCGCTTGTCCACGTTTGGTGGTGATCACGATTACGCCATTCGCGGCACGTGCACCATAGATTGCTGTAGCCGCAGCATCTTTTAATACCGTGATATCTTTGATATCCTCCGGATTTAACCCCGCGATGGGCAGATTTCTTAGCGTGTTTATATCGTCCTTATCCAGGCGATTCGGTAGCTCAGTGCCTTCTACAGGCAGGCCATCAACCACCCACAATGGATCCTGCGTACCATTCATCGAAACCGTACCCCGGATACGGATCTGCGATACGCCGTTTGGTCCACCGCTTAAATTGGAAAACTGCATACCCGGTATCTGTCCTTCCAGCATCTGTTCGATACTCGCCACGCCCGACTGCTTGATTTTTTCAGCATCGATTTTCGTGTAAGCTGTGGTATTCTTCCGCTTCTTGATATCACTGTAACCCGTCACGATCACCTCTTCCAAGGCTTTATCGTCTGGTTGAAGCAGAAACGTTTTCCGTCCCTGATAAGTTCCCACACGCAAACTTTCATACCCCATAAAAGAAATGGTCACGACTTTTACATCATTTGGTAACTCCAGCACAAATTCGCCCT
The DNA here is from genome assembly GCF_014692525.1 of Sphingobacterium chuzhouense. Classification (GTDB taxonomy): domain Bacteria; phylum Bacteroidota; class Bacteroidia; order Sphingobacteriales; family Sphingobacteriaceae; genus Sphingobacterium; species Sphingobacterium chuzhouense. The sequence continues at coordinate 480,785 of NZ_JACNYL010000002.1, forward strand.
TACTGTCGGTTATGGCCCCCAATACCGACTGTTGGACCTGTCCTGCGACCCCTGTCTGCTCTGATACCGTCGAGCGGTCCACCGTAACGGCGGCACCCGCAATTGCCTGGTTGGTTACCGCATCCAGCACGCGCCCTTCCAACCTTGTTATATCCTGTGCCCGGCTTATATGCACACAGCATATCATCAAAATAATTACTATTCTATACATTAGAAATATTTGTTAGTTATTCATATTTAAAGTGACACCAATACGTAGCAGAAGGTCTTCATAGTGTGCCTTCGTCGCTGCATCGCCTGTGTTGCTGGCCTTCTTCAGCAACTCGTAAATCCGAAGTAGTTCCCCTCTTTTCAAGGTCAGCATATCCGATGTTCTGGCCATACCTGTTACATGTACATTCCGCAGCCTCGTCTCGGTCTGGCCGTGCTCGTGCCACGGGCAGAGCGATGGATTTACGGCTGTTAACAAGGCATTCACCTCTTGTATTTTCTTCTCGTTAATTTTTTCCATGGTTTTATTGCTCGATACCATCAGCACATCGATATAATTCTGCTGCAACATACGCGTATCCAAATCCAGATTTTTTTTCTGTATGGTGCCCTCAAAAATCACTTTGCGTAACGCATCGAAGAGCTCCATCGCTGTCCATGTCATTTCCGAACCGAAGAGTTTTTCCATTTCGATCATACGTAACAACCGTTCATCCCTTACCAGGCTGTATAGCAAGCTATATTGAAACTCGCGCTGGAGATTATAAGGTGCGTATTCAAATACTCCTGCCGGGCTATCACGCAGCGGGAAAGTCTTGGTCATCAGTTCGGGTACGAACAACCAAGAAGGTATCCGAAGAACCTGCTCTTCCAAGTACGCAAAAGCTTCTTCCTGTGTCGCGCGAGATACCGGGCTATAGGCGCTTTTTCCATCACCCAATACCGGGTTTTCCAGATAAATACCACCTATATTATTGACCACATGATCCGCATAGGTATACCACTGTCCTATTCCACCCATATACAATTTACCCGCTTTATAGTAGTTCTCTCCCTTTGCCGTCGTCCATTCAATAATCTGTGGCATCATACGCTTCAGGTTTCGCAGGCCATATCGACCTGCCAGCATCGCATTGTCGCCCAGATCTTCAGATTGCGCCCTTGGATCTACCACATTTTTGCTATCCTGCTGCTCACCGTACCAATAATTCGGGTCATGCTGATGCTTCTCTATCGCCTGCCGCAGTGTAGGTAGTTCTTCCCACGGTGTATCCACATCGTACCAGCGATAGGCCCACTCGATAGCATACTTATCATATAGCCCGATCACCGGCGTAATCACCTGTACCCCATCCTCCGGTTGTGCCACATAATTAAAACGAGCGTAGTCCATAATCGATGTCGCTGTCCCCCCCATCTTTTCGGTAAACGATGGCGAGCGCAAAGAATCGACGGGAAAAGCATGGGAAGAGCCCATATTATGCATCAATCCAAGCGTATGCCCTATTTCATGCGAAGAAACGAAACGGATGGCGTGTGCCATTTTTTCGTCCGAGAATGTATTTCCGCGGGCTGCCGTATCGATTATACCCGTCTGTATACGCATCCAGCTATTGAGCACCGTCATCACGTTGTGCCACCAGATGACATCCGCTTCTAAAATCTCTCCCGAACGGGCATCCACGACAGACGGTCCCATCGCATTCGCTTGCGAAGACGCAGCATACACGATCGAAGATACATTGGCGTCGTCGGGATCAAAGGATACCGTATCCAGCAGTTGCTTCGCTACGATCGCATTTTTAAACCCAGCAGCCTCAAAAGCTACCTGCCAATCGTACACGCCAGCAATTATCTGTGTACGCCACTGTTTTGGCGTAGCGGGATCAATATAGAAAACGATAGGTTTTTGTGGTTCGACTAGCTCCCCACGAAGATACCGATCGCGATCCTCCTCTTTAGGTTCCAAACGCCACCGCGTCACCAACTCACGTTTTTCCAATTCCTGCTGTTTATCCGAGAAGTACCAGCGTGGAGTCGTAAAGAAACCCACCCTGGGATCGGAAAACCGTGGACGCATTGGCTGCTCCGGCAATCCATAGATATTGCTTGTGACCGAAATCGAAATCGGAATCGACGCGTTTCCTTCCGTCACCTTGGTCGAATAGATGGATTTGATAACGATATTATTATCGAACGATTTCATCTGTTCTATCGACGAGATGGCTTTATTCGGCGAAGTACCGAGTCCCAAATTAGCAAATACATCCAGAAAACTCTTTTCAGAACCATCAAATACCTTATTGACCTTGATAAAAGCCGTTGTGGAGTCCGCGTCGTAGCATACTACCTTAAATGATTCGATAAACGAAGCCCTATAATTATCTGCTACAGAATAGGCTATGGCATCCTGATGCTTCACATCGATTTTTGGGTCGTATTCCCCTACCCAAATTTCTTTTCCATTTTTCCTGGGCATGAACCGGATCACTTTATTCTCGAAATTCATCCCCTTATTCACCCCAGCCTCGTTGATAGCCAATGGTACAGACGACACTTTATGAATCAACAGAAAGTCTTTATCGAATGCCGTTTTGGGAATCCCAAAATAATAGTCTTCATCCTTTATAAGAACCGTAAACATACCGCTATCGATACGTGCCCCATCCTTAAGCTTTTGGTAAGAAGTGGTAGATACCGCCGTATCTATCCTACTCGCCTTATCGTCCTGCTTTTTATACCCGCTAAAATTTGGCAAAATGGCACAAGACTGTACAAGCGCCATCAAACACAACGCCAGTCCCACGCCGTTGTAAATCTTCTTTTTGTATCTCATGTGCATTGTATACTGATACGGTTAATAGATAATCAGGGCCTAAAAGTGCTGACAAATAATCACAAACGCAATCTTTAAGACGTGAACACGAGAAGTAAGGGCGTGAACACGCATATTTAACCGACGAGCATGTCCTTCATTCTTATAAAAACGGGAGATAGACTGTAAAATATCCCGCATCTACACGATAATTAAATCCCTTCCGACCTTCTGCTTGATATACCGAATGGATATAACGCAATCCATATCCCCCACTTTCCATATCCACATTACTTTTGGGACTATAGTTGTTGTGGACTACCAGCTGTTCCCCGTCTACGACGATTTGGATGGATAGCGGCGTTAACGGGGTGAACTCATTGTGCTTGATGGCATTTTCCACGACGATCTGTAAGCTCCAACGCGGAAGTAAACGCTTAAGATGCGTATGATCAACCTGCATATCGGTAGGCGCAAATGCATTCTTGAAACGGATTTCCTGAAGAAAAAGATAAGCTTTGGCCAGCGATAGCTCTTCTTCCAATGACGCATATACATCCGGATCTTGCCGAAGCATTGTGCGATACATCTTTGCCATTTTGCCAACAAACAATTGGGCACGATCTTGATCTTTCTTGACCAATTGCTGCAGTGAACCGAGTACGTTAAACAGAAAGTGGGGATTCATTTGCTCCCTGAGCCGTTCGAAGCGCGCCAGCGCTTGTTCCTTTTGCATATTGGCGTGCTCTAAGGCCAAACGGTGTTCTTTTTTACGCTGAAAATACAAGCTTATTGAAAACGCCCCTACGGTGAATATTAATGTTGTTCCTAGTAGCAGACTGATAAAGAGCACATCCCGGATGGCGCGATCCTGTTCAAATATAGGCACCGAAACGACCATATAGTCTTCCGATCCAAAGTAATTTAGCGGATAAACAAATTCCCGAACAGGCAAATCCAGGTATGCAGAATGTCGAACTGTACCATTCAACTTTTCATACCAGCTCCCTCCATCGGGATTCATAGTTCCCAGTTGAGCTGAATCCGGGCTCATCAGACAAAACCCTTCGGCCGTATACACGGTTATGTATCCCCGTGCATACCGATAGGTATCTCCCAAGTATAGATGAAGTTGACCGAGATCCAGATAAACAGGTAATGTTTCACCTCGCCACTTCACCTTTCTGAAAGGAATCACACCATGTTGTTGCTCAGCGGCTGTAAAATGAAATAGCCCATGAAACAACGTATCGTTATCGCTATGTGTTTCTGTCGGAAGACCGTCTTGTCCTGCCTGTGCATGCAAAAGTATATCCAAACGCTGATCCAGCAGGTTCAGTTCCTTTTTTAGCAGAATAGATTGATCCAAGGCTTTTATCTCTTCATTTTGACGATTTACCTGATCCATCCGGTCAAATATGATCCGAACCGCCACAACAGCCAAAATCAGCAAAAATATAAAGATAAAACCAAAAACATATACGGGCTTGATTTTCCACGACGACAAGCCACCAACTTGAGATAACACGATGCAAAATAACGGAATTTTACATCATTTGTCTGTCAAATATCAAAATGTAATAATAATTATTACAATTAGAACTTTATTACTAACTTTGCTTCCATGAACAACACAAGGTTTGCGACGGTTCTCCATATTTTAACGCTCCTGGCCAAAGCGCCGGGCGAATGGCTGAGTTCCGACTGGATTGCAGGTAGCATTCAGATAAACCCTGTGATTGTCCGTAAAGAATTAGGCGTGCTGCAGGACCAGGGCTGGGTTATCAGTAAGAAAGGTAAAGAAGGTGGATCCATGCTGGGTGTGCCGAGTAGGGAAATAAGCTTGGCCGATATTTATAAAGCTGTAAAAAGCACGAGTGTACTGGGGAAAAAAAATCAGAATCCTAATCCAAAATGCCCTGTAGGGAGACATGTCAATGCTGAATTAGAGCAGCTTTTTGCAGAAACAGATGCACTTCTATGTGCTACACTTTCGCACAAAACGCTCGAAAACTTTGTACAACAATTCGAATAATTTTTTTTCAATATAAATGTAACATTTTTTATTACAATAAGTTTAATATAGTACAATATGAAGATAGGAATTACCGGAGCTACCGGACAACTAGGTCGTTTGGTAGTAGAGCAATTAAAACAGCGCGTAGTCGCTGAGAACCTTGTTGCCTTAGTACGCTCGCCCGAGAAAGCAGCAGATCTAGGCATTGCGGCTACCGTGTTCGACTACGACAAGCCGGAGACATTGTCCGATGGGTTAAGTAGTATCGAGCATCTGTTGCTCATTTCTGGAAACGAAGTAGGCCAACGCAAAATACAGCACCAACGTGTTATCGAAGCTGCGCGTCAAGCTGGCGTCAAATGGATTGTATATACGAGCTTGCTCCATGCAGAAACGTCTACATTGAGTTTAGCAGCAGAACATGTCGAAACCGAAGCATTGCTTCGCGCTTCAGGCATCCCCTACACCATCTTAAGAAACGGTTGGTATACCGAAAATTATACAGGTTCGATTCCCGGCGCACTAAAAGCAGGTGCTTTTGTCGGCAGCACAGGCGATGGTAAGATTTCTTCCGCTGCACGCGCAGATTATGCAGAAGCAGCGGCAGTCGTCCTGAGCAGTGAAGGCCATATCGGCAAAGTATATGAATTAGCCGGGGACGAAGCTTACACCCTACGGGATCTTGCTGCCGAAATTTCCAAACAAACCGGCAAAAACATCCCATACAATAACCTACCCGAAGCGGAGTACGCAGGTGTGCTCACGTCTTTAGGTTTACCCGAAGCCATTGCAGGCGCTATTGCCAGCTGGGATATTGGCGCTTCTAGAGGCGATCTATTCGATGACAGGAAAGTATTATCCAATCTAATCGGACGCCCTACCACACCGTTAGCCGAAACCGTTAAGGCAGCGTTGGTTTAAGAGAAAACAACAAGAGAAGGTCGTCCCAAAAAATACCGGACGACCTTTTTATTTTAACAATCCGGCCGAGATGCGTCTGTTCGAAATCGTTGATAAATTCTTTAAAACGAATATTGCTTCGTGAAATCAGCACCATCTCCCGATAGGGTAAGGCTCTCATTGACTACAACTTCGTTTGCTTTTTCAATTTTAAAGCTTAACGGCATGTTTGCTCCATAGTTGATAATCTGAACCCCACCTGCAAATGCGCGGATCGGTTGTGTCGTTTCAATGACATATGTCTTGGTCGAACCGACAAAATCATTTTTATCCAGTCCGATAGCCGACTCGCCCGTTTTCGCTACACCGTTTACTTTCCATACGTCCGTTTTTCCGGCCAACGTACCTCCCGAAACAGCTACAGACACAAAATCCTCATCAGGATTCACGTCGTTAAGCGTCACCGTTATTTTGTAGTTACTACCATTGTCACCATCGTCTACCTTGTCGTCATCACTACATGATGTAGCTAGTGTTCCTAAAGCCAATAAGGACATAGCTCCCCATTTTGCAATCCTTGCGTTCACCTTTTTCATGTTCATAAAATTTATTGGACAAATGTCCATAGATTTTCCTGGCATGGCAATCATCATAAACCATGATTTTTTTCTCCTCGTATACCATGATTTTTTCCGCAGATGGACGATTCAGTCTTTTTTATTTTGATATTTGCGATTCAAATGCAAAGCATGACAAAGAATATATTCTTATTGATTGTTTTTTTACTTTTGGCCTTCTCGCCAAAGGCGCAACAATGGATACCGCTTGACGAAGAGAAATACTTGCAACAGATCACGCAGCAGATCCATAACGGCAAGACCGATACCGTGCGCTTGCGCCATTATCTGCTACTTTCAGAATACTGGGCACAGAGCGATAGCTTGAAAAGTCGCGAAGCCCTACAACAGGTCATTCAATCCCCTGCAAAGCACAACCTACCCGAAGGCATGCTGGCCTATTATCAAGGTCTCTATCATGCCTACGCTGGCCAAAAGGCCAAAGCAAAAGAATTTTACAGACATGCCATCGAAGCGTTGGAGAACGATCCACAGCACGCCGATCTGCTCATCAGGGCATGGTATGACTACGCCTATCTCCAGATCGACGAAAAAGGTTACGATGTACTGGTAAAAACGCTGACTGACCAGTGTATCCCCGCGAGCAAAAAAAACCACAATAGTACACTCCTAGCCTATTGCTATACGCAGTTGGGCATCACGTTCATGTCCGTAGGCCAATTCGACAAGGCCGAAGAATATCATCAAAAAGCCTTGGTGGAGCTTGAAAAGATACCCGTGCAAACCGTGCACCTGCTCACCTACTTCAATTTGATCAGCAATTACTGCTACAAACCGGATAGCCAATCTGCAAAAATCTATCTGGACAAAGCCCTAGCTATCATACAACAGTATCCAGACTCGCGGCAGTATCCGAATTATTACTATCAGGAAGCCATGTACTATACCACGAAGCAGGAATATGAACAAGCTTTGCTTAGCCTGGAGAGCGGCGTGAAGATGGCGAAGGAAAAAAAGCAAGTCCGGTTACTACATCTATTGTATTTCCGGAAATATAACGTGTATCTGATGCAGCAGGATTATCAGAAAGCCAAGTCACAGCTCGAACATATATTACAGGAAAAGGTACTGAGTAGCGAAACCGTTAACAGGAGAATTACCTATACGCAACTGGCCAACGTGAATGAGCTTTTGGGCGATTACAAACAGGCGTATCATTGGATGAAGATGTCCAGCAATCTCGGCGACAGCATCCAACAGGAGAAGCTGCTCGAAAAAATGAACGAATACGAGATCGCCTATCAAACAACAGAAAAACAACAAAAAATCGATCGGTTGGAGCAAGAAAAGAAGGAAGACGAGCTGCTAGCCAAAAACAAAAACTTACGGATTACCATCCTTGCCATTGCGCTTGGGCTGAGCCTGGTTATCGCATTTCTGATTTTCATAAACTACCGCAAGCAGCAGAAATTAAACCGACAGATCAGCCTTAGCCATCAGCAGGACTTGCTACATCTTGAAAACCAACGGAAATACGAGGCTACACGGGCCATTCTGCAAGGCGAAGAGCAAGAACGGCAACGAATCGCGCAGGATCTGCACGACAGCATGGGTGGCATGTTGGCCAACATCCGCATGTCCATTTCGTCGGGGGATTCCCAAAACCCGACGGATATCCTGCGGAAAATAGATAAATCCATTGCGGAGATGCGGCGAGTTTCCAGAAACCTGATGCCCGAAACACTCAAAAATCTCGGATTGGAAACCGCACTGCGGGAGCTTTGCGAATCCATGGGACAAAAAAATTTCTCCATACAGTTCGAATCCTTCAACCTATCGGAAGACATTCCGTTCCAAACACAGCTGATGCTTTACCGCATCACACAGGAAGCGATTAGTAATGTCACCAGATACGCACAAGCAGCGAACGTGATCGTACAGATCAGTCAAAACGAAAACCTACTGAGCCTTACCATAGAAGACGATGGTATAGGTTTTGATCCGTCAACCATTACGTATGGACTGGGGTTGAGAAATATCGAAAACCGGGGCCGACTGATCGGCGGCACAGTCGATATTGTCTCCGCCAGAGGACAAGGTACCACTATTAATGTTGAATGCCATGTATAACAATACACCCATCAATATAGCCCTAGTCGACGACCATCCGATGATCCTGGAGGGGTTGAAGTCGTTGCTACAGCAGCACGGCCGATTCCAAATATTTTCCTTTACCAAAGGCGTTGCCATTCTGGACTTTATCCAGGAAAACACGATAGATGTGATCCTACTAGATATTGTATTAAGTGATGCAAACGGTCTGGATCTATGTAAAAGCATCAAGCAAAAATCTCCCAGTTCCATTGTCATCGGGATAAGTAACCAAGCAGAACGCAGTATTATTTTCCGTTTCTTGGAAAACGGCGGAAACGGCTATATCCTGAAGAACGCAGATGCGCAGGAGATTATTCAATGCATCGACAAAGCGCTGCTGGGCGAACTCGCCCTAAGCAAAGAGGTGCAGGAAATCATTTCCAGCCCTTCGACTAGTACGTTTGAACTGCCTAGATTAACGAAGCGGGAGCAACAGATCCTACAGGCCATTGCACATGGACAGACCTCGGCCAAGATTGCCGAAAGCCTTTTCATCTCGGTCATTACTGTCGAGACGCACCGTAGAAACCTGATGCAAAAATTCAAAGCCAAAAACATGATTGAACTCGTGAAGATTGCCACCGAAAACAAGTTGCTATAGTGTTGGCGAATCCGTGTTATGCATTAAACATTTCGGGCTGTTTAATTGTACGATTACCATAAATTACAATCGCACGAAAATGGTTATGTAAATGGACAGGGTAAGTACCAACAGCGTAATTTCTAAATTGCCGTTCAATCTCTTTCCATTTCGGAAAGATCGCACCGCGTTTTCTATCCAAAAACTTTCCCAATAACTCTACCGATCGCGGCGAAATCATCAAGATTATTTACGGCTCTCCTTTCGATCGGATTTTCTCGTGCTTCCGAATACGGATAAATCAAGATATAATTATTGTGAAGCAAATTGTTATTTAGGAACTCCGGTATCGCATGCATTGGAGAAGTGTAAGAGAATCGATTTCTATCAGCCATGAGCACAATTAATCCTTGATCTGTCTCCAATCCAAGCAATACATTCTCCGCTTCGTTCCAAGACTCCATTACTTGCAACTCCGCTTCGATTGCTGATTTCTTTAAAATACGTTCAAGAACGCCCAACATCCGCCTGTTAGCATGAAACGTCATCGTAGCACCCGAATTACGCGCAATGTTCCAGATTTTTAACAGCGCGTGAAAAAAGCCTGGTTCCTCCTCGGCGTCACGCGGAATAATAACAACATAGTTTTTTACCGTCGATATTGGCTGAATAGCACGGTATATCAATAAATTCACATGCTCGTTCGTCAGGTAACCATTATAGAGATTATAAATAAACGACGCAGAAAATCCCTTTTCACGTTCCAAACCAATGATTAAATCAGTGATATTTTTCTCTTTAATTACATTATTAACACCAGATACGACCTGTTCATCATGCCGGGTTATCGGTGTAATAACGACATCGGCTGCTGCTCCCATTTTTACCGCCGCATCTAATATACGTTCCGCATTTTTGACAGACGACTCCTTTTTATCCTCATTGATAATATTTAGCGCAAATATTCCCTCTTTATTCGATTCTGTTTTAATAAGCAGTCCGAGATTGACCATTTTTTCTGTCATCTGCTCATTGTTGATCGGCAGTAGAATCCGTTCTCTTTCGACACCTTTACCAGTCACCGTATTGTCCTTATCCACATCCGCTATTTTCTGCCCGCTCGACATCGACACGAATGACGATATTGTACACGACACTAAAATGAGCAAGATACTTCCATTTAATACATGGTCATTCAATAATCTGATTGGTTCTCCGTCGGCAGTTTCGCCGATGATAATCGTGTAACCGACCATTACAGAAGCCAATGTTGCCGCAGCAGACGCTGCACTCATACCAAAGATTAAGCGTCCTTCGTTGGCAGTAAGTTTAAAAGTCCGTTGTGTCAAATATGCTGCCACATACTTTCCGCCTATTGATGCCACGAGCATAATTCCCGCCACCCCAAGCGTTTCCCAATCGCTTATAAAAGCCTTAAAATCAATCAGCATACCCACGCTGATCAGAAAGAAAGGAATAAATATGGCATTACCTACAAATTCTACCCGATTCATCAATGAAGAAGTATGAGGAATGAGTCTGTTGAGCGCCAAACCCGCAAAGAATGCTCCTATAATAGCCTCTATTCCCGCAATCTCGGCGAGAAGCGCCCCCAGATATATCATCACAACCACGAAGATATATTGTGAAATCTTGTCTTCCACCCGTTTGAAAAACCATCGGGCAATGATCGGGAACAACATTAACACGATCGCCGAAAACAAAGCCATAGAAACACCAAGTCTTACCCAAAAGGCCGTACCTACCTCTCCCTGAGACATCCCAACAATGACGGCGAGCACGAGAAGCGAAAGTACATCCGTTATCATCGTACCACCTACCGTAATATTTACCGATAAGTTTTTCGCAATCCCCATACCGCTAATCAGCGGATACGCGATAAGGGTATGCGACGAAAACAAACTAGCGAATAAAATGGATGTCGGAATAGAGAATTGCAACACATAGTAGCCTCCCATAAAACCCAGAATAAAGGGAAATATAAAAGTATATAATGCAAATGTCAGACTCTTCCATTTATTCCGTTTGAAATCGCCCATATCGATTTCTAATCCTGCCAGGAACATAATATAAAGCAGACCCGTGGTACCTATTACGATAACACTGCTATCTCGTTCCAGCACATGAAAACCGTTCGGTCCGATCAAGGCTCCAGCGATAATTAATCCCAATATGTGTGGAACTTTAATTTTGTTCAGTAAAAGGGGAATAAACAGGATAATAACCAGTTCAATCAGAAATTTGATTAGTGGATCTGTAATCGGAAGCGTGATTGGGTGTATAGCAAGCATTGTGTATTATTATTTTGCTCTGGGTGTCAACTCTACGGAAAATACAGTTTCACAATTATTTTTACCTGTTAAGACCAGTGTACCTTTCATTATACCAGATGTTACATCATCGAGCTGAACGCGTCTGGCTACACTACTTTTAGTCATATTGGTATCCGGTAAGATATTCAGTGTAATTTCGTTACCGTTCTGTTGTCCTTCAAATATCCGGATATGTTCGTCGTTGTTGACAACCTGAACATACGATCCAACGGAGTCTGAATAAAATCGCCAGACCTCATGACGCTGATCACCAACAACATAGTTTGCACAACGTGAAGCACGGCAAACCATCCGACTGTTCCATTCTCCTAATACACTATCTGGCCATGGTTCATGCGTTGAAGAGGTATCTCCTTCCAATGGTGTCGATTCTCTAGCGCGCAGACTATCCCTCATCTTTAACAACGTGCGATATTCTTCCTCTATCGATGCTAAATCTTGTTCTCTTTTTTCAAGCGCCTTTTCACGATCAGCAAGCGCCTGCTTTCCGCTGTCTTGTCCGCAGCTTACCAACAGTACTATCACCAGATATGTTAGATAAAAGCGTCCTATCATGTCTATTCTTTTATTAATAAACACCAGACGCTGGATACTGTTTTGATTATGCCATAATAGATCATGACATCAACACTAAACTTTTTTGGGTGATTATTTGTATTATTACAATAGATTACAATCACACATTATGGAATGGATCACCGACCCTCAAATCTGGATTTCGTTTTTTACGCTGACACTCTTGGAAATCGTATTGGGCATAGACAATATTGTATTTATCTCTATACAGAGTGGTAAGCTCCCCTTGGAACAACAAAAAAAAGCGAGACAACTTGGTTTACTGCTTGCCTTGGTTATGCGTGTCGGGTTATTATTTTCCATCAAATGGATTATGGGGCTGACCGAACCATTCCTTCATCTAGGCGATACATTTAATATAGAAAATCCTTCCTGGTACCGATACCTGACCTTATCCGGACGAGACTTGATCTTATTTTTTGGAGGTTTGTTCCTGATTTATAAAGCAACGACCGAGATCCATCATAAGGTAGAAGGACATGTCGAAACAGCTGCCAGTCGAAACAGGCCCATCACCTTCCGGAGCGTCATTATACAGATTATTATTCTCGATCTAGTCTTCTCACTTGATTCGGTCATCACAGCCGTTGGCATGGTAGATCAGATCGGCGTTATGATAGCGGCAGTCATTGTGGCGGTTGTTATTATGCTGCTTTCTGCTTCAGCCATATCCAAATTTGTCAATGATTACCCATCAGTCAAAATGCTCGCATTGGCATTCCTGCTACTTATTGGGGTTTCGCTAACAGCTGAAGCGTTTGACCAACATATTCCGAAAGGCTATATCTACTTTGCTATGGCATTCTCGGTTCTGGTAGAGTTTCTTAACATCCGGGCAGAGAAAAAAGAACTGCAAAAATTGAAAGAGCGAGAATAAAATTGGCTTAGGCTATGGATGTTATTAGTTCAGTAATAAGCGGAACCCTAACCTGTTGTACGTATAATACTTTCCGATGGAATAGTTTGTCCAATTTTCAAGATCGGGGTCACCATTTCTTAGAAGAACTTCATTATCAAAAAATAAACTTATGGTATAATTTTCCCGCGAGCGAAGACGAAGGTCGGCTAAGATGCCTAGTTTTAGCTTATTCACCCCGTTGTATAGAAAATCATTATATATCCACTTACTATTAAAATAATTCTGATTAATCGCGGAAAAGTGGATATTATTTTGGTAAGCAAGCATATATCCAGCTTTAAGTCCTAATAAAAGTGACGAGCTAGATAGATTGAACGTATTCATTGCCGCCAAGTCAATGTTGATATGCTGATGGTCGAGATCTAGATCTACGACCCCATCCTGTTTACGCATATATTCATGCGCAATACCGAAAACAAATTCTTTCGCCCCTTTACGATAATTCGCCTTCAACATAAATTTTTCCAGATCGTGCACATAATTTATAGCACCAAGCTGTGGGTTATCATCTGTTCCATGTTGCAGAAGACCTTGAAACGACAGACCTAATTTACTGTCCATATCGATTTGTTTTTGCCATAACAGATCACCTGTTAAAGTATTTAGCTGATAAGTATTAAATAGGATATAAGTAAGTTCGCTGTTATGATCTTGTTTAAATGTCTGTATTTCTCTATTCCACGAGATATTGCCCCAAAGAAACGAATTAGCCAGCGTGTACTTCATATGCGCTCCAAGTCCAAAGCGCTGAAAACTATCGTTATAATTCACATCCCTTGTTTTTTCATCACCGTTTCCATAACCATTCATAAACCAACTGATGTAGGTCCGGTCGAGTATCCCGTCACAGATCCATTGATGCAAAAACTTAATTTAAGTAAAGAAGAAATAGCGGCAATCGAAGCTTTTATGCATTCCATTACGGCTACAAAATACCGTATGCGTAGACCCGAATCGTTGCCGAGGTAGTCCATAGCATTTGATCGATTACTCACATTTGCCGTCCGTCGTACAACTTTGCCCTTTTGCGATCTCAAAATTATTTTCAGGATTGAGCTTGCGCCACTCGGGGAAGGCTTTTTCGAGTGTTTGAAGGAAAGCCTCTGCCGGCTGTGCTCCGGATACCGCATATTTTCTGTCGATGACAAAAAACGGCACACCCCTTACACCAATCTGTTGGGCTTCCTGGATGTCCTGATTTACTAAATAAGCATATTTATCATCCGTAAATGCGGTTTGCAGTTCGGTTTCATCCAATCCAATTTCTTTTCCCAACTGGGTCAGCGTTTTGATGTCTGCGATACTTTTTCCCTCCGTAAAGAAAGCCTTGAATAAGCGCTCTTCCGCTTCGTCGCCCAAACCCTTGGTTTTAGCAAATTGGATCAACTGATGCGCTTTTTGCGAATTGACGATCATCGACTTGTCGAGGTGATAATCCAAACCTGCTTCTTTTGCAGATTGCGTTACGTTTTCCAGCATCCCTTTTACTTGTTCTATGCTCATTCCCTTTCTTTTCACCAAATATTCCTCCTGTGTTTCATTAGCTACTTCGGGAATCGTAGGGTCTAACTGGAAGCTTTTCCAAACGACCTCTATATGTTCTTTTTCGGGAAACTGTGCCAATGCTGTTTCGAAATTTCTTTTTCCGATATAACAAAACGGGCACATCACATCACTCCAGATTTCTATTTTCATTTTCTTCTATCTTTTAATTTTCTTTCCTTATCAGCGGGCTATTCCGCCTTACTCGAAGTTACAGACAAACACATTCCCTATCAAGAGGAATATGTGGAACGTAAGTCATAAAGCCTACTTTTATTATTTTTTTCTTCCGATCCAGCCGAGGTGCGTATGCTTGAAATCATCAGGGTACTTTAGTCCATAGCCGAAAATCCGGTCCATGGCCGAATGACCGAAGAGAATGATGCCCGCCAAGGACAATATGGTATCTGGAAGATGAATCCAAGATTAGGCATCCATTTGCAATGGAAACTTTTATCCATTTGCAATGGATACCAAAACGCAGACAACTTTGCACTAATCGTATCCGGCATAAGACGTTGTGGGAAAAGCACCCTGCTTTATCAGCTTTTGGATGAGCGATATCAAGATGCGTTATATCTAAACTTTGAAGACCAATCCCCTCGAACTTACAGCTATCGTATAGAGCAGGTGCATCGCAAAGCAATGCCTGACGCAGCTTTCAGGATTCTTCAGCCCCACCATAGATATGGTCCAGCATGCGGTATAACTTCGGATGATCCTCTTGTAGCAAGGCAGGCTTTTTGAAGAAATACTCGGATACAACAGCAAAAAACTCTGCTTCATTGGTACCCGCATACTCCCGGATATCTGATTCGCCCATTCGGATTTCGCGGATGGTTTTATGCATCTCTTTGATCCAAGGCTCGACCAATGATTTCGGGATAAGATACTCCGGAATGCCATCCACCTCTCCATCGGCCTTATCGATGAGGTGTACAAACTCATGGATGGCGGTATTGTCTGCAGACATATTCAAAAAACCATTTCGCAATGCCTGCTGTGATAGAATCATCTTACTGTTGAGGGCACCCGAACCGACCATCCCCGCGACATTTCTAACTTCGCTCGCTGTACTGAAACGCTCATTAAAATAATCCGGGTATCCTGGAAGTTTAGAAGTGCCTCCATTTTGCAGTTTTGAAACTACAAATCAACATCCTGTCTATTTGGTATAATCTATCTGTAACCTTCTATATCTTTCTTCTAAAAGATCTTTATACTTTTTTTGTGATATCGGATAGTTTGCATTCGTGCTTATTCACTTTTAATTTCATTTATATTTGAAAAATAGTATATTTAGCATTCAAACAACGTCTTATAAACTGACATCCAAAGAAAGTATCCGATGAAAAAAGTTCTACTCTTATTTTTTTCTTTTGTAACATTGTCCTGTTACGCTCAGAAAGATCAGAAATTCAACCTTGGTTTTGAGCACAGAAAAGAAGAAAAAGGCCTACCCGATGGCTGGTTTCCATGGGGAAGTTATGGGTTAAGTACGGATTCCCTCAGCCATTCGGGAAAATATGCCGGAAAAATTACCGCTGACGAGAGTGGCGCTGCCTTTGGCAGCATAGCCTACCGGATACCTGCAAAATACAAAGGCAGCAAAATTAAGTTGGCAGGCTATATGAAAACAAAAGATGTGCAAGATGGCCATGCTGGTTTATTACTACGCATCGACGGACAAGGAAAATCTCTAGCATTCGACAACATGCAAGACCAGAAGATCATCGGAACTCACGATTGGACACGCTATGAGATCATCCTAGACTACCCACAAGAAGCCGAAACGATATTTGTAGCAGGTATATTAACGGGTAAAGGCGAAGCCTGGTTTGATGATTTCGTTCTCACGATCGATGGTAAGGATGTCCAGACGCTACCGGAAATTGAAGTGGAACTACCCAAAGCCAAACTAGATACCGCATTCAACAAGGGTTCTTCTATTGTACTTTCTCCTTTAACGGCTACACAACTCGACAACTTAACACTATTGGGCAAGATCTGGGGTTTCTTAAAATATCACCATCGTGAAATTGCCAAAGGGAATTACAATTGGGATTACGAGCTGTTCCGTTTTCTGCCGGAATACATGGCAGTAGATAGCAAAGGCAGCCGCGACGAGCTGTTGATCAACTGGATTGCTTCACTGGGTGAAGTACCCGCCTGCGAATCCTGCATAGAAGCACCTTTGTACGCGCATTTAAAACCCGACCTCTCCTGGATTAGAAACCAGCAAGACGATTTAAAAAAGGCATTGCAATACATCTATAAAAACCGTGTATCCGATAAACATTATTATATAGAAATGGCGCAGGGCGTCGGAAATCCGAATTTTAAAAATGAAGATGCGTACAGCCAAATGACCCACCCCGACGACGGTTTCCGGTTGCTTTCCCTCTTCCGTTATTGGAACATGATCAACTATTTCTTTCCCTATAAACACTTGACGGACAAAAACTGGGATACCGTACTTAAAGAATATATACCGATATTTTTGGATGCAAAGGATGAGTTAGCCTACGAATTAGCTACCCTTCAGATCATCGCTGATGTCCGTGATACCCATGCCAACCTATCCGGCCATACCGATAAGGTTGCCGAATGGAAAGGGCTCTACTTCCCCGGCGTACGCACGCAGTTTATCGAAGATCAACTCACAGTCACGGAGTTTAATTACGCCGAAATGCAGGATGAAACCGGACTAGCCATCGGCGACGTCATCCATCAGATCGATGGTAGAAAAATAGCCGATATCGTAGCCGAACGCTTACCATACTACCCCGCCTCCAACAAAACTACACAGCTCCGTAACTTAGGGCCGGAATTACTGCGCTCCAATAAACAAACGGTAGAGATCGAGTTTACAGGCGCTCAAGGCACCAAGCAAACGAAAATATTGGAGCTTTACAACGTAGACAGCCTCAAGAAATTCACCAGGCAGATGAAGGTGGCACCTCAAAGCTACAAAATGCTCGCCAACAATATCGGCTATATCACCTTACAGACCATTGAGCAGGAAGACATTGCTGCGATAAAGGAAAACTTTAAGAACGCTTCGGGTATCATTATCGACATCCGCAACTACCCCGCTACCTTTGTCCCCTTTTCTTTGGGCTCTTATTTTGTTTCCACTCCGACCCCTTTTGTAAAATTTACGGGTGGAAGTGTGGCTAACCCAGGCGTATTTACGATGTCGGAGAGCTTAGAGATACCGAATGAAGATGTATCTTACGATGGCCCCGTTGTGGTTCTGGTCAATGAAATGAGCGTCAGCCAGTCCGAATATACAGCCATGGCCTTTCGGGCAGGCAAAAACACGACCATCATGGGCAGCACGACAGCAGGAGCAGACGGAAACGTGTCCGAGATCTGGCTTCCAGGTGGATTGCGGACAATGATTTCAGGGATAGGTGTATACTATCCGGACGGTACAGAAACCCAGCGCGTAGGCATTATTCCGGATATAGAGGTAAAACCGACTATAGACGGCATACGCAACGGACGGGACGAGCCGCTTGAAAAGGCGATTGGATATATCTCCTCTAAGATGGCAGATTAATCAGCGTAATATCTGACGTTACAATAAAGGAGGGTATCTGATTGTCACTTCATATACTGATGCACGGTGTAGGTCAATCCTATATTATGGTGACGGAGGTGCCGCAACAGGACACCACAGGACACCTAATTTTAGTATATTATATATCTTGTAAATCTTTTTACAACCCCGCAGCTTATTTATATGACAAAAATTAAGAACTTCACGTTATACAAGGCTAATGCTTCCTTGAGCAAGCCGATCTCAGACGCTACGCACACCCTTACCGAAATTTCCTTTCTAGTTTTACGGATCGAAACCGCGTCCGGAGTAACGGGAGAATCCTACCTTCTCAGCTTTCAGTACAGCCCTAGAGCAATTATGGGTGCTTTGAAAGATATAGGCGAGATGGTTATAGGCGAACATGTACATGATATGACAGGCTGTTTTGAGCGTATAAATCAAAACAACGAATATTTCGGACTGGAGGGAATCAACCGGTGGGCACAATCCGCTTTCAATATAGCGATGTGGGATGCATGGTGCAAAATATTAGGACAACCCATTTGGAAAGTTCTTGGAGGAGCAGCGCGTCCCATCCCTATTTACGGAAGCGGCGGGTGGAGCTCGTATACCATCGATGAACTTATTGCTGAAGTCACCGATTATAAAAAACGAGGTTTTAAAGCGGTAAAAATAAAAGTTGGAAAACCAGATTGGAAAGAAGATTTAGAACGCTTAAGGCTTGTTAGGGAAGCTGTAGGCCAAGATATCGGAATCATGATGGATGCTAACCAAGGGATGGAGGTACCCGACGCTTTATCCCTGGCGAGAGCCGCCCGTGAACTCGGTATCCACTGGTTCGAGGAACCGATCGACCACACGGATTTCCAAGGCTATCAATATTTACGCCATCAGGCAGGAATATCCTTAGCCATGGGCGAAAGAGAATATAGCGCGATCCCTTTGCGCGAATTAATTAAACTTGACGCCATCGATATATGGCAGCCAGATATTCTACGGCTGGGCGGTGTCGAGGCATGGCGAGACAGCGCCGCATTAGCGAAAAGCAACCATATCCCGGTGTTACCACATTATTACAAAGATTATGATGTACCTCTTTTATGTACGATAAGCAATGGAACCGGTGCCGAATCATTCGATTGGATAGATCCGTTAATAGATTATCCGCTAGAAATCAATAATGGACTAGCTTTACCACATAATCGACCCGGATGGGGTTTCTCCTTTAAGGACAGCTCTTTACAGGCGATATAATTTAACTGACACCGTTTTTTTATGAATTATCTTGAGAAAACATTTTCCTTAAAAGGGCTTCGAATCATCGTAACTGGCGCTTCCAGCGGTTTGGGGCTGAGTCAGGCCATTGCACTGGCAAACTGTGGCGCCGATGTATTTGCCCTCAGCCGAACAGGAAAACCTAAAGTAGAGACTGATATTGCTATTCCCGATAATGTACATTTCGATGTCCTGGATGTTTCTTGCGCAGCAGACATTCTTCGGAAATTTAGCGACATCGGAAATGCCGGCGGTATAGACGTATTGGTTAACAATGCTGGAATAACTCAGCGTTGTAGAGCGGAGGACATCACCGAAGAACAGTGGCAGGCTATCCACGAGGTGAACGTAAACAGCGTCTTTAAATGTGCACAGGTTGCCTACCCTTTCTTAAAACAATCTCCACATGTGGGTCGGATTATCAACATAGCCTCTATGGCTTCCTATCTAGGTTTTTCTGAGGTTGTGCCCTACTCTTCGTCGAAATCTGCTGTCTTGGGGATCACGAGAGGCTTAGCCGTCGAATGGAGCCGTGACAATATACTCGTCAATTCTATTTCGCCGGGATGGTTTCCTTCCCTCATGAGCCAGCAAGTGATGGATCCTGATCGAAAGACAAAGATACTGAACAGGATGCCGCTACATCGTTTTGGACGTCCTGAAGAGCTCTCTGCTATGACCTGCTTTTTAGCCTCGCCGGCGGCAACCTATATCACCGGACAGGATTTTAGTGTAGATGGTGGCGCGCTTGCTTTTGGTTTCTAACATGTTGTTGTTAAAGTTTCAGGCGCGTACCTACACGAATAGCTTACGCGCTTGGAAAAGTTTTTTTATGTAGATTCGGTCAAAATTTATGATATGAAGAATCTTATTGCTATAGCACTAGTGACGTTCATGATTTCTTGTGGTCAAAAAGGAGAGAAAGAAGTATCCGTTGAAAAACATGGTTTAAACTTAGCGCAAATCAACTTCGAAGAAGATCCGCAGATCCTACTGAAAGGAAATATTGATAGCTCTAAGAATGCGACAGCAAGCTTTATTGAAGAAGGACTATCCGACCCATTTGATTATCCAACTGGTCACAAAGTAAACAAATGGAACGGCGATCAATCCTTATATGGTAAAGCCTATTACAGCAAGGTGTCCGACAGTATAGCGTATTATCAAGATTTATATTTTCGTCAGATTGCCTTTTTAACACGTCACAGTAAGACCGTAGCGGTTTTGGCCACTGTTGAAGTTACTTCAGACACCGTATATCAACATTTGATTGACGTACTCCATAAAGAATATGGCGCTTCTTCTTTTAATCGCCCTACGACTACGGATGAGTTTTACGAATGGACAGGAAAAGACAGGTATGTCCAGATTGATTACAGTAAAGGCGGTTCCATAACGATTATGCCGGATCGCCCCATGGAAGCAGAAACCGTTTATACGATCGAACTACTGATTTTTAACAAGGATGCGGCCGACGAGATCAAAAAAATACAGGACGATAATTACAGAAAGACAAAGGAATACACGATTCTGTATGGTGATTTTGAGATTTACAAACAAAACCCAGCGAGAAATGTCGTCATGATGAGTGACATCTTGTACGATAAATACTGATAAAAATATAAAAAAACTCCCGAGGCCTGCGCCGCGGGAGTTCACATTACATTAAACCAACAAATTACCAATCACGTCTACGCCTTCGCCGTCTACCTTCCAACAAGCGGCTAGTTAAGTAGCTTACCGCAGCACCCACCACCGCGATCAACGCCGTATGCAAGAGATTGCTCCAGTCGAAGCTGTTCCAGACCGAGCAGAGCGTGCCACCGAGTGTACCAAACTGCACATTACTCATGAGCCTCATCGCTTCCCTCCTTTCTCTCTGCTCCGGGGTTATCTTTCCCATCATCCATCACCTGCTCGATAATACCCAATCCGACTGCAACATACCTCAATACGTTCATAGCCTTAGCCGGCAGTTTGATCGGTGCCAGCAGTACGACCTGTACTGCCTGGCTGATTTTTCGGATGACCTTTTTCATCGCCCCTCCCGGATTAAAAGAAACACTTCATCTCCCTGACCCCATAAACTGTAAACCAATGCCTTAAGTTTCGCTAAGGCTTTACCGCTTTCATCACCCGTACCTTCGCCCGTGAGCGTCGTGACAGGCGCGATACAGCCCATCAATTGCTTCATCGCATCGTTGGCGGTATGGATCAAGATCGCTTCCCGCCCGAGGACAGCCGGAATACCGATCTGCTCTCCATGTTTGGTATACTTCCGCTTTTCCAGCTTATAGCATCCTTACGGGATACAGCTCAAACGCTGTAAGTTATTACGCCAAGGTAGTTCGATCGTATGGCAGATTTTCTCACCGTCGAAGTAAATCGTTCCGTTGGTTCCCTGTTCTCCGTAAGTCCGTCGGAGAACCAAGGTGCTCTTCAATGCCATACTATCTTACCACGATCGTTGCGTTATCAATCCAGTCCCCGGTTCCTCGCGTATTTAGCGCACGCACCCGCACTTCATAGCGTTCAGCTGCCGTCAACTTTTCACAGACAGACCACTTTATGCAGAACGGCAAGACAATACATGTTATACCAGCCCATGCTTATTTAGCAACGGATTAATCGCACGTTCCAAAATTCTCATTTTACAAACGCCCTCGGATATCATATGTATCAATGGATCTTCGTCCGGCCATCAGCTTGCTAATATAAAAACCCGAATAACCACAGTGGTACTTTGGTTCCAAAACCAATCTCCATATCATCCGCTGCGACGACATAAGATTTCATATCTCGCACTTGCTTAATCGATTTGTTCTTGTCCCCTACCTCGATATGGATATCATTAACTAAAAAGTCGCCAGTATCTGGCTCAAACACATCAAATCCAGCATTCAGCAATTGTCCCAGGAGAAAAGTTTCTCTTAAATTGCCTTTATCCGGTCTGTTACTTATAGTATAGGAAAGGTTTGGATTTTCCAAAAAGATTTTGTCTGGCTTTTGAAGCTTAGATACGCCTTTGCCTGCTACAGAAAGAACATTCAGCAACCTCGCATCCCTAAGCTGGTAAATATACTCCAATACGCGGTCACGCGAAATGTTCAACTTACCTGATAAGGCTGAGATATTTGGTTTAAAAGGAGCAGACTCCGCAATAACGCCGAGTAGCTTTTTCACTTTTACCGCTGTCCCCGCATTATAAGATGCGATATACGCGAGGTCAGTATCTACCACAGCATTGATGATCTGTTGGAGCTTGGGAAGGTACTCCATTTCACCTTCCGTAAAAATGGGCAGATATCCTTTTTCCAAATATTGGGCAAATACCTGCAACGGGCGCACGTTCGATGCGATCTCTTGGCTAATGCTGGAGCAATAGCGTTGTTTTTCCAGCACCGCGCGGCCCCTTGATACCGATCATGCGCTGATTCCAATTGATCTTTTCATGAAGATATCTACGAAAATCATTCGTAACACTTTGCAACAAAATATCCTGAAAGTTTAGAAGTGTATCCATTTTGCAGTTTTGAAACTACAAATCACCCCCCCCCGTCTTCGTGTAATTAATCAGATTATTCACGATATTAAAACCCACAAAGTAGAGCAGAACAACAGCAGGGCAGCTATTGACAGCGTATACCCACTCATCGGGCACCGTTTTTCACGCACGAAATTCAAAACTCGTACATAAAAGTGTAGTGTTTACACAAAAAGTCGTACATAAAAGTGTAGTGATCATACAAAAAGTCGTACATATTTTTGTATTTTTGTTTTCATGAGACGTGATCTTTACGAAAAGCTACTTGAGTGGAAAGGGCGAAAATCGCATAAACCACTTATTATCCGTGGTGCACGCCAGGTGGGCAAAAC
Organism: Sphingobacterium chuzhouense; assembly: GCF_014692525.1. Classification (GTDB taxonomy): domain Bacteria; phylum Bacteroidota; class Bacteroidia; order Sphingobacteriales; family Sphingobacteriaceae; genus Sphingobacterium; species Sphingobacterium chuzhouense. Next base: position 503,930 of record NZ_JACNYL010000002.1, read on the forward strand.
ATGGTTAATGAAACATTTTGGTAAAACAGAATATAAAAACGTAGCTTATGTTAATATGGAGAGTAATGCTGTAATCCGTGATTTGTTTAAGCTAGACTTCAACATCGACCGCATTTTGTTAGGCCTTCAGATTGAGACCGGTATGCCTATCGATGCGGATACCTTAATCATCATTGATGAAATACAGGAATCACCCGAGGCAATTACCTCGTTGAAATATTTTTACGAGAATGCTCCTCAATATGATATTATCTGTGCCGGATCACTGTTGGGAGTAGCATTGACGCGCCATACGTCATTTCCGGTAGGCAAGGTTGAATTTTTAGATTTATACCCACTACGATTTTCCGAGTTTGCTGCAGCATTAGGAGAACGTGCGCTCGTAAGCCTGTTGGAGAGTCCCGATTGGACACTCATTGCTGGATTCTCATCTCGCTATGTGGAACTTCTGCGACAGTATTATTACGTTGGCGGGATGCCTGAAGCGGTAACTGCGTTTGCTGAAAACAAAAACTTCCAGCAAGTACGCGAGATACAAAAAAGAATTCTTGCCGCGTACGAGCAAGATTTCTCCAAACATGCTCCTAGTTCGATCGTACCACGCATACGCATGCTATGGAACTCTATTCCAGCACAGTTGGCAAAAGAGAATAAAAAATTTATATATGGTATTATTCGGCAAGGTGCACGCTCCAAGGATTATGAGCTCGCAATCGCTTGGTTGATTGACTGTGGTCTAGTACACCGCGTGCATAATGTAACTAAGCCTTGTATACCGCTTAAAGCTTATGAGGATTTCAATTCGTTTAAAATCTTTTTGGTAGATGTAGGTCTATTAGGAGCTATGACCGATTTAGATGTGCGCACTTTGCTAGAAGGCCAAGCGTTATTCCAGGAATTTAAAGGCGCATTGACAGAACAATACGTATTGCAAGAATTAACCGCCCGCGGAGACATGAGTATCTACTATTGGTCTTTGGAAAATTCGAGAGCCGAAATAGACTTTTTAATTCAAAAAAACGGCAAAATCATACCGATAGAGGTAAAAGCCGAAGAAAACCTGCAGGCCAAAAGCCTTCGCGTTTATTACGACAAGTATAAGCCCGACACAGCTATACGAACCTCTATGAGCAATTATCGAGAAGAGGACTGGATGACTAACATACCCTTGTATGCGTTAACAACAGCGCCCAACCTATTCGAGTAGGGCGCTACATAACGGCACATACCCTACGTAGCGACTAAGCACGCTGTAGCTGGTATGACTAAAAATGCCGCTATCGAGTACGGTAAAGATGGTATACGGACTATTGCCATCAATGGTGGAGAATCTAATTTATATGGCAATTCTTAATAGAAAGACAACCTTCTGATATTACCATAAAAAAACTCCCGAGGCATACACCCCGGGAGTTCTCAACAACATAAACCAAAAAAAGAAACTTACCAATTACCGTCGTCGCCTTCGTCGCTTGCCTTCGAGAAGCCGACTGGTCAGGTAGCTGACCGCAGCACCTATGACAGCTACCAATGTCGTGTGCAAAAGGTTGCTCCAGTCAAAGCTGTTCCAAAGCGAGCAGATCGTGCCACCGAGTGTTCCATACTGCACATTACTCATGAGCCTCATCGCTGCCCTCCTTTCTTTCGGCTTCAGGGTTATCTTTCCCGTCCATCACCTGCTCGATGATACCTAATCCAACCGCGATGTACTTCAACACGCTCATCGCCTTCGCCGGAAGCTTGATGGGCGCCAGCAGTACCACCTGTACTGCCTGGCTGATTTTTCGGATGACCTTTTTCATCGCCCCTCCCGGATTAAAAGAAACACTTCATCTCCCTGCTCCCATAGAGTGTAGACCAGGGCCTTAAGTTTATCCAACGCTTTACGACTTTCAATACCCGTGCCCTCGCCGGTGAGCTCGGTGACAGGTGCGATGCAGCCCATTAGTTGCTTCATGGCGTTGTTGGCGGCGTGGATCAAGATGGCTTCGCGTCCCAGAACAGCCGGGATACCGATTTGCTCTCCGTGCTTGGTATACTTCCGCTTTTCCAGCTTATAACATCCCTCCGGGATACAGCTTAAACGCTGTATATTATTCCGGTCGGGTAGCTCGATGGTATGGCAAACCTGCTCGCCGTCGAAATAAATCGTTCCGTTGGTTCCCTGTTCTCCGTAAGTCCGTCGGAGAACCAAGGTGCTTTTCAATGCCATCTTATCTCACCAAAATATTTGCATTGTCACTCCAATCCCCTGTGCCCTGCGTATTCAAAGCACGTACCCGAACTTCGTATCGTTCAGCTACCATCAGCGGTGCGATGATATTTGCTCGGGAAGAACTTGTTACGAGACGTTCACTCCAGTCACTCTCTCCCTGCAACCGGTATTGATACTCATACATTAACACGTTCCGCTGTTTCTCAAAATCTAACCTCACCTGTCCGGATTGCCTCCCATCGCTCAGCTTTAGGCTTTCTACTTTCAACGGCACCTGTACGGTTCCGTTAGCACCATTTGTAGGGAACCCAGAGCTCAACAGCGTAGATAAGTGTCCATCCGCCGTTCCGTTTACATAATACGCCAACTGGCGTAACGCAGCCTCTAACGGCAGGCGGCTTTCATTTTTGAGGGCCGTTTCCTCTGGTGAACCGCGTCGTCTTGCGGCTGACAGCTTCGTCGAGAAATCATCGACCAGTTGCTGTACCGATTCCAATGTCGGCGTCGGTTGTTCGAAATGTACATTGTCTGTCATGGCACCGATGATCGTTGCAGCGGTTACCATGAGCTCATCGTCTTTCATTCGTGTAAAGCCGATAAGCGCTTTAAATTTTGTAGCCATTTTTTGTCTTTTTATGTTCTCCTCGCGAGATCGAACAGTACAAACGTATAAAGTAACACTGCCTCAAATGAACTTTTGATAGGATTTGATAGAAATTGATAAGATTTGATAAAAATTAACCGGAAAAAGCGCGATTATGTACATGTACATAGCGCCTACCTCCATGTAGTTAGCCGCTTTGTCACTGTACATAGCGAACAAGTCAAGGCACATAATCGACAAGTACAGGGACAAACATCATAAGTCAGGCAACAACACGACCAAGTCCCCGGAGTTGATCAACAAGTCAGGGTACATAGGCGACAAGTCCTGTGCATGCATCGCAAACGCAAAGATCATAACGGCCAAGTCAGGGAAGCAAACCATTTCCGCACCGGACAATGTCGATGCCGCAGGCAACATCATCGCTCAGTCATGGGACAACATCAATAAGTCACGTGCAGGCATCAACATGTACAAGTACATAGCCACGCTGATTATGCAAAAAAAGCATGACAAGCATGCTCCATCAGTTTTTAATGGTGGTTAACAGCTGGATGATTCGTACCAGCAGTTGTTGGAAAAGTAGGTGGTACTTTTCTTTGCGATCAAGATAAAGAGGTTTGCTGCGACAGCTTTGATCTTATTGTTTTTTCGTATAGACGTACTGCGGTGCGTTACGTCCCTGCACCACCTTGCCATCGGCGTCCAACTCGAATAGCCTATCTTCGTCGATTCTAAGCTTCAAGTCGGTATCTTTACCTTTAAGGTGTATGACGGATGCATTTTGGATCAATTCGTAAAGTCCGTTATCCTCTAGCGTTTTATTTTTACCCAGATAGGTACTGCTTATTCTATACGTACGATCATTATTGATCACGATGGTCGTTTGTATGCCGTCACAATCCTCACAAGGAACCGTTCCTTCGTAGGTTCCCTCGAAATCGCTGGGGTTGACCGACACATCCGTGGTCGCTACATCCGCATCCGCTGGAGTGCCAGCCTGATCTCCGGGCGCCGCGCTACCCTGGGTGGCGTTTTCAGTAGTATTTGTTGCAGTGCCATCGTTCGCTTGACGATTTCCTGAATCGCCGCATGACCACGCGCATACTAAACCTAATAAACATATGTACATCCAGTTGGATCTCCGGATTGTGGGCTTTTTTGATATCATAATCATCTATTTATTTAAAAATATACTTTACATCTGTTGTCACTGCTCTGTTCCATTACGTACAAGAGCCTTTAAAAACAAGACAAGACAGGGTCGCGATTGGTTCTCCTATTTTTCACTTCGGGTAATAACCCCCGAGCATTACAGTAGAAAACAAATCGTTACCGTATAAATACCGCATAGGCATTGCGCTGTCTTTATCGTATAAGCTTACCCAGCTCCAAATTAGCGTTTGACAGGATTTGAATAACATGTCGATGCCGCACCGCATACCATCGATCAGTCATCTGACAAAAACGACAGGACACGCGTACTGGCACCAACATGTATAAATAAATCGCCGTACTGATCAAGCGAAAAAAACTTATATCTTTCCGCTTCTCCTACTTTTCTTCAATGCTTCGATTAAATCTTCTTCAAAATACAAATCGCCACCGCTCAAACGCATTGGATCGAGTATTTCTTTTTTCAGATTACGGTTGTAGGTCGGTTCGGTCATATTCATCTTCTCCAGTACCTGTTCTTTTGTCCAGATGTGGCGCTCCTGCAGCGGCACGCGCTGTTGCCGTTTGATATCGACAAGTTCGCGAAACAATTTGACCAGTTCACTCAATAAGTTCTTAATGTTGGTTAGTAATTCGATTACATGATTCAGTCCGCTTTGCATAATTGGAAATATTAAAAAAAGCAACAGCCGAACAGCTTTCTGCCAGGCCAACACATGACCGGCCCACTCCTGTTGAATAGGTTTTACAAATAGGGATGAAAAAAATTAATGCAATGGAATAAAGTCATCCCAACTTTCGTAATCCATTGTCTCATTATCAGCCAAAAAATCCTCTACCAAAGTATTTTTCATTCCCGGACCAATGGTGCATATTGCCTTAATTTCGGCCGGTCTCAAGTTCTTTAAAAGACTGTTATATACCTCCGGCTGCAGTTTCAACGTTTTATTACGCGTATCTATCGTATATAGTACCAGCAACATATTGATGCTATAGTTCCGTGATATCTTTAATATCCATCGATCCAGCCCCCTATCTTCTAGCTCTTGCATAATCTTGTCGGCAAATACTTTCTCGCCGTTGGTGAGGAACACAAATCGGCCTCCCCGTTTACCGTAAATGGCGAAAATATCCAAAAAACGTACTTGCCCATTTTCCCTGACGGGCCCTATCTGCGTTTGCTTCATTATATCGTAAAACGGCATGTATATATAAAGATCTCCCTGCTCATCGTCTGGTTCTTCTACTGTATTGTCTTTTTCCCTCGCCCTGAAAAAATTCGTTGTTAATATATAACCGGGGTGATACCATAAAAATAAACTGTAGCCCCCGATGAATAGGAACAAGATCGGTACATAGGTTACAATATGAAAAAATAAATAACCCACGGGATCATCGGTGGCTGAAACAGCCAACCAAACTATAAGTATATGAGTAATCAACACCGGCAGCACCACACGTATCAAATAGATTGGCCACAGCCTCTTAGACACCCAGCCTATGGTTTGCTTATTGATGGTCCAGTCATATCTATTCGCCTGTATCCATATATGCTGCGTCCCAATCCAAACAGCATAAACACAAAAAAGTACGGCGACGCCCAGGGTTAAGGGCATAAAATTCCCACTGCTAACCCTATCCAGCACTCCCGGGTGCAACAACCTTAAATTAAATAGGGTTGCCGCTATGAATGCAAAAAGAAAAACAATAAAAGACTTCAAATTATTATATTTTGGTTATTGCGGTACGTCCGCACACGTCATTATTCAGTTCAACTACTAAAGTAATAAATTTCTTTAAAAGCACAAATAAAAATCGTTCTAAAACAGAAAAATTAGCCATTGGTCTATCGGCATGGCTAATCTCCCTAAAGATGAAAACAATTATTTGGGAATTTTTTCTTTCCTCCCAAATCGAAAAACTATTATCTGGGAGTTTTTTCGGTGCTACCGGCTTGCTTCATATTATCGGAAGTTCTTATTTGGCTAACAGATTTTAAAACAAAAATAATATGAAACAGCTTTTTGACAATGCAGGCGTTGCCCTGCTGCAGACTTCTACGATCGCGCTTCCGGCGGCTGAATTGGCCGCCGAAGTCGCCTACATCCGTAGCGATTTTAAGGGATGGATAAGAGACAAATTTGACTTGCATCCCAACCAAGAACAGCAACTGGCGATCATGCCGGATGATTTTACCCAACGACTTGCCCATGCGATTGCCGACCGTTATGAACAGCGTATGCCCGTACAGTTTTACAAAGAGACACGTGCGGAGGATGACAGCACAGACCTCAAAGACCTTATTTTAAATGGCATGGACCAAGTTACATACACTCTTGGTTCAGAACCGAGCGTAACGATTCCTGATCTTGCCATCTGGATACGCTACAAGCGAAACATCTAAAACAATCAGCCTTTTCCCTTGGAAACTAGCCGAACAGCGTTTCCAAGGGAATCCAAAAATTCTCTACCTTAGCATTTAAACCGGGTATTATGAAACTTGCATGGATTGCCTTCCAAAAGATGGCATACGCAATTCATGCAAACTTCACTACCTTTCAAAAACAAACTATTCTAATGAAAAAGAGCATGCATCTGTGCTTGCATGCGTACTTTGAACAAGTGCGTTCATTAAGCGATCTAACGGAAAGCGAGCCCCGTACGCTGATGCGAAACGCCGAAGCGACCTACTGGAAGAATAAAGGTGAAGAAGCTCTATTACAAGAGTTTGACGGACATCAGGGATACCTGTACTATATTGATGTCTTGCTCCAAAAAGAACGCTGCATACCGTTTGAAACAGACCATGCCGATCTGCACATCCTCTATGTACTTTCGAACAATAACACGATAAGTGTCAATGATCAGCAGACCAATGCTGTTTGCCAGGTAGCCGGGCAACGCGCCGTTTATCTCTATCTCCCAACCGATGAGTACCAATTTCATCTACCACAAGGCGTCACAACAATATTTGGCTTTTATTTCCGCGCCTCTATTTTCCGAAAAGGAAATGAACGATCCTATGATTTTATCCATCCCTTGCTTGATGCGCACCGTCAGCAGTCGGAATTCCCCCTCGCCAGCAGAGATTTCTTGGTGGGACCACGCACGCGGTATCACATCGAGCGGCTGTGCGAAAACCTGCATCCCACACAGCTTAACAACGATCACTTCGTCATGGGCAAACTCCTAGACCTTATAGACCTTTCGAGAATAAAGATCGTACAGGAGGATACTAAAATCCATTACGAACGGCATATCGCGGAAGAAGCCCGCGAACTTCTCGCCCTGTATATAGCGCACGACGGGCAAAGCGCCGAGCTGAAAAAACTGGAAGACGATTTAGCGCCTACCCTCGCCACCATCAACCGGTTACATAAGAGGTATTTTGGTACAACGTTACAACAGCTCCGGGACGACCTACTGCTCGAAAGAGCATGTGATCTACTCCAATCGGGATTATCCCCCACAGAATGTGCCTACGAGCTCAATTACAATTCGCCAGAAGCTTTTTATCATTTCTTCAAGAAAAACAAAGGGTTAAGCCCGCTATCCTATCTTAAAACTTTATAGGCTTTCTGCTTATGTAAAAAATAGCCGAGTCGCCGTATGCGGGATACGTACGCGTATTTGCATCCCTGTACAAGCCTTTCTTATCACTCCTTATCAGTTCGGGGTATCATCTCTTGTCAGTAGCTGCGTCTTTTCGTGCTATACTTTTGTATCAGACACTGGTTCATCATGACCAGCGCTTGATACAAAAGAAATGAAAACACGGATAACACATATCACTTCACATAGTTTACACATCTTCCTGATGCTGTTTTGGTTGTATGTCGCACTCGACAAACTTTGGGACTTACCGAATTTCCATCGTGCATTGCTCAAGCAGCCCTTTCCTGACGGGTGGGCAAACATATTGTATTGGGCATTGCCTATGGCGGAATTGGGTTTAGCATTACTATTCGTGTTATCGAGAAAAGGATATACCTACGTCCTGTCCGCCTTTCTTATGCTTTCTTTTACGATTTACATCGGCTTAGGCGTAGCTGGCTTCTATGCCAAGCGTCCTTGTGGATGTGCCTCTGTATTCAGCGGACTATCGTGGGATTGGCACCTCCTTGCAAACATCGTGCTATTGGGCCTGTCTATACTGGGGAGATTCCTTTGTGGATCGCCTGCACCCACAGACCATGGAAAAGAGCAATATGCACACGCAGGCAGAAGCCAGCCCACGCTATCGACAATCGCTATCCCGCTCTACGATGGTGGTTTTTTCATACGGATAAGGTTTCCGAGGAGATTTGCGCCCTTCCCGGGTAGGCCGGTATAGCTAAACCTAAATTATACGTTTGTGGTGTAAGCGTAAAAAATGCCGCCGGGGAATCAGTGATCATTCCGCCCCGTAAAAGATGGAGAGCGATCAGCAGTTATTTAAACAAATAATATGGAACATACAAGAAAGTTATATGCCGCCATAGTGGCAGCAGTAACGATCTTAGGATTCTCGGCTTTTAAAATAACCGAGAGCAAAGAAGGTAAAATGTTGGCTCCGGTCACCATATATTTTCATGGATCACCAGCTAATAGCACTGATGTAGAAAATGAATCTTTATGGACTGAAGAGCCAAACAATGAAAATTGTGACACGGGTAACCAAAATGCCTGCGCCATGGTCGTTGACGAGTCAGCATTAGCATCCGGTACTCCGGGCACTAGAGAGCTTGATCCATCAAAATTAAGCATTCAAGCGTTATCGACAAGTAGTTCAAGTTTCATTCCAGATCCTGACCAAAGTTCAGGACAACCATTTGAGTCCCTAAACAGGAACTAAAAAGAAAAGGAGCCTTATCGGGCTCCTTTTCACTAAACTATCTTGAAGTGACTAATCGTAGGTATTTTGTTCAATATTGGTTTGATTCACAATATCCAATGGTAAAGGCAGCGCGAATCTACTATCATTGGGAGACAGGGACAATTGGCTACCGCCTATTTTTCGACGCAACGTTATCTGCTCTCCTGCTGCATTCCGTCTTTTTACATCCATCCAACGGAGTCCCCGCATAACTAATTCTTTTCGTCTTTCTTCCAAAACCATATTCAAAGCCTCCTCCTTCGTAGAAAAATTCAAATTTATAAAATCGATATAGCGGTTCGCCAGAAATTTATTGAGCCATTCCATCCCTTCTTGTACGCGATTTAACTTTATGCAACTTTCGGCATTGATAAGAAAAATCTCACTAACCGTTATCCCTCCAAACAGATTCTGGGATTCTGTATAATGACCGCAAAAGCTAACATAGCCATCGTCGTTGTCCTCAAAGAAATATAGCTTTCGAAGATCATTCTCTTTGTAGCTTTGGTATAACAGTGTATCAATCAATCCTACATTTGGATTCAAGTTAGGCTGGCTCGTGGTAAGCTGCGCGTAAAAAATAGTTTCCTTGTTAAACCGCGGGATTGGAAACCGAGCATTTATATTTAATCCGTCTGTGTCCTTAAAATCCAATAAATTCTGCGAAATACGCAAACAGCTATCGGCATACAGCTTCGCGTGGTTATAGTCATTCATAGACAGATATAGCCTCGCCAGTGCTCCATAAGATGCCCATTTCGAAGGACGCATAGGATGATGGGAGCGCTCAGGAAGATACGCAAGCGATAACTTCAGATCACCGGCAATCTGCTCATAAGTTTCTCGGTTCGTTGCACGCCTGGATGCTATGGACGGATCAGAAGAAAGCCTCAGAACAACTCCTAAATCGTGATCTGCCTGCTCTTCTTGATAAGCTTTTGCGTAAGTGAACACTTGGCACATATGCTGGTAAGCCCTAAAAAAAAGTGCTGTCCCATAGACCGTTCGCCACCTTTCCTCCGTATTTAGCTTATCTTGCTCTTTCTTACACCTGTCGATAACCAAATTGGCGTGATAAATGGGAAGATAACCTTTTGCCCAGTCGTTGTTATGGAGATAGTTGTTATGGCTCCAGGTGTATATATTTCTTACAATCTCATTTTGCGCTTGAAATGTATTTTCTGACAGCCAATAATCATCTGCAGAAGCTTCGCCAAAAGAATTCACATTAAAATTCATAAACTGCGAACCGTCCATCAACAGTTCCAGACTTTCTAACGATTCAATGGTCTCCAGTTCCATATTTGATTTCACGTTAAGATAGTCGTTACAAGAGGTAGATAGCGTGCTGAGCAATATCGCTGCCATCTCTCTATAATTCTTTAAAAGATAATTCATAATCCAATCCATTACAGTTCAATTTTTAAACTTAACCCTATCCGTTTGCCCGGAGCTATGCTCTCTGGGTAGGCCGGATCACTGACAAAAGGATTTTTACGCCAGACGACGCCCAGATTGCTTAAGTTCATATTCAAAACGGTGTTGAAATTTCGCTGTCCAAGGCGAACAGAAGTATTCCAACCAATATTTACGTACTCGAGCCTGACATGATCACCTCGGAGGACATTAATTTCCGAACCCGCGTAAAATCCATCACGATCTCTATTCAGCGGATAATTAACGGCCGGGACATCCGTTTGAAGTTCGTCTCCTTTTTCCTGCCACCGATCATCAAAGTCACGTTGCGCCTGTCCCATGCTGTATAGCGTAGCATAGGTCGTGACCGGTCGCATAAAATAATAATCGCCTTTGAACGAAAAATTGAAAGAAAGACGAAAATCTTTATAGCGAATCGTATTGATCAACGATCCGTACACCTGTGGTACCGAAGAACCCACAAAATACAGATTTGTCGCCTCTTCATCCAACTCCGCCGCTTCGGCCCTTATGCCCAGATAATTCGTACTTGGCTGTCCGGCTAGAAAGCCTTGCGGGTTACCCTCGGCGTCAAGACCTGCCCATTTCCAAGCTGCTATCGCATTCAACGGTTTACCTACGATCGGTACAATAGCGTTACCCGCTCCTACAAATGATATGAGGCCTGTAAAATTCTGCTGATGATAAGCCGTCGTCTTGTTTTTATTAAAATTGATCAGCGCTTCCGGTTGCCATGAAAACGCACCTGTTTTTACTGGATGAGCTAAAATACGCGCTTCGATCCCCCTTCCTACCATTTCCGCAATGTTCTTTGTAATCGTACCGGAACGACCATACACTGTATAATCGTAAGGAGCAGCGCCATAAAGATCCGTTCCCTTCTTTTCATAATATTCCAGCGTGCCTGTCACTACATCCCCCTTAAACTTAAAATCAACACCGATATTGTAGGTTCTCACTTTTTCCCATCGCAAGGTCGGATCATTCATCGAATTGATGATCAATGTCGGAAAGTTTGTCAACGACGCAGAAAACGACGAAGCAATTGGCAATGGTGTCTTTCTTAAATCCACATTGCCACTTTACCCGTACGTAGCTCTCAATTTCAGATACGGCAGGAGGTCCGACCGGTAAAAATTTTCCTGCGACAATTCCCAAGAACCACCTGCTGACCAAAAGGGAACCCACTGATCGTTCGTTTTCGCGCCAAAGATATTTGCCCCATCCCTTCGTAAACTAGCGTAGAAACCATATTTCCGCTTATATATCATACTTCCGTTCAAATACAGCGAAACAAAGCGATTTAGTGTCTGTGAATACGTTGGACTCCCAAGAATACTGTAAGAAGCCCCGGTGGGCAACGTTGCATAGGGCTTACTATAATCTACTGGAACCGTTCGAAGCGGATCACTATTATACCCATATACCTGCATACTGCTCCCTTGTGCTTTATTTTGTCGAATTTCTGCACCAAGTATGGATTTGACATCGAAATCTGCCCACGTTTTTGTAAAATCCAATTGATTTCTCCATGTATAAGAAGAAACGGTGCTCCTATCCTCTTTCCGGATACCGCCTTTTGGAATGTTGTAGGTCACCGTATTCTGATCATGATCTATTTCCGTAAATTGATTAATCAATGTCCGTGTATAATAACTATCCATATCGTGATCAGCATAGCTGTTTACGTTCTGCGCCTGAATCTGAAAGCCGGAATTAAAATTCAAAAATTTAAACGGCTGGTAACGCATATTGGCAACGGTATACCACTCGGTTAGATCCGTGTTCGACACGGAGTGTTTATAGTCTTCCAGCGGTACGTACTCCCAAGACATCAAGTGCTCTGGGGAGTAACTCGCCATGAACTCCCTATCGTAGGAAAGATCAAATGGAACCGGCGCACCAGTTTGATCGGTAAACGCTGTATAAGGAACCGATTTGCTCCCATGTGTGAACGTCCTAAAACCCGGCGTTCCTGAATGCATGTTCTGGTTCGTGAATTGAAGATTCACATCGACCTGCAACTTTTCAGACAGTTGCAAGCTATTGTTAAAATGAAGGTTTAGTTTTCTGGAGCGATCCTTGTTTTCTCCATGATTATTGGTATACCCTATCCCCAGATTAGAGCGCATATTATCCGTCGTGCGCGCTATTCCCAGAAAAGACTGCATAAGTGCAGGTGTCTGTAGAAAATGTTCTTGATATGCTTTCTTACTGCTATTTCCCAACAATCCATTTACCATCCTTAAAGAATCGTCTGCCGTAATCACTCCTTTCTGCCGCTTATTTAAAATAGATATCATTGGTGTTACGGATCTTTCCGGATTGCGGTTCAGTTGGTTGTTGTAGTATCCGTTACGGAATAGCATTTCTTCGATAGCTATATAATCCGAAACATCCATTTCATACAAATTCGTGTAGTCGGACTTCTGCCCAGTTAATAGTGATTGCTGAAAAGAAATCTGTATACCATCCCGTGCGCTACCCTTTTTGCTCGTTATCACGACGACGCCATTTCCCGCACGGGCTCCCCATATAGAAGTTGCGGCGGCATCTTTGAGTATACTGATCGATTCCACATTATTGGGATCGATGTTCTCGATATTGCCCTCGTATATAAATCCGTCCAATACGATCAACGGATCAATAGGACCATTGATCGTACTCAATCCCCTTACTGTGAAATTGTGCTTCTGCCGATTGTTATCCTCTAAATTAACGTTATCGAAAAGTAGTCCCGATGATACGTTTCGCAATCGGTCCAGTATGTTGACGCCCATCTGTTCGTTTAGCACTTCTTTATCGATAACCTGTATGGAGCCAGTAATCTCATTTGGTTTCAGCGTTTGATACCCGGTATTAATTTCTACTTCGTCGATCACATTGTCCCGTGTGGTCAAGACGATATTTAAAAGTTCTGCGGGCAAGAAGGAAGTAATGGTTTCCTTCTCGTATCCAACGTGGCTGATGGTGAGCGTATCCCGCTCCACCGTCAGCATTTCAAAAAAGCCTTTATCATCCGTTTGCGCCCGGAACCCCGTCACTACAGAACCGATTACGGCGCCTCTTACTGGTTTTTTCTCGCTATTCCAAACCCTTCCCCGCTTCAATCCTTTTCCCTGCTGTGCAATTGCACTCCCTACACTCATCAGTACAGAAATAATCAGGACTGATAAGATGATCTTATATTTTATCATAACCTATAATATTTCCGTGAATTGATATGTAGTCACTAACCTAGTTTCGTGGATCACGTCAAAACCCATCGCTTGTACCAGGCTTTCCAAGTCCGTATCGCTCAGTTCATACAGATTATCTGGAAGCTCAAAATCTATCGCTACATCTATATCGTGTTTACCAACGAGCGTCGGCTCCCTAAATAGATTGGATAGATACATCTGCAAACCGGTAATATGTACATTCTGCAAATACATGGGCATATTTTCTGGGTTAGTCTGGGACTGTAGTATACCTCCTGTTGTTTTGAACTGTGCTAAACGTTGCGTAGGTTTCAGTACCCTTACCTTTACGCTATCTTCTTGCACCGTTATTTGATAGCCCAGAAAGTCTTGGAGATCCTGGCGAAAATTCCTTCGGAACACATCAAAGCTGTTATCATTGCTCGTCTTGAACGTATAACAGAATAGATCAATCGGCGGATTTGAGCTTAGTCTTCTTATGGCTCTTCTTAACCGGTCTCCATCTGGACTTTCCGGAAATATCCATAACGACTTCGGAACGTTCCGCATACCCCAAGCCAATTCAATCATATAGGACAATGGCTGGTTTACTATATTGTAGTTTACATAATCCCCAACAGTGTCTGTTTTCAGTGTTTTAGATCGAGGGCCGTCTTGGTAACGGTAAAATCGGGAAACCTCGATGTCATCGGAAGATGACTCACCGCGGTTTGCCGTGCCGTAATCGTCTTTCTGAAAGAAATCTATACGTCCGTTTTCCAGAAAATCTGTGATGTTTTTTGTGGTTACTTCATAACTGTGGCTTGACCCTATAAACCGCAGATCTCCATCCAACCATACAACATGCGGAATTATTTTATGACGAAATAGCTGCTGAAAAAGTGTATCCTCCAAAAGATAAGGAAGATCCAGTTTGTAGTCATGCACTTTTTTGTAGCGTTCTAAAAGTTGCTGTACCTTGCTTGGTGTATCCTTTGTTTGAACCGTATTCACAAGCAGCACATCAAGCTGTTGCGGAAACTCCTTCTGCAATCTACTAAGGTTTGGAAATCCTTCGATACAACTCTTACACCAGGTCGCCCAAAAATCCAGTATGATCAGTTTCTTATCTCGATAGTCATTTAGCGTAATCGTATCCTTTCCTTCCGGATGATTCACCACCTGCAAAGGCATGTTCCACAGCTCCTCCGGTATGGTATCTCCTATCTGCAACGGTTTGATTTCGGTTTGCCCTTCGGCAGCCCGCGTTTCCGCGGACTGCGCCCAGGCGTCTGATAGATTAAACAACATGAAACAAAACCATACCAACACAAAAGGTATGGTTCTGCTCTTCACTGTTTCGGCTATATATAATACTATACTGGAAGTGGGCAGTAGCTCCCCCCCTGCTATTTTCTGTCTATTGGTATTACCGACGGGAATGAAATCCTCTTTCGGTGTGGCTGTTATAAAAGGTATATAACTGGTATAATACTCTGATGGCATAAATTCTTGATTTGTTAGTCGTTTTCTAGCTTTACACGCTGATTTCGCGTGGATGTTTGAGCGGCGACTATGCCGTAAAGATCTGCTTGAGGAAAGGAGATAGCTCTCCCTTTCGTATAATTTTTCCATTTTTTCTGATTTTTAAAGTGACGCTCGAGTGCAGTAAAAAACTGCACTTCAAGCGACACAGATTCACAACTAAATCGAAAAAAATGCGGATTATACGGTCTCTACGTTGTTTTTACGATACGCTTGGCATCGCCGCATTCTGAGAAAAAACCGACCTCAAGAATTTTATCTAAAAACAATAATCCTATTTTACGGGATTTTTATTTGCAAGGAACTAGAAAAGTTGATAACTTTAGGTGCGACGCTGAATTTAACAACCGATCAATTGACCTGGGCAAACATTTTGTTTTGATAATCAGAGGTCGGTAGCAGACGCGAAGTCTGAGATGGTATTTTGCTTTTGTTGAGACTTATGAGGTCTCACCCCAAACCGGGCTTTAGGGATTTTAACAAAAAGCATACTCCTCCTCTCCTCGCGATCTGTTTGTCGGTAACGTTATTCAGGCGAACGCTTTACGTTCTGGTAAAGTTGTTTACGGGAAAACCGGAGACTGCGATCCTTGATCGGGTCTGGATGGTTTTGCTTGGTTTTTTTTAATCGTTCAATCATAATTTAAAATTTATTGAACGACTCACTCTTGAAGCTTTAAGATTTTTATCGCCTAAAAATAGTAGGGCGGAACTCAAAGCTTCTGAACTGGTACCGTCAAGCAACCCCTACAACCGAAGTTGCAGTTCCCCAGAAGACTAACATGAGCGCCGCCCTACTGAACTATATCGCAAATATACGAAAATTCAGTAGAAAGCGAGCTCACGATCTACTCATGGGGAAATTGACGGTTTCGTTCATGAGTGACATCGTTAACGGTGGAATTAACCACTAAAATTTTGTCGCTTTATTGTTTAACTGACACAAACATACATAACATATACGACATAAAGAAATATTTCAACCATTTATCGTAAAATATTTGCATAAACATGAAGACAGCATTGGGAAACTATTTAGATAAGAACAAATCGAATAAATCAAAAATTGCGCGGAAGATAGGCTTGTCGGAAGATAGATTAAATGCATTAAGCAATGAGGATACAGCAATTTTATACGCCGACGAATTTTATAAGATACTCTTTCTCTCGAATTATTACGCTGGTGTCCCACTTAAAGAGTTTGATAACTCAATTACTCAGATATTTCCAAATAGAAAAAAAGGAATTCTTGTAGACAAGTTTAGTCATTTATCGCCGACGGCGCAGCTCTTTCTAGTCCACACACAACCTAAGAGTGACGTAGAATCTGCTATAGGAATGCCCAGAAACAAGATATCAAAATTTGCAACCGACGATAAAAAAAGAGCCACGGCTTCAGAGTTCATAAATTTTTGCGACGGTATGAATTTGGATATTCTTGAAAAATTTGAGAAACTGTTCGGGAAAATACAGATATGAAAAGGTTATTAGCGTACTTCCTCTTTATACTTCCTCACCTATGTCTTTCACAAAATCTGAGTGGAAAAGTAATTCGTGTTACGGACGGGGATATTATTACAATACTTGATTCAACAAATACACAAGTACGAATCCGACTTTACGGTATTGATTGCCCAGAGAATGGGCAAGACTTTGCTAATGCTGCTAAAAAATTTACGTCAGATTTATGTTTTTCTAAAGTCATATCAGTGGATGTAAAAGACATAGATAGATACGGGCGCACGGTGGGTATTGTATGGGCGCAAGACTCAATAAATGTAAATTTTGAATTACTCCGTGGAGGTTTAGCATGGCATTATAAATATTTTGATCAGTTAGAAGAAGTAATAATTTAGGAACGGATTTACAATGTTAAACCATTGATTAAAAGCAATGTCAAACAAAAAATTAAAATATCGAGAGTACTTAGAACGATTCCCCGACTGTCCTTGCAGTACAAAATATAGCGAGGTAGAAATGTTTGCTTACCGCTGGGTAAAAAGACAAGAAGGAATGAGTGATTTCATGCCATTGAATTTGATTAAAACCCCACCGCAGAGAATTTTGGATGACAGCGATCAGATGTGTAAAGGTTATGGACTTTCAATGTTTCTATCATTAAAACTTGCGGCCAAAAAGTATAACAATCTCACTGCAAAGCTCAGAGGTAACCTACGTGAAAAGCAGGTACAAGACTATGGCAAAGAAATTGCTCTTCTTAATTTAGATCATGGGGATGGCATAGCTGGTGATATTAATTCAGTTTCGGGTCATTTTACATTTCATGAGTATGAAGATGCTGACCTATCAAATAAAATAATAGAAATATTTAATATATTTGATGAGAATGGAAAATTTGTCATATATCAATAACAATCAGCTATCACAGGATCAGCTAATCAGAATTGGAGATATTGTCAATTTTGAAGGGCCCCTTATAACATTATATCAAGATCGAAAGTACTTTGATCTATATATTTTTGATTGGGTAGATAGAGATGAAACAACAAATAGATGGTTAATCTATCAAGTGAATGCCCATGCTCTGAATAGGTTTTTAAATAGAGAAATTCCTCATACTTTGTTGTTTGAAAGTATCCCTCAAAAACCTATTTTCGTAACCGATATACATCATGGACATACTTTGCTTAGTAGTCCTATAAAGGAAGTTCATGATATTCCGAAAAACTACTATCCCGAAGAAACATATTTTGACAAAGAAGACTGCCCTTCTACAGGAAAACTTAAAGATGCCATACTCGATACTATAACCTCTAGTTCTCTACACAACAGATTGAAACATCCCTCATGGATTAAGGCAGATGTGCATTTCATGTATACAGGATCATTTAGTATGAGGAGCAAAATAAGCATGAATTTACACGAAAGTTTCGATATGAATATCGGATCAAATGTAGAAGCATCATATTATCGTCTTGACAATATTAACGCTATTCATCTAATGTCAAAAGTATATACTTCGGCAAAACAGAAAGAAAATATATTGGACAATAAATATAGACAAAAATACTCATGCTTGCCAGTTTAAAGAGCTTTTTAGACAATCAACAGTGGTCTTATTCCAAAGGAAAAGATGAAAATCTTATTCTCTTCGGGATAGCCGGATCAAATGGCAACTTCCAATGTGTTGCAGACGTTAATGAAAAATCAAAATATTTCGTATTCCTTTCCATTATAGGTCTAAGAGCACCAGAAGACAAAATTGAATCTTTAATTGGCGCTATCAATAAAATCAATTACCGTCTCCCTTTCGGCAATTTCGAAATAGATTACGCAAATGGTGAAATTAGATTTAAAACTGGTTTATTCTGTAACGGTATTGATTTCAATGAGAATCTAATTGAGAATATCATTGTACCAAATATCATGTATACCGACACCTATATTCCTGTTTTCAATCAATTAATATTGGAGAATAAGACGCTCGATGAGGCATTGAAAGTCTTGGATCATCATCAAGAAAAATAGACTTCAAATCCATTTTTAATCTCATTAGTGAGTTGATTTTCAGCTACCTTTTTTTATTAAATCAAAATATTCTAATGAAAACAAATAACAATCATCGCTTGGTTTAGAATAAGCATTTATATTATACTCGTGAGGTCTGACGTAAGATAATTGAACGACTGGATTTTGTAATGCAACCAAACCTGCCCCTAAAGTTGATATTTTATTGTTTAATGGAGTAATAACGACGTTATAGTTTGGATATTTATTAATCTGCTTCTCTATCTCCTGTTGACATTTTATAGAATCATCTAAAGAAAATTCAAAAGGTTCACAAAAAGGATATCTATTGATTAAATCCAAGTGCAATTTTCTATTTAATTCATAATGCTTCGAATTCAAACTGCCCTCTGGTCCTACTCCAATGCTGACCTTATCGAATTCAAAGCTCTCAATCAGTTTAACCGTTCTCTCATACTCAAATCCAAAAAGAATAATCAAATGATTTTTCTTAGCGGGGTTTAAAACCCCAGGGTACCCCAAAACAGAGCGTATGGTCTTGGTCCCTTTTGACAACCATTTATTACCTTCTTGTTCCTTGTAAGAATATTCCTCGACACCTAAGTATATAAAGCGAACCCCTTTATAAAAATCTCTAAATATTTCTAAATATTTAAACAAAATTAATAACCCTTCATGGGTAAAGGTAGATATATCAACTAGGATATTTCCTATATTTTCGTTGAATATAAATTTACCTATCAGACTTTTGTATGAAACTAAAGGGTTATCTGAACTAAACTCCATAAACTCAACCTTATCATTAGATTGAAAATGAGCAAAATTTCCTTCAAAAAACTCCTGTTCATTTTTGTTAAATGCAACCCAAGACTTACGACGTATAAGATTGCAATTTAAAAGCTCATCATATACGACCTTACATCTATCCTCAAATGAGATGGAAGTGATGAATAAGTCTATTTCTCCAACATTGTCTCTTAAATCTGAAATCTTAAATCTATTCATTTTCTAAAATATCATAGTTTTCAAATAAGTCCATTTGTTGAGGCTTTTCCTCTAGGTCAGCTTCATATTTTTTATTTCGGATATTTGCTAAGAAAACACTTGGCTTATTACATGCTAAATTTAACATCTCCTCTGTAAGGTAAAGATAACCGGAAAAACTCATCGGATCCAATTTATAATACGGAGAGAGCATTCTATTCAATATATAAAGTTTCGATCTTCCTAAGCCACTTTTAGAAGAAAGTGTTGCTGAATGAAAATATCCATAAACTACACCTAATTTTAAAACGTCTTTAATATCAGTATTAAGGTTTCCATCGTAATAGAATGAAAACTTTCTTCTTTCTGAGCTATTTGACTCCAAGATAATCCGAAACGCCTTTCCCACGGAATCAATTAAATTACGTAATTTTTTATGCTTATTTAATCTGTCTTCGTCTAAATCACAGTCCTCCAATAATTTTTCAAATTCATCATTAAAAAAAGAATATGAGTATTCCTTTATTTCTTTATCTTGAATATTAACCGGTATATAATTAACAACTTTATCTGATGAATTGTTCAATGTAGAAGTGAACATCTTGGAAGAAAGATCCAAAAAACTTCTTATTATACCAGAAGACAGATGAACCAATTGATCAAATCCTGCATAACTATATGTATATTGGTTCTTCATCCTAGTCATATATTCAGGTCTCGCATTTCTATATGCAAAATCATAGGCCTTTTTCGTACTTCCTGTTTTTTGAAGTTCTTGAGCATACAATTCATCATGAAGAGCTTTGACTTTTTCATCTTGCTCTATATTACTTGGATAAAAATCCTCAGCTTGACAATCAATAGATGAGATTGTCTTCAAACGCTTCTCTATAATTTCTTTGACATTCTTTTTATAACTTTCCTTCTGGTCAGACGTATAAACCTGATTAAGAGTTATCTCAGAATAATCATGTGGGGAATCTATTTTTGATCCTGTCACTGTAAAGTATGTCAAATACTTAAGTTGGGTGGAAATCTTAAATGAGACAAGTTCTGTATTACGAGCTGATACCCATGTATTCAATATTTTTGTCTGAGTTATATTTAATTCATCAGCATCATCTATCAACAGATAAAAATTTGCTACACGTAGAAATGATGTTTTTTTTAGTGCTTTTATTAATGGTAAAAGGAAATTTTGAAATCTAGCAATAGGTCCTCCATAAGGTAGATTACTATCTCCAACTAATAATTTAGAAAGATATTTTACTACAAAATCATTTTGGAGATCTTCACATTTCTCCCTTATTTGCATAAAAAGATCATTAAAAGAACTAGTTGGATTAATAGACGCATCTTCTCTATCTAATCCCGCTTTATAAAACAATTTTTCAAAAGTACTTTTAAAAGTATTTATTTCATCTTGATTATCATAAGCCTTTAAATCTTCTTTTTCTAAGGAGTCAAATATTTTTATTGAAAAATATAAAACTAAATAATATTCATTCAGCAAAATATTTCCATGCACATTCTCCAAAAGTTGGAGTTCTGTTATATTCAAAGATGTTTCTTTGATCGGAATGTGCACAGAATAAAAATTTATTTCACTCAAAGATTTGTCAGATTTTTTCATCTGACAATCTGGCCGCATAATTCGAAACATCATGCTTTTCCCTGATCCTCTAGGACCGTGAATAAAGGTGTTACCATTATTTAGAATATTATAATAGTCTCTAAACACGTCAACAAAAAGATTTAAAGCTTCGTCTGTTGAAATTTGTTCAGGAGTTAAATATTGAAACGGATTTTTAGTGTGAGCTACTAACATCTTTTATTCCTCCAATTTTACTTTGTTCGCAAACAATTGCACCTGTTGCACCAATTAACTCTGGACATATATCTTCTATTCCATTATTATGATAAGATGGGTAACCAACTTCTTGCAACTCATAAAAAATTGTATTTTTCTTGGGTTTTCCACGAGCATCCTTTTCATTTAATGTAATAACAATATCAACACGTATTTTATCGATTTGAATAAGTGGCCTCATAAATCTCATACAATAAATTTTTTCTAAAAAAGTCTTATAGGTCCTTTTGTAAATTTGATCTATCAAAAAAACTTTGATATTTTCATTATCATCACCATTTTTCCGAACCATATCATATTCCTTACATAAATCGTCTTCTTCTATATCAAAAGATAATTTTATTTCTCTTGCTCTACTGTCAATCTTTACAGAATGTAGAGAATAAGATAATTTGTGGTAAATCTCAGCTTCCGGAACAATCTGTTTTGCCATCAATTGCAGTTTACTTGCACGAGTTCTGTCTTCCGAAAGCTCATCCGCAAATTTTAGAATCGCGGCTAAAAGCGGTTTTCTGACATCAAAATCTAATATCCTATCTTCATTCAAATCTGAAATTTTATCCTTGATATCTCCTCCATGGGCTTCAGCTATTTCAAATATACAGTCCCACTCTATTCTATCTTGTCCAGCTTGGATTCCGTATTCTTTAATAACATCAATTGATCTAATTTCATGTCCATTTCTTCCTAATATATTACCCACGTCATGGATATGAATTGCCATAAGCAATATATATATCTCATATTCTGACAGTTTCTCACTAGTATCTTTCAACAATTCAGAAGCTCTTAAAATCACCTTCTTTATATGGTCAGGTCCATGATCGTTAAGATATCCTCCATCATAAGAAATCGCTCCCATTTGTACATAAGGATGAATTTTTGTATTGAATTGATCCGACATATATGCATATCTCGTCACATAGTTTTCATTAGAAGGAAAGATATGAGGTTTACTTCCATCCAACTTCAAAAAATATTCTTCTATAGTTTTAAACTCGCCTAGATCCATATTCGGTATTACATTCAATAATCTTTTTAAATATTTCTTTTGCCAAAAGAGGCGGAACTGCATTTCCTATTTGTTGTTGAATTTCTATCAAAGTACCCTCAAAACAGAAATTATCAGGAAAACTCTGCAACCTAGCCGCTTCTCTCACCGATAGTCCCCTATCCTCAAAAGGATGTATCAACATATTCTTGCGATAATTGGATATTACAACAGAAGTCTTGGTAGGATCGAGTCTTCGATAGATGCCACTATGGCAATTGTTTCTATCCTTATAATTTTGCATCAGTTCTTCCGGAATAGCTTGCCAATTCTGTCCGGGTTTTATATACTTGTAGCGTTCGATTACGTATTCCTTATTTCGAGACACAAGGTTTTGCCTACATTTCTTTAACCCCGACCGCATCAATTTAGCATACTGGTTACCCTTAGAAATAGGAGCTCCATAAGGCAACTTGTCTTTCAAATCGCCATTGCTTAATGAAGGTAAATCTTCAAAGGCATCGCCAACAGTAATTTTCTGCTCAAAAGGCTTTGGAAAGACAAAATCAATTCCTATTCTATTCCCAACCATGATGAATCGATTACGGTTTTGCGGCACACCATAATCTGCTGCACAAAGTACCTTTTCATTGGTAGAGTACCCTAGTTCTTCAAAGAGCTCTTTAATCTGTACAACTGTATTTCCTTTGTCAAACGTAGTTATCCCCTCTACATTTTCGAACAAAAACCATTTTGGTTCTAAAACACGGACAAATCGAACAAATTCATGGAAGAGATGGTTGTTGGGATTATCCAAATTCCTGCTTTTGGTATTTGATGAGGAAAAACCTTGACACGGTGGTCCCCCAAACAATATGAATGGATCTTTGGGGGCTACTTTCAATGGATCAATTTTCCGAATGTCGTCAATGATAACCTTACTATGCGGATGATTCTTTTTAAAGGTAAGGGCAGAACTTTTATCTTTCTCTACAGCCACCAAAACTTTGATGCCTGCCATCTCGGCCCCCAGACTCAGTCCTCCGGCACCACTAAAGATATCAACTGCTAGAAAATCTTGCTGTTGGTTTACTACATCTATTTTTGACATTGAGGTTTCCAAAGTATAAAACGCCGAAAATTAAGAAAGCAAAGTTAATAATAGACCCTAAAATATAATTATTATTTGATTAAAAAAAGTGGATACAGAATTAAACATTTTCTACGCCATTTTTAATTCTTTGATTTTCTACATCATTTAGTATACTTTGTATGCCATCAATGGCGAATAGTTTATCTTTAGAAGGGTTATTACCCTTATAGACGAACTCTCGGTATCTTTTCTTTTTAAATTCTCGAGTAGGATCAAACTCAGCCATAACAAGCTTCTTGTCAAGATTGTGCAGGATCCTATAATCAGTAAAGTAACGTTTTCGCTTTTTCCCCTCAATCCGTTTCTCTTCCCAAGCTTTTCCATACCCACCTAACCAATTATAGTAAAGCAATACAATCTCGTGGTTTGACAACTGTGCTCTGAAAATTTTGAGATATTTGCGCTTTTCTTCGTACGAAAGCAAATTAGGTGATTGATGTACCACGTGTTTTACAAGGTTAAACATGTGCCGATAATAGTGACCCAAACGACTCTGATGTCCTGAAAAAGGTTTGTAATTGAAATAGAGTTTCAAATCCACTGTCGGAAGTTTACCTTGAAAATGTCTTATTACTAAACTATTGTCGCCATAAAGGTAATTCTTCTTTCTCTTAGAATCGTGAATATCTGTCGACAGCTCCCCTTTCATGTGTTCAGATCTCAATGATTTCAACTCTAATTTTAAATTGTTCAAAAAAACTTCGTCGAACTTCGCTTTCAAGTGTATTATAGATTCCAAATAAGAATCGTATCCTTCCAAAAATATTTCATAAGCTAACCGAAAATACTTTTTCCGATCTATGTCTGTCATAAAGATCATTACATCATTTTCCTTAATCTTATTAGGGTATGATAAAACGAATGCTCTTTTTACAACCAAGTAAATTGCGCATATTTCTTTAACCATGGTAACAAAAACTTTTCTCCCATAAGTCACCTTATCTTCTCGTCTTTTGTTAATATTACTATCCTTCACTTTTTCTGTACTGTCGTTGAAAAAACTATATTCATAGCCGTTAATCTCCATTTCGTTTACATTTTCTTTGTGCAAGCGCAACATTTCATAGAACTGCGATTCGAATTGTTGCAGTTTAAACTGTTCCTTTAACTGATCGTTGGCGATAAGAACCACTTTATTTGCCTTATATTGCATATAAAAAGCAAGTCCAGTGACAATAACGCCCGCCATGGCAACAAATGGGTTCATAACCCCTCCTATCGTATCGCCTAAAGGACCAGAAATATCATAGATGCTTTTTGGACTTGCGCTCTCATCACCACCTTGCAGAGTTAGGTATTGAATAATAAAATAGGGAGCAAAAAAGGAGAAAATAATTAATAAAAATCCAATACATAATAAATAACGACTCACAGCGTCCATTTCCTTTTTTTCATCTGTTCGTTTGGCAAACGGCTTTGTTAGGATAAAATACACTACAGAAAAAAGAATAACCACAAAGGCCAGATGAAAATACAGTGTAAACAATTCTGGTGGCATAGTATTATTTAAAATTATGAATAGGTAATTTCACTCCTAATTTATATACCCTGTGGTATGCTTTTATTTGACGATTGCTATCCTCGAAACATTTCCGGATAACCTCGATTGAAAATCCGTCTTGGAGTCTATCCGTATCCTCCAAATCGATACCATTCTCCAAATCGGGATATATGATCAGACAATCGATATGGCGATCATCTTTAATTTCAAGCTCTTCGCGGACTCTATTTAAACGTGCATAACCAGCTACCTGTCGGATGTCTTGATGTATATGGCTGTGTTTATAATGCAATTTATATTTGGCATCAATGATCATCGAATAATTTCCGTTTTTAACTAAGATATCCAAAGCGTTGCCATAAGTGGAAAATTGATACCGGATCTTTCCGGTGTCATTCCCATTTGCTTGCAGTAGTTTCTGATAAACGTACAGCTCGAAGAGCAGTGGCATATCGATCCAAAAAGGAGGCGTTTTTACCTTTTTCTCCGTCGTTTGGGTAATATTGAAGGCAAACCGCTTTAGGATATACTGACCGATCTGGATCGCCTCCTTATATTCCTTGAAGAACGGATTATGCTTTAAATGGCGGAGCTGTTCTTCGGCAATTTGATTACCGACATGCTCAAAAGACGGACGAGCATAGTTTACAAGGTGTAAGATTGCACCTTCGTTGCTCCTGAAGATGTCCTTATTATTCTCCACGTAGCTAGCGACAAAGCTCAACACTTTTTTGAGAAATCGATTTTCGATACTGTCTTCTCCAAACTGTTGATACGAACAATGGGTTTGTGTAAGTCGGTTACGCAGGATATTATTTTTTATCTGCTCAGAGACCAAGATTTTGCCTTTGACACGATTGCTAAGATTTTCCTGCACATTGTAATAGGACTTTTTAAGTCCCTTTCGTACGATGCGCTGTAGAAGTTGTAAGTACTGCACCACCAGAAAAGGTGTAAGTTGGTCCTGCTCTTGGGAAATGGGAACACATATCTCGTCCCACTCTATCTTGACGAGGTCGCCGCATTCTTTTGAAACAGTGGCGTCGGCCATCACCTCGAGAATCATCTTGAGAAAGTTTATTTCTTTGAACTCGCCTTTGATGTCGGTCAACTCCTGCTCCGCTTGCTCCTCATTACGCTCAGCAGACTCAACATCTTCTTCGGCCACATTAGTTTGGTCGTTAAAGAATTTCGTTGTTTTCGAATTGACCTTCGGTTCTACCTGTATATACCGTTCGCCTCTGAGCAACCAATCCACGCCGATAAAATAACCGGGCTGTATGACGATTCTGTTTTCTTCCTTAAAGTGCGAAACTTCATAACAATTTTGTCTTGGTCGAAAGAGTTTGCTCCTTAGATTACGGTATTGCAAAAAACTGCTAGCGGCCAACGAAAGCTTCAACGAAGCGGCATCGAAAATATTTTCGGCTATATCGTCATTCTGGAGAATCTCGCCGCTAACATGTTCTCTTAATATAAACCCCATGGCTATAAGTTGTCTATATAGACCGATACGTCTTCCGCTTCGATCTTACCGATCAGAACACCATCCTTAACATATTCGCGAAGTATCGGTTTAATCTCATAGTCCATTTTTAATTTGAACAATTCATCTCGACTGTTGGCATCGACGGTATCTTCTTTTTTAACGATAAAATAGCTATGCCCCAATTGCACGTCCTTGACATCAAATTCGTTGCTGACATTATTCCGGTTAAATAGTTTCGCTACTTTTTCGTATCCTGTTGTGTTGAACCAGATCTCATCAGTATCTGTTAATCTTTCGGGCAGTAGATCGACGAACGCGAAACGCCTCCGTATTGCATAGTCTATATGGCCGACGCTGCGATCTGCGGTGTTCATCGTACCGATAATATAAAGGTTTCCCGGCAACGATATTTTATTGGAGTTGTTGAGAGCATACATAGATTCCACTTCGTGCCCCCGGTATTCAAGGGCATAGATGAGTTCGCCTAATACCGAGGACAGATTCGCCCGATTGATTTCGTCTAGAATAAGGATATAATTACGCGTGGGATCTAAGGTCGCTTTGTCTGCCATATCGACCAAGATTCGGTTCGTAGCTTTGTACATAATACTGGCTCCATTAGTGTCCGTGGAAATGCCGCGAACAAAGTCTTCGTATGTATAACTAGGATGGAATTGTAAAATACGTAGTCTCTCGGTGTTTTGAAGGGTTTCGACCTGTTCTTCCAGTTCGAGTTGTTCCTGTACATATTTGGCAAGGGCAGCTTCATAGGAGTCATTACCCCACTTGATTGTACCTACTTTTGACCATTTCTCATCTTCATAGTATGATATTATCCTCGCGAAAGATGCGGGATAGACTTTCTCTGTTTTCAGCGTTTTGACTTTAAAGCTACTATCGGTGATCTCCATAACCTCATAGTCGGAGTAATCGGAAACACTCCGTAATTTTAAACCAACAGTTATAAATCGCTTTAAATCTGCTTCATCAATTTTTTTCGGCTTTTGATAAACTTTATCGCCATCGATCTTTAAAAGAACCTCCGCTATACGCTTGGCCGCGCGGGTTTTCCCAGTACCTGGAGGGCCTTGAAGGATGATCTGCTTCTTGTAGGCAAGCAATGTTGACGCTTTTTGTTCAGTGGGTGTCAAGTCCATAGTTAATGCTTTATGAGGAAATCGTTCTTTTAATTTTTTCAGTAAGGTATCGGCAGTGCTATCGTAGAGTTCATTGTAGCATTCCAACAGTCCTTCAATAAGATCCAGGGTATTCAGATCAAATTTCCGAGTATGGCTGATGGCTTGTACTCCCTGCCAAGGTTTACGTTCTAAGTAATCTGGAAGTTCACCAAAAAGGCTCGATAACTCCTTATTGCCTTTTGACGCGCCTTCGAAATGAAGATCTACCGATATTTTGCCATCTTTATCTTTGTGAATCTCGTAGTGAGCGTCCAAGGAATCGAACAAGCCTGTACTATCTACCAACCAATAAAATTCTTTCGGATTGTTGTGACCTATAGCAATATCCAATTGATTGTCGAAAATATGCTTTTCCAAGATCGGTTTGAGCGCTGCGAAATTATTGATTTTTGGAAACCAGTTTTCCTTCTCCTTATATATCTGTTTAGCAATTGACACCGTCAGATTATCCTCATTGGGTATTTGACGCCTCGTTTCGCTGTCAACCTGTGATATTAATCCGGAGACAAATGTGGATTCATTGTATTGCTCTCCCAGATAATAATCTGCAATAAATTTTCGATGGTCGACGCTCAGTATATTGATGTTTTCCAGCGGTATCGATAGCATTTGTAAGGCATACCTCACGCCTATGTTTGTATTCGGCGTATGATACTTGTAGTTGAAAACATGTTTAACCCAAGGTCCCATTCTGATGGCCGCCTTTGCCAACACGCGATTATCGCTATATTTATTGTATTTCTTTTTATCTCGGGCATGCGTGTCGCAATAAGAAATCACCTCAAAGATTGCTTCTCTCGCCTCTTCAAGCTCACCGTTGAGGGTAGCTCTAACAAACGCTTGATAATCTAGAACCAACTCTCCCAAAGATGTAATATCTTCAGTTGAGAGGTTAAGATCCAACCATCTTTTTAAGGCTTCACGTCCTTTTTCAAAATAGTATTCTTGGCCTGCGATCAGACTATCGGGTTGTAGCGTCAACTTATTCAATAGTGTGTATTATTAAATTATTAATGGCTTGTTGTGTAACGGTAAATATAGGGGATAATTTCATTCAAACGAAATCCACCGACGGAATAATAGTTGCTTGTTGTGGCATAAGTTGTAGGAACGTTAATAGTTCGTAACGTGAAGGATCTAACGTACAATGACACTTAAGAGCCGTTACAATACTTTTTGATTGATGTAGAAGAGATATATCCAAATAAAGAATAAATTTCAATGCGCTATTGAAATTATAGTGCGCTCAATTCAAGTCAAAAAAACAGTTAATAAAATATCAACCCGTCGTCCTGTTTCGGAAGAAACACCTTAATTTACAAATAACTTATTTGTGAATAGTGTATGTGGAGAAGAAATTAGGTTTATATCGAACTTCAAAGAAGACTCTATCCTTGAGCTAGCGTTATGAATTCTAAATGAAATCTGCCAACCATCATTGAGCGTAACAAGCAGTGTGTTTTTAGAATTCTCTTGATAAACGATTTCAATCAATCTCGTAGGCAATTTTAGTCGGTCAACCCTGGCCTTAGACTTCACGGTGCCAAACGGCAAATTGAGCGTTCCGTATAGGTGATAGGCTTGAATTTCCACCTGTCCCTTAGATTTGATAACTTTATAGAAATCTTGCTGTCCAACTAAATACTGCACCAAGTTTCTGGCAACAACTCCCGGATTCTCTCTGTCTAAGCGGATAAGCTCTTCTTTGAATGCATCCAAAACTGGGACATATACAGAATCATGATAATTACCGAGGCTCTTCCATGTTTTGGTAGCACCACTTTGCTTTCGGAGTACAGCAAGTTCCTGAAAAATAGGACGAATATTAGCAAAATATTGTTCAGAACAGGGTATCCCTAACCATTTCTCTCCGAAATCAAGCTTATGTGATAATCTTGAATGTTTAACTGCTCTATGATTATTCTTGGCAGATATCCCAATTTCCCAATGTTGATTTAACCTAATAGCCAACACATCTCTTACATCCCCGGCTTGTCCTTGCTTATCAGAGACAAGTTCTAATGTCAAGATATCGCTTCCATCAATACCATTCGCTAACCGAGGTTCTAGATCAATTAAAAAATTAACAGCAAAACTGGCATACAATCTAAAGGAGCCTTGATCCTTTTCTGAAAACCCTTCGAAATACCCTTTAGCTGCGCGGTAAGGATCATTCTCTATCACGATCACCTTAGTAACCAAGCTAAGTTTCTCCAGAAATTCCGTTAGTAAAGCATATTCGAAAGCTTTACCGTTTATCGTTTGTTTGTTAGCCATCCTTAAAATTGAATTAAACAGTTATGCCATCTAAAATTATATTCAGTTTGTTCTTTACCGCATCGCCATTTAGACCTATTACCCTTTTTGTTACGCGCGGACGATTGATCGATATATTCTTTATCTGCCTTTCGATACTCTCTGCAAGAATTTTAGCCATTTGAACTGGCACAGCATTTCCAATCATTTTATAACCTGCCGCAACATACTTGTAGTCAAAAACGAACGTATCGGGAAAAGTCTGTATCCTCGCACATTCTCGAACACTAAGCCTACGATATAACTCTTCTTTTCCTTTGACAAATATTCTGACGTCTTGTTTTACAAACTCCATTTTAGGAGCTTGCGGATGTAGCGGTGCGTGCCTGCCTCCTGCCTGTATCGTAAAAGAAACTTCATCCCATGATCTAACTCTATTCCTCGACATATAGATAGAAGAAAAACCACCGATCATGTATTCATGATTTGGCACTATGCAGTCCTCAAGGTTACTAAGGTTGCCGGGCTTTGCGGGAACAACAGAATTATCCAGATCGCCTATTGCATCTTTAAGCGTCACTTTTTTACCAATATGAGTGGGTTTAGGAAATGCGAATTCGATATTCAAATCATTTCTAAAGCCGATAAAGAAAACTCTTTTCCTATCTTGGGGCACACCATAGTCAGCAACATTTAACATCTGGAAAGAAAGTGTGTACCCTACATCCTGAAACATCTGCTTAATATTATTTAACGCTTCTTTATGTGTGGTTAACAACATCCCGGAAACATTCTCTGCTAAAAAAAACTTTGGCTTTTTATCTGCGAGTATCCGTATGAATTCATAAAATAGCTGTCCTCGTTTATCTGCTATTCCTTTCTTCGCACCGGCTTCTGACCAGCTTTGGCATGGCGGTCCACCAATAATCCCATCACAATCTGGAACCTCAGCAGATGGGATATCAACAATACTTCGTTTATCCAATACTGTATTTGGATGATTATCTATATACGTGCTCCAAATATCTCGATCATATTCGTTTGCCCAAACAACATCAAACCCCGCTTGTTCAAAACCAAGATCGAGACCGCCTGCACCGGCAAAAAAGGAAACAACTTTCATAAATTACAATATTAAGAGTGAAACAAAACTAAATAAAGTACACGAGAGAGTAATGGTTTTCGCTTCCTAATTTATCCACATCCACAAACATCTCAACATTCTTCAAAAAAAGCTGTCGTATTTTCTTCTCTCGAGTGAGCATTCTTGAAACAAACATACAAATATTTTATAAAAACTAAAATTTTTAGTATATTTATACTTGAAAAAATTATGAGCTATTTAAACTGAAATATGCTATGACAAAACACTACTACGCCCATAGTCCCTATCCCATCGTTCCTGAAGAACAGAGGCTTACTGATTGGCGATACCAGTTGATGGAGTTATCAGAAGATGCACTTCTGAAAGAAGTAAACGCTATGTCCCGCGAGAAACTTATCGAATGGCTTGCATGGAATGATGTGCATGGACTATTCCTTGATGAGGATAGCATTGCCGAAGGTTATGAGCCGCTGAAAAAAGAGCATGCGGTTATCTGCGTTTTTGTCGTAGTGATGCGGAGCCGTGAGGGTTGGAATGGCTATATGGGAGAAAACTATGTGAAGGATATGTCATTAGCAGTTAATACCGAGATTTAACTGTATCCCATTTTCCAGAAAAACAAAACAGACGTCGAATCCGTTCTTCCATTAAATGCAAGTAATTACGTAAATTTACGTCATGCAAAGCTACGATGAGGAGGAACATAGAATAATAAAGGTTCCGCGTTTTGAGGAATCGGCTGGCTTCTATACTACTAAGCAGCGTAGCCATATCATGTCCGCCATCAAGGGAAAGAACTCGAAACCTGAAATGATCTTGCGGCGTGCTCTCTGGGCGAAGAATTTCCGCTTCCGTTTGCATGACAAAAGCCTGCCGGGCTCTCCCGACATCGTCATTAAGAAATATAAACTTGCCATCTTCGTGGATGGTGAATTCTGGCACGGCTTCGAATGGAAAAAGAGACGCGACCAGATTAAATCCAACCGTCTGTTCTGGATACCAAAGATCGAACGCAACATGCAGAAGGACGAACTCGCAAACCGTACTCTGCGGAATATGGGGTATACGGTGTTCCGTTTCTGGTCGCAGGATATCCTAAAAGATCTTCCAAAGGTACTGAACCAGATTGAGCTTTTCCTGGAAACGAGAAGGATGTATAGGTAGGTTTTAGGGGGAGTTCTAAAATCTTATCAATTTGTTTTTCAGATAAATACAGAATACTAGTTTAGAAAAAAGGGGGAGTTGATTAATCTAAAAAGCTCTATCTTTACTTTATGCTTCACGTAAGCTGTGCCATTATAGAACATGATAACAAAGTCTTGATCTGTCAACGCTCCAAGCGAATGAAGCTTCCGCTGAAATGGGAGTTTCCGGGCTGCAAGATCGAGGATGGCGAAAGCAAAGAAAATTGCTTGAAAAGAGAAATCCACGAAGAGCTACATCAGATGTTGGGGGTGTTATTTATATTACATATTTCCGACTTAAATAAGTTATCTCTATATTAGAGCAGGTAAAAAATGTAGTCGCTTGATGTAGGTGTCAGGCGACACACCGAACCCCATGTCTACCGAACGTGGGGTTCTTCTTTTCCCAAGCCATAAAAATTTCACGACGTTTTGATTTTCTGTAAATATTCAATAAATTTAAACAATTCGGTTAGCGCCGCCCTAAAACAGCGTAGTATAATTATCTCTGGGTGGCGTTAAGAACCCCGTGTCGCCCGGCATGGGGTTCGCTTTGGAAAAAGAGCAGGAGAAATTTTCCTCCTGCTCTGAGTGTAAACCGACATCACGTCGTCTAATTGAACTATGAATTGCAAACCCTTATTTAATCTGTCTTTCACATTGAACGTGATACCGATAGTATTGTTCAATCACAACATAATCTAAAGCCATTTTGGGTATATACCGAAGGATAAAAAGATAAATACCCGATAGCATCATGAAAGCAAATCCGAAATAGTCAATTTGGTCTGAAACAATAAATTTACCAAATTAGCTTTTGGTTTTAAAGGATGTTGCCCGGCGTGAGGGTTTATTCTCTATAGCCAAACCTATAATCATTACTTACAGTAGCTTCTTCACTATCGAATATCTCCGCCATTAGATCAATAAGATCTTGAGGTATATCTTTCGCAAACCATACTCCTGGAGTGTACATTCCTTTATAAAATGTCGTCTGGTTACCGTTTCCCCATTCTACCACAGATTGTACAAACCCATTTCTGGATACTAATTCATATTGAATAACGGTAGATTTACCCCTGATAGTAATCTCTTTTTCTTTCATTCTTCAAAATTACTAATTATTTTAGTAATTATGCGGTAGCAAAAATGTTAAAAAATGTCAGTAGGTTCGATTACCTTTACGTCATGACAATAGATGAATTAAAACAGGCTTTGCAGGGTAAGCAATTCACCGCGCCCGTTAAACTAGAACCGCATGCGATACTGCAGGACGTAGAGCAATTTCTAAGGATACAGTTTATTGAAGTGGATTTGTGGAAGAAAGATATAACAAAATGCCCGGCTTATTTGAGGCTAGTTAAGTTTTATGAGGTAACGAGATAGTTACTTAAGTAGTTCGCTAACTATTGCCGAGCACGCGCAGGCAATCTGGGTTTCTCACGATGAATTAAAAAACTATGATTGGGCGGAGGCAGATGTGCCTATGGTAAAGGAAATACGACATATACTACGAAGCACTTGTTAATATGTGGTAAATATACACTTACAAGAAACGAAATGGGTGCTTTAGTCGTTATATTTGTACTTCATAATTTAGGTTTATAATTGGTTAGTTAGTTAAAAATCCTGAAGCTCCCCGCTTCAGGATTTTTTTTGCGCGTTACCGGACACCTGCTGTCCGCCGGTGAACAGTGCTTTGAGCACTTTTGCATGTACGTATTAATGCTTCAGTACATAAATAGAACTATCCTTTATTCTAAACCCAAGATTTTCATAAAGCTTACGTGCTGCAATACGGTGGCTTTCTGTAAATAAAAGCACTTCCGTCAAATTCATTTCTCTAGAATACTTGAGCAGATATTCTATCAATTTCCTACCGATACCTTGTCCTCGGTATGCATTGTCGACAACGACATCTTCTATCCAACCTTTATGTCCGGATATAACACAATAGACAGCCATTGACGCAATACCAACTAGATTCCCGTCTTGAAAACCTCCTATGAGATAAACGCCATTGTCCGCCCGCAAGACTTGGGATATATCCTGATACGTTTTTCCCGGACTTAGCTGTCTATATAATGCTATAATTTCTTCGCGAATAGTATGATCAATATTAGAAAGATCGAGTTCTTTAATTTCCATAGTTCAACGTTTGTTAATAAATAAACAAACATAAACATAAAATTCACTACATTGTGATTCATCGTTTAAAACATGAGTAGAAAATGCAATCAAACACGACAGCTATAAAAAGAAAAAATATTATAACTATTCAACATCCCGAATCTGTGCATCATACCAATGGAATGGTTGGTTCATGGACGGATTGGGAACTTTCTGAAAAAGGGAAGCGCTTAGCGGAAAATATTTCTAGTCACTTGAAGCAAACGATTCACCATGAAAACTTCGTTATCTATTCTTCTACTCTGAAGAGAGGGGTACAAACAGCTGAAATTGTAGGAAAAAAATTAGGGCTGTTTCCTAAATTAACAGCATCGCTAAAAGAACGAGGGCTTGGAGCAGCTATCGGCAAATCTGTACAATGGCTCAAGGACAATATAGAACAAGAAGAATTGACGGTTTATGATAAGTGCTTCGCTGATGCGGAATCGAGATATGATGTTTGGAAAAGATTACTACCGTTCTATGAAGAGATCATCACTAATGAGGAAGAAAATATAATCATCGTATCTCATGGCGATACACTAAGTATATTTAATGCGATGTGGCTTGGATTGGATATAGAGTTGCTCAACAAAATTGACCTCTATGGAACAAGCGGGGGTGTTTCTTTTTTGTATCAAGATAATAGGGGTAAAAGAATAATCAAAAGATTAAGTGATACATCATTTATGTATCCTATTGCAAATCCTTAAATAAAAAATCCTGAGGCTTCCCGCTTCAGGATTTTTTTTGTTCGTTACCGAACACCTGCTGTCCGCCGGTGAACAACCTGAAATTTTCCTAAAAAACACAAATACCTTTAAAACAACGCATTGGATACTTTGGCAACCGGCTTGCAATCCTTTTGGCATGAACAGACAAGTAGATATATGCATAGCGCATTCACCGATTTTTTTACCGCAATTACCGAGAAATGTGGGAGCTTGGTCTAATCGTTATTCGGTAAATCTGCCCTCCACCCTACCTTTGAAGTATCAAATAAGAAATAGAAAAAATAATATACATAGCACATTAAAAACTACAGACATGAAAACGACATTAAAAACTATCGCAGCAGCATTGATCATGGTAACATCCCTAAGCTCCTTTGCTTCGGAAAAAGCCAATCCGTTGAAAGACGTGGAATCGGATATGGTAATAGGCTCCTATATGGATGCTGTTACCGTGGGCACCATCGACCTGAACAAGTTCCTTTTTGCTGATGATTTTGAATACCGCAACGTGAACAACAACGACCATGCGGGCAAAAAGGAATACATCAAATACCTGAAGGCCAACAGGGGTAACAAATATGACTGCAAGAGCAGCTATGAGATTCTATCGCAGGATGGAAAGGTATGTGTGGCTAAAGCAACAATGGCATTTGATAACTTCACCCGCGTAGACTATATTACCTTGAACCAGGGAAAGGACGGTTGGAAAGTAAGCAAAGTGGAAACGACTTATCCATAGAAGAATTTTAGATTTTTGTTTAGTTTAGTTAGCAAAGCCTGCATGTGCAGGCTTTGATTTTTTTGTGTCCGCTAGTATTACAGTTTATCTATATATTGACCAATTCGTTTTATTAACACATCGATATCTGGCTGTTCATTATAGTAAAGGGCTTTAGTCGCTAGGTAACGTTCTTTGAATCTTTGTCGCTGTTCGACAGACAGAAGGTAATACTAAGGCGGCGTTTGTGATTATATACGACCCGTTTGTTATATAGTTGAGTAGTACCCAAATGCAATGCATTATAACTATTAGTTGACATCTTATAGAATGAATGTGAGAAGAATTTAATATCATGATACTACAACAAATATCTAGTGGATGTTTTTTGATCTACGGGGATACCATCTTAAACAATTAATCGACTTTTTCTTTAGAGAAGTCTAAACCTACCGTCGTTTTGTAAAATGTACGTTTCGGTTTCAGCAACAGGTTCCTCGCCCATCCAATTCCAGCTTGTCACCACTATTTTGTCTTTTTCAATTTTACTCGTTTTCCTAAATGCGGATTCAGCAATTTCATCATAAGCAATTTCCAGCATGTCTATTATTTCGTTTTCTTTATTTAGCGTAATCAATAATGCAAATAGCTCGTGGTCGCCACTTTGATAACCAACCACAATTGAAGTAAAGTTTTCAGCGTAAGGGATTTTATAGTTTAGCCTGAATTTTTTTGCATCTGTATGTTTGGTTTTGAAATTGATCCGCTTTAAAAAACCCTTATCAGGCATCCCGGATGTTTTAAAATTGTCGAAGTTTGTACTGTCGGTAATAGGAAAATCCCGTACAGGAAGTGTTGCTAACAAATCTGTTTGAGCAGTGGAAATCTCTTTGTTCGTGTCTAAATGAATGCTGTCTACCTTTTTTAATATCAGTTGGTTTTCTGTTCTTTCTATACTGTACGCATTTTCCAGGTGATGTTGGCCGGAATAATCACTGTAATCAAATTTCAGATTCAATACACCCTTTTTCAAATTCCATTTTGAGTTGCTTATTGTCAAATTTTGAATAGCCCCTACTCCACAGCCAAATTCGCCATAAGTTTTCACTTCTATTGTATTATTCTTATGGTTGAATGTTATTGTATTGTAAGCCGGAAAAATTTCCTGTTTAAAATTTTTATTTTTGGTGTTGCTGAACGTCAATGTGCTATCGCGCCAGTCATTTTGAACAGCCCATTCTCCGTCTAATTCTTGTAGCCATTCTTGTTCAGAATCTATCCTTATGATATTATTTTCAATAGTTCTGTTATGGCATGAAAATGTAAACAGTGCAGACAAAATTAATGGTGCTAGACTATGGTTTATTTTCATCAGGTATTATATTGCTTATAACGCTTTCATTTAACTGGGATGAGTTGTGCTTCTCCTTTCGATTAGTTCATATCAAAATCGGCGCCAAAGTATTTGCATGGTATAAAAGTCGTCCATTTGTTAATATGTGTTAAACCTACACTAAGCAATGCAAATGGTACGCTAATTGTTGTTATATTTGTACTTCATAATTTAGGTTTATAATTGGTTAGTTAGTTAAAAATCCTGAAGCTCCCCGCTTCAGGATTTTTTTTTTCGTAGGCGTCTTTTTTTTAGGACTTATACGTAATTACATGTATTTATACGGCATTTGTTTGTTATTATCTGTTTTACAAGAACATATTTAACTAAACACCTGTTCTATATTTATAGAATATTACCTCATAAATCGACTGGAAATAATGAAAATAGCCATAATCGGAACGTATCCTCCTAGACAGTGTGGCATCGCCACTTTTACACATGATACCTATAAATCTTTGCTACAGACTGGAGCCTGTTATCCTTCTGTTGTTAGTATAGCAGATGGCAGTGAATCTTCTTTTCCTTCGGAAGTTAAGCATGTTATCCTACGTGATCAATTAAATAGTTATATAGAAGCAGCGCGATTCATCAACAATACGTTTGATATATGCATTATACAACACGAATATGGCATCTTTGGTGGAGAAGCCGGAAGCCATATTCTCACGCTGGCGCAGCAACTCGATATCCCTATCGTCTGCAACTTTCATACGGTATTAAAAGAACCCAGTAAAGAAGAGAAAAAGACTTTGCAACAACTTGCTCGCGTGAGCCAGCAAATCACCGTCATGACACAATATGCAATTAAAATGTTGAAGCAAATCTATGAGATTCCAGGCGATAAAATCGCACATATTCCACATGGTGTGCCGACATTTGATTATCAACAGGAAAAAGCAAAACGGGCACTCGGACTCACAGATAAAAAAATCATGTTGAGTTTCGGCTTTCTCGGAAAAAATAAAGGATTTGAAACAGCTATTGAAGCGGTTTCACACGTGAAAGACCAAGATTTCCAATATATTATCTTGGGAACGACCCATCCGAATGTACTTAAAGAATCAGGGGAAAGCTATCGCGAGCAATTACAACAAAAGGCTGAAGAATTGGGTATCGGAAGTAAAATAAACTTCATCAATTGCTTCGCTTCGGAAGATCTGTTGGTACAGTATTTAAGCGCGTGCGATATCTATGTAACTCCCTATCCCAATGAACAACAGATTAGCAGTGGCACGTTGTCGTTTGCTTTGGGAGCGGGTGCAGCCGTAATATCAACTCCTTATTGGTATGCTAAAGATCTGTTGGCTCACAAACGCGGACTTTTATTCGATTTCAGAGATTCGCAAGGACTCTCAAAAATTATCAATCAGTTACTGGACAACCCGGACTTGTTACGCTTTTACAGAAAAAATGCTGCTCAATATGGAAAAAAAATGAGCTGGAGCACTATTGGTTTCCGACAATTGGTGCTGTTGCAAGAAATATTGGATAAACAGACAGAAACGCAGCCCAGTGTCACTTTTTCCGATCTTCCTGAAAAACTTTCGGCAATGTTGACGACTACGCAAAAGAAATTATCTTACTGATACTAATCATTGTACATTATGCAACAAAAAGGCTATCTAACTGAATTTGCAACACCGAATCATCCAGTATGGGACTGGTCGTTATTAAAAGAACTTATCCCTGCCCTTCCGCAACTTGATCTCTCTCATATACAACGGCTGACAAATCAGGTGGGAATCATACAGCATGCTAAATATACCATTCCAAATTATCATCATGGATATTGTCTGGACGACAATGCACGGGCGCTTATTCTCGTCACAATGGCTTATCAGCAACAGCCGACTGCGGCGTTACGGGAATCGATTAACACTTATCTGGCTTATATGCTATACATGCAGTTGGAGAATGGCCAATTCCGCAATTTTCTTTCTTTCGACAATACGTTTTTGGATAAAGTAGGTTCGGAAGATAGCTATGGGCGCACTATATGGGCATTGGGTTTTTTTTTAAAAATCGATCCTCATAGCGAATTTGCGCCGTTGGCACAGGAAATTTTTCTGAAAGCGCTTCCAAATTGCCTGCAACTCCGTTCTAACAGGGCTGTAGCCTATTGTTTATTAGGATTACTCCACTATTACGAAAAACATAGTGCAATAGATCCTGGTGTATTAAATCATATAGCGGTATTGTCCGCTTTTCTTCAGGAAGAATTTAATGAGGCCAGCACTGCAGACTGGCAGTGGTTCGAAAAAATCATTGCTTACGATAATGCTGTTATGCCTTTAAGTTTGTTACGCGCCGCAACCGTTCTCAGAAACGAAACAGCAAATAAAATCGGTATGGCGTCAGCCCTGTTCTTAGACAGTCTGCTTTTCTCATCGGGCCATCTTTCTACCGTAGGTAATTCGAATTGGTATCCATACCGGGAGGGCAAAAGTAAATTTGGCCAGCAACCTATTGAGATCCCATCCATGCTGCTTTTATATAAACAGATATACCTTTTAACGGATGATGAGCATTACAAAAACCGAATGATACAGACGTTTCAATGGTTTTTTGGTGGAAATGATCTCGGCTTGCATCTTTATGATCCTGTTAGCAAAGGCTGTTCGGATGGATTGGAAAGATACGGGATAAATGAAAACCAAGGGGCAGAGAGCACCATCAGTTTTTGGAAAGCATTTTTATATCTATGTACGTCTTTTGATTGATTTATCCTTTTGTCAACTCTTGCAGTAATTCATTCAAGTTAACTATAGCGTAAGTAGAGGTATGGTCGGACATAGCGTAAGGGATGATTAGGTAACCATTGTGCACGATCTGTCCACACGAATACACCACATTAGGAACATATCCTTCCCGTTCTTCGGTATTTGGAAAGATTAGCGGCCGCTGAAGTTTTCCGACGATTTTCGTTGGGTCTTCCAGGTCCAACAAAAGTGCGCTAATGGTGTATTCGCGCATAGGCCCGACGGCATGCGTCAGAACCAACCACCCTTTGCTGGTCTCTATAGGAGATCCGCAGTTTCCAAGCTGCACGTATTCCAATGGCAATGTTGGTTCGCATAAAAGTGTCACTTCTTGGTGCCAATTAATGAGATCGTCCGAAAAAGCGATATAGTTACTCTCACCGTCTACCCGGCATAATAAGACATATTTTCCGTTGACCTGACGAGGAAATAATGCGGCTCCTTTGTTAGCGATCTTACCGTTAATGGGCTGTATCTTAAAATGGATAAAATCTTTAGTCGACAACAGCTTCGGTAAAATGGTAATACCATCATACGCCGTATATGTAGCGTAATAGGTACACTTACCTTTGTCACAAATAAATCTAACAAAGCGTGCGTCTTCAATACCATTTTTTTCCGTACCCAAAATTGGAAATATCACACGTTCGGAGATGGCCGTATCCAATGAAAACGTAATTTCATAATGTGAGGAAGCCAACCAGGCAACATGATCCATTAATATCATATTTTCGACGTCCAGTTGATTTTCCTCTTTAATCTCCGTGATATAACGCCTTAACTCTTCGTAGGTAAAGCTTTCCGTAAATTTTGACATTAAGATGGACACCATCTCCTCCGTTGGATCGTGTATCTGTGACAGCTTCTCCATAAAGTCCTCCCGTTGATAGCGGTAATTTTTAAATGACTTCGGTTTTTCAAGCAATACGCCAACATCGTCCATGTGGATGTCCATATTATTATCGATTACACCCGACCGGAAGACAAGTGAGGACACGTGGCCCTCTCCTGTGGCTCTAAAGCTAATGATAACGCGCTTCTCCCCTTCATTAAGTTGTGTCTGATCTGGGGATTCTACAATAGACGGATTGAAAAAAGCCGCAGCTTCTATGGAATATTCCATCGTGAAATAGGCTCCGATAAGTAGCTTATCTTGATATGTGTATGTTTTTGAAGCTAGCGGCGAATCATGCAAAAGCTCCATCGTGTAAGAAAAACTCTTTTCCCAAATACTGACAATACTGCGATGACGCTTTGAAAAGTTACGTAGCAATTGATTGAACAAATCCGTTTTTTGCTGTTTAGTGGAATTCAGTATACGCGATATGATTCTAGTCGCGCGTTCCGCACCGAGGTTAAAGTAGCGCGCCAAAACCCGTTTTGAGTCGGGTCTAAAAAATATGTTTTTTCGTATTACTTGTAATGCCATTTCTTAATTTTCTTGTTATAACAATTGAATAACATATTAGTTCTTAAAATACCTCGCCTGACGAAGGTGTATACCCTAATGAGATATATGCATTCACCGATTTTTTTACCGCAGTTACCGAGAAATGCCGGAGCTTGGTCTAATCGTTATTCGGTAAATCTGTCCACCACCCTACCTTTGAGATATCAAATAAGAAATAGAAAAAATAATATACACATCACATTAAAAACTACAGATATGAAAACGACATTGAAAACTATCGCAGCAGCATTGATCATGGTAACATCCCTAAGCTCCTTTGCTTCGGAAAAAGCCAATCCTTTAAAAAACGTGGAATCGGACATGGTAATTGGCTCCTATATGGATGCTGTTACCGTAGGTAGCATCGACCTGAACAAGTTCCTTTTTGCTGATGATTTTGAATACCGCAACGTGAACAACAACGACCATGCGGACAAAAAGGAATAC
This sequence comes from Sphingobacterium chuzhouense, assembly GCF_014692525.1. GTDB lineage: Bacteria > Bacteroidota > Bacteroidia > Sphingobacteriales > Sphingobacteriaceae > Sphingobacterium > Sphingobacterium chuzhouense. Next base: position 545,835 of record NZ_JACNYL010000002.1, read on the forward strand.
ATCAAATACCTGAAGGCCAACAAGGGTAACAAATATGACTGCAAGAGCAGCTACGAGATCCTATCGCAGGATGGAAAGGTATGCGTCGCCAAGGCAACAATGGCATTTGATAACTTCACCCGCGTAGACTACATTACCTTGAACCAAGGAAAGGACGGCTGGAAAGTAAGCAAAGTGGAAACGACTTATCCATAAAAGAATTTTAGATTTTTGTTTCAATAGGGGGACATGTCGTGAGATATCTCCCGATGTTTAGTTTAGTTAGCAAAGCCTGCAAGTGCAGGCTTTGATTTTTTTGTTATATTCGTATCCAATTACGAATATATTTTCAAGACAATCTAATCATGACCAATACATTAACCGAACCAACGGAAACGCGCGGTATGCTCCGCCCGAATGCAAAGCGAGCCAAAAATGCCATCACATTGTTATGGATTATCCTCATACTCGAGTTCGTTTCCATTTTCCTCGATTATTTGCAATATGCTTTACTGTCTTCTCCTGAAATATCTGAAGAAGCTGCAAACACGAACGATACTCGACAACAAATCTTTGGGGTAACATATTTAATTTGTTTCATCGTATCAGCAGTGATGTTCATTAGGTGGTTTAGGAGAGCTTATTATAATTTAAGTCAAAAAGATGAATATCTTTCGCACTCCAATAAGGATACCGGTATCTGTTGGTTTTTACCTGTTATAAACCTTTACAAACCGTACCAGATCATGAAAGAAATGTATCGAAATACGGGTTATCTATTAGAAGATCATCACCCTGAGACTAAAGAAAAGCTTTCTTTAAATATTATCACATTCTGGTGGATATTATGGATTGTCAATAATGTCCTTGGCCAAGTTTCATTTCGTATGTCGAGAAATATCGACTCTATAGAGGATATATTCAGCGTTACCACACTTGGCATAGTAACTAGTTTGATTGGCATTCCGCTCGCACTTCTGGCAATCGAGATAGTGAGAAGATATGCGAAAGCAGAGGCTGTTCTAGCTGAGATTCCTGACGAGAACAATGAACTCGATAATATCCCTGCACTTTTATAAAAGGTCGTAAAAATCAAAGTAGGAATTTTCAATATGAAACTAAAACTGGTTATATTCATCCTAGCCTTAAGTGTTTGTTTGATCTATACACGCAGTCAAACAATCCAAAAGCACGCATGGCAACCGGAGATTAATTTAAAGAACAATCAATTATTCGAATATAGTGTTGCCCGTAGGAACACTGTAACAGGAAATCTTTCTCCAAATAGGGATACAGAAGAGCATTATTCGGTGCGTTTTAGGGTAGAAGATAAAGAAGGCGAAGGTGAAGGATATAGTTTCTCATAATTCACTAAACATTTCTATCTTTGTGAATTGTGAATTCTAATTACTTTATTAACCTTATATTATCGCTCTGATCTTTGTGATAATTCTTATAAAACCACGGTATGCCAAACCTGCCCTCAAATACCCGTATTTCGACCCGAGCATCGGTCACACTTTCATTAATCTCATCTGAAAAGAACAACCCCATGTCTCTCGTTCCCCAAACAGTATTATCAAATTTGATATAATCAGGATCGTTTCCGGGTATAATAATACGAAGAGAAGATGCCGAATGTGCCGTTCCCTGCTCCCATCCCAAAGTTTTCCCGGTATTAAACATATTCGCAAGCTTTAAAGCAGAAGTACTGTATAGGCTGAATAATATAAACACGCCTAAGCATAATATCCAATCGTATTTCAAGTATATGGGGATATCGTGATACAGTACAAAACCTATAATAAATAGTGTAACGACTAAGCCGAACACGATACCCCATCGGAAAAAGAATAATTCACGCTGGGCGTGCACATTATCAAACATGATGAACGTAAAAGCAGTTACAGACACAAATACTGCACCCACAAGCCTCGTTAACGGCTTCCGAGTGAATAGACTCCTATATTGGATGACAAGCGTAATTTGCAGTGCTACCGCCACACATAAAACAGCGGCAGTGCATACTTCAAAATATACGATATCGATTAGGATATAGACACATGCGAGACCTGCCGTGCCCAATGAAAAACAATATGCTAGAAAGAGCAAATTATACTTATGTTTTTTAAAAAAATCATCAAAGATCTGCTGCGTCTCCTCCATCGCCTCTTTCCGCTGTTGCTCACTGATTCTGAGTTTTTCGTTCTTCCCGTTCGTAGCATACACGATGTTGGATTGGACAATTAACCGTTGCCCGCTTACCCATTTACTAATTTTATAAGAATAATCCCGCTTTTTATCGCCTCTACGAAAGATGACGAGCAGATTCAAATTGAAATCTCCCATGCTCACCAAGTCTGTGCCCCAGCTATAAGATAGTTTTCCGCTCTTCGGATCAAAAATATCGATTCCACCTGGATACAGAACCGCACGCCAACGGAAAACATAACGGGTGTAGTTGAAAAGCTTATATAACGGCACCGTAAGTAAGATGGCTATAAACTTGGAGCCTGTGAATGCCCACATTGGATATCCGAATATGGGCATGAGCAAGAAGAATATCACGGCCAATAAACTAATGAGCAGACAAACCAAAACTACACGATAAACGATAGAGTACTTAAGAGTTTGTTCTGAATGTTTATTTGTCATGAGATAGTTGGCATTGATTATCGATAAATATAAGAAAATTTGAGGGAGCAACCAATTTACCTTTAAACATTGAATACTTTGGCACATACCTGCACATATTACGGCCGTTCGGTTCCAGGAGCAAATAAAGGCACCTCAGAAGTTTGCAGAACGGTTGGAAAACTACAGAGATGTCGATTTTGGTTCTTTTAAAAAGCAATTTTACATAATTTATGCTTTATATATAAAGCAATATCACCAGTTCGCTATTGAGCTGCGTCTTACTTACAAATATATCAGGAAGACGAAGATGAGAAAGAAATAATCTCCCTGATCTGTCCTCAAGATAATACTGTTATTTTATTATATACATTTGTATAGCGTCGAGCGACATGGGATATAGCATCAATGCAGGCAGCTCAGAAAGATTTTGATAACGTTGAAAATTAGTTGATTAAAATGGAAATACTCGCAACCGTGTTCACAGCTATAGTAGCTTTAGAACATATCTACATCATGTGGTTAGAAATGTTTGCCTGGGAAACTACCGGAAAAAAGGTTTTCGGAGGGTCGTTACCGGATCACCTTTTTACGCCTACAAAAAAACTGGCGGCCAACCAAGGCCTATACAACGGTTTCCTTGCGGCCGGGCTTCTCTGGTCGTTTCTGATCCAAGATCCGGCGTGGTCCTTCAATATCAGGGTGTTTTTTCTTAGCTGCGTTATTGTAGCTGCTCTTTATGGTGCAGCCACGGCCTCAAAAAGTATCCTTTTGAAACAGGGAATCCCTGCAATTTTAGCGTTAATCTTTGTACTATTAGCTAGATAGCTTAATGATGTTGACATCTGTAAGGATGAGTAGCGCCTGTATAAAATTAAACGCGAAATGGAAAGGCGGTTCGTTAGCTATTGCCGAACACGCGCAGGCTATCTGGGCTTCTCACGTTGACTTAAAAACTACGATTGGTCGGAGGCGGATGTGCCTATTGTTAGAGAATTATTAACATAGGGCGAAACACTTGTTAATATGTGTTAAATATACACTTACAAGAAACGAAAGGCACGCAATTGTCGTTATATTTGTACTTCATAATTTAGGTTTATAATTGGTTAGTTAGTTAAAAATCCTGAGGCTCCCCGCTTCAGGATTTTTTTTGTTCATTACCGGACACCTGCTGTCCGCCGGCGAACAACTTGAAATCTCCCTAAAAAACACAAACACCTTTAAGACAGCAAATTGAACACTTTGGCAACCGGCTTGCAATGCTTTGGGCATGGACAAACAATTAGATATATGCATAGCGCATTCACCGATTTTTTCACCGCAGTTACCGAGAAATGCCGGAGCTTGGTCTAATCGTTATTCGGTAAATCTGCCCACCACACTACCTTTGAGATATCAAATAAGAAATAGAAAAAATAATATATACATCACATTAAAAACTACAGACATGAAAACGACATTGAAAACTATCGCAGCAGCATTGATCATGGTAACATCCCTAAGCTCCTTTGCTTCGGAAAAAGCCAATCCTTTGAAAGACGTCGAATCGGACATGGTAATAGGCTCCTATATGGATGCTGTTACCGTAGGTAGCATCGACCTGAACAAGTTCCTTTTTGCAGACGATTTCCAGTACAGCAACGTGAACAACAACGACCATGCGGGCAAAAAGGAATACATCAAATACCTGAAGGCCAACAAGGGTAACAAATATGACTGCAAGAGCAGCTACGAGATCCTATCGCAGGATGGAAAGGTCTGCGTGGCCAAAGCAACAATGGCATTTGATAACTTCACCCGCGTAGACTACATTACCTTGAACCAGGGCAAAGATGGATGGAAGGTAAGCAAAGTGGAAACGACTTATCCGTAGAAGAATTTAGATTTTTGTTTCAATAGTGGGACATGTCGTGAGATATCTCCCGATGTTTAGTTTAGTTAGCAAAGCCTGCAAGTGCAGGCTTTGATTTTTTTGTTGTCGCTCAAATATTCCTGAATAATCTTTATATTCGTATCCAATTACGAATATATTTTCAGGACAAAACTAAACATGACCAATACAGAATCCCGTATTAGAATAATGAGATCAAAAATGATATCACAGCACAATTTTAAAATGCCGTTTAAATACATAGCCTATTTATCCATCGCCGCATTATTATTCGGTGGTTGCACTAAGGATGATAACGAAGACACCCCTGAAGACGACTTATCTAACACTACCTGGATAGCGACAATGACCGATGACAATCCAGGCACCAACCCTCCTGCAGCACCTGGCATCAACGTCATATATTACCCGTGGCGAGATTGCCACATGGATGATTCGTTCATCTTTTTAAAAGACCGCTTGACGATCAATGATAACGGAACTCTATGCGAAAACGGTATCGACCTTGTCTTAAATACAAAAAACCAGAACTACTTTTACGATGTGGCGACAAAGAAATTGACGCTCGGAAGCGGAAATGAAATCGTCGTATTAGATGTGTTTGAATTGACCAAAAACAGTTTGAAACTAGGTGTTCCACTTTCTCCATCGACAAATTATAATTATATGCTATTCTTGTTCAAAAGGAAGTAGATTATGCCTTTGTTATCAAACCAAGCTTCCCCTGAAATGGGAGATTACCTCTACCCTTTTCTTTGTAAATGGGCAGGTGGTTCGTTAGCTATTGCCGGAGTACACGCAGACCATCCGGGTTTCTTATGGTGACTTAAAAACTACGATTGGTCGGAGGCGGATATGCCTATTGTTAGAGAATTATTAACATAGGGCGAAACACTTGTTAATATGTGTTAAATATACACTTACAAGAAACGAAAGGCACGCAATTGTCGTTATATTTGTACTTCATAATTTAGGTTTATAATTGGTTAGTTAGTTAAAAATCCTGAAGCTCCCCGCTTCAGGATTTTTTTTGTTCATTACCGAACACTATCTGTCCGCCAGTGAACAACCTGAAATCCCCCTAAAAAACACAAACACCTTTAAAACAACGCATTGAATACTTTGGCAACTGGCTTGCAATCCTTTTGGCATGAACAGACAAGTAGATATATGCATAGCGCATTCACCGATTTTTTCACCGCAGTTACCGAGAAATGCCGGAGCTTGGTCTAATCGTTATTCGGTAAATCTGCCCACCGCATTACCTTTGAGATATCAAATAAGAAATAGAAAAAATAATATATACATCACATTAAAAACTACAGACATGAAAACGACATTGAAAACTATCGCAGCAGCATTGATCATGGTAACATCCCTAAGCTCCTTTGCTTCGGAAAAAGCCAATCCTTTAAAAAACGTGGAATCGGACATGGTAATAGGCTCCTATATGGATGCTGTTACAGTGGGTAGCATCGACCTGAACAAGTTCCTTTTTGCAGATGATTTTGAATACCGCAACGTGAACAACAACGACCGCGCGGGCAAAAAGGAATACATCAAATACCTGAAGGTCAACAGGGGTAACAAATATGACTGCAAGAGCAGCTACGAGATCCTATCGCAGGATGGAAAGGTCTGCGTGGCCAAAGCAACAATGGCATTTGATAACTTCACCCGCGTAGACTACATTACCTTGAATCAGGGAAAGGATGGCTGGAAAGTAAGCAAAGTGGAAACGACTTATCCATAAAAGAATTTTAGATTTTTGTTTCAATAGGGGGACATGTCGTGAGATATCTCCCGATGTTTAGTTTAGTTAGCAAAGCCTGCGGATGCAGGCTTTGGTTTTTTGTTCTCAGTCAAATCTTCCTTAATAATTTTTATATTCGTATCCAATTACAAAATCCCGAATGAGAATAGTGAGATCAAAAATGAGCTACCATTGAAATGGGAGTTCCCAGGTGGCATAGAAGCGGATTTGCCGATAGTAAAGGAAATATTGTATAAATGACGAAATCTTTGTTAATATGTGTTAAATATACACTTACAAGAAACGAAATACAGGCAATTGTCGTTATATTTGTACTTCATAATTTAGGTTTATAATTGGTTAGTTAGTTAAAAATCCTGAAGCTCCCCGCTTCAGGATTTTTTTACGTAGACGGTAATCGTAATAATAAAAAACACTTTCGCAGTGCAACGATAGCCTATTCTTCTTAACTTTAGCGCATATACTTTAAAAACCTATAATATATTAGATGGTTCTCTCTGAGTTTACTTGTGATTATATTTCTCAATCAATTTATAAAGCAGGAAGGAATTATTCGTTCCACCTTTAACGACCCGACCGCTGATGTCATAATCGACGCGATCATCCCCTATTTGGCTGACGCGTCCATGGATATCATAGTGTACTCTTTTATCCCCAATCTGACTCACCCGGTCGTGAATATCGTAACTGACGCGATCATCCCCTATTTGGCTAACGCGTCCATGGATATTATAGCTTATTCTTTCGTCCCCAATCTGACTCACCCGGTCGTGGATATCGTAACTGACGCGATCATCCCCTATTTGGCTAACGCGTCCATGGATATTATAGCTTATTCTTTTGTCCCCAACCTGACTCACCCGGTCGTGGATATCGTAACTGACGCGATCATCCCCTATTTGGCTAACGCGTCCATGGATATTATAGCTTATTCTTTCGTCCCCAATCTGACTCACCCGGTCGTGGATATCGTAAGAAACCCGTAGACCTCCGATCTCACGCACCCGCCCACGACTGTCATAATCAATTGACCTGTCATTTACTGTGTTGACCCCGTTGTTCAAGAAAGGAAGATTCCTGTCTTGAATATTTCCCTTGGAATCTATCAACATTTTCAATTTATCTTTCTGGATGATCAGTAATTGATCTTTGTTCTGGTTGTCAGACCCAAGTTTGATGATTTGAGCAGATACATTGCCAATAAAAGCCAACATTGCACATAAAAAGAGGAACGATTTCCTACGGAAAATAATTAAAGAACCAATAACTAACGGTATGACCGATAAACCTAAAAATGGTTTAATAAGAATTTCCACAGTCGTACATCGAAAAAAAAGTGTGAGTTTGCAAGAATAAAGTGTGGAGCTCGTAACATAAAACACAGTACTAAAACCTTGATCTGCCAACGCTCCAAGCAAGCGAAACTTCCACTGAAATAGGAATTTTCGAGAGGTAGAGAATTTTCGCTCCACTTCTATCCTTTCCGTTGTAAAGTTCGCCTACGATTTTCTGTTATCGATAACATAAGATTCGATTTTAGATATCTTATTATCCCTGAAATGGTAAACATCACAAAAATGCCCTTTATATTCAGTACCATCTTGCAGTTTGCCTGTGCTCTGACCTTGCACAGATGCCTTGTCACCTTCGATTACTATAGTGCCGAATTCAAAGCTCGTATGTTCAGGCATATTGCTACCGCCCATGTCAAACACTTCTTTTTTACCATTGATTATCGTATGTCCGGAAGACGAAGTATACATTTCCCAAACTACGTTTTCCGCTAAATAGTCCATGAAGCCCTCCATATTTCCCTCAACAAAAAGCCGGTTGATTTTCTCTACCAATTGTCTTATATTTTCCATAATTGGAAAACAACAGCTTAAGCAAATTGTTCTAACGACTATTATTTGACTTTAAATAAAAGTGAATCAAGAATTTATTGCATATGGGGCTAAGCACTTAATGGGCGCCTGATCTGCGATGAGTTTGCTACCGTAATATCTAGCGAACACGGTTGATAGAACGATCTATTCCTGTTTCCGTGCTTGCGATCCATTTTTGATACTTGATTACTTCGGACTTCAGCCTGCTGAGCGCGTAGCCAATAATAGCGACATCATCCACCCATCCTAAAACCGGTACGACATCAGGAATGGCATCAAGTGGAGCAATAACATACACAACAGTCGCTACGATAATTCCAAGATTTAGCTTACCTATTTTGTAACGGCCTTTAATCGAATCGTTAGCCATCGCTAAAATAAGTTTAAATTCCGCTTTTCTATCGGAAAGATGTTCCGCTAAATTATCGGCATCGGCTATATCTTTATTAGTAAGACTATATGTTTTGAAAACCTTGAAAAGCGCCAACGCTTTTCCCAAATACTTCAGTTTTTGTAGTACCATTGAACGAATAAATTTATTAACACGAATCCCATAAGACCAAATTTCGATCCATTTTTATATTCCTGCCATCTTTACATGCTTATAACTATCTAAGGATATTTGCAAAAATTTAATATAACATTAACTTCCAAATCATAACATTATAGTAGCTTTATACATACTAAGTTAGTTTTTAACGCAAAACGATCATATTATGAGAACTATCTTCAACTTCTTTCAACGTTTTATCTTCCAACTGCTGATCCCTCAGTTTAGATCCTTCTATTCTCCCCTCAGATCCCATCAAGATTAGGCATATAAAAAGAGAGATAGCATGTATTTAAAACAGAATCGGTAGATGGCGCCATTAAAAAAGGAAGCCTTTGATGATGATTTTATCTGGGGCATTTCTACAGCTGCTTATCAAATTGAAGGAGCACACAACAAAGACGGCAAAGGCCCCTCTATCTGGGATGTTTTTGTACAGAAGAAAAAAAGCCTATTACACGGTCAACATGGCAATATAGCATGTGACTTTTACCACCGATATACAGACGATCTGATTTTGATGCGAAAACTGAACATATATAACCATCGGTTTTCCATTGCCTGGAGCCGGATCCTTCCTGAAGGAAACGGCCGGATCAACCAACAAGGGATCGATTTCTATAATAAACTGATCGATCGATCGCTGGAACTGGGAATAAGACCGTGGGTCACGCTGTATCACTGGGATCTACCTCACGCGTTGGACAGAAATGGTGGCTGGACGAATAGGGATGTAAAGGAATGGTTCGGAAACTACGTAGCAATCTGCGTAAAACATTTCGGTGACCGGGTAAAAGACTGGATCGTTCTGAACGAGCCTACCGTCTTTTGTGCGGCTGGTTATTTTTTCGGGATTCATGCTCCTGGCAAAAACGGTCTTGACACGTTCCTTGCTGCTACCCATCACACGGCACTTGCCCAAGCACATGGAGCAAGGGTAATCAAATCATTGCAAACAGACAGCAACGTAGGCACAACATTTTCATGTTCACATGTGCAGCCTTTCTCCGCCAGCGAAAAAGACGCCCTTGCTGCTGAAAGAGCAGATCTGCTGCTCAACAGGCTGTTTATAGAGCCATTACTTGGTCTAGGCTACCCTACAGGTAGCATTAAAGTACTAAATAGGATTGAAAAATATATGCAACAGAACGATGAACAGGATTTGAAATTTAATATGGATTTTATAGGTCTACAGAACTATACCAGGGAAATCATCAAGCATTCTTACTTTGTACCTTATATACAGGCGAAAATCGTCAACGCTAAAAACCGTGCAGTAGAAACAACAGCAATGAACTGGGAAGTGTATCCCGAATCGGTTTACCATACCTTAAAAAAATTTAGTGCATATCACAACATTCCTCCACTGATCATAACCGAAAATGGCGCAGCTTTTCCTGATAATGTGGTGAACGGCAAAATAGACGACCCGAAGAGAAAACAATACCTACAGGACGCGATTCAGCAAGTATTACGCGCCAAACAAGAGGGTGTGAATGTTAAGGGTTATTTCGTATGGACATTTCTAGACAACTTTGAGTGGGCAGAAGGATACGTCCCGCGCTTTGGACTTGTATATGTCGACTTTTCTACACAACAACGGATCGTAAAAGCGTCTGGACATTGGTATGCTGAGTTTCTGAAATAAAATCCCCGTGCCGACACCGGGGTCGAACTCTGGACGATGCTCGGAAACAGTCTCTCTACAGGAATCTGTAAGGCTCGATACCGTGATGAAAAGGAAATGGACCGCGAGAATCAAAAAATTAGCAAAGCCTGCATATGCAGGCTTTGATTTTTATTCCCCTCTACTTTTTGTTAACAAGAGTCAAATGTAGAAGGGTTTTACGACTTAAAAACGGAAACTTAAAGAGAAGGATCCAGAATTGAAGAAGTTTTGAAAATCATTCAAGCTTAAAGAGAAACTGTTCGTTGTTGAGTTCTCGCCCGATTTTAAGGAACTGAATCCAACAACATTCGAAAAAGTATAATTTATAGCGACATTTCTTGTGATAAAGAAGTTCATCCCGATACCACCTCTAATAGCGTATTGTTTGGTATTAGGTAAATCAAAAATATCATCGTTATAGCTCATATCCATAAAATGACCCTCCAGCGACGTGAAAGTCTTAAAGCGTGTGCCAAGATCCAAAAAATAATAACGGCCAAAAACTCCTGCAGAATAATGGTTATAATCGATTGTTCCTTCGGTAGCGTCAATGCTCTCTTCAAACTTCCCATTGCCGATACCAAAAGACAAACCCAGAGCTAGCTTATCTGTTAGAAAATAACTTGCTTGTGGTTGGAACCCAAAAGCGGAGCGCTTGTCATAATTTTCCATCCCTCCCTCTTGTACCGAGGCACTCAATGTACCTTCTACCAAAAAATTACCTTTCTTGAAATTAAACTCCTGCGCTTTCACTATAGCGACAAAGCTCATCAAAGCCACCAATATAATTGTAAATTTCTTCATGTGTCTATAAAATATGAGATAATTAGAACTTGAAAGTCAAGGAAAACTGACCGGATTCAAAAAAATTACGAAATGAATTCACATTCACGTTAAACCTGCTGACGTTATCAGCATCAGGCATATCTGGTTTGTCTATAGAATAGGAAATCAGATTTGCGAACGAATAACCGATAGCTATCTTAGGTGTAATAAAAAAGTTTGCACCGATACCTGCACTGGCGGCATAGCTATCTAACCTATCATAATCATAATTAGTATAATTATCGTAATTGGTAAAGCCATAAGATGCAGCTCCCTCCGCATAAGTTTTAAAACGTTTCCCTAATTCTAAGAAATAATAACGACCAAATGCCCCGAACCGGTATGATTGCGTTTTGCTATCACCCGACATTTCGCCCGACATTATATTTTTATCTAGCCGATATCCTAAGTCAAGTCCCACTGCAAATTTTTCGGTTAAAAGGTATCCGACTTTAGGATTTAAGGTTAAGCTAGTACTTTTCCACTGCGAATCTCCTTTTCTCTTCGTGGAGTACAATCCAGCGTTTCCTTCCAGAAGTATATCCCCCTTCTGAAAGTTAAATTCCTGTGCATGCGACATTGCCGCCAAACAAGTCGCTGCGAACAGCATAAGTAAAATTTTTCTCATTGATTTATGAAATGTATAGATAAATAATGTCGCCAAAAATAGAATTATATTTCTAAAATAAAAAACCATCACGGTAACATATTCCGTTTCATTAATTCCCGTGTGTTCTTCCACATTCGTTAAATAAAAAATCTCTATCTATATTTGGTCAGCAAGATTTTTTGAAAACATACTTTGGAACAGTAAATGCAAGATATATATACGAACGACAAAAGCTTTGAGCGAAAGGATTTTACCTATGCCTCGTTAAACAAAGGCGAATATGAAAATTGCATTTTCAACAGTTGTAATTTTGCGGAAAGCACACTAAGTGGAATTAGGTTTATAGATTGTACATTTGAAAACTGTAACTTGAGTTTGGTGACACTGGAAGCAACGTCGTTCCAGCATACAAAATTCGTAGGTTGCAAAATGTTGGGGTTAAAATTTGGCACCTGTAACCATTTTGGCCTCTCATTCTCGTTTGACAACTGCCTGTTGGATCATTCTTCTTTTTTCAAAACGAAAATCAGAAAAATCGTTTTCCGTAATTCCCAATTACGGGAAACTGATTTCGCAGAATGCGATTTGACAGATTCTGTGTTTGACAATTGCGATCTGGCAAATACTTCGTTCGATAGAACAGTACTAGAAAAGGCTGACTTCAGGACAGCATACAATTATTCAATAGATCCGGAAGCAAACCGTATCAAGAAAGCTAAATTTTCGCTTGGAGGACTCTCCGGGCTGCTATCGAAGTATAATATCATAATCGAAAGATAAATTCACCTACTTTGCCCAGCCATCAAGATGACTTCCAAACAAATGATACCTGACCGTTTACTTCTATTGCAGAAGATTGGTGCAATGGTGGATTTGTGCTAACGACTATATTTCGACCACATAAGAAGCCATGGTCTTAATGGTTGTGCTCGTCGTATTTTTAAATTCATAAAAATCTGCAAAAGCATACTGTTTGCCGTCCTTCATTTTCATCATACCGTTCACGGCACCTTCCTTACCGTGTGTTACGACTTTCTCTATGGTTATTTCGACAACCTCTTTCCCTTTCATCTCGTTAATCGCTTTGGAGAAGCTGTCTTTTCCTTCAATAGCTCGTTCGCCCATTACCTCCCAAACGATATCATCTGCCACTTGGGCAATAATAAATTTAGCATCTCCTTTTCCGAAAGCTATATTAAAATCTCGGAGAAACGTGCGTTTCGGAGAATGTCCACAGTCTGTTTTTACATTTATTTTAAGCATATAGTTTACATATTCTAAGATAGATCACAAGTTAACGATTTCTGCCGCTGTTTAACTTGTCATAGGTCAAGAAATTTGTTTCAATATGGAACATGCAGTGAGATGCCTATGTCGAATTCATGTAAAGTCTGCTGTAGTTATTCTTAACGGATGATATTTGCGTATTTTACCAAGAATTGAGATATTAGCGATATCCTGTTGTTAGGAAATACGTAAGACACCATGAATAAAACCTTTAAAGCATTAATACGGATAAGAAACTATTTCGTATATCTGATCTTTGCATTATTCCTATCAGCCTGTTCCACAGCCAGACAATCAACATATGCAGACCTAAAAAACAGTAAAAATTTGGCAATCAGCATACTGGACAAGCAAATCGACGAGTTTAACAGTTATGTTGGCCGACCTGCTTCTGATGGACATATCGACAAGCAAAATAACAGGGCGTTTCTCCGTGATAATATTCCACTGTTTTTGTGTTCGGATAACAACGTCACAAAAGTCTATAATTACCGCTGGTGGATGATTTCCAAACACCTCAAGGCGTATGTTGACCCTTATGATGAACAAACATATTGGGTATTTACAGAGTTTTTCGGCGATAAACCTTGGGCCACGCTCAGCGGTGCTATCCCCTGCCCCGCTGGACATCAGTTTTACGATGTGCGCTGGCTTCGGAATCCGGAATTTTTAAAATCTTACGCAGATTACTATATGCGGGGATCAGCCTCCCGCCTAAACCAGCGGGAAAACGCGAACTTCCTGACCTATACGTCGCGTCCAGAAAGTCACCATTACTCCAGTTGGATGGTCAATGGTATAGAGGCTTTTCTTAAAGTGCATCCCGACAATGACTGGCTGTATGGCATCCTGCCCCACTTGGCTGCTCATCAACAGGTCTGGGATACGCTGTTTACGGTAACTGACCCACATGCAAAAACGGCAGGTATGTACAAATTTCTAGATCTCTACGATGGTATGGAATTCAGTCTATCTACGGTACTTGGACTTATAGAGAGTGATGGCGCTTATAGCCTCTATACCGATGCCAATTGGCGTAACTATTATTTAGGTTGGGGAACAACCAAAAATGCCGCTCAGTCTCCGCATGCCAAACAGTATCCCGAGGCTTATCGCAGTGGCTATCCAGATTTTTATATGGTAAGGCCTACCTTAAACGCTTATGCTTATGCCAATCTACGTTCGCTATCTAACCTATACACCTTAACGCATCATAATTTTGCTGATCGGGAAGCCAAAAAAATGGCAATGGAATATAAAATAAAGGCGGAGGATATTCAACAAAAAGTGCTCGACGTGCTGTGGAATGAAGAGGATCAGTTTTTCTATAGTTATACCGCTGGAGACAATAAATTTGGTGCACGCGACTTCGAAGCACGCGTTCGCGAATCAGTGGGTTATACGCCTTGGTATTTCAATATGATCCCATTTTCGGATAATGGAAAATACGAAGGAGCTTGGCAGATATTCGCTTCTGAAAAAGGTTTTCACAATACCGGAGGTATGACTACCGCCGAACAGCAACACCCTTATTATAACGAACAGGCCTATGCCTGGAATGGACGTGGTTGGCCGTTTCAAAATTCGGTCGTGTATAAGGCGTATGCCAACTATCTGAGAAATTACAAAAAGCAGGTTACAGAGATTGATAGGCAATTGCTTTACGACTACGTGCAGAAATTAGTAGCTACGCATGGCGAAAAACCAAATATCGGGGAATGGTACATTCCAAGTGAACGGGGAACATTCGGTGGTGAGAAAGATTACTTCCACTCGACGTTTCCGGATATCATCATAGCGGATCTATTGGGGTTTAACCCCTTGCATCAAGACCAGTTTATTATACAGCCGCTACTGCCTGAAAATACTTGGTCTTATTTTTACTTAGGCAACATTGCCTACCACGGCAGAACAATCGACATCATCTGGAAAAAAGATTGGGATCTGCAAAAAGAAGGAGATCAAAGTGCATTGTGCATCTGGGTAGACGGTCTTTTGGTTAAAACCAGCAACCGCTTAGACGATAAAGTGGTTGTGAAGATTCCCCAGCGTCCCTGACAAAAAATGCCACCATCTGTATTTTTGTCTTGATGACAAGAAATATTGACAGTTGGAGAGGCTGTATCACAAAAGAATATGTCAAGGAAATGGTTAATTTGTTAAAATGTTGTTAAACCAAGCTGTCATAAATATTAGAGGCACGGAGGTTGATTATGTAATATTACTTTTCATAATTTAGGTTTATAATTGGTTAGTTAGTTAAAAGATCCTGAAGCTCCCCGCTTCAGGATTTTTTTATGATTTGCTCTTTCTTCCTATTCCTGCATAGCCGTCTGATACATCGACTTCGTATACCGTTTATTGCTACCACTTAGCTCGTTCATATTGCACTGGCCAGCTTATATCTACCTTTAATTCGTGTGCTGCCCGTAACGGGAAATGTGGATCTCGTAAAAACTCCCTGGCGAGCATAACTAAATCTGCCTCTCCATTGACCAAAATAGATTCTGCCTGTATAGCGTTTGTGATCAGTCCCGCCGTAGAAGTCAATGCGCCGGTTTCTCTTTTTATTTTTGCGGCAAAAGGCGTTTGATATGCAGGCCCTACAGCAATTTTTTGATGGTTCACGACACCGCCACTCGTCACGTCCATGACATCGACATTTTTTTCCTTTAAGATCCTTGCCAATGACGAAGCATCTTCCGGCGTCCATCCACCCTCTGCCCAATCCGTTGCTGGAATACGCACGAAAAGTGGAGTTTTCCGAGGTAAAACAGATTGAACACTTTCCACCACTTCGAGCAACAGTCGGATTCGGTTTTCAAAGCTACCTCCATAGGAATCGGTACGCCGATTCGCTAACGGAGATAAGAACTGGTGGAGTAAATAACCGTGGGAAGCATGTATCTCAATTACTTCAAATCCTGCTCTTAGAGCTCTTTCGGTAGCTTTCTTAAAATCAGAAATAACCTTTTGAATCCCTTCCAAATCCAATGCTAGGGGCTTTGGATAATTCTCGGAATAAGGAACGGCAGACGGAGCAACAGTCTGCCAGCCGCCGGCTTCTGGTTTTACTTCATCCCGACCTTCCCAAGGAATCATCGTACTAGCCTTCCGGCCGGCATGTGCTAACTGGATTCCAGGGATGGCGCCCTGCTGCTTGATAAAAGTATTTATCTGCGTCAGTTTATCTATATGGTCGTCTTTCCACAACCCTAGATCCGCAGACGAAATCCTACCTTCAGCGGAGATACCAGTGGCTTCTACAAGAACAAGGGCTGCCCCTCCTACTGCAAAACTTCCTAGATGAACAAAATGCCAGTCATTGGCGAAGCCATCAACAGCGGAATATTGACACATCGGCGACACAATGATCCTATTTTTGAATGTTACACCTTTGATGGTTATCGGACTAAATAATATGGACATGGTATGATTATTTAAATTAAAGGAGGCCAATTTTGGCAATACTCCGTTAAAGGTATAAAAATTATCCCTGAACATGGTTGCCCGTATGTCAAAAGCACATACTGATGAGACTTCTCGTCTCCGGATTTATTTATTCTGGTTTCGTAGATGTAAATTCCAGACTGGGTTTAGTATACTATCGAAAAATTACATCATCTAGACTGTCGTCACGCTCCATAAGTTTCTTCGCATAGGGACATAGCGGTAAGATTTTTACCCCTTTTTCTCGAGCGTAGTCTATTCCTTTCATGACCAACTGCTTACCATAGCCTTTACCGTTAAATGCCTCATATATCTCCGTATGGTCAATAATGAATTTATTCTCACCAGCCCATACGTAGGTCATCTCTCCTGCAGGAATGTCATCCTCCAAAATGACAAACTTTCCTCTACGTTGATCTTCTTCTTGTTTAAATGTTATCATGTTAAGTCTCCATTTAAATTTTGTTTTTTATACAAATATACGTGGTTCTATTTGGCTATATGCTGTTTACACAAATTTAACGTTTTATATACCGTAGAGTAAGAAACGGAAAGTAACTTTATTCAGTGAAAATCTGCTAAATAAAAACATCAAGAGCCGATATAGTTGACGAAGGGAAGGAAGTGATGAAAGAAAATGGACAATAAAATATTAACAGCTATGGATACAATTATTATCACTACAGATTTTTCCGAGGCAGCGATGACTGCTACACGGTATGCGGCAGGGCTAGCCAAATCAATTGGGATTTCACGGATTTTACTCTACCATTCATATGACAATGCTCCCACAGCCACGGATATTCCTGTGGCTGAAACGGATACAATACTTGCGCATGAGGGTAGCATGCTAGCACTTGAGATTGTGGAACGGGAAATTAGGCTGATATTAGGAAGCGAGTCTGGGATAGCGGTAGAATTGTTCGCCAACGGGCTACCATTGGAGCTTGGGGTGGAACAGCTTGCTGAGCAATGGCATGCTGGATTGGTCGTGGTAGGCACAACGGGCAAAAGCGGTTTGGAAAGGTTTATAGTAGGGAGCAATACAGTGAGCCTTGCATCATCCTGTCCGGCGCCATTGATGATCGTTCCGAAAGATGCTGAGTTTGAAGGTGTAAAAAAGATCGTGTTTGCCTGTGACCTTAAACAGGTGACGAGAACCACACCGGTATCTGAGATCGGTTGGTGGCTTGAAAATCTGGGTGCCAAGCTATTGGTGCTTAATGTGGCATTGGAAGGAAAACGCTTCAATCCAGATACAATCCCGGAACAATATAAAATGCACAAGCTGTTGGATGATTTTAAGCCCGAGTACCATTATGAGGAAGGCGAAGACGTAGTTGAAGAGATTGCAGATTTTGCTGAAGATAAGGATGCGGATCTAGTGATTACCGTTCCGAAAAGCTATGGTTTTTTCGAGGGGTTGTTCCATCGAAGCGTTAGTAAGCGGCTTACGGAGAAGGTAGAGGTTCCGTTACTACTACTTAGAGAAAAGAGTCTGTAGGATTTTTTGACATAGCTTATCGAAACATTTTATCCTCGCCAACTGTTAGTTTAAAAACAAAAGGATCAATATGTTAGAAAAAATAAACGATCTGCCCGAACATGTTTTCGGAGTGAGAGCTAAGGGTGAAGTGACAGGCGAAGACCTTAAAACAGTACTGTTTCCGGGTTTGGAAGAGCTGTCACACAAGTTCAATAAAATCCATTACCTCCTCGTTTTGGATACCGACGTAAAGAACTTTACTACATCGGCATGGATACAGGATATGCTTGCTGGCATAAAGCATCTTTCCGAATGGAAAAAAATAGGTATTGTGACCGATCAGAAAGGTGTGCGGAAATTCACAGATATGTTCAGTGTTGTAGCTCCTGGGGAAGCACGTGGATTCCGTCATAATCAATTGGAACAAGCAATCGCATGGGTATCGGCTGAAGATGGCCAAGCTCAGGCGAAAACAAAATTATCATTTGGAAAAATAGCGTTGATTACCTTGGGAGCGGTATTGATAGGACGACTTTTCAGGAAACGATAGTAAAAATAAATGTCGAGGTTAAAATGATAAGGGCATTTTATAGATAGCTATTGATTTTTGTTAAGATATGTTAAATCAACTTTATGTCGACAGCTTAGGCACAGGAATTGCACTTATTTTGGTAATTCATAATTTAGGTTAATAATTGGTTAGTTAGTAAAAATCCTGAAGCTCCCCGCTTCAGGATTTTTTATTCTAGCTTCATCATCCCACAAGTTATTTTATTATTTTAGTACCTCATTAAATCCACCGTGGAATCATGAAAAAAATAGGTTTTTTATCTTTTGGACATTGGGACAACCATCCAGCATATAGCACCCGTACGGCGAGCGACACCTTGCTCCAATCTATAGATTTGGCTGTAGCAGCAGAAGAAATCGGTTTAGATGGAGCATATTTCCGGGTACATCATTTTGCCAAGCAGTTGGCTTCCCCCTTCCCCCTATTGGCCGCCATAGGCGCCAGAACCCACAAGATTGAAATTGGCACTGGTGTAATCGACATGCGCTACGAAAATCCTTTGTATATGATCGAAGACGCAGGAGCTGCTGATCTAATTTCAGGTGGTCGTTTACAATTGGGTATCAGCAGAGGGTCACCGGAACAAGTAATCGATGGATGGCGTTATTTCGGATATGAGCCCAACCAAGGTGAAACTGATGCCGACATGGGGCGTGAGAAAGGTTTAGAATTTCTAGAAAAATTAAAAGGTATTGGGTTTGCTCAACCTAATCCTAACCCCATGTTTCCGAACCCACCCGGACTATTACGTTTAGAACCTCATTCGGAAGGATTGCTCGATCGCATCTGGTGGGGAGCAGGTTCAAACGCTACCGCTATTTGGGCTGCTCAAAAAGGCATGAACCTCCAAAGTTCTACATTAAAAGACGACGAAAGCGGAAAGCCGTTTCATATACAACAGGCCGAACAGATCAGGTTATTTAAAAAGGCATGGAAAGAAGCCGGGCATACACGAGAACCTAGGGTGTCTGTAAGTCGTTCAATTTTTGCACTAGTGAACGATCAAGACAGGTATTATTTTGGTCATGAAGCTAATAGGGAAGATAAAGTAGGTATGATCGAACCCAACAAACGGGCTATCTTCGGAAGAAGTTATGCCGCCGAACCAGATCAACTGATCAAAGAACTGGCCATGGATGAGGCTATCCAAGAAGCTGACACTCTGCTCTTAACTATTCCCAATACATTAGGAGTAGATTATAACGTACACGTGCTTTCTGCCATTTTAGAACATGTGGCGCCTGAGTTGGGTTGGCGGTAGCTAACGACGGACGTTGGATAGGAAATAAAAGATAAAGGAAACGATATCTGGATACCACCGTTCTATTCAGTGTAACACTATGGTAGTATCTATAAAATCGTTAAGCAACATGATGACAGAAAATTTGGTCCATCTTTCACAAACAATGCCTAGTTGGTTATGGAACTTTATACTCATTTTACTGTCGATCTTTCTCGGATTCCTCATCAAGGCGCTCCTCATTCCACTCGTCCGAAAGGCAGCGGTTGCCCAGACATCATATTCTTTATTCCGATCGTTTGTAAAGCACTTCAACCAGATCTTGAGTGTTTTCATCCCCTTACTTTTCTTCAACGGCCTGCTACCGATTGCGCGCTTGAATTCGACCACCCATCAAATCGTATCTACTGCTACGGAGATCTTTCTGATTGTTTGTTTTGCTATCATCCTAATACGGGCTATCAAGGTGTTCGAGGATTATCTATACCATCGGTTCGACGTAAACAAGGAAAATAACCTTCGCGAACGAAAAATACGAACACAGATCGTTTTTATTCGAAAACTTGTTATAACAATTATCATCATTGTTACGCTAGCGATTATCCTTCTTAGTTTCGAGAGCATGCGTAAGGTCGGCGCTGGCCTATTGACCGGAGTAGGTATAGGAGGTATTATCATAGGATTTGCTGCACAAAAATCTTTAGGTAACCTTTTGGCCGGTTTTCAGATAGCATTTACGCAACCTATCCGCATGGATGATGTATTAATCGTAGAAGGCGAATGGGGTCGAGTTGAAGAAATTAACCTTACCTATGTAGTCGTCAATATATGGGATAAGCGCCGTTTAGTGCTTCCAATTAATTACTTTATTGAAAAGCCTTTTCAAAACTGGACAAGAACAACGGCTGAAATACTGGGTACTGTTTTTATTTACACCGATTTTACGGTTCCGGTACAGCAACTGCGCGACAAACTAACCGAACTTCTTGAAGGCCATCCACTATGGGATCGGAAAGTCAACGTTTTACAAGTCACGGATCTTAAAGAACGTACGATGGAAATCCGATGTCTGATGAGTTGCCGTAACTCGGGGCAGGCTTTCGACCTCCGATGTTTTGTCCGGGAACAGATGATTGACTATATCCGAACCCAATTTCCAGAAAGTTTATCCAAGACGCGGGTTGCTTATGCGCAACAACAAGATGAATAAATACAGATTTTCCGTGTGTATTTACGGAGGATTACAAGTTCTTTTTTTTGCGCTCCTGAATAGCATGGTGAACGGCTCGAGCTGCAAGTGCCATATATGTTAGCGAGGGATTTTGTGTTCCTGTGGATGTCATACAGGCACCGTCTGTTACAAACACGTTGGAGCAAGCGTGTAGCTGGTTCCATTTATTCACGAGGGATGTAGCGGGATTATTTCCCATACGCGCACCCCCCATCTCATGGATGTCCAAGCCTGGATTCTTATTCGTCCGCATCTTGGTTATATTTTTCACCCCCGATACCTCCATCATTTCCGCGCCTTGATCTAAAAAATCTTCCAGGATTTTATAGTCGTTTTCTTGATAGCCTATAGAAGTAACCAATTGAGGGACACCATAAGAATCTATTTGAGTATCGCTCAGTCGGACGTGATTTTCAGCTATTGGTATCGTTTCTCCTTGCATCATCATACTGACATTCCACCCTCCGGGAATCAAAAGTGAATCTTTAAAAGAGGCACCCAATGTATCCGCTGGAGGATAGCCTTGGGAACGATAAGCTGAAAAAAAAGATGCGTATCCGCGTAAAAAACTAGTTTCTTGTCTAACTACATTCCTGAAGTTTGGTATTATAGGCTGGGTCGGCCTCCTTCCATAGTGATATTTGTCCTCAAATCCCTCCATTTCCCCCGATAGCGTCCCCATATAGTTATGAAACGCAATGTATTTACCGAGAATGTCGTTATCATTGCCTAGGCCATTGGGAAACCGCTTTGACCGCGAATTCAATAAGATTAGATTCGTAGCTAAAGCAGACGCATTGACAAATATTACTGGAGCAAAATATTCGATTACCTCTTTGGTTCTACGATCGACAACCCGCACTCCGGTGGCTTTACCTTTTTCATCATTGTAGACAATAGATTCGACAATAGAATTTGATTTCAATGTAAGATTCCCTGTCTTTGCTGCCCAAGGCAGTGTCGATGCATTTGAACTGAAATACCCACCAAAAGGGCATCCACGGCTACATAAAGAACGTGCCTGACATGATGTTCGTCCTTGCGCAAGATGTATCGGCTTTGGTTCGGTGATATGTGCGCAACGTCCGCTGATCACCTGCCTGTCCGAATAAAAAGAATTGATTTTGTCCTGAATTGCTTGTTCTACTGCATTCAGTTCAAATGGTGGTAAAAATTCACCATCTGGCATTGCCGGATTTCCCTCCTTTTTGCCGGATACACCAATAAACTTTTCTACGTAGCTATACCAAGGAGCGAGATCATGGTAGCGAATAGGCCAATCTGTTGCGAAACCGTCCCGTGCGGGACCTTCGAAATCGAAATCCGACCATCGTTGTACCTGTCTCGCCCAAATTAAGGATTTCCCCCCGACTTGATACCCCCTGATCCAATCAAATGGTTTTTCCTGTATATAAGGTTGCTCGCTGTCCTTCGTAAAAAAATGCATCGCGTCTTCCCTAAAGGCGTAACATCGGGACGCTATTGGATTTTCTTTCAAAATATCCAACGGAACACGGTTACGATGTGGAAATTGCCAGGTATCGAGATTGGCTGTAGGGTAATCTTTGATGTGTGCAACATTCTCTCCGCGCTCTAAAACAAGGGTCTTAAGCCCCTGTTCACAGCATTCTTTAGCCGTCCAACCACCAGAAATCCCCGAACCTATTACAATAGCATCAAAATGATTAGCTTTTGGCATATATATTCAGATTATCTTCTTTTGCGAAGTATAAAAGTAATTAAAATGGAGCAATCGTAAGTTCTTTATCGAATTAGATCGCTCCATTGAGGGTCTCCTTTATCTCAAAAAGTGATACCTACGCTCAAGAAACTGTATCCAAACGTATCTTTTCACCTGTTCTACTGCTGCGCTGAGCGGCTTCCATAAATTTAAAAATTTCGATGGTTTCTATTGCTGGTACAGGAACCTTACCTGTGTCGAAGAAATTTAGAATTTCGGCTACCAAGGGGCCGTATCCGGCGAACGGCCCTAGAGGAGATATCCCAGTTTCGCCAAATGCTATTCCTGCAATATTCGCCGCTCCCTTTCTGATACCCCTTACCGATCCGATCCTGCCGTCTTCCCATATCCCCACAACCTGTTCAAAATCTGGGTGAAAAGCTCTAAATACTTCCTGACATCCAGTACCCATAACGCTGAACAACATCTCTACCCCATGGATCATGTACCATGCCTGATCGATGTGGTTAGGCTCTATTTCTGCCGGCGTATAGACATCGGCGCCCAGAACTTTACCTATTTTGCCTTCTTTCACCTCTTGAACCAACTTGTCGTAACGCAATGAAGAGGACGAGAAAACGGGAACATTATATTTATCTGCCAACACAAAAATTGCTTGCACGTTCAGCAGATTTTCCGCCATAGGTTTATCTATAAATAAAGGCTTCCTAGCTTTTATTACTTTCTCCGCCTGCTCCAGATGTACCCTCCCGTCGTTGGATTCCAATAGTATGTAATCCACCTGTCTCAAAAGTTCGTCAATTGAATCTACAATCTCTACGCCCATCTTCTTAACCGCATCGATGATGCGAGGCTTCATATCCAGCGCAGACGGGATGTCCTTGCTTCCATGCGGGTAGGCTGCAACCACGCGATAGCCTCGGTCTTTTAAGCTCCCCTCGTTAATGTCTTTTGTAAACATTTCACTATGGGAGGTATCCAATCCTATAATCCCCATTTTCTTTACTTTTTGATGTGCAAAAACGGGTGCAGAAGTCATAGAAAAAGCAATCGTTCCAGCGCTGGCAATGCCGAGCTGTTGTATAAATTTTCTTCTGTTTGTTTCCATAATTGTTAAACTTGTGGCATATCGGGCAAACTAAAGCCGTTATGATAGGTGTGTTTTATCCATTCTTCGGCCGCATTCTTCGCATTTAACTCAACAAACTGACGATTGAATCTTGGATCGCCATCGATTACGCTAAACTCGTCGACAGAAACAATCTTCACTTTGTCAGATTCCTGAATATTCGTAAATTCCATCCGGTCTCCATCCCATAATAAATCTCGATGCAGTCCTTGTAATCGAACTGCCAATACCCCCATAACGACCATTTCATTGAATGGCCCCGAAAAACCGAAGTGCGAACTGGCTTCTTTTCTATTCTGTGGTGATTCCTTGGCCGCCCGAATCCAATCTTGCTCATGCGCATTGCTACTCCAGATATCACCATTTCCTCCCGCAACACGTGGAATCCATGGAGTTGGTTCAGTAAAATGTTGCATTTCCGTTACCGGTAATAGCGTGGGGCTCATACCATAGCAACCGGTCATGATTTTACCCTTCTTGCCAACGAAAATAATTCCACCATTTTCGTCTCCCATCATCTGGCCGGGAGCCAACTCTTCTGGCCGTTCGGGCAGTAAGCCACCATCATACCAATATACTTTTACTTCCGGCATGTTGACTTTTCCTTTTTTACCGCGAGCAGGAAAGGTATATTGTACCATTTGTGCATGGGGTGGAGAATAAAGGTTACTCAATGTCGAACTGCCGTTTACTCGGGTTGGGTATTTCAAGTCTAAAGCCCAATAAATGGGATCCATAATGTGACATGCCATATCGCCCAATGCACCTGTACCGAAATCCCACCAACCCCGCCAATTCCACGGAGTATATACACTGTTGTACGATCTGTTTTCGGCGGGTCCAATGAAAAGATCCCATGCTAGGCTATCGGGAACGGGCATAGTATCTGCGGGCTTCATTAAACCTTGTGGCCAGATAGGCCGATCAGTCCAGCAATGTACTTCATAAACTTCCCCGATAGCGTCTGACTGAATCCACTCAGCGATCTGTCGACACCAATCAAAGGAATTACCCTGATTTCCCATCTGCGTGGCTACATTATATTTTTTTGCAAGGTTGGTCAGCAGACGGGATTCATATACGGAATGCGTAAGTGGTTTCTGAGTATAACAATGTTTTCCCAATGTTATTGCATGCGCTGTCACACCGGCATGTGTATGATCAGGTGTGGCTACCATAACTGCATCAATACTATCTCCCATCACGTCGAACATCTCTCTCCAGTCTTTGAACTGTTTAGCTTTCGGGTAATCACCAAACGTTTTTTGGGCATATTTCCAATCGACGTCGCAAAGAGCAACAATATTTTCAGTTTTCATATTGGCGAGATTACGTCTACCCATACCACCGACACCAATTCCGGCAATATTCAGTTTGTCACTCGGCGCAACGTGTCCTAACGCTTTTCCTAATACGTGGCTCGAAACAATGCTGAACCCCGTAAATACCGCAGTATTTTTTATAAAGTTTCTTCTATCCATTTCTAATAATTTTCGTTTTGCGTTAACACGCCATTTGATCTGTCAATTTCTATTTGCGGAATAGGAAATGGCCAACTTCTATCATTGGCGTCCCGTCCTTTATCGGCAAAGCCATATTTTTGATAAAAAGCTTTCATCGTATTTGCATAAGTTCCCCAGCGGATAAGATCATATAGCCTAAATCCTTCCAAAGCTAACTCGAATCGCCGCTCCTTTTTGATTGCTTCCAGAACATCATCAGAAGCTTTAATTGCATAAGTACTATTGAATTCGGCTTCTGAAATAGGCTTCAGTTCTTCGCCAAATAAACGGAAGACAGCCGGTTCATCTGTTTTTGATGTGGTGACGTATGCACGTTTTCGTACTTCGTTAAGGTAGGGCAGTGCTTCTGCGCTGCTGCCGCCTGATTTGATGATCGCCTCGGCGTATACCAAAAGTACTTCGGCATATCGTATCCAATAGGGCTGCCAATTAGTGCGTTGCAGGTCATTGTCCTGACGGTATTGCTGAGGAACAAATGCTTTTCTGCTATGCTGTAAATCAAAATCATTGAAATATCCCCGGTAATTATGTACTTCCTGCCCCCCTCCAGATGTTCTGAAAATATCATTATGGCTAATGATGGTGAACATTTTTCGAGGATCTGCGGGGTCATACGATGCGGCAAGATCTTTGGTCGGCGTATTTCCACCCCACCCTCCTACATTGTTTCTGCCGGTATTCATAATGACAAACGCATCTCCGATCAAGCCAAAGCCAGGATCATACTTTCTCATGACGCCCAATATGCATTCATCGGAGAACGGTCCTACCTGATAATCGCCCCGAAATAAATCCTGAAAATCGGGCAATAAACTCAATCCTCCATTTTTCACCACTTCACCCGCGGCATCCCTTGCAAGTACATACTCTTCTTTTGCGTTTCCTGAAAGTATGTTTTGCTCCATCAATCCCGCGAAAAACAGGGCCGCCCGGGCTTTTAACGCGAATACCGCATCTTTACTTACCCTACCCGTTTCGGCACTCGTTAGCGCAGAACTTCTAGGAAGGTTGCTTTCCGCTATGGCCTCATCCAAATCTTGGTAGACCTGTGTCCTAAGCTCTGCAAGGGAAGCTTTTTCTTTCCTCACCGAGGGTTCCTCTACTTGAATAACTAGCGGCACCTCCTTAAAAACTGTAATCAGATCGAAGTAGTACCAAGCCCTCAAAAATTTGATCTCCGCAACGTAGCGTTTAACGGTCGATTCCGGGACTGGATTGCCGTCTTGAATAAGATTTTCTCCTTCATTCTTAAAGCCCTCCAAAGCAATGTTGCAATTGCCTACTCCCTTATATCGATTGGCCCATGTTTCAAACAGTAAAGCGTTGGACGCTAATGGCCTTCCTCGCCCCACCTCTGTGGTCTGCGGCCGATCGCCCGGATCAGAGCCGCCTGCTCCTGCATTATCAACAACCTCGTCTCCGATGGCAACTTTATTGATCGTATATCCCCAAGTGTCTAACATAGGTTGGTAACAACTGGTTAGTAATTTTAGGCCGGCACCATCTGTTCTAAAATATTCACTTTGATTCACGACACCATAAGGGTCTCTTATAAGGTAATCTTTTTTGCACCCTATCGGTATTAATAAAGCCGATAGAGCCAAGGCTTTTATAATATTTATTTTCATCACTTAAAAGCTTAAATTAACACCAAACATATATGACTTTGCTATAGGATAATACCCTTGGTCTACTCCCATGCTCAGTGGCGAACCACTACCGATTTCCGGATCTAGTCCCGTGTATTTCGTAAAGGTGAACAAGTTGTAAGCTCCTGCCCAAATACGCAACCGGTCAAACTGCGCATTTCTAAACAACGTGGATGGTAGCGTATAGCCTAACTGTATGCTCTTTATCCTCAAATACGAACCGTCCTCGACAAGCCAATCCGATACCTGCAAATTATTTTGATTTGCCGCACTAATTTTAAACTGTGAGTTACTAGGATTCGTAGGAGACCACGCTTCAGCCATTAAATCTTTAGGAGCATTGTACCAGCCCACGCCGGATTTCATATCAATTTTCGCTATGTTCATAATATCATTACCAAGGGTTCCCTGTCCTAGAATTTGTAAATCAAACCCTTTATAATCCGCTCCTAAACGAAAACCATACATTAAGTCGGGGAACGGATTACCGATATCGGTACGATCAAGGTTATTGATGACTCCATCGCCATTGATATCCACAAAACGTAAATCGCCGGGACGTGCTCCTTCTTGGAAATAATCATCAACTTCCGCCTGACTTTGGAATATACCATCAGTCTTGAAGCCGTAGTAATAGCCTATAGGCTTACCTTCTTCGGTCAACGTCGTGGAGTAGGATATCCAGCCACCTCCGGTAATCGGTTCGCCACCACCTAGACTAAGCACTTTGTTTTTCACGGTCGAAGCGTTTACTGCAATCGAGTAACCAAAGTCACCTACTTTATCTTTGTAAGCTAAGTCAAACTCCAGACCTGAGTTCTGTACTCCTCCGGCGTTAGACCAAGGGCTGTTCGGAAACCCTAGATAAGCCGGCAAAGGTACATTTAGCAACATGCCATCCGTGGTCTTTTTATAATAATCAAAGTTGAAATGTAATCTATTTTGTAAGAAGGCTAATTCTAAACCAATATCAAACTGTTCGGTTTGCTCCCATTGGATATATGGATTACCGATATAATTACTACCACCGATCAGTTGAGGATTTCGTGGTCCAAAAAGATAGTACCCCATATTGCCCGAGTAAGTTGTTAAATAAGCTCCGCGGCTAATATTCTGATTTCCTATCATCCCCCAACTTACACGTAGCTTACCCGCATCTAACCAAGATGCCGGCTCCATAAAATCTTCTTCGGAAAAATTCCATCCAGCAGATGCCGAGGGAAATGTCCCCCACTTTTTGCCCTCTCCAAAATTTGAAGACCCATCATGGCGTAAATTTGCGGTGACCATATACCTATTCTTATAGGAATAGAACGCGCGTCCGAAATAAGAATTTAAGGCATCCTCCCACTTTGTACCAGACGCCTGCGGGTTGATGGAACCGGCATCGATAATCCATTGGCTCGGGTCGTTGGACACCAACCCCTGCTTAGATGCTCCTGATGATTCTCCTCTCCACTGTTCCGCAGAAGTTCCGGCCATTAAGGACATTTTATGATCATCGATTTCTTTCTCGAATGTCAACGTATTTTCCCAAACATAATAGTTGTTCAATGAGTTAGATACACCAACGGTAGCATCGTTGTTAAATTGGTTTCCATTTAAATAGTATTTCGGTTGGAAGGAATTGGACACCCCCCGTCCTAAATCAATTCCAAAGCTACTACGGTATTTTAACCAAGGCATAATTTTAATATCAACAGCCCCACTTGCTTTTATCCCGATACCTTTCCAACGGTTATTCTTGTAGATGTCAGTCTGCGCAACCGGATTTTCTTTATTTGTCATGAGTATAGGCCCATACATCGACCACGGATTATTTGGATCGATCCGATCTAAGAAGAATCCATCGAGCAGGAAGTCAGGAATATCTGTAAGATTCGTCCTATATACTTGGGAAATTGGATCGGCTGCAAAAGCAATGAAGGCAGTATTGAATCCTGGGCTACCTTCTAATACGTTGCCCCGCCCCTCACTGATCAGTCCAAAATTCCCGGAGAAAGTCAGCCATTCCCTTATATTATGGTTAAAGTTGGTTCTCCATGATATTCTATCATAGTCGGAACCATTGATAATACCCTCTTGATCCATATAACTAAGACTGGTTCGGTATGCCAAATCTTTGGTTCCTCCAGAAAGAGCGATATCATAATTCTGTACGAGGGCATCTTTATGGTTGATTTCCTTCCACCAGTTTGTTCCTTCTTCTGACCCTGTGTTCGATCTTAAAAACTTTAATACGTCAGCTTTGTCTTGCTCGGAGAAATAAGGATCTAACCCCGCATTGATATTTGCTAAGTTTTTATACTCCATAAATTCCGAGGCATTCATCATATCATAGGTTTTTATCGGATTCTGAAACCCCAGATAACTATCGAATGAAATGATACTGCTGAGCTGGTCACCACGCTGATCTCCTTTTGCCGTAGTTACCATAACGACTCCGTTTGCCGCTCTAGAACCATAGATTGCAGTTGCGGAAGCATCTTTTAGGATTTCCATACTGACAATGTCATTTGGGTTCAGCCATCCGATATCGTTTTGAGGTAGCCCATCTACTACATATAGTGGATTGTTATCGTTTACGGTACCAATCCCGCGAATTCGCACCGCTGGCGGTGTTCCCGGACTGCCACCGGTAGAAGTGACCTGCACACCTGCAGATTGACCTTGCAATCCTTCTACCGCATTTCGAATCGGCATATTTTTTAAATCACTGCCTTCAACCTTTGAAATGGCGCCCGTTAAATCTCTTTTTAACTGTGTGCCGTACCCTACCACGACTACTTCTTCTAAATCGCCGAGCTGCTCTTTCAACACTACAGATAGCTCTGTATCTCCTTGTGCTGGTATCTCTTGTGGTGTGTAACCTATTATGCTGAACACAAGTACGCTACTCGCACTGGGTAATTCGATTTCGTACCGCCCCTCTTGATCGGTACTGGTGCCCGTCGTCGTTCCTTTCACAACGACACTCACACCGGACAATGGATTTCCTTGTTCGTCGGTCACGGTTCCGCGTAGTGTTTTTTGGAAAACTTTCATGGAATGAGATAGTTCCTCCTTTTTCGGGGCAGAACGGTTTTCTCTCAGAGTGATAACACTACCATTGATCTGATAGGTAAAAGGTTGCCCTTCGAATAAAAGGGGTAATACTTCAATAATATCCTTCGATTTAATTTGGATAGATACAGGTTTTGCTTTTTTTAATAAGCCTTCTTTTGCAACGAAGGAATAATCCGTTTGCTGCTGAATCTGAACCATAATGTTACGAAAAGAAGCATCCCGGAGATCAAGGTTTATCTTTTGCGCTAAGGCATTTGCTTGAACATGAAAAGTAAACAGTAGGATAAAGAATAAAGTCAACTTCATAATTAGCCATATTATCTTTGGTAGGCTGCCCAACCAATGCTTGCAAAAATTCCGTACAGGCATGGGTATAGCATAAACAATATTATTCATACTTTTGTATTTGTTAGGTTTATTAAAATTTAGTAGATACATCTTTTTATATTACCTGACACCAACCGGGAGTGTTCGTAGCACCTCCGGTTATTTATTATCAGGCAATGGTATATTGGCGTATATTATTTTTTTGATACCATAACCCTCCTTCCATTTATCTTAAATTGAATCATATTATAACTGTCTTCCAGACTTCTCAGTATATCATGAAGTGGCACGTCCCTTTTTATCATACCAAATACTCGGTCAGATTCTGCTTCCGCTGGTATTGCACTAAAATCGACATCATACCATCTTTCCAGCTGACGCAATATCTCGGGCAGATCATAATTATTGAGTATGATATTACCATCCTTCCAGGCAACGTATTCCTGCGGTTCTACTTGTAGGATTGAGAGTTCGTCATCTTCGTTCGCAATAACCTGTTGTCCAGGTTTCAACCGAACAATGTCGCTGCCCTTAACGCTTTTGATCATCACCGCTCCTTCTACCAACGTTGTATGCTGCATCGCTTCATCGACGTAAGCCTGAACGTTAAAGCGTGTACCCAGAACTTGGATGGTTTGCCGTTCTGTGCGGACGAAAAAAGGTCGCTCCGCGTCGTGTGCAACTTCAAAATAAGCCTCACCGCTTATATCTACAATCCGCTCATCCTCGGCAAAACTTGTGGGATAGATCAACTTTGAAGAAGCGTTTAGCCAGACTTTAGTATCGTCGCTCAGCGTGACCCTATATTGTCCTGCCCTAGGCGTAGTCAGTGTAATGCTTCGGGCATCGTGCACCCCTTGGATAGTCGAACCATCTATATAGGCTAACGTCTTGCCTGAATTTACAATTCCTTCTTGGTCCTCACTCAATATCAAGACCTGTCCATTGTCTAACGTGATAGTAGCACGGTTGCCTCCCGGAGGTATAACTTTTTCAACTATAATCGGTTCCTTTATTTCAGGTTTACTTTCTCCTGTATAACGATAGAGCCAAAGGCTTGTCATAAAAATGATCAACATCGCTGCGGCATAAGGCAACCAATGTCGATATGTAAGGACTTTAGTAGATTTAGGTTTAGTCTGACGGAAGAGATTGTGCGCTACCTGTTCCCCAATAGAATTTATCAGTTCACTATCTATTTCCGAAACGTGTTCAAGTTCCTGTTCAATGAGATGGACGAGTTTGCTATCATGCTCTTCAAGCGAAAAATAAGCTAGGATTTCGTCCAGTTCCTTTTCAGTATATTGGTCGTTCAGATATTTCTTAAATAGATTTATGATGTGCTCCTTATTTCCCACTGTTTTTTTAGGCTAATACACACAACCGAAAAAAAACAGTGGCTCTATTTGAAAAAAATATATAAAAACCTGATTATCAACAAAAAAAAGATGTACTATAAATCAGCACACAAACAAAGTGCGAATAGCAAGCCGATCATTTTTTGGTTAGTGCGGAACGCTCTTAATGTGAGATTGGCTTTTCTAATATGGTCGTTTACGGTATTTTCTGAAATATTGAGGAGTTCGCTTACTTCTTTATAAGATTTGCCTTCTAACTTGCAAAGCGTGAATACCGTCCTCCTTTGTGGAGGTAGTTTTTCAAGCAGATCATGGAGCACTTGTTTATTTTCATCTGCGGTTATTTTTTCTTCAACGTGCATATATATCCGTTGATCAACGGGCAACAATGTCGCACGCATTTGTTTATCATAATAGGCACTACGTATAACATTTTTAGCCATGTTGGCTGCGATGGTAAACAAATAAGCTTTAAAGGGTTTTTCGATATCAATTTTATCACGACCTTTCCACACTTTCAAAAATACTTCTTGAACTTGCTCCTCTACCAACGCTCTTGATTTTAAAATACGTAATAAATTTCCGATCAGCCGATCTTTATAAACATGATAAAGCATTTCAAAGGCGTCATGATCTCCTTCTTTCAACCTTCGTACAAGTTCTAACTCATTTTGATTATTAAGCTGCTGCCTATCCATGGTGACGCATTTTATCTATTAGATAATGGGATCAGGTTTAAATTTTAATGACTTTTAAGGACACTAATATACAAATTATGACTTGATAACGTGCATGCCCATCTTAAACTCATTTAACATTCGGTTCGTGAATGCAAAGCATTTTACTTAAATTTGTACTAAACAATTTAGTAAATGAAACGATCAGGAACAGCAGATCTTCCCTTACATTATGGCAAAGTTCCACCATGGTTGTATGAACGCATGTCTGCTTTGGGATTTTCGATAATAGAAGCCATCTTGATCGATTATGATAAAGAGGAAGTATTGCGGAAACTAGCCGACCCATTTTGGTTTCAAAGCTTTGGAGCTGTGATGGGCATGGATTGGCATTCCTCTGGAATTACGACATCGGTCATGGGGGCTTTAAAACGCTCTATAAATCCGTCAGCTTCATCGCTAGGGATCTATATATGTGGGGGAAAGGGCAAGCTATCTCGCGATACACCGACGGAGCTGTTGCGGATTGCAGATCGAACTGGGCTAGCGGGTGACCAGCTCGTCAGAGCCAGCAAGCTGTCTGCCAAAGTAGATAACACAGCGATACAGGATGGTTACCAATTATACCTGCACAATTTTATTGTAGCCGACAACGGGAGCTGGGCTGTCGTGCAACAGGGTATGCATGACCAAGATGGCACTGCAAGAAGATACCACTGGCACTCGGAAAACCTCAAATCATTTATTGAAGAACCGCATACGGGGATCAATGGAATACCGCGGGGACACATATTAAACCTTACGGCGACAGAAGCCACTAATAACCGACAGGGCATCCTCAATATTTCACGTGAGGATTCGGCAAAGGTTACGCAGGATTTTGCGCGCTTGATCTTGCCGGGGCACCATGATGTCCGTTCTTCTGACGTAGACCTTAAAAGATTGGGTGCACTACTCTATGTGACCCGTGAATTACAGCCCGACACTTTCGAAGATCTTTTAATGCTACAAGGTGTGGGTCCACGCACTATGCAGTCCCTCGCACTGGTAAGTGAAGTGATACATGGCGCCCCCTCAAGGTTTAAGGATCCTGCCCGTTTCTCGTTCGCACACGGGGGCAAAGACGGACATCCTTTCCCCGTACCAATCGATATCTATGACGATAGCATACAGGTATTGCGGAAGGGTATTGAAAAATCTAAACTTGGAAATGCGGACAAATTAAAGACGATCAACAAATTGCATGAAATCGTGCTGCAAGCGGAAGCTAATTTCACACCGAAATTTGATGTACAGCAAGTTATCGAGCAAGAGCGTAGAGATTCATGGAAATATGGTGGAAGAACAGTATTTGGGAAGACCAAAAAGCACTCTCCAAATACGCCGGGTAATCAACTTTCGTTATTCTAACAAGCACATTGCCTTAACCTACAGTTCTTAACTACCGCCATGCTGTAACGCCATTCGCACGTATTATGCTGGAGCTCCCCTTGGGTATAACCCGTATAACTTCTGGACTAGAATCTAAATTGTATTTTTTGCCGTCGGCAGGAATAATCTTCAGAAACCAATGGCTATTGCCTGAGGCCGGTAAACCTACATAGTCCGCACCAATCAGCAAATATTTATCATCCGGTGAAAATTCAGCAAACGCCTCATCTGCGTTGCCATCCGTCACCTGCACTAGATTCTCGCCATTGATATCCATCATATGGATATGTTTATTGATATAAAAGGTTATCTTCTGGCCGTTATTGCTAACGCGTATATTTCCCCAATTCTCGTAGTTCATTTCTTTCACCAAGTTTAAGTTTGTATACGGTGGGTCAGAACGCAATAATAGCCGATTCTTAAAGCGTACTAGAATGCTATTGTTTGGCAGCCATACGGCATCATCGTCTAGGGTAAAAGATTCCTCGCCGATGCCGAGCATCTCATATTTGACATTTCCATCCATATCGAGGATAACGATTCCGTTATCACGATCGGGCGTAACCATAATCAAAGAGTTATCAAAAGATATCTTACCCAGGTTATTTGTGTTGTTTCCATAACGGGGCACATAATCAAACTCTTTTACAATAGTCTGATCAGCGGCATTCACAATTGTAAAACGATTACGGTCATACATACCTGGTTCTCTCGTTGACACGATGCGAAGCTTTCCGTCACGACTCAATCCCCAACCCACCGTGCTATATGCATTATAAGAAAAGAAAGCCGATTCTTCGCCCGTACGCATGTCGATTTCCATAACCTCACTCGTATATTCATGGTATATATATCCAGGGAGATTACTTAGTTCTGAACCGCCATCGTCATCATCATCTTTGGAACATCCTCCCAACAACAACGAAAACAGTCCAGCCAATGTAGCTAAAATAAAGAGTGTTCTTGTTATCATAATAGTGCCGTCATAGTATATAATTGTATTGAACTTTTCGGGTAAATACGAAATTTGCCCACCCTATATGTAACAAAAAAGATACCAAAATAGGTGCTTCTTTTTTTCCAGCAGTAACAAATGATTCATTGCTGTTTAAAAAACGTATATTGCCTTCATCATATTAAAGGGATACATTACTAACTTCATGAAGAAGAATGTAACACAGATTTTTATCTTAGGTTTGCTGCTCATTGGCACCGCCATTCCCCGAATGGATAAAACGCGGAAAAGATGAACACTATGTGATAAAACGTTTAAAAGACGCTGAAAAAACATTAACAAATTCGGTAATCCAAGAGATGCAAAAGATGGCGCAAGCATGGGAAGGAAAAGATTATGATATGGCATTTGAATGGACAGACGATAAGATGTATTGTTCTGAATTAATATGGAAACTTTATAACCGGACAACAGGACTTCGAATTGGCCAATTGGAACAATTGAAAGACTTTGATTTGAGCAGTGAAATAGTGAGGAACAAACTCACAGAACAATACAGAAATCATATCCCGTTAAACGATACCGTTATTTCACCGGCAGCAATTTTTAACAGCAAACTATTAGAAACAGTTCAAATGTAATTTTTGTTTGCATAAGTATGCGAATTTGTTTTCTTTCTACAAAATTTTTATACCTTTGCGAATCTTGGTTAAGTATTATTAAGCTAAATCGCAAGTAAGATTATATAAACTACAAACAAATACACGAAGACAGACAATGCAGAGTAAAGGGCTGATTAAATTTTTGGTAGTAGTGGTGTCAATAGCATGCCTCTATTCCCTATCATTCACATTTGTTACACGAAAAGTAGAACGAGACGCTGCGGAATATGCGAAAGGCGATATGGCCAAAGAAAAGGCATATCTGGATTCCATAGCTGGTGAGGAAGTTTACAATTTAGGGCTGGCTAAGTTCACTTACAGAGAGGCTAAGGCCCATGAATTAGCGTTGGGCCTAGACCTTAAAGGGGGGATGAACGTTACAATGGAAATATCATTGGACGAACTCATCAGAAATTTGGCAAATAACCCGAAAGATGAAAACTTCAATAAAGCGCTTGAATCCGCTCTTCAAAAGAGTAAATCCGTCAACAGAGGTGTGGTAGAGCTCTTCGTCGAAGAATATAAAGCTTCGGGAGCAGGAACACCTTTAGCTACTTTCTTCGCAACAACAGATAATGCTTCCCTCATTAAAGGAACGAGCTCGGATAATGAAGTGCGGAGCTTCTTAAATAAAGAAGCAGATAATGCTATTGAAAACTCTTTCAAAGTATTACGTACGCGGATTGATAAATTTGGTGTAGCTTCTCCAAACATCCAGATTCAACAAGGGACGAACCGGATTTTAATTGAGCTTCCTGGTGTTAATGACGAAGAGCGTGTCCGCAATCTTCTACAGGGATCTGCCAAGTTGGAATTCTACGAGACACATGACAACTATCAGGTATATCCATTACTGGAAAACCTGAACAATATTTTGGCTAACTCGCTTAAATCAGCGACACCATCGGCCTCAACTCCGGCTACGGTTTCGAATGATTCGACCGCAACCGACAGTACTACTAAAGCCAATGATGACAATCTATTAGCTAATTTAGGGGCTGCTCCTAAAGATAGTACCGATACTGCTGGAATATCTGCGGAACTAGCAGCAAGCAATCCGTTGTTTGCAGTTTTGAACCCCGCCACGTATATGGAGCAAAACGGTCAGCCAAACCTAACTCCGGGTGCGATGGTTGGTATTGCTAATCTGAAAGATACGGCTCGCGTTAACGAGTACCTTAACCGTCCGGAAGTAAAGGCTAACATCCCTGGAAATTTGAAGTTCTTGTGGTCGGTTAAACCCGAACAAAGAACACCTAACTTCCTTTCCTTATATGCGATCAAAACATCGGGTCCGGAGAATGGCCCAGTCTTAACGGGTGATGTCATTACCGATGCACGGGACGATTTTAATGAAAAGAACCAACCGGTTGTTTCCATGTCTATGAATACCGAAGGGGCCCGTCAATGGCGCAGGATTACAGCGCAAGCAGCGCAGAATAACAACGCTGCCGTTGCGATCGTACTAGATGGTGTGGTATACTCTGCTCCCGGTGTAAACGAGGAAATTCCAAACGGAAATTCTTCGATATCCGGTAACTTTACGATTGAGGATACAAAAGATTTAGCGAACGTATTAAAGGCAGGTCGTCTTCCGGCTACGGCAAAAATCGTTGAGGAAGCGATTGTAGGCCCATCATTAGGACAAGCTGCTATTGATGCTGGTGTGAATTCTTCTGTTATCGCCCTTATCGTCGTTATGATATTTATGGTTGCCTATTACAACCGTGCTGGTATTGCGGCTAATATCGCGGTATTGTTTAACGTATTCTTCTTGATGGGGATTTTAGCGTCCTTAAACGCTGTGCTCACTTTACCTGGTATTGCAGGTATCGTATTGACCATGGGAACTGCGGTAGACGCCAACGTTTTGATATACGAGCGCATACGGGAAGAACTGGGCTTGGGTAAATCCATCCGACAGGCAATTGCGGACGGTTACAAAAATGCCATGCCCTCGATCTTGGACTCACAGATAACAACATTCCTAGTAGGTCTTGTATTGTTTTTCTTTGGTAGCGGACCAATCTTAGGATTTGCCACAACATTGATGATCGGTATCATTACCTCGTTATTTACGTCTATCTTTATTTCGCGTTTGATTTTCGAATATATGCTATCAAAAGACTGGAAAATATCTGTATCGTTTCCTTGGTCTGCAAATACACTAAAAAACGCGAATTTCCAATTCATTAAAAAACGGAAAGTATTTTACGGTATTTCCATTATAGCTTCTATTATTGCTTTGGTAGCTATATTCACTAAAGGCTTCACTTTAGGTGTTGATTTTAGTGGAGGACGTACCTACACCGTAGCTTATGAACAAGCTGTTAATTTAGAAGATGTACGTCAAAATCTCGACGAAGTATTTGGTTTGACAACGGAGGTAAAGACCTTTGGTAGCGAAAACCAAGTACGTGTTACGACAACATATCACGTAGAGGAAACTAGTGATGAGGCAGATGCAGAAGTTTTGGCTAAGTTGAACGAAGGGTTATCTAAAATCGACGGTAATGGTTACGAAATCCTATCTTCGCAAAAAGTAGGGCCGAGTATCGCAACTGATATAAAAGATAGAGCGATATGGTCTGGTATATTCTCCGTATTGATTATTGCGGGTTATATTTTAGTACGTTTCCATAAATGGCAATATTCTATCGGTGCAGCGATATCAACTATTCATGATGCGATTATCTTGTTGGGTCTATTCTCTATCCTGGATGGTATTGTTCCATTCTCATTAGACATCGATCAGCACTTTGTAGCGGCGATCTTAACGGTTATTGCCTATTCTGTAAACGATACCGTGGTTGTATTTGACCGTTTACGAGAATACTTAAATAAACCGTTGGCGCATAAAGAATATTTCGGTGATACCGTTAATAGTGCGATCAATTCTACCTTGAGCCGTACCATCATTACCTCCTTAACCATCATCTTTGTGTTGGCGGTATTGTTTGTATTCGGAGGAGAGGTAATCAGAGGATTTTCTTTCGCTATATTAATTGGTATTGTGGTAGGTACTTATTCTTCTATCTTCCTAGCAGCACCGTCTGTATATGACCTTAGAAAAGGTAAAAGTGTTGTAGAAGAAAAACCAGAAAAAGTAAAAGTTGTTACTCCTTAGTACGTACAACTATATGTAATTAACAACTGTAAGGCTTCTGATTGTCAGAAGCCTTTTTTGTACCGCATCATTTTATCATCATTTAATCATTTTGACTAGTTGATTGACACAATTTTTCCTAGCTTTGGTACGTAAATATAGTCGTAGAATGAAATTTTTAATCACTAGTATCGCTATTAGCACATTCACCTTACTCAGTGCATGCCAGTCCAATAACAACGATGCAGGAAATGCGCAGCATCCAGCAGAACACCAAGTGGATCAACAACAAGCGGCAGCAACCTCACAGCCAACTGTACCTATGGCAAAAGAACCTGCTAAGCAGTTGCCGGACTTTAAATTCTATAAAGTCAAATCGGGTATAGGGTTTACGAACGAGGATATACCTGCGAACCGAAATTCAATATTCATACTTTTTGATCCAAGTTGTGGTCATTGTCAACAAGAGACTGGACTTTTAGCTAAGAATTATGAAAAGCTAAAAAACGTCAACCTATATTTTATTTCTATGAACGACCCCTCACTTATGGCTTCGTTTCTGGAAACTTTCGGTAAAGAGCTTGTCGATAAACCGAATGTAGAAGTGCTGTATGATAGAAACCAAGAATTTATTCAAAAATTCCATGTGCCCGCACAGTTTCCAGCAAATTACATATATGGAGCGGACGGCACGCTGAAAAATAACTGGGACGGAGAAAAGGATATTGATTTTGTCTTAGCTGAGTTTATAAAGTAATGAATGTCGCAATAAATGGCTTCGGGAGGATTGGACGCAATACCTTACGTAATATTTATCGCAGAGGACTTCAAAAGGAAATCAGAATTGTTGCTATTAACGATCTGACGGACACTGCTACGTTAGCCCATTTGCTAAAATATGACTCCGTCCATGGACCATTTCCATTTAGAGTTCATCATGATGCAGAGCATCTTTTTGTCGAGGATCAATCTATCAAGATATTAAAAGAAAAAGATCCTTTACAGCTTCCTTGGAGTGCGATGAGCGTCGATGTGGTTATCGAGTCAACGGGTGTTTTTACCAGTAGAGAAAAGGCGTCCTTACATTTGAAAGCCGGCGCAACACAAACCATCATATCAGCTCCTTCACCCGACAAAGAAGTTCCGACTGTCGTTTTGGGTGTCAACGATCTGACATTTGATTGGCAGACTCCCCTATTTTCAAACGCCTCCTGTACCACCAACAATGTTGCTCCTTTGGTTAAGATTTTGGATGAGAATTGGGGCATTAATGATGGCTACATTACTACTGTCCATTCGATGACAGGAGATCAAAATCTACACGATGCTCCCCATCGAGACTTACGTAGGGCACGCGCAGCATCCTCATCGATTATACCAACAACAACAGGTGCTGCAAAAGCGATTACCAATGTGTTCCCGCACCTGGAGGGGAAACTTGGCGGTGCTGGTATACGCGTTCCCGTGCTCAACGGTTCATTAACCGATTTTACTTGTACGCTAAAGAGACAGACAACAGTAGAAGAAATCAATACTAAATTTAGAGAAGCAGCGGCGGACTCCTTAAAAGACATTCTTTATTATACAGAAGATCCCATTGTCTCCGTAGACATTATCAATAATCCATATTCCTGTATTTTTGATGCACAGCTCACCTCCATTGTTGGCGGATTAGTAAAAGTCGTAGGGTGGTATGATAATGAGTTTGGGTATTCCAATAGATTGGTGGATTTGCTAATTTGTGTTCGTAACTAGTTACGAATCATGATTCTCGAGTTACCCCAATACCAAACAGTGCAAAATCATATTTAACGGGATCTTCAGGATCGAAGCGTTTTAAATTTTCTGTCAATTCTACAGCAGTTTTCCAATTCACCTTATCGGACGTAATCAACCCGAACTTACGGGCAACGCGTTCTACATGAACATCACAGGGACAGATAAGATCACGAGATTTTATTCGATTCCATATACCAAAATCTACACCTTTATCGTCTTGGCGAACCATCCAGCGCAGGAACATATTTAAACGTTTGCAGCTGGATTTTTGCATAGGAGAACTGATATGTTTTTTGGTACGAATGGGATGATCGGGTAACGAGAAAAAATAAGCTTTAAATTCATTCAGGCTTCGCTCCATCGAAAAAGCTTTATTCAATTGATTACCAATTAGAAAAGCATCTTCTAATGAAGGGAAATGGCGGTAATGGAATTGCAAAAAAGAAACAAAATATAACAAATCGGTATCATTAAAAGTACGGTGCTTAAACCCTAAAAGGTTTTTCAAGTCTTCCTCTTTATGTCCTATAATAAATTTCGAAGGTTGTCCGTCAAATCGTTCGATCAATTCTCTGCATTTATTAATAATGGTTTTGCGCTGCCCCCAAGCTAAAATAGCGGCGAAGAAACCCATAATCTCTATGTCTTGTTTCTTGGTAAACAAATGAGGAATACATATCGGGTCATTTTCAATAAATGCGGGTTGATTAAACGACGCTACTTTGTCGTTTAAAAATTGCTTCATGTCGAAGTCTGCCATGTGCTTAATATCTATGCTTTAATTTGCATATAAAGATACCCTTTTCACAAATACCCCCAATAATTTAAATATCTTTGCATTAAATTACAAGTATATGGATTCTAAAAAGAAGAAGAACGTATTGCATCCCAGAAATATACATCAATCCGGTTATGATTTTCCTCAGCTAGCAGAAGCAAATCCGGAACTGAAAGATTATATGATCGAAACTGAATTTGGTACGGTATCTGTCGATTTTGCTAACCCCAAAGCAGTCGTTGAGCTTAATAAAGCACTCTTAAAAGCTCACTATAACATACAAAATTGGTCTATTCTGAAAAATAGCCTCTGCCCCCCTATTCCAGGACGAGCAGATTACATACACTATGTTGCCGACCTGCTTGCGGCTAACAATGGCGGTGTTATCCCAACAGGGCCCCAGATAAATGTTTTAGATATTGGAACAGGCTCCTCCATCATTTATCCTATTCTGGGCGAACGGACATACGGCTGGAAATTCCTGGGAACTGATATCGACGTTGCGGCACTCAATCATGCCCGCTCTTTAGTCAAAACCAATGAGGGATTGTCGCGAAAGATAGTATTTCAACTGCAGGAAAACCGTGAACACATTTTCGAAGGTATTTTGAGCAAAGACGATTATTTCGACTTAGTAGTTTGCAACCCTCCCTTTTTTGCTTCGCGGGAAGAAAACTGGCAAAAGACCACCAAAAAATTCCATAATCTGCACAAAGGTAAAGAAGCGCTGCCGGTACAAAACTTTGCTGGACATCCCAACGAGCTCTGGTGCAAGGGTGGTGAAAGAAAGTTTGTACGCGATATGATTAATGAGAGTATGCGGTTCAAAAAACAATTAGGTTGGATTACAAGCTTGGTTTCTAATAAAGAGAACTTAAAGCCCCTTGTCGCCACGTTAGAATACAACAAGGCATCCCAAGTGGAGATCATCAATATGGCACAAGGACAGAAGGCCATCCGTATTTTAGCATGGAAATGGTAGTGTAAGGCTTAAATTGCCTTACACTTCGCTTTTTACCGGTTTATCTTTTAGCTTCCGCACGAAAAGACTATAGTTCTCATGTTTTTCAACATATATCTCTTCTCCTACATCGATAAAACCGTCTAGCGCGACAGCATCATACCACACGCCATCAATCTCAATTTTACCGGCTGGTCTTAAAACCGTACGAGCAACACCATTTTTATAAAGCAGGTTCGTTTTCTGTGGAGACGAGGTATATCCCACACCTGCTTTCTGCTCATCTTGGAGCACCAATCGCTTAAAGGCAGACGACCTTAGGATATTTTTCCCGAAAATAACCATTAAGATAATAGAGAGCACCATTGCTCCCGTTACAATTAAAAATGACTCCATCAATAATCCTGGTTTGGCTAATTTAAAATCAAAAAAGTTATTGTCTACCATAGAGAAAGCAAGACCACATAGTACACATATTATACCCAATATACCCGCAATACCAAATCCAGGTATGACAAATATCTCTAGTAGCAGCAGCGCGACTCCCACGATAAATATCGCTATTTCCCAATGATCAGCCAGTCCCTGCAAATACAGCGGTGCAAAAAACAATACACCGCATATAATAGCGACCACGAGCGCAAAACCGATCCCAGGCGTTTGTAACTCAAAATAAATACCGCCAATAAGCCCTAATATTAAGAAACCACTGACCATCGGATTAATTAAAAAAGCAACAATACGATCCACTACGGTGATATGGTGCTGCACGACCTCAAGATCACCTTTTCCAACTTGTTTGTAGACTTCCCCTACATCACCAACTACAGCTCGAACAATACCTGATTTTACGCCTTCGGAAGCCGTCAGTGTCAATAGCTTACCGTCAGGCTTCAACTGTGGAATAGAAACCTCCGGATCTACAAACGCTTCTGCTATTTTGGGGTCGCGTCCTTTCGCTTCGGCGGTAGCACGCATTAACCCTCGCATATAAGATTGATATTTTTCCGGCATAATCTCCCCGCTTTGGTTGACAACACTTGCCGCCCCCATGCTCCCGCCATTTTGCATAAAAATCTCATCCGAAGCCAACGAAATCAACGCTCCCGCAGAAGCCGCATTGTTGTTTATATACACCACCGTATGCATAGTGGAGCCTAAAAGCTTAGTACGTATAGAATCCGCAAAATTTACCGCTCCACCAAACGTATTTAATTCTATTAAAAACGTCTCAGCTTGGAGCTCTATTGCTTTCTGATGCGCCA
This sequence comes from Sphingobacterium chuzhouense, assembly GCF_014692525.1. Classification (GTDB taxonomy): domain Bacteria; phylum Bacteroidota; class Bacteroidia; order Sphingobacteriales; family Sphingobacteriaceae; genus Sphingobacterium; species Sphingobacterium chuzhouense. The sequence goes on from NZ_JACNYL010000002.1 coordinate 589,289, forward strand.
AATTGACGGTTCGCCATGCGTTTGGGCCAATATCTTCTTTGATATCCACTTTATAAATCTTTTGTGCCGATGCTACAGAAAGCATAACACAAAAAGTTAAAAGAAAAGCAAAAAAGGATTTCGTAATTTTGTTCATCATGAATTAATATTCTTGCGATAGTAATGACTAAATATACGACATTTAAAGCATTTGAAAAAAACTTTCCTTATCAAATATGGAAAATTGTTGCAGATGCTGCTTCCCGACAAATTGCGGTAGAACTCCGTGATACCGAGTCGACGTGCGCCGTACTTTATGTCTTTGATTTTGAAGGGAAAGAGGTGCTGATAAATAAACAAATAGATGAGAAAGAATGGACATTGGAGGCTATCCAATACCATACCATCGTCCTGAAACGTGTGGGCGACACACAACCCGTGAAAGAGGGTATTTTATTTTTAGATATACAAGGCAGCCTCCGACACCTATGGCAAGAATACACCTGGATAGATACTTATCGTGGCGTTATCAAGGTGAGGCATCGTAATTTTCAAAGTGGTTTTGAGGAATATATCGATATAGAAACACTAAAAAAAACTTCTGACACAGAAAGAATACAAGATTATTGCAGTGCCATCAAAATGCCTGTTCCTTATAGCGGCCCCTTACCCCCCTATCTACCACATTCGGCTATACAAGACCTACCTTGGATCAGCCGTGCAGCAAATCGTATACTTTGGTCGTATCACATCAAGGAGAATGACCATTATCGCCTAAACCTTGCTATCGCTGATACATCAAATTTATTATGGACACAATGTTTATTATCGGATATGCCCAAAATGATTCCACAGCCCTACTTTCAAATAGAAAATCAAATATTTTTAATGTCATATAATAAACGGAAAATTGTTTCGTATTTAGTATAATTGTAAATATATGGGAAAAACAAAAGCTTTTTCGACCACTATAAAATTAGGTGTCATGGGGATATTATGCTCCCCTCTTTTTCTGATAGCCAAATCTGTTGATTATAACATTAATGAGACCTTTACAGTATCTACTGCGCCAGATTCAATAGGTGTGGAAGTCGTAAATGGCGAAATAAATATTATCCACCGTATAGAGCGAAAAGAAACATATTATGCGTTGAGCCGTCGATATAATATTCCGGTAAATCGTATAATGGAAGTGAACAATAAAAAGAGTCTTAGACCCGGCGATACGGTAAAAGTTCCGACCGGCCGACAAGAAGCTCCGTCAACAGTAGTTTCTCCACCCACTCCCGCCAAGCAAGGCCAACAGCAGGAACAACCTAAGGTGTTAACTGAATATAAAGTGGGGAAGAGCGAAACTTTGTATGCGATTTCCAGAAGATTTGGCACGACCGTAGAGGCCATCAAAAAAATGAATGAACTTCGGTCAGACTCACTTCGAGAGGGTACCACCTTAAAAATTCCCAATGCGGATTACCGGGAGCCCATTCCGGAAGTTCCACAACAACCTATCGCTATCGATACATCATCCGTAACCGAGTTAACACCAGAGCAGATTATTGCTGCAAATCGCTACGGCATCCGTGAAAAACAAGAAAAAGGCATCGGTGTTTGGATCAATGATCTAGAAACGGACGGTAAAAGTAACCTCGCTCTTCATAAAACCGCTCCTATCGGCACCATCTTAAAAATCACCAATCCGATGACACGGAATGTTACATACGCAAAAGTAGTCGGAAAATTCACCGACACGGCGGAAACAAAAGATGCCATTGTGGTGTTGTCAAAATCAGCCGCTGCCTATATTGGTGCGCTTGATAGAAGATTTTTGATTGAAATAGCGTATGGCGTACCTTTGCAGTAATTAAATTCAATAAGGTATAGATGGACAAACCATATGTTATCGGTATCGCGGGCAGCAGCGGATCAGGTAAAACATTCTTTCTGAAACGCTTTCTTGATCATTTTCAACCCGATCAAGTTACCCTTATTTCCCAAGACGACTATTATATTCCGGCAAATACCAAAACAAAGGAAGAAAACCGTTTATATAATTTTGACCTGCCTACCGCTATTAATCGAGAATCTTTCTTTCACGATATAAAACAGCTTTTCGGTGGACATACCGTTTATCGGCAGGAATACACCTTTAATAATCCCGACATTACCCCTAAAATACTCGAAATTAAACCGGCTCCCATTCTGATTGTAGAGGGGTTGTTTATCTTTCATTATGAGGAGGTGAATGAGCTATTGGATTATCGAATTTTTCTCGATGCAGAAGAATCTGTTGCATTGGAAAGAAGGTTGCGACGAGATCTTATCGAAAGAGGATATGATCACGACGATGTTATGTACAAATGGATAAACCATGTCGTGCCAGCCTATGAACAATATTTAGTTCCGTTTAAATCAATATGCGATTTGGTTATTATCAATAATACCGACGACCCCAAAATCATCGATGAAGCTGCGCGTGAAATTTCGGTTGAACTTAAGATTATTTAAATTCAATCTAAACAATTATCTTTGTACCTGAGATGGAGAAGATAATGAACTCGTTATTTTATATAGAAGATGGGAATCCCTTTTTTGACGAAATAAAAAAGGGAATAAACAGCAACCCAGATTTGGGATGTTGTGTCTTTAAAAAATGCTGTAAAAAATACAAACGGGGCAAACGTTGCAAGAAATGTCCTAAACGATAATTTTTGCGCACTACTCTTCCATATAATTTAAATCCTTATCGAAACTCTCTTCCAACCTGGTCAAAGCGAAAATTGCAATTACAGACAATACTATCGTAACAGCCATCGCCGCGTAAAGTATCCCCATTTTTGATACTAGCCAACCATATAAGAGTGTCGAGGGAATCAACGCCCCCCTTACAAAATTAGGTGCTGTGGTAGCCACAGTAGCACGTAGATTCGTACCAAACTGTTCGGCAGAAATAGTGACAAATGTGGCCCAATATCCTACGCCAAGCCCTAATAAGAAAGCCAGTAACAAAAACTTATTTTCTGATATCCCCGTACTGGATAAGTACCACACGGCGAATAAAATAATTAACATTTGACAGATAAAGACCACTTTTTTTCTCGATTTGAACCACTGTGCCAATAAGCCTGCCAAGACATCGCCCAATGAAATCCCGAGGTAAGTGAACATCACGCCCTTACCTGCACTCAACGGTACTTCACTTTGTAAAGCTCGTCCGATTTCGGGCGCCTGCGTGACCAGAACTCCTACGACAAACCAGATAGGCAGCCCAATACAAAGGCAATATAGGTATCGAAGGAAGCGCTCCTTCTTGTTGAACAACATTAATAAATTTCCTTTTACCGCATTCTGGTTATCTTGTTTTTTAAATAAGCCAGATTCAAATGTTCCGACACGCAGCAACAAAAGACAAAGCCCCATACCTCCCCCGACAAAATAAGCCGTTCTCCAGTCAAACCATTCGGAGACATAATAGGCCAAAATCGCACCTAATACGCCTAATCCGGCCACGATCATCGTTCCATATCCGCGTTTTCCTCTGTCCATACTTTCGCTCACTAATGTAATCCCTGCACCCAATTCTCCAGCAAGCCCTATACCTGCCACGAAGCGAATCCACGCATAGGTATTTACATCTTGAACAAAGCCGTTATATATGTTAGCTAAGGAATAGAGTACTATAGATCCGAAAAGCACCTTTAGCCGCCCGAATTTATCGGCAATAACACCCCAGATAATTCCGCCCAGCAGCAAGCCCGCCATTTGCATGTTCAATACAAACTCTCCATTGGATCGCATTTGCTCTTCCGGAATACCAATGTCCTGAAACGATTGTACCCGCACGATAGAAAAAATAATTAAATCATAAATATCCACAAAATAACCGAGTGAAGCTACCAAGACCAGCAGCCATACTTTACCAGGTTTAGGGTTATTTTCCATAATAGTTTAGCGTTGAGGCGCGCAATTTACAATCTTTTCCATTTATTACAAGAATTAAACAATCATAATCCGCTTAAATATTGGCGGAGTCCTATATTTGTAACTAGAACATCAACATAAAAAACGAGCATAATGAAAAAGTTCACTTTAGGCACGTTAGCATTCGGTGTATTCCTTGCGAGTGCTTGCCAGAATACCAACGGACAAAACGCAGAAGCAGAGAAGCTAGCAAAAGAGGCTATCGAAATACATGACGAAATCATGCCCCAGGTTTCCGCCTTCAACAAACATGAAATTTTGATCGACTCTTTATTACAAAACTTGTCTGTATTAAAGACCGTAGATGCCAATATCGATACGGTGGAAACCAGAGAAAAATTCCAGACATTGAAAACAAACCTGGAATCCGCTACAGATAAAATGATGGTTTGGATGAAAGAATACGCTGCAGATAGTACTGATGTAAATTACCAAAAAGCTGAAGTGGAACGTATTTCGGATTTGAAAACGGAGTTTGAACAGGTGAAGTATGAAGCAGAGAGCTTATTGGCCTCCTTTAAAAAGTAACCATGAAGCTTAATCTTAAAACGTGCATAGGTGCACTCACACTTTCTGCCACTTTCTTCGCATGCTCGGGAACAAGCGAAAAGAAATTGCCCATCATTGGCGAGCGGGAGACGGAAGAGCGAATTGTAGACGGCAAAACGGTGGTTGACACCATTTATCACCAGATTCCAGCGTTTATTTTTCTCAATCAAGATAGCGTCGAAATCACAGATAAAGATTTTGACAATAAAGTTTATGTCGCCAATTTCTTTTTTACACATTGTCCGAGTATCTGCCCGACCATGCAACGCAACTTATTAAAAGTATATGAAAAATATAAGGATGATGAACGGGTTGCATTTTTATCCCACAGTATAGACTTTAAGTACGATTCGCCGAGCGTGCTTAAATCTTATGCACAAAAATTAGGTGTTACAAACAAACAATGGCAATTCGTTACAGGCGAAAAAAAAGATATCTATGGAATCGCTGATCAGTATTTAGTTTATACAAAAGAGGATGAAGACGCCCCTGGTGGATATGATCACCAAAGCTATTTGGTATTAATTGATCCGCAAAAACGTATCCGCGGTGCTTACGACGGGACAAATGATGAACAGGTCGCCCAACTTTTTGACGACTTGCAAATCCTATTGAAAGAACAATAGTTTAAAGAATGCAAAACACGATATTTTCATTGACAGGAATAAGCATATTTCTCGGTATGCTTATTTTTTCCTGCCAGCCGAATGTGAGTATCGAAACGGCACAGTATGCTGTAAACGGCCAAAAGCTTTACGTCACACATTGCCAAAGTTGCCACGGGTCGAAAGGCGAGGGATTGGGAATGCTCTATCCTCCATTGACCGATACAGCGTACCTACAGCAGAACAAGGAAAAACTAGCTTGTATCGTTAAAAACGGCATGACAGGCCCTGTTGAGATTGGTGGAAAAACCTTTGAGGGCGATATGCCTGGAAATCCGCAGTTGACTAATATAGATATTGCCTATATATTGACCTATATCACCACCACATTTGGAAATAGCACGAAAACCTACACGCAGGAAGATGTAAAAAGCAGTCTAGAAAATTGTCTATAAAAAAAGAAGGTTTCCAAACGGGGAGAATGGAAACCTTACTAAACTAACCAATTATAAACCTAAATTATGATAGAACAAATATAAGGCGGATATGCTGATTCTGCAAATAAAACAGCCCTAAAACCCAATATTTAACAAAAAATTAACATTAGTGTCATATTGACACTAACCTTTGTTGTTATATAACAAATATTTGACATTGGTGGGTGCATTTTTTTACTACATTTGCAACCGAATGAACGTTCAATTGCTAAATAAAAAAGAGGCTATTTTTGAAAGCACGCTCAAGCTCATTAATGAGCATGGTTTTCATGGCACTCCGATGAGCCAGATTGCTGCTCATGCTAATGTGGCGACAGGCACGATTTATCACTATTTCAATTCCAAAGACGAGTTGATTTTAGAACTTTTCAAGTACTGTCGGGAAAAAACAAATGAGCATATTTTCAACTTTAACGAAGACCTGTCCTATAAGGAGAAGTTCTTTTACATCTGGAACCGTTTGGTTGATTATTATCTGGCGCATAAAGAGACTTTTTGGTTTATAGAACAATTTTATTCTTCGCCCTATTATGAGCTCATAAAACAAAAGAAGAGTACTTATTATGGTGTTGATAAAATGCATTTATTTTTTGAAGAAGGGATAAAGTCTGGCATTATCCGAAACGTAAGTTTCTATACCTTAATATCTATCTACATAGGATCGGCTACATCCCATGTCAAAATGGTTACATACGGATTTTGTAAAATGCATGCTAAAGGCCGTGAGGATTTAATTGAAATAATTTGGAATGGTGTTAAAAATCAATAATATGAAGTTTAAAAAAGTTGCTTTATCGTTATTTCTTGCGTGCTGTGTCGCAGGATACGCACAAGCACAATCTGTTAATAATGCGGAATCTGAGAAACTCAACAGCGAAGCAACACTGGACGAGCTAATTGACTATGCGCTGCGCAATAAGATAGACTTAAAACAGGCTCAAATTGACCAGGAGATTGGAGAGCGGGAAATTGCATCTGCATTGTCAGGATGGCTTCCACAAATTAATGCTTCGGCTTCTCTGATACACAATATCAAATTACAAACTATGGTGTTCGAAGGCCAAGCCAGACAGTTAGGGGTAAAAAATAATAGTACCGTTGGTTTTCAAGCTGATCAGGCAATTCTTAGCCCAGAATTATTTCAAGCATCCCGTGCGGCGAAATATATACGTCAACAGAATAACTTAAATTTGGAGAACACAAAAGTCAATACGGTGGTGGACGTAAGTAAAGCGTATTATGACATCCTTACTTCAGAAGAAACCATTAAGATCATTAATGAGAATATTGTCCGTCTAAAACGCCAGTATACAGAAGCTAATGCACGTTACGAAACTGGATTAGTCGATAAGATAGACTATAAAAGGGCACAGATATCGTTGAACAACGCCAATGCACAATTAAAATCAGCTAACGAGGCTCGTAAATATAAGTATGATTATCTAAAATCTCTTTTAAATATTCCGACAGCGGAAGAAATTTCACTATCCTTTGTCAATCAGTCGTTGGAATCCAATATCCTATTGGATACCACTGAACTGCTTCATATTGCCAACCGTGTGGAATTCCGCCAGCTGGAAACTTTGCGGGAAATCCAGAAGTTGAATACCCAATACCAAAAATGGAGCTTTATGCCGCGATTGGGTGCTTACGCAAATTACAATTTCAATTACCTAAACAACGAGTTTAGCCAGTTGTATGCACACAACTACCCAAGCTCTGCTATAGGGCTGTCACTAAGTTTCCCTATTTTCACCGGAACAAAACGTATACAAGAAATCCGCAGATCAGAATTAGAAGAAGAAAGAATTGAATGGGATTTGAAGAATCTGGAAAATATGATCAGCGCAGAATATTCCGCGGCAATGGCAAGCTATCGTTCCAATATGAACGAATGGAGAAATGCGAAAGAAAACATGGAATTGTCCGAAGAAGTCTATAACACGATCAAGTTACAATATGATGCGGGTGTGAAAACCTATCTAGAGTTGATGACAGCCGAAAGCGATCTTCGAACAACACAATTAAACTACCTGAATGCTTTATATACTGTTCTTTCCAGCAAGTTAGACATTCAAAAAGCATTGGGTACGGTAGAAACAACACTATAAAAACACACCTTATCATTCAACCAAGAAATACACGAAAACATGAATAAGAACTATTTATTTTCTGCACTAATTATAGGTTCTGCATTGTTCTGGCAATCTTGCGGCTCCAAGGATGGAGCAAAGCAACAACAAGGGGCAGCTCCTGGGGAAAGAGCTGTTCCCGTAACGACAGCAACTGTTGAGAAACAGATTGTTTCCGGCACAAAACAATACCCCGCTAGTGTTGTCCCCCTTCAAGAAGCTAATCTACTGGCAGAGGTATCCGGCTATGTGACTAAAATATATGTAGCGGACGGTGCAACGGTAAAACAGGGACAACCCTTGTATGAAATTGACCGCATCCGTTATCAAGCGGCTGTAGATCAAGCAAAAGCCAATTTAGAGATTGCGAGAGCAAACCTGCAACGTGTCGAAAAAGATTTAACACGATACCAAACACTTGCAGAGCAAGATGCGATTGCCAAACAGACATTGGACTATGCTTTAACGGATGTAAGCAACCAAAAAGCACAGGTACAAGCAGCACAGGCGGCATTGACAACCGCACAAACAAATCTGGAACGATCTATTATACGCGCTCCGTTTAGTGGTGCTGTAGGCATTTCGCAGGTACGTACAGGTGCGTTGGTCTCGCCAGGCACAACGCTTTTAAATACAATCAGTGCGATCGATCCGATAGCTGTTGAATTTCAAATCAGCGAAAGGGAGATTTCCGAATTTGCAGCTTATCAGTCTGGCAAATCATCTACTGAAATCAGTGTTTCTTTACCTGACAGAAGCACGTACACCCATGCTGGAAAAATCGCGACCATGGATAGAGCTGTTGATCCTACTACCGGAAGGTTGAAAGTACGTGCATCATTCAGCAATCCACAAAACGATTTGCGTGCAGGCATGAACGTCACCATGAATGTGAAGAGTACTTCGGCTACGGAACAATTGGTTATTCCGTTTAAAGCTGTACAGGATCAGTTAGGCGTGTATAATGTATATGTGGTAAATGATAGCAGCCAAGCGGAGATACGTCCTGTAGAGCTTGGTTTAAAACTAGAAGATAAAGTGGTAGTAAATTCAGGTGTAGAAGCCGGAGATAAAATTGTTGTCGATGGCATCCTGAATGTACGAAGCGGAGCAAAAGTTGTCGAAAAAGAACCGGAGACAAGTAAACCGTAACAAGTGATCGGTTAACAGTAGTAAAACAATAAATCACGCGTTACGAACGAAGAGTTACGAATCTCAATAAGAAATAAAAAATGATATCAGAAGTTTTTATAAGAAGGCCCGTCACGGCAATCGTCATCTCTATATTGATTATGATTATAGGTACGATTTCCATTATGACGTTGCCTATCAGTCAATATCCATCCATTGCCCCTCCTACTGTTACGGTGACGGCAAACTATACCGGTGCGGATGCGCAAACCGTTGAACAGACGGTAACAACGCCGATAGAAAGCCAGATTAACGGTACGCCGGGCATGATTTACATGTCTTCTAATAGTACATCAAACGGGCAGTCGAGTATAACCGTCACCTTTGAAGTAGGTACAGATATCGATATCGCTACCCTTGATGTACAAAATCGTGTCGGTATTGCCGAGCCGGCATTACCGGAGGCTGTACGCCGGTTAGGGGTAACTACACGTAAAGCAAATACGGACATCTTAATGCTTGTCTCGTTAGTATCGCCCAACGGAACACGGGATGATAAGTTTTTAGCGAACTACGCCAACTTATATGTTCGGGACGCGATCATGCGGGTTAAGGGTGTGGGTGATGTAACTGCCTTTGGTCAACCCTTCTCTATGCGGATATGGCTCGACGCCAATAAATTGGCGGCATTAAATTTAACCCCTGCCGATGTTTCAAGCGCGATAGCGGAACAAAACTTACGTATGCCGGGTGGTTCCGTAGGTGCGCCACCGCAACACAACTCACAAGTATTCGAATATCCGGTTATCACGGACTCTGATTTATCTTCTGAGGAGGATTTCGAAGAAATCATCGTCAAAACAAATCCTGTTGACGGTTCCATTGTGCAGTTGAAAGATGTGGCAAGAGTGGAACTAGGCTCATTCGCATATGCTACAACTACACGGGTGAACGGTATGGTTTCCACCGGGATGATGGTTGCGCAGACACCGGGAGGAAATGCCGTAGAAACGGCGGACGGTATTTATGCCGCATTAGAAAATTTAAAACAATCCTTTCCTGAAGACGTAGATTATGTAGTAGGTTATGAAACTGTTTCCGTAGTTAACGCATCCATTTCGTCCGTTATCCATACGTTGGTAGAAGCGTTGTTATTGGTTACTGTAGTCGTGTTCTTCTTCCTACAATCCTGGAGAGCAACATTGATTCCTGTACTCGCGATTCCGGTATCTATTGTGGGAACATTTATCTTTTTTACCCTGTTTGGATTTTCCATCAACAACCTTACGTTGTTGGCGTTCGTATTGGCGATCGGTATTGTGGTAGATGATGCCATCGTGGTCGTAGAGGCTGTGCAGCACTATATCGACCATTATAAGATGGATGCCAAAGAAGCTACCCGACACGCGATGAAAGATATCACTGCTCCGGTAATTGCCATCGGTTTTATCTTGGCTGCCGTATTCGTTCCGGTTGGTTTTATTCCCGGAATGGTCGGCCAACTCTATCAGCAGTTTGCTATTACCATCGCTGTGTCCGTATTGCTATCTGCTTTTATAGCACTTTCCCTTACACCCGCTTTGTGCTCTATTATGATGAGACCCACCGCAGTAAACAAGGATGCTAAAGGCTTGAATAAATTTTTCTACAAATATAATCTGTGGTTCGATCGTGTAACGCACAAGTACTCTAAAGGCGTAAAAGCTGTTATACGAAAAGCACCATTAGCGCTTATTATTCTACTATGTTTATATGTAGGCACCGGATACATGTTTAGCATAAAGCCAACAGGATTTATTCCTACGGAAGATAACGGAATGTTCTTTGCGGGCGTAACCTTACCTGAAGGAGCTTCTGCGGGGCGTACAGCAGCGGTGCTTGACGAGATTGAAGCAGATCTACGTAAAGATTTTCCCGAAATCAAACATGTTACGCTTATCGCCGGAATTAACATCTTAAATAGATCTTTTAAATCAAATGGAGCAACTTTATTCGTTTCGCTGAAACCTTGGTCTGAGCGTAAACGAACTGCTGCCGAGGTTACCGGAGGTATTATGGCTAAATATGGTGGCTATGACAAAGCGAGCGTTTTAGCTGTAACCCCTCCTGCTATCCCAGGACTTGGAGCATCCGGAGGTTTCTCTATGATGATACAAGACCATCAAACTGTGGATATCAAGCAATTTGAAGGAGTGGTCAGACAATTTTTAGGCGCGGTAAACCAACGTCCGGAAATAGGCATGGCATATACCCTATTCAACTCCAATTCACCGAACTTTAAGATTACGGTTAATAGAGAACAAGCAAAAAGAATGGCTGTTCCTGTATCGTCGGTCTACAGTACCATTTCTGCTTATTTAGGTTCAGCGTATGTAAACGATTTTACGCGCTACGGACGTAATTTCCGTGTGGTCACGCAGGCAGATCAAGATTTCCGGATGAACATTGAGGATCTCAATAAGTTATTTGTCAATAACGTCCGAGGTGAATCTGTTCCATTGAGCACACTGATTAACTGGGAGCTGGTACAAAATCCGTCTATTATCAACCACTACAACATCTTCCGAAGCATAGAGGTGAGCGGTTCCGCCGCTCCGGGATATAGCTCGGGGGATGCGCTGCGTGCTTTGGAAGAGGTTGCTGCTCAAACTTTGCCCGACGGGTATGGGTATGATTTTTCGGGTATATCCTTGCAAGAAAAACAATCCGGTAATATGACGATTATGATTTTCGCCTTATGTATTGTATTTGTGTTCTTGCTATTGGCTTCCCTATATGAAAGTTGGTCTGTCCCATTCTCCATTTTGTTATCTGTACCTATCGGTGTATTCGGTGCGATATTGACCTTGTTGTTTATACCTGCTTTAGATAACAATATTTATGCGCAGATTGGTTTAGTTACTATTATTGGTCTAGCATCGAAAAATGCCATCCTTATTGTAGAATTCGCAAAAGAACGGGTGGATATTGGCATGCCATTAATGGAAGCAACATTAGATGCCGTGAAGCTGAGATTAAGACCTATCATCATGACATCCTTTGCCTTTATCTTAGGTATTATCCCATTGATGTTATCAACTGGCGCTGGTGCCTTCTCTCGCCAAACGATCGGCTGGACGGTATTTGGCGGTATGAGCGTTGCCACATTGCTCGGTATATTTATTATCCCCGTCCTGTTTTATGTCATTACCAGAATGGCTTATGGAAAGAAAAAGCTTGCTGAATTAGAAGCTAATTTTGATGAGGAAAAAGCGAAGAACTTAAGTTCGCATTAAATTAAAAGGCAGTCCAAACGGACTGCTTTTTTTATGCCCTCCTAGTCCTATTTCCAACGTCGTGCGATATACTATATGATATAGTATTTGCTGACTTAAGAAATAATCACAAAATGCATTTTAAAAATTCCGTTTTATTTATCGCTATTTTTTGGGTTTTCATGTGTTCTTCTTTTTCTCTACAAGCTCAACAAACGAGAACAGAACCCTCCGACTTTAAAATAAAAGGCTTCCATTTGGACCTTAGAATACAAGTGATGACCATGCCCGCATTAAAAGCTTTCGCAAAAAAACTAAGTGAAAATGGCATCAACACGTTGGTAATGGAATGGGAAGGCACCTATCCGTTCGAGAAACATCCTTTGATTGCCAATAGATTTGCCTATTCCCGTGAAGAAGTCATTGATTTCATCGCCTATTGTAATCAACTCAAGATTGACGTCATTCCCCTTCAACAGAGTTTTGGTCATGTAGAATATATCCTTAGACATCATCGTTACAAGGATCTTCGAGAAGATCAAAAAGATTATTCCCAGGTCAATCCGTTGAAAGAAGAATTGAACCGAGAACTATTTACTGAATTGTACCAGGATCTTATTTCCACGCACACATCAGCATATATCCACATCGGAGGAGACGAAACCTATCTACTTGGGCATTCACCAGAATCAAAAAAAAAAGGCAGCAGAAGTAGGCAAAGGTAGGCTTTATGGCGATTTTATAAAGCTACTTTGTGATATTGTCGTCGGATTAGGAAAACGGCCGGTGCTCTGGGCTGATATTGCATTGAAATATCCGGATGCACTACAAGGTTTACCTAAAGAGACCGTATTTGTGGATTGGAACTACGGTTGGGACATCAATATGTTTGGTGATCACCATAATTTGTTAAATAGTGGTTTTGAAGTATGGGGAGCTCCATCAATAAGGAGTCATCCAGACAATTATTTCTTGACGCAATGGGAGAAACATTTTAGAAATATCAGGGATTTCATTCCACAGGCCAGGAATTTTGGTTATAAAGGTCTTATTATGACCTCGTGGTCTACATCAGGCCTCTATTCGACTATATGGGAATCTACCAGAGATGCGTCTGATCTGCAAGCTATCCGGCGCGTTTATCCGATCACAGGTTTCAACTTATTGATTGCTGCTTTCTTTGAAGGGGTGAACAATACAAAACCGTTAGATATAGAATCATTTGTTCTTCAATACGCTCAAAAACGGTATGGTTTTGGTCAGCAAAAGGCTAAAGATTTTTGGACGGCGTTGAAAGCTATTCCCTATGAAATTGTACAAGGACAGATTAGTGATACAAATTTGTCGATGCCTTCCTTCTTAGACAGCGCTCAGATGGTCGCCTCCACACTACGCCGCTTACAACCAAGCCTGAATCAGGACGAATTTGAGCATTATCGGCTGATGGCAGATATTCGGTTGCAATATTTGACTTTTACCGCTATAGAAATGAGGGTAAATTCAGTTGATTTTAAAGAAGACGATATATCGGAAACATTAGCAGCGTTGGAAGCTTTGGATATGGCAGATTTGGATGAGCGCTTTATACGGTTAAATAAAAATTCTTTTTTCGAAGCAGAATTGAAACAGGAGAACGACTATAGGAACAGCAAGATTCGCCTACTGCAACAGCGTCTATCCAGAAATAAAATAGATTGATTCACGCCGTGTTAACAATTTGGTTAATGTCGATTAACCGACATAATTTAATTTTTGGGAATGACTATCTTTATTTCCTATCTTTGAAATAAGGATTCGTTAGAACGAATATTTTTGTTTCATAATAATTCTACCAATGGCCTGACAAAATAAATAATGAAAGAGGTGTCTGAAACGATTTTTGCGGACTTTAGAGCGGGGTACTCGAACGCTTTTAGAATAATATTTGAGCTACACCATCAAGTTATTCTACAATATGTCTATGGGTTTTGCCATCATAAGGAGGAAGCCGAAGAAATTACGCAAGATACCTTTACCCAACTTTTTATTTATAGGGATAAAATACACGGGGCAGAAAGTATACTGCCCTTTCTTTATGCCGTTTCTAAAAGGATTGCTGTCTCTCATTTTCGTAGAAAGGTAATCCGCGAAGAGGCTTTGGGGTATATCGGCGCTCTTTCCAATAGAAATCCACACGACACGCAAGAGGCTGTCTTGATAAAAGAACTACATGATAGCCTACATAAGATTATAGAAGAACTTCCCCAGCAACAAAAACGAGTTTTTGTACTCAACAAAATCGAAGACCTTTCTTGTCAGGAAATTGCAGACCAGCTCGCCATTTCCAAGAACACAGTAAAAAACCATTTAGCTGTCGCAACAAAAACCGTTCGGATAAAGTTACAGAGATTAATATGCTTTTTTCTGATTTTTTAAAAAACACCTAGTCCTATTTCCAATCTTGTGCGATATAATACAATAAAGCACACAAAATTGGACAAACAACGTTTAATATATCTTATTAAGAAACGCCAACAGGGCAAATGTTCTGCTGATGAAAATGTTGAACTGCATGAATTGATGCAGCATCCACACATTGAAAAAGAGATTTTACTTCTATGGGATCAATTGCATGAAGAAAAGACTTTAAAAGTTTCCACTGACGACAGCAAAAAATTGTACGATCGTATACGTTCTAAGCCTGAGGTCGCCGCTGTTATTCGAAGCAAATCGACCGACATAGCTAAAAAACAAGCACGAGCGAGAGTCCAAAAAATAATCACAGCAGCTGCGGTGCTCCTTATTTTTTTTAGCGTATATTTTATCTTCTTCTACCCGAGTTCTGAAAAGAACAACAGCCTTTCCAATATGGCTGAAACACATGCAGTAGTGCTCCCCGGCAGTAATAAGGCTAGAATTGTATTTGAAGACGGAACTTATCAAGAGCTGGGAGATCAATCTAGTCCAGCAAATATAAAAAAGAACGGTTTTTATACCGTCAACGACAAGAATAAAGGTATCTCCTATCTCGGATCTTCCGATATGAACAGTCAAACAGCCGGCGTACATACGCTTATTACTCCAAGAGGCGGAGAATATACTATCCAACTGGCTGACGGCACTAAGGTTTGGTTAAATGCAAATTCCACACTTAAATACCCTGTTTCATTCCATGGGGCATCCGCCAGAGAGGTAGAATTAGAAGGCGAGGCCTATTTTGATGTATCGAAATCAACGATCAATAACAAACGTGTCCCCTTTTTAGTAAAATCAAAAGGACAGGTTTTAGAAGTAATGGGCACTGAATTCAATATAAACACGTTCCGAGATAAAATAACAACCACACTAATCGAGGGACGCGTAAAGATAGCATTTGAAGGTAAATCCGACGATCAATTTTATATTCTCCAACCCAATGATCAATCGGTTTACGATTACAAATCAGAAAAAATAAGTGTTGAACAAATAGATCCCTATTATGTGACATCGTGGAAAAGCGGAGATTTTGCCTTTGACAATGCACCATTAAAAAACGTGATGGAAGATATCGCCAGATGGTACGATGTCGATGTAGAATACAAAACTGAAGTAAGTGATATAAAGTTTTCGGGTAAGGTGTCTAAATTCGAAAACATTGACACATTGCTTCAAACCATAGAATGGACAGGATCTGTAAAACTCAAACTGAACGGAAGGAGGATAACCGTAATGAAATAAAAAGTTTATTTAAGAAATAGGAGGTGTTACCAGCACCTCCCATAGCTTAGTCAATTTGACTAACGATTGAAAACTAACGTGTTAAATTATAAATCAACCGAATACAAATGTATAAAAAAAATTGGTTGGGCATATTGCTATGGGAAATATGCCTTACGAACAAAAATCCTGTAGTAATGAAATTATCCTTAGCCCTCCCCTTTCTACTTGCGGCAACATTGCAGGTCAATGCATCTGCTATTGGACAAGAAGTCACTCTACACAAGAAGAATGTTAAGTTAGATTATGTACTTCGCGAGTTACAAAAACAAAGCGGCTATAATATTCTGTTTGATCAACGCATTATTCCCGAATCAGCCAGGATAAACGTAAACTACAAAAACGCGCATCTTTATAAAGTACTCGAAGACGTCTTGTCTCCTTTCGAAATTAAATACAAACAAACAGGAAAAAACATCGTACTGAACAAAGAGACCATATCCGGTTCGAAAGCAGCTCCTATGAACCGGCAACAACAGACGCCTATCAGAGGCAGAGTTCGGGATACAAACGGCTCACCTATTGCTGGCGCTACCGTACGCGTTAATGCAGGCGCGGGCAACGGCGTCTTGACAGGGCAAGACGGTACTTTTTCCATTCTCGCAACACCACAAGATAGGCTCATATTTTCATATGTTGGTAAAGCGTCGGTAACGGTAACGATAGGAGATCAAAAAGAACTGTCCGTTGTACTTCAAGATCAAACAGTAGAAATGGAGGATTTGGTTGTGGTGGCTTATGGGCAGCAGAAAAAACGAAATTTGACCGGATCGGTTGCTTCGGTAGGAAGTGATGAGATTGAAAAAACAACACTTCAAGATCCGATTTCTATTTTGCAGGGACGTGCGCCGGGTGTACAGATCACCTCTAATTCGGGTGCCCCGGGAGGTGAAATGACTATCCGCGTTAGAGGAAATTCTTCGCTAAATTCCGGTAATAATCCACTTTTTGTGGTCGATGGTGTCCCGATAGAGTCTAATTCTCTATCGTCGCTCAACGGCACGGAAAATTTTGGATTAAACCCCTTAGCAGACATCAACCCGGACGATATTGCTTCGATCGAAATACTTAAAGATGCTGCATCAACAGCTATTTATGGTTCACGCGCCGCAAACGGTGTGGTATTGATTACCACCAAGCGCGGTGCAGAAGGAAAAGCGCAAATAACGGCTAATTTCATGACGGGAGTAAGTTCGATCACACGCCATCTAGGGGTTTTGAATGCTAGTCAATACCGGGCAGCGGTAATCGATTCGTATAATAATATGGAGACTCCCGAAGAACCTTTCTGGACGGTATTAGATTCATTGAACCCCTCCAACAACGGTGATATCGACTGGCAACGAGAATTGTTACGAAGCGCTGGACAGTATAAAGTGGATTTGGCCGTTCGCGGAGGAAGCGACAAAGTACAATATTCATGGAGCAATTCTTATCTGGATCAAGACGGTATTATTATCAGCAATAATTACAAACGCATCACTTCCCGATTGAACGTCGATTTCGATGTATCCAATAAGTTGAAAATCGGGCAAAGCATTGCTTACACCAATGCAACAAACAATCGGATTAATGCAGGTGGAACAGGAAACCTGAGCGTTATTCGTGAGCTGTTAGTCAGACCTCCGGTCATGTCCATGTATTTTCCCGACGGATCATTGAATGGCTATCAATTGGGACGACGAAACCCCGTAGGTATTGCCATGCATGCTACACATAATAATAAAAGTCACCGAATTATCGGAAGCGAATACCTCGAGTATGAAATTATGGATGGGCTGAGTTTTCGCAGTAACCTACATTTCGATTTCACTACGATGAAGGAGAATGAATTCATGCCGTCGATATTGGATTATAGAGAAGGTTACAATACTGGAGCCGTCAGAAGTACGAACAATATTACTTGGGCAAACGAAAATATCTTACGCTACAACAAGACATTCGCCAACGACCATAATTTTGGTGCTTTACTTGGATTCAGTTTGCAAGACTGGCGATTTGAACGTACGGGGCTGGATGGTATGTTTTTTCCGAGTGATGACATCCGAACACTGAACGCAGCGAGTGTTATCTCCAATCAAGGAATTAATGTGGAAGCCGAAAGTGCCATGCTATCGTATTTTGGTAGAACGTCCTACGATTATCAGGGAAAATATCTGGCTGAAGTCAACTTAAGAGCCGATGGTTCGTCGCGATTTGGCCGTGACAATCGGTTTGGTTTCTTTCCCTCCGCTTCCGTGGGTTGGCGTTTCACAGACGAGCGATTTTTGGAAGGATTAAGAAATGTGATGAATGACGGGAAGCTCCGCTTCAGCATGGGAAGTACCGGAAATCACGCTATTGGAAATTACACTTCCCAAGGCGAATTTTTGGTCGGGATCAATTATCTGGATTATTCAGGAGCAGCTCCGTCGGTTATGCCAAACGCGAGTTTAACCTGGGAAACCACGGTGCAGTATAATGCGGGTATAGACTTATCGTTTCTGGCTAATAGAATGACGTTAAATGCAGACTATTATGTAAAAAATACCCGTGATTTGCTTTATGAAGTGCCTATTCCGACTACGACGGGATTTAGCACGATCACCCAGAACATCGGAAACATCCAAAATAAGGGTGTTGAGTTCTTGTTATCAACCAAAAATCTAGTAGGCAATTTCGGATGGTCGACCAACTTCAACATCAGCGCAAACCGCAATCGGATTGTATCTCTTCCGGAGAACTTGTTGACCAATGGTTATATTCAAAATGGCGCGTACCATATTTTGCAGGAAGGGCAACCTATCGGCATTTTCTACGGGTGGAGATTTGACGGTGTATATGCCCGTGATGAGGATAATGTAAATGCGGTTACAAACGGTGCATTGGGCCCCGTTTTCAAAGGCGGAGATCCGATTTGGCACGATCTGAACGGAGATGATATTATTAATCAGGACGACCGACAGATTATTGGTAAAGCGGAACCAAAATTTTTTGGCGGTATTTCCAACGATTTTAGTTATAAGAATTTCTCTTTGAATGTGCTGTTCCAGTTCTCCTATGGTAATGATATATACAGTGAGATCAATCACCAGCGAAATACTATCGTGCGATACAATAATCTTTCTACCGATGCATTGAGAAGATGGCGTCAGCAAGGAGACATTACCGATTATCCGAGACCTGTACGAGATGATCCTATGCAAAGCGAAAGCCGTGTGCAGAGCCGATGGGTGGAGGATGGTTCTTATATCAAGTTAAAAAATGTCAATCTTCGTTACCGTTTCTCCCCAACTTTGATTAACAAAATCGGTATACGGAGCTTAGATGCATTTGTCACCGGAACAAACCTGATTACCTGGACAAAGTATACGGGATTTGACCCCGATGTAAACTCTTATGCAGGACTGCGGGTAGGCGTGGATGAAGGATCGTATCCACAGAGCCGTACATTTATTTTTGGTATTAATATAGGTCTTTAACATCGTAGGATATGAAAAAATATATTACAAAATGGATTGCCTTTTTGTCCGTTCTATTAATGGGCTCCTGTTCGTTTCTGGACAAAGAGCCAATCAGTAGTTTTTCCGCACAAGGTTTTTACAAAAGTACGAGTGATGCACAGGCAGGCGTCTACGGAATATATGAGGCTATGCAATCTTCATTTCAACTCAATTTTGCCTATTGGGGAGAAGGAAGAGCAGATGCTGTCGAAACCAACCACGCCGGAGATCCTTTCGCACTCCATCAGAATACATTGACACCAATCATTACATCGTCTAACTGGAATAACTTGTACACCGTGATTAGTCGGGCTAATTATGCTGTAAAATATATTCCCGAGGTTTTCGAAGACGAAACGAGTCCTTTGCGGAATCAATTGATAGGCCAAGCAAGAGCGTTGCGCGCCATAGCATATTTCTATTTGGTCAGGGTATGGGGCGATGTCCCTTTCACCCTAGAGCCTTATGAAAGTATACAACAGGATTTATTTTTATCCAAAACGGATAAAGAAACTATCCTTAACCAAATTGTTGAGGATCTCTCCTATGCTTCTGAATTCTGTTCACCCAATTACGGAGGTGAACGAGATCGGGTTTTGATCACCAGAGGTGGCGCGGATGGTATACTAACACAAGTATACATGTGGCGCAAACAATATCAACAAGCGATTACAACGGCGGAACGTGTGACGGATAATCCATTGTATTCTTTAGTTTCTATTAGTGACTGGAACAATATGTTTTCTGCCGGATTGAGTAGCGAAAGTGTATTTGAAGTTGGTTACAATGAGGTTCAAAAGAATTCTATGCGGGTGCTTTATGCGCTGGGTAACGATGCCAGTTATTTTCCAAGTCAGCGGTTTATGAATTCTTTTGAAGAAGGAGATCTGCGTAGATCAAAGATTTGGGACAATACGCAGGTACAGCCACGAAAGATCTGGAAGTTTTTTGGCGAAGGTTTTAATGACGAAAGCCCGGATCCGTCTCAAAACAATATTATTTTGGTGCGGTTGGCCGATATCATGTTGCTCAAAGCAGAGGCACATGCCCGTTTAAACGACAATAGCCTTGCGCTTCCTTTATTAAATAATATCCGTAATCGGGCAGGATTGGTAGCGCTGACTGAAGTAACGGCCATAGAAGAGTACGGTGATGTGGTCTCGGCAATCATGCATGAGAGGTCGATAGAATTATGTTTCGAAGGACACCGCTGGTTTGATCTCGTCCGGACAGATAAAGCTATTGAAGTGATGGAACCGATCACTGGATTAAAAGATTCGCGCAATATCTTATGGCCAATACATGAGGATGCTATCAATCGTAATCCGAACTTGGTACAAAACGAATTTTATAGATAGTTCGATGAAAAACATTTATAATAAAGATAATTTATTATGCAAACGAAAATAATTTTAAACCGATTTTTAACGGCTTGTATTACAATTACGTTATTGATGACAAGTTGCGAAATTCAGGAGAATTTTAAATACGAACCTTCCGGAGTAGACGGCATATTAGGCGTGACAGCATGGAGCTTCATCCAGGCAAACGATGATTTTGATCAATTGGAAAGGGCAATTATACGCACGGGGCTTCAAAATCTCTATCAGGAGGAAGAAAGGACTTTTATTATTCCAAATAATAAAGCTTTCAGTACGTATCTGGAAAGCAGTAGTTATAGTACTATAGAAGATATACCGCTACCTATTTTACGAAACATGTTGCGGTACCATATCGTAAAAGATCGTGTTATTTTTACCGATCCGACCATTGGTCGTGACCAACCGCTCCCGTACGAAACAGAAAACGGACAAACCATGTTTCTTTCTCGCAATAACAACTACGTGGGATTGATCAACCAAGGGACTACGAGACAATGGGAAATCCGCACGTCTAATCTGGAACCAACAAACGGCGTGATACATGCCGTCGATTTTATCGTCTATTTTTCTGCTCCGGCTATCGATAATAGTGAGGATCCTACGCTCGTGAGAGATACGATATACCCTTTAGCTGATTCGTTTGTCGCTGGTAATAGCGCAGGTGAAATATATGAAAACACCAATTATGGTACGAATCCGCTTCTTAGACCGAAATACTCCAGCCCAGCACTTAACTCTGCTTATGATAGGTTTGCGTATCTCATGTTTGATCTTGATGATTTTGAAAAACCGGGTATCGTTGTGGATGTGAAACTCCGATTAGCGGTTAGTTTCACCACGGGAGATGGCTATATGCTAAATCTTTTTAAAGCAGCGAACAACAATTGGTCGGAATCGACCATTACTTTTAAGAATGCGCCAGGCAAAATCGGAGACCGTATTTCGTATGTAACCACATCAAAAGTAAATGCTTTCAATTTTGATATCACGAATTTTTATAAGAATGAGTCTCCAAGTGGCCGGGTGTCGTTTATGTTAGAAAGTGGAGCCGCTCCGGCAGGTAATAAAACCGACGATCTGGCCTCAAAAGAGCACGCTACGCTGGATCCTCCGATGATTATCGCTACATTAGCAACAAATCAAAATGTCTTGGTCGTAAAAACAAATGAACCGGTCGCTGTATCAAGCGGTGGTTCGACAGTCATCCATACAGATCTGCTGGAGCTATCCGGTGCTGATGCAGCCGATATCATCTATACCGTGAAAACTGCTCCGCAAAAAGGTTGGCTCATCAGAGGGGCAGACATCATTGGGCAAAATGGAGAATTTGTGCAGACGGATCTCCAATCCTTAAGCCTGCTTTACATTCATGACGGCGAAAGCACCGGAGAAGACACCATGATACTATCCGCTAGAGATAGGACTGGTGCGGAGATAGAAGATATAGAAGTTAAAATAAATATTCAATAGTTTTTAATATGCAATTCCTTCTAAATAGTTTTAAAATATTCTTTAGTGTCACGATGTTGTTATGGTCTTGCTCGTCAGACGCGAATGAACCCGATGAACAAGTGAGACCAACAGAGCGGATAATCAAGTTCTCAGGGTATGACTGGATTGTTCGTACATCGAACGATGAAAGAGTCGGTCCCGGACCGAACTACTTTTCTGATTCGGAAGATAATGTGTGGGTTGATGAAGGTGGAAGATTACACCTCAAGATTGTGCAGCGAGGGGGTATCTGGTATTGTTCGGGAATAGTTCTAAAACAATCCTTGGGTTATGGCCAGTATGTTTTTTATCTAGCTAGTGATGTAAGCAAATTAGACCAACATGTCGTGGGAGGCTTGTTTACTTATCTCAATGATGAAGAAGAAATAGATATTGAGTTTTCTAGGTGGTCAGATCCGGAAAACCAAGATTCCCAATTTGCCGTACAACCGTCAGATCGTTCCGGCAACAAAGAACGTTATGATTTAAACTTATTAACGGAACGTTCGACCCATTCCTTTAATTGGCAACGGGAGAGAATCGATTTTTTCAGTCGTCAGGGACATGGCTTATCCGTTGATGAAGATAACCGAATTCATGAATGGACTTACAAAGGAAACGATATTCCATTACATAAAGGCACGGAACGTTTGCGACTCAATTTATGGCTGTTCCGCGGCCAAGTTCCTTCAGATGCGAAGGAACAAGAAATGGTCATCGAGAAAGTAGAATTTATAAAGTAATACCAATAAAGGATTTCCGATTTGCTAAACATTTCGGAAATCTTTTATGCTTACTTTAGCTTGAATCCTTTATTAACCTGCTTTAAACCCTACAAAAGATGCAAAGCATAAGTGCTTATGTAAAATATCCACTTGTTTAAATCCAACTTTTTCTAGTAACTGTAGTTGGTACATTAAGCTTCGGGGTGAGTCTTCTTTCTCGATATAAGCGAATACATGATCTTTATATTCATCGTCTTTCAACCCTGTTAAATACTTTCCGTACAAATCATGATAGATATATTGCTGTAAAGCAGGGTCGACCTGATGCACTAAATCAAATATCCAGATACTCCCGCCTTCGTTTAATAAATCAAATAACTTTTTAAATGCGGTTTCCCAATCATGATCATCTCGAAGATGGTGCAGTACTGCTGTTGCGATAATCACATCATACTTTTCTGTACCAAAATTAACTGTTCTAAAATCGCCTTTGCGTATATCCACTTTACCTGTCGTTACTTCACCTACCCTTTCCCATGCTTTATCTAACATCGGTTGACTTAAATCTAACAAAGTGACATCGATATTCGTTATCTTTTGCGATAACTTTACCATATAATTCCCCGCGCCACAACCGATGTCTAATACAGTACCGAGTTTAGGATAACGACGCGAAATAGCTTCCGTTATAAGTTCCATATTAAACGAAGCATCCAATGTCGTCTGCTGCCCGGTTTCCAGCTGAGAAAAACGCTCAACGTCCTTATCAAAACGCTCTTCTATTTCCTGAATGGTGGATTTCATCTTTTTATTTGTTTTAACAAATTCTCTAAATTTGTCAATAATACTAAAAATAATATAAAGCTGCCTAAGAGCCCGCTTTTCTTCACGAGGAAGTTTACTCTTATAGCGGAATTGGTAAGTGTTATATAATATTACGTCATCGGAAAACTACATTCTATAAAATATAAAGAGGTAAAATACAGGGGAAACAGATCGGATTTATTATTTTTATAGTAAACAAAAAATAAAAAAATGATCGATAAACTTCAGCAAATAATCCAACAGACAACAACTCAAGAGGTTGACACTAATAGCGACATCGCTAATAATCTGACTGGCAATGTAGCTAAGGAAACAGGTTCGTCTTTGATTGACGGTTTAAAATCAGCCGTCTCGGGCGGAAATTTAAGTGATTTGTCTGATATGCTTGGTAATACAGATAAAAATGCCTTGACGTCTAATCCCATAGTAAAAACTATAATTTCTTCACTCACCTCCAAATTGGGTACAAATGTTGGGTTAGACAACAATACCGCAGGCGGCTTTGCCAATTCTATTATTCCACAAATCATCAGCATGATTTCCAGCAAAGTACAAAGTGGAGATTTTAATATCAGTGACATTATAAGTTCTCTCGCCGGTGGCGGTACGGGCTCTGTCTTAGATCAGAACGGTGACGGTAAAGTTGGATTTGACGACGCTATAAGTGCGGTTAAAAAAGGAAAATTAGGAGATGCACTAGGCGGATTATTTAAAAAGTAAATATTTTATAAGTAGCCCCCACGTTTAAATTTACTATCTTTATAATAGAGGTATAAATTTAAGCATGCATGAGACTATATACTATTGATACTGGATTCTTTAAGCTGGACGGGGGCGCTATGTTTGGTGTGGTCCCAAAATCATTGTGGCAACGTACCAATCCTGCTGATGAGCGCAACCTATGTACTTGGACGAATAGATTGCTCCTCATTGAAGACAGTAAACAATTAATCTTAGTAGACACCGCCATAGGTGATAAGCAGGACGAAAAGTTTTTTAGTCACTATTTTCTTCATGGCGATGCTACACTCGATGGTTCACTAGCAAAATATGGTTTCCACCGCGATGATATCACCGATGTCATTCTTACACATCTTCATTTCGATCATTGCGGCGGTGCAATAAAACGAGACGGTGAACGTTTTTTTCCCGCTTTCAAAAATGCACGTTTCTGGAGCAATGAGAAACATTGGGAATGGGCAATACACCCAAATCCTCGAGAAAAAGCCTCATTTCTCCGAGATAATATTCTCCCTATACAAGAAAGCGGACAGTTGCACTTTATAAAGGAGGGGGAACCGTTTTCTTCTCACATTGACATCCGCTATGCGTACGGGCATACAGAATCCATGATGCTTCCACAAATTCGTTATCAGGGAAAAACAATTCTCTACATGGCAGATTTACTACCCTCTGTCGGGCATATCCCCCTTCCATATGTAATGGGATATGATGTTCGGCCGCTGACCACGATGGAGGAGCGTCAACATTACTGGCAAGAAATCGTGGATAACGAATATATATTGTTTCTGGAACATGATCCCATCAACGCGTGCTGCACATTACAACATACCGAAAAGGGTATTCGTTTAAAAGAGACATTCCGGCTGGAAGATATGTTCGGCTAATTTTGCTTAAGGTATTATTTTTCAGATTATACCTGTTCTATATTTTCCGCATAGCAGTATCCTTCGATATTATGTATGCGAACGAGCCACCAATAGACGTTTGCGCGACTGATGACCGTAACTATTTCGCCTTTCTTCACATTCCCGATAGTAGGCAATTCTACTCCAGGGCCTTTGTGAACATTTAAGATCGGATCTTCCATAAATAGCCTTGCTTTACAACCCTTTACGGTAGACAAAACATCAACGTCCAATAAAACTTCTCCCGAAATAAAATTAGGATCGATTTGGCTATAAATATCCCACAGCTTATTTTTTGCTTCGGCATTGGGAGTCACACCTCGAATAATCAAAACACCGTTTTGTTCCATAAACTGCAAATCCTCAGTAATTAGATTTCCTGCTTCGTCTAAAAGTGCTTTATATTTATCGAATAGTGCCATGGATCAAAATAGTTGCTTGATAATGGAACAATAAATTAGGGATGATTGTTTGGAATCGTTGTCGATTATTACGGTTAATAAATAGCTGTTATAAGCTGTTTAGTCCCATTAAAGACGATTCGATCGCTTACTTCTAACCCGAACAGCAGTTTCCCGATCGGCGAAGAGGGTGAAATTACGATGAAATTTGTCCCATTGACTTGTTGTTGTCCCAAACTGACAGCAATAAAATAGGTTACCTGCTCCGTCACGACTATAGCACCTATTTCTGCCTTTTGTTTTGTTCTGACATCTGTTTTTTGAAGTAGAACCCAATCCTTTTTTGTCTGTGATAATTGTGCGTGATAACGGTTTAAATCCTGTTGTATCATCTCACGTGATGTTTCATATTTATCGCCCGCGCTACTTTTGGTTTCGCTTTCTATTGCCTCTTGTGCCTGCTGGATTGCAAGAGTGATTTCCTCCAATCGTCCTTCAATCTGTTGAAGACAATGGTTTAATAATTCCTTTTTTGCAGCAATGTCCATATTATATCGAATAACTATAAAAAAAACCTCCCGAATATTCAGGAGGCCTAAAGATATTTTAAGTTACTGATTACTTATTGCGATTTTTCATCTCTTCAACTTTTTTTTCCGCGTCTTTAGCAACTTTATTTGCTTTTTCTCCGGTTTTTTCTACCGCGTTATCAATTGCCTTTCCGGTAGCATCCGCGGCATTTTTTGTGGCATCAACTGTTTTATCATAGGCTCTATCTAACGCGTTTCCTGTAGATTTGGCCGCATCTTTGGTTGCATCTACAGCTTTGTTTGTGCCTTCTTCTACCTTAACACCTGCGTCACGAGCGGTTTTTTTTGTTTTTTCCCATACAGTGTTAGCCTCATCATAGGTTTTACGGGCGCTCTCCTCGGCTTTTTTATCTCCTCTTTCGATCGCATCATCCAAATCAGCTTTTGCTTTATCTAACCTTTCCTCAGCTTTGGCCAGTTCTTCCTTTAAAGTAGCATGCGCGTGATCTTTATGCTCTTCTAATGTTTCCAATGATTGATCCAGTTTCTCACCGGCCGTCATCTCACTATCAGTATCATTGTTTTTAGGATTGTTGTTACACGACGTAGCAATGATAGTACCTGCGACTGCTGCTATTAACATTAATTTTTTCATGTCTTTTTCCTTTAATTATAGTTTTGATAGTTAATTGTTTATGTAAACAATTACTATACCAAAAAGTATTATTTAGGATAGACTGTACCTTTTGCAGCCTCTAATGTATTTTTTAATAGACCTACAATAGTCATCAATCCTACACCACCGGGAACAGGTGTTATCCAAGATGATTTCTTAGACACCTCATCAAAATCAACATCTCCATAAAGTTTAAAACCCGATTTCGTCTCCGCAGATTCCTCTCGGTTAATGCCCACATCGATTACCACAGCACCTTCTTTTACCATATCCGCTGTAACAAAGTGCTTACGGCCAATAGCTGCGACGATAATATCTCCCGCAAGTACCTCTTCTTTTAAATTTGCTGTGCGGCTGTGGGTTAAAGTCACCGTACAGTTTCCTGGATTATTGTTACGGGCCAATAATATACTCATTGGTGATCCTACGATATTACTGCGGCCAACCACTACCGCTTTCTTACCAGCGGTATCAATACCATAATACTCGAGCATCAGCATAATGCCATAAGGTGTAGCCGGTATGAAACACGGTAGATTACGTTGCATTCGCCCTAAATTAATTGGGTGAAAACCATCGACATCTTTGCGATAATCGATCGTTTCCGTAATCTTTTCCGGATCAATATGCCGTGGCAAAGGCAACTGCACAATCAGTCCATCAATATTCGGATCCTGATTAATCTCCTTTATTTTATCAATTAGCTCGTCCTCCGTAACATCCACATCATAACGGATATTCGTCGATTCAAAACCTACGAGTTCGCAATTACGCATCTTACTAGCTACATACGTTTCGCTTCCTCCGTCATTTCCAACCAAAATAGCTACCAAATGCGGTTTACGTCCCGATTGTGCCGTAAATACTGCAGCTTCTTTTTTTATATCTTCTTTAATTTTTGCTGATACCAGCTTTCCGTCTAATATATTCATTTTTTGTGATCCGTAACGCGTGATTATCTTCGATGAGCTCGCAAGCTCGGTTAACTTCGTTGAGCCCTTCGGGGATTCATAACTTATCTTTACTCTTTAATCCAACTTAAGTACTGCCATGAATGCTGACTGCGGGATTTCTACATTTCCGACTTGACGCATTCTCTTTTTCCCTTTCTTCTGTTTTTCCAGCAACTTACGTTTACGAGAAATATCTCCTCCATAACATTTTGCTGTAACATCTTTACGCAGGGCCGAAATAGTTTCGCGCGCAATAATTTTTGCTCCGATAGAAGCTTGTATACGAATTTCAAATTGTTGGCGCGGCAGGAGCTCTTTTAATTTCTCACAAATTTTCTTTCCAAAATCATAGGCATTGCTCCGATGAATGAGGGAAGACAAGGCGTCTACAGGCTCATCGTTTAACCGAATATCAAGCTTTACCAAATCCGACTGCCGATATCCAATCTGGTGATAGTCAAATGATGCGTATCCTTTAGAAATCGTCTTCAATTTATCATAAAAATCAAAAACGATTTCGCCCATAGGCATTTCAAAAGTCAGTTCTACACGGTCCGACGTTAGATAGGATTGATTGATAATCGTTCCTCTTTTTTGGATACACAATGACATCACTGGCCCTACAAAGTCTGCCTTGGTGATAACATTCGCTTTGATATAAGGCTCTTCGATAAAATCCAATTTACTTGGATCGGGCAAATCCGATGGATTATGCACAACAACCTCTTTTTTATCTTTCGTAAGAAATGCACGATAGGACACGTTTGGCACGGTGGTAATCACTGTCATGTTAAACTCACGTTCCAAACGCTCTTGAATGATCTCCATGTGGAGCATTCCTAAAAAGCCACACCGGAAACCAAATCCCAATGCGGCAGAAGATTCTGGTTCAAAAACCAGCGAAGCATCATTGAGCTGCAAACGGTGCATAGATTCGCGGAGCTCTTCATAATCTTCGGTATCCACTGGGTAAATTCCCGCAAAAACCATTGGTTTCACCTCTTCAAAGCCTCTGATCGCTTCAGTACACGGACGATCGCGATGGGTAATGGTATCTCCTACCTTCACTTCACGCGCTTCTTTAATACCTGAGATAATATAACCCACATCGCCTGTTTTTATCACATCTTTGGCCACCTGGCTAAGTTTAAGTGTGCCTATTTCGTCTGCAAAATATTCTTTTCCAGTCGCCACGAATTTCACACGGTCGCCTTTTCGGATTTCGCCATTTTCTACCTTAAAATAAGCCATAATTCCTCTAAAAGAATTAAAGACAGAATCAAAAATTAAGGCTTGCAAAGGTGCGTTCGGATCTCCAACCGGAGGTGGGACACGCTCGACAATAGCTTCGAGAATATCTGACACCCCCATTCCCGTTTTTCCTGAAGCAGGTATAATCTCTTCTCGCTTACCACCAATCAAATCGATAATCTGATCCTTAACTTCTTCTGGCATAGCTCCTGGCAAATCCATTTTATTGAGCACCGGGATAATCTCCAAATCGTGTTCCAAAGCTAGATATAGATTGGATATCGTCTGCGCTTGAATGCCCTGAGAAGCATCCACAATTAACAGCGCCCCTTCACACGCTGCAATCGAGCGCGAGACCTCATAGGAGAAATCGACATGCCCGGGAGTATCAATCAAGTTCAAAATATATTGCTCGCCATCCTTGGTATATTCCATTTGAATGGCGTGCGATTTAATCGTTATCCCACGTTCACGTTCTAAATCCATATTGTCCAACAGTTGCGCTTGAGCCTCCCGTTGCGTAATGGTGTTCGTAAACTCCAACAGGCGATCTGCCAATGTGCTCTTCCCGTGGTCAATATGGGCGATAATACAAAAATTACGTATATGCTTCATACAGGTCCTTATCCAATATTCTAATTGGCAAAGATAAATTTTTTAAAGCAGATATTGGTGGTAAAAAGGCAAGAGCATCTAATTATATTTTGCGTTAGCGACAAGGGAGAAAGGTTTGGTTCATATTGATATAGGATAGATAGCTTACCAACGTATATAAAATATTCGTCGGCAAGCTATCCTAAATATCTCGGAGCATTATTGTTGAACGGAAAGTACCTGATTTCTCTCCAACAACTTGTTTTTCAAATTGCGGTAATCTATATCTTGAACAGCTTTATTTTCTTCAATAGATTGTACAGCCGCAATAGCTGCGCTCTCCCCTAACAACATAAATACGGGCTCCATGCGTATAGAACCAAATGCAATATGAGAGGAAGATAATGATACTGGAACCAATAAATTGGTGCATTCGTTACGCTTAGGTGTAATAGAACGGAACGAAACCGGATAAGGTTTAAACCCATGTATCTCCACGTTTCCCTCATTTTTCACCATATTGTCTACAACAATACGCTGGATATTATGACTATCCATTCCATACGCTGCCATACCCACGGGATCGTCAACAACTTCGGTTCCAACACAGTTATGTTCTGTCATTACATACTCTCCTATCATCCGTCGTCCTTCTCGGATATAGAGTTGGGGCGTAAAATGTTTATTGCTTATATATTCATCCTTTGGATACCCCCATTGTGATACAAAGTTACGTAGCGAATCCGGCACCCGCTTATCACTGACATAGAAGTAGAGTAATCCCTTGGTATAAATAAGGTGCTCTTCAAAAATCTTTTTACGCTCTTCAAAACTTGCTTCTGGCCATGCATAATTTGCGCCGATCATGTCCGTTGAAAATGCTCCCCGATTGTTTACATCGGTTTTACGGTTAGGCATCCTACTCCATATAAAATAACTACTAATTTTCCGATCGTTTGGCTGCGCTTCGAACAGACGAATTAACAGCTCATATTTTTTGGGATCGTATCCCTTAGGTTTGGTAATAGGTATCATATTCTCAACGCTATCGGTAAGACATATACGAAAATTATAAGCTTGAACGCCATCGTCTCCAGTTCCGATAGGTGAGGCGGCCTTTTCGCTGATACCCCATAGTAGCCCGCTTGATGGGTCTTCTGGATTTACATAGGGGCTTACGCCATCAGGAAATTGATGATAACCCGATTGTTTACGATACTCAGGAAGTTGAAAACCGCTATATGTTTCACCATATACACTGTTGTCTTCTCTTCCGACGGTATAAGAAACACCAGCTAACGCCAACAGATCGCCTTCGTAAGTACAGTCCAGAAACATTTTAGCAGTAACATATCTCTTTTTTCGGGTTGACCCATAAGTATTTACCAATGTCACTGATTTTATTTGTGTATTTTCTTTAGTTACACTTTCAATCCTCTTATTGAAAATAATAGGTATCTCAGCTTCTTTTATATAGTCATCAAATACCTTAGCTGCGGCGCTTGGTTCAAATTTCCATGTTTCTTCTTCTTCATAAATCTTACCTAATCGTCTGTAAAAATCTCGCGATAGCCCGCCTATGGCCTGTTTATTTCCAATGTCGGTCTGACCAAGCCCCCCCGAGGATAGTCCTCCTATATGCTCATCTGTAGCAATCAATAGAACCGATCTTCCCATCTGCTTAGCTGTATATGCCGCAATCACTCCTGATGAAGTTGCTCCATAAATACATATATCATAGTGTTCTTCGTTTTTTAAAGAAGATGCTTTCATGGTGCTAACTAAGCACCCTAATAAAATTGTTAAAAGAAATATCTTTACTTTCATCATCATTATGGCTTTTAAAAATTATTTAATTATCAAATTAATGTGCTAAATAAAGTTGGCTATGAAACTCATATCAATAATTTGGGTTTTGGATAAGCTCATGGTTTACTTCCATTTCCAACCTCGGTATGGGCCACAGATAATCCCGATCTTTATTATAAACTCTGGTTTCTATTACTCTCATCTTATTTCCATTCGGAACAGCCTCATAGTGGGGAGTTCCATTTTTATCTATCGTAGGAGCTGTTTCTAGAAAGTCGTTCCGCACTCTACCCAATAATTTTCCGGGCATAACTTCATGTGCTATTTTCCAGCGACGGATATCAAAGAATCGTAATCCTTCCGCTGCAAATTCATACTTTCTTTCTTTTCTAATGATATATCTCAAATCCTCTTGGCTTTTTCCACCTGTTATGGGAGGCATCTCTACCGAAGAGCGCTGACGAACGGCATTTATAGCGTTATACACGGATTGATCGATCTCGTTAAGTTCTACTTTAGCCTCCGCATAGTTCAACAATACTTCGGCATATCGAAAAAGAATAATGTTAATATTTGAACGTCCAGGTTCTTCCCTATCGGCAACATCCGTATACTTACGCCACAGATAACCCGAAAAAGTAGCATAAGCATTAGTTGCATCGATATTTGACACTCTGGTGGCTGGCACCGTGTTATAGTTCCAAGTCATCAAACTATCCGGATGTGTTTCAAACATATAGTTTATGAATCGGGTCTGTGGCAAAACAATGCTGTAGTTTAATCTCGGATCACGATTCTCGAATGGCTTTTCAGGATTGAACAGCGGGGATTTGTCAATAGGAAGTCCATCTATGCATTCATAAGAATCAACCATAGATTGAACAGGTATTTTTCCAGAAAAACCTTTTGCTAACCGAGAGTAAAACTGATTTGCAAGTCCGTGAACCTGTAAACCTTCCAGATATTGAACAGAAAAAATTATTTCTTTTGAATTTTGTCCCGCATAAGAAAACAATTCATCGAATTTATCATGCAATTGATAGTTTCCTAATTCCATCAATTCTTGCGCAGCATTCACCGCTTCCTCCCATCTTTCATTAAA
Organism: Sphingobacterium chuzhouense; assembly: GCF_014692525.1. Classification (GTDB taxonomy): domain Bacteria; phylum Bacteroidota; class Bacteroidia; order Sphingobacteriales; family Sphingobacteriaceae; genus Sphingobacterium; species Sphingobacterium chuzhouense. The sequence continues at coordinate 622,019 of NZ_JACNYL010000002.1, forward strand.
AAGTGCAACCCTTGATTTTAAAGCTAGCGCTGTCCCTACATTTACCCTTCCTCTATTTGATGAATTAGTGTCTTTTAAAAGAAAAGGTTTTGCAGCATCTAACTCCGATATAATAAAATCGGTGATTTCATCCTTCGTAGCACGCCGTGTTTGTGAGTCAGACAAAGATACCATGTGTTTGATAAGGGGCACACCGCCAAACAACTCGTTTAAATAAAAATAATAATAGGCTCGAAAAAAACGTGCCTCCGAAATAAGTCGGTTGTAACTTTCTTCCGGCACAACTTCTTTAAGACGTTCTTCCTGATCAAGAATATTATTACATCTTGCTATGCCCATATAAAAGTGCGACCAAAAACCACTTGTAAAACTATTATTAGGATTTATTAATCCTAATCCAAGAACCTGTAGATCGTTGGTATTCCTTTCCCATGCTATATCGGAAGCATAGTCGAGCGTCAAAGAAAAGGGTGTTCCTGAAAAAGAATACCACAATGAATTATACACACCAGTTACCGCTATTTCCAATTCCGTTTCATTTGCTAAAAAATTTTCATTGAATGGGCTATCCAGCGGAAAGCGCTCAAGATATTCCTTATTGCATGATATACCTATCATACAGAAAATCAACATTATATATAGTTTACTTTTCATTACTATGTCCTTTCTATTAAAACCTGACATTCAATCCAACAGTATACACTTTCATCTGTGGATACCAACTCCCGTTTCCTACTGGTCCTTCCGGATCATACCCTTCCCAAAACTTGGAAAAAGTGAAAAGATTTTGTCCGCTGGCGTATATTCTCCAATTTTTCATACCAGCCAAAATCGGCAAGGTATAACCTATTTGTATATTTTTAACACGCAGATAAGCCGCACTTCTCATCCAGAACGTTGAATTTTGAATATTATTTATCTCATTAAAAGCTAAACGCGGGAAAGAAGCATTGGGGTTATCGGGTGTCCATCGATCTTTATGTTGTTCCTGCACCGTTCCCCCTTCATAAAAAGGCATAATTCCTTGTCCATACAAATAACCATCCGCTTTCCCAACACCTTGCATGAATAAGGAAAAATCGAATCCTTTGTATGTTAAATCTACATTTGCACTATAGCTGTAGCGAGGTAGATGACTTCCCATAATGATTTCGTCACGTTGATCAATCACACCATCGTTATTTTGATCTTTATATTTAATATCTCCCGGTGCTACACTTCCAAACTGGGCAGCGTGATTTTCCACATCCTCCGTATTTCCAAAAAATCCGATTGCTTCATATCCATATAACGAATTCATGGGATACCCTTCATGGTTTACTTGTAATCCCGTCCGTTGCACCCCCTTCATATCCAATACCTTATTCTTTACATCCGAAATATTTAGCGTAATACCATAATTAAATTCATTAAAAGAATTACGATAACTCAAGGAAAGATCCCATCCTTTATTTTCCATGATACCGGCATTTTGGTAAGGTGCTCCCAAACCGATTGATTTTGGAATATCAAGTTGCAACAACAAATCTGTTGTTTTTCTGTAGTAATAATCCGCCGTAATATGCAGATGAGACCATAATATTAAATCCAGTCCAATATCCGTCACCGCGGTGGTCTCCCACCGAATAGCCGGATTTGCCATTGTATTCAATGCTGCTCCCATATTTATTTTTTCATTAAAAGAGTAGTTGTTGTTACCTATAGATACAAATGCTGCAAATGGATAACGACCAATATCTTGATTTCCTAATTTACCCCAAGACCCTCGTATTTTCATATCTGTTATCACATTCGAAAAATTCTGCGCAAATGGCTCTTGTGAAATCCGCCAGCCTGCAGAAAAAGAAGGAAAAAAGGCGTATTTATTACCCGTTGCAAAACGGGATGAACCATCGTACCTTCCATTTGCTTCAAACAGATATTTTTCCTTGTAATTGTAATTCAGTCGTCCGAAAAACGATCTTAAAGCCCAATGGGAAGCTGTTCCACCTGTTCGCTCATTTTCTCTATTTCCTGCGTTAATCTCTTGATATTGCGGTAATAAAAACACTTCTCTATAGGCGGATAAATCATTATCATACTGATCTTCCTGCTGAAACCCACCTAGCACCGTTAACCGATGATTATTTACGATTTCTTTGTCAAAAGTGGCTAGTAAACGAACATTATTATACCAAAGTTGGCTATAGCTTTCTGTTAAAGAATTTCGGGTAGGTTTCGCATAACTTTTACTACCATCCCAATTATATGTCTGGATAATATCAGAAAATGATTTGTTATGGCTTATTTCAAATTTTGGAGAGTAGACAAAATTCAGTTTTAACCACTCGGACGGTTCATACTTTACATCCAAATTACCTATAGAGCGTATGGGCATTTCGAAATTAAGTCCGCCATCCCTTGCTTTAGCAATAGGATTATCACCATTCCACCCTTCTCCGTATTGGCCAGTCGACAGAATACCGGCTTGATTAGCAGGTATTCTTCTCATCCAGTGAAATATATTGGATGTTCCGGACGAAGGCTCTGTAAGTTCTCTTCGTGTTAAAAACAAGTCCATAGCGGTACTCCACTTCTCACTCAATTTAATATCCGTATTTAAGCGAAAACTATAACGCTTAAAATTGGTATTGTCAATTATTCCGTCTTGGTCAATATAATTAAGCGATCCGAATACCTTGACTCGCTCTGTTGAAGAACTTAAACCTACGTGGTGGCTTTGCATAAAACCACTATTTTTCATAGTTAATTTTTTCCAGTCCGTATCGGGGTAGCGGTCTGGATTAGTAGATCTTCCAGCTATATATTCATCAAGCATTCCTTGAGAAAACAACGGATCACGCCCTGTATTGGTGTAAGCCTCATTAATCAAGGTCATATGATCCAATCCATTAACAAGATCAGTCATATTTGTAGGTGTTTGCCATCCCGCATACGCACCATAATCTATATTAAAACCTTGTTTATCCGCTCTCTTGGTCGTCACCAATATAACTCCTCCTGCTGCTCTTGCCCCGTATATCGCAGCAGACGCGGCATCTTTTAATACCGAAACACTTTCGATTTCATTGGGATCTACATTATTAATATTTGTTTGTACACCGTCAACAAGTACAAGAGGTCCCATACCACTCCCAAGTGTTCCAACTCCTCTAATTAACAAGTTTCCATCGTCACGACCGGGCTGGCCTGATTGTTGCCTTACTGTCAAACCCGGCACCAAACCCTGCAGTGCCGCTGAAGATTGAGCAACTGGTCTTTTGGCTATTTCCTCACCTTTTACAGTAGATACAGATCCTGTCAGATTCACCTTCTTTTGGGTACCGTATCCAACAACAACAACCTCGTCCAAGCCGCTCAACGATTCCGCAAGCGCTATCTCCACGCTACCCGAAGCGGGCACGGATAGTTCTCTTGTGGTATATCCCAACAAGGCAAACACCAATATTTGACCGCTTTCTACAGAAAGAGAAAACCGGCCATGACCATCAGAAACAGTTCCACTGGACATGCCTTTTATTCTTATCGTCACACCACTCAACAACTGTCCATTGGTTCCCCGAATTGTGCCGGATAGTATCCGTTGTTGATCATTCGTTGGTATACCAGTTTCTATATCGGATTTTGGTTTCGGTTTTCTTTGACGAACAAGTACGAGATTTCTGTCAATCTCAAATACTAAGTTATGTGGATTGAGCACTTCCGTCAAAATCTCTTTAAAGTCGCGGTTACGTACCTGCAAAGTGATTCCTTGTCTTTTATTTATCAATGCACCATTATACAAGAAGTCGTATCCAGTCTGCTTCTGAATTTCATCTAAAACATCCCGAAGCGTTGCGTTCTTTACGCTCAAGTTCACCTTTTGAGCGAAAGTTTCCGCCTGTGCATGCATTAAGGAAATCAATACAATGAAAAGTATAACCTTCATCCTAATTATATATTTAAATAGGGTTTGCCGCAATTCCTTGCGATTTTTCAAATAGAATTTATACATTTGGTAGTAGAGTTTGTGGACAATAATTTGATTATTATCTTTTTTTGCTTTTAGTCAGATTTATTTTCCTAAACACTTTTATAATCGGGAGTGCTGGTACCACTTCCGATTTATGTTTATATATATATATTTAATTCTTGTTCGCCAGCTTAATTCATTACCGTTACCCTCCTTCCTTCAATTTTAAATTTATAGCTAGATATTCTTTCCAAATGCTCCAATAGCTCGGAAAGTCTTCGTGTTCTTATTATAGAGGCTACAAAAAGATCATCAGTACGTGTCTCTATGTGTAATTCTTCAATATCATACCATCTCTCGAGTTGTTCCATGACCTGATCAATATTATAGTCGTTAAAGCTGAAATAACCTTCTTTCCAGGCCAACACATCTCTCATCCGTGCGTCTCCTATACTAATATTTCCTTGATGGTTTACGACTGCCTGCGTTCCTGGAACGAGCACGGTCTTACCTTGTTTACTTGTCACTTCCACCGAACCTTCAACCAAAGTAGTATATACCCCATTTGCGGCCGGATTTGCGGTTACATTAAATGCGGTACCGAGAACTTTGACAGCTGTGTTTCCGGCGGATACCACAAATGGCTTGTTTTCATCTCGGGCAACCTCAAAATAGAGTTCGCCCGTAATTTGTACGTTACGTTCCGATAAGCCAAAAGCGGATGGATATGTAATACTTGAACCCGAATTTAGCAATACAGTTGTGCCGTCAGTCAAACGTAGTTTCGCGGTATTACCTTTTGGATTTGTAAACGTCTTTAAATCTCCTTCATTATTTGTTTGCCTTACCACAAACAATATCCCTCCTTCTTCATCTCCAACAATCTCAATCCCTTCATTGGCTAAAACAGATTTATCCGTTTCCATCAGGTTATATACAGTGCCATTAGCTAAGCTTAGTCTGACTTGTGCTTGATCTGGAAGAAAAATGTCGTTTTCCATAACTACTGTACGGCCTTGCAGATCGTCTGATTGATAACGGTTGAATAGTACCGTAAATAACAATAGCGCCCCGACTAGGATCGCCGCTGCCCACCATATTCGATAACGTCTATGTTTTAAAGAAATTAAATCCCGGTTGTTTTCGGTTGTTCGATCAGTCAATGTAGATCTTATTTTACGTAATGTATTGTCTGGATTGAATTTTTCAGGCTTATAATCGATATCTAGATATTTTGCTATCAATCTATCCAACTCGTTATCAACATCCTCTACATTCTTTTTATCGATGAGTTCCAAAAGCTCTCTTAATTCCGCTTTTTCAATATTATTTTTGGCGTATTGCGTCAATAAGTATTGTAATCTACTGTTATTCATCCGGTTCTACTAGTTTATAAAATGGCACTATAATGCTATGACCGTGTTGTCTAAACGTAGAACACCGCAAATAAAAAAAAAGACTAGTCGTTTTTTGATTTTTTTATTTTTTTCAACCTAAAAGTATAAAAAGAAGAGAAGAAAAAGTGCTTCTTGACCAAGCCCACTCTTTTTCAAACTTTTGGTGGCTTGCACAATGTGGTTTTTTACGGTATTGATAGAAATATCCAATTGGTCAGCAATTTCTTGATAGCTGAATCCGTCTATCCGGCTTAACGAGAATACCTTTTTCTGTTGAGGTGGCAAGCTATTTAAAAAATTCTGAATTTTCATTTTCAATTCTTTCGCGGCGATGATATCATACGTAGAATCGCTGGTTTCAGAGAGCCCATCCCATAGACGTTCAAAACAGTTATAGGAACGCTTGATACTACGTAGCTTATTAAGTGATAGTCTTTTTGTCAATACATATATGTATGTCCACAAATCTTGATCCGATTGGATTTTAGCCCGATTTTCCCATAACTTTATGAATACCTCTTGAACTATATCATCACTCCAACCTGTATCTTTGACAAGAAAGAAAGAAACATTGAATACACGTTCAACATAGGTATAATATATCCTTTCAAATGCATCTTCTTCCCCTGTTATAAACAAGGCAAGCACGTCCTTATCAAGTTGTTTTATCATTTTTAGCGCCCCTTTTTACTGGCCAACTTTTTTCTAAAAATAAGATAATTATAATATATTTTCAATTTTTCAATAACCGCTAAATTTGGAATTTATATAACTTTCTATCTTTTCATAAACTTACGGTCGCAGTGGACGAGATGGAACAAAAACAAAAGACCGATAAAAATCGGCCTTCCTTGTTGTTTAGTTTAGTGTTCGAGTTAATTTAATTTCCGTCAATTATTTCCTTCATATGAAAGCCTCTCGCCGTGTTGTGATAGATCCAATCCCTCTTCTTCTTCTTGATCACTGACACGTAATGGTGTTATCATATCTGTTGCTTTTAGAAGAATGAATGCGATCACGAGAATAAATACAGAGGCTCCAACAAGGCCGATAAGGTGCGCGGTAAAAAGCCCTGTTTCTCCGTAATACAAACCATTCGTTTCCACCGCCCCGTTGATTGCAGAATGTGCAAATACGCCGGTTAATATCATACCAACCATTCCGCCCACACCGTGGCTAGGAAATACGTCCAATGTATCATCGATATTCGATTTGGTACGCCAGTCAATCAATAAGCGACTTATAATTGCTGCAACCGCACCAATAACGATAGAATGTGGAATACTTACAAATCCCGCGGCAGGTGTGATAGCCACTAAGCCGACAACCACACCGATACAAGTTCCCAAAGCAGATGGTTTGATGCCTCGTGCGGCATCAAATAAGATGTACATAATTGCTGCCGCACCAGATGCAGCCGTTGTAGTAGCCATGGCTGTTGCTGCCAATGCATCCGCCGCGAAAGCTGACCCGGCATTGAAACCAAACCAACCAAACCATAGCAACCCCGTCCCTAAAAGTACATAAGTTATTCTTGCCGGTGTATGTTCTTTCGCCGTTTTACCTTGTTTCAAATAGATTGCGGAAGCTAATGCCGTTAATCCGGCAGACATGTGTACTACTGTTCCACCGGCAAAATCCAAAACACCCAATTGAAGTAAAACACCGTCGGGATGCCATGTGGCGTGTGCCAATGGTGCATATATAAAAATAAAGAATAAACAGATAAAAAGAATATAAGACGTAAAACGAATACGTTCGGCAAAAGCTCCCGTAATAAGCGCTGGCGTTATAATCGCAAATTTAAGTTGAAACATAGCAAACAGCACAAATGGAATCGTAGGAGCGCCTTCCCAAGGTTCGCGATCCAACACACCATTAAACATAAAGAATGTTGTCGGATTCCCGATAATCCCTCCAATGGATTCGCCGAATACCAAACTGAATCCAAACGCAAACCACATGACGGCTACGACAGCCATACAAATAAAACTTTGTAGCATAGTCGAGATAACGTTTCTTTTCTTAACCATTCCACCGTAAAAGTAGGCCAAACCCGGGGTCATGATCAAAACAAGCGCTGTTGATGTTAACATCCAAGCTACATCTGCGGAATTATACTCATGTTCGGCCGAACCCGCAGGCAAAGCTGGGTTAAAAAATGCAATAACCACCAAAATAACCATTAACAAGAATGGTAAAAACGATTTTTTCTGATAAATAGACATATGTTCATAATTTTTACGACACAATAATATGTAAAATATTCAAAAAATCAATTTTTTTATTCAAAAAACATAAAAAACAATGACATATAAATAAAAATTACATAAAAAAAAGATATAAACAATACAGAACAAAAAAATAACGCAACAGCTAACAAAAAAACAAAACATATTAAACAAAAAAAGAGCAAATTTGATATTTGCCCTTCTTTTATTAAATTATAGTCTTTTCTTTATACTTATAATTCTTCTATTCTACGAATATCGGCTCCTAACGCTCGTAATCTTTCCTCAATATCTTGATATCCACGTTCAATTTGGTCTATATTATATATAATAGACCTCCCTTGTGCCGATAAAGCCGCAATCAAGAGAGAAACTCCTGCTCGAATATCCGGTGAGGTCATTTCAATACCTCTTAATTTCACCTGTTTATTCAACCCAATGACTGTCGCACGATGCGGGTCACAAAGAATAATCTGCGCTCCCATATCAATCAACTTATCCACAAAGAATAAACGGCTTTCGAACATCTTTTGATGAATCAATACATTTCCTTTTGCTTGGATAGCGGTCACTAAGACAATACTCAATAGATCCGGGGTGAAGCCTGGCCATGGTGCATCTGCAACCGTCAATATAGAGCCATCGATAAAGGTTTCAATTTCATAGGAGTCTTGCGCGGGAATAAAAATGTCGTCACCACGCAGCTCAAACAGTATCCCCAGTTTTGCAAATACGGTCGGGATAATGCCTAATTCCGAAAAACAAACATCCTTAATCGTGATCTCTGAACCGGTCATCGCTGCCATACCGATAAAAGATCCGATTTCAATCATATCTGGCAACATACGGTGGCTCGTCCCTCGTAATCGATCGACACCTTCTATCGTCAGCAAGTTTGATCCAATACCTGAGATTTTAGCGCCCATACGATTCAACATCTTACACAACTGCTGCAAATAAGGTTCACAAGCGGCGTTGTAGATCGTTGTGACTCCTTTAGCCAATACCGCTGCCATCACAATGTTTGCCGTACCCGTTACCGACGCCTCATCCATTAAGATGTATGCACCTTTCAATTCCGACGCATCTACATTAAAAAAATTCTTTTCGGCGTCATAGACGAATTTCGCGCCCAATTTCTCAAATCCCAGAAAATGCGTATCCAATCGGCGGCGGCCTATCTTATCTCCTCCCGGTTTGGGAATCGCTGCCTTTCCAAAACGAGCTAACAAAGGTCCAACAATCATAATAGAACCGCGCAGACCTCCACCTTTATGCTTAAACTCTTCCGATTGAAAATAATCTATGTTGATGTTTTTTGCTTCAAACGAATAAGTATCTTTATTGATCCGGATAACAGAAACTCCCAATGCAGCTAACAGGTCAATCAATTTATTCACATCTTTGATATCGGGAATATTGCTTATGACTACTTTTTCCTCGGTGAGCAACACAGCAGATAGAATCTGTAATGCTTCGTTTTTTGCTCCCTGGGGAATAATCTCTCCTTTTAATTTCTTTCCTCCGATTATTTCAAATGCGCTCATCTTTTATTATCGTATATTAATATTAAAAAAACAGAGAGCAACCGGATAACGATTTTCGCCACACAATTGCCCACCTATTAAAACAGTCAAAATAGCTTATCTTCTATACGAAACTTTTTTAGAACCATTTTTTTTCTTCACCATATTCTTTTTACCGCTGCTTTTTTGATTATTACTTTTTTGGTTATTGTTGGTACTAGTGGTCGTGCCACTTTTTGTCCGGTTGCCCGGAGGCGGAGTTTTAAAATCAAGCTTAGTCAATACTGTATCGGCTGGCAATGCCAGTTGCCCGTTAGAAAGCTCCGTTAGATTTTGGATGATGTGCTCGTCTTGCACCGTATCCTTATTCCATGTCATATACGCCATCTTCATGAAATTAGCGATAGACAAAGCCATACGTTCCCTATTTTCCGGAGCAGGCATAGCGAGCGCCTTTTCAATCATGCGTTCAACGGTATGACCATAATGTTTATAACGAATGGTGTGTTGCGGATAATCCAGCAGCTCAGGTTTTTTGTGAATAGCATCACGTGCCGGAACGGGATATGGAGAATCCACATCGATCTTAAAATCAGAGATGATATGCAGATGATCCCATAGCTTATGCTTAAAATCTGAAACATCCCGCAGATGCGGGTTCAATACGCCCATCATGTCGATAACGACCTGCGCATATCGGTTTCTTTCCTCTTTTGTCGGAAGTGTGCATATATAGTCTACCATATTCTGCACATTTCTTCCATATTCTGCCAAAATCAATTTTGACCGGGTACTGTTATAGTCGAAATTCATAAAGTGTAGTTTTACGCTTAGAAAACGTTATATAAGCGCAGTTTATTATTTTATCTATTATTGTACTATTCTAAGTTTTGCAAATTTAAGCAACAATTGTTTCTGTCCCAACTCTTTAAAGAAAATAGTTGCTTTTATATCCGGCCGGTTACCTTCTAGGTTCACTACTTTTCCAAATCCGAACCGTTCGTGTTCTACTTCCATCCCCACTTGTAACACAGACGTATCTGACGGCGCAAAGCCCGGTGTAGGAACATGTGCCTTCGGCAATATCGAAGTCGTTTTGATTATTTTTGGCTTTGGTTTTGAAAATGATTCCGTATCTTTCTGCTTCCAGGCCATACGCTCCGACTGAAAACTGCCCCCTGTTTCCATAATGGTACTCCGGGGTTTAAAATCAAGCTCCAAACAAGCCGGATTCAGCTCATCCAAAAAACGGCTAGGCTCACAATTGTTGAGTGTTCCCCAGCGATAACGCGATGTGGCATAGGACAAATGCAGTTTTTTCTCCGCACGCGTCACCGCTACATAGAAAAGCCGTCTTTCTTCCTCTAGCTCCGAACGGGAATTGAGAGAAAGTTGCGAAGGGAAGAGGTTTTCTTCCAGTCCAACAATGAATACCACTGGAAATTCCAATCCTTTTGACGCATGTATCGTCATCAAGGATACCGTATCTGCATTTGGATCTTTGTCGTTATCATCATTGGTCAACAAAGCAATATCCTGCATGAACACATCGAGCCCCTTCTCTTCAATGTCTTCACGTTCTGAAAATTCCTTTATACCGTTCAACAATTCTTGGATATTTTCATAACGACTAAGCCCTTCAACCGATTTATCTTCATAGAGATCTTTCAATATACCGGAATGTTGTGCAATATGCATCGCTGTATCAAACGCCGAGTTGGTTTTTGCCACAGCCTGGAAACTTTGAATCATTAGTCCAAAATTACCTACTGCATTGGCACTTCGTCCGTCTAGAAACATCTGTGCATTAACCACGACCTCCCACAATCGATATTGTTGCTGGTCGGCAGCCACCAAAATCTTCTCTAACGTGGTATCTCCTATCCCTCTACGCGGATAGTTGATGACGCGCTTTAATGCTTCTTCATCATTGGGGTTGAACGTCAAACGAAAATATGCAATCAGATCTTTGATTTCCTTACGTTGATAGAACGATGTACCACCATATAGTTTATAAGGAACATTGATTTTTCGCAATGCCTCTTCCATCGCGCGGGATTGCGCGTTTGTTCGGTATAAAATGGCGAAATCTTTATATCGCAAATTTTTTAATGCACGTTCTTGCGTAATCGCTTCCGCTACGATTTTACCCTCTTCATTATCAGAAAACGCACGGGCAACCTTTATTTTTTCCCCGTCCTCATTTTCTGAAAAAACATTCTTTTCCAACTGATTTTGGTTCTTCTCAATAACGCTGTTTGCCGCATTGACAATCATTTTTGTAGAACGGTAGTTCTGCTCCAGTTTAAAGATTTGAACGTCTGGATAATCCTTTTGAAAATTTAAGATATTTTGGATATTCGCGCCGCGAAATGCATAGATACTCTGTGCGTCGTCCCCTACTACACAAATATTTTCATTGACCGCAGCCAATCTTTTCACAATAAGATATTGAGAAAAATTTGTATCTTGATACTCATCCACCATCAGGTATTTAAATTGATGTTGGTATTTGTGCAGCACTTCCGGATACTTATTTAACAACACATTTGTTTTAAACAGAAGATCGTCAAAATCCATGGCCCCTGCCCGATAACAACGCTGCGCATAGGTCATGTATATCTGCCCCATCTGTGGACGTCCATTTGCAATGTCTTCAGCTATAATAGCCTCGTTCTTATTGTATTCCTGGGGAGATATCAGATTATTTTTAGCAGAAGAAATACGCCCGTATACATGATTGGCATTGTATAGCTTATCGTCGAGGTTCATTTCTTTTAGAATGGCACGGATCAAGCTTTTTGTATCGTCTGTATCATATATCGTAAAATTCCGGGGATAGCCGATGAGTTCTGCTTCTACACGAAGAATGCGGGCAAATACGGAGTGAAAAGTTCCCATCCATATATTCTTTGCCTCTTGCCCCACAACGCTCATGATACGCTCCCGCATCTCTTTTGCAGCTTTATTGGTAAAGGTAAGCACTAAGATATTAAAAGGGTCTACACCCTTCCGAATCAAATGTGCTACACGATAGGTAATGACGCGCGTCTTTCCCGAACCCGCACCGGCAACAATCATCACTGGTCCTTCCGTCTGCTCCACAGCTGCCCGTTGCGAAGGGTTTAATCCTGCTAAATAATCCAAAATTTTCTCCTAATTTTTTTATGACAAGCACTAACAAAAAGTAGCTGTAAAATTAAGAAAAATAATTGACTTGTCTATTGTTCTAGTTAGTGTAATACGCTTTTATTATAGCATTTATTGCCACATGATGGTTCAAAAACGCGTCTATTTTAGGGATATCCCAAAAAACTTTCTGGCGCGTTTTTGAACCTTTTTACATGCTAATTCGGCTACTTTATATAAAGAAAACAAGGATAACAATATTATTAAGGCTGTTTCTTGCATTCGTATTGAAAAAACTAAGCTCTAAAAACAGCTTCATCTTTTCGAAAAACGACTTCATCTTTTGGCAGAATGGCTCCATCTTCTAAAAAAAATAACTTCATCTACGAACGGGTTAACTTCATGTTTTTTCAAAATAGCCTTATCATTTGGTGTAATAGCTTCATCTTTTATCAAAAGAGGAATATGTTTGGTTTAAACAGGAACATCCCCGAGGAAAACGGCTTCACTTTCTGTAAGAATAGCTTTACGTTTTCCTATGGTAGATACATCCTGGCAGAGAACAACTTCATCTGTTGGCTGCATAGGAACATTGTTTTGGGAAACAGAAACATGAGCGAGCCCGAGAACTTCAACAATCTCAAACGCAGCCCTGCCGAGAGGGAAATAACCGATTTGTGCTATAAATAATTTTGTCAGTGTATCCTCATATGGGGGTGAATGAAATTCGCTGAATGTATCAAGAAGGAGTGCAAAAATGACCAATAAAATAATAAAGGTTTCCAGCCGGGCGGCTAGAAACCTTTGTAAAACCAATTATAACTTACCGCCATGCTCTAGCGGCCTGAATTATGAACTACTAATTTAAAAACTACTTTGTATATATACAAGGAAAAAATATATTTTTATTTTTGAACAAAATAATCTGTAAAATATGAAACCTACTATCACCATTTTATATTGCCCAAAATGTGGATGGATGCTCCGGTCTGCTTACATGGCGCAAGAATTGTTAACAACGTTCGTAGACGACCTTTATGGTATCACTTTGGTACCGAGCGAAATCAGTGGACGTTTTTCTATAGCAATTGATGGAGAAGTTATTTTTGACAGGAAAAAAGAAGGTCGATTTCCAGAAATCAAAGAACTAAAGCAGTTAGTCCGGAATATGGTTAATCCGGACAAAGATTTGGGACATTCTGACAAGAAATAAGGACATGGCATAATTTTCGTTAACTTTAATTTTAATTTCTAATAACATAGGACAGAATAAAAAAATGCGTTAATGAAGATATTACATACTAGCGACTGGCACTTAGGCAAACGGTTGGATTATTTCTCGAGATTGGAAGAGCAGCGCGCGGTATTAACTGAAATATGTGAAATAGCAGATGGAGAAGGAGTAGACGCTGTTATTATAGCGGGCGATCTTTTCGACGCCTTCAATCCACCTGTTGAAGCCGTAGAACTACTTTATAAAACATTGCGACAGCTTAGCCGTGAAGGATTGCGTCCCGTCATCGCTATAGCCGGAAACCACGATAGTGCAGACCGAATCGATGCACCCGATGTACTCGCCCGTGAATGTGGAATCATCTTTATTGGTTACCCACAGGCAATTATCCAACCCTTTCATACCAAGAATGGTTTCTCTATTAATACGACAACCCCAGGGTTTCTGGAAATATCACTACCCCAATATAACTACCCATTGCGCATTATCCATACTCCATTTGCCAATGAACTTCGGTTAAAACAATTCTTAGGGTTGGAAGATAAAGCACAACAACTCAACGAGCTTTTAAGAAAACACTGGCTCACCATCGGAAATATACATTGTGACAATCAAGGCGTAAACTTGTTAACCACTCACTTGTATATGTTACAACGCGGTGGAGAAATATTGGAAGAACCTGAGGGAGAAAAACCCATTAAGGTCGGGCACGCGGATCTCGTCTATTCCGATGCTATCCCACTGCAAATTCAGTACACCGCATTAGGGCATCTTCATCGGTTTCAGAATATCGGCGATGAAAAACGTCCAGTAGTTTATCCAAGTAGCCCGCTCGCCTACTCTTTTTCAGAGGCAGGACAGGCAAAGGGCGTTGTCATCGTAGAAGTTGTTCCGGAGCAACCAGCGCAATACCAATTTGTTCCACTTTCTTCTGGAAAGAAACTACACCGTAAGCGATTTAAGGATATTGATGCTGCCGTATTATGGTTAAACGAAAATCCCGATACGCTCGTCGAGCTGACACTGATGAGTGATACGTTCCTCAGTTCCGCGGATATGAAACGAATACATGAAGCACACAACGGCATCATTCATATCATCCCCATCGTACAACAAACAACATCTAATCCTGCGCATACCCAGCCCATCAATCTCGATCAGAATATTGATGCGCTTTTTAAGGATTATTTTCAACATCGACTAGGGCAACAGCCTAATCCGGAATTAATGGATTTGTTGAACGAGGTCATTCATTGTGAAACGGAAACGGAGGATTAAGCATGTTACCACTTTATTTAAGTATAGAAGGATTATATTCGTATCGAGATAAACAAGAGATTGATTTTACCCATTTAACAGAAGCCGGCCTATTTGGTATTTTTGGAAAAGTGGGATCGGGTAAGTCGAGTATACTTGAAGCTATTAGCTTTGCTTTATATGGAGAGACCGAAAGATTAAACAAGCAAGAGAAAAGAGCTTACAATATGCTCAATCTTCGCTCGGACGGTGCTAATATCGTATTTGAGTTTCTAAATTACGAAGGACGAAAATTTCGATTCACTGCACAATGGAAACGACGAAAAAAATTTGAGGATACGACATCGTTGGAGCGCTATGCCTATGAGTGGAAAGATGGCGCGTGGATACCGTTAGATTCGAACGATGGAACAATCGTAACACAGCTCACCTATCCGAATTTCCGAAGGACGATCATTATTCCACAAGGACAATTCAAAGAATTTCTGGAATTACGAGGTAAGGACAGATCCGAGATGATGAAAGACATCTTCAACCTTGATCGTTTTGATCTGGGGCCTAAAGTGTCGATACTGCAACGGCAAAATAACAGCAAACTGGAACAGTTAAACGGAGCACTCTCTGGTTTTGATACGGTCAGTATGGAAATATTAGACAGTAAGCAACAGGAGCTCGAAACAGCACAGAAACATCTCGCTACGGTAAAAGAGGAAACCGCATCGTTAGAAAAAGAGGTCAGCCGACTTACGGAGAGTAAAAAAACGCGGGACGAATTGATGCAGAAAAAAGAAGATGTACAAGAATATCTTCTGGAACAGCCCCGAATCACCCAGTTGGAAAAAGAGTTGCGCACATATGAGATCACCCAATTAGCTTTTAGGGAAATCCTAAATACTACGCATAGCTTAAACAAGGAAAAAGAGCAACTCACACATAAGATCGAGCAACTTACTGTGCGTAAGAGCGAAGTTTTAAACCGTTTGGAAAAAGAGGAGACTGAATGGGAGAAAATAGCGGTTGATTATCAACAGTTGGATTTATTTAAAGCGGAAAGTGAAGACCTAAAGGTGATTTCCACTATACTTCAAAACAAGAAACAGCAAGAGACGCTCAACAAACGCGTACAAGATGGAAAACCCTATCTCTTACAAGCTCAAGACGAAGAAAAAAAACTTTTGGCATCTATAGAAAGCGAAGAAAAACGATTAGATGAACTTAAAAATACACGGGTGGATACATCGGTGTTGCTAGCGCTAGAATCCTGGTATCAAACTGATGACAATATCAGCGCCTCTGTCATGGAACTAAAAGCACAGAACCAACAACTCCAGAACGAATTAATACAAACAGCAAAAATTTTTGAAGAACGGTCAACATCAATTGACGGTTGGGAATCAACCTTACTCCAGCAGGAAATAGAATTAAACACCGAGCTTACTTCTTTACAACAGGAGGAAACGCATTTAAAAGTGCAGGCAAAACTATCAGAGTTTGCCGATAATCTTGTCGACGGGCAACCCTGCCCCTTATGTGGCGCATTAGATCATCCGTCCCCTATGGCAAACCACAATATGGCTGTCAAGATACAGGAAATAATGGACAAGCAAGTAGAGATAAAGCAGCACCTACAGCAACTCAAAGCAAGCCATCAAGCTTTAACAGCTGCATCCATACGGTGGCGGGATAAAAAAACACAATTGACCCAATCAGAAACTAACGTCCAAAATATGGAAGAGAAACTTAAAATCCATCGTGAACAATTCCGATGGGAAGAGTTTTCCCCCAAGGACAAGACAGCCTTTCTCACTTATAAAGATAAAAATTATCTTGCGGAAACCCACATCAAATCGGGCGAAGCCAACTTAAAAAATCTCCGCGCACTGTGGCAAACTTGCCAATCGAAAATAGAAAAATATAAAAACTCCCTTGCAGAATTTGAGCAAAGTATTATTGTATTAGATCAGTTAAACCGACAAAACACACTACGGATCAAGAGGTTGAAAATAATTGACTTTGAACATTTTAATGAAATAGAGCTCACAAACAAGACACGAAAAACAGAAAATAAGATTATATTTCTGGAGGAAAGTCATAAACGACTCTCTGAATCTATCCAATCTTTAAGAACGGAGTTCGCGCATATTAATGGTGAGCGAGCTGCATCAAAAGAACAGTTCCAACAGCTCTATCAACAACTCAACAGTAAGCAAGCAGAAATCTCCACATTACTGAAGGAACATGGCTACAGTGATATTATCCAGGTACAACATATTCTTCAAAAGAATATGGATGTAGATCGCAACCGTAAAACTATACAGGAATTCAATTTAAACCTACAAGTTCTTTTACGCAACATTGCCGATTTGGAAAAACGTGTTGCGCTTGATGCTTACGAGGAATCGATCTATCAAGAGAAGACAACGCTCCACACCTTAAAGCGTGAGGAGCTGGAATTACAGATTCGCGTAACAGGAGCTTTAGAAAAAGAACATGCCCGTTTACGTGTAGAATTTGCGAAAAAAGAAAAATTATTGGAAGAATACGAGAAGCTGACACTCCGAAAAAGTAATTTGACCACTTTAGAAAACCTTTTCCGTGGATCTGGCTTCGTCAACTATGTATCCAGCATACATTTGCAGCGTTTGTGCGAGATTGCCAATCAACGTTTTCATCGCTTGACAAAAAACAACCTAAGTCTCACTATTAATGAAAATAATGAATTTGAGGTAGTGGATTTCTTGCACAACGGTTTTAAACGCTCTGTAAAAACACTTTCAGGAGGACAAGCGTTCCAGGCTTCGCTCTGTCTTGCCCTTGCATTGGCAGAAAGCATCCAGTCAATGAACAAGGCAGACAAGAATTTCTTCTTCATTGATGAAGGTTTTGGTACCCAAGATCCCGAAAGTATGAATACCGTGTTTGAAACATTGCAATATCTGAATAGAGATAACCGTATCGTCGGTATTATTTCCCATGTGGAGGAGCTAAAAGAGCGTATTCCGCGGGCTATTACCGTAGTGAATGATGCAGAAAAGGGAAGTCAATTACGGTATAATTGATTGTTTATTTCTAACTTACAACATGCAAAATAGATACGCCATTATTGTTGCCGGGGGATCGGGAAGCCGAATGAAAAGTGATTTGCCGAAGCAGTTTCTATTACTTGATGGAAAACCTGTGGTCATGCATACGCTGGAGAGATTTGCCAATACCGAGAGTGAAATCCGATTGATATTGGTATTGCACGCGGATATGTTCTCCTTTTGGGATGAGTTGTGCGACAAACATGACTTCCAGATTCCTCATACTGTCATTACCGGTGGAGAGACACGCTTTCAAAGCGTCCTGAATGGTATACGTCACATCGCAGAACGACAGCATCAGTTTTTGGACAATACGCTTATCGCCGTTCATGATGCCGCCCGTCCAGTTATCACATCGGCAACAATAGAGGCCTGTTTTGAACAAACTCTTCAACATGCGGCTACTGTTTTAGCGGTACCGAGTACAAATTCTATCCGGCAGGGAAATGAAGTAGAAAATAAAGCATTAGATAGAAAGGAGGTTTGGATTGTACAAACGCCTCAAACGTTTCAGGGTCACATTCTATATCAGGCATTTCAACAAGACGAATTACCTTCTTTTACAGATGACGCCTCTGTAGTAGAAAAACTGGGCTATAATATACATCTTATCCACGGTGATCATCGAAATATCAAGATCACCTTTCCGGAAGACATTTCTATAGCCCAGTTTTATTTAAAATCATTAAACTATTAGGCTGCCCCTCGTATAACCCGTAAAAGAATAGCAATAATAGCAATCACCAAGAGGATATGGATAATACCTCCTGAAGCGTATCCGCCAAAAAAGCTAACAGCCCAAATAATAACCAAAATAACTGCGATTAAATAAAGAATATTTCCCATGACTTATTGAAATTAAATTAACACTATTTTCTATAATAGAACAGGGAATAGTCAGAAAAGTTTTAAAATGGGATTCCGTTTTCTTTATTGAACATCAATAACAAGTCTATCATAAGCTACTTGGATGCCGTCTGGAAGAGTCTTCTCGATCTCAGCATGCTTCCCAAACCGGTGGCTGATATGCGTTAAATAAGTTGTTTTGGCTTTTATTTCTTCGGCAAATGCGATTGCTTCATCTTTAGTAAAGTGGGATATATGCGGTTCTTCCTGCAAAGCATTTACAACCAGTATATCTACACCTTTCAACAATGACCTTGATTCCTCCGAAACGGTCTTGGCATCTGTGATATATACAAAATTCCCTATACGAAAGCCCATTACAGGCATCTTATAATGCATCACTTCGATGGGTATGAAACTCTGCGTACCTACGCGAAAGGTTTCCCCCGCCACAATCGGCCTAAGTTCCAAGCGAGGCACGCCCGGATATTTCTGTTCGCCAAAAGCATAATAGAACTCACGCTTTAGCGATTCATGCGTGAGGGCTGTTCCATATATAGGAATAGATTGCTGCTGTTGATAGTTAAAAGCACGAACATCATCCATCCCCGCAGTATGATCTTTATGGGCATGCGTAACCAACACCGCGTCCAGACGACGCACATCTTCCCGCAGCATCTGATACCGAAAATCCGGCCCTGTATCAACAACAATATTTGTATTGTCATCCAGTTGGATCATGATGGACGTACGCAGGCGCTTATCACGTGTATCGGTAGACTGGCATACCGCACACTGGCATGCTATAACGGGTACCCCCTGTGAAGTTCCTGTACCTAAAAAAGTTACCCTCAAAGTGTCGCCTCTTCTTTCTTGATCACTTTATAAAAATCTCTCTTCTTCTCATCCAATAGCGATGTGTCTACCTCCATATCACGCAGTAATAGTATTAACGACTGAATCCTAACTTCCAAGTTTGAAAACCTGTTAACGACGATAACCCGTGTATTTTGAAGTACACATGCACCTGTACGAAAAGAACCTTTTTCATACCGGACCCGATAACCCAACGCGGCAAAAAGGTCTTCTAGTTTTCCTAAATTATGTTGAGTGAATGCTAGCACGATTCTAAATTATAAAACTTTATCCTATTATCTGGTAGTAATGCGTCCTATTTTTTCCACACGACCCGTTCCATATAGTTTGTTATAAAACCTAACCCATAGGCTATCAATTGTGTATAGGCAGCCACGATCCCCAATCCGGCAACACGAATACTTTTTGTGCTAAACCAAGCGTGTAAGAACAACAAGAAGGTATAAATCAGAAGCACTATATTGCCGATACTGCAAAGTAGCGGTAATACCGGTATTTTCCCCAGACTTCCCCAATTGATCAGATTTAATAATATCAATCCGGATAAACCCACCACAAAAAAGGCAGGCAGGGCGTGCACCAGCTTCAGCTCTTGGGGGAAAAGTTTATAAATATCGATACGCCCTTTTCCAAAACTATAGGTTTGCTTAAAAAATTGTTCAAATGTAGATCTACGTTTGTGATATACAAATGCTTCGGGAATTAATCCGACACGAAAACCCTGTTGAATCATCCGGATGCTAAATTCAATATCTTCTGAACGACGGGCCAATTTAAATCCCTGTGTTTGTTCATAAACTTTTTTGGATATTCCCATGTTAAAACTCCGTGGATGAAACTCCCCTACGTGTTGTTTATTTCCCCGGATCCCTCCCGTAGTAAACGGGCTGGTCATCGAATAGGATATAGCTTTTTGAATATCTGTAAAGGATGGATGCGCAGCATCTGGCCCGCCAAAAGCATCCCAACCATCACGTCGTATACCGGTAGCTACCTGCTGTAAATAATCCTCCGGCACGATAATATCCGAGTCAAAAACAATAAAATAATCTCCTTTTGCCTGAGCAAAGCCAAAATTGCGTGCAAACCCCTGCCCTTCGTTGTTCTTCTCATAATAATGAACATCGAGCCTGTCGCGGTAACTTTCCACAACATATTTGGCAGGTTTAGACGAGCCGTCTTCCACCACAATGACCTCAAAAGGTGAATATTGTTGTTGGGTTAATGATTCCAAAAGCTCGCGAATCTCCTGTGGTCGGTTGTACAAAGGAATCACAATCGAGAAAAACATACGCTAAATTTCTTTTTCGATATGATATTGGTTTCGTTCGGAGGAATTACGGGAAACAAGTTCGGCAATAAAACCAGTCAGAAACAATTGCGTTCCGATAAGGATCGCTACAAGAGAGAGATAAAATAAAGGTTGATCCGTTATATTTCGGTATACGGTGCCTTCCGCTATGCTTCTCAGTTTCTCAAATATTAAGTAACAGGTAATAAAGAAACCGATCATGAAACTCAACACACCGATGGTTCCAAAAAAATGCATCGGGCGTTTACCAAACTTCCCGACAAAAAAAATGGAAAGTAAATCCAGAAAACCTTTAACAAAGCGACCCGGACCAAATTTTGTCGTTCCGTATTTACGAGGATAGTGCTTAACAATCTGTTCTTGTATATTCCTAAATCCCGCCCATTTCGCCAAGACCGGTATATAGCGATGCATTTCCCCATATACCTCCACACTTTTTACCACATCTTTGCGATAGGCCTTTAACCCGCAATTGAAATCATGTAGATTGTGGATTCCTGACATACTACGCGTTACCGAATTAAACAGCTTTGTGGGAATCGTTTTGGTCAACGGGTCGTAACGCTTTTGTTTCCAACCCGACACCAAATCGGCACCACGGTTCTTTATCCGGTCATACAACTCGGGGATTTCATCAGGGCTATCCTGCAGATCAGCATCCATGGTGATCACCACATCACCCTGAGCTGCATCGAAGCCTACATTTAAGGCTGCTGATTTGCCATAATTCCGTCGAAATTTGATACCCACAATTTGTTCATGTTGTAGTTTAAGCCTTTCGATTACTTTCCAGGAAGCGTCATTACTGCCATCATCCACCAAAATAATTTCATAGGAAAAGCCGTGTTCATTCATTACCCGACGAATCCACTCTGTTAATTCGGGTAAAGATTCTTCTTCGTTATATAAAGGAACAACAACCGATATATCCATATTAGTCTTGCTCTGACTTATATTGCCCTCCATTATCCGTCTGATTCAAGTCGTTCTGTATAGGTAAAAAACCAGGTCTTTCACGTTTTAGGATAGCAGCGAGAATCAAAGCGAAGACGAAATACATAATTAACGCTATACCTAGACCTTTAAGATTCTGTCCAATAGAAAACTCCCGTAACTCATCTCTTTGTTTTTCTAAATCAGCCACCTGTTTATCAATAAGATCATCATCTGCCCCGATGCTTTCCATCGTCTCAATCGTCAAATTGATTGTTTTGTCGAAAACGATTTGCTGTGGCTCGGGATTGGCTAAATTGAACAGAGCACCTCCTACAGTAGAGATAATGACCGAAATCGCCAACATGACAAATATGCCTTTCAACGCTTGGCTAAAATTCCAAAAACCGCCTGCTACTTTTCTCAATAATACAGCAAAATATGCCGCCAATGCAATCATGAGCACAAAAGAAACGCTTCCCGTCACAATAGAACTTATCTTAAAATCCGAGCTGTTTACTAACACATACATAGACACAATGCTTATCACCAAAGAAATGACGCCTAGATAAACCCCATATTTAATACCTTCTTTTTTTACTTCTTCCGCAGGAAAAGTTGAATTAAAATCGTGATTCATAATTTATTTATTAAAGTTTACAATAATCTGGTAAATAGCCCCGTCCAACGGTTTATTGTCGGAAGCATCTAAATACTCCGTTATCTGCTCCTCCTCCGGATATGGTTCATTAAAGAAAGACATTAACGGATAAAACAGTTCTTTCAATTCATCTTGAGCGGATAGTGATGAAGCTACTTTATTTATTTCGACAAAAGTACTATCTACCAAAATCTGATTAGCGATTACTTTCTCGTAAATAGCATATTCATCCTGAAACTCATCTTCTTCGACCAGCAGGAATTCTTTCAAATAGTCGTCCAGAGAAGGATCAATATCGTCATCCTCACACTCTTGCAGATAGAGAAACATATTCAATAATTCGGTACCCCTATCGATTGTTTCTTCTTCAATGGCTTCCCATTCCGGCGAATCCAAATAATCTTCTTCCAATTTCTTCACATCCTCTGCAAAGAAATTGACCATCAATAAATCGAAGTAGATCTCCCGAAGCTCTTCAAATCGTTGATGATCATCAAAAGCCTCATCCAACGCTTGTACCTTTTCTATAAAAGGTGCTTCTTTATCAAAAGCTTGTTGCAATGCAATCTCAAAAGTTTCTGCATCAATTCCTTCGATCTGTGCGTACGTGCGAATCCCAGCATTAAACGCTTTTTTTACTTTTGCATCCATATCTTATTTAATTTCAACCAATTGACCATGGTTAATTACTACTTTTACTTTACCTCTTAATTCTTGACCAAACACAGGACTATTTTCCGATTTTGACTTATTTGTGTTGGTATTCAGCATCCATTTTTCGTTCATATTAAACAGCACCAGATTGGCTTCGCTCCCTACTTCAAATGTCGGGATATCTTTCCCTACCACCTGTCTGGGTTGTACAGCTAGATATCGAACAATATCATCAGCGGTAAATCCCGCTTCAATTAAAAAAGGTAACGTTGTCTGTAAACCCAAAATACCTTCTTTTGCAATATGAAACTCTACATTTTTATACTCCACTTCGTGTGGTGTATGTTGCGAAACGACCGCATCTATCGTACCTTCTTTCAACCCTTTTAAAAGCGCTTTTATATCCTGCTTAGTCCGTAAAGGCGGATTCACCTTAAAATTACTGTCAAAACCTACCACTTCTTCATCAGTGTACACCAGGTTATGGGCAGCGACATCACAGGTCACATTCAATCCTTTCGCTTTTGCCTTTTTTATCAAATCTACTGATTCTGCGGTAGAAATGCTCGTAAAATGTATACGAGCGTCGTTATATTCTGCCAGGAACAAATCGCGTGATACCATAAGTGACTCTGCTAGGTTTGGCTTCCCTTTCATGCCTAGGTAGGTGCTCATCCTCCCTTCGTTCATCTGATGCCCGCCGCCTATAGATTCGTCTTCTGCAAAAGAGATAACTAAACCCTCAAATCCCTTCGCATATAACAACGCCCGCCCCATTAGCCCCGCTTGTTGAACGGCATGATTTCCATCACTGAAAGCAATCGCTCCCGCCATTTGCATATCGTATAATTCCGCGAGCTCTTTTCCTTCGCGTCTTTTGCTTATGGTCCCCACGGGGTATACATCTACTATATTTCCTTTAGCTGAATTAACCACTAATGCTACTTCCGAGCGGCCGTGAATAGGTGGATTCGTGTTAGGATAAACTGCCACTCCAGTGTATCCTCCAGCTGCCGCTGCTGCTGTACCGGTTGTGATATCTTCTTTCGTTTCCAGACCCGGTTCGCCAAAATTAGCATGCAAATCAAAAAAACCTGCTGAAACCACCCCTCCTTTTCCATCTACAACATGTAACTTTTTATTTGTCGGTTTTATATGCTGCGCTACGCGGCTGATACGTCCTTTTTCAATAAGTATATCAACAATATTACCATTCTGCGGATGACCGGGCAATATAAGCTGAGCGGAAGAAATCAATATATTATCCATGAATAATATTTAAACAAAGTAATGAGAAAAAGTATGTATTAAAATGGTAGGTAAATAAAACGTATATAGGAACAAACCAATGCTGCTTTGCCTGAGATAAACCAATGAAATATGGAATACAATTATCCAATTTTATACGTTGTTTCATTGAAGAACAAATGTACAAAATATATCGAAACACCAATATTGAAAATGTGGGTTTTTATTGCTGGTCGCCCCAAGCGTAGCTATCCACATCAATATCACAGAGGGAAAGTACCCTGTCTATCACCGTAGTAGCTAGTTCTTCGAATGTTTTGGGAAGGCTGTAAAACGACGGGCTTGCTGGACAGATAATCCCTCCTGCTTGCGTCACCAGATTCATGTTTTGTATATGAATAGCACTCAGCGGTGTCTCCCGCGTAACCAGCACTAACTTTCTACGTTCTTTTAATACTACATCTGCGGCACGGGTAGTTAAATCAGAAGATATACCTTGCGCAATACGCCCCAATGTACCCATAGAGCATGGACAAACGATCATCGTTTCAAAACGTGCAGAGCCCGAAGCAAACGGCGCCATAAAATCATTCTTGTTATAAAAAGTAAAAGGATAATGTTGATAATCATCATTCCCCAGTTCAAATTTCCACACATCTTTTGCGTTGTCAGACATCACCACGCCCACTTCTGCCACTTGATCACTAAGCTTGCTTAATTTATCCAACAATACTTTTGCGTATATTGATCCACTAGCACCGGTAATAGCAACGATTATTTTTTTCTTCTGCTTCATAACGTTCTAGACAAAGCTACTAAAAATCGAAGAATTTCTCTAAATTCGAACCATGTTCAAGAAATCATTCGCCCCCATTATTCCCGAAAAAAGCAAGCTTCTGATTTTAGGTTCCCTGCCCGGAGACAAATCGTTACAGGAAAACCAATATTATGCACATCCCCAAAATCGCTTTTGGAAGACCTTGGCTTTACTCCTATCCGCGCCTATTCCTATAGACTATGCTAGCCGAGTCAACTTATTACATCAACATCATATTGCTTTATGGGATGTTTGCGAAGCAGCTATTCGAAAAGGTAGCATGGACACCGACATCTTGGAGGAAAGTCCTAACAAGATAGACCAGTTGCTTCAAGATAACCCTGATATCAAGGCTGTTTGCTTTAACGGACAAAAAGCACAAAAGCTATTTGACAAGTATTTTAAACGAACCACCGGCATTAAGTATATCACACTTCCGAGCACTAGCCCCGCGAACGCCAGTTTTAATCAAGAACGGCTGTTAGGCGCTTGGGAGAATATATTACTTTTTATCTTTCCATTATAGGAATATCATTGGGTTTGTTATTTTTGCACATACGATGTCAGACTTAAAATATAACCAAAGGGGTGTGTCCGCAGGTAAAGAGGATGTACACAATGCAATCAAGAACATTGACAAGGGTCTATTCCCGAAAGCTTTCTGTAAAATCATTCCCGATATACTGGGGGGCGATGAAGCTTGGTGCAACATTATGCACGCTGATGGTGCGGGCACAAAATCGTCGCTGGCTTATGTCTACTGGAAAGAGACGGGAGACAGCTCTGTTTGGCGTGGTATTGCCCAAGATGCGATTATCATGAACCTAGATGATCTTCTTTGTGTAGGTGCAGTTGACAATATCTTGCTCTCGTCTACCATCGGACGTAATAAAAACCTTATTCCGGGTGAAGTCATCGCCGAAATTATCAACGGCACGGAGGATATTCTTGCGGAATTGCGGCAATTGGGTATTGGCATCTACTCCACCGGAGGGGAAACTGCTGACGTCGGTGATTTAGTACGTACCATTATTGTGGACAGCACCGTAACGTGCCGTATGAAACGGGAGGATGTCATTTCTAATCACCGTATCCAGGCAGGAAATGTCATCGTAGGATTAGCATCGTACGGACAAGCAAGCTATGAAAAAGAATATAACGGCGGCATGGGCTCCAATGGTTTGACATCGGCCCGCCATGATGTTTTTCATAAATATGTAGCTGAAAAGTATCCGGAAAGCTATGACCCTGCCGTGCCTTATGAATTGGTATTTTCCGGTAGCTGCAATTTAATCGATCCGATAAAAGTAAACGAAGATAAAGAAGTAACTGCTGGCAAGCTTGTCCTTTCCCCTACACGCACGTATGCTCCTGTTATCAAGACGATTCTCGACAAATATCGTCAGCAAATTGATGGGATGGTTCACTGTTCCGGAGGGGCACAAACCAAAGTATTACATTTTGTTGAAGATGTGCATGTCATCAAGGATAATTTATTTCCTATTCCACCGCTGTTTGACCTCATTCAAAAACAGTCCAACACGGCTTGGGAAGAGATGTACAAAGTATTTAATATGGGACATCGCATGGAACTGTATGTTCCGCAAGAAATTGCCGAGGATATCATCAACATATCCGAATCGTTCGGTATTGCAGCGCAAATCATCGGGCGTGTAGAAGAGGCCACCTCAAAGAAAGTTACTATTCGCTCGCCACACGGGGAGTTTATCTATGAATAAGGAGCGAGGATAAAATGCAAGAGAAACGTATCATTGGCCGCATAGAAACAGTAGATCTCCCCGAGCTGGGACTCTATAATATTTGTGCAAAAGTGGATACGGGTGCAGAAACCTCTGTACTACATTGCAACCAATTTGAAATTTTCGAAAAAGATGGACATCGCTATATCCGATGTACTATCCAAGGACACCCGGACTTTACTTTTCTTATCCACCGGGAGCGCGTAGTAAAAAGCTCCTTCGGACAATCTGAAACAAGACATATTTTTATAACGAAGATAAAATTGTTCAACAAGCTATTCGATATCAAATTATCCGTCAGAGATCGTTCCTCTATGTCCTATCCTATGCTGTTGGGCAGAAACTTCATTAGCGGTAAATTCTTAGTCGATGTATCTCACGATCATCTGGCAAAGAATATATAACGATACGCCGAAACTTATATAAGACTCATCTGTTTTAACTATAAAAAATACTTCCCGTGAATATTGCTGTATTATCAACAAATAAAAACCTCTATTCGACCAAACGTTTAGTCGAAGCCGTTCAATCCCGCGGACACCATTGCGTAGTCATCGACCACAGCAAATGCTACGTGGGCATTCAACAGGGAAAACCTACTATTCATTATAAAGGACAAGATTTATCCCATATTGACGCCATTATCCCACGAATCGGTTCGTCACTGACGTTCTATGGCTCTGCCATCGTGCGTCAGTTTGAAGTAATGGGTGTCGTATCTGCCAACCCAAGTCAAGCCATTACCCGTTCTCGGGATAAACTGCGTTGCATGCAGATTTTGTCGGGAGCTGGTCT
Organism: Sphingobacterium chuzhouense; assembly: GCF_014692525.1. GTDB lineage: Bacteria > Bacteroidota > Bacteroidia > Sphingobacteriales > Sphingobacteriaceae > Sphingobacterium > Sphingobacterium chuzhouense. The sequence continues at coordinate 649,730 of NZ_JACNYL010000002.1, forward strand.
CGGTCTTCCGATTACCGGTTTCGCACGTTCAGTTTCCGATGTAGACGATCTGATCAGTATGGTCGGTGGCGCGCCATTAGTTATTAAGTTATTGGAAGGAACACAGGGCATAGGTGTCGTATTGGCTGAAACAAAGAAAGCCGCTTCTTCGGTTATCGAAGCCTTCTACGGCCTAGGCAACAACATTCTGATACAGGAGTATATTAAGGAAGCGAAAGGAACTGATATCCGGGCATTTGTTGTGGATGGCAAAGTGGTCGGTGCTATGAAACGAACGGCTAAAGAGGGAGAGTTTCGGTCGAATCTCCACCGCGGCGGGAGCGCTGAAATTGTCAAGCTAACACGTGCGGAAAAACAGACAGCGGTATCTGCAGCTAAAGCAATGGGACTCACCGTAGCAGGAGTAGACATGCTTCCCTCCGCACGTGGGCCGCTCATCCTGGAGGTCAACTCGTCACCGGGACTAGAAGGAATTGAAACAGCGACCGGGAAAGATATCGCCAGCGAGATTGTGAAGTACCTAGAAGGTCAATATGCTATCACACAGGCCGCAAGAGCTGTAAATACCAAACGCAAGGTGAAAAAAGAGAGCAAACTGTAAGCCCGTTATTTTTAATCTTTCCAAATATGTGTTATGCTAGCATAGTATAAACCGTATCGCTATATTTGTGTAGAAACCAACTAAAATAGTTATGATGGGTCAAATCATCTTCTTTTGTTTGTTCGCACTCGCCATAGTGGTTTTCGCTAGAAACGCTCGCCATATCTACAAAAATATAAAGCTTGGCAAAGCTGTAAATCGAAGCGACAGACCGGGTGAACGCTTGAAATTAATGCTTTTGGTTGCTTTCGGACAAAAAAAGATGTTCAAGAAGCCACTCGCGGCCTTATTGCATTTATGTGTATATGTAGGTTTCTGCATTATCAATATCGAGATGCTTGAAATCGTTATTGATGGATTATTCGGTACACATCGCGTGTTCTCTTCGCTAGGATCTGTTTATAACGGTCTTATATATGCTTTTGAGTGGTTGGCTTTCGCGGTACTATTCAGTTGTATTATCTTTCTTATTCGACGAAATGCACTTCATATTTATCGTTTTGGCGGCCGAGAGCTCAAAAACTGGCCAAAAACAGACGCCAATCTTATCCTAATTGCGGAAATATTACTCATGACGGCATTTCTTTTCATGAATGCCGCCGACTTTAAACTTCAGCAGCTTAATCATCCAGCCTATCACCATGCAGGTGCATTTCCAGTCAGCCAGTTTCTACTTCCCTTATTGCCTGAATCTACCTCTACTTTGATAGGAATAGAAAGGTTCGCTTGGTGGTTTCATATTATCGGCGTGTTAGCCTTCTTAAACTATCTCCCGATATCGAAGCATTTACATATTATTCTAGCTTTCCCTAACACCTATTTTTCGAAATTAGAGCCAAAGGGTAAATTCAACAATATGCCTGCCGTAACCGAAGAAGTGAAAGTAATGCTGGATCCATCGCTTCCCCCACCTACAGGAGAAGTTAGCCGGTTTGGCGTTAAGGACGTGCAGGATCTCACCTGGAAAAATCTTCTGGATGCCTACACCTGTACCGAATGTGGCCGTTGTACGGCGGCCTGCCCGGCCAACATCACAGGCAAGCTTTTGTCACCTCGCAAAATCATGATGGACACCCGGGATCGATTGGCAGAAGTAGGACAAAATATGGTGAAAAACGGGGATTTTCAAGACGATAACAAATCGTTGATCGATACCTATATCACGAGAGAAGAAATATGGGCATGCACAACGTGCAACGCCTGTGTAGAAGCTTGTCCGGTCAATATCGACCCGTTGGAGATTATCATCGGATTACGCCAATATGCAGTAATGGAGGAATCACAAGCGCCTGCAAGTATCAACGCTATGTTCGGCAATTTAGAAAATAACGGAGCAACTTGGAAATACGCACAAGCGGATCGTGCTAACTGGACAAATCAATAACAAAGAGCTTATGGAAACAACGTTTCATATCCCTACAGTAGCAGAAATGACAGCAAAAGGTGAACGTCCGGATCTTTTATTTTGGGTCGGATGTGCGGGCAGTTTCGATGAACGCGCCCAGCGTATCACCAAATCTATCTGCAAAATTTTACAGCATGTAGGCATAAAATACGCCATCTTAGGTACAGAAGAAAATTGCACAGGCGATCCGGCAAAAAGAGCGGGAAACGAGTTTCTCTTTCAGATGCAGGCAATGATGAATATCGAGGTATTACATGGGTATGAAATAACGAAGATTGTCACGGCCTGCCCCCACTGCTTCAATACACTCAAAAACGAATATCCCAATTTAGGCGGGAATTTCGAAGTCATCCATCATACCCAACTTATCCAATCGTTGATAGCAGAAGGTAAACTCAAACCTGCCGATGGAAATGAATTTAAAGGAAAACGTATTACTTATCATGATCCCTGTTATTTAGGCCGTGCTAATGAGGTCTATGAAGCACCCAGGCGGGTACTGGAAGTGCTTGACGCAGATCTGGTCGAACTAAAACGCTGTAAGAGCAACGGCTTGTGCTGTGGCGCAGGTGGTGCGCAGATGTTCAAAGAACCGGAACCGGGAAAAAAAGATGTCAACATAGAACGTGTGGAAGATGTGATCGAATCGAAGGCAACCATAGTTGCTGCCGCTTGTCCGTTCTGTATGACCATGCTACGGGACGGTGTTAAAGCGAAAGAAAAAGAACAAGAGATTCAGGTACTAGATGTTGCCGAAATTACAGCCAAAGCGAATAATCTGTAGGATACTGTCTACTTAATTTTCGCTTGAACAGCAAAACAAACATCTTCCTCAGTTGTTTAACTAACAAGCATTAGGTATATCCCATTTGGGTAATTCCTTTAGTTTATTTCAATATCCGTGCTAACATTAAACTAGAATTATCATGAAAGACAAAAACAGTTCTAAGGCTGATCATATTGATCAGCACCTCGTTAACAATGATCAAAAAGTAATGACGACCAATGATGGCGTCCCTATTTACGACAACAACAATACATTGAAAGCAGGCGATCGTGGCCCCTCTCTTCAACAGGATCATATTTATTTCGATAAGCTGATGCATTTCGATCGGGAGCGTATTCCCGAGCGCGTTGTACACGCCAGAGGTTCCGGCGCACATGGTATTTTCGAAGCTACCGCCGACTTGTCAGCCTATACCACGGCCGCATTTCTGAAAAAAGGAACCATCACGCCCCTTTTCACGCGATTTTCAACGGTAGCTGGGTTTAAAGGCTCTACAGACTTGGCTAGAGATGTAAGAGGTTTTTCTGTTAAATTTTATACGGAAGAGGGCAACTATGATTTAGTAGGAAATAATATTCCCGTTTTTTTCATTCAAGACGCTATGAATTTTCCGGATGTAGTGCATGCGGTAAAACCCGAACCCAACAATGAAATGCCACAGGCAGCCTCCGCACATGATACTTTTTGGGATTTTATCTCCTTAATGCCCGAAGCAGCTCACATGACCATGTGGGTTATGTCTGACAGGGCAATCCCCAGAAGCCTCCGTATGATAGAAGGTTTCGGTGTGCATACGTTTAAGTTTATTAATGCAGAGGGAAAAGCCACTTTTGTGAAATTCCATTGGAAACCAAAACTGGGTGTACATTCTGTCGCCTGGAACGAGGCGCAGAAGATATCGGGATTTGACTCCGATTTTCATCGTCGAGATTTATGGGAAGCCATTGAAAACGGAGATTTCCCACAATGGGATTTAGGTGTACAACTTATTCCAGAGGAGGATGAAATGAAGTTTTCCTTTGATCTTCTCGATCCTACCAAAATAGTTCCGGAGGAGTTAGTTCCTGTTCAGATTATCGGCACGATGACCCTAAACCGTAATCCTGAAAACTTTTTTGCGGAAACAGAACAGGTAGCTTTCGATCCCGGTCGGGTAGTTCCGGGTATAGATTTTTCTGATGATCCGTTGTTACAGGGACGGGTATTCTCTTATATGGATACACAAAATTACCGGCTGGGCGGACCCAACTTTCATGAACTGCCAATAAATCGACCGATAAACGGTAAACATAACAATCAAAAAGATGGATTTGCCAGAATGGATGTTTTAAAAGGTGAAGTAAGTTATTTCCCCAACAGTAAAGCTGAAGGATGCCCGTACCATGCCATGTTAAAAGGAGAAACAGGTTATCAATCGCACAAGCAACCGATAGATGCCGCTAAAGTCAGAGCCCGATCGGATTCTTTTGCGGACCACTTCACACAAGCAAGATTATTCTTCCATTCGCAAAGCGAAGAAGAGCAAGAACACATTATCAGCGCATTGAGTTTCGAGCTGTCTAAAGTAAATGACGAGAACATTCGCAGACGTGAACTGGCAATTTTAAACCAGATTGACAGCACGTTAGCTAAAAAGGTCGGAGACAATTTAGGCTTAGTTCCACCAAAGGAACTAGATCCGTTAACCTTGAAGTTTGCGCGGCAGAACCATCCCAATTATCCCATTAAGCCTAAAAAGCCGGAAGTGGAAAAATCCGAAGCGTTGAGCATGAAGGTGAAAGACAGAAAAGGTAACATCAAAACGCGTAAAGTGGCTTTTTTAGTCGATGATGGCGTAAGTAGGGCTTCGGTCGACAAAATGCGTATGGCACTGGAAGCAGAAGGAGCTCAAGCCGTTCTCATTTCGTCCCATGTAGGAAAAATAAAGTTCAAAGAAGGCGGCGAAGAGGAAATACAACACTCGTACCTCACCGATGCTTCGGTCTGTTATGACGCTTTTTATACGCCAGATGGCGAATCTGTAAGTAAACTAGCTGAAAATCCCGATTACCTGCAATTTATAAACGAAGCTTACCGGCATTGTAAAGCAATAGCATTTGCAAAAGATGCTGAAGAGCTCGCCGCTAAATCATTTATAAAAAAGGATAAGGGTGTTATTTTTGAAGGTGAGGATAATTTAACGAATGACTTTATCAACGTGATGAAAGGCCATCGTGTTTGGGAAAGGGAGAAACCACGCAAAGTGCCTGCGTAGATCGTCCAAAAGCTGACATTAAAAAATGAAGAATGTCAAGTAATAACAAAAAGTTCACTTTTGCTAGGAGGATAGGAAGCTTTAAATATGCTATTGAAGGATTGCTTCATCTTATTCGCCAAGAACCTAATGCCAGGATACACATTATTGCAGCCATTGTTGCAATAATGTGTGGATGGTATTTCGATATCGATAAAAGTGAATGGCTCGCTGTAATTTTATGTATTGGCATCGTCTTCACAACAGAAATAATCAATACCGCCGTAGAGCATATCTGTGATTATATATCTCCAGCATACCATCACAAAATCAAAATCATCAAAGATCTCGCAGCGGCAGCCGTATTGATAAGCGCTCTTATGTCAGCTGTCATTGCGGGGTGTATTTTCGTACCAAAACTATTGACAATGCTATAAACGTCTACTAACATACAGCAGCTTGGCAATTATCCTCTTCTGTTATTCTATAGCTTTTCTCAACGTTTCAATGTCGATTTTTTTCATTTTGTAAAAAGCAGCACTCACTTTGGGCGCGAGTTGGGGATCAGTCATCCAAACGATTAATTGTTTGGGAATTACCTGCCACCAAACCCCGAATTTATCTCGGATCCACCCACATTGGCTTTCTTCCCCGCCATCCGCAAAAGCATTCCAGAACCGATCAATTTCTTCTTGTGTTTCACATTCAATGAACATGGAATTTCCCCAAGAGAATTGAAAATCATGCCCGTTTCCGCCATCCATCGCCGCCACGACATAATCATCCAGCACAAACTGCGCGTGCATCACCAAGCCTTGCATCTCCCCTTCCTGGTGTTTCATTACACCGTCTATTTTACTGTTTTTAAACAGCTTCACATAAAAATTCAATGCTTCTTCTGCCTTACCATTGTATTGTTGGGTGAACATGTAAGTCGGAATAAATTTTTGTCCGTGTACATCGTCGTTTACTTTCCCAAAATAAAGTTGCCACGAAACGCCAAATTTGTCCTGAATCCAGCCGTATTTTTCGCTCCATTCATATTTATCTAGCGGCATCAACAAGGTTCCGCCATCAGATAGCTTGTTCCAGATGCTTTCCAGTTCGTCTCTATCTTCCAAAACAGCCATAAACGAAACAGCCGGATTGGGCTTGGCTTCCGGTCCGCCATTCAGCGCAAGAAACTTTTGTCCACTCAGTTCAAATGTGACGACCATTTGCGTGTCTGTCGTAATTTTTCCATCGCCGAATATATCGATATAAAATTGTGCAGCATCTTTTCCGTCCTTGTCGAACCAGATACAGGGATAAATATTGTTCTTCATGATATTAAAATATAAACCGTTTCAACTCTTCATAAAATCAAATGCACCTTTTCTTAAATGGATGCCGTATTCTAACCAAGCCTTCATACAAGCCAGAAAATTAGCCCATCCCTCGCTTTGGCCGATTGCCCATTTAATACCTTCATCATCAGGCTGATGTCCTTCTTCAAAAACGCGCACGACCGTATCACCGTTGGTTAGCGATTCCAATTTGATTTCCACGAAAGAATCTGGATCCCAGACAAAGGAAATATATTCATCTTTTCTGATTTCCCTTACCGAAACAGGGTAGCTTCCATCAAACTCCGGAAACTCCCAATAGATTTCTTTTCCCGACTCCATACGTCCCGAACCTTTGGAAATAAAATAGTTTACCATAATTTCCGGGTTCACGATACCTTCAAAAATCTCCTCTATGGGTTTCTGTATTCCAATTGACGCTTTTGCTGTTACTTTCATCTTACAATAATTTTAAATTGTTAGAAACTCAAGGATAGCACATATCCGAAATGGCAAGTTCTAAAGATTTTTAATGAAAAGACTTTTCATAAGACAAGAAAAATGGAAAACGTAACTATCCAGCAGATTATTAAAGTATAAATTGGAGTAAAAAACAAAAGAGGTCAAATGACCTCTTTAACAGTTAATTATTTGAGTGTGCCCAGGAGCAGATTCGAACTGCCACGCCCTTGCGAGCGCCACCCCCTCAAGATGGTGCGTCTACCAATTTCGCCACCTGGGCATTGCGTTAGCAAAAGTAATGCTTTTTAAGACATTTGAGAAAGATTTTCGGCAATTTTGCGATTATTTCTGTAAGTTATTGTCTATCAAAGTCTGAATAATTCCATCTACTAGACCAACCCTGGGAGCGACGATATTCTTCAAACGACCTACTTTCATAATGGTGAGGAAAATCTCTGCAGCCGGAATAATAACGTCAGCCCTATCCTGCTTCAATCCTAGTACATGAATACGGTCTTTAAGGGAATAAGCATTCAAATGCTGATAAATAGCCCTAAGCTTTGCATAAGACATCGGTTTGTCGGCTTTATCATTGGCTATCCGTGAAAGCTTATTGATATTTCCCCCCGTTCCGATACCATATATATGTTTGTATTTTTTAGTATGATCTCTTACCCATTGTTTCATATCATCCCAAGTATCGGGACTGTCTTGATTGTCCAATATTCGTATAGTCCCTAAATTAAAAGATTTGGAAGCCACAAGCTTCCCATCTGCAAAAAGAGAAATCTCCGTACTTCCTCCTCCCACATCAATATAGAGATAAACTTTATCAGCGTCCATCTTATCTTGGAGGTGGCTATTATAAATAATTTTAGCTTCCTTACCCCCATCTATGATTTGGATATCGACCCCTACCTTTCTACATGCTTTTACAATATCCGCTCCATTGTCCGCATCCCTCATAGCGGAAGTAGCACAAGCCATATAGTCGGAAACACGATAAACGTCCATTAAATTGCGAAAAGCTTGCATGGTTTTCACCATATTATCAAATTTTGGTTTTGATATATGATGATCTATAAATGCGTCATCCCCTAAACGCAATGGTACACGGATAAGTGCCTCTTTTTTAAATTCAACAGGTTTAGTTTCAGGGTTAACCTCTGCAATCAATAATCTAACAGCGTTAGATCCGATGTCTATAGCTCCGTATCTCACAGATAATTTTTTTGATGGTGTTAATTATAACTTTAATAATGCACAATATTAACAAATCCAATATTAATATTGTATTAAGTTAATGTATCTATTTTATTCTTTCTATTATCTTTACAAAAAAATCAAATCGTTACTCTATGTCTACAAAAGAACACAAAATAGCAAGTTTTGATCCATCACAACCGGGATTGGCTGACGCCAGTATCTATGGTTTACCTTTTACTGCGGATGAAAGCGAAATTATCGTCGTCCCAGTTCCTTGGGAAGTAACCGTGAGTTATGGTGCAGGAGCGTCACTAGGTCCAGAAGCTATTATGGAAGCGTCCTTTCAAGTAGACTTACTTCATCAGGAGTTTCCCGATCTATGGAAACTCGGCATTTACATGGACGAAGCTCCTGAGCATTGGATATCCAATAGCGAACGTTACAAAGAGTTAGCCCAACCGATTATAGAAGCCCTGGAAGCAGGAAAGAATATTCAACAAAGCCCCGAACTACAAGCAGATTTAGCCATTATCAATGAAGCTTGTGAGACTTTGAATAATGCTTTACATCAACGTGTATCAAATTGGCTGGAAATGGGAAAAAAGGTGATCCTACTTGGCGGCGACCATTCTACTCCGTTAGGTTATTACCGTGCTTTGTCAGAAAGATATGACGATTTCGGTATCCTTCATTTCGACGCACACATGGACTTGCGCATCGCGTACGAAGGTTTTACCTATTCACATGCCTCTATTATGTATAACGCCATTCAGTTGCCTCAAGTCAGCAAATTGGTCCAAGTAGGGATACGTGATTTTTGTGAACAAGAAGTTTCCGTTGTAAAATCATCTGGAAAAGTACATGTTTTCACAGATTCAGATCTCAAAGCAAAACAATTTGAGGGAAAAACATGGCGCCAACAAGTAGATGAAATTATTAATTTACTTCCAAACAATGTCGCCGTAAGCTTCGATATTGACGCCCTATATCGTTGGTACTGTCCGAACACCGGAACACCCGTTCCAGGAGGGCTATCATACGAACAAGTGACCTATATGCTAAACGTTCTGGCTAATTCCGACAAACACATTATTGGAATTGACCTAGTCGAAGTATCACCCGGCGAGACCGATGAATGGGATGGGAATGTGGGTGCACGTCTCTTATTCCACCTTTGTGGTGTATTAGCAAAAAACAACGGATTAAATACCGGTACCCCTCTTACCTTTTAAAAAATATTATTCCCTAAGGCAGGCTACTGTCTGCCTTTCTGGTATTTTTCTCCCCATTCTTTTCTTGCCTTATGGCAAGACGTTCCCTCCCCCAAGCGCTTATCTTTGATGTAAACAAAACATCTAAAATCATGACAAGACTACACGCTTACCTTAACTTTAATGGAAACTGCGAAGAAGCTTTTCAGTTTTACCAAACTGTTTTCGGCGGACCACTATTAGGAATCCATCGATTTGGAGATATGCCCGCCGATCCTAATTTTAGTGTTCCGGAGACAGACAAGAACAAAATCATGCACACGGCATTACAAATTAACGAACATGCGATGATCATGGGTTCAGACTGTATCGAGAGTTTTGGTCAAAAAGCTGTATTTGGCACAGCCAACTATATTATGCTAGATACCGATTCACCCGAACAGGCTCGAGAACTACACGACAAACTCAGTGTAAATGCCCAAACAATGGAAATGGATATAGGTGAAACATTCTTCGCCGAGCTGTTCTCTTCCTTTATAGACCAATTTGGTATTGCTTGGATGGTTCATTACGAAGGTAACAAAACAATGTAATAATCGATCTGGGCTTCAAAGGCTTATTCTTTAAGGAAAAGGAAAAAAAATTATTATTCTTTAGGATTAATTTTGGTTTAAACGATATTATATTTATATTCGAACCGAGAGCAACGATAAGCCTAATATGCAACTATAGAAGGGTAGGATATAGATAGTTGAGAGATAAAAAATGAATATTGTTATCTAAAATTTACATTTGTGGCATAGAATTAGTACATACACTATAAATCTTAAACTTGAATAATAATGAACAAAACAGACTTGATTAAGCATATTGCCAGCGAGGCTGGAATTACGCAGTCACAAGCAGAGAAAGCCGTTAACAGTTTTACAGGAGCTGTATCCTCATCGTTAGCAAAAGGCGAAAACGTTACCTTAATTGGTTTCGGGACTTTTGGTATATCTGATCGTGCTGCTCGCAACGGTAGAAACCCACAAACTGGTGCTACTATCAAAATAGCTGCGAAAAAACTTCCTAAATTTACAGCAGGTAAAGCCCTTAAGGAAGCAGTAGATGCTCCCAAAAAAGGAAAGAAAAAATAGGAAAATTGTGTTCAAAAAAAATAGGGAGCTTCGGCTCCCTATTTTTTTTTGAACAACTTACGGCAGCCCCGTATGACGTGTATACTTAGCGGATTTTAACGAGGCTGCGTAAGTTGGGGATCTTTATCGGCTTTAACAGTGGTAGGGAAGTCTATGTGTTTTCTCCGCTCATACCGGGCTGTGTATCATAAAGTTTGTGTTGTAGACACACTACAAACGGACACATAGACTGCTACCACCTATCACCAAATGATTCTTCCATTCTACTTTTTATCAATATATAAAGAACAATTCGATAGTAAGAGAGTAAACTCCCCCTTTCTGACGTTTCAAAAATATTAAGCAAATCTTTTTATAAGATTAACATTCAGTTCAACCTTAGCCAACTATCTAGTTACATAAATGCACATATTCGGTTTGCATGGACTAAGATATACGGTACATTTCAAATATACAACATATTTTATTAAAAGCAAATGTTTATTAAATTTTATTTATATAATATTTGCGCAAACAATGATTCTATTTGCGATGTGCTACGTATTAACCGGGATATACTTATTAGCATCGGCGCCGAACTTCGTGCCCGACGCGAAGCATTGTCTTTCTCACAGAATGACATCGCTAATATGACAGGACTTACTGTCAATACTGTCTCTGCCTTAGAAAAAGGAAAGGGCTCTACATTAAACAATTTCTTACTTATTTGTCGTGCCCTAAAAATACAACCCAAGGATGTTTTTGCAAATGATATAGATCTAACACCGCTCTACACATTACCTCCATCAACGAAGCGTCGAATCGATATTACTAAAAAACTCGACGAACTAGTCAATAACAGCGATTTCTTTTATACACCGAAACGCGTCGCAGAAGTTATCGAAAAGTTAGAATCAGACAAAAGCGAGAGCAACAAATTCTCGGTTTACCTCACAGGTTACTGTAAAGAAGGAGAATTGGAATATATTAAGGAGGGTAACATCAAACGCTACGTAAAAAAGAAATAAAACATAAATTTCACCCTCTCCCCTCTCGCAACAACTGATTTACCACTATCCTACAACGTATTAAAAATAATTGCATAACAAACTAAATAAAGACTACTAAATCTATATATATTATTTATATTTGCACCTCAATTAAAGAGAGTAACACAAACTGGTCTTCTGCGATACCAGCAAATATGTACTCAAAAAGCAAACAATATTAATTTTAAATGCCGTACTTATGTCTAGAATTACAACATGTTTTTATGCCCATCTGACACTTGTATTGTTTTTGGTTCCTTGGCTGTCCCTTACCGCCCAGACCCGTACCATACAAGGAACAGTTAAAGATACTTTTACTGGGCAACCATTAGCCGGAGTAAGTGTCCAGGTTTCCGATCAATTGAATAGCACATCCACCCAAGTGGATGGACGTTATAGTATAGAAGTTGACGACACTGCCGTTGAACTGATATTTTCATATCTGGGTTATGACACGCAACGTCTCCCGCTCACTTCTTCCACAATTGACGTATCGATGGAAGCGTCAAGTAAGGACTTAGATGAGGTCGTAGTTGTAGCTTATGGAACTTCGCGCAGAGGAAATATCACAGGATCCGTCAGCACGATTAACAACAAACAGCTTGAAAATCGGCAAGTTTCTGACATTTCAAAAGCTTTTGAAGGACAAGTTCCCGGATTACAGTCCGTGGCTTCGTCGGGGCAACCCGGCACAGGGGCTACCATCCGTATCCGCGGAATCGGGTCGATCAATGCATCAGCCGATCCGCTCTATGTTGTCGACGGCAGCCCGTATATGGGGGATATCAACGCTATTAATCCGAATGATATCCAATCCGTCAGCGTATTAAAGGACGCAGCTTCAAGTGCACTCTATGGTTCACGAGGTGCAAATGGTGTCATCATCATTACGACGAAAAGTGGACACGCAAGTGAAAAAGCAGCTATTAACGTCAATTTTACCCAAGGCGCCACAAGTCGAGCAGTAAAAGATTACGAACAGGTAACAACGGACGAGTATTTTATGCTTTACTGGGAAGCCCTTCGCAATAAGAATCTTTCCAGCAACCTCACCCCGGAACAGGCTGCCCGAAATGCAAGTAGTACATTACTCACCGATTTAAATATTAATCCTTATGGACCGGATTATCCACAGCCAATTGGGCTCGATGGACAATTGGCGCCGGGAGCTAAACCTTTATGGAACGACAACTGGGCGGACGTATTACAACGTATAGGCAGCCGCACACAAGCTGATCTCAATTTGAGCGGTGGTGGCGAAAACCATACCTACTTTATCTCGGGTGGTTATTTGAACGAAAACGGAATCGCTATTGAATCCGGCTATCGGCGCTATAACATTCGTTCAAATATCGATGCGAAACTACGTCCTTGGCTGAATGCCGGAGTTAACTTTGCCGGAAGTAGTTCACTGCAGAAATACCCCCAATCGGAAGATAGCAACACAGCCAACATTATTAATTTCTCCAGGCTTGTGCCCTCTTTTTACCCTTATTATAAACGAAACCCAGATGGCAGTTACGAGACGGATGCGTATGATAATAAAATTTGGGATTTTGGTGACTACCGCCCTAGCGGAGCTACTCCTCGAAACAATTTGGCTGCATCCCTCCCGCTGGATAAAAACGATATTCTCCGAGAAAACGTTTCCACTCGGGCATATTTAGAGGCCGTATTGCACCCGGCATTAAAATTTCGATCTACCTATAGCGTGGATTACATCAACGCCAATACCCACGATTACACCAATCCACTCTACGGTAATTCAGTCGATCGCGGAGGGACTGTATATAAATCCAACGTACGTACCGTAGGGCAGACCTGGAATAATATCTTGACTTTCGACAAGCAATTTGAAGATCACCATCTCAATGTGCTAGCTGGACACGAATATTATGATTTCCATTCCGCCAACATTAGTGGAGATCGTGAACGTTTCGTATTGCCTGGATTCTATGAGCCTGTCGCCGCATCACAATTGAATTCATTTACGGGGTCAGCCTCCGATTATAGATTATTGAGTTTCTTAGGTCGGGCAGAATATAATTACCTGAACCGTTATCATCTTTCCGCTTCTTTGAGAACCGATGGTTCATCGCGATTTGCTCCAGAAAGTCGATGGGGTACATTTTGGTCTATCGGTGGATCATGGAAAATTGCGGAAGAAAGCTTTTTTCAAGACCAGACACTTATTAACCAGTTAACGTTACGTGCCAGCTATGGCGGACAAGGCAATGATAATCTCGGAACGTACTATGCTCATCAGGGTTTGTACACGATAGCGAATAATTTAGGTAAAGGAGGTACCGTAACAAACCGTCTCCCTACACCGGATTTAAAATGGGAGACAAATCTCAATTTTAACATCGGTTTGGATGTTGCTATACTTCAAAATCGGATTTCGTTGTCTGCAGAATACTTTAATAGACAGAGTAAGGATCTTTTGTTTACCATGCCGCTACCGCTGTCATCAGGCTATACCGGATATGACGCAAATATCGGCTCCATGAAAAATACTGGTTTCGATATAGATTTACGCACGATACCCGTTAGAACTGCAGATTTTCGGTGGAATCTAGATGTGAACTTTTCACATTATCGCAATCAGATAACGGAACTTCCTACGGAAAACAACGAGCCGCTAGATGCTGGAAATAAACTTTTACGCATAGGTGGTTCCATTTATGACTTTTATATACCGCAATGGGCAGGAGTAAATCCAGAAAATGGAAATCCGCTGTGGTATCTAGCCGATGAGGACGGCAACAGAAGCGACGAAACAACCTCCGTCCATGGCGATGCGGGACGCTTTATACAAGGCAGTTCATTACCAAAACTCGTGGGCGGAGTAAACAACAGTTTTTCTTATAAAAACATAGATTTTTCTGCATTGCTAAGCTTTAGTATCGGTGGACAGATTTTAGATAATGATTATCTGATGATTATGCATAATGGCAATACGCCTGGCCGCGCCTGGAGTAAGGAGATCTTAAACCGCTGGACACCCGAAAATACAGAAACTGATGTACCTCGCTTGACCACAGATAATTTGAGTTGGACGGCCACTTCCTCCCGCTTTCTCTACAGTGGAACGTATGCTCGTTTGAAGAACGTAAGTATTGGTTATACGGTGCCCCAATCCATACTATCACGCATAGGGATAAGTAGCTTGCGGGTCTTTGCGCTTGCAGAAAACTTATTTACTTTTTACGGACATAAAGGAATGGATCCCGAGCAAACGGTAAATGGAGCAACTTATTATAGATATCCCGCTATCCGTACTATTTCCGGCGGGTTACAACTGGGTTTATAAATCTTGATATAAGAATTAAAAAAATAAAAAATGAAATTAACACACGTATATATCGCAATTTGGACAACGCTGTCTTTATCTTCCTGCAGCGACATACTCGATACAGCACCCACTGACGCTGTAGTGGACACTGAAATCTATAAGTCAACGGAGAACATTGAAACCGTTATAGAAGGTACATGGCGATACTTAAACGACACCTACTTTACCTATGCCAATCCGGGTTACACGGCGTTCATGCGAACCAGTGACGCAATGGGAAACGACGTCGCCGTAACCACTAAATATGGCTACCGTGATCCTTATACCTTTAATGAAATGATCAATTCATCTGCCTATCGTGTAACTTCGCTTTGGACGTTGTTATACAAGGTGATTGATAATGCAAACAATGTTATTCACAAAGTCGATGCTGCAGAAGGCAGTGATACGGACAAGGAACTTTTAAAAGGACAAGCGAAAGCTTTGAGAGCATTTTGTTACTTCAATTTAGCTTCCTTCTATCAGTTCAGTTACCAAAAAGACAAAAATGCGCTAACGGTACCTATCTATACGGAACCAACCACCCGGGAAACAAAGGGACAGCCAAAAGCAAGCTTAGAAGATATCTACACCCTTATTTTGAATGATCTTCATGACGCATCCACTCTCTTGAAGGATTACGAACGCGAAGACAAGTACAAAATCGACAAACATGTTGTACAAGGATTATTAGCTAGAGCTTATCTGAACATGGGGTTATGGACAGAAGCGGCTGAAGCAGCAGAAAACGCAAAAGAAGGATATGACCTTATGGCGGCCGGCGACTACGAACAAGGGTTTAATGATGTGGGAAATGTAGAATGGATCTGGGGACACGTGCAGACAAGTGAACAGAATACAGCAAGTTATACATTTCATTACCTCGATGTTTCCTCATCTGGATCTTATTATTTCAGTTTCATGGCCGACCCTTATTTTAAAGATCTATTTGATCAGCGAGATATCCGTTATCAGCTATTTGAATGGGACGGCGAACCGGGAAGAGAAGGTTTTTTGAGGTATAAAAAATTTAAATTCAAATCTAATCTAATTGGTGATATTGTATACATGAGGTCTGCTGAAATGTGGTTAATTGCCGCTGAAGGTTATGCTCGTGCCGGACAAACAGCAAAAGCAACAGAAGCGCTCAACACGTTGAGAACCGCAAGAAATGCTCCTCTTTATTCAGCTGCTTCCGGTGAATTGCTCGAAGAAATACTTATCGAACGCCGAAAAGAACTTTGGGGAGAAGGTTTCGCGCTTTCGGACATTATCCGCACCCAGGCACCGGTTGTACGAAAAGCATTTTTAAATAGTGATGGTACGCCTATTCAAGTTGAAATCACCACACCAGATGGTGAAGTCAAAAAAGTGAACGGGCAGGGACACCGTGTTGTTAACTTCCCGGATGGAAAACCATTCACGGCCAACAGCCGTTATTACATTTTTGCAATTCCAAATGAAGAGATCCGTCGGAATCCCAGTCTTAATAATAACGATTAATCTACAAAAAAGGGCAATTCAATTGAATTGCCCCTCTTCATCATTCTGATATCGCTATTTTAAATTATCCCGATAAACTTTCGCTTTTTTCACCTCCGTTTGGATGTCTTTACGGGAAGCATCATAGCTAAGTACTTTTTCATAATCAGTTACAGCCTTGTTATAAGCATCTGTCGCTTTCGCTTTATTATAATTAGCTGCTCCCGATGTCCCGGTCAAAATACCAAGGTCACGATAGGCTATCGCTCTATTTTGATACAGTTTCGCATCATTTGGTGTAATTGCTACCGCTTTGCTATAATCCTCGATAGCAGTTTTTAATAATTGCTCTTTTGCGGCATTGTCTAATTTACTTCCATTCGCAACCGCCAAATTGCTACTTGCCTTACCTTTATAATAATAGGCTGAAGTATGTTTAGGGTCTAAGGAGATGACTTTTTTAAATGTTTCGATAGCCTTATTATAATCTCCATTATGGAATTGAGAATATCCCAATAAATATTGTACGTCTGGATCGTTTGCTTCAGTAGGAAGTGCTTTTTGTAAGTGGGAAGCTGCTGATTTAAAATCGCCTTCCAATAACGCTTTCTGACCTAAACGAACATTTGGATTGCTATGCTGAGCTTGCTCCTGTCCCTGAACTGTTAATGTAAATAAAGCAAGTGTAGCCGAAGCTAAGCCTAATTTCACTGCTCTCCATGGGTTACTCAAAAATCTCCGTTTCATATAATTTGTTTTATTCTATGCTAATTTTTATTACGCACTATTTCATTGGAATAAATGTCTGCTAAATAGTTTAACAACACAATGCGAAGTTATAAACATTTCCACATTTTATTTATAACATAATGTTTTTGTCATCTGCCTTTTTAACAGGTTTCCCTGTTTACTTAACATAAATGATACCAAATTTTAAAGTTGGCATTTCTCTTGCACATACTGATTCCATAATTACTATCTCAGAAATCAGTTAAAATTCTGACAGATTGTCGGAAGAACACACGCATATATGAATAAAAACGACACATTTGATATCAAACACGTATTTTCTGTCATAAACGAAGACACGGAGTTTTTTCCGTTGTTAAGCTCGCAGGATGAAGAAGAGATGACGAAAGCGGATATACCTGAAATATTACCTATACTCCCCTTAAGGAACACAGTGCTTTTCCCTGGCGTAGTCATCCCCATTACAGTGGGGCGGGACAAATCCATTAAATTAGTAAAGGAAGCTTATAAAGGGGATCGCACGATTGGTGTCGTGTCTCAAAAAGACATGAGTATCGAAGAACCTACGCTAGATCAACTCCATAAAATCGGTACTGCGGCTAATATCATTAAAATTTTGCAAATGCCCGATGGAAATACTACAGTAATCATCCAGGGCAAGCAGCGATTTAAGATAACGGAGATGGTCTCTGCTGATCCCTATTTAAAAGCAAGAGTGGAACGTGTAGCAGAAGATAAACCCAAAGTATCGAGCAGAGAATTTAAAGCCTTGATCTCGTCTATTAAGGAGATGGCACTGCAAATTATCCAGCTCTCGCCTAATCTTCCCAGTGAAGCTGGTCTAGCAATTAAAAATATTGAGAGTCCGACATTTCTGGTGAATTTTATTTCCTCGAATATGTCTCTGGAGATTGAACAGAAACAAGAACTGTTAGAGACAAAAGACTTTGTGAAACGCGCTAAAATCCTATTGGAGCATCTCACGACCGAAATCCAAATGTTGGAGCTAAAAAATCAAATCCAGAACAAAGTCCGGGTAGATTTGGACAAACAGCAACGGGACTATTTCCTGAACCAGCAACTCAAGACTATCCAAGAGGAACTTGGAGGTAACACGCCTGACTTGGAAATGCAAGAGCTGGAAAACCGAGCTAAAGCGAAGAAATGGCCAGCAGAAGTGCAAAAGCATTTCAATAAAGAGTTGGAGAAGCTCGGACGTATTAACCCGGCTGCTGCCGATTACTCCGTCCAGATTAACTATTTAGAGTTATTACTCGATTTGCCTTGGGGAGAGTATACGAAAGATAACTTTGATTTAAATAGAGCAATAAAAGTCCTTGATAAAGACCACTATGGATTAGAAAAAGTTAAGCAACGCATTATCGAATATCTAGCGGTATTAAAGCTTAAAAATGACATGAAAGCGCCTATCCTTTGTTTGGTAGGGCCTCCAGGTGTCGGAAAGACATCCCTGGGAAAATCTATAGCAAAGGCATTGGGACGTAAATATACACGTATGGCACTAGGTGGTATCCGCGATGAAGCAGAAATCCGCGGACACCGAAAAACCTATATTGGTGCTATGCCCGGGCGCATTATCCAATCTCTTAATAAGGCAGGAACATCCAACCCTGTCTTCGTTCTCGATGAGATAGATAAGCTAGGTGCGGATTTCAAAGGAGATCCATCGTCTGCCTTGCTGGAAGTATTAGATCCAGAGCAAAACACGAACTTTTATGATCATTATGTAGAGATGGAATACGACCTTTCTAAAGTCATGTTTATCGCTACCGCAAACTCATTGAATGGTATCCAGCCCGCTCTGTTGGATCGTATGGAAATCATTGAAGTAAATGGTTATACAATCGAAGAAAAGATAGAAATTGCCAAAAAACATCTTCTTCCGAAGCAACTTCAGCAACACGGACTTGCAAAAAAAGATATTTCGCTAACTAACAAAGTGATTGAGAAAATCATTGAGGAATATACGCGGGAATCGGGTGTGCGTGGTTTAGAAAAGAAAATTGGCTCTATCGTACGGGGCGTAGCCACACGTATTGTTATGGAGAAGGAATATAATCCGAAAATAACCCCGCAAATGGCAGAGGAGATTCTTGGCGCTCCCCTATTTGACAAAGATTTGTATGAAGACAATGAGACAGCCGGTGTTGTTACAGGACTTGCCTGGACCGCAGTTGGGGGCGATATTCTATTCATCGAATCGAGTTTAAGCCCTGGAAAAGGAAAGCTAAGCTTAACTGGTAACCTGGGAGATGTGATGAAAGAATCTGCTGCGATTGCAATGGCATACCTAAGATCCCATGCGGAAGAGTTTGGTATAGATTATAATGTGTTTGACAAATGGGATGTTAATATCCACGTTCCGGCAGGTGCTACACCAAAAGATGGCCCTTCTGCCGGTGTAACAATGTTAACCGCTCTAACCTCCCTTTTCACACAACGAAAAGTAAAAGAAAAACTGGCAATGACCGGTGAAATCACGTTACGTGGGCGTGTACTCCCAGTTGGTGGTATACAGGAAAAAATATTAGCTGCCAAACGCGCCAATATCAGGGAAATCATTTTGTGCAAGGCGAATGAAAAAGATGTTTTGGAAATCAAGGAAGACTATGTCAAAGATTTGAAATTCCATTATGTAACCAAAATGTCTGAAGTTATTGACATTGCACTTTTAAAGCAGAAAGTTAAGCACCCAAAGGATTTGAATCGTATAAATTAGTTTCATAAGCCCGCGATCATAAAGCGGGCTTTTTATGTAAGAATTATTTATTTTAGTACCCAATGATTGAACTTTATACAGATGGCGCATCAAGCGGCAATCCAGGTCCAGGTGGTTACGGCACGATTTTAAGAACAGTTTATCAAGGTAGCAACCCCGTATTTCAAGGCAAGCTTATCGAAAAGGAATTTTCTGGTGGTTTTAGAAAAACGACCAATAATCGTATGGAGCTTTTAGCGGTGATCGTAGGCCTGGAAGCGCTCAAAAATACCAATCAAAAAGTCACTATATATTCCGACTCCAAATATGTTATCGATGCTATCGAGAAAAAGTGGGTATATGGTTGGATGCAGAAAGGATTTCTAGGTAAAAAGAACAAGGATCTCTGGATGAGGCTGATGAATTTATATAAACAACATCAAATCAAGTTGGTTTGGGTAAAAGGCCACGCCGGACATCCGTTGAATGAACGTTGCGACCAACTGGCCGTAAAAGCTTCAAAAGATAAAGCCAACTGGCAGGTCGACTCAGTCTTTGAAGCAACGATATAACGATATTATTTCGCCGTGTAACTTGCTTTTACGGTAATATTCGCCGTTTTATTCCGGGCAGTTGTATTAAAAGCACCCCCATACGAATATTCCTCATTGTCATTTTGCCCCGTGATCTGGAAAATACCTAAATCTGCTTTGATTAAATCTCCTAACGCCGAGCCTGCCTCTGTAGCAATGTTCGCAGCACGTTGTTTTGCGTTTTCGGATGCTTGGGAGATCAATTCCAATTTCAAGTCTTCCAATTTCGAATAGTAATAGTTAGGCGAGTTTGAACTCAACTCGATGCCTTGTGAAATCAACGTGGATATTTCACGCGAAGCATTATCTACTTTATCTAAATCTTTTGATTCGATGCTCACATTCTGCGACAGATTATAACCCGTGAATGTATTATAGCTGTTGCCTTGTCCATCTGAATGGTAAGAAAACTCCCGGTTGATGTTGACCGCATTAAATACAATCTCTTTTGGATTAATACCTTGTTGTTCCAGAAATTGACGCACCAAATCCCTGTCCTTTTTTAACTGTTCTGACGCTGCACTTAAATCCATCGATTTACGGTTGAAGTATGCCGACCATTTTACAATATCCGATTCGAAATCCTTTTTGGCATTTCCCGTAACGTTTATTGTATTGCTGATTTTGTACTTATATTTATAGGCATTCGCCAATACCGCAGCGAAAATCACGATAGCCAGGCCCCCTATGACTGCTGCAATTATACTATTTGATTTCATATTTGTTTTTATATAATGATACGGATGTTTTCCACCAATTTCCATGCCTAATTCATATGAAGATAATTGTTTTCTAAAGGCCATATGGAATATCCAGATTATTTTGATTCGCGCCGTGTTTTGTAAACATGGATAATTAATTGACTTTTTACGTTTTAATTCTTACTTTCAGCACAAATTAGTTAATTCACCCCGATGACACCTGCATGGGCTTGAATAATTCAATCAGATGAAAATTAGTATAACCTCTACGTTAAGTATCTTATTACTCGTATCTACCGGATTTGCACAGAAACGCCCATTAGATCACAGCGTTTATGATAATTGGAAAAGTATTAACAATGCTGAAGTTAGCAAAACCGGACAATTCATCCAATACCAGATTACCCCACAAGAAGGGGACGCGCTGTTCGAGCTCAAAAGTAGGGATAATGAACTCCTTTTTTCTTTACCACGTGTCGCAGACGCAAAGCTTACGCAGGATGAATCTTTTCTTATTGCTAAGATCAAACCCACTTTCGAAGAAACCAGACAAGCAAAAATCAAAAAGAAGAAAAATGCGGATATGCCGAAGGACTCCTTAATTATACTCAATATACAACAACAAGAACAGTGGAAAATTCCCGCGATCAGCACCTACAAACTAGCTCAGAACAAAAATGAATACGTGGCCTTTCTTGGCGCTGATTCCGTTTCTATCCTTCACCTAAGAAACCTTGTTACGGGAGATACATTGAATTTCCATAAAGTAGATGAATTTGCATGGAGTCCAAACGAAGACTACTTACTATTTTCGAAGAAGAATATAGAGAAGGATTCCCTTTCAACCGACGCTGGTCTCTATATTTTTGATATACCCAATAAAAAATTAAAAAAAATAAGCAATGGTCAAGGTGTTTATAAAGAACTACTTTTCGATGATAATGGTACACAACTCGCCTTTCTCGCTGATAAAACGCCAGAGAAATCACTTCTTAGAGACTTCAAGCTTTACTACTATACGCCTCAACTCGACACCGCTCACATTATTGCTAGCCAACAAAGTGTTGGCATGCCTTCCCAATGGTATGTAAGTGGTGATGGGGAACTTAAATTCAGTGCAAACGGGGAAAAGCTATTTTTTGGACTGGCACCGATCCCAAAAGCAAAAGATACCACATTAGTCGATTTTGAACATGCACAGGTGGACATCTGGCATTGGAAAGACGATTATATACAGCCACAACAGCTCGCCAATCTGAAACGGGATAAAAGCAAAAATTTCTTAACCGTAATTTACCCAAAAAATGGCAATCGCCTGGTGCCACTTATTGACGACACGTTCAACCACACCCGTACCACGGACGACGCTAATAACGAATGGATATTAGCTGCATCTGATTTTGGCAAGCGCATAGCTTCGCAATGGGAAGGTTTTGCCCTCACCGATATATATACCGTATCCACCCTATCCGGCGAAAAACGGACGGTGAAAGAAAACCTAAATGGTTATGCCTATTTATCGCCAAAAGGAGATTTTGTACTCTATTTTGATCGCGAAACCGGTAATTGGCATAGCTACCATATTTCCTCGGGACGAGTGGTTTTGTTAAACGATGGTTTGCCCGTGAGTTTCGTTGACGAAGAAAATGATTCCCCTACCTTACCAGGCGCTTATGGTATAGCCGGTTGGTCTACAGATGGCAAAGATGTATACATTTATGATCGGTATGATATATGGAAATTTAATTTGGCAGGAAAAGGAAAAGAACTACTCACTAACGGTGAGGGGCGTGCAACCCAAACCATTTTCCGCTATGTCGATTTAAATCAAAACGATAATCCACGATACAAAACAACGCTTATCCCTGACAGACAAAATGTTTTTATCACTGGATTTAACGAAAGCACCAAATATAACGGCGTGTATACAGTGAACACTTCTAAAAACAGAAAACCAAATGAAATCTTTTCTGATGGATATACATTCCGGAACTTTAAACGTGCATTGGATGGCGAAACGGTTATATATACCAAAGAAAATTATACCCATGCTCCCGATTTATATGTAAGCAAACAGTTCAAGAATGAATCCCGTCTTACCGATATCAATCCGCAACAAGCGACCTATAATTGGGGAACGGCAGAATTGGTACAATGGACGACGCCGTCTGGTTTTGCAGCGGAAGGTATTTTATATAAACCCGAGAACTTTGATCCGAACAAGAAATACCCGATTATTGCTTATTTCTATGAGAAGTTAAGCAATGGACTATATACATATCAAGCTCCAGCTCCCACTCCTTCCCGATTGAATATTCCTTATTATGTAAGTAACGAATATTTGGTATTTGCGCCAGATATACGCTATGAAATAGGCTACCCGGGAAAATCCGCAGAGGAATATGTAAATTCTGGCATGCGTTATTTAGCGCAGCATCCTTGGGTTGACTCCACTAAAATGGCTATTCAAGGACAAAGCTGGGGCGGTTATCAAGTGGCGCATCTAATTACGCGGACGGATATGTATGCGGCGGCGTGGAGTGGAGCACCGGTTGTCAATATGACATCTGCGTATGGCGGTATCCGTTGGCAAAGTGGTATGTCCAGACAATTCCAATACGAACGAACACAATCACGCATCGGAAAAACGTTGTGGGAGGACCGTGACCGCTATATCGAAAATTCACCATTATTCTTTTTAGATCGGGTAACGACACCTGTTGCGATTATGCACAATGATAGTGATGGCGCAGTTCCCTGGTATCAAGGCATCGAGATGTTTACGGCATTACGACGATTACAGAAACCAGTGTGGCTGTTAAACTATAATGGAGACGAACATAATCTTATGAAAAGGCAAAACCGAAAAGACATTCAAATCCGGCAAGCTCAATTCTTCGACCACTTCCTCAAAGGCAAACCTACTGCTCCGTGGATTGAACATGGAGTTCCGGCAAAACACAAAGGAATAGACTGGGGATTTGAATAAAAACCTAAAAAAAACAAAAATAATAATGAAACTTCACTAAAAAAGTTGCATTATTCATTATTACAACCATCAAAAGACAAAATATCTTTATTTTTTTTCATTTTTTACTTTCATTTACAAAAATAAACGTAATTTTACACCGAAAAATCAACCGAAACTATAAAAATATTATAAAAAAAATGTCAAGCCCTAGATTTAAAGCAGCAGAATTAGCCATATCTCGTCCAATGGAGGATATGGAAAAAGTAGAATCATTAAGACCAACGAGTATCTACGGAAAGAATGTCTTCACTATTGCGAAGATGCGAGATCATCTTTCCAAAAGTACGTATAAAGAACTTCTTCAGGTCATTGATGAGGGCACAAAATTTTCAAGGGAACTCGCCGACCAGATTGCTCAAGCAATGAAAACATGGGCTATCAGTAATGGTGCCTCACATTACACCCACTGGTTTCAGCCATTGACAGGAAGTACAGCTGAAAAACACGACGCTTTCTTTGAACCTGATGATAATGGGGAAGCTATCGAGAAATTTACAGGTGATGCCCTTGCACAACAAGAACCGGATGCATCCTCGTTTCCGAGTGGTGGTATCCGTAATACATTTGAAGCTCGCGGTTATACCGCTTGGGATCCTTCTTCTCCTGCTTTTATCTTCGAAACAGCAGCGGGCAAAACGTTATGTATCCCCACGGTATTTGTTTCTTATACAGGCGAATCTTTAGATTATAAAGCACCTTTGCTAAAAGCCGTAGCAGCCGTCGATAAAGCTGCTACCGATGTTGTGCAGTATTTTGACAAATCCGTAACGAAAGTTAATGCTTCATTGGGTATCGAACAGGAGTATTTTCTAGTCGATCTTTCGTTATTCCATGCACGTCCGGATCTTCAAATTGCAGGTCGTACCCTTTTTGGGCATCTGTCCGCAAAAGGACAGCAACTGGAAGACCATTATTTTGGTGCCATTCCAGAGCGTGTATTAGCCTATATGGTCGATTTAGAGAACGAGGCACTAAAGCTTGGTATTCCATTGAAAACCAGACACAATGAAGTAGCTCCTTCTCAATTCGAATGTGCTCCTATGTACGAGGAAATCAACTTGGCTATCGACCACAATCAGCTGTTGATGAACCTGATGGAACAAGTCGCCGTTCGTCATCACTTTAAAGTATTACTACACGAAAAACCATACAGCGGAATCAACGGATCAGGTAAACATAACAACTGGTCATTGATTACCAACACAGGTATTAACTTACTTTCGCCAGGCAAAACGCCGAAAAACAACTTGATGTTCTTGACCTTTTTCGTCAATACAATTAAAGCCGTCTATGAACATGCTGATTTACTTCGCGCTTCCATCGCCAGCCATAGTAATGACCATCGTTTAGGTGCAAATGAAGCTCCGCCAGCGATTATATCTATCTTCTTAGGTTCTCAACTAGATGAGATCCTGGAAGAAGTAGAATCAGCCCGTGTAGCGAAAAAAGTGAAAAACGATGCCAACTTATGGCACGGCATTCCAAAAATCCCAGATTTGAAACTGGACAACACGGATCGTAACCGTACTTCGCCTTTTGCTTTTACTGGAAATAAATTTGAATTCCGTGCTGTTGGTTCTTCTGCAAACTCCGCGTTACCGATGATTGTACTCAACGCTATCGTTGCTAACCAACTTATCGAGTTTAAAACAGAAGTAGATAAACAGATTAAAAAAGGCACTAAAAAAGATTTAGCACTGCTTAACGTCATCCGGAAATATATCAAAGAATCTAAAGCGATTCGTTTTGAAGGTAACGGATATAGTGAAGAATGGGCGATTGAAGCGGAAGCTCGTGGGCTTTCGAATATCAAATCAACGCCTAAAGCGTTAGATGTATATGTTAAAGAGGAAAACCTCACGTTATTTGAAAAATTAGGTATTTATACAAAACGTGAGTCAGAAGCACGCCATGAGATTTTGTTGGAGAACTTCTTTAAGAAACTTCAAATCGAAGCGCGTGTAATCGGTGAAGTCGTAACCAGCCAGATTGCACCGGTATGTTTTATTTACCAAAATGAGCTTATTGAGAACGTAAAAGGTTTGAAAGACTTAGGTTTGCCTAAAGAATCATATAGTTCTCAGATCAATTTAGTAGAGCGTATCTCAAAACATACCAATCTGATTTTGGAAAAAGCGGAAGAGATGCGTCAAGCTCGTAAACGTGCCAATACCATCGAAGATATACGTGAACTTGCCATTGCTTACGATGAGGTGGTCAAACCTTATTTTGACGAGATTCGTTATCACGTAAACAAATTGGAAAAAATTATCGACGATAATAAATGGCCGCTTCCAAAATTGAGAGAGTTGTTATTCTTGCGATAATAAAAATTCAGCGCTACTAACCTCCATTAATATAGTCAGCACCCAACTTATCGTTGGGTGCTTTTTTCATTCACAAAATTCCACCATTCCTTTTCGATCTGTGCTGCATCTTGCTGGCCATCAAATACAAACAGCCTATAGTTAAGTGTATAAGTATAATCGGGTTCCAAAAGCCAATCCCGATCTTTCGTCGGAGAAAAATTGATGAATACATTTTCTTTTCCACCATTAGCATTACGGTCCCAGATACGTAAAGGTTCGGGGTGATTAAAATTCTCGGGATGGGATAAAATAGCCATACCACCATATCCATTTGGTAATAGCTGTCCCTGTACCATACACCAACGTGCTCTACTACCATCTGTGTTTTCCCACGTTTTCCCTTCCGAAGTCAACACGTCGCTGTTACTAGCATTCCAGGATGCTACTGCTCGCCATCCCAGACCACCATATCGGTAAGTAAGCAATCGTAACGGACTCGACGTAGCACAGCGCATTTTGATACTGATGTCAATCCAATAATAATTATGCTGCCCCTCCGGCAAATGGACGTTAACCGTCTGCCACTCATGAAGCGCTACTTCTTCACGTCCATCCGCTTTAAAGACCACATGATCGTGTAGTACTGTATAAGTTGCTTCCCGAGCATTGACTTTATGATCTAGCAACCGAACAAAACGAACCGTTCCTGTCTTTTTATAAAGATTCCAAAAATCAACGGTATCTCCCTTATATAACGTATGCGTCCAAGGATTCCAAATACCATAATGATGATAATGATCACTCGGCTGTATCCGCGTGAGCTGATGCCCCTTTAAGGTATAGATCGGATGGATAAAACCGCTGCGTTGATAGCTACTATCCTGTCCTTTCGGCGGATAAACCGTATTAAAATGGTAAGTAAGTAACGGTTGATCATTCTTAAAAATGGTCAGTACGCTATCGACAACTAGTTGAAGGCTATCCGTCCGTTTATCATTATATGCATAACTGAAATGCAGGGATCCGCCACATATGAGCATCAAAATACTCGTTATATAGGATAATAAGTATTGTTTATTTGTTACTCGTTTTTGTCTGATCATCAAAATTTAAAACTATACCTACAAACATAACTTTTTATATGAAATCTGTATGGTCTAACACTAAAAAAATAATCATTAAATTTATGCTCTAAAACATCTCATTTTAATGAACATTTTAGCATTCGCTGCAAGCAACAGCTCGACATCAATTAATAAAAAGTTTGTAACCAGTGTTAGCAAATACTACAAGGAGCCCAATGACGTTATAGAAATAATAGATCTTCATGATTTCGAGGCACCTCTTTTTTCCGAGGATTGCGAAAAAACAGATGGGATACCTTCAACAGCTTATGATTTGGCTAAAAAGATAGACGAAGCAGACTTTATTCTCGTTTCCTTTGCAGAACATAACGGAAATTACAGCGCTGCATATAAGAATATTACCGACTGGGTGTCCAGGATTCCCGGACGCAAAATCTATAATGGTAAACCACTTTTTATTATGGCAACCAGTAACGGAAAACGCGGTGGACAAAGCGTATTAGATATCGCTGCAAATCGTTTAGCAAAAGATGGAGCCGATATTTTGGAAATATTTAGCCTACCTCAGTTCTCCGAAAACTTCGAAGATGGTAAAGGCGTTACTAATGTAACATACAGAAGTCAGCTGGAGGCCAAAGTCCGAAAAACAAAAAGAATACTAAAGCAAAAGCTTGATTAAAACAGGTAACTTATAAAATATATTATTATGGCAAAGAAAGTATTATTATTAGTAGGTGATTATGTAGAGGATTATGAAGCCATGGTTCCTTTCCAGGCAATGGAATCCGTTGGGATAAAAGTTGATGCTGTCGCGCCCGACCGTAAAAGTGGTGATACCGTTCCAACCGCCATCCATGACTTCACTGGTGACCAAACCTATAAAGAATTACGCGGACACAATTTTGCTATCAACAAAGATTTTGATAGTATCCACGTGGAGGATTACGATGGATTATATATCGCAGGTGGACGCTCCGCAGAATATATCCGGTTAAACAATCGCGTCATTGAAATCACTAAACATTTCTTCGAGCAAAATAAACCGGTGGCAGCGATCTGTCATGGTATTCAAGTATTGACAACTGCTCGGGTGTTGGAAGGCAGAACCCTCACCGCTTATGTCGCAGTCGGTCCTGATATTGAGCTGGCAGGCGGAACATGGAAAAATATCCCGGCAGACCAAGCCATTGTAGATGGCAACCTAGTTACTTCACCGGCTTGGCCAGGACATCAAGCTATTTTGAAAGAGTTTTATACATTATTGGGTATTACCATAAACTTATAACGAACCCAACAATACAGATGAAAGGAAAAAGAAAATTCTGGATAATTGCTGTCGGTTTAATCGTTCTTTTGGGATATGGAATCTGGGAGGCTTATAACCAACCATCCATTAACGATTTACCGGGTGATTTTGAGGAAGTAGCATTCGTTCGAAACGAACAGAATAAAGGCGGTATTATGCGTGTTTATGCGGTGACTGTGGGCGATATGGCAAACGCAAAATATGACGCCTGCGCAGATATGTTTCCCACCAATGATTACGGCAGCATGACGAAAATTTATTTTTTCGATAAATCAAAACCCTATCCTACCAATTTAACAATCGAACCACCTCATTATGATACAAATCAATATGAAGCGGTCATGATTCTTAAACGAACAGGGTCATCGGAAAAACCTTAACACATATTCCCAAAAATACATATCCAATTTTCTAAAATTGGGTATGCATTTTATTAAAACAAACTATATTCCGTGACTATCCTTTTCGGGTGTGCGTCGCGATAAACTCTTTAGGAGAAACTTTCATGACATGCAGAAATACTCTATTGAAATGAACAGCCGTATTAAATCCACATTGATACGCGGTTTCAGCAATGCCCTCTACTTTATTATTAACAAATAGCTGACAGGCACTTTCAATACGTATTTCGTTGAGAAAAGAAACAAATGTTTTTTGGGTATGCTTTTTAAAAAACTTACAAAAAGCAGTAGGCGTTAGGTAGATGAGCGCTGAAACTTCTTCGATAGATATATTTCTTTTATAATTTTCAATGGCATATTTAATGACTGTATTAATGCGAAGACCGTCCGCGTCTTGAAAATTCACCTTACTCAAACCGGAATACATGGATATAAAATGATCTTCACGAGCCACCAATGCCCTAAATATTTGGATTACATTAATTAGTTTAGATGAACCACTTTCCCTATCCAGTGTTAAAAATAATTCTTTTAAAGATTCGGCAAACTGCTCCGGTAAAAGTTTGCTGGCGTCCAAATTATAAAAAAGAGATTTGATTGCCTGCATTTCCGTCATGTCAAAAAACGGACGTAGCTTTTCTAAAGAGAAAAAAAGATGAATAACATGTATTTTGGACGGTGTTGTAATGCGATCATCTTTAAAAAACAAATGAGGATCGTTGGGTTTGATAAGAAATATTTGATTTTCCAGACAGGGACGTATCAAGTTTCCCAACATAAAAGCCCCTCCACCTTCAACAATATAAGTGATTTGAAACTCCCGATGCCGATGGTAATACTCGTAGAAATTAGTACCGGTGTTATCCATGACATAGAAAGCTTCGTCACCCCGTACAGGCACCGTAAATTCAATTGGTTTTCTATGCTCGGAACTCTTCATGATAAAACAGGGTGTGCCTAAAAACGAACCTGACACCGTTTTAAACACACCCGATATAATAATTAACCTAAGAAAGGATAACGGTAATCTGTTTCCGGATGGAATGTTTCCTTAATGGTACGTGGAGAAACCCAACGTAATAAGTTGATCATCGAACCTGCTTTGTCGTTTGTGCCGGAACCTCTTGCTCCACCAAATGGTTGTTGTCCAACTACTGCTCCTGTACATTTATCGTTAATATAGAAATTGCCAGCCGCATTCCGCAATGCGTAAGTAGCCTCGTCAATCGCATAACGACATTGTGAAATAATGGAACCGGTCAACGCATAAATAGAGGTCTTATCGACCAATTCCAGCGTTTCTTCCCATTTATCATCTTCATAAACATAAATTGTCAATACCGGACCAAACAACTCTTCACTCATTGTCTCGTAATCTGCTTTTTTAGCCAAAATTACAGTAGGATGGATAAAATAACCTTTCGATTTATCATACTGTCCACCGATAACGACTTCCGCATCAGCGGAGCTTTTTGCACGGTCTATATAAGATGTAATCTTATCAAATGCTTTTTCATCAATAACGGCATTGATAAAATTACTAAAATCTTCTGTTCCACCAATTTTAAAGGACTGTATATCTTTCTCCATACGTGTGCGGAGATCACTCCACAACGACTGTGGAATATAAGCACGCGAAGCAGCGGAACATTTTTGTCCTTGAAATTCAAATGCACCACGAACTAATGCTGTGTTTAGTACCGCAATATCGGCCGATGGATGTGCTAAGATAAAATCCTTACCGCCTGTCTCCCCTACAATACGTGGATATGTTTTATAACGATGAATATTTTCTCCTATTGTTTTCCATATATTTTGGAAAACACCCGTCGAACCGGTGAAATGAATACCTGCAAAATCCGGATGTTTAAAGATAACATCACCTGCATCCGGACCAGAAACATATACTAAATTTATCACACCTTTAGGAAGGCCTGCTTCGATAAAGACCTCCATAATTACATTTGCCGAATAAATCTGTGTATTGGAAGGTTTCCATACTACCACATTTCCCATCATCGCTACACAAGAAGGTAAGTTACCGGCAATCGCTGTGAAGTTGAATGGTGTCAATGCAAAAACAAATCCTTCCAACGGACGTTGCTCGACCCTATTCCAAACACCTTTTGCATTCGCAGGAGGTTGTTGGCTATAGATTTCGGTCATATATGCCACATTGAAACGCAAGAAATCGGCCAGTTCACAGGCAGAATCAATTTCAGCTTGGTAAGCATTTTTAGATTGCCCTAACATCGTGGCTGCATTAATTTTGTAACGATATTTAGTAGAAACCAATTCCGCCGCTTTTAAAAAGATAGCAGCACGTTGCTCCCACGGAAGGTTTTCCCATTTCTCTTTTGCAGCCAGTGCCGCGTCGATAGCATCTTCCACATGATTTTTTGTACCTTCATGATAGTATCCCAAAACATGTTGATGGTCGTGGGGAGGTGTCAACTTCGCTTTATTTCCAGTGCGCACTTCTTCTCCTCCAATATACATCGGAATATCCTTCTCTTGTCCTCTTGCTTCTTTTATAGCTGCTTCCAACAAAGTTTTTTCCTTTGTACCAGGAGCATACGAATTAACGGGCTCATTAACTGGCGTAGGAACATTAAAAAATCCTTTTAACATAACTGTGCTCTTTTAAATTTGAGATAAAGTTACCTATTCTATAATACGCCAAATTTACGGATTATGTTTTTATATAAACATATATTGACTCGTAGCTGATAAAACAAAAAAAATAATGGAAAAATATGTTGTTAGTATTTTATTTTGAACAAAGCGAAAATTTTAGACCAAAGCCAAATCGGGCCAATCGTTAACAAGCGCCAAATAGCTATCGGTGGAATCTCTGTGGGTTCTTTTTTCGCTTGAAGAGAAGCCCCTACAATGCCAATAAGGGTAAGCACTGTACAAACTAGCCACACCGCAGGGCCACCATCGCGTTCTACATATTCCAACTGAACAATGCAGAAACTCATCACCCCTATGGTGAAAAGCATAGCATACGATAACGTAGGAGCCAGCCGCAAATACAAATAGATAATAACGGCGATATAGAAAGATCCCCAGTTCAAGAAGGTATCCATATTCATACGAACCAAGAAACCCAGCTTAGGGAATGGAATCATCCAGATCAACCCCATTACACCAAAGAACGCTAAAGCAATAAATACGGCGTATACGATTTTATTGCCCGTTGCAAATGTTTGATCCATTTCGTAGAAAATACGGTCTACCGGTCTTTCAAACTTTGGTGTTCCAACGGTCTTTTTCTGTTTTTTGTTCATGCCTCCAAAGGTACAGAATTTCTTTTACGCCCTGTCATTTCCTATTCATCCAATAAAAAATCACCGGCAGCACTGTAAAACTCAAGAGCAGACAGATCAGCAATCCGCCTACAATCATAATAGCGAGTGGTTTTTGGATTTCTGATCCCATACCCGTGGACATGGCAGCCGGTAACAATCCCATCGAGCCCATTAGCGCAATCATAACCACCGGGCGTATCCGACTTTTAACACCGGCATAAATAGCCGGCAAAAGTTCCATCCGTTGACGGAGATTATCTCGTATCACGCCGATTAACACAATACCATCAATCGTAGCAACACCAAATAAGATAATGAAACCGATTCCTGCCGAGATACCAAAGATAGTGCCCGTGACCCATAATGAAACAAATCCACCAATA
Organism: Sphingobacterium chuzhouense; assembly: GCF_014692525.1. Lineage (GTDB taxonomy): Bacteria > Bacteroidota > Bacteroidia > Sphingobacteriales > Sphingobacteriaceae > Sphingobacterium > Sphingobacterium chuzhouense. The sequence continues at coordinate 682,535 of NZ_JACNYL010000002.1, forward strand.
AATGCAAACGCTAACGTTAAAGAAGACACCAACGTGTCTTTGAAGTTCCCAAAGTTGAAATAGAGCAACAACAGTATCAGCGCGAGGCTGATCGGGACAACCAGTGATAGCTGTTTTGCTGCCCGCTCCTTACTTTCAAACTCGCCCGCCCATTCCATGTAATTTTCTTTAGGCAAAGAAATCTCCTGTTCTACGACATGTTTCGCTTCCGCAATTGTGCTGCCCAAATCGCGTCCGTCGATACTGAACCCAATACCAATATACCGACTATTCCCTTCGCGGTAGATAAAAGCAGCGCCCGTTTCATAACTGATCGTAGCAATCTCCTGTAAAGGAATACCACGGCCATTACTGCTCGGAATTAAAATGTTCTTGATCTTTTCCGGCGTATCACGATAATGTTCGTCGAAACGCAGCACAATATCAAACTGTCTATCTCCTTCATAAAATTTCGTGGCTGCCTGTCCACCTATCGTCATCGCCACGACCGCTTGTACATCGGCAGTAAACAGTCCATATTTTGCCATTTCCGAGTCATGGAGCTGAATGCGCAATTCCGGCAATCCGATATTTTTATAAACATTAATATCCGTGATACCATGTACTTTTCCGATAGCAGAAGCAACTTGATCCGCATAGTCTTCCAGATCATACAAATCATCACCAAATATTTTAATCACCAATGAACTTTTCACGCCCGCGACAAATTCCTCCACATTATCTTGTATTGGTTGGCTGAAACCGAAATTTATACCCGGATAATGTGCGAGCTTCTCCCGCAATTCCTGTATAATATCGTCTTTTTTCACCTTCCGTTCCCATTGCTTCTCATCTTTCAATTGCACATTAAACTCAATATTAAAGAAACCCGTTGGATCCGTTCCATCATTTGGCCGTCCAGTTTGGGTCAATACAAAATCAATCTCCTCGCATCCCTTTTCCATGATCGCTTTCATTTCATTCGCTAGTCTGGTGGATTCGCGGAGGTTGACGCTATTAGGTAATGTTGCACGAATATAGATTGCACCCTCGTTCAGTTTAGGTAGAAACTCCGAGCCGTAATGCAAAAATTTGAGTAAACAAACGATCAAAATACCTAGAAAAATACCGATGGTCGTCTTTTTATAGCGAAAACTCGTTTTAAACAAGTCAAAAATGGTTCGTTGGAAAAATCGGGTCACGATATTCTCGCGTTCTTCAATATGTTTAGTAAACAAAAGTTTACACATGGCGGGTACATAAGTCAAGCTCAGAATCAACGATCCCAATAAAGCATATGCCAATGTAAATGCCAATGGCGTAAACATTTTCCCCTCCACTTTTTGGAAGGAAAAAATCGGAAGCAATGCGACAATCAGAATAACGAGCGCAAAAAAGATATACGATGCAACGCTTCCCGCGCTTTTTTTGATGACACCGAGCTTACTCATTTTCGCAAAACGCTCCGGTCCGACACGATGTGATAAACCCGCCAGGGCAACGAATACTGTCTCTACGATAACTAACGTCCCTTCTAACAACAAACCAAAATCCAGGGATCCCATGGAAATCAAGTTTGCCGGTAACCCTTGAATCTTTAACATAATGATGGCAAAGAGGAAAGACAAAGGAATGACAGAAGCTACGATAAAGGTTGATTTCCAATTGTACAGAAAGATAAAAACAATTAAAGAAACCAGTAAAATACCTTCTATTAGGTTATGGGAAACGGTACGGACGGTATTATCGACCAAATGCGTACGATCGATTACCGATTCGATCCGCACGCCTTCCGGTAATGTCCGTTGATTTAGTTCTTCTATCTTAGTCTTCAGATGGGTAATAACTTCCGATGGATTTTCGCCACGAAGCATGACCACAATCCCTTGTACCAAATCATCTTCATCCCCGAGTCCGACCTGTCCTAAACGCGGCTTATGGGAAATATCCACATCGGCTACATGTTTTATCAATATCGGTGTCGAGCCGTTGAGCTTAATGGTGATATTACCAATATCTTCCAGTTTATCCAATAAGCCTACGCCACGCACCACATACGCTTGATCGCCTTGCTCGATGACATCGCCTCCCACGTTGATATTGGATTTTGATACGGCGTCATACACATCCAAAGGCGATAAATCATAATTTTTCAGTTCCGCAGGATGAATCTTGATTTCATAAATTTTCTCCTCTCCCCCGAAACTGACAATATCCGCGACACCGGGAACACTGAGCAGCTCGCGTTCGATAACCCAGTCCTGTAAAGCGGTTATTTCTTTAATGGGCAAGTCGCCTTTGATCACATATCGAAAGATTTCCCCCGTTGCTCCAGAGGGTGGTTCTATTTCGGTACTTGTTCCTTCCGGTAAATCCACACCTGCTAATTTGCTGGATACGTATTGTTGCGCATAGAAATCGTCAACCCCATCTTCAAACTGAACGGTGACGACCGACAGCCCGAACAGTGAAATAGACCGTACATTGGATTTGCGGGGAATACTATTCAGTTCCTTGGTAATGGGCAAGGTAATCAACTTCTCCATTTCCTCCGCGCTACGTCCCGCCCATTGCGTAATGACACGGGCGCGTGTATTGGTGACATCCGGAAAAGCCTCTACCGCTGTATGACGCAGCGCATAAATACCACCAAACAACAATACCATTACAGCAAATAGGACCAACGTGGTATGCTGCAACGAAAAAGTAACGATGCTTTGTACTAGCTTCTTCATTTTTTATTTATTCAGCTGCTCAAATATTAGCAAAGCGTTTGAGCCGACGACCCGCTCATTTGGCTTTAATTTTTCCTTTATAAAGGTATACTCCTCGTTAAGCCCCACAGTCGATATAGGTCTTATTTCCATATCACAACTGTCCCGATATACGACGACATATTCTTTGTTATTGCTAAATACTTTCGCGGTGTTTGGAATCGCAAATGCGTTTCCTTTCTTATTTTTTAAGTCAATAATAATATCCGCACTCAACCCCGGCATTAAATCCAATTGGGGATTTGCCAATACAACCCGCGCTTTGAGCACATGTTCGTTATCATCAAAGGCATTGTATATTTTATCTATTTTTCCGGTATAAAACTTATCTGGATAGGCTACCGTACGAACTTTCACAGGATTGCCTAGTGCGACATGACGTAAATTGCTAGCATATATATTCACCATTACCCATACCTCTTTCAAATTGGAAATCGAAAACAGGGGTGCGCTGTCCTCGGTCACATTTTGACCCGGACTGATCGATTTTTGAATAATGTAACCATCCTTTGGTGCGAGAATATGAAAGGCATCTTTTCCTGCCGCTCTATAAAGCGATAAACTTTCGGCAACTCTATCGAGCTCTATCACAGCACTTTCCAATTCATGTTCAGCAGCAAGGACATCCGGTGCCGCTAACAGTCCGTCTGCAGCAAGTTCCTTTTTACTTTTAACTTGTTTTTCCAACAAGCTAATTTGATTTTGTTGATATCGCTGTTGTTGATAAAGTTCCTGAATCTGGGTAGATTTTATCGTTGCCAAAACTTGTCCTTTGTGCACTTGGTCGCCCAACTCAAAACCGACCCTGTCTACCACGCCCGATAGTAGGCTACGAAACGCTACCATATCATTTTCGTTGTACTCTATCTTTCCCGATAACGTCAACTGCTCTGTAACCGGACGCTCTTCTACAGCAATAATCTCTGTCGATTGACGTAAACCTGCATTCATACAAAACGTTGCTGGTTTTTCTACTTCCGACCGCTTCTCATCTGCTTTAGGCGTACACGAGATTAATGCACAACATATCCCGATGATATGCCCATAAATTATCTTCCTCATAACTTCTTAAAAATCCTTACCGATTAGATATTGTAGCTCCTCGAACGTGTTGTTGTAATCTTGCCACAAGTCCAGAAATGCTGCTCTTGCTTCCCGGTGAGATTGCACATAATCCATAAATTCCATTAATGTGACTTGACGGTTCTCCAAATGTTTACGGTAATTATCTATCATACCATCCTGTCCTTCTTCCATTCCGTCAGTCCACTGATTTAATACGTTTTCGTATTTCAAAAGTTGATTTCTACAGCGCAATACCGTTTGTTCCAACTCCCGTTGCAACGCCGTATACGTGAGATGCTCTTGATCTATCTGGTGTTTAGCTTTCTGTATATTTCCTTTGTTTCTGTTAAAAACAGGCAAATCCACTTGTACTCCCAAACCAATAAAATCTTGCATAATATTCCCACCACGGTCATATCCCAGTTGTAGCGTTACGTCTGGTGTTCGTTGTGCTTTTTCAAGTTCCAGGTGCTGTTTCGCCATTTCGATTGCCGTGGACTGCTTTTTAATACCGATATTTTGCTCAGCAATCAAATTGGTTATATCTTTAGGCACCAACAGGGTGCGGCTTACAAATGACTCCGCCACCGATAGCTTCTCTATTTCCAAATCGTTTATCCCCGTCAGCACGCGCAAGGTGGATAAACCCGCTTCGGCATCTGCTTCTAGCTCTGCCAGATCTTTTTGCATACGCAACAATTCGTTATGTACACGATTATAGTCTGCTTTGGACACATTTTCCTGCTGAACCTGCCGTTGGTATTGTTTTTCCAATTGCTGAAATAACTTCACCATATCGACGAGTTGGGTTTGGCTATGTTTTAGGGTTGCCAGATGATGGAAATGTTGGCGAAGCTCCTTTCTTAATTCCCGGACGAGTTCTTCAAATTCGTAGACGGCCATACGATGTTCCAATCGTTTGATGGCAACCCGTTTCTTTCGTTTACCGGCTGTTTCAACTAATTGCTCCAATTCTACAGACACTTGCTGGGTTTTACCGTAACTTCCAAAAAGAGGAGATAACGTTTCACTACCCGCATTCGCCCAAAGATTTACCTCACTAACTGCTAAACTAGGATTTGCCCACACCTTTTCCTGCACAATCTCTGCTTCTGCCTTGCTGACATCAAATTTCGCTGCCAACAATAAGTAGTTTTCCTTCAAGAAGCTTGCCTCCAGTTGTGCCAGGCTATAGGATTGCGCCCTGCTAAGCGATGCAACGAAAAAGAATAAAATAACGATGTAAAATCTCACCTCAAATCTATTTCCGGCAAAGTTAGGCGGACAATATTAAGGTAAACTTTAAGGTAGATTAGAGTTTGATTAGAAATACAATTGGACGGTCGTCCCCTTCTCGCTCGATAGAATATTCATTTCGATATGATGCAATGTAAAAATAATATTTGCCATCGATAAGCCTATACCTTTTCCCTGATATTTTCGCGCATTGTCCGCGCGATAGAAATTCTGTAGAATATACTGTATATCATTTTCTGGAATGCCGATTCCTTGATCGATGATTGCCATAACCAGTTTACCGTCTTGTTCCTGAAAAAGAACACGAACCACTTGGTTATCCGAATATTTAATGGCATTTTCCAATATATTTCCGAAAGCAAGCTCCAACAATTTATCGTTCCCATCCACCGTTAGCAGGCTATTGTTTTTCACCTGGATATCCACCTCAATACGTGCTTCGTGATAAAGTATCATATTCTCTATCACCTGCCACATCACCTCGTCCACACGAGTGGATAGTAACTCGAAGTTGGTCTTCGCGCCGGAGAGGAGCATCATTTGTTCGAGCGTATCCTGCAAATCCAATGTATATTGCTCTAATTGGGCAATAGTATTTTTATATTCTTCGACTGAGCGCGGCTTGCTCTCCGTCACTTCAAGGGTACCTAGCAAGGCAGTTATAGGCGTACGCAACTCATGCGAGACATAGTCGATGAAGTTCTTCTGTACATTGAATGTCTCCGCAATGCGCTTTACAAAATGATTGTAGGTTTTTACCAAATCTTCGATTTCAGCATACGTTTTAGTCAGCGATAGCGGTTTATTAAAGTTTTTACTATCCCTTTCCCGGATCTGATCTATAATCTTGATAATAGGCTGGTAGGCAATATGACTTAAATACCTGGAGAATAGAAAGATGAACGCTACACCGGATAGGAAAACAGCAATAAGGATGTGAAAGAGGGAGAGCATCTGCGCATTAAATGCGTCTTTCGGCTCGCGGGTGACGACAACAAAATCCCCTTGATTGTCCCGATAAAAAATGCCATTGTAGAAAAAAGAGTCCGTCTTGAAAAAACCATTTTCGACACGACGTACCTCGGCTAAAAAATCAGGAGAAATCTGTTCGGTCGTCGACATGTCCCCGTTAAACACCTGATCTAGACTGTCAAATACGACAATATTCTGTCTCGAAATCGTCCGATGCAATTGGCTTTTTACATTAGCATGCTCCAAAAATGACAATTCATCCTGTTCCAGGTAGTAAATCGCGGCCAATAGTGATTTGCTTTCTAACGATTGACGTTCTTTTCGTTCCATCTGCGCATAGTACGAAAAGTAGATCACGACGGAGAAAATCAGCATAATGACACCAAATATTACAACAGCATATAGAGACAGCCTGTGCTTTAACTTCATATCACTAACCTTTAAACATATAACCTACACCTTTTACTGTAAAGATATATTTCATATCCTCCCTTTCAATTTTGCTCCGTAGATAGGATATATATACATCCACAACGTTTGTATGATTATCAAACGTAATACCCCACACCGCATTTAATATCTGTACCCTACTTACGGTCTTCCCTATGTTTTCGACCAGATAAATAAGTAACTTATATTCTCGAGGAGATAACTCTACGTGCTGCCCTGCTAATGTCACTTTATATTGCTCCCGGTTAATTTGTAATTGCCCAAATTGCAACTCGGCTTTCGGTGTTTCTAATTGCTCATATTGCCGCCTACGTGTAAGCGCCCGAACGCGGGAGATCAGTTCATCAAAATGAAAAGGTTTGGTTAAGTAATCGTCAGCCCCATAGTCCAATGCGGATATTTTGTCCTGCACGCTGTTCAACGCACTTAGCATCAGGATAGGCGTATATACTTTTTTATAACGCAAGGCTTGTAAAAGCTGTACGCCATCCATATCGGCCAACATAATATCCAAAATAATTAAATCCCACTCGATATTGATGTATTGTTTTAATACATCTTCCGCATTTTTACATAAAGTGACCAGATAACCGCACTCTTCCAATCCTTTCACCAGAAAATTACTGATTCGATTATCGTCTTCTACTACAAGAATTTGCATAAGCTGGTATTTATCCAAAAATAAGGAATTTGGGGGGAAGACAAAAAAAGCTGCCTTTTCGAGGCAGCTATACTTTTGATCTATTTAACAATTAACTATTTCGCATAGGCAACCGACCTGGTTTCGCGAATAACCGTTACTTTGACTTGGCCCGGATACGTCATCTCTGTTTGGATACGGTTGGATATATCCGCTGCCAGAATCTCTGCCTGGGCATCAGAAACTTTCTCTGATTCGACGACGACGCGCAATTCGCGGCCCGCTTGAATAGCGAACGTCTTTTCCACTCCAGGATAAGAAAGAGCAAGCTCTTCCAGTTCTTTCAAACGCTTAATATAGCTTTCTACCACTTCGCGACGTGCACCAGGACGCGCACCCGAAATCGCATCACATGCCTGGACAACAGGCGAAATCAAGGAAGTCATCTCTATTTCATCGTGGTGTGCGCCAATAGCATTACAAACATCCGGGTGTTCCTTGTATTTTTCTGCCAATTGCATACCTAAAATAGCGTGTGGCAATTCCGGATTGTCGTCAGGCACTTTTCCGATATCGTGTAGAAGACCTGCCCGTTTAGCATGTTTTACGTTTAAGCCAAGTTCTGCCGCCATCGTCGCCGCAAAGTTGGCCACTTCACGCGAGTGTTGCAACAGATTCTGTCCGTAAGAAGAACGATAACGCATTCGACCAACCATCCTTATCAACTCCGGATGAAGACCATGTATACCTAAATCGATTGCCGTACGTTCGCCAATTTCAACAATTTCATCTTCAATCTGTGTACGTGTCTTCGCCACAACCTCTTCGATTCGAGCAGGGTGAATACGTCCATCAGTAACTAATCTGTGTAACGACAAACGAGCGATCTCACGGCGCACTGGATCGAATCCGGACAATATAATCGCTTCCGGCGTATCGTCCACAATGATTTCCACACCCGTCGCCGCTTCCAAAGCACGAATATTTCGTCCTTCACGACCAATAATACGGCCTTTTATTTCGTCATTTTCTATGTTGAAAATAGATACCGTATTTTCAATAGCAGATTCCGTTGCTGTTCGTTGAATCGTCTGGATGACTACTTTTTTCGCTTCTTTGGAAGCTGTCAATTTCGCTTCATCTACGATATCCTTGATTTGCATGATAGCTTGCGAACGCGCTTCTTCACGCAGCGAGTTGACCAACTGTTCCCGAGCTTCTTGGGCAGACAAACCAGCAATTGTTTCCAACTGTTTGATGTGTTGGTTCTTCAATTGATCTACTTCTTCCGATTTTTTCTCGTTGAGTTCAATCAAATGGTCAAGCTTCTTGCTTTTGTTGTCTAATTCTTGCTTTTCCCGATTAAGACTTTCTAATTTTTGATTTAGCGACTGCTCTTTCTGCCGAATCGTATTTTCTTTTTGTGCTACGGCACTATTACGTTGGCTAACTTCTTTTTCGTGTTCCGCTTTTAGTTGCAGAAACTTCTCTTTTGCCTCTAAATTACGTTGTTTTTTGTGGTGCTCGGCTTGTTGTTCAGCCTCTTTAATAATACGCTCCGCTTTCTCCTGTGCCGTCTGTTCTTGTTTTTTGAAGACTGCCTGCAACAAAAAACGACCGATAACAACACCTATAATAAGCGAAACTATGATCGAAATAATAGTAATTAAATCCATTGTTTATATATATGTTATTCTAGTTTGTTCAAAAAAAAACCGCAATTAAATGTAACAGGTCCCATGTATTATTAAACTTCGATTACACATGATTTGAGCAATTGATCATGACCTAGATGGCTTTCGCAAAATGGTCTACATCTTGTTTTCGCTCGTGATATTGAAGCGTTAAGTTTAAAATAGTGACAACCCGAATTTAATTGCGGCAAATTCGTCGTTATAAAGCTCTAAAATAAAGAACGATATATTTTTATTTTCTAAAGAAATCCGTTAATATAGCATCCAATTCGTGAACCTTCTCTTCCAATCCGTCCTCATGTTGTTGTGCGTTGCGCTCTGCTTTAATCATTCCTGTAGCGTACTGCAAGACACACATAGACAACAAGTCTTGTTTATCACGAACTGCATAATTTTCCTGCAATTCCTTTATTTTTTCATTAATTAATTTCGCAGCGTATCTAATCACTTCCTCCTCTGCTGTATCTACCCTTAACGGATAAACACGGTCTGCGATATTTATTTTTATGGAAATTTCTCCCATGTTTTTTGAGCTTAAATAACGTAACAGGCTTCTATATTTACTCTACTTCCTACTTCAATAAGCCTATACATCTGTCTATTTCTCGCACAAAATCGTTAATTTTTTGCTTTGTGTCAAGTATTTTTTCATTTATAGCGTCTTTATCTACCTCCGAGTCGTCCAATGTTTTTGCAACTGCCAAAGCCTTAACCTTTTCCTCCAGCTGATGTACTTTATCTGTACTTGTCTGAAACGCTACTTGTAAAGATTGTACTTCGAGCTTTAACAAATCATTTTCTTCCTGTAAGGCCTCGCACAACTGAATAAGATTCTTCGTCTTCTCGACGATAACATTCATTTGTGTAGATAATCCAGCCATATAATCTTTTCGCAATTAATCGTTAAACGTGTCCATTAGCGCACTACCGCACCAATCTCTTGTTCAAAGTTAAGCATTAATTTTTTAATTATGGCGTCAATTTGTTTGTCATTTAACGTTTTTTCTTCGTCCTGCAACGTAAAACTTAAAGCATAAGATTTCTTTCCTTCCGGAAGCCCTGAACCTTTGTAGACATCAAAAATATCAACCTCTTTTAGCAATTTACGTTCGGTTTTCGCGGCTATTCTGGTAAGTTCTTCAAAGGTCACCGCATCATCCATCAACAGCGATAAATCCCGTCGCACCGCAGGAAATTTAGACACCTCTTTATATTTGATCGTGTTCTTACGGATTACCTTCATGACTAGGTCCCAATCAAATTGAGCAAAGTAAACCTTTCCATCCACATCGGCTTTTTTTAGATTACCAGCGGAGACAGCACCCAACGTCACCAGAACCTTCTGCCCTTTCTTATAATCCAATCCGTAATCAAAATACTTTCCATCCGTTTCCTGTAGCTGCACTCCTTGGATATTCAAACGTTTGACTATAGCATCAACAGCAGCTTTCAGATGATAAAAATTCGTCTTTTTACTTTTTAAACTCCACTGTTCCGCTAGTTGATCGCCGGCTACACACAACGATAGATTCTGTCGCTCGCGATATCCCTCGTCCGTTTTGAAATACGTTTTACCATACTCAAAATACTTAGCGTTCGGGCTTTTGCGCTTTTGATTGTAGGCTACGGTTGTCAAGGCTGAAAACAGTAAATTCTGACGCATCGTATCCAAATCCGAGCTCAATGGGTTTACCAAACGAACAGCTGTTTGTTCGTCCTCCACAAACGATAATTTCGTTAGGGAGTTGTTCAATATTTCGCGGTAGCCATTGCCTATCAATAAATCGGCAACTTGATTCAATACAACTTCCTTGTCTGGTTTCTCGGTTGTGTTTAAAGAAGATTTAATCTGTGGCTTTAATTCAATATTGTTATAACCGTAGATACGTAACACCTCCTCGATGATGTCTACCTCGCGCGTAACATCCACTTTGTAAGCAGGTACGCTTACGGTAATTTCCTCACCACTCTCTTCCGAAATACCGATTCCCAGTGCTTCGATAATAGCTTTAATCTCGGTATTTGGTATTTCCTTCCCGATCAATTGTCGTACCCGACGATAATCAACAGGGAATATAAATGGCGAAACCGGAGCCGGATAGCTGTCTGTTACAGCCGAAACGACCTGACCACCGGCAATTTCTTGAATCATCAGTGCCGCTTTTTGTAACGCATATACGGGCATATTAGGATCTGTACCGCGCTCAAAACGGAACGAAGAGTCTGTTTTTAATCCATGACGTTTCGACGTTTTACGTACCGATACCGCATCAAAGTAAGCAGATTCCAAGAAAATACGTGTTGTTGTTTCGTTAACACCGGAATACTCGCCTCCAAAAACTCCGGCGATACACATCGGCTTTTCTGCGTCTGCAATCACTAAATCTTCCGAAGAAAGCTTTCTTTCTATACCATCCAATGTCTTGAAAGGTTCATTTTCATTAGCATAACGTACTACTACCTTATTTTCTGCAATCCTCGCAGCATCAAATGCATGCAATGGTTGCCCTAAATCGTGCAATATATAGTTTGTAATATCTACGATATTATTGATCGGACGCACGCCGATGACATTCAATTTTTCTTTCAGCCAGTCGGGTGACTCTCCTACGGTGATATCGGAAATAGTCACGCCAGCATAACGAGGGGCTGCCGTAGGTGCTTTTACCTCTACCTGTACACCTGCGTCTTTTCCTTCTTGAAAAGCGGAAACATCAGCTAGTGTATAAGGTTTACGGAAATATGCAGCCAAATCACGGGCAACGCCTAGATGAGACGCAGCATCTGCACGGTTCGGCGTTAAACCGATTTCATATCGAAAATCATCTTGTACATTAAAATAATCCTTCACGCGAGAACCTACCACTGCATCAGCGCTCAGCTCTACAATTCCGGCATGTGAAGTTCCTAAACCGATCTCGTCCTCACCGCATAGCATCCCTTCAGAAACTTCTCCCCTAATCTTCGATTTCGTAATTTTAAACGGCTCTCCATTCGTGGGGTAGCAATAAGTTCCGACAGTGGCCACAATCACCTTTAGTCCTTCCCGTACATTGGGTGCGCCGCAAACGATATGCAACAACTCCGAGCCACCAATGTCTACTGTTGTGACCTTCAATTTATCCGCATTGGGATGCTGCCCGCACGTTTTCACCTCTCCTACAACCAACCCTTCTAGACCACCCGGGATGCTCTGCACCGTCTCTAATAACTCTACTTCCAGTCCGATATCCGTCAAAATCAAGGATAGCTCTTCCGGTGTTTTATCTATGTTTATGTAGTTCTTAAGCCAATTATAGGAAATATTCATTTTAGAATCTTTATTTTAGGCACAAAGATAGTTTTTTTGGCGTGTTCGGTAAAACGTTTTCTGTTGATGCTACCGAAAACGTTGATTTTTTTGGCTAAAATATGGAGGTTAAAAATCTCTCTTTTATCGTTCCCCTTGCTTAAAATCGTTATTAACAGTGTGCTAATGGGTTTTTATATTTCAAAACGCCTGCATACAACAGGGATAGAAAGTGATGTACAATGAGTCAAAACACATACACAATGAACCAAAGCATATCACCAGTGAGTCAAAACATATACGCAATGAGTCAAAGCACATCACCAATGCGTCATAGCATATCATCTATGAGTCAAAAGACATACACAATGAACTAAAGTATATCACCTATGAACCAAAACCCATGTACAATAAACCAAAACACATACGCGATGGGCTAAAGCACATCACCAATGCGTCATAGCATATCATCCATGAGCTATAGCATATGTACGATAAGCCAGGATATATTATCAATGGGTCATAGCCTATCGTCTATGAGACAAAGTAGCTACCAATAAGTCAAAACTTAGCACTGATATAATAAAGCATAGTGCGCTTTACTTCCTCCTACGGATCAATTTCCGTTCTTCGGCGGGAGAAAGTCCGAATGCTTTTTTGTACCGGGTTGCAAAGTGCCTAGCACTGGAAAAATGTAATCTATCGGCAATCTGTTCAATGGAGAGATGCGGTCTTTTATGCAACAATTCCCGGCCCTTATGCAGACGAAGTAAACGGATATACGCATGAAGTTTAACACCACTTCCTTCAAATGCACGGCTCAGATTTCTGGTTGAACAGCCAAGAGCAGCAGCAATACGGTGCCGATCCAGATCGGGCTCCATATAGTGTTCTAATATATACGCACACGCCCGACGATCAAGAGTATCCAGTTTTTTTTCTGACATAGGAATCCAAGATAAGGATTTTCTGCAAAAATTTATTTGAATAAATCGGAGTGTGTGCCTGTTCGTACAAGCTCTAGGAGTCTTATTTCTTGGTTTTCATCCCAAATCAACAGTAAGTCCGGTTTAACATGACATTCCCAGTATCCGGTATAACTACCTTTGAGCTTATGGGCTTTATGCTTTTTTAATAATCCCGCATGCCCGTGTTCAGCAAGAGTTGACACAACCTCTTGAAGTAAGCAGAAGTCTTTTGGGGAACGTTTTTTAAGTAGTTTAAGATCTTTCAGAAATTTTTTTGAGGTTATAAGTTTAAACGTAGACATAACGAGAAACTAGATGCTATTGAATAGTTCTTCCACGTTTTCAAATTGTTTTCCCTTTCCTTCTTTCAATTCCTTCATAGCCGCAATCGTTTCTTTATTCGGCTCTTTCTGCTTCTTCGTTTTTACAGTGATACCTAATTCTTTTAACAACGCCTTAATCAAAGGGGCTTTTTCTTCCGGAACTTTAATTTCTAATGTTTGCATAGTCATACGCTTAACTTAACCTTATACAAAGATAGCCTTTTACCTGCAAAAGTAAAAAATCTCCTAATGTGGTTCATTAACCGCTAGATTCTATATATAAAGATTTTACAGTTTGTTAACCTCTCCATATTTTAAACTCAATTACTTTTCCCGTTTCATCAAATTTTATCACTAAGCTTGCTGTGTCAATACCTCGTCTTGCCGCCCCTAAGTGGTAATTAAATTTGTTATTTATTTTACTTTCCGGCTCTCCGAGCAATTCGACAGGTCTTTTTTGCAATGCCCTTTACCAATACGTTCCGGATAAAAACGTTAGTCGTATAAACGATATTACACTTTTATCGTTGAGATGAAGCAGATCATCTAGTTGCTTAACTTCCGTATCATTGACCAAGACCACAAACAGCCCGTCCTGGAAAGCCAAAAAAGCATTTTCAAGCGCTTCATTCACATAAGCCGGTGTTTTGTTTTCGATATCACCAAACCCGATCTTTCCACTTTCAGACTGTTCCTGTATTTCGCTGGGCGTGAGAAAGGAAATCAACTGAATTTCCACACGCTCTTTGTTATAACGCTGAACCTCCTGCGTTACACACTCCTCTATTAATGCACGCAAGGTATCCGGTTTTTTAGAGACATGAAAGGGGACGGTTAGGATTTTCTTTTTTCCCAAACGTTTTAATTGCAAAACAACTTGTTCCATGTGCTGCTATTTGTTGATTTGTACCAAAATGGTCGGATCCTTGATTTTATCGTCCTGTGCTAACAACCGCATTTTCGAAATGATTTCGGCTGATTTAGGATCATCATCCACAAACGGAAGAAACATGCGCCCGCGATGTTGGCTATGAACCGGAATTATCGATAGCTGCAATCCATTTTTACTGACCATACCACTTCCCAGATGTATACTATAACTACCCAACTTGCCTTTCACCAGTATATGTCTTTCTTTGATCTCCACATTATCCAGCTTGAACAGACGGGCGCTCTCTTTGGCCAATGCAGCACGCATCTGCATCGAACTGTGGCTGGCTTCAGGATCTACTTCACCCACATGGGCTACACTAACAACCAGGTCGACATCCCGCATCGTTTCGCTAAAAATAACAGGATCGATATCCGTCAGTGGAACCACCTTGCCGTCCTTTAACGAATAAAAACAAACATATTCCAATGAGGGAGCCTCTACCTCTGATGGAGAGAACCAATCTGCCATGGCAAATAACGTCGCCAGGTAACCTTCCTTGTGATACACTTTTTGCAAGCCCTCATCGTAGTTCACTGTCCAACCTCTCCCTCTCAGCAAGGCAACTGTTTTATTGGGTTGAATTTGATGGCCTTGATAGCGTTCCGAACGGTTACTATGTTCCCGTTCATCCGCTGTTAAAACGTATAACTCCCTAAATACCTGCTTAAATGGTTGTTGTATTTGTTCATCAAAGATATAACGTTGATACAGGTCCCACTGAACTGCTTCGTATAAATGCGCAGGATGAGCAACCACAAAACGTTGTTCGGAATGGAGAGATTGCAAATTACCGTCTACTCCTAATAACTGGCCATCTTTCCAAAATCCCGAAATTCCAGCATGCCTATCTATCAGTACCAGTTTGCCTAACATGGCATGGACAACCGGATGCGCCATGATTTTACCCAACTCTTCTACACTAAACTCATCTCGGCGCAACATCGCATTTTCCAACGATTGGCGTGTACGTGCATATTGTTTGCGCAGGTAGTTCTTACCTTCTTTAAGTTGCTCTACGCGCTTATCTTTTTTGATCTTATCCGGAATAGTCTTTAGAACCTTGCCGTTCTTGTTGACCACGATATCAGCTTTACCCATCTCATCCATAACCAGCTCCAATATCGTGTCTCCTATCTCTACGCTTGCATTATCCATAATCTGCTGCGTTGCTTTTCCTTCCATTGCCCACGAAAAGCGTACACTATCGTCAAATCCGGCATTCCGGGCAAGATTATCCAACCCGATCTCGACTGCACGTTTCTCACTTTCCTGACGCTGCGCACCAAATTGTTTGCTTTCCTGTAAAAAGGTTTGCAGGAGATTATACCGCTTTAGCAAGTCGGCTTCGGGGTTAGCCTTGCTAATCGGAATCAGCCCAAGCGCCATCACATAGTCCTTATCTCTTTTTTCTATGATTTTCTTTAATGTTTCCGTAATCTTGGTTTCTCCCAATAACACCGATGAATAGAGCTTCACCCGACGATAGCCCATACCATCCGAAAGATATTTCGCCGCCTCGTGCACCAGTTTCCAGTTCGCTTTACCCAAATTACCATATACCCTTTGAAACCATTCTATATCGATAGCACCCTTTTGAAAATCGTCTTTGGGTACATTAGAATACCTCGAAATAATGGTTTCCTTTTCGGCATTCATATAATCCGTCGTATGGGCTAAAAACCACCAAACAGCCTCTTGGAGTTTGTTTATTTTCAGGTAGTCGCCTAACCATTCCGCCCATTGTGTGGCGTAACAGGATACTTCTACCAAACGCTTTTTGTCAAACTTATTCTCCCGGAGCGTTTCAGCAAAAGTATCGTAAGTATCCTCTTCAGAAAGTGTGCTGAGTTTCAGTATCTGACTGAACGTATATTTCTTGCTAACGTTTGTACCATACGAATATCCTCGATCAAACTTATCCTTTCCCATACGTTGCAACACCTCAAAAAAGAATCGTACACCTTCTACTGTAGCAAAATTCGATATATAACGGGAAGCCTCCGTAGGTAAGTCTCCCCTTTCCAATTCAACCTGTAACAGGTTGTTTTTTAACTTTTCTGTTATCCGCGGAATGCTGATATGCTCAAATCGCTTGGTATGGTAATTCTGTCCGCCGTCCAGGAAGTAGAACAAATCATTGTCTAACAAGCCGAGAAACAACAGGTCGTCCTTATTGAGCTTACCTTGATTGAATAGAGAAAGCGTTAGTTCGGTATATGGTGTCATGAACTTGGTGGAAATTTCCGGCGCCAGTACTTTCGGTAAATGTGGGATACATTCTTTGATATGTTGAATATCCGCATTTTTTGACAACTCATTTGCCAATACAAAGTATTGCAATTGCCAAAGACGGAATTGCTGTTCTTCATCTAAAAATTCCGAATCCGGTTCATAGATACTATACGCCAGATTTAATACGAAGCTATACCAATATACTTCGTTCGAATAATAATAGCTCGACTGTTTGAAAGGTTTATTTTTTAACTCTTTCGGAAAATGGAAAATCAAATCTTCCAAGACATCCAGTTTATAGCTTGTCCACATTTTCTTGTCCGCGTATACATCCGCAAGACAGGTCAATATGCGCGATATTTTTTCTGTACGGCTCTGGTAATAATAGGGTTCGTCTCCAAAGTTTATGCCTTTAAAGTCTGGTAGATACTGTGCTTTGAAATCCCGCAAGCCCTCGTAGTCTAGATGATTATAATAGTGATCATAACAGTATTGGATAACCGAATAAATTTCAAAGTCATTCAACCCGGTGTCATGATACCATTGTTTCCAAACTTCTGCCAACGGCAAATTATCTAAATGTGCTTCCGCTTTAGCTTCCCGTTCAAGCAAACGTAACGGACGTAAATTATTGACCAATATGGACGTTGCTGTTTCGCTCCTATATCCCTCATGCTGATATTCATAGTCCTTATGTTTATCGAACAGCTCAAATAATTTGTTCACTGCCTCAACGGTCTTTCTGGTATCGATAAGCTCTCCAAATAGAAACGCAGATTTATTTCCCGTTAAGCGTTTGAGTATATTTTTCTTCTTTCTTTTGAATTTTTCCTCGGGCAATTTGAAGTTCGTTAACTGATTGTAGTCTATCGCTCCGAATCCGTTCTCGAAGCCATACGCAGTGGTGTTATCAGAAAACTTATCCACAAATATCCGCTCGTTCTTCGTCAGCTGACGGGTTTTGTACGTTTCGATTTGCGTATGTACAAAATCGGACACACGTTCCGATTCATCCAACAGCACTAATATTTCTAAGGCTGCCAATCGCTGGTCGATATTTCCCGAGTGGATCAACCTTCCAACACTCTCCTTTACCCTTTCATCTGCCTGATCTGCTAAAAGCCCGATAGCTGTACTCCGGAGGTCCTTACCTTTCCGGCTAAGCACATTTTCCAACACATCGATATCTTCCGGGTATAAGGTGACGGATCGCAATACCGTCATCCCGGTAGCGGCAACACTCGCATTCCGATCCGTAAACGCTTGCCGTGCTACCTGTCTTTGCCAGGCATCCTTTTCCAGATCGAACGTCTTTGCACTCTTGTTATTACCCGTTCGGCTGGACCAACTGTACGTATAATGGTCCGGAAATACCTTCCGCATCAACTGCTCTCTGGAATTAGAGGGAATAGTGTGTAGCTCTTTAGACAATGCTATTACTTGCGCCGGAGTAGCATTTCTTATCAATATATCGAAGAAATATTCCGGTTTGATGACATAACTCTTCCATGAAAAACCACGTCCTTCAAATGTTTTGCCCGCTGATGGCAACAGTTGTACGATCGCGAATATTTTTTGAAACAGGCTTTCGCTCAGATCAAATGCAGGGAAATTCACGGTCATCCAATAATCTAATTCAATATCTTTACCTAGGTTTTTCTCTGCGTAAGGAATAAGATCGTGACGTGTTCTTTGGGTTTCGTAAACAAAGAATAGCGCAATAAGTTTCTTTATATGTTCTGCATTTTCATCAAAAACAAGCTGGAAAGCCAATAAATTTGCTGCATCTACTTCCTCAATCCCTTTTGCCCATAATGCGATATACACCTCCATATTGTCCTGGCTTTTGAGGCCTTGTTCTATTTCACCAGGATTACTCAGATACTTGTCGGCCAATTCCAAAACCCGTCGAATGGTGCTAGCTTTGGGGGCATCCCAAGAAAACCCAAACCAGGTATCTACTGCTCTAACGACACTGCTGAACCGCACCAAGTTATGTTCCAATATAACGTTGATAAATCGCTTTAACGCTTTCACCGAAGTGAAATCCAATGTTTCCAAAATGGTTTGTCTTAACCCCTCCTGCTGTTGGGCTGCCAACAGCAGCTTTTCGACCAACTCGTGGTTGACGCTATCTTCCGAGATAAGCAGCGCTTTAATCAACTCGCCCGAAACTCCTCCAATCTCATGTTCGCCTAAAAAGATTTCCTCCAGCAACGGATAATATATAGTTTGATCTTTTGCCAAAACCGTAGCTAAAAACAGCGACAATCCACCGTGGCTGGAATAAACGGCGTATTGTATTTGATCCGTAATCGACATGGAATTGAATCCATTTCCACCACCGTAATATAGGTTGACCAGCTGTTGGATTTTAGTCGTGATATAACCATTTTTAGGATCTATCCGGAACGGACGGCGGTAATAACCGTTTTGATAAGGCAACTGGTCCATCAATTGCCACATATCAGCGATATAAGGGGAAATAACGGGTCCAAAAAGTGTCAAGGCAAGTTTCTTCCCTTCTTCACACTTCCAAGGATTGATCCCGGTATTTTCGCTAAGCTGCTTATAGAAGTCATCTAAGTTTATTTTTCCATCAGAATAATCACGAAATTGGTTACTTACGAGTAGACCCAATGTTTGGTACAGACCAATGAAACTGTTAAAATCTTGCTTCGTGCATACTATCTTTTGATGCTTTTGGATATAAGATATCGCTTTTTCTTTAGGAATCATACGGTATTATCTAATGCTTACATTTTTATCTTTGAATGAAGAATTACGCAGCAATATAGTAAAATCAAATTTAATCCTTACTTTTAGGCTCTTTTTAGGGTGGAGAAACAATGAGTATAAGCAATAACAACAACAAACAGCGGGATAGTCTATTAGGAGACCTAGAAAAAACCATCGTTGTCAACCAATTGATGGGCACTGTGTTTTCCGAACGGGATGAGCAGTGGCGAGATCAGTTTTTGAGTCATATTGATGAGGCAAACCTAAAGCTTGGTGAACCAGAAGTAGCCATTAGCAAAGACGGTTTTCCTTATATCCAACTCCAGACAGTAACCACCGGCGAGAGTTTTCAAGCTTTTGTTATCAACAACCAATTAGACACTATATTAGAACAAGGGTTTGGCATCGCTATCAATGCGCATTTGGATCGACCTGATTGGATTTTTTCCTATGGTGATTTAGCAAATCTTAAATTAAACGGTTCTTTTTATACCGATAACAGTGTCTTTTCCAATCCAGAAGAATACCTAGGCATCAACAAAGATGAGGAAATTTTGGTAGGACAACCTTCTGAAGAGGTTTTCCCCAATTTTCTTAGAAGACAAATTCGCGAGTTTTTACAATATTCTGGGGTCAAGAATCCAAAAATCATGTTAATAGCCCGTAATTATACGGATGAAGAACGTGCATCGCAGGATCTGGTATTCAATATCATGCCCACGCAATTTGCTTCGGAAAAGGATTTTAACACCATCATGAATACCATCCAATGGTTTCTACCTAAGCACTACTCTTTTTTCGGCGTGGATGAACTGGCCATCGAAAACGGATTTCAACCCCTTTAACAAAATCAAAATAAACTCAAATGTATTTTAATGTACGCGTTTACGGTCTATTGATTACAGATACAAAGGAAATTCTTATTAGTGACGAAAAGACCCTCAACGTGTCTTTCACGAAGTTTCCGGGTGGCGGACTTGAATATGGCGAGGGATTGATCGATGCTCTAAAACGGGAGTTCATGGAAGAGTGTCAACTGGAAATCGATATCGTCCGCCATATATACACAACAGATTTCTACGAAAAATCCAGTTTTAATGATAGTCAAATTATTTCTATCTATTATCAAGTACAGGCTAAAAGTCCAATCCTATTCGATATAAAAACAAGTCCTTTTGATTTCTCCAAAGAAAAACAACAAGAAAAAATGGAGGTGTTTCGGTTTATGCCGATTGATGGCCTACAAGAAGCGGATCTCACATTCAAAACAGACAAGATGGCATGGCATCAATTCAAAGAATTGATTTTGTAGAGACGCAATTAACAGACCCCCTGACGAGTTCATAAAAGATAATCGCGTCTCTCTACTTTATCTCAAAAAATACGCCAGTGCGATAACGACAACAATCCCCACAATAATAATAATCAGGTTCCGTTTACCATCATTATCCGATTCCGCACTTTTAAATTTATAGTCTCTTTTGAATTTATTCATATCCATAATTGCCTCCTTTTTCTATGGTGATGATAATAACTGTAAATTTACATAAAAAATTATTTATTCGTGGTGATAGGGTTCGCCTCTTAAGATAGTAAATGCTCTATAAAGCTGTTCTACAAAAAATAAACGGACCATCTGATGGGAGAATGTCATTTTGGACAAAGATAACTGTTGATTGGCTCGCTTATACACTTCATCCGAGAAACCATACGGCCCACCGATAATAAACACGATATGCTGAACAGAGCCAACCATTTTCTGTTCCAGAAAATTCGCAAACTCGATAGAACGAAATGCTTTTCCACGTTCATCTAACAATACCACAAAATCCCCATTATTCAATTGCTTTAAGATAAGCTCGCCTTCTTTAGTCTTTTGTTGGTCCTGCGTTAGGTGTTTGGCATTTTTAATATCGGGAATAACAGAAACATCAAAATGTACGTAATGCTTTAGCCGTTTTACGTAGTCTTCTATTCCCGTTTTGACAAAACTCTCATCTGTTTTCCCTATGCACAATAATGCTACTTTCATTGAAATTACCTATAAATTGTAGTACTAAAAAAGCCTGGGAGTAATCTGGCGATTTCCCAGGCTTTAAAAATATGACCTCTTGTTAGAGGTAATCAACCTAAACCTATGACAAAGGTATAAAAAAAAGAAAATATAAAAAAAGTTATATTTGCAAAAAGACGAAGATTATGTTTACCGGCATTATTGAAACTGTGGGAACAGTTACCAAGATCGAAAAAGAATTAGGGAATTTGCACTTTTTTGTGCAATCCCATATTTCTAATGAACTGAAGATTGACCAAAGCGTGTCTCATAATGGTGTATGCTTAACGGTTGTAGGAATCGAAGAGGACGTTCACAAAGTAACAGCGATACAGGAAACATTGCTGAAATCAAATTTAAGTGCGTTAAAAATTGGTGATTTGGTTAATCTAGAGCGTTGTACGCCCGCTAATGGTCGATTCGACGGTCACATTGTGCAGGGGCATGTAGATCAAACAGCACGATGTATTGCGAAGGAAGAACAACACGGGAGCTGGCTTTTCACCTTTACCTATGAACCTCAAGAACAAAACATCACGGTGGAAAAAGGCTCTATTACGGTAAACGGAATTAGTCTGACGGTGGTCAATTCATTAATCAATCAATTTTCTGTAGCTATTATTCCATACACTATTGAACATACCAACCTGCAACAGGTTAACGTGGGTGACACCGTTAATCTGGAGTTTGATATTATAGGAAAGTACGTCTCCAAGATGATGGCTATGCGTCGTTCGTAATTAGTTACGAATTATAGTTTCACTCCAAATAATGCCCTTGTCGAACTAATAAAGCTCGATATTTATTGAATACGCTGGATTTCGAAATAAATCCCAGATATCGGTCATTTTCGTCAAGAACAGGCAGTATCCATACATCGTCTTTGTTCATTTTTGTCATCACAATTTCCATGTTCTCTTTGTCCCGTACTACATCGTTTGGTTTTTGAGCTAATTGTCCGAAAGCTTTATCTGCCCCTTCCTCTTCACCTAATAAAATGGAAAAAAGGCGTTCGCTGTAAATTGTCCCCAACAATTTACCATCGTCATCTACAATCGGGAATATATTACGTTTTGAATGTATAATATCTGATTTCCGATCGAGCGGTGTTTCATTCGGCCGCAATATGATAAAATTTGTTTCCAAGACATAGCGGAGTTTCATCATGCTCAACACAGTTCGATCTTTATCTTCATAAGAAAGCAGGTCGCCGGAATCCGCCAAGACTTTCGTATAAATGGAATGTTTGAGTATCGAACGATTGATAAGATAGGATATAGATGTAACTAACATCAATGGCACCATGAGTGTATACCCGCCCGTAATTTCCGCAATTAGAAACAAACCTGTTAGCGGGGCGTGCATAATACCCGCTAACGCACCTGCCATACCTGCCACCACAAAATTGGGCACATTGAGCATCACAACACCGGTCTGATTGATGCCGTAAGCGAAGGCAAAACCAAGAAGCCCCCCCATCACCAAACTCGGGCCAAACACTCCCCCGTTTCCGCCGCCGTTTAGGGTAAAAAGCGATGCCAAAGATTTTGCAAATAATGTCAAAACGGTATAGCATACAATAACACCCGCCATATGCCTGTAATCGGCAAAGAGACTATTCTTCACGATAGCATCAAACTGTCCATCCAGCATTTGTTGAATGGTAAGGTACCCTTCACCATATAACGCCGGAAAGATGAAAATCATCAGTCCAAGCGATATGCCACTAAACCATACTTTATGGTAGGGATTACGGATTTTAGAGAACCAGGATTTTACCGTTGTGCTTATTTTTGCAAAATAAACCGTATACAATCCTACAATGACAGCCAGTAATATATAGAAGATAAGTGCACCTACCTCCCATTCGGTACTGGCCGTATGAAAAAGAGGTTCACTATATAACAATCGCGAAACAACGGAAGCTAACGCAGCGGAAATCAACAAAGGAATAAATGCGGGTATGGAAAACTCGGGCAACAAAATTTCAATGGCAAAAATCATCCCGGCAATAGGGCTATTAAATGCGCCCGCAATTCCAGCTGCTGCACCGCAGGCTAATAGCATGGTAATTTCTTTATATTGTAAGCCGAAGAAACGCCCTGTATTGGAACCGATGGCCGAGCCGCTATACGCAATAGGAGCTTCTAATCCGCATGAACCACCGAATCCAACGGTGATGGCACTCGTTACGATTTGCGAATAAACATTATGTGGTTCTATACGGCTGGATTTCCTCGATATGGCGTAAATAATAGGTGTGATGCCATGTTCAAATTTTTTCTTTTTGAGGAACTTGCGTACATATAATACACTTAACAAAATACCAAGTAAGGGCAGGACCAAATAAAAAGAATATTTATAATGCCATTCAATGTCATTCTGCAATGTGGCGGCAATAAAATGTGTCAGACCTTTTAATAGGGCAGCCGCCAATCCCCCAATAATCCCGACGAGAAAAGCCAGTATAATCAGAAAATTCCGGTTTGAAATCTTCTGCATCCGCCACCGGTTCAATTCGTCTAATTTTTTTCTAATATTTATGCTCATATTGACATGGCCTCCTTTAGAGGTCAAACCCCATTACTTCCCTTTTCTTTTTTGTTTTGAAACGCTCAGGTACAATATCTAAAATTTCATTTTTCAATGCATTCACCGCCTGCTTCTTCACAAAGTTGGATGTCGTTACCAAGCTGATTTCTCGTACGGGTTCTGGCATTTTGAAATACCTTACGTGATTAAGCTGGTCTTCATCATATCCCAAAATACTCATTTCGGGCAATATAGTAATTCCTCCATTGATATCCACCATCCGCTTCAATGTCTCCACACTACCCGTATTATATTCAAACGTTCCGTCAGCTGCTTGATTATGCTTATAATGACAAATATTCAACACTTGCCCTCGCATACAATGCCCCTCATTAAGAAGCCATAACTTTTCATTGGAAATTTCGTCTGCTGTCACTATCTTTTTTTCATATAGTGGACTCTTTTCTGAGACATACGCGACGAAGGTTTCGTAATACAACTGTGTTTCCTCGATACCTGCCTCTTGTAAAGGCGTGGAAAGAATACCACAATCTAAACGCCCCATCTTAAGTTCCTGAATGATCTTTTCTGTGGTATATTCCCATATCTGCAATTGCAATTGCGGATATTTTTGTAATATCCTAGTCAGCACATCGGGAAGCAAATAAGGTGCTATGGTTGGAATAACACCTAGTTTTAATTCACCAGAAATTACCCCTCTCTCCTCTTGCAATAGTTCTCCTATTTTTTTGCTCTCGTTCAACACAACACGTGCCTGTCGGATGATCTTTTCGCCTATTTCGGTCGGTACGACAGGCTGCCGGCTACGGTCAAATATTTTCGCTCCCAACGATTCTTCCAATTTCTGAATCTGCATACTCAACGTAGGCTGTGTTACATAGCAGTGCTCTGCCGCAGCAACAAAACTACGGTATGTATCCACAGCTATAATATATTCCAATTGCACCAGTGTCATCCTATCAATTTTAGCTATGCAAAGGTACATTTTATTTGAGAAGATGTGAATTTGTTACAACTTCACAAATTTACGATTCACCAATTAATGCTTAACTTTGGGGAGAAGCTAAAATTTGGAAGTTTATGATCAAACTAAAAGCAAAGCGCGGTTTGTTGTGTGCCTTTTTATTAGGAGCCAGTGTATTCAACTTTTCCGCATCCATACCCGATGAAGGGATGTTTCCGCTCAGCGAGCTTAGTCGTGCAGGATTAAAAAAGGCGGGACTAAAGATAGCGGAGAAAGACATCTATAACCCCGGGCAAATCGGATTGGTAGATGCACTGGTACAGGTAAGTGGTTGTTCAGGTTCTTTTGTGTCCCCTAACGGTCTTATCATTACCAACCATCACTGTGCATTTAGTGCCGTGCAGCTAGCGAGTTCACCCGAATTTAACTATTTGAAAAATGGCTTTGTTGCACAATCCTACGAACAAGAGATTGAAGCTGAAGGCTTAACCATCCGCATTACGGAATCCTACGAAGATGTATCAGAAGAGATTTTAAGCGCGGTAGCTTCTATTAGCGATCCAGCAGAACGCATCAATATGATCAGTAAAAAGCGGTCTGAAATTGCAAAAAGAGCAGAGACGGACAATCCAACCATTAAAGCGGAAGTATCCGAAATGTTCATCGGCAAAAGCTACGTACTTTTCCGTTACAAAACAATCGAAGATGTACGTCTAGTTTATGTCCCTCGGCAAGATATCGGTGAATTCGGAGGTGAAACAGACAATTGGGTGTGGCCGCGGCATACGGGAGACTTCTCTTTTCTACGTGCTTACGTAGCACCAGACGGATCGTCGGCAAAATACGCCAAAGAGAACGTGCCTTACCAACCTAAAAAACACCTCAAAGTAAATCCAAAAGGCGTCAACGAAAATGATTTTGTGTTCATATTGGGGTATCCAGGCAGAACATTTAGGCACCGTCCGGCTCAATATATCGAATACCAACAAAGGTATTTACTGCCTTACACGTCCGAACTCTATGATTTTCAAAACCAGCAAATGTTTGCAGCGGGAAAAGAAGATCCGAAAACGGAACTGGCGCTGGCAACACGTATCAAGCGAAACGCGAACGTCATGAAAAACTATCGTGGTAAATTGAAAGGGCTTCAGAATTTGGATTTGGTAGGCGACAAACGAGAGGAAGATGAAGCACTAACAAAATTCATTACTAGCAAACCCGATCTCCAAGCTAAATACGGCACATTGATGGCCGACATCGATAAGCATTACCAAGCTGTTTTTGAGGTGGCTCCAAAAGAGCTTTGGTTCAATAACATTTATAACAGTATATCTTTGCTTCGGGTAGCTTATACGATAAACGATTTTAAAGAAGCTATCCTCAAGCAAAATGGACTTAACACACAAGAAGAGGTATTCGCACTTAACATTAACCAATTACGGGAATATTTAGACAACATCTACGGTAGCTACCATCTTACGGTCGACAAAAATATTGGACGCCGTATGTTTGAGGACGCCTATCAATTAGATGGCCCCAACCAACTGGATTACTTCGCCAAGAAAAACTTCACCAATAAAGAGGAAGCGGGAGATTATATAGTAGCAGCTTTAGACAAGTCCAAACTTAACAGCAAAGAGACACTCTACAACACGGTATTAAAAGATATCCAGTCGTTAAAGAATTATAACGATGATTTATTAACAATTCTAAAAGAGCTGGATGCTGAGCGGGAGGTATTCAATGCAGAGCAAAAACGACGTGAAGGCGTTTTAAATAGACTTATGGGAGATTATGTAGCCGTGAAGGAAAAATACCAGTCAAAAAACTTTATTCCAGATGCGAACTCCACGCTACGCCTTACTTTCGGCAATATCAAAGGATACAGTCCTGCCGATGCAACGTATATGAGTCCGTTTACAACAATAAAAGGGCTTATAGAAAAAGGAAATTCGGGGTTGCCCGAATTTGAATACCCCGAAAGTATTAAAGCAGCATGGTTGGAAAAAAACTTCGGTGCATATGTAAAAAAAGATCTCAACGATGTTCCAGTCAATATACTCTACAATATGGATACAACCGGTGGAAACTCTGGTTCGCCGATTATGAATGCGCATGGTGAGCTCATCGGTGTTAACTTTGACCGTGCCTATGATGCGACGATAAACGATTTTGCCTGGAGCGAAGATTATAGCCGCTCCATCGGTGTAGATATCCGTTATGTATTATGGATAGCCGACAAAATCGACAATGCGCAATTCATTTTAAAGGAAATGGGGATTTAGCGACGAGTCACTTTCCGTATCTTCATGGCCAGCACTACAGTGGCAACAATAAAGCATACCGCAGCAATAATGGCCATGGCGATTAAACCGCTATAGGTATGATAATTTTCTCCGTGCTGGATAAACATAATCCTAAAAATGCGTAAGTAGTGGGTAGAAGGAATGACATCCGCAATAAGCTGTACCCAGGTTGGCATCAAACTAGACGGCCAAGTGAAACCACTTAAAATGAATGCTGGTGTTGCGATAACCATCAATATTTCCGTGGCTTTCAATTGTGACGGCAAAACGATACTGACCAGAACACCGATAAAACATACGGCCAACATAAACACGAATGTACACAACACAAACCACCAAAAGTCGGCATGCAGCGGCATCTCATACCATTTTCCAAATCCCCAATACAAGACCAATATACCAATGGACATGAGGATATAAGGAATAATCTTGACAAAGATAAGTCCTACGGGATTCCGCATTCTCTGCGCTAATTCGACAAAGGTGCCGTTTTCAAATTCCGAGGAAAAAGATAACGCCAACCCCAACAGTAGTACCTGTTGCAATACAATAATCAATACACCCGGCAGCATAAAATAAAGGTAGTTACCACTTCGGATATTCTGCCTGACCATCGTCGTTTTGAAAGGTTCGTATTGTTCAGCTGCAATCTTGGCAGGAACGCCTTGTTTCATCTGCGTTTCTATTTGTACGCCGGCTTTCAGTGTCATGGCACAAACATTCACCGCCATGGCGGCTGTATTGGAAGTCAGGGTATTGGAACCATCCACAAAAATGGTCACTTCCGGAACGCGCTTTTGCTGGACACCTGCGGCAAAGCCCTTCGGGATATGTACGATAACCGTTGCATCATGTTCAATAGCAATCTCCTTTGAGTCAAACAGCGATGGCAGCATACGCACCACCTTGATGCTTTCGTTGTCGTTCATCATGTCAACAAAAGTAGCGCTCATTGGGCTACTGTCCTCATCGACAACAATAATTGGCATTTCTGTTACTTTCCCTTGTTGATACACATGCCCTATCAATACACCATAGAGAATCGGTGCGCCGATAAAGAGCATCATCAGCACACTGTTGTTGAAAAAGAGCTTAAACTCGCGTTGAATGAGTTCGATAAATTTTTTCACGTTCTAATCCTTTCTATGGTGCTTGAAGAACAACCAGCGTCTTTGTTAATAAATCACTTACCTCTGCATGATCCTGAGGCACTACTTTAACCTCGAATACAGTGAGTTGGTTATCATAGTCCGGATAAGCCGTAGAAATATTCGCATATGAGCTCAATGCTTTCATCGCTACTACCCTACCTTTGATTTCTTTATTATCCAAATAAGGGACACGCAGGATAACTTCACTTCCTCTATTTAATTTACCTACTCTATTTTCAGGAACGGTAAACCGGAAATAAGTCGCATTGTTAATGTAACCATTGATAACAGCATATCCAGCAGTGGCGAGTTCCCCTACGTTTAAATTAACGGTCTCCACACTCATATCCTGCGGAGCGATAAGGTATTTTTCCCGTGCGGCTACCTTAACCTCCGCTACCGCCCCTAAAGCACGCTCTTTCTGACCTAATGCCATAACCTGCTGCTCGTAACGAGCACCATTCCGCGCCTCTTCCATTTCCGCTTGCGCCGCAAGGTATTGATTTTTCGCTCCTTGGTATTTGGCGTACGTTTCATCATATTTTTGCTGCGACACTAAACTGTCACGCAATAAGTTTTTCAAGCGATTGATAGATTTCTCGGCGAATTCATATTGTTCTTTTAATCCGTCTACCTTAGCCTGCAATTGTACCAATTGCCCGCGTGTAGCGCCTTTTGTCGCCATATTATATTGTGCTTCGGCAGATTGTAAAGCGCCTTGTGCCTGCTCTGCTTTTGCATCTACTTCGGGGATATCCAATATCACCAACGTATCTCCTGCATGTACAAACTCTCCTTCTTGAACACGTATTTCCGCCACCTTTCCGGGAACTTTCGTCACAACCGTTATCTGTTCACGTTCTACTTTTCCTTCCAAAGGCTTCTCCCGAACTTCATTTTTGCAAGCAAAAAATAAGAAAGCCAAGGGTATAAGGTACAACTGTTTCATTTCTATTCGTATATGGTTTGTAATAGTTTTCCTGATGTATGTAATAATTCCAATGCCACTGCACGTTGCTGCAAAACATGGCTGTAAAAATTAAGATTGACTTTATACCATTCATTTTCGGTTGCCAACAATTCCGTTACGTCAATCAAGCCAGCTTCATATTGCTTCGAAGCCATCTGCAAATTATTTTGGGCAACTTTTACCTGTTGGTCACCGACTTTCAATTTTTGATTGCTAGTCGTATAACTGACTTTGTTTTTATCCAGCAACAGATTTAATTTTTCCGTTGCGTCAAGAAGCTTCGTTTCATTGATGGCTTGATCTAATTGTACTTGCTTTACCTTATTTCGGTGCTCCCCACCGTTAAAGATATCCCATCTCACCCCGACACCAACCATAAAGTTAGGCCTACCTTTTAGATAGTTGGTAGAA
Source organism: Sphingobacterium chuzhouense (assembly GCF_014692525.1). GTDB lineage: Bacteria > Bacteroidota > Bacteroidia > Sphingobacteriales > Sphingobacteriaceae > Sphingobacterium > Sphingobacterium chuzhouense. Next base: position 712,259 of record NZ_JACNYL010000002.1, read on the forward strand.
AGGTCGATATCACCTATTACGGGTCTGTCTTTAATGGTTAAATTCGTGTTATGAAGATTCAAATAGCTCGCTGAGCCGAAAGCAAAAACCGTCGGCAGTGACGCTCCTTTTTCTTTTTTATACAGATATTCATAAGCTTTAGATGACGCATCCAACGCTTTTAATTCGGAACGCTCTTCCACTCCCGTTGGTACATCCGATAAATAGATGGGCGAAAGATTATACAATACCTCTTCTACTGCTGATGTCGACAAACCTGTTTGTTGTTGTATTTTTTTGACCAGTAACGCACGATTTCCAGCTAACTCCACCTTTTTTTCTTCCAATTCCAACAGAGCAAGTTTAAGTTTATCCCGATCATATGGAATAGCCAATCCATTTTCGATGGCCTTATTCACTTTTTCCTGTTCCTTTTTCAACCTCCGCTCGGAATCTACAATCAGTTTATCTACCTCGTTCAACAGCATCAGCTGATCGAACGTAGACGCAATCTCCTTCGCCATTCCCTCTTTTCCCGCTTCGGCCAAATAGCCTTGTGCCCGTGCCTTTTCCTGAAGGGCACGTTCGCCATTGGGTATCTGCAATCCCGAAAAAATAACTTGCCTTACAGATACACCCGCATATGCAGCTTGTGATCTAAGGTTAAAATCTGTCGCACCGTCAAATAGTCCTAGATTCAATACCGGCAGATTGAGTGTAGGAATATCAAGACTCCCATTGTTGTACATAAAACCATACAAGCCGGTCGCCGATACATGGGGCAGTTTATTCGCTTTCACACCCTCCGCTTCCAGGTTCGCTTTATCTACTTCGTAGTTTTTGAGTTTCAGATCGTGATTGGCCTGAAACGATTGCTGTATAATTTCTTTTACTTTTGGATCTATAATGGATTGTGCCCGCCCCGTTTGTTGAAAAGCAATGCTAAACATAATAAAGATCCATCCCCATTTTTTTACCATAACTTGTTTTATTTATCGCGAAACAAATATCTGATTTATATGGCTTGCTTTTTTTAAGATATCTTAAAAAGTGATTAGCGTTGTGATCGAATCACACTGAGTGTCTGCTGAGAAATTCCTAAATAAGAAGCGATATCTCCCAATGGAGCACGAAGGAGTATATCCGGGTGCTGCTCCATTAATTTGTGATAACGCTCCTGGGCTGTTTCAAATTGTAAGCTTTGTAATCGAGCAGAAAACCCAATCAATGCTTGTAGCAATATCGCTTGTATAAGTTTATTCATGGCTATAGAATGAGATGCAAGTTCCGCTATTGCATAAAACGGGATTAATGTAATGATCGATGGCTCCAGCGCTTCAATACCGTACATTGATTTTTTGTTATAGAATACACTTTCTGTACCCCCCGCAAAAGTTTGCTCTGAAAAAAAATAATGGGTAATAGCCTTACCCGATTTATAGTAAAACATTCGAACCAACCCTTGCTCAATAAAGAACACCTTTCGCGAATAGTGCGCTGCATCTAGAATGATATCTTTTTTCAAATAACGCTTCGTGACAGCCACTTGCTCAAGGTGTTCTAACAGGTCATCTGTCAAACCAAATGTGGTTTTTAAATAGGGAATCAACTGCATTCCCTAAAATAAGATAATTTATGTAAAAAAACGAAACTACCTACGCCTTACTACCTGTTTTATATCTGATTTCCAGTGCTAATATAATATCACGTTTTTTGCCTTCTATCAAAGATAAATTCCCGGCAACAAACACACCTTTTTTACCGTTATTGCTATTTGAAATACCATAGACGGTCGATTCATCGTCCGGATTAGACGCTCCTTCATAACGATAAAGATGATCAATCTGATAATTGTCTGCATCCTCTAATATTTCGTCAAATTCCACGTTAAAATCTATGGTATATCCCATCTCTTTCAATCTAGCTAATGCTACGTCCGTAGTTTCATAATTGTGCTTTGTTTCCATAATATCTAAAGTTTGTCTTATTTAATAAGATAACACACCAAAGGGTAGTTCTGTTTTCGTATTTTTTTGGCTAGCTTTGGACATCTTTGTTAAACTAGGTCGTAAAACAATCATGGCATATCCTATACCCGAACCTCAATACACGCCCGGAAAAGCGTTCGAAAGATTAATTACCATCCTGGATACACTCCGTATTGCCTGCCCATGGGATCGAAAACAAACGATGGAATCATTAAGGCATCTTACCATGGAAGAGCTGTATGAGCTGACGGATGCGATTCTAGAAAAAGACTATGACGAGATAAAAAAAGAGCTGGGCGATGTAATGCTACATCTTCTTTTCTATGCTAAGATTGCCGATGAGCAACAGCAGTTTAATACGGTAGACGTATTGAACGCCATCTGTGATAAGCTAGTCGTCCGGCATCCGCATATTTATGCGGATACACAGGTAGAGAACGAGCAAGATGTAAAAAACAATTGGGAGTCTATCAAACTAAAAGAGGGAAATAAGTCTGTTTTATCCGGCGTACCGAAAGGGTTGCCTGCTCTTGTAAAGGCTTATCGTATTCAAGATAAAGTACGAGGCGTCGGTTTTGATTGGGATGACAAAACCGAAGTTTGGAAAAAAGTGGAGGAAGAATTGACAGAATTTAAAAATGAATTCAACCTTACAGACGACGCGGCTGTTGACCAGGAGAAAGCTGAAGCAGAATTTGGTGATCTGCTATTTTCTTTAATTAATTACGCACGACACCTCGGCATCAATCCAGAAAATGCGTTAGAACGTACGAATAAAAAATTCATACAACGATTCAGCCATTTGGAAAAACGAGCTGCTGAAAACGGACAGAACCTCAAAGAAATGACCTTAGACGAAATGGATGTGTATTGGAATGAAGCGAAGAAATTATAGGTTAAAAAATACACATCAAGGCTCATCACAATCTAAAGTATCTACTTTAACAAATAGTTTATGAAACTGCTGCATTTGTGTACCATCATAGTTAATATGGTGTACCGAATCGTTCGCACTATTCCACCAACCATATACTAATACATAGTCGAAAGCGCGATCTAACCTATCAGCATGTTTCATCGTAGCTTCATAGTTATGCCATAGATATTCCGGCGTACTATTATTTTTCATCTGCTCTTTTATTACATGTTCGTAGGCTTCCAGCAAATCATTACCTCCTTTATAAAGTGCTTCTGCATATTCCCTCGCTTGTGCGTCTTCCACTGCCGCGATCAACGATTCGGGTTGTTCTTTCGCTTTATTTTGTACTTTCTTTAAGGCATACGTCTCCAGCAAATAACGTAATACGTCCTTTTTCAAACGTTGGAAATAATGTGTTTGGACAATCTGTAAGTTCTCTACGGATGTTATCACACTATCATATCGGACGGTTAACTCTTCAAATGTCCCTTTATCATGAACGTAATGACTGGTACGAAAAAGGTTATATGTATCGATGAGTTGCTGTTCTGTATATTTTTTGCTATTGTAATATCCCTTATATGTACATAATTCATCGTCAAATGTCCAAGTTTTCGTTTGGGCAATGGCGAAATTTAAGAGAGATACCACTATAAAAGATCCTATCGAAATTTGTTTTAACCGCATAACTTCCATTTATGAAACTAATATAGCGAGCTTGCCGTTAATTACCAATTAATCCGTAAATTCGCGACATGAAAGAAACTGTTGTTAGCGGTATCAGAAGTACCGGTAAGTTACATTTGGGCAACTACTATGGAGCGTTGAACAATTTCGTCAAAATGCAGCACGAATACAACTGCTTCTTCTTCATAGCAGACTTGCATTCCCTAACTACACATCCTACTCCTGAGCACTTAAATCGTACAGTAAGAGAAGTTGTAGTGGAATATTTAGCAGCGGGCATTGATCCTGAACAGTCCACGATATATGTACAATCGGACGTTCCGGAAGTAGCGGAGCTCTACTTATACATGAACATGAACGCCTATTTGGGTGAATTGGAAAGGGCCACCGCATTCAAAGATAAAGTTCGGGCTAATCCCGACAATGTAAATGCCGGTCTTTTAACATATCCGGTGCTGATGGCTTGTGATATCCTGATCCATCACGGCACGAAAGTTCCCGTAGGGAAAGACCAAGAACAGCATTTGGAAATGACACGTACATTCGGTAACCGTTTTAATAGGTTGTACAACGTCGAATATTTCAAGGAGGCTTTTGCTTTTTCTTATAGTGATAAGCTAGTTAAAATCCCGGGGCTAGACGGTAACGGAAAAATGGGTAAATCCAATGGTGAGGCAAGTTGTGTATATTTAAGTGATTCACCCGAAGCGATCCGCAAAAAAGTGATGCGTGCGGTATCTGATGCCGGCCCTACAGAAATGAACCAAATAAAGCCAGAGCCTATACAGAATCTGTTTGATTTGATGAAAGTAGTCTCTACATCGGATACTTTACAACATTTTGAAGACTTGTACAACAAGTGTGAAATACGTTACGGTGATTTTAAAAAACAGCTTGCCGAAGATATGGTGCTGGCTACTGAACCTGTGCGTTCACGCATTCAAGAAATTTCCAATGACGACGAATACGTTAAAAAAGTGATTCGGATGGGTGCTGAGAAAGCACACGAAAGTGCTGCTAAAACAATAAAGGAAGTACGCGAGATCATTGGAATTAAAAAATTGTATTAAAATATGCATATAGCAATTGTAGGAAATATCGGAGCAGGAAAAACGACTTTAACAGAACTGATCGCACGTCATCTTAATTTTGAAGCGCAGTTTGAAGCGGTGGAAGATAATCCTTATTTGGAGGACTTTTATAGCGATATGAAACGATGGGCGTTTAACCTGCAAATATTCTTTCTAAATAGCCGTTTTAGACATATTGTTGATTTGCAGAATAGCGGTATCAATATGGTTCAAGACCGGACAATTTACGAAGATGCTTATATTTTTGCCGAAAATCTATATGATATGGGACTTATGAGCGCACGCGACTTTGAGAACTACAGTAATATTTTTCAGAGTATCGTTCACTATATCAAAGCACCCGATTTGTTGATTTATCTACGGGCTTCCGTACCAACACTGGTCAGCAACATTCAAAAAAGAGGGCGTGATTATGAGTCAGCTATCCGTTTAGATTACCTCTCCAAACTCAATGAAAAATACGAAAAGTGGATAGGCAATTATAACGATGGAAAGCTGTTGGTGTTAGACAAAGACAATCTCGACTTTGCCAGTAAACCCGAAGATTTGGGGCATATCATCCAAAAAATCGAAGCCGAAATGTTCGGACTTTTTTAACACGGCATACTTTATAGCAGCCCTTCATCACGGAAACTGAAATAAGCGTTATCTGTAAAAATAACGTGGTCGTTCACCCGGATATCCATCAGTTCTGCGGCAGCAACAATTTTCTTGGTGATTATTTTATCGGCATTGCTAGCTCGTAATGTACCTGATGGATGGTTGTGAACCAAGATAATGGAGTTTGCCTGTACTTGCAACGCAAATCGCAGGATAACCCGTATATCGACTGGCGTTGCATCATTACCGCCGCGGCCTATTATTTTCTTATCTAACAATTTACAGCCTGTATTTAGATAGATTACCCAAAACTCTTCATGGGGCAGGTCTTGTATATAAGGACCAAAATAATCGTAAACTTTCTTGCTGCTGTTCAAGACGGAAACAGTCTCCGGTTCCATCTCTTTTCGACGGCGTCCTAGCTCCAACGCGGCAATGATACTGATTGCCTTTGCCTCTCCAATTCCTCGATAACGGCATAGGTCGGGGACTTCCAGTCTGGAGATATTATTTAAATTATTTTGGGCATCAGATAGTATGCGACGACATAGTTCGACGGCGGTTTCTTTTCTAGAGCCGGAACCGATCAGGATGGCCATCAACTCTGCATCTGTCAAGGCCCTTCTACCTTGCTCTAATAGTTTTTCGCGTGGGCGATCTGCTTCTGACCATTCCCGGATGATTAGTTTTTCCATGTCAACAAGTATATAACGGCACACTAAAGTTACTATTTTTTTTAGCAAAAACAAACTTACTGGCACAAAACGCATTAACAATTCTTAACCGATTCAAGTCCTGCATTTCATAGAGAAACTTTATCTTTGCAATTCCATATAAATATCAAAACAATGAGTAAAGCGATTATCAAGACAGAAAAAGGCGATATGACTGTGCAATTTTACACGGAAGACGCTCCAAATACGGTAGCCAACTTTATTAAATTGGCAAAATCTGGTTATTACGACGGGTTAGCATTTCATCGCGTCATCCCCGATTTCGTTATTCAGGGAGGTTGTCCCAATACTCGCGAAGGAGCGACAGGCATGCCGGGCACAGGCGGTCCCGGTTACAAGATCGATTGTGAATTAACAGGAGATAATCAATATCATGACAGAGGGGTATTATCGATGGCACATGCGGGAAGAAATACCGGCGGTTCGCAATTTTTCATCTGCCACAGCCGTAATAATACAGCGCATTTAGATAGAAACCATACCTGCTTCGGAAAAGTTATTGAGAACGTAGATGTTGTAGACGATATCCGTCAAGGAGACCGCATCCTGGGAGTGGAAATTATTGAAGAGTAAAACCTAAATAGACATGAATTTAAGAGCTTTAGTATCAGTTACCGGAAAACCGGGTCTTTTTAAATTGATTGGCCAAAGTAAAAGTGGATTTATATTGGAAACGTTGGATGATAAAAAAATAAAATCCACCGTTAACCTATCAACTACTAAAATGGCTACCTTGGAAGATATCACCATTTATGGCGAGGAGGAGGAAATACGGCTGATTGATGTATTTGAAGCCATCAAAGAAAAAGGTGGTGATACACCCGATATAAAGGATGGAAAAGCATTGCGGGAATTCTTCCGTGAAGTAGCGCCGGGACACGACGAATCAAGAGTCTATTCTTCTGATATCAAAAAGATTATAACTTGGTATAATATTATAAAGGAATTGCCTTTATTTGAAGAAGAAGCGCCAGAACCAATCCAACAATAATATTTATGTAGAGATGCGGATACCGCGTCTCTACATCTTTTATATCAAAACAACCGCAATTGCGCATCACGATTCGGTCTTTCAAATAAATCAGTACGCAAAATCGGATATTCTTGCTGCCCCATATATTTTTTGACCGCGACCTTGAACAGCTGACGTATACCCTCTGCCGTTTCACCATCCCCACGTATTCTCCTGCCCCATTGACTATCGTTGAGCTTACCTCCGTGACACGCCTCTATACCGTGAATAATCTTTTCTGCCCCATCTGGATAATTCTTATACACCCAGTCTTTAAAAATATTTGCTATCGCTCCGTTTAGACGCACAATGGTATAACTAGCCCATCTTGCTCCTACATCAGCGGCCCGTTTTATTAATGCCGGCATCTCATCGCTGTTTATTCCAGGGACAATCGGGGCAATCATTAACGAAACAGGGATATTCTTCTCTGCCAATTTTTCAATTAGCTTTAGCCGTGCCCCCGCAGTTGCCGTTCGCGGTTCCATCTTCCTTCTCACTTCTTCCCGCAAGCTGTTAATCGTGACCGATACACTGACCAATCCTAATTCGGCAAGAGCTGCCAATAAATCCAAATCGCGAAGCATAAGCACGTTCTTGCTGATCATCATAACCGGATGTTTATAGGTTAGAAAAGTGTTTAAAAGTTGGCGGGTAATCCTCAATTTCCGTTCGATCGGCTGGTAACAATCTGTATTCCCCGACATAAAGACAGGCTCTGGAACATAACTCTTCTTGTCAAATGCTTTCTCCAGTAATTCCACAGCATTATATTTCACCAAGATCTTCCGTTCAAAATCCAGCCCGGCACTGTAACCCCAGTACTCATGAGAGTTGCGGGCATAGCAATAAATACAGCCATGCTCACAACCTTGATAAGGATTTAGCGATTGGTAAAACCCAATATCCGGACTATCTACCTTAGATAAAATTGCTTTCGGATATGTCGCTATAATCTTCGTGGAATCAGATGTTAAAAAAGGTTCATCCAATCCTTCTATATATTCCTGCACGTAGCTATGCCCGAAAAACTTATTGTTGGGATTTAGTTGCGCCCCTCTTCCCTTAAAATATTCTTCTTCCTTTAAATCCATACACAAAAATACTAAAAATATTAGTTTTTTTATTATATATAGACAGAGAATATTTATCTTACCTTTCCACTAACTCCTTAACGGTATCACCATAACGATCCACTTTATCGGCTCTCATTTTTGTCAAGCGATGCCATCGTTTAAACGTATTGATAAAAACAATCAACATTAACACCATTGCTAACAAAGCCAATGACGCCAATAGGTATTGTCCTTGCGGTAAATAAATAAAACGAACCTGTTCATAACCTGCCCAGAACGTAATAATCGCCATAAATACGCCGGGTATTGCTGCACACAACGCATACTTGCCTCGGTTAATACGGATCAACATAGTTGTACATACGATAAGTCCACAAGCTGCCAGTAGCTGGTTACTGATCCCGAATAATGGCCATATACTGCTTACGTTGCCGGTATAGACCAAATATCCCCATGAAAATGTAAAAATCAAGCTGCAGATAATAATGCCGGGCATCCAGTTCTTGTCATTAAACTTAGGCATTACTGTCCCCAGCATTTCCTGCAAAAAGAATCGTCCTACTCGCGTACCCGCATCTATTGCGGTTAAAATAAAGACCGCTTCAAACATGATGGCAAAATTGTACCAATATGCCATCACGTCATCCATAAACGGTATTTTGTTAAAAATATGCGCCATACCTACGGCCAGCGAAACCGCTCCTCCTGTTCTACCCTGCAAGTCAACCCCTATTTTCTCGCTGAAATGTGCTAAATCTACAGGTTGCAAATGTGGATGGGCGGCAATAAAGGATTCATACATTTCTTTGGGCGTATTGATCGCAAAATAGTCTCCAGGAACCAACGTACAAGCAGCAATCAACGCCATTAATGCTACAAATCCCTCTACTAGCATCGCACCATAACCTACGAAAAGAATTTCCTTTTCATTGTTCAACATCTTCGGTGTCGTACCTGTCGCAATGACGGCATGAAAACCAGAAATCGCTCCACAAGCGATCACAATAAAGATAAACGGTAACACGGGACCGCCGATGACCGGACCTCCACCATGGATAAAGGATGTAAGGGCCGGCATCTCTATCGTCGGTTGCACAAAAATAATCCCGATGGCCAACATCAGAATCGTACCGATTTTCAAATAGGTTGATAAATAATCACGCGGAACCAAGAGCAACCATACAGGTAAAACCGATGCTAAAAATCCATATACGGTGATGGCAATGGATATCGTTTCTACCCGCCAATGAAACAGGCTGCTGATGGCCGCAATCTGCATCAATTCGTGGCCGCCAATAATACTCGCAATTAACAATATTCCACCGATAATACTTGCCAATGTGACACTATTCTTCCGATAGCGCATAATCAATCCCATGAGAACTGCAATGGGCATAGTTGCAATAACGGTAAATAGAGACCAAGAAGCTTCGTGCATCGCGCTTATGCACGCCAAAGACAAGCCCGCTAATGTTAAAATGAGAATAAACAACACGGCAAACCCGGTGATTAAGCCCGTACCTTTACCAATTTCCTTACCCGCTATTGTCGCCAGGCTTTCCCCTTTATGTCTTACAGAGGCAAAAAGCACGACCATATCGTGTATCCCTCCGGCAAGCACACAGCCGATCAAAATCCACAATGTTCCGGGAAGATAGCCAAATTGAGCGGCCAAAACTGGTCCCACGAGCGGACCCGCTGCTGCGATCGCGGCAAAGTGATGTCCGAATAGGACATTCTTGTTGGTGGCCACATAATCTTTACCATCAGCAAACTCCACTGCCGGCGTGACATTCTTTTCATTCAACCGCAGCACTTTATTCGCCATAAAAATACCATAAAAGCGGTAAGCGATTGCAAATAATAATAGTGCTACAAACACTAAGGTAAGGGCATTAACACCGTTTAAATATTCCATGTATGTTTATTAATTAGTTATCTCTTTAGCTGGAGAACCTGTCCATCATGAAGAAGGATCTCTTTAATCGCATCATATTCCACCTCCTGAACACTTAATTTATTTTTTAATGCAATTTTAGCCGCTGTCGCTGCAGCTTGTCCTAGCGCCATAAATGTCCATTCCAATCTTATGGCACCGTAGGCTATATGGCTCGACGATGGACAACTGGGAGCAAGTAAATTTTGACATTCCTCCGCTTTTGGTACCAACGCCCGATACGAAATAGGTAGCGGTTGCCAAAAATCACCACCAAAAACGAAACCTTCGTTGTATGCATAACCATCTTTGACTATCCGTCTGACACTATGCACATCAGGTGGCCAAAACGCTACTGCAATCGGATCCGGAACCGGTTCTGGGTTATCTTTACGGACGTGGTGCTCTGTGATAACATAATCCGAAACCATTCTCCTCGCATCCCGCACATAAAACATCCGGGGCCAACCATCATTATCCGTAAACTCATCTTTTGTCAAACCCCAGGAAGCCCATTTCTGTTGAAAATCGGGATCCAGTGTTTTAATTTCCGGATCGTTAGCAAAGAAATAGAACAGCCCCTGCGTAAAATCGCGGTGATACTGTAATATCTCCTTTCGCTGGGAATAACTTCCGTCAGGGTATCCATGATTCATACCATAAAGATTGTGAGACAGATCGTGCCAGGCTCCCATATCCGTTTTTCCGTTAGGTAATCCCTTAACTGGTGTATACAGTTTGCCTCCTGCTTTTAAATACCGTAGATAGATGGTATAATTATCCCGATTATAATTTGCTGGTTTTGTAAAAGGAATTTTATTGTTATCATCTTGTGTTAGACACATCCGAAAACAATAAGCCTGTATTCTGTGATCTCCACTACCTGGTTCCCCTAACGGTTCATCTTGGACGGTAGCAATTAAACCACTATTCGGATCTCCTTCGATAACATAAGGATCCACCTTCACCTCAAACTGGGCGTGGGTAGTTTCGGCACGTATGCCATTTCGCGTTTCTTTATATAGACTATTAGCCTCCCGACCTATCGTATAACTGACGCCTGCGGCCGCCAATAAATCTCCTTCCACCGTTGCATCAATAAATATTTCCGCTTCCATAACCTTACCATCGGTCGTCCGGATAGTCCGTATTCTACTTTCGTGCTTTACCACAGCATCTTTTTCTTCACCCAATGGGTGTCGGTAAAATACGTCAATATTTTCCTCTGCCACCCAATCTTTTATTATTTTTTCAGCAACACTCGATTCAAAGCGCCATAAGTCCGGGTCTTTCTCGCCATGCCGAATCATTTGTTCGAACGCAGCGTCCCGTTGGTAAGCTTTAGCTATCCGCTGATAAAACTCCAGTGCGATACCACCGACAGCCACACTATTCTGAAAAGGCAGATGATTATCAATATCGGATCCACCTAATCCTTCGACCAGCATCCCGCCAAGATGATCTCCCGGTTCAAGCAATGCCACCTTCAACCCCATGCGGGAGGATTGGATAGCGGCAGCGACTCCAGCTGGCGTTCCACCATAGATAACAACATCATAACGTTTCTGTGCGATCGTATTTAAAAGTGAAAAAAAGATTAGCGTTCCTGTTAAAAAAATCTTCATGTTTCTATAAAATTATGAAATTAAAGCATTTATATAGCGTCCTTCGTTATTTTTTCTTCTTAAATATTTTTACAGCGCATCCGCCACCGCTGACAAGCGAGACACTTAATTTTCTATCCGTAGGAACGTCTATAATCTGTCGTTTATAGTCTCTTGCCACCTTATCTGCGTTTATTCCGTCTTTAAAGATTTCAGCCTGATAACTGTCCGTACCCAAGAATGATAGATCCAATTCAATCGAACGTTCATCCCAATTTGTCATCGCGCCCACATACCATACTTCGTCTTTTCGCCGGGCGATAGTTACATGCTCTCCTACCTTGCCTTCCAATGCGATCGTTTCGTCCCAAACCGTGGGAATAGCGGTAATGAATTCCACACATTCTTCTTCTCGTTCGTAGTTAGCGGGATTATCACACAACATGGTTAGCGGCGCTTCGAAAATAATATATTGCGCTAACTGACGGCAACGTGTTCCCTGACTCATGGCTTCCGTAAAAACAGGACGATAATTTTTCTTAATGGCGTTTCTCATAGCTCCCTGCGTATAATCCATAGGCCCGGCCAACATTCTGATATAAGGAACTGTTACATCGTATGTAACCTGATCAATCGTATCTTGCGACCATTTCATTGTTTCCAGACCGTGAACACCTTCAAAGTTTATAACATTTGGATAGGTTCTTTGCAAACCGGTGGGCTTATATGACCCGTGAAAATTCAATAATAGCTTATATTTTGCCGCTATTTTTGCGGCATCATAGTGAAACTTGACCATCGGCTGATCATCTCTATCCATGAAATCGACCTTAAAACCTTTTATCCCCATCTCCGCATAATGTTTACAAATATTTTCGATATCCTTATTAAATGCATGGTAACCAGCCCAAAGAATAAGATCTACGTTTCGCTCTTTCGCATACGCTATCAATTCAGGAAGATCGATTTCAGGAATAACTTTAAATAAATCGGCTTTCAGGTTTACCGCCCAGCCTTCGTCGAGAATGACATACTCAATTCCTTGCTTTGATGCAAAATCTATATAATATTTGTAGGTGGCATTGTTTACTCCTGTCTTGAAATCAACGCCATATAGATTCCAGCTGTTCCACCAATCCCAAGCCACCTTACCCAGTTTAACCCAGGAAACATCGCCTATCCGGTTTGGAGACGCCAACTTATAGACAAGGTCGCTATCCAAAAGTTGCTTGTCATCCGATGATATGGAAATGACGCGCCAGGGGAACAGTGTTTTTGCATCGCATTTAGCCATATAATTTTCCCGTTCCTTAACTACGCCTTGTAACATATTGTGCCCACCCTGTTCTACGCGCTTTGGATAACGGGCGAAATGTCCTTTGAGAATAGTATCTTTATCTTGATTCTCGATAAACATCCCCGGGTAATCCTCCAAGTCGGCTTCGGTTATCACGATTTTTTTATTATTGACCGCTTCGACCAACAAAGGCAGGAAAGCCAACCGGTCTCCTTGCCATTGGTTGATGGGGGTATGTACGTAAATATTCTCAAAAGAATTGAACACCGGGTCTGTTTTGGAAGCAATATTTGTTTTCACATAAGGAACGTACGCTTGACTTGTTTCTCCCAGATGGAATTCTGCTATTTCATCCTTCACTACAAAATCTCTTTTTCGGGTAGATACGAACCGGTAAGCTGCTCCTTCATCATAAGCTCTAAATACCAAATCAAATCCTTCCTTAAAAGACAGGATCAACTCATTGCAATTATCTTTAATATGATCTTTCTTATAAAACGGAGATGCAATCACTTGATTTATTTGGGTTCGTTTCTCCTTTATCACGTTTGCATCTACACCAAAATAGCTTCCATCTTCCAGTTCCAGTGCAATTGTTGAAGGGTTAATCATAACATCTCCTTGGTGAATAACGGTATATGTTATTTTTTGCCCCACTTCAATTTTTATCTCGATCTTGGCATCGGGTGATTTCAAACTGAAATTCTTCTGTGGAAAAGCATACAAACTGACAAATAGCAGCAGTATAACCAATAGTTTCTGTTTCATCTAATTAATTTTTACAAAACATTCACCACTTCGCGTGCCGTCTCCAAAGACGATATAATGACCCGAAGCATCTGCTCTAAGAATTTTCACGGAAGTAAGCGGTACGGTTTCTACATCCTCTGCCGTAAGCATCGTAAGCGATCCACTCGTCTTATCACCTACGGTAAGCCCTCCGTTCCAGGAAAGGACAATCTGTTTTTTCTCCTCCGAAACGAGATCTGTCAATGCGATGCTGCTGGATAGGATAGAAATTCCATAACCATCAGGTGTATCAAATGGTGTTACGGCTCCATTCCAGATAAAAATCTCGGAATCTGGCAACGTAAAGGTTACCTTTACGGATACAGCTACGGATCTTCGCTCACTATCGGTAACGAAAATTCTGGTGGTGCCTTCGCCCGTAGCGGTCAAAATAACGGATGTCTCGGAAATCTCCGCCGTAACAATCCCTTCATCTTCCGATTGTACGGTATACCCTCCGTTACCACTCGTAATCGTTAAGACGACAGGTGTATTTATGGATGTTATCGTCACATCTGTATTATCTAACTGCAGCCTTGATAGTGAATCTTTCATATCTTTTTCACAAGACCATAGCAATCCCGCAAGCAGTACCATCGCAAAGACTTTGAATATTCTTTTCATGTTTTCTATTTTTTTAGCGTTTATAAAGAATGACAATTTCATTATTTAGCAGGTGACAATTTCATGGCATTGATATAATAAAATTTAGAGGCGCTGGTGTTATTTGGCCCATACGTCATCTTTATACGGATCGTTCCGTCCGCCAATGCCTTAATGTTCTCTACTCCCACCGCAATAGTTTTATTACTGGACGCATTGAGATATACCGTCTCTTCATTCACGCCTGTAACCGTGTAGGCAGTTTCTCGATTGTCACTGGCATCACGGGAACCAAAAAAAAGGAAATCATATTGTTTGTCGGGATTTAATCCATTTATCTCTATCTCCGCGAGTGGGCTTGTTTGTCCGCTAAACGGGTTACCATTTCCAAAAAAAGAATCCCTAGATGCACTTACCGGCATATCAAATCCAGGAACCTGCGGGTCCGTTGTACCGTTGCCGTTTATACCTCCAAATCCTTGCTTAATGGTCAATTCTATCCCTAGGGCAGTTCCATCTTCATCCTGCAACTCGACAGATGAATTTACCGTCCGAGAAGTGATATTGTTCCAGGGCGCGGGAGACGCGGCTTCTCCGGTATTACCAAAATCGATATAAACCGCTTTTGTTAGTTCTTTAATATCTGGATTATCTTTAAATTCCACCAACTCGGTGATCTCATAAGGTTTTTGTACCGCCAGATGAGCGGCAGCACGTGCTACATTCGACCGGGATTCACTCAAACCATTCGGTGTATAGGAATTGTTTCTCACATCTAGCCCAAACAGTTTCTCAAACCAAGCACACGCTGCAGTATATCTGCCATAGCTTAAATCCAAATGATAACCATCCCTGGTAAAATTATCGCCGAGATAGCTGGTTCTTCCATTTTGAATGGCGGTTCCGGACGGAACAATAATTCCTATGTTTTGTTCCGTTGCTACCCGTTTTGTTGTTTCCACAATAGCGTTATACATTTTCAGCTGATCCTTATCATATTTCGGAAAACCTGCATGCGTTGAATTTGCCTGATACGCCCAAGTCTGGTGCAGAATAAATTCAACATCGGGATTCGTCGCGTTTTCTCGCAAATACTGCATAATATCGGGTAAATTACTATAGGTATCGTACAGCCCAGAATTGTCGCTCACCTGTTGAATGCTGATATAATCCCAATCTTCTTCTTGGAGGACGGAACTTATACGCTGCGGCTCGGGGTTTCTCGTTCTGGTTTCGCCTACAATTTTCAAATAACTGTAATCGGCCTTGTCTTGCGAGATATTCTGCCAATGTGTGGCTAACGCGCTTCCCCCTTTGGTTATACTGCCTATTGTCAAATCAATTCCAGCTGCCTTCGCCAGTTCGTACAGATTCGTTTCGACAGCATCTTGTGTAAAGCTGTTTCCTATTGCTAGAATCTTGATAACACCCCGTTCCGTAACGACTACCTCGCACTGCGCAGCCACCTCTTTATTAGTGGATTCAAGCTTAACGATAGCCGATCCTATAGATAGTCCTCGAATAACAGCTTGATTTTTGTCGGTATTCTCTATTGAAAGAACATCCAAATTGCTGGAGGACCAATCATAATCCAGTTTTGAAGCTTCTTCATTAAATTTGACCGTTAGCGTCTCTCTTTTGCCTTCCTTTAAAGAGATTTCCTTCTGATCAAAGTCTACTAAAAACTCCTTGGGTTGCGGAAGGCTATCTTTACTCGAACAGGCAAAACTAACTGATGCGAGCACCAGTATATATATCCAATATCTTAATATCTTTTTCATCTTCATAAATTGTTGTGTTTATTTTCTTATTTGCAAACGTATTACCTGATCACCATTGGCGGTTGTTGCCTTCAAGGATATTGCTCCCGAGAATGCTGATAGATCAGCCATACCATTCGTAAGCTCTACCTCGTTGTTGTTGACAAAAAACTTAACGAAGTTAGTTGAACCCGCCCCAACGACTTTAGCTGTTGCGTCACCATCAAAAAAGATAGCGGGAGCAACTAACCACTCGTATTCCGATGATGGTTCTTCAACCACGTTTGTTACGAAATCGTATATTCCATATCCGTTTCTAAAAGCATATATATAGATACGAGCTTTGTCTTCCGCTCCATCATTTACGATTTGAACGTTGGATACGGACGCAATTCCATTGCTTGTTCTCCCCATCCCCGCATCCGGAAAACGATACATAAAGGTCATATCGCTAAAACTTTTGTTATCATCCTTAAACTGGAACAGATCAAACTGTTGCGGCGTAACAAAATCTGTGTTGGCGGAAGCTACAATAAGATAATGCTTTCCGTTGAGCGTAAATTCTGTAACGCCCGTTGGCCCACCACGTTTATCATCTGCATTATTGGGTTTCGGCGTTATATTAGTAGGCGCCAATTCCATATTATTCTGAAATCCGTCCACCGGTTTGCCTGACAGATCATAAAGGGTAGGATTACGAAATGCGCCGTCCAGATAGAAACGGCTGCTGGAAATAATCTGGATTCTAGCACTCTGTCCAAATCCTGTAACCGCAGTAGCCGCTGGCTCGGGGAACAACGCTGACAAGGTTATTTCTTCTGCTGTAGGATTGGCTACCCCACCCGTAACATTATACCGGTGGACGATATTACTGGAAGATTTAGGAACAAGTATAAATCCGTTGCCATTTTTTAAATCTCCGGATACGGCAAACGTTTCAAATCTTCCGTTGACTGTCGTATTCAATAGCGTTTTCCATTCTATAGGTGATTGCGTTGGATTAATATATGTCACCCGGAACTCACCAGAGGTGGTTACCATATTAGAAATAAATATATTTCCAGCATCGTCAATGGCAATATCATTTGCAGAAAACGTCAGACCGTCATATGCTGCTTTAGGTAAGTCGTACGTCTTCAATAATGCCCCCGTTGCGCCGTCAACTTCAAAGATTTGTGCAATATGACCGGGATTGGTGTTGGAGGTTCGGTTCGCGAAATATAGTTTTCCATTCTTCTCGACAAAGCCCCTTGATTCCCCACCGGCCACATCATTTATAAAAACCGTGTTACCCGAATTTAAAAGAGCGCTTCTCAAAAAAATATTTCGGAGTTGTTCTCCGTTCTCGGTCACCGGATAGGTATGCGTATCCAAACGCTGCGCATAAGATAGGATGATGGAGGCAAGTAGCATCGTGATGCTACTTATTGTTATTTTATTCATCGTTAGTTATTCTTTTAGTTTATACTGGTTCGTGGCAATATGCAGCACGCCATCTGCCGTTTTTATACAAAAACAGTATCCTTGCTGCATCGTTTTTAACGTCGCTACAGCTGTTTTGTTAGAAGCGGGGATTAACTTCTTCCACTGCTAACAGATAAAAAAACAGATGGATTTATTTACTTTTTCCCTATTTGTTTGTTGGTTTATAGCCTACTAACCGGACATCTTTTACGCTAAACACCACATCTTGGCCCCGCATCGAAGAATACAGGTCAAATCCCGAAATAACAGCGTCATCATAGCTCACACCTGCCGGCGGATCTGGAAGCATCTCGATAAACTTATTGAAATTTATTGTGATTTCTTTCCATTCGCTAGTCAGCTGTGGTACTTGGGTACGCGCACCTCGTATAAACCATCGTTCTGAAGGATCGGAGCCAACATTAGACGAACTTTTCCAATAAACCGGATCGGGATTGCTTGGATTAGCTAGATTTTCATACACCAATACGCCCACAAGATCGGCTCTTACCTTTTGATTACCATTCCAAAACACATATCTCAAATCGCAGGTAATATAAATATTGTTATTTGCGTTTGGTTTATTTACGTGATCCAGTTTAGCGAAGAATTTCAGTTGGATGTCTTTATCAAATTCACCGATCGTAAAATCTCGCTTGAACGCCCAATTACCCGTGTTGCTCTTTCCCCAATTGGAAAATACCAGCCCCACTTCCCGCAAATATTTTAGGGAATCCGCATTGGTGTATCCGCTTGCCAAGTTCACAAACTGAAACTCGATCGGATCGTCCGGATTCTCCCGTTTTGGATTAAACGCAAATCCTGTTTTTCGTGTACTGTTCGGGTAGTCATATATATATTCATGCCCATCACAATTTATCGATACCAGATGTACCGATGGAGCCGATCGGTCTGTCGCGGCAATGCTGCCACCTTCCAAACAGGCATATGTCTCGTTTACGTTGGAAGGCTTGCCCGGAATCAATTCACTTAAATCACTCACAGCACATAAGGAAGGTTGTCTACCCCGGTCGTGCGAGTTCATATGTGTATAATTTTTCTTTTTTACACCTTGGTTCCAGAGCAAATCGACGGTTTCTTTATCTTCACCCGGCGGATTAATTGGAATTTCGGCGTTTTCTTTACTACCACAATTAGTAAATAGACTAAAAGTCCCAATGAATATGATGATATACTTTTTCATTTTTTTGTTTTTAAGGATAATCTAATAACCTGTATTTTGCTTTATATTTCTATTGACATTGATTTCAATTTGTGGGATTGGCCACAAGTAGTTTCTTTGGTTAAAAAGCCGTACCTCTATAACCCGCATATTATTTCTGTTCGTTACGTTATCGTAGTGCGGATTTCCGTTCTCATCAATTCGGGGAGCATTAGCCAATAATCCTCTCTCAATTCGCCCCAATAAATTTCCCCTAAGGACGTCTTCCGCAATTTTCCAACGTCTGATATCATATAATCTCTTTCCTTCGAGGGCCAATTCGATTTTTCTTTCCGTTCTGATAATTGTACGCAATTGTGCTTGTGTAAGACCATTGTCAATATCAGGCATCCCCGCACGTCTCCTGATTTCATTAATAGCCGTATAAACAGATTCATCGATGGTATTAGCTTCTATTTTAGCTTCCGCGTAGTTTAGCAAGACTTCACCATATCGTAACAATAAAAACGCCGTATTACTTCTGTTCAGATAGTCTGGGTCTTCCATGTCCGTGTATTTTTTCCAACAATAGCCAGAGAATGTAGCATAGGCATTTGTGGCGTCCTGATTGGCTACTCTCGTCGCGGGTGTAGTATTATAGTTCCAGCACTGTGTACTATCTTTATGGCTTTCAAACTGATACCCATTGGATATCATTCCCGGTACGACATTGGTAACATACATTCTTGGATCTCTGTTTTCAAACGGTTTTTTCGGATCATAGAGCGGTGATTCATCGATAGGCAAACCATCTGTACACATATAAGAGTCAATCAATGCCTGATTCGGTACTTTTGACGAATAACCTTTTGCCATACGGGTGTTAACACCACCCGGAAAAGAGTGATTTCGCGTACCCGCTAAAAAACTGATTTGAAATATGATTTCTTTTGAAACATCTTGTTTGCTCTTAATATAAAGATTTTCATAGTTACTTTCCAATTGGTAAACGCCAGCATCCATCACGCGTTTTGCTGCATCAGCAGCAACATTCCATCTACCGGCATAAAGTGCGACAGTTGACTTCAGAGCGAGTGCCGTGCCTTTAGTCGCTTTTCCTTTATCTCTAGATTCCGTATAACTATCCGGTAAAATTTCAGAGCAGGCTTCCAATTCATCCAAAATAAAATCATAAATATCTTCTTTAGCATCTTTTCCTACATAGGCCGTTTCTAAATCGAGCAAGGTCGTCACGAGGGGTACGTCACCAAACATCTCGATCAGGTGATGGTACCAATAGGCACGTAGAAATCTTGCCTGTGCTACACTATGATTAACCCTTGTCTGATTAGTTATATTTTCAATTCTATCAACGTTTTCAATAATAAAGTTACAACGTTGGATACCTTCATAGATACTCGTCCAGACATTACCAATAACCCAGTTATTCGGATCCACTTTACCATTACCTAATGCTTGCCATGATGCGTCTGCACGTTCCCAAGCAATATCGGTCGTACAATCCAACATGACTTCAAATGGCAAGCTATACCCGCCATATCCATTCCATAGCCGTTGATACGCACCGACAACTGCGTGATCCAATTCGACTTCCGATTTTAGAAATGTTGAACTTGCAGGTTTATCAATCGGGTACTTTTCGAGATAGTCGGAGCAAGAGCTTGAAAAGCCAATTAATCCCGTAAACAAACTTATATATATTATGCGTTTCATTTCATTAAAAATTAAGATCTAAACCAACTGAAAAATTGCGGACTTGTGGATAATAATTACCTGTACCGACCGGTGCTTCTACATCAAAACCATCCCAAAAGCTATCGAACGAGAACACATTTTGGCCGCTTGCAAAAATCCTTAATTTCTGAACACCTATATTGTTCAATATCCGCTGGGGCAAAGTGTATCCAATTTGAATGTTCTTAACGCGCAAGTATGCCGCATTCCTCATCCAAAAAGTAGAGTGATTCTCGTTATTAGGTTCATTGAATGCAAGCCGGGGAAATGCCGCATTGGGATTATCTTCCCGCCAATAGTTCTTATGCGCTTCTTGTGCTGTTCCGCCCAGATAGAAAGGCATCACTGACGCAGCATACAGATATCCGTCGGCTTTTCCGACACCCTGCAGCATGAGATGGAAATCAAAGCTTTTCCAGGATAAATTGGTCGTAAAACCAAACGTAAACCGCGGTATAGTGTTCCCTACGATCACCTTATCATCCTCGTTGATAATCCCATCAGCTTCATCGGGAATGCCATCACCATCCGTATCACGCGTTAACTGGTCTTTATACATGATATCGCCTAATGTATAATTACCATATTGTTGCGCGTGGCTACTTAGTTGGTCTTGGCTGGTAAAGAAGCCCGTAGCTTCCAGGGCAAGAATGGAATTCATCGCATAACCTTCATTATTAACAGTTAAACCGGTATTGTTAACACCTCTTAAATCGATAACTTTATTTCTTACATCCGATAAGTTAAATCCAAAATTATACGAAAAATCGTTTACCTTATTCGCATAATTCAATGCCAATTCCCAGCCTTTATTTCTAACCTTTCCCGCATTTTGATATGGCGCAGTCCAACCAATAATCTTCGGCACATCCAGCGTCAACAAGATATCCCTTGTGTTTTTGACATAGTAATCGAATGTCATCTGGAAGTTGTTGAGAAATCTAAAGTCCACGCCGAAGTTGGTCATCTCTGTCGTTTCCCATGTTATCTGATTATTGGCCATGGCCAATAAGGCAGCGCCATTGTATACATTCTTATCAAAGACATAAGGTTGATCCAAATCTACAAAGGCATCAAACGGATATGTTCCAATATTCTGGTTACCTAATTGCCCCCAAGAAGCGCGAAATTTAAATTCAGGGAGCTTGTCCCGAACAGGTTCCCAAAACGACTCTTCCGAAATTCTCCACCCTGCTGAAAAGGATGGAAACACACCCCATCTATGACCGGGTGCAAACCTGGACGAACCATCGACACGAAGATTAGCCTCGAACAAGTACCGTTCTTTAAAATCGTAATTGGCTCTTCCGAAAAAAGACCGTAAAGCCCAATCAGATCCTGCTCCTGACGCTAATTGCTCATCTCTAGATCCTGCATCGAGCACTTCATAACCCGGAATTTCAAATCCCCTACGTGAGCCCTGGAACCATCTTTCCGAATAATCTTCTTGGTGCCATCCGCCGAGAAGCTGTATACCATGGTCGTCAAACCTATCATCATAATGAATGGTAGCCCTGACATTTCCCTTATGAAATCGCGTGTTCTTATGGATGAGCATAGTCTTCTCCGGTATGGAATATGCCGAAGATCCGTCGGGATAGTACGTCGGTAGCGCCAATTGCAGCCTTCTATAATGTTCCTCATATATATGGGGAGCATAAGCAACATCAACCTTTAATTTATCTGTTATTTTGTAGTTCGCACCTAAATTAAGCTGTACGGATGGTGTGATCTGCTCAATAAAACCACTTGACAATGTCATAGCAAGCGGATTATTTCCCTGCCACCCATGACCGTACAACCCCGTTGTATAAAGCGCCGGTTCTGTAGCAGGTAGACGGTTCAGCCACTGGATTACCGACGCTACGCTCGATCCGGGTTCATCGCGAGTCATCTGCCGAAGCATTATATCCGTTCTTAACGACAGTTTCTCTGTGAGGTCAATATCGGTATTCAACCGCAACGAATATCGGTTGAAATCGGTATTCTTGATTAGTCCTTTTTGACTATAATAACCGAAAGAACCCAAAAGTTTGATTCGATCCATGCCCGCGTTGATCGTTGCTGTGTGATTTTGTGTAAATCCACTTTCCGTGTACACCAATTCCTGCCAATCCACATCCGGATTATTGTCTGGATCGGAAGCATGCAGATTCGCATAGTCCTGTACCCTATCCGGATCAAAAACTGGAGAGGCGCCCGTATTTTGATACGCTATATTCATTAAGCTCATATGATCCTGCGCATTAACCATATCCCTTAGATCTGTTGGCGATTGGACTCCACCATAACCAGAATAATTTATAGCAAAGCCTTTACCTGCCATTCTCTTCGTCGTGATCAAAATTACCCCATTTGCCGCTCTCGAACCGTAGATAGAGGAAGATGCTGCATCTTTTAAAACACTGATACTCTCGATGGTCAAAGGATCGATATTCTCCATAGAGCCTTCCACTCCGTCGATAAGTACCAACGGATTGGCATCGTTCAATGTCCCTATGCCTCTTATCCGTATTCCGCCGGCATCTGCTCCCGGTTGTCCAGATCGTTGGGTTATGGTAACGCCTGGCAATGCACCTTGTAATGCCATCGACGTTTGTCCAACCAATCTTTTTGAAAGCTCATCGCCACTTATTGCAGCCACGGAGCCGGTTAGGTTAACTTTCTTCTGCGTACCATACCCGACTACCACTACTGCATCTAAATCTTGTTCCGCGTTAGCCAGATGTACCGTATAGCTGGTTTGTCCGTTTAAGTCAACCTGCGATGCACGATAACCAAGTAAGCTAAAAATAAGTTGATGGTCTTCAGTTGCCACAGCGATATTAAAATTACCGCCATCGTCTGTCACCGTTTGATGAGAATTAGTATTCGTCTTTACCGTGACATTTCCCAAGGGTTGCCCGTGTTCGTCAAGAACCTGTCCCGTGATAGATCGCTGCTGTACAGGCTGCCGCTTGCTTTGCGCTACTTTACGGATGATAATCGTATTATCTTTGACAGAATACGTCACGTTCTGTCCCGAAAGCAGGAAATCAATAACAGATGCTGTTGATTTGTTAACAAACTTTCCCGACACCTTTTTGTTCTCGTCCAAATCTTTGGGCGAATAAACAAATTTAACGCCAGCTAAACTATTGAGTTCCTTAAAAGCATCTTTAATAGCCGTATTTTTAAACTCAACGTTAATTAGTTGACGCAAAGCCTGTCCCAGTCCCAGTACAGGCGATATTATTAATAAATTTGAAACAATAATTAGGCATAACAATCTTCCATTACACCTTTTTAGTGTATTAATTCTCGTTAGTAATTTATACATTTGAATGTTGATTTAAACATGATCAATACATGGGGTCGCTAAAAAGCGTCCTCTTATTAGAGGTGTTCGCCGCACCTCTAATTTTTTCTTCCCTGTAGGTTTAGTCATTTGCTGTTACATAGATAACTCCTTTCTTTTCCACAAATGTTATATTATTCGTCATTTCCATAATTTCCAATACATCCATTAGCTGTTCATACCGGCTTATCATCCCGGTAATAGGTAATTCCTGTACTGTTTGATCTACTTGAATAGGTTGTTCGTACCATTGTGCAAGTTCCTTCATAACATCTGCAACCTGCTCTCCTTCAAAATAAAAGAGTCCTTTGCGCCAGGCACGAACCTTGTTGTTCTCATCTGCGGATGCCACGAGTATACGATTATTGCTCGGGCTCAAAAATGCTTTTTGATTAGGCGTGAGCACTACAGAAGTATTATATTTATTATGCTTTAATCTTATTTTTCCTTCCAGCAAGACTACGCTTTCTTCACCAGCCTCCTGCGTATTCATACTAAACTGTGTTCCCAACACCTCCACCGTTTGCAAAGGCGTTTTGACAAAAAAGGGCATCGGTTTCCCGTCTTGCTCACGCTTGGCAACATCTAAACTTACTTCGCCTGATACATGCACCATACGTTCGGTTTTATTGAAGCTCGACATAAATTCGATCGAAGAATGAGCATTCAACCAAACCTGACTCCCATCATCCAATAAAAACGTGAAAACTTTTTTGGTAGGATTTGTAATTTTCCGCGGTGCATCGTCTGCTATTTCCTCTGCTAGTGCTGATAGCAAAAACACCTTTTGATCGTCAATGATGCGATAAGCTGAACTATCCTG
Organism: Sphingobacterium chuzhouense; assembly: GCF_014692525.1. Taxonomy (GTDB): domain Bacteria; phylum Bacteroidota; class Bacteroidia; order Sphingobacteriales; family Sphingobacteriaceae; genus Sphingobacterium; species Sphingobacterium chuzhouense. Next base: position 736,875 of record NZ_JACNYL010000002.1, read on the forward strand.
CACCTCTTCATCCAGCGGATAAGATTTCTCGGCACCAATCGATAAAATTGGATTTTCTTTCGCTATACCGGTAGTTTGCAAACTCTTCGAAGAACTATCTGATCCACTCATCCGGAAAATGACAAAAACTGCAGTACATACCAGCAACAAACAAGCGGCAAGCCGGATATAGGGACTGTAGCTAAGTTTTATGACCTTATTTTTTGAAGAGATTTGGTTGTCAATAGTCTGTTTAATTTCCTGTTCCAAGTGGTCGAAATTGATATCTGCATTTTCTTTTTGATCACCAACCTGTTGGTAAAACCGTTCTACGAAACGCTCCTCTTCGGCTGATGCTTCACCGTTGACATATCTTTTGAAGATTGCCGACAGCTTGCTTTTTATTCTATTTGAATTCCCAGACATACAAGAAATGATCTATAATCGTTGCTTTCTTATATGTCGTGGAAAGCAGTGCTAACTCCCAAAAAAAAATAAAAAAAATAAAAATAAAATCTTCTGCATCAAACTACGGAGAAATGTAGTAGCATTAAGAATTTGATTTTGAACAGTTTTGGTTGATATATTCAATAGTTTCCCTATTTCCTCTGTACTCAAGTCCTCCTCATACCTTAATAAAAAGATCTCTTTTCGCTTGTTAGGAAGTTGGTGTATCCAATGATGAAGAAGTTTGTCCAGTTCGTCGTCTAGCAATTTGCTGTCGGAAAATTCACTATTGACCAATACCTCTGCAAAATCCTCGATCTCTTCTACGATAAAATCCTTTTTCCGGAATCTGTCAATCACCTTGAATTTAACTGCTCGCATTAAATAAGCTTCTACACGCTGGATATCCCGTAATTGTCTTTTGTTCCAAAAATCGACAAAAACTTCCTGAACAATATCTTTGGCTAAATCTTCATCTCGTAATTTTTGGAAAGCATGAACATATAATTTCTTCCAGGTGCGGCGATACAGTTCGTCGAAAGCAAGGCTGTCCGACTCTCTTATAAGCTGCAAAAGTTCGTCTAAACTATAGGCTGTATATATATGTCTTGACCGATTCAATGGAACAATGGATTATAATTGTAACCGCAATATTAAATATTTTTATTTACAAATCAAATTTGAGTTTGATTATCAAAACGGCTACATCATCTGCTTTAAAACCATTTACTGCCTATCGTGTTTTATAGTTAATCCTTAAACAGTTAACGCTCTTTATCGAAAGAATATGGCAAAAATTATAGCAGAACAATTAGTAGAGACCATAGCGCAGGCAGGCATTAAGCGGATTTATGCCGTTGCGGGAGATAGTCTAAATGAGGTCAACGATGCCGTGCGACGGTCTGGCGATATACAATGGATACACGTGAGGCACGAAGAAACAGGTGCATTTGCCGCCGCCGCCGAAGCCGAACTCAACGGGATCGCCTGTTGTGCAGGGAGCAGCGGCCCCGGACATGTACATCTTATCAACGGGCTATATGAGGCACAGCGCAATAATGTTCCGGTACTGGCGATTGCTTCCACTTGTGCAACGGACGAATTTGGTACGGGCTTTTTTCAAGAGACCAACACGATAAAACTTTTTGCAGATTGCAGTGGCTATAACGAAATTGCGACCACCCCGAAGCAACTTCCCCGCATGTTGCAAGCCGCATTACAGCATGCGCACACCAAAGGAGAGGTAGCTGTTCTTGGACTTCCGGGAGATCTGACGAAGGAAAAAGCCGAAGAAGGTAGCACGGCTCCTTATCTGCTGAGACAACGACCTATTTTCCGACCTTCGGATAATGAGCTTCGAGAACTTGCCCAACGGTTAAATAAAGCGTCCAAAATCACTATTTTTTGTGGATTTGGTGCAACAGAAGCACATCAAGAAATAATTGCATTGGCAGGCTTGCTAAAATCACCGGTGGCTTATTCCTTTCGAGGTAAGATGGGCATACAGTATGACAATCCGTTTGAGGTAGGCATGACCGGCTTACTTGGGTTACCTTCCGCTTTTTATGCCATGCATCATTCCGAGCTGTTGTTGCTGTTAGGAACAGACTTCCCCTATAAGGAATTTATGCCTGACGATCTCGAAATCATACAAATAGATAAGCGCGCGGAGCGTCTCGGACGGAAGGCAAAGGTATCATTAGGTTTAGCAGGAAACATAAAAGACACGTTGGATGCGTTACTCCCCCTCATTGAAGAAAAAAAAGACGATGCATTCCTGCAAAAACAATTGGATAAATATGAAGATGTTAAGAAATCACTTCGTACCTATGTGGAAGATACAGGGAAGCAACATGCCATATCTCCCGAATTTTTAACGGATACCATCAATAGATTGGCAAATGACGACGCTATTTTTACTGTGGATACCGGCATGTGCTGTGTGTGGGGAGCCCGATACTTACACGCAACCGGAAAACGGATATTATTAGGCTCGTTTAGTCACGGATCAATGGCGAATGCGCTACCGCATGCGATAGGAGCTGCTTTAGCCAGGCCCGCCCAACAGGTTATCGCACTTTGTGGCGACGGTGGGCTATCCATGATGATGGGCGATCTGGCTACCGTCGTGCAATATAAACTGCCGATAAAAATTGTCGTTTTCGACAACCGTTCATTAGGCATGGTAAGATTGGAAATGCAAGTAGAAGGACTGCCCGATGGCGAAACCGATATGTTCAACCCTGATTTTGCCAAAATAGGTGATGCGATGGGCATGAATAGCTTTACGATAGATTCCCCAGATGACGTGGAGAGAACATTGCAAAATGCGTTCGCTGCCAACGGGCCGGCTTTGATCCATGTATATACCAATCCCGATTCACTCGCAATGCCTCCAAAAATAGAATTTGGACAGTTGAAAGGGATGGCATCAGCGATGGGCAAGATGATGCTCCATGGTGATTTTAAAGATGTTGCCAACATCATTAAAAGTAATTATAAGCACATCAAGGATGTATTTTAGCTAGCGCGCCTATCACCTATTTCGGTACAGGCGCATTTTCTTCAATCAATTTCTCCTGCTTCAACTCTTCCCAAAAAGCGGCAGGTATCTTTTCTTTAAAAGATGCCGCATTTTCTTCTGCTTGCTGAATCGTATGTGCCCCCGGAATAACGGCAGAGACCACCTCTGGAGCGGCGGCAAACTGTAATGCTGCTGTACGTAAATCTACCCGATGATTATCTGATACGCGTTGCAAAGCAGCAAGCTTTTCTTTTACCCCAGCCGGAAAATCACCGCCATATAGGTAACGATCTTTACCGGCTAGAAATCCCGCACACAGCGGAGCGCCTACTACAATTGAAATATCGCGCTCTGCGGCTTTCGGAAATACTTGGTTTAAATCATCTCGATGATGAATAAGAGAATATTGGCAAGCTGAAAGAAAGATATCGGGATCGGCAACTTCGATTGTTTTCAAAATAGGCTCAATCGTATTGACTCCCAATCCCCAGCCTTTAATTAGTCCTTCTTCCCGCATCTTTGTCAGTTCTGGCATTGCGCCTTGGGCGGCTATGTCAAAATATTTTAACCAATCATCTTTCATATCGCCATTGTCGGGAGACAGATCATGGATAAAGACAATATCCAAAGAGCCGATACCTAAGCGTTGCAGGCTATCTTCCACACTTCTGCGGACACCTTCCGCGGTATAGTCATATTCATAGGAAAAATTCAATTGACCTTTCCAGTTCTCTTCCAATTTAAAGTCATCATGCGGATGAAGGATTCGTCCGATTTTGGTTGAAATGACGTAGTCTTCCCGTTGTTGATCCTTTAAGAACAAACCCATTCTGCGTTCACTTATACCTAAACCATACCACGGCGACGTGTCGAAATAACGAACGCCTGCGTTCCAAGCCGCTTCTACGGATTGCAAACATGCAATATCGGGGTTGACATTAAAGCCGTTTCCCAATGCTACGCCACCAAATCCCACTTTATTCTTCGGTCTAAATCGCTTATGTGTTGCTGAATTCTGAAATTGTTCCATTGTCTTATTATTACTGTTATCCGATAAATCTGTTACAAATGCAGGTAGTGCCACGGAAGCTGCCATTCCTGCCGTTGCCAAACCTGTATGCTTTAAAAATGTCCGTCTTTGCATCCTATCGTCTTTTCGTTACCAAACTTCTTCACACCGCATCTTGATTAAAGAACAAACACGGGAAAAGGTTGTTTTGATAATTTCTACACGCTAGATCACAAAGACTAAATATTCAGTAAAGCATGTTGTGAAGCCGTAAAAATATGACGAAAAACAATATTCAGTTCGTTATCACGCTGTGCACCGGCAATACCCGTGTAAGGGAACAATTCCACTGTTTCTGTTCGAATATTGCGCACCAGCTCCCGGCTTAGTGTAGCGATTTCCGCCAAATATTCGTCTTTGGGGGCTATCTTATTCCAAGTTGCATCTATGAGCTCATAAAGACGCGCACGTTTCTCCTCAAAAGCGCCTCTTACCCCATCAATTTTTTTAAATAATGTTTTTCCTTTCTCCGCAGCCCATTCCGGGCTGGACGATTTAACAATAAGCTGTTTTTCGAACAGGTCAAGAAAGCGCCGGAACATACCGATATAATTAACGGCTAATGTACATTCCGCAAAAGTCATGAACGGATAATAAAAAACCGGCTCGTCGCTTGTGCGCCTATCGGGGCGTAGATCAAATGCACGTTCTTTCGGAACACGCAATTCGTTGATAGAGAAACTATGGCTTGCCGTACATTCCAATCCAAAAGTATCCCAGTCGTAATGTATAAGTACATCCTCCCGGTCTACAAAGAAAGAATGATAGATCGGATTTCCATCGACATCGGAGACCGGCTCTCCCTCCTCGTATACCCAAGCGTTTAAGGTAAAATGCGTTAAATGTGGAGCGCCCGTAGCATATTTCCATGCTCCACTGATGATAAAGCTGTCTCCCTTTTTATCTGCTCTTCCAGACGGCTTACCACTTCCGCCCCAGCAAACCTTATTTTTTTTAAAAACTATTTCTGCGAGTGCAGGATCAATAAATCCGGCAAACATATTGGCACCGGCACAGAGGGTTACCGTCCAGCCAAAACCACCATCAATGTATGCCAATTCCTCCAACAGTTGGCAGCCCACTTCCAACTCCGCATTTAGGCCTCCATACATGTCAGGCACCCATAAATTAAACCAATTTTGCTGATATATTAATGCCAACAATTCGGGCGTCAATGTCTTTCGCTCGATGCTGGCCAGCACGTTATCTCTAATAGTGTATCGGATGTCGGTATGGAGCATGATGATATTAAAATTGAGTGGACATTATTTTCTTCCATTTGATATAGCCGGATATAGCGACGATAAACAGGAATACGGTTAAACAGGCAAAAAGATATAATTCTTTGTGAAACAACAAAGGTATAGCGACGAAGTTACTAATATTCAACAATATCCAGTTTTCGATTTTACGTTTGGCAAGCAGCCACATCCCCGCCCAGGCAGTACTAGAGACAAAGGCATCCATTATCGGCACATCAGAATCGGTAAAGTATGTCAAAAAAACAAACAATAGAAAATAGCCACCTACAACAATGCCGGCGACAACTGACCAATCCTGTCTACTACACCGGGTGATATACGCCTGTTGCTGACTTTGGTTTCGAAATTTCCAATACCATAAACCATAGATACTCATGATCAGATAATACGCGTGCAGTAAGATTTCAGCGTAGAGCTTCGCATTATATAACACGAAAATGGTCAGGCAAATGCCTATGATACCAAAGAAATAATTGGATATTTTATTTTTACGGGATAGCAGCACCTGCACAATGCCAAAGAGCACAGCTAATCGCTCCAACCAGGAGGTTTGAAGAAATCCGTTTTGTATTTGCTCGATAAATTCAGATATATGCATATTCTATTATTCCTACGCCAGCATTACCTGGATCAGGTTCCTCCCGCTATACGACGGGATTGGGTATATTCTCAGCCTTGTTAAATCAAGCGATTCACGAATCACTCGAAAGCACCCCCATAAAGTATGTTTTTAGCTTACGCTAATTGCAAAGCTTCCTTTGAACGATGTCTAACCTCTTCGCACAAGGCAGGGTCATCATTTAAGCTCTTACCCCACGATGGGATCAATTCACGAAGTTTTTTGCGATATTCATCCGATTTGGCTCTTTCCGGGAAACAGCGTTTCAACAGATTGATCATGATAGGCACAGATGTAGATGCTCCTGGAGACGCGCCCAATAAAGCTGCTATGGAACCGTCGGCGCTTGATACCACTTCCGTACCAAATTCTAAGATACCGCCATGTTTCGGATCTTTTTTAATCACCTGCACACGTTGCCCCGCCACCTCAACTTTCCAATCGTCTAATTTTGCGGTTGGCATAAATTGTTTCAACGAATCTAATTTATCTGAAGGACTTTTCATAACCTCTGTAATTAGATATTTTGTTAAATCCAAATTATGCAGACCAGCAGAAATCATCGGTTTAATATTCGACAGCTTAATCGATGCCGGAAGATCAAAATAAGAACCTTTCTTTAAGAACTTCGTCGAAAAACCTGCATACGGACCAAACAGGAGCGCTTGTTCACCATCTATATAACGGGTATCCAAATGAGGAACCGACATTGGAGGCGCACCTACCGATGCCTTTCCGTATACTTTAGCATGATGGTTTTCAATAATTTCTTTGTTTGTACAACGCAACCATTGTCCGCCTACCGGAAATCCACCATATCCTTTTGCTTCGGGGATACCGGATTTCTCTAAGAGAAGTAAAGAACGCCCTCCTGCACCGATAAACACAAACCTTGCTTTTATCTTACGCTTTTCGCCTGTATTTAAATCTTTGGTTTCCACCTCCCAACGTCCATCATCTTCACGATCAATATCGCGTACTTCCTGATTGAGCGACAGCTTAATATTATCTTTCGTCTGTAAGTGGCGAATCAAATCGCGCGTCAACGAACCGAAATTCACGTCGGTTCCTATCTCCATACGTGTAGCTGCCATCACTTCATCTTCCGGACGGCCATCCATCATGAGTGGTATCCACTCTTGCAAGACTGCCTTATCTTCGGTATATACCATGCCTTTGAACAGGTTTTCTTTTTCCATCGCAGCATAGCGGGTGCGCAGAAACTGGACGTCCTTTTCGCCAAACACGGCGCTCATGTGGGGTACTTGACGGATAAACTCCGTTGGATTTTTTAAAATCCCCTTTTCCACCAAATAAGCCCAAAATTGCTTAGAGATTTCAAACTGTTCTGCAATATTAATTGCTTTATCTATTTTAACACTACCATCGGGTTGTTCTGGCGTATAATTTAATTCGCATAAAGCAGAATGCCCTGTACCGGCATTATTCCAGGCATCTGAACTTTCGGCGGCAACAACGTCCAGCCGCTCGATGATTTCGATATTGATGTCGGGACTTAGTTCATTGATTAAAGTTCCCAACGTGGCGCTCATGATACCTGCACCGATCAATACGACATCGACTTCAGATTTTTTAGCTTTTTTACCCATAGTTTCAAAATTGCGTACAAAATTAACATTCAAATTGGTTATAACCGAATGAAAGTGTCAAAATTCTTTCAAAAAGAAAAAACCCATGGATATTTAAATCCATGGGTTTGATGATATTAGTGTTGCAGCTGGTAAATATCACTGCTGAGGTTGCGCGCCTTGTTCCTGTTGCAATTCTAGCAAAACACCATCCAACTCACCTTTTACTTTTTCGCTGTTTTGATAAGCGTACATAATCTGTTCAAATGTTTGTATATCGATACCCTCTTCGGTTATCGCTGCTTGAATATTCCCTCCAATTTCATCTTGGATGTTCATTATTTTTTCAATCGCATTATTGAACATTTTCTGATCTTCAGCACTTTCATTTTGAAGCCCGTCTTCTGATTTTTCTTTTGCTTGGGCCATTTCATTGAACTTTTTCACCGTTAACCCTTCGTCTTTAACAGCGTTAGCCATACTCTCCTGTGCTCCCATCTGCAAGGCTTCCACTTTCGAACTGGCTTTCACGAACGATACTAATTCGTCTTTTTTGAAATCTTCTTTCAATTCCGGTGCTTGCATCGGATCGGGTGCTTGTGCCATAGCTCCAAGACCTCCCAGCATAATCACGGCTAATAAAATCACTTTTAATTTCTGCATAATAAATTTATTTCTGTTCATATTTATTCGTTTTTCGAAAACTTCCATATATATACAACGCACACAAATAATATTATTGCCTAAACATATATTTATGTCCTAAACAAAACTAGTGTTTCGTCTTCATTATTGTGTTGAAATATTAGGCTAGAACGGGATGCAAGGCGAATTATAGACTAGTAGGCCGCAAAAATAGAAGACGAATAAAATTGTGATATTTTAGGATATTTAACATCTTTGTTGGATATTGGGGTTTAAAAAGAAAAACAAACAGATGAAATTATTAGAAGGCAAAACAGCTCTAGTTACAGGAGCATCAAAAGGTATCGGCAGAAAAATTGCCGAAGTTTTTGCTCAGCATGGAGCGAACGTTGCATTTACCTATTTATCTTCTGTAGAAAAGGGAGAAGCATTAGAAAAGGAATTACAAGCTTTTGGAGCACGTGTAAAAGGTTTCCGTTCCGATGCATCAAAATTTGACGAGGCAGAAAAATTAATCGAAGATATCGTTGCTGAATTTGGAACAATCGATGTCGTCGTCAACAACGCGGGGATTACAAAAGACGGTCTGTTGATGCGCATGACGGAAGAAAATTGGGATGATGTCATGAACGTCAACCTAAAATCCATTTTCAATGTGACCAAAGCAGCTTCGAAAATTATGATGAAAAACCGTAAAGGTTCGTTTATCAATATGAGTTCGGTTGTGGGCGTACAGGGTAATGCCGGACAAGCGAATTATGCTGCTTCTAAAGCAGGGATTATTGGTTTCTCTAAATCTGTAGCAAAAGAATTGGGTTCCCGCAATATCCGTACGAATGTAATCGCTCCTGGATTTATCCGCACGGAGATGACAGAGGTGCTTGATCCGAAAGTCGTCGCCGGATGGGAAGCAAATATTCCATTGAAACGTGCCGGAGAAGCAGAAGACGTGGCCAATGCCTGTCTATTCCTAGCATCTGATCTATCCTCTTATATTAATGGACAGGTTATTCCGGTAGATGGTGGTATGTTATAGGTGTGCAGAATGTAAAAAAATGTTAAAGCCCTTGACAGGAATGTCGAGGGCTTTTTAATTTTATGCCAATAATTAATAAAACCAACTCTTTTTAAAATTTTTGCTTTATGCTAAAAAGTCGAATAATCTATTTATTGGGCATGATTTTGGCATCAAACGTTGCCTTTGCTCAAAATTTGCAGTTGTACACGACCTATCCGAAGATTTCGGTGTCACCAGGAGAGGTCATTGATTACAATGTGGAACTGATCAACAACAGTTCGGTTACACGAAACGGAAGAATCAGCTTGCAGAATCTCCCAAAAAATTGGGATTATGAAATGAAGTCGGGGAATTATAGTGCGGAAGAAATCTCCGTTTTACCGAAAGAACGTAAATCCCTTAACCTCAAAGTGATCGTACCCTCTAAAATAGAGAAGGGGCAGTACCGATTCCAGCTGGTCGCGCAAGGCGAATCATCTTTACCCCTAACCGTTGATGTCACCACCGATGGGAAATCATCGTCAGAATTCAACAGTCCGCAAACCAATATGGAAGGTTCGGCAAAATCAACCTTTACGTTCAACGCCTCCTTGTTAAATCGTTCTTCAGAAGCACAGGTATATCGCTTGGGCGCCAATCTTCAACCTGGGTGGGGCGCAACGTTTAAGGTAGATGGAAAGCAAGTTTCATCTGTTAATATAGAAGGAAATCAACGGAAGGATATCTTAGTTGAAATCCTTCCTCCGGAAAGTGTCAAAAAGGGGAAATACACGATCCCGCTATTTGCCCAAAGTCCGCTAAATCAATCCGATCTTTCTTTGGAAGTCGTGATTACGGGTTCCTATGGATTACAGCTCACCACACCCGAGGGATTATTGAGTACAACCGCCACGGCCAACCGAGATAAATCGATTCAATTTTTGGTTAAAAACACCGGTAGCTCGGATTTGAGCCAAATCAATCTCAATGCTTCTGCCCCTTCACAGTGGGAAGCCCACTTCGAGCCCAGCCGGATCAGCACGCTCAAAGCTGGCGAGAGCCAAACCGTTACAGCCATCATTAAACCCGCTAAAAAGGCTATTGCAGGAGACTATCAAATTACATTAGATGCAAAAAATAACGAAACGAGCGATAGTGTTAAATTTCGCGTGACCGTCGAAACTTCTCTATTATGGGGTTGGGTGGGAATTTTGATTATAGCCATCGCTGTTGCACTTGTTTATTTTTTGATCCGCAAATATGGAAGGAGATAAAATGGACAACCCTATTATTCGCGTAAGGAAATTGACGAAAATGTATGGGGATTTCACCGCAGTAGACCAGCTGGATCTTGACATCACAACTGGTGAGATTTTTGGTCTGTTGGGACCAAACGGTGCCGGAAAATCGACAACTATTTTGATGCTTCTCGGTTTAAGCGAACCTACATCCGGCGAAATAGAGATTTGTGACACCGATCCCGTCCGGTCACCTATCGCCGTCAAGCGTTTGGTAGGATATCTACCCGACAACATCGGCTTTTATGAGAGTTGGACTGCGCTCGAAAATCTGATCTTGACAGCACAATTGAATGGGGTTTCTTACACGGAAGCGAAAAGACGTTCTCTTTCCTTATTGGAAAAAGTAGGTCTTCAGGATGTGGCTGAAAAAAAAGTAGGTAAATTTTCCAGAGGGATGCGGCAACGGCTTGGCTTAGCAGACAGTTTGATCAAAGAACCCAAAGTTTTGATCTTGGATGAACCCACATTGGGATTGGACCCGATGGGTGTCAAAGATTTCACGTCGCTTATATTACGTCTGAGCCGGGAGGAAAAACTAACTGTCATCCTATCCAGTCACCAGCTCTATCAAGTACAGCAAATCTGTGATCGGGTGGGTTTGTTTATTAAAGGCAAGTTGGTCGCCGATGGCCCTATTCAAGGTTTGGCATCACGTCTATTCCAAGACAAGCCTCGTCATATTCAACTCAAAGTGCACCAAACAGATACGCAGCGAACCCACCGTATCTTGGAAGAGATGCAAAATATGAAGTCAATCGAACAAAAAGACGATCTTTTTCTCATCGATGCAGATGAAATTATCGTACACCATGTGGCAAAAAAGCTGGTGGAGCACGATATTCATATAATACAGCTGCAACAACGCACGTATGGTATCGAAGATATTTATGCTCATTATTTTGAAGGAGGATCTACCGATGACGCTAAATAAAAATAATAACCTATATGCTTTCTCCATTTTAGTGAAGAAAGAAATTGCCGATCATATCCGTAGCTGGAAATTCATTATCCTGTTGGCTATCATTCTGTTGACATGTATAGCCTCTTTATACACAGCTTTACAGGCATTGAAAAATACCGCACCAGTACCGAACGATCCTGACGCGGCATTTTTCTTCCTTAAGATTTTTACCACATCCGATGGCACGATGCCTTCATTTCACCTATTCGTTGGCTTTTTAGGTCCGTTGCTCGGCATTTGTTTGGGGTTTGATGCTGTCAACTCCGAATTTAACGGACGTATGTTGGGCCGTATCCTGTCCCAGCCTATCCACCGGGATTATTTCCTCAATGCTAAATTCATTGGCGCACTAACTGTGATAGGCGTTTTATTTACGTCCCTTATTCTCCTAACCATCGGAGCCGCGACTTTATTGGTAGGTTTTCCGCCAACCTTTATGGAATGCAACAGGCTTTTCCTGTTCACGCTGTTAACCATCGTGTATGTTGCTTTCTGGCTCAATTTATCCATCCTGTTTTCGGTTCGTTTTAGGCATACGGCGACGTCTGCTTTGGTAGCCATTGCCATTTGGTTATTCTTCACGGTATTCTACCCTATTATTATCAATATCGTAGCAAAAGCCGTACAACCGAACCCGTACGCTTCGGACGCAGAAATCATGCAATACCAACATTTTATGCTGACACTCATGCGCTTTGCTCCGAGCCAGCTCTATAGTGATGGAACGAATATGTTACTCATGCCGTCCATCAGAAGTCTAGGGCCTTTACACATGGAGCAATTGCAGGGAGCAATACCGTCACCTTTGCCTATTTGGGAAAGTATCAAAGTAGCCTGGTCACAGATGGTGGCATTGATCGCCTGTACTATTGTGTGTTTTGCGGCTTCTTATTATTTTTTTATGCGTAAGGAAATCCGTTGCTAAAGAAAGGGGGATAGATTTCCCCCTTTTAATTTACATTCCTATATTTGTTTTTAACAATATAAGCATGCAAGAACGTATTTTTTCGATCGACAGCGAGGAGAAATTTAATGAGGTTTGTTTAGAGGTATACCATTATCAAAAGGTCAATTGTCCCGTTTATGGAAAATACGTAGACTTATTAGGCAAAGCGAAAACCGATATCAATCATTATACACAGATTCCTTTTTTACCGATCGATTTTTTTAAAACCCAACAGATACTTGCTGAAGGGCATCAAGCGGAAATTACTTTTACCAGTTCGGGCACGACCGGTATGGTTACGAGCCAGCACCAGGTAGCGGACCTTTCATGGTACGAAAAGAGCTTTCGCTCTTGCTTTCAACGGTTTTACGGCGAGGTTGAAAATATCGCAGTGTTGGCACTCCTTCCCTCCTATCTGGAACGTTCGGGTTCTTCGTTAATCTATATGGTTGATGATCTGATCGAAGGAAGCCAGCATCCGTCATCGGGCTATTTCTTATATAACCACGAAGATTTATGCAGCACGCTCCTTGAACTGAAAAAAAGCGGCACGAAAACGCTGTTAATTGGCGTGACATATGCGCTGCTGGATTTCTGCGAACAGTACCAAGTTGATTTTTCCAATCTTATGGTTATGGAAACGGGCGGTATGAAAGGTAAACGGAAAGAAATGATCCGGGAAGAGCTTCACCGGATCCTAACTAAAGGTTTTGGTGTAGAAAAGATACACTCGGAGTATGGTATGACGGAACTGCTCTCACAGGGGTATTCGTTTGGAGACGGAATTTTCCGGACGCCTCCCTGGATGAAAGTTTTGATGCGCGACACCAATGATCCATTAAGCCTTATCGAACACGGAAAAACAGGCGCTATCAATGTTATTGATCTAGCCAATTATTATTCCTGTTCGTTTATTGCTACTCAAGATCTGGGAAAACTACACGAAGAAGGTAGTTTCGAAATTTTGGGTCGCTTCGACAATAGTGATATCCGGGGATGCAATTTATTGGTGCAGTGATTAAAATCACTGTAAACTCGGATCACTAAATGTATTTCCTGCATTGATGTCTCCCGTATCATAACCTTTTTTAAACCAATAAGCACGTTGTTCAGAAGTGCCGTGGGTAAACGATTCGGGATTACTGTGTCCATGTGCCTGCTCCTGTAAATGGTCATCACCTACCGCAGCTGCAGCACGCATACCATCGACAATATCGTCATAGGTCAGTTCGATATCGGAGTAATTCTTGACATGATGGGCCCAGACACCGGCATAAAAATCCGCCTGTAATTCGGTCATGACCGATACTTTATTGTATTCACGCTCGCTCATTTTTGCACGCATAGCATTGGTTTGCTGCAGTACACCCAGTACATTTTGTATATGATGTCCCACCTCATGGGCAATAACATAAGCTAAAGCGAATTCACCCTTTGCCCCAAACTTTTTTGACAACTCTTCGTTAAAGCTAAGATCCAGATAGATCTTTTGGTCACCTGGGCAGTAAAATGGTCCAAAGGCCGATTGTCCTACACCACATCCTGCGGTTTCTATCGCACCATTATATACAGTTAATTTGGTGACCGGATACTCCGATCCATTGGTTGCAAAAATGTTTTTCCAGACGTCCTCTGTGCTTCCCAAAACGATATCAGCAAAATCTATCAATCGATCTTCCTCAGGTGTCGACCGGTATTCGCCCTGTTCCGTCGGAGCGGTTTGCTGCATCTGGTTCAGTAACTGCTCCGGATCTCCGCCCAATAAAAAGCCGATAATCAGGACGATAACGCCACCAATCCCACCTAATGTTAGCTTCTGCCCTCCGCTCATTCCTCGTTTGTCTTCGATATTGCCGCTTCTACGGCCGCCTTGCCACTTCATAATTTTATCTGTTTAAATTCCAATACTACAAAATATTTGCCAAGAATGTATATCCATATTTTTTCGTATTTTCGCAGTTCAACCCGGTTATTATGTCTTTAGAACAACAATTGATAGAAAGAAGCAACAATATATGTGAATTGTGTAATAATACAACAACGTTATCCATATATACAGTTCCTCCTTTCGATCAGCAAACAATTGACAATGTTATTTATGTATGCAACACCTGTCTGGATCAAATCGAGAAAAGAGAACAATTGGATGCCGAACATTGGAAAGTACTTTCCGAAACGATGTGGTCAGCGTACCCTGCTGTGCAGATAGTAGCATGGCGTATGTTAAGCAGACTACGGCATGAAGGCTGGGCGTCCGATAACCTTGATATTTTGTATCTCGATGATGAAAATTTAGAATGGGCGAAAAAAACAGGTGACCATGAACAGGAAGGAACTGTACAATTTCATATAGATAGCAACGGTACCCGCCTCTATGAGGGAGATACCGTGGTGCTTGTTAAAACATTGGATGTAAAAGGATCTTCTCTTTCTGCGAAGTTAGGTACTGTCGTCAAAAACATCCGTCTAGTACCAGACAACCCTGAACAAATCGAAGGTAAAATAGAAGGACAGACAATTGTTATTTTGACTAAGTACCTGCGGAAAGGATAATAAGTGCCGATTTTTTTAAAGTTTGAGATTAATTAATCAATCAGCGTATCCATCTTGTTCTTTTCCACTGAATCTGTTGTTCCTGTTCCTATTCCGGCCGAATCCTGCATTTCGTGCAGCATTTCATCAGGTTGGTTAAGGTTGTAGCGGGATCTATCCATCTCGCTTACTGGCCCGGGAGAAACGGTATCTGTATCCACATCAGAAGAATTGCTATTTCCGCCCGAGCAAGAAAAAAACAGTGCAGTGGCCATTAAAGCTACGATATATTTTATTTTATTCATCATGACTTGTTTTTTTGTTTAAAAAAATATCCCGTGTTATCAGATCGTTGCTCTTCCTCCAGTTGCGGGGATAGTAGCCCCGGATACATAAGAAGCCGCATCTGATGCCAAGAAAATATATACTGGAGCTATCTCGGCGGGTTGTCCGGGCCGCCCCATGGGTGTATCCTCTCCAAAATTCTCATGGTCGGGAATTGTACTTGGAATTAATGGTGTCCATACCGGTCCCGGAGCCACGGCGTTTACCCGAATCCCTGATCCATCTTGCAAAAACATTTGTGCTAAACTGGACGTAAAATTTTGGATCGCCCCTTTGGTAGCGGCATAAGGCAACAGACTGGGATTCGGATTATAGGCATTGACGGATGTGGTGTTGATGATAGACGAGCCTGGAGGCATGTGTTTCTTTGCATATTTTACAAAATAGAACATCGCACTCATATTTACCTGAAAGGTCTTATTCCATTCCTCTTCAGAAATATCCTCTACACTATCATAACTCATTTGATAAGCGGCGTTATTGACCAAGATGTCAATTTTCCCAAACTTTGCTACTGTTTCATTCACAATACGTTTGCATAGTAATTCGTTTCGGATATTTCCTTTAAAGAGTAACGCAGTACGTCCTGAACGCTCCACCCAATCGCGCGTATCAAATGCATCTTCATCTTCGATATCATCTTTATACGAAATCACAACATCCGCTCCCTCCCGCGCCATTGCTATAGCAACAGCTTTGCCAATCCCGGAATCTCCTCCTGTGATAACCGCTACCTTGCCTATTAATGTGTCACATCCGATATAGCTTTCTTCACCGTGATCTGGTCGGGGCTGCATAGCCGACGTTACTCCCGGTGGATCTTGGCTTTGTTTGGGGAAAGGAGGTTTAGGATACAAATCCTTGGGATTACCTTTTTTATATGTATTCATATATCAATATGTTAGATAATTATTATTTTAATAATATTACTCATTTAACGGAGGTGTTGGCATCATCTGTTCAACAGTATCCAAACTATCACGTTCGAGTGAGTCAATTGGTACGATACCTTCATCTAAAGGTATATCCTGTTCAATCGGAGTATCCTGTATGTTCTCTCTTTGATTACCACCGCAAGCGTATAAAAAACCCGTGGCTGCAACCAATTGTGTATAAAAAATAAGCTTCTTCATCTGTATAAATGTTTATGTTTTATAGTATTGTATTCTCTTATTCGAATAAAAACAGACTAATAGAGAAATACAAAGTAAATAATGGCGAGGATAACGACAGCAATTATGATCGTCCATTGAATTGTTCGAGCTGCTGGCTTATCATCAGGTTCCTCTTTTGCAACTTCCGGTACCTCTTTACGTGGTACACCGTGCATGGATTCGTCCATTTCCATATCATTTTGTTCTCTGTTATCTTCCATAACTTTATTTTTTAGTTTAAACCTTCTTACAAGTCTTACACTCGTTGACATAAAAACAAACAGTTTAACATTTAGGTTTGAAAAGTGCCAGATAACAAGTATTTATACGTAAAAAAATCAATATGCAACCTAAAAAACCAGTATTTTAATCAAATTAAACCGTATAAAAACCTAAAACATATTCAGGTTTACTGCGGTTCACTCTAAAAAGATTTTTAGAGACAACTAAATTTTAATATCATGGCAAAAGATCACGGAAAGAATATCAAAGATGATAAGAAGTATGAAGCATTACGTGACAAAGGAATGAGCAAAGAAAAAGCCGCACGTATATCCAATACTCCCAATGCTAGTAAAAAGGGTGGAAAAGCAGACCCATTGGACGACCGCACAAAGGAAGAACTACTGCAGGAAGCAAAAAAGATTGGCATTACAGGCCGTCACAAAATGAATAAGTCGGAACTTATTAATGCAATCCGGAACCATTGATAGAGCTGCAATGGACATAAAACAGGAGGCTCTATTGGAATTGGAGGAATCCGGTCTTCGCTATTCTTCTCCCCAAGAGAAAGGATATGGTCGAAAAGCTAAGGGGGATTCTTTTATATACCTGGATAAACAAGGCCGTCAGATTACCAACGAACAAATATTATCCCGTATCCGTTCATTGGTATTACCGCCTGCTTGGCGAGAGGTTTGGATCTGTGCTTCTCCTAATGGGCATTTACAGGCTACCGGACTCGATATCAACAACCGGAAGCAATACAAATATCATCCAAAATGGTTATCCTTGCGAAGTGAAAAAAAATTTGCCGATCTTTTCACATTTGGAAATAAACTCCCCGTTTTAAAAAAAAGGGTATTGCAAGATTTGAGAAAAAGGAAATTATCCCGTGAAAAAGTTTGTGCACTGGCAATTGCCATTATGGGTAAAACTTCTTTTCGAACAGGGAATAGATACTATGAAAAAAATTATGGTTCCTATGGACTGACGACGTTACGGAATAAACATATCAAACAGATTTCCAGCAATAAAATATTCTTTAAATTCGTTGGCAAAAAAGGTGTTGTGCAACAATGCTACTTACGTGAAAAAGCTTTGGTAAAAACCTTAACAAAAGTTAAAGATATCCCCGGGCAGGTGCTTTTTCAATATTATGACGAGGAGGGTAATGTAAAACCACTTGACTCTGGTACGATCAACGCTTATCTGAAAGAAGCAATGCTAACAGAAGTGAGCTGCAAAACGTTCCGAACATGGAACGGTTGCTTATTGGCGTTGTCTTACATGACAACATTACCTCTTCCTAGTACGATCACGGAGAGAAAAAAGAACTTGGTAAATATTATTGATTACGTTGCACATGAACTGGGCAATACGAGAACGGTTACGCGTAACTACTATATCCATCCTGAAATTCTCTCTGCCTATGAAAGTACGGCATTAGATAAATGGATAAAGACAATCCAAAACAAACAGAAGTTCAGCGACAAAATGGTACAAAATCAGCTGATGAAATTGTTAAAACAAACGAGCACCTGACGTAGTGTTGCTTCTTCGTCATTTGCTAACTGTGTAATACACCTATTAAACATCAAATAAAAAAGAAAAGCCAGTGTTTACTGGCTTTCTTATGATCTAAGCGGTCTCTCCTACATTAGCTTCTTCCATCGCTATTTTGGTCAATAATTCATCTGTTTCCTTTTCCTCCGCTAATGTCTGCCCAAGCAAATCTTTAATCTCGGTATGCCCCATCAATTTAGCATAAGTAACAACACATCCATAACTCGCGATTTCGTAGTGTTCTACCTTTTGCGCTGCGGCAATCAATGCAGCGTCTACTACCTCTGGGCTGTCTTCAAACTCTTCAATGATCTCCTCAGCCTCTTTTAGAAGACCTTCCATAGCTTTACATTTTTTGCCGCGACCATTGAGGCCTAAATTAGAAAACGCTGATTTTAGACGCTCTATATGATTTTCCGTCTGTTCGTAGTGTTCTTCAAATGCTTTCTTAAGCGTTGGACTGTTAGCCGCATTAGCCAATTTCTTTAACCCTTTCAACAGTTGACGTTCAGCGCCCAAAATGTCCTTCATTTCATCTACCATTAATTCGTGTAAATGTGCATTTGGCATATTGCCTTTTTCATTCATCTGTGCCATAATCTATTTATGTTTGTTTGCAAATAGAACACCTTATTTGCCTTATTAGTTCGAAGTTTTTTCCAATTTAAGTAGTAATACTCAATCACTACAGTAGAAAGAAATAAGCAAACCGTATAACGCGTAATCCATTCATTTTAAATAGTAAAATATACAAAAAAATAGGCTGCCTTTTTAAGACAGCCTATTTTTCATCCAACATACTTGTCAGTTTAATTACAAAACAGGATTTATAGTTTAATCCAGACTATTCAACCAATCTTCTACTTCTTCTTTAGTCTTTCCTGTTTTCTTTTGCAATCTCCCCAACAATTCGTCTTCCTTACCTTCAGCATATAACAAGTCGTCGTCTGTTAAATCCGCATATTGCTGTTTAACTTTTCCTTTTACTTCGTTCCAACGACCTTTCCATGTTAATTTATTCATTGTTTCCTCCTTTTAATGTATTGTCTACTTAAAGAACCAACAGATTCCGTTTTTGTTCTACATTTTTAAAAAAAATAACTTTTTCCTATCCAATTTTTGCTATGTCATTTGTTTGTTTTTTCTCTACCATAGTTATCATGGGGAGCCAATTAATCAAGTCCGTAAATATACTATTACAGGTCTGAATAAGTATGGCACCGGAGTTTCCGGAAAATTGCTTTTTATAGATTCGTTTTTCCTTTTTATACCGAAAGGCATAATAAACCGTGCCTATTTCCCTTTTTTGTTTTGGGTTGTTGGTTTTAAAAGCCAATCCTGTTACACTGATAAACACATCGGCTTCGGGAATAGATTCCCCCGTTAACCCATCTAACATACGTAAGGTTACTACTGCGGATTCTGCACAATATTTTTCGATTTTACTTTTTGGAACAGAAAGCAGTTGGGTTTTGCATTGATCATCATAACAGACCAACGAACCTAAAAAATAATCACCACTGTGAAATTCCAGCGACCATAGCGAACTTAGATATCCCGCTGTCATACTCTCAGTACACAACAATTTCAAACCATGGGTTTGGAAAAATTCGCCACAAGCTGCTAAAGCTTTTTCATCTATTTGCATAATGGGCTTTATCATTGTATTATCCATAGACTATTTCAGTAACCCATTTTGAATAGCAAATTTGATTAGTGCGGGGGTGTTTTTTGATTTTGTTTTATCAATTAAGCTCTGTCTATGTCCTTCTACTGTCCGTTTACTCAAAAACAATTTCTTGGATATTTCCAGATTAGTAAGTCCTTCGCCAAGCAGTTCCAGTACTTCCATTTCCCGCGAGGAAAGTGATAATTCCGCCGGGTCTATTTTATAGGATTGAGTTTCTTCCTTATTAATAAGTTTATCCACCAATTTCATAGTAAGCTCCTCACATAAATAACGTCCGCCTTTAGCCACGTGGTTTATACAAAAAAGCATTTCATCTGCCGTAACATTTTTAACAAGATAAGCCCTGGCTCCAAATTGGAAACATTGCGCGACATATTGTTCCTCATCCAACATAGTTAATACAATGACGCGTATCCCTATGTTTTTTTGGTTGAATTCTTTAATCAACTGTAATCCATCCACGTTATCCATGGTTAAATCCGTAATTAAAATATCCGCTTCTACCCCAGCTGCTACCAAATCCAATATTTCCTTACCACTGCCTACATCTGCTACGACTTCAAAATTATCCTGAGAATCCAAAAGCAGCTTGATACCGTTTCTGACCACTAGATGATCTTCCGCCAATAATATTTTTGTCTTTTCCATTTTAACTTCCAACCTTTACTTCCCTTTGTTTCTCAAGTTCAACAATTAAGTCCATTGAATAGTTTATTTATTTATCCATTTACGTTAAAAAAATCGTTTAGTATAAATCGTTCAAATCTTCTCTGCCACTATTTCCAATCTATCGTTATGCTATACGTCTTGTGTTCAACGCCTTAGCCCATTTATTGTATTTACATCGCGGACATGTAGAGTTTTTCAGCACGGTCTCAGGTTCCTGTATACAACCGCAATGCATACAAGCCAGCACGCCATCAGCAGCAGATAAATCAGCTTCCTTGTAAACGTCAGGGAACAATGGTAAACCGAACTTCACTGCTTCATTAGCATAAAAAAGCACACTGAGTGTACCATCTGTTTCCAATACGGCCATCCTAACCTGACCCAAATGCTCGATAGATTGATTGCGTAACTCCGCAAAAAATTCTACAGTAGAAAGATCATTGTCTTTCTCGTTTTTTACACTGAACACGCCATTTTCGACCACAATCATCTCCTTACCCTCTAGAATTCGATGAATGGAAAGCGATTTAGAAGCTAACCACGTTAACGTTTTGTATATGGTCATAACGACGGCAAAAACCACTAAAGCATGAAAAACGGGGATATCCTCTTGGAACATCGGATCACCCGCAGCAGAACCTAGTCCCAGTATAATCGCCACTTCAAATAAGGTAAGCTGACGTACTCCTCTTTTTCCCGACAGACGGAGCACCAATAAAATCATCAAAAACATGATGGCGGTACGTATAATTATTTCCGCAATAAAATGCCATTCGATGCTTGCAATTAGCAAGTTTTTAATGTCGACGTCGAACATATTGGAATCATTTTATTTATAATACAAGATAGTTATAAAATAGTTTAGTTTGCGGGTGTTAATATGGATTCAAGTACTTTTTTATCGTTCAGAGGTACTTATACTTTCATGCTTAAAACCAAAAAGGGAGCCGCTCAACAGCAACTCCCTTTTCATCTCTAATAAAAACATTTATTAAAGTCTCTTCACACGTATATTTCTGAAGAAAACTTCTGAACCATGTCCTAGAAAACCGATATGACCCGATTTTTTGCTTAATCCAGCATGTTTTTTGCCATCCAAGGTTCCATTTTTTGAAGCCTCCGCAAGGTCACCATCTAAGATAACCACGCCGTTAAGCGTTACTTTAATCTTATCGCCTTGAACGCGGATCTCTTGTTCATTCCATTCGCCGATTGGCTTCATCCCTTCGCGTTTTGCAGGAATAATACCATAGGCGGAACCGTGATACTGATATTCTTTCAGATTTTTGTAAATCTCTGCGTCATTATCTAAAATCTGTATCTCCGTACCTGCATAGGCTGCATCTCCTTCCAACGGTGTACGGATACCTACACCGTTGTTCGCACCAGGTGTCAGTTTGAACTCAAAACGATATACAAAATCGCCATATTCATTTTTCGTATAAAGGTTCTTACCAAACTTAGCATCCGGATTTGCTCTGATATAACCTTCCGGTGTTACTTCGTAAGCTGGCGTTTCTGTCCACTTATCTAGATCATTACCATCGAATAACATCTCAAAACCCTCTTTCTTTTCTCCCTCACTCAACGTATATGTTTCTTTGCGCGCTAGCTCTTTTACATATATATCCCGGTACCACACTTGTGAGCCGTGTGCTTGGAGTTCGATCTGTTCAACAGGGAAAATGGATTGGTTGCGATCCCAATAGTTTTCAAGTGTTACGTTGTCTACAACTAACTCACCGTTTAACCATACCCATACTTTCTCACCCATCATACGGATTTTGAATGTGTTCCATTCCCCCAGCGCATTATCGACAACTTTCAACGGTGTGGATGGATGTTTTTTATTGTTGTATAAACCACCGGATCCAACTTGTGCACCTACATTCGTGCGTGAGATATCCCATATCTGCACCTGTGGAGTGCCACGAAGATAAACACCTGCATCCGGCTCTTTCCCGTTAGGATCCAGTTTCCAATCCACCAACATCTCAAAATCACCATATTGTTTTACGGTAGCGATATTATCTCCTTCCCCGGAGAAAACGAGTTCACCTTTAACAGCTCTCCAACTATCGCGCATCTTTTTATCCGCCGCGGCTTGCTTTTGCTCCAATTCTTTTGAAGACATCGCGGCACGTTTAATAGGATTCTCAACAAGTCCCTTCCAACCGGTAAGATCCGTGCCGTTAAATATAGATAGGTAACCTTCTCCTGCCGGCATCTCCGTTAGGTGACGAATGATGGCTTCTCTTAAATAAGAACTCTCGCTGCCCGTCAGATTCTCCATCGCTTTATTCAGGATATTACGGACATCTGTCCCAATAAAATTATAACTGTCCGTTGCAATATTAATCGCCGTATTCGTGGCAGCACCTTTCAAGTCCTTATCGTCCATATATTTTGCAGCAAACATCAGCGCCTGATAAGTACCGGTTGCCTGTAAGCTACTTAATACAGTACGCTTTTGTCCCGCATTTTCTGCCAGTTCAAATGCATCTTTTAACAACAGCGTTTTTTGCGCATTGGTATGTTCACTCGCGTTAATATGCTTAACCAAACCGTTGAAAATAGCACCAAAATGTTCGCTGACGCGTTCAGATCGAGACAATTCTACCAACACAGGCAAAGCTTCGGGGTCTGACCAATTAGCAAGTGCAAGGATAGCTGAATTTTTGAGTTCGTTATTCTTAAAGAAGCCTTGGACAGTTTTTAAGGATTCCTTTCCACCTACACCGGCAAATACAGGAAAAAGTTTAGCAGAAGTCGGCGAAGGGTTTCGTGATGTTTCCACAGCCAACTGATTTATTTTGGCGTCCTTGTCACTACGTGCATTTAACGCAATGACCAAAGCTTCTTGTACGTAACGGGCATCACTTTCTGACATATTAGCCAATACATTGACCAACGCATCTACATCTTCAGGACTTACCACATTCGGTAGTGCTTTTAATGCCGCTACTTTCACGTTGTTATCGCTAGCTGTCAACAACGGTAAAACTACTTTAGACGAATTGGCATTTGTGCGGGTAGCCAAAACTTTAAGCAGTGCTAACTGCGTTTTTGTATCTGCCCCTGCAACCGCGCTGTTTATTTTTTCAACAACATCTGCATCTTTTGAAGATAGGAGCAACGCTTCAATCGCTTGCGTCGTTGCTTCGTCAGCGTTTGGCAACTCTAAAATCAGGTAATCTGTACTACCATCACTAGATAGTTTAGAGAGCGTGTTTAAGCCGGCAATTTTTGCTCTTGTATACTTTAAGTTACCCAATGATTTTTTAATGTCTGGCACGAGTGCTTCAGTACCTTCCATTGCGAGATAGTTGAGAATACTTTCCTGCACCTCTGGCGAAGATTTACGCAATGTACCAATCAATTTTTTGGTATCTGCATCTGTTCCATTTTCCGCTAAAAGATTCAATGCTGCCGCACGGTACAGCGGATCATTACTTAACGCCGCTTTCATCAATTGCTTACGCGTTTTCGTAGGGTTAGCTTTTGTCAATAGTGTTAATGCACCCACTTGTAATGTTGGAGCTTCTGCCTTTGCAGCTTCTTTAGCAATGATATTGGCGATGGAAATAGCTTGTTTTTGCTGTCCTTCGTCCAGCAGGTTGTTAGCATAATCCAATGTCAGCCCACCAATATTGGTTTTATCAAATTGATAATTGACTTCCTTTAGCTTTGCCAAGAACACCGGTGCCGATTTCGTACCGGCAATTTTACTCAATGCGGTATAAGCGTTACGTTGGTAATTTTCGGATGTGTATTGCGCCAATGTAGCAATAATAGCTTCTTCGTCACTTTTTGAGCGTAGATCACCCAAGGCACCTACGATTGCTATTGTTGTTTTTTCAGAAGCCGACGATGCTAATGCATTAGACAACGCCTGTGCCGCTTCCGGTGTACGGATGCCGTTTAATGCCATCGCCGCTTTATCGACTAGGTATTCATCTTTCAAGTACGGAATGAGTGCATCGATTGCTTCATTTTTCGAAGCTTGTCTCATCAATTGTAATACAAAGCCCTTGTTGTCCTTGTCTTGCAATCTATCCAACGCTAATATCAAACCTTTAGAAAAGGCTTCACGTTGCGTTTCCATACCAGGCTGCATAACATAGAAGGAATAGGAATTAGCCGCATATTCCGTTGCTGCGTTATTTCCTCCTTGGGGTTTCAGTCCCGCGAGTAGATTTGCTACATCTTCTGCCGTGAAGTTTTGGAGTTCCTTCATGGCAGCTGTAAATTTATTTATTTCTTCAGCAGGTTGCTGCGCCAACACATCCGCAATTTTTGTTGCTGAAGTTCTGTTTGCTGGTTGTTGGGCATACGCCGCAACTTGTATAAGCAACAGTGCTGATAATGTATTAAATACTTTCTTCATTTGTTCTCAAGAGGTTAATTTAGATAATCCAAGGACCACGCATAGGTTGATCAATTAATCTGTTCGCTGCTTCATCGTCCACAAATGCCTGCTTTTCAGAATCAAATTTCAGCGTCCGGTTTAAGCGCAGGGCTGCTAAACCCAAATTAACCAAGGTGGCTGAATAATAACCGTTTTGTTCATTCAATGCGAATTTCTGTCTTGTTCGGCAGGCTTCCACAAAATCAGTCATCTGCGGAGCAGGATCTGGATATTGCGCTAATTTACGTTCCATATCGGGAATATCAGATATGAATCCTTTATACAATTTCCCTTTCGGTCCTTCAATATACGCCAATCCTTCTTCTGTACCAGCACCATCCAATACAATCTGACATCCATCAGCATAGGTGTAGGTAATTTTTCTCCAAGTTCCCACAGCATCCGAATGCTGTTGTGGTGCGTCTACTTCGATCTTTACAGGACTTTCTTCGTCTTTGCCTAGAAAATATTGGACGGGATCTAGGTAATGTTGTCCCATATCGCCCAGTCCACCACCGTCATAATCCCAGTATCCCCGGAATGTTGTATGTACGCGGTGTGTGCTATAGGGTTTGTGTGGAGCTGGTCCTAACCACATTTCATAATCCAATTCTTTAGGAGGTTGCTCTACAGGTAGATTCTCCCTTCCTACCCAATAAAACTTCCAGTCAAATCCTGTGTGCTTACTAATCGTCACCTTTAGCGGCCAACCTAACATACCGGTGTCAACTAATTTTTTGATTTTTTTGACGGGCACATTCATCCCATAAAAGTTAGCATCAAAGCGGAACCAGGTGTTTAACCTAAAGATATTCCCATGTTGGGCTACTGCCTCTTTTACTTTTTTGCCTTCCCCAATCGTTCGTGTCATGGGTTTTTCACACCAGATATCTTTACCAGAGCGGGCAGCTTCTACGGCCATGATACCATGCCAATGTGGCGGTGTCGCGATATGTACAATATCTACTTCGGGGTTTTGGATTAACTCCCGGAAATCGTGATGTTCTGTCACCCCGCCACCGAGCGCCTTTTGCGCTAATGCTAGGTGTCTAGTGTCCACATCACAAATGGCTACTGTTTTTGTACCGGCATATTTGAAATGCCCTCTTCCCATGGATCCTACACCGATTACCCCTTTAGTTAAATGGTCACTGGGCGCCAAAAAACCTTTACCTCCGAGCACATGTCTGGGCACAATGGTAAAAGCTGCCGCACCAATCAACGTCTTCTTCAGAAAATTACGTCTTGATGTGTTGTTTTCACTCATGCTTGTTTATTGATTAAATTAGGTTTCAAATATTCTTTATGATTTGAGATTCTACTGCTATATTTTGAATTTCATTACTTCGATATCAACGACAACTCCTTTACCCTCCCAACCTATTTCTTAAGCCAAATTATACTATTTTTTCCACTAAAACAAAAACATAAATTATTTTTTTCAAAAAAGTTACCTGATTAATATAAAATTTAAAAATAAAAATTATCTTTATTAAAAATTTCAAAGAATAACAGCTTTTAATTATATCAAATGCCACTAGCCGACCCTATACTTGGTACTATTGATCAAGACATTGTTGACATGGGGAATGTTGACCGGAAAAAATATACTCAAAAAATTAATTTGATAAAACAGTTATACGAAAATGGCCCGTCCTCCATACTAGAACTATTTACGAAACTTGGTATAAGCCATCCCACGTGCCAAACTCTGGTGGCGGAGCTTACCGATCTTGGTCTGATAGAAAAAAAAGGGAAAGGTGTATCTGTCGGCGGAAGAAAACCGGATCTCTATGGATTGAAGGATGGTTCTTACTATGTCGTGAGCATAGACATGGAGCGGTTCCATGTGCGGGCAGCCATTTTTGACAACAACAACAATAATGTTAGCGGCATTAGACAACTACCGCTTTCCATTTCTAAAGATATATCCGTCCTAAATACGATTCGAGACTTTATTGACGCACTGATCCAGGATTCGGACATTGATACCAGCAAAATACTTGGTATCGGAATGAGTATGCCTGGCTTGATCAGTAGTGAGGAATACATCAATTACACCTATCTTTCGGAAGGAAATTTTAACTTGAAAGAGAATCTCGAACAGATGTTTCCCTATCCGGTATTTATTGAAAATGACGTCAAATCGGCTACCATTGCCGAATCTCGTCACGGATTGGCCAAAGACCGAAAAGACGCACTGGTCGTCTTATTGGATTGGGGAATTGGCTTGGGCATTATCATGGATGGAAAAGTTAGAAAGGGAGCCAAAGGATTTTCCGGTGAGATCGGCCACATGCCTTTTGTAGATGACGGCGCCTTGTGCTACTGCGGCAAGCGAGGCTGTCTGGAGACTGTAGCTTCCGGAATTGCCCTTGCCAGAATGGTAAAAGAAGGCATCAAGTCGGGACAGCACTCTCTACTAAACCGCTTATCTGGACAAGAAATCAATGAAATAGAGCCGCATATCGTTATCGAAGCCGCTAATCAGGGCGACCAATTTGCGATAAGCATGTTGTCCAAACTAGGAAACAGCTTGGGTAAAGGTATTGCCACCCTGATACAACTGTTCAATCCCGAAGTAATTATACTTGGCGGGAAAATTGCAGAGGCCAAGCAGTACATTACCATTCCCATTATCCAATCGATCAACACGTATAGCATGGCGAAGATTCGAGAAGACACGAAAGTCACGCTTTCGGAACTACGGCGCGATGCAAGTTTAATGGGAAATATCAGCATTGTCATCGACAGCATACTGGAATCACAGATAAGGAAAGCAAATATCTAAGTTTGTCCTCCACATGTTTTATATTCAATCCCTAGATTGTCACACAATTGTTGGTATTTGGTGGGTATACTATCGCTGATAATCATATCTACTTTGGAAAGCGAAGAAATCTTGCCCAAACTCTTTCTATCAAATTTAGAAGCGTCTGCCAAAACAATGACCTTATGGGCAGATTCCATCATCCTACGATTCAAAAGGGCTTCTTGCGCATTTGTTGTGGTAATTCCAAATTCTGCATCAATACCGTCGACACCAAGGAATAACTTAGAGCAAAAAAAGTCACCTAATAAATCTTCCGCATAACGTCCGGTAATAGACGAGGATGTCTTTCTTACGGGTCCACCCAATTGAATGATATCTACACTTTCATGCTTAATGAGTTCCATCGTTACGTTAATAGCGGAGGTGATGACCGTTAGCCGCTCTTGCGGCACGATCTCCATAGCAAAATATTGCATCGTTGTACCAGAAGCGATAATAATGGAATCGTTCGGTTCCACCAATTTAGCCGCCGCTAATCCTATACATTTCTTAGCATCTGAATGTAAAAGCGCCTTTTCATTTATAGAACGGTCTTTTTGATACGGGTTCACATTGGTTGCCCCGCCGTGGGTGCGAAACACCATGCCTTCATCTTCTAAAAATTGTAAATCTTTACGGATAGTAACAGAAGAGACTTTCAGTTCTTCACATAGATCAACTACAGAAACATGGCCATTTTTTTCAATCTGTTTAATTATAAATTGATGGCGTTCAACGTTATTCATAGCTCCAAGATACGCATTCCATCCGAATCGCAAATCAAAATATTAAAAAAATTTCAAAAAGTTTCGTTTGTTTACGTTTTTTACTAATTTTACAACACAGAAAGATATCAACGAAACGAACCAAAATGATTTTCACACGAACCGAAGCTATAAAAAAAGTAAAAAACGATAGCGCATGGGATATTGCCATCATTGGTGGTGGAGCAACCGGGTTGGGCATTGCAGTAGATGCTGCTGCTCGAGGTTACAAAACGCTTTTAATAGAAAAGTATGACTTTGCTAAAGGTACGTCAAGCAAGAGCACTAAATTAGTGCACGGAGGTGTACGTTATCTAGCCAATGGCGATGTTAAACTGGTGTATTCGGCACTCAAAGAGCGTGGTCTGATTTTCCAGAACGCACCTCACGTTTCTTTTGTACAAAGCTTTGTTATCCCGTCTTATAGCGTATTCAGCAAATTAAAATTCCTGATCGGCCTTAAACTGTACGATTGGATGGCCGGCAGCCTACGTATTGGTAAATCCTCCCTGTTAAGTAAAAAGGAAGTAGTAGAAAAGCTCCCTAAAGTAAAAACCGGTGGGTTGCGCGGTGGTATACAATATTTTGATGGGCAATTTGATGACGCGCGCTTGGCGATAAACCTCGCGCAAACAGCCACGGAATACGGCGCCGTCACACTCAATTATGCGGAGGCAACAGCCATTCGGAAAGACGGCAACGGAACAGTAAATGGGCTTTCTTTTGTGGACAAGGAAAGCGGGACAATATATGACGTGCAGGCTAAGGCGGTCATCAACGCCACGGGAATTTTTGTAGACGATATCCTCAAACTGGATACACCTACACATAAAAACTTAGTACGCCCTAGCCAAGGCGCGCATATTGTTATTGATCAAAAGTTTTTGGGCAATCAGGATGCCCTTATGATACCGGAAACAAGCGATGGACGCGTTCTTTTCGGTGTCCCATGGCATGGAAAAGTTTTATTGGGCACAACAGATACCCCGCTAAACGAGCATCAAATTGAACCCCGGCCGCTGGAAGAAGAAATTGAATTTATCCTTACTACGGCAGACGAATATTTGGAAAATGCCCCTACCCGTGCAGATATACGCAGTGTATTTGCTGGCTTACGACCGCTTGCTGCACCTACAAACGGCGATAGCAACAGTACGAAAGAAATTTCCAGAGATCATAAGCTGATCAAAAGCGATTCGGGGCTTATCACCATCACCGGGGGTAAATGGACAACGTATCGGAAAATGGGAGAAGAAACTGTTGATTTAGCAATTAAAACGGGAAATCTTCCGGAAAGCCCTTGTAAGACCGATCATCTTCCACTACATGGATATACGAAAGACAAACATCCGGGACACTGGCAAGTGTACGGCTCCGATATGCTGGCTATTCAAAAATTGATGGACAATAACCCGTCCCTTGCCGAAAAAATCCATAAGGATCATGATTTTACAGTGGCTGAGGTTATTTGGGCCTGTAAAAATGAAATGATCGTGAAAGTGGAAGATTTTCTTGCCAGACGGATTCGATTGTTACTATTGGATGCCCAGGCTTCCTTAGAAGCTGCTCCGTTGGTCGCTAAAATCATGGCAGAACAATTAGATAAAGACGAAGAATGGATAAATAGAGAGCTCGCAGATTATGAACTCTTAGTAAAAAATTATACATTGTGTCCCGAAATAAGCAACCATAGCAATCCCACGTTGGGATAAAGCCTTAAACATGTTATTCGAATGAAGAAAGAATTTATTTTAGCGCTAGACCAAGGTACGACAAGTTCCAGGGCGATCCTTTTCAATAAGAAAGGTGAAATTGAAAACATTGCCCAAAAGGAGTTTACACAGATATTTCCACAGTCGGGTTGGGTTGAACACGATGCGCAGGAAATATGGTCATCACAGCTTAGTGTATTAACGGAAGTTATTGCGAAAGCAAAAATAAAATTGGAGTCCATCAAAGCCATAGGTATTACGAATCAACGTGAGACCACGGTTGTTTGGAACCGAAAAACAGGTGAACCTATACACAACGCTATTGTTTGGCAAGATAGACGTACCGCCGCTTACTGCCAATCTATTGTGGAAAAGGGATTGGCTAAAACTATACAAGAGAAAACCGGTCTCTTAATCGATGCTTATTTTTCGGCGTCCAAAATCAACTGGATTCTTGCGCATGTTAAAGGAGCTCGTAAATTAGCCGAAAAGGGTGAATTGGCTTTTGGCACAATAGATTCCTGGCTCGTCTATAACCTAACCGATGGAGGGAAGCACATTACAGATGTCACCAATGCATCGCGTACGCTGCTCTTCAACATCCATACGTTAGCGTGGGACGAGGAGCTTTTAGATATCTTTGACATTCCTGCATCCATGTTGCCCACCGTATGTGATAGTTCTGAAGTATATGG
The DNA here is from genome assembly GCF_014692525.1 of Sphingobacterium chuzhouense. Classification (GTDB taxonomy): domain Bacteria; phylum Bacteroidota; class Bacteroidia; order Sphingobacteriales; family Sphingobacteriaceae; genus Sphingobacterium; species Sphingobacterium chuzhouense. The sequence goes on from NZ_JACNYL010000002.1 coordinate 767,780, forward strand.
AGAAACAAGTACAACTTTAGGTGCCCGGCCGATTCCTATTGCCGGTATCGCTGGCGATCAACAAGCAGCTTTGTTTGGCCAATTGTGCACGCAAAAAGGCATGGCAAAAAACACATACGGAACGGGCTGCTTCTTGCTGATGAATATCGGTAAAAAACCGGTTATTTCCACGCATAAACTTGTAACAACGATCGCGTGGAAAATTGGTAAAGAAGTCAACTATGCATTAGAGGGAAGTATTTTCATCGGAGGAGCTGTTGTTCAATGGCTACGCGATGAATTGGGTATCATCAAAAAAGCAAGTGAAGTCGAGCAACTGGCCATGAGCGTAGAGAGTACAGATGGCGTATACTTAGTTCCCGCGTTTTCAGGCTTAGGTGCGCCTCATTGGAATCCCGATGCAAGAGGAACACTTCTTGGATTATCTCGTGGTTCAAATGATGCCCATATTGCACGAGCTGCATTGGAAAGCATTGCTTATCAAACCTACGATATACTGAAAGCGATGGAATTGGATTCTAAATCGAAAATCCGTGAACTTCGGGTAGATGGCGGTGCCACACAAAACAGTTTCCTCATGCAGTTTCAAGCCGACATTTTAAAAACAAATGTCATTCGTCCGGCCATCACAGAAACAACCGCCATGGGAGCAGCATTTCTGGCAGGGTTAGCGGTTGGTTTCTGGAAAGATATAGACCAATTGCAATCGTTATGGCAAGAGGAGAGGACATTTGTCGCCGATACGAAAAAGAAATATCAACCGCTACTTCAAGAGTGGAAAAGAGCTACAGATACCGTAAAATTCTGGGCAGACTATAAATAAGACATTGATTTTAATCTCATAATTATGACACCTTTTTTGGCAGAGTTGATTGGTACAGCATCCATGATTTTATTGGGTGGAGGCGTTGTAGCTAATGTCGTGTTGAAAGACACAAAAGGCAATAACAGCGGATGGATAGTTATCACAACAGCTTGGGCAATGGCCGTATTTGTAGGAGTGACTATTGCAGGCCCTTATAGTGGCGCACACCTGAATTGGGCAGTTACCATCGCAAACCTTGCCCTCGGCAAACTGGATTTAATGACTTCTTTATCTTATATGGCGGCACAGCTCCTCGGAGCGATGATGGGTGCTTTTGTCGTATGGGTAGTGTATAAAGACCATTTCTCCCAAACAGACGATGCAGGGGCAAAGCAGGCGGTATTCTGTACCGCCCCGGCAATCCGAAACCTGCCCATCAACCTTATCAGTGAAATTGTAGGTACGTTCGTTCTTATATTTACGATTTTGCATTTCACGGATGCATCGCTCGGAGGAGCAGATGAAAGCACTCCTATCGGTTTAGGCTCCATAGGTGCTATCCCAGTTGCTTTTCTAGTATGGGTTATTGGTCTTTCGTTAGGTGGCACTACGGGCTACGCGATAAATCCAGCCCGCGATTTGGGTCCACGTATCATGCATGCTATGCTACCTATCCGAAACAAAGCATCTTTTGATGCCCCGTACGCTTGGGTGCCCATCGTTGGTCCTATTATAGGTGCGCTGATAGCCTCCACCATGTATGTTGCTATCTATTAATATGCAACATACCTATATCCATCTTAAGATTTCTCAGAAATGAATATAAAAAAACAACATTTTAAGACAACCATAGCTATAGGCTCAATTATTTTATTTAGTGCTTGTGGGAGTTTGTCTTCTGTGAATAAACAAAAACTAGATAGTAACACATTCCCTGCTTTCTCTTATGAGGGACATCGGGGTGCACGTGGTCTTTATCCGGAAAATTCTATTGGTGCCATGAAAACAGCGATTGACCTTCCTAAGATTACAACTTTAGAAATGGATTGTCATATCACCAAAGACAAAAAAGTAATTGTATACCATGACGATTCTTTGAACCCAAAATTTGTTCAATATACAGACGGTAAGCCCCTTACTGGAAAAGACAATAAAGGGGTCATATACGATTATAATTATGCTGATTTGGCAAAATTTGATATTGGCAGTAAGTTTTACGAAGATTTTCCGGAACAAAAGAAAGTCAAAACATCAATAACTCTACTTTCTGAACTTATCGACGCAGCTGAAGCTTATGCTAAAGAAAAGAGAGAAAGCCCAATGTTCTATAATATAGAGACAAAAAGCCAAGCGGGAAAAGACAACAAATATCACCCCGGACCGCAAGAGTTTTCTGATTTGGTCTTGCAAGTTGTTATAGACAAGGGAATATCTTCGCGAACAGTAATACAATCATTTGACAAACGCACCATTCAATATATAAACAAAGTTTATCCACAGATAAAAACTTCTTATCTTATTAGCGGTAATAATAAGAAATCCATAGCTGAACTGATCAATGATCTCGGTTTTACCCCATTTATTATTAGCCCTCATTATTCACTCGTAAACGATCATTTTGTCAAAGCAGCGCACGAAGCCGGCATCAAAGTCGTTCCCTGGACGGTAAATGACAAAAAAGAAATAGAAAAATTGGAGACCCTCCAAGTGGACGGCATTATTAGCGATTATCCTAATTTGTTTTAAATACGCCCACCACCTTATCAAAATTAATTATGTTTAATATTTTCAAACCAGCAGCACATAAACCCCAATTACCGGCAGATAAAATAGATGCCGAATACAAGAGGTTACGTCTGCAAGTTTTCATCGGTATATTTATTGGGTATGCTGCTTATTATTTCGTTCGTAAGAATTTTTCATTTGCCGTCAAGGATTTACAGGATTCCTTGGGTTATAGCAAAGCTGAACTGGGTTTTGCGATGTCTGCCATATCGATCGCTTATGGTCTGAGCAAATTTCTTATGGGTAATGTTTCTGACCGAAGCAATGCTCGATATTTCCTGGCAACCGGATTGATTCTTTCGGCTTTGACCATGATTTTTATGGGCTTCTCGCCTTTCGCGACATCGTCTATAGGAATCATATTTGCCCTGCTGTTTGTCAATGGTTGGGTACAAGGTATGGGTTGGCCTGCCTGCGGCCGCGTGGTGGTGCACTGGTATTCCATCAAGGAGCGCGGTACGGCCATGTCTATCTGGAATCTGGCACACAATGTAGGTGGTTTTTTAGTGGGGCCCTTGGCTATTCTGGGTGTCGAATTATTTATGGATTGGCAAGCCCGTCTTTATTTTCCGGGTTTAGCGGCAATACTCGTTGCTCTCATATCAATATTGTTAGTGCGCGACACTCCCCAATCCTGCGGTCTCCCCCCTATTGAGGAACATAACAAGGATTACCCCAAAACGTATGACAAATCGCAGGAAAAAGAATTTAGTGCGAAGGATATCTTTTTTAAATATGTCTTTAACAACAAAATGTTATGGTTTATCGCCATCGCCAATGCTTTTGTCTATTTAGTCCGCAACGGAATTATCAATTGGGCACCTACCTATTTGCAGGAGGCCAAACATTTTACCGCATCCGAAGCTACGTGGTCCGCTTCCATCTACGAACTGGCAGCTATCCCAGGCACTATTCTTTGCGGATTAATGAGCGATAAGATTTTCAAAGGACGTCGCGCGCCTGTCACGATTATTTATATGACGATTACTTTCCTGGCGGTATTCGTTTATTGGATAACGCCTGGAGAAACGGCTTGGCTCGTAAATGGTTCACTATGGGCTATCGGCTTTCTGATATACGGACCGGTTATGCTCATTGGGGTACAGGCACTGGACTTAGTACCTAAAAAGGCGGCAGGTACCGCCGCAGGATTAACAGGATTGTTCGGCTATTTTATCGGCGACCTGTTGGCTAATGCAGCTCTTGGTGCTGTCGTAGACCACAGTGGGTGGAACGCCAGCTTTGAAATCGTATTATTATCCTGCGGACTGGCGATTTTGTTTACCGCCTTTACCTGGAACAGGGAGAAGGTTCTTCTACAGCGATAATAACGTATAAAACATATTCCAAAACAAACATCCCGATAAAACGTTTTATCGGGCTGTTTGTTTATATTTTTCGTCAAAATTATTACTCGGAATCCACGGAGCACAGAATATTTTCTATGAATCGGAGAGCTTCGAAAAATCGAAAATTTCACTCATAGTGACCTTTAATGCGGAGGCTATTTGGTACACCAAAAACGAAGAAGGATTAACTCTTCCATTTTCAATCCGACCAAGTACTTGATAATCCTTGTCAATAAGAGCCCCTAATACGGGTTGAGTAAGGCCACGTTCTTCGCGAAGTGCCTTTATCCGTTTCCCGAGATTGATCTTAAAACTATACAAATCTGTATCCATTTTTACTAAGCACGAAATAATTTTAAAAAAACAACCAAACAAATTTGTTTGGTTAATAGTTTTATTTTATCTTTGAATAAGAACACAAACTGTTACTGATCACTTAACGATAAATCTCAATTAACGATGTTAACTAACTGTAATTCAAACCCTATAATTTATTTTTTCAGAGGTATTCTTAAAAATATAAACTCTCCACCGGAATTCAATTGGAACCGGTAATAACCTTTATTATAAGTTATCATTGATTTGCTTTGACGAATACCGATAGCAACCTGAAAGTTGCTTTTGGGAATGTATTGCCTAATTCTAAGATTTTATTTCGCAATCTAGTTATACTCTACGAGAAAATTCGATTAGGGCGAGAATTTTTTTACCTAACATTTCTAAAAACAACTAAATAATAACCTAAATTAAATTATATTAATTTATTAAGAAAAAAATAATATTTCAAAATAACAACCAATATGAATCAGATCTACAGTTATTTGATATCAATCTGTATTTGTGTCTGCCTGTCTCCTACAAGTTTAATGGCTCAGACAAAAACTATCTCAGGCATTGTGAAAGATGTCAAGACGGGAAAAGTATTAGAAGGTGTGAGCATTCTTGCCCGAAAGGGAGGTATCACTGCTTCCACCGATAACAACGGAGGCTTCTCCATCACCGTCGTGCAGAAAGATACTTTAGATTTTACCTTTGTAGGATACAAGCCGTATAAGGAACCAGTGGACGACCGAAACGTCATCGAAATCCAGCTGGAAGAAGACGAGTCCACGATCGATGAAGTTACTGTTGTAGCTTTTGGTACGCAGAAAAAATCAAGTATCGTCGGTGCGGTTACGACCGTAAATGCCCGTGATCTACAAGTTCCCTCTTCGAATCTCACATCCGCTTTTGCTGGCCGTATACCGGGACTTATTTCTTTTTCTCCGTCGGGTGAACCGGGCGCAGATAACGCTCAATTTTTCGTACGCGGCGTAACAACCTTTGGCTATCAGTCATCCCCTCTTATTTTGATTGACGGTTTTGAATCAACAACCGATAACCTCGCCAGATTGCAACCAGATGACATCGAATCGTTCAGTATTCTTAAGGATGCCTCTGCTACAGTTCTATATGGGGCAAGAGGTGCTAATGGCATTATCATGGTTAATACAAAAGCAGGGAAAGAGGGCCCAGTCCAAGTGAGTGCTAGATTAGATGTCAACGTCACAACTCCTGTGTCTATGGTTCAGATGCTAGACGGGGTGGATTACATGCGTCTCTATAATTCGGCGCGTATCAATCGTAATCCTTTATTGGGAAATTATTACAGTGAGCAAAAGATCCAATCTACCCAAAACGGAGAAAATCCCATGATTTACCCAAACACCGACTGGTACAGCGAATTATTCAACAGATCCACCAATAATAAAAAAGCAAACATTAACCTCTCGGGCGGTGGGCAAGTAGCTACCTATTATGTAGCTGTCGGAGTTGACAAAGAGTCGGGGTTATTGAAAGTGGATAAGAAAAACAATTTTAATAACAATATCGATATAAGTCGATACAATATCCGCAGTAATGTCTTATTTAAATTAACACCTACAACGAAATTGGATACACGTATGCAGAGTAGATTTGAACGTTATAACGGCCCGTATGCTTCAGCAACAAGTATTTTTAATATGGTTATGAATATCAACCCTGTAGATTTCCCTGCTGTATATGAGCCTGATGAAGCGAATCTATATACCGAGCATATTCTTTTCGGTAACAGTTTTAGCAGCGGGGCGTCTTTGATGCCGAACCCCTATGCGCAAATGGTCCGTGGCTATGAAGATCGTAATGAAACCACCATAATTGCACAGGCGACATTGTCACAAGACCTTGATTTTATCACGGAAGGCTTGAAATTTCAAGGTAAAGCGTCCGCCAACACCTGGAGCAGGTACGCGAGTCGAAGGAGTTACAACCCTTACTATTATGATGTGGAATCGTATAACCAAATTACCGAAGAATATAAGTTGATGGTTCTAAACCCAACGTCGGGGCAACCCTATCTGGGCAACGTAATCCCGATACGGGATGCAAACGGCCACTTTTATTTTGAAGCGAGAGTCAACTGGGACCGTATGTTTGGTAAGCATACACTGTCGGCAATGACGGTAGGCATGATGGAGGAAAAACTCCTCACGGGTGGCAACAGTGTTTCCATTTATGAAACTTTGCCCGAGCGTAATATGGGCAATTCGGGCAGGTTTTCATATGGTTTTGATGACACTTATTTTGCGGAATTTGCTTATGGATACAATGGTTCAGAAAAATTTACGGGTAATATGCGTTATGGTTTTTTCCCTTCTTTCGGTTTAGGCTGGATGATATCAAATCAAAAGTTTTGGAAACCCATTGAATCAGTCGTGAATATGTTCAAACTACGAGCTACTTGGGGTTTGGTTGGTAACGACGCAATTGCAGGAAGAGCGGGTCGGTTTTTCTATTTATCCGATATCGATCTTGGAGGAGGACAATACCGTTGGGGAGCCTCCTTTATGAATTCATATAATGGCTATACGGTAAACCGCTACGCCAATCCTGACATCACTTGGGAACAATCCGAGAAGTGGAATCTAGGTTTCGAATCGGGTTTCTTTAACAGTGCATTGAAAATACAAGGTGATTTTTTTCGGGACTACCGAAGTAAAATTTATATGACCAGACAGAACTTCCCCTCCTCGGCTGGTTTGGAGGCCAGCATTAGTGGGAATGTCGGCAAGGTAACCTCCCAAGGATTTGATGGTTCCATCGAATTTCAAAAATATGTTGGACTTGATTTCTGGTTATCATTACGCGGCAATTTCACATACGCGGTCAACAAATTCGTCGAATTAGATGAGCGGGACTATCCAGACCAATACCTGAAGCGACTAGGCCATAATATCAATCAACAATGGGGACTGGTCGCCGAACGATTGTTCGTAGATCAACATGAAATTGAAAATTCACCTCACCAGGATTTTGGAGAATATATGGCCGGCGATATTAAGTATAAAGATATAAATGGAGACGGCGTTATCAATAGCAATGACCGAGTTGCTCTCGGATATCCAACAGTTCCAGAAATACAATATGGCTTTGGCGCATCTATGGGTTATAAGGCAATAGATTTCTCTTTCTTTTTCCAAGGTAATGCAAATACTTCTTTCTTTATCAATGCGGGCGATTCCGGCATTGCACCCTTTGTAAACCGTCGTAACGCACTATCCATCATTGCGGAGGATTACTGGAGCGAAACCAACCCAAACATTCATGCTTTTTGGCCCCGCCTTTCTACCGAAGCAATAAATAACAATGTCCAGCAATCCTCGTGGTGGTTGAGAAACGGAGGCTTTATGCGTTTAAAATCGGTAGAACTCGGCTATAGTCCCAGAAACCTAGAAAGCATAGGGTTTAGAAAGGGATCAAGGATATATTTCAGCACAGAAAATCCATTGGTTTTCAGCACTTTTAAGTTGTGGGATCCTGAAATGGGAAGAAATGGTTTAGGTTATCCACCCAATAGAAGGTTTAATGTAGGTATTCAATTAATGTTTTAATTGCTATAAATTATGAAATTTAAGAATATTTTTCTCGTCAGCAGTCTTTTCTTCTCTATAACGGGCTGTACTAAATACTTGGACGTCGTGCCTGATAATACACTTAAGCTCGAGAATATCTTCGACCTTAGGGAAGATGCCTGGAATGCTCTCGCTAAAGTATACAGTTATATGCCACAGGATGACAAGATACACTTGACCTCTTGGACACTAGGCGATGAATGGTTAGGAAGATTGGATTTAGACAATAATCTGAATCATTTGAGGGCGTTGCGTATCATGAGAGGGTTGCAGTCTCAGACATCCCCGCAGCTAGGTCTTTGGTCTGGTACACAAGGTGGAAAACCGCTCTATCAAGGTTTGAGACAAGCAGATGTCTTCTTACAGAACATCGACAAGGTAAGAGATATGTCTCAAAACGAAAAGGACAATTGGTCCGCTCAGGTGAAGTTTATGAAAGCTTATTACTGCTTTTTACTAATTCGCCAATATGGCCCTATTATCCTACCTGAAAAAATGGTAACTCCCGAATCTACCAAAGAAGAACTTTTTCTGCCCCGCGCGAAAGTAGAGGATTCATTCAATTTTATTTTGTCACTTATTGATGAGGCGATGCCTCACCTCAAAGAACGGGTAAATGAAAACGATCTCGGACAAGTAGACCAGCTAGCAGCCAAAGCCATCAAAGCTCGAATATTACTTTATCGCGCCAGTCCGTTTTTTAACGGAAACAGGGAGTTTTTTGGAGATTTCTATAATGCAGAGGGCGAACCGTTCTTCCCGTTGGAAGAAAACCGCGAAAAATGGAAAGTAACATTAGATGCCATTAATGAAGCTATTCAAATTGCGGAGGCTAACGGTGTGCAGTTATACCGATTTGAAAGCGAACCTTTTCTATACGATAGAGAAGCTTTTGAAGAGAATCCCGAAAAAATGCAGACGTTGTACGATCTTCGTATGCTACTATGTGATCCGTGGAATAGAGAATTGGTGTGGGCTTATTCCAATATCGATTATTACGCCGATGGCGGACTTTCTTCTGGAGCAAATATTCGTCTACCCGAAGGGTATGGAGATGGGGTAAGGAATAATGCAAGTTTCTCCTATCAATGGCTAGGTGCCACATACAAAATGGCAGAGCGCTATTATACAAAAAACGGTTTGCCCTTGGAGGAAGATCTTTCTTATGACATGAATATGCGTCATGAAATTGTCGAGACTCCAGGTGTAATGGATGAAAATTACAAAGAACTCTACGGTTATATGCAGCCGGGGGCAGAAACAATCAACCTTTATCTTAATCGGGAACCTCGTTTCTACGCTAATTTAGGTATAACTGGCGGCTATTGGAGAGCGCATGCGGTACGCATTAACACTATGTTTTTTGCTAATTCGGATGGTGGGTTTAACTCCTCTATCAACGCCACAGATTTTTTGGCAACCGGTATTGGGATTCAGAAAGTCGTGCATCCTGAATCCCAATCGGGCGGTTGGCAACGAACTATTAAATTCCCCTACCCTATTATACGTTTGGCAGATCTATATCTAATGCGTGCCGAGGCTATGAACGAATACTATGGACCCAGCGCCGAGGTATACGAAGATATAAATAAAATAAGACGGCGCGCCGGTATACCAGACGTAGAAGTCGTTTGGTCGGATCCAAGTCTTACACGCACGGTTAATAAACATCTAACAAAAGAGGGTTTACGGGACATCATTCTGGAGGAACGTTCGATAGAATTCGCATTCGAAGGAATTCATTTTTGGGATATGTGGCGCTACAAGTATGCATCACAGCGTTTTTCTTCACCTGTTTGGGGGTGGACTCATACGGGTACAACGGCCAGTACATTCTTCGTTCAGGAAGTAAAACAGCAACGACGATTTACCATTACAGACTATTTATGGCCGATAGATCTCAATGAGATGAATACGAACAGTAAATTGATTCAAAACCCCGGTTGGTAATTTTTCTAAAAAAATAGACATGAAATATACAGTAATATATGCTTTCGTTTCAGTTCTCATAGTTTTCTCGTGTAAGGAAATGGAACGGTTTGATATAAACAAAAACGACACCACGCCTCCTGGTCAGCCTTTTTTGAAGTCTTACAAACCTTTGTATGGAGGAGCTCGTTTTTTTTATATGCTCCCTGACGATGAAGACCTACTCAGCGTAGAAGCTGAATTTACAAATACTAAAAATCAGGTTTTTAAATTTTCGGCATCTTATTTTGTTGATTCCTTAGATGTTTACGGTTTGCCTGATACAGACCTCCATACTATCCGGTTGTTTGCGGTAGACCGTGCGGGCAATAGATCAAAACCCGTCGAAGTAGAAATAGAACCTCTTGAGCCCGCCTATTTACGTGTGGCGAATACGATGGAAGTAAAAAGTGGGTTTAGTTCTTTCTTCGTGGATTGGGAAAATGAACTAAAACAAAATATCAATGTATATGTCGACTTTGAATTTAATGAAAGCGGTCGAAATAGGACATTGACATCCGTATTTTCTTCCAATCTGGAAAAGGATCGTCGATTTATTAACGATCTATATTTAAAATCAGACGAGAAGATCAAGGTCAAGGTAAGGGTTGAAGACGTCTATGGCAATATGACCGACCAAATTGACAAAGGAGAGATCTCGTTGTTGGAAGATATGGAAATTCCAAAAGCTGGTTGGACACTCCCCAATGCAAATGATTCCATTGGAGGTGTCCCCATGGTATTTGGTGACGGACTGGAAGGTAGAACCCGTAATGTGATAGACGGTATAATCGATAGGGGTGACAATCTCAATTTTATGCACACAAATACCCGTGGACGTACTGGCAGAATTGCAGACGGGAATATGCCATGGAACCTTATGATTGATTTGGGAGACTACTATGAATTGAGCCGTATCGTGACCGTTCAACGACACTCCGGTGGCTTAGCCAATATCAATCGTGGTCAATATTATAAAGCGAATAATGTGGGGCATTACCGCATGTATTATTGGGATGATGATTTGGCAGATTGGCAACTGATCAGTGAACATCAGATACCGGTAGTAGAAGGATTGAGCGATCTAGATTATGTCAAACTCGGCGAAGCGGGCGACTTAGCCTACATGTATCCGGACGAACCAAAATACACTAAAAAAACAAGGTGGTTTCGCTATGAAGCCGTAAAAGGTTTTACGTCCAATTATACACTAGATGATGGACATTGCTTATCTGAAGTTACGCTGTACGGCAGAAAGGCAACGGATTGATAATAAATTATTTCAACAGCAAAGGCATCATTAAAAACAAAAAATAAACAGATGAAAAAATTATTTTATTTCTTTAGTGGGATTTTCCTCATAAGCATACTTTTATGTTCATGTAAAGGCATGTATGATAACCTGGATCCATATAGTCAAGAAAGTATATATCCCGCTAAATACGACACTATCGTCGGCTACATCGGCTATGAGCGTGTGGAAATCGAACTATTGAAAGCTGGGCGAATTCCCTCAAACCGCATTTACATGGGGAAAGCGCAAAAGACTGTAGTCGAATATGACAATAAAAAAGTCGTTATCGATTCTGTGGTTTCTTGGGTGAATATCACAGGATTGACAGTATCTAAATTATATCGTTTCAAAATTTACACGGAAGATGAATACAACAATAAATCCGTTCCCCAAGAAATAGCTTTGATACCTTATACACAAAGTGAACTCAGCACCATAGCGGTTCAATCTCCTCGTGTTCTCGCCTCCCCCACTACCGCTGTATTAGATTGGACCAGCAACATGTCTTCCATTTTACTGGACTATTACGATCTGTCCTATTCCTACACCGATAACACCGGTGTTAAACGTGAAGGAGAGCGAAAAGAAAATCCACGAATATTCGCGGGCAATTTGAATCCAGGACAACAGATTACCATCGATGTAAATTATAGAGTAGTACCTAAGGTGAATGGAGAACCGATATTAGATACGGTCGAGCTCCATCAACCTGTTGTTTTCAACATGCCGACCGCTAGTTCTCTCTTTCAACCGGCAGAACCAGAAGTGCTAATAGCAAATGGAATTACCACATTTTCTGCAGAGGGTGTATCTACCATACGTAAATTGGTCTTTCCAGTCCATACAAGTAGCCTACAGGATTTGTTTTATTTCTCCAATCTAGAGGAGATAGATCTTACAGGAGGAGACATCTTTGAAATGAAGACCATTTCCTACAATAGAAACAGCGTCGTGGCTACACTTGGAGGCGGTGAATTTCTCCCCTATGTACGACGTGTAGGTGATATGCCCGATGTTAACGCACGTTTTTTAATTGATCTTCTAGAGAATGATTTAGTACGGAAGGTTAAATACATCCCTCATTCGCTCGGTATAGATCATCTACTAACCGAATATATTCAGTCTGGAAAAGTGGAGTTGGTACAGACTCCACAGGAAGCGCTCATCCCTTTTAAATTCCTAATAAATGGTACCGTACAAGCTGCTAATTGGAAAATAGAACTGGAAGAAAATCCTGGTTCCTATCCCACTGGTACTGATTTAATCAATATTATACGAGCTGTTCCCGGCGACAGATCTTCGGCATTTGCATTTATATTACCACCGGAATATGAGTTTAATGCGGAGGAGTATAAATACTTACGTTTCAAAGTATATGCGCCGGATAAAGCTTCTTTTAATGGCACTTTCGCAGCGAATTTCCAAAGGCTATGGCCACGCTTTATGAATTACCTATGGGCTTTTTCCACCGAAAGTTCATACGGCCAGCAATTATGGAATACAGTGGCCAATGATTATAGAATACCTGATGCTAATTTACAACAATGGTACGACATGGAGGTGAATCTAGCGAACATGATTGGCAAGCACAATCGCGTGATTGTGATCAATATCGGCGGAGAACCAAGTGGAACATTTACTGTACCGAAACCCATCGTATATTATTTTGCGAATTTTAGATTGACGAAACAATAGTTGACGTAACTAATTTATAACCCAAAAAATGAAAAAGAAATACACTTATACCCGAAGGGTATTTATCCACAGTTCTTTAGTGACTGGTTTGGGATTAACGTTGAACTTGATTGGTTGTAAAAAGTCTGCTTCCGATCCAGACGGAGATAGCCCGGAATCCTTAAATATCACGAATATTGTTATACCTTCCCGATTAGACGTCACCAAACAGATGGAGTTTACCATCCAAGGCAATGGTTTCGTACAAGGAGATCAGATTATTTTCGATTCATTATATAATTACAGAGAAAGGCAAATCGTAGATGTAACAAGTGTTACTTCGAGCACGATTCTTTTCATATTACCAGAAAAACTGACTTCACAGGAATATAGGATTTCGGTGAGACGCGGCACGAAAACGGCCACATTGGGACGAATAGATTTAAATTTTGTTTTTAATCCTAATATCCCCAACAAAGAGGGAATGACAATAAAGGGTGCTGTCCATGCTGCTGGCGTAGGTCTCGCTAATGTGGTTGTATCGGATGGTTTCGAAGTTACCAAAACGGATGAAAATGGAATATATTATCTTTCTTCGACAAAGAAAAGTAATTATGTTTTCGTTTCCATACCCACAAATTACGAAGTTGCCACCATCCAAAGCGCTCCCCAGTTCTTTAAAAGATTGACACGGTCTACAGCTACTGTCGAAACTGTAGATTTTGAGCTAATACCAGTAAATAACGATAAGCATGTTGTTATGGTTCTAGGAGATATGCATCTGGCTAATCGAAATAGTGACATAGCCCAATTTCAAGAAGGGTTTCTGGAAGATGTAAACCAATCTATTCAAAGCTTTAAAAAATCAGACACAAAAGTGTATGCGTTAACCTTGGGAGATATGACCTGGGATGGTTATTGGTATTCCAATAATTTCGGCCTACCACAGTATCTCCAGCAGATGAATAAAATCAATGCACCCGTTTTTAATACAATGGGGAACCACGACAATGATCCCAACATTATCAACGATTGGGGTGCGGAGGATAGGTACAGAGACGTAATTGGCCCAACTTATTATTCGTTCAATCTCGGAAAAGTACACTATATCGTCCTTGATAATATCGAATACCTTAATACCAAAGACAGAAACTATAATGCAACAATTGTTGCTGATCAACTGGAGTGGCTGAAAAAGGATCTCGCTACTCTAACAGACAAGAATACCCCCATTATCATAGCTATGCACATACAGCTCTTTTCCAATCCCGGATTGAGTGGCAGTAATGAAACACGGACGGCGCGCTTATCAAATTCTCAGGATTTTATCGCTTGTTTGAGCCGTTTTGATAATGTACATGTGCTTACTGGGCATACCCATATGAACTACAATATCCGTTACTCATCTTCTATCATGGAACATAACATTGCAGCCGTATGTGCGACATGGTGGTGGACAGGAAGACCTGGTTATGCCGGTAACCAAATTTGTAAAGATGGTACACCAGGGGGATATGCAATATGGGAAATGGAAGACAAAGAGTTAAAATGGACGTATAAAAGCATCCGACAAAATGCCGACTATCAATTTAGAGTGTACGACCTAAACAAAGTTCACCTCACAAAAGAAAAATTTGCCCCGAAATATACAGGTATAGAGTGGAACAAATATGCTGTTGGATACGCTAATCTAAAAACAGATAACGAAATACTAATCAACGTTTGGAATTATGACACTGAATGGAGCGTGGAGGTGACAGAAGAAGGGAACATACTACCCGTCACCAGAGTACATATCGAAGATCCGTTGCATATCATTTCCTATTCTGCCAAGCGTCTGGATGTCAATGCAGTCCCTACAGCAGATTTCGTAACCGCCAAAACAGCCCATATGTTTAAAACGAAGGCTTCTAGTGCCACCAGCACTTTAGTAATCAAAGTTACGGACTGTTTTGGGAAAACCTATACACAAACGATGATTCGACCAAAAGAGCTAGAGTACTTAATGACGTGACATTTAACAAAAACAAACAGCCCGATAAAACGTTTTATCGGGCTGTTTGTTTATCATGTATTATAGTCCAAACAGAGAATGTCATGGTAAAAAGTATTTTTCGTCTTTTGAACAAACTTAATAAAGCGGCATTGCCTAAATTATCAGGAAAAGACCCTAGCAAATTGAGCAAATGGGAACAAGCACTACTGGCTTACCGTTATTACATCCTTACACGCTCGCTGGATTGACATTTCGCTATATAGAAACAAACCTTTTGCTTATCTTTAACACGATGTCATGGATATACTTGGATAATAATGCCACCACTAAAATAGACCCTCTGGTCTTGGACGCAATGTTTCCTTTCTTGCAGGAGTCTTATGGAAATGCCTCCAGTATACAGCACCGTATCGGGCGTGAAGCCAACCAAGCCGTAGCGTTGGCACGCGAACAAATCGCGCAGAAGTTTCAGGTGAAAGAGAGTGAAATTTTCTTTAACTCTGGTGCAACGGAAGGTATCAACACGGTGCTTCGAGGAATTGCCTTCGCTTATGCTCGAAAGGGAAAACATATCATTACTTGCCAAACAGAACACAAAGCTGTCTTGACAACTTGTGCCCAATTAGAACGGAACGGTATCGAAATAACGTATTTGCCCGTCGATCATAACGGCGCAATAGATTTACAGATGCTTCGGGATAGCATACGCGCGGACACTGTTTTGGTATGTATCATGGCGGCAAACAACGAATCAGGTGTGGTACATCCTATCTCTGCGATAGCGCAGATTTGTCGAGAAAAGGATGTCCTGTTTTTCTGCGATGCGACACAAATGGTGGGCAAACAGGAAATAGATTTACAACAAATACCCATTGACATCCTGACCTTTAGTGCACATAAGTTCCATGGTCCCAAAGGTATAGGCGCATTATATGTACGTCGCAAACGTAAACCGATACAAATCCCCCCGTTAATATCAGGCGGACAGCAAGAAAAAGGTTTTCGTGGCGGAACATTAAATGTTCCAAATATTGTAGGTTGTGGGAAGGCACTGGAAATGGCAAATGCCTATCCAGAGATCGAACAATACCGGGATGAGCTGGAAAAAAAAATCAAGCTTCAAATCCCGGAGATTATTATTCATGGCGAACAGGCTCCGCGATTACACAACACTAGCTTCATCGCCTTCCGACATATTAAAGCAGCCGAGATCATGACCGCCCTCCCACATATTGCACTTTCTTCGGGTTCTGCCTGTACCTCCGGTTTATTGGATCCATCACATGTTTTAAAAGCAATGGGTGTTAGCGATGATGACGCCTACGCTAGTATCCGTTTTAGCTTGAGTAAATTTACCAAAAAAGCCGATGTGGAACAGACCATAAACGATCTTGCCAAGGCCGTTCAACGTCTCCGCTCCTCCTCTCCCATCTGGCAACTTTTTAAAGAGGGGCTGATACAGTGATGATTTTAGCAATTGCATTTACATTTTTTGACATTTCCTCAACCGCCAATAATTGGAAGTAAAAAAAAGAATAACGATTTTTGTACATTCAATAAAGAAAAACGATGAACGAATTGGTAACAATCACAGATAAAGCAAAGCAACGCATCGAGCAGATAATGCAGCAAGAAAAATACGACCAAAGCTACTTTGTGCGAGTTGCAGTAGAAAGCGGTGGGTGTTCCGGTCTTTCCTACAAACTATCGTTTGATAATGAAGAGAAAAAGGGAGATCAGTTTTGTGAAGACAAAGGTATTAGAATCTGTTTAGACATAAAATCTTATCTTTATTTAGCAGGAACGGAGTTGGATTATTCGGACGGACTTGCAGGTAAAGGTTTTGAGTTTCACAATCCAAATGCATCGCGCACTTGCGCATGTGGCGAGAGTTTCTCCGTATAACCCTATTCTACAGGATATTATTAAAAGGGAGTTGTTTGAACAACTCCCTTTTTAGTAAAATTTTCAAAACATCATTTGTTTTGTTAATAAAACCTTTATTTTTGCTTATAAAATTTAAAAAAATATCAATCTTTAATAACTGGATTATGATATTTTGAGCGCTAACATTTTTATGGGACGTAACTTACTAAAAACAGAACAAGCTATCACGTTTGTTAAGGACATTTTTTCGCAGAAACTAATTCAGGTATTAAATCTTATCCCTGTTTCCTCGCCGTTGGTTGTATTGGATGGGACAGGTATCAATGATGATCTCAACGGCATCGAACGCCCCGTAGGGTTCCCTATCAAATCATTAAACGAACAGCGTGCGGTTGTCGTACACTCCTTAGCGAAGTGGAAAAGAGTACGATTAAAAGAATTGGAGATACAGTCAGGAGAAGGTATATTGACCGATATGCGTGCTTTACGTCCAGATGAGGACTATAGTCCTATCCATTCCATCTATGTAGATCAATGGGACTGGGAAAAACACATCGACAGTGAGGATCGTACGCTGCCTTATCTAAAAAATACGGTATTAAAAATCTATCAAGCGCTTTATGAAACAGAACAAGAAGTAGCGCAACGGTATCCGGAAAAACAAGCTGTACTTCCTAAAGATATTCATTTCATTGCTTCCGAGGAACTTCTAGCGAAGTATCCCGATTTAACGCCGAAGGAGCGAGAGAATGCTATTGCCAAAGAACATGGCGCTGTATTTATTTATGGTATTGGAGGTGAGCTTAGTAACGGATTTCCACATGACGGACGTGCGGCTGACTATGACGACTGGAGTACTGATGATGAAAACGGACATAAGGGCTTAAATGGTGACATATTAGTATGGAATCCTATTTTACATGCCGCATTCGAACTTTCCTCGATGGGTATTCGGGTTGATAAAAAAGCCTTATTGCACCAACTGGAACTCAGAGGTAGTCTAGAACGGGCGACACTCCCTTTTCACACGATGTTATTAAACAATCAGCTTCCTCCATCTATCGGTGGTGGTATTGGTCAATCGCGTGTTTGTATGTTTATGCTTAAAAAAGCACATATCGGCGAAGTACAAGTAAGTATATGGGATAATGAGCAACGAGATATATTAGCATCGCAAAATATCAATTTGCTGTGATTATCTTTGATGAGCCCTTTGGGGTTCTTCATTAAAAACAAACACGTATGAATAATTCATCTTACATGCATAAATGGTTATATTGCATATAACGGCGAATTTATTTAGGTTTGCGGTACGAATTGAAATAGAATAGAAAAACGATATGATTATACAACCACGTGTAAGAGGTTTTATCTGCTTAACTTCACACCCGGAAGGAACTGCCCAACATGTTAAGCAACAGATAGACCATGTAAAATCCAAGGGCAAAATAGAAAACGGCCCTAAAAAAGTTTTGGTAATCGGTGCTTCCACCGGTTTTGGTTTGGCTTCCCGTATTACTGCTGCCTTTGGTTCAGACGCTGCCACGATTGGTGTTTTTTTTGAAAAACCCGCCGCCCCAGGTAAACCGGGTACCGCCGGCTGGTATAATACAGCTGCCTTTGAAAACGAAGCACATGCTGCTGGACTTTATGCAAAAAGCATCAATGGCGATGCCTTTTCTGATGAAATCAAAACGCAGACTATCGACCTAATCAAAGAAGACCTCGGACAGGTGGATTTAGTCGTATATTCATTAGCTTCCCCACGCCGTACCCACCCCAAAACGGGTGTAGTTCATACGTCGGTTTTGAAGCCTATCGGACAAGCTTTTACTGATAAAACGGTAGATTTCCACTCTGGTGTTGTCTCCGATATTTCCATCCAACCAGTCGAAAGCGAAGACGATATCCATAACACAATTGCCGTTATGGGAGGCGAAGATTGGAAGTTTTGGATAGAGCAACTGAAAGAAGCTGGCGTATTGGCAGAGGGTGTAAAAACGGTTGCCTATTCTTATATTGGACCAGAGCTTACTTATCCAATTTACAGAAACGGTACAATTGGTAGGGCAAAAGACGATCTGGAAGGTACTGTGCCGGTTCTCAACGATTTGCTGAAAGATATAGGTGGTATTAGTTATGTTTCTGTAAATAAGGCATTGGTAACACAATCGAGTTCTGCAATTCCGGTTGTTCCACTCTACATCTCCTTGCTCTATAAAGTCATGAAAGAGAAAGGTATACACGAAGGTACTATCGAGCAAATGCAGCGGTTATTTGCTGATCGTCTTTATGCCAATGGCGAAATACCGTTAGACGAAAAAGGACGTATCCGAGTAGACGATTGGGAAATGCGGAAAGACGTACAAACGGAAGTGGCGAAACTATGGGATGAAATTACCACAGAAAATCTGGAGCAAATATCCGACATAGCCGGTTATCGTAATGACTTTTTTAACTTGTTCGGCTTCAATTTTGACACGGTAGATTATGATAAGGACACCAACGAAGTAGTCAAAGTACCGAGTATAAAAGAATAGATAGTTTCTATTAGAAAGAATAAAAAAAGGCAGTAGAATTTATTATCCTACTGCCTTTTTTTATTCTTTCTATTTCCTTCCTCCTGTTTTCCAATGGAAGAAATAAGTTGAGAATTAATCAATTTAATTTCATCTATATAATTGCAATAACACCTTAATAGACAAGGAAAAAAACAAATAAAAAACAATTCCACCCTATTGATATTTCCAATATAATTAGTCAACTTTACAAAGTATAGATAATAACAGATAAAAAGAAAAACATACCATGGCGAGAAAGAAAAATAAAGCTGTTGAAGCGTCAGAAATTGTACAAGAAAAAAAACCACGTAAAATTGTAGCTGGTCCGATACGGGACAAAGAGCGAACAAAACGTAGGTTGATAGCAACAGTAGGCAAGGTTTTGCAAAAATACACGTATGCGGGGCTTACCATTACCAATATAGCGAAAGAGTCCGGCCTAAACCCCAAACTCATATATCTATATTTTGGAAACTTGGACGGATTGATAGAGGAATATATCCTAGAAAAAGATTTTTGGGCAGGAAAACTTAAAACACAAATAATAGAGTTTGCAGAAAATCCAAAACCCATTAATGCGCAAGATACCAACGACTTATTCCAACTACAATTTGATTCGTTCCTAAAAGATAAGTCCATGCAACGTATTATCCATTGGGAAATGGGTGTAAAAAACAAATTATTACGAAAAATCGCTGAAGATCGGGAAGAAGTCGGTAAAAGTGCCCTTGATGTTATCGCTGCCCAATTTGAGGATACCGACGTAGACATTCAAGCCACGCTCGCCGTTATTCTTGGTGGAATTTACTATTTAACATTACATGCCAAAAACAACGGAAGCACAGTCAGCGGTATTGACATTAACGAGGACGAAGGTCGGGAACGTATCGAAAAAACAATCGAAAGATTGATCTTTAGAGACTTTGAAGATGCCAAAAAGAAAAAGACCTCCAAAGGAAAAAAATAAAAGGTAATCAAGCATCGTTGAATTGAATAGGGGTACTATGATACCCCTTTTTTTTGTAATTTTGCCGTATGTCTATATTAAACCAAAAATTCGATACGTTGCATGATACGGCACCGTTTTCACAAATAAAAAACGAAGATTATCTACCGGCATTTGACGCCGCCATCGAAAAGACAGAAGCAGAAATCGCTGCCATCATCTCCAACCCGGATACACCTACTTTCGAGAATACCGTAGCAGCAATGGCCTACTCTGGCATGGAACTAGACCGCATCTCTAATATATTTTTTAACTTACATTCCGCCGAAACGAACGATGAGCTCGATAAAATAGCCCAAGAGGTTGCTCCAAAGCTATCCAAGCTTGCTAACGACATCACGTTGAATCCACAGTTATTCGAACGGATAAAAAAAATATACGATCAAAAAGACACACTTTCGTTAAACGCCGAGCAGCTAACGTTATTACAAAAATCTTATCGCGATTTTGTTAGAAACGGCGCCTTATTGAATGATGAAAAGAAAGAAACGTTACGTCAAATAGATGCTGAGCTCGCGGTATTAAAGCTAAAATTCGGAGAAAATGTATTGGCTGAGACGAATGCATATCAACTACACATTACGGATGAGGGGGATCTAGCCGGTCTACCCGAAGGCACTATCGAAGCGGCGCAAGGGCTAGCCAAAGCACAGGATAAAGCAGGATGGATATTCACATTAGACTATCCAAGTTACATTCCCTTCGTAACGTATGCAGATAACCGCTCACTTCGTCGCGAAATTACCATTGCTGCCGGACGTAAAGCTTTTCAGGATAATGAATACAATAATGAAGAAAACATCCTTAAAATTGTGCGTTTGCGTTTCCAACGTGCCCAATTGCTAGGTTATGATACGCATGCCCATTTCGTGCTGGAAGAGCGTATGGCACAGCATCCCTCAAGCGTGGAAGCGTTCTTAAATGATTTGTTGTATAAAGCAAGGCCCGCTGCGGAACAAGAGTTTCGGGAT
Source organism: Sphingobacterium chuzhouense (assembly GCF_014692525.1). Taxonomy (GTDB): domain Bacteria; phylum Bacteroidota; class Bacteroidia; order Sphingobacteriales; family Sphingobacteriaceae; genus Sphingobacterium; species Sphingobacterium chuzhouense. Next base: position 789,008 of record NZ_JACNYL010000002.1, read on the forward strand.
CTAAGTATTTTTGCGAACGAACTACATGGAATAGAACAACTTGAAAAATGGGATACGGCGTACTATAGTGAGAAGTTGAAGCAAGAAAGATTTGATTTAGACGACGAGTTGTTAAAACCCTATTTTCAGCTTGAAAATGTACTGGATGGCGTTTTTACCATAGCCCAGAAGCTTTACGGTCTACATTTTCACGAAGTGCAACACATCGATAAATACCACGAAGAGGTACGTACGTTTGAGGTTACAGATGATAGCAAGCGCTTAATCGCTATATTCTACGCTGATTTCTTTCCGAGAAAAGGTAAACGTAACGGCGCTTGGATGACATCTTTTAAACCACAATACCGCAAAGATGGCCAAGATGAACGCCCCCATATATCGATTGTATGCAATTTTACACGTCCGACAGCTACAAAACCTTCTCTCTTGACTTTTAATGAGGTTAGCACGCTCTTCCATGAGTTCGGTCACGCCCTGCACGGTATGTTGGCCGATACAGTCTACCCTAACCTTTCAGGAACTTCTGTCTTTTGGGATTTTGTGGAATTGCCCAGTCAGATCATGGAAAACTGGTGTTATGAAAAAGAGGCACTGGAGATTTTTGCTAAACATTATCAAACCGGAGAAACTTTACCGATGGAACTTATTGATAAAATCAAGGCATCGGCGTCGTTTATGGAAGGGATGGCGACTCTACGTCAACTTGGCTTCGGACTATTAGATATGGGTTGGCACGCACAAGACCCAACAAGCGTCAACAATATAAAGTCATTTGAAAATAGATGTTTTACTTCGACGCAACTGCTACCTGACGTTCAGGAAAATGCAATGAGTCCATCATTTTCACATATATTCAATGGCGGATATTCTTCAGGATATTACAGCTATAAATGGGCAGAAGTATTGGATGCTGATGCGTTTGCATATTTTCAAGAAAAAGGGATTTTTGATCGAACAGTTGCTGATAAATTCAAGGAAAATATTCTTTCTAAGGGAGGTGTCGAACATCCCATGACGCTTTATAAGCGGTTCCGTGGCAAGGAACCCAATGTAGACGCATTATTGAAACGAGCGGGGTTAATCAAATAATCGCTACAAATCTGGTTTAAAAATCGCTTTCCTTTTCTAATACAGGAAATAGTCTTTAATTTTAATTATTAGTCATTATTTCTTAAAAATATATTATGAGCAAATTAGAAGAAAAAATCGCCGCTTATGTGGCGGAAGCGAAAAAACTAAACCTTTCTCTTGATGAAAAGTTAATCGCCGCAGTAGCTAAAGGATTAGGTCCGTCTATTTATAATGCAGACGCTGAAACCATCGCCGCCTCCGATAAAGCAGAACTTGATCGTGTGAAGACCAACTTTTTAGTGAAGAAGTTGGGGTTAGCAGATGGTCCGGCATTGGACGCCGCTATGGAAGAAGTTATCGAGCAGGTTGGAAAATCAAACAGGAACAAATATCGTGTTATCGTTTATGCATTGCTCGTTAAGAAGTTCAAAAAGGAAAGTGTATATTCCTAAGCAAAGTGGACGAACATTAAAAAGCTCGATCCTATTTAAAGGATCGAGCTTTTTAATGTTATGTTATGTTAGGCCTGGGTAACCGCGACGTTTCGTTTAGGATACCATAAGGACACCAAATAGACTGTCAATACCGCGAGCGGGAAAGAAATCAGTGCTGGATTTTCCAGTTGATGCAGTGCATTTGTTGGATCCAACCCGTATTTATCCCACATCGTGGGCGAAGTAAGGATAATCAACAAAGACGATATAATGCCCACAATGATCGATGCCGCTATTCCCTTTTCCGAAGTTTTCTTCCAAAAAAGTAAAAACAGGATAGCCGGCAAATTCGCTGATGCAGCGATAGCAAATGCCCAGCCTACCAAGAAAGAAACATTTATTCCTTTGAATGCCATACCTAGTAAGATAGCAAAAATCCCTACTGCAAAAGCAGCAATCTTTCCGACTTGAACTTTCCGATGGTCACTCATATTTCGTTTTAGATATATATCAATGAAATCATGCGCTATCGCGCCTGAAGAGGCCACAATCAATCCCGCTACCGTTCCCAATACCGTAGCAAACGCCACCGCAGAGATAATTGAAAATAGTACGGCACCAAATGCGCGCGCCAATAACGGAGCAGCCATATTACTTGATTCCACATCTAAAACGCCATTCACCGCCGACCCAAGTCCCATAAATAAGGTAAGAATATAAAAACCTCCAATGGCAGCTATCGCTAGAATAGTTGATTTTCTTGCATCACGTGGTGTTTTAACGGTATAATAACGAATAAGGATATGTGGTAGCGCAGCCGTTCCTAAAAACAATGCTAGCATCAAGGAAATGAAATCCAGTTTGCTCCACAGATTCGCATCACGACCGATCTTATACTTGAGACCGGGAAGCATAAAAGACTGACCCGTCGTAGGCTCCTGATAATAAAGTGAAACCTGATCCGACCCATCCGCAAATTTTACTTGCATGAACCGGACAATTTCACTCTCTTGCAGTGTCGATAGAAATTCGAATGGCCCAACTGGACCTGTTTGTTGTACTTCCTGCCCATTTACTACAATCTTGCTCATATGTCCTACCTGATAAAATCGGCGATTTTCCTTAGGCTCTCCGTTGTACAACGCTTGCCCATTGGCCTGTTGCGTAACAGTTAACGTTTCTTTCAATGAAGACCCGTTTTGGTCTTTCGTCCAATCAAACCATCGTTCAACCCCGTTTTGTGTAAGCTTAACAAATGTTTTATCTCCAACGGTCTGCTGTGCAACGACATTCCAGCCGGACACAGCTGTCACCTTATCATTCTCGACTTGTGGCGTCAGTTCCATAAATGTATAGTGACTACTGCTACCTTTAAAATCGGGTGTTAGCGTCAATCCGTTCTTCAAAATAAAGAATGTAAGCACCACAGAAAGTATAATCAGTAAACCACCCTTTAAGAATTGTACATAGGTCGTAGAGGCCATACCAGCACTAGCTACAATGATGATCACGATTGCTCCTACCAACAACACACCTGCCCAATGTGGCATACCTAGAAGAGGCATTACCAAATCACCAGCTCCCACCATCTGGGGAATGAGATAGAAGACCGATACGATCAACGTACTGATAGACGCTGATAGCGTTATTGCACGCGAATTAAATTTGGCATTCAGGGCATCTGTAAAGGTATATTTTCCTAGGCGTTTAAAAGGTTCGGCAATGAGAAACAGTGCAACTATCCACCCTGCTAAAAAACCGATAGCATACAAAAATCCATCAAAGCCAGATATAGCAATCATCCCACATATTCCCAGAAAAGACGCCGCCGATAAATAATCGCCAGCAAAGGCAATTCCGTTGACTCCCCAGTGAATTTGTCCGCCTGCAGCATAGTAAGAAGAGGACGAGCGCGTTTTTCTTCCAAAATAGAAAGAAAGCCCCACTACCAGCCCAACAAAAATAAAAAAGAATATAAGTGCAGTGTACGAAATTTCGTAAATCATACAGTACCTCCCTCTTCTATTTCATCAGATTGTTCAGCATCCGCTTCATCTTCGTATTTCGTACAATAGTAGTTATACACTACTCCGAGAATAACAGCAAATACAATAAGGCCAATTCCATATGCTAGGGCCAAATTAAGCCCCCCGAGTACTTGAAAAGCTAATAATTCATACTGAAATACGCCAATCAGCACAAAACCGGCATAGCAAATAAGGTAAATGAAAAATAAGCGTATGCCTAAGGCAGATTTTCGCTTGGTCAGACTTTCTTTTTCTGTAGACGTGTTGTTAACGTGCATAATATTTTTTTGGAACGGTTTATAAATTGAAACATCGGCTGCATAATTATACTATGCAGCCGACACACATAAACAAATGTAACCAAAAACAGGAAAAGTTTGTATATTTTTTGAAATTTTAAAACAGTTTACCCCGACCATCACTATTTTAGTATCTCTTGAATCAATAATTAGGTTCAGCAAGAATTTCATATCCAAAACCATCTTCCTGCCAGGTGTCACCCTTTATAAGAGCGATATTAGATTTTTCAGCGATCCACACTTTTACCACTTGGTCCCTTTTTATATCCGTCTTGAAGAGCAAATAAAAAAGAAAATCTTTTTGAACATAATAAATCTGAATTTTAGAAATCAAACAAAGAGCAAATATATAAATAATATATATGAGAAAAATCTCTATATTGCCTCAATGATTACATTTCCGAAGGGTAGTATGCTTTGACAAAATCATCTAGGTATTCAGCACCGATAGAAAGAGGTATGTCATAATCTAGTAGATAAAACTGTCTCATCGCCCGGGAAAATTTCATTACCTTATGGATATTAACAACATAACTACGGTGTGCTTGGATAAATATATTGCGAGGTAATATAGACAATAATTCCCGAAGGGTAGTACGAGCCTTTATCTTCCGTTTGTCAGACAGATGAAAACAGACATAATTTTTATCGCTTTTTATCAAACCTACTTCTGCAAAAACGATTTTTGTATCAAATCCCTCCTTTACATCCTTCACAAACATAAAACCTCTTCCAGAGGCTTCAGAACGAGCGGGTTTCCATATCACACGATTTATAGCCTCTGCCAAGCGGGCATAATCGACGGGTTTGGGAATACAGTCGTCGACCTCTATATTGAAGGCATCCATGGCGCGCTCTGCATACGCGGTGACCAAAATTACCGCGGGGCGGGGCTGCATAGACTTGACTAAGGAAATGCCATCGAACCCTTCCATAACAACGTCCGAAATCAAAAGATCTACGGGATTGTTTCGCATATATTGGAGTGCACGCACGCTGTCTGTCTCGGTACCAACAACGATCAAACGGCTATCCGTCTGCAAATAAGTATATAATACACGCAACATGACCGGATCGTCATCCAAAAGGAATACACGTAATCTACCGCTAGGCTGATCCATGTTCACTTTGTTTAATGGTCAGCTCCACAAAGAAATAGCCTAAACGCTTGCCGTAGCGCAAGCTGTATCGCTGTTGTGCCAGAAGATCTAAACGTTCTTGGACACTGGATAATCCAATACCGCTACTACGTCCGAACTGCCGTTTACCTTCGAATTTGTTGATGGCAACAAACGTAAACATATCGTCTTGACATTCTAATTTTATTTTAACGGAACGACCACTCCCCTTAACGGACGCATACTTTAAGACATTGTCCATGAAACTCAACAGTAAAACAGGTGGTACCTTATGTCCTTCTAGCGTTCCTTTTTTCACGTATTCCACCACATCATTACGCCCATGTTGGAGACGTATGACATCGATCAGACTTTCTACCTGATTGATCTCCTCCCGTAAGCTGATCATCGTAAGCCGGGCTTGCGTTTTTTCGTAACTGTATCGTTGGACGCTCCCTAACCTGCCCAATGATCTTGCAAACTCCCAATTTCCTTTCAACGCTAGTTGATTTGCTATCGCTGAAAGCACATTGTATTGAAAATGACCATCCAATACAAATCGCAATTGCTGCTCTTTTAGCTCGCTGTTCTCATTTTTCTGCTGCTTAAGAACAGTGATTGCATGAATACCCCATATAATCAGCTTCAACAGAAACACATGTGACAACAGTTTACAATATTCGACGATCCATGTGGAGAAAAGATCACTCCACATCAGTCTGTATTCATTGTTATAGAATACGATTCCATATAACGGAAACAACTTATAAATCATCAAATAAGCTATGCTCACCAATGCCGGATAAAGTAGAAGCAGCATAAAAATGCAGTATTTCCAGGCACGTCGGGTCGCGCTGTACCCAATAATAAACCAAACAATATAGAAAAGCGGAATGTAGAGCAAAAGGAAACTCCCCACCGCTAGGTATATATTGCCCTCAAATTCGTTTTGATTACGCGAAACAGTTAACCAATAGTAAGCCACCCACCCTAATAGATGGATGAGAATGTGAACAGGAACTTTAAGTTCAGCTATTTTCTTCATCGCGGTTGAATAAGGTAGTGCTTCACATAAGTTTAGGATGTCAACACAAACTTTCTTCCGCTAAAATTACAAAAAATATTTAACTCTTCATCTGCCTTGTCAAACGTTTCCACTTACGCATACACAAAAAAGATAATTTTCCGATTTCCTGACAGGTGTATCGAGGACTGATCATCATATAATACCGAGTTCCCACACGACAAGGCCAGTATGACTGATATCGTCTTGTTTTGTTGCTTCGTTCCCGCTTTCCAGGCATAGTATGCACATATAGCCATCCTTCCCACATCTCTGGTTTGGAGGAAATAACTTCCTGTAGATGTGTATATAACGTCCGAAACACACGCGAGATGTAGTATTCCAATGGTTCTTCACTATTTGGGGAAATAGTGGGGTAGCTTTTGTAAAGTGTATTTTCCTGATCGTCCAAAGAAGAAAGAATTGGATAGATGGGAATATTCCGTTTATGTGATAGTACAGCTAAGCCTTTACGTACAAGAAGATTACAATTGAAAAACGGCACCTCCTCGCTATCTGCACCATCTTTTGCTGGTATTGACCCGTGATTTCCATCCATATATACCAAAACATGATAACCATTCCGTAAGGCTCCCAACAATTTGATGAGACAATTGCTGGCATCGGCATCGATTAACTGTAACGCTCCAGCATTTTCCATTTTCGCATGTTGCGCAAACAGGTAGTCTCCTTGCTCGGCTATAATCTCGCTGGACATAACAACGGCCACCTGTAGTCCTTGCATACACATAACACGGTTAAGTAGGCGATATGAGCCCGTGTGAAATGTGGCTACAATACCAGGTCGACCCTTGATTTGTTCAATATATGAGGTCAAACCCACTAAAACTTCTTGTTTGACTGGCAGTACTTCCGACAACTGATCGTCTGAAGCGCGATACCTGGACGTTACTAAACGGCGATAAATATCGGGATAATTAACGGTATCTATCTGTGGACAAAATCTATACAGGTTAGCGGCAAATAAAGCATAAAGCCAAGATGTTGCCACGTCATTCTCGCTCGTCGTGCTTCTTTCCAAAAAATCCATTATCATACATATTACTGTTGAATCTGAAATTAGAAGTAAAACGAAAGCCTGATCTCCGATGTGCCAAGTCAGGCTTTCTATAACTAATTTAATTTAGATCGTTCTAAAAAAACATTTTGGTTCTTTCTTAGAAGCAGCTTCAACATCCCAAAATGCTACCATTGTTGGCAAAGCCACCTGTGCCCGACGACCTGTGATCGCTTTACGTAACCATACTTTTAAAATCTTCATGTCTTTCAAATTAAGTGTTAATACTAAGCTTTCATGGTGTGGTCAGTTCCCATGCCCATAGTCCCGTCCGGATCGGGGTTCCATGAAATACACCAAAAAATTAAGTAAATCTTTTGAAGATAAAGATATAAAGGGACAATATTCATTATCTTAGTGACAAGCCTATAAAAGAACACTATAAAATAATACATACCTAAAAAAGAACATTTAGTCACCGATTCAACAATATTTGCCACAGACATAAGTTTGTCAAAAGAAATTAAAACAAAAATTTTAAGGGTAAAACGCCTTTTGTTTGTCTATTGTATAAAAGGGGATATTGAAACCCATAATATTAGGTATTCGTAATCGAGGAATGTTACAAAACAAAGAAAAAGAGAAAAGTTTCGAAACGGTTTTCCGGAAGTACTTTAAGGAATTACACCGTTATGCATACCGAATGCTTGAAGATACTGATATCGCCGAAGAAGTTGTGCAACAAGTTTTCTTGCGTTTGTGGGAACGAGATTGGGAACAAACGATACAAACCTCATTGAAAGCATACTTGTATAGAGCTGTGCATAATCATAGCGTAAATATAATCAAGCGAAACAAATTGCAACAACAATATGAAGCCGATCAGGCTACACACGCAGATACGCAACAGGAAATGCATGTGAGCGATGTAGAATTAAAAAAGCAATTGCATATTGCCCTAGCTCGATTGCCTGAAAAAAGTAGAACGGTGTTCGAAATGAGCCGTTTTCAGGAATTACGCTATCAGGAGATTTCCGACATGCTCAACATACCTTTGAAAACGGTCGAAGGTCACATGACAAAAGCGTTAAAACACTTGCGTCTACATCTGGTGGACTATCTAAATGTTTTGGTTTTATTATGTATAGACAGGCTATGAAAAAGGATTCAATTATAAGATATATCAACGGCAACGCAAATCCCGAAGAACGCATGCACATAGAACAGTGGCGCAAGGAAGATTTGCTACATGAAAAAGAGTATTTGGATATAAAGGAAATGTGGGAAATGACCGAATTAAAGAAAGAAGTGCCCGATATAGATGTAAACCGTGCATGGGATAATTTTATTCATTTACGGAATGAACGGGTAGCAGGTCGCCAAGCATCCGTCCGCAACATAAACTTAAAAAAGAAGCTGTGGTGGGGGGCCGCTTCCATCGCCATATTGGGTATCGTTTCTTTTTGGCTAATACGCCCTCTATTGTCGGACGACCTACACCTCGAAACGGCGAATCAATTCCAGCACCACTCTTTACCTGACGGCAGTTCGGTCCATTTAAACAAGAATACCGACTTATATTATCATCAGGGTTGGCGAGATAAAAATAGGCAGGTTTATATCCGACGCGGTGAAGCATTTTTTGATGTTCAGAAAGACGCGAAACGACCGTTTGTGATCAAAAGTGGTAACACACGTATAACTGTTTTAGGCACTAGTTTTCATGTACGTCGGGAACAATTTGAAACGGAAGTTATCGTGGCCAGCGGCTCCGTTAAAGTCAACCATGCCGATCAAGAAATTGTTTTGAAACCAGAACAGTCTGTGATCGTCTCCGACACGAGCCGGCTGGCTCTAAAAGTAGATACGGTTCCGGATCATCTGTATCGTTATTATATTCATCAACAGTTCGTTTTTGAAAACACATCACTCGCTCGCGTTTTTGCTACATTGAGTAAAGCCTACGATGTGGAATTTGTTATTGATAACCCTAAAACAGCACAATTACCGCTTACTGTAACCTTTGAACAGCAGACACTTTCTGAAATGCTCCTGGTTATCACAAAAACATTCAATCTAAACATTGAAAAAAAGAAAAACAAATATCATATCAACTAGTTTATGTCGAAATATAATATCATCCAACATATCAAAATTATCATTTATATTATCAAAAAGGCAAAGCTGTTTGCGGCCTTCCTATGTTTTTTCGTTGTACAACTTTCTGCGCAAAGCCGATTGAGCGAAACGATCAATATGCCACATTTTGAACAAGCGAGTCTTCGACAAATTTTCGGTGTATTAAAAGAAAAACAACATTTGGAATTTTCGTACGATAGCCGTCTATTAACCATGGATAGCATCCTATCCAAACAATCTTTCAAAGGCTTATGTATTGATTATTTGGAATATCTGTTCGGAACAGATTTTGCTTTTAAGGAAACCGCTTCGCATATTATTATCAGTTACGCCCCGCAACGTATGGCAATAAATGCGGACGTCAACACTAACGAGAAAAACCGAGCGGTAGTTTCTGGATATGTACGCGATTTGCGGACGAACCGGGCTATAGCAGACGCCAGTGTCTATGATAAGCTGACGCTGAATACCTCTACGCTATCCGATAAGAACGGATATTTTACGTTAGATATCAAAAAGCCAGACCACCTGATAGCTATTTCATTGAATAAGACAAATTATAGGGACACCTCCGTTATGTTTTTGCTGCCCGTGGAAGCAATAGTCCTCCGGGATAAGAAAACGGGATATTATCGAGCAGCACAAGACAGCAAGAATGTTTTCAACAATTTTTTCGGAAAATTCTTCACTACAACTTCTCAACATATTCAAAGCACGAACCTGAACGGCTTTTTCGCATACAGTCCATTTCAAGTGTCACTAACTCCTAGCCTAAGTACACATGGTCTTTTCAATGCTCAAGTGGTCAATAAGTTTTCGTTGAATATTATTGGAGGTTCGACGGCAGGCGTAAACGGCACCGAACTGGCGGGAGGATTCAATGTCAACCAATACGACATGCGAGGTGCACAATTTTCAGGCGTCTTAAATATAGTAGGGGGTGACATGAAGGGAGTTCAAATGGCTGGAGCAGGAAATGTATTGCTTCATAACCTGAAAGGATTACAAATGGCCGGTGTATGGAATACCTCCGATACCTTAAAAAAAGGAGCCCAGGTAACGGGCGGTATGAATATCACCAATGAATCGGCAGGATTACAATTAGCAGGTGCGATGAATATTTCACACGAAAAAGCAGGTAGCCAAGTTGCCGGAGGGATAAACGTTGCAAAAAAAGTGACAGGTATACAACTAGCTGCTCTTTTGAACATTGCAGATAGCAGTGATTATCCAATTGCCGTCTTAAACTTAATTAAATATGGACGAAAAGAAATCTTACTACAGATGGACGAAAGCCGTTTGATAAGTTTTAGGTTTCGTTCCGGCGGACGAGTTATGTACAGTGTAATTGGCATTGGCTGTTATTTAGAACAAAAAGACCTCCAATATGGAGCAGAATTCGGATTAGGCGCATTTCTGATAGACAGGCAAAAGTTCAGTTTGGCTACAGAATTGGTGCAACGCTACAATTTTAATAAACGATTACACTTTCACGATGCATTTCGATCTACATTTAGCGTCATTCCTCATTGGCATATCACCAAGCATTGGCACCTCTATACAGCGCCTTCCCTAGCCTATTCCGAATCAACAACCTCCGACAACAAGCTACCCGGAACCTTTCACCTCGGCGGCGCTATGGGGGTATCTTTTGCCTTTTAGTCCCAAGAAGAAAACAGCTACCGAACGCTTGTCGTATATATAAAATATCTACAGCAACTAGCTAACCCCTATTTTTCACCCCTAAAAAACAGCCATATACCGTGGAAATTATACTTCCTCCAGTTTTATTTGGCGGTAAAAATTTAAATATACAATTTAGCATCACCGTGAAAAAGAAAGCTATTCTGTATGTTTCTGATGTCAAAAATAAATAAAAACTGAATTGTGATCGGCAAGACATCTTATATCGAAACATCAAATCAAGGAAGTATGAAAGGTCAGGTCGCGGGAACCGGGCGTGCCGCGTACCTGACTACTTCCTTTTATTTTTGACCGCAGAAGTTTGGAGATATATTCCTATCCCTGTAGTTTTATTTCTCCCAAATTTGGAACGTCTTTTAAATCAAACGGAGTTGCTTGATATACATAATAATTCAGCCAATTATTGAACAATAAGTTCGCATGGCTGGTCCAGCGCACCAACGGCGGATTATCGGGATTATTATCCACATAATAGTCTAGTGGCATATCAATGTTTAGCCCCTTTTCTAAGTCTCTTTTATATTCATCATCCAATGTGAGGGGTGCATATTCGGAATGACCGGTGAAATAGAATTCACGTCCTCCTCTGGAAGAGAGAATAGCAAGCCCCGCATCCTTTGATTCAGACAAAACAGAAATCGATTTTTTATCTGCTACTGATGTTTTTAAAATCGTAGTGTGACGGCTGTGTGGAATAAAAAACTCATCATCAAAGCCTCTGAACAATGGATGTCGTTTCTCGGTAACTGTATGCTTAAACACACCGAACAATTTTTCTTCCAAAGGTGATTTCTGGACCCCATAGAAATGATAGAGCGCTGCTTGAGAGGCCCAACAGATATACAATGTAGAGGTAACATGGGTTCTTGCCCAATCAAATATGCCCTTAATCTCCTCCCAGTAGGATACAGCCTCAAAATCCATCATCTCCACCGGTGCTCCGGTGATGATCATACCATCATAGAAATCATCGCGCACTTCACTAAATCCCTTGTAAAACATTTCCAAATGCTCTTCAGGTGTGTTTTTTGAAGTATGGGTGTCCAATCGTACAAATTCTATTTCGACTTGTAGAGGATTGTTGGACAACAGCCTTATGAAATCAGTCTCCGTCGTTATCTTAAGGGGCATCAGATTAAGAATAAGCACACGTAACGGGCGAATGTCCTGTGCGGCCGCCTGTAAATCGCTCATCACAAATATATTCTCTTTCTCCAAAAGTTGAATAGCTGGAAGATTATCTGGTATCTTGACTGGCATACTATTTCCCTCGCTTAAGTTGATCTAAAAACTGACTGCAAAAATATAAAGAAATAATTGGAAGAAAAAACATCCAATTGTAAACGCCCCTCAAATCCTTTACAAGATTATGCGTCCGCATATGCACACCTTTTGTTCATATTCGAACAATCCGAAAAACAAAGAAAATCACAAACAGCTCATAATGAAACATTTTAATTTTTGGCAATGCGATTGGATAGTATAGACCAGAAGATATGAACAATAAAACCATAACGATAATCGGTAAAAAATTCACCGAACATTATACCGGTTTTACCGAGAAATATCAAATACTGGTCTAATTAGCATTTTGTACCAATCAATAGCAGACTACTTTTGAGTTAACGAAAAGGATGAAGGAATAAAGACAAAAAATATAAAGACAAAATTAACAATATTAAAAACTTACTACAATGAAAACGACAATCGCAACCATCGCAACAGCATTTATCATGATGACATCATTCAGTTCTTTTGCAGCTGAAAAAGTTAACCCGTTGAAAGATCTCAATTCAATGAACATCATCGCGACTTATTTAGAGGCCGCTACTGCTGGCAGCATCGAATTCAACAAATTCCTGTTTTCGGAAGATTTTGAATACCGAAATACAGCTAACAATATATGCTACAATAAAAAGACCTACACTAATTTTTTAAAGGCAAATAAGGGGTTGAAATTCAACTGTGAAACAACCTACGAGATGCTAGATGAAAGTGGCAAAGCCTGCGTCGCCAAGGCCATCATGAAATTCGATAACTTTACGCGTGTAGATTATATTACGCTAAACCACAGCCAAGACGGCTGGAAAGTAAGTAAAGTAGTAACGACCTACCCATAGAAACTGGGTATTTGTTTCAATGTTTAGTTTAGTGAAAAGCCTACGTAATGTAGGCTTTTCTATTCATTTTAAAACGGCGCGTCGTCCGGCATATCGTTCATTCTTGAAGGCATAGTAATGCCTCCACCGCCAAAACCTCCGGCTCCGCCAAATGCATCGGATGGCCCCATTGCAGAAAAGTTATCCATTCCTCCTGCAAATGAATCCGCACCTCCGAAATCCTCTTCCAAATCCACAAATTTTACGTACTTACCGATGAAGCGCAACGGCACAATCCCCGTTTCACCATTCCGGTGTTTCGCAATAATCACCTCGCCCACACCAGCCGTAGGACGTCCTTCTTCGTCTTCAGTGAGTCCATAATACTCTGGACGATAAAGGAACAATACCATATCGGCATCCTGCTCGATAGACCCCGACTCCCGCAAATCCGACAACATCGGACGTTTACTATTTCCCGGCCGGGATTCCACAGCACGGCTTAACTGAGAAAGCGCCAATACTGGAATATTCAATTCTTTGGCAACAGATTTCAATGCACGTGAAATACTACCGATTTCCTGCTCACGGTTGCCACCACCTTTTCCTTCGCTCTTTCCGTGCATTAGCTGTAAATAATCCACGATAACCATTTGAATATCATGTTGTGCTTTCAAACGACGACATTTCGCTCGGAACTCGAAAACATTTAATGCCGGTGTATCATCAATGATAAGGGGCGCTTCCGTTAATCTTCCTATCCGGGAATGCAATTGCTGCCATTCATGGTCAGCCAAATTTCCTTTTTTTAATTTTTCTTGTTCAATTTCCGTTTCACCGGCTATCAAACGATTAACTAGCTGTACAGACGACATCTCCAATGAAAATACCGCCACTGGACGTTGATGGTCTACGGCCGCATTACGCGCGACAGATAATACGAAGGCTGTCTTCCCCATCGCCGGGCGCGCCGCAATGATAACGAGATCAGAAGGCTGCCAACCCGAGGTCATCCGGTCTAGTGCAGTCAATCCGGAAGGAATACCTGTCAATCCATCCGTACGGTCACGAAGCGCTTCCAAATTAGTAATCGCTTCCCGCATAATATCATCCATCTTCCGCGAATCACGACGTAAGTTATTTTGTGCAATGTCAAACAGGGATTTCTCGGCATGATCCAACAAATCAAATATATCGGTCGTTTCGTCGTAAGAGTTGTTTATAATTTCTGTCGACACTTTAATAAGCTCCCGCTGGATATATTTTTGGGAAATAATACGCGCGTGATACTCTATATTCGCAGCGGAAACAACTCTGTCCGTCAGCTGTGTAATATAATATGCTCCTCCCACCATTTCCAATGCACCCATTTTTCTGAGCTCAGCTGTCACCGTTAATAGGTCAATAGGAGAAGTCTGTTGAAACAAATTAAAAATAGCTTCGTATATTTTTTGGTGTGCTTCTTTATAGAATGAGTCGGGTTTAAGGATATCGATGACTTCACTAAGCGCGTTCTTTTCTAGCATCAAGGCCCCCAAAACAGCTTCTTCCAAATCCAAAGCTTGTGGGGGCAATTTTCCTAATCCACTAACTAAATTATTAAGGCTAGCCCGTTTCTTAGCAAAATTGGTTCTGCTCCCCGCATTGTTCGAAAATTCATTCTCTATCGCCATTCCAAAAAATTCTTCTGTTTTATTTGTTAGTGTTGATCGTAACGAATAACAAAAATATAAAAAATAAACAGGAACAATCCATCTATTTGTACACACTTCGGAGTATCGTAAAAAAGCTCCGTTATAACTTCCTTATGGATACGGGTTTCCATACCAACGTTTTCCACACCCTCTGTTAATAACGTGTGAAAGCGAAAAAAAGTCTCTTTTAATCCAACTAGTTATAGGAATGTTAATAAATCCCGAGGGTGTTAAGAACTTGTTTTTATATTCAGACTTTCTTCATATCAAATCAAGACTTTGTTCGCCGGTTTAACGTGAATCTACCGTGAGTTTAAATCTTCATTAAAACGTCGTTAATTGGGCGAAGCTGGTCTAAAGAAAGGGTAAAGCAGGTATAGCGGATATACGAAGATGTCATCATTATCTATCGAGATTAGAAAACGGTTTTTAGCAAGATAAAAATCAATATTGTATCTTTGCTTTATGGCAAATGATACCCGAACGATAAAACCTTACAAAGCACAGGAAGGTGGAAAGAAAGAACAAGTAGCAAATATGTTCAACAACATATCCAAAACGTACGATATGTTAAATCGGATGATGACTATGGGTATCGACACAATTTGGCGCAAAAAGGCGATTCGGTCATTACGCAGCATCCATCCGCAACTTATTCTCGATGTAGCTACTGGTACAGGTGATTTTGCGTTGGAGTCCATTCGGATATTGAATCCTAAAAAGATTATCGGCGTAGATATTTCTGCGGGGATGCTCGATGTAGCCCGTGAAAAAATTGAGAAAAAAGAACTACAAGAGCAATTTGAAGTTCAGCTTGGCGACTCCGAAAAACTGCAATTCGACGACAATACGTTTGACGCAGTTACCGTTGCCTTCGGCGTTCGTAACTTTGAAAACTTAGAGCAGGGGCTTGCTGATATCCGTCGTGTATTAAAACCGGGCGGCAAGGCAGTCATCTTGGAGTTATCCAATCCGACCACCTTTCCAATAAAGCAATTGTATCATTTCCATTTTCATAAATTGACACCCGCATTGGGCAAACTGATATCGAAAGATTCGAGCGCTTATTCTTATCTTCCCGAATCCGTTGCCAATTTTCCGGACGGCGAACGGTTTGCCGCCATTACGCAGAAGGTAGGTTTTAAGGAAACCAAGGTAAGGCCACAAACGTTCGGGTTCTGTACTATTTACGAGTGCACCAAATGATAATTTTCAACAACGATGAGAACGGTACTTATAACAGGAGCAAGTTCAGGAATTGGAAAAGCTTGTGCAGAGGTTCTGGCAAGCGAGTCGAAATATAGACTGTTGCTTTGCGCACGTCGTCTGGAACGGCTGGAGGAAGTTAAGCAGAAAATTCAATCCGCCCACCCTACTTGCGAAGTGTTTTGCTTTGAACTTGATGTACGTGAAAACAACGAAATTGAAAAAATATGGAACAATCTTCCTGCAGCATGGCGGAATATCGACATCTTGATTAACAATGCAGGGCTTAGCCAGGGACTGGAGCCCATACAAAATGGAAATATTGGGGACTGGGACAGGATGATAGACACAAACATCAAGGGATTACTCTATGTCACCAAACATACCATCCCATTGATGGAGCAAAGTGTAGCGCCACACATTATCAACTTAGGTTCTATTGCAGGCAAGGATGTCTATCCTAATGGGAATGTCTATTGCGCAACCAAACATGCAGTGGATGCGTTGACAAAAGCCATGCGAATCGATTTGCTGGAAAAAGGAATTAAGGTAACGTCCATCGACCCGGGAATGGTCGAAACCGAGTTTTCGGAAGTGCGTTTCAAAGGGGATAAAGAACGTGCGAAGGACGTATACAGAGGATTGACACCACTTTCTGGGAAAGATATTGCCGAGATTATTTCATTTGTACTTTCAAGACCAGCTCATGTCAACATCAACGATCTTTTGGTTATGCCTACAGCACAAGCCAATGGAACAGTCGTTGTACGTGATTAAATCTTCTATGAGCCCGCCGGATGACGGGTTCGTGATTTGTCAATAAGATATACTTATAATTTATAACGCTTAACTCATAAAAATATGTCATTAGAACAAAAAATCAATCAGGATATTAAAGCTGCCATGATAGCCAAAGATAACGCTAAACTACGTGGTCTACGTGCTATCAAAGCAGCTATATTACTAGCGAAAACAGAAAAAATCCAAGTGGAAGAGCTCAGTGAAGATACAGAAATCAAGGTGTTACAAAAACTTGCAAAACAACGTAAGGAATCAGGAGATATCTACAAAACCCAAAATCGCGAGGATTTGTATCAAATCGAGATGGAAGAACTGCAAGTCATAGAGGAGTATCTACCTAAACAACTGGATAGATCTGCCATTGAAGACATTGTGAAAGACATTATAGCAGAAGTTGGGGCAACATCCATCAAAGAAATGGGGAAAGTGATGGGCGCGGCAAATCAGAGACTTGCCGGCCAAGCAGATGGAAAGACGATATCAGAAGTAGTGAAGTCGTTACTAAGTTGACCTCACCCCTTTATCTTTATCCCGTTCATAAGTGACCATGTGTCGTTCTTTTTTAGCGGGATAAATATCTTCCAACGTAATCATGATACCTGTTTCTTCCACTTCACCAAACTCGTCATTCAACGCGGTGCCGAACGTACGCATGGTAGGCGATAAATTCATATAGGTATTGATAAGCGGTGGAATATTTTCACCTAATTCCCGGATCTTCGCGTTAAGCAGCTTGTATCCTTCTTTATAAGCCAAACCATCGAACATACCTACAAACGGTGTAATATCCGTTTTATATTTTAAGTTGAGATGTTCAAAAGGCACGACTAATTGATCTTTATCCGGAAAATAGTATTCCATGAAGTAAATCAGCAAATCGCGTGCGACTTCGTTATAGTGTGGATACATGGTTACTTTTCCGAACAAATACTTTACATCAGGATTAATAACAACCAACGCACCTAAGCCGTCCCACAAATTATCTAATGAAAATAGTCCTTTCCTGTTGTCTATAGAAGGTTGAAACCGAGGCTGTACCCAAGAGCGCCCAAGTTCCAATGTATACGGCAAAAACTCTTTTTTGAATTTATCGGAAAAATGAAAGTAATGCGCCGTAGACAGATGAAGGTTTCCCTCTCTATCAATTGCATCTAAACATTTTATAACACGGTAGCCGGCAATGATTTCTTCTTCTTCTGGATTCCAGGCAATAAGTTGGTCGTAGTTATGTTCGCATGTATCATTCTCATCAATATCGAGCGGTAATCCTGTTCCACCTCCTGCACCGCGAAAAGTCACCTCGCGGAGGCGGCCGATTTCACGCATAATATTGGGAGCGGTATGATAGTTGATTAAATAAACCTCATTATTTCCATTATTGGTATAGCGTACAAAAGCATCTTGTGTCAATTCCGCTTTAATTAACGCTCTGTCTACCGGTGGTATAATCTCCTGCATATATTATTTTTTGTCTCCCATTCTGTATACTATCTCTCTCACGTGATGAGCCCATTCGCGTTCACTTCTGGATCGGTCAAATTCCTGATAAGGAATTCGTTTTCCGACACGTATGGTTACCGTATGGTTTCGTTGAGAAAACATCTCATCCGGCAAATATAACATCTCCATGTTTACTTTTAATCCAAATTTTTGTCTCAGTCTAGCTAAATTATAGAAAAAATTAGAATTTTTACCATCAATGTAAACTGGTACGATGTCTCTTTTATATTTTTTCGCTTTTGAAATAAAGCTCTTCTTCCATTCCAGATCCGCAATCTTCCCTCGTATTTTGCGTGAAACCAAACCTGCCGGAAATACCAACAATGCATTATCAGATGCATAAGCTTGGTCGATTGCGATAATTCCACTTTTTGCTTGCCCTCCCACTTTGTTTACTGGGACAAAAAGAGGTTCTAGGTTTCGGATATTCATCAATATATCGTTCACTAGAAATTTGACATCGCGTCGATGCCGCCCTATTGCCTGCATGATGGCAATACCATCTAGTCCTCCGAGGGGATGATTAGAAGCAAATATGACGCTATCATCAACGGGAATGTTGTCCGCACCTTCCAATACTACCTCTACCCCTAAATCCTCTATTAAAGCATCGACGAAATCTAACCCGTATAGGTCCCGGAACCTAGTCATAATATCGTTTATCTCATCTTCATGGATAACACGTTCCAAATAGCTTATTAACGGGCTCGGAATCCATTTGGCCAACTTCGGGCTTTTTTTTCGAATTACTTCACGAATCTGAATAAACTTTACCTGCTCTTCTTCTCTGGCCATTTGTTTTTTTATAAGTCCCGTGTTTGCATAATTGTTGGCGTAAAAATAATAAATTTAAATTTTAATGATGTAAAAAGTTATTTACATGAATAGTATACGGGATAAAGGTAATATTGTTAATTTAGCACATAATTAAACATTAGTATAGAAAACGGTTTTAGGTTTTCTTTGTTTAATTTTTAAAACAGCTCATCATGTATATAGGTGAAATTCTAGCAAAGAACTATTTTGATGTCCAATCAGACGATAGCATTGGGTTCGCATTAGATAAAATGGATGAGCTCCATACTACACAGCTTCCTATTGTTGACGAACACGACTTATTGGGCATTGTTACAGAAGATCATTTGCTCTCTGCACATGATGAAACAAAAACTGTAAGTAGCTTGATGGTGTCGTTACGTTTTGTTTATCTATACGAATATCAACATATCTATGATGCGCTCCAGTATATGGACGCGCATCAACTGGAAATCCTTCCTGTCTTGGATAAAGAGAACGCTTATATTGGCGTTGTCACTACGGTAGATCTATTATCTGCTATCAACGAGACGCTAGGCAATAAAGATCCTGGCGCTATCATTGTGCTGGAACTGGGGAAAAATGATGTATCATTTTCACATATCGCCCATATCTTTGAATCGGAAAATGTACGCATTCTCAATACAGCCGTTCGTGATATTCCAGATACTACTAAAATCGAAATGACCATCAAGGTTGACAAACAAAATATTTCGACGGTGGTTGCCTCTCTATGGCGTTTTGATTACGTTGTCAAAGCTACATTCAACGACGGCAGCCAAGATTCAGACATCAAAGAACGCTACGATATCTTAATGAATTACCTAAATTTATAAACTCACCTTAATTAATTTTATGCAACAAAAATCCATCGCTATATATGGCAGGGCTTTCAATTCATCCGTTGTTCCTTATGTTGAACAATTGTTTTCCTATTTGAAAGAAAAGGATATCACCATTTATATTTATTCCGATTTCTACGATTTTTTGAAAGAACAACTAGATTGTCCAGATACATTCCTACGTTATTATAACCATCGCGATCTCCCACAAGATATTTTGTTTTTACTGAGCCTCGGCGGTGATGGCACGATGCTTTCTGCAGTATCACAAGTTCGGGATTCGGGGATTCCCATTGCGGGAATCAATTTTGGACGACTTGGTTTTTTGGCTTCCATTCACAAAACAAAGATAATCCAAGCACTCGATGATATTTTTGCAGGGCATTACACATTGCAAGCACGGGATTTATTAGAAGTAAGCAGTGATCAGCAACGTATTTTCGGTGACGCCAATTTTGCGTTGAATGACATCACCGTTTTCCGCCACGACACGTCGTCCATGATTACCATCAATGTGACCTTAAATGGAGAACTTCTGAACGCTTATTGGGCTGATGGTATTATCATTGCCACACCAACGGGGTCTACAGCTTATTCCCTAAGTTGTGGAGGTCCTATTATCATGCCGGGAAGTGGCAATTTTGTGATCACGCCTGTTGCCCCGCACAATCTAAATGTGCGGCCGATTGTTATCTCGGCAGACAGTGAGTTGGAACTGGAGATCGAAAGCAGAACAGATAAATATATCCTCAGTTGCGACTCGCAAAATGAAACGTTGGATACCACAACTAAGCTGCGCATTAAGCGCGCCCCTTTCAGAGTACATCTCATCCGCTTAGCATCGGATAGTTTCTTCGGCACATTACGTGAAAAACTGCTGTGGGGATTAGACGTTAGAAACTATTAGCGACATATTTTAACACAATTTAATACGTCCTTATTGTTCGAAAACGCCTATCTTTACACCATAAAATCCTCTATAGGGAAGTCCGATTAAAAAATGAGTTTCAAACAAAAGATAAATCCGAAAGCGTTACCACAACACGTGGCTATTATTATGGACGGTAACGGTAGATGGGCAAAAGGCTTTGGAAAGTTGCGCATCTTCGGCCATCAAAATGGGGTGACCGCTGTTCGGGAAGCACTAGAAGGCTGTATAGAGATCGGTGTGCC
This sequence comes from Sphingobacterium chuzhouense, assembly GCF_014692525.1. Classification (GTDB taxonomy): domain Bacteria; phylum Bacteroidota; class Bacteroidia; order Sphingobacteriales; family Sphingobacteriaceae; genus Sphingobacterium; species Sphingobacterium chuzhouense. Next base: position 810,012 of record NZ_JACNYL010000002.1, read on the forward strand.
CTATTTAACGCTTTATGCTTTCTCATCTGAGAATTGGAATAGGCCGAAGATGGAAATCAACGCGTTGATGGAACTGCTGGTCGATACATTGGCAAAAGAAACCAAGACTTTTCTTGAAAATAATATTCGTTTAAACACTATCGGTAATATTAGCGATTTGCCTCAAAACTGCCAGACAAAATTGGAAGATACGATAGCACTAACAAAAAATAACAGCAGGTGTGTACTTACACTCGCATTGAGTTACGGTTCCCGAACAGAAATTATTGACGCGACCAAATCCATCGCTAAACAAGTAGCCGAGGGCAAGTTAAACGTGGAAGATATTAACGAACAAACTTTCCGTGACAACCTATACACCAGCGAAATACCTGACCCTGATCTCATGATTAGGACAAGCGGTGAACAGCGTATCAGCAATTATCTTCTGTATCAAATGGCGTATACGGAATTTTGCTTTTTGCAGAAAATGTGGCCTGAATTTACACGTGAAGATCTTTTCGAAGCCATTTACAATTATCAGCAAAGAGAAAGAAGGTTCGGCAAAACAAGCGAACAGCTATAATATTATATTTTATTACCTTTGCACGATCAGTTCAGAGCCTAATTTAAAAGGCTGGTTATTAATTATTTCTTTTAACAAAAATTAACAAGAGATTGGTGTACTTTAGCACCGAGAAAATAGAATAAATGAAGCGCTTACTATATTTAATAACATTTACACTAGTTTTCGGAGGGCAACCATTATTCGCTCAAATCCAAGGAAACAACCCGATTAACCTAAACGACCCTGATGACATCAGCTATTTAGATCCTAAAAATTACATCATCGGCGGCGTACGGGTTTCTGGCACGGAGTATCTGGATAACGATGTATTGATTACTATTTCTAAGCTTGTAGTCGGTCAATATATCGAGATCCCTGGCGAAGAAACGGCAAATGTCATCAAAACTTTAATGGCGCAAAACTTATTCGACGATGTACAATTATACGCTGATAGATTTCAAGGAGACAATGTCTATCTAGAGATTCGTGTTCGGGAACGTCCGCGTCTTACGCGCATTGATATTGAAGGTTTGAAAAAAGGAGAGAAAGAGGAGGTACAAAAACGCTTGAATACCAGTTCAGGTAGAATTGTCAACGAAAACCTCTTGAAAACGACTCGTTCCACTATCCAGAAATTCCTCCGGGAAAAGTCTTTCCTTTATCCGGAAATAGAAATTACTACTAAAAAGGACAGTGCTGAAGCGAACAACGAAATTGTTATTGCCAATGTTACCAAGAACAAAAAAATAAAGGTTCACCGTGTATATTTTGATGGAAACGAAGCATTTTCAGAACGCCAGTTACGCAAATATTTAAAAGGGGTAAAACCTCGTCGTTGGTATCGTATTTTTGGGCCGGGTAAATTTAAAGACGACAAATACAAAGAGGCCAAAGAGAATTTAGTTGCCAAGATGCAAGACAAGGGGTATCGAGATGCCCAGATTCTTGTCGACAGCATTTCCCGTTATGACAATAATGAGGTGGATGTGCATATCAGCCTTCACGAGGGTCCTCGTTACTATATGGGTGATGTTCAATGGTCTGGGAACTCGAAATATACCGACTCTGTTTTGAACCTGTTACTGGGAATGGAGAAAGGCGATGTATATAGCGAGGAGAAATTAAATACAAAGCTGATGGGACCTACCCGGAACAGTGATGACATTAGTTCGCTATATCAAAACGATGGTTACCTTACTTTTGGCGCACAGCCTATTATTAAACGTATCTATAATGATACTGTAGATGTAGAAATTGTCTTAAATGAGGGAAAACAATTCACTATTAACAATGTCATCGTCAAAGGAAACGATGTCACGAATGATCGCGTGGTATTACGTTCCATTTATTCCAAACCGGGACAAAAATATTCCCGCGAGCTGATTATGCGCAGTATCCGTGAAATTTCCCAATTAGGTATGTTTGATGAACAGAAAATCCAACCTGACATTCCACAATCGTCCATGAACTACGAAGAGGGAACAACGGATCTTGTATTCAACGTTGCTGAAAAGCCGTCTGACCAAGTAGAACTTTCGGGAGGATATGGTGCCGGACAGGTAATCGGTACATTGGGGTTAACATTCAATAATTTTTCCACAAGTAACCTTTTCAAAAAAAATGCTTGGAAACCGCTTCCGCGTGGAGATGGGCAAAAGTTAAGTATTCGTGGCCAAACGTCCGGAAAAAGATACCAATCGTATAGCTTCTCTTTCTCTGAGCCATGGTTAGGTGGCAAGAAACCGATTTATTTTGGTTTGAGCGCGTATACCTCTAATTCCTCCCCCTATGGGTTTAATCCCTACACAGGTCGGCAAATGGTAGAAGATGACGAACTGAGCCGTATTTGGATGACAGGGGTTACTGCTACATTAGGTAAGCGACTGCAATGGCCTGATAACTATTTTCAGGTCAACACATCGTTGTCTTTCCAACGTTACAAATTACAAAATTATCCCAGCTACTTTTTATTTGACAACGGTACAGCGTATAATATAAACATCACCCAGGAAATTAGCCGAAATTCGGTAGATGCGCCGATATATCCTACTTCGGGTTCACATTTCAAATTCTCCGTGCAGTTGACGCCGCCATATTCTGGTTGGAACAATATCGATTATCAAAATTCTCCTCCAGAAGTAAGATATAAATGGACAGAATACCACAAATGGAAATTTGATAGTCAATGGTATACGAGAATTGTTGGAAAATTGGTCTTGAAAAGCCAGGCACAATTTGGTTATTTAGGTAATTACACCAATAGGACAGAAACTTCCACTTTCGAGCGCTTTAAGCTCGGTGGCGATGGTATGATGGGCTTTGACTTCCTACAGGGATCAGAAATTATCGCTATGCGAGGTTACGCGAACGGTACTATTATCCCTGAATCTACAGGTTCACAAGATAACGGCATAACGAGAGCCATCAACTCCGGTAGCCCTATCTATGCAAAATATCAATTGGAACTTCGCCACCCTGTTATGTTAAATGAGCAGGCAACCGTATTTGTTCTAGCGTTTGCAGAAGCAGGGAATACTTGGAATAAATTCGATGAAGTCAATCCATTTAAAATGCGTCGTTCAGCCGGTATAGGGGCACGTATCTTCCTACCCATTTTTGGTATGTTGGGTATAGATTATGGTCATGCATTTGATCCGATCCCTGGCTTACAGCCCAGCGCATGGAAACAGAACTTTACTTTCAGTATATTACAAAACATGGGCGGCTTTTAAACTTTTTGGAACTATAATTGTCCTAAAATTTAGAGAAATAAGTAGCTATTGGGTTTGACATTTCGTTTGAATAAAAAAGTACTCCATAAGCATAAAGATAAAAAGCGTGCAGTAATGCGCATAAAATTTAAAAGTATATGAAAAAGGTAATATTTGTCATCAGTTTGATTGTAGCTTCAGTAACCCTAGCTTCCGCTCAGCGTTTGGCTTATGTAGATTCTGAATATATTTTAAAACACATCCCCGAATATACCACGGCTCAAAAGCAATTGGATGATCTTTCTACAAAGTGGCAAGCCGAGGTCGATAAGCAGTATGAGGAAATTGAAAAGCTGTATCAAGCCTATCAAAATGACCAAGTATTGTTAAATGAAGATATGCGTCGTCGTAGAGAAGACGAAATTGTCAATAAAGAAAAACAAGTAAAGGATTTCCAGCGTCAAAAATTTGGCTTTGAAGGGGATCTTTACAAAGAAAGAATCCGTTTGATCCAGCCTGTTCAAGATCGCGTATCAAAGGCGATACAAGAACTAGCAAAAAGTGAAAGTTTGGATTTAATCTTGGATAAAGGTAGTGAGGTTGCCATCTTATTTGCAAACCCCAGCTTGGATAAAAGTAATGACATCATTACAAAATTAGGTTTAAAACCTAATCCTAGTTTGGCGAATTAATTTTTTTATTATACTTGTGACAAGAAATTACAATTAATTATTAACGTTATATTTTATAAAACAAAAAAGCGCATTGGTTGATAAAAGAGAACCAAGCAAAATGATTAAAATGAGAAGAATGAAAAATTTATTTAGAAGTGTAGCTTTAGTAGCGGTGGTATTTTTGGGCATACAGCATGTAAGTGCTCAACAAAAGATTGGTCATATCAATGCTGATGAAATTTTTCAGTTGACTCCTGAATTTAAAACGGCAAACGATCAGTTGAGAACATTAAACGATACGAAGACGAAAGAATTGCAGGGTATGTGGGAGGAGTTTCAAAAGAAACAAACAGAGGCGAATGAAAAGTATAGAAACCGTAGTGAGGCCAACAAGGAAACAGTTGATGCAGAATTACAGAGCCTAGGGCAGGAACTTCAAAGTATGGAACAACGTATACAGGAAGTACAGCGTGTTGCACAGGAAGATCTAGGTAAAAAGCAACAAGAACTTTTGGCACCTATCCAAACAAAAGTAATGAATGCCATTAATGCTGTGGCTAAAGAAAAAGGATATGCTTATGTACTTGATACATCATCCGGAAACGTCATTTATTTTCAAGGTGGGGAAGATATCGCTATGGACGTACGTACAAAATTAGGTATTAGCCCAGACGCTAAACCAGTAACACCAGCCGTACCTACAGAACCTCAGCAATAATCGAACTTAACAAATAAACAAAGGAGACCATTTAGGTCTCCTTTGTTTATTATATGGTAGTAGTTATGCTTAATTAAACTTATCCAATCCTATAAATAGCAAAAACGCACTATAATATTTTAATCCTTTACCTTCTAGTACTTTCCGCAACGTATTCAACGCTTTGGAACGGGCAAAATAGACATTGCTAGCTGTCGTACCTAATCTTTCACAAATCTCTTGCGTACTCAGCCCCTCTAAATATGTCAATCGAAAAACTTCCGCTTGTTGTTCAGGTAGTTTCTCTATTTCAACTATAAGAAGTTCCACAAGCTCCACATAGATAATTCTGTTTAAAATATCAGTGTCAGAACTAGAAATTTCAGGAAGTTCATCCCCTTCTGAATTCAGTGGAAGAGTTGCTTTTCCAACATGGTCAAAACAGGCATTACGGGTAGCCAAATAAAGAAAAGCTTTAATATTCTGCTCTGTTTTTACTTTTGCTCTTCCATTCCACAATTTGAAAAAAGAATCGGATACGATTTCTTCAGCGACATGCTTATCATGCGTAATGGTATAAGCGAAATAACGTAAAGAATGTCCATATTTCGACATGAAGTATTGTAATCCTACCTCTTTCCCTGAACAAAAATCTACCAACTTTTTATCGGATATTTCCACTACGCAACGATTTCAAGATTTACAAATGAATTAATTTCATCTATTTATTTTTCTCTTATGGCTGATGAGAGCTCGAGTAAATAACCGAGCTTGCGAGCTCATCGAAGATAATCATTACCTCGTGGTTAATGATTATTTACATCTCGATTTTATAGTATTAAATATACAAAAAAAGAATTGGAAAAAGTTTTTTTTCCAATTCTTAATGGATAGTTATATGTGTTCAAAAGTTATCTCTGTGCATCAATCTTAACTTCTTCAATAAATTTCCCCTCCTCATCAAACATCTTGAAGGTAGCAAAACTACTATTGACTTCTACCTTCAGTATGTGATCGTTCTTATTGACAATAACCGGAAACCTTGTCGTGTTATCAGCCTTTTGAACAATATGGCGGTGCAAATGACCACTTAGCATAATCTGTGCGCCTGCTTCATTTAACAACGGTACAAACTTATCGGCAATATCCAATTCACCATGCCATCCGCCAAATGGAGGCATATGGCTGATAACAATTTTATATTTCGCCTTGGTATACATAGGTGATTGCAGCACTTCTTCCAACCATATGGCTTGTTCTGATCTATAGTTGTCCATGTCTACGATCCCATTATACTCAATATCAGAATCCGGCTTATCCTCCCCTGAATCCAACACCACAAAACAGACATCACCTATACTAAAAGCGTAGTATAACTTACCCGAGCTTGTGGGGAAGTATTGGCTAAACTCTGGTGCAAATGGGCCTCTTGTTTCATGATTGCCACGTGCGTAGTATATTGGAATCTCATCAGCAAAAAGAGCGGTCGCTGTGTCCAAAAATCCGCCAAACATTTGTTGCTCGCTTAACAGATTGTCTACCATATCCCCGTTGAAAACGATGAAATCGGTAGTTTTCAAATCCACCTGACCAATCAGATTTTTAAGAAGGTCGTTCCTGCCGTGGATGTCATTGACTACAGCAAAACTGATATTCTCTTTCGATCCGTTGGTCTTGAATCGCAGTGGTTCCTGTCGGTAAACATTCGTTGCGACGGTCTTGCCATATAGCACATCGGTTCCTTCATGTTTTAGCACCTCCTGACAATACACTCGATAGCGATAGATTGTATTAGGTTCTAAATTTGTCAATTTTACTTCATGTAATTTTCCCACTTTCTTGAAACCATCTTTGGAAGCGAAATATTTGGGGCGCGCTTCCTGATAGAAATGAGTTCCATCTTCCGGAGCCAACTCCACCCAGGCGATGGCAGGCTTATCACTTGTCCAGACAATAGAAACACTATTATCCGTCAAAGCCTGTAAGTAAGGTTCATGGTTTATACGGATATTTTCTTGTGCTATACCCGTGAGACCAAGCAATATACAGATACATATAATCAGGAAGGATTTAAAAAACTTAATCATACTATTTATATTTGGGGGTTATCATGGTGCTATTTTAATAATTTTTCCGTTTTCTTTCCGTATTGTTTCTCTATTGGTCTATTATTGTTACATAGGCCAGTTATCCGGGCGAATGTTTTCAGGTGACCGTACAAGGCATCTATTTTCCAACTCCCGCTTTTTTTATTTACACTTATTCACCATCAAGCTAATCGGCGACTCCCACGCGCTCCGTGTCGCGGTCGGCCAGATAAACGATATGTTTACGCTCGGGAAAAATAATATTTAAAAAGTTGATAAGATTTTCTTTGTCTCCAAAGAGGCGTCTAAAGCCTACATCAGTGGTCGGGTCGATAAATACCGGAACTTCTTTTTGTTGCTTCATAAGCATTGAACTTATTGTATCATAATCCTGATAATTATGAAGCAAACATCGTTAAATCTAAAAGTATTAGCCGCAGAATAAACGTTGATAGTCGTTTATGAGCGTTTAAAAACGGTTTCGGCGTAAAAAATAATCAGCTAAAAATCAGCTTATTAAATAAAATTTTCTTTTCGACCCCTACCAAACCACCCCCCATGGATAATATAAGGTATGGACGACAAAGAAATCCTGCGTCTCATAGAGAAGCTACAATCAAAAACAATCTCTCCCGAAGAACTCAAAAAACTTCGGGCACTATTGCATACAACAAACGATTCGAAAGCATTACTCGGATTAATGCGTGAAATGTATGAAGAAGTTTCAGTTGCCTCTGACGATATAACTTATAAAAATGAAGAAAAGACAAGAAAACGCTTAATCCAACGGATTCAGAAGGATAACTCTGTCACTAGAAAGCGAAACATTTTATATTACTGGGTGGCCGGTATAGCAGCTGTCGGACTTTTGTCATTAGGTTTCCTGTTTCTCCTTCAAAAACAAGAATCTACTCCGGCACTTAAATGGGTTATGGTTTCTACCCAGCACGGTGAGCGCAAAAAAATCACGCTGAGTGACGGCAGTACCATACAACTGAATGGTAACACCAAGTTATCGTATCTAAAGAAAAACTCAATCCCAATTCGTCTAGTCAAACTGGATGGAGAGGCTTTTTTCGACATTACTAAGGATGAAAGCAAGCCTTTTTTGGTGGTATCGAAAAAATTTACGACGCAGGTAGTTGGTACTTCTTTTAATATAGATACCGACATAGGAAAAACCGTTGAAGTAAACTCCGGAAAAGTAAATGTTTATGCTACGTCTGATAGTCAAGCACTAAAGCTGACTAGCGATGGGAGTGCAGAAAAAAAGAATGACATGCTCTCAATTCTCGAGAAAACGACACGCGGAAAGGTCAGCTTATTGCCTGGAGAGAAAGCATATCTAAACGATTCTAATAAATGGGAAGTATCGGCTTATCATCATAAAAATTGGCTCGACAATGAACTGGTATTCTTAAATGAACCCCTTCCTCGAGTTCTGAAAAAGGCTTATAGAAATTATGGCGATTCTATAGCGATAGACTCTGCTTTTGCTAACACGAATATGACAATTACTTTCAAAGGAAAGAAAATAGAACAAGTTTTAAATACTTTAGTCGAATTAAGCAATGGAAAATTAACACGAGACCCAACAACAAAAATTTGGAAAATATCGAAAATAGATAATTAAAAAAACCGGAAGTGCCAGGCATTTCCGGTTCCTTTCAGCAGATACCATTAGTGCGCCTGAGAAACTTACTGATGGCATCCCGAGTATCAACAAAGTATTGACCTTTATTAATTATGCAAAGATGCGAAAAAAAAGACACAATCATTGTATCCCTAAATTCATACAGATTATGCGTATATCTTTTGTACTCTCCTACCTCTTATGCACTACCTGCATGCTACTTGCCAGCAGCAAGAGCTTCGGACAGAAAGAGTTGGATAAAAACATACGTGTGAACTTCAAGAATGTCAGTTTAAAAGAGGCACTTGAAGAATTACAAACTAAATATCAAATTCCCCTTGCTTACAGTAATGATGAAAGCGTTTTATCCAATAACATCAATTATTCGGGGAATAAATTAGCGAAGGAAATCCTAACCGATATTCTTAAAAACCACAACATGACCTACGAAGTACGTCATGGTTTTGTGCGATTGGTCAAGTCTTCCACCCCACAACAATCTTCTCCTACACAACAGCAGCGTGAGATTACCGGAAGGGTAACCAATCAAGAAGGGGAAACATTAGCCGGTGTGTCGGTAGGAGTTAAAGAAAGACCAACAGTGGGAACCACGACGGATATCAACGGAAGATATATTCTTGCGGTCTCCACTCCCGCTACCTTGGTGTTCCAAATAGTGGGATATAAAACCGTTGAAATTCCTATTGCCGATCAATCATCAATCAATATTACGATGGAGGTTACTGAAACAGGGATTGATGAAGTTGTTGTTGTAGGATTTGGTACACAAAAGAAGATTAGTTTAATCGGAGCACAATCGACTGTAGATGCGAAAAGTCTGCAGGTACCTGCAGCGAATTTAACAAATGCCTTAGCAGGAAGAATTGCGGGAGTTGTATCGGTACAGCGAACAGGTGAACCCGGTTTTGACGATGCAGGTATCTGGATCCGGGGAATATCGACTTTTAGTCAAGGGCTAAGCGAACCTTTAGTATTAGTTGACGGTACGCCCCGTAAAATGGCAAATGTCGATCCGGAAGATATCGAGAGTTTTACGGTCTTAAAAGATGCTGCTGCTACGGCGGTTTACGGTGTTCGCGGAGCAAATGGCGTCATCATAATCAAAACAAAAAGCGGAGTGGCCGGAAAACCAACGTTCAATTTTCGTTATTACGAGGGGTTGACGCAGTTTACCAAACTACCGGAGTTCGCAGATGGTATTACTTACATGCACATGTCCAATGAAGCGTTGACAAACAGAGGTGCAGCGCCCATCTATAGTGAGGAAAGAATTCAGAGAACCATTAGTGGCGAAGATCCCTATCTGTATCCAAATGTAGATTGGATGGGTGCTCTATTTAACAAATTCGGACATCAACGACGCGGAAACCTCAATATCAGCGGTGGATCGGACAGATCAAATTATTATGTCGGCGTCAGTTATTTAGATGAGGTGGGATTATATAAGCAAGACGATTTAGTTAACTACAATCAACAGGTTGGTTACAAACGATACAACCTCACTTCGAACTTAACCGTAAGAGCATCGAATCTAACTAAAATAGAATTAGGGATTCAGGGCTATCTAGCCAATGCAAATTATCCAGCCGCAGGACAGCGTGATATTTTTGAAGATGCATGGTTAGTAACACCTGTACTTCATCCCATTATGTATGAGAACGGCATAGTACCCGATCAACGTGCTGGATCGCTTGTTAATCCCTATGCTCAGTTGACACAAACAGGCTACGCCAATCAATGGCGCAATCAGCTTTTCTCAAATTTACGGGCGACACAAGAACTCCCATTTATTACAGAAGGACTTTCGGCTACTGCCATGTTCTCTTTTGACGTGTACAACTACACAAGTATGCGGAGAACAAAACGTCCAGATTCGTTCTTGGCTACAGGGCGGGATGCCAACGGAGAAATGCAATACGAACAAACCTTTGTTGGGGAGCGCTTTTTGAACTTTACTCGTCCTAGCGAGGGAGAGCGTACCATTTATGTGGAAGCTGCATTAAACTATAACCGAGAATTTGGTAAGCATGCAACAACAGGAATGTTGCTTTTTAACAAAAGTGACAGACTTAATGCACAGGCTGATGATTTTATGAGTTCCCTCCCTTATCGTTACCTAGGTTTGTCTGGACGAGCAACCTATAGCTATGACAACCGCTATTTTGCAGAAGCAAATTTCGGTTATAATGGCTCTGAAAACTTTGCTCCAAACAATCGTTTTGGTTTCTTCCCCTCTTTTGGTTTAGCCTGGGTACTAAGCGAAGAAAATTTCTTCGAGGGTCTCAAAGACAAGATATCACTTGCAAAAATCCGTTTTTCACATGGTAAAGTAGGTAGCAGTTCCATTATGATTGGCGATGATGAATACCGTTTTGCCTATATTTCTACGGTCGAGGAAAAAACCGGATATAATTTCGGAAAAAACCGGAACAATAGTTTCAATGGATATAATATTGGCGAATACGGTGTTAATGTCACGTGGGAGACGTCGATCAAAAGCAATTTAGGTTTTGATATACAAACTAGCAACAATGAACTGAACTTTCAGTTCGATTTATTCAAAGAACGCAGGAGCGGTATCTTCCTACGTAGAGGAAACGTACCGAGCTACGTAGGACTTCAATCTGCTCCTTTTGGCAACTTGGGTATTATTGATAACAAGGGGTTGGATGGTTCGATCACTTGGAACAAAAGATTTAACGATTTTGGTTTCCAAGTCTTAGGGAATTTTACTTTCAATAGAAATAAAGTGGTGGACAATGACCAGCCTGATCCGCTTTATCCTTGGTTAGATGCAAAAGGTAAACGACTAAGCCAGCGCTGGGGGCTTGTAGCCCTTGGATTGTTTGAGTCGGACGATGAAATCAACAACGGTCCTTTGCATCCGGGCACGGTACAACCAGGTGACATCAAATTTCAAGATGTCAATGGTGACGGCAAAATAGACGATTTTGACCGGCTACCGATGGGGTACGGAACGATTCCAGAATTTATCTTTGGCTTTGGGTTATCCTTTAGCTACAAAAATTGGTCTATATCCTCGTTATTTCAGGGCGTGGGCAATGTGGATGTGTTGATGAACGGTGAAGGATTGATGCCGTTCTCCGTATCCATGAGTAGAGGAAATCTTCTAAGCAACATTGAAGATCGCTGGACGATTGACAATCCCAGACAGGATGTTTTCTATCCACGTTTATCCGACGGAAGCCCAAACAGCAACTATGTAACCAGCACGTGGTGGCTAAAAAACGGACGATATATCCGGTTAAAAGACCTACAATTAACTTATCAGTTGCCGAAAGCGACCGTGGGTAAAGTTGGGCTGACAGGTGCAAACATCTTTTTCTCGGGATATAATCTGTTCACTTGGAGCCCATTCAAGTTTTGGGATGTAGAATTGGGTGATGGCCGTGGCACACGTTATCCCAACATCACTACATATTCTCTGGGTGTAAATGTTAACTTCTAAAAGCAAGGTTATGAAATTCAATTATAAAACAACATTACAATTTCTCTTATTGGCTGTCGTCCTTTCATTGAATACCTCGTGTTATAAAGACTTCTTGGATCAAGTACCTGATGATAGATTGACATTAGACGAGATATTCAGCCGAAGACAACAATCAGAAGGTTGGCTAGCCAATACCTATAATTTTATACGAGACGAAGCGCACCGAACCAATGACACACCTTGGGATGTATTATCGGATGATAATGATGTCTCACAAAGGAATACTCCCTTTCGCGTAAACCTAGGAAACTGGAATGCTTCTTCTAATTATTGGAACTTCTGGGACCATTATTATAAAGGAATCCGTACCGCAACGACATTTATCAACCGTATTGATGGAAATGTAGAAATATTAGCGGAACAAGATGGCCAGACGCTTATTAACAGAAGAAAAGCGGAAGCACGCTTTCTCCGCGCATTTTTCTATGCTGAAATACTGAAACAATATGGTCCATTTATTATTTTGGGAGATGAGGAAATCGATCCGGATTTACCCCTTACCGATCCTTCCATGCAAATGGCCAGAAGTTCTTATGATGAATGCGTGGACTATATTGTGTCCGAACTAAACCAAGCCGAGAATGACTTAGACCGAGAGCATTATTACGACGGTGACCAAGTATTGGAAAATGACATGGGACGTGCTAGTAAAGTATTATGTCGTGCGATAAAAAGCAGAGTTTTATTATATGCTGCCAGTCCTTTGGTCAATGGGAATACGGATTACGTAAATTTCCAAAACAAAGACGGTAAGGCGTTGATAAATACCACCTATGATATCAACAAATGGGTAAAAGCAGCACAAGCTGCTAAGGATATAATCGACTATGCCGAATCATCAGGTAGGCTAGGACTATATAAGAAAACAAATAGTGACGGTAGTATAAATGGTTATCTATCCTACCGAGACGTATTTCTTGATTCCTGGAACATCGAGTGGATTCTTGGTCGCAATAATGCTAATATGCATGGATACCAGCGTTCGTCCACACCTCGTCTGGCGAACGGCTATGCTTCTATGGGGCCTACCCAACAATTAGTAGATGCCTATCGCATGGCAAACGGTCAAGTGCCTATTACGGGGCATAACACAGATGGAAGTCCTATTATCAATACGGCAAGCGGCTATACCGAAACTGGATTCTCCAATTTTAACGCGCCTGGCGCGACACGTGCAAAAAACACATTTAATATGTATGTCAACAGAGAACCTCGGTTTTATGCAACGATTACCTATAGTGGTAGCGATTGGATCAATACAACGTCCAGTTTAGGCGTACGCGAAATCCAATTATATTATACAGGTGAATCAGGTAAAGGAGGATCACACGACTATTCAGAAACCGGATATTTGTTCCGAAAGAACGTTTCTCCAACATACCATCCTACACAAAACAACGTGGCTAGAGCCCTTGTGATGATGCGCTATGCAGAGATATTGCTGAATTATGTGGAAGCATTGAACGAGTCTGAACCCGGAAATCCGGACATACTAAAATATCTTAATCAGATAAGGGAAAGAGGTGGAATTCCCGCTTTGGCATCCGGATTATCGCAAAATGAAATGCGACAACACATCCGTACGGAACGAAGAGTCGAATTAACGATGGAACATCTCCGTTATTTTGATACAAGAAGATGGAAAATTGCGGATCGAACTGACGCCGGACCTTTTTATGGCATGAACGTGGAAGCAGGAACATCAAATACTGATCTAGAATTTTTTCAACGCACACGTTTTGAGAATCGCGTATTCAGAAGAAGCTTCTATTTCTTCCCTATCCCACAAACTGAAATTCAGCGTAATCCAAATCTGGTACAAAATCCGGGATGGTAAATAGCTCATATAAACAGATAACAAAAAAATAATGCTATGAAACGCGATATAAAATTAATTTTCAACATGACAGCCAAATATATCACGATATTTATAACAGCAACTTTTATCCTGCTGTTTTGGCAAAATTGTAAAGTACCTGAATATCCGATAGAAAACGAGGAATCCTATTCTAAAATATTTATGCAGTTAGCCAGTGACGGAGCCGTAGAGCAGTCTTTACCCATAAAAGATGAATGGACAACCATCACTTTCGGAGCAGGATACGGAGGATTAATTCCTCTTACCCAAAATGTACAGGTAACTTTTGAGATAGCTCAAGAAGAGGTAGACAGTTATAACCAACAGAATAATACCAACTATGAATTACCTCCCTTAGACAGTTATAAACTGAACAATACGACCGCAGAAATACAAGCAGGGAAGACCGGCAGTAACTCTGTTTCTCTCGACGTAAATCCATTAAAACTGAATGGTACAAGGTCTTATCTATTGCCGATTACTATTAGTAATGTAACGCCCGATATCCCTGTCTCGGAAAGCTTGAAAACGACTTACTTTATCATCAACGGATTCTACGAGACTAATCCTTATGATCCTCTTCCAAAGGGAGACTGGACAATTCATGATTTCTCTTCACAAGCATCCGACGGAAATGCTGTTGACGCCATTGACGGAAATTTAGCAACACATTGGTTATCGGAATGGAGACGTGATGATAATAATCAGCGCCCTGTTCATCCACATCATATAACGGTAGATATGGAAAATTCACACCTTTTACATGGTTTGCAAATATACGGTCGTCGTCCGAGCGGAAGTCAAGGTCCCACATCCCAAGATTATCTTTTCCCCCGGAATATACATATCGAAACTAGCAACGATGGTACCACGTGGCAGTCCGCTGGAATCTTTTCCATGACAGCGACACCATCTGGAGCACCCGAAGCAACGCTCTATTTTGAGCAAGCCGTAACTTGCCAATATTTCAAAGTTACCGTATTAAATAGTACCAGTGCTAATGGCGATACCACAGGTATAGCAGAACTGATAGCCTTCTAAACAAATTAAACACTTCCGAAATTATTCTGTTTTCGGAAGTGTTCTTTATCCTAAATAAAAATATTATCAACATAACCATGAAACTATTTCATCTTATTCTCGCCGCAACTCTCTTATATTCGTGTGGGAAAAATAACGCAGACAAACCCGACGATCCACCTCCATCAGAGAATGAAACAACAGTTACCGTAATGACATATAATATATGGGGTGCCAGAAGTGGTGGTATTCCTGATCTTCAAGTCATTGCTGACGTTATAAAACGTGCTAATCCCGATTTGGTAGCTTTACAAGAAGTAGACAAAAATACGACTCGAAATGCTATACATGGTGATGTGGCCAAAAAGCTCGGAGAACTAACGGGTATGGAACACTATTTTGTTAACGCTATTAATACATGGGGAGGTGAATATGGAGATGCCGTGCTCTCGAAACTTCCAATAAAAGAGAAGAAAGGATATAATCTTGATGTCACTCCCGAACTGGGAGGAGAACGTCGTTCCGTGGCTCGGATATTAGTTGAAAAAGACGAAAAAGAGTTCTATTTTATTTCTACGCATTTTGATCATTTGTCCAATGAAGCTAACCGGATTAAGCAGGCAACGGATTTTGTTGCGTTAACCCAAACATTTGATAAACCTGTTATCGTCGGAGCTGATTTCAATGCGACCCCAAACTCTAATCCTATGAACATTTTACGCCAGCATTTTTCCTATGGTTGTATGGATGTAAATTGCAATCAGCCAACCTTCTCTACCGACAACCCGAGAACAACAATAGATTACCTTATTTATACACCGCAGACTGCTTTCACAAGTCAGATGTATAGCGTATATACTTGGGCAAAGTCCGAATCCGATCACTTTCCAGTGTTAGCTACGTTTAAGATAAACTTTTAGTACCAATACTATCCGAAAATCGGGTTAAGATATAAGTAAGATATTGCCTAAAATAAAAAGTAGAACAATACAGAAAGAACAACCCCATGATCTTTAGTTATGTAATCCTTAATCGTTTTCATCGCTAAAGACATGTGTTCTTTCACGGTATTGGATGATATGCCTAGAAACTGGGCTATTTCTTTATGACTTAGTCCCTCTTCTCTTGACATGATGAAGATCTTCTTCCGTTGCGGTGGTAATCTATCAACTGCTAATTCATAAATTTTCTTGTATTCGCGATCAACTACCGTATGATAAACAGTATCTTGAACATTCTTTTTCTCTTCGAAATATGCTAACTCTATCATAGCTTCCGCGGATCTCAATTGCGATCTCAAATGCTTAAACACCAAATTACGAGTAATACGAAACAGATAACTTTCTATAGGATAATTTTCTTTGATCCGGTGACGGGCATTCCATAAATTAAGAAAAGCATCATGGAGAATATCATCCACTATATGAGAATCCGCTACAAACTTCCGTACGAAATGATATAAACGCTTATTAAAACGATTGTAAATCTCAAGGAATGCAGCATGGTCTCCTTCTTTCAAACGAATATTAACCAAATAAACTTCAGTAGGTGATGACATGACAACCAATCTTTATCTCATAAAAATATGTTTGCAATATAAACTTTCCGTTAACAGCTCTTTAACAAAATAACAAAAGAAATGATCTCCCTCTAGGTTTATATGCTATTTCAAATATATCGAAAACTGGATAAAATTACAAGAATGACAGGTTATTTACCATATCTAAAAAAACAAAAAAAGGAGCCTTTTTAGGCTCCTCTTAACTATCTAACAAATTGATAACGGGTTAAAAACTTTATTTTACGGTATCAATTACGGCTTTAAAAGCATCAGGGTTGTTCATTGCTAAATCAGCCAACACCTTACGGTTTAGACCGATGTTTTTAGCATTTAACTTACCGATCAATTGTGAATAAGAAATTCCGTGTTGACGGGCACCTGCGTTGATACGTTGAATCCATAAAGCTCTGAACTCGCGTTTTTTGGTTTTACGGTCGCGGTAAGCGTACTGTAAACCTTTTTCTACTGTATTTTTAGCAATAGTATAAACTTTGCTTCTTGAACCGAAATAGCCTTTGGCCATTTTCATGATTCTTTTTCTTCTTCTTCTCGAAGCTACTGCGTTAACCGAACGTGGCATATTATTTTAAATTTAGTTTGGTATGAGGCGTTACGTTTCTCAGCAATCTTACGACCTAATACCCGGTTAAAAAATTATTATTATAAAAATCGAAATAAAACTTATTTACCGATGCCAAGCATACGTTTTACGTTGCCCATATCTGCATCAGAAACATAACTTGTTTGTGTCAAATTACGTTTTTGCTTTGTTTCCTTTTTTGTCAAGATATGGCTTTTATAAGCACTTTTTCTTGCAATCTTACCTGTTCCAGTCAATTTAAAGCGTTTTTTCGCGCTGGAATTGGTTTTTACTTTTGGCATAATGAAATTAAATTTTATATCAATCTGTTAGATTCTCGTATTTTATTTTTTTGGAGCAGTCTTCGGAGCAAGTGTCAAGAACATCCGCTTACCCTCTAATTTAGGTAGCAATTCTACTTTTCCGTAGTCCTCCAATGCTTGAGCAAAGCGTAACAATAGGATTTCACCTTGTTCTTTAAAAACGATAGCACGTCCTTTAAAATGCACATACGCGCGGACTTTCTCTCCGTTCTCCAAAAACTTAATCGCATGTTTTAGCTTAAACTCGAAATCATGATCGCTGGTGTTTGGTCCAAAACGGATCTCCTTTACAACAGTCTGTTTAGCATTCGATTTGATTTCCTTTTGCTTCTTCTTCTGCTCGTATACAAACTTGC
The DNA here is from genome assembly GCF_014692525.1 of Sphingobacterium chuzhouense. GTDB lineage: Bacteria > Bacteroidota > Bacteroidia > Sphingobacteriales > Sphingobacteriaceae > Sphingobacterium > Sphingobacterium chuzhouense. The sequence continues at coordinate 827,591 of NZ_JACNYL010000002.1, forward strand.
TATAATCAATGACCCTACAAACAGGAGGATTGGCATTTGGCGAAATCTCCACTAAGTCAAGTTCCAGCTCATCTGCCATTTCTAATGCTTTGCGAGTAGGATAAATGCCTTGTTCAACATTATCACCCACCAGACGCACCTCTGGTACCCTGATGAATTCGTTAATGCGATGTTCTGGTTCTTTCTTTCTCATTGGCGGTCTAAAACCACCTGATCTTTTTAATGCCAAATGTTTAAATATTAAACGGTTATTTCTTTAATTAATAATTCCTTAAATGCCTGTGGACTCATTGAGCCTAAATCTACAGATCCATGTTTACGAACAGAAACTGTGCCACTTTCGACCTCTTTCTCCCCTACAATCAACATATAAGGGATTTTTTTCAATTCCGCATCACGTATCTTACGACCGACTTTCTCATCACGAAAGTCAATCAGTCCGCAAATATCGGAATTATTTAGCGAATCTAAAAGGTTTTTTGCAGTTTCTTCATATTTTTCAGATACTGGCAAAATTATAAATTGCTCTGGTGCAAGCCATAACGGGAATTGCCCCCCACAATGCTCTATAAGCACCGCAACAAATCGTTCTAATGAACCGAATGGTGCACGGTGTATCATCACAGGACGGTGCTTTTGGTTATCGCTACCTGTATATTCAAGTTCGAAACGCTCAGGTAGATTATAGTCTACTTGAATGGTTCCCAACTGCCATTTGCGTCCCAGTGCATCCTTCACCATGAAATCCAATTTAGGCCCGTAGAATGCTGCTTCTCCATATTCTACAACCGTACGGAGTCCTTTCTCTGTTGCAGCTTCGATAATGGCCGCTTCTGCGAGATCCCAATTTTCATCGGTACCGATGTATTTTGTTTTATTCTCTGGATCACGTAAAGAAACCTGTGCCGTATAGTCATCAAATCCCAATGCTCCAAAAACGTATAACACGAGATCGATCACTTTTTTGAACTCCTCTTTAACCTGGTCGGGTCGGCAAAACAAATGCGCATCATCTTGTGTAAATCCACGTACGCGTGTCAATCCGTGCAACTCGCCCGATTGCTCATAGCGATAAACTGTACCAAATTCCGCAAAACGCACAGGTAGGTCTTTGTACGACCGAGGTTTTACTTTGTAAATCTCACAGTGATGCGGACAGTTCATCGGTTTTAGATAGAACTCTTCTCCCTCAACCGGAGTATGGATGGGTTGAAATGCGTCTGCACCGTATTTTTCGTAATGCCCCGAAGTGATATACAACTGTTTATGCCCAATATGTGGTGTTACCACCGGTTCATAACCAGCTTTTATTTGTGCTCGTTGTAAAAAGTCTTGCAATTTCTGACGCAAAGCGGTGCCTTTAGGTAACCAAAGAGGTAACCCTGCTCCCACTTTTTCTGAAAAGGCAAACAGCTCCAACTCTTTCCCAAGCTTACGGTGGTCGCGTTTCTTTGCTTCCTCGATAAATTTTAAATACTCTGTCAGCTCAGATGCTTTTGGAAAACTGACACCATATATGCGGGTAAGTTGCTTACGTGTTTCATCTCCACGCCAATATGCCCCCGCCACGTTTGTCAATTTAATTGCCTTGATAACACCCGTGTGCGGAATATGTGGTCCCCGACAAAGATCTGTAAAATTACCCTGTGTATAGAACGTAATTTTACCATCCTCCAAATCCTTGATCAAATCCAGCTTATACTCATCGCCTTTCTCTGTGAAATACGCCAAAGCATCCGCCTTTGAAACCGACTTACGTTCAAACGTTTCTTTTTGCTTTGCTAGTTCCAACATCTTATCTTCAATCTGCTTGAAGTCATCGGAAGAAAACTCGCGATCGCCAAAATCTACGTCGTAATAGAATCCTGTCTCAATTGCTGGGCCTATACCGAATTTTATCCCTGGGTATAACGCCTCCAACGCCTCCGCCAATAAATGGGCAGATGAATGCCAAAAGGTGGATTTTCCTTTATCGTCATTCCAGGTCAATAATTTAACAGAGGCATCCTCTTCTATCGCTCTCGAAGCATCCCATACTTCACCATTCACCTCGGCACCTAATACGTTTCTGGCTAAACCTTCGGAAATCGATTGGGCTATCTGCATCGCAGTCGTTCCCTTTTCATACTGACGGACAGATCCGTCGGGCAGTGTAATGTTAATCATCTACGAATATGATTTTAATTTATTAAAAATTGAAGTTTAACTATTACAGACAGCCAGCATACTACGCTGTAAATTATCTGTAAGTTTCGAACGCAAAGATATTCAATATATATAAGAAACGAAAGCTAAGATACACATTGCTATATGTCTATGCCTTTTTTCGTACCTTTGTCCTCTCAAAGGAAAAAGCAATGTCAAATCAAGTTCCGGAAGACGGCACACTACTTCCTCTCATGGAAGAATTCTACACGATACAAGGCGAAGGATACCACACTGGAAAAGCGGCATATTTCATTCGTTTAGGAGGGTGTGATGTAGGATGTCATTGGTGTGACGTCAAAGAAAGTTGGGATGCAGAGCTGCATCCACTGACGTCAGCAGATGCCATTATAGAAAATGCAAAAAAATTCCCTGCAAAAACGGTTGTTATTACAGGAGGAGAACCCCTACTCTACAATTTAGACTACCTCACAAAAGGGTTAAAGGAAGCAGGCATACAGACATTTATAGAAACCTCAGGTGCTTATCCGCTATCTGGTTTTTGGGATTGGATATGTTTATCTCCAAAAAAATTCAAAGGCCCACGTCCTGATGTATTGAATGCTGCAGGCGAATTAAAAGTAATTGTTTTCAATAAAAGCGATTTCCAATGGGCAGAAGAACACGCCAGATTTGTCGGCAAAAACTGTAAGCTATATTTACAGCCCGAATGGTCTAAAACCGCAGAAATGACACCGCTGATTATTGAATACGTAAAAGATAATCCGCAGTGGGAAATTTCCCTGCAAACGCATAAGTATCTGAATATACCGTAAGCATTTCACAACTTCACCATCCCACCCGTTTTAACGGATTCATCGCAGGCAAAAGCAATTCTTAAACTGTTAATGGCATCTTCCATCGATTTGGACAAATCCAGATCCTCGCGTATTGACTGTAGAAAATGCAATTGCTCCCTGTCGCATAGTTCCTGATGGGATGGCTCATCAGTTAAATCTATCCATTCATCTGGTCTAATAAACTTGTTGTTGTTGTTGTCGATATCAGCATAATGCACGCGTAAAGATTCTGTTTGGGTATGAGCCTCTACAGAATCAGATTGACCTTTTGCCCCAGCTTTATTAGCGACAATAGAGACCGCACCTTTAGGCCCAATCACATCTTTGACAAAAAAAGCCGTTTCGCTTATCATCGGTCCCCACCCAGCTTCATACCAACCTACAGAACCATCATCAAAATGAATCTGTAGCTGTCCGTAGTTATAGTTATCCAATGGTATATCATCCGTTAAACGGGCGCCTATAGCAGATACCCGAATGGGGCGAGCTTCCGTCATCTGACACATCACGTCGATATAATGCACACCACAGTCTACAATAGGACTCAAACTCTTCATTAAATTCCGATGTACATCCCACATATATCCCTGACTTTGCTGATTTAAATTCATACGGAACACCAAGGGGTTGCCCAATGTTTTTCCTATTTCTATAAATTTGATCCAAGATGGGTGATAACGAAGAATATAACCAACTACTAACTTTTTACCCGAGTCCTTAGCTGCTTGAACCACCCGTTCAGCCCCCACAACACTATCTGCCAACGGCTTTTCGATAAAAACATGTGCTCCGGCCGAAAACGCCTTTAATGCATACTCTTCATGTGTATCGGGATATGTCGCAATACATACCGCGTCCGGTTCTGTTTGGCTCAAAGCATCATCATAATGATCGAATGTCGGATATGCCGACTCAAGCATGGTGTTAACGCGATGTTTACTATCGCCTCTGGATACCAGCCCAACAATCTCAAACCCTGCTAATTTATGATAGGCTGCAGCATGCGATGCTCCCATATTACCACAACCCACAACCAATATCCTTATTTGTTCCATCGCTACGTAAACTTATAATGACCAGGTCTCGGAATTGCTAATTCATCTATTTTCATGTCCCAGTGATAGTCCTCCACAGGGGGGCCTAAAACTTCTTCCGAATGGATAACCTCATCGTAGGACAACGTTCTGCCCGAATATGCTGATAATCTCGCCCAAATGGCCATTAGCGTTGAGGTTATCATGAAATCACCATCATTGATGACTTGCTTCTCTTTTATCGCCTTAAACAGTTCATCATGTTGTGTTTGGTACATATTGTTGAGACGTTCGGTATTATGCCAAGGTTGATCCCCAAAAATCTCATAGTTGGTATTAATTCCCACATTCATGTATCCCTTTGTTCCCATGGCTTCTACCGTATTACGTGGTGTTGTTCCATTCTGCTGTCGACCAAAATGGAAACTTCGGAATCCATTTTCGTATTCATATTCAACAGCGAAATGATCATAAACATTTCCATACTTATTCCATGGACGGCTTTGACGCCCACCTGTGGCAGTCACCTTTTGTGGAAGTTCATTATTCAATATCCACGACATATAATCTACACTATGTATCGTCTGTTCGACAATCATATCACCTGAATATCGTTGGTAATAGTACCAATTTCTTAATTGATAGGCTAAATCATTCCATTCTGGCTGTCTTTCTTTATAACTTAGCTCACCACCGTGGCGAAACGAAGAAATAGCTTTGATTTCTCCGATAGCACCATCATGCACACGGGAAATAATCTCTCTATTTGGAAAGGAATAGCGAAAGCAAAATCCACTAACCAAACACAATTTCTTTTCTTTTGCCAACTTGATGGCCGCTTCCACTTGGTGGAGTCCAGGTATATCCACGGCCACGGGTTTTTCACAGAAAACATGCTTGCCATGTTTGACGGCCAACGCCAAATGGGCAGGTCTAAAATTCGGCGGTGTGCACAATAACACAACGTCCACTTTCGATTTAATCAGCTTTTCATAAGCGTCAAAACCGAGATAGGAGGTCTTTTCCGTTACGGTTATACGATCACCATACTTTTGTTTTAAAGCTGATAACGTGTTGTTCAGGTTATCTTCAAAAATATCTGCCAACGCCGTTACCTGTACATCGGGATCTGCTGCCAGCGCTTGAAATACCGCTCCCGTCCCTCTTCCTCCACATCCGATCAATCCGACGCGAATGTTTTTTTTCTTTGTTTCTGCAACCGACCCGAATATCGGAGTGTTTATAGCTGTCGAGCCGATAACCAGCCCGCTACTCTTGATAAAATCTCTACGATTAATCATCTTATGTGTTATGGTTTCAAAAAGAATATATAAATTCACGAGCAATTTAGCAATTACCACAAAATATGCAAAATGCTATCAGAGAAGTTACACCACTTATCACGGATAATGCCGCTGTACTGGGGTTATTAATGGTCGTCTTAGGTATCGTATTTTATACGGCAAACCTCAAAAATAAATATATAGCAAGGTTTTATTCAGTTATTCCACCGTTGTTACTTTGTTATTTTATTCCTGGGCTGCTTAATTCCGCCAATATTATAGATGGAGAAAACTCTCCCCTTACTGGTATCGGTAGTCGTTTCTTCCTCCCATCGTGTTTGATTCTTTTTACTTTAAATCTGAATCTGAAAGAAATGTGGAATCTACGCAAACGAGCCGGTTTGATGTTCTTGACCGGAACAGTAGGTATTGTATTGGGTGGACCAATTGCTGTTTGGATTACCTCGCTATTTGCTCCCCAAATAGTAGGTGGTGCCGGCCCCGATGAAGTATGGCGTGGCTTGGGTACACTAGCGGGATCTTGGATTGGCGGAAGTGCGAACCAAGTAGCGCTTAAAGAGATATTACAACCCTCCCCAAGATTGTTTTCTTCTATCATTGCTGTAGATGTATTTGTTGCCTATATATGGATGGCTTTCCTGTTATATGGAGCGACCAAGCAACAAAAATTCAATCAGTTTTTTAATGCAGACGCTTCGGATGTAGAAGCGCTGACCAAACGGATGGACGAACAACAAAAAACAAACAGTCGTATGCCCGAAGCAAAAGATTTTATAATTATGCTAGCACTTGCTCTGGGAGGAACGGGCCTTGCTTCGTTATTGGCAGATCCGATAGCGTCATATATGACAATCAACTTCCCTGAATTGGAAAAATTTTCGTTGACCAACAGCTTCTTTTGGATAGTTTTGGTCGCGACGCTGATAGGGATTGCACTCTCCTTTACACCGGCGCGCAAATTGGAAAATGCGGGAGCTTCCAAATTAGGAACAACGTTACTCTATATGTTGATTGTAACGATCGGTATGCAAATGGATATTGCTGCAATCTTGGAGAACCCTGGGTTATTTATTGTGGGAATAATATGGCTTGGTATACATGCCTTACTGTTATTTTTGGTTGGAAAATGGGTTAAGGCGCCTTTTTTCTATTTTGCCGTAGGTAGTATGTCCAACATTGGAGGTGTAGCATCTGCCACCGTGACCTCAGCAGCTTTTCATCCCTCTCTTATTTCTGTAGGGGTTATCCTATCCGTATTCAGCTATGCAATTGGCACATATGCCGGATGGTTAACAGCTATACTAATGCAATTGGTTTCTCCTAGCTAGATGTTAGGAGCTGAGGATTAGGAGATTGAATTACAAACAACAAAATAAACATGGAACAGAATATCTATTACGAAGGACAGGTGCTTTGGGCTCAACTAGATCCAAACATGCACCTTAGGCATTCGGCATACGCCGACTTTTGTGCACAAGCACGGAGTAATATGATGACCCGGGCCGGGCTGTCGCTTGAAGAATTTGCCAAATATCATATCGGTCCTATTTTATTTCGGGAAGAGCTCGTATATTACCGAGAAATCGGACTTGACGAACGTATATCCGTAAAGGTCGAAATGACAAAGCTTAACCTTAAAAATTATCGATTCTCTTTTCGTCACGAGATTTACAAAGAGAATGGCATAAAAGCAGCAACCGTGGAGATTGACGGCGCTTGGTTAGATCTTCAAAAACGAAAACTAACGACTATTCCAGATACCTGGCATTCCATTTTCGACGCTATTCCAAAAGCGGAAGATTATGTAGAAACTGCAGGATAATCATTGTAGTGAATCTCCCTATTTTAGGAGATTCACTGCATATAGATCTTTTCTTCTATCCTTCAATATTTTTACTGTACCATATTCATGCAAATCCCGAAGGGCATATAAATCCACATCAGCAATCAGTACCATTTCGGTATTCGGTGTGGCTTCTGCTTTGATACCATTATTGGGAAATGCAAAATCTGATGGGGTAAACACCGCAGATTGTGAATATTGGATATCCATATTATTCACGCGTGGTAAATTGCCTACACAACCTGCAATCGCTACATAACATTCGTTTTCAATAGCACGCGCTTGCGCACATGCCCTTACCCGTAGATAACCGTTTTGTGTATCCGTCATAAAGGGCACAAAAAGTATTTGCATGCCTTGATCCGCCATGATACGGCTGACTTCCGGAAACTCCACATCATAGCATATCAAAAGTCCAACCTTGCCACAATCCGTATCAAAGACCTTAATTTCGTTTCCTCCCACCATCCCATAATATTTAAACTCATTGGGTGTGATATGAATCTTTTTATGCACATCCACTTTTCCGTTTCGGTGGCATAGATAGGTCGCATTATAAAGCTTCTTATATTCCATGATCGGCATGGACCCGGCAATAATATTAACATTATAAGATACTGCAAATTCTTGGAGCTTTTCCACAATTTCACTGGTCAATTCCGCAAGCTTCTCCATGGCAGCACGCTCAGGCAGATCATTGTACGGGCTCATCAATGGCGTATTGAAAAACTCCGGAAACATGACAAAGTCTGAACCATAGTCACTGACAGCATCTACAAAGAATTCTACTTGATCATAGAAGTCATTTATATCTTTAAATAACCGCATCTGCCACTGTACCAAACCCAGTCGGGTCGTTTGTTTAGAAGCAGATGAAGATTTTGCATCGGGATCATAATAGATATTATCCCACTGCAATAGTGTCGCAAATTCATTCGACTCTTTGTCCTCGGGAAGATAATTTTTCAGGATCTTGGAGACGTGAAAATCATTTGACAATTGAAAAGTGAGTGTCGGATCGAAAATCTCTTTCCGTTTTACCTTTTCAATATAAGTCCTTGGCGTTATTTTATCTGCATAGGCATGGTAGTTCGGTATACGCCCTCCCGCAACAATTCCCCGGAGGTTCATTTGCTCACAAAGCTCTTTCCGCGCGTCATACAAACGTCTGCCTAAACGTAGAGATCGAAAGTCAGGATGTACAAACACTTCTATTCCATAAAGAATATCACCCTCATAATCATGAGTAGAAAACTTTCCGTCATCTATAATCTCATAATATTTCTTGTAAATATTGGTTTTCTTCGAATCGATGATCAATGAAAGTGCACAGGCTACTACACGCCCGTCTACTTCCACGCATAATTGTCCTTCCGGAAAGACCTCTATCAAATCAACAATATTTTCTCGTGTCCACACATCGCCTGTATCACCACCATAAGCCTTCTCCATAGAGCGCTTCAGATCCTTATAGTCTTCTGTCGTTAAGTTCCTAACCTGTATATCCATATTCCTCCTACGCTTCTCCTTTTGGGCCTCCGAAATTTAATGGCAGACCCGGCTCACTTGCTTTGATTGCACCATTGGCTGCTTCAAATCGGTTAATATTATCTTGTAATGCCCCTAACAGCCGTTTAGCATGTTCTGGTGTTAAAATAATTCTGGATTTGACCTTTGCTTTCGGTACTCCGGGCATGATGCGGATAAAATCTAATACAAATTCAGAGCTTGAATGCGTAATAATCGCTAGGTTACTATAGATACCTTCTGCAATCTCCTCGCTTAATTCTATACTCAATTCGTTATTTTCTGCTTCTTCGTTATTGTTATTCTTCAAGTCCATAAAATTAACGTCCATTTTGGTTTTTATAATTTTTGATATTTTTTCACTTTCTATTTACACGATAAATGACCTAAAATCTTGCCCATCTTCTATTTTGAGCAACACTTCATAAATAAGCCGTATAACATTGTCCAAGTCTTCCTTATGTACCATTTCTACCGTTGTATGCATATATCGCAAAGGTAATGATATTAAGGCCGAAGGAACGCCACCGTTGGAATAAGCAAAAGCATCTGTATCGGTCCCCGTGAAACGAGAGGATGCCTGACGCTGGAATGGAATATCGTTTTCCTTAGCCACATCAATTAACAATCGATTCAGATTAATCTGCACGGCAGGCGCATAAGACAATACGGGGCCTTGGCCACATGCTAAATCGCCCTGCGTAATTTTATTAATCATAGGCGTTTGCGTATCATGTGTTACATCGGTGACGATGGCAAGATTAGGTTTGATGTAGTGGGTAATCATTTCCGCTCCGCGCAGACCTATTTCCTCCTGTACAGCATTCACGATATACAGGCCAAAAGGTAATTTCTTCTTGTTTTGCTTTAATAAACGTGCTACTTCAGCAATCATGAACCCTCCAGCGCGGTTATCTAATGCACGCCCTACGTAATAACGATTGTTAAGCACCGTGAATTCATCTTCGTAAGTAACAACACATCCTACATGGATTCCCATCTCCTCGACCTCTTCTTTAGAAGTCGCACCACAATCCAAAAAGATATTCTTTAACGTAGGAGCATCTTCTTTCTCGCCTGAACGTGTATGGATAGCCGGCCATCCAAAAACCGCCTTTACCAAGCCGCTATCGGTATGGATGTTCACACGTTTCGATGGTGCGATCTGATGATCAGACCCACCATTCCGGATCACGTATATAAGCCCTTCTTTAGTAATATAGTTAACAAACCAGGATATCTCATCTGCATGCGCTTCGATGACTACTTTATACGGTGCGTCAGGATTAATAATACCTACAGCCGTACCATAATTATCAATATAAGTTTTATCAACGTAAGGCTTCAGATAGTCTAACCATAAGCGTTGTCCTTCCCATTCAAAACCAGTTGGCGAAGGGTTATTGATATATTTTTCAAAAAACCTTAGCGATTTATCCGTGACAAAGGAAATATGTTTCTTTTTTTCTTTTTCTTTTTTATTTACCATATTATCATGTATTTCATTTCAGTAACCAGGCACTAGTGATCAGTGACTACATAGTCCTACCAAAGTTAGAAAATTCACGCAAATAGCATTAAGAAATTTAATGCAATATTGATTTTATAAAGGATAACCTTATATTTACCACACAAAATTCACCACACAACAGAAGACTTATGCACGCACTATTGAATGTTATACACTGGAATATAGATCCTATCATTTTTGAAATAGGTTCTTTTGGTCTGCGCTATTACGCCTTATGCTTTTTAGCTGCCTTTGTGGTGTCCTATATTCTCATGTTGAAAATTTTCAAAAGAGAAGGAAAAACACAAGAACTATTGGATCAATTAAGTATTTATATCTTTCTAGGAACTTTAATCGGCGCGCGGTTAGGTCACTGTCTGTTCTATGAGTTTGATTATTATAGCAAACATCCATTGGAAATGATTCTTCCTTTCCGCATGGTTAATGGCAGTTTTGAGCTCACCGGATTCCAAGGTCTTGCCAGTCACGGGGGCGCTATTGGTATTTTATTAGCCTTATGGCTGTTTTCCCGAAAAACGAAAACAGATTTCATGTGGATTACTGATAGGTTAATTATCGTTGTCCCGTTGGCGGGAGCATTTGTACGATTGGGTAACTTCTTTAATTCGGAAATCATCGGACTGCCAACTTCCCTACCCTGGGGTGTCGTTTTTGAAAAGGTGGATATGGTAGCTCGCCACCCGGCACAATTGTACGAGGCCATTGCTTATATTATTATCTTCCTTATCTTGTGGACGATGTACCAAAAGAACGCGAAACCAAAAGCAGGCTATCTGTTTGGTATATTCTTGGTTTTGTTATTTGGCGCCCGGTTTGTATTGGAATTCTACAAAGAAAACCAAGAAGCTTTTGAAGATAGCATGAAATTCAATATGGGGCAATTGTTAAGTATTCCGTTTATGGTTGGTGGATTATACCTTATCTTTCGAAAACCAAAACAAAAAGTATAAAACAGCGGGAATAGAAGTTTATAAAAAACTATCTATTCCCAATTTATAACTATTTAAACCAAAACCACAAATCACCCCCACACAATTTGGAGCAAGATAGGAATGGTGACGGAAGGCTTCGCGCTTATGCACATTTGAAATATGTACTTCTACTACAGGGGTGGTAATACCAGCAATAGCATCGCCAATTGCAACTGAGGTATGGGTATAAGCTCCTGCATTGAGCACTACACCATCATAAGAAAAACCAATCTCATGCAATTTGTCGATAATTTCGCCTTCGTGATTGCTTTGGAAATAAGACAGATCAACCGTCAAATACCGTTGTCTTAATTCGTCAAAAAAAGATGGGAAATCTTGACTTCCGTAAATATTTTTCTCCCGTACGCCTAATAAGTTCAGATTAGGGCCGTTTATGATCATGATTTTCTTCATACACTATCTAAATGCTGTGCATAAAGATAACAATATCCTAAATATCTCCATAAAAATTGCGGAACGAAGAACGAAGGCCAAAACTGACCACGCCGGATTTTTCTGTAGGTGAGCCTTCTATCCTATTATACCGTTGCGTATATCCGACTTCGAAGCGCAGATTATATTTCGGATTCAGCACATAAGCCACTTTTGCATCCGCATAGTAAAGATCATTCTTTACTCCCTGTCCGATATAATTACCATACATATCGGGGATGGTTCTATACGATTGAAAAATATCGCCACCCATATTGGTCAAGTAATCAGGATCGGTACCATAACGGCTATATACACCCTGTAGAGAAAAATCGAAACGATTCCACGAATAATTGGCCATACCAAGTAATTCCCTAAAATTAGCACCCCTAGGATGAGCCAACGGTTCCCCGTTATTACTATAATTAGAAATGGAAACAAAATGTTGATATGTATACGGTCTTACTACATTATATTCAGCCAGGAAATTAAGGTTCTGTACCTTAAATAGGTTAAAGCCTTTCACGCCCAGCTGCGTACCCCATTTGTTATGCGCATATCCATCTCCCGCAAAAAATTCCTTAGCGGTGAATTCTCCCAACAGGAACTGGCCGTAAGCAGTAATGTTATCGAATACTTTATATTTGGCATTTAGCCCTAAGAACATTTTATCAGGTGACGTCGAGTTGTTGGATTCCACCGGACGTAAGAAAATAATAGGGTTAGCATAATTAAAATCAAACCCACGATGCCCAGCTTCGTTACGGTTCGCCCACACAACGGCTTGAAAAAACCCAATCGACAAGCGATTTGTTGCATTATAATCCAAATATTGGAAAGCGCCCCATTTAATACCATCGCCAAATCTTCCACCAGAATTAAGCGAGTCGATGCGTGGATTTCTTGGATCGTTCATATATGCCCATATCGATGTATACTGTACATTCCCTATCTTACCCGTGAATTTCAAATGCGCATAATTTGAAGAGAAGTCTGATAATAACAAAGACCGATAACCATCGCCAATATGGTTTTTGTCGTATGCTAAAGTGGTTTGAAAATATTCATTGAAATCATAAGACAAACTTGCGGTAGCATACATCCAATCTTTTTTGTTATTTGACAGGTGTTTTGTGTTTCCTTGCCCGGGAATCACACCCGCTCTGTCGATATAATCGGTGAGATAATTCGGAAAAACCCCTTGATTTTCAAAAGCATTCGCATAAAACGTAAATTTATCCTTAATATTTAACCCTACTTGAACTCCACGGGTATTCAACCAGGTCGTTCTCTTATCCGCACCAATCATTTCTTTGCCGATCACAAAATCAGGCAGAAAGTCCAAATAAAAACTATGGTCCTCTTTATGTATTTCTACTAAATGCTCGTTGAATATCTTCCGCATAAAAATATTATCGGAATCAACTTGGTTCAAGCTTTGGATAGAATCATACTTAGCCAATAAATCCCCTTTAAAAAGAAAAGGTTTGGTAGCGGTATGCATCCGTGTATCTGGCGAATAAAGAAGCTCGTCGTATTTTTGATAGTGCTGGTATGAGTAAGGTTGGTTTTTAACTTGCCCCTTTACAGTAGACATGGCAGTAAACAATGCTAAGGACACGAAAACAAAAAAGTAATGAAACTTCATAGATGAAAATATATAGTACCTGTTCTTCCCAACAATTATTATTCCTAATTTTATTCCGCACCAAAGGTAACGATATTATAGTTGGAAAACTTACAAAGAAAAACCATCTTTGCCTAACAAAAGAAGCTGATGGAAATACAATGATAAATACAGCAAAGCAAGGCCCGATTGGTATATTTGATTCCGGTTACGGAGGGTTAACCGTATTTCGTAAAATTAAGGACGCTTTGCCCTTATATGATTACATTTATTTAGGGGATAATGCGCGTGTTCCTTACGGCACAAGGTCATTTGAAGAAGTTTATGACTTCACAAAAGCCTGCGTATTCAAATTATTTGAAATGGGCTGTAATCTCGTTATCCTTGCCTGCAATACGGCCTCCGCAAAAGCTTTACGCACTATTCAACAAAACGACCTTCCCCCAGGAAAGAAAGTACTTGGCGTTATTCGCCCCACGACGGAGTCTATCCATCAGTACACAAAAACGAACGAAGTCGGCGTACTTGCCACACAGGGAACGGTATTATCCGAGTCCTATAAAATAGAAATCACAAGGTTCCATCCAGAAATAAAAGTATATCAACACGCCTGTCCATTATGGGTACCACTTGTTGAAAGAAATGAAATAGATGGAATAATAACTGGCGAAATTATCAAAAAAGACATCCAAAGCGTGCTTGAACAAAGCTCCAATATTGACACACTTATTCTTGCCTGTACACATTACCCTCTATTATTACCTCTCATACGTCAACACACCCCTTCCCATGTAAAAGTCTTGCCGCAAGGCGAACTGATAGCCAAAAGTTTAGTCGATTATTTAAATCGTCACTCCGAAGTGGAGAAAATCTGTTCCAAAAATGGTAGTATGCAGTTTTTTACAACGGATAATCCTGTCGATTTTGAAGGGAAAGCAGCTATATTTTTTGGAGAACAAATACACGCTCAACACATCTCCGTCTAGATACAAAAAGAATATTAAGCCCTCATTTGCAATGCCACGGCATACAATTTCATTTGTTTTACCATGGATAACAAACCGTTTGCACGTGTGGGTGAAAGATGCTCCTTCAATCCGATTTTGTCAATAAAATAAAGATCCGCCTGTGCAATCTCCTGCGGCGTATGTCCAGAAAGCACTTTTACCATCAAACTTACCAAGCCTTTTGTTATAACCGCATCGCTATCTGCTGTAAAATATACTTTTCCGTCCCGCATTTCTGGATACAACCACACCTTTGACTGGCATCCTTTAATAATATAATCGTCTTTTTTATATTCTTCTTTTATCAGAGGAACTTCTTTCCCCAATTGGATAATGTATTCATATTTTTCCATCCAATCCTGATAGAAAGAAAAATCTTCAATGAGTTCGTCTTGTATTTCGTTTATCGTCATCTTTATGCCAACATATTTAATGCTCTTTGCAAGCCGTCTATTAAGATATCCACCTCTTCTTTCGTATTATACATAGCCAACGATACACGCACCGTTCCGGGTATATCAAAAGCATTCATAACAGGTTGCGCACAGTGATGCCCCGTTCTTACAGCCACACCCAATTTGTCGAGTATGACACCAATATCATAAGGATGCACACCATCCACAACAAAAGAAATAACGGAAGATTTTTGTTTTGCTGTACCTATAAAACGGATTCCGTCAATCTCCGACAAGCGCGATGTCGCGTAATCCAAAAGCTCATCTTCATAAGCCTTGATCGCATCCAAGCCGATACCTTCGATATAATCTATTGCATCACCCAGACAAATTCCCGCTTCAATATTGGGTGTTCCTGCCTCAAACTTAAACGGTAATTCATTATAGGTTGTTTTTTCAAAGGTTACATCCTTAATCATATCGCCACCACCTTGATAAGGCGGCATTTTATTTAATAGTTCTTCTTTCCCATACAATACGCCAACTCCAGTTGGACCATACATTTTATGTCCTGAAAACGCAAAGAAATCCACATCAAGTGCTTGTACGTCTATGGCTAGATGCTGTATCGCTTGCGCACCATCAATAAGTACGGGTACATCATGCTCATGCGCGATATCAATCATCTCTTTTGCAGGATTTATCGTACCCAATGCATTGGACACATACGTGAAAGAGACGAGTTTCGTCCGTTCCGAAAACAACGATTTATACGCTTCAAGATCCAACTCTCCCCTATCATCCATAGGGATAATACGAAGCTTGCAACCTTTTTCATCGCAAAGCATTTGCCAAGGCACGATATTCGAATGGTGTTCCATAGCAGAAATGATAACTTCATCCCCTGCATTTATAAATGCACGGCCATAGCATGAAGCAACAATATTGATTGCCTCGGTTGTTCCCTTGGTGATGATGATTTCGTGCTCATGTTCTGCATTAATGAATGCCTGTACTTTACGGCGTGTTACTTCGAAAGCATCGGTGGAAATCTGGCTCAGATAGTGTACGCCACGATGTACATTGCTGTTCATATCGGCATAATAACGTGTAATGGCTTCAATAACCTGTTTCGGTTTTTGTGTCGTTGCACCATTATCAAAATAAACCAATGGTCTACCATTCACTTCCCTGCCTAAAATCGGAAAATCCGCTCGTATCTTCTCTATATCAAATGTTCTCAATCTTTATACTCCTTAAATATCCTACAAAGTTAGTATATTAAGCACGAAAACACGTCAAGAGGATGTATTTTATTCTCAATTAATTATCTTTGTATAAGATATGCAAGAATTACCATTAAATATCCCTGAGGGCTCGAGAAAAGAGGTTATGGCATATTTAGAGCCGTTCATGTTAAATGAAATGAGCGAGTATCTAAAGCCAGTAGAAGAAATGTGGCAACCTGCCGATTTTTTACCAGATGCTTCACGCGATACTTTTTTCGAAGAAGTGCGGGACCTGCAGGAAAGTGCAAAAGAGCTTCCTTATGATTTAGTAGCCGTGTTAATCGGCGATACAATCACCGAAGAGGCACTCCCCACCTATGAGTCATGGTTGACTATGGTGGAGGATGTCGAGAAAAATGAGCAAGGCGGATGGATGAAGTGGGTAAGAGCGTGGACTGCAGAAGAAAATCGTCATGGCGATTTGCTGAACAAATATTTATACTTATCAGGGCGCATCGATATGCGGCAATTTGAAATATCAACCCAATATTTAATACATGATGGCTTTGATATCGGTACAGGCGCTGATCCTTATCGCAATTTTATCTATACCTCATTCCAGGAGTTGGCGACTAATGTATCGCACCGACGGGTAGCCGGTATTTCAAAAAAGTCTGGTGATAAGCTATTGGCGAAAATGTGCGGCGTTATCGCTGCCGATGAAGCCCGGCACGCCAAAGCTTATATGTCGTTTATATCACATGCCATGAAAGTCGATCCGAGCGAGGTCATGATCGCTTTCGAAGACATGATGCGTAAAAAGATCGTCATGCCCGCCCATTTCCTACGGGAAGCAGGCGAGCCACAAGGAGAAGCATTTGCACATTTCTCCGATGCGGCGCAACGCATAGAAGTATACACAGCTTTAGACTATGTCGATATTCTTCGAGACCTTAACCGCGAATGGGCTATCGACAAAGTGACTGACTTAAACGAAAAAGGAGAAAAAGCGCGAGACTATCTCATGAAATTGCCCGATCGCCTCACGAGGTTAGCGGAAAGAATAAAAATTCCCGAAATTCAATATAAGTTTAAATGGATTCATGGGTAATATCGAAAAAGGCTTGGTCAAAATCCAAGCCTTTTTTTGTAGTGTATTAATCTTTTTGTAAATTTACTTGTCACACTAATAATTGCTATGCAACCTGCATGAATGACCATACAAAAAGGAACATCAATCATTCATGCAAGCTTCATTGCTATAAAAAAACAGATTATTCTAATGAAAAAGGAACAATATACACAGTATTCTTTCCTCCTGGATCGTACGGCCAGACGAGTAAAACAATATGCACAGACTTCTTTTTCAGAACAGGCGTTTGATATCACTATTGATCAATGGTCGATCCTGAAAGTCTTATATAATGAAGACCCCATGACGCATAAGGAGTTGGCCGAAAAAACAGGAAAGGATCAGCCTACATTAACCCGTATTGTTGACATTATCATTAAAAAAGAATTGGTGGAACGTGTGGGTCATCCAGAGGATAGGCGATGTTTACTTGTACAACTTACACCGAAAGGCAAAAAGAAAGTAAAAGAACTCTCTCCGGAGATTGCTCAAATCCGCATGAAAGCTTGGGAAAACCTTTCCGAGGAGGATTTCAAAAATTTCACTAGAATACTGAATACGATATATGATAATTTGAATATTCACGGAAAGTAAAAAGAAAAATTATGATCAAAACAGATATATGCATTATAGGCGCAGGTCCTGTTGGTTTATTCGCCGTATTCGAAGCCGGCTTATTAAAAATGCGATGCCATTTAATAGATGTATTGCCTCAAGTTGGTGGACAGCTTTCGGAAATATATCCGCATAAGCCGATCTATGATATTCCGGGCTACCCTAATATCAAAGCCCAGGAACTTATCGACAAACAAATGGAACAAATTGCACCATTCCAACCTACATTCACACTAGGGGAACGCGTAGAAAGTTTGCAAAAGCAAGAAGACGGTTCTTATCATGTCATTAGTTCCGATGGTACGGTCATTCATTGCCAGGTGGTCGTCATTGCGGGCGGATTAGGTTGCTTCGAACCGCGTAAGCCTGATTTGGTTAATTTAGAGCTTTATGAAAAATCGCATGTGCATTATATGGTCAAAGATCCGGAGCGTTTCCGCGATAGACGTATCGTGATCGCTGGCGGTGGCGATTCCGCGCTAGACTGGACCGTCTATCTTGCCAATGTCGCAAAAGAGGTGACACTGGTGCATCGCAATGATTCTTTCCGAGGTGCCCCCGATTCGGCGGATAAAGTCTATCGGCTCGCACAAGAGGGAAAAATAAATCTGCTTTTGTCTCATAATCTGGTTTCCCTGAGTGGAAATGGTCATTTGGAACACATCCACCTGACCAACAAGCAGAAGGAGGACATTGCCGTGCCTACGGAAGACTTCATTCCACTATATGGATTAAGTCCAAAATTGGGTCCAATTGCGGAATGGGGGTTAAATATTGACAAGAATGCAATACAGGTAGACACATTTGATTATGCCACCAATATAGAACGCATCTATGCAATTGGCGATATCAACACGTACCCTGGGAAACTTAAACTGATCTTATGTGGTTACCACGAAGCCGCTTTGATGTGCCAAAGTGCTTTCAAATATGTTTATCCGGATCAAAAGTTAAGTTTTAAATACACAACCGTAAACGGTGTCAATGCATTTTAAATGGAAAATATAATCAACATTACCGTCGAAGATCGCGATGGAACAACGCAGACCATCGAAGTTCCTACGGATATTAATTTAAGTCTGATGGAAATCCTGAAAGCTTCCGACTATAATATTCTGGCTACGTGCGGAGGCATGGCATTATGCGCTACCTGCCACATACAGGTACTGGATGGCGGCGACCAACTTCCGGAAGCTACCGACCAGGAGCTCGATATGCTTGATACACTACCAGATGCAGACATGGAAAGCAGGCTAGCCTGCCAATTACATCTTACCAACGACGACGACGGATTGAGGCTGAAAATCAAAGGTGCATTACAATAACAAATAGCACAATTTTTTACGTTACGTTTTCGTACTTTTGCCTCAAAATAGAACAAAATTAGTTTATCATGTTATTAAATCGTTCCGAAAGAAGTTTTCCGAGAGTGATTATCATCGGAGGCGGTTTTGGCGGTGTCGAAGTTGCCAGAAGCTTAAAAGACAAGGAAGTTGAAGTATTATTGATTGATAGGAATAACTTCCATACTTTTCAACCACTGATGTACCAAGTAGCTACGGGAACATTAGCAGCGGATGCCATTTCCTTTCCTATCCGCAAAATGTTCAAATCACAACAGAACTTTCGATTTAGAATGGCTGATGTCACCGAAATCGACCATACGCAGAAGATTGTTAAAACATCGGTTGGCGACTATGATTACGATTATCTGGTTATTGCCACAGGTGCTACATCCAATTTCTTCGGTAATAAGCAAGTAGAAAAATATGCTTTGCCCATGAAGAGTATTCATGAGGCTTTAAATATTCGAAGCTACGTCTTACAAAACCTAGAAGAAGCCGTACTGCGGAAAAACTATCACGACCGCGAGCGGTTTCTTAATTTTGTTGTGGTGGGCGGCGGTCCTACGGGCGTAGAACTTTCTGGTGCTATCGCCGAGATTCAGCTTCACATGCTTAAAAAAGATTATCCGGAGCTATCCAAAAATGAAATGAAAGTATATCTTGTCGAAGGTACTGGAAAAATCTTAGCGGCGTTATCGGAAAAATCTTCACAGGACGCCGAACGTTACTTGCGGGATCTTGGTGTTAATGTATTACTTAACGCGCAGGTAACCGGTTACGATGGCAATACCATTACATTTTCTAATGGAGAAAGTATTCCGACTAAAACAGTGATTTGGGGAGCGGGTGTAATGGGTCAATTTCCAACAGGAATACATCCGGAAATCATTCAGCGAGGTAACCGTATCCAAACAGATGGCCAATGCCGGGTAAGTGGAATGGAAAACGTCTATGCTATCGGCGACGTTGCAGCGATGATTACGGAAGATACCCCCAGAGGTCTTCCAGGTGTGGCACCCGCTGCGCAACAACAAGGTGCATATGTAGCTAAGCATATCCTAAAAAATATGAATAATCAACAAGCTACTAATTTTAAGTATTTTGATAAAGGTTCCATGGCCACCATTGGAAGGAATAAAGCTGTTGTCGATATGGGTCGTTTCCATATGAAAGGATTTTTAGCTTGGCTCACCTGGATGTTTGTCCATTTGGTTTCTATTTTTGGATTTAGGAACAAATTGGTGACCTTTGTTAACTGGACAATTAAATTTTTTACCAAAAACAGCGGTATCCGTCTAATCATTAATAAATACAAACGACCAGACGTAGAAAAAGAAACAGAACTCGAATATCATTCATAAATCATGGAAAACAAAGCCATAGCCAAAACTTTTAAACTGTATAGTCAACTCATGGAGTTGTTCAACGAAAATCCGTTTCGAACAAAAGCTATAGCCTCTGCCTCTTTCAAGATTGATAAATTACCTTTTCCCGCAGCAAGTGCTACGATAGACCAGCTCAGTACACTACCGGGTATCGGTAAAAGCACAGCCGAAAGAATCATGTCGATTCTTGAGTCGGGATCATTCCCCGAATTGGATAACCTTATCGCCCAAACCCCGCCAGGCGTTATGGCCATGCTTACGATAAAAGGGTTGGGCCCAAAAAAAATACGCTCAATTTGGAAAGACCTCGGTATTGAATCAATTGGAGAGCTTCTCTATGCCTGCAACGAAAATCGATTGATGGAAGCAAAGGGCTTCGGCTTGAAAACACAAGAAGAAATCCGTAAATCCATAGAATTTTCCAACGCAAATCAAGGATTATTTCTGTACGCTAAAGTAGAGAAAATTGCTGCAACCTTGTTAGGAAGTCTGGTATCCTATTTTCCGGATCAACAACATACTTTTACGGGAGAAATTAGACGGAAATGTGAAATCATAGCGTCCGTTGATATATTGACAACCTGTAGCATTTCAGAAATACGCTCTTTTTTGGAAGAGACACCGGCGTACATTGTTGAAGAATATCAAGATACTGTTGTTCAGTTAACCGATGAGTTGGGTGTCCGCTACCGCATACAATCCACCTCCGAAGAACGTTTTGCTATCGATTTGTTGCTTACAACAGGGAGTGAAATACATATAAAAGAACTACAAACTATCCAAGCAAACTTACCAGCTTTTTCGTCTGAAGAAGCAATCTATAAGGCGCTTGGGTTATCATATATCGAGCCCGAACTAAGAGAAGGTTCAGGAGAAGTCAATTGGGCGAAACACGGAGAACTCCCTAAGCTTATTACCTATGCTGATTTAAAAGGCACGCTGCACAATCACTCCACCTATAGCGATGGTGTGCATTCGCTGGAACAGATGGCGATGTACTGCAAAGATGAACTTGGCCTGAGTTATTTCGGCATCTGCGATCACTCTAAGACAGCCGTTTATGCGAGTGGTCTTCCTATAGAACGCGTAAAAGAACAATGGATGGAAATCGACCGGTTAAACGATAAATTAGCTCCTTTTCGGATTTTCAGCGGAATAGAATCGGATATCCTCTCCGACGGGAGTCTAGACTATCCAGACGATATCCTTGCAAAATTTGATTTTGTTGTTGCTTCTATCCATAGCAATTTGCGTATGGACGAAGAAAAAGCTACCCAACGTTTGATTACGGCTATTGAAAATCCATATACCACTATTCTCGGACATCCGACGGGGCGTTTGCTCCTTAGCAGACCCGGCTATCCGATTGATTACAAAAAGGTAATAGATGCCTGTGCGGCTAATCGGGTGGTCATCGAAATTAATGCTAACCCACTAAGGTTAGACCTGGATTGGCGTTGGCAACGATACGCACTGGAAAAAGGCGTTTTATTATCCATTAATCCTGATGCACACCGTACCGAGGGTTTAACCGATATGCAATACGGCGTATATGTAGCCCGAAAAGGTGGATTATCACCTGAACGCTGTCTTAATGCGTTTTCTCTTGAGGAAATCGAACAGTATTTCGCGGAGAAGAAAAGGTAAAAGAAAGAGCTCGAATTGACGAACCCTTTCTTTTTTTATTTTTTGTAATACTGCATCGCTTGGGGTATGAGCTTCTGAATATCAGCAACCCGTCTTGCATCACTGGGGTGCGTACTCAAAAATTCCGGTTGCGCATTGGCTTTTGATTTCGCAGCAGCCATACGCTCCCAAAAAGATACCGCATGTTGTGGATTATATCCTGCCATCGCCATAAACATCAAACCAAGCTGATCCGCTTCTGATTCATTGCTACGTGAAAACTTCAACGAAGCCAATTGACCTCCGATACCGTAAGCATTGTTTACCAAACCTTGCACAATAGAGCTCTTTCCTGAAGTTGCAACACCTATCACCTGCGCTCCTACCTGCAAAGCATATTGGTTGGACATCTGCTCCATGGAGTGACGAGCGATTGCGTGTGCGATTTCATGACCCATCACTGTTGCCAAGCCATCTTCATTAGCCGTAAACGGTAGAATACCGGTATATACCGCCACTTTACCTCCGGGCATACACCAAGCGTTCACATCCGCACTTTGCACCAAATTAAATTCCCAGTTGAAATTAAATTGATTGGATAGACCCTCGGCCTTCAAATACTGGTTTACAGCCGATGCAATCCTGTTACCAACTTTTTTCACTAATGCTGCATCAGATGTTCCGGTTACTACTTTTGTATTCGGATCACCCAAGAACTCTTTATATGCCACAGCAGCCTGCTGCTGTATCTGATCGTCACTTACGAGTGACAGCTGCTTCCTACCCGACAATGGCACAGTCGAACATGCTGCCATAATCGATATAATAGCCGCTAGAGAAGTATATTTAAAAATCTTTTTCATAATAATATAAGCTTGTTCGCAAACTTATAAAAACAATACAAATCCTATGCCTAAAACTTTTGGGGTTGCCATTTTTTGGCTACAAAACTAGTCCTTCTTTTTCTTAAACAAATAAATCTTGGATTCGTGCCCCTTTAAAAGCCTTTCAATATTTTTTTGATGCGTAACCAATATCAACGCGCAGATGGCTATTCCATATAACAACACAGCGGGAACGGATGTATGGAAAATAAATGCGATACTGAATGGAAATGTAAATCCTGCCAATATAGAGCTAAGTGACACATAATGTGTGATAATCAATGTTAACAAAAAGACACTTACACAACATAACGCAGCCTCTGGATGAATGGCAATAACCATCCCGAATAGTGTCGCTACGCCTTTGCCACCCCGGAAACCAGCAAAAATAGGGAAAAGATGTCCTAATACCGCGATAACACCCAGCGCCAATTGGAAGTTAACAAATTGCACGGAACTCGGTATACCCACAATAGTAGAATCCAAAAGAAAAGGCAAATTCGTTGCTGTCCAGCCTTTGAATATATCTACAAACATGACAATCGACCCGGCTCTTTTGCCTAAAACCCGAAAGGTATTGGTTGCTCCTGCGTTCCCACTTCCGTATTCCCGCACATCTACCCCATAGAAAGCCTCACCGAACCATACCGCAGATGGGATGGAACCAAACAGATAAGCTAAGATAACTATGCCTATTAGATAAATCGAAATCATATATTAATTTAAGCTTCCTAAAGATAACTATACAATTTTAGCTTTTAAGCTTAAATCCAAACTTTTTACAGAATGTGTTAATGCCCCCACCGAAATATAATCAACTCCAGCTAACGCATAATCGCGGATTGTTTCGAATGTAATTCCGCCAGAGGCCTCTGTTACCAAACGACCATCCACCAGCTGTACTGCCTTCTCCACATCCTTCGGGGTAAAATTGTCAAACATTACACGGTCTACATATTCATTGGATAATACTTCTTCCAGTTCTTGAAAACTCCGTACTTCTATTTCGATAGGGATAGATAAACCTTTCGTAGTTCGATAAGCTTGGGCGCGCGCTATAGCATTGGAAATTCCCCCAGCATAGTCTACATGGTTATCTTTGATGAGAATCATATCGTAAAGTCCAAATCGATGGTTAGCCCCTCCTCCAATACGCACAGCTTCTTTTTCCAAAAAACGCAACAGTGGCGTCGTTTTTCGCGTATCCAACACCTTCGCATCAGTTCCAACTAATTGTTTGGCATATAGACTAGTCCGTGTGGCAATCCCTGACATACGTTGCATCACATTCAATACCAGTCGTTCAGCCTTTAAGATACTGTGTACACTACCCTGCACAAAAAACGCTATATCTCCAGGCTTGACCTCCATACCATCTTCCAATGCTATATCAATCTGCAAATCTGGATCTATGATATGAAAGATATCTTTTGCTACGCTGACTCCGGCTAGAATACCCGTATCTTTTACAAGCAGTTTTGCTTCCCCCTTTACGTTTTCTTGGATAGTGGACAAGGAAGTATGGTCGCCATTTCCTACATCTTCTCGCAGTGCTAACGCCACAAACTGCTCCAGTTTACTCAACTCAACTGCCATTTATTCGAATTAAATTAATAAGCGAAGATGACAAAAATATATTTTAATATAAAATCCTATATCAACTTTTAACAGCTTATCTTTACTCAATCCGTAGTTCAGCAACCTTAAAATCCTTATTGTTAGATTGTATAAATTTTATGAATACCCGATAGTTTTTTGAATTGGCTTTCAAAGAAAACACAACGAACGAGGTAGTTGAATTGTTAGCACGCTGCACTTCTTTCAGTCCATCCACTTTATTTGTTCGGAAAAAATCATTTAATAACAGCTCTGCTTGAAATTTCGTGAAAGCCCCTTCGTCCCGTTGTACGGAAAGATTGACACTGTTATCAAAAATATCTGACAACTTCTTTGCATTGCCCTCCTTTAAGGCTACTGATGCATTTTTCACTACATCATCGAAGGAGGTATTCATCGCAAATGCCGACATACCTGCTATACACCAGAACATTATAACAGCATACTTAAACATCTTTTTATACCTCATAAATTCTTATTTCTATTTCTGTCCGAGAACCTACTAAAACTATGCCAATACGCGTGCTTAAAGTGATGACTTATTGCCATTGTTCTATAAAATAAATATATTTTCTCTGTAATAGAAAGCCCTTATGGCAGAGAAGAGCGAAATAAACCACGTAGTGCTCATGAATGCCTTTGAAAGCATACGATTATGAATAATTCCATTTATATGTGCTTAATTAAAATTGCATATAAAAGCGAATTTATTTAGGTTTGTATGTGAGCAATTCAGAAAACAAAAGAGTAGCGCTACTAATCTTAGATGGTTTAGGCTACGGTAAAGACGATAATTCAAACGCTGTACGCGCAGCGAAAACCCCATTTCTAGATCATTTATTAGCCACTTACCCAAATTCTCGGTTAGAAGCTTCTGGAGAGGCTGTCGGGCTTCCAGAAGGACAAATGGGCAACTCAGAAGTAGGCCATATGAATCTTGGCGGCGGCCGTATTGTGTACCAAGAACTTGGACGGATAAACAAAGCAGCAAATGAAGGAGAATTCAACTCGAACCCTGTAATTAAAGAGGCTTTTGAATATGCCAAAACAAAAGGGAAAAAGGTACATTTCATCGGGTTATTATCTGACGGCGGTGTACATGCCCATATTGACCATTTGAAAGCGCTCTGTGATGCTGCGCAGAAAACGGGTCTTCAACCGGATCAAGTATTCATCCACGCTTTTATGGACGGACGTGATACCGATCCGAATGGCGGAATTGGCTACATAGAAGATTTACAAAACCACTTAACTCATTCCACCGGAACTATTGCGAGCGCTATAGGGCGTTATTATGCGATGGATAGAGATAACCGATGGGAACGCGTCAAGGAAACCTATGATCTTTTGACAAAAGGAACTGGCAAGCCAGCAACAGATATAAAGCAAGCGATAAAAGAGTCGTATAACGATGGAATAACAGATGAATTCATTAAGCCCATTGTGGTAACCGATGCAGATGGGAAACCATTGGCTACTGTTCAAGAAGGTGATGTTGTATTCTGTTATAATTTCCGAACCGACCGTGGCCGAGAGATCACGATTGCTTTGACACAACAAGATTTTCCAAAATATGACATGCATTCGTTATCGTTATACTATGTAACGATGACTTCCTACGACGAGACATTTAAAAATGTCCACGTCGTGTTCCAGAAAGAAAACTTAACAAATACATTGGGGGAAGTATTAAGCCGCCAAAACAAAACACAAGTTCGTATCGCTGAAACAGAAAAGTATCCGCACGTTACTTTTTTCTTTTCCGGAGGACGCGAAGAAGAATTCCCTGGTGAACGCCGTTTGCTTATTCCTTCTCCAAAGGTGGCTACCTATGATCTACAACCCGAAATGAGTGCGGAAGGCATTACAACGGCGATCTGTAATGATATAACAGAAAATAAACCGGATTTTATTTGTTTAAACTTTGCTAACCCGGATATGGTAGGACACACGGGAGTCTTCAATGCAGTCGTAAAGGCCGTTGAAACTGTAGACGCCTGCACGAAGAAAGTAGTTGAAACAGGTTTGGAAAATGGTTACTCCTTTATTATCTTGGCGGATCATGGAAACTCCGAGTTTATGATTAACGAAGACGGTTCCGTAAATACGGCCCATACAACCAACCTCGTGCCTTGTATTTTGATAGATAAAGATTATCAACAAGTTAAAGACGGAAAGTTGGGCGATATAGCCCCTACCGTATTAAAATTATTAGGTGCTGATATTCCAGCAGATATGAGTGGCGATGTATTGGTATAAAAAGAAAAACACATGGTGCAAAGCAGTAATGGCGGTAGCTGTTACTGCTTTGTTCTTATCGTGCACTTCCAGTCCAAAGGACAGGAAAGTAACACGGGAAACGTATTTTGATATTCCAACGTACTTTAAAGCGGAAATTGCGCGTTTAGCGCAGGAAAAACCTGTTGTAGACAAAACCGTGGTTAAGGATAGTCTATCGGAAGCCAAAGAAATACAAATTGCAGACTGGGAAAATGAACTTTCTAGTTTCGCTTCCATTGATTTAAACAAACCTGCTTATGCAGGCATTCTAAAAAAGGACAGCATAGCTAATAAAGTAAAAATAACCTCCTCTGATCCTAAAATTGATATCGCTGCTGTTGAAATCGAGTACGAGGACAATGGAGAACCAGTTGCGTTTCGTATACAGCGGAATATTCAAAACTCACTATACGAAACGCATGAAACACTCTATTATGCTAAAAATAAAGAATATAGTCTAGAAAAACATCAATCTGTCTTGATCCTTGGCGATAAGTACTATCACATCGAAGCGGTATTTAAGAATCAAACCGCACCAGAGAAATCACGCGGTCACTAAATCGTGTCAAGCGCCCCTCGCTTTGCAAGAAGTCCAGGCTAATGATAAACGCATATCCGACAATATCAGCTCCAAGTTTTTCCAATAGCTTGGAAGTGGCCACGACCGTTCCACCTGTAGCCAACAAATCATCGTGAACCAATATCTTGCTACCCGGAGCAAAAGCATCCTCATGCACCTCAATAGTCGCCTGCCCGTATTCTAACTTGTAAGATTCTGATATGGTCTTAAAAGGTAGTTTTCCTTGTTTTCGTACAGGAATAAAAGGAACATTCAGTCTATTGGCCAAGAGCATACCAAATAAAAAACCACGGCTTTCCACTCCAGCGATGGCATCAATTTCTACCCCTTGCAAATGTTCGATCAATTTATCGACAATCTCACCACAAAGTTGCTGATCTTTTAAAATAGGTGTAATATCTTTGAATACAATTCCCGGTTGTGGAAAATCAGGAATATCCCGAATCACGGATTTGAGACGTTCTTCTAGCATGCTTTTCAATTAAAATCCAAATAAGGTGCAATTTTACGTAAAAAATCATCATTTAGTGCATGCATCTTTTTTAAATCAGCCAACGATGCAAAAGCACCATGCTGCTCCCGATAACGTACGATATGCGTAGCCTCCTTACGAGAGATATATGGGTGCTGCGCCAGCCTTTCCATCGGCAACTGGTTTACCTTCCACTTTTTAATTAAGCTATCCCCCAACACCAAAGACGATTCCATCTTTACAAATTGCTCTTCAGAAATACCGTATACTTCTTTTATCTGGTCAATACGATGAAAACCACCCAAGGCGTCGCGAAATTTCACAATACGTGAAGCAAGTACCGGCCCAATCCCGCTAATTCCCTGCAAGACCGTCGTATCTGCTAAGGATAAGTCAATTACTATTTTTTTTATTGATAGCTTTGTTTTTTCCTTAGATGAAGAAGCGACCTTCCGTTGTGGTATAGGAACTGTCTCTGGCAATGTAATATACGGCGCAATCCGCTTAAAGTCTTCGTCGGAAACAACATACATTTTAGCGACATCCGCTTTTGTACGGAAGCGCCCGCCTTTAGATTCATAATTTTTAATAACCTGCACCTGCCTTTCAGTAAAACCTAACATTTTCCATTTCTCAACAGGCAAGTTATTAGGATCAAAAGGAAAAAGCTCCGTATAAGACGCATGTATTTCTGGTGAATCTGACGTCGACGCAAATTTTTTTTGTTCTTCCTCGACTATAGAGGAAATCAATACCAAGTCGTCTGCCGTATGCCGTACATAGAAACTATATATAAAAGGCGTAATCCCTATCAGCCCAATGAGAATCGAAAGCACAAGAAATCCCTTGCGTTCGTTCTCACTCATTTCAAAAAGAAGGGCTAATTTCTTCATTACACTGTTAATTCAAGGCACTTGCATCGACTTCTTTCACACGTGTGCCCTCCTGCAAAATCTTAGAAATGGCATTAAAAGGTCTCGACACCACTTTGTCCTTTGCTTTTAATCCACTTTTAACAATAATGTTATTATCGTCTTGGATACCAGTAGTTACCTCCTTCATATTTACCACATCCCCGTTAAGTACAAACACATATTCTTTTACGTCAGCGTTGTCTACTGAATCCGCTTTATTTATATTCTCCCGCACAGTCACTGCTTGAATAGGAACAACAAGGCCTTTTTCCGACTTGGTATGGATCTGCACCGTTGCCGATAAACCAGGTTTAAATGGAGAAGAGTTTTTATTATCGTCATCTATCAAATCTTCATATGAAGATGCCTCGATACGGACCTTCACGTTAAAATTTGTTACCTGCTCAGCTGTAGTCGCTACGGTTTCCGTTCCTGCGGAAGTAGAGGAACTTGAAATTTCAGTCACCACTCCCTTAAATTTACGCCCCTGGAAGGCATCCACCTCTATTGTCGCCTCATTGCCCACTCTTACGCGGTTAATATCATTTTCATTTACTTCCACATTTACTTCCATGGTGGACATATGAGCTATACGCATAATTTCCGTTCCCGCCATCTGCGCTGTTCCGACAACACGCTCACCGAGTTCTATCGACAATAAAGAAACAACACCATCCGAAGGCGCATATATCGTTGTACGCGCCAAACTGTTGCCTGCTTCCTGCAACTGTGCTTGCGATTGGTTCACCCCGAACCGGGAAGCTTCGACTTGCTGACGTTGAGACTCCACCGTAGCACGAGCAACTTCATAATCTGCCCTTGCTTTGTCCATCTCCGATGCCGATATCACTTTTTTATTAAACAGCTCTAGGCTTCGGTTATAGATAGCCTCCGCATTGATAAGGCTCGCTTCCTGTTGTTTCAACATTTGTTGTGCTGCCGCAAGGTTTGCCTTTTGTTGGCTCACCATCGCCACCACTTGGTCGTAGCTGGATTGTAACAGATCCGGCTTTACACGGCACAATACATCTCCCTTTTTGACAATTTGCCCTTCACGGACATTCAATTCTATAATTTCGCCCGAAACTTCCGAGCTCAATTTCACTTCAAATTCCGGTTGTACCTTCCCGCTCGCAGAAACAAGTTCTGAGATGGTTCTCTCCGCCACTTCATCCACGGCGACCTGTTGTACACCGCCATCACCAAACCAACCGAACTTACTGCCTATTACAACGAATACCAAGATTATTACTGCAGAAATAACCAATATTTTAGGTAGGTTGCTCTTCTTCTTTGCCATGAATGATATTTTAAAAAGTTATAGGGTTTCCGATATAATAATCAATGACTTTTCCACGGAATACCATTTCGTATTTCCGGCGAATCATTTCAAATTCTGCGCTATTCATATTTGTCTGTGCAGTAAACATTTCCATTGAATTGGCCATGCCCACATCATAACGTTCCTTAATGGTTTCATAAGCGACTTTAGACGTATTAAAAGCTACCTGTGAGGCAAAATACTGCTTATTGGCAGATTTTAAATCTAAAATAGCCTGTGCAATAGTTTTTTCCAGATTTCTGCGTGCCAGTGCCTCTTCATTTTCTGCCTGTAAATAGCCTATCTTTGCTTTATTTACAGCTACCTTTGTCCGATTATTATTAAAAATGGGCACTTGAAGGCTGAGACCGCCACGAAACGATTTGTTTAAATCAACCTGATTGAAGAACGGGATTTTTTCTGACACGATCAAGTCCCCCACCAGAAACTGATCATACGCACGCGAAGAATAATTCGAGCCGTATCCAGCAGACAAATTCAGCGTAGGGTAATAAGCCCCTTTAGCAATATCTATATTTTTCTTCGCCAGCTCCTTGTTATAGCCAGCCTGTTCAATTACAGGTTGAGTCAGCATCGCTTTTTTAAATACATTATCGAAGGAAGCAATCGCATATTCCGCCATGATATCAGCTATACTAGGTCTTTCCAAGCTAAATGTAGTATCCGGTGATAATTCCATGAGTTGTTTTAAGTTGAGCAACGAAAGTTCATAAGCATTTTCAGAAGACATAATATTCAGTTCATCCGTTGCCACCTGATTTTCGGCCTGTGATAAATCAGCCAATGTCTTATTACCAACCTGAAATTGTATACTGTCCTGTCGTAGCTGTTCCCTGGAAAGCTTAACCTGTTGCTGTGCCGCTTCGTACAACTCCCCATTTGTAATCGCCTCCAAATAGTTGGTCACCACAGATAAAATTAAGTCGTTTTTAACTTTTTCAACTTCCGTCGCGTCGACAGCAAGTTTTATTTTATTCGCTTTAATTTGGTTGATTTTTTGGAAGCCTTGAAATAGGGCGACACTCGAAGATAACTGCGCTCCTGCTGTGGTTGTCCAGAAGTTTCCGCGGATCAGTTGTCCCGAGGTCTGATCAAAGGTCAAACCATAATTATAGGAATTATCAGCACCAATACTCAAGTTTGGATACAATTCTGATTTTGATTGATAAAGATCCTGTTCGCTTAATTGATACCCAAATTCTGCTTGTTTAATTTGTAGATTACGCTCAAGCGTTGTCTCTATGGCTTCCTGTAATGTTACTTGTCCATATCCCAAGGGGGACCCGATAACCAACAAAATGAAAAATAATACAATATAATAGGATATTTTTTGTCTCATTTGATTAATTAAGCATAAATGATTTTTAAATTTGGGACAAATATCTGATATTATCAACATGTATTTTGTTACTGCTCCTTTTTTTTTAAGATGGTACTATCCAAAAGTAACGTTCAATAAATCGAGAAAAGAACAGAAAGTATACCTTACTTTTGATGATGGGCCGATCCCGGAAGTTACACCTTTCATACTTGATACGCTTGCTGAGCACAAAATCAAAGCAACTTTTTTTTGCGTCGGCGATAATATAAAAAAGAATCCAGCGATTTTTGAACGTATCCTCGCCGAAGGACATCAGGTAGGAAACCATACATATAACCATCTTCGCGGGTGGGATACAGAAGATGATATTTATCTGGATAACATAGCAAAATGCCAGCAACTAACAGGAACAGCCTTATTTCGCCCGCCTTATGCCCGAGCAAAAAAGTCACAGCTGAAGATGTTGCACAAGACGTACGAGGTGGTCTTTTGGGATGTCCTTTCGGGTGATTTCGATGAATACATAAGTCCCGAAAAATGCTATCAAAATGTGATTCGTCATGTAAAAAATGGTTCTGTTATTGTCTTCCATGACAATATCAAGGCCATGCCACGCGTATCGTATGCGCTACCTAAAGTAATTACCTATTTGAAACAAAAGGGGTATGATTTTGGGGCGTTGTAATTTATGGTAACGAGCTGTCGTCAAGATTATCCCAATCGAAATCCATGTCCACAATCTGCAATCGAAATTCTTGTGCTGAAGCTACAGAAAAATAACCAAGCGCATTATTGGATATATTTGATGTTGGGTTTCCCGGAGCAGCAGAACCAGGATTTGTACTTTGGTACTCATTCCAATAGTCAAATACTTTTTCATCGATACAATAGCGTCGCACAGAAATGTAATCCCCCGGTTCCAAATCCGTATTTAAATCGGAAACTTGGTGCGTTACATACAAACCGTCATTGAATTTATCCTGAAACACGCTAGAAAAGCGAAAATTTGCATCATTGATGGAAATATCATACTTGTAATAATTAGGTGTATTTTGAGGGTCGTTAAACTTAAAAGTTGCAAAGTAGTAGCTATCTCCTAGAATATTCTCCCGGGCAATACCCGTAGAGTCTACCTCGACATATGTTGGCATATGACAAGAGGAATGAAAAGATTCTCCATCCACTTCCACATACAAAGAATAGCTTTGCCCCGATGCCGGCGTAAAATCCCTAGCTACATAATCCCCATCTTTTTCATGCTGAAAATTATGATATCCTCCCCTACTATCGAGCACAAGTACAACCGCATCCGTTACACCAACCGAATTGATCGGCTCATCAAAAGCAACAGTCTTCGATACTCTTATACGTTGGATAGATTGCAAATCAGAGAGGTTTGCCTCAATTACCACCCTAGGATCTGCATCATTTAAGTTCACATCTATTATTTCTTCGCACGCGGAAAAAAATAACAATGTGCATAATATATAGATGTAGCTCTTTACATTCATATTATCAGAATTTAAAATTCCATGTAACGGACGGAATAATACCAAAGAGCGCTATTTTATATGCCTCCGTTATATTTGTATTGTTCTTGTTCTCACGGAAGTCAATAATGTACGCATTCTTTCTATTGTAAGCATTGTAGACACCAAATGTCCAACTCGAACGAAAACGCTTATCAGAGAGGACAGGCTCATAAGTAGCTGACAAATCCAACCGATGATAATTGGGCATACGATAGCCATTCCTCTCGGTATAATAGAACATTGTTTTTCCATCAACCTCATATTTACCACTCGGAAACGTCACGGCATTTCCCGTATGATATACGAACGTCGCTCCCAACGTCCATTTTTTCGAAAGTTCGTACATACTGACCACGGAAACGTCATGTGTTCTATCTTGACGTGCTCTAAACCATTGTCCATTGTCAATCTCGTCAAACTTACGTTCACTTCTTGCCAGGGTATAACTGATCCATCCATGCAACTTGCCTGTACTTTTCCGAAGATATGCTTCGATACCATAAGATCTCCCGATCCCGTACAACAGATCACCTTCCAGATATTGATTAGCCTGCAAATCGGCTCCATTTCGGAAATCTATCTGGTTATCCATGTATTTATAATAGGTCTCTAACGAAAATTCATATCGGTTGTCTTTAAAATTCCGGAAGTACCCTACAGCAACCTGATCAGCGATTTGCGGTTTAATATTCAAACTGCTCACCACATATTGATCCGTAGGCAAACTTGCCGTTGTGTTGGTCAATTGATGTAGATTTTGTGCAATACGGTTGTAAGATGCTTTGATACTATGTCGCTCACTTAACAGGAAACTAGCCGAAAAACGTGGTTCGATATTCAAATAATGCCTGGCTACTGTTCCTTTGTTATAAAATTGTTCTGCGATAACCTCCCCATCTTCGTCATAGGTATAAAATGTACCCGGACCCATCACCATAAAGTCGTTAACGCGAACGCCATACAGCAATGACAGCCAATCAGCCGGACTCCAGGTATGCGACACATATGCTGCGGCCTCTATTCCTTGACGACTGTCCACGTCAACGGAATTAACGGATGTGTTCTCACCTGCTGTTATACTGGCAGGGTAAATGGACTGTTGCAGAGCATGGACACCAAAACGCCAAGTGCTTATCGGATTTTGATAATAGGAAAAATCCTGTTTAAAATTCCAGTTACGGATCTTGGATGCTATACCAAAGTTACTATCATCGCTAGATACCTGTACATTATAACTAAAATCACTATATATCAGTGAGGTGTTACTAAAGAGTTTATCATTAAAAATATGATTCCATCGAACTGTTGCTGTAGCATTTCCCCAATCAAAATTAAAGAGGTTGGAATAGCCTAAATCATCTTTTCCAAAGTAACCCGATAGATAGAGCGTGTTCTTATCATTAAACCTGAAATTGAGTTTCGCATTGAGATCATAGAAATAGAGCTTGCTTTTCTTGACATCTTCGTCATTTGACAGCTTTAAGAACATATCGGCATAGGTTCGGCGTCCGCTGATCATAAACGAGCTTTTATCTTTGATTAAAGGAGCTTCTACTTTCAGACGGGAAGCGATCAAGCCTATTCCCCCTTCCGTTGTTAATTTCTTTTGATTGCCATCCATCATCGCGATGTCTAAGACGGACGATATACGCCCTCCGAATTGAGCCGGGATACCACCTTTATAAAGCTGCACATCTTTAATCGCATCGGAGTTGAACGTAGAGAAAAATCCCAATAAATGAGAGGCATTGTAGACCGTTGCCTCATCAAGCAAAATAAGATTTTGATCACCACCACCGCCACGGACGTAAAAATTAGATGTCCCCTCTCCGGCACTCTGCACCCCGGGCAACAGTTGTATGGTCTTTAGCAAATCCCTTTCACCAAAAACAACAGGAACATTCTTAACTTCTTCCATTGTAAAATTAAGTACGCCCATTTGCGGATTAGAAACATTATTATCCTTCCGCTCTGCAGAGACAACCACTTCCTCTAATGTGTTATCCCCTCGCCGGAGCTCTACATTTAAACGTTGGCTACTGCTTAAATCAATCTCCTCCGAGTAGGATTGGTAACCAATGTAACTAAAGGTAACCTGATGCTTTCCCTCCGGAAGTGTTAATGAATAAAAGCCGTACGCGTTGGTACTAGCTGTTTGCCTACCTGGTTCCACCGAGACAACCGCACCGATTAATGTTTCTCCCGAGCCGGCGTCACGAACGATTCCACTGAGTACGACTTGTTGCGCAAAAGCATCTATACCCATAAACAGAACCACAAAAATCAACCACAACCTATTCATCTAACGACTTATTTCTTTACGCTTTGATCTTGGAAACACTGCGCAAAAAAAGCCATTTGAAAATCAATGGATTTCGCCCAGTATTCGTGATTATGTTTACCCGGCATGGTGAGATAGTGATGCGGTATATTCATATAAGTAAGCTTTTCATGTAGCTTATTATTCACTTGAAAAAAGAAATCTTCTGTTCCACAATCAATAAACAAATTAAGCGATTGCGGCTTAATGAGATGTGTTAATTCGATAACCGTATGTGCGTCCCAAACCTCCGGTTTTTCGTGATAATCACCGAGATGTTTTTTCATGCTCCAGTTATTTGGAAAAGGACGAATATCTACACCTCCGGATGTGCTACCTGCGAAAGCAAATAGATCTTGGTGACGAAAAGCTAGATACAAAGCACCATGCCCCCCCATACTCAATCCTGTTATCGCCCGATTGACACGGTCGGATCCAACCTGATACTGCTGCTCAACAAAAGGTACAAGTTCTTTGGTAATAAATGTTTCATACTGATAATCTTTATCTTCCGTATCCCAATACCAACTATTGAAACCGCCGTCAGGACAAACGACCATATATCCGTAGGTATCCACAAGTTGTTTGATATGAGGAGCGGTTTTCAGCCAACTGGCGTAATTACCCGAATGCCCATGCAGCAAATAAAGTGTAGAGGTTGCCTTTTTATTTTCTGGAGAAACAACAACAGCTTTGACATCCTTACCCATCCGTGCGCTCCGTACAGTGATTGTATCAACCGTTGCCGCATGTAATTGCAGTATACTGGCAATTACTGCCAGCAAAAGAAAAATATGTTTCTTCATGCCCAACTTTTCTTACAAACCACCTGTAAACGCCGACAATATCCGTGGATGTTGCTCCGCATCTTTCGCCCACATTTTAAAGGAGCGGTTGTACAGATTCAATTCCGCAAACACTTCTGCTTCTTCGCCTACACTGTTAGCAAAAAATAGCTTAAATGCATAAGTCCCGTTGCCCGTTAAATCCACGGCGGTTTTATTGGAAGAGAATACTAGAGGCTCTAGTACAGCATCTGTCATCCCATTATCAACCGGTTCTTCGTAAAGAGCCGCTATAGCCTTTACAAAATTGTCTGATTCTTCTCCAACTGAACTAAATTTGATAGCCCCCTCCTGGAAGGCTTTTTCCTCGTTCACCTCTCCATCTTCAAATATACCTCCCGGAATATTTTTGCTGATTTCGATTTGAAGTGCGAGCGTATCCTTGTCGTTCAAAGATTTTGCAGTATATACCATCGAAGATTCCGTTTCTGTCGATTTCACCAACGATAAAAATATTGCTGGATTATCCGTTGTAGAAGTGGCTACATACTGCCTAAGGTTGGCTGTCAATGCCTCCTCCGTCGTTTTTTCGCCATCTTTTTGGTTATTTCCACAGCCCGTTAATGTCGATGCCAGCATCATGACCGCAGCTGCCTGTAAAAATGTAGTTTTCATATCCAAATGTATTGTTTATTGAATCACAAAATACGAATAAATTGTTTACTGTACCAAAGCGTCATATAATATTTCTACGGGATGATACGATTTCCGTCCCGTGCCATCCTTAATTTGATGGCGGCAGGATGTTCCCGCAGCAGCAATAAGGGTTTGTTCATCCGTAGCACGCACTGCAGGCAACAGCACGAGTTCCCCGACTTTCATCGATACCTCATAGTGTTCTTCCTCATAGCCGAAAGAACCCGCCATACCACAACAGCCTGAAGGAATGACCTCCACGCTATAATTTTGGGGAAACGACAATAATTTTTCTGTATAACCAACTAGATGAAATGCCTTTTGATAACAATGTCCATGCAATTTAACTTTTTTCGTCCCTTTTGTAAACTGTTCTTGCCGGATCCTTCCAAGTTCTATTTCTCTGATAAGAAACTCGTCAATCATTAACGTATACTTAGACAATGTCTGCGCCTCAACCCGCAAATGCGTACCTACTAACTCTACATATTCATCCCGAAACGTGATGATCGCCGACGGTTCTATCCCTAAAAGCGGTGTGTCTTCTGTTATCAGATCTTTTAAGAGTTCTACGTTTCTTTCGGCAATTTTCTTAGCTTCCTTGACAAAACCTTTGGATAAATACGTCCGTCCACTTTCTACATGCTTCGGTATAATGACGTCATATCCCAATGAGGTTAACAATTTATGTGCTGTTATGCCAATCGCCGTATCGTTATATTCCGTAAACTCGTCACTGAA
Source organism: Sphingobacterium chuzhouense (assembly GCF_014692525.1). GTDB lineage: Bacteria > Bacteroidota > Bacteroidia > Sphingobacteriales > Sphingobacteriaceae > Sphingobacterium > Sphingobacterium chuzhouense. The sequence goes on from NZ_JACNYL010000002.1 coordinate 865,084, forward strand.
CAGATAAACTTTTCGTTTGCGGTTTTGTACAGGCTGCTTCCGTGCCCATTTGGATAACGTAGTGAAATGGACGGTTGGCAAGGAGCGCTTGGGAGCAAATCCAACCACCGATTTTACCACATCGGCAAGAAACGGTGTGTTGACAACAAAGTTATAGATTGGCGCGACATAAGAACCTAATCGCTGACTCTTGGTGAAATTAGCGATGACAGACGAGCGGAAAGGCACGCCGTGTGCATCATAATAATGCTGCAAAAACTCGGCTTTCATCTTAGCCACATCTACACGCGACGGACATTCGCTTTTACATGCCTTACAGCTTAAGCACAAATCCATCACTTCCTTTATCTCTTCATGGTCAAACCGGTTCGTCTTCGTCGAATTTGTCAGAAATTGACGAAGCATATTGGCTCTTGCCCTTGTCGTATCTTTTTCATTGCGGGTCGCCATAAACGACGGGCACATCGTGCCACCCGTAATTTCCGTTTTCCGGCAATCACCCGAACCAGAGCATTTCTCCGCTAAGCGTAGAATTCCTTCATCTTTCGTAAAATCAAAATAGGTTTTTATTTGCCTACCATCCACCACCTTATCATAACGTAAGGACGTATCCATTGGTGGCGTATTAACGATCTTATTTGCATTGAATATGCCCCGAGGATCAAAAATTGCTTTTGTCTCCTGCAGCAATTGATACACTTGTTCGCCCAATACTTTTCCAATAAACTCACCTCGCAAACGTCCATCGCCGTGCTCACCGCTCAATGAACCATTGTACTTCAACACCAAATCCGTGGTGCGTTCCAATATCGTCCGAAATTTCCGACGTCCTTCTGTGGTTTTTAGATTGATAAACGGTTCGATGTGCAATTCACCGGCACCGGCATGCGCATAATAGGAAGCATGTACGTTTTCCTCTTTCAGTAAAACTTGTATATCTTTTACATATGCGGGCAGATCTTCGGGAGAAACTGCACAGTCCTCAATGAGATTAACCGGTTGTTCATCGCCAGGCAGATTACGTATCAGACCTAATCCCGCCTTACGCACATCCCAAACCAAATTAGTTTGCTGCGTCCCAATAACAAAAGGATACGCGTAGCCAAGACTTTTATCGATTAGATCTTTTTTCAATGCTTCCGCTTTCTGGTAAACCTCCGCCTCGTTGTCTGCACGAAATTCGACAATGAGTAACGCCTGTGGATCCCCTTCGATAAAAAAGCGGTTATACTGATACGTCGGATGCCCTACGGTAAAATCCAAAATATATTTATCAACTAATTCGGACGCTTCAGGATAATGGGATAATGCGACAATATTGCCCTCCATACATTCTACCATGTCAGCAAAATGCACACACAACAAACCAATCTCTTTGGGAGGAAGGGGCATCAAACTTAACTTGGCTTCGGTCACTATACCAATCGTTCCCTCCGACCCCGCCAACAAATCACATAAGTTGAATGGTTTTTCATTGTCCACCAGAAAATCTAACGCATATCCCGTATTTCGTCGGGTCAATGTTTTTTTAGGATATCCCGATACAATCGCCTGTTTATTTTCCGGAAGCGACAGCAACGTATTCAGTTGCCGATAAATTTCGCCTTCACGTGTCTGGGACGCTAGCTTTTCAAAAAGAGCAGCTTCATCTAAAGCCTTAAAAATTACTTCCGAAGTATCGTCGAGCAACACCTTCGCTTCCAATAAATTCTTGCGGGTATCCCCCCAAACGATAGAATGCAAGCCGGATGAATTGTTACCGATCATACCCCCAACCATTGCACGGCTCGCTGTGGAAGTTTCGGGGCCGAACATCAATCCATGCGTCCGGAGATAGCTGTTTAAATCATCGCGAATAACACCGGGCTGTACACGCACCCAACGTTCCTCGACATTCAGTTCCAATATCTGGTTAAAACAACGAGATACATCAACCACGATACCACTTCCCACCACCTGACCGGCCAGTGACGTACCTGCTGTCCGCGGAATGAGCGTTAGATGCTGTTCTCCAGCAAACAAAATAAGTTTCTTCAAGTCATCTTTGCCCTGTGGGATTGCCACAGCAAGCGGAAGTTCCTGGTACACGGACGCATCGGTTGCATAAGCCAACCGCATAGTCTGATGCTTTGGATTCTCGGGTAAATAAAACAACTCTCCCGTTAGTAGGGAAGATAGTCGGTTTAGTTCATCTATAATCTGCACGTTTGTTCTCGTATTTGACAGAAACAAATTTATGTTCTTTTTCCCGTAAAAAGAAGCAAACCGACCAACGGGAGCTCATGAACACCAAAATAGACACATGTTCATAAACGTCGCCGCTTTGAATCTTTTACATGTAGGGCAGTACCAAGGATGAATTTGTACAGTTGTAAAACATTTAATGCGTCCCACTGCCCCGCACTTATCCCGCATCGAGAATAGTTCGGATGCGGCATTTTATTGTTAAGGGGGGATTGTGCATTTGCGTAGACGAAAAAGAGACTGAAAAAGATTTTTGCACAATTTTATAAAACACATAAATAGTAAACAATAATCATTAATAAATAATATTATAAGAATATTATTCTGTATATATTATTATATTTTGAATATTATTCACAAAAACTTATCTTTGCAGCATGACGACAAAAATGGAGTTTAGCTTAGATCAAATTGATTATCAGATCTTGCGTATTATGCAAGAAAACGCGCGCACGAACAATGCGGATATTGCGCGGGAGCTGGGAATGGCACCTTCTGCGATTCTCGAGCGGGTTAAGAAATTGGAACAGAAGCAGGTCATCCTACAATACAATGCGAAAATTAATCCGGATGCGCTTGACCAGAAGTTACTGTCTTTCATTTTCATCAAAGCACAGGATCCAATTGGAACGCAAAAAGTAGGATTGCTCTTAGCTAAAATTCCGGAGGTCCAAGAGGTCCATGATATTGCAGGTGACGACGGATATCTCATTAAGGTACGCACTAATGATGCATCCGGATTAGTAGATCTGATGCGCAATTCACTAGGAAAAATAGAAGAAATTATTTCCACACGTACCACTATCGTTTTAGAGACAGTAAAAGAAGAACAAAAACTCGTTATTCCAACAGAAGATTAATACGAATATGACAAAAGGAAATCAAAATATGCCAGCCACAAGCAGTATTATCTTTGCATACCTTGTAGTATACATCGTGTGGGGTTCTACCTTTTTCTTTATAGAAAAGGCATTGCATAGTTTTAGCCCCTTCGTCCTGGGTTCTATCCGGTTTATCTTAGCAGGCTCCCTCTTGATGGGATATTGTTATGCTAAAGGATATAAGCTTTTCGCGAAGACGGCTGTTAAGGATGCGCTCTTTGTAGGATTTTTATTGCTCTTTGTCGATATGGCTGCCGTTATCTGGTCAGAACAGTATATATCGAGTGGTATCGTCAGCATTATCGCGGCAGCGACAGCGATATGGTTTGTTGTTCTTGACAAGCCAAAATGGAAAGAGAATTTTTCCAGTTTACCTACGGTTTTAGGATTGATTTTTGGCTTTTTGGGTGTTTTTATGTTGTTTGCCGAACAGCTTTTTGCACAGGATGCTTCGGGAGATAAAAACATGAAGATAACAGCCATGTTCGTCCTTGTCTGCGGGACAATTGCCTGGACAATAGGATCTTTGGCATCCAAATATAGTAGGGAAAAAAGAACCCGGCAGATGCAGGAGCGTGGAGAAGAAGATATACACGTCATGGTAAAAACTGCTTGGCAGATGGTTTGCGCAGGTATCGCCTTTACTGTGGTTGCTACTGTAAATGGCGAATACGCCCGCTTTCAGATACGTGATGTATTGCCTGAAGACTGGGGAGCTATTATATATCTCGCAACCATGGGTTCTATTTTAGCATTCGGCAGCTATATATGGTTGCTCCAGTATCGTCCGACTACCGAGGTTAGCACACACGCGTATATAAACCCCATTGTAGCTTTGCTATTAGCACACTATTTCACCAACCATCGTGTGACTTCCTTGCAGATTATAGGCTTAGTTGTCGTATTGGGTAGTGTCTTGTTAATGAATTGGAATCTTTACAAAAACAATAAAAAAGTCAAGGTTTATAAACGTGCTAAACGGATAAAAAAGCTACGCGAATTGGCACCACAAAGCAGCATCCCACGGATTATGGCATTATCCAATTTCAATCAAAGACACGAAAAGAAAAAAGAGGTTACGAACAGGGAAGACTAATAAAAAATATTTTTTTAAGGTGTAGCATTTTCTTAGCGTATTTCGTATTAATTCCAAAACATATCGAGCAAATGAAACTTGCATAAGCTACTATCTAAGGAAGAGACTGGCAAAAGGTTGTATGAAAGTTCATTAGGATATGGAAAACAATTTAATACAATGAAAAAGTTATCACTACAATTTTGTTTCTTATTACTTATCAGTGCCTTCACTTTTAGCAGTTGTTTGAAAGATAATGATGATGGTCCATGGAATAATCCGCCGGCGGGTGTTATGTATTTCGTAAACGCCTATCCTGATGCGACGTCGGGTCTATTGTACAGTTTAGACGGCAATGTCATTAGTAACCCTTTAAACGGTAAGCTCATGGTACTGCCATATCAAGAGTTTTCTGGCGCACAACTATTGCATCCGGGCAACCGTAAATTAACGATAACAAACCATAACGTTGACCAAAGCGTCTTAATAGACACGACATTGACCATTAAAGTTGACAGTGGATATACCTCTTTTGTATACGGCACGAACGCGCAGCCTAAATTTGCGATGACGCAGGATAAGGTCGTGGAAAATTTAACTGAAAATGAATCCGGTATACGTTTCTTGAACCTGGCACACGGTGTAGACGCTGTAAATTTACTTATCGAAGGCGAAGATGAACCATTGTACAGTAATCGACCTATCGAAACAGGTGCTTCAGTGGTAGCACACCAAGCCTTCCAAGCACAAACAAGCGGTACTTATACGCTTAAAGTCACTGATGCAAGTGGCAACGTACTGGCAACAAGAGAAGGAAGGGAATTAAAAAGAAGCGAGTTAATAAACGGCCAACGGTACCACTCATATTACACCATCATATTGACAGGTAAAGCCAACGATGAGGATACCCCATTATACATTGGTGTCGTCGAACATCATTAATTATATGTTGATATTCAGTAGAGATACAAGATTGTGTGTCTCTACTGGAATTTCCGTTGTTTCCACAAAATACCACAAATACTAACCACCATAATCCCCGCAGCGAGCACCAGAAAATGATTGGTTAACGGAATATACGTTTTCAATAATCCGCCAATCCCTTGTACCATCAAAATAAGTTCATTGAGTACAACACCAATTGCCAATCCCATCATCCATCGATGCGCCATCTGGCTTAGACGTAAGATCTGCATCTGAAAAGCAAATCCTAAAATAAAAAGCGAAATGATAACCAAAAGCACCAAATGGAGATAAGCAATCACAATAGGCCGATAGCCATATACCAGTTGACTCAACGATGGTATCACTGAGGCAGCTTGCAATAATATTTTAAGAAAAACAGCTGTCACCACTCCTGTCCAAATGATTTTAGTTGTTGGATTTATCATCTGCAAGATTTTCCTTCCTTTAAGAGACAGCAAAACATGGCGTACAAACCAAATCCATACGCTTACTTGCAGCAAGACGGTGACTAAGACAATTATATATAGCCAATCCGGAAACGCCTTCCACCACAAAACGGAAAGGAAATAGGCCGGAATAACACAAGAAAAGAACAGCCAAAAAAGCTTTTTACTACAAGCGACTACCCCACTACTGTCATAAAGCCAATAAAGAAATAAACCCACACAGCCGAACAGAAACCATCCGTTGTATTGAAAATGGAGGTAAAAATATACCGATGCTAATTGCTTTAGGGGGTCTAACTGTTGTGTAACCATCAATCTTACCAGTGAGAATGTACCTAGAGACGATAGCACAGAAAAGAACAATGAAGCTTTAAACCAATATTTCACCACCAACGGGACAGTAGATTGCCCTATATCACGCCAACCGAATCCCGCGAAAATAAAAGATATCAGCAAGGTTAACGTAGAAAAGATGATCGCATATAACCCATACCCCTGCACTGCAAAACAAATAAGCATACCATAAGATGCAAATAGGTTAGCAGTAATGATATATTGATAGCGCAAAGGCAAAGGATTGTTTGCACGCAAACGAAATATAGCCATTATTATCAAGACCATTAAAGCATGGGATACCCATCCGGCGAAAGCAAAGTGTGAATGAGCGTGCATAATGTACTTTTGATTAGCCCATGCTAAAGGAAAGATCATCTTTATACGCATCAAAAGCCCCGCCCCCGCCACCATCAACAGGTTGAGGACAGCAATGATAAGCCAACGGCGAATAGTACATTTCCTAATAAAACCTAGCATCACGAAATCCCCCCCATGCCATCTGCAGGAATAAAAACTTTTCCCTTTACAATACTCAAACGTTCATTTCGCTCCATATTTTTTATTGCCCGTATGATGGTCTCCACCCGTAAACCAGTCATGTTCGCTAGTTGCTGTCGCGTCAACATTAAGCGATTGCATTCTTGGCAAATCAATTTCTTCTCCTGATTAAGATATTGAATTAATAACGTAATAATATCTTCGGGACAATTTCGACTAATGATATCTGTCAACATAAACTTAAAACGTAAGTCGCTCGCCATTGATCTGGAAAAATCAAAATGAATGGCTGGATGATCCTCCAATAACTGTTTAAACGTATCAACTCGCAGCCGCAATAAGGTACAGGCTGTATCGGATATGGCATTCGCTGCGTATACCCCATCATCAAAAAGGGGGAGTTCACCAAAAACATCACCGGGCTCAACAACCTTATGAAGTACTTCACGCCCGTCGTCCATAAGGTTACACCATCTTACACGGCCCGATACCAGTTGATAATAATAAGTCGCAATTCCGCCCTCGTTAAAGATAATCTCTCCGGGTTCTGTTTTCCGGTAGGCTGCTCCTTTTTGCAAAAGTAAATCGACAGGAATCATAACATTCGACTTTATAGATAATCCTCTTACAAAGGAAGGGCTTGTCAACGATAAATCAATTGACATAGGTCACACGAATAAGTGACAAGAATCAAATAGACATATAACAATCTAAAATACAAATACTTACAACAAAAAACAATTACTATATAAGTCATTTTATGACTGAACGCATAAAATGAACCTGACCCCGAAAGTAAATTTGTAAAACAAATATTACAGAGAGAATCAGATAAAAACATAATTGAAAAGACCATGAAAAAAATCATCACCCTCGGTATTATCGGCATCTTTTTATATGCCTGTTCTTCCAACAGTAACAACGAACAGCAAACGAAACGCTCATTTCCAGAAGAAAAAGCCAAGACATCCGACGCAAGCCAATACGATCCCAAACGTGGTGAAGGTAAATTTGATGCCGTAGAAGTGGGCGACAAGCTGGATGTGGCTATGGCCAAAGAAGGTAAAACTATTGCTGACGTCAAATGCGCTAGCTGCCATAAATATACAGAGGAACGTCTGGTAGGGCCAGGATGGGCTGGCGTCTCCGAAAAACATAAACCAGAATGGATCATGAATTTCATTACGAATCCCGATCCGATGATTGATAAAGACCCCGAATTACAGGCGCAGTTAGAATTGTGTTTAGTGCGTATGCCTAACCAGAACTTAAGCGAGTCAGAAGCTCGGAGTATCTTAGAGTTTATGCGTCAGAACGACGGCGTTAAATAACAAAAAAATAATAATTAATTGTTAGCATAAAATACATAAAACTATGAAACTAAAACAGTATCTAGTATTAAGCCTTGCTGCGGCGACCATGGCGACGTCCTTTCAGGCGTGTCGTCCAAAAGGAGCGGGCAACGCCGTAACAGGCGATGCAGCACAGAGAACGTACATCCCTCCCGGGCAGTACGATGAGTTTTACAATTTCGTATCCGGTGGATTCAGTGGGCAGATGAGTGTATACGGATTGCCTAGCGGCCGTTTATTCCGTGTCATTCCCGTATTCTCTGTAGATCCTGAAAAAGGTTGGGGCTTTAGCGAAGAAACCAAACCGATGTTGCAAACGTCACACGGATTTGTCCCATGGGATGACTTACACCATATCGAGTCTTCTTTCACAGACGGAATGCCCGACGGTAAATGGATGTTTGCGAATTCCAACAATACCCCACGTTTGGCAAGAATCAACCTACAGACTTTCCGCACGGACGAAATCATCGAGATTCCGAATACGGGTGGTAATCACTGTTCGCCCTTTACAACAGAGAACTCCGAATACGTCATTGCCGCGACACGTTTCAGTGTTCCACCGGATGGTGAGGGAGACGTAGCTATCGATTCTTATAAAGAGAACTTTAAAGGACATATCAGCTTTGTGAGCGTAGACAAGGAAAGTGGCGAATTTGACATCGCCTTTCAGTTGAAAACTCCAGGATTAAATTTCGATTTATCCAGTGCTGGTAAAGGTGTATCCAATGGCTGGCTCTTCATCAGTTGCTACAACTCAGAGCAAGCTCACACCTTATTGGAGGTTAACGCGTCGAAAAACGATAAAGACTTCATTATGGCGATCAACTGGAAGAAAGCCGAAGAATATTTCAAAGCAGGAAGAGGCAAAAAACAAACCAACGTACGCTATGCGCACAACAAATGGGATGAGCATACACATTCTGCAACACACGAGATCAAAACAGAAGTTACGGTACTGGACATCACAGAATTTGAAGACTTGGCCTATTTAATCCCTTGTCCGAAATCGCCTCACGGCGCCGACGTGAGCCCAACGGGAGAATACATCGTAGGTAGTGGTAAACTTGCAGCGTTAATCCCCGTATTCAGTTTTGAAAAACTTCAAAACGCGATTAGCAATAGTGATTTTGAAAGCGAGCGCTACGATGGTATTCCGGTCGTAAAATACGAATCAGCCCTACACGGCGAAGTTGAAAAACCAGGATTGGGTCCGTTACACACCGAGTTTGACGAGAAAGGAAATGCTTATACATCATTCTTCGTTTCTTCCGAAGTTGTAAAATGGAATATCGAAACGTTAGAGGTTTTGGACAGACAGCCTACTTATTACTCTGTTGGACACTTAATGGTAGCTGGCGGAAACTCGAAAAACCCTTACGGTAAATATTTAGTTGCTTACAATAAAATCACAAAAGATCGTTTCTTGCCTACCGGGCCAGAGCTTTGCCATAGTGCACAATTGTTTGACATCAGCGGCGATAAGATGGAGTTGTTGCTCGACTTCCCGACTATCGGCGAGCCACACTATGCGCAGGCGTTACCTGCCAACTTGTTGATGGATAAGTCGCTTCAAATTTACGACATCAATGCGAACAAACACCCATACAAAACAAATGGGGAAGCAGAAGCAAAAGTGGTACGCGAGGGTAATATCGTACGCGTTTACATGACAACGATACGCTCCCATATCACGCCAGACGTTATTGAGGGTATCCAAATGGGAGACGAAGTTTACTTCCATGTCACCAACCTTGAACAGGATTGGGATATGCCACACGGTTTTGCTATTAAAGGTGCAAACAACTCGGAACTTTTGATTATGCCAGGTGAAACAACCACGTTAAAATGGGTTCCTGACCGTACGGGTATTTTCCCTTTCTATTGTACAGATTTTTGTTCGGCTTTACACCAAGAAATGTCTGGCTACGTCAGGGTTTCACCAAAAGGAAGTAGCACGCCTATTAAATATTATACGGGCGAAAGCAAACCAACAACGTAACCATCTAACTATATACGACGTGAAAAATTCAACACTTATGACATCTGCGAACCGCATCATACTCATCGTATGCAGCCTAGCCCTAGCTGCGGTTATCTTTCTCCCGATTTGGCGTATTGAGCTGGATGCAGCGCAATATCCCGAAGGACTGGAATTAAAGATATACAGCAATAAGCTAGCCGGTAATGTGGAGATTATCAACGGGTTGAATCACTACATCGGCATGAAAACACTTCATGCCGATGATTTCATCGAATTTACTGTCCTACCCTATATCATTGGTTTCTTTGCATTGAGCTTCCTGGCTGTAGCAATAAGTGGTAAAAGGAAATGGGTATATGTGCTGTTTGCTGCTTTCCTCTTATTCGGGATTGTAGCTATGGTCGATTTTTACAGGTGGCTGTACGATTACGGTCATGATCTCGACCCTAATGCACCTATTATCGTTCCCGGTATGGCCTATCAACCTCCGCTTATCGGCTTTAAGCAATTGCTCAACTTTGGCGCATTCTCCATTCCGGATATCGGCGGCTGGACTTTTATCGCTGTAGGTGTGTTATTGGCATATTGCACTGCACGGGAAATATGGTTATCTAAAAAAAATACTTCAAATGAAAAACATCAGTTTTAAAATTGCTTTATTCAGTGCTATTATGGTCTTTGTTTTTACATGCCTACATGCCTGCACAAGCAACGCCGGCCCGCAACCTATTCAATACGGAAAAGATCAATGCGTATATTGTAAAATGACCATCAGTGATGCCCGCTTTGGCACCCAATTGGTCACAAAAAAAGGGCGCGCTTATAATTTTGATGACGTACAATGTATGATTGCCTACGTCGAAGACGGCGATATAAACCGCGATGATGTAGCAGCTTTCTATCTTCCTGACTTCAAAACCAGCGAGCTTAAACCCGCTGAAGACATGTTCTATTTGAAAAGCGAAGCGTTAAAAAGCCCCATGCGGGGTGATATCGCAGCATTTGTAAATAAAAGCGATATGGAAGAGACATTAAAAGAAGTTGGTGGTACACCGCTCACATGGGAAGACCTTTGGGAGTAAAGATATGGCCATGAAGAATTTTCTATTTCATATATTGATTACTGGTGTTTATTTATGTATGGTAGTTGGTACGACACGTGCCACTACCATTCATGTAGGTAAACAGCACGTCATCCAATCCATCACGCAGGCCATTGCGAAAGCAGAAAATGGCGATACGATTATCGTACATGGTGGGCTTTATCAGGAAGAAAATATTTTAATTACTAAAAGTCTGTCTCTTATCGGGATAGATAACCCCGTCATCGACGCACAAAAAAAACATGAACCCGTTTCCATCGAGGCAAACCATGTCACGATAAAGGGATTCACGATTAAAAATTCTGCCCATTCTTCCATAAAAGACGTTGCCGCCATCAAAATCTATAATGGCCGATATGTCTCCATACAAAATAATATACTCGACAATAATTTTTTCGGGATTTACTTACAGAATGCAAAAAATTGCCACATTGAAAACAACCGGCTGCAAACTTACGGCGAAACGGAACGTTTAGTCGGAAACGGCATTCACGCATGGAAAAGCGACAGTATCACCATTCTTAACAACGAAATTTTCGGACACCGCGACGGTATTTACCTGGAATTCGTGACCCATACACAAGTAGACCGAAATGTAGCGCAACACAACCTCCGCTACGGTCTACATTTTATGTTTTCGCACGACAACCAATACCACTATAATACATTTAAAGCGAACGGCGCTGGCGTAGCCGTAATGTATACGCAACGCGTGCGCATGGAACACAATATTTTTGAAGAAAACTGGGGGGATGCTACGTACGGACTTCTGCTGAAAGACATCACGGATAGCCATATACAGCACAATACATTCGTTAAAAATACCACAGGCATCTTCATGGAAGGCAGTAACCGCATTCAAATAGAGCAGAACAGTTTTGAGAACAACGGTTGGGCCATCAAGATATTCACCAGCTGCATGCACAATACATTAAGCAGAAATACCTTTATCCAAAATACATTTGACGTTGCCACGAACGGTGGCAAAATGACGAATACCTTTCAGGGCAATTATTGGGATAACTACGAAGGTTATGATCTTAACAAAGACGGCATTGGCGATGTACCGCATCACCCGGTCAGCCTTTTCTCTATGCTTGTCGAGCGATATCCTGCGGCTATGCTACTTTTCCGTAGTTTTATGGTTACCTTATTTGACCGTAGCGAAAAAATGATCCCAAGCTTGACACCAGAAAATTTAAAAGACGAAGAGCCCTTGATGAAACCGATCCGTCAACTGACGGAAAGCTCGACGAAACATGCTATACGATGATTAAAATTGAAAAACTTTCTAAACATTTTGGTAAGCTCCAGGCGTTAAAGAACATCGATTTATCCTTAATGCCCGGCCAATGTATTTCACTCATCGGCCCTAATGGCAGTGGAAAGACAACATTGATCAAATCCATTCTTGGCATGGTCGTTCCAAGTTCCGGCAGTATTTATTTTGAAGATAAAAATATAAACCGGGAATGGGCATACCGTAGCGATATCGGTTATATGCCGCAAAAAGGAGAATATCCGGAAAACATGAGCATTGGCCAAGTATTGGATATGATGATCGATATACGCAAAACACCTTCTCACCTACTCGACAACGAACTCTACGAAAAATTTGAATTGGAGAGCATGCTGGACAAACGAATGCGTACCCTTTCCGGCGGAACGCGCCAAAAAGTAAGTGCTTGTCTCGCCTTTATGTTTAATCCCAAAGTATTGATTCTTGACGAACCCACAGCGGGACTAGATCCGGTAGCTACGGAAATCCTGAAAGAGAAAATTATCCAAGAGAAAGAGAAAAACAAACTTATTCTGATTACCTCGCACGTACTCAGTGATCTGGACGACCTTGTCTCCCAAATCATCTATATGCAAGACGGTCAGTTACGTTTTCACAAATCCCTTGCGGAATTGAAAGCCGACACCGGCACCGATAAACTATCGAGAGCTATAGCCCATGTTATGGGATATAAAAATTTGACCAAAGAAGTTATCCATGAACAATAAGATTATCAAATACGTTATTTCCGATTTGTTGCGCAATCGCACCATATTGTTCTATACCTTGGTGCTTCTTGCTCTTTCGCTGAGTATCTTTTTTATGGAAGACAATACCGATAAGGGTATTGCCAGTATGTTGAATCTGGTACTGTTTGTTGTACCATTGGTGTGTATCGTATTTTCTACCATTTACCTATACAACAGTACGGAATTTATTGCATTGCTTGTTAGCCAACCTTTAAAACGGCAAAGTATATGGCTCAGCATATTCATTGGACTCGCCAGTGCGATGACCCTAACTTTTCTTGTTGGCGTGGGCATACCGACCTTTATCTTTGCTTATAGTTCATCAGGCATAACACTCGTTATTGGCGGTTTATTGCTATCACTGATATTTGTATCCATCGCTATGTGGACGGCGGTACGTATCCGTGATAAATCAAAGGGAATCGGCTTGGCGATTATCTTATGGTTGTACTTCGCAGTGATTTTCGATGCCATGCTATTGTTCTTGTTGTTCCAATTCGCCGATTATCCCATCGAAAAAATGATGATAGCGGTGTCTATGCTGAATCCAATAGATATCAGCCGCATCTTAATTTTGTTAGAAATAGACCTCTCCGCCATGATGGGTTATACGGGTGCTATTTTTAGAAATTTCTTTGGCACACATACCGGGATGTTGATCACCGGTTTCGTGATGTTGTTATGGACGGCACTACCCCTTTGGTTTGCTACCCGGTACTTTAAGAAGAAGGATCTTTAATATTACTTTTTTCTTGATAAAAAAGTAACCAAAAAATCAAGGCTGAATATGGTTTTGCTATTTTTCCTTGGCTATTCCTAAACAGCATAAAACTCGCTTCGCTCAAACATAATGCTGTTTTTTACGGAATAGCCCGCTGAAAAATGACCGCAAAACAATATAAGGCCATTTTATCCCACATCACCACAATTTATGACTACCCATGTTCATTTACGCGATTGCACCATCCCCTCCTTAACACCTAATGTCGCATCAAAAGCTTTGGCAACTGTACAAATACTATCTTAGTACTATCCTATATGCCAAAGGTTTTAGGCGACGAGGTTTTGGTTCTTTTTACGGAAAAAAGAACACAAAAAAAACATTATTCTGACATGTTTTTTCGCCCTTATGAGTCCACGCATAAAACACCAGATATCAACGATATAACTTTGTGTAATAATTCATATTTAATACATAAAAGCCATGATAAAAACAGCCATATTAGATGTCACAGCCATCGAACCAAGACTAAAACATCCGACTATTTTTGATCATTTTGATGCCTTGGAACAAGGCGAGTCTTTCATCATTCTAAACGACCATGATCCCCGTCCGTTATATTATCAATTATTGGGCGAGAGAGGAAATTTCTTCCAATGGGAATACTTGGAATCAGGACCGGAATGGTGGCGCGTTAGCATCGCTAAACCGGCAAAAGAAAACCAGGAAGAAACGGTAGGTGAAATTGCTGCTGCAGACATGCGCAAAGCGGAAGTCTTTAAAAAACTGGGAATAGATTTTTGCTGCGGTGGAAAAACAACGTTGAAGGAAGCCGCTTCCACCATCGGATTGAGCGAAGAAGAACTGCGGACAAAATTGGCAGCAGCAGACAAACAAGGCAGTATCCCCGTACATCTTGATTTTAACAGTTGGGATATTACATTCCTTGCCGATTATATCAGAAATATCCACCATGGATATGTCCGTGAGTTTGGCCCAACACTGGAACAATTGGCAGATAAGGTTGCTCTGCGTCACGGCAACGAACATCCAGAGCTATTGGAACTTGCTCAGCATATGCACCTATTCATGACGGATTTATACGATCATTTACAAAAAGAAGAGGACATATTGTTCCCGCTCACAAAAGAGCTATCTTCCCTGTCAAAAGAAAAAATTACCTATATCGTAAATGAATTGCGAAAAGAGCACGAGGACGCAGGTGCTGAGTTAACAGCATTCAAGCAATTGACGAGAGACTATACACTTCCCGAGAATGCCTGCAATTCTTACACCTATCTATTTGATAGTATGAAAGCTTTTGAACAGGATTTATTGCAGCATATCCATTTGGAAAACAATATCCTATTTCCGAAAATTATCGACACCTGTCGTAAAGAGTTAAGTACCTTATGATAACTATTACACCCAACACCCGAATATCAGAGCTTATCCGCGCTAATAGTCAAAGTATTGGCGCTATTGCCGCCCTGTCTAAGCCGTTGCAAAAGCTAAAGAATCCATTGTTACGGAAAGTCCTCGCTTCGCGAGTAACCATTTCCGAAGCTGCCAAGATAGGCGGTTGCAAATTATCAGATTTTAAACGGGTATTGGAACCACTAGGCTTCTCGTTGTCGTTAGAAACAAATGAAAACCTACAATCACTTAGCCAGACGGCCGCTTCCGAGAAGCCCGTCTGGTTAGATAAGGAAAAATGCACCCACTTAGATGTAAGACAGGCGATTGAAGAAGGACATGATCCCTTACGGGAGATCAATGAACAATATCGGCAATTGTCCGCCGGAAATATTCTCTGCATCATCAATACGTTCATTCCCAGTCCGCTCATTACTTTATTGGAAAAGAAAGGCGCTAAAACATTTGTCGAGCAAGTCAACGAGAACGAATATCTCACCTATTTCTTGAAAGAGCATGCTACAGAGGAACAGGTTCAAGAAACCCAAATCTCAACATTAAGCTGGGAAGACTTCCAGGCCCTGCTACAGCGTTATCAAGAACCGGATATTATTCAGTTGGATGTCCGTGATCTTCCCATGCCCCAGCCGATGGAACGAATTCTGGATACATTGCCCGAACTCGATAATGGTAAGGCACTCTACGTAAGGCATCGACGTGTTCCGTTACATCTTCTGGAAGAGATGGGAAACTACGAATTTATCGTCAAGCTTTGCGGGGTTTCCGACGGCGATGTCCGACTTTTGATACATCGAAAGTAACATACACCTCATGGTACAACGCTAAAATATGGCTGATATATTTGTAAATAAAGCCCCTAAGGAGCTTGCCGTTATCCCGTTTTATGGTACGGCTGCCCTTTTCTTTATTGTACTCTGCATTTTACTTTTCATGTCCGCATCAGAGATTACCGGACATTATTTTAATCCACCTATATTAGCCATCGTGCATACCGCGGCGTTAGGTTGGGCAACGATGGTGATTTTCGGTGCAGCGTACCAGCTACTCCCCGTTATTTGCGAACGGGAACTTTTCAGCAACCACCTGGCGTTCCTATCGTATATATTGTTAACAATAGGCACCTGCGGAATGATTTGGTGTTTCTGGAGATTTGATATGGAGTGGTTAATGATCATATCGGGCACCTGTGTGCTATGCAGTAGCTATCTCTATGCTTTCAATCTGTACCAAACTGCCAACGATTCCAATAAATCACAAGTGCAGCAGCATTTTTTGTTGCTCTCTGCCTTTTGGCTCTGTTTTACTACGACGGTAGGATTATTATTGGCAATCAATCTACGTTATACCTTTATCCCACGCAACCATTTGGATATACTCAAGCTGCACGCACATGCGGGTATAGCGGGATGGTTTCTGCAATTGATATGTGGCGTCGGCGCGAAGCTTATTCCGATGTTTTTGCTGGGCAAATCGAAAAGAACATGGCTGCTATACGCCGCATTGATCTTACAAAACGTCGGACTTATCCTTTTTCTGGCAGACGGCTATTTTAACCCTGTTACCTTACGCATGTCCATGCACGGTGTATTAGTCGCATTGGGAACCGCTTGTTGGTTACTTTATATCATCGACACATACAGGCATCGTGCCCGTAAAAAAGTGGATTTGTTAATGAAACATGCCGGTTTCTCTTTCTTATGTTTAAGCCTTGCCTTTATGTTCATTCCGGTTATCCTTGTATCGTCAGAAACGAAATGGGCTGCGCTTTATGGCACTTTTATTTTTTTAGGGTGGATTACCGGTATTATTCTGGGAAAAACTTTTAAAACACTTCCTTTTATCGTTTGGAATAAACGTTATAAAAACTTAAACGGGAAGGCAAAGATCCCCATGCCCAAGCAGCTGTATCACGAGAGGTTAATTCCTTACCAATATTATCTATACCTAGGCGCCTTATTATCCATGTGTATAGGTATTGTTTTCGAACAATCGTTTCTATTGCAGATAACCGGTATCTTATGGATTATCGTATCGCTGCTATACGGCTATAATGTCTTTCGTGTTATATTTCACAAAACCAACATAGGCTATGAAGATATCGTTAACTAATGAATTTGCGCAAGAGGAAATGCAGGCAAATTTGGCATTGATGCAGGTAATAGATCCCGAATTGAATGTCAACATCGTTGATCTTGGTTTGGTATACGGTGTTGATTTTCGTCATCCACAGGTTATCACGGTAACGATGACACTCTCCACTCCCCACTGTCCGATGGGCGACGCCATAGAACAAGGTGTTATCAATGTTTTGCACGAGGCTTTTCCCAACCGTGAAGTGAAAATCGAATTGGTATGGGAACCCGAGTGGAGCATTGACAATATCAGTGAAGCGGGAAGAGAACAACTGGGACTATAAGTACATAAAAAACAGATTGTTTTTTTATCTTTAGAACGAATATAATCGTCGTGCTATGAATAAGAAAACGTTTTTTATCTGTTTTTATCTCTTATTAGGATGGTCTGTTGTATCGGCACAACAAAACCCTATCTTTCCGGGGTGGTATGCCGATCCTGAGGGTATCGTATACGACAATACATATTGGATTTTCCCAACTTACTCCGCACCATACGAACAACAGGTATTCTTCGATGCTTTTTCTTCCAAAGATTTAGTGAACTGGAAAAAGCATTCTCGGATTATCGACACATCGGAAGTGAAATGGGCGCACAAAGCCATGTGGGCACCAAGTATTATAGAGAAAGACGGTAAATATTACTTTTTCTTTAGCGCGAATGATGTCCACGAAGGAGAAGTCGGAGGTATAGGTGTATCCGTTGCAGACAGGCCTGAAGGTCCATATAAAGATTTGTTGGGAAAACCATTGATCAACGAAATCGTCCACGGCGCACAACCTATTGATCAATTTGTTTTTAAAGATAAAGACGGACAATATTATATATTCTACGGCGGGTGGCGTCATTGCAATGTAGCGAAGCTCAGCGACGACTTCAAAAGCTTGGTGCCTTTCGATGACGGCACCATTTACAAAGAAGTAACACCCGAAAATTACGTGGAAGGTCCTTTCATGTTTATCCGAAACAACAAATACTATTTCATGTGGTCAGAAGGCGGTTGGACCGGGCCAGATTATAAAGTCGCCTATGCTATATCCGACAGCCCTTTCGGCCCATTTAAACGCATCGCAACTATTTTGGAGCAGGATAAGACTATCGCGACCGGTGCAGGGCATCATTCTGTCATCAAAATTCCCAACGAGGACACCTATTATATCGTTTACCATCGTCGTCCGCTAGATAAAACAGAAGCGCACGAACGGGAAACCTGCATTGATCGCATGACGTTTGATGATCAAGGTTTTATCAATCCAGTGAAAATGACGTTTGAAGGGGTTAAACATGAATTACCTTAACTAATCTAATTTTACAATCCCATTTTTAATGGCGTACATCGCTAGGCCGGTTCGTGTTTTGAGCTGCAGTTTTTCGCATACGGCATTACGGTAGCCTTCCACCGTGCGTACACTGACACACATCTCGTCCGCAATTTCTGCATAGCTCTTTTCGGAGCAGATCTGCTTGAGAAATTCCGTTTCGCGGTCTGTGAGCTTGACAAAAGTTCGGATATCGCTTTCCTCGGTTAAGGTTTGTATGGAAAGTAGCACTTTGCGCGTAATCAGTTCGTTGAAGAAATAACCTATCGACAGTACGTCCTCAAATGCCCTTTTGAGCTCGCTAGGTTCAGCATCTTTGAGCACATAGCCTTTGGCACCGTGCCTGATCATCTTGATGATAGCTGACTCCGCATCCATGGTACTAAGCGCAAGTATTTTGACAGAGGGGTGGTTGATCCGTAACCACTCGGCCGTGGCATAGCCATCCATTTCTGGCATGCTGATATCGAGCAGGATAATGTCAGGCAATTGTTCCACTTGTAAGCGATGGATCATATCCCTTCCATTAGAAGCTTCCAAGATGACTTGGTAGCCCGGAAAACAGTTGATGAGTCCAGCCAATCCTTTACGAAAAAGAGCATGATCATCTACGATGGCGATATATTTGATATTAGTCATAAGGAACGTGTAATATAATAGTTGTACCTTCTCCGGAGGCGCTATTGATGTCGACGTGACCACCCATAAGCGCCGCCCGGTTTTTGATGTTTTGTAGGCCGAGGCCTCCTGTCGCAACTTTTTCGGTATCGAAACCGAGACCGTTATCATGAATATGAATATGCAATCCGATGTCGGCAAAGTCGAACAAGACCTTTATTTCAGTAGCCTGTGCATGTTTCAAGATATTCTGCAGACTTTCCTGCACCATACGAAAAGCGATGGTCTTACTCTGCTCCGGAAGAGGGTGCTCCTCGCCTACCATACGTAGGTGGCATTGCATCAAACCGTTGCGGCCGATGCGCTGCAGTTCCTGGCTAACAGCCTGCGTTAGCGGTATCCATTGCAACCGTTCACTGCTCAGGCTTTTGGCGATGTCGCGCAGATCGGTCATCGCCTGCCCTACGTTTGTCTTGATATCTTCGAGCAGATCCTTGTCGGCCGTGGCGCTTTGCCCAGCAATGTTCAGCTGTACTTTGGCTAAGCTCAGCAATTGCCCTACGTTATCGTGTATCTCCCGGCTGATAGTATCAAAGGTTTCCTCTTGCATCTCCAACCGCGATTCCAGCAATTGCTTCTGATAAGCTTCGGACATCGCTCTTTTCTCTTCCCTGTATCGGAATTTGCGTCGCTGATGGTTGAACATAATCAATACCATCACACACAGCAAGGCCATGAACAGTACAACCACCGTAATGATGACGGCTAAGATCTCTTGGTAATGGTCAACTGGCATATAAAGGCATAGGTAAACAGGGAATACATGACGATATTGGAGATTTGCAGAGGAATCCACAATAGCGTAGCTAGATTAAGATGATATTCGGTTAAAAAACGATACATCCCCATGTAAGGGACACTACATACATAAAAGAAAATCAAACCAATGGCAATCCAAAAATTACCATTAAACCGCAACATCACAGGTTCGTCTGCCGCTAATAATTGATAACAGTAGACGACTGCCCAAAGAATTGTGCACACACCTCCCGATATAAACACATAGCTATTCCATTCGTCGAACTGGAAAACAAAGAATATCAGAAAGTACCAGCATACCGGATAGAAGTATAAAAAAATCTGCATGATTTTTCGAAAAACACGTGATTTGACGAGTTGTCGAAAATAGTAAGCAAATGCTAAATATTGTACAAGATGAAAAAAGTTATAGATATGTACGCTCGTCGTCTCTGATGAGAATTCAGTTTTGTAAAAAACGCTCCACTCTACCAAACCGGTGTACAACACCACGAGGGCAATAACTTGAACCGGCAAAGAATGTCCCCGCTTTAGGTTAACGATAGCCGTCAATGCAGCTATCGTTAATACTCCGAGATAAATATAATACGTGGTATTCATGAGACATGAACTACTTTATATCTCCTCGCGGTGGTGGCGGAGGAACAGGTCGTCCACTATTCAAACCGCTTTTATCCTCTTCTTGCTTACGTCGAGTTTCTTCATACCTCTTGGGGTCAATCTTTTCAAAGCTGGTATCCCGGCCATCCTTTGTATACGTAAACATAATAGAAAGCCGTTCCAGATATATACGTTCCGTATCCCTGCTTCGAGGAAAACCAACTTCCGCTTCTTTATCGGCATAAGAAACCAGCTGAACTTTTAAGCCATCCACTCGACCTTGATCCGCCTGAAATTTGCATTCTCCCAATATTTCCGCAATAATATCTTTCTCGAAATAAACATACTCTGTTTCAATATCCCCATCACCAGTTGATCCAGCCAAAACAGGCTGAATACCATTTTGATAATTGTTCCGCAGCATATTTCCACTTTCTGTAGAAATCTCTTCCAGTCTCCCCTCTTTGTTCAACAGAAGATACGTATTCGGAAGATTAGACCATTTTTTAATGCCCGCAAAGAGCAAGACGAAGTCCGGTTTTCCCTCCGTCTCCGCACCAAGATACACCGCTAGGTTGCCATTTGTTTTAATAAGCTTGTTTACACTTTCGATAAACGCCCTTATATAGCTTATCGCAAAATTTTCTGGTGCCTGAATTCTAGCATCCAGCTTGTCAAGCATCGGTTTCTTTTTGGTCTTGTACCAGTTTTGTCTCGCATCGCCCACAGGCGTAGAAATAAATGTTCTAATTGGAAGTTTTTGCTCCATAATTTGATATTTTATATTATTAAAAAATGATGTTAGTTAATTGTAGCCCCAAGATACAATATTATTTCATCTTTTTGCAATACCCATTCCAAAAAGTCAATTATTGAATTGCATCATTACAAGGTAAACCGCACCATAGATAGTCCCTAGCGGCTATTCCGTCTTTACAAACCACACTATTAACTTTTTTAAAATACCGTAGCGCTACCTGGCATGGGAGGGGGATTTCACGGGGGTAAATACCGCGATGCTACGCTTGATACGTATGGCGCGATGGCGATAACTTTGCTTACATCAAATGGAGAGATAGCACATGGACAGCCGGGGACAGGCTAAAAGAAGTTATCTGGTGTAGATGGATAAACGAACTAACCCTATAAAGACATGAAAACGAAACCACTTTACGACACCGTGAAAAGCGAATCTCCTCAAATAGAAATCATGGAGAGGACACCCTTTACTTTGTATACCGCTTTCACATCGGCTTTGCTCATGATGATATCATCAAAATTTGTCACATTCTTAGCCACCAGTCGCCAATTTTTGTCATCCAGCCCGCGAACATACCGCACAACATTCATGCGAGAAGAAAGAATAAGATATATATCGCCAAACACAACAGCGTCCTTATCCACTTTCTTTACGAACACCACACTTCCATTGCCTATTTCCGGGCTCATCGCCTCACCGGGGTTAACAAAAGCAAAATCGCTGGCTGCCAAGAGGGGAATTTCCAGCTCGTCGGTAACCGGAAGCGTCGACAGGTCAGTTCCAAAGGCGTCCAGGTCAATGCTGTACAATGGGATCTTGGCAACACCAGCGCCGGAAACAAGCATATGTCCCTGGCCGGTTAACAACCATGTCTCGCTGACCTCGGGGAAGTGTTTGACAATAACACCTGCTAGGTTTTTACTGATGGAATAGTTTCCCTTTTTTATCTGATACAGTCTTTCGGCTCTATTTAAACCGATTTCCCTTGCAAAGGAATTGACATTTAGCCCGAAATATTGTATAACCCGGTCTAATCTTGCCCAATCTGACATATTCAAAATTCTATTTGTGTAAAGATATAAAACATCATGCATAGTTTACAAATTTCAAGCCAAAACGCAAAAACTAACATAAAACCAATAATTAATTGCAAAATTACAATTTATTATTGCTTTCTTATCAACAATTCCATTATCTTTGCACGCAAACATAGTTAAAATAAGCATGTCAACAATAAAAAGAAAACGGAAATAACCCTACTAACATCAACTAATGATAACCTATGAGCTATGGATTCAATTAAAAAAATAAAAGATGAAAAAGGCGTAAAAGAAATCACAGTAAATGAAGTAATGAACTTATTATCAATAAGTAAAATACCAATAAAAGATAAAAACTATGTAAAAGAACATCTTATTATAGAAAAGAAACGCAAGACCGATTATTACGAAATTAAGGTCACGGACATCGACGGATCAGTTCTCACCTTTCAGATCGAACTGAAAACTTACCCGTAAAAAATATAAATTCAAAAAAAATTTTTATTACAATATTATATTGTATATTTACAAAATAAATAACTATAAACAAATTACGAGACGAATTAAGAATTAACCGATCTCAAATTAATTAATAAAAACAAATATGAAAATCAAACAACTATCCAAAGTAGCCTTAGCGGTTGCACTCAGTAGTGCGATCATGTTTGAAGGCTGTAAGAAGTATGATGACGACATCACACGACTTGAACAAGGCATCGAGCAGAACAGTTCTGATATCGCCAGCCTGAAAACACAACTTGCGACACTCGCCGCTAACAACGTGGTGGAATCGGTCACCTCTATAACTGGAGGCTTCAAAATCACTTTTAAACGTCCAGATGGTACCACGTTCTCTTATGACATTGTTAATGGAGATAAAGGCGATAAGGGGGATAAAGGTGATACAGGAAACAACGGTACCTCACCGCTAATCCGTATCAACGCCACAAGTGGCAATTGGGAAATTGCCCAAAATGGTACTGATTACGTCGATACGGGTATCAAAGCAAAAGGTGATCAAGGAACGCCTGGTGCACCAGGTCAACCGGGTCAACCCGGAGCACCAGGTCAGGATGGCCAAGATGGTCAGGATGGTGAAGATGGAGCACCAGGGCAAGACGGCTCTGTGGTCACTATCGAAACGATAGGGGGCAAACAATACTGGCACATTGATGGACAAAATACGGGTGTCCAAGCTTATTTTGGCGATATCGCCATGATTGCTACCGATGGAGGCTACAATGTAGTGTTTACCGATGCGGAAGGAAATTCCTCCAGCAGCGTCTTTTTAGCAACAGAAGCTGTCGCGGTTAGCAGCCTAACATTGGTTCCATCTCTTCACAGTTCCAACACACCAGTTGTCCTGTTCCCACGCATTGTCAATAATGCGACCAGCAGAACAACTTACATGCAAGGTTACGCTACTATTACGTATAACTTGAATCCTTTCGGAGTAGCTACCGCCAACTATGAATCTAGCGGATTGTTGACCGAAAAAACAGAGGAAGTATCTTTCCGTTCGTCTGGAGCAACACCAAGCGCAAGTTTTACAAAAGTAGGCGAAGCCAAAACTTTTGGTGACATCACGGTGAAATACAAACCTGTAAACAATACAGGGAACAGCGTATTCCCGAATCCGTCAGGCAATGAGCATTTGCATATCGCATTGCAAGTGAAAAATAACAAAGCAGCGAGCAACCAACAATATGTAGCCTCTCCTTTCAATCTTGCCAAAGAAGAGATCATCGAAACAGACGAAGTAACAATCGAAAAAGCTATTAAAGCATCGGAAACTGCTCCTTACACATTAGTTAATGGTTATAGTTCGGGAGCATTTACCGGTAGTGCGTTCGTGGAGGCAGGCACAGGCACTCCAAACTTATCATTGAGCAATACTGCTGCCGCTGCGAAAACCAACGCGCACTTCACGCTGCACATCCGCAATAACGCCGAAAACGATTTGGGCAGCGGAAATTCTTATGAAGGTGCTATCGAGCTGGAAAAAGAACTAAGAGGTTTCTTCGGCCGTGCACAGGTAGGCAACCAAATTGTATCTATGGACGATAACGGACTAGATGGCTATGACCTTCGTTTTGCGTTAGCAAATCCAAACTCCACAGAAGCAAATTGGCTGAAAGTGGATGCAGCTACAGGTGCCATTTCCGTAAAAGAGTCTACTCCCGGTCAATACAATACGGCTGCTTTGGGCAACCATGCAATTGTAAAAGCTGACTTGTATGCTACTGCTACTTCAACCACGTCTATCGCGACCCGCTACGTAAAAGTAGGTTTCACACAGGGCGTAATACAACCAGTTGACGTAAAAGGAAACATCAACCATGCTTTAACCAGCACAGCGTCTGCGACGAAAGATGTACAATGGATCGTACCAACAACATTAGATGCAGCGTACAACACCACAGGAAAATCAGCGAACGATTTCCACAATTCTTACAACTGGGTATTTGATGCTGCCGTAAGAACTATTGCTGACCCATCTGGTTCTGCACAGCTTGGTACTGTTCCAACAACATGGTTCACTTTCCATGACATGGACAACACAACACAAGCCGTAACAAGAAAAGTAGAAATCAACCAAACACTGGTAAATCCGGGAACTTACAAATTGACTGGTCGTTACGTTCCAACAGCTTCCAATTCGTCAGATCCGGTGGTTAACGTAGAAATTTTGGTAAAAGTAAGCATCAACGGTAATATCTCTTACGCACCGATCCCTGCTTATTGGGAAAACAATGCAGCACGTGTTTACGGTACACCTAATGGCAGCAGTTGGTACATGGGTGGCGACATGAACGAGTATATCACCTTAAACAACACCATTTCTGGTCCTGGTGTAACATACAACTTCTCTATCCCATCAGCTGATCACCAAGCAATCGCGGCATTCGGAACAGGCAACCTGTCTTCCAGCGCTATCGTTAATGCATTAGGTGGCGAGCAATTGCACGTGGTAAATCCTGCGGCACCGCAACACCATTCCAACGCGGCCCGCGATGCGTTCAACTATATCACAGGATGGACATTTACCAAAAATACCTTCACAGTACGTGTGAACTACTATTTAAACGGTAATCCAGTTCCATTCAAAACTGAATCGATACCTGTTCGTTTCAAGAACCCCGTGAAAACAGTTGTGTTGAAAAACAATGGTGCAGCCACCGTAACAGACAAACAAGGCGGTAACAACAATCAGGATGTAGCCCTTCGCAATTTCGTGCGCGTGGAAGATTATCAAGGTGTTACATTATTCAACTATCAAGGCGTCTTGAACAGCAACAATGCATATGACAACACGAGGTTACAACGTTATGGTATCACCGTATTCGGCGGTAGCGCATTGAATCCTACGTTATCGACATCTGCGGTGACACTGGATAGGGCATACTACAACAGCAATCCTTCTGTTGACATCTCTGGATCATTACCAGCAACCACTTCTGTATCGATTGTGAACGTCGGTGGATCAGCTACAGCTCGTTGGACGAACAACGGTGCAAATACGATCACACAACCGATCACATTAGTATTCAAGATCAAAGTTACCAACAGGTACAACGACGGCGCAAACAACAACCTTTCTGACATTGAGCAAGAAGTTAAGGTGGTCGTTAACCCGCAAAACTAATGTTCTATATTATTCAAATACGGAATAGTTCAATTTATTAACAATAGCAAGAAGGTGGTATGTTTCCATACCACCCTTCTTCTAAAATTTCCTTTTTTTACTCCAAAAAATTATGAATATAGAAATAATAGAGACCGTAGGCTACATGACTGCCAGCGGCATATTGCTTTTCATCGCACAACGCGTGAAAGCAAAACTTCAAAGAGAACAGTCCAGCTGAACTCCATCAAAATTCTCTACATTTGATAAGCTAACAGAAGAAACGCCATGAGAACCCGCCTCTTTCACTTTATTATTTGCCTGCTCTGTGTATTCCAGGCGTGTAAACATACCGACATCAAACCGGATCACGAAGATAAGTTCCGAACGGTAGTGGTATACTTGGCCGCTAACAATAACCTAGAACTCGAGGCCTATAAAAATATAGAACAGATGGAAAAGTCCTTGGGCGACATCGATGGCAACTTGATTGTTTATACAAAACTACCCAACAAGCGATCATCACTCTATCACATCCATAAGAAAAATGGTGCAAATGCCGGGAAAACAAAGATTAGGGACTACGAGCCGCATGATTCTAGCGACCCCGCTACCATGCGCCTTGTTTTAGAGGACGTTAGAAATCTATTTCCGGCAAAAACGTATGGATTGGTGCTATGGTCGCACGCCACGGGCTGGATACCCAGCAGTAATGGCAACATTAAACTGAAATCCTTCGGAGATGACGGCGGTAGTCAAATGGACATTAAAGACTTCCATTCTGCGTTACCCTACACCTTTGACTTCATCCTATTTGATGCGTGTTCAATGGCAAGCGTAGAAGTGCTATATGAAATCAAGGAAAAAGCGAAATATTTCATTGCATCACCTGGTGAAGTTATTGCTAATGGTATGCCCTATGACAAAATCACCAACGATCTCTTCTCTTCCGACATTAATGCCTATAGTATTTTGGCAAAAAAATACCACAGCCATTACGACAATCTTTCCGGTCTACATCGGTCAGCCACCATATCTGTTATTGATGCTTCGAAGCTACAAGACGTGGCTCGGGAAACCAAACAAGTTCTTCTTTCACAACAACCTGCCCATGCAGACTATAACCGTGATCAGGTACAGCGCATGGATTTTGATCGAATTGGAAATCCACTGATCGCATTTGACTTCCTAGACTTTATCGAACAGAATTATAACCATGCCGCCTCCTTTCCAAAGTTAAAAACCGCACTGCAAGAATCTGTTATATACAAGGCTAACACACCGCTTTTCAACGGTTTTGCAATCGACAAAAATTCAGGTTTAACCTGTTACATTCCCCATCCAGATAATGAAAAAACGGCACACGCGTATTATCGTACTTTAAAATGGTATGCGGACAGCGGCTTTGACAAATTATTATAAATAAGATACAGAAATATTAAATTCACCCTCGATCTGTTCAAGGGCAGTACGCTTTTTAGTTCTGCCTAAAAAACTGTATTTTCGTCTGTTTATTTTTAGAGGAATAAGGCATAGCGTATGCAGTTAGTAAAATTAGAGATTAAAGGGTTTAAGAGTTTCGGTGACAAGATCACCATTAACTTTAATGAAGGTGTAACCGCCATTGTCGGCCCCAATGGTTGCGGCAAATCGAACGTGGTGGATGCTATTCGGTGGGTATTGGGTGAACAGAGTACACGTATGTTACGTTCCGAGAAGATGGAAAACATCATCTTTAACGGAACGGCAAACCGGAAGCCGGCAAACCTAGCCGAAGTATCCTTAACCTTTGAGAATAATAACAAACTGCTCCCGACCGAATTTTCGACTGTTACCATTACGCGTAAGCTGTATCGTAATGGCGACAGCGAATACCGCTTGAACGACGTTAAATGCCGTTTGAAAGATATTACCGATCTCTTTTTAGATACCGGTTTAGGTGCGGACACCTATTCGATCATCGAATTGAAGATGATTGACGAAATCATCAATAACAAGGACAACTCGCGTCGGAATCTGTTTGAGGAAGCATCCGGCATCTCTAAATACAAAGTACGCAAGAAACAGACCTTATCGAAACTCAAGGATACCGAAGCCGATCTGGATCGTGTCGATGACCTCCTTTATGAAATCAACAAGAATCTAAAACAATTAGAAACACAGGCTAAAAAAGCAGACAAATATTTCCAGCTTAAAGAGGAATATCGCGAAGCCAGTGTCGGATTGGCGTATTATCGATTGGAGGGATTCAGTACGGATCTAGAACGCATTGCCGAACAAGAAAAAGGACAGCAGGAGCGCATTAAGGAAACATCGGCTAAAATTGAAAACCAGGAGAATCAGCTACGCACATTGCGCGAGGACATTCTTTCCAAAGAAAAAAATCTTGCTACGCAGCAAAAAAGCACCAACGAATATGCGAACAAAATCCGTAGCTACGAATCTGATAAAAAAATAAAGAATGAGCGTATCATTCATTTGCAAGAAAAAGAAACGCGGATTACGGCCGAACTTAACAACGACAAAAAGCAACTGGAACATGTTCAATATACGATCAAAAGACTGAATGAGGAGCTTTTTGAGGAACAAGGTAAATTGGATGTTTTTCGGTTAGACATTGACCGCAACCAAACGGAGGTTGAAGAGCTTCGGGGGCAGCAATCATCTGCAAAAGCAAAGCTGGATAGTTTTACCCAACAGAGCAGCGAACTTCAAAACAGGATATATAAACTGGAAAAGGACATTGCGGTACTGAACATTCAAAAAGAGGCGCTACAACAGGAATCGGTACGTACAATGACCGACGCTTCTGCGAAGGTGGAAGAGCTCAACGAGTTCAACAAGGCGGTTGCAGATCTGGAAGAACGGGTCGAGCAGCAACAAACCCAATATGATGCTGCTATGCAAGCGGAGAATGAATTACAGCAGCAAATCCATGCGGTTGAAGAACAACTCGACGAAACCCGTGCGCAACTAAATAGGGAATCCCGTTTGGTAGACGCGAAACAAAACGAGTACAACCTCACCAAGTCCTTGGTGGATAATCTCGAGGGATTTCCGGAATCCATTAAATTTTTGCGCAAAAATGCCGGATGGAAGAAATCCTATCCCCTCTTTTCCGATATTCTCTTTTGTAAGGAAGAATACCGTGTTGCAATCGAAAATTACCTGGAATCCGTCATGAACCACTATGTTGTGCAAGACCAACAGGAAGCCGTACAGGCGATTCAGTTATTGAGTGATGCATCCCGCGGGAAAGCAAATTTCTTCGTATTGGATGCTATCCAAACGGTCAAAACAAAGCCTCAAACACCTGAAAATATGATCCCTGCATTAGAGGTTGTTAAGGTAGATAAGAAATACAGCTTGCTCTGCGAGCAACTGCTACAACATGTATTTTTACTAAAACCCGAAGCTTCGGATAGCTTGGCAGAGACATTACCTCAAGACGACCTAGTTATCTTACACCCTGAGGGAAAATTCTCTAAAAACCGCTTAGGCTTAAACGGAGGTTCTGTCGGCCTGTTTGAAGGTAAGCGTATCGGTAGGGCAAAAAACCTCGAAAGCCTTAACAAAGAGATCAAGGAGCTTAACCAAAAAATCGAAAAACTACAGCAGGACGAAGCGGATAACGTAGATAAGCTAGTGACATTACGCACGGCGTCGCAAAAAGATGTTATCGACGAACTTCGCATGGTATTAAACCGTCTGCACAACGAATTGATTTCAGTAAAAACCAAGCAAGAACAATATCAGACGTTCATTACCAACAGCCAGAACCGTAAACAGGATATTGAAAGCAAGATTACGGTCATCCAATATGAATTGCAAAAGGCGGAGCCGGAACTGCAAATATGGAGAGTCGAAGCAGAATCGGGACAAAAGCAATTGGCGGAATTACAACATGCCCATGCCGAAATCGTGGAAGTGCTGAATGAGAAGTCCGCTTCCTTTAATCAAGAGAACATCCGTTTCCACCAGCAGCAAAATAAAGTATCCAGCTTACAAAAGGATTTGGAATATCGGGAAAGCCAACAGGAAGCCTTCGAAGCCCGGATAGAGAAAAATTCGTTGGAATATGAACAGGTGAAAGTCGATATGAAAGATACTTCCCATATTGCAGACCATAATGATGAAGACCTTGTGGCGATGTATGCCCAAAAAGAGGAGCTCGAAAAAGGTCTCCAAGAAATTGAAGAGGATTTCTATACGACACGCCGCATCATCAACGAACTGGAAGAAGAGATCACCCAATTACGACGTAGCAAAGACCAAAACGATTTCCTGCTGTCTGAATTGAAAGATAAGAAGACTGCTCTACAGATTGACCTCAATAGCTTAAAAGAGCGTCTATCGGTTGAGTTCAATATCGACATCAATTCCTTGCTTGAAGGTGATATGCCGGAAATATCCGCTAGCCAAGAAGAATTGGCGACAACCTGTGATAAGCTCAAAAAACAACTGGATTCGTATGGTTCTATCAACCCGATGGCTAAAGAGGCTTACGACGAAATACAGGAGCGTCACACTTTTATTTCTAAGGAAAAAAGCGATTTATTGGACGCCAAAGCATCCTTGATGGCGACTATCAACGAGATAGACCAGACGGCCAATGATAAATTTATGTACGCCTTCAATACCGTCCGTGAAAACTTTGTGCATGTGTTCCGTTCACTGTTCAACCAGGAAGATTCCTGTGATATGGTATTGACCGATCCGGCGAATCCATTGGAATCGGATATTGATATTATCGCGCGTCCGAAAGGCAAGCGCCCATTATCGATCAACCAGTTGTCCGGTGGTGAAAAAACATTGACCGCTACTGCACTCCTATTCTCATTATATCTATTGAAACCCGCCCCGTTCTGTATATTTGACGAAGTGGATGCGCCATTGGACGATACCAACATTGATAAGTTCAACAACATCATCAAAGACTTTTCGAAGAATTCCCAGTTTATTATCGTTTCGCACAACAAACGAACAATAGCCAGCACGGATATTATTTACGGTGTTACGATGGTAGAGCAAGGGGTTTCACGTGTCGTGCCCGTGGATTTGCGGGATGTCGCTTAATTTTTAATAGGATACCAACATGAAATTTCCATATATAATACCCTATGGTAGCAGATTGACTTTCTTTTTACTGTTTGTGCTGTCAATCTCTTGTGCGCAAACGAAATCCGACAGTGGTTCAAATCTTACGGATAATCGTCAGACCAGTAATTTAGCCCTGGATACAGCCACATTTGCCGCTGGCTGTTTCTGGTGTGTTGAAGAGCAATTCAAACAATTAGACGGTGTCACTGCCGTCATATCCGGATATACGGGTGGTCATGTCCGCAATCCAACTTATCGACAAGTCACTACAGGCAGGACGGGGCATGCCGAGGCTTGTAACATTATTTACAATCCCGACGAAATATCTTACGACGAACTGCTCGCCGCCTTTTTTGTCGCCCATGACCCCACCCAGCTAAACCGCCAGGGCGCGGACGTCGGCACACAATATCGTTCAGCTATTTTCTACCACAACGAAGACCAAAAGAAACTCGCGGACTTTTACATCAAGCAGTTAGATGACGAAGGCGCATACGACAAGAAGATCGTGACCGAGGTGAGCCCTTATGGTAAATTTTACAAGGCGGAGGATTATCATCAAGATTATTATGTCAATAATAAGAATGAGGCATATTGTCAGATGGTCATAAAACCAAAGCTGGAAAAATTCAGAAAAGTGTTTAAAGGGAAATTGAAAGCAGAATAGTCGTTTACAATGTTGTTTGATTTATCCGTTTCGCCAGTCACGCACCTCTTGCAGCGATAATTACACTGCCAATATCCACCTCACTTCAAATATATCGATTATTTCTACCAATTTCTGGTCTTTATCATCAATAAAGGTAGGGTGTTCTTTACCGAGTTCAAGTTTCTTAATCAGCGTCTGCCTCTCATCCACAGTCTTACAATACAGAAAAACAGCCATATAATTGCCTAGTGTCCTTCCTTCGTTATGTACGAGATCTGAACCGTGGACAGTGATCTCATCAGAAAAAAGTGAACCGATAACCACTGGCTTTTCTATGGATCCCAGCTCTTCTTTTTCAAAAGTTTCGAACCGAATTGAACCGCCAAAGCAAGTTTGGTAATAGGTGAGTGCTTCTCTGCAGTTACCGGAAAAAGTAATGAAGACAGCACTCACGAATCTACCGGAACGAAGAATGGTCATAACTTTATTGCCCATCCGGTATTTCCGGTTCTACCAGCTTTATTAATTTGTCCAGTGATTCCTGCCAACCTAGGTAACACATCTCTGCAGGAATCATTTCCGGAATCCCTTCTTGCAGCACTTTCAGCTCTGTACCACATGAAACCTCGTTTAGCCATACGGTCGTTGTCATCTCCCCCGGCATGGCAGGATCGTCAAAACTATCGGTGTATTTAATAAACTCATTGGGCTTTATTTCCACATATGTTCCTCCGAAAGAGTGGCCATTCCCGGTACTGAAATTAATAAATGTCATATGGTACTTACCTCCTACTTCAAAGTCCATTTGTTGTACGGTACATACAAAGCCATAAGGTGGTAGCCAAGTAGCGTGCGCTATTGGGTCTGAAAATGCCCGAAAAACCTTTTCGGGACTTGCTTGAATTACCCTGTGTAATGAAACTGAATTTTTCATGATATTAAAATATTTAAGTGAACTATTTATTTTTTACTTCTCCTTTATTTGAAAGTTATTCCCATAACCAACAATACAAAGTTACCGGAGAATAGCAAATCTAAGCTGTTGTGAAAACGACAGCCTTAGGGGTAAATTATGACAAAACTATTTGCTAACTTGTTATCCTAAATAATTTCGTTGCTATGCAGATTTCTGTCTTTGTTCCTGAATATGGGGTTATAGAAGCCGTCACACCAGCATTCAGAACCTTTCAAACCGCCAACGAGTTCTTAACCGTATTCGGCAAGAAATCCATTTTTACAGTTGAGTATGTTGGTTTGCAGGATTACGTACCGGCCAATAACGGGGAGTACATGATTAAAACCAATAGATTACTTAAGGACGTCGTCGAAACAGACTTATTGATCATTCCGCCAACCTTTGGTGATACCGTCAAAGGAATCCAAGCTAATGCAGAAGCGATCCCATACTTTAAAAAGCTTTACGAAAAAGGTTCAAGCCTCGCCAGCCTTTGTATCGGGGCGTTTCTTTTAGCTGAAACGGGCTTGCTACACGGTAAGAAGTGTTCTACACACTGGGCGCATGTGAACGAATTTAAAGAACGATACCCCGACGTGGAAGTCGAAGACGGTGCGATTATCACCGAGCACGATAATATTTATAGCAGTGGCGGAGCAAATAGTCTATGGAATCTGATCCTGTATCTGGTCGAAAAGTTTTCCGATAGGGAAACAGCCATTATGATCTCCAAATATTTCGCGTTGGATATCGGGCGCGATAACCAATCTCAATTTGCTATTTTCAAAGGCCAACGCAATCATGGGGACGATGCTATCCAGAAAGTACAGGATTACATCGAAACGCACTATCGAGATAAAATATCCATAGAGACATTAGCCAATTTAGTGCATATAGGCCGTCGAACTTTTGAAAGACGATTTAAGGAAGCCACCAATAACACGCCTATCGAATATATCCAGCGGGTACGAATAGAGGCCGCCAAAAATTTCTTTGAAGCATCCAGAAAGAACGTCACCGAAATCATGTTTGATGTAGGCTATACCGACACCAAAGCGTTTCGAGATATCTTTAAGAAGATTACGGGGCTTACTCCTATTGAGTACAGAAACAAGTTTGCGAAGGTGACAACCGAAGTTTAACCTAGGAATTATACTGCTGTAACATCTTATACGCCCTTCGTTTCATCTTATCCTGCAATATCTTAGGGGCAAGCACTTTGATACACTCTCCAAAACCAAGTATTTCACGTTCCAGTTCATAGTTTAACACCACATCCAATCGGATACAGATGCTGCCATCCGCCCCCGTTTTCAGAAGTTGTTGCGAAGCATGCATAGGTTTCGTCAGCACGTACGGCGCATTGCTTGGGTCGACTTGCAAGATGACCCGATGCCCCCTATCCCTTTCCGATTTAGTGACTCCAATCGTATCCTCATAGTAACGTTCAAAATCGACGCCGTCGTATTCCACAAATCCTGATTTTGCCATTTCGGCGATATCCTCTATGCGATCCAGCGCGAGGGTGATGAGTGTTTTTCTTTTTTTCGGTTTGCAGATCAAAAACCATCTGTTCCGATATTCTTTGAGCAGATACGGGAAATAAACAGCTTCCTGTGGCGACTGGGATTTAAAGGACTTATACATGATCAGTAACGGGATCTTTTCCCGTATAGCTTTATGTATCGGTGTTATCCAATTCAACCCTTTCAACAACTTATTGCTTTCTAATTGGATACAAGAGGTTGATCTGTTCTCCTGTTTGGAGAGGTTGTTCTCTAATCTGGCGATCATATCGCTCATTTCGTCGAAGTAAGAGAATCCGTTCAGATGTTTTAAAATATCGACCGCATCTCTCATTTTGGACATGTCACCGTCCGATAATGGGGAGTTGCTAATAGAATAGCTCGGGTCTTCATACGTATAAAACTTGCGCTTGGCCACAACGATAGGTGCATTATATCCGAGTTTGTTACTGCGCATCAGCTGAATATCGCTTTGTATCGTCCTTTTGGAGACACCGGTATGAATACCTTCCAGTTCGTACAATCCATCCGAAACTTTTTCAATCAGATTGTCCAACGTCCATTTTCGATGTGTTTGCCGTAGGCAATTATCGATGATTTTATAGCGAATTAGAGCCAGTTTATTAATTGACATATCGTTTTTGCGTTTAGCGTGGCGTTTTAAAGTTACTGACTTTATTTATTCTACGCAACGTATCTGCGTAGAATTGATATTTCAAGTTATTTAAGATGTTAAACAGAAAATTATTCCACTATATATCAACGCATTAAACTTTATTAATCAAATACATCGTACTACGCAAAACAACTGCGCATATCCGGTTGCACCTTTGTCATGTCGGGTATGACAATCGTTCTTTGATGAAGAAAAGCAAATCATTGCCATAAAGATATGTGCCGAAAGGCACAAAGAAACCTTTAACTGGAAATGGCGTCCTGGTTTCCGGCAACGGTCAAATCCTCGATCAGTTAAAACAATTGTTTGCTAAATAGCATTCGCAATAAAGAGGCGCAAGGAACAACGTAAAGAGGTTGTTGTTCCTTGCTTACAGGAAAGCATGATTGCTTCGTCACCTTTAAGTAAGAAAAATTTTATTTGGCTGAAAATATGTATATTAATAACGAAGAAAAAAATGGAAAATAAAAGAATTAGCGGCAACGATTTACTTGCCTTAGGATACAAAGAAAACCATGCTATGGGCGTGGCGTTAAAGATCAATAAAAAAAGACTGGGTTTCAGTCGAGAACAGATGTTGGCTAAATTCAAGGATGTACTGGATCACCCCGAGTCCTATATGACAGACAACATCTTTAAACCATTGGCAGAGGTACTGTTAAAAATCGATACGATCGAAAAAGAAACGATTTCTTTGAAAGAAACTCCAGACACCTATTCCGTGTATGGGGAGGCCCATATTGAAGAGGGGGCCAAAAAGCAGATGGACGTCGCGATGAAGTTGCCTGTAACGGTTGCAGGCGCCCTGATGCCCGATGCACACCAAGGTTACGGCTTACCGATCGGTGGCGTATTAGCGACCAATAACGCCGTTATTCCTTATGGTGTAGGTGTGGACATCGGTTGCCGAATGGCACTTTCGGTATTTGATTTACCGGCTGATTATTTGGATACCAACCACGATACGTTAAAAGCGGTGTTAATGGGTAATACACGTTTTGGGGCAGGTCACGGTTATTTGAAACACGAACGCGTGGATCACGCTGTTTTGGACAATGAGCTGTTTGATACCCATGATTTTATCCGGTCGTTAAAGGACAAAGCCTGGACACAGTTAGGCTCTTCTGGTGGAGGGAATCACTTTGTGGAATTCGGCGTGATTGACTTTGCCGAGGCAGACGAAGCCTTGGGCGTAGCGCGAGGGAAATATTTGGCGCTACTAACGCATTCCGGTTCGCGTGGACTGGGTGCTACGATCGCGGGTCATTATACCAAACTCGCTAAGGATATCTGTAAGCTACCTTATGCGGCGCAAAATTTGGCTTATTTGGATCTGGATACCGCCGAAGGGCAGGAATACTGGTTAGCGATGAATCTAGCAGGCGATTATGCGTCGGCCTGTCACGAGGTTATACACGATAAGATTAGAACAGCATTGGGTGCCGAATTGCTGGTCAAGGTCGAGAACCACCATAATTTTGCTTGGAAAGAGCAATTTGAAGGAGAAGAGGTGATCGTTCACCGAAAGGGTGCTACCCCTGCAAGTAAAGACACCATGGGTATCATTCCCGGATCGATGGCTACCCCAGGCTTCTTAGTAAGAGGCAAAGGAGAAGAGGCAGCCATTAACTCGGCCTCTCACGGTGCCGGACGTCTGATGAGCCGTACACAGGCAATCAAAACACTGGCATCCGCGGATTTGAAGACAATGCTGGAGCAACATGGTATTACGTTACTTGGAGCCGGAATGGACGAAGCGCCTATGGCGTACAAAGATATCCATACCGTGATGTCAGCTCAATCCGATTTAGTCGATGTTGTGGCGACCTTCTCCCCTAGAATTGTCCGTATGGCAGACGATGGATCGAGAGAGGATTAAGATGGACAAAAAACGGTTTTGCCTACAAGTATCCAGTTTTGAGATACAAATAGCAGCGGTATTAAAATGATATTTGCATGGTAATCATTAGACAGAAAAACAATGAGTAAAATAGCATTCGTAACCGGCGGGAGCCGCGGTTTAGGAAAAGACATGGCGCTGCGCATTGCAGAAAAAGGATTGGATGTCGTCTTGACGTATAAAAGCAATAAAGAAGAGGCTGCCAAGGTGGTGGAAGCCGTTGAAGCCAAGGGACAGAAAGCCTTTGCGGTACAACTGGACACCTCAGAAATAGACAGCTTTGATGCCGTCATTACGGAGGTCAAAACCACGTTAAAAGAAAAACTAGGAAAAGAAACAATTGACTTTTTAGTTAACAATGCGGGTATTGGACTTGGAAATTCCATTGCTGAAACCACCGAAGAACAGTTCGATACGCTTTCGAATATCCACCTAAAAGGCGTATTTTTCCTGACTCAGAAACTTATTCCCATACTCAACACAGGTGGCGGAATTATCAATGTATCATCCGGTCTGGCGAGATTTTGCATGCCTGGCTATGCGGCCTATGCCATGATGAAAGGTGGTATCGAGGTTTTCTCGCGTTATTTAGCAAAAGAACTGGGTAGCAAAGGAATTCGAGCTAATACCATTGCACCAGGCGCTATAGAAACAGATTTTGGGGGCGGCGCCGTTCGGGATAACGAACAATACAATAAAGCTGTTGCCTCGGTTACCGCTTTGGGCCGTGCCGGATTAGCAGAAGACATCGGTGGCGTCGTGGCGTTTTTATGTACAGAAGATGCCCAATGGATCAATGCGCAGCGCATCGAAGTTTCCGGCGGCATGAATATTTAAAACAATTGGAAAGAATATATGAACGACTTAATCCGAATCGATACGATTACTGAATTTCACCGATTTAACGGCATACTGCTTCCTGATCATCCGCTGATCAGCGTAGTAAACTATGCTGATCTGCGTAAAGAAGAAGGACGTTTCCATTATCTGAAATCGTTTTATAGTATTGCCTTGAAAAAAAACGTCGTAGGAAAATACCGTTACGGGCAGCAATCCTATGATTTTGACGAGGGCTTGATGACGTTTTTTGCGCCACAGCAAGTACTTCAAGTCCAATATACCAAGGACGACGTACACCGTTCCCCATCGGGATACATCCTACTTCTTCACCCTGACTTTCTTTGGAATACCAGTCTTGCGGAGAAGATGAAGCAGTATGAATTCTTCGGATATGAAGTCAATGAAGCCTTGTTTTTATCAGAAAAAGAAGAAAAGGTTATTCTCGAAATATTCCGACAGATCCAGCAGGAGTATTCCGGCAATATGGATGATTTCAGTAAAAACATTATTATTTCCCAGATCGAATTGCTTTTAAACTACTCCGAACGTTTTTACAAAAGGCAATTCCTCACCAGGGATCAGAGCAACC
The DNA here is from genome assembly GCF_014692525.1 of Sphingobacterium chuzhouense. Classification (GTDB taxonomy): domain Bacteria; phylum Bacteroidota; class Bacteroidia; order Sphingobacteriales; family Sphingobacteriaceae; genus Sphingobacterium; species Sphingobacterium chuzhouense. The sequence goes on from NZ_JACNYL010000002.1 coordinate 903,304, forward strand.
ACGAAATCTTAACCCGATTCGAAAAGGTGCTAGACCATTATTTTAAAAGCGATGCATTGGTAGAAAAAGGTTTACCTACCGTACAATACCTAAGCGATGAACTGCATATCTCTCCGGATTATTTGAGCAGTACACTAAAACATCTTACCGGACAAAATGCCCGGCAACATATCCAAAACACGATCATCGATCGCGCAAAAGAAAAACTGTCGAATACACCACTTTCTGTCAGTGAGATCGCGTACGAACTCGGTTTTGAACACTCCCAGTCCTTCAGCAAACTATTCAAGCAAAAGACGAATCAAACCCCTTTGGAATTTCGGAAGAGCTTTAACTAAAAACTCCCGGTTGTATTAACCGGGAGTTCATTACTAATCGCATATTCACTCTATTAACTCACATTTTCCATGATGTTTTCTTGCTGAAGATACCGCTCCAGGCTGTCGTCCATTTCTTCAATCCACGGGGTGTGATGCGGTACAGCCTCGGTTCCATCCATAACCGATGTATATACCTGGTCACGATAATTCAGTATATTCACCTTTTTATCGTTGAGCCAGCTTTTGAACATCTCCGCTACCTTATCCAGGTTGAATGGAGGATAATCCGTCAACGTTATCAGGTCCTTGATATAATCCGTTTGAAAATCGACGTGTTCGACGTCGGTGGTCGTACTATCGACGTAATCTACCCATTTTTTGATATCCGCTTCGCGTTCCTCCTTAATCGGTAAATCCACACGTCCAAGCATGTAATCACGCGCAAACCACGCCTGTACATCAAACATATTAAACGTATAATATTGGTCTTGCATACCCAGATATATCAAACGCTCGTTGTCATTGAATATAACACCTTTGTACAAGTTATCTGGATATAGGCAGTTGTTTGTTTTCAACCGCAATTCGTCCGGCAGGAACGGGAACTTATGCTGGTAGCCTGTACACATAATCACGGCATCAAATTGCTCATGTGTTCCGTCGCTAAAAAACGCTCGGTCGCCTTCAAAATGCGTGAGCAAAGGTTTTTCCTGGATACCGTCCGGCCACTTCACCCCAATTGGCGCCGTGCGGTACGCTATCGTCACCGATTTACTCCCATGCTTATAGCATTGCACACCGATATCTTCGGCAGAGTAACTACTACCTATCAATAATAACTTTTGGTCAACAAACTGATCGGCGCCGCGGAAATCATGCGCATGCATCACCGTACCGGGAAATTGGTCGATACCCTCAAAGTAAGGCATATTCGGCGTAGAAAAATGCCCCGTACCGACGACGAGATAGTCAAAATACTCTTCGAACGTTTCATTTTTCACGAGATTATCGAAGACCACACGAAACTGCTTCTGATCTTCCAAGTACTCTACCCATCGCGCTACCGTATTAAACTGAATAAACGAGCGCGCGTTACTTTTGTTAATACGGCCTTGTATATAATCGAAAAGCACCTCTCTTGGCGGATAAGACGAGATTGGCTGCCCGAAATGCTCCATAAACGTATAGTCTGCAAATTCCAGACATTCTTTTGGCCCGTTAGACCATAGATACTTGTACATACTTCCGTGAAGTGGTTCACCATATTTTCCGACACCTGTGCGCCAGGTATAGTTCCACATTCCACCCCAGTTGTCCTGCTTTTCATAACACTTAATTTCAGGAATCGGATTACCCTTCTTCTGTTCAGATTCAAACGCCCTTAACATGGCCAGTCCACTAGGGCCTGCACCGATAATACCAACTTTAAAATTAACCATATAAAAATTTTATGCATGAGAAGATCATGCGTTCAACAAAAAAATAAATTCCGTATGTTTTAAATCCTGGAAGGATTTTATAAGGAGGGAATTTCTTCCCAAAAGATGACCATTACAGGAATGGTGCAAATAGAAAATAGCGTTCACACGCTATTCAGATTTAACAAATATATACAAAAATTTCTATAAAAGCAAAAAGGAATTTCCGGAAGGTGTTCCGGAAATCGGACAGCATAAGGCTTACAAAAGAGCGTTAGAAAATAACGGTTAATTTCCAAAGCGATAACTTAATGACAATAAAACCTTCCTATTATCCGGAAAGTCCGAATAAAAAATTGTCAAGTCTCCGTATGTACTTGTTAACTGTGGGTTGGCATTTCTAAGCAAGCCATTTACCGCCAACTTGATCATCCCGCGGTCACCAAACATTTTCTTTTCAGCCGCTAGGTCCATACCATACCGTTGATCTGTACGCACTGGCCCTGTCGTAACGCCGGAGCTATAATACAACGAAATTTCGGAGCGAAACCCATATTTAAACAGAAGTGTCTGACGACTATTGGCTGTCCAACTCGAACCTTTAGAAGCTAAATTAGCCTCTCCGATTTCCCCTGTATAATCATTATAGAACGCATTGACATAATGACTGGCAGACCACCATGAATTCACCCTTTGATTATACATTACACTCGCACTGTAATTAAGATAACGTCCGATATTTTCAGGCCGAGCTAAGTTTTCACCCACCCTATCCCCTTGACGTATAATCCAGTTGATAATATCCCGCCCATAAGAGACACCCACGGTAGTAAACAATTTATTTCTATAACCATGCCCTATTTCAGTGATATAGCTCTTCTCCGGCTTTAGGTCAGGATTACCTTCAAAGTAACTATAGGCGTCCTCATAGATCCGAAATACATTGATATCATGATCACCTGGACGCTCGATACGACTACTGAACGAAGTTCTTAATGTATTGTCGTCATTCAGATTATATAATAAAGATCCGCTCGGGAACAAATCAAAGTAGCGTTGGTCATTTTTCTTGTTGAGCGTAACCTGATTTGCATTAATAAACGTGTACTCGCCCCGCAGCCCGGCTTGATATTCCAATTTTTTATATTTTCCCGAATAAATAGCATACAAGGCCTCAATATGTTGCGTGTATTGGAAACGGTTAGACGTAGCTGCATCCGGCATCCAGTTTCCATTATCCAGTACGGTATTGACCACATCGTTGTTGATAAAAAAGTAAGTCCCTTTCCAGCCGAGTTCAATTTTACTTGCATCTGCGAAGGGCCGGCTATAATCCAATCTTCCAGCGTAAGTTGTATTGCTCAAATCTTGCACATTGGTACGTCCTGTAGAAGTTTTTGTATCATTTTGGAGATTAGAAATATCCGTTTCAAAACGATTATTATAATCATTACCATGCGGAGCAAAATCAAAATTGAATTTCAAGAAGTGATCTTCTCCCTCATATTTATTTGCATAATTGACATTGAACGTCCAATTTTTAAAAGATTCGTCAAACCGGTTCTGACTCCATGCGCGTTCCGCATGTACCTGACTGGGATAACTCCACGTATCCATATCAATAGTAGCGTAAGGCTTATAATTACCTGTCATCCAATGCACACTCCCATCCAATACACCCCCATCAGCGAATTCATACTTTACACCTGCGCGTACACTATTAAACGAAGCATCATCGAGCCTCTTTTTTTCATGCTGCCGTTGAAAGGATAATAAGTTCCCCTGTTCAAAAAAACTTCTTTCCGTCAGGTTATGGCTATTGGTACGGTCGTAGCTTTTATTCCCTTGCACGTACATATCGATACCATTCACTTTATAATGGAGCCCGCCACCAAAACCGCCATGAAATTCTCTCCCTTTCGCGCCGCGTAAGGACACGTCCCCTCCGAAACCCATTCGCGCATTTCGCTTCGTCACAATATTGATTATACCCGCTGTACCTGCGGCATCCTCTCTAGCGGACGGATTGCTCATCAGCTCTAATTTGGAAACTTCAGACGCCTGTAAACCACGCAATATACTAGCCAACTGTTCACCTGTTACATACATATCACGGCCATCTATCCGCACATTCGCACCAGCACGTCCTTGAATGGAAAAATTTCCTTTACCGTCCGAAACCAATCCAGGTGTTTTCTCTAACAGCTCCAACACATTATTTCCCTCTGCCAAGACGCTGCCCTCTACATCAACTACCATTTTGTCAGCGTATTGCCGGATAGCCGCCTGTTTTCCAACAACTTCTACAGCTTCTATTGTTTCCTCTTTCTGTGCGTAAAGCCCCGCTACAAAACATAAAAATAGTATAGATAGTATCGTTGATTTCATTGTAATAATCTCCTTAGTCCCTCCTATTTTGGAAGAACCAGCTTAAGTATATAAATTAAATTGTAACCTTTAAATATTTGTAGACTTTGGCCGAAAACGAACAGTAGGTTTTCTTTTCTTCTTCTTACCCCATTTCCGATTGTACCAAATGATAAAACCCGTAACGGGCAACGAACCCGCTATGAATGTTAAGAAGAAAGCCAAAACTTTTGTCGGAAATCCCCAAATAGACCCCACATGGATATCGTAATTGAGCCTTCGAAATTTCTCTCCCGCACTTAACTCGTAGTAATCTTTATTAAACAGAGAAATACTGTTCGGGAGAAATCCCCCCGTGTATTGATCAAAAGAGTAATAACGATTATTAAACTGACGATCCATATCGTTTCGAATGTATACCGAGATCGTCGCCTCTTTCCTGACCGTATCCGGATACGTTATCGTGAGGTAATGCGGATCTTTATATTGCGTCAAGATCGTTTGAATTTCTTTGTCAAATGCCTGCGGAAACTGTGATACATCAGTAATCTTCGTTGTATCCGAGCTCACCGATGTACGCTCGGCTAGACTCTGCCCCCAGTTTGTAGACCAATAGAGCGCCCGGTTTACCCAAGTGATACCATAATACATGCCTGTAACGGCCAGCAGCAACACCAGCAGAAAAGAATAGAACCCAACAACATTATGTAAATCGATATTTATCCGTTTCCATCCCGCTTTCCACTTTATCTTAAAACTCTTCGCCCGTGTTGATTTCGTCCATTTTTTCGGATACCACCAAATCAACCCCGTGATCAAGGTGATACAGAAAATTAACGTGGCATAGTTGACGATAGGACGTCCAATATCTCTAGGAAGCCATAGAAACCGATGACCACTAAGTGACCACGCAAAGAAGCTATTTAGTTTTTCGCGCAACTTCGCTTCATCCGAATTATCTTCCTGTTGCAAACCTAAATGTTCACCAGTATATGGATGCAGTAAATTAACTTCTGGTTCCGCGCTTTTGGTCGTATCCGTGCTTTTCACGCGAACGGTAAAAGACACCGGATAGTCCCTTGTATACGTAATGTTCCGTACAAAATCATCTGGATAAAGCGAGTCTGCAATGGCGAGAATTTTGGAAGGAGAAATCAACGATTCACTAGAAGCCAACATATACTGTCTCTCTTTCTTTGGGATCATCAGATCTATGATCTCATAATTGAATACCCATAGGCACGCTGTCAGGCAAACGATGAAAACAATAATACCCGAAATAAGTCCCAGCCAAAGATGAAGCCAGTTATTGACCAATCTAAATATCGATAAATTTCTCCTTTTTCCCTTTGCAGACATTTTTGAATTTATTTCACCTCGAAACTCATGGAGCTGGCCCGGCTGTACTCTTCAAAATCTTGCCCTGCAACCTTTTCTCTTTTGGATGCTTCCGCAAAATACTTTCCCGTCCATTCCGGCGTAAATCTAGCCACACCCTGTTCATCTGTTTCTATCCATCTTATCCAACCACTAGGTGCAATAATTTGGATAAATGAATGCGGAGCCGGTTTACCTTTTTCGTAAAATATCAACGAAACTTCCTTCTTATTTTTATAAGAGCGTTCATCTGCATAGACCAATAACTCGTTACCAATATTTGATGCCGTATTTCCTACCGTTGCATTTCCCACTTGGATGGTCGCCACAGCATTGATTTGATATTGCGTTTTAGCTCCCTCTTTTCGTTCTGTATCTTGCTGTAACGAGACGTGATAGACACCATCCTGATCTGGGATAAATGTTGCCAATAGATGGTCTGCTTGTGCGGTCGTTGTCAAAGATTCTTTGCTGCCATCGGGTTTTGTCAACGTCAATGTAATCTGCATACCCTCCTTATACCACCACCATTTCGATCTTTCCTCGTGCTCATCGGGCTCGCCATATACCACTTTTACCGTATGCGATTTACCTTTCGTTCCTTTTAACGCCGTTTCTATAAATACAGCATGTGCTGATACCGACACTACGCAAAAGAATGTCAGGATAACTACTATTAATTTTTTCATACGTTATTTTAGTTTATTTACATGATACACGTGCGTAATACCGCCATCAATCTCGGCGCCGCGTTTTACACTATTCGTTGTTGGGTCATACTCGTAGACATACCATTTCGAAGCATCTGTTTTAAACACATCGTATAGCTTGCCATTCTCCATCAGATTCATGGTCGTTTTAGGCTCTGCACCTCCGGTCAGAATTCGTAAATCGGCGGTTACTTTCTTATTTGCCGGGTCAACAACAAACGGACTGATATAAGCTTTACCGTTACCCAGCTTCTGAATAGTAGAAGATGAGGTATTTTTGAAAACATTATAATCTTTCAAATCAAAGAAATAGTCTTTATCAATCTCTGTTTCTCCCGCTTTGATACGTAATAGACCATATGTTGCGGGAGCAATTTTCTTGGTCAGAAAGTATAAATCGTCGTTGTCATCTAAGAATGTCGTGTTATTGACTTCCCAGTGACCAGCTACCACGCCCCCTCTAGGGTCTTTCAATAGTTTACCGTTAACCATAGAAGGATAATCGCAAACATAAACAAACGTTGAATCCAATATATCTTTATTGCCTGTCCCATCCGACCCTCTGTATTTGTGTCCTACAAACAACTTGTCGCCCCTGACCGTAAAACTAGTTGGTACCATATAAGGAGCGATATAAGGCTTATTATCAGGTGTAAGTGGTGTATATTTTAAAAATGGTATATCTACATTCAACGTTTTATTAAGTGTCATATCATTGACATTCATAAAATAAAGGGGTTGCTCCAGTACATTTTTTGCCTCATTATAAGTTCCTGCAGTTTTTGTCAAGACCAATTCATCTTTCGAACTGATTTCAGTTAATACTTTCCCTAAATAGAATGTACTTGAAAAAGCATAGTTATTCGTCTCTTTCATTGTTGCATTCTCCTGAATTTCAAGCTGACTGAAACGGGTGCCGTCGTTAGACACATAGAATTTCCCCTGATAATTGTATGCATATACACCATAGTAGGCTGCTGGTAGGTAACCTGAAATATCGATGCCTTTATTTCCGGCAGGCGTCAATAGGGTATCTTTCATTAAATCATCTGTCGTCAAAATATATGATCCTGTAGACGAAGTAACCCATAGGGAATATTCGGTACTGATTTTATCTGTAGGATCGGGTTCATTAGGACTATCTTTACACGATCCCAATACTGTTACCGCTAGTGCGCAGTAAGCTAAAATACGATTACGTTTCATTTTTTTATTATTATCTATTTGTGTTAAAATTACATGAGTGATACCCGAAGTTTGACATAAAAAGCTCTACCCGGCTTTTGTAAACGAAAATTATCATAAGCCCTTTCATTCGTCAGGTTTCGAACTTCGCCAGATACATTATACTTATTGCGATGCCAAGAATAGCTTAACATGATGGAGTGCACATTCTGGCTTGGGATATGATTTTTCGATGCTAATGATCCTAAGTGTGCATCACTCAAATAATACCAATGTGTATAATGTGTAGTCCATGATAATTGCGTCCGGCTCCCTTCCTCAAACCAGTCATTTTGTGCTACGCCAATGTCTAGATTTCCATATATCCAAGGTCTATTCGGGATTTGATAGCCATACGTCAAGCTTACTTCCTGATTTGTTTCGTCGGTGTATTTATTATTGTCCAGCGCTTTATCGTAACTCGCATTGACGGTTGCGGTAATCACATCTTTGTAACCATAACGGATTTCCGTTTCGGCTCCATACAGCTTCACACCTGGAATATTGTGCGCCTGAAATTTTGATTGACCATCAACCGTCACGATACGCGTATTGATATAATCTTTGGCTAAACGATAAAAGCCGCCAATATCCAGGTTGATAAAATGGTCATCGTTCAAAAAAGTATTGTAATAAAACCCAGCATTCAAATTATCGCTTCGTTCCGGTTTCAAATCCCAATTAGCTATTTGATTCTGGCCATCGCCATATAATGCATTCATCGTCGGCATATTGTATGCCCGCTCCGCAGAGAATTTTGCACCTCCATCTGTAAAAATCCGATACCTGGATGCGAAACTATATCCTTGGTAATTAAAATATTTCGCATAAGAAACTATCGATCCATTTAGAAGCTGATGATTCGCATCGAACTCCCGTTCATCCACTTCTTTATATGTATCCAAGCCATAATATTTAATAGCCAAATTATTCACCAAGCGCTTATTGAACCATTGATTTTGCCAAGACAATCCAACGATATGCCGTGTCATACGGCTCGGTAACCCGGATTTATTATAGTCTAATATCCTATCATAGGTTTGTCTGTTATTGGTGTTGACGTTATAATTCACGTTCAAGCTATGGTTGCGTTCATCGTCAAAATCATAGTTGAAATTGGATCGCGCTAAAAAGTTGGTCGTATTTTGCTCTTCGTGTTGTTGGGGGTTTACGTCTGATGGGTTTTTACCGGCAACCCACGTTCCACTCCAATCGTAGTTGTAAAGAGCGGTATCACGGATAGTAGCTACATCATAGCTGGAACTTGCATAGATATCCGCAAACAAACGATTCACCAAAAAATCCTGCTTTTTATAACTTATTGTTGGCATCACGTACTGTGATGCTCTCCAATCACCCCCGTTAACCGCATTTATAGTCGCTCCCAACTGGTTTTGCTTATTATTTGCAGCATAGGTCAACCCTACAAAGAACTGGTCCGCCCAACTTTTGTCCCGTAATCCGACTTCGATCTGCCCCATGGCCGAATAATAGCGATCTCTGAATCTTTTGACTTTATCGATCGGAACAAACTTATTGTCAACCGTTTTTTCATATACCACACCATACTGAGGCTCACTATACATCGTGTAATTATTATCAGAATAATTATAGAATGCATTCGTACGTACAGACAATTTATTTTTAGGATTGGTATACATGCCTACCAAAGCAGCCTGATGCGTATTGAATGAACCGTGGCTATAACTCAAGTCCAGGTAGTGTCTTGATCGTTGTTTTGTAATAATGTTTACCGCGCCTCCCAAAGCATCGGAGCCTAAGAAAGCCGGCACAACGCCTTTATAAATTTCGATCCGGTCAACCAAGTTTACGGGGATATTGTTCAGCGACATGGAAGATCCAAAATTATCCATCGGAACACCATCGATATATATCTTCGCATCCAATCCGTTGATACGAAATACAAAATTTGACCCCAAGCCACCATCTTCACGAAATGTAACGCCTGGTGCGGTACGCAATATTTGATTTATATTTGCAGTCTGGTTCGCATGTACATTCATATCAATTACGCTCACATTGAAACCCGATCGTTTTATTTCTGCCACTTTTCGTTCATTATCGGTTTTGCCAAAGCGCGAAACAGTCACTTCCTCTATAGCGTTGCGATCTTCCTTCAGCTGAAAGTCGTGTATGTATTTTCCGTTCCATGTACGTTGCTGGGCCACATAGCCTACAGCGGTGACGTGGAGGATTGTCTGGTTTGATAGATCTGCGGGAGCCAGTTTATAATATCCGTCTACATCAGATGATGTCGCTATATGTTGATCCTGAACAGTGATAGTAGCACCTTGGATGGGTTTTCCAAAATTGTCTTTGACAAATCCCGAAATAGAACGCTTATCCGTTGTCTGCGCGTCCGCAATTACCGTTAAAATGATGAATAGTATAAAAATAGATGTTGACTTCAAATCTTATTTAGATTAAGTATATATAGGAGAGTAGCACATACTTAATTTTACCGAAGGTATATGGTTAACTATTTTAACAAAGAAAAGCTAAACAACTGACTACGAGATTTATAAATTTGTCGTAAAATAATACCGGGGCGTATTATTTTAGGTAATCCAAGCGGACGGTATAATTTGTTGTATTCGGAAGTTTGATTCCTTTCGAAACCTCTTTTGTCTTTAGGTTGTATTTCCACACGCGATGTTCGTCATTCGAATCATCGATAGCAACATAGATATACTGGTCATCGCTCCAGACGTTCTCTTTCTGCGTGCCCTTGTCTAAGGGAAAATTGATTTTTTCAATCGCACCTGTTTTTAAATCGACCACTCTATACTCAAACTGGTACACCGAATGAAAATTGGAAAAATCGGTATATAAATTTTTTTGTTCGTTACGGATCACCGCTTTGCCATCGCCAACGTACCACATTCCATACGCATGATTGCCAATTGCGTCAGAAATATTGATCATATACGTAGCATCAACGAGATGTTGCCCTTTCTTTTTTCTAAAAATCGCCGTCGGCAATTTGACATTATTTCCCAAAGCTATACCGGGATTTGTCATAAAATAATAATCACCTATTTCATCTTTGAAGCTATAGGACTGTATGATATTATATCCCCCTGGATACGTAGAACGGGTTTCTTTTTGGACATTTCTAATCTCCAAATTACCGTAGTTTATCGTCGCATAATAGGTCGTATCCGATGTCGTGTGTCCATACTTGCCTTTGGATTTGAAAAACGAATACGCCAGCCACAGATCGCCTTTATCGAAATCCACCAGACCAACATGCAAAGCCCAAAATTCATCCGTCGCATGTGGCAGTATAATCGTATCCTCCCTCACGATCTTCATCTCCTTCACATTGATCTGATACACGCGAGCTTGACTTTTTTTTTCCGCTACATCTTCCCGACATACTGCCAGTAAATTTTCTTCGTCTATCCAGCTTACCGTTTCGATATTATTGTTGCGCAGCTGCAAGCTGTCGACAGGGATCAGCGATGCACCCTGCAACTGGTATTTCGTAAAGACACTGCTACGATCTGATAAACGATAAAACGAGCCTTTTTTTTGGAGGTATTCCCTTTCCCCGATGCGGGAAGTAGACAACGGAATCTGTATGGAAACATCTTCATGCTCGTCCAAACTCTCGACCAACAGAAAACTGGTCGGCGTTTCCTCTTTGTTAAACAAACAAAGAACAAAATTTGGATCGATATTTTGTTCCGTTATCTGATTACAAGAAAAAAGAAAAATCGAAATGAAAAACGACAAAAAAACCAATGCTCTCATCCTGTACACCTAAATACTGCGAAATTGCTCTTTGATTTTTATTTGCATATTGGATGGCAAAAATGCCAAATCACTTTTTTGAAAGACCACAATTTTGCCGAAATCAGGCGAATCAGAAATAAAGTATTCTCTACCTGCTTTAAAATTCAATGTATTTTGATCGGCATCCAACAACGTAAAATTTCGTTTTGGTTTAATGATAAGATCACCCGTAAAGGTCAGTTTATTATTAATCAGGTCAATATTTGCCTTGGTATTTCCGCTCAACAATACGTCGTAATGATCTGCTGCGAAAAACTTCGTTTGATCAAACGATTCATTTGCAAAAGAATGCGCATCACGTGTGTCGTATTTAAAATGCAAAAGAGAAATTCCGAACAGAACAACAATCGAAGCCGCTGCAGTGACACGTAGCCAACTTATTTTTTTGGTCTTACCAGTGTCCGTGGACACATTGACCCACATCGTTTGCCCAATTTCCGACGGTGCCGTGTTGGTTTCATCAATACTATCCCAGGAATCATTTTCCAACCATTTTTCAACCAATAACTTTTCATCCTCCGAGCATTGTCCCGCAGTATATTTATGAAGTATATCTTGATTGATTTCCATGTTGTCGTGTGTTTATAACCAAAATTACAAAAAACAAATTAATACTAATTTGTTTTCATCATATTTAGGCTCTTACTGAGCTTTAACTTGATAACAGACAGTGCTTTGCTGATATGATACTCTACAGCTCTTTCGGTAATCAGCAAATTATTCGCTATTTCCTTATTTGTCAGCCCCTCTTCACGGCTCATCCTATACACATTTCGACATTGATTAGGCAGGGACTCAACAACAGTATTCAGTTGATTATATAATTCCTTGTAATGAAAATTATCTTCTTCGTAATAAGGCGTCTTATTTTGCAGTATAACTTGGTGATGTCTCCATCTATTTCCCCTATTTCTCAGATACTCCAACGTCCTTAATTTGACAGAACGCAATAAATACCGTTCGGCGTTCTGCAACTCCAGGTCTTTCCTTCTTTCCCAAAGAGATTTGAAAACATCCTGGACTATCTCTTTGGCATCTTCTTCTTCCTCTACCGTTTTCACGGCAAATGAAAACATGCGCTTCCAATACAAATGGAACAGCAGTTCAAACTGCTTCTTGTCAACCTGTATGCTATCTGTAGACGTTTTCAAAACGCACAAATATAATACTATTTAGACTGATTACAAACAACTGTCTTCTTCAACACTTAGATTACCCAAATTGGGCTGTTTCAGCTGTTGTCGATAACTAGTTGCCGAATTTCACGTTGAGGTTATGTTTTTCTGCATAAGCTTTACCCAATTCCAATACCTCGACATACAGGTTTTCAAACCCTTCTCCATATTTTTCTTCTACATCAAAAGCTAATTGTTCAATGCTTTCCAAATCTTCTTTATTATCGCAACGCGTCGCGATATCCATATATTCTTTTTTATAAACCGGAAGAACGTAGTGGTATAGTGCCAGCGATTTTCCTTTGATGGCTCCAGCATCATCGTCCGGAGGGGTCATATCTTCAATGCGGCTGATCGTCTGCTCTACATACGCAATTTTTGCTTCGACAATTTGTTGTGCTTGATTTTCTTGCTCCTGGCCGGCTGGCACACCTTGATGTGTCACCATGGTAGAGGTCAATGTTCTTGTAAAAGACTCTTGGGCAAAATCGTGTAAAATATTTGTATTTAATACCGTGCGTTGAAAGAACTGGTCTGCGCTCGGTGTATTACATGATGATAGTACAGCGATAACGCTGATAAAGAGTGTGAAAATTATCGTTTTGTGTTTCATGTTATTTATATCGTTTCCATTAAATTTCACAACAAAACTATGATTATTTTGTCTTTTTCATCCCCACTCCCCTAGCAGAATGTAAGTTGTTCAGGATCCTCAGGCAAGTATAATATATCCTGCGTGTCCGCATTGACGGTGTGCAATTCCATAAGGGACACTATTTTCTTAAACGTTACGACATGTTCCTTTCCTTTATCGTCCGTAAATTTCAAGATGTATCTTATCTGCGGCTGTTCATTGATATAGGTGCCGGTCTGTTCGGCACGCTGCACCATAGCCGTTGCTTTCTTACCGAACAGCAACAGCTTTTCTTCCCTGTCCTTGCCGCCACCGAAAAATCTATCTAGTAAAAAGGGCAGGTTAAACAAAAGGAGCCCCATAAATGGGGTCATCAACCATGGGTGCCATAAGGATAAGAAGCGCCAACCGTGCCCGTTACTAAAGGTCGCGTAGTGCCAAACGAATGTTCCTAACATATACGCAATGACAAAAAGGCAAGCAAAGACCCCTGTCTTCCAAGAGAAACGGGTCTGCGTATCGGCGAGGATAATCGCGGGCACCTGAAATGTGCGGCTGAGGCATAAATCTACCGTACGCCCAGTTTCATACCGTTTCAAATGTGGTTTCGTGTCAACGAATTGAAAAACCTTATTTACCGGCGTTCCTTCCAGATTTTGAAAACTTACAGCAATCTCCATCATCTCCGTATCCTCCTGTTGCTTTTTCAGCAAAATCACTTTATCCTGTACCGTCCCCTGTACCCGCTTTCCATCTTCAAGCAACCGATGAATATTCCGTTGCGTTTTAAGCGGCTGTACGATTGTACGCGCGTAAATCTTGTAGATAAATATACACCAAGCAATTATACCTATACAGAACGATATGGTAGCCCATATAGGCGACCAGAGAAAGCCGCCCGAAAAACTAAAGAATAGTGGAAAAACAAAAACAAAAAAAGCACTATAAAAAAACCAAAACTTTGCCCCCATATTTTATTGATTATTGTTTTTTGAACGCCATTTGTTTTCCATCTTTATCGGCCGTGAAGGCATAATCTGCGCGGCTGCCTGCAATTCGTGCATTCCAATTCCATTTCGGGACGTTGAAGCTAAAATATATACTACCGGGTATTTCAGCACCTTCTACTTCCGTCGCCTTTTCGACGACCTGTCGGTAAACACGATGTGCCGTACTAAATTGTACCGCAGCCAGCGGAATAGGTTCTCGCACGATACGCACACTCGTTTTGACCGGTTCCTTCTTCTCCCATGCATCCGTTTCTGCATTATAATAATACCAGTCGATGTTCTCCGGCGTGTCTGGATCAAGCACCTGTAACCGTATGCGGTCTGTATCAAAGTAAATATGCGGCGGATAGATGGACAAGGGCTTTCCGGGAAACATGGCCTGCAGCTTTTCCTGTAGTTGGTCCAGCTTTGTGGCATCCTCCAATATGTTTACCTGCTCTGCGGTCTCGATAGCTTGTTGCGTTGCGGCTCCTGTCATAGCATGTAAAATACTATCAGCCATGGTATCAACAGTTGTATCGTTTTTGATTTGAAACGTCTCTTTATACGCCGTCGATACAAAATCGCAGGAAGTGAGCGACAATGACAAGCTCCCAGCCAATAATAGGTAGTGTAATTTCATACGTCGTGCTTTCATTCGGTGTAAACTTAATAAAAATTGTATTTATAAATCTAAGCATTCTTCATGGGCAACAGCTATATTTGGCAGTAAATTTGATCGATCCTTTCCAAATAGTTAACAAACAACCTTAAAATATGTCGTTGTATGAACAAACTGCTCAAAAAATTCACGGCGGACGATCACTTTATCATGGCGGATCATCTTACTGATGTCCGCCCAGACATAACGGAGGAAGAGGCTATCGAAGGATTGAAAAAGGTCAGAAAGCAAATCGCAAAAATTCAAGATATCATCTATGCGCACAACAAATATGCCGTGTTGATCTGTTTTCAGGGTATGGATACCGCCGGTAAGGATTCGCTTATCCGGGAGGTCTTCCAAAAATTCAATGCCCGAGGCGTTGTGGTGCACAGCTTTAAAACACCGACTTCCAAAGAACTACAACACGACTACTTATGGCGTCATGTGATTGCCCTGCCGGAAAAAGGTAAATTCGGTGTCTTTAACCGCACCCACTACGAAAATGTGCTCGTAACGCGCGTGCATCCTGAATATATCCTCAACGAGAATATCCCCAGCATAGACACTGTCGAAGATATTCCAAAGGATTTCTGGAAAACACGGTATGATCAGATCAATGCGTTCGAGCAGCACGTCGTAAAAAACGGAATTATTGTCTTCAAATTCTTTCTACATCTCAGCAAGGATGAGCAGAAAAACAGGCTCTTAAGACGACTGGAACAAGAAAAACATAACTGGAAGTTCTCGCCGGGCGACCTGAAAGAGCGCGAGCTGTGGGATCAGTATATGACCTGTTACGAAGAAGCCATACAGCACACCTCCAAGAAGCATGCCCCATGGTATATCATCCCTTCAGACAACAAAGCTATCTCCAGGTATTTGGTGGCGAAGATCATATTGGAAAAACTCAAAAAATACAAAGACATCCAATATCCGGAGATGCCGCCTGAAATCGAACAGCACAAGGCCGCTTACAAGCGGGAGTTGGAAGATAATGGTTGAGACAATACACCTACATTTTATGAAACATGTCTGTATAATTATACTCTGCTATCTTACGATGCGAAGTGGTTTTGCACAAGA
Source organism: Sphingobacterium chuzhouense (assembly GCF_014692525.1). GTDB lineage: Bacteria > Bacteroidota > Bacteroidia > Sphingobacteriales > Sphingobacteriaceae > Sphingobacterium > Sphingobacterium chuzhouense. The sequence continues at coordinate 919,084 of NZ_JACNYL010000002.1, forward strand.
GCAACCCTGCGAACAACAGCACATCGGCCGATATGGCCATAATGACGGCGTGTGCCTTTTTGAAGATGGCCAATTTCTGCTTTATGGCTATGCTACAGCCGTATTTGGCCGGTACCAATTTCAAGGCGACGAAATTCTGTTTTATCCTGACAAACGTGATTTATTTGAAGTCTATGGTATCCAAAATCCACAAATCGAGGGGAAGCAGTCCCGCTATCAATTTATGGGGTTTGAAGAAGGAGAAACCTTTGCCCAGTTCGATCAGGATTCTATCTATCGGGTTTTCAATGCGGATGCGAATTGCTTTAACTACCCTTACAGCACAAACCGCACGCAGCCGGTAGAACATATTACCCTGATGAATCAACCCGAAGACTCGGCCATCTTCAAAACATTTCATTTTGCCAACACAGCGACATACAATGATTTTGTACTGGTTTATAACAAGATGGACAGAGCACATCAGGATTTTGTGGGCCGGCTCGAAGGTAACGTGCTCAAACTCTCTAACTATGGCGGCGAGGACGGGTATAAGAAACAAGAAGAAGATACCGAATGGGACGAGATCCTCCAATGGAAGGCACAATACGAAGCGTTGATAGCCTATCAGGAACATTCCTATACGGATGATGAAACACAAATCGAATACCGTAAGGTACTGCTGCAAAAAAGCGAAGATCAACCGTCGACATCGTCGTCCCTTGCCAAGTCTCCGATTTTCTACGCGGTATGTGAAGGCTCCCTGGAACTATGGTCTCCAGATACAGAAAACGTTGTCAATGCCGAAGCACCTTTTCCGACCGATAAACCTGATGGTTTCTATTGGGTGAAGGAAGTGGACCGGGATAACTATGCCAATACACATCTGGAAGATGATGCTGTTCTCTCGTTAAAAGATATCGAAATAGCTAAACATGAGTTTACACCGGATGGCAGACCTGTTGTCACGGTTAACCTTACGGCAGAAGGGAAAGAAAAACTAGCTTCTTTTACGGGAGACCATATCGGTCAGTATATGGCCATTGTCGTTAACAAGACCGTCCTTTCGATACCGCGAATTCAAGAAGAGATTCCTGGAGGAAGTTTGCAGATTTCAGGCAACTTCACGGTAGAGGAAGTGCAGAATATCGCGACGCGTCTGAATAGGGTAAAATAAACAAGGATCAAATCTATAACACATAGTCCTATTTGTATAACGAAGGAGCAAAGGCATAAAACATTCAGGCGATGATTCCATTATTGGTTTATTTCAAAAACTCCTTTAGCGGCGTTATAAAGCGGTCAAAAACCTCGATATGCGGGAGATGCCCTACATTGTCCAGTTCGACCAATTGTGACCCGGTTATCAGCTTTTGCGTTTCTTTTCCAAGAAGCTGATATTGTCCCATCTTGGCAGCAACCTCGGGATCTTTTACATTGTCTTTGCCGATAGCCGTCCTGTCGCGCGTTCCGATAATTAAGAGTGTAGGCACTTTGATATACGGAAACTCGTAGACCACGGGCTGTGTAAAAATCATGTCAGACGTTTGGGCATTGTTCATGGCCACTATCGGGTAATCGGGGTGTTTTGCCCACCCCGTAAGCAGATATACCCATTCATCGTAGTCCGCCTTCCACTGATTATCATAGTAGAACCCTAATTGGTATTTTTTTGTTGTCTCATAATCGGCCTTCAATTCCTTTTGGTAATTGCTATCTATAGAAGTGTAAGGCGCCACCACCTTCCAATCTTCCAATCCGATCGGATTTTCCAGCACTAATTTTTCAACTCTTTCAGGATACATCAGTGCAAACCTTGTGGCCAACATTCCGCCCATCGAATGACCGAGCAGGTATATCTTATCAATATCCAGCTCATCTAAAACGGCTTTCGTGTTCTGCGCCAACTGCTGAAAGGTAAACTGATAACCAACTGGCTTGGACGATTTGCCAAAACCTATCTGATCGGGCACGATGACGCGGTATCCTTCTTTGGTAAGTGCCTCTATGGTGGTTTTCCAATAGGCGCCGTTGAAGTTCTTGCCGTGCAGCAGTACGACCGTCTTGCTGTTTGGGTTCTTCGCAGCGACATCCATATAGGCCATTTTCAAATGCTGATTTTGATTATTCATATCTACGTAGTGCACTTCAAAAGGATATTCATAATTGGTCAACATAATATCCAGCACAGGACGGCCTGTCTGCGAAAAGGCAGTCTGGAAAATCGCGAAAAATAAGATCAAAAAGGTATGTTGTTTCATAATATCGTTTTTTTGACTGAACGTATTTTAATAACAGCTCTTTACCGGAGAAGTTTGTCAGCATCCAATATTATCTTATCGTTAGTTAAACGACTTGCGAAAAGCCCTGCGCAGAAAAGGCGTGCTGATTATCGGGAGCGGAAATACCGTTCATAACTTAAGACAAGTAGCCTGGTCCAGGCTTAGCGAAGTAGGCTTTGGCTATGATTGGGCACAAGTTGCCAATGAAAAAATCAAACAGCTTATTCTGGACGGCAGCCACCAAGATCTGATCGCGTACGACAAACTAGGCAGCGCATTTCAGCTCGCGATCCCCACCCCCGAGCATTACATCCCTTTGATGTATACCTTAGGCCTTCAAGAAAAAGATGAAGTCCCTACCCTGTTCAACGATGTCCTTATTGGCGGTTCGCTAAATATGCTTTCGGTCAAGCTTGACAAAGCGTAAGGAGATTAAAAAAGATGCATTACGATCATCATACCCGCTGGTTTTTACGTCTACGGTTTTTGATGATCATCAATCGAATAATGCGGTAACCGTACGTGATCAATGCCGAAATGCGCCTTCGAAATGACGGCAAACTTACGAAATATTATGATTTTTTCGTCAGGCGAACCCTGTCGCGATGACTCTCGATAATTTCCATTACCATTTCAAAATATGTCTGCCCGGTCCCTTCTTCCAAGTGCTTCAGTTTTTCCTTAACAAAATCCTGATTGTACGGGCTGCCCGCACCCAGTTTTGCCTCATAATACGCCTTGGTGGCTTCTATGCCCAAAGCTCTTTCCGAAACCGCAATATATTTCCAGACAATTTCCAACAGATCGTAATCCTTCCACTTGCCATATCCCCCATATAATACATCATCAAGTGCGTCCAAGCTTTCTCCCAATTGCCAATCTTCTTCCTGCATCAATTGTTCATTGATTTGTTTATAGAACGAAGGAATGGAGGTGATGGTAGACCCGTCCAGATAAATTGTCAATATCGTCTTATTGTTGTTAGTATTCATTTCTATCTACTTATCGATAAACTTACGAAATATTTACACATCAGGCTCCTCACAATATTACATTCGCATAAGCAGTAGACTATCGCTTGACCAAGAAAAAATTATCAGCTGCCGATAAGACAGTCACATAAGGCCAAACCCTCAAAAAGGAATAATTTAGTCAAGCCGCATTATACATTGACAAAAATTTTCTACTTTTGAGGAATTAACTTAATATGAAATTAAAATACCTAATTATTAGCCTAGCGTTATTGTTTTTCGGTGGCTGTAAAAAAGAAAGTAATGATCCTTCTATCGATGCAAAACCGATAGCATTAGAAACCTTGGCGCCAGAAGTTGCCACTGGAGAGAATATCATGCTGTCGGGCCGGATCCTATTTCTTAACGGGGAAAAAGTTCTTGACCACGGTTTTTACTTAAAATTTCGAACGTTTGAAGGCGATACCGTATCGCGAGAATATCGGATGGGTAACCGAGTCGATCCTGGTAAAGTAAACTATCGAGTTCCGGATATCAGTGAAATTCTAAATCCATATTACCAGTACACCTTTTATTTCTATGTAAAAACAGACAAACAGCTATATAGAGGTGCCGACGTAACATTCGGTATCTCCAACCCGAACTTCGGTTACCACCGCGGGCTTTACGCTACCATAGGTGAGGACGTTATTTTGATGGGAAATTATAAAGACCTTGCAGCATCGCATGGGCTATATGTCGGATGGGACGGATTAACGGAAATCCCATTTACACTCAAGAATAACAAACAAACTTTAACGTTTAAGATGCCTGGTGGGTTTTCGCACGGCCAGGAGATAAACTTTGTCTTGCGCGACAAAGACAACCAGCACAACCTAGTAGCATCTTTAGCGTCTATCAAGGTACTTGCTACCTTAACTCCTCCTGCCAATTATGAATATTTCTTTTCGGACAGGCTTCAATTGTCCGGTCCTGGCGCACCGCGCGGCGGCGCAGACAATCTCTGGATTATTATAGGAGATAAAAAGGTACGATACTATAACCCCCTTGCGCTAAACGACCTGCTCAGCGATGCCAGTGGAACAAGTTTTCAACTCGGTTATTCCAATGGGCGCGATACGTATATATTTCCAGAAAAGCTTAAATTGAAGCAACCAGCCGCCGACGCCTTCGGATTTTCGCATCGCCATGTGCACCCGAAGGGGATTACTATAGGTGCCGGCCTCGAACTGAATAACTATGGTTCCATTTACAACACATCTTTTAGCCTCGGGGGTAAGCCAGCATCCTTTAGCAATCATTGGACAGGTGTTATTTCCGTGGGTATCGGTGACGTTCCAGATGGAACATACCCACTTGTCGTAAAAGGACCTATATTAAACTATACCAGTAAAAAAACGATCAAAGTAGAAAGCTTAAAAATCAGTTCGGTAAGTCCTCAGAAGGCATACTATCTTGATCCGGTGATGCTACGTGGAAATTTTGTGGATGGCAACACCTACTTTGTCAAAATTGATGGTGAATATCGACAAACTAGCCGAGCAAACAATGGGCAGATTACTTTTGAGCTACCAGCCGTAACCGGAAACGCCCCTATCGAAGTGGGTTACAACCACTCTAGTGATAGCGAAGTAATCGTACAGACAGGCTTGACGATCGATGCGCCACCAAGCACTTTTGAGGACTTTACCCCAAAGTCAGGCCCACCGGGGACTGTCGTCACACTCAAAGGCAGAGGTTTAGGCGCAGGAAGAATATTTTTCGGTGATCAAAACATATATCCCTTCGAATACGGATCTACGCAAGTCAAGGTAGAAATTCCGCGGATCATGACCAAAGGAAAAAAACGCTTAAGCGTATTCTTTAAAACCGGTTGGCTCACGACCTCTTCCTATTTTGAAGTCAAATAATCCATCAGATAGAAATTAGCTTTATGAATTGTCTTTATATTTCCATTCGTTGCTCTCTAAAGTTGATCGCTTTGCATATTTTGTTTATTGCGATGCTGCTAGTTGGTGGTTGCAGCAAGGAAGAGTCAGAAACACCTTCCGGATCTACAGAAATTACTTTGGAAACATTTTCGGCTGAAAATGTAAGTTCCTTACGTGTTACCTTTAAAGGCGAAATCAAAGAACTCAACAATGAAAAGATTCTAGACCACGGTTTTGTATTCATTCGCGACTATACTCCGGCAAGCCCAGGAAAAGAAATAGAACTGAGCCTTGGCGCCGAAGTAAGCGCCAATAAGCCCATCATCTACACCTATCAGCCAGACGTTCCTTTCGACTTTGAAGATATCCATGCTTTTTACTTCTATGTAAAAACCATAAAAGGATTTTACAAAGGGCCACATAAAACTTTCGAGATCGATGGGTTGGTCGTTGAGCAGCAAAACGCACTACAAGCTACTCTAGGTGAAACGATTGCGTTAAAGGGAGATTTTTCAGGATTACATAGCGCCTATCAACTTACTTTGGTCGACGACTATAAAATACATGCGCTTTCCTATACAGTAAGCGATGATAAAGAATCCCTATCTTTCGTACTCCCCCTATCTCTGGAGTCTGTACACGGTAGCACCGTTCAGATAGGCTACGAAAAATTTAAACCCTACTATGGCACCATAAGTAAAACGCTGGCCAATGTTCGTATTCTGGGGAGCATTCACCCTCCAACGAAAAAAAATTATAATCCCAACGAGCCACTATTGTTGACGGGCAGCGCGCTACCTTATTCTTGGACAGACGATCAAAGCCTGCAAGTACTAGTCGGTGACGCGAGTATACCGTATCAACGTGAAATTAAACTCGGAGACATTCCGGGGTTGAAAGGGCATCGATTTCGGCTAGGATTTAAAAATGGAAGAGATTCCATTATATTTCCGGAGCCGATTGAATTAAACCAGCCAAATCCTTCCCTGCTTCAGTTTAATCGTTACATCATCCACCCCTTTTCAAGTTTTAGAACGAATGACTATAACTTTTACTCCTATTTCCAGGGCAATGGAAAATATTACTTAGGCGAAACTCTATTAGAACGCGGTCCTACCAATGGTATGTCGTATTCCTTCCATGTGGGTGATATTCCAGCTGGTAAGCATTACTTTTCAGCGGTCAACGATCTGTTTACACTAACTTCTGCTAAACCGATAGAAGTGCGAAATCTTGTATGGAATACGACAGACAAAAACAAAGGACATCTAGGAGAACAAGTCATTTTACAAGGAACTTTCATAGAAGGGTTCGAATACCAAGTAAATTTAGAGGGCGAGATCATAGGCAGTTTTTTCGGAAAAAACAACGAATTACCTATTGAATTATCGCCTTCGTTTATCGGAAAAAAACAAATGAAAATAGGATATTACGTCGGACAAGGTACAACGCTTCATTCACTTGAAAAGAGTGTCTTGATAGAGACACTGCCTTTCCAAATAGATCTAATGACACCGTTGCAGGGATACCCAGGAGATGTTGTGACACTTGAAGGAAAAGGTATTGGGTATATCAATCATATTCTGGTGGGCGATAAGGTCGTGTATCCCCTATTTGTGAATATCAACAAAGTCCAATTTCCTGCACCAGATATTCCGAGTAAAGGCAAGGTGCGTGTCACGCTGGATATGCTGAATGAGCTTTACCCCGTAGAAGCTTTGTTTGAAATATTATAATTAGCCTGCTATCTTAATGAAAAATATACTTTTAACCGTTCCTTTTCTTTTATTATTGATCTGCTGTAAAAAAGTAGAGGAGGTACACATCGCCCACCAGCCGATCCTGCTGGAGACTACTCCAATATCCGACGTCACCACAAATGCAGTTACCTTGAATGGTAAGATTAATCAGCGTAACCATGAGAAAATAATAGATGTCGGTTTTCTTCTGTACGAAATATCAGAGCGCCCTACTACACCGAAAGAGATCAGTGTGGGTTCAAAAACCTTTGAAGCAGGCAGCATAGCATATACCTACACATCCGAAATACCATTCCAACCCATGGCATCATACGCATATCTATTCTATGTCCGAACAGAAAGCGGCTTTTATAAAGGTGAATCGGTACATTTTCAAATAGACGACTTCCGTGTTGAGACACTAGAAAAACAGAAAGCGACCTTAGGATCAACCATCCATATCCAGGGAGACTTTACGTCTTTGGAAGATGGTTTCAAAGTCTTCACTGATCAAACCAACTTGGCATTCACACTGAGCGAAGATAAACATACTTTATACCTAAAGCTACCGGAACAAGGTTACATCCATGGCAACGTGGTAGAGATTGCGCTTCAATGGCAATCAAAAAACCGGACTTATCCCTATACACGATCTTTGGGAAGCGTAGAAATCGTAGCTACACTGGATCCGCTCGACAAGATTGCATATGGTCTAAGCGATCCTATACGTCTAACCGGGAAAGGGCTACCAACATATGCCTATCAAAACTTTTACCTGTTGGTCGATGGCGAGGCTGTGCCCTACTCCAACCCATTTTACATCCGAAACGTGGACATATTGCGAGGCTCGTCTTTCCGGCTCGGGTACTATAATGGGGTAGATAGTATTTACTTTGATGATCCAATAACGTTAATACCTCCAACTGCAGATTTGGCGAAGTTCAATGCCCGTCAAGTTCATCCAGGAGATGTACTAACCGTCAACGGCTTAGATAGATACCGTTATTTCAACAATAAGATTGAAGGGTTGGCGTTGGGTCAGTATCCTGTCGAGATTGCTTACCAAAACTACGAAGTCCTGTATATATCAGTGGGCGACACACCTGAAGGTGTATATCCTTTAGTTGTGCAAAGTCCCTATTACACTTACACCAGTACAGAAAAAATCGAGGTGAAAAAATTTTATTGGGACAAAGCTAATGTAAATAAAGTTTACTACGATGACGTCGTTACGCTTCGTGGCAGTTTTATCGCGTCCCGCAGCTATCGCGTACAGTTCAACGGTAGTTCGCAACACATTTTTTACTACCCAGCCAAAAATGGAGAACTCCAGATGAAGGTACCTCTCCTGCCTCCCGGCAATTACACTTTTAAAGTGGATTACTACGATGATTTCAATTCGCACGTTGTTATAGGCACAGAACAGGACATAGAAGTTTTGCATCCTATTATTGAGGATTTCTCGCCAAGATACGGATATCCTGGAGATCTTATTACCGTAAAAGGCAAAGGTCTGGCGCAGGCAAGTCACCTTTCGGTTGACGGAAAATGGGTGTATGCGATGCATTTGGACAATGGTGACGTCCAATTTATGGTTCCCGGCTTTTTGCCCGCAGGAAAAGTCGCCATCAGCGCCGAATTCTCTAATTTCAAAACTACTGCAGACCAATTATTAGAAATTAAATAACAAACATGAAGACGCTAAAAGCTGTTAAATTTTTCATTGTGTTGGCTTTATGTACACTGATCGGTGCATACTCCTGTAAGAAAGAAGAAAAGCTTATCCACGATTCTAAACCTATTGAAATCAAAACCTTACCCGTATCCAACCTAAGTTCGGTAAACGCCACTTTAAGTGCCGAAATAGTACATCTGAACGACGAAGATATCAGAGAATATGGTTTCATATTCTATATCAATCCCCATGACAGTATTATCTTCCGCATGGATACGAAGGCAAAACCAGGCTTATTCACGTTTGACTATCGGCCCACTACACCCTTCAAGATCAAAGGATATTATGGTTATCGTGCTTATTTAAAGACAGATCATGGCGAATACAGCGGAACTTCGATGGCTTTCGCCCTGAACACGCTCGGTTTAAACAATTACGGAACGTTACAGGCAACACTTGGCGAGGAAATCGTGCTACACGGTGATTTCGCCCAAATCGAAGAAGACCATCAACTCTGGTTAGGCTATCCTATTCAAAATACGGTTCCCTTTCAGATTGATGCTGATCAGAAGACATTAACTTTAAAAATGCCCCTTACTATCCAGAACAATTATAATCCCGTCCCGTTACAGCTACAACAACGAGGACAGCTGATCCATCATTTTGCATCCATTATGGTACTGCCCACACTCAACCCACCAGCAGCAGGACCGCATTATTATTCCGATCCAATTAGGCTCACCGCGGTGGGGCTGCCAGAATACATACAAACCAATTTTCGGGTAATCATTGGTGATAAATTTCTTCCTTACCAATCGACCTACCACCCGTATGAATTAGGTATCAGCGGAGATGCTTACCGTATCGGCTATTATAACGGACGCGATACTGTAATTTTTGACCAGCCGTGGCAATTGATACATCCTGATACCGAGGCTATTGATTTTTTTCCAAAAATTGTGCATCCCAAAACCGTCATCACTGCCGGTGGTATTAATTTTTATAAACACTACGTTTATAATTTTAGCGAAACAACTATAGGTAACATCGCTACCTTCGCTTCCGCGGGCGACAATAGTTTCGAACGTGAAATATACGTCCCCGATTTACCTTCCGGTCAATACGATATAACAATGAAAACCCCTATGTATCAACCGCAGACCCTTAAGCAAAAAATAACAGTCACCGAACTAAAAATAACCGATGTCGATTTGGGTGAAGGATATTTTAATGACCCAATCGTTATTAAAGGGAACTTTCTTCCCGAGCAAGATTACGTTGTGCGGATTGGCGAACGGGAAGCCTTTAAGGGAAAAGCTTTAGATGGCGAGTTACGTTCTGAGCTTCCCTTTATGGAGCTGGGCAATTTCACCGTGTTTATAGGCTATCTCAGTCAGCAAATGGATATGTATATTGCGAACAAGGACCACACTATCCAAATGAAAGGAGGTACTATCGATAGTTTCTATCCTAAAAAAGGTTATCCCGGAGATATCATTACGATCAAGGGCAAAGGCCTACGATCGAGTCATTTCGGTTTCTCTATAGGAACTTCAGGAGCAAATATCGTTTCCAGAAAAGACGGAGAAGCAAAAATCATGGTGCCTAATACCGATAGGAAAGGTCCGCACCGGCTAAGCATGGGCGCATTTAACGATTGGATTTTTTCCGACGAATACTTCGAAGTGCTTTAGTATATTCCTCTTTGCTTGCCGATAAAAACTTCGGCAAGCAACTATTTTTTCAAAAAAGAGGGATCATTCCCACCATGCCAACATGGTGCCCCGTTTTTCTGGCACCCCACGCTCTTGCGGGCAGAAACTGATCATCCCTTTACTTTCGTAAAGTAACACACCCGCTTCGCGTATAGCAGCAAATACCGCCGACCTACCTTTGCGGTAACATACGGTCGTTGTGATGCGTCTGTCTGCCGGCAAACAGGTATAATCTTTTACCCGAAAGCCGTACCAGAAGCTCATCTGTGCTACAAACTCCCGCAGGGGAACATCCTTATATTTCCGTACCGCTTTCGTCCATACCAATATAGCGTCTATATTTGTAATAGCTTCATACCGCAACGTATCATTAACACCGCCATCTTGCGATTTAGCATAGGAAATGATTGAACCCTGCGCACCATAACACCCCAACACAACGGTGTCAGCGCGGCGTTTAGAATGTAGGCTTAGCTCCCCCCTTAAGGTCGCGGCTCTGGTAAGATCATCTAAACTTAACAGCGCAAAATCTCCATAATACGATTTTACAAAACCATTGCTCGTACCAATCAGCAACGTCTTCGCTTTGCTTTTATCCGGCCGTTCTATATAGGCCTCCCCCAGTATTTTAATCTGTTCCCCTTTTTGCTTATACGGCATATATTGCAATGTAGACTGCGCGTTTAGCCGTATACGTGTACCATCCAACAACTCGACCATGGCTTGTTGCTGGGCATCGGTTGTCAGCATTATATCCTCTTCCGGTCCGATAGCTTTGTTTCCGTCATCACACCCTTGTAGCCGAAACACGCCTTTTCCCGTCTTGAAAACCCGAACACCTGCTGTACGGAGCAACTCCCCCTGCTTTTCACTTGGTACCTTCATCGCCTCTACGCCTCCCCACGATAAAGACACGACCGATTCGGTAAGGGGAACCTCCACATCGGCAGTAAACCCAGCACATGGCCCATGTAGAAAATCCGGTAGCTGTTCACGCGTTGCATACCAATAGAAAAGGATGGACAGTATCGGGAACAAAACGGCAGCCCCCCATCCTATTTTACGCCAAAGTGACTGCCCGCTTCGACTACGCTTTTCCGCCTTTCGGATGATCGCCTTAAAATCCGGCTTCCAGCCATCCAAGGGCGTTTGCCCCAACTCGTCGTCCTCCATATTTAAGAGTACCTCGGCAATCATCTCCTGTATTTCTTCGTGTGTATAGATCAACCGGCACGCATCAAGCTCACCTGCCTCCCGTGGGGTAAGAACACCCATTATCTGCCTCCGGATCAGTTTCTTCACATATTTCTTTTTGTAGATCATCTGATTATTGCCTAAATCTTGTTAAACAAACATGGAAAGCATGTGCTTTAACATGCGCATTACCTTCTTCTTCGCCCGAACAATGGTATTTTTAACCGTCTGTTCGGCTACATTGAATTTTTGCATTACCTCTTGATTGCTTAGCTCGTCCAACCTGGATGCTTTAAAAATTTCCCGTTCTCTTTCCGGTAATTTGTCTAAGGCTTCGTTTATCATCTCTTCCAGTTCCTTCGCTCTAAGCTGTCGGTCAGCATGGTCGTCTCCCGCCATTTCCAGGTATTTATCTTCCAGTTCTACGTGGTTGTGTTTACCTTCCTTTCTTAAAAGATATAATGCCTGCTTTTCAGCCACACGTTGCATCCAGAAGTATGGCTTGTCGTACACGGCAACCTCATTCCTTTTCTCCCAAAGAATGGCCAGCGTCTCCGATATAACCGTTTGTATAAAGTCCTTGTCCTGCTGGCAATAAACAAACAGATATTTACCCAGCCTCCTGCTATAACGGTCGTAGATGGCCGCAATAGCCTTCTCCGGCTGTACGAGCAGTAAGCGGAAGTATGTCGTGTCGTTATCTGGGTTACTTTTCCCCATGCCTTCATTTTTAGAAACAATTTCTACACAAAATTATTTAACTGACAATCAGTTAATTATAAAACACATTGCTCTCCAGTAGGTACGAAGCCCACTGTTTTGCAAGTCATATATAGAAAGCAATAAGAATGTTTTAATTAGTTAAACCAAAGGTAAAGTAAAAGCCAGAGAAAAACAAGAAAAAATATAAATAAAATATTGATTAACAAATAGTTGCAACAAAATAGCGACCTGAATTTGCTATACCTTTCATGTAGCAGTACGTGATTATTAGCTGAAGAAATAAAAAGAAAAACAAGCTCTATGAAAACAAAAAGATATATCGTCACCCTGATCAGCATTGCACTGTTATTGTTGTGGATACCGGCAAGCTTAGATAAGCTAGTATATTTCCAAGCATTCAAAACCGGCATTCTTCGCCAACCGTTTTCGGATGCATTGGGTCAAATATTGATTTATACATTACCTCTTTTAGAGATCATAGCTGCCATATGTATAGCGAGTGGTAGGTTTCGGTTGGTGGGTTTTGGGCTGTCATCTCTATTGATGGCAGCCTTTACCGGCTACATCGGCATTGCCCTGCTGGGCGCTTGGGAGAAACTACCCTGCGGCTGTGGCTCGGTGATCAGCGGTATGAACTGGACACAACATTTCTGGTTTAACCTATTTTTTCTTGCCTCTAGCATTTGGGGCTATTATTTACAACGAGGTTTACATCGAAGCAGTGGCTCCGGGCTAGTCGCTGTAGAGGGCTTGTCGGCCAAAAGACAACATAAAAACATTTTTACTAACATTCTAAATTTTATCAGATGAAAAAATTCATCAAAAAAAATGCAATGGCTTTAGTGGCTTTAGCGATTGCAACAGGTAGTTACACGTTAATGTCATTTGGGTTGGAGAAAACCCAGACTTCGTTCTTCTACGAGTACACATCAAATTCTACTGATCAAGAAGATATTCAAAATATCAATAATTACGAGCGAGCAGAACCAGATTGTGAACCGGGAGAACATGTTTGTGGCGTAAATCTCCCCACCAATACAGGAGATGGGAATACACCTGTTCAGTCTGAATTCGATGCTGTAAGCAGTCAACTTTGGTCTTCAGAACAGGCAGGCGCACCAGCTAGTCCACAAATTTCCATGAAGGAATAGCAACAGGATACATTCCCCTCTCATTACCATGACGAGAGGGGAATGTATTACGGATTTTGTTCTATTCCGCTAAACAACACAGATTCCCTAAGTATTTTAAACACGTATCGGATACTCTCCGGCTCCAGGACTAGCATATCGTCATTAAGCCCTCTATATAGCACCGTTTTAAACTTATCTTCTTGGTTCAATCGTCTTAAATCTGACCAGCGCAAACAACGGAAAAGCAATTCCTTCCGTCTTTCCAACAGGATAATATCCAAGAGCGTCTCTTGCTCACGCACCGTCACTTCCGAAAAACTATTCTTATCCCAGCGGTTTTTCAGTAAAGTATTCAAATCTGCAAGAGCTTTATCGATCTCTCCAGCACGCGCGTTACATTCGGCCCTTATTAGATACATTTCGTTCGTAGCCAGCCCCACAAATTGTATTGCGGCACTCGCTCCCGAATAATGTCCCTTGAAACCGTTTGTTCCATCATCATTTTGTGTAAAGAACGCTTCCAGTCGTAAATCATGCTTATCATAAGCTTTGATCAAGAGCGTGTCCACCCTACCTCGTGCCCTATTCAATAAATTCGAAACGGAAGCCTGCACATCCAAAATTACTTCCTCATTCCGCGCAAGAAATGGAATATTCTGCGCTCTATTGATATTGTTATAGTCGATCAAAGTCGATTGTAACTGTAAACACGAGTCCGCATATAGCACCGCCTCATCATATTTCCCCATAGCGAGAAATATCCTGGCCAGCAAGCCATACCCAGAAGCTTTATTAGGTTGGTATTTGTTAGCATCTGTTAGTGCTAACGAAGGAATAGCGTTTTTTAGATCATCTACAATAAAATCATAAGTTTCCTTTATTGTAGCACGTTGAGGGATTTCATTAATATCTGCCGTCCTTTTCAACGGAATCCCAAGATCTGCCTCCGTCTTCCCACTCACATAAGGTTTACTGAACAGATTGGCGAGGGCATAGTGGTAAAAAGCTCGCCAAAATAAGGCTTGCGCATAAAGATTACTTTTCCGCTGTAAATCGTCGGTCTCTATATCGTCTAATGTCTCTATCATTATATTAGCCGAGAATATCGCCCGGTAGGGAGAAGACCAAAACGGTCCCACATCATCATTTGGTTCCCAGCGATAGGCTTGCCGCTCCCGCTCGGATGCACCATTCAGGTGTTCATCACTTACAAAAAAATTATCCGATGCAATTTCGGCGGCATACGGATATGCTGCATTGAGTTTACCATAATCTTTTGAGAGTAGCTCAACGTCCTCTATAGATGCAGGAGAAGCTATTTTTGCTGATGACTTTTCCGCCAAGAATTTCTCGCAAGAGGAGAATAGCAAAATCAGCATTACATGTAGTTTAATCGTATAGAATTTCATTATTATAAGCTTAGTTGAATACCCAATGAATAGTTTACAGGACGACGAAAACCAATTAGATTTTCCGGATCGACATCAAACGTATTTGCTTTCCATAGAAGAATGTTCATATTATTCACAAATACATAGCATGATAAGGACTGGATTGTAGAAGTGCTTTTGGTGCGTAACTGATATTGAAGCCGTAGCTCATTGAGCCGAATATGATCCGCCTTCTGCACATTAATTTCCGCATTTCTATAAAAATTATCTCGAAACGAATTGGCTGGATAGACCAGAGACGGCACGTTTGTATGAAGTTCATCACCGGGTTCCTTCCATCGATAAGCGTATTCTTCATTTCCGTTGGATTCGCCGTATTGAAAAAGTGTGCCGTAATTCAGTGTTTGATTTCGAAAGTAATGTCCGAATTTAAAGTTCAGTCCTGCCAGAAAACTCCAATTTTTCCATCTGAATGTATTTCGCCAAGAGCCAAAAAATGGAGGCAGTGAAGGCCCGTGCAACACCTGTTCTTCTATTGCGTTGGATCTCATCGCACGATAATCGTCGCTGATCTCTCCTTCCAGATAACCCCTAGGGTTGCCATTCTCCGGATCTAATCCCGCCCAGCGATAGCTTGCAATAAGATAAGGGTTATAACCTTCCAGCGGAAAGAGAATTTGTCCCGAAGTCGCCAACCCTTCTATTGACGGAGGATCCAGATTCTTGATGACTTTAAAGTCTGCATAACTGAATAATAATAGGCTATTCCAATTAAATTCTTGCTGTATTATATCAGCAGACAAACTTATATCCCATCCTTTTCCATCAATGGAAGCCGAATTCTTAGGTTGTATGGACATACCAGTTATAGGATCGAGCTTGGTCGAATTGAACAGATCAGTTGATCGTTTTTTATAATATTCAATGCTCCCCTGTAGTCTATTATTCGAGAATAGGCTGAAATCCATACCCAAATTAACAGTTTTAACCTCCTCCCATCTTAACGAAGGATTAGGCCCCATGGCTATCGTCGCAAAATTTTCATTGACCGGACTCCACGCCCCCGTATAATAGTCGATTTGCGTTAATGCCGTTGCATTTGACGGGATATTCCCACTATACCCATAAGTTGCTCTAACCGATAGTTTTTGTACCGTAGAAAGCTGAAAAAACCCTTCTTTTGATAGATGCCATAAACCACCTACAGACCATAAAGGATTCCATTTTTGATTTGTAGCAACACCAAATAAATTAGAAGCATCTTTTCGCATGCTTCCGGTTACGGTATATTTGTCATCATACGTATAGGCTGCATTACCGTAGGCTGAAATAAACCTGTTCACATACCGGTTTAAATTCACTCCAAAAGGAATATAGTTCCACCCAAATAAGTTATAAAGACTCGCGTACTGTGTCGTAGCGTCTATAGCTGTAAAAGTCAGCTTGTCCTGATCATAACCATACAATACATCCGTTGCCGATTCATTTTTTAGATCCCTTATTTCCGATCCTACGATAGCATTCACCTCATGTTTGCCAAAGCGCTGATTAAAATCTATCTGCGCCCTAATATTGTATGAGGAGCTGGCGTTCTGCGATGACTCATTTATTGCTCCCAAAGGAATAACATTATTAACGACACCATCATTAATCTGTGTAAACCTGTTCACCAAATTACGTGTATAATAGCTATCGCTATGATGCAAGTTAACCGACCTCCGGTCTCCAAATTGCTTCTGAAACTTTACGCTTCCCCTAAGTCCATATTTCCAATCGTAATCCATTCCCCAGTTGATCATGATATCTTTTGATTTTACGGAATTATCCGATAGGGCAAGTTCCTGTAGCGGGCGGTACTTCCAATCTAAGAGTTGTCCTTGTCCGGCCGTATCCGTAAAAAGACGGCGATAGTAAATTTCAAGTGGAAGCGGCTCTCCTAATGGGTCCACGAGTCTATCATAGCCAGAAATCCCACGAAAATCGCCATATCCACCCGGACTATTATTGGTGTTATTCTGAAAGGCCATCCATAGACCAAGCTGCATACTTATGTTATCGGAAATCTTGAGTGTGTTATTGGAGCGCAAATTAAACCGTTGAAGCGAATTTCCAGCCAACTGTTCTAGATTCTTATCATAGCCAGAAGACAATATAAAGTTTAGCCTATCCGTGCTTCCTGATATATTGACAGCATACTGCTGATTTCGGGATGCACGATATAAATGGTTTTGCATATCTTGCCGATAATCCTCCTGCTTTAAAGCTTGCAGCCGCCCTTCAAGATCAGCATCCGACAAGTCGCCCAATCTGTTTTTCTCCATCAACTCAGCTACGAGCGGAATCGACGGACGGTTTAACGCCGTAAACCGTGCTGAATAATATCCATTTTCATATAGCATCCTTTCCATGTCCACGTAATCTGATACACGCATATGATTTGCAGTAAATAGGTTTGGACGAGGTGCAACGGTGATGTTTGACAACACGTTGGTCGCTATACGTTGCCCTGTTTTCGCCGTTTTACTTTTAATGACTATGACACCGTTACCCGCCCTTGCTCCCCAGATGGAAGCTGCTGCTGCATCCCGTAATATAGAAATCGTTTCAATATCGTTTGGATTGAGGGCATCCAGATCTCCTTCATAGGGGAAATTATCCAAAATGACCAACGGCTTCATCGATTCATTCCCTAATGAAGAGACACCTCTAATCTGTATAGTGGGATTATCTGGATTTAAGTTATTGGTCAATAGCCCGTTTGTTAAGCCGTCTAACCTACTCAAAACGCTCGTACCCACCCGTTGGTTCCAGAGTGCACTGTCGATAGTAGCGTATGAGCCAGTTGCCCGCTCTTTCGGTATACTCTGAAAACCTGATTCGATAACAACCTCGTCTATCACTTTCGTTGATGGGTGCAGCTTTACCAGTAAAGGAAGCTCGGTCGCCTCATTAACTGGACATTTATATTCGTCATAATCTATATGGGAAAACACCAGCGTGTCCGTGGAATATCGGAGCAACAGGTAAAATTCGCCTGTACCGTCTGATTGAGATTTTGTTTTGCTCTTCACCAATCCCATATTAACCCCGTTAATGGCCTTCCCAGTCTTGCCATCGATCACCTCTCCCCAAATTCGTTTAATACCTGTCTGTGCCCGGCTTTCTACCGCTGACAACAGCAAAATACATATAGACAGGAGATTACCTAATATTTTAATTGCCATCGCTATAGCCTCCTTCCCCTTTCAACAACTGTTGCAAATTTTCGCTATTTAGATCCCTCTTTCCTGTAATGGCAAGCACAACCCCCGTACTATTTATCCAGATCAAACGCGGGTATACTTTCGGCCGAAAATAATCTACGATAACTTCATCTTTATAGATACTCGGAACACCGAAACGTTTCTGATCACTATCTCCTCTTTTCTCCATGATATATAGAATACGCGTCCTATCATCCTTACTGGAGGCAGGATTGAGCAGTAGAATTTGTAAATCATTTGCGTACTGGTTTTGAATGCTATCTAGCGAGGGGAAAGAATTGATGCAACTACTGCACCAGCTACTCCAAAAATCCAGTATAATAAGCTTCTTATCGCGGTAGTCGTTCAGTGTGATCGTATCCTTACCATCCGGGTGGTTTACCACCTGCAAAGGTAATTTCCACAATTCCTCCGGTATGGTATCCCCTATCTTGAGCGGTTTAATTTCGGTTTGCCCTTCGGCAGTCCGCGGTTCCGCGGACTGCGCCCAGGCGTCTGATAGATTAAACAACATGAAACAAAGCCATACCGCCATCAATGGTATGGCTTTGCTCCTCATTGGCTCTACCACTCTCCTACTTTTACTATACTGCTGATCTACACAAGAGGTACATGCGTTTAGTGGATCTTTAGTAGCTCTCCAGTACCTTTTTAGTACTTCTTTAGTACCTTTTCGGTACACTACCCGTACACTAACAGTACACTCGCGGTACACTAACCGTACATTCCTTGTGTCATTATTAGCTGTTTCTTGGGTGTTTGTTGTGTCATCCTTGGGTGATCCTTGTCTATAACCAGTTCTTAGACTGGGTCGTGGTTGGGTCAAGCTTAGGTCATCCTTAGCTGTTTCTTGGGTCAAACTAGGGTCAACCTTGGGTCGTTCTTGGGTGATCCTTA
Source organism: Sphingobacterium chuzhouense (assembly GCF_014692525.1). Classification (GTDB taxonomy): domain Bacteria; phylum Bacteroidota; class Bacteroidia; order Sphingobacteriales; family Sphingobacteriaceae; genus Sphingobacterium; species Sphingobacterium chuzhouense. The sequence goes on from NZ_JACNYL010000002.1 coordinate 937,977, forward strand.
GGTCATTCTTAGGTTGGGCTTGGGTCGTTATTGGGTCGGACGCTTGTAGCGATTTTCGTGACGATATTACACAAAATAGTGCTTTTTTGGGAATGGTTTTTCGCTTTCTGGGAACACATATTGACTCTCCGTGAACCATTTTTGAGATTTGGATATCCCTTTTTTGCCAAACGGTGGTACGTTTTGCCGACATGGGAACACAAGTCGCGAAATAGGGACCACATTTTACCAATAGGGGATCACCAGTAGCAAAATACTGTTCACTTGTTATAAAAGTGTGATCACGTTCTCCTAAAATGGGATCACGTTTTTCCGATAAGGGAACACAAGTAGCTAGATACCGTTCACTTATTATAAACGTGCGATCACTTCTTCCTAAGATGGAATCACGTTTTCCCAATAAGGGAACACATTTAGCAAAAAAGGGAACACGTTTCTCCAAAATGTAATCACATCTTCTGAAAAAGGGAATACGTTTTGCCAATAAGGTATCACATAAAGATAAAAAGGGAACACCTATTTGTGTACTGTAGCACCTATTTAGTAAAAGGGGGACACCTCTCTTCAAAAAGGGATCACGTTTTTCCAATAAGGGAACACGAGTTAGAAACAGGTGACCCCATATCTTCAACTTGTGAACCCATTTTCTAAAAAAGGGCTTACAAAACGCTAAAAACAGTACCCAAATTTGGGGCGTATCGACAGGAACTGTTCCACGAGCTGCCGAAGGTACTATAAAGGGGCACTCCTCCTTCCAGTCCATTTTTGAGGGCATGGCGAGCCCATTAGCATAAAATTGCTGCATGTTTTAATCGGTTTTATGATTAATACTAACTTGATAATCAAAAGAACCGACCTCCTCTCCTTCCGAAAAAAGAGAAATATGCGCAAAATCATTTTGCAGGATTGGAAAGTAAACGCTATTTTTATTGTGCGACGAATTAAAATGCCATTACTGACCGAAGAAACCATGCAAACAATCGTGCATATTTTGTTTAGAGGTCGGTATAGCAGAAAACATAGGGTGAAATGTGTCCCTTGTGGGACGACCGGGCAAAGTAGCCTCATTTGCGTTTGCAGGCGTGCCTTGCCCCCCTTCACCTTTTGCGATCTGCTTATGGCTTTTTATTCTGGTGATTTAATAACGTTCTTTAAGGATTGTTTACGGGATTGGTGAAGCGGCACCTCTTTGAGATGGCTTTGGGTAATCGCGCTGTGGTTTAAAATCGTTCTTTTCATAATATTTTGGTTTATGATGAACGATGTTCTACTCGTGAAACTTGGAGGAACGTCTATTAACGAAATAATAGAGCGAACTACACTGCTTCCGACCGATGGTACCGCCAGGAACCTCTTCTATTCCTACACGAGGATTAGAATTTTCCACCGAAAGACTAACGTGAAGTCCGCCCTATTGAATAATACAAAGTTATAAATATTCAATAGAATGGCGAACCCACGGTCTTCTCGCTGGATAAACTGGCGGTTTTTCGGACGAGAGAGACATCGTTTATGACACACATTTATGAGTATGTCAATTAAGTCGTCACTTTATTTAACAACACAAATATACAGATAGTTACGCGAAAAATGAATCCATAATATACTTTTTATTTCAACAAATTGTAATTCAGCTATTTATAATGAAATTTGAGAGATTTATTAAACAAATTAATGTAAATTATAAAGAAAAAATATCGGCAGCTAATTTACCGAAGAAAGTTCTAGATAAACTTGATTCAACACTTAGTAAGGATATAACAACCATCCGAGGTTTGGATTTTTATCATATAGTGGCTGCGATATCGCAAAATTTCGAAAATGATACAGCTACTGCATTTGAAGAATACTTCAAAAAAAAGAAATCAAAAGATGATGTAGAAGCTACCGAGATTGACAATAATTACAAGGCCTTCATAAAGCAATTTGTAGTTTTACAGCAAGATGTAGCCCAAGATGCAAAAATAGAAGATATACGACTGAGCCGAATTCTCAATCGTGAGATCTCGGATTTCTTGGCATGGGAAGTATATGCAATAGCCGTTTCAAGAAGTAAAAACATAAAAATTGCTTTTGAACAGCTATATAAAGAATAAATTTAGGGTGTCGCATTTTGCGACACCTAAGATAAAATAACCCAACTAAATTACAAAATTATACTTCTTCTGGGGTGTATTTAATTTGGTTAGATAATGGCTGGCTTGCAGCAAGCCATGTATGATCAGGATAATAGTATAAAAAAATGAATATCTTAGAAGGGAGTTACAATTCATTGGTTCAATGAATCGAAAACACTAATTAGTCTTACAATTTAATTAATATAATGACACCGTATACACCTATTGAATTTCTAATAACAGCGTGCAATTGCCCCCTTTGCGGAGCATTTTCAGAACAAGAATGGAGTGTAGGAACTAAAGTGAAGTATCATGACAATCGATATGGACTAGGGGTTCTTGAACATCTAGCTTTCTCTATGTGTTCACATTGCAGACAACACACGATATGGTTAAATGAGAAAATGATTTATCCATTCAGTGGTGTTGCTCCTCTCCCAAATATGGACATGCCGGAAGATATTATTGAGGATTTTCAAGAAGCCCGAAACATTGTAGAACTATCCCCTCGAGGTGCCGTTGCCCTATTACGATTGATTATACAAAAACTATGCATACATCTAGGAGAGAAAGGTGACAATATAAACAGTGATATATCTAACTTAGTGAAAAAAGGTCTACCTGAAAAAATGCAAAAGGCATTAGATAGCGTTAGAGTAGTAGGTAACAATGCAGTACATCCAGGGAAAATAGATTTGAAAGATGATAGGGAAACTGCATATAAATTGTTCCACTTCGTAAATATAATCGCAGAGTTACTAATCTCTCAACCAAAACAAATAGACGAATTTTATAATTTCAAGATTCCAGAAAAGTCACGCGAAGCAATCAAAGAAAGAGATAAATAAAATTAACAGAATAGTAACAAATCTACATTATTATTACATGGCAATATTTGACCTATACTCGGAACGACGAAAAAGACTCAGACGCGAAGTACCGGAAGTATATACATATGACAAAATACCCTCAAGCCTAAGAGTTCAAATAACGCAAATATGGGATGATGCTTTTGGAATTGATGACCACTAATGTAATAAAACAGAACAATCTTTTAGATACATTCATAAAATATTATGTCGGGAATATGGATTCTACTACCTTTTCAGGCATAATCTAAGTAATAAGAGTAACGTAGCTAGCTTCTTTTTGAATAATGATTGTAATCTTACCCTAGCTAGTAGCTACACCCAAAACTAAAGAATTCCAATCACACAGACATCACATCTAAAGACTACTTAGATATGATGTCTGGGATTCCCAATTTTAAAAATTAGGTATAAAATACTGCGGACTGAAATACGATAAAATCTATCCTGAATTCCTTTTGTAGACTTTGTAATAACATACTACCCCTACAATTGCGATGAGGACTATTCCAAGAGCAATAAAAGTCGCTATTTTTTTTTCTCCATCATTAACAATATTTTCATAAACCGTTGGGAAGTCGGAAAGAATCGAAATGATACCAAATGCGGCGATAAATAACAAAACAACGTTAATCAAATTCGTTTCTTTTTCTTTCGCTTGACTTTCTATCAACTCAATCTTAGATTTCACCGACTTTAACTCCGAATCTATCTGCAGGGCTTCTCTTATTTTAGAATGTAATAGATTTGGTAAAAAATTATAGGATATATGTGTAATATTATACTTTCTCAGAAAGCTGTATAGTTTGTGATCGTGAGGCTTTCCTTCAACATTACCCAAATTGGAATTCGCTTTAAAAAGATAGAATTTCGAATATAGATTAAAAATAAATATCTTAAAATAGGAATCGCTAAGTGTCTTTCTAGTAGAATCAATCAAATATTTTTCCTTTCCTATAATAACAAATGAATCAAAAAGCGCCAATGCCGACCAATTACTAAAAACAGATATCTTCTTTGAAACTATATAATCAAAGTACTCTGAGGAAGGTGAATACAAGTTCTTATTTTTTTTTGATGTTGAGTATTCGGTAAAAGTACCAAGTTCAAATAATGCTTCATCAATAGTATAACCTTTATTAAATTCAGTCAGCTCAACAGCGATAAATGCCTTAAGTTTCGATCCGCTATAATTGTATAACTCAGATTTTTCATCTATTTTAATTATGTTCTTTGTTACCGGATTATTCTCGCATCTCAACATATTTAATTCAATAAATTCCCGTATTGAAAAAGCTCGTCTCCCCACAGCGACTTTCGCATCTAAATTTCGAAACCTACCGAATATTTGAATAAACTCTTTAAAAGAAAGCGACTCAACAGAGCGAACACTAAAGCTATATATACCAAGCCCTATCTCATCATCAAAAAACGATAATTTAATATTTTCAACCTCCACTTGAAATTCATTTCCTGCGTCAACAGAAACACTGTAGGAGTTTGGAGAACAAATCTCTAGATAATCTTCAGGACAGTCGTTTAAAACAAACTTCCTGAACACTTTATAATATTGGCTCTGAATTATATTTACAACGAACTTTTCCTTTTTAGTTTGATAGTAACCTGTTCTTTTTTGAATATCTCTTTTCTGGCTTTTAGTATAAGAAAATAAACCAGAAAAGGTCACAACACTGTTGTTAACAGCTGGACCAACATCAGGAGATCTTAGTTTAAAAAACTGTTTTAATGATTTTATCCACTCCATTAATTAAATCGTCTAGATCATCCTTATTCGATTCTCTTTCTCCATAGTGAAGCTGTTTAATTAAAACTTTAGCCTCCGAATACCATTCTTGATATACCAACTTAAAATTCGGCAAATTCTTCTTGATTTCCTCATACATATCTCCATAACTACCTCTGTAAGCCTTCTCAGCTTCGATCGGTGTTGTTTCAAAATGCATAGACATCATCAATCTCTTTCCTATTTTACAGAGTTTATCTATATCTTCTTTATACTTATCTATATTTCTCATTATGCAGATTCTAATTGTTCCATTTCGGCATAGTGGTCACTATCTTGCTCTTTAATGATTCTAAACACTTCATCAACTATATTATTTCCTTCGGCAAGTAAATTGTCTATAGACGTCGTATCTATATCGTATCCGTCCACATGGGAATACTTATTTATAAATCGATATACTTTTTCAGTAAGAATTCTATCCTGATGTCCAGCCTCTAAAAGATCTTTAAAACTATTTCTCCCTTTTGGAAACTTGAAAGACAAGAACGACTCTAACACTTTTCTAGATAAGTTTGCCACTAGACACGCTGAAGCGAGATCAAGTGTAGAATCAGATCTATGCTCTCTAAGTTTCAAATAAATAAAATGGTATTCAGACCCATACTTTATTAAGGAATCATGACAATTCTTAATTATAGAAATACGTGGGAGTTCGCGACCAGATTCAATGCTATAAAAGCTTGCTTTGACTTTTGCTTTATCTACGTTTTTACGCACAAGCCAGTCACGAACTAATTTAAAATATTGAAAATTGTGAGTAAGTATAAAGGCTTGTTTTGCCTTCTCACATATATCTCTTAAACAAGCGAAGGAATGATACAGATGATTTGAATCAAAGCTCGAGATTGGATCATCTATAACAAGGATGCTATCCTTAATCTCATTTCCATTCTCTTTCAATTTAGCAATAAAATATGTAAACGCAATTGCTGTCTTTTCCCCTTCACTTAAGTTTGTCGCATGCTTTTTTTCTGCACCACGATATATTTTAAATCCTTTCTCTTTACTATCATATGCTAAAGTAATCTCCGCTCTACCTAAAAACTTATGAAGATTAACATTAAATTCATCTGCTGCCAAAGCAGCATCAGACAAAATAGCTTCCAAGTCACTAAATTCTAGCATAAGCAAATCCAATACTTTTTTTTCCGCATCAAGAAGCTGGGTTTCCGACCTAATTCTATCTAATACATCGAAATAACCCTTCTGCGAAACGCTTTCTGCCACATAATGCAACTCTAATTGAGATTTAGCTATTTTTAATTGCTCATCAAAGCTTTCAACTTTATCATTATGCTTTCTTATTAACTCTTTTAAAGAATTAAGAGATTGATTGAATTTTTGAACTTTACCTCCTAAATCAATTTGATCGGCAAAATCATTGAAAAACGGGTTATCTGCTTTCCTCTGTAAGTTGTTTAGCCATTCTTCAGCACCCAATTTCAATGCCTCAAAATCCACCTTTACTTCTTCAACATAAGAAGTATAATCGATACACAATTCTTCAAAAAGAAGCCCTTTATCATGAAAAAATAAATCAGGAAAAAGGCCTGTTAACCAGTTAATAGCACTATTAATTTTTGAGACAGTATCTAAGTAAAGATCACTGAAATGGAGATTCAATTCCTTTAATCTTACAGCGGATATCATCTCTCCACAATACTCACAATTAGTACTTTCATGAGCCTTATGTATTTGGACGCCCAACTTAACCCACTCATTAATATCTCTATTATTGTTCAGTCTATCAATAGAAGTATCAATCAATGCTATATTCAATAATTGATTGATTTTTATTCTCGCTTGATCAATTTTATCAACATCAATCAAGGTATACGAATCTTCAATAATAGACTTTTCTATTGGCTTTACTTTTTTATGTAAAAGTATTAGATCTTCTGAAGACAGTACTGATTCTGGGGCTAATATTTTCGATCGCTTATTATCAATAAAGTTCCTCAACTTCCTCTTGTCATAACTAACAAAATAACTATCACCTGTATCGATTACCTGAAAAGACTGCTTGATTGACTTTGCTTCAGCTGTTAAAAATGCTTCAACTTCTTTATTGCTATTATTTAATTTCTCGGTAGCAGCTTGTACTTTCCGGTTTTGCTCCGGTATTTTTTTATCTTTAAGAAGCATATACTGGTTTCTCTCTTCAATCTTTGATTCTGAAATGACTACTATGCTTTTTGCTCCATTTTTGTTCCAATCAATATTATTATTTATAAACTCTTGGTTGAAAACATACAGTTTAAATGGGAGTGAAGAGTTGGATTTATGAGTAACCTTCCTATCTGCAAGTTGAATTTCATATTCACCACTTTGAAAATCCGTGAGGAAATTTTCACGCTCTACAGAATTTAAGAAACGTGAAATGGTAGTCTTACCGCTACCGTTCCATCCGTAAAATAAATTGAATTTTTTAAAGTCTGACAAACTAGAATCTGCCGTAAAGTTTTCAAATATTCCTACGTTCTTTAGCTTAGCTATTTTTTGTATCATAATTGACTAGTAAAAGGAATAAATGATATTATATGATTATTTTAACACTCAATCCTGAGTTTACTTCCGGCATCAGCTTTGGCTCAACACCTACAGAAGATCTCAGATCATCCAATAAATCTTGAGCGGATATCTTATTGCCAATCTTTGCCTCAGATTCTGGTCTCGACCAGCTTGATTCTCTAGCTCTATATATTTCTACTTCACTGATGTCATTGGCAATAGCATGGGCACAAACTGCTCTTATATAATACCGATTAAATTCGCTTTGGCATAGTAGCGATGATGCATTGGAAGGCATTTTCACGGGCTTACCTTGCCTTAGATATGTAGGATTAAAGTGTGTTGCTAAGTCTACAAGTGCTTCAAAGGCTTCTTCGTCGCTGTTTGTGACAGAATCGATTAGAAAACTAGCATAGTTTTCTTTGCCTGTGTTGTTTAAACGTTCGCTAACATAAAAGTTATCAGTTTCAATGTCGGCATTGATTTCGGATAACATGAGTGACCTTACATTTTGGTCAAGATTTAAAAAATTGAATTTAGCCATACTGTTGTTTCTTTAAATAGTTAATTTATAATTGATTGTTGATGTGTACGCCACGTGAGGGACATTAGTGTAGAGCCTATAGCGTAGCGAGGACTGATATTGGATAGCCAGTCCGGAATGGGCATACCAAAGACATCATATATCAATATTTTTTTCATACGCTTGTTAGTTCCACCTTACTCTTCCCACTTTGCTGCTTGCTCACCATAATCTGTACTGGAATTCTTTCCGTCATTTCCTGCACATGGGAGATGACACCCACTTTGCGGCCCTGATTGTGCAATCTTTCCAAAGCATCCATAGCAATATTGAGTGTCGTAGGATCTAACGAACCGAAACCTTCGTCAATGAATAAGGATTCTACTTTCATGCGACTGGATGAAAGCGACGCGAGCCCTAAAGCTAAAGCCAGCGATACCAAAAATGATTCACCACCCGATAGCGAATAGACGGTACGTACTTCATCACCCATATCCTGATCGACCACTTGTAGGCCAAGTGTTGTCGGTATACGCTCTATCTTGTATCGATTGGTCAGTACTTGGAGGTGTATATTAGCATAGCCAAGCAAGACATCAAGCGTATATTCCTGCGCAATTTGCCGAAATTTCTTACCATCGGCGGAACCTATAATTTCATTAAGCTTGCCCCAACGTTCTGATATGTTTGTCTGCACAGCTATGCTTTTTAATAATTCGCCAATGCGTTCTTTATTGGACTTATCTTGCTGTAGTTTAAACGCAATTTCGCCCCTAGTCTGTTTGTTTTGCTCTGCATCTGTTCTTGTGGCTACGATCAATGCATTGAGTTCATCCAACGGTCGTTCGGATAAACTTTTTTGTTTATGCGTTTCCAGTTGATGCGTTCGTTCGTTGAAGATGGATCTACCCTTCATTACCTCCTCTTCTATTATCTGTAACGCAGCGCGCTCCCTGTCGATCCAGTCGCTCGGTAATGAAAGTAATTCATGGAGCATATCCATAGTTAATGTTAAGCTATGCTGTAGGTTATAACTGTCAAGCCAGTTTTGCATTTTTTTAATCGCAGCCGTGGTATCTGTTTCCAATACTTCTATTGTAGCAATTAATTCTTCCTGCTGCGTAATGGCTCTAGTAATATCTATGCTTAATTGTTGTCGTACTTTTTTCAAGTCCTCGAGCTGCTGCTGAGCCTCTGTTAGGGCCTGCTTTAATTGTACCTCAATATCCTCTGCGCTTTGGCCACGGAAAATAGCCTGCCGCTGGATTTCTAACTCCTTATAGTTTTTATACTGTAGGGTGTGCACCGCCCGTTTGTCGGAACTGTCGCTTATCAGCTTTTTGGCCTGACTTTCCAGTTCCTGGAGCGTTGCCACCAGAATTGCATGTTGGCGGTTGTTTTCTTCCAGTTTATCGGTACTATCTTTCCATCTGGTCGCGAATGTATTGATACGATCTAAGAACGGTGCTGGTGCCTTTTTCCAATTCTCCATCCAGTCAGGAAAATTGAAATGAGGACTAAGCAATTCTTCTACGTCGCAGATGGCGAGGCGAGCGGTTTCCCTTTTTATAGTTTGATTCTGTCGCTGTTCCTGATAAAGGGCCAATGCAGACACCTTGTCTTTTAGTTGTCCGTTGCAGCCATCGATAGATTCCTTTAATTGGTCGAGTTTGGCTTTAACAAACTCTAATTCTCCTTTTTGAGCGTGGTAAGCTTGAGCCTGCGCGTGCAAATTGCTTTGAGTTGTTCTAAGCGATTCGATTTTTTCATCGATCCATTGTGCTTTGGTAGCATCGCTGATCCCCAAACTTTCTTTTCCGACAGTGCTGCTTTCCCATTGGTGAATAAGACCGTCTAGTGCGGATTTTTTCGTAGTAATTTCTTCACTTTGCCCCTGCATGGTGAGCTGTAAGCTTTGACATTCCTGCTCCAATGCATTATGTCGACGATAAGTATGGAGATATGTTTGTTCATTTTCTAGATGAGTAGCTTCAAGCGTCGCTAATACATTATCCAACTGCGGATTGTGCAGCGCGTAAGGATGATCCTCACTACCGCATACTGGACAGGGTTCATGATCAACAAGTGTAGCTCTTAATGCTTCTACATTTTCAGAAGCTGCCAAACGGGCTTTCTGTAAAAGTTGGGCGGATATTTCTTTCTGTACATTTTCACTGGCGAGCTGTTGGCTAAGCGCTTGCAATCGCTCTTTCTTAGCCTCATAATCCGCCTGGTCTTTTAACTGTTTCCTTGTCAATCGCTCATAGTCCTCCATCTCTTTATAAAGCAATTGCCAACTAGCTTGAGCTTGTATGATATCTTCAACAGCACGATCAGTTTCTTCCTTTTCTTTACTGAGGGATTCGATAGCGACAAGGGATAATGCACTGGATTGCGCATCGTATTGCTTTTTGAGATCGTCCCATCCTTGCCTGTGCTTGCGGAGTAAAGTTTCGAGCTCACCCTTTTCCGTCTCTCCTTTAGTAATTTTTTGCTGTAATCCTGCAAGTTCGTCGACGGCTGACTGCAGTGCTTCCAAAAGCTTATGGGCATCCTGTAACTTTGATAGAATGATCTCTCTATTTTCAGCGATGGGTCTGCGATCTATATTTTCTACCTTCCATGCTTCAAGCTTCTCTATCTCAAGCAAAAGTTTGGTAAGGGCTGCTTGTTTATCCTCGACCGCTTTCTCTTGTTCGCTGCTTTTCAAGGAAGCTACATCTGCATCTTCTTTGGCTTTCACCAATTGATCTCTTTTTTCTAAAAGGAGGGTATCAAGTCTTCTAGCTTCGGCCAATAACGGAGCTGCATCATTAAACGCATTATTTTTTGCTTTTAGATCTGTTTCCAACGTTGCTAGTTGTGCGTCTAGTGTTAACTTTTGACTATCCAGCTGCGCTATGGATTCTTTTAATGTCGTGAGAGTGGCTTTCTTATCTCCCTTCTGTTGCTGTGCATGTTTCAGAGTGTCTGACCAGCTTCTTGTTTTTTGGGCTTGTTCAGTATGAAATAGCTTTTGTTTCCGGTCTCTAGAATTCTCTTTTGCGTCTACAGCTTGTTGTAAAAGAATATGGGCGCTATGCTGTGCTGTGCCCAACTTCGCAAGCTCCTCATGCCAGTTAATTTCTGTTGTGAGGTATTCTATTTCTTTTTCCTTTATCTTGATATCTGCCTCTAGCTGTAATCGTTCCTCATGCAAAGATTGTGTTTCTTCTTCGGTAAGAATTTCGATGCCTTCTTTTCGGAAATTAAGGTCACGAAGCTGCTGTTCTTCCAGTTTATAATTATCGTATATCCTTTTCGATATTTCGGAATAGATGTGTGTACCGGTAAGTTTCTCTAGGAGGGACGATTTTTCATCCTTGCTGGCTCTCATGAAGGCTGTAAAATCGCCTTGAGCCAGTAATACAGAACGCGTAAACTGCTCAAAGTTTAACCCTACCAACCGCTCTATTTCTTTATAGGTTTCTACTTTCTTACCCGGTATATCGATATGTGATGTGATGTTTTTTAATACGATCGAGTCGGCCTGAATGCTCCCGTCGGCTTTATTTCTCGCTCGACGTACACTCCACGTGCTACGGTATTGTTGCCCGTCGATGCCTACAAAATCCACCTCTGCAAATCCTTCGGCAGTGCCATCCCGCAAGATACCTCGCACATCGCCTTGGCTGATCTTGTTACCCTGAACGTCGTGAATTTCTATACCTACCTCTTTTGCTTGAAGATATCGAGGTGTTTTGCCATATAGGGCAAGACATAGTGCATCAAGGATGGTGGACTTGCCCGCACCTGTTGATCCAGTGATAGCGAAAATCCCAGCAGAGCACAGTGGCTCGGAGGTGAAATCTATCTCAGTCTGTCCTTCTAACGAGGCTAAGTTTTTAATTCGAATAGCTAATATCTTCATCTTATTCTCCGGCTTGATTTACTTCTTGGGCTACTTGCTGAAACAATTGCATGATATCGGTTGGCACCTCAGTGCTGTATCGGGACTGATAGACTTTAGCAAACACATCTATAGGTTGTAGTTCCTGGAGCATTTCTTGAGTAACGAATTCAGCTCCTTCACTAGTGGAGGTAGGGTATTTTACATCAATCTTGGCGAGTCTTACATTCTTGCCTATTAAGGCTGTTTCTATTTTGTGTCGTAAAGCTGGTTCGGGGCCATCGAGTAGTATACGCACTTCTAAATAAGGTGTTTTTTCTACCATACCACCCTTTGCAGGCAATTGTTCTAACAGCATAAGGACTTCCGGCAATGGTTGGGCATTAAACGGAACTCTTTGAAGTGGAACAAATAATGGGACTTCAATCGACCTCAGGTTATGGATCTCCGAATCCAAGTCAAAGATGATAACTTGGTGTTTATAGTTTAGCTCAGAAAAAGACATCGGAAGCGGACTTCCGGAATAGCGGATATGATCCTTCCCTCCTATGCGTTGCGCCTTGTGGATATGACCTAAGGCAACGTATTTAATTTCAGGATTAAATGCATTTGCGGAAATACTCTCTACTCCTCCCATGATAAGGCGCTCCGCTTTATCGAGATCGGTCACTTCGGCCTGCTGCGCATGCAAATGCCCCATAGCGATGATAGATTGCTTATTTTCTTTGTTCTGCTGAATATAATCGAAGGCTTCGCTATATAATGCGCTTACTCCTTCTGTATATGGATTTGTACAATCTGGAATTGATGGATAGTCGCCCATGCGTAGAAACGGAACCGCAAGACACCATGCACAGGTTGTTCCCGATGCATCGTGCAACGGTACGGCCATCTTTTTATAATCTATTTCTCCGTCCTCATCTCTTTCGACCACACCTATAATATGCACATTAGAGGATTCTAGAAGTGGTTTAGGTGCTTCTAAACGGGAAGCTGAGTCATGATTCCCTGCGGTAATAATAATCTGCAAATCTGGGTTCGCTCTTGTAGCTTGGTTCAAAAATGTGTAGAACATTTTTATTGATGCCGCTGCTGGGTTCGAAATATCAAAAACATCTCCACTAACCAGCAATACATCAATTTGTTCTGTTTCGAGAATATGCACCAACCAGTCTAAGAATCGTTGATGTTCGTAGGTTCGGTCGTATTCGTGAAACAATTGACCTATGTGCCAGTCTGCTGTATGAAGGATCTTAATTGCCATTTAATTAGATTTATACTTTGTTAACCATAATAATTTGATCTGGCATGAATTTTTCAAATTCGTGTGAATGTATTATATCTAAGATATAGATCTGGTTCGTTTGTTTGATCAGATAAGCACCAGCAAGCTGATGATCGGTTATCGTTTTATCTTCCACGCCTTAGTATTTGGTTTAATATTTTAGATGGATTAAATTGAATTACGGTTAATAATCTGTCTCTAAAATAATTAAAGTATTTGAGATTTCAAAGAGCCGTGAAGACTTATCTCCATATTTGTATAGCTGACAAAGTGCTACTAAACGTGTCGGATTGGAAGCCTCTTTTGTTTCATAAGTGATTTTCATTTTCATAAAGTGTACGGTATTGTGTCTGCTAACAAAGGTACCGCGGTACGAGATACGAGCAATACGGAAAACCGTAAAATGGATAGTATAGGTATATCGGGGAATGTAGAAAAAAAAGGCGGAAACTGCGTGTGAGGTAACGCGCCGACAACTACGCTAAGTGATGTAAAAACAAATTGGGCGGCTATCGCGTATAATATATGGCGGTGAACACTGTTGCCAGCCTTAGCAGAAAATTTAGTCTAAAAAACTTGATGCTAACAAATAATATGTGTCATTTGTAAAATGAGTTTATCGGCACACATACGGAATATAATCAAACAGTTACCAGACAGGAAAGCTAAATAAAATCAAACATTCCAAGCCTTGAGGCGTTTGCTAATCTCGTTCATGAGCCGTTTATTATTTTGATAAATGAAGTTTGTAGCAACAAGCTGTTTCAATTTAGAGGCTGCTTGTTTTCGGGATAATAACTTCAACTCTACCAAGCGATCAAATATCCAGAGCATACCATGATAATCAATATCCTTATTCTTAGCACAGTTACGCACCGCCTTATCACTGCTCAAAACACAAGCATTAATCTTTGCCGCGATATGTAAAACTGATTTGTCGGCTTCGGACAATGCCCTGGAATAAGAAGCTGCATAGATTTCGTCAAAATCAGACTCCACGAGATTATGCACGGTCAATCGACCGACAGATTGATAGGCCTTCAACACCTGACTCTGATCATGATACAGCTCAAACATAACGGCAGAAGTGGTGTGTACCTCTATGTCTAAATCGAAAAAAACTCCGACCAAATCCAGATCATAAAGGTCTATAAAAATACAGGCATCAGTGACAACTAACTTCAACTTGACCATACCAAAACTTAGAATCTAGAAAATCAGTTGTTGCTTTTTAAACTCTGCCAATGGTTGATTATTTAAGACAGCCGCTTTGGACATCGAAATCTGTTCTTCTGCCAACGCTCTAAACAGGAGTTGTTCAAAACGATTGGATTGTTCTACTCCTTCATAGTCCACAGGTTCGTCTATACGCCAATCCATTTGCTTAAAGAAGAAAAACAATTGCTTGGTATAATGCTCATTGATAATCCTGCAATCTTTTGCACGCATAATAATAGCCTGCATCGAAATCCCATACTGCTTCTTAATATTGCCAAGTTCTTGAGGCGACAGCTTAGTACGATGCTGACCTAATTCTTCTCTAATAGTTTCTTCTGGAAGTAACATAGCACCTGCAAACTGATGGCATAGATTTTCTTTTTGCTTTTCGGTCACTTTGCCAAAGTGCAGTAATAAATGAGCCACTTCGTGAAGTAAAGTGAATCGGATACGATCCGGTTTATTGGTCTTTTTAGTATTATAAGCTACCACCGGAATAGTCTGATTGACATAAGTCTGTAATCCATCAAAATCATCATCCACTTTGAGCTTGACAACCTTGATATGCTTATCCTCTAAAAGCTCAACGATATTAAATATCGGTCCTAAACCTAAATCCCACGCCTCACGTAATGCTTTTGCTGCTTGATTAACCTGCTCATAAGAAGTAACATTGTGGAAATCTGTCAAAGGGTTGACAAATTCAGTGGGTAGACCCAAGATCTCTTCTAACTCCAAATACCTAGAAAGGTATTCCTTAGTCTTTTCTTTAATGGCAACCGCCTCTTTTGAAGACATCTTGTCGAGTTTTCTATACTCGACGTCGCCCAGTTCTACTTTAGTAGACCGAAAAAAATAGTCTGGAGTTACACCCATGACCTTACTCAACCAGCCAATTTTTTCACTATCAGGAACGACCTCTCCTTTTTCGTATCGGTGCAGTGCCTGACGGGTGACTTTATTTTCCAACGCATCTGCCAATTCCTGTAATGAAAATCCATTCATTAAACGGGCAGACTTAAAACGTTCTGCAAATACCGCTTTCATCTTTTATCCTTTTTCTTGGTATAGACCAAAAATACATCAAATGGTTTACATATCATCATAAAAAATGTTAAATGTAACAAAATAATGTAACATTGTCATGACAGAATATCATACTCAAAATATACATGACAATATTTCAGAGTACAATATAAATCAATCACCTAAAAACACTATATAGTTTACAAAATTAACAAATGGAATACATTTTGTAAACCAGAAATAAATAATTAAATATGACTAACGACGAAAGAGAAAAAACCGAAAGAGATCGATTGGAGTTTTGCATCCACAGGTATGACCATTACTTTGATAGCCTAAATAGCAAAAGTACAGTTTATCTTACACTCACCACGTTTTTAGTAGGAGGCCTTCTTGCCGGTTATACGCAACTCGACCCCTTACTTGACTACACTATAATATTCAAATTCATGTATATCTTGCCTATCCTATTAGGGTTGATTACAATGACCTTAATAATCTACTCATCCGTACCCTACTTGAGTAAAAACTCAAAATCAATTTATTATTTCGGGGGTGTAGCTGCAAGACTAGATGAAGATTTTTGCAAAAAATCTCAGACCATCAGTTACGAAGACGAGTTGGATGATCTTCGAAACCAAACACACATTTTATCCTGTGGTTTAGTAAAAAAATATGATAAACTAAAATATGCAGGATACTTGATTCTCACACAGTTCGCGACTGTCTTCGCCCTATTCATTTATATAATCATTAATCTAAAATAATTTTAATATGAATATTTATAACGACTATTTAAACACAATTAAACAGGCGATACAGACAGATAGGCTATATGAGAACTACTCAAAAAAAGAGAGAAAAAGCCTAGTAAAAAACAGTATGAGTTATCAAACATTCTCGGCTTCAGAAAACGGAATACTGCCAAGTCTTCAGGACCTTATGATTCAAGTTCCGGAGAGAAAACTCAATCAACGTTTAGGGCTTCACCCGGATTTTGCACATCTAAAAGGAACTGAAAATATAGAGGATTCAGCTATTGTATCTATGTTTATCGACATAAAAGGGTCTACCAATCTTTTCAAAAAATACTCAAACCCTACAATAGTTATCATCCAGAACACAATACAAAGAGCTGCCATACATACATGTTTAATTTTTGGTGGATACGTACATCGGTTACAAGGCGACGGTGCATTTGTTTATTTCGGCGGCAAAGAAATCAATCTAGAAACCGCATCAAAGAATGCACTCAAAGCTGCAACCATATTTACCTACTTCGTGAAAAATGACCTAAAAGAGCTGTTTTTGGAACAAGGAATTGAAAAAATATTTACCAGAATCGGCATTGATCTAGGATATGATGAAGACGTAACTTGGGCGATGGCAGGTACTGGCGAAATCAGCGAAGTGACGACTTTCAGCCTACACACCAGCCTTGCTAGTAAAATGCAAAGTTACGCAGAAAGTAATGGTATTGTGATCGGAGAAAATATGGTGACCGAATCCAAAATATCTGACGATTTTTATAGCACCGTTGCCAGCCGAACAATGAACAATGCCGATCGATACATATTCCAAATACCCGAAGAATCTTTTAGATATACCCAATATGATTTTCGTTGGGATAAATATCTAAAAACACTCGATTTCGTAGTAACGGATCCCTATACAGGACGCATCAGCATTAAATCTAAAACTTTAAACAACCCGACATATCTAAAACCAATTGCGGAAACAAATAAACCATACTTGAACAAATAGAAATGGCTTCTTTTGAAAAGGACTTTAAATCTGTAGTAAGATATTTTCCCAAATTAAGTTTTCGAACATCAAAGAGCTGTCCATTTTGGCAAATCGAGGGAAAAATTGATATACAAGATACAGCAAATGCATATTGGGAGACTTTTGATATTATTATCAAAGTCCCCAAAAGCTACCCCCATTGTATCCCTAAAGTTTTTGAAAAAAGCAACCATATTAAAAGGCATCCAGATTGGCATATAGACGACAAAGGTGAATGTTGTGTGGATATAAACAACCGTTTGAAGGTAGAAGCAAAAAGAGGAATAAACATACTTGAATTTGTCAGGAAAAAAGTATACAGTTATTTCGCCAATCAACTTTACAAAAAATATCACAAGGAATATGCAAATGGCGAATACAAACATTCGAATGAGGGTATTTTACAGTATTACATAGAAGATCTTGGATTTACCTCAATATATGAGGTACTGAAAGTACTACAACGACTAAGCCAAGATACGAAAATTGATAGAAACTCCATGTGTCCATGCGGATCAACAAAAAAGACAAAAAAATGCCATTTGAATCAGATCAATCTAATAATCAGCTCCGGCAAGAAAACAATTTTGACCGATAGAATTTCATTAGAGGAAGTCGAAAAAAAATAATATTACGTTGAAGAAAATATTTGACATAGAATCACATTTAGTTTTCAATCAATTGATGTCATCAATCAATAACCGTGAGCTCGCTTACATAACCTGGTTGTTGGTTGCCTTTTGCTTAGTGATGTTAAGCTCAAAACTAAGAAAGTCTGTCTGGAGTATCTTTAACTCTCTCTTTAACTGGAAGTTTAACATTGCATATATAGCTACAATAGGCTACATTATACTAATGATAAACATCCTTGAGAATTTCAATTTTTGGGACAACTCATTGATCAAGGACACTGTTTTTTGGTTGATCTTGACCGGTACATCACTAATGTTCCGAATCGCTACGAATAATGATCCATTAGTTTTTCTGAAAGACACTTTTAGAGATAGTATAAAGATAGCTGCGTTCTTATCGTTTATTTTAAATCTAACTGTATTCGCTTTTTGGCTTGAATTTATTGCAATTCCCATATTGTTTTTCTTGGGCGGAATGCATGCGGTTTCAAAGCATAAAAAAGAGCATGAAAAGATAGGAAAAGCACTGGAAGTGATGGGAAAAATTGCTAGTATCTTTTTATTGGGGTACGTACTACGAGATATATTCATAAACTATCAATCATACTTAACCTTACAGAAGGCAAAAGAATTCTTTCTTCCTATACTACTAACGTTACTATTTAGTCCCTTTTTAGCATTATTAAACCTAACTATACAATATGAAGAGATTGCAAATTCTTTGAAACGTGAATCTAAAAGCACTACGCACTACTACAAAATGCTTTTTGGAGCGCTACTATATTTTAACTTTAACATCAAAGGTGCTATTAGGTGGCGAAATAGCTTTGTATACATAAATCTGAAGGAGGAGCTATGGAGCTCTATGAGAAACATTCGATTATTACAGATCGAGGAAAATACGCCACCGCAGCATCCCGAACTAGAGGGCTGGACTCCAATTGATGCAAAACAATTTTTAACTAACAAAAAACTCCACATAAAAGACTATAACTCCAACCTCGGAGACATATGGGAAGGAAAGTCAAAAAATCTTAAATTGGATGATAGTTTTATGGCAGGCATATGTAGTTATTCGATAAAAGGGAATAAGCATGTTGTTCAACAACTCAAACTTCATCTTACCTGCTATGATTCGTCCAGAATCGAAGACCTTATGAGGTTCTTAGGCATTCTAAAAGATCTATACTTTGTAGCTATATACGAAGATATGCCTTATAAAATCAAAAACAGTATTCTAAACTACAAAAATTTGAATTACGAAAGTTCATACACGAACGTAATCATCTATTTTAATCACTGGAAAAACGAGAAGAAGGGGTATAATCTTTATACTACTATAACACATAAAAATCTAAATCAAATCGAAAAACAGTTGGGCATCGATAGTTAGATTGGGCGAAAACAAATGAAACGTCAAAAAGGGCAATGCATACGATGCGTCTATATGCGCTATCATTTGATGACTACTTCATTAATAAAATTGGTGTATACATCGCCAAACAGTCCTGTCAATTTGAATGCATCTTTGTAGGTCAATGCCCCGCTTTTAACAGCGCTATCGACATAACTGGCAAAAGTAGGACTTATCCTACGCTTGTTGGTACGATAGAAATCTCCACCACCCGCTTGCTGCTCTTTCTTGAGGCGAGCGGCTTCCATATACTGATTGTAGAAATTAAAAAATGCTGCCCTAACAAGCAATCCAAGATCCAACGCCCTACGTGCGATGACGATGGGACTCACCTTGAAACGGGTGGCCAGCATACGAATATCGGCGACGCCAGTCCAGACATCAGATAGTAGATGAGCAGGAACTAAAAATTCAGCAGCAACTTGGTCACATAACAATTCGGTAGGATCATCAGCTGGCAAGAGTTGATCTTGATTAAAACCCGCACTTTTACCCAACCACACGTGTACTAGCTCATGTACCAATGTAAATAGTTGTGCAGCTTTCGCATCCGCATTATTGACAAACAAAAAGGGCACATATTCATCGACCAATACAAAACCCCTGCACTCATCAACTGGTATAGACCGATGGGTATTGTTACCCACTACGCCATTCTGCACGACAATAATACCTATCCGCTCTATGGTATCAATAAGCTGTGTAAGTGTTTCCTCCCAAGTAGCAAAAGCAAGTGTCCATCCTGCTCGCAGATTTAGCTGGTTACGAAGATCTTGAACAATCTGCTCAACTGGTGTATTCTGATCGAACTTGCCTACATAATCCAAAGGCCTAACTTCTAGTTGGACAAGATATTCGCGCAGCCATTCCTGTCTACGGGTTAATTCCAGTATACTATCGTAAACATTCGGACTCACCTGATAGGTGGGATTGGGCTTTCCCGTACGGAAAAAAGGAAAGTCAATAGATTCATTGGGTGGTTCTTGCAGAAACATGTAACCGAAAGGCACATGGACTTTTTTGGAAAATGCTTCTAGCTGTTTAACCGTAGGCTGTTTATCTCCTTGCAACCACCTATCAACTTTCAGTGTCGGATATTTTAGAGAAAATCCAGTTATATCATATCCTGCACGGGATAATGCCCATGTAATGATATTTTCGTTGACTGGTACCGTTACTGCCATAATGCAAAGTTATTGATTCTTTCACAAAACTTGTTATGCGAGGCAAACAAGTGGATGAATACACATTATAAAAGGTTCTTACTTAAATTATTAACGATAGTAAGATACGACTTTTTATCGAATTTCTGCTGGTAGAACGAAAAATTTAAGTATGGGGGCACTGCGCCTTCGGACAGATATAGATTCGTTTGTGAATTAATCCTCCCCTTAAGAATATTGTGATAGGCAATTCTAACATCGTCAACGGGAAGTTCCTGTAAAACAGCTAAACATGACCGGTAGAAAAACGCCGGCGTGACGGAAGGCACGAAACCCACCAGCTGTTTCAGGAGTTTTGTGTATTCTGGTTTACGTAGGGAAGCCATCATAAAAGATGCATCCAGTTCTTCGCAATGGTTTTGGGAACTGCGATACTCGACAACTTCACCTTCTTCTGTATACACCAACACGCCAACATGCGATGGAAGGATACGAAGATATTTTTCTAACAGTGACACATGTGTAAACAGATAAACTTCCGTGAACGCTTTATAATAGTCAGCAAGTTGGTTATGCAGGCGTTCAGGTGTATCGAGCTCTGTCTTGATTTCAAACACCTTGTTCGTACCGTTGATTAAAACCGTATCAGCAATAGACTGCCCTATCCGGAATTCGTTCAGCAAGATAGTATCCTCCAGAGCATAGTATTTTAGCACGTAATCATTTAAAAGTTTGTTCTTATAAATATACTCGTGCCGATAATGTTGTTCCAGAAGATTATAGGAATAGGCTATCAAATCACCGAGCCGAGCGGGCTTGTCTTGCACAAGGCTTTCCCACCCTGCATATTTCTTCATCCTCCGGATATAGGAGGACTGATTACTACTGGTTGATAGCTTTTTAAATGCTGCATGCGACACCAACGAAGCCAATTCGCGCAACTGTGCTTTGTGGTATGTCGGGCAGGTGTGCATAAAGCAAAGTTAGTAATTTGGTTAGATTTATCAATCGTTGCAAAGTCTGAAATACGCATCCAGATATTTTATATTAATTATCGGTCTTCTAAGCCATCAATCAACGAACCATAAGATGTGATCTCATCATGAAATATGCTAGCAATGCATATATTTGAAATTATATCCAATCTTATGGACGAAAAACGAAACGATTTAATAATTGTGAAAGCAAAAGTCACGATGAAAACTGCAGAAGAAGGTGGAAGAAAATTCGGTTTCAAATCAGGTTATAGACCTAATCACGTATTTGAACTACCGGAGGATTTAAGAAACATTGAAACTTACATCGGTGACATACAGTTTGATGACCAGGAATTGATAGAACCTGGCGAAACTAAAATCGTGACAGTTAGATTTTTAAAAGTTCCTAAAATTGAAACGTTCATTAGGGTTGGTCAAAAATGGTTTATAAATGAGGCGGCAAGGACGTTAGGATTTGCGGAAATACTTGAAATAAAAAACCCAACGTAAATGCCATGTCGGCGTACGGAAAAATGTCGAATAGTTATTTTTCTTTACCAACATTTATGTTTTAGTTAAATAAAGAAGAATATGACTCCGATCTATGGTCGCAAAATGCGATACTCTCAGATATTAGCAATAAGGGTGCTGGAATCAATTGTTCTTAAAAAAATTATAATTATGAAAGATATTGCAATAAAACTTGCGTCCGCAAATGACGCTATTAAAATAGAACCTATTTTTTCGCTATATCGGGAATTCTACGGAATGGAAAAAGATATCCAAAGAACAATAGATTTCTTACGCGAAAGACTTGAAGGCAATGAGTCAATCTTACTCTATGCAGAAAGAAATGGAAATATTATCGGATTTACCCAGCTCTACCCTACTTTTTCATCCGCTTCGTTAAGAAAAGCATATGTATTAAATGATCTTTATGTTATAGAAACTGAAAGGAAACAAGGGATAGCCAAATTATTAATAAACGAGAGTATAGAAATTGCAGAAAGAGACGAGTGTGTTAGAATTTCTTTAAGTACCGCAAAAGATAATCCCGCTCAAACCCTCTATGAAAAAATGGGGTTCAAAGAAAGTTCATTTAAATTTTATAATTATAATATACGAGAATTGAATTAGGGTCGTAAAAACGCGACTTCAAAAACAGATGATTATATACCTTCAAAACAACTGCGCAGGAAATCGGAACAGATAAATGAATGTTGGTTTTGATTTAAAATATTTTATGATGCATCCAAAAACCATATTATTAATTTATTGTTTAGTGTCAGTTACATTTATAAATGTATCGATAGGGCAGAATATCTCAAGCAGACTAACTCTAAGCAAAGACTTACTGTTCAAAGCAGGTGGCATTATAGATAAAGTAGAGCTAAAAACTATTCTATATGGTAGTTCCGGTAGCACAGAGACAAGGCAAAGTGTTCACTATTTTAATAAGTATCAAAAGGCACTAAGAGGTCAAACCTATTATATCGAAGGGGACTTAAAAAGTAGCTATGAAAATGAATACAAAAATGACACATTATTAATCAGAAGGTCGATTATAAGTTCTGGGCGGTATGTTCGTCGTGATAAGTCTGTAATCGAATATCAGTATGATCAAAATAATCATCTAATCAGACAAGTTAAAACGGAAGGATCAACAACAGACATTTATCAAGAAATAGAATATGAGAATGATGAAAGAGGCAATCCAATTAAACTGGTGATCGATAAAGGAAAATATGGCCATGAAGTAGCTAAGTATGACTACCGTAACAATATTGTCTATAAATCCGTCATTAATAATGAAGACGATACGGTTAGCACTTCGAAATCCATAATTTATAACGCAGTTCAAAATCCACGTTACCAATATAATGAGTATGGAGAAGTTGTCGAAGATGACAGATATAAATTCCACTATAAGTACGACAAGAAAGGTAATTGGATTAAGCAAACAAGAAGAAGTAAAATGAAAAATATGACTGATGCTGTCATTACAAGGAAAATAACCTATCAATGAATCTTCTCAAAGCGCAAAGACTGTTAGCTGTAGTGAAGTTCGAGCTAATTGATTACAGCGAGGGTTTTGACGGGGATTAAAAACGCGCTGTAGAACCCTAACGCAAATGCGACGTCGGCGCACGGAAGTGTAGCTTCGGCGTACAGAAGTAGCACGTCGTCGTGCGCCGACATCGCTTCGGCGTACGACGGTACGCAACTTCCGTCCATCTGTATCGCGTCGGCATACGGGAAAACCATCTCGGCATACGACAAACTCGTCTCGGCGCATGGGGAAACGTTGTCCCCGTATATCGAAAACGTACCGGCATACGGGGAGATGATTTCGGCATACGGGAAAACCATCCCGATAGACGGAAGTATCACCTCGGTGCGCGAAAGAATGGTTTCCCCATATGGGGAGATTAAACAGATGACCATCAGTATAACTTCCCCATACGGATTGTTCACATCCCCGTACCACTACACGATGTCGTTGCCCGGCATACCGTTCAAGTCGCACGACGACATTACGCCGGCGTACGGGAAAATGGCAAATAGTTATTTCTTTACCGCTATGTATATGTACATGTGAATGCCTGCACGGCACATCTTTGTTTTGTACCGAAACAACGGGAGTATGTCAGGTGCGTTCGTGATTATGTTATGTGACAAAGTCGTCAACTACATGTTCATTGTGCGCTACTGCAAGCAACATGTTCACACATTGAAGCTAAACGACGTTCAATACATGGACTTTTTCGTTACGTCAACCAACAAATCCACAATGTAACGTGACAAAGCCGCCAACTACACTGATTTATCGGTTAAGTCATTGTACATAGCCGCAAAGTACGTGGAGGTTGGGGCTATGTATATGCACAAAATGAGGGATTCGTCGCATTACAATAAAAGTTTATTGTTACCTTTATTGGTATAATGAATTATGATCGAAACCATTAAGTTATGAGTAAAACCAAAACAGAAGTAAAAGCAGTAGCCATAGCGGACGATGTCCTCGCCAACAAGATATACGAGTTTAGAGGACAAAAAGTAATGTTGGATAGTGATCTGGCGGAGTTATATGGGGTAGAAACTAAGCGCCTAAATGAGCAAGTACGAAGAAATGCATCTCGTTTCCCTGATGATTTTATGTTCGGCCTGTCTAATGACGAAATTATAATCTTGAAGTCGCAAATTGCGACTTCAAGATGGGGCGGTCGTAGAAAAGCACCTAATGTATTTACAGAGCATGGAGTACTCATGCTATCAAGTGTCCTCAATAGCGAGCAAGCTATTCAGGTGAACATACAGATAATGCGAATTTTCGCTAAGATACGTCAATATTTTTCGGACAACACCGAGATAAAGATGGAAATAGCCGAGATCAAATACACTGTAGAACAAATCGCTAAAAAACAGAAAGGTCATGATCAAAACATTGAACTGCTCTTCGAATACATCGACCGACTGCAAGAGAAGCAGGATACCTCTCCTACCGCGTCAAAAGTAAAAAAGGTAATAGGTTTTAAAATTGGTGACGAGAATGAAAATACAGATAATTGCCATTAAAATAATTTTATATAAGGTTCGAACATAAATATTTGCCCTCTTTTACCACCAGTCATTTCTTTTAATATATCATACTGCTCCATTTCATCAATAATTTTGTAGGCAGTTGGCATTGATACGCCTGTAAATTCTACTACCTGTTGGGCGTTGATGATGGGGCGTTGATATAAGTGGTCTAATATATTGAGTAAATGGTGGCTTCGTATGCTTTTCCTTTGTATTAATTCTTCTTTTTCCTTTTTCAATTTTAATATGGCATCGAATGTAGCAACCCCACTTTTCGCTGTTTCTATGATGCCTACTAAAAAAAACTTCAGCCACTGTTTTACATCACTATGCGTACGAACACGCATTAAATTATCGTAATATAGTCCTCGGTTACGTTCAAAAAAATCCGATAAATATAAAATAGGTTTTTTAAGAATTCCTTTATCTACCAAGTAAAGCGTAATCAATAAACGCCCTACACGACCATTTCCATCCAAAAAAGGGTGAATGGTCTCAAACTGGTAATGTATCAATGCAATCTTTAACAAATCAGGAAAAAAGTATTCATCGTTATGAGCAAATTTCTCCAAATCATTCATCAATTCCGGCACAGAAGTATGTACAGGTGGTATAAAAGTAGCATCATTTATACTGGCACCACCTATCCAATTTTGACTGGTACGGAATGCGCCAGGCAATTTATGTTCTCCACGAACACTTTGCAATAATATACGATGTGTATCACGGATCAACCGAGATGAAAAAGGTAAATCGTGGAGTTTCTGAATAGCTTTGTTCATAGCCTCTATATAATTATGAACTTCTACCCAATCGTCTCTTCGCTCAACTCCCAAATCTTCTTTATCCAAAAAAGCATCTTCTATATTGGTTTGTGTACCTTCAATCTTACTACTCTGTGTTGCTTCCTTGGCGACGTGCATACTAATGAACAAATCGATATTGGGGATATATTCGGAATACATATCCAAACGCCCCATCTGTCGGTCGGCTTGGGACAGCAATTGTTGTATCTCCATATCGTTCAATAGCCATTGCTTGTTCAGTTCGGCAGGCTGAAAGCTTCTGTAATATCCTTGGTTAATATAGGTTCCTGCTTTGAAATCTTTCATTAGAATAGAATTTATGATAGTATTTTAAATACGATATATGCTTATTTAAAATTTAACAAGCTAAATTAAACAAAAGCATCCTTATTTAAAAATCATTACATATTTTTAAATAAGGAGTTTGATACTAAAATAAAATACTCTTTTTTTAATCAACCACTTTTTTCTTATCCGTTACTACTAATGTCTATTACATTTTTATTTCTATCACCAACAATTGTTGGCGCGTTGACGGTGTATTTGTCAAATCCTGAAAATGCAAAGAAAATAATAACTTGCTTGAGCAATGGAAAAAAGGTTTTACGGGGGTGATGCCAATGGATTCTCATCCTTTTACAGCGATCAAAACTTCAGCAATAATGCTGTTCATTTGACGATCATTCAGCCTAAAATATTCACCTACACTCGAGATCGTGATCAGTAGGATTTACATTTTGAGGATTTTATGTTTCAGCTAAGCGAAGATGAATTCAAAAACTTGATATTCCAAAATGGAACATCAAGTTGGGGTGGGACGAGAAAGCCACCATATGCGTTTACAGGACTAAGAATCCAATAAGGATTGGCAAAATTTTAGTAAGTTAATACAAAATCATCTTTAGGTACACGTACTTTTTTCATGGTCGAAAGCCAATCTTTTTCTACATCCGCATAACCTACATACATCAAAGAAACGCTTTTCAGACCCTGTTTTTCCAATTCTAAAACTTCGTCTATAATCGCATTATTAAAACCTTCGGCTGGAGTAGTATCTACACGTAATTCAGCTGCTTGAGCCAATGCCATGCCTAACGCAATATAGGTCTGACGTGCTGTATGAGCAAAGTTGCGTTCAGCAGGTTCGTTGAGATAAACATTTTTGAGCATATCGGTATACGAATCAAATCGTCCACGTGGCAATCCTCTTTCGTCTGTTGTGAAATTATACACATGATCTATACGATCTGCCGTGTATCTATCCCAAGCTGCAAAAATAATGATGTGTGAAGCATCACGCATACATTCTGGATTAAGCGCACCTTTTACCAATTGGTTTTTCACATCTTGATCTTCTACTACGATTACCTTGAAGGGTTGTAAACCAGAGGAAGTCGGTGCTAAACGAGCTGCTTCGACTATTTTGTCAATATCTTCTTGACTTACTTTTTTATTCGGATCATATGCTTTGACAGCATGTCTCCATTTCAAATCTTCTATTAATGACATTGTTATTTATTTTAAAAAATCTTTTTCTTTAAAGCTTGGATTAGGATATTTATAAAACCCTTAACCACAAGTCCATTCCAGCATTCAAAAGAGGAACTAGTAGTGAATTGACTTTAAAGTCAATACCATTTATTTGTTACTTTTAATTGTTAGTTACTACCAATTTTACTTCTATATTTCCGCGTGTCGCATTAGAATAAGGACAAACTTGATGCGCCTGTTCTACGAGTTTGTTGGCTTCTTCTATAGAGACCCCTGGAATATTAACCTCTAACTCGGCCTCCAAACCAAAACCACCATTATCTAACTGTCCGATACCCACCTTAGCGGTTACAGTAGTTTCTCCTGTCTGGATACGTGATTTTTTAATCACCAAATTCAAAGCGCTATCAAAACATGCTGCATATCCACCTGCAAATAACATCTCAGGATTAGTAAAGTCATCACTTTTACCGCCCAATGCTTTCGGTGCACGTACATCTACATTCAATACACCATTTTCACTTTTAATGTGTCCGTCTCGTCCTCCTTGAGCGGTAACACGTGTTGTATACAAAGTTTTCATTTTTCTATTTTTACAAATTTGATAATATCTTGTCTATACTATTTTTCAATACTTTTAATTCTGCTACAGGTATCGACATGGCATCAACCATTGCTGAAGGTACATTTTGTGCTTTCGTTTTTAATTGATGACCCGCTGCTGTAAGGGAAATGACTACCATTCTTTCATCTGCCTGACTTCTCTTCCGCATTACAATTTCCTTTTGTTCTAACCGCTTTAAAAGAGGTGTCAATGTACCACTGTCTAGATTCAACTTCTCTCCTATGGCCGAAACAGATTGTTCATCTTTCTCCCAAAGCACCAGCATCACCAAATATTGTGGATAAGTTAGTTCCAATTCTTCTAGCAAGGATCGGTATTTGTTCACCATCTCTTTAGCTAAAGTGTAAATGGGAAAGCACACTTGATTTTCTAATTTTAAATGATCCATCTTGTAATCGTTTGCTACACAAAGATAAAGCCATTATATATTGTGCGCAATATAATTTTGTCAAATTAATGTATATTTAATTCTAGCCTTAAAGTTTCATAAACAGTATATTCAATAAAATTCTGCAGACCATATATAAGAAAGGTAAATACACCACGATATGGAAATGATAGAATCGTTTTTGAAAGCTAGATTTAAACATTATTTGCTTTTTTGCCAAATGACAATTGTCCCCTTCTCCCTATGCCCTAGCTTTGTTCCATAAATTCAACACAATAGCAATATGGACATTTTAATTGGACTCCAGTGGGGAGACGAAGGGAAAGGAAAAATCATTGATCTGATCAGCCGTGATTATGACATAATTGCCCGGTTTAACGGTGGGGCGAACGCGGGACATAGTATTTATCATAAAGGCAAACGGATTACACTTAAATTACTACCCTCAGGTATCTTTTATCCCCATATCAAAAATATTATTGGCACTGGTGTGGTGATCGATCCTATCGCACTCCAAGCCGAGGTGGAACAGCTTCAAGCCTGTTTGCCTGATACCGGTTTGTTTCATCGGATTCTGGTATCAGCGAAGGCTCACCTTGTATTGCCAACCTACAAGTACTGGGATATCTATTTCGAAGAATCACCGGAATACCGTACTATTGGAACAACTAAAAATGGTATTGCACCGACCTATTCCAATAAAATACTTCGGCAAAATATACGCGTGGGCGATATACTTTCCAAAAATTTCGAAGCAGAGGTATTCCAAATCTTGGCTAAGCAGTACCTTGAGCTCCAAGCTTTAGGACAGGATATGCCTATGTTACAGGAATTATATGACAATTTTCTGGAAGCATGCAATTTTTTAAAAAAAACACAAATTACCGATACAGAAATTATCATAAATGAAGCACTCAGGAACAATAAAAAAGTATTGGCAGAAGGTGCTCAAGCTACGTTATTAGACATTGATCATGGTAGCTACCCCTATGTCACCTCTTCCAATACCATCGCATCCGCAGCATGTGTGGGTTTGGGAGTATCCCCCAAGCTTATTGATAAAATTTATGGTGTAACCAAAGCCTATTGCACACGCGTTGGAAAAGGTATTTTTCCAACGGAAATAACGGGATCTCCTGCCAATGAGTTGCGTAAAAAAGGAGACGAATTCGGATCTAATACCAAACGACCACGAAGAGTGGGCTGGCTGGATCTTCCCGCATTAAAATATGCTATTATGTTAAACGGTGTGACAGATCTTGTGCTGACTAAGGCTGATATCCTAAATGGAATGTCCGAAGTGCCTATTTGTACAGCATATGAAAGAGATGGCGAGACAAGGACCTTAGTCTCTCCAACAAGTGTAGACGATGCCGCGCGACCTGTCTGGAAATTTTTAGACGGATGGAATACGCCACTCGGCAAAATCAACCAGCAAATACAAGTTCCGAAAGAACTGAAACTATTTATTTCCTTTTTGGAAGAGGAATTAAAAATATCAGTAAAATACCTATCCACTGGACCGCAACGAGAAGAATTGATTATCTTGGGTAATTAACACAATCAACATGGAGCAACTTTTAGAATATATCCGAAAATTTGGTCAGCTTGATAAGCGGGAAGAGGGCTTAATCAGGCAGACCTTTGAGAAGAAGCATATTACAAAAACGACCTATTTTGTTGCCTGTGGAAAGGTTACTGATAGTATAGCTTTCGTAGAAAGTGGTGTATTTCGTTCCCTTTATTATAATAATAAAGGTGACGATTTTACAAGATATTTTATCTACGAAGGTCGCTTTATTGGAGATTTTCAAAGTTTTATGGATCGTACTCCATCCAACGATTATATCGAATCCGTAACAGACGCACAACTATGGAGCCTCAATTTCCAAAATTTTTTACTGTTGGAAAAAGAAATCAAAATCTGGCCCCTTTTAATGGTTAAGCTGTACGGATTTGTTATCGAAAGCAAATTAAAAACAGCAAATACCATGATGAATCTCGATGCTAGCGAACGCTATCTGCTGTTTCTAAAACTTTATCCCGGACTGGCAAATCGCGTTCCCTTAGTGATGCTAGCTTCCTATTTGGGTATTACTGCATCCTCTTTAAGCCGCATCCGAAAAAATATTATATAAGTATACCATGATGCTTAACACCCGAAACTTATTGGTTTGAAGTGAGCTTTCTGATATCTCCCGTACTTTTGCAGTGTAAAAGTAATCTGAAACCAAGTGTGACGCCACCAATAGGAGCAAATTCGCTTTTGCTATCATAAAAATTTACACTAGGACCGATGTTATTGCTTTATTATCACTTGGGACAGACCTTACAAACGGATCCTTCTTTTCTCTTGTGGAATGCCTTTGGACTGATCGCTTTTTTATTTTTTGTATTGTTTTATGCAGACCGTCGACTGAAAAAGAGATATATAACCCCGCTACAAGAAATAAAGCAGGTCTTGGATGATTTTGATGCGGAGTAAAAATCAACGTTTATGTTTCAGTAATGCCACATTGTTTATTCCATGATAGGAGTAGAATAATCTAAAAGTTCAAATAACAACGTACATCCCTCCACACAAACGAGATCGTTTCCTTCTTTCTCGTCCAACGGTACGAGGTATAACTTTCTTTCTTTTTTGTTGAAGTGATAACGGTAGTTGTAACCATCATCCATCTTAAAAATTGCAAATGCAGGTTGATTTCCTTCCGCCATTTTCAGCGCTAAAATTTTTTCGGCTGGATTAATATCAAATGTACCAACGTGTTTACCATTGATAGAAAGATGATTGCCAATAAAAGACAACGTATCGTTATTGCCGATATCTCTGTAGGTGCGTTCCATTGGATGGAATTCCTGCTTCAATACCCATTGGTACCTGGTAAATGTCTTAGCATTATTCACTTCCGAACTTTGTAATATTTCGTCTTCTATCTGCGCCAACAAAGGCCATACGTCCGATGAAAGGAATTTTTTTCCGGGATACCACCAGTACACTTTCCCGGTCTGCATTTTTTGATGGATAAATGTTTGTTCGGGTGTAGGCGTTTCAAAATACACAAATTGATATTGACTACCACCATGATCCCTGATGGTCATCTCATAATAATCTTCTTCCCGAAAATCTTTCAATACAAAAGAGTTCTTTCTTGACGGCCCGAGGAATACGTCCAGCGACGTGAAGTTGTACCAAGGATTGTCGCTGTCAAGATCACGAAATGTTTGCGGTGTGCCGTTTTCCGATACAAAAGCTCTTATCTTGTTAAAAATGGAAGGTGTGAATATAGACGATACGAGAGTGAAATCTTCTTCTTTCATGGCTTTTTCTACATGGCTGATAATCGTATTCAGTCCATCTAGCGTGCCTTCAAAATATTTTCCCTCTTTGAATTTTGGGATAAACTGTTCATCAATGATTTTTTTTGTGGCGGCATTACTCAAGATCTTCTCTATCCCATACCCGTTTTCGATACGCATTTGACGCAGTTTTTTGGAGATGGCAATCACTATACCATTGTTTTTCCCATATTCGCCTAAAGCATAAGATGTAAGATTGTTCAATACATAGTTGTCAAAATTTTCTTTATTGGTATGGCGGTCGTCGACGGTTACGATAGCGATTTCTGCAACTCCGTTTTCCCAGCAACGGGCAACAATGCTGTCTAATTGCTGGATTTCTATGGAGGTAAAAATATTTTCATGATCAATGATGCTAACTTTTTTGATCACAAATTTTTGCTGTATAGGAGTTTCCTGGGCAAACAATGTGGCTGTAAAAAAACAGCAGCAAAATATGATTAGAAGATAACGCATAAACAAAAATCGAAAGAAAAAACGAACAACGGGGCTATTCTGCTCCACAAATCATCTACATCATTTTAAAAGTATACACAAAACATCTACAAATAGGCACGATTAAGTCGAAATACGCTTTCAATGATATTTTAGGGAAGACACTTTAAATACAAAACATGTGACAGTTTTATTGGATTTTACGCTGTCTAAAGACATAATGAAATTATTTTGGTAACCAGATAAAAAAACAATCTTAATATTCATTAAATTTTTAGAACTTTATGGAACGTGATCGTATTTAACAGGTGACTACGTTGATGGCGGCTTTACTTCTGGAGAACCGGTTAAAGGTACCATCTTAGTGATTCTTTATACGAAAGATATTGAAACAACTAAAAATAAAGTAATAAGCGCAGGTGGCACTATTGTTAAGGATATTTTCAGTTTCCCCGGAGGAAAACGTTTTCAATTCAAGGATTTAGATGGCTACGAAATTGCTCTATATTATATGTTTTTTGTTTTCCATGGGTAATGCATTTGGACAGACTATCTTTACTATCTCCGGCTACGGAAAAAAAATACAAGATGGAGATACGATATATTTATCGTACTTAGAAAAAGGTAAACATATTTTAGAAAGTACAACAGCTATAAACGAGCGCTTTTCTTTTACCGGTATGGTTAAACACCCGACAAAGGCGAACATCTACAGGAATGAGAACCCAGGATTGGCAGGATTTATTACGGAGTCGGTAAGTATATATTTAGAACCGGGTGATATAAAAATTATTAGTCCCGACACGTTAACAGGGGCGGAAATAAGCGGAACGCCCTTAAATGATACATTACAGCTACTACACAGTCAGCTGGCTATCGTGTGGGAAAGGATGAGATCCATAAAGGACCCCGATTTATTCGATGAAACAGAAAAAAGGGATACAGCTTTACTACATCGCAATAGAAGAGAACTTGATAAAGCTTTTTATGAAAGAGCAGATATCGAGTTAGCTTTTGCAAACCAATATCCAAACACTTATGTGAGCTTAGACATATTGCATCAGCTTTCAAGAAATAACACCTATATTTTCAAGGTAGAAAAGGTATACAATAAACTTGCGGAGTCTCTAAAAAATACAGATAAAGGAAAGACTATCAACGAAAGGATCCAAAAGAAGAGCCAAGTCATGAGCGGTATGAAAGCAATTGATTTCAGTATGGAGGATACAGACGGTAAGATAATAAATCTTTCCGAATTTGAAGGCAAGTATGTCCTTTTAGATTTTTGGGCTTCTTGGTGCGGTCCCTGTCGGGAGGAACATGCGAACCTCATCAACGCCTATCAGCACTATTGGGATAGAGGCTTCACTATTTTGAGTGTTTCCATAGATACAGACAAAAACAAATGGATGGAAGCCATAGAAAAAGATGGAATAACATGGACACAGGTATCAGATTTACAAGGAAATAAAGGTGACGTGTATCTTAAATATGGTATAACGTCTATTCCGGCTAACTTTTTAATTGATCCCGACGGAGTAGTCATCGCGAAAGATCTAAAAGGAGATTTTTTAAAAGAGGAATTAGCAAAGTTATTTTTGACGCCACCCCAATAGAGCATCCTTCAATTTTGGCATTGCTGCCGTTTACAGAGAAGGGGCCGAAGAATCTGGGGCGGAAGTTCGTTCGATTAACATCGCTGATCTGAATTTTAATCCCAATCTTCAGTTTGGCTACCAGAAGCGAATGGAATTGGAACCAGACCTCCTGCAAGCTTGCGAAGATATCTCATTTCTTCCATAAGTCACCGTATGCATAGTGCCCTCTGTTTGTATTTCCCAAAATTTATCAGACGTGCCGTCTATATATTTTAGATGCTTTAACATATTATTGTTATAGATTCATGTACAATCATAGAAAGATAAGAAATTTCATTTTGTTCAATTATAATACTTAAATAAAATTTTCTATTTCCTTATCATATGTTGCGGAGGGATGTGCAGTGCTATCCTACCCTTTCTATATCATTAAGGGTATTCATTTTCTTATATTCCAAGAAGCCTTTGATATCTTCAAAGTGCTCTCTTACGCGCTTGTTGCCAAACTCGAAAACTTTCGTTGCCAATCCATCAAGGAAGTCTCTATCGTGCGATACCAAAATCAGCGTACCATCAAATTCTTGCAGGGCATCTTTAATGATATCTTTGGTTTTCATGTCCAGGTGATTGGTAGGCTCATCAAGGATGAGCACATTCACAGGTTCTAACAATAGCTTGATCATAGCCAGACGTGTTTTTTCTCCTCCGGAGAGTACCTTCACCTTTTTGGTCGTATCGTCTCCGCTAAACATGAATGCACCCAGGAGATCTTTGATTTTGACACGTACGTCACCTACGGCAATTTGGTCAATGGTTTCGAACACGGTAAGTTCTTCATCCAGCAACGATGCCTGATTTTGTGCAAAATACCCGATTTGGGCATTATGCCCTACTTTTAGAGAGCCTTCGTAATCAATTTCACCCATGATCGCTTTAATCATGGTGGATTTACCCTCTCCATTTTTACCGACGAAAGCTACTTTCTCTCCACGTTCGATAACCATCGAGGTTTTTTCGAAAACGACATGCTCTCCGTAGGCTTTGGTAAGTTCTTCAACGATGACAGGATATTGTCCCGAACGGGGAGATGGCGGGAATTTTAAACGTAGCGCGGAGGTATCTACCTCGTCCACTTCGATGATATCCAGTTTTTCCAACATCTTAACGCGGGACTGCACCTGCAATGTTTTGGAATAAGTGCCTTTAAAACGATCTATAAATTCTTGCGTATCGGCAATAAAACGTTGTTGTTCTTCGTAAGCCTTCAGTTGATGCTGACGTCGTTCTTGACGCAACTGCAGGTAGTGAGAGTATTTTGCTTTATAGTCGTAAATACGCCCCATTGTTACCTCGATCGTGCGGTTCGTGATATGATCAACAAATGCACGGTCATGGGAGATGACGATAACAGCTTTGGCCGAATTGACCAGAAAATCCTCCAGCCACTCGATACTTTCTATATCCATGTGGTTGGTAGGCTCATCAAGAAGTATTAAATCGGGCTTTTTCAACAGAATTTTGGCGAGTTCTATACGCATACGCCAACCACCAGAAAACTCAGCTGTCTGACGGCTAAAATCCCGCCGTTCAAAACCCAAGCCTTTTAATACTTTTTCAACTTCTGCATCATAGTTGGTTTCTTCGATGGAATAGAACTTTTCGCTTAGCTCGGAAACCTGCTCAATTAACTTCATGTACTCGTCCGATTCATAATCGGTACGGATGTTTAGTTGTTCATTGAGCGCTTCAAGTTCGTCACGCATCTGGTAGACTTCATCAAAAGCTTTAGAGGTCTCCTCAAAAACCGTCATATTATCCTCGGTCAACAGGTGTTGAGGGAGGTAAGCGATCACCGCTTCCTTCGGTCCGCTGATATGGCCGGTAGTGGGTTTCCCTACGCCGGCAATGATTTTTAGTAAGGTGGATTTTCCTGCACCATTCTTTCCCATCAGGGCTATCTTGTCATTTTCATTGATGGAAAACGATACATCACTGAAAAGGGTTGTTCCGCCAAAGGATACGGAGATATTATTTACGTCTATCACGATATGTGTCTATTAAAAAAACAGCCGCAAAGATACAGCAATATAATGTGTTCTGCCTATTAAACTTTGGGAAATGCTTTGCCTGACTGTCCTGATATACTTATCCATTTTAGTAATTTGTTTTTTTGTATCCAAAACAGTTCGCTACGAAGTATCAGCCTAGCTCTGGCATAGTGAACATCTGCCGTGACAAGCTCTTCGCCGACACCTTGACCACTGAAAGTTTCGCAATAAGCATGCATTTGTATAGAAATAAAGTATGCATTCCTTTCAATTTTCAATAACTACTGGCTTCCCAGCTTCACATATTACCGGCTGATTCTTAACGAGTTTTTCAGAGGGAAATCCGGATTCGCATTTTGTTTTTTCCAAAGACATCTTTCTCACCATTAACATGTTGTAAACATCTAATTTATTATCCATCTCTTCTTTTCCCACTGTTTTATGAACAGCAAAAGCTTCAATACTACAATTTTGAAACAAAATATAACGGCCAGTCCACTGATTTGCGTCGTTGCAAGAAACGTTTTCGTAGAAAGTCTTTATCTCTTCATACCAAATTGGAAGCTCTAAATTAACTTCTTCAAGTGAGAGGTCATGTGAGTATATTAGTAAAGGTTTACTATTCTGACAAACTTTTCTAACAGGTGGATTCGGTAATAAAGATTCCTCCCTCGCCCATGCGAAACCTTCTCTAGAACCTGCGATCTCTCGTTCTCTTAGAATATCTTCTAGCTCTAATTTAATTCTGGCGAATTTTTCAATAATTGATAAATGAACGGGGTAATAGTTCCCCCCTGTTGAAACGATATCAAATTCTTCAATATTTGAACACGGAATAGATTGTGTCAAAGCCGTAATCTCAGCACGCTTTTTATTTGCCAAATCATCCCAATACTCGAATGATTTAGGCTCATTCTTAGAACATGCTAAAAAGAGTGCAAGTATAAAAATCTGCAATAGAGTATGTTTTTTCATTTTCATAATTGATATCTATAACTATCAAGCAGGGTGATGTAGTGAAGTTTGAGCTTAGGGAGTTTTACTTCCCTAATCTAAAACCAAGTGTTACGCCACCGATCGGAGCAAATTCGCTTTTGCTATCATAAAAATTTACACCGGGACCGATGTTGACGTTCATCATAAAACGCTCTCCGTAATTACGCTGTATACCCCATATCGCTCCTAACAGTAAGGTAAAGTCAGGCACATATAAATTATCACTTTTGGCTATAGAAGGACCGGCTGCTCCAACAACTCCAGCTATATAATTTCCCGAGTTACGTGCAACTTTTTTCCCTTTCTGGAGCCTTTTGTTTAAATTATAGTAATGCCTGATTTGCACATCAAGAGCTGGCCGGATTGCATATCCCCATTCCGATTCTTCATAGTGATAATCATTAATTGTTATGGAGGTTTTAGTGTATAAAACACTTCCTGCTATAGGACCCGAAAAGCGCAGCGTTGTTTTATTGCTAATACCCTTTTCGTAGGATACGTTTATAAGGATATTACAAGCAAATTGGTGCTTCTCCACTTTGGCTTCAGCTTCCCCCGCTGATTGAGCAAGAGTTATACCGGTAAAGGCCATCAACAAAAGTGATGTAAGAAAATAGCTTTTCATTTTGGATATATAATTTGATCCGCAAAAGTACAAAAATAAATCATTATTGAAATAGTTAAATATAATTATTATCAAAAAAATTGCTCCATTTAAAGATGGATTACATCCCGAAGAAAAAGGCTCTGTTTTTTTTAAACAACGTTGATAATATCTATTAACGAGGGTGACGAAATATTTAATGAATATTACCAATGGATAGAATCGAATCCGGCCATGTTGCATAAGAGGTCGAATTAATTTTACTGTTACAAATTTCTTCGAAGGTTAAATGAATTTGTATATTAGTCTAAAATAACCGATTCGAATAAGATTTGCAATGTCACTATTACAACAAATGTCCGACGAGAAGCTATTATCTCTGTTGAAAAATAGTGATGAAGCTGCGTTTACCGTGATTTATGATAGGTATTGGCAAAAGCTTTATACATTAGCCATGTATAAGGTCAATTCTTTAGAAACTGCAGAGGAGATTGTTCAGGATATTTTCTTTAGCTTATGGTTAAGACGAGAAACTTTGCAGATTCAGGTAAGCTTAGCGAGCTACTTGGTTATTTCTGTAAAATATAGGGTTATAAAAGTTCTGGACAAGCACTATAAACAAAAAAGCTATATTAACACCTTGCTCCAGTCCAATATAGCTGATAATTCGACTCAAGAACATATTTTTTTCAATGAGCTGAAAGAGCAGTTAGATAAATATACCCTCGAACTGCCAGAGAAATGTCGTTTAGTTTTTCAACTTAGTAGAGAAAAAGGTCATAGCCAAAAGCAAATTGCAGACGAA
The DNA here is from genome assembly GCF_014692525.1 of Sphingobacterium chuzhouense. Taxonomy (GTDB): domain Bacteria; phylum Bacteroidota; class Bacteroidia; order Sphingobacteriales; family Sphingobacteriaceae; genus Sphingobacterium; species Sphingobacterium chuzhouense. The sequence goes on from NZ_JACNYL010000002.1 coordinate 975,931, forward strand.
TTACAAATTTCTGAAAAGACCGTTGAAGCCCATTTAAGTAAGGCACTAAAGCATTTACGCTCCCGTTTGGCCCACTTCTTTCATTTACTTTTATAATTTTTCAAAATAGACTAAGGGATATTTCGTCCATCGGGTACATAGTATGAAAAGCGCCCTAAATGGAAAAGCAACAATATTATGAATACCTCGCTTCGAAATGGATTGACGGCACCATCACGGAAGAGGAAAAGGATAAATTTTCTGCGTGGTTCTCCAACGTTCCCGAAAAAGATATTCCAGTGCCTCCATCGTACGCTCGCGATACGGAGGAGCTTAGAACCCAGATATTAAACAATATTAGGCAGCGTTTAGCAGCGGAAGGTCAGATGACGCCAGCCAAACGACCTCGTACAACAACAATCTGGACGCGCGTAGCTGCAGCAGTACTGATCATCTTTTCCATATCCTTGGTCGTTTACCAATACACAGAACTCGCTGATGATTCGATGGTAAGTGTGATTGAGCCTGGCAGTCCGAAAGCAATTTTAACGCTGTCTGATAATAGCCAAATACTATTGGATACGATAGCAGTTGGTGTCAAAGTTTACGATGGCGATATTATTATCCAAAAAGATGAAAATGGACACCTGAGATATAGCTACTCCCCAGTGGCAAGAGACAACCACACAACCGTATACAACACCATTAGTACCCCACGTGGGGGCGAGTATAGATTGACGCTTCCTGATGGGTCGGACGTCCGTTTAAATGCGGCATCTTCCATGAAATATCCGATACGCTTTACGGACAACAAGAGAGAGGTAACCTTGCTGCAGGGGGAAGCGTTTTTTGAGATCAACAAGAAGACAGCGATGGGTAAACGAATACCATTCTTGGTCCATACAGGCAATCAGGTTGTTGAAGTGCTAGGTACAAAATTTAATATCAATGCCTATGACGACGGACGGATAGCGACCACATTGGTGGAGGGATTAATTAATGTCGGCACACATTCCAATGAGTCGAAAATGCGGCTCTACCCAGGACAACAGGCATTGTTCGAAAGCAGCAATAACAAACTAAGCGTGGCGCCTATTCAAGTTGACCAGGTAATTGCCTGGAAAGATGGTATGTTCTACTTTCAGGATGCCAGCTTACCCACCATACTTGCGGAATTTTCCCGATGGTACGACATCGAAATTGCATACCAAGCGCCGGTTAGGGAATATCAGTTTATAGGTAAGATCCCCAGAAATACACCATTAGAGACAGCCCTAGATGTATTAAAGACTACGGGTGTCCAATTTAAGATAGAGAATCGGAAATTAATTGTTTATTAAATCTAAAAAAATGACTTAGCCTTACAAAAAATTAGAGAAAAAACCAGATGTGCTAGAACACATCTGGAATAACGTCTCGGCCATGACCCCTTCATCAGAAATGAAGGAAACTTATTGTGTGATAAATTATAAACCAAAACATAACAAAACTATGAATTTTAATGTAAAATTCAAGCCATACCTTGTGCAGTATAGATATCGCTTAAAGCCGCTATTCTTACAGACGAAGGTATCTAATGAACAATTATACGGTATTATGAGAATGAAAATCATTATCGCCATCTTGTTGGGTATGTGTATGCAGCTTCACGCTGGAGTCTATGGCCAACGGCTCCATTTGCGGGAACGCAATGCGAGTTTAGAGAAAATATTAAAGAAGGTGGAACAACAATCGGGATATACCTTCTTTTACAACAAGAAGGATTTAAAAGAACAGATTCCCGTAAATATACAGGTGGAAAATGAGACCCTGGTGAATACACTGGATCGGATCTTCGCCAATCAACCATACAGCTATTCGCTTCACGATAAGATTATAGTCATTAGACATAAATCTCGGCCAACTCCCACCGTACCCCAGCGGGAAGAGTTAAGTTCTGCAAAAAGTAAGCAATATGAAATCGTGGGGGCGGTCACCGATTCACTACGCAATCCTATTTCCGGTGTATCTGTAAGGGTGTTGGGAAGTGAACGTGGTACCTCAACGGATAGTAAGGGAGAGTTTAAGATCATGGCAAAACTCGGCGAACGGTTATCCTTTTCGGTAGTAGGTTATCGGGAACATGTACAATCTATCACATCTGAAGAACAAATGACCGTCATGTTAGTACCTGATATTGCTGACCTTGAGGAGGTTGTTGTCTTGGGATTTGGACAATCACAAAAGAAAATTGCACAAACCGGATCTTTAGCTTCGATTTCAACCAAAGACCTCAAACAGAGCCCGGTAGCAAATGTAACCAACGCTTTAGCAGGGAGATTACCTGGTCTGATCACCATACAAAGGAGTGGTGAGCCAGGCTACGATAACTCCGATCTATTGATTAGGGGACGTTCAACTTTCAATAGCGTAGCTCCCCTTGTGACTATCGATGGTGTTCAAAAAGACTACAGTGCTATTAATTTATTAGATGTAAACGAAATTGAAAATATCACCATTCTGAAAGATGCGTCAGCTACGGCTTTATATGGGGTAAAAGGAGCAAACGGTGTGATCATCATTACTACACGAAGGGGTGTTGCGGGCAAGCCGCAGATACAAGTTTCTTCCCAGACAGCGGTCCAAAGCGCGACAAGGCTGCCCCAGATTTTAGGGTCGTACGAATACGCTCTTTTGTCTAATGAAGCCTACCGCAACGATAATCCGGAGGGTATTCTGATCCCTTACGGGGAGATTGCATTAGAGGCGTATAGAACAGGCATCAATCCGCTGAAATACCCGAACGTCAATTGGATGGACGAGGCATTAAAAAATTCGCGATTGTCTCAGACAAATTTTAATATCAGCGGCGGCAGTCCCAAGACCAGGTATTTTGTTAATATCGGATATACCGATCAGGATGGTATCTATAAATCAGAGAAACAGCCGAAATACGACCCGAATGTTTCGTTTAAACGTTACAACTTCCGATCAAATGTGGATGTTGATTTTGACGATGATTTTAATATGTCGCTTAATCTATTCGGTGCAATCGAAAATGGTAACTATCCTATTCCAACGGCTGCAGAACTTTTCGATATGTTACAGAAAGTAACGCCCAACGCGTTTCCGATAAAATACCCAACGGGATTTTATGCACAAACCCCTGGATTGTTGAATCCCTTCTATTGGCTTAACACGCAAGGTTATTCGCAGAACTTTAATTCGTCACTCTCTGGGATGCTCTCTGCGTCCAGAAAGCTGGATTTCATTACGGAAGGTTTATCTATAAAAGGTAATTATTCTTTTGACGGCTATTTTAGAAATCGATTTAGAAGAACGCGTAGCGAGCGTGCTGCCTACTACAACGGCACGGGGGAATACACGGACTTAGATAGCTATTCGTATACGCAGGAAGATCTGCCTTTAACAGCTCCATCATCCTCGTTCAGTCAAAACCGGGACATCTGGATGGATATTTCGATAAATTATGCCCGTACTTTCGACAAGCATACTTTTACCGGCCTGCTGCTAGCAAACCGTACACAAAAGGTGTTAGGTGGTGAAATCCCGTATGTTTCGCAAGGTATTGTATCGAGGCTGACATACAATTATCAAAATAAGTATTTCACAGAATTCAATGCGGGATTTAATGGTACCGACAATTTTGCTAAGAATAACCGATATGGATTTTTTCCAGCGATATCCGCTGGTTGGGTCGTGTCCGAAGAATCATTTATGCGCGAGAATCCCGTGCTCACTTTCTTAAAGTTGAGAGGGTCATACGGTCTAACGGGAAATGACCAGCTCAATGGCAGGCGATGGTTGTTTATTTCGGAGTTTAATGATTTTTCTGGATACAACTTTGGCGACCCATTGGTATGGCTTAGCGGCGTTGGTGAGGGAGCAATCTCTAATCCGGACGTATCGTGGGAGGTCGCCAAGAAAACCAATATCGGTATCGAAACGAAGTTTCTACATGACCTATTTGAGCTTAACCTAGATTTCTTTCATGAAAAACGAAACGACATCCTCATTACAAGAGGCTCTGTACCCAGTATTATAGGCATCCCGGGGGGAAATTTAGCTCCTGTGAATTTTGGAAAAACGGAAAACAAAGGTTTTGAGGCAGAATTAAGCCACCGTAAGGCCATTGGTGAATTTTCGTACTTCGTGAAAGGAAATATTTCTTTTGCTCGGAATAAAATCATTTTCATGGACGAAGAACCAAAACCTTTTCCTTATCTAAGTATTACCGGCAACCCGATTGGCCAGTTCTTTGGCTTAAAATCTGACGGTTTTTTTAATAGCAGGGAGGAAATAGATAATCATCCGCAGCAGTTCGGTCAGGTGATTCCGGGTGATTTACGATATGTGGATCTAAATGGCGACGACATCATCGATCAAAATGATGCAGGCCCGATAGGTAAAAGCGATGTGCCGGAAGTTTTCTACGGCATCTATCTCGGCATTAATTGGAAGGGCTTTGATGCCAGTTGTCTATTTCAGGGTGCAGATGGGTTTAACATTTTGCTGAGCGACCAAGCGGCTTATGAGTTTGTGGAAGGACGAAATGTGCTCGCACACCATCTCGGAAGATGGACGCCCGAAACGGCGGGCTCAGCCACCTATCCCGTACTCCATTATGGCTTCAATAATAATAATCATAGACCTTCTTCTTTTTTCCTCAAAGATGCATCCTATGTTAGGTTAAAGAATGCGGAGATCGGTTATACATTCAAACGAGTCAAACTGTTTAACGACAAACAATTTAACTCGATAAGGCTATACGCAAACGGAATGAACCTTTTTACATGGGATAAAGTTGGGGGGTCGTATGATCCCGAGATGCGAAGTGGAAGTGGAAACAACTATCCGCAACAAAAAATATACAATTTCGGTTTATCCGTGAATTTCTAATCAACTAAATAGCATATCAACATGAATATTTTCATTAAAAATAGCATAAAGGTAACGGTGTTTTTATGGATCGCTTTCCTTTCAAGCTGCAATAAATTCGATTCCTATTTAGATAAGGCGGAATCTGGTGGAATGTCTGAGGAAGAAGTATTTGGCAATTATAGGCAAACGGAACGTTTTTTAGCGCAGGTTTATGGTAGCGGATTAAAAATTGATTGGGTCGGAGGCGGCTTATGGTCGTTTTCGTATGATGGTGCTACCGACAACGGTTATAGTGCGTATCGGTATTGGCCCAGTCCAAAGTTTGTGTACGACGGTACGCTTACACCAGCCAATAACCCTATTGATCAATGGGCTGATTCGTATGCAGCTCTACGACGGGTCAATATGTTTTTGGAAAAGATTGACCAACTACCCGTCAGCAATCAGGAAGAGGAAACCGGTAAAGTGCGCATGAAGGGGGAAGCGTATTTTCTCCGGGCGTGGTTCTATGCTGAACTGTTCAAGAGATACGGTGCCGTTCCATTGATCGACCGCGTTTTGCAAGTCAGCGACGACCTAAATATTCCTAGAGCAAGCGCATCGGATATCATCAGCTTTATTTCGGAAGACTGTGATAGAGCTGCTGCCCTACTGCCAGACGTTTATACAACTAAGGACATAGGACGTGCAACTAAAGGTGCCGCATTAGCTTTAAAGTCAAGGATGTTACTTTATTTTGCAAGTGCTCTCCATAATTCAGCTAATGATCTGTCGCGCTGGGAAAAAGCGGCTACCGCTGCCCAAGAAGTCATGAAACTTGGCGTATATAATCTGCATCAATCATTTAAAGATGTATTGCACAATAGAACCTCTTCTGAAACGATCTTTCAATATACGGCAAACTACGAAGATCAGCTTCGTAATAACTTGATGCCAAGCCAAGGCGGTTTTGCAATCGTAACACCCAGTCAAGAACTAGTCGATGCGTTCGAAATGCAAGACGGGCACAGTATAAGCGAATCGTCAATGTATGACCCCGAGAGGCCGTATGACAACAGAGATCCACGTTTTAAAATGACCATCATCCATAACGAGTTGACTTGGCGTGGCGTACCAATAGAAACATTTGAGGGTGGCTTAGATGGCATTAACGGGAATGGAGACAATTACACCAGAACAGGTTATTATTTAGCAAAAACACTGGACGAAAATGGAAGTATCACTCCCATATGGCGGCCAGGCAGTCATTTCTTTGTTTTTATACGGTATGCAGAGATTTTATTGAACTATGCTGAAGCGAAAAATGAGGCGTTACCTGCTCCAGATCAATCAGTTTATCAGGCAATCGACGCCGTACGCGCGAGGGTTGGTATGCCGGCACTGCCAGCCGGACTTTCTAAGGACCAGATGCGCACAAGGATTCGGAACGAAAGACGGGTAGAATTGGCTTTCGAATCCCACCGTTTTTGGGATATCAGAAGATGGAAGATAGGTGAACAGGTCATGAAAGAAGTCCACGGCATGAAAATTACCAAAAGTGGAAATGCATATAACTATCAACGATTTAAAGTAGAAAATAGATTTTATAAAAACACGTATGACCTGTTTCCCATTCCACAAAGCGAGATGAATAGAAATCATGCTCTGGTACAGAACCCAGAATACAACTAATACGGATATACTTATTATAATTTATTAGGTTATGAAAACTATAGTACGATTAACATATATATTCCTTTGCATGTCTTTCTGGGCCTGCAAAGATACGGACAACATTGGGCACAATCCTTCTGCCAATATGGAGTTATCACGGTTTATCCCACTAGAGGGAGACGAGGGTACGGAGATGATGATCTTTGGAAATAATTTTTCGTTGGATACAACGCAGATTTCCGTATACATAAATGGCGCTAAAGCCCGGATTACGGGAGCGAACATGGAACGAATTTTACTTATTGTACCCCCGGGAGTCGGTACAGGTTTGGTTGAGGTCCACATAGGTGATCAAACCGCGAAAAGCGATGTTCCGTTCAAATATCCGCCGGTTTACCGCTGGCGATTGGAAACACTCGCAGGCAATGGTAGTGCAGGATTTCAAGATGGTGAAGGCAATACTGCACAGTTTAATTTTGTACGCGCGCCGGGGCTGACAGTGGATACCGACGGGAATGTCTATGTAGCCGATGCCGGAAACCATTGTATCCGTAAGATAACACCTGAAGGCCAAGTCTCCACCGTCGCAGGCACACCGGGTGCAGCAGGCTATATAGATGGAAACGCCTCCAATGCGAAGTTTGATACCCCCTTCCACGTCAGTATAGACAAGGATAAAAATCTATACGTTTCGGATACTTGGAACGCGAAGCTGAGGAAAATAACACCCAGCGGAGATGTTACGACATTGACTGGAGTTGGTGATATTGTCTGTACAGCCATTGACCCCAGGAACAACAATATCTATGCAGCGTCACTTACAAACGGTGCCGTGTATCAGGTGCTTGGAAATGGCAACTTGGATCCGGTGGTATCGGGATTAGGCTGGGTTGGTGGCATAACGATCGATGCACAGGGATGGTTATATATTGTTGAGACGGGCAGTTCGGTTGTTCATCGGGTCGACTTAAAAGCATTTAACGGCTCACCGATGGAGACAACAATCATAGCAGGTATAGCAGGTGTTGCAGGGTATGAAGATGGCGCAGGAACGAGCGCCAAGTTTGACCGTCCATGGGGCATTGCTTGGCATCCGACGACTGGGGAACTTTATATTGCTGGAGATTCAGGGCCGTATGGCGGGCCATGGTATGGTGATGGTGGGAATCACACCAACCAGTGTATCCGGGTGATCAAACCAAGAACTTGGGATGTAAGTACCTTTTTTGGGACAGGGGAACCAGGTTTTGTAGATGGACTGCAAGCAGAAGCTCTTTTAAACAACCCCACGGGTGTCACGATAGGCTCTGATGGCAGTGTTTATATCGTAGATGCGAATAACCACTGTATTCGTAAAGCTAAAAGGGAGGAGGTACTATGAAAAAAGAAATAAACAGGCGGAGATTTATCCAGACCAGCGCACTTTTTGGATCAGGAGTTCTATTCCTGAGTGGCAATGCGTTATCGTGCAAAGAAGACAACCACCCGATTCCCGCGCCAACAGAAGAAAAAAAAGGTCACATCATTTCTGTAGTACACAGCTCCATAAAGGTACTTCCGGAGGAAATATTAACAGCAGGGCACACAATACAATTGGCCGGTGCAGCGAACGAAATAGAGAGCTTTCAGATTGTGATACGTGGGGAACAGTCGACAGATGATGTGGCGATAGAATTAGGAACCTTGACAAGCAACGCACATCATATAGACGGATTAACATGGCGACAGGTAGGTTATGTATATGTTTCGACGTTTGACGGTCATCCTGCGCCACAAGATGTCGGAACTTTGTTACCGGGTTGGTATCCAGATCCACTCCTCCAAAGGGATACTCCTACTGTACAACGTAATATATCTAATGTGATTTGGGTGGACTGCCCTATTCCTAAAGGTGCTACCGCAGGTATCTATACGGGGGAAATCTCGGTTCGAATCGGAAAGCAAATCGAGAAGATTAATGTCAACTTAGAGGTGTTTGGTTTCGAACTTCCCGATAGGTCAAGTTTACCTTCTCTTTTTTCTTTGTCTTTAGACTATCTAGACAAAGTATATCCCAATTTCGATGAGACACTGCGAAAAAGGTGGTTTAATTTTCTAGCGATCAATAGGATATCGCCCACTGATATGTATATTGACCTATCGGGACGAGAAGGTCAGCTCAAGATACAACCGCAAGAATACAATACACTCATCGACCGCATGAACGGTTTTGTAATTTACCCGATTACATCGACTTGGGAAGATCGTGATGCTAGTGCCGATGAACTGATAGCTAGATTTGAAGCCAACAGGCCATATATTGACGCCATGATCAATTCCGGCAAAGCAGCACAAGGTAACGGCGTTTTTTATGGATTTGACGAAAATGATGACGCACATTTTGAAACCATGAAAAAGGTGCACCAGCATATCAAGGCTATTTACCCACAGATACCTATCGCAACGACATCTATGCATATCCATTCAGCCGCGCTTTTGGAGGAACTGGGGATCGATATCCTCGTGCTCCACATCACCGATGATATCTATAATAATAATTTCGCCGATCAGATCCGGGCCGCCGGTAAGAAAGTGTGGGGATATATATCGCTGCAACCCTATCACCCCATGCCCAACTGGCGTATTGAAAACCCGCTTTTGGATACTCGCGTGCTGCTAAGTGCCATGGCCTATCACGAGCGCTTTGATGGTTTTCTATACTGGGGAGTCAATCAGTATAACAAAATCGGTTGGTCTTATCCGAAAGTCATCGCTAGAAATGCTGATCTTAAATTAAATCTATCCATTACAACACCAACAGATGAATACAAATGGCTACATGGCGATGGAATCCTCCTCTATCCTGGAGTAGATGGACCTATTAGTAGCCTACGGATGGAAAACATTCGGAAGGGTCTGGAAGAATATGAGTACTACGTATTATTGGAAAAAAAATACGGTAAGACGCAAGCCCAACAATGGGCTGCCAAGATTGCACCTTCAATGAAGCGATTTAGCGACGATGTTCAGTTTTATCTGACAGTGAAAAAGCAAATGGCAGATTTGATAATGAATGGATAGGAAGTATGAAATATACCTTTATTTTATTATTCTTCGTCCCTTTCCTAGTATGTGCCCAGCAGACAGAAAAACAATCAACATACAGCGTTTTCAAGCTGGAGAAGGGATGGTTAAAACTGCCTGTTAAAAATGGCGCGCCTAAGCGGAACGTCGTTATGCAGGCGCAGGAGAAAACAATCCGTTTTTTTGATATCGAGTTCGGTTTTGATCAAGCGGATTGGTATACCTACGTTGATCTTCGCCCCTGGCTAGGGAAGGAGGTCGATATGCATCTAGATACCATAATTTCGGATTCATCTTTTTGCAAACTAGTTACGCAGGTTGATACACCTTTGTTTAACGCCGATCTTTATATGGAGCGCCATAGAGCACAATACCACTTCTCGCCTAAAAGAGGCTGGCTTAACGATCCCAATGGTCTAGTTTATTATAAAGGGGAATACCACCTCTTTTTTCAACATAATCCTTATGGTCTTCGTTGGGGAAACATGCATTGGGGACATGCTGTAAGCACGGATTTGGTACATTGGAAGGAACTTGATATCGCGCTTTATCCTGATGAGCGCGGCACCATGTTTTCTGGAAGCGCCATCGTAGATACGCACAATAGTAGCGGACTTGGCACAATTGATGACCCTCCCCTACTATTGTTTTACACATGTGCGGAAGGCACTTGGGAACAGGGCATTGCGTATTCCCTCGATGGTCGTACATTTACAAAGTTGCCTGGTGTCGCTATGCCATCAATCGTGCCTGGGAATCGTGATCCGAAGGTGATCTGGCACGAGGCATCGCAGAAATGGGTGATGACATTGTATGTGACGGAAGCTGATGAACAGCATGCTATCTATTTTTTCCAATCTGACAACCTTCTAAACTGGCGTCAGGTCAGTATCGTAAACGGCGGAATCGGTGAAGATAGATATCTCTACGAATGCCCAGAACTTTACGAACTTCCACTAGGTGCCGATTCCAGTAACATCAAGTGGGTCCTTTCTGCAGTTAATGGCGTATATGCAATAGGAGATTTTGACGGTACAACGTTTTACCCACTTTACGAACGTATACAAGGAAACCACGGCCGTGGTTATTATGCAGCACAGTTGTTCAACAATGATCCAAAGGGCAGACGTATAGAAATGGGTTGGCGACACACCCATACAGATCTCGATGGAATGACCTTTAATCAGTCCATGAGCCTGCCTATGTCTCTGTCTCTGCAGCAGCGAGGAGCAAAGTTTGTTGTAACACGTACGCCGGTACAGGAACTGGAAAGTTTACGAACAAAAAAGTATGATTGCAGGCGCGATACTTTCGATTCTTTGTCAATCAATCCATTACTTGACTTACAACCGAGATTACTTGAAATAGATATGGTGTTACAACCTAGTCCTAAAAGTTCTTTTTTAATGAAGATGAATGGTATCGAAATCAATTATGACGTTTATACAGGCCGTTTTGAAGTCGATGATGTAGTAAACACCATTCCTTTGCAAGATGGCTTGTTGAAACTCAGGTTATTTCTCGATCGAGTCGGTATCGAAATCTTTGCCCAGGATGGGGAGTTCTACATCCCTATTAATAAAAATACAAATTCTTCTACTCCGCAGTACGCATTTCATGTATCTAGTGAAGAGATGGCCTGCTTAAAATTTGATGTTTATGAATTATCTGCTATCTGGTAATCTATTATTGGTAAGATTTATCTTCATTATATTGATTACCTACATTATTGCAACAACTGGTACTTACGCGACTCCATTATCTAAAGGCCTTCGTCTTTTCCCCATGCCTCAAGAAGTAAACATCCACACAGGCATAGGCTTGACTAGCAGTCCCAATAGTGTTCTGTATGAGAAAGATACACAACCACTTGTATTACCTGAAACTATGACGGATTTACCCGTGGTAAAGAGAGTAAGCAAGGGTACAATTCGATTCATTATAGACTTAAATTTAAAGCTGCCCGTAGAGACGGAAGGATATGTTATGGAAATTTCAAATAACGTAATAACCATAAGAGCGAAAGAAAGAGCAGGTCTTTTTTATGGAGCTCAAACTTTAAATCAAATGTTGCTGGATATGAACGAGCAACATATTCCCATACCAGCTTGTAATATCGTAGACTATCCAGACATAAAACGTAGAGCTGTTCACATTGATCTTAAACATCATTTGGACGATATATCCTACTATTACAGTGTGATTGATCGTCTATCAGAGATGAAAGTCAATGCTGTAATTTTAGAATTTGAAGATAAACTGAAATACCAACGGGTGCCTTTGGCGGGGGCGTCTCACGCTATTCCAATCGCAGATTTCGCTTCTTTGAGTCGATACGCCCAAGAACGCTTTATTAAAATAAGTCCTCTTGTACAAGGGCTAGGACACGCCTCGTTTATCTTAAAACATCCCACATACAGCCATTTGCGCGAGGATCCTTCATCAGATTGGGTATTTTCCCCCTTGGATTCCGGAACTTATGAGGTTTTGTTCGCACTGTATGATGATGCTATCGAGGCTACTCCTTACGGCGATTACGTTCATATAGGAGGAGACGAGGTTGGGACACTGGGACAATCCGAACTGTCTAAAAGCTCTAAAATGACAGCCTTCGAACTACAGATGCACTGGTTAAGAAAAGTATCGAAGTATATCGTCGACAAAGGCCGTGTTCCCATTTTTTGGGACGATATGGTATTTAAGCTTAAAGGATTATATGAGACTACCTACGATGACCACATTCCTTTGGATTCCGCGAAGGCAATTTGGGACAAGAACATAAATGCTCTACAGGATAATATCGCTTTATTCCCGCCAGAATGTATCTTTATGCGTTGGAATTATAGTACACCATGGACTTATGGGAACGATCGAGCCATTTCATGGTATCGCGATAATAATTTAAGAGTAATGGGTGCTACAGCGGCGCAACAGGTAGCGCCGATGATGCCTAGAGATCAGTCTAATTTCAAAGCTATTAAAGAATTCGCGAAAATAGCGAAAGAGAACAACCTGGAAGAAATGCTATGTACCGTTTGGGATGATTCATCTCCTCATTTTGAAACCGTATGGCGCGGGCTATATTATTTTGCAGCATTGAATTGGAATTATCAGGAAATCAATGCTGAACTAGCTGATTCTCTTTTTAATTATAGATTTTATGGTTTAAACATTCATAATAATGGATATACTTTCCAAGATCAACTCGAAAAATCAGTAGCATTTTGGGATACTGCCTTGTTGATGAAAGGACATCGGTACAAATACCCCGTAGACAGCATGGAAACCGAACTCCTTGCTATTTCCGATTTTTTTGGTGATGGCACTTGGTCTGAATTACACAGGGAACGTTTAAGTAATGCAAAAAACTGTATCTTGACATACAGTGAGATAAGAGAAAAAATACATAACTTACAAGCACATGCGACTCGTAACCAATTTACACTAGCGGTGTTCAATCAGATCAATGATTTGCATGTTTTTCCCGCTTTATTACTAGTAGCTCTAGAAAAATATGATCGGGCAAAAAATGATGCAGGACGCCTTTTGGCAATAAAGGAAATTGAAAATCTCTTAGACCGATATGATCATATCCGGGCAGCTTTTTCTGAGGTCTTCTATGAAGTTAGGTTTCGAGGTAACCCTGATGATTACATCTTAGATACAAATTTTCATCATCATTTGGCCAATGGAACCAAAAATGATGATTGGATGCACGTTTACGAACTCGAATTTCTCTTCAAGATCAGGGAATGGCTATCTCTAAAAGAGGACTAATTGTCTTATTAATCAACTTAATTGAGCGCAGAGCGCTTAAATCAATTTTTAAACGTATGAAAATAAGTAAGAAAAAAAACAACAGCGTAAATTCATTTAGTTTGTTTTTACTTGTTTTGCTCAGCTCATGTGAGCAATACACCATGTTCAATGAAAGCGCTAAAGCCGTTAGCGTTTCAGGCCAAAAATATTACGTTTCCAACGAAGGAGATGATAGTAATAGCGGTCTTATTTCGGATCCTTTAAAAAGTATCGCTTACGCACTAACATTAGCTGAAGCTGGTGACTCCATCATTGTCCGTGAAGGCATCTACTTTGAAAAACTAAACTTTCCAAGGTCGGGATCGACCAATGCCTATATAACGTTGACTTCTTATGCTGGTGAAAACGCGCTCATCAGCGGCAATGGTCTTGCATCAAGTGGCCACGATGCACTAATCAAACTTTCTTCGGTAGATTGGATCCGTATTAATGGAATGGAAATCGCTCATTTTAGTACATCTGATGGGGGCAAGATGCTTGATGGGATATTGGTCGAAGGTTCATCTTCCCATATCGAAGTAACCAATAATCATGTTCATCATATTCACAATAATGCTTCTCCATCCATCGGTAGAGAGGCACATGCCATTCATTTTAAAGGAAATGGTGCTACAGCAATGACCGACATTCTTATCGCCAACAATATAATACATGATAATAGAACAGGCACGAGTGAAAACCTAACAGTTAATGGTTTCGTCGATGGATTTATAATCCAAAACAATGAAATTTACGATGCGGAGAATATTGCTATTTGTATCGCGGGTGGCTATGGCGCAAACGGAACAACAAGCGTAGATTACGCTAGAAATGGACTTGTTACGCAAAACAAAATCTGGAATATTAATGGTAAGACAGGTCAGGTGCCTGTGTTGTTGCAAGCTGCAGGTACGATTGGAATATATATTGATGGCGCTAGAAATATTACTGTTGAACGAAATAAAATCTGGGATAGCGATCGGGGAATCGGTTTAGTAAGCGAAAACGATGGCTTTCCTACAGCATATTGTATTGTCCGTAATAATCTGATTTATAACAACAGAGCTGAAGGGATTTATATTGGTGGCTACGCTAATTATCCAACCGGCGGAACGCGGAGCAGCCTGGTATTGAATAATACATTATACCATAATGCCGGGGAATTGGGTTATTATGGCGAACAAGTTGGTGAGATCCGTATCAACGCAAATTGTCATTATAACGAGATCCACAATAATATCTTGGTGAGCCGTCCCGATATGGGAACATTCATCCGTAAGAATGACAATTCAGGGTCATTTAACGGAATCGATTTTAATTTATACTATACCACTGGAAGTATAACACGTTGGTTCTGGAACGGTAATATATACAATTCATTGACGAGCTGGAACAGCAACAGCGGTGGAGACAGCAACGGTCTTTTTGGAAATCCCATGTTTAATAATTTGGGCGCGTATCCGCCCGATTTTAGTTTACAAATAAGTTCGCCAGCCATTAATGCTGGTACCAATAGCCATACCACTTCCGCAGGGAACATTGATTTCTTGGGCCTTCCACGTTATATCTCGACAATAGATATGGGTGCGTTTGAATACCAGTGATAAGAAAATAATTTTGTCGCTTAATATGCTGGACATTACCGCCATATGCGTTTATTTAGGTCGCCATCTCCAAAAACTCGTCATTAACCCGAACAGAGGAGACGGCGATCTGTCCTAAATGTGGTATGGCATGAGATGAATGCGACCGTCGCAAACACAAATCTGTATTTCATGCAGCGCAATGAAAACATAAACCGGAATTATATCAACTTAATCAGCCTCTTTCTCCTTATACATATCTGTATCTACCTGTACATAGGATGGAAAAAGTAGGTCGGTATGAAAGAAGCTCTAAGGATTTGGGTATTCCCGAAACGGAAAATTCGGATTCATTCTGGCAATTCACGTAAATCAGTCCTTACCATGCAACCTATTTCTATAGAAAACACCCCAATTTGCGATTTCATCTATGATTGGTTCCATCGTTTTTCCATATTCCGTGACTTCGTATTCGACAGTTATTGGTTTTGTATCGACGACAGTCCTCGTTACGAGCTGGTTCATTTCTAAATCTTGCAATTCTTTGGAAAGCATTTTGGCGGCAATACCATCAATCTCTCGCAAAAGATCCATAAATCGCATTTTACCGCCTTGTAAAAGTGTTCCGAGGATATGAATTTTCCATTTACCCGATAAGACTTGCATCGTGTCTGTTATCGCCGTTATTCTAACCTTACATTCTAACGATTTCTTAACCGCTTTCCTCTTTATCATACTGGAGTTTTTTTCAAAAATAAACAAATGAAGTTTAGTTACCAATTGGAAACTAGTTTCCAATTGGTAACTAATGCATTTTTTAAACCGACCTTATATTATTTTTGCAACGCTATTCAGACATCAATAACAGTTAAATAAAAAATGAGAAAATTATCAGCTTTAACAATCGTTGCCGCGTTAGCATTAGCGGCTTGTGGAGGTAATTCCAACGCAGACAAAGTACAGACATCAACAGCGCAGGAAATTGCGACGGAAAAAGGCACGGTATTTCATCTTGATCGTGCGAGCAGCTCCATAAAATGGAAAGCATATCATAAAGGTGGTTTCGATCCACGGTTTGGAACACTGGAAAGCGAAGGAAGCCTGACATTGGAAAATGATGCAATTGCGAGTGGTAAATTCACTATCGACATGAATTCTTTGCGCACGGATGACGATGCTGTAGATGTAGCGAAAACAGGCGGAAAGACAGCTGCAGATTTAGATGGACATTTGAAAAATGAGGATTTTTTCGAAGTTGAAAAATACCCTACAGCGAAGTTAGACATCACATCTGTAAGGCCTTTTGATCCTGCAAAGGATAAAAGTGTACTAGCGGATGCGACAAACGTTATTAGCGGTAATCTAACCATTAAGGAAAAAACGGTGAATATCTCTTTCCCAGCTAAAGTATCCATCAATGAAAACGAAGTAACTGTACAATCGAAATTCAGCATTAATAGACAGGATTGGGGTCTTACTTACGGAACAGATGGTGATCCTAAGGATTGGATGATTTCACAAGAGGTTGACTTGGAATTTGATATCATCGCTAAAAAACAACTATAGCTCTTCACTATATAAATCCAAGACAAAAATCCATCTATGTGAAAGTGAACAGGCAGGCATGTGTCAGATGCCTGCCTGTTTACTTTCACATTTTTTTTGCAGCACAATGATGGTTAAGCCTTCCATCCTATCCCCCACGATTCGCCGTGCACTCTTCACTTTAAAACGGCGCAATATCAAATCCCAGTAACGAAATATCATTTTCCAGATCATAGAGATTAACGGGTTGCCCATTCATCCATAAAACGGATTTAACGGTTTGATCAGTATTCATACTTCCTAAAACAAGTGTATTACCTTGATTGACCTGAAGATCAACAGCATAAGTATGCCCACTGTTGAAATCGTCCAGAGGCTGCTGTACACTGTTTTTAAAAAATCTCGGTTCATATTTACTCCCCACCTGTTCATACCCGCACGCGTAGACATCTCCCTTGTCGACCACCACCTTACCTCCTCTAATCACAGACCGGCCACTAATCAGTTTATCCGCTTTCCCATTTTTCCACAATTTGAGGCTTCTACCTTCTGTCGATAAATTATCTACATATCCCAAAATATAAATATCGGCACCATCAACCGCTATACTCTTGGCGTAGGTAGTAACGTCCTCGGTGGACAGCGTCACTGCTTTACCGTTCTTCCAATATTTGGATACAATTCCTCCTTTTTTATTCTCATGACCGACTGTGTATACATCATTGCCCGATACAAAAATATCCGCAAAGGTAGTAGATTCTTTTCCATCGGTGACCATAAAGGTGTCTCCGTTTTTCCAAACAACTCCAATCCTCTTCTCACCGTCCATAGGAATATACGATCCCGCGACATAAACATCCGTTCCACTAATGAATACAGAAGTAGCCTCTTCATGTTTGGTTTCCGGAGTACGCAATTCCGACCGTTTACCGTTCTTCCATAATAATGCTTTGGGTGGGAAATCAGAAACAGATGGCTCCTTATTTTCGATACCGATGACATATACGTCGTCCGACGCTACTGTAATATCGGAAGGAATAAACTGCGCACCTGTAGTGATTTCTAACGGAAAAGCCTTATTATTCCTAAAATAGCTAGGCACCCCTGTATTGTCTTCCATGGAAAAAGCGATAAAATAAACATCTGCCCAGTCCACTATCTGATGTTCTTCTACTTCATCTTCTTCTTCATCGCTGCCTTTTTTACATGCTTGAAAAACAATAGCTAAACCAAGCAAACAACATACCGTAATAATAAATCTCTTATCCATTTTTAGCTTTTAAACCGACAGATGTATATTGCAAATAGTCGGCTTTGTGTATAATTAGCAAAGGTATAATGTAAGTGGCTTTACGAAGAAAAACCTTCATCTACAAAGTATCTACATCCGAATTTAATCCATTAGATGGATATCGTCGGGGTGCTGGTGCGATCAACGATGACGTTACTCAGCGCCTATAGGCGCCATCTCAAGAATTTGGCTAATGTGTTTGCCGTCCCACAAATACTTTTCTCGACGTCTAATTTCCGAATATTGCAGATCCTCGGCCTCATAATCAATCACTTCTCCCTCCACAATATCTTTAATTATTAGCGTGTGATCTAAATTATGCTCGGAAGGAAATAGTATTTTCTCTTCATAATAACTTACACCTGCATCACTTACGGAACTCTTAGAAAGCATATCGACAAAATTTTGTCCGTTCCAACCGAGATAATAGTGAGTAGTTGGGATTCCACAGGCTTCACCATGGAAACCAACTCGATGAATGAATTGTATTCCTTCTAAACCCATATTGGGCAAAAGTTTGCTTTCTGTATATGTTTGACCATTCCTATATACCGGATAATGGCCTTTGCCGATTAACTTATTATCTGGCGTCAAATACTTTACCTCACAGATATATGTATTCCCACTATATTCTGAAGGTTTCTCATAGCGTAATAACCCATGGATGAACTGGTTATCTTTAGCGTCGACGTGACGTCCTAAAGCTAGCAATCCTAACCAAATAAATCCATTTTTTATATGGCCATTTTTTTCATATTGAACTTCGTGCCAAGGAGCCTCATATCCGCGAATAGTACGCTCATTGTAACCATTACTCGTGATGATCAGCATGGTACCATGCGTTAACGAATCTAACAGAACTCCATACGTATCGGGATAATCTCGAACATACGCAACATCAGCGAAAACATAGGCAGTATCTCCTTTTTGTATGTTCCACAGATTGTATTGTTCAGATACTTCATAAGCTGCAGGCTTATCTTGCTGCCCATACGTCGCAAAAGACACCAACATGGAGAATAGCAGATAAAATCTCTTCATGCTTCAAAATAAATGAAAATATAGAAATAGTACAATAGCTGAAATTCGGTAATTTTACCCCCTCCTAACAGATTCGTGGCATTCTTACAAACCAACATCAAGTGAGGTGATAAGTATAATCAGATTTATTTATCGTCAGGGAGCAAATTACCGATACTTTACATTGAAAGAATTGATCTGAACGGCAGTATTATAAGTTCCAGGAACTTCCCAGCCAATATTTGAAGCCCCAATATATAGTTCTTCCCAACTGGTATGGATAAGATATTTTCGTTGTTGGGCAAGCGCAAAAGCTTTTTTTATCACCGGCAACACATCATAGTCAACTCGCATGGTTTTTCCGATCTCGGTTTTTCCCTGTTGCCCCATAATATCTCGCATATCAGGCATATATATAAATGCTCCTGTATTTTGTTCTTTACCGCCATCTTCAGCAGCGTACAATGGTGCAAAGTCAAACCTCTTATCGTAAAGATTTAACCCGAACCAGATATACCGACCAAAATCCGGTGACGACAAATTCCTATTCTGAACCGTGATGAACCACTGGAACTGTGCAGTATGTAAGCCGGGATCCGTAGATCCCGTCGGCATTTTATCTTCAGTTTTCAACACGTTAAAATCAACGGCCATACGTATTTCCTGTTTGTCGGAAACTTTAAGTATCTCTTGCTCGGTAAGCCCATACTCCAGTAACATGGTGGGCCAAGGCTCGTTTGCTTTACGTGGATTGCTCGCTATACCGTTTTTACCATATTCAGAGACCGTGTTTAAATCCAAAATGATAACTCCTGTTTGGGTGTTGACGTTGATGCTGTTCCCACCTTCTGTTTTGTATTCATGGGTTGATCCTGATCCGGTATAAGTAGAACGAAGTATATCGTTGTTAATGCAATTCCACTGCGCAATGAGCCAAACAGGCGTCCCTGTGGCAACCTCATTATAATTCAAATATCCTTGTGCCTGCCCGTTGGACTCATCTGTCGAACCTACCTTGAAGCCTCGCAGATATTTCGAATCCGTAAATAAATCTTCATATTCTTTCTGCTCTTCTTCCGGCGGCACCACCTCTTCATCCTTATCAAAAGAGGGGTCTTGCGTTGAACAGGCGTAGCTACATAACAATAGCAATGTGTACAAAGAAGCTTTCCAATATTTCATAATTATCTCGTAAGTTTTATAAAAAATGTTCACCCTAATTATTTAAGTAATAACGAGAAGTTATCGTAATCACTATGATCTCCCAACCCCCATACACCGGCGTAACCACCTGTGTAACGTGCGGACGGATCAGAAACAGTTTTATCAAACAAAACATTTCCGGCGGTGTTGCTCACTTTAAACTGGAATGTTCCAGGCGTATCTGAATACACCTCTATTTGATAGGTCTGCGCTCCAGGTAGTGGAGCCATTTCAGAAAAGAAGACACCCGGCCAGTTAACCCCACCATCTGCTGTTGCCAAAAACTGTATCAGGCCATCCCCGTTCATACGCAGCACGTAAAAACGATCGTTGTCTTGTGCATTGAACATAATGCCGGCAAATACGGAGCCTGCCGCCACGCGTATTCTGTAATCCATAGACAATCTAAACGTATTGCCGTCTCCGCTAATCATCTCTGCACCGTTTGCACGGTAAAAGGCGACACCGTTAGATCGGGAATTAAAACGTCCATCCTGTATCTGAAACTCACCATTGACGACAGCCCAACCCACTCCTAAATCTTCCTGTATACCGTCCCTATTAATCCAGGAACTGTTTACTCTGTTAAAATTATCACGGAAGATAATACCAACCTCAAATTTGGAAGCTTCTGATTTTGCGCCATTACTTTCGACCACCAGATCCACTTCGCCATCCGGAAGTCCCTGTGGCAACTCTACCGTAATGTTATACTCGTCTTCCTTGATTATATTAGCTGCTACCATATCAAAGTATACTTTATTACCTGTTTCGATAAAATTGGCTCCTTTTATCGTAATTTCCGTTCCAGCCAAGCCGTAATTTGGCGAGACTGAAAATATAACCGGTAAAGATTTGTCTATGGTGAATGTCTGTGCCGAGGTAGCGATCTCATTTACGCCAACCCGAACTTTTAATGGGCCGGTTACAACGCCGCTATCCGGTACCATGACTTGAATTTCGTTCTCACTAAACGAGACGATCCGACCTGGAATATTGTCAGCGAATAGAACTACGTTCGTATTGATAGGCTTGAAATTCTTTCCTTTGATGGTAATAATATCTCTCACCTTGCCTTGCTCGGGAGAGATGGAAAATATTTCTATACCTCTTTTCGGTTCATTGTCGTACGTATCTTTGCATGCATGTGTCAAGATCGAAATGAGGATGATAACTGATATATGTAGTTTCTTCATTTGCTTATTTTTAATTCATCTATAAAAACCTTCCTGTTACCTGGATTGATATCCGGGGTTTTGTACTAAATTGTGGTTTAACAAAACATCGTTTATCGGTATGGGGAACCAAATTTTGTAAGGAGCTTTGTCCCAATTTTCCTGCATAATAGGTACGATAACATTCCACCGGGATTTGTTTTCTCCTTTTCCGTCTGACAATCCCGCTATCGCAGATTCCATCCTGCCGAAACGTATAAGATCCGTCCGGCGCTGTGCTTCGAAGCATAATTCGCGCGAGCGTTCTTCCAGCAGTTCGGTCACAAAGTTTGATCGCCTATAACGCGAGTCCAGATAGGAAACCTGTGGAGCTGTATTCCCAATGTTTTCGCGGGCGATTCTTCTTCTAACTTCGGTAAGTCTACTTCTAGCCGCAGCTTCATCGCCCGTGAAATACGCAGCCTCCGCATTTAGTAACAGGATATCGGCGAAGCGCAGTATTGGGTAGTTTCCTTCGGAAAGTGCAACATTGATGTTTTTTATGCTTGGATCTTTGTAACGAAACTTCGTAATACAATAGTTTTCATCCTCAGGGGTAGCCGGCAGAGGCATAAAATATTTCACACCATCTATAAATTCAACTGCATTTTCCCGATCAACCAACATACCGCCTAAGTTATGCGCTCTCCTCGGATCATTGGCATCGTATAGGTTATAGTACATCTCTGCCGTAGGACGATAATAACCGTACCCACCTCCGGTAATGTTCGTAGCACCCACCGGTATCAAATAAAACAACCACGCACCGTAATCATTGCTTGACACTTGTGCAGACGTAGACTCTCCTGTAAAAAGACATTCTTCGTACTGGGCACTCTCCGTGGTTTCTCTAAAAAGGTAGTCGTAATGTTGCGTGAGTTTATATGCGCTGTTATCGATGATATCTTGTGATACAACTTTGCTCTTTGTGTACAAATCGGTCGAATTGACCCAGTCAAAACTGTTTAATTCAAAATTTAGATTTTTACCGACATCATTCATTTTTGAACTGGCGAGGTAATTATATGATTTTACCAAAAAACCCGCTGCAGACCATTTATTCGCTCTCCCCGGAATTGTTGCCCGATGAGGAAGCACATCATAAGCATATTGAAGGTCATCCAATACTTGCATAAATACCTCCTGTAAACTATTTCGTGGCGCCATAGGATCTTGTACCGAAGTGGTGTAGACAGGAGCACCGCCATAGAGTATACCTGCGTAATAGTAAAAGAACCCTCGGAGAAAGCGAGCCTCGCCTTTAATCTCTTCCTTTCTGGCTTCCGTCATATCGACGCCATCGATATGATCCAACAGGTAGTTTACCCTATTGATCCCTTTGAATAGAAAACTCCAGCTGAATTTGAGAAGCTCATGCTGCTCCGTAAAAGCTGCTGTAGGAATAGCTCCAAAGAGCGGGTCAGCGAGTCCATCGCGCATAATAGTTTCGTCCGTACCTCCATCAAGCAATGTTTGCATCCCTGAATTGAATGAAGCTCTTCCCCATTCGCCCTGAGCGACAGCCGCAACTACGGTATTGTAGCAGCCCGTAAGAGCCAGTTCGGCGTCGCTGGCCGTTTTATAGAAATTGTCTACCACAGTATTGGAGTATGGGGTTGTATCCAGAAACTTACCGCAACCGCCAAAGAATATTGTTATAGAAAGCAAAATATAATATAAATAACTCGTTTTCATATACTTAGTAAATTTAGAAAGTTAGGTTTATACCAAAAATTATGGAACGTGTACGCGGATACGATATCCTGTCAAATCCGGGCAATAATGCGTTGTTCGAATCTATTTCCGGATCAAAACCAGTGTAACTCGTCCACGTATACAGGTTGTCTGCGGTCGCATATAGTTTAAGATTGGATACATTGCCCATTCCAGCACGTTTTAACAAATCGTTCGGAACCGTGTATCCCAAAGACAGGGTTTTCAACCGTAAAAACGAAGCATCCTCTACGTAATAGCTAGAGGTTTTCATAGAAGTTGTATTTTTGGTATCGAGACTGAAGGTTCCATATTCGTTCGTTGGATTCTCTGGAGTCCATCGGTTATTCCAAAAATCTTGTGATAAATTTAACCAGGCAAGTGGAGTTCCTCCTTCCAAACGGAAACGTGATTCATTAAAAATTTGATTTCCGTAAGACCCATTTAAAAAGATGGATAGTTCAATGCCTTTATATCGGAAGGTATTATTGATACCGCCAAAAAATTTAGGATTGCTACGGCTAATGATCGTTTGGTCTTCCTCATCAACAATATTATCTGCGCTACCATTCAAGTTTTTAAATTTAAATGAACCGGGTTTCACATTTGTTCCTTGTACACTGACTACGCCATCTTTTAACGTAAAGCTTCTATCGTCAAAAGGAATACTAGGATCGCTGTTGTTCTGCCAGGTAAACTCATCCAATTGATATACGCCGTCAAAAACATACCCGTACGCCGTTCCTATCGGATGGCCAATCATGACACGGCCAACATTGGTAATCCAACCTCCACCGATATTGACGGGGATAAAATCTACGCCACCTAAATCTCTCACCGTATTCCTATTGGTGCTTATGTTAAAGTTTGTAGACCACTCGAAGTTGCTGTTTCTAATGTTTACGGTCGACAATTGTATTTCTATGCCTTCATTGTCTATGCGCCCCATGTTTTTCCATTGTGAGGAGAAGCCTGATTGAGAAGGCACCGGCGCGGGCATGAGCATGTCGTTTGTAATTTTCCGATAGGCATCCATGGTTAGCTGTATCCGATTATTGAATATACCTAAATCAAGTCCGGCATTATACTGATCTGTAGCTTCCCATTTCAAATCCGGATTGGCCATGGTCGATGGTGAAAGCCCGAGTGTACCGTTATAATAAGTATTTTCCATATTCGCCATATACTGATGTGACGGGATACGTTCGTTGCCGGTGCGTCCATAACTCAGCCTCAATTTTAAATCACTTAGAAAATCTACATTTTGTAGGAATTTTTCTTCGGACAGCCGCCATGCAGCTGCCGCAGAAGGGAAATAGCCATATCGATTAGCCTTTCCGAATTTGTCCGAGCCATCTGCGCGTAGACTGACCGTAAAAAGATAACGTCCGTACAGGTCATAGTTTATTCTAGAAAGATAAGAAACGCGATTATTTACATCCCGAAATGAATATAAGCTATTCAGAACCGATCCCTTGGATATGTTGTATGGGCCGTTATTTTCATCGAGATAGTTACCGTTGTCCACACCAAACGATTCGTAATTGTAGTGGTTTGACTCAAAGACGGCAATGGCGTCTAATTTGCTCCATCCAAAATCTTTTTTGTACGTCAGCTGGTTGGTATTGGCAATATTGTAAGCTCTACTTTCCGAAACTATTGCCCGCCCGTTATTGCCGGCTCCCCATTCCGTATTTTTACCATAGAATTCGTCGCCTTTAGAGCTGGAAAGTATACCACCCACGGAGGTATTGAACGTTAATCCTTCCATAATTTTATAATCCGCATACGCATTCATATTAGCACGGATGATAGAAGTACTTTTAATGGCATCTTCCAACATGGATATGGGCGATACATATACTCCAGTATTGTCCCATGAGGGGACAAATACTTCTACAGGGCGTGATGTGACCAGACT
The DNA here is from genome assembly GCF_014692525.1 of Sphingobacterium chuzhouense. GTDB lineage: Bacteria > Bacteroidota > Bacteroidia > Sphingobacteriales > Sphingobacteriaceae > Sphingobacterium > Sphingobacterium chuzhouense. The sequence continues at coordinate 1,000,795 of NZ_JACNYL010000002.1, forward strand.
CTGTACGACACCGTTGAATGTCCCTCCTTCTCCACCACTCTGGCTGGCGCCGTTGAATTTCGAAAACGACGTATTGAAGTTTGTGCCCACTTTGAGCCTTTCCGTAGACTGGTGATCTAATTTTAGACGGGAGGTAACTCGCTGGTAATTGTTGTTGATTATAATCCCTTGATATTTTGTATACCCAACGCTTCCAGAATATTGCGTTTTTTCGTTACCTCCATCCAGCGAAAGGTTATGGTTATGCGATATGGCTGTACGTAACATCTCGTCCTGCCAGTCATGGCTAGGTAGGGCGTAGGGATCTAGAGGAGAATCAAGTTCATTGTAGGCACCGTCTCTATTCGAATCGGAATAAAACAGTGGCGAATTCGGATCGATTATCTTTCGATAATCGATGAAGTCGGAAGCCCCTAGTACATCAATTCTTTTCGAGACTACACCAAGGTTGACATTTCCATCGTAATTGATCCGGCTTCTTCCGGCTCTACCGCTCCTTGTTGTGACCAAGATAACACCATTAGCTCCTCTGGAACCGTAGATCGCGGTGGCCGAAGCATCCTTCAATACTTCTATCGATTCGATATCCGCAGGATTAATGCTGGCCAAAGGATCTAATTGACTACCGTTACCCATTTTTGCGGAAGCTATCTCATTGGCATTGACATCCATTTGAATACCATCTATGACATACAAAGGCTGTGAAGATCCGTATACTGAAGTAGCTCCGCGGATAGATATGCGTGAATTGGCACCAAGTTCTCCCGATTGGGAAGATATCTGTACACCGGCCATCCGTCCTTGCATGGCATTGACAAGGGAAACTGGTCGAGATTGCATGATGTCTTCGGATTTTATCCCCGTTACTGCACCAGTCAGGTCTTTCTTATTTACCGTGCCATAACCTACAACCGTGACTTCTTCCATATTTTGCACGTCTTCCATAAGTGTGACTTCGATATAGTTAAGATTTGCTGTTCTGACCGTCTGGCTGATGAACCCCGTATAGGAGATATGTAAATCCGTTCCGCCAGGGACGGTAATGGAAAAAGCCCCTTTGGCATCTGTTACAGTTCCGATATTACCATCTTTTTGTACTACGGAAGCGCCTACAAGGATATTTCCTGCCTGATCCCTTACGATGCCGGTTATGACTTGTTGGATGAAGGAAGGATCTTGTATATTGTGGTTCTGGTCTATGTTGTGGGCATTGGATGGTCTATTGACAATCGATGGTATTTCTTTTTTGTTAAGTACAATGACTTTATCTTGTATTTCATAGCCATAGGGTTGGTTTTTGAAAAGCAACTCCAGTGTATGTTGCAGGCTTTCGTTCTGTACATTGATATTCACAGATTCTACGACAACATCGCGTTTATTGTAAAAAAATTTTAGACCTGTTTGCTGTTCTATTTTTTTAATTACCGATCCAAGCGTAGCTCTACGCTCGCTAAGTGTAACCCGCTGACCATATACATTGGCAGAGAGTTGTACGGAAAAAAATGTTAATAATAGAAGCGTTAATTTCAATCGCATAAGATTTTGTCTATGTTGTAAAAACAACAAGCTTGATAATAATTTTAAATGCATACTTTTGTATGGTTTGGTTTACAAATGGATACTGTTTACACAAAAAAGTCTAGTTTGTTTGTCCAAATTTCAGCTGGAAATGTAGCGAGCATTTCCGGCTTTTTGATCTATACTAGGCAATACAACTCTCAAGGATCTTTTATTTCTATCATATATCTATTTTTTATGTTTTACGACTAGATTCTTTTCACTTCTTAGTTCAAAATTGACACCTGCAACCTTTAAAAGATGTAAAGCCTGCCCAAGTGTTACATCTCGAGGTATGTAACCTGAAAAAAGATCATTTGATCCCGTTATTTCATACGTAACGTCGATGTCGTACCACCTTGCAAACTCGTCCATTACGGCATGGATGTCATCGTCGTTAAAATAGAAAAATCCTTGTTTCCATGCTGTAAATCCTTCCACATCAACTTGGTTTTCCTTAATACCTGAATGATCGACTATAGCTTGCCTGCCTGCAGTCAATTTTACTTTATCAGGCTTTTGTTTGCTTAGAGCATCCAGCTTTTGTACGGTTACAACGCCTTCCGTAACTGTTGTTACAACGCCTTTTTTTGCCACATAGCTATTGATATTGAATTTTGTGCCTAATACTTCTACTAGTTGCTGATCCAATTTCACAAAGAAAGGGATACGCGATCCATCCTTTGACGTCTGTTTACTAATTTCAAAATATGCTTCTCCGCGGAGCAATTCAACCGTACGGGATGATCCGTTGAATTCGGAAGGAAACCGTATGGAGGAAGATGCGTTTAACCACACTTTGGAACCATCAGCCAACCTCAATTGATATCGTCCTCCTTTAGGTGTAGATAAAATCGCGTATTGGGTGCTATTTTTATCGTGCTTGTCATAAAGCTTGGTACCGTCTAAGTATTGTACGTCGCCATCGATGATTAGTTGCGATTGTTCCTGGTCCAGCTCAATTGCCCTTCCATCAGCAAAAGTGAGATTCGCTTTATTATCGGCGGGAGATATATCATTAAGACTAAGAGAATGTTTCGTCTCTACGCTAGGTGCCACCATCGTATAATAACAGACCCCAATCAAAAAGAAAAATGCCACCGTCGCCGCTACTGTCCTAAAATTATTGAACCGGTAACGAATACGACGATGTGGAGAGGGTATATCTACCCTTTCCTTGACCTTTGCCAAAATTCTGTCCTTTAGCTCGGATTCACTTTCGGAAAAAGAATCAGGAATATCTATAGTATCGTCATCAAAACTGTTATACCATGCGGAAAGTTCCATCTTTTCTGTTTCGTTGATAGTGCCCGCTAACCATTTATTGGCCAATTCTTGATATCGATTCGTTGAGTTCATAGTATCGCTTTAATAATAGGTGTGTTGTACCCACTACTTCCCTTAGTGGTGATTCATATTTTTTTGAAAGAAAGTTTTAGCTTTATTCTACAATAAAGTTGTCAGGAAGCTGCTCAGTTTTATTCTGAGTATTCGGAATGCTTTTCCAAGATGCGCTTCCACTGTTTTTTCGGAGAGATTTAGTTTTTCGGCTATTTGTTTTTGGGTACAGCCTTCTTCACGACTGAGTCGAAAAACCAATTGACATTTTTCTGGCAGACGTTGTACATATTTGGCCAACTCATGCTGTAGTTCCTTAAAGTCAAGCAGCTGCTGTGTAGAATTGTCGAATTGTTCTTTTGTAAGAATATAATCAAGATATTTCCTTTTTTGAAAATACCTGTTCAACGTTTGAAATACCCGATATTTCACAGAGACTGCCAAGTAACTCGAGAGCTCTAGTCTAATCTGCAAATCATTCTTTCTATTCCATAAAGAGATAAAAATATCCTGAACGATTTCCTCTGCATCTTCCAAACTATCCACCCTGTTTGATGCAATCGTAAAAAGCTTCTTCCAATAGCGATTGTAAATCTCCGTAAAGGCATTTTCGTCTCCTTGCCTCAACAAATCTATGAGCTCGTTGTCTGTAAAATCTGGGTAAGAATGCATAAGTTTAAAAAGGCTAACTCGCTCGAGTTATCAAGCATAGCAACAAAAGTAAAGTTTCTTTTTCATCTTTCTGTCATGGACTGTCATGGTAAAAGATATTTTGCGTAAAATAAATAAAAAAATTGGAGTAAGGGATTTATGCATTTTATCATACCTATAAATAACAGTTCAAGATAGTCATTTGATATAATCAATGATAATGGAAATTAAACACGGCCTTACAATGATAAAACAAGAAAAGAATTACAGGATTTTAGGTGCTTATGCGATCTTTCTTTCGATGATCAGCTGTTCACATAATGCACATACCGGACAACATGGGCAACAAGTGTATGATACGATTTCTATATTAGAAGATCGCTTTTTTCAAAAAGGCATCGCGTTAGTTGGTTCGAACACCGGCCAGCTGGTAGAAGACAAATTTATCTACCCCTTCGGAAAGTTGCAAAACGATACTATGGCAGCATGGAGATTAGCAGAATGGGGATCAAAAAAATTATTGAAGGAAACGCCTAGATTAACTAACGGAGAAGTAATCTATGAAAATGAGCTAAAAAAAATTGCTTTTTCTGAAGACACCCGTACGATGGCCGTTAAGATGTTCTTAAATGCCGGAAACGAATATAGCAAAATAAGGGCTGACGGAGAATATTGGCCACATCTGCTATTAGAACAGAGATTCCAGAGCCCTAGACCCCTAACCAATGCCAGACATCTCTTCGTAAAAATGGATGTGGACTTAATAGCTGTCGAATTGAAAACAGCAAAAGAAGATTTAAATCCGCAACTGCATACCGCTCAGTTTCAACTATTCCTTACCCTTCAAAATAATAACCCTGATGCTGAAGGCTATAAAGATTTCCTCTGGTTCGGACTTCCTTTCTATGACTATCGATATAAAGATGTCGAAATTTATCAAGCTGCCGATGTGGGAAAAGATGATGCATCCCAAAAATTTATTTACATGGCAGGGAGTAAAGATGTCATGGGAGGATCGCTGCATGACGGCAAGCTGTTATCTATACATAAAGACATCTTACCGTATTTATTGACGGCGTTTGAGCAAGCAAAGAACAAGGGTTATCTGAAAGACAGCCAATGGGAGGATATGGAGCTTACAAGCATGAATATTGGCTGGGAAAATCCGGGGCCCATTGATGCTGGAGTGGAATTCAAGAATTTTGATATCTATATGCTTGTCGAGAAGCTACCTTCAAAGTAATACCGAGAAAGCCATTATAAAAAAAGAAAAATGACAAGAAAGATTTTGTTTGTGTATCTATGGATATTTTTTGCTATTGTACAAAAGGCCAGCGCCCTAAATTGGACTGCACATTGGATTGCTCCGAGCTCGTCCTCTTCTCTTGATTATGGGGTTCATCTGTTCCGAAAGAAAATCAATATTCCGCATTCACCGGGTCATTTCGTTATCCACCTATCTGCAGATCAGCGCTATGTCCTTTTCGTGAACAGCCATTGCATTAACCGTGGGCCGGCAGCAGGCTCGCCATTACGTTGGAATTACGATACGATAGATATCGCTCCTTATCTTCAAGTAGGAGAAAATGTCATTACTCTACAAGTAGTAAACTATGGCAAATGGACTCCGGGTGCACAAATGACATTATCTACAGGGTTCATTATGCAAGGTGACGGTGAAGCAGAACAGGTATTAAATACGGACAAGAGCTGGAAAACAAAAAAAAATAAAGCATATAAACCTTCTTTAGAACACATGGAGGTAATTGATATCGAACCGGCAGACCAAATCTACGGTTCACTTTATCCTTGGGGATGGCAGCAGGTTGATTATGACGATTCTCATTGGGAGGAAGCGGCCGTTCAAGAGAGAGGGATGAACTATGGCGAGGGAACAGAATATATACGTGCGCTACAGCCTCGCAACATCCCTTTACCGGAATTGAAGGCAGAAAAATCCATGCATGTTCGACGAGCATCAGGGATTACGATGAATGGCCTTTTTTTAGAAAAAGGGGCAATCACTATTCCTCCATTTACAAAAGCCAGCCTGCTATTGGATCAAACATATCTCACAAATGCCTTTATAGAAGTTGTATTAAGTGGTGGCAAGCAAGGGAGTCTATCCATTGCCTATGCAGAGGCATTGTACGATACGGAAGGGAATAAAGGAAATAGAGATGAAATCGATGGAAAGAAACTACTTGGGGTTAAAGATATTATTTACCCAGATGGAGGTAAGCACAGACCTTATAGTCCGCTGAATTTTAAGACATTCAGATATATACAGCTAGATATAGAGACAAAAGAGCAGCCCTTGATAATTGAACAGCTTGACTGTACATTTGTCGGATACCCTTTTCAAGAGCTTGGCCGATTCGAAAGCAGCAATCCGGTGTTGTCCACGATCTGGAAAACAGGCTGGCGCACAGCAAGGTTATGCGCGGTAGATCTCTATTACGACTGCCCATACTACGAGCGTATGCAATATACCGGAGATACCCGCATTCAATCCCTGATATCACTTTATGTAAGTGGGGATGACCGTTTAATGCGCAAAGCTATTACCGACCTAGCGTCTTCTTTAGTCCGTGAAGGCATCTTACAAAGCCGTTATCCAGCACAAAGAATACAGATTATTCCGCCATTCTCGTTGTATTGGATCAATATGTTGCATGATTACTGGATGCACAGGCCGGATGAAAACTTTGTAAAGGAGTATTTACCGATTGCTCAACAAATAATACGTTGGTATACCGAACGTGTCGATCCTGCTACGGGCATGCTTGGACCAATGTCCCACTGGAACTTTGTCGATTGGCCAAACGAATGGCCTTGGTCTGCACAGCGGCCTTCCGGCGGTGTTCCTCCGGGGGGAATAGAAGGAGGTTCTTCTATTATTAGTCTTCAGTTTGCCTATACCTTAAAAGATGCTATTGATTTGATGTCCTACTTCGGTGAAAATGCGAAAGCAAAGGAATATCGGTTACTTCATAATAAGATAAACCATGCTGTTTTAACACATTGTTATGATCCGCATCGTAAATTGCTGGCAGACGATATTAAAAGGAGCAGCTATAGCCAGCATGCCAACATCATGGGAATACTAGCCGATGCAATCCCTAAAAAAGAGCAAGCCGATGTCTTGTTAAGATTAGATTCAGATACTTCTCTCATACAAGCGACACTATTTTACCGCTTCTATCTTATAAGGGCAATGAAAAAAGCAGGTTTAGCTAATAGATATGTAGATCAATTGCAATTATGGAAAGACATGCTAGACCTAGGGTTGACGACTTTTGCGGAACGCCCTGAACCTTCCAGATCCGACTGCCACGCCTGGAGTGCCAGCCCTAATTATGATTTTTTGGCTACAATATGTGGTGTAGAACCTGATTCACCGGGATTCAAAACCGTAAAAATAAGCCCAAATCTCGGGAGTTTAGAATTTATTGAGGCTGAAATCCCTCATCCATCAGGTATTATAAAACTATATCTAAAAAAAGAGATAGACAAGCTATCTGGAGAAATTACGCTCCCGAACGGTGTTTCGGGAACATATGGGTATAAGGGCAAATCAATCAAGCTAACTGCTGGAACAAACAAAATATAAACCACATACTCCCGCATAAGGAGATCCATTAACTAATTGTATTTCTATGAGAACAAAAAAGAACCTTAAACGCTATTTTTACAGACTTTCAAAAATAGCTTTGCTTGCTGGCATCGTTTTCCTCGGTTTAAGTAGCTGTAACAAAGCGCACGATGGACAAGAAGAATTTAGCGATGGGCTATCAAAAGGCGTCGGGACATCGGAGCATCTTTTTGCCTTAACAAGTCCTCTATCCTTGTTAACCGATCAAAATTTCCAACATGGATTCCATGTACTCCATCCATCCACCGGCGTGGTACAGGGATCAATATTATATGCTGGAGGAGGTTCGTCTCCAAAATGGAATTTGTCTCAGTGGTATAGTAACTCCTCCTTATATGGTGCAACACCAACTCCCCTATCATCCGGTTCATACCGTTTTGCCGATTCAAATAAAGCGATTACTATAGGGCCAGCGTCTTCTACAGATAGGGATATTATTTTTGCCATCAATGGTCAAAATGAGTTTGGTGATACATATAGAACATCGTCTCAACCGTTTCCTCATTTGATTATCGATCAAAGGATTGCGGATCCCGATGGTTGGTTAGGCAGCGCAACACCATTTATCGGAGCGTTGGATAGCCTCAATTTCCAGATTGATGCCTATCTGGACTACCATGCAAGAAACCAGAAAGCAGGATATAATTCTGCTATCCATGCCTTGCAGTTCAGCTGCGTGTTCCTTGTCCAGAATCTCAATCCCAGCAGTGCTGGCTACGGCAAGTCTATGTATTTCTTAATTATGCTGTTTGACGATAGATATAGCTTGCCCGGACTCTCTATTGGAGAAGATATATTTAGTGGTCAGCTTATTTACGATGTAGGCTTGGCATCCTTTAGTACCACTGGTCTTGTACAGGGGCAATGGAAGACCGTGAAAGGAGATCTTTTATCCCAGATCAAGCAAGGGCTGAACGAAGCCTGGAGCAGAGGATATCTACTTGAATCGCAATCATACAACGATTACAAGGTATCTCTTTTTACAATGGGATTTGAATGTACCGGGCTCAATATTGGCACGATGAAAACCCGTAACTTAAGTTTGATAGCCTATTAATAAACTTATTCTGGGACAAATGAAAAAAAGAAAATTCTTTAAATTTCCGGTTAGCTCAATAATCGTTTTAACATTTTTATTTGGATGTAAAAACACTAATTTAAATCAATCGGTAGAAGAAGTTATTGTTGCTGAAAGTGAAAACGTGAATACCATTATTCCCGATTATGTAGGAGACGAATCTCTAGATCAATTAGTCATTAAAACGAGGTATATAGGTGATCTGTTCATCGATAACGGCATATCATTGGAAAAATCTGGAGTCATTAACTCACAGGGAAATATCCGGATGGTTATAAATACACAAGATTTAAATCATAGAAATTTATATAAACCTATACAAGGAGGCGGCCCACATATTTGGATCAGCAAACAACCTAGTACAACAAAAAAGGTGACACCTTGGGCAACGTCCAATGAACTTATTTTGCAAATGCGGGCTGCTGTACCTCATGTTAAATTGGAAGATAAAGATGGAAAAACCGGATCTTCTGATTTTTCAGCCGATCGAGCCCCAGTAACACAACTAAGTTTTGGGATTTATCTACATGATGAAGGCAGTAATAAGACGTTTGCCTATATTATTCCCGTTTATGAGTCGCGAGGAACCTACCAAGAATCGGCAAACAATCATGATACCTACACCAGTTTTATTTCAAGTCCTTTAGAGTCTAATAGCCAATATATTACAAAATATCCCAAGTCGGAAAGCTTACAGTCTAAACCTTACGCTGAAAAGAAATTTTTCAAAGTATCAATTACCAGAGAAAATTTGCTAAAGGGAATAAAGGATTCAAATATTGGTCTTTCACAAGATTTATCCAAATACCGAATTGCGTTTTTAGGCGTACTGTTTGAACTTCCAAATTATGTCGAAAGTGGCAGTAACATAAGTATGGTTGAACTCAGTCATTTTACGGCTTTTACACGGTATAAGATGTCCATGTGAAAGTATAAAAAAGGTGCCTTTTAATAAGGCACCTTCAATTTGCTTAACCTTGAATAATATACTTGTAGAAATAAAACTATAATAAGTCGTCTCTGTCAGGGTCTAGAGAATCGTTTTCTCTTTTACGACGCTCTACAATTCTGCTACTACGCTCTGTGTCAAATGTGCTCGGATCGTTTGTCATATCATCACGGTTCTCTTCAATATCTTCTATAGAAGATGGTCTACGTCTCCGGTAAAACCTATCCTCATCGAAATGACTGTGTGTATAAAATTCATCACGGTTATAATCCGTAACTACAATGGGAAGACCGGCTTCATCGCGTCCTTCAAAAATCCTGCGGACCGACAATTCTGTTTCGGGATCTACACGGTCTTTTACATAGCTGGGCAATAGCATAATCTGTTGTGCGTTTACCGGAATAACGACCACTTTTCCGTCATCATCTGGATTGTACGTGCCTTCACCTGCATAACCTTGCGGAGCAATCGCAGGATCGTCTTCCAATCTGCGGTCTACCTGATCTGAAATTTCATTTTCCTCCGCAATGCGGTTATCTGTGTCCTGAATAAGGCCATCATCATATAAATCAGCAATGCCGATAGGAACCAAAATTTTCTTGTCGTCCTCAATACCTAATTCGTTGCCATCTAGATCAACCACAAGGTAGCGAACCTTACGGCTGTCTGGATTGAAAAGCAATTCATCTACTTCACCGATCTGCTGACCAAGTTCATTTTTCACATCCCATCCTTTAATATTTGGTTCCCCGTCTACTATCTCGTAATCACTTCCACCCAGTTCAACCAGATGGTCGTATTTGTTTTCTTCTAATGCCATGATTTTGTTTTTCTAAGTTTCCAATATGTACTATTTATTGTTTATGTCGAAACGCAACAATCTGTACATTACGATTCTGTTGTCTTCCGTCTTTAGTCGCATTACTCGTCACGGGCTCTTCTTCGCCCAATGAATGAGTTGATACTTTACTTCGTTCTATACCACCACTGTTAATCAACCAGTCTTTTACCGCGTTAGCACGTTCGGCACCTAATTCTTTGTTATGCGAAGCTGTCCCCGTAGAGTCGGCGCTACCATATACACCAATATACGCCCCCTTGAAACGTTCGTTTAAAGCGTCTGCAATCTGTTTGAGTTTCGTCTCGGAACTACCCTGAATTTCTTTTTGATCCGTTGCAAACAGGATATTTTCACCAATCGTATAAATCGTGTAATCCGCGTTTTCGCGTGTCATAATATCTGTATCTGTAATATCCGGATTAGTAGATTGTGGTGTGTTAAAATCTACCGAATTCCAGTCTGGCTCTGTTGCGGCCAACACTTCTGACCGATCTATTGTCGAGTTAGCAGTGGTGTCCGTTACTCCCGTCTCTGTAGAATCTGGATTACACTGATTTACGGCAAATATTATAATTGCCAGTGCGATGATTGCAAGCAAAAGCCAGACCCACCAGGGTGTTCCGCTTTTAGGTTGTACTTCTAAATGTGCCATAATCTGTATTTATTTAATGTTATTTTTTGTAACTACTCCAATAGAACAGCGTTGTAGATTATTTCGTTCAAAAAATTTTAGTAAACACAGACCTTAGTTAAAACTCTGTTATATATTTTTATACCCCTATGCATTTTTATGCCATATTCATAAAAATTTACAGATAAACAATATCCACAAAAAAACTATAAACAACTAAATATCAACACTTAATATTTTTTAAAGCACTTTTTAAAAGACTTTTTATGCGCTTTATTGCGTATTTATTTTTTTCTTATCCTATATTTATATTCATTTTAGAGCTGAACATGACCTTGACTAAAGCCTTTTTACGATGTATATTACTTATATTCTATTCTCTTCTATCGATAATTTCTTTGGGACAACCATTTAGTTATCAGATCATTGGGAAGGTAATTAATAAAGATTCGCAACCTATTGGTTCGGCAACGGTTACCCTAAAAGATAAAGAATTGAAGACCATTTCTACCGCTATAACAGATAGTTTGGGATCATTCATTTTAAGATATGACAAAAGTGGTAACGACTATTTAGTTAAGATCCAGCATCTAGGATATAAAGAATATCAAAGTTCGATAAAAGAAGTACATAACAATGACCTCGGCACAATTCAGCTTTTAGAACTGGACAATATTCTAAAAGCAGTGGAAGTCAAGGCAAAGCCGAACATCATAGACGTTAGCGGAGGCATCATCACTTATAATGTAGAAAACTCGATTGGCGGTCAAGATGTTTCTGCCCTGGAAGCGCTTAAACGTGCCCCCGGTGTATATGTCGAAAATGAAAGTTCGATTACACTGAATGGCAAAGGAGGCGTTCAGATATTGTTGGATGGAAGACAGACATATCTTTCTCAGAACGAACTGACTGACTTACTGAAATCACTTTCGTCTAACGACCTCAAGGCCATAGAGATCATTAATAGTCCCACAGCAAAGTACGATGCATCGGGTTCTGCGGGCATTATAAACATTAAAACGAAGAAGAATCAAATTAAAGGCTTAAACGGAAATATATCCAGCACGTTAGCATATGGTGTCAGCCCAAAACAGCTACAAAATATGTCCGTGAACTACAGAGTGGATAAAGTGAATGTATTTGGGAGTTATAATCACACACTCGGAAATTACAATTATCTTTATGGCTCTGACAGATCCCAGAATGGGAAATTATATAGTAGCCACACAGACGATATTGATAAAAGACAAAAAATGTCAGCTCGATTTGGCATAGATTATTTTATTGACGATAAAAACACGATCGGCTTTCTTGCAAATAGCAACTTTATTTTTGGTGGGGGCATAACCGATACCAGAACCGGCATCAGTACAATACCTTCCTCCATCATCGAAGAAACTCTGGACGCTGTAAATGATTATTACGGACAGGGTACCAGCCGATATAACTTTAATTTCAATTACCGATATGAAGATACACTCGGGCATATTTTAAATATTGATGCTGATTATGGATTATTTGATAAATGGAACAAAAATCTCCAATCAAATACATATAGAGATGTCCACGGACGAATAACTGAGGACAACTTATATCGTACTTTAAACGGAATAGATATTGATATGAAGGGAATTAAGATCGACTATTCTACAAAACTATGGGAGGGAACTTTCGAGGCCGGCGCAAAATACTCCCAAGTCGGTTCCGCCAATGATTCTAGATTTTATCATGTTGGTCCAACCGCGGATAGTTTAGACAACCGAAGGTCAAATGACTTTAAGTTTAACGAAGCGATTTCAAGTGCTTACTTGGATTATAAACGTACAATAAATCAATGGTCTTTTCAAGCAGGTTTAAGATTTGAGGTCGCCGACTCAGAGGGACTCTTACTCTACAAAGAGGATGGTCTAGACAAAAACAATCGAATAAAAAGAGATTTTACTAACCTTTTCCCATTTTTCTCTATAACAACGCAACCCGGAGAAAATCAAAACCTATCGTTGTCATATGCCAAACGAATTGAACGACCTGCTTATCAAGACTTGAATCCATTCATATACATGCTTGATGAACTGTCCTTTTGGCAAGGCAATCCTTTCCTAAATCCAGAGTTGACCCATCGTCTTACTTTATCGTATTCTCGTAAGAATTCAACAGTTGTAACCTTCAACTTTGCTTACTCGGATCAGTTTAACGCTAAGGTAACCGATACGCTCGAGACGGAAAAAATAGTCATGATCAGCAGAAATGTTGGCACGCAAAAGCATTGGTCTTTAGCATTGACACAAAACTTTCCACCAAAGTCATGGTGGGATCTATCATTCAATGGTTTAATATATTATATCCAAAATGATGTATCATTCGATGAATACAGGAATCTTAGCTTACAACAATTCGCTGGGCGATTGAGTCTCTTACAGTCCTTTCGTCTACCATTTAAAATGAAAGCAGAGGTCTCCGCTTCTTATAATTCGAATAGGTTAAGCGGAGCAAATATTTTTAGTGAGGCAATTAGTCAAGTAGATATTGGGATCCAAAAAGCGCTATTGAATGATAAAGCAGTGCTTCGGATAGCGGTAAATGATATATACAAAGGAAACCAAAGCAAGAGTAATCAAAGTTTTCCCGGTTTTCAATCGAGTAACTATGGGTACTTCGAATCTCGACAGGCCCGACTTAGTTTCAGTTATAAATTTAGCAAGGGTCAATCAAGCTTACAGCGCACAAGAAAATCTGCTTTAGAAATTGAAAGTGGAAGGATTCAATAGAAATAAAAGATCACACAAATTATAACCGGATCTCGGATACGAAAATTAATTAAACGAAGCTCTAAATGCTAACGGAGAATTCGAAGTTCTATTTTTGAATAACCGATGGAAAGATCGTGGATACTCAAAACCTAAGTAGTAAGCAATTTCAGAAACGGACATGGATGTGGTGGACAATAGCTCTTTTGCTTTTTCGATAACACGATCTTGAATATGCTGTTGCGTCGTTTGTCCGGTTTGTACGCGCAACATATCACTTAAATAGTTGGGACTTAAATGCAATTCATTTGCTACAAATTGAACACTTGGAACACCTGTTTCTAGCAACTTATCATTTCTGAAATAATCATCCAGCAAGGCCTCCAGTTTTGTCAATAAATCATTGTTAACTTTCTTTCTTGTCAAAAATTGACGATTGTAGAAGCGGTCGCAATATTTAAGCAAGAGATCTATATTGGAAACCAATAGATCTTGCGTAAATCCATCCATATTCGTATCTATTTCGTTATGGATATTTTCTATAATGTCCATTATAGATTTCTCTTCTTTTTCCGAAGCATGTAAAGCTTCGTTGCTTTTATAAGAAAAATAACCGTAATCTTTGATTTGTGACGCTAACGAATAACCTTGTAAAAAATCGGGATGTACCACCAACACAAATCCTTTTACGCCATTAAGCAATACATCTTCAAATTGCAACACCTGATGCGGAGCGATAAAATACATTATTCCCTCATCAAAATCATAATACTGCTGTCCGTATTTACATTTTCCACCAGCACAATCTTTCTTTAAGGCAACGACATAGAAATCTGTCATTATCGTGCTCAAAATAGTCTCCGGCTCCAGTTTTACATCATCAAAATTAAAAACGCTGATCAACGGATTGGAAGGTTTTTTCAATCCTAAAAACTGATAAAGTGCATTAATCGATGAAACTTTATGTGGAGCTCTCATATTTTTATCTTCACATTTGATCATACTAAATTACTGTTTTTATTGTTTAGGAAGAAGTTGTTCATCCCTAATCTGCTCAATTCCTTTTCGATAGGTGGTTACGTGAAACCCCGGAAAACGTTTTCGGAATTTTGAATCATCAAAGATATTGTCATATTCATATCTCGGCAGTAATTCCTGCAATTCACCTACTCTCTTGTTGAATGGAGCACCAATTTTGAACGCAAATTTCGGAACAACGGTATATTTGAATTCTTTTGCATACACATCGGATGCCAAAGCAATAAATTCTTTGTAAGTCGGATGACTACCATCTACCGGCAAATGCCAAGTTTGACCAAACGCATCAGGTGTATTACCGATCAATGCTGTTGCCCGGCTGGCATCAGGCGTCCAAATCAAACTTCTTTTTTTATCGGAACAAATCGGTACTTTCAATTTCTTACCTTCTTTGATATTGTCAAAAATCAAGGTATTGGTAATACTTTGCGTTTTTCCAGGTCCGTAGAACTCTGGTGCACGACAAATAACAGCTTCCAATCCGCCCGACTGTATTTCTTTCAAAACCATTTCTGCCATTTGTTTTCTCACTTGTCCCTTTCTTCCTACCGGATCGAAAACCGTTTCTTCTATCAGCAAGCGGTCGTCCTGCGGATACATATAGGTGTTGTCAAAAAACACTAATTTCGTACCGTTGACTTTGCACGCATCAATCACATTTTGAAGGATAAGCGGAAACTGTTCTTCCCATAAATCCGAACTGATGGGCAATCCTAACGTAAAATAGGCAATTTCACTACCTTTTACAGCTTCAATAGCTTTTTCTTTAATGGATAAATCTGCCGAAAAGACTTCGTCTGTATCGTTAACTTTTTTTGCCCCACGACTCACAATGCGGATGTCGGAAGTAAAATTTCTTTTTAATTCCCTCGCGAGTTCTTCGCCAATCTGACCATTGGCACCTAATATTGTTTGCATTTCTTTTTTACTTAAATTGTCGTTATATTACTTTAATTTCCCTAATTCCCGCATAATCACTTTAGCCATTTCTTTAGAGCTGAATGGATTTTGTCCGGTGATTAGATTTCTATCTACGACAACGTTGGATGTCATCGGAATAAATGCTTTCCTATAATCAGAACCTCTTTCTATTAGACCGGCTTCCAGATTAAACGGAACTTCCTTTTTTCGTTTGGCAAGACTTTCTTCAAACCAATTAAAACCCGTGATTTTTTTATCTTTTATTAGATAGTCACCGTTGGATAATTTTACATTCAACAAGCCGCCAACACCATGGCAGATCGCACCTATCATGCTACCCGCTTCGTATTGATTTCTGATAATGGACTGCATTGTCTCATTATCGGGAAAATCGTACATCGTGCCATGTCCGCCAGCTAAATAAACCAAGTCAAATGATTCGCTTTCTACTTCGTTCAAACTTTTGCTATTTTCCAATAACGCGCGAAATGACATATCGTTCCAATACTGTTTAGAAACCTCGTCAAGCGTAAATCTTTTTAGACTTTCGGGATCAATGGGTACGTTTCCACCGTTCGGACTCGCAATGGTAATTTCATAGCCCTTTTCTTTTGCTTCGTGATACAAATGTGTCAGTTCACTTAACCACAAACCTGTTTCCAGATTTCCAATGGCATAGGTATTGATGTTTGTCACAATGATTAGAATTTTCAAAATGCCCATAATGCTATTTTTTAGTATTACAAAATTCATAATAAAAATCAAAGCAGATGTAGCCCTATCGAAGTAAGTTGTAACAAAATCTCTGCCTTCTAACCAGCTTCCATGCTTATCGGCAAAATAACAGATAAGTCAACACGTTAAATTTTGTGAAGACGGGGAAGAACAATAAATAATTCCTTAAATTGCCTGCTTTATAAACCCAGCACATTGTATCGTTAAATTGAAGATTATGTGGACATTTGCGATTAAACAGAAAATGACGGCGGCGATACTGTTATTCGGTGTGATTGGCCTGGTTATGTTGACCAATATGCGTGAACAACGAATCGCCACACGGATAAGCGCTGCAGTTACTTCCATCTATGAAGATCGACTGGTAGTAGCACAATATATTCTTCGACTATCAAAACAAATAGATAGCATCATCGCCGTTTTGGAAAAGGAGAAAGATGACGTGACTATACAGATAAACAACCATCTAGCGGACGTAACCGCACTAAATGAATTATACGAAAAGACGATACTTACGGAAATGGAAAAAGCTAATTTTGATATTTTCAAACAACTGTGTCAGACTATATCCTTAAACAACAAAATTGGCAACCATACTTCAGCACTATTGGCTGCTCACGAAGCCGGGGAAACGTTGCAAACACTTTCCTCGATACAAGTAGAGGAAGGAAAAAATCAACTAGACGAGGTACTAAATATGACTAATTTCTCAAACATACTATCCTATTTAGAGTTGGCGATTCTGATCATCATCGCCGTAATCATCCAAATGCTCGTATTTGCTTCGAAGACAATCATAGGCGCCAGAAAGCCGACACGCGAAAACATGAATTAACGTATGCGAAAAATTCCGTAAAACCTCACGTTTTAGTTTTCTCGACCACAAATTGTCGTCTCTCTAAAACTGAAACTCTAGGGACTTCAATTACGTTGTAACCATATTCTAAATAGGTTTCTTTCATTTTATTAAAGGTGAATAAAGCCTCGTTCCAAGATTGCTTCCGCTCATTATCCGTTTCGTAGATCTCTTTCCACGGAGGAAGGATAAAGACATTTTTATTATACATGTATGTATGGATAACGTCCACCGCTTCCCTGGATACAGGAATATTTTCCATATTCATATAGCAAACTGTATCTAAAATCCCTCGATCAAAATATATGGGTCCAGTAAAATTGTCATTTTTGATTTTCTCAAAGATCCTTACAGATGCGTCGAACATCAATTGAGCATATAAGACTTTGTTTCTCCAGGGCAAACCGTCACCACCAATCGCTAACTGATTTTTAATAATTCTTCTCGCCTCTTCTTCAGCCGTTAAAAAACCTGCTTGTCTAAGTTCATTTATAAGTGTTGTTTTCCCGACCCCTGGACCACCGCTAATTATATGAAAATTGTTTTTTCTCATTCACTGGGTCTTATTACCAAAATCTTAATCGAGTTCTGCCGATCTCGCCCAGATATTCAGCCCGCCATCCGTTGCAAAACGATCTATTTCCGTAAGTTCGGCTTCGGTAAAATCAAGATTATTTATAGCGCCTACGCAATCCATAACCTGCTCTGGCCTACTGGCTCCGATAAGGGCTGAAGTAATCCGTCTTTTTTTGAGAACCCAAGCAATCGCCATCTGTGCAAGTGTTTGGCTGCGGCTTTCAGCAATGGCGTTGAGTGCTCTTACCTTTTCCAGGTTTTCATTGCTTAGAAAATTCGGATTTAACGACTTATGTTGACTTGCACGGCTGCCTTCGGGTATATCCTTTAGATATTTTGTAGTGAGCATGCCTTGGGCAAGCGGAGAAAAGACAATCGAGCCTAAGCCAAGTTCATCAAGTGTATCGATTAGACCGTCATCTTCAATCCAACGATTAAGCATAGAGTAACTTGGTTGATGTATAAGACATGGCGTTCCGAGATCGTTAAGTATAGCGACGGCTTCTTTCGTACGTTTACTATTGTAGGAAGAAAGCCCTACATATAATGCCTTACCGGATCGTACAATCTGATCCAGCGCTTGCATTGTTTCCTCCAGCGGCGTATTGGGGTCAAAACGGTGGGAATAGAAAATGTCAACGTATTCAAGCCCCATTCGTTTAAGACTTTGATCACAGCTTGCTATAAGGTATTTTTTGCTTCCCCATTCGCCATATGGTCCCGGCCACATATCGTAACCCGCTTTTGTAGAAATAATAAGCTCATCACGCAGACCTGCAAAGTCTTCTTTTAATATCCTACCGAAAGCTAATTCTGCCGTTCCTGGAGGTGGGCCGTAGTTATTTGCAAGGTCAAAATGGGTAATCCCCAGATCAAATGCCGTCCGGCAAATCTGCTGTTTGATACGGTGGGGTTTGTCGTCACCGAAATTATGCCATAGGCCCAACGATATCGCGGGTAATTTCAAACCGCTGTTGCCGCATTTATTATATACCATTTGCTGGTATCTATCTGGATTTGGAGTATAATGCATATCTTCGATTTATTTTTTTGTTCGTCCGTTATCGTACGCTAATATACCACAATAGACAGCAATCTATATACGATTACTATGAGAATTGAATTTTTTATTAAAGCATTTACAGAACTGAATACGACGGAACTTTATCAAATATTGAAGCTACGAAGTGAGGTTTTTGTTGTAGAACAGCATTGTGCTTATCAGGATATAGATGATAAAGATCAAAATAGTTATCATCTGATGTGTTTTGTAAACGATCATCTTGCCGGATATACAAGACTTCTTCCACCAGGCGTATCTTATGACGAAGCCTCTATCGGAAGAGTAGTGGTTGGATCTGATTTCAGAAGGTTGACATTAGGGAAACAGCTTATGGAAAATTCCATCGCATCTTGTGAAGAGCTTTTTGGAAGTTCAACTATCCGTATAGGAGCACAAACATATTTGAAAAAATTTTATAACGCATTAGGCTTTATAGAAACAGGAGAACCTTACGACGAAGATGGAATACCGCATATAGAAATGGTCAAAATATAGCTTTTATACTAAAAAAGTAGCCCAATCAGAATTAGTCTCATAATCCAATACAGGATCAGCATCGTTTTTAGAATTCAGTTGTCCATTGAACATCGCTAAATCTCTAAGGATATATTGACGTGTAATTTCAACCAGTTGCTTATTAAATCCGTCCAATATGAGAACAAATTGGAAACTGATTACCCGAGCGATCATACTGCCAAGCGTTACCAAATCACGTTGTTTTATTGCGCCATCGATATTAAAGTCTAAATACGTCCGAAAGAAGTCTGCACTTAAGTTCGTACGGTTGTAGGCAATTAAGAATCTTAATAAGTTGTCCTCTTTTACTTTACGCATCAATTTAAGTATACCCTCTGCAATCTGCGCATACAACATCTCATTGGAGCCTTCGAAAATCTGAAATGGCCGGCTATCAACGGTAGCTCTACCTGCCACGTGATCTAAGCGAAACCCATTCGCACCGGCCAGTTGTAGGCTAACCTGTGCCGATTCTTGCATCAGGTCGGTTACCAGCGCCTTTAACGTATTGGCTTCAATACTAAGTGCTGCTAGATTGTGCTCAATGCCGCTTTGTTCCACACTAAATGCGCACATGCCCGAACAGATGGTATAAGCTGCCTGAATTCTTGCCAGCTGGTATTTTACGGAATCAAGATTTGATAACGGAACACCACCTACTATTCTTGTCTGACAGTGTTGCAACGATTCGTCTAATAACCTTTTAATGAACCCCATACCCATACCAGGGAATTGTAACCTACTGCGGTGGAGCATATCTAACATCAATTTGATCCCAGTACTTTCTGGCAGTAGCTTCTGTTCCTCGGGTACTACAACATCGATCTCATTGATACCGTAGGGAATCGCATATAATCCAAGGTTATTATAACGGTGTACCATCGGAATATGTTGTTCAGGTACACTATTATCCGTAACAAAGAAATCGATATCTCTGGCTAAATCACCATTTGCGTTAAATTTGCGAGCAGTTACTAACCAAAAGTCTGCTGCACCACTCAAGCCTTGCCAATGCTTTTGTCCTTTAATATGGTAACCGTTTCCTACCTGTTGGTAAGCTGTTTTCATGTTCAACGCATCGCTTCCATAAGCTTTTTCCGTGATCATCAGCCCACCCATAGCATTGTTTTCGATAAATTGCTTAAACACGCGCTCTTGAACAGAATAATTTCCATATTTTGCCAGGGGCTCTAAGAACAACGCGATATTGATCCCGAACATCAGGGAAAGTGCCAATGATTCATAAGACGCTGCTGAAAGAACACTCAAACATTCTTTAACAGAAACACCCCGCCCCCCATACAGTGCCGGAACCGCAACTGCCAAAGGCTTTTTTCTCATGATCTCGGAAAGAAAGTCGGCCGGAAGGTCCCGATGAAGACTCATTGCATTATAATCAAATTCTTCACGAAACAAATGCTTTAGGTGCTTTCTGAAATCGGTAATATACGTGTTAAAGTCAATCTGTTCTCTTACTGCGTTCATGTCAATCCTATTTTTCTTAAATATCCGTTGGTGCTGTCTATAAAAAGACTTAAGCAACTTGAAACAAAATTAAGTAGTTAGGAAAAAAAAGACCATGAGGACTTGGACAATATATAGGACAAAACGTGCATATCACTATTTTAAATCACTTAACATTTTTCCGATAGTCGGAAGGTGATATACCCACAATCTTTTTGAAAAGGCGCGCAAAATAAGAAGGATCAGCGAAATCTAACTCATAGGCGATGGTCGCCACGCTTTTACTGGTCTCCAATAATAAAAGTTGACTATAAATAATCGTAACCTCCAAGATGAGTTCCTTTGACGATTTTTTAAATACAGAAGAAACACATCGATTGAGGTAATTGATCGATACGGCCAGTCGATCTGCATAAAAATCAACCGCTTTATGTTTTTTAAAATGTAGATGTACCAATTGTTTGAAAGCAATGGCAATTTCTTGCCGACGTTCTAATGACCTATTTGCCTCAGACAATTTGATTATCTTCAAAATAACCGTCTTGAAAATACTTTCATACAGTTCTTTGTAAGGTAATTCGTTATAGATCTCTTTATACAATAGATCAAGCAGTATGTTCAACTCTTGGCTGTCGGACTCCACTAGATTAAGTAAGGGGGAAATCGTAAAGATATTTAAGATTTCCTGCTCTCTGAACAAGGATGTCATGGCCTGTTCTTTAATCAAGACACAATAGCCTTGTGCAGACTTATCAACCGAATGGATGGCGGATATATGTCCATAGTTACAAATTAACACGGCCGGAGCCTGAACCATAAAAGTTGTCGATTCAATTTGCTGCGTGAAATATCCCTCGGTGATATAAATCAACAGATTATAGCCAAAAAAAATCGGAGGAATAGGTATTTTTAGATAGGGCGCTATATCCTTTAATGAAAATATCTTAATCGGTGTTTGGATGTAGGTCAGGTGATCGACGCTGCCGTCCATGAACTTGGAAACAAACTCGTCTGCGTTTATTTGATTCTTTTCCATACCTTTTCCTTGTATTCCACTTACGTCCTACATATAAATTTAGTAAACCTATTTCTTCCGGAAGACCCGGATCATTGAGAAATCACCAGTTTTGATATTCCACGTATATTCAAACGCGATAGAATACCCTTTAGATTGCAGGATATATGTATCGTCGTTCACTGTACTACGTATATAATGTCGAAAACCGCACATCGCATTTTTCCCGATTTCATTAATATCTTGATTGAAAGGAAACATACCGTTGGTAACGGAAAATAGATAGTGCGCGGCTTCATCGGGTTGTATGATATTTGACGGCAATGCTTCTTTTAACCTTTCTTCTTCTTCCGTGGGTAGATTACTGAGCTCTTCCCAGTCTGCTCCAAGGGCAACACCTTTTTCAAGGTCGTTAAGTATCCCATTTCGTACGTTGGAAAAACGTGCCTGATGTTCTGTATAAAATGTGCTGAGACGTTGATTGACTGTATCTCGCCATGCATGCGCATCCGCTCCGCGTAAGAGATCGACCGTATACGTATTCCAACGAACCTCAGTCATGTCTTGATAAAGCGCATCTATCTCAAAACGTTGTGCATAAGGGATAAAAGGAAGTTGAAGTTGCAGATATTCCGGCATATTTGGTGCCGTGTACAACAAATCGCTTACTATCATCGTACTGAGATCTAAATCGAACCGTAACGCATAGGCTCTATTGACAACCCAGATTTGCCATTTGTCATCTTCTACGTTCGTTGCAAAAATTTGCTGACCAAATGTATAGGGAATACTCGCTTCTGTCATCCCAATTCCCGCAGCTTGATAAATACCCGGTTGTATTAAACCATGTATCAAGTTGCCAATTTCGACAGGTTTATAGCACTGCGATAACGTAACCGTTGTAAATTTCGGATTGCTTAGCATCGTTATTAAATCACGGTTCTGTACACTATCAAAGGGTATAGCCAATAGACCTTTCAGTGGTTGTGGAATTTCCCGTAAATATTTTTTACGTAATGCCGTGGTCGTGGCGCTTTCTTTATCTGTAAAATCAACCATCGGATCAAATAAAGCATATTGCTGTTCAACCGTGAGTGTTGAATCGGATAATTTGTCCGTTATTTCCGGGAGAAATCGAAAAAAAGCTTCTTTAATTTTTTGCTTGTGGTTTTCCAGCTTGCGGTCGTAAACTTGAGAAAAAGACGCAAAACTAATCACTAGAAAAAGTAAAGTCGCTATTGTCTGCTTATGGTTTAACATACCAATATATTAGAATAACGAATATCGAAAAGTTTCAAAACAGAGGCAATTTCTATATATTCCGAAGATAACCTTGGAAACTATCTTGAAACTGCAACCCATTATCCAACCTATATTTACTTAATTTATTGTATAAAGTCAATCCCCAAAGCACCAATTCACTTAGAAAATAGATATCTTCCGGTTTGGTATCTGGTTGATACTGCCGTATCAATGCACGGATAGGCTCTACTTGATCCAATGCTTGCTGATAATCCGCATCCGTGAGATCATCCGGCAATTCGATACCGTCCGAATCCGAGAACCAGCGTACAATTTCATCGTATGGATATCGTTCGTTTTCCTTTTCCAGTTTTTCAATTTTGGGGAATAAGGTGGGAAATAACGTCTTTATAGCATTTTCGATCAGCTGTATAGCGACCGATGCCGCTCCCTCCTGCTCACCTTCGTACACCAGTTCCACTTTTCCAGTTATAGCCGGCACGATCCCCATAAAATCGCTTAGCCGTACTGTAGTCGACGTATCACCATTCCGCAACATACGCAGTTCTGCTGTACTCAGCAGATTCTGGAATGCGGTGATACTCATGCGCGCACTGACGCCACTTTTCGTATCGATATATTCGCTATTCCGGGCTTCGAAACTGATCTGCTCCAAGATTTCACGCGCTAATTCTGGCACATAGATCTGTTCTTTTTGTCCAGCTTCCAGATCCGCTTCCTGTGCCGTAATTGTTTTGGCCACCGCTACCGAAGTAGGGTAATGTGTCAAAATCTGCGATCCTATGCGGTCTTTCAATGGGGTTACGATACTTCCCCGATTGGTATAGTCCTCCGGATTGGCTGTAAACACAAACTGTACATCCAACGGCAGACGTAATTTGAATCCTCGTATTTGTATATCGCCCTCCTGCAATATATTGAAGAGCGCCACTTGAATTCTGGCTTGCAAATCTGGCAGTTCGTTGATTACAAATATCGAACGGTTCGCCCGAGGTATCATTCCAAAATGGATTACGCGATCGTCGGCATAGCTCAGCCGCAGATTCGCCGCTTTGATGGGATCAACATCACCGATCAGATCGGCTACGGTTACATCCGGGGTCGCCAGTTTCTCTGCAAAACGCTCGCTCCTATGAAGCCAGCTGATGGGTGTGTCATCCGCTTTATCGCGCAGTAATTCGACAGCATAACGCGATATGGGATTATACGGATCATCGTTGATTTCCGATCCCTCCACGACGGGGACGTATTCATCCAACAAATTGACCATTAGCCGCGCCAATCGGGTCTTCGCCTGACCACGAAGTCCCAGCAAATTGATATTGTGTTTGGAAAGAATAGCGCGTTCCAATTCTGGGATAACGGTATCTTCGTAGCCGTGGACACCTTCAAAAACTGTTTCACCCTTCTGTATCATTGTTACCAAATTTTGGCGTAACTCTTCTTTTATCGTTTTGGGTGTATAACCTGCTTTCTTTAATTCTCCAAAAGTTTTAATATTCGTATAATCCATATATTCTTTTTAAAGACGCGCATGAGCGCGCGAAAAATCGTTATTCTAAATGTTCTTAAACCAATGTTTACCGGATTCTCTTTTTGCGATTTTCTTCATAATCTTCGAAAATCATCTCGCCTAAGTCTCCCAGTCCGGTATAGTAGGCTTTACCCCGATTCGACGCGGTAAATTCATCGACAAATTCCTGCAGATAGGGATCAGCAGTAATCATAAATGTTGTAATAGGTATCCCCAACTTTCGTGCCTGTGCAGCCACGCTGTAGCATTTGCTGGTAATAAAAGGATCTAAGCCCATAGGGTTTTTATAATATGTACCATCTGGCATGTTCAAGCAGCTGGGTTTACCATCCGTAATCATAAATATTTGCTTATTTGCGTGCCGCTTCCGCCGGAGTATGTCCATAGCTAGCTGCACACCGGCAACGGTGTTGGTATGAAACGGGCCAACCTGCAAGTACGGCAGATCTTTGATCGCTATAGGCCAAGCATCGTTGCCAAAGACGATAACATCCAGCGAATCTTTGGGGTAGCGTGTAAGGATAAGTTCGGACAACGCCATGGCGACTTTCTTCGCTGGCGTAATCCGGTCTTCCCCGTATAGAATCATGCTATGGCTGATATCAATCATCAGCACCGTACTCATCTGTGATTTGAACTGCGTATCCTCTATAACTAGATCATTCTCTGACAAACTGAAATCCCCTATTCCATGATTAATCTGCGCATTTTTCAAACTCTCGGTCACGGATATTTTCTCTAGGCTATCCCCATATTGATAGTCTCTAAAATCTCCCGTGTTCTCATCACTATGCCCTTGGTAGTTGGTTTTATGATTCCCGGACTTACCTTTGCGCATCTTGCCAAAAATCTGATCGAGGGCGTTTTGTCGGAGGGCTTTCTCCATCTTAGAAGTGAGGTCGGTACCGCCTTCTCCACCAAAACCGATACGCTCCACAATATACCCCTTATTCTTCAGATCTTCAATAAAATCGTCTATCGTATATTCCGGGGTGGTCAACTTGAATTCCTTATCCAGTTCCCGTAACCAATCAATGGCTTCGTCAAAGTCACCGGAAGTATGGGTGACGAGCTCTTTGAAAATATCAAATAACTTGTCAAAAGGCGTCTGAAAGGGCTCTTCAAATTGCTTGAAGACAAACCCTTTATTTCTTTCCGCTTTCTTCATATGATAAATTTACGATATAATAATCTTTATCGCGTCTGAAAAAAGTAAGAATATTTAAAATAGATGCGCACGAAGTGTTCAAATAAACTTCATTTCCGTGGCTTTATGGATCAACGATACCGAATTGCTCACGCGGAACTTCTGCAGGAGATTCCGCCGGTGGCTTTCCACTGTCAGCGGGCTGATAAACATGAGTTCGCCGATCTTTGGCGTCGTATATCCTTTAGCCATTAAAGCAAGTACTTCTCGCTCCCTTTCTGTTATTTTAGGCACGGTATCCCGTTTATCAGACAATACTTCGCTCATTTCTTTGCTCAACACTTGCTCTCCTTGATAGACGGCTTGTATGGCGTCGATCAATTCTTCTGCGGACACATTCTTTAGCAGATAACCGGCTGCGCCGGCCTGCATCATGCGCGAAGCAATACTTCCTTCGTTTAGGTTACTAATGGCAATGATCCGTGTATTCGGGTATGACTTCTGGATAAGTTCGGTAGCGTCAATCCCGTTTATATCGGGCATATTAATATCCATCAGCGCGATGTCTATCTGTTCGGTCTGTAAAAAGTCCAAAGCATCGTTAGCTCGGGTGAACGTCTTTTTAAGTAGGATATCGGTACTCCTATTTAAAATAAACTCAAACCCATTTAGCACCAACGGGTGGTCGTCGATAATGATAACAGAGATAACTTTATCCATATATATCAAGTTGAATGTGAAACGACGCACCTCTACCTGCCGCCGCATCGATCTCCAATTGCCCATTTAATATTTCTACGCGGTTGCGGATGTTGGAAATCCCAATTCCTTCTTTTTCAAACAGATCATTTTTGACGTCAAATCCTCGTCCGTTGTCTTCTACAGAGATAAAAAATTTCCCGCCGTCTTGGCTACATTGTACCCAAACTTGCGAAGCTCCGCTGTGTTTTACCGCGTTGGTTAACAATTCCTGTACAATACGATATACAGCGATCTGAAAAGGTTGCGGATAATTGTCGTTCAAATTTGATGACTGAAAATCAACCTTTAATTCAGCATTGCTCATCGCATTGCATAGGTCCTGCAAAGCGGCTTCAAGCCCCATGTACAATAAGGACTCGGGCATCATGTTACGCGCCACTCGGCGTAGTTCGTTAACCGAATGGTCTAATTGATTGATAATGGTATATAATTCCATGTTGGACTCCTTATTGATCTCTTGTTTGTCAACATTTGTAGCAACTGCAGATAATTTCAGTTTAACACTTGCCAACATGCCGCCTAAGCCGTCGTGCAAGTCTCTGGCTATTCGACTACGTTCACGTTCCTGCCCTTGCAGCATCGCATGATACAGGTTCAGCTTTTCTTGCTGACGGTGATTTTTTAGTTCCTCCTGCAACAGCAATTCTTTTTGTGCCGCTAACTTTTTTTTGTTTTTCAGCGCGTTATACCAAATATAGCTGACCACACCTAATATAATACTGGTTAGCAACAGAGCACCCGCCAGCATACGTGTATTTTGTAAGGAAAGTTGCTGTTTTTGGTTTTCGGTCTTTATTTGAAGAAATGCTTTCTCTTTTTCAGCCGTCTGGTATTTCTTTTCCAGCTCATGGATTTGTTCTTGGCTCTTATCAGAAAAAAGGGTATCGGACACATTTTTATATGCTTCATACCATTTGACCGCCTCTTGGTATTGGCGTAATTCAGTGGCGGTAGTAGCTAGATTATAGTATACCATTTGCTTATTTCGCAAAGAGGATTTTTGCCGTACATAGGGCAATACCTCCAGCAACTTTTTCTTTGCGGGAGCGTATTGGTTATTCGCTTGGTAGGCCGCAAATTGGTCAAAAAGTAACGTAGCGACTAAATCGTCATTGTTCTGCATTTTTGCTGCGGAGAGCCCGCTTTCGAAATGTGCATGTGCTTTCTCATAATTTTTTATCGCTGCCCAATGACTTCCCGAAACGGAATGGTATATCGGGATATAGGCAGAGCGCGGAATCTGGACGGCCAATACCGCAGCGCTATCTAAAAAGTCACCCGATTTATGGTAATTTTTATAGAGCAAAGCATTACGTGCTACATTGATAAAAAGTGTAAAACGCACTTCCAATGCCTCTTTCTTCCCTTTAAGTAACTGCAGCGCTTTTTCATAATATTCATCCGCTTTTTCATAATCTCCCAAATTCATCAGATTCATCGCGACATTTTGGAAATTATTTCCCATTAAGGAAGAGTCTCCGATATCTTTAGCTAAGGGTATGACTTTTTCTATTAGAATTTCAACATATTCATATGCTTTACCTTCGCGTTGCAATAAAGCCCCGTAGCTTCCCCATAAACGTGCACGGTAGCGTGAAGCTTCCGTACGTTTTTCTGCGTTTACGTTTTTAAGGAAGTTCTCCGCTTCCATATAATTTTGTTTGGCTTTATCAGGATCGGCCTCAAAATACACTGCTGCACGATAAAAGCTTTTCACTCCCCGATAGTATATGGAATTGCCTGTTTGCCCTAATACTGTTTCAGCATCGCGTATAAACGAAAACGCTTTAGTTGTATCGTAGTCTGACCAAAAAAAACTTAAATCAAACAGCGCATGAGCTTTTTCTTCATGGTCTTTTATCTGCTGAAGTTGTCGATACAAGCTATCGCTATGCTGATTTAGTTCATCTTTAGATTGGCTAAACCCTTGCGTTATGATAAAAAGCCAATAAACAAGCAATCCGAGTTTCTGTGTCATGTGAAATGTAATCACTGATTGTTTTTGAAATTACGGATAAATACGCAAACTAACAATCGGGAACCATCCCCATGGTCATACCATTAGGTCCCCATATCGGAACCATACGCATTTGACAGCCGGATCCGTCGTCATCATTTTCTGTGACCTCACGCCTGGTATCGAAATCAAGCTCCAATCTCGTTCCTTTGGGAAAGCTCTCCGTCTCCTGTTTGAATATGGCGATCATTTTCATTTGTCCAAGTTCTCGCTCCAATTTCCCATCGAAATCCATCTCTTGCATTTCGGAAACGAATTTTCCATTTATAATCTGATCAACAACCTTAAAATAAATATCGGGATTTTCATTTCCCATATAAAAAGACTTCTGATCGAATTTTCCACGTATTTTAATATTGATCTCACCCAAATCTTCTATATCTGACAGAAAAACAATTGACACCGAATCTTGCGTATCTTCGATAAGGGCGATACTTCCCTCTCCCGAAAGATCCAGTTCATTTCCCCCATCCAATGAAATACTGCCTTGAACTGTTCCTTTGTAGGGTATGCCACCGTAAAGGCTGTTAAAATCTTCGCCTTCCTGAGCTTGGTTATCTTCTTTGGTACATCCTAAACACAGGATGGATACCATGAATAATATTATTTTCTTCATTGCTATCTCATTTAAATTATCTCCATACCATTTGTCCACCTGCTGCGGCAATACGATCCTGACCGTTGACAATGACGGGGATAACGCCCGGCGAGTTGGGTTCGATTGGATCTACATTATACTGCTTTCCGTCATTTGGAATAATCTTCATATACCACATGTAACCAAATGGCCCCGTTTGCTTATATTCGCTACCTACCAACAGGTATTTTCCATCAGGGGAAAACTGAGGTACAGATTCCTTAAAATTACTGGTGGTCACTTGTTTTAAATTGGAACCATCAATATCCATCGTGTAAATGTGATTTGCGATGTGCAAAGCGAGTTGTGTTCCTGCCTGATTAACCGTCAATTCGTCCCAATCTTCATAATCCATTTCCTTTATTAATGTTCCGGAACTGTAAGGAGGAGCAATCCGGATAATATATTTACCATGGGTAATGACGATGTTATTGTCAGGCAACCAAAGACGTGCTTCGTTAAAACCAAGCCGCTCTCCATTAATGTCTACAATACGTGTCACGAACTCACCGTTTCTCTTTAGAATCGTAATACCATCCTCTCTATCGTTGGAGGTTACCAGAATTAAGCTGTTATCCGGGGACAGATAGCCCTGACAGTAGCTATTCCCCTCAGGGCTGTTGTATATAAACTCCTCTATGACGTTACCGTTATTGATGTCACTGATTGTGAACCGGACATCATATTGTCCTAAAGTGCTGGCATTCACAACCGTCAGTTTCGTCTTTCCGTCCCGTGAAATATCAAAGTTGTTGAGTTTCGAGTCATTCGGAATAAAAGAACTCCCCGTACCGTCCGGTAAACTTATTTTTAGAATACCTTCCGTTGCCCAGTCGTAATAGATTGTTCCTTTCATTTCGGACGGATAGCTTCCGTCAGGATTGCCTTCCCCGTTGTTTTCATCCTTGGAGCATCCAACAAAAAGAAAACAAATCGTGATCAATATCGATGCAGCTAACTTTTTCATATCTTCATCTTTAAAATATCTACTCTCAAAGTTACGGGAGAATGCAAAAGCATTCAATCCACGAAAACAAGGGTTTTTAAATTAGCGGCACTACTATTGTAAAGTATTACAACAACAAACTACTTATACAGATGAAATATTTTATATTATGTGTTATCGCGCTAGCTTCATGCACAGGTAACACGAATCGGAACAGCGAGGAGTCAAAACGGATTCACCAAGATACGATAGAGGCAACCGTAAACAACAAACCAGAGCAGAAATCACATTGTTTCATCCGAACAGAGGGAGCGGACCAGCAGGATACAACAACGGTTAGATTAACTGTAAATACTAATAAGGTGGAAGGTGAGATGAATTGGATACCAAAAGAAAAAGACAGTCGTAAAGGAACGTTGGTCGGAATTATTTCTGGAGATGAAATCAATGCGGTATGGCATTACATGCAAGAAGGTATGAAAGATTCGATGGAGGTGGCGTTTAAGTTTACGTCCGATCAATTAGCTCAAAAACCACTAAAGGTCAACACCAGCACCGGCGTACAGGAGACTGACAAGGCTGCAGACTATACATTGTTGTATACACCGATTGGTTGTGACAACTAAAGACCAGCAAATTATTGCGAAATCCCCTAATTCTTCCATTGCGGATCTTATAGCCCTTATAGGGCTATTTTTTTTATCCTTATTAAAAAAATAGTATAAAAAAGTTCTTTATCAAAACTAATAAAGTATATTTACGTTCTAATTAACAGAGTTAAAGTATTAAAATATACTATAATGAACTATATACTTCTAAGGGATATTATAAACCTAGTTGAAAAGTTTGAGATGGAAAATAAAAACTATACAGCAGATATATCGGGATTCAAACATTGGATTTATGATGAAATACGCGTCCAGGAAAACGTCATAGATGAGCCAGACTGGGAAGGTAAAGAAAACGGACGCAGTCCAGAAAGTGTTATTAATACACTGATTGTACACATGAATCGTTACGCAAAGACCTATTCCAAATCTGCTATGCATAATTCCGAATTTTCTACACAGGAAGAGTTTATTTATCTCATCAATCTTCAAGCCTTTGGTTCCATGACAAAAATGGAACTGATCAAAAAAAACATTCAAGATAAACCCACAGGTATGCAAATCATCAATCGGCTTATCGCACAGGGTTGGATAGTACAAAAAAAATCAGAAACGGATAAAAGAAGTAAGATAATCAATATTACAGCCTCCGGCATAAAGGTATTGGAAAAACAGATGGATAAAATACGACAAGCGACTTCCATCGTGACAGGAAACTTGAATCATTTAGAGAAGATGGAATTGATAAGGCTCTTGGACAAATTGGATCATTTTCACAAACCTATCTTTCTGCGAAATATCGAGAATCCCGAATTGCTGGATAGTGTAACGAGAGAATATTTATCGGATAAAATGTAAAAAATGAGTAAGAAAATAGCCATAATAGGTTCTGGTTTTTCAGGGATGTCTGCTGCGGCGTACGTGGCAAAAGCAGGAAACGAGGTGCATGTCTTTGAGAAACATCCCCAACCCGGGGGTAGGGCGAGACAATTTTCCACGGAACAGGGTTATGTTTTCGATATGGGGCCAAGTTGGTATTGGATGCCGGACATTATAGAAAACTTCTTTGCTGATTTTGGACACAAAATCGCTGATTTCTTTGAATTGATTTCCTTAAATCCTCAATTTGAGATGATTTTTACCGACGATAAAATTTCCATTCCCCAACGATACGAAGATTTAAAAGACCTATTTGGACGAATAGAGATTGGAGCAGATCATCAATTAGAAAGATTTATGCAATCTGCAAAATTCAAATATGAAGTCGGTATGCAGGATTTTGTTAATAAGCCATGTCACAACTGGTTAGAGTTTATCTCGCCAAAAATTGCCAAAAGCGCCTTCAAACTTGATTTACTAACAAATTTCAGGACGTATGTCGCTAAATATTTTACCGATAAAAAATTGAGGGCTTTAATGGAATTTCCTGTGATATTTCTGGGGGCTTCTCCTAAAAATATCCCTGCATTATATAGTTTAATGAATTATGGAGGATACGCCTTGGGGACTCATTATCCTATAGGTGGCTTTTATCAATTGGTATTAGCGATGCAAAATGTATCGGAAAATGAAGGAGCAGTTTTTCATTTCGATCATACCGTAGAAAAAATAAATGTAGCAGACGGAAAAATAACGTCACTTGCTATCAATGGAAAACATTACGAATTTGACGCAGTCATTGCTTCATCCGATTATCATCATACAGAAAAACTTTTGCCCAAAGAATTTAGGAACTATGACGAAAAATATTGGCAGCAGCGTACTTTTACTCCCTCCTGCCTGATATATTATTTAGGAATCAATGAATCCATCCCGAACCTAAAGCACCATACCCTATTTTTTGAAAATGATCTGGACGAGCATATTGACTGCATTTATAGTGAAAAAAAATGGCCGGAAAAACCATTGTTTTATGCTTGTTGTCCCTCAAAAACAGATGTAAATGTTGCTCCGAAAAACTGTGAGAATCTGTTTTTACTCATGCCATTGGCCACCGGGATCGACGACGGAGAAGAAATAAGGGAAAAATACTTGCAAGAAATGCTTTTAAGAGTAGAGCAGCATACACGCACAAATAATTTGTTTTCGAAAATTGATTACAAGAAAAGTTATTGTGTAAGTGATTTTGTAGCGGATTATAATGCCTATGGTGGTAATGCCTACGGTCTCGCCAATACCTTAAAGCAAACAGCTGTATGGAAACCCAAAATTAGAAATAAAAAGATAAGCAATTTGTTTTATACTGGT
This sequence comes from Sphingobacterium chuzhouense, assembly GCF_014692525.1. GTDB lineage: Bacteria > Bacteroidota > Bacteroidia > Sphingobacteriales > Sphingobacteriaceae > Sphingobacterium > Sphingobacterium chuzhouense. The sequence goes on from NZ_JACNYL010000002.1 coordinate 1,033,587, forward strand.
CAATTGACAGTTCCTGGACCAGGAGTACCTCCCTCTATTATCTCGGGAAAAATAGCGGCCAACGAAATCCACCACCTAAAATAAAAAGCTATGAAAAGATTATTTGATGAGTTAGCTTACGAAGTAAGTAAAAAAACGACTGAAAAATACAGTACCAGTTTTTCGTTAGGCATCTTAGCCTTGAGTCCTACGATCCGCCGAGCAGTTTACGCTATTTATGGATATGTAAGATTGGCAGATGAAATTGTGGATAGTTTTCACGGTTATGACAAAAAAAAATTACTCGATAGGCTCAGAATAGAAACCGATGTTGCGTTAGCGGAAGGTATTGCACTAAACCCTATTTTACAATCATTCCAGGAAGTGGTTAATAAATACCACATTGACAAAGCGCTCATCAAGCAGTTTCTTCACAGCATGGAAATGGATCTACAAAAAATGGATTACAACTCGGAACTGTACAAGGATTATATCTACGGATCTGCCGAGGTGGTGGGCTTGATGTGCTTGCAGGTATTTATCGAAGGCGATAAAAAGCAATACGAAGAGTTGAAGCCCCATGCCATGAAGCTTGGTTCGGCATTTCAGAAAGTGAACTTTTTAAGAGATTTGAAAGATGATTATCAAACATTAGGACGCACTTATTTCCCTAATATTGACATGTGTGCATTTGACAATGGTGTAAAGGGTCAGATCGAGCATGACATAGAATCGGAATTTAAGGAAGCTCTCATCGGCATTAAGAAACTCCCTACTTCGTCCATGTTTGGTGTGTATTTAGCTTATAAATACTATCTATCGTTATTTCGCAAGATTAAAAAGAAATCATCTGCGGAAATCTTGGAAAATAGGATCAGAATTCCGAATGCTCAAAAAGCATTCGTTGCACTCACAAGTTACGTACGTTATAAAATGGCATTACTATGATGAATTTTGTAATTATACTCATGGTTTTTATATTAATGGAAGGCGCTACCTGGCTTATCCATAAATATATTATGCACGGTCTTCTTTGGAGTTTACATAAAGACCATCACGACCATGGCCACGATGGCCCATTAGAGCGAAACGACTGGTTCTTTTTCATATTTGCAACGCCTGCTATCGCACTAATGTACTTTGGAGCGGAGGCTGGATATAATTATTTATTTTATGTAGGAGTTGGTATTACGTTATATGGCATGGCTTATTTTTTTGTACATGATATATTTATACATCAACGTATAAGTATTTTGAGAGATACCAAGAATCCATATTTGCTATCCATCAGAAGAGCGCATAAGCAACATCACAAACACATAGGAAAGGAACATGGTGAATGTTTTGGATTTTTATGGGTACCGGTTAAATATTTTAAAATGTACTTCAATAAAAAATAATGTTACAGCCCTATACTTATCTATTGATTAACTTCTTTACGATCATTATTTGCTTTATCGCATCTTTTGACAAGAGAATCCGGTTTCATAAACACTTCGGCACATTTCTGCTTGCAAGTATCGTAGTTGCGATCCCTTTTATCGCTTGGGATATCTGGTTTACTGCTAAGGGTGTTTGGTGGTTCAACAATGATTATACGTTGGGAATCATATTGGCGGGATTACCTATTGAAGAATGGCTATTTTTTTTCTGTATTCCTTTTTCCTGCATCTTCACTTATTTCTGCATCGACAAATTTTTCCATTTAGCGTGGCTCAGTGCTTTTAATAACATCATTGTCTTTGTGAGTGTGATTATATTATCTGTTACAGCCTTATTGAACGATGATAAAATATACACCCTTGTAACAGCAATCACCGCCATAGCCACACTCGTGTATTTACATCTTATTGCCCGAGTGGATTGGATTGGCAAAGCATCGTTGATATTCACCGTATTATTGTTAGGTTTTTTTCCGGTTAATGGTATCCTAACCGGCACAGGGCTAGATGCGCCAATTGTAAACTATAACCCTGCTGATTTTTTAGGAATAAGAATCCTGACGATTCCCATTGAAGACGCTGTTTATGGTTACAAACAGTTTTTGTTGGTTCTCTATTTTTTCAAACTATTTCAACGTAAACAATATGGTGGCAAAAAATAAAATTTCTCTTTTTTGGTTTCGTAGAGATTTACGCTTAACGGATAACGTAGGCTTATATCAGGCTCTTTCTTCAGAATTTCCTGTTTTGCCTATTTTTATTTTCGATCAAAATATATTGGATAGATTGACCAATAAAAATGATAGGCGGGTAGATTATATCCATCAGGTACTTACACAGATCAATATGCTTTTAAAATCACGGGGTTCTGCTCTCAAAACCTTTTACGGATCCCCACTTGATATCTTTAAAATGCTGGTCGATGAATTTGAGATCCAAACCGTTTTTTGCAATAGGGATTATGAACCTAGTGCTATCCGGCGCGATACAGAAATATATAATTTTTTAAATGAACGTGACATTCGTTTTCAAGCATGCAAAGATCAGGCGATTTTTGACAAAAACGATATCGTAAAAAACGATAGCTCGCCTTATACAATATACACACCTTATGCCAAAAAGTGGAGGGAAAAATTAAAGGTTGAACACTATAAGTCGTATAACATAAAATTAGAAAATCTTTATCCTCAATCTTTTTCGGAAATTATTTCTTTAGATGATATTGGGTTTGGGAAGACAGATATGGTTTTTGAGAATCCTACGTTAAAAGCGGGTATCATTGATCAGTACGACAAATTTCGGGATTATCCTGCTCTGCAAAAAACAACGCAATTAGGCATTGCTTTACGATTTGGCACAATAAGCATTCGAAAGTGTGTAGCTTTTGCTATCAAGCACAATCAAATCTGGCTGTCCGAACTTATCTGGAGGGAGTTTTTTATGCAAATCCTTTATCATTTCCCAGCCGTTGAACAGGAGTCGTTCAAAAAGCAATATGATCATATTAAATGGCAGAATGACGAAACGGAATTTGAAAAATGGTGTGCTGGTAAAACGGGCTTTCCAATGGTGGATGCAGGTATGCGACAACTCAATGAAACGGGGTATATGCATAATCGTGCAAGGATGGTTGCTGCCAGTTTTTTATGTAAACATCTGCTTATAGATTGGCGTTGGGGTGAAAACTACTTTGCTGGCAAGCTTAACGATTACGACTTGTCAGCTAACAACGGCAATTGGCAATGGGCAGCGGGATCAGGTTGCGATGCCGCGCCTTATTTTCGGGTCTTTAATCCTACTACCCAGATAGAAAAATTCGATAAAAATTTAGAATATATAAAAAAATGGTTGCCGGAGTTCGGAACCGATGCTTATCCTCCACCAATAGTTGAACACAGCTTTGCAAGAGACAGAGCGCTGCGCGTATATGGAGAAGCGTTAAAATGAACTATCCAGAACCATGTTAAACTGCAATAATGGAAAGAAATAAAGTCATATTAGTAGACGATAACGACGTCGCACTTGGTGAAATGGAAAAATTGGAAGCCCACAAACAAGGTCACCTTCATAGGGCATTTTCGGTATTTATATTTAACGATAAAGGCAAACTGCTTTTACAGCAGAGAGCAAATCATAAATACCACGGCGCTGGGCTTTGGACAAATACTTGTTGTTCTCACCCTCAATGGGATGAAGATGTATTGTTGAGTGCTGCAGAGCGCTTAGCGTATGAAATGGGATTGAAATGTGATTTGGAGTTTTCCCATTCGTTTATTTATAAAATCGAAGTCGAAAACAATTTGATAGAGAATGAATACGACTACGTTTGTATCGGTTACTCCGATGAGGAACCGAAAATAAACAAAGACGAAGTTCAAGATTATAAATGGATGGACTTGAACGATATCTTAACCGATATTAGCCAAAATCCAGAAAATTACACGTATTGGTTTAAGGTAGCCCTGCCAATGGTAATGCATAATCTGAAAATAGATTGAAATGTAACAGGTACATTAAACAATCCCTGTTCTTACTTGTCTTTTAGATAACATGACCGACAAGACCGCCTTTGAAATGACCGATAATAATGTTTGTACCGAGCAATACTTTGAAACAATAAATTGACGCAGTGTTACGCCCCGTTCCTTACTTCGACTTTGTTCACAATCGTCACAGATAAGCAAGAAACTGCTTTCGGAGAAAATAAGTTTCAGATCCTCTAAACCGAAAGTTTGGTTGCAAGCTCCTTCATAATCAACCAAGAGAATGTCCGGCTGCCCGTATTGCATTTGGCATGCCTTTACATCCTCGCCCAATAGTGTATCCCACAAAATCTCTACGTTGGAATTAGCCTCCTGCTCCAACAATAATCTATATGCTACCCGCAACCGCCTATTATTGCTTACAATGCCTACTGTTATTCTGTTCATATCTAGTATCTAAAAATGTTGGTTATTCTTATTTACGGAACAACTAATTAATTGTTTTAACCAGCTGTTCTTTTTTAAGTTCTTTCTCCGTCACGACCTTTCGTAGCCTATCGCTTGTAAAGCGATGTTTACGCTTTGTATAATGAATTTCGATCCCCTCTTTTACACAATAGTCTTTTCCAGGAAAATGGGATACCATACCTTCCACAAATCGTATATCGACAGGCAAGGACTGCAACATATCCATTAATTCTTCGTCTGAACCGTAAGGGATAATTTCATCTACGTACCTGCAACCTTCTAGTTTAATGAACCGCTCGACAACAGTTTGCGCCGGATGCGAACTACTTTGATCCCGTTCCTTGGTATCTGTTTTTAATCCGACGATTAGATGGTCACAATACCGTTTAGCCTCTTCCAACATGACGAGATGACCTAGATGTAAAAGGTCGAATTCACCAAAAATAATTCCTATTTTCATTTTTTCACTGTTAACGTACTATTACTCCTCTACTCCAGGTGTTTTATGCATTTAGTCGCTGTAATGGCAACTCTATATTTTCTTTTAGATGAACAATGGAAGCCGGTTCTTCGTGTTGTTTCTTCGCAATGATTTTACGTAATGACGAACTGGAGAACCGATTTTCCCTGCGATTAAAATAAAGCTCAATGCCTTTTTCTTCGCAGTACTTCCTTCCCGTAAAATTCTTGTCCTTATACTCATCCCCTAAAATGCGTACGTGGATTTTGTAAGAACGCAGTATATCTTCCAGATCCTGTTCGGTAGCATACGGAATAATCTTGTCTACATGTTTGCATCCCCGCAATTGCATGTAACGTTCAAAAACCGTCTGCGTGGGTTTATTTTTTTCCGGACGGTCTAAGGTAGGGTCGGTCTGCAAACAGCAGATAAGGAAGTCACACTGTTCTTTGCCGTCTTCAAGCATTTTTATGTGTCCTGCATGCAACAAGTCAAAAGCAGAAAAAGTTATTCCTATTTTCATCATGGTAAATTATTTTAGTTTCAAATGCATCTATTCAGTTTCTTTCAAATAGCTGATGGGAACTCGACGTAAATAATATTGCGTAGGTATTACTCACACTTCGGTTTCACATAGGTATATAGAGAACACCGTTACGTTAATCTCGTTTTGAAAATTTTTCTTTTTATTATTTTATGACTAAATGCTTACTTTTCTCCAAACTAAACCATCTATTCAACGTTCAATATACGTGGGAGTAAATCACAATATCTCCCCCATTTCAAGATAACTTTATTTTAGCGAAACTATAATGGACATACCGAGCGGCACGTACCGTATCCAGTTTAATCAAAATTTCACTTTTCAACATCTCGAACAGATAGTGGACTACCTGCATAAGCTGGGTATTGATACCATTTATGCTTCCCCTATCCTCCAAGCAAGCCCAGGTAGTGTGCACGGCTATGATGGAACGGATCTTAACAAGATCAACCCGGAACTGGGAACACTGGAGCAACTGATAAAACTGAAAGCGCGACTCACCGCCCTTAATATAAAGTGGTTGCAAGACATCGTTCCAAACCACATGGCCTTTCACCATGAAAATCGTTGGCTTATGGATGTTCTGGAATATGGTGATCTATCCCCATACAGCACTTATTTCGATACGGTCCACCACAGTATATTATTTAAAAAAGGGAAACTGATGATCCCTATCCTTGGAAAGGATCTGATGGAAACCGTCGAATCCGGTGAAATTACCATTGCAATTGACAATCAGCAGTTGTACTTTACTTATTTTGATTATAGGCTGCCGATTAACCCAGCCTCTTATGATGAAATAAACCAATGTTTGGATGACATCAATGACAATAAAGAAAAATTACTGGATATATTATTCAAGCAGCATTATCAACTCTGCCATTGGACAGAAACAGATCAGCGCATAAATTACCGGCGTTTCTTTACCATCAACGGATTGATCTGTTTGAATGTACAGGATGATGATGTATTTAAAGACGTGCATCGCTTTGTGAGAGAACTGCTCGAGAAACAAATTGTGGACGGCTTCCGGATCGATCATATAGATGGTCTTCATAACCCTACTAAATATTTAAGAGATCTGCGGAAAATCTGTAGATCGGATACTTATATCGTCGCGGAAAAGATTTTAGAACATGGGGAAAATCTTCCCCATAATTGGCCCATTCAAGGCACGACCGGTTATGATTTTCTAGCAATGTGTAATAACGTCGGTACAGACAGCAGTAGTGAGAAACTTCTTACTCAATTTTACGACGAACTGGTGGGGAAGCGCGTCTCCTTAGCAGATCAACAAATAGAGAAAAAAAAGGCGATTTTATCCCAGCATATGCAGGGGGAAGTTGACAACCTATGCCAATTATTTTTAGATCTAGAGCTTGATCTTGGTAACCCTCCTATTGCTGCGGAGGAGCTTCGACCGGCTATACAGGCATTCTTGGTATATTTTCCGGTATACCGCCTTTACGAGGAAAACTTCCCATTCGGTACAGAGGCGTATCGTGCAACCATGGCTATTTTTGATTTGATATTGCAGAAAGAGGTGAATAATATTCAAGGAACAGAAAGATTACGGGACGTTATCACGCGGGCACAACACGAACCGGATCTCGTTTATCGCAATAACGCGATGATTTTCTTCCAGCGTTGCATGCAATTCACCGGACCTGTAATGGCAAAGGGCGTCGAAGATACGCTCATGTACACATATAATCGATTCATTGGCCATAACGAAGTCGGTGATCATCCGGCAAATTTTGGTATCAGCATTGCTGCCTTCCACGACGCGATGCAGAAACGGCAAGCATCATGGCCTTCTACGCTCAATACTACCGCTACACACGACACCAAACGAGGTGAAGATGCGAGAGCCCGCCTTCAAGTGCTGACGGCTTGGCCTGAAGCCTGGGTTGAACAGGTTAATACCTGGCAAAAAATTGTAGAAGAACATTATGAGGAAGATCTACCATATCCTAATGACATTTACGCTGTCTATCAAGCGATATTTGGTTCCTATCCGATGCCCGGCTGTCCGGAGGATGATTTTGAGGAACGGTTTTCAAATTACCTGACAAAGTACTTAAGGGAAGGGAAAGAACATTCTGATTGGGCGACACCAGACGAAACCTACGAACAGCGTGTTCAGCATTTTGCCCAATTTCTGACAGATAAGGAGCGTCCTTTCTTCCCCGTTTTTCATGCTTATTTAAAACGCATGATAGACTTTGGCATCATGAATTCGCTAGCCCAGCTGTTATTAAAACTCACCTGCCCGGGCGTACCGGATACTTATCAAGGTACAGAACTCTGGGATCTGAGCTTTGTTGATCCTGATAACAGACGCCAAGTTGATTATGCTATCCGGCAACGATATCTACAGGAAATCGACGAGTTAGATAACGACAATGTCCTTCCCATACTTTGGAAACAGCGGTATAACGGTAAGATCAAACTTTGGTTACTGAACACTTTGCTCACTCTTCGTAAGAAATATCACACGATATTTACAGAAGGAGAATATATCCCTTTAGAGGTGAAAGGAAAATATAGCGAGCATATATTGGCTTACGCCCGTAAATATCAACAAGATTGGCTGGTGGTTATCATACCTCTCCATCTGGCCGCTATCGAGGAAATGCGAACCTCTGCAGCTCACGAATTCGATTGGGAAGATACCGCCGTTTTTTTGCCAAACAGATTATCGGTACGCTGGCAGCATCTACTACGCCCCGTCAAAGGAGAGAGTACAGCTTTAAAGCTATCGTCTGTTTTTAAGGATTTGCCCATAGCCGTCGTTCGTTACAGCGAACCACCGAATCCTAGAAGCGCGGGCGTATTGTTGCATATCACCTCGCTGCCTTCTCGCTTTGGCATTGGCGATCTCGGGCGGGGAGCATATGATTTTGTTCAATTCCTCCAGTCCAGCGGGCAGCGCTGGTGGCAGATATTACCTTTAGGGCCTACTTCCCAATCCCAATGCTATTCTCCCTACAGTACCCGGAGCGCAATGGCGGGCAACCCTTTATTAATAAGCTTAGAGGCACTAGCAGACGACGGTCTGCTGACGCAAAAAGAACTAGAAAAGGCGACTATTGGTAGACGTGCACAAGTTGATTTCGCGAGGGTCGAATCCGTAAAAAGAGAATGGCTACACCTAGCATTTGAACGGGCGGATCTTGCCAATAACCATGATTTTAAATCTTTTTGTGCGGAAGAAGCATATTGGCTGGATGACTACGCATTATTTGTCGCTTTACAGAACGCTTATTCAGATGCTCCTTGGTTTACGTGGCCGGACCCGTTGAAATCACGTAATCCACAGGCGCTTGCCAAATTTGAAACCGAACATCATTCTCAACTTCTCGAAGAAAAATGGACGCAATATATTTTCTTTAGGCAATGGAAAAAATTGAAAATGTATTGCCGGGAACGTGGCGTGCGTATCTTAGGAGACGTTCCCATGTATGTGGGGCACGACTCAGCGGATGTATGGGCAAACTCACATTTATTTTCGTTGGAAACGGACGGAAGTCTCCACTCCGTGGCCGGCGTACCACCGGATTATTTCAATGCGGAAGGCCAGCTCTGGGGAATGCCTGTATACGATTGGCAAGCACTCAAGCAGGATAACTATGAATGGTGGATACTAAGATTAGCACATAACTGCAAGCTTTTTGATAAGGTCCGACTTGACCATTTTAGAGCGTTCGCAGCGTATTGGGAGGTCTCCTCCCAGGACAAGACGGCACAAAGCGGTCAATGGAAACCCGGCCCGGGAAAAGATTTTTTCACTAAGGTACAGGCTGAATTGGGTAAATTACCTTTTGTTGCAGAAGATCTCGGCGACATTGACGACGCAGTCTACGAGCTGCGGGATACTTTTCAATTATCCGGAACTAAAGTTCTTCAGTTTGCCTTTGGCGATAATACGGCGTCGTCACCCCATATTCCGCATCATTATGACCGAAATTTCATTGCATATACCGGTACACATGATAACAATACTGTCGTGGGTTGGTTTAATGACGAACTAGATAACGCAGCTAAAGAGCGCCTATCACAATATACATCTATTGCTGTCGATCAAACGAACATCGCCGATACAATACTAAAGATGGCATATGCATCGGTAGCGGATACCGTAATTGTGTCGCTGCAGGATCTCTTATCTCTTCCGGGAACGCACCGCATGAACAATCCAGCTGGTGCAATAGGCAATTGGAGCTGGATAGCGCCACACGACGCTTTCGGTGAAACTATCAGAACAAAAATGCGACTGTATATGGAATTATACGATCGAATATAGATATTATATTAACTACACCATTTTAATAAAAAAAATGAATACAAAAATACTTGTGGGATCTCCTTACCCTCTAGGAGCTACTTATGACGGCAAAGGCGTAAACTTTGCTATTTATGCTGAAAATGCAGAAACCGTCGAACTCTGCCTTTTCGAAAACGAAACAGATGAGGTGGAATCTTTAAAAATTAAGATCAACGAACGAACACATCAAGTATGGCACGTTTATATCCCCGACATTGGTCCGGGGCAGCTATATGGTTACAGGGTACACGGTCCCTACGAGCCTACACAAGGACATCGCTTTAACCCGAACAAACTTCTTATCGATCCGTATGCCAAAGCTATAGCAGGTACACTACGTTGGGACGACGCCCTATTTGGTTATGAAGTAGGTCACCCAGACGCCGACTTAAGTTTTAGCGAAAAAAATAGCGCAGCCTATATTCCCAAAAGTGTTGTGATCGACGGCTCATTTGACTGGGAAGGAGATAAACCTCTTCGAATCCCGATGCACCGTAGTGTTATCTATGAAGCACATGTTAAGGGGTTTACGGCGCAACATCCTGAAATACCAGAAGAGATAAGGGGTACTTATTCTGCATTGGCCCATCCTATAACCATTTCTTATCTCCAGTCGCTCGGTATAACAGCAATAGAACTTTTACCCATACATCATTTCATTACAGATAGACATCTTAAAGAAAAAGATCTGACAAACTATTGGGGTTATAATACTATTGGTTTTTTTGCTCCTGATATTCGTTACGGATCCATCGGCAGTCAGGGAGAACAGGTGATAGAATTCAAAAATATGGTAAAGGAGCTCCATCGTGCCGGAATAGAAGTCATATTGGATGTGGTGTATAACCATACGGGGGAAGGCAACGAGATGGGTCCGACTCTCTCTTTCCGCGGCATTGACAATGCTTCTTATTATCGTCTGACTGAGGATCCGCGCTATTATATGGACTTTACGGGGACGGGAAATACGCTTAACGCGCGTCTGCCAAATGTTCTTCGTTTGATTATGGATAGCCTGCGCTACTGGATCCAAGAGATGCATATCGACGGATTTCGATTTGATCTTGCTTCTGCCCTCGCCCGTGAACTGTACGATGTAAACAAACTAAGTTCATTCTTTGATGTCATCCACCAAGATCCTGTTATCTCGCAGGTAAAGCTTATTGCGGAACCTTGGGATATTGGAGAGGGTGGTTACCAAGTTGGGGAATTCCCTCCCGGCTGGGCGGAGTGGAACGGCAAGTACCGTGATTGTATACGCGATTACTGGACTGGGGCTGATAGCATGCTTGGTGAATTCGCTGATAGGCTGACAGGATCATCGGATCTCTACCAGGGAGATTACCGTAAGCCGACAGCAAGCATCAACTTCATTACTGCCCACGATGGCTTTACCTTACATGACCTTGTTTCCTATAACGAGAAGCATAATGAAGCAAATGGCGAGGATAACAATGATGGCGACAGCCATAACCGTTCTTGGAATTGTGGTGTAGAGGGTCCCACTGAAGATGAAGAAATTAACAAGCTACGCGCAAAACAGAAAAGAAATCTCCTTACCACGCTGTTCCTCTCGCAGGGTGTCCCGATGCTCGTTGCCGGAGATGAGATCGGACGTACCCAACAAGGGAATAACAACGCGTATTGTCAGGACAACGAAATATCGTGGCTCGATTGGGAGAATAAGGATGAAAGTCTTATGAACTTTACCCGGCAATTGATTGCTTTCCGAGATGAACATCCGTCATTCTGTAGAAGAAAATGGTTTCAAGGGATTCCTGTAAAAGGCATCGGCCTGGAAGATATAGCCTGGTTTGACCCTGAAGGACAGGAAATGGAAGAAGAACATTGGCAGAATGATTTCGCCCGATCCTTAGCTGTTTTTCTAAATGGCAAAGGTATTCGGACACTAAGCGATGACGGCACTAAAATCGTAGACAACAGTTTTTACATCCTATTTAATGCCTACTGGGAGGATATTAGCTATAAACTACCGGAAGCAAAATACGGTAAAGAGTGGACGTTGGTTATAGACACCAATCTGGAGACTATAGGCGCCCATGATAGATACACCTCCAATGCTTCCATCAAGGTACCGGGGCGTTCCATTATTGTCCTAATGTCCGTATAAGAACTAATTTTATCTACTATTGATACAACGCTGATTGCACATGAATACAGGGAGAATAATACCGTTAGGGGTTACTCTTAAAGATAATAAAGCACAGATTACGGTTTGGGCACCAAAAGCTAAAAGCGTTATATGCCGCACCTATCAACCCAATGCAGATATTGTTTTGGTTGCGCAGGCATATGGATACTGGTATGCGGAAAGCAAGGAGATAACCGTTGGACAACTTTATCAATTTGTTATTGATGGTGAAGCACTTCCAGATCCGGTATCACGTTCCCAACCGGAAGGGGTACACGGGCCGTCAGCCGTTATTGATCTAAGGTTTGATTGGACCGATCAAGATTATCGTTGTCCGCTTTTACGTGATTTCATTATTTACGAACTTCATGTGGGAACGTTTTCTCCGACACACGATTTTAATGGTATTATCGAGCGCTTGCCTTATCTCAAGAATCTTGGCATAACAGCGATAGAGGTTATGCCCGTCGCCCAATTTCCTGGTGAAAGAAATTGGGGGTATGATGGAACCTTTTTATTTGCTGTACAACACTCCTATGGTGGCGCCCTAGGCCTGCAACGGCTGGTAGACGCCTGTCACCGGGAAGGTATCGCAGTCATTCTGGATGTTGTCTATAATCATTTCGGTCCGGAAGGAAACTATCTTGACAAATATGGCCCATATCTTACGGATAAATATCAGACACCATGGGGAAAAGCTGTCAATTATGATGATTCGTGGAGTCATGGAGTACGGGATTTCGTCTGTGAAAATGTACGGATGTGGTTCCAAGATTTTCATATCGATGCACTTCGCCTTGATGCCGTTCATGCCATCAAGGATTTCAGTCCCTCTCATATACTTCAGGATATAAGACGTACGACAGATCTTATAATACGTGAAACCGGACGGACGCATTATCTGATAGCGGAATGTGATCTGAATGATAGACGTTTCTTAGAACCGTTAGAGCAGAACGGCTTTGCTGTAGACGCGCAGTGGCTCGACGAATTCCACCATGCGCTGCGCGTCGCTGCCGGTGAAGAAAAAAAAGGGTATTATGAAGAATTTAATGGCATAGTACATTTAGCAAAAGCTTATGAACAGGCCTATGTATTTACAGGTCAATATTCTACTCATCGCCAGAAGTTTTTTGGCAGCAGCACGGAGAGGATTCCTAGAGAAAAATTCATTGTTTTTTCCCAGAACCATGATCAAGTCGGCAACCGCATGCTTGGGGAACGTAGCAGTGTGCTTTTTACGCCCGATTTACAGCGTTTGATGGCCATGGCTGTAATGGTATCTCCATTTATACCTCTATTATTTATGGGGGAAGAATGGGCTTCACAAAAGCCTTTCCTTTATTTTGTAAGTCATAGTGATCCCGATTTGATCGCGGCTGTTCGTAAAGGGCGCACCGAAGAATTTTCTGATTTTCACGGCGATGGAGAGGTATCCGACCCACAGGATGTAAAAACCTTCAACAACAGTGTACTGGATTGGACGGAAAAGGATATAGCGGACCACCAACGCATGTTTCACTACTATCAAAGCTTAATTGCCTTAAGAAAGTCCAATACCGTACTTCGAAATAGAAGAAGGGAAAATCTCCGTGTAAGTAGCGATACGGAGAAAGACTCACTGATCCTACATTTCGAGCATGCGAAAGAAACGCTTATTTGCATACTCAATTTTTCATCGTCGATACAGCGCTTCGCTATTCAGAAGGATAAAGCGTGGGAAAAAGTGTGGGATACAGCCGAAAGCAGGTGGGGCGCTATTTGCCCGACTGTATGGACTGACAACTTCGTGCATATTCCCGCTCAAACAGGTATTATAATACAAGGTGCAGATTTAGGCAAACAGTAAGCAATCATCTTAACTAAAAATAAATTGATATGGAAGACATATTTTTTAGCGACGGCAAAAACCTATTAAAAATCATTATCGCAACCGTCGTGTCGTATTTTGCAATTTTGGCCATTATCCGGACTATGGGGAAAAGAACATTGGCTAAAATGAATGCATTTGATTTTGTAGTCACCGTAACACTCGGTTCAACTTTATCGTCAATGTTGCTCAACAAAGTTCCTGTACTAGATGGTACGGTTGCTGTACTGATCATAGTATCTTTACAATATCTGATAGCCTATTTAGCACAACGCTCGCAAACAATCGAAAAAACGATCAACTCTACCCCTACTATCCTTTTTTATAATGGAGAGTTCATTAAAGAAGCCTTAGAAAAGGAAAGAATCACTAAGGAAGAAGTACTCGCGGAGATCCGAAGCTATCGCTTAGAACAACTGAGCGAAGTCCGTGCAGTGATCATGGAAATAAACGGCACATTTAGCGTTATAAAAAAAGATTCCGGTGAGGAGCCTACGTCATTAAAGGATTTAAATCCTGATATATGATGTTTTTGTCAGTAGACACGAATCTGTTTATTCTTCCGATTTATCATCCGGCCTTTTCCGAGTATCCAATTTTTTCTTTAAATATTTAACTAAGGAAGGATCAGTATGTTCCTCCATGTCACTCAATTCAAGTTCTAAGGCTTTGTTGCTTAACTGGATCTCTATAAAAGAAATAACTAATGATATGGTAAAAAACAAAAGACTCATTGCAAAAGCAACCTCGGCTACCAATACGTTGTCTAAGTAGATACCATACATACACACGATGCAACTTATAAAGCTCAATACACCCATGCCTTGCATATGTCGTAATAATTTAAGGCGGTAACGAAGATTTCCAATCTGGCCTTGCAATACCCCTTTTTTATTATGTTCAAGATATTTGGCATGCAAGCTCCGCACTAAGGCCGCCAACGCCAAAAAACGATTGGTGTAAGCCAGCATAATTAAACTGATAGCCGGGAAGAGCAAAGCTGCTGTATTGTACGTTATCATGTTCCTATTTGTCGAGCGTCGTATTGATATTTTATATTTCCTCTTATTGCTTGCTGATTTTATCGGGCAGGATATTTTCATTTTGTTTATCACAGCTAGATAATAAATACATACTCAATAAAAGGAGAAATAGATACTTCATTTTGGTAAAATTTCTTAAAAGTAAGAGTTTTTGGTGGAGATTTCAAAGCGGATCCTACGTCAACATCGTAAAGGAGAAATTTTCTTCTTCTCTCATGCTCAAGTCTTCTCTCCCAACCCCATAATAAAGCGGTTAAAAAAAGATAACACACCAATAAGAGCTATAATTCCGCCTAACGCGATGAAGATATTATTTACCCCGAAGAAATCTGCCGCCCATCCGGTTCCAAGTAAACCAATGACAGTAGGAATAATAGCCATACTGAAATAGAGAGAGAAAACACGTCCCATCACTTCAGGGCGCACCTCTTCTTGCAATACCGTCATGAAGCTTGCGTTATAAATTGTTGCTGCCACGCCACCAATAGTCGTCAAACCGACCAAAATCCAAAAGGTGTTGGGCGGGATAATACCGGATAAAGACAGCGTTAGACCAAGTACAATGTTCATTATATTAATCATCACTACTTTTCGTATGGTGGGTTTAAAAATTCCCAATACAGCCCCTCCTACCAGCATACCAATTCCCCACACCATTTCTACTATACTCATTTCCCATTTGCCTCCACCAAAGTATTGCAAGGTTAACAATGGAAACAAAACAGCTACAGGCATAATACAAAAGGTACCAACCGAAGTATAAATAAACAGCCATGTTAATCCTTTGTTATCTAAAATAGCCCTAAAGCCTAATTTTAGATCGTTCCGAGCTTGTGCGAAGCTGGCCTTTGCCTTTTCGGGTATGTCAGGGTTGGGAATATAGACAAATAGCAGTGCGGTGATAGCTACCACGGCACCAACAATATCCAGCAACAAAACATTACCAATCGACAACAACGTGATCGCCAGTGCTCCCAAAGCAGGACCTGCTATTGCAGAAATTGACTGTATCATCTGGTTAATACCAGCGATGCGTAACAACTCGCTCTCGGGCGCAATCATCGGAATGGATGCTTGCATAGCGGGCATATGGAAGGCCGACCCTACCGAACGCAGCGCGAGCATAGCATATATTAGAATAAGACTTTCGTATCCAAGATAAAAACTAATCGACATCACCAATGTGCACAGCGCTACGAAGCCATCGGCAAACATCATTGTTTTCTTTCGGTTCCAACGGTCAATATATATCCCAGCAAATGGACCGATAACCGCAGCAGGCAACATCCCTGCGATAGCACCATACGCAAGCACCTCAGCAGATCCATGCTCGATACTTAACCATATAATAATAGCAAAATTGACGGCTGAGCTCGTAATCAATGATATAAACTGCCCAATCCATATAATGAGGAATTTTCTTTTCCAGTTTTCTTTCTCTTGCATAAACTTTTATGTATAAAACGTAGTCTTTCGAACGTTTTGTAATCAAAAATAAAATGTATATATGAATAAAATAAGCGCGAAACAGCTTATTTTAACGGATATCTAGGCATAATAGGATGCCTAGCACTTACGCTATTCTATTGCGTACGGTTAATACCCTATATAGAGAAGTAATTTTCATTGGAGTATATTGTTTTATAAGGCAATGAAGCTTGCATGAACTGATTTTATTGATGCCTTTTTCTAAGTAGGAGCTCATGCAGGTTTCATGATAAGGACAAATGTAGAAAAAAAATCAATCTTTTTCAATTATCGGTGGAATAAGTTTATAGATAACGGGGGTTACAATCCGTGACAACAGTGTTGAGCTGATCAACCCACCGATCATAACGATAGCCAACGGAGATATCAATGGATTACTAGACCACGCGATGGGTAACAAACCACCAATAGCCGTAAGCGAGGTTAAGATTATGGGCAGAAAGCGGATTTCACCTGCTTGTTCAATCGCATCGTTAAGTGCTACACCCTCCCGTCTGAGCTGGTTCGTAAAATCCACCAACAGGATGGTATTTTTCACTTCAATACCCGCCAGTGCCACCAAGCCAATTGTTGCGACAAAAGACAACGTATTGCCTGTAACCAAGAGTGCTAACACAGCACCTACAATACCTAATGGAATTACGGACAAAACAATCAACGTACTCTTAAATGTCTTAAACTCTAAAATCAGCACAGCGATAAATAAAAATACCGTCACCATAATAATGGTACCAAAGCCGCCAAAAGCGGTCTCCCGACTTTCTACTTCCCCGCCCATTTCGTAGGAATAACCAGTTGGAAAAGAAAAAGTATCCATCTTCTTAATAACTTCCTGAATCACTGCATCATTGGTAAAGCCTTTAGCAACAGAAGCATTTACAGATACCATTCTGTTTTTGTCTTGACGATAAATATTAGGCGGTGAAGATTCGAACGCTAACGTTGCTAACTGTGCAAGAGGTATGGCCGTTCCTTCCACATTGTTAACGAAGATACCGTCAAATACGGTCATATCAGGCATATTTGGCCGTGGAACGGTGGCCACAATGCTATATTCGTTGTTATCCACCTTGGGATCGGTATATATCCCAACCTCGTACCCTGCCAACGCTATCCGCACCGACTGATCAATCCGTACCGTAGGGACTCCCAACGCCAATGCCTTCTCTCTATTAACTAAAACTCGTAAGTCCGTTTTCTTATTTTTTAACGGGTTATTTATATACACATTGCCCGGCGTATTTTTCAACAGTGCTTCTACTTCAGCTGCCAGACGTTGTAAGGTATCCAGATCATCTCCAAATAAACGCACTTCTACAGGAGATATAACGGGCACGCCTTGTTCAAAATTCTTCACCTCAATTTTGGCCCCCAAGTAATTTGTCCATTTCTGTCGCAGATCCTCAATCAATAACTCCTTTTCCTTTGCTTTCACATCGTCATGCAACTGAACAAAAATATCAGCGTACCCTACGTTTTCGCTAGCCTGACTCATGTTGTAATAAATTGTTGGATTTCCTTTTCCGACGTTACTCGTAAAAAATTTAATATCCTCTATTTGATGGAGCTCCCCTTCTATTTTCCTGGTTATACTATCCGTTGTTTGTAAACTACCTTGTAATGGTGCGGCAACGTGAATCATGAATTGTGGTTTTTCAGATGCTGGAAAAAGTGAAAATCCAACGACGGGAATCAATGCCAAGGAAGCCAAGAATATACCCAATGCGATAATGGCTGTACGTGCAGGATGTTTTAGCGCCTTGTCTAGCCAGACAGCGTATGTACTGTGTATAATCTTCTTTAACACGCGTAAAATAGCATTCCCCTCTTGGGAAGCATGAGGTTTCAACAATTTGCTCGATAGAAAAGGAACCACAAGCAAGGCGATAAACATGGATCCAACGACAGATGCGATAACAGCTGTGGGCATACTGCGTATAAAATCGCCGGCCATCTCGGGCATAAACATTAAGGGAAGAAAGGCGATCACCAATGTAACAGTACAACCGACAACAGCTAATGCAATCTGGTGCGTTCCTTTGATCGCAGCTTCCAAACGCGTATATCCATCCCGCATCCATCGCTCAATATTTTCGACGACCACAATACTGTCGTCCACCACTAATCCTAAAGCAATCACAAAACCAACTATACTGAGTTGATTTAAGGAATAACCGATGATATTTAATGTAATGAGTCCTAAACCCAGCGAAAGTGGTATCGCAATCATAACGACCAACGATGCGCGGAAGCCTAAAGGCAATAGCGTAAACAAAACCAACGAAATGGCAATCACGAAATCTATCGCAAGACCGCTTAGCCTGCTATTTACCTGATCCGCTTGGTCGAAGTTCACGATAAAGTCTACATTGGTAGGAAGCGTTTGTCGAAACTCTTCAAAGACTTGACTATACGCTGCCTGCGTATCACTGATATTCATCCCACCTTTTTGTGCCGCATTCACTAACACGGCATGATACCCATTCAATCTAGTTATATGTGTAGGTTGTCCAAATGTGGGATACACATCGGCTACATCGTTCAGAACGATATTTCGTCCTTCTGCACTTGAAATGACCGTATTTTTGATTTGTTCGATACTTTTATAATCGCCACTGGTGGTTACACTGAAGGACTTGCCCCCGGCAACAACTGCACCCCCGGGGATATTTTGGTTCTCACTTTGCATCGCCTGCACGACCTGATCCATCGGTATCTTTAAATTAGCTAGCCGTGACAAGTTTAAATCTACACGGATCAACTGATCTGGCAAACCACTGATTTCTATATCTTTCAATGCTTTCACTTTCTCCAAGCGAGATTTTAAGTCTTCTGCCAGACGTTTCATCGTAGCGGTCGATGCATTTTCAGAAATCAACGCTGTTTGGATTACACTGACCGTCGTGGGATCAACTTTCTTAACCTCTGCACTATAAATATTCTCTGGAAGTTCCCCTTGCGCTGCACTCAGTTCCCTTATCAGTTCTTGGTATTTCCCCTCATAATCTTCGCCATACACATACTCCACAAAAATAAAAGCTACTCCGTTGGTAATAGTTGTCTTGATACGTTTTATCCCATCTAAAGCGTAAAAGCGGCTTTCCAACGGTTTCACGACAAGTTGCTCCATATCTTTGGGACTTGTTCCAGGATATACCACAATAACAGGAAAACTCACTGGCTTCATTTCTGGATCTTCCGCCCGGGGCATCGTCAACATGGTACTGATGGCAACGACAACGACCATCAATACCATAATGAGTGTAAACTGGTAATTCTTAATAGGATATTTGATGAGGTTCATATAGAAAGTTTTTATTGCTCGATCACTTTTATAGGTGCCCCGTCAACCAAATACGGACTACCTGATACAATTAATGCTGTCGCTTCTTCCAGTCCAGCAGAAATTAGCACCTCATCTGCTTGAATGGATGCAATATGCACTTTTACTTTTCGAGCTGTTTTTCTATCATCTGTTATAAATACATATCCTTCTTTTCCATCCCCTTCTAAGAGCGATTCATACGGAATCGACCATGTAGCTTGTTTTACAGCGCGAGGTTGTATATATGCTTTACCAAACATACCTGCAGCTATCTTTGCAGGAGGATTATCGGCAAGCGTTAAGTATACGCTAAAAGTACCTGTTTTAGGATCTAATCCTTTTGATTTTTTTCGTACAATTGCAGGGTACATCCTTTCACCCAACGCGTCCGATGAGATGCGTGCGGTATCTCCTTCATCGACTGCTGCCCATTGTCTATCCGATACACCGACCTTCAATTGCCAATTCCCATCATTTGCCCCGTTTACTTGAAAAACTGGCGTACCGGGGCCGACCACCTGCCCTTCCTGTGCCAATCGGGCGAGCACATAGCCATTGCTCGTCGATCGTATATCAGTATACTGTTGATTGAAGCGTACGCTCCTGATATCTTGTTGCGCCAGATCAAGCGCTGTCTTCGCATTTTGCATCTGCTCCAAGGTAGAAACACTATCGTAATACAGTTTACTAGCCCGTTCATAATCCCGTTTAGCTTTTTCCAACGCTAAGGATGCCTGTGAGGCCTTTGCCTCGATTTCATCGGTGTGCACACGTGCCAGAAGCTGGCCTGCTTTAATAGGATCACCCTCCCGAACATAAATCCGGCCGATAACACCTCCATTTTTAAAACCCAGCAGTGTTTCATCATCTGTGGTGAACGTACCGGTTGCCTCAAAACTGGCTCCGGTCCCGTCCGAATGTAAGCGCATCAATGTTACAGGAATGGTATCCGTATCCGGAATAGCCGATTTGCGATCTGCTTGACCACAAGAAGATAAAAATACGGCTAAATAAATAACAGATACTGAAAGATTAAAGAATTTGTTCATGATCAAGGAATTTGAAAGGTTGCCGATTCACGTTCTAATTTAGCCAATGCCGCAAGCACCTGTAACTGACTGAGATTGACAGAAAGTTTGGCGGAAGTATATTGATTGCGTGCATCAATAGTTTCTATATAGCTGTTAACGCCTTCTCTATAACCTCGCTGTATGAGTCGCTGGTAGGTAGACGCTGCTTCGAGCTGTACTTTCGATTTTTCATAGTTTTTGAGCGCTGCCAGCACATCATTCCGGGCAGCTTGCGCCGCCACTCTCAGTTGTTGCTCTGCTTGCGCTTTCCTATTCCATGATTCGGCAAGGTCGATTTTTGTCTCCTCCATCTTCAAGCGATTTCTGTTGCCTTGGAAGAGCGGCATGGATAACGTCAGACCAACCATAAAATAGCGCGAATCTTGGTTAAATTTCAAGCCTTCCGCCTGCGATCCCAAATCAAGAAATCCGCTTACTTTAGGCACCAGATATTGTTTGTTCATTTGCAATACAGATTCTTGCATTGCGATGCCGGCTTGTATGGCGAGCAGTTCCTCACGTTGCGAAACATCGATTTCACTCCCATCCTGCAAGCTCTGATTCTGCTCTAGAAAAAGTGTACTATCCCGTTCGATAAATGCGTCCGCAGCCCTATTCAAGAGTGCATTAAAATACAGGGCGCTGTTTTTTATATTTTTTTCTGCTTCTGCCCGTTGGGATTCAATCTGTGCAATTTCGGCCTTTGCCCGGACAATATAAGCTGGCAATCCCTTACCTGCATCCAACAGCTTTTGGTTGGCTCGAAGTCCTTCATGGGCTAAATCCAACGAAGATTCATAAATGCCCTCTACCTGTAGCGCACTGAGGTATTGATAATACGCCTCCTTAATTTCCTTAATCAATTCTCGTTTATAAATCCCCACTTCTGACTCCTGTAGACGAACCGCATCCGTTTTAATCTGCTTATTATGTGTAATATCGGTGTTGATAAGCGGGACTATCGTACGAACTTTCGCATCGTAATAGTTTTGAGGTAGAAAATTGATGGTTTCATTCTGTATTTGTGGAAAAGCTTGCGATTGCGTGAGTGCATTCAATGTATTATAAACCGGATTCAACATATCTCCGACAGGTAAATTAATGGATCGTCCGCCTTTTGCATGCGTATATGCGACATCTAAGTCGATAGCAGGTAGGTACATGGATTTTGCCACCTGTAAAGCATTCATCGCCCGCTGCAAGGAGAGGTTTTTTTGTTGAAGCACCAAATTATTGTCCAGCCCCTCTTCGATATAATTTGATAGAGGCGACTCCTGACCCACGGTTTTTCCATTTAAAAAACAAATCAAAATCAAACTTATGAATACCGTTCTCATTATTAACAGTGTTAAGTTTATGTTTAAAATTTTTTATTTTGTCGATTCCAAATAATGTACGAGGACACGAAAAGCATCTTCAATCATCCGTTCGTGGTTCTCGTCTCCAAAAACGACCTTCATCATGCTTTTAAGATGTCCTGAAACATACAACGCACACATACCATGCACGGAGGCCCATGCCTCCATCGCTACATGTTTAGTATCCAGTCCATTGAAATAGCCTTTATCCTGACAATCCCGGACCGTCTGTAAAAGAAAATCGAAAACGCGTTCACCTTCTTCCCAAGACGTTTCTACACAGCTGATTTCCAAATACTCCATGGGGTCTTTCATCACAAACATGAGTTCATAGAAATCAGGATGTGTAAATGCGAAGTTTATATAACATTTTCCAAGTGCTTTTAACCGTTCAAAAGGAGATTCTACCTGCATCAAGGGTTGAAAGCTCTGCCGCATCATCTGGAAACCTTCCTGATGTAGCGCGTATATAATATCACTTTTATCTTTATAATACAAATATATCGTCGTCGGGCTAAATTCGATTTCCTTCGCTATTTTCCGTATGGATGTCGCTTCGTATCCAGCTGTGAGAAACAATTTTTTAGCTGCTTCCAAAATACGCTTACGTAAATCTTCTTTGTGCCTGATTTTCCGTTCTTGTATACCCATATAAATTTTATTCGGAAACAAAATTAATGAACAGTGTTAACTTTTTCAAATTTTAAATTACTTTCTATAAAAAACAAAGCCCCTGCAAAAATCTGCAGGGGCTTTCTCCTCACCTTAAAACAACACCACACTACTTACAATTATTTTACTTCGATAAGTCTTTTTGCTACAATAGCATCTTCTTTCTTACCAACTGTTACTTGCAACACACCGTCTACATATTCTGCTTCGATGTCATTATAGTTTACAGATTCTGGCAAGGAGAAAGAGCGTGTAAAAGAAGTATAATTGAATTCTTTTTTACTGTACAATTTTTCTTCTACTTCCGTTTCTTCTTTCTTCTCCGCAGAAATGGTAATCAGATTTTTATCAACATTGATTTTAAAATCTGATTTCTGTAATCCCGGAGCAGCCAATTCAATTTTAAAAGACTTATCGGTTTCAGCGATATTTACTGCGGGTACGCGTGTTACTAAACGATCCGAAATAAAGGAATCATTGAAAATATTATCAAAAAAGCTGTTAACATAAGGGTTAACTACATCTGAATTAACAGTTCTGTTTGGAAATTTGATTAATGCCATTTTTATATCCTCCTAATTTTTTAATTTTTCTTTAATTGTTATGCTTGGTATTAATCAAAGTTTATACCGAAGAGATAAAATACAATAAACAAGACATTATGTCTGTTAATTCTAAAAACACAAGACAAAATGTCTTTAAAAATAAGTTTTTATGCTTTATAATGTAATGAAACGACTGTCTGTACTTCATCGTGTCCAAACGGCGGCGTTATTTTACGAATAGAAACCCGCACTTCATTAAGAAAACCATAACGTGCCTGTACATCCGAAAGCAGCTCTTCCGCTGCAGATTCAAGCAGTTTCCGTTCTTTTTTCATAACTGCACAAGTAAGTTGGTAAAGTTCTTCGTAATTAATGGTATTCATTAAATCTTCTGCATCGGGATTACGAAAAGGAAAATAAACAGATACGTCCACGAAAAATTCATTCCCGAGAATACGTTCTTCTTCATAATAACCAATAGGTGAAAAAAAACGCACATTACGTAATGCTACTTCTTGTATGACAGAACCCATATACAAACATATAAAAAATGAAACCGAGATGTAAATGTAAAAATTAATACATATTATTGCTTTACAGAAAGCACCAAAAAAACATTTAGTCAAATGAAGATTCAATTAGGGAGTACATTGTTATTCTTGGCATTATCGATAACCAGTATGGCACAGACAAAATTCAAACCAGAAGATACCGAATTTTATTCTTCTAAGCCTCCAGTGGTAACGCTCAAAAACCAAGTGCCCAGTGATGCGATTGTTCTCTTCGACGGAACAAACCTTGATCAATGGGTAAGCCGCAACAATCCAGAACAACCGGCCGACTGGACTGTGGAGAGCGGGGTACTTACCGTAAAGCCGAAAACAGGTGACATCCAGACCAAACAAGTGTTTGAGGATTTTCAACTTCATGTAGAGTGGAAAAGCCCGGAAGTGATAAAAGGTCAAGGTCAGGGACGTGGAAATAGCGGCATATTTTTACAAGGGCTATATGAAATCCAAGTATTGGATAATGATGACAATCCAACCTATGTCAACGGACAAGCAGGAAGTCTTTACAAACAGCGACCGCCATTGGTGGAAGTAAGAGCCAAAGAAGATAAATGGCATCTTTACGACATCGTCTATAAAGCACCACGCTTTAACAAAGATGGCATGCTGATCAGTAAAGGTAGCGTTACCGTGTTACATAACGGCATATTAATACAGAATAACACGCAAATCGAAGGTACTACAGAATATATTGGTTTACCAAAAATGCAAGCACATGGTGCGGGGCCTGTTATATTGCAGGATCACGGCGACTTAGTGAATTTCCGTAACATCTGGATTAGACCCTTATAAGTAAAGACGTTGTATGTAACGTCTTTACTTATAAAAGATCCGTAAATAATGTTAAATGACTGTTTGTGTCGTTTTTTCATAACTATCGTTATGTACATGAGCTACTGCTCTACCCGACGGATCGTTCATATTCTGGAAAGAAGCATCCCAAGCCAGTGCTTCCGGCGTGCTACAAGCAACGGATTTTACAGATGGTACCGTTTTAGCTGCAGCTTCCGAAGGAAAATGGGATTCAAAAATGGAACGATATAAAAACTCTTCTTTATTCTTAGGTGTGTTGATCGGAAAACGAGACGCTGCTGTCTCAAATTCAACATCCGAAACCTTGCTTTCCGCCAACTCTTTTAGTGTATCTATCCAGCTGTATCCTACGCCGTCAGAAAACTGCTCCTTTTGTCGCCAGGCTATGCTTTCAGGCAGATAGTCTTCAAATGCTTTGCGCACAACCCACTTCTCCATCCTTCCGTCTTTAATCATCTTATCGGCAGGATTGATCGTCATAGCGACATCCATAAATTCCTTATCTAAAAAAGGTACACGCCCTTCAACCCCCCACGCTGCCAGCGATTTGTTGGCGCGAAGACAATCATACAAATATAGTTTGTTCAATTTCCGAACAGTCTCTTCATGAAATTCTTGTGCGTTAGGCGCTTTATGGAAATAGAGATATCCGCCAAATAGTTCATCAGAGCCTTCACCTGATAACACCATTTTTATCCCCATCGATTTAATTACCCGCGACAAGAGGTACATTGGTGTGGAGGCACGAACAGTCGTTACATCATAGGTTTCCAGATGGTAAATGACATCACGGATAGCATCTAAACCTTCTTGGATCGTAAAATTTATTTCATGATGGATCGTACCGATATGGTCAGCGGCCTTCTTTGCCGCAATCAAATCAGGTGCACCTTTTAATCCTACTGCAAAAGAATGCAATTGCGGATACCAAGCGGCTTCTTTCCCACCGGTTTCGATACGTGTAGAAGCAAATTTCTTTGTGATGGCAGCGATAACAGAAGAATCCAGCCCGCCAGATAGTAATACGCCATAGGGAACGTCTGACATTAACTGGCGTTGTACCGCTTCTTCTAGTGCTTGACGCAATTTTGCCACATCAGTTTCGTTATCTTTCACGGCATCGTAAGACTCCCAATCACGCACGTACCACTTCTTGGGTTCGCTTCCCTCCTTATTATACAGGTAATGTCCCGGAGGAAATTGTGCTATCTCTACACAGAAGCCTTCCAACGATTTTAATTCCGAAGCAACGAAAAGCTGTCCACTTTCGTCTTTACCATAATATAAGGGGATGATACCCATATGATCACGCGCAATCAAAAAAGAGTTATCGCGCGCATCGTATAACGCAAAACCAAATATACCATTCAAGTCTTCTATAAACGAAGCACCTTTCGCCAGATATAATGCCAAAATAACTTCCGAATCCGACTGTGTGGTAAATTCGTAATTAGGTAGTGTATTTCGAAGTTGTTGATGATTATAGATTTCGCCATTCACGGCAAGAACAACGTTTCCATCCGGGCTGAACAACGGTTGACTTCCCGATATAGGATCCACGATAGCCAGGCGCTCGTGCGCCAAAATAGCTTTTTCACTGGTAAAGATACCCGACCAGTCCGGCCCGCGATGACGAATGCGTTTCGACATTTCCAACACCTGCGGTCTCAACTTCTCCGAGGAGAATGGCTTTAATTCAAAAGCACCAACAATTCCACACATAAATTTAAATTTTAATACTGTTTACTAGCTTTCATTAGCATCATGACACAAAGAAACGTATTTAAAAATTAAATTCATAATATTATTTAATTTTTATTGAAAATAACACAACGAAACACTTATTTATTTGATAAAATAATACAAAAAATGCCTTTTTGATGTTAACAAACACTTTTCAACATATCATACGGCGCAGAATCGTCAACTTAACTTTCTGTAATGATTTGTTTGATTATATGATGAATATGATTTTCTAGCAATCCCCCTATTTCTTTTATTTTTTGTCATGCTATAAAAAATAATTATATTAGTAAAAGATTTAGAGCGAAAACAGTGTTGTTTGACACATGAAAAAAGGAAAAAACACATATCGAAAATTTAACTTTAAAGAAAAACGAGTGATTTCACTCGTGTAGGTCGCTATATACTAGGCCGGCATCTTTTTGGATGCCGGCTTATTTTTTTGATAAAAAAGGCGAAAATGACCGTGGTCACTTGACAAAAACAAGCTTTGCTTTTATTAAATGACCGTGGTCATTTGTTCAAAACAAACTTTGAGTTGAGAAAATCGAACTTTCATTTAAAAAATAGCCGCGGTCATTTTAAAACCTCCAACTTTCACCTTCAAAACCGGTACTTTTGGATTTTTTCCAGTTAAACTAGTTTCTTTAAAGCAGGTGTTTATATATGTTAAAAGAAATTTACACCTACAAGAAAGTAGTATCTTTACATTTCCGATAAGGTTACATATCTTTCGTTTTGATGAAAAACCTGTGAATATCAGATAATCCCATGCAAAGAGCCACCCTTTACACCTAAACGATCGACCTTCCGTTCCACGGCTTCGTCTTTGATCAAATCTGGCGCATGATGGGGTTTGCTACGCGCATCGATAATAACAGGTCCGTTGCACCCCCAATGTTTAAAGGACGTAAAACTATCGATACCATAGATATCGTAGGCAGGGTTACTGCGGGTAAACGTTACCCAAACAAAGTTATTGATGGTATCTGTCGTAAAGTCCGCGTCATCTGCCAATACAATCAGCTGAATACCGGCCCAATCTTGTGATTGCGCTTCTCTACACCATGTTTCAACAACGTCACCTTCTTGTTTATAAGTAGTAAAGGGTCGTCCGTCTAGCACGATAACGCCTGGCAGCGGCATTTTGCCCTGGTTAAAGGGCCTAGGAAGGTTCAAGGAGAACGACGTCTCTCTCAATAGCTCCCGCTTTTTTTGTCCTACAGCTGCAAATGTAACCTTTGAGCCAGCGTTCAGGCCGTCGCCGGAATAATCTAACGTATCAATGGTCGTATTCGTCAGAAAGTGCAAATCACGGGTTAAATCAATACGCTCTAAAATATGCATTAGAAACCCCGGGATATCATGAATATCCAACTGCGGGTTATCTTCATGAGCGCCAATGAAAAGATATTTCGCTAAACTAAGCTGGTTCGTCCCCAATATCTGATTGGCAATCGTTAGGACCTCTTGGGGACGATCCACGGTTTGATAAGGTGTATACCGTTCGCTCCCTATCGCGAACAGCAATGGATGTACACCTGCCGGATCAACTGCATGGACGGCATGCAAACCGTTTATCTGCTGAGGGATCGCATTGCCAGTAATCTCATGAATCAGCGCACCAAAACTAGTATCTTCCTGTGGCGGCCTGCCAACCACGGTAAACGACCAGATAGGATTTTGACGGTGATAAACTTTGTGCACTTTCATTAAAGGAAACGGATGTGTCAAACTGTAGTAACCGATATGATCTCCAAATGGACCTTCGGGTTTGTTTTCATTGGGGTATACCGTACCCGTAATGACAAAATCTGCATCTGCTGAAATACAAAACCCCTCATTATCATAAAAATAACGAAACCGTCGGTTACCCAATGCTCCGGCAAAAATCATCTCAGAAAGCCCTTCGGGCAATGGCATTACTGCCGAGAGCGGATGCGAAGGCGGCCCACCAATAAAAACACTGACCTTTAAGGGCATACCTAGCTGGTTTGCTTTCGTTTGATGTACGCCGATTCCCCGGTGCAATTGATAGTGAAGACCAATTTCTTTGTCGGGTATATATTCGTTTCCGGACAACTGTATACGATACATTCCTAGATTAGCTTGCATAATGCCTGGGCGGGAAATATCTTCCGTATATACTTGGGGCATAGTGACAAATGCACCGCCATCCATCGGCCAATTGACGATTTGGGGTAGAGCAGAAATTTGCGTCTGCCCATACAAAATAGGAGCTCCGTTTTTCTTCTTCCATGGAAGCGCACCAAGTGCAACCATAGATGAACCGACGTAAGAAAAAGGATTTTTCAATACGGACAGGGGATTCATCTTCACGTCGACTAATTTTTTCACGTGGTCTAATGTATCACGAAACATAAATTTAGAACGACTCAAAGTCCCAAAGAGGTTAGAAACAGCAGGGAACTCAGAACCTTTGATATTTTCGAAAAAAAGTGCCGGCCCTTCTGCATCAAATACCCGCATGTGGATAGCCGCCATTTCTAAATATGGATCGACCTCTTCTTTGATACGCACCAAATGCCCGTGTTGCTCCAAATCAGCGACACATGCTGCTAAACTATTGTATCCCATGCCATGCTAAATATAGTGAACAACAAAAATAACAGAATAACCCGAAAACGGGCAATGGCTAAGGAATATTACTTTGCCAAAAGAATTTCTTTCAATGATGTAAATGTAAAAGGTAAATTGGCTCGCCAACTGTTATCAACTATTCCATCAACTTGTATAAGCCGTAAAAATTCTGCTGTCTCTGTATTGTCGTTAATCTTTCGTCGATATATCAATCTAAACAACCAATTCGGCAAGGTTATGATCCATTGTGATTTCAGTTTCAACTTTAATTTTCGGTAAAGACGATAAAAATCAACAGCAGAAATCATATCTCCCCCCCCTATTTCCAGCACATTATGATGGAAGGCAGGAACATGCAAAATCGCCTTTAACCACCGTATAAAATCATGTATCCCGATAGGTTGAAACAACCCGCCACCATGTTGTTTGGAATAAAATACCATTTTATAACCAGACACCTGCTCATAAATATCATAGAGTAAGCAATCTTCACCCACGACGATATTTTTCAAAACCACCGTATAGTCCATTTTAAACTCTTCCAATAAGTCTAAAATGGGCTGTAAGCATCGCTTATCCATTATTCTCGCTACATAAACCAGTCTATCACAATTTAGGCGTTTTATCAAGCGTATAAAATTACGCAAGCACAACAATTCCACTCTTACGTTGACCATGTCATCCAATGCAGGAACTTGAGTAAAGTAAAAAGATGCATCTAGATACGGAAGTCCAATATTATCGTCGGTATCACCTTTCAACAAATCTACTTCGAATATTTGGGCACGTATCGGGTCAGCCATACGCTCTTCGAACAACTTTCTATTTCTCGTGATAGCGAACAAGCGAAAATCCTTATCGGCCATCAGGCTGGTACATCGCCTCCCTACGTAGTTATTGAGTCCGCTTATCAATATATCCATAAAAAAAATTCAGTTATATAATTATCTGATTTCATAACACAATAGGACGGTGAATGTTCGCAGCAAATTCCATTTGTTACAAAAAACAAGTTCTACTTTTTTGCCGCGTCATTTGTCTCCCCTTTGTAAAAAGACCTCACACACCTAAATAGCATCATATTTTACCCTATATTTGTGCCAATCGTTAACATTTCCGCTTTGCATTTTCTTGTATGACAAAAAAGGTAATTTTAGTTTGGTTTAGGAATGATTTGCGTGTTCATGATAATGAAATTTTACATGAAGCCGTGCAAAAGGGTGATATTGTCATACCCGTTTATTTTTTTGATCCACGCTATTTCAGAACAAACGATTCAAGTTTTCAGAATACAGGTGTTATCCGGGCTAAATTTCTTTTAGATTCCGTTACCCATTTTAAATCTACACTACAAGAAATAGGTGCCGACTTGCTCGTTTTTCACGCACAGCCTGAAGACGTCATGGGCACGCTTTGCGCCAAATACGAGGTAACCGAAGTGTATCATCACCGGGAGGTTGCCCAACGAGAAACAAGCATATCAGAACGTGTGGAAGAGGCACTTTGGAAAGAAAAAATTAACTTAAAGCATTTTATAGGGCATACGTTATATCATAAGGAAGATTTGCCCATCCCTATTAGAGACATCCCTGACCCTTTTAACTCGTTCAAGAAAAAAGTAGAAAAAGAGAGTTTCGTACGACCTGTCCTACCGGCTGTCACCCGTATCACGACGCATCCACATCTGGAAACAACGCATATCCCGACATTGGAAGCGTTAGGCTTTCCGCCAGAAGTTATAGCATCGTTGGACGATGTAGAAGTTCCTTTATATGGAGGAGAGGAAAAGGCGTTGGAAATGATTGAAATGACACTAGCCGCAGATTACGATGATGTAAACGATTATAACCTCATATCGCCTTATATCGCAAACGGTGCAATTTCACCAGCTTTTTACTATCACAAAATCAAAGAGCACTACCATTCCGCAAACAAGAAGAAATATGATCGGTTACTGATGCGCCTTTTATGGCGGGATTATTTTCGATTTATGTTAAAAAAATATCCAAATATATTTTTTAAGCCAAGCGATTCGAAAACAAGTGCACGAGTGACTTCCGGAATTGTTTTAAAAGAACTCATAGCGGATGGCAACTATCCCCCTGCTATCGGTGAACTTATCCAAGAATTACAGACAACAGGAAATCTACCTTATGAGTATCGGGAAATCTTAGCTGCCTATATGCTACAGGAGTGGGATGTCGACCATTTGACCGGAGCAAGTTTTTTTGAAGAATATTTATTGGACTATGCCCCTGCAACGACATACGGTTATTGGCTTCACTTTGCCGGCTCAGGCACTAGTCCAAAAGACAATTTAAAAATATCTTGGGAAGAGTTATTGAAGAAAAACTACCTTAATAAAAAATGAAACCCTAACTTGCCCGATTACTGGCGGATACCTGCTGTTTAAACTTGTTTTTTATTACATTTATCCGTGACATAATATGTAATAATTATTAACTTTGGACAAAATTTTTATACGTAAGATTTCCTCATGGATAAATTAACATATTTGAGTAACGCGGATTCAGGATATATTGACTCGTTATATCAAGCATACAAGGAAGACCCAAATTCAATAGACGCCAGCTGGCAAAAGTTTTTTGAAGGATTCGATTTCGGACAGACCTACGGAGGAGAAACCACAGCCGAACAAACTCCCGAACACACGATTAAAGAAATCAAGGTATTAAACATGATTCACGGTTATCGTGACCGTGGACACTTGTTTACCGAAACCAATCCTGTTCGTGAGCGCCGCAAGTATTTCCCTGGAAAGGAACTGGAAACGTTTGGGTTATCTGATGCGGATATGGATACCGTTTTCAACGCTGGCGTGGAAATTGGTCTCGGCCCTGCAAAGCTCCGTGATATCCGTCAATTTATTGAGGAAACTTACTGTCGCTCTATCGGCGCAGAATTTCGTTATATCCGCCATCCTGAAAAAATCAAGTTTCTACAAGATCGGATGGAAGCGGATAGAAATATGCCCAACTTCCCGATAGAAACCAAAAAACGCATTTTAAAGAAATTAAACGAAGCGGTCATTTTCGAGAGTTTTTTAGGCACTAAGTTTTTGGGACAAAAGAGATTTTCGTTAGAAGGTGGCGAATCTTTAATACCTGCATTAGATTCTGTTATACAGAAAGGCTCATCACTTGGTATCGAGGAATTTGTTATCGGGATGGCTCACCGCGGCCGTTTGAATGTGCTTTCCAATATCATGGGCAAGCCCTACAAAACCATATTCTCGGAATTTGAAGGAAAAATGTATGAAGCCGACCCCGAAACTCAGTTCGGTGGAGACGTAAAATACCACTTGGGTTTTTCTTCAGATATCACCAGTCAAGAAGGCAAGAATATTCATCTTAGTCTTGCACCAAATCCATCCCATCTAGAAACAGTGGATGGTGTTGCAGAAGGTATGGTGCGGTCTAAAATCGACATGAAATATGCAGGTGATTCTTCGAAGATAGCACCTATCCTTATTCATGGCGACGCTGCTGTAGCAGCACAGGGTATCGTATATGAAACCATACAGATGTCAAAACTGGATGGTTATAAAACCGGTGGTACTATACATATTGTCATCAATAATCAAGTCGGTTTCACGACAAACTATAAAGACGGTCGGTCTTCAACCTATTGTACGGATATTGCGAAAGTAACCCTATCTCCCGTTTTCCACGTCAATGGAGACGATGTAGAAGCTTTGGTATACGCTATCAATTTAGCGGTAGAATATCGTCAGAAATACAAAACAGATGTATTTATCGATCTTTTGGGATATAGACGTTTCGGCCATAACGAAGCGGATGAACCGAAGTTTACGCAACCATCGTTGTATAAACTAATCGAAAAGCACCCTAATACGTTGGCTATTTATGTAGATAAACTTATCAAACAAGATTCTATCGATGCAAAATATGCTAAGACTTTAGAAAAAGATTTCCGTGCTATTTTACAGGATCGTCTGGATGCAGCAAAAACGGTAGAAGAAATTAGCGATGAACGCCCGATGTTTGCGGGGGCATGGAAAGGTCTTCGTCCTGCAAGACAATCGGATATTGGTAAACCTGTGATCACGAAAGTTACAAAGACATTATTTTTAGAATTGGCAAAGGAAATGAACACCTTGCCAAAAGATAAAAAATTCTTCCGGAAGATCACCAAGGTGTATGAGGATCGGTTAAAGATGATCGAAACGGACAAATACGACTGGGCTATGGGTGAGCTGATGGCTTATGCTACATTGTTGAATGAAGATTATCGCGTCCGCATTTCGGGACAGGATGTACAACGTGGTACATTCTCGCATCGCCATGCTGTCGTAACGTTGGAAGATTCTGACGAAACATACACACCGCTATGTAAACTCAAAGGAGGTGATAAATTTAATATTTATAACTCCCTTCTTTCCGAATATGCGGTACTCGCTTTTGAATATGGTTATGCATCGGTTAACCCAAATTCACTGACAATCTGGGAAGCTCAATTTGGGGACTTCGCCAACGGTGCACAAATTGTATTTGATCAATACATCTCCTCGGGAGAGACCAAATGGAAACGCTCGAATGGGCTTGTTATGCTTCTTCCCCACGGGATGGAAGGACAAGGACCGGAGCACTCTTCATGCCGTATAGAACGTTATCTAGAATTGAGTGCAAACGATAATATTATCGTGGCGAACTGTACCACGCCGGCAAACTATTTCCATCTTTTACGCCGTCAGCTTCACCGCGACTTCCGTAAACCATTGGTCGTAGCAACGCCAAAAAGTCTTTTACGGCATCCTAAAGCGGTTTCTTCCCTTGCTGATTTTACACAAAAAAGTTTTCAAGAGATATTGGACGATGCAAACGTAACAGCAAAATCTGTTAAGCGTGTTGTGCTATGCTCGGGTAAGATTTATTACGACCTGTTGGAAAAACAGGAGGCTGATAAACGTAAAGATGTTGCGTTGGTACGTGTAGAGCAATTGTTCCCTATTGCATACGATCAACTGGAAGCACTTCGTAAAAAATATGCGAAAGCAGAGTTCGTATGGGTACAGGAAGAGAATGAAAACATGGGGGCATGGCCTTTCTACTGTCGTAAACTTAGTGGTTCATCGCTGAACCTACGCGTCATAGCGCGTCCAGAAAGTGGATCACCTGCTACAGGATATATGAAGCGCCATTTGGCACAACAAACGGAGATCATTAATAAAGCATTTGAAATATAAAACATATCGACAAGTATTCTTGTTGTTGATATAATAGAGGACAAAAATATGAGCTTAGAAATCAAAGTACCCGCCGTAGGAGAATCGATCACAGAGGTGACCTTGGCACAATGGCTAAAGCAAGATGGCGATTACGTGGAAATGGACGAAAACATCGCTGAATTGGAATCCGACAAAGCAACTTTCGAATTACCGGCGGAAAAAGCAGGCATACTGAAAATTATTGCACAAGAGGGTGATACGTTAGAAATTGGTGCGGTCGTATGTTCTATCGAAGATGGGGATGCTCCAACGGGAGATTCGGATAAGGGTACAGATAAAAAAGAAGAGGCTCCTGCTGCGAAGACAGAAACAACGGAATCTGCTCCGGCGGAAGAAACGGAAAGCCCGGATTCTTATGCTGCGGGAACAGCATCGCCGGCTGCGGCAAAAATATTAAGAGAAAAAGGAATTGACGCGTCAACAATAAAAGGTACAGGCAAAGACGGACGTATCACTAAAGAAGATGCAGAGAAAGCCCAAGCAAAACCTGCTGCACCTAAAACAGAAAACAAACCTGCTGCTGAACCAGCTTCATCTGCGCCTGTCGCTGCTGCCGGCTCACGTAACGAACGTCGGGAAAAGATGACCTCGTTACGTAAAACAATTGCGAAACGTTTGGTAAGCGTGAAGAATGAAACGGCTATGTTAACTACTTTTAACGAAGTAAATATGCAGCCTATCATGGATCTTCGTGCAAAATATAAAGATGCCTTTAAAGAAAAACATGGTGTCGGACTAGGTTTTATGTCATTCTTCACGAAAGCCGTGACTATGGCATTAAAAGAATGGCCTGCGGTTAACGCACGTATCGAAGAGAACGAAATTGTATACTCTGACTTTGCTGATATTTCTATTGCAGTATCTGCTCCTAAAGGATTAGTAGTTCCGGTTATTCGGAACGCGGAGTCTATGAGCCTGTACCAGATTGAAAAAGAAGTTATTAATCTCGCAACAAAAGCACGCGATAATAAGTTGACGATTGAGGAAATGACTGGCGGAACATTTACGATCACCAATGGTGGTGTATTTGGTTCTATGATGTCTACACCAATTATCAACGCTCCTCAATCGGCTATTTTAGGTATGCACAACATCGTGCAACGCCCAGTAGCGGAAAATGGACAAGTGGTTATCCGTCCGATGATGTATATTGCACTATCTTATGATCACCGTACCATTGATGGTCGCGAATCCGTAAGCTTCCTCGTTCGCGTAAAGCAATTGCTGGAAGACCCTGCTAGATTGTTATTAGAGGTGTAAATATAAACCGATACTTTCTAAAAGGTCGTCTTCTTCAATAGGGACGACCTTTTTTCTGAAAACAAGTTTTCGTTCGTCAACCGTCCACTCATGAAACAATCTACACGCGTTATAGCTATCCTTCTATTCCTATGTTGCAGTATCAGTTCTGTATCTAACGCACAACAGATCGGTTTGGAAGTTGATTTCTTCGGATATGCTGATAATAGGGAATACAAATCCATCTATACAGAGGATAAAACGTTCTTTGGTGCCATTTTATCTCCTAAGCTTTATTTTGCGCTGGACAGTAACCACCGCGTCTATGGTGGACTTCATTACAATCAGGATTTTGGCATACATAGCGAAAACAAGGAACACATCTCCCCCATTGCTTAT
Organism: Sphingobacterium chuzhouense; assembly: GCF_014692525.1. Classification (GTDB taxonomy): domain Bacteria; phylum Bacteroidota; class Bacteroidia; order Sphingobacteriales; family Sphingobacteriaceae; genus Sphingobacterium; species Sphingobacterium chuzhouense. The sequence continues at coordinate 1,069,446 of NZ_JACNYL010000002.1, forward strand.
TATAATTACAAAAACAAAAATATTGATTTCGCTTTAGGTCTTATGCCCCGCCATGAGCGATTGGCTGATGTGCCCAGAATCGTATTAGCCGATACATTTATGTATGATCGTCCGAATATAGAAGGCATGTATTTTGCATTCCAGAATCGATACATCAAGCAAGCTATTTATATAGATTGGCTGAGCAAACAAAGCTATCAACACCGAGAACGTTTTGTGGTTGGTCTTTCGGGCAAATATACTTTCGGAAACTTTTACATAGCGGATGATGCCCTCCTCTATCATAATGCAAAAACGAGCAATGAGGAGCTTGATGATAATATACAGGATAATGGTATCGCGCTTTTGCGCGTGGGTGCTGACTTGAGCCGCAAGACATTCTTGGACTCCCTGACTATAGATGCCGGTATGGCCATTGGCTTCGATCGGGTGCGCAATGAGTACGACCTACGTGTAGCAAGAGGTTTTATTTCCAATATTTACCTTGGATATAAACAGTTTTTCCTAGGCAATACCTTATACTTGGGAGATGCCCAAAATCTTCCAAACGGAGATTCGTTCTATCACCGGGATACGTACAACCGACTTGATTTAGGCTGGACGCCTTTCAAAAAAGGAAACCTGGAAGGAAAATTTATAGCTTCCTTCCATTTTGCTCCCGATCAAGTGAGTAATCAACAAGCATTTACTTTACGGTATCGGTTTGGAAAAGCGTTGTTTTAATGTAATTGCTATTACACTAAAACATGTTGTGATACTTTTAGGGCGCAACTAAATCATTATGGATCATACGGTTGTTATACTGTTGAATAAAGGCTTTCAAGCTACGACCAAGACTATCTGCAATTTGGGGTTTCGTTTCTAACAAATCGTGTTGTTCCAAACGATCTTCTTTCAAGTTGAACAAGGAAAGAGGCTTTTCCCCATTATGTGTCATAAAATAATCGTCTTGAAAGAAACTAAATGTTCCGGCGAAATTATTAAGCGAAAAATTATTTCTATCTGCAGAAAAAGCATCAAAACCAAACGCAAAATAGGGCTTATCATAACCAAGATAGTTCATTACGGTAGGCATAATATCGATTTGCTGTATCAATTTATCAGAAATCCCCCGCAAGTTTTCATCATTTGGATGATAGAAGATAATTGGGATCGCCACACTATTTGCAGATGTTTTATATTCCGGCAAATGACTTACCGTTGCATGGTCGGCACAGATAACAAACAAGGTATTTTTGAACCAGGATGATTTAGACGCGGTTTCAAAAAATCGACGCAATGCATAATCCGTATACCCGATAGGCTCTTGTACAGGAAGAGGCCCTTTGGGAAATTTACCTTCGTATTGAGCAGGCACCTTAAAAGGATGATGAGAGGATAAAGAAAAGAAGCTGGTAAAAAACGGTTGGCGGAGATTGTCTAGTTCCTTCGCCATAAACTGCATAAAAGGCTCGTCCCAAATTCCCCACATGCCATCAAAATCTTTATCATTATTATACTCATTCTTTCCAAAATAATGTCGAACTCCCGCCAGTTGCATATATGCTGAAAACCCCATACTTCCATTGGGAGCTCCATGAAAGAATGCTGTTTCATATCCCTCGTCTCCCAATAACTTCGCCATACTCGTCGTTTTATTTCCAGAATAGATAGATAATACAAAGGGTTCGCCTATCGATGGTATCCCAGTAATAATGGACGGTAGCGCATCAATGGATTTTCGTCCATTTGCAAACGATCTGGAAAATGTATAGGATTCTGCAATCAGCGAATCTAGGAACGGTGTATATCCTTTATAATTCCCATGCTGTATATCTTTATTTAGGGCACCGACATGTTCTTTTGCAAAACTCTCCAAAATCAAGATGACGACATTCATTTTCCTAAAGTCAGACGTATCGTTCGGTTCATGAATAACAGGATAAACCTGCTGCAGTTCTTCTTCTGTATAAAAATGAACCTCTTCCAACTGAACAGCTTTCAACGTTTTTAAAATACTAAAAGGTGTATTCAGGACAATATTCATCTCCTCTGGATTACGTACGTAATCGCCTGCATTGCTCAATGTGATTGGCCGCGTGCTATGCGCCCAACCACCGCGTACTCCTCCTATAAACAGGAAAGCGACCAATAAAAACAATACAGCCTGCGCAGTATAAAAAGCAAAAGAAAGTTTCTTCGGACGATACACGATAACAATACGGGCGATAGCCCGTACCACAAAAACCAGCGCAATAAATAACAGGACTAATCCCCAATATCCCCACACAAAATCGAAAGCCAGCTTCCCGAGATTCTCTTCGTTGGCAAATTGGCTAAATACCGTGCCCGTTGTTCTTTTTAAGGTAAATGGATAATAGGCATAATCAATCAGATTCAGCGCCACACCGAAGCTATTCGTAATAATAAATACCCACTGGGCTACTTTTTGATAAAAACGTCCATATTTAAATGGTAACGGCATCCCCTGCATCAAGATATACACGATATTCAGATACAGCAACGCGACTACGTCAAATTTTATCCCCCCCCATAACATACGAAGAAAATCGCCTGTTCCCACATTAGGGAAGAGTGCAATATTATACGCATAAAATCCTACACGCAATAGCGTATATAAAGATAGTAAAAGAAAAAATTGAATAGCTAATAACCAAAAGGTATTGACTAAGTTATAAGATAACCTATATTTCATTCGTAAATAATTTGTTCTTCAACTGACTCATGGGAACTCAATTTTCATTGCTTCTTTTGTTAAACGTTACCATGGAGGTTTCATCAGACAAAGCGAAAAGAGAAAGTTAACATGAAATTAACCGCAAATTTACAGAATATTATACATTAAAAGGTTATTCGTACAATTGCTGCTAATTCCGTATTTTTGCGTCTCGATTTTTTTGAACGATTTACAATAATGAGCATAGCAAAAACTTATAACCCAAAAGAAGCAGAAGAAAAGTGGTATTCCTACTGGATGGAGAATGGCTTTTTCCGTTCTACACCTGATGAACGTGAACCGTACACGATTGTGATGCCGCCACCGAATGTCACCGGTGTTTTGCATATGGGCCATATGTTGAATAATACCATCCAAGATGTATTAATCCGTCGTGCGCGTATGCAAGGAAAGAACGCTTGTTGGGTACCGGGAACCGATCATGCTTCTATCGCTACGGAAGCTAAGGTTGTCGCTATGCTTAAAGAACAAGGCATCGATAAGAAATCGTTGAGCCGCGAGGACTTTCTTAAACATGCTTGGGAATGGAAAGAAAAGTACGGTGGCATCATCTTAAAGCAATTGGAGAAACTGGGTGCATCCTGCGATTGGGAACGCACGAAATTTACGATGGATCCGGATTTATCGGAAGCCGTTATCGATACCTTCATTAAATTCTATAAAGACGGTTATATCTACCGCGGCGTGCGTATGGTGAACTGGGATCCCCAGGGAAAAACCGCACTTTCGGATGAAGAGGTTATTCGTAAAGAGGTCAATCAGAAACTATATTATGTTCGCTACCAAATAAAAGATAGCGATGAATACATTATTATCGCGACTACACGTCCCGAAACAATCATGGCGGATACGGCTATCTGTATCAATCCCCATGATGAACGCTATAAGCATCTCCAAGGGAGAACAATCCTTGTTCCTTTAGTAAATCGCGAAATTCCCATTATCCAGGACGAATACGTTGAAATGGAATTTGGTACGGGCTGTCTAAAAGTTACTCCCGCACACGATTTGAATGACTATGAGTTAGGACAGAAACATAACCTTCCGGTTATCGATATTTTGAACGATGATGGAACGCTGAATGAAAAGGCGCAAATACTTGTTGGCGAAGACCGCTTTACCGCCCGCAAGAGCGTGGTTAAAATGTTGGAAGAAGCCGGTCAGATTGAGAAAATAGAGGACTACAAATCACAAGTAGGTTTTTCTGAGCGTACAGACGCGGCAATAGAGCCTAAACTTTCGATGCAATGGTTCTGCAAAATGGATGAGTTGGCCAAACCTGCTTTGGAGTATGTAGAAAATGGTACGATAAAACTGATTCCCGAAAAATTCTTTGCTTCTTACAAGCACTGGATGGAAAATGTAAAAGACTGGTGTATCTCCCGTCAATTATGGTGGGGGCAGCGGATCCCCGCTTGGTATAATGAAAACAATGAGTGGGTAGTCGCCAAAACAGAAGCAGAAGCTCTACAGGAGTTCGAGGCGCAAGGAAAATCTGTAAACGGCATTCGTCAAGAAGATGATGTTTTGGACACCTGGTTTTCATCGGGTTTATGGCCTATGTCTGTATTTGATGGGGTACGTCATCCGGAAAACGAAGATTTCAAGTATTATTACCCGACCAATGATTTGGTAACCGCACCGGAGATTCTATTTTTCTGGGTGGCACGTATGATCATTATGGGACATGACTATACCCAAAAGCCTCCATTCCGTCATGTATATCTTACAGGAATAGTCCGTGATAAATTAGGTCGTAAAATGTCCAAATCGTTAGGTAATTCGCCCGATCCTATCGAATTGATGGAGCAATATGGCACTGATGGGGTACGTGTAGGTATGCTACTCTCTTCTCCTGCAGGTAATGACCTCATGTTTGATGTAGCTTACTGCGAACAGGGCAGGAACTTTGCCAATAAAATCTGGAACGCTTTCCGTTTGGTAAAAGGTTGGGAAAGTATAGATGCACCGGCTACCGCCGCACAAAAAACGGCAGCACAATGGTTCGAAAACCGTTTCAACCAAGCGGTGGCAGAAATTGATGAACATTTCGCGAATTATCGTCTTTCCGATGCCTTGATGGCGACATATAAATTGATTTGGGATGATTTCTGCGCGTGGTACCTGGAATTGGTCAAACCAGCCTATCAAGCTCCTATTGAAAATGAAACATTGGAAACTGTTAAAGTTTTTTTCCAAAAAGTTTTAACATTGGCACATCCATTTATGCCGTTCCTAACAGAGGAATTATGGCATGACGAACTGTTCGGAACACGCGACGCCAAAGATTGCGTAATCGTGGCCCAATATCCTACCGTACAAGCTTACGATGAGCAGATCATCAAAGAGTTTACCATCGTACAGCAAATTATTTCGGAGGTACGCAATGTGCGAAATTCCAAGGGTATGTCACCTAAAACGTCCCTCCCGCTCGCTATTAATGCGACAGACATTGATTTTACAACATATCAGGATAGCATCATCAAATTGGCCAATATCTCGGAACTGACCTTCGTGCAGGAGAAAGTAACAGGTGCATTGAGTTTTCTCGCCGGAAAGAGTGAGTGTTATGTCAAACTAGATACGGAAAATATAGATATAGAAGCGGAACGTGAACGCATCACAAAAGAAATAGCCTATCTGCAAGGGTTCTTAGTTTCCGTAGACAAAAAGTTATCCAACGAGCGTTTTGTACAAAATGCTAAACCGGAAATTGTGGAAAACGAACGGAACAAAAAAGTGGACGCCGAAGCAAAGATTAAGATTTTGGAAGAAAGTTTAGTTAGTTTGGGATGAAAACACATACAACAAACTACGTTAATACTTTCATCGCCGTAGCGGAAGATACGAAAGTAGCTTGTGGAACTATACCGCCTTCAAGAGGCGATAAAAAGACGGTTGCGGAAATTCAGTATGAACTATTAGCAAAAAACCCTTATAAATTTACCTCCGATGACGTCTTGTTCCAAGTATTTGCAGATAGAAACGATTTAACCGAAACAGAATATGAACAGGCGCGTGAACAATTTTTTTCGAAAGGGCAGCCTTGCTTCCGCGCCTCTCCCCTAACCAAGACATATGGTTTTGGTATACATTGTGATGACCAAGGTAAAATGGCTACTTATGGTATGGAAACGCCCGAATACCAAAAGTTGATTGCCGACAAGCATTTAAAGCATGTCAAAGCCATGAAATCAAGCAAATAGAAAACCAAATCCCGTCCCTGCTGTTATTTTAGTAAAACACGTTATTATGTCGTATACTATATTTAAACAGCTTCATCAGGAAAATCAGCTATTGGTACTAGGAAATGTGTGGGATGCACAAAGTGCAAAAATAGCACAAGATGCAGGCTTTAAAGCACTAGGAAGTTCCAGCCATGCTATTGCAAATCTTTTGGGCTACGAAGACGGCGAACAGATATCGGTAGACGAATTGCTTTTTATGGTAGAACGAATTGTGAAAGCGGTTGATATTCCGGTATCGGTGGACTTTGAAGCGGGCTACTCCGATGATCCGGATACTGTTGCTAAGCATGTTCAACAGTTGGCTGATCTAGGTGTCATAGGAATTAATCTGGAAGATGGTGAAGTCATTAACGGCGAACGAAAGCTGCAGGATGCCTTATTATTGGCGAATAAAATTAAAGCGATCAAAGCCACAACATCCGAAATGTTTATCAATGCTCGCGCTGATACATACACAACAAAACATCCCCAAGCCCTCGAAGAATCTATTAAGCGAGCGACTTTGTATGAAGAAGCCGGTGCTGACGGACTCTTTATTCCACTCGTGGAAACAAAAGAAGATATTCAAAAAATAGTTTCGTCTACCCAACTTCCACTCAATATTTTCCTAACTGATAATCTGCCTGATTTATCAACATTAAATCAGTGGGGAGTAAGACGGCTGAGTCATGGAGCGAAAATCTATGAATGGTTGGTTGAAAAGAATAAAGACGTATTTCAGTATTTTGTAAATGATCCTAGGCTTCCAAAATCGTAAGCTGGATCATGAGAAAACCATAAAACAGGGACGGAAGGTCCCTGTTTTATTTTATACTATCCAATAACTTTTTCGCTTTCTCGTAAATTTTGGCCGAAGGATCAATGTTAGACAATCTTTCCTTTGCTTGTTCCGTTTGTCCTAACTCCACCAAAGCAATTCCCAAATAGTAATTAGCTTCTTGCTGGAAAACGGATTCACCTTCCGCGATTGGCAACAAAGACATCTGGGCGTCATCAAATTTCTTTTCTCCTATCAAGCTAAGTCCAAGATAAAATTGATATTGCAGAATTGTATTATCCGCACGGTGTAGCTGCATCAAAATCCGTGTACTTTTTTGGTAGTCCTTGTCATTAAAAGCCTTCACCGCATCCTCGTATTGATCTGCTTCGTTATTTTGACTTCCCCGTACAATTTCTGAACGCATTTCCGGCAACTCATATAATGCCTTATCTGACGGGAAAAAGACAAACTTCACCACGATAAGGATACAAGCAGCAGCAATCAGCGGTGTAAGCCATTGTTTCCATGATATAACCTTTCCAGTCCGGTGTTTTGTTTCTGCTTCCGTAAGATTTGCGCGTAAAGCTTCCTCTTCAGATGAAAGTCTACGGGTAAGGAGATCCGTCATTTCTATCTGCCGCTTTACCGCATTCCGAAATTCGTTATCACTTTCATAAAGTGTATCAAATAGTTCCTTATCTTCAGCTGATAAGACCTTGTCAATATAATCCTGAATAAGTTCGTCTTTGGGTTTCATCTATTATTAGCTTTAAAAAAAGGATGAGCTTTAACTTTTTCACCCAGTTTTGCCATACATTCACTTTTCTTCTTCCGAAGATATGCATACGTCAGCCCGAGAGACGCTGCAATCTTTTCTTGATTCTTAGATACCATACAACGTTTAATGATTTCCTGACATCTTTCACCCAATGTATCTAATACTTCCATCAATATATTTTCCTTTTCAACCAATGCCATGTGTTCTAGATAAGTCGTTTGTGAATCGTCTTCAATATCAAATACATAGCTCTCCGTATTTGTTACCTCTTTATTTTTTCTTTTTTTCAATTCGTTTAGCCATTTTCTTTTGCAGACTAGGAGTAGAAACGCTTCAAAAGTAGTTGTCAATTGAAAATCTTTATATTTCGCCATGTGGTAAATATCGACTAATGACTCCTGTAATATATCAAAGCCATCGTCATCACTTCCACTGTTGCGACGGATCATTATCACTACTTTATCGGCAAATTTTCGATAAATATGCTGTATCCCTTCCCCATTATTTTGGAGCAGAAATTGAATATATTTTTGATCGCTATGCATTAACTGGTCAGTATTTTTACATTAGAATAAATTGCTTTTAATGACAATTAAAAACGTAACGTAAGTAGTTGCATCTTTTATATCAATAAAATTTACATCTCGTTTTTGTTAAGTTTATAACAAATAAAGCTATTTTTGAAAATAATACAAAAGAATTTTACCAATTGGTAAGTTATGAAAAGAAAACTCTACTACCTGTTTTTGGCTTTTTATTGCCATATTGCTTTGGGTCAGGATACTTTGGTGGTTAGACAAGATACGTTTCCATCATCCATCCAAACAGAATATCTTTCCAATAGCATCAAGTTTACCCCCGTTATACGGCCGTTGGTTCCAATTCCGGGAGGTCGGCAAGCTTACTATACTTATCTGTGGGATTTTGGAGATGGGCAATTCAGTACGCAAGAGTCACCGGAACATCAATATGAAGAACCCGGGGAATATGATGTTTCTCTTTACATTGTTAACAACTACGACAATGGCCCACGTCCTAAAAAACCTAAAACGAAAGTGAAGGTAGAGTCCAAGCTAGCACGTATAGATAAACTTCCGAATACATTCGAACGAAATTTTTTCAAATCGAATGAGGTTTTTCAACTGTTTAAAAATGCTAATGCAGTACCTGGCGAAGATATGTCGTTGATCGTCGGTGTGAAACCGAGTACTCCTAAGGGAAAAATCCTGGTACTGACCAACGAAAAGCTTATCAATCCGAATGGTTTTGTTGTCGCCAATCAAAGCCGCTACCATAACGAGAATATTCATCCTATCGAGCGCAAAAAGGAATTGGAATCGCTCTGGGCAAATGTAACACATACGTCTATAACACAAAGCGGCAGTCCCGATTATGGGATCCGTGAGGAGTTAAACTTCTCAGGTAACGAAGCCTCACGATTTTTTAACAGTCTGCTGGATGAATATAACACGGTTACGCAATATGAAATCGAGGGCAATGCGGGCGATACACAGTTTTCTCTTATCAATCTGGATATTACGCCGGAAATGCTTGCAGATACGAATGCGATTATCACGGTTACCGGAATATATTTTGCAGAGGGAGGGAATCCGGTTATCCATAAACTCGATGTCCCGATCATCAAATCACATGACCCCAATAAAATGTCAGTAAGACCTGCGCTAATGGATTATCGTTTACAGTTTAAAAAGAAGACATTGACTTATAAAGTACAATTTCAGAACGATGGCGAAGGCGATGCGAAGAATATCCGCTTGGAGATGTTCTTTCCCAGTCAAGTGGATGTAAACACTTTTAAGCTACTCAACCTCTATCCAAAATGCGACACCTGTTTAACCGATCAAGAACTGGGATGTTATACGTATCAGATTAAGGATGACGATAAAATCATTTTCCATTTTCGTGGGATTGCGTTACCCGGAACAGCGTCCCCGACGATTACAGATCAGGATAGTACCAAGGGATTTATCCGTTTTACGTTGAAATCGCACAAGAAATTACAAAATAAATCGCTTCCGAGCTATACCAATATCTACTTTGACAAAAATGATCCGATTCGCACCAATACATCAACTGCCCGTTTCCGACCGGGATTATCCCCGATTGTCACATTAGGACTAAATACTCCCGCCAAACATCCTAATGACGAAATCGGAAAGTTAACAAAGGGGTTGACCATTGGCGTGGGGCTCGCACCTATCGCTCCTTACAAGAAACCTTATTGGCAAGTAGAATTATTTGCGAGCACGTTTGGCATCGACTACGCTGCTTCATTTTCTGACAGAAAAGGGGAAATACAGTTACCCAACGAGAGAGGAGATTTAACCTACTACGGATACAATAGTATAGATAGTGCCACTACAAAAAAATATCTCAGCCTGCAGATGCCTGTACAGATCCGTTACAATATCAGCCGCTATATATCGGCGGGTGTAGGTGCGTTAGTCAAGACGAACGTCAATTTGCAAAACGATCAACAAGTGACCTATCATCTAATAAACGCAAACGGGATACAAAGAGCACATACAGTGGACATACCAACGGAGAAAGAGAAAATGTCTCCTTTATTGTTCTCGCCTCTAGTAGACCTCAACATAGGGAGAGTATACCTCGGCCCTGCATTCGGTGTCCGCTACCATTTTGACAAAACCTACAAGAGTAACCTTAATTTCTATTTGATGTGGCGATTGTAAGAGGATTAATATATTTCTTCATTTGCTTATTGCTATCCTGTCAACAAGGTGGTACGGAGACCGTACCACCTCTTCAGCCAGATACATTAACCAATAGTTTCGTAGATTCGATCGGAGAGCTGGTACATGGAAATTTTGCTGCCTTTGAAAAAGAACCCGACGAATTTATCAGACCACTGGAAACTGCTAGATTGAATCCGGAACAGCAGGAAGCTTTTATATGGGTTCTTATCAACATGGGTTATGCTTTTCAAGAACACAGTCGATTTTTGGCTTCCATCAAATACTATGAAAAAGCATTATTATATGACTATGCGCATAGCATTCTTAGCAATGAAGACCGGCTCATCTTTCTATACAAGCCTCTTGCTAATAATTATACTATTATTGCGGACTATGAAAAAGCAGAATCATTGCAATTAAAGGCAATCAATGAAGCATCGGATGCAGATATAAAGGCTTCGTTCTATAATAATCTTACGCTCCTATATATTTATAAGGAAGAAGTGTCGCGCGCGAAAGAAGCAGGTTTAGCTGGCTTGCAGCTTCGCCCAAACGACCATTACCTAAGTGCATTATTACACAATAGTCTGTCTTCTACTTATGCTTTAACCGACCAACTGGATTCTGCCAATATCCATAATAAACTGGCGTTAGCACTAACATCCAAACAGATATTGAATAAGCCGATTGCAGCTGCGAAGATTGCAGCGTTGGAACGCAAATCACAATTTCTATTGCTTGATAAATCGTCAAGTTTAACACAGGCACGACAAGTTCTTATCGAAGCTTTATCATTGGAAAACAGATGGTTTCCGGACACTCGTCTCAAAGAAAAAGCGAATCTCTATAATCTCTTAGGTGAAAATTGTCTATCTCAGAAATCATATTTATCTGCAAAAAATTATTTTGATAGATCTAATGCACTACTAAGAAAACAGGCACAAGAAGCTAGCCAGCAAACATCTAGCTATACTCTTATCCACACCTTAAAAAATCTAGGGATTGTACATGCTCAACTACAAAGTGATTCTGCATTACACTATTTTGGATTAGCTATTGAAAGCGATTTTTCATATCAACAAAACATTACAAGTAAAGCCAGCCATATTACGGGGAATAAATGGGGTCAACAACTTTTGAGCTTGGTTTTTAACCACGTTGGAAATCCGGAAGATTTTAGTCAAGAAAAGATGATCAAACTATTATGGTTGACGGAATTAACAAAAGGCCGTATGCTATGGAACGACATCAATAGAACTTCGTTTTGGGATAATGATACGACCGTATTGAACGATGGTATGAAACAACTTCAACAACTGTACATGATACGTGATAACCTTACAGACAGTAGTGATCTTGCGGAAATCAACGAGTCTATCCAGACCATGCTCACGGATTTCCAATTAGAAGAACAGTATTTTACGAGAAAAGTACCGTTCCCAAGCTTCGATAATTTCCAAAAACAACTGACCGATAGCCTATCAGTAACTTATTCTTATTTCGTCCACCCTGATAGCAGCTTATCCATATTCAAAGTAGATGATGGTAAAATATCCTATATACATCAGAAAACCAAAGGTCTATTAAACGCTATCGCTCATTTTAAAAAAGATTATTTTTCGACATCCCCTCATCTCTTCAATAACGATCCGAAACATTATTTTAGAAGAGCGCAGTACTTGAAAGATCAGATACTGCCGTTCCTTCCGGCACAATCTATAACACTCCGGATTTCGCTCCATGATGAACTATACATCCTTCCTTTTGATGCGCTAACTGAATCTGATAGGTTTTTAGTTGAGGACTTCGACATCCAATATGTTAATTCCCTTTTAATTAAAGATCTGTATCCTCATATATCGTTTCAGAATCCTCAAATCAATATCTTATACCGAGATAAATATAGTCCTCCGCTTGCTAATCTCTATTTTGTAAAAAAAGAAGTAGAAAACCTCCAATCACATTATAACGCGACAACCTTTGCTTATCAGGACTTGCCAGCACAAAAGCTGGAAAATGCATTCAAAAAGCTGTCTATCATACATATTGCAGCTCATACAGTTGTCACGCCACAGCAAGAGGCCCGATTGCTCCTTCATCAGTCTATATCTGCCGATCAACTCCGTTATTATCACATCAAATCACCGCTAGTTGTTCTTTCTGCCTGTAATACGGCGTCAGGTAACCTTCTTCCATCTGAGGGACTAGAAAGTATCAATAGAGCATTCTTAAGCAAAGGGATTCCAGGTGTTATGGCAACACATTGGTTTGCCAGTGACGACGCCACGTTGAATATTATTGCAAAATTCTATGACGAGTTGGTCACATGTAAAAGTCCTATCCGTGCACTAGCAGAAGCAAAACGTACGTATCTTTCAGAACAATTAACATCAGGTAAAAACCCTTGGTACTGGTCTAATATTGCTTATACCGGAACGGATATAAAAATAGACTTGCAAAAGCATGCAAGTCTACGCCAATCCGCATGGAAAATATCAATTTCTTTCCTTATGCTAGCTAGTTGCCTCTATGGCATATTAAGGTTTACAAAGTTTAAAAACAAACAAAATAAAACCTACCATAAACATCAGAAATGATTCATTTGGTATCATTCCCTGTTGTATACTTTCATGGCTTCCCTGAGGCACGTCAAAATTCTTTTCCATAATTTAAATCATTTGATGTTTTACCCCTCTTTCTTTCATTGTAACATTCATGTTCTTCTCTAGAACAATCATTCTCGACAAAGGTTTTTCCATAGTGCTATTTTTTTTTTGAATAAATCTGTTAACTGCATAGATATATCATCCGGTAACCGGAAATGTTACCGTTTAGATCAAAAAAATCTAGTTCACATCTTTTTTACCGAGCGCTACGCTGTATTTACCGAGAAATGCTTTTGGCACACCTATTCTATCTGGATCGGTATTGGTAAACGGTCTATCTTTGTAGTACTTAAAAATAACTAAATTTACAAAACATTAAAACAATAACACAATGATACTGATCGCAGTTCTATTCCCTTGGTTATCATTCTTTTTAAGAGGAAAGATATTAATTGGTTTTATCTGTCTTATTTTACAGTTTACGTTAATCGGTTGGCTACCGGCAGCGATATGGGCAGTAGCCTCCCGTATCGATGAGAAAAACAAGAACCGCATCCGCCAATTGGAGAGACGGATGCAACGCTCTTAATTATCTACTCTTACAAAATCACCGTTGGCATTGAAAATTAGATCTATATCTGGTGCGACCAAATCTACATCAAAACCAGATGCCTTTTTCTCAATACTGTTGATATTTGATTTCGCTTCATCAGGAGCGGGAACAGGGTAAGTCGTTTTCACGTAATTCACGATTTTAGCGTCAATAAATCCTGTAGGAAGATGCATGTGATCATCAGCGTCCACTTCTATCCAATTACCATTAGCATCAAAATCAACTTCAATTTCGCTACCCCGTTCGCCAAGCTTTACGGAATAATTTCTTCCGTCTTTTTCAATCCGCGAATAAGATTGTCCTGAGAAATGCTCAGAAATAAAATTTTTCGAGTTCTGAGGTAAGTCTCCTTCCGGAATTACCTTATCGTCATCACAAGAAACCATTGTAAACGATACCATTGCCAATAAAGACAATCCAAATAGTGTTTTTTTCATTTGTATAATTTATTTAATCATCAATCCTTATAAACTCGCCTTGTTTTGAGAACTCCAAATCAAGTCCGTTCGAAATCTCCACCTCGTAACCGTTTTTCCCCCTCTTCACTTCTTTCACAAACGTATTCGGAAAACTTTTATGGACGTATTGAGAAATTGTAGCTGGTACAAGTTGAGTCGGCACAGCCGTCTCCTTCATCTCTACCTTTTCCCATTCTCCATCATTATCAAATTCAATTTTCGAGCCATTTTTTAATATCACTTCGTATTCTTTTTTTATAAGATACTCTGTATCCATTTTGACGGTAACCACATCTTTTTCTGAAAAATGCTTTTTCACGAATGTTTGTGCTTTAGCCGGTAGCTTCGTAAATGATATAACTTTATCTTGTGCAGAAGCGTTTGTTACAGCAAATAGCAACATTGCTATTGCGGTTATTTTTAGTAGCGTTTTCATTTTTAATACCTTCTTTTAGTATTACAAAAATTCTATTTGATTTAGGAAAGATTTGGGAACGAAGGAAGGATTTTTATCTTATTTTTTTCAAAGAAAAAACATGCATATTTTTCGCGAATCGATAATCGACAGATAGCTCAGGATAAGTATCGACAATAGATTTCACGATGGCAAGCCCGAGGCCATTTGATTGACTATCCTGCGTACCCTTATGAAACCGGTTAAAAATCTTTTCTTGATTTAGTTTAACTTGGTTTCCGGTATTCGCTACTGCAAGGTGATTTTGGTCTATATTTATGGCGATTCTTCCACCTTTAATATTGTACCGTATAGCGTTTCGGAACAAGTTAGAAATCAATACAAGCGCCAAGTCTTTATTCATCGATACATCAAAAGTTCCATATTCTTCCACTTGCAGCGTGATGTCTTTAAAGGACAAAAAATCTTGAAAGTCTTCGCTAATCTCTCCTACTATTTGATTTAGACTAATCCGTTTAACATCCTTATATTGTTTATTTTCAATTCTCGACAACATTAACAACGCTTTATTCAGGTTTACAAGCCGTCGCAACGATGACTTCGAATCGGCCAACTGCGTCAATTGGGTTTCGGTGAGCGACTCGTCTTCCATTAGCATTTCCAACTTATTGATCGTAATGGCCAAAGGCGTTTGTAATTCATGCGCAGCATTCTCGATGAAACGTTTTTGATCATCAAACACCTCTTCGTTTCGTCTCCACATCCGGTGTATCTCTTCATCTAGCTGATTAAATTCAACAATATTCGTGGATACAGGCTTTAAATCCTCCTTTTTTCCAAAGCGATAGAGATTCAAATTCTCCAAAATAATTCGAAACGGACGCCAAGCTCGGCGAAGAACCAATTCATTAATTAAATATACCCCCAATACCAGAACTAAATACAATACAACAAGTGCCGTGGTTAGATTCAGGATTAAATCGTCTTCTTCAACCGTGGATGTACGAATTTCCAAATGATACGGTTTTTGATCCGGTGCGTAAAACCCTGTTCGCAACACCCGATAGGGTTCCATCTCATCATCATAAGGCATATAGAAAAACTCATTGTCTAGATAATTTTCCTCCGAAAAATCATCTTCATCATCAACGGGTGTAATTCGAAATTGGTTAATGCCGTATTCATTTGTTTCCAGAAGTCTCGGATGTTCATAAACCTCTCTTAGAATCAATATCTTTTGGTTTTTAAGTCCGTCGTCCACATTATCGTATACCTCTTCCAGAATGAAAGCGTAGAACAAAGCTGCCCAGATCGTGATAATAATCAGGAAAGCGATGCTCAAATAACGCAACGTATAATTCTTAAGAGAGACCTGCATCGTATTATACCAATTTATAGCCTACACCATAGACTGCTTGAAAATCTACTTCTGCTTGATGGCTTTTAAGCTTTCTTCGTAAATTTTTTATTTGTGAATAGATAAAATCAAGGTTATCTGATTGATCGGCGTCATCGCCCCAGACAGCTTCTGCAAGTGATGTCTTCGTGACCAGTTTTTCAGGTCGTATCATAAAATAGTATAACAAGTCATATTCCTTTCGGTTTAATTGTACCTCTTCTGTCCCGATAAGAACTTTACGGTCTTCTGGAAACAACTTGACGTCTTTGAATTGAATAGCTTGTTCACCATGATGGTTTTTCCGACGGATAATCGTCTTGATACGAGCTAGTAATTCAGCCAGATGAAAAGGCTTAGCCAAATAATCGTCTGCTCCCAATTCCAATCCCTCCACTTTATCCTCTACAGAATCCTTAGCCGAAACGATAATGACCGAATCGTCCTTTCCGAGTGCCCTTAGCTCGGACAACAATTGCATACCTGTCCCACCTGGCAGCATAATATCGAGCAGCACACAATCATAGTCATAATTAGCCAATTTAGCCAATCCGCTAGCATAATCATTAGCGGTCTCCACATTGTATTTTTCGCCCTCGAGAAATGATTTCATCACATCGCAAAGGTCAGCTTCATCTTCGACAATCAATACTTTCATAGTAAACTAAACTACAATATTAACAACATAATTAGGAAAGATTTTGGAAATAGCAAATATAATATCCTGTAAATTAGGCTTTTTAATTTCATTACTTGACGTTTTTTAAACTCTTTTATTGCTAATAGTTCGCAAACCTTATCTTTGTTTGTCGCTTTAAATTGACAAATAATAGAATTAGAAATGAACATTTCTGTTCTTTTTGCGTTTGTTGATAAAAGAGGATTGCAAAATAAAGTCACGTAAAATTTAATAGAAAATCACCTTGAATCGATTCGGACGAATAGCTTTAAAAACAATATTATGGATTATCGGCAGTATTATTGCCCTTCTGCTATTGATTATTTTACTTATACGAATGCCAGCGGTTCAAAACTATGTGGTTGGCAAGGTTACGAACTATCTGGAAAACAAGATTGGGACACCGGTCGATATCGGATATATCAATATCACTTTTCCTAAAAATTTAGTGTTGGAAAATGTCTATTTTGAAGACCAATCCCAGGATACATTGATTGCTGGAGAAAAATTATTGGTAGACATTAATATGTTTAAACTGTTGAAAAATACCGTGGAGATACAGCAGTTGGAATTGAAGGGTATTACTGCCAAAATAAACAGAACGCTTCCTGATAGTAGTTTTAACTTTGACTACATTGTCGAAGCCTTTGCTTCTGAAGAGGAAAGCACGACAGATGCCGATACTACCTCAGCCCTTGTTTTCGATATTAATGATGTACTTTTTGAACGGATTCATTTTGTTTACAACGATGATGTTATCGGAACGAGCGCCGATATTAGGCTGGAACACTTTGACACCAAAGTCAAAAAATTTGACCTATCCAATAATATGGCGTTTTCGATGCCGGATATTAAATTAGACGGACTAACCGCGCTGATTAAACAGTGGGCACCGGCATCCGAAGCAGAAGCTCCGTCGGCAGAAGATTTCGGTATTAAAGATGCATCTGTTGAGGAATCTTCCTTACTCCCAGACCTCGAGATAAAAAAACTGGACTTAAGCAACATCTTTGTAGCTTATCAGGATTCCTCTTCCGCCATGGATACCCATTTTGAAATAAAGAAATTAGCGGCCGACATCAAAGAACTAGACCTAAATAAAGAGATTGCACGCTTAGGCGATGTTACGCTGGATGAAACCGATGCCCAAGTCTTCATGGGAAAAACGGCATCTGCTACTACCGTGAGCACCGATACTACCGCTTCTGCCGACAGCAGTTCCGTAAATTGGATTGTTTCGGCCGACCGATTAGCAATCAACAAAACAAACGTTTGGTTTAAAGACGATAACCAACCGCGTATGAAAGGGTTTGATTATTCGAACATTAAAATCAGTGACTTTCTGGGTGAATTAGAGGACTTATACTATTCTACCGACTCTATTTCCGGATCGTTAAAAAATCTCTCGATGGCAGACCATTCAGGATTTGCTATCAAAAAGCTACAAGCAGATTTTGTCTATCATAATACGGGGGTGGAAATTCGGAATTTTATTGCACAAACACCAAAAACGACTATCCGGGATTATATCAAACTGTCATATCCGTCACTAGATGCCTTAACAGAAGATCCTAGCCAAGTTCTCGTAGAAGCTAACATCAAACAATCCACACTTGATATGAGCGATATTCGCTATTTCGTGCCGGATCTGGATACGATGGAAGTTATGAAACCACTCCTGGCACGCTCCTTTTATATCAATGGAAGTGTAAAAGGCAGGATGAATGACCTCACTATTCCAAACATTGAGTTCAAGACGCTCGATCGCACACACTTGATAGCAAGTGCTGTTATTAAGGGGCTTCCTGATACAGACAAGCTCTACATCGATTTGAATTTGAAAAAGTTTACAACCGGCAGAGCGGATATAGAGCGCTTGGTTGCTAAATCCATGATGCCCGATAGTTTGCAACTTCCCAATGCTATAAGTCTGTCAGGCACATTCAAAGGAGGAATGTCGGGTTTCGATGCCAACATGAGTCTGGTAACAGAAAAAGGAAATGCAACCGTTAATGGCAACATGCAAATGGGGGCAGATACCACTTACAACGCTTATGTATCCATCGATGACTTGGATATCGGGAACATTTTGAATCAAGATTCTGTTTTGGGAATTATATCCGCAGAGGCAAATGTGAGCGGACAGGGACTAAACCCACAAAACATGGTCGCCTCCGTACAAGCACGTTTGAATCACCTCGATGCGATGGGGTATAGATATCATGATATACAATTAGATGCAGATGCAAAGGGTGGCGATATTAATGGTACGCTAAACAGCCCTGACCCTAACCTAAAACTCAATTTAGATTTCGCTGCAGATATGCGTAATACCTATCCAAAGGTAAACGCGACGCTGATGATCGACAGTGTGAATTTGAAAAATCTAAAATTGATGGAAGACGAGTTCCGCTATCACGGAAAGATTGTTGCTGATCTGGAAACGGCTGATCCAGATTTCCTAAATGGCTCTATCATCGTCTCTAACTCAGCTATTGCTTATAATGACGAACGCTACACATTAGATAGCATCTCGTTAGTGGCGTCCGCAGATACCAGTAGAAGTATGCTATTGCTACGATCTGAATTTCTCAAAGCCCATATGGTTGGCAAATACCAGCTGACAGCGTTGGCTCCAGCTATACAGGATGTGATACAACAATATTACAACCCCAGTGGTGCACCACAGGACACGACATCCTATACTCCACAGAGCTTCGAATTCAGTGCTACACTCAATCATTCCCGCCTTATCCGTGAGTTCCTGCCTACGTTGGAAGAAATGCGCGATATCACACTTGACGGCGCCTTCAGTAGTGAATCAAAAAGCTTCATGGCAAAGCTGGTAGCACCCAAGATTCTGTATGATGGTATGCTCATCGAAGATATCGGTGTAGATCTTACAACCGCTGACAGTGCCTTATATTATTCCGCGCTCATCCAAAAGATTAAAGTAAACGATATCGAGCTTAACAACACCGTGCTAAGTGGTGATGTGATGGATAATAACGTATCATTAGGTTTATGGATAAAAGATAAGGAGGACAAGGAGCAATATCATCTCGGAGCGAAGATGCAGGTAGCCGACAATAATTTTATTTTTACACTAAATGAGGATGGTTTAAAATTAAACTACGACACGTGGAATATCGATCCGAGCAACCGCATCGGTTTCGGTCAAAATGGAATCCATGCTTCTAATTTCCGGTTGGCGAATAACGGACAGGAGTTGTTGGTTCAATCACAAGATTCTACATTAAACGCGCCTATCGACGTATCGTTTAACAACTTTAGAATAGAGACTTTTACGCAGATGTTAGAATCTGAAACACTAAACTTGGGTGGTGGTATTAATGGTACGGCAACGGTGTCCCGTTTAGAAAGCAGCCCGGTATTCGTTTCTGATTTAACGATCGATAGATTTTATTTCGGAAAAGATACGGTAGGAAATATTTTGGTCAAAGTCGATAATATAAAGCAGAACACGTTCTCTGCCGATGTTAAAATTGAAGGCAACGGCAATGATGTACAGTTACTAGGTGATTTCATCAGCCCGCCGGATGGCCCTGCTACGTTGAATGCCACCCTCTCTTTGAAACCTATGAAGATGACGACTATCCAGGCATTTAGCTTAGGTTATCTGGAGGATTGTGCAGGTGATTTGACTGGTGATCTGAAAATATCCGGTACAGTAGATGCGCCGAAAATCAATGGTGGACTCACGTTCCAAAATAGCAAACTGAATGTCGCCATGTTGAATGCTGATTTCCTTATGGACAATCAAACCATCTATTTCAACAATCAAGGCATACAGTTTAAGAAGTTTGAGATTAAGGATCTGCGTGGAAATACGACCCTCCTAAACGGCTCTATTCGTACAGCAACTTATACCGATTTCGATTTTAATCTGAATCTGACGATGAATGACTTTGCTGCAGTCAATTCTACAAGGGAAGACAATGATTTATTCTTCGGGCAGTTGTATTTAACGTCAAATCTCCGTATCCGTGGAAACTTAGATCAACCACGTGTGGATGGTGACATTACGGTAAACGATAAGACAGATTTTGTATTCGTGGTTCCGAATGACGATCCGGGAGTTGCGCAACGGGATGGTGTTGTCAAATTCGTAAACCGAAGCGATACTGCCGCTGCCAATGTCTTCGCACGCTTGGATTCGCTGACCACAGCAAGTCAGCTCTCGGGAATGGATATAGCACTCAATCTATCCACTGACCGTGAAGCTAAATTTAAAGTGATATTAGATGAGGGTACACAAGACGCACTTAACGTCCAAGGTGTAGCGGAGCTAAATGCTACTATCGATGCCAGCGATAAAATCACGATGTCTGGGACATACACCGTAGAAAAAGGAGATTATACCTTTTCTCTAGGCCCTATTTCAAAACCATTCACTTTCCAAAAAGGAAGTACGATCACGTGGAACGGCGATCCACTGGACGCTCGTTTGGATATTACAGCTATTTACAGGAATCGTTTTGCTACGCTGGAGCTGGTGCAATCCCAGATTGGAGCAGAAAGTCAAAATCTCTATAAACAACGTATTCCTTTTGACGTAAAACTTATTCTAACGGGCGAGCTTTTCAAACCAGAAATTAATTTTGACATTGATCTGGACGAAAACAACGCCATTGTGTCGCAGGATGTTGTAAGCAAAGTTAATATTGCATTGGCGAGCATACGCGAAGATCCGGCCGAACTGAACAAACAGGTATTTTCATTGATTGCACTTGGTCGCTTTATGTCGGCTAACCCGTTCGAAAGTCTTTCGGGTGGCGGCGGAGCGGAAGGTATGGCACGGAGCACAGTGAGTTCATTCTTAACAAGTCAGTTGAATAATATGGCTTCTGACTTAATCAAAGGTGTGGAACTGGACTTCAACTTACAGTCGGAAGAAGATTACCTGTCTGGAAGCGCAGAAACACGAACAGACTTAAACGTAGGCATATCAAAAATGCTATTCGATGATCGCTTAAAAATTACTATTGGCTCTAATTTTGAAGTGGAAGGAAATACACGTCCAGGCGAAAAAGCATCTAATATTGCGGGAGATGTTTCGCTAGACTATCAACTTTCTAAAGACGGTCGCTACTTTGCACGTGTATATCGGAAAAATCAATACCAAGCGACCTTGCAAGGACAATTTGTCGAAACAGGTATCGGTTTTATCATTACGATGAGTTATGATAAATTCAAGGAGTTGTTTATGAGTTCGCGGGCATTGGAGCAATATTATAATACGGATAGCAAAGGCTTCCGTCGCCGTTTCGATGTGGAGCGCATGGAATCCGACTCGGCGTACCGTGATAGTGTCCGCATAGTCATTCGGGATAGCTTGATGAAAAACAGTCCGGAGTTCCGTAAACGTTTTGAAGAACGTCAGAAAAACGAAGAATTAAAACGTCAAGAAAACCACACGGACAGTTCAACAACCGATACACGGACAGATTCTACACAACGCGCTATTCGCAAAGAAGAAGTAGAGGAACAAGAAGAACAGGAAACAGAACGTGAACAAAAAGATTCAACGAACACAAAAATAGATGCGACACCAAATGCCGTCAGAGACGATGAAGAAGAAAGGGGGCCACATGAAAATTAATCAACACACTATTGTGGCAGGTATGGTTTCACTAATTTTCGCAGCAAGCTGTAATCCTACGAAATATCTTGCGGAAGACGAAAAGCTCTATAATAAAGGCCATGTAGTGATTCATCAAGATAGTATCCCGGAAGACAGGAAAGAGGCATTTGAAGCTCATCTCGAAGATATGCTACGCCCGAAGCCAAATAAAAAGATTTTGGGTATCCGGTACAAGCTCGGGCTCTATAATATGGGTGGCGGGCCAGATTCGACCAATAGTTTTATCAAAAGGTGGCTAAAAAAGCAGGGCGAAGAACCTGTTCTGCTTAGCGATGTAAACCGTGAGTATAACGAAACGCTTCTGCGCAGCCGGATGGAAAATCTTGGTTTTTTCAACGCTTACGTTACTTCTGATACGACAATAGATGGTAAGTTTGCAGAGGTAACCTACGATGCATTTCCTGGGAGTATCTACCGCATCGCTAAGATCAATTTTGAAGTGGATTCGGCTAAACAGCTTGGTAGAGATATTTTAAGTACCAAAGAGCATACCCTATTAAAGCCGAAAAGCCCATATAACCTTGATGTTATTCTAAATGAACGCGATCGTATCGATAATGACTTGAAAAATAAAGGATATTATTACTTCTCTCCTGACAATATCTTGCTAGAAGTAGATAGTAGCAAAGGAAGTAACGAAGTAGACATGTATGTCACTGTTAAACCGGAAACTCCCGAGAAAGCCCGACAGCCACAAAAAATAGGAAATGTTTATATTTATCCTAACTATGAGCAGACGTCTGCGGGTCTCCAATTGGCACGCCCACGACGTGCCGAGCTATTTGATAACAGATACTATATTATCGATCCGGAGAATACATATCGAAAAAAGGTATTGGCGAACCATATTTTTTTCAATACGGGTCAGACCTACAATCGGTGGGACCACAACTTGACTATCAGTCATCTCGTAAATCTAAACGCATTTAAGTTTGTAAAAAATACATTTGTCGATAGTCCAGACTCTGCGAATACCTTAGATGTGTATTATCACCTCACCCCTATGGAACGCAAATCGATTCGTTTCGAGGTGTTGGGAAAAACAGCAGCCGTATATAATGGTACAGAAGCAAATGTCAACTGGACATTGCGTAATGCATTTAAAGGCTTTGAAACGCTAAGCTTGACCGTATTTGGTGGGTATGAAACCCAAACTGGCGGAAGCGTCAACTTGAACTCCAGTTATATACGTTATGGTGCGGAAGTAGGTGTGGTGTGGCCACGTTTATTATCTCCCTATAAATGGGCACCTGCACAACGGTATATACCAAAAACCTATGCAAAGGTGGGTTATGAGTTTTTAAATAGAAGAAACGCCTACACGCTCAATTCGTTGTCTATAAATTATGGTTATAACTGGAAAGAAAATGAACAAAAACAGCACGATTTAGCTGTTGCCGAAATTATCTACGTACAGCCTCGTAATATTTCAGACGAATATAGGGCACAAATGGACACAGTTCCTACGCTTCGACACATTGTGGACCCACAATTTTCTTTTGGTCCTAACTACTCCTATACTTTTACCAATTCTATGGAGTCGTCTCGCAAACATACCTTTTATGCCAAAGCGGGCTTAAATACCTCGGGGAACGTATTAGGATTGATTCAAGGAGCAAACTATGACGAAGGCCCGAAAGAGATTTTCGGAACACCCTACGCACAATTTGTCAAAGCGGAAGCTGATTTTCGCCATTATATGAAATTGACGCCTAACTCGCAACTCGCTTCCAGAATTATGGTAGGTATGAGTCATTCGTATGGGAATTCCCGTTCTCTCCCCTATTTAAAGCAATTTTTCACTGGCGGTCCTAACGGATTGCGCGCTTATCGCGCCAGAGCAGTCGGTCCCGGATCTGCTTACCCCGAAAATTTGGGTGAAAACAATTTCTTTGCCGATCAAACAGGTGATTTCAAACTGGAACTTAATACAGAATACCGGGCACAGATAGCCGGTATGTTACACTGGGCCGCTTTTATAGATGCGGGAAATATATGGCTGCAGCGAGAGGATGAAAACAAACCTGGTGGGAAATTGTCTAAGGATTTTTATAAAGAATTGGCGGTAGGTACAGGTTTGGGATTACGTCTTGATTTGGATTTCTTGATTATTCGTACCGATTTCGCAATCCCCGTACGTGTACCGTATCGGGATCCTGGAGATCGTTGGGTATTCAAATACATTGACTTTCGAGATAGGCAATGGAGACGCGAAAACTTTGTATTTAATTTAGCTATCGGTTATCCGTTCTAATTTCTTTTATCTTTGCTCTCTTTTCCGTACATTTATCTACACATCAATTCTACACCAACAACAAAGGAGATAAAAATATGCAAAGGAAAATAACGGTTATTGGAGCAGGGGCTGTAGGTTCAACTACAGCAGACAATCTTGTACGACGAAACATCGCAGAAGAAATTGTATTGTTGGATATTAAGGAAGGTGTTGCCGAGGGTAAGGCTCAGGATATGATGCAAACAGCAGCTCTCTTGGGATTTGATTCTACCATCAAAGGGGTCACCAACGATTACACACAAACAGCGGGTTCGACAGTAGCTGTCATTACTTCCGGTATGCCGAGAAAACCAGGAATGACGCGCGAGGAACTAATCGGCACCAATGCCGGTATTGTCAAATCGGTCGTGGAGAATTTAGTGAAACATTCCCCGGACATTATCATCCTTATTGTGTCCAACCCGATGGATACCATGACCTATCTTTCATTAAAATCGAGCGGTCTCCCTAAAAATAGAATTATAGGCATGGGCGGCGCATTGGATTCAGCACGTTTCAAATACCAAATTTCCCAAAAGCTACAGGCGTCAGCAAATGATTTAAATGCTATCGTAATAGGTGGACATGGTGATACTACGATGATTCCATTGATACAGCACGCTACGTGGAACAGCATTCCCGTAAGCAGTTTCTTAACGCAGGAAGAACAAGACGATATTGTCAAAAAAACAATGGTAGGGGGTGCTACATTGACAGCATTGATTGGTACTTCCGCTTGGTATGCGCCAGGAGCAGCAGCAGCGGCTATGGTGGAAAGTATTGTACGTGACCAAAATAGGCTATTTACAGCATCTGTATTCCTAGAGGGGGAGTACGGCGAAGAAGACATCAATATAGGCGTACCTGTCATTATAAACAAAAAAGGTTGGGATCGCATTGTCCCATTGGAACTATCGGAAGAGGAAAAAACATTGTTTAAAAATAGTGCAAATGCCGTAAGAAATATGAACCAAGTATTGAAAGATAGTAATATCATATAACACACTTTTTTGCATGGGTTTTATTTTTATATATTTACACCCATGCAAAAAATTCCGTTAGAAATATTGGAACTACAAGGCGATGGTTACCATATATTGATTGATGTTTGTTTATTTGACCAACCTTTTAAAATGGTGCTGGATACCGGAGCATCAAAAACCGTACTCGATAAAACCACTCTCCTACAATCGGGTATTCCGGAAGAAAAAATCGAAAACACCAATATCATCTCGACGGGATTAGGTACAAATTCTATGGAAAGTTTTATATTGGAGCTACCAACTTTCGAGATAGGCAACTGGAAAATAAAGAAATTTATTACAGCCGTACTCGACTTGAGTGCTGTTAATTATGCTTATCAACAGATGAACTTACCTCCTGTCATCGGTGTATTGGGCGGAGACATTCTGGTATCGTATGCTGCTCGGATTGATTATAGAAAACAACTTTTAACCTTACGGGACCGTAAAGTAAGTTGAGATGGGATATGTTTTTGAGTTTAAAATCAATATTTTTCCATTTATTATTCTTCTGCGGCCCCCTCATCGCTTTCCCATTTGATGCATTATCGCGGGACTCACTTTCAGTTGATACCGCACATAAACTAAATGGCGCGGGTCGATTTGTACATCACTTGGGAGTAGA
Source organism: Sphingobacterium chuzhouense (assembly GCF_014692525.1). Lineage (GTDB taxonomy): Bacteria > Bacteroidota > Bacteroidia > Sphingobacteriales > Sphingobacteriaceae > Sphingobacterium > Sphingobacterium chuzhouense. The sequence goes on from NZ_JACNYL010000002.1 coordinate 1,095,440, forward strand.
ACTTCGTCCGGGTTATGTATTACCTAATGTACCATTTTACGCGGGAGTTAATCAACAACGAAAACCTATTCAAAACGCATTATCGGGGCACATCAAATATGCCTTTCGATTCCCAAATGGATCATTGGGCGACCAAATTTATGCCCATACCTATCAAGGAATAGGCGTGTCTTTCTATAGTTTCGGTAACCAGCGAGAATTGGGTTCTCCTAAAACGATGTATTTCTTTCAGCGTTCCAATATCACACAATTCAACACAAGCCTAGCTTTAGATTATGAATGGAATTTTGGCTTATCGACCGGCTGGAAACCACACAATTTTGAGCACAATCCTTATAATGTTGCGATCGGCTCGAAGACCAACGCCTATCTAAATGCCGGACTTTATTTAAGATGGACATTAGCGCAACGTATGGGTTTGACAACCGGTATAGATTTCACTCATTTTTCAAACGGTAACACCAACTTTCCCAATGCGGGACTCAACATGCTAGGACTAAAAATTGGTGTTTTATATGATTTCCGAAAAAAAGACCCCATCGGAAAGCCCGCTAGAATTCCCGATTCTTTGCTCACACAATATCCTAAACATATCAACTATGATTTAGTTTTTTTCGGATCATGGCGACGAAAAGGAGTCGAAGTTATGGGACAACCTGTCCCTTCGCCACATCAATATCCGGTTTTGGGAATGTATTTTGGTCCGATGTACAATTTTAGCTATAGGTTTAGGGGAGGCGTTTCTATTGACGCTGTATATGACGGCAGCGCAAACGTTTATACTAAAAATTATTTTTCGGCCTCCGCAGAAGAAAAGTTTTTTAAACCATCTATAGATAAACAGCTGGCATTAGGCTTATCGGCAAGAGCCGAATATATCATGCCGATTTTTACTATTGGTATCGGCCTGGGTGGTAATGTACTTCATAAAGGAGGAGACCTCCGGGGTACTTATCAGACATTTGCTCTTAAAATAGCAACTACCAAAAATTCATTTTTGCATATTGGCTATAATTTGAAAGATTTCCACGAGCCAAATTATCTAATGTTAGGTCTAGGTTACCGATTTAAAAATAAAGCACCGTCGCTATTATATTGATAAATATGTTATATTTTTTTAAACAATCTCCGATGAATATGTAGCCGTAAATAGGTATAAAAGCTCAATGCAATGACGATACCTGCTGCGCCCATTACATAGAGTGTACTTTTAATTCCAATATATTCAGCCATTGCTCCTACCAACAGTGTTCCAATCGGGGCAACGCCTTGAAAAGCCATTACATAATAACCTATTACCCTAGCACGATAGCTTGGAACAGCATGCGTCTGGATATACGTGTTAATGGAAGAATTTTGCATCATCATGGCAAACGCCACCATCATAGTGAATGCCAAAGCTAATGGCAGGAAACGCGCAAATGCTAATAAACAAAGTGCTGTCCCCATTAAAAAAGCAGAAAATAAAACACGATACCGGAGATTTTCACCCGTCTTTAACCTTGCCATATTGATGGCACCGATCATTGCACCAAAACCTGCTGCGCTTTCAAACCAAGAGAATGTTGATTCGTCTCCCAAAAAAAGATCTTTTGCCACTGCCGGCAATAAAGACGTATAGGGAATAACGAATAAACTCGAAAAGACCAATACGACAATCAACGAAGCAATATGTGGGGAACGCCGTAAATAGCTAAACCCTTCTATAAGTGCCCGCCAGTTGCTTTCCTTTATCAGTTTCGATGGATCTTCTGTCACACGCATCAGTAGCAGACATATAATAACGGGGACAAAACTAATAAAGTTGATGCCGAAGCAAACAAATTCCCCATACTTGGTCAACAGAATACCGCCAATGGCAGGCCCTACCATCCTCGCCGCATTGAAGATGGAAGAGTTTAAGGCGATGGCATTGGGCAAATCCCTTTTATTATCTACGAGCGATATCATCAATGATTGGCGGCCAAGCACATCAAAAGCGCTGATGACGCCTTGTAAAAAACCTAACATAGACAAGATAAAAACAGTTTGCAGCTGCAATCCCACGACCAAAGTCAATACACCTGCTTGTATCATTAATCCTATTTGGGTAAGAAATACCAATTTGTATTTCCTATGCTTATCAACAAATGAACCGACAAACGGAGAAAGAATCAGTGAAGGAAGCAGGGCGATAAATTGTACAAAACCCAACCAAAAAACAGAGTTTGTCATTTCGTAGACCATCCAACTGATAGCGATTCGCTGCATCCAAGTACCTAAAAGTGATATGGCTTGGCCAATGACATGTAATCGAAAATTAGGATAAGAAAGCGATCTAAATATATCCATGAACGGCAAAAAATGTTTTGATTAAACTCAATCAGATTGAGATAATATAATTACTTTTGTAACATACATACGTATATTATGTTTTAAATATTTTAAATCACTATAAAACAATCTATTAAACATGAAGTTTTTTATCGATACCGCAAACCTTGCTCAGATCAAAGAAGCCCAAGATCTAGGCGTGTTGGACGGCGTAACCACGAATCCCAGCCTAATGGCAAAAGAGGGTATCAGTGGAGAAGAGAATGTAATTAATCACTATAAAGCCATCTGCGATATTGTTGATGGTGATGTCAGTGCGGAAGTTATCTCCACGGATTTTGACAATATGGTCAAAGAAGGTGAAGCATTGGCTGCCTTGAACCCAAAAATTGTAGTGAAAGTTCCAATGATCAAAGATGGCGTTAAAGCTATCAAATATTTCAGCCAAAAAGGTATCAAAACGAATTGTACACTTGTATTTTCTGCTGGTCAAGCTTTATTGGCTGCCAAAGCAGGAGCTACGTATGTTTCACCATTTATCGGCCGGCTGGACGATATATCAGTAGATGGTCTAGCATTAATTGAAGAAATCCGTTTAATTTACGATAATTACGGTTTTACAACACAAATCTTAGCCGCATCTGTTCGCCATAGTGCGCATATATTAGGATGTGCAAAGATTGGAGCAGATGTGATGACAGGACCGTTATCCGCTATCGTATCTTTATTAAAACATCCATTAACAGACAGTGGATTGGCGCAATTTTTAGCCGACCATGCGAAAGCAGCAGGAAAATAAAAATATTTCCTATGTTTTTAAAGCCTCTCCAAAGACCGTTTGGAGAGGCTTTTTTATTTTTTGATCTTTTTCCCACCATTTTGCGTTTTATGTTTTTGGTCATAAAAACAACAGCTGTTTCCATCTTAAATTTGTTAAAGAACCTCCAGCGAACGGGGGCACAGAGACCCTTTTAAAAAATAACAGCTATGGAAAAATATGTGATCAAGCGCAACGGTGCTTATGTATCCCTCGAAACCTACAAAATACAAGATGCGATCCAAAAAGGCTTTCAAAGCATATCTTATCCGGTTGACGATAGGGTATTCGAACGTGTACTGGAAGATTTGGCAGATAAGGAAGTCTGGGCAGTGGAAGATATACAAAATATCATTGAAAGACAGTTTTATGAGTTAGGCTATTTCGAAGTCATGAAATCTTTTATGTTGTACAGACATACGCGGAAGTTGCAACGAGAACATATCGATCAATTTAATGATGATACAACCTATGTTGACAGTAGTCAAACGGTAGAAGAATATATCCGTCAACAGGATTGGCGCATTAACGCAAATGCTAACACCTCTTATTCGAACGCCGGGCTAATTAACAATACTGCCGGAAAGATCATTGCTAACTATTGGTTAGATAAAGTTTACAATAAAGAAGAAGGCTATGCTCATCGCAACGGTGATATCCACATCCATGATTTAGACTGCTTGACGGGCTATTGTGCTGGTTGGAGCTTGCGGGTATTACTTGATGAAGGTTTTAATGGTGTGCGAGGACGTGTAGAGAGCCGTCCTCCCTCTCATTTCCGGGAGGCGTTGGGTCAAATGGCAAACTTTCTCGGCATCCTTCAAAGTGAATGGGCTGGAGCACAAGCCTTTAGCTCTTTTGACACCTATTTGGCTCCTTATGTTTTTAAAGATCAATTAGATTATGATGAAGTGCTGAAAGCGGTACGCAGCTTTGTGTATAATCTTAATGTTCCTGCGCGGTGGGGTCAATCGCCGTTCACCAATATTACTTTGGATTGGAACGTACCTGAAGATCTAAGAGAGCAGATACCTACTAAAGGAGGCCGACATCTATTTGCTGACATCCGAAACCGAAAATTGTCAGATTTAGCTCGGGAACGTGGAATAGCGAATCTGGAAGATCTCTGTTACCGACATTTTCAGTCGGAGATGGATATGATCAATAAAGCGTATTATACCGTAATGACCGAAGGAGACGCCAATGGACAACCGTTCACTTTTCCTATTCCTACAGTTAATATCACAGAAGATTTCGATTGGCATAGTGAGAACGCCTATTTATTATTTGAAAATACAGCGAAAATCGGGTCATCCTACTTCCAGAATTTTATCGGTAGTCAATATATTATCGATACCGATGGCCAAAAGGTTGAAAACCCCGAAGCTTATAAACCTAACGCGGTACGTAGCATGTGTTGCCGTTTACAATTAGATCTACGCGAGTTACTTAAACGTGGAAACGGATTATTTGGAAGTGCGGAGATGACAGGAAGCATTGGCGTGGTTACCATCAATATGGCTAGGTTAGGTTATCTTTATCCGTATCAAAAGGAGGCGCTGTATGAACGCCTCGACCAATTGCTGTTATTGGCCAAATCCACCTTAGAGAAGAAGCGAAAATTTATTCAGCAGCTATATGATAATGGTTTATTTCCCTATACCAAACGGTATTTGACCCATTTCCGAAATCATTTTTCGACCATTGGCGTCAATGGGATGAATGAAATGGTTCGCAATTTTAGTAGCGATAGAGAGAACATTGTGAGCGATTGGGGAATCACATTCGCTTCCGATATACTGGAACACATACGTCTCCGTCTTCGCTTATTTCAAGAAGAAACCGGTAATCTATATAATTTAGAGGCAACACCCGCCGAAGGCACAACCTATCGCTTTGCAAAAGAAGATAAAAAGCGATTTCCAGCAATTATTCAAGCTGGGGAAGGCAAGCATATCTACTATACCAATAGTTCCCAGATCCCTGTTGACCATACAGAAGACCCGTTTGAAGCGCTCTTATTACAGGATCAGCTCCAATGCAAGTATACGGGTGGCACCGTACTCCACCTGTATATGAACGAGCGTATTAGTTCGCCCGAAGCTTGTCGGGAGTTTGTACGTACGGTGATCTCAAACTTCAAATTGCCCTATATAACGGTTACGCCGGTATTTAGTATCTGTCCGGTACACGGTTATCTAACAGGTGAACACGAATATTGCCCACAATGCGATGACATTATCATTTCAAACCATCAACAAACATATATAGAATGACAAGTAATACAGAAAAACAGTTGTTGATCTTGCAGCAAAATCAACAAAAACGCAGTAAATGTTTGGTCTACACAAGGGTTATGGGCTACCACAGACCTGTTGAGAGTTTTAATATTGGAAAAAAAGGGGAACATCGTCAGCGCACGCATTTCAAAGAGCAGCATGACTAAACCCGTTTACAGTATTACACCTTTCACTTTACTGGATTATCCACATTACCCAGCCTGCATCCTTTGGTTTGCAGGCTGCAATATGCGTTGCCTATATTGTTATAACCCAGATATCGTGTTGGGAAAAGGAAAACTCTCCGTAGAAGATACACGAGATTTCTTGCACTCCCGGAAATCGCTGCTACAGGGTGTTGTTTTCAGCGGAGGAGAATGCACGCTACACCCTACATTATTTAGCCTTGCCAGAATAGCTAAGGAAATGGGCTATCGGGTAAAAATCGATACGAATGGCACAAAACCCAGTGTGCTAAAACAACTATGGGCAGAAGGACTGCTCGATTATGTAGCATTAGACTTCAAAGGGATTCGTAAAAAGTACCACGATATCACCTTAACAGATACATTTACGACTTTTACAGACAGCTTAATGTTTTTGAATACCGCCTCCATCCCTTTCGAAATACGAACCACTTGGCATGCCAACCTGCTTTCGATTGAAGATATCGAAACAATGGTTACTTATCTGGAACAACAAGGATACGAAGGAAAATACTTCATACAATATTTTATGAATGGCGTTCAAACATTATCTCCTCTTCCATATAACAACCATAGCCTCGATCCGATTCAATTATCTACAGCAAAAATCCGGGTTGAGATCCGCGCGACATAAGTATGGAAATGCGTATACGCCCTTTCAAGTTTACCGAAGTGATAGGTAAAAAAAAATCCGTAAATTTACTCCTATCATGACGAATGAAAAAATAGAAAAAAACAAAGACTTCACGGAACTTCTTCGGGAGAATGGACTAAAAGTAACCTCCCCAAGATTGCGTGTTTTAGAGGAAATAACGCAAAAAGAAGCAGCAATATCCCAACCTGATTTAGAAAAAATCGTAGGGAAAGACATTGATAGAGTAACCTTATATCGCATCTTATCGAGCTTTGAAGAAAAGGGAATTGTCCATAAAATATTCGATTTGAACGGCACAGCAACCTATGCCATGTGTACTTCGAACTGTACCGAAAATCATCATCATGACCAACATGTTCATTTCATTTGTTCGGTATGCAATAGCGTATATTGTCTCGACGAGGTGTCCCTCCCAAAGATCACTTTACCTAGTCATTTTGCACTTCATTCCCTCGCGATAAACGCTGTTGGATTATGTGCGAATTGCCAAAAAGAAAGCTAAATATCCTTTCTAAAACATATTATTTAATGAAATGCTTTCCCAAACCGGAAAGCATTTTTTTTAACAAAAAACCGGAGTAAAATACAATTATAAAATCGATAATATATTTTATCAAAAATAATATAATACACTTATTATAAAATATTTAATTTAGGTAAACGAATGTTATAATATATAATAACACTATTACCATTTTTGTAAGAAAACCAATGTTTGAACGTAAAACCAGCTTCACTTCTCATAAAACAATCCTTAAATAAAATTTTTTTTAGCAAAAAAAAAATTATAATACACATTATCAAATAATTATAACAGATAAAGTGAATAAAAATAAAACATAGACAATTAAACTGGAAACAGGTTATTTTTTGAGCAAAGAAAGAGAACAATTTTTATGTATCTTAGTTTATATAAATGAGACAACGATACCATTCCATTTGGAGCTTACATACATCCTTCCCTCCTGTTGGATCTCCTATTAGATCTGGCAATAAGAGAACTGGAATCGAGTAATAATTTTAGACACATGAAACAAAAAAAGGAGAACGCTTACAAAGAAGTACTGACACATCTTATCGTCGACATATTCGAAAAATCAAACAACACGCCACTCAACTATAAACAGGTAGCAGCAAAACTCAATCTTAGTGATGCTGACTCAAAAAGTGCAATTGCAGAGATCCTTTCTGACGAATCTAAATCCGGCAAATTCCTGCAAGTAGAACGCGGCAAATTTAAGTTGCGTCAATTGAACGTTTATATCCAAGGAAAGGTCGATATGACAGCCGATGGGTCGGCGTATGTCGTCCCCGATGATGAGCTTGAAAATGATATTCATATCGCACCTCGAAAACTTCGGCAGGCTCTTCACAATGATATCGTCAAAGTACATGTATACGAACGTCGAAAAGGCCGGAAGCGAGAAGGAGAAGTCGTCGAAATTATCCAACGGGCAAAAACAGATTTCACCGGAACGATAGACATTTCCAAATCGTATGCATTTTTTCTACCCGACGATAGAAAGATGATTCATGATATATTCGTTCCATTGGATAATCTAAATGGCGCTCAACACGGAGAGAAAGTTGTTGTGTCAATTGTCGAGTGGCCAAAGAATGCTAAAAATCCGATCGGAAAAGTTAAAAGTATTCTAGGTAAAAAAGGGGAAAACGACACCGAAATGAATGCTATTCTTGCAGACTTTGGCTTCCCCCTATCATTCCCCGCTCAGGTAGAAGCAGAGGCTAACGCTATCCCTGAACAAATACCCTCAGACGAAATAAAGAAAAGGCGTGATTTCCGTGATATCCTTACATTCACCATAGACCCGTTTGATGCAAAGGATTTTGATGATGCTATTTCTTTCCAAACACTGGATAATGGAAATTACGAGATAGGTGTCCATATTGCCGACGTTTCCCATTATGTGCAGCCGGATTCCCTGTTAGATAAGGAAGCTTTTGAACGGGGCACATCTGTATATTTGGTTGACCGTGTTATCCCTATGCTTCCCGAACGTTTATCAAATGGTGTATGTTCTCTACGCCCAAACGAGGATAAGCTCTGTTTTTCCGCTGTATTCGAAATGGACGACAAGGCAAACGTTTTAAACCAATGGTTTGGGCGCACGGTTATCAACTCCAATCGTCGTTTTAGCTATGAGGAAGCGCAGGAGGTCATTGAAACCAAACAAGGAGATCATGCTCCCGAAATCCTTAAAATAAATGAACTTGCCTATATTTTACGGGAGCGCAAGTTTAAGAACGGCGCCATCAGCTTCGAAAGTGAAGAGGTTAAATTCCATCTAGACGAAAAAGGAAAACCTTTAGGCGTCTATACCAAAGAGCGAAAAGATGCGCATAAGCTTATAGAAGATTTCATGCTTCTTGCCAACCGGAAAGTTGCGGAGTATATCGGAAAACAAGGAAAAGGTAAAAATAAACTGACATTTGTTTATCGGTTTCACGACAACCCCAATCTTGAAACATTGACCACCTTCTCGCAATTTGCTTCACGATTTGGACATAAACTGACCATCAGAACAGACAAAGAAGCCGCCAAGTCACTGAATGCGCTTATGACAAAAATCGAGGGAACGAAAGAACAGAACCTCTTAACGACACTCGCTATCCGCTCCATGGCAAAAGCTATTTATACGACTAAAAGCAGCAGCCACTATGGGCTTGCTTTCGATTATTATACACATTTCACCTCCCCTATCCGTCGTTATCCGGACGTCATGGTACACCGTCTATTGCAATTTTATCTAGAAGGTGGCAAGAAAATCAATGCAGAGCATTACGAAAAACTAGCAGAGCACTCCTCCCAAATGGAGAAAAGGGCTGCCGAAGCGGAACGTGCTTCTATTAAATATAAACAGGCAGAATTTCTGGAAGACCAGATCGGCGTAGAATACACAGGGATCGTATCGGGTGTCACCGAATGGGGTATGTATGTGGAAATTCAGGAAAATAAATGTGAGGGCATGGTACGTCTACGCGATATCACGGACGATTTCTACACGCTTGACGAAAAAAACTATGCCATCATCGGCCAACGGAAGAAAAAGAAATATCAGCTTGGAGATGAAGTACAGATTAAGGTAAAAAAGGTCGATCTAGAAAAAAGACAGATTGATTTTACATTGGTATCATAGGAAATAACTTCATGACTTTTCCAAAGTTTCGAACTTTGGAAAAGTTACTTACCCGACTTAACTTGCTTAAACCTTCTCCTTTTGTTACAAACTTTGGAAAAACTAGTATTTTTACTAAATGATTTTGATACACTCCGTAAAGCATCCACCGTATACCAAATCACAAAGCACTCTCTTATGTTGCTTTTTTTTATGTTCCTAAAAATGTAATCATATTTTATGACAGTATGAAGTCTATTTTTACCTAGAGAAACTTCTTTTAACTCCTCTACATCAAAATCTTTCGATAACTCACGGAACGAATCGGATAACGCTTTCAGGAGCCCTATGGGTTTCCCTGAACATCGAGCATCCTCAAAAAGTGTGAAAATATTTACTAAAATTTGTGCTATTTCACCAATAGACTGCTTAATCAACAGCTGTTCTTTTTCGTAATTGAGAGACCAAGTTGGTGGATAGCTTATCCAGATAATGAAAAAATTGACTTTGGGAATGTAGTTCTTGGGGTAGATTGAGGTATCGCTCCAGATCATCCATCATATATTTATCGAGGAGCTTGTCTATATTTATCTTAGCAAGATAAGCTATCGCTTCTTGTCTATGCTGAATTTGTTCTTGATCATTCAGCGGATGGAGAAAATAATCATACAGGACGTCTCTTCCTCCAACAGTAATGGTATTATCAAAAAAATCCAACAGGCTGGAAGCGTTCCAACTCACCGCATTTAAATCAGAAAGAGTCTGCTTATCAATTGTAAACATAGAGGTCGATAATAACTTCAAAGTGTTGTTCTGTTTAAATATACAAATTTCTTGCCCTATGTAAAGTTTATCATCTAAAAATGCCCGTAGCTTAGATGACCAAAAATAAATAACATGAAAAGAGATAAAATTATTTTTTGGGCTTCAACAATTTTCATATTCCTGTTTGAAGCCGTGATGCCACTGAGTTCGCTAATTTTTGCTCCCGAACAATTCAATGTCGGCACAAAACCTTTGGGATATCCTGATTATTTTGCATATTCGCTTATGGTCTGCAAAGTGTTAGGGGCAACAGCCTTAATCATCCCTAGTCTACACCCAAAAATAAGGGAATGGGCATATGCCGGCTTGACCTTTAATTTAATTTTTGCTGCCCTAAGCCATATAGTAGTCGATGGCAATATTGGGTTTATTTTATTGCCGATTATCATCGGGGCTATACTTGCAGTCTCCTATATCTACAATCAGAAGGTGAACCGTCATTTAATCGCACGACCTTGACGTAGCAAAAAAAGATATTTTCTACCGATTATTTGCAAAGAACAAGTTTTTCTGTAGGAATGCCGTCTTCCTCTCCTACAAAATAGCTTTTAAATCCAAATTTTTCTAACAATCGGCGTGATGCAATATTATCGGGATCTATAACCCCGATGATATTGTCATTAGGTGCTATCTCCGTAGCTCGTTCCAAAAGTTTTTCGCATATTTTTGTTCCGAAGCCCTTTCTCCAAAAAGCGTGTTTTAAGAGATATCCCATTTCCAATATAGAACGGTCATATTTATATCTTACGAGCTTACAATCTCCAATCAATCCAGCATGGTAATCTATAACTTTAAAATAGCCCAGCAAATCATCTTCTTCATTAATCTGCATAATTGACATAAATTTTTCTCTGGCTTGTTCTTCCGACATCCCCTTTCCTGTAATGTATTTCATGACATGATCGTCCGCAACTAACGAACGGTAATCATGTAAATCTTCCCATTTATATTTTAGAAGTTGAAGCATAAGAAAAGTTATATATATATTGAAATTACATTATTTAAACATTTGGTATCTATATCCAAAAGACGAAATAATTAGCTTTGCCAAACATAAACAATTAATAACATTTCAACGTATGCATTTTTTAGACATTGCCAAAAACAGATATAGCACAAAACAATATAATCCAAACGAAAAACTATCAGAAGATATCGTTCAACAATTGACGCAAATCTTACGGTTAAGCCCCTCCTCTATCAATAGCCAACCGTGGAAGTTTACGTTTATCTCCGATACAAAAATCAAAAGTGCCTTGGCGACAGTATCATACCACAATCTGGAAAAAATCGAGCAAGCAAGCCATTTAGTTGTATTCAGTGTAATTGATAACGTAGAAAAATTTGAGAACGAGAACCTCTCGCAATTACCCGAAACCGCTACAAACTTCTACAATCAACGTGTAAAATCATTAGGTGAAGCCGGCATCAAAAATTGGATGCAGCATCAAGTTTACCTTTCGTTGGGCTTTTTTCTAGCCGCCTGCGCAAGCATGGGTATTGATTCGACTCCTATGGAGGGTATTCAACCAGATGAGTATAACAAAATATTGAAATATGATGGATATACAGCACTGTTTGCAGCTGTGATAGGCCGTAGGGATGTGGCGGATTTTAATCAACCTACGTTCAAACCAAAATTCCGGCGACCGCTAGAGGAGGTAGTGGAGAGTATATAACTACCGTCCGAACGCGAAGTAAGGCGTCAATAGGTGTTTCTTTCCTTTCAACCAGTTGGAAACCATTTCCATTCCCGTAACAGAAAAAGTAATGCCGTTGCCGCCAAACCCTAAAACGAAATAGGAATTTTTAAAATCCTTATGTTCGCCGATATACGGTAAACTGTCCTTGGTTGTACCGAAAGTACCTGCCCATGCAAAATCCGGATAGAACGGAAGGTTAGGGAGATATTTTTCAACTGATTTAAGCAATTTCTGTTCTTTATTCCCAATTAAGGAATCACGTTGCTGCGGGTTTCTAAACTCTTCATCTTCTCCACCGATAAGCATTCGACCGTCGTCCGTTGTTCGCATATAATGATAAGGGTCCGCCGTATTCCAGAGCAGTATATCCTTATATTTTCTACTTTCCTCGGGTATCATTTCCGAAACAATTGCATACGTACTGACGAGATCAACAAATTTTTCTTTTATCATGGTCGCGCTTTCATACCCTACGCAGTACACAATTTTCTTACATTTAATTTTAGCTCCGGTGTTTAGTGTCACTTCGTTCTGACGCACCTTGTATGTGACGTTGGCAAGTTCGGTTTTATCGTATACCTCCAAACCTTTTTTAACATTGTACGCCAGCATTTCGTGAACAAATAGAAAGGCATCTATGCTCGCGCCTTGTTTGGACAATATACCGCCATATGCCTTTTGCAAGTTGTATTTCTTGAGGACATCATCAGCCTCCATCCATTTCACGTCAAACCCTACTTTCTTTCTTGCTTCAAATTCCCGCGTTAGCCATGCGACATCCTTTTTCAAAGCAGCAAAATAAAGAGAATCTTTTTTGATAAAACCAGCCTTAGATTTTAATTTATGGGCAATTTCACCTAATTGATCTATCGCTTGTGAGCAGGCTTTGTAACTCGCTACAGCACCTTTTTCTCCGATCATTTCGATCAGCTTATACAATGGTGTGTCAATTTCATATTGGAGCATCGAAGTCGTTGCCGACGAACTACCATTGGCTACTTCCCGTTTATCAATCAGCACCGTTTTAAAACCATCCTGTACACATTGATGTGCAATTAAGCTTCCTGTAATACCACCGCCCACGACCAAGACATCACATACGGCATTTTCCCTTAATGATGGAAAGCTGTTTATCACACCATTTTTAACTAACCAAAATGGTTCGTTAGATTTTAAGTCCATAAATATCGATTTATATCCTATAACAAAATTATAAATCAATAGTTTTAATGACTTCTCCCATACAATTTTAAAACTAGTCCTTCCTATCCAAACTGACCATGAATATAATTGGCAGTCATTTCATTTTCCGGAAAGTCAAAAATCTTACGGGTAGACCCCTCTTCTTTGATTTCTCCCAGATATAAGAATACCGTTTTGTCTGCAATACGTTGGGCCTGCTGCATATTGTGCGTCACGATAATAATGGTATACTTCTTTTTTAGGTACACAATCAATTCTTCAATTTTCAGTGTACTAACAGGATCAAGTGCCGAACACGGCTCGTCCATTAGAATCACTTCTGGCCGTAAAGCCACGGCTCTAGCTATACATAAACGTTGTTGCTGACCGCCCGAAAGACGCGTTGCAGGCATCTTCAAATCGTTTTTAACTTCCTCCCAAAGAAAAGCCTCCCGCAAGGCTTTCTCCACGATTGATCTATCACACGGCAGATTATTGATACGCAAGCCATAAGCTATATTCTCATAAATACTCTTAGGAAAAGGATTCGCTTTTTGAAAGACCATACCTATTCTCTTCCGTATCTCTGTAACAGGAACTGATCTGGAGTATAAGTCTAAATCCTCCAACTTTAGTGTGCCCGTAATCTTGGCATCAGCGGAGAGATCGTGCATCCTGTTAAAGGAACGCAATAACGTACTCTTTCCACAACCAGATGGACCTATTAAAGCGGTTATTTCATTTTCGACAAATTGTATATCGATATTTTTCAGTACTTGTTTGGTTCCAAAACTTATATTGAGCTTTTCAGCAGACAACTTAACTTTCATTTTTCCTGTATTTAAATCGAATATAGAAGGCGGTCAAATTCATAAGAAATACAACAATAATCAATACCAACGCAGTTCCATAGGCGATAGGCCGTACTTCATCAATGGATTGATGTTGCGTAGAAAGCATATAGAGATGGTAAGGTAAAGCCATAAACTCTTGATTCAGATAACCACTGGAGTTATTGATATAGAACGCTGCTCCGGTGAACAATATTGGAGCTGTTTCCCCCGCAGCACGTGACAGCGTAAGCACGACGCCTGTTAGTATACCCGGCATAGCAGAAGGCAATACCACATCTTTAATTGTCTCAAATTTGGTTGCGCCCACGGCCAATGCTGCTTCTCTAGTACTATTAGGAATTCGCAACAGCGCTTCTTCTGTAGTTGTAATAATATAAGGTAAAGACAATAGGCCCAGTGTAAGTCCTGCGGCTAGCAAAGACGTCCCGAATTGAAGTGCTTGAACAAACAAGGCTAATCCAAATAATCCATAAATGATAGAGGGAACACCTGAAAGATTACGGATGGAAGCTCTGATGGTACGTGTCAACCAATTGTTCTCCGCATATTCGTTTAGATAGATAGCACAACACACACCAAACGGAATCGCAAATAGGGCAGTGAGTATCGTTAACATCACCGTACCGATAATAGGCGTTAAAATTCCGCCCTTGGTCATCCCATCGCTAGGAACCCTACTGATGAAATCCCATGATAATTGACCCGCTCCTTTAGAAACAATCTCCCAAATGACAACAACCAGAAAAAAGCAAACCAAAATAGTACTTATCAACAACGTTCCCCATTCTATAAAAGTAGATAGTTTCGATGGTTTAAACAGCATGATATTTTCTAAAACGGTTAATAAAATATTCACCCAACATATTTGCGGCCAATGTCATTAAGAACAATACCGTGGCAATGGCGTAAAGTGCAAAATAATGTGTAGTTTGATAAGGAACCTCTCCCATCTCTATGGCGATGGTGGCTGTCATTGTTTTGACAGAGTCAAACATACCTGTCGGCAAAATAGCGGCATTCCCTGTTGCCATCAAAACAGTCATTGTCTCGCCAATAGCCCGACCGACCCCTAACATGACTGCAGCGATAATGCCAGGAGCAGCCGCCGGAATAATTACCTTGCGAAGCGTTTGCCATTTCGTTGCTCCTACCGCGTAACTGGCTTCTTTATATGTTTGGGGTACAGCGTGTATAGCATCTTCCGCTATGGTAATAATAGTCGGCAGTGCCATTACCGCTAGTAAAATGGCTCCATTCAAGGCATTCAATCCATTGGAGAGATCTGCTAGGTTTGCTATACCTGGGCTTACAACTACGATCCCTAGAAAACCTATCACAACAGAAGGAACTGCTGCCAACATTTCAATAGCAGGTTTCAATAAATTTTTCACACGCGGAGTGGCATATTCGGCAATATAAGCTGCCGTACCTATCCCCAGTGGAATAGCAATAAGCATTGCACCAAAAGTAACTATCGTCGTACTGAGCACTAGAGGCAACATGCCATATTTTGGAACCTTGGCTGTTGGACTCCATTCCATGCCAGTGATAAAGTCTAATGGTTTTACGTCTATAAAAAATGAAAACGAGTTATATACCAACATAGCTAGGATACCTCCTAATAATATTAAAACCAACAGTCCTGTCCCTTTAAATACAATTTTAAAAAGAATATCTAAGGATAAACGGGTCTTATATTTCATCTTCTTGACTGTCTAATATATAATATCCATGATCTTCGATGAGCTTTCTACCTATGGTACTTCTTTCAAAAGCAATAAAAGGACGAACTTTCTCCCAGGATTCAGCTAAGACAAACTGGTACAAGGGTCGTTGAAAAAAATAGGCACCTTTATTAATTGCTTCCTCGTCCAAGGGAGAAACTGCTTTCTCTCCTTTCTTTTCCATAATCTCCAACACTTTTATTCCTTGAGTTGCTAAAGGGTCATGAGCCACATAGCCTGCTCCTACATACCCTATTCCCGTTTTATCTGCTTTTACTCCTTCAATAATTTGGGCATTTCCCGTCATTTCTTTAGCTGCATTAGAAAATTCGATCGTTAGCTTTTTCTTAATAAAAGAATGTGTACCTGAACTACTTTGGCGACCATAAATATTAATAGGGTAGTATACGTTGGCCAATTCCGACCAATTTCGAATTTCACCACTTAAAATTTTCGCCAACGTTTCGACGTCAATTTCATCTATCGGCAGATCTTTATGAACAACGAAAGCTGTGGCATCTTCCGCAAAGACGACCGTTTTCAATGCAATTTTTTTTTCTTTAAACTGTTGTTCTTCTTCTTCGGAAAGGGGTCTAGATGAGTTCGCGATATCTGCCTGTCCATTTAAAAGTGAGGTTATACCCAATCCAGATCCACCACCCGAAATGGCAATGCTAAAAGTCGGATCTTGCTCCGTAAATTTCTCCGCAAGATTAACAGCAAGATTAACCTCTGTATCCGAGCCCTTCATTTTTATTGAGTTGTTGCTATTGCTGCAAGAAATAGATAGCAATGTTACAACCAGTCCTATGTATGGAAACAATTTTAATAGCCTCTGTTTCATCTTTACAAAGATGAAAAACACATATTAACAAATTGTTAATTTAATATTAAGGTCATACTTCTCTTCCTTTAATATAAATTTTACGTAATAAATAGGTTAATTGTGGCAACTATTGCTTCATTCGTTTTTTTCGAGAAACCAGCTTTATTTTTTTTCTCCAATGGTAATAGTTGAGAAGCATTCTATCGTAATAGATTGCTAGTATAAGCATTCCAACAGGAATCAACAGGGTTCGCAGATGATACTCTTTATGGAGCAATGCGCCAATAACGCCGCCAATGAAAAATCCACTTATAATGATTACCCGCAGGAATACATTTTTTTTTAACCGAGAACGCTCACTATCCTTCTTATAGAATAGCATTTGGGAAAGTTCAATCCCCATATCGGTGAATAAACCCGTCAAATGGGTAGTGCGAACAACAGATCCCGATATTTTGGTAACCAATGCATTCTGCATTCCCATAGTAAACAACAATATACAGCCTAAGGGTAATAAAATATTCGATAGTAGCAGATCGGAAAAAGCGACAACAGCAAGGCATATAATTTCTAACGAAATGGGCAACATATAGGAGAAATGTGATTTATTTTTGGATGTTAGTTCCATCGTTGAATTGGCCACAAACGCCCCGACAAAAAAAAACAGCACATATAATACACTCGTAAAAGCTAACGTATAGTTTTTCAAAAACAATCCTTCTGAAAAATAAGCAAAATGTCCTGTTACATTTGTTGTCAATGTTTTAAGTGACAGTAAGCCGACTATATTTACTGTACCCGCCACTGTTGACAATAGTGCCGCCAAACGTACGTTATGGTAATATGTACGCCCTCTATCCCGATGCCTAAACATGATGCCCTTTTTCGCCTAAGATACACAACTTTTATATAGGAATCTAATCACTATGCCGTGGAGACATAGGAAGGTGCTCATATTTAGATTGAAGAAACTCAATCGTAGAACTGCTCATCTTGTACGCTGCAACCGCTATAAACGTATAGCGAAATTGCGGCTTTTCTTGGCGAAAAACCGACCAATGGCCAATCTCCTTCTTGTTTACTTTTATCGGACTTATAATGATATTGGCTAAATCCAACGACATCCGAATCGTATTGTTTGGTATTTAGCTCTGCCATTTAATATCCTGTTTTGGATTTATGATTAAAAATACAAAACCTCTCTGAATTACAGTCACCGAGTATAACATAAAAATCCTACTACACTTTATAGGACGCTTTCACAAAAAAAGTACCGTTGTTATACAGCGGCACTTCATTTAGACGGCCATGGGTTTTATGGACCCATGATATTAAATTTATGTGATATCTCTTCTACTATTTGCTTTTCGGCTGCCCCTCATTAATAAGAGAAAGATAGAAAGCTTTCACATCTTCCCAGCGATAATAATAAGGCAAGTTTTGTCCGGCTATCGGTGGAACGGTGATTTCGTTCTCATGTAAAAGAAACTTAACCAATATATCCTTTGTTTTCTCGTGTTTATAGAATACGAGTTGTACATTTCCAGCCATAGGTGCTATCTTAAAATCACTCCACGCTTTATAGAAATCTGCCGGATTATCAACGCTGTTATAGGTATCTTTCAGATGCAACAGCATGACCAGCGGAATAATATTACCATCATGTGCAAAGCGAAAATTAGCACCATAGCCTCCATTATCTATCATATTTTCGGCATCTGCTATCATTTGTTTCAGCAAAGGTTTACAGTTTTCAAACATTAGCCCTCCGTTAAGCGCAGCATTCGCATCATTCACATACAGTTTGTAATTTTTACACTGCCAAAGATCGAATAATTCCTGTTTTTCAAAAATATCGTAGAAAGAGACATCCGTTTCTATATTTTGCATATTATTGGCAATCTCAAAAAGTGCTATCATCACCTCTTTTGGATTAACTTTCTTCCGTACAAAGTTGCTATCAGAAAACAATCTTGTCATCAATGCATCGGGTTGTATATGCTGATCTTCAAATTTACGATACTCTTCCCGCCAAGTATCTTTAGCTGAACGAAAAGCGATAGCTTCTTCTGTGTGGTGATTTAAATATCGTTGATGGAACACACTGGCATCCCGATATATGTGTAGCTTCGGGTTAGATTCTTTTAGTCTTTCGCTAAAAGCATCCATACTTAATACACAACGGACAATCGTCGTGGAGTATGCCGTGATATTTGCTTCGTCACGAAATACCTCTGGATACCTTTCGAACATTCTTTCTGCTATCCCCCGCTGCTCCCGTACACCTCGTGGTGATAAATCTCCACCTCTCCACTCCACCTCATCCCATACTTTCAACAAGCGATGATAGACATCCTTTCCCAAAGGGGTGAGCGCACTTTGCGATTCGGCGGATGCCAATAAATCCAACGTATTTTTATAGTCCGCATCATCAATAAGATAACGGGAACCATGTCTACCTAAATGACTAATGTAAAACGGTTTGTATCCTTTAGGGGGAGCGCTATGCACCCCTATCTCCTGATAGGGGTAAGCATAATAGACACCTCCACTCCGCTCAACTTTATCAAATACTTCTTTGGGAGATGTCTGCGCCCAACTGAACAATATACTAAACCATGATAAACATGCAAACAAATATTTTAACCTCATTTTCTTATGTATCTTTCTAAAACTAAATGTGAAATCAGCATTAATTGTAATCTGGATTCTGCGCCAGATTTGGATTCACCGTAAACTCATCTTGTGGAATTGGATATAACTTATATTTGGCAGAAACATCTTTACCAACATGGTTTCCAGCATTGCCATCACTTCCCTTCCAGTCCCAGTTGTATCCACTCGTATATTTATTGAATCGGATAAGGTCTGTTCTTCTTACAAGTTCTGTATGCAACTCTCTCGCCCGTTCGTCTAATATAAAATCCAATGTAAGCTGGCTATCTGTAATCTGTCCAGATGCTGAGGTACCATAACTACCCGACAGGTAAGCACGATCACGAATTTCGTTGACATACTCCAGCGCTTCTGCACGAGAACCGCTAGCTCCTCTTAAAATAGTTTCTGCGGCCATCAAATAGGCATCCGCCGTACGGAACATCGGAAAGTCAATCGTTGTATAAGTGGCATCGAGGTCTGTTCCGTCTTTCAACACATTACGCCATTTGATACTGGCATATCCTGTATTAAAATCGTTTTGAAAAGCTTGACCGGATCGCCACGTTTCTTTCGTATGTCCAATGGTGAAAAACTGCGCCCGTTTATCTTTTTTATTATTCCCCCAGATATCATTTGCGTCAAATGTCTGGTCTTGCACGTCGAAAAGATTCACCAATTGTGTTTTCACCCGCGCATTTCCCCATCCGCGTGCACCAACACCAGTAGGATAATAGTTATTCATGACGCCGTTCACGAGGGCTTTGACCATAAAATTTGTTCCGGCATGTCCGGGAGAATGGTCTTCATCCTGTACCAACGGCCAAATAATTTCACTGGCAGTATGGTTATCTGCCAGAAAAATATGCCGGTAGTCCTTATCCAACGGATAGGAACCATCATCGATCACTTTTTTCGCATTCTGATAGGCTTTCTCATATTCATTTTCACCTACCCAAGCTTCCGCGTTCAGATAAATCCGCGACAATAAAAACCAGGCAGCAACTTTGTCTACACGTCCATATACATTGGATTTCGGGGCTTTAAGTAAATCTGCCGCAGCCTCGGCTTCTGCAACGGCATAATCATAAATCTCCCTCCTCGTCCGCTGATTCGGATTTTCTCCTACTACACTATTTTCGTCCACAAAAGGACCTGAACCATAGAGGTCACAAATAACCGTATAGCAATACGCCCGGATGAAACGTGCTTCTGCACGGTAATATTCATATTCATTCGCTAGCGCTTCATACACTCCTCTATCCCGCAATTTCTCTTCTGTTGTTTCACGCAGCAACTCGTTACAGTAATTGATGGTCATATAAAGCCGATAGTACGGATAACTTACCACCTTCGTAGACGCATCCCAATTCATAAAGAGAATATCCCGGGTACCGTGGCTACCGCCAGCGTGTACAGCAATTTCATCCGTACCTCCTACTTGCAGATAAAACAGAGCCCTCGTAAATCCGCTATATCCTTCATCGATATTTGGTACGTCACGATTACCATCCGGGCCGGTTTGACCAGTCATGATAAGCGAACCATAACATTTAGCCAAGATCCCTTCGTAACCTTCAGGCGTCGCATATACATCTTCTGCCACCAAACGATTGTGGTCCAAGGGCAAGGTGTCCAAGTCTTTTAGACAAGATGTAAAAGAGAACATCAACGCCGCAGCTGCTATTTTATATATAGGTTTCATCTTCATAACAATCTTTATTTAAAAATTCAGGTTTAATGACATGGTATAAATTCTTGGGCGCACGTAGGTATTTCTGTCAATACCGTCAAAAATTTCGGGATCAAGCCCGGAATACCCGGTAAAGGTGGCTACATTCTGCGCACTTAATGCTATACGAAGGGAGCTGTTATTGTTCCATAGGTTCTGGAATACGCGACCAACGGTAATATTATCGATTCGGAAAAACCCTCCTTTTTCCAAAAAGTGATCGGAGTAGATCCGCTGTTGGGTAAATTGATTCGCTAACGTCTGCGGTGTGATGTTGCTCGACACCCTGTTCGCTGTAAAAAGATCATCCATGGAGATCGATGCTTGCTGGTAATTATATACATAGTTTCCAAAGCTACCGTGTCCGTTCAAACCAAAATCCCAATCTTTGTAATTGACCCGTGTTGAAAGACCGTAGAAATATGGAACGCGCGAACTTTTATCTGTCACATATTTATTTGCATCCGCTTCGCTGGAGGTCAATGAGCCATCTTTCGCCACATACTGTCCGTCCAATGGGTTTCCCTGATCGTCATAAGCTTGCTGCAATAAAAAGAAGGTGTTTGGCGTTTCGTTGACCATATGTACTTGCAAGTACCGTCCCGTTCCTCCTGCATTTCCCGTCATGACATAATTATCTTCGGTATCGATGGTATTCAGTTTCGTAATTTTAGCCGTTCCATAAGAGAAATTACCGGACAATGTCCACTCCCAGTCACTATTACGAACAGGTACCGTATTGATACCCAGTTCGAATCCCTGGCTTTCCATATCACCGATATTCGTACTGAGCACACTGGTAAAATTACTTCCCGCCGGTACGAAAATCGTATTCAACAAATCACGTGTATAACGTTTATATACATCTACCGTACCTTGTATACGGTTATTTAGGAATCCATAATCTAACCCGGCATTCCAGGTGCCGGTAGTTTCCCAGCGAATATTGGGGTCAGAGCCATTAGGCCTGTACATGGTTATCCACCGATTTCCAAACAGATATTGTGCGTTGTTATAAGATGCCGAATAATCCGCCAGATGGACATAATAATTACCGATATCCTGCTGACCGGTTTCACCATAGCTCAACCGAACTTTAAGATCAGACAACCAGGTGTTGTCTTGTAAAAAGGGCTCGTCCGAAAGGCGGTAGGCAGCGGCAACGGATGGGAAATAACCCCATCGGTTATCTTTGGCGAATCTCGAAGAGGCATCTGCACGCAAGGTTGCCGTCAACATGAACTTTTGGGCAAATGAATAGTTTAGCCGTCCAAAGAACGAAAGAAGATAAAGTTCCTGTTCATCGTATCGCTCTACGTCGCTGGAAATAGGATTATGATCTAAATCTGTTGCAACAGGTGTACGTTCGTTGTACCAGAATCGTTGCCATTCGTATCCGCCCATGGCATCGATATGGTGGTTACCTCCGAAATCTTTGTTATAGTTAAGGTAAGTATTGAATAGATAATTCCGCTGAAGACCATTACGATGGCTTATGCGTCCGGTACCGTCGTTTAAATTACCCGTATACATCGAAGGAGCATACTGCGGAATCATTTCATCATATTTATTTTCCCGTATATCATAGCCGGTATTGACATTTATACGGAGATCTTCAAATCCATGTATTTTATAATCCAACGCGATATTTCCGGTAGATTGTCTTGTTTTTTCAAGACGGTCAGGAAGTTCCAGATCCGATAGCGGATTGCTTGGTGCAAGCACAATAGGTACACCGCTGTCCATCCACATATAATATCCTAAACCCATCTCGGATGCATAGCTTTCATATACCGGTCTTGTCGGATCAAAACCAATCGCACTACCGATACTTCCTTCCGAAACAGATCTATTGCGCTGGATACTACCTTTTAGGTTTACATCAACTGAAAGGTGATTGTCAAAAAATTTCGGTGCAAGACCAATAGCGGCATTTGTACGCTTAAAATTGTTCGCTATCAACGTGCCATTTTGATCCAGATGCCCTACCGATAAACGATACGGCATGGTTGCTGTCGCACCCGTTACAGAAAAATTGTGGTCCATACCACCTGCATTGCGGAAGATCTCGCGTTGCCAGTCTGTAGCTGCATTCCCCAATTCAAAACCATCGGGTGCATTGGCGTGTTGTTGGAATGCGGTGCGGTAGGCATCGGCATCCAACACATCAAAATATCCGCCGGGCTTACTCAAGCTAAAGTTTGAATTATAGGAAAATGAAGGTTTTGTAGCACCGAGACTACCTTTCTTTGTTGTAACAATGATCACACCGTTGGAGGCTCTGGAACCATAAATAGCGGTTGCCGAGGCATCTTTAAGGACAGTAAATGTCTCAATATCGTTGGGATTGATCGCATCTAATGCGACATTGCTCACTGGCACACCATCAATGACGATCAACGGATCATTAGTAGCGGATAGCGAAGCTCCCATACGGATGCGGATGGTACTACTGCTTCCCGGTGCGCCACTTGCCGGCACAATATTAACACCCGCTACCTTTCCGACAAGCGCATCTTCAGCTTTAAGCTGTATCCCCCTGTTTTTTTCATCAGGCTTTATGGTTGTCAAGGAACCCGTTACATCCCCTTTCCTTACCGTTCCATACCCGATTACCACCACATCGTCCAACTGCTCTGATTCCGAGGTCATTGCGACAATAAGGTTTTCCGCAGGATAATCTACGGTTATTTCTTCTTGCACATATCCTGTATAAGAAACCGTGATAATCGACCCTGCCGAAACCATTAATTTAAAATTTCCCGTCCCATCAGAAGAAGTCGCTTCTGATGCACCTTTCCGTTTTATCGTTGCACCTTCCAGCGGTTGGTTAGACAAGGCATCAATTACCCTTCCCGTGATAGAAACCTGCTGGTCTACCTGAGCTGTTGCATAGTCAAAAAACAACAGTCCTACCACAAGGGTTACTAGACTTAAATAAGACTTACGGAATACATAAAGTTTTAACTTCATAAGTTTTCGTTTTTATAGATTTATTTGGTGAGGTATTAACCCCAAAAGCGTATGAAGCAAATCTATAGCAAATCAAAACGTAAAGCCAGCAAAGTAAGGTAAGGAAGTAGATTTTTATTCTTCAATAAAAAACATAAAACACTAAAATACAGTAATTTGTGTACGGATTAAATAACACGAATAAGTAGACTTTGGAAGCTTTTTGGGTAGATAAAAAGATGTCTATCGGCCAATTTTTTGTAAAGCATCCATAAATTCATCCTTCGGTATACGCGATTTATTACGCACTTTAAGTTTGTAATTGTATACCGTTTGTGGAGAATAATGCAAAAAGGTAGCAATCTTACTGCTATCGGTTATTCCCAATTTGATCAGTGCATAAATTCGCAGTTCGGCAGATAAAAGCTCTTCATTCTTAGGATGAATCTGTTCGCCTTCTTTCAGCAACGCATTAAATTCATCTATGAAGTTTGGATAGATGTTTAAGAAAATTGCATCAAAGTTTTGGAAAAATTCTTTCAATTCTTCCGATACAAAGTTTTTAGAATCCGTAAGCCGAATCACATCTTCGATCTTTTGTACGCGTAGTTTTCGATTTATACTAACTCTATAACTATCCAGTTTATCGATATAAGATGAGCATAGATTAAAGACAGAGCCTATATATTCTTCCTTTACCAAATTGGATTCGGACAAACTTTTGTTCAACTCTTGCAGGCCAACATTCATATCTGATAACTCGTCGTTTAGCTTCTTCATGGCTTTTTCTGCTGCAGAGAGTTTTCGTAACTGTCTATATACGTAATATATGCTGGCTGCCAATACTAGGGAAAGGACAGAAATCAATATCAGGTATTTAAACAGATTTTCTTTTTCCTGCTGCATTTTTTTATCGTATGCTGCTATAATAATGGGCAGCGTTTCGGAAATTTCCATGGTACGGAACCTTGCTTTGCAAAAAGTAGCATCTTCCATCGCGCATTTTATATAGGAATATGCACGATCCAAATCCCCCTCCTGATACAACATCACAGCCAGCTTACGAAGAGCGATATAACTCTTTACAGCTCGTCTAATATCGGCCAACGCCGAAATGGTCAGGTATTTTTTCTCTTGCTCTGTATCTTGAAGCTTTTCATAAACCAAGGATAATTCATAAGACACCGAAGCTAGTAGACTTTCATCCGTATGATATCGGTCGTAGCAATCCTGCATTAAAGACAGCGCTTCCTCATATTGTCCGGAATCTAATAACTGCTTACTTTTTAACATATTATAGCCTAATGTAGCGGGATCATTCACACGAAGCAACGAGTCTCTGTATAACTGTATTAACTTATTATACTTGTCTTTTTCTATGTTCGTTAATGCGTTTTCTGCCAATAAGGAATAAGTGGCATGGTGTAAATGATAATAGTGCGCCAATAAAGAAGTATCTAGACGATCTTTCGGTATAGCATGTAGGATATCCATCGATTCCTTATAGATTCCCATAACCCCCAAAACTTCCGACATATTCATCTCAGCTTCAGCAACTTTTTCATCGTCGATCGTTTCAGCCAATTGTATACATTGTTGTGCAATAGTAAATGCAGAATCCAACTGATAGGAACGATAGCGTCGGAATAACTTTTGCAACTCCTCAAACCTTTTGGCTTTATCAGGCGCCAACATAGCTTCCTTTCTGATGGAATCCATTCTAGCTATCCGACGGACAGCAAACTCTTCCTTCTGTGTAATTGCTCTATCGAGTTTTTTCAACAGCGAATCTGTCGCATCAGTCATGCCTACGATAGACATGTGACATAGAACCAAAAACAAAAAGCACAAAAATCCTTTTATCATTATTAGATTACGTTAACAATATCGCCGCGCTATATTCCTTATACTTCAAATACAATCAATTGCTCTATCGGCTCTTTGGATGTTAAGATAACCACAAAGTAATGAAATTATTATCAATATTTTTTTGCAAAAACATTTTAAGATAAATTTGTCCGAAATAAAAATATCTACTAACTTTGATGAAGAAACTAATAATCTATGTTTTCAAAAGCGTGCCAACATGGCATTAAGGCCGTTATTTACATTGCAACCCAGTCTTTGGAAGGAAATCGGGTGAAAATAGGCGATGTATCGGAAAATACAGGTACACCAGAAGCATTTACGGCGAAGATACTCGGCACGTTAAATAAATACGATATCGTACGATCTGTAAAAGGACCATACGGCGGTTTTGAGATCGATGTAAATAGAATGAAACAGTTAAATGTCAGTGATATTGTTTTTGCTATAGATGGTGATTCGATTTATAATGGCTGCGCTTTGGGACTAAGTGAATGTAATCCAATGGAACCTTGCCCTATGCACGAGAATTTTGTCAAAGTGAGAGGCCGGCTTAAAACGATGCTCCAGACGACAACAATATACGATTTAGCTACGAAGCTAAAATCGGGGATATCGATCCTTATACGATAAACCATTTGAGGGAATAATTACTAAACTAAAAAAACAAACCGCTTGCAATTAGCTTACTGATTCATTAATGATTTAACATTCATAAATAATTTAAATTAGATGAAAAAAAAATTTAAACATATTTACGACAAATTTATCGCAAATAGAATTTGTATATTGGCACTGCTCTTATTGTCCAGTCATGCTGCTCTTGCGCAGCCCACTCCAAACCCAGATACCTCCAATTGGTTTCTAAGTCCCGGCATCATCGGAACGATTGTCCTGATTTTTATTGTATTGGCAGTGGTGGTTGTCATCGTATATATCCGATTATCGACCTATCTGGATATGATGAACCACAAGGCAAAGGCGAAAAAGAAACTTACTTTTTCGGAAGAGCTTATAGATATGGATGAAGCCGAAATTGACGATATCTTAGAAAAACGAAAAGCTGCGCTGAAATACCGGCTAACAGGGAGGGAACTGGGTAGCCAAGAAACGGCAAATGATACGAAAGGTATCGTTTCCAAAGTTACACATGAACCGGAAAACCCACTATTTGACGAAAAAAAGAAGACACGTCTAAATATGGAGACACCCGTTCCATTGAAGAAAATTGTTATTTGGTATTTAGGCGCCTCCATTTTCTGGCTGGTATTCGGCACATTGATAGGTCAATATGTTGGGATGAAATTTATATGGCCAGAAATGGATACCGTTCCTTGGCTTTCATTTGGCAGATTACGGCCTGTGCATACCAATACTGTTTTTTGGGGGTGGGCTTCCATGGCTATGATCGGATTAGGGTATTTTGTAATCGCCCGAACATCAAACACTGTTATCTATAAATATAAGTGGGCATGGCGGAGCTGGTATCTCATCAATCTCTCCGTGTTAATTGGCAATATCTTTCTACTGGCGGGCATCAACAACGGAGGTGGTGAATACCGGGAATACATTTGGTCGGTGGCTGTATTGTTCATGGTAGGTCTGATCTATACTTTCAGAAATTTTTATAAAACAGTAGCGAATCGCCGGATTTCCGATATTTATGTTTCTAACTGGTATCTGTTTGGTGGTTTGCTCTGGACAATTACCTTAGCCATCATCGGATATTTACCAAACTACCAAGACGGGTTAGGTGAAACAGTGATCCAGGGTTACTATATGCATCAAGGTGTGGGGATGTGGTTTATGACTTTTACGCTAGGGTTGGTTTATTACTATTTGCCATCTTCGTTAAATAAACCGATTTACTCATATTCGCTCGGCGTATTGGCTTTCTGGACACAAATGCTATTTTACACCCTTATTGGCACCCACCATTTTATATTTAGCCCTTTACCCTGGTGGCTACAGACAGTTGCCATCGTGTTCAGTGCAGGTATGTTTATCCCTGTTGTCGCAGGAACGACCAATTTCTTGATGACCATGCGCGGAAGTTGGAGCGAGATATCAAAAAGCTATGTTTTACCGTTTTTCTTAGTCGGTGTCATCTTCTATTTCGTGGGTTCTACCCAAGGAAGTTTTCAAGCTTTTCGCTTTACCAATTATGTATGGCACTTCACCGACTTCAATGTCGCTCACTCACACATGACCATGTACGGTATCATCAGTTTTCTACTTTGGGCTTGTGTCTATGCCATTCTTCCACAGCTTACTGGTAGTGAGCCCAAGCAAATTTTTGTAGGTGCACATTTTTGGATGGCATTCATCGGACTATTTGCTTATATGATTTCATTAATGATAGGTGGTACGCTAAAAGGATTAAGCTGGATTGATGGTAAACCCTTTATCGATTCGGTTATACTGATGCAGCCTTACTGGGTATGGCGTGCGATAGGCGGAAGCTTGATGTTCTTATCACATTTGGTTTTTGCCTACAATTTCTATGTCATGGTGAAGAAAAAAGATACGGGCACACAAGCTGAAACAGCTGCATTAAAATCCGTCAATATATAAAACAAAAAAGTGATGTTCAATTTTCATAAAGATCATAAAAGTTTAGCCAATACAGCCCTCTTTGTTTTTGTAGGGTTAAGCATTTTCATTGCTGTAGTCCCCGCTTTTCAAATGCAGGAGACGAAGCCTTTACCATCTATGGAACCGTTGACAGAACAGCAACATCGTGGGTTCAATATCTATATAGCGGAGAATTGTGTGTCTTGTCATACGCAACAAGTTCGTAATATAGAAATGGATAATGCATGGGGCGAACGGCCATCTATCCCGTCCGATTATTATTTCAGTAAGAAGCGCATGGATGTGTGGCGGCAGTCTCCTTCCATTTTAGGCAGTGAACGCACCGGACCGGATCTTACCAATGTGGGCAAGCGGCAATCGGGAGAGGAATGGCATCTACTGCATTTGTACAACCCCCGTACCGTTGTAAAAGAATCCATTATGCCCGGATATCCTTGGTTATTTGAAGAAAAAAATGAACAAGATATAGCACCTGATGATCGGGTTATCCCCGTGCCAGCTTCTTTCTTACGCCATCCATCTAAGAAGATTGTGGCAACGCAACAAGCACTTGATTTGGTAGCCTACCTCCAATCGTTGGAGCAGCCCGCTCTTCAAGGCGATGGCACAGCAGAATTTATCGCTTCCATTAAAAAGAAAAAGGCTACTGTCAGTGAAAGCGAAGAGACAGGTAATTTGCCTGATGGGACTGCTCTCTACGCGAGTACTTGTGCTGCCTGCCATCAGGCTGATGGGGAAGGACTTCCGGGAGCATTTCCTCCATTGGCCGGCAGCGCAATCGTCAATGATGAAAATCCTGAAACCCTTATCCGGATCATCTTAGAAGGCTATGATACCCGACCGGAATACGGTGTAATGGCTCCTTTTGCTAATATGCTTTCGGATGAAGAAATAGCAGCTATCGCTACGCATGAACGTGGCAATTGGGGTAACAACGCCCCCGCCGTAAGTCCGCAGAAAGTAAAAGAGATTAGGAAATTGATTCAAAACCTAAAAGAATAATTAAATGAAAAGGACCAACACATACATAGCCATCTTACTATTTCTCATGCCGTTTGAGTTATTAGCTTGCGAATTATGTCAACAAAAACAGCCCAAGGCACT
Source organism: Sphingobacterium chuzhouense (assembly GCF_014692525.1). Taxonomy (GTDB): domain Bacteria; phylum Bacteroidota; class Bacteroidia; order Sphingobacteriales; family Sphingobacteriaceae; genus Sphingobacterium; species Sphingobacterium chuzhouense. Next base: position 1,124,865 of record NZ_JACNYL010000002.1, read on the forward strand.
CCGAGGTATCACTCACGGAACAGGACCAAATGGAGACATAGATTATATTATTATCTGGGGGGCTGTTATCATTGTAGCCATAACGTTGCTTCTGAGCATCAAATACCTCGTCAGACCCAAAGAATCTGCCCCAGATCATATAAAGAACGTAACTATTCATTAATAATACGATGATGGAAGACAACAGAATCATAAAAATATTTTTAGACGATGATCCTATACCTTTTGCAGAGTTCTCCCCTCCAATAAAATTTGTATTTGATACCACCAAAATTCCAGATGGAAAACATCAACTTAAAATCGTCGCGAAATCTACCGATAATGTAGAGGGCATCCGAACCATTCCGTTTGAAGTACGGAACGGGCCTGCCATAGCGGTCGTAGGATTAAAGGAAAATGAAACCGTCAATGAGCAAATATCCATTACCATCAATGCCTATGGTAGCGAACGTAAAGATATTTTTGTCGTTACGGGCTCAGAAACACCCAAAGCTATCCCTGCCTGGGTTTGGGCACTTCTTATTGCTTTCGTGGCTTTTGCGCTGTTTTACTTGATTATGTATTGGAAACCTGATCTATATAAATCTTTTGTATGATGAATCAACCAAAAAATTTATAGAACTTAGCATAAAAAGCTGCCATGAAGATTAAACGCATATACGAAGCACCGGAACCCGAAGATGGCTACCGTATGCTGATAGATAGGATTTGGCCCCGTGGTGTATCTAAAGGGGAGGCTAATTTGGATGAATGGAACAAAGATATAGCACCATCCACCGAACTAAGAAAATGGTTTGGACACAAACCGGAATTTTTTGAAGAATTCTCCAAGCGCTATAAAGTAGAACTGCGTAACAAAACTGAAGAATTGAAACGAATAAAAGCCATTGCTAAAAAACAAAACCTGACCTTACTCTATGCTGCAAAAAACGAACAGATAAATCAAGCTGTTGTATTGGAAGAAGTACTAGAGGGGATCAAATAGTGGATTTTCTTCAGTATCAAATTAAAAAAAGTTTAACCATTTTATTGACTTCTATTGGTCGTGGCTAAAACCTGCACATTAAAATTTTATATATCAACTATTTATTATTCAAAACAGAATCACTATCTTTGCAGACTTAAAAATTAATTTTAAACAAATTAAAAACAAAAACAGGTAAATGCCTACTATTCAGCAATTAGTTAGAAAAGGTAGAGTAGCTCTGGAAGACAAGAGTAAGTCTCCGGCGTTGGACTCATGTCCACAGCGAAGAGGTGTGTGTACTCGTGTATACACTACTACCCCTAAAAAACCAAACTCAGCAATGCGTAAAGTCGCTCGTGTACGTCTTACCAATGGTAAAGAGGTGAATGCCTACATCCCTGGTGAAGGACACAACTTACAAGAGCACTCTATCGTGTTAATCCGTGGCGGTCGTGTTAAAGACTTACCAGGTGTTCGTTACCACATCATTCGTGGTGCATTGGATACTTCTGGTGTTAATGGTCGTAACCAACGTCGTTCTAAATATGGAACTAAGCGTCCTAAACCAGGACAAGCTGCAGCTCCAGCAAAAGGTAAAAAATAATTAAACGGAGGAAAAGAAAATGAGAAAATCAAAACCAAAAAAAAGAATCATTTTACCTGACCCAAAGTTTAATGATGTTCAGGTAACACGTTTCGTAAACAACATGATGGTAGACGGTAAAAAATCTATCGCATATTCCATCTTTTACGATGCTGTAGAAATAGTTGAGCAAAAAACACAAGAGAACGGTTTAGAGGCTTGGAAGAAAGCCTTGAACAACGTAATGCCTTCTGTAGAGGTTAAATCTCGCCGTGTGGGTGGTGCCAACTTCCAGGTTCCTATGGAAGTACGCCCGGAACGTAAAATCGCTTTGGGTATGAAGTGGTTAATCTCCTACTCTCGTAAGCGCGGTGAAAAAACCATGCGTGAAAAATTAGCAGGGGAAATCATCTCCGCTTCTAAAGGCGAAGGTGCTGCTGTGAAGAAGAAAGAAGATACGCACAAAATGGCGGAAGCAAACAAAGCGTTCTCACACTTCAGATTCTAATATCATGAAATTGATTACACAGATATAAGGGATTACACAGATGGATATAATTGAAATCTGTGTAATCCTTTTTCGATTTGTGTAATTTTCATTTAAAAACAAAATGGCAAAAGATTTAAGTTTAGTAAGAAACATCGGTATCGCCGCTCACATTGATGCCGGTAAAACAACAACAACAGAGCGTATTCTATTCTACTCTGGTGTTAACCACAAATTGGGGGAAACCCACGAAGGTTCTGCTACAACAGACTGGATGGCACAAGAGCAAGAGCGTGGAATCACGATTACTTCTGCTGCTGTTACCGTGTTCTGGAATTACCGCAACAAGAAATATCAAGTAAACGTTATCGATACCCCCGGACACGTGGATTTTACCGTAGAGGTAAACCGTTCTTTGCGTGTATTGGACGGATTGGTTTTCTTATTCTCGGCAGTTGATGGTGTTGAGCCTCAATCAGAAACGAACTGGCGTTTGGCTGACGGATATAAAGTACCCCGTATCGGTTTTGTTAACAAAATGGACCGTTCAGGTGCTGATTTCTTGAAAGTTGTAAAACAAGTAAAAGAAATGTTGGGCTCCGAGGCAGTTGCATTACAATTGCCTATCGGCGCAGAAGATGATTTCGAAGGGGTAGTTGACTTGATCAATAACCGTGGTATGGTATGGAATAAGGAAGATAAAGGTATGACCTTTACAGAAGTACCTATCCCAGACGATATGGCTGACGAAGTTGCTGAATACCGTGAGAAATTATTGGAAGCTGTAGCTTCTTACGACGAATCATTGATGGAGAAATTCTTCGATGATCCTAATTCATTAACGGAGCGTGAAATCCTTGACGCTTTGCGTAAAGCGGTATTGGATAACGCTATCGTTCCTATGGTATGTGGTTCATCCTTCAAAAACAAAGGTGTACAAACCATGCTTGATTTGGTAATGGAACTATTGCCTTCTCCATTGGATATCGAAGCCGTTAAAGGTACAGATCCTCGCAACGAAAACGAAATCGAGCGTAAACCATCCGAAGCAGAGCCTTTCGCGGCTTTAGGATTTAAGATTGCTACTGACCCCTTTGTTGGTCGTCTTTGCTTTATTCGAGCATATTCGGGCGTATTGGAGGCCGGTTCTTATGTTTTAAATACGCGTTCGGGCAACAGAGAACGTATTTCACGTATCTTCCAAATGCACGCCAACAAACAAAATCCAATTGAACGCATCGGTGCGGGTGATATTGGTGCAGTAGTTGGTTTTAAAGATATCAAAACAGGTGATACTCTTTGTGATGAAAAGAACCCTATCGTTCTAGAATCTATGGTATTCCCTGAGCCAGTTATTGGTTTAGCGATCGAGCCTAAAACACAAGCTGACGTAGATAAATTGGGTATTGCTTTAGGTAAACTAGCTGAAGAAGACCCTACGTTCGTTGTAAAATCGGATGAAGAGACTGGTCAAACGGTTATTTCTGGTATGGGTGAACTTCACTTGGATATCCTGATCGACCGTTTAAAACGTGAGTTTAAAGTTGAAGTTAACCAAGGTGCTCCACAGGTAGCTTACAAAGAGTCTATCAATGGAACTACTGAACACCGCGAAGTATACAAAAAACAATCCGGTGGTCGTGGTAAATTTGCCGACATCAAAGTGGTTGTTTCTCCTGCAGATGAGGACTACGATCTATCAAAATCTCCTCTTCAATTCGTAAACGAAATCGTGGGTGGTGCTATTCCAAAAGAATACATTCCTTCGGTACAGAAAGGATTTGAAGTATCTATGAGCAATGGTGTATTGGCAGGTTATCCTCTTTCGGGCATGAAAGTTCGTTTGATCGATGGTTCATTCCACGCGGTCGACTCGGATTCTTTATCATTCGAATTGGCAGCTAAAATGGCATACCGTAATGCATTACCTAAATGTTCTCCTGTATTGATGGAGCCTATCATGAAGGTAGAAGTATTGACTCCGGAAGAAAACATGGGTGATGTAATGGGCGACTTGAACCGTCGTCGTGGGCAAATGCAAGGTTTGGATACACGCGGCGGGGCGCAGGTTATCAAAGCACACGTGCCTCTTTCCGAGATGTTCGGTTATGTAACGCAATTGCGTACGATTACTTCTGGACGTGCAACTTCTACGATGGAGTTTGATCACTACGCAGAAGCTCCTCGTAACGTACAAGACGATGTAATCGCGAAATCTAAAGGTAAGGTCAAAGCGATCGAAGATTAATAATAATTTACCGGCTGCTGGTTGTGAATAGCTCTAATCAGCAGTCATATTTAAACAAATAAAAATGAGCCAAAGAATCAGAATTAAATTGAAATCTTACGATTACAACTTGGTAGACAAATCTGCTGAGAAAATCGTAAAAACGGTAAAACCTACAGGTGCAGTAGTAAGTGGTCCTATTCCATTGCCTACAGAGAAAAAAATCTATACGGTTTTGCGTTCACCACACGTTAACAAAAAAGCACGTGAGCAATTCCAATTATGTGCTTATAAAAGATTATTGGACATCTACTCGTCCAACTCTAAAACTGTTGACGCGTTAATGAAACTTGAATTACCTTCGGGTGTTGAAGTGGAAATCAAAGTGTGATAGATTTCAAGTCAAAAAATAGGCTGCTTTTTTCAAAGCAGCCTATTTTTTTGATAATGTATTCCTTAGAATTGGTAACCGACTCCAAAAGATAATACGCGGTTAGAAAACTTATTGTCGCTGTTGCTGCTTGGTGACAAATTTGTCAAACCAAGACCGTATCCTGCATTAACCAGAAATCCATTAGACAATTTGTATCCCGCCATAAAGTTCAAACCAAAATCAAATGGTTTTTGGTGTTTATCATCTCCCGAGAAATCAATATCGTATTCTCCTTCTGCCTGCGTGCCACCTATATTTCCTTTTATTTTTTGTTTTCCGCTAAGCGAGTATCCTACATAAGGGCCCGCTCCTAAGAATACCGATCCACTATATCCGGTAGGGATATAATAAACAGCATTAACCGGCACCTCTAAGGCCATCACATTCGTTGTACTGCTACCATCTAAATTATCTCCATCAAAACTGTACTTATCACCTTTGCCTTGTAAAGATAATCCTGGTTGAACGGAAAAATTCGGCGCTACCGGAAGGTCAGCATAACCTGTTACATAAAAAGACGTATTCATTTTCTGATAGTCTTTTGCTCCATCAGGCGCGTTACTATATTTACCCAAGTTAACACCTGCTTTCAAACCCCAAGATGTTTGGGCTTGTGCTCCTGCAGCCAATAAAACAGCTGCTCCTAATGAAAGTAAAATCTTCTTCATACTCTTTAAAATTTGTTTTAACAATGTAGGGTATACAATATTCAGACCAAAACTATCAGCTGTCCCCTACTCTACTGTTTTATTTGTAGTTTTGTGTGGGATTTACCTATATAGCCACTGCCGTAAAATGTTGAATAAATCAAAATGAGAAGAATATGGAAATGCCTTAAGGCACTACAATCTATAGGTATATACCCCGATTTGCCGTATTTGGAAGGAAAAAAAATCCAAATGCTCAATTTGATTGTCTTATTTTGCATTCCATTAACCTTCTTTTTCACTTGCACTAATTTAATCGGTGATAGACCCTTTCTAGCCTTCATTAATGCCTGTAGTTTTATATCCTCGCTCTCCACTCTCATACTTCACCATTACCGCTATTATAAAGCGGCTAGATCCACCCTTATCATCTTTAACCTAATCTTCTTTACTATGGGAGGATATTATTTTCACAATGGTGCTGAGTACTTGCTTCTATGTGTGTTAATCGTGACCTTACTAGTTTATGATAATATTTATATACAAATTTTGGCCAGTTGCGCTACTATACTAGCTATTATATTGGTGATATTTTACCCAAGTGATTTTTTTTCGGATAATTATGTTCCTGTGCAACGGGTAATGTTCAATTTCGTAAGTGCTATTTCTTTTCTCTTAATTATTATTGCTGTTTTTAAAGATATACAATACGCCTATCAAAAAAAGATTGCAGAACAGCATGCGCAACTGAAACAGATAAACGGCACGATGGAAAATATTTTCTCCATCATAGCACACGATATAAGAGAACCGCTAACTTCGGTTTACGACATGTTATCGCTATTCGAAAAAAATATCATTACCTCACAAACTGCTCACGAAAATGCTTCTCTTATAAAGCTGCGAATAACCCTATTAAATGATGCATTGGACAATCTCCTCCGCTGGGGTGGGCGTAATATGCAAGGTACAACAATCCAGCGGACAGATGTATGTATAGATGCATTATACGAAGAAGTCTACCAATTCCTTATGCCACAAGCAAAACGAAAAGCGATCATATGGGAAGAAAATATCGAAAAGAACCTAATAGCCTACATCGATCGGGATCAAATACTTATTGTATTCCGAAATATACTTAGCAACGCCATCAAGTATAGTCATTTTGGAGGCACCATACATTTTTCGGCCATGCGTAACCATGGAAAAGTGTTTATTGAGATCAGGGATACAGGAATAGGTATCCCCCAAGATCAATTAAGCAGCCTATTTAATTACATACAGGTTCCCGCACATGGAACCCAAGGGGAACGAGGCAGTGGTTTTGGATTATTTCTAAGCCGAGAATTACTACAGCAAAATGACGGGGATTGTAGTGTGCGAAGCCAACCAAATATGGGGTCGGTGTTCAGCATCTCGCTGCCACTCTCAAAAAAAACACACGTACCATAGCCACGAAGATTTTTATCACTTTTACTTTTCAATTAGTTGGATATATCAAAAGTAAGTTTTATTTTTGCGTTCCCTCAACGGGAAAGGGTCGGATGGCCGAGTGGCTAGGCTGAGGTCTGCAAAACCTCCTACAGCGGTTCGAATCCGCTTCCGACCTCGCTTTAAAGATAAAAAAAATTGAACCATGGGAGTTACACGTTTAAAAAGAAAAGATAGAAGAAATAAAACTACTTCACGTATGGAAGTACAGTTTTTGAAGTTAGGTCGCAATGTTGAGTTAGGCTCAAGAAGCAGAATGCCTAAAAACAGCCAAATCACAAAGAACAACGAGATTTTGGATAAATTAGCTGCAGAAGCAAAATAATAATCGTTTTAACGATCATAAAGTACAGGGAGAACGCAGTAATAAGGTTCTCCTTTTTTATTTTCCTACCTATAATAATATAAGTCCTTCTTCTCGCATGGCGTTCCAAAAAACAGCAGGAATATCTTTTGTAGCCATTGCTGCGTTATTACGAACTTTTTCAGATTTTGTAGTATTCAACGCTACACTACAGACACCGGAGATATTAAATCCAAAATTAAAACAAGCTTCAGCGGGCAATATGTCAAACTTAGCACAAAGTTCCCAGAATTTATCTCGCCAAGCATATAGCGCTTTTCCCTCTTCAGTTTCCCTATCAATAAGTTGATAATTATAATAATCGCTTCCCACTAAAAACCCTCCATTGAATACGGCGGAGTTAATGACAGCAACACCTCTTCTTCCCAAATCTCCTATAAAATCAACAAGCTCTTTGGGATGATTGTATATTGTTAGGCTGTTTGCTATCATCACCCAGTCTAGTGCAACATCATTTGCTATACGTTGAACAACTTTCCAATTTTTTGCCCCCACACCTATACCCAAAACTTTTCCTTCAGCCTTCAATTCTGCAAGCGCACGATAAGCATCTAGAATGTCTCGATAAAATTCTTCCTCTTCTTCCAGATTTCTTGCATTGGCTAAATATTCATCTGGATCATGAACTGAAACTAACTGTGCCGTGTAACCACCCAATAATGCATTGCCTTGGTGGAAACATGATAAGATACCGTCATAGCTTATTTTCTGCACCGCATCATTTTTCAACCCTTTCCATACACCCGGCTCGAATGTCGGTTCTTCTGCTATCAACGGCACTTGATACCAGCCGAGTTTATTACTAATCAGCACCTCTGAAGGCTCAACGCCCAATTGGCTTAAGCTCTTTCCTATCGATTCCAGAGAGAGACCAGCACCATACTTTCCGGCAGTGTCAAACACCACTTTTCCTGGAGCGTATTTTATACATTCCTTCACAATCGCCAATTTTTCTTCGAAGGGTAAATCTACATATAGATTTCCCAGTCCACTTGTTCCGAATACTATGGGAGGTAATTGATGACTTAAATTCAGATGTTTATTGTTGTTTCGCATTTATATCCTTTTCTTGACCGAATGAATAGATGCAATAATATGTATAATTATGCTAAAACCAATTCATTCCAATGGTTAAAAATGAGATTTCTCGTTCAATATTTTTTCATCTGTTAAATCCAAACGTAAAGGTGTAATCGAAACCATATTATTTTCTATCGCCCAGCGGTCGGTTCCTTCTTCTGCCGGATCCAAGGGCGTCACCGTAAACCAATAGTGCTTTCTACCCAGCGGATCCGTTCCAGGAACGATAGTACCATCATATAGTCGCACGGACTGTCTCGTCCATGCAATATCAGTAGGATCAGGTGGAAAATTGACATTATATAATGCGAGTTCATTATTTTTCAGCAAGAGTTCTAACGTCTTCGATACATACGTCTCTAAATGTTCAAAATCAGGCTCGTCCTTTCCAACGGGTGTACTCAAGGCTATTCCTTTCACACCGAATAGCACTGCCTGTTTAGCCGCCGCTAAAGTCCCTGAATGCCACATGGAATTCCCTAGATTAGGCCCCATATTAATCCCCGATAACACCACATCCACATTCTTCCATAAGTGCATTCCCATCGCTACGCAATCAGCAGGTGTTCCATTTACGCGGTGAGCTTCTATATCAGGGAATTCAATAGGCGATTTTTTATAAGCTAATGGCCTTGAATGTGTTACCGCATGCCCCATAGAAGATTGTTCCACATCTGGCGCGACTACCCTCACTTCTCCAAAATTCTTTGCTACTTTCGCCAGGGCTGCAATACCTGGGCTGTATATACCGTCATCATTCGTCACTAAAATTCTCATAACACTTTCTATATTTTTTTCTTAATCTAACAACAATTAAGCCTACCAAAATGTTCTCCTATTAAACATGATATATGAAGCAGATAATCCTATTACACAATCCCAATGCAGGCGACGCCGACCATTTTAAGGCGGATCTCATCGAAGCTATCGAGAAAGAAGGATATCGATGTACTTACTTTTCGATTAAAGAAGATGACAGGTGGAAGAATCAGCTCGACGAAGCAGATTTTGCTGTCGTAGCTGGCGGCGATGGTACTGTGCGAAAAGTTGTTAAAGCACTTGTCCAAATACGCACTGGCGACAAAAGAATAACAATGGCACTTCTACCTATGGGCACGGCGAACAATTTGTCCAAGACATTATTCCTGGACAAAGAAGCAAGTTTTGAAGATCAAATAGGTACCTGGAAATATGGCAAACGCCGGCGATTTGATATCGGTAGCCTCGCGTACGATGGTCGTTTTGATTTTTTTCTAGAAGGTGTCGGGTACGGTCTATTTCCAACACTCATCCAAACAATGGATAAGATAGACGTCAGTCATTTAGAAACGACAGAAGAGCAATTGCAATTTGCGCTGGAGAAACTGTATCAAATTATATTAACCGAAGAAGCATATCATTACATAATCCATGTGGATGAAAAAACGTATGAAGGTAGATATCTGTTATTGGAAGCTATGAATATTCCGTCCATAGGTCCCAACCTTGTGTTAGCCCCCGCTGCTCAGATAGACGACGGCTATCTTGATTTAGTGATGATCGCGGAACAGGAGCGGAATGCATTCGCATTGCATGTTAAAAAAATTATCAATCAAGAAGAAACATCTTTTGATTTTCAGACGCTTCGGGCAAAAAAATTCGAGATACAATCAACTAACAAAAATATCCATATCGACGACAAATACCTATCCATACCCAATGGTTCTCTTAATATAGAAGTGCGTGAACATATACTTGATCTCATTATGTAGACCAAGGCTGTATGTTCCGATAAAGCGATAGTCTTTTACGACAGGAACAGGAGTTATTGTCCCCCCTCCTCCGGTCCAGTTACAGGTCTTGGTGGGTTATATTTCTTAGGCTCTACTTTCGTAAAGAGTGCAGAACCTAAAACAACAAATCCTATAAATATATGAAACAGATAAGTGTCGTTACTAAATCCGAACAGAAATGGCGATAAAATAAGAAAAATGCCTAATAAAAAATCCATAATCAAATGAATTCTCATGGGTACTAGGCGAACTATTCCGCCCTCATTCGCCGTGAGAATGGAAAGTAGCGCGATAAGACCGCCGCTACATAAACTCGTAATCTTCGCCGCCTCCACTTGATGAAACGTGGAAAGCCATGGACTACTCAAGAGTACAATGCTCAATATATAATCCATAAATGCATGCCAGTGGGTTGGAATCAATTTTCTCATACCTTCTTATTTTTTGGTGTGTTCTTTATAATGGACAAAGTGCACGGCAAATAGTTGTTCGTCTTGTCAAAACGCGTAGTTATAACAAGCTATACTGACAAAAAGTATGAGTCGTCTATATTTCTTGTCATAGTATACGCAATGTTGGCAGGTCGGAAATGACAAAAAAACTAAATATGCCAAAGATCTGTCAACTGTATAAAAGACTATCGCGCCAATATGTTAAAGAGGTGTTAAAACTACACGTTGTATATACCAAAAGGCATAGAAATTGATACTATAATAGTACTTCATAATTTAGGTTTATAATTGGTTAGTTAGTTAAAATCCTGAGGTTCCCCGCCTCAGGATTTTTTATGAATCAGCTTTTTACAAAACAATTTCGATTGATTTTGCGTACTCTAATAAAAAAATATGGAAACAATCATAGGGATTACAGCTGGCATATTTACGTCTATTTCCATGGTGCCACAATTACTAAAGGTTTTAAAGGAAAAAGATGTGGAGAACCTCTCTCCCTATATGATTGCTATCCTATTAACAGGTGTATCGTTGTGGGTCGTTTACGGTTTTATGTTACATGAATGGCCTATTATCCTTTCGAACTTATTTTCTGTGCTCGTCAATGCAACCTTATTAGTCTGCTATTTTTTATTTAGGGAGCAGTAGATCCCAAATAAACTTTTATTGCTTAAAACTATATTATAAGATACACGTATATAAATAAAAAATCACGTGTTAATCCTCTTAAACATAAAGGTAAATCGACTGTTCAATAATAAGATGAGCAGTGACTTAGAGAAAAAAATAAACAGATGAAAGCAAATTACGAAATAAACTTGGAAAAATCAGCTTGGGTTGTAATAACGATGATTACCGATAGTCCGGGTCGCACAGATGAGGAATTCGGAGACGCTGAAGGTCAGGAAATTAATAAAGATCCTATTATAGGAGGTGCAGATGATGTATATCGCGAGAACCCCACGGACGATCTGCGGGATTCTGACATAGTAGACGCAGAACCTCTCCAAGAGGATATCAAACATCTAAAAGATGAAGATAAACAAATCGAGAGAAATCAAGAAAAAAGAGAAGAGTCTGATATGCCAACTGATTCAGAAGAGGAAAATCTGGATATCAGCAATCTAGAAGATAATGAGGATATCACAAATGGGCGATAACTGTTTTAAGATGCGATAAGAAAAGTATTATGAAAAAGAAAATTCCAGAACAAGTGGAGGGTAAATCTCTGGATTGTTTTAAGTCTGTAAATTTGCCATCCCATGAGGAGGCCACGACATTTTTTGAACGTATAAGAAGCAAATTATTCGATGTCAACCATTGGAACGAAATCACAAAAGCACCTTCTGCCACATTTACCATCAAGGATGCTTCCGGTCGTACGATGGAACGCACGGTTCAACAAGGTGACTATATCCAAATCGATATTCCCGGACCTGGACTTCCCTCTGCTAAAGGATATGACTGGGTACAAGTAGAAGACATAACAGAGACGGCCAATACCGAAGACGCTAGCATTCTTTTGACATTAAGGCCTTGCCCCGATCCAACACAAGATGGTACGGATACAGCACATTTCTTCAAACGACTAGCAACTTCGTCTTTCCTGGTGGAACAAAAAGGCAAACATATTTCCTTGCACTACGCCGGACGTAATGAAATCATCAACACGGATAATGAGTCGATGTTAGACAATTTGCGCAATTTTATGGTAGGTTTGGGAGCAAAAATGGGTGCGTCATTTCCACAGTGGAAGGCGCTAGTTGAAGGGCTCGGTGATGTTGATAGCTAATAATACATGTGTCAATGTACGCGGTGAATATCATTTATAATTTCAACAACTATTTACTATCTCAATTGTTGTATTGTAAAAAATAAAAGATTTTTCACAGCGAAAATATGAGCAAATCAATTTCTAGCGTATTGCAAATAACCTTCACCATCGTTTTAATTGTAGTTATCTTGTATTATGGAAAGAGCATACTGGCTCCGTTGGCCATTGCCTGCATTTTATCGATGTTGTTTGTCGCACCTTCCACTTGGATGGAAAAAAAGGGCTTACCTCGGTGGGCAAGTGCGCTGATCGCGGTCGGTATTCTAGGAATATGTCTGGTAGGAATCGGTTTCCTTTTGAGCTGGCAGTTACAAAACTTTGCCGAACAGATCAGCTCTTTGAAACAAAACCTATCGCAGATGCTTTCCAATTTACAACTTTGGATACAGAACCGTTTGGACATCGATCAAGCTAAACAACAAGCCATAGCAGAAGAGCAAATGAAAGGCCAGTCTAAAGAAGGTTCCACAGTCACTCAAATTGCATCTGTCTTTTTTGGCCTGCTTGTGGATTTCATCTTAGTGATGGTTTATACTTACCTTTTGCTCTTTTACCGCTCTCGGTTGAAGAAATTTTTGCTTAAAATAACACCATCCGGAGACCAAGAAAAAACCATAGAGATCGCTGAATCGGCAAGCCAGGTGGCAGCGAATTATATGACGGGTCTTGCGAAAATGATCGTAGTTTTGTGGATTCTCTATGGATTAGGGTTTACAGCGATTGGAGTAGAAAATGCATTATTTTTTGCCGTAATATGCGGGTTATTAGAGCTTGTTCCTTTCATAGGAAATCTAACAGGCACCGCAATAACAATATTAGGAGTGACGGCTCAAGGTGGTGAGACCGACATAATTTTAGGTGTTATATTGATATACGGGTTTGTTCAATTTATTCAAACCTATCTGCTGGAACCTCTAATCGTCGGGAATGAGGTTAACATCAATCCGTTGTTTACCATATTCAGCTTGGTGGCTGCTGAAGCGGTGTGGGGTATCCCAGGCATGGTACTCGCTATTCCAGTTACCGGCATGATCAAGATTATATGTGACCGTATCCCCCGATTGCAACCTTACGGTTACTTGATAGGCAGCGATAAAAAAAATAAACGGACTTTTTGGAAGCGTAAAAAGTAATTTTACTCTTCCAATTGCCATACTTTCAGGGGTGCGATAGAAGGGCCATTCAACAAACTTCCATCAGGCGCGTATCGCGCTCCATGGCACGGGCAATCCCAGCTCCGCTCCGTATTATTCCATTTTACAATACATGCAGCGTGGCGACACACGGGGTCAATGGCAAATAGCTCACCTTTCTCATCCTTAAACAAACCTATCCTTTTTCCCTCATAATTCAATATCTTTCCTTCGCCACGGCTCAATTCCGCGAGTTCTTCTATCTCTTCTAGAAAAAAACGGTCTTTTACGAAATGTTTTGCTACATCATAATTTTCTACAAGCAGATCACGGATTGCCGAAATCGGTCCTACACGACTAGGCGAATAGATGTCTTGAAAATCTGTTTTCCCATGTAGTACTAAATCTGCCATCATCGTGCCACCGAGTGACCCGAAAATCATCCCGTTTCCACCATACCCCGTAGACAGTAGCTCTCGATGATGTTTCTTACCTGGATAATAGCCAATAAAAGGCAAACTATCTTGACTTTCATAATATTGAGACGACCATTCATATATCTTTTTGTCTACCGTATAAAGACTTCTAATATGTGCTTCCAGTTCTCGGAAATTCTGCTTTTCATTATCATGATGAGCTGTCTTATGATCCTGCCCACCTACTAAAAGATAAGATTTACCGTCGTGTTCTACGGTTCGAAAATAATGGAAAGGCTCCTGCATATCGTAGACCAGCGCTTCTGGAAAATTTATCGGGCGTACTAATTCCCATACCTGTATATAGCTTCTATAGGGTGCTAAACGAAAGTTCATTAATTGTATACCCGGCGGGGTGTGCGTAGCATATAGAACGAAATCGGAAGAAAAAACCATACCTTCAGCAGTTTTGACCAACAGCACATTGTTTTCCTCCTTCACGTGTTGCACAATCGTTCCTTCTCTGATCTGCCCTCCTAAACTACTGTAAGCGTTCACTAACCCGACAAGGTATTTCGTCGGGTGGAACCGGGCCTGTTCATCAAATTCGATTGCATAAATAAACGGAGCTGGAACAGGAATTTCGTCTACTTCAGAACAGGGTATTCCTACTTGTTCTAACGCATCTTTTATTTCTATGAGCTCTTTCTTTTCTTCATCATTTTCAGCATACATAAAACCCGAACAGGGTGTAAAGTCACAGTTAATTTTATAACGATCTATATTTTCCTTGATTATTGATATCGCTTTTCGTGTAGATGCCAACACCGTGCGAGCCGCTTCTAAACCATGTTGCTCAATTATTTCAGTATATGGTGTGTCGAGTACTGTATTTATATGAGCAGAAGTCCCCCCCGTGGTACCAAATCCTATTGTATTGGCTTCCATAACGATACAACTTTTGCCAGCTTCTTTGAGCATTAATGCTGCTGTAAGTCCGGTGATACCCGCACCAACAACAATTATCTCAACATGCTCCTGATCGTAAGGCACGGATAGTTCTGGTGCATCAACCTCCTGCCAAATGCTCTTGTTTGTTCCGTCTCTTTGCATATAATTCTATTTATTTATTTTTATTGTCTATCTCCATTAATAGAATGCACAAAGGAGCTTCGTTGTTTCCTACGGACTCCAAAACAGGTAGTATTACCTCGGTCTACGTATTTTTCGTTTTTATAAAATTAAATACGATGCTCCATAGTTTAGGCGGAATGTTTGATACGCTTAATTAAGGCCGTAAATAATAACAGTGTCAATATTTTGAATTTATCAGAACTAGATAATTCGTCGGTTGTTCTCTGATTAAGAATGTTCAAGTGAAAAATTTAAAAAAGATAATTGTTATGGGAAAATTAAATGGAAAAAGAATTGCCATATTGACAGAAGATGGTTTTGAACAAATTGAGTTAACAAGTCCGAAAGAAGCATTAAAAAACGAGGGTGCCCAGGTAGATATCGTTTCTCCACGAGAAAAGGTTGTACGCTCGAAAAAAGGTGATGATTGGGACGATGAATATCCGGTTGACATGCCACTAAGTCAGGCAAGAGTCGATGACTATGATGGATTACTGATTCCAGGAGGTGTAATTAATCCGGATAAATTGCGTACCAATGAAAGAGCACTATCTTTCGTGCGTGATTTCTTTGCGGCCGGTAAACCTGTTGCAGCTATATGTCATGGACCTCAGGTGTTGATCGATGCCGAAGTGGTAGAAGGTCGCAAACTTACTTCAGTCGCGGCAATTAAAAAGGATCTGATCAATGCAAAAGCACGTTGGGAAGATACCCAGGTAGTGACTGATCAAGGACTGGTGACTAGCCGCACACCGGATGATCTTCCTGCTTTTAACAGAAAAATTGTAGAAGAATACGCGGAAGGAGAACATGATGGACAACATGTTTAACGCCATTTGTAGTAATTATTTTTTAACTAAAATACAACAAAAGGAGAACATTAAATGTTCTCCTTTTTATTTTTAATCTTTAGCTTTACTAAAAATTTCAAGTGTATGAAACGTGCCGTATTATGGTGCTCATTGTTTTCTGTTACGTTATGGTTATTTTCCTGTAGAACACAACTTCATCACCACATAAATAAGGGGCAATATTATGAGGTTGACGCCTCGATCATCGCTGACAGCAGTATTATTAACTATTACGCACCTTACAAAGCAAAATTGGAAGCCGAAATGAACCGGGTGGTGGGTTATGCCAACGATCATGTCACACGTAACCGTAATGCACCAGAGAGCCTGATGGGTAATTTCTTTGCAGACGGATTATTGTGGAAAGGAAGGCTACTGGACCCGGAGGTACAGGCAAGTTTTGCCACCAAAGACGGCATCCGGGCAGACATTAACGCTGGAGACATAACAGTGGGCAATATTTTTGAGATTATGCCTTTTGAAAATGTCGTCTCTATTTTAACGTTACGTGGCGTGGATATGTTGCGTTTGGCAGACTATATGGTAAAAACAGGAGGACAACCGGTTAGTGGTATCAAACTCATCATCGAAAATGGAAAGATCAAGGAGTTTTTGGTGCAGGGGAAACCGATTGACCCAAACGCACATTATAAACTAGTTACTTATGACTATCTAGCAAATGGTGGAGATTATATAAAATTTTTCGACAGTCCTATCGCACGCGAAGATTATACGCAACTTCTTCGCGAAACGTTGATGGAATATGTTTTGGATTTAAAAAAACAAGGAAAGCACGTTAAGAGTCAATTAGATGGAAGAGTTCAAATCATTAAATAGAAGAGGCTTTATCAAGCAATCGCTCATGTTAGGAGCAATTGCAACATTGGGGCCTTTTCCAGCGCAAGCAGCCACCGCGCCTAAAACCAAGCGTTTGACTATCTTGCATACCAACGACGTGCATAGCAGAATCGATCCTTTTCCTATGGATGGTTCGAGGAATCAAGGTTTAGGCGGTGTGGCAAGACGAAGCACACTTATAAACAAGATTCGTGGAGAGGAAAAAAACGTATTGTTGGTCGATTCCGGAGATATGTTTCAAGGCACGCCCTACTTCAACATGTTTGATGGAAAGCTAGAGTTGGAATTGATGTCTAAATTGGGTTATGAAGCAGGAACCTTTGGCAATCATGAATTCGACAATGGGATCGAAAGACTCGCTGAACAGCTCCACAATGCCAACTTTCCTTTTTTGACCGCCAATTATGATTTTTCCGGAACGCCTTTAGCTGGTCGTACTAAAGAATACGTTATCATCAAAAAAGGAGGTATTCGCATCGGCCTCACTGGTGTAGGCATCGATATAACAGGATTAGTAGACCCCAATAATCACAAAGGCATGGCTTACCTCGATCCCGTTCCGGTTGTGAACCGTATCGCCAAAATGCTTAAGGAAAATAAAAAATGTGATCTGGTCATTTGCCTTTCCCATTTGGGATATAAATATAACGACGATAAGATTGATGATCTGAAACTCGCAGCTGCTAGCCAAAATCTAGATATTATTCTAGGCGGCCATACACACACTTTTCTGAACGAGCCTACCCGTATACACAATCTGGATGGCAACGAGGTTTGGGTCAATCAGGTCGGTTTTGCAGGCATACGCCTAGGACGTCTGGATGTTGTTTTCAATAAAGCTACCGGCGAAAAAAAGATAATGGCACAGCATTATCCTATTGATCACAAGCTAGATCGTCCCATTTCACATTCACAGCTTGCCGTTCTATAGACGAATCCATAATTTCGTGCTAAAACGATAGCGAACATATAAACAAAAAATTTTGGCGACATTTTACCCCCCCTTTTTTACGTAAAAAGGGCTTTTTTCACCACAAAACCCATCTTATTCCGCAAATACAAACGTGCTTCACGACAAAGTGCAGCTTATTCTCCAACTACAAATAGAGCTATCTTGATAGGAGTTTAAGTCGTTGTGATTAAAAGATAAGCTATTGTATAGGGATACAAAATAAAGGCTGTCTCGCATATTTTTGAGACAGCCTCTTTATAATAGTGTAAACTATCTAGAAAATATACCTAACACCTAGCTGCATTTGCCATGTAGTAGATAAATCACTAGTAAAATCCCGGAAAGGTGTATTCGGAAGTTCTCCATCAACCATCGTCATGTTAAATGACGGAACTCCAGAAGCAGGAACTGCTCCAGTAGTCCGTAATAATTGTTGTGCGGGAGTCAACGTACTTCGGATACCGGAACTTTTGCTGAGAAGGTTACCAAAATTAATGACATCTAAACTCAACTGTAAGGTATGTCTACGAGGACCGATATTGGTAAAGATATCTTGTAAAACACGTACATCGAAGCGGTTCAGCCATGGCATTAAAAATGCATTTCTTGGCAAGTATTTTCCTTTATATTTACTTAACCCGTTCTCATTTATAAATGATTCAAGAGCATCGCGTTGCTCAGCAGCAGTTTTTACAACATCTCCATCATTCACGATATCCACAAGGGGAAGGTCATTCAAATTTTTAGGTAAATAAATCAGATCTGCATTTTGCCCATCGTTATTAATATCTGTTCCGTAGATGTACGAGAACCGGCCTTGATGCGCACCGTTATAATATACACCAACCGTCGTCGCTAACGTATTTGCATATTCGATGCGATAGCTTATATTCGCTACTACACGATGGGGAACAGCAAAATTGGATTTATATAAGAATTGATCGTTCGGACCATGAATATTAGCAGAAGCTCCCCAAGCGGAACTTGCATTTGATCCCGTGTTACCGGTTACTTCACGTGCATCTGAATAGGTATAAAATACACTACCACTAAACCCTTGATAATTTGGCACACTTAATCCCAAAGTCGCGCTCAAAGCATGACCTTTGACGTTAGTATTCGTCAAAACGGTGGCGTTGTTGGCTCCGATGGCATCATTATAGCGCTGTGCTCCCGAAGGATAAAAAGACCGGTTGTCACCGTAGTCACCTGCCTCGTCGGACGATCCGTAATTTAAGAAAGTATTCGATGTTACACGATTTGCACCAAATTGGAATACGGCATTAATATCTCTAGTATATAAAAAGTCTCCTGTTAATACCAATGGCGTATTCGGAATCTGGTAATCTCCACCAATACTAGTACGCCAAACCATCGGCATTTTAAAATCTCTGTCCACTAATGCAAAAGAGCTCGGCGCACCTTCATTGGGTGTACGAATAAATACATCTTCCGCCCCCTGAGGAACATTATTCAGGTGATAATATTGATCGGGGTTAAAACGTACATTTCCTATCCATCCTTGCACATCACCATAAGATCCTGGTTCAACAACGTTTTGTAACACACCAGCATTTGTCGGCATATTGGTCAACCATACAAAGGGTACTCGACCCGAGAAGAAGCCTGTTCCTCCGCGTAGTACCAAAGAACGGTCTCCAAATACATCATAATTGATGCCTAACCGAGGCGAAACCAACAGTCTTGATTTAGGCCAAAGTCCCGAATCGTAATTTTTTGGCATACCACTGACATCTAGAAAGGTAAGTTCATCTATGGACGGATTCGCTGTTAATTTATTCATATAAATTGGTAACTCCGCACGTATACCATATGTCAACGTTAAGTTGTCAGCTACGGACCAGCGGTCTTGCGCATACAAAGACGCCAATCCAAAATTGACTCTGGAATACGTATCCTGTCCTTCATACGGATAGGTCAATCCAAACATAATTGGAGCCACCTCATTCGGTGTACCCGTTGTTAAGAAGTCCTCAACCGAGTTATAACGATAATAGGAACTCCCCATACGTATATAGCTATTTCCAAAATTTTGAATTTCGAATGCTGCACCAAAAGTAAAATTATGTTTGTCAGCCTGTAGGCTAAGATTATTGATAAATGAATAATTATTGTTGATTACGTCATTATTATAAGAAAACAATTCTGTACCAAAACTCATGTAATTATTATGGAAACCAGGTTGAGCATTTGCCGCAATTTGTTCTGGAGTTCGGTTATCCAGAAATTCCTGATGACTACCGTCACCTATATCTACAAACGGAAATAAATGATTGCTTGGTGTAGTCCGTGTATCTTGGATACGTGTATAGGTTGCCAAAAATTGATTGTTCCATCTTGAATTGAAATTACTATTAAGTTCCGCCGTAATAGAACGTACTACATTTTTTGATCCATAATTAGCATTTTCAAAGGCAATTGAATTTTGGCCCACCCGGCTGTAAGCTTCAAAGTCAGCCCTAGGTCGAGGCCCCGAATTACCATTCGCTACATTCATAGATTCCCCAATTACTTGATTATAACGCAGGGCAAGTTTATGTTTGTCATTGATATTCCAATCCAATCTTGCTAAGAACTTCGTACTTACTTGTTCCGCTTCGTTCGCATAACCTTCATATCTTCCTGGATCGTACCCCCATTGGTTAATCAAATGATTTCGAACAGCTTCTAGGTCAGAACGAGATGTTCTCGCAATATTGTTAGCAGCGTCTGCAACACCATTTTCAGAAGCACGCCATAAGTTTGCTCCAGAAGCATTCGCACCCGTCGCCTCTTCACGCTCTGCATTTACAAAAAGGAATAGCTTATCTTTCACAATTGGTCCACCCAAACTAAAACCAAAATTTTTCTTTGCCGCATCAGTTTTCTCTAATGTTACGTCACCGATTTTATGACCTTGCAAATTCTGATTTTGAAGAAAATAATAGGCTGTACCTGTTACAGTATTCGTACCACTTTTGGTAATCGCATTTATCCCTGCTCCTGTAAAACCCGACTGAGTAACATCAAAAGGAGCTATATTTACCGAAATAGCCTCAATCGCATCCAATGAAATAGGCTGAGATTTTCCTCCGGGAAGAGGATCATCATTCAATCCAAATCCATTATTAAAGTTTGCACCGTCGATTTGCAGATTGTTATAGCGCGCGTCACGTCCCCCAAATGAGGTTCCATTGGCTTGTGGTGTCAATCGCATAAACTCCGTGATACTCCGATTTACCTGTGGCAACTCCTGCAATTGCTTTTGACCAACGCTTGTCGACGCACCTGTTTTTTGGTTACGCACGACTTGACCTGTAACAGTGACTTCCTCCAAGGACATCGCGTTTTCACCGAATGTAGGATTTAAAACAAAAGGCTGTCCCAATTGCAGGTAAATGCCTTCGTAAACCACAGGATTTTGACCGACATAGGTTACTTCCACACGATAAGGGCCTCCTACACGCATGTTTGCCAAATTAAAACGGCCCGCCACATTGGCCGAGCCAGAATAAATCGTCCCGGAAGGTACGTGGGTTGCCTTGATCGTAGCCCCGACTGTAGCATGTCCTGTAGATTGAGTTACTACCCCTTGCATACTACTTGTCGTTACTTGAGCTTGGATTACCCCATAACTAGATAAAGCTAGGGCGAAGATTAGTAAAGATTTCTTCATAATCAACTTTTAGTTTGTTGTTTGTTTCAAAATTTAACACGACAAAGTTATACATATAAAATGAGTACTTTGATCACTTAACACAAACTTAATATTGATTCCATAAGACTTATATATCAATTATTCGTTTAACGATAAAAAAATATATATTTTATTCTGTTTAAACATATAATCTGCACACACGAGACTCTTCGAAACACATGGATAATTACGCTTGAAGATCTATCTTTCAATCAGCTCTTTCGCATGCTGCAAAGCCGACGCTCCGGGATTGGCCCCGCTGAGCATTTGCGCAACTTCCAAGATACGGTCTTCTCTAGCCAACAGCGTGATATCGGTCTTGGTTTTCTCTCCCTCGTCTTCCTTAAACACCTTAAAATGGGCTTGGCCTTTTGACGCTATTTGCGGTAAATGGGTGATGGCCAGTACTTGCATGTCGCCGGCTAAGCGTTCCATAATCTCTCCTACTTTTAATGCAACTTCACCGGAAATACCGGTATCTATCTCATCAAATATAATCGTTGGCAACGCTGACGTTTGTGCTACGAGTGACTTAACGGCAAGCATAACACGGGACAACTCTCCGCCCGATGCGACACGGTGTATAGGCTGCAAAGGCTGCCCCTTATTGGCAGAAAACAGAAACCGAACATCATCCGCACCTGTCGTTTTATATTTATCAATTTCCAACAAGGAAAGTTCTATTTTTAGCTGGGCATTCGGCATTCCTATCTCTGCTAAAACCTCTTGCACATATTTTTCCACATGTGTCACCGCCTGTTGTCGGGCATCATGCAAATATTTCCCCGTTTTTTCCAATGCCTCCAAACACTTGGCGACGTCCTGCTCTAAAGCCGCCAGCTGTTCGCCTTGATTAGCCACAACCAAAACCTTTTGTTCCAATTCATCTCGCAATGTAATGAGTTCCGAAACAGTATCCACCCTATGCTTTTTTTGCAAGCTATATAATACGCTTAGTCGTTCATTAACCTCTACTAATCGCCCCTCATCCATAAACACCTCCTGCTCCTTGGCACCGACTTCGTCCGCAATATCTTTCACTTCAATCCATACACTTTGCAAACGTTTCACTAATTCCTCCATTGAAGGCATAAAACGCTCTACGGATTGGAGTTGTTGCAACGACTCTTTTAAAGAAAAAGTAGCAGATTGTTCGCTTTCACTCAACAAATGACTAGCCCCCAACAGTCCTCTTTTTATCTCCTCTGCATTTTCCAATTGGCTCAACTCCGCTTCCAGCCTTTCCTGTTCACCATCTTCTAAATGAGCTTGATCCAATTCATCAAACTGAAACTGGTTAAAGTCCAAGGCAGCATTTGCACTGGCAATATCTTCACGCAGAAGGCTCAAGGATTCCTGCCGATGCTTGTATTGCGATAAGTTTTGTTTATAATCTTGTAAAATCGCTTGATTCTTTGCTACGTTATCCAGTATCATCAATTGAAAACGTTCGGTATTCAACTGCAAAGTAGCGTGCTGCGAATGGATATCGATCAACTGCTCCCCTAACAATTTTAAGATATTTAAGGTTACAGGGGAATCGTTTACAAAGGCACGTGACTTACCGTCAACGGCTATCTCCCGACGGATGATAGTTTCATCGTCGTAATCCAATTCATTTTCTTGAAAAAAATCTTGCAAACCATAAGCATCTATTTTAAAAAAACCTTCTATTACACATTTCTGGTCTTCCCGAAAGAAATGCTTACCTTCCGCACGGTTACCTAATATGAGTCCCAACGCTCCCATCATAATGGATTTACCTGCTCCTGTTTCGCCAGTGATTATGTTCAACCCTGCATCAAATAGGATATCCAGGTTTTCAATCAATGCGTAATTCTTAATAAAAAGTCTATTTAGCATGGCTTCTGATTCGTGCTATCAAAGATAACGATTTCAGCGGGCTTGCAAAAAACGATTTATCTCTAGAAGTCATGTAGAAAAAAATCAATATGTTTGCAACACATGCCAGATTTTTCTAAACAACTCAGTCAATATCTGCCGGAGGCCGCTGCTCCGATTATCTCCGCATGGATTAACGATACGGGCTGCCAATTTAGAGTTTCGCGCAGTCGCAGAACGAAACTCGGCGATTATACCGCACCTTTCCGCGGTGCTTCACATAAGATATCTGTCAATCACGATCTCAATCCTTATGCTTTTCTCATTACGACTATACACGAATTTGCACATTTACAAACGTGGAAACAGTACAAACATCGGGTGAAACCACATGGTATCGAATGGAAAGGTCACTACAAACAACTTATGGCCCCTTTTCTCCAATTGGGCGTTTTTCCAGCGGACGTTCGACATGCTATTGTTCAATACATGGAAAATCCGGCGGCTTCCAGCTGTACAGATATACATCTATATCGGGCATTAAGAAAATACGACGAAAACGCCGACGAACAATGTACCATAGAATCTATTCCACCAAATAGTATATTTGCATTAGAGAACGGACGCGTTTTTGAAAAACGAGAAAAACTTAGAAAGCGATATAAGTGTGTAGAGCTTAATACCGATCGCACCTACCTCATTCACCCTATGGCAGAGGTCATTTTAATCAAGGAAGCAGACGGTATTAAAAAATAATCTCGTATTTTTAAACACGCATAATCTTTCAATATATATGATGAAACCAAATTTACTATTGATTCCTGCTCTTGTGAGTATACTATTCTCTTGTCAGGAGGGCACACAAGACAGCCATAATACCGATGGGCTTGATTCTACCGCTTTGTCTGCCATCACAGAGGACGCCTATAAAGCACATGTAGTTAAACTCTCTTCTGATGAGTTTCTTGGACGGAAGCCATTTACGAAGGGAGACACACTCACCGTACAATATATCGAGCAGCAGTTTAAAGATTTGGGACTACAACCGGGCAATGGTGAATCTTTTTTTCAAGAAGTACCTTTGGTGGAGATTGCCTCGGAGCCCAAAAATAAAGTGCTAACGTTCAAAGGCGAATTGGGTACTGTTTCAGCAAACCATCTCGACGATTATGTTATTGGAAGCCGACGTCTACAAGACGATATCGATATATCCGAATCAGAATTGGTTTTCGTAGGATTTGGCATCGTCGCTCCGGAATTCGATTGGAACGATTATGAGGGTTTGGATGTAAAAGGTAAGACAGTGGTAGCCTTGGTGAGCGACCCGGGCAGATATGATAAAAGCTTATTTAAAGCCGATACGATGACCTACTATGGGCGTTGGAAATATAAATATGAAGAAGCTGCCCGGCAGGGTGCAACCGGTATTCTATTAATCCATGAAACAGAGGCGGCAAGTTATGGTTGGAATGTCGTGCGATCAGGATGGTCCGGACCGCAGCTAGAATTGGTGTCAGAAGACGACGGCGCTTCATTCGCTGAGTTCGAAGGCTGGATTTCCAATGAAACATCAAAGAAACTCTTCCAGCTGGCAGGAATATCGCCGAATATCATAGAAGATGCCAAGAAACCGGGATTTAAGGCTGTACCGTTAAATGTAACCACGTCTGTAAGTATTCATAATACGTTTAGAAAATCAACTTCGAATAATGTTATTGCGAAATTGGAAGGTTCAAAGAGACAGGACGAGGTCATCATTTATACGGCACACTGGGATCATTTGGGTGTGGGCGAGCCTGTTGATGGAGACGCTATTTATAATGGTGCAATTGACAACGCAGCCGGTGTAGCAGCCTTGTTTGAAATAGCAAAGGCCTTCCAATCGGCGCAGGTAAAACCCGAGCGTTCGATTATTTTTCTAGCTGTAACAGCGGAAGAGGAGGGTCTATTGGGGTCAGCTTATTACGCACAACATCCTATTTATCCCTTAAATAAGACCGTCGCTAACCTCAATATGGACGCTTTCAGTGCATTGGGAGCGACCAAAGACGTTTCAGTAGTAGGCATCGGACAAACAGAAATTGAAGATTATGTAGAAAAATCAGCAGCCAAATTTGGCCGTATAATGAAAGGAGAAAGTGATCCGACTTCTGGTGGTTTTTATCGTTCCGATCACTTCAACTTTGTCAAAGCAGGTGTTCCTGGGCTTTTTATGGGGGCTGGAAGCGAACTTCTGTCTACCGATACGGCTGATATCGAGCGGAGAAGAGAGGCGCTTGCAGGCAGATATCATACGGTAGCTGATGAAGTGGATGAAAATTGGGATTTTGGTGGTATCATTGAAGATATACGTTTATTTTTCGACATCGGCTATACCATGAGTATGGAAAGTACATTTCCTAATTTTAAAGCGAAGTCCGAATTTAAGGAACTGGGCGATAAACGTTTGGGATTATAGATTTATTAGAGAGAGAACAATTAAATACAAACAAACATGTTAACAGGAATGAAACATCTACACTCCACTTTAGCCGTTATCTTATTATTGGCTTTAGTTATTTCAATCGTAATTACAGCAGTCAATTATTTCAAGGCAAATCCTTACAACCGCAAAATAGCATTGATTGGACTCATCACTGCGCACCTTCAGCTTGTTGTCGGGTTAGTTATCTATTTCGTTTCCCCTCTCGGGATACAGAGTTTCTCCGGAGCGAACATGAGCAACAGCTTATCCAGATTATATTTTTTAGAGCATCCGCTGATGATGCTTATTGGGATTGTACTGATTACCATCGGTTATTCAAAAGCAAAAAGAGCAACCGAGGGTTATGCCGCCAATAGGACGGTGTTCATTATGTACACTATTGGCTTAATCGTATTTTTATCCCGTATTCCTTGGAGTACATGGTCACTTTTCGCCTAAAACAAAAGCCCGGATTTATGTGTCCGGGCTTTTGTTTTTAATTACTGAAAAAGGAAACTTAGTTTTTGTTCTTTCCAAATCCCAAAATATCGAATACCACTTTAAATGCAATGATCGATGCCACAATCATCAATATGTTTGCTATTAGAGAAAATACAAAAGTCATCTGGTCTAATGAAGGCAAAACATCAGGAACGAACCGGATGAATACACCTACCAAACCAATGACAATTGCAACTGTTAACTGTACATAATATTCTGTACGGTTTGCGTTATTGTCTGTCTTTTTTGCGGGTCTTTGAGACACAGTATTTTCCATATCAGTCTATATCTTTTTTATTTCCACAAATATATTACTTTTTTCTTATTATTGCAGCGGAGATTTTAATCTAACGTGAAGCAAATCATTCGCATACTGGTTTTCGTTCTTTTGTCTGTTGCACACGCTCAGGCCCAACCCCAACGCATTGATAATTTTATCGTCAAAGAGAATCTGACCCAAAACAGCAAGCTTGCCATTATCGCTCTTGACAGTACCGAACAACCTTTAGAAAGAATCAACGGGACGTTTGTTTTTAATCTAAATGGTTTTCAACAAAACCTCCAATTTCACGATGGAGTTGCAGTTGTACAACAGCCAGTAGAATCCTCTACATTTGTTTTCTTCAAACACAAAAATCAGGAAAATACAGTAAGCAAGCTATACTACATCCATAAGAAAGACAAGGAACTGAAGCCATTTAAAATTAACGGTTTGTTGCTATTACTTATTCCGCTGGCCATCCTACTGATAGCTTATCTATTTAGACGATTTATCGTGACCCTCGTCATCATAGCCATCGTATACGCCTATTTCCACTTTGCTAAAGGATTGGATTTTTCCACGATCATGGAAAGTATACTGGATGCGTTGAAGAATTTGATCTAAAAAGGTAATCCCACACTAAAATTGTATTGGATAAAATTATAACGGTCGGGACGGTGTGTTTCATAATAGTTCTGTTTGAATTCGCGACTATTAAAGAACTCTTTTATCACCCACTGTTCCCCTTTTGCAAATTGCGGATCTTTTAATTTTAGTCCTGCATCCAAACGGATAATGAAATAATCCATATCCAACCGAACGCCAAACCCTGTACCAAGAGCAATCTGCGAAAGAAATTCACTCGTTTTAAACGTGCCATTAGTCGTTATTTCATTATCCCTTAATAGCCAGATATTTCCGGCATCCAGAAATGTAGCTCCATTCAACTTCGCACCCAAAAAATTATTCAACATCCGAAAGCGATATTCTGCATTTGCTTCTAATTTAAGTTCACCCAGCTGATCCAGGTTTCGCAAATTCAGCCGTAAACGTTCCGGTAGATCTGCCCGGTTATAATTACCCGGGCCCAATGTACGTGCCTGCCAGGCTCGAATTCCATTCATCCCCCCACCGAAGAAGCTTTTTTCAAATATCAATAATCTGGAATTATTGCCATACGGAACAGCAACTCCGCCGTTGAATCGTAGCACAAATTGTTTATTGCCTCCTAAATGACGATACCACCTGTAATCAATTTCCGTTTTGGCAAATTGTAGATAAGGTACACCAAATAGCAAGCGTTCACCTTCCTGCGATGTCTCCAACTTCAATACATCGCTTAATACGCCTAATACATTTCCACTGCTTTCCAATCCAACACGGAAGTAACTGAAATTCTCCCTAGTTATTAGCTTTGCGGCATTATAGGTATAATTATACTGTGCACTTAAACCAAAATACTCCCGATTATTACTTCGCACATACAACAGATACCCCTCATCCTCCAATTGCCGCTGAAATGCATCGTCTAATCTCCCAACGCGATATTCAATAGAAACCGGCGTTAGACTATGTTGCGAGCGCGGGCTAGTATACCAGATGTAATTTAGTGAGTTCGTAAAATATCTATTGGAATAGGTTCGGTCTTGTTGAAAAAACTGCAATGTGCTGGAAAACGTGGTTCGTGGCAGGCCATAGGTTCCCGTGCTGGAATTTTCAAAAGGTGTCATCAAACGCGGGATAATAAGATTGACGCCTACTTGAAAATCATTATTAAAAATCTTATTCGCTAAGTTCCCTTCCAAACGAGGGTCAAACAACACCCCATACCGCATTTTTATCTCCAGTTGCTCCGCCCCACCAAATACATTACGATGGGAAAAGGTATTTCCGATATTAAAACCACTCATACCCGAACTAAATGTAAATTCCCCTTCTACTTGGTTTGCCATAACCGGACGAGGAGTCAGTTCATAAAATGTATTCAAACGGCCGTTTCCTGTTTTCTGATGATTGATCTTTACATTCCTAAAACCATTCATTTCATAAAGACGGTCGTAAGATTGATTTTCCTTTTTGAGATCATAGCGCATACCCGCCCGTAAATACATATACCTGGATAGGGGCTTTATCCGAAAGCGTCCTGTTTCATCGTTATAGGTAATACGCAGGCTAGTGTCTACAGTGGAATGAGGATTCCGTGTACTGGTCTGCCCATAAGGCAGTATGATCTTTACAAAGACACTATCAATATGATAAATGGTATGCTGTGTACTATCCGTTGGGTCTTGTATTTCCACGTGGAGGTTAGCTTGTTTCGCCACAGCATTCGTATCAATTCCTACCCGCATATATTGTCGAAGATAGTCATAGTATCCACGTTCTTTCAATTTTTCATAAAGCTTCTCTCGCTCCTCCAGCAAATCTGCACTGTCGAACTGCTTTCCTGTTTTAGCGGGCGATTTCGGTCTTACTTCATGTGCGTATATCTCCTCAATTACAGGATCGTCGGCACGATATTGGATATCGCCAAACAGAAAAGGCTGTCCCAATGCAACGTGAAAATCAATACGGGCTTTCTTCTTTCTCACGTCGACCTGTGGCGTCACAAACGCATTAAAATATCCTTTGGTCTGGAGATATCGATTAATTTGTTGTGCAGACAGTTCAACCAAAGATGAATCGAGCACATGGGGAGGTTCTCCGACATTCCGTCTGTTTTCCTCTTTATAGCGCCCTTTCCGTGTATTGAACAAATTGTATATTGTGAGATTTAGCCTCGAATTCGGCTTAATTTCATTCGATATATAAGCTGTTGCATTTTCTTTTATATCTGGAGAAACCCCTGTGATATCGACGTCCGTCACTAATGCTTGCCCTTCTTCTAAGTATCTTGCCGAACGACAGGATGCAAAAAATAGCAACAAAAG
The DNA here is from genome assembly GCF_014692525.1 of Sphingobacterium chuzhouense. Lineage (GTDB taxonomy): Bacteria > Bacteroidota > Bacteroidia > Sphingobacteriales > Sphingobacteriaceae > Sphingobacterium > Sphingobacterium chuzhouense. Next base: position 1,154,242 of record NZ_JACNYL010000002.1, read on the forward strand.
CGTTATACTTGCACAAACAAAAAAACTGTACTTCTTAATCATTAAGCAATGTTATCAAAAGCGCAAATTAGTTTAATTACGTCATTGCAACATAAAAAGTTTCGCAAACAACATGGACTTTTTATCGTCGAAGGTGTGAAGTCAGTGCTCGAATTTCTCTCTTCCGATTACCAAGTTCACAGCTTATTTACCACGGCGGAAGCTCGAACAAAAATGGGGAATTTACCGCAAAAATTAAAATGTATAGAGGTTACTCTAACCGAATTTCAAAAAATATCCGGTTTGACCAATCCTCAGGGGGTATTGGCACTTGTTCATCTTCCAACGGTTGAAAGCTTTGATTGGGCTCTTTTAAGGCAACAACACAATTTGCTTTTGGACGATATACAGGATCCGGGAAATTTAGGAACCATTATTCGAACAGCAGAATGGTTCGGCATAAACCACATTATTTGCTCCATTGGAACCGTAGATGCTTTTAACCCTAAAGTTGTACAAGCAACGATGGGTTCGTTGGCTCGTGTCAAAATGTATTATACGTCGTTGGGAGATTTCATTAAAAAATCTGAAATGCCTACTTTTGGCGCGCTCCTAGAGGGAAAATCCATATATAGAACGGACTTTAGAAATGCCGGACTTATCATCATGGGTAATGAGGGAAATGGCATCAGCCATGAAATTGTAGAAAAAGTGGATCATGCGGTTACCATTCCACGCATTGGAAATGCAGAGTCGCTCAATGTAGCTGTTGCTACGACAGTTTTCTGTTCCGAAATCGCAAGACAAAAATTGAAACCATCATAGTTTATTCAAACCACAGAAGGGGGTGAATAAACTTGATAACTTCATCGCTATTGAAGAAAAAATTTATACGGATGAAAAATGGATAATCAAGTAGTCGACACCAAGTCGATATACACTCTACCTTTTATTTTATTATGTCTTAGTTCGCTACTATTTTGTGCGAGCTTTAATATGATTATTCCCGAATTGCCCAACCACCTCAGCCAGATGGGTGGTGCCGAACACAAAGGATTGATTATTGCACTTTTCACATTGACAGCCGGTATATCCCGCCCTTTCAGTGGTAAGCTGACAGACCGGTGGGGACGCGTGCCCGTGATGGCTATTGGTTCTATTGTATGTTTTATCTGCGGCTTTCTCTATCCTATCCTAACTTCTGTAGCTGGCTTTTTCTTCCTTCGGCTTATCCACGGCTTTTCGACAGGCTTCAAGCCAACCGCTACAGCGGCCTACATCGCCGATATTATTCCACAAAACCGCTGGGGTGAAGCCTTAGGTATGCATGGACTTGCATTTGCCGTGGGCAGTGCCATTGGTCCTGCTATTGGCAGTTACATCGCCAAAGGATACGGTATTGACTTTATGTTTTATTGTTCATCGGCCTTTGCGTTGCTTTCCATTCTCATTGTGATACGTATGGGAGAAACATTGGCTGACAAACGAAAATTTTCATTAAGCATGCTTCGGATCAATAAAGGGGAAATCATTGAATGGAGAGCCATTCCCGCCGGTGTCGTGACACTTCTCTCTTATTCGGGATACGGCGTTATTCTCACATTGATACCAGATTGGAGCGACCATTTAGGTATTGGCAACAAAGGTTTATTTTTCACTGCTTATACGTTAGCTTCGATTAGCATCCGTTTTATTTCCGGAAAAGTATCGGATCGGTATGGTCGGATACGCGTCATGTATGTGGGAATTGTCATTATCTCTATTTCGTTGCTGCTCCTAGGTTTGGGCAACTCCGTAGAGGGCTTGATTCTGGGCGCTGTCGTGTACGGGATAGGTAGTGGTATTCTTTCACCGGCCGTCAATGCCTGGACCATAGATCTCAGCTTACCGCAGCATAGAGGAAAAGCAATGGCGACCATGTATATCGCCTTAGAAATAGGTATCGGTGGGGGCGCACTTTTAGCAGGATATATTTATCGTGATGAGATTAGCAAAATTCCTATTATCTTTATACTTAATAGCGTTATCATATTTTTAGCATTTTTTTATGTGCTCTATTGGGATATAAAAAACAAAAGAAGCCGTTAATCGTTTTCACTTACAATTAAGAAGCCTTAACATGGACAACAATTCCAAAAAATACCCCTACTCACTCGATTTAGCATCGAGTTTCATAGCTATGGCACTCTTGCTGGCTTTTATGTACGTTACACAAAGCGTCCTCGTTCCGTTGTTGTTTTCTATCCTGATATCGATTTCGTTGTTTCCACTTGCTCGCTTTCTGGAACGTCTACGCTTAGGCAAAGCATTTGCCGCAATACTTTCTGTGCTTATCGCCATCGCGATCATTTGGGCTCTTGGGTGGTTTATTGTCCACCAAAGTATCATTATAGGTAAAGATGCTTCTGCTATAACAGCCAAGGTTATGTCGGTATTAGAACGGGCACAGGCCTGGGTTGAGCAAAGTTTTGGTATCGAACGTACGGAGATAATGGATCAGCTACGGGATCAGGGAAATAAGCTAGCTTCTAATGCAGGCAGTGTTATAACGGCAACATTTGGTTCCATCGGCAATATGGTCGCGGGTGTTATTTTGGTACCACTGTTTAGTTTTTTCTTATTGTACTATCGCGATTTCTTTCGGGAATTCTTTTTTAGAGCCTTCAAAAGTGTTCCGCATACAAAAGTTGACACGACCTTGAATAAGATATATGATGTTGTACAGAGTTATCTATTAGGCCTGATAACCGTTATGGGTATTGTTGCTGTACTGAATACTGTAGGCTTAATGGCGATGGGCATTGACTATGCTTGGTTTTTTGGTACACTAGCTTCGTTGTTGATGCTCCTCCCCTATATCGGGATTGCCATCGGTTCCATTTTACCTGCCCTCTTTGCACTAGCTGTAAAAGACAGCGCTTGGTATGCCGTTGGTGTCATCGCATGGTTCCAGGTTGTACAATTTTTAGAAGGAAATATTATCACGCCAAATATCGTAGGCAGCAAAGTCAGTATTAATCCGCTGATGGCAATTATAGCAATATTATTAGGCGGTATGTTATTCGGACTTTCCGGTTTGATTCTCGCACTGCCATTAACAGCAACTATTAAAGTTCTCTTCGACGCTATACCGTCTATGGAAGCTTTTGGCTTTTTAATAGGTGAGCCCGAGAAGGAACATCTAAAAAGAAATTCGACACAGGTTTTGCTCATGAAATGGGGTATTGTCAGAAAGCCCAAGAGCTCCAAAAAAGTTGAGGTCGAGATGGAAGTTGACACGGAGACCGTCCCAGAAACTGTCACGATGAAATACAAAGAAATTCATGAATCGGAAGAGTTACCGAAGGGCGATGATGATGTTGACGCTAATTCAAAATCTTGAACACAAGCTCTCTGATAACTTCTCCATTGTCGGTAAACGGTCCCACATCCAAGCCTTTGGTTTTTAGGTCATAAATACTCAAATGATGGATGACTTCAAATGTCTTTTTCCGATTGAAATTTCGTGCGGCAATTTCATATTCCTTTAGAAAAAAACTATGTACACCTAGGTGCTTTGAGGCAACTTGTGGCGATTTGTCGGGTAGATAGTGATACTTTAAGATTTTTGTGAAATAATTCCCTAAATTTCCGATAACGACGGGTAATGGATTCGATTTAGGATTTGCTATAAAATAATTGACAATCTGCATCGCTTTCACCGTATTTCTTTTGGCCAGTGCAGATTGCAGTTCGAAAACATTAAAATCTTTACTTATACCAATATTTTGTTCGATATGTAGCGGCTGAATCTCCTGTTCTTTGGGGACATTTAAGATCAGTTTATTGATTTCATTGGCTATCTTAGAGAGGTCTGTTCCCAGATATTCCGCCATCATGGCGGCTGCCTGTGGGTGAATTTGCCGCTGGGCAACTCGAAACTGCTCTGTAACCCACTCTCCTATTTTATTCTCATAGAGCTTGGTCGACTCAACGACAACTCCAGCTTTTTCAAAGGCTTTATAAATTTTCTTGCGCTTATCGAATTTACTATACTTGTACGCAAACACCAATATCGTCGTGGGGGTCAGATTCTCAAGATATTTGAGCAATAGATCTTCTTCCGTTTTCCATTTCAGATCCTGAGCCTCCTTGATAATAATCAACTGATGGTCGCTCATCATCGGATAACGCTTTGCGGCATTTACCACATTCACAATACTCGTTTCTTTCCCATACAATATGGTTTGGTCGAAACCTTTTTGTGCGTCATCCAACACCTGTTCTTCCAACGCCTCCGTTACCAAATCAATGTAATAGGATTCGTCCCCATGGAGAAGATACGCGGAACTGAATTTTCTTTTTTTGATGTCGGCGAGGACTGTATTTGCGTTCATACCATGCGAAAATACAATTTTAAATTTTTATTTTTGTATATGTTTGAGCCGATACCGTTGAATTTACCTCCTTGTTCATCCAAAATAACACAAAAGCTTGACAAGCTTTTTATTTTTGACGAACTCCGAAAAAAGGATTTGGTACTTACACCGGAAGAATGGGTAAGGCAGCACTGGGTACATTATCTCTATCGTCACAAAGGCTATCCGAAATCGCTGATGCACATCGAAGGAGGACTAAAATTGAATACGTTGCAAAAACGGAGCGACCTCTTGGTTTTTAACAATAAAGGAGAAAAAATACTTTTGGCAGAGTTTAAGTCGCCTACTGTCAAAATTACCGAAAAGGTATTTCATCAGATCGCCAACTACAACAGCATCCATAAAATACCCCTACTCGTCGTCAGCAATGGCATACAGCATTATTATTGTAAAATACATTTCGAAGAAAATAGGTTTGAGTTTTTACCCGAACTGCCAAATTACAATTCGGTTCTAAATTTGTAGAGCATATTGAAATTATAATTTTATATTAGTCTTTTGGAAAAAGAAAAACAGAATCGTATGAATATAGATAAAAACGAATTTAGAAAATATGCTATCAAGCATCATCGTATAGGGAGCCAACATGTAGATGGTTTTATTTCCCGCGTACAAAGCAACATGCCGACGAACCTCACACCTTATATTATTGAGGAGCGTCAGCTAAATGTCGCACAAATGGATGTATTTTCGCGCTTGATGATGGACCGCATTATTTTTCTAGGTGACGCTATCAATGATCAGGTAGCCAACATTGTGCAGGCACAATTACTGTTTTTACAGTCTACAGATGCTCAACGTGATATTCAGATTTATATCAACTCGCCGGGAGGTAGCGTATATGCCGGACTGGGCATTTATGACACCATGCAATACATTGCTCCTGATGTAGCTACTATCTGTACCGGGATGGCAGCATCTATGGGCGCTGTATTGTTGGTTGCTGGCGCCAAAGGTAAACGCGCTGCGCTAAAACACGCTCGTGTGATGATTCACCAACCGTCTGGCGGAGCACAAGGTGTTGCTGCCGATATGGAAATCAATCTACGCGAAATGCTAAAGCTAAAAGAAGAATTATACACCATCATCTCTGAACATTCTGGCCAATCCTACGAGTGGGTAGAAAGGTCATCTGATCGTGACTATTGGATGAAAGCAGTGGAAGCGAAAGAGTTTGGTATGATTGATGAGGTATTATTACCCAAAAAAGAAGTTAAATAACAATTAATCAATGAGTAAGATTAATAATAGAGATGTCCGTTGCTCGTTTTGTGGTATCAGTAAAAATGATGCACAGATGCTTATTGCGGGTGATGGAGCTCATATTTGTGATCGCTGTGTGACGCAGGCTGGCGAAATTTTGGCCGAAGAACTGAAACAACGAAAAAGCAAATCTTTGCAAACAGCCTTAAAGCTGGTTCGCCCGACAGAAATAAAGCAACACCTTGACCAATATGTAATCGGTCAAGATGACGCAAAAAAAGTAATTTCCGTTGCTGTATACAATCATTACAAACGGCTGAATCAAAAAGTGGATAAAGATGAGATTGAAATCGAAAAGTCAAACCTCATTATCGTAGGAGAAACCGGAACGGGAAAAACATTACTGGCAAAAACCGTTGCAAAGATATTGAACGTTCCCTTCTGTATTGTCGACGCAACGGTATTGACAGAGGCAGGTTACGTTGGAGAAGATGTAGAAAGTATATTGACCCGCTTGCTGCAGGCTGCGGACTATGATGTTGCGGCAGCTGAAAGAGGTATCATCTATATTGACGAAATTGACAAAATTGCCCGTAAGAGTGACAATCCGTCCATTACAAGAGATGTATCTGGAGAGGGTGTTCAGCAGGCGTTATTGAAAATTCTAGAGGGTACAAACGTCAACGTACCTCCCCAAGGAGGCCGTAAACATCCCGACCAGAAAATGATTTCCGTCAACACGAGTAATATTCTTTTCCTCTGCGGCGGCGCATTTGATGGAATCCAGAAAAAGATAGCCAATCGTTTGCGCACACAAACAGTCGGCTATAAAATGAAAGAGGAAGAACAAGATGTGGATCTTAGTAATCTGTATAAATATATTACACCATTAGACCTGAAGAATTTCGGACTCATTCCAGAATTAATTGGTCGATTGCCTGTATTGACGTATTTAAATCCACTGGATAAGGAGACATTATTAAGTATCTTAACGGAACCTAAAAACTCCTTAATCAAGCAGTATGTGAAGTTATTCCAATATGAAGACATTGAATTAGTTTTCGACAAAGATGTCTATGATTTCATTGTAGATAAGGCATGGGAGTTCAAATTAGGCGCCCGAGGGCTGCGCAGTATTTGCGAAGCCATCATGCTTGACGCCATGTTTGAATTACCGACAAGTAAAGAGGAGGACGATGCAAAAGTCCTGCACATCACGCTCGATTACGCGAAGCAGAAGTTTGCAAAATCAGACATAAAAAAATTGCACGTTGCATAAAACAAAAATCCCTCAACATATTGAGGGATTTTTTGTCTATTATATAAATGCGTTTGGAAACTTAACGTGACTTTTCAAACCGTTGTCTTGTCAATAGAAAAGTGCTTATGACGAAAAAGAAGAAGAAAACAGTAGAGACACCGGTTACACCGGGATTGGGTACGAAAGAAGATATTGTTACAAATTGGTTACCTCGTTATACAGGATGTCCGCTAGAGGAATTTGAGCCGTATGTATTGTTGACAAACTTTTCGAAATATGTCAAGATGTTTTCCGAGATGCATGACAATGCACCTATTTATGGCGAGGATAAAGCGATGCAGGCTTGTACAGCCAGCGGTATAACCATGATCAATTTTGGCATGGGAAGCCCAATGGCGGCTACCGTTATGGATCTTTTATCCGCCATTGCTCCGAAAGCTGTGTTATTCTTAGGCAAAACGGGCGGATTAAAAAAGAAAGTTCCTGTTGGCGAACTCATATTGCCTATCGCCGCCGTAAGGGGCGAGGGTACATCCAATGATTATTTCCCCCCTGAAGTTCCATCTCTTCCCGCCTTCGCCCTGCAAAAAGCGATCTCTACAACAATCCGGGACTATTCGCTTGATTATTGGACAGGAACGGTTTACACCACTAACAGGCGTGTATGGGAACATGACAAAGCGTTTAAAAAATATTTAAAAAGTATACGTGCCATGGCTGTCGACATGGAGACAGCAACAATATTTAGTGTTGGTTTTGCCAATAAAATACCAACTGGAGCTCTCCTACTGGTTTCAGATCAACCTATGGTACCTGATGGTGTTAAAACAGCAGAAAGTGACCTGACTGTAACCGCGAAATATGTCGAAACGCATTTAAAAATTGGTATCGATGCGTTAAAACAACTTATCAATAATGGATTAACCGTTAAACATTTGAAGTTTTAGACAATAACTCTACTCAGCAGATTCGACTTCTTGGATGACGTAAATATCTTCGTTATCCTTTTTCATTTTATAACGTTCTCTAGCTATACGTTGAATTTCACTAGGATTGTATTGGACATCTTTTATCGCTTTCTCAATCCTCGTAATTTCCGATTCATAAAATTGCTTTTCGTTTTCCAATTTATTTTTTTCTTGTTGATAGGAGAATTGCGTACTGAAATCGTATCTATCAAAAAAGCACATCCAAATAAAAAACGCGACAGCTGCGATAAGGTATTTGTTTTGAATCAATGCAAGAAAACGTTCCATAAAGGCAAAGTTAAAAATCCCCTGATAAAGATAACATAAATTAAATAATAAAAAGAAAGGGAGGCCTGCCTCCCTTTCTTTTTATTATTTAATCGCGTATTTGAAGTTTTTGCCGATAAAACGTGCATTACCGCCTAATTCCTCTTCGATTCGCAATAACTGATTATATTTTGCCATACGGTCAGAACGTGATGCCGATCCTGTTTTGATCTGCCCACAGTTTAATGCGACAGCCAGATCAGCAATCGTTGAGTCTTCTGTTTCTCCTGAACGGTGAGACATTACGGATGTATAACCAGAGTTCTGTGCTAATGAAACCGCATTAATAGTCTCTGTTAATGAACCAATTTGATTTACCTTAACCAAAATAGAGTTTGCTGTATGGTTATCGATACCTTGTTGCAAGCGTTTTGTATTCGTTACAAATAAATCGTCACCTACCAATTGAACACGGTTACCGATTTTTTCTGTTAACAATTCCCAGCCTGCCCAGTCGTCTTCCTGCATACCATCTTCGATAGAGATAATCGGATATTTCTGCGTTAATTCTTCCAAATACGCTGCTTGCTCCTCTGAAGTACGAACTGCTCCGTTTGCACCTTCAAATTTGGTGTAGTCGTATTTGCCATCTACATAAAATTCCGAAGAAGCACAATCCAACGCCAAACAAATATCAGCACCTGGCTTATAACCTGCTGTTTCAATCGCCTTTAAAATGGTTTCAATAGCATCCTCTGTACCTTCAAATGTTGGGGCGAAACCACCTTCATCTCCTACTGCGGTAGATAGATTACGGTCGTGTAAAATTTTCTTTAAGCTATGGAAAACCTCGGTTCCCCAACGTAGGGCTTCTGAAAAAGAAGGTGCACCAACAGGCATAACCATAAATTCCTGAAAAGCAATTGGTGCATCCGAGTGTGAACCACCATTAACGATATTCATCATCGGAATAGGCAATGTATTTGCGTTTACACCTCCAATATAGCGATATAATGGTTGGTGAGACTCTTGAGCAGCTGCTTTAGCAACCGCTAATGACACACCAAGTATCGCATTGGCACCCAGGCTGCCTTTATTCTCCAAACCATCTAAGTCAATCATAATTTTGTCAATTGTATTCTGTTCGAATACATCAACACCTTTAAGTGCTTCGGCGATTTTTGTATTTACATTTTCTACTGCTTTCAAAACACCTTTACCCAGATACCTGGTTTTGTCGCCGTCGCGCAATTCAACTGCTTCGTGTACACCTGTAGAAGCGCCTGACGGTACAGCTGCACGACCAACAAAACCATTTTGTGTAGTTACATCTACTTCCACTGTTGGGTTTCCGCGCGAATCAAGAATTTGACGCGCATGAACATCAATTATTAAACTCATTTTTTTATTGTCTTATATTAGTCTCTTTTCCAATCTTAGTGTATAATCAACACTAAGATAGTATTTATTGTTGGTATATTCAAATATATACAATTTCTATGTCCTCCCACAACGATTCTTCACTAACGTTCAGAATAGCAGAAAAACGGCTAAGCTTTTACCATGGCGATAAAATCGTCAAAGAGATAGCGTGAATCGTGTGGACCTGGAGATGATTCAGGGTGGTACTGTACCGAGAATGCTTTTTTTCCTTTCAACCGGATTCCTTCGATCGAATTATCGTTCAGGTTGATATGGGTCACTTCCACTTTATCTGACTTCTCTAGATCTTCTGCCACAACGCTAAAACCATGATTTTGAGAGGTAATTTCACAACGATTAGCGATTATGTTCTTCACCGGATGGTTTATACCGCGATGTCCATTATGCATTTTTTCTGTACGGATTCCGTGTGCCAGCGCTAGCATCTGATGGCCTAGGCATATACCGAACATGGGTTTGTCTGCCGCTACTATCTCTTTTATGGTTTCTATCGCATAGTCTATTGCTGCCGGATCACCAGGCCCATTAGATATAAAATATCCATCAGGATTCCATTCCTCCATTTCTTTAAATGTCGTCTTGGCCGGGAATACTTTCGCATAAACTTGACGTGCATCAAAGTTGCGTAATATGTTCTTTTTGATACCCAGATCCAAAACAGCTATACGAGTAGGCGCACTTTCTTCGCCATAGAAATAAGGTTCTTTGGTTGATACGACAGAAGATAGCTCCAATCCCTCCATCGAAGGCACGTTCGCTAATTGAGTCTTCAATTCCTCTACATCAAGTGTTTCAGATGATATAATGGCGTTCATCGCGCCTTTATTTCGTATATGGCGTACCAATGAACGTGTGTCAATATCAGAGATACCAACTAAGTTTTCTTCTTCGAAATAGGTTTGAATAGATCTATCAGCCATTTGACGGCTGTAATTAATGTTATAGTTTTTACAGACCAAACCAGCGATCTGAATTTTTTCGGACTCTGTATCTTCCTCGTCAATTCCGTAATTACCAATATGCGCATTGGTCGTTACCATAATTTGCCCGTAGTAAGATGGATCTGTAAAGATTTCCTGGTAACCGGTCGTCCCTGTATTAAAACAGATCTCGCCTGTCGTTGTACCGATTTTTCCAGCAGCCTTGCCGTGATAAACCGTTCCATCTTCAAGCACCAAAATGGCTGGTAGTTTGCTGTAGTTGGTCATTCTCTTATTTCTCTGTTAAAGTTATTCTGTAATCGTTCTTTCCCTTATGGATATAAAAAAAGCCCAAACGGGCTAAAATAAATTCAAATATGATAGGTTTCCATGTTACCACCGAAGCCTTGCGATATTATGACGAGATATGTTACCTCATTTTTCACGGGAGACAAAGGTAAAAAATAAAACGTGAAAAATGAAACGTAAAAATTAAAAAAGACATCATTCGTCCTCTTCCAATATCTCTTGTACACGACCAATTTGACCATCTTGTAATCTTACCTTGATACCTCTATGGTGAAAAGGTGCCGAGGTAAGTAAATCCTTTACAATACCCTCTGTCAATATACCTGTACGTTGATCTTTTTTTAACACAATATTCACTAGCATCCCAGGTTTTATATTTGCTCTCGTTTTTCCGTCCATAACCTACAACCTTAAATCACCACTTTATAATGTCATTTCCGAGTGTAAATAGCATGAGCGCTATCAAGATAAAGAAACCTACGATTTGCGCCTTCTCGAGGAAGTTATCACTCAATGGCTTACCTTGAATCATTTCTACCAGTAGAAATAGTACATGTCCACCATCCAATGCAGGTATCGGCAAAAGATTCATAAAGGCCAAAGCCATCGACAACATTCCTACTAAACTCCAAAACCTAAGCCAATTCACTTCTGTACCAAACATTTTGGCTATTCCCACAGGCCCCGACAAAGCTTTATCTGCTCGTACATCACCTTTAAATATTTTGCCAAAGCCTTTGATGTTAACAGTAATTACTTCAAAAGCACGTTTCGTGCCGATTGGCAGGGATTCCAAGAAACCGTACGTATGCGTTGTGACAGGCAAATCCTCCCACAATAAAGAGACACCAACTGTAGCCGTAGAGTCTACCGTACCAGCCAAACTCAGTTCTTGGCCTTCTCTCATCACGCTGATGTTTATCGGTTTATTGACATTCTTTTTAATCTCGTCCGTAAATTGATCAAAAAATATCGTTGGTGTGCCGTTTACGGCTAAAATACTGTCTCCCACTTGAAACTGCATTCGCTCTGCCTCTGAACCCTTTTGGACTTCACCTACACTTCTCATCTTACGGCGAGGCTGCGCAAATTCAAATGCCTTATGATCTGCCACTTTGTTTAGGATATCAGAAGGGATACGGATTTCTTGCTGTTCACCCTGTCTTTCTATCGTCAGGACGGCCCCACCCATCATGACTTCAGCGCCCAACACATCCGTACCAAAAGCTAACGCTTGTTTACCATTGACCTTTAAAATCTTATCTCCAGGCTGAATACCGACCTCCTTGCCAATAATGCCCGGAACCACGCCATAGGCCAATTTACTGTTATCGATGTCACTATCTCCATAGCTAAACGCCAACATCCAGAAAACAACAATCCCCACGATTACATTGACAATAATTCCACCCAACATCACAATAAGGCGTTGCCATGCCGGTTTGGAGCGAAATTCCCACGGCTGGGGCTCCTGTTTCATTTGCTCGGTATCCATGGATTCATCGATCATACCCGCAATCTTCACATACCCCCCCAATGGCAGCCAACCAATTCCATATTCACAGCCTTTATAGTTAAACTTAAAAAGCTTTACTCCCCAGGCATCAAAGAAAAGGTAGAATTTCTCTACTTTAATACCGAATGCCCTCGCGGCCAAAAAATGTCCTAACTCGTGTAGTATTATCAAAATCGACAGGCCTAAAACAACCTGTCCAATCATTACCAATGTTCCCATTTATTAAATTATTCGTTCTCTTATTTCACTAAACTTCGTGCCACAACACGCGTTTCACTATCTATTGCCAACAAATCCTCCAAAGAAGGATTTGCAACCTTTTTTTGCTGACACATTGTCGCTTCAATCAAATCACTCATCCCTAAAAAGGAAATTTCATCTGCCAAGAATGCTGCCACGGCAACTTCGTTCGCAGCATTCAATACACAGGGACGATCTCCACCATCTTTTATCGATTGATACGCGAGCTCCAAATTACGGAAAGTATCTTTATCCGCCTCTTCAAAAGTTAAAGAAGCGTAATTCATAAAATCAAAACGTTCGAGCGAATTAGGCTGACGGTGCGGATACGTCAACGCATTCTGAATCGGCAGCTTCATATCCGGTAATCCCATCTGTGCTTTCATAGAGCCGTCCTGAAACTGCACCAACGAATGGATAATAGATTGGGGGTGGACAATGACATCAATCTGTTCGACATCCAAATCAAAAAGCCACTTTGCTTCAATAACTTCCAACCCTTTATTCATGAGGGATGCAGAATCTATTGTTATCTTAGCGCCCATCACCCAATTAGGATGTTTCAATGCTTGCTGTTTCGTAACGGTAGTCAAAAAATCACGGTCTTTTCCTCGAAATGGCCCACCAGATGCTGTTAGATATATTTTTTCCAACGGATTGGCATGTTCTCCTACCAAACATTGAAATATAGCAGAATGCTCAGAATCCACGGGCAACATCGCTACGTCGTATTGACGAACCAAATCCATCATCAGCGCACCAGCGACTACTAACGTTTCTTTGTTTGCCAACGCAATATCTTTTTTCCGCTCAATCGCTTTAACTGTAGGTCGTAGACCCGCTGATCCTACGATGGCATTGAGAACCATATCGATTTCATCGTACTGCACGACTTCTTCCAAGCCCTTTTCTCCAGAAAGTACGGTTATTTCCAAACTTTTCAACGCATTTTTTACCTGTGTATATTTATCCTCACAGACAATCACTACGGCCTTCGGCTTAAATTCTTGGGCTTGGGCAATCAACAGATCAGCATTTGCACTCGCCGTTAACACCGAAACTTCTAACAATTCCGGAAATGCCTTTATTACCTCTAGGGCTTGTGTGCCTACACTTCCCGTAGAACCTAATATGGCAATATTTTTCTTCTTCAAAATGCGTGTTAAATTATATTTTTTAATAATTGTGGATCATCTCCCCCTTTATAGTCTTTCATCATGTTATGATATGCAGTTGCCATAACTAAACTGACCGATGGTATGATCACAAAAGTGTTGATTGCACTAAAAATTTTGGCTATAATAAAGTAACCTAAATACTCAAACGAGACCTGAAGTATATAAGCCGTCCCAACTACCAACATCAGTAAAAACAAGTTAATAACATTGCCTCTTGTTAATGCGATGCTTAATCTAAAAGCGCGGAAAAGGCTATATTTTTTATCGACGATAAAAAAGGGAAAAAAAGTAATCCGAAGCAATACAAACATCATAATCAACCCCGTAAGAAACGGATTAACTTCCATACTCAATGTTTCCATATCCGCTCCTAGATACAACAGCGGGAAACTCAGCAAAGAGGAAAGCAGATAGACTATCCCCAATAGAAAAGAATATAGTATAAATCCCATCAGAAAATTCACAAACTGTTTTGCCGATGGAATATAGTCCTTGAAATCTGCATGTTCAACACCCTGTGCAAGCAATAAAGCTCTTTTTATCAGCACCAACTGTGTCCCGAAAAACAATGTCACAAAGACAAAACACATCAATCCGTTTATGATATCGCCATTAGATTCTGCCAATAAAAATGCTAAATAAGACGATAGATTAGAGGTTACAAACAATAAAAAGCAAAGCCCCGCAATTGAAAAGTAATGGCTTTTCAAAATACTTATTGCTTTCATAAAAACATCATTTGCTTTAAACGTGCTTTGCTTTAAATATTGTAACATGCTGAAAAATAATTATGCAAATATAATGGTATTTTTGCATCGCCTTATTATACTATCTAAAATCTTCCGGCACCGGTTTCTCCAATAGGTACTGATAATAAAAGCGTACCCGCTCTTTAAAATCATACACCGATTTTGAACGCGCAAATCCGTGTCGGCTACCAGGATAAATCATTAACTCAAATGGAACATCCCTGTCTGTTAATGCGTCTACCAACTGCATGGTATTCTGTAAGTGCACATTATCATCAAGGTCACCGTGCATAATGCGCAACCCTCCTTTGTATTGATTTACATAGGTCAATATAGAGCCCGCTTCATATCCTTGCGGATTATCCTGAGGTGTATCCATCCATCTCTCCGTATAATGTGTGTCATACAGTTCCCAACTGGTAACCGGCGCACCTGCAATACCATAATCAAAATAATCTGCTCCTTTTGTTAATGCCAAACAGGTCATATAACCGCCGTAACTGTGCCCTGTAATTAATAGTTTGTTATCAGCCACCCAAGGTTTTGCCTTCAACCATTTTGCTACGGTGATATAATCTATCATTTCCCATTTACCGAGATTTCTATGCATCCACGCTACACCTTGCTTACCAAAATGCCCCGATGCGCGATGATCAGCAGTAATTTGGATAACCCCCTCTTTCGCCCAATGTTGGTTAGACATACCTTTCCATGTATTTCGCACCGTTCCGGCATCGGGTCCACCGTAAATGCTCATTATTACCGGATAGACTTTAGTTTCGTCAAAATCTACAGGATAGGTTATAATAACGGGCAAATCAAATTTACCATCTTCCGAGGGGATAGTAAAATACTCCGTTTTTCCGATATTATAACTTTCAAAATCACTCGACTTGCTATCGGCCAATTCTTTTACTAGTTTACCTTTATTATCAACCAACGCGATTTTATTGGGAGTAAAAATATTGGAATAGTCTGTTATAAAATATTTTCCGTCTGGGGAAACTTTCACTTGATGTGTATAGTCACCGAATGTCAAGCGCTTCAGTCCTTTTCCCGAATAATCGACACGGTATAGGTCTACGGTAGCAGAATTTTCCTTACGTGCTGTAAAGTACACGACTTTATTTTTCTCGTCTACAAGTTCCAACGATGTTACCTGCCAATCGCCCGACGTCAATGGATTAACCAGTTTGCCATCCAATGTATATAGATAATAATGAGCCCATCCGGTACGGTCAGATTTCAAAATATAATATTTGTTATCTGCCAAATAGGTTATGCGTTCACTATGATCAAGGTTAATCCAAGTTGATTGTTTTTCATCGTATATCTCGTTTTTATTGCCATTAGTTGGATCCACGGAATAGAATTTCAGATTTGTCTGGTCGCGGTTCATCCACTGTACCATAATAGATTGACTATCAAAACTCCAATAAGGTTCTCCAAAATATTGGTCGTCTTTCTCGTTAAAGTTTGCCCAAACGACCGGCGACCCTTCCACTTTCACAAAACCTACTTTTACCTCGGGATTAGGATCCCCCGCCTTCGGATAGCGCGTTTCCTCCAAATATCCATGTTGTCCAGTAGAGACATAAATGGGGAACATCGGCACCTGTGTGTCGTCAAAACGCATAAAAGCCAATTGCTTACTGTCTGGCGACCACCAAAATGCTTTATAATTTGTTGGACGACCCAAAATTTCTTCATAGTATACCCAGGATGACCAACCATTGTAAATAACATCCGTACCGTCTGACGTGTAACGAACTTCACTTCCATCGTCTACTTTCACACTATATAAATCGTTATCCCGCGTAAATGCTACATATTTTCCGTCTGGCGACAATGTTGGATTCTTTTCTTCTATGTCGGGGGATTGTGTTAAGCGTCTATCCAGATCATTTCCGTAACGGATATAAATATCTTTATCTTTAATAAACACCTCTGTATCCAACTTAACCGGCGGCGTATAAGCTATGCGTTTACCGGTTTTTACATGCACTTGATAAAGTTTGCCGTCCGTAACATCACGTTCAATATAATGATAATTATCCGCCCAACCAGTATATTGGTTGATCGGTTTCGTGACCGAAGTTTCCTGCCCCCATGCTTGGGCAAAGCTCAACGTTTTCTTCTGAGCCTGTAATTGGGTAACAAATAGAAGCCCTATAAGTGATTTTAGTAAAATCTTATTCATAATGGATGCTGATAACGCCACGAAATTAACAATAATATAATAAAAAAAGCCACTTAATAGTGGCTCCATATGTTTTTACGTTGGAATGCGTTAGAAAGAATAGTCGTCTTTCTGCGCATATTCAGCTGAGTCTTCTTGATTTGGTTCGTAGCGTTTTTCAACAACGTCTTGGTTAGCCTTGATATAGTCCACAACCTCTGTCAACCCTTCAGCAAATTTCTCAAAATCTTCTTTATACAAGAAAATCTTGTGCTTAATAAATTGCCCATCTTCGAAACGTTTTTTGCTTTCCGTGATGGTTACGTAGTAATCGTTAGAACGAGTTGCTTTTACATCAAAAAAATAAGTACGTTTTCCCGCTCTCACCTTTTTTGAAAATACCTCTTCACGCTCTTTGTTTTCAAAATCTCCCATTAGTATTGCAAGTATTTAAGTTTAAATCCTTTTTCGCTATAAATATATAATAATTAATTTCATGTTTCCAAATTTAATAGAAAAAATGTTTAAAAACTTTCACCGAAAAAAGAACGGTGTTTACCGAAAAAGTGCATTGTATTGCCTATTTTGGCTAACGTATTATTAAGTATTGCATTACTTTTGAATCAAACATAAAAATACAAGTAGTAATGGAAAGAGAAAGAGATCATAAAACACCACCTCCTATCCCGCCTCGCGGTAATAATAAAAGCGCAAATATCATTGGGGCAGCGATTGTATTCTTGGGCATTGTCCTCTTAATGCGTAATCTTGATTTGGGTTTTCCGTTTCCTAGGAACATCTTTGGTTGGGAGATGATTTTAATTATCATCGGGATCGTGATTGGCGTAAATTCGAAATTTGAAAAGAAATCGTCTATCATTTTGATTGCTATTGGTGGACTTTTCCTCCTCAGACGATTACTCGACTTTTCTTTTGGCGGTGTTGTTATCCCCATATTGGCCATTGCTATCGGAATTTATTTCATCGTTCGAAACCGCAATCATCCTGCTCCGCCTATTCCACCACATACTCCGCCGGGCACAGATAAAGATGAATTTGATTGGGATAAGCGCGTGGATATCGGAAATGAACCTGCCGATGCCTTTAAGTCTTCATTTGAGGAGGCACGTGATACATATAAAGGTGATGAACAACAAACAAAACGAACATACACGTATGAAGGTGAAAATTATATAAAGGTCGAATCTATATTTGGTTACGCGAAAAAGATTATTTTTTCAAAGAACTTTCTCGGAGGCACGATGACCAATCTCTTCGGCAGCACCGAAATCAATTTATTACAGGCTGATATACAACAGCCGGTTGCTTTAGATGTGTTTCAACTATTTGGAAGCACCAAGATTATCGTGCCCCCCCACTGGGTGGTGGCGACGACGGCATCTTGTATCTTGAGTGAGAACGATGACCGTCGTGTCATATTGACCAACGTAAAAGATCAGAACAAATGTCTGTATATTACCGGTACGTCGATCTTCGGAAACATCACTATAAAAAACAGCTAAGGTAATATGACGTTTAAACTAACGACAAAAAACCGTTTAATCCATGTTAGTGCATGGACAATCTGTATTTTATACTTCGCTGTTTCTTATTTTTTATTGTGGTGGGATTTTAGCCCGAAAGCGGTTACACCCTATGAACCCATCATTGGCGCACTTTCCATAACTATTTGTTGCTACCTTATTTATAGTACCTTGCAATTTTATTTGCCACGTAAAAACCAATACGTCAAGATTATCTTAATTTGTTTGGTATTGACCGTGGTGAGCATTGGATTGTCTATATTTTTCCTAAACCAATTTTTTGACGATTTCTCGCTTACACATTTTTATCAGATTTTACCGTACCGCTTTATCATCAACTTCCTATTGTTGCTTTGTGTGACGATTATTAATGTGTTCTGGAACATTCAAGAAGAATACGAGGAAAATAAAAAGAGGAAAGAAGAATCCGAACGCATCCTAAGGGATGCAGAACTGTATAATTTACGGCAACAGCTTCAACCTCATTTTCTGTTTAATAGTCTTAACTCGATCATTGCTCTTATCGGCATCAAGCCAGATGAAGCTCGTAATATGACGTTTCAACTCTCTGATTTTTTACGTGGCACGATGCGGAAGGATGATAAGCAGTTAATTCCGCTTGCAGACGAAATCGCCCATTTAAAGCTATACCTTGACATAGAGAAAGTACGTTTCGGGCACCGGCTAACGACAACTTTTTATTTACAGGAAGAGGCAAGTCAAGCTAAAGTTCCTTCGATGATTATTCAACCGCTACTGGAAAATGCCATTAAATTCGGCTTATATAACGTCATAGGGAAAGTGGAAATCACGATTGATATCCAGATAGAAAACTACATGCTATATATCACGATTACCAATCCATTTGATTCTGATCAGTTTGAGAGTCGAAAAGGTACAGGATTTGGACTTTCCAGTATTCAACGCCGCTTGTTTTTGCTTTATAGCCGTACAGATTTATTGGAGACCTCTATTCATGAAAATACATTTATATCAACCTTAAAAATTCCGCAATATGATTAAGACTATCATCATAGACGACGAACCTTTAGCACGCATGGTTATTTCCGAATATTTACAACAACATCACGATGTCGAAATAGTGGCCGAATGCGGAGATGGTTTTGAGGGTGCGAAAATGATCCAACAAGTACATCCTGATCTCATTTTTTTAGACATTCAAATGCCAAAACTGACTGGATTTGAGATGTTAGAGATTCTCGATGAAATGCCTAATGTCATCTTTACGACCGCATTTGATGAGTTTGCTATTAAAGCTTTTGAAAAAAATGCAATAGACTATCTTTTAAAACCCATCAATAAGGACCGATTCGAACAGGCGTTAACAAAATTCAGAAATAACCATCATAGCAGCACGCCAAAAGAAACTTCAGCAAAATTAGAAGCTGCTCGAGAAGAAGAAGCCTTAGAGCGCATTGTTGTAAAAAACGGCTCGCAGATTAAGATTATTCCCGTACAGCAGGTTACCTTTCTGGAAGCTTATGACGATTACGTAAAAATCCACACGAAAGACGGTATGTTCCTGAAGAATAAAACAATGAGTTCTTTTGAAAAACAATTAGACCCAAAACAGTTTGTGAGGGTACATCGCTCATTTATCGCGAAAGTAGATCAGCTTGCAAAAATTGAACCGATGGAAAAAGAAAGTTACATCGCTACTTTGCTAACAGGCGAAAAAATCAATATCAGTAAATCGGGATACGCTCGTTTGAAACAAATCATTGGCTTATAAACATATGTTTATGTAATTTTGCGGTATGATTCGCAAGTTATTTTTCTTACTGTTAATGTGCACTGCGCTGACGGGACTGGGACAAACAAGGATAGAAGAAGCCAATCGGGCAGTTTTCAATAAAATAGAGTTTTTCATCAACACACAGATGACAGATTCCATCTACAACTTAGCCTCTGAAGCTTTTAGGAAACAGGTTAGCAAAGACCAACTCGCCTTTATGCTACAAAACCTTTATCAACTAGGTAGAATAACAGATGTAGAAGTGGAAGATTTTAAAGGCCAGACTGCTACTTATCGGGTATCTTTTACAACGGAGCGTCAATTGCTGGCCAAATTAGCCGTAGATAGTACGTTTCGTTATACTGCATTAGCTTTTACAGCTGCTGACAACAGTACCAAAGAAGTTGAAAAACCGGAAAAAGACGAGGTGATCAGTCAGGTAGAAACCGAAACTCCCTTAGACTTCTATATAGATTCGATAGCCAACACCTACATCAAAAAAGGGAATACCCAATCTTTGGCGGTAGCGATTTTTCACAAAAATAAATACAAAACATTTCTGTATGGTGAAACGGAAAAAGGAAACAATACACTTCCTACAGAAAACACGCTATATGAAATTGGATCAATCACGAAAGTATTCACTGCGACATTACTTGCTGATCTCGTCACAAAGGATATTATCCAGTTGGATGACCCTATACTACCTTTTTTGCCCGATTCGGTCTCTTCCAATCCAGCATTAAAAGGAATTACGTTCAAAACCTTAGCCAACCATACTTCGGGGCTTCCCCGCATGGCAGATAACTGGAATCGCGTTGTTGGATACAATGAGAAGGATCCATTTGCGACTTATGACCGAAAAGCGCTTTTCAGCTTTCTGACAAATTACAAAGCATCGCGAGAGCCGGGCGAGGAGTATGAATACAGCAACCTAGGCTATGGCTTGTTAGGTGAACTAATCGCTATTATCTGCAAAAAACCTTATATGCAGGGCTTACGGGAAACGATTTTGGAACCTTTACAGCTTGGCAATACTACTGATAAACCAGATGTAAAAAAACAACAGATAGTTCTTCCAGGTTTAGATAAAGATGGAAATATAACACCATTATGGAATTGGGAAGCCTTGATCGGAGCTGGCAGCCTAAAATCCAACATAAGAGATCTTATGCTATTTGCGGTCGAGCAATTTAAAATGCCAGAAAACGAATTGCAGAAGGCAATGGCCTTGACAAGACAGTTTACTTTTTTCACACCTGAAAATATGGACATTGGGTTAGCTTGGCGTATAAGTATGATGGGGGACGGTATCATATACTTCCACCACACCGGTGGAACAGCAGGTAGCAGCTCTTTCGTCGGGCTCTCTCCTGATACGAAAACAGCCGTGGTCATTTTATCCAATGCCTCCGAAGGCGTATCTCCAATCAGTACGGAAATTATGGAGAAATTGTTAGCCGAGTAGATCAAAGCCCACCATAAAGATGGGCGCACACTCAAAAGTATCCAAAAAATTACCTAAGTTTGGGTAAAAATCAACTTTAATAAATAAAAGACACATTATCGTGAAAAAACGCATTGCTATTTTTGCTTCCGGCTCGGGTTCGAATGCACAGAAAATTATGGAGCATTTTAAGTATTCCAATCTGGCGGAAGTAGCTTTAGTGTTGAGCAATAATCCTGAAGCCTATGTTCTACAACGTGCGGATAACTTTGAAATCCCGTCTCATGTTTTCGACAAGAAAACTTTTTATGAAACGGATGAAATCATAGATATTTTAAAACGTTTGGAAATAGACCTCGTTGTTCTAGCTGGCTTTTTATGGTTAGTTCCGGAGAATCTTTTAAAAGCATTCCCAAATAAAATCATCAATATCCACCCTGCTTTACTTCCTAAGTATGGCGGCAAGGGAATGTATGGTGATAGAGTACATAAGACTGTTCTAGAAGCTGGCGATGAAGAACACGGCATCACTATCCATTTCGTTAATGAAAACTTCGATGAAGGTGAGATTATCCATCAAGCAAAATTCAAGATTGAAGCGGACGACACGTTGGAGATCATCAAGTTTAAAGGACAACAGTTAGAGCATCAATATTTTCCAAAAATCATCGAGAATTTATTGAAGAAATATAATTGAAGAAGATATAAATTTCCTATTGCTTTAAACAGCTGTAATACCGACAGGTTTATTTCTTCATCGTAATCGTTGTGAACGCTCTATCCACCGTTTCCCCTGTTTTACTTTTAACAATTTCTGTTTGTGTCTCTATCCCTCCAGGATGAAAAGCCGTATTATCGAAAAGCTTTTTAATTTTTTCGTCGTCGTAAAGGGTAAAACCGAATTCAACAAAAGGCAGTTGTTTCATAAAATCACCTTGAGCGTAAGTAATATTTAATACCCCGCCCGGTTTTATTACACGATAAAGCTCAGCTAGCAGTGCCCTTGGGTCATCCCAAAAATAAACGGTATTTACTGTAAAAACTTTATCAAAAAAATTGTCTTCGAATGGAATATGTACGCCATCATATAAATAAAAGCTAGCCTGCCCGTTATCCAGAAATTGCGGATTTAAGCGTTGTGCTTCTTCTTGCATGAGCACAGACATTTCCAAACCGTAATAGCTTAGGTCCTTTTTTTGTTCGAGCAATTGTGTAAGATGACCGCAATTGCCGTGTCCAAGTTCCAATATTCGCTGCCCATCTTGCAGCTCTAGTCGTTTTATGGAATGAAGCGTCATGTTGATATTCGTTTCATTCATCATTTCAGCAACTTTAACACCTTTGTCACCTTGTGGTTGTCGTAATTGCAAAGCTAATTCTTGCAGTTCTTTATTATCGGCCATCCCGTTTGGATTTTTATGAATAATTGAATAATAACTGTAAAAACTCGATTAAATATAATCGCCAGCTATATGTTTTTTTCTCATTTCGTTTTAATCATTACCTATTTTACAGCGGTCTTATCTTAATATTTCGGAAAGACACTCCCCGCGACCAGTCTTGCAAGGCGATACGTCCTTTGTTGTGTTTTCCGAACTCTGGATAATCTTTAAATGCACTTCTAATAACTAAATTCTTCCATGCTGTGGAGTTGAAATCTACTTGAGCCGTCATGTTGCCGTTAAGATAGAATTCCGTTTTTCCATTCTTTTGTATAATTCGCGAATGGTTCCATTGCCCTGCCTTTTTAGTGTTGACAAAGTTCTTCTGCGGAAAAAAAGTATATAGGCAACCCGACCGTTTCAACGGTTTGTCAAAATTGGCATGCGAATCTTCCAAAAGTTGATATTCCGGCCCTGAATGGTACGTGGCGTCGATATTTGGTTCCTCCTGAACATTCACAAAAACACCACTGTTTCCCGCTTTCTCCAGTTGCCAATCAAATATCAGCTCATAGTTTTCAAATTCCCTATCCGTAACCAGATCTCCCTTTTTGAGATCGCTATTGGGATTACAATAAAGGCTACCGTTCTGCACCACCCAAGCAGATGGTACACTCCCTCGATTATAAACATGCCAATTAGACAAGGATCGTCCATCGAAAAGCAATTCCCACCCTTCCTCTTTTTCATTTTCGCTTAGCGTATTTGGGGTCGTATCAGCTACATCAGCACATGCTACAAAAAACGATAAAACTGAAAAACAAAGGACTTTAATTACATTTCTATTTTTAATATGCATATTGGTAAATTATGACTATATGAAAGAATCTGAATTTTTATCGACTACGGCTAAATGTAGAAAATATCCTTGAAATTTAAAAGGCAATGTTTTTTCCACCACTTAAATTCTTATCTTTGTCACTCCAAAAATAGGGCAATGAAATATCCATGTTTGCTACAATACAAATGCGAATGAGTATAACCGAGCCTAGCGAGCTCTCCGTAGGAAATCCGGACATTCCATATGACCTTTAAAAAACAATGTTTATACATATGAATCATCCTGTTAAAATTAAAAATGCTTTGGTGTCGGTATATTACAAAGACAACTTAGCCCCCCTGATTAAACTACTAAATAAATACGGAGTCACTTTTTACTCCACAGGTGGTACGGAAGCATTTATCCGTGAACAGGGCGTCGACGTTGTCGCAGTCGAAGATTTGACCAGCTATCCCTCTATTCTCGGTGGCCGTGTAAAAACATTACACCCGAAAATATTTGGAGGTATATTGGCACGTCGGCCTTTAGCAGGTGATCAGGAACAATTGGCACAGTACGAAATTCCTGAAATTGACCTTGTTATTGTGGATCTTTACCCATTCGAAGAAACCGTAGCTTCTGGTGCTCCCGAACAAGATATTATCGAAAAGATTGATATTGGCGGTATCTCTTTGATTCGTGCCGCTGCTAAAAATTTTAACGATGTGGTGATTATCTCCTCTAAAAGCGATTATCAAGAGCTTGAAGCTATGTTAGCTGCACAAGATGGACAAACGACATTGGAACAGCGTAAAGAATTTGCAAAACGCGCATTTAACACGTCCTCGCACTATGACACCGCAATTTTTAACTATTTTAATCAAGAAGGTCCGCTTTCTGTTTTCAAGCAGTCGGTGCAACAGGCACAGACACTGAGATACGGCGAAAATCCACATCAAAAAGGAACTTTCTTCGGTGACTTAGACGCAATGTTCGACAAGTTAAATGGAAAAGAGCTTTCTTACAACAATTTGGTAGATGTAGACGCAGCCGTTGCTATCATTGATGAGTTTGACGATCCTACGTTTGCCATTCTAAAACATACAAACGCTTGTGGTGTGGCTTCACGTCCTACTATTAAACAAGCGTGGATAGATGCACTGGCATGTGACCCTGTATCGGCGTTTGGGGGTGTATTGATTACCAATGGGGAAATTGATCAGGAAACTGCAAACGAAATCAATAACCTTTTCTTTGAAGTACTTATCGCTCCATCTTATACTGAGGGTGCTTTAAATGTGTTAACGGCAAAGAAAAACCGTATCATTTTAAAACGCAAAGATGTTCAACTACCTAAAGAGCAGTTCAAAACGTTATTGAATGGCGTTATCGTACAGGACAAAGATCATACAGTAGAGGGCCCTGAAGCGATGACTACAGTTACTGAGATTCAGCCAACAGCGGAACAATTGAATGACTTATATTTTGCGAATAAAATTGTAAAACATACCAAATCGAACACAATCGTTTTTGCCAAAAACAATACCTTGGTCGCTTCCGGCGTTGGGCAAACATCACGTGTCGATGCGTTAAAACAAGCTATAGAAAAAGCACAATCTTTTGGTTTCGATATTAACGGGAGTGTAATGGCTTCTGATGCTTTTTTCCCATTTCCAGATTGCGTAGAAATAGCGGGCGATGCAGGCGTAGCAGCTGTATTACAACCGGGTGGTTCTATTAAAGATCAACTATCTATTGAAATGGCCAATGAAAAGGGTGTGGCGATGGTTATCACCGGTGTAAGACATTTTAAGCACTAAATTTAAGGGCGGTGCATTGGTTATGCACTGCCCTATTATAAATATCCTAAAAGCCAATAAATAATAATAAATGCTATAATTGTTCCAAAACAGCCAAGCCCTAATTTTTTAGCTCCCCATCCAGCAATTATTGTCTTAAAAAATCGATTCATACGTTAATGCTTTTTCTTTCCTTCTAAAGCTCTACAAGAAAAATGCCGATTTTATTAAGCCGATAATATATCGCGGACAATAAGCTTTCCATCGAAATGTTTTTTTAAATATCTTCCATCCCCGTGGATTGTCCATACCTGTCTCGGATCTACTTTATCAATGAAATACAAAATGTCCTTCCAGTCTACGTGATCGGAGATATATAATTCAATATCATTTTGTCTTTGTAACCGCTCCCAACCGGAAGCAAATGCTCTCAATACATTTTTTGCCTTAAAATAACTGTTGAATGTAAGCGGTGGAACCAAATAAATTTTGTTGGTGCTCCCGTCTTTCATTGCTTTGCGATTATATAAGGTATAACAAAGTCGTTTGTATCCTAACTCGTTATATAGCTTATGAACAGGATACATTTTATGATGTACCAATACCTCTCGTTCCGGCAGTAAGTCATTTATCAATGCTGTTAGTCGCTGTGCTTTGCCTAAGGTATAGCACCCCAACATAATGTTACTTGGCCTATCTTTCAATTTTAGGATCTCTTTCTCCACGTCCGGATGTGAGACGGCAGGATTGGCAAAGGTCGATTCAGTGATCAGGACATCAGCCTGCGTCAATACAATTGGTTCACAAGTAGCATCTTCCTGTAATTTATAATCACCCGTATATAGATACTTCACTCCTTGACACTCCATCAACACTTGTGCAGAACCTAATATATGTCCGGCAGGAAAAAAAGTAATATTTACATTTCCTAGTTTAAAGGTGTGCTCGAAGGTTACGACCTCAAGACTATTTTCTGCTATTTTCGGGAACTTATTTTTCATAAATGCAAATGTAGCAGCTGTAGCATACATCGTTTTATGTCCATTGGTAGCATGATCACCGTGCGCATGCGATATGATATTTTTTGCAACGGGATACATCGCATCAATGTAAAAATCACCATACCGACAATAATAGCCGATATCATCTTTTATTAAAAAATCCTCGAAAATCTCCTTCATGTTTTTTGCCCTTCTAGAAATTGCTTGTGTAGCGGTAATATCTGCGGAAGTAAAGGCGTTAATCCATCATTTACGATAATAAAGTCCGCGAGTTTTTGCTTTTCTTCGTCTGGCAGTTGTTTGTTTATACGATCCAATACTTCTTCTCTAGTTATCGTATCTCGTTGCATAACACGTGCGATACGCATATCTGTCGGTGCTGTTACCAAGATAGTATAATCTAGTTTTTTATATGAACCACTTTCAAAAAGCAGTGCTGCTTCTTTCAATGAATACGGAAAGTTTTGTGATAGTGCCCAATCTTCTCCATGTTGGATTACGATAGGGTGTACAATGGCGTTCAGTTTATCCAGTCTCTCTTTATCCCGAAACACTTGTGAAGCCAGATAAGCACGATCCAGATGCCCTTCGATATCATAAACCTGCTTACCAAATTCCAATATCAATGCATTTTTAATAGCTGAATTGGTATTCATCAATTCTTTCGCTTCTTTATCTGCATCATAAAAGGGCACACCTAGCGCTTTAAAAACTTTCGCTACGTAACTCTTTCCCGAACCTATGCCTCCGGTGAGACCGATCTTCAACCCCATAATCTATCTTCTAACAAAAAAATCAACATTCTGTGGCTCTATACTAACAACATGACAGTGTTCGGGCACTTTTGTTAGGATTACCGGTAGATTCTGTACTTTATTCTTTTCCCAATTTTCCATATCTACCACAGCCTCAAAATCTCGCGACGACCATTTATTATAATCTTTCAACGATACCAAAAACGTAACTTTAATCTTGCTAGGTAAAATCCGGACGGAAGTATACCGCGAAGCATTTTCCACTTTGAGCGGCAGTTCAATCACCTTTTCCGTAATTTCCCCCACCGGAATGGTAATCTCTGAAAATGTAGGATAGATTGTTATGTTGTTCTTTTGATGTTTATTCAAATAGGCGATTGTGCGCACGTCCGTTGCTACCTCGCTACCTCGAATGGTATCGGTTTCCAAATAATCGATATTGGCAACATCCTCCAATGGCCCAGTTACCGTGACGTATTCGGGATTTGCCCGGGTATCGCCTATAATGCCATATTGCTTCTTAAATTGTATATCATATAACGGACGTATAGGTACCTTTCTTTGTGTTTGCTTAGAAAAATCAAAATACAATGTGTCGGGTATCACACCAATCACTTGGTTATCTGCTGGAAATTGTCGATTGATGTATCCCAATTGATTTGCAAAAACAATATAATTCCTCGTTCTCAATCCACTTAGATCAACTTGGATGTGTGGTGTATCGGGTCGAAGTCTTTTCACGAACATCTTCCAACCACTCATTCTCATCCGGATACTAACCGTATCTGATTGCAATGGATGAAACGCCTTGTTCTCCGGAATATTCACATAGGAAATACCTGCATCGATACGAAATGTCTGCTCGGTAGAAACGGCAAACAACAACCACGCGATAAAGGAGATGACTAAACATCGCAAAAATATTGCGAGTTTTCGCCTTTTTGTTTTCGTGAAGCGGGGTTGTGCCATAACCACAAAAATAGTAAAAGACAACTAAAAAGGAGACTGTCTGTTGAGACAATCTCCTTTTTCAAAAATCAAGTCTATAAAAAACTTATTTCTTTACAGTTTCGCCGTTCGCCGCTCTGGAAGCGTCTAAAGCAACAGCAGATTTGTCGAAACGGATTTTCACACCCGAACCTACATCTACTAAGAAAGTCGTCTCGCTAACTTCCACAATACGTCCGTGGATTCCCGCTGTTGTCACGATTTTTGAGTTCACACCTAATTCCTCAATATATTTTTTATGGTCCTTTTGTTTCTTCATCTGTGGTCTGATCATGAAGAAATAAAATACCACAACAATCAGAATCATAGGTAAGAAACTCATCAATCCACCGCCTCCGGGTGCCGCTTGTAATAACGTAGTTATCATATTATATATAAAATTAAAAGTTACATGTTAAATTATCTACTAAAAGCAATTATGCTCTTATTTCGGCAAAACCTCACCTTTCAACTGAATAGTGGTGACCCGATTGTCAGCATTGGAAACAATCGTCACAATTTTTTGCTGTGTACCTACTTGCCCATTGCTATCAAAACTCACTTTTATTTCACCAGATTTACCAGGAAGAACAGGAGTTTGCGTGTATGAGGGCGTTGTACAACCGCACGATGCAGAAACTTGTGACAGGATTACGGGAGCTGTTCCGGTATTGGTGTATGTATACTCGTGTTCTACAACTTCACCTTCTTTCACCTGTCCAAAATCAAAAACAGATTCAGCAAATTCAATTTGACCCCCTTTAGCTGCTTCATTAGCTAACGTAGCTGTTGATTGCTCCTCTTTATTCCCTGAATTTCCACAGGAAATCAAGATTGCTAATAACCCACAAACAAAAAATGATTTTAGTATATTCATTGTATTTTTATTGTTTATTTGCTAAGTTGTTACGTCGTTTATTTTTTTACAACTT
Source organism: Sphingobacterium chuzhouense (assembly GCF_014692525.1). Taxonomy (GTDB): domain Bacteria; phylum Bacteroidota; class Bacteroidia; order Sphingobacteriales; family Sphingobacteriaceae; genus Sphingobacterium; species Sphingobacterium chuzhouense. The sequence continues at coordinate 1,183,295 of NZ_JACNYL010000002.1, forward strand.
TACCCTTGTAGACCTCTACCCGTTTTCTGAATACGTCCTTGTTGTGCCAACTCTGCAAGGATCTTATCCAAGATGCCATTGATAAATGTATTACTTTTAGACGTACTAAATGCTTTTGAAAGCTCTATATATTCATTAATTGTAACCTTTACCGGAATTGTTGGAAAGTTAATTAACTCACAAATTGCCATACGCATCAATAGCGTATCGACCAATGCAATACGATCAGCTTCCCAGTTTTTCGTCTTAACAGAAATCAACTGCTGGTATTCATCGCCGTAGCGGATAGTCTGCTTTAAGAGTTCAACGATAAACTCCCCGTCCTCTTCCCAACTAGGTGTTAAATCCGCCAATTTGTTTTGTGCCGGATTTTCACTACTGAAGTTTTTAAACGTTTTAGCCACCATAGCCTGTAGCACTTCCCTGTCCACCGGCCAATTGATAAACTTCGCTTCGAAAGCCTGTTCAATTTCGGGCGATTTCAATATGATTTTCTTGAAGATAAACTTGATAATATCTTTCTCCGCAGCAATAGATCTATCTTCCTGCTGCAGATAAGCCATATATTCAGGTGAATCTTTCAATTGTGCGAAGATAGAACGAACTATTTCGGGATCGAACGTCCAGGAAACCTTGTACCTCTTTACATTTTCCAAGTAGGTTCTATTTTGCCGTAGTGATTCAATAAAACTATTGCTATTCAATTTTGTCGTATAGATCTTATCCGTTTCGGTCGGCAAAAATTTATTAGCTCTCCCCTCTGCATCAATTAGTACATATTCAGCAACTTCATCAAGTAGATTCAGTGTCCAAATATACATCTGGTTAACTTCGTCAACACTGGTTAACAGTATTTTCTCGAAATCTTTCACTTGTTTATCTTGTGATAAACTAAACGCATACAGCGTTTGCATAACTTTCACCCTAAGGTGCCTTCTATTAAGCATAATTTAATTTAAAGAACGATTGTATATAAATAAGAACGTATTATACTTTCCAAACTCACCTATTTAATTTTCTTGATGTCAAATATACGCTTTTCTGCTAATTGTTTAGCAGCTTCGTATGTAGTAATATTGTCTTCAACAGATTTTTGGATGACATGACGGGTCGCGTTATAGATATTTTTAATTAATGCTTCTGTACGGTCATTACCGTATCCCTCTAACTCTGAATAGCAACTAATCAATGCCCCTGCGTTAATTAAAAAATCAGGAGTATATAAGATATTCCGTTCTTTAAGCAGTCTATTTGTTTCTTCTTCTTCCTTTAATTGGTTATTTGCTGACCCGGCAATAATCCGACAACGCATACGTGGTACGGTTTCAGGATTTACCGTCCCACCCAAAGCACATGGTGCATATACATCAGCATCCAGTTCGAAACTGGTGGAGTAGGTAATCGGCTCCGCTTTATATTTCGCGGCAATCTTCATCTTGCGTTCCTCCGTCATATCCGATACGTAAACACGTGCATTTTCCGCACGCAACATGGCCACCAATTGCTCTCCGACACCTCCGACACCTTGTACCGCTATCTTGCGACCAGCTAATCCATCATCGCCATATAGCTCTTTAATAGCCGCTTTAATTCCATAAAATACACCACGCGCCGCGAAGAGCGTGGTATCTCCACCTCCATTTAGAGACGCAGGCAACCCGGCTACATAATCCGTTTCAGACAACATGTACTCTAGATCTTTCTGCGTGGTACCGATATCGGTCGAAGCAATAAAGTTTCCATTAAGTCCTTCAATGAACTTCCCAAACCGACGCATTAAAGCTTCCGTTTTATCTGTTCGATGATTGCCTATAATAATGGCACTGCCCCCACCTAGATTCAGACCTGCAAGAGAAGCTTTATAGGTAATCGCTTCCGATAGGCGTAGTGCATCATCAACAGCATCTGTCAAAGATTCATAGGGTAACATGCGGACACCTCCTATCGCCGGACCTAATGTCGTATCATGAATCGCAACAATTGCTTGCAATCCCACCACCTTATCTTGGCAGAAAAATAAATTCTGATGACCAGAAATCGCCATCTTATTGAAAACAGAAGAATTATTTACTTCCATAACATTCCTTAAGTACCTATATGTTCTTTTTGCTTCTGCAAAAGTAGGGAATATTTTTTCAAATTTTAGCCTTACATTTGTTCCCGATGAAGGAGTTGGCTTATCTTAATAAATACTTTTACAAATACCGTTGGAAACTCATTCCGGGTGTTTTATTCGTCGTTATATCCAACTACTTTGGTATTCTACCGGCTGTCGTTATCCGGGAAGCTTTTGATCTCGTTAAGGAAAACATCGACCTTTATAGGTTATATGATGGTTTTGACCGACAAGATTTGGTATATCAAGTATTCGGTAGCAGTCTGCTTTTTTTCGGTTTCGTTGTTCTGGCTCTCTCCTTATTGCGGGGTATTTTCTTATTCTTTATGCGCCAAACAATCATCCTCACGTCGCGCCATATCGAGTACGATCTCAAAAATGAGATTTACAATCATTATCAGGAACTGGATTTTTCTTTTTTTAGAAGGAACAATACAGGCGATATGATGAACCGTGCCACGGAAGATGTCAATCAGGTGAGAAACTATCTAGGGCCGGCTATTATGTACGCGATCAACACGGTGGTGCTTTCTATCATGATTATCTATGCTATGTATAATGTGAATCCAAAGCTTGCTACTTATTCTTTGTTGCCGATTCCTATACTATCGGTGATTATTCTATTTATCAATAAGATCATTAATCAGCGGAGCGAAAGAATACAACGACAGCTATCCGTGCTTTCTTCCTTTGTACAGGAAACGTTTTCAGGAATACGCGTTATTAAAACTTACACACGCGAAAAGCAAAAAATGGACGTATTTAAGGATGAAAGCAATCTATACAATAAAGTTTCGCTCGACCTCGTCCGCATACAAGCCATTTTCTTTCCGTTAATTATTTTCCTCATCGGATTCAGTACGATTATCACGGTGTATGTAGGCGGTATTGAAGTAAAAAATGGAACGATTACTGCCGGGAACATAGCAGAGTTTATCCTATATGTCAATCAGCTTACTTTCCCTGCCATGTCGCTGGCATGGGTGACCTCTTTGTTCCAGCGGGCTGCGGCATCACAAAAACGAATCAATGAATTTCTGAAAACGACATCCGATATAAAAGACGGTGATAAAGAGTCCATACTTCAAGGTGATATAACTGTAGAAAATCTTTCATTCACCTATCCCGAAACAGGAATCAAAGCCATAGAAAATCTTTCATTCAACATAAAACGTGGACAAACACTCGCTATTATCGGGAAAACGGGTTCGGGTAAATCGACATTAGCGAATCTGCTGTTGCGCATGTATGACGCTGATCAAGGCCGTATTTATTACGACGGCACACCGTTACAACAGATAAAAATAGACACCTTACGCTCCCAGATTGGCTTTGTGCCACAGCAGGTATTCCTCTTTTCGGATACGATAGCAAATAACATTGCTTTTGGTCTGGATACCCTAGAAATGAATAGGGTGGAACAAGCAGCAAAAGATGCAGCCGTCTATGATAACATCATGAATTTTGACAACGGCTTTCAGACCTCTATCGGCGAACGGGGCCTTACACTATCTGGTGGTCAGAAACAACGAGTGTCTATCGCACGTGCACTTGTTAAAGATCCACAGATACTCATTTTTGATGATTGCCTTTCGGCTGTTGATACAAAAACGGAAGAAGAAATACTCCATAATCTTAGTCGTATTATGCGGAATAAAACGACTATTTTCATTGCGCATCGTATATCTACTATAAAAAATGCAGATCATATCCTCGTCTTGGACGAAGGCCGTATCATCGAGCAAGGTACGCATGAGGAATTAATGGCTTTGGAAGGAGAGTATTTCGAGCTACATGAAAAACAACTTTTGGAAGCGGAATAAAAACCTATATATCAAAAAAAGTATACCAAATATTTTTATTTTTGTGAGATGTATAAACAATGGGGCTTCCTATTTTACCTTATTATCTGTTGTCCAGGACTATTTGCGCAACAAATCGTGTTGAAAGATACACTTAGCACACAAGAAACAAAAGACACCGTTACGCGAAATTTTGACCATCTCTATGATATTGGCGACGGTATAAAAGATATCATCAGGTTTGTCCGTCACGATACAACCACCAGGATTTCCCGAAAACCATCGGGAATTTCTATTTTACCTAACATCAATTATAACCCCAGTATTGGCTTCCAGATCGGCGCAAAGGTTGTGGGCGGTGTATATGTAGGTGATCCGGAAAACACGACCATGTCAACATTTGCCACAGCATTAAGCTATACTACTCGCGGTATTATATATGGTTACCTGATGCATGATACCTATACTCCTAAAAACAAATGGAATCTCAAGGGGGGGATTATTGTCGCCAAGATGGTGGGGCTGGATTACGGAATGGGTATGGGAAATGTAGTAGAAACAGCTATTCCCGAAGAGGAAACACTTAATAATCCAGAACGTACTCGCTTTGTCAACCAATATACCGTATACGGTTTTAATGAACGTATCTATAAAAAATTATTACCCGGTATGTTTGTAGGTGCAGGAGTTTTCATTGAGCTTAAACGTAGTATCCATACGCTGGGAGACCATGAATATACGCCGCTTGAAGTTTATAGCGACTTTACAGGGTATAGTGCACAAAGTTATAACAATAATGGATTGATGTTCAATTGGCAATATATGACGCGTGACAACCCAAACAGCGCATACAAGGGAATCTATACGGATATCGTTCTGCGGATGAGCCAAGCCTGGATGGGGAGCGCACAGAGTGCCTATCAATTACAAACAGACTTTCGGAAATACTGGCAGCTATCCTCCTCTCGTCCCAATCATGTTTTGGCCTTTTGGCACTGGGGATCGTATAATGTTGGTGGCAGACAGGCATATCTTGACCTTCCAGGCACCGGGAAAGATCCATTTGCTCGTACCGGACGTGGCTATACCAATGGTTATTTCAAGGGAAATTCCTTTTTCTATTCGGAAGTGGAATATCGATTCCCTATTTTACGCAACCAATTCTTAAGTGGAGTTGTCTTCGCCAATGTTCAAACTGCCAACGACCGTTTGGGCACAAAGCTCTTCCAGCAATGGCAGCCAGCTGGTGGTACAGGGCTACGTCTGCTGTTCAATAAAGCGACACGGACAAATCTATGTATTGACTACGCTTTTGGTCGATTCGGGCAACGCGGTTTATTCTTAGGATTGAACGAAGCCTTTTAAATTAGATACACATGCTTTTGAAATTTAATTTTTTTCTACTTACCGCTATATTATACATTCCTTTTACTGTTTGGAGCCAGACAACCGACAGCATATCGGATCCGCAAGAAATTAACCCCGTCAATATCAACGCCTATTTCAGCCAGCAACCTATTCTGGAACTAACGTCAGCAGCACAAACGATCAGCCCACGTTTGATCGAAGCACAACAAACCACCACGTTAATTCCTGCCATTAACACCGTGGCAGGTGTGCGGATGGAAGAACGTTCACCGGGGAGCTACCGTCTGGCCATGCGCGGAAGTCTTATCCGATCTAAGTTCGGGATTCGCAACGCCAAAATATATGTAGACGATTTCCCACTGACCGATGCCGGAGGAAACACCTATCTAAACCTGCTAGACCCGGCAGCTATAAATGCTATACATATTATTAAAGGCCCCGATGGTTCGTTGTATGGCGCTAACTCCGGTGGCGTTATTAACATAGCCCCGAATGGCTTTGATGTGCGTAAAAATCATAGTTCTCTATTATTAAGCGGCGGATCATTTGGCTTGTTTCAAGAACAGCTCTCCATACAGCGGAAAGTAACGGATAATTATAGTTTCTCTTTCGATCAGTCGTTTACAAGATCGGATGGGTACCGCGATAACACCGCTTTGAACAAAAAAACATTCCAAACGGCGCATCGTTGGAAATACACGCCCAAAAATGAACTTCGTTTTTTTGCCTTGTACAGTGATTTGGGCTATCGTACGCCTGGCGGACTGACACAAGCGCAAATGGATGAAAATCCACGCATGTCCCGTCCGGCGGCTGGTTCAAATCCAGGTGCTAAAGAACAACAAGCCGGTATTTATAACAAAACATTTTATGGTGGAATTGCACACCACGCGCAACTGAATAATAAGTTATCACATACCGTCAGCATATTTGGTTCGAATACCGATTTCGAAAATCCGTTTATTACCAATTACGAATATCGAACGGAGAATAATCTCGGTCTCCGCACGTATTTCTCGTACAGAAACGAAGATATGCAGCACTTTCAATGGCAAATGCAGCTTGGTTTTGAAGGACAAAAAGGATGGTACGAGATGGAAAACTTCGGCAATGAGCAAGGTAAAGCTAGCGAGCTAGCGGACCATGACAATCTCTACAATACACAATATAGCTTTTTCTACCGTGCCATGGCCAAAATATTCCAACGCTGGACGATGGAGGGCTCGTTAGGGTTAAACCACTCAAAAGTCCGCTACCGCCAACATTACCCTGAAATAGAAAATCCGAGCGGTAACATAACATTTGGCAGCATCTGGATGCCACGCATCGCAACTTCTTATTTAATAACAGATAGATTTGCTGTACGGGGCTCTATTTCGAAGGGCTATTCTACGCCTACAAACGAAGAAATACGCCCGTCCGATAGGATCATCAACAGCTCCCTACTCCCAGAAACAGGCACAAATTATGAACTGGGTACTCGTCTAGAAACAAATAGCAGACGATTTATTGCCGATTTAAGCATTTACCATTATAAAATAAAAAATGGAATCGTGGAACAACTTAATGATAATGGCGAAGTGTATTACCTCAATGCGGGAGAAATCAAACAAAATGGTGTTGAAGCGTCTATTTGGGCATTTATATTAACCCCTAAACGTGAGAGATTTATCCGAGCGATGAACCTTCATTCGAGCGTTGCTTACAATCATTACCGCTTCGGAAGATATAATGTAAATGGCAATGATTTTTCTCGCAATAAAGTCACAGCAGTACCAAACTGGGTATGGACGAACACATTCTTAATCAGCTTTCCAAAAAAATTCGGGTTGAATCTTTCTCATAATTTCACTTCCGCCATGCCGTTAAATGATGCGAATAATGCATTTTCCGATAAGTTTCATTTGGTACAAGTCAAAGGAACATGGAATATGCGTTTAAAAAACAAGCAACAGCTTCAATTTTTTGCCGGCGTGGATAATCTGTTGAATGAACGATATAGCTTAGGCAATGATATTAACGCTTTTGGGGATCGATTTTTCAATCCCGCTCCTACTCGGAATTATTACGGTGGGATGAAAGTGACTTTATAAAATCACTTTTTTATCCCATCTCCAATAATGTTTCCAGATGGTGATAACTAATACCAAAATATGCCTTCGTGGATTTTATTTTTTCCAGAATCTCCTGCTGTTTTCGGGTATCGACAATTTTTTTCTCGCCCACTATCAGTACATTTTTAGGTGTGTGGGCATCCGACACAAATTGAAAGACTTTGGTTTGATAACCAAAATATTCCATGATCAACGCCCGTAACCCATCGGTAACCATTTCAGCCTGACGCTCCATAAAAATTCCATGTTTCACCAAAAAGTCAAGCTCATTTTTCACTTTGGACTTTTCCATTTCCCGACGAATTTGTTTATGACAACATGGTGCAACCACAATCAGATCTGCATCGTGTCTAATACCTTTAGCTATAGCATCATCCGTAGCCGTATCACAAGCATGTAAAGCAATTAAAATATCTAAATCATTTTGGGGTTGATAATCTTCTATCGCACCTCGCATAAACAGCAAATCTTTGAAATTCGATTTGGCGGCAATATGATTGCATAGCTCCACCAAATCTTTCCGATACTCCACCCCCACCAAAGAAGTCCGCTTTTGAAGTGTATGCACTAAATAATCATACAAAGCAAATGTCAAATAACCTTTTCCCGCGCCCATATCGACTACATTTAATGTCTCTCTAGGCGGTAGACGCTGCAATATAGAACTTAGTATTTCTATATAATGGTTAATTTGTTTCCATTTATCTTGCGCGTTTTTATACACGTTTCCGGCTGCATCCGTCAGCTTTAGCTCTTGTAAATAAACCTTGTCAGCGCTATCTAGCTTTCGTTCTTTTTGTTTATCGTGCGTAAGGACAACAGGTTTCTTAGCTGTGGGATTCTCTTGCCTAAGAGACCATACTCCTTTTTTAGTAAATTGACATAATAGGTTTTCCCTTTCCGTAAATAAAGTTGCTACTCGAAATCCTTCGACTTTTAAAAGCCCTTGTATCTCCATGATAGCCGTCTCTATTTCAAAATTTTGAGTAATGTCTTGTGTTTTATAACGAAAAACAAATGATAGTTTCTTTTCTCGCTTTATAATAACTGGTTTGATATATACATTCTTTAAATATAGCTCTGTTCCATTATAGTCTCCCAAGGAAATTTTAATAAACTCCTCGCGTTGAAGAGATTCTCGAATTTTATCAAAAAAGGTGGCATAATTATCCATAGCGCAAAGATAGAGAATATAAAGAAATTGTACCTTTGTACTATGCAATATCCTAAAATCAAAGCTGTCTTTTTCGATATAGACGGTACGCTTTTAAGTTTCAAGACACACCAAGTTCCTCTCTCTACCCAAAAGGCAATTGAACAATTGCAAAGACAAGGAATTAAAGTCATTTTATCGACCGGCCGTTCCATTAATAGCATCGATCATGTTAAGTTTCTGGATTTTGATGGGTTTATTACCTTTAACGGTGGCTATTGTGTCACCCAAGAAAGTGATGTGCTGTTTAAACAAGCTATACATGCAAACGATATAAAAGCGGTATTGAATTATACCAAGGAACGTCCGTTGAGTTTTTCCCTAATGTCCGAAAAAGAAATTACTATTTATGATGTAACACCGGAAATAGCGGGAATGTACGCACACTTGAACCTTCCTGTTCCGCCTTTGGTAGACATGAACAAAGTTGATCCGGCGAGTATTTTGCAAACCAATATATTTCTTGGGCCGGAAGAAGAGGAAGACTTTATGCAAAATGTTATGCCGAATTCGGTTGCCTCCAGATGGACACCTCTTTTTGCCGATGTGAACCCTAAAGGACAGAGCAAACAAGTAGGAATAGATATTTTCTGTAAGCATTTCGGTATAGATATCACACAGACCATGGCGTTTGGAGACGGCGGAAATGATATTACCATGTTAAAGCACGTGTCGATTGGCGTTGCTATGGGGAATGCTAATCCGGAAGTGAAGGAAATCGCAGATTACATTACAACAGATGTAGACAACGACGGTATCTGGAATGCCTTACATTACTTTAAGGTGATATAGTATAGTTAGGGGCGCAAATAGCGCCCCTGTGCATTATTCTTCTACAAAATTTTCTTTTGCTGCCAGATAACGTTCGGCTTCTAACGCCGCCATACAACCCGTACCGGCTGCGGTAATCGCTTGGCGGTATACATGATCTTGCACATCCCCGCTAGCAAAGACACCCGGTATATTGGTCGCGGTACTGTCCGGTTTTGTAATCAGATACCCAGTCTCATCCATATCAAGGATACCCTTAAATAGTTCTGTATTTGGCTTATGTCCAATTGCCACAAAGAATCCCGTAATGTCTAGATGTTTCACTTCCTGTGTCTGATTGTTGATGACACGAACGCCGGTAACACCTGTTTCGTTCCCTAATATCTCTTCTGCCTCGGTATTGTATATGATCTCGATATTAGGCGTATTCATTACGCGATGTACCATCGCTTTGGATGCCCTAAATTCATCTCGACGCACTAACATATATACTTTCCTACACAACTTGGCTAAGTATGTTGCCTCTTCCGCTGCGGTATCTCCAGCACCTACAATCGCCACATCTTGACCTTTGAAAAAGAAACCATCGCAGACTGCACAAGCAGAGACGCCAAATCCATTATATTTCTCTTCCGAAGGTAATCCCAACCATTTCGCAGTCGCACCCGTGGCAATAATAACCGTTTCCGCCGATACCCAAGTTGAACCGTCAATCTCTACTCTGTGTGTCCCTCCATCTTTCGAAAATTCCACTTTCGTCGCATAACCAAAACGTACCTCCGTTCCGAAACGTTCAGCCTGCGCCTTTAGATCTTCCATCAAAACGGGACCTGTGATACCTTGAGGGTATCCCGGAAAATTATCTACTTCGGTTGTTTGTGTCAATTGTCCCCCAGGAACAATACCTGTATATATTACTGGCTTTAAATCAGCTCTAGCTGCATAAATAGCTGCGGTATAACCCGCAGGCCCGGATCCAATAATCAAGCACTGTAAGTGTTCTCTTCCTTCTGTATTTGTCATTTTATTTTCGTTGTTCAAAACTTATTTCCCAAATTTTCCCTGAAGCTGTTTGAGCATATCTTCTGTAATGGGTCTAGCAGGAACCTGTTCCTTATGTGGGCGATCCTTATTTACTTCCACCCTACTATTTTGCTGTTGTTCTTTCTTTGTATGTCGATGCGCATTCCATAACTTTTCCAACACCTTTTTTGTATAGAGAGGAAAATCACCTTGTTGCATCCAAGCATAATAACTGGGTTCTACATCAAACACATTCACTACTTTTCTACCTTTATGTTTACCAAAATTGATGCACGGGTCGCCGTCCTCATCATAAACTAAGCGGCCGGCAAAATCAACCGGATTGCTCAAATTGGTAAATCGATGTAAAGCTTCTACATCATTCACTACAGGTGTCGTCACATTCCCATGTTTATCTTCAAAAATTGCCCCTTCGTATTTTGACAACTGAGCCTTTAGTACCTCGTATGTAGCACGTACATCAGCTTCCGCAGTATGTGCATTCTCCAACGGTGCATCACAATAAAACTTGTAGGCAGCTTTCAAGGTTCGTTGTTCCATTTGATGGAAAATATTCTGCACGTCAACAAAAGCCCTTCCTTCTAACGAAAAATCCACTCCTGCGCGCAAAAACTCCTCCATCAACATCGGTACATCGAATTTATTAGAGTTATAGCCTGCTAAATCAGCGTCTTCTATAAAGTTTTTAATTTCCTCCGCTCGTTCTCTAAACGGTGGAAGATTTTTCACATCTTCATCATAAATCCCGTGAAACATCGAAGACTCAGCAGGTATTGGCATTTCGGGGTTAACCTTAATCGTCAATACCTCTTCTTTGCCTCCTGGTGATATTTTTAATATGGATAACTCAACGATACGATCCACGGCAATATTTACACCCGTGGTTTCCAAATCAAAAAAAGCCATGGGGCGTTTTAATTGTAATTCCATCTGATAGCGATTGATTATAAACTCTCTTACAACAAATGTACAAAACTCTTTGGTCTTGTTAAACATCTACCCGATTAATGACAGAATTATCACGGTAAATAAAAAATCCCCAACTTTCGCCGGGGATTTACTTTTTATAAGATAATGACTGTTTTATCCCAATATATTTTTCAACGTATTTACTTGATGATCGGCTAGTTTTTGAAGAGGGCCAGAAGCCATCATCTTCATCATCATATTAAGTTCAGCCTCAATCACAAACGTTGCGTTTGTGGTGTCTATACCTTTATCTTCCAGTTTCCAGCGTAAAGTGAGTGCAAAAGGCGCTTCTTCAATAGGTAGACAAACGATTTCCTTGTTCACTATCCGCTGGCTGATTTTCAAAGCAAGCTTCGCCATATTCTTGATCGTAAAACGAGCCTCGTCCTCTGTCGACGACCAATTGTGGATATTGTCGGGCATAAGCTGTTCATGGTTGTTCATGTCAGCCAAAAACGCATAAACCGCTTCTATGGGTTTATGAATATCAACATTGTTTTGAATAATGGTCATATGCTTGGTTTTAATACTTTATTGTCCTGTCCAGGCTGACGGATCTTTACGCCATTGTTCCAACAATGTCACATCAGATTCCAAAATATAGCCGTTGTTAACTGCTACCTTAATTAGCGCGTCGTAGTTACATAAGCTGAAAAAAGGACATTTTGCATCTGCAAAATTTTTAACCGCTTGGTCAAATCCATAAGTAAAAATGGAAACTAGTCCTACTACATTACATCCTGCTTCACGCAACGCTTCTACAGCTAATAAACTGCTTTTGCCTGTAGATATTAAATCTTCTACCACGACCACGCGCTGTCCGCTAACAACTTCTCCTTCGATAAGATTCTGACGGCCATGGTCTTTCGCACTACTACGAACATACGTAAAGGGTAAACCTAGGTCTTGAGCAACCAATACGCCTTGAGGTATTCCCGCCGTTGCCACACCTGATATCATTTCTACGGTTCCAAATTCTTCTTGAATCAACTGCGATAGTTGTTGGCGAATATAAGTTCGGATTGCCGGATATGATAATGCGATACGATTATCACAATAAATTGGAGATTTCCAACCTGACGCCCACACAAAAGGGTTTTTAGGTTGTAATTTTATTGCTTTAATTTGCAATAAGGATTCAGCAATTTTTTGTTCAACCTCATTTAAATTATTCATGGCACAAATTTATAAAATTTATATGAACGAATCTCAGCTTATTTTGGCTGATTTTCTTCCAAAGAAACTGTCGAATGTTCAAACAATTGGTTTACAAGACATTGATCTTGAAAAACTTTTTCAAGCATCCAAACAGAAAGCGACAAAGGGCATTACCTATCTATATATACACCCCGATATAGAGAAAGTTTTCAAATCGATCTCGCAAAAGCCCGAAATTATCAAAGCTGCCGGAGGATTGGTCAAAAATGGTGAAGGTGAATACTTGTTTATCCATCGATTGGGAAAGTGGGATCTACCCAAAGGCAAGGTAGAGAACAACGAAAAGATGAAGGAAGCTGCTGTTCGGGAAGTAGAGGAAGAATGTGGTATCCGTATCAATTACCTAGGCCCAAAGCTTCAAACAACCTATCATACTTACATGATGCGTGGAAAATTTGTATTGAAACAAACCAATTGGTACGAAATGGGTGTGAATAAGTCCCCAAAGTTGATTCCCCAAACTGAGGAAGATATTACAGAGGCGAAATGGATTGGGAGGAAAGATTTCGATACCGTATTGGAAAACACCTATCCGCTTATTGCTCAAATTATCGAAAGGATATGAAGACGTGCCTAAAACGCCACCACTCTTACCTTATAAAGTTTTAAAAAAGGAAGGTGAACAGTCTTATCGGGATTACGCAAGTAGATGTTAAATGTCCACCAACTCTCTTCTGCTTTTGTGTACACCAGATGGTCGCTGTGCGGTGAATAATTAATCGATTTAACATGGGGCAGATCCAGCTTGTCAAATGGCGTAAATTCGCGTTTATCAATATCGTATATAAAGACATGTTGATGTGTAGTGATTAAAAATCTATAGAGATCCACCTGCGAGAGGTCGTGGCCTCCATCATCGGGCAGGGTATCCGTATAATCAAGCTGTAAATCGATACCATCATTTCCTTGTTTAATCTTATAGCATCTTATGTCATTAAACCCTAAAACAAAAAGCCGCTCTTTTTGCGGATGCCAGACTACACCATGTCCGGAGTAAAGGGTATCTTTTAGAATCAATTCTTCCGGTTTTGAACGGTGGTATATTTCCAAACTATTTCCATGGGGATGTGTGGAATTAGCTACGGCGATGAAGCCACCTGGAATAATATCGGCAGAGTGTGCCATAGGTGTATGCGCGTAAAACTCTATTTTTCTACTTTCGATATCTAAGATACAAGTTGCCCCACCTGATGAAGTGAGTAGAATTTTTGTGTTATCATCTATAGGTTTACATTCATCAAAAGGTACTAATAATTTTTGATAGCGTTCGGGTAGGTATGCCTTCGCTTCGTGAACACTCCATGACCATATGATGGCGGTAGTATCATTTCCTTTGTTCGGATCAATAATCAAAACTTTGTCTTCCCCACAGGCGATTAAAGCTCCGGAAGGGACAACAGAGAGTACCTGTCCATGAACCTGGCAAAGGCACGATAAAAAGAAAAGTAGAAGAAGATTTTTTTTCATTTTGTAATGGATAATGGAAAAATACTACTTATTGAATTTTGGTTGTATTATTTCCCAATTATTTATGTGAGCTGGCTGATGTTCTTTTTTTACAATTTCATCAAAAGTTTTGACGAGTTCGGGATAGTCATCTGCCAAATCTTTGGTTTCATTTCTGTCAATTTCTAGATTGAAGAGCATCCATGGCGCTTTTTCATATGTATCTTTACGGATATTTACTTTCACCCCCTTCCATTTACCCATTCTAACCGCAACTTGCCCCCCTTTTTCAGGATATTCCCAATATATGTATTCGCGTTTATTTTGCGATGTATTTTCCCCCAATAAGGTGGGTAAAAAAGAAACTCCATCGGTATCCCCAGCATCCTGTCCTGTCAGATCTGCTAACGTAGCCATAAGGTCATATTGAACCGAAACAAGATCGGTAACAGATCCCGCTTTAATTTTCCCTTTCCATCTCACGACAAAAGGCACCCTGATGCCTCCTTCAAACACATCCATTTTCAAACCACGTAATCCCGAGACACTATTGAAAAATGCTGATTGAACCCCTCCATTAAAGGTCGTTCCGTTATCACTCGAAAACATGATGATGGTGTTTTCATCCAATCCTAATGAGGCTACCTTATCCATTATTATACCTATTTGTGCATCTAGGTAAGTGATCATTGCCGCATAGGTTGATAAGGGATATTTATTTGGAGCATATCCCTGTTGACCATAGTATGGCTTTTCGTCTTCAAACTTATTTATGTATTGATCAATAAATTCTTGGGGTGCCTGTAACGAAACATGAGGTTGCGGAAAAGGAAGATATAAAAAAAATGGCTGGTTTTTATTATCCTCGATAAATTTCACTGCATGCGCTGTCATTACATCCCCTGCATACTCGTCACCTATATAAGTATCGAAATCTTTGTCAACTACATTGGTTGAGTCCAATGGCTTATGCACATTTACCTCGCGATTATTCAATTTTAATGGCTCGTCATTTAGCCATAAATGTGTCGGATAAAAGTTATGCGCCTGTTTTTGGTCTAGGTACCCTACATAAAAATCAAAACCTTGTTTAAGGGGGGATCCTGTGGTATTATGCATACCCAACCCCCATTTTCCAGCCATACCATTTGTATAACCAGCTTTCTTTAACATTTTGGGCAGGGTATAACAACCTTCCGGGAGCGGCATCTGCCCGGCTTCCAAGCTATCAGAAAATCCGCCCATTTCGTAATTACCACGAATATAGGAACTCCCTCCGTTCTTACCGGTGAGTAGCATACAGCGAGCAGGCGCACATACGGGAGCACTGGTATAATGATCTGTAAATATCATACCTTCTTCACGAAGTTTATTTAGATGAGGGGTTTTTATTTTAAGCTGACCATAGGCTTCAATCTCACCGTAGCCCAAATCATCTGCATATATATAGATAATATTGGGCAATTTCTGCTTATGATTTTTGTTTGTTTCCTGAGCAATCACGGATATATTCCATATTACACCCATGATACCTACTAGGAGGGTTATTTTTTTTATCCTGTCCATGTCCTATTGCTTACATATCAAATTTTGAAACAATTAAATAATGATCAGAAGGAAACCCTGTCGGCCATTCCGAAATAACCTTTGTTGAATTGTTTCTTAAGGTTTTGCCTTTATAATAAAGTTGATCAATTCGACGTCCGTTTTCATGTGTGTAACCAGGATACCGATTCACATCCGGGTATAAACTACGATACGCATCAATAAATCCCGTAGCCAACAATTTTTCCGCGCCTAAACTTTCACCTCCATCTGCTTCTGGAATAGCATTGAAATCACCGGCAAAAATAATAGGTATACTGTCGGACTCTGAAAATCTAGATTGATGAAAATCATAAACTGCGGAGAACTGAGCCATACCATACCAATTTGACATGACATACATATCCTGTGATTCACTAATGGCTATCTTTACTCCTACGTTCATAAAAGTAGCAGTTTCTGGAACATAAATCTCTTTAATTGGATAGCGGCTGAGTACAGATATATTAGTTCCCTGATGCAAATAATCCCGGTCAATTGTCGAAGCAAAATAGAATCCCAATTGATCTGCTATAAAGGCTCCGGAGGAATATGTCTCCTGTAACATGACAATGTCTACGTTTGCTTTCTTTAACATCTCTACAATGCGAACCCGGGAATCCCAACCGTCTTTTTTTATGGAATTATGTTTTCCACCGTGATGGATATTCCAGTTTCCTATGGAGATAGTTGACAATTTTCTTTCCAGCGGAGGCATCTTCTGTTTAAAATACGTTTTATAAGACGTTAGTACCTCTTGAGACGATAAAGTTCTGTTCCAAATCAATAGATTGTCCATTTCAAACTCCGAGGGGAAAAATTGCTCTTTTACCACGATCTCATCTACAATTTGTTCGTTAATGATTATTTTCCCATCATTCAACGTGTATATTTTCAGTAGCGGTGCGACGCGCATGAAATCTCTGACCTGATGTACCGTGTATGGACTCTCCAGCAATTCCGATCTGATATTCATAATCGGTTCTAAAAGCTTTGTTTGATCAGCATTTCGCTGTTTTCCTAATTTGGCTGACCGTTTTTCGAACAAATCTTTCGGGTCGACAATCAATGTTTCAAATTGTTCATCTGTTAGTTTCCCTACTTCCAAACGGTTAAATTCGTCAACCAAATGCTGTAACTTTGCCCCCCCATCTTCAACTTCTTTACGAATTTTCTGTATTGCGCTGGAATCTGACCCATTCGAGCCGATCATTAAAGGTAATGAAGTCGAAAAATCAAAGCCTGTTGCATCTTTAACATTGTAAATGGCTTTCTGATCGCCATCGTAAAATAGGCGAATTTCAGCTCTATCTTTATTATATGACATCGCCAACTGGTGCCATCGACCATCATTTAACACATACCTACCTTCCACACCCAGTTCGTATTCATGAGCCAATCGACGATCCCCCGACCCCATGTTCCATGCCCAAACTCCTTCAGACATATAAAAAGCCCACCCCTTCTTTTTCTGTTCCCCTACCCCTCGACCATCAAATTCCTTATTTGAAAGAATTACCGACGCATGCTCGTCATCCATATTGCTCTTCACCCAAAACACGACCGTAAAGTCATGACGAGAATCTAAATGAACATCCGAATTTTCCAAAAAAATTCTTCTTTTGGAGTCATCAGGTGAAACATATAAGGCTTTCCCGTCAAGACCTTGGACATACGACACATTCTTATCCTGCGTTATGAATGAGGGCCCTGCGCTACTACCAACCGTATTTTCAAAATCAAATCGAAGTATCACTTCTTGACGCTCTCTCCTGCGTCCGTCATTTACTGACTCCATTCCCGAAAACAGGAGAGTCAACGCAAAAAAAGATCCGATTATTAAATAGATTTTCATACCTCCTCGTTTAACAATCAGTAGTTAGGGTTTGGTTCAAGAGCAGGATTGAGATCAATCTCTGTGTAAGGGATCGGCCATATATAATCCCTATTCGCAACAAATTTCCTATTCTGTATCAACTTTCCCTGGTAATCATATATCGGTTCATTCATTTCTTTTTCAATCGTTTTCCATCTCCGTATATCGTAAAAATAAGAACCCTCTCCTGCTAGTTCTATACGTCGTTCCAAACGTATTGCCTCCCGCATTTCTTCCTTATTAAGTCCCTCTTCTAATGGTGGCATTCCTACAGTAGGTCGGGATCGGATCCTGTTAATTGCATTATAAACTTCATCGGACGGGCCTGACAACTCGTTTAGCGCTTCTGCATACATCAATAGTACATCAGCGTAGCGAATTTCCACATAATTCGTTTCGGAATTCGTTAAAGTACCTGATGTCGTTTCATTATATTCTGTAAATTTCCGGAAAGTATAACCGGTTTGATGTAGATCTGCATTTGTAGCTGTGCGGTTTCGCCAAGGCGCACCGATATAAACGATAGATTGCTTAAACCGCGGATCTCTATTTTCATAGGGTTTCTGTGGATCATACAGCGGACTTTCATCGATAGAAAGGCCATCTACCATTTGATAGACATCTACTAACCCCTGTACGGGAGCTTGTGTACTATATTGAGCCATAATGATATCGTATGTATTAACCAGTTCTGGAGCTTTAAAACGTATATCAAACACGATTTCTTGATTTCCCTCATTTACTTTTCGGAAAAGGCCATTATAATTTGGATAAAGGTCATATCGATCTAAGTCTATGATTTCTTCTATCGTATTTACAACATCTTGGTATTGATGATCCTGTAGTAAAACACGAGCTTTTAAAGCCCAAGCAGCGCCTTTTGTGGCTCTGCCATCCTCAGCTTTGGTATAGGAAGCTGGCAATGATGCAGCGGCATCATCTAAATCACGCAGTATCTGCTCCCGAACCTGCTCATATGTACTCCTAGGTAAGCTTCCGTGCTCATCAGGATTAGGTTCATCTAACATCAGAGGCACACCGTGAAATAGTACGTTTAGCCGCTGATAGAAGAAAGCCCGGAGAAATTTTGCTTCTCCAATAATTCTGGTTCTTAAATCTTCATCCATTTCAGCTTTATCTATATTAGACAAGAGCATATTACATCGACCTATTCCCCGATAACAACCTTTCCACATGGCATCATTCATGCCTAAAGTGGTCGCGTTGTGTACACCAGCTGCAAAATCGTTAGCATTACGTTGATTATCGTAATTAAACGCATTTGGACTCATAGCCTCAAACATAAAAGGAGTTTGGGCGTTATAAAGTTCTGCATGGGTAAGTGCTTGGTAACATCCTGTTAAGGCATTTAGCACCTGCTGCTCATTCTTCCAATATATATCTTGGCTATAAAAGTCCGTCGGTTGAGTATCTAGCATATCGCTACATCCCACAACTGAGGCGGTAAATAGTCCAAAAATTGCATATATAATCTTTTTCATAGCTTATTTCTCTTATAATGTAAGGTTTAAACCCATCGTCATCATTTTTACACTCGGATATTGATCGATATTGGTGGCTAAAATATCCCTTTCCGGGTCAAAAGATTTAACCGCTGTAAAGGTCAGAAGATTCTGTGCATTGATAAAAACAGTTGCTCGACTCAATCCCAATCGCTTATTGAATGCTGGACTTAACGAATAGTTTATCTGTATATTTTTCAATCTCAAATAGGAAGCATCTTCTAACCAAAAATCTGAATCTGAGAAGTTTTCGGCAGTATATTGATTGCGTGCGGTAACTCTTGGTAATCTAGCATTTCTATTTTCCGGCGTCCAAGAATCAGTAAGCCATTCCTTTGTTATACCAGCACCATTATTAAATGGAGATGCCATGTTGTTGTTCGGCCTAACAAAAATATCACTGATGCCTTGCCACATTGTATTCACAGATAACGATTTATAGCTGAATCCTATATTGAACCCATATGTATAATTCGGGAAGGTACCACCGGCAATATATCTGTCGTTGCCATCAATGACACCGTCGTTATTACGATCTACATATTTTATATCTCCGGGCCCCACTCGACCTGCTATAGTCGGATAATTAGCGACTTCCTCATCCGTTTGGAATAGCCCATCCGTCTGTAAGACATACCATGAATCAATAGGCGATCCCTCTGTGGTAATCCTCGCTCCACTAATAATTTCCTCTCCTTTCAAATCAACAACGTTATTCTTAACATGGCTGATATGCCCCCCGATTGTATAATTAAAATTGTCTCCGATACGATCATTATAGTTTAATCCTATCTCAAACCCTCTATTGTCTACTGTCGCTATATTGCTAACCGGTCCCGCTAACGATCCCACTTGAGATGGCAATGTGACATCTCGAAGGATATCGTCGGTTCTCTTATGGAAGTATTCTAATTCTCCCGTGAACTTTCCGCCCAATAAACTCCAATCCAATCCAATGTTCCACATGGTAGTCGTTTCCCATCTCAATCTAGGATCGCGATACTGTACTACCGCCGTTCCACCACCGTTATAAACTCCACCGAAAGGGTAACCATATCCAACAGATACAGCGTTCACGTATTGGAATCTACCTATTTCTTGATTTCCGATCTGTCCCCAGGAGCCGCGTATTTTAAGTTCATCTAACCAATTTACTTCCGACATAAAAGATTCTTCAGAAACCCGCCACCCCGCAGAGAAGGAAGGAAAGAGACCCCATTTATTTCCCTTTGCAAATCTAGACGAACCGTCATATCTACTATTTGCTTCAAAGAGATACCGGTCTTTGTAAGCATATTGTAAACGAACAAAATAAGATATTAAAGCGTCGACGGTCGTCGTGCCCGACACAAAAGGGTCTCTCGTTCCTGCGTTGAGTTCATCCAAATCACCATCTAAATAACCTGTTTTCTGCGCTTCAAAATTTTCGGTATTGAATTTCTCGATACTATGTCCAAGCAAAGCAGCGAAGTTATGTTGGTCGTTTATATTTTCCTCAAACCTCAGGGTATGGGTAAAATTAAGTCGTTGGTCACTTTCTTGGTATTGGGTTTTATACCCTGTCGTACTCCACGGATTTCGCGTGGGTTCACCGGTTTTCACATCATGCAACCACACCACTGGAGCAAAACTCTTACGCAAGAGACTACCATAATTAATCGATCCTCTTGCCTGATACTGTATTTTCTCCGTAAAGTTAAAATGCGCTGCCAGGTTAGCCATGATACGATTAGTCCCTTCTTTCCTGTAATTATCCTCTGCCAGCACTAATGGATTTTGAAAAGAATTTTGTCCAGGTGTTAATACCCAGCTATCTGGCCAGTTTCCATTTTCCATTTTCCCGTAAGGTTGAACCGGCACCATCCGCATAATTCGATTCATAGCAGTTCCGATACCTTCTGATGGCTCTTCTACATCCCATCGACTAGCGATGATTCCCCCGTCTATACCAAAACGGTCACTTACTTCAGTTTGGACACGTAAATTAATATTATATTTCTTAGCGCCCGTCATATCTTTCAAAACCCCATCCTGATTCATAAATCCCCCAGAAAGATTATATTTCGTTTTGGATGTTGCCCCAGAAAATCGAAGGTTGTGTTCGTGAATCAATGCTGGTTTAAATAATTCTTTCATCCAATTGGTATTTGGGTGCAATATACTAGTCGGATTATTTTTAAATTCCTGAATCAAATCATCAGAATAATATGGGTTTCCTCCTTGGTTTACCATAGCCTGATTATATAACTCCATAAATGTTGCCGAATTATCTACTGGATCCGGAAGATAGGTAACATTTTGTACGCCGGCGTAACCATTATAATCAATAGCTGTACGCTCCTGCTTTCCAAGTTTCGTCGTGATTAGGATCACTCCATTTGCTGCCCTAGATCCATAAATTGCTGTAGAAGCGGCATCTTTAAGAACACTGATACTCTCGATGTCATTTGGATTTACATCTCTAAATTGCATTTCTACACCGTCTACCAATACAAGAGGGTTTAACTTTCCTCCTCCGCCAATAGTGCCAATGCCTCGGATTCTAATACTCGCACCATCAGCTCCAGGTCGTCCCCCCGCTTGATTAACATACACTCCCTGCACACCCTGCAACGCTTGAGAAGCATTGGTAATCGGACGGTTTTCGAGTTGCTTGCTGTCTACTACCGAAATAGATCCCGTAATATTTACTTTTTTTTGCGTACCATATCCTACTACTACTACTTCATCTAGATCGCCGCTTGTAGAAGACAGTGTAATATTAATTGACGTTTTTCCCTGTATAGGGATTTCCTGTTGCCTAAATCCGACAGCACTAAATACCAGCGTGCCGGAAAGAGACGGAACTTCCATAGCATAACGTCCGTTTTCCCCTGTACTCGTGCCGTTTGTTGTTCCTTTGAGTTGTATGCTGATGCCTGAAAGCGGAACTCCATTTTCATCCGTTACCTGTCCTTCAATTTTTCGGGACTGCTGGTTCACCTGTTCTATATCATCTTCTTTTTCTATATAACGCGATTTGCCTTCCTTCTTCACCACAATAGATTTTCCTTCTATATAATAGCTTAGTTGTTTTGGAGCCAGCAGCATGTCCAGTGCTTGTTCAAGCGGTATATTTTTTAGCTGTACATCCGTAACTCCGGTATTATTCACAATATCACTGTTGCATATAACCGTGTACCCTGTTTGCCTTTTAATCTCCCGCAGGATATCAACAAAGGTTACTTTCTTTTTCTCAATGGTCACGGTTTGCGCTAAGCTGCTAGCTTGCAACTGGACAACCATACAGAGAAGAAACATCATCATTAACTTCATGATTAAGAGATACTTTTTGGGAGGAAAGAAAAGGCGTGCCCCCCTCGATAAAACATAATTTTTCATTACATTTGTTTGGTTTTTAGTTTATTAAATCTGTCTCATTTAACTTATTTAAGGCTAGGAACTATACTACCGGGTTAGTGCCAGCTTTCCCGGTAATTTTCCATTTAAAAGGTATTCTTATTTCACAAATCTCACCCTCCTTCCTGTTACTTCGAAACGAATTCCATCATCTGTCATTTTTATCAGCTTCAATACAGTATTAAAATTGTCGTATCTTGACACGGAGCCCCATATCTCTACATGTTTAAGGTTACTAGAAAGCTCGATATCCAGATCATACCATCTCGCCACTTTTTTCATTACATTTTCTAGTGTTTCATTATTAAACATAAATTCCCCATTTTTCCATGCTACGCATTCGTCAACGTTGATGGTTTGAATTTCCATCTTTCCTTTTCTCATCACACTTTGCTGCCCAGGCTTTAAAACAGTGGCATAATCTTCGCCCGATGATACTTTTACTTTGCCCTCCAAAAGAGCTACCGTTGAATTTATATCCGCTTGATAAGAATTGACATTAAAATGTGTTCCCAACACCTCTACTTTCTCTTTTGAAGTTTTTACGATAAAAGGTGAGCCTTTTAGATGAGCCACTTCAAAATAAGCCTCCCCCTCTAACTCCACAGTCCGTATATCTTTTGAGAATCGATATGGATAATGTAATTTACTTTCTGCATTTAGCCATACTTTCGTCCCATCGGAAAGCGTTACTTGGTACTGTCCTCCTCGGGGTGTAGAAAGTGTCAGCATTTCATCTTCCGCCACACTACCTTCATCGAAAAGGGAAGAACCATCTTGATAACCTATTTGACCATCTATGACGATACCAGAATAAGCATCACTCAAATTTATCTGTCGTCCGTTAGATAATGTTAATGAAGCTTTATTTCCGCCAGGTGTAAAAGCATTTATCATTTCTTCGGTGGTTTTTGGCTCTACAATCCTTTGTCTCCATATTATGCTTGCAAACAACGCCAGTACGATGATAGCCGCTGCAGAAGAATAGATAGCTAAACGCCTCCATAATAAACGTGTTCTCCATATAGATGATCGATGTTTTACCTGGAAAAGTATGTTATTTAATACACGTTCTTCTCTTTCACGAAAGGCATCGGTATAAAGTTCTTCATAGGTACATAGTGCTTCCTGTAATTCCTCTTCGCTATTCAGCTCTTCAATGATTTCTTTGAGACGTGGGTATTCTAAAAACAACCGTTCGATTTCTGCCGTGCGTTGCTCGTCTATGTCGCCCAGAAGGTAGTCTTTTAAAAGGTTTACAATATGATCTATCCTTTGCATATAGCGCGTGTTTAATATGAAAACACAGCAATTGGGAATATCTTACATAAAAAAAATAAAAAAATTGAGAGTAGCATATTATAATGCAGAGAGTAACGCTAGAAGAAATAAAGAGTCCTTCAAGCGCAGGCTTTGCCTTAATGCCGCTAAAGCCCTTGATTTATTTGTATATACGGCATGGAGAGCCATGTTCATTTCTTTAGCGATATCTTCCGCTGTTTTATCTTCTAGAAATGTCTTATTAAAAACTTCTCGTTGTTTTTCAGGTAATTTCTGTACTTCACCATAAATTATACTCAATAATTCCGTACGAACAATTTTTGTAAAAGCATCCGCATCCTCATACGGCAGTTCCTCATAATTACCTATGTCATCAATTGATTCATAATGGTTTATTCCACGGAGTTGATTTAAGCATCTGTTCTTTGTGGCAATATATAGAAATGCACGGATACGGTTTAGGCTTGAAAATGATGTCCGCCGTTCCCAAAGTTTCACAAAAACATCGGCAACAATTTCTTCGGCTATTTGATAATTTTTGACATATTTTTGTGCAAAAAACAAAATCTGCTTATTATAGAGCCGATAAATACCGACCAAACCCTCTTCTTCACCACACTGCAAAGCGTTGACCAAAACAAATTCGTCCGTTTTAGTTGAGATGTTACGTGTAATATCAGTATTTTTCATCGATTCCGTCAAACTGTAACACTGTCTTATCAAAGGTAATAGTAAACAAAATTAAAATGATAACATGATGTAAAATATAACAAATAATTCATGTTTATTTCATACCATTAAACATCCCTATATTTCCATTATGCTATTCAGCAGGTTTATCAAATGCTGGTTAAACACAAACATACTTAACTGATATTAAAGTAACAAATATATATCAACAACATAAAAAAACAAGGGGGACAATTGTCCCCCTTGTTCGCTAACACAAAACTAAACTACATAAAAACATCTACGATATTAGCCTTCCTTATTTTCTGTACCAGGCATTTGTTTTTCTATCATTCCTCTTTTTCTAAATTCGCCTTTTGTTCCTCTAAATTTTCCCTTACGACGTTGCGCATAGCTTTCTTTCAATTGTTGTTGTTGCTCTGGCGTCAATATCTCTCCCATTTTTTTCTGAGAATCTTTCATTTCTTCACGCCATTTGCTTTGCAGTTTTTTCATCTCATCCCGATGGGCAACTGCTTGTTTTGCTTGTTCCAATTGAACACTATATACTTCGGTGCGCTGTGCGTCAGTAAATTTCAAACGCTTATCTAATTGCTCCGTTTTTACCTTTGCCATCTCCTCAGGAGTGCGATTTGTTATTTTTCGCTCCGTCCGAGGATGTTTACGCTCTCTCTTAAAGGAACGCTCTGTATCTTTCTGCTCCTGCGCGAATGTGGCTAAACTAATTCCCACAAACAATACGGCTAATGATAATGTCTTTTTCATAATATTTCCTTTTTAATTATTTAATGCTGTTTCAGTTTCTTTATAGTAGTAGATTCCGGAACGGAAGAAACGTTTAATGCTAAGCCGTTAAATAATGTTAACAGCAAAAGTTATATGAGAAAAATAAATAAGTTAAAATCAGTCAGTTTGTAAAAACTGTAAAAATATTTTTTGGAAAACCTAAAACATCTCCTATATTTGCATCGTCAAACAAGGATACAGCAAGCCCAGCTGGCGGAATTGGTAGACGCGTTGGTCTCAAACACCAATATCTTCGGATGTGCCGGTTCGACTCCGGCGCTGGGTACTAAGAGAGCCCTTCTATCAATGGTAGAAGGGCTCTCAAGTTTGTATCAACAGCCGCCGACTAACGAGAAGTATTGAGAGTCATATTATAATCCGTGCATATTTTGTATTTTTAAACAAAAAGAAATAAATGTGCAATTAAAGCAGAAATTTCACGATATAGCGTCTAAATATGCAAACGATGACCAGCTAATAGAGAGCTGCTGGAAAGCGCTTAAAGAATGTTATACGGCAAAGGGGAGATTCTACCACAATCTAAATCATCTGGAAGAGATGATTATCGCACTAAATCCCGTAAAACATAAAATTCAAGACAGAGATTCGCTGCTTTTATCCGTTTTCTATCACGATATCATATACAATCCTACAGCGGTAGATAACGAAGAAAAAAGTGCCGATAGCGCTCAACAACAGCTTGAAAAGCTACGTATTCCAGCGGAAAAAATCCATCTCATATCGAAACAAATCATAGCGACTAAAACTCACGAGAAGTCTAATGATATGGACACCAATTTCCTACTCGATGCAGATCTATGTGTATTAGGAAAACCTTGGGAAAAATACCTGCTCTACAGTAGCCAAATACGAAAAGAATACGCTATTTATTCTGAAGCCGTTTATAAACAGGGGAGAAAAAAAGTACTGACACATTTGCTTCATTTAACAGAAATATTTAAGACTAATTTCTTTCAGGACAGATACGAACATCAGGCCAGAAAAAATATACTTAAGGAAATAGAAAGATTATAAACGTATTCCGTTTATAACGTCGTTAATATAACAATTTCCCAAAACAATTTCCCCCTCCATCCGTTATTCTTACGGCTTCTTATTAGCTTTTTAGAAGTTTTTTCCCTATATTATAATTTTATAATAAAACATCTACATGTATAAAAAAAGAACAATAATTATATCAAATAGATTACCAGTACGAATTGAAAAACACGATAACGAGCTTAAATTTATTCCGAGCGAAGGAGGTCTAGCAACGGGACTAGGCTCTATTTATAAAAAAGACAACAATATATGGATCGGATGGCCAGGATACATCCCTGATTCCGAAGAAGAAAAGGAAATCATCAAGGAAAAATTAAAAGAATTAAACCTTATTCCTGTTTTTCTCACCACAGCGCAGATAGAAGGATATTATGAAGGTTTTTCAAACGAAGTGTTGTGGCCTATCTTCCACCATCGACTGTCCTACGCTGTATATAAACAAGAAAACTGGCAATATTATAAAGAGGTAAACCAAGTATTCTGTGACACCATCTGGAAACAGCAGCTCGACGCTAAAGATGAAATATGGATCCATGATTACCAGTTGATGTTGCTTCCGAAATTGATCCGACAGGACGACGAAAAAATATCCATCGGTTATTTTCAGCATATCCCCTTCCCCCCCGACGAAATTTTTCGATGTATCCCCTGGCGAAATGAATTATTGGAAGGCGTTTTAGGTGCTGACCTAATCGCTTTCCACACTTATAACGATACGCAGCATTTCTTAAACGCCTGTACCCACATTATAGGGCTCACTATAAAAAACAATTCTTTGCAAGTGGGCGACCGGAGTGTCTATGTAGAAGTCTACCCAATGGGCATAGACTATAATAAATTCAGCTCTCTTGCGCAAAGTTCAGAAGTCCAAGTCCGGGTGAAATCCCTGAAAGAACAGTATCAAAACCGCAAAATCATTCTCTCTATCGACCGACTGGATTATAGTAAAGGTATATTGGAACGGCTGCATGCGTTTGAAAACTTCCTGATCAACTGGCCGGAATACCATAACCAGGTTGTTTTATATATGTTGGTCGTGCCTTCCAGAGATACCGTGCCACAATATAAGCGGCTTCGTGATGAAATAGACAGGATGGCTGGGCATATCAATGCCGTATACGGCACAAACGAATGGACACCTATTGCCTATTATTACAACACGTATCCGGTCGAAGAGTTATCCGCTCTTTATACTGCTGCTGATATATGTTTAGTCACTTCGCTTCGGGACGGCATGAATCTGGTTTGCAAAGAATATATTGCCAGTAAAGAAAATAGTTTGGGCGTATTAATCTTAAGCGAATTAGCAGGTGCTTCCAAAGAACTGGTAGATGCCATTCAAATCAATCCAAACGCTATCGATGAAATTAGCAATGCCATTGCCCAAGCTTTGCAAATGCCTAAAGAAGAACAACGGAAACGGATGGATGACAGTATTGAAATTGTCAGGAAATTCAACATCAACCATTGGGTCAAACTGTTTTTTAACCGATTGCGCGAAATTAAAATTATCCAGAGAAATGAAATGTCGCGCAAGGTACGTGATGAAGTCAGGGAAACGATTTTTAATGCATACCAGAATAGTAAAAAACGCCTGTTCTTTCTCGATTACGACGGTACACTAATCGGTTTCCATAAAGATGCCGACGCCGCCGTTCCGACGACTGGATTATACAGTATTTTAGAGAAATTACAGTCGGATGATGCAAATCAAATCGTTATCATCAGCGGGCGTCCACGGGAGACGTTAGAGCGTTGGTTTGGCGACAAGGACTATTATTTGGTAGCTGAACACGGCGCATGGACGAATTACCCCGCCTACAAATGGATACCTCGATCCCAACTTTCTACCCGATGGAAAATCCCGGTAAAACATATCATGATAAAATTTGCCAACATCACCGCTGGCGCATCCATCGAAGAAAAAACATACTCTCTGGCATGGCATTATAGAAAGGCACAACAAGGACTAGGCCAACTGCGCTCACAAGAACTCGTCGATTCACTGCGTTATCTAATCCCGCATCACGGATTACAACTACTTCAAGGTGACAAAGTAATTGAAGTAAAAAATGGCGAGGTAAATAAAGGTATGGCTGCCTTGGAAATTGTTAAAGACTATAAGCCTGATTTTATTTTCGCTATCGGTGACGATGTGACGGATGAAGATATGTTCATCGAACTTCCTACCGGCGCTTTTACGGTAAAAGTAGGCAATAAAAAATCAGAAGCACAGTTTTATGTAGAAAGTCAGGAAGAAGCAGTGAAACTCGTGCATTATTTTGTAGAAAAAATCGAATCAGAACAAAAAAACAATAACTCCGGTCAAACGATACATATATGAACCAAACGACAAGACACAGATATAACTCCGGCATTATAGGCAACTGCGCGTATATCGCACATATCGAAAAGGATACCAATGTTAACTGGTTATGTTGGCCTTCCTTCCAAGACTCTTTTGTATTTGGCGGCTTACTGGATAAAAAACTTGGTGGAACATTCTGCGTTGTACCAACCGAAGAGACAATAAACAGTAAGCAATTCTATCTGGAGAATACCAATATTTTGTGTACCGAAATACAAACAAAAGATGGTGTTTATCAAGTCACTGATTTTGCTCCGCGCTTTGAGCAATATGAACGATATTTTAAACCTTTAATGCTCATCAGAAAGATTGAGTCAATGCGTGGTAATCCCAAAATCCGTGTGGTGTGTGATCCTACTTACGAATATGGAGCTAAAACATTCCAAAAACATCGGGGCAGTAATCATGTTCAATTTGAGCTGCAAAATACCAAAATACGCTTGGCGACCAATATGCCCATCAGTCATTTTTTCGATGATACCACACATGTTCTAAGCCAACCTATTTATTTGATATTAACGTTTGGAAATCCCTTTGAGGCACCCATTATGCGCACCGCTGAAGATTTTCTCCTGCGTACCAAGGAATATTGGCATAAATGGGTGAAGAACGCGTCCATACCAGCTTTTTATCAAAAAGAAGTAATACGTTCAGCTCTTACGCTAAAGCTCCATCAATATGAGGATACCGGAGCTATCATTGCCGCAAGCACCACGAGTCTGCCCGAATACCCTGGATCTGGACGTAATTGGGACTATAGGTTTTGTTGGTTGCGTGATAGCTATTATGTACTAACTGCACTTAGCCACTTAGGGCAGTTTGAGGAAATGGAGAAATATGCTTCCTATATCGCCAATATTACCCAAAATGATACTGGCAGGTTACAGCCGCTCTACGGTATCATGGGACAATCAGACTTAGAAGAGTATACCATCCCGTATCTGGAAGGGTATTTGGGGAATAAACCTATCCGTGTCGGCAATCAAGCTTCGGAACACATCCAGAATGATGTATACGGACAAGCTCTTATCGCCTTGCTTCCATTGTTTTCTGACCACCGCTTTCGTCATCAGAACCTACATGCCGCAAAATCATGGACATACCTTATTCTCCAGAAAATGGCGCAGACCATTGATGAGAAAGATGCGGGAATCTGGGAGTTTAGGAATTTTCAGAACCGACACTGTTACTCCAATTTGTTCCAATGGGCGGGTGCTACCGCAGCATTGAAAATTGCTAAACAATATGGTTTTCAAGACATGGAACAAGAGGCGAATACGCTTCGTGAACGCGCGGCAGAGCATATAGAGAGTTGTTACGATACGGAGAGAAACGTGTATACTAATGCTACCGAAAGCGAAAGTCTGGACGCATCTACGCTACAGCTTATTATGATGAATTATTTAGACCCCTCATCAGAGAAAGCCAAGAAACATCTCGAACAACTGGAACAGGAATTAAAAGGCAAACATGGCCTATTTTATCGCTATCTGCATAAAGACGACTTTGGGAAACCAAAATCAACATTTTTGGTGTGTGCGTTCTGGTATGTTGAAGCGTTGGCCTGTGTTGGTCGTTTAGAAGAGGCAGAAGAAGTATTCAAACAACTTCTATCCTTTGCGAATCATCTCATGCTTTTCAGTGAAGATGTCCACGAAGACGACGGCTCACAATGGGGTAATTTCCCGCAAGCCTACAGCCACGTAGGTTTAATAAATGCGGCTTATCGTATTTCCGTGAAATTGGATAAGCCTACTTTCTTCGATAGTTTATATGAATCAGGGGGTGGCTAGGCCACCTCAAATTTATATCCTACCCCTTTCACAGTCGAGACATAATGATCTCCGATTTTTTCGCGAAGTTTGCGGATATGCACGTCGATGGTTCGATTGGTGACTACGACAGAATCTTCCCAAATGGCTTTTAGTATCTGTTCTCTAGTAAATACCTTGTTAGGTTTGGAAGCCAAAAGATAAAGCAATTCAAATTCTTTCTTTGCTAAAACGATTTTTTCACCATCGCGATATACTAAAAAAGAATCCCTATCGATCACCAGATCCAAAATTTCCAATTTATCTGCTTGGTCGATTCCCGAATCGGTATTATTACGCCGCAATATAGCATTGATGCGGCTCATTAAAGCACGAGGTTTAATGGGTTTTGCAATGTAGTCGTCAGCTCCGACATTAAAGCCGGCTATTTCCGAATATTCTTCGCTTCTGGCAGTAAGAAAAACCATGAATGTCTGTTTGAATTCCGGCATAGAACGCATCAACCGGCATGCCTCAATACCATCCATTTCTGGCATCATGACGTCTAAAATGATTAGATCTGGAGTAACCTGCTTTGCTATCTCTATACCTTCCTTACCATTGTATGCTTGATAAACCTGATAACCTTCTTTCGTCAGACTGTAGGATATTAAGTCGACAATATCCCGTTCGTCATCTACCACTAGTATTTTTTGATTGGCATTCATTGTTGTTTTTTTGCTAAATTATGTACTAAATGGTAAAACAAAGTTAAGGCTGTGTTATCAAATTGTTAACTACTTAACAGTTGTTCAATATCTTCTTAATTTAAAGTTTGCTGCAAAAACTCTTCTAAGGCCTTTCCCCTTAAATTTTTTGCCAGTATCTTTCCATCAGGATCTACTAAATAAGATGCAGGAATCGCTTTGATACGATAGTTTACGACCAAATCTGAGTTCCATGCCTGTAGATCAGAGACCTGAGTCCACGCTAAATTGTCTGCTTCGATAGCACGCATCCAGCTGCCTGGATTATTATCCAGTGACACACCTAACACAGTAAATCCCCTGTCTTTAAATGCATGATATTGTTTTACAATATTGGGATTCTCCTGCCTACACGGGGCACACCAAGATGCCCAAAAATCTACCAATACATATTGTCCCCTAAAATCGGAGAGTTTCACGGTTTTGTTATTCGGCGTAAATGATTCAATTTCCGGCGCCGGCTGTCCCACAGCCAATCTTTTTAGTTTTTTGGTTTCCTCCTTAAATTGGGAGACATACCGATTATCCGTAAATTTATCTTCAATTTCATCTGCATAAGCAATAATCTCCGCTTCAGCAATTTCCGGGTCTAATGTGCTAATAGCATAAAACCCAGCAAGATTTTTATTTTGTTCCGCAAACGCTACCGCATGCTCCGTATAAGCTGACAATTTCGATTTAAATTCCGTTAAATAATCAAAGCGTAGGCTTTCAATTTCCTCTGCCGATTTATTTAAAGTCGCTTTAGCAAATGCACCTTGTAAGGAATCTTGGACAAATTCTTTACGACGTTGATAAGGAGCAAAGTCCTTTAAGGCCGAACTCAATTCGGAACCTTCTATTTGATAATCCTCAGGACTATGCATGTCGGCTACAAATTTCAAGGGTTCACCGGGAGTCAAAATAACAGGGTATTTATTGTTTCCTATTGCGATGGAAAGTAAGCGAGGCTGCGTAGCCTGGCGTTCAAATTTAAATTTATTCCCGTCTGCAAGATAAACGGAATCCAGTTTTCTATCGCCTTCGTAAAAGGCAACAGTCTTTACATTCCCAGGGTTGTCGATATGTCCCGAAACATGAATCACATCATTATTCGAACATCCCCAACTTAATGCTGTTATCAATACAATAAGTAAAACTATCGCTCTTTTCATTTCTATTATTTTACAAAATCCTTTGCTCGTGCAATCGCTTTCGGAAGCCCTTCAACCAACTTTCCACCAGCCGTAGCAAAGAACGGCTGTCCGCCTCCCCCGCCCTGGATATCTTTTGCCAGATCCTTAACGATTGCACCGGCGTTCCATCCCCGCTCCTTTGCCAAGTCATCAGAAATCATAACCGTCAAGCTTGGCTTTCCATCAATAGCCGCTCCCAGAACAACAAATGCGTTGTCCAGTGCGCCTTTTAAGGCATAAGCCAACGTCTTCACCGCATCTATGCTCGGCAGATCGACCACCAAGGAAAGGAAGTTCACACCATCCACCTGTTCCACTTTCTCTTCCAACTCCTTTTTCATCTGTAGGGATTTTTCACGGATATGGTTCTCAATGGCCTTTTTTAGTTCCTGGTTCTCATTCAGCACCTTCTCCACCGTCGACACGAAATCTTTCGGATTGTTCATCAGTTCCCGCATCTTATCCACCAGTTCAAACTGTTCACGGATAACCGCAGCCGCCTTTGATCCCGTAATCGCTTCTATACGGCGGACACCCGCAGCTACGGCAGATTCCGAAATAATCTTAAAAAAACCGATCTGGCCCGTGCTCTGTACATGTGTGCCCCCGCAGAGCTCTTTTGAGAAAGCATCGTCAAACGTAATAACACGCACATAATCGCCATATTTTTCGCCAAACAATGCCCGGACACCGGCATCTATCGCGTTCTGATATGGCACCTGCCGTTCTTCTTTCAGCTGGATATTCTCCCTTATTTTCGCATTGACGATATCCTCCACCTGTTTTTGTTCCTCCGGCGTGATCTTCGCAAAATGTGAAACGTCGAAACGCAGGATATCCGGTGAGACCAATGAACCCTTTTGATCAACATGATCTCCCAGTACCTGCCTTAAGGCAGCATGCAACAGATGCGTAGCCGAGTGGTTGCTTTCGGAATCAAGCCGCTTATGCTTATCCACAACCGCTTTGAAATCACCTTCCAGCACAGGTGGAAGTTCGTTCACAAAATGCACGGTCAGACCATTTTCCTTTTTGGTATCGGTAATATAAATCTTTTCGTTGGCGTCGGAAACCAGCATACCTGAATCCCCTACCTGCCCCCCGCCTTCGGCATAAAATGGTGTAACGGATAGGATAAGTTGATATTGGTGCTTACCCTTTGATGTTACCTTCCTATATTTTAAAATCCTTGCGGTCGCTTCCAGACAGTCATACCCCACAAACTCCGTCTCATCCCCTTCCGATACCGTGACCCAGTCGCCCGTATCGATCGCCGTGGCGGCACGCGAACGTTCCTTC
Source organism: Sphingobacterium chuzhouense (assembly GCF_014692525.1). Classification (GTDB taxonomy): domain Bacteria; phylum Bacteroidota; class Bacteroidia; order Sphingobacteriales; family Sphingobacteriaceae; genus Sphingobacterium; species Sphingobacterium chuzhouense. The sequence continues at coordinate 1,216,917 of NZ_JACNYL010000002.1, forward strand.
TGCTGCTGTAGGGCGCGCTGGAAACCCTCCATATCCACCTCAAGCCCTTTTTCACGTGCCAATAACCCCGTAAGGTCAATCGGGAAACCGTAGGTATCGAACAGTTCGAAGGCGAAATCGCCATCGATCGCCGTGTGTTCTGCGACGTAGTTCTCAAATCGCTGGATACCCGTGGTAAGCGTACGTAAAAAGGAGACCTCCTCTTCCAGGACCACTTTCTGCACGAAGCTTTGCTGCTGGATAAGCTCATCGAACACACCTTCAAATTGCTTTGCCAAAAGCGGTACCAGTTCGTTGATAAACGGCGTTTTGAATCCAAGGAAAGTGTAGGCATAGCGTACCGCCCTGCGCAATATACGCCTGATAACGTAGCCCGCCTTGTTATTGGAGGGCAGCTGTCCGTCTGCGATAGCGAAACTCACCGCACGTATATGGTCGGACAGTACGCGCATGGCGATGTCCGTCTTTTCATCGGCACCGTACTTTGTTCCGGCCCTATCCGCAATAAACTGTATAATAGGCTGAAAAACATCGGTATCATAATTGGAGGTCTTGCCCTGGATAGAACGTACCAGGCGTTCAAATCCCATGCCCGTATCGACATGCCTAGCGGGCAGCGGCTCCAGTTTTCCGCTCTTCAGTCGGTTGAACTGCATAAATACCAGGTTCCATATCTCGATGACCTGTGGATCATCCGCATTGACCAGGTCCTGCCCCCTTACCGCTCCACGCTCTTCTTCCGGGCGCATATCATAATGGATTTCCGAACACGGACCGCACGGCCCGGTCTCCCCCATTTCCCAGAAATTATCTTTCTTGTTCCCCAATAGGATCCGGTCTTCCGATACATGGTTTTTCCATAGGTCGTAAGCCTCCGCATCCCGCTCCAGCCCCTCTTTCGCATCACCCTCAAAGATCGTCACGTATAGACGGTCCCTGTCCAGTTTATATACCTCTGTCAGCAATTCCCAGGCCCAGGCAATCGCCTCTTTCTTAAAATAATCACCAAAGGACCAGTTGCCCAACATTTCGAACAACGTATGGTGATAGGTATCGATACCGACCTCTTCCAGGTCGTTGTGCTTTCCCGATACGCGCAGGCATCGCTGTGTATCCGTCACACGGGGATATTTTGGAGGTACCTCCCCCAAAAAAATCTCTTTGAACTGGTTCATCCCCGCGTTGGTAAACATCAGGGTGGGATCATTTTTGACAACAACCGGAGCTGATGGTACAATGTGATGGAATTTATCCTTAAAAAAACTTAAAAAAGCTTCGCGTATTTCTTTACTGGTCATGGAATCCTATATATACTTATTTTCGAGGTACAAAAATAGCTAAAAATGCTTGCTCTCACAATGCATAGTATTCTACCTGTATAATCACGAACTTTAAATTCTTAAAACCACTTATTATTTGTACTTTTATACAGTAACATCAACTTATATTAATGAAAATTTTAGTACCAACTGACTTTTCGGAAAACGCATTCTTGGCTGCCCGATATGCTGCGGAAATTGCAAAAAAGTATCACTATAGTTTGCACATTATTCATTTTTATACGGCAGTTTCATCGGGTTTTGACGAGAACGAATTGGACGAAGGCCGTGAGGAATCTGATTTATTAAAAGCCGACCTTACTATTAAGGAATGGGTAGGCAGGCTTCAGGCACAATATCCCGACATCTCGATATCTTATAATAATGACCGTGGCCTTTTGGAGGAGGCACTCCCCAAGCTGGCAAAAAGAGAGGATTATGTCGCTATCGCGATGGGTACCACGGGGGCATCGGCAAATAAAAATATATTCTGGGGAAGCAATACGGCGTTGATTGTAGCAAAATCACCTATTCCGGTCATTGTCATACCGAATATCGAACAGATTACGACAGAAATAAAAAAGGTGGGGTTACTAACTAATTTCAAACAGGAAGAGCTAACCACGCTTCAAGAGTTTGTTCATATTTTTAAACAGGAGATTGACGTAGCTCTTATACATGTATATAAGGAAAGTGAAAGTGTGACCTCGGTAAACAACCGATTAGATTCTTGGGGATTTAATGTAGACGAGTTTTCTGCTGTACGACAAACGAACAAACTAATAGCGCCGACTTTAAAAGAAGACAAGGATCAAGATACCATACCGGAGGTTATCAGTAAATTGATTGATGTGCAAGATATCGACATTATTTTGGTTTCAAAGACCAGAAAAACATTTTTTGAAAGATTGTTTACCTCATCGGTATCCAAAGCCATGACATTGAAGCTGCGAAAACCGGCTTTTTTTGGAAAATCTTTATAAACAATTATATCATGAACAAAATATTAATACCCGTTGATTTTTCCGAGGACTCCCTAACCGCTATTCGATATGGTTGTCAGCTCATTTCGCAAAATGAACGTAAACAAGAAGTGGACCTTATCCATGTTTTCACGCACCATTCCAATTCGTATGTAAATCGACAGGCCTATCCTATAGAAGACCCCCAGGTAAAAATTTCGGAAAAAGATATGGAGAGACTCTTAACAAACCTCCATAATGAATATCCCCGGATCAAATTCAACAGCATATTTAAAGAAGGCAACCTGTTTGAAGAAATCAGCAAAGTAACCGCCGCGTTTAATTACGATGCAGTTGTTATGGGAACGAAAGGTTCTTCTGGATTGGAGGCGATCTTTCTAGGTAGCAACACCTATGATGTGATCCTGAATACCAAGACCCCTGTACTTGGCGTTCCGCAAAATACGAAAGGACTCAAGAAAGACAGGGTTGGCTTGCTCTGTAATTTTAAAGAAGGTGAGATCGAAGTGCTCCAGCAAGCTATTAAGCTCATTGGAAATGATTTCGAGCTCGTATTGATTTACGTAAACAAAGACGACCGGCGCATCAGCGATATCGACGCACAATTCAAAAATTGGATTGAAGAAATAATCAACCGAACCGGCGTCCAGAACATTTCCTATACTATAAAACCACAAGTGCTTTACAATCGAGCTGCAGAAAATGTATCACATGCTATCTCCAATGTCTTAATCGACGAGCAGATAGATTTCTTACTTATTACCCGTAGCCGCAAAAGTATTTTCAGAAAGCTCATCGAAGAAAATATTGTACGTAAAATGGCTTACAATATGACGATTCCGACTTTATTTGCGCCTGTACGTAGCAAATAAAACATCACCCATTTTACATCGGTTACTTTCTCTTGTAGTGTCTATACTACAAGAGTTTTTTTTCTGCACGTTTCTGGCGCAATAATCTTTTTTCCATCCTACTTTTGGCAAAACAATTGCATAGCAATATCTGTTAATACACAAATAATTATTAAGGTTTCTTATATGAAAAATTTTAACTTAAAAAATGTAGCCATCGCCAGTATGGTCAGCTTATTAGGTAGCATATCTGTTGCCCAAGCACAGAAAGAAGGAAGTATCGAAGGTACTACTCCTCTTGGTCCTGAAATGCAATATAGAACATGGTCTGTAGGTCTGAATGCGGGTGTATTGAACCAGTCCAATATCTTTGGCTTCAACAGAGGAGGTTTTGATCACATCGAACACGACTTAGGTTATAGCGCATACATCAAAAAACAATTATCCCCTTCTTTTGGTCTTAAGGCTCAATACATGGGTGGCAAGGTAAAAGGATCCATGGAAGACCCTAACAATAGCTCGGTTATCATAAATCAATTCGAAACTAAAATGCCTTGGTCGGCTGCGTTATCCGGCGAGTGGACAATGGCCAACACCAACTGGCGTTTCTTCAACAGCTTGATCAAACCGTATTTCGCGATCGGATTAGGCGCCATGAACTTCGAGACAACATCCATCAAACTTGGTGAGAACGCAACAGAAACAAAAGCAGAGAAACAAACTAAACTGTATGTACCAGCAGATTTTGGATTTAAGATCGCAGTTGCCAGAGGCATCAACATTGATTTAGGTTATCAACTGAATTGGGCTAACCAAGATTTCGATGGTGCTCGAGGCGGCCAATATAAAAACGACCTGTTCTCTTATGCACATGCCGGACTTGAAATTGCTTTAGGCAATAGTTCTAAACCTGCGCTCAACAACTCCAATCCTGTAGCTACCTTGGTAAATGACTACAGCACGAAGTATGATGACTTAAAAGCGCAGAACGACGCGTTAAAACAGAAAAATCAAGCATTATCTTCTCAGCTGGCCGGTTTAAACGATGATTTGAAAGACGACGATGGCGATGGTGTAGCCAATAAATTCGACAAATGTCCAAATACGCCTGCCGGCGTTAAAGTAGACGGATCTGGTTGTCCACTTCCAGAACTGAAACATGAAACTAAGGTGATCGAAAAAATTGTTGTTACCGAAGAAGATAGAAAAGTCGTGGATGAAGCGATTAAAAACCTGGAGTTTGATTTAGGGAAATCCACTATCCGTTCCAGTTCTTACCCTTCTTTGAATAGCGTAGCTGCCTTACTTATCGAGAAAAACTTCAGCCTGAAGCTTGCCGGACACACGGATAATACGGGATCGATGCAAACAAACATGCGTTTGTCAAAAGAGCGTGCCGAAGCTGTCAAAGCTTACCTTGTTTCCAAAGGAGCAAATGGTTCCCGTATTGAAGCGACCGGTTATGGTCCGACACAACCTATCGCTACTAACGGAACCGCAGCTGGGCGTCAACAAAACCGCCGCGTAGAATTTACATTATATTAATTTCTTCTTCTTTTTCCCCGTGAAAAAGAAGCAAAAACCTCGTCGTTTCGGATGTTTGACAGGGAAGAGCGTGCTAAGGATGGGATTTCTGCAATTGTCAAAAATCCGGATGCGACATAAAAAGTTAAGAAAGGACAATGCAATTGCGTTGTCCTTTCCATTTATCTCATTTTTATTTTCCATTTTTTTATTTCAAATATTATTCCTATCTTTGCACCGCCTTAGGCAATAGAGCCTATTGTATAATTTATTTCATGAACCCATTTTTAGACTTGGGGATCCGTCATGAAGTTGTTAATGCCATCACTGAGATGGGTTTTGAGAAACCATCTCCTATTCAGGAAAAAGCCATTCCTGTTTTATTGACTGGCAACGACGATTTTGTCGGATTAGCCCAAACCGGCACAGGAAAGACAGCGGCATTTGGTCTTCCACTTTTAGAGTTAATCGACTTTACTCAAAAGCACCCGCAAGCTTTAGTATTATGTCCTACGCGTGAGCTATGCTTACAAATCGCAAAAGATTTAGAGAAATTTGCTAAGTACATTGACGATGTACACGTTGTTGCCGTTTACGGTGGCGCAAATATTTCTGACCAATTACGCCAGATTCGTCGTGGCGTACAGATTGTAGTAGCTACTCCTGGACGTATGCTGGACATCATCGGCAGAAAAGCAATCGACTTCTCCAATGTGAAGTATGTTGTATTGGATGAAGCGGATGAAATGTTGAACATGGGATTCCAAGAGGATATCAACAACATTCTTTCGGAAACGCCCGACACAAAGAAAACATGGTTGTTTTCAGCAACTATGCCAAAAGAGGTACGTCGTATAGCACAAAACTACATGACCAACCCTCAAGAGCTTACCGTTGGCACAAAAAACACCGGTAATGCAAACATTGAACACCATTATTATGTCATTAAGGCTAGAGACAAATATGCGGCGTTCAAGCGTATTGTAGACTATTATCCAGAGATTTTCGGTATTGTGTTCTGTCGTACAAAGATTGAAACACAAGAGATTGCGGAAGCTTTGGTGAAAGATGGCTACAACGCAGATTCGTTGCACGGAGATTTATCTCAACAACAACGTGACAAGGTAATGAAACGTTACCGCGACCGTAGCTTGCAACTGTTAATTGCAACAGACGTGGCTGCCCGTGGTATTGATGTGAACGATGTGACACACGTTATTAACTTCTCCTTACCAGATGAAGTTGAGAATTACACACACCGTTCGGGCCGTACGGCTCGCGCTGGAAAGACTGGCGTTTCCCTTTCATTAATCAACGTTAAGGAATTAGGAAAAATCCGTCGTATCGAGAAAATCATAGGCAAACAGTTTGAAAAGAAACAAGTACCTCAAGCTGGTGAAGTCGTTGAAAAACAACTTCTTGCCATGACGGATAAAATACGTAATGCAGAGATCAACGAGGAGCGGATTGCACCATACCTTCCAAGTATCATGGAAAGTATGCAAGATTTGTCGAAAGAAGACATCATTACACGTTTTGCTTCGTTAGAGTTCAACCGTTTCTTGGATTATTACCAAAACGCGCCAGACTTGAACGTTGATGCCCGCGAAAGAGATGGCGACCGTGGAGAACGGGGTGATCGCGGGGAACGTGGTGATCGTAGAAGCAGAACTGCTTCCAGCGGGTACACACGCCTGTTCATCAACCTTGGCTCTGTAGATGAGTTTTCACGTGGAGACATGCTCGGTCTTATTTGTGATGCAGCAAATATCTCCGGAAAGTCAGTTGGAAAAATCGATATGAAAGGTGTATTCACTTTCTTCGAGGTACAAGATGCAGAGGTAAACAAAGTATTCGAAGGCTTCCAAGGTACAGAGTACAATGGCCGTGCAGTTCGCGTGGAAGTATCTGGCGACGAAAGCCGCAGCGGTGGTCGCTCTAGAGGCGGCGACAGCGGCGGAAGACGCAGAAGCGGAGGTGGAGATAGAGACAGAAAAGGAGGTTCTTTCAGAGGCGACAGACGTAGTTCTGGTGGCTTCGGTGGTGGAGAGCGCTCCGGAAGACGTCAGTCTTCTTCTTCTCGCTCTAGATATTAATCATTACGATTTATCATTATAAAAGCCGGATTTTCTAAATGAAAATCCGGCTTTTTTCTTTCTTCTATTCTACAGAAAAGCTTAACGCCTTTCCCCAAGCCTTTTAGCCTTTAAATGTCTTCTTCGAGACCGGCGTAACCGCGAATATTTAACCGGATAATGACGTTTAGCAGTGATGTTATTGAATACAAGTGCCGTGAGCAATAAGATCAGCGCTCCGGACAACACCGGGCTCCATACATACCAGTAACCCAAGGAAGCAACTTTGGTACCACCGGTCACCGCGATCAATGCGGTAGCACCGCCGGGTGGATGAAGTGTACGGGTCATCTGCATAAAAACGATAGAAGAAGCTACAGCCAAAGGAGCGGTAAGCCATATAATATCGGGTAGTATCCGAGCAACGGTGACTCCAACAAGTGCGGATACCACATGCCCCCCAACAAGATTTCGTGGCTGTGCCAGCGGACTTTGTATGGCTCCATACACCAGAACCGAAGAAGCTCCGAATGAGCCGATTAAAAATACGTTCTCCAACGTTGGCAAGTGTAGAGATTGCGTAAAAGCGATAATAAAAATGCCGACAAAAGCGCCGACAAAAGACCAAAAATGTTCCCGGGGATCAACGAGCGTTTCGCGATAGAAAACATATCGATACACCCGTAACTGCCTATAAATCTGTTTTTTCAACTATTACAAACTATTTATGACGTTGCCGTATAGCCTCATAGATAACAATGCCTGCCGAGACTGATACATTTAAGGATTTGATTTCACCAAACATCGGTATTTTCGCCAGTTTATCCGAAACACGAATCAAGTCATCTGATACACCAACATCTTCAGCACCTAAAACAATGCAGGTGGGTACCGTATAATCCACATCGTAAACGGAATCTTGTGTCTTCTCCGTCCCGACAACCAGCTGTACACCCGATTCGATAAGGAAACGCGCCGTACGTCCCAATGCGTCTTCGCGACATACCGGAATCTTATATAGCGCTCCGGCTGACGTTTTGATCGCATCCGGATTGATCTCCGCCGATCCTTTTTTAGGAACAATAATCGCATGGACTCCAGCACATTCCGCCGTACGTGCAATAGCTCCCATGTTGCGTACATCGGTTACACCGTCCAACATCAACAAAAGGGGTGTTTCCCCTTTCTCATAGATAGTGGGTAATAGGTCTTCGACATGTTGATAAGTAATCGGTGATATCACCGCTATAACGCCTTGATGGTTTTTCCGCGTAATGCGGTTTAGCTTTTCAATGGGCACCTGTTGATACCCGATATTATGCTCTTTCAACAAAGATTTTAATTCCAAGAAGAGACTGCCGCTCAACCCTCGCTGTACAAATAATGATTCAATTTCCTTGCCGCTATCAATCGCTTCAATGACGGCACGGATACCGAATACCATTTGGTTTGATTCTCGCTTTTCCCCTCGTTCCCTGTGTTGGAAGTTTCGCATATTTTATTAGTTGGCGTATTATAATGAACAATTTTGGGCAAAGATAACAAAAGAAAGGTGTATTTAACTCAATCCCAGATTAAATGCTTTACGAAGTGTCTCCAGCGCAGGGTTTTTGGAAACCATTGCCTGGTATTTTTCTACGGAAGTATATGGTTTTCTGACCTTGGTAACTTCCACTTGTATACCCGTTAGGTCAAGTGAAAAATTTTGAAGTTTAACCCGCAGATAATTTAAAATATCTATTTTACCTAATTTAAGCTCATCCATTTGCACCGCATTCTCCACATCCACCTCAATCATGACACCGTTTAAACGCGGAGGATTAGCCGTCATAATTGTATATAGCGTTATGCGGTTTGTTTGTTTCAAACCATCCGCAAAGGCATTCCATTGTGAAATAAATGCGTTGAAAGTAACTTCCCGGAACTCATTACCTTGAACAAGGTCTGGTTCATCCGTATCAGCTTCCGCCTTATCCTCAAATATGGTATTTAAGTTGGGTACATTCACCGAAGTAGAGATCTTTCCCCAGCCCTTTTTTACAGCTGTTTTTTCTGTTGTCACAGCCGTATTTTCCACAACCGGCGCCGGATTACTGTTTAGAGCCTGTATAGGTGCAGGTTCTTTGACAGAAGATACGGGTTTGGGAGCAGGAACACTGTTGGCTACAGCCGTTGGATGGCTTATACTTGTGTCAGGGAGTTTTTTTTTTACCTCTGTCGTAGCAGCGGCCGGTGTAAAACTTCCTTGCTTACCCAATAAAATGGCCGACGCGATATGACACATCTTTAATAGTGCTAACTCTACTTGTAGGCGTTGGTTTTTACTGCTTTTGTAATGGATTTCGCACTGATTGGCAATGTTCAACGCAGAAAGCAACAGCCCAGAGCTAAGTGCCTGCGACTGATCCACGTATTTACGTTTAATGTTTTCGCTTACTTCCAATAACTTGAGCGTTGCAGGCTCTTTGGACACCAATAAATTACGAATATGTGTTGCCAGTCCACTAATAAAATGGCCGCCATCGAAACCGTTGTTCAATACTTTATCAAAAATCAATAACGCTTGTGCGGCATCCTCTGCCGAGACACTGTCCATCAACTGGAAATAGTAATCGTAATCTAGAATATTGAGATTATCGATGACGGTTTGATAGGTGATATTTCTATTCGAGAAACTGACAATCTGGTCAAACATGGATAGTGCATCCCGAAGCCCTCCATCAGCCTTCTGTGCAATAATATGCAGTCCATCCGGCTCGAAAGTTATCTGTTCCTTTTGTGCAATGGAAGCGAGATGATTCGCCATATCTTCTACTCTGATCCGGTTGAAGTCAAATATCTGACAACGGGAAAGTATAGTAGGGAGGATCTTGTGTTTCTCTGTCGTTGCCAGAATAAAAATAGCATACGAAGGAGGTTCTTCCAATGTTTTCAAAAATGCATTGAAAGCTGCCTGCGAAAGCATGTGCACCTCGTCAATGATATAAATCTTGTATTTGCCGGCCTGTGGTGGGATACGAACCTGCTCAATCAAGCTACGGATGTCGTCCACGGAGTTATTAGATGCTGCATCTAATTCGTGGATACTAAAAGAGTTCCCTTGTTGAAAAGATTTGCAGCTCTCGCAAGTGCCACAGGCTTCCGCCTGTTCACTGATATGCTCACAGTTTATTGTTTTCGCTAAAATACGCGCGCACGTTGTTTTACCGACACCACGCGGTCCACAAAACAAAAAAGCCTGCGCCAATTGATTATTGTGAATGGCATTTTTGAGCGTGCTGGTAATATGCTGCTGGCCAACAACAGAGTCGAAGGTAACGGGGCGATATTTCCGTGCTGAAACAATAAAATTATCCATTGCACGAAGATAAGTATTTTAAGAAAATTAAACTTCCTATGGAGCGGTTTATTTTCAACATTTCGTGGCTATGCTATCGTATCACCTTTCGGCTCTGTCACTTTCCATACCATGGCAGCTATTACCGCTCCTAGAATCGGAGCAACAATAAATAACCACAGCTGAGATAATGCTTGTCCACCGGCCAGAATAGCGGGGCCAAATGAGCGTGCAGGATTAACAGAGGTACCTGTGACTGGGATAGCAACCATGTGGATCAGCAAAAGTGTAAATCCGATTGCCAAACCGGCCATTGTGCTGTTGCCAACTTTAGACGTCGTAGCCAAGATGACGAACAGAAAAATAAAAGTCAAAACGGTCTCGGTAATGAAAGCCGCTGTTGTTCCGTACTCACTTTGGTATTTTGCGCCCCAACCATTGGCGCCATAGGCCCATTCGCCAGCCGTAAAGCCTGCCAACTGCCCGCCTAGTATCTGTTGTAGGACAAATGCGCCGAGAAGAGCCCCCAGACACTGTGCAATGATATATACAATAGCGTCCTTCGCTGGCATTCTACCTGCCAACAGCACACCGATTGTGACTGCGGGGTTGATATGGCAACCTGAAATACCACCAATGGCGTAAGCAAAAACGACAACGGAAAGACCAAATGCCATAGATATGCCCAGTAATCCTAATCCGGATAATCCCGCCATGGTATCCACTCCTGCAATAGCTGCAGCACCACAGCCAAAAAGAACCAAGCCAAAAGTACCAATTAACTCGGCGATAAATTTCGAAGACATCTTCACTTCCATCATATAATAGTTAAAATTTTAAATTAGTAAAGCCCTAAATTAATGCTTCGAATGGATTGGTATACTATCGAAAAAAATTCTTGTAGCGTCCATGCGACACCCATTAGAGAGCCTTATAATCAATAAGTTATGATATTATGGATTTAAACGCTTTTAAGCGTGTCCTTTTTGTAGTTTAATTACGATATAGATTGTAGTTGAAAAAACCTTACTGTACGAAAATTAGCAAAAAAATAAAATAAAGTGGATCAGACAATTACTTCTTAACTATTAATCTTGTTTTTTCCATAACACACTTGTATTAAGCCTTAATTCAACTTATCTTCTAATTAACAAATAAATAGGATCTTATAAGGGTATCATTCGGACTTTGTTCGGATATTATTCGGATAAAATCGGAAAAGATACGATTAAACTTCTAATTATATATGTTTAAAATATAAAGTAATTATTACTTCAGTATTTGGAATATACTTGATTATTCCCTATCTTAATAGCATAATTATAAATTCTCTAGATCATGGCAAGAGTTAAGAATGGTATTAACGGTACTGTTTCGGGCAAAGTAGGTCCGTCTGTTTTTTGTAAATGGAAAGACATTTATTATGTAAGAAGCCTTCCCCGAATAAAGAAAAATCGAAAACCCACATCAGGACAGCGGAGGAACCAGAGCAAGTTTGCCTTTATGCAAGAATGCTTATCACCTATTGTTCGTTTTGTTCGTTTGGGCTTTATGCAGTATGCGCCAAATCGTACCGGACATAACTCTGCGATGTCTTATAACCTACGGGAAAGCGTTATTGTCGAAGACGAACAATACCGTCTGGATTACGAAAATTTTGCTATAAGCCGAGGATTACCCTCACCGGTTTCCCATGTTGAGATCGATCAAGAGGATGGGCAAGTTACTATACGTTGGCAAGTGGATACCGACTTCAGACAGAAGCACGGAGACAGAATGTTTCGGTGCATAGCACTACTCTACCCCGATGATGGTGTAGACCGTATAAATACAGCCGGCGTTTTACAAGATAGTTATTTGGAAGATGGGGAACAGATTATGTCTATAGCACAAGCACCTAAGGATGCAGCCTATCACGTTTACCTGGCATTTCTTGCGTCCGATGGCAGTAACATCAGCACCGACAGTATATATTTAGGTAAAATTGTAAAAGAGTCTACACCACTATAGCTTGTTCATTAGACGGTGTACGTCCTGAGAGCAATTCCTCGATATTTCTAAGTGTCGTTCCAGCTATCTGTGTCAAAGCCTCTTCCGTAAAGAATGCCTGATGGGCGGTGACCAATACATTTGGAAAACTCATCAGCCGTTGAATCGTATCATCTTCGATGATGGTACCACTTAAATCTTTAAAAAACAATTTCTCTTCCTGCTCGTACACATCAAGAGCAAGACCACCGATTTTGCGTGTTTTTAACGCGTCGATTACTGCCGATGTATCGATTAACGCCCCTCGACTGGTATTTAACACCACAACCCCATCTTTCATTTGTTGTATGGACGTGTTATTAATCATGTGTTTGTTCTCAGGCGTTAGCGGACAATGGAGCGAAATAATATCGGAAGACCTGTATAACGTATCCATATCAACATACGACACGCCCATTTCCTTTAGTTGTTCATCTTCATAGATATCAAAAGCGAGTAATTTACAGCCAAACCCTTTTGCTACCCGACAAAAGGCCTTGCCGATCTTCCCGGTTCCAACAACACCAATTGTTTTTCCGTGAAGGTTGAAACCTAATAAACCGTTTAACGAAAAATTTTGTTCTCGCACCCGGTTGTAGGCTTTATGCGTTTTACGATTCAACGTGAGCAGCATCGCCATAGCATGTTCTGCCACTGCTTCCGGAGAATAGGCTGGCACACGGCATACAGATATACCAAATTCACGTGCTGCATCTAAATCTACATTATTAAAACCAGCACAACGCAAAGCCACTATCTTCACGCCACGCGAAGCCAGCACTTCGATCACTTCCCGATTCACACGATCGTTGACGAAAACGCATACTGCATCTACATCAGTTACGGCCTGCACGATGTGGGGACCCAAATGTGTTTCATAAAACTGATATTCGAAACGTCCATCTGGGTTTTCACGGTTGAAAAACACACGGTCATAAGGTTGGGTTGAAAAGAAAGCTATCTTCATAGTGCTAAATATAGAAAAAAGAACAAAAAAAATGCAATATTACAATTAAGGCAGGATAATTGCTTTCATTGTATCGATTTTTATGTAGTTGATAAACTACGGGACATTTAATAATTCAATACACAAACATGAAAAAAGGTATATTTTCCGCTTTTGTTTTATTTGTTTTTTTCTCAACACAATCTGTTTTTGCTCAGTTTTCCCGCCCTATAAGCGTGGGTGCCGGTGCAGGCGGTACGATGGTATGGGCCGATCTAGGAAATACCGACACGCGATTTGCGGGCTACATAGAAGCAGAAGGACTGGTAACCCCCTTTATCTCTGTCGGAGTTAAAGGAGAAAAAGGAATGTTAAGCGCGTGGGGCTGGAACAGCGACTTTGAAAATCGCTATCACGCCATCAACGCCAATGCGAAAGTCCGACTCGGCCAGTTTCTATCCCTTCCACCCAACTATAGCTATTATACACTAGGTGCCAGTACATTCAGCAAGATACTCGCCAACATCTATGTAGGAGCCGGTGTGGGAGTAATGAAAAACAACATCAATCATCGTATAGATGGTAGCTATAGGGCATCTATTGAAAATATAGGTGGGGAAATTTCGGAAGATTTAAATTCCCATCAATTGGCAATCCCTTTCAACATCGGGTTGGATATACCTATCGGGCGGACACTTTATGGGCCGCGTTGGGCGATCAACATCAATTATCAGCAATCCTTGCTTCCCAAAGATAATGTTGACGGTGTTATTAATAGTAAGATGGACCAGTATTCCTATCTTTCTTTAGGTGTAAAATTAGCCTTGTTTAATCGTAATTAGTATCAACCCATAGCTTATAAATTTAGTATAATGAATAAGAAGAATTTGAGACACAGATTATCCCAGCCTCGGACTGTTGTTATCGCTCTGTTAACATCATTGATAGTCGTCGCGGCTTGTAAATCAAACAATTTCTATAATGCTCCAAAAGTATCCGCTTTTAGAGGCGGTAAACTCCCTGCTCCTCCGGGTATGGTATACGTTCCATCGGGAACAATTTTATACAAAGGTTCCTTAGATAGTGGAGATGTGGGTAAAAACGTCAGTCTTAGTGCATTCTTTATTGACGAAACAGAGGTCACCAACAAGCAATACCGCCAATTCGTCAACTGGGTGGCGGATTCTGTCGCGATAACAGATTATTTAAACGATGACCAGTATTTCTTGGACATTGCCGGTGAAGATGGGCAACGCCGCATTAACTGGAAACGGGTAAAGCGCGTGTCGCCAATATGGCGCAGTAATGACCCTACTATTCAGGAACAACTTGCACCTATGCTTGCTATGAAAGGTTCGCGCAGAACACTAAACCCCGAAGTTGTTAAATATCGGTTTTCCTATTTGAGATCAAACGGACGTACAGAAACCGAATATGTAACCGATACCGTTGCGGTAATGCCCACAGAAGACATTTGGTCTGAGGATTTCCCCAATGCACAGTTAGCTTCCATGGATGCCAATTACTTTACACATGAATCGTTTGATTATTATCCGGTAGTCGGCGTTAATTGGAAACAGGCACGTGCTTATACAGACTGGCGCGGAAAAGAGTTGATGGCTAATATCATGAACAATTCTTATTTGAGTGGTTATCATCTCACCTTTAGCTTACCAACAGAAGCACAGTGGCAATATGCTGCCGAAGGAAAGCTCGATCCACGGGACACGATATCGGGAACTCGCCTAACAATTGATGGTAAAGAAGGTAAAAAGAAATTGGCCGTTAATTACAAGCAAGGAGAAGGTACCTACTCACAAGATGGGGCAACCTTTACCGTTCCAGCAAAATCGTATACTCCAAATGCTTTTGGTATTTACAATATGGCAGGAAATGTAGCAGAGTGGACATTGGATGCCTATAGCCCCTCTGCTATTGCTTTCGTCAACGATTTGAATCCGGTTCTATTATACGATGCAAACGAAAGTGATAGCGACGCCTTGAAAAGAAAAGTAGTAAGAGGAGGTTCATGGAAAGATAACGGCGAACAGTTAAACAGCGAAACCCGTAACTATGTGGTAGACTATGAACCACATTCATACATCGGTTTCCGCTGTGTTATGTCTGCAGTAGAAATGCCGACGCAACAAGTTAAAACCAGGAGATATTAATTAGAAGGTTAAGAAGGTATATTAAACATAAAATTAGCAGAAATGAAAATTTTAATAGCAGCGGCTTTACTACTTGGGGTTAATCACCTCATGGCGCAACAGGAAGTCGATATTCCACCTCAACAGAATACCACTAGGATGGATACGCTCAAACAGGACGTATTTTTAGGGAACGAACAAAATGCACTTTCTTATGATACAGCCAATCAGGAGGTATTAATGGATACGATCCCCGTCACGGATGGTTTCTATCAGGCAAACAACCTAGAAGATGCCGTTCCATTTGCTTATCCTAAAGTGAATATGAAAAATATCCGCTTTTACAAACGGGTTTGGAGGGACATCGACCTGTCCAATGAAGAAAATTATATCTATGCCATTCCGGGCGCATCCTTAATTGAGGCCATCATGAAAGGAATAAACGAAGGAAAATTAACGCCTTACAGTCCGGAAGATGATTCTTTCAAAACAAAAATGACCGCGAGCGAAGGCGTCGCGCGTTTTGCAGATAGCGTATTAGTTCCAATTTTTGACGAGGAAGGGAATCAGATCGATGCACAAATGGCATTGAATGAATTTAACCCCGAACGTGTCACCAAATTCAGAATCAAAGAAGATATTTTCTTCGACAAACAGCGCGGCCGTCTAGAGACACGCATTATCGGTGTAGCACCATTAATGGATATTTCTTCTTCCGCAGAGCTTGCAGAATCGGTAGGTTCAACACCGGCATTCTGGTTGTATTTCCCTCAATTGCGCTATACGCTGGTAAAGGTTGATGTTTCTGATCCCGACAGGGGTCTTTATGACATGAGTATGGATGACCTTTTTGTTCAACGGAAGTTTGCAAGTACCATTATCCGCGAATCTTCTCCTAGCGCGATGCGTCAAGAAGCACAATATGCAGAAAACGCTTTACAACAACTGCAGGAGGCTCAACAAATCGAAGATAAATTGGAAACTTATAAGGAGAGGCTTTGGTCTGCCCCAAAAGGTATAAATCAAGAAGAGCTTGAAAATTACCAACCACCGGTGCGAAGACAAAACAATACGCCATCGACCAGCAATCCATCAAGTACAACGCCAACAACAACTGCTGAAGAAGAAACAGGGTTGGAGACAGAAAGTCAACAAACTCCGGAACAGCAACAGCAGCCTATAGAAGAAACAGAAGGGTTGGAATAAGATAAAGAGTAAATATAATAAACGAAAAAATGCCGCTCAAAAAATGAGCGGCATTTTTTCGTTTATTGCCTTTGAATGTTAGTTAGCCGTTAACGCGACGGCATTCAATTGTCTCGGAGATCCGTCAGGCCCAACTGCGATAATATTATCAAATATTACTCTGGTACCCGGAACGATTCCGTTTAAGGCCGTTTTCATGCTGGAACTTAACGTTCCTCCATTAGTAGAAAGTACGATGGCATCTGCCCTTGGTTTGGCGATAATCATACTGAATTTAGTGACCTTAAATTTAGCGTCAAAATCAAAGTTATCCAACGTTGCAAAAACAGCGTTTTGAGCCTTAAGTGCCACAGTCGCCATATTACCTCCTGTCTTTCCTCCAAATTTGGCAATCGGATCCGGTATTCTTTTCACCCTAAACTCTGTTGTGCTCAACGTTTGTACTCTGCCTGGCGCTACTTCCGCCGAAACAGAAACTGTTGCCGTGCCTGGCGAGCTAACCGTAGCATTATATTTACCACCTGAACCGGAAAGCTTGCCACCGCCACCATTCAGGCTGACCCGGATCTTATCCGTCGGTGTACCCGGAGCAGAAACGGACAGTGGATTGCTGACACCGATATAGAGCACATTCATTTTATCCGGTGAAACAACCGCCGATGGTCTTGCAACCTGATAGATTTGTTCCGGTGTACGATATTCCTTAACAGTACCGTCCGTCTGTTTAACATTAATCACTCCAGACCATTTAAAAACACCTTCTTGATTGGTCGGAACTGTATACACTCCCTTTCCGTCCACGACATTCAATGGTGTTCCGTTGACCGTAATGGTTGGTTGTGATTTTGAATCGGACGCCGTTAGGAAAACCTCAGCAGTGTAAGGCTGTCCTTGAATCAAATAGGACGTCGGCGCAACCGCAACTGCCGCAAACTTATCCAAATTTACCACAGCTTGATCCATTTTGCCCAAAATAAGTTTCACAACATCAGATTCTGCATTCTGTGCATCAACTTGTATTTTAGTCAGCGTAGTCATAGCAGCCGTCAGAGGCGTTCCACTGCCGAAGTTAATCTCTTCCCATCTCCTTTTCCCATTGACGCCCTTCTCGGGATCTTGCGCCTCCAATGAAAATGAAACAGACTGTCGGTCATCTTCATTTAATAATGACAATAATTTTTCACGCGTACTATTTATTTTCTCCTTTAATTCCGCCCCTCTTTTTCCGTTAATCATAAGGTGAGGCGCAATATCTGCGTTCTCACGTCGAACCAAATCGCCTGTATCTTCATCGTATCCACCACCTTGTTTTTCAAATTCCTGTTTCAATTCGTTAATATATTGATCTAGTTCATCGACAACTGCGCGAGCCTGTTTAGCCTGTTCATAGATAGGTTTCGCCCGTTCCGGTTCTTCTTTTAGTTTTGTACTCTCAAATGCCGCAAACAACTGTTCGACAGAGTTGTCGACATTGGTCTTAGATGCTTCAAGACTGTCATTGATATTCTTAAAAGCGTCTAATATGGAGTTTGGTACATTCAATGCGAGTAAGGCGAGCAATACCAAATATAAAATATTGATCATGCGTTGCCTTGGAGTCTCTCTTCCGTAAGCCATTCTTTTCCTTTTTTGTTATAAAATGATTTTTCCTACACACGTGGCTGATTCATCGCCGTCAACATACCGCCATATACGGTATTCAAAGCAGCTAGGTTCTTAGCCAACTTGTTCACTTCTTCCTTAAATACCTTCGAGTCATCTAAGGATTCATTGAAGTTTTTCATTGTATAACTTAAGCTTTCATAGAATTGATTCATGGATTGCAGATGGGATGCCGAATCACGTAATTCCCGTTCGTACATCTCGTTCAACGATTTCAGGTTGTTTGTGAGACTCTGTACTTGTTTATGATAACCTTCGGTATCCATATTCGTATTGGACATGGCTACGAGATTGGCAGAAGCTTTTTCAAAAGCCATACTGAGATTATCAAATTTCGAACTCGCATATTTCAATTTCTCCGTAAATTCATTTGCCGCAAACGATACATCTGATATTTGGTTAATAGCAGAAACTTTATCACCAAAATCACGCAAGCCCCTCCCCAGATTTTCAATCATTGCAGGTTCTATCTTTGCATCCGCAAACATTTTATCTAATGCCTCTGTGGCTGATGGTCCTGCCGGTTGATGACTAAGTGCAACAGAACGTTGCGGCAGCTCTCCGGCGTAATTCTCATCCAATTCAGGATATACCCTCTCCCATGCGGGCTCTTTTGGAGGTGGATTGAATCCCATTAAAAAAAATAGAAAGGCTTCCACCGCTAAACCAATACCGATCATATAGTTGGCGAACGAGCCCCCTATATAAAGTATTTTAAACAGAACACCAACAATAACGATACTAGCTCCCCAAGAGATAGCAACGTGTAACCATCTTGAATTGTCTTTTTTCTTTACGCTCATATTTTTATCAATTTTTAGTAGCACGATGATACGTCGATAACGATTTATGAATTAAAACGCGATTTGATTCATAAATATTACTTTTCATAACTCGTATATCGAAACGATCCCAAAGTACTAGCAATAAAAATACCACAAATTACGATCGGCGGGATAAGATTCTTCATTGCGTTCAGAACGATAACTAAAAACGATTTTTGGTGTTTAAAACGTGCTCAATTTAATTGGCAACGTATATTTTACCCGAACGGGGAGCCCGTTCTGGACGCCGGGTTTCCATTTTGATGCTTTTTTTAGCACACGGATAGCCTCGTCGCCTGTACCGAATCCAATATCCCTCAAGATCGTAATATCCGTTAGAGAGCCATCTGTTTCCACGACAAACGTAGCGATTACGCTTCCTTTAATTCCTTGTTCCAACGCTCTATCTGGATACGTGTAGTTCTTCCCTACCCAATTCACAAACGCAGACATACCGCCGACTGGCTCCGGCATAACCTCTACCGACACGAACGGCTCCCCGTTATTTAATATGCCCCCATCGGGATCACCTGAGGCTTTTCCGGTGATATTTCCCAGTTCTTTCGTAGGTCCAAATTCACCCTTTGCAACAAAAGAACCGCCGTCCACTTTTTTAAGCGTAAGTCGAGCAGTCATCTTGTCTTTCAAATCATCTTGCGAAGCAACGTCTTCTACCACCCTATTACGATCGGTTACCACAGGTTCTACAAAACGGATCAGATCCTGCGCAGGTGGATCTTGTGCAATCTTTTGGACAGGTTGTTCCGCAGGAAGGATTACTTCCTCTTCTTTCGGAGGTTCGGGAATTGCCAATTGTTCAATTGTGACGGGCGTATGGTTTTCAATCATTGGCACCGAGGTCGTACCCGGCATGCGGTCGTACGCATATTTTCCGCCTACGAGTAAGGCAACAGCGAAAACGACCGTAAGGAGGGCTTTATTCGTGGCCGCGGCAGATTGACGTCTTAAATCATACGCACCATAGGTTTGGTTGCGAGAAGAAAAAACAACATCCAGCCATTCTTTCTCATAAATATCTAATTTGTTGTTCCACATAACGAAAAGTGTTAAGGTTTACATCTTTTCTTTCATGATGACAACAACGTAAAAATTCCATAAAAAATTTGGCTAGTAATGTTTATCTCACACGTGCATCCTGGCCAACGGCGCGATATCTTGACCGACAAATTCTTTCTGTAGATATTTATGGTATCCTGCAATGGCAATCATAGCAGCGTTGTCGGTACAATATTCAAATTTAGGAATAAATACGTTCCAACCGTATTGTTTCCCCATCTCTAGCAAGCCTTGACGAAGCCCGGAGTTGGCAGATACCCCCCCTGCGATCGCGATATCCAGTACACCCGTTTGTTTCGTCGCTTTCTTTAGTTTATTCAATAAAATAGAAACGATACGCTGTTGCACCGAAGCACAGACGTCAGCCATATTTTCCGCTAAAAAATCGGGATTCTTTTTCTCTTCTGCCTGCACCATATATAAAATAGCGGTTTTGAGACCTGAAAAACTAAAATTTAATTCTGGAATTTGTGGCTCGGGTAATTTATAGGCGTCCGGATTTCCATCGCGCGCATATTTATCGATTAGCGGACCTCCTGGATACGGTAAGTTCAGTATTTTGGCTGTTTTATCAAAAGCTTCTCCAGCAGCATCATCGAGCGTCTGTCCGAGCAATTCCATATCAAAATAGTCTTTCACCAGTACGATCTGCGTATGCCCACCTGATACCGTAAGGCAAAGAAAAGGAAAGCTGGGTTTCGGTTCTTCTATAAAATGAGCAAGGATATGCGCTTGCATGTGATTAACTTCAATCAGTGGAATCTGACGGGCCAGTGCAAACGATTTAGCGAAAGACGTCCCGACCAAAAGCGACCCTAAAAGTCCAGGTCCTCGTGTAAAAGCCACTGCATCAATATCATTTTTATGTATTTTTGCCTGTTGAATGGCTTCATCCACAGTCGGGATGATATGTAGTTGATGTGCACGCGATGCTAATTCGGGTACCACACCTCCATATTTTGCATGAATTGCTTGACCAGCAATAATATTTGATTTAATTTCACCGTCTATACATATAGAGGCAGAAGTTTCATCACAGGAAGACTCGATACCGAGGATAACAGCCATTGCACAAATGTTTAAATAGAATACAAAAATATCAAAAAAATACTTAAAATAACGCTGATTACCCTGCTTAGCATCGTCTTGCTAACGGTATTGGCTGTTTTCCTGTTACGCTATCCTGCGATACAAACTTATGTGACGAAAAAGGTCGCCAACTATCTAAGTGAAGAGCTACAAACAGATATATCGCTGGAGAAGGTTTATTTCAAACCTTTTAGCGCATTGGAATTACATAATTTTTTCATCAACGACCGAAACGGGAATACGTTGCTATCGGCTAAAAGTGCAACCGCCCGCATTTCTTTGATAAAAATATGGAACAGGCAAATCGGTATCCAGCATGTTACGTTAGACAGTGCTTTTATTAATTACGAAGTATATAAGGATAGCACCAATGTTAGTTTCCTGATTGATTACTTTTCACCCAAGAAGCAAGAGCAAACACCGAAAACGACTAAAATGCGGTTGGATTTGCAGCGCCTCACCTTGCACAACAATCGTTTCAAGCTGACCGACCATCGTTTCAATCACCATAATCGAGGTGTAGATTTTAGTGATTTAGATTTAACCGATATTTCGGGGGATTTTAAAGCCATCCGCTATAACGATACAACCATGCACGCGGATGTACAAGACCTCACCTTCAAAGAAAAAAGCGGACTATACCTTCAAGAATTTAGTGCAAAGTCTTATGTATCCAATACGAAGATGGAATTTACGGATCTTGTGCTTCATACCAATCGCTCCAAAGTAGGCAACCACCTTGCTTTCTATTACGATCGTTTCGCTGACTTCTCGGATTTCATCAAAAAAGTAGGAATCGAAGGCACACTTAACAATGCTTTTGTAGATTCACGCGATATAGAGTTTTTTGCCCCCGATATGGTAAACGTCCGGTTTACGACAGATATCGTCCAAGCTTCCGTATCCGGGACGGTCGAACATCTGAAGGCACGTGATGTGCATCTAAAGACTGGAACACAAACCAGCCTGCAAGGCGATTTTACGATCGACGGTCTGCCGGATATTGAACAAACGAGGTTCCATTTTGCACTGGCGAATTTACAGACCTCGGCAAAAGATGTCGAAGAACTTGTACCGGCACTGTCCAATCAATCTTCATTTTCCCTTCCGGATCAATTGCATCTTTTGGAAACAGTAGGGTACCAAGGCACACTTAACGGATACTATTATCTTTTTGATGTGGATGGAACTGCTACAACGGCATTAGGTGCGCTTTCCACAGAAAGCACCGTTACTATAAAACCAACGCTGCAATATACCGGCAAAGCGACAGCCACGTCCTTTGATTTGGGAAAATTCATACGCTCCAAAGAAATCGGAACAACGGGATTTGACCTTCAATTTGATGGTAAAGGAACAGATGCAAAAACATTACAATTAACGACACACGGTCATTTATCGAATCTTCTCTTCAAAAACTATCCCTATCGACACATCGAATTTGAAGGAGAGATGCTGGACGAGATTTTATATGCTAGCGGCGAAATTGATGACCGAAATGCTGTTTTGGACTTTAGTGGCGAGGTCGATTGGCAAGATTCCATTCCGATGTACGAATTTAATTCTACAATAGCACACCTGGACCTAAAAAGATTGCACCTTTATCTCCAAGACAGTATTGTCGTGAGCCAATCCAATATTCAGGCAAAACTGCACGGAAACTCATTGAATTCCTTAAACGGACATATTGCCTCCGATCATATACAGTTCAGCACGACAAGAGGCAATTTTGTTATGAACTATTTAGATTTTGAATCGGAAGGTGACGAGCAATCCAAAAAGCTAACCCTGAAGTCTGACGTCGTTGATGGCGTGATGTCGGGGCAAATTGATTTATCCACTATAGGCGCTTATTTTCGGTCACTCGCTATGCGTTATGCCCCGGCAATCAATCTTGAAATACAACCCTATAACCCACAGAACTTTGATTTGCATGTCGATGTCAAATCCTTTGCACCTATATCTGCACTGTTCGATCCCAACTTAGAACTGGAAGACGGTGCACATCTGACGGCGAAATTTTCGTCTAATCATTATACAGCAAATTTTGAGGCTTTTAGCCCCGTGGTGACCTACAAGGGCATGAAAATCACCAACCTTGCCCTTACGGAAAATGCGGACAACCAGGCTTTTTCTTTGGATGTAACAGCCGATCGTTTTAGCTTTTCGGACTCTGCCTATGTCGATCATATTGCCATCAACAACGTACTGGCAAACGACAGTCTGACCTTTCATATCTCGCTCTCTGAAACGAATCGCCCGAATTATCTTAAATTAAACGGAAACATACATTTTGCCCATAATCAGCCTGCCAATATCCGATTTGACCAATCGGAGATTGTTTTGAACAATGAGTCGTGGGAGATAAACCAAGACGCAGATCTCCGTGTTTCTAAAGGCAAGTTTTATCTAAACAACCTGCATGTTTCCAGAGATCGCCAGGAAGTCAGTCTAAACGGCATCCTTTCCAATGAAGACGATAAGCTTGATATCGCTTTTAAAGACTTTAGTCTGGCTTCATTATCAGGAATCACGCGGCCGCTAGGTATCGATTTGATTGGACATCTTAGTGGTGAGTTACAGGTCTATTCCGTCTTTGGTTCGCCAACACTGTCCGCAAACATTTCCACTACACCGATCATTTATAACAATCTTCCTATTGGCAACCTACAGGTGAATGCCGATTTTGACCCGCAAACCGGGCTCGTACAACTCCGTTCACAATTATTGGATGTAGATGGTGATGGCATTACGCTTAGTGGCTCGTATGACGTTAATTCCGAAGATGAAGCGCTACACCTAAAAGGAACTGTCAAAGATATAGATTTGGGCGTAGTACAACCGTTCCTGCGTACACTCGTTTCCAATCTATACGGCACCATGAGCGGTGACGTGACAATAAACGGTACTATTCGACAACCAAAAATCAACGGAACAGCTCATATCAAGGAAGCGTCTTTTTTTGTCAACCACCTGCAAACGAAATACAGTATCTCTAATCAGCATTCACTTATTCAACAGAATACAATCTTTTTAAACGATTTGCTGTTAAACGACGCTCGGAATGCCGCAGCGAGAGCAAACGGAGAAATCAATCTTAATACGCTCAGTGACCCGACATTAGCTATCCACGTTACGGCAGATAACTTCCAGATCTTAAACACCGCTCGAAAAGATAACGAGCTGTTTTTTGGGACGGCATACGCTTCGGGTGCTTTCCGTTTTAACGGCCCGACGAGTGCAATGGTTATGGATATTGATGTACGTCCGAATCCTAATACCGTTATCACGCTCCCTTTTAATACGTCATTGAAAGTAAACGATAACGACTTTATCTATTTCGTCAATCCAGATTCTGCTGAACAGGAAACACCAGTCTCTAAACGGCTTTTCCAAGGTTTGACCATGAATATGGATATTACGGTGACACCGGATGCTGAAATTAATCTGGAAAACAATATCGGCTCTTTAACAGGTGTTGGTACGGGCGATATTTCATTGCGTATATCGAGTTTGGGTGATTTTGAGATGTTCGGTGACTATCATGTTATCTCAGGAAAATTCCATTTTACCGCACAAGATTTCTTTAATAAGTTCTTTGATCTGAAAGAAGGGGGAACTATCCGATGGGCAGGTAATCCCGCCGAAGCGACCATTAATCTGAGCGCGACCTACCAGCAACGGACATCGATTGCTCCCCTATACAATGCGGCTGGTCGAGCGGAAAACAATGATCGAATCCTGGCACAGGCGGACATGATATTAAAAGGTACATTATCACAACCGGATGTTTCTTTCGACCTTAATTTTCCACAGACACCCTATATCAAAGATGAACTTCAAGGTTATTTGAGCGATATCAATAACGTCAATCAACAAGCTATTAGTCTCATCGTCCGGCGTAGCTTCACGCCGGCATCGACGCAGGAATTCGGCAGGGAAGTCAACAACACACTTCTATCGGCGGGTACTGAAATTGCGTTCAATCAACTGAACAGCATCATCTCCCAGTCCCTCAACATGAACTTTCTGGATCTCAATATCCGCTCCTTCAACGATGCTTCCGCTTCCTTACGGTTTTTCGACGACCGCTTGGTATTTACGGGCGGTGTTACAGACCGTAGCCAAAATCAGCTCAACGACCTCATGCTCTTCTCGGACCAAATAGCTACCGATGCAGAGGTAACATTCCGTTTACGTCAAGATGGAAACCTCGTATTAAGAGCATACAATAGACTCAATACGCGAAATTTCTTGTTTACTCCATATAGCGATTATATCAGTGCCATGGGTGTCGTTTATCGACAGGAATTCAATTCTCTATCTGAATTTTGGCGAAAGTTATGGCTTTGGAATGAGCGCTCGCACTAACCGTTCCCACTCGTCTTTCAAATCGCCTTTATATTCCGGCTGTTTCGCACGGTTATACCAATAACGCGCATTCCATAAATCGCCTTCTACACGATGCAAATAAGCATGTACATGTGCTGAGGTACGATCCTCCAGATGATCAATTAAATCATGGGCTGTTTGCCAATCTCCTTTTGCATCATACCAAAGTGCCTGTAAATGGACGTTCAATTTATCAGGAACAATGTCAGCATGCTCAATCGAAAATATAAATTCGTCGTAGGTCATAGTTGCTTCACTTACAAATATACAATCATTTTTTCCCAACAAATTACGTCTTTTTCCTAAAATAAATACTATTTCTCCCCAAAGACACGTTAGTGTTACGTATTTGTAACAAAATTATTATAGACACAGAACTATTAAAACTAGTTGTTTGTTACACTATGTGAACAGAAATAAAACAAATGATCTGAACGTAAATCGATACCCCCTATGAAACACACCCTTTATGCTATTTCCTTGTTATTGTTTGTCCCCTGTTGGGCCTTCTCCTCAAACAACGCTCATCTTTCTTCCAAAAAAATTTTCGATAATTCCGACTTATTTTGGATAACATCTCCTGGTGCACAAGATTCCCTGATTACTGTACAGGGTTCCGTCAAAGATGGGGGCAGCCATGCTATAGCAGGCACCATAGTCTCGGTAAAAGGAGAAACTGTCAACGCGGTAACCGACGATCAAGGCTTATTTACATTGGAGGTGAAGCCAGATGCTTCACTGATTTTTAATAAAACAGATTTCGCACGACACGAAGAGCCTGTAAATAACCGGAGCGAGATACATGTCGTATTAAAAATAGCCGAAGCGGACTCGGCGGTGGCAAAGGATTCTGTATCCGGCACGGTGGATACCACCCTTACGGATACTACCGTTACGGATACTACTGCTGCATCGCAGACGTCCCCCGTTTCGCCAACAACACCCATGACATCAACTGATTCTACAGCGAATTCACAAAGCTCCGTCCAAGGTACGGTTAGCGACAAAAATGGGCCTATAACAGGTGTTACGGTGTCCGTAAAGGGACAGCCAACTTCGGCGGCTACGGATGAACAAGGCCAATTCAGTATACCAGCAAATGCAGGCGATATATTGGTATTTAGTGCTGTTGGCTATAAAGAATACGAGGAACCACTCAACAATAGAGAAAAAATAGATGTATTGCTAAGCGAAGAATCTAAAACGATCGAATCCGTACAAGTTGTGGCCGTAGGTTATGGAACTATGGAGCGGGCCACGTTGGCCAGTTCGGTATCCAGTATAGGAGCCGATGAAATCGAAAACGAAGTCCTTCCCAGTATTCCGCAAGCTATCCAGGGAAAAGCCGGCGGCGTCCAGGTGACACAGAAATCCGGTTCACCAGGCGGCGGACTGAGCATCCGGGTACGCGGTACCACCTCGATAAATGCTAGTTCCGATCCACTATACGTTGTGGACGGGATCCCGGTAAACAGTACGACAAACTTCACTGGCGGTTCAGATTTCAACTTTGGTGGCGGTACACAGGGTATAAATGTTCTTTCCTCATTAAATCCTTCCGACGTACAATCTATCGAAATATTAAAAGATGCCGCCTCCTCTTCTATTTACGGTGCGAGAGCAGCTAATGGCGTCGTTCTCATCACGACCAAAAAAGGAGACGCCGGTACAAGCCAATTCCATTTTAACATGTACGAAGGATTTTCTGAAATGCCGTCCGAACGCAAGTATGAGATGATGAATACGGCACAGTACCAAGACTACATGCGAGATTATTATTACTTCAGGCAGCAAGACGATCCCGAATCAACTATACCGGATCAAATATTATCTAATCCAAACATCAATACCGATTGGCAAGATGCCATGTTCCGAAAAGCTGGCACTCGAAGCTACGAGCTAGCGGCTAGTGGGGGAAGTGAAAAAACGCAATATTACACCTCATTGGGCTATATGCGACAAGGTGGGATTATGCTCAACTCCGATTTCAACAGAATCAGCGGCCGCATAAACCTCAATCACCAGCACAATGATAAACTACGGTTTGCCACGGCAATCAACATCACACGTGCCGAAAATGACCGTATCCAGGAAGAAAACTCAAAAGAAGGACCTACGAAAACAGGTATCTTTTCACCTCCCAACCTCCCGGTATATGACGCTAATGGAAATTACGTTTATGACGAAGTCAGCTTATCACGGGAAAATCCGGTCGCTATGCTCAATTTACCGGTCAATAACGCACAAACATGGCGCGTATTGGGAAATGTAAGTGCCGAATATCAATTTATTCCGTCACTCACATTGAAAACAAGTTTCGGAACGGATATCAGTTTTATCGATGAGACATTTTTCATGCCACCAAATGGAATTCGCTCCTTTGCAAGCCAAGGCGGTATCGGCGCACGCCGCAACACACGCGACCAGCTTTGGATCAACGAGACAACCTTAACATTTGACAAGCAGTTTGGCGATCACGAATTCAATGCCCTAGGTGGATTTTCAGTACAGGAATCCCGACTGGAATTTGTTCATGGACAACGTTCCAACTTCCCTTCCAACGATATCGAACATATCAATGCCGGTGGGGTTATCATGCGGGCTGATGCGTATCCAGAAGAATGGGCTATCGCCTCCGCTTTCACACGGATAAATTACAATTATAAAAGAAAATATATTTTAACTGCCAATCTGCGTACGGACGGATCTTCCCGCTTTGGCAGGGATAACCGTTGGGCGACATTCCCTTCTTTTGCCGCGGCATGGCGTGTTTTGGAAGAAGATTTCATACAAGACCTTCCTATTATCAGTGACCTGAAACTGCGTGCCAGTTGGGGTATTACCGGTAACCAGAACATCGGAAACTACGCCAGCTACTCCCTTTATGCAGGAGGGAACAACTATTTGGGCATGCCCGGTTTTATTCCATCCGTTTTAGGTGACCGAAACCTCAAATGGGAGACAACGAGACAAGCTGATATCGGTGTTGATGTAGGATTATTCGATAATAGAATTTCGATTTTAGCAGATTATTACCATAAGAAAACTTCCGACCTGCTTATCGGCGTACCTATTCTGACCAACTCGGGTTATATCAACCGGTTTACCAACTCTGGTGATATTGAAAACAAGGGGTTTGAATTCGAGTTGACCACGCGTAATTTGATCGGTGATTTTAAGTGGTCCACTTCTTTAAATATGACCTTCAACCGAAATAAGGTCTTAGCTTTACCCGCCGGGGTGGATAATATTTTAGGCGGTGTTGGCAACTTAAACATTGCGCAGGAAGGTTTACCCCTCGGTTCCTTCTACGGTTGGAAAATGATTGGCGTTAATCCGCAAACAGGTATGATCGATTATGAGGACAAAGACGGTCAGCCAACAACACCAACTGATGACCAAGATAGACAGATCATCGGCAATCCACACCCTGATTTCTTCGGTGGTATCACGAATACTTTTCAATATAAGAATTTCGATTTTAGTGTGATGGGGCAATTTTCTTATGGTAACGACATGTTTAATTATACGTTAGCTTCAGGCTTAGAAGGATATAATGCCAGTTCAAATGCCTTTATCGATTGGGTGGATCGCTGGCGTCAACCGGGCGACGTTACTGATGTTCCTCGTCCTAGTCCGGGAAGTTTTGATAACGGAGCCATTTCCGATAGGTTTGTCCAAGACGGTTCCTTCTTTCGTTTGCGTAACATTACATTAGGCTATTCCTTACCACAATCCGTTACAGAAAGATTGAAAGTGAACAAACTCAGAGCTTATGTTACCGTACAAAATGCGTATGTATTCACCAAATACCGTGGTTTTGATCCCGAAGTAAGTTCCAGTCATGGCGGTGCCAATACGGGGCTTATCTATGGATATGACTACGGAAGTTATCCGCAGCCACGCATATTTACCGCAGGGGTTAATTTATCTTTCTAATCTATTAAATGCATACACTTATGAACACGCTATATAAATTTTTTTTCGCCGCTATATTACTTGCAAGTTCTACATCCTGTGAGAGTTTCCTCGACCGCGAACCACTTGCGCAAGTTACCAACGATAGCTATTTCAATTCGGAAACCAATGCTAATTCCGCTGCAATTGGCATGTACCGTACCATGACGAGCTCGTTTACTTATGGACAGACGATGGTCATTGTACCCGAGTTCTCAGCTGGCCATGTTTCCCATGCCGCCATATTTCCAGAATATGAAAATTTCAAAACACACGACGTCACCGCGACCAACCCATGGATTGCCAACGCATGGCAGGGAATCTATGCAACCATCAACGCAGCTAATAACATTATTGCTCAAGTAGCTGAAATGCCCGAAAATACCATCTCCGAAGAAAAGAGAGCACAATTTATTGGTGAAGCCAAATTTGTACGTGCCTTAAACTATTTCTTTCTGGTACGTGCTTTTGGTCGCGTACCATTAAAATTGACTGCTACTACAGAGGATGAAGATGTAGCTATTCCGCAGTCTGAACCTGTCGCCATCTATGAACAGCTTGTAAAAGATCTTACGGAAAGCGTGACACAACTTCCGGAGACGCACGAAACTACCGAAGCAACTAAAGGTAGAGCGACAAAGGCCGCAGCACAATCCCTATTAGCCAAGGTTTACCTTTATCAAGCATCGATTACAAACGATTATACCTTGGCCGCAAGTACAGCCGCAGAAATCATCAATTCTGAGAGTTTTCAGTTAGTCGACAATTTCGGCAGTATCTGGTCAACCGAAAATACGGCTGAATCTATTTTTGAGTTGCAATTTGATGATCAAACCACCAACACCCTGGCATCGGTAAGTAATGATAATGCGAGTATGTTATTCTATGTAAAAGATGCTTCTATCCAAGCGCTATTTGAGGAGGGGGATAAAAGACAAGATTTCTCCATATTTCAGGGATCAAATGACCGTTACTATATGGGAAAATTCCCTAACGCAACTCCACCAAGTCAGAACCTGCCTATTATCCGCCTGGCAGAAATCCTGCTCATTCATGCGGAAGCAGAAGCTAGGGCAAGCAATAGTATAAGCGATGCGGCGTTTAATTCACTCCAAAAAGTATTGACACGGGCAGGAGTTCCGAAAGAAAAAGGAGATTTCACTTCAGTGGATAACTTCGTTACTTTCGTACAGGAAGAAAAGGAGCGGGAACTTCTTTTTGAGGGTGAAACGTGGTTCGATTTCTGTCGCACAGGACTCGCGTTAGAAAAATATGAGACATTAGATAGTGAAAATGGATTTGTTTATCCACTTCCAACACAACAGATCCGGCTCAATCCGGAATTGGTGCAAAACCCAGGATATTAGAAAATAGGGCAGACTGGCATGTCTGCCCTGTATATTATGATTTAAACTTACTTGCCAAGGCGGCTAATTTACTCGCCATATCGGTTTCGGGTGTCTTCGCTTTCCGTTGATTATCATGGTGCTTACGTGATGACGCAGGTTTTTCATCGGATTTCATCGACAGGCCAATGCGATTTCGCCTTTCATCGATTTCGGTTACAGTCACGATAACACGCTGCTGTACCTTGACCACCTCATTCGGATCGGAAACAAAACGGTTAGCAAGCTGGCTTAGGTGCACTAAACCATCTTGGTGGACACCAACATCCACAAATGCCCCAAAATTGGTGATATTCGTAACGATGCCCGGTAATTTCATACCGATGCGTAGGTCACGTATACTGTTCACGCCGTCTGTAAACTTAAACTCTTCGAATTGCTCGCGCGGATCACGCCCCGGTTTGGACAACTCCGCTATAATATCGTTTAGCGTCGGAAGCCCGACTTCATCCGACACATATTTCTTTAGGTCAATTTGCTTGCGCAACGCCTCATTTGTTAACAAATCCTGTACATTGGCCTGCAGGTCTTTTGCCATTTGCTCCACAAGTGCATAACGCTCCGGGTGTACAGCAGAAGCATCCAGCGGATGTTCGCCGTGACGGATACGAAGGAAACCTGCCGCCTGTTCAAAGGCCTTATCTCCCAAACGTGGAACCTTTTTCAGTTCCTTACGTGATTTGAATGGTCCATTCGCTACCCGATAATTTACGATCTGCTGTGCAAGAGAGGGGCCAAGTCCGGAGACATACGCCAAAATCTGTTTAGATGCTGTATTCAACTCTACACCTACCGCGTTCACACAGGAGATAACCGTATCATCCAACGAGCTTTGCAATTTGTTTTGATCAACATCGTGCTGGTATTGGCCTACCCCGATAGATTTAGGGTCAATTTTCACCAATTCCGCTAACGGGTCCATTAATCGTCGACCAATAGACACTGCTCCACGAACCGTCACATCGTAGTCCGGAAATTCTTCCCGAGCCACTTCTGAAGCGGAATAAATCGATGCGCCCGATTCGTTCACCATCACGACCGTAACATCTTTTAATCCTAACTTGCGGACAAATTCTTCTGTCTCGCGGCCAGCCGTGCCATTACCAACAGCTATCGCTTCCACATCGTAGCGTTTTACCAACAGTTCTACCGTTTTTGCGGCTTCCGCTAAACCTCCTGCACCATTATGCGGAAAGATGGTGGTATTCTCCAGTAGTGCGCCCTGGGCATCCAATACAACCGTTTTGCACCCGGTGCGGAATCCCGGATCGATCGCCAATAACCGTTTTTGTCCCAAAGGCGCTGCCAGCAGCAATTGACGGACATTGTCCGCAAACACACGGATGGCTTCTTCATCTGCTTTTTGCCGAGTCAATACCCTCACCTCGGTTTCCATGGACGGCTTCAGCAGTCTTTTATAGCTATCTTGTAAGGCTATTCGTACTTGCGCGGCAGCATCATTATTGGCTTTTATATAGATTTTCTCTATAGCCGAAAGTATCGTTTCCTCTTCTACAGCAATATCAAGATAGAGCATTTCCTCTTTCTCGCCACGGCGCATTGCTAACACGCGGTGAGACGGCGCATCTTGAAGCGGTTCCGACCACTCAAAGTAGTCTTTGTACTTCAACGCATCTTCTTCTTTTCCGGGAACAACACGCGAAATAAACAGACCTTTATCCAAAAATATTTTCCGGGATCTTGCGCGAACTTCGGCATCTTCCGCAATCTGCTCTGCTATAATATCACGTGCACCTGCTATGGCCTCTTCTTCGGATGCCACCCCCTTCTCCGAATCGATAAAACCAGCTGCTAATACTGATACATCGTCTTTCTCCTGTAGGAGCAACCTATCAGCCAACGGTTGTAGGCCTTTTTCTCTCGCTACGGATGCACGCGTTTTGCGTTTGGGTTTGAATGGCAGGTAAATATCTTCTAGAATAGCCATCGTCTCCGCTTGTTGGATCTGTTGTTCCAGCTCAGGTGTTAATTTTCCCTGCTCGGTAATAGATTTCAGTACGGCTTCCCGGCGTTTATCTAAATCGCGTAATTGCTGCACACGGTCACGGATAGTCGTAATTTGCACTTCGTCCAAACTGCCGGTCATCTCCTTACGGTAACGGGCGATGAATGGAACAGTTGCTCCTTCGTCCAATAAATCGATAGTCGTGGACACCTGACGACTATTTATCCCCAGTTCTTGCGAAATAATAATTTCGTATGCCATATTTTAAAAGTAAGTAAAAAAGAAAGCTGTAGGAATTTACCAACAGCTTTTAGAATAGTATTATACGATAAATAAATTTAAACATTTTTAGATTGCTCCGTATCAGAAGCCGATGTATTGGTTTGTGTTTCTTCACCTTCAAGTGTGTCCGTGCTGCCCTCTTCATCTGCAAAATGATCATTATACCCATACGTGTAATGTTCATCGCCTGAAGATGGTTGCTCACCAGGATGATGTTGCACTGTATTCTCTGGCGTTGTAAACTTCGGAAACTCCTTTTTTGTCTCCTGTTCCACCCCAACGGCTTCTTCGCCTTCCCTCTCTTGCTGATTAATCTCTTCTGATATTGTTTGAGATTTGGTTTTGGTAACCGGTGTATCCTCTACAGTAACGTCCAAATCCTTTTCAAAATTATTTATCTGATCTGAAATTTCCCGTTTTATACCATCAGATGCATCTTTAAATTCGCGAATTCCGCGTCCCAATCCTCTCGCTAATTCGGGTAATTTCTTCCCTCCAAACAACAGTAAAATGACGATAACAATAAGTATCATCTCCTGTGTGCCGATATTCAAGAATCCTAAAGTCATTTTATCCTTCTCCTTTTAATCTTTCTTAACAAGCAACTAAGGTAAGTGTAAATTTACGTTTCCTCCAAATTTTGATGTAACATTTATATCCTTTTTTTTCGTAAAAAAGGATCAAAAACCTCGTCGCTGCGGATATTTGAAATAATTTGTAGTACAAAAAATGAGTCTCCACATACTTCAAATCCCCAGATGCGACATTAAGTGTTAATTAGGGGCAATGCAAACCTTAAAACAATTATATTTGCAGACTCGAATATTGGCGCACCCGCGGAACACTATGTTACATCATTATTACAAACAGAATAAACATTTTTATTGGAGTGCCTTTGCACTTGCGGGACCTGTCATTATTTCTCAGTTGGGACATACCTTGGTGCAGACGGCCGACACAGTCGTGGTGGGTAAGTTTGCCGGAACTATTCCACTGGCAGCGGTTTCCCTTGTACACTCGGTGTTTATCGTGGTTATGGTGATCGGACTTGGTGTTTCTTATGGCCTGACACCTCTTATCGCCCAAGCCAATGGTAAAGGCGACAAAGACGCTTGCGGAAAATTGCTCTCCAGTAGCCTCTGGCTAAATGTTGCCACTGCTATTCTGCTATTTGGCCTCGTTAACTTTGGGTCGATGTACGCCATGGAACACCTTGATCAGGATCCCGAGGTGGTAGAAACGGCAAAACCTTATCTATTGGTCTTGATGTTCTCCATTATCCCGTTGATGGCATTTAACACATTCAAACAGTTTGCCGAGGGCCTTGGCTTTACTAGACAGGCCATGAACATCACCATCTGGGGCAATGTATT
Source organism: Sphingobacterium chuzhouense (assembly GCF_014692525.1). Taxonomy (GTDB): domain Bacteria; phylum Bacteroidota; class Bacteroidia; order Sphingobacteriales; family Sphingobacteriaceae; genus Sphingobacterium; species Sphingobacterium chuzhouense. The sequence goes on from NZ_JACNYL010000002.1 coordinate 1,251,364, forward strand.
GAACGTGATTTTAGCCATTATATTTGTGAAAGGTATGTTCGGTATCAAACCAATGGGCATTGTTGGCGTTGGGTACGCAACCTTAATTGACCGTGTGCTAATGATGCTGGCGATGTCTTTTTATGTCCTGCGTTCCAAACGGTTCAGTCTATACACAAAAACATTTTCATTTTTTCGTGCGGAACTTTCCCGGATAAAGAGCATTTTTAAAATCGGTGCTCCAATGGCTCTGCAATATGTATTTGAAGTGGGCTCGTTTGCTGCGGCATCCCTTATCGCCGGAAAGATTGGGGCGTTGGAACAGGCCAGTCATCAAGTTGCGATTACCTTGGCTTCCATGACATATATGATGGCCAGTGGTATTGCCTCGGCTGCGACTATCAAAACCGGTCATAGTTATGGGAAAAGAAACATGACGCGGGTAAAGAAGTTCGCTACCGTCTCTTATCACCTTGTTATTGTTTTTATGTTGATCTGTGCGGTGATTTTTGCGGTCTTCAACCAACATTTACCCCGAATAATCAGTGACGACCAGGCTGTTATCAGCATCTCTGCTCAGCTTCTAATCATCGCAGGACTGTTCCAACTGTTTGACGGCACGCAAGTTGTCGGGCTGGGCGTTCTCCGCGGAATGGGTGACGTCAATGTCCCTACACTGATTACTTTCATTGCTTACTGGATCGTTGGAATCCCTGCTGCATACCTTTTGGGTGTTTATTTCAACATTGGTGTGCAAGGTGTATGGTATGGGCTTTCACTCGGGTTACTGACTTCTTCTATATTGTTATATATGCGCTACCGGAGCATTATCCGGCAGCGGATGGATAGGTTTGGGTAGTTTGGACAACATATTGATCCAAGGCAGCTCTTTTTCTACATTATATTTTTATTAATAGATCCAACGCCCTGTTGAGCGTGTCCTTATCTTTAGCAAAACAAATACGAAGCAGGCGTTGATCATAGGGCGAAGCGTAAAATGCGGAAACAGGAACAGTAGCCACTTTAAATTGGGTAGTCAATTGGGTGGCATAAGCCAATTCAGGTAAGTCGCTGATCGGTGCATAATCCATCAACAAAAAATACGTACCTTCACAGGGCAAACTTCGAAATCGGCTTGCTTTCAACCCCTCTACAAATAGGTCGCGCTTTTCTTGAAAAAAAGCACGTAAACTCAGATAACTATCCTTATCCTGGAGATAGTCCGCTATCGCAAACTGCATAGGGGTATTGGCACTAAATACGTTAAATTGATGTATTTTTCGAAATTCGGCTGTTAGATATGCTGGTGCAGCCACATAACCCAATTTCCAACCTGTAGTATGCAATAATTTCCCGAACGAAGCCACGACAAAACTACGCGCCCATAGTGCCGGGAACTGCAATAAAGACCAGTGTGGTCTATCGTCGTAGACAATATGCTCATATACTTCATCGCTCAATATCTCAATCGAGGTGTCCTGTACCAATTTTTCCAAGGCTTCGAAATCTGTTTTCTTCCAAATCTTAGTTGAGGGATTGGTGGGGTTATTAACGATGATAAGCTTTGTACGGGGTGAAATCAACGTCGCTACCTCCTGCCAATCAATAGCAAAATGAGGTGCTTTTAGTATTACTGGAACGATTTTCCCACCAAAAAGCTCGACGCTGGGTCTATAGGAATCGTAGGCCGGTTCGAAGATAATGACTTCATCACCCGGACGGATAAGTGTCGCGATTGCTGTAAAGAGTGCCTGGGTGCCTCCTGAGGTAATGGTTATCTCTTTTTCCGCATCCACATCTACTTGATAAAGCATATGCATCTTTTCCGCCAAAACTTCCCTAAGGGGCAATATACCCGGCATGGGTGCATATTGATTACATCCTTTACGCATGTAATGGTCAACCAAAGTAACTAACCTCTCGGATGTCGGATAATTGGGAAATCCTTGTGATAAATTAATAGCGCCGTGCTCTTGGGCTAAAGCCGACATGCGGGAGAATATACTAACCTCTGTTTTTGGAAGTTTGGAAACAAACTTTGCACGTTGAAGGGATTCTGTCATTTTAGCGATTTAACTACCCTACTAAAATAATAGATTTTATATTTAATGAACAAATAAATTTTCTGATTTGTCTCGAGCGTTAGATGATAAGTCTTGCGTCCTATTTGTAAGCCACGTTAAAAACAAATTGTCGACAAATACGTTTTATTATAAGAAACTAAAACAAAATGTGATATGGACAAGTTGAAAAAATTCGACCTAATGGCAAAAATTGTCAGAGAACTGGAAGACGTACGAAATAGTCAGCAGGCTGTTTTAGAAAAGGTAGGCAAAATTGAAGTAGACAACATCGAGTTGGGAGATAAACTAATAGAATCCAAAATGCCGGATATCTATCAGCGGACTGCAGACAATGCCGATTCTATTCGGGAAATCTTGGAGTCTTTCCAAGAAAAAACGGAAGAATACAGCGAAAAGAACAATATCGATAGATTGAGGGAGCAAGAGACTATTAACAATGCAAAATAATAAAAAACGGCGTGTAAAAATACACGCCGTTTTTTGGTTAAATCTCCCGATTTATATCCCAATTTTCTAAATAATCCGCAACACGTTTTAAGAAAGTGCCACCTAACGCGCCATCAATGACCCGGTGGTCGTAGGACATAGACAGATACATCATATGGCGGATAGCAATTACGTCCCCGTGTTCCGTCTCCAGAACGGCAGGTTTTTTCTTAATTGTACCTACAGCCAAGATTGCTGCTTGTGGTTGATTGATAATAGGTACCCCCATAATATTCCCAAAAGCACCGATATTGGTAAACGTAAAAGTCCCCCCTTGCGTATCATCTGGTTTCAATTGATTCTGCCGACTCCGATGTGCCAAATCATTGACAGATTTGCTCAATCCCACTAAACTCAGCTGATCGGCATTTTTGATAACGGGAACAATCAAATTGCCAGAAGGCAATGCTGCGGCCATACCGATGTTGATGTTCTTCCGCTTGATGATCTGATGTCCTTCAACGGATACATTAACCATTGGAAAGTCACGTAATGCTTTACTGATAGCTTCTATAAAAATGGGGGTAAAGGTAATATTTTCGCCTTCCCGCTTTTTATAGCTATCCTTGATCTTATTTCTCCAATTGACTAGATTCGTTACGTCTGCTTCTACAAAGGAGGCCACATGTGGCGACGTTTTTACACTATGCACCATATGATCGGCTATGAGCCTACGCATACGATCCATTTCCACAATTTCATCACCAGGTGTTGTTGCTTTCGCAGCATTTCCACTTATCGGTTTTTCTTCCGAAGAAGGCGTAATCACGCGCTGATTGGATGAGGTCGCTTTAGAGGATGCTTCTTCTGATCCAAATCCCGTTGCCGGATAATTCGTTGATCGTTTTGCAATATAATCGAGAATATCCTGTTTAGTAACCCTGCCTTCCGAACCTGTGCCTCGGATATTATCCAATTCTGTTTGGCTAAGCCCTTCTTCCTGTGCGATATTTTTGACTAAAGGAGAGTAGAAACGAGAGCCGGAATGTAACACGGTCTTTTCACGCGTTTCTTGCGTTAGTAATTCGGTACCAGGAATATCCGATGTCAGAGCTTCCTCTTCCTCTATAACCGAAATAACCTCCGGCGGTTCTTCCGTGTTAGTATGCTGCTCTGTTATATCTTGAGGTGTTTCCGGTTGAGGCTCGGGAACGGTATTCTCGTCTTCGTCTGTCGCCGATACACTTGTGTCTTCGTCTAATCTTCCTTCTACTTCAATCCACGCGATCACCTCGCCCACTTGTGCTACTTGGTTTTCTTCAAAGAAAATCTTGGATAACTTTCCTGTAACTGGAGCGGGAACATCAGAATCCACCTTATCTGTCGCTATCTCCACAATTGGATCATCTTCCTCAACCAAATCTCCGATTGCTTTCACCCATTTCGTAATGGTCGCCTCGGAAACACTTTCTCCCATTCTTGGAAGCACCACTTTATATATACCCATATTGACCTAAGTTCATTGAATGATTTACTAAATTAACATTTAATCTAACAAATTCAATTAAACAAAACATAATATTTTATAATGGGGCAAAAATAAAATATTATTTCAATATATCCCAAAGCATCGTTAATCCTGCCACGACCGTACGCTCGATATTAATGGCTCTGTCATTTTTAAAATGGAAGGTTTGCATCCGGGTTTCTGACGGTCCGGCAACAGCTATACATACAGTACCAACCGGTTTTGTTTCCGTTCCCCCACCCGGACCGGCAATACCACTTGTAGCAATAGCATAATCCGTACGGAATACACGCCTTGCCCCTTCAGCCATTTCTTTAACCGTTGGCTCGCTGACAGCACCATATTGCGTTAATGTCTCGGATAGAACACCTAAAACATCCATCTTGGCTTGATTGGAATAAACAACCGCAGCACCTTGAAACATCCGGCTAGCGCCGGGGACTGCTGTAATCTGTGCCGAAATGGAACCTCCTGTACAGCTTTCAGCAGTAGAAAGTGTAATACCTGTATCCGTAAATATTTGTACCAATACTTCTTCAAACGAACGATTGTCTATCGAAACGACGTGATCTTTTATGCGTTCCACCACCTGTTCCTTAAAGCTATTGGTTATACTTGTTAAAGCTTCCATATCCGTTCCCTCACCTGTAAAACGCAAACGTACCATCCCAATTCTCGGAAGGTACGCCAAGGTAATAAACGGAGGCAATGTGTCTTCTATGTCGGCAATCTGTTCGGCCAAGTGGGATTCCCCAATACCGACAGTTAATAAGTAGCTGTTATAAACAAATACATCGCTTTTGTAGGCATTGCGCAACATAGGCAATACACGGTTTTCCATAAGAAATTTCATCTCAAACGGCACGCCCGGCAAAAAAGCGAAATATTTACCGCTACGTTCGACTGCCATCCCCGGGGCTGTCCCGACATCGTTAAATAAGACAGCTGCATTTGCCAATACATCAGCTTGTCCGATATTCATAGCGGGCATATGCTTTCTACCCGTACGATGAAAAATTTCTTGTACATGTGCCGATACAGTCTCATTACGTACCAGCGTTGTACCAAAATAATCTGCTACTGCAGCTTTCGTAACATCGTCTCGGGTAGGTCCTAATCCACCTGTCATAATAATTACATCCGCACGTTCTTCAGCCTGCTGCAAGGCATTTTTTATAGCATACCCTTTATCAGATATAGAAGTGATATGTACAACGGGGATATGCAATGCACCAAGATGTCGGGCAATCCAAGCGGAATTGGTGTCTATTACCTGCCCGTTTAATAGCTCGTCGCCTATCGTAATGATTTCTGCTTTCATTGACCACTATCGATAAGTATAATGACTTTCCCGCTTCGTCAATTTCAAATCTTGCAATATCGACGCTTTAGCACGAATCGTTATATTGTAACTCTTATATTGTCCGAAAGGTGTCCAACCAACCGACAGATCCCAACAATGCAAATCACGATAAATACTAAACCGCGTCAGTGAAAGTGCTTTTTGCCGAAGATCATAACCTGTATTGAACTGTACTTTCCACTTCGGTGTAACATTAAAATCACCGTTCACGTTGACCGTGGCGGTAACGTTACTTTTCATCCGTCTTTCACTGCGGTCCCAGGTTGTATTATTATAGTTCATGCTGAATGAACCGTTTAAGTTCCATGGAATATTGAAGTCGACAAACGCATTCGGATCGGTACTGATACGTGCGAGCGCATCGGCCTGCTCCGCTGTCATGTTGGGCATCTGGTTACGGAGGGAATCCAGATTGTCATTCCGGCTTTTGTTTGCATTGGGATTAAGGCTATAATCGAACGACAAACCGAAACTGGTTAGCCGTGCTAAACTTCCATCTTGAATAGCAAATCTATCAATCTTTTGTCCCGTCTCTTTGTTGTAGGTATAGGGATCAAAAGTACCGTTAAAGTTTATATTAATCTTTTCCTTGAACAGGGAAGTACGACCTGAGAAACTAATGTTAGAAAGCTTCAGTGAATCGGCCATGAAATTATAGTTTCCGCTAAAGGTCAGACCTTGTATGATTTTCACTTTCCGAAACGCTTCATTACCTGCGGTATCATTATTGTTCCGGACTTTAGCTTCGATATTGTTATCTACCGAGAAACCAATCCCCATAGATTTACCAGCACCAGGCCCACCAAATATACCATTTTCGAAGATAGAATAGCGTTCGAGCACCCCGTTATCGTTTATAAAATCCCGATAGAAACCATAGCGAGGATCCGAGAAATCGGGACGATAGTTGAGATTAACCGATGGTGTAATGACGTGTCGAATGGCTTCTACTTTTCCCATTTTAGGATACATACCGTAAATCTTCGTGGAAAGACCTGCCGACATCGAATAGTCGTAGGCACGCTCAAAGCCACTCACCGTATCACGTGTAGGCGTGTAACCATTGATTTCGTTGGCCAATCTTTTACGGACGCTCTGTAGATACCAACGTTCCGTATAGTTTACGGATGTATTGAACTGAAAATATTTGAAAGCATTTAAACTTAAGCTAATTGGGATATTATGCTGGAAACCATTCGTGAAATTATTTAGTGCTTCTTTCTTAAAAAGCAGCGAATCGTGCGTAGAGATAGAGTTTCTTCCTTGCAAACTATATCCGACCGTAATCCGCTGGTACCATTTTTGATCCCCAACGCGATCTTTAGAATCAAACGGGTTAAACGTAGACACGTTCAAACTGAAAGATGGCAACTCTAAATCGACCTGTCCGGATGTCATATCCTGCCGATGGCTCATATTAGCCGTGAAGTTCACTTTCCCATCTGCAAACACTTTACCGTACGCTATCGAAGAAGACATATTATTTCGTGTCAGGTCTTCCATGGTGTTCTGCATGTTGAAGCCTGTATTTTGGAAATAAGAACGCGTAGCAAAATTGACCGAAGCAGAGAACGAGGTCCCCGGATTAGCTTCTTGACGCTGGGTATGATTCCAAGTAACATTGAAATCCTTACTACGTCCGTAGCTTTCTGTCCCTTCAACCCCCGTTGGCGTAGAACTATACCGAACGTTAAACCCACCACTATATTTATAATTAACCAGATAATTTGTACGCACACTAGCTTCCCACGCGCCTTTCGAATATAGACTGCCTCTAATTTCGGAATCCCAATACTCACTAAATGCCAGATACCATCCCATGTCGCGCATAGAAAAACCACGTGCGGCATCCTCTCCAAAAGACGGAAATAAAAGGCCGGAAGATCTTTTGTTGTTCTTGGGGAAAAAACCAAAAGGGATCGCTATAAATTTCAGGGGAATATTTTCCACCACGAGAAATGCAGGTCCCACTACAATATGGTTTTTTGCCAGTAGCCCCTTTGTAAACTGGATACCAAAGTGTGTGTGCGGATAGGGTAAGTTACAGGTACTGTACATCCCCGTTTGTAGAGAAAGCTCGTCATATAGGTTCTTTCTGACGACTCTTGCCTGGATGTAAGCCCCGTCTTCCTCTGTCATGATACCATACGTATTCCCTTCCCGGCTTTTGTAATCGTACACTAAAGAGTCGACCGATTTGGGGCTTTCGCCCGGAAATATAACCACTGGCCGACCGACGTATTTGCCGTTATGATCGGTAATCCCGCTGGCAAACAGTTGATTGGTATTTCTATCCAATCGGATATAGTCGGCAGCCAACTCAAAATCTTGATATTTAACTTTAGCGCCATTATATAGATGGAGAATATTTTTACTGACTTCATTCCAAGACGAATCGTTAGCAACAATAGTAACCATCGTTTCCAAGCCACTATCGTCTTCCATCATCACGGTATCTTGTCCCTGAGTTTCCTTTAGGTGGTTCCTTGTAGTATCCGCCAACACTGTTGAATCTGCCACAACGGTCGTGTCTGTTATATTTTTTATAGTGTCGGTAACAATTAATGTAGTGTCTTGAACGTTAGAAGAGATGGGATACGAAGGGTCTACCACTTGAGATACAGCCAGTGAGCAACTCAACAAAAGAAATAAAATTTGACATAAAACTCGTGTAAACGCCTTCAAAATGGATTATGAATGTTATTTTTGTATGAATCTTTTAAAATTGTTTCGACAAAAATAGTCAAAAACATTCACATCACATGGAGTAAACATGTTAATGAAACATAAATTTTCAACTATTTTTGCACTTACTTAAACGGAGATAGAATAGGATATTGTACAGATGATTAGAATTTTAAATGTAAAGCCTACTAAACCAGTTTTCGCTGCGGTAATGGCATTTGTAATGTATGCCTTTTTCACATTTCCAACTTACGCTATAAGTAATGACGAGCCAGGAAAAGAAACATTTGTAGTTGTCATAGATCCAGGGCATGGTGGGAAGATTCCTGGAGCAAGAGGAAGAAGAATTGCCGAAAAAGATATTGTGCTTGATGTATCCAAGAAGTTAAAAGAACTTCTGGAGGAACAGGTGTCCAATGTCAAAGTTATTTTGACCCGAGATACAGATATCGATGTTCCTTTCAAAACGCGATCGGATATTGCCAATAGGAATAAGGCTAATCTTTTTATCTCTATCCATGCAAATTCAGCTGATCGTGATGTACGTGTTAGGAACAAACGAGGGCGGTATGTTACGACGGTAAAAAGAGCTCCACATGTTCGAGGGACAGAAACATTTGTTTTAGGTTTTCACCGCAGCAGCGAACAGGACGTCGCCATTCGAGAAAATGCCGATCTGCTACTAGAAGACAACTACGAGGAAGAGTACGGTTTCGATCCGAAGGATCCTTCAACCTACATCATCTTTCAATTGATGCGAAACCAATACCGTAAAGAAAGCATCAAACTGGCTTCCCTTATACAGGGAGAGTATACAAAAAGTGCCCTGATAGATCGTGGCGTTAAAGAATTAGGACTTGCTGTACTTGCTAAGGCCGCTATGCCGGCTGTCTTAACCGAAATTGGCTTTATCAGTAGTCCAGAAGAGGAAGATTATATGATTTCACAGCAAGGACAAATAGAAATAGCACAAAATCTTACGAATGCTATCAAAGCGTATAAAGCCTATATGAGGCACTGATGCTTGGAGTGCAGCATATATCTATGTAAAATTATTATAGTTGAAAAGATCTTATAATTTGAATATTTTGAGAAGCCATCCTGTGTTACAAAGCATTAAACTACTCCCTACCTTTCTTGTATTGGTCGGTCTTTGCCTATTTAGTTCTTTTATCCTGCCACAAGACGACCGTAGTGCTCCCCCACGCCAGCCATTCAAACTCGTTGTACTTGACCCCGGTCACGGCGGAAGAGACGCGGGTGCTGTGGGGAGAAAAGCTAATGAAAAGGATATCGCACTGGCGGTTGCGCTAAAACTAGGTAAAAAAATTGAAGACGAAATGCCAGGCGTAAAAGTAATATACACGCGAAAGACAGATGTCTTTATACCGCTGTATGAACGACCTGCACTAGCGAACAAACATAACGCTGACCTTTTTATATCCATACATTGCAACGCTGCTGCAACTCGCCGATCGCCGGCACGTGGAACGGAAACATTGGTTTGTGGATATAATAGGCTCGGCCAGCAAGATGCGGCTATCCGAGAGAACGCATCTATCTTATTAGAAGACAATTATGAGGAAAACTACGGTGGTTTTGATCCTAAAGACCCCTCCAGTATGATTGTCTTTCAGTTGATGAAAAACCAACATCGTAGAGAGAGTATTAAGTTAGCTTCGCTTATGCAGGATAAATTTACAACATCCGGCAGACCCGACCGAGGAGTAAAAGAACAATCCTTAGCGGTACTTGCTACAGCAGGTATGCCAGCCGTATTAACCGAACTCGGTTTTATGAGTAGTTCCATTGAAGAAGACTATATGTTGTCAACTGCAGGTCAAAAAGAGATGGTTCAGAATTTATTTGACGCAATAAAAACGTACAAAACGTCTGTAGAACGATAAACATTTGTTACATTAGTTTGTTGTTAACATATAATGGATTTAATTTACCCAAGCTAAACATATTTTGAAGATATCAAACGAAACAAAAGTCGGTATCATTACCGTGATTGCACTTGCCCTATTGTTCATAGGTTATAACTTCTTAAAGGGAAATGATGTTTTCTCTAGAGAAAATGAGTTTTACACGGATTATGATAATGTGGATGGCTTAACCGTATCAAAGCCCGTTGTAGTCAGCGGCTACCAAATTGGGCGCGTATCGGAAATGACTCTTTTAAAAAATGGCAAGATACGTACGCATTTCAAAATAAAAAATGAATATGATATCCCTTCAAATACCGTTGCTCGTATCGTCAGTGCCGATCTATTAGGTAGTAAGGCTATCGTTTTTGAATTGGGAAACAGTAAAACCATGGCCAAAAGTGGTGATCCACTCCTATCAGACGTACAGGCGAATTTATTGGAGAAAGTGGAACCCCTGCAGCTAAAAGTAGAGAATCTTGTCGTCAAATTAGACTCTGTACTTTCTGCTGTCAATACGGCATTAGACGAGGAGTTTCAACGTGATTTTAAAGGTAGCTTGCATAGTATTTCCGTTTCTTTACGAAATATGGAGACTATCACCAGTGATGTAGAAGGGCTAATGGGATCAGAAAAGGTTCGATTTGCCAAAATTATGCAAAACCTCGAGTCTATCACCAATAACTTTCAAAGGAACAACGCAAAAATCAACAATATCCTTACAAATTTGGATAGCTTGTCTAATGACCTTTCCAAAACGGAAATTAAAGCAACTATTGACAATGCTACCCAAGTGATGAAAAATGTTGAAGTTATTACTACTAAAATCAACAATGGTGAAGGTTCTATCGGCTTATTACTGAACGATGATAACCTTTACAACAATCTTAACAGTGCTTCCGAAAGCCTTGACAATCTAATTAAAGATGTAGAGGAAAGACCAGGTAAATATATCCGCCTAAGTATTTTCGGAAAAAGAGATACGAAATAATTATAACGAAAACGGTCCGAGTTTAACACTCGGACCGTTTCTGTTATAATGTCTCCTGTAACCAACCGAAGAATTCCCGCTGCCATACCAGCGCATTATGTCCGGATAACACCCAATGGTTTTCTTCCGGGAGGTAAACCAAACGGCTTTTGATGTTTTTCAGTTGGGCGGCTTGGAAGGCCGCTAAGCCTTGTCCTATCGGAACGCGGTAATCTCTCCCTCCCTGAAAAATTAAGATAGGCGTGTTCCATTTATCGATATAGGTTATGGGATTAAAGTCAGTATATGTCTTCGTATTGTTCTTATCCCAATATGGGCCACCTAAATCGTGGTTAGCAAAAAACAACTCTTCTGTTGTGCCATACCAAGAAGTCATGTCAAACAAACCGCAATGTGAAATAAAAGACTTAAATCGCCCTTCATGGACGCCTGCCAACATAAAAACAGAATATCCACCATAACTCGCCCCCACAACACCTATACGTTCGTTATCTACGTAAGGTTCTTTCGCTAAGTCATCAATTGCCGAAAGATAATCGCGTATCGGCTGACCGCCCCAATCTTTCGATATATCTTCATTCCATTTTACGCCCCACCCCGGCATTCCTCTCCTATTAGGCATGATAACAATATAACCTTGCGAAGCCATCAGTTGGAAATTCCAACGATAGGAATAGGTTTGTGTTAAAGCCGATTGTGGCCCTCCTTGACAATAGAGCAATGTCGGATATTTCTTCGAAGGATCGAAATCAGGTGGATAAATGACCCAAGAGAACAGTTCTTCACCATCGGAGGCTTTCGTAAAACGTCCTTCCACTTTCGTTTCAGCCAGATGATTAAAGATATCATCATTCACCTTGGTAATAGCGACCAGTGTTTTCTTTTTGAAGTCATACCTATAGACCTCTGCCGCACGTGTCATCGTCGTTGAAGTTACAATCAGACCGCCATCAACTTCTCCGACAATACCTGCGATATCAAATTCACCCTCGCTGATCTGCGTTATTTTGGACAATGTATTTCGAGCAGAATTTTTCGGTAATTCTACTTCAAACAGCTGTACCGCTCCGCGAACCGGAGCCGTAAAATATATCTTCCTGCCATCTTTGCTCCATATATAGGAATTAACCGTTCCGTCCCAATGTGCTGTCAAATTTTTGCGTTGTGTTGTTGCCTTATCAAAAATGATAATATCATTTTTATCCGCTTCGTAACCATCAGTTTTCATACTCAACCAAGCCAACTGCTGTCCATTTGGACTATATACAGGATGTGTATCATAACCGTTCATCCCCTCCGTAATATTGGTAGTTACTTTGCTCGCCAGATCGTATCGGTATATATCCGTATTCGTGCTGGAGGCATATTTTTTCCCAAATCTCTTCTTGCATACATAGAGCACGGCTTTGCCATCTGGTGTCCAGGTAAAATCCTCTGCTCCACCAAAAGGTGCCTGTGGGCTATAAAACGGTTCGCCTTCCAAAATATCCAGCGGCTCTCCTACCTTACCGTTATCATAAGTGGCTATAAACGGATGATTAAAACGACCATCATTAAAAGTATCCCAATGTCTATAATCTAAATCATCATAAATATAGACATCTGATTTAGTCAAATCACTGTATTTATCTTTACTGTGGTAAGGATGGATAAGCACCGCTCGGCTAAAGAGGATCTGTTTCCCATCTGGGGATAGCTTCACATTTGCCAAACCTCCTTCTATATCTGTTAGCTGTTTCGCTTCACCTCCGCCCAACGGTTTTGACCATAGCTGCCCTTTGAACAGATAAATGATTTCGCCATCTTTATTTATCTGGACGACAGATTCACCACCTTCTTCCTGTGTAAATTGAACTGGTTCTCCGCCCTTCACTGGAATGACATAGAGATTTTTTTCTGATTTATTCTCGCCGAACGTATATTTGGATACGCCGTACACCAACCATTTGCCATCTGCCGATAGTCCTTCTGCTGATACACGTCCCAGTTCCCACAGTTTTTCTGGGGTCAACACTTCTTTCTTCAATTGATATACTTTGTTTGTTGTTACCGGCCTCTTTACTCTCATATTCGGATTCTCTTGTGCAAAAGACAAGGTACTCGCCACCATAGCACAGGCTAAAATTGAAATTTTATCCATAAGGTCTGCTCTTTTTTCATCGCAAGATAGGAAATGTAACTTCGATTTAAAAATCGAAGGTTTTTTTACTTTTTTCGTGTCGCTCAAGCCGCGACCGGCTTTTACTTTTTTCCCTCAAAAAAGTAAACAAAAAAATCGTCGCTTCAGATATTTGAGATAGTTGTTAGTACTATGGATGAATTTCTACATACCTCAAATATCTGGATGCGACAAATAAAGTTAAGGAGGGGTTCATGCAATTGTATTGTCCCATCATTAACCTATTAATCCCACATATAAAATTTTGAATTTGTAGAAATATTATTGATGCACTATCTCTCCATTCAAAACTATTCTCGATGCGGATGATCTGCGGGGCTTTGGGACGCATCAAATTTTAAAGTGGGAAGGTTTTTGCTTCTTTTTCACGGGGAAAAAGAAGAGAAGAAAGTTATTTCTTTTCAAACTGATACCAATTCACCCGAATGGACAGTCTCATCAGTAGAGCCAAAATGACAAACACACCTATTGTACCTACAATCAAAGAATAATCCTGCAACTGCATCAGAGAGAAAATAAAGATGTAGAAAGCGGAAAGAATACCGCTGAAAACAAGTGCAATCTTTTTGTCTTTCGTGATACCAAAGATAAATGAGGAAATGAGTATAATCGTCGCTATCGCAGCAATTAAATACCCCCAATTAAACCCAATGTGCTCACTTAATGCCAACAGCAGTGAATAAAACAACACCATAGCACAACCAATCAATACATATTGAACAATATGAACCCGTTGCTTTTTAATGACTTCAGTAAAGAACAATGAAGTAAACGTCAAGAGTACCACCAAAATACCATATTTGGCAACACGCGTTGTCTTCTGATAATTATTTACAGATTCCAGAAAATTGACTTGTACCATATCCTGCTCTGTAGACATCTGTACATTTGCTCCTGTAGAAGAAACTCTAGGTTCCGGTATAACAGCCACAGGATAATCTACATCTGCAACTTCATAGTTTGTTACTTGGTACATACTACCTCGCGCCCCTTTCCACTGCTGTGGAAATTTTCGGCTGAAACTTGGGATACGCCATTTGGCGATAAAATCCTGTTGTGAAATTGTTCTATCTTCCGGCAAAAATCCTCCGTTAAAGCTGGGGTTGTCCCAGGTGCCGGAGACGATTATACTCGTCTCGTTGCTTGTGGGAAAAACAGTCAGACTGCGCGAACCCCGGATATCTAAATTTATCTCAAATTGGCTTTTGGTTGATCTATCCGATAAATCTACGTTGGCAACCATGGTCTGTTCAAAGAGCGAAACATCGGTGTTGCCGACTTCAAATTCCACCTCACCCTGTCCCATGTTTAATTTTGGGACGGCTTTTACTCCTTTCAGATCACTTAGTCCAATAAATACCTTTGCTTTTTCCCAAGCTAGATCTTCGGGATTTAAATCCAATTTTGCCAAGTCTATTTCATCGAATTCACCACGTAGCGCAACCGTTGCATTATAAACTACCGTTTGATAGATTCCGCGTTTCAAATAGGTAGGTTCCACTGTAGATTTCACATCGAGCTTTTTGGAAACGAGAAAGACATAATCTTTTTCGACATGTTTTTCTACCTTAATCTCACCTTTTTCATCGGTTGTATTCACGTTATACGAATAGGTATAGGGTATTCCGATAATAGGTCCGGAAACAACTTGTTTATTACCCCATTTGCTCGCTATTTCATTGCTGACAGCTTGATCCCTATTTTTACGTTCCCGTATTAAATCCTTCACGCTCTCCATAGGAATAAGCAATAGGAGGACTAAAAAGAGAATAATTCCTAATTTCAAGATGACAGAATTAGCCAACCGTTCAAAAAAAGTAGGTTGAGACGGTGGTAGTACCGGAGGAGTGTTTTGATTTTCCATGTTGTTAAAGTCAAAAGTACTTTGTTTTTCAAAGTGAATGAATAAAAAAATTATTTATATTGCTGTTTTATTAAATTTTCTAACGCTGTTAAATGATTCTCAAAAGCTTTTGCTCCCTTTTCAGTTCGCTTATATTGGGTGTTGGGTTTTCTATCAACAAAACTTTTCTCCACACTTATGTATCCCTCTTTCTCTAGCGTTTTTAAATTGGACGCCAGGTTACCATCGGTCACATCCAGCATTTCCTTGAGCGAGGTGAAATCATACGAATCGTTTGCCATCAGCACGCTCATGATTTGCAGGCGTATACGATTCTCGAATACCTTATCATATAGAGAAAAATCCAACCCCACTATTATTCGTATCTTTTATGTACAATAAAACCATAAATGATGTGCAATACACCAAATCCAAATGCCCAAAACCATAATCCATATCCTGGAAACAGTAATGCCAATAACCCTAACAAAATCTCCAATACACCTAGCCAACGTACCTCTTTAAACGTGTAAATACCTCCAGATGTTAAAGACAGACCATAAAAAATAAGGAGTGTTGCACCTATTAAACTGAAATAACCTTTCGACAGCAGTACTAAGGAGAACAACCCTCCTGTCATCAATGGAATAGCCATAGCCAACAACATCGCTTTACTAGATGGATTCCAAATGTGCTGGCGAGCCTTCTTCGCCTTCCTTCGAGCCATCCATAGGCCTGTTGCTAGCGAAGCGATCAACACAACTAATGCGATACCGATTAAGCTGTTGATAACAGATGGTTCGGTAACATAATGATCCCGATAATCAAAACGACTGTCAAAACCATATACCACGACGTACCCAGCAGCAGCTCCGAGCAATGCGTAAATACCGATCAGCACTCCAGAAAGCCCCGAAATAGACAACACTTTGGACGATTTTTCCATCATGGAGCGGATTTGCCCTATTTCTTTTATTAAATCTTGTTGATTCATATCAATTCAGTCGTTTTTTTAATCTACCGCCTTTCTATTGTGATGTCGTTTTTCCATTTATGCAATCAGTATAAAGTACTTTGAAAAACAAAGTAAATGAATACAAAGCATTTATGCAAGTGTAAAAATATGTTTTTTTACTTTTTATAAAATAATCAAAAAAAATCTTGCAAGATAACAGGAGGCTTACTATCTTTGTGCCACAATAAAAGTCCTAATAACTGCGGAAGTGGCGTAATTGGTAGCCGCACCAGACTTAGGATCTGGCGCCGAGAGGCGTGGGGGTTCGAGTCCCTTCTTCCGCACTTGATGTCCTCCCGAACTTAATAAACTCGGGAGGATTTTTTTTGTAAAATGCGTAAAAGCGAAACGAGAGTATGAATATTTCACACCAAACAGTTGACGATGTCAACGCGAACATTAAGGTTGAATTAGCGCCCGAAGATTATAATCCTTCGGTAGATAAAGCTATTAAAGAACAAGCAAAAAAGGCTAAGTTACCAGGTTTCCGTCCGGGTATGGTTCCTCCAGGTCATATCAGACGTACATACGGGAAATCAATCCTATTTGATGAGATCAATAAGTTGATAAATGATAAGATTTCAGAATACATCAGCGAAAACAAACTGGAAGTTTTAGGACAGCCTCTTCCTGTTGAGAGCGATGCAGACGCACAGTATAACTGGGATTTTAACGATACATTCACTTTCACATACGAAATCGGTATCGCGCCTGAATTCGAAACACCGTTCTCTAAAGATACAGCGTTTACAACGTATGACATCAAGGCAGACGATGCTACCTTAGCAGAGCGTATTAAGAATCTTCGTCGTAGTTACGGCAAAATGACTAATCCGGAAGTTTCTGAAGAAGGAGATGTGTTATACGCGACGTTGAAACAAACCAAGGAAGAAGGTATTGAAAAAACGACTTCTGTACGCACCGACATTATTGAAGATGCGAAAACCAAAAAGGCTTTGACAGGGTTAAAACAAGATGACACGGTTAAAATAGACATCAAAAAGGCCTTTAAAGTAGCTGATATTGCACGCATCTTAGGTATTACCGAAGATGAAGCGGAAAATCTAGACGTAACGAAATTCGAGTTGACTGTTAAAAACATCAACCGTTTGGAAGAAGCCGACTTAAACCAAGAATTCTTCGACAAGTTATTCCCTGCGGGTGATGTAACAAAGGAAGAAGAGTTCGAATCTAAAGTAAAGGAGGAAGTTGAAGGTCTTTTCAAACAAAATTCCGATCAGAAGCTGCGTAACGACATATACACTTATGGGATGGAGAAAGTAGATGTCAAATTCCCAGAGGCGTTCTTAAAAAAATGGTTGAAAGCGACGAATCCTAATATTTCCGATGAGGAGCTGGATGAAGGTTTTGCTGATTTCTTGAGCAACTTGAAATGGACAATCATTGAAAACCGCATCGTTACGGCAAATAGCCTGGAAGTTAAGTATGACGAAGTGATTAACTTGGCAAAAGAACGTATCTATTCTCAAATCAAGATGTATAACATCAACGATGAGCCTACAGATGAACAATTAGGTCAATATGCTCTTCAGTTATTACAAGACAGGGAACAAGCAAACCGCCTTTTCGAAGAAGCAAAAGCCCTTAAAGTTTTTGATTATCTAAAAGAAAACGTAACGTTAAAACCACAGGAAATCTCTTATGTAGATTTCGAAAAGTTAGATAAAGACAGCAAATAAGCGTCTAAAAAAATAACAACCACAAACTAAGGCTACCTTTTTGGGGTAGCCTTTACTATTTTTTGAAAGATGTTACAGATTAGAAAAGCCCTGCCTACTGATGCGAATGCAATAGCGCCCATCATGTTGACAGCTATGGAAGATATTATCTATTATTTTATTGGTGAACAAGATCAGCAAAAAGCAATCACTTTTCTGGCATATCACATTGCGCAACCACGAAATCAATATAGCTATGAACATATCATCGTTGCGGAAGAAGATGGGAATATTATTGGACAAATCTGTCTTTATCCGGGAGATGAGCTGGAACAATTGCGAGCACCTATCATCTCCTATTTACATACACATTTTAAGAGTGAACCGAACTTGGGCAATGAAACACAGGCTGGTGAAGTGTATATCGACACCCTAGCAGTATCTGCTGCTGCACAAGGTAAAGGCATTGGAAAAATCTTGTTACTTTATGCCATTGATCTTTTCGTACATCGAAAAAAAGAAGTGTTAGGGTTATTAGTGGACAAAGAAAATCCAAAAGCAAAAAAACTTTATTTAAACATGGGCTTCAAACCAGTAAGGGACGTCTTTCTCTTTGAAAAAGAACTCGTACATTTACAGTATTCGTGACTCATTAGCTCTTCTTTTCGCCGCTTTTGAGATTAAAATCTAACGTTATATCCTATAGAGATTCGGCCAAACGGGAATTTTCGGTTAAAATCGGTGTACTGTTCGTCCTCAAAATGTCCTTCCAATGCAAAATAGCCAGAGCTAACATTTAATGAGAAGTTTTTGATGATGCGTAAATTAGCCTCCAATGTCCCTGCGTGCAGAATGTAATACGATTCATTTCCGCTAATGGTGAAAAAAACACCACCATTGTAGTCTCCCGTAATAAGTAAGCGGTTCAGTACGCTTAATTCAGCATGGTAACGATATCCCGCTCCAGAACCGTAATTATAATTCCGGCTCGCACCATATAGCAAATAGGGATCTGGTACACCTGCCAATAAAATTGCTCCCACACCTACACTCATATTGAGCCGATTCTGCTTTTTATATCGGAACTCTGAGTTCCAATTATACATTAAATTCTGTGCCCCATAAAAAAAAGCATCATTATTATAAAAGTCGTAGTTGGCACTCAATATCCCATAATGTTCACCACGCTTGGTTTTGAAGAACTTGTTACCATACAGTAGTGCATGTACATTAACTGCGTTGATAAACGTACTATCTCCCCTTCCAAACTCCAGGTTCACATAGAATTGATCAAACGGGCGCTTTATGTTTTCGGGGCCATTGCTATACCATAGCCTGAGTCGACCGTACGAACCATTTTTGCCTTTTTCTAAAATATCCCCTTCTTGCGCATCGAATCGACGGACACCTATATTGACTTCCGCCCATATTGTAGAAGAGTCGACGGCATTGTATTCATCAACCTTCCCCCATTTACCGTCTAGCAAACGATTTAAACCATTCACTGGATTAACGAAAAACGCACCTATTTCATTCGAAGTTCTTAAATGTCGATGTCTCCCCCCTCTCCCCAAAATATTACGGGCAATACGGTGCGTCATTTCTCCAAGAATGATTCCACCATAGGTAGTATTTACTAAATCGTTAATTGAGGGTGCTTGCGTTTCGCCACCTGTCTCCCAAATATAGCTTCCCGCCAATGTAGCGATACTGGACTGATAAAAGTTGTAACCATTACTTCTAAATGCATTAAAATAAAGTTGCCCATGGTAAGGATGATCTAAATGATTGGTTGTAAACTGGTTGTCATCCCAATCCCATGCAGAGAATCGTTGATGGTCAATAAAATTTTTAAAACTGATATACGAATAAGGATCTTTCGTAATAAACCGGTTGAATGTTGCCGGAAAAGCCTGCGTTAAAAACCATTCCGTGCCTGCTCTCCAAAATTTCTTTTCTCTTTTAGGTTCTTCTGTTGTACGAGCAAAGCGAGGTAGTGAATCCGCTTGTAAATGTTGCCCCCAACGCGACTGGCGACTGGTATCCAGCAGCTGTACTGTAGTATCTATGCCGTGTAGGATACCAAAGTGTTGGGCATCAACATTGATGCTACATAATGATAAAATCGTCAACAAAAAACAATAGCGTAATAATCTCATTATCATCTTAAACCCACAAAGGTATAATTTGTGTGATGGAAACCGAAAATCGAAAGAAAAAAAACATGTTTTGCGTTAATTTGTTATTTTTATGTTGAACCAACATAGACATATCATGAGGAAATTAATCTTAACGACCGTTTTAATGTTTATTGCCACATGGATTATGGCCCAGACTGCGTCAAATCTTAAAGGTGTATATACAACGAAAAAAGGCGACACAAATATTGTTTGGATGTTTATTGACGGATATTCTTCTCAAACTACCTATAAAGACGATACTTATGTATCGACTTTTGGCGGTCCTTATACTTATCGAGATGGATCGTTAAACATTCAAGTTGAGTACAACGATGTCGATGCCAGTACCATTGGTCAAACAAAAAGCTTTGCTTTGACAGCAAAAGCGGACGGTTTACAAGAACAATCTGGACAAACATGGAAGAAGGAAACAGCTAAAGCTCAGGATTTGGATGGGTTGTGGCGGATAACCGGACGAAAACAAGGCAACGACCTCGTCCAAATACACCAAAGTGGTACCCGCAAAACCATTAAGCTCTTAGTGGATGGCTATTTCCAATGGATGGCTATAGATCCAGGAGCAAAGACTTTTTCCGGTACAGGAGGAGGACATTATACATTTACTGACGGTAAATACAGCGAACACATCCTATTTTTCTCACGAGATAATTCTCGTGTTGGCGCTAGTCTGAGTTTTGACGGCGAATTAAAAGACGGAGCTTGGCATCACAGCGGCTTGAGTTCAAAAGGTGACCCTATCTATGAAATTTGGAGTAGAGATAACAAATAAAAAGCTTTTCAGCCCGCCTATTAAACTGCGGGCTGAAAAGTTATCCAAACAAATCAGAGCTTAAATAACGATCTCCACGATCACAGGCTATAAAAACAACAATACCTTCATCGATTTCGTTGGCAACCTGTAACGCTGCATGAAACGCACCACCAGTACTCATACCTGCGAAAATCCCCTCTTGTCTGACTAACTCCCGCGTTCTTCTAACAGCATCTTGTTGAGCGATATCAATCACCCGATCTACACGCGAAGCATCGAATATTTTAGGCAAATAAGCCGCTGGCCATCGACGAATCCCCGGTATGGAAGATTCCTCCGTTGGCTGACAGCCCACAATCTGAATGGCTGAATTTTTATCTTTTAAAAACATCGAGCACCCCATAATTGTACCCGTCGTTCCCATAGCACTGACAAAGTGTGTAATCTTTCCTTCGGTATCGCGCCAAATTTCTGGCCCTGTGGTCTTGATATGGGCTTTATAGTTATCTGGGTTGGCAAACTGATTTAAAATAAAGTAATCTCCTGAGGCCGCCTTTTCTTCTGCATAATCACGACAGGTCTCCATATTATCCAATAGCGTTACCTTTGCACCATACGCTTCCATCGTTAGTGTTCGTTCACGCGTAGAAGTAGCGGGCATAACCAATTCCAGTTCCAAGCCATATAGGCCTGCAATCATTGCCAAGGCAATACCGGTATTACCCGAGGTAGCCTCAATCAATCTCGATTCTTTTGTAATCTCTCCTCTTTCCAGTGCCGAGCGGATCATATTCAACGCCGCTCTATCCTTCACGGAGCCAGCTGGATTATTTCCTTCCATTTTAGCAAAAATCTTCACATTGGAATTATCGTGGAAGGACGTAATTTCCACAAGAGGGGTGTTGCCAATGGCATCTATCAAATTTCCCATTATGCGATAGGTTTTGAGTCAATAAATTTAGAATTAGGTTGATGATAAACCGTAGTATAGGGGTCTATACTAGAAGTCAACCACACATTTCCACCAATAATGGAGTGATGGCCGATTACCGTTTGTCCTCCTAGGATCGTAGCGCCTGCATAAATAATTACATGGTCTTCGATAATTGGATGACGTTGGGTGTCTACCATATTTTTCTCTACACTCAGCGCACCCAGCGTTACGCCTTGATATAGCTTGACATGGTCTCCGATGATACAAGTCTCCCCTATCACCAGACCAGTTCCATGATCGATATATAAATATCGGCCTATTCGGGCTCCCGGATGGATGTCGATTCCTGTTTTGGAGTGTGCGTGTTCGGTTAATATACGAGGAATAAGTGGTACATTCGATTTCCATAGTTGATGTGCCAGGCGGTAAACACATATAGCCGTAAAACCGGGATATGTGCGTATGACTTCCCGTAAACTGCGTGCCGCAGGATCGCCATCCATAATCGCTTGCGCATCCGTGAGCATTACATCATAAATAGCCGGAAGTTCTTCGAGAAAACGGCGTGCAATCAGTTTATTGTCACAATGTGAACATGCTTTCGTTTTCATCAACAATTCCAACAATTCTTCTTCGGCTTCTTCAAAAGCTTTCCGAACATCATCTACACCCTGAAAATGAGATGATTGTCTTTCCGGAAATAGCAAATGCAGCACATGCATCGCCCAATCTGCTATCCGGGCGTTGCTCGGCATGTCTTGAACTTCCATTTGCTTTTGATATATATGTCGATAAAATTCTTCCATTTTTATATATGAGGTTTAGTCTTTCTCCAAATTTAAGATTCCTTTTAAAAAAATTGCGCCTTCTAAAGCACTAATTTTTCAAATAGTTCTTGATGGGTCTTCTCCGCCGAAATACACAAACCAGGATGCACTGCTGAACATTGTATGATGGTACTTCGTTTTGCCGTCAGCCAACGGAAGCGTTCTGCTTGTTCTAACGCAGCCAATCTCCCTCCTTCTTTATCTCCAACACAAATACGCTGAAAAGAATCCAGATGCTTCACAATTAACTCCAAATCAATATCTGGATCAAGCGTTCTGCATTTAACTTCGTCTACATAAATCTTGACTTGTGCATATCGCTGCTTCCGACAATAGAGTGCTACACCAACATTTATAAACTCATCACGTTCCACGCGAGGGACTACGCGGACGATAGCGTATTCATATAGTGTTCTCTCGCTCATGTTGTATCTGTTTTATAAAGTTTTCGGAATGCGCCAATCTTCCTAATAAAAAAGAAACATACACGCGACGGGCATCGTCTGGACTCAATTGCCTATGCTCATCTACCAACCATTCATCAGGCACAATCTGCAATATGTTCCACAAATTTTCTTTTGTAAAAAGCGATCGGTACTGCACATCTACTTCTTCCACCTTTGACGCAAACTTAAGCAGTACATGATCCTTTATTTGTATAAACGGTTTTTCCAACTGCTCTTCCCAATTATCCCATGCGTGGTGAAAATAAAGTGATGCACCATGGTCTATCAGCCAAAGCTCTTTATGCCATATCAACATATTGGTATTCCGTACAGTGCGGTCCACGTTCATAAGCAGTGCATCTAACCAAACAATCTTGGAGGCTTCTTCTGCATCTATCTCATCTACGTTCGGATCAAACGTAATAGCACCGTTCAAAAAATGCACCCCTAGATTTTTCCCAACCGAGAAACGCAGCAAATCCTGTATTTCTTCATCCGGCTCCATCCGTGCAAAAGATTCGTTGAGGTCTGCGAAGACCAATTCGGGCATACGAAGCCCCAAAAAGCGACATAGTTCTCCTCCGATCAATTCCGCGACCAATGCTTTCTTTCCTTGCCCTGCCCCACGAAACTTAATGACGTAACTAAATCCATCGTCTGCATCCACCAAAGCAGGCAACGAACCTCCTTCCCGAAAAGGTTGGATGTAACGTATAATACGCACTTCACGTATCTCTGGTTTAAATATTTTCATCGGCCTGTCCTTATATCTAATTTTTCATACCTCAAAGAACGGAATTTTTTCTTTTATAGCAAATTGTACCTTTTTATGACCTAACCCTTAAACATATTCTAATTATATTTGTAGTTTGTACAACGATCAAAAGAAAAGATAAGCAACGATGACGGACACGACTACCGAGTATAATAACGTTATAAAACATTGTAAGGATTTATTCTTAAAGAAAACAAAAGATTACGGTACTGCTTGGCGGATAATGCGTCCACCGTCTATAACGGATCAAATCTATATTAAAGCGCAACGTATACGGACTTTGGAAGTTAAAAAAGTTTCCAAAGTAGGAGAAGACATTTTAGGAGAATATATAGGAATCGTAAACTATTGTGTAATTGCGATGATGCAGCTAGAGTTACCCGAAGATGCGGAGGAAAACTTAGCCTATGATATGGTAGATAAACGATATTCCGAAAAGGTAGATGAAACACGTGACTTAATGTTTGCCAAAAATCATGACTACGGCGAGGCATGGCGAGAAATGCGTATTTCTTCTTTAACAGACCTTATTCTCATGAAAATTCATCGTGTCAAACAAATTGAAGATAATGACGGACAAACCCTTGTATCGGAGGGGTTGAAGGCAAATTATCAAGACATGCTTAACTATGCTGTTTTTGCACTTATAAAACTAGGCCTTGCCGAACAAAAATAGACTCATGGAAACGAACTTTACGCCTACACGAAAAAAGAATGCTAACACCATTGATATTGCATTAGGATTTAGCCGGATATTTGTCGGTATACTTTTTATTTTTTCAGGCTTTATCAAAGCCAACGATCCTACAGGTTTTGGCTATAAATTGGAAGAGTACTTCCTGGTTTTCCACATGGATTTTCTCAACGACTACAGTACTTGGCTTGCTGTCCTTATCTGTGGCCTAGAAATCATTCTCGGGGTATTCCTGTTATTAGGATTCTATAAAAATAAAGTAGCTTGGGGCTTATTGCTGTTAACGATATTTTTTCTCTTCCTGACATTCTATTCTGCTTTTTTTGAGGTTGTGACCTCCTGCGGATGTTTTGGTGATGCCATCCCACTAACGCCCTGGCAATCGTTTATCAAAGATGTTATCCTATTGGCATTCGTCATCGTGATCTTCAAGTACAGAGCACGCATAAAACCTCTTCTTTCCAACCCAACAACAAGAAGTCTAATCAGTACATTGGTCATCCTTTTATCTTTTGGAATAGGTGTCTATACCATTTACTTTCTCCCATTTATTGATTTTCTTCCTTATAAAGAGGGAAATAACATACCAGAATTAATGGTAATGCCAGATGGAGAAGAAGCAGACGTATATGAATCCATCTACGAAATCAAACATAAACAAACCGGCGAGGTAAAAAAAGTGACCGATAAAGAATACATGGAGGGTATCTGGGAAGATGACAATTGGGAAGTTGTGGGCGAGCCTACATCGAAGTTGGTCAAAAAAGGGTATCAAATCCCCATCCCGGATTTGTTGATATCGGATGCAGAGGGAAACGATGTAACACAAGAAATCATCACAAACCCTTATTACAACTTCGTCGTGGTAAGCACCCATGTCGACAAACTATCTTTAGCAGACATTATTGCATTGGATCGCATTAACACGACGATTCGTGATTTAGCAAGTGACTATCCGCTCCGAGCCATATTGTTAACCTCCAGTTCATCAGAGGTAGCAAGAGGACTTCAAGACGAAATGGATCTCGTACTAGAAACATTATACGCAGATAATGTTCCTCTTAAAAGTATGGTACGCTCCAATCCCGGCGTACTCTTATTACAAAATGGTACGGTCATCAAAAAATGGTCAAAAATCACGTTCCCGTCAAAAGAAGAATTGGAAGAAGATTATTTAGCGAAATAATGGATAAGCCTATATTTTTAATTGGTTTTATGGGTAGCGGGAAAACTACGTTAGGTAGGAAGTTAGCTAACCACCTCAATCTGAAGTTTATTGATTTAGACCATGTGATTGTAGAACGCATCGGTATGTCGATACCAGCGTACTTTACACAATATGGCGAACAGAAATTTCGTGAAATGGAAAGTCAGCTACTCAAAGAACAACGGGGAAAACGTGCTGTTATCTCGACCGGGGGTGGGAGTCCTTGTTTTTTTGATAATATGGAATGGATTCTAGAAAATGGTATATCCATTTACCTCTATCTCACGCCCAAAGCGCTACACAATAGATTGCAACAATCAAACATCGCTTCCCGCCCAGCTCTTCAAGGGTTACGTGATGAAGCTCTTTTACAATTTATTGAGGAAAAACTAGATGAAAGAGCGCCTTTTTATAAACAGGCACATATCCATATTGACCAACTAAATACCTCTTTAGATACGATATGCCAATCCATTGAAACCTATGCGGAAAATAAATAGTCACTATTTACTTCTTATGTTTTTGTTGTTTTTCTGTAGCTGTTTCAGAAGCAACACCACAGCGGATACTGTTCGATTCGGTAGTTCTCGACAAGTATTTAATTTTAAAGGAATTGAGGATTTGTATCGTTTCCTCACCTATTCAGAAAATAGGGTTCCGTTGGTGAGCGCACATCGGGGAGGACCGGATACAGACTATCCCGAGAATGCCATCGAAACTTTTCAACGCGTGGCCTCGAAAATGCCTGCCATTATCGAGTGTGACATTGCACTCACGAAAGATTCTGTTCTCGTTTTAATGCATGACGAAACATTAGACCGCACTACAACTGGAACGGGAAAAGTAAATCGATACACATTAGCTGAACTGAAAGAATTGCACTTAAAAGATCCTGCAGGAACGGTAACCAACTACCGTATTCCAACATTGGAAGAGACATTACGATGGGGCATAGGACAGGTTATTTTCACACTGGATGTAAAAAGAAACGTACCTTACCAACTCGTGGTAGATGCCATCAGGAAAACAAAGTCCGAAGCATATTCTGTAATCATTACCTACAGTGCCAATCAAGCGGCAGTAGTGCATAACCTAGCACCAGATTTAATGATTTCGGCTTCTATAAAAAATGTAGAAGACTTGATACGCTTAAATGACCTAGATATTCCAGATACAAGACTTGTTGCTTTTATCGGCACATCGCAGGCTGATAAAAATCTCACCGATCTATTGCATCAGCACGGTATCCTATGTATTTTGGGCACTATTGGAAACTTAGATAGCCAAGCGCAGCAAAGGGGCGAACAGGTTTACGCAGAATATATTGAAAATGGTGCCGACATATTAAGTACCGATCGACCATTCCAAGCAGCGAAGACATTAGACTATTATAGTAAACAACGTAATCTTTCCTCTCCATTTATCAATTAGCACGGAATCGAAGTAGATATTCTACTACATTTTCACATCGTTTATTTAATTTATTAAAATACACCAAACAATTATGATCATCGAACGTTATTAACTTAGATAAAATAATTTTAACGTAATAGATCGTAATATGAAGAAGTTTACATTTTTATGCCTCTTACTAGGAGGTTTCGCAATCGGTGCTCAAGCACAACGTGTAGAAACTACGCCGCAATCTACAGCAAATGTAGGAATGGAACCTATTAGACAGGGTAATTGGATGGTTGGTGGATCTATAGGGAATATAGGTTACAGCTTTGAAGGTGATCAATTCAATATCAATTTAAACCCTCGTGCTGGTTATTTTGTAGCAGACGGCTTGGCGGTAGGTGCTCAAGCTAGTTTAGGTTTAACTGCTATCAAGGACCAAGACAATGTCTACAACTATGGGATCTCTCCTTTCGTGCGTTATTATTTCCCTGGTGGAGCTAGTGCATCGGGGCGTTTCTTCGGGCAAGGTGATATCGGTATAGCCGGAAGTAAGCCAGGAAGTGATGTTTCGTTGGCATTAGGAGCAAATGTAGGGTATGCACACTTCATTACCCAGACAGTTGCATTGGAAGTAGCGGCTGGTTATAACTACAGCAAAGCTAACGTCAATTCCGGCGGTGGACAAAGCGGTCTTGGTGTAAGTGTTGGTTTCCAGATTTATCTGCCTGGACAAAGATAGAAAGGCAGTAACCTTATTTTAGAAAAAAGCACATCCTTTACAAATGGGATGTGCTTTTTTGTTAAAGAGCACACTTAATTTACCTGTTTTTTAGTTTGATTTCGTCAATAATAATTTCTTGGATATTTAGCGGCGGGATTCCATTTTGTCCGTACCAGAAAAAAGAATCATACCCTTCATAGACAGCTTTTTCGATATGCCAGCGGTCCGGGAGATAACTGGAGACATCATTACAATATCCTGCCACGCTTACTTTATGATTCGGCCATATCTGGCGGATCTTCATACTATAAGACGTCACCGCTTCACGAGATAAGCCAACCAATTTCCAGGACCCGATATTTAATGTCTGTACATAAACTGGCAATTCCTGCCGAACCGCATCGGCCTGATACCGATGCTCCATCAAATCTGCCCAACGTAGATCTTTATCTGTATACACTGTACTTCGTTGTATAGCAGTTTTCTCCCTAAACGCTTTAATTTCCTCTGGCTTCATTGGTTTTATGGGAATTAATACACTATCTACAAAAGAATCAAGTGTACCTCTTACTTCTTGCATATCATTCGAGAGTACTTCCAAAACACTTTTCGCTAAATCAGCGCCCGTCTCCCGGTAATCAGCCGACACTGGATTGATATCGCCTCCGCATCCCTGTACAAAAAGGTTGTAATCAGAACCGGTATGCGTCGCTAATATGCCTCTAGCTATCCCAGGAAAATTTGCACTCAATGTAAACGATTCCTCTCCTTTATTCTGAAATACGGGGTGGCATCCGGCAAAAAATATGGTTCCCATAAGCTGCTGGCGTTGATTAAGCACTTTAACTACATCCAATGTCCGATCCACAGGCCCCTCGCTCTTTCTAACATTGTCTCTTCTGTTTAAACCTATAGTGGTTTCTCCTCTCCCAAAATAAATAGAAGCAGGTTCCATGTTTTCAATCGCTTTATCTGCAACCGCTATGATGTTTTTGCCAACTACGTTGTTTAGATAATTGCTGTCTGGTTGTTGATAAAAATGCGCCCATGTCGTCCAAGCTTGTGTAACAGGGGCAAAATGGGTATGCGAAGCATTCATCAAGATAGCATCTTTGGGTAGATTGTGTTTTGAAGCAATAGTTTCCTTTATCTTTTGTGTAAAAGAATAGTCAACTCCGCATACATCTATCGTAATAATAACGACTTTTCGATCATCATTTTGGATAGCAACAGCTCCAGTTTCCATACTGTTTTCACTTTTATGTTTCCCAACAAAAAGACTTCCGTTTGTATCAAGTGCATATATACGGTCATTCGTTGCTGCCAATTGTTTTATTTTCACTGTATAGGTTACATCATTATAACGACCAATCTGAACTTTTCCAGAAGATGCTTCTTGTTTAAGTGGCGTTTTCCATAATCTACCCTCGGGGTCGGAAAATATAATATTTCCATCATATATCGTAAACGCCTCTACGTCTTCTTTTTCTATTGCCGTCCATCTTATTTTATCGTTATGGTATTCTCCGCGGCTTATATTACCGATGTTATCGACGGAATACAGATATTTTCCATCAGACGCTATTGTTTTTAATTTCGGTGACTTAACTTTTTTTAGCTTGTTTCCCGCTTTCCTAATCCAGAGCTTTCCATTTGTATCCAAGACATACTCTTGCTTTCCCGAAACCGCAACAGCGCTTAGTTCGGTAATCTCCAAGGAATTTTCCTTCCATTGCAAACTTCCCCCTGTCTGTTGTGCTGAGAACCAGGTATTCTCCTTATCAAGTGCTAACAATTTTTCTTTATCAGACGTGATCAGTTTAAACCGTTTCAGCGAATCTACAACTTCCCATGTGGTACTGAATCGACCTTCTGCCGGTAACCCGTATCCGGCCAATGCTAATCCAAAAATATTGTCGGGCGGATCTATACTCATTTTTGCAAAACCAACTTGATAACCAGATTGATTCTGTGCTTGACAAAGCAAGCACAGAATGCATAAAAAAAGTGTCCACGTTCCCCGTCGTCTATTTCCTTTTTGTATACTTCCTCGATATAGGATATTTGGATTCATATCATTGATGTTGAAGTTGCCACTGAACGATTGCTTCTTTAACGCTACCTGCATCCATTAACAGTTTTTTTGCTTGCTCATAGTCTGTCAGCCCTACTTTTTCCATTAATATTTTGACCGCCCGGTCTATTATTTTATCATTGATCAAAGCAACATTAACCATTTTATTATCTTCCACCCGACCCAGTTGAATCATCGTCGTCGTGCTGATCATATCAAAAATCATTTTTTGTGCCGTTCCACATTTCATACGGGTACTGCCCGATATAAATTCCGGTCCGGTTATTACTTCGACAGGTAGATCCGCGTTGGCAGCTATGATAGAATGGGGGTTGCTGACAATGCAGCCTGTCGTAATATTGTTCGTACGACATTGTTTCAACCCTGCCAATACAAATGGTGTAGTACCACTAGCTGATATTCCTATTACGATATCTTTCTGGGAGACGTGTTCGTCCTGCAACATTCTCCATCCTGCTTCCACATCATCTTCTTTTTCTTCTAGCGCTTCTACCAAGTGTTCTGTGCCTCCGGCTAAAATAGAATTGAGCAATCCTTTGGGCACGCCATAGGTTGTAGGCATTTCTATCACATCTAATACAGACAGTCGTCCACCACTGCCCGCGCCTAGATAAAACATTCTCCCCCCATCCTTCAGTTTTTTTACAACCTCCGTTATCAAATTGTTTAATTGTGGTAATGCCTGCTCTATAGCGAGAGCTACCGTTTTATCTTCCGCATTAATAAGATGAGTAATTTCCTCCACCGTTTTTTTCTCGAGATGACGATGCCTAGAGGGTTGTTCTGTTATTCTTGTCATATGTATTTGGTGTTTGTGTTTAATTTTCAATAGTTGTTATGGATCCAAAACATCTTCCAAATTGATCTGGAATGCCTGTATTGAAGGAACAAATTCTACTTCATTTTCATTTAGGACGTTTACATTTTTATAGGGCACATAGCCTAGTTCCCGAATACATCTAGGTGCTAGATTTTCAATCATATTTACCTGTGCCGCATCTGTTACGACCAAGCCGGGCAATGTATCGGGTATATCAAATCGATACAACAGCCGAGTTGCGTTTCTGATATTGGTTGTCGTATGCCTTGCATGTGGTTCAATAATTACCGCTTCCTTCGGAATATCTAATTCCTCTATGAGGTATCTTCTCATTTCCACTGCTTCGCTAAAAGGTGTCCTGAATGGATATACATGTCCTCCTGAAACGATAATAAATGGGGCTAACCCGCTTTTAAATCTTTCCGCAGCCATTTTGCACCTTGCGATACCTTTTTCATGTATTCTTACCCCTTCTTTTTCCGGTCCAAATCCTGGCACCAGTAATGCGCTATATTTGTATAAACTCCAATCTATATTTTTAACGGCCAGAAAAGCTTCACTATTGTAACCCGCTGTTAGCGGTTCATATCTGGCAACTTCATCTCTACCATTAATATTAAGTACTGCAAGTGCTGTTTTTAAAGAAAGTTCAAAAAAAGGAAGTGATAATTTATCGTTAGATGGTGTGGTGACCGCTGTTATTATGGAATCAACCCGTTGAACAAATCGTGGATCGTCTTGCTTATAACTGATAGAGTCTATAGCGGCATATCGCTTAGGTGGATTTCCTCCTAAATAAACACGAAATATTCTGTTGATACCTTGGGCATTGTATTCCCAAACAGTACGTATAAATGCGGTATCGTTCAGATCATGGAATAAATTATAATGCCCCGACTCTTTTAGATTTTTAATTATAGATTGTATTTTCCCATTTTTTTCTAATATGCTAATAAGCGCCGTGCCTGCTTTCTCAATTTCTCTATCATTCCAACATAGCACTTCCGCATAACATTTTCCACTGTTACAGCGCTGTTGGGAAGAGGTAGTACGCGTAATTTGTTGCGCATAAATTTCTCTCAGTGACTCATCGTCTTCGATTGCTTTTTTTAGTTTTGTCTCTGAATTCAAAACTTTGAAAAAATAAAACAGTTTGTTCTTCATCACAGAATCGGGCGACACTTCTGTGTTTTTCGATGTGTCGTCGAAAGCTTGTGTATATGTCGTTATTCCAAAAAAAGCAAGAAATAGAAAAACTCTACTAAAGTTACACAACAGAATCATTATTTTCATATGTTCATCCTATCTTCTCTACACTAATTTCTTATTGAGGCTTGGTATATTCCAATTCTGCAAACACAGCACAATGATCTGATGCATCTGGTCTACAAATACGTTTAACCGAACGCACTTTCCAAGCTCCGGATTTTGGATACATGATAAAATCGATCTTACTTCTCATACCTGTACGGGTAGAAAAGGTATTTAAAAGATCTACATCTGATTCCGCAAAATCTTCCTTTAAAACTTCCATCTCCGGATCCGACAATTGCGCGTTTAAATCCCCACAGATAATCAACGGTTCGCGTTTAAGAACGGTTCTGTAATAATTGACCAATTCTTGGGTGTGAACAGTTCGCTCTTCCAAAGTGGTAGAAAGATGTGATGAATTGAACCAAATAGAGGTATTCTCGTCGAGTTTTATTTTAGCGTAGGCATAGGCCGTGCCGTAAGTCCCAGTTTTATAAGCAGGAATAACCTTAAAATCGTCTACTGGTAATTTTGACAATATGGCTGTACCATAGTCTCCACCTTGAAAATTCCGGGCTTTTGCAAAGTATCCCGTCAAGCCAGCACGTGTACTTAATTCTGCCGTTTGATCTATTCCTCCCGAGCGCGTAGTACCTTTGTCGACTTCCTGCAATGCTACCAAATCAGGATTTTCATCCTTGATAATCTGTCCAAATAAATCCATATCAATTTTCCCTAAAGTAGTCTCTCCATGAAAGATATTATAGGTTAAAACACGTATCGTATATGTTTTGGGTTCATCTTCCTCCTCCGGTTCAGGAACAACATCAGTCCCGCCTGTAGACTTTCCACAGCTTATCAAGAACATTACAAAAAAAAGGCTTATCGATATCACATTATTATACTTCATCTCCTGTCGATTTAATTTATGCTCATTTTCGCTTTTTCAGATATTATACCATTCTCCCTCCCGTCCTGCGCATACGTTGCAGAGCGGGAATGAGAATCAATTAGCTTAATAAACTAGCTATTTTGCCAACCCAGTATGCTTTCTATTTTGTCCCTTCATCGGCCATGGTGAGTTTGCAGGACCACCACCTTCTACCGTGATCTTACATAATTTAATTTTGTTGTTATCTGCTACTTCTACATAAACGTTTCCATTGTCACCTATTACGGGAGAATGAACTAAAGCAGCTGCTCCACCCACTGTAATCTGTTTCTCCAACTCTCCTTCCGCATTAACAATCAGAAATTTTCCTTCATTATTACCAAAATATATATTTCCGTTTTTATCGACTGCTGGCACACATTCCTCTACCCACGTAGGATAAGTCCATTTTTCAGCACCGGTAGCTGGATTCAAAGCTTTTAAGCCTCCTTTTGTACCAACATATAGATCGCCATTAGGACCAATGACGACTCCTGAACTATTGGGGCTTAATAGATCTCCCACTTTCCACTTCAATGTTCCCGTGGCACCATTATCCGTTACTGCAATGACCTCCTTATCATTTGTTGCATAGATTGTCCCATCAGCGTTAACGGATACAGAAGTTCCCAGGCCGACTTCTGCTTTTACCGGTGTAGCCCATTTTATGGTACCATCAGCTGTGCGATAAGCCGACAACGTCCCCAATCCACTATTATAAAAATAAACCGTACTGCCATCTTTGCTGATAGCGGGGGATGAGTATGTCGCCCCAATTCCTGTCGCTGCTAAAACAGACCACCTTTCTTTTCCACTACTGTCGAAAGAAAAGATACCGCCAGCGGTTGCCGTAATTCTGGAAGCGACATAAATATTTCCTGCGTTGTCGATAGCTGCGGTAGAATTGGAAGATCCAGCGTTATTGGTTGGCTGATCCCATAACATGTTGCCATTTGCCGTATTTATTTTTGCTATGCTATTCACATGCCACTTCGTTTGGTATATATTTCCATCTCCTCCCATGGAGGGAGCTGCGCGTAATCCTACTCCCGGAGCCCATTCCCATTTCACCTCTGCATTATTTCCTGCATCCGTTACTGCTACTAGTCTAGACGCTGCAGATGACATCCCACCTACGACATAATAAATTGTACCATCATCGCCAATTAATGGTCTTGTTGCATCGTTCATATTATCAATTGTCGTCGTATTCTCAAGTGTCCACGCCAATTCAGCCGGGAATTCGAATGTCGGATCAGCCTGGACGACAACCGTTTTCTTTACCGTCGCTTTTTTCCCCGCAGCATCCGTTCCCTCCAACTGTACTTCAAAAGACCCTTCTTGATTGTACGTAAAAGAAGGATCTTTTTCCGTTGATGTCGCCCCTGTGGAATTGCCAAAAGACCATTTCCATGATTTTATATTGCTAGACCCCTGATTCACATTAGCCGTAAATTTTATGGAGGTGCTTGCTGCCGGAGTTTCTGGAGCGTAGGAAAAATCGATGGATGGTTCTCCTTCATTTCCACCACCGCCGTCGTTGTCTTTTGAGCAGGATCCAAATGCCAGGACTAGCACGATCCCCATCATAAATAATCTTACATTTTTCATCTTCAATTCATTTTTAAA
Source organism: Sphingobacterium chuzhouense (assembly GCF_014692525.1). GTDB lineage: Bacteria > Bacteroidota > Bacteroidia > Sphingobacteriales > Sphingobacteriaceae > Sphingobacterium > Sphingobacterium chuzhouense. Next base: position 1,285,747 of record NZ_JACNYL010000002.1, read on the forward strand.
TTATAATATATTAGTCAATTATTATCAGTCTCGCTCGACATCATCCCACTCTGGGTTTTGGTTAAGTTGTTTATTCAATATTAGCTCATTTAGAGGCAATGGATAAAGGTAGTCCTTGCCTTCGACAAAAACTTTCTCTATATTAGGATGAACGATGATATTGCCTTTGTTCCCCTCACTTAACGCCCTATCCGATCCCAAAATAAAATACTGCACTCCAGAAACAGGTGAAGAAGGCCTGGTATCTACGATACCGATATCATCGGTGCCATCCCCATCCAGATCAAAGATCCCTTTACCCGGGAAATAGGCGCCATAAAAAGTCTCGGCTAATAGCCGTCCTTGTTTCCAACGCATCAAGTCATAGTATCTAAAACCTTCCATGGCCAGCTCTACCCGTCTTTCTCTTCTGACTTCTAATATTAGCGGATCAGAAACATTATTGTATAAATCGGCTAGTTGCGGGTCAGTGGTAACTGCCTCGACGCTTATTCTTGGCATACCTACTCTATCCCTAAGCAGATTAATAGACCTGTTAGCTTCAGGTTGTGTCAATTTTCCCAGTTCGGCCATAGCTTCTGCATAATTTAGAAGCACTTCTGCATATCGAAAGATGGGTAAAGGTGTGTAGCTCGCTGTACCTCTTTCAACGCCACTCACAAATTTTATATTTTGATAACCTGTAAGTGCATTTGCATAATCTGGTTTCAGCGGAGCGGAAGTAGCAGGAGCACCAATACGTCTGTAACCGGGTGTACGTATGGTTTGGGCTAATCGCGGATCACGATTTTTCACTTCTTCCCAGAAAGGCAACTCATCATAATTTGGCAACGAAGAAAATGGCTTTCCATTAGCTAATAAATAGGAATCTATTAGCGATTTTGTTAACCCGGGATTACCCCTTGTAGCGGACGTAAAAATATCATTGGTAGGATGTGACATATTTACGTCTATTCCGTAAAGTCTTGTTAATATGTATTCGTCCGAATTGGGTGTCTCCGAAGCAAAGAGATTAAGATAAACAGTACTTGGATTTCCTTGCGCTAATTTATAGGGACTTGTCTTAATAAATAAGTCCGCAGCGTCCGCTGCTTCCTGTAGAAGTCCATCAGCAGAAGACTGTAACCCAAGATTAGTATGATATTTTCTAAAAGTCCCTTCAAAAAGACAAACTCTTGACTTTAAAGCCAATGCTGCCCATTTATTAATACGACCGGGTGTCTTTGCCGACCGAACGTTGTTGATAGCAAAATTAAGGTCGGCTTTGATAGAATCGATGATCAATGTCCGTGAATCACGAGCCTTAAATAGATCGGGATCACCCACATTTAAGGAACGTCCATACCATGGCACGTTGCCAAAACGTTTTACCTTTTCAAAGTAAAAATACGCTCTAAAAAATCTTGCTATACCACCGTAATGGTTTCTCGCCTCTTCGGGTATGGCGGGTTTGTCATAATGTTCCAAAAAATAATTGATATTATATAATTGAGACCAAGTCCAACCTGCCGCTTCGGCATCACTAGGCACCCTTCTTAATCCGGCCACCAGCTCATCTAATCCGGAAACATTCACATTGTCACTCGAAAAATCATCTGTTGGAATATTATTTCCCGGTAGATATGTGTAGAAGCTGTTGGTGTATAGTTCTAAATCACTTTCGGTATTAAAAAAAACCTGCGGGCTGATCTCGCTTTGTGGATAACGCTCCAAAAAATCAGAATCACAGGAAGCGAGTATAACGCTGCCGGCAAATAAAAGTATAAATTTCTGTATCTTCTTCATGATAGGCAATTTTTAAAAGTTAATTTCCAGACCGAATGTGAACGTACGCATCATAGGATACACAAATCCTTGACCGTTCGTTCTGCCTCCCTCGTCATCATCATTAATTCCTTCGGGATCAAACGCGCTCGAAAGCTTGGTCCACTCGTAGAGATTCTCCCCGGAGAAAAATACTCTCACACCTTGCATCCTTGCTTTGGACAGCACGGATTGTGGTAAAGAATACCCTACAGTAATGTTTTTTAACCTGAGATACGAAGCATCCTGTAAATATCTCGTTTGAGTAGCACCCAGGGATCGATCTGTTGTCAATGCTTCATAGGCTCTCAATCTTGGAAAATAGGCGTCCGGATTTTCTGGTGTCCAATAATTTCCGGCAATATGTTCATATACAGGCTGACTCCACCGATTGTAAAAACCCCAGAATACTGCTGACTCTGGACCCGGATAGAATTGGCGCTTTCCTATCCCCTGAAGGAAAACATCCAACGAAAAATTATACCAGTTAAAACCCGCGTTTACCCCATAAGCATATCTAGGCGTTGTATTACCTATGATCTGTAGGTCTCCGGGATCGTCAACCGTATTACTTCCGAAATCGATTCTGCCACTACCATCTGTATCTTCAAACTTTATATCCCCTGCCAAGGGCATACCAGTAAACAGACGTAGTCTTGACTGATCAGCATGAGAGGCTGACTCCTCATCTGTTTGAAAGAAACCTAATGTTTTGTAACCCCAGATTTCACCCACTTCCATTCCCTCGTAGTAATCATCACTCAACAATTTATTGGGATTATTGAATCTTGTAATATGCGATCGGTTATCAGACAGCACCACGGAGAAATTATAGGAAAAGGGTTTATCTAGGAGCTGAAAACGATCATTCCACTTTAAGGAGAGCTCCCACCCTTTCGTTCTGAGGTCTGCCGCATTTTCCCGAGGCTCGGTAGCACCTAACACAGCAGGTTGCTGCTGACCTTTTGTTAACATATTTTTTGTATCGCGTACGTAATAATCAAATCCGACGTCCAATCTATTATTCATCATACTGAAATCAAATCCACCATTAAGTGTGGTCGATGTTTCCCATGTAAGGTTGAAAGGGATAAGGGCTGGAGCACTCACAGCTAAAGGTCTCTGCCCTCCTACTTCCAATAACCTCGATAGTGTATATGGATCTAGCGAACTGATATAAGCATAACTATTTTTGAGCTGATTCCCTCCAAGAGCCTGGTTGCCCAGTGATCCATAAGATCCGCGAAATTTCAGACTATTGACTACATGGGAAATTGAGCTAAAAAAGTCTTCGTTGGAAACTACCCAACCAGCAGAGACAGAAGGAAAGAAACCGAACCTTGTCTCCCTGGCAAAACGAGAAGTACCGTCGTAACGACCATTAAACTCCACCAGATATTTACTTTTATAATCGTAGTTTAGTCTTGTAAAATAACCCTGTAGCGCCCATTCTGCTTTTCCCGCACCTAGCGTAGGAATACCATTGGTGAGGTTCAGCGATCCAAGATCTTTGGTAATATTACCATCCCGGCGAGCAAAGAAATTATCAATTTGATACAATTCTTGATTGTAGCCAATTAATCCTTTAAAATTATGATCGTTAAACCGTTGTTCAAATTCTGCAAATAGGTTGATGATATGATGCTTATTTTCACCGAAAGACGACCGATAATAATCGGGACCATTAAAAATAGCGATGTTATTATTACGATCTTCATAAGTTTGGCGAAAGTTCTGAATATCGTTTCTGTCCTGCGTAACGAAATAAGTATAATCGCCATTAATTTTCAGTCTATTATCAAAAAAATTTGTACGAAAACCTAGTGTATTCTTTAATAATTGCCGCTTCTCAATCGTTCGTCCAGCATCAGTCATCTGACCAAAAGTAGACATCCCGGCCAAGGTATAATTACCATTTGCAGTTCTGATCGCCTCATAAGGATTGGCGTAAAGGGAAAGATATCTGTAAACACTGTATCCTCCATCAGTTACATATCTATTCGGCGTATCATACACACCCTGATTAAGCTCCGTATTATTAAAAACATTGATCCACCCTGCCAGTTGTTTATCCAATTTGAGTCGCAAACTGTATTTTTTAAGATTATCTGTTTCCACGCGATAAATTCCGTCTCTTTTTTCGTGCCCAACAGAAAGGAAATAGTTTGTATTATCGTTAGCTCCGGAAATGCTGAGATAATTTTTCGAAAACGGCATATTATCGTTATAGAACTCTCCATACCAATCGGTTGAAGCTCCTCTTATAAAATTCCCTGAAGCATCTATTCCCAATTCAGGCAACGACGGATCAGCTTCTCTTTGTTCAAGGTAATCAATCACCGCATTCAATCCAGGTGCATCTGTTCCGGCATATCCTCTATAGGCGTCATTTTGTATACGGGCATGTTCCAGTGAATTTAATAACACACGTGGTATACGTATTGGCGAACCTGTACCGAAATTATTTGTATATCTTATTTGCGGCCTGCCCTCTTTACCTTTTTTCGTTGTGACGAGCACCACGCCGAAAGCAGCCCTAGCGCCGTAGATAGCGGCCGAAGAAGCATCTTTCAGAACCGTAACGCTTTCTACGTCTTCAGGATTAAGCTGATTGATCTCTCCTGGCGTTCCATCAATCAATATAAGCGGTGAACCGCCGTTAATCGAAGTAAAACCCCGAAGGTTGAAATCCCCTCCCCGGTTTAGCTGACCATCCCCAAAGCTGATGTTTAGGTTGGGGATTGCCCCTTGCAATCCCTGTGCAAGATTAACGATCGGCCTGTTCTGAAAAACTTCTGCCCCAACCTGGTTTACTGCGCCCGTGACTTTTTCCTTGCTCTGGGTTCCATACCCCACAACAATCACTTCCTCAACTCTTCGCTCGTCAGAAGCTAATGTAATATCGATTTTCGACCGCCCGTTTACCTTTATTTCCGACGTCTCGTACCCGATGGAACTGACCATTAAAATTTCTGCTCCGTTCGGAATTTCCAAATCGTACAAACCATCTGCGTTTGTAGCTGTCGCAATGGATAGTCCTTTCGCTTCGACTTTAGCGCCTGCTAAGGGTTCGCCCGTGGTAGCATCTGTGACCCGACCAGTGATTATTCTATTTTGTCTATTTGTAAACGGGTCGATGTCGGACGCCCAGCTTAACGATTGGCTAAAAAAGATGAGCGCTATAACAACAAAATATTTGTTGAAGAGCTTCATTCTGAAATCATGTATTGCTATTTTCATGTGCTTAGGGTTAGTTTTTTCATTTTTAATTATCATTTAGGATTTGCTGTCTGAAACCTTATCATTCATTTATTTTTATCTCTGTTACGATAGGGAAATGATCTGAAGCAAGCGTTTTAATGACGTTGCTATTTACAAATTCAACATCTCCACTCCCCATAATATAATCTATCCTTATCGTGGGGTTATTGGATTTAAACGTAAAAGCATCTGGTTGCTTCTCAAAAGCGTCGATCATCCCATTTTTTATATACCTTATCGAAGGATTCTCTGGTACAGCATTGAAATCCCCCATCAATATTTTTGCCCCCTCTCTTTCTGCCATCCATTGCTTTAGCTGTACAGATTGTGATTGAAGACTTGCAGGATCCGTATCTAAATGCGTTACGTAAAACAAAACGGGCTTACCTTTCACGACGATCTTGGTTTCTAACAATCCATGATAATGTTTGGAGTATGCATCAAATATTCTAGCATTCAAAAATTCTATAGGTTGCTTGCTTAGAATAGCATGGCCAAATTCTCGAGTTTTATTTCCAGACGCAGGAATAGCCGATTTCCATGTCGTCTTCTGAAATTGGTAATTCATCTCCAAGGCATCCGCAATAATTTGGAGTTGATCTTCATAATTACTCCGGGAATCGTAATTTCTGTCAATTTCATTAAGAGCAATAACATCCGCATTAAGGCCTTTCAATACTTCAGCTATTCTATGTGGACTTAATACACCATCGGTACCCGTACACCAATGCGTATTATATACCGCTACACGAATGACATTTTCTTTTTCATCTGGTTCTGGCAGTGGTTCTGCGACTCCCTTTCCACATGCAACCGCTATGAACAACAGTAGCACCAATAAAACTGAACGGTTAGCTATCATCATAATTTATCGTTTTTAGTATTTATTTTCTATTATTTTTATAATCTCTATAACTAGGTTCTCCGCTATCATCTGATGCCCATCATCATTTGGATGGACGCCGTCAGTCAGTAGGGTCTCATAACGTTTACCATTCTTGTTGTATTCTAAAAACAACTTATTATTATCTACCAAACCTACTTTATATTCAGCGGCCAGAGAGCGAACCGCTTCTGCATACTCCGAAAGCCTCGTATTTTGAAAAGCTGACCGTTGTGGCTTGGCAATGGGACTCGGAGATACTAAAATTATTTTTGATTTTGTTTTTTGCAGTTCCGTGATCATATATATCAAGTTGCTTCGATAATCCTCTAGTGGGATACGTGACTTTCCATCGAGCCGATTACTGTCTATATAGGCATCATTATGACCGAACCCGATAATGACAAGATTGGGTTTATGACTGAGCACGTCTGGTATAAAACGATCTAACCCGTGCTGTACCTGTATCCTGTCGTTGTCAATTAGTCTGCCCGAATGGCTGCCACCAATTCCTGAATTGATAACAACAGCATTTATTCCTCTATTTTTCAGCAATGCAGGCAAACGCTGTGCAAAAACTTGCTGTACATTAGAACGAACTGCCGTTATAGAGTTCCCAAACGCAACAATCTTCAATACAGTTGTATCTTTTCCAGGTTTCACCCACCCCGTGCAACCTAATGATTCCTCCCTCCCCTTTCCTTTCACTCCAAACATCATTATCGCTGAAGTTATAAGTACGAACAGAATATATAAGCTAGTTCTCTTCATAATTTCAAATTCAATCTAAAACACATTAAGTTTATTTGCGTTTTTCAAAACAAATATAAACGCATAAAAACGAATATCAAAATATTTTTACGCTATTTAATATAAAATTAATCGAATATTAATATAAAAGTAGCTATATATGCGCTTTTAAGCGCATATTATCCATGCAATAAACGCAATATTAATATCCGCACAAAACCTTACCTTTGACAAACACGACCAAAAAGTAATTGAACGATGTTAAAAGAGGAACGCTTAAAAATAATACTGCGCGAAATCAACTTACACAACAAGGTACTATCCACCGATCTTAGTGAGCTGTTGCAAGTTTCCGAGGACACGGTCCGTCGGGATCTAAAAGAACTTACTGAGGCTGGACTCATCACCAAGGTACACGGCGGTGCAATAAGTAATTCGCTCGTCACCCCCTTTCAACAACAGGAAACAGTTTACGGATCTGAAGCCAAGAAAGTGATTGCGGAAAAGGCTATTTCCTTATTAAAGAAAGATCAGGTTATTTTAATCGAGGGAGGAACAACCATCCAGGCTTTCGCGAAAGTAACCCCAAAAAACCTCAGTTTGCACTTTTTTACCATAAGCCCGCAAACAGCCATTGCTTTGGCAGAAAATAACGATGCTATCGTAAACACAATCGGAGGAAGGCTACATAAAGATTCATATCTGCACACGGGGGCGGATGTCGTCAATCAGCTAAAAGATATCCGGGCGAATATATGCGTCTTAGGCGCAAATGGTTTTTCCGCAGAACAAGGGCTTAGTGATATCGACTGGGAAATCGTTCAAGCCAAAAAAGCTATGATACAATCATCAAAAACAACCGTTGTGATGTGTATCAGTGAAAAACTGAATAGCAATAGAAAATTTATTGTTTCATCAATCGAACAAATTGATTACCTCATAACCGAACTACCTGCAGACAGCCCTTTATTAGAACCCTACCGCAAAGTAGGCATAAAAATATTATAAGGACAATTTATTAAGATGAAAGGCGTCAACTTACTTCTTCATTGTACCGGTTTCCGCGAGTCGTAAGTGCCAGCTAAAGGCTTCTTCCAATAAATGGGGGGTATGTCCCCCTCTTTCACACGCCCTATCGAAATAGGACTGAAGCTCTTCTTTAAAATCCGGATGAACACAATTATCGATAATTTTTTGGGCGCGCTCCCTTGGGGCGAGCCCACGTAAATCCGCCAAACCGATATCAGTAACCAAAATATCAACGTCATGTTCGGTATGATCTACATGCGACACCATGGGCAGCACATGCGAAATCGTATTATTTTTAGAAGCTGCTTGCGTCACAAAAATACTGAGGTATGCATTTCGGGCAAAATCACCCGAACCACCGATACCATTCATGATTTTTGAACCTGCTATATGTGTAGAGTTGACGTTTCCGTAAATATCAAATTCAATTGCTGTATTGATAGCAATAACTCCTAACCGGCGAATCAAGCCCGGTGTATTGGAAATATTTTGGGGACGAAGTACAATTTTGTCCCGATATCGCTGCAAATTATTGAATACCCTTTCATAACACTCCTCGGAAACAGTAATAGATGACGCGGAAGCAAAAGACAGTTTTCCAGCATCTATCAAATCAAAAGTACTATCCTGCAACACTTCGGAAAACATGGTTAAATCATAAAAATTACTATTTTTAAAACCCATCAATACCGCATTGGCTACTTTTCCAATTCCTGCCTGCAAAGGCTGAAGTCGGTCACTAAGATGCCCCAACTGCACTTCATTCTCAAAGAAATTCAAGATATGGGCAGCTATAGCTGTTGTTTTCGCATCGGGCTCGGCAATGTCCGCCGGACTGTCTTTTTTGTCTGTAAAAACGATTCCAACAATCTTATCCGGATTAACAGAAATGGTCTTACGACCGATCTTGTTCCATGGAGCAACAATGGGTATTACATTTCGATATGGGTAATTCTCTGGTTTATATATATCATGCAGCCCGTAAACCTCCACCGGGATAGCCGTATTAATTTCAATAATCAACTTTTCGGCCAGTTCAGCAAATGTCGCTGAATTTCCGACAGAAGTGGTAGGCACGAGACTACCATCTCGATCGATGTATGCCACTTCAATAACCGCAATATCTACAGAAGGAAGATTCTTGTTATGCAACAACTCTGCACTCTCACTAAGGTGCTGGTCAATAAACAACACCTCACCTGCATTAATCTTGTTCCGCAGCGTACGGTCTACCTGAAACGGCATTCTTTTTTTTAACGCCCCTGCCGCTGCAAGTTTTCCATCTGTGTCATGGCCCAGCGATGCACCAGTCATCAGCGTAATTTTTATATCTTCATTTTTCGCTCGTTCTGCCAATGCTTCCAGTACAACTTTACTGTCTCCCGCTTTCGTAAAGCCACTGGCACCAACTACCATATCGTTCTCAAAAAAACCGATCGCTTCTTGTACGGTCATCACTTTATCTTTCAGCCTTTCTAATTTTATTCTTTCCTCTGCCATATAAAATATGCTATTACCTTTCAACAAGATGTAAGATAAGCAATAATAAGCAATTTCATGTATGTCTTCTACTTTTTTGGTTATGTCGTTAAAAAACTAGAAATTTATGCCTCTTACTTAAGAAAACAATGGACAGAACGCTTTATGTAGACAAATATTATATGACGGAAGTAGACACTTTCGAAAATAGTATTTATTGCCACCATGCTCTTATGGGCGAAAGCTTCATTTCCGAACACAGCCATATAAAAGGACAATTTCTTTATACAGAAGGAGGGATCGTTTTTTTAAAAACGGAAGAAAAGTCTTACTTTCTACCAGCACGTCATTATATATGGATTCCAGGCGGGATAAAACACAGCATACATCCCAGTAGTCCAGAGGTGGTGATGCGAAATTTATATTTCCCAAAATTTGACACCGACACAGACTTTTTCGACGATGTAAACATCTACCCTGTCAATGATTTTTTAATCGAGTTTATCATGTTCACCAATCGTTGGACGGGTAATATATTTCCTTCTGAAGAACCTAAGTTCTCCATCGCGAAGGCTTTTAAGTTAATCCTTCCGGAAATATCCCAAACGGAATTACCCCTAGCACTTCCGTATCCAAAACATGAAAAACTAAAGGCGATTGTCAATTATCTAGAACAAAGGATAGACAAGAACATTAGCTTTAAAAATCTAGCAAACGAGTTTGAGGTTAGCGAACGGACTTTAGCCCGTCTATTTCAAAGGGAATTAAATATGAGCTTTATCCAATATTACACCATTCTTCGCATGCTTACCGCATTAAAACTGCTTTTGGACGAAAAGATGAGCGTAAACGAAGTAGCGATGCAAGTGGGATACAGCAGCTTGCCCACTTTCAGCAATACATTCAACAAAGTTATCGGGGTAAGACCCAGTGAATATGTCAAAAACAAAAATTTATTACTATAACCTTAAACCACACGCATGAACATCAAACTCAGTTTTCTATCGGCATTAGCAACGGGAGCCATTTTATTTGCTTGCTCTTCGGCAGGAAGTAAAACAACACTACCAAACGATGAAACACTTCAACCCATTCAACTCTTTAATGGCGAAGACATCAACGATTGGACGCCAAAAATTAGATTGCACGAAGTAGGCGAGAACTATGCCAATACATTTCGGGTAGAAGATGGCCTACTGAAAGTACGCTACGACGGCTATGATGATTTCAACAAACAGTATGGTCATTTAGCTTATAATACACCCTATAGTTATTATCTCCTCCGTGTAGAATATCGTTTTGTCGACGAACAGGTTCAGGGAGGCGAAGGTTGGGCGTGGCGCAACAGCGGAGCGATGCTTCACGGGCAGGATCCGAATACTATGCTGAAAGAACAGGATTTTCCGATCTCTATTGAAGGACAGTTTCTCGGTGGAAACGGTAAGGATGAACGGACGACATCGAACTTATGTACGCCAGGAACAAATGTTGTTATTGATGGAACACTATTTACACCTCATTGCACAAGTTCTACATCAAAAACTTATCATGGGGATGAATGGGTAACGGCTGATTTTCTGGTATTAGGCGATTCTCTTATTCAACACATACTGGAAGGAGAAGTTGTACTGGAGTACAACAAACCTCAAATTGGAGGAGGAAATGTGGAACATTATGACCCTGCCCAGAAAACCGACGGCAAACTTTTAGATCAAGGATTTATCTATCTTCAAAGTGAAAGCCATCCGATCGACTTCCGAAAAGTGGAATTATACGATTTAGCTCCTTACAAAGACAACAAGGCTAAACTGGACGAGATTATCCAAAAGCTTCTGTAGCAAATTTTCTCAACGAAAGCCAACAAGAAAAGGGATGTAAATCAATACATCCCTTTTTATTCTTAAAGAATAAGCTACAAATTAACCTAATTTATTAACTAACTTCGTTAATTTAGATTTGTTGTTAGACGCCTTGTTCTTGTGGATAACATTTTTCTTAGCCAAACGATCAAGCATGGAAACAACTCTTGGTAACAACGTTTTAGCTTCTTCAGCATCTGTTGTATTACGTAATTTTTTGATTGCGTTACGAGTAGTTTTCGCCTGATAACGGTTTCTTAAGCGTTTTGCCGCGTTTGCTCTAATTCTTTTAAGCGCTGATTTATGATTTGCCATTTCTCTTAGCTATTTTTATTTTCTTTCTTATACTAATTTCGGAATGCAAAAATAACATATCGTTTCCAATATTCAAAATGTATTTGAAAAATGTTATTATCGGAATTATAAATACTAACATCTAATCCCTAATTTCGTTTATGCAAAAACTATCAATGGAAGAGTTAAATCGGATTGACGTCGATTCTTTTAAAAACCAAGAAAAAATTCCGATTATCGTTGTTTTGGACAACGTGCGCAGTATGCATAATGTTGGATCAACGTTCCGCACAGCGGACGGATTTGCTATCGAAAAAATTGTTTTATGTGGTATTACAGGCACGCCTCCACACCGCGAAATCGAAAAAACCGCATTGGGTGCGACGCAATCTGTCGATTGGGAGCATCATCCAGATACGATGACTGCTATTGAGCAATTGAAGAAAGAACATTATACCCTCCTTGCCATTGAACAGGCTACCGGGAGTACTGTATTACAAAACTTTGAGACAGATCCACAAAAAAAATATGCGTTGATATTCGGCAATGAGGTGCATGGTGTATCGGATGACGTCATGCAAGCCGTTGACGGGTGTATTGAAATTCCCCAATTTGGTACTAAACACTCCTTAAATGTATCGGTTACCATCGGAATTGTATTGTGGCAGTTCCTACAAAAGTTGAAGCTTTTGTAAGGTTGTAAATCATTGTAGAAAAAAAGACGAATAGCGCGAGCTTAAATTTTTAGAAGTCATTGCAAAATAGTAGATTTGCTTTGCAAAAAAACAGAAAAAATGAGTGTATTAGTAAATAAAGATTCAAAGGTAATTGTACAAGGCTTTACCGGAAATGAAGGTACTTATCACGCATCTCAAATGATTGAGTACGGTACGAATGTAGTTGGAGGTGTAACTCCAGGTAAAGGAGGGCAATCTCATTTAGATCGTCCTGTCTTCAATACAGTACAAGATGCGGTAGAAGCAACTGGTGCTAACGTTTCTATCATTTTTGTTCCTCCTGCATTTGCTGCTGATGCGATTATGGAAGCGGCTCAAGCAGGTATTGAAGTTATTGTTTGTATCACAGAGGGTATCCCTACTAAAGATATGATTCAAGTAAAATCATACTTGAGCGATAAAAATTCTAGATTAATCGGGCCAAACTGTCCCGGTATTATCACTGCTGAAGAAGCTAAAATAGGTATCATGCCTGGTTTTATTTTCAAAAAAGGAAAAGTTGGTGTTGTTTCTAAGTCAGGAACGTTGACTTACGAAGCAGTAGACCAAACAGTAAAAGCTGGTTTAGGTATTACAACAGCCATTGGTATCGGCGGAGACCCTATCATCGGCACGACAACAAAAGAAGCTGTAGAGTTGTTGATGAACGATCCAGAAACAGAAGGGATTATCATGATCGGAGAAATCGGCGGTGGCATGGAAGCAGAAGCAGCTCGTTGGATTAAAGAACATGGTACTAAACCAGTAGTTGGTTTTATTGCGGGACAGACAGCGCCTCCGGGACGTCGTATGGGACATGCCGGCGCAATCGTAGGCGGAGCAGATGATACTGCTGCTGCGAAAATGAAGATTATGCGAGAATGCGGTATTCGCGTTGTAGAATCGCCTGCCGAAATTGGAGTTGCTATTGCAGAAGAATTGGCAAAATAGTTATACGAAGCCTTTCTTTCTAATGATAAAAAGCCCGAACGTACGTCCGGGCTTTCTCTTTCTATTTATTTCCGTGATTGGAAGTTATCTCTCTAACTTTGTTAAACTCATGCTCTATTTCCTTAGAAACGGGTTTCGTCATATAGGAAACAATGACCGTGGTCAGAAAGCTAGCTAAAAACCCCGGTATAATTTCATAAACATCTTTATAATCATGAGGCACATATACCCAAAGCAGCACAACAGATCCGCCTACCAACATACCTGCCAAACCACCCATCGCCGTAATACGCTTCCACAAAAGCGAAAGAATAATTAATGGGCCAAACGCTGCGCCAAAACCTGCCCAGGCATTCCCTACCAACCCTAAAATACTTTCTTTCGGATTTAAAGATAATAACACAGCAATGACCGCTACAACGAGAACGGATACTCGGCTCATGATCAACATACTTTTAGGGCTGGCTTGTTTATTTAAAAAAGTCCGGTAGATATCTTCGGTCATAGAACTGGATGTAACTAACAACTGAGAAGATATCGTACTCATCACAGCTGCTAAAATAGCAGATAGAAAAAAACCTCCTATCAAAGGATGAAATAGCACTCGGGATAAATGGATAAATATCGTCTCTGCTAACTCCCGTGAACCATCAAATTTCTGCATTGTAGCGACATCAAATTTCTGCAGGTAAGCAATCCCAAAAAAACCAACTAATAAGGCTCCGCCTACCGTAAACATCATCCAAGTAATACCAATACGTCGTGCCTTCGGTATATCACGAACGCTATCAATTGCCATAAAACGGACCAATATATGCGGTTGACCAAAATACCCCAACCCCCACGCTAACAAGGAAATAATCGAAATGGTAGTTGTACCCCTCCACAAGTCCATATAACTTTCATTTTTACTATATATAATATCAACCGTTTCTCCCAAACCACCTATATGAAAAACGACAACCGCAGGTACAATCAGCAACGCGAGAAGCATGATAGTACCTTGAACAACATCCGTCAAACTCACCGCCATAAAACCGCCAAAAAAAGTGTAAAAAACCACAACCAATGTTGTTACCCACAGACCGGTTTGATAATCAATCCCAAAAGCTGATTCAAAAAGCCTTCCTCCGGAAACCATCCCAGCCGACGTATATAAAGTAAAAAAAACAAGAATAAGAACAGAAGAAACCAACTTCAAAAGTTGCGTTTTATCATGAAAACGATTTTCGAAGAAAACCGGCAATGTAATCGCATTCTTGGCCACTTCGGTATATACACGTAATCGAGGTGCGACAATAACATAATTTAAAAAAGCGCCTATTGTCAATCCAATAGCAAGCCAAGCTCCTGATAGCCCCATAAAGTACATCGCTCCCGGCAAACCCATCAATAACCAACCACTCATGTCAGATGCTCCTGCAGATAACGCAGTCACGAGCGGTCCCATCTTTCGTCCACCAATTAAAAATTCCTCTGAGTTGCTGGTCGATTTTCGATAAGCATATATTCCTATCAAAACCATCACCAACATATATAATCCGATAGAAATTAGTTCATAAATATTCATACGCAATTAATTTTTCTTAATGTTTCTGTTATACTATTCTAATTCTATTTTGGCTACAAAACAACAATACTAGCAAAATACGGCGAGTTCTATACACAGGAGACAAATAAAAAAGCCCCTCCAGTTTCCTGAAGGGGCTTTGTATAAAATTTGGCACCGACCTACTCTCCCACCTTTTACGGCAGTACCATCGGCTCTGGCGGGCTTGACTGCTCTGTTCGGAATGGGAAGAGGTAGACACCGCCGATATAGGCACCTAAAATGCTGTTTTATGCTTCGTCCCTCGCGGACGTTGCTGATACAATCCAATTACTTTTCCGCTAAATACCGAAAAAAGGGGATAGTATCCGAATATCTTTATTCTAGCTGTCAGAAATCGGTATGGGTGTAAAACATACCACCGATATCACCTGGACACTAGGGTTGACATTCATTGGGAAAAAAAGTTGACAAAAGGAAGAGGACAGCGGAACTTTCCGGCGCGGAAAGCTTCGGGCTATTAGTACCGCTCGGCTGTGGTGTCTCCACCTCTACACCTGCGGCCTATCGACGTGGTAGTCTCCCACGGCCCTGTAAGGAAGCCT
>NZ_JACNYL010000003.1 GCF_014692525.1 Sphingobacterium chuzhouense
ATTGTTGTTCCGTATCACTGGCATCAACTGGTTGTACAGGTGCACCGACTGCCTGTCCCTCTTCATCCTCTCCACTGGCTGTTCCTTCCTCAAAGACGAGATCGTCCGGAATCTCCAACAGGGTATCACTTCCAGTAGAAGCACGCCCATCATCTGCCCGGCTCTCTTTAAATTCGATCCCATCGGATGAGATCAGCGTATCCGCCTCTTGTCCGAATATGATTAGGGGAATCATCAAGACTAAACTTATAAGAAATTTACGTATGCTATTCATACACTTTGTTTTTTTGAAAAAATTATGAAAGTGGAGCAGATGTTGGAAGTGATATAAGAGGCTGCGTTAGACGACTAATGGGATGGAACCCATCAAACGCTACGTCTGTCGTAATAAATCCATCCCGAACAGGCTCTTCTTTAACCAAATCTGTACTTAAATATTTTTTATTGTCGTCACATAGGAGCGTTACAACCGTTGCATCGGGTCCCAGCTGCTCTTTCAGTTTAATTGCCCCTATCACGTTTGCTCCAGATGATATACCCACCGCGAGCCCTAACTGTTTTGCCAGTTTTTGCGCCATGAGGATAGAATCACCGTCAGAAGCTTGAATGACTTCGTCCAATTGATCAAGTTTAACAATAGCAGGAATAAATTCATCTGAAATCCCCTGTATACGGTGTGAGCCTACTTTATATCCCGTTGTTAAGGTCGGGCTTTCGGCAGGCTCTAACGGATGCACCTTCACAGCAGGATTTATTCGTCGGAGATAACTTCCAACCCCCATTACCGTACCTCCTGTTCCGACGCCGGCCACAAATGCGTCTGCTGTTTTCCCAATCGATTCCAGTTGCGATGCAATTTCCCGTCCGGTAGTCAACTCGTGCGCTTCGGCGTTATACTGATTTTCAAACTGACGTGGAAGAAAGACACCGCCCTTTGCAGCCAACTCCTCACTCAAACGGATACTACCGAGAAATCCTCCCTCCTCTTTACTGACTAACTGTATATCCGCACCCATACTCTTGATAATATCAATACGCTCTTTACTAAGCCAATTGGGCATCATAATCTTAACCCGATGTCCCAACGCCTTGCCAATAGCGGAAAACGCTATCCCGGTGTTTCCACTCGTAGCTTCGACAATCATATCATCCGGACGTATTGCACAGTTCATATAGGCTTTATAAAGAATGTACAAAGCCATCCTATCTTTGATACTACCTGTTAAATTGTAATTTTCACACTTCACGTAAATCATTCCGGGTCTACCTTGGTAAACATATTGTAAAGCCAGCATTGGCGTATTACCCACTAAACACCATAGATGTTTAAATTTACTATCCAGCTTGGGAGACAGACATTTATTAATTACCTCTTCCATCATATTCAAATTATTATCTTACAAAATTTGCATTAAACAAAATAATATTCAACACTTTGATATCATATCAAAAAAAATAATTGAAAATCATATAAAAACAATAATTATTTCATTTTTTTATATCTTTAAAAGATCAAATCAAGAAAAACATATCATGGAACTTGACAATGTAGACATAAAGCTGCTCCGTCTTTTGCAAGAAGACGCGTCGCTCAGCAACAAAGAACTGTCCTATCATCTTAATAAGTCTATTGCAGCGGTTCACGAACGGGTGAAAAAATTAAAGGCAAACGGATATATAAAACGTACGGTAGCTATATTGGATCGTGTAAAAGTAGGGATCGACCTCATTTCCTTTTCTCAGGTATTTTTAAAGGCGCATACTGCGGAGGTACTAAATGAATTCGAAAAGGAGGTCGCGAAATTCCCGGAAGTGATGGAGTGTTACCAGATGGCCGGTTCGTACGATTTTATGCTGCGCATCGCGACAAGAGACATGGAAGCATACCATCAATTTTTAAGGTATAAACTGGCGGTATTACCACATGTCAATACGGTGCAGACCTATTTTGTACTGTCTGAAACGAAAAGCGAAACAGCTTATCCGATATAACTTAAAAAATACAAAAGAAGGCACCCTTTTACCAAGAGCACCTTCTTTTGCTGGTCAATGATGGATAATCTTAGTATCCGAATATTTCTTCGAGGCTTAACTTCGTAAGTTTTCCAATAGTACCAAGCTGTTCATCCGTAATATTTTTCTCGGAGGCGACAATACAATATGTATACGGCTTATTAGCCAACTCCGTTTGATGAACTTTTTCGATATCGGTGAACCCCATCGTTTTCACCCGGCTATACCAATCTTTGCGACGGTCGTAGTCGATACCCTTTTTAAGATTTTGCAGGTAACTAAAGATAACAGCATCCTTTTTGATCCGTTGCGTTTCGATATCGCTGAGGAAGCTTTTCTTGGCGGTATTAAATGCTTTCTCTGAACGTGGCAACGTATTCAACAGTGCATTCATCCCTTCTACGGCCTCACGGATTTTGTCAGATTGCGTACCGATGAACGCAGACACTGTAAAAGGATCTTCCTTCTTTGCCGGGGATGAATAGGTTGCATAGGTCGTATAGGCCAACCCTTTTGCTTCGCGTAGGTTTTGAAACACGATGGATCCCATTCCTCCACCAAAGTAACTGTTAAACAAGGCTACACTCGCCTCTTTATCAGCCTGATAGTCGCTTCCTTTTCTATACCAGCTGATATCTGCCTGTACCATGTCATAATTTGCGAAAAGCACAGTGTTTTCCGTTTGATCTAAACGAGTATACTGGCGTTTAGCAGGTATACTTTTATAAGAGTCCGATGATTTGTGATACTGCCCCAATTCGGCTGTATATTGCTTCAAACTCAAGGGGCTGTACGCAATAACTTTGTGCTCGTAACTGAACAGATCATGAAGCAGAGTTATCAATTGATCCCCCGTTATAGCTTCTAATTCTGCTGTAGAGAGCTGATCGTTGAAAGGATTTTTAGCCCCGTAAGCCGCATAGCTCATCAAACCTTGCATAATATTGCGCTTGTTGGTTTTATTGTTTTGGCGCTCCTGTAACACATCCTTTTTGAGATTATCCAAGGCCGCTTGGTCTACTTTACAATTCTTTAGCAAATCCGTTAACAATAACATCGCCTCGCGATAGTTTTCCTGTAGACCGGTTAGCGTAATACGAGTTTCTTCGTTGCTTATATTAATGCTGTAATTACTGGCTAATTTGTAGAAAGCTTCCTGTACCTGGGCCGCGGTCATCTTGTCGGTACCGAGATAGGAAAGATAATTCCCAGCTAAAGGCAGCAACTTGTCGTTCCAGCTTCCCATGTCGATAAGAAATGTTTGCCGGAAAAGCTGATTATCTTTATTCTGAACATAGAGGACATCTGCTTTACCTGCTTTTGCCTGCTGGATATCGCGCTTGTAGTCTAACCATTCAGGCTCGACAGGTAAGGATGGCATTGCAGCAATCTCGTTTAAATACGCAGATTGTTTGTCTGCATTGGTATGCACCGAGGTAATCGGTGGTTTTTCTACTTTAACGATATCACCGGCCTCGCCCTGTCTTTTGTTGACAGCAACATAGTTGTCCCTAAAGAATGTTTTAGCGAATTCAACAATTTCATCTTTGGTGATTTTAGCAAGTGCATCAAGATAACCTACTTCTCGATCCCAACCGGCACTCTTCGTTTGGATAAAATCAGTAACCAGGTGCTGAGTGCGCGCTGTGTTGTTATCCAAACCCTGCAAAAAGGATAGTGTGCTATTCGCACGTATGGCTTCTATTAAAGATGCATCGAATTCTCCCCTCTTCAATAACTCGATTTGTTCCAGCAACAGCGAGCGCACTTCTACCAGTGTCTGACCTTGCTTCGGATAGCCAAAGAGCGTAAAGAATCCATAGTCTTTTTGTTGATTCAAATTCGCACCTGCTCCCAATACAAGCTGTTTTTGGGATAAATTTAGATCGATTAACCCAGCTTTCCCGTTCGATAGCAATGAGGACGTCACATCGGCCAACAACGCCTCCCGACTCGTGCTCTTACCCACACGGTACCCCATCATCATGTACTGTGCACTTGGCCCGAAGACATCGAGAACGGCGGACTCTTGTATCGGATCCTCTAAAATATCGCTATCGGATACAGCGGTACCAGACGGAAACGCGCCAAAATAGTGGTCCACTTTCTTAATCATGTCATCCGAATTGAAATCTCCTGCTAGTACAATAGCCATATTGTTGGCTACGTAATAGGTATCATAAAATGAACGTATCACTTTTAGGGATGGATTTTTAAGATGCTCTACAGTTCCCAATGTGGTCTGCTGTCCGTAGTTCGTTTTTGGAAAAAGTTTAGCCAACAGTACTTCAAAGGCACGTCTGCCATCGTTGTCTATGCTCATGTTCTTTTCCTCATAGACGGTCTCGAGTTCGGTATGGAAAAGCCTGAAAACAGGATATCGGAAACGCTCGGCCTGTATCATCAAAAATTTGTCGATTGAGCTCGAAGGAATATCTTCTTTGTAAACGGTTTCATTAAACCAAGTGTGCGCATTGGTACCCTGCGAACCGATCGTCGACATCAGTTTATCATACTCATTTGCTATAGAGTAACGGGAAGCCTCTACAGATAGGCTGTCAATCTCCTTGTAAATTGATCGACGTTTAGCGACATCGGTTTCCTGTGTATAGGCTTCATACAGTTCTTCGATTTCATCTAATAACACCTTTTCTGATGCCCAGTCGGATGTTCCGATTTTATCGGTGCCTTTGAATAAAAGATGCTCCAGATAATGGGCTAATCCTGTATGGGTAGCAGGATCGTTGTTACTGCCGGCACGTACAGCAATCTGAGCCGTTACCCGGGGCTCGATTGCATTTTCGGTGAGGATAACCGTAAATCCATTTTTCAATGTATAAAAACGGGTATTCATCGGATCATTACTGACATAACGGTACTTATATCCGGCAGCTTCTGCCTCTTCCCATTTGTGTGTTTTCTGTGCAACAGCGGGCAAGAAAGAGTTCAGACCTATGAAAAGGATACAGATACGGAAAAAACTATGTTTGATATTCATTGCAATTTATTTAAAAAACGGAATCTATTTTACAGTGATTGCGAATGTCTTCTCATCTGGAGGGAGGCATTGCTTATCGTTACAGACCATAAATTCGACTGCGCCTTTGATGACCGTCTGACCCTTTTTCAGCTTTATTTTTTGCTGAAAAACCACCTCTTTACTGAAATATAGAACCTGCATATCAAAAGTCTTTTCAAACTTCTTGTTAGGTGTCGGTTCCAGTACCTTCCCTACAAGTTGATAATCACTTGACGGCGTAAAACTGAACGATGTTGGAACAGGACCGCCATCACCCACATGTTGCGAGTAAATATTCCAACCATTATCGATGGTAGCCTTGAGAAAGAGCACTACGTCCTCTTCCCCTGTCTTCTTAGCAGCAAAAGTCCATTTAACAGGATCGAAGATCTGTGCCTGTACCACACCTAGTGTTAATACGGCAGCTATCATTAATATCAACTTTTTCATATATAAATTTTTTTTACCAAACTTCTTAATAAAGTAAATTATTATCAATAGACATGATCATTTTCAATAAAATTTTCGGTTTTGCAGGTGTTATTCCATTATTTTCTTGTTTAACCAATTTAATTATGTCTTAATCTATATAAATTCATTTGGTAATTTAGTTTTATCACCTTCTTGCGAATATACGCCGTCAATAATGACCATCCGTGTCCGGTATTTATCTCTAGCCATTTTCAATAGAATAATATTTACCACATTTTGTTGCGCACTATCAGGGCTCCTATTCCTCTATATGATCAAGTGGGATTGGTCAATTTTCATTATCCCAGCATTGATGGCATTGAGCGTGTCGCTCACGGGCGAGCAAAAGAAAATACCAGTTCCATCGAATCGGTAAGGCTATTGATTTCTTTCGATATTCGACCGGTAAGCATATTCATGAATTTTTTGCTATTGAAATTCATATAAATTAATAATTGTTCTAAAGGAGAAAAACAATCGTAATCAGCCTCAGACCAATTTATCTCTTGCAATCCTTTTACCAGCTGCTTCTTATACAGGACTACTCGAAAAGTTAGTTCGTAATGATAGTTTTTCGATTTAAAAAAATGGTTCATCCTATCTAAAATCATCCGGGCAACGGCGTCATTATTTGACAGATGTCTTAGGGCTTTAACTTTCTCTTTTAGCTCTTGTTTTGTTATTGTGAAGTATGTGATTGGTACACGATCTCGAGACTGATATATTTAAAGAATCGCGTTTCAAAAAAAGAAAATAGTTCATCAATAGCGGCAACCAACTTCTTATATATTCGGTCTACAAAATCAATATTCGGAAGATCCCTTCTGTTGTCAATCAGCTGATCCAAAAGAATAATTAGGGAAGAATGGTATTTTCTCACTAAAAGATTGGTTTCGTCCTCATTATTTAGAGAAAAAACGACGTTGTTTATTAAGATTTGGAGATTTGTTTTTTCAGTTTCGATTCGATTTACAATAGCGTTGTATTGTGATTCCGTAATTTTCTGACAATCGGCTTTATAGGGGTTAAGCGTAACGGTAATCAGGAAATCTATCCAGTGTAAAGGGTATTCTTCAACGTTTTGAAATTTAACCATAGTGTTTTACTCTCAATGTTAACACAACTCCGTTGTTTGATATGGTATCATTCATGTAAAAAATAGTTCTTTTTGACCTTTCGTGATCCTACCTAAATAATACCATAACAAGCACATATACTACCTCATAATCAGATGTAATCCAGTGTATTTTTGTACAAAATTTAGGCTGATGAAAGATAAACAAGAACAAGAATTTAAGCCTTACGGCACCATTGTATTCATGACTTTACTATTGCTCTTAACCGCAGTAGTATGGTTTAGTGTATACTATATTCAAATTGATAGAGCATAAAGTGTTATGGATAAATATGAACTAAGAGCTATTGTATTAAGTGGTGGACTGTTGTCTGTATTCTTCTTTGCAGTATTATACAATTCCTATAGCCGTAAAATAGATATGCCCACCTGTATCCCTTTCGACAAGACATTTGAAGAATCAAAGGTTAAAGAAATTGACAAAGGGCTTTATGAAATCTATCTGGTTGCACGCATGTGGACATTTGATCCAGAGGAAATCGAAATTCCGGCAGGTTCCACCGTAGATTTTTACCTGACGTCAATCGATGTTGTACATGGTTTCCATATCAACGAAAAGGGAGTAAACATGATGGCCGTCCCGGGGAGTATCAATAAGATAACAACCCGTTTTGAACAACCGGGCATATACCGCTTTGTGTGCAACGAGTTCTGTGGTACAGGGCATCAGAACATGGCCGGAACTATTATAGTGAAATAAGAAAAAAGTTAAAATGACAATCAGCAGACCGTTAAAAACAACATTATTACTTGGGTTAACTATGCCTATGAGCCTCTTTATCTTAGGGGTTTACAATGGTGTGATGCAGACCCTTTATCGCGCCGGCGTCCTACAGCAACATGATGTGGCTGGAATAAACTATTATCAAGGATTGACTATGCATGGCGTCATCAACGCTATCGTTCTGACGACATTCTTTGCGGTCATTTTCGGCCATTACACCATCGTTCATTATCTAAGAAAAGAACCTCCAAAATGGTCATATATTACCTCCATTGTTTTCATGATTACTGGTTCGGTTATAGCTTTAGTAGTTATGGTCTTGGGCAAAGCATCTGTTCTATATACTTTTTACGCTCCGCTGCAAGCAGCCCCGCTCTTTTATATAGGTACGGCAATGTTAATTATAGGCAGTTGGATCGCGTTTGCAGGATGGGTGCCGTTATGGTTTGAGTGGAAAAGGGAAAACCCATTGAGTAAAATGCCGATTGCGATCCTGGGCACCTTTGTGAACTTTACCATGTGGTTTATGGCCAGTATTCCGGTCATATATGAACTTTTGGCATTGCTTACCCCATGGGCTATGGGGATTAGGGAAAAAATCAATGTTCCGGAGACAAGAACCCTATTTTGGATGTTTGGCCATCCATTGGTTTATTTTTGGATACTTCCGGCCTATATAGGTTACTATACCATGCTTCCTAAAATTGCAGGGGGAAAATTATACTCTGGCAATGCCGCCAGATTAGCGTTCCTCCTTTTTCTTATTCTTTCCACTCCCGTAGGCGTGCATCACCAATTCAGTGAGGGTGGTATTTCTCCAAGCATAAAACTTTGGGTCAGTATCTTGACTTTCGGTGTGTCGTTGCCAAGTTTTATGACTGCATTCACCGTTGGAGCATCCTTGGAATATGCAGGAAAAAAACGTGGGGCAAAAGGGGTATTCCAATGGATGGCAAGATTACCTTGGTTCAGAAAGGACAATTATCTTTTTGGCTATTTTATATGTGGCCTTATCCTATTTATTTTTGGTGGACTTTCGGGTATCGTAAACGGTTCATACACGTTAAATCAATTGGTGCATAATACAGGATGGGTGCCGGGGCATTTCCATCTTACTGTCGCTGGGCCATCTATCCTGTTCATTCTCGGTTTGACATTGTACATGTTTAATCATGTATCAGGAAAACCACTCAAACATCGAGCAACGGCCACTATAATCCCATACTTATGGACCATCGGTGTAGCTATGTTGGCACATGGGCTCATGGCAGGTGGATTGATGGGTGAGCCAAGGAGGACCAATATGGGGTTGACATACACCAATCCTGAAAGCCATTTATTCAATAGTGCCTGGGTTCCCTCTAGTACCATGACAATGCTTGGTGGAATTATAATGGGCACAGCTGCACTCCTATATTTTGTCATCTTTTTTAGGATGGCCTTTAGCAGACCGACAACTACCCCCAAAATAGAAATGATCGAATCGGAAGAATTGCATATTGAAAAACCAATCCCCTTGTTGCTGAATATGAGGCCATGGATAATCCTTGCTATAATATTGGTGGCAAGTACCTACTATCCCTCATTCAAAGAGGTCTTTAAGTACAGCAAACCTGTCGATAATAGGTTCGACATGGAAAATCCGGCTAATCTGAATAGGAACAATGAATAAAAAGAAAATATACATTGCTTTTATTATTGCTGTTATCGGTGTGCCGTTGATAGCTTTTGCTTTGGTCAGATATATTGAATCCAATTTTTCAGGGCTCCCGTATTATGCGGAGGATTTTTCAAAAATCAATAAGGATCAAGCCAAGAAAGTTGAGCCATTCAATCTCATTAACCAAGAGGGAAACCCCATCGCAGGAGATTTCGTCGAGGGAAAAGTTTGGATAGCTTGCTATTTTTTTACAACGTGCCCAGGTATATGTCCAATCATGATAGACGGCATGCGTGAAATTCAGCAGGAGTTTCTAAAGGAGGAAAACTTACGCTTGGTATCATTTACGGTAAATCCCGAAATTGACAGTCCAGAGGTCCTAAAGCACTATGCACATAACCGCAATGTCAATACGAAGCAATGGAATTTTGTTACCGGAGAAAAAAGAGAGCTGTATAGATATGCAAGGAAAGAGCTCAATTTAACGGCTACGGACGGAGACGGTGGTTTACAGGACTTTATACATAGCGACCGTTTGGTACTAATAGACCAAGAAAATTATATCAGGGGATACTACGATGGAACCGAGACGGCTGAAGTTCGCCAGCTTGCGATTGACATCAGGAAACTACTAAAATAAACAGGAGAGAAAATGATTAGGTATATTTCAATATTATCATTGGCATTTTTAATCAATGGCCATGTTTATGCACAACAGGACATTGAAGAGGGAAGAACAATCTTTAGAAGTCGTTGTGCCTCTTGTCACAACATCGACAGGAGACTGATCGGCCCTGCTCTTAAGGGTGTCGATGAGCGGAGGGAAAATCAATGGATCATCGATTTTGTACACTCTTCCCAGACGATGATACAAGCAGGAGATCCGGACGCCGTTGCCCTTTTCGAAGAATACAACAGGTCCATCATGCCAGACCACAAGGATCTTACTGACGACCAAATCAATAATATTATCGCTTATATAATCGACGAAGGATCAAAATCGACAACCAAGTCTTCTGGTAGTTGGTACACCCCTCCTTATGTAGAGCCTTATACCGATAAGAATAGTTTTATCGATAAAATCGTATATCTCAACTTGGATGGCGACCATCAACCGATTAAAAAAAATGATATTGGTTCATGGCTTGCCATCGCGTTGTTTGTGATATTCCTGATTATTTTCCTACATATTTTAATATACCTTAACCAAGTAATGGATATGTACAAACAGGTTAAAAACATACGTCGTAAAAATCAAAATATTAATCGTGATGAAAATACTTAATAGCAAAATACCATTTTTCAGCTTTACTTGCTTTTGCCTATTTTTCCATGTTGCTTGTAATCAAAAATCAGAAGAGAAACTGCCTATTTATGGGCAAAGTAATACCATTGAAAACGAAATCAATGGAAAAATCGTAGTGGATACGGTTTATCATAGCATCCCGGATTTTAGCTTTATCAATCAGGACAGCCTGTTTATCAGTCAAGACTTTTTCAATCAAAAAATTTATATAGCCAATTTTTTCTTTACGAGATGTCCGACAATTTGCCCTGTTATGCAGCAAAATATGCTTACCGTATATGAGGAATACAAAAATGATGAGCGGGTGGCCTTCTTGTCGCATAGCATTGATTACCGCAATGACCATCCTTGGGTATTAAAAGAATATGCAGATCGGCTGGGTGTAGATAACAGCCAATGGCAGTTTGTGAACGGGCAAAAAGATGAAGTGTTTAATATTTCAAAAGAATACCTTGTATTTACGACCGAAGATGAAAACGCTCCGGGTGGTTATGACCACCAAGGTCTATTTATACTTGTCGATCAACAAAGACGAATACGGGGGGCTTACGATGGAACTGAGGATGAGCAAATCCAAAAATTACTCAATGATGTAAAAATATTATGTAAGGAGTATGAATAATCACTACTTTTGATCTATTGAACATTATGAGGCAAATATTCGTTATATTCCTTTCATTGTCGTATCTGGTATTGTCTTCGGGCTTTTCCCAATATCAGCATACCTGTAAGGAAATGGCTGTAAAATTGTACAGCCTGACGAATACCGAACACCAAAATTCGGATAAACCTTGTCCAATATGCTCTGCTAAAGACAGAGAGCTAAAAGAAAAAAAGAAAGACTGTTGCAAACACGAAACGAAAATCATCAAAACGGATGATGTTGTAAAAAAACAATCAAATTTTGATTTTTCGGTAAAGTTTTGGGGAGATGCTATTCCCAACAAAATGTTGGGTAGTGTGTTCGATTTTTCTATCGCAACCGAAACCGAAAAATCTACCTCTTACCATACTTCCAAAATCCCCTTACGGGGCAATCCCCTCTACATCTTACATTGCGTATATAGAATTTGATTTTAGCGTATTGAATTGACCAAAGCAGTCCCAATATTCTTGGCACTACTCAAATTCGTTATGTCTAATTTCTAATTTTTATATACAATGAAATTAAAATTCATTGCATCTGTAAGTTTAGTATGTGCAGTCGGTTTAAACGGCTTTGCACAGACACTAAAACTTGAAGATGCCCTACAACGTTCCATCGAACGATACGACAAAATAAAGTCAAAACAACGGGTACTGTCCGCTTCGGAACAAAACACTGTTTTCCAAAAGCAACAGTATCTTCCCGATGTAACCCTTTCCGCACAGCAAAGCTACGGAACGGTAAATATGCTCCACGGCTCAATGTACGCCTACGGAGGTTTGGCATCCGCTTCTACCTCTATGCCGTTAGCGGAGCAAAATTGGAACGCCGCATTCGGCTCGCTCTACTTCGCCAATGTCAATTGGAACATGTTTACGTTCGGAAGAATAAAAAGCCAAGTAGCATTAGGTAGCAAAAAGGAACAGACCGCTAAAGCCGACGTAGAACAGGAAATCTTTCAGCACCAAATCAAGGTAAGTGCCGCTTACCTGAATTTGCTTGCAAGCCAACGCATCAAATACGTACAGCAAAAAAATACGGAACGTGCCGTGGTATTTTTTGAAATGACCGACACAAGGGCTAAAAGCGGATTAATCCCCGAAGTGGATGCAGAGTTGGCCAAGGCAGAAGTATCAAACGCCAAATCTCTGCAAATAAAATCCTATGATAAGGAATTGGAGTTCTCAAAGCAACTGGCAGTCCTGTTGGATGATGAATTTAAGACCTATCAATTGGACAGCCTGTACAGCACTACCCTTCCGTCAAGGGGCTTGGCAAATCTGAATGACGAAGTGAGCAAGCACCCGTTATTGCAATTACAGCAAAGCAAGATTAACGAAAGCCTGCAGTCCGAAGAAATGCTGAAATCCAATAAAAGACCAACATTGTCAGCGTTCGGAGTTGTACAAGGACGTGGTTCGGGCTTCGATTGGAACTATGCACAGGACAATTCCGCTTACACTTCCTCTTACCTCAAAGGCGTTGGCATAGACCGTAGC
The DNA here is from genome assembly GCF_014692525.1 of Sphingobacterium chuzhouense. Classification (GTDB taxonomy): domain Bacteria; phylum Bacteroidota; class Bacteroidia; order Sphingobacteriales; family Sphingobacteriaceae; genus Sphingobacterium; species Sphingobacterium chuzhouense. The sequence continues at coordinate 12,474 of NZ_JACNYL010000003.1, forward strand.
AATTACCTTTTAGGGTTTTCGCTTTCTTGGAACTTAACCAATATCTATCGTTCGGGTACAAAGGTCAAAGAACAGCAGTTTCTGACCCAAGCGTTGCAACAGGATTTTGACCTGTTCAAAAAGGAGCTGAACGCACAGACCAAAATGGCTTACGCACAGTTGAACAATGCCCAAGAAAATTTTGAGGAAACCAAAGTGCAGTTATCGGCTGCTGAATTAGCCTACAAGCAACATACCGCTTTGTACGAAAACGGTCTGACCACATTGGTAGATTATACACAGGCTCTGTACAGCCTGAACCGAGCGGAAATTGATTATGAAATCGCACAGAACAATGTATGGCAGGCGTTGCTTTTATTGGCTTCGGCAAGGGGCGATTTAGGTGTTTTTATTCAACAACAATAAACAGGATTAGCAATGAATAATATGATAAAATTTGCACTCCGAAAGCCCATATCCATAATGGTACTCGTATTGGGATTAGTGTTTTTCGGTGTGCGTTCCGTCAAGGATATACAGGTGGACATTCTGCCTGAAATGAACTTGCCCGTGGTGTACGTAGCCCATACATTTAATGGTTACACGCCCGAGCAGATGGAGGGATACTTCACGAAAATGTACGTGAATATGATGCTGTTTACCAACGGTATCAAAAGCATCGAAAGCAAGAATACGCAAGGGCTTACCCTGATGAAAGTGAACTTCTACGAGGGAACGGATATGGGCGAAGCCATTGCCCAACTGAACGCCCTGTCCAACCGTTCGCAGGTATTCCTACCGCCCGGAGCGCCGCCACCGTTCATTATCCGTTTTGATGCGTCTTCACAGCCTGTCGGACAGTTGGTGTTCCGCAGCCCGACCAAGACCAACAACCAATTGCAGGACATCGCCAACTTTACGGCCCGTCCGTTTTTGATTGCCATTCCGGGCCTGACCACCGCACCGCCGTTCGGGGGAAGCCCGAGAACCATAGAGATAAACATTGACCCGAACAAACTTCGGATGCACCAATTGTCGCCCGAGCAGATTGTGGAGGCTATCAGCCGTCAGAATGTAACGTCCGCCGCAGGGAACGTCTATATTGACGACATCAATTACCTGACGCCGACCAACAACACGCTGAAAACAGTGGAGGAATTTGGCGATATCCCGATTTTCAAAGGACAGGTGGACAATGTGTATATCCGTGATGTAGCTACGGTTAAGGACGGTGCGGATATTACCACGGGCTATGCCCTGATTGACGGCAAGCGTTCGGTGTATATGAACGTGGCAAAATCGGGCAAGGCATCTACCTATAATGTGGTACAGAACCTGAAAAAGACCATTCCAAACATTCAGCGGAATTTACCCGATGATGTAACGGTTTCCTACGAGTTTGACCAATCCGTCTACGTTATCAATGCCGTAAAAAGTCTGGTGGTCGAGGGGATTTTAGGAGCTTTGCTCACGGGCTTGATGGTGGTGCTTTTCCTGCGTGACCGCAGAGCCGCCCTGATAGTGATTTTGACCATTCCTATTTCGATTATTTCGGGGGTACTGTTCCTCAAATTATTCGGTCAGACCATCAATATTATGACCTTATCGGGATTGGCTTTGGCTATCGGTATTCTGGTCGATGAAAGTACCGTAACCATAGAAAACATACACCAGCACTTTGCAATGAAAAAATCCAAAGCACAGGCAATTTTAGATGCGTGTAAGGAAATCGCCTTTCCGAAATTGCTGATTTTGCTTTGTGTGCTTGCCGTATTCGCCCCTGCATTTATGATGACAGGTATTCCGGGAGCGTTGTTTATGCCTTTGGCGTTGGCGATAGGCTTCTCGATGATTTTCTCGTTCATTCTGTCACAGACTTTTGTGCCTGTAATGGCAAATTGGATAATGAAGAACCATCAGGAGAAAGAACACAAAGAAACACGCTTTGACAGATTTAAAAACAATGTGATTGCAAGGTTGCAACGTTGGATGAACCGTAGGAAAATCATTGTTGCAGGCAGTTTTACGCTCGCATTGATAGCCGTTGCCGTATTGTATATGTTCACAGGAAAAGACGTATTGCCTACGGTAAATTCAAGCCAGTTCCAAGTACGCATTACCGCACCGGAGGGTACACGCATCGAAAAGACGGAGGAAAAGGTAAAAGCCGTCCTGAAAGAACTGGACGGGCTTTTGGGCAAGGATAATATTGCCATTTCATCGGTGTATGTAGGTCAGCACCCCTCTACATTCCCTGTCAGTTCCATTTTCCTGTATAATGCCGGACCTCACGAAGCATTGATGCAGGTGGCATTAAAAAAGTTCAATGGAAATTCGGACGAGCTGAAAGAGCGAATCAGACAGCACATCAAAGAGAAAATGCCTGAACTGAAATTGTCTTTCGAGCCGATTGAACTGACGGAAAAGATTTTAAGTCAGGGAGCGAATACACCGATAGAAATCCGCATTTCGGGAATGATGAAGAAAATGAATGCGATGACGGCAAACAGGCTGTTGGCAAAGCTGAACGAACTCGATTATATGCGTGACCAGCAGATACCGCAGTCGATGAATTATCCCGCATTTGAAATCAACATCGACCGTGTGAGAGCCGCCCAATTGGGATTGGATGCACAGGATATTGCGAGGTCGCTGACACCGAGTTTGGCTTCATCAAGATATACCAACAAGAATATGTGGGTCGGCGGTATGATGGGCATCGGCTACGATGTACAGGTACAGATGCCGCAGAACATACTGAATAGCCAAGAGGAACTGGCCAATATTCCAATCTCCAAAAATTCGGACAGACCTGTTTTGGGCGATGTGGCGACCATTACACCGACCAAAACATTGGGAGAAAGCTACAATCTGGGTACAATGGGCTATACCACCGTAACAGCCAATGTACATAAATCCGATTTGGGCAAGGCACAGAAAGACATCGAAACCGCCATAGTTTCTTTGGGAGAATTGCCAAAAGGCGTAAATATCCAAGTGGCAGGTATGACACCTGTTTTGGACGATACGATGAACAGCCTCGCAAACGGATTGCTGATTGCCGTTGTGGTCATCTTCCTGATGTTGGCGGCTAACTTCCAATCATTCCGGGTATCATTCGTGATTTTGACAACCGTTCCGTTCGTGGTATTGGGGTCATTGATATTGCTCAATCTGACAGGCTCTACCCTGAACCTGCAATCCTATATGGGTATCATTATGGCGGTCGGGGTTTCCATTGCCAATGCGGTATTGCTTATCAGCAATGCGGAAACACTACGGTTGAAGGATGGCAACGCGGTAAACGCAGCCATAGGAGCGGCCAATCTCCGTATCCGTCCTATCGTGATGACCACGTTGGCAATGACCGCAGGTATGTTGCCGATAGCCATCGGATTTGGAGAGGGAGGCGACCAGGTATCCCCATTGGGCAGAGCCGTCATCGGTGGGCTGATAGCATCGACCTTTTCCGTATTGGTCTTGCTCCCGTTGGTATTTGCCTGGGTACAGGGCAAAGCGACCATCCAATCGCCGTCATTAGACCCCGAGGACGAAAACAGTACACATTTCATTAACGCAAAAAATCAAGACAATGAACTTTAAGTCAATCATCATATTTGCAACGGCACTCATATTGGTAGCCTGCAACAACGATAAAAAAGAAGAAGCCAAAAAAGAGGGCGGAATGCCCGCAATGGGTATGGGAATGATGAACCCGATGGAAACGGTCGAAATCTCCAAATCCAATCCACTGGTAATGCTGAAACTGGCAGGCGAGCTAAAGCCCGACCAGCGGACCGAACTGTTTGCTAAAGTGAACAGCTATGTAAAGAGCATCCGTGTGGATATAGGCGACAGGGTTTCGGCAGGACAGGTATTGGTCGTGCTGGAAGCCCCCGAAATACAATCGCAGGTAGCCAATGCCAAAGCAAAACTGGAAGCACAGGAAGCGATTTACCTTTCGACCAAAGCGACCTATGACAGAACGATGAAAGCCAACGAAACACAAGGGGCTATTGCCAAAGATGCTTTAGACCAAATCAAGGCTCGGATGTTGGCAGACGAAGCACAGTTAAACGCTGCAAAATCCGCTTACAGCGAAATCCGTGATGTCAATAATTACCTCGTCATCAAAGCACCGTTCAGCGGAACGGTAACAAGCCGGAACGTGGACCTGGGGGCATTCGTTACCCCGATGAGCAAAGAGCCGCTGCTGGTAGTCGAAAACAACAGCAAGCTACGGTTGAACCTGTCCGTTGCCGAAGCCAATACGCCGTATATCAAATTGGGCGACACCGTACGTTTCCACGTCCGTTCTCGACCGCAGGACAGTTATGTTGCATTGGTCAGCCGAAAATCGGGAAGCCTTGACTTAAAACTCCGTTCGGAAAAAATGGAAGCAGACTTTATCAACAAAGGCAATGTATTGAAACCATACATGATTGCTGAAACGACCATTCCGCTACAAAATTCAGAACCTACGTTTTTCGTTCCGAAATCCGCAGTCGTGGAGAGCGGAACGGGCGTGTACGTGATACGGGTGGAAGACGGCAAAACCAAAAATGTGCCTGTCAGCAAAGGTCGTGCGATGCCCGATAAGCTTGAGGTTTTCGGCGAACTGAACGACGGGGATAAAATACTGAAAATGGGTTCGGAAGAAATACAGGAGGGCACGGAAGTGCCGAACAAGCCCAACAGTGCAGACAACGAAAAAGAATAACGGAATATGAAAATGAAAACCAAATTTGTAAGTATCGTGGCTGTTGCCACGGTACTTTTCATCGGATGTAATCAGACAAACAGCAGTATGGACACGGCAGGCAACAGCCCTAAAAAAGGCGACCACGTACCGGGCCACTTGGTCTGTATGGTCAATGATGCCTATATGGGCAAACAGCAATTGGAAGTGCCGTTTGAGGGGAAGATGTACTACGGTTGCTGTAAGATGTGTCAGGAAAGGATACCCAAAGACGGAACGGTACGCTACGCCATAGACCCCCATACATTGGAAAGGGTGGATAAGGCGACCGCTTACATCGTTATGATTAGCGACGGTGGTGAGGTGGCTTATTTCGAAAATGAAGACAATTACAAACGGTTTGTTAACTAAGTTTCTATCAATAATACCGTCATAAAGGTGAAAATTACCATTTAAGTATAGATTTTACTTATTATTTTGTATAAAACAAAGTGCTTAAAAGCGATCTTGTTACAGTAATTAGGTTTATTAGATATTGATGCAAATACCATGAATAATAAAACGAATATTTATCCAAGCAAATGGAAAAGTGCAAAACAGGGAAAATGTCCTCGTTGCAGGACAGGCGATATGTTTAACGGTAGCGTACTGAACATCTTTAATAACGGTATGAAAAAAGAATGCCCCCACTGCGGTTTAAGGTTTGAGAAAGAGCCGGGCTATTTTTATGTGGCGATGTTCGTTAGCTATGTTTTTGTTGTGGCTGAGTTAATAACAGCTTGTGTTGCGACATACATATTGACAGGAAATGACAGCTCCCCTTGGTTATATGTTGTTATATGTTTTGTCGTCGTCATCCTATTGGCGCCGTTCAACGGCAGGTATTCACGTGTGGCGTTGTTGTACTGGTTGACCCCATCGTTCGGTTTTAATCCGAAGTATTTCGGAGAGAATATCAAGCAGCTTGATTTCAGCCTATCAACCGATACGGAAAGTAAAGATATTGAAATGCAGGATATTGGATAAGAGAGAAATGGTAGTGGAGACAACATATCCTACATTTGACATTTGCAATCTCGTAACCAATAGGTTGTCAAATGACCTATTTAATATCGATAGGTTTCACGGTTACGCCAGAAACAATCCACATCTCCAGAAAGTTCATAAACATTCATTTTACCATCTGGTGCTTTTTACAGCAGGCAATGGGCAGCATATTTTAGATTTCGAATCGTATCCTATAAAAGAAGGGATTATTTATTTCATGCGCCCGAACCAAGCCCATAAATGGATATTTGAAGGCGAAGTGGATGGATATGTTATTAACTTTTCATCTACATTTTTTGACCAATTGGCTATTGGTTCTTCTATCCTTGATAATTTTCCTTTCTTTAATTTATTCTCTTCCAGTCAAGTTTTAGAGCTGGATAAACCATCATTGGATAAGACTTGTGCGATCTTTGAAGAGATATTAAGCGAGGTCGGAGCACGGAATGAACACAATCAAATGTTGATCATGATTTCTTCGTATCTGCTCCAGATATTCGTTATTGCAGCCCGTAATGCCAAGGAGAATGCTATAGAATATAGCCGTAATAATTACAATTCCGTATTGCTAAAAAAATTCATGGAGTTGATCGAGGACAACTTTAGGGAGCTTAGGTTGCCTAAGGATTATGCATCTATGCTCTACATCACTTCGAGCCATTTAAATTTTATTTGTCAAGACCAAATTAAAACGTCGGCTGGAGAACTGATCAGAAAAAGAGTTCTACTGGAAGCGAAGCGTTTGTTAGTCAATTTCGAGATGTCAATTTCAGCCATCGCGTTGGATTTGAATTTTTTTGACACTTCTTATTTTGTGAAATTCTTTAAAAAGTATACCGGGCTAACCCCTGAAGCATTTCGAAAACAATACTATAATAAACCCAATAACACTTAATCATTTAAAATCATGAGCTTACAATTAGGAGATGTCGCACCAAATTTTGAGGCTGACACAACGATCGGAAGAATAGATTTACACGAGTATCTTGGTGATGCTTGGGGGCTATTACTATCCCATCCAGCAGATTTTACTCCTGTATGTACCACAGAAATAGGTCGTACTTCACAATTACAGGATGAGTTTAGAAAGCGTAACGTAAAAACGCTTATCGTCAGTGTGGACGATGTAAATGACCATCATGGATGGTCGAGAGACATCAATGAGATACACGGTACTGTCATTGATTTTCCATTGATAGCGGACAAAGACAGATTGGTTTCTAATCTGTACGATATGATCCATCCAAATGCATCTGCCACGTTAACGGTCAGATCGGTGTTTGTCATCGACCCAAACAAGAAAATAAGATTGACACTTACCTATCCCGCGTCCACTGGGAGAAACTTCAACGAGATATTGCGTGTGATTGATTCCCTTCAATTAGTCGACGAGCACAAGGTTGCGACTCCCGCTGATTGGAATCCAGGAGACGATGTCATTGTATCTAATGCGATCAAGACAGAGGATGCTGCTGAACAATTCCCTAAGGGATTGCGGGAGGTCAAACCTTATCTGCGATACACACCCGATCCGAAAGACTAATCCTCCAGAATAAATAATCTGACCATATTGAAATGAGAATATTCCAGATGGTCAGATTATCACTATTCATTTAAGAGCTAAATCTAAGTTGACGTAATTTTTTTATTCGCTGTTTACAACTCAAAAGCGTTTCTTTAGTGGATTCCCAACCGTCTTTTTGGTTGACTTTGTTGAATACTGAACTACCTAAGCCCACGCCGTCTACATCTGCCATAAACCACGGGCCTAAAGACTCATGCTCCACAGAAACACCCCCACTTGCAATGATTTGTAATCTTGGCACCAACGATTTTATTGTCAAAACAAATTTTGGGGAAGACAATTCCGCTGGAAATAGTTTAACAGAAGTTGTTCCAATTTTTAACGCTTTGTATATTTCAGAAACTGTCGACACTCCCGGCAACCACTCTATGCCTTGTTCAACACAAAAATGGCCGATTTGTTCATCGAGATTAGGGGCAATAATCATTGCAGCGCCTGCATCTATGTATTTTTTTGCCGACTGTACATCTGTAATTGTGCCTGCACATAGTTTCATTCCTGGCAACCAATTATCCACATAATCCTTTAACTGGATAAACGTATGTAAGGCATTTTCGCTACGGTTTAGAACTTCAAAAACTCTAAGTTCAGCCTCGTAGCAAATTGCTAATATGGATTTCATTAATTTAACGTCTTCGTGAATAAACATTGGAAGAATCCCAGACGAAGAAATCAGGTCAATAATACTTGCTTCTTTTTTTTGTTCTGTCATAATGATTATTCTATAATAGCGAAAGGTCAATTCAAATTGCGGTAATCTATCGCCTTATGAAATAATGACAATGCATGACCATAGTATGAGTCTGCAAATACCTTAGATGCCTTTTCTTTATTTATTTGTAGTACAAGATCAGCAAAGGTCCCTGAAAGCTTTATCTCTCCGTTTTCAATGAAGTTTGGATCCATATTATTAATAACGCTTAATTGCGTATTGCAAGGAACTTCTTTTGTCAATAGCAGTGCTTTACCTGTATTGATCATTCCGGTGTAGCTATAGTATATTGCATCTACCCACTGTTCTTCAAAAATCGCTTCCTTAGCCTTGTTTAGGGTCTCCTTGACCTCCTCTAAAACAACACCGACCATATCAATCATAGGTACAGCGCATTCCCCTATGCCGATTTTAGGAGTATAAATACTTTCGTTTCCCCAATCTGTCAGATGAAACTGAGTAACTTCATCTATATCACCCAGAGGCTTCAACAGATTGTAAAAATATGTTTTACCAATGCGTACAAAATAAGTATTAAAACTTTCTTCTTCAATCCTATTATCTGCATAATCGTTCAAAAGAAGCCGTAACGCATCAGGCACACACTTTGCAGGAAGTTTGATGACTTTTTCTCCCATCGTTCCTGTCCCATTATCAGTAGGGCCTCCGCCCAAAACTACTTGCATAGCAGGTAGAATAAGGCCTTTTACTTTCATTGACATACCATGAAAGCCAATATTGGCAATACTATGATGAGCACATCCGTTCATACATCCCGAAATTTTCACCTTAATATGGTGCATGTAATCAACATGTCCATACTCACTCCTTAACAAGCGTTCTAACTCGACAGATAATCCAACAGAACTTGCTATCCCAAGGTTACAGGTATCGGTACCAGGGCATGCAGTAATATCCGTTAGTGTATCGAAGCCAAAGTCAGACAAACCGTTATTTTCCAATTCTACAAACAACATTTTCAGAAACTGAGGCCGAACGTATTTCAACAAGACACCTTGGTTCACAGTAATCCGAATATCTGATGAAGCATACTTTTCGGCTATAGTGGATAAAGCACGTGCCTGATAGGCATTCATATTACCGCTACGTAATTTAACCCTTACCGCAAAATAACCTTGTTGTTTTTGCCGATAGGTATTTAGGAGCAACCAACGTTCATATCGTTCCTGATCGACCTCTACAACCTCTTCTTTCGTAATGATATTTGGCACCGCAGTTTCTTCAAAATCATTTAAATCCACAACATAGGACTTTAGGCTTACTGCTTCACGCTCTTGATGTACCAACTCCAAAAACTTCTCAACACCAATATCATTGATTAGGTATTTTAATCTGGCTTTATGACGTTTTGCACGTTCACCATAACGGTCAAATATGCGCAAGCAAGCCTCAGTAAAAGGAATAATCTCCGAATCCGGCATAAAATCAAATATGGGATGTGCGATAAAAGGTTGTGCCCCCAGACCTCCAGCCAACATAATCTTAAAACCTCGTTTCTCCTCACCATCAACAACTATTATACGTGGAATAAACCCCAGATCATGCATAAAGGTATAGGCAGAATCACTACTGGAAGACGAGAATGCAATCTTAAATTTACGTCCTAAGTTTTGACAAATGGGATTTCTCAAAAAGTATTTGAACATTGCATTAGCATATGGAGAGACATCGAATAACTCATCGGGGTCAATGCCAGCATATGGTGAAGCGGTGAGATTACGGATGGTATTTCCACAGGCTTCACGCAAAGTTATGCCGTCATTTTCCAAATCCGCCCATAATTGTGGCGTATCCACGAGTTTCACATAGTGGAGCTGTATGTCCTGTCTTGTGGTCGCATGAAGATTCCCACTGGCATACTTCTCGGAGAGTTCTGCGATAGTTCTTAGTTGCATGGGGGATAGCCTACCGAAAGGTAGCTTTATGCGGATCATGTTTACGCCATCCTGTCGTTGACCATATATTCCCCGTGTGAGCCGAAAAGCCCTGAATGACTCTTCGTTGAATTCCCCCTTTTGATATCGCCTGATTTTGTCATCCAGTTCGACAATATCCCGCCTTGCTAAATGATCCACATTTTTACCAATAAAAATAGTATCCATATCGTTTTATAAGCCTTTAAAGTGTTTCGTTTCTGGTTGACCGTTAACCCCAAAAGAGAACACATCGTTTCTCGAATAATGGCCGACTACATCAAAATCAAGTTTCATTTTGGCTAACAGGTCGAAATCAAGTTCCGCCATTAATAGCCCCTCTTTATTAATTAATGGCCCATTGAGTATCTCTCCCGATGGAGTTATGATTACACTGCCGCCCGCGCTCATGATCTCCGGCTCATCGGTCAAGAACTCCTGATATCGTTCCGGATAGTCAGATTTTCTAACATATTGGTTACTCGCCAAGACGAAACAGCGTCCCTCCAAAGCGATATGTTGCATTGTTGATTGCCATGATGATCTTGCATCCGCAGTCGGGGCAAGATATATCTCCACACCCTTGTTGTACATTGACATACGTGCCAAAGGCATATAGTTCTCCCAACATATTAAACCGCCAATACGACCCAGTTTTGTATCATAGGTCGTGAGCGTGGTACCGTCACCATCGCCCCAAAGAAAGCGCTCCAAACCTGTAGGTTTGAGTTTTCGGTGTTTACCGAGAAATGATCCGTCCGATCCGAAATAAAACAGGCTGCAATAAAGTGTACCACCTATACGCTCACGTTCGGTCACTCCCAATGCAACGTACATCCTGGCCTTTTTTGCAGCATCTCCGATTTGCTTTACATATTTGGAAGAATCCTCGATACTATTCTTCCAATAGTCTAACCAAAGTTCACGTCCCCTTTCTGTACGCTTACCAACAACCGCATCGTAAGAAATCCCCCTGGGATAGGCAGGAATAAAGGATTCTGGAAACAGCAAAAGTTCGCATCCCTCTCTTTGCGCATATTCAATCCACTGTATTGTCAGGGATACGCTTTTCTCTACATCAAATAATATTGGTGTAGCTTGTACTACACCGACTTTGATTTTTTCTGCCATGTTAAAATTGCTTTAAAAACATCCCACAAAAATTTGAACACCAATTCATAATTATTTATTTGTGATTTCGAAATTACTCTTCAGAGATATTTTAATGTGGTATAACACCCGTTATTTACGGTAATAATTGCCTAAAATCAATTATATAATAACGGTACGTCTTGGGCGATACGGAGGTGTTCCGACGAATGCTTATATTTGGTTATCATGGAAAATCATAGAGAATTTTTAAAGCATTGTTACAAGTTGGCACAGTTAGCATTAGATAATGGAGAAAGCCCTGTCGGATGCGTAATTGTTAAAGAGGGAGTTGTTATTGGTGAGGGGGTAGAGAAAAGCAGACAATTAAAAGATATCACCAGACATGCTGAAACAGTGGCGATACTGAATGCTATCGAAAATTCTCACGATTTGTCCGGGTCGACACTATATACAAATGTTGAGCCGTGCCTGCTTTGTTCGTACCTTATACGTCATTATAGAATAGAGAAAGTAGTTTTTTCGAAATATTCGGGCGAACTCGGAGGAACACGTGAACCATTCAATATATTGACATCGCCAGATTTTGAATCTTGGGGTAATCCTCCTGATATCATTGTTTTATGAAACCATAGGGTCGTTGGATTTTCATTGTACTTTCTTAAAATAATAATTTGGTTAAGTGGGCATTTTTGACGTGTGTGTAATATGGATGCCAGCTAAACTCGTATATTTGTGTAACGATTAAAAATATTCTTAAAGCGTTTTTGCTTTGAGTCCCGAACTGAAACTTAGGAAATTTCAATGACAATGGGGCAACAGGTCAAGAACGCTCATGCTATGGCGTGGGCGCACTTATTGTTGTCAGGGTTTCCTAAGACCTCAGTTCGGTAAGTTGTTGCCTACGCTTATTTTAAAAGCGGCAACAGTAAAGTTTAAATTCAATTTTAAGTATGACAGCCGCAACTCATTTCCCCAATTTTGAATATTCCGCTTCGGAAATTTTCAAATATCTAAATGTCTTTAAGGATTTCACCCTGTTATTGAACAATGGAAACATTGTGAAATTTACTTCTAATGACGAAGAAGCTTTTAAAAAATGGCTGGATGGTAATGGCGTGCAGAATATAAGAGAGGAAAATAATTGGGTGGCGAAATAATAAACTATATCACCACCTTTATAATCAACGACGGCGTCTCCGTGGTTTTGTTGTCGTCCACATAAAAATTATCCAAATGCCAAAAGCAACAGCAAGACCCGGCCACGGATTCGTCATGCTCAATGATGCGAAATATCCAAATGTGGCAATTATGCAAGTAATAAAAAACCAAACTATAGTTCTCATAATCAATCAAATTTACGTTTCAATATCGATATGAAGTTTCACGGGATGTCATACCCGTGCAACGAATTAATTATTTATGCCGCGGCCTTATCTGTATTCTTTTCGGCTTGGACTTTCTTCAACACCTTGACTTCAACTTTCCGAAGCTGTGCGATGACTTTCCGCTGTACGTCATCCACGATCTTCCAGTCTTTGGCAATGTATATATCCGTAGTGCGATTGCCCTCGTCTACATGGTTGAGCGCAAGGGCTACATCGTCCTTGCTCATACGGCAATCGTTTCGTGCGGTATTGGCAAAGGTGTGGCGGGCCCAATACAGCGTGAGATCGGGTATGCCAGTGAGCTTCCTCAATTGTTCCATCCCTTTACACAATGCCCAATTGAGACAATCACTACTGGAATAGCGTAAGGATAGTTTACCTAAGTATTTTTCAAGTAAAGGCTTTGCCTCGTCAACGATCTTGATGCTGATAAAGGCGTTATCCTTACGCTTGCCCTCGGTCTTGGAACGATTGTAATCCACACGGCCGTTTCTGATGTCACGCTCCGTCAATTGGTACAAGTCTACTGCATTCATTCCGCATAGGTAGAACGAAAGCATGTACAGCTCTTTTGCCAATTCGGCACGGCTTCCGGGTTTGGTTACACAATCCCGAATGGTCAATACCTGTTCGAGTGTGTTGTTTCTTTTCTTGGTGAGCGGTGGAGAACCAACCTTGTATTTCTTGAATGGATAATGCTTGATGCGGTATATTCCAAGGTCTTCATTGTTATAATGATCCCTCGCGGCGTTGAACAAGGTACGTAGGTCTCGCATCTGGTTGTGCAGGCCGCTGTCAGACAACCCTTTTTCTTTTGTTGTCACTTCATTTCCCAATTGATTTATACGTGTCATTGTCCTTTCTGACCGCATGTAACGCTCATAAGCCATCAGCATATTGGAATTGATTTCCTTGATGGATACGGATGTCCGGTTGAAATAATCGACCAGGCTGTTGCGGATTTTCCGGTGGTTGTTTGCGGTTCCGGTTCGACTTTCTTTTCTTAGGCAGTCGATATGCCGGTCGCAAAACTTGATAAAATCGACATCTTCGTCTTTATCTCGCAGGTAGTCCCGCAGAGATTCTGCGGTAAAATAGTCCAGCCGGTCGTCGAGTTCGCTGATCATCTTTCGATAATCCCTTAGCTGCTGCCCGACCTTGTCCGCGATAAACGGGTCTTTAACCTTGTTATCTTTGGTCAATTGTTTTCTGACAACGAAATGTACCGTGTCAATAAACTTTCTTTCACTTTTGTGATGGACACAGATTTTTACATTGTAAGTTCCATCGGCTTTCTTGTGGTGCTCATAAACTTTTGCGCTTACGGTTGCCATAATTTTTTCAATTGCCACACAAAGTTCCGTTACCTATTTGTTACGGTTTTGTGTGAAGTTCAACAAAAAACTATGTAAAACACACCGTTTCGGGGAATCCGATACAGCGTAGGGCGCATACTCCTAAAGTGCCCTAATAAACGCAAAAAGCCATTTTTCGTAAAGAAAAACGGCTTTTTTTGAAAGTGCTCCCGAATGTGCAGTTTTCGAACCAGTTTATAGAAGATTTGAGGGAATTATCCAATTTAAACAGTGGACAAATCTAAAATAAAGGCTAAAGGATAGAGCAATATTTTTCTGTTCTATCTTTAGTACCTCAACCGAAACATATAATTTCTAATTTAGAGAATCCGTATCCAGTCTATTGTAGAAATTCTCCTGAACATTGATTTTTTTATTGCTAAAGTGAAATTTTTCAAACTTATATAGAAGATAATTAGCGATATGTTCTTCGTGGGTTGATATTATTATTTTATAGTCTGAAAATTCGTGTCGTAGTAATTCGATGAAGGAATGAATATTTAAGTCGTCAAGCGTTTGAACAGGATCATCAATAGCAAGAAATTTAAAATGCTGAGGAGCATGATACACCTTATTCAATGCTAAACAAAAGGCTATTGATACTACTGCAAGTTGACCAGAACTCAAATGATGAATTATATCGTGATCGGTACTCTCACCTGTCAAAAACCGTACACGGCTCGTGGAGTCCTTCACATCGACAAATATCCCATAGCCTTGTTGATAATGCTGAAGAATCTTTCCTGAATAAATGTAAAATGGAATCTTAATTTTTTCTATCATCGTTTTTTTATATTGCTTAATAGAAGCAGAAAGATTATCCTTTATTATCTTTACACGCTTTTCAAGTTCGCTAATCTTTGTAAAACGTTCAGACAGTACGTTCAAAGAAAATTGTCTTGTATTATTGTAAAGTGTGTCAATGTAGGCAAGTTTGTTTTGGATTTGTTGCTCACTAATTATATTTTGAGGATTTTCTTGGAAGTATTGAGAATAAAGTTCACTTCCAACTAGGCTCTCCTCATCTAAGGCTATATTATCAATTTCAGATGTTAAAAATGTTTGAAGCCCAAGAATATTTTCATTAAACCTTTCTAGGGTAACCGGATCATTTATTATAAACCTTGACACATCAATCCTATGATTGTTCAAAATCGTCATAAATCGATTGATAGCGTCTAGATTTCCTCTCCGCTCACTTATCTCTTGAAAAAATTGTTGATCAATTAGATTATTTGGCGAAGAGATATGATTTTGTATTGACTGAATTATGGGTTGATTAAAATTTTCTATTATTTCTTGTTCAATATCGGATAATTGACGTTGTTGCGTTCTATTGTAATCCATAAGGCTTTCGGCTTTAGATTCAAAGGAACTATACATTTCTTCCATGCTATTCCAATGTGAATTACATAGCGGACAATTTGTATCCTGTGGATGGAGAGAATGTAATTCGTTAAATCTTGTAATTGTTTGTTCCCGGGCATTGTTTAGATCTCTTATAATTTTTCCGATTTCTCCAATTTGTGAAAGAAGCTGTGTTCTTTGAGTAGTTAATCGGTTAAAATCTATTATGAATTCGTCCGGAAATCCTAAACTTTGCAATAATTGTTCGTTACAAATAAATTGATCTAATCTAGAGAGATATGAAATGTAATTCGAATTGGCAGCTACTATCAATCTAAGTTGATCTAAGCGAGTTTCTTCAATTAGATTTTTTGCCACAAGCGTCTGTAGCAGTGTCCTATTATTGGCTACAGAAGAAAGTTGACTACGTAGCTTTCTTCTTTCAAACTCATTCGGCGAAAAATTCCGTGAGAAATTTAGTAATTCTTGAAGGACACTTCTTACTCCATTATATACAGATTCCAGTTGGTCAGTTGATACTGAACCGAAGGGATCTTGTGTATCGAAAACATAGTTCGATTCTGGAAAAAGCTTGAAGTAGGAAACTTCTTGACTACTTTGTGTCACTAAACCAATGTTAACAATCCTAGCTTCAAGAGCTTGTCGTAGACTGGTAACAAACTCAAAAATTTCAGTAACCTTTTCAAGATTTTCGTTCTCTCTTTGTGTTTGGAAAAGAAATGCTAATTCATTCTTTTTGGCATCCTCATCCTTTTTTAAAAAATATATATTGTCTTCTTGCTGAAGATAATTAAAAAGAGGGTATAAATTTACCATGGAAAGACCTAACTCTCCAAAAAAAAGATTGTCAATAAATTCTTGATTAATGTTGCTGACTTCGCTATAGTCGGGATGTTGCTCAAACTGTGAGGTATCTTGAGTATAAAACGTGTCGATTAGTTCCCAAGCATCAGGTCGAAAAGCTTTAGCATTAGATATACTTCCCGTACTGTCTTTATCTAACCTTTTTATGATTACATGATCTTCCTCTCCATTTGTAAGCCAAAGTTTTAACAAGACATCTTCTCCAACTGTATTTTGATAAAAAGGCTTTTTATGACCTGAATTCTTTTTTGTAACATGATTATAGGTCATCGTTCTATTTAATCTTCCTCGGAGACACAACTCTATTACATCGAATATGGTTGTTTTTCCAAATCCATTTGGCCCACTGAGGATCGTTAGGTGCTTATCTTCAAAGTCAACAATAGTACGATAGTGTACCCCTTTGAAATTTTCTAAATATATCTTACGTATCTGAAGCATCTTGTTCTCGGGTAAAGGAATTAATAAATGAATCAAATGACTGGCTGTTGGGGTCAAGAATCTCTTGAAGCAAACGATCACGGTTAAAGCTTTCAATAGGAAAAGGCAATAGTACTTCATTCAAGAAATTTTGCTCCAGAAAAGAAATCCTCGTCGCAAGTAATTGTTCAATAGTATCTAATCGTTGCTCTGAGTCAATCGTTAAATTAAGAAAAGGAAGTTTTAGGAAAAACTGGACGGCAAGAAAATATTTTTCATTTGAATAGATTTGTGCTGTAAATTCTTCAAAAAGTGCATTGTTTGAGACGGTCTCATTAAGATGATAAATAATATTAGAATTTTGTCTCAGAGAATCAACAGAGCTCATTGTATACGGAAGAAGGTATTTTTTGAACCAATAATCATCTTCCTCAATTGCCAACATCTGATTTTTGTATTTTATACAATCTTCTAAAAATGTAGAGAATTCCACACAGACAATCAATGACGTATTATTGCCTACATCTTTTATCAGCTTTTTTTTCTCTTGAAAAAGTTCGTGCGCCTTTTTTAAAGCTTCTTGATTAAATGTTTCAAGTTGGTTCGTCGAGATAAATTGTAGTAAATAATACTCAACTCTTTCTGAAGAATTTCTCCGGTAAAAATGAACATCGTTCGACTCTTCATTAACAAACCCACATTCAATGAATATGTCTTTTATAAGTTCTTTCATTGCGTATTTAGTTTATTTGTAGCTTCTATACGAGTAATAAATTCCAAATCATTCTGGTTGATGATTCCATTTTTGCGAGGAATATTTTTAGGAGCATAGTCAGAAAGTTTACCTTCAAAATTTTCATTAATAATATAGTCTGCTTCGTAGCGAGCAGTATTAAGTTTGTCGTTCTCCAAAATATTTTTTGCCACGATTACTAAATAATCTGGCTGTTGTTGCAAAGCGGTAATCAAATAGTTTTTATCCACTTTATAATGAGGGTAGGTTCCCCCCTCAATTGTAGGCATGACGCTATAAATATCAATCAAAGTTTTGAGAAAAGTAGTAGCAAAATCCTTTCCTATAAAAAAATCATCTGTTAAAACTGATGATGCAAGTCTTTTGCCCTTTGTTGACGACGGAAAAATCTGACATAGAAACTCTTCTAAGTCATCATCATTTAGACAGCAAAACATTTTAATAACATCAGCTACAATTTTTTCATGAGAATCCAACATCCTAGGATATTGATTATTCTCCAACTTATCCACGAAATCTACATATATGTTGTAAATTGCTGATCTTATGGCACAACTAACAGTTTTGCTTCTAGTTGGTGGACTGTCTATAATTTGTAATATCTCATCTAAACCTATCGAAATACAATAAGTTTTTTTTGTTCCATATTGATGTTGTTCACGAATACGGGAATCGAGGAGAGCTAAATATTCATGATAACCATTTCTACACCAATCTTCATTTTCATGATTTTCATTTCCATTAATCTTTAGAACTGAGCTGATTTCACTTAAGATAATTTCTTCTATCTGATCAAGTCCACAAAAATTTTTCCCGGGTGAATAGGAATATCTTTGGACATTATAAGGATTCTCTTCAGCAGTCAAAGTTTCCCAATCTTGAAGTTCTAAGATAGTATGGAGATAATTCGAAGATCCAGGTTCAAATTCTTGCAATGCTTTTTTATAAGAGTTGATAGCATTAGTACTCATATAAGCTTTAACCTGATGAACTTCATGGATTATTGTTCCACATTTTAGACACACATCCTCTTGTGTTTCTTGTTCCACTTGATAATCTACAAGATTTTCGCAGTTTAGGTCTATAATTTTTTTTAGGGCAATCAATAAGCCAATTTTTCCTTGATGGGCATAACCGCTCCAACTAGCTGTTGCATTTCTTGATGACATTTATTCTTGATTAATACTTTAAATATATAAAAAGTATGTTTTAAATGAAATATAAAATTACGATGTATCTGACTTCCTATCTTGTCTCGCCAACATTGCTTCTAGTCGCAATTATGATACTCCCTATTTGTTGGACAACTTTTTACTAAACTAAGATATAATTACGATACATTTTTAATTTCCTGATAGAACTTTTCATCGGGTGTTATCCTTCCTAGGGATTTGTGCCTTCTTTCCGTATTGTAAAATAACACGTACTCTTTAATCTGCCGGTACAGATCCACACCACCATTGGGTGGATTGAGGTATATCTTCTCTCTTTTCAGGGATCCCCAGAATCTTTCAATGTAGATATTGTCCAGCGCTCTACCTTTGCCGTCCATTGATATCTTAACCTCATTTTTCTGTAAGGCTTTCACAAAAACTTCAGATGTAAACGGAGATCCCTGATCGGTGTTGAATATCTCGGGCTTACCATGAGTTTGGATCGTATCGACCAACACATCCCTACACCACTCGGCACTCATCGTATTGGATACGTCCCAGCCCATTATCTTTCTGCTGTATACATCTATGATAGCAAACATATACATAAAGCCCTTGAACATGGGTATGTACGTGATATCTGCCTGCCATACCTGAGCAGGCCTTTCGATCTTAAGGTTCCTGAGCAGGTACGGAAATTTATAGTCCGCCTTATTTGCTTTACTCAAGTTCTTTTTAGGATGTATAGTTTTCAGGTTCATGAGCTTATACAGCCTACGAACCCGCTTCTGCCCAACGAAATAGCCCAGATCCTGCCTCAAATAGTCCGTCATGCGCTCTACTCCGTAAAAGGGACAGTCCAGAAACTTACGGTCGATGGCATTCATAACCTGCAGGTTGAACAGAGATTCTCCCTTGGGTTTAAAATAATAACTGCTCCGGGGCAGCTCCATAACTTTGCACTGCCTGTAAACGCTCATTTTCTTATAGGAAGGGCAAACAAGCCCGCGTTTCTCGTCAAGACTCATTTGCCCAATACTTTTTTTAAGAAATCAACCTGTATCTGTAACTCCCCGATCTTGGAATAAAGCTCTTTCTCTTTGGAGTCATCTTTTATCGGGCTTTTTTCTGTGGTAAAAACCGATTCAGCATTATCCAGAAATTCCCGTTTCCAGGTGTTGATCTGGGTCGGGTGCAATTCGTATTTAACGGCTAGTTCCTGAATGGTCTGCTGTTCCTTGATCGCTTCTATGGCTACCTTCGCCTTAAAGCTTGCACTGAATTTCCTGCGTTCTTTTTTCATTTTCTACTGCTAATTTAAACATTTATGCAGTTGTCCAGTATTTGGGTAGTATGATACAATAGAATACAAACCATAAAATTTTATGGATAATTAGGGCTCCATATAAAGTTTAAATATTGTAAGATAATGTTTCGAGGCAACGGAATTTTTAGACTGAAGAGTCCATCTGTTTTCCCATCCCAAAATTATTTTTAATTGTTAGTTTTTCTTAGTATTAGGGTGAAATTCATCTATATTCTCTGACATGGAAATTGTCTTAGCCTTTCCTTTGACCATTGTCTCAGCTACGAAAACCATTTGCCCCTTTTTATTAGTAAAATAATCTGATTGAAGTCTTCTAAAATGACCCTTTCTAAAATGTGGTATTTTTGACAATGGTACATTTTCACTTTCTTTAATCTTTTCAGATACTTGAAAAGTAAGGTTTTTCGCTAATTTATTTTCACTGTAATCAAAATAGTCTTTTGGAACACCATCAGTAACACAATCGGGGAAACAATTCATATACGCAATTGTATTAATCACAAGCCGAAACATATTGGAATGCGTTTTTGAAATTTCGTCATCTTTTTTAATCACATCTGCATAAAATTTATCAGACATACGCCCACCATTTTCTCCTAAAGAATAGTATAATTCCAGACTACCATCATTTTCTATGCTTAAAGAGAAAGCATAGCCTTCTCCCTCAAAAGGTATATGGAGAGCAAATTTATATACTATAGTTTCTCTATTTTCATTGGAATATAAATGAATTACCTCTCTAGTTTGTCCATTTTCAAATAAGAACTTTTTAATACCATCTAAATCCGATAATGGAGTTGTTTCGAGGAAGGTTCGTAATCCTTCATCAAGGAAAAACATGTGTAAAAGTTCTCCTTTAGAATCCTCTCTCCATAATTCTAATCCTGAAACCATTAACCCCCTAGACTCTTGAGTCTCATCATGAGCTAAGGGAATAGACAAGAGATTTTTCTTGAGCACAAAATATATTTGTTCATCTGTAAATTCTGGAGTAAATTTCTTTTGTGTTCCATAGAGCTGTTTCCAAAAAAACTTTAAAGGTTTGCTGTAATATACTTTTTTAGCCATATTAATTGTTTAATCTATGATAACAACTTTATCAAATATGCAAAATTTACGATAACGGCGCAAGTGAATAGAATTGACCAAAAGGTACGTTTAGAAGATCTGACCTTAAACCTGTGTTTCATCATAGCTATTCAATAATGAAATAAAAAAAGGTTATTCGAAGTCGAACAACCTAATCGGGTGGTATTGACGATAATATGCTGGATATATTCCGGTATATCATAGGTTGGGTTTGGCAACAGACCGTTTGCCGTATTGAAGATAAGAAGGAGCAAAAGCAATATCAAGTAACCGAGCCTTGACCGATCATGGCGACGTTCAAGGTAAAGCACGCTCTGTGCCCCAAATATAACAAGTCCGATAACGATGGCCGTCAATGTAACGGGGTGCATCTGTGTACAACCTATCTGCATAATCCAATAGTTTCAGTGATGAATGACCGGCCTAAGCACGGGTTGTACTGTCTGGCAAAGAGGTACTGGTATACCCGATACACAAAACAGACAAGCCCGCACTTAGGCAGGCCTGCACTTGTTCCCGTGTATCTTCAAAAATTACCAGTTTTCTTTGCTTGGAAGCGTGTGCACGCTAATTTATTTCTATATTCTCGTTTTTGCTATGTATTCAGCATTATTATCTTTTTTTATTCCTATTAGTTATAGTAGTTCATGTTACTGTTTGAAGATTATTTTAATCACGTCAGGTTCATATTGCATATTTGGACGTTCCTTAACCTTTCAGCGCTTTTCGAGCAAATTCCACGCACTTCGCTACTTCTTTTATCTCGTTAGAACCTTTGGGAACTGGGTACTCTAATTCGATTGTCGCCGGAAATTTGTGCCTTAACTTTGCCATCTGCTGAAGGACTTCCACAATAGGAGTATCTCCCTCTCCCCAGGGCAGATTGGCACCGCCGTTCTGTTTATTCTTCCGATCTTTAAGATGCATGCTGACAATACGCTTATTCTTTGCCCGTATAAAAGTCTGTGGATCAAATCCTGCGGCCACATAATGTCCCATATCGAAATTGATCGCATTGTATTTAGACTGAGCAAGTGCGTCGTCCCATAAAGTGAATGTCTGCTGAAGATGACCATGATACCCAACAAACACCTTGTACTTGGAAGCGATAGCAGCTAATCGTTTGGTATGGACAAGATCGTCCGGATACTCCACAGTGACGTGGCTTGCACCTAGTGCGCGGGCTGCCTGACAGGCGTAGTGTATTTCTGAATCTGTATTACTGAGACCCAAGGCACTTGGCTTATAAGCATATATCTTTACACCAGCATTGTTGTAAACCTTACGAAGTTGCTCGAATCGCTTCATATCGGCTTGAGCCCGCCAAGGCGCCAATACTTTGGCGTACGCTTTCCATGCTGTCGGATCCGAGCCCTCGCCCCATTTCGGGGCGGTGGGAGCTACCGGTGCGCCGGCAAAAGCCTCAGCAGGGTCGCCCATCAATTCTACACCGCTGATATTACATTCTATACAATATTTGAGCAACTGCTCTGCATCGTTTGTCAGGTGGCGAAAAGAATAAGTGATCATTCCTATCTGTACCCCATTGAACATAGAGTTTGGCTTCCCAAGATTTTTAATATAAGCAGGCATTCCTAAGGTTTTGCCATGGGTTGCAACCGCTCCCAAAACAGCTAAGGATGAAACCTCTATAAATTTTCTCCTTGATATGTCTTTCATCTAACGTGTTATTCTTTTAAAAATGATTGATTATGGCAGTGATATTGTCTTCCTGTCAGACCTCTTCAATACTCCTGTGTGTTAAGCCTGCGTCGTGGAAAATCCGTCGGTTTGCTGATGGATACCTGTTGCATTATCTGATAAAGTTGAGCCTTAAACATATTGATGGTGTGGTGTCCTCCGAAATTGCCCAATGCTCCAACACCATACATGAATGGCCTTCCCATAAAACTAAAATCGGTGCCGACTGCATGAGCTCTCGCCAAATCCACTCCCGACCTGATTCCTCCATCAAGCATTATCTTCAGTTTGCCTTTGTAGAGGGGATTAGCAGCGAGGCGAATTAATGAGTTGACCGACGACTCACCGGCATCCAGCTGCCTACCCCCATGGTTGGATATGATAACGCCATCGGCACCCAATCGAATTGCATCATCCATGTCCTCTTCCGTTGTAATTCCCTTTAGTACTAATGGCCCCTTCCACTTTTCACGTATTACTTTGAGTTTGTCCAAAGTGACTTTTCCGGTAAAAGTATGGTTCATAAATTCACCCAATTGGCTCAAATTCATTCTCTTTTCCATATAGGGTTTCAATGTAGCAAATGATGGTATACCATGTTGCAAGGTCTTAATACCCCAACTGGGCCGAAGAAGAGCTTGCAGAATGTTGGATATATTTAGTTTCGGAGGTAAGGAAAGTCCACTCTTGATCTCCCGATAACGTAGTCCGAAGGACGGAACGTCGACCAAAACAACCAACACCGGATATTGAGCATATTTTAACCTTTTTAGGATATCATCCCTAAGTTTGTCCTCTGTTGGATGATACAATTGAAACCACGCTGTGCCTTCAGACACTTCGGAAATACGTTCTAAACTTGCTGTAGACACTGTGCTGAGTGTGTAAGGAATACCATTTTGGGCAGCCGCTTTGGCCAATATTTCTGATGCATTGGGCCATATCAATCCCTGTAAGCCAATGGGCGAAATGCCAAAAGGAGCCTGATACTTTATACCAAAAATCTCAGTGGACATATCGATATCTTCCGTTTGTTGTAGGTATCTCGGTTTTAAGAAAATATCATCAAAATCATTTTCATTTCTGGAAAGATTCAATTCCTCATTACACCCTCCTTCTAAATAATCGAAGGCAAACTTTGGAATCGTCTTTTTCGCCTTTCGCCGTAAATCGGTAATAGATGGATACTTATGATTATAAGGAAAAATCATTTTTTTTGTCATATTCACTTGTTTACTTTTTGTAGTGTGCCAGCTCCGTAATTTTATAAGGATTTAACACAGCGGCGTGTGCTGCCTGTTGCGCTATTTCTACTTCATTAGCTGATGATGCTTCTGGTTTGAATGTATTTCCAATTACACTTTTTCCTGAGATAACCTCAAACCACGTAGCCGCGGCAGTGTACCTGCCAATATTAACGTCAAGATGAAACCCATCCCTACAAAAGTTATCTCCAATTACACTCGTTCTTCCGTTTTGAATTGCCGTACCAGATGGAACAACGATATCAATAGGGACTAACTCTTTGACCCTTTTCGACACTTCTACGATTGCATGGTACATTTCCAGTTGATTACGATTGTACTGCTTAAAGCCACCATGGGTAGTATTCTGTGCATAGGCCCATGTTTGGTGAAAGACAAATTTGGTTTCCTTTCCCTGTAGCTTTTCTTGTACATAACTATACAACATAGGCAGGGGCTCTATAAACGTCTCGAATCTACCTGCGTTCTGGCTGACTTGTTGAAAACTCACAAAGTCCCAGTCTTGATCTGACAGTGCTTCGCTTATGGTAACATTGCTCCGGGATTCCCTTTTCCCCTCAGCATTGATTTTCCTATAGGCATAGACAGCCTTATCGTTGCTCGCATTGTCCCAATGTAGGGCCAAAGAAGCACCCCCTATAGACAAATTGCCAATTACTATGGGAATACCAGCCGCTCGAGCCAGTCCGCTCAGATAAAATTCAAGTGCGTCTTGGGAAAAGCTATTCCCGATGGCTAGCACCTTTATGGTATCTGCCGTTATATTTTCTATCCCCGGCAGATTTTGCTTTTTTGGACAGGCCACACTAGAAAAAAGGCTCATGCTTAATACGCATACTGCAATGGTAGATTTTCCTATCATTGCTATCCGTTGTAGCCGTCCAACCACAGTGTGTCGATTGGTTATCATATATCTTTCTTTTATATTGTGTTATTCAAAGACAACATGCTTAAATTCTGGAATTTTTATTTATCTGGATTTCAAAAAATGGTCGTATTGAGCTACCCAGCGATATTGATCCTGCGGTCTGGCAATAAATAGCCGCTTCTCTCCGGCCATGAACCACAGCATATACAGCGCATCAACGGGAGACGATGCTACTGGATGATATCCGTCTGGAATAAGGACGGTATCCTTATTTCGAAGTAGATACGCTTCATCTCTTGAGCGATCATCGGTATAGCCTAATTGGATTCCAAATCCTTCTTTAGGCTGGAACCGGAAGTGGTATACCTCCTCCATGTCTACTTCATTTGGTAAGTCATCCTTATCGTGACGGTGTGGAGGGAAAGCCCACTTTCCGGGAGGTAACAGTGTTTCTCCCAAAAATAAGTGTTGCGACGCCACGTCCTGATCAATGACAAAGTGTGCTTTCCGTTTCCAGTTTCCACTGCCCAATTCTACTTCCTTGACCTCTTCTGGTTTAATGACTCGTGGCAAATGTCTGACGTCTGCCTCGGCCGAACAGATGGCCAGCTCGACATCGCTTACGGCTGTCAATTGATAACCCGTTCTGATGGGCAAATACACAGTCGTAGGCTTTCCTGAAAAAACATCTTTTCTATTACCCAAATCTGTAAACGAAAAATCATCTCCGGAGATATGGCATGATCCCGATAGAATAACAAAGGCCGACTCAAAATTCTCGGTATCTCCAGTGTAAGTTTCGCCCGCCTTGAGTTCCAATAGGTCAAATGCGGACTTTTTCAGTCCACCTTCGCCCAATGAAACAATTTGCTGTCTGCCAGGTCCGGCTTGGTATTTTTTTCTCAGTTCCATTTCCTTTTTAGCTATCAAAATATATCTATATGTTCATTTACAAACTCAACGATATCCACGACCTTGAGGGAAGTCGTTGCCGATATATGTTGTTTTGCCGTGACCGAAAGCACAACGATAATCTCTGCACCTGCCTCTTCTGCTTTTGTGCTGATCTTTTCTCCTAAATCTTTCCCCCGTCCAAAAGCCTTGTCATCAAACGTGAACGCAGCTTCTCCGGTCGATTGCATGTATCCGTGATGCCACTGCATCTCCACAAATTGTACTGGATTAAAAGATTGGATAACAGCCCGAGGTATTTCATACAGACCATTAAATCTTCCGAGAAATTCAGAATCTGCCAATGTCACCGTGAAGTCGACAGGCTTCAAGCGAAGCTTCCCTCCTTGGATAAGACGCAGCAAGTATTCAGATACATGGAGTACTTCTGCTTCAAGCGTGATGCCCCATTGTTCATAGTCATTTTTAAAAGCGTCATAGACAAGTGGGTCCGACACGACGACTGTCCGGCATCCCGTTGCCTGAATGCGATTGATCAGAGCGGATGCTTTTTCTTTCGCGTCATCACGATAGCCTAATAGATCCAGTTCCTTCCCGCTGTTGGGTTCACTCTTCAGCAGTGTATGGTCGACCCCGGCAGTTTGCAGTATTTGTACAAATGCACGGGCTATTTCGGGGTACCTGTAGTCTACACCTTCTCCAAGTAAATAAAGTACGTCTGCTCTTTTCTCTTCCACGGTAGCGGTAAAAGCATGGCTCTTGTCCAGAGCTTGCGTATTGTCATGGACCAATAGGGAATTCCGAATGTCTTGTACGATCTGGGGGGCCAAACCTTGATCCACGATGTCCCTACGGGCAAACTTAACGAGTTCGGGTATATCATATCCTCCGAGTTCCTGTCCCTCGCACCAGCTTTTGCAGGCTCCGCAAAGGAAGCAATTGTACATTGCCTCGACGGTAGACGCTTCAAAAGGCTTTCCTCCTTTATAGACACTATACAGCAACATCGCACGCCCACGAGGTGTGTCTGATTCTTTGTAGTTAATAAATTCAGAGGGGCAAGATTGCCGGCACATTGGGCAGTATCGACATGCCTGTATAGTATTCAGTTCTTTCGCTGTGATGTTCATGATATTATCTCTTTTTATGCTATATGTACTATCCTATTCCGAAACCTAATTTTCCCGGATTCATAATGCCATTGGGGTCCAGTGTGGTTTTGACATTTTTCAACAACTGGAACGCCTCTCCATACAGTTCCGGTGTAAGTCTGCTAAGCTTCAGCCCGATACCATGATGTTCGTTCAGCACGCCTCCGGCTGCCATGGCTGCGCGTAGGGCATCGTTCCATATACTGTTGTGCAGGTAGATGGCTTCGTGTGGATCCTCGGGAGGCGTATCAATGATAAATCGACCATAGAGCATGGCTCCCCACGGAAACCAATGGGAGAAGTGACCGATAAACCGAGCCATGGGATATTGTTTTTCTACGACATCCTTCATGGCATTGTAGACATTCTGGATATCGCTGTAAGATGCTACCGTATCCAAAGTACCGAAGCACTGAGGTAAGCGGTACATATAGGGAGGGAAGAAGAATTTATAGCGATTGTTCCACCACTGTTCTCCAGGATGAGCCCCGAGGTCTTCGCCACCTTCGCTGTCGGCAATCTCCTGGGCATATTTCATTTGGAGGTCGACCATGTCCTTTTTCCCGTCAAAACCATACACCATGTAGGCACCGGTCTTTTCGATACCCAGCACTTTTTTGATGACTTCCTTGGTTTCATTCTCGCTATAGAGACGAATGACCGATGGTTGTAGGTTTTCTGATACCAGTCGTTGTCCTACACGCAATCCTGTTTCAAGATCTTTGAACACGAAAGCCCGAAAGGCCCTTGTCTCCGGCAAACGGTGGATGGTAAGCGTGACCTTAGTGACAATACCCATTGTCCCTTCAGCACCGATGAAAATTTGGTTCAGGTCGGGACCACAGGCCGTCTTCGGAACAGGAAGGGTACGGATGATCTCTCCCGTAGGCAATACAATCTCCATATTGACGATCATGTCCTCTATCTTTCCATATTTCGTGGATAAAACTCCGGTACCGCGGTGCGCTATAAAGCCTCCGACCGTTGCGCAACGAGCAGACCCGGGATCGTGCATGGTCGAAAACCCTTTCTGCTCGAGCTCCCATTCCAAAGTTTGGTGGATAATTCCCGTACCTACCTCCACCGTCATGGATTGTTCATCTATCTTATAGATGGTATCCATACGCTTCGTGTCTAAAATAATCCCACCAAATACCGGAAGAGCTCCACCTTGAGAACCGCTCCCGCCACCCCAGGCCGTTACCGGTATCTTGTAGTTGTTGGCAATTTTGAGGATTTTGGAGACGTCTTCTGCATTTGCCGGATGGACAATAAAATCAGCCATCGGGCGTGTGATGTTGCTGCGATCCTGTCGGTCATGGCACATTTCCGGAAGCCAGAAGTAATCAACAGAATACACTTCTTTGTCCGAATCCCGAACAGAAACATACTCTTTTCCCACAATGTCCCGCAATTCGAACAGGAGCATATCAAACATGTAAGAAGTTTTTGCTATATTCATTTTTCTCTATTATTTATTCATTTCAATGTATAGATTCTGTAATCTATCGTGTATTTCTCTATAATATTTGTACTGTTTTTTGTAGTAATCATGGTTACGGAGATCGGGTGTGAATTCATCCTCAGATCGCACACATCGTTGTACAGCATCCATCAGGTTCTGAAAGATCCCGATACCTACCCCTGCAATTAACGCTGTCCCAAAAGAAGCATCCGTAACCTTCGGCCTACTTACTTTTTTTCCCAAAACGTCAGAAACGATCTGTGACCATAGTCTGCTTTTGGCTCCTCCACCGATGAGTATGAACTCGTCCACAGACAGTCCCATATCATCGGCGAGATGAAAACAGTCTTTTAACGAAAAGGCGACCCCTTCCATGACCGACCGAATAAAATGGCCTTTTTCGTGCGCTATGGTGGCCCCAATAAAACTTGCCCGTAGATTAGCATCCCAATGAGGCGCTCTCTCACCCATCAGGTATGGATGAAATATCAATCCGTCTGATCCGGCCGGTGCTTTTCTAGCCTCCTCCTCCAGAATTTGGTAGACATGCACTCCGGTACGGTCTGCCTCTTCCTGTTCTGCCCTGCAAAATGTATCCCTAAACCAACGCATGCTCGATGCCGCAGTATTCGTTGCAACTGCGGTGTACCACAGCTGAGGAACAACATGTGAATAGGTCAATGTCTTGGAACTGGGCATGGCCTTTGCTGTCATGACATTCAAGTTTCCGGCTGTTGCGAGTTTGACAATACATTGACCAGGTTTGACAGCACCAGCGCCATAATCTTCTGCCGTAACATCGGAGGTGCCACAGACAACAGGGATACCAGCTCTCAACCCCGTAAGTCGGGCGGCCTCTGTGGTAATGGTTCCAGTCACATCGGTTGGATCACAGATCGGAGGAAGAACCTGCATGGGTAAGCCAATCAAGCTACACAACAAGGGAGACCAATTGCTCTCTTCCATATCGAAGAGTAAGGTGCCCTGGGCGTCTATATAATCCGTCTGCCAAGTGCCGGTCAACTGGTACCGCACATAGTCTTTGATAAACATGATCTTATCAATCTTGCCGAAGTTTTCCGGTTCGTTGTTCTTGATCCAAAGCAGTTGCGGCAGTGTCCAGGTAGGAGACACTCTTTGGTAGCCAATTCTAAAGATTTCCTCTCCCCAATGCTCTTCCAGAAAAGAGACCTCTTTGGTGCTCCGTTGGTCCAACCACATGATCGTAGGGCGAATGACTTCCATATCCTTGTCCAGAAGTACGGCGTTGTGCGTAGATGCGTCCAGACTTAATCCAACAATATCGTGGAGGTTGATCACATTTTTTATTTTCGAAAGGCAGGCCAAGAGTGCCGGGAACCAATCCTCGGGATTTTGTTCACTATGGGACAGATACGGATGATAGGTGTGGTAGTCCTGAGAAGCTTCTGCCAAAACAAACCCCTCCGGATTGATGACCGTAATTTTACAACCTCCAGTACCAAAATCTATCCCCAAAAGCAGTGTCTGATCCATATTCGTTTTTCCCATGTTATTTCGATGCTATTTTTATGGTTTTCATCAGGTCTGCACGCCTTGCCTTGCTTTTTGCTTCCGCTTCCTCCCACGCACTGCCCGAGTAGAAACTGACGATGGTATATCCTTCGATCAGCGGTACAGTTACTTTAACCTGCCCTTGCGTGACCTGCACGGAAACATCCACGGTCTGTTCGGGGTTCTCCAGACGAATAAGCTTCGCCCGATCTACCACAAAACCTTTGGGCAATCGCACGCTCCAGGTCGTTTCCTTTGTGGGGTAAAACTTGTCCTCCGGTTCATTGATATTGCCGTTGACGAGATGAAGGGATAGAACTTTGCCTCTTTCGTCCAATTGCAAACTGGACCAGATCTCTTTCGGAGCATCTGTTCGGATAATCTCATGTCCTTCCAATGCCTTAGCGATCAAATTTTGAAAAGTATTGTGAAAATGCTTATAGTCCGTTAGGATGTCGGGAGATACCTTAGTCACCTGTCTTCCCTCGTTAAACACGGAGCTGGAGATCGGTTCCACGTTCTCGTCGTACAAATTTGGAAGTGCTACCGTAATGATATGTCCTCCGCGCTTTTTGAACTGCTGAAGTTGCTTGAGCTGACTTTCTGTGAAGCACTCCACCCCCGTTAGGATCAGCACTTTGTACCGTGACAGCCGTTGCATGGATACAGTGTCGTCTCCCAATAAGGGATGCCACCAACAATTCACTTCATAGGATATGTGCATCTCCTCTAATGCCATGGCAAACGAATAAAACCAAGTCTGGTATTTCTCCGGACTGAGTTCGAAGGCAGCACACCGTTTCCACATCTGTGTGGGGAGGGAGTAAACCAATCCTACATTCGCATATCCATCACACCGGGAGAATAATTGACGATAACGCTGCATAAACCGACATATTGACGCCTCCGTATCGAAGAACCATCCGCTTGGTCCAACCGTTGTCGCCCATGTGAAAGGTATACCATTGTTGGCGAGAGATTGTGCAGATATAAAACGTAATCGGCTTTTGGCAGCCACAGGCGAATGGAAAAGGGCTGAATACTGTAGCCAAACCGGCCTACGGAACTCGCCAGATGCATATCCCAACTTTACCAACATCAATGCTTTTATACGGTCAAACAAGGCAAATTTGGCATCGGTCCCTATGTTACTCTCCGTACACACGACGTCTCCGGCTTGTGAGAGTGCCACGGAAAACGGTTTTTCTCCATTATTCCCATATTGATTGCCCATGACGGCTATGGGATGGTTTGCGGCTTGCTTGATTTTGCTCACTGCATCTTTCCAAAGATTGACCTGTGATACATACTGAAAAAGGAGATAGGCTTTCAGAACAGGATCACGAAGGACAAACTGCTCTTTCTGTGTATCTATTTTTTGTCTTACTCCATCAACGTATTTCAAGATGTCAAAAGATCCTGCATCCTGAATGCCCGTGCGCTTAACTAAGTCCAACGATCTGTTGTTAGCCAGCCATTGTCTAAATTCTTTATTGCACCAGGTACAGAAGCATCCTTTGCCCCAGCCTTGAAATGATGGCATATTGATATTGTCCTGCGTAAATAGGTTGATCTCCGGGCTTATCCGAGTCACCCGATCGATAAAATATTTGCGGTAAGCCGGTGCGCTATGGCACATCTGGTACCCCGGCCAAAGCAAGCTGGTACCGATCTTTTTCCCATCTATATCCCGGGCAATACCGTTGTCTTCAAAACTTGGCAGCATCGGATCGTCTATAGAGACGTGATTGTACTCCTGTTCCCAATTCCCACCACCGACAAAGACCCCCTTGTCAGAAAAGAAACCGTCCCAATTCAGATAAACCCCATTGTGGCCAGCTAATGCATCTGGATGCAACGTATCCATCAACACCTGTCGGTTATCTTTCAGCTTGGCTGTTGTTCGGGACGAATGAAAATAGTTCTGCGGATTCCACCAGGCATAGTCTTCGCGTGACAGGCGAAACTCATCTGCATAGTACAGACAGGGATACCGTTTGACCGAAGTAGCATATACAACACAACGGACTTCACGCAGATCACCACTTGAAAAAGACACAGTTCCCTTTGCCCAGTCACCACGTACGATATCCACTTGTTTTTTTTCGATTACCCGATCTTCCATGTCAAGTACAGCTGCCCACACTTGCATGCTATCTTCTTGCTTAGTCCCAAAATAGGAGCCCCCCGGCACATGGATCAGTACCTCAAAAATGTAGTCCGCATTTGGGTCGACAACAGATGTCAATCCTGCGCCACTATCCGCACCTTCCTGTCGGATTAGCACACCTCCGTTTCCGCGGACATTCCTACTCGTGAGCCAACGAATGATCGCCTGCTTCCATGGCTCAATACCATTTTCAGCAGCGGTATATACACCTGCATTTTGTCCTCCTACAGCGGCGGCTGGCATAGCGACTACCACAAGATCCCTAACCCACTCTGAGGCGGTCTCTTTTAACGGGCTTCCTTTTAATACCGGATCCATCTCCAATCGCTCTTCACCTGAAGAATCTGGTTCCACAGCCCTACCTTTTACCGAAAACGGCAGAACCATACCGGCAAGCATCCCTGCGCCCCATTGCAGGGATTCACGACGTGTTATTCCTTTCTTGTTCTTATTATCCATATAACTTTCTTAATCGATATAAAATTGAATATCCCAAGGCTGAGGGAAATTTACAGGGTGCGCTACCTCTTTCAACTGTCCTGTTATCTGGTCAATACGAAACTGATGGATTTGATCTGAGTCGCGTGCGGATACAAACAGCCATTGCCCCGTAGGATCTATGTTAAAATGTCGGGGATGTATCCCTGTAGAGAGATACTGCACAGGAGAAATAGCTCCAGAAACCTCGTCCCTTTTAAAAACTGCAATCCCGTCAACCGTTCCTTCTCCGTTTGATCGGTTGGTCACGTATACATACTGTTGATTGGGATGTAGTCTAATTTCGGAAGCCATTTGCGTTTCAAAGGTAGCCTCAATCTGATTCGGTAGCGTCGAGATGACCTGCATGGCCTCCAACGACTTCTCCGAATCATTGTATTGATATACGGCAATGGTATTGTCCAATTCGTTGATAATATATACATGCCGTCCGTTATTACTGAAACGCATGATCCGCGGCCCGGCACCGGGTCGGATAGACGTCTGAGGAGGATCTTGCCGTATCAGATCTCCATGAGCCTCGTCCAATCGGAAACGGGTAATCACATCCGTTCCCAGATCACTGACAAACACAGTTTGATCGGTAGGGTGTATGTTGATGCAATGCGGATGGGATTTGGTCTGCCTGATTGGGTTAACTCCCGTACCTTCAAATCGATGTACTTTGCCCGACAGTATCAGCGAACCATCTGCCGAGATCGTTAAAACAGACGCCACCGCTGTAGAAAAGCTCGCTTGAAACAAAAAACGACCATCTTCCGAAATCGTAATAAAAGTAGGCAAACCTGCTCCGATCAGCTGCCTGTTTAGCAATTCCAACATACCTGTATCGGCATCAATAGCATAGGCATCGATGCATCCTTGATTATCCTCCACCTTCCCTTCTACGCCCACGACGTACAGGAGATTCCGCTGTGGGTGTCGCACCATAAGACCTGCCCTTTCCAAATTGGCTACTTTCCGAAAATCGGATAGCCTACCATCTAAAATATCGAACCGACAACAATAGATACCAGGTCCTTCCGAACCGGTGTGTGTACTGACGTATAAAAAATAGTTCTTTTTCATCTATTATATCGTTATCTTTCCCAATCATCTGTCCGGAAAGGCGAGGCCGGCAATCCTTCTTTGTTGTATAAGTTACCCCCCTCCGGATTGCTCGCCCAGGCATATCTGACTGCAACCGGATCTTTTATATCATCGTTCCAAACAAAGACCCGATCTCCCTCAATCTTTGCTGATGCCCAAACGAATTTTTTATCGTTTCCGGCAATAGCAAATCGGGTAAGCTCTCCTCCTTGGGCTATTAATCCACTACCTATATCGGTAAATGACAAAACAATTTTTCCATCCTCTTTTTTCATGGACCGGTACATCGGGCCACTGTGCACCACGCTTTTATCGTTGTATGCGGTCTTTTCGGCCGCTAAAGCAAGTCTCCTTCCCACTTCTTTCTTATTCAAAGGGTGGATATCATTGGCTTCTCCAACATCGATCGCCACTGTCAATGCCGTATTTGGAACTGTCTGGAAAACTTTTAGCTGTGCTTCCCTTATCCATGCCCAGCCCCCTTCCGAAGGATTTTTCTGAGGTGCCATATAATTTGCCAGCTGTACAATCAAAAATGGTATATCACCTTGTTGCCAGTTGTCGCGCCAACCATGTATCAGAGCAGGTAGTAGTGTTGTGTATTCGATCGCTTTGTCTTTCTTCGCATTGGCTTCACCTTGATACCAAGCAATACCTTTCAAAGTATACGGGATTAAAGGATAAATCATAGCATTGAACAACGTTGCAGGTTGGTAATGCACCTTGAAACTGTTGTCATTATTCTGTTCGCTTCTTTCTAATGTTGCCTTTAAATTGACCGTATCACGTAAATAGTTATATTTCTCTGCATAATGCGGAAACTCTCTTAAACCTGCCGGACTTGTCCATGCTTCGGCAGGTGTACCTCCCCAGCTTGAATGAATAATACCGATAGGAACATTATACTTTTCATACAGTGCTTTAGCCATATAATAGCCGACAGCACTGAATTTGAGCACGTTTACAGGATTTGCCTCTTTCCATTGACCGACAGTATTTTCCTGTGGTTCGAAGCTATATTGCTTTTTTACTTGAAATTCGCGAATATGGGGATTAGCTGATTGAGCAATATCGTCGGCTTCTCTTTCGGACAGGCTAGACATGGCAAGGGTCATATTACTCTGTCCGGAACACAACCAAACATCTCCAAAGAGAATATCTTTTATGACAATCGATTGATTATCTGTCGTTATATTGATATCATACGGTCCACCGGCTTGCATTGCATCTAGCGTTACGAACCATTTTGTATCCTTATCGGGGGTGGTTTTGTATATTTTACCATTAAACGACACGGCTACTTCTTTGCCAGACAAATTCCAACCCCAGATTTTTACGGGTTGATCTCTTTGCAACACCATACCGCTACTGACCAAAGCCGGTAACCTGAGTTGGGCAGAGGAAATGAATCCAGTAAAAAGTAAAATGAAAAATAAAATTCCTTTTTGCATAATGAAATTGTATATCAGTTGATGGATTGTCTATTGTTTACGTACAGTGCGATCCTCTCTGAAACTCTTCTTCCGGCATCTTCATCCAAATCGTTAAAAGGTTGGGTCATCATGCGCTGACAAATTCCCTGTTGTTCCAGCACATATTTTATGACCTGTATGGATGAAGTCGCACCACAGCCCATCGCATATATAGGTCGGCAATCCGACAGGATACCTTCCAACGCGGAAACCTCCCGAGCATTTTTGCGTTTTATAGCTGCATAAAAATCTGACAATAGCTTCGGAAAGATATTTGCCCCGCCCAACACACCACCATCCGCTCCAGCTTCCATCGACTGGGCTAACAATTCTTCGGTACCGGTCAACAACGTCCAGTCCGGACGTTGTTTCGTCACGTGGAGTACATCCTTAAAATATTCCCAATCTTTCGAGCTATCCTTAAATCCTATGACTCCTTTTTCATCCATCAAGTGCTTTATCGCTTCCGTTTCAAAGACGGTCTTAGTCAACCGAGGAATGTTGTACAGTATGACCGGCAAAGGAGAATGACGGATGACATAGCGGACATAGGTCACGAGCTCTTTCTGTGTGTAGGGGAAATATGGAGGTGGTGCCAAAACCACGGCATCTGCACCGTTGTCGGCAGCTATGCGGCTCCATTTGATGCTTTCCTCCGGGGAGGTATCTGTGATACCTATCAGGTTTTTTGTCCTGCCACGGAGAAAATGATTCGTATATACGATAACTTCGTTCTTCACCTCGTTGCTTAAACCTGGGCCTTCTCCAGTCGTTCCCAATACAAACAACGAATCCACCCCTCCGTCCACCACGTAGTCAATCAGACGTTCCAATCCCTCTTTGTCCACGGTAGCACGATCCTTTAGTGGCGTGATCAGTGGGACAACAACCCCTTTTATATCTTTCTTCATGTAATTATTACTGATTGTCATCGTTTGTCTCAAACCTTGATTTCCATACAAAACCCGTTGTCTTGTCATCGGACGGTTTAGGCCATAGGTAACTAAAGCACCATCCAATGACATAACAGGTAACGAGTCCGATCACGGCATACCAAAGAAAGGAGATGTCTGTGGCAAACACTACTACGAGCGTTATCAGTGTACTGGACAGCCAACCAATGGTGGCACCCTGTGCATTAGCACGAGCAGACAACATCCCCAATAAAAATAAACCGAGCAGTGGACCGCCCAGCAGACCAAATATCCTGACAGGAGCTTCCAAAAGCGATCCAAATCGGCCTGCCGAAAATGCGACCAGCGTAATGACAATACCGTATACCACTGTCAGCGTGCGGGCATACCGTACCTTTTTCTTTTCGTCGGTTTCCCGTTTAGCGTACGGCTCTATTAAATCGACTAAGGATACCGTCGTCATAGAATTGACCCCCGAAGAAATACTCGACATAGAAGCCGCCGCAATCCCAGCAATGATCAATCCGGCAAAGCCCTTGGGCATTTCGTTAACAACAAAATAGGGCAGGATCTGATCCACATTCCGTACCGCTCCCGAAGACACAGGATCGTATCCCGCTCCCTGATAAAAGGTATAGATCACCAGACCTGTCAGATAGAAGAGAAATGCACATGGAACCCACACGTAGGCTTTAATCCACATGGATTTTTTTGCCGTTTTTATATCCTTGGCAGTCATGTATCGTTGGATTGAGGTCTGATCGGTCGCCAACAGCACCAGATTGTGTACCGAACCACCTAATATAATGCCCCAAACCGTGACCCTAACGGCAGGATCCAAACTGAAATCAAAGGAGATATGGCCTGTTTCCATCCCGGTCGTCCATACCCCGGCCAGTCCTCCTTGTGTTCCGAGTAAGGCTACCACCAAAATGGCGATCAAACCTCCCATCAGAACAATAAACTGCATTACATCTCCCCATATCACTGCTTTCATCCCACCCAACGTGGTATAAAATGTGGTAATGACACCCATGACTAGCACCAGTACCCAAAGTGGGAAGCCTGACACATGCTCCAATGCCAACGCCGGAGCATATATGACCAACGAAGCCCAAAGCAATGTCCTGCTCAGAAAAATCACTGCAATAGTGGTGCGGAGTTTTCCTGTAAACCTGGCTTCGAGATACTGATAGGCACTGAACAGTTTCACACGGTGAAAAAAGGGCATAAACAAAGAGTTGACGATCGGGGTCGTCACGAAAGAAGTGAATGCCAATAAAGAATACCCCATCCCGTTGGAATATACTTCTGCCGGAAATCCTAAAAAGCTAATTCCAGAGAATACACTGACCATCACCGTAATGGCAACGACTAATGATTTCATGCTCTTGCCTGCCATCAGGTATTCCTTGATATCGCGTTGTCCTTTAGAAAAATACAAGCCTATGGCAATGGTAATCAATAGGTACACCACGAAAATACTGTAGTCAACCCATCCCAGATGGTTCGCACTATGTTGTATGATCGTATTATTTTCCATGGCTCAAATCACGCTTAAACCATTCTTTTGCCCCTTCTGGCCTTATTGCGGTCAGATCACCCCTGTAGTGGCGCAAGGGGTGCGGTTTGTAGGGGTATTTCTCTATACCTTCCTCATTGAGTGTGATACCGATGCCGGGCTTGTCCGGAACAATCATTTCTCCCTCTTCGACATAGATATGTTCGTCACTCAATTCCGTTCTCCACGGCACGTCATTGATCATCGTTTCCAACAGGTAGAAATTCGGTGTACTTGCTGCGATATGGAGCGTAACAGCGTTTGTCAAAGATCCCATAGGGTTGTGTGGACAAAAGCCTATACCACTTGCTTCAGCCATGCTCGCAATAGCCCTCATATCTACTATACCGACCTTGCTTGCATCCGGCTGAATGAAGTCTGCATATCCCTGTCGGATGAAATCCATGGCTTGATATTTATTGTATATACGTTCGCCTGTCGCCAGAGGTACGTTCACTTTTCGTCTCAATTCCGGCATGACGTACTGTAGTTCCGGAAACAGAGGTTCTTCGATCCATACCACATTAAACTCTTCCAGGCCATGTGCGATACGCAGTGCACTTGGTAGATTGAAACGTCCATGGCATTCGATCAACAAATCCACGTCTTTGCCAACAGCCTCACGCACGGCCGCGACACAGGCCAGGGAATTATCCATATCCTTTGTACTGATATCTCTGTAGCAACTGCCAAACGGATCCCACTTCAATGCTTTCCATCCATCCTGAACAGCAATCTTTGCCTTAGCGGCAAACTCCTCCGCTGTCTTTGCACCTACAAACCAAGCGTTTGCATAGCACGAGACCCTATCCCGGACTTTTCCACCCAATAGCTGCCATATCGGCTCGCCCAATAACTTTCCCTTTATATCCCATAAAGCCATATCGATACCCGAGAGTGCGCTGCTCAACACAGGGCCTCCTCGCCAGAAAGAATCTCTGTTCAAATCGTGCAATATCTTATCGACATTTCTTGGATCCAATCCCACAAGCTTACGCTCCAGATCCTTGAACATACCCACGATGGCATGTTCAAACTGACCGATGGATGATTCTCCATAGCCACAGATTCCCGCGTCTGTCTCAATCTTGACAAAAGCAAAGTTCGTCCGGTATGCATCGCATAGCCAAGTTGTTATTCCTGTGATTTTCATTAAAATAGTTGTTGTTTTATTATCGTTTTTCTTAACAGCATCGGTAGTTTGATCTCGTGGTATATCACGATAGTACAAATCTGCCACCATTGACGAAGATGGTCTCACCTGTGATGAAACCAGAATCGACAAGAAACAATACGGCCTTCACTACATCGTCTGGTTTCCCGCCACGACCCATAGGCACGGATTGTGCATATTGCGCCATCTTCACTCTTCCCCAACGTTTCTCCATCACTTCAGTCTCTATATAATCGGGAGCAACAATATTGACGGTGATTCCCGATGTCATACCTCGTTTTGCCAAAGAACGGGTCAATCCCTGCAGACCCGATTTTGCGCTACTATAGGCGATCCAGTCATCCTCTGCCTTACCTGCGTACGCCTGTATAGATGAGATATTGACTATACGGCCGAAACCTTGTTCTTTCATATTTTCAAAACAGGCCATCGAACACAGGTAAGCACCCTTTAGGTTGACTGCAAAAATGCGGTCCCACCATTCCTCATGAGGCAAGCTTTCGGGTCGGGGAGGCTCTGCCCTCGCATTGTTGACCAAAATGTCGATATGGCCAAACTCCTTGATTATTCCATCGACCATATTATTTACAGCCACACTGTCAGAAATATCGGCATATTTAGAATATGCCTCGCCACCTGCACGTAACACTTCGGCAACGACTTGATCCGCTCTTCCTGCACCCACATCGTTGACGAAGACAACGTAACCCCGTGCCGCCAGACTCAAAGCCAATGCACGTCCTATTCCCTGTCCTGCACCTGTGACCAGAGCGGTCTGTGACGTTGATTCTCTCTCTTTTTCCTGTAACATCGTTTATCTCGTTAATATCAAAAAGCCAGTGTATTTACAGACTGTGCCTGTAGTTCTATACCACCGTCATTAAGGGTGATCTTTTTGTCTTCCCACAGTTTTCTTTCGGTAGAAGTGACCATTCGTGCTACGGTATCAGGAAGATTTTGCAATCTCACTACCACCGGTTCGTTCTTTAAATTGACCAGTTGCAGAACCAGTTTGCCCTCCTCGTTGAATCCTGCAAGAGGCATGATATCAGGGTCGGAAGCCTGCGCGTCCACAACCTGTACCTTGTTCCAGAAATCAGTTTGATGTCTAGTAATATAGTACACCGGATATTTCGTCTGAGTGTCGGCCGACATGATCTCATAGTTGCTTTGCCATGTCCAGAACATCGAAACTTCTGACTTCGAATACCGAAACACACGATGGGATATCTTGGCAAAACGAAATGCGTAATCCCAATTTTTGTTGTAGTCTTTCGTTTTATGCGCAACGGCGTCGTGTCCCAATTCCGTACACCACACCGGGCGGTTCCATTTTTTTGCCAACTCGGCAATGCGTTCAAATTCTGAATCTGGGAGGTTTTCGGACCACCAACTGTGAAAGCTCAACGGACCGAGATATTCTACAATTTCCGGGTCTGCGGCGATTGCAGTCGCAAAGCCAACAGTAGGTTTTGTCGAAGAAGTGTCTCCCCACAAAAAAATCGTTTTCAGTCCGGCCTTTTTGAACCTTGGCCCGGCCATTTTTATAAACTCGATCGTCTCTTCAGGTGTAAACAGGGTCATATAGCCGCCATTGGATTCGTTGAAGGAAAAATAATCTACATCGATGCCATGTTTTTTCATCTGCACCAGGAAAGCTTCGATCATATCGATGACTTCCGAATAGTGTTCCGGTTTTATCCTTCGCTTATTGTAGGCTTCTGGATTTTCGACCAGTTCATCGGGCACACGCCAGACCGACAAAGTAAAGCTGACTACGCCGTACCTTTCCTTCATTCTTCTCATGGCCTTTACCAACGTAATAACCGCATTCTGTTTGAGAATCCTTTTGCCTTTGTAGATATTGTAATCTACACCCTTAAACTGTAGCGGAATGGCAACACGCACATGGGTAGGCTTAAATTCCTCTAAAGTCTTTTCTCCAACGAGATCCCAGGCATCTCCTTTGTAATTGGCCTGTGGATAATTCCCTCCGATAGAAATGATTTTCTGCCTTTTACTATCCGGCAGAACGGTTACTACCGGATTATTTGAGCTTGTGTCTGTGAACGCCTTTGCCATTACAGAACAGAAATGCCCAGAACCGGAAAGCCATAGGCCAGCCAATAAAAGGGCATATTTTCCCTTTTTCAAAAGTCTTTTCATGATTTTTTAAATATATACTTGCGAGTTATTCGTCACCTAAATACTACCGTAT
The DNA here is from genome assembly GCF_014692525.1 of Sphingobacterium chuzhouense. Lineage (GTDB taxonomy): Bacteria > Bacteroidota > Bacteroidia > Sphingobacteriales > Sphingobacteriaceae > Sphingobacterium > Sphingobacterium chuzhouense. The sequence goes on from NZ_JACNYL010000003.1 coordinate 53,250, forward strand.
TTACGGACTGCGGTTTTAAATTCAAGTAAATGCCATTGGGTCCAGGAGCGAATGCTACATCCCCTTCATCCCATAAATTACTCTCTATAGAAGTCACCTTATACGCCGTGGTTCCAGAAACATTTGGAAGTCGTATCGCTACCGGCTCAGATTTCAGATTGATCAATTGCAAAACCAGCTTGTTGTCTTCGTTGAAACCGGCCAGCGGCCAAATATCCTCATCTGAACTCTCAGCCTCGACCAATTGCACCTTGTTTAGAAAATCTGTCTGGTGCCTTGTCAAGTAATAAACAGGGTACTTGGTCAGGGTATCGGCCGACATGATCTCATAGTTTCTCTGCCATGTCCAAAATTGGGACACTTCGGTATTGGAATACCTAAAAACCCTATGCGATATTTTCGCAAAGCGCCAAGCATAATCCCAATTCAGATTGTATCCCGGTGTCTGGTGGGCAAGTGCGTCATGGCCAAGCTCGGTACACCAAACAGGTCGGTTATATGTCGCAGCCAGATTCGCCACCTCTTCAAAGATAGAATTGGGTTCGGTCTCTGACCACCAGCTGTGAAAACTCAACGGTCCCAGATATTTAACAACGTCCGGATCGGCTGCGATGGCAGAAGCAAATGGCACAGTGGTCTTTGTGGAAGATGTATCGCCCCAAAGGAATATAGTTTTCAAACCTGAATTTTCAAACCGCTCCCCGGCCATTTTGATAAAGACAATCGACTCTTCCGCACTGAACAGCGTCATATATCCACCATTCGATTCGTTGAAAGAGAAATAATCTGCCTCTACACCATAGTTATTTTTAGCCTCCAACAAAAAAGCTTCGATCATGTCGATTACCTCGCCATATTTATCCGCTTTGATACGTCGTTTGTTTTGGTCTTGTGGATTTTCAACGAGCTCGTCAGCCACACGCCATACCGAAACCGTGAAGTTGACTACTCCATAATCTTCCTTCATGTCCCTCATAGCCTCAAGCAGAGAAATTACGCGCGCCTGCTCAAGGATTTTTTCACCCTTGTAGTTTTCATACGGTACTCCATAGAACTGTAATGGCAATGCTACCCGGACATGGGTCGGCTTGAACTGTTGAATGGTGTTTTTCCCCACTAAATCCCAAGCTTGTGTCGTGTAGTTGGCCTGGGGATAATTTCCTCCAATAGAGATGATTTTCTGTTTCATCCTTTCTGGAAAGATACGTACCTCGGGATAATCGAGCGTATCGATTCCACTATATATCTCTAATTCCTTTTTGTACACTTCTCCGGAACAGGCGAGTACTATACATGCCAATACCGTAGCAATTTTTCCTTTTATTAAAAATCGTTTCATAACATCTTGTTTTAGTAGAGAATAGTTTCCCACCACACCTATATCTTACTATCGGCGGGCCCACATTATTATCCAATTCTGTATATATGCTCTTTTATTTTGACTGGCTCAATCTCAAGGCATTGATACAGTAGAAATCGTTGAGATTGTTGTTGTTTTCTCCTTTTGTGATGGTGATCGTGATATGGCCATTTGCATCAGGCTTCACTCCATTGGCAGAAACCGTTTCCGAACTGTTATTTGAAGGGTTCAAAAGAGCCACGACTTCATTTGAACCTTTAACAGTATATTTGGTTTCACGATTGCCTTTTGCCTCGATGGAAGCAAAGAAGGCCAGATCATATTTTTGACCGTTGGTCAACCCTTCTAACCTAAATACTGCCTCTTGACCATAGCTATAAAATCCTTGACCAGAAACGGCATTGGGCATTTCAAAGCCCTTTATATTTGTTCCTGTGGCACCGTTGATGTATCTCACCTTATTGAATGCCGTGACATACACCAATGAAATTCCGGTTTTATTTCCCTCCTTATCGATGAGGTTTGAAATAGTACCACGGGGGTGAGGTGCAGGATGCATAATATGGGTCAGATTATTCCAACCGGCCTCAGTGTTATCTACCCCAAAGTTGACAAATATAGGATTGGTCAAATTTGTTGCTCCAACCTGTCCATCACTCTTTTCCGATAAATTCGGGTTGAATATCCCTGCAACAGCGTACGTAGCGGTATAGACAATGATTATCAAGATCATCCACGCTGATTTCAAACCAACTGTGATTAAGTTTCTTCTAGCTTTTAAGTTACTTTTCATAAGATTTAATTTTCGCATTATCATTGTTTTTCTGATTTTGTCATATTCCTCTATTAATCTGATAAGGTTAGTCGCATCGCATTGATACAATAGAAGCCGTTTGAAGTCGTGTTATTATCTCCCTTCCGAAGTGTAATGGTGATGTTGCCGTCGGCATCCGGATAAACAGCACTTGCGCACGCTATCTGAGAAGTGTTATTTGTAGCGTCCAAAGAAGTGGAGACTTCGTTAGTTCCTGTTACGGTATATTTCGTCTCACGACCGCTTCCACCCGGATATCCCGAAAAGAAACATACATCATAAGCCTGCCCGTTGCGTAGCTTTTCCAGCCTAAACACCGCCATACCTCCACCGGCATCAACCCCGTAAAATCCTTGCTGTGAAACAACATTTGGCATCTCAAAGCCCGTTATACTTGTCCCAGTTGGTCCGTTAGTAAAACGCGCGCCAGAGGCTCCAAATCCCGTAGCGTATACGAAACTAACTCCCGTCGGGGCTCCTGTCTCGTCAACGAGGTCGGAAATCGTTCCATTTGCATGAGGATGTGGATTGGGGATGTGGGTCAGATTATTCCATCCGGTAGCGGTATTGTCCATTCCGAAGTTTATAAATACTGGAGCAGCCAAAGCCAATGCACCGACTTCTACGTTTAGCGTTCCCCTCAACATCTCCCCCTTATATATCCGGAACGTATACGCCGTTGCTGGGGTTAATTCCTCAACGAGCACCTGTCCATTTTCAATTTCAGAGGAAGAAAGGGAAATCGTACGCGTGGCTGCTCCCGAAGCAGAAACAGTGATTCGATCTACGTCTTTGCCGCTATCCCAGCTCAGTAAAACTGAAGTCTCGGCTATATCTGCTTCATCAGGCGTAAAAAATATGTTCTCAACACCTGTCTGAAATGTAATAGCAATAAACTCTGAATCCTTGACAGCAGGATTTTTGCTGACAGCTTTGATCCGTGCTGAATAGCGGGTCGAGCTCCACAAATCGGTAAGTACGTATGTACTGACCTCGCCTAACTCTATCTGCTGGAGTTCCGTTTCGAACAGAAGATTATCTTTGCTGACTTCCAGCAAATAGGTAGCATCTGCAATGGGTATCCAAGACAATGTTACCTCATTGGTATTGACGCTTGCCTCAAAGCTAGGTGGACGGAACAAGCGTTCCGTGGTGTTTTCCGGATCTTCGAGATTATGCTTTTCACAGGAAAGCATAGCTCCTAAAAAGAATATTCCCAGTACAACAAGTAAAGTGTTGCATTTATTTCTTATCAATCTCATAACTTATAATTTTTTAAAAAATAACCATCAGTTTAAAACTAGTGTGCTAATTATCCCATTAAGGTATCTGATCATTTTCCAATACACCATTGCTCGCCGTGATGATATTGACATTGATCGGATGGAGATGATTGTTTTTGGTTTCATCGTAGCCGTGGGCGACATTATTCATACTATTTGTGAATGCCGTCTTGGCCGAAGCCGACATTAATGGAAGCCAATTGGCACGTGTATAACCGGGAACCGCTGTACCTGGTAGGCGGTAGTCCGGATTGAGGATATCAATGGTTTCGCCGTCGCTTCCTGTCTGCCAGAATATATAATTCGGCACCAAATCAACGTATTTGGGATCATCGTTTATGATCTTATGGCTTTCTTCCTTCATTTCCCTAATTTTTGGCCCCAATAGGTTCCATCTTACGAGATCCGTCTTGCGCAACATCTCCCCGCCAAATTCCCACGCACGTTCATCTACGATAGCCTCAAAAAAATCTTCTTTGCTTCCAGACACACTCTCTATATAAGCAGTCACCTTGGTTGGCCACAGGTCAGATTCAAAAGCTCTTTCTCTTACCTTTGAAAGTGCGGCTTTGGCCTCTGGCGTTGGTCCTTCGTTGATTTCGTTTTCAGTTTCAGCATACATCAGGAGAATATCCGCATAGCGCATGATCGGCCAGTTTACACCGGTATATTGCGCCGTCTGATTTTCCCCTCCCATTGCCGGGCTGATCCAAGACTTTCGCCATTTTGTAGGACGAAATTCCGTACCCCCACCGGAAATTAAGCGTTGTACATCGGCAAATCCCGATAGACCATAAGTATATAGCTCCACAGAAACATCTCTACGAGTATCCTCTCTGTCGAAGGAATAATAGTAGTAAGGAGAGGTTCGGATAGTGCCTACGCCACGCCCATATTTGGCTGATGGGACAGTAAACCCGAAAAGCATTCCGATATCATAGCCAATACGACCACTTATCAACCGACCAAACGCAATCTCGAACATGACTTCTTTATTTGCAACATCTTGAGAGTATGCGTGCAGAGTTCTAAAGACATTCTCGAAACTTGGGTTTAGATTGTGTTCGTAGCTATCTATCAGTTCTTTGCACTCCAGATTAGCAATTTGGTAGTAGTCTTCCCAATGACGGCCTCTCCGAGTTTCAAGGGTCTTGTTGCGGAGCGAATATCCGGCATACGCTAAAGCCATTCTGGCGCGTAATCCTTTGAGGAAACCTCTGTTTACTCTTTCCGCCGTGCCGGTCTCACGCATCCAGGGGAGATAATTCTCGGCATCTTTAAGATCTTGAATCAGAAATTCGTAAATTTCATCCCGATCGGTCTTCGGAAGGTAATAATCGTCTTCTGCCTGAGTGGACGTTACTTTGAACGGTACATCACCAAAGATCTTGATCAGCTCAAAATAGCATAGTGCCCGTAGCGTAACAGCTTCTCCATAGATCCGTCGTGCCTGTGCAGCATGTTCACCCTCCCATATCGGGCTCTTCGGCAGATTGTCTATACAGATATTTGCCCTTTCTATGGAGGAGTAGAGTAGATTCCACCATGTACTCATATTGGCAATTCCCGGATTGGCATCATAATGGGCAATGTTAAACGTACCGCCATTATTTGCAGCGACTACAAATTCTAAATCGGAGTCAGCATTGTACCAAAGGAAAAAAGATCCAAATAATTGTACAGAAGCCAGGTTATCATAAGCACCGTTTACCACCTTCTCCGCAAAATCTACATTCGAAAAGGAATTTTCTTCCGTGAATATTGAATTGGATTCAGTCTTTAAGTAATCCTTACAGGCTGTAAAAATTCCAAAGACCAGAAAACAAATTCCAAATACTATATTTCTTTTCATCATTGTCATAATTTAAAATCCAACATTTATACCCACGTTATATGTTCTGCTTCTGGGGTAAGCACTCCAGTCCACACCAGGGGTCAATGGCGTACGGCGCGCCACATCCACTTCGGGGTCATATCCAGAATAATTGGTCCATGTCCAAAGATTATATCCTGAAGCATATAAACGCAACTGACTTAACTTCAGCTTGTTCAAAACTCTGGAAGGAAATGAATATCCTACCGTAAGGGTATTTAACCGAAGAAATGATCCATCCTCAATAGCCCAGGAATGGAGCTGCATGGTACCCATTCCGGGAGACCACAGCTTAGCGTCTTTGTTCATTTCTGCCAATGCAGCCGGATCACTGACCAGTGCGCCAGTCTCTTGGTTGTAGTACGTGAACCGGTCTTCGGAGCCCATTATACCCAGTAGGTTCCTGTAACGATAGCCAAACGGTTGGCTGGTAAAAAATATCTTATTGGCATTGTAGATATCATTGCCGTACACCCAGTTGAAAAACGCCGATACATCCACGCCTTTATATTGTGCCGTAAAGTTGATACCGCCTGTGTGTTTAGGATTTGCATTTCCAATCACAGTTCTATCGTCCGGACCTATGATCGCGTCGTCGTTCAGGTTCTTGAACCTCAGCGCTCCCGGCCAAAACATTGACTGACTCAATCCTAAAAGATCCTGATTGGACGGTATACCGTCTTTCAGCGTATAGTGCTGACGGAAGTTTGTAGCCGTTGGGTCGTAGTTAAAATCATCAAATGAATACATGCCATCCGTCACATAACCGTACATTTCACCGATCTGGCCTCCTTCCCGGACCAGATAATCGCCTGCGATGGTTCCGGTTCCCACCCAGCCATACCACATACTAATCTGTTCCCATTCCTTTGCTTCGCCAAGTTTGTCAATCCTGTTCCTGTTAAACGCTATGTTAGCGGACGCCGATAAGCTAAAATCTTGTTTATCAACGATCTTGCTACTCAATGTCAATTCCAACCCTCTATTGGACGTTTGTCCAATATTCTGCCATTGATTGGTATAACCGGTGCTGGAAGGGATAGTGGCTGATATCAGCAGATCTCGTGTAGTGTTTTTGTAGACTTCTACCGAACCCGTAAAACGCTGCTTGAATAGTCCAAAATCTAGGCCTATATTTCTTGTTTCAGTAGTTTCCCACCGTAGTCTGGGATTTGAAAGTACTCCGTCAGGTGTCAAAAAAGGTGTACGAGTGCTTTCATCGCCTGACATGAATATATTACCCGTATTCACGGTAAAGGTCTTTCGCCAGGCATTATCCGTGATCCTATTATTGCCCGATTGGCCATAGCTCACTCTCAATTTAAGATCACTAAGCCATTCTTCTGTCCGGAACATAAACGCCTCGTCATTGATGCGCCAAGCCAGTGCAACCGATGGAAAATATCCCCACTGGTTGCCTTCGGCAAATTTACTCGATCCATCAGCCCGAAGTGTCGCTGAGAGGAGGTATCTGCCGAGATAGTCATAATTCGCACGACCAAAAAATGAAGCTACCTTGTCAGCTGGATTGTCGAATGTCAGTGTAGGATCTGGCGTACCCAACTGCATCATGCTCAAAGCTGACACCGGATCGATGTACATCGGAAAATACCGGGAAACATCGGTGATTGATGTTGCCTTTTCAGATACAAGCTCCTGTCCCAAAGTTGCTGTTAGATTTCCTCCGGAATGGATGTTCCGCTTATTATATGTAAGTACATTTGCCAACCTATAACGCTGTGAATTTGTCTTTGCAATCCGAGAAAAAGGAAGGCCGCCGTACTCATTTACATTGATTGTATTTAATCCATAGAAGTTTTGGTTGGTCATTTCCCTATATATATTGCCATACTCAAACCTATAGCGTAAATTTTTGCTCAACTGTATGTTTGCGGCTCCATTGAAGTTAAAGTTTAAACGTTTGGAGCGCCGGTAGTCATCTTGCGTCTGTTTAACCGGGTCACGATTATACAACGTGGATACTTCAAAATCTCCGGGATCAGCCAAGTCCGGGTCAATATACTCTGATAAACCATGTACAGGTCGATATTGAACCACATGTGGCAGACGGCCATTGGCAGATGTGCCAGCTCCTCTAATAGCTTGATCCGAAAGCATCATATTAAGATCTACCGACAGCCAATCATTGATCTTGTTGGTCGTGCGTACATTTAGGTTTGTCCGTGCAGAGCCTGATTCCAACATGATCTCCTCATCATCATTACGGGTCAAGCTGATGTTATAGCGTGTTCCCCTTTGTCCTCCGGAAAAAGCCAGATTGTGAAAGCCACTTGTACCTGTTCGGCCGAACACCCGGTCTTGCCAATCGATGGCGGTCATCTGCTTGTAGAGGTCAATGTCCTGAAAAGAGCCGTAGAAGCGCTCGAATGAAGACACTTGAGTAGAAACCTGATCAACCTCATATTGCCAAAACACGTACTCATAGGGATCAAGGACATCTAAAGTCTTGGTAATATGTTTGACCCCGAGAAAATTGTTATAGGCAACTCTGCCTCTTCCTTCTGTACCGACTTTTGTGGTGATCAAAATAACACCATTTGCACCACGTGCACCATAAATGGCCGTTGCGGAGGCATCTCTCAACACGTCAACCGAAGCAATATCGGTAGGTGATATATCATTGATATTGTCTATCGGAAACCCGTCCAATATGTAAAGAGGGGAATTGTCCTGCGTTAAGGATCCACCACCTCGAACCCGAATCTTGAAATCGGCATCCGGTGAGCCTTCAGATTTAGTAATCTGCACACCCGCAATACGTCCAGTAATAGCTTCTGCTGCGGAAGTGACCGGAATATCTTTTAAGTCCGAACCGCTGACAGAACCCACCGATCCGGTTAGGTCTCTTCTACGAACTGTGCCGTATCCCACCGCCACGACTTCATCCAACTCTAGGGTTAGCTGTTCTAATGTTATGTTGACACTGGTTTGCCCTTCTATTTCCTGCTCTATTGTTTTGTATCCCAACATGGAAAAAACAAGTGTACCAGAACTGCCGGAAAATCGAAGACGATAATTCCCACTTGCATCCGATACTGCCGTCGCTGAAGAGCCTTTCACACTGATCGTCACTCCCTGAAGAACCACTCCCTTGTTATCCTTAATTTGCCCGGTAATGACCTGTTGTTGATCGACGGTCGGTTCCTTGTTGGTCGTATTTGCATGCTGAGCCAATGGTTTTATCACGATGTTGTTCTCGGTTATCTGGTAGGTCAGTGACAATGGATGCAACAGTTGCTCTAAGACTTTAGACAAAGGTTCATTTTGAACCTTGATCGAAACAAGTTTGGAGGGTTTCAAAAAACGATCGTTATAAACTACGACAAATTCGGTTTGTCTTTCGATTTTTTTGAATACCTGATCCATTCGCTCATTTTCTGAGTCTAACGTTATTGTCTGCGCTTTCGTGGAAGCACTTACATGCACACAGAGAATAATCGACAAGAAAAAGATTAGCTTCATAATGCGTTTCAGTTGATGGTTACTATATATAGCTGGTATATTTCCCCCCAAAATGAAGAAAAAATGATTTCTTTTCATTAGTTTTATAATTATCAAGTGTTTTGTTAACAAATTTTATTTTGGTTAGCGGAACTATGGGGAAGTGTTAGCCGCACTTCCCTTTTCCATTATGTCGTTATATCTTTATATCCATATCATTGATTTTAATTAGTTTATAATTTGGTTGTATTTTATTTTATCGTATTTAGTACACTATCAATTTTTTGTCTTGCAACTTCACAGCGATTGTAGAAACCTGAAGAATTTCCAATAGCCCCATAAGAGACGTACTTCGCTTGATCTTTCCGCTAAAAGTTTCTTTCGGGATACTTGCTTTATATTCCACTTCCACATCGTACCATTTTTCCACCTGCTTCATCAGATCATAAACCGGCATATTGTTAAAATAAAAGAAGCCATCTTTCCATGCAGTGTAGATCTCAGTATCGACCGGTCGGACTGAAATCTCGGTATTATCATCTCGAACGATACCTTGCTGACCGGGTTTCAACACAACTGACGAAACATAGTTGTCCGCTGAACGCAAACGAACAGAGCCTTCGACTAAAGTTGTACGAACATCAGACTCATCATCATATCCGCAAATGTTAAATTCGGTTCCCAGAACCTCTACCAATTGTCCCTTTGTCTTCACCTTAAATGGGATTATTTGTACTGGCTCTCTATTATTTGATCGAGGTTTTTCTACTTTTGCCACATCGAAATATGCTTCTCCCGATAATTCGACAAATCGTTCATCGTTTACAAATCTGCTTGGATATTTTAATGTGGATCCGGCATTAAGCCTCACTTTGGTCCCGTCAGGCAACGTAACGGCATACGTACCTCCCCTTGGCGTCGTTAACACGAACTCTTCGACATCATTGTCAGAGAGCTCCATCACTTCTGTCAACCCATCTTGGTAAGTGATCTCTCCATTTTTAATTAATATCCCTTCCTGTCCTTCGCTAAGACTTATAGTGCGACCGTCTGCCAAAGTAAGTAGTGCACGATTGCCGCCAGCCTCTATGTCATGGGACAACGAAGTGTATTCAATCTTGCCAAGTTCCGTTGGTGAGTCCTTTCTCTCGTACATAAGCCATCCAAATGTCCAGACTATAGCGATGAGAGATGCGATAGAAGCTACCCATTTAAAGATCGATACCGTTTTTCCTCTTTGTTTCAATTCATAGCGCTTCTTAAAGCGTGTAAGAGCAGCAAGGGTATCTATAGATTGGTAGGATTCTTCAAACTTCTCCAGGGAACCTGGTTGCAGAACATCGTTAAGCAAAGCTTTGTTGGCAGGTTCAGATAGCCACTCAAAAAGATTTTTTTGTTCTTCAGCAGTCAACGTGCCGTCCATGTGCTTTTCAATAAGCGACACAATAGTAAATATGTGGTGCAAGTGTTTATCGTTCATGACTGGTTATTGTAATTCACTACCTATGTAGCTTCCATCCTCTATATAAGTAGAAACAGATATGATCGGATTATGTCCAAAGAAAAGAAAGATTTTTTTCAAAAAGTTTACAGTATGGATCAGAACTGCCAATAATCCATAGCGATCAAGAGCAACAATAGATCCAGATCCTTTCCCTCAAGACGTTGCCTTAAAAGCATCAAGCCCCTGGCTTTTTGACTGTTGATAGTACTGACGGAGATCCCCAATTCATCAGCAATCTCCATAGGCTTCTTTTCCTCCTCGAACAATAATTGGATAATTTTCTGGCATTGTTCAGGCAATGAGCGGATTGCGGTGGAAAGGGATGCGCAGACTTCTATTCGGACGATATCTTGTAAAATGGGCTCCTCGGCCATCGCTTTTTCTGATGCATATGCCGTTTGATGTTTGTGACGATTTTGGAGTTTGCTAATCTCGTTGTATGACGCATTTTTTGTGGAGATGTACAAAAAGGCTTTTAGGGCTTGAACGTCTGTGAAGCTGTCTCTTCTTTCCCAAACCTTGTAAAATACGTCCTGCACAATTTCTTCAGCGAGAACTTCATCGACAACGAATCGCCTTGCAAAAGTAACCATCAACGGAAAAAAGCGATGAAAGAAATAATCAAACGCAGGCTCTTCTCCCTGATTTAAACGTTTTAACAATGCATCATCCATATAAAAAACTCTACCCCTCCTTAGACTGTAAAGAACAACACTAAATTACACATTTATGGCCAAACAATAGAGACAAAATCATTGAAATAAAAGCCATTAGTGTCCTCTAACCGCTAAATCCGATACAATCTTCTTTTTACCAATAAACATACTTCCATAAACAGCCACATAAACATAACACAAGCCCGGAATCCAGAAAGATTGTCTTAGTCCCACGACATCTGCCAACAATCCTTGCATGATCGGTACAAGGGCTCCTCCCAAAATTCCCATCACCAACAGCGATGCCCCCTGTCCTGTATGTTTACCCAAACCGTGTATACCCAATGTAAATACGTTGGACCACATCACGGAATTAAATAACCCTACAGCGATCAACGACCATAGTGACCAAGCTCCCTGTCCAAAGATGGTACAGCAAATCAAAGCTATATTGGCCAGTGCAAAAAACATCAGAACTCGCGCAGAATATGACCCTGACAACATGAAGATCAAACAATTTGCCAACATGAACAGTAGGAAATATGCAACTTCACCAAATGGGATATCCACCAAAGTATAAATGAGCAAAAATACGGAGGCCATAGCGGCAATCATAAAAACGATCCGTCGTGCTACTCCGATCTTTCCATTGAGCCAAATAGCACCCGCAAATCGTCCGATCATGGCTCCTCCCCAGTATAGTGCCAAATAATTTTTACCGATATATTCTCCAGCTCCGAGCACATCGGGCTCATTGATAAAACTAATTATAAAACTGCCGATAGCCACTTCGGCTCCAACATAAAAAAAAATACCAAAAATACCTGCTCTCAGTTGGGGAAAAGCCAAAGCCCCCAATCCTCTTTCTATGGGTGAGGTCGACTTAAATTCGGGCAGTTTGGTGAAATAAATTTTTGTGGCAAATAGTAAAAACAACAGACCAAAGAGGATATAGGAAATCCCTGTAGATCCAGACGCGTCTACCGTGGTACCTGTAAATAATTCAAACATCAGGTACCCTCCTAAAATGGGAGCTAAAGTCGTTCCCAAAGAGTTAAATCCCTGAGCCAAATTGAGCCTGCTGGATGCACCGGCAGTGCTTCCAAGTAGCGTAACGTAAGCGTTTGCGGAAATCTGTAGAAGTGTAAAGCCCAGTCCCAATACAAACAAGCCAAAAAGAAAAATCCCGTATATACCGATGCTGGCCGCCGGATAGAACAAAAAACAGCCCGCCGCAGACAGCGAAAGTCCCAATAGAATTCCTCCTTTGTATCCGATCACATTAATCGGGTCCTTATAAACATAAGAGATGACAAAATAGGCAAGTGATCCGATAAAGTAGGCTCCAAAAAAAGAAAACTGGACTAACATTGCTTCAAAATAACTTAATTGGAAAAGGGCTTTGAAATGTGGAATCAAAATATCATTCATACAGGTTACAAACCCCCACATAAAAAATAAAGCAATTAGCATTATCATCGGCTGATTGTAACCGTTGCCGTCGTTTAGAAAGGAAATCTTATTTTTTCTCATTTATACTTGGTTTATAATTATAGCAAAAGCCAGTTCGTCGCTCTGTCTTCTTACTTTAATTTATTAAAACAGACGTCATGCGTAATTTGTCCAAACAGGTGACAAATTTTTATTAAAAATCAAAAACAAGAATATATCCTTGACGTTTAATATAACCCGATAATCTTCGATGAGGTTGACTTTCTGCAACTTCCCTCTAAAATCCCTATCCAGTTTATATCGTTAAAAAGGATATAAACAGCAAAAGAAATATAGCAAAACTCTATCTCTTTACATCGACACGGTATGTCCATCGTTTTCTTTAGATGGTATTGCGTGTTCGTCCGTTTTTAAGGACGATTCTTCCCAAATATGTTGGGCATTGATCAAAGTCAGTTCTCTATTGATAAGTTCCTCCACTTCACGTTTTATCTTTTTATAATTTTCCTGTATGTCCTCCTTTGTGACAGGCTCGATTACAGGGATGGATTTATAGCCGTCTTCTTCTGCTTTGATGCCCGCATGGTCGTTCTGTATCTCACAATGGAACATTTTCAATTTGATCGGCTGGTCGGGCGTATCAGCCACTATGCCAACAAATTCGCCGGATGACAGGGTCGCAATCTTGGATGCGGGAATAGCATAGTCCATTTGTGTGGACTTGGAAATGGATGTATCGCTACTACTGATACTCATGCTCTGCCTGTCCTGCACGATCTTACCGAAAGTTTCAGCAAGCTTCTTTGCGCTGTCACCGGTGACCTGTCCGCTGATAATATTCCCCGAAATCCCGGATATCACGTCTGCATGGTCTCCGCCGTAGTCTTTCTTTAACTGATCTACTGACTGAATACCCAAGGTAACAGCAATCCGATTACTTCTGCCAGTGGAAATCGTGGGGATGATGTCTACCGTCAAGGTCGGAAATTCATCAAACACCAGACTGGATTTGAGCTTATCTTTCTTGTTGACCAGCTTCAACAGACGGTTTACATATAGAGATAAGACGGCTCCATAGGTCTGTATCTTCTGCGGATTGTTACCCATGCAGACAATCTTCGGTGCTTTGGGGTTATTGATATCTAACGTAAAATCGTTACCCGAAAGCACGTAGTACAATTGAGGTGATGATAACCTGGCCATACCAATCTTGGCCGATGCAATCTGGCCTTCCAGCTGTGCCATCGCCTTGTTGTGGTAGGCCGAAATGAAGGGATTGATCAATCCCTTGATTTCTTCCTCTGTTTCCAATATGGCGAACAGCTTATCGTAATCGGTCTGCATCAGTTCGATAACATGGGGCAATGTGCAGTATTTGCCGTCTTCATACCTGCGCAGGTACCAGATGACTGCCGTTAAGAAGTTGATTGGGGATTCCACGAAAAAATCGCCAGTTCGCTTTAACCACTCGCGGTTTAGGCCCAACATGATCGTGCGGCTGGCTTCTGTAGCGTCTGTAATATCGTCCATATTGGTCGGGTCGAGCGGATTACAGCGATGGGTACGTGTCAGATCTTCGAAGTTGATAATGTAAAAAGTAGGTTTTACCGGATAGTTTCTGTGGTACAGTAAAAGTTTGTTGTACGCTATGGTCGTCAGGTCATCAAACTTAAAATCATATAAGAACATGGAAAAGCCCTTTCTGATGTGCTGGTCGATCACATGGCGGATGACAAAATAGGTCTTGCCCGCTCCACCGCTACCTGACACGAGCGTACTGCGAAAAGGGGCAACATTATTGATCCAGCCTTTTCTTCGTTTGCCTTTAAGGTTGTACACCATCGGTAGGTTGACCGAATATTCATTTTCCAGCAACTCTTCCTGCTGCGGAAAGGTTTCGTTATCCGTGTTGAACGGGTCGTTATCTAGTCTGTTCCTGATCAATCTGGAGAGCAACGTGCCTCCCGTAAGAATCAGCAGATAGCCTATACCGGTCAAAGCGATGTAACATAAAGTTACGATGGAAATCTCGGCTTTAAGAAGGAAACATACGCTACTGATAAAATACAGGAGCATTCCGGTGAGCAGGTACGCGATAATGGGTCGTAGTTGTATCTTTTCTTCCTTTTTACCCTTTACGGCAATCAGGGAAATGAACAGGCAAAGCAATGCGGCGAGCTTGGGTTTCCAGATACCGTCAAACAGACCTGTTTTGGCAATATTTTCTGTAATACGGTCGGTAATTTCCGCGGTAAATCCCCACTGGCTGAATGCCGGATAGCAACTGAGGTAAAAATGAATGGTAAGTATAAAAAGGCTGATAAGACGGGTGAAATCGGCAATCTTGCGTAATCCTTGAATATCTTCTCCTGTTTGCATGATTTTAGTATTAAGTGATGGGGATTATTGAATTGGGGACTGTTATATGTTTTGTTCCTGCCCGTGATCCTGTTCGGGAAATCGTTTCTTTTTTTTCCTTTTGCGTGGTATGCCCAGACTGTAATCGGTGTGGGTTTTGTCCAGCATCCCCTTTATGTATGGGGCTTGCGTTGGTGTTTTCAGATAGCTTTTGGCATTTGTCTCCTTTTTGAGGTAGCTGGTCTTCTGTGGAGTTTTGAGATAGGCTTTCTTTTCCGGGATCAATATTTTGTCCGTGGTGCCAAAACGTTCGATGATGGCTTTTGCACTGTAAGCCTTACCCAGATCGCTACCGTTAAAAACCGTCTTATGCCTGTTGTCGATAAAGGTCACTCCGTAGGTAAGTTCCTGTTCATTCTGCCTGAAGATTACGTGGATATTTTGCCTTGCCAGTTCTGCTATAAAAGTGGCTTTGGTGATCGATCTGTATTTTTTAAAAAGGCTGTCAATGGTTGACTTTAGGGATTCCCTATGGGGTTTGCGCTTTTCTTTGCCCTGTTCAAATTTCTTTTGGAGACCGGATAAGGTCGGGTTGCCATAAATAGCACTGGCCTTGATCGGAATGCCGACCTGTTCGCCTTTCTCATTGATAATGCTGTATATCAATCCATTTTTCTGGAACATGGCTGTGTGTTCCCTGCCACGGTCAGCGGTTACGTTGAATTGCTGGATTATCGCATTAAACTCGGCAAGAGACGTGAACGCATAACTGCGGATGACAGCATTCACAATATTGGTTATGCTTCTTTTGGTGAGGGTTTTGCCATATACAGCTTTTTCTATATCGGCGGCCTTGATACCCAGAGTATTGCTGGTTTGCCTGCCTTCGGCCGGCACCAGACCGTATTCCTTTTCGAGTGCCTTTCTTGCTGTTTCGGATAGTGTCTGTCCGATGCCATGAATGTCGATACGTTCGCCGTCAGCCTTGATATTGGTCGTAGCAATGTGGATATGGCTGTGGGCGGCGTCTGTATGCCGGTAAACTAAATAAGGTTGGTCGCCAAAGCCGATGCGTTCCATATAGGCGGTTGCAATCTGCTGTAACTTTGCATCGTCCAGTCTGTCCTGCGCATCGAAATTGAGCGTAATGTGCAGGGCGTTGGTCTTGACCCGGGCATTGAGCATGGTACGGCTCTGGAAGCGTTGCAGTTTCTGTGCAAGACTTAGATCATTGATGTCCGTGGCAAAACCGCTGGCCAGAATCAGTTTCGCCTGTTTTTCCTGTACCTTGTCCTCGTTGTAATGGAGTATCCCCCGGATACTCTTTCCGCTGATTATTTTTGCAACCATTTTTCTGCGAGTTTAGAGATGATCGCCAATAGCTCATCGACCTTTGTACCCACCTCTTGGTACATCTTTGCTGTTTTCATGGCATAGAACGCACGTTCGGATTCGCTCTGGCTGGTATGAAAACGGTGGGTCTGTTGATTGATGTTGATGCCGATGGCCTTGAGTTCCTTGCGGATCAGTGCCATTTCCTCCATAGGTGCGTTCATCGAGATGTCACGGTGGAAGCAGTTGATCCGCTCTTTTGAAATTATCTTACGCGCAACCTCGCCGACACTCCGGCAATCGCTTTCGCGCTGTATTTTTTCAAGTCTCTTGAAGACGGTTTCGGTAACGCGTAGGATAATGGGATGGCTTAACAGCTCATCGGTTTCCGCAAGCTTTTTTCTTGGCATTTTGATACATCTTTTTGGAAGGTTCCAGACCTCGCAAGTTCCGCAGCGAGGTCACCGGCCGTATGGACGGCAAGATGTTTTCGTATACGAAAATACATCTTGCTGCCCACCGTCGTGGGCCGTAAAGCACCTAACGAAAGTGCTTCGGAACGTTGGTTTGTAATTAATGGATTGTTTGAAAAATTTGGATAAAAAGCTGTTGTCATATCTGAATTTTCTTCTCGTCCTGTTCCTCGCTTTCTGTTCGGTTCATCGGGACAAATGACCGCAGGAGTTGTCGGATTTTTTTACGGGGTTCCTGTCGGACACGTCTGATTTTCGGATAGGGTCTGCCGTTGAAATGACGGCCTTTCAAATGGGGTACTTTTTTGCTTGCTTTCATGGTTTTGCTGTTTGCTTTACTGTATCCAAAGTTGGCAAACATGCTGATCGCATTTTCCCATATGGGATATTTTTACCGTCCATTTTTATTTTTCCCATATGGGATTTTGTCACTTCTTTTCGTGAGATTATTGTATCCCAAAAGGAGACATAATGTGGATTGAAAAGCGCAATATTACCCCTAAAAAAGCTGTTGAAATACTGAAGAAAAGCGGTGTTGAAATGTCAGAAAAAAAAGCAGAAGAGTTGTTGGATTTCCTGTATTTTTTAGCTAAATTAGTTGTGGATCAGAACTTTAAGAAATGAACAAAAGAGATGTAACAGCAAGGATTTTGATCGCAGATCTGTACATTCGCGTGAGTACCGACGAACAGGCGGACAAGGGATATTCCCAGCGAAACCAGGAAGAAGTGTTGCGAAAATATTGTGAAATAAACGGTATCACTGTTCGTAAGGTGATCTATGAAGATCATTCTGCAAAAACGTTCAATCGACCCGAGTGGAGAAAGCTTCTAACATTCTTACGTAAAAACAAAAATAAATCGGATCTTGTCCTGTTTACCAAATGGGATAGGTTCAGTAGGAATGCATCCGATGCCTATCAGGTGATCAGTACGCTTAAAAGCCTTGGTGTAGAACCGCAGGCCGTAGAACAGCCGTTGGACATGACAGTGCCAGAAAATAAGATGATGCTCGCCATCTATTTAACAGCTCCCGAAATCGAGAACGACCGTAGGGCACTGAATGTATTCTATGGGATGCGCAGGGCAAGAAAGGAAGGGCGTTTTATGGCAACTGCACCTATGGGCTATGTAAACCGCACATTGGAAGGCGGGCTAAAACGAATTGTCCCAAAAGAACCACAAGCTTCGATCATAAAATGGGCGTTTAAGGAACTTAAGCAAGGTAGGTACTCTACAGAACAGGTATGGAAGCAAGCACGAGAAAAGGGATTGAACTGTTGCAAAAATGCATTTTTAATGGTTGTACGAAATCCTGTTTACTGTGGAAAGATTGTCGTACCAAAATACAAGGATGAGGAAAGACACATGGTTCCAGGATTACATGAGCCATTGATTTCGGAAGCTTTGTTTTATCAGGTACAGGATGTACTGGATGGACGCAAACGAGCCTTTAACACATCAATTACCTCTATGGATACGCTTCCTCTTAGGGGATTTTTAGGTTGTTCCAGATGCGAGAGGATATTGACAGGAAGTGCGTCGAAAGGTAGATCGGGGTATTATCATTATTATCACTGCTCTTCAGCCTGCGGTTATCGAAAAAAGGCTGAAGAAGTTAATGACACCTTTGTTTCGGCATTGAGCGAATATAACCTAAACGAAAAGGCTGCTGAGATTTTTAAAGTAGTAATATTGGATGTGTATAGCAATTCCTCGCAGCATCGACGAGAAGCAAAAAAGAAGCATATCGCACAGATTACCGAATTGTACAATAAGCTGACCAAAGCACGTGAATTGTTATTGGCTGATGATATAGACGCTGTAGATTATAAAACCATTAAAGCGGAAACCGAACATAAAATCAACGTATTGGAAGCTGAACTTTCGGAATTAGATGGTAAGATGGCCAAGATACCGGACCTCGAACCAATTGTTGATTCCGCAATTCATACATTGACGAGAATTGACGTAATGTACTGTAAATCAAACAATGAGCAAAAAAGGAAAATTATTGGTTCGATGTATCCTAAAAAATTCACTTTTGAAGAAATAAAAGATCGAACCGCAGAAACAACTGACCTCTTTCAATTTATCTACCTGATAAACAAAGAATTAAATATAAAAAAAAGAAGGGCAAATCTCGAAAATTCGGATTTGCCCACTTGGGTGCGCCCACCTGGGCTCGAACCAGGGACCAAAAGATTATGAGTCTTCTACTCTAACCAACTGAGCTATAGGCGCAGCGTTTTTATTAATCTGCCAAAAGTGTAACTACTGTTCTGTTTTGACGATGCAATTATCGATATTTACAGGGAGAAAACAAAATTTTCCATGCAAAAAATTAAAAATATTATACTCGATTACGGTAATGTCATTTTTATGATTGACTTCGCTCGTGTACACGAAGCTTTTATATCCTTGGGTATCAAAAATGTAGATAGTTTCTTTGGGCATCGCGCTCAAGACTCCCTATTCGACGCTTTTGATCGAGGGGAAATTACTGCTTCTGTATTTAGAGATGGTATTCGAACGCGTTCGAACCGACCGGACTTAACAGACGAACAGATCGATGATGCTTGGAATGCGTTGCTAATTGGTGTTCCGGACGGCAAACATGAAATATTGGAGTACCTACAAACAAAGTACAGAACATTTTTGTTAAGTAATAACAACGAAATCCATTATGCATATTGTATGAAGTATATTCAGGAAAAATATGGTGTTCCGAGCAATTCGGTGTTCTTTGAAAAAGCTTATTATTCGCATCTAATGGGATTACGTAAACCCGAAAAAGAAATTTTTGAGCATCTAGTTGCCGATACAGATATTTTGCCAACAGAGACATTGTTCATTGACGATAGCTCTCAACATTTGGAAGCAGCAGAAAAATTGGGATTCCGTACTACACTGTGTAGCAAAGAGGAACCGTTGGAAGAAATTGTGAAAAGGCTCGCATTGTAGACATTTCTTTAATAATTCCTTTTAACATATGGATTATTTATCTATCTTTGCACACACAAAAATTAAAAGGGCACGAAAGGAGGTATTTAAAAGCATGATTATCGTAAATGTAAAAGAAGGAGAATCTTTAGACAGAGCGTTGAAACGTTTCAAGAAGAAATTTGAAAAAACTGGTGTATTACGTGAACTTCGTTCTCGTCAAGCATACGAGAAAAAATCAGTAACTCGTCGTACCCAGATTAAGAAAGCAATCTACAAACAACATTTAAACCAAGAGAGCGTTTAATACTGTTTGATAAGATAAAAAGTTAAAAGAGACTGTTTTTGCAAACAGTCTCTTTTTATTTTATAATCAATTCCCTGAATAGGTTTGCGTATTCACTCACCATTTTCCTCCAACCAAAATGGGTTAAAGTATAGGTTCTAAAAGCATGACGCTGCTGTAGTTTATCTTTGTCGTTCAATAATTCCTGTATAGCTTGCGACCAAGCACTGGCATTTTCTGATTCTATCTGTATTCCGTTTTTAAGATGTTGTATAGCATCAGTAATGCCTTCCAGTGCGGCAGCCAAAACAGTTGTTCCAGAGGCGCTTGCTTCTAAGCATACCAAACCAAAGCCTTCCATATCCCCTTCGACCTGGATATTGGGCATTAAAAAGGCTTCTACATGGCTTAAAAGTATTCCAAGTTCCGTTTCAGGCAAGTTCCCTACATGTTTCACCCGCGACGAATAGGCAGGATTACATATTAGCTCACGTAATGCCTCTTGGTCTGAAGAATAACCCATAAATAACATATAGAGGTCTCGCCAGCGCTGGGGCAACCGCGACACCCATTTTTCAATTGGCTGGACTTCTCTAAAAAATGGCCCTGCCATAACCAAATAGAAATCGTCCGGTAAAAGAGGTAATACTTCACGGATAAACCATGAGAATCCCTTACGTTTAACCGGACGTCCCAAAGTCATTAGGATTTTCTTTCCGGCTGGTAAGTGATACGTATGTTGAAATTTTTTCCATTCTGCGATAGAGCTTTTCGGCGCCACCTGATGACTAATACCATTCGCAATGACAGAGATCTTTTCCGAATTTATCCCACGTTGGATAGCGGCAGCAGCCGTAGCCGTACTAACAGCGACAATATGATCATATCGATTAAATCGTGGAAAAATAAAACGTTGATAGACTTTCAGAGGGAAAACTACATCAAGCCCATGAAGTGTGACCACTCTCCGTAGATGGCTATAACCGACATGCCAAAGACTAACCGCTGCTATCAGTCCGTCGTTGAAATGTACAACGCCTATTTTAGGATATCGATGTATCATGGCTAGAATACGACCGTTCAATTTACGGAAAAACTGAAAGTAGCTTTCGTCTTGTGTATAGACAATTTTCCGAACAGTAGCATAGGCTCGCATTCCCTCAATCAACTCAAAACTCTGCTTTTCCATTCCTCCTGTAGTAGGAGGATATTTATGACTGACGAACAGGATTTCCATGTTTGAAAACTTTAAGTGTATCGGTTTTTCGAACGAGCATATAACAGATTGCCCCTATCAAAATCCAACATAACTGGCGTGCACGGCGTAATATAGATACAGTGACCCAAACGGTGGCAGCGGAGATACCAATACCAGCCAATACCACTTTATTACCCAACTCCTCGATACCTATTTGCCCAGGTATAAATGCACCTATACTTTTAATCATGATAACGCCCATATCTAACAATACGCCTTGTATCAATTGGACGTCATAACCTAGAAAACGAAGAATAAAATAAAATTCCATACTTCCCACTAACCAATGTAAACAGAAAAAAAAATATGACCACCAAAAAAGTGAGCTCTTGTGTCTGAAAAAGCATTGTGTTTGAGCCACCAAATTAGAGACCACTCCCTTTAGACGTTTCCATAAGTTAAGCGGGACATTACGGCTAACTTGCTCTATTCGATTTTGGCTTAGCAGATAGAAAAACAATATTTTTAGCGAAAGCAACAAGATTGTCAAGATGAGTATGCCGTATAACCAAAATATCTGAAGCTGGTTGCCCACGGTAGCCAGTAACCAGCATAAGGCTAGAATGAAAAGTAATAATTGTGATAAAACAGCCGTAACACGCGATATTACTACAGATTCAGCGGCATTATTGTCTGAAATTCTATAGGATTTCAACATTTCACGCTTTAATATATCCCCTCCTATTACACTCGATGGATTATAGAGTCCAACCGTTTCGCCTATCTGCCGAATACCGAAGAGTTGCCATAGTGAAAGATGATTTCGTTGTGAACCTAAACATACCCACCAGCCGATCGTACCGAGCAAATACGCCAAAAACGTGACGACTAGGATAATGACGAATTTACCACCTATTTTCTGAAGTTCTTGAAAAACAGCTATGAAGTCAACCTGTAAAATAAATACAACTATAGGGACTACGATACAGATAAGAATTAAAACTTTCAGTCCCTTTTTATTCATCAGCATGCTGCCCAAACCATACGTTCTTTCGGTTGTAACGCTAATCGTGTTACTTCCTCGAAATAGCGATCTGTCAAGTTTTTCCAATCCAATTTTTGTGCATAAGCGAGTCCGGTATCATGCATAAATTTATGTAATGTTGGATCGGCGAGTAACATCCGAATGTAGATAAGGTAATCCCCCGCTGATTTTGGTAAGCATTTATAGCCTGTCTGTCCATGACGTACTAAATCTGCACTTCCTCCGCCATCAGCAATGACGCAGGGTAAACCGGAAGCCATCGCCTCCACCACGACATTCCCATACGTTTCAGATATGGAAGGAAAAATAAAAACATCAGATGAAGCATACAATTTTGCAAGCTTGGTGTGAGGCAACTTACCCATAAAAATGGCTTCAGGCATTTGCCGTTTCATTTCCTCTCCAGCCGGTCCATCACCCGCTACAATAAAATTATGTGATAGCTGTGTTTCCCGAAGCCGTTTATAGATATCAATCAACGTTTGTATATTCTTTTCCCATACAAGCCTACTAGCAAATAAAATATTCGGTCTATCATTTCCCGTTATATCTTGTATGTACGCCATGTCTCTTTTTTGTGGATTGAAAAGCCTTAAATCAATACCACGCTGCCATAAGATCAATTTCTCTTTTTGTACACCTAGACCTTCCAGCTGCTTCTTCATCGCACAAGAAGGTATATATACTGTATCACAATGATTGTAAAATCGACGCATAGCGGATGTCATCCAACGTTGTACCGGCTTGATAAGTGTAGGAACCTTGCGGAAATAATAAGGTATGTAGGAAAGGAAATTGGTATGATAAAGACTGATGACCGGAATGTTTCGAGATCGTGCATAACGTAAAGCAAAAAAACCCAAGAAAGAAGGAGTCGCAATATGGATAACATGCGGTTGAAAATTATCCAATTCTTGCTTAATCCGCCCTCTTATTAATGCAGGTAAGCTAACACTATAATCTTTATTTACCCCCATATTGAGGGTGGGAACACGAATAGAACGATGCCCGACAATTTCCTTGGGACCTTGTCCATAAATAAAAAAGAAAGAAAAGCGATCATGGTCTATTCTATTGATAATTTGAAACATGGTGCGAGCAGCTCCATCATGCTCTTCAAACAATATCTCCGCAAAAAAAGCTATTCTTATCATATACTTAGATGTTTGTTTCCACGAAAATAGATATCTCATATTTTCTTAATAGAAACTGGATATTAATGATTTATGAAATTTTAAAGCGCATTGATCTCTTATACGAGTGAATTAAGAGAGATAGATGAGGGTAAACTATCGTTACTAACGTACAATGTCGCAGGCCTTCCGGATTTTCTTTCAGCTGCAACAAGTTCCCGAGCCTCCAGTATGAAAAAAATTTCAGAGAAAATCAACCGGTTTGATATTGTCAATGTACAGGAAGATTTCCATTATCATCAAGAGCTTTATGGAAACGAAAATAAGCATCGTTATCGAACCGCACATAAGATAGCGATACCGTATGGCGATGGTATCGCACTTTCCGACCATTACACGATTTCGACTATATTAAAGTAGAAGAAAAAATAATTTTTGATCATCTAATCTTCCGGAAAAAAGCGTACCTCTTGTCGAGTATGGATGTTTCTAAAACTGACGGACGCATGCTCTTTTAAGTTATGTAAAAGCTCGTAATCAGGATCAGCAGCAAAAGCTCGCTCAATTTTTTTCAAGACGAGTACAGCTTCACCATCGTCTGAACACGTTTTATAAAGTTCTTCGGAGAACACACCTAGGCTTTTGTCCTCCACACTTTTAATAATTCTAATAGGTCGTCCTGGCAATTTTTCTTCCATATTTTAAGAACCTTCTTCAGTTAAAAAAGTTCTTTGTCCCCGAGTAAATCGTTTCCTATAAGTTATTCCGACTAAAATAACGGTTTATCAGTCTACCTTTGTAAACTCCGCTATCAATTCATGTGTCTTCTCTTGAATGTCCTTTGGAAGCTTGTGGAATACATCCTGATCTAGGGTCAACAACCCCTCCTCTTTATATATTTCAGCAGTGTAAAAACACTCATGCAAGGAATCCACTTGGGATTTATCGGATGTAAAATATTCATGAAATTCCTCTTCTATCCTGTCCACTAGCTTATTAAGCTGCTCTTTTGTAATTGTATTGGTTTCCATATTCAAACTCACATATTTAAAAAAACAACTGAATCCACAAGATGTTCTGATAAACCACTATAAAAACATCAACAATAAAAACTATCGTAGTTTTTAAACTGAATCTCCATCAAATTGTTCCCTTAATAAACAACGTCATATTTTTTATGGAAAACAATGAAAATATACATACCGATCAGTTACAAGACTTAATTCAAATCTTGACAGAACGGATAGAAATTTACACAAATGCTATTTCTTCAGTAGACTCTGACAAGGATGTGGATCTCATCGCTTTTTTTGAAAAAAGTATGCAACTATCACAACAATTTAAATCAGAACTCCTCGTGATCTTGCCAAAAGAAGGCTTGTCGCCTTCTGAAAAAGAATGGACAGCAGGTGCGCTCTACCGTAAGTGGGAGAAACGAGATCCATTTAAGGAGGTGTCCGGCCGGGAACAGGTGCTTAGAGCATGTGAAAAGATGGAAGAGATTATACAGGACATTTTTAAACAGATCCTTTCGGCAAAAAACAATTTTTCTGAAAATACTATGGCTATCCTCAAAAGCCAAGCAACACTTCAAAAAGAAATATACGAGTTGATAAAAGACTTGAGGCAGAAAAAAGCAATTTAATATGAGGTGAAAAAGGTGTTAATTATTGTTAACAAACTCTTTTAAGAGATCTACTGGCACCTCTATTGTAACACCTAAGTGACACACAGTAAATAATTAAAAAATAGATATATGAAAACGAGTATTAAAATTTTAAGTTTATTATTTATCACATTCATCGCTTTTACCTCTTGTAGTAAAGACGACGATCCTGCAGATAATGATCTCTTTCTAGGTAAGTACGAAGGATCTGTCTCGTTTAACAGCCCTGACGACGAAGATGTTTCCGAGCCAAACGGGTCGGTCACCGTTACTAAAGTTGGTAACAACTATACGTTCAATTTTTCGAACGGTATTCCGACTCTAGGTGATATTACGATGGAAAAAGGAGACAATAACACACTTGTCTTCAGCGACGGAGAAATTGGAAGCATTCGAATTACAGCCTCCAGTTTGGATATCACGTATGCGCGAGATGGTCGTATATGGACAGCCGATTGTTCCAGATAAAAATAGACACCATAAAACGAAAGAAGGCCAATCGAGGATTGGTCTTCTTTCGTTTCAAAATGTTTACTTTTACCATATGGATGTGACGAAGCGGTTTAACCGAATTATTGCCATTTATTTTCAACTACAGGCTAAACCTATCGTAAGGGCACAGGATCTCGCCGAACAGTTCGGCGTTAGTCAACGCACAATTTATCGTGACATCAAAGCTTTAGAGCAAGCGGGTATTCCCATCTATGGCGAAGCCGGCACCGGCTACGGTTTAGTGGAAGGCTATCGATTGCCTCCTACGAAATTTTCCAGAGAAGAGATTTTAACACTCGCGGCGGCGGAAAAGTTGATGCAGAAATTTGTAGACCCCGACTTGTTCCGATATTTTAGTTCCGCTCTCAATAAAATCAAGGCATATCTTCGTTATAGTGATAAGCTAAATGTCAACTTATTAGAAGAGAATATGTTGATGGGATCTCTTGCACATCGATTTAACGAGAATGTCCCTTCTGCATTATCTATATTATTTGAAAGTATTGCGCAACATAAAGTGGTTGATATGGAATATCAAAGCAGTTCATCCGCTAATCCCGTACATCGAGAAATCGAACCGGTAGGTGTTTTTCATCAAGGAAACTATTGGTATTTTATGGCGTATTGTTATTTACGTAAAGATTATCGCCAATTCCGTATCGATCGTATTCAGAAAATTCAATTAACAACCGCTCCTTTTGCCAAAGAACATAAACCGCTTTCACATTACCTAGCAAAAGAAGATCCCTCTCCAACTATAACTATACGCATTTGTGTTCCTTTAATCTACGCACGTCATATGGAATGGGAACGCTCCTATTACGGGTTTGTATCGGAAGAGATAACCGATGCCGGCGTAATCATGACTTTCGAGTGTAAAAATATGGAACAAGAATTTGCCCGATGGTACCTCATGTTTGCAGATGAAGCCAAAATTTTAGAACCGGCAGAATTAAAGGATAGAATAAAAGAGTTAATTTCGAATATTCAGCTTTAAATTGTTTATAGAAAATGCCCCTACGTCATTGAATACGTAGAGACATTCATCTGCGTTAACTTCTTTCTTTGATGACGTTATGGTCTATCCCAAAAGAACGGAGGCTCTATACCTAACGCCCGAAGATACACGAATCCCTGTGCCCGGTGGTGAATTTCGTTGTCAATAAAATATAACAGATTGCTGTATATCGGAAAATTATATTCTCCGAATAAGTTATGCATAACGTGAAAATCTTCCTCCGGAATCTGATTAAACAATTCAATGATTTTGGGTGTGTCAGCATCCCACTTTGCCAGAAGCTCTTCTTTCGTATCCAATGCGAGTTTATGGTCATAAGACTGATCGTTTCTTTCCACAATTCCTCGTAAACCTGGTTCTGCAATCGATAATAATTCCTTAATCAAATCCGAAAATGGTCGCATTCCACCTATCGAAAATTCAAAAAGTTCTTTCTCAGGAAATTTTTCAAGTGTACGACGTGTTAAATCGCGATGACCTAACCAATGTTTTAAAAACTCTTCCTTTGTTAAAATTGCTGTAGTTTCCATACTGTTAAATAATTAAAATCAATAAATAATGTTATTCAAATTGTTATTTGTTAGAACAAAATTATATTTAGCTGTGACAACAGTATGTCAGTAGCATTTCCGATTCACTATAAATTTTAAAAATTGTTAACTCTTGAACGGCAGAAACATCTATCTAATTCTATAAAAATTAGTTTTCGAAGATAAATATTGTATATTTGCAATCGCATTTGGAAAGGTGTCAGAGTGGTCGAATGAGCAGACCTGGAAAGTCTGTATACGGGATGACTGTATCGAGGGTTCGAATCCCTCCCTTTCCGCAAAGCTTTAACCGAAAGGTTAAAGCTTTTTTATTTACTACAGTTTAGTAATAGGATTAGTGAGAGGTATTCGAAGAGAAGGGCTGGATGGGTTCGATTCGAGAAGGTTTAGGGTTAGAGATATGGGGCTTGTAGGGCTAAACCAATCCCTCCCTTTCCGTAAAGTCAAAAAGCAATTTGCTATTATATGGCAAGTTGCCTTTTTTACTTATTAGACTTTTTCAACAATTTTCCGACATTCAATTTCCCAACTCTCAAGCAAGTTTTATTGCTAATATAAAAATTATGTCTATACTTTTGTATTGATATCACTATCAAATGCATACAGTAAAGTCAGGAAAATGACTTTGAAGAAAGTTATTCAAACAAAAGGAATGAGAAATCTATAAGATTTCACCCTTTGGGTTTAAAATGATAGTGTCCCTTCCATAGAAGACTTTTCGTCGAAAGACAAGTTTGATAATTCGTATCTTAGTTTGGGGATTGAAAATAAAAGTACAATAATGCTAATAGATGAATGTGTAAAACGATATCTAAAACCAAAGAAAGAAGTGATAATCTTCTCTTAAAAGCAGAAAAGTTCATGTCTGAGTCTGATAACTTCCCTTGGTTCTTGGATAAAAATAAAATTGACAGCAACCTCATTTATTATGCGAAATCACAGTTGCCATTGATCTGTAAAACATGTGGCGAACCTAAAAAGCATACTTATAGTAATATACTTACAGCGATTCAATCACCCGGGCATATCGTATGCATTAATTGTAAGTTTAATCAACAGTTATTGCTTAAGCTTAAACGCTGGAGAACTGAAATTAGAAAAAATTCTTCCGATGAATATGATCTCGACATCAATATCACACCTTTAGGTTATAGGATTATACATCAAGTATGTGGTAAATCATATCATGTCAAATCTCACCAATCATTTAAAAATGCAAAGTGTCCTACATGTGAAGATGATACTGGCAATATAAATATATTGGAAAGGATCCTAGATGATGTTGAACTCAGGGAATATATTACCAAGCAAACTTCAGGTCAGTTGACATTACATAGTGTGGATAGATTAACCAAACTAATGACTGTTTCTTGCAATCACCACCCTAAACAAGGCATTTATTCATTGCCATGGAAATCGTTTCTCATTTCCAAACAAAAGAAAGGAGCCATGTTATGTAATCTTTGCAACAAACAACGGCTTAGAAGAACTAATTTTAAAGAGTATAATCGCAAAATAGCTCCTTTCAAACTTAAGATTACTTCGCATGACGCATTGGAAAAGATCGACACAAAGGAGAAAATTTCACATTGGTGCACTTCTAATTCCAAGCATCCAGCATTTTTAGCTACCCCTGAAGAGGTTTTGCATAAAAATAAACGATGTGCATTCTGTTATGATAACGTTTCATTTCATAAAGGTTACGATTTTATCAAAGCTTATATAGAAATGGATGAAGATCGTTTCTATACGCATTTTGGCAAGAAGTTCAGACTCTTATCATCAAGATCAGAAATTGAGGCACAGATTAAACCATTCTCATCGATTAGCCAAATTCGAATTAGAATCAATGAACTGACTTGTCATATACATAATGAATATGAAGTTTCCTGGGCTGATTTTAAAGGTAGAAATTTAGGCTGTACTCAATGTACACGTGAAAATAATGTATCGTATGCACATTCGTATTATCAGGTATTGCTGGCGTACTTCAATCTTGACTATGTGGCTGAATATCCCATAAAAATAAATGCGAAAAAAAACTACAGAATAGATTTTAAATTGTCGACGATCCCGAATTACCTTGAAATAGATAGCTCTATTCACGTTGGAAAAGGATGGGATAAAAATGAGAAGAATATCCAGGCCTATCAAGAGAGAGATAGAATAAAGAATGAACTTCTAGGTGATAATATTGAACGCATTAAATTATATGATGATAAAAATAAGCACCTGCCCATACAAATTCAGCTCCAGATTATTGAAAAGGCATTCTTAGAGAGAGCTATACACAATGGTTTGCCAATAAGAAGTGAAGATATTGAAGCTGCCAAACGCGATCCGTAC
This sequence comes from Sphingobacterium chuzhouense, assembly GCF_014692525.1. Lineage (GTDB taxonomy): Bacteria > Bacteroidota > Bacteroidia > Sphingobacteriales > Sphingobacteriaceae > Sphingobacterium > Sphingobacterium chuzhouense. Next base: position 82,494 of record NZ_JACNYL010000003.1, read on the forward strand.
TTCTTTAGAAATGCAAGGATTGTCGCATGTATTAAAAGGTTGGAGTACTTCCATAAGGATCATATTGAGTTCAGATATACCGATCATTTATCGATACTACGTTCGTATAATGTTGATGAAATTGAATTTTATTGCAAAATTCACGAGAAAACATTTTTCAAAAAGTTTATTACTGTTTCGAAATTGCATTTTTTATGCCCTATCTGTAAAGACCAGATTATACTTGGTAAACAGCAGTCTTACTACATGAGCAAAGAGAAAATCCAGCAGATCTCCAATATAGTAGATACCCGTTTTGATAAAAAAATTATTATTAATCCTGATAACTGGGGTGAAAATGTTGTTTTTTTCGTAACGTTAGTTTTTCCGGTTTCTTTGCGAAATGGGCATAGCACCGTATTCCTATCTTTACACGAACTGCTTTGTGCAGAGGTTACGGAAGTAGAAAGCAGATTGGAGAAAATTCATGTTCCTGATGCTTTCCGGAAGATCAAGCACAAGCGTTACACGACTAAGTATGAATCCATATTGGTCGCTAAAATTCACGAAAAGGAACGTTCAGAAAGATACAAACTTAGTAAGATCATGTTGAAGGGCTATCAAGACCAAGCAAAAGCTATCAACAGGTTGATGAAGAGAGAACAACAGAGCGGCTATATCGAAAATTTGATAGACGAAAACGAAAGAGCCTTAAGGCCTTATATCCATAAAACCGAAAGTGAAGCCAGAAGATGTCTGGGTATTTTTGACAGAAAGATTACTCCTTTTTTTACACACTCGTCCGACATGGAGTTACTTACGTTGCGGGAGCATTATGCCTACAATAAGCAGTATCTTCTGATTAAGCGTAAAAGTTGCGGTCATAGGTTTTATTGTAGCTGGAACTGGATAACATATAGGAAGAAAAAGAGTAAAGATGTTCAATGTCAGCATAAAGATTGCTTTGATCAATATTACAAGGAAGTGCGCCGGTCCGGCAATAAGATTTCCAACGAAGATATTCTTCGTGTTTTTAAGGAAAAATATTGTGGACAATATTATCCACTTTATCCGGAGGTACCTATCAATGTCAGGGATTTGATTGATGTGGTACATCTTCCAACCGGGCGCAAGTTTCCAACCCGCTTTGATAATTTTAAGAGGGGTAAGTTTAGGTGTGCTTATAAAAACATGTCGATGGAAGAGCTATGTGAATATTTTCCAGCGCAAACCTTTATTTCTTAAATTTATAAGTAAGACAGGTATAATTAGTTTCAAAAAATCATTTCCCTACTGCAAGTTTATTTGGCGGTACGCCAAGAAAAGAAACTTAATATACACCCAGAAGATGTTCGACTTAAAGAGGGCTCAGGATCTCATAATTTACATTAAGTTCCAATTAAAATAAGTAGCAGATGCTCTGAGGGTTTCGTTCATATAACTGAAATGAAAGTCGAGATAATCTTGTCTGGAGCTTTCGATATCCGAACAGCAAAACCGACGATTAATATAAAAGTGCAAACGGAAAGAACCGCTCCGCTCCTCTTCGCTATATTTAAAAAAAGAAATGTCCAAGTTCTCCACTTCTGGAGCACCGTCTTTATCTTCCAAATTGTCAAAAACAAACGCTTTGATCTGTGCTATTTGTTGTTCTGTCAATAGATCCAATAGTAAATTAGACTGTTCCCGACATTTATCAAATAAAGATAGCGGAATGGATATTTCAATCGTTATTGTGGGTTGCGTATGCATATATGATAGTTTTTTCTAGTGTTTTCCATGTCGGAAAATGTTTCTCTATTAATCTCCTTTTGACCCTCTCTTCTAAAACTCCGTAATCGGCTACCGCCTTAAACAAACAATAAGTAATAGCCTCTAACGATAGGTTTGATAGTTCTTTATCAAAACAAATGCTCTCTTTTTGCCGTTGTACAACATAGGGTCTATTTTTATTCTTTCGGAACGTGATATGTGAAATTAGCAAATCCAACCTTTCTTCCCATTGACCAACATGATGTAATACCAACTGCTGTAACAGCTCTTCCTTTATCTTTGTTTTTTCTGCTAATGACATCCGACGTCCCTTGATATAACAATGAACGATATCGCCGTTGATATAGGATTTCTTTTTTTCAGTAAATAGCTTAATTGGCCAATGCCTGTCAAATACCTCCAACCGCTCTTCTATACATAGTAATGTATCTGAACGTTTAGTTTGCAGAAGATTACGTATAGTCCACACCGCTTCGGTATTAGGCATGCTTACCGGTACTTGTATTATCTTTTTATGTTCATTCCACCGTAGTACCTCTACCTCTCGTTTAGCACTGACAAAAACGTGTATTTCGTGGCCATCCACTACCCATATCATGAGAACAATATACGGAAAAATCCAATTCTTCCCATGCAATCGTTACTCTTCATATTCTTAAGTTTTGTTATGTTTGCATACTAAAACTAAATAACAAAATGGAAAACTTGCCTCAGCTGAAGGTTTCCAAATTTAAAAAACAACTTATGATGAAAAAATTTCTTGGATTAGCCACTATTGTGGTATTGACAGCCGGATGCAACGGTACACAAGAACAACATCAAGCGATCGATTTATCGCACATGGATACGACTGTCCGTCCGCAAGATGATTTCTACCATTATGTAAATGGCAACTGGATGAAAACAGCAGAGATTCCTGCTGATAAAGCACGCTGGGGTTCTTTTGACGAACTTCGTGAAAACACCGACGAGTCGGTATTAGAGATCTTGAAAACATCTCTAAGCGAAACATTTGAAAAAGGTACGGACGGGCAAAAGATTGCGGATCTATACAAATCCTATGTGGACATAGAGAACCGCAATCAATTGGGCGCCGATCCGATTAAACCCTATCTTGAAAAAATTGATGCTATCGAGAACATGGATGATCTCTATAATTACCTTGTGGAAGTCGGTCCGGAAGGTGGAAATCCTTTCTTTGGTGGCTATGTGTATGCACACATGAAAAACAGTGACATCAACGCTGTTTATCTGGGCGGCGGAAATTTAGGCTTGGGGCGTTCCTACTACCAGAAAGTGGACGAGAAAAACACCGAAACACTAGAACAATATGCTACTTTCGCTTCTACATTATACAATAAAGTAAACCAAGCTGATGAGGATGCTAAAGGCCCTAAAATTGTAGCATTTGAGAAAGAAATTGCTTCTTATCTCAAAACCATTGAAGAATCGCGTGACGCGCAAAAACGGTACAATCCGATTGCCGTAGCAGATCTGGGAAAAATGGTCAAAAACATTGATGTTGCGAAATACATAAAAGAAATTGGTTTTACAGCCGACACGGTTATCATTAGCGAGATCAACTATTACAAGAATCTCGATAAAATTATTACACCAGAAAAGCTTCCACAGATCAAGGAATATTTAAAGTTCAATGTCATGAACGATGCGACCAACTATCTTTCTACCGAGCTGGATGAATTAGCTTTTGAGTTTTACGGACGCCAGCTAAAAGGGCAAAAAGAGCAACGCGATATGGAGAAACGCGGTCTAGATTTTGTAAACGGTTCGGCTGGTGAACTATTAGGGAAACTATATGTGAAAGAAAATTTCCCGCCGGAAGCAAAAGCGGCTTGTGAAGAGTTAGTACAATATCTTATCAAGTCTTTCGAATTACATATCAACGACTTGGACTGGATGTCTGCGGTAACGAAAGAAAAAGCACTAGAAAAATTGGCAAAATTTAATGTCAAAATTGGTTATCCGGATAAATGGAAGGACTATTCGAAGCTAGAAGTCGGCACTTCACTCTTTGAGAACGTGCACGCTCTTAATCGTTGGGCTTTTGAAGATAATCTTGCAAAACAAGGTAAGCCAGTAGATAAAACCGAATGGGGAATGACGCCACAGACTGTAAATGCATATTACAGTCCTTTGTTCAATGAGATTGTTTTTCCCGCTGCTATTCTTCAGGCACCGTTCTACGATTATCGTGCTGATGCAGCTGTAAACTTTGGCGGTATCGGTGCAGTTATTGGACACGAATTATCGCACGGATTCGATGATTCTGGTTCACAATACGATGGAGATGGAAACCTAAATAACTGGTGGACACCCGAAGACAAAGAGAAGTTTGACGCGGCTGCAGATGCGCTTGTTGCACAATTTGAAGCATATGAACCTGTACCTGGTGTTTTTGTTAATGGACGATTTACATTGGGCGAAAATATTGGTGATTTAGGTGGTTCGTCGGTAGCTTTTGATGCATTAAAGATGTATTTGAAGGACAAGGGAAATCCAGGTTTAATTGATGGGTTTACACCAGAACAAAGATTCTTTTTGTCGTGGGCAACTATCTGGAGAACAAAAACGACGGATGAATTTGTGGTAAATCAAGTGAAAACCGATCCACACTCTCCCGCACAATACCGAGCTTTTGCTCCGATTGTCAATCTTGATGGCTTCCATGAAGCATTTGATACGAAAAAAGGTGACAAGATGTATAAACCAAAAGAGGAACGTATTAAGATCTGGTAACTTGAGACCTATAAGAGAATCCCGTATCGCGATACGGGATTTTTAATTTTCTATTAATTCCACATCACCCCCACATTCAGCAAATTCCGGAAAAGACAGCTCGACAATTGTCCCCTTATCTACCGAACTGGAAAGTGTGATTTTACCTTTAAGACGGATCATGATTTTCTTTACTACACACAATCCTATACCTGTTCCCGGAAAACCTTCCGTGTTCGAAGCACGATGAAATTGTTGAAAAACCGACTCCAACTCATTTTTCGGGATTCCGATGCCGTTGTCTTGTATCGTATACACGATATATCCCGGCTGTTTTGAACTATTAATCTCTACGATAGGTTTCTTTTGTTTGGACGAGTATTTTACAGCATTGCTGATGATATTGAAAAATATTTGATATAATATCCCTTCATCTCCATATAAATGTTTTAATTGCCCGATTTTAAAAACACAATTGTTACTGTTATACAACGTTTGACTTTCGAGACATATGCTCCGAATAATCTTCTCTAACGAAACACATTCATTATTATATTTTAATATCCGAGCCTGGTTCAATTGTATTTTATGCCCTATGATTTGCTCGATGCTAGTAAGGGCATCTAAAATAACAGTAGTCCATTTATATTTCTCCGCACTGGTAAGTGTATTTTTCGTTTGCATATATTGTGCCCCCATCTTGGCTATGGATAGCGGATTTTTCAAATCGTGCGATAAGGTTCTAGTCAATATCTCCAATTCATCATTAAACGCAAGGATAGCATCCTGTTCCTCTACCTTCTCTAAAGCATGACGACGTGAAGAGACATCTGTCGCCGTGTGGATTATAGCGTACGTTTTCCCATCTTCATCTAAGACAGCCTGATAAATAAAATCAAAATATTTAAGTTCCGTAACCTTGTTAATCGTCACATTTGCCGGGTATTCTTTTGCTTCGTACGTCTCCCCTGTTATCCAGACATTTTTCAGTATTTCCGTGAAGCCCTGCTCCGTAAATTCCGGAAAAGCCTCGCCAAAACATTGTCCGATAATTTCCTCATCACGCCCCCAAATTTCAAACATAGCGCTGTTAACAAACGCAATACGTATATCTGCTGTATCATAAATAGCAGTAGCGCCCTTAGACTGTCTGAGGATTTCTAAAAAGAAGTTTTCATTTCGATTCATTTCTATGATAAAGCAGAGGTATCAATTTATGCACAAGATAACAATTGTTAGGAAATTTTGTTTTGTTTTCGCTATTATAAAAACAAAGTGACAAAGCAGAAGTCGCTAAGTACTAAAATGGAGACAATACATATATTAATTTTTATCGCAACAAAGCAAGCCGACTACGTCTGAATTAAACAAAAAATGTAAAAAATTGCAATAAACGACATAATTTTACGGTAAATACGCACTTGTATCTAAGTTTTCAATGGTTTTATTGTCGTTCGTGCTATTTATACGCGTTAAAAAATAAAATACCTGTTTTACTATTAGCCATTAAACTATCTCCATTTTAGAAAAATATGCTCGACAACCTTCTTTCTATGATTTGAGCTTTAAAGAAAAATCAACCGCCTACCCGTATTTTTATCGTTTTTCAAAATACGCATCTGTTTAGCAGTTTTTTCGGATTAGTTTGCATTGTTTTTGTTCCACTCTTTCTAACACATTGAACGTAAACTAGATAAAAACATCAAGACTATGGAAAGCAAAAAATTAAATCTAGCGTTATTAGAAAACCAAAGCATTCTAAAAAATATAGCGTTTAAGTTTACCAAAGACCCGGAAGAAATTAACGAACTTGTCCAGGAAACACTGGTTCGTTCTATTAAGTATCTCGACAATTTTTTCAATAACCCTAAACTGGTTTCATGGTTATATGTCATCATGAAGAATGTTTATATCAACCATTATAGGCGCAATCAACGACATACGGAATACGAAAATTTCCAAAGTGCTGGATACAGAGAAGAAGGTTGTTCAGAACCGTTCACAACCAATACCGTAGAAGGAAAATTTGTGATGAAGGACATACGCGATGCATTAAAGAAGTTACCACAGGATCATTATGAACTTTTTGTACAATATATGGAAGGTTATAAATACCGTGAACTTTCCGATCATTTTGGTCTGCCCGAAGGCACCGTGAAAACTCGTATATATCATACACGAAAGTTTCTGCAGAAACAGTTATCGATATATAGAAAGGGATAAGATGAGCAAAGACGTAGCATAGCTACGTCTCCACCTCAAATCGACCGTTTATATCCCGGTTTGTCCATTATATTATCCAACGAATACTTTCCAGAACCTACAATTAAAAATACAAACAACAAAATTAGCACAACTAAAGAAATCCAAAACTCGGAATTTAGAAAGTTGAAACCGTTCGTAATATTTACAAAAAACACAGCTCCAATAAGTATCGGTATTTGAAAAATTACCGCAAGACGTGTTTGAAAACCAAAAATAATAAATAACCCGCCAACAAGGTGAGCGAACACTACGTAATGAACAGCTGACCATATAGAAAGCTGAAAGTTCGTTTGCCGAATAAGATCAGCGACTGCGTCGCGATCATTTACGAAACTTATTCCCTTAGCAAAAATAACAATACCGAGAAAGATTCTTAAGATGTCCAGCCAACGCGGATGATGTGCATCACCCCATCGACCAATTTTTTGTACAAGATTCATATAACCTCCTTTTTGAACAAATGATCATTTATACCATTGTGATTTTAAAATACGGTTTATAAGCTATAGTATTTCGTACAAAAATCGTGCTTAATTAAAAAGGAGGTCAACATCTCTGCTGTTGACCTCCTTTGTTTATTTAGTTCGTGATTCTAAAACTAATATTTGACTTCCATCTCATCCACGTAGTCTTCGTTTTCTACATAATCCGCCACCATCAATTCAGCATAATTCTCTTTTTCTTTTTTGCCAAACCGTCTCTTAATACCGTCGAATATTGAATACACGACAGGTACAACGACTAACGTCAGGAAGAGCGATGATAGTAATCCTCCGATAATCACAATGGCGAGTCCTCTATTCATATCCGCACCATCACCTTGTGCCAATGCAATAGGGGTCATACCGACAACCATTGCAATCGTTGTCATGAGAATAGGACGGAAACGTGCATGGTTTGCAGCAATAAGTGCGTCATACGTGTTGGCACCGGCATCTTTTCGGTGGTTGGCAAAATCAACTAAAAGAATGGCATTCTTTGCTACCAAACCGATCAACATAATAATACCAAGGATGGTAAAAATGTTCAAAGTTTGGTTTGCTAACGCTAACGCCAGCAACGCGCCGATGAAAGACAATGGAATAGAGAATAAGACAACGAAAGGCGTCATAAAGCTATCGTAAAGAGCTACCATGACCAGATACACCAACAGGATCGCTGCTATTAAAGCAACCCCTAATGTACCAAATCCTTCCTCTTGGTTCTCCATGTTACCCCCCCACATATAAGAAACTCCAGGTTTCAATGTGATGGTGTTATTGTCAATCTGATTCTTGATCTCTGCTTCCCATTCGGTTGCTACCGTACCTACCGGACGGCCAACTACCTGTGCCTGTACAGACACGGATGGAGATTTATCCCTACGTTCCAATAAACTAGGCCCAGAAGCATAGGTAACGTCTGCAAATTGTTCTAATTTAATTGCCTGTCCTCCCTGATTGATAAATTTTAAGTTCCGTACGTCATCAATATTTCCTCGGCCAAACTCGTCATAACGGATATTAATATCATATTCCGTATCACCTGCACGGTATTTGGTATCCGTGTTTCCCGAAAACGCTGTTTGCATCGTCATACCTACCGTTGCTACATTCAGTCCCAACGTATTCATTTTATCCCGATCAACTTGTACACTAATTTCAGGATTACCGTCTTCGGATGTTAATTCGATTTCTGAAGCACCGGATACACCACGTAACACATCAGCGAATATACGCGCTGTCTCCAATGCATCCTCCGGAGAAGCGCCCACAACAGTCATCATCAATGGTGCTTGTTCTGCTCCCATAATCCCCATATTGACCGTCTTTAGCTTCGCTCCCACCAATACATTTTCCATCTCACGCTTCAACTTTGCAGAATAAACCTTGGTGGATTCTGTTTTGTTATACCCGTTTTCTAAGATAATATGAATCTCGGCTTTATATTTTGTACCACCTACATTCATCATCCCATCAGACGCCTGCCCCACTGTTGTAATCATCCGTTCAATTTCCGGCTTCTGCGCTAAATAATTTTCTGCCTTTTGAACCATGAAGTTCGTTTGTTCTAGTGAAGCATCTTTGTTTATCTCCATTTGTAGATAAAACTCGCCTTTGTCGTTACCAGGGAAGAAGTCTGAACCAATATACCCCATACCAACCAATGCGAAGGAAGCAAATAGTAATCCTACAGAAATAAGCAATACAATTACTTTATTCAACCGACTTCTCAATGACCATTTTAATATACCCGAAATCCAGTGAGTAAGTCCCGTAAGCCCGTTTTCAAAACCGTGTAAGATGCCACCAAAGAACGATTTTTTATTGATATGGGACAGTTTTCCCATACGGGAATACAACCAAGGTACAATCGTAAATGATACCAGGAACGAGAGCAATGTTGAAACCATTACGGTAACGCAGAACTGACGTAGGATATCGGATACTAAACCCGATGACATAGCAATAGGTAAGAACACTACGACGATAACAAGGGTAATGGCAGAAACTGTAAAACCAATTTCTTTCGCACCATCATAGGAAGCACGCACTTTATTCTTGCCCATTTCCATATGGCGGTGTATATTTTCAATTACCACAATCGCATCATCCACCAGAATACCCACTACCAATGATAATCCTAAAAGCGACATCAAATTCAACGTGTAGCCCAACATATTTAAGAAAATAAATGTGGCTATCAATGATAATGGAATAGCAACCACCGCAATAAACGCATCACGCAAACTGTGGAGGAAAAACAGCATGATAAATGCGACCAAAGCGATTGCAATCATCAAGTCATGGATTACATTATTCGCCGCGGTCAATGTGTAGTCAGTCGTATCGTTCGCAATGATAATATTGACACCCTCTGTTTTGTAATCCGAATTCACGATACCGATCTCTTCTTTCACTAATTCCGAGACCGCCACCGCATTCGCATCGGATTGCTTAAACACCTGCATCAAGATTGTGTTTTTACGATCTATACGTGATATCTTCTCAATATCTTTGATACCGTCTTGTACGTCCGCAATATCGCGCAGACGAATTGCCGCTCCTCCCGGGGTTGTGATCGGCAGATCGCGTAACTCGTCTATACTTGTAAATTTACCTGCCAAACGTAGTGTAGTCTGATTGTCGCGTGTCCGCACATTACCTGTCGGGAAATCGAGATTGGAAGAAGCAATAGCTTGTTGTACCTGCGAAACAGAAAGACCATACCCCTCCAATTTGTTGGGATCCACGCTAACTTGGATTTCACGTTCTTCTCCCCCGATCATATCCACCTTTGCTACACCGTTGATACGAGCAAAAACAGGTTGAATCTTTTGATCTAATAGATCGTATAAGTCTTTTTCAGACAAATTGGATGTCACCGAAAGGTTCATAATCGGCACGTCATCCAACGAAAACTTAGACAAAGCGGGTGTTTCCACGTCGTCCGGAAACTCGTTGACAACAGCGTTTATTTTACGCTGTGCATCAGTGAGCAGGAAGTTGACATCCGCCCCCGTATTGAGCTGAATCATAACCACGGAAACGGATTCCATCGATTTAGATTCTATCTTCTTCACGTTCTCCAACGAGGCAACTGCGTCCTCTACAACCTTCGTCACGGAAGTTTCCACCTCAGAGGGAGCAGCTCCCGGATATATTGTCTGTACGGTGATAACATTAACCTCAAATTTCGGCACGAGCTCGTACCCCATTTGGGTATAAGAGAATATTCCACCAAGCGTAAGTATAATAAATAATACTATAATTATACTCGGTCTCTTTATCGATATTTCAGAAATTTTCATTGAAATAAATTTTTCTACCCTACTTCTTATTTAATAATTTCTACCGGTGTGCCTTCCAAAAGATTGATTTGGCCGGAAGTCACGACAACCGTACCTTTTTCTAAACCAGAAACAATTTCGATATAATCGCCAAAGCTTCTTCCAGATACCACATTTTTCATTACAGCTTTTCCATCTTCAATGGCAAAGATTTGATTAGAGCTCACACTTCCTACAAAGGCGTTACGTGGTACGACTAATGCGTTAACAGATTGTTCACTCCCGAAATAAGCAGTGCCATACATCCCGGCTTTCAAATCGTTATTTGCATTGTTCTTTATCTCTAATTCCACAGGGAAGTTCAAGCTACCATCTGCTTTAGGCGCTACAAACGTTACGATACCATTAAATGTTTGGTTAGGCAATACAGGTGATTCTACTTTAACACTCTGCCCTAACTTCGTCTGCCCGATATTTTTCTCGTCCACATTTATTTTCAACTTTAACGTAGAAACATTGACTACTTCAAACAATTCCTGTCCGGGACTTACATAAGAACCAGGCTCAATATTTCTCTTGTTAATAACGCCAGCAAAGGAAGCTGTGATATTTACATCTGAAGCTGACAACTGTGCTGATTTCAAGTTATTTTTTGCATTTTCCAACTGAAGTTTCACCTGATCCAACTGCTGTTTGGTGACTCCACCGGTAGAAAAAGCACTTTCAAAACGAGCAACTTCTGCTTCTGCATTATTGTATGTTGCTTGTGCATTTGTCACGTTGACATTCTGTTTGTCACCATCGATGATCGCTAAGGTCTGACCAGCTCTTACATAGGCACCTTCCTCCACAAGTACACGAACGACCTTACCTGACGCTTCCGCCGATAACATCACTTCTTGTTTAGGAGCAAACACACCATTCGTTATATATTGTGCGTTTACATCTTTAAAATCTGCTGTATCAGCACGAACGGCGACCGCTGCGTTTTGAATGGCTACCGTAGCTGTATCAGCTTCGTTTTTCGCCTTGTTCTGATTCAAAATAAACACGATCCCTACTAAAACAGCAGCAATGATGATTACCGTTAAAATTACCCGTTTCATATTTGTTATGTTATAAATAAGTTGATTATTCGTTAATTAATGTTTTTAAATTTCCGTTTGCTTTGATAAGCTGTATTTCTGCTAATTTATAGTCTAGCAAGGACGTATTCAGATTCGTCTCTGCATCTGCTAATGCCTTCTCTGCATCTAGCAAATCTGTTAACGTTGCTAAACCGTTATTATAGTTGTTTTGTGTATCGCTCAAAACTTCTTTAGCAAGCACTACATTTCTGCGATTTGCATCAACAGTCAAGAGACTATTCTTGATTTGTGTTTTTGCATTTTCATTTGCCAAGGTAATCCCTAGTTTCGTGTCCTCCAACGCTACTTGCGCTTTTCGGATATCAATATCTGCTTGATTAATCCGAGCTTTTGTAGCACCACCGGTAAAAATCGGTATCGACAAATTCAGACCGATACTTGATGTCTTCGGCCACATAAAATCCCCTCCTATCGGGAAGCCTTTACCAAACCCCGTAAACCCGAAATCAGTTCCCAAAGACAATTGAGGATATAGGTCTGCCTTTTTTGCTTTCTTATTCAGTTCGTACAATTCGATTTGTTTTATACTTAGTTGGATTTCCGATCTATTTTCAATATTGTTCGTTTCCAAAGAAATTGCTGGATTTATCTCAAACGTTTCGTCAGGTAAATCGATATCACGTTCCATCGGCATACCTATTGCAAACTTTAAGGCATTTTTTTTCATCTCCAAAGCACTCAATACCTGTTGTTTTTGGGACTCCAGATTATTAACAGCTACGGAAAGCCGATCTAAATCAATCTTTTTTGCTAAACCGGCGTCCACCATACCATTAATAATTCGATGGGTCTTACTCGTGTTTTCCAAATTGTTTTGGATAGTCTGCAACTGCAGTTGTGTTTGAAAAATATCGTAATAAGAATTGGAAACTTTTTCAATCAATTGTTCATCTGTTAATTGCGCATTAACCTGATAGAATTCTCTAGTCGTTTTTGCAGCCTTCAATCCTGTAAAAAGAGATTGGTTAAACAATTGCTGGTTCAATGAGACCACAGCATTCGAATTCCAGGGCAGACCCATTCTCGCCGTGATAACCTGTCCATCCATATCAATGACCATTTCAGGAATTAGAATGTTATATTTCAATGATCCTGATGCATTGATCTGGGGTAAGGCTCCCGCACGTACCTCATCAATTTGATATTGTGCATTTTCAACATCTAGCTTCGCTGTTTTTGCTTCTGCTTTATGTTCCAGCGCAAATTTTATCGCTTCTTCAAGCGTCAGTGTTTCTTGCGCTTTCAATGAGTTCACCTGAAAAAGCAAACCTACCGCTAAAACACCTAAATATTTAAATCCCATTTTTGAAAACATGACCTGTAAAACTAATTTTCCTCTTTTATTTTATTGTTAAATATAAATTTTGTCGCTTTCTTTTGACTTTCTAGTATCACATCTACATTTCTCGCATTCGGAACGCCAGAAATCATGTCAGATACACTACGGATAAGGCTTAACCCTTCCATGATTTCCGTGTAGGATGTCGCTGCTTCTTCAATAGAATGTACCTCGACTTCACCATGTTTTGTTGCTCGTTCCAATAAATCCTCTACGATACCGATATTTTTTTGATGAAACTGTTCTAAAAGTGTACCTATCCCTTGCCCTTTTATCCATTCCAAATTTTCATTTATGTGGAGAACATAGTAGTCCTTCAAAAAATCAGCCTTAACCTCCAGTAATTTGCACAAAACATCTAATAAGCTCCCATCATATTGATTGAGAACCGCATATTGCTGTGTAAGAATTTCATCCGAGATATATGCTAAGACATCTTTTATCAACGCGTTTTTATCGGGATAGTAGTAATATAAATTGGCTTTTGTGATATTCAAATCCATCGCAATCTCGCTCATCGTGGTCTTATTAAAGCCATAATGAGAGAACCTTTTGAGAGCTGTCTGAATGATCTGTTCCTTTTTACTATCCATTCTTAACTTTATACTTTTTGACTTTTTTCTAAAAACGTTCAAAAGTATAAAAACAAAATGGAATCGCAGGAAACAATTTATCAACAAATTGTAATCTTACTGTAAATTAACTTTTGGCGGGCAAAACGGCGGTGTTAACTCTTACATGGCGTTTATTTGTTTCTGGAATTTGCGCTTATCAAATTTATACAGTCTAGCTGCACGGTACGAAACACCCTTTTGTACTTCGGGCAATTCCTTGAGAAACCCAGCGTTAGCTATTTTCTTACGGAAATTCCGCTTGTCGAGCGTCTTCCCTAAAATGGCTTCATATACTTGTTGCAACTGCGTTAATGTAAATTTCTCAGGCAGAAGTTCGTATACCGCAGTCGAATAGTTAATGGTATGCTTTAACTTTTGCAGACTTTGCTGAACAATTTGAGCATGATCAAAAGCGAGGTCGGGCAGTTGGTCTATGGCGAACCATTTTGCTTGACGCATATACGAGGTCATCGGCTTAATCTTGGATTTTACATCCTCATATTTCACAATAGTTGAAAAAGCAACGGTCAATATTCGTCCTTCGGGATGCCGTTTCACACCTGCGAACGCCCCCAATTGCTCCATGAAAATATCCTTTAATCCCGTGTGTTCATAAAGAATACGTTTCACTGCATCCTCCATCTCCTCATCCTTCTGGGCGAAGAAACCAGGTAAAGCCCACCAATCTTTGTAGGGATAAACATTTCTTTCGGTTAATAATAGCTGAAGCTTACCTTCGTTAAAACTGTATATTACACAGTCTATGGTGAAATGAGTTTGCAAAACAATTGATTTTTTAAATCTGTAAGTATAACTTATTTATATTCTATGAATATTTGCCAATATTATCATAATAATCCAAAAAAAACAAAAAAAATTTAATAGTGTAAAAAATACACACTATATTCGTAGAACCTAAAATGAGTAATCGAGTGGAAAAAATAACAAGAGTAGGCGTTTTTACATCAGGGGGAGATGCCCCAGGAATGAACGCTGCTATCCGTGCTGTTGTGAGAACAGCGCTATATAATGGCAAGAAAGTTACTGGTATTTATCACGGCTATCAAGGCATGATTGATAGTACCATGTTTGACATGGACAGCCGATCAGTTAGTTCTATTATACAAAAAGGAGGAACCGTCCTTAAAACGGCCCGTTGTATGGAATTTAAAACAGTGGAAGGACGTGCTAAGGCATATGAAAATGTTCGTGCAGCGGGGATTGATGCATTAGTTGCGATTGGAGGTGATGGCACGTTTACAGGTGCAGAAATATTTTCGCGCGAGTTTGATATTCCGGTAATGTGTATACCTGGAACTATCGACAATGACTTGAATGGCACAGACCTTACTATTGGTTACGATACGGCAAATAATACTGTTATCGACGCAATTGATAAAATCCGTGATACAGCAGCTTCCCACAATCGCTTATTTTTTGTTGAAGTAATGGGACGTGACTCTGGGTGTATTGCGCTGAACGCAGGTGTAGCGGGCGGGGCCGAAGCTATCCTTCTTCCAGAAAAGGAGACAGCCATTGATGAACTTATCGAAATGTTGGAACATGCAGCCGATAGGAAAAAGTCGTCCATGATTGTGATTGTTGCAGAAGGTGATAAAAACGGCGGAGCTAATAACGTCGCTAAACGCGTCAACGAGAAGTTCGATTATTATGATACTAAAGTTAGTATTTTAGGACATCTACAACGGGGTGGTGCACCTAGTAGTGCAGATAGGGTACTAGCAACTCGTATGGGCTACTCAGCAGTCAACGAACTTTTAAAAGGCAATACAAGAGCTACTATTGGAATACGCGGATCAGAAATGGTCACTACACCTTTAGAAGAAGCACTCAGTAAAAAAGAATTGAAACTCAACCAAGATCTTGTTGAAATTGCAAAAATAATGGCATTATAGCCGTTTGTTTGCACGCAGTTTTTTTTACCTTTGGGTTATTATTATTGTATGAATAATTACGAGTCTTAAATTTTTATTTTTGACTTTTTAACCGAGCTTCGGCGAGTTATTTTTAGAGATTTTATAATGATTGTAGTTGTTTTTAGTGGATCAAGATATGCAGACTGGCGGATTGCGGATAAAAAACGTGTACTTCACGGCTTTCGCACACCAGGTATCAATTCCTATATACAAGATGAACGGTATATTACACAACTACTGAACAAAAGCAATCATTTGATAAACAACGCCGAAAAGATTCGTAAGATTTTCTTTTTTGGCGCAGGTGTATCATCACCCGAACGGCAGCAAAAGATAGAGCAAACATTTGCACAATTCTTTAAAAATGCCAAAGTAAAAGCAGGACATGATATGGAGGCTTCTGCGAAATCAACTTTTGGAGACGAAAAGGGTATCGTAGGGATTATTGGTAGCGGCTCGAATGCAGCTTATTATAATGGCAAAAAAGTGTTACCCAACAATTACGGCATGGGTTATATCTTAGCTGATGAAGGTTCGACCAATTGGCTGGGCAGACAATTATTGAAGGATTTCTTGACAGAAACGATGCCAAACAGTATCCGCGAAAAATTACTCCATAAATATAATATAGATAGACGTTTGATACTGGAACGGGTGTATTATAATCCAAATCCGAATTTGTTTTTGACCAGCTTTGCCGATTTCATCTATGAACATCGGGATGAACCCTACTTCACGCAACATGTAAAAAGAGGATTGGAAATATATATTAAAACATATTTGATCCCTTTATCAGAACACTATCCAGACAGCCAGTTTAACTTTACCGGGTCAGTAGCCAACAATTACGCTGATTGGTTACGTGAACTAGGCGCAGAACATGGATTACATATCGGTTCTATTATCAAAGAGCCTGTTCAAAATTTAATAAAGTATTACATTAATAAAAACTAATAGAGAAAATGAAAATTGGAATTAACGGATTCGGTCGTATTGGCCGTTTAGCTTTTAGAGCTGCTATTAACCGCAGTGATATTGAAGTTGTAGGTATTAATGATTTAGTAGAACCTGACTATTTGGCGTATATGCTAAAGTATGATTCTACACATGGAAAATTTGATGGTACTGTAGAAGTTAAAGATGGACATTTAGTAGTTAACGGAAATACAATCCGTGTAACGGCTGAAAAAGATCCAGCCAACTTAAAATGGGACGAAGTAGGTGCTGAAGTGGTTATCGAATCAACCGGCTTTTTCTTAACGCAAGAAACAGCCCAGAAACATATCGACGCAGGCGCGAAAAAGGTAGTGATGTCTGCCCCTGCAAAAGACGATACACCTACATTCGTCATGGGCGTAAACCACAAAGAATTAAAAGCAGAATACACGATTGTTTCAAATGCTTCTTGTACAACCAACTGTTTAGCGCCTATCGCAAAAGTATTGAACGATAACTTCGGTATCCTTGAAGGCTTAATGACAACGGTACACGCGGTAACTGCAACACAAAAAACAGTTGATGGCCCTTCAGTAAAAGACTGGAGAGGTGGTCGCGGTGCTTACCAAAACATCATCCCTTCTTCTACCGGTGCAGCCAAAGCGGTAGGATTGGTTCTTCCAGAATTAAAAGGTAAATTAACAGGTATGTCTATGCGTGTTCCTACGGCGGACGTTTCTGTTGTTGACTTGACTGTTCGTTTAGAAAAAGGTGCTTCTTATGAAGACATCAAAAAAGTAATGAAAGAAGCTTCTGAAGGTGAATTAAAAGGTATTTTAGGCTATACTGAAGATGATGTAGTTTCTTCGGATTTCATCGGTGATGCACGTACATCTATCTTTGATGCCAAAGCAGGTATCTCGTTGAACGACAACTTTGTAAAAGTCGTATCTTGGTACGATAACGAATGGGGTTATTCTAACAAAATCATCGATTTGGCGCAAGAGATTGGTAAGTTATAAGTGAAATAAAAAAAGGCTTGCGAATTTGCAAGCCTTTTTTTATTTCATCAGAAAACCACCACCGAGTAAATCACTACCTTCATAGAAAACGGCGGATTGACCTGGTGCGATACCTTTAACCCGATGGGCGAAATCCACCTGCATTATATTACCTTGCTGCGTAATAGTAGATAATGCTCCCGCATCCTTATATCGTATTTTCGTTATTGCTTCCATCGGCTCTTCTATCGAAGCATATTTAATCAAGTTGATATCGCGTACAAACGCCTGTGATTTTTCCAGCTCATGTTCCTCTCCCAGTACTACCGTATTGCTTTCCGGTAGTATCTCAATCACGAACATAGGTTTTCCTAATGCAATACCTAATCCTTTCCGTTGACCAATGGTAAAATAAGGATAACCAATATGCTGCCCTACCACAGTACCATCAGACAATACAAAATTCCCTGGCCCTATCTCATCGTCGAGTGTAGGACGTTTATGGCGTAAAAATGCGCGATAATCATTGTCTGGCACAAAACAAATTTCGTAGCTTTCAGATTTCTTCGCCAGTTCCTCCTGTCCCATCTCCAAAGCCATTTGTCGAATTTCTTGTTTCGTAAAATTACCTAATGGAAACTGCGTCCGCGCAAGATTCTCTTGCGATACACCCCATAACACATAGGACTGATCTTTATTTTCGTCTCTTCCTTTGGATATAACATACCTACCATTGTCATGCAGACGAATATTTGCGTAATGTCCTGTTGCGATAAATTCACAATCCAATTTATCTGCTCGCTTCATCAGCGCTGACCATTTAATATGGGTATTACAAAGCACACAAGGATTTGGCGTACGTCCAGCGATATATTCATCAACGAAATTGTCAATAACAAAATCGCCAAACTCGTCCCGGATATCCAATATATAATGTGGAAAACCATAACCTACTGCTAATGCTCTGGCATCGTTTATACTGTCTAAACTGCAGCAGCCGGTTTCTTTGGATGAACCACCCGCCGAGGCATAATCCCATGTTTTCATGGTGATACCGATCACTTCGTAGCCTTGCTCATGTAACATAATGGCCGCTACGGAACTATCTACTCCACCACTCATCGCGACCAATACCCTGCCTTTTTTACTCATATTAAATTTGTGAAGTGCAAAGATAGGTTATTTGAAACATAGCCGTGTTTATTTCGTGTAATTTATTTCCATAGGAATCAATCAGTTGAAAAATACTTTAAAAATAATGCAGACAAAAGTTTCAGATTTCAAAAAAAGAATATAGATTTGCAACGCAATCAAGGGAAAAACCTGATTGCGAAAGGTGCCATAGCTCAGTTGGTAGAGCAAAGGACTGAAAATCCTTGTGTCGCTGGTTCGAATCCAGCTGGCACCACCAGAAAATCTGAAAGTAACAGATTCCAAACAAAAACTTAAAAAGGTGCCATAGCTCAGTTGGTAGAGCAAAGGACTGAAAATCCTTGTGTCGCTGGTTCGAATCCAGCTGGCACCACAAAAAGCCTTTCCGAATCGGAAAGGCTTTTTTTATTTTTAATTTTTACTTTTCGACCCTAATCCCCTATATTTGCATCGTACTTCTATTAAAGTACGCTAATCAACACCTCGCATTGTGTTAGGTCTTGATTTATAAAGAAGTGGCGAGAGACTGGCTCGATGACCCACTGGCAACCAGCAAGAGAGAATTGAAAAGGTGCCAAATCCTGTCCAATAACAATATCGTTTTGGAACATATAAATAGATAAGACAATGGAAATAGGTAAACTAAGCATTTCTAATAACGAACTCCTTCGCTCGACAGCATTTATTTGTTGTTGTACTTATGTAGCTATGCGAATGCGCTAGTCGTTCTTGGTAATGTACGGTTTTTAACACATTCCTTCCCTATTTCACATTACCATCCTATGAACGACCAGCTTCCGTATAAAGGGAATGCGTGTTTAATCATTATATTTATTACATTAAAACATTATAAACTATGTCAACAAGTAACAACCTAAAATTCGAAACATTACAAGTCCACGCCGGACAAGAAGCAGACCCAACTACAGGATCTAGAGCATTACCCATTTATCAAACGACGTCCTATGTATTTGAAAATGCAGAGCATGGTGCCAATCTTTTTGCACTGAAGCAATTCGGGAATATCTATACACGCATCATGAATCCCACCACAGATGCTTTTGAAAAACGTATTGCTGCTTTGGAAGGGGGCGTCGCTGCCGTAGCAGTGGCCTCGGGCATGGCAGCACAGTTCATTGCATTAACAAACATCATTGAAAGCGGTGAAAACTTTGTAACCGGTTCAGACCTTTATGGAGGTACATATAACCAGTTTAAAGTATCGTTTAAGCGACTTGGTATAGAAGCGCGGTTCGCAGAGGGTAGTACCGCAGAAAATATGGAGAGCTTAATAGATGAAAAAACAAAGGCGCTTTATGTGGAAACTATCGGTAATCCTAGTTACAATATTCCCGATTTCGAAAAAATTGCAGCTCTAGCCCAGAAATATGATTTACCATTAATCGTAGATAACACATTCGGTGCTGGAGGGTATCTTTTCAAGCCACTGGAACATGGCGCACATGTTGTGGTCGAAGCGGCAACGAAATGGATCGGCGGCCACGGCACAAGTATCGGCGGCGTTATCATTGATGGTGGCAACTATAATTGGGGAAACGGCAAATTCAAGCAGTTCTCGGAGCCATCCGAAGGTTACCATGGTTTAGTATTCGCGGATGTTTTTGGTCCAGGGGGACCTTTTGGTAATATCCAATTTGCGATCCGTGCTCGTGTAGAAGGTTTACGTGACTTTGGACCGGCACTCTCTCCTTTCAACTCATTTTTGTTGGTACAAGGAGTAGAAACGCTCTCTTTGCGTGTACAGCGCCATGTGGATAACGCACTAGAAATTGCGCAATGGCTGGAAGCACATCCTCAGGTAGAAAAAGTAAGCTATCCTGGTTTGAAAAGCCACCCTTACCATCAAAATGCACAGAAATATCTGAAAAACGGTTATGGCTCGGTATTGTCGTTCACGCTTAAAGGAGGTGCAGAAAAAGCGAATGAATTTATCGATTCACTGAATTTGATTAGCCATCTTGCCAATGTGGGCGATGCGAAAACATTGATCATACATCCTGCAGCTACTACACATCAACAGCTTCCAGAAGAGGCACAAAGAAGTGCAGGTGTATTCCCTGGCCAGCTACGCCTTTCGGTGGGTATTGAGCACGTTGATGATATCAAAGATGATCTGCAACAAGCATTTGAAAAAATTAAATAATAGATAGACATACTTTTAGAAATAAAATAATAACAATGGGTGAAAGATTAATCATAGGCATGTTTGGATTTGGTGTGGTTGGACAGGGCTTATATGATATTATAAAAACAAAAAAACTAAATTTAGAAATCAAGAAGTTCGTTATCAAAAATGCGGACAAGAAGAGGACGCTCCCAGCAGAACTTTTTACCACAGATGCTGAATCTATTTTGAGAGATGATGAGATAAATACCGTTGTTGAACTTATAGACGATGCCAATGCAGCTTTTGAAATCACCAAGCAGGCACTAAAAAATGGTAAAAATGTAGTCTCTGCCAATAAGAAGATGATTGCTTCTCATTTAGAAGAACTTACACTCATTCAACAAGAATACGGCACATCTTTATTATATGAAGGTGCAGTATGCGGAAGCATTCCTATTATTCGTAATTTAGAGGAATACTATGATAATGAGCTGTTACATTCCGTTAGTGGTATCTTCAACGGTTCTTCCAATTATATTCTATCGAAGATATTTAATGAAAACCAGAGCTATGACGTCGCGTTGAAACAGGCACAGGACTTAGGGTTTGCAGAAACAGATCCAACACTAGATGTGGGCGGATTCGATCCAAAATACAAGTTAGCTATTGTTGCTTCCCACGCTTACGGAATCTATGTGAATCCCGACGATATCCTCAATATAGGAATTGATAAACTGGACGATCGAGACATCCGTTTTGCTAAAGAAAAAGGGTTTAAAATTAAACTCTTGCCTTTCGCAAAAGAAATCAACAATAATCAGGTCGTTCTGTATGTATTGCCAAGGTTGATTACATCTGACAATATCTTGTTCAATGTAGAAAATGAAAACAATGGCGTCCTGGTAAAAGCCGCTTTTGCAGACGAGCAGTTTTTTTATGGAAAAGGTGCTGGCGGACACCCTACCGGCTCCGCTGTGCTTTCGGATATCGCTGCGTTGCGTTATGGCTATCGCTACGAATACAAAAAGCACTTGGAGGCATCTCAAATCCAGTACAATACGAATTATAAATTAAAGGTATATTTTCGCTATCTGAAAGAAGAAACCTTGAATCAGGTTCAGTTTGATGCTATAGTGGAACGTTTCTATGGGCAAGATTTCAAATACGTCATTGGAGAAATTAACCTACGGGAAATTATCGCAAAAAGAGACATAATCAACCAAGTTGGAAATTTTATTGCGGAAGTCCTTTAAAAGGACTTTCCGTAATAGATTTCTATTTATGGAACTTATAAAAGCAGAGATTTTCTTAAGAGACTTACAAAATTCTGTTTTTTTGTTATATTTGCCCTCAAAATACGGGATGTAGCGTAGCCCGGTATCGCGCCAGCATGGGGTGCTGGAGGTCGTCGGTTCAAATCCGGCCATCCCGACAATTACAAAGCTTTCCATCTTACCGGAAAGCTTTGTTGTTTAATATCAAAACAGTTTTTATATTAGTGAATGGCAATTAAAACTATATCAAGTCGTTCTATTTATTTCGAATAAATCATCACATTTTTGAAAAACCATCTACTATTTATCGATACAGAGACTTCCGGTATTCCACAGCGTTGGAATCGCCCGTATTCAGATGAAAAAAATTGGCCACATGTCATCCAAGTAGCTTGGATTGTTTACGAAGCTGACGGAACGGAAATCAAGCGTATGAGCAAATACATTTATGACGATGATATAAAAATAACCTCTTCTTCTTACAACGTACACGGTATTACAAGTGAATTTCTGAAACAGCATGGAGATAAAAGAAAGGAAGTGTTACGTAAGCTGTCGTACGACATACAAAAATATAATCCACTCATTATTGGTCATTTCGTCGAATTAGACGTACAAGTGCTAAGTGCAGATTATTACAGAGCGAATCTTAAGAATCCCTTCATCAGTCAATCGTTTTTCTGCACGATGTTGGATAGCGAGAAATATGCCGCCAATCCGTCGATAACATATCTCCGATTGCCGCAGCTTCACGAATACATTTTTGACAACTCATTGACAGAAATCCATGAGGCTGAACAAGATGCCAGTGCAACAGCTAAATGTTTTTTCGAGCTTTGGAATCGTCAAGAGATAACAAAATCGGATATGGAACGGCAACAAAAGATGTTTTCACAAAAACTTAACTTTTTAGATAAATAGAATGTCTAACATTGTGTTAAAAAGCAGATTATGCTAAATTTAATTGAAATTTTAAAAAATACACCACCTTTTGATATCCTTCCGGAGAGCGTACTTCGAGGTATTTCTGAATCGTTGATACAAACTTCTTATACGCGAGATACGCTTGCTTATAGACAAGAAGTAACGGAGGTAAAAGGTGTCGACATTATCGTCAAGGGAGAATATGAGACTTTTTTTTTCGACTCGTCCGAAAACAAACGTTCGATTGAGATACACCATCCTCTTTATTGCTTTGGGGGGATTTCCATTCTCCTCAACAGAACGAAAGCTTTAAAATCGGTCATGGCGAAAAAGGGCACGGTTGTATATAATTTACCACGTAAGGAATTTCTTGAATTATGTCATGCTTACGACGATTTTTTCCAATATTACACAACCGATTTTGGAAAAAAAATGCTGGATGAAGAATTTTCACATTTTGTAAAAACCCCGGCTTCTTTTGAAGAAAGTTATATCGCAGCTGAGCAGCTCTATTCCCGCAAAATAGATGGGATAGCTTATAAAGACATTGTATCTTGTGCCGCAGACACGCCTATTTACAAAGCTGCGAAACATATGGCTGACAATCGCGTAAGTTGCCTCTTTATTCGGGACGAAAACCAAGACATCATAGGCTATGCCACCGACATGACCCTCCGTGACAACGTTATTGCTAAATGTATTAATGTCAATGCATCAATTGCCGAGGTGATGGATAATCCTATCGTATCGATATCTCATCAAGCTTATCTCTATGAAGCTGTGCTCATGATGTTTAGTACGAAAACCCGCTACCTTTTAGTCGAAAAAGACGGACGGTACGTGGGTTTCTTGAGTCGAAACCGGATATTAAGCGAACAGGGACAATCGCCGCTAGTCTTCATTCAATCCGTAAAGTTGGCGGAAACGATCGAAGAATTACGTCAAAAATGGAATTATGTGCCGGAAATCATAAAACAACTATTAGGTCGTGGTATTAATGCTGAGATTACCAATCAGGTTATTACAACGATAGCGGATACTATTGCCATTAAAGTTATTGAACGTGTAATTCGGGAAATGGGCGAACCTCCAGCTAAGTTTGTCTTTATGGTTACAGGAAGTGAGGGGAGAAAAGAACAAACCTTAAAAACCGATCAAGACAACGCCATTATCTATGAAGATAAGGCTAACGAACAACGGGAAATGGTTAGAAAATACTTCCTCACTTTCGCAAAAAAAGTATCAGATTATTTAAATGAAATTGGCTTCAGTTATTGCGAAGGAGGATACATGGCCAGCAATCCTGAGTGGACCCATTCTTTATCACATTGGAAACGCAACTATAAAAAGTGGATTGAGGAAAGTGTACCCGAAAATGCAATCAAATTCTCGACATTTTTTGACTGCCGTTTTCTGTATGGCGAAAAAAACATTATCGAAGAGCTCAAACAATTTTTAGAAGTCGAACTTCAAAAGCCAAACGATCGTTTTTTTGCTTTTACCGCAAAAAATGCGCTGCAATATGAGCCTCCCCTAACGTTCTTTAAGAATATTAAAACGGAGACTATCGGCAAGGCCGAGGTTTTCAATATCAAAAATGCGATGACACCAATTGTAGATTTGGTTAGGGTATATGCGCTTAAAAAAAGAATATATCAGGAAAACACGGGAGAGAGATTAAAGAAACTGATGGAATTGGGTGTCTTCACGCCTCAACAATACCATGAACTTTATCAATCCTACTATTATTTAATGGCGTTGAGATTGGAAAACCAAGCTAATCAGATACTGGTGGAGAAGTCAGATCCTAATAACTACATCCGTATTAACACATTAACCAAAATTGAAAAGGCTACCTTAAGGGAGATATTTAAGACGATCGGTAACTTTCAAATGGGAATAAAAATGCGCTTTACTAATAATATACTCGGTTAATATTTAACCGCAAACTTATTAATACAACATAAAAATGTTACAGAATATGGAGAAACTAATTATGAAAACAGCTTGACTTAGTGTAAAAAATACACTATATTTGTACTTTCATAATTTAGGTTTATAATTGGTTAGTTAAGGGCTTTCATTCTCCCCGTTTGAAAGCCCTTTTTATTTGGAAAGGTAATATCATACATATAAAAAATGCCTCCTATCTGGAGGCATTTTTAAAAATATGTTATAACATCTATTATTGCTTTGCAGCCTCTAGATTAACTCCAACTTCGATGTCCCTGCTTATTCCCCACTCCGCCGGGTCCAAATCCGAAGTACCGAATTTGATACCCCAATCTACGCGATTTACCGTAAATTTAGCCTCTACGGCCACTTTATCGTCTTGAACATCAATCTTAGCAGGAAAAGACACGTTCAATGTGCTATCCAATAAAGTAAGATTACCGCTAACGAGTTTATTTGCGCCATCCACGGCATCCTTCACAGTAGATAAATCCAAGTCGGCAACCTGTGTAATATGGAAGGTTGCAGTCGCATGTTTTTCAACATTAAAAAAGTCTTCGCTTTTCAAGTGATTTTGTAAATCACTAGCTTTTTTATCCGCTTCGGTAACCGAAGCAGCGTCAACTTGCAAGGATTTCATATCAATGGTAAAATCACCTGCATTAACATTTCCGTCTGCAACTGATAATTCACCGGAATTTATCGAGAGCGTACCCCAACGAGGAGCAAGACCACCTTTATGTGTCGCTCTCCAATTCACCTCAGAAGCTTCTACATTAGCAACATATACATCTCCTTGTTTCTCAGCCACTTCTTGTTTTTCGGATACTTGCGTCTTTGAAGAATTTCCTCCACAAGAAGCAAATAAAATGGCAGTACCTGCTACCACTGATAAAAAAATCTTTCTCATAAATGTCTTATTTATTAAATAAAATTGCTTTAAAAATACCCATCTTTTTTGACGTTCACAATAGGCGTGTCTTTATTTTGACTCATCCAATACTGCCAATGATTTTTGGATAATGCGAATAGCGTCCTCTAATTCTTCTTTAGAGATAACCAAGGGTGGTGCAAAACGGATCTTGTCGCCGTGCGTAGGTTTTGCCAACAATCCATTTTTCAAAAGTTCCAAACACAAAATATCAGCAGCATTATCTTTTGGATGATCAATGACAATGGCATTAAGAAGTCCTTTTCCACGCACCTGTTTGATTGCCGGATGCGTCAAGGTGTTTAATGCCGAACGGAAATATATACCAAGTTCTGCTGCACGTTCCGCAAGTTTTTCCTCTTTCAAGACCTCTAGTGAAGCTATAGCGACAGCGCAAGCTAAGGGATTACCTCCATAGGTAGAACCGTGTTCACCCGGCGCTATCGTCAACATAATCTCATCATCGGCAAGTATCGCAGAGATTGGCATAACTCCGCCACTCAAGGCTTTCCCTAAAATAAGAATATCTGGCCGGACATTTTCATGATCGCAAGCTAATAATTTTCCTGTTCTCGACAAACCCGTTTGAATCTCGTCTCCAATAAATAGCACGCGATGTTCTTCACACAGCGCCTTAGCGGCTGCCAGATAACCGTCATCGGGAACAAAGACTCCCGCCTCCCCTTGAATAGGTTCAATCAACAACCCCACGACATTTTCGTCTGCAAACGCGTCGCGGAGTGCATTTAGATCGTTATATGGAATCGTGACGTATCCCGGCATAAAAGGCCCGAAACCAGCCCTTGCCGTGGGATCTGTACTAAATGAAATGACGTTGATGGTACGACCATGGAAATTTCCTTCTACCGTGACAATCTTAGCTTGTTCATCCGGCACACCTTTTACAATATACCCCCATTTACGGGCTAATTTTAGAGCTGTTTCCACCGCTTCCACCCCGGTGTTCATGGGTAACACTTTATCATAATCAAAATACCGTGTAATATATTGGGTGTATTCTGCCATTTTATCACTATGGAAAGCTCTCGAGGTCAGTGTTAATTTTTTTGCTTGCGTTGTCAAAGCTTCGACAATCTTTGGGTGACAATGTCCTTGGTTAACCGCCGAGTAACCGGATAGAAAGTCATAGTAACGCTTGCCTTCCACATCCCAAACGAATGGTCCCTGCCCCTTATTTAAAACAACTGGCAATGGATGGTAGTTGTGGGCACCATATTGTTCTTCTATTTGAATATAACCTGCTGTTTTTTCCGGAATTTGATATCTATTAGTCTCCATGTTGTTGATAATAAGATATAGACAATATAACATTTTTCAGCTTGAATCCCAAAAAATTCAGGCATCTGTCTCTTCGATTTAAGAAATAATATCTTGGATTATAGAAAGAGAATTATTAAATTCGATAATCGAATAAACATCACATTATATGACGTTATATAATAAAGTATCCCTAGTTATGCTAACTATCGTTATGGCGACCATACTTTCCGAAACATCCGCTCAAGAAAAAAGATCTTTGCAAGAAGAGGTTGAAAATGCGACGAAAGCGCTTACTGAAGCCATGTTAAAACCAACGGCGCAAGTATTAAATAAACTTACATCAGACAAACTTAGCTACGGACATTCCAGTGGCACCATAGAAACAAAAGAGCAATTTGTAAATACGCTCGTTTCGGGAGCTTCGGTCTTCGAAGAAATTCAGATTTCTGAACAAACTGTGTATCTACAAGATAACACAGCCATCGTCCGCCATACACTAAATGCGAAAACTAATGATCCAGGAAAAGGCCCTGCCAGTATTCGTTTAGGCATCATGTTGACATGGGTGAAATCGAATGGTAGCTGGCAGCTTCTTGCCCGGCAGGCATTTAAATTGTAAAAACCTTTTCTACTACGGCTGTTGTTCTTAAAGCGCTTTCTCCGGTTGACGGGCAACGCCCCTCACCACGCAATTCCCCTACGATAGACTCTATCAGGGCCTGTTGGATATGTTTTGGCTTTTCGAAATCAAAAAACTGTGTACCTGATGGCATTATCCAGGTTACGGGCGAGAAATCAAAAGTACTAAAGCGTATCTCGCCTGCTGTCCCTGTAATGACAATTTCGTCTTGTTCCGCTTCTTTCACACTGGAAAACGTCCATGCTCCCGTTCCCAACACCCCATTATCGTGTTGCCAACTTGCACAAACGCTATCGGACACCTCATAATTTCCGGCAAGATTGACTGTATAACCTTTTATGTCTGCTATTGGACTGATAATATAATCTAATATATCAAGTGTATGAGGTGCCATATCAACAAAATATCCTTCTCCTCCTATTTCTTTTTTAATGCGCCAAGTATGCGTATCGGGATCTAAATCGGAAAGATAAGGCGCACGTATCAATCGGACAGTTACAGTCAGTATTGTACCAATTTTTCCGTCGTCGATCCACTGTTTAACCTGCGTGAAATAGGGTAACGCTCGACGATAAAAAGCAACAAATAGCGCAACCCCTTTTTGCTTTGCCATATCATACATCTCCTTCGCTTCTCTAAGCGACATTGCCATTGGTTTTTCAACATATACGGGTTTTCCCGCTTGTATCACCTGTAGTGCATATTCTTTATGTGTACTTGGAGGTGTTGCAATATAAACAATGTCAATATCGGGATCAGCCAATAAGGATGCTACATCATTATATACTTTAGATACGTGATGTCGACGTGCGTAATCCTCCGCTTTTTCTCTTGTACGGGAAGTAACGGCTAGCAATGAAGAATGCGGTGTTTTATAAAAAGCTGGACCACTCTTCACCTCCGTTACATCACCCACACCGATCATTCCCCACTTTATAGTTTCCATATCTGTATTTCTTAAATGAAAAATTCTTAGCATCTAAATATAAGAAATACTACCTAGCTTCTTTATCTTTTAATTGGATCTTTAATTCTAGGGAGGTTACTTTTTCCATCAGAAAGTTCCGATGTTTTACCAATTGCCCGTTCATTTCCTCAAGTTCACGAACTTTATCTTGCAGGTTTATTACTCTTTTTAATAACGCATTCTCCTTCAATATATCTTGGTGGTATAAATCTGAATTGGTATCACGCAACAAAGGGGTTTCCATAGGCAAATCGAAAAGAGTTTTGGATCTCTTACTCGAAGTCGGCTCTGAAACCTTCAGAAGTGGCATTGTCTTTTTTATCCAGGCCAGCATCGTCCGTTTATCTTTAACACTGTATTTGTCCATAGCCTCTTCTAAAAGCAATTCCCCCGAAACAATTGCTTTTACCGCTTCTAGTTGTATTTCCTTTTTAGACTTCTTCATTTAAAATTATGGATAGATTATATCATCTATTACATAAGTAGTCCTACCGAGACTATAATGAAAATATTTAAAAACTTCCAATCAACACGTTAGGTTAGTCGAAGCAGATAATAAAATTTTACTCGTCTAATTGAAAAACACCGCTAACCTAATTTTTTATTATATTTGTTTTAGTCATAAGTAGTCTCGGTAGGACTACATTTTTTACCTAACTTCGCGACACTACTTGTAAAAAAACAATCCACATCCTTATGAAAACATTTGATATAAGATTCTCTGTGGAGAAAAATGCAATCTGCTTACACCTACATTTACCACAAGGTGTCTACACATTCGACACCCCTTATCAAATCACAGAGAAAGAATGGAATTATGCCGAACAACGTCCGGAAAACCCGTACACGAAAAATGCGAAGATTATCTATGACGGTTTGAACAGAATCAAAATTACAGTAGCCAATTGGTTAAGGGACGAAAAAGTAATCAAAACCGATATCCGGCAAGGTGTGCAAGCCTGCATGTTAGAAGCCTATAGGCAAAAATCAACTGTAAAGGGAGACAATCTTGTACACCAAATCCAAGTGTATATCGAAAGCCGGAAACACATCATCGAGCCGAACACATTGAAACGGTATCATGTATTTCTGCGCCTCGTCCAACGATTTGAAGGATATGCCATGAAAAACTTCAAGATAAAGGAGGTTAACGCTTCCTTTGTAAAACAGTTCTTCCAGTTTGGAACAGAAGAAAATTATTCTCCAAGTACGCTTTACCGCACGATATCCTTCATTCAGACGGTGCTTAATTTCTTGGAAAAAAGAGGAATAAGAACCTTTGCCTACGAGTTAGAATTGCCCAGGATAAAAAAGAAGACACCTTTTGTTACATTAACGGAAGAAGAGTTGAACAGTATAAAACAAGCCGTTATCCTACCTGAATTGCAATATGCAAGAGATTGGCTTTTAATTAGTTGCTATACGGGCCAACGTATATCAGATTTCATGAATTTTAGATCGGATATGTTGCAAACGATAAAAGGCAAAAAATGTCTCGCATTTCAACAGCAGAAAACCGGAAAGGATATTTTACTTCCGCTCCACCCGGAAGTACTCCACATTATAAAAAAATATCCGAACAAGTTTCCGCCCAAAATATCGGAGCAACTATACAATAGACAAATAAAAGAAATTGCCAAATTAGCAAATATACATACGTTGGTATATTACAACAAGCGATCCGGCCATCGTAGCAAACCACTCCAAATCCCAAAATGGCAAGCGATATCCAGTCATATAGGTAGACGCAGTTTTGCATCTAATTTTTATGGTAAGATACCAACACCGTTATTAATGGAAGCTACTGGACATGGTTCAGAGGGTATGTTTCATAATTATATTAACCAAATGGATATCCAAAGGACAATTACGTTAGGAAAGTATTTTGAACATGCTTATGAACGTTCTCCTATTAAAGAAAAAGCGGACGTTTGATTACGTCCGCTTTTTTTTCTGTCAAAAAAGTGATCAAATGACAAGTGCAAGTTTTCCTAAAAATACACCATTCTCCATCAATTCATGTGCTTCTGCTGCATCTTCCAAAGGAAATACTTTAAATAATTGTGGTCGAAAAGATTTTCCAATAAGTGGCCATACATGCTGATGTATTTCCCCTGTCAGTGGAATTTTGAAAGAAAGCTCTCGAGCACGTAATGTACTTCCCGTTATTAGAATACGTTTTTGCATTAATTTCAAAATATTAAGCTCCACTTTATGTCCTTTCATAGCGTTGATATACACCAGACGACCATCCGTATCCAACAAATCGAGGTTTTTTTGAAAATAATCGCCACCTATACTGTCTAAAACTACGTTTACTTTCTCTTCCTGTAAAACCTCCCGAAAATCACTTTCTCTGTAATTGACAGCCTTATCAGCGCCCAATTGCAGACAATATGCTTCTTTTTCATCAGAGCTAACAGTCGTCAACACTCTTGTTCCAAAAGCCTTTGCAAGCTGTATAGCAGTGCTACCAATACCGCCGGCTCCGCCGTGGATTAAAATCGATTCGCCTTTCCGCAATGCACCGCGACGAAATACATTATCCCAAACAGTGTATACTGTTTCCGGCAAAATCGCTGCTTCTTCAAAGCTGACTCCTTCGGGAATGGGAAGACACATATCCTGATGGGCGACTACGTACTCCGCATACCCCCCACCTGCCACCAAACAACATACCTTCTCTCCTACTTTCCTTTCTGTTACTTCCGTGCCCAGCTGGGTAATAATTCCTGCCACTTCAAGTCCAGGAATATCCTCAACTGTACCCGCGGGGGCAGGATAGTTCCCTTTACGCTGAAAAATATCCGGACGGTTTATTCCGGCTGCTTTAACATGGATCAATACTTCACATTCCGCAATCGCAGGTATAGCACGTTCTTGAACTTGTAAAACATCAGGTTCACCGGGTTTTGTAATGACCATTGCTCTCATCATACTATTTTTTTTTGGGATACTTCTGCAAACGCATGTTTAATGTAACCATGAAGTAACGCCCAAGCCGATTATTTTTAGCTTCGTAGATATCGTTACCTACGTATTCACTATACGTACCCATATTTTTATTTTTATCTAACAAATCGAATCCTTGAAGACGTAACAATGCTCTTTTATTCTGTAAAAACGAAAATTCCAGATAAGCATTGATGATTGTAGGATTGATGTTCATGAAACTACTGGCATAGCCAGAATTGAATCGTTGTGACACCTCTGTTCCCAATGTCACGTGCTCTCCTAAATAGCTTTTCGTGGCAGCGCTTGCCAATAAGCTATGACCCGTAATTTCTGTAGAAATAGGCCATGTATAGCTCGCGTTATTTAAAAGATAGTTAGCATTAAACATGGATTCAAAATAATCGCTCCATGTATAACGTAATTGAGCAGACTGTGAGTATATAAACTGCCGCGTTGTATTTCGTTTATCGTTTATATACGATAAATTATTGTAATAATCTACGTTCCCGCTAATATCCAATTGTACATTCTCATTAAACAACGGCGTATTAAAAAGATAGTACCATTTAATATCATAATACCCATCTGTATTTTTAAACGTTGTTTCCTGAATGGTAGAACCAGAAAATGCTTTTTTATCGGAAACAATTTTGTTAACTACATAATTGTAAGCAAAATTCGTTTCAAAATATTGACCTCTCGATGTAACGAATTTTCGTAATGTTGTACTAATCCGATTTGAAAATTCTGCTTTCAGTTCTGGATTTCCTACGATAATATTTTGTGAGTTGCTGTTATCACGTATAGGGATAATATGTAAAAGGTTGGGTTGATTGTTTTTACCTACATAATCAACGCTCCAGTCTGCTTCATCATTTAACTTCCATTTAAAACCTGCGGTAGGTACCAGATTAACGTTTTCATATGTATATTGCATGTCTTCCCTCGGAAGAAAGCTTGTCAGCCGAACAGGTTGCACGGCAAACCCGATATTGGCTTTAAAAGTTTTATTCGGCGTGTATTGGTAATTCAATCCCATACGGCTATTTCTAAAGCGATAATTGTAATTCACACCCAAAGAATCTACGTAGAAAAAATCGTCAGGTTCCCTAAATTTAAGTTTGTCTTCTACGATTCGCTGTGTAGTCATGTCCGTTATTTCATAATTATACAGAAACTCTAATGTGCTGTATTCGGAAAACGGTTCAACAAAAGATAGTGAAGCTCTGGCACCATCTGTACCATTACGTTGCTGAATGAAATATCGTTGCTCGAATTGACTTATTATTGGGTCCACTGGTGTTGAATCAACGGATACATAATAATCCCACACCTCCTCTAATTTACGTTGGCTATTAAAATTAAAGGAAATACTTCCCAATAACTTTCTACCCTGTTTCTTAAAAGCTTTAGCGTACAATATATCAAGATCCAAATTGGGGTTTTTGTGCGAAGATGAATCTCGATATTTTCCATCGTTAGTTATATTGTTATTTTCAACCAACCTGGTCCTCCGATTCCAAACAGAAACTTCGTTGTATGAAAATACCGGCTTTACCTCCAAGATATCGTGATTCTTGAAACGGTGTTTAAGTTCAGCTGTGAGTCGATGAAAATTATCATTATTAGTTATAACATAGTCTTCCTTATTCCGAATCCGGTTACCGACATAATCCGAGCTCAGAATGGAATTCCCCTCCGTAACGTTTTCTTTCCTGGTGAAGCTATAACTCGCATTGAACTGTGTATGTTCCCCCAAATTGTCCGAAAAGCTAAATCCCAATGATTTTATATTATTAAGACCGTCTGTGGGATCTACAAAATCATTGACATCAAACAGTGATTTTTCTCTTTCTCCAATCCCGGTCGGCGAACCAAACGAAAATAAACTCGTATTGGTATTATTGATGGACCCTATCAACGAGAATTCCTGTCCGTCATCAAAGCGATTAAATCCCCCACTGCCGATATAGCGTTCCCTCGTTCCTACCCCTCCGGTTAACTGGCCAAAAGAAATACGTTTCCGGTCATCTTTAAGGACGATATTTAGAATTTTCTCCGGGTCTTCCGCCGTAAATCCTCTATCTATTGCATGATCATCGCGATGGTTTAATATTTGTATGCTTTTGATAAAATCAGCGGGCAAATTGCGGGTGGCCGTCAGTACATCGCCTCCAAAGAATTTTCTACCGTCCACCTGTACAGATGAAATAGGTTTCCCCTGTGCGTATACCGTACCGTCGCGAGAAACCTGGATACCCGGTAATTGCTTCAGGGCCTCCTCTAAAAGTGAATTCGCCCGAAAGTTAAACGCATCCATATTATATTGGATGGTATCACCGGCGTAAACTACCGGAATAGTCTTTACAATGTATACGCCCTCTATTAATGAACTTTGCGGTCGTAATACCACATTGGGCATGACAATAAAGCTTGATAAATTTTGGGATGACAGTGTTCTGTTGACAATCTGATAACCCAACATGCTGTAAGAAATCCGGATATCCGAACCTTTAACATCTTTAACACGATAGTATCCCGCATTCGACGTTATAGCCGTAACCGTGTCTTGTGTACTTGTCAATCGTACCGTGACACCTTTTAGTCTCGTTCCAGCGGTATCCACCACAAATCCCTGAATCTGGCGTGACTCCGTTTGGGCTTTTGCTCCAACCGAACCCAGCCCAATAAAAAAGAGCGTTGCAATCAGGAATATAAGATACCGATGATGTCTCACAAAAAACTAACGTTTACGCATTTTCGTCAATATACCAAAAAAAATGAAATTCAATAAAAGTTTATATAATAACGTTATATCACGGTTATTGCGTATAAAAGAAAAGCGGGTCATTCCATTTCGAAACGACCCGCTTACGTAGTTCTTTTCAGGAATTACTCTCCGTCAAATGTTACTTTAACCAAATGCTTATCAATTTCCCAACGGCCTGTACCATCTTCACCAATCACATCAAACAATTCCAAGATACGACGGGCTACATATTCTTCTTCCACCTGTTCTTCTAAAAACCATTGTACAAAATTGAACGTAACATAGTCTTTAGACTTCATACATCTGTCTGCAATATTGTTAAACTGCTCTGTTACGTGCATTTCCTGTTCTAATGTTTGCTCAAAGACACCACGGAAAGATTCGAAGTCCACGGGTATATTCGTTATCTCAGGAGAAATGGCGCGTCCACCACGGTTATTGATGTAGTTGAAAAGTTTTAACATATGCTCGCGTTCTTCGTTCGCTTGCTTAGCAAAAAATGTTGCTGAATTGTCAAGCCCTTGATCATCACACCAAGACGACATCGCTAGATAAAGTGCTGATGCATGTGCTTCTACCTTTACCTGTGCATTTAATATATTTTCTATTTCCTCCGATAATGAAGATTTTAATTTCAATAGATCTTTCATATTTATTTTGTTTTAATCTTAAACACCTTTACTTACAAAATAACAATGTATCCCTCACATTGTTTATGCAAAGATAAATCAAGAAAGCGCAAAACAGATAAATAAAGTGCAATACAAATTAAGTCTAAATTACAGAAAATCGACCTTAACTTGTTTAGAATCAGTACAATTAAAAGAGTTAAATAGCAAGCAGAGCATCCTTGCGAAGAATCTTTTTTATCTCGCTATTCAGTTCTATCATAAACTTTGCACCAGTTAAAACTTCCCTTAAGTTTAAAATATCTTGCACGGAAAGGAGAAAGCATCTTTCGGTACGGTGTGGCATTATAATCTCAAAATCAGCAGCACGTGATGTGTCAGCTAACATACGGGTGATATCCAAAGTATCTATACGTTTCTTAAACAGGAAAAAATCCGAGATTTTAAATGCAGTAGTTGTTTGTTGAAATTCTAGCCAATAGCAGTTTTTTCGACTACATTGGTATACTGCTCCATGTGTTGTTTTAAATACTTCTTCTACTTGTGATAATGGACAAATCATCGTTCTTTTGAAATTCGCTGAGCAAATATATATCTTATTCAGATTCAATCCAAATAAATTGCAGAGAAAGTAAATAAAAAAAGCTGATCTTTCGATCAGCTTTACCTTTTTTCCATTTTGCTTTTTAAAATTCCTCTTCGGGATCGCTCAATAGCTCCTTGTGGTTACTTACTGCTGTCCTAGTTTTTGTTTTATGTTTATTGATCTGTCGCCGTAGTGATTCTACAGCAATGTCGGTTGCTTCTTCAAAACTTTTCGCCTGTGCTTTGGCAAATAACTGGTTACCCGGTATGTTCATCTTCAATTCTACCACCTTGTTGGCTTCATCGTCTACATTCTCCAGACGAAGATAACATACGCTTTCAATGATGTTGTCCAAAAACTGCTCTAGTTTAGCTGTTTTCTTCTTGATGAATTCAACTAACTTTTGATCAGCATCAAACTTGATAGATTGCACAGTAATGTTCATTTTTCCTCCTTTTTTGTTTAAGCCTTTGGATGGGCTTGTTTATAAATAGATTTTAATCTTTCCACAGAGTTATGCGTGTAAACTTGCGTTGCCGCTAAACCAGCGTGACCCAGTAATTCCTTTATTGCATTCAAATCTGCCCCATTATTCAAAAGTGCGGTGGCAAAGGTGTGTCGCAACACATGTGGGCTTTTTTTCTGCTGGGAAGTGATACGTCCCAGATACCGCCGTACTGTCCGGTAAATCAACGAGGGATAAGCCTGCTTTCCTTCTTTGGTAACGATTAAATAGGTTGATTTGTTTTTAAAATCTTGCGCATATTTCAACATCAAATAGCGTCGAATTTCTTCCAACAGTGTTTGGTGCACAGGCACTAACCTCTCCTTTCCTCGTTTTCCAAATATGAGTATCCGTTTGTTATAGGTATCGATATTGCGCTCTTGAATGGCAAGCAATTCCGATAACCGTATACCCGTTCCAAACAACAACTCTAAAATGACGAAGTCGCGTGCCTCCTCAAAGCTTTCCGGATCCGTACCGCCCATATCTAGCAAATCCACCATTTTTTCCTGCTCGACCACTACAGGCAATCTTTTAGGGGTTTTGAGCGCATGAACCAGCTGCATAGGGCTTGAAGCCACAAAGTCTTCTCTGACTAAAAATTTATAAAAAGAACGTAAGGACGATATAGAGCGATTGATACTTGAAGCTTGTCTACCATTCTCTTTCATCATCGCTAGATAATGTCGGATAATTCGATAATCTACTGCTTCAAAAGCAATTTCTTCAGTTAATAGAAAGTTTAGAAAACGATCTATTTCCAACGCATAGGCCGAAATGGTATGAGCAGAATAACGTTTCTCAAACTCTAAAAAACTCAAAAACCGTTGCTTATTCATCATCTATATCGTTCTTCTATAAATATAGCAAAAAGAGTGATATAAAAAAATTTATTAAGGTATTTTAAGAAAACGAAGAATAAAAAATAGCTCACAGTTTTAGACTGTGAGCTAAGTTATAGGGTAAACCGGCAATAAATACTTACAGTTTCGTATTTACGTCGATAGCATTCAATTCGTTAAAGGCTTGTTTTAGTCGTTCTACAAATGTCTCTTCACCTTTACGTAGCCACACGCGTGGGTCGTAATATTTTTTGTTCGGAGAATCTGCACCTTCCGGGTTACCGATCTGTGCTTGCAAGTAATCCCGATTTTTTGCTTCATAAGCACGAACACCATCCCAGAACGCCCATTGCATATCGGTATCGATATTCATTTTGATAGCTCCGTAAGAAATAGCTTCTGCAATTTCTTCCGGTGAAGAACCTGAACCGCCGTGGAAAACAAAGTTGACCGGTTTCTCCGCAGACAGGTTAAATTTCTCACGGATATACTCTTGTGAGTTATGCAAAATAACCGGTTGCAACTTCACGTTACCTGGTTTATATACACCATGTACATTTCCAAATGCCGCAGCTACTGTAAATTTATCTGATACTTTTGATAACTCTTCATAAGCATAAGCTACTTCTTCTGGTTGCGTATACAATTTCGAACTGTCTACATCCGTATTGTCGACACCGTCTTCCTCTCCTCCCGTCACACCCAATTCAATTTCGACAGTCATGCCAAGCGGCTTCATGCGCTCTAAATATTTTCTTGAAATCTCGATATTCTCTTCGATCGGCTCTTCTGATAAGTCCAACATATGTGAAGAGAATAATGGCTTTCCGTGTTGTGCAAAGAATTTTTCGCCCGCATCTAAAAGACCGTCAATCCATGGCAATAATTTTTTAGCCGCATGGTCTGTATGTAATATAACAGCCACTCCATAATGCTCCGCTAGCAAATGTACGTGCTGTGCAGCCGATACCGCTCCCAAAATACAGGCTTGCAATCCATCATTGTTCAATGATTTACCTGCATAAAACTGTGCTCCCCCATTTGATAATTGAATAATGACAGGTGAGTTGACAGCTTTTGCTGTTTCCATAACGGCATTGATTGAATTTGTCCCAATCACATTTACCGCAGGTAAAGCAAATTTATGTTTTTTAGCAATCTCAAAAAGTTCTTGTACTTGATCACCAGTTAAAACACCCTTAAAATCTTTTAGGCTCATATTTTTTCTATTATTTGTGTTATTCGAGACTAAAGGTATGGAGTTTTTTTGTACCACGCAACACTTAGTGTAAAAAATACACAGCTGTGAATTGTATACGTAAAAAAAAGTAAGATTGTAAAAATTCGAAAAATATACGACTACTTTTTCCCGACATCGTCCTATTTTTTCTTTTTATATTGATAACAAAGCGAATTTGTCGCGTTATATTTTTCTTTGGTAAGGCTATGAATTCAAAAAGTTGCCGTAAAAAGGAAATAAAGAGGATGACGATTTCCATAACAAATACCGCTATTTTTAATAATATTAATATCTTTATCACATCAACAAATTTAAAAGAATAGCTAATGGCACTACAGGTATACGGAATTAAGAATTGCAATACAGTAAAAAAAGCATTGACATGGCTGGATGAAAACAAAGTTGATTATACCTTTCATGACTACAAAAAAGAACCTACAACATTGCAGCAACTAGAGACGTGGGAGAAAGAGGTTTCGTGGGAATCCTTAGTCAATAAAAAAGGAACAACCTGGCGGAAACTAAGTTCCGAAGATCAGGCAGCCGTAGTTGATGCCGATTCGGCGAACAAAGTTCTTTTAAATAATAACAGTATGATTAAAAGACCCTTAATAGAATCACCTAAAGGTATTATATTAGGCTTCGATGAAGAGGAATACCGGGCAAAACTTAAATAGCACTATGATAAAAAAAATTATTTGCACATCGCTTGCTGCTGTGTTGCTGGTGGCAGGTCAGTTAAGTGCACAAACAAACAGCGTCTACGATTATACAGAAGCTTTTAACCCTATTTTTTATACGCAGAATGGCTCTCCTTATCGTTCCGCCAGCGGAAAACCAGGGCATGCATACTGGCAAAACCGGGCGGATTATACCATCAAAGTATCTTTAGATGAACAAACAAACCGGGTTTCTGGACGTTTATCCATCCACTATACCAACAACAGTCCGGACGATTTACAACATCTTTGGTTTCAGCTCGACCAAAACCTCTTTCATGAAGATTCACGGGGACAAGCTACTATTCCGTTGCAAGATAGCCGCTACGGCTCTGCAGAATCTGACTTCAAAGGAGGGTTTCAATTAACAAATCTTCATTTTTCAGACGGTTCGAAGGCATCCTACGAAGTCATTGATACGCGGATGCGATTGGAATTGCCTAAAGTATTAAAAGCTGGTGGCAATTCGCTCAGCTTAGAAATGGAATTTTCTTATACAGTTCCGGAATATGGAGCCGACCGTACAGGAATATTGGATACTAAAAATGGAAAGATATATACCATCGCCCAGTGGTATCCCCGGGTATGTGTTTATGACGATGTTTTGGGCTGGAACACAGAACCCTATATCGGCCCAGGTGAATTTTACCTTGAATTTGGTGATTACTTAGTGGAGATTGATGCTCCAGGCGACCACATTGTCGTAGCCGGCGGAGAGCTCCTTAACCCTAACGAAGTGTGGACGTCCGAGCAGCTTTCCCGGTATAAACAAGCCTCTGGAAGTGAAAAAACGGTCTTGATCCGATCAGCAGAAGAGGTAACTAACGCTGCATCACGTCCAAACAAAAAACGCCTAACATGGAAATATAAGCTGGATAACGC
Source organism: Sphingobacterium chuzhouense (assembly GCF_014692525.1). GTDB lineage: Bacteria > Bacteroidota > Bacteroidia > Sphingobacteriales > Sphingobacteriaceae > Sphingobacterium > Sphingobacterium chuzhouense. The sequence goes on from NZ_JACNYL010000003.1 coordinate 122,369, forward strand.
CCACGATTTCGCTTGGGCCTCTTCAAAAGCTTTTATTATAGATGGCGCAAAAATAAACAACCCTAGCGGTAAAAGCGCTTTGGCGTTATCTGCGTATCCAGTTGAAAGCAATGGAGGCAATGCTTGGGAGCGTTCAACGGAATATACGAAAGCATCTATCGAGCATTACAGTAAAAAGTGGTTTGAGTATCCTTATCCGGTAGCTGTCAATGTAGCCTCCAACGTTGGAGGTATGGAATATCCCGCTATCTCCTTCTGCGGCCATACGGCAAAAGCAGGTAATTTATGGGGTGTAACTGACCATGAATTTGGGCACAACTGGTTCCCGATGATTGTCGGAAGCAACGAGCGCCTACATGCCTGGATGGATGAAGGCTTTAATACGTTTATCAATGGTATATCAACCGAAGCCTTTAATAAGGGAGAATATCACAAAAAATTCGGGAACCGCAACAGTATGGCTCCCGCATTTTCCAGACCTGATTTGGAGCCCATCATGTCGACACCTCAGAACATGAAAGAAAAAAACATTGGCATCCTCGCCTATTATAAACCCGCATACGGCATCCGACTATTACGTGATGAGGTGATCGGTGCGGAACGTTTTGACAGGGCTTTCCGCAAGTATATCGAATACTGGGCATATAAACACCCTACGCCTGATGATTTTTTCCGTACTATTGAAAATGAAACGGGTGAGAACCTCGCGTGGTTTTGGCGCGGGTGGTTTAAAAATAATTGGGCGTTAGACCAGGCCGTCCGCTCCGTTGAATACGAAGGTTTAGATCCTAAAAATGGCGCCGTTATCACAATTGACAACCTACAAAAATTACCAATGCCCGTCGTCATCGAGGCAACAATGGAGTCAGGAGAAAAAATAAGGAAAAAGCTGCCAGTAGAAATATGGCAACGTAACATATCTTGGCGTTTTAAGCTCAAATCTACAGAAAAACTAACGAAAGTCGTCATTGACCCAGATAACGTTTATCCGGATATTGATCCGAAAAATAACGTCTGGCCAAGGAATTAGTGATGAGTAATGATAATAATTGAGAATATAATGAAAAACATATCATATTTGGTTTCCCTATTCTTTCTGCTTCTTTTTGGAATAGGTTTTAGCTTTTCAGTAAATGCGCAGGAAATTAAGGGTATCGTACATGAATTGGAAAGCAGCCAGCGGTTGAGAGAAGTTACCGTCAAGAACCTTCGTACAAACGAAACCACAGAAACGGATACAGAAGGTAATTTTACAATATCTGGAAAAATTAACGATTTATTAACTTTTAACCAACCGGGGTATGAGGTGGACACTGCCTTTATTTATCAGGAAGGTGTACAACGGATCTACCTAGTCCGCGATAGCAAGTCGATTGTAATCGATGAGATCGTGATAAGCCGCCTTACGGACAGTCGGCTGGCCGCCGAAATAGAAAAAGCTAAAAATGAGGGACAGGTTACAGAAGCTTCGCAAACGCGTGGCGGACTAAGGCTTTCGCTTTCCCGCTTATTTGGCAGACAAAGCAAGATGGCCCGCAAAAATTTGGATCTTCTGCTGGAAGAACAGAATAATCGAAAAGTGGATCGCTTGTTTAGCGAACAGGCTATTCGTGCTGTTATACCACTTACAGTTACGGAAATGGCGCTTTTTAGGGAGCAGTTCCGTCCATCGTTGGAATTTATAGAAACGGCTTCGCCAGAGGATTTGAGAGTATATATACTCGATTCTTACAGCAAATTTAAATCGAAAAAATAAGACTTCATCAACCCTTATAAACAACAGAATTATGTTATATAAAAAGTCTATACCACAAATCATCCAAGAAGCAAGAGAAAGTGGGGAGCATACGCTAAAACGGACACTTTCAAGTACCGGATTGGTCTCTTTAGGAGTTGGTGCTATTATAGGTGCAGGGCTTTTTTCCCTTACAGGGATTGCCGCAGCCGAGAACGCGGGTCCAGCCGTTATCCTTTCTTTTATCATCGCTGCTTTGGCATGTTCTTTTGCCGGACTTTGTTACGCAGAATTTGCTTCCATGATTCCCGTGGCAGGCAGCGCATATACCTATTCCTACGCAACGATGGGCGAATTTATGGCTTGGATCATCGGTTGGGATTTAGTCTTGGAATATGCATTGGCGAGTGCCACGGTAGCCGTCAGCTGGTCGCAGTACTTCAATGAACTCCTGATGACTTTCGGGCTATCTATCCCATCGGAATTCTTAAAAGGTCCTTGGGAAGGCGGCTATGTAAATATTCCAGCTATTATCATTGTTTGTCTCTTATCCTTACTATTAATGCGGGGCACAAAAGAGTCCTCCACAGTTAATAATATACTGGTTATTCTAAAAGTTGGGGTGGTTTTGATATTTATCGCTTTGGGATGGAGCTTTATTGATTCGTCAAATCACGTCCCTTTTGTCCCGACAAACGAAGGGGAAGAAATGGTAAAAAGTGGCGATATGAGTTTATGGTCTTTTCTACACAGTGACTATTTCGGAGAGTTTGGGATTAGCGGTATCCTGAGGGCTGCGGGCGTTTTGTTTTTTGCTTTCATCGGGTTTGATGCCGTGAGTACAGCAGCGCAGGAAGCTAAAAATCCCAAACGTGGTATGCCAATCGGGATTATCGGATCACTCATTATCTGTACGCTTCTATATGTCCTTTTCTCTTATGTGATGACCGGTTTGGAAAACTACAAATCTTTTGAAGGGGATGCCAAGCCCGTAGCCACGGCATTCGCAAATACAGGCTATACATTTCTCAATACGGCGCTTATCATCACGATCATTGCCGGTTATACCTCCGTTATCCTTGTGATGCTGCTAGGGCAAAGCCGTGTGTTTTATTCCATGAGCAAAGACGGATTGCTACCTAAAATATTCTCCGACCTTTCTAAAAACCAGACACCTTGGAAAACGAATCTCATATTCATGGTATTCGTATCTCTTTTTGCCGGCTTTGTTCCTATCTCCGATTTGGGGCATATGGTTAGTATCGGGACTCTATTTGCCTTTACGTTGGTTTGTATTGGCGTGTTGGTACTTCGGAAAACAAGCCCGGAAATCGAAAGGCCATTCAGAACGCCATTAGTTCCGTTAGTGCCCGTATTAGGTATTATTGTCTGTTTGATTTTGATGGCGTCTTTACCCGTAGAAAGTTGGGAACGTTTAGCAATTTGGTTAATTATCGGTATTGCAATTTATTGGTTCTATAGCAAAAAGCACAGCAAGGTCAGGCAATCTCATCGTAAATTATAACTATAGCGCTATGAAATACAGATTGTTAATGGTTCTTTTATTTTCGACAGCATCGATTAGTTATGCGCAAAAAAAGGATGCTAAATTGGAGCGTATACTACGGAACGAAATAAAAGATTTTCAGGGGGATGTAGGGATATTCGTACAGCATTTCAAAAAAAACAGAACGGTAAGCATACAGGCGGATACTATCTTTCCTACCGCTAGCGTAGTTAAAGTACCTATTCTTGTTGGGGTTTTCGATAAAATAAAGCAAGGCAAGCTGAAATTAAATGATTCTTATATCTACGATGCGAAACGTGTTTACGGCGGTTCAGGGCTGATGCAGTTTTATAAAGATAGTGCACAGACGAACCTATCCACGATGGTTTCGTTAATGCTGACCTATAGTGACAACGTAACTTCGATCTGGTGTCAGGAACTTGCCGGTGGCGGCACGGAAATCAACCAGTTAATGGATGAACTGGGGCTTCCGAATACCAAAGTAAATTCACGTACGGAAGGTCGCCAGAAAATCTGGGAAAAATACGGGTGGGGACAAACCACACCGCGAGAAATTGCTCAGCTAATGACATTAATAAGACAGGGCAAAGTCATCACTCCTCGCCTTTCCGATAAAATGTATCGCTACTTGAAAAATCAATATTATAACGGTGAAGCCCTATCCCAGCTTCCAGCCCATATCGCAACAGCCTCCAAAACCGGTGCATTGAACCAAACGCGTAACGAAGTGGTATTTGTGCATGCTCCATCGGGTGACTTTGTTTTTGCTATTTTAACTAAGAACAATAAAGACCAGCGTTGGACGCGCGATAACGAAGCGGAAGAGTTGACAAGACATATTGCCAATATATTATGGAATTATTTTGAACCCAAAGAAAAGTTTAAAGCATACGATCCTGTACTTTAAACTTTTCTTTCACGGGGAAAATTACCTTTTTACAATTTGGATATCATCTAATACAACGTTTGTTTTACCGTTATTTTTAAACCAAACCCGCATTTTCTTCTTGTAATTATCATATTCCTTTCCCGATCTGAAATCTACTCTATTTCGCCGGAACTTATTACCTCCCCGCCCTTCAATCGCGACTACGGAACTTAATGAACCGTTGACGAGAGTAACGTTATCAACCGATCCGACAATATCTGTTTTACCTTTTGATTCGTAAGTTAAACGATAGTCTTGATCGTTATCCAGATATACATATTGTTCAATGTATTGTCCAGGTTCCAAGACGATAGCATTGGTCTTTTTTGTACCTGCTTCTGCAACGATATGTCCTGTACCCTCCCATGGCATTAATGCGTCACCATCATCAAATCCGGGGTTAGGGAGCTCATTCCCATCTTTTAAAGGCCATTGATACATCCGAATGTAATCCACTTCCATATTTACTGTCCCTCCACCTCCATAACTACCCAGAAACACGTTCATAAAATGGTTTGGTGAATGCATATTTTCCTTATCACTATATTCTTTGATCAAGTCGCCATTGATGTAATGCTTAATGGTGGTTGGCGACCAAAGGATACCGTGGATAACCCAATTATCAAAGTGATCGTATCCTTCTGCGATATGGGTATTCAGATTGCGTAAAAACCTACCGTTTTGATCTACATGACCGTGCAACACAAATTGGGCAGAAATATATTCAAACACATCGATTTCAAAGACCTGTCCTTTTGGGCGAACGCCTTTTACACCGTTTACTTCTGTGCCTTCTTGAAAGTAATTCCGTAAATCCGGGCCGGGGGCATCAAACCAAAAGGCGGTATTCAATCCTCGAGGTTTGCCTGTATTCTTTCTTTTTACTTTCACCTCAAAATATCCCCCTCGGCTATTATCCAACAGGCATTCGTTTGTACGCCAATCATACGTTTGTATAGAAGATATTTTTTTATTATTTTTTTGATCGTATACACGAACAGGCAAGCTATCGCTAGTATATAAATTGATCGTCTTACCATTTAAAATGTAAGCAGGTTGCGCTAGGTTGTCATTGCGCATATCTTCTTCAAAATCACCTCGCAATTGATCTATACTGGAGTAATAGTTGGTAGACCATTTATTCCGGTTGAGTAGAAGATCATTAAACTCATCGTGCCAAAAAAGTTCCATTCCCGTCGGGACGGCTGTAGAACTCGGGGTATTCTTGAGCTCTTCTATCTCTTTTGGCGAAAGGCGCCAGCTTTTCTCTGTGATTACCTCTACCGATACGGATGTGCTTGTCCCTGAGCCGTTACAAGCTTCTACCCAAACCTTATACTTGCGATCAGCTGTTACGTCCGTGATGTAATATCGGTTCTGTGGCGATTCAACTATTGCATTCGCTTCATTTGGTTTCTTTCCTGTATCCGACCAATACAACTTATAACCGCCCTCGTGATTCGGGGCCGGATCCCAGTCAACCCGAATCCAGCTTCTCGTTCCCAAGGCTTCCAATTGAGAAGGAGCCATAGGAAGCTGCGCGTAGCTTCCTATAGTTAAAAATAAAAAAATGACTGTTAATATTTGTTTCATTAATGTACTCCTATTGATATCCTTCATTTTGTTTAATAACATTATTGCTTTCGTTCACCGCTGTACGTGGTAAAGGAAAGAGCACACGCGTTTCATTGACATTACTTGCACCATCGTCGATAGCGCGCTGTATAAAAAGACCCCAGCGAATTAAATCATCTCTTCTCCATCCCTCACCCCAAAGCTCAAATAGACGTTCATCCTGTATCTTTTCTAAAAATTGTGTCTTATTAAGGTTCTCTGGCAAAGGATCTAATCCGGCGCGCTCCCGAACATCATTTATTGCGCTATACGCTTCTTGATTCGGTCCTCCGTTTGCTTCATTAATACTTTCTGCCAACATGAGCAGGACATCCGCATACCGATAAACAGGGTTATCGACCGCGCTGTTCTGGCTGCTGGTGCGGGATGGATCGGGTGCAAACTTAACGGGTACTGCTCCTATATGACCCGCCGTACGCGCATTCTTATAAATAATATTTCCGTCACCATCTCGTCCGGTGGGATACTCTTCCAGTAATACACGGAGACGTCTGTCATTTTGGTCGAACTTATCATAACTATACCAGCGCATTTTATAGCCATCCCACGCCGTTAACTCGACACCCGACGGGTCTCTATAATCCGTAGGTAATGCATGTGCCAACCACATATTGGTGTAGGCGTCTCCTCCTGTCGCGGTGGAAACCACGGCCAGAATCATCTCATTGGAGGCGCCTCCTTTGCTCGCCATGCTGAACAGATCTTCATAATTCTCATCCAGGCTGTACCCTAATGTTTTTATTTCCTGCCCTACCGTCACGGCTTCTTCCCAACGTTTTTCCTGCATATACAGCTTCATCAGGCCGGTTAACGCAGCAGCTTTGGAAAACCGTCCGTAATTGTCTCCTGTAAATCTACTGGGCAATACAGCGGCAGCATCTTTCCAATCTTGCTCGATTTGTTTCACCATCTCTGCTGCTGATGGTCTGGGTACCGGTGGAGCTGCCGGATCGGCGGCGATGGTAGCATCCGTAATGATGGTCAGCGGACCATAATTGAAATACAGCAATTGGGCATAATGTGCGCGCAAGGCTTTTAACTCTGCGATGTAACGATCTTTCAGCGCCTGATCTATCACCGCGTTCTCTATATCGTTTAACACGATGGCAATCCTAGATATATAAGGCAGATAACGTCCGTAATTATGTGTAACCCAGCCGAAATCCGGTGTGAAATTAAGGTTGTGCATCCGTACCCAGTCGCCTCCCCAAGCACATATGCCTTCATCGGTGGTCATCATGGCTTGTGTACGCCAGCCATACGTGCCGCTTCCCCATCCCCCTTGCCAGTCATCTCCACCAGCCATACCTCTATAAATTGCATTAATGCTTGCCAGCAGGCCTTCCGGTGTAGCAACAACCGAATTTAGATCGCCGTATGTCTTATATTCCAATCCTTTCTCACAAGCACCAAATAACATGGATAGGCCCAGAAGAGGAGTGATCCATATTTTTTTTCTCATCTTACTTATATTGATTTTCATGATTCTACAACATTAAAAATTAGCGTTTATTCCAAATACAAAACTTTTTACCAGCGGATAGAAGTTACCGGCGTCAAGCTCGGGATCTAGTCCGGGATACTTCGTAATCGTAAACAGATTTTGCATATCAAAAGACAAACGTAGATTCGAGAATAACTTCTGTTTACGCATCATCTGTTGTGATAATGTATATCCTAACGTGATGTTGCGCGCACGCAGAAATGTCGCATTGAGCAACCAATAATCTGCCCCGTTTTGAAAACTTGAATAATTTTCATCATACAGCGCGGTCGGCATTTGTCCGTATGTGTTGTTGATATGCCATCGATCACGCGAAACCGGCATCGCATTAAACCCGTATCTATCTGTGGTAAGCTCCTCGACTCTGCCGCTCGCTATCGGCGACCATTTTTTCAGTTTCATTCCGGACAGGAAGATGTTCAGATCAAACCCTTTGTAGTTAAGTGTGTTCCCGATACCAAAATTGAACTGTGGATCAGCGTTGCCAATATACGTTTTATCTGCTTCTGTGATCTGCCCATCTGGTTCCGTTAAATTGCCATCGGTATAGCCGTGAATATCCCGCAAGATTATTCCGCCCGGAAGCATGCCGGACATGTGGGCAGGAGCTTCGCCGTACCTACCGGTAAATATACCATCCGAAAGATAGCCAAAGAGCGGATTGAAGAGCGCATCCCTTCCTGTCGCTATTTCATGTCTCTCTAACGTGCGCAGCATTTCAGGAGAACGTTCTAACCAATAATTCAAATAATGGGAGAAATTGAATGTTGTATTCCACGAAAAGCCGTCCGGCTCGGAAGTCACGAAGTTTCTGGTTTCCAGATTAATTTCATATCCCGTAGAACGGGTCTTGCCTGCGTTGCCATAAACACCACCGATGAGAAAGCCCGATGGATAAGGTATCCAGGAAATCAAATTCCGAATGGTTTTGTTATAGTAATCAACCGATCCGGAGACACGCTGATTAAATAATCCAAAATCCAGACCGACATTAAACTCTCCCGCCGTCTCCCAGGTTAAGTTCGGGTTAGCGGCACGACTCAATTCCAGTCCAGTCTTAACTATTCCGTTCCCGAAAAATGTATTACTCGCATTGTACAATGCAGACGCTGCTGATTGAAAATCACTATTACCAGTCTCCCCGTATCCAGTTCTCAGCTTCAAAAATGAAATCGGCTCCAAGGTTGACATCCAACTTTCATCCGATATAATCCATCCCGCTGATAATCCCGGAAACATACCCCACTTTCTGTTCTCGGCAAACACGGAAGCACCATCACGGCGTAGGGAAGCCTGCAAGGTGATATTGTTATTGTATGTATAGATTACTCTTCCGAAATAAGATGCCCAAATACTTTCACTCTTACCCGACGCGACAAACGGCCTATCAGCCTGACCAGCTCCTAAATCATAATACTGTAAAGCATCCGAAAGAAAGTTTTGATGTCCGGCACCAAACGTATTCCACACTGTTTGTTGGAAACTATATCCTAACATCGCACCAAATGTATGTTTTTCATTAAATTCTTTATCGTAATTAATGATATATTCATACAATTTCGTTTGATGATCTGCCTGACTAATATTGGCGGCACCTCCTACCTGTGAGCCATACAGAAAGTCGGTTGAAAAGTATGACGAGCGTTTTTGATACGATTGGTCGTAGCTGAAGCTTGCTTTTGCCTTTAGTCCATCTATTATAGTCCACTCTCCATAAGCAGATGTGAGTACGCGCTTGGCGTTGGTCAAATCGGTATTGGTTGTATAGGAAAGCGGGTTGGGTATATTCGGATAAAACGGATTCAGTGGGTAACTTCCATCCTCCGCCTGCAACGGTACAACAGGTGCCCAATAAATTGCCGAGGTAACGATACCCCCATTTTCTAACGTTCCTCCGGTAACGGTATTATTTGCCAATGAATTGGACACGATCACGTTACTTCCCAATTTGATTTTTTCGGAAAGCTGATGGTCCAGATTCATTCTACCGTTATATCGTTTGTAGTCTGTCCCGATAATCACCCCTTTTTGGTCGAAATAGTTGCCGGAGATAAAGTAGGTTGTCTTATTGCCTCCTCCGGATAAGGAGATATTATGCTGCTGTGTATATCCACCTCGTACAATGGCATCTGTCGCCAGCTGTCTGTCCGACGGCATATTGTTCATCTCATCGTCGGTAAATGCCGGTGTGTACGGATCGGTTATCTCATTTTCATTCTTTGTACCATACCACGGCCCTATCTCGTTGTCGCGGTGCCACATTTCCAAGCGAAGTAGATTTCGCTGTTCCATATATTCTCTTACACCAAACACCGGATACATCTTATCTGCCTGCTGTATCCCATAATTGCCCGAATATTGCAAAGTGGATTGCCCATCTCTCCCTTTTTTTGTCGTAATCAATACTACCCCTGCTCCTGCCCGTGCACCGTAGATAGAAGCCGCACTGGCATCTTTCAATACTTCGATGGATTCGATATCGTTGGGATTAATAAAATTCATAGGCGATTTGCTAACGCCTGCGCCGCCGTATCGCCCTCCGACACCACCAGACCCCAATTCCGGTTGTCCGGCATTATCGTTTACGGGAACACCATCTATCACATACAATACACCCGCGTTTGCAAAAGAGGGATTACTGCGGATTTTCACATTTACCCCTGCACCTGGCTGCCCCGTAGGTTGCGTAACTTCCAGACCAGCAGCCTTACCTTGTAGCATCTGCTGAAAATTGGCCGCTACACTCGTATTTAGATCGTCATTGTTAATACTTGATACAGCGCCGGTCAAATTCCTTTTTCTTACCGAACCATAACCAATGACAACTACTTCATCTAAAGAACTGCTTGCTGCAGCCAGCTGGATTTTCAATGCAGATTCTCCCTGAAATACAATCTCCCTCGTTTCATATCCCATTAAATTGACAACCAGAATATTACCCTGAACTGCTTGGATACTGAACCGCCCTTCATTATCAGAAGACGTTCCTCGGGATGTCCCTTTTACCGATATGCTGGCTCCTGCTAACGGAGCTCCCTCGTTACTGAGAATCGTTCCTTCCGCTTGGGTTTGTTGCTGCTGTGCCATGGAAGTGATGGTTTTGGTACCAGCGCCCTTACGTTTTAGGACAACAATCCCCTCTTTAATCTCATAGGTCAATGGTTGTCCCTTCAAGAGCTGATCAAGAAGTTCCGTAATACTAGCGGCTGTTACAGACAACGAAACAGGATGTGTATCTCTAAGGTGGTTTTTAACATAGAAAAAATCCAAGTTTGTCGTTTTCTTGATTTCCGCTATAGCTTGCTCAAGGCTTTGTTTTTTTAAACGAAGCGTGATAGACTGAGATTTGGCTTGAGCCGTTAAATACAGAAAGGAAAACATACAGATGCATATCAAAAAAATCTTATGCTCTGATAGGCTATACCATTTCCTTAAATTTGAAACACGGGGCTTCCATATTCTTTTTTTTGAAATCATATTTATTAAGGCTAATTGTTATTATTTAATTGTCGTATTTTACTTATTTTGTCCGCTTGGAAAGGCTCTTCATATTTGTTTACATAGGCATACTATTTTAATTTTCATATAATTCGGTTATTTAACGTTTAGTAACTATTACTGTCCTGTCTTTTATCTCGAATTTTAATAGCTCTGTCTGTTCAATGACGGTCAGCACTTTTGAGATATTCTCAAATTTCGAGATGGTTCCTTTCATAACATCATTCGGCATTTGCCCTTTGTAAATGACTTCTACACTATACCATCTAGAGAGCTTTCGCATGATTTGATAAATATTTTCGTCATCAAATTCAAAAAAGCCCATTCTCCAGGCTATTGCAGCAGATATATTGGCGGACTCTATACTACTCATTCCTTTTGCATCCGTCTTTAATTGTTGACCTGGCTTCAATATAAAGGCACTGTTTATTCCTACGCTTCCTTCTAATAAGGTGGTTCTCGTTTCTCCCTCGTCTGCATAGCTGCTCACATTAAAATGTGTTCCATATACCCTTATCTTCTGATCTTTAGTTTCCACGATAAATGGTTTCTTTGTATCCTTTGCTACTTCAAAATACGCTTCACCTTCGAGTTGAACTTTACGCTTTTCTGCAGCATGGAAGGACGACGGAAATGTTAATGTGGACGCAGCGTTTAACCAAACCTTGGTTCCATCTGGCAATACCAGCTGATATTGCTGTCCTCTATCTGTTATCAGCATGTTCGTACCAGCTACACCTCCCGATTGCACAATGCCTTCTTTGTATTGTAATGTACTATCAGATGTTTTTACAATAGATGCATCTGTAGCATCAGAAACTGTTCCTATTCCGGTAGACTGTAAATCTATTTTTCGTCCATCTGCTAATACCAGTACACCTGCTGATTTTCCCGGCTGTATATCTTCGATTTCGGCATACTCATGATTTTCAGAAACTTGATCTCCATTCCATAACCAGATACTAAACAAAAGACAGACAAGCACTGAGGCCGCTACTTTACTTATATTAAAATATAGCCGCCTGCGTCTTTGTACGATAATTTCGGCGGAAACATGTTCAAATATTTGAACCTTTTTCTGGTTCAATAAGGTTTCAGACAAGGGTATGCCTTTATCCTGTTTTATACGACAGAAGGTATTATATAATACAAAATCGGCATCATCAGCAGTTCCTTTGCATATCCGATCTATAGCTTGATTCAATTGTTGTTTATCCATATACAGTTCCTCTTTTTTCAGAGGTATCTATATAATAAGATACATAGATAAGGGGCATCCCCTAGTCGATAAGGATTTTACATTAAAAAAATAAGGAAGGAGTTTTTTCCGAGATAGGTCCTCAATTTCTTAAGGATAGATGTCATGTGATTTTCCACCGTCTTTTCCGAAATATTCATCTCTGTAGCGATTTCTTTATTCGTCTTATATTGTTCCCTACTTAAACGAAAAATCTTTTGGGCTTTGGGAGGAAGGGTATTTACAAATTCCGCGATGATGAGCTTTAGCTCTTTAATTTCTAGCGGATCTTCAATCAAAAGAACTTCTTGAAAAGGAACCGTATTTAAAATAGCTTCTCTTCGACGACTAGTCGAGATTATCCGCAGCACACGATATTTGACTGCGGCTATTAGATATCCTTTAAGTTTAGAAATTTTAAGGTGACGGCGGTTAGTCCAAAACCAGACGAAAATATCCTGGATAACATCTGTACATTCCTCTTCATCTTGTAAAATATTGTAGGCAAACTGGTACATGAGGCTGGCATATCGATCATAAATAGTACTGAAAGCCTTACTGTCATCCTTTTTCAATAAGTCGATTAATACCTCATCGGAATAATCAGTATATGGACTAACTTCAGTCATTGGGAAGATTTATTTACCCGCAAAGAACGCAAATAAAGTAGGAATAATCAAATTTTCTCCGGCTTCAGCGGTATTTTCCAGTGTTCGAAATATAACATAAAAAAAGCTGCCTTTTGGACTGCCCCCAAAAGTTTGGACAAAACTAGTTATTAGATTTGTAATAATGAGCTCGATATTCTGTCGGGCTCATTCCATTTAAATTTAGTTTTATTCGCTTTTTATTGTAATAGGAGATATAGTCTTTTATATCGCTTTTTAACTGCTCGGTTGATTCGTATTCTTTTAGATAGAAAAGCTCTGACTTTAATATTCCGAAGAAATTTTCAATTACAGCGTTATCCAGGCAATTTCCTTTTCTGGACATGCTTTGGGTAATTCCGTTTTCCCTGAGCAGTTGTTGATACTTCTGCATTTGGTATTGCCATCCCTGATCTGAATGTAATACCAACTGTGAGGATACTTTTGCCAGGGGCAGTGATTTTTTCACCATGTCCATTACCCCCTTAAAGAGGGGCCTGTCAGTAACTTCATAACTGATAATTTCCTGATTGAACAGATCAATGATCGGGGCAAGGTAGAGCTTCTTTCCCCTGACCTTGAATTCTGTAACATCAGTAGCCCATTTTTGGGATGGTCTGTCAGCCTTGAATTCCCTGTTAAGAATATTGGGAGCGATCCTTCCCAGATCACCCCGGTAAGACCGGTATTTTTTCACCCTGATCAGGCTCTTCAATTTCATTTCTCCCATCAGCCTAAGCACGGTCTTATGGTTGATGGCCATTCCATCCCGTTTGAGCAGCAGGGTAATACGGCAATAACCAAAACGCCCCTTATGGTCTTGGTATATCCTGCTGATCAGGTTCTTGACCTGTTCATATCTGTCCGGTTCCCCGGCTTTCCTGGAGTAATAATAAAAAGTACTCCTTGCCATTTTAATACAACTCAACAGGATACCTAGGTCGAATTGATGCCTTAGCTCCATTATGGCTTGCGCTTGTTTTCTTCTTGAGCTAAGGCTTGGAGCTTTTTTAGCAAAGCATTTTCCGCCCGTAAATACTCGTTCTCCTGCAAAAGTTCCTCCTCACGGCTAAGTGGCTTATTCGATTTTCTAACTTTCCGCTTGATCTGTTGGTTCGCTTTCTTAGTCATAGGTCGTCTTCCTTTAGTCCGAGGCTCCAATCCTGCCGGACCAAACTCATCCAGCCTTTTCTGCCAGTTGATGATGTGGGCATCCGAGGAAAGGTCGAAGCGTACGCGGGCCTCTTTCAAAGATAAGCTTTCTTCACGGATTGCCCTAAGGACCGACAACTTAAAAGTCGGACTAAAGATCCTTTTCCCTTTTCTGGGAAGCAGTCCTGCAGACCCATGATGCTTATATATACTATACCAGGTCTCAAGTAGCGAATAGGTAATTCCCAATTCTTCACCAAGAGATTTCGCCGAGCGATAATGCTCATCCATCTGTTTAACACAGGCCAACTTAAATTCAAAACTGTGTCTCTTTTTCTTATCCATAAAAAATGCCCCCAGAAAGTGTCTAACTTTTTGGGGGCACTGCATTTTTAGACAGCTTCTTCTTTTTTATCTTCCACTTTTGCTTTGGGATGCTTTCTTGGGCGTTTCTTTCCATACGATCCCATAATAATTTTTCCTCTACGTGTTTTTTTATCTCCTTTACCCATAGTTTTGTATTTAAATTTTACAATTATTGATCGATTAAAAGCAATTTAATAATTATAGCGTTTAAATCCAAGTACAAGAGGAAATTTATTGCGCCTTAGCCTCTACTGTAGTTAGGTGCCTCTTTCGTAATCGAGATATTGTGCGGATGTGATTCTCTCAGACCTGCACCAGTAATCCGCACAAATTGTGCTTTTTTCAATGTTTCGATGGTAGCCGCACCACAGTATCCCATAGATGCTCTTAATCCACCGATATATTGATATACTACCTCTGCCAATGTTCCTTTGTAGGGCACACGTCCCACAATACCTTCTGGCACCAATTTTTTGATATCCTCTTCTACATCCTGAAAATAACGGTCTTTCGAGCCTTTCTCCATTGCCTCTACCGACCCCATACCTCTATACGATTTAAACTTACGTCCTTCGTAAATAATAGTTTCGCCTGGTGCTTCTTCCACACCTGCAAATAATGAACCAGCCATAATTGTATCGGCTCCTGCTGCGATAGCTTTGGCTATATCTCCAGTTTGTTTGATACCACCGTCTGCAATTAATGGAACACCAGTACCTTTTAATGCTTTAGCTACCTCATATACCGCATATAATTGTGGTACACCGACACCCGCTATAATACGTGTCGTACAAATAGATCCCGGGCCGATACCTACCTTTACTGCATCTGCTCCAGCTTCTGCTAAGGCTTTCGCCGCCGCGCCTGTTGCGATATTCCCGACGATAACCTGTAACTCGGGGAAAGTCAATTTAACCTCCTTCAACTTCTCGATCACACCTTTAGAATGTCCATGAGCCGTATCAATAGTAACGACATCCACACCTGCTTTCACGAGTGCCGTAACACGTTCTAACGTATCAGCAGTTACACCTACCGCAGCACCTACCAACAAACGGCCATGGCTGTCTTTGGCAGCATTCGGATAATGCTTATATTTTTGAATGTCTTTAAAGGTAATAAGACCTTTTAAATTCCCTTCCGTATCTACGACAGGCAGTTTCTCTATTTTATGATTCTGTAAAATCTCCTCTGCACGAATCAGGTCTGTTCCTTCTGGCGCTACGACTAAGTTAGTCTTCGTCATCAGCTCGTTGATCGGCTTAGACATATCCTTTTGGAAGCGAAGATCACGGTTGGTAACAATACCAACAAGTTTTCCGTCGTTGTTCACAATTGGGATACCACCTATCTTATGCTCTTTCATAATCTTAAAAGCATCACCGACGGTCGATCCTTCCACCAACGTTACCGGGTCCTGTATCATCCCGCTCTCCGAACGTTTTACCTTGCGCACTTCAGCTGCCTGCTCTTCTATAGACATATTTTTATGCAGCATTCCTATGCCCCCCGCTTGTGCGATGGCTATAGCTAAATCAGCTCCAGTTACCGTATCCATCGCTGCAGATACCAAAGGAATATTTAAGCGGATTTTTCTTGTGAGTTGCGTGCTCGTGTCGACGTCGCGAGGCAAAACTTCTGAATAAGCAGGAATCAATAAAACATCGTCGTATGTGAGACCTTCTGCTACGAATTTTTGTGGATCTAATTGCATATGGCAAATATCTTTGGAGTTTCTATTTGCCAGGCAAAATTACGATTTTTATTGAGATTATCAAAAAATTTCATTTTTTTATAAACGTTAGACAATCCCATTACAATAGGTTTAACGCGTCCCTTTATATACTCATCCGGCCATTAGTACTTACAATTTGGCAAACTATTTGCTTTCGTTTATCCAAATCCAATAGGTGAATGAATAAAATCTGATAGCTTCATCACCTTAAAAAAACAATTTATTAAGATGAAAAAGATATTTTTATCATTATTAGCAGCTTCATTTGTGGTTGCTGGTGCACAAGAAGTAACTGCACAAGCACGTTACCGAACAGCTTTGGGATTAGGTATAGATGTGGGAGATGGCCCAACATTAGTAGGCCCCCAAATAAAGCACTTTTTTGATGGTACAAACGCAGGGAATGCCCAAGTATTGTTTGGCGATGATGTCACCGTCTTGGGTGTGGATTATTCATATAACCAAGCGATTGCTGGAACAAATGGTTTGAACTGGTATGTAGGTGTTGGTCCACAACTAGCGTTTGTTGATCGCGGACGTTGGTGGTACAACGACTGGGATGACGACGATCGTACGTATTTCGCACTTCGTCCGGCAGCAGGATTGGAATTTAAAATACCGTCAGCTCCACTAGCTTTCCATTTTGATTGGAAACCTTGGTGGAACTTATCCAATAGGAGCCACTTTGAACCGGCACGTTTTACGTTAGGATTCAAATTTACGTTAAAGTAAATCAAAAAGGGTGGGCAGATGAAATTTTCGCATATTTCTGGATAGTATTTGCGTTGTACTTTATCTTTGCCCACCCTGCCATTAATTGAATTTAATCTGGATGGCTCATTGCAGTCTTTCGAACAAAATTAAACCGTCTTTTTAATCTAAAGGGTGAAGAAAACACTATCTTCATCCAAATTTATGCTAAAGTTATGAATAAACATTTCCGCTACTCGGATTGGGCAAGCAAATTTGTTTGTACAATATTGCTATGTCTCTTATTCACATTTTCTCGCAGTCAAGGCAAGGAGTTACAAGGAAAATGGGTTTTAGATATCACGTTAGAAGAAGATGGAAATTCGGTATCCGTCAGACATCCTATGTTCTCCGCGTATCTCGTGTATGAATTTAAGGATACCCAATTGTTCATTAATGACAAACCTTTATCGGTGACATATATGGAGTCGAATACAATAAAAACACCGTATCAAACATTACATTACACATTAGATAGTATATACTTATTCGTTCGCGAACAAAATGAAAATGTAACGCTGGCATTTCTTCGGGAGGAAGACTTCCTCAATCATAATCCAGTCTTTCGATCAAAAACTGTGATAAGAGACGGTAAAGAAGTTATCGTAAAAAACGATTTACCGATATCCGATTTGACAATGAGCTGGAATTAAATCATTATATAATCAAAAACACCCCCCTCCTAGACAAGCAAACACATAGAAACATCCATGTTGAGGTTGAATTCATAGTTGATACCACCAATAACATACGAGACATTCGATTCTTATCCCCCGTAGATCCCAGTATGCAAAAACAATGTACCCGCACAATAGAACGTTCAAAACGGTACTTCCATAATAATACGGGAAAAGACGTGCTCATTACGGAGAATTTCAATTTTTTTAAAATGTTCGAGGGCATAGATGGAAATCAAACAAAACAGGCTTATGAATATTATAGAAAAGGTGAAAAACTTTTCACAATTGGGGATTACGAGCATGCAATTATGGAATACGAAAAGGCAAAAATAAATGAAATCGACCCAAAACGATATGGTGGTTTGTTTTACAATGATTTAATCATTCATTTAGGTATTTCTTATATCGCGACCGAACAAAAAGAAAAAGCGTGCAATACGTTCCGTTTAATCGGTGATGAAACTAATTTTCGAGTCCGTAATTACTTAAAATTCTTCTGTTTGTAGTGCAATAAAATACACGTCTTCAAAATTGAAAAAAACACTATCTTTGCACTAGATTATATGATTAAGCTAGAGCAAGTCAGTAAAATATTCTATAAAAAAAAAAGGGAGATTCAAGCCCTTAAAGATATTACCCTCCGGATAGAAAAGGGAGATATTTTTGGCATTATCGGTTATTCTGGTTCTGGAAAGAGTACGCTTGTGCGTACGATTAATCTGTTAGAGCGCCCCACTTCGGGGAGCATATATTTGTCGGGCAAAAATATCGTATCACTTTCGGAAAAAGAGTTAATTCCACTTCGACGGAAGATAGGCATGATCTTCCAACATTTTAACTTGCTGTCATCCCGCACCGTTTTTGATAACATTGCTTTTCCGCTACAGCTGACAGGAATGACTAAAGCAGAAATAAGCCAAAAAGTAGATAACTTGCTGGATATGGTAGATTTATCCGAAAAACGAGACGAGTACCCGGCGGCATTATCTGGCGGACAAAAGCAACGGGTGGCTATTGCTAGAGCATTGGCTTCTGATCCTGAGATACTTCTTTGTGATGAAGCTACAAGTGCTTTAGATCCTCAAACAACGCGTTCTATCCTTTCCCTTTTAAAACGTATTAACCGCGAACTGGGCATTACGATCATATTGATTACGCATCAAATGGAAGTCGTGCGTGCGATATGTAGCCGGGTAGCTGTTATATCCGAAGGCGAATTAGTCGAAGAAAACGACGTAAACACGTTATTTGAACTTCCGAAATCTCCTATCACAAAGGAATTGTTAAATCCCACCTTGACCATTGATTAATAAAGTGAATATGTCTGAAGCAACATTTTGGTTATTGGCAAATGGTACTTGGGAAACCATTGTGATGACGTTTTCTTCCGGATTCTTTAGTTTTCTGATCGGATTGCCGCTAGGCATATTACTATTTTTAACACGTGAACGGCAATTACTCGCAAACAGACCATTGAACAGCACTATCGCATTTTTTGTAAACATTTTCCGCTCCATTCCTTTTATTATCCTCATAGTATGGATGATTCCTTTTACCCGCGCCTTAGTGGGAACCTCTATCGGTATGGAAGCGGCTATCGTACCGTTAAGCATCGGTGCCGCGCCTTTTGTCGCGCGTTTAGTGGAAAACTGCCTGCTGGAGATTCCATATGGCATCATAGAAGCAGCTCGATCTATGGGAGCGACAACAATGCAAATTGTTCGCAAAGTGCTTATTCCAGAAGCCCTTCCTGCGTTGATAAATAGCGCTTCTCTTACACTCATCACATTAGTGGGGTATTCCGCAATGGGTGGCGCTGTAGGTGCTGGCGGATTAGGACATATTGGGTATCAATATGGGTATGTAGGTTATGACGCGTTAATTATGAATATGGTGCTCGTGCTATTGATTGCTATCGTATTCGGAATACAGTTTATCGGCGACCGATTATCGAAATATGTGGATCATAGAAAGTGATGAGTGATGAATTATGGGTGATAAGTTATAAAAAATATGTACAATACAATCAAATCTTTATTTAGTTCAGCGTTTATCGTAGCCACCCTTTTATCCTGTGGTGGAGGCAACCGTTCTTCCGATATCCTTCGGGTAGGTGTACAGGCAGGCCCTGAATACAGTTTGGCAGAGGAAGCTAAAAAGGTAGCAAAAGAAAAATACAATCTAGAGGTCGAACTGATTTCTTTTAATGATTACGTTATGCCAAACGAGGCTTTACATCAAGGTGATATTGACGTTAATGTTTTCCAGACGACTCCTTATTTGGACGACCAAATGGCAAGTAGAGGATATAAACTAGCCATTGTAGGCAATACCTTTGTTTATCCTATGGCCGGTTATTCCAAGAAAATAAAAAATATAAGTGAGCTTAAATCTGGAGACACGGTGGTTATTCCTAATGATCCTACTAATTTGGGCAGAGCACTTTTGCTCATGCAGGAAGTTGGTCTTATCCAACTACGAGATGACGTAGGGTTACTACCTCGTTCACAAGATATTATTAAAAACGAGTTAAATCTTAAAATTATCGAGTTAGAAGCTCCCCAGCTGCCGAGGACATTGGATGACGACAAAGTTGCTGTGGCGGTTATCAACAATAATTTTGCAGCAAGTCATAATCTGACGGCAAAAGACAATGGCATTTTTGTAGAAAATGAGAAATCGCCCTACGTAAATATCATTGTGAGTCGGGAGGATAACAAAGAGGACGAAAAAGTATTAAGTTTTGCAAAAGCTTATCAATCCGAAGAAGTAGAAGCTGTAGCGAACAAGGTGTTTAAAGGCGGAGCTATAAAAGGCTGGTAGTTAAATTATTTTACAGAGCCATCATGTGGCTCTGTAAAATATTGGTTGTTAACGATTTGGAACAGTCCACAAAAATATAGTACTACCGTCCACTGTTATTGTCTTTTCAGGTTCCCAGTCACCCATATCAAAAGCATGCGATACAATGCGTGTTCCGGGTTTCAGTTCTTCCAAGATTTTCGGACGCAATTTCAAATTGACTTCAGGGAGTAAGTAAAGTGTTAATACATCTGCTTTGCTAAAGTCAAAATCAAATAGATTTCCTTGAATAAAGGTCACTTTGTCTGTTACACCTGCTTCTTTTGCATTTTCATTGGCTTCCTTTATACGTTGTGGATCGAGATCAACACCTGTAGAGGTAGCTCCACGTTTCGCTGCAGAGATTGCGATACGTCCGTCACCACAACCTAAATCATAATGGACATCCCCCGCTTTCACTCCTGCCAAATCCAACATTGCATCTACGACGGGTTGTTTTGTAGGTACGTAAGGAACATCCAAATTAGGTTTCTGCGCAAATACCTGGAAACCCACTAACAAACAAAACACCAGTAAATAATTTTTCAATGCATTCATCTTATTTTAATTTAAAGGGTCAAAAATATATTTCATTTAATTATTGTAAAAGCCCAACATACTATAGTAGTACGCCAAAATCATGCCTTTTGTTTCGTTTCTTTTGATTTTGGTATGAAAAAGAAAAACACCATCCCCAACAGCAACACACCTACGCCGAGCCACGCTCCTCTTCCAGCAAACATCAAACTGGAATACAATAAATACGTGGAGGTAAGACAAAAAATAATCGGAAGAACGGGATACAGCGGTACTTTAAATGGTCGGGGCGCATGCGGTTCCTTATAACGTAAAACAAAAAGCGACAATCCAGTACACAAAATAAAAAACCAAAAAATCGGTGCTGTAAAATCTACCATCGATTCAAATCCGCTACGGGCAAAAGAACCTAGAATGATCAATATTACCGCTATTATCCCTTGTGTCAAAAGCGCGTTGACAGGTGTAGAGGTCTCAGATTTCCAAGTGCGCATAAAAGAAAAAATCGAAAAATCCCGTCCCAAAGCATGGTTGGTGCGCGCTCCCGTAAAAATCGTTGCATTGGTAGACGTTAGTGCGGCAAGAATAACCAATAACCCTATAAGAAACACACCGGTATCTCCCATAATAACACGCATAGTTTCCACACCAACGGCTTCCGAAGAAGCTAGACCATCAATCCCCAAAACGTTAAGGTACGCTAGATTTATCAGTAGATAGATAGCCGTTATGATAAGGATACTGGCAATCATCACCGTGACCATTTTTTTACTTCCGCCCCGCATCTCCGAAGATATATAGCCTGCTTCGTTCCACCCGCCAAATGTCAACAGCACCATAACCATCGCTCCTCCTATTGCCGGTGTTATACCAGAACTTACAGGTGCCGCTGTCGCAGTACCACCACTTTCGGGAGCAAAGAAAAGCCCGGCAACGATCAAGGCGAGCAATCCTACAAACTGCAAACTGACTAATATTTTCTGTGCCCCTGTTCCAACATGTACCCCGATAATATTGACAAATGTGAGCAGAATGACCACCAAAGCAGCATAAATAGAGGAGGAAAAAGCGCCCAAGCTATATAATTCACTCATATAATCGCCTACTATAAAAGCTAGCAACGCTATGGAACCTGTTTGTATAATACTCATCCTTGCCCAAGCAAACAAAAATGCGAAGCGCTGACCAAAAGCACGATGTAAAAAATGATAATCACCGCCCGTATTGGGAAAAGCAGTACTCAACTCCGCATAACACATCGCACCGATAAGGGAGATCACCCCTCCTAGCACCCATACGCCGAGGAATAATTCTGAACTGCCTGTATTTGCAGCAACAATAGAGGGGGTGCGAAAAATACCCGCACCTACAACGATGCCAACGATAACGACAATGGCATCGATTACTCTTAAAACTTGTTTTGGATTGATTGATTTATCAGTGCTAGCGGCAACACCATTACTGTTTGTTTGTGTTATTTTTTCAATACGGTTTCCTAGGTTCTGCGTGTCTTTCATGCGCGCCTTTCCATTTTATAGGGTTTATGAATTATTCCTTATATAATAGTACAAACAACTATACTATATAAATTGTTTGTAATACCCTTGATACAGTTGAAGATAGATGCCATAACGATTGTAGCTACAATGAAAAACCTATAGACAACATCGCGCTTCTCGGCATTCCAATAAAACCTCTCGTATAATCAAAGCCACCCAGATAGTAATACGTATCAAATATATTATTGAAATTTAGTGTCAACCGTGCTCCCTTTAAATGGTAATAAAGCGCCGCATTCCACACCTCATAACCTGGCCATCTGTCCCATGCCATAGTACCTTCGTCATCGATAGCCATGGGATTTTCCATACGTCTGCTGTTCATAAAATTCATACCAGTACCAAAACCTAATCCTTTGAAAGTGGCGTTTGGGATTACATATTTCATCCACACACTCCCCATGTGCTTGGGTGCATTTGCCAAGGGCATTCCCACTTCGATCTCCATCGAGGATCTTTTCACTTCCGTATGGTTAAAGCTGTAATTAGCCATCACTTGAAACTCTTTGGTTACCTGCCCCCTAAAATCCAATTCTACTCCTTGCGATATCACTTCACCAGACTGTCTATATACGGGAAACCCGCTATCACTCATTTCGCCAGTAGCAATCATCATATTCTCTCTGCCGATATGGAACAGGGAAAGTTCTGTTTGCAGTTGGTTATTAAAGAAGCCCGTTTTTAGACCTGTTTCCACTTGAAAGCTACGTTCGGGACGAAAGGAATTATCGGAACCATATTGCTCGTGGTTATGAATAAAATCTGCTCCCACCGGAACATATCCCTGCGAATAGCTCGCAAAATAATTCATTTGATCGTTGATATGATACGTCAATCCAAAACGTGGTAACCAAGCATGTTGGCTCGTTTCGTAAGACTCCGCGAGATCTGCACTGCTTGAACGGTAATATTCATGGCGCAATCCCACCACTACATTTAAACGTTCTCCTATTGTTACTTGATCTTGTATATAGAATCCCATACTTTTATAAGGGTTCAAAAAAGGAAATTCAGCCTGTGCTAGCCAAATGTAAGAACCAACATCGATCACATCCCGTACAGGATTTTCCAAATTGATCGTCAGGGGAATCTCTTCCCCGTCCAGCATACGTCGTCTCGCTTCCCGCTGTACATTGTTTTTGTCTCCACCATACTGGGCATAATCTACTCCCAATACGAAACGATGTGTATGTCCCGGTCTGTTCAGGTTATAGCTCAGGTAGCTCACCAGATTGTCGGTGTAATCTTTTACATTCTTAGACAGAAAACGCATGTTCATGATTGTGTTTGCCGGTGGATCGGCAAAGGTGTTTAATGTGCGGAACTCGTTCAAGTCTTCACTATAAATCGATTTCATGTAATTCATATGAAAAGACAAGTTCTGTGTAATGTCCTGCGAAAACCGCGTCGCAAAAGTCAAGAACTTCGAACGGTAAAAATCCGTCGGCTGGTTTACATTAAACGCTCTATCTAGCCCATAAAAATCTTTATTCCGAATACCTATGCCTCTATCTAAAGCACCATCAAAATCATCGTATGTCAGGTCGACATCAATTTGCGTTCCTTCTGTGGGACGAAACGTAAACGAAGGAGCAATCAATATATTTCGCCTTTGATTGTTATCCCGAAATGTGCGTGAAGTTTCATAGGCTACATTAATACGGTACAGAAATCGCTTGTCTTTATCCAACGGGCCGCCTATATCCAGTGTGGATCGGAGTGTCTGAAAGCTTCCTACACTGAAATCAATACTTGTTTTTTGCTCTTCAAGTGGCTTTTTCGTCACTAGATTAATTGTACCTCCTGGCACAATATCACCAAAAAGAGAAGCGCCCGGCCCTTTTAATACCTCTATACTTTCCAGGTTTGCTGTCAGCGGTGCACGCCAAAAGCTTGTGCCATAACCGTAGGCTGACCGCATCCCATTGACCAAACGAAGCCCGTTCGTATAACCGCTATTAAAACCTCGTATTGTTAAATCGTCGTATACAGACGCTTGACTGACGCCCGCCAGATCCTGCACCATATCCGTAATCTGAAACGCTTGTCTATCTTCCATAAACTCCCGGCTCACCAACGACACCGATTGAGGAAGGTCTTTCAATATACCCGAAAACTTGCCGCCAAGCTCTGTCGTATTGATTAAATAGGAATTATTCCGTCTCCCCGTAATTAGCACCTCTTCTAAGGCTATGACGGTTGTATCGACTTGTGCATATCCCGTTACGGTACAACATATCAAAACAGCAGTATAAAAAACTTTCATCATTAGCAGTTCTCCATAAAAGAATTAAAAGTGTCTGTTTTTATCACTTTCGTTTTATCCAGTGTCATATGCAACGTCTCAAAACCAGATTCTTCACACGACAGCATCAAATCAAACCCTTGCTTTAACCAAAACTCATAAGCACCTGTTAAAAAGGGATGTGTATGTAAATAGAGTAATTCAACACCTTGTTTCTGGCTTATTTTTTTTAGTTCGTGCACCAATCTTGTCGCCAAACCCGATCTCCGATAAGCAGGTTCGATAAAGAGCTTAACTACCTCCACAATTTTTGTTGCTGTAAAAGAAAAATAGGGAAAGCGGTCATTGTACACCATCATCCCGATGGTACCGATGAGCTCCCCTTGTCCCGTACGTGCTTGCAAAAAAACACCTAGATCAGTCTCTACATACGTTGAGGAAAATTCTTGCAGATCTTTGGGTATAACCTTATGGTCCAACATGGGAAATAGTTGCTCCCTCGTTTTCAATACGTAAGCGATAACTTCCTCTTTGTCGCGTAAACCTACAGGCAATATGTTTATACTGTCGATCATAAATGCTTTTGTTTAGGGATAATCAATGTTCGTCCGTTATGTCGGACATCCGTTAGGGCAACGTGATAAGTCTTCTCCAACGTAGATAATAATACTACGGGGTCTTTTTCTTGCAATGAATGTAATTTTTTTTCCTGCATTACATAAAATCGATCTCCGTATAAAAGCGCAAGATTAGGATCATGCATCACACATACGATTGTCGTGCCTGATTGCACAAGACGTTTGAGATGTTCCATTACGGCAACCTGATAGTGTAAATCCAAATGGTTTGTCGGCTCATCGAGCAACAACACATCAGGTTGTTGCACCAAAATCCGACATAGCAAAACTAACTGCCTCTCTCCTCCCGAAAGAGCAGTATATGGTTTATCTTTTAAGTGCCATAACTGAAAAGCCCGTAGATTTTCCTCAACCAAATCAAAATCTACCTGACGTGGTGCAAATCTGGAAAAGGCAGCGCGTCCTGTTAACACCACATCAAACACCGTAAAAGGAAAAGTTGTTTGATGAAATTGGGTCATGAAGCCTATCCGTAGCGTATTTTTCTTTCCCGCATGAATATCTTTTCGATTTTGATCAGCAAACAGCACATCGCCTTTGTAATGGCGTTCCATACCGGAAAGAATGTTGAAAAGCGTTGATTTTCCGCTACCGTTCCTGCCAAGAATCACCGTCAACTCTTCCCCATAGAAATCTGCCGTCAATTCGGCAAGCACTTGTTGCTTACCAAACGAAAAGGACAAATTATGAATCTGTATTAATTTCTTCATGCGTTCCAATTTACAGCGTTTTTACGCATCAGATAAATAAACAGGGGCGCTCCCAATATCATCGTAAATACACCTACCGGAATTTCAAATGGCATAACGGCACGTGAAAAATCATCAATCAGTAACAGAAATGTACCGCCGATACTCATATTGGCAAAAACACCTATTTGGTTATTTGGACCAAAAAGAATACGACTGATATGAGGTACAATCAACCCGAATAAGCTAATCATACCGACTGAAGCTACTGCTGATGCTGTAATCATTGTCGCCAATCCCACGATGATAAACTTAATATTCCGCGGATTTATGCCCACTGCCATCGCTTCCTGATCACCCAACGCCAATAGATTGAGCTTCCAACGGAATGCGGCTATAGCGAGCAAACCTCCTATTATCGGTATAAATGCTGTTTGAACCTTGTCCCAAGAGGCTGTATGTAGATTACCCATTGTCCACTGTACGATCGCCTGTAATTTATAGGGGTCGCTTAAATATTGCAATACCGTTAGAAATGCCGTAAAAACGCCAGTGATAATCATCCCTGCCAAAACCATGGTAATCATAGAGGTTCTGGCACCCGCATAAGACACGAAATAAGTAATTGTTACCGCTACTACGCCAAATAAGAAAGCCGATAGATTAATCGGTATCAATGGTATCAACATAGACAGTGCCGCCCCAAATGCGGCGCCGGAAGAAATACCTAAGGAAAACGGATCAACAATAGGATTTCTAAAAATGGCTTGTAAGACCCCACCCGATACTGCTAAAGCCGCCCCTACCATAAACGTTAATAAAATACGCGGTAAGCGCACCTGCCAAAGAATGGTCTCTATATCAGTCGTTGCTCGGGCCAATTCTTTGCCAAATAGGCGCTGAACTTCCTCCCACATATAATGGGCTAAATCCGATATACCTACATATCCTGTGCTTCCCAATGACAGCGAAAAAAACAAAACTACAAATGGTGCCAAGACGAGTGAGAGCACTTTTACACGTTGCCGCATCCCTCAAACCTCCTTATTTTTGAGATGATACAGCTTATCCAATGCTTCCTGCATTTCATATTCCAATTCTTCAGCACTTTTCTCCGGATAACACCAATGCCGCAACTGTTTTGCAAACAAGATGAATTTAATCGTATGTGGATCATAATTAAATGTAGGCGCCAAGACATATACTTCTTTATTTTTTACAGCCGCAAGTGCCGCCAGTTCTTTTAAGTTATAAACATCTTCCAGTTGCGAATTCCACAGTACGATAATATCGGGATTCCAACTGTAAAGCTGTTCTGCACCGATATTAGGAGCTTCCATCTCTAGTGGGCAGGCATTTTCCGCGCCTGCTGCTTGAATAGATAAATCCATCAACGAACCTTTACCTGAAGTAGATAAAATACGTCCTTTTGACCAGGCGTAGTATACTTTTTTCCGCCGACTATTCGCTGGCCTTTCCATTGCTTTCAACTCTTCGTCAACATAGGAGATAAGTTCCTCGGCCCGATCTGCCTTATCCAGCAACGTGGCAACACCTCGTAATTCTTTATAAATACTTTCTTTATTTTTACTGGAAACAGCGAAAACCGGAATATTCAATTTTTCCAATTGGGTAATTGTCTCCTTATCCTGCTCATATGCAATTGCGAGATCTGGTCTCAACCCGACAATGGATTCGACGTTGTTTGCCCGGCCACCGTAAGTAGGCGTCGCAATTTCTTTACGCGCTATACGTTCGTCTAATTGGGAAAAGAAACGAAAAGAAGATTCATTTTGATAAACCTGTTCTGGAATACCGACAATACGGTCATGGACACCTAACATAAACAGTTCGTCTACCATCGGCTCAAATAACACCAAAATACGTTCTGCGGGTCTGCTGAGTACTATTTCTTGACCTCGACTATCTTCTGCATAGTAGCTCCCACTATGCCTTTCCCCATGCTTGGTTGTTTGTTGACAGCTCGTCATAAAGAAGATAGCGCAAAAGGATAGCAACGCATACTTCACTCTTATATCTATGTATCTTTTCATTATTTTTATTTATGCGATAATCGCAAGCCTATTTTTTACAAGTATATATCACAGACATAATAATCCCGTTAATATTATATTAGAACGAAATTAGAAAACCGAATGGAGTGCTCTACAGTCGTATTATCATCTTATTTTCAAATAAATAGATGAAGTATTTAATACGCTATAAATCGAAAATATTTTTTATTTGAATGCGATTAGAATAGATTTCGAAAACCTATTCGCTGCTTACGTATAGAACTCAAGAATTCGTTCGTTATAAATACGCCTTTATAGAAGCCTGTATAAATGGGAATATGCATTCTCGGATGAAGGATATTTTACAGATAATTTCCGAAAGCCTTGATAGCATATTTCACATCAAGTACTTTTGTTACCACCTGTACTTTATCACCGTACTTACCTGATAAGGCTTGAAACAAACGTCCATCGTAAGAGACAACGATTTTATCTTCAATTAAGAATATCGGGAGATGGCGATTACCTACATCAAAACAAAAACTTCCAACGATGGCTATATCGTCAGCATGCAGTACAATACAGATGCAAGGTTCGATACGGGCTTTTACGGTCACACCATCTTCCATACATACAATTTCTCCATCATGAATAGGTGTTTCCGATGACCGAGAGAGGGAAACATCTCTGCCCCCCTCCGTCTTCCGTTTTATTACTGTTCGATTGACTTCATACCATTGGAGTGATAAAAAGTCTATTTCCCGATTGGAATCTGTCATATATTTCTATGATTTACCCTGTAATCTTTTTTTTGTGCTCACTTTTTCCTTCAACCAATTACACCAATCATCGACACCATCACCGTTCAGCGTACTAATCGATATCACGTCCAGGTTGGGGTTGACTTCACGCGCATCCTTCGTCACGGCTTCCACGGAAAACGGTACATACGGCAGCAAGTCTGCTTTCGAAACAAGCATCAGTTCGCTCGTCAAAAACATACGTGGATATTTTTTTGGTTTATCATCTCCTTCAGTTGATGCCAATAGCGTAACACGGTAATCTTCACCCAAGTCGAATGCTGCCGGGCAAAGCAAGTTGCCTACGTTCTCGATAAACAATAAATCGACACCGTCTAAATTAATATGATCCAGTGCTTGTAAAACCATCTGTGCTTCAATATGACACATACCGCCGGTCACGATTTGCAAGGCATTGATCCCAACTTCGCGCATACGGACAGCATCACGTTCCGTTTCGGGGTCACCTACCAAAACGGCAATATTCAACTCACTACTCAAGCGCTTACCTGTTTCTTGCATCAATGTCGTCTTACCACTTCCTGGCGATGAGCATACATTGATCACGCATATATCTTTCAAACGCTCCCGGATGGCTTTAGCAACAAAATCGTTGGCTTTTAACAGGTTCAGTGTGGTATTATCACATTGAACAGATCCTACAGGCATTTGGTTGCTTTTTGGGGTTGTTGGATTACTCATTTTTTATCCTCCTTAAATGTTACTTGACTAATTCTTAATTCTTCACCTTGTATAATGGAATCGGATGTTTGGCCACAATCGCATACAAAGCGATGATATTGAACTTCAAATTGTTTATTACACCTTTTACAATATGCTATAATGGGCAATATGGACACTTCCAATTCCGTATTTTTAAACCTTGTATCGTCCAGTACATAGGCTTCAAATGCATTTTGGATAAGTATTGGCTGCAAGCTACTTAATAAACCCGCCTCCAGATTAATTTTGATAATAGTTTCATATTTATCTGGATAAGCCTCTTCCAAGGTTCTAAAAATATCTTTTACAATACCTAATTCGTGCATATTATTCTATATTAAACGGCTTTCTTACTTACCGTTCTCTGTTCAACGGTCTTTTTTACTGCTTTCTTTCCTTTTGCTATGGTTTTCTTCTTCACTGCTTCTTTAGCATCTACCATTTTAGAGGCGGTTTCTTTTGGCGCTGTTTCGGCTACGATACCAGCCGTTTCTTCAGCTTTGGTAACTAATTGATCTTGCGTAAATACCCAGCACATCTGCGCCAACATAGTCAAAAAATTATACAACAATTCTCCATCCGTGCCCACCGCACGAAGCAAGAGTGTGTTTTCCGCACATTCGGTAAACCCAAATGAGACATCCTCATACTCCATTGTTAGAATCTCGTCCATCTCCCCCTTCATCAGCTTCGCGAAAGGGCCACAATAAATAAGGGTAGCTTGGTGTGTATATCCTTCAAAAAACAACAAATCGGACACGGGTTGCTCCTGTGGCAATAAACATTGATTGTCGGTCACGAGCAATTTACCATCTTGATAAATGCGCGTAATACTATGCAGTTTTCGAAAAGCAAACACCTCGTCCCGATGTACCCTTCCCGCGCTGATAATATCACCCCATATCAAGGTAGCACCATCATTAACATGGATAGTATTCACTGTTTTAAAAATAGAATCCTTAAAAGGCGTGACGGGGTGTGGTACATAGTTGAACACACTGTCTTTATCTAGTAGCACTTTTGTCTCTTGAGAAGCACCCTCTTTCATAGGATGTAATTTATTGAAAGATTGCGTAAAAAGTTTTAAGTGTGCATTTTCCTTCACGTGTACATCGATTACTAAGGAATCTTTGTCCATAATTCCCGGAGAGGCACTCATGATAATCATCTCCAAATGATCCTGTGCCCGAGGCGAACCATAATGCGTCAATTTATAAGGTGCATTATGATAACTCTCCTTTAGCCGACTCTGACGCCCGTCTCGCTCTACATTAATCTTGATTATACTATCCATTTATTCCGGTTATTATTCCTCTAATAAAGCGTTTTTCTTAATCCAGTCCTTGACCTTATCCAAACCTTGCAACGTCATGAGGTTGGTAAAGATGAACGGTCTTTCTCCTCTCATCCTTTTCGAGTCACTTTCCATAATGCGCAAATCGGCGTTGACGTAGGGAGCTAAATCTATCTTATTAATCAATAATAAATCCGAACGTGTAATGCCCGGTCCGCCCTTACGTGGGATTTTTTCACCCTCAGCCACATCAATCACAAAGATGGTTACGTCTGCCAAATCAGGACTAAACGTAGCCGTAAGGTTATCTCCTCCACTCTCAATGAAGACGATTTGTGTGTCTGGAAATCGCTGTACTAGATCTTCCACAGCTTCAATATTCATAGACGCATCCTCACGGATAGCCGTATGGGGACATCCTCCAGTTTCTACACCGGCAATGCGTTCTGCTGGTAATGCCGAATTTTTCTGTAAAAACTGTGCGTCTTCGCGAGTATATATATCATTAGTAACAACACAGATGCTGTAATCTGCAGACATCTCTCTTGTCAGTCTTTCAATCAAGGCTGTTTTTCCAGAGCCCACTGGGCCTGCTACGCCTATTTTCACATAGTTTCTTTCCATTTTAATGATTAAGAGATATAAATTCTTGTATAAAGTTTTTCATGCTGCATGCAACGGATATCCTGCGCGACACAACAGTTTCCTATCATATCCGGATCCATATCTGCCTGCTTATCGACCAGCTCTCTTATTAGCGGCTGTAATTTAAAGAGAATCTTTTGCCCGTCCATTTGACTAATGGGAACAAGCTTAGCACAATTTGTTACTATCCCGTTTAACGAGTTATAATAAAATGCACTTAAGGCGTCGTCCAAGTTGATATTTTGTGCATGCGCATACATAGCAAATGCCATCGCGTAATGCCCATGTGCTTCGCCCGCTTGAATCGCTTCCAAATAGGCTTTACAACGTCTTATAGATTGAAAACTTTCCACGACTTTTAGAAACCGAACAGCCAACTTTTTACTGGCATCTCTGATTTCATAAGGTGATTTAAGCGATGTAATAAAGTTATCGAGTTCAATCAGTTTTTGTTTCAACGCTTTCTTCTCACATATTTTCCAGGTTTCATGGAAAAATGCAGCATCATTGTAGAAGAAATTATAGCGCAACATCTTTTCGGCATAGGCTTCGGTAGACTTGCTATCGTGCACTATCCCTTTGTGGATATAGGTTTCCAAACCGTAGGAATGAGTAAAACTTCCTATGGGGAAAACGGAGTCATTGATTTGCAGCAACGTCAGTAATGGATTCATTTGCCTTATTTTGCTAGTGTTATTTTGAATTTTGTTTTTCTTGACCACTCATGCATCTTCAGTGTTTGAGTTTGTGGGATTACGCGCACACTTACCGTAACATCATAGTCGCGGTTTTTCAAGAGCTGATGCACAGGCCATTCATACGCTAAGACAACTTCCGCCTTTTCGTTTATATAGATTGGTAAATGGCGGTTGCCTATCTCGAAGCAGACTTTCGCCATTTCCATCTTATCTCTAGGATGAAATATCAAACAAAGGCAGGGTAATATCCTGACAGTGATACGTTGTTGCTCACTTTCATACAAAATGTCGCCATCTTTTAACGGTGCGCCACTCAGATTACGAAAACCAATTTCCTGACCACCGACCGTACGTAGTCTTAAAATACGTTTTTCGGTATCAAACCATTCCAGTTCGACAAGATCAGTAGGTTTTTCTTTCCGTATATCACCTATCCGTATATTACCCGCTATGCCTTTAGATATAATCATTAAAATAAGAAATAACGTTGCGCCATTGGAAGCTCTGCCAACGGTTCACAAGTCGCTAACACACCATCTACTGTTACATCATACGTTTCTGGATTAACCTCAATATTCGGCGTTGCATCATTATGTACCATATCCTTCTTCATGACTTTTCGACAACCTTCTACCGGCAGACTTTCTCTAGATAATCCCAAAGACTTGATTGTACCGTTATCGATAGAGACTTTCGACACAAAATTGAAAGATGTTTTGGTTTTAGCCTTACCGTAATTACCGAACATCTGACGATAGATAATAGGTTGCGGTGTTGGAATAGATGCGTTGGCGTCTCCCATTTTCGAACTAAGGATCATACCTCCTTTGATAATCATTTCCGGCTTTACACCAAACATTTCTGGTTTCCAAAGCACAAGGTCAGCAAATTTACCCACCTCTACGGAACCGACATATTTGTCGATACCATGTGCTTTTGCCGGATTGATTGTAAATTTAGAGATATAGCGTTTTACACGGAAATTATCGTTATTGTTGGCTTTATCTTGCTCCAACGGTCCACGCTGTACTTTCATTTTGTGTGCCGTTTGGAATGTTCTGGAAATCACCTCACCAACTCGTCCCATCGCCTGGCTGTCCGAGCTCATAATCGAAAAGACTCCCATATCCTGCAAGATATCTTCTGCTGCAATGGTTTGTGGACGGATGCGCGAGTCGGCAAAGGCCACATCTTCTTTTACGTTTTTATCTAAATGGTGACAAACCATCAGCATATCTAAATGCTCTTCAGCGGTGTTAACCGTGAATGGTTTTGTCGGATTTGTCGATGCGGGAAGAATATTCGGATACATCGAAATCTTGATAATATCCGGGGCATGGCCACCACCTGCACCTTCGGTGTGGAACGTATGGATTACACGACCATCAATAGCGGCAACTGTGTCTTCCAAAAACCCAGCTTCGTTCAATGTATCGGTGTGGATGGCCACCTGTACATCGTATTTGTCGGCTACTTTCAAAGCTGCATCAATAGTTGCCGGTGTTGAACCCCAGTCTTCGTGAATTTTCACCCCCAATGCACCAGCCTCAATCTGCTCCTCGATAGGTTTCGTTGTAGATACATTTCCTTTGCCAAAGAAACCGACATTGATAGGCAAATCTTCAAATGCTTCCAGCATTTTATGGATAAACCATTTTCCCGACGTAACTGTCGTTGCATTCGTACCGTCAGCAGGACCTGTACCACCACCGATAAACGTCGTCACGCCGCTATACAATGCTGTTTCGACTTGTGTAGGACTGATAAAGTGAATATGTGTATCCACACCACCTGCCGTAAGAATATAACCCGCACCACCGTGTACCTCTGTTGATGGTCCGATAACCATGCCCGGCGTCACGCCGTCCTGTACATCCGGGTTACCTGCCTTACCGACCCCAACGATTTTTCCGTCTTTAATACCTACATCTGCCTTCACAATACCCCAATGGTCGATGATGATCACATTGTTTATACAAAAATCAAGTACATCTTCGTCGCGCATGGCGCGTGCCGACTGTCCCATACCATCGCGTATTGTCTTACCGCCACCGAATTTATTTTCTTCGCCATACACCGCGTAATCTTTTTCGATTTCGATCAACAGTTCTGTATCTGCCAGACGTACGCGGTCGCCCGTTGTCGGGCCAAATAAAGAAGCATATTTATCTCGTGGTATATACAAAGCACCGTCATCATCATAGTGGATCGACGATTTATCCAAGCCTAATTTTTCGAGACCTAAGGCATTTAATTTTGTTGTAGCTACGCCTGCTGTAGCCAATCCAACAATCTTAATCCAGTCTCTTCTATTCCATTCTCCCATAATATGTTCTTTTTAATTATTTAGAAGATTTAAAGTTTTGTTTTTTCATTTTGTCGATAGCCGAAGCTTTCACTTTCGCACTGGTGTATTTCCCGTTGGTTAAGCCGTTAAAACCGTGGACTTCCTTGTTTCCGCCGATTTCCACCAAGATGACATTTTTCTTCTCACCGGGTTCAAAACGCACGGCTGTGCTTGCCGGAATATTCAAACGCATGCCAAATGCTTCTTCTCTATCAAACTCCAAGTCTTTATTCACTTCAAAAAAGTGATAGTGCGATCCTACCTGAATAGGTCTGTCACCTGTATTAGCGACCGATATCGTCTTGGTCTTGTAGCCAATGTTGGCTTTGATATCGTCATTCTTCAAAAAGTATTCTCCTGGAACCATTTTTTTTGATTTTAAGGGTTAACGAATAGGGTTATGTACGGTTACTAATTTCGTACCGTCAGGGAAAGTCACCTCAATCTGTACGTCATGTATCATCTCCGGCACACCTTCCATGACTTGTTTTCTTTTTAGAAGTGTAGTACCGTACTCCATCAACTCGGCAACGGATTTTCCATCGCGTGCGCGCTCCATCAATTCCATACTGATATAAGCAATACATTCAGGGTAATTGAGTTTTACCCCTCTTTTAAGCCTCTTAGCTGCAAGTTCGCCAGCTAAATGAAGCATTAATTTTTCGATTTCACGTGGTGTTAAACGCATAGTTTTATCGATTTATTTTATTTAGAAATTCATTTAAAGCTTTTATAGTAAAGGGATCGTAAAGTAAGCACCCAGTGCCAATCTATTTAACTGTTGCCGATCCACATTCATTTTATCCGCATAGGATATGCTGTTGCCGATATAACCTAAATAAAAGCGCATATCTTGATTTCGGAAGGGTTTGTGTTGCAGTGCAGCAAAGTAGGTATAGTTCTGTCTGAAATCTTTACCCAGCTCCTCATCTTTTGTGCTTCCGGCAGCCTCAACCGCTCCCTTCAAAGCGATTTCCCATTTGTCTGTTAGAAATTGATCATAACGTAACACGGCAGTTTTATACACAATATCCTTCGCTAATACTCGGCCTGCACCGGTATGATCGTAAAAATCATTGATACCATTGGAGGCAATCAGTGCATGGTCTACGCCCATGTGTGAATATTGCAGATCCAAGTAAACCATTTGCTTATCGGTTTTATACTTATTTGCTAACGAGATAGCATGATTGGTGTGTTTATCTGCAAATTGTGAAACGTGATAGGACCATTTGGTATGTATTTTCTGATCAGCAAAAGCGCCAACCCAAGTAAAGTAAGCACCCATTGGTACTTTTGAACGTTGCAAGTCACCTATAGCGAAGCCATTATTGAGAATATGCTCATTAAAGTTATTGTTGACTGTATTATGCACCTGTACGTGAAAGGAATGATTGGGGTTTATATGATAACCTAACTTGGCACCCGTCACAAATAAGTTTAATATACGATCTACGTAATCGGTGAACATAAATTCATAAATCGGATTATTTTCAAATTCATACGATCCCACCATTGCGCTTTGCTTACCCACGGTAACATCCCAGTTTCGGTTCTTACCGAATTTGTATTCGATCAACGCGAAGTCTAGTGCCCCCGACCCATTATCCAGGGAGTTTGGAGCAAACGGACGATTTAAACGTAGCCGAACTTTATACGATAGATCATCGTTGTAATTTCCATGTAAGTGGAGACGGATTTCCTCCATTTTTGCCCGAGTGACAGCATCATCCTTGCCCAAGTTGTCGCCAAGAAGCGCACCTCTGAACAGTACATCAAAATTAAATAATTTAGATTGGTTACGCTCGTTTTCTGATGTATCCTGAACGGCGGGTGGTTCCACACTAACGGCATCTAAATTTTTATCACCCTCATTCGTATAACCGGCTTTTACTAAAAAGCCTAAAGCAAAAAACAGAAAAATTTTTTTCATGAACTGTGATTAAACTTACTTTTCACAAGTATATCACAGTCACATGAGAATCAGATTAATGTGAGATTAAAACGAAATTAGAAAATTAAACAGGTATTTCAATAGTTACATTAGTACCCTGGTTTTCAACGGAAGAGATTCTAAGCTTAGCGCCATGTAAATCGAAAATATTTTTAGCTAAAACGAGACCTAAGCCATTCCCATATATCTGTCCTACATTCGAAGCTCTAAAAAAGGAATCGAAAATATGCGGTTGATCCTGCTGGGGGATACCGATGCCGTCGTCGGTAATCTTTACCATAACATTTTTTAAATGACACTCTAATGAGACAGTCACCGTATTGTCTTCACCATATTTACAAGCATTGGATAAAATATTACTAAATGCGATATAGAACAGATCTGGGTTGACAAATATATTCAGTCGCTGACTTTCTTCCGGGATATTGGAAAAATCCAAACGGATACGGGATTCCGGGCTGACCGCCTTTTCGTTACGTTGTACGTCATATAGCAATTCATCTATCCGTATAAGTTGTTTGTTCTCTATTTTCCTATCAAAGCCAGAACGAGAGAGTAACAAAAGGTTATTGACTATCAACTCCATTTTATTAACCTGCTTTGAAATGGTCTCTACGGAATAATAAGCTTCATGCTGCCTATCCAAACTCTGTAATGCCAACTCGGCCTCTCCTCCGATAATAGTAAGTGGTGTACGTAACGAATGTGAGGCGTTGCCGATAAAACTTTGCTGGGATTTTACCGAAATATCCAAGCGGTTCATCATTGAATTAAA
Source organism: Sphingobacterium chuzhouense (assembly GCF_014692525.1). GTDB lineage: Bacteria > Bacteroidota > Bacteroidia > Sphingobacteriales > Sphingobacteriaceae > Sphingobacterium > Sphingobacterium chuzhouense. The sequence goes on from NZ_JACNYL010000003.1 coordinate 159,524, forward strand.
ATTGGCTATTAGTGTACCTATTTCATCGTTTTCGCTATTAAATTTGTTCTGCAGGCGCATATCGAGGTGGGAAATATCAATTTGGGTAAGATCATTGTTAATCGCCTGGATGGGTACCAATAGTTTATTAGCGAAATAAAAAGATAATAAAAAAATGAGTACAACGGCAATCGAGGCGCCCGACACGACCGTGCGGTCTAACGTACGTTGTTCGTCATGTCCATATTCATCAATTCCTTCAGAAATAACCAACAAATCTTCTTTATGGAGGGAATCAACAAAAAACACAGCTATATAAGATGTTTTTCCATGCAGATATTGCGCTTTACCACTCACTATTGCTTCGGTATAAAAAGACTCCGGCATGGGAAGATTAGGTTTAACCCGTATATTCGTACTATCTTTTACAATCCGCAAGAGATAATCTTTCCCTTCTGATAATTGCGCCAGATATTTGCGCCTTACTTCATAGTATATTTGATTGTTATATTCATCATTCTGAACGATATGATTTCCGACGATGGTGGCATTCTCTTCCAATCGATGGTAAAATTTAGTCTGTAAGCTATCACGTGTGAAATACGAAACATATATGGCAAACGATACAATATAAAATATGGAGATCGTTGTAAACAATAGGATGATTCGAGTCTTAATTTTCATTTCTCAACACATAGCCCATACCAATCACGGTATGAATTAATTTCTTTTCAAACGGATGGTCAATTTTTTTTCGCAGATAATTTACATAGACGTCGACAACATTCGTACCCATATTGAAATCCATACTCCAAACCTTCTCCAGAATGTCCACCCGCGACAATACTTTATTTTTGTTTACAAGCAGATATTCCAATAAACGATATTCGGTAGCAGTCAATATAATAGGTATATCGCCACGAACCACCGCCTTACTGTCGCGATCAATAACGAGGTTATCAATAGAAATCGTATTTGGTGTGGAATTTCTGTTGTTTGCACGACGTGAAAACCTATTGACCCGCGCGCGGAGCTCGTCCAGTTTAAAGGGTTTGGTCAAATAATCGTCTGCATCACGGTTAAATGCTTCGACAATATCTTCCGTTTGGTTCAATGCACTGAGAATAAGAATAGGAACCTCTTCATTAGCCATACGGATGTTCTTACATACATCCAAACCGTTCATTCCGGGTAACATCACGTCCAATATAATTAAATCATACGCATGACGTCCAGCCATTTTTAATCCTGTAAAACCATCCATAGCTACATTAATATGATGCCCCTCACCTTTTAACCCTCTTTCAATCAAAGATATGACAGATGGTTCATCTTCTATTAGAAGTATTTCCAAACTCCTCCTCCTTTAAATAATATAAGAATTGATCAGCTAAATATACATTTTAGACTTTATGAAGGAGCACCCTTTGATTTCTTTTTTGCATCTTTTTATTTTTTTTACGCTTAGCTTACGAAAAGAATCAAATTGTTACCAAGGTCTTCCCTCAAAACTAATCATAAAATTCCGTACCTTTGCCGTGTTTTTATTTTGAGAAACTAAAATTATGCGAAATATTTATTCATCCCGACCATATGCTGCTATTACCGCGATAGGTGGTTATCTTCCCCAAGGACGAAGAACCAACCTTGATTTAGAACAAGTATGCGACACATCGGACGAATGGATTGTAAAACGTACTGGAATTAAAGAGCGGCGTATTCTAGAACAGGGATTGGCCACTTCGGATATGGCCGTTATGGCGATTCGGGATTTGTGTACACGTTACAACAAGGATATTGTTGATGTAGACGCCATCATCGTTGCGACCTCGACACCCGACGTATTGATGCCAGCAACCGCAAATATCATTGCTCAAAAACTTGGTTTAAAAAATGTATGGGCTTTCGATATGAATGCCGCATGTTCCGGTTTTTTATATGCACTTGATATGGGCGCATCGTTAGTGGAAACAGAACGATATAAAAATGTACTTGTTGTCGGCGCCGATAATATCAGCGCGTTTGTCAATATTAACGATCGCTCTACCAATATTCTTTTTGGAGACGGAGCCGGAGTAATATGGTTGGAGCCCTCCGCAGAAGAAGGCGTCATTGATGCCTTTATGCAGAGTAATGGCGATGGACGTGAGTTCCTAAATATTGAAGGCGGCGGCTCCTTGTACCCCGCCAGCGACAATACATTTACGGATGAACGCAGGTATCTACGGCAAGATGGCAAGGTTGTATTCAAACAAGCTGTACAATCGATGAGCAATGCCTGTAAAAGTGTACTGGAACGGAATCAACTGGCTATAGAGCAGGTCGATTGGCTGGTGCCGCATCAAGCGAATAAACGTATTATTGATGCTGTAGGTAAGGAGATTAATATTCAAGAGGACAAAACATTGACCAATATAGAGTATCGTGGCAATACAATTGCGGCAACCATTCCCTTATGTATTTGGGAGAATATTAAACTGATACAAAAAGGAGACCTATTGATGTTGACCGCGTTTGGTGCAGGATTTTCCTGGGGAGCCAGTTTATTGCGTTGGATGATATAGCGATATCAAAATATATACTTATATTCACCCTTTAGCTTTAATATTCACTAATATGCGGATAAAATCCCTCGTCTCATGGTTATTTATAGTTTTCATGTTATCGGGTTTAGGAGCATGTAGGGCTGTAAAAGATGCACACATACAGCAACAAATGATAACGAGTAATTGCAATCAGCAAAACATCTACGATTATACCGAAGATGATATGCCGAAACCACTGCATACGCTCGCTATTGACAAAACGTTGTCTACGTATCTAAGCTATGAAAACTTGAATATGGCAAACGCGATTGGCATTTTAACTGATCTTACGTCATACGTCCGCTTAAAAAACGATAATAATCCCACAGAAATAGAAAAACGAATCAGCCTTTTGGAATTAAAGCAACGCATAGACCATAAGATTAATATGGCCTCTCTGGAGGTTTCCGCCATTGCTTCGGAAATGGATTGCGAAGAAGAGCGAACCAGCCAAGTAGCTAATTATTTAAAAGGCGGAGAAAGTGAACTGGAATCTAAACTTACGGTCGCGGCAATTGTGGTAGGTGCAACAGGCGCTATAGCAACAGGTGGTGTTATAAAGAACGAAACCGCAAGCAATACGGTAGGGATTGCAACAGGTATTACTGAAGCCTCGTTAGGTCTCATCATGCTATTCAACAACCGGAAAATTGACTTCTACCATGAACGAAATGCGCTTCGGGAAGTTTGGAAAGGAAAAAAGATTTCATCCAACTTTCCGCCATCCGTTTGGTATTATCTCAATTACAATGACCCAACGACTGATGCGCAGTCAGTTAGAATGCAAATCATCGACAAATGGAAAAACTTCGGACAAATTGCGGAAAACGAAGATACGTCCATTGAGCAAATATATTTCGGTAATGGAGGCAAATATACGACCGAACAATTGGTCAACCGGGCTGACATGTATGATCAGCTTGAATCCCATATTACCTTAATGAAACAAGATTTGAAGTCGCTGTCGCTGGCACTGGAAAAACTCTAATCAATCATTTGGCATAACCTTATAGGTAGGATCTTCCGATATATCAATTTGGACAAAGCCTTGCGCATTCTTTAACAGGGAGCGGCAATCCGGGCTTAGATGCTTCAACTGCACATGCTTATCCTGTTTTGCATATCGTTCGGTAATTTTGTTCAACGCATCTATTGCAGACATATCCACCACCCTACTCTCTTTGAAATCAATAACAATATATTTTGGATCATGGAATACATCGAATTTTTCCATAAAGGCAGCAGTAGATCCAAAAAACAATGGTCCGTATATTTCATAATGTTTCACACCATCTTCGTCAACATATTTTCTAGCGCGTATACGCTTAGCGTTATCCCATGCAAAAACTAGGGCAGAAACGACTACGCCGGCTAATACCGCCAAAGCAAGATTGTGTAGGACAACGGTAATGGCCGCTACCAACATTCCTACAAAAATATCTGACTTGGGAAATTTATTAATAATACGTAAACTGACCCATTGGAATGTACCAACAGCTACCATCATCATCACACCGACCAGTGCTGCCATCGGAATCTGTTCGATAAATGGTGCACCCACCAAAATAATAACCATAATGGCTATCGCTCCAACAAAAGATGAGATTCGCGTACGAGCACCCGCATCGATGTTAACCAGCGTTTGCGCGACCATGGCACATCCCCCCATTCCGCCGAAAAAACCGTTTACTACATTAGCTATGCCTTGTGCCATCGCTTCCTTATTTGATTTACCCTTTGTGTTGGTTATTTCGTCTACCATATTAAGGGTTAAAAGTGATTCGATAAGCCCTACCCCCGCCATAACCAACGAATAAGGAAAGATCAGTTTCAGCGTATCCCACGTCCATGAAACATCCGGAATATAAAACGCAGGGAGCGTCCCACTTACCGATGCAATGTCTGCCACTTTTTTTGTATCGATACCCAATGAGGCTACCAACCCAAATACGACTAAAATAGCAACTAGAGACGCAGGAATTTTCTTTGTTATTTTGGGGAACCCTAAAACGATCAGAATCGTGAGAGCCGTCAATCCCAACATCGTATATAACGCCGTACCTGTCATCCAAGAGGACGAATCAGCGGGTAGCCGAAATTGTTGCACTTGCGCCATAAAAATAATAATGGCCAGCCCATTTAAGAATCCGTACATCACTGGCTGCGGAATTAAACGAACAAACTTGCCTAACTTAAATAGACCAACCAGCACTTGTAATATACCTGCCAACACGACTGCTGCAAAAAGATATTGAACACCGTGTCCCGCTGCTAATGCAATTAATACAACCACCGTAGCACCAGCTCCACCCGATACCATACCCGGCCTTCCACCCAAAATAGACGTCACAAGCCCCATCAGAAAAGCAGCGTATAATCCCGTCAACGGTGAAAGACCTGCTAGAATAGCAAAAGAAAGAGATTCGGGAATCATCGTCATGGCGACTGTCAGTCCCGCCAGAATTTCATTTCTTAAATTAATAGTGTCCAGTAATTTCAAGATAAAAAAGAATATATTTTATTCGCGCCAAAGGTAATTATTTTTTGAGTTTATGATGTCGTAGATTTTTTTATAAAAACATTTGCTTTTATAAAAAAATAACTTTACCTTTGCAGTATCATAATTTAGGTTTATAATTGGTTAGCTAAAGGTTTTCATTCTCCCCGTTTGAAAACCTTTTTTTATGCCTTATCAAAACATTTTCATACATTTAGTGCTTAAATAAAAAAGACATACTAAAAAAATAATATTTTACAGATGAAACGAACATTTCCAGCTTTTTTATTATTATCGGCAGCTTCGTTAACAATTGCTTCTTGCAATAGTAACGGGGCCTCTAAAACGTCAGACGACAGCACTGTAACAGACAGTGTTTATCCTCCTGTAGAAAAAAACAAACCCAATACAGACTATAAACCTGCTTTTGAAGGCCAGACACGAGCTCCGGGAGTAAAGACGCAGACTCCCTATGACAGTCAGGTTGTAACGGACAAACTTAAATCTCCTTGGGGAATTGCTGTACTTCCCGATGGCCGCCTGTTGATTACCGAAAACGAAGGCAATATGCGCATCGTGTCGGATAGCGGCGAACTTAGCGAAGCAATTGGTGGTATCCCGAAAGTGGACGCACGTGGGCAAGGCGGGCTTCTTGGGCTTACACTCGATCCCGATTTTGCTTCCAACAGAATGGTATATTGGGTATTCTCGGAACCTGTATCCGGAGGAAACCATACAGCGGTAGCGAAAGGGCGCCTTGCAGATGATGAGAAATCGATAGAGAATGCCCAAGTTATTTATCAAGCTTTGCCTACTTATGACGGAAGGCTTCATTACGGCGGACGTATTATCTTCGATAAAGAGGGCAATCTATTCGTGAGCACCGGCGAACGCTCCGACTTGGAAACAAGACCGCAGGCGCAAGACCTCAAATCTGCTTTAGGAAAAATTGTCCGCATCACAAAGGATGGTCAGCCGGCATCCGGCAATCCGTTTGCTTCAAATAACGAAGCCCGTCCGGAAATTTATAGCTACGGAAATAGAAATGTACAAGGTTTGGCAATACATCCTGAAACGGGAGATTTATGGTCTACGGAATTCGGTCCACGTGGCGGTGACGAACTGAACCATATCGAACCAGGAAAGAACTACGGGTGGCCTATTATCACCTACGGGCTGGAATACAGTGGAAAAGAGATAGGAAATCCGCCTATCCAACAACAAGAAGGATTGGAACAGCCTGTTTATTATTGGGATCCTGTATTGTCACCTAGTGGTTTGATGTTTTATACACACGATGCCATTCCTGAATGGAAAAATAATTTGTTTAATGGTGGCTTAAGCAGTACGCACATTGCGCGACTTGTTCTTAAAGACAATAAAGTAGTCGGTGAAGAACGTCTCCTTGAGAAAGAAGGTCAACGTTTCCGCGATGTAGCACAAGGTAAGAACGGTGAAATATTTGCTATTACGGACGCCGGTAGACTTTACAAAATACACAAAAAAAGCTAGTCAGTCTTTATTTTATAAAAAGTTATAGGACGGACGCTTTAAAAGTGTCCGTTTTATTTTTATACATTCCTTAGCAACTTGAAAAAATTAGTACAACTCTATGTAAACTCGTATCGGGGTTTATCTACTGAAGCCTGGCTGTTGGCACTTGTGATGCTTATTAACCGGACAGGTTCTATGGTAATTCCATTCTTGAGCATGTATATGGCTTCGGAACTGCACTTCAGCAAAGCACAAGTCGGAATGGTATTAGGTTGCTTTGGACTAGGTTCCGTATGTGGTTCATGGCTGGGTGGTTGGTTGACAGACCGATTTGGCAATTTCCGTGTACAAGCGATAAGCTTATTACTCACCGTTCCGATCTTTATTATACTGCCTCAATTCAGAACTTTTGAGAGTCTAGCGGGCATGATTTTCCTATTGACGCTTATCGCTGACACATTTCGTCCTGCCAACTCCGTTGCCGTGGCTCGGTATGCTAAACCAGAAAATTTGACAAAAGCATACTCTCTCAACCGCATGGCGGTCAACCTCGGTTTTTCTGTAGGCCCTGCGTTGGGTGGATTTTTAGCCATGATTTCCTATAGCTGGATCTTCTATGGGAATGCTATTGCTGCTGTATCGGCGGCAGTTGTCTTTCTTATCTTTTTCCGGAACCGCAAACCGCGTTCTGCTATACGCACACAACGAAAAGAAGAAAAAATATTAACAAAAAACGACAGGAATGCTTATTTAGATATACCTTTTATCATCTTCAACGTCTTCTGCTGTTTATTTTCTATGGCGTTCTTTCAACTATTGAGCACCCTACCTTTGTATTATAAGGAAGTTATTCAGCTTACCGAAGTACAAATTGGTATACTTTTAGGCTTCAACGGTTTTAGTATCGTTGTATTTGAGATGTTGTTGGTGCACGGTGTCGAACGTCGCTTCACCCCTCGGCAGGTCATGATTTTCGGGACGGCAATGGCAGGAGCTTCATATTTTATGCTCACTTTCCCCTTTGGCATTGCCTGGTTATATGGTGCGATGTTTATCCTTTGTGTTGGCGAAATGCTTACACTACCCTTCACAGCAACCATCAGCGCATCGCGCGCTACACCAAATACACAAGGTGCTTATATGGGATTCAATTCATTGGCATTTGCTGCTGCGAATATTTTCTCACCTTATCTAGGCACATACGTTGCGGAACATTTCGGTTATCAAATCTTATGGTTTGGTACCGCTGGTGTATTGGTTTTCACCAGCATTGGTTTCTCCTGGATATTGAAGAAATTGTAGTATAGTATAGATAATCTTATCCTATATTTCTTTCATAAGGTACGCGGGTGGCAATGGATCGCCCCAACGTGATTTCGTCGACGTATTCCAATTCTCCGCCAAAAGCAATACCTCTTGCTATCGTGCTAATCTGTACATCAAAATCCTTTAATTTTCTGTACAAATAGAAAATAGTGGTATCCCCTTCCATTGTTGCACTAAGCGCTAAAATAATCTCGCGGACTTCACCTTTCTTCAATCGCTCCACTAATACATCTATCTTTAAATCGGAAGGTCCCACCCCATCCATCGGCGAAATAAGTCCACCGAGTACATGATAAACACCTTGATATTGATTGGTGTTCTCGATGGCCATCACATCCCGTGTATCCTCCACCACACAGATTGTCGCATGATCCCGTTTTACGGAAGTACAGATTTCACATACTTCGTGATCAGAAATATTAAAACAGGTTTTACAATAACGTATCTGTTCTTTAAGTTGATCTATAGAATGGGTGAAACGGCTTACATCGCTATTTGATTGTTTCAACAAATGCAGCACCAGACGTAAAGCGGTTTTTTTTCCAATTCCGGGCAAACGCCCAAATTCATCTACTGCCTGTTCTAAAAGTCGCGACGAAAAATGCATGCACAAAAATAAACAAAAAAATCCCTATCTTGGAAATCTCAACAAGTTGAATCATGTATATGGTTAAAGAAGACAAAATAAGAAGATCATTTGCCAATAAAACCTGGCAAGAAATAAAAGTAAAAGACTCTTGGCAGATTTTCAAAATCATGGCAGAGTTTGTTGATGGTTTTGAAAAATTAGCTAAAATAGGTCCCTGTGTATCTATATTTGGCTCCGCAAGAACCAAAACCGATCACAAATATTATGAAATTACTGTCGAAATAGCGCGTTTGCTTGCCGACAAGGGATATGGTGTGATTTCCGGTGGCGGCCCCGGGATTATGGAAGCTGCCAACAAAGGTGCCCACGAAGCAGGTGGCAAATCGGTCGGGCTTAATATCGAGTTGCCTTTTGAGCAATTTCACAACAAGTATATAGACCGAGACAAGTTACTAGAATTCAATTATTTCTTCGTGCGCAAAGTCATGTTTACCAAATATTCGCAAGGGTATATCGTGATGCCAGGAGGTTTTGGTACGATGGACGAACTCTTTGAGGCCATCACCTTAATCCAAACCGGAAAAATCGCCCGCTTCCCAATCGTGTTGGTTGGAATTGAATATTGGAAAGGATTATTTGATTGGATTGAGCATTCCATGCTCGGTAATGCCTATATTTCCGAAGAAGACTTGAAACTTTATCGCTTTGTAGATACCGCAGAAGAAGCTGCTGATCATATCTTCCGTTTCTACGACAAATATTTAATGAAACCGAATTTCTAAATATAAAAACGTTAAACTTTCTGAGTATGAAAACCGTTATACTATCAATGCATGATAACGGCAGTTAATATTAATTGATAATATGATATGTTTGAGTGGCTAGAAGACGTTCCTATCCAGAGTGTATTAATATCCATTTTATGTGGTGCCGTAGTAGGCTTTGAACGTGAATTCAAGAATAAATCCGCGGGCTTCCGCACCATCATCCTTATTTGTTTAGGATCCACCATCTTCACCCTAACTTCTCGTATGGGAAATATCTCTGACGATCGTATAGCGGCGAATATTGTTACGGGAATTGGCTTTCTCGGTGCAGGGGTCATTTACCAAGGTAAGTTTACGGTACAAGGATTGACAACAGCCGCTGTCATCTGGTCTATGGCAGGGGTAGGTATGATGATTGGCTTCGAGAATTATGCGCTCGGATTTGTTCTCACTTTTTGTATGGTAGTTATTCTTTCCCTGTTCCAAAAGATGGAAAACCTGCTTGCCAACATTTATTTTATACGAACTATCCATGTCACTTTCCAAAAAATTGAAGTATCCCATTTAGGTGAATTTGAAAACTTTATGAAAGAACATAAAGTAAAGCCTCAACGTAAAGGCGTAGAGAAAAAAGGAGAGCACCTGACCGTCGTTTATGAGATAACGGGTACGCAAAAAAATATTCGCCGCGCTAATGACGCCATTATTTCATTAGATTACGTGTATTCGTTTAATAATTTGGGCTAAGCGAAGCCCTCCCTCTACTGAATATAAGCGTACGTAATACCATCGCCACCTCGGTCGGCATGCTCATCTTCAAAATGGGATACATGGCTATATTTCCGTAGATAATCACGAATAAATTTCCGGAGGATACCGTCTCCCCTGCCGTGCAAAATCTTCAACGAAGGATAACCAATCATTACGGCACGATCTAACACCGTCTCCAACTGACGTAAAGCATCTTCTGTCCGCATTCCTCTTACGTCAAGTTCTGGTTGAAAATCCGCAGCCGATTCCGTGGAAATAGTTTTATGTTTCTTGATTACTTTCGCTTTTTCCTTTCCCTGCAATTTAACTACCTTATTTTTCTTAACAACCGTACGCAACTCTCCAAGTGCCAAAATCAGATTATTGCCTTTCGAAACTTCGATGACCTGAGCTTCTGTATCTGCATCCAAAATCTTCACCCAGTCTCCTACTTTAATGGACACATCAACCTCCGCAATGGCTACCTGTTTAGCGACAGGCTTCTTCTCCGTGTGCTTGTCCACTTCGGCATGTAGGCGACGTCGTATTTCCTTTGTCTTGTCTTTGTCCGCTTGTACCGATTTAATCTCCGCAACCGTATTCTCAATTAGTTTATTAGCACTCTTTAGAATTTGACGAGCCTCTTCTTTCGCTTCCCGGATGATTTGCTTCTTATTTTCTTCCAGGTATCCCTGCAAGCTTTCGTATTCAATCTTCAACCTTTCTAACTCGCGTTCCCGCATCGCGATAGCGGTCTTCGTGTCGTATATTTCCTTTTTATCACGTTCTAAGTCAACTAATAAGGTATCAACTTTCTTTTGACGGGTACCTATTTTGTCTTTTGCAGCATGTAAAATTTCTTTATTCAAGCCAATTTTCTGTGCAATTTCAAATGCGTACGAACTCCCCGGCTTTCCTACTTGTAATATATATAGCGGACGCATTGCGACGTTATCGAATAGCATTGAAGCATTTTCTAAACCTGCGGTATTACTCGCAAATACTTTAAGATTAGAATAGTGAGTTGTTATGACGCCACGCACCTCTTTTTTGTTCAGGACTTCCAACACTGCTTCGGCAATCGGCCCTCCAAATAATGGATCCGTCCCCGTACCAAACTCGTCAATCAACACGAGTGTTCTTGCGTTTGCAAATTCGGTGAAGTGCTTCATTTTTGAAAGGTGAGCGCTATATGTACTTAAGTCGCTTTCGATGGATTGGTCATCGCCTATATCGGCAAATATCTGTCGAAAAACACCTAATTTAGAGGTAACCTCTGCTGGAATGAGCAATCCCGATTGTACCATAAGTTGCAGTAGACCGACAGTTTTCATGCAGACCGATTTACCTCCTGCATTTGGTCCCGACACCAGAATGACACGGTCTTCTTTATCGATTTTGATATTTAAAGGAACGACAGGCGGATGGTTTTCTTTACGTGCATTTATTAACAATAATGGATGCCTCGCATTGACCAGATTAATCTCTGCCTCTTTTGACAATTCAGGCATCTCAGCTTCCATGTCAATGGCAAACAACGCTTTCGCTCTAACAAAATCTAGCTTGCTCAATAATCCATGATACGCTAATAATAACGGAACATGTGGACGCAGTTCAGTGGTCAGTTCCGTTAATATACGGATAACTTCCCGCCTACGCTCAAATGCTAAATCCCTCACTTTATTATTAAGATGAAAGACCTCTTCCGGCTCTATATAAGCCGTTTGTCCAGTAGCAGATTCATCGTGTATAAAGCCCTTAAGTTTACGCTTATTTTCGGCGAGTATAGGAATACACAAACGGCCATCCCTGATTGTCAAGTTCCCATCCGCTGTCCAACCATTATTTTGTGCTTGCTTAAATACCTGGTCAATACGCTTACGGGCTTCCTGTTCGCTTTTAAGTATCTGTTGTGTCAAATCCAGCAACAAGCGAGACGCATTATCTTTCATTTTTCCTCGGTCGTCTATCACCGCTTCAATCTGTCGGATAATTTTCGTTTCGATAGGCAGATGTTCAAATAGCAGCTCCAAATGTACATATTGTCCTTCCCGATCATTGAAATAACGAATAACAGCATACACTGTACGCAGTGAAAGCAAAATGCGATGAAATTCCTCCTCTGCTAAAAAAGAACCTTCTACGCGGGCTTTTTCCGCCAGCGGTTTTATAGGATACAAGTGGTCTACAGGAAGTGGAGCATCATTAATCAGCAAATCTTTAAACTCCTGTGTTTGACGAAGAAATCTATCTATTTGTTCAAGTTTCACCTGAGGTTGGATTCTCTCCACCATCTCTTTCCCGGATTCACTTAAACATTTATCTTTTATTAGGTCTTTAATCTCAATAAAACCTAGTTTATCTATTGCATTTTTTGGGAAAATCATAAATTCCTTAATTTTCAAGCGGCTTCGCTTCTACTTTTTGTGGTACGGGGCTTTGAACTGGAGTCGGCCGGACTCGTCGGGATGTAGTAGCTGGTTTCTGTTCAACAGATACGGCATTAGAATCCACCTGAGATTTTTCCGATGCTTCCGCGTTCGGGTCATCTGTTTTTTTGGATGCAGAAGGTTGAATTGTCGGTTGATACGTTTGAATAGCATACAGTTCGGTGCCTTCCATAAAATCTTTTTGATGAACGCGATATGTCAGCGGGATCGTATCCACGTGTACATCCAGAATTAATCTACGAGCAGACTCTTTTAAACGTTCATATCGTTGGACGACACGTATACTGTCTGAAACCCGTGCATTTTTTAAAGAATCCGTTCGGCGGTAATCGTCCTCATAGGCGTTTAATTTTTTCGTTACCTCCACATATAGTTCCTTAGAAGCTATAGGATTACCTAAATAATAGGTTATATTTTCCTTAAATTTAACCGAATCAATACCATACTTTTCAAATACCTCTTCATACAGCCCATCGATAACTTTACGCGTGCTATCTACAGGCAACGTGTTCAAATAGCCATCCACCAAGTGTACATCTGTCAACAAGTCTATCATTGTCTTTTCCGAAAGAGTTCCTTTCGGCTTCGATCTATCACAGGAAATCATCAAAAAAAACGACGACAATATAATAAGTATTAAGCGCTGCATTTCGTAAGTTTGTACAAAATTACAAAAAGGCATTATAATAACAGCTTTTTTCAGTTTCTGAACGTTTGAAATTACACCAAAATGAGTATTGCAACAAATATTGAATCTTTACAAATCGACCTCAAACCCATCGGTGTCACACTTGTTGCCGTTTCCAAGACGAAATCGAATGAAGAAATCATGGAAGCTTATGAGGCAGGACAACGCATATTTGGCGAAAATATGGTACAGGAGATGGTAGAGAAATATGAAGCTTTACCTAAAGATATTGAATGGCATCTTGTAGGGCATCTTCAGACAAATAAGATAAAATACATCGCTCCTTTTGTATCCATGATACAGTCTGTTGATTCTTTAAAAGTTTTAAAAGAAATTGATAAACATGCAGGCAAACACCACCGAACCATCGATTGTCTTCTACAAGTGTACATTGCAGATGAAGCAAACAAATTCGGCTTCGATCATGCGGAGCTTATCGAAATGCTGCGTAGTGATGACTTTCAAAGTTTAGAGCATATACGTGTCCGTGGACTCATGGGAATCGCAACGAACACAGAAAACGAAAAGGTTATCAAGGAAGAGTTTTATGAACTAAAAATGTTGTTTGACGGCATAAAGGCAAGCTTCTTTCGTAAGGAAGACACTTTTAGCACACTGTCCATGGGTATGTCATCAGACTATAGTCTGGCTATAGAAAAAGGTGCAAATATGGTTCGTTTGGGAAGTACTATATTCGGCAAACGTGTTATTAAGCATTACAAAAACAAAGATTGAAAAATAAGAGGTATAGGGAACGAACTGCATTTAGCGATTGATGAAAAGAAAGTTAATATATAGCGTTGGATTGGGTATCTTATTGTTTACCTTGAGCTGCGTCAATGGGAATAAACAAACGGGAAATACATCTGTACAAGAAGATACGCATCCATCGTCAAACGATACGTTGGGTTATCACATGGAGGTTTTCAAAGAAATAAGTCCTTATTTCTCCGGAGACGAAACAACCATAGATACGACATTTTATGCAGCACGTTATCCTGTGTTTTCTCCGGAAATTGATTCCTTGGTTCGAGATGCGATCTTTGTCGATGGAGAGTATAATGCAAGCCAAGTAGCAGAAAGCTTTCTAGGTGGGTTTAATGAATATGCAGAAGAGCAAATAGAAAGTGAGAATCAGGCTTTTCATGCTTGGTTTAGAGACCAAGCTTGTGAAGTTGTTTTGAATGTATCCGGTTTTCTTACCTTAAAGAACATCATCAGTGAATATACCGGAGGTGCACATGGAATAGAAATTGAAATCTGGTCCAGCTACGACATACAAAATAAAAGAAAGCTTTACTTGAACGATCTTTTTCAAGATACGCTTGCTTTGCGGCAAATTGCAGAAGACTATTTCAGAAAACAGGAACAATTGAGCGATACCAGTTCTTATGGGAGTGCTTATTTTTTTGAAGACGAAACCTTTAAACTTGCAGACAACTTTGGTATGACACCGACGGGTCTTTTATTTCACTACAACCCGTACGAAATAAAATCATACGCGGAGGGACCTACAACGCTCATTATTCCATATAGCGCATTGGAAGATGTGATGACGACAAAGGGCAAGAGATTGTTGGCAGTAATCAATAAACAGTAATCAATTAACGGCAATCAGTAGGCAGTTAAGAGTAATTTATGACGGGGCACGAATCACGAGTCACGAACTATGAATAAAAAACGTTTTAATGCAAGTATTTAAATTTGGCGGAGCATCGGTAAAAGATGCGGACAGCATACGAAATGTAGCACATATTATTACAAAATATAAGAGGGGGGAATTACTCGTTGTAGTTTCTGCACTTGGCAAAACTACTAATGCGCTAACCGAAGTTACCCAACATTTTATTGACGAAACAGGACAAGCTTTTGGCCTGTTGGAAAAAATAAAAAATGCACACCAACAGATTTTAACGGATCTTTTTGGAACATCGCGTCATCCTATATTTGATGAAATTGCAAATTGCTTCGTAGAAATTGAATGGATATTGGAAGAAGAACCGCAAGATTCATATGACTACCTACATGACCAGATAGTCTCTACCGGCGAAATTGTTTCTTCCAAAATACTTGCGGCCTACTGTGTCCATACGGGGCTACCCATCAAATGGATAGATGCCCGTGACTACATTTTTACGGACAATACCTATCGGGAAGCGGAAGTAGACTGGCAAAAAACGGAAGATAAAATCCGCAGGGAGCTGCCTACGATACTCGATGAGCAAATTATTATCACACAGGGTTTCATCGGTTCCACCTCCGAAAACTTCACAACAACATTGGGTCGCGAAGGTTCCGACTACACTGCGGCTATATTCGCAGCCTGCCTACAGGCGGATAATGTGACTATATGGAAAGATGTACCAGGCGTGCTTAATGCAGATCCCAAATGGTTTAACCCGACGGAACTCATTCCAGAATTATCATACACTGATGCCATTGAGCTTACGTACTACGGCGCGACCGTTATTCACCCAAAGACAATTAAACCTTTACAGAATAAGAAAATTACATTGAATGTGCGTTCTTTTGTTCGTCCTGAAGAGCCGGGAACACTTATCCGCACGACGAATGACGGATTGCCTATACCCTCTTTTATTTTCAAGGTTAATCAGGTTTTCGTGAACATACAGCCTCGAGATTTTTCTTTTATTGTGGAGGATAACTTGAGCCATATATTCAACCTCTTCCATAGCCACCGTATCAAAATCAATATGATGCACAACAGTGCTATAAGCTTCTGTGTCAGCATCGATGATACCGGATCTAATGTGGCAACATTATTGGAAGAACTTGAAAAACGCTATAAGGTGAGTGTTGAAAAGGGCTTGGAACTTATTACTATTCGTTATTTCAATCAAGAGACCATCGACCGCGTATTGGTAAATAAAAAAATTATCCGAGAGCTTAAAGATAGCTATACTTGTCAATTATTAGTTAAGGATTTATAAGAATGATAAGTAATGAACAAAAACATTCTATCACCAGAAGTCCAGTCTTTTATCCGTCAGCATGCACACGAGAACGCAAGCGGTATCGCTTTGAAAAAAAGTCCGTTTGGACAGGTGTCGTCATCTGAGCTTGCCCAGCAGATAAACGGCTGGCAGAAAGTTAGCACTAAAATACCCGAATGGTTGGAACGAAGCAAAGTATTATATTTTCCCGAGAAACTGAATCTCGAGCAATCTTCTTCTGCGAGAACCGGAAAGTTTAAAGCCTCCCTCCTTTCACCGAACAGTAACGTGTTAGACTTAACGGGGGGATTTGGTGTAGACAGTTATTATTTCGCGAAACAGGCCAACAAGGTGTTACATTGTGAAATCAATCGGGAATTATCACAAATCGTAGCATACAACCTCGGCGAATTAGGCTTAAACAACATCCAATTCCACGCCGGAGACGGGATTGCTCTCTTGATCTCATCTCATGAGCGATATGATTACATTTATGCCGATCCCTCCCGAAGAGTGAAAAACCAAAAGGTTTTTCGTTTGGAGGATTGCGAGCCTAATATACTGGCCTCTCAATCGTTATTTTTCCAACACTCGGATATACTCGTTACCAAATTAGCCCCACTGCTCGATATCTCGGGGGCATTACACGTACTGCCAAATGTTAAAGACGTATATGTTATCAGTATAGAAAACGATTGTAAGGAATTGCTGTTCGTCCAAGAGAAATCCTTTCAGGGTATTCCCACTATTCACGCTGTGCGGCTATCGACAGAAGTACCACAGCTCTTCTCTTTTAATTATGTACAGGAAAAGGAAGCAGCTCCTGTATTCGGAGAACCCACAAACTTTTTATACGATCCCGATGTAGCTATTACAAAAGCTGGTGCTTTTAAGTCTATAGCTACCGTCTTCCATCTACAGAAACTACATCAGCACAGCCATCTGTATACTAGCTATGACCTCATTAGAGAATTCCCAGGACGCATCTTTCGTATCCATCGGGTGGTTTCATTTTCGGTTTTTAAAAAGAACGTTGATATTACAAAAGCTAATATCATTAGCAAAAACTTCCCATTAAAAGTAGAAGATCTCCGTAAGAAGTTCAAGATTAAAGAAGGCGGCGAGGACTATCTATATTTCACAACGCTATTTGACGATAGACATGTGGTTGTATATGGGAAGCGAGTTTTCTAATCTTATTTACCTCACATTACCTCAATCACGGTACCTTCTTCTAAAGGATGAGATACGCAAATTAAACAACGGCCATTTTCCACTTCCCTATCCGTCAGCACCTCGTTGTAATCCATACGCACACTGCCCATCGTACACTGTGATATACAAGTACTACACATACCAGATTTGCAGGAATATGGCAGCTTGATTTTATGCTCCAATCCCACATCTAATACTGTCTTATTGTACGGAATGGTTAAATCATATTCCTCTCCCTGAAAACGAAGTTTAATATCATAAGGAGTCATATCTATAGGTTCCTCTTCCTTTTCATCATCATCTTCTTCCTCTTCGGGGAAATGAAATGTTTCTTTCCTTATATGGCTATCCGGAATCCCCATACCCAACAAAGTAAAACGTACTAAGTCCATATAAAAAACGGGGCCACAAGTAAAAAACAATACGTTGCCGTGTTCTGGCATATGTTTCTGTACAATACGAAGAAGATACTCTCTATTTAGTCGTGCATGCAAAAGATTCTTTGAACTGGAAAATATCCATACAATTTCCAAACGGTCAGGATACTGCTTTTGCCAATCCAGCAATTCCTCGTAAAACACCGTGCTTTCCATTGACCTATTGCTATACACCAGAATTACTTTGGTTTTATCTTCTCTAACCAACACCGTTTTCAAAATAGAATAAAGCGGCGTTATTCCAACACCTGCAGCAAAAAGAAATACAGTACGTTCTATATCCTTTTGAGGCTCATAACAGAATAGCCCTTGCGGTTCCAATACGTCAATAATATCACCTATCCTTGTTTGGTGATGGAGCAGACGGGAAATCTCTCCATTGTCTACCCTTTTTACGGTAATGGCTAGCGGCTCATCTACATCAGGTGAGCTACTAAAGGAATAAGATCTCCTTACTTCTCTTTCTCCGAATGTGAAAGAGACAGTCAGAAATTGACCTGCTTTGGGTTTTGGGTAGTTGCCGAATAAGTCTTTAAATATTAACGTAACGGTATCATTGGGTTGATATATAATATTGGAAATCTCAAATTTGTGCATGTTATAAAAATAGCGTAATTCTTGAAACTAGACAAATAGATAGCACCTATAGGATATAAAAAATCCCGACAAAGCTTGCCGGGATTATATTATTAATACGTAATACGTAATACGATTAAAGTTTACGTTTAACTTCTACTTGCTCATAGGCTTCCACAATATCGCCCACTTGTATATCATTGAAGCGATCGATATTCAGTCCACATTCATACCCTTGTGATACTTCCTTGACATCGTCTTTAAAACGTTTCAATGAAGCTAATTTACCTGTATGGATAACAACACCATCCCGGATAACACGGATATCATTGTTACGGTTTATCTTACCTTCGCGAACCATACATCCGGCGATGGTACCCACTTTAGATATTTTGAATGTCTCACGGATTTCAACTTCTGCCACAATTTTCTCTTCAAATTTCGGCGCCAACATACCTTCCATTGCAGATTTCAATTCTTCGATTGCATCGTAAATAATAGAATACAAACGAATATCAATTTGCTCATGTTCTGCTAACTTCTTAGCACCTTGTGTTGGTCGCACCTGGAAACCGATGATAATGGCATCCGAAGCAGACGCCAATAGTACGTCAGACTCAGAAATAGCTCCCACTGATTTGTGTATAATATTTACCTGAATTTCATCAGTCGACAATTTCAATAGGGAGTCGGACAGTGCTTCAATCGAACCATCCACATCACCTTTGACGATAACATTCAGTTCTTTAAAATTACCGATAGCTAAACGACGGCCAATTTCATCCAACGTAATGTGTTTAGTAGCACGCATACCTTGCTCACGTTGCAATTGTAGGCGTTTGTTAGCTACCTGACGCGCTTCAGACTCACTTTCCATTACATAGAGTTTATCTCCCGCGGTCGGTGCGCCAGACATACCTAATATCTGTACAGGTACGGATGGCCCAGCTTCTTTCACACGTTCACCGCGCTCATTCGTAAGCGCTTTTACCTTACCAGAATGCGAACCTGCAAGGATCGGATCTCCAATACGCAGTGTACCGGCTTGTATCAATACTGTCGTAACGATACCCCTACCTTTATCTAAAGCTGATTCAATAACGGAACCAACAGCACGCTTTTTAGGGTCAGCTTTTAACTCCAATAATTCCGCCTCCAAAACAACCTTCTCTAATAATAAGTCGACGTTTTCTCCTGTTTTTGCTGATATTTCCTGTGCTTGATACTTGCCGCCCCAGTCTTCGACTAAGATGTTCATACCGGATAATTGCTCCCGTATTCTATCCGCGTTAGCGCCAGGTTTATCTACTTTTGTAAAAGCGAAAACAATCGGAACTCCAGCCGCTTGTGCATGGTTGATTGCTTCTTTCGTTTGTGGCATGACAGCATCATCCGCAGCAATAACGATAATAACAATATCCGTCACTTTCGCCCCACGTGCACGCATCGCTGTAAAAGCCTCATGACCCGGAGTATCCAAAAACGTAATTTTACGATCATCTTCTAACTTCACTGCATATGCACCGATGTGCTGTGTAATACCTCCGGCTTCACCTTTGGTTACATTCGCCTTACGAATATAATCTAATAAAGAAGTTTTACCATGGTCGACGTGCCCCATTACTGTTACAATCGGCGCACGAGGAATTAAGTTTGCCTCAGTATCCGGTTCTTCTAGTTCTGTAATTTCCTCATCCTCTGGCTTAATAAACTCTACTTGATATCCAAACTCTTCAGCAACGATCGATAAGGTTTCTGCATCTAGACGTTGATTGATCGACACAAACATCCCCAAACTCATACAGGTCGAGATGACTTGTGTTACTTGTACATCCATTAAGTTTGCGAGCTCATTCGCAGTTACAAACTCCGTAACGCGTAGGATTTTGGATTGTGCCGCTTCCTCCATTGCTGCCTCTTCCGCAGAAAGTGCTATATCATCACGCTTTTGTCTCCGTAATTTGGCACGTTGTGCAAATTTACCTGATTTACCAGCACCACTTAAACGGGCAAGCGTTGCCTTAATTTGATCTTGGATTTCTTTTTCTGAAGGTTCCTCTTTCGGCGTTTCCTGATGACGTCCTTTTCCTCTATGGTCATGACGCCCCTTTCCATGTCCTTGTTGTTGGCCTCCTTGTCCTTGCCTATAACCACCGGTTTGCTGTCCTCCAGCTTTATTGAAACCACCGCCGCGATTAGCATTACCTTCCCGGTTGGTATTAACGTTGCCTTCATTCGTGCCTCTTTGTCCGGCTACCGCATTTGGATTAATAGGCGTGTTCTTATTCGAACGTTTGCGTTTACGCTTGTTATCATTGCTATGCGAGGGCCCCGAAGACGAAGCAATGGGTTTACGCTCCACAGGAAGTTGAATTTTACCAACTACTTTAGGTCCGCTTAGTGTCTCCGAACGTGCACGTATCACATCTTTGTGAGATTCTTCGGATACAGCAGGTTTTTGTTCTTCTTTTACCGGAGGTTTAATTTCTTGATTTTCTTTATTCATGTTAGCCGTAGGCTCTGCTTTTATTTCTTGTTTTTGCTCCTCCTTCGGCTGCAGCTCCTCTTTGTCCTCTTGTTTAGGTTTAATTTCCTGTGCAGGTATTTCAGCTTTCGGCTGTTCCACAACAGGTTTAACCTCCTCCTCTTTCTTCACCTCCTGTTCAACAGGTTTGGTTTCTGATTCTACTGTCTTGGGGGATGTTTCTTGTGTTACTTCCTCTTTTTCAGACTCTTTCTTAGGTTTACCACGTTTAAGGCTATCTAAATCAATTTTTCCAACGACTTTTAAAGGACTGGAACTCTCCTCTTTTTCTTTAGCTGTTGGTTTTTCCTCTACGGGCTCTGTAGCTTCAGATGTCGGAGTAGAACCTGTATCCTTAATAAGAACTTCTTTAGAGGTTGTATTGTCTTCGTCTTGAATATCTTCTCTAGATTCCGTAGGATTCGCTCCACCTGTTCCAGCAGCCGACTCGTCACGACGAATTTTACCGATAACAATTTGTTTCGCTTCGTCTTTTACGATTTTGTCTCCTTGAAATTCTTTTAGAAGGACAGTATACATGTCTGGAGACAACTTAGTACTGGGTTTTGATTCTACATCAAACCCTTTTTTCACCAAGAAGTCAACAGCCGTACCTATCCCAATGTTAAGTTCTTTTGCTGCCTTTAGCAAGTTTATGCTTTTTCCTTCTGTCATCTAATATTTACCTTCTATAATTTTAATACTACAAAAATATGTTTTTTTACACTGAAAAAACAATTTCAGCTCAATTGTTTTTTCAGTATACGGATACGGTGAAACCCTTATTCAAACTCGGATTCGAGGATACGAAGAATCTCCTGTATAGTATCCTCCTCCAAGTCAGTACGTCTCACTAGCTCTGCTTCTGTCAATGCTAAAACTGATTTCGCTGTATCAAGTCCAACGCGTTTCAATTCGTCGATGATCCAGCTATCAATCTCATCTGCAAATTCTTCGATGTCCACATCCTCCTCTACTTCATCATTTTCTCTGTATACATCAATTTCATAACCTGTCAATTTACCAGCGAGTTTAATATTATGTCCGCCCCGACCAATAGCCAATGACACTTGATCTGGTTTAAGGTAAACAGCTGCCGTTTTGTTATCATCGTCAATTTTAATGGAAGAGATACGTGCAGGACTTAAAGCACGTGTGATATACAACGTGTTGTTTGATGTATAATTGATCACATCAATATTTTCATTCCGCAATTCCCTCACAATGCCGTGTATACGAGAACCTTTCATACCCACACAAGCTCCTACAGGATCTATACGATCATCATAAGATTCCACAGCAACTTTTGCTCTCTCTCCTGGTTCACGAACAATCTTCTTAATGGTGATGAGTCCATCAAAAATTTCCGGCACCTCCAATTCGAATAAACGTTGCAAAAATTCAGGGGCAGTACGTGAGATGATGATCTTTGGATTACTGTTCATCATATCAACTTTGAGTACTACGGCACGGATGCTATCACCTTTTTTAAAATAGTCTGCCGGGATCTGCTCGGTTTTAGGAAGAATCAGTTCGTTTCCGTCCTCATCCAATACCAAGATTTCTTTCTTCCAGATCTGATAAACCTCACCTATCACCAATTCCCCCTCGCGATCTTTATATTTCTTAAAGACTTCGTCTTTTTCCAATTCTAATATTTTCGAAACCAGTGTCTGACGAGCCGCCAAAATAGCTCTCCTACCAAAGCTTTCCAATGTAATTTGTTCAATATATTCGTCGCCAACTTCCAAATCTGGATCGTATTGATGTACATCAGACAATTCGATTTCCAAATCATCATCTTCGGAAAACCCGTCTTCCATTACCACACGCGTTCTCCAAATTTCCAAGTCCCCATTATCAGGGTTTACAATCACATCCACGTTCTCATCTGTGCCAAAGCGCTTACGTATCATACTACGAAACACCTCTTCCAATACCGTAATCACGGTCGGACGATCGATATTTTTAAATTCCTTGAACTCTTGGAAAGAGTCTATCAAATTGATATTGCTGCTCATTTTTATTTAAATGAAATTAACACCTTTGTTTCTGTTATATTATCTAATGGAATCTCAGCATCCTCTACGATGGCTTTCTTCCCCTTTTCTTTTTTTACTTCTTCTATCACGATGCTTTTATCGTTCACTGCAATCAGTTTCCCTTCTCTTTTTTCTCCCTCGACACCCTTTATCCGAACGCTTCGTCCAATATTCTTTTGATATTGTCTATGCAACAGCAGCGGAGTATCAATACCCGGCGAGGAAACCTCTAAACGATACGCACGATCAATCGCGTCCTCTTCTTCTAAATGAAAACCCACGTGGCGGCTAATTTGAACACAATCCTCAATCGCTATTCCATTATCTCCGTCCATCAATATCTCCAGAAGTCCGTTATTGTGCATTTTAATCCGCACAACAAACAAATCCTCCCGATCAGCTATCTTTTCTTCTATTAGTTCGCGTACTCTTCCTTCTATTTGCATACCCTATTTCGATAGGTAAATTAAACTTTTCGATAAGTGAATTAAAAAAGGGGGCATACCATGCCCCCTCTTATTCAGATTGTACAAAGATACAACTATTATTTTAAATAAACAAATGGGGTTTATTTGTTATCTACTACTGATTTTATCGTCTTCTGCATCTGCGCCATCATCGACGTCAGCGTTTCCATTGTAGGCTCCGGACTTGGTTCAGGAAGTTCCGTACTGATAAACGCTTTTGCTTTCCACACTTCAATAATATCTTCTGTATTTACCCAATACGGTTCATATGTTTTATTATCCGAAACAAGCTTTAATCCTTTTTCCTCTTTAAACTTGTATGCGACACGTTTGTATACTACACCATCCTCTTTGGAAACCACAACATAAGTTTGATTAGGTTTGATATCATGCCAATTTTCGATATACTCTCCAATAATAATACTTCCCGATGGCAGCGGCAACATGGAATCACCCTTGATTTCGAATGCGCGATACGTCCCTTGGTTGAACATGGGAAGTGAAAATTTCGGTAATTCCGCAACATATTCCGGATCTCCATATCCATTTAAATAACCTGCACTGGCTTTTACAGGCACCAATTCAATATTCTCTCTCTCATCTCCGTCTACAGTTATACTCAACACCCGCAAATTAGACGCATTACTTTTGGGCTGAGGCCGCCATTTTTCATCAATAACGTCATTAGCCAGCTCATCCATTGTCAGATCATAGAACTGTGCTATTTTTCTTAGTAGCTCGTACTTCGGTTCGGCTCGATCCTCTTCATAAGCGCCTACAGAAGCCCTTTTTATCTCTAGTGCATCAGCAAATTGCTGTTGCGTTAAACCTTTTTTCTTTCTTAAAAACTTAAGATTTGATGCAATATTTGACATATTTTCTTAAAAAATTTTTATTTACTAATATAATTAGTATTATTGTGCCAATAAAATTAGTAATTAATATTCATACAACCAAATTTATTAGTACACAACATCAATTGACGCATGGAATCACATATTGTATATATTGTTACAGATAGTAACCGCGCATACTTAGAGGTCGGGTATTGCACCGATATACTTAATCGTTTACGGGAGATACATAATACATCGTCGGTCTTATTTGGCGGTTCACCTAAACTAAACAATGTAGTTTATGTAGAGGCCTTCGAAAGCCAAGAAAAAGCACTCTGTTATCACGATACATTGCGAAACTTTACGAGGATGCAACGGGAAAAGCTTATCCGTTTAAAAAACCCAAATTGGCTCAATCTTAATGCCTCTACAACCTATAGAGACAAGATCGATAATAAAAAAGTCGTTGTTTATGCTTAAAGCATAAACAACGACCTTTAACAACCTTCCTTAAACACTAATCTAACTCCACCTCTTTTTATTGGACTACCAGCCCGGCATGAAGTTTAATCCGAATGTACCGAATTTGGTTCTTGACGACACAAATGGTATCGCATAATAAGGTTCTAGAATCATGGCTCCAAATAAATTTACACGCATAGATATACCCGCGCTAAATACCGGCACGCGGTAGTTCCTGTCATAACCATATACGGGAAGTCCGTTTTGATCCACTAAGGGGGTACCGTCTGGATTATATTGCTGTACAAGTGGTTTTTTATCCGGATTGCTTACAATTTTATTACCGTTATTCCATGCTAAACCCGCATCAAAGAAGAGATTAAGGTCAGAAAACAATAAGCCGGATTTTATCGTGGCAAGTTTTTCTGGACCTGTGAACGGTAAGCGCACCTCGAAGTTGCCTACCAATACCCTAGATCCCATTAAGTCATCAAAGGAAATATTTCCTACGCGGTCACGGCTCAGATTATCATAACCTCGTACGAAAAATGGATAACCAATATAGTTGCCACGTAAACGGTTCTCGTCATCACCTGAACGGATATAGGAGTAGGCACGTGCAGCTATTGTCACGGGCCTAAAGCGTAAGTAGCGTCGTAAATCGACGTTATACACTTGCATGTTGATGTCACCGAAATATTGTCCGGCAGACAACCGATAGCGAAACCCTTGTAATGGAGCCGTCAAACCAAATATCGAGTTGTCTCCAACAAATGAGGCGCTAACCTGTTGCATCATCAACGGATCCATACTAAATCCAAGTAATCTAGATGCTTCTTCATTCGATAGCTTTTGACGATCTACAAAACCGCCGAAGAAACTAAGGCTTTGACTCCATTTTTCCGCACTATAGCCATAACGCGCAAGAGCACCACCGATCTCGAAACGATGATACCTATTAAATGGATAAGCTACAAAAGCGTCAAGTTGGGTCTCAAACTGGCGGATAATGTAGTCACTCAGTACCATCTCCTCACCACGTCCTAAATTTTCTCTTTCATACATCCGGAATCCACTGCGATAAGGGATATGTGAAAACGAACCGCCCCAATTCCAGCGGCTTCGCTGGTTTACATAAGCCACCTGTCCACCAAAATCCTGTACTTCCCCATTTATATTCAAGGTAGAGTAAATTTGGTTGTAACCGAGAATATCCGAGAAAATACCAAAAATACCACCTGCCATTCCCGCCCCGTAGCGCGTACCCACGGTCATCCCAACGCCCGAATTGGCTAGATAATCCAACTTGAATTTTGAACGGTAAGGAACCGGTCTTATCAGCGCAGTATCAATCCGCCGATAGGCATTGAAGTTCTGTAAGTTTGTATTGACAACATTGACCCCGCGATCTACATTAGGTGGCAACATCGCCGCCGTAAAATCGACCGCATACGCATCTATCACTTCCGGCTCAAAATCAGATGCGTTTGCTTTATAGATACTGTATTGGTTCCCTTTAAAATAAGAGTACACAATATCATCATTGCTCGATATACTCATTGCGGGCGAATATTCTGTGATACCGCTAATACCCGTAAAATAGTCGGTAAGCCGCTCCACAGTTACCTCCTTCAGTGAATAACGAAACATGTTACGATAGCCGTCACCATTGGATAGGAAGTAAATATAAGTGCCATCACCCGAGAAATGTGGATTTAAATTGTTTGCTCCGGGGAAAATATCGATGGTTCTAACTTCCTTAGTAGCCACGTCGATCATCGCCATTCCCATAGGAATATCAACTGAACGGGAAGCATTTTCCAACGACATCCTGTCCGTGCTGAAAACAATCGTTTTTCCGTCGGGCGAAAAACTTGGCTGGAAATCGGAATACTTATCATTCGTCAATTGCTCCAGTTCTTTTGTTTTGAAGTTATAGATATAAATATCACTCTGCCCTTCTTTCAACCCCGAAAATGCTACACGGTCGCCGTCGGGAGCAAAGTTGATGTTTGTAAATTCCACAATATCCCCCATCGCCTCGAGAGCAACTGTTCTTCCGGTCTGTACATCAATGATCATTAATTTATTCTTCCCTTCGCTAAACACACTGAAAGCAAAATATCGACTATCGGCCGAAAAATCTCCTGCTGATTCAAGATAACTGAACTCATCTATATCCGCATTGGTTGTTCGACTTCCCAACTTCCTTAGAATCTTCCCTGTTTGCGCATCCGCTAAAAAGAGATCAATGCCGAAGAGATCTTTTTCCGACATAAATGCAACTAAGCGTCCGTCAGGCGAAATTGCAGGCGCTACGTTCATACGACCTGCATTCTTTGGTGTAATCAACGCGTGACCAATAGGTCGGGAAGTTGTATCTTTATTTAGCGATTTAAAGGTAGATTCCATTGTGTTTCGCCATAAAGTTGACATGGTTTGTGCATCATACCCAAAAACACGACGTATCCCCATCTCGTAGCCATATTTTGCAGTCTCCATAAACATCGGCATAATAACTGTGTCTCCATATGTAGCCCCAATAAATGCTAAAAATGCTTGGCCATAACGGTAAGGGAAATAATTATAGGATTGTTCTGTCAGTTGCTTTAACGATGGTATATCATTACGAGCATATGCATCCCGCATCCACATCGCAGTAAAAGCATCTTTTTTTCCAATAGATAGATACTCCGCCATTCCTTCCACCATCCATAAAGGAATATTCCCGACATTTTCCAAACGTGTTGTATCCCTTCCTTCCATTAACATGCGGAATTGGAAAGCATGAACCATCTCGTGTCCTAATACGTGTCTCGTTTGATGGTTAATTTGCATGATTGGCATCACCACACGCTGCTTGAACGCTTCCGTCACACCTCCCGTACCAACAGATATTTCACCGGATATGGCAGTCGTTTGTTGAAATTCTGGGTGATTGTTATAAATAATAAGCGGGTTTTTACGCAAAAACGTATCTTGAAAGACTTGTTGATGCATATTATACCATACCTCGGATTCTTTCGCCAGCCAAGTTATCACACTGTCGTTTTTAAGATAGCTGTACATTTCAAAATGAGGGGTTTCTTTCACATTGAAATCTAACTTCTTATAACGCATTTTATTTTGCCCGAAATATTGCGCAGAGGCTATATTAGATGTAGCCAATAGTAATAACATCGCAATGACCAGCTGTTGAACGCTCACTAAACAACGTTTGTCTTTTATGCTCATAATTAAAGATTAGTCTCCTTCAAAAATACAAATTATCTTTCTATTTCATTTATATCCGTCCTGTCTGATGCTTCTGCTTCCGGCAATGTCAACAAACTTTCTACATTTTCGTTTTCTGAATCTAATTCCACCGCTGTACTATCACTTGGCACCTCTATTCGTATTCGTGGGCTTGGACAATTATATTTTTTCTTAATCTCTACTTTGGGATCTGGGAATTTACCTTTTGTAACACCTAATTCCGGATGCTTATATAGCTCCTCCATGAACGTAGCATAAATAGGCAAAGCTGTTTTAGACCCTTCCCCTGTTTGAGAACTTTTAAAGCGGATGCTTTGTTCATCACATCCTACCCAGACCCCCGCAACTAAGTCTTTTGTCACTCCCATATACCATCCGTCAACGTAGTCAGACGACGTACCTGTTTTCCCTCCAATTTCATTTTCATTACCGAAAAGATCCCATTCCCATAATGCCTGCGAAGTTCCCTCCGGCTCTTCTATCGTCCCGCGCAGCATATATGTCATTAACCACGCATTTTCAGGGTCTACGACTTGCTTCTCCTTCGTTTTGAACGATGCTATCAGTTGCCCTTCATTATCATAAATTTGGGATACCAGAATCGGTTCTACCCGTTTGCCCTCATTCATAAACGTCGCATAAGCATTCACCATTTCAAACACCGATACGTCGTTTGAGCCTAGTCCTACTGATGGAACAGATTCCAAATGGCTCTCGATTCCGCAACGGTGTGCTGTTTCTACAATTTTATCCCAACCTACATCCTTTGTTATTTGCGCTGTTATTGTATTTAAAGAACGAGCCATTGCCCAACGAAGCGACATGTTGCGATAAGAAAAACTCCAATCCGCATTTTTGGGCTCCCACACCTCTTTTTCACCCTGTTTATTGACAAAATCCAACCGCACTGGCTTATCTTCATATTTGTCACACGGCTCCATCCCATTTTCGAGTGCTGTCAAATAAACGAAAGGCTTAAAAGTAGAACCTGCTTGTCGTTTTGCCTGATTTACGTGGTCAAATTTATAATAACGGTGGTTAATACCTCCTACCCACACCTTAATTTCCCCATTATACGGATCCATCGCCATAACCCCTGTGTTTAACATACTTACATAATGTTTCAAAGAGTCCATTGTAGACATTTCTACGTCCTTATCACCTTCCCACGTAAAAACTGTCATTTTCCTAGGCTCCCGCATTATTTGGAATACTTTTTCTTCATCATCGTTATATTGCTCCATTAACGACGTAAATATGGGTAACTTTCTAGCCTTATCTTCTAGAAAACCAGGAATTACCGAACCACTTTTATCCCGCCACGGTTCTTCGTTTCTCCAAGTGTTGTCTAAACGTTGTTGCAATCCGTTCATCTGTTTAGATACCGTTTCTTCTGCCAATTGCTGCATACGGGAGTCGATTGTTGTATAGATCTTTAAACCGGCTGTGTAAATATCTATATCATGTTCCTCACTCCATTTTTCAAGCCATTTTTCCACAGCCGTCCGTAGGTACGAATCATTCGTTCCACCTCGCTCCGGATTATTCACATTCAAGTCTAACGGTTCTTTAGAAAAAGAAATATATTGTTCTTCATTAATATATCCCTCCTTTTGCATTTGTCTCAAAACCACATTTCTGCGTTCTTTTGATTTATCTGGATTACGGATAGGATTATAAAGCGTTGTCCCTTTTAACATTCCAATCAGTACAGCTGCCTCCGCAGCAGACAATTGATTAGGTTGCTTATTGAAATATCGTAGTGAAGCGGACTTAATACCGTAAGCGTTATTGCTAAACGAAACGGTATTTAGATACATCGTAATGATTTGTTTTTTTTCGTATTTACTTTCCAGTTTGTAAGCGGTCATCCACTCTTTAAATTTTGTCACGCCCATGCGTACTCCAGGAATGCGACCAAGCAACCCCTGAGACTGGTTATATCTTGTTCGATATAGGTTCTTGGCAAGTTGTTGCGTAATGGTACTCCCTCCCCGCTTGTCTCCCCTCAATGTGGATATCGCGCTGGAAAACAGCCCTATAAAATCTACCCCATTATGTTTGTAGAAACGAACATCTTCTGTGGCAATAAGGGCGTTTAATATATTTTCTGAAATACTATCATAGCCAACTGGATCTCTATCCTCCTCAAAATACCGACCTATCAGGACAGAGTCTGCAGTATATAACTCCGAAGAAATATTAAGTGTTGGCAGAACAATGTCTTTTTTAGTAGGTGAATACCCAAATAGCCACAAGAAGTTTAGCTGAACAGCACATACCAATACAATAAGGCTATAAACCGCTATCAAAACGTAACGGACGACTTTGTTTTTAACCCTTTTAAACATATCGTAAATATGGAAATTGTTTTTCTAAAAACAGCTATGCAAGGCAAAAAAACAGGTTATGGTTTTTGAAATTAACGTATTTTAACATTTGATATATACACGTAAATTTCACATCGATAACAAATCCTCCCTCAATAATTATACCTATTTTAGGCACACGCAACACAGGTCACTTTAGTTTTCTGATTTATTTAAGTATTTTTACCCCTGCAAAAGAAGCTAAAGCATGTTAAAACAAACATTACAGCAAAAATTATTACAGAAACTCTCCCCGCAACAAATTCAATTTATAAAACTGTTGCAGGTACCTACTGTTTCTCTGGATGCGCGCATTAAAGAGGAATTAGAGGAAAACCCTGCTTTAGAGGATGGGAGTTTAACCAATATGAATGATCCAGTTGAGGAATATCCAGACCATGATCCCGACGATAATTTCGAAAGTCAGGATAACGATTTTGATGAGGAATTCAGTGTAGACGAATATATACAGGAAGATGACTATAATGATTATTCAACCAATTACGGAAGTGATGACGACGACGACCGAAAAGAGATCCCGATAGCTGTTCAGGATTCATTCTTCGAATCTTTACAGAACCAACTGGATTTACTTGCTTTATCAGATAAAGATTATCTCATTGGACAACAGATTATCGGTAGTTTAGACGATGATGGCTATTTAAGACGTCCTATCCTCTCGCTGATTGACGACCTCGCTTTTTCACAAAATGTAATTGCAGAAGAAGCAGAAGTAGAGGCTATACTGAAAGTGATCCAAGATTTTGAGCCCGCTGGTATAGGCGCACGAGATTTACAAGAATGCTTACTTATACAATTACGTAAAAAGGATCAAAACAACCCTATTATTAATCAAGCTATTAAAGTTGTTGAAAATTACCTCGATGAGTTTACCAAAAAACATTATGACAAGATAGAAAAGCAATTGGGGGTAAATTCGGAAGAGCTTAAGGATATCATCAACGAGATTCTTAAATTAAATCCAAAACCGGGAGACTCCGGTGCTTCGGCAGGTAAACAACTTCATATTATTCCGGATTTCCATATCACGAACAACGATGGCACGCTCCATCTAACACTCAACGGAAGAAACGCCCCGGAGCTGCGTGTATCTCGCTCTTATCAGGAAATGTTTGAGCACTATGAAAAAGCTGAAAAGACGGATAAAAAAATGAAAGAGGCCGTACAGTTTGTCAAGCAAAAACTGGATTCTGCCAAGTGGTTTATAGACGCTATCAAGCAACGGCAACAGACGCTGTTGAAAACCATGAATGCTATCATGGAATATCAGTATGATTATTTTCTTACGGGGGATGAACGACTCCTTAAACCTATGATACTAAAGGATATAGCAGACAAGATTGAAATGGATATTTCAACAGTATCGCGTGTTGCCAATTCCAAATATGTACAGACTGAATTTGGAACTTTTCTATTAAAATCTTTCTTTTCTGAAGCTATCCAAACGGATTCAGGTGAAGAGGTTTCCAATAAAGAGGTAAAGAAAATATTAGAAGAATGCATTGCCAATGAGGATAAGCGCAAGCCATTAGCAGATGAAAAACTGACAGAAATTCTAAAAGAAAAAGGATACACCATTGCACGACGCACCGTTGCCAAATATCGGGAAGCAATGAACATCCCGGTCGCAAGATTAAGAAAGGAGCTTTAAGCTCCTTTTGTTTTTAAAACCATTCGCAACAATTTCCACTTCACATTGTTAGTATGTAAAAAAAGCTTATGGGCATTTATACCGATAAAGAAATATATCGAAACGGGGGTTTACAGGCGTTTCGTAAAAACAAAGAAGTTCCCAAAGTTATCGAGCAACTGGCATTCAAGGCTTTATCGCACTACCCGGAACTTGAGCATACACATATTCGATTTATATTCAGTCAAAAACTAAAGAAATCTGTAATGGCAGCGCGTCCAGTTGTAAGTACACTCTTACAATCCCGCGATAAACGGGTATATGATATCTTAATTAGTCCGGTATTTAAACTCACTCAAAGTATCGAACCGATCCACCATTTACCAGAAGAGGTATTGATTGGATGGCTTGGCCACGAATTAGGCCATATCATGGACTATGAAGAGCGAACGGTATGGGGAATAGCAAAGTTTGGCCTGATGTATTGGCTATCTAAAAGGTACGTACGAAAAGCAGAACGCGTAGCTGATACCTTTGCGGTTAACAGAGGTATGGCATCCTATATCTTGTCAACTAAGGAGTTTATCCTTGGGCATAGTGAATTATCCACTCGCTATAAAGAAAAAATCGCCCGTCTTTATCTTTCTCCGGATGATATCGTCGAACTCGTGTCCGAAATGGAAAAGAAAACGCAACCGGAAAAAGAGGAACTTTTAGCCGATGAAACTGCTTTAGCTCAAAGCACTCAAGAAGAAGATAACTAAGTCATTATAGGATATCACAATTCCGATATAAATGCCTCAAATACTTCAAAATCTTCCGCATTCATAACACGTGGTATTTTGGTCTGCCCGCCTAACTTCTTATAGTGTTCACTCCACTGATGAAAGTGCGTTACCGGTATGATTTCCACTTCTATACCGTCGAGTGTCTGGCGCCTCGCGACGGTATAGTTTTTATTGTTTTCTTGCAAAGCAGCATCGAATGCTTCCGTAATTTCTGTAGAGGCCGGATGCGCTTGATCTGCTCCAAGATACCATTTATTGATATAGCGCTCACCCCGGCGAATAGAGGCAACCGTAAACTCTCGGATTTCTAGGCCAAACTGCTTTTGCAATTTTTGAATCGCCTGGTTCATTTGATGCACAGACAGCTGTTCACCGACTACATTGAGAAAATGCTTTGTACGTCCGCTGATAATGATCTCAGCACGCTCTTTATCCGTGACAATAACTGTATCTCCTATCATATAGCGCCAAGCGCCCGCCACCGTAGAAATTAACAATACGTATTCCACACCTTCTTCCACCTCTTGGATCGTTAACGTGGGTATATGTTGTTTTACACATCCCTCCTCATCCATATTCTCGGACGTGAAAGGAACGAACTCAAAGAAGATACCATTATCAGTAATGAGTGCCATTGCCTCCGTATCTGGTCGTTTCTGCGTTGCCAGATAGCCCTCTGATGCTAAATAGGTATCAATATAAATCATAGGCTTCGCAAAGAGCTTCTCAAAGCTTTTACGGTATGGGCCAAACGCCACCCCGCCCGTACTATACACCTGTAGATTGGGCCAAATGTCATGAATGGTACCCGCCTTATTTTGGCGAATAATTTCTTTAATCAGGATTTCTGACCAGGAGGGAATACCAGTCATGCTTCCTATATCCCATTTCTTTGCCGCACGGGCTATCTTACGCACGCGCTCCTCCCAATCTCTGCTATCTGCTATTTTCTTACCAGGTTTATAGAATCTTCGGAACCATAGTGGTAGGTTAGCAGCCGATATACCGCTTATTTCGCCTTCGAGGAATCCATTATGCTCCACAAGCTTCGTGCTACTACCCAACATCATGATATCCTTTTCAAAAAAATCTCCCGGAAGATCAAAGTTCTTCAAACTTAATATCTGTTGTATACCTGCCTTTTTAATAGAATTCAACATATCATCCGTTACCGGAATGGCTTTACTATTGCTAGTTGTCCCACTACTCATGGCGAAATAACGTTGCCCCCCAGGCCACGTCACGTTCTCATGCCCCTCATGCAGATAATGCCACCATTCCGTATGGAGCTTATCATAGTCGAAAATGGGAACTACGCGTTGGAAATGTTTTACAGGGTCTATATCCGCAAGGATATTACTGAAATCATACGTTCTGCCAAAAGCGGTGTATTTTGCTACATCCAGCATATCCAGCAAGACTTGCTTCTGGGCCTCCCAAGGTGTAGAGTCCTTATTGATCAAGCCGTTCACATCAATTACCCGTTTAATAATTTCTCCAATAATTGCCATAATATGTCTACTCTTCTTTATCGTATAATAAGAGAATAAATGTCCATGAAAATTGTTTTTGAAATCATAGAATATTCTTCCCCTTCAATCTATTTATTATCTTGCGGCGGCAAATAAAATGATAGTCATTAGTATACATCCGTGGCACATATAACAGAAGATTCAATTAAACAAAAAGCTATCCGCTATTTGTTAGCGGGCATTGCTGCTCTCGCTGTAGTGCATGCATTAGGTAGATTTTCATTCACGCCCTTATTGCCATATTTTATCAGCGATAATATGTTGACCATCACACAAGGTGCTGATTTGGCAACTATAAACTATTTTGGCTATCTAATTGGGGCACTACTTGCAGTACGATACTCCAAACCAAAGCTTATCAAGAAGTACTTATTGATTGGTTTAGTGGGAAATGTACTGATCACCATGGCCCAATGTTTCACCCCACAATTTGATGTATTGCTGCTATTACGATTTCTAAATGGTGTTACTAACGGGATTGTATTTGTTTTAGCACCAGCTTTACTGTTGGAGTGGTTCATCATGAACAACAAACCTCAATTAAGTGGCTTAGTATATTTTGGTGTGGCTGGCGGGTTATTGGCAGGCGGGTTATTAGTGGATTCGACCGCAACTTTTTTTCAAACGGAACATCGTTGGATTCCAGTAGCTATTGTATCCTTGTTATTAGCAACTTACAGCATCAAACAGTTTGTAAAGGTTCAAGTGGACAGACCCGACTATAAAGACAAGGGCCAACGACTGACACACAGTAGTACACTTTTCGACCGACGGAGTACACCGCTATTTCTTTCTTATATCGGCGCAGGTCTAGGCTATATATTACCTATGACTTTTCTTCCTACGCTCGCCCACGACACGATGTCAGAGGATAGTATATGGATAAAAAATGTCTGGGCTATCACGTCCCTTTCATGCTTGATTTCTATCCCTGTATGGAACTGGATCGGGCATCGATTCGGAGACCGGTTCGCTCTGATCTATACATATATATTGCAAGCGCTGGGAGTAGCCGCCGTATTGTTAATCCCAGCGGGAATCGGCGTAATCGCGTGCGCAATTTTAGTGGGTAGTGGATTTTTAGGATCGGTTATGTGTACACAACGATTAGCGAGATATTTTCAACCACATCAGGGGCCGAGATTGTCAGCTGCGCTTATCGCCATTTATGCGGGGTCACAACTAATAGGCCCATGGCTTGCTAAGTTGTGGATTGAGCATGGAGGTACTTTACTGCAAAGCTTTGCCGTAGGACTGGGAGCTTTCATCTGGGGGTTATTCTGGACATGGCGGACACCCAAAACATAATATCATTGCATGATTTCTGCATTTCTAATTGTAACAGAAATTAACCTATAGCCATTCTCCGTCCGTAAAAAATCAAAATGATTTTGTGATATATCCTTTGTTCCATAATTGTATGAAATAACCACACTTAATACCGGATACTGCCATTCCCTTGCTTCCCCACAATTGTTGAAGTATTCATCAAAATCCTCTCCATCATACATAAAGGGGTTCAATCCATTTAGAAAAATAGCGTAGTTGGTTTCCGGTTCGTTGATTTCCAATAAGATTCGCTTTAACAATTGAAAGTTATTATCCATAAATTCTTGCTTTCCAGTCTTTGCCCATCCTTCTTTGGATTCCCATGTAACGGTATCATGAGTCGATTGCAATACTTGCTCCTTCCCCAAATCGGACAGCAGTTCATCTATTAGCCAAGCTTTGAATTCTTTCTCAAAATCAATAAAGGTTATATATTTCCCATCGCTAGACGGAAAGCTCTTTTTCGATTTATCTTTCGATGGCTTCGATGTCCTTTCAACGGAATAAAAATCAAGCTTATTGTCGTTGGGAAAATTTTCTGCTAATACATTATTTAAGGTATCGAGTAACACCTCTACCCCTCCTACCCACGAATAATAATTATCTGCAGGAGGGTCGTTCGGACGGACGTATTGCTTTTTGCCGCCTTTTAATCCAACCAGCATGCCATTTCTGACCTTGGTTAAATCATTGTAAATAGCGGGTATGGCGATATCCCCATTCTTATCAAACAAGCCTACTTTGTCCGATTCTCTATCCCTAAACCGTATAAATCCTTCATTTTCACAGTCTGCTGCATTATCAAAGATGTAGATACTATCCGTTCCAAATACTTTGTTTTTTTTATTCAAATAATAACTTGTCCACTTCTCTCCGTTTCGTTCTGTGCCCGATATGATATCATTAAATTGGACGGCCGTGACAAAACCAGCAAATCTTGGTTCTATCCTCACGACACCCGATTTATCTTTGTAACCTGCCAATGTAGAATCCTGATTATAAAAAACAGTCCATGTATCGGTTATTTGTCCCCGTTCGGAACGGCACCCTAACATGATTAGAAACAATGCTGCTATTATTTTAAAATATTTAATTGTCATTGCATTTATATCTTATTCCGATCTAAAATACGAAAGTTCAATCTTTATTTTATATCCCAGAACAACTTATTATCTTTGCCAAACTTAGTTATTTAGAATTATTCTCAATAATATTATATGAAGAAGTATCTTCTGATAGCTTACCAAACAATATATAAAATGAGCAGACAAAATTTCAAACCCATACAAGCATTATTAAAAGTAAGCCGTAAAGAATTTATTACACCACATTATATCAGGATATATCTCACGGGGGATGATGTACAAAAAATTGCCAACACGACTATTGGTGTCAACAACAAGATCCTTATCCCGCCGGCGGCTTGTTCAGCGGTTTATCTCCCGGAATTTGACGATGATAAAAAGCAGTGGAAACCGCAACCGGATGAAATACGCCCCTTTATCCGGACATATACCCACCGCGGAATTGATTTGGAAAAAAACGAGATTTGGATCGACTTCGTCGCGCATGGTGATGAAGGCCCCGCTTCCGCCTGGGCTATCGCTGCCAAAGTAGGTGACCCATTAGGTGTATTGATGAAAGATGGCAAAACCAAATTATATGGCGACGCAGAAAACTATCTTCTCGTAGGCGACGCTACCGCTATCCCTGTTCTAGGCGCTATTCTGGAAGATTTACCTTCTACAGCTAAAGGAACTTGTATCATCGAGGTTCATGGCAAAGCGGACGAACAGCACCTGAAAACCGCCGCTAATGTGCAATTTATCTGGCTACACAATGAAGCTCCCCAACAGGGAAGCTCGCTCGCAGAAACAGTAAAAACACTTGACCTCCCTACGCATAACCGTTTCGCGTATGTAGCGGCAGAATTTTCATCTGTAAAGGAAATCCGCCATTATCTGCGGAAAGAAAAGGATTGGAAGCAAGAGGAGTTATATGCCTATTCTTATTGGAAAGCCGGCGTAGCGGAAGATAAATCGGCTACCGATCGACGCCACGAAAGCGTACAGGAATAAAAAGAACCTTTTTAGCAGAGTATTGTTCTTACTAATAGAAATAAAACAAAAATGTTATGAGAGCTATTTGGACTGGAGCAATTGGATTCGGATTGGTTAATATCCCTGTTAAAATATATAGCGCTGTACAAAGCAGTTCCTTGGATTTAGATATGTTGGATAGAAAAGATAAATCGAACATCAAATACAAACGCGTGAATGAAAACACCGGCAAGGAAGTGAAATGGGAAAATATCGTCAAAGGTTATTTGCTCAAGGATAAATATGTCATCCTGGAAGATTCAGACTTCGAAGAGGCCAGTCCCGAAAAGAACAAAATGATCAATTTACATTCTTTCGTTAAGATGGATGAAATAGATAGTATTTATTTTGATACCCCCTATTATCTGGAGCCTCAAAAAGGAGGAACAAAAGCTTACCAACTTCTTCTGAAAGCGCTCGAAAAAAGTAAGACTGCCGGATTGGGTTCTTTTGTCATGCGCAACGTAGAACACCTTGCCATCGTGAAACCATATGAGAATATGCTCTTACTGAACAAGATTAGATTTGAGGAAGAAATCCGGGCAACAGATGAATTAAGCTTACCGGGCAATGCCCGATTAAAAAAAGAGGAGATGGATATGGCTCTTCAACTGATCAAACAGCATAGCCAACCTTTTGATATATCAAAATATAAAAATGAGTATACCAGCGAATTATTGAAAATTATTAAACAGAAAGCTAAAGGAAAACATACCTCTATTCGGAAGATGAAAGTGGAGAATACGAAATCGACAGACTTGTTAAATAAATTGAAGGCAAGTTTAGCCTAAAGTTTAGCAAGAATCTGCTTTATATTGACGGCGTTGTCCCATAACGTAGCCCAAGGATCGTCTACCTCCTTTACCCGTTTTAATATGGTCTTGATATTGTAATCGGCAATACGCAACTTGGGTGTTAATTCGTCCCATCGCAGCGGTGTACTGACAGTAGCTCCCTCTTTCGGTCTTAAGGAGTAAGGAGCCGCTATGGTCTGCCCCCTTCTGTTCTGCAAAAAATCCAGGTATATCATCCCCTTTCTCTTTTTAGGATCCCGTACCAAGCTGGTCGTATCTGAATGTCTTTCTTGAACCATCTGGGCAACCAATTCGATGAAATCCCGGGCAACATCATACGTATATTTCTTTTTTAAGTAAACATAGATATGTAAACCCGTAGATCCGGAGGTCTTTAGAAATGCGGGGACTTTCATTTCTTCAAAGATTTCATGTGCCGTCTTTGCTACCTGTATCAGTTCTTGAAAATCAGCCCCGTTTGGATCCAGATCCAGCACAGCAAAGTCCGGATACTCCGGCTTTTGATAAGTAGAAAGCCAGGGATTAACCTCAATAGAACCTAGATTCGCGATATAAAGAAGGGTGGCTTTGTCGTTACAAACGATATAGTCTGTTTCTTTTCCCGTGCTTTCCGAATGTACCGGAACTGTTTTTACCCAACCGGGAATATTATCCGTATCCACATCCTTCTGGAAAAAACCTGCTGCTGCAATGCCATTTGGAAAGCGATGCATCGATATCGGTTTATTTTTAACAAATGGAAGTATATAATCGGCCATTTGTTCATAATACGCGATCATCTGTCCTTTGACATAACGCTCCTTTGGCCAGTATACCTTATTTAAATTGGTCAATTGCACCTTTTTGCGACCTATTGTTATTAAATCTTCATTCTTTTCGTCTTTCATAGGACTCTCTTTTTCAATTTCTTCCGAATCTTTATCCTGCCGCAATCCTTTAAATACCGGATGGCGTAGATGACGGTCTGTCGTCCACTCGCTATAATACACTTCACACACCAGTGCTGGCCGTAACCAGGTTACTTCTTTTTCCTTCGCCACTACCACCTCCTTATCGAATGGCTTTTGTCCGCTTTCGTACTCCTTCATAAGGGTGTATATATCTTTAAGGCTCTTTGTATTGAATCCCGTGCCGCAGTTACCGATATATACGAGTTCTCCATCCTGATAATACCCAAGTACCAAAGCCCCGAAATAGGAACGGCTCCCTTGTGGCGGCGTATAACCACAAATGATGGCTTCCTGACTATTTCGTAACTTGAATTTTGTCCAAGAACTGCTACGTTTACCTTGTAAGTATGTGCTTTCTGCTTCTTTCGCTATGATTCCTTCCCACTGTTGCTTTTCGGCTTTCGCTTTAACATGTTGAGCTGTGCCTTGCAAGACCTGTGTTAACTGAACAATTTTAGGTTTTTTTATACGGCGAAACAGTAGTGCAAGTAACTCTTCCCGATCTTTAAGCGCATAATCCGTCACATATTCGTCTTCCAAACGGAGTATATCAAAAATATAATAGTGCAATGTAAGATTACTCGGAATAGGTTCGCCACTGGCTATCAATTGGAAGTGCGCTTTCTTTTGTTCATCCTCAATAACAAGTTCTCCGTCAATCCACGCATGCCTATCCAAGGAAGATAGTTCTGTCACCAGTGATGGAAACAATGTATTCATATCTTTCCCGTTTCGCGAATAAAGTTGAACACCCATTTCGTTCCTTATGGCCAAAATACGAAACCCATCGTATTTTTTTTCGTACCGCCATTCCGTTCCTTCAGGAAGATGTTCTGCCAATTTTGCGAACATAGGTTTCGGAAATTCTTCCGTATTAGTTTTTTGGTTAGTTTTAGAAAGTTTTTTAGAGGGATCGGTTTTCTTCTCTTTTTTAAAATCTACACCAGCTTGCTTAACCACTTGTTTTACACTATCCTCGCTATCGTAAGGTTCATCCCATGCATATCGGTCTTTATGTTTTATGAGCAGCCAAGCATTATCCTCCTGCCCTTTCATCCGTACCAATGCAAATTCACCACGGAGAATATGGCCTTGTAATTTGAATTTTAAGGAACCTTTCTCTAAGTCCAGTAAAAATTCTTTTTCATTCTTTGCTTCCGTAAATTCGTAGTATCCTGAGTCAAAAATAGTGACCACGCCAGCGCCATAATTACCTTTTGGAATAATCCCTTCAAAAGAGGCATAATCTATCGGATGATCTTCGACTTGCATGGCCAACCGCTTATCTTTCGGGTATAACGACGGCCCTTTGGGAATAGCCCAGCTCTTCAACACGCCATCCAGTTCCAATCGAAAATCATAGTGTAAGCGAGAGGCATGATGCCGTTGTACGACAAACCGCAATTTTCTTGCCTTATCACTATTTCGCTTATTACTACCTTTTGGTTCTTGCGTTTGTTTAAAATCCCTTTTCTTTTTATAATCTGCGAGCTTTGCCATACCTGTCTTTTATTGAAATAAACACGCTCGTCTTCATAAGGTTTTCAATGATATTATAGACTACCCGGATATGTCAGCAATTCAATCATGGTTTGAGCCGTGGAAGCCGCAGACAAAGGATTTTGTCCAGTAATGAGTTGTCCGTCCAGCACAACATGTGGGCCAAAAGAAAGCTTAGCCGAGCTAAAATCTGCGCCATATTCCTTTAGGCGCGTTTCCAATTCGAAGGGAATGTTATCGTGACGCATGACCAATGTTTCCTCTATATTGGAAAATGCCGTAAGTTGTTTTCCAACTAAATACCCTGGATGAAGATCCGCTAATGGCAATAATGCAGCCGGCCCATGACAAACCGCTGCAATCGGTTTATCTTCTTTTACAAACTCCAACAACAGTCGACCTAACTCAGGATGGCGAGCCAAATCCCATAAAGGACCATGTCCGCCGGAAATAAACACGCCATCGAAAGCGCTGGCGTGCATATTTTCCAGTTTTAATGTATTTGCAAATTGCTGTTGCACGACCTCATCATCTAAAAAACGTCTATTGGAGGCGGTAATATGCTCCGTTAGTTTACTCATGGGGTCGACTGGTGGCTCTCCTCCTAAAGGACTAGCCATTGTCACTTTAAACCCAGCATCGACAAATTCGTAATAGGGATCCGTCATTTCTCCTAACCAAACCCCTGTCATAGAATCTGTCCCATCCATTCGGGCATGGGAAGTGAGCACCATCAATATATTAAATGTCAATATCATGTATTTAGTTAAGGAGTCGTTGGAGGAGGTGTAGGAGGCAGTACAGAATCTACGCTATCTCTCATCGTGGTATCCGTAGTCGACCTTCCATTTCTGTAGTTTTGGTCTCCAATAGTATCTCTACTATCCATCGTGTCGGAATTTTCAGTTCTATTACCACCACATCCGGTACCTAATAGACCAAGCATAAATGTAAAAAAAATGATCCTTTTCATAACGAAATTATTTATTTGTAATCTAATATTGTGTTGTTTAAACCACTTGTTGAACAATAAAAAGTCTCCTATAGTTGTTTTTAATGTTAATTTAGGTATTTATACATCGTTATGAAGTTCAATACAGGTATTTCACGTGGCTACGGTGAATATCTTGCCTTATGTCAAGTATCCTATTGAAAAAAGTATCTAATATTGTATTCTAAGGTAGAAGGAAATCAAAATTAATGTTTACATAAAAGGTTCTATTATGAAAAGACACGTATCACATTTCATCAGGATGACTCCGCTTTTGGCCGTCCTGTTGGTAAATACACCCGATGCAAGCGCAGATAATAAACAGCAAAATGTTATAGCTTTTGAACAGGCCACTCCTGTCTTTGAATACATTATCAAGCAAGATAGCAGTCGTGATATTCAAAAACTACTTAAACATTACGAACAGACGGCGGTACATTTAAAAAAAAGCGTGGCGGGACTTACAGAAGAACAGCTAAACTTTATTCCAGGCAAAGGACAATGGTCAATTAGCCAATGTCTAGAACATATCATCTTATCAGAACCCATGATTTTTGGGATGTTCAAACAAGAAATTTCAAAACCTGACACGTCCAAAATTTCCCAAAAACCAAGCTATACTGACGAAGAAATTATTAAAAGCATTACCAACAGGAGTGAAAAATATCAAGCTCCCGAAATGCTTCAACCTACTGGAAAATACCACAATATAAACGAGGCTTTAATAGCATTTGAAAACGGGAGAAAAGAGATCATTGATTATATAAAAAATGCCGATATAAAGGCTTTGCGAAATCACATTAGCCAGGGGCCGGCGGGTCCTGTAGACGGCTATCAAAATCTGTTATTCATAACAACACACTCCGATAGACACATTTTGCAAATAGAAGAGATTAAGGTACTTCCTAATTTTCCAAAAAAATAAGATTTATAATTGGTTGATTAGTAAAAAAATACTGGAGTTCCCCACTCCAGTATTTTTTGTTTATAGCTATCATAAACTTTTCTAAACATCTCCTTAATTAGACTGTTTTATATATAGGGCTACTTTAATAACGGAACGGATTTTTTCTGATTTAGAACCGTTCTACTAAAAAGTGTTTAAAACGAAAATCAATGCATTCATTAAAAACATCTATTATGCAAACAATCGATTTGAAATTACTAAAAGAACTTACGGCAATCCAAGGTGAACCTTGTATCTCGATTTACATGCCTACCCATCGAGTACATCCGGCAAATGCGACGGATCCTATCACTTTTAAAAATCTTTATAAAAAGACATTGCAGTATATCAAAGACAACAAACTTAATGAACATGAAAAACTAATCCAACCATTGGAAAAACTCATAGACGATAAAACTTTTTGGGATCACAATGATGAGGGGCTTGCAATCTTCGTATCTTCACAAGATACCCAAATATTACGTTTACCTCAAAAAGTCCAAGAAATAACCTGCGTGGCCGATTCATTTTGCGTAAAACCTTTGTTTAAGTTGTATCATGAAAACCAACCCTACTATCTCCTTGCGCTGGCTTTAGATGATGTACAGCTTTATCAGGGCGACAAATACCAGCTTCAAAAGTTGGATATAAAGGACAACGTACCTACCACCATGAAAGAGGCTTTAGGTGACGAGCTAACAGACAATCATTTGCATGCCTCTGTTGTGCAAGGTACTGGACTGCACGGGTATATGGAAAAAAGTCAAGAGGAAGATATTGATATGGATAGATTTTTCAGGAAAATAGACCAAGCTATTCTCGAACATTATCCAATCCCCCAAGACATACCACTACTGTTAGCTGCTTTGCCCGAGCATCATAATCATTTTTTACGCATCAGTAAACATAGCAATTTTGCCCCAATTCATATACAGATAAACCCCCAATCACTAAGCAAGGCAGCTTTATTGGAAAAGATACAAGAGGTATTCGACAAAATACTAGAAAAGCGGAAAAAGGAGCTTTTAGAACGTTATCACCTTGCCATACCTGAAAACCTAAGTAGTTTAGATATAGGCGATGTGGTAAGAGATGTCATTGATGGTAAGGTAGAAGTGCTTTGTATAGAAAATGGTAAATCTATTGATGGTCATATTGATATCGAGGAACGTGAAATAGTACAAGATGATGGACAATATACCGATGTAATCAATGAATTGGCATGTTTGGCGTTTAACTACGG
Organism: Sphingobacterium chuzhouense; assembly: GCF_014692525.1. Classification (GTDB taxonomy): domain Bacteria; phylum Bacteroidota; class Bacteroidia; order Sphingobacteriales; family Sphingobacteriaceae; genus Sphingobacterium; species Sphingobacterium chuzhouense. Next base: position 203,630 of record NZ_JACNYL010000003.1, read on the forward strand.
AGGTAGCGTGATTGTACTTGACAAAGAGGAAATGCCTTCTGAAACAGGTGTTTTCACAATTAATCGATATTAAGAACAAAAAACGCGACTACACATCAATTTTGGCACGGAAATTGTCAATTATTTAGTATTCATAATTTAGGTTAATAATTGGTTAGTTTAAATCCTGGAGCTCCCCGCTTCAGGATTTTTTTATTTCTTATTTCATTCCGTACCCTTATCTAACTCTGAGCTAAATGAGAGCTACTTCCCGATACAAAACTTGCCGAATATCGTACCTAATATGTCCCTATCAACATCGATATCTCCCGTGATACTAGAAATATGTCTCAATGCGTCGCGCACATGGTGGGCTAATAAATCGCCAGGCAACTGAATACTTAGCCCCTGCTTCACTTGCTCGAGTGCGTTTAAAGCCAGCTGTAAAGCTTCCACATGTCGCGTGTTGGTAATGATCTGTTGATCCTCAATAGCCATTTCCCGGATTTTGTCCAACAAAATATTTTTTAACCCTTCCACACTATCTCCGTCCTTCGCTGATATAGCGACTAGCGAATCACTGTAATCGCTAAATAAAGCTCCTGTAATGGCCATATCCATTTCGTTCGGGTAATATCCTCCCTGCAAATCAATTTTATTACGAACTAAAATGACAATAAGACCGTCGTAATAGAGTTCCTTCACTTGTGCGATGACCTCATTTGCCGTACTATCTTTATCATCGTATAAATAGAGTAGCACCTTCGCCTGCCGAACTTTCTCTTTAGCTTTGGTCACACCGATAGCTTCGATAGTGTCCATCGTTTCCCGCAACCCCGCCGTATCGATAAAACGGAAGGTAATCCCATCCAAATTGATAGTCTCTTCGATGGTGTCCCGGGTAGTTCCGGCGATATCACTAACAATAGCACGTTCTTCGTCGAGTAAGGTATTAAGCAACGTCGACTTACCAACATTAGGTTTTCCTATAATGGCAACTGGAACCCCATGCTTTATCGCATTTCCGTAAGCAAACGACTGAATAAGTTTGTGGATATGCACCTTAATTTCCTGAACCAAAGCTTCAAATTGTGCCCTATCAGCAAACTCGACATCCTCTTCTCCAAAATCCAGTTCGAGTTCCAAGAGCGCCGTAAAATTAATCAGCTGTTCGCGCATCTGCTGTAACTTATTGCTGATTCCTCCACGCATTTGGTTCATGGCGATTTCGTGGGAAGCTTTGTTTTCCGAAGCGATTAGATCCGCAACAGCCTCCGCCTGCGACAAATCCATACCACCGTTTAAAAATGCCCGCAACGTAAACTCTCCAGCCTGTGCTGCTCTAGCTCCCTTCTTAATCAGTAAACCTATCAGACGTTCGACAATGTATTTTGAGTTATGGGTAGAAATTTCGACCACATCCTCCTTCGTGTAGGAATGCGGACCTTTAAAAAGCGAAACCAATACTTCATCGATTATTTCATCCTTATCCCGTATCGTACCGAAATGGATCGTATGAGAAGGTTGGTTTAGAAGATCTTTTCCTTTGAACACCGCGTTGGTAATCGTGATTGCTTGCGAACCAGATAAACGAATAACCGCAATGGCACCATTCGCTCCCGGAGATGTCGCTAAAGCCACAATCGTATCTTGCGAAACTAATCCTGTTGACATGGGGCAAAGGTACGGTTTTTATATGTACGTCTCTACTTCTCATAAAACTCAATCGGCAACCCATCCGGGTCAGCGATAAAAGTAAATTTCTTCCCGGTAATTTCATCCGTTCGGATAGGTTCATACGCTACATCACTTTCTTCCAATGCACGGACAGTTTCTTCTATATCCGATACCTCAAAAGCTAAATGTCGCAGTCCGTTTGCTTCAGGATACGATGGACGCATCGGAGGGGAAGGGAAAGAGAATAGCTCTATAATATAATGACCGTTTAGCATTAAATCTGCTTTATAGGAATTGCGTTCAGTTCGATAGGTCTCTGCCCGTACCTCCAAGCCCAAAATGTCTCTATAAAAAGATAGACTACGTAAATAGTCGCTACAGATAATAGCAACGTGATGGATTTGATTCAACTTAAGCGCCATTCCCTTACAAAAGTTGAAAGAGATCGTTCACACCCAATAGTTTACGGGCTGTAAACCCTTCCGCATATTTGACCTGGATATTTCGTCCCAATTCTGCCGCTCTACCCCTCGTAGACTCCATAAAATCAGGGTTCGAAATATAAGTCTGGGGCTCATTGTCGTCTACAGACACATTAAATTGTGTAGCATAAGCTAGAATAGATTGCTCTTTCTTTTCCCAAAAGTCGGTAATATCCAATATAATATTCGGCTGGATATATTTGTCTTGGATCACTTGCAATTGAAGCCTAGGTCGAAAAGCTTCTTGTACTTGTCCTTCATCAACTGTTTCGATACGGCGTAACCCACTTAGAAAAAGTGCGTCATTCACCAATTTACTCGCCCTTCCATGGTCTGGATGACGATCGTCCAACGCATTGGTGATCACAATTTCGGGTTGATATTTGCGGACTGCACGGATAATAACGAATTGGTTTTCTTCATCATTAGCAAAAAAACCATCGCGCAATCTCAGGTTTTCCCGAACGCGTACACCGAGGATTTCGGCTGCTTTCGCTGCTTCTCTCTTCCGAGTTTCCGGAGTGCCGCGTGTTCCCAATTCTCCCTGTGTCAAATCCACAATACCTACCTTTTTACCTGCCGCCACATATTTCGCAATCGTTCCCCCCGCCCCTAATTCGGCATCATCGGGATGAACGGTCATCACCATTAAATCCAACTTCATAGTACATTTCTGTTTGTTCCAAAAGTAGACATTTAAGTAAAAAATGGCAAATAGAACACAAAGGACATCAAGAATGCTCTACGCTGTTATCAGTTTTTCGATTTTGGCGGTCACCCTCTTCGCTTGCGGGCTTGTGACGCTATAGAAGTAATCCACTACTTCTCCTTGTTTGTTAATAAGATATTTGTGAAAATTCCATAAAGGTTTAACGTTTACACGTCCATTTAGGTTCTTGTCGGACAAAAATCTGAATAATGGATCACAATAATCTCCAACAACATGTATGCGTTTAAATATTGGAAAAGTAACCTGTTGCTGGATACGGCAAAATGTTTCCAGCTGCAAACCTGTCATCGGCTCCTGTTCATGAAAATCATTGGATGGAAAAGCTAAAATTTCAAACCCTTGATCCCTGTATTTCTGATATAATTGCTCTAGTGATTTAAATTGCTTAGTAAAGAAGCATTTACTGGCAGTATTTACAATCAATAGCACTTTGCCGGAATAATCTTGCAACGATTTCTTTTCTCCGTTAAACTGTAGGCCGTGGAAATCATAAACCGTCTGCATAGCTTCCTTTTTATTAGGTCTAATAATTATATAAATTCTTTATGGGACGCACACGTTCGTAACCCCGAATAATATTCTCGATTTCATAATCTTCTTCTGGATCATAAACCGATTTCAAGTTGTGGCCGAATACCTTTGCTACCGACTGGTAAAAGAAAGCTGAAAGTCCTCCTTTCATTTCTCTTACAAGTTCATAGCTGCTATTCCCCGTTTGGCGCTGCACCAATTTAATTAAGATTGCCCCTTGAGAGATGCTCAGATTTTTTATTTCTGTTCTGAATTTCTCCTTAATTTCATCTTCACACGCTTTTATCAAACGTTTTTCTTCTCTCTTGGAGGAAGCTAGGGCAATTTCACGATCCAATTGTTCGTACCGTTTTTGTGCATAAATTGCATAAGGCAATACACGCAGAACATTTCGTTCCAAACGCAGGTAGTTCAATCTATCTTCTTCTGTCTTAAACGTACGTCTGGCAGTGACGATGACATCTTTTATTGGAAACCAAGGCAATACTTCCCCCGTTTCCAAACGGGTAGTCGTATAATACTGCAATGTTTCACCCTCTCCTTTTCCGTAGTGAGGAACCTGCAAGGCTTGTCCTTTACCCACATATGGCAATAGGAAAACCAAAAATAAACCCCATACAAAAGACCGCGTCATCTCCTCCTAAAAAATGTTAATGTATTTCCAAATATGTAAAAAATTCGCTATATTTATGTGTTGTTTTTTGCCTGTTTCCACATAAGCGGAAAAACAATAATAAAATTACAAACAAAAAAATATAAAAGCAACTTTTTCAGTGTGTATATGGAAGAATTTGAGATTGACATTGAGGCAGAAAATAAGGAGATTAGGAAAAGGTACCGCGCTTTACTCCGAGCTTGCAAACCGACTTTGCAACGAGGCGATAAACAAGAAATCCGAAGAGCATTTGACCTTGCGTTGGAGAGCCACAAAGATATGCGTCGTAAATCAGGCGAGCCATATATATACCATCCCATAGCTGTCGCACAGATAGCAGCGGAAGAAATAGGTTTAGGAACAACCTCCATCGTATGTGCTTTATTGCACGACGTCGTGGAAGATACGTCCATTACTCTACAGGATATAGAAGCACAGTTTGGAAAAAAGGTAGCGCGCATTATTGATGGACTTACTAAAATATCGGGAATTTTTGACCCGAACAGTTCCATGCAAGCAGAAAACTTCCGTAAGATGTTACTTACGTTGGCAGATGACGTGCGCGTTATTTTGATTAAACTTGCGGATCGCCTTCATAATATGCGCACAATGGAGTTTATGGCACGACATAAGCAGCTGAAGATTGCATCGGAAACGAGTTATCTCTACGCTCCCCTCGCGCACCGTCTAGGTCTTTACGCTATAAAATCCGAATTGGAGGACCTCTCTATGAAGTATACCGATCCGGACACCTATAAATTTATCGCACGAAAGCTAAACGAGAAAAAAGCGGAACGTGAAAAATTTGTAGCTGACTTCATCGAGCCAGTCAAAAAAATACTCGAGGAACAAGGCATCAAGGCAGAAGTATTCGGCCGTCCAAAATCGATTTATTCCATTTGGAATAAAATGCGAAAAAAATCCATTCCGTTTGAAGAGGTCTATGATCTCTTCGCTATCCGGATTATCATAGACACTCCTACCGAAAGAGAAAAAACAGAGTGTTGGAAAGTATATTCGATCGTTACGGATTTATACCGCCCTAATCCGGACCGCCTACGTGATTGGGTGTCTTCACCCAAGGGGAATGGTTATGAGTCCCTACATACCACCGTAATGGGACCACGAGGCCAATGGGTCGAAGTACAGATTCGGACAAAGCGTATGAACGAAATTGCCGAGAAAGGATTTGCCGCGCATTGGAAATACAAAGAATCTAACTCTGACAGTGGGTTAGACCAGTGGATACAGAAAGTCCGAAACTTATTAAGTAGTCCGGAGCAAAACGCAATGGATTTCGTGGACGACTTTAAGATGAATTTGTTCTCGGACGAGATATTTATTTTCACGCCCAAAGGCACGTTGGTCCAGCTACCGAATGGGGCCACAGCATTGGATTTTGCATTTGAAATCCATTCGGATATTGGTGCAACCTGTATCGGTGCCAAAGTTAACCACAAGTTAGTTCCACTCAGCCATCCGTTGCAAAATGGAGATCAGGTCGAAATTATCACCTCCAGTAAGCAGACGCCAAAAGAGGATTGGCTCAATTTCGTCGTTACGGCGAAAGCAAAATCAAAAATACGTTCTTCGCTAAAAGAAGAAAAAAGACGGGTAGCAGAAGACGGCAAAGAGATTTTAGAACGCAAATTAAAATCTTTAAAAATCACTTATAACACAGATAATATCAATAAAATTGCCAACTATTTCAAGTATCCTAGTTCCCAAGAACTTTTCTATAATGTCGCAAAAGGCAATATTGATATCAAAAACCTTCGCGAATACGCGGAAAGTGAGAAAACAAATACACCTGGTCAAAGCCATTTCAGTTCACACGTTTCTGGCTTGGTGGAAAAAATCAACAAAAAAGAAATCGATACAATTCTTATCGGTGACGATTACCAGCAAGTTGATTACACACTGGCACCTTGTTGTAATCCGATTCCAGGTGACGACATCTTCGGTTTTCTAACCGTGAATGACGGTATCAAAATACACCGTACTAGCTGCCCCAACGCATCCAAACTTATGGCGAGTTATGGATATCGGATATTGAAGGCAAAGTGGGCGTCTTCTCAACCAAACGTAGCTTTCCTTACGGGTTTACGCATTGTTGGGATTGACGACGTAGGGCTCATAAACAAGATAACAAACGTCATCTCGCAGGAATACAATGTCAATATACGTTCGTTGTCCATTACTAGTAATGAGGGGATATTTGAAGGAAACATTATGGTGTTCGTAAATCACATTGAGCAATTGGAAGATCTCATGAAAACCCTGAAGCAAATCAGCGGGATAACAGGCATAACACGCTATGAGGCAGATAATTAATCAGATGCATATACTTCACGATTAAACCATCGTTTTTTACAGATGAAATTGGTAAATTTGTAGAAGAAATAACTATTAATATGAATAAAGGCGAAAACTATCAAACAGTAAAAAAAATCTTCGAAGCTTACTTAGAAAATAAGAATCTGAGAAAAACGCCTGAGCGCTATGCTATTTTAGAAGAAATTTACTCACGTTCCGACCACTTTGATGTGGAATCACTGTATATCCACATGAAGAATAAGAAGTATCGCGTAAGCCGTGCTACCGTATATAATACGTTGGAATTGTTAGTGTCCTGCGATCTAGTGACCAAACATCAGTTCGGCCGTAACATGGCTCAGTTCGAAAAATCTTACGGTTTTAAACAACATGACCACGTTATCTGCATTGAATGTAATAAGGTCGTCGAGTTTTGCGATCCGCGCATCAACCAAATCCAAAGTTTGATGGGTGATTTGTTGAAATTTGACATCAAGCACCATTCCCTTAACCTCTATGGTATATGTGAAGATTGCCAAAAGAAAGATGCTGAAAATACCGCAAGTACACCCAAAAAAGGTAGGAGTCCGGTAATTTCAAATTAATGTGGTAATCGCCAATTATTGTATTACCTTTGTTCAGAAAAGACCGGTTTGTCGTGTCTTTTCTAAACGTATCATTTAAATTTTAATATCGATATTTCAAATATTATGCAAGTTGATGTGCTTTTGGGCCTGCAGTGGGGCGATGAAGGAAAAGGAAAAATCGTGGACGTATTCTGTCCAAAGTATGATTTAATCGCACGCTTTCAAGGTGGTCCTAACGCCGGACATACATTAGAGTTTGATAACAAGAAATTTGTCCTGAATACTATTCCGTCCGGTATTTTTAATGAAGGTACACTTAACCTTATCGGTGGCGGTGTTGTTATCGACCCTATTATTTTAAAACGCGAGTTAGATAATCTGCGCACATCCGGATTTGACCCAGTGGGCAACGGGACTTTGGTTCTTGCGCGTAAAGCACATTTAATCCTTCCCACACACCAATTGTTGGACGCAGCCTCCGAATCCAAAATGGGCGCTGGGAAAATCGGCTCTACCCTTAAAGGAATCGGTCCGACATATATGGACAAAACCGGACGAAATGGTTTACGCGTAGGCGATACAACCCTCCCAGATTTTCAAGAACGCTATGAAAAATTAAAAGCCAAGCACTTAGAAATTCTTTCTCACTATGGGGAGATTCCTGATTTTTCTGAAAAAGAAGCAGCTTTCATGGACGCGATTGATTTTATCAAAACGATTCCACACGTAGACGCCGAACATTTAGTCAACAATTATCTAAAAGAAGGTAGAAGGGTACTTGCCGAAGGTGCGCAAGGCACATTACTGGATGTAGATTTCGGTTCTTATCCGTTCGTTACCTCATCTAATACCACTACCGCAGGAGCATGCACGGGGCTCGGCATTGCACCAAATAAAATTGGTGCAGTATATGGTATCTTCAAAGCTTATGCTACCCGTGTAGGTGGCGGACCATTTCCAACGGAACTGGATGATGAAACTGGCGAGAAATTACGCCAGATAGGACATGAATTTGGTGCAACTACCGGGCGCTCGCGTCGTACGGGATGGATTGATATTCCGGCATTGAAATATGCCATTATGCTGAATGGTGTAACTGAATTGATCATGATGAAAGCCGATGTATTGGATACATTTGAAAAAATCAATGTGTGTACGCATTACAAACACAACGGCGAGACCATCGATTATATGCCTTATGAAATTATCACCAACCAGGCGGAACCTGTCTTGGAAGAAATAGAGGGGTGGAATCAAGATATTACGGGCATCCGTTCAAAAGACGAGATTCCTACTGCATTAAAAAATTACATCGCTTATTTGGAAAAAGCATTGGAAGTGCCTATTAAATATCTATCTGTAGGACCCGATCGCATTCAGACAATCGAACTGTAATATAACATATACATGGCTACAGCCGTATTTCAGGTTGACACGCAGCAATTCGAAAGACAGGCGCTTCAATGGGCGCAACAATTTGATGAGGTTTGTTTCTTCCAATCCAATGGCTATAGCGACGAATATACCCAGATAGATAGTTTACTTGCTGTAAACGCCTTAGATTGCTTTATTGGCGAGCACATAGATACATTCCATGCGTTGGAAAAATTTAGAGCCAAGCATCCCAATAAGTGGATGCCTGGCTTTTTTAGTTACGACCTTAAAAATGAAACCGAGGATTTAACTACCTCCTTTCCCAATCGATTGGAGTTTCCGGAAGCTTACTTTTTTATCCCGTCTATCGTTTTGCATTTCAAGGATAAGGAGGTAAAAATTGATGCCCTTCATCCGGAAACTGTATATCATGACATTTTAGCTAACGACAATATCACAAACGATGAGGCGATAGAGACGGAAAACATCCGTTTTCAAAAGCGCATGTCGAAATCAGCTTATGTAGATGCATTTCAGCAACTATTGAGGCATATCCAACAGGGAGATATATATGAGGTTAACCTTTGTCAAGAATTTTATGCAGAAGAGATTACATTGTCACCGTTGGCTGTATACCAAAAATTGAACGAGACTTCCCCTACTCCATTCTCTTGCTTTTTCAAAATCAACGATAATTATATTTTATCTGCTTCACCTGAACGTTTCTTAGCGAAGCGGGGGAATACCTTGATTTCTCAACCTATTAAAGGTACTGCACCTCGTGGAAAAACGGCGGAGGAAGACTTTTACATTATAGATACGTTGAAAAACAGTCCGAAGGAAATCTCCGAGAACGTGATGATCGTGGATCTGGTTCGGAACGATTTAACGCGTAGCGCACAGGAAGGCACCGTAAGAGCCGAACGACAACTGGAGGTACAAACATTCGAGCAAGTACATCAATTGGTATCTACCATCACGTGCAAAAAAAACACCGAAATATCGGATATAGAAGCTATCCGCAATATCTTCCCTGCCGGTTCGATGACTGGAGCACCTAAAATCAGTGCAATGAGATTATGCGATCGCTACGAAAACAGCAAACGGGGCATATACGCAGGCGCTGTAGGCTATTTCGACCCAAAAGGTGATTTTGATTTCAACGTCGTTATACGTTCTCTACTTTATAATAGCAAAAAAAAGTATTTGTCTTTCCATACGGGCGGAGCAATAACCATTGATGCTAATCCCGAAAACGAGTACGAAGAATGCCTACTGAAAGCTTCCGCTATCCTTAAAACATTGGAGGCGAGGTTAGTAACGTAAATTCTGTATATTTGGATATGTCATCGCCTTACATCAACATACATACCCATTGCACCCTTGCGCCGACAGCACAAATCTTTTCGCTTCCCAACGTCATTATATCCAAAAACTATCTATTCCCCCATCCCTGTTCACTTGGCATACATCCTTGGTATATCGAACGGAATGCCACTGCGCAACTGGATGCTCTTCACCAATATGGAAAAAAGAAGCAGGTTCTAGCCATCGGCGAGTGTGGACTGGATAAGCTTTGTGATACAACATGGACGTTACAAGAAATAGTCTTTCGAAAACAAATTGCTTATGCAAACAGTATTCAAAAGCCCTTAATTATACATTGTGTCCGTGCTTACCAAGAATGCCTCCAGATACTTCGCGAAGAAAAAGTGCGTGTCCCCGTTATCTTCCATGGTTTCGAGAAAAAAACTGAATTGGCGGCACAAATCCTCCGCTATGGCTATTTCCTCAGCCTAGGGAACGCACTCCTTTCAGGAAAAAAAGACGAACTTATTCGACAAATACCACTTGAGAGAATTTTATTGGAAACGGATGATAAATCTGTCAATATCATTGATATTTATGCTTATTTTTGCCGCGTTCGAAAAATAGAGATACAGCTCTTAAAAGAACAATTGTATCAAAATTTCATGCATATATTTAACTATCCGATAGGAAAATGAAAGATTTATCTTGGTTGTCCAGAACAGAAGCTTTAACAGGACGCAAGGCATTAGAAAAATTAGCAAGTTCACATGTAATGGTACTCGGCTTGGGTGGTGTAGGTTCATTTGCTGCAGAATTCATCTGCCGCGCAGGAGTAGGTAAAATGACTATTATTGATGGCGACACCGTAGATCCATCAAACCGGAATCGGCAATTGCCTGCGCTTGCTACCAATCACGGTGAATCCAAAGCACAAATCATGAAAGATCGTTTACTGGCTATCAACCCAGAGCTAGAGCTTCACGTTATTCAAGATTTTATTATACCAGAAAAAATATCGGATCTTTTAGCGTCAAATCCCGATTATTGTGTGGAGGCGATTGACAGCATTACGCCCAAACTATTTTTCATCAGGCAGGCTCTGGAAGCAAAAATTCCTTTTGTCAGTTCGATGGGTGCCGGAGGAAAAATAGATCCTACCAAAATCCGTATTGCCGACATCAGTAAATCGTATAACTGTAAACTTGCACATCACATCCGCAAGAAACTTCGCAAACATGGTATTCGTGATGGTGTTAAGGTAGCTTTTTCTACGGAACTTCCCGACAAGAAATCCCTACTATATACCGATGGCAGCAATTTCAAGAAATCCGCTTACGGAACCATGTCCTATCTACCGGCTGCATTTGGTGGCGCCATTGCTTCTGTAGCTATTCGGGATTTGATCGGCAAGGAAGTTAATTAATATCATTATCTTCGATATTACTAATTAAATTAGTAATATTGCAACGTGAATAAACAAAAACACTTTGCTATCGTCGATATTGAAACAACGGGTAGTCATGCCGGTGGAAGTCGTATTACGGAAGTCGCCATTTTGATACACAACGGGAAAAAGATTATCGAACGGTATCAAAGCCTTGTCAATCCGCAATGCCCTATTCCTTTCGCCATTCAAATGCTGACAGGTATCACACCGGATATGGTAGAAGATGCACCTACTTTCGGCGAAATCGCAGAAGATGTATACCATCTTTTACAAGGTAAAGTTTTTGTAGCGCATAACGTCAACTTCGATTATTCGTTCTTAGTAAAAGAATTGAAGCAAGCAGGTTATGATTGGCAAGCACCAAAACTCTGCACTGTTCGGCTGTCCAGAAAAATCTTTCCTGGACACCGTTCCTACAGTCTAGGAGATATCTGTAAAGTACGCGAAATCAACATTACAGCACGACACCGTGCCATGGGTGACGTCGAAGCTACTGCGGAGCTCTTTTCCCAACTGCTTGTACACGATGAAAATCAATATTTGCAAGAGAGTTTGCAAAAGAATACCGAACATCGATTACCTACACATCTTTCTTTAGCACAATTTCGAAGGCTTCCTGAAACTGCGGGAATTTATATTTTCAGGAACAAAAAAGGGAAAATCATCTATGTAGGAAAAGCAGTTAATATACGAAAACGTGTTTTAAGCCATTTCGGAGGTATAAACACAAGTTTAAGACGACAGCAATTTATAAACGATATCGCAACGATAGATTTTGAAGAATCCGGCACCGAGCTTATGGCGCTTCTTATGGAGTGTCAAATGATCAAGAAACATTGGCCTATTCACAACCGGGCATTGAAACGCTATGAACCAAAATTTGTACTTATCCATTACGAGGATATACGGGGCTATAGTAGATTGGCCATAAGCAAAGCAGCTGGTCATACAAATAACATTCGCTATTTCGAAACGGCACAGGAGGCTAATTTATTTTTAGCCAATCTGTTGGAAGAATTTAACTTAGCTCCTATGCTTTGTACATTCTATTCCCCCTCTACAGAAACACGCGAAGACAGAAAAATTCAAGTAGAAACACTCCCTTCACTAGAGGAGCACAACCAAATTGTCGATAATATATTTCAACAGCTGAGTCATCGAAAAAGATCATTCCTGCTTATCGATCGAGGACGGAACGAAGAAGAAAGCAGTTATATTTATTTTAAAGAAGATAAGCTCTATGCTTTTGGATTCGTAGAATTTGTCCAACAATGGTCTAATGTAGAAGATATCGTTTCCTACAGGGATAAGTGCATCAGCAATTTTTATATGCAGCAGATCGTGCTACAATATGCAGAGCGCCATCCCGAAAAAATAAATATCTTACCTTCGATATCCGAAATTTCCTAAACTTTATCCATAAAGCTCAGTACTTTATCGACCATATTTTTGCTACCGATAACAATTGGTGTCCGTTGGTGCAAATGTGTTGGCTTCATCTCCAATACCCTTTCTTTGTCGGATACTGCTTTTCCTCCCGCTTGTTCGATAATAAATGCCATGGGGTTACATTCATAAAGCAAGCGCAGTTTTCCATGCGGATAACTCGAAGTTTCTGGGTAGAGAAACACGCCTCCCGTAATCAGCGTTCGGTGAATATCAGCCACCATCGAACCGATATAACGGGATGTATAAGGTCTAGATGTGTTACTATCCTCTTCCTGACAATATTTGATATAACTTTTGATATATTGTGGAAATTTCAAATAATTTCCCTCGTTCACTGAATAAGACTTACCATCTTCCGGAATTTTCATATCGGGATGAGATAAACAAAATTCTCCAATAGATGGATCTAACGTAAAACCGTTCACCCCCTTCCCTGTCGTATAAACCAGCATAGTGGAAGAACCATAAATAACATATCCCGCTGCAATTTGTTCGTGGCCGTACTGCAGTATTTCTTCTTCAGACACCGGCACATCAAGCATTTTTCTTCTGTAAATAGAGAAGATGGATCCAACAGATACATTTAAATCAATATTAGCAGATCCATCCAACGGATCCATGCACACCATATATTTACCTTTGCTCGTTAAATTTTTTAACGACAATTCGATACACTCTTCGTGTTCTTCCGAAGCGATATAACAACATTCACCACCTCTGGTCAACGCTTCAATAAACTGCTCATCCGCATATACATCAAGTTTTTTCTGCGCTTCACCTTGCACATTGTGATGACCATTTTCTCCCAATATATCAACCAATCCAGCTTTGTTGACTTCCCGGTTAATAATCTTAGCTGCGATACCAATGTCACGTAACAATCGCGAAAGTTCTCCTTTTGCATAAGGAAAATCAGCTTGCTTTTCAATGATAAATTGACCCAATGTTTTGAATGCCATAAGTATAGTTGTTCCGTTTGGTGACTAATTTCACGGCACAAAGCTACACAAGCAAATCAAATTAAAAAACTGATTTTCAGCTTATTGTATAATATACACATATTTACTCCATTGATATTCAAGCGATTATTTTTGATATTTTTTTTGTTTTTTTGTAAATGTATCGTTCACTCCTTTTCCATCTTTTAACATCTTCTTCATATTTTCGTTATATTTAAGACACATTAGGAAAGTATATTTAAAGCGATCAAGCAGTGGCAAAGAAAAAGATGATAAATAGGTTTATTCCGCGTGATATCAGTTGGTTGAGTTTTAATGGCCGCGTATTGCAAGAAGCTGCTGATGAGAACGTGCCACTTTCCGAACGCATTAAATTTTTGGCTATCTTCTCGAATAATTTAGATGAATTTTTCCGTGTAAGAGTAGCTGGGCTAAAAAGAGCGCTGATATTTAGCGACAAAGAAGCAAAAGAAATTTTCTTCGAAAAACCTCAGGTTATCCTGGATCGGTTAAATGACTTGGTTATCCAACAGCAGCAAAACTTCGATCACATTTGGTCGGAAGTGCAGGCTGAGATGGTGAAGAAAAAAGTTTTTATTAAAACCGATGAAGAACTGAACAAGAAACAACAGGAATTTGTCAAACTATATTATGAAGAAGTAGTAGAATCTAACGTTATTCCCTTGATGTTAGATGATGCACGCCATATATCTTATTTGCGGGACAAAAGTCTTTATTTAGGTATTGCGATGCACAAAACGGATTGGGAATACGAAACCCGTTTTGCGATTATCGAAATTCCAACACACGATAATGGTCGTTTTATATTATTGCCTTCCCCCAAAGGAGAGAAACACGTCATGCTTTTGGAAGACGTTATCAAATACAATTTACCGCATATCTTTTCTTACTTCGGATTTGATACTTTCAAGGCACACGCTTTTAAAATTACGAGAGATGCGGAATTTGACATCGATAATGATATCAATACCACGTTGGTCGAGAAAATTGAAAAGGGAATTAAAAATCGTAGAAAGGGGAAGCCTACACGATTCGTCTTTGATAAAGATATGGATTCCACGCTTGTAGCTTTTCTGATCAAAAAGCTGAACCTTTCGAAAAAAGACAGTATCATTCCTGGACAAAGAATCCATAATTTCAAAAACTTCATGGATTTTCCTAATATTTTCAAGTCCGAAAAACTGCCATTAGAACGTCGTTCGTTCGATCACCCGGACTTCGCAGGACGACAACGTATCAGCGACGTGTTGGTCAAAAAAGATGTGTTACTCTCGTTCCCTTATCACACATTTCATCCGATCATTGATTTACTCCGTGAAGCGGCAATTGATCCCGACGTGCGTTCCATACAGATCACTATTTACCGCATGGCGGAAAATTCCAAAGTAGCCAATGCACTCATTAACGCAGCGAGGAATGGAAAAGAAGTAACCGTCATGCTCGAACTACGTGCCCGTTTCGATGAGAAACATAACTTGACTTGGAAAGAACGGTTTGAGACGGAAGGTGTAAAAGTACTACTCGGTATCCCAGATAAAAAAGTACATGCGAAACTCTGCATTATCAAAAAAAGGGTTACCAATAAAACTATCCAATATGGGTTTGTGAGTACTGGAAATTTCAATGAAAAAACAGCCAAGATTTATGGTGATTATTGTTTAATGACCAGTAACCGGAATATTATGGCTGATATAAACAAAATTTTTACAGCCTTAAAAAAATCCAAAGGAGACTTGTCGCAAGGATTAAAGTCCTGTAAAAACCTACTGATAAGTCCGAATAATATGCGAACGACATTTCTTTCGCTCATAGACAATGAGATTGCGGAAGCTCGTGCTGGAAACAATGCACGTATAATCATTAAGATCAATTCATTGAGTGATAAACTGCTTATCAGACACTTGTATCAAGCTGCCGCAGCGGGCGTTAAAATTGAAATGATTGTTCGCGGAATTTATTGTGCTGTTAATCAAAAGAAATTCAAAATTCCACTTCATTCCATCAGCATTGTCGATGAATATTTGGAACACGCCCGAGTAATGTATTTTTATGCAACAGGCAAAGAATTGGTCTATATTTCGTCCGCCGACTGGATGCCGAGAAATCTCGACTTCCGCGTAGAAGCTGCAGCACAGATTACGAATAAAAAAATTAAACAAGAACTCATCGACATGTTAGAAATACAGTTAAAAGACAATGTAAAGGCTCGGATTTTAAATAATAAACTGGACAATACTTATGTTCAAAACACCAAACCGCCACACCGTTCACAAGTGGAGTTGTATAAGTATCTGCGAAAGAAAACGAAATAATCGTTAATCTATTCCACTAACACCACCCGAGACCACTAATTTCATGGCATCCGTTGCTGTCATATCCAGACGTTGCACATTTGACGCCTTCACTACAACAACCTGTCCAGCAACAGAATAAGAGTAAGGAAAGTAAACTATAACTTCATCTGGCAATCCGATCTTATTTAAATCACGCTGTGTTAGAAAACCAATTTTTTTCAATCCGGTTTCATTGACTAGCACCAATACGGGCTCATTAAACTTCTTCGCATCACCCACAAAGGCTTCCGTAAAATCCTTTATAGAAGAATATAAGGTATTAAATAACGGAATCTTATCAATGGTTCGTTTTAACCATGCACGTATTGGCTCTGTAACAAATGTCGTAAAAACCACTCCTACCAAAATAAGAATAACCAGCACCGTAAGTATGCCGATGCCTGGAATATATAGTGGGTGTCCATGCTCATCTTCTAAAAAGTGTGTTGTAAGATTTAAAGCATTATCTAAAGACGCAAACACCCAAACAATTAAAAACACAGCCCCCGCTACCGGCACGGTAACCAGTGTACCTTTTATAAGATAATACAACAACCTTTTTTGTGTAAACTTTTTCATCATCATCTATTTACGTCTATCCATAGAAATATACTCTCTTCACCCTGTCAGAGATATTTACCAACAACTCATAAGGAATCGTATCAATGTGCTTTGCCGCCTCCATCAAGTCTGGAAATACTACAACCTCATCCAATTCATGTGCCACAATATCTGTGACGTCAAGCATGCACATGTCCATACAAATCGATCCCACTGTCCTTATCTTTTGGCCGTTAATAGACATCTCTCCTACACCACCGCCAAAACGTCTACTGTAGCCATCTGCATATCCGATTTTTACAGTAGCTATACGGCTCGGTCGGTGCAATAGCCCTTTTCTGTCATAACCAACCGTTGCTCCTTCAGGCAGTTCTTTAATTTGCGTAATGGTGGTTTTTAGTTCGCTTACCTTTTCCAGTGTCATTTTTCCATCCATATCCACCCCATATAGCCCTATCCCCAAACGTACCATATCCATATAGGCAGACGGCCAATTTGCAATACCTGAGGTATTTGCTATGTGGCGAATCACTCTATAGCCCAATCTCGCTTCTAATTTATCTACACTCGATGAGAACATCGCAATCTGTTGCATTGTAAAATCATCATGTTGCCTGTTTCCTGAAGCAACCAAATGGGAGAATACCGTCTTAACGTTAATCTCCGATGCAGCGGATAATAGTGCGGTCAATTCTTCCATCTCATCGGGCAAGAAACCTAAACGATGCATGCCTGTATCTATTTTAATATGAATAGGAAAATCTTTTTGTTTGCGAATTCGTAGAAAATCTATAAAAGCTTTTAAAATGCGAAAGCTATATATTTCTGGCTCCAGATGAGCAGACAACAAACTTTCAAACACTTGCTCATCTGGACTCAACACCATAATAGGTAAGTCGATTCCATGCTGCCGCAGTTCCACACCCTCGTCTGCAAACGCAACCGTTAGGTAATCTACCTTATTAAATTGCAGAAGGTTTGCCACCTCATAGCTACCGCTTCCGTAAGAAAATGCCTTGACCATGACCATCAATTTAACATTTGGCGGTAACATCGAACGATACGCCTGTAAATTATGTTCCAATGCACTAAGGTTAATTTCCAAAACGGTCTCATGTGATTTAGCGACCAATAATTTGCTTACGTCTTCCAAGTGATATCTTCTGCTTCCCTTGATAAGGATAGATTCATTTTCCAACGTGATATTCCCCAGATTTCGCACCAGCTCTTCCGTTGAATCAAAAAACAACAGTGTTGTATGCAGTTTATCCTGTAAATGACGTAAAGATTTCCCCACAATGATTATGCGGTTCAGATTTTGCTGCCGCAATATAGAAAGAAGCTTTGCCTCGAGATGGTCGTTCAAACCATCTATATCAGACAAAATAAGTGTCTTTTTTTTATGTTGTTGCTGTTGGTGTAAAAAGTCCAGAGCAATTTGTAAGGACGCCAGATCGTTTGAATAGGTATCATCAATAATAGAGCAATTATTCCGTCCCGTCTTGAGCTGCAAACGCATCTCTAGCGGACGTAACCGGCCTAATTTATGTGGAATCGCATCCAGCGGATAACCTAAAAACAAAAGTGTAGTCAAACAAATAAGTACATTTTCTATCGAAGCTTTATCCACAAAAGGTACAGCAAAGGTCACAATCTCTTGTCTATAACTCACCTGAATAGATGAACTCTCTGCATGCATTTCTTCTATACGCAAGACCTTCACCTCATCCATATCACGCTCTCCAAAAGTAAATACTCTTGTTTCAGCAGCCAGGTATTCCTCAAAACCATAGCGCGAAGGAAAGATGACATCTTTGGTATGCTTAAAGAGTTTTAATTTCTCTTTGATTTTCAATGTCTTGCTAGCAAAACCGTCGGCATGCGCTACTCCAATATTGGTCATGATACCTATATCTGGACAAATCATTGCCTCCAACTGATCCATCTCACCCGGCAAGCTAATACCTGCCTCAATAATGGCACAGTCATAATCATCCGCAAGATTCCATAGCGATAACGCTACCCCCAATTGCGAGTTATAGCTTTTAGGGCTTTGGTAAACTTTCTTATCTTCCTGCAATAGTTGAGCGAGCCATTCTTTTACTATCGTTTTACCATTACTACCCGTGATCCCGATAACTGGTTTTTTGAATTTTTTACGATGATGTCGTGCAAGATCTTGTAAAGCGCCCAAAACGTCATCTACCCATAAAAAGCTCGCTTCGGGGTATAACGAAGTATCTATATCATCACGCGACACAACAAAGGCACGAATGCCCTTCTGATAGGCATCAGGAATAAACGTATGTCCATCACGCACATTCTTCAACGCAAAAAAAAGACTATGCTCGGCGTTTCTTATTTTGCGGCTGTCATAGGCCAAATCATAGATTGGCTTTTCCGCATCGTGAACCACGTGTCGTTTGCTATGGATATGGGAAAGAATAGATGCAAGTGTGTACATGATAAATTGTAAAGGACAAATTTCATCAATATTTTCAACAATACTATTATTTAGTATATAAAAACAAAATTATTTAGGTTTGCAGGATGGACGAATACAGGAAACAGAAAAAAACGCTGACACCGCTACAAGCTAAGGCAAAAGCTGAAAACTACTGTGCTTACCAAGAACGTGCCCAGCAGGAAGTACGAAACAAATTATATGAATGGGGACTTCATCAAAAAGAAGTAGAAAATATCATCGTCCAACTCATTGAAGACAACTTTCTTAACGAAGAACGATTTGCAAAAGTATACGCTTTAGGTAAGTTTCGTATGAAAGGTTGGGGGAAAATCAAGATAAAGCAGCATCTTAAGGCAAAAAATGTTTCCGAACCACTCATTCGTATCGCCCTAAGAGAGATAAATCCGGACGAATACGACAAAAAAATAAAAGAAACGATCGAGAAAAGATTAAATAAACCCATAAAAAAACTTTCTTTTACCGAAAAATCTAAATTGGCCGTTTATTTACAATCGAAAGGATTTGAAAATGATATTATTTTTGAAAAAATAAACCAAACAATGTGATTTTTCATGTTGATGAACAGCACCCAATAATATTCTAAGCAAATATTATAAACGTAAAAAAAATTAGGTTTAAATGCTCAAAAACCGTATTTTTGTACTAGGTCAACTAAATATCGTGGATGAAAAAGACTTGGACAATATATCTATTTCTCCTTCTAGGAAGTATAATTTGTTTGCAAGCTACTTCGACAGATATCACAAAAGATTTTGATGTAAATGTCGACCAAATCTTTGACCAAAACAACGATGCGGAAGAAAGTGAAACAAGACTTAACTTGGACGATGAAATTATCGTGGAGACGGCTTTCTCTCCTTATCTTTTAGCACAACCCAAAGATTGCTTTTATCTTTTACCGGGCAGGCCACTTCCTCATGTTAGTATCGGTTTGCATTTCCCTCCTCCCAACGTCGTTTAGCTCCTTCCATTCATATTAGGAAATAACATTTGAGTAAGAGAATATACTTTTTGTATTCGCGTACCGCGGATGCAAGTTTTTCATATACATTTAATAAAATATATAACACAATGAAGACAAATATCATTATTAAAGGAATCTGTACATTGAGTATTGCTTTCGGCTCCATTTCAATCGCGTTTAGCCAACAATATCAAGAAGATCAAATAAAAATCAATGTGGCACAGATTACCAATTCTACCGAAAAGCTAAAAAACTTAAATCCAATTACGTTCAACTATAACAGAGATGAATTCAAGGCTCTTAATTTACCAACGGGTAATCGTTATGGATTTTTAGCCCGCGATATAGAAAACGTATTTCCAGATATGTTACAAACCTCATCAAAGGTATATACAACGGGAAAAAACACAACGAAAACGGCTAAATACGATGACGTGGATAATGAAAGTCTGATACCTGTTCTCGTTGCCGCGATAAAAGAACAGCAGGAACAGATTGAAGCGTTGAGAAAAGAAGTAGAACAATTGAAATCCAAATAAACCTGTCGCTACGAAGCAAATAACCATGAGCCAAAAGGTATGGCTCATGGTTATTTAATATCTATTAAAACGCGTAAACAAGAGCAATTGAAACTTGCGATGCATTCTTCGTAGCAGTAAGCCCGTCTTTCTTCAAGAAACCAGATTGGTTATTGTTATCCAGACGAACTTCTGGAATAACAATCAGCCCACCGTGTTTCAGCTGTGCCGACAGCGTGAATGATGTAAATTGCTGCCCCTCCAATTCCTCCACATCCTTTTCTTTGAAGTATTCCGCACGGACGCCCATACCAATATTTTCATTGATATTATAACGAGGATATATTGCCACACCACTATAACCACCATCGGATTGAAATGTATAATCTGCTGCATTCAGTCCGAGACTAACTTTTGGAGAAAAATCATAGCTAGCTACAAGGTCAACTAATGTTCCGGAACTATAATTGGCCTCTCCTCCTTCCGACGAACCCGTCAGGAAGTTTAAGTATGCGCTGAACTCATCGACAGGGGTTAAGGCCAATTGTGCACCTACATGCGATATTCCATTAAAATCCTGATAGACATTCCAGTCATTGAATAAGCCCGCCATCAGTGACACCTTATCCGAGAAAGCATAAGTTGCTTTAATTCCGGCATTTTGAAATGGTCCGGCACCAAATAGGTAGGAAGTGGAATAATGAAAGTTTGAGACTGGTGAGATTACTTCATAACCAATAAATGTTCCCATATAACCAGCCGTCATGTTGAATTTATCCGTAAAATCGTAAGAAGCATACAAGTTTTGGATATGGAACGAATTGCCGGCATTGGCTTCACTATCATCGCCGTTTGGTATACTGAGGTATTGTCCGCGCGGTCCGAATGCAAGCTCGCCGACAAAGGTCGCTTTACCAGTTGACTTTTGCAACCCTAGGCCAAGCATGCCCAACGAAATAGAATTATGATTGTTTGCGAAATACGTACCGATATTTTCTTGTTCAGCAAAGTCATATTTCCAATAAATATCTGCGTAACCAGTTATTTCCAAAGGTGTGCCTTCCTGTGCACATAAAAAAGCTGAAATAAGTACAAAAATGAATATAGATAATGATTTTTTCATGATTTTCATTTGTTTTATTATGTTTTAAAATAAAATAATTAACACAAAACAATAAAAAATCAATAAACAAAACCAAAAACAAGACATTAACTAATTTTTATAAAGAACGTATATGAAAAACAAAAAATAAATGACAAAAAATCAGTTTGTAATACGATTTTTATTATTTACAAAAACAAATTAAAGTAAAAAATCACAATATTTTCAAATATTTTATATAAAAAATAAAAAATTACTAGATTTTATCATTTTTTGTTTCGATATTTGAAATGAAAAACAATTTTAAATATCAAATAATCAAAAAGACAAGACAAAAACCACTAATTAATCAAAAAACTTAATCAAAACCAGAGATGAAAAAAATTCTCCCATTTGGACTCCTTGCATTGGCGGCAATCCTCGCATTGCTCTCCCCATCTACCGAAGTTACTACCGTCGCAGAAAGCAATATAGATACAGGCGACACTGCATGGCTATTAATGTCTGCGGCATTGGTACTATTAATGACACCGGGTTTGGCTTTTTTCTATGGTGGCATGGTTCGCAAAAAAAATGTAATATCTACCATGCTACAAAGTTTCGTATGTATGGGCCTTATCACCATTATATGGGTCGTATTTGGCTTCAGCCTTGCATTTGGCGAAGATATCGGCGGTATTATCGGCAACCCTTCCACTTTCTATATGATGAAGGGCATGTTAGGGAACGATGCCTGGTCAGCATTACCGACCATCCCTATAGCATTATTCGCTATGTTCCAGTTAAAATTTGCGGTAATTACCCCTGCGCTCATCACAGGCGCTTTTGCCGAGCGTATTAAATTTAATTCCTACCTTATTTTTATTACGTTATTCGTCATTTTCATCTACGCACCATTAGCACATGCCACGTGGCATCCCGATGGGTTGTTAGCAAACATGGGCGTGCTCGACTTTGCCGGGGGAACCGTTGTACACATGTCGGCAGGATGGGCCGCTTTGGCTTCCGCATTATACTTAGGCAAACGTAAAGAACAAGTGCATACGCCAGCCCGTATCAGCTATGTTATCTTAGGAACAGGTTTACTATGGTTTGGCTGGTTCGGATTCAATGCGGGCTCAGCAGGTGGCGCCAATGAGTTAGCCGCTTCCGCATTTGCAACCACAACTACCGCATCAGCTGCAGCTGCCATAGCGTGGATTTTCTTTGATATCCTCAGAGGTAAAAAGCCTTCCGCAATGGGTGCCTGTATAGGCGCAGTTGTCGGATTGGTAGCTATTACGCCCGCTGCTGGTTTTGTGACAATCCCACATTCACTAGTCATTGGCCTGGTCGCCGCGGTTATCAGTAATCTCGTGGTTATCTGGAGAACCAAGAGAGGTATAGACGACACCTTAGACGTATTTCCCTGCCACGGTGTAGGAGGCATGGTCGGTATGCTACTAACAGGTGTGTTCGCACATAGCAGCGTCAACGGCGCTGTTACAACCAACGGGCTATTCTTCGGTGAAACCGGGCTTTTTCTTGCTCACCTGGTTGCTCTTGTTGGTGCTTCAGCGTTCGCTTTCTTCGGATCATTGGTTCTCTTAAAAGTTACCGATCTCTTAGCATCACTACGTGTTAGTGAAGAGGCGGAAATTGTTGGACTGGACATGAGTCAACATAACGAAGAACTTTAGTTCTTTAAAGGTGTTCAAGAACTGACAACAACGGAAAAGAAGCGGTCACTTTTATTGTAGTGACCACTTCTTCTAAACAAAAAATGTCGTATTATCTTTTAAAACCGAATATACCACGTTTCTTCTCCTCTCCGTAGCCATAACCGTAACCATATCCTCCATAGCCATCGCTTCCGTAACCATAACTATAGCCTCCCAGTTTTAAGCCATTTAGCACAATAGCAATGTTGTTTATCTTTTTCTCCTTATATATGCGATCGATATCGGGTAGTTGACGGCGATCCATCTTGCCCGCCCGTATCATAAATAAGGTCAAGTCAGAAATACGATCCACGATAGCCGCATCAGCAACAACTCCTATGGGCACACCGTCAACGATAATATAATCATATTGATTACGTAATATTTGAAACAGATCATCCAATCTTTTGCTTAACAACAATTCCACCGGGTTGGGGGCTATCGCACCGATTGGAAAAAAATGCAGATTGGGAATTTCCTCCGAAATATGCCGGATTTGTTCCATCTGTACATTAGGATTTGATAAATAATGACTTACACCTTTTAAGCTGTTCAATCCAGCCCTTGTACTTAACGAACCTTTACGCAAATCTAAATCAACAACCGCAACCCTCTTACCCAAGTACGACATCGTGGTAGCAAGGTTTAACGAAGTGAATGTTTTCCCAACACCGATACCGAAAGAAGTCAGCATAATGACCTTGGCTTCTATCCCGTCACTCGACATAAAACTAATATTCGTCCGCAAAATCCGGAAAGCTTCCGTCAGCGGGTCCCGTCCTGTTTCCGACACCAAAATATTTGTTTTGCTATTTGTTTTCCTATCAGATAATGGTATTTCTCCTAAAAATGGTACAGACACAGCCTCTTCGATATCCCGTCGAGTACGAACCTTCGTATCCAACATCATTGTCAATAACAAAATCACTGCAGGAAGAACTAAGCCGATAGCCACACCTGTGCCTACTTTGCGAAATTTACTAGGATGAATAGGTGCGGTAGAACGGGATGCTGCATCTACAATTCGGATGCTTTCGTCCGTCATCGCCTGGTTGATCGCATTTTCTTCCCTTTTGTTAAGCAAATATAAATACAACTCTTCCTTTACTTTCTGTTGCCGCTCGACGGAAAGCATCATCCGTTGCTTTCGAGGCACCTGCATCACTTTTCCTCTGGCAGATTGCTCCTCTTTCAATATATTGTTCATCTTGATATCCAAACCTCTCAAGGTATTGTTCACCGCTTCATAAATATTGTCTCGCATGGATGCCAAGTTTCTATCGAGATCAACTACTACCGGATTTGCCGTACTACTTCCTTCTACCAGACGATTTCGGCGCAACAGCATGGTATTGTATTCCCCGATCTGACTTTCCACACTCGCATCCACCAGTCCAGTATTATTCGGCATCAGCTCATATTGTCCCCCATTCGCGGTGAGGTATTCCCGCATCATGTTCGCCAGATTGATGTCTGTTTCTATTTTGGTTCGCTCCGACTGGAACTGGCGGGTATCCGATAAATACATCTGTCCTGCTGTCTGCACGTCCACGCCCTGATTGGCCGTCCGCAAACGTTCAATATCAGATTCCACCGATCCCAATTCACTCTCTATAATCGCCAAGCGATCGCGTATAAACTCCTCGGTATTGACCGCTATTTGATTTTTGTCTGATAATGTGACTTCATTGTAGACCGTAATTAATTCCGTAATCAGCGCCGCTGCCCGTTGCGGATTCGTATCTTCAAGAGCAATCTGCAACAAGGAAGCGTCATCATCCATTTGACTGATATTCAGATTGGATAAAAAATAACTCACAACAGCAGTTATAGGTCGCTTAACCACACGAATAACCCTGCCGTATGATGCTTCATTGTAAAATGGGGTTGGTTTTATCATGAGCACACCAAACGGTGTCTTGGTCTCGTTATTGAGAGGAATTTTAACTTCTTCGTCTTCAGTTTTATCATTCCTTTTTCTTACGCGTACATGGTTTGCATCCAATGGTATTACTAGAAGATCGTATCCGATGCTTTCCGATTTTCCCCCAAGGGCAACACTCACCGGGCTGGTCTTGTACAATTCGTTGTAGCGTAGTCCCACACGTTCCAAATAGTTCGTTTCCGCACCGATGCGCTCTATCGTAGTTCGCATCAACTCCTTGGAGCGAAGTTGCAGAATCTCACTTTTCACACTCACCGTGTTGATAGAATTTGTCCGCGTAAGGCGTGCCGTGACAGGTGTATTAACCGGTGTCTTTATCATCACGGTTTCCACACTACGGTAAATAAAGGGAGATTTACTATATTGATAATAATAATATGCGCCAAACACTAAGACAGATAAAGCAAACCATTTCCACTGATAAAGCAGGTATTTTAGAATATCAAGTACATTGATCGATTGCTCTTTTTTGCCATCAGCGGCTATACTGGAATTATATTGATTAACACGCATTTTCTTTCGATTATTTAAATAAAGTATACATTGATACGATAAAACCTGTTATCGCAATGGATAGACTCAGAAATTGCCTATTGCGCTGCTCGCGAGGTGTTGTCGGTGCTACCCGAGGTTCCACATAAACAATGTCGTTTTGTTGCAAGTAATAAGTCGGCGAATCAAAAATAGATTTTGATTCTATGTCGTTTACGTATTTTTTTCGCACTCCATCTTGTTCCCGAATAACGAATACCGCTTGGGGATCAGCAAGAATAGACAAACCTCCCGCTTGGGTAATTGCCTCCAACAAGGTTATCTGAGCTTCCGGCACCTGCAAAACAGATTGACTCCCAACAGCGCCCATTACACTAATTTTCAGATTTAACAGTTCCACTTTCACGGTAGGGTTGTTAATATATTCTTTAGCAATCAAAGCACCACGGACCATTTCCCGAACCTCTTCCAACGTTAATCCTTCCACACGCATTTTACCAAGAATCGGAAAACCGATGGTTCCTTCTTGATCAACGGTATAGCCCGATGTCGAACTGGAACGATCTACTACAGTCGATACATTGCCATCATCTCCCACCCTATAACTACCTACGCCACTATTGAACGGCGCGGCGAGCTCCGGTGCACTCGCACTCACTACAATCTGAATGCGATCGTTTTTCTGTAATCGCAATAATGGCGCTTCCAAAGCAAGATATGCCGTATCGGGCGCCATATCTTGTACGTATACCACTTTTCTAGGTACTATACAACCGTTTAACAGTACCAGGCCTAACAGCCATGTCAATAAAGTAATCTTATTCATATTCATAATTTTGTTGTTTTCTTAATTCCTCATAAAGTTCCAGACTCTTCTCCACCATCTTGTCCCTTGTAAAATATTCTTCGTATCGCTTTTGGCTACCTTCTGACAATTGTTGTTTTAATATAAGGTCGGTTGCTATTTTTTTACAGGCATACGCTAATGCTTCCGGGTTCTCCCGTTCTACCACTAATCCGGAGACACCATCTTCATTTACCCAACTCACGCCGGAACCGGGGATGTGTGTCGATACGAGCGGTTTTCCGCAGGACATTGCTTCTATCTGCACAATCGCAAAAGCTTCCGTCTTCCAAATAGAGCTTAAGCAGAATATATCAGCCGAGGCATAGTAGGCCGATGCATCTTCGTCCGGCAAAAAACCCAATAACGTCACTCTATCCTCCACTTCCAGCTCTTGAATCAATGCAGTCAATGATTCTCGTAAAGGACCTTTTCCTCCAATGACAATCTGGAAACTATTGTCGAGATATTGTGCCGCCCGAATTAAATATTCATAACCTTTATAATCTACCAAACGTCCTAACGAAAAAATCACATGCTTATCTTTGTATCGCTCCTTAATAGCTACAATCTTTTCCGTAACTGCCTGCACCGGCAAAACCCCTATTGGGATATAATCAATCTTATGTTGTACCTTTTGGAGAGATGCTGATTCGGCTACATATACCGGACTCGTTCCCACAATAATGTCCGCTCTTTTGATAAGCCAATTTTGCAGCGGCACATATAGTTTCAATAACGCTCGCTGCTTCAATATATCCGAATGCCAATGTAAAACCACCTTGCCCCGATAACCAGAAAGGAATAAGGCGAGACACGCCATCGGATCAGG
This sequence comes from Sphingobacterium chuzhouense, assembly GCF_014692525.1. Taxonomy (GTDB): domain Bacteria; phylum Bacteroidota; class Bacteroidia; order Sphingobacteriales; family Sphingobacteriaceae; genus Sphingobacterium; species Sphingobacterium chuzhouense. Next base: position 230,927 of record NZ_JACNYL010000003.1, read on the forward strand.
ATGATGGATGTGGATTACGTCATAATATCTCGCGATTTGGCGAAGCTTTGTAATCATGGCCGGTGCCAACATCGTCGCTGCCAGCTTATGTTTTGTGGGTACCACGAAGACACTTCCATAGGCATTTAGTTCTATGGTACCCTGCGGATAGTTTTCGGTTGACGCACAAAGCATATCACAACGTACCTTCCGCTCTGACAAACCTATTGTCAGATCATACATTACTTTTTCCACTCCACCCCGAATGGGATAGAATTTTCCCAATTGCAATATACTCATGTTCCTAAACTTCATTGTGTTTTCTATTCATGCTCTCCTTTAAAAGCATGCAAAACACATCTGACCAATTATTTGCCAACGGTTCTGCTATAACTGTAGAAGGGATCGGTTTGAAAGCCTGGCTTTCTCCCTTAATAAGCTGCGCCATCAATTTTGCTAAAGCAACTGGGTTATCCGGATCAAAAAAAGCCGTGTAACCGCTAGCTCCGGCTGTCTCATGTGCATAAGGCATATCCGCCAGCAGCATATATTTGTTGTAAACTGCAAATTCCGAAATGGGCAAGCCCCAGGATTCCACTCTAGATGAGTAAATAAGTCCGGTGCAGGTATCGTAATAGTTCTGCAAATCATCTTTCGACAAGAATCCTACAAATCGAATTGAATTCAACCCACCCCATTTTTTATGCAGCCATCTCGCATATTTATTTTCATTTCCCCGAACCGTGATGTAGACTTTAAAATCCTTGATATGATAATGGTTCTCCAAGATGTCGACTGCCCGACAGATCACTTCAAAGTTTTTATGAGGGTTAGGTGACGCCGCGTAAATAAAAGATATAGCCTTATTCCGACAACCTGCTTTTCCTTGTGTATACATACTCGCCTTTGGTCGTATTGGTGGTGCTACAACGATCTTACTCCTATCTATGGCAAACATCTTATTCATCGCTTTTCTAAACCACTCTTGTTGCACGACGACATAACGATTCCGGTGGATATTTCGACGATAAATAAATTTCGTTAACATCGCTATGATCGCCATATTAGGCGCAAAGAACAGGTCGTGCAACTTCCAGCGATAACTAAAAAGTGCATTATGGCAATAAACCGCTTGGCGCTCGGCGACTACATTCGGTGTGGTATCGTGCAACGAGAACCAAAGGTCGACCGAGCCGATAGTTTTGGATATTCGTTTCAACGAAACATATTCATACCACAACCGGTTTATCCATCTTTTTTTCGGCCATTGCGTTTCGATGTATTCGATATGCGGATAATCTGCCAATTCTTTTTTATACACAATAGCGATCACCCTAAACTCACCTTCCCGATCAGCAACCCATTGCGAAAGACCGGAAAGACAATCCCTCAATATGGTTAAAGGACCTGCTTCCACAATATTTACGGCTGATATCACTATGGTCTTCATGGTGTCAATTGATTAAAGAGATCCAACCATTTCCGCATCACTTTAGCTTCCGTGAAATCCGTAGACATTTCCTTTGCTTTCCGTCCCATTTCCCAACGCAGATTTTCATTTTCCATCAGTTGTATCAATCGCGCTACCATCATCTCTTGATTATGTTCCTCAACTAAAAAACCATTTTCACCATCTCGAATAATATCCCGTGGTCCACATTTGCAAGCATAAGCCACCATCGGTAAACCATAAGTTTGCGCTTCCAACAATGTCATCGGTAAGCCTTCATAACGAGAAGTCATAACCAGCAATCCACTTTGACAGTATTCTTTTTCGATATCCCAAACCGGCGAACATAAACGAATCACATCTGCTAATCCCAATTGGTTAATCTGTGATTGTAGTTTATTCTTTAAAGGTCCATGACCAAAAATGTCTAATTTCCAATCCGGTTTTTGCTCATATATTTTTCTCCATAATGCAATCAGCTCATCAAAACCTTTCTGATAATCATATCGTCCAACAGCGATAGCACGTTTGGCCTTTACATCCGCTTGACAATTCGGCACAAAACTGTTCGCATTAGGAATAACTACTATGTTGGGAAGATTCCCCCAATATTGTTTATCCTCTTCCGTCAATACGACAAAGCGGTCATATCGTTTTGCTATAGAAACATCCTGCCAGCTACGAAGGCGGTCTATTATCTTCCAAAGTCCTTTCCGTCCATATTGTAAGCGTTTAAAACGCGAAAAATGAATTTCCAGCACTTTTTTGCTCCCATCTTGAATGCGATAGAGAAAAGAAGCATCGTTATCAAACATGGAAATAACGATATCTGCCTTCAAATCTTGCAGAAGACTTGTGAGTAATTGTTTATGCTGTTTTTGTTTCCGTTGATAGGAGATTATTTTCTTCCACAGTCCATGTTGATTATTTTCTGTATAGTTGATATCCAAGTCGTGTAGCTGAATAGCCTCATTTAATGGAAAGTAGGGAGATCTCCCCTGCTGATCCGTTGTTACAATAGCCACCTCCAGCCCCTGAGCAACAAAATAATTCGCTTTATTTGCCAATACCCGCTCCATACCACCCGAGTTAAATGTACCTAATATGTTGTAGACTATTTTCATTCTTCTTCCACATAATATTTATGATACAAATACGGGCTACCCACGGACAGAAATAGAGCATACACTAAAAAGATATCTGTAGCTACTTTTAACCAATTGATTAAAGCGAGTACAAACAACAATAGAAAGAGGTGCTTAAATACCGGAAATTTACGCCACAGTGCATAAGACAAGTACATAAAAAAGAACGTGAAAATACTTAATCCTATTAAGCCACTATAGAAAATAAATCGACAATAACCTATATCTGTTCCTACAGCATGCCAATTCGAAAATGTTGCTTTGCCGATTATCCAAGTTTCATAATCATCCGCATCCGGCCAAATCCACATCACATTATTTAAACGGTCTGTAGAGTCTGTTCGCCATTCTCCTGTTTCTATCCAATTAAAAAAGCCTTCAAAAGCAAACCGCAACAACTTATATACTTCTGCGTTGGTATTATAAAAATAGACACTGATTGTTGCTATTATCAACACCGCCAATAAAATTATTTTCCAGAGTTGCAGATTCGATACTTTTATATTTGCTTGAATTACATTGGCAAAAAAAACGAGGTAACCTAACGACAATGTTAGTCCTACCGTAGTCGTTCTGGAAATCATATTCCCTATACCACCGATAACCAAAAAAGCTATGGCATACAGGAATAGTTCTTTCTGATTTTCTCGTAATTTCTCATCCTTTACCAATAATATACTCATCATGACTAAAACCGCCGAAAACCGAATACCTGCAACATCTAGTGCCGCTCCCATACCATATAATCGGTTCACTTCGGTCAAAAATTCATTAATTCCCAGATCAATATATCGATCAACGAAAACTTTCACTGCCGGTACAAAATCAATTACTAATGCTAACACACATTGACTTAAACAAACAACAACTAAATAATCGACTACCAGCCGGAAATTCAATTTTTGATGGATTACCGCAATAAATGTAACAACTGTATACGAAGCAGCTAGCCAAACCCACATCGAAATAATATAGGAGGCATAAGCAGAATCATTAGAGTTGTTGTAGTCCATCGATAAAAGACCTGTCAATGAGAACAAAACCGCAATAAGAGAAGCAATTATTATTTCCCGCGAGAAGCGAGCAACGCCCATCTTTATAATATGATATGCTATTAACAGCAGTCCAACTACCGCCATCATGATCTTCGTATTCAAACCCACTGGTAAGAAGGTAAACTCAAACGGAAAATAAAAAAAACTGGTAACGATGCCTGCTAATATGATTAATACTGTCTTCATAGAAGGTCGCGTTATTTATAAATTAAACCATATACCACCCTAATAATCAGATAATAATATAATTTTAGAATCCAAAATTGACGCCTTAAAGCGGTCTTCTGAATAAATTTTGCCCGGTTGGAAAACATCGGATTCGCATCAATGAATGCATTAGCTTCCGGATACCATGCCAACCATCTTTCATACGATTCCACGTCGGTAGAAATCAGAAATGGTAATTTGACATTGAGTTTAAAAAATTGGACAAACATATCCATATTATCACCATAAATACCACGTATAAAATGGATAGTTGTATCGACATTATATTTAATATCCTCTAAATGTTGAGCTGTCATTTTCTTCGTGAAAGCATCATTATTCAGCTGTACATAGTGATACAACGCCTGTGGTAGATAAACCACTTTTTGCGCATAAGCGAATACCTTTATCATAGCCATATCTTCCCCCATGCCATGACCGTCCGGAAAATGGAGATTATGGTCTTTGTACAGCGAAGTCTTCACCAACTTATTCCAGACGTTGTACCGGATTTTACCTGCGAGAAGAAGTTCAACAGATGCTACAGACGTAAGGGAAGCCGAGCCCGGGTCTTGCGACATATACCGCTCGTTATTTTGGAAAGATAAATACCAATCGCACCACACGATGTCTGCGTTATTCGTTTTAGCGGCGTTATATAACCGCTCTATAGCCTCCGTTTCTAGCCAATCGTCTCCGTCACAGTGAAATACATATTCACCACTCGCCACAACCAACCCTGTATTTCTCGCAGAGGGCAACCCTTTATTCATTTTATGCCTAATGATTTTTACATGAGGTTTCCGCGAGGGATAGCGTTCCAAAACCCGGGAAACGATAGCCGAGCTTTCATCCGGAGAACAGTCATCAATAAAAATAATCTCGATATTTTCCATTGTCTGCTCAAGCAAATGTCTCGCACATTTCTCTACGAATTGCTGAACATTGTACATCGGTACGATTATGGAAACGGAATAACGCATCTGACAAAGTATCGATTTAATTATATTATTTTAATGTCTGTTGTATATCGGATTGCACCATCTCACGAATCAGTTCCGTAAGAGTATATTTAGGGCTCCAACCCAATACTGTTTTGGACTTGGTTGGGTCTCCAATAAGCAGGTCGACCTCGGTTGGTCGGTAATACTGCGGGTCAACCCGAACCACTACCTTCCCAATTTCCAATTGGTATTTCGGGTTATGACAAGATTTTATCCGAGCAATTTCTGCTGCGCCCGAACCCTCAAAGCTCAATTCTACACCAATTTCTTCAAATGCCAACTTTACAAAATCTCGTACCGATGTTGTCGTACCGGTCGCAATAACGTAGTCATCTGCATTGTTCTGCTGTAGGATTCTCCACATTGCTTCGACATAATCCTTTGCATGCCCCCAATCTCGCTTCGCCTCTAGATTTCCAAGAAACAAACATTCTTGTTTGCCGAACGCAATAGCGGCAACCGCCATCGTGATTTTACGTGTCACAAAAGTTTCGCCCCGCCTTGGCGACTCGTGATTGAATAAAATTCCATTGCAGGCATACATACCATACGCTTCGCGGTAATTCTTTGTAATCCAGAAACCGTATATTTTAGCTGCACCGTATGGAGATCTCGGGTAAAAAGGTGAATCTTCATCGTAAAAACCTCGTTCATTTTTATTTGCTGCCAACCCTCCGTATAGCTCAGATGTAGATGCTTGATAAATCCTTGTTTTCTTCTCCAAGCCCAGAATTCGCACAGCTTCCAAAATGCGTAACGTCCCTAAGCCGTCTACATTCGCTACGTATTCCGGCGAGTCAAACGAGACCTTAACATGCGACATCGCACCCAAGTTGTATATTTCATCCGGTTGTACTTCCTGTATGACACGAATGATATTCGTAGAATCCGTTAAGTCGCCGTAATGCAGTTTGAAGCTAACATACTGCTCATGCTGGTCTACATACAGGTGATCTATCCGTTGTGTATTAAAAGATGATGCTCTTCTTTTAATGCCGTGAACCATATATCCCTTTTCCAACAGCAATTCCGCCAGATAGGAACCGTCTTGCCCCGTAATACCTGTAATTAACGCTTTTTTCATATTTCTGTGTTCACAGTCTTATTTTTTCAAATACTTAAGCACGCCATAATAAGCTCCAGGCATCAATGCCCGAAAATAACCTGCAATTAATACCGGTATATATCGATAAGGAAAACAGCGTTTTTGAAAAAGCAATGTGTTATTTAGGTTATAACCCAAGGGTGATTTTAGAAATTTGATACGATCCCTTAATGACATCTCCCTAAACCTATCTCCGCTAGTTTTATAATGATCATTTTCACAGACCCCCACGTAATCTCGTAATATAAATACCGGATATCCGTGCTTATGGGCTAGATAAGTATAATCGTGATCGCCACCGCTATGGATATATTGATCGCAAAAAACACCTTCCGTTTCTACTACGTTTTGAGAGACATAGGTAACATTTCCATGAGCGGCCTGGCAATTTTCAAAAGCGTTATTCGGAATCAAAAATTTATCTTTAAGCGTCCATTTGCTTATAAAATTAAAACCGCCATAGCTTAATCCGGTTCTTGCCTTGTTATAGGTGGAGCCGACATAAATCCCCCCTTTACCAAAATGTCGTTTCGAATATTCATCAGCGGCTTTTAATTCCTTCCATAGATTGGGCAACAACAGCGTGTCGTTATTTAACCATAAAAAACCATCAAAGCCCCCTTCTGCTATTGCCTTACGCCAAGAGTTATTCATACCGCCATTCCAAAACAGCTGACCATTCCCGGATAATATCTCAATATCCTCCTTTAAGAATGTCTCTCGAATTTTATCCGTTGTTCCATCTGTACTTCCATCGTCGGTCAGAAACACTTTAAATGTCATCCCGAGGCCATCAATCTCTGCCTTATATAAAGAGTCCAAACAGATCAGCGTTTTCTCGATTCGATTAAATACGGTTATCAAAACTGCAATTTTCATCTTTTTAATTTTGTTTCTGTCTATGTTTGAAATATCGAAAAAGGATTTTCAACCGTTTCGAAAAAGACAATTTATCGTATTCATTTAGTCTGGAATAAAAAAAGTCAAAATAAAATCCGGGGTCGTAGTACACCGATTTTCTATAATATTCCCACCAAATATCAAAATTAGGACACCAGCTATTCCAAGGCTTAGGACCATTATAGTGAACGATACCCCATTCTTGCATATCACTTAGTTCTTTTGAGGTATAGATTTCTTGCTTTGTTCCTTTTACGGCCAATTTAAAAAGTTCTATCATCCCGCAGAAAACGGGAGACAATCGCTTAATCTTACCTTTACAGACAATATTTATAACATCCATATCTTGATGCTTGTAATTGTGTTTCGCCTCTTTTCTAAACCGGTCCACAATTTGATTTGCCCTTAGCAAAGCAGCATTAAAAATCAAGTTTCCAGACAATATATAATCTTGGGGATCTAGACCGAGACCGATTCTTCGCTGCACAGATTCTTGATATAGAAAACCTGGAGAAATAACGCCTGCGATATAGTATCCGGCCATATCGGTTACATCGAATATAGCAGACAAATCTGATCTAAAAATAACATCAACATCGTGGTACATAATCTTATCATACTCGGGAATAAGCTCAGGAATCAGTAATCGATAATAAGCAGGTACGGTTATCCCTCTAATTTCAAAAGCTTCCTGAAATTGATTTCCTACGCTTCTATAAGTGATATTGAAGTTAGTATACCTATCATAAAGGCGCTCCAAAATACCCAATGTAGGATAAACCGCCCGCTCGTCATGCAGAATAAAAATATCATAGAAAGTATCGGAATGGGCATTTTCCAATAAAGAGGTTATGCTCACACCCGCCGGCATTGCCAGATTATCATCGAAACAAAAAACAACCGGTATTTTTCTCATGACGGATATTTAGATTTTTCTCTTCTTATTCAATTCTTGATAAACTTCTTCCAAACTCCTTCGTTCTTTCAGATTGCGGTATGCCACGCTATGATGTGTCACTCTTTTTTCCTCGGGAGGCAACTGCATATAATTACCGTATACCTGGGTGAGCAATTTATCGTAACCGCTTGGCACACGTACTTCCATCCCTTCAAACGACATCATTACAACATCATCAAACCAGACTTTTGGCCAAAAAGCCTTGACACCAAACTGACTACCATAGCTTCCTACGTATTCTGCTTTACCATATTCGTAACGGGTCACGATATCGCGAAGCCGTTCACAAGTTTTCCAGTATTTTTTCTTTTTGTAAAAAGCACAGGAAATTTCATCTATAGCTGTTCGCAACTGAAATTTAGACAAGCGTTTAAATAACCATATAAAATTTTCTTTACTTGGCTTGGGTAAAATCATCAGTGTATTGGCAATACGTCTAAAAAGTAACCAGTCCGCTGCCCGCTGTTCCTTATCACCGGAAGCTCCATCCAAAGGAAATATGTCTACAAAACATCCAAACACACAGGGAATATGCTCAAATTCCAATAACGTGGTGTTTTTGTCACACATTTTGGTGAACGGCAAGTAGTATGAAGGGGTTTCACCCGGTACCATTAACTCATATTCATCCTGCTCGAGTTGCGAAAACAACGATAGAAACTTCTCATAATCCGGTCTGGGCATCAGTACATCAATATCATCGTCCCAAGGGATCAATCCTTGATGACGCACCACGCCTATAGCTGTACCTCCATGGCAGAAATATTGTAGATCGTGTTCTTCACAAATTTTGATAAAGGCACGAAAAACATCTACAATTTTTTGTTTATACATGAGCAGCCTCCATATATTCCTTTAGCTGTAGGAGAAGTTGATCATCAAAATCCAGCGTCAACAGTACATTTGCCGGCTTCGGCCAATGTTCATCCTCAAAGCGGTTATTCTTAAAGATCACCTCGCGCCCATACCGCGGTATGACATGAAAATGCACCTGTTTATCGACCATCATAAGCAACAAATAGTTAACCTTGTCTGGCGAAAACGTCTTAGCATATACTTCCTTTATCACTTTAAATGCCCGTCCTAACTCTTGCGATTCGCTATCTGTCAAGTCACCAATATCATAACACGGTCTATCTAAAGACAACACCAAAGAACCAATAGTAACCTGCAGCGGACGTAAGCTAATAATCCATGACCCCACCTTTTTTATGGTTAGGTTGACGATATCAAATTTTTGTTTAAAATCTTCCATATTATGATGTTTTGATTTTGTTTAATACTTCGCGCAGAAAAGTAGAAGATGTTCCTTCTGTATAGGGGAAGTATATCACCTGTATTCCAAATTCGGCAAAGTAATTTTCCAGTTTCCGCCCTTTTTCTGTTCCTTTCCAATCATCTCCTTTAAAGAATACATCAAACTTCAATTCCCTCCATGCAGCTATATTATCGATATCCTCTTTTGCTACTGCTTTATCTACATATTTTATACTATTCACGATCTCCAGACGCTCTCCAAAAGACAAAACAGGCTTTTTACCTTTCATTTCAAAGGCAATCTCGTCTGTTGTCACACCGACAATCAAATAATCGCAATGCTCCTTCGCTTTTTTCAATATATTCAGATGCCCGATATGGAATAGATCAAAAACACCGGTTGTATAACCAATTATCGTACTCATTATATTTAAGTTTTACTAGTTTGATATCGTTTTTTAACATTAATCCATAACCTAAGGAGACCCCATATCTTATGAATAGCAAGGAAACCGAGTATTTTATGTCTTATCCGTAACGTACTCTTATAGAGCAGACCGTTAGATTCCGGAAAAATACCGGCCCATTTCTCAAAATGGATTAAATCTATTGCATTCAACAATTTTCGTTTACTCCGAAACATAAAATCGTGGATATGGCTATCCAATACCCAATCCACATTTTTCTCTCGGAGAAAACATACAATATCCCGGGTATTATCTATTTCTTCGTAAACCCGGCAAGTATTCGTATCCCGGGTTATCGCCCCTGTGTTAAGCTGCATATAATGATAAAGTGGCTCTTCTACATGAGTGATATTATTACAGTAAAACAGCACTTTAATCAGTACATTTCTATCCTCTCCCAGATTACTACCGTTTAAAAACCTAATCTGATTTTTAGAAAATACTTGGCGTTTTATAAGTTTATTCCAAAGCATTCCTTTCATTTCACCCGTTATCAAAGCCTGTAAATATGTTTTGGGATCTTCGGCAACTTGTTGTTTATTTTCGTAGCTCGAGTCCGCAAACGTCATCATGAAATTGCACCAAACTAAATCGGCTTGCCCCGATTCCGCTGTGTTATACATTTTTTCAAACATCTCCCGTTCAATCCAGTCATCGGCATCTACCCAACCGATATATTTTCCTTTTGCGACATCCAATCCGGTATTTCTGGCAGTCGCAACGCCTCTGTTTTCTTGGTGTCGAATGATTTTGATATGCTGTTTACGAGCGGGATAGTTCTCTAGAGCCTGTTTCAAAACAGCTATACTATCATCAAGGCTACAATCGTCAATGAATATGTACTCGATATCTTCCAACGTTTGATCAAATAGACTTTGCGCACAACGAGCTATATATATTCCCACATTGTACACGGGTACAATAACTGATATCTTAGTTTCCTTAATCATCTAGAAACAATGTTTACTGTATTTATCCCTGATTGGAAAAGGAGCTGCCTTCAATAGTTTTTTTTGTATATCCATCAAAGAATTGTTGATTTTCGCAAGCTCTCCGTAATCATTAAAAAGTTTATACCAATGAGCATCGTCAGCCAATATATCATCAATATCTTTAAACCCATTATATATCGGAATATCCACGGAACTGAAATAATCATAAAATTTAAATCCGTCAGTGTCAATATAGCCATGTTTGATCCATAAAGCAGGGATTCCATATGCATGTGCTACAATAATACCATGCAATGAACTTGACAAGATATACTCACAAGATGTTATTTCACGGGTCACTCCGACAACGTCTTTCGTACGGAAATCAATGACATGATATCGCTCACCGTATGTATTCTTAAAGAAGTCTACCTCTTTCCAATGTGGTATCAAACCAAGTTTTATGGTTTTTATCTTCTGTTCGTTTAACCAAAGCGGAAGTAATAATGCAGGATCGCCATATATGCGAGTTGGAGATATTCCCTGTTCTTCAAGTTTCTGCTCGGTAAGTTTACCTCTAACTGCGTAGACCTTACCACCTTTAAAACTTTCGTTTTTATTCATAAAACCGGTTCCCCAGACTAGGCTTCCTTTTGGAAGCCAACTCAGGATCGAACCTATTCCACCATAAATCTTTTGAAATGGTAATATCGTCATCCTAATTTTAGCAATATCAAATTTGAGAAAAGCCATAAATCTCTCTTTCCGAGACATCGAAATGCCTTTACACTGAACCTGCTTACCGCTCAGCTCTTCGATGAGTCGAGGACTCAAAGCGTCTCCGTAATTAGCTTCTTTCCAATAAATAAGATTTATCTTCATCATAATAATTTCTTTTTGTCTTAAAATTTATTTGGACACCTTTTTTTTAACTGCTCCATCACTAGAAATCTCTCATTATGATTTATACCAAATAACCAGACGACTGAAGGTATCCCAATTAACACCGACAAACCCATGACGACAAAACGCAACTCCCCTTCCGGTAAATTCCAATAGAAAATTGCGGGAAGGATAGATGCTAAGACAAAGACGATAAGTACCTTAAAAATAACATGACGTATATATTCATTAACGTCCAGATCGATCATCGGCGTTATCAATACAACTCGGATACCGTGTCCTACACAGGCTATGACAAAGTGTACCACAAAAACCGTATATGGCGGGAAATCCAACGTCAAAAGAAAATAGGAAACTGGAACAATCAACAACAGAAATGTACCCAAAACAGACTGATACTTTCTAATTTTTCCCGTGGCTTTGGCGGAAATAATCAATGGGTTAGCTAGGCAGTCTATCAGTGAAATCAACAGAATAATTCGTAGAAAAGTAACCGTATATTCCGGTACAATTTTCAACCACCATACTAACAGTGCATGGGCTTCAAAAAAGACCGGTGTAGCCAATAGCAGAAAAAGAAAAAAAGACAACTTAGAACTGGCAAATAGCAGTTTATGCATATACACATAATCCTTAGCCGCATGACTTTTCATGAGCTGGGGATTAAGGGCCGTTTGAAAGCTCCCAATAAAACGAAGCGTTACACCCTGAACCTGGACGGCAATACCTCTTGCAGCGTTGATTGCCGGACCAAAAAACATATTCAATAATATATTGATGCCTTGCGAAAACAATATGGCAGCAAAATCTCCAAACAAACTCCACCCGGCAAAAGAAGACATCTCTTTAAATTTCTCTTTATCCCACGCCGGCTTCACCCTCGAAGCATGAAAATTCCGAAAACAATATTGCCAGTAAATGAATTGCATCAGTATTTGGATGCCCAGCAACAATACCGCATATAACTTCAATTTATCAGCGGCGAAGTAAGGTAACGCCAACACGACACCCAAGCGCAAGAATAGATCGATCAAAGAAAAATAGGCAAATATCCCCATACGCTCATGCGCAACAATCATTGCGTTGTATGGCACGTTGAGGATGTAGAAAAAAGCCGTGGCAACGGAGCAATGAAATACCCATACTGCTGCCTCCATACGGGCTTCCGGAATTTGCATCTTGTGCTGCAAAAACCAAATGCCAACTGGCTCAGCCAATAGCACGATAAGCACACCTAAAAGAATATGTATCGTTAACGATAACCCAAACACCTTCTTCAGTTGTTCCATATGGTCTTGTCCTAGTGCGACTGTTATAAATCTGCCGGTCGTACCGGACATGGACGTGTTTAACCAACCAAACATAGCCACAACACCTCCAACCACATTATAAAGTCCGTAATCTTCCACCCCAAGTTCATTCAAGACCACACGGGAAGTATACAACCCAATAAGCATCCCCAAAAACATCTGTACGTACAACATCAGGGTATTTTTAGCAATTCGTCCGGTCCTATCTGACATCACGTTTATTATTTTCTCCCAAATTCCTCTTCCAACATATTCCTCAGCCCCTCCTCCATGGTATACGGCGGAACAAAACCCGAAGCCATGGCTTTGCTCGAAGAAAACTGTGTCACGGCACAAAACTTCTTCACCCGAACCGAGCTGATGTTTAATTTTTTACGTGTGATAAATGCCAACACATCAAACCCATACCCCCCCAACATACCCAGCCAATAGGGAATCCGAACGGTCGGGATTTTCTTTCCTACAATCTGTCCGGTATGGTGTACCAGGTCATTTGTGGTGAAGTCCGGTTTATCGACATAATTGTATACCTCATATCCGGTTTTCTCCTGTTCTATCAAAAACCAGATAAACGCTACGATATTCCCGATATAGGACATTGATTTTTTGTTACGGCCCCTTCCGATCATCAAAAATCTACCACTGGCGATCTGTTTCAACAAATTATAGACATTACCGCGATTTCCTTCGCCGAAAATAACCGTCGGTCGTATGATATTAATATCCCAATCGAGATGACTGCGATGCCAAACGTGTAAAACCTGTTCCGCCTGCCATTTACTTTTCCCATAATCGTTAAAAGGATCAATAGGTGCAGATTCATTAGGATTATCTCTGTCTAATCCATACACGGCGACTGAGCTGGTAAAAATCAATCGTTTAATACCATTAGCATCCATGGCTTTCAAGGTATTTCGCATCCCTTCCACATTGATATCGTAATAGAGCGATACCGGACTTACATCATCACGATGTTCCGCAGCCAACAACACCACGACATCGCTACCTTTAGAATGATGTGCGAGCGTTTGCCAATCCATCACATTTCCAATGCGTGTCAATTCCGGATATTTCTCGCTGTTGTTTTTATCAATATTCAACACTTCAATATGCGGAATTTCCAGCAACTTATCTATTAAGCGCGTACCAACAAAACCGGAACCACCGATGAGGATTATCTTCATTGAATTTTCTTATACAGGTAAATTGTATCCGCTCTAAATTCGAGCGTATGTAATCAAATCAAGGCGCATGTAATACACCCTTGCGCTTTCTTTCGGTATTGCTTCTGTAAATTTGTACAGACACTATTACTTGCGTTTCCGCATCTTGTTTTTTAATATGTTTTTGTTCGATTTTCTCAAATATCCAATGAACTCCCAGCCATAATCCTATATCACAAAGGATAACAAGGTTATTACTGATCAATTCCACCATCACGATATTAAACAGACAGAAAACCAATACAAGCCCCAATATGGATAACATTGCCGCCCGATGCGACATGCCCATGCGTAAAAATTTATGATGCAGATGATTACGGTCCGGTTTAAAAACCGGCTTCCCAACACGCCAGCGTACAAACATCACACGCGCTACATCCATAACCGGGATAATGAGTGTGGAAAACGCAACAACAATGGCCCCCTCTGAAAATGGCCTGATATAGGTGTTGTTCATGGCAAAACTAATGGCCAGAAAAGCTATAGAATACCCTAAGGTCATACTACCCGTATCTCCCATGAAGATTCTCCTGCGACGACGGGTCGCACCAAATACATTATAATAGAAAAACGGGATTAATACACCCAGCGTAATAAAAGCAAACAGTGCGTGCCACCAAGCACCGTAATACATAAATAAAGAACCCAACACCAAACACCCCATCGCTACTACGCTTGAACAAAGCCCGTCCAAGCCATCAATAAGATTAATGGCATTGATAATCAAAACAACCATAAACATCGTCAATGGTATCCCTATCCAAGCAGGGAGAGAAACGATAAGCCCTACACCATAGAGATCATTAATCCATAGCCCGGAAAGGGGGAAGAAGGCAGCGGCTAAAATCTGTGCAACAAATTTCCACCTATAGCTTACACCAATAAGATCATCAACGACACCAACCATGAACAACATTCCTAAACCACATAACAGCATCATGAAACTTGGAAGCAATGCCCACGACTGTACCCCCATTTCCATATTTGCAATCTTGATCACAAAAACAAGTGAAACCACAAACAAAAAACATTGTATAGGTACAAAAGCAACACCTCCTAAGCGGGGAACGATGCCTTGATGCAACTTACGGCCATTCACCGGATCAAAAAGTCGTCTTTTGTACGTTACCAACATAATAAGCGGAATCATCCCCCTGCTTAACAGCAAGGCAATAAAAAAACAGCCTATCACAAGTAAAATTTGCATTGTTCTGGTTAATTTTATTTATTGTTATATAAGGGCGTATCCAATACGCCCTTATATATTACTTACCGATAACAATTACCGCACGACTCAAACGTGGGTCATCGTAATACATATTCTCGACACCTCCCTCATGCGCCGTACGCAATTGCGACGGATCAACACCAAACTCTTCTACTAATACTTTCTTGATTGCATCTGCACGGTTACGGCTCAACAGCTCATTACGAGCCCGCGTACCAGTACCTTTATCTGCATAACCAGTAATCGTATAGACCACCTCTTTGTTTCCTTTCTTTATGGTTTCCGCAAAGAACCTTAAGTTTACGCGGGCTTCGTTGCGCACGTCCCAAGTGTCTATCTTGAATGTTACTAGAATCGGCGCAGCCAATATTCTGTCCTTAAACTGAACATCGGTAACTACGTCACCTTTCGCATTCGCCAACTGGCGTTTCAAGGCTTCGTTATCTGCGGCTAATTTTGCAACGCGATCACGCAATTCATTCAAAAGGGTTTCATCATAGCTAGTTTCAATAACGGTTGTGGATGGCTTATCCCAGCCACGTTTGTTAAACTTATATGCTAGCCCAAGTAATGCACTTGCCTGTCCGTCCTGTTTACGGTTCCCGACTTCTCCATCAAAACGATCACTGACCATTGCGCCCCGAAGATCCAGCGTTAGATCCAATGATTTCGCTAAACGGAATGTATTATAGATACCGATATTGGCGCTCACTTCACCTTGTTTTGGCTCATCGTTTGTCACCATCCAGCCCAAGCCTACATAAGGACTGATGTTGTAGAAACGTTCTTTGTAGCCGCCGAAAATATTCGTCAAGTTAAAAAGTGCATCACCATAGATATGAAACGCGTTAAATTCCTGATGTTCTAACCAGTAACCATCCCAGGGTTTGCCATCGTAACGCTCACCGGTAGAATGCACACCGGATGTCATCCATGGTGCGTTTTGGGTCAACCCTTTGATCTTGCCGTAGCTACCGCCTAAACGAACTCCCAATCCCGGGCTAAACCACTTCCCTAGATAGGCTGAAAAATGAGGAGTAACACGCTCTCTCACTTTGGCTTGCTTATCGTGGTCACCAAAAAATATGGATGCACCGACGCCGGCACCAAAGATCCAGTTGTCACCAAAGCGGTTGGTAACGACTTGATAACGATCGGTTGAGACCGTCACCGTGGTATCATGCTTTACCGATAGCGATTGTGCATGTACAGCACCCGTACCACCCAAAGCGAATAGCGATAATATTATAAAATTCTTCATCTATAATTAATTTGTGATTATCTTATTTCTAGTTTAAGTACCCCCGGAGGGGTGACTACATTAAGTGTCATTGCTCTCTTTTACCAAACCTCTGCAAACAAGAAAGAGGAGTAATGGAGATTAATTACAAGGGGCAATCCGCTTACCTGTCACTTGACCATTGATATAAGTTTGTCCGGCTATGGTTTGCGTTATGGTTACCTTATTATTGGTGTTGCCACTGGTCAGCCAAGTCACGTTATTAAAGGATGTGCTATTAAATAATTCCATTGGATAGAGATTGAGGTCGGAATTGCTCTTACGTCCTTCTATGCTCACGACACCGGACGCTGATATGCTCACCCGAATAACCGGATTAGCTACGGTTCCGTTAGTAATATTGTGTATCGCGGAAACAGAACCAACACCATGTTCTCCTCCTCCGTTGGTAAACCGGATATTACGACCGTTAGTCCCTGTACCTTGAAATTGTATTTCTTTCGTCGCTATTTTATATGTTGTGGTATTTTGCTCGTCAGTTGGCTCATTAATCGCCATATTGAACGAATTATCCAAGCTGGTGATATTCATAACCACACCGGCATTGGCTGTTGGTGCAAACTCGTACGTACGACCGATAACTTGACCGTCAAGATTAGCATTTCCCATCTGATTTCCATTCCTCCAATCCCTAACAAAGCCAAGTAAAGTTGTCCCTCCAGAACAGTCGCCCTGCGATATACCATAATCATACCACGTAAAGAAGTTGACGAATAGGAGATAGAATCTAACCCTACATGCCCCTCCCACGGATCTATCCATTGAAAAAGACTCTGGTTGTACTTCAAACATACAATTCCCTTTATCCAACTCCAAAACCAGATTGTATTTCACCCCGGGCTCAATCTTTACATTGGACACGGAAAAAGGCTCGCTCCTGCCTAAGCCGGCTATCTCAATATATTCCACCTCAAGGGTAGCTGTAGTGGTCGAACTACGGAGAAGCGCAGTAACTGAACTGTTGACCTCCGTCAACGCTGTTGAAATGGTCGGAAAAGTAACCGCTTTATCTTGAGCAGATCCCGTGTAAGTTATTACTCCATCAGACAGCTTTATTGTACCCCCACCGTGGGTAGCATTCTTAAAAACAACATTACCAACTCCTGTTATCGAATTCAGACCGATCCCCGTGCCATCAAGAACAGTGGTAATCTCGCTCAGCTTGTTTTTCAGCACTACAGTCAAATCATTATTACCCGCCGCAAGCCCCACTGTCTCTACATAATGCATAAACTTCTGTGCATTTATCTCCACCAAGGCATTAGCGAGTGGCGTATTAGCAGCAAGGTTTGGCAACGCCGCTGTACCTGCCGAATAAGCCACAAACGTATAGTTCGTTGTTGTACCTGTCGCGTCCAAGGTGAATTCGTCAAACGAAGAAGAGTTTGCGTCTACCGTTTTTTCAATGCGCTTCACCTCGTTGCCATTCGCATCGTAGACCAGCAAACGGTAACGCGTGCCTTCCGACAATCCATCTCTCACCTCTTGAGCAGCTGCCTTAAGCCCACCTGCAGACTGCCGGAGAGCAACAGGCGCAGCTTGTTGTTCCGGCACTAATTTTGCAACGATGTTTAATCCATTGCTGAGCGGTATGATCTGGGTCTGAGTCTCCAATCTATCATCGGTATTTTTTGTAGCTCCAGAAATAGAAGCTTTTGATTTTGAAACCCCGCTGTTTCCTATAGGCTGCTCAAAACCACTAGTCAAACTGACGCGCATTTTTATACCGTCGTAAACGGGTTCTATCCCTGTATCATTTTTACAGGAAACCACAACAAAAAGTGTCAATAACAGACACCATATTGCATTATATCTTATTGAGTTCGTTTTCATTTTTTCCTTTCAGTTTGGTTTTTTTTCAAAAAATTTGCGGATAAACGATGTCATTAATCAAAGAAATCTAAATCGACGTTCCGTACGTCGTCTTCTTCCACCATCCAGCTCTCTTGTACTACATTGTCATTCTCCTTGACCGTTATCGAACCTGCCGCAATATGGCTTTCCAATTTCACGAGAATCGATCCCATCGAAGGTGCGAGGTAAAGAAGTTTCTCGTTTTTTTCTGCTCTATGCAATCCCATCTCGGGTATGAGCGGACTTTTTTGCTGTTCCATTTTTTGTTTGGTTTTTATAAATTCAATTCCCTTTTGACAAATGATTAATAATCTTGGCACATATTTTAAGTTAAGCTTGCCTATGATCAGTGCAACAAAATTAACGCAACTGTAAAGGGTAAAAAAGATATTGTACAACCACAATAGAGAAAATAAAAAGGGACAACTTTGTACGATTTACCTAAAATGACAAAACAGAAATAACACACAAACACCTGAAAACAAGGTTTTTAAACAACAAAACAACTATAAAAACGTGCAACCCACTGTCCCCTCTTAATGCATTTTAATTATATTACATCATACCTATGTAGTATCTCATAAAGTATCTGTGACGTATCCAATTTTTCGTCATTCCAAAGGATTGCTTGCATTTTTGTGAAATGATGCTATTTTCCATATAGCATTCTTATATCATTATTTAACCTCGGCTTTTAGGTATTACTAGACGCTCGGAATAAAACTACCATGATTGCGAAAATCTATTTTTTATTTGTTTACGTATTTACATTTGCAACGATTACATGTGCCCAAAATTTAGAAGCTTATAATGCATTATACACAAAGACATTTTTAGAAACTTCACAAAAAGATTTCCCCAGAGCTTTGCATGTTGCAGATTCTTTATATACCATTTCTAAAACACCGTTGCTACTAGCCCGGAACTTAGAACGAAATCAATCCATTGCTACAATGGAAAATGAACACCATGAGAGGGAAGATATCCGCCGGGAATCAAATAGTAAATTGATTTTTTTCATCACAGGTATTTTAATTGTACTCCCATTTACACTCTATTTCTTCCTACTCCAGCCGCGACAAAAATATATGTCAACACCGAAAGCAAAAAAGAATGTACTGGCAAATAAAGAAAATGCATCTCAACTCCTAACTAATAACAATGAATTCTTGCTATCTAATACAGATACATACGGTGAACAATCCTTTGCGCCATCGGTGATGTCTGAACAGACTGCCAATAAAATCCTAGGGCAACTAGAAGAATTTGAAGACAAACAACTGTATCTTAAAAGAGACTTATCATTGTCTTATTTAGCATCCTATTGTGATACGAATACAAAATACCTATCGGTTGTTATTAACTCGCATAAGAAAAAAGATTTTTTCAATTATATCAATGAGCTTCGGATTAACTACATCGTCGATAAACTGACAAACGACCCCTATTATAGGAGATTAAAAGTAGCAGCTCTCGCACGCGAAGCAGGCTTTTCTTCCCAAAGTAAATTTGCCTTGAACTTTAAAAAGGTGACTAATGTATCACCTTCTGAATTTATCAAATCGTTAACGGAGGACTCGGAGGCTTAGATATCAAAACCGGGCAACCCAGCTATAAAGGTCTTCCTGAGGAGGTATACAAAAGGATTTACGAAGTCTACTTTTTCTTGTCTGTACCGTGCGTATTGCCAAATGGTTATAATTCGCGATGTCTTTGGTTGTAAACCCGAGCTTTAAAAATGCGCAGAATTTAAATTCTTCCTGTGTCATCTCGGGATTTTGTTGCAATAAGTTCCTATAAAAATTAGGGAATATTTGTTGAAATGTCGCAATGAACGCCGCATCACCTCCCCGAGCTAATTTTACAGCTTCCTCTACTGATGGTAATATTATGTTGTCAGACTGTCTAATATACAAATTAGATGGTCGTATAGCGTGTAGAGCTTGGTGATACAACTTCTGTAATTCATTATTTTTTAGCATAATAAAATAACCATTGACGGCTAATAGCAATACCGATTGTACAAGGGTAACTTGTGTGTTTTTATGAAAACATATCTGATTTCCCCAAACTTCTCTGAACCAATCTAAATCAAACAATTGGACGACATAGAATAATATAAAAACCCACAGAAAAACAAATATGTTATAGAGTCTATTACACTCATTGAAAATAAATAACGCTGCAAACAAGATTGCGAAATAATAAGGTGCGATCCCATTGTTAAAACCCGCCGTAGAACAAGAATAAAACACTATCCAGGTTGTACCTATCAAAGCTAAAAGGGCAATCTTTGTATTAGAATATATTTTGGTATGCCAAGATAACATAAATAATAGGCAGCCCAGACCAAATAAAACCATACAATTAACAACGTATCCAAAAGATAGGTTTCTAATGGCATCAAGGATGAAAATCAGGGATATCAAAAATGCATATTGATTCATCAGCTGTATCTTAACGACTAGCAATTTATCCATATCTTTCTCTACATGTCTGTTAGAAATAAGATGCCAAAATGGCTTACGTAGATGTCCATTCATAACGTACTTAAAAATTAGTTTTGTTGTTATCCTCTCTCTAGAACCATTGCCAGAAATGGTCTGTTGACGAATTTAGATAATATCTACAGATGTTTATAGCGATTATACAACACAAAAAAAACATGTAGCGTTTCGACTACATGTTTAACATATTTTTACTATGTAACTATTGAGAAATTTGATTTCTCAGTTTTTTACATTGATGGTTCTTTAACCACCGCACAACCGTCTTTTTTGACATAATACCGTGCTTTGTCATCGCTTCTTCCAACAGCAAATCACCGGATAAAATAGCACTTACCACATTTTCTTGTATTTCGGTGGAATAACGGATTTGTGATCCTTTCGTCTTATTAGTTTTTGCGTGCATGGTTATATCTGAACAGTACTTTTTAATAAATAGATCCGGCGTTACCGGGGAGGTGACGCCGGATACAATCTACCTATGAAAAATTATACCGCGATTGGTATATGTTCAGCAAAAATGTATCGCCTTTTTTATGTTAACGAGAAAACCAGTACAACAAACGTACACTTAGAAGCTACTACATAGATACGACTGCATCAAAACAACCGCAATTGTGGGTTATTCAACTTCTCCAAATCAGCATCGTAAAAATTAGAGATCGTTACCCCCAGAAGCCTCACCCGTTTATCTTCCATATCCACTTTACTGAAAAGATCCGTTATCTGCTGGAAAATATCTTCTGCAGTATTCAGATAAAACACGCTAGTTTTGCTTCTTGTAATCTGGGAAAAGTCTGCGAATTTTATTTTTAAGGTAACTGTACGTCCCTGTTTTGCCTTCCCCTCCAATCTTTTCTCCAGTTTGTCGCATAATACCCGCAATTCCTTTAGCATTTCCTGCTCCTCTCTGAGATCCGTTTCAAAAGTATCTTCTATACCAATTGATTTGACGATTCGATTAGGTTTGACAGGTCTATTGTCTTCCCCACGAACCATATGGTAGAAAAATTTGCCTGATTTTCCGAAACGCCGGATCAACTCATTCTCCGTAAACTCTTTCAGTTCCTTTCCCGTATGTATCCCCATACTTTTCATTTTTTTGGCCGTTACTTTACCTACACCAAAAAACTTCTCGATTGGGAGCTGCTCTAAAAAAGGAATAATTTTAGAAGGCCCGATAAACGTTAATCCATCCGGCTTCTGATAATCAGATGCAATTTTTGCAATAAATTTATTTATAGACACGCCTGCTGAAGCTGTTAAACCCAATTCTTCACGAATTGCTTTCTTGATCGCTTTGGCGATTTCAATAGCCGATCCGATTCCCTGTTTGTCTTCCGTCACATCCAAATACGCCTCGTCTAGTGAAAGCGGCTCTATCAAATCGGTATATCGTCTAAAAATTGCCCGTATCTGATGGGAAACTTCCCGATATACGTCAAATCGAGGGCGAGTAAAGATTAAGTGTGGACAACGCTGTAAAGCTTGTCGGGAAGACATGGCCGAACGGACTCCAAACTTCCGAGCTTCGTAACTCGCCGTAGCCACAACACCCCTGCCATCCGGCGAACCGCCCACCGCAAGCGCTATATCGCGCAGTTCCGGAAAATCACGCTGCTCCACCGACGCATAAAATGCATCCATGTCAATATGGATTATCTTTCGTATATTATTGCTCACAATTTTCTTCGTTTGTCTGAACCAGGATTATCGTTGATAAACTCACATGCTCAGCTTATAGGTTTGCACGATCCCTTTATTCTCCTCTGATGTCGCATCAAAAATTTTGAAATATGTAGAACTAATATCTTTGCACTATCCATCCCCATCAAAATTTTTCAGCGACGATTTTTTTTGCATACTTTTTTTGAGGGAAAAAAAGTATGAACCCAATCTTCCTATTTCTTTCCAAAATTAAAATGAAATTTCGTATCTGAGAATAGTGCAAAGTAAAACTAAGAAATATTATCTTTGGCACTTTGCTACGTATTAGAAAATACTTTTATAACCACACGCATGAACACCAAAATTGGATTACTGTTGGTAACCGTAGGTTGCCTCTTACTTACCCTTCAAAGCCAGGCACAAGAGCGGGACGATCGAGCCACCATCTTAAATTTCAAAGGCATACAATACATGAGCGACGATTCCCTGTTCTATACAAATTTTAGATTTCGTATGCAGAACAGACTCGGCTATAGTAATGTACTGGATAACGAAGATAATGGTAAGTTCGATGCTCGCATCCGCCGCTTACGGCTACGTATGGACGGCTATATCTATACCCCAAAGATTTCCTACTCCATCCAGTTGGCATTTACCCGTGGCGATCAAGATTTTGATGATACCGGCATCGCTAATATTGTGCGTGACGCGGTAGTTTTCTATAACTTTAGCGATGATTTTTATATTTCCTTTGGACAGAATAAATTACCGGGTAACCGACAGCGCGTTAACTCTTCCGGTCAATTACAGTTTGCTGACCGATCGTTGGTGAACAGTAACTACACGTTGGATCGCGATTTCGGAGTTTCGTTTAACCTAAGCAAGAAAATAGGCGACATGCCCATCAACGCAAAAGCAGCGATCTCGACCGGTGAAGGACGTCCTGCCTTGGGTACCGACGACGGATTAGCTTATACCGGACGTGTGGAGTTTTTACCTTTGGGCAATTTCACAAACGATGGTGACTACTCGGAAGGGGATATCGAGCGCGAGGAAACGCCTAAGCTTTCCATCGGAGGCGGATATAGTTACAACGATCGTACTATAAGAGAAGGTGGGCAACTTGGCAGGTATGTGAAAAATCCTTTCACACTCAAGACGTCTTTTGCAGATGCTATCTTTAAATATCAAGGTTTTGCTTATCAAGCAGAATACATGCGACGTGATGTCGATAACCCATTCAACATCGTAGATGATCAATTCAATCAAGTGGACGGTCCAGAAGATGAATTAGCCTACGCACAAAAGGGATGGGGGCTGAATCAGCAAGCTTCCTATTTACTCAACAAGGGATATGAAATAGCTACCCGTTATACCTATATAAAACCACATCAGCAGTTGCGGAACTATGAAGATCAGTTAGACGTGATTGAATTAGGGCTAACGAAGTATATGAAAGCACATCGACTTAAATTCCAAATCAACGCAAATTATACCGTGCCAAATGGTGATTTCGGTAACAACTATAGTAAGAACGCTTGGGGAGGAACTTTCCAAATTGAATTGGGGATATAAATAACGTATCTTTGATACGGTGAAATATAACTCAGTTTACGAATGAAATACTATCTTATTGCTGGCGAGACTTCAGGAGATCTACATGGCGCTAATCTGATCAAAGCCTTAAAAAAAGAAGATGCAGAGGCCAGTTTCCGTATAGTAGGTGGAGATCAGATGCGTGAGGCATCTGGACAAACGCCGTTGATACATACGTCCGAAATGGCGTTTATGGGATTTGTGGAGGTTATCAAAAATCTCGGAAAAATCAGTAAGAATCTTAAGCTAGTAAAAGAGGATATTACCAAAGAAAATCCAGACACTTTAATCTTAATAGATTTCCCCGGATTTAACCTCAAGATTGCAGAATTTGCCAAAAAGCGTGGTATTCGCGTTTGCTACTACATCTCCCCAAAAATCTGGGCCTGGAACCAAGGGCGAGTGCATAAGATCAAAAAAGTTGTCGACCATATGTTCTGTATACTTCCTTTTGAGGTCGATTTCTATAAAAAATACAATTATGCTGTAGATTACGTCGGCAATCCCCTGCTGGACGCGATAAGTCAACATACGTTCAATACCGCCTTCAAAGAGGACAATAGGCTCAATGAGCGGCCTATTATCGCGCTGCTTCCGGGGAGCCGAAAAATGGAGATCGAAAAGCTGTTGCCGGTTATGGTCGATTTGTATTATCTTTTTCCAGCACACCAACTCGTCATAGCAGGAGCACCAAATTTTGATGAAGATTACTATCAGCAATATATTGGCGATTTACCCATAAAAGTCGTTTTCCAACAAACATATGATCTCCTTAACCATGCGGAAGCTGCCGTCGTGACCAGCGGTACCGCTACACTGGAGACAGGTATCTTGAAAGTACCGCAGGTTGTCGTCTACAAAGCCAACAAACTCACGGTTTTTTTAGCTCGTCGTCTGGTTAAAGTTGAATTCATTTCTCTAGTCAATCTGATCAATGGTTTTTTATCCGTTCGGGAATTTATCCAAGAAGAATGTGATACCCGTACCATTGCCGACGAACTTGGTGAACTGATCACAAATAAAGAACACCGCGCGAGCGTAATGGAAAATTATGACATATTGGCGGAGAAACTTGGTTCGCCGGGAGCATCGGAAAAAGCAGCGAAACTTATCGTTCAATATTCGTCCGGCAAAGCAAACTAAACTATTTGCCCTTTTGTTATTCTAATATAACATACACAAATAGTAGAAGTCATGAAATTAACGCATATATTAAGTATAATCTTCCTCTTCTTAGGCGTTTCTTTCCTATCGTTAGGATATGCCCAAGAGGAACATATTGCTCGATTAGAATTGGGCAAGAAGAAAAAGAAAACCTTTAACAGCCGGGATTCCTCCGCAGTCATATATATTGATACACTGATCATGAAAGATCGGTCGTCCCTGCAGTTTTACGGAAAAAAAGATGTCAAACTGATTGTAAAACATGCGGAAATTGGAAAAGGTGCATTTATTAGCGGTATCGGTGGCCGAAATAATGCTTCGGACTTCGATATCGATATCAACCTTAAAAAATTGGGTTCATTGTATGTCATTGCCCGTGGTCAAGATGCCATGAACGGGACGAAGACCGATCCAAACGGCGATGGCGGTCAAGTGAATTTCAAATACGATCCGAGTGGGATTACACCACAGTCAGAAGATAAAAAACAAGCGAACTACGTATATATTGATGTATCCGCCGGTGGCCGAGCTATCAATCCTGTCTCCGATTTAAATCAGATATACTCACGTATTGCTACCTCAGCGCCGGGTCTTCGAGGTATGCCGCAAGGACAAGTTTATTCTGGTTCTCCGGGTAGAGAGGGGAAGGCCACTATCTCTTCTTTTTCCCCGTGAAAAAGAAGCAAAAACCTCGTCGCTTCGGATATTTGAGAGAAATGGGTAGTACTAAGGATGGGTTTCTACATACCTCAAACATCCGGATGCGACCTTAAAAGTTAAGGGAGGGTTCATGCAATTGTATTATCCCATTTTTAACCTCTTAATGCCACATATAAAATTTTGAAATATGTAGAAATACTATCGATGCACTATCCATCCCATCAAAATTTTAAAGTGGCGAGTTTTTTTGCATACTTTTTTTGCGGAAAAAAAAGTATGAGCCACGTCGCGGCTTGAGCGACAAAATTATTAATATACTTTACCAACAATAATTTTTAATAAATTATTGTAGTCAAAATACGTATTCGCTACACGTTGTACATCCGCAGCAGTCATGTTGCGGATGATTTCATTATACCGTGTATAATACGATAGATCAAGTCCATAAAAATACACTGCTTTAAACTTATCGGCGTGCGAAAAGATAGATTCGATCGTACCTAAAATAGAACCCAAGATATAATTTTTCACTAAGGCTATTTCCTGTTCGGTAGCTTGTATATCCCGTAAAATATCCAATTCTTTTTCTATCTCCGTGAGCGTTGCCTGCGTGCTGTCTACACCTACTTCCGTGGCAATGGTAAAGAACCCCGTATGTTGCAGACTCGCAAAAGCAGAGCCGATACTATACGTAAATCCTTTTTCTTCCCGGATATTCCGCATCAGACGTGAACCGAAATATCCACCCAGCAGTGTATTCACAAACTGTATGGCCGGAAAGTCAGGATGTACGCGATTGATGGCAGGCATACCTAAACGAATCGCTGATTGCAGGGCATCCGCACGTTCATCCAATACGGTGGTAGGTATAAAAACCGGAAATTCAGGTTTCATGATGCCATCTAAGTTCTCCGTGTTTGTCCACTGGACATCGAAAAGCTCCCGTATTTGCTTTAAAACATCATCAGTAATATTTCCAGATAAAATCAACGTACAGTTTTGAGGCTGTACCTGCTTCTGATATAGCGCTATCAAATCTTCCCGGTTTAGCTTATCATAAGCTTCCTCCGTTGGAATGCGTCCATATCTACTTTCTCCAAACAAGTTTTTGAAAAATAGCCGACGTGCCACATACTCATTTTTTTGCAATGAGATCTGTAACGTCTGCTTATTGTTACGAATATATGTTTCCAGTTCCGCTTCCGGAAAAATAGCCTCATTCAATATATCGTGTACAACAGGTAGCACGGCACCTAGATGCTTATTCAGCGAATAGAGCGTTAACGCCGTTTGGTCAAAGCTATATTCTGGCATGAGGTAAGCGCCATAAAAATCGATTTCTTCTGCGATTTGCGCACTCGTACGCGTCTTTGTACCTTCCTTTAACATATGGCTAGCACAAGTATGAAGCAGGGAGTTTTCCGAGCCATTGAATATATTTTGAAAAATAAATTCAGCCTTTATCAATTCCTGTGTTGGTGCACTAAAAATGAAAACCCTTAAGCCATTGTCAAAAACCACTTCATCGGGTTGTACAAGGTCGATATCCTGTATGTCGTGACGTGAAGGTGCTACCGTTCTATTCAGCATGTTTTTGTTCTTTAGCATAATAAATTAGAGTTGACGAATTATCCGGAGTAAAAATTTCCCGTGCTATCCGTTGGATATCAGACGGCGTTACGGCAAGGTATTTAGCCACTTCTTGGTTATATAAATCAGCATCACCAAGTACTTCAAAAAAAGCTAAATTCATTGCCCGATCCAAGATAGAAAGTTCTGCAAACACCATCGTCGATTCTATCTTATTTTTCACTTTTTGCAGCTCGGTCTCCTTCATCATTTCAGATTTCAATATGTCGAGCTGATTCCACAACAATTTCTCTGCTTCTGCCATATCCATATGAGGTAAAGGTTTTCCTTCAATGACAATCAGATTAGGATCGATAGAACCGCATACATAGGCGTTTACCTCACTGAATAAAGGTTGATCCTTTACCAATGCCCTATATAAACGGGACGAACTTCCACGCGAAAGTATATCGGACAATAAATCCATTACCGGATAATCAGGATCTGTACGTCCTGGTCCGTGAAAAGCAATATAAATACTATTTACCGGAATATCCGCATATACTTCCTCCCGTCTAGGAGCTAATTGTTTAGGTTCCCGAGGCAGCTTCCGTTCGGGTTTCGAACGCGCAGGAATATTAGCAAACCATTTTTCTGCCAATGTTTTTACTTGATCAAATGTTACATCACCTGCGACTACCATAATGGCATTATTCGGCAAATAATGCTCAAAGAAAAACGCCTTTACATCTTCCATCGTTGCTTCTTCGATAGGACGAAGTTCCTTACCGATCGTAGCCCAGCGATAGGGATGTTCCTTGTAGGCAAGTGGTCGCAAACGCAACCAAACGTCGCCGTAGGGTTGGTTGAGGTAGCGCTGTTTAAATTCCTCGCATACCACATTTCGTTGCACTTCCAAACTCTGCTCACTAAAAGCCAAACTCAACATACGATCACTTTCCAACCAAAATGCCGTTTCCAAATTAGCAGACGGAAGCGTAATATAATAATTGGTAATATCGTTGCTCGTAAAAGCATTATTTTCCCCACCTACTTCCTGCAAAGGTGTATCATAGTTGGGTATGTTTACAGAACCTCCGAACATCAGATGTTCAAACAGATGTGCAAAGCCGGTTTTATCAGGCGATTCGTCCCGTGCTCCCACATCATATAATATATTCACACATGCCATCGCCGTGGTATGGTCTTCGTGCACCAATACACGCAAGCCATTATCAAGTGTAAAACGCTGATATTTGATCATAAAAATATTATTATAGGTTAGACCACCCAGTCTATCCCTTTTTTCAACAAAGACAAGGTTTTTTCCTCTTTAGAGCCGATTTCGGGTTTAAAATCATACGCCCAATTCGCCTGTGTCGGTAAACTCATCAATATAGACTCTATACGACCATTCGTCTCCAACCCAAAACGAGTGCCTGCATCGTAAACCAAGTTAAACTCCACATAACGGCCTCGACGCAGCAACTGCCATTCTTTATCCTGTGGAGAGAATTTCCGTTGTCTATTTCGATTCACCAACTCCGTATAGGTAGGTACAAAGGTTCGTCCTAAATCACAGGAGAACTTAAAAAGCTGTTCTGCTGACAGCCCTGTTTTTTCGGGCGTCAACTTATCATAAAACACACCACCTACCCCACGTGTTTCTTGTCGGTGTTTAATATAAAAGTAATTGTCTGCCCACGTCTTAAATTCCGGATAAAAAGTAGGATGATGTCTGTCACATACGTTCTTCATCATATGGTGAAAAAAACGAGCATCATCTTCGATCACATAGTGCGGCGTAAGGTCAATTCCGCCCCCGAACCAGCGAATATTCTCGCCCAATTCGAAATAGCGTATATTCATGTGGATAATAGGCACCCACGGATTATTGGGATGAATAACAATAGAAACACCGGTAGCGAAAAATTCATCCTCTTCCACTTTAAAGGATTTTTTGATCGGTTCGGGCAATTTACCATGAACGGCGGAAAAATTAACACCACCTTTTTCCAATATATTACCATTTTGTATAATACGGGTGCGACCGCCTCCACCACCCTCACGCTGCCATAGTTCTTCCACAAAAGTAGATTTTCCGTCTAAAGTTTCTAATCCCGAGGTTATCTCATCCTGAATTTTTTTATATGTTTCTGCTATCTGCTCTTTTGTTAAACTCATTACGTTAATTTTGCTAATAGTTTTTTGACTTCGGCATTTGCTGGCTGACGGTGATATAAGATTTCATATACCATATGGCATATGGGCATATCCAATTGGTAACGTTGAATAATATTTTGGATACATGCCGATGCATAATAACCCTCTGCAACCATATTCATCTCCAATTGTGCCGATTGCACGGTGTACCCCTTCCCGATCATATGACCGAAAGTACGATTTCTACTAAATTGCGAATAAGCTGTTACCAATAAATCGCCGAGGTAGGCTGATGCATTAATATCTCGGTTAGCCTCCGGGTCAATTGCGGATAAACAAGTCTCCATCTCCTGGATAGCATTCGAAATCAATACGGCAATGAAGTTATCGCCCAATCCCAACCCATGACATATACCTGCCGCCAAGGCATATATATTCTTAAGTACGGCTCCGTATTCTACACCAAAAATATCTTTTGAAAGAATGGTATTGATATACCTACCACGAATAAATGTGGCTACACGTTCAACGGTTTCATCGTCTTTACCCGCTAAAGTTAAATAAGACAGTTTTTCCGAAGATACTTCCTCGGCATGACAAGGCCCTCCAATGACTACAATGTTTTTTAACGGAACATGATAAGTCTTCGTCAGGTAGTCGCCTACGATAAGGTTATCGGTCGGAATAATACCTTTAATGGCAGACACCACAATCTTATTTGAAAAATCTTCGGTCTTCACCTCTTTCAACGCCTCTTTTAAATAAGCAGAAGGCGTGTTTAGTACGACAATATCTGATTGTTGAATAACCGATTTCGCATCAAGGAATAAATTATCTGGTTTTACAGAAACCTTTACAGCACTCAGATAACTGGGATTATGTCCATAAGATTGGATATAAGCCAAATCGTCTTCTTTCCTAACCCACCATAAAATATCTTTATTTTCGACATTATCTCCAAACATCTTTATCATCGCTGTCGCCCAACTTCCACTTCCCACAATGCCTATCTTTTGCACCGATTCGTCCATAAATTTCTTGTTGTAAAAGCTACAAATATACGGTTTCTAATAATACTTTTTTTTCTCAAAAAAAGTCAAACTCGATACATCAGTAAAAACACTAGATAAGCGAGATACAACGTCACAAAAGTAATCCCCTCTTTTCTCGATACCATCTGATCGGATTTAAATACAGGGTAACAAACTACAGCGACCAACGCTGCCAATGGTAAATCAAACCAGAGGATATCCTGGGATACGTTGATACCTCCCGGTGTGAAAATACTTGTAATGCCTAAGATGATAAAAATATTGATGATACTACTTCCGAGTAAATTTCCGATCGCTACATCCCGCTCATCCCTAAAGGTAGCAACAATCGTCGTTGCGAGTTCCGGTGCTGATGTACCTATGGCGATAATCGTTAATCCAATTACCGCGTCACTCATACCGAAATATTTAGCCATCTCTACCGCACCGTCGACTAATTTTTCCGCTCCGTAGATTGTTGCGACGATTCCGCAGAATAATAACATAAAATTCCAAGCCCACACCTTTGCATCTTTTTTCTCATGCAATGGTGGAGTTTCATATTCCTCCCGAAATTCCATTTGAACATGGAAAGGCTCCTGTCTGCTTGTCCGCACAATAATCGTTAAATAAACAATACCCAGCAGTAACATAATCAATCCATCCCATGTACTAAGGTCGCCGTCCAAAGATAGTATCAGTAGTAATACGGCTGCAATAATCATCGTGTACATCTCCGTTTTGATACTCTTTAAATTCAGCGGCAAGGGACGGATAGCTGCACTTAGCCCAAGAATAAATAGGATGTTCACCAGATTCGTTCCCGCAATATTACCTATCGCAATGTCTCCCGCTCCCTCCCCTATAGCCGTAAGCCCAACGGCCAATTCAGGCAAACTTGTTCCAATAGATACAATAGTAAGACCGATAACGATAGGACGAATATGAAGTAACGTGGCAATTTTGGACGCACCTTTCAAGAGAATTTCGGCACCCACCGTAATAATGATCAATCCAAATAAAAAAGTAATAACGGCTGAAAAACTCATAAATCTCTATTAGATGATAAACAAATATGCCATTTTTTACGTTAATTTCTACACATAAATACTTCAAAATGACCAAAATTACATTTTTTATAGGGACTAATTTATATCTTTATTGAACGACAACTTTTAATCTGAAACGATGACGAAAACCGATACTTCCAAAGAAAACAGCACTTTATTTCATGCACAATCCATCGATAAATCTGTCGAGATGCTAAAAACCAATCTCTCTTCTGGTTTATCAGAAAACGAAGCTCAACAAAGACTATCCACCTACGGCCCCAATCAACTAAAGGCACACAACCGTAAATCTATTTTCAAGATGTTTCTTGCCCAATTACAAGATGCCTTGATTTACGTACTGTTCGCTGCTGTTGTCATCACCATGTTCATGGGCGAGTATCTAGATGGCATCATTATCATTATCGTCATTCTTATTAATGCAACATTGGGTGTTGTCCAGGAGATAAGAGCTGGAAATGCGATCGAAGCACTGCGAAAGATGGCGACCCCGAAAGCGTTGGTAAAACGCGACAATCAAGTTAAGGAAATCGGTTCGGAAGACGTAGTACCGGGCGATATTGTTATTTTGGATGCTGGACGTTATATACCCGCTGATTTACGTCTCGTTGAGAGCGCGAACCTGCAAATCGATGAATCCGCATTGACGGGAGAATCCGTAGCAGCAGAAAAAGACGCATCCGCAGTGTTTTCGGAAGACTATATACCACTCGGTGACCGCGTCAATTTAGCCTATATGTCTACGCTGGTTACCTACGGGCGAGGCATTGGTGTCGTGACCGGCACGGGAACAAACACGGAAGTAGGAAAGATAGCCGATATATTAAGCCAGGATAGCGAAACAAAGACACCGCTTGAAGTACGATTAGACCAGCTTGGAAAAACACTGGGCAAAGCAGCACTTGCTATCTGTGTACTTATCTTTATTATATCGTTTTTCCAAGGAAGGGATTTAACGGAAATGTTCCTAACATCGGTTTCCTTAGCCGTTGCGGCTATTCCAGAAGGACTGGCAGCCATTGTTGCTGTTGTACTTTCCATTGGCGTGACCAAAATGGCGAAACAAAACGCGATTATTAAAAGACTTCCTGCTGTCGAAACACTAGGTTCCGTAAACATCGTTTGTTCCGATAAAACCGGAACGCTGACACAGAACAAAATGACCGTTCAGGAGTTTTTCACTTTTACCGACAAAACTCAAAAGGTGGAAGACCAATCCGATCTTTCTGCAGAAGCCCATTTACTTTCGTCGGCCATGGTATTGGCTTCTGATGCTACATTGGAAAATGGAGACAGCACGGGCGATCCAACAGAGATTGCTTTGTTACAGCTGGCGGACGACTTAAAAATTGACCGGGCAGCATTATCGTCATCGCAACCCAGAATAGATGAAAAAGCCTTTGATTCGAATCGTAAGATGATGTCTACGCTCCATCAACAAGAGGACAAATTTGTAATATATGCAAAGGGAGCCATCGACAGCATTATTTTGAAATGTAAACATATTGTAGAGGATGGTGAAATCATTCCGTTAACAGAGACACACAAAACTATCCTTTCGGATGCCGCTGATGCCATGTCGGATAAAGCACTACGTACCTTAGCTGTCGCCTATAAACCATTGGAGAAACAGATCGACACGGAAAATTTTGAAAGGAATTTGGTTATGATCGGTGTAGTTGGAATGATCGATCCGCCCCGCGAGGAAGTCAAAGACGCTATCGCTACTGCCAAAGAAGCCGGCATTAGCACGATCATGATTACCGGAGACCATAAAAACACAGCTTTGGCTATCGCCAAGGAGCTGGGTATTGCGTCCAAACGCTCCGAGGCAACTACAGGCGCGGCCATCAACAATATGTCGCGGGAAGAACTAGAATCACATATTGAAGAATACAAGGTGTTTGCTCGGGTCTCTCCAGAACATAAGGTCAACATCGTAAAAGCTTTCCGGGCAAAAGGCAACATCGTTTCCATGACCGGGGACGGGGTGAACGATGCGCCTTCGCTCAATGCAGCAGATATCGGCGTAGCCATGGGAATCGAAGGTACGGATGTGGCAAAAAATGCCTCGGACATGATTTTGGCAGACGACAATTTCTCAACCATCATTGCCGCCATAGAACAAGGACGGAATATTTATAATAACATCAAAAAATCTGTTATCTTCCTGCTCGCCTGTAACGTTGGCGAAGTCATTACCATGCTCGTGGCGATTGGTGTGGGGTTACCTATACCGCTCATCGCGACGCAATTATTGTGGATTAACTTATTGACGGATACATTGCCCGCCGTAGCATTGGGCATGGATCCAGGCGACAAGGACGTGATGAAAGAGAAACCTAGGCCGTTAAACGATAATTTCTTTTCGCACGGAGCCGGACGGCGTGTCATTCTCGCCGGAATTCTCATGGGTATCTTGACTATTGTCGCGTTTGTAAGCGGCTATTATCTACATGGATACTCCCCTTTTGCCGATAATATTCCCGAAAACATTGAAGAATATGCGCGCACATTGGCATTCTTAACTATTATCGGCTGTCAGTTATTCTATTCATTCAGTTTCCGTCACGAGTATAAATCTATCTTTAGAATCGGATTCTTCTCCAATAAATACCTTTTCGGTTCGGTCGTCGTCGGTTTACTATTACAACTGATCGTACTTTATGTACCGTTTATGACGGAAGCGTTTAAGCTGCAAGCTGTTGGCATAAAGGAGTGGTTAGGCGTATTTGTGTTGAGTATTATACCCTTATTGGCAAACGAAGTCGTGAAAGTGTTTACAAGGAGGAAGATACAATAATAGCCGCTCCGTCTGATTGGATTGTTAATTTGACCTTTTTGTCTTTCGCTATCTTCAAATTGCTTTGTTGGGGGTTTAGTTTGGTATCATCCGAATAGTATACCGCTTGTCCTTCCGAAAGCATAGGCAGCGATACAACAATCTCTTTCGCCTCTTTCTCCGCATTGATGCCAGCGATATACCACGTGTCACCATGTCTACGTGCCAAAACAACATACTTGCCCGGATAGCCGTCAATAAACACGGTCTCATCCCAGACTGTAGGCACATCCTTCATAAAATCAATAATGAAATCAGGGTATTCTTTTAGATTATTTGGCGTAATACCAAAGTTTTGCACCGGCGTCTGAAATAAAACAGCCGTTGCCAGTTGAAAAACCTCACTCGTCTTACGGGTTGTTCCACCGTTATTTTCCTTATTATGACGTTTGTTCAGTAATACAGGTCCGAAATCCATCGATCCGACTGCATTCCGAATAAAGGGGTGTAACGTTGCATTATAAGCCTCCGTATCATTGGCGTGCTGTGTAAAAATCAAATTTTCGGATGCGAGCACCGCTTCACTTCCCACAAAATTTGGATACATCCGTTCCCATCCCCGAGGTAACGTACAACCGTGAAAAATAATGACTAAACCGTGATCATTTGCATCCGAAAGAATATCCTCGTAAAGCTGCATTGTTTCCTGCTTATCTCCACCAAAGAAATCAACCTTGATTCCTTTAACGCCTATGCGTTGCATCCAGGCCATCTCCTTCTTCCGTGCTACCGAGGTATTCATCCGATTTTTAGGTCCTTGCGGTGCATCATTCCAAAAACCATTCGAATTGTACCACAGGCAAATTCCGACTCCTTTTGTTTTCCCGTACGCCACCAACTCCTCAATCTTTTGATGTCCTATCTTCGTATCCCACCAGTTATCTACCAATGCAAATTCATAGCTCATATCAGCAGAGAGATCGATAAATGTTTTCTGATCCTCAAAATTGATACTGCCATCCTGCCACTCTAGCCAACTCCATGTCGAACGTCCGAATTGATAATCCTGAGAAGGATCGTATAATGGTTTTACTACGTCAAAAGCGATAGTCGTTTCCACAATCGGTTTTAGATCTTTTCCAACGGTGATCGTTCTCCAGGGCGTATATCCCGGCAATGCCAAAGTAGGCTGTGAGCTTCCTAACCCGTTATTTTCGCCTTCCTCCGGAAATGAAATCTGATAAAGACCGTTTGCCGTACTCTCGCTCAATTTCGAGCCACAATAAAGGCTACCTACCCCCGTCTCCGACACGAGTACCCACCCTCTATCACCTATACGAAATAACGCAGGGAACGTATAACCCACGCCATATTTAGAAGGCGTGCCAATGGGCTCATCCGGAACATACTCTTCTTCATAACTCGGTTTAGTTTTCTTCCATCCGATCATCGGTGTAGCTTGCGGTGTTAAAAATGTCGTTGTAAACTGTGGAAAGTCAAAACCGCTCAATTCCTTTTGAATAATGGCATTGGCAGGTTCGCCAGTTTGAGGTATGCCGTAGCGGAACGCTACATTGTTATTGCTCACCTGAAAAATGATTTCCAACAAAGTGCTGTCTTTATTCTCAAACATAAAGCTATGCTCATTTGCCCGATAATGCACCGATTTCCTTTTTATTTTAGGTTCTTCATAACGTTCGTCCACCTGCCGTGTTTGTTTATCGATTAGCCGAAGCCCGCTTGAAAGATCCCCTAAATGCGTCTGCAAACCTAAAGGTGATTTTTCGAGCATTTCCTGCCCATCAAAAACCACCGAATAGTATAGCTGCCCTTGGTCCAGCTCTAACATTACCGAGAGATGATTATCCGGGCTAACCATATTCATTTGTTGTCCTTTCACACCGGATAAAAAGAGAAGGAGCAGAACACTAGCAATAATTTTCTTCTTCATTTGAGCATTTATTAGTTTTTATAATTTAATACCTGTCTACGACCATCTTTCCAACGGATTTCAACCTTTCTTCCATCAGAAAGATGCTTCCATGTTTTCAAAGGGAATAATTCTTTTTCTCGCCACTTTTCACCAGATTTCTTCCATAATAGCAATGTCACAAAATACCGGTCGTCTTTAGCAGTTATTCCTTCTATATTAGAGACTTTACTTACGTCGGATACTGGATGCAGACCATTCGCGGTGATCACTTCGGATTTTTGCCATCCGTATACGGGGATCGTTGCCAGCTGATACACGCCGTTGTCTATAATAGTCGCTTCCAAATCAGCTGATTTGATCTTAGACTCCTTTATCGGAGCTTCCAATTGGGGCAAAGCATAATGACCTAAGCGCACCATCGCTGATTTCTCACTTATATCTTTATCTACCCTCAAAATTCCATTTGGTAGGATGACATCGGCAAGTAGTAGTTTTATTTGTTCATCAGAAGCCAATACCGCATCTCTGTAATACACGCCATCTTCAAATCCTTTAAACATATACATCCGAAAAGATTCCCACTCTTTTTGCCCGTTATAAAAAGTATAGTTCATGGATATTTCACCCCGTTTCCCATCTGCTTGCCAGGGAAATGCACTATTGTAAGCTAATTTATTATAGTTCTCTGTCCCTTCATAATATCCAATCTTTTTTGTGCCGCTCCACGATCGGACTTCCGATGCACCAATATCATTATAATCGGTGATGAGAAGCTCGGCATCTGCCGTGAATTTATGCAGCAGTCGAGCCTCTCCGATTTCATTATCCCACGCACCGTTATTTTCTGTTGCCGTCCAAAATATATTATCTTCCGGGATCAGCATACCCAAAAAGAATTTGCCTAACCAATACGCGCTGCCCCGGCAACTATATTCTTGAACAGCCGGCTCAAAAGCCCCGTAAAAGCCCAAGGTCGGCACGTTATCTTCCATCACGTCCGGATTCTGCAGAAATTGCAGCAACGTACCCGAAGCGATTCGGCGCATCCACCCGTAATTAATCGATGGATCTTCCAACATACCCAATAACGGGAATGGCGCAGCGGCTCCCATACGATAGGCAATGCTACGTCCCCACATAATCATTTCGCCATTTTGACTAAACATATACGGATAATTGTCTGCTACGGCACGTAGATTTTTCTTAAACTGGGTGGCAAAATCGGGGTACATGCAATCACCGTAGAACTTCGCCCATAAAGAACCATACATCTGAAAAGCCCACATGCTATAATAATCAAAATACGGACTGTCACTGTACCACCCATCCCCACGATAATCAGCCAGACATTTCTCCAAAAGCTCTTTCAAATATTCTTCTTTAACTTCATAACCTTTACTTTTAAAAAAGCTCATAATCATGATATTGAAAAAACGCCAATTCATTTGAATAGTAGGCCCATGACCATAACTGAGCATCGTATGCGCTAAAGCATCTTTCTGTGCTTGTGTTAATGGATCCCACAACACTTCCGGTGCCGCAGCCAATGATACAGCCAATCCGCCAAACTCCACGAGTTTCTGGCTTGGACCACCGTTCACTGGAAGTGGTTCAATATACGTGTCACTATGACGATCAAGCATCCGCATCATCTGATGACGATAATAATCCCCTACACGTATATCACCGATTCTGTAATCCGGGTCTTCTTTTATCAGCGGAAGGGCAACAAATAAAGTACGACATAGTCCTTCCATTTTCTCCGTTGGTGTATGCTTGCCGTCACGAGGGTAGCTTCTCCCCGGTTGTTTCGGAAATAACATCGGGCTATCTACACCTTCTACATGGCTAAAAGCCCCTTCTAATAAATATGCCGCTGCATCCTTCCAATGTTTTCGTGTTAATCCCGTTTTAGGGCTACGTTTATAATCGGGTTCATGCACTACGAAAGTATTTGTTTCTTTGATCTGTGGTTCCCATTCTATTACTTTCACTTCTGTAGGTGAAGCATCCAACAAGCCCTCTCCATCTTTTTGGTCTGTTTGCTGTACATAGAGTGCTAAGCGCCTTTTTTTTCTCCACAGCTCCGTATCAAACGTAGGTTCCCAGGCTCCCAATGATGTGGGGAATAGATCCAGTATCTCGTAGTTATGTTCGCGGATGTCATCCAGCTTCAGTACAGAAGCCTTATTTTCTCTTTCTTTATCCCGGAACAGCAATAGAAACGATATTTTCTCCCCTTTACCTTTTACCAATAACTGTGGCCGGGAAATAGGAATCTCTTTCGTCCCATGTCCACTCAAGGAAAATGGAGATGTCCGAAAGTCCAACGATTTCACGTTCCATTTACCACTCCCATAATGAATGATCTTGTATTGTGGGATTTTCGAGTCGGCAGCGCGCCAATAAGTAGCGATAAAAGGGTTGCCATCTTCATCTGCTGCCATAGCGGTTTGGTTGATCAATTCACTCTGTTCCGGAATCAGTGCCGCATATTCCGCGTTGTCTGCCGTGATAGGCAAACCATATATTGTGCCATCGGTTTTTTGCCAGGTTAAACCACCGTCTTTAGAACAAGCATACGCCATATCGTGGTTGCTTGCCACATCCGGAGATTCCCGCCAGACCCAGGAAATGTGAATTGTTCCTTTCTGATCAACGTAAGCCTGCCAGTATGCATTCCGTTTTCCCTCTCCACTTATCAGATTCGTGTGAAGTCGTAGCCATTTTTTCCGTTGCTGCTCATATTTGTTAATAATCAAGTTACCTGCTCCCGAACCACCGTCTCTGTAGAAAAAGAGAAGTTCACCAGTTGGTAACGCGAAGAACTCGGGGTAAGTCACACGTTCTTCCTCCCTTCCTACCATTGGCTGCTCCTCCCCAAGTTCCAATCCTCCAGGCGTTATACTTTTAGCGTAACGTAAACGACTATTGTGATGATCCCAAGCTACATGCAGATACCCATCTCCATCTAACATCATGCTGATAACATTATGCGCATCGGCTGCATTCCCTTTATACGATGTCCGCTGTATAGTCCACTGTTCACTTTCAAGCTGCCGCTTTCCTAAAGTTACAAACCCATCACCATCATAATACGCTATAAACTGAATTGTGTCATTACTCACGAGAGAGTTTTTCCTAAACACGGCTGTATTCACTGTATTCCGAGCCCAGCCATGGCCAACGTTCATTACACGAGCATCATGGGGCTGCGCTACGACAATAATAGGCATAACGCATATACCGAACAAAATGGTGAGCCATATTGGCCAAATAGCGGTTTTCCTGTCTTTCATCTTACCTGTCTAAATAACGGTACATTTCAACTCCAGCTAATAAAAAGGCTCCAACGCCAAAACCGGCAGTCGAATTTGCGTCGACAATCTGTCCGGGGATAGCTTTTTCTCCAATTGGCTGTACATAGCCTATCCGACCGTCGTCCTGCAAAGCCGTTTCGCTTAAAAATTTCCAACCCAATTCTGCTGTTTTGCCGTATTTTTCCCCGGGCAGGAACCCATTGTTTATCCCCCATAAAAACCCATACGTAAAAAAGGCAGTACCACTGGCTTCTGGTCCAGGAGCGTGTTGAGGGTCTAGCATGCTGCGCGTCCAATACCCTTCTTTCTGTTGACTCCTGGCTATCGCCTCTGCCATGTCTTTATATCGGCGCACATAATAATCATAATGCGGATTGTCTTTTGGCAGATCTTGTAACACTTTTGCCAGTCCGGCAAACACCCATCCATCTCCACGAGCCCAAAAATCTTTCTTTCCATTTGCCGATTTATGTTTTGGATAAACATATTTTGCATCCCTATAATATAACGCCTCCTCTTCATCAAACATAATACTATCTGCATAGCTTAAGTACGCATACATCTTCTCCAAATATTGATCATTGTCGGTCAATTTATACATCTTGGTCATCACCGGCATAACCATATACAAACCGTCGGCCCACCACCAATAATCGTTATTGGCTGTACTCATCTGATATTCCATCACCTCTTTAGCCCGAGCAATCTTGTAAGGTTTCGGGTCTAAGTTATAAAGATCAATATACGTCTGGAAACAGATTTGCCAATCCCCAAAAAGCACATAATCGTCTTTCTCACCATACGAATATTTCCAATTTGCTTTATCTTCCGATTTCGCTCCTGTCCACTCATTGTGTTCTGCCCACGCTTCGGAATACGCGCGATAAGATTCATTTTGGGTAAGTTTATATAGTTCCATATTCCCTGTATGGTAAGCCGCTACATCCCAAAAGGCCCAAGCAGTAGGTTTATGATGTTCTTGCCAATAATTGTTTGCTAAGTTCAATTTAGACAACACATCATCTTTAGTCAATCGATGACTACAAGAAGCTGATGAAAACAAAAATAAAAAACAAATGATAAGGTTTACACGCATTTTTTCTCTGGTTAAATTTTATAGATTAAACATTTTTGCACAAGAGTACTTTACAAAGATACCTCCCATTTACCGCCATCATGTTCAATTTCAAACTATTTATCCACTAAATTTGATTCAAAAGCCTTTATAATAATAAATTCCATGAACACTTCCATACACAAACCCTAACCGTATTTACGCGATCTGAAACATATTCAAACCTCTTTGACACAAATATCAACACCATAAACACCGCTACTCGTTAGTTTTGCTTTTGCAAGAAAGGCCTACAAAAAAATAAATGTAAAAAAAACACTTAAATTAAGCGTACAATTTTTATATTTAAATCACAATATGATATAGGCACACACAGCTAGCCAGATGTGTATACGTTTTACATAATTATATAGACATTACGCTGATGCAATCTTGTTAAATAGTATATACAAATATTTAAGATAAACCATGAAGAAGAAATTATTTACATTCTGTTTATTCGTTTGCAGCATCATCCTTGTCAATGGACAATATCGTACGCCAGTGGAAAAGGACTATGTCGCCTATCTTTTTGCCTATTTCACGGGCAATGCTGTAGAAGAAGAACAGGTACATTATGCTATTAGCACTGACGGATATAACTATTTTGCTTTAAATGAGAACAAGCCTGTGCTGGCATCCAGTGATATCAGCTCCACTGGTGGCGTACGGGATCCACATATACTTCGTCGTCACGATGGTCAAGCTTTTTACATGGTATTGACGGATATGACATCTTCTAAAGGATGGGATTCCAACCGGGCGTTAATCCTTTTAACGTCTGACAATCTCACTGATTGGACATCTAATGTCATCAATATACAACAAAAATACGCCAATCAAGAAAATTTAAAACGTGTCTGGGCTCCCCAAACGGTTTTCGACGAAAAAGCACAAAAATATATGGTGTATTGGTCGATGCAACATGGCGATGGTCCCGATATTATTTATTATGCTTACGCTAATAACGATTTCACCGATCTGGAAGGGGAACCGAAACGGTTATTTATTCCTAAAAGCAAAAAATCCTGTATTGACGGGGATATTATATATAAAAACGGTATATACCATCTCTTTTATAAAACGGAAGGTGATAGCAACGGCTTAAAAAAGGCAATGACCGATGATCTGACATCGGGCGTTTGGATTGAACAACCAGACTATAAACAACAGACCAAAGAGGCCGTCGAAGGATCAAGTATATTCAAATTGACAAATACAGATAAATATATACTGATGTATGATGTTTATATGAAAGGCACTTATCAATTTTGTGAAAGCTGTGATCTCGATCAATTCCATGTCATCGATCAACAAATCAGTATGGATTTCCATCCCCGTCATGGTAGCATTATTCCCGTTACACGAAAAGAACTTGAACATTTGTTAAATACTTATGGCGCACCAAAAAACTACGCGCACGTTCCGCAAAATAATCCGATATTAGAAGGGTATCATGCCGATCCGGAAATACTTTATGCTGAAAAAACCGGCAAATATTACCTGTACCCTACCAGCGATGGTTATACGGGGTGGGCAGGCGATTATTTTAAAGTGTTTTCTTCTGAAAACTTGAAAGATTGGAAAGCGGAGGGAACGATGTTAGATCTTAAAAAAGACGTCTCCTGGGCAGATAGAAATGCATGGGCACCTGCCATCATCGAAAAGAAAATTGGAAAAAATAAATACAAGTATTATTACTATTATACCGCTGCTCAAAAAATCGGTGTTGCCGTGGCTGACCACCCCACAGGGCCATTCACCGATTCGGGCAAGCCACTTGTGGCAACAAAGCCGGCAGGTATCAAGGGCGGACAGGAAATCGACCCAGATGTATTCCGTGACCCCATGAATGGAAAATATTACCTTTATTGGGGCAATGGTTATGGTGCTGTAGCAGAACTAAACGACGATATGGTATCCTTAAAAGAGAATACGACAAAGGTTATTACGCCCGATGCCACATTCCGCGAAGGCTTTTATGTGTTTTACCGCAACGGAACATATTATTTCCTCTGGTCAGAAAACGATACGCGTAGCGAAGATTATCGTGTACGATACGGCACTTCCAAATCGCCCACAGGACCGATTGAAATACCCGAAAACAACCTGATTTTAACTAAAAATCCCGAATTGGGTATTTACGGTCCGGGGCACAATTCGGTTCTGCAAATTCCGGGCAAGGATGAATGGTATATTGTTTATCACCGATTCAGCCGTCCGAACGGCATCAAAATGGGTGACGCAGCGGGATATCACCGGGAAGTATGTATAGATAAAATGGAATTTAACGAAGACGGCAGTATAAAACCGGTTGTCCCAACGCTGTAAACAATTCATTCGTTACTAAAGTATCATTCGTATGAAGTTAAAGAAACTTATCAGTATATGTTTGCTTTCCACTGCGATCGGAACCGTATTACAGGCGCAAACACAAAAGCAGATCGACTATTTTGAGCTGCGTGATGTCCGCTTGCTACCAAGTCCTTTTAAACATGCAGAGGAACTGGATTTAAATTATTTATTGGAGTTGGATGCCGATCGTCTCCTCACGCCTTTTCTCCGCGAGGCAAACCTCCCCTCGCCTACAGAAAGTTACGGCAATTGGGAGAATACAGGGTTAGACGGCCATATCGGTGGACATTATGTTTCTGCATTGTCCCATATGTACGCTTCCACAGGCGACTCCCGTATAAAAGAGCGGCTTGATCATATGCTCCGTAACCTGAAACGTTGTCAAGATGCCAATGGTGATGGTTATATCGGCGGTGTACCGGAAGGGAAAGAGCTTTGGGAAGAAGTGAAACGGGGAAAAATCAAAGCCGGGGGATTCAGTTTAAACGAACGGTGGGTACCTCTATATAATATCCATAAAACGTATGCCGGATTACGCGATGCTTATTTATTGACCAGCGATGAAATGGCTAAAGAAATGCTGGTTAAAATGACAGACTGGGCGATAGCATTGGTTGAGGGTCTGAGCGAAGAACAAATACAGGATATGTTGCGTAGCGAACACGGTGGACTCAATGAAACATTCGCCGACGTGGCTGCCATCACGCAAAATCCGAAATACCTCGTACTTGCCAAACAGTTTAGTCAGAAAGCGGTTTTAAATCCATTGTTAGCGCACGAAGATTACCTTACCGGTAAACATGCCAACACACAGATTCCGAAAGTGTTAGGATTCAAGCGTATTGCGGATCTCTTCGAAGACGATCAATGGGCGGATGCAGCACGTTATTTTTGGGAAAATGTCATCGAAAGACGGTCTGTATCGATTGGCGGAAATAGTGTGAGCGAACACTTTAATCCTGTTGATGATTTTTCTAAAATGATCCAGAGCATAGAAGGTCCCGAAACCTGCAATACCTACAATATGCTGCGACTGACACGTATGTTGTATCAAACCGATCCGAAAAGCAAATATCTCGATTATTACGAACGCGCCCTTTATAACCATATCCTATCGACACAAAATCCAGAAACAGGTGGGCTTGTTTATTTTACACAGATGCGGCCTGGACATTATCGCGTCTATTCGCAACCTCATACCAGCATGTGGTGCTGTGTTGGATCCGGTATCGAAAACCATGCAAAATATGGCGAGATGATTTATGCCCATAGCGGTGACGACCTGTTTGTCAATCTCTTTATTCCATCTACTTTAAATTGGCAAGAGAAAAACGTCAAGCTTGTGCAAGAGAATAACTTCCCAACGGAAAACAAAATACAATTTACGG
Organism: Sphingobacterium chuzhouense; assembly: GCF_014692525.1. Lineage (GTDB taxonomy): Bacteria > Bacteroidota > Bacteroidia > Sphingobacteriales > Sphingobacteriaceae > Sphingobacterium > Sphingobacterium chuzhouense. Next base: position 275,524 of record NZ_JACNYL010000003.1, read on the forward strand.
TGCACCCGAAGTCTGCTACGTCTTTCGCCTTACGTATCCGTAAACCTGGCTGGCTAGCAGGCGAACCTGTCGTTCAACTCAACGGTAAGCCGTATGATGCTATCCCATCCGAAGAGGGTTGGATTACGATCGAACGTCAATGGGAAAAGAGCGACCGCGTGTCGGTTGAACTTCCTATGCACATTCATACCGAGCAGCTTCCCGATCGTTCTAACTACTACAGCATACTTTATGGTCCACTTGTGTTAGCCGCAACTACAAGCACAGAAGACCTAGCGGGGTTGTTTGCTGATGATAGCCGGATGGGCCATGTGGCACGTGGCAGGCAAATTCCATTACGCGATATGCCTATCTTAACTACTCGGCCGGATAACATTCCTAATTTGGTAAAAAGAGTAGACAATGGTCTGCTACGCTTTAAACTCTCTGGTCTACGGTTAGGAAAAGAACAGCTTAGTATGGAACTTGAACCGTTTTACAAAACGCACGAGGCCCGATATATCATTTATTGGCCGCAGGCAACGGAGGAAGAGCTTGCTGCCCTCCAAGAAAAAACAGAACGCGAAGAAAGAGAATCACTGCGTTTGGCCGGTATAACGATCGACCGGGTTGTTAGCGGTGAACAACAGCCAGAATCAGATCATTTCATCAAAGAAGAAAACACGCAGGCAGGCAGTATAGAGGACGTCCGCTGGCGAGAGGCAAAAGGTTGGTTTAGTTATGCCGTTAAAACCGATCCAAAGGAAAACGTACAATTATTTATCAGATATTTAGACGAGGAAAACCGAAAAACGAACGTTCTCATCAACGATAAGGAGATCGGAAAGCTACCACAGGATAATTTGGGCTCCGGTGAGGTCAAGACGGCCGTGATCGCTATTCCGCCAAATAGCAACAAAGCGGCAACCTTCCAAGTCAAGATCGCTGCCGATACGCCATCAACCAGCCATAAAATACTCGAAATAAGAATCATCAAAGCAGATTAGTTAAGGGTTTATCCCGTTTGATTATCGCCGTTTTAGTTGTAGCATTTCCGTACCTTTGTCCGACAGATAAACATAAATCGTGACCAAAGCATTAGCATACCACTTTATTCTTATTTTCTTCTACATAGGAGTATATCCCTCTTTTGCCCAGCAAATCGGGATTTCCCCTGTAAAAATTGAGCAGGAGCTTCCTTCATTAACAGTAAATAAAACATTCCAAGATAGCGAGGGTTATATATGGTTTGCTACAGCCTACGGCTTAAGCCGGTTCGACGCTTACAATCTGCTAACATTTAAGCTTCAAGACGAAGATGGAACGGTTGCGCCCCACCAAACTATCTTGACCATTAACGAAAACGCCGGTCAGCTCTTATTAGGTGCCGAAAATGGTCTTTATGTATTAGAGAAGAAAACGTATCGTATTTTACCATTTCCAGATGCAAACTTAAAAGGACGCCGCGTTGCGACCATTTTGGTAGACAAAGAATCCAAAATTTGGGTAGGAACGACCAACGCGATTTATGTGTACAATAAAGACTTTAGTTTATACGCCGCATTTGAGCACAAGCCGGGAGATAAAAATTCTATCCCGCCCGGAAGTATCAACGCTATATTCCAAGACCAGAATGGAGAGATATGGACAGGTATCTGGGACGCGGGGCTTTATAAATTAGATAAAAGAAAGCAGCAATTTGTTGCTTTTCCGCGCATAGGAATCCGGAACAATCCTTTTAAAATAATGCAGGATGACCGGGGACAGTTTTGGATAAGCACCTGGGGAGATGGTCTTTTTCTCTTCAATCCGGAAGACAAAGAAAACATGTACCGGGAAATTATCATCAAAAATAAAAGACGGGAAGTTGGAAAGGAAGACCTGGTATATAATATCATACAAGACCATGCAAAGAAATATATCTGGGTTTTATCTTATTCGGGTATTTCTACTTTTCAATACAATGATAACAATATCATCGAAGAACTTAATTTCTCCCACCTGTTTCAATATACGTCTAATTTTTTCCAAGATATCTACCAAGATCGCTCCGGCACGCTATGGCTCGCTATAAGCGGTAAAGGGATATCTACCATTAGCTTTGACAAACCAGTTATGCGCAGCTTTGAGTTGCCTGAGGTTCAGCAAAGATATAATATATCGCCAAACTTCAATATGCTTTACCAGGACCATGAAAATCAATTGTGGTTCAATCTGGAACGCATCGGTTTAGGAAAGTTTATCCCGGGAACGAATGAATTAGAGACTTATAGCAATCTCCGTTTTAAGGACTTGCTATCGATACGGGCGGTTAATTGTGCGTTGGAGGTGGATGATGAACTGTGGGTAGGCGGTGCATATGGAACGATCATGAACGTGTTCCGAAAAGAAAGTGGAAACCTCACACTGTTACGCACAATTGATTTAGCCCAATATGCTAATGAGATTGGTGTTCCCCACCATCTTTTTCAAGATACAAAGGGGAATTTATGGATCGGAACTACCCGCGGCATGATGTACAGAAAAGCAGGAAACGAACAATTATATCAAGTAGAGGGTATAAACGGATATATTGTAGCTATATCCCAAGACGCCCGAGGCAATATATGGGCTGCCACAAAAGATCACGGTATTTATCAAGTGGACAACCATGCGAGCTGGAAATCCACACGTCGTATAGGCAAAGAAACAGTCGGATTAAAAACCGACCAGATGGAAACAATGGACGCGGACAGCCGTGGATACCTGTGGATAGGGACAAAAGATAACAGGTTACTTTCGTTTCATACGGAAAACGGGCGGGTACAGGAATATGCAAATAGTCAACTGCTATCTCCCAATCAAATATTGCATGTGGTTTGCCTGGATAGTACGGTATGGTTCTCCAGCACCCGGGCAGTATATAAATTATTACCCAAGGACAACCGTATCTTTGAATATAGCCGTAGCGATGGTATCCCGATCAGTATGTTTACAAAAGGTGCTTTTACGGCGGATAAAGCTCGTAAAACCGTATATTTTGGTGGATATAATGGCATTGTCCAATTTTGGGAATCTTCTTTTGCACCGAATCATAAATCCGCTGTGGTTATCTCTGATATTAAAATCAATAACCAATCTGCTATATCCCATAGTCTCCATGCGAAATATGATTTTCGTGGAAAATCGCTTGTGCTCGAGCCGGAAGATCAAAGTTTAGAGATTCTGTTTTCTTCTTTTGAGTATACGCACCCGGGTAAAATAAGATATGCCTATAAATTAGAGGGAGTTGATAAAGATTGGGTATACGCACCTCGGGAACGTCTATTTGCAACCTACAATAATCTGGGGAAAGGGCAATACACATTCCTGATCAAAGCAACAGATTTAGACAATCAGTGGAGTTCGGAAGTAACACGCCTGCAAATCCGCAAGAAACCGGCATTCTACGAAAGTAATCTAGCTTATATGCTCTATGCATTACTTGCTTTAGGTATTGCCTACGGCATTATCAGATTTTATGTTAATCGGCTCAAGTTACAAAGTGATCTTCGGATCGCTCAAATCGAAAAAGAAAACGCCAATAAGCTTGTACAGACCAAATTGAGCTACTTCACCAATATATCGCACGAATTGTTAACACCACTTACCATTATATCCTGTCTGATCGATGATGTGCAGATGATCACGAAGAAGAACCTTTCCCAATTTGACAAAATGCGGTTTAACCTAGACAGATTGAAAAGGCTTCTACAACAGATATTAGATTTTAAGCGGGTTGAAAATCAACAGATGGCACTACGTGTAGGACGCGAAGATCTTATCGCTTTTATTACCAATATCTGCACGATTTATTTCAGTCCGCTAGCTAAACGTAAAAACATGGACTTCGAGGTTATTCAAGGGAATTGTATACCTGAAGGATATTTTGACGCGGATAAGCTTGATAAAATTATTTTTAATATCCTATCAAATGCTTTTAAATATACACCCAGCGGAAGGAGCATAAAACTTGCATTTCATACCGAACGTATACAAGAATTTCTTCATTTAGTTGTCAACGTACAAGATACCGGTATGGGCATTGCGCAGACGGAGCTGGATAAAATATTCATTCCGTTTTATAATAATAGACAGGCTAAACAACAAGAAACGAATGGTATTGGATTGGCATTAACAAAAGAGCTTGTGGAGCTTCATCATGGCTCTATTGAAGTAGTTAGTGTAGTAGGCGAAGGTTCTACGTTCACGGTATGTCTCCCTGTTGAAAAAGCAGCCTATACAGCGGAGGAATTACGCGAATTACACGACAGCTTTGTTGATTCGGCCAATTTGTTAAAAGAAGTACCAGATTCTTCGATTACACCGCTTCCACAGGTAGAAGGCAGGAACGATATCACGATTTTGCTCGTCGAGGATAATATAGATTTATTACAAACGGTGCAGAGTGTGCTTTCAAGAACGTACCATGTGGTTACCGCCCAGCAGGGTGAAGAAGCATTGGCTATCTTACAGAAACAGGAAATCGATATTGTCATCAGTGATATTATGATGCCCGTTATGGATGGTTTAACCTTATGCCGCCGTGTTAAACAAGATCCCGAAATAAACCATATCCCCGTTATCTTATTAACAGCTAAAAACAGTATAGACGACCGTATAGAATGTTATCAAGCCGGTGCCGACAGTTATATCAGCAAACCTTTTGACCTCAAGGTTTTAGAAGCACGTATACATAGTTTTTTAGTACACAAGCGGACAAAACAGGAAGACTTCAAAGCAAGCCCACAAATCAATATTTCTTCTTTGGATTATACGCCGCAAGATGAACAGTTTCTCGAAAAGATGATCAGTGTTGTAGAGGAAAATCTCACCGATGATCAATTTGATGTCGTGGCGCTTGGTAACGCGCTCGGATTATCCAAATCCACACTTTATCGAAAAACAAAGGCGCTATTGGATCTATCGCCAAGTGAATTTGTTAAAAATATCCGATTGAAACATGCTTGCCAGATGATGGAAAAAGATAAATCTATTTCTGTTAGTGAAGTTGCATTCGCCACCGGCTTTTCGGATCCCCGTTATTTCTCTACTTGTTTTAAAGCAGAATTTGGAATGACGCCTTCGGAATATCAGAAAACGTCGCGGGAGGAATAGCAAAATAGTATATTCACCACAAGCTTTGGTTATGGACGAACGGAAAAATTATTTTGATCGGTTACAAAAGGGCGATGAAGCAGCGTTGGATTATTATATCAAGAACAACATCCAGACGTTGACCTTTTTCGCCTATAAGCATGTTCGGGACGAACAGTTATCAGAAGAGATTGCTTGCGATAGCTTTGTGAAGCTATGGCACAACAGACATCTTTTAAAAAATGAATTGCATTTGCAGAATTTTTTATTCCGGGTAACCAGAAATGCATGTCTGAATTATCTTGACAAGCAAAAAAACAAACCCGTTTTAGACTATGATTTAGAATCACTGACCATTGCCGATGATAATGATATAAATCGGAAAATTATTTACGCTGAATTCCTCAAATTAATTTATGACGAACTTGAAAAGCTACCTAAACAACAAGCATTGATATTTAAAATGAGCTTTTTGGATGGTTATTCAACAGAGGAGATCTGTGATATCTTAAAAACCAGTAAAAACAATGTATTTTATGCAAAATCAAAAGCCCAAGCTACTTTACGCCTACTTTTAAAAAAGAAGAAATTTGAGCTATACAGTGTGCTGCTCCTGGCCTATTTTTATCACCCCTAAATTATTTTTCTTTTTTTACTAAGATTCTCTTTAAAATCCGGTATATATTAAAAAACAAGAAAGATGCTGGATACACAATTGATAGCTTTCCTTATAAAAAAATATCTTCATAACGAACTCACAACAGAAGAATCGTTGTTATTTCGTGAGTGGTTAAATGCAGATGCCGAAAATGTTAAACTGCTTTCGGAGTTAGAGACGGCCGATAAAGTTTTCACAGATCTTTCCATTTATAATCGGATCGCCGAACGTCAAAAAGAGGGCACGAAGCTAACTGCCCTAACCGAAAAGATCAAAGAACGTACCAGACAAGACGAAAAGCAACCAAAACCCATTAGAGCTCGTTCAAAACGCGCACTAAATTGGATAAAGTATGCTGCGGCGATACTTATTCTTTTTAGCTCAATATATGTTTATATCAAACAAACGAGCGATGTGCCCTACCCATCCGAGAACCATTCTACACATTTTTCCGACATCGCCCCCGGCACCAATCGAGCGATTTTAAAGTTACCAAACGGAAAGACAATAGATTTGGACAACGATGCAGACGGCATCATCGCTGACAACACTACTATTTCTTATGCAGACGGACGAAAGATCGAAATAGCAAACAGTTCCGCCCCACAAAACGCCATCGTCACATTAGAAGTCCCTCTACGTGGCCAGTACCATGTCACCTTATCCGATGGGACAAAAGTCTGGGTGAACGCTGGTTCCAAACTCCATTATCCATTACACTTTGAAGGAAACCAGCGCGCTGTAGAATTGGAAGGAGAAGCTTATTTTGAAGTTTCTACGGATGAGATTCCTTTCATTGTAAAATCGAAGAACCAGACCTTAAAGGTACTCGGAACAAAGTTCAACATATCAGCCTATGATGAACGAAAAGAAATAATAACAACATTGGTCGAAGGAAAAGTCGCATTGGGAAGCGAAAATATCCAAGAAGCCCCATTAGTACTTACCCCCGGACAACAGAGTATATTTAATGGGAAGCGCTTTTCAAAGACAAAAGTCGATGTTGAACAATTTATCGCCTGGAAAAACGGACAGTTTTACTTTGATGGCGTATCTCCAGAAGAAGCTTTTTCTCAACTTGCAAAATGGTACGATATCGATATTGTTTATGAAGGCACAACGCCTAAATTCGAGTTTTTTGGCATAATCGATAGGGGGAAAAACCTAAGCGGAGTTCTTGATATCTTAAAAAAGAGTGGCTTAAATTTTAAGTTAGAAGCACAAGGAACGCACCGTAAATTAATTATTCAGGACGAACAAACTTATTAGCCACAAGCAGAAAGGAGGAAATTATAAAACAATCAGCATAGCCGCAGATAAACACCAAGTCGACCATAATAAACCGGGCGATGCCACCAACATCACCCGGAGAAAAGTGTCGACTGGCTTCCGCTAAGTGGAAAACTTAGCGCTTATAAACTTAGTTACCAATCTAACATTACAAATCTATGTTTTTTAAACCATTTTTGAGGTGGTCTTGTTACCGCTTTGTGTTTCGAATCTTTTTTCTTATGAAATTAACGATCTTTCTGATAATTCTCTCGGTGTTCCAATGCGTGGCACGTGTGAATGCCCAGCGGATAAATGTTGCAGCAAACAACCAGACGCTGAAAAATATTATGGGATCTATTCAAAAACAACAGGGATACACCTATTTCTTCCGGGGAGCCAATATTGCCAATACACGTATTTCTGTCGACATTCGGAATGCAGAGCTACCGGATGCCATGGAGGCCATATTAAAAAACCATCATCTAACGTGGACTTTATCCGATAAAACTATTGTTATCGCACCATCGCCAAAAGCGCCATCCAAAGCTATATTACAGCAACATGTATCTGGTCAGGTAGTCGATGAAAACAACCAACCTGTAGCTGGTGCTACTATAGCCGTCCGTGGCGACGACAAAAAAGTAACAACAGATGCTTCCGGCGGTTTTGAGATTGTTACGAACGTAGCAGATCCGGTGTTAATCGTAACGTATATCGGCTATGAGACATCGGAAGTAAGGGCTGCCACGCTAACGGGCAAAAAAATAATACAGCTCTCACCATCGGAGAATATCCTGGAAGAGACCGTCGTCGTAGGATATGGTACGCAGAAGAAAGTCAATCTAACGGGTTCTGTTGCATCCGTCAATTTTGAGGATGTCGCAAACGCTCCGATAGCAAATCCCACCAACATGTTACAGGGACGGCTACCGGGCATGGTGTTAACCAACAATGGTGCACAAGCGGGTAAAGACAGTCCGGAAATCCGAATCCGCGGAATCGGTACACTGAGCGATAATAACAATCCGATGGTCCTTATCGATGGAATCGAGAGTACCGTGTCCCAAATTGCTGATATTGCGCCTCACGATATAGAAAATGTAACCGTGCTGAAAGACGCGGCATCAGCTTCTATCTATGGCGTTCGGGCGGCGAATGGTGTTATTCTGATAACAACTAAACGGGGAAAGGCACAACAAACACAGATTTCGTATGCCGGAAACTATATCATTCAGCAGCCCAATATCATGACCGATTATCTTGATGCAAGGGAGTGGGCGACAGCATTCAATGAGGCAAAGAGCGCCGAAGTATACACACCCGAAATGTTACAAAAAATAACAGACGGAACGGATCCCGATCGTTTTGCGAATACGGACTGGCTTGATGAAATGTTCCGAACTGCCGGCATGCATCACCATCACCTTTCCGTAAACGGTGGCAATGAGAATTCGCGTTTCATGATCTCGGGTCAATATATGGATCAGGATGGCATTATGTTGAATACAGGCAACAACCGATATGGATTCCGCTCCAACGTCGACTCGAAACTCGGACGGTTAAATGTAGGTTTAAATCTATCCGGCAGCAAACAGGATATTCAAGAACCGATTACCGAAGTTTCGGGAGAAGGGCTTATGCGCATGGTCAGTTGGTTTACACGTCCTACCGTACCTGTTCGGTATTCAAACGGACATTATGGATATGTCGACGGAACCTCACTTTCCCATACTATTTTTAAGAATCCTATAGAGTCTCTACATTTGGGCAATAAAACTTTTGAGAATACACGTTTCGATGGAAAAATATTTGCAGGGATTGAAATCGTAAAGAATTTGTCCTTTCAATCGAATCTAGGTTACAAGATTTTTAGACAGGATATCTCGACATTCTCACCCAGAACGGCAATTTACGATGCAGAGGGCAGTCTATTAATGCGGAATCAGACAAATAGCTTAAACGACTATAGTGAGAAGTCTACGACATTGCTCAACGAAAATATTCTCACCTATCATTATGAGCAATCTGCACACCGGTTGGACGTTTTAGCCGGCCATTCTACGCAATTAAGCAGAACGGATCTGGGCTCAGCCTATATTCAAAACTTTCCCACGGATAATATATACGAAATCGATGCAGGCACATTAAATCCAGCAGTTACCGGTTCTGCTTATGAAACAGCACTGCAGTCATTCTTCGGCAGAATCAATTATAACTATGATTCCAAATATTTGTTGGAATTGAATGTACGGCATGATGGATCGTCACGGATGCCGCGGGAACATCGCTACGGTACGTTTCCATCGGTTTCCGCCGGATGGAACATCGATCGGGAACCGTTTATGGAAAATGTGGCATTCATTTCCAACCTAAAACTTCGGGGAAGCTGGGGAATGCTCGGAAATCAGGAGATCGGCAACTATGCCTTTTCACAAGCCCTGCAGGTAGGTGGTAATTACTATTTCGGAGATGTATTATCTACCGGTTTACGAAAAACAGAACTTGCCAATGACAAGATAAAATGGGAAACCACACGAATAACGGACATTGGGATAGACCTAACACTCTTTTCAAATAAATTCTCGCTAAGCTTCGACTGGTTTAACAAGCAAACTTCCGATATTCTTTTGCGCCTTGCCATGGCACCATCTTTTCTCGGATCGCTTTCAGCTCCATATCAAAATGCTGGAAGGGTCCAAAATAAAGGCTGGGAGCTTATCGGTGCTTATACCGATGGAAAGAACGATTTCAAATGGAACGTCGGATTAAACCTATCTGCCGTAAGGAATAAGATAATCGACAATCGTGGAATAGACAACTATGGAACTAATACCATTAATCGCGAAGGAAATCCGATAAATGCCTATTACGGACTGATTGCAGTCGGACTTTACCGCACCGCTGACGATCTGAATAGAACCACAAATATAAATGGAACAGAAAAGATTATAACACAGTTTGACACCGCTCCGGAATTGGGCGATATTATGTACCTGGATGTAAACCAAGACGGGAATATCAACGATAGTGACCGGGCTATTATAGGAAATCCTTTTCCTAAACTTGAATACGGGTTTAATCTAGGACTTCAATATAAAAATATTGGCTTTTCCATGTTCTGGCAAGGTATCGGAGGGCTTGATAGGTTCAACTGGGAACAGACCACCATCTCCAATGGCGGCAATCTAACAAAAAGATGGCTAGATCGGTATAGTTCAGAGAATGTCAACGGATCGATGCCCCGCTTAGGCTCCCCGTTCAATGATAGGTATTCTTCGTTTTGGCTGACGAAAGGTGATTATCTCCGTTTAAAAAGCTTGGAAATCGGTTATGACCTGGATGGGTCATTGGCACAAAAAATTGGCGCATCGAAACTGCGTATGTTTTTAGCCGGCACGAATCTATTAACGTTTAGTGACATTAAAGAATATGATCCCGAGAAAGCCAGCTGGGATATGAGAAACGATGTCCACCCAAACACAAAAACCTATTCTTTTGGGATTAACCTGACATTTTAATTAAAAGCTATGAAGAATTTATATATATACGCTGTACTGCTATGCCTGTTGGGTACAAACTGCAGTGACAAATTTCTGGACAGAAACTCCCTGACGGGAATCTCCAACGAAACTTTCTGGCTAACAGAAGAAGATGCTGTAATGGGACTCACTTCTTGTTATGACGGCCTTCAGAACAATTACCTATATAATGGTGGTCCCTGGGAAAAAGGTTTCGCCATGATGGATAACTTAACCGACAACGGAGGGCATTTCAACTGGGATGGATGGATGGCCGGCTACGATATTGCGAACGGTATCCATACCCCCACGAGTTCCCTGATAGGTAACTTTTGGTCAGCATGTTACGAAGTCATCAATCGGTGCAATACCCTCATCAGCCGTATCGATAATATTGAAATGGATGCGAGCAAAAAAGAAATAATGAAAGCGGAGGCCGTAACTATCCGTTCGCTGATGTATATCAATTTGACGATGACTTACAACGATGTACCGTTCATTCGGGAAGAGTTAACCATGGAGAATGCGGACCAGCCGAAAACAGAAAGAGCCGCAATTGTAGGAGAAGTAACACAAGATCTAAAAACTTCGATTGAAGTCCTACCCGTTACTCCGGAACAGCGAGGACAGGTAACCAAAGGCGCTGCATTAGCTATTCTCGGAAGGCTTGCCTTATACAATGAGAGCTGGGATGAGGCAGTCGATGCCTATAAAGCAGTAGTCGATTTAGGAACTTATGGGCTTTATACGGATTACACGCGATTGTTTACCCAATCTGCCGAGAATAGCAACGAAATTATTTTCGGTGTGCGATTCGAAGGCCCGGGACTCAAGGAAGGGTCTTCCTTTGCAGCGCATTATGATACCCCGTTGGAAGCTGAGAATGGCAGTCTGGATCTGGCGAACGATTTCTACTGCTTGGACGGGAAGCCTATTGGTGAATCGGCTCTGTATAGAGAAGGGCCTAACGACTTGAAAAACGATCGCCCCGATCCTGTCCGTTATGAAAACCGCGATCCACGCTTAAAAGCAACCTTATTCGTTCCCGGCATGAAGTGGGGCAATAACAATGCAGCGTTTTATGGCGGTGCTGCTCCCTCCCGCTCTACCGTTTATGTGTTTAAATATTTTAATCCGCTTCAATCGTCCAACGATTCCTGGGACTCCGGGCAGGATTTTTACGTGATACGTTACGCAGAGGTACTGCTCTCCTTGGCGGAAGCGTTATTGGAGAAAGGAGGATATTCGGAATCCGAGCTCTTTAGCTATATCAACCAGGTGCGTGAACGTGCAGGTATGCCCAAAGTCGAAGACGTTGAAGGAGCTGGTCTTACAACAAATGAACTACGCGCGATGATCCGGCACGAACGACGGGTTGAAACGGCCTTCGAAGGCCTGCGTCTCTTCGATCTGTATCGTTGGAAGGAATTAAAAAACGCAGTCGATAGAATCGAGGCAGAACGTGGATTGTACTCGAATATCGGAACCTATTTTTTATATGAAAAAAGAAACTATCGCGGAGAACAGGAATATATCTGGCCTATCCCACAAGCAGAAGTAGATGCAAACAAAAATATGGAACAACATAATCTTTGGAAGTAAAAATGAAAAGAATTTTAATTTTAATACTCGGCATCATCCCGTTTTTTTTACAAGCGGCAACTTATTATCTGGACGCTGAAAATGGAAATGACAACAATAATGGTCTTACAGAGCTATCTGCTTGGCAAACGTTTAAAAATGTTAACACCAAACAGTTGCTCTCTGGAGATACGGTTCTTTTGAAACGTGGCACTATTTTCCATGAAGTCTTGGAACTCAACGGCGAAGGGAGCTTTATCAATCCTATTCTTATAGCTGCTTACGGCGCCGGTGATAAACCTGTCATCAATGCTCCCGACAATTCTCTGTATGCCATCCGTGTTTTTAACAGTTCGTATTTAATCCTCACCGATTTAGAAATCGTGAACCATGGTTCTTCCGATTTGGCGACACGAACCGGCGTCAAATTAGAATCAATTGATTATGGTACGTCGAAGTCGGTTATCTTACGCTCTCTTGATATCCGGGATGTTAATGGGAGTTTGGTGAAAGAAGCTGGTGGCGGTTCCGGTATACTTATTCAGAGCCGGGGAGAAAAGAAACGCTCCAATTTCGACGGTTTGACTATAGAACATTGTACAATCACCAATTGCCAACGGAACGCCATGATTTGGAACGCACACTGGCAGCGGGATGAACGATGGCTTCCGAGCACGAACACCGTTGTGAGAAACAACTTGATCCGGGGCGTACCCGGTGACGGCATCGTACCCATTGGGTGTATTAACACCTTAATCGAATTCAATAAAATGATGGATTGTCCCGGCACCTTGCCAAAGACAGAGGCTGCTGCCGGGTTCTGGCCATGGAGTTGCGACAATACGACCATTCAGTTTAATGAGGTAAGCGACCACAAGGCGCCTTGGGATGCACAAGGATTTGACTCGGACTACAACTGTACCAATACGACGATACAGTACAATTACAGTCATGACAATGATGGTGGATTCGTCCTGATCTGTAATTCCGGCGAGTCGACCGAACAGATAGGAAATATCGGAACCCTCGTACAATATAACCTCAGTATTAATGACGGCCAACGCACGAAACCTACCCGAATAGGAATGTTTTCACCATCCATACATATTGCCGGTCCGGTAAAGCAGACAACCATCTTTCGCAACCTTATTTTCGCGGGCAACAAACTTACCAAAGATACCCACCGTTCTGTGATCACATCAGATTCGTGGGGTGGCTTTGCAAACCAAACGAAAATATTGGAAAACGAGTTTATTGCAGTAGAGCCTTCGAATATCGATCTGCAAAAATCTACAGACAACCTGATCAAAGGAAACAGATTTTATGGTAGCTACGCGAATACAGACAGCTTGAAAACGAACAATGTATTCGAGTTTAAAAAGAACATGACTCCCGATCAGCTCAAAGAAAAGTTTTTAAAAACAAAGAGTATCGCAAATGGAAAAGCAACGATCTCCTATGTCGACCGTGTAGCACTTGAGGATTATTTTAATAGCAAATAGTAAGTCATACATCTTGACATAATTCGCTCTAAACCGGTGCTAGCTTATCTTTTAGCTAGCACCGGTTTTTTTTGTTACAAACAAAAAAACAGAAGCTCAACGCCATAAAAGACTTCAATTGAATCATCATCAAACAATTTTGAAACAAAAGTTCATTACTCAAAATAAATGTTATTTTTACATTTGTATTAGGTTAACCAGTGTTTCGCAAAGCGACCTGTAACATATAAACTAAAATGAAGATCATGAATACCAAATATCTTATGAGAAAAGTCGTTATTTCCTTTTTTGTATTATGTCTATTTTTTTCAGGGCAAAGCTCTCTTTTCGCAAACGAACCGGACTCTGCCTATATTTTTGTTTATGGCACAGCAAAAAATAATTACCATAACGGCCTACATGTTGCCTGGAGTTTAGATAAACACACCTGGCATCCCGTCGGGCCAGAGCATAGTTTTGTAAAATCAGACTACGGTCCTTGGGGAGCAGAGAAGAAAATGTTTGATCCTTTTTTATTTCGCGCACCGGACGGCACCTGGCATTGCGTATGGAGCTTGAATAATGAAGACGGCGCTTTTGCCCATGCCAGCTCGTCCGATCTTGTTACATGGAGCAGGCAATCTTATCCGCTTGTTTTATCGAATGGAAATTGCCTGGAGCCAATGATTGCATACGACGATACAAACGATGTTTATACGATTAGCTGGACAAGTAACAAAGGACAAAAACAAGCCTATTTTGTGACCACCAAAGATTTTAAGCACTATTCCGCTGCAAAAAAAACAACATCCTTTTTACCGAAAAAAGAAAAAGTTACGCTACCCGATGGAGAACAGTCGGGAACACTTCACAAAGTAGCTTGGCATACCGTAGATAATATCATCAAAGCTCAGCAGCTGGCTGCATATAAAGCGAAATTGAATAGTGAAAGAATGACGGATGATGGCCAGCGGTTTCATGATTTAAAGGACGTAAAAGCGACCATCAACGTAAGAAAAGATGACACCAGACAAATCAGTGATCTTTTGGTCGGTATATTCTTTGAAGACATCAACTATGCGGCTGACGGTGGTCTTTATGCCGAACTCATTCAAAACCGGGGATTTGAATATGCTCCCGATATCCGAAAAGAATGGAATAGCCTGACGGCATGGAACGCCTACGATGCCCACAGTAAACTATCGATAGACACGGTTTCGCCTATCCATATCAACAACAAACACTACGTTACACTTGAAGCCACTGCAGGTGGTGGACTCGCTAACGAAGGTTTTGGCGGCATCGCTGTCCGTGCGAATGAAAAATATAACCTTTCGTTGTTTGCGCGTGCACCGGACGCCAATACTGTCAATCTCCAAATACGGCTAGAGGATGCAAATGGAAAAGCAATCGGTCAGACCACCATTAAAGGATTATCTAAAACTTGGAAAAAACACGAATTGACCTTGACATCCAGTGCTACAGTTAAAAACGCCAGACTAGTCATCCAGCTGCAACAAGCAGGTAAAGTAAATCTCGATATGGTTTCCCTATTTCCGGAAAACACCTTCCGCAATCATAAAAACGGACTCCGCGCAGATTTGGCACAGACCATTGCGGATATGAAACCTCGTTTTGTACGTTTTCCGGGTGGCTGTGTCGCGCATGGCAACGGCATCGATAATATCTATCACTGGAAACATACCATAGGGCCACTCGAGGCCCGTAAACACCAGCGAAACATTTGGGGCTATCACCAGTCCTACGGTCTGGGCTATTTCGAATACTTCCAATTTTGCGAAGATCTTGGAGCAGAACCGATCCCCGTCGTTGCCGCGGGTGTCCCTTGTCAGAATTCTGCACACAACGGACACGCTCTTGCTGGGCAACAGTGTGGAATTCCGATGGAAGAAATGGGCGATTATGTACAAGATATTCTGGATCTTATCGAATACGCCAATGGGGGTGTAAATACGGTTTGGGGAAAGAAAAGAGCAGAAGCCGGCCATCCTGAGCCTTTCAACCTAAAGTATATCGGTGTTGGGAATGAAGACCTGATCACAGATATTTTCGAAGAACGCTTTACCATGATATACAATGCGATTAAGGAAAAACATCCCGAAATCCATGTTATTGGAACGGCAGGACCTTTTTATGAGGGGACAGACTATATCGAGGGATGGAAATTAGCCTCGACGTTACAGATACCTTATATGGATGAACATTATTATAATCCGCCAGGTTGGTACATCCACAACCAGGATTTTTACGACAAATACGATCGCTCAAACGCAAAGGTTTATCTCGGCGAGTATGCCGCCCATATCCCCAGCCGGGCCAGCACCATCGAAACAGCCTTGGCGGAAGCGCTCCATCTCTGCAATATCGAGCGTAACGGCGATATCGTCGCCATGACATCCTATGCCCCCCTTTTGGCCAAAACAGGTAACACGCAGTGGAATCCAGACCTTATTTATTTTGACAACACCGAAGTGAACCCCACTGTGGGTTACTACGTGCAGCAATTATTCGGGCAACACGCGGGCAACGCATATATTTTTAGCGACCTCCAATTAAATAACAGCGACGACAACGTCCGGAAACGTATAGGAAAATCGATCGTACGAGATGAAGTTTCGGGCGATATTATCCTGAAGCTGGTCAATTTATTACCTGTAGAAGTTGCTATGGCCTCCGATATTTCCGAACTGGCTGTGGATAGCGAAAACGTAAAAGCGACTATACTTTCGGGAACACCAGCGGATAAAGACGCTAAACCGATCGATACAAAAATCGATCTAAATAACTTTAAACTACAGCCTTATTCGTTGACCGTCATCCGCTTTAAGGAGAAAAAATAAAACTAAATGAAAAGAAAAACATATTTTCTATCGATAAGCTGTCTTCTCTTATTTATAACAGCGTGGGGACAAGAAGGTATACAGACAAACACACTCACCGAAGAAGGTGCTTGGTGCTGGTTCGCCGACCCCCGTGCTATTTCTTATGAAAATGAGGAGGGAACGATCAACACGACCTATATCGGCTATATCGATATACACGGTAATATCAAAGCGACCCAAATCAACCATCTCACCAATACCACAAACGAAGTATTGATTCGTTCATGGTTTCAACCGGATGACCATGATAATCCGACTTTTCTGGTTTTACCCGACGAGCGTATCATGGTTTTCTATTCGCGTCATACCGATGAAAGCTGTTTCTATTATCGTGTTTCCCAAAAACCTGGTGATATAACGACTTTGGGAAGAGAAGTGCGGTTGGAGACAGACCACAATACGACTTATCCATCGCCGTTTATCCTTTCCGATGATCCCGACCATATATATTTATGTTGGCGTGGAATAGGCTGGCACCCTACAGTCGCACGTCTCACCCTGCCTGATAAAAATGATGTTGTTCAATTTGATCGCGGTCCCTATCAGATTGTGCAGTCGCAAAAAGGAAAAAGAGGTGTTAGACCGTATGCAAAATACATGTCCAATGGGAAAGACAAAATATACTTAGCTTATACGACCACCCACCCAGACAATCAACCTGTCAACTATATCTATTTTAACTATATAGACATCCAGACATTGGACTTAAAAGATATTAAAGGACAAACATTGGCCACCATTGGCGACGGAACATTACACGAAGTAGACGCCACTCCCGCCTATAAAAACAGCTATCCCGACGCTGTCGTGGAAGATGCTCCTTTCCGAAATTGGCTATGGGAAATCTCTGTGCAGGATGAAGATCACCCAGTTATTGCCATGGTACGAATAAGTGAAGATAAGAAGTCGCATGATTATTATCATGTCAGATGGAACGGGCAGGAATGGCAAAAAACATACTTATCCAATGCAGGAGGTCATTTTCATCAGACACCTGATATCGAGAAGTGCTATAGTGGAGGTATGGCCATCGACAAAGCCAATCCAGCTATCATTTACGGTTCCGTTCCGGTAAATGGAAAACATGGCAATATATACGAACTGAAAAAGTTTACCGTGGATGTAGATGGAAAATTGGTATCCACCAAACAGCTCACATTTGACTCGCCGAAAAACAATGTTCGTCCCTTTGCAATTGCCCACACGAAAAATGATTTAAGATTAGCTTGGATGTACGGCGATTATTATGATTGGATCGTCAGCTCATCACGCCCAAAGGGCTATCCTACGGGGATACATACAAACATGTCCATTCCAACCAGCAATATCCATATCGCAAAAGGAAAAATATTACAGCAAAGCCCAGGTAAAATTTCCGTCGAACATCGCGAGAACATCCGCGTACGAAAATCCAAACAATTCAGTATGGTGATGACCTTATCGATCGATCACGACGCTTACTTCGGTAAACTACTGGAGACCGACGCGTTTATCTATAGACTTGAAAAGAGCGAACACCCTAAACCTTATCTAGAGATTAAGAACGATACCTACAAAAGTATCAATGCATTAGGAACTGCTGACGTATGGAAAACGAAAAACAGAGGAACAGGCGGACAATGGCATCCACCCACAAAATTAGATACTTTTCAACTGGCAATAACCTACGAAAAAGGCCTATTGAAAACTTATATCAACGGGCTTATCGACCAAAATATAGAGATAACAGGACTGTCACTGTCCGAGATAATACTAGGCGGATATCAAGGAGCGATTAAAGACATGCAAGTATATAAACGAGCCTTGTCGCAGGATGAAATAAAAACTTTACAACCATGAATAGTACACCATTGTGTCAACCATATTGAAAAAGTTTCGGTTGTTGGCTATTATCCTATTCTGGCAGTATGGGGTTTCCTATGCTCAACTTCCGCATGTGAAATTTTTATCATTGGAACAAGGTATTTCAAATCCCAACGCGTTAGATATTGTACACGATAACCAAGGGATTGTATGGATTGCCACTGAATTGGGGTTAAATCGGTTCGCCGCAAATTCTTTCGACCATTATTACAAATCTGAACAAGAAGTTGGCTCATCCATTAATAGCAACGAGATAAATAAACTGCTGTACGACGATCAATACCTCTATATTGGTACCCGTGCAAATGGATTAAATGTGTTGGATATAAAAAGTGGGAAATTCTCTTATTACACACACGATTCTGCAAATAAAAAATCAATCGCTACAAACGATATTACGGATATCCTCAAGGGTAGTGATGGTGCAATCTGGCTATCCACATACCACCATGGTGTAGAAAAGTTTAACCAAGTCTCGAAAGAATTCGAACACTTCGATACGCAGAGTGTCCCCGGTTTACCCAGCAACAGTATCTGGTCTATTGTCGAGGATCAGCAGGGGCTTTTATATATTGGACACGTAAATGACGGTGTTTCCATACTAAACAAACAAACCGGTCAATTAAAACGCCTGCATGTAGACAACGCCGAACACGGTATTCCACATAATGAAATCAAAGTACTGCTCTGTGATCATAAAAACAACATTTGGATAGGTACCAGAAAGGGATTAACGGTCTATAATCCCATAAGCGGAAAACTGAAGCGCATCAACTTGTCAAAAGATACGATCGCCCAGCCTTTCATTTATGCGCTAGCCGAAATCAATCAGGAAATCTTGGTAGGAACAGAATCTTCAAAACTCCATGTTATTAAACCAATATACGAAAGTGCCGGCGATATTCCAGTTATACAGGATATCCGCAGTATAGATATTGGACTTGGCAGACATGTTTCGATCCAAAAAATATCTTCAGATAAATTTGGAAATATTTGGTTAGCTTTCTATGGAGGCGGAATCGGATTTATCAGCCATTTTAATCCTTTTTTTGAAACAATACAGGGAACCAACGCGATTATCAATGGTATCGTCAGCCGTTCACAAAATACCATGACGCTCGTCACTGAAGGCAAAGGACTTCTTCAACTTCAAGTAAGCGAATCCAGTTCCCGAACTACCAAATTATCAAATGCCCTGCATGAGGATTTCTTATTGAGCGGCTTTCAAGATCGTAACAAAAATTTGTGGATTGGTTTGAAAAATCAGGGCGTATCCTTTTTTCATGCAAACACAAAGCAATGGAAGCCGTTAAATGTATTGGACGCGCTTCCAGAAGTAAGAACGATTACGGAGGATCACAAGGGGCATATCTGGTTCGGAACCAACCGTGGTGTAGTTATCTACGACCCGAAATACGATCGAATAGAGAAGTTAACGCTCCATGAGCCGGCTTTAGGAGATTATGCTCCACGAGCCCTCGTAGAAGACGTCGATGGAAATATGTGGGTAGGCACCTACGGCCAGGGAATTTATGTTTTTAATACAGACAAAAAACAGATCGCTCATTTCACATCTGCGAATGGACTCAAAAGCAACAGCATCAACCACTTGTTCCGGGATAGTAAAAATAACATCTGGATAGCCACTAATGAAGGTATTGCGCTTCAAAGCAACCATAAAAAGTTAGGAGCGTTACAAATCATTACACCACCAAAAACGAATGCCTGGCTCTTTATACAGGCTATCGTGGAGGATCAGGACGGCAACATTTGGTGTTCTACAAAATCTGGACTTCTCCGGTATCTTCCAGAGAAAAAACGATTTTTTAGCTATGATCAGGATTTTGGTATTCCATTGGGTGGTTTCAAGAATAATAGTGTTGCTCTAAATGAACAGGGGCAACTTTTTTTCGGTATGCAGGATGGTTTGTGTTTTTTTGACCCAAAAGACGTTCCGATTACACTCACCTCCTCTCCTATCTATATCGGTAGCTTTACAGCTTTTCAAGGCGGAGAATCACCTCGACAGACAGAAAAATATATACCCCACCACGATAAAATTAAATTAGAGCATAACGAAAACAGCTTTCGAATAACATTTGGTGTTTCTGACTATGCACTTCAAGGTTTGACGGAGTTCAGCTATCAGTTAAAAGGACGTGATCAGGAATGGACATTTATCGGAAATGAACAAGCCTTAAATTTCCGAAATATTCCTTACGGCACTTATGAGTTACTTATTCGCACCCGTCAGAAAAACGAAAACTGGTCAAGCGATATAACCAGTCTGTCCATTGATATCAAGCCTCCATATTATCTCCGTACATACGCCAAGGTTATCTATACCATGTTTGGAGGCGGTATACTGTTTGCCATCATTTTCTTCTACCAAAGGAAAATCAAAGCCGAGGGAGAATTGCGGTTAAAAAAATTAGAGCATCAACAACAACAGCAGCTCACGACCGAGCGCCTAAATTTCTTCACCAATATCACCCATGAACTCCGCACGCCCCTCACGCTTATTCTCGGCCCATTGGATGATCTACTGGAAGAAAAAACATTATCACCGAAACAGAAAAATCTAGTTCAAGTAATACAAAAAAGCTCCAACCGCCTTTTCAGTTTGGTAAATCAACTTTTGGAATTCCGAAAAGTAGAATCACAACACAAACCATTGGTTTTGAATGAGGGCAATTTGGGAGAAGTAGTGCAAGACGTTGTCAATAAATACGTGGAGTTGAATCTTAAAGAGAAATTACAAATCCGAGGTCACCTACCCGTCACGGATATCAGAACCACCTTCGATGCAGACATCGTCCATATCATTTTGGACAATCTGCTTTCCAATGCGTATAAGTATACCACGGTCGGTACGATAGACGTTAGCCTTTCCTATGAACAAGACCGATTAAACACCTGGTCGGTTCTTCGAGTAAAAGATACCGGAAGTGGGATTCCGGAAGAATATTTGACCCGTATATTTGACCGTTTTTTCCAAATCGATGGTACTTCACTACCGGGAACCGGGATCGGATTAGCGATAGTAAAAGAATTGGTTGCCGTCCATCATGGAAAAATCGAAGTGAGAAGCCTGATTGGGCAAGGTAGTGAATTTTGTATTCACCTACTCACGAATCGTGTCGCAGAAGCCGCACCACCATTGGTAAATAATGAGGAAGTAATTCTATTGGTTGAAGACGATATTGATTTACGGCAGTATCTCACATCCACATTGGAAAGCCATTATAAGGTAATAACTGCCGACAATGGCAAAGAAGGATTCGACAAGGCAAACGATGATATTCCCGATTTAATTATTAGCGATGTCATGATGGCGGGAGGAGACGGATTTGAAATGGTCCATAAACTCAAGGAAAGACGCGAGACAAGTCATATTCCTGTGATTGTATTGACGGCAAAGGACAGCGATATTGACAAGCAAAAAGGTTATGAATTGGGGGTTGATTCCTATCTAACAAAACCTATCCTGCCGGTTCTACTGATTAAAAGGATAGAAAATATTCTGTCTAACAGAAAGATTGTCCATGATTATCTAATGCAAAAAACATCCTTGAGAGAGAATCCGCATTCGAATCTACCGGAAGGCCTCTGGAAAGACAATACGTTTGTACAGGAGTTTATAGAGATAGTAGAAAAACACATGCAGGATGATGTGTTAGAGACGACCAAGCTGGCTGAAAAAATGAACATGAGTCATTCCACCTTATACCGAAAATTAAAAGCACTGACCGGGAAAAACATTAACCAACTGGTTCGAAAAATACGCATACAAAAAGCAGCCGAGCTGCTTCGATCAGGACAGTATAACGTCACGGAAGTTTCCTTCATGGTGGGCATCCATAGTCCAATTTATTTCCGGCAATGTTTCAAAGATGAATTTGGACAGCTTCCATCTGAATATCAAAAAAACAGCCCTCAAAGTCCTTAAAATCCCCTTTTTGACGAAAATACTATCGAAATCTGACGGATTTACATATGCTTGATAAGTGTATAATCCGCTAAGTTTGACGTACGCATTCAATTATAGATTTGATATTATTCCTACACAGGAAAAAGCAAACTTTTTATAATAAAACTAAACACTATGGTAAATTTTAAACCTATTCTATTGCATGTACTGGTATGGATGATACCCCTATTTGTACATGGACAACAAAAACTTACAGGAAGCGTTGTCGATTATGCGAATACCCCTATTTCCGGGGTGAACGTATTCATCAAAGGTACGCCGACTGGGACAACCACCGACGCTACCGGAAAGTTCGAACTCACAGGGATTGGGGATTCTCTGAGCGTTTCCTATATCGGTTACAAATCACAGGTATTGGCTATCGGCAATCGAACAAATTTTACCATCCGTCTGGAAAGCGACGATCAGTTTTTGGAAGATGTTATTGTTGTGGGTTATGGTACACAGTCCCGCAGAAATGTAACCGGAGCGGTGAGCGATATTAAGGCAGATGATATTGTCCGCACTTCCTCGACTACAATGGCCGGTGCATTAGCCGGAAAGGTACAAGGGATATCCATTCGGGCGAAAGATGCCCGCCCCGGAAAAGGAGCAGCAATTGAGATCCGGAATATGGGTACCCCGCTCTATGTCATCGACGGTGTTCCATACGGCGGAGCTCCCGGTAACGACTGGGTTGGTTCTTCCCAAGTTTCAGGCGCAGATGCCTTCAATGCCCTAAATCCCGAAGACATCGAAAGCATTTCCATATTAAAAGATGCCTCTGCCGCGGTATATGGTTTACGTGCAGCAAACGGAGTTGTATTAGTAACAACTAAAAAAGGAACGAAAGGCGAAACTACGCGTATCAATATTAACGGTTATTACGGCTGGCAAAACTTAACCCGTTTCCCGACCCTTGCGAATGCGGCACAGTACGTCCGAGGGAAACTGGAGACAGCACAGAATGAAGGTAGAGACCCGGCCTCTGTTTATAGTCCTGAAGAATATGCAAAATGGCAAGCCGGTGCGGAACCAGGATATAAAGGATATGATTATCACGACATGGTCATCCGTAAAAATATCCCACAACGTTATATCAATGCGAATCTAAACGGGGGATCGGAGAAATCTAATTATTTCCTTTCTGTTGGTCGTACAGACCAAGAAGCGATGATTCGAGACTTTCAATATAACCGTACCAATTTACAGGCTAATATGGAAGCTACTATTCTAAAAGGACTTACTATTGGTTCCCAGATATCCGGTCGGCAGGAGAAAAGCGAAGATGTCGGATTACCGGGAGGCGATGGTTATTTCTCGTCTATATTGGCGATTTTCAAGAACCGTCCAACGGTTGGCCCCTATGCAAACGACAATCCGGAATATCCCAATCATACGCATGATTTCGCCTATAATCCTGCTATTTTCAGCAGAGACATAGCAGGCTACAAAGATAACTTGTATAGAAACGCAAATATCAACCTCTATGCACAATATAAGTTTGATTTTGGTTTATCGGCGAGGGGTACGGTATCCTATAATTATACCAATAATAAATTTGACGGCTTTCAGTATACATATGATGTATATACGTATGAAAATGATGAATATCGTCGTACGCACGGAACCGATTCCCGTTGGCGTTACCAAACCGAGCGCGAAGCTGTTAACCGCTACGCACAATTTCAGCTAGATTATAGCAAAACGTTCGGAGACCATAATCTTTCCGCTATGTTGGGGTATGAGCGTTCCGATTATGACCGCAATTTTCTGGAAATGGGTTCCAATCCCAGTAACAATTATCTACCGTTGATGCAATTCGATGAAATGAATTCGTTCAATGATGGATGGAATTATGAAGCGCGCGCCGGATATATCGGACGTCTAAATTACAATTATCAAGGTAAATACTTATTGGAACTTTTGGGTCGGTACGACGCCTCCTATCTCTATGCGCCCGGCAAATACTGGGGCTTTTTTCCTGGAGCATCGCTAGGCTGGCGTATTTCGGACGAAACATTTTTTGAACCTCTAAAAACCACCATTAATGACCTAAAGATCAGAGCCTCTATTGGTCAAACAGGACTTGAACAAGGCGTGAGTATGTTCGGCTTCTTATCGGGATATAATTGGAAACAAGGTGGCGCTGTTCTGGATGGCGATTACTACAATGGGTTGCGCCCCCGCGGACTGCCGGTCGATAATCTCTCCTGGGTAAAAAACACCAATTACAATATTGGTCTCGATTTGGCGATGCTTAATTCTAAACTAACCTTAACCGCCGATCTTTTCAAAATCATCAGAATCGGCGCACCGGCAGCGCGTTATGATGTGCTTTTGCCTAGTGAAGTGGGTTACGGCTTGCCAAATGAAAACCTAAACAAAAATGGATACTATGGTGCCGAAGGTATTATTACTTATCAGGATCGTGTTGGTGAACTAGCCTACGTGGTTAGCGGAAACTTTACTTTTTCACGATATAGAAGTATCGAGACCTATAAGCCCCGATTCGACAACTCCTGGAACAAATACAAAAATTCCGTCGAAGACCGCTGGGGCGGCGTTTGGTGGGGATACCAGGTCGTAGGTCGTTTTCAATCGGAAGACGAAATACGCAATCACCCCATCGATAACGACGGACAAAACAACAACTCTCAATTACCAGGCGACTTTATCTACAAAGACGTCAATGGCGATGGCATTATCAACGGATTGGATGAGCGTCCGATTGGTTACCCTACCGGCTGGGCACCCATGCTGAGCTTTGGAGGCCGTATCGGATTAGATTACAAAGGAGTTGACCTTAATATTGATTTTTCCGGAGGCAGTATGCAGTCATGGAATCAAGATTATGAGTTGAGAAATGCATTCCACGGTGGCGGAAATTCGCCAGCTTATCTGTTAGAAGATAGATGGCATCGCGCAGATCCTTATGATCCGAATAGTGAATGGGTTCCTGGCTATTACCCGGCTATCCGTGAAGGACATTCCGGACCGAATGCTAAAAATAATGATTTCTGGTTAACCAATGTCCGCTATTTGCGCGTACGCAATCTGGAACTTGGATACACCTTGCCCGCTACGGTTTTAAATAAAATAAACGCCAATAAAATCCGGGTATATGTACGCGGTTCAAACCTATTTTCCTTTGACAATGTCAAGAGATTCCAAATAGACCCAGAAATTGAGGCACCTGCAGCCGTGGTGTATCCACAACAGCGTACGTTCCTCGTTGGCTTTAATTTTACATTCTAAATCTGCATAACAATGAAGTATATATATATTACAATAGCGTTGATGACCTTGCTTTTTACAGCAGGTTGCAAGCATGACGAATGGTTACACCGTGATCCAAAAGACATTATTACTGATGAACAGCTTTGGAATGATCCTGTGTTGCTCACTTCTCTACTAGCAAACTATTACGACCGTCTTCCACAATTACATGGTGTTTTCAATACGGGCGGTATGTCGGAAATCGACGATGCGATGTGGTCGGGCCACCGCGATCAAAATTGGCGAAATGATTTTCAATACGGTGACGACTATGGCCGTTATTGGGATTATGAATTGATTCGGGACATCAATCTTTCTTTGGATAACATGGACAAATATTCGGTAAATCTAGAACCGGAGCAAAAACAGCTTTTTATTGCCGAAATGCGTTTTATCCGTGCTTTTGTCTATTTCGAATTGGTGAAAAGAATGGGCGGTGTTCCTATCGTAACCGAACAATTGATTTACGATTTCGGTGGTGATCCTACTTATTTGCAAATACCCCGCTCCAAAGAACACGAAGTTTATGATTTTGTGTACCAGGAGCTGGAAGAGGTAAAAGATGCATTGTCCTTAAATGAAAAAAGTAGAACACGGGCCAATACGGTTACTGCACTCGCCTTGCAAAGTAGAGCTATGCTATATGCTGCCTCTATAGCAAAATACAATGCACAGATGAGCGCCCCTATATCAACACCCGGCGGTGAAGTGGGTATACCCGCTTCCATGGCAAACGATTACTATACCAAATCGCTTAACGCATCAAAGGAAATCTTAAGTAACCCTGATTACAGCCTTTATAATGCCAACAGCGATAAAGGAGCCAATTTTTACGATATGCTCAACAGCAAATCGACAACAGAAGTGATCTTTGCTAAAGACTTTAAAGTAGGTGTCAAACCGCACCGTTTTACGTACGACAATATTGTCAAAAGCTTTACGGAAGACAACGAGTCGTCATCGACACTGACCCCTTCGTTAAGCTTTGTCGAGAGTTTTGAATACCTGGATGGCAGCAAAGGTGCATTACGTATTAAAGACGGTTCGGGAAATTATATCCGCTACGAGCATCCATCCGATCTATTTGCCGATAAAGACGCCCGTCTAACCGGAACGGTTGTATATCCGGGATCAATTTTTAGGGGGAGAGAAGTGAGCATGCAAGCTGGAGTTGCCGTGTGGGAAAATGGGAGTTACCAACTACGTACGTCTGCCGTGTTAGGAAGTCAATACGAATACAAGGATCAGAGTGGAGTCACGCAACGGATACTCTGGACAGGCTTTGATGGTCCGCTAGATAATGCGCAAGACGTGAGTAATACCGGCTTCTACATCCGTAAGTTTGTTAGTGACGCGCCAGGAGCGAGTGCTAGAGGTATATCAGCTGAAAACTGGTGGCCGTGGTTTCGCATGGGCGAAATTTATCTGAATGCCGCAGAAGCTGCTTTTGAATTAGGTGAGGCAGGTGCTGTAAATTATATCAATACGTTGCGGGAGCGTGCGGGATTCGCGGCCAATAGCATCACCACATTAACCACGGACATTATCCGCAACGAACGCCGGGTAGAATTGGCATTTGAAGATCATCGCTTTTTCGATTTAAAGAGGTGGCGGATTGCGCATCAGATCTGGAACGGAGCCGAAAGCAGTACCAATGCGGTTGTGCGTGGCCTCTATAGTTACCACATTGTTCGGCCAGGTCATCCAGATCACGGAAAGTATATCTTCGAGACTATCCGGCCGACACGATTCCGTAGAGCACGTCTTTTCCGTATGGCGAACTATTATTCGTCCATTGACCAAAACGTGTTAAACAACAACCCAAAACTGGTTAGAAATCCATTTCATTAATTCTAGAAAGTTATGAAAATCAAAGCATCCATTTTAATAATACTTATAGTAACAACCTGCATATTCACAGGTTGCGAATATGATAATTTTACGGAACCCACGTCTACCCTGACAGGTAGAGTCGTCTATAATGGAGAACCTGTCGGTGTCCGCACAAACGGACCTCAGCTAGAACTCTGGGAAGATGGGCATGAATTGAGAGCGCAATTTCCTATCCATGTGACCCATGATGGTACATTTTCCGCTGTTTTATTTGACGGAGAATATAAACTGGTACGGAAAACAAACTCTCCATGGTTACCACAATTGACTGATACAATTATTATTAACGTGAATGGCCATACGGCAGTTGATGTTCCTGTAGAACCCTATTTCACCCTTAGTAATATATCTTTTCAACATAACAATGGCGAAATAACAGCTAATTTCTTCCTAAATAAAATAATAGAAACAGCGAATCTGGACAACGTCAATTTATACCTCGGGAAAAACCTGTTGATCGATGATGTGCGACATGATCTTAAAACAACCCTATCTACTGACAATATTACCATCGACGGCTCTAATAACATGGTTGTCGAGATACCGGCAAACCTCAGAAGCTTGGGTTATATTTTTGTCCGAATTGGTGTAAAGGCATCAGCTTCAGGAGAATTGTATTACAGCCAGGTTCAAAAAGTAAACCTGTAACCCGCACTATAATGAATAATGTGCTGACGATAAAATAATATGATCAAAACAAGAATAACATCTTATCTGGCATCGGCAATATTAATGACTTGCTGTATTCCACCATTTCTTTTTGCCCAACCTGGATTCGGCCAGGCGGAAAAAATAAATGCAAACTGGCATTTCCATCTCGGCCATAACGAAGATGCAGCCACGCAAAATCAGCTTGGCCGATCGTGGCACCAAGTCCAATTGCCCCATGACTGGAGTGTTAAGCAGCCTCTAAGTCCTACTTTAGCCAGTGCCACGGGATACCTTCCCGGAGGCATTGGATGGTATCGAAAAAACGTGACCATCCCACAGGAGGACAACGGACAAAAGCTTTACATTTATTTTGAAGGTGTTTACAACCGCAGCGAAGTATTTGTCAATGGGAAGTCCGTCGGGAAACGCCCAAATGGCTATATCTCCTTTAGTTACGACATCACGCCGTATATCAAATACGGAGAGGAAAATACGATAGCCGTAAAAGTAGATCATAGTCAGGATGCTGATTCACGTTGGTACACCGGATCAGGGATATACCGTGATGTATGGTTAGTACGTGCAAACCCCGTTCATTTAGAACCATGGGGCGTGTATGCCTATCCCGAAGTAAAAAAGAACCGAGGTACATTACACGTGCAAGTCGCCATGCATAATGAATCCGATGCATCGGCGACCCTTTCCATCTTGAATGAACTCGTGGGACCAAATGGCGATGTCGTAGCAAAAAAAACGACTAAAGCTACGCTTGCAGGTGGCGTCCGCGACGAAATCCAAACAACATTGGATGTGAAAAACCCCCAACTATGGAATTTGGAACATCCGACCCTCTACACGCTGCGGACCCGCATACTCCAAGGAAATCAACAAATAGATGAATCCGAAATAAAAACCGGATTCCGCACCTTTACATTTGATCCGGATAAAGGATTTGCGCTTAATGATCAGTGGATGAAGATGAAGGGTGTCTGTATACACCACGACGCCGGCGTGTTGGGTGCTGAAGTTTATCCCGAAGTTTGGCGTCGTCGCTTATTGGCCCTGAAAGAATTGGGCGTTAACGCCATTCGCACCAGCCACAATCCCCAAGCCCCTTCCCTATACGCGTTGTGTGACGAACTGGGGTTATTGGTGATGAATGAAGCATACGATGAATGGGAATATCCAAAAAGAAAGTGGTTGGAAGGTTGGAATGTAGGAACACCGGGATTCCAGGGCTCGTATGATTTCTTTGAAGAATGGGGTGAAAAAGACCTGGAAGACATCGTAAAACGGGACCGTAACCATCTTTCTATTTTTGCCTGGAGCATAGGAAATGAGGTCGATTATCCCAATGATCCCTACTCCCACCCCGTCCTCGATGGAAGTTCGGAAAGCGGATTTACACAACCTATATTCGGAGGTTATAAAAAAGACGCCCCCGATGCCATGCGGTTGGGTACCATAGCCAAACGACTTGCGGCTGTTGTTCGCAAATACGACAATAGCCGTCCGATAACCGCTGGACTAGCAGGCGTTGCGATGTCGAATGAAACGGCGTATCCGGGCGCACTGGATATCGCCGGCTATAATTATACCGAAAGCCTCTATCAGCAAGATCATGAACGTTATCCCGCGCGTGTTATCTATGGCAGTGAAAACCGCCATGACATGGGCGCCTGGAAAGCGGTCAGAGATAACGAACATATCTTCGGACAGTTTCTTTGGACAGGTATTGATTATCTAGGAGAATCAGGTCGCTGGCCTTCACGCGGCTTCTATTCCGGTCTACTGGATTTTGCCGGTTTTACCAAGCCGCGCGGATATTTCCGCCAATCTTTGTGGTCAGAAAAACCGATGGCGTATCTGGGCACCTATCCACTACAAGGGGGCGGAGCAGCAACCGATGTGTGGTCTCGACTGGAAACCGAACAGGGACAACGTAAAGATCAAGCACCATCGATGGATGCTTGGCCAATATGGAATTATCAAGAGGGACAGCAGATACGTGTCGTGTGTTATACCAATGCCAAAAAAGCGCGATTGGAACTTAATGGAAAAGTCGTCGGGACAACCAAAGAATACAATGACGAGCACGGAATTATACACTGGGATATCCCATACGCTGCTGGGAAACTGGAAGTGGTGGGGCTTGATGCCGATGACCAGGAAATAACCCGTTATTATATACAATCAAGCAAGAGACCGCAGGCTATCCAAGTGCTTCCATCGAGTACGACTACCTTACAAGCTAAAGGTGGTGTTGCGCAGATCGAGCTACAAATTATCGATGAAAATGGGCTTCCCGTGCTATTAGCAGAAGACGAAATAACCTGTCAACTTGCCGGCAATGGTCGGTTGCTGGGTATGGAAGCAGGCAACAATTCGGATATGGGCGATTATACGGATAACAAGCAACGTGCTTACCATGGTAAAATGATCGTTTACATACAGGCGAATGGAGAACCCGGTGAACAGGTTGTAGCAAGGTTTACAGCTCCTTGGCTAAAAGCGGCTGACGTAGAGATTAAGCTGCATTAACTCCTCTTGCATATAAAAAGCCCTCCCAAAAGCGTATTCTTGGGAGGGCTCTTCTCCTGTCCAATCACGTCAACAGCTGAGCCGCCTCATCATCTACGAGGAAAACCAATTCTCCCACGGACGGTTTTAAAAGCTGGGAAGGATACAGTTCAGGATTGTTCTCCCCCTGCAAAACCTCCCGCAAGGCCTTGGCCTTTTTCTGTCCAAAGGCAATCACCACGATTTGGTCTGCCTTATTTATAAACGGAGCTGTCAGCGTAATCCGATACATATCTTGCGGCACCAGAAAATAAGCATCTACCCATTTATCTTTTTCATGAAGCACTTCCGTGCCCGGAAACAATGATGCCGTATGTCCATCGTCTCCCATTCCCAGAAAAATAAAATGGAGCCGTGCATCATCTCCTAGTTTTTCCCGTAAAATCTGCTCGTAGGTCTGCGCATAATCTTTCGCATCTACGCCTTCTTTATACATCGGAAAAATATTGGATTCGGGAATAGGGACATGATTAAGCAGCGTCTCGTAAGACATCTTTGCGTTACTCAAATCGTCATCGAGTGGCACCCATCTCTCGTCGCCCCAAAACACGAACACCTTGTTCCAATCCACCTGTGATCTATAGCTTTCTGTGGCTAGCAATTTATGCAACTCGATAGGAGAAGAACCTCCGGTCAATGCCACAGAAAAAAATCCCTTTTCCTCTATATTTTTTTTCGCCGCATCGACAAATAACTGTGCGGCCGTTTCAAAAATTTGTGCTTTACTTTTAAACTGTTTTAACATTCTTTTCCTCCTTTAAACCTTCCGTTGTTGTTGATAACCATTGATGTCCCTGCCTGTTCAGCAGCTCATCCGCAGCTTCGGGTCCCCAGCTTCCTGCGGCGTAGGTGTACATAGGTGAATACGTTCCGTTTTCCCATTCTTGCTGAATCGTAGCGATAATATCCCAAGCTTCCTCTACTTGATCCGAACGCATAAATAACGTCGAGTCTCCATCGAGTGCATCGATCAGCAAGGTTTCGTATGCTTCCGGGCTGTCTGGCGCACTCTCAAAATAGTCAAATACCATTTCAACCGGGTCTAACGTCATGTCCAAACCAGGTTTTTTCGCCATGAAGGACAAGCGGATATCCATTTCAGGCTGGATATTGATCGTCAGTTGATTCTGCTGTAATGTATCCTTACTATTTACAAATGTTTTGTTCGGCACTTGCTTAAAGTTCACCACGACACAGGATTTCTTCTGCGCCATACTTTTGCCGGTACGCATATAGAAAGGCACCCCTTGCCATCTCGGATTGTCGATATAAAACTTCATCGCTACAAATGTCTCGGTATTCGAATTAGGATCTACCCCCGGCTCCTGTTTGTAACCCTGTTTTGCTTTTCCATTTATTTCACCATCCGTATATTGTGCACGCACCGTGTAGTGATTGATATCTTCCGGCTTGATCCGGCGTACCGCTTTTAGTATTTCCGCCTTTTTATCCCGGATTAAAGAAGATTCAAATTCAACCGGAGCGTCCATGGCGACCATACAGAGAATCTGCAGGAGATGGTTTTGAATCATATCACGTAAAGCACCCGAATGATCGTAATATCCGCCCCGATCTTCCACACCAACCTGCTCAGCCACCGTTATCTGAACCGATTCGATATGTCTATTGCTCCATAGCGGTTCAAAAACCGTATTTGCAAAGCGAAAAGCTAGAATATTTTGTACCGTTTCCTTACCTAGATAATGGTCAATGCGATAAATCTGCTCTTCCTTAAAATTTTGATTTAATAATTCATTCAGGGCAACTGCAGAAGCCTTGTCATAACCGAAAGGCTTTTCGATGATGATACGGTCTTTTTTAACTTCGTCGGCCATTCCTGCTTTCTTTAAGCTAGACGATACGGACTCGATAAAACTAGGTGCTACCGATAGATAGAAAAGACGGTTTGCGCGGTTGTTGCGATCGACATCGAATGCTGTTAGTTTATCATTGAGATTCTCGAATGAATTCTCATCCGTGATATCAAAATTTAAGAACGTAATTTTTTCACTAAAACTCACCCACTGTTCTTCGGTATACGTGTTATTACGTGAAAATTCCTTTAGATTTCCTAGGACATATGCTCGAAATTCCTCCTGATTATATGGTTTTCTACCCAATGCAATGATCTGGAAATGCACAGGCATCCATTCATCAATGAATAAATTAAAGAAAGCTGGGAACAATTTCCTTTTCGCGAGATCACCAGTTCCACCAAATACAACAATGGATGTTGGTGCTGTTGTTCTGTCGTGTGTCATGTTAAGGTCGATAAAATTTAGTCCCAGTGGGTATGAAAAAACCTAAATCCAATCTAGCTACAGCGAAATCGTTGTCTGCGATTCCAAAATTGTATTTGTTCATTTTTTATAAAATAGTTTAAGTATGGAAGACCAAAGATATTGAAACTTGTATGCTATTACGCAAAAATTCTTTTTTTTACCCGTATGTGACCAACATTAACGCTTATGGGGTTGACCATATAAGAAAATCTAGTCATTTAACTTTTCTTATTTTGCCGCTAATTTTTTACTTTTAATCATCGTTCATTCAATTCATTACTATTTCTCATGGTTACAACACTTGCTGTTATTTCTGTACTCTTGATTCTTTTAAGTTTACTTCCCTTTATCCAACATCAGCACTGGTTATTCCGCGTTGCCGAATTTATCAAAATACAGCTTGTTATCCTACAAATTATTGCCTTTGGTATAACGATGATATATGTGGAGGACAATATCTGGCTTTGGATAGTTCAAGCCGTCCAGTTTGCATTGATTGTTTACCATATTTACATCTTAATGCGGTACACCAAATTCTGGAAAAAACAAAAACCCTCCAAAACTTCGTTTAGTTCCAATAAAATAAAAGTCATCTCCTGCAACATCCATCAATATAACAGCGATTATCACCGCTTTATCGAATTGATCGAGCAAGAGCGACCTGACATTTTTGTAACGATGGAAAGTAATACCGACTGGGAAAAATCCATGCGCGTTCTAGAAAAAGATTATCCATATCAGGAAAAGGTGACGCTTGAAAACACCTATGGGATGCATTTATATACTAAGTTAAAAGTTAAGAATATACAAACCCACTATTTTGTAGCGGATGATGTTCCTAGTATAGAAGCGGAACTCGAGACCGACGATGGTCATCGCTTTGTTTTCTTCGCGGTACATCCGCCCCCACCAAGTCCAACGGAGGAAGATAATTCCAAAGAACGAGACGGCGATTTACTGGCAGTAGCGAAAAAAGTGAGAGACTCTGCGCTACCCGTAGTAGTCACGGGCGATTTCAATAATGTTGCCTGGGCAAGATCCTCTATTTTGTTTAAGAAAACCAGTGAACTTATCGACGCACGTATTGGACGGGGTATACTGTCAACCTTTCATGCCAACTATTGGTTTTTTCGAGTTCCGTTAGACTTATTATTCCACAGTACAACTATAATAATAGATAAGTTGTTTATTTACCCATCTGTCGGTTCCGATCACTTTCCAATAGGCTGTACCTTCCACATTGACGTCGAATCAAACGATCAGGAAGAAGAAGTAAAGCATCTTGAAAACGGAGAAATGCAGGAGGTTGACGAACTGATTGCCGACGGAAAGGCAGAAGAAAGCGAAAACCGTTAGACGCCATGGGACTAAAAATTTACATACCTTTGGTCGTAACTATCGGAAATTAAAGATGGAAACATGAAGAAACTGAGCAAATTATTCGCGCATATCGGATGGGTATGCATTCCGGCCCTTGCCACGATGCTAGCTTGCCAATCGTCTCCTAAAAAAGATACGGAAACTGCCCATGCAACATCCTCATATCCAGACACAACACAGCCTGTCAACAATACCGACTCCATAGGCTTACAAGACAGATCCGTCAAATTTCTCTGGCGAGAAGACCAAGTCATGGAAGAATACGACGCGACTGTCAGTACCATCGTGCTGGACGAAGCCTATGTGGACCGTATCTCCGACCCGGAAAAGGCCGCACTAGGCTATGTTGCCACTTTCATCGGCAACGAATGTGCTTGGGATGGCAAAGCAACCGCATCACGTAGCAACCTAAAATGCAAGATACTTACCGCACTGAATCTCGGTTATCAATGTTCCGATACTCACCTTGGCTTTCTGCGCAAGTGGTTTCGTGACGACAGTGCCGTCCTGAAAAAACTGGAAAGCTGTCCTACCATCCCGGATGGTGCTACTTCTCAAGAAACTTTTGACCGGATTGATGTAACCGTTGCTGATGGCAAAATTGCCATCGCTTATGAGGTTACAGGCATCAATACACGGGAAGGTAAACAGTGGACGTGGAAGGCAACAGATCTCTTTATATATCAGAACAATGGTCTAAAGCTGGTCAAGGCCGAAAAGTCGGATCCTGTCATTACCGATTTTGAATGGGATGTTCCGTAAAAAGTTATCAGCTATTTAGTGGTCAGACATTAATCCATCCGCGATAGCATCCCATAATGCAATACGCTTGCGCAATGCATTCTTTGCGAATTAGTTGGGCGAGATTTGGCGTAACAAAACTTTTTAAGTAGGTTTAGCTATTGCTTAATGTCCTAAAATAGCGAGACGATAAGTAACGGAAACGAAACAAGATGCGCACGATATCGAATAAAAAAGATATCCCCATAAGAACATTGCCTAAAGAATACGGCAATGGCATAGCTGTGTCAAAAGTATCTGCCGCATCTTTTTTGGCAGATGACGAAACGATGCATGCGCATCGGCACGATTACCACTTTTTTGTATTGCAGGAAAAAGGCATCACGCACACCGAAATTGATTTTGAGCAATATATAATCAGTACCCCAACGATTCTTTATCAATCACCCAATCAGGTGCACCGTGCTTTGAAAGTCGAAAATATCGAAATGTATATACTCATCATCAGCAATGAAAATATCCATCCAGATTATCTCAAACTTTTACAAAATATCGCTCCGTTAAAACCGTTGTCCATTCGGCATAAAGAACTCACCATTGTTCGCCAAGCATTTCGTCTGTGTACGAATCTGTACGAAAGAAAATCCGATAAACTTTATCTTTCTTCCCTGCAAGATAGCTGCAATGCCTTGGCAGGGCTGATCATTTCGTTGTACCTAAGGCAAGTAAGACCTTCCGAATCGCTTTCGCGGTTTGAGCGGATTACCAATGAATTTTTTCGCTTATTGGAACGCGATTTCCTGACAGAGAAACGCCCTTCATATTATGCGGAGGCCTTACATATTTCTGTTTCCTACCTCAATGAATGTGTGAAAGATGTAACCGGTCAGTCGGTATCCCACCACATTCAGCAACGTGTAATTTTGGAAGCAAAGCGTTTGCTTTATCATTCCGATAAAGCAGTTAAGGAAATTGCTGCTATATTAGGTTACGATGATTATCCTTACTTTTCCCGACTATTCACTAAAACAACTGGAATGACCGCCGTAACCTTCCGCAACAAAAACCGCGAATAGTCCAATAATTACACTTTTCCGTCCTTTTCCATTTTGTATAAACTTTCGTCCTTTGTTACCAATAAAATGAAAGATTATGCCAAGTGCTCCAAAATGGGTTTTTGATACCCTAAATTTATTTATTTCTAAAATCCCTTCCGTAACGATAAGTGAAACAGCGTATCTATCGCCATCAGTAAAGCAACTTCGATTGGAAGGCGATTTTAAAAACCTGCATTTCCCGGTTGGTGCTTTCTTCGACATTAGAGTAAGCGATACCGACGCACGACGATATACCGTTGCACAGATAAACGAGGAAAAAGACAAGTTAACGCTTATCGCCCACCTGCATGGGAAAGGCGTTGGGAGCGATTATATGCATCGGTTAAAAGTCGGTGAAACCATACAGCTCAACTATCCCCGGACCGAACAAAAATATTATGATGAAGCAGCAAAAAGGATTGTACTTTTTGGTGACGAGACTTCCTTAGCGTTGGCAAGTTCCTTTCTTCCGATCGTGAGAGAAAAAAATTTGTCTATCCGGTTTATATTCGAACTCGACGAGGAAAATAAACACATACCTGCTGTATTAGGCTTAGAAAACAGCATCGTCTATTCCAAGAACAACTTATTTCAAGACACGACGTGGATACAGGAGCATCTTCAAATTCTCGATCACGAGAACTGGCAGGATGCCTATTACGTTTTGACCGGAAATGTAAAATCGGTGCAGGCTTTTCGGAAAGTCATCAAAAGTAAAACAAACGGCAAGATCAAACATCATGGTTATTGGTTGGAAGGAAGAAAAGGATTATAAATAATTGCTATACGTTATAAAATCCCTGTATTCGTGGATTGACCGATGTGCCGAAATAACCGAAATTGGTACTTTATTTAGATCAAGAGGTAAATCGATGAAAACAAATACTGTATATCTATTCCTATTGGTATTCCTAGTATTCGGATGTTCAAAAGATTCAGATACGGACGGACCAAATGGTAACGGGATGCTTTCGGGAAAGCTCTTCTTCCAAAACTATGACGGACATACGTCGATAGCGCTTCCCTCCATGACGGAAGTAATATGGAAGACAGGTCGAAGCTGGTATGACTGGGACATATCGCTGGACGGCGAAAACATTCTGGAAATGCGGGATGGCCGAAGTGATGGCATGCCGGACCAAGTCAAATTTACCTACCGACGTTTTGCTGAAGAGCAAGCTATTAACGAGTTCTACTACAGGCCAATAAACGGTGGTACAGTGTACATTTCGGGAACGCTATCTCCCGATAAAAGCCTATTTTGCATTGATCCAACATTTGATGAAGGCTTTGTAGTCTTATCACCTCAAGAAGGCAAAATCATTGCCCACATCGAAAGAATAAACAATGAGCAAGTAGATCGCAACTCCAGTTTTTGCTGGCTACCCGATAATTCGCTGGTGATCACCTGGAAAAACGCACTTGTACGATTCCCGCATCCTTATACCAAAGGTGAAATCATCAAGGAATTTCCTAATGAGAATTTTGGACAGATTACGGCAGATCGGCAAGGAACAAAGTTGGCTATGATTTACCAAAAGCGGGTCTGGATACTAAATCTCACAACCGATGAGTTTTACCAAGCGACGGAAAGTCAAGAAAGAGAAGCTAGTCCAGCGTTCTCGCCCGATGGCCACTTTATCGTGTTCGGAGCTGGACAAACCACAATAGGTGTACCGGGAAGTGTGCCGAGCTATCAAAGTTACATGAAGATCGTTCCTGTCGATGGAAAAACCTATCAAGTGGATACGGATGGTCATGGGGTCATTCCGGTCATTGCTGCAGGAGAAATCTCGCCTGAAGCATTGAAAGGCCCTGTTGTGTGGACAGAATAAAGACACCTTTTATAAAATTATTTACTTTGGGCGTAACGATCGGTAACGAATGTGCCTAGGATGGTCTTGCTTCTAGAACACTTCTCCTAGTCCAAGCCTAAAACCCCGATACCCTTTACTTACCCCATAGTCTATGGCTATATTCGTCCCGGACTTTTTGTTGAATTTGATCCTTGCTCCGGCGCCCGTACCTACATTCCAGTTTCCGAAAAGGTGTGTATTAGGTCCGCTAATACTCGTTACATTAGCAAACAGGACGAATCCGAAAAGCCCATTACGCGTAATATCCCGACGGTATTCCGACTCCAGATAGAATAAGGACTTACCTCTGTATCTACTCAGGGGAAGTCCCCTTCCCGAGCTATTGTACGGATCCCAGTTTAACGTCGGAAGGTCCAGATAAGGTACTTTAGTATTGAAGACCGTCCAGAAGAAATTGCGGACAGCAATCATGTTCTGCTGATTTGGATTATCCGTAAGCCTATGGTATCTTCTCACCTCGAGATATAAAGATTGCCAGTTCTCCGTACTTCCCATAAACGTTGGATTTACACGAAATTGCAAATTCGCAAAATTTCCATCCCACGTATTGATGGAGTTCGCTCTAGTATCAAAAATAAGATTTAAGCTTAATCCGGAAGAAATACTGGATCCGTTTTGTGCCGTCCCATATGGGTATCCCGTAAAATCAGCTATCGAAATCTCACTTTTACTCCGAATATCGGTACGATAATCCAGATCGTATCCCAGCCCCATAAAAAAACCACCGTCAATACGTTTAAGGACATGCTGATAAAACCTGACATATGTATAATCCAGATTGATTTTGTCGTTATGGCCATATTGCTTACCCAGCCCCCATATTTCATGGGGGAATTTCAATAACCGTATATCGCCATCGATAACCCATTTGTTTTCCTTAAGCCATATGTAGGATCGGATAGGTAAACCAAACCGCTGCTTAAAATTAGTGTAGGGCGTAAAGTTTACGCGTGACATATGGGTGTCTTCCCGATCACCGAGATAGAAGCCCGCCGTCGTCGAGGTAATCAGCGCATAACCGCCACCGGGCACACTCGTGGAAAAAGGTAAAAACGAAAAATAAACCTTTTTTCCTATACTGTCTTGCCCTTGAGGAGGCGCAATACCAAATACCTGACGACCGATATCGATCAGATCCCGCTGTTCACTAGTGTCCGAACGGACAGGCGTAATCTCAATCTCATTAACAGGCCGTTGTGCATTCACACGCAAAACAACCGTCAAACTAGCCATTAACAACAGCCAGTTATATTTCCTCAGCAACAGCATCTCACAATTCAATAGCGCAGATAGCTTTTATTTTTAAGGGTTCGTACTAAAAATGGATCCGTTCGCGATCAGCGCCCGTCGATTCATTTTAAGAATATCCACGACCCATTCTGCGAAATCTTCCGGCTGCAACACTTTATCCGGGTTACCGTCCGTTAAACCACCTTGGATACTCATATCCGTGGCAATCGTGCTCGGCGTTAGGGTCACTACCCGGATATCATCTTTTCGCCATTCCGCCATCATCGACTGTGATAGTGAAATTACCGCGGCTTTGGAAGCCGCATAGGCTGCCATACCCGCTCCGCCCTTTAAACCTGCCGTGGAAGCGACATTGATCACATCTCCTTGCCCCTCTTCTTTTAGATATGGATATACCGCTCTTGCCACGAGATACACACCAAAAAAGTTAATATCAAATACCTTTTGGAAATCTTCCGGTGCCATCTCCATCACTTTGCCAAACTGGCCCACCCCAGCGTTGTTTACTACAATCTGCACACCGCCAAGCGCCTCCACCAACTCTTGTATCCCTTTTTCCACCTGCGCATTATCTGCTACATTAAATACGGCGTAGTGTGCTTGCACGCCATATCCGCGAAGCTCCTCTACGGTAGACTGGAGGTTCTGCTCATTTTGCCCTGTGATACCCACCTGAACACCTTCTGCCGCAAGTGCCAACGCGACTGCCTTTCCTAAACCACGGCCTCCGCCTGTAATGATTGCTTTTCTACCTTTTAATTCTATCATTTTGATGCTGTTGTAATCTACCCAAAAATAATAAGAATAGTTCTGAAAAACGACATCATAGCAAAAACCTATATCGGACATGCATTGATATTCAAACAGGAGACTATTGGTTGGATATTATAGATAAAAGCACAGGACTGGACAACGCCACATTGAAGGTGCTATTGAAGAAAGTCTTATCTGGTGAACGCCATTAGATTTCAGCGGAACCTAGATCGAAATCGTAACGATAAATCGGACACCTGTTATTGCTTTCATCGTCCGGATCCTCGCATAAAATAAACGTGATCGTATCCGCAGATTGGCCATACACAGCGAGCCCTTCCAACTTTTTGGTACTTGAGAGCTGGTGGGTTTGCCCTAATGTCCAGTCGCTGAGATTTATATAACTGATATAGGAACCTTTATTTTCCCCATCGTGATAAGTACTGGCGCTGTCTTCTGCCGTTGCAATAAAAAATAAGCGGCCATCCACTATTACGCCGTCAGAAAACCCCGTCGTATAGTTTTGGATATCAGACAGCTCAATATGGTTGGCGCTCAACGTTTCGGGGCGGAGAATAAAATCCGAATCGCCCGCTACCGTGAAGATGACGTTCTGTTTTTTTTCACCATTGCCACGGTTTAAAAAGTACCAGGTTCCGTTATCGTAAGTAAGTCCTTCTATGTTGAAGTTCTGCTTGTCAACCTTGCCTATCTCCTGCATGCGTTGATATATCGAATCTAAGGAGACTCGGCGTACATGGCTATTCCGCTTATCGTAAATAAAAGCCTCTTGCCGTTGGGGCTTTGATCCGGAGCCCACGATTACCAGTGCATCACCCACATCACACAACGCCTCGAAATCTTTTTTATCCTTTTTGGCAACCATCTCCGTTTGCTGCAAACTATCCAAAAGCACCTTATCCATCCGTTCTTCCTGTACATGATAGTGGTACAGGTAAGGGCTGTTGTCTGATACAATATACAGTTGATCCTGATGGTATTGCAAGCCCGATGCGGCATTGATACCTGTCAGATTAAAAAGCAATAGCAAAGAATAAATTGTATCCATTATCTGTTGTACTAACAAAAACCTCTCCCTTTTCTAGACATCCGATCCGTTAATACAGAAAACCAAATAACCATAGCGGTATCTTACGACCACTACCTACCTCTATATCGTCAGCAGCAACGTAGGCATTGTCCAATCCTGCCACCTGGCTAAAGTCCTTCTTTGCTCCGCCGACTTCGATCGTATATGTCCCATCGATCACGAAGTCCCCTTTTTTCGCCAAGTCGACGCGGTAACCGGCACTTCGAAGCTGGTTGACGAAAAAGCTTTCGCGAATACTGCCTACATTCTTTGGCTGCGTGGATATAGCATGGAACAGGTTCGGATTGTCCAGCAACAGTTTCCCTGGTTTCTCCATTGGTCCTAGTCCCTTTCCTTCCAAGTAAACCAGTTGAATCAGTTTCGCCTTTTCCAGGTAATGTAAATATTGGATAAGCGTAGCACGGCCCATTCCGATGGTCTTTGCGAGTTCGGAAACGTTAGGCTTAAAGGGCACTTGCGTGGATAAGCTAGCGAGCAGCTGATTGATTTTCCTGATCTGCTGTTTATCAATATCTTCTATAAAAGCGAGATCATAAGCGATGGTGAGGTTCACCACATTGGCAAGTTGGTTTGGATAACCCGCCACGTCTTCCTTATAAAATGGATAATAACCGTAAGCGATATATTGTTCAAACAATCTAATAGGTTTCAGGCTATTCAATGCGCTTGCCTGGGCGCTGAAAACCCATTTCTACTTGGCTCAGCAATATCGCAGACTTTTCTCTAAGAACATCCATGTCTAAAATTGTTTTGAACAAATAACAAAAATCACAAAAATTGTATTTTCAAAAATACAAAAAACTTACCAAATACCCTAATATGATATACTTATTTACTCTCCACTAACCCGTTTTATATATTGCAACATCCCTGTTTCTGTATCCAGCTGCATCATGTGTACCGTGCTTGCTGTAAACGTGTTGACGACCCGGGATGCGCTCCCGTCAACTTCCAATATGACATCTACATCCAAAAAGTACTGACCGCAAATTATGACATTAGCCATCCATAATAGAAAATCACAAAAACTTTGATTTTATAATCGTTTTTCATTTTATATAATTATTTTTCATAACTTTAGCTTAATTAAAATTCATAAGTAAGTATGAAAAATAATTGTTTTTCACAAAATATAACCGTTTTTCATGGACGATCTGCTCCCGAAGCGGGGTATCTTGCTGGATATGCGGCTCTACTTAGTGCCTTTGATCTACAATTACCGCTACCGGATGTCCTGAGCATCATAAGCCATAAGCACA
Organism: Sphingobacterium chuzhouense; assembly: GCF_014692525.1. GTDB lineage: Bacteria > Bacteroidota > Bacteroidia > Sphingobacteriales > Sphingobacteriaceae > Sphingobacterium > Sphingobacterium chuzhouense. Next base: position 318,018 of record NZ_JACNYL010000003.1, read on the forward strand.
AGCATTATACAACGCCGCAGTGGCGTATCTTCACACCACGTTACCAGCCGGAAGATACACTCATGGGGCACTTGACTTTTGCCCTTAAATATGAAGGCATCGACCTAGGACTTTTAAAGAAGCTCTTTGAAAGAGTTCCTAGGCATGAGCTTACCGAACTTATTGCAATGGAACGTACGGGGCAATACAGCAGAAAGATATGGTTCCTTTATGAATGGCTGATGGACAGGCAGCTAAATTTGCCCGATCTGACTACGGGTAACTACGTCGAAGTGGTCGATACCAGTATCCAATATGGAGTTGTCCGAACAATGGAAAACTCGAAAAGACACCGGGTGCGTAACAACCTGCCCGGAACTAAGGACTTTTGTCCGATGATTCGAAGAACAGCTGTACTTGACGAGTTTATCCATGCGGATTTACCTGAACGTATCCAGACGATTATGGGGCGGATTCATCCGGATATCATGGCCAGAACAGCCGCCTTTCTGTTGTTGAAAGATTCGAAGGCATCCTATGCCATAGAAGGAGAAAAGCCACCGCAGAACAGAGCACAGCGTTGGGGAAGGGCGATTGGACAGGCCGGACAAAAACCGATAAGCACCGATGAGCTGATCCGCCTGCAACAGGTTGTAATCGACAATCCGCGCTTTACCAAAATGGGTTATCGTGAGCAGGAAGGGTTTGTTGGCGAACACGACCGTCTTTACGGAACACCTATTCCCGATCATATTTCTGCGAAATGGAAAGATGTGCAGCAACTGGTGAACGGATTGATCTTAACAGGAGACAAACTAGAACAGGAAGCGGAATTTGATGCAGTTTTGGCCGCTGCTATGATCGCGTTTGGGTTTGTATTTATCCACCCCTTTGTGGATGGCAACGGAAGAATACACCGTTACCTAATGCACCATGTACTGCTACGAAAGGAGTATGTTCCAAAAGGTATGATATTTCCGGTGTCATCCATTATACTGGAACGTTTGGATGAATACCGCCGAACGCTAGAAGCGTTTTCCATACCAAGGCTGGATTTTGTAGAGTGGCGTCCAGACGGCAAGAACAATGTGCAGATTCTCAATGAAACAATTGACCTGTACCGGTATTTTGATGCTACTAAACAAGCAGAGTTTCTATACAGCTGTGTAATGCAAACCATTGAGCAAACCATCCCCGAAGAGGTTGAATATCTGGAAAAATATGATCAGATGAAAGACTATTTAGACAACGTGTTTGAAATGCCCGATAAAATGGTGGCCTTGGCGGTGCGTTTCTTAGAACAGGGAAACGGAAAATTTTCCGAACGGGCGAAGAACAAAGAATTTCAAGAATTAAGCGCTGATGAAGCTACACAGATAGAACATAAGTATCAGGATATTTTTGGGATTAAATCCAGTTAAGGAATAAACAAGAGCACCCGTAGCGTGCGTTTCGGTGATCAAGGTCGTGATGCGTCTGATCAATTTATAATTTCACCATCGTTGTTTGCCAGTCTTTCCTGCCATTTACTTCGTTCTTCGAGTGTTATTCGAGCCCAATTTTTAATCTCACCGATTACTTTTAGTGGCTTCTGACTGCGATAAGAACGCGTAGGGTTGCCCGCGAATTTTTTATTCGTCACATTCGGATCGTTTTCAAAATCCCCTGTTGGTTCCACGATATAAACGCGTTCTTCTCCCTCTCCTTTCGCCAAAGCAGCAGCAAGTCCTGCTCCATGTATTAAGGCCGTGAAGTAAATGTGATTCATAATTAGATCGGCTTCATAATTAGATTTGCCTCCAGCGGTTAGGAGATCGTCTATCTGCAAATCTGCTCGTGTTCCATGAAAAAAGGGTCCTTTGATCGATGGCGCCTCGGTTGGCTGTTTCGCTAGCTCGTTATATTTTGCGGCGTTATCCACCTCACCTAGTTCCTCGTAGCATTGTGCCAATTGGGCATATAATAGTGGTAATGCTGGTCTAACGACGTCATCATTTATTTTCCGTGCGAGTTGCAATCCCGTGTTGAACCACTTTAATCTGTCCTCCGGCTTGGTTTGTCGACGAGCAATATGGTATGCCGACGTAAATTTTTCAGCATCGTCAGTCGCTTCCTCCCAAGCTTGCAGAAAAAGGGCAAGTGCATCTTCATAATTACCTGCATCCTCCAGACGCATGCCCTGCATACAGAGCTTAACCACCGGATTATTTGCGCTAAATTCCATGTTACAATGATTTTGATATGCTAGGCTTTATTCACGTTCTAGGATTACTAAAATATAACCCTCCTTCTGCTCATACTCCACGCCATCCAAGGTTATTTGTTCTATGATTGTACCTCCGCAGGCTTTATTCTTCCTTGCCTTGACCAAGAATGAGAAAGATTTTATGGTCGACAAAAATTTATACTGTATAACCCCTTCTGACCAGCCCACTTCAGGAAGTAAGACCCGATCATCTTCTCTAATCTTATACTCCACGAGCTCATTTTCACGGTTTCCCAGTTCTTCGCGAAGCTCGAAGTTGTCTTTATGGAGCTGACCTGTAGTTATCAAGTTCTTTCCTTCGGCATCCACGAACTCAAAAACGACCGGCGCGGGTGGTGTAAAACAATCTTTTTTCTCACATGCTGTGATCGATAGACAAAGACATGCAACTATCAGGTATATCCGTATCGTGTTCATAAAATGATTTAAAAATACGTTTAGCAATTTTAGCAGCGAAAGATATGAAAAAAAACTATCTTTGCCGCTTAATCTATATTTTATGAATAAAATCTTTATTATCCTATTATTTTTAGGGACGTTCCATCTTGGGCTTGCACAACAGGCGAAGGTATTAATCGAGTTCGGGGGAGCCCTTGGCCATGCCAAAGCTGAGATATCTTCGCAGCCTAACAACGTTCAAACCCAGCTCCTAAAATCCAGAAAGCTCCAACCTCAGATTGGTGTTGGATTGTCGCCCCATTCCTATGTAGGAGTCAGCTACAATTTAACAAAGCAAAAAGAAATCTACACCTCCAAGTTCGAGAACGAAGTTTATACGGCTAATGAGCGAAAAGAAACCGTAGAAAAGACCAATGCCTTCGGTGTCTTCTACCGTTATTATTTTATGCCGTTCAACAAAACACGTTGGAATACATTTGCCCAAGCAAATCCAAGCTATCAGATTTACGAAATCAATAACGCTACTATATCAACAGTGGAATCACGTGATTCATTTTCCGGATCAGCATCGGGCCAGGAATGGTACCGACGCCAGAAAGCTATAGATATGGATATTAGCGTTGGGGCTTCATACCGCATTGCTCCTAATTTCCATGCCCAGCTATCCATAAGATCGTTAGCCAATGTGAAGTACACCTTTAGCAATTCGTATACCATACCGGATGAGCAGAAAGAAACGTCTTATCGCTTTTTTACTTCGCCATTATCAAACACCTATCTTTCACTTTTATTTAGTATTTAAACCATCCACATGAATAGATTTTACATTTTATTTTTTCTGACTTGCGTACTCGCCACAGGTCAGTCTTATAGCCAAGAGAGTAAGTTCAACATCTCTGTCCATACCAATCTCAATAAAAGTTCCTCATCAACTGGCAATGTAATCGGAACCAATTCCACGATGGAATTGAAACAATTTGCCATTACACCTCGAGCTGTTTTTCGAATTGATAAAGTATGGGCAATCGGCGCAATATATAGCTACGGCAATACTGTTAATAGATCACACATTATAATACCTGAACTAGCTCAAGCGTATCTGGATACTAAAACGATAGATCAACATGCCGGTGTGCTCGTGCAGACCTATCTTTTTGATAACGGAAAATTCGCAGCATTTTTAGAATTAGATGGTACAAAAGGAAGTTCCAAAACAGAAATAGTACCTAAAGAGGATATTTCAATTTTGGGCACGCCTACGAAATCTAGCTTATATTATTCGGCCTTCCATGCAGGAGGACGGTATACATTTTTCAAAGGGCTCGGTGCCGAGATAAGACTAAACCGTTTGGTTAGCTATCGACATTTAAGAACAAAAGATTTTGATACGAAAGTGAATCATTTTGACTTATTTAATAACTTTTGGAATGAGGTTTCTCTAGGCCTTTCTTATCAATTTTAGGTTTCCCAGATCCAAATAAAAACACCCTGGTTTGCGCTTCCGGGTGTTTTTGTTACCCACCGATAAAAACGTACCTACCGCCTTCGTCGCCTTCCCGCCAACAAGCGGCTGGTTAAATAACTCACCGCAGCACCGACCATAGCCAGCAACGCCGTATGTGCGAGATTGCTCCAATCGAAGCTGTTCCACACCGAGCAGACGGTACCGCCTAAGGTACCCAGCTGCACATTACTCAGCGGCCTCATCACTCCCCTCCTTCCCTTCCGTTTTTGGCTCAGTACCCTCATCCTGCATCACCTGCTCGATAATACCTAACCCTACGGCGACGTATTTCAATACATTCAATGCCTTCGCCGGCAATTTTATCGGCGCCAGCAGCACCACCTGTACCGCTTGGCTTATTTTTCCTATTATCTGTCTCATTATCTGATATTTAAAGTTCATTCTGCATGAACTAAATTCATTCTGCATGAACTTAGTTCGTTCCGCATGAACTTAGTTCGTGAATTTTTATAAACACTTCTTCTTTTTCCATCATCGCTGCAAGCCGCTTGTAGAGCGGGATGTACGCTTTTCTGGATTGCCGGATCTCAAATTCATGACTTTTCTTGAAATATTTTTTGGTTTTTCCAACTAAAAGACACCCCGCCGTGTCGGAGAAATTATTGCCGATGTGGATATAGATGTAAGAGAAATTCGGAACATCCATGAGCTGTATCATGCCCTTATGAAAATCAGGAAATAACCGGTGGTAACGTCCATGCATACCTCCGTAGCGCCGAAACGCCAACTTATATCGTCCTGCCGGAATCGCTGTACTTCCTTTTATCTTCTCATCCCGGACCGAATCCTCCAGTACATAACAGACCTGCTCGCCATCGATGTAGAGAACAGACAGGGTACTGTTATTCCCCTGCCTGACACGTTTTACGTGAATTTCCATCCGTTAACGTACTACATGTGTTGCCATCTCCGACCAATCCGAGCGGCCGTAGCCGTTTACCGCCCGCACGCGTACGCCATAACGTTGATAAGGTATCAACGGGGCGATGATGTTGAGCCTTGACGAGCTCGTGGTATACGATTCACCCCATTCATCCGGTAAACCATGTGCGTCGATCTGGCACAATTGGTATTCGTACAATTTGGCCGACTGGTTTTTGTCGAAATCCAATCGCATCTGTCCTTTCTGCCGACCATCACCCACGGTAATCCCTGTCACTGGCAACGGCACATCATCCTTTTGCGGTAAGCTGGATACCGCAAACCCCGAACTCAATAGTTTCGGCAGATCGCCATCGGCCGTTTGCGTGACGTAGAATGCCAAACGCTTCAGCATTTGCTCTGTCACTTTCCTAGCCTGGTTCTTGGCAGCTGTATCCTCCGGACTGCCGCGTCGTTTGGCCATGGATAGCTTCTGTTCGTAATCATCCAGTACCTCCGCTACCGCTTCCAATGTTGGTTCCGGTGTTTCAAAGTTGGTGTTGCCTGTCATGGCGAGCAACACCGTTTTTCCTTTGACCAATACGGTTTCATCGCTGTCCTTGGTGAAACCACCCAATGCTTGTTGTTTTATGTTCATCACATATTGTTTTAGCAGCAGGGCCCATTCCCTTGCTGTGGCAACAAAAGTGGTCTGAGCGAGAAGATTTTAACGGAAAATGACGACAGATGGGCACATTTGGGCACAAATGGGCTCTAATGACGACGACAACGACGTCAGCAACCCGGACGGAAGTATCGCTTCAGCGGACAGAAGTATCCTGTCGATGGGCGGAAGTATCACATCGTCGTACGCCGACGTTGTTTCGTTAACCAACCTGATCAAGCTCCTATCTATCTTTTTCATATCGGTGTACGGGACAACAATTTCGTTGCCCAACGCATACATGTTCCCGTATGCCGAAATCATTGCGGTGCACAGGAGTTTACGTTCGGCGTACGTCGACATTATTCTGATGGACAGCCGTCTGGTTTCGTCATAGCGAAAAAGACATATTCCGGACAGGGAGATAAACATGAAAGTCAACTTCATTGTATCGGCGCGTAAAAGAACCGCAACCCCACACGAAAGAAGCATGCCGTTGTCCGACGGGTTACAGAAGTCGCACGCCGTCAAGCCGTCGGCGTACGGAAAAACAAAGGGGAAGCACGATGATCGATGTACCTCCCCCTGCGTGATTAAAGCGTATAACGCTGGTTGCTCATTAACGCTTGCCTTTTCGCTTGCTTTCCTCGAAAGCGCGGCCAAGATCCGCTTCGGTAAAGAAATGGCGCGTGCCCATTATACGCGGCACCAAGATACCACGGTCTACCCAGCGGGTATAGGTACTGTCTTTGATGTTCAGCTTGTCCATCACTTCTTTTCGGGTTAATAGTAAGTGCATTTCATGCGGTTTCGGAGCCGCCGTACAGTTTTGCGGTATATCCAAATCAATGTTTAGTGCTTTCAAAATACTTATAAAGATCGCACATCGCCCACATCTTTCTGCTGGCCGCTGACCGTTCCTGTTGTTTAATTCGTTGTTGTTCATATCTATCATTTATTGGTTGCTATAATAAGTTACTATCCACAAAGCGTAGAAATCAGTATACACGTTGCGATGACCAGCAGGTATTACCTCATTTATGGATTCATCACTGTCATTTGCATTATCACTTTTCTTGGGTTTCGGTGTCGTTAAGACCACGTCTCCACCGACCATTCCCCTATAAAAATTGATATTCAACGCTACACTTTGTGCACACTCTAAAAACCATTTGGAAGGAAGGAGCTCCATTACCTGTTTAAAGCTAGCATTCGTTTCCAGTACCCGTTCGTCTGCCAGGTGTATGCAAAGTTTTCCGTTTTGCATATCCACGTAAACAAGATTTTTTAGCCATACCATTTCGCGTTGGTATCTTACGGGTCCTTTGACCTGAAAATACTCGTAATAATTCTCCAGTGCATCCTCTGGAATCGGCACTAAATCTCTCAGTCCCCGGTCTATACGGCGCAGGGCACCTAACAACCGACTTTGGCTGACAGGTTTTAACAATACATCTACAAAATCACGGTCATACCCCTCGTCTTCATATTTTTCGTGCCCTGTATACAGGATGGTCGGTATCTTCGGGTTGGATAGACCGGTCAGGAAACGAAACGCATTCGTTTCTTCCAGCTCTACATCCAGGATCAAAAAATCGACCTTGTTTACATGTAAAAAGCGCTTTGCTTTTTGTTCATCTACGAACGTCGCAACGATTTCAACGTAAGCCACGTCCTTCAGCATGTCCAGCAGATAATCAATAGCTGATTGTTGATCGTCTATAATGACGCCAATCCATTTTCTCATAGTAGCTGTTTTTAAGAATTAAAAATTAATGTTTAGTATTACTTTATATGTTGTTTCTGTTTCTTGTATTTTCAGATCGGCTCGCTCTCCATAAACAATATTTAAACGTCTTTTTAAGTTATGTAGACCATATCCATGTGTTGCCGCTGACGTTTTGCTTTCCTGCTTTTTATTTTCTGTTGTGATCAGTAAGCGGTCTGTTTCTATGCGCACGAAGATTTCCAGCGGATAAAGCGATTGGTTTAAGTCACCATGTTTAAACGCATTCTCTACCAACGTCAATAAGCTCGTCGGTGGGATCGTATACCCTAGCAGATTTCCCTGCTCGACAACATCCACATAACACTTTTTACGCCTAGTCTTTTGCTGTATGGAAATAAAACTGTCCACGGCTTTCAGTTCGTCGTGCAGCAGAATGGTCTTTTTTCCATTCGGCTCATGTGCTGTCATGTAGAACTTCATCAGCTCATACGTTTCCATCACCTGCTTCGCCATTTCCGGATACAAACTGTGGAGCTGTTGAGCCCAGCTATGAAAAATATTAGCGAAAAGGTGAGGCGAAACTTGGCTAGCCAAAGCAGCGAACTCATATTGCTTACGCTCTTCCTCGATCTGAAGACGGCGTTCTGCTTCTGCTAACTTCTCTTTTACTGCGCGGAGTTGACCGCGGTGCAGATAATAGAGTATCGCCCAGATCGTAAAATTTACATGCATCACACGGAGTGAATCAAAAAAATCGCTCCACGTAAACAGGTCCTTCTGTACTTGCAACTTCCTGTAAAACCCCGACGGTTCCAGTCCACCATGCATCACAAAATATACAAATAGCGTTGACAGTATATAAAAAGCAACTAATGATATCACACCTTTCACATATTTCTCCGGCCTAAAAAATCTTTCCAGTATATGATATACGATATAAAAAACAAAGGCAAAATAAGGAACTGTGAGTACAACGATTCCAATAGTTATATTATCGTTTCGCGAGCTGTTGTTTATGTAAAAATAAATGGCGTACGCTATCCAAAAAAAGATATGTTTCGTGTAGTTCGTATTTATAAGTTTCCGCATAAGTATGATAGGTTTATTTATTTCGAGAAGAAGAATATAAGGATTTTCAGTCAAAGACCCAAATTTCCCGTCGTTATTCTGTTCTAATCTATCTCCTGCGGCGGTTTCTGATCTTGAAAACCGCCGACCGCTGAATTACAAAGATGACGAGAAAGTAAGCCTGGCACAAATAATACCGCCTATTACCATGTTTCCCTATAAAGGTTTACCGGTTTGATCCCGAAAAGGTAGGCAAAACGCATTTGGAGCTAGGCAAATCCATGGAATACAGGTACTTTCTAAATCCATTTGCATAAAACCCTATTTTTAAGGTAGCGGATCAACAGTACAATCACCAAAAAACGATCACCATGAAAAGAGAGAAAGTCGTACTTACCGATTACTTAAACAGCATATTTCCGACCTGGCAACAGGAAGTTCCGACGTTTATGGATTACATCGAGGAAATAAAACTGGAAACAGACGAGCCCCTGCCCAACCAACGGGGCGACATCTACTTTGTTTCAAGTGGTGCTATTGCCAAATACCATAAGAAAATTCCCAAGCGCTACATTACAGCCGGTGAACTCATCATCATCAAATTCGATAGCAAACCGTTGTTCTTTCGTGCGTTGGAGGATAGCTAAATCCTATTGATCCAGCGACATGACCTCTATCAACTAGCAGAAAATTATCCTGTCACGATCCAACTATACGATCAGTTACTGGCTAAACAGGAGCAAGCTGCTGATTTCAGAGAGCTAATACTGGAAATGCCCAAAGCGGAAAGATTGGAGGCGTTCCGCAGTAAATTCAGCACCATCATCCCCCTTATCAGCCGAACGGAATTGGCGTCCTACCTTGGTGTGAGCCGGGAATATCTCCGAAGGCTGTTTTAGCGAATACAAAATGTTGCTTCGATATTGGCTAGCGATGGCAACAACTTAGCAATAATAACCGTACGACCGCATCTAACTTTGAAGTATAAACTTGAAGAGATGAGAACAAAACAACACAAAAGAAAATTTGCGCTATTCCCCGGCAGGCGGGACGAACAAATTACCGGGGAAACCAACGATCAATAGATCGAGGTTCCGCAGCTAACAATAGATTACACAACGCAAAAGAAACGAGAAAACATGCAAAAGCTTATTGGCAGAACGAGAATAGGAACGGCTATAGATGCAATAGCCCAGACCAAAGCCGCACATTGGCTCAGCAAGAAATTGCTGTGGCTCTACAAAGGTCTTCCGGAGCTCATTGTGTACGGTTATGCTTTCCTTTATATATATACCGGATACAACAAGCTTAGACATGTGCAAGTGTTTATAGATGGCAACAGCAAGATACCGCTCGTGGGACAGTATGCCGAACTTATCGGTTGGGGCATTCCTAGTTTAGAAATCCTATTAGCTGTACTGCTAGCATTGCCGTTTGTAAGAGTAAAGAAAATTGCACTTTGGCCGTCTGTCGTCTTAATGGGTATTTTCATACTCTACTTAACGACGATGTCGATTTTCTTTCCAGATAGGCTTTGCCATTGCGGAGGTGTAATCGAATCGATGGACTGGACTACGCACCTAATCTTTAACCTTCTTTGGTTGGGTGCGGGTGTCTTCGCCATCAGAAAATTATCCAAAAATGAGCTAACTGAAGCTCGGTTATAAACATTTAAATTTAAGGGTATGAGAACTCAAATTAAAAATTTAGTAAAATCAGCATTGTTCGGTGTAGCGGTGCTCGGTGGCGGTTTGGCAGCAAATGCTTGGACAGGAGAAAAGCAAGCTGACGGACACCTCGTGAATAAGGGGGATGGTCTATTTGAACTACGAAGTAGTGTCAATCCTATGGATTGTCAACCTACCGAGCCAACGCCATGCAACTACCAAATTCTATCGCCTGAGAACATTCCAACCCAGGAAAGCTATACAGCTGCCGAATTGGAATCCTTTGAGAGCAATGGCTGGATTTCGCCATCAAGCTCTAATGGTGTATACCAAAATTGAAAAAACGGGGGGGGATCTCCCCCGTTTTTTCAATTTTTCATCCTAATAAGCATTTCGACAAATTCCTTTCTCCCGCTGACGTTGATAGGTCTGGGTGGGTTATAGGAAACGAGTGATCCTTTACCGTCTATCATCAATAATTGCGGAAAAGAAAAGAAACCGTAGTATGAGGCGATATTGGGCTTAGGATCAATGATTCTCAAATTTATGCCACCCTCCGAGGTATATTTACCACTTGCTATCCCCTGAAGCCATTTGTCTCTTTTCGCATCAACATTCACACTTATAAATAGAACAGAGGAATCATTTAAATTCTTCTCGATCTTCTCGAGCTCTTTATGTAGCAAAGCACAGCCCGTACATCCGTTAAACCAAAAGTCCAAAACTACCTTTTTACCTTTGAAAGACTCAGGTGTATAAATATTTCCGTCAACATCCTCCAAACGAAAGGGATAAACATCACTGTTTGTGTACCGTTTCTCTTTGACATCAAGTAGATACGATTTAATCCGGCTATCACGAACGAAGTCCAATGCCTTCTCAATAGCCTGTTCTCCTCCTTTCGCGGCCGTCGCAAAACGACTAAACAGAAATGCAATGATTTTATCTCCATTTTCTTGTTCCAAGTTCATTTTCGCCAAATCGTCAATTATGATGTTCAAATCTACAGTCGGCGCAGAACTTGGATTCTTCACATATTCCTGTATAAGATAACCAGCGGTTAATAGGTCGATAATATAATTGGTATAGGCATAAGATTCACCACTACTTCCCGTTCGCTCTTTCATGGTATTCTGATATTCCTGAAACACATATTTTTTTAAAATCCCTTGATATGGTGCCCCAGTTTCGACGCCTCCCTGGAGTGTCGTTATACGTTTACTTTCTGTAGTATAAATACATTCTTCTTTGATATAGGCATATGCACGGTCACTCACTTTATCTCGATTTTTCTCTAACAGTTCGAGTTTGCGCTCCACTATCGCATTATAAAGATCATTACGCACAGCGTAGTACCTGTGAATATTTTCTTGTTTTATATAGTAGCCCAACCAATTAGCCGTCATACTCTTAGCAACACTTGATAGTCGTTCTCTAATTCTATTCTTCTCGTTATCAACCCCTTCTAAGAATATTTTATCTCCTACGCGAAACGATAGACTATCTCCAGGTTCTACTAGATAAACGCGTGTCGGGAAGAGACCAACTAAGGACTCGCCATTGTCAAAGACTTCAATCTTGACGAGCGATATATCGCTTCTCAATGGAATTCCTATTGTGACATCTTGTTTATCGACAGATCTCCTGTACTTTTCATCATATAAATCAACGGCCTTGACGTGGTAATAAGAAAAGACAGAGACCTCTAATGTTAAATCGCTTTTAGACAGGAATTCTTCTTCGAACGAAATAATCACAGTTGCAGCACTGTTATTATTTAGTGCTGCATAGTTACTGTTGATAAATAAAGCCGTTAAAAACAGTAAAACTATTTTATATTTCTTTTTCATGATGTTAAAATTTTATCAATAAAGATGTATCAACTCATTTTCGGGTATAGGAAAGACGACGCGGTCGTCGTCTGAAGAAATTTCGTACAGTTTGTCGCCAAGCTTTCGGGTTATAGTGGTCGTGATACCCAACTTGTCTAATCTTTTCAGATCCGTCCACCGAGTGGAGCGCCAGATCAATTCTTTGCGACGTTCCAAAAGCACCCTTTCGATCAGACTGACCTGTTCTAAATGCTCAATCCCGAAATCGTAACCTGGAGGAAATCTCTTTTGCAGTAATTGCAACAATGCATTTTTGGCTTCCCCCACCTCTCCAATTCGTGCCAGACTTTCTGCTTTGATCAAGTAGATCTCGTCCGTAGCGAGCCCTGTAAACGGATAAAGATTTACAGCTACACTCCCGAACATCATTTTTCTATAAAATCTCCCTTGTTCATTCTTATTAAAGAAAATCTGTAGCCGTAAATCTTCTCGATCATACATCTCCATGAGCGTCGTATCCATCCCGATATAATTTCCGGTAAGCATACCTACCCCCGAAGTTGTCGTATAATCCAGAACCTGAGTGGTATAATAAATCACGTCGTCATTGTTTTGGTGAAAAGGCTGGTCGGTATCAACATCCAACTCGTTAAAATCCGTAATTGTTGGATAAAGAGTAATGCATTGATCGGCATAAAACCCCGCTTTCTGGAATTCTCCCATGACAAGATAAACTTTGGCAAGCATCCCGTAGGCAGCCGCCTTACTCTGCCTTGTACGTATATGGAGTGGTTTATCCGACGTGAGCAATTTAACTGCACCTTCCAGATCGGCGATGATCCTGTTGTAACATGCTTCGACAGTAGCGATTTTCTCCACCTGATTTACATCGGCGGATAGGCGGATGGGTACACCAGGTATTGCAGCAGCAGTCTTCGCATCATAACATGGAGCGAATGTGTTGACCAAGTCAAATAGCGCATAGGCTCGTACAAACAATGCCCGACCTCGGATATCGTCTATTTTTTCTTGGTCGTCCCCTCGTATTCTATCCAGTTCTTCCAATACACTGTTCGCATAAAATATGGCCGTATATAAATTATCCCAATCCTTGATATTGGTTTCGCCTTCGTACAAGTTTGCTTTCCAGAGGTAAGCATTCCGCTGTGTGGAACTGAACAGACCTTGCCATATTTCCGGCGTAGCGATGTAGTACTCATCCGACGCCAACCGTTGTAGTCCTCCAGTTATATTTATTACCAAGGTATTGTCAAGCATCTGCTCCAGATCCTCCAAGGTCTGTGGTCGAATAATATTGGAACTGGGCTTAACCGATAAAAATTCTTGTTCGCAGGATGCGAGCAAGAATAGAGACAGTGCTGCTGTAAATATTCTGTTCATAATCTTAAAGTGTTAATTGAATACCTAATGAATACGTTGTCCTGATCGGGTTGCCGTTGGTGAACAAGGGGTCTATCGATCTTCGGTTCTGCGTCCAGAGTACACCTATATCCGTGGCACTGAAAATAATCCTGGCCCGGGACAGTGAAAGCCTTTCCGCCATATCTATGGCGTTATAGGAAAACTGTAGGTCCTGCAGACGCACATGTCCCGCTGGCTCGATCAATAAGTCAGCGTATTTGTAGAAATCGCTCCGATTTATATTATTGGGATACACCAGCGCCGGCACGGTGGTATGCTGTTCGTCACCCGGAGCTTGCCATCGCGCTTGGTAATCCCATATGGTATAACTACCGTTGTATATCGCAGCGTTGTCCAGTGAGTTTCGCCTAAAGTAGTGACCTCCGTACCATCGAATTGAAAATGAAAGCTCAAAACCCGCATAACCAAAGCGGTTCCATAACGTCCCATGCACTGTGGGCGCAGACGAACCCATATAGGACATTTCGGAAAGGTCCTGGCTGTTCTTGATTGCACGATAATCGACTGTTTCTTCGCCCGCCATATAACCGATAGGATTGCCGGTTTCATTCAGACCTTTCATAGGAAAAGCAAACAACGAAAACTGTGGGTAATCGATCTGCGGGTAATCGTAGTTATTCGACATAATAGTGAAATTTGTGGCCGGAACGACGTGGTAATCCAGCACGCGGTTTGTCACATGGCTCAAAAAGAGTTGGTTTGACCAGTTAAACGAACCTTGAATATTCTGCGTCGTGATAGCTATATCCATTCCTTTTGACAGCACGGCTGCGGTGTTCCCGGTAAAACCCGTAATTCCAGTCTGCGTGGGCGTTGGTCGGTTCGCAATAAGATCCTGACCCCGCTTCTGCCAGTACTCAACGGTACCGGAAATTCGCTGGGACCGCGTTGCTAGGTCGATCCCCACATTAATATTCTGTACCCTCTCCCAACGCAGTGCGGGATTGGGTGGATTTACAATTTCATAATAGGGTTGCCCATACATAGAAACAAACGCTCCCTGTCGGGCCGTTAAATATCCCGACACCGATCTGTTTAAATTACCGTTGTAACCATAGGAGACACGAAGCTGTAACCGAGAAAAAATATCCTCTGGAAAAAAGGCCTCTTTATGCACATCCCAAAGGCCACCTACTGACCACAAGGGTACGAATTTCTGGTTTGTCTGCACACCAAAGAGGTTAGATCCGTCGCGACGAAGGCTACCACTCAGCCGATAACGATCCCTGAAGGCATACATCAGGTTGGAATAATAAGACACAAAACGATCCGTTATGGAGGACTGATCAGTTAGTGTAGATATCCTTGAGCTTTGACCGCTGTGCCACATACGAAAAGGCTCTACATAATTCACCAGGTGATTTTGGTTAGTCTGGTTTTCCTCGTTATACCCGTATAACCCGTAAGAAGCGTTGAGCCCCGTATTTTCCCTAACTTCCATACCCAGGAGGATATTCAGCTGATGTTCTTCTCGGAAACGGCTGTCATACTCCGCTTGCAGACGGCCGGTCTGATTACGCTGTTTTTCCGTCCTGACATGTTTAATTGCCCCCATGGGTATCCCGTACTCGATATCGCCATCGGAATTCAGATAGGAAAAACTGTTGATCTGGTGACGAGTATAATAGGACTGCGGTCCATAATAGGTCGGCGAATCGCTGTACGACTCCTCATAAAGATAAAATGCCGAAGCTTTTAGACCTTTCGCAAGTTTTGCTTCCAGCTGCAAGCTATTCCTCAGATTCGTGACGCGATGATTGCTATAGAAATCGCTGCTGGTCAGATCATCCATCGGTCGCATATGCCAGTCCAGTAAGCGATTATCAGTAAGACGGTCAATATAGGAAAGCCTCAGTGAGGAAACCTCTGGCAGATGATTACCCGTTGTTGCATCAATATATTGGCTATACGGATATCTTGGAGCGGAGGGTACGGCGTATGCCTCCTGCCTGTCGATCTTATTACTATAGAGTATCCGATGGGCGAGCGTAATACGGTCGTCCAAAAACCTGAACGTATTGGCCGCCTGCATTGTCCACCGTTCAAAACTATTACCAACGGTCTGCGGACGATTCTTATCGAGTCCGGCCGAGATAAAATAGTCGTGACTGGCGGTAGCTCCCCTAGCAGAAGCGCTGTACTGCTGGTTGAAAAGTGGTTGATTGAAATACGTATTGTACTGTTCTCTGGCATCCCGCTTCGCCATACCGTCGATAATCTTATTTCCCTCCTCCTCGCTTAATTCCTCCGATCTGATGCGTGCCAACAACTCGACAACGGGAGACACAGGTTGCCAGCCGGTATTAAGTGTTGCATTGTACCGACCACGTTCGAAAAGAAACCGCTCTATTTCTACAAACTCTGCCGAGCTGAGGAGGGGCTGTTCGAATACGTTCCGTTTTCCAGCCAACGACAGGTTGGTATTGAATTCAATGACCGGTTTTCGGCCCATCTTACCGGACTTGGTTGTAATAACGATCACGCCATTGCTCGCCCGGACGCCCCAAATGGAGGCAGCGGCCGCGTCCTTAAGTATCGTCATGTTTTCAATGTCATTCGGATTGATAGATTCGAGGTCTCCCTCATACGGAAAGTTGTCCAGCACAATTAGCGGTTCGCTATTGGAGTACAGTGTGGATCTTCCGCGAATTTCGACATCGCCCTGACCCCGTTGTTTCCGTTTCAAATTCGTCAAAATACCAGGCACCATACCATCTAAGCGCTCGACGATATTCGTGGATACGCGCCTGTTCATCATTTCATTATCAATCTGTACAAAACTCCCTGTAGCCCTTTCCTTCGGAATCTGTTGATACCCCGTACTCACCACTTCCACTTCCTCAATCTGGTTTTCAAGCGGCTCTAGCCGTATAGTTAGATATTGCGTTTTGGTATCGATGTTAATCGACTGCGGTTTGAACCCAATATGCTTTGCTTCTAATATTCCTGCATTTGTTGTTAAGCTTATACGGAACTTTCCCTCCTCATCTGTTATGGTTGTAATTTCGTCTATTCGGATAGAAACGTCTTGAATGGGTTTGTCATCGGTAGCAGACCGCACCTCACCGAGAAAAACTGATTGGTGCCTATCGGTCCCGTCACCGTTGTCGAACATAACGGGACGGGACGCCAAGGCTGTTGATAGATTAAACAACATGAAACAAATCAATGCCCAAACAGGTGGCATTGATCTGCTCGTCCTTGCTGTCAACGAAAAAATGCGTTTGGATAAACGATATTTATTGAGAAAGCATAAATATAGCGAAAAATAACTAACTAGTAAATTGTTTTGCCGTTTACACCCAAAAAACAACCTGTTTCTTCGGGTGCTGTTCGGATATACTTCGGACGCGCTTCGAGTCCGCTTCGGGACTGGTTCGGGACAACTTCGGTATTCCTTCGCTTGAAATTCGGGTGTTCTTCGGGTTGCACCCGAACAGCAGTCGAACACTTCCCGAACAGCACCCGAACCAGTGTCGAACAAATCTTGAGGATATTCCGAAGAAACGTCAACCACCTCTCGAACGGATGTCGAAGGCAAGGCAACGCCGCCCTCTCTTACTTGATTGGTTAATATTTTTGTTATTCTAGGTGGTTTTTCTTTTCGGGAACTAGTTCTTCCTTCGCGTTGGCTAAAGGCCAGTCCTCTCCCACCCTTGTTAAAATTGTTCATTTTTTCATGGTTGTTAGGGTGTGGCCTAAGCAGCTGCCGAAAAGTGTTTCTTTCCTATTTCTCCTTTGTGCCTAAGCTGAACTTAGGCCACACAATTAGTAAAATTGTTTGATAAAGGAATGCGGAATATACGTACTGGAAATTTAGTTAAAATCGGTTATCCGTTTCCGCATTCTTTATAAAGCCAAAAATGGCTATAAACGCCAAACTAGTCGGCGGCGATATGATGTCTTTACAAAATTGTCTATTCATTATTATTGTTATTCTATACATATGTCTCTCCGCTTCAATCCTATTTCAAAAACAATAGGTCGATAAAAACCACGGATTTCCCCGATTGGCCAATTGGTAGCGTCGGCAATTTTTTCGAATTGCTTCTCGGCGTTGATTAACCACTCTTCTACTTTTTGATGATATTTTTCATCAATGGCGCCCAATAGCATATCCCTAAATTCTTCCCTTTCCATCATTGTCTTTTATTTATTAATTCCCTACATAGCTAAGTTGAGCTTCGCAATAGGAATAAATTTACTTTGCTAGAATAAAATGCGAACGAAACGGGGTTGGATACTATGTTATATTACGGTTTTACACTGTCGCACTGTTAGGAAAGCCTAAATCACCTAGCTAGCTTAACTAACTTGCAGGCTTGATGATGTTTTTTAATAATTGCTTTTTTATCATAACTCGTCGTTTATGTAACGAGTCTTGCTTAGTTTTACAGCCCGAAAAAGTAAGGGCTGCATCCCGTAACTCCAAAAGATTCTCAGGCCTAAAGTTGCGACGGGTAAACAGCAGCCCCACACTTCAATGAAGTAAATGCAAAGCTAGCACTTTTCATTGAAAGCGTGAGATATTTATACTGCTGCCTTGCCACTTGGCCTGAGAATGGAGTTGCAAGACCTCTAAATATCTATTTCTTCAATATTTGTTTTGTCTATATCATAAAGACAAATATAAAACATATTTTGAAGTAAACAAATTTGTTGACCAACTTTTTATGTTTTTGTCGAGCTTAACCGAATGGACAAAGTGCAGAAAACATTTCGAATCAAACTTGGACGTCGTATAGAGCAGCTGCGAGAAGACCGACATATCGAGCAAGGAGCATTAGCAGCTATGATAGGAAAAGATAAACAATTTATTAATAGATACGAACGTCAAGGAGCAAATCCAACCGCATTTATTCTGGTACAAATAGCAGAGGCTCTTAATGTGACGGCGAATGATTTGTTGGATTTCAGTAAGTTGAAAACTTCGAAGGATTAATGCGGCATTGACAAGAGAGGACTATCTAAGTAGGTAATTCCTGTCGATGGACTTCACTGTTACTCTGATTACCCGTTTGACGTATATGTCTCTAAACTTAACTAGATTGTCTAGGTTCTCGTCCTCTGGATGTGGAAGAATAGCGTGATATACATATTCATATCCTTTTAATCTATATCTTACTTTTACCATCAATAATTTTATGTCTTCAGTTTCGATAACTCCAATATCATCTGGGATATTTACTTTAAATTCATCGGTAAAAATAAATGGAAAATCCTCATCAAGATTTATTTTTTGAAGTTCACGAATAATTGCTCCATATGTGGCACTCTTTAATCCGTTTTTGTTAAACAACAATCGGTAACCAATTTTGCTAAATGCTATTAAATATGCAGACTTTAATAACGCACTTTTGTCAATTTGATGAGTATAGTTAATTGTCAAATTCATTTTCAATCCATCCCAACTCCGGAACACCCCTCGGTCTTCAAGTAATTTTACAGTCCGTTCAGACAATCCTATTTTTATTTTGGCACCTTCTTCATCAATCCTACCTACCAATTTACCGCTAACTTTACCCTCCAAAATATCAGGTACAGAGAACTTAGCTTCGATAGGCTCTACACCCTGCCTAAAGTTTTGATATTTGAAAAAATTTAAAATCTTTTTATCCTTCGTATAGCCATCAATGTTGTTATATTCTTTATCTGTCAAAACTAGTGGCTTACCTTTAAGACTATTTTGGGGAACATGTTCAATCGTCAGTTTCTCTATATCCTTCTTATGATATGCTCGAAGCGACAAAGGACATATATACATGTTTTCAAAATCGATGATATTTCCCTTCTCATCTAAATATCTAAATCGGAAGATCTCCATCGTTTGAATGAAATCATCTGAATATTTATTGAAAATTTTGTGTGCGATATCAGAATTTTTCATAGTCATTCTCTACGTGGTTATAAAAAGTACGGATACCAACAAGATGATTTTGCCAGTTTAGTTATCTCGTGGATAACTTTAATGATTTCTTGTCGGTTAATCTTGTTTCTGTTGGGTAAGTACGATAATAGGTCCATAGAATAAAGATAAGGAAATTTAGGAGCCAAGACAAGATCCAATTAAGGTAACTGTTGATATCCCTCGACACCTTGTATAGCTTTACCTAGAACATCCATAAAATCGCGATTTTCCAAAGAAACATAATCCAAGTGTACACTTTCAAAAACTTCATTAACATATACCTCTGTTATAATAAATAGTTAAGGTGTCGTTGGCAAACTTGTATACAAAAGGAGATAAACCATCAACTCCTCCGATTATATCTTTTCTTTCTCTCAGTCGAGTTGGGTCTTTGGTTATTACGGTGTACTGCTTATCCCCGGTCATCCCCCAGTTAAGGGTATTGATGTAAAGTTTCTCGTCCTTGCTCGAAATCAATTCTCTACTGATGAATGTATCTTTTGGATCAACACAACTTGATGAATAAATTAAGATCGATATTATAAAACAAAATGTGTATAGATAGTTCCACTTCATACTTGTTAACTTATGAAATTTTCAGTATAGACGAGAAGGTCGATTGATAGACTTAAAGGTAAAAATCGGCTATGCATCGACGAGATAGCACCAGGAGGAACAAGGAACTTATCACCTATTGCTGTAAATATAAGGAGAGCTATGACTAAAGTACTCCATAAATAATATACAACGCCTCCAAGTTTATAAGTTAAGATTAAAGTTTGAATTGAACCGATACCCAAACTTATTAGCATTAACCAATTCCAAACCTCCAAAATAGTCGATCCTGTGTGAATATCATCAACAATCGAATAAATCATTTCTGTTCTAAACGAAATCGTGATTAAGAAGGAAATGATACCAAAAGCTAGGTTGATCTTATAGAATCGCATTGATTTACTGTTCATATCGTTTTTCCGGCTAATGGTTTGATAAGTGGGTAATTGGATTGCAAAGTAACATTGAATTTTTAAATCACTATAAAGCTGAGGTTCAGTATCCAAGAGTATAAAGTTTCCTATAAAAACACTAGAACAAATAAAAAAGTCCAGTATGTGTACTTTATCAAATCGTGTTATCGAAAATATCTAAAGCGGTCGCTTTGAATTGACCTTTACGAACTAGATTTTCAATAATGGGAAAAAAATTCCGTAATCCCGTTATTTGGATACAAGCTGGTACAACTCCCGTATTTAAATAAAATAGAAAATCGCCTACATGTTTTCTGTAATAAGTTAGTCCATTGTCGTCTTCATTTCGTTTTAGCTTAAGATAACGTGCATCCAGGTATTGAACTTCTTTTGAAATCTGCGTTATTAGCGTGATATAATCCGCATCGCTATACTTCGAAATGAAATCGCTTAAATTGTAATTGATAATTTCTGTCTTTTATGCTACCCGCAAACGAAGATAATAATTTTAGAAATGTTTGCTGGATATAATGTTGATGTTGACCCCTCCGCTGGACATATTGACCCCTCTAACGAGCATATTGTTTCGCCAAACAGACATATGGCATATCCACTATGCTGAATTATACTATTTTAGTATATTTAGTATACTTTTATACACAATTCGGATACAGACGATATTTGGCGAAACGAATTGCGGTAAAAAAGTAGTCACCAATAATTGTAAAATGACACTAACAAAGATGATTACAGACAGACCATTCATATTTTACACACTTCCAAAAAGTAGGACGACCCAACAACTTAATGGCGGACGGAAAATTGAAAAAGCGTGGAACAACGTTTGTAACTTTTTGACAAATTGCACGACAACAAAGCCAAACCAACCAACAAGAATTTCATTGACTGCTTATACAGCATTTCAAGGCGACCCAAATCCTGAAATTGCAGTCAAAATCATTCAAGAAACAAAACTACTTTTTGACAGTGGACAAACAGAACCTGTTTCATACGCTTATCCAAGTGGTATTCCCGACAAGCAGACAAAAACTGAATGGGACATTGAAACAAATGATTTACAAAAAGGAATTGACTATTTAGTAAAAGGACAACCTTGGCCTAAATTCACTTTTGGACCTATTGAACTGTTTATTACTTTTTATTTTAACCTCATAGACCCGATAACTAAAACAGAATTTCCTAATCAAAACAACAAATCAAGTTTAATGATTTGGCTATCGAGAAATTGTGTTTGCAGTCCTGACTTATATTTTCCATTCGAGCAAGCAGACGAAAACTTCAAACAGACAATTAAAAATTTAGAACCATTTTTGCCATTTAAATTTGAAGAAAAGTATTTACGACTTGGACGACCAAACAAAGCAAAGACACAATACACTTTTACTAAAATTATAATGGACTAACAATGATGGACGAGAGAAGAACAACTACTGGTAACACGGGTTTTGCGTCAGGCGGGGTGACGTGCCAACTTGGAGCTTTGTGCTTCTATTCAATTTCAGTGCAGGTCGACAGTTTTGTGCTCCGAAACCCGCCCGAACGCAAAGCCCGAAAACGTTATGTGTAATTTTAGCAAACACAATGAAACTAACAGACTTTCTAATATCTCGACAATACGGTTTATCAAGAAATATTTCGATAGACAATGAAATGATACGTTTCCATGACATTGAGATGACCATGAAAATCAAAGACTGGAATATTGTGGAAATTCAAAAATTTCATGACTTCATTTCAAAATATAGTTTTCCAAAGAAGGAAGAACTCAAAAAGGATAACCAAAAAGGAATAAGAAGCAATATTCCACCACCACAAATACTGATTCAAAAGAAAACCGAACGGCTATCCGAGAACAGTCCAGTAATTGCAATGTATCTATATGAAAAAACTCATTTGACAGGTGACTCTTTACTACACATAAGGAGTATAAACAAATTTGAACAAATGTGGTTGCCGTACTTCATTAATTTTGGCCCAGAAAGACGAGATAATCCAAGAGTTCATAAAAGACAACTCTTTGAATATTGCCAATCGACCGATATTAATTTTGGCTATTCGCTTTCAGACAGTCAGATTGAGAATGACGCCAGAATTAGAATCTTGTCCTTTGCATTCAATTCTTACGTTCTTCTAATGTACGTATTTGACAAAGACAATTTGCCCCAAGAGGAATTGTTGACATTTATAGACAACATAAAAACCAGCACCTAACACGGGTTTTGCGTCAGGCGGGCTGACGTGCAAACTTGAAGCTTTGTGCTTCTAATGAACTTTAGTAATAATTTGAACCTTTGTGCTCCGAAACCTGCCCGAACGCAAAGCCCGAGAACGTTAGGCTTTATTTAATATATTAACAAAACAAACAAAAATCATATTGGATGGCAATACCAGCGTACTTGTACCACTATTATGAACTAGAAAATGGCCCTTTTCGAAATATTACCGAACAGGGAATTGAGAAAGCTTTGGCTATTCAAAGCAGAATTTCTAATGGGTTTAATAGCAAAAAACCCCCAAACTACATCGAACTAAGGTTTGGTCTGGAAGCGAGACTAAAAGAACAGTTTATTTCCAAAGGAGGAAACCTCAATAGAGACGACGCATTCTACTTTATATTGGGAGAATGTGAATGGGCAAAATCTCGAAGGTTGGTCTTCTAAAGTAATTCCTAGACTTGCCAATGATTTAAAAAATGAATTTTCTGACTTGAGGGGTTATTCTGAACGGAATTTAGGATATATGCTAAGGTTCGCCAACGAAATATCAGGATAAAACAATTTTGCAACAGCTTGTTGCAAAATTGCCTTGGGGGCACAATATCCTATTAATGGAGAAGGTGAAAGATATGGACACTCGATTATGGTACGCACAACAATGCGTCGAAAATCAATGGGGTCGTGAGGCCTTAAACTCACAACTGAAGAAGAATCTCTTTGAACGTCAGGGTAAAGCAACTAGTAACTTCAGAAGCACATTACTACAAGATATCTCAACTCTCGCGCAACAGACCCTGAAAGACCCATACGTTTTTGATTTTTTGACGCTAGACACCGATTATAGGGAACGGGACATCGAAAACCAATTAATAAAGCACGTAAGCAAGTTTCTACTAGAACTCGGAAAAAGTTTTGCGTTCATAGGACAACAATATCATTTAAAGGTATCTCAAAGCGACTACTATATTGATTTATTGTTCTATCACACAAGACTGAAATGCTATGTGGTCATCGAATTAAAAAACGGTAAGTTTATTCCAGAACATACTGGTAAACTTAACTTTTATTTATCGGCAGTAGACAGCTTGGTCAAAGCATCCGACGATAACTCTACCATCGGATTATTGCTCTGCAAGGAAAAAGATACTATTGAAGCCGAGTTTGCACTGCGGGACATCCTGAAACCGATTGGCGTGAGCGAGTACGTAATAGCCGAAAATTTGCCAGAAAATTTGAAAAGTAGTCTTCCGACCATGGAAGAAATCGAGCGGCAGCTAAAGATCGAGACAAAGGAATGAGAGGTAGTGGGATAACCTAGAGTAACGAACCAAAAGATAATGACCAAATCGAATATCGCTATTTTTTTAGAGGAACAGTAATAACTATTTACATATAAATCGGCTTAAGTTATGAAGAATGAAGAACACTAAAAACCACACAAAGCCAACTAAAGATGGGAATTTTATGTAATTTTATTACGTATATAAACGAGTTAGTGGCAACCTTAAAGAATGACAACGTAAAAAGATATGACTGACATTTCAATAAAAAAAGTAACGCTAAACTACATTGACCAACTACAAAAAATTGGCAGACAGACTTTTCATGAAACATTTTCAACAGGAAATACGGAAGATAATATGACAAAATATTTATACGAAGGATTTTCCATTGAAAAACTGACAAGTGAACTTAGCGATAACAATGCAGAATTTTATTTTGCCACATATGACAATAAAGTTATCGGTTATTTAAAAATTAACTTCGGACAATCACAGACAGAGTTAAAAGACGACAAAGCCGTTGAAATTGAAAGAATTTACGTGCTGAAAGAATATCACGGGAAAAAAGTTGGACAAATACTTTACGACAAAGCAATCAATATCGCAAGACAAAAAAATGCTGACTATGTATGGTTAGGTGTGTGGAATGAAAATCCGAGAGCAATTAACTTTTACAAGAAAAACGGCTTTGTAGAATTTGACAAGCACATTTTTAAATTAGGCAATGACGAGCAGATTGATATAATGATGAAACTAAAACTAAACGACTGATGCATACGGCAAGAATGGCAGCCAATAATAGGGATTTTACGTCAGGTGGGAGGAGGTGTGACAAAAACCTAACTTCATTAAATTAAATGACAAAAAAGCCAGCACCTAACAAGGAATTGCAAAAAAACTAGGATAAACGACTTCTATTGTACGTTTGTGCTAATAATCCCAGCTTAGACATTACCCAAGCTGTTAGTAAATATTATAAACAAATTTATATGAAATTAAAAGAATTACAACTTCTTTCAGAAGCATTATGGGAAAGCGTAAAAAGTGATTTGAAATTTTTCGCTCCAATTCAAGTATTTATTAAAAGACTCTCTGAAGTTGACTACTCTGATCCAACAAGTCTTTCTGATATAAAACTGTATTCAGATAAAATTGAAGAATTCTTCAAACAATACAGATCCACAAGTAGCAGTGGATTTTATTTTCCTCCGGCTCAAGCTTCGACTAACGATACAACCGTGAAATCAATTTACAATATTGTCCAACAGCTGGACACTCTATCAGAAGAAGAACTGGTAACAGAGTTTGAATCTATAAAACCTAAAACTCAAACAAAATCAGTTGGTTTGCGTAAGATATTTTTGGGACATGGAAGAAGCAAGCTTTGGGCAAGACTTCAAATTTTCATAAAAGATGATTTGAATCTTGAAACATTAACTTTTGAAGATGAATCAAGAACGAGTGAAAGTATTGTTAACATACTTGGCGAATTTTTAGATAATTCGTCGTTGGCGATTTTGGTAATGACCGCCGAAGATGAAACTTCAGAGGGAAAAACAAGGGCTAGACAAAATGTGATACATGAAGCGGGCCTATTTCAAGGACGATTAGGATTTGATAAAGTTATTATTTTAAAGCAGGAAGGAGTGGAAGAATTTACAAATATTGCGGGCTTACAATACATCCCTTTTTCAGGAGAAAATATTGAACAATGCTTTTACGAATTACAACGAAAATTTAAAAAGCTAGGTTTGATAAAATAACATCTGCTCCCCCCTACCTTTAGTAACCATTTCGTTGACCACTAAGGATTTCATTAATGAAAGGTAGTCTGAGACAATGTTTTTTAAGTGATTTTGTGGAAGGAGTTGGACACCAAAAGAGATTTATGTAGATATGGAGTTATATATCATTTCATACATTGGCACTAAGGATGATCATTGAAGTTGAAATAATAAACCAACCTTATTCCGGAGAATATAATGAAAGAATTTACGATAATGAAAGCTTATGGAATTCTCAAGGTTGGACTTTTGTAAAGTTCACCAATGAAGACTATTCAGAATGGTGTGGGCAATTCCGTGGTTTTCCAAGAAAAGCTGCAATATCGACTGCCAATAATATTATTTTGGTTTTGACTTCCGATTACTTATATCAGCTTGATGCAGAAACAGGAAATCTGACAGAACTGGAAGATCAACCTCCATACCACAGCTTAACAATCTCTCCGAACGGAGATCGTATTATTGCTGATTATTATAACATCGAAAAAATTACAACAAGCATAAAGCAGAAAGTGCCAATCGAAAGTCCAATTCAAATGGATATGATTGAATTTAACGAATGGAGTGTAAATCTATTGGAGTTTACTTGTGATGAATTTTTGAGTTGGGATAGGCATTTGGTGATGTTTTATAATTGCGATAGTAACTCAATAGATATAAAAGAGGACCTACGATAGATTTATGAACACAAAAGTGATGAACAACCGACAATACAATCAAATCAGCCGTCTCGTGAAAATAATTAATTCTTGGAACTTAATCCCTGGAGCGTCAACCAATGAATTTGACACAATGGCCAATAAGATATTAAGCCATCTACACAAGGGAGCGGATCTCCAAAAAATTCAAAACATCATCGCAAGTGATTTAGTAGCTATTTATGGTTTTTATAATTACGAAATTGATGCTATAGCTTTTGCGCAAGAAATCGTTGAATGGTGGGTATTGGAGCAAAGTGTTTAAAAGCAATATGATAAACCCTAACCTCATTATAATAAAGTATACGTCTATAAAAAGAAATAACTGATATTACCTTTTTGATTAGTATTTTGTATTTTAGAAAAAGAAATTATTGAATAAATACATATTAGGCTTAGATTATGAAAAATATATCTCTACGGCATGAGTTGAAGAAACACCCGGATGTTAAGGTGGAACTTCTTCCGACTAAAGGGAAAACGCATTGACATGAGAGAAAGTAACTGCCATAATATCCACTTAGCATCATATTAAAATTATGACTTAAGAAAAAGCTGCGCCTCCTTATTCGACTACGTGCTTCGTCATGAGGAGAACAGATTATTCGAAGATAATATCGATGCGTACAAAAAGAAACTCAGAGAGATTCTTATTCCAAGCCATTTTAAAACTAAGAATATTTAAAAACAAACGACTACGTAGAAAATTAAGAATAATCAAACAACATGGACATCCCTTGGTATATAAAACATCCTTCTAAATCACCTGGAGAAATTATACTAATATCAAAACATACGATAAAGGTAAAAGATGTTTCATGGTACCTAGATAACGAAATCCACTTGGCTATATACGAGAAAACCTTAGAAAGCCCTATATTGAGGAACAAGAAATATGATGTGGAACCTCGTGATCTCTTCAATAAACTGTACTTTATACTACATAAAATAATGTCATATGTGGACAACCGAATATTTGTTAGAGATTATCTTACAGCCTTTATCCTAACCGATTTTATCCATACAGATGTAAAAGAAAAAATATTCTTTCTCAAATGTCTAAAAAAGATTATTCATTATTTTGAAGTCGAGCTTTGCATACCAGAGTCGGTTATACATTGTATCAACATAATAATTAAAGACTTAAAAATAGTTACCAGCTGTATGGAAAGCTCCTCGAATAAAGAAAACACATCTGAAGACTCCACAACACATTTTTCAGAAGATAATCTTAGCGATAGGTTAACCAAAAATTTTAAAGATTCACAACCTAGTACCGCTTCTCTTTTTGCAGACAGTGTAGAAAAAATAAATAAAACAGCGATAATCAGAAAAGCTATTGAAACACACCTTGATTCTTTATCCGCAGACGAAGGATGGCAATCGATCTTTCGAAACAAACAAGATAAAGATACTATAGTTGATCTTCTTGTTTCATTTTTTTCAGGCGAAAGGAATATCGAAGTTCCGCGAGAAAAAATCAATTTAAAATTAAAAACAAAAACAAAGATAGCTATGTGCATCAAGTCGATGTATACCGAACTAGGAGAAGGGGATCTAAAAAAGAAAGTTGAACTTTTTAAGATCATCAAATGTATGAACCATTTTGCAAAAGATAATAACACTTCCATATATAAGTTGATGCACAAATAAAAATACACGATCCCTAAAGTCCCCCCTAGAGCCACCAAAATCCCCCTCGATCATTGTACTGTTAATAAAAATAGTACATCATGAACACAGCAACATCAAACACATTAAACAACGGAAAATCAAAGAGAACGAAACCACAAGCTGGGGCAATACCAATCGTTTCAATATCTAAAAGAAATAAGAAACACCATTTGCAACAAAGTATAATCAATATAATTGAAAACGCAACCGGACAGAGTCTTTCAGTTACGAGAAATGAGATGAGCGAACGAGATTTATTCTTCTTAGGCTTACAGTATATTATCACAACAAAGAAGACATATTGTTTCGCTTTAGATATTCCAATAGAGGCTGGATGTAGGTATAAACGATTCTTCGAAAGATCAGGAAAATTGGTTCAGTCAATAGATAAAGTACGCTGTCCAGTCACAAAACATTGGGCTAGTCTCATAACAACTAATCCGCGAAATTTTGATTGTTTAAGAAAGTCTTATAATAGACAACTTACATTATTCTAGGGCAGTTGTTATACAAAGTGTATAAATATATAATACGAAGTTCAGCCTTGGAAAACTCAACGCCGATAGAGTTCCTGTTGGAATACCGAAAACCCTCCGAATTCCCCATATTCCACAGGATAGCAATAGCAATTCTAATTGGAATTATTTAGTTTTGGGTGTAGCTAGCTAGGGTAAGATTTCTCTTTATTTTTAGTTTTGTCGGAACATCCATAAACCACATATAAAGAAAAATCAATTATATTTGTGAGGAGCATGTCCAATTTTTAAGAAGTCAATAGTAAACCAGCGTTATGATTAAATACCTTTTGTTTTTCCTATTTATTATATTCAGTTCATGCGCAACGAATGTAGTAACCAAAATGTACGACGTCGTACTCATAGAAAATAGTGAGATATATTTTGGAAACGAAAATTATTTCAGTGCGAGTGAAACGATTGTCAAAGGAACTCCAGTCAAAATCCAAGCAAAAGTTTCGCGAAAAGGATATCAAAAAGTAAGATATGGTAATCGCTTAGGATATATACATTCGCCAAAGTATCGAGTCAAAGAATCAAGGAGAATTACAACCGATTCAATACCCAACTATTTTGTAACAGCGAGTACCGACACGTCTAATAGCATCAGGACGACCACAAATAAATACCGACCGTCATCAGGTACTGTACACGTGAAAGGATACTATCGCAAAGATGGCACTTATGTACGTCCACATACTAGAAGAGCACCTAGAAAAAGGTAGTCAATTAGGATTCAAGTCTCCTAGTCAAAGAGAAAAGGAAATAAATAAAAATACAGCTTGACAGAGTGAAAAAACAATTAAAATAGTCTTCAGTTTGCAAATTGATCACGCATATTTTCAAATCTAAACTGAGGTTCTAACGAAATGCAAATGATTCCAAATTGATTTGTGAACGTAATGTATTATATTTGAATAAGATCAACCAAAAGTTAACTACTCATGAACATAATTCCAAAAATTTTCAAAATTGATAGAGCACATCGGTTAATCAAAGAAATCACAGATACAGAGCAACTGATTAAAAAAATAATCAGAACCTCATATGGAAAGCTCGGCTGGAACCTTTCAGAATCTGATTTAGAATTTGCCAACTTTATAAAGAATAGTTTTACTTACTATTTATATCTTTATTCTATTGCAGATAAACAATCAAAATGGGCAGCATTTCTTCCCCCTGAACTTAAAAGCAACCCTGCTATTTTCAACCAAACCAAACTCACCCTTGTTTTATTTGTAGAAACTGAACATAATCTGTATGTCGTTATAGGCGGCAATGCTTATCCCATAGTAGTTAACTTTGTAGACCATTCGTTTGGACTAGACATCTACGACAGAATAATCGAAATTGAAAAAGATGAAGCATTCTCCACTAAATCACGCAGAATTATTGGGCAACAGGTTGGATTGAGCGAACAGTTCAGAGACAACTATAAAATGATCAACTATTTGCAGTTCGGAAAAATCCCTAAAGAATTGCACATTAAACTAGATGCCTCAACAAGTAATCAGTATTTTAGTTTTCTATTGAAAAAAGCCAATGAAAGGTTAAAAATTTCCGCTGGAAAAGCGCTTAGTATACATCGAGAAGTTGATTTTAACACACTCCATCTAATCATCAACGAACTTTGCACAATTAATCAACTCGCTCCTCAAGAGTTACTTAGTTCTTATACAGAAGTGAGAGACGTTGAGATCATAAATAAATTACAAATTGAGCTTAACAATAGGATATTCAACTACATTCCACTTCTACAACACACCGCAAATACCTCCGCACAACACTTCGAATTTGATTTTTGTAGCCCCAATAATATTGAAGCGTTCTATACCGCTGAAAGCTATCAACTGAAGGAGAAAGGAGAAGAAAAACATGAGACTTTTGCCACCCTTACCGACAAAGATGATATTTTCAAAACAGTAGTACTCAGAGCTTATGAAGTATGTGGAAACAATGAAAATGCCATCTTATTTTATTTACGTGGAGTAAGAGTACTGTGTTACAGAGGAACGAAAGTTGTAACATCGAGTAGCTTCCTATATCATTTAAATGCTGAGTTCCACTATAATCATACGCCCATATTCTTAATTGATACAAAATGGTATAGGTTAAAGGATTCTTTTGTAAAAAGCCTAGAGCATCAGACCGCAACTATTTTTAAGACTACGAAATTAGCTGCTGGGATTCTTGAGTATCCTTGGAGCTTGAAGCCACAAAGTAGCCACCTTATAGACGAAGGAGATTACAATATGCAATATAACGGAAAGCCAGGTTATCTTGTGCTTGATACGATCACACCAGAGGGGGTAGAATTGTGTGACATTGTTCACTACACCGATAACGAACTTTACCTGATACATGTTAAACACAGCTTTACAGCTAGAGTACGAGAATTAACCAACCAAATACTTATCAGCGCGAGACGAATATCCGAAGCAGTCGCCAGTAAAAACCAGGCATTTTTCGATAGCATCTATACCAGTATCATTAACAAAGGTAGAACAACGCACAACTTATCTAATACAGATTTTGCAAACCTCTTTTATAACAAAACCTTGGTATATGTTTTTGCTACAGCATCTCAATTCGCGGATGACCCACTCATATCCGACAAAATAGAAAAATACACATCAAACATTGCTAGATTCTCACTTACTACATGCTCAAGCGAAATAAGAACCAGATATGGGGATTTTAAGACTTGTCAAATTAGGCGAAAAACAGACACACTAACTCTTGAGATTATTGAAAATATAGATACACATAATGAGTCTATTTCTATTTTTTAATTTAATCGAGCCTAAGCGTTCGAGAGAAGTTGCAATTCAGCGATTTTTCATTCTAAAAAGGAGTAAGTTTGCAGAGAGTTAACTAGGATACTGGTAGTTGTAAGTAATATCAAAATTAAGTGAAAAAGAAAAGAATAAATCTTCGCGAAATAGTGACACTGAGCATTGGAGCGGCAATGTTTATCATTGGACTGAGTGCACTTATATATGTATGCAATGACACCATACCTAATAATCTAAAACTGCCTGCAGAAGTTTGGGGCACAATAAGCGATTGGATGATAATATTTGTTACCATCGTTACCGCGGTTTTATTACTTCTAACCCTAGAGAGTCAAAGAAAAGTTCAAGATGACCAAAGGTTAATGTTTCAATTGGAACAAAAAAAACATCGCAATTCCTTAAAACCATCTTTTGAATTTTCAGTCGAATATAATAATATGTGGGGAGACTTGGAAGATGGCGCCCCCTATTATGAGTATTTGTTGAATGTCAAGTCAGATCTACCAACAATATTTTCAATAGAAGTTATTGAAAGTTCAGATTTTAGGTTATCCGCTGTTTCCAATAAACGGTGGACGCATATACGACCTAGGACATCTGAGATAAGTCTACGTACCGAAACAGATTTATACACTGCAACACAGCTTTTATGCGGCATTATTCTTAGATACCAGGATAGAGAATATAATAATTATGAAATGAAGATTTTCCTTGAAATAAGTGAAAAGCAAAATAAGCCCCATGAGTTACAAGTTAAAGAGGAATTTATTAGTGACCGGTTTATCGACACCGCCACACACACTTAAACCACTCCACTATTTACAGAAAGTCCTCATTTCGAAGAGGTAGCGTATAGTCGTTGATAAGTTATTGTCACAGCACTTTCCACTGATGCCTTATCCTCGGTTTTGTAGGACGCGTGGTCAGAAGCTTTTTTACGGTACGCCAGTTTAGGCCGAGATGATCGGAAATCTTACGGATCGAACTGCCTTCCCGGTACATTTTGTGAACCTCATGATAGGTTATAAGTTTACTTAAATAATAGTTCATAAATAACTTTGTCTTTTTGCTGCGACAAAGCTTGTTTTTTCTTTTGGGCACCGCGTCCCAAAAGATGAACTATGTATTTATTAGAGCCAATTATGCTGCTATTCCTTATTGCCAAAAGTTGTGTATTCTGAGTTACCGATTACACGGGGATATAAATAGAGGTCTAGGCAGCTTTCTTCCTGTTGCGCAGCCAGTGGTTAAAAGTATTTTATTTATTTTTCTTCATGTACAAAATAGAGTAAGTTATAAAGGTTATAACTAAAGGTGCTGGTAAGCTATACGCCAAGTTGTTCACTAAACCTGTGATATTGTAAAATGCTAGTGAAAATAGAAGAGCAACGAACCAACTCGCTATAAAGGCCTTATAAAAACCATTAAAATAGCCCCTAATATTTTCTTTAAAATAGTTGAAAACTCCCAGATTGACGGCAATTAGTATTACCCATAAAACATACGTTAATAATTGTTTATCCATAATTGTATTGACTTTAGACAAATAAATTTAATAAGAAGGTTGTAAACTGGAAGGGGGTCTGTAAAGCTTCTTAGCATCAGAATAATAGCAGACAGCCCACCCTCATTGTGCCAGCGTAATTAAAAAAGCCACTCCAATGGGTGGCTTTATTTATCTTCGACAAATTCAGCTTCGTTGAGAACCTTTACAAATGGATGTAGTATCTTTTGAAAATCAATATCTCCGTTTTCTTTTAAATATTTTGTAGGATCCCCTTCGTACTGAAATTCAAAATCAATTTTAATGGTCATTTGTTTATTTGAACCTGCTCCTACTACATTTCCGTCAAAATTTGTGGATTTTCTTCTAAATTTAGCCATGATCAAATTTAATAAAAATACTCTTACCTAGTAGCCTCATAAAACTTCACCTATCTAACAGGATATGTACTTTTTCAAAAAAACGATCCAACTGGAATAACTTATCGATGAAGTGAAAAACTATCAATAACAAGATAATAGCAACAGTATACAGGAACATGGTAAATAAGTCCTGTTTTTCCCCTGTCGGATTTAATAATTTTACGATGCGTTTTCTCATTCCGGTATTACATTATTTTTTCACAGCCTCATGGAAGGCTATTAAGCGAAGATAAGCTGGACACTTTGACATATCCTTCTTCCATAAATAATAAGTTTCTAAAACAATAATCTGTACTCACAAACACTACAATTCATCTGCATAGTCCTCACTGGTTTTATATCCCTGTTCAGGATGATTATGGGTATACGGAAAACGCTTTTCCAGTTTTCCTTCTGAAATCATCTTAGGAAATATCTTGTTTTTCAGATAATCTACAGATTTTCCGATGATCTTTGCAACCTCATCCATCTTTACATAATCTTGCTTGCACGCGCGCATGATCGCTTGCTCGAGATCGGATTTTGATAAACGGTTTACTTTCTTTGATATGGAGGTGTCAACCTTTGAGGTGTCAACCTTTGAGGTGTCAACCTTAGTTGAATATTCTCCACCCTCTACCCCGCTATCATACTTACTGTCAGAACGTTTTGAAAAGGTGTCAACCCTTGTAGAAGTGTCAACCCTTGTAGAAGTGTCAACCCTTGTAGAAGTGTTAACCTTTTGCTTAAGTTTATAAATCGTCCAACGACCGTTATTATCAGATTCCAGATAGTCCAATGCACAAAGTTTTTTAAGCATCCCCGTTATGTCCGAGCTGTGCATATTCAAGACATATTGTAATCGATGATTAGAAATAGATCCCTCGATCAGGCAAAATGATAATGCTGTCAGCTCATCTGGATAAAGGTGCTCTACGTCACCAAAAATTGCGTTCAATTCCTGTAAGACATGATCTGGAATCACACTAAACATGGGTAATGTCAATTTTACGCGATCAGGTTGTGTTTCTATCTCTAAGAAAGGCTTTCTCCAATGAGAATATTTCCAGCCCTCCATTATCTTGTCCACACCGCTGCCGGCCTTCTCTGCCCGACCTATCAACATAAACATTTTTTGCAAAGCCGGGTTTCTACATTCACTCACACCGCCGGAATAATATTGGTGCAGCGACACCAATAAAGTTCCTGGGTTGGAGAATGCAAACTTTTCTGTGTCAAGCTCGATGGTAATATTGCCGCTCAACGAGTAGTCTGTGTGAACCAATGCGTTGACAAATGCTTCCCGTAAGGCAGTATGTGTAGGCGTTTCGTCTACTCGTTCATCTTTATCCAATTGGAAAGGTTTAGGCAAGGTGGAAGACAGCTTGGGCCAGACCTTCAGATAGAACTGCAATAAGTTACATTCCCAAGTACCGTCGGGATAGATTCGATCTGTCCATCTTATCTTTTCGTCAGTGGTGAGATGTTCTCTGAAATCGGGGAAATAATCCGGCAGGGCATCCTGATCTTTTATGCTATCTTCCTTGCCAAACATCAAAAGCCCAGCTAAGGTAACTCCCTCTATCTTTGTTTTTCGATCCGTCCTATAGGCCCCGAGTTTCTTCAACAATTCTATATCCTCCAATGCGTGCCATGGGTGATTTGACTGAGAAGAAGAAAACAATTGCCTAAATTGCTTTATGGTTCTTGGATCTAAATCTTCAATGGTATAATGCTCTAAGATAAGACTATCTCTTTTGAGCTCCGCACTGGAGTCAGCTAGCATACGTTTCACTTCATCGTCCGTACAGCGGTAGTCTCCCTCGTGATTGCGCTTGTAGGTATTTCCGAGAGGATTTCTAGTGAGGTAAACAGGTCTTTCAGTTCTAGAAGCAAATGGCACACGGATAGCCAACAAATTACGCCCTTTAATCTTAACAACGCGCAGATCATCATTATTTAAGAGATTACGACTGATAGTATTCGGGTTATTACAGTCATCCCAAAAATGTTTTTTGTAAGAAAGGATTTGCTCGTCCAAAAGGCCTTCTATCTCTAGGATGCCTCTTTTTTCTTTGACGCCGATGACTATAATTCCAGTATTGGTATTGGCAAATGCAGAATATGTTTTCCAAAGTTCTTTTGGAAAACCATTTTTCCCAGACTTGTATTCTACCTCAAAGTATTCATCGGGAAGAAATTCATCATTGACCAGAGAAAAAACAGAAAATTCATCGTCCTCAAAAAGATTTAGTTGCTTGTCTTTCATCATCAATCCCTAATTATTAATAAAAGCAATAAGTGAAATAAATGCTTTGCTATCCGGATCATATGCTACGGTATCAAAACGTTGACCTTTAATAATGAACTCCGATTTGATCAATTGAAGTCCGGTAATAGTTTTAAGATTAGATTCGAAAAGCAGTTGCATATCTTTCTTGAGCTTAAAAGGTTTCTCCTTTAAGGTAGATAATGTGTTTTTCGCTTGGGTGAATAATTGCATAGGCTAATATACATAATCTGGTTGATTTATGCTCTGATTTGACGGCAGGAAAATCGTTTAATTGTCTTTCACCTGCGGAATTGCACGGCAATGCGTCTTATTAAATACTCTGTTGCGCATCTTGACTTTATCCTTGAAATGACGCGCAATATTCTGGGTGATCTCTTCAAAATTGTCCCTTCCATCCTCTTTCTGATGATAAAAGATCTTGATGCCGGCACAATTATCGTGTTCGAATATCATATTGAGCAACGTACGATCCGACAGTCCACACGAATGCCCCCATATGTAAATGACATATGGTTCTGCAGAGACAAAGTTTACCAAACGAGAATATTGATTGGTAAGGAAATAAGCAAAGGACTTAATATGTTTTAAGTATGCATTGATATTGGTTTTCTCCATCTTCAGATAGTCTTCATCTAGCTCATCGCCATAGCCGAAGATCAAGGGATTTTCGGGATTATTCAGTGTGCCGTGTATGGGGATATAACCTGTATCGCTACCAGATGTGAGCTGTCTAACCAATGAGGTATAATTGAAGTCAAGAAACTTGACAGCGTTAGAATTGATAAAACCGGGCGGTTTTTTACTTACCTCCTCATTTGCTAAGTGATGTTTTTCCAATATAGCATGGGTATTTATATCTTCATGCACAAATTCTTGAAAGGCAGAATTGACCTCCGCTGCTTCGGATACAGCTATAAGATATTCCGAGAGCTGCTCTTTAAGCTCATCCAGTTCTTGGTTTAATTTATCTAACAACTCCGTACGTTCTTTAACAGAAAGCTCACCATTAATCCCCCCGAGATGAGGTTTTCGCTTAACAAGAATTTCCTGTAGCCGCTGATAAAAATGGTTTTCGATGTCGACCCACTGGTATTCCCTTTTATCAGCTAGAATCCCTTCAAGCAATGACGATTTCACAGTGCCCCTAATATTGAAATATTTATTACGAAGCTCGATTGTTTGATACTGATCGTTCAAATTGTATTTCCCTTCCAATAACTCATCTACCAAATCTTCGATACTCGAGAAGGATGGAGCACTGTATATAACTGTACCCGTGGATGCGCAGATCTCAAATATCTGATTGGATACATGTATAGGCCGTTTTGAAATATTTGCATCTTCAAAAGTGGCTTCTCTGAAACATTTGATGACAAACCATTTTATAAAGGAATTGTAATCAGTCTTGAGACCATGCGCCAGATCAAAGCCATTGCCGATGATTATCAATTTATTCATATGCTCAAATATTTTTTTGTTTAGACGTCTTGTTCTAGTTCGGTTGTCCTATACCACTGATTAGTTCAAGATTAAATTTACGAATTTCAAATATATCGCAATATAGGAAGTTTACATGCAATCGTATTTAATTACGAATACAGCGTATCCGCAATCGGAAACACATTACTACGCTCTGTTTTCTATTACGGCGTTAAATAGGTAAAAATGGCATCTATACCAACAAGTAACGAAATAAATAAAAAGATGACAATCAATGTGCAGCCTATCTCGCTAAACCGATCTTTCCAAGTCTCCTTAGTTGTAGTTGGCACCAAATCCTTACTTAACTGAGGAGATTCAACATGAAACAACCGGATTTCTGAATCTTTATCAATCCACGCACTCCCATCGGGAATCAAAGCTATCTTTTCAAATGCGTTGTCCTTTTCCTGATCTTCCAGATCTTTAGAGGCACATAATAATTGATAGGCAAATATCTTCAATCCTTCCTTATTAGCTTTAATAAAATATTTATCCTCTCTGGATTCACTGGAATCATAGAAGATGCCGAAACGACCGATATTGATAGCACTGTCCAACGCTAAGGTTTCTTTCAGAGAATCTAGTGTTTCTTTATTCATAGTTGGTTATTTTCTTGGCAAGAATAGAGCGAAGATAATCAAATTAAATTTATAATATCTAATAGAAAGAAAACTGCGACACAATGTCGCAGTTTTTGGTGTCGTATGTACAAGGTTAATTTAGTTGACCGTCGTTTTCCACTAATGCGCTGTAATATCTTTCTTTATTTTCCATAGTTACATATTTTTTTGAACCGCGATCATCATGTGTGGGCTAAAAGATAGAAGGCTACTGTCATTTTCCGTAAGTCGAATAAGCCCTAATAATGTGTTTCTCTTATGGTGATCTGATATATTGCCAAAAAAATCCTTGTCCAACCAGACCATACCTTCAACCGCATAAGTATCAAGATGAGTTAATCCCTGATGTATAAATTCATCTTTTAACTGTTCAGGTCGGTGGTAAAATGCTTCGGCTAAAAGCCAAGGAAAATCATTAGGGGGATTATGCTTGCCGGTTGTTAATTCTTCTTTACACATTTCAAAAAATGATCTTTTGTGAATGAGGCCGCTTAGAAGACCGACCAACGTCGATGCCGTATAATTAATGGCAAACCCCAATATAATGCCTCCACTTTTCAAAACTCGTTTAGCTTCACAGATGGTTAAATCTCGGTCTTCCCTGTTTTGAAGATGATAAAGTGGTCCGTGCAGTATAACGACGTCTGCATAGTTATTGGGAAACGGCAATTTCCGAGATTCTCCTAGATGCACAGAAAATCTGTGCTTCAATTTATTGGCTCTGCTTTGGGCTATTTTAATATGTTTTGAAACCGGCTCCACCAAATGAACCTGATGTCCTTTTTTAGCGAGCCATTCCGAATATTTACCCGTACCACCACCAATATCAATTATTTTGGAAGGTGAAACAGAGATATATTTCTCTATAAGGGATTTAATTCTTTCGAATTCAAATACCCCCATTCCTTTTTCGAGTCGGGTTTCTTCGGATGCTTTGTTATAGAATGCCTCTATATTTCTGCTTATTAGCTGTTTCTTATTCATTACATTCCTTGTGTTTCTCCCTCAACCTGTTGTAAATCGGATACATACAGTCAGATGAGGCAATAGATCCTATGATCAATTGTGTGTTGAAGATTTGTGAAATTAAGGGATATGATTATCTGTGCGTTAAAACCAACAGGTTTCCACGCAGCAACTACTCGTTTCCGAGTCCGTCTTTCTAGCGAAGACGCAGATAATATGTTAGATATAGCTTAACAGACTGTAAAAATAGAAATTCCGGATTGATTTTTATATCTTTCTCATTACCGCACGAAAAAAACATATTTTGGTGGAAAACAATAAAGCTGGAAGTTGAGCCTAGAAAAATTTAATTTGCTTATTTACTACGGTATGTAGAATTTTGTGATAGCGCAAAAAAACCGTATAACTGAAACTCATAAGAAATGCAGAAACAACACCATTACAAGGCGACAGTCTTATGGACTGGCAACCTAGGCACCGGAACTGAAAATTATAGAAGTTACGAAAGAAGCTACGAGATCATCATCGAGAACAAACCTAATATTTTGGGGTCATCGGATCCTGCCTTTCGTGGCGAAAAAAATAAACATAATCCGGAAGATTTTCTGATCACTTCCTTATCTTCCTGTCATATGCTATGGTATTTACATTTTTGTTCAGATGCAGGAGTTGGTGTGATAGATTATGTGGACAATGCTACGGGAATAATGGTTGAATCGTCTAATGGTTCGGGACAATTTGCTGAAGTGATACTTTATCCAACCGTAACGGTAAAGGAACCAACCATGGTACATAAAGCTATTGAACTGCATAGAAAGGCGAACGAGTACTGTTTTATAGCAAATTCAGTGAATTTCCCGGTCAAACATAATCCTACGATAATCGTAAAATAAGATGGCGTCTGTTTCTGCTTGCTGGGTTCCAGCTGGTGCAATTGGTATCTCATCGTCTATTTACTATTTCTAGAAAGGATGACAGACTATCGCTACAGGGTAAGTCTTTGAGAAAGAAAAAAAATCATTAAGTTTGAAAATTAAGACAATCCAGTTGTAAAATAGCTTGGTTTATTGGTCGCTAACTCTGGTGTACTTTTGTGGGAATATTCAAAAAGAACTTGACAGACGTTTTAAGCAATACGCCGACAGAAGTCAAAATTGAAAAAGTAATCAACCAACAGATGTGCGACATTATGAAAAACGAAACTCTAAAGGAAATATTCCAAAATTACCCAAATCAAATTCTATTTGATGACATTGTTGATTTTGAAAATTTTGATGAACGTTTATCTATAGTTGACTGTATTGTAGTAAATATAATTGGTGTCGAAGAAAATTTGATTGAATTTATTCCAGACAATAATCCACCTTTAGATGATGAAATTCTTTGTTGGATTTGGGCATTTAGACCTGACTTAACAAAAGAGATACTCGAAACAACTAAGAAGGAAGATCTAAAATTTGCTCTGAATTCATATCTAAACAACTCCATGGACAAATTTTGGGATTATGTCAGTAAATCATGAGTGCTAGTAACGGGATAGTTATACCAAATGACTTCTAAACAATGAAAATTCATAAATTAATACTGTCATTAATGTTGTTGACAATGGCATCATGCGCTACAAACAAATTTACGTTTCAAAAACAAATGTTTAACAGATTGAGCGAACTTGACATCAAGACCGTAATTGAAGAAAAAGAAAGGAACTCTAAAGATATTAAACCCATTCATCTGATAGAAATAGGAGAAGGAATTTATCCAATGATCTAACTATTAAATCAGAGATCTACACCAATTCGACCGCCCGCAACTCAGCCGCCAGCTTGCGAAGCCCATCCTCTATTTTCTTAAGTTGAGGTTGACGCGGTTTTTTTAGCCCTGATGAGTAATGTTGCAGTTGACGTTGGTTGATCCCTGTAATTTTCTCAAGCGCTGAGTTGGTAAATATGCCTTTGTAATAGTTCAGTAAACTCTCTACATCAAAATGGTATACGATCTCATAATCGTCTTTCAATATAGTGGGAATATTCTCAGCAGTAAATTCATCTTTGATAATCTGTATAGCATCTAAGATAGATTGTTTAGCTTCTTCAACAGTATCTCCACCTCCGTAAATCCCCTCAACATTCTCTGCATAGGCACTGAACATATCCGCACTACGTTCAATAACAATTCTCAAAGTTTTCATAATGTCGCTCCTTTCTTTATCATGAGGAATCCGGAGCTTATTTTAGCCCCAGATCCTTCATGATTTTTTTGTGAAGGCCCTCTCCCATTTCCTTACTACCATGATAGGGAACGGGATAAGTCCTCCCATCCTTCTCATAAATCTAGTGAGATCCACTGGTGCGGATATGGTTCCAGCCATTCTTTCGCAAAAACCTGTGGAATTCACTTGATTTCATACCGAAATTAAATTTAAATGTGTCTGGATAATTTACGCCTTAAACCACCAAGCACATCTCGAACTCCACAATACAAAGGTAGTACATCTACTACTATTTATCAAAATTATTTTTGCGCTATATTTAGTTAGTTATATAACGCATCTCTTTAAAAATGAAAAAAGGAACAAAAATCACACATAAATCTTATCCATTCAACTCTGACGGAGATCACGATATTAAATGGGACAAGACAGAGACGGTCAATGAGGAAGAATTCAACACAATCTTTGATGGTCCAGAAAATTTCTTTATGCACATCCATGAGGGGAATATCTATGGTGTCAATAAATTAATATTTAGGGGGAAGCGTTTTACTCTTCTGGAACCTAATCCAGTTACGTTTTATTTTTCGGCGGCTCATGATATGGCAAGGCAGATCAATGATGCATACAACAAGTTAGAACATGCATTGGATAAAGTTCCGAACGCTTGGCCTGTCTCTGTTTCCTATAGTTATATATTTAAGGTGAGTAGTATGTGTATTATATTCGCCTATAGTGCCTGCGATGCTTTCTTGAACCAGAGATTGCCAGAATATCGAACAATAAACATAGAAGGCAAAGAATTAACGAAAAAGGATATTGAACGGCTGGCATTGGAAAGAAAGCTCAAAGCCGTCAGCACTGATACACAGAAGGATTTTGCTACAAAACACCCGCGTAAGATGAAGAAATTATTAGAATTGAGAGACTTGAGAAACCAACTAATACATCTAAAAGAAAAGCGTCGTGGTATAGCTACGTCTTATAATGATATCTATCAAATAATGCTTGAACTCGACCTCACGAAAATCATGAATACAGTAAAATCCTTTATTAATTTCTATCATCCTAAGTTAATCGTAAACTACAATTATGGAAAATGACAAACGTCTATGAGACACTCACCTCCTCACCCTACTCCGAAAATACCGCTCCGTCTCCTTATCCATAAAATACACATAGCAAGCTTTCATGCCACGGCCGAGAAGGACACGATAGGTATTCTTAACCAATTGCAAAAAATTCTCGCTTCCCTTCACCTGTCCATCGTGCGAATTTGCAGGGAATCCCTCCCATTCGCCGGTATCCGGGTTATATTTAAGATCATTACCAAAAATGACGCCCGCGTAATCAAACTCAAAACCTTGTGCGGTTATACACACAGCCCATCTAGTCGATACCCGCCTCGTCATACGCCCAGTGTTGTGATTTGGGAATACCACGGCGCATACCTTTGGTATTCTCGTCTGCATTCCAAGGCCGTATAATCGTCCACAACAACATCTTTGTGCAATTCTCCATCGGCATCTGCTTCCTTGGTCCAAGGCCAGCAGAAACCTGCCATCACCCGGCCGGTATAACCTTCTGCAACTTTATCGCGGATGGCCAAGATGTCTCTCACAAGAGGA
The DNA here is from genome assembly GCF_014692525.1 of Sphingobacterium chuzhouense. GTDB lineage: Bacteria > Bacteroidota > Bacteroidia > Sphingobacteriales > Sphingobacteriaceae > Sphingobacterium > Sphingobacterium chuzhouense. The sequence continues at coordinate 360,416 of NZ_JACNYL010000003.1, forward strand.
ACAGACTACTCAACAGTGAGCCTCTCCGTAAGCGATACTCCTGCAAGCAAGCGCTGGTGTCGTAACAATGCTTCCAGAAAATAATAATCCGCATACACCAATGGCACATCAACCTCATTGTTGCCGGGTAAATTGCCGACACTGTGTTTCAGTATAAAATTATTGTTCTCTCTTGGCCTAGCAATATAAGGAGCAGTGCTGAGATTATGTAACATACGTTCCGCAGCGTTAAAGTATTTTTTTTGTTTCTCTTCTTCTTTAACAAAGGTAGAGAGTTCTAAAAGAGCGGAAGCTGTAATAGCTGCTGCCGAGGCGTCTCTAGGAGGTTCTATAAAACGTGATGAATCATATTCCCAGTCTAAATTAGTAATCTTATCAGATGCATTGAAATCCCAATAAGGCACAAAATCATCTGGTAGATTTTTATTGTTTAAAAAGAAATCTGCTAACCCTGTAGCTGTTGTTAGAAATTTATCGTCTCCTGTGAATCTATACATCATCGTAAAACCATAGATTCCCCAAGCTTGCCCACGAGCCCAAGTAGAGCTATCAGCCAATCCCTGAGCGGTCTGACGATGCAGTACTTCTCCTGTTTGAGGATCATAGTCGATCACATGAAATGTACTAAAATCAGAACGAACGTGATTGGCCATCGTTCGTTCTGCATGACGAATTGCAATATCTCTAAAAACACTATCCCGGGTATGCTCAAAGGCAAAAAATAAAAGCTCGAGATTAATCATGTTATCGATGATTACCGGAAAATCCCAGCTATTCTTTCCGCCTATAGATTTACGCGGATTCCAAGACATGATACTGCCCACTGCAGGCGAGTATCGTTCGCATAATGAGCGCGCTGACTGGATTAGAACATCTCGATATTCTTCCTTCTGCGTTAACCGATATGCATTGCCATAACTACAATACATCATAAAACCGATATCATGATGACTCGTATTGTATTTGTTACTTTCTAATGATTCTGTCCACCGAACAGCTTCTTTTTTCCATTTATCATTTTTTGTGAATTCATAGACATACCACAGGTTACCTGGCCAGAATCCACCTGTCCAATTATGAATATCTACTTTACGTAGTGAACCGTCCAATTCAGATGTTCTTGGATACTGTGTAAGATCGGTAGCGACGTTCATCATATTTGTATAATGCTGCTCAGCTAACGAAAAATTAGTCGCAATGTAACTGTCGTTTTTCGTTTCAGTACAACTGGAAAAAATCATACATAAAGTCAAAAAAAAGAGTAACTGTATATCGTTATTAGTTCTCATTTGTCGTTTTTTTATAAATGGATAATATTTAATAGAGTGGTGAATCGATATTTATAGTTTGATGTTTAGTTAGTTGTAGCCACTGCTTTGGTTGTAAAATAACTCTTTTTTTGAAAGGTTTTGTGAGGTCAACTTCAACCAGATCTTCTCCCGAATTGAGCATCAATAAAACACCTCTTTGATGTGAAAACACGATATCAGTGGCTTTACTTACTTTAAAAGCAACTTTTTTACTTTTATAAAATGACAGCTGCCAACCGCCTATATAGGTTGCCTCATCTACTAAACCGATCTTTTGACGAAAAACCACACCTTCTGCGTCGCAAATAACTTTACCAATCAATTGTTTTCTGAAAGAAAATAATTGCGACTTACCCGTTTTTGAAACTAACACCGATAAATCTTCTTTCGATGTGCGTATATTTTTTGCCCAAACGGTTCCTGTTTGGGCTAGGTTAATATCAACAGCATTAATATTGGGGTACTCTTTATTTTCTAAAAAAGGATACAGTATTGTTGCAAATATTGCCGGAGTCTCTTGTTGTTTCCGATAGCGTGCGGTGGGAATTGGCCGGTGTTCACTTGGCATCCATCCAAGCATGGGGTCTTTCTGTCCCTGAATAAGTTCTGTAGTTAAGTTTTCAGTTTCCAACGCAAACAATGCTATCTGGGCATCATCTTCACTTTTGCTATATACTGCGTTGGCAACGGTATCAATTGTTGCAGAGTTCGCATTTAAATGAAAATGTGCATCGTACGTATGATAACCTGTGCCATCCAACTGATCGAGAATTAGCGCATAAAACGGTTTGAGATATAAAACGTGCCGCGTATGACGAACAGAGGTATCCCGATCATCCATCCACCTTTCAGGACGATATTGTTTGCTCGGGTCATATTCATTCGTTACATACCCACTATCGTAAGTAGCAGAGACATAGTCAAATAATGGCGTCGTCACCCAGGTATTATCAACCGGGAGATAGGTTTTAGGTATCTGTTTCTTTCGGTACTGCCACTTGCCGTCTACAATAATTGTGTTATGTGAGGGCGTATTGATAGCAAAACGACGCCATTCTGACTGATCATAATTATATTTTCCCGGGTCGAATAGCAATGATTTGCCATAAGCTTTCATGACCACCTGCAACATATCCTGCTCTGCATGCCCTATCCCTTGCGGTCCGCCTCTAAAAAACAGAAATTGGTCTTCCTTTTTCCAGCCGCTTCGCATCGCATAGAATCCCGCATAAGGTAATACAGTGGAAGTCGCTGGTGCTCTGCCTTCCTTGCCATTAGAAGCCGCCCAAGCCAATAATGGATCGTAGCCCAATGAGAGACCTTTTTTTGATAGTGCGCGAATATTCCTAGGATTAGAATCATTGGTACGGACAAAATCTCCTGTTTGATCCATTATCAAGACAGGCGCACGGTACATTAATTGCAGTTTCTCTATAAAGCCCTCAGGCAACGGAAAATTATTCAAAGTAGCGATATCATACAGATTATGATAAGATGCTACGACGCCGTAATGATAGCTAGGAGACAACTCCGCTTGTAAACCATCAGGAGGTACGACTCTATCAATCTCCCGTATGTATCTTTCAACAGCTATTTTCCGCCAGTTTTCGGCATCTTTAAATTCAGGAAATAATGCTCCGACAACATACAATGCATAGCTTTCGGTCGTAACGTGATTACCGGTCCGATCTGGTCTTGATAGAAGCATACCCTTTAGTCTATGGGCATGTTGGTACGCTAAAGTAGAAACTATCATTTGATCCGAAGCAGTAAAAAAGGGCGCATCTCGTAAAGCAAAGTAGGTATTCATAATAGAAGTTACGCGAATGGCGACCTCCAATGTTCTCCATAATTTCGTCGAAGAATCTGATTCGCTATAATCGGATTGAAGTGGATGCTGCTCTAGAAAATTTTGCAGGAACCATAAAGCTTTTTTTCCATACTTTTCATTATTTGTATGTTGATATGCTTGCACCAGATGTTCTAAAAATTTCATACGGCCAACAACTATCCATGTCCATTCATCCGTAAAAGCGGGATCCGTTGGCTTTCTGGGATTGTGGAGCCAATCAAAATCCTCGCCCATAAATACAGCACCTTTTACGTAGGGATGGGGACTAATATCATCGCGAAGATAGTGTGCGCATATGCTGTCTGCTTTTGCATCGGTACTAATTTTATTGCCGGGTTGCAAAGCTATTGGGTCTACATTCCACCGTACTGGACTTTTCAAACGCCTGTAGTTTAGATACTCTTCTGGTCCTACCTTGGCGTGAATATCATACTCACCTACCATTTCATTAAAAATATAGTAATCTTGTGCATGCCCCGCATACGTCGTACACAGCATTATCATCAGCATCAGCAAAATTCGTTTTCCAACTCTTAAAAATATCATCATATATAGATTATTGCCCCAACCTTAACATTATCCGACCTTTATCTTGGCATTTTCATCAGGGTCGGATAAAACCATCCTGAGTGCGTTATTGTTGTTCCGTCGTATCCTCCTTTTATCGGTCTATGTCCTGAAACAAATGTTGTATACTCATCATCATAAAAATCATTCATTGCTTCCAATAGGTCTACCGGCCAATCGTCGTCTTGTGGACCACCCGCGCCCATTGGATAATGTGGCCATTCATCTTTATGCTGCACGTAATAGTGCAAATAGTCAAGTGCCTGTTTCAACGTACCAGCGGTATCCGGAACAAAATTAAATATATCATCTTGATCTCTATTTAAAGCCAATTGAGCAGTCATGGTGATGGGGGTTAATGCAAAATAAGTATACCATAATCCATTAACTCCCCGAAGTACTTCTTTGGGCATATGGCCATCACTCGCGATATTTTTGTCCATGCGTAATTTTACGCGGTTGATTTCGAATGCGAGCTTTGTATCGTCCTCCAGTAAATGATAGGAAGCGGCTACCGCGAAAGTTCCCCAATCTCCTTTATTATCTGTCCATGCCTTTGTGGTTGCTACTGCGGGAACATACACATTCTCCAACCATACTTTAAACTGATTCTTGTCTATCGTCGGCCAAACCGTATGCCCCATTAACAAGTCAGCAGCAGCAAGCAGTCCTGCCATACCATAAGCTGCAATGAGTCGGCTATCATCGGCATGCGAAATCGCAACGTTCGTCTGCGCCCATGCATTGAGAAAATAAATAGCCTTTTCAGCATAGGATGTGTCACCTGTTAGGGAAAATGCCAGTGCAGTTGTATACGCCCCGTGACCATCGCTAAGTATACCGGCCTTTGCGGCTCGATGACCGGGGGTATCTTCATAATATTTTGGCACATAGACAGTATCTGTTGCATGATGACTAACTGTCTTGAATGCGTCTGCTTTATCGATAAAATCATCATAGGCACTGCTCCAGGGCTCCAGTCCTCCATCCACTTTGCCTCGAACAAACGTAAGCTGATCCTGGGTATGAAGTAGACGTGGAAACAATGTATCTGCCGGGACGGGGATTACCATTACCGGAGATAAATTAGTCAGCTTCTCTTCTTCGTGAGCTAAATATAGCTCCTCTTGAAACGAACAAGAGATAAAAGCTAAGCAAATAAGTAAATTTAAACTGATTAATTTAAACGCTTTTTTCATAATGATTTAATTTTAGTGTATAATTTGTTATTCTTCTACAACAATTTTCATTTTAACTATCACCACATGACCATCTGTTCCTCTCCCCGAAAAAGTTGCTGTGTAAGTTCCCGGATTAGCATATTGATACTCGTATTCTTTTTCTATGGTTTTTGCAGACGAACCGTCGCCGGTATCGAGCGATACATCTCCTTTTATCCCCGTGAGTCGATTCCAGAAACGTACTGTCTGTCCCGGTCTCAGCCCTCGTACCGGTGTATGGTATGCCCAACCGTATGCCAATGATTCATTATTCTGATTATCAAAGACGCGCACCTGCAAAAAGTCTCGATCTTCAGATCCATCATCAGTTCGAACAATCAATTCTTCTGTATATAACCCGGGACGAGAATAGCGAAGTTTATGTTTTGCTTGGTTGACGATCTGCCCGTCGTGCAATTTCCAGGTATAATCAACAATACGGTGCCCGGTACGGACAATACTTCTGGTGGCATCTAACGCTACTTCTTCTCCGGGCATGGTATAAGCATAGCTTCCGGATATAGCTATTAAATTTTCCGGATAGTCACGGAAATATGCTTCGATCAAAAATGGAAATGTACTGACTGGCCTACCTTTGTACGTAAAATCAATGTGTAGATGGGGATCTCTATATTGCGCTCCTGGGCGACGATACGTATTCCCGGTCTTGGCCAGTATTCCACCGTCTTCAATATGAACGTCTTTTTGGATATTTTTTTGAACTGTAGTCGTATTGACATGTGAGACACGATAAGTAAAATCTGCGTCATGCCGCACAACAATGGCATTACTTTTACCATCTCCTTTAGGCAAAGGAGTTTCCATCACAGTCCCTTCAAGAATAGCCTGTACTTCAAGTTGATCTGGAATAGCTCCAAAATCCTCTCCGCGGTGGTAGTATAAGGAATTATAAGGCACTAATGATCCCCAAGTGTTTTGATAGGGGGATGATCCCCACCGATAGGATCGTATCGGAAATAGCATATCACTCGGCCCCCAGCTTTCGTTGTCAAGTGCTACCGCAATACGCGCGTCTTTTGGAAAGCTTTCTATCGCTAAAAAAGAGGCTTCTTTTGCCCATCTTTTCGTATCCTCTACATATAGGCGGAAACCGTCGACTGAAATAGGGCTTTGATAGGGCCGCTTTGTTAATTCCACTTTTCTGCCATTCACCTCTAAGGACAAACGTGCACTTTTTAAGTGTTTGGCTTGATATTCCTTGGGGATACGATGCCAGTAATTAGGTGCATATTCATGATCAATGCTTACTAGTTTTAATTTGCACGTATGCTTCTCACCATATCTATCTGGTAAAGTGATATGGTGGTCTTCTCCAATATTTAAGTCAATATACATAGGCCATGCCGCTACTTGTTGGCATATGGCTGCATAGAGTAACAATCCAAAAAAACGAATCATCATGCTAGGGTTCAATAGTTATCGAAATGGTTCGAGTGGCTTTCTTTTCTTCAAGTGCAGTAACATTCACGGCTTCAAATCTAGTATTGTACGTCCCGGATTGGTTAAACACGTAATGATATTCTTTCTGCTGTCGATCAATAACAGCTTTAATAGGTACCCCTCCGGGTTGCAGCGCATCGGTATCTATCGGATCTGCTATTGCCCATCCTTCTGCGTATGTGGTACTCCCTGCGGGGTCAAATAACAAGCGGCCACCTGGCCCGTCTGCTGACCATCCCCATCCTGCTCCGGTTGCATTTCCGGCAAAATTGACAAACTTCCAATCCACAGATGTATGCAGGGCGACATTGGATACAGATCCTGGTAATGCTACGTCGACCTTAAAATGATTGACCCACCAATTACGTTGGGTGGCTGTCGCACTAGCTTCTCCTACATAACGAAAAGCAATATATAAAGGATGCCCTTCGATCACCAGATCGGTTATACTAGCTGTGCCTGACGGTCTTAGGGTTGTATTAATACCGAGTAAGAAACGGTCTGTGATATCGTGCCATGTGGCCGTATTAATACCGGCTTCGGTGTAGTTCCCCTTAAAATCCGAAGACGCCATCACACGGAGTTGGTTTTCCTGGGATCCAAACCGCACCTGACTTGCGAATGATAACTGCAAGTCACCTACTTCCCCCGAGTAGAATGTGATTACGTCTGCTTTTCCTTCGAGTATGAACCTAATGGTATCACCCACGTTATATGTATCTGACAAGGTATAGACATCAAAATCTGGCTGGGATACCTTGAGGTCTTCATATCGATCACAAGATGCTATCGTCATCATACTAATGAGTACAAAAGCATAATTTAGTATATTTTTCATGGCTAAACTTTAAATAAGTGTATTCAATATAATTATTGCTGACCTACCACCCCGCATTCTGTTCAAGATCTCTATTCAAACTCAACTCTCGCGCAGGAATAGGAAATAGGACGTTCCGATCGGTAACATTTTCAAAGGCCATTCTGTAAAATGCACCGGCGGGTAAGGTGCTTAAAACCTCTTTCATCTCCAATGTCAATATTCCCCATCGAATAAGGTCATACTTTCTAAGTGCTTCAAAACACAATTCCCGAGCTCGCTCTTCTTGAATGATCTGCTGGAACGTAACTCTATCCGTAATCTCATCAGTTCCCTCAAACAGCATAGCCTGTGCTCTAGCCCGAACTTGATTGAGTGCCGCGTGTGCATCGGCTGTCGGGCCATTAAGTTGATTTTCGGCTTCCGCATACATCAATAATACATCGGCATACCGTAATAACGGAAAGTTGATCGGTGTACCCAAACGGTGTTTAGGGATTACAACTTCATGCTCTCGACGATATTTGCCCGGATTTCTTTCAAGTATAGGCCGATCAACGCGATTTCCCTGCGCATCATAAGTAAAAGGACATATAGCCCAATCTCTTCTTATATCATCATCGTCATAAAGATTATAGAGTTTCGGAGTGGCGCGTATAAATCCATATGCGTGCCCGATTACATCTTCATTGGTAGTAAACACACCGTTTACATTGCCCACTCTTCCTACTGCATGAAACGCGTCGGTAAGATTTCCCCAAAATTCAACCTCAAAAATACTTTCTTTTATATCGTACAAATCTTGAGAATAGTTTAGAAACACCTGTTCAAAGGATGGGTTTAGCATATGGCCTTCGAGGGGATCCATGACTTTTTCAGCCCATTCTTTGGCATCTTCATATTTTGATTCGTCCCTAATAGGATAACCTGCCCAGTGAAGATAAACTCTGGCTAACATTCCTCTCACTGCCGAACGGCTTACTCTTCCACCAAAACCGACACTGTCCGCAGAAGGAACCAATGATTCTGCTTCTTTCATATCGGCCACGATTTGTTCATATACGTGTACCGCACTCGCCCGCGGAATATTGTTGCCTTGTGCTGATTCCGTTGGTTCTAAAATTAGTGGTACACCTCCCCAGTTTATGACTAATAAAAAATAAAAATAAGAACGCAAGAAAAGTGCTTCACCTTTTATAACAGCTCTTCTATCTTCATCCATATTAGGTTTATTTATATTTGTTAATAGGATATTGGCACGATTTATTCCCTCATATAAGGTCCTCCACAAATTCGTCACCGTGACATCTGAAGGTCCGAAGACATAAACCTGTGGACCATTCACCTTGCTGGCGGCGCGATAATATCCTTCATCCGCTTCTGTACCCATCTCGGAGATATAATTAGTGGAATACAAGTTGCTGTGCGCCAATATTTCATAGACTCCTGATAATGCATAGTCCAAATGGGCTTCTGTATTAAAATAATTTACAGGCGAAAGAAAATCATCTGGGGTGGTTTCGAAGAATTTATCACATGAATAAAAAATCATAAAAATCAGTGATAGCGAAACTATTTTTAATTTTTTCATAATACTTCTTTTTTTCAATACGTTACAATGTCGCTTTTAATCCAACTACAAACGTTCGGGAGCGAGGATAGGGGGCATAATCGAAGCCTGGTGTCAATACGGAATTGCGAACCGAAACTTCCGGATCCATGCCTGAATAATTTGTCCAGGTCCAAAGGTTCTGTGCGGTAAGGTCTATCGATAACTTCTTTAGGGCAACCTTAGAGGTTAAAGCCGAAGGAAGTGTGTAAGAGAGCGCAACTGTTTTTAGTCGTAAAAACGATCCGTCTTCGATGACTCTCGAAGAATATGTCCCGACCGGAGCATTACCTCCTGCCCTAGGTATCGTGTTACTAGGATTCTCGGGCGTCCATCGATCGATTACGCTAGCAAATTGATTTAGGTTAGCTCTTGGTCGTTCACCCTCAAAGATAATACGGTTTGCATTGTATACATCATTACCATACGACCATTGGAAAAATACATGCAGCTGAAAGGCATCGTACGAAAAGTTATTTGCAAAACCGCCGATATGTAAAGGGATAGGTTTTCCCAAAATCGTTTGATCGTATGCATTTACAGTACCGTCACCATTTACGTCTTTATATCGGATATCTCCTGGTTTAATTAAACTACGGGCATTACCATTATCGGCGACGTCACCTTTTAATACGTATGATCCATTTGCTAATTTATCAAAATCTTCCAACTGATATATACCATCGAATACAAAACCATAAAACATCGCAGCGGGACTTCCTAAACGAGCCATATACAAAGGCACCTGGGCATAGGCATATTCCCAAGGAAGTGCTGTTAAACGATTATCTTCATTTTCTGCTAGTTCTAGAATTTTATTACGGTTAAAGGCAATATTAAAACTGCTTTCCCATTTAAATTTTGGGGTGTTAATGTTTACGGAGCTGATTGTTAATTCTAATCCCTCATTTCTCACGGAACCAATATTGCTATAAACAGCTGCGTATCCGGTAGTATATGGCACGCTGGCGTTTAACAACAAATCTCGTGTCGTCTTTCGATAGAGATCAGCAGTAAAATCAACGCGCCCATTGAACAACGAAAGATCCATTCCCATATCTATTTGCTGCGTTGTTTCCCACTTTAATTTTGCATTTCCCAGATTATTTGGTGTAATGATCGGTTGAGGAGTACCATTGTTAAACGAGTAGCCATCATAGGTATTCATTGTAAAGCTGGGAAGGTATACAAAATCACCCACGCGGTTATTACCTGTAGTACCGAAACTGGCCCGGATCTTGGCATTGGTAATAAACGAGAGGTTCTGCATAAATTTTTCCCGACTCACAGTCCAGGCCAACGCTGCCGAGGGAAAATATCCCCATCGATTGTAAGAGGGAAATTTAGAGCTCCCATCGGCACGGAAGCTAACCGTTGCATAGTACTTTGATTGATAGTGGTAGTTAACTCTTCCCAAAACAGACCCTAACGTTGATGTGCTTTTTAACGACGTATTACTGTAAGGAATACCTTCGTCCAGTCCGCTAATGCCTAATTCTTCATTGGGTACATTCATAGCGGCAAAACCATACCGCCCGAAGTTATTCCCTTGCATTGTAATTCCCCCAAGGGCTTCTATTCGATGGTCTTTTTTGAATTGCTTACGATAGGTTAATGTATTTTCATTCAACCAAGTGCTGACTTCCTGATGTTCAACACTGCCGTTGACTCCCCTTGTATTGTTGGGATTTCGATTGCTTCCTCGGGAAGTCAATGAGTTGTAAAATCTGTCTGTACGACGTACCTGCCCTTTGTATGATCCGGTCACTTTTAAGGTCAATTCTGGTAAAATTTTGTAACTAACAAAAGAGTTAAGCAATAAATCGTTGCGTTTAGATGCCATTAAGGTATTATTGGCGTTAATAATAGGATTGATACGGAGATCGGCTCCAGAGAAATCTTCAGGGTCTAAAAACTCGTCTTCTAAATCAATGTTATTTCCGGTAATTGGCCTATATCCCCACACACCATAAAATAGATTGCTGGTGGCTGATCCAGACTCTCCAATAGCAACTGGTTGACCATGCGTACCAACACTGCTATAATTGATATTTAACCCAGCGGTCAATTTCTCATTTACAATCTGTTCAACAGATGCACGGACCTGAGCACGTTCATATCCGGAATTAATAATAACACCTTTTTGATCGTATAAAGACCCCGACAATGAATATCTTGTTTGTGCATCTCTACCTCCACCCCCACGTAGTGCGATATTGTGGATTTGAATAGGGGCCGTACGGGTCACTTTATCCTGCCAATCATACCCCGTTACTAAACGGTAGGACTCCAGATCTCGTCCGTTTACAAAATAGCGTTCTTCTGTTAGTGTAGGATTGAACTCATAATGGTACTTGACAAATTCATAGGGGTTCAACAGATCCATTTTTTTTGTAACCTGCTGTGAGCCGTATGAACCATTGTACGTAATAACAGGATTGCCTATCTGTCCTTTCTTCGTTTCTACAACGACCACACCATTTGCTCCTCGAGCTCCATATATCGCCGTCGCAGATGCATCTTTGAGCACATTAATAGAAGCAATATCATCGGGATTTAAAATGGCGTCTTCTGCTTCGACAGGAAAACCATCTATAACATATAACGGGGAATTATCTTGCGTAAGAGAGTTACCTCCACGCACAACAATGTTCATAGCTTCTCCTGGCTGACCATCGTTCGAAGACACTTGAACCCCAGCTACCCGACCTGCTAGTGCTTCTGTAAACGAGGCAACGGGAGCTTTAACGATATCGTCCATTCGAACCTGCCCCACGGATCCTGTCAGGTCCTTTTTTAAGACTTCTCCATATCCCACCACCACGATCTCTTCCATAAGAGAAGCTTCTTCTACTAAGGCTACTTCAAGCTCCTTCTTTCCCTTTAATGGTATCTCTTTTCTTACATATCCAACCCGAGATAAAATAATTGTCGCATCTTCTTGAACGCCTGTTAGGACAAATCTCCCCTGTTTGTCTGTAGTCGTTACAAACGAAGTACCTTTTACGGTGACGTTCACCCCTTCTAATGGCGTGTTATTTTCGTCCGATACAATTCTTCCTTTAACCGAATATTGTATTGTATTTGAAACCTCATATACGCTAGCCGACAGCGATAAAGGATAAATAAGCGGTATCGATATACATATTAGTATTAACGAAGACCATAATTTTGGTTTTATTTTCATGTTATTGAAGGTATAATTATGTTAGCATTCATTCCCGACGCCATAGCATCTTATCTCATAGATTTGGGCAGACGGATCACCGTTTGTTGCTGTAACGTTAACTCTCAAACGATTTGTACGAATAGCGTTTGCTAATTGGTGGCTTCTGCGACGTTGATAATTATCTACAACCTGAAGGAGTAACTGCCATTTTCCGTCAATGAAGGCCTCAATAGCGTAATCCTTTGGACATTGCGGATCACGATAAAACGGACTATACGCGTGAAGTTCACGAATAAGATGACCGGGAAACGTTAGTTCTATGGTCTCGATCTCGATCTCTTGATCCCAGGATAAAGTTATCCATTGCGGTAGCCCCTGTGTGGATTCTGATTTCCAAAGATTCGTAAAGCCTGCAGGACGTGTAACTCCATTTGTGATATTTTGGGCGGGATAACAAGGTTGCCCAGGCGTAATTTTATAGCTTAGGGTATGTCCACTCCCAAATCTTCTCATTTTGTTTTCTCCGATCTGATAGGACGCCATATGACCGGTGATGATTTTCCCTGCAATGGGCCAGCTAACCTGGGGATTAGGCAATACATCTAAACGCATGAACGTTCCAACGTTTAAACCATGAAGATTGGCGGGGATATCTACCCATTGCTGCTCTCCTATCGGAACATCTACTCTTGTCTTCAATATTACAGGCAATTCTTCTATTCGATAATCCCAAATATCTCTTACGCCTAACAATTCGATATCAAGCTGTTGAATAGATGCTGTATGGTTACTCAAACACAGGGTAATTGTATCGATCTGATCTGTACCGACGGCTATAAGCTGCCCTCTACGAGTTTTCAGTTCAATATCTGTATATTGGGGTTGATCTTTCCAAATAGACAGCCCTTGATGAAAGCCTAGATCATTTGGACCTGCTCCGTATTCTAACGCATCACTACTAGAGGTAACACGAGCCTGTAATGCCAAGTCTTTTGGATCTTCATTTTTGCTATTTAACAAAAAGCATCCATCTCGGAGCAGTTGTTGCTGAATTGTATTTACAACATTTTGTGTGAGGTTGGCGACGGGAATATTTTGACGTAAGGCGATCGCGGCAGCTGTTCCTACAGCTTGCCCAAGTAATGCGGTTGTTCCCATTACTCTTACTGTGCCTAATGCGGCGTGAGTGACACTTACATTACGTCCAGCCATCATCAGATTATCGACGTCTTTTGCAATTAAACAGCGTAAGGGAACACCATATGGGCCTGCATAACTCTTAACTGCATATTCTGTAAACGTATTATAGTCTTCTCCGCTAGCCGGTTCGCTATGCTGTGCGAGTAGGCCCCCTGGTGTGTGCAAATCAATAAACCATCCTCCAAATCCGACTTCGTCCTCGAATACAGTACACTGTTGCGGATCGTGTTCAGTCATCAAATATTGCCCCATAATTCGACGACTTTCTCTTTTACCTGGAACTTGACCTATCCAATCTAATGCATAATTTTTAGTCAATTCTTTCATTTTTGGATCTCTATTCTTCATCCAATCCCATACGCCGAGAGCATGACGAGTCAGTTCATGTCTAATCTCTTCGTTTTCATAAATGGTATGAAAAGGCACTCCAATTTCTAACCACCAATATCCGCCGCGCACTTCTTTGGGAGGCCGTCCGTTCTCGTAGAAAAAACTAGCATCTTCATAATGAATGGCCCATTCGGGTGCTTCAAAGGGAGCAGGGTAATCTAAACGTTTCGTCTTAAAATGAATAGAGCTGCCCATAACGTCTCCACTGGGAATCTCCGGGGCATGAGGCTCATTAAATTCATCTCTACCCTCGCTACCCATTCGCGACTCACAACCGGCACTGTGCGCTACTATGCCATCCCCGGTACAATCCACAAAAATTTCTCCCGCTATTTGTAATTCGATTTCGGCATTCTGTACAGTCGCTTCAACTGCCTTGATATTTCGTTCATTATGCATGATTACTTTTTGAAAATCCGTATTTAAATAAAGTGTAAGATTTTCAGTTTGCTGAACCAGATCATATTGCACCACATCCCAAATCGAATTCGTCCACCCGTTCTCAAAAATCTCTTCGTGATTCTGCGCTCGCTCTTGAATCAATAATTCAGAAATTATACCTGTTTCACGAGCGTAAGCGTGGAAAGCAGCTGCACCATGAGGCGTTACCCTTATTTCTGAAGAACTGTTTCCTCCTAATACCGGTCGATTGTGAACGAGACAAGTGCTTTTACCATTTCTTGCTGATGCAACCGCAGCGCACAGGCCAGCGAGGCCTCCACCAACGACTACAACATCATAAGATACATTTTTAACCATATTTCAACATTCTATTTATTAATTTTCTTAAACTTATTCAGATACCATAATATGATCACACAAACTACCATTAAAGCCGCCCCAAATGCTGCAATCATTACTTTCTTATCGTTCACTGCAACGGATAGGATAAACATGATAAGTGCCAGGCAACCGATACTATATGCTAATAACCTTGCAGGATATTCTGCAATAGCTGTTGGAGTGTCTGCTACGCTATAATTGATAGACTTCAATTGCACTTCAATAAATCCTGGAGCGGTGTTTTTCGCAAATAGTTCAAACAAGGACAGCGATAATAATGGCACAAGTATGCCTACACCGGCCTCTAAAACTAACGAGTTGGCTAGCAACCAATCGATAAATGAATTTCCCGAGTCTTCTTGGATGAAAATCTTCACTAAAGCCGCTGCTAAAAAGCTTATTCCGGTAGTAATCCAGATGGCCTTCTGCGTCGTTTTCTTAAAAAGAAGTCCCCATAAAGTTGGTAAAACCATAGGCACCACGAGCAAAGAGGTAATGGTGAGGATTACATTTTCAGCACCACCGACATAGGGTATAGCTACCGCTCCGCAAATAATTATCGCTCCTATGAGAAATGTACTGATCCTCCCGACCATTACTAATTCTACCTCGCTTGCTCCAGGTCTTACCAAAGGCTTGTACCAATCATTCGTTATCGCACCTGCGTATACATTTATCTCACCGTCGATATAACTGGCTGCAGCTGAAAACATCGACGCCAAAAGTAGCCCCATCATCCCAGCAGGTAACACCGCAGCACAGGCTAAAAAATAGGCTTGTTCTGGATTGGCGTTGGGATCCACAATACGATATATCATGGCGGGCAACATCCATATTACAGGACTCACCAAGTACAGGATTCCTAGAAGATACGCAGACTTTCTTGCATCCTTGGGTCCTTTTACGGCAAGGAACCGCTGCACAAACACCCATTCGCCCCCCAATTTAAATGTATGGACGACTATCCAGCCCAAAAGAAACCAATAGGTGAACTTGCCACTAGCTATTTGTAAAAAGCCATTTGGCACCTGGTCAAGAAAACTTCCTACCCCGCCAATAGAAGCAAAGCTAAGGGGAACAACGAATAATACGGTTACGGTAAGTATAACAAACTGCACCGCATCGATGATTAATACGGCCCAAAGCCCCCCGCTCACGGTATAGACTAACATCAATAGCCCTGATATAATACAGGCATAGGTTATGGAAAGATTACCTGTACTCTCGTCTCGAAGAAGATTCCCTTCTCCTAAAGGTACAAGGCTGCAAAATAATATTGCAAAAGCATATAAAGCTACACTCATGGACACGAGCTTAAGGCACATCCCTATCCATGTGTAGAATTGCACCACAGATCTACCGAAGCGAATATTTATATATTCTCCTATGGTAGTTACCCCTAATCTCGCCCAACGTCCCGCTAATGTTTTTCCGACGATGAAAGAGCTAATACCTAAACACATCAAAATACTAATCGCAACCGCTCCATGTTTGAATGCGATACCTCCCCATACAACAAAGGTTCCTGCGGAAAAAGCACTCATAAATGAAGAAATACCAGATAACCACCATGGGGATTGTTTACTTACGGCAAACATGTCGGCAGCGCTTTTATTCCATCGACTTAAGATTAAACCAATGGCTAACATTCCGACGGAATATATCATCAATATAATGTAATCGTGCAGTGTCATATTGTATATATAATATTGCTTTTAAAAATAGATTCAATTAATAAACAGGAATATAATCTTCGACTAAGATATCTAATAATTAAGCTATTATACAACATAAAAAACTTTGAAAAATCATTTTTTCTATCGAAATCGTTTGCGGAAACGTTTGCGATATATATCTATAAAAGTATTATTTTACTATTTTTGTGAATGTAAAATCCAAACCGTATATAAACAATAATTAGAAGAGCAATATGCCTAGAGTAAAATGTCCAAAATGCAATAGAGATGAGACCGTATTAAGATCTGGTTTTGTCCGAGGTTTACAACGCTATGTATGCAAGTTTTGTAATTTTCACTTTACACTCGTCAAGAAAAGGCAAAAAAACAACGCCTCTGCCTTTCGAAAACACCAAACGACTATTCTAGATATCGCAAAAGCAGTCGGTATGTCTGCTTCAACGGTGTCTCGGGCATTGAAGAATCACGGTGATATCAGTGAGGCCACAAAGAGTTTAATTAAGCAAGTTTCTATCGAAATGGATTATCAACCTAATCCACTCGCACGCAGCCTGTACAGTCGAGAGACGCAAACCATTGGAATTATAATACCGGATCTGGAGAATCCCTTTTTCGCAAAAGTACTCAGTGGTATCCAACATGCTGCTTCGACAGCCGGTTATAAAGTGATGATTTGCCAATCCAATGAATCACACAAAACAGAGGTTGCTAATTTGCAAACAATGATGCAAAATTGGCTCGATGGAATATTGGTGTGCCACACCAAAGAGACAAAATCTTTTGAACACATAAAATTACAACTTAACAAGGGAATCCCTATCATCCATTTTGATCGCATATGTGAGGAAATCGACACGTCGAGAGTACTACTCGACAATGAAAATGGAGCAGAACAAATTACAGACCATCTCATCGATCAAGGATGCCTTAATATTGCGGTGCTTGCAGGACCGAAACACTTATATATCACAAAAAAACGTCTGGAGGGCTATTTTAAGTCACTTCAAAAAAATAATATTCCGACTACTCCCTCACTCATTGCTTACACTGACTTCACTAAAGTTTCCATTTTGCAAACGGTAGATCTCTGGCTTTCGTCAGAAAATCCTCCTGACGCTATTTTTTGCATCTCAGACAACAGTGCGATTATTACAATGATGTATCTAAAAAAGAAAAATATTAAGGTTCCGCAAGAGATTTGTGTGGCTGGTTTTGGAAACGATTATACTGGAGAAATAATTGAACCAGCACTAACTTCTTATGACCCCTATGCGTTCAAAATAGGTCAATCGGCAGTGGAGTTGTTCTTTGATCAAGTCATTTCGGGCGACAGAGCCGCAACAAAAACGAAAACGGTGATAGGCAAACTTTTAATTCGGGATTCTTCTTTAAGAAAAAAATAGCATCATGACGGACGTGAAAATATCAGCATTTGGCAGTATTCGTGATCAAAAAATAAATCTATATACACTTTTTAATAGGCACGGACATGCGGTTTCTATTACGAATTATGGGGCAACGATTACGAGCTGGCACGTACCGGACCGATACGGAAAATGGTCTTCTATCGTCATCGGATTCGATAACATAATTGACTATTTAAATTGCACATTCTATCCTGGAGCAACAATCGGTCGATATTCCAACTTTATAGCCGATGCGAAATTTTCGTTAGATGGCCAAAATTATAGCTTGAGTAAAAATCATGAGAACCACCATCTACACGGCGGTAACTGTGGATTTGATAAAAAAATATGGAAACTAGAGCAGCTAGATCGCGCTACAGCTTCTATTACCTTTTATCATCTAAGTCCCGATGGGGACGAGGGGTATCCTGGTAATGTGAAAGTTTGGGTAACATATAGTTTGGGAGATGACAACTCATTATCAATTAAATATAGGGCACAAACGGATAAGCCTACCGTATTGAGTTTAACGAACCACACTTATTTTAATTTAGTTGCTAATAAAGACGCAATGCTTGAGCATTCCCTGACGGTTTTAGCAAATACATACACGCCAACAGATAGGAAAATCCCAACTGGCGAGCTATCTGATGTCCACAATACTCCTTACGATTTTAGAGAACACCGACCTATAAAAGCTCTTATCGATAAGGTCGAAGTTTATAATGTTAACTACGTAATACAGAAAAATTTGTCAGAAAAGTTAGCTTTAGCAGCAACTCTCTCTCATCATTCCAGTGGAAGAACATTGAAGGCCTACACAACTATGCCTGGGTTACAGCTTTACGTCAACAATGGCGGAATATGCCTGGAAACACAACACTTTCCTAATGCACCTAACCATACGTTCTTTCCTTCCCCTATCCTACTTCCGGGTCAAGAATATCAACATATTACAAGGTACGTCGTTTCCTAATCCGGAGGCATGATAAGATTCTTATTGATTTCTTTGTAGAGATAATAATTTAGCAATAGACGTACCCTATTCCAATACGACGTTTCCGATTATATATCATCTTCCATTGAAAGATTCGTTAAATCGTATTCTTTTTCAAATATACTAGAAAGAACACAATGAAATAAGCTATTGCTTCGTGTAACTGCGCAGCATATCTGGGTATATCATCAATCTTTCTGAATATAAATGCCCACGGTTTATCAGAAACATGACCAATCATTTAAGTTTACTAAACGAATAAAAGCACAACCTAGTGGTGCGACAACTCCCATTAAATCAAGCATTCTGATAAACTTAATTTTATACTTTCTGGAATATAACAGCAAAGCCAAAATAAGGCCAATGGTACCGCTGTGACTTGCAAGTCCGGCATATCCTGTAAAGTTATATTTACCGTCGCCATCTTGCTGTACCGGTAGGACACCATGCATTACCTAATACCAAATCGGCGCAAACGGATTTTCATTTTGCATGGAGTGTAAATATTGGATATATTAGTGAGGCATTTTATAAAATAACACAACCATTACATGTATACATTCTCTCAGCGTTTTTCAGACTATATCAAAAGGCCACAGACAAGAAAAGATATGCCAATATACCTATTAGATGTTGTCGATATACTCGACGCACAAAGCACGCAGGCAAAAGATATCGATCTCATACTCGGTAAACATGATATCCAAGGGTTTGACCGTATAAAGGTAGAAACTATTGACCTGCTGCTTGCCTATGCGAACTATATCCTGGAAGACAGTGTCATTACCGATGAAGAAGCGTATGATTTCGCCGCGTTAAAAATGACTTTCAGGATTAAAGAGGGTGATTTCTTACAGCTTCGCAGCTTTGAGGTAAGAGAAATCTTAAGAAAAGAATTTATACGTATATATTCTGATAATTTTGTAGATAAGAAAGAAGATCTTGAAAAAGTAAATCTGCAGGCTCTGTTCGACCTGAGCTACGATCAATTTGAAGAGATAAAGAAAGACGAAGTTATCAATGCATTGTTAAATGGGGCCAATCCAACGGATTTAAGTATTACCAAACTTCCAAAGGGTTTTAAAGTGGTATAATTGATTAAGGGAGGGATAAGATTTATGCATAGTTAATAACTCAAAAAATGTTTATCACAAGACTTTTGGGTTCTCCATTGAAGGTCATGGCCTTTCTGACCACCGCTGTGGGACTGTTGGCAATTTTTACTTTTAGCTATTTTTTCTTTCTAGGTATTTACCTCTTGGGCATAGGATTGTTGTTGTATATCATCAACTTCGCCCTATCGAAGTTGTTAAAGAACCGGAGAGTATATGGAGTTGGTCAGACTGTGTTAACCCTAATTTATTTGGTTTTAGTATTTGTCTTCTACATGCGGCGGCAAGAACACAACTACATCATATTGCCGAAAGATTTTGACGGGCAGTCTGGTATCATTTTCGGTATCGAGGGCTACCCCGAACTGCCCAAAAAAAGATTTTGGAAGAGAACCATCACGCTGCCCGAAAGCGGTATTCTGATCACTTCAACAAAATTTGAAGACATTCCCCATATGGTTCGCTTTGCGTCTGCCGATTCTCCAGCGCCAGTCTATCCTAGCGTGAGATGGGATCCAAATGTAACAGTAGACTGTATCGTTTGCGATAATAAAATTGAAGCATGGAGCTTCTCAAAGGGAAAAGAAGACGATTCAAATCTGAAAGATCTAATGGTTTCATTCTGCAATGATATTGCTGAAGGAAAGGAAAAAAGCTTTTATAAAAGTGGATACTCATCTATTTTACAAGACGCTAAAGGTAATTATCTATGGCTTATGAATCGAGGATTATCTACGCTACCTGAGGGGATTGGGAAATTATCCGTCTACAAAGCTATCTTGACCGACAACAATTTTACAAGTATCCCGGAACAGATTTTCGAGATAAAGGGATTAGAAGATCTTGTGCTTGTCGTAAACCCTATCACAGAATTTCCTTGCGAGCTCCCAAGACTACATTCCTTAAAGAGCGTATCTTTCGCAGAAACGGGTATAACGAAGATCCCGTGCGACCTATCGAAGATGGATAGTTTGGCACATTTTGATTTATCTAGAAACGATTTGACTACGTTTCCAGAGAAGATCAAAACAATTCCTAGTCTAAAATGGCTTTCGTTGCAGAATAATAAACTAGCCGACATTACCTTCATTGACGAGTGCTTGCAAAAGCTGGGAACATTATATTTATATAGCAATGTTATCAAAAGCTTAACCCAGGAAACGAAGTTTCTGGGAAACGTTAGGGAGTTGCTAATCTTCGACAACGAGATTGACAGCATTCCAGACAATATAGCTGATTTAAAAAATCTTGAAAAATTGGAGATATGGAATAATCCTATTACATATATCTCCCCTAAAATAGCGACGTTGACCGGCTTACGGAGTTTGCGATTGGACGACGATTCTTTAGCTGAACATGATAAAGAAAACTTGAGAAAATGGTTGCCAAATTGTACTATTTTCTTTCAAACAAGAGGTAAAAAAATACTGTCGGTTGATTCTGAAAAAGATCGGCCCATTTGATATCGTGTAAAACACCGTTTCAATCATCTCCTCTCCCTACTCCTAAAATATCTCTCGGTCTCCTTGTCCATAAAGTAAACATAGCATGCCATTATACCACGACCAAGGAGGATACGATATGTATTCTTAACCAACTGTAGAAAGTCAGGTCCTTTGACTTGGCTATCGTGGGAGTTCTCGGGAAAACCCTCCCATTCCCCGGTATCGGGATTGTACTTGAGATCGGTACGAAGATCACTCCTCCATAGTCGAATTCAAAACCTTGAGCAGTATAGATACGGCCTACCTGATCAATGCCTGCATCGTCATAAGCCCAGTATCGCGATTTAGGGATACCACGGCGCGTACCTTGATTCTTTTCGTTTGAATTCCACGGGCGGATATAATCACCCACAACAACATCTTTGTGCAGTTCCCCATCGGCATCGGCTTCCTTCGTCCACGGCCAACAGAAACCTGTCATTACGCGGTCGGTATAATCTTCTTTAATCTTTTCCTAACTCTTCTAATAACTCTTCTCTTAAAATTATTCCTTCACCTCTCTTTTCTTTGTTACAGCACGCTTTTTTTAATGGTTATGCTTTGTTCTTCTAATAATTTCTCTCTTAAATCTCTCTTAATATTTTAATTTCTCTTAAGAGACCACTTTGGTTTAGTATAATGCAGAGCTATCATCCATCCATTCGGGCAGTTTATTCCACAACAGTTCGTCTACCTCTTTTCTTTCCAAACTATTGTGTTCTTTAATAGTCTTTTCAATAAGATCAAGATAATAATTCTTGTCAAAACCTTATTCTTGGAATACCTAGCCTTCTGCCATGCGCTGAATCGAGAAATATTGTTTTATAAGAGATTTTTGGTAGTTTTATAAAGTACAGTTATCTATAAAAGAACTAAAACAATTGACTAATGAAAACAGACGACGTTCTCGAAAATATCGACTCTGAAGATATTGATGATCTGCTGACAGAGATTGAAAAGTCATTCGAAATTTTCTTTACGGATGCAGAACTATCATCCATTACGACCTTCGGACAGCTATGTGACTTGGTTATGGAGAAAATTAAACTTGAAAACGTTGACGGCTGCACCACACAACAAGCGTTTTACAAACTCCGTAACGCCATCTCCGTTACATTAGAGATAGATCAAAAATCGATATCAACAGACCTTCCATTAACAGTAATCTTACCACATAAGGAGAGGCGACATAGGACTAAGAAACTAGAAAGATATTTGGGGTTTAAATTAAATGTACTGAGCCCTCCTGATTGGTTGATCACGACACTCATGATTGTATTCGTTGCTTCCGTAGGTTGGCTATTTATGGATGCTTTTATAGGAACATTGGGTATTTTGCTTGCATGTTCGGGATTCTGGTTTGCTCAAAAAGTGGGAAAAGAACTCCGTGTAGAAACGGTTGGACAACTTGCGAAAAAAATAACGAAGGAAAACTATGTTAAATCACGTAGGAATCCGAAGACTTACAATAAAAATGAGGTAGTCAATCTCCTTATAGGGATTTTTAGTGAGAACTTCGGATTGGACAAAAGTAAGTTAACAAGAGAGGCAAGACTTTTTTAATTATATAGATGCTGCCAGAACGTCATCTTGGTATCGCCTACTTATTAACTGACCAAAAAGAAAAAGCACGTGATACTTTTTTGATTTTAGGGGACGAAAGCAATTTCGATGTCAGAAATTTCTTACGATTTTATTGCAATAATTAGTCTAGAAACATCGGTGAGCCAATTACTAACTAAAGGAACTTGTGCATTTGCCCGTTGATTTGGCATAGCGTATCTGCGTTTTCTCACGAATACGATGCGCCTCGTCCATCAACAGGACATCAACTGAATTTGGCATTACATCATCGTAAGATAAGAAGCACTTACGCAACGTCTCTATTTCTCCCCAAAACTTTTTAACTCTTTGTTGATCTCATCCAACAGTTGCTCTTCAGTAGGTAAATACAGCTTATATTGACTGGCAATAATCTGTCTCTGCCCTGCAGGTAAAGTAAATTTCACCATAGCATCGTTTTTATTTGCGCAGAGCAAAATACCAACAGTTGGGTTCTCTCGCGAAAGTTTCTCTATGCGATCGTAATAATTAACATACATCTGCAATTGGCCAATATCTTGATGCGTCAACTTATGAGTTTTAATCTCGACAATTACAAAAGACTGTAACAAACGATTATACAGCACTAAATCAACAAAAAAATCATCACCCTCGATATGGATTCTTTTCTGCCGCGCCACAAAGGAAAAACCATTCCCCAATTCCAATAAAAATTCTTGTAAGTGAGCGATAATGGCACCTTCCAGATCTTTTTCATAGTATGATGCTTCTCTTTTTAATCCTAAAAACTCCAAATACATCGGGTCTTTAATAATCTCTTTAGCATCAGACGGAAGCTTCTCATTTTTAGCTACTGACAGGATATTTTCTTTATCATTGCTTACTAACAAGCGCTCGTATAGGTTGCTGTATATTTGTCTTTCTAACTGCCTTGAAGTCCAATTATTCTTTATTGTTTCTGCTATATAAAAATCTCGTTGTTCTTCATTATCAACACTTAATAGTAACTTATACTGTGTCCAACTTAATTGCGTCCGCAGTGCGGACGCAATTGGAAATACACGATAAAACTGTCTGTATCGTTCTAATTGACGAGGAGAAAAACCACTACCAAATTCCGGTTGTAATTGTTCGGAAAGCAACTTAATAAGGTAAGTTCCGTAATTGGCCCTCTCTTTCCCCTCTTGTTCTTCTTCAAAAATACGCTTCCCAATGTGCCAATACATCAATGTACGTTGATGATCAACGGCGCGGATGGCCTTATCCTTTGACTGGACTATGATATTCTTGATATCTGTAATAATAGATTGGTTTATAATCATGTTAATCGGTTTTACTGTATAAATTATAATCACTTCAAAGTTATAAAACAGAAATCAATAATACTAATTTTTTTAGCAAAAAATAATGTTGCACCAAATGGTTGCTTTTAAACAATAATTCTATATTTGTTAACAGGATACTTCTTATCTTTCGTCACCTCGCTAAGTTCGGTTTTACTTTTGTGTGGGATGATCGGAATATTTGATGGGACAATCGGCTTTAAAATTGCAAAGAGGTTAAAACCATACGCAGGAAAGGTAAATTATGATGAAATTAAACATGATTATTCCGTCGTACTAATAATTTTCTTCTTAGCTATAATAGTAGGAGCGCTGGGTTATGCTTGCGCCTTTTTAGTCGGTTTAGAATAAGTAACTTTACGCCATGGACACAAGCCTATCCCCTATTATTACAGCCGAGGAGCTTCTACATATAAGAAGCAGCGAAAATCTGGTGATCATCGATGCATCAAACGCCAAAGATGCCTATGCAGACTTTAAACGGGAACATTTAGATAAAGCGGTATTCGTAGATGTGCATACACAGCTCGCATCCGTACAGCAAGACGTTTCCCACGGAGGAAGGCATCCGCTACCTAGTATAGCGACGTTCATAACGGTACTGGATAACCTCGGTATATATAAAGATGCTCATGTTGTGGTATATGATCACGCAGCCGGAGCAAATGCTGCTGCGAGGTTTTGGTGGATGCTCAAAGCGATAGGTCATCAAAAAATACAGGTATTGAGTGGTGGATTTGAATACGCTGAAAGTAAAGGCTTCCCCATTTCGAAGGGAGAATATGTTTCTCCAAGAGGAACAGACTATACGCTTGATAGGAATTGGACGCTCCCCACGGTTGATATCCATGAGGTAGAAAGGGCATCTGCCGACGACGGGTATACGATTATTGATGTGCGCGAAGAAAACCGGTACCAAGGGATACACGAACCTATTGATTTGGTTGCCGGACATATTCCATCAGCGATCAATCTTCCATTCTCACTGAATCTGGACGAGAACGGTCTGTTTCTCGACGCCAACCACCTAAAAGATGTCTACCGAACCGCATTGGAGGGACGCGACCTGGAGAAGACAATCGTACATTGTGGCTCGGGTGTGACAGCTTGCCACACGATACTTGCCATGCATCTCGCTGGTCTATCGATCCCCAAGCTATACGTAGGATCATGGAGTGAATGGAGCCGTAATAATAAGCCGATAGATGGGAAGAGAAGTTTAGACCCATTGTAAAGATGTGCGGACACAAAAGTATAATTGAACGGGAAAATATAGCTAAATCCAAATAAATTTAACAATCCACAACATGGAAACATTATTTAAAACAGGGGAAACAAGTCGTGGAATCTATTTAAGTTATTTTGAAAATTATTCATTAGACCAGCTTAACAAAATCCCAAATGGTTTCAATAATAATCTTATCTGGAACATTGGGCATATAATTGTAACACGACAAAAAATTGATTTATAGCGGCTCTTGAATCAAAAATAAGTTTTGACGGCAAACCGGAATTGCTCCATAAATATTTCCTTGAAAACACTGATGTTGTTCTGCTCATAAAAGATCAGCATCGCTTTTTTGTATTCGACGGAATCAATCGTCCTAAAGGAAATCGGGCAATACTTATTGGCAATCAGAATGGCATTGCTGACAATTCGCGCTGTTCGTTTGTTTCCATCATTGAATGCCTGAATGTAGGATAACAACACCAATGCCAACAGGGATTGTTCAAATATATTCTTCCTGTTATTGATTAGGTGGCACATATCTTCAAGGGCCTCCCTTATCTGGTGTTCGTTGTCCAAAGGCTTGTAATTTGTACCGGAAATACCTACCCGACGTTGCCTGATATTGCGTTCAACTGGAAGATCCTTGACCAAAATGCTATGAATATCTTCTATTCTTGCTATGGTTAAGGGTATAACGTAATCGGGATTACCAATGATGAAGTTCAATGCTTCTTTATGATTTAAGAGCATAGTGGCATCGTCTTTCGGTTTTCCAGCAGCAGTTTCCTTATCCTTTAGCAGACGTTCTGTTTCCAGCAAGGAATAGGTATTTCCCTCGATCTGTGATGATTTCCAGCTCAAATCGATGGCAAGCCTTTCCATTTCCTTATTGTACACATCCTGGCTCATGTGTGCTACGTTTCGTCGAAATTCGTCCTGCAATTGCTGTAAATTGCTTGCTTCATCTACAGTAAAAATATCAGCGTTGGCCAGCACTTCCCTGATCAACTGAAAATTAAATACGCCCTGTATATCGCGTTCGTCAATCTCTTTTTCAAAATAGGCGTCCATATCAATGTATCTTAACAGTTGATTGGCTGGACTTACCCAATAACGGGTTGCACGGCGTTGTCCCTCGGATATGATCTGACCGCTTTCCAATAAGTTAGCAATAACCCGCTTTACGGTTGCATAAGATCCTTTGCCGATACCTTTGTGGATTTCAGGAGATGAACTCGATGGATTCTCCTGTAGGAATTTAATAATGTCGTTACCTATCTCTGCCATGATGAAGCTCATTATATGCTTTTATAAGCTCAAAGTTACGTATAAATGAGCTTATTTGTTATTTTTTTTGAGCCTATATATTAATAATGAGCTCTTTTCTTAAATATTATAAGCTCAAATAATCCATTTTGTGAGCTTAAATAGTGCAAGCGGTGAGCCTATAAGCTCATGCTACAAACTTATGCTGCATCAACCATCTAGTCTAGCATGAGATTGTTATGTCGGTTTTTAATCAACAGAGATTAAGACGGGGTGCCTTTGGCTTTTTCTACGGGATATTTCTCGTTGTTGCGCTTGATCTTGTCTTCGATGATCTGCTGGATATCGAGTCCATGCTTGTCGGCCAGCAACAGGGCGTACATCAGCACATCCGCCAGTTCTTCTTTTAACTTTTCGGGATGGGCTTCTTCGTTGCCTTTCCAGAGGAATAGTTCCAGCAGCTCGGAGGCTTCTATACTGAGGGCTACGGCGAGGTCTTTGTAATTATGGAACTGCTGCCAGTCGCGGGCATCGCGAAAGTCCCTGATCTGCTGCAAGAGTTGTTCGATATCTATCATGGTGTGCTTCAAAAACGGCTTGATGCTAAATTTACGAATTTTGTGGGAGTTTCATTTACTCTTTCTTTATACTTGGTTCGCTATTTATTCGCAAGTTGTTCGGAAGTGTACCGGGATTTTACCGGGGAAGTACCGAGGATTTACCGTGTTGCGTACGGTAAATTCTCGGTAAACACTCGGTAAATCCTCGTTGAATGGGCGAACAAGGTGCGAATAGTGTCCGAATACTGTTTAAGTAATGTTCGAAGAAAGGACGATCTGACAAAGTGAATAAGGACACAAAGGAACAGATGATTTACGAGCCTCAGGTTTATCAGGCTTGGTTTCAGAGCCTACAGGCAGAGATTGAGCGGCGAAAGGCGATGGGAAGGTAATTTTGGGTGAAAGCTGTTCGCTTGTTGGATGGGTAGTGTAAATTGACAGTTCAATTTACACTACCAAACATTGACTCTGAATAATTAGCTTATCCAGAACCCTACATTTTTACAGCTATTGTTCTTTTAATTTAAGTTCCTTCATTTTATACTAATGATTTCAGCGCTTGGGTAGTAGTCCATATAGAAGTAAAAACACAAAACTGTTCGTTAACTTTTTGCTAAAATTACTAGATGCTTATTGTTTTATAACGCCGTATTTTATTCATTTAACATTTGATATATTTCCCAACCAAACAAAACCGCGCCACCTGTTACTACGACCGCTCCATTTAGTCCCGGAATCAAAAGAGCGGCACCCAAAATAACTTGTCCCCCGTCTGTCCAATTCCATTTTCTTTCACTATACATACAGCCCCGAGGAAAATTCTTTTGTCTTCAAGGTAAACTATATCCGTTGGAAATACCCTATTGGCGACCGTTACTATTATTATTTCCTGAACAGCCATAAGGCGGAGGTAGCTAAGCTGTTGAGCAGCTTTAATAATAACGCGATCGATTTTCACCACTCTGTATATGTGGAGTCTTCTTTTTTTAACGGTTTTGAGATGTCCGATATGATGTTATCCGGTGAGGGAAACTTATTCAGCGAGAAGCAACAGCAAGTGGTATACACTATTCATAATAATATCAGTATAGTTCTTCAAACTCCATGGCTCGATAGAGTAGTATTCGACCCTGCAGCTTTCAGCTTGGCATGCACCAAAAATTTATTCATATGCTCAAATATTTTTTTGTTTAGAGGCCTTGTTCTATTTCGGTTGTCCTATACACTGATTAGTTCAAGGTTAAATCTACGAATTTCAAATATATGGCAATATAGGAAGTTTACATGCAATCGTATTTTAAAGTAATTACGAATACAGCGTATCCGCAATCAGGAACACATTACTACGCTCTGTTTTCTATTACGGCGTTAAATAGGTAAAAATGGCATCTATACCAACAAGTAACGAAATAAATAAAAAGATGACAATCAATGTGCAGCCAATCTCGCTAAACCGATCTTTCCAAGTCTCCTTGGTTGTAGTTGTCACCAAATCCTTACTTAACTGAGGAGATTCAACATGGAACAAGCAGATTTCTGAATCTTTATCAATCCACGCACTCCCATCGGGAATCAAAGCTATCTTTTCAAATGCGTTGTCCTTTTCCTGATCTTCCAGATCTTTAGAGGCGCATAATAATTGATAGGCAAACATCTTCAATCCTTCCTTATTAGCTTTAATAAAATATTTATCCTCTCTGGATTCGCTGGAATCATAGAAGATGCCGAAACGACAGATATCGATAGCACTGTACAATGCTAAGGCTTCTTTCAGAGAATCTAGTGTTTCTTTATTCATAGTTGGTTATTTCTTGGCAATATACATTGTAAAAATAGGGAAATGAGTATTAATAATTCCGCTATTATTTCCTACTTTTAGAGAAGTAAAGAAAATTATGAATTCCATATAAAGAGGCTTTGTCGCAAAATTCACAGTATGAAAAAAATAATGATGTGGACATTTTTACTTGCAATATTCGGCTGTAGTAATGCAAATCTGGAATCCACTAAAATATCATTAGAAGAAATTGAAGAGATGTTTTCCGACATGGAAGCAAATGGCGTTTATACGGATACGACATTGCTTTGGGGTTATTTCTTTACTTCAAACAAAAAGGACGATTTCGAAAAGGTTGCCAACGAACTTAAAAACAAAGGATTTGAATTTGTGGATATTTTTCAGGCAGATGATAAGAGTTATTGGCTGCATTTGGAGCGAAAAGAAGTTCATAATGCCAAAAGTTTGTATGAACTTGACGAGGAACTTTACGAAATAGCTGGCAAGTATAAAATCACTTATGATGGTTTTGATGTCGGTAATGTAGACGAGAACAGGCCACTTGAACGTGATACTTATGTAGTTCCTGAGGAATTTAAAACCGTCGATCACCAGAAAGACAATTTTCCCTGCTTATTAGTCGGTAATACTGCATTTGACCGATTTCCGCATAAAGAGGAATTTTGCCATTTCATTAAGGTAACAACACCGTATAACATGGATGAAGAATCTATGCTACCAGTGCAAGGAGAACTGGACGAGCTGGATAAATTTGAGCTTTTTTTTGAAAACAATTTGACGCAGAAAAATATCAAAAACTATTTCGTCTTTCGTGATACCCATAAAGGAATCAGAAACTTTTATATAGTAACCAATGATAAAGTAGGTGCAAAAGAAGTTATCGATAACCTAAGCCAATCGGGTGAGCAAAGACCGTTTGAATTTGAAATCTCAACGGACAAAGAATGGAGTTTATATAATGCGTTTAAAGGAAAAATATAATGATGCGTCTTGGCATTATGGCGGGAATTATCTCCCAACTTTACCTGAGGAAAACTGAGCAACGCATTCTCTGTGAAATAACTAAAGCAACTGACTAATGAAAACAGATGACAAACTCGAAAACATCGACTCTGAAGATATTGATGATCTGCTGATTGAGATTGAAAAATCATTCGAAATTTCGTTTGCAGATGCAGAGCTGTCTTCCATTACGACCTTCGGACAGCTATGTGACTTGGTTATGGAGAAAATTAAACTGGAAAACGTTGACAGTTGTACCACACAGCAAGCATTTTACAAACTCCGTAACGCAATCTCCATTACGTTACAGATAGATCATAAATCGATATCGACAGACCTTCCATTAACAGTAATCTTACCCCATAAGGAGAGGCGACATAGGACTAAGAAGCTTGAAAGACACTTGCGGATTAAATTAAATATACTGAGCCCTCCTGATTGGTTGATCACGACACTTGGGATGCATTGTTTGCTTCCGCAGGCTGGCTATTTGTGGATACCTTTGTAGGGGTCTTGGGTATTTTGCTTACATGTTCGGGATTCTGGTTTGCTCAAAAAGTAGGAAAAGAACTCCGTGTAGAAACGGTTGGGGAACTTGCGGAAAAAATAACCAGGGAAAACTATGTTAAATCACGTAGGAATCCGAAGACTTATAATAAAAATGAAATAGTCGATCTCCTGACAGATATTTTTAGCGAGAACTTCGGACTGGACAAAAGTAAGTTGACAAGAGAGGCAAGACTTTTCTGAATATATGGATATTAAAAGAACAGTTTTCCAGCTGTAAAAGCAACAATCAAATAAACGTTGTTTCAATTGAGCGGCATGTATTAATTTTAAATCGTCATGAAAAAGGCTTACATTTTTAGTGGCTTAGGTGTCGACAAAAGAGTTTTTCAAAAAATAGATTTCGGAATCTTAGATATCGAATTCATAGATTGGATTGAACCTCGAAAGGATGAAAGAATTGAGCATTATGCGAAAAGGATTTCAAAGAAAATAAATGCTGAAAACCCGATTTTAATTGGTCTTTCTTTCGGCGGTATTATTGCTGTCGAAATTGCAAAAACGATAGCAATTGACAAGCTAATTTTAATTGCTTCGACCAAGACTAGAAAAGAAATACCAATGCTGTATAGGATTTTGGGGAAACTAAAGATACATAACTTTATACCCGCACCTTTTCTTAAAAGCGCTAATTATATTTCTAATTGGTTCTTTGGAGCTCAGACACCGAGCGACAAAATATTATTAAAACAGATCTTAGAGGAAACTGATAATAAGTTCCTTTACTGGGCTATAGACAAAGTAGTAACTTGGGAGAACCTGCAAATACCCCTAAATTATGTTCATATACATGGTCTCAATGACAGAATTCTACCTATTAAAAACATAAAAACGGATTATAAAATTCAGGGTGGTGGTCATTTTATGACGGTAAATAAATCAGAAGAAATAAGTAAATTGCTCAAGAAGATCATTGGTTAATAGTTCAGTAAACTGCATTAGTTTCGATTTCATAAAGTAGACATAACAAGCTTTCATACCACGACCGAGTAATACCCGGTACGTATTCTTCACCAACTGCACAAAATTCTCGCTTCCCTTCACCTGTCCATCGTGCGAGTTTTCAGAGAATCCCTCCCATTCGCCGGTATCCGGGTTATACTTAAGATCGTTACCAAAAATGACTCCCGCATAGTCAAACTCAAATCCCTGTGCCGTATACACACAGCCTACCTGATCGATACTGCCTCATCATAAGCCCAGTATTGTGATTTGGGAATACCGCGGCGCATACCTTTGGTGTTCTCGTCCGCATTCCAAGGCCGTATATAATCACCCACGACAACATCTTTGTGCAATTCCCCATCGGCATCTGCTTCCTTCGTCCAAGGCCAGCAGAAACCTGCCATCACCCGGCCGGTATAACCTTCTGCAACTTTATCACGGATGGCCTGCTCCAATGCATGCGGGCTGTCCATGATACGGAACTCGAAGGCATCTTCCTGCCACCACTCTGTAGTGGCGGTCTGCCGGATATGCAGGGTATGATCGATCCACTCGGTGTATTTCTCTGACCCACCGTTGCGAAACTGCGATTCCAGATTGTACTCGTAAACGGTACAGCCCATCTGTTCGGCCCGCATACGGATAAAGCTGGATGAGCCGATTTCGCCTTTTCGCACGGCTTGATAATCGTCGATAAAGAAAACGCATATGCGGCCTGCGTGAGCTAGCTTACCGCCATATTGCCCAACTTTTGCCCCACTATTGCCCCACTATCTTATAGAAAATACTTGAACCGGAAGTACCAGTTTTGATTAGAATTTTGAATTTACTAGACAACTCTGTTAATTCAGTCGTCGCTGTTCTTTTGGATATACTATTCAACGTCTGATAGTCACTATTCGTGATTTTCCCTTCTTTAGCAAACAACACCGCTTTCACTTGCCGGCCGTTCAATCCAAGAGACTCAAGATACTCCGTGTTATAAATATCCTTCTTGAATATAACCCAAAAATCCGATCCCTCCACAACATAACTTGGCTCGGGAAGACCACCAGCTAAACACAATTCCGTCATTTTGCTGATACCACGTCCCCAAGACTCCACATAACCACTACGGAAAAAAGAGTTGGCTATATCCGGATTATATGGCCGGGACGAATGGCTTTTTAATAAATTACCCACCGTCCAGTTTTCCGGGAGATGCCCTTCATTCCAAATCATAAGCTTATCAGGATATACTCGAATCTGAATCGGGGTTGATCCCGAATAATCTTTATGTGCGATGGCATTTAACAAGGCCTCCCGAACAACCTCCTTGGGGTATTCATATGTTTCATTACGATGGATCCCATCGTAACTGATAATCGCCTTAATATATTTGGTGAACAATAGATCGATAGTCCCTTCAACCTGTTCAAACAAATTTCCATGAACTTCATCCTGAAATATGAGGTCTGCTTCCCGCTCAAAATACCCAATCTTCGCATAAGCTCCCGTTATATCTAGCTTGTGGCAAATCTGGTGGGCATTAAGGAAGATTATCAAATTATGGGACATAATTACGACATTTATACAATGAGCATGTCGCAAGAAATATGGGAAGAATTTATTAAAAAGTACCCACAGGCAAATAGTGGTAAACTATCTATCGAGCAGATCAATGTCCTGATGGCTGAATATATAGAGAAACGCAATGCGTCAGCAGTCGATGATTTTGATGGACTCACCCCACACCAAATGCATCTCCTACTCCACTACCCCTTAGCTGAGGATAGCCCATTGAAATGGGTAGCTCCTCATTATGAAAGCGATTTGGCTGCAATCCCGTTATTGGCATTATCCGACATGCTGCTAGCAGAAATACAGAAAGCGGGCGAGCTCAGACTCACCGCGAAAGGTAATCTTCCGGTAGCGGTGTGCACATTGTTGGTGAAGAAAAATTTAATTGACTGGAAGTACATGAAATACGTGAAAATACTTTCGGAGGATAATATTCCATATATATGGCCAATCAAGGAGTACCTCACTACGGAAGGCTTGATCAAGAAACGTAATAACAAGCTGTTTGTGACAAAAAAGGGTGAAAAGTACCCGAAACTTGCTCACAGCGAGAGACTACAGCAACTACTTTCCTTTTTTACTGCTCGGTTTAATTGGCAGAATCTTTACGGCATAGAAGATGACGGAGAAATTGGTTCCATGGGATGGGCGTTTTCGCTCTATCTGTTCAGGAAATATGGTCACGAAACGAAAAACGCCCAATTCTATGCGGATAAATGGATTCGTGCATTTCATACACAATACTGGACTGAACGGAATAATCCCGCTTACAATGCGATCATATCCGATATTAGATCTGCGTATGAACACCGATTTTTCGGATGCTTTGCCAAGTGGTTCGGTTTTGTGAAGGTTGAAGAAATTCAAATTCCGAAACAGGTTATATCGCTGATGGAAGTAAAGAAGTCTGAAACGCTGGACAAGTGCTTTGGAATGAGATAGGACATAACACATATTGGCCGACGCTCTTAGCAAGTTATAGGGCGGTATGAGGACCATTAGCAGTGGGCTGTTTTTTTTATGTCTTCAAAATCATTCCGACAAACTTTTAAACGCCCTGTTCAGACTTCTTACAGTAACACCAAGATACGAAGCCATATCTTCTTTTGACATAGCTATTTCCTGTTTGGATTGCAGTTCCAAAAGTTTGCCCAAGCTATGCTCTATGGTGTACAATTGTTGGTATGATGCCCGACTTGCTGTATTGATAATACGTTCTGCAAAAACATCTAACAGCAGGTTGTTCAGTTTAAGGTCGTTTTTGATAAGTTCCCCAAAATAGTCGGGAGTAATAGCATAGACCGTTACATCTGTCATTGCTTCGATATTGCACAGACAAACGATCTTTCGGATAAACTCAATTTCGCCCACTATTTCGCCTTTTCCTAAAAATTCAAGTATATATTCCTTGTCGTTGTCTTCCGTAAAAAAGCATTTGGTAATGCCTTCTTTTATGAGCATTACTTTCGTTGCTTTTTCATTTTGAAAAAATAACTTTTGCCCTTTGGCGTATTGCTTTACGATGATATTCTCCTTACGTTCCTGTTGCTCGTAAAGTTCCTGCACATACCCTAAAAATGATTGGTTTGTTCGTAATATATATTCGGGACAAATGTCCTTTTTTTAGATTTTTCCTTTGTTGAATTTTGCCTTTTTATAAATACAAAACTAAAGAAATGAAAGACAGCATAAAAACAATAGCGTTTGATGCAGACGATACTTTATGGGTAAACGAGCCTTATTTTCAGGAAGCAGAAAAACAATTCTGTACATTACTTGAAAATTACCTGCCCCAACATTCGGTATCGCAGGAACTGTTTAAAACCGAAATGAAAAACCTGCACCTGTACGGCTACGGAGTGAAAGGTTTTGTATTGTGTATGGTTGAAACCGCAAGCAGGATTTCCAACCGTACCGCTTCGTTGGAGCTGATTGACAAAATCATAGCCATAGGACAGGAACTTTTGCAAAAGCCTATCGAATTATTGCAAGGCGTGCCCGAAACTTTGGAACAGTTGAAAGGCAGATTCAGGTTGATTGTAGCCACCAAAGGCGATTTATTAGACCAGGGACGGAAGCTAAGAAATTCGGGATTGGAAAGCTATTTTCATCATATCGAAATAATGAGCGATAAGAAAGTAAGCGATTATCAAAAGCTGTTAAAACATTTGGAATGCAAACCCGAAAATTTCCTAATGTTGGGCAATTCCATTAAATCGGACATACTGCCTGTTTTGGAGTTGGGCGGATATGGCGGACACATTCCGTACCACGTAACGTGGACACACGAGCAACACGAATACAATCTGAAACACGATAATTTTATGGAACTAAAAAGCATTGACAGCATTCTAAATTATTTATAGAAATGAAAACATTGATAGACATTGAACAATGGAACAGGAAAGAGCATTTTCTATTCTTTTCCCAATTTGAAGAACCGTTTTTTGGGGTTACGGTAAACATAGACTGCACACAAGCGTACAAAACAGCCAAGCAGAAAGGCAATTCATTTTTTCTGTATTATTTATTCAGAGCGTTGAAAACAGCCAATGAAATAGAAAATTTTCGATACAGGATTATCGACAAACAACTTTATCTTTTTGACCGTATAAACGCTTCGCCTACTATCAACCGACCAAACGGCACTTTTGGTTTTGCCTATATGGATTACTACCAAGACGAAAACGATTTTTATGCAGGAGCGTTAAAAGAGATTGAACGAGTACAGCAGTCCAATGATTTAATACCTGCGGTTTCGGGCGAAAGTGTTATCCATTTTTCGGCTATTCCGTGGATAGACTTTACAGCCCTTTCCCACGCCCGATGTTTTTCCTATCCCGACAGTTCGCCAAAAATTTCTTTTGGAAAAGTAATCGAGAATAACGGACGAAAAACAATGCCTGTTTGCGTTCACGGACATCACGGACTAATGGATGGCTATCACGTAGGGCTTTTTGTGGATAGGTTTCAGGAACTGATGAATGAAGAATAAATCGGTTAATATATGCAAAAATTCTACACCGAAGTACTGAACAGATTAGAAACGGCAATCCACGAATTGGAGATTGAACCGATAGCCTTTTATAGCAGACAGAAGCCATTATTCTACTATTACGCAAAGCCTGTCCGAAATAAAAGAATATGTGCTACAAACAGGGTTCAGCGACGAATACGAAGAAATCCGTTTTTTCAAACACCAGAACCTACTATTGCAAAGCTCATTTTTAGATAGCTATCTGTAAAAAGCCGTTCCGTCTACGTGAAGAAGTTCGTCGGAATATCGAAAAGTTTCCAGAACACTTCATGTATGAGCTCACGGAGGAAGAAGTTGAAATCATGGTATCACAAAATGTGATACCTTCACGTCAACATTATGGGCGAAACTGGAGGTCAATAGAAATTCATCGAAAACTTCTTTCACCAAATTGAACATAATTATTGAGTTTAGTCTGTATCACCGAAAAATAAAGGGATACCAAAACGGTATCCCTTTAATCTCCTACTTAGTTACGTTTCATTGCTGAAAGAGGCTTTACCAAGTCTTACGTTACAAACGTACCAAATATTA
Organism: Sphingobacterium chuzhouense; assembly: GCF_014692525.1. Classification (GTDB taxonomy): domain Bacteria; phylum Bacteroidota; class Bacteroidia; order Sphingobacteriales; family Sphingobacteriaceae; genus Sphingobacterium; species Sphingobacterium chuzhouense. The sequence continues at coordinate 396,896 of NZ_JACNYL010000003.1, forward strand.
AACCAATTACCAAAATGAAGATTGATCTTAGACATAAATATTTATCTAGACCGCGATACAATAGGTATCTTCAAGCAACACAATCCGATATATCTCGAGCAAAGCGTCTATATAACGCCAATATACGTCTAGCACGGGCTTTTCATCCGTTACTTATGTCACACCCTTTGCTCTCTAATTCCAGATACTTCTTAAAGGAATCTATCTCTAATACGGAACGAAAGCTTCGTCGGAGAAAAATTGCCATCACAAGCGGTAAACTTTTGGCTGATCAAACATTCGGTTTTTGGACAGCCCTCTTTCTTGGACATCACTATTCATTGCTGAACGGATGTCCAATACATGTCTTTCCTCATAAGCCGTCGTCTGAAAACCGTGCAAGCATCTATACCAAATTAGAAAAAATAAAAGAGTTCAGGAATAGAATAAATCACTGTGAACCGATTTGTTTCAACGGCAACCATATCGATTGTTTGGATGCAGACGATATATACAAAACATTATACGATTTAATTGCGTGGTTAGATCCACAGTTAACTCCATTCTTTTCCGACATCGACAATGTGCCAAGCAAAATAAAGCTGATCAAGAGGATTTGAAAATTAACGGAAGGTCATTACAAAATGAACTGAAAAGGCACCCGAATGTTCAAATCTCGTTCTTGTCCATAGCAGTGTGACTTTTTTTGAAAGCAATATGAGAATCGATGTTAAAACACACCGATTTCTTTAAGAGCATTTCTTGTTATATCAATTCGGCACTTTTGAAAATCAGGTCTCTCATCTTCCTTATCTTTAGTAATCCGAGTTGAAAAAAAATAGACATTATCATTCTTCTCAACATAACCAACCCACCACCCAACATGTTGTTGATTTTGTGAACCCCAACCCGTTTTCGCCCGAAGAACATACTCGTCATTTTTCTCATTAATCATCACTCGCTTTAAGATTTCAATGTTTCTCTGAGAAAAGGGTGTCTTACCCTCATATACCTTCACTAAAAATTCTATCTGATTACGTGGCGATATGGCCAATGGCCCAAAATTCCAAAAATCTGCTTTATCATTAACATGTCGGTTGCCATAACCACAAGCTTCAAGATAATGAAGATACTTTTCTCTACCTATCTTTTTAGCCAACTCCATAAACACCCACCCTGCAGAAACCTCAAATGCCTCTTTCACTGTCATATCTTTGTATGTGGATGGACGATGCATGTATAAGTCCTCATTTATCTCTCCGATCCATTTTACAGTATCAAGTTCGTCAGATATAACTCCTGTTTCTAACGCAATCAACAAATTGATAATCTTAAAAGTTGAAGCAGGGACTTTTTGTATTGACGATTCAGTACTATCACTCATAATCCAGTTTTGATTTTTATAATCATAAATGGTAATGCTTCCCTCGAAACCACAGTCCGCAAAATATTGTTTAAAGTTAGTTTGACCAAATGCACTTGATACAAATAGAAATGTAAAGAAAAGGCCGTACATTGTTCTTATTACCATCCAAATATCCTCCGTTTTAAAATTTAGCAAGTGAATTTACTCAATATCTCTAGTAAATTGTATGCTATTATTAAATAACACACTGCATTCCGTGAATGCCCAATGCGAGAACAGGGCAGGCCAAGAGCGGTGGGGGCAAGATTACTTAAGAAAATGGCTTGATGAGAATACAGCAGTGAATTTACATGTTGATCCGTTGTACAATATATATTCATAATCTTAATATTTAACGACTACCCCAGTCAAATAAATCTACTTTTGTTTGATTAATAGGCATAATTCTACTAATCTGACTCGCAGGCATTATTCCTTATGGCTGGTTCCGGGATAATCTCATGGCTTTATAAATTCGGCAAACTTATTTAGTACGAAATCAAGTTTTTTCGGATCCCCATACCCTTTAAAAGTTTTACCATCACTCTTTATACTATACCAGTCATCGTCATCATCTATTGATTCTTCAAAAGTAGTTTTTCCTTCCACTTCCGTATCTAAAATATCCGCCTTAAAACTCCAACTTGGATTATCAATAGTTTGTATTTTTATACTAAATGTATGTTCCCAATCATCATCACAATTCGAAGCATACCAATTCATCAATTGCTTTATACTTTCCATAATCGATTTTTTTTGATCCCGTAATTCATCCTCTCTTGCTGGTCTTGTATTTTTCCCCTTGCGAGCTTTATCTTTCTTCCTAAAAAATTGAACATCATAATTGTGTTTAGTTATTCTTCTAAAGTACTGAAAAAAGATTGGGTTATAAAATTTGGAAGGTTTCAGCTGGTGCCATTGGTATTTCATCGTCTATTTACTACTTTTAGAGAATTAAAGGAAATTATGAATTCCATATAAAAAAGCTTTGTCTCAAAATTTACAGTATGAAAAAATAATGATGTGTAATAATGCAAATCCGGAATCCACTAAATATCATTAGAAGAAATTGGAGGTATGTTTTCCAACATGGAAGCAGATGATATCAAGGCTAAAATATAAAAACAAAAACCTGAATAGATTGAAAATTATGAATTTAAGAAACATATTTTCAAAAGCTAATAGTAACCATATCCATTTAGCAATAACAACTTTCTTCTTTTTACTATATGGATTTTTCCCAATAAAGGCACAAGAAAAAGCAACCTTGTTAGGCGATTGGATAAAAGTAGGTGTGACCTATTTAGACGACACGGAAGTAGAAGAATCGCACCCGCTGAAATATGCATTCTTAAAATACAGTTTCAAACCAAAGAACAAGGCTGCCATAATTACTGATTATACCCATGCAGGAAACTTCAATTCTTATGAGGATAGAAACGGTACAATAGAGATTTCTACCAATTTTAACGCCAAAATAACATTGGGAATTATCCATCTTACTTCGGATAGCTTAATTGTCGTCCAACCGGGAACTTTAGGAGTAACAGATCCAAGTTCACTATTGATAACATTAATTAGATACGAACATTTACAAAATACATCGGAATGGAACGGAAAGGATTTGGTAGGTATTTCCAAAACTGACACGGTTTACAAAGCCAGTCGAAAGATCCATCCTACTTTTTCGAACCCCTATGGACTACGCCATGCTTTGCAAACGGCGATGCCATCTTATAGCAAATATATGACGGGCTTTTCCCAGGATTATGGGCGGCTGTTTTTGGCAACTTTTGTTGTTCGTAAATCTGGCTTCGTAGATAATATAAAAATCTTGCAAGGGATGGATGATAAATTTAACAAGGAATTTATTAAAACCTGTAGTAAAATGGCAAAGTATTGGAACCCGGCTCATTACAATGGAGAGCCTGTTGACGCTCAAGTCACTCTGGAAATAGATTTCAATTTTATGGATCAATTTTTAACAGATGAACGATATACTAGATACGCTGCGAAGCGGATTGAGGAAGGTGATATTTATGGCGCTATAACGTACTTTGACAGGATGATCGCCAAAAACCCTAAAAATGAAAAAGCTTTGATAAATCGCGGTTACTGTTATCTCTTGTTGAATGATCAAGAGTCTGCCTGCGAGGATTTCAGAATACTGCGAAATCTCGGATTCGACTCTGGAAAGTCATTATTAGTAAAGTACTGCAAATGATAATATTAAATGGAGTATAGAATGTTTGGAAACAAAACTAAAAAACCATTATACCGAAAGGTAAATACGAGAGCAAGAGGTGTCCATCCTAACTTTGGCGGTGACTTTAAATATTCGAAGAGTACGAAAGGTGAAACTCAGGAACAGATTAGGGGAAAGTATGAACGGAGTAGCTTTCTAATGGGAAATCTGCCAAAACTGATTACAAATTGAAACGATATCAATATAAAGATCTGACAATTGAAATACTTGACGAGAAAGATTATAGATTGGGATCGGCAGATAATTCTTTCTTTTACAAGAAACAATATTTCGGTATTGATACACAAGAATATCCGACTTCAAAACACGGCATCAAGGTTTGGCGAGACGACCAAGTAATTGATAGTTGTATCATAATTGGCTCCGGTGGCGCTACAGGTGTTCATCAAAATTCTTCGCTACTTGACGACGAGCATTTACTAATTTGCTGTTGCGACACCATATTTTGCGTTACGCTTCCATATCTAAACTTAGAATGGAAGACACAGGTCGACCCAGCCACATGTTTTCAGGTGTTTAAATTACGAGATGACTATGTTGTTCACGGTGAACTTCAAATAGTTAGGATTGATAAAAAGGGAATAATAAAATGGGAATTTAGTGGTGCAGATATTTTTGTCTCGGGAGACAATAAAGAAGAATTTAAAATCGAAAATGACGGAATTTTACTTACGGATTTTTCTAATACGAAATATAAAATTGGTTTTGATGGAAGACTAATTTCGGATACTTATGGCAAGTTATAACTAATCAACAAAAACATGAAAACATCGCTAGCATTTTTTATTTTCCTATTTGCGTTTATGTATAAAGGGATTTGCCAATCTAAAACAATACCCATAGAAGAAAAGGCCTATTCCTTTGCAGTAGATCTACTTAAAGAAGGAACATATCAAGCAGACATCCTAGACACTCCTCCTATAAGTCCTGAACAGCAAATAATCTTGCAGAAAATGCAAGAAAGTCTCGCAAACAATCCGGAGTGGGCAAAAGAAATGATCCTACATTTAGAACCTGGTGAGCCGTTCCCTTATCATGAAAATCTAGGGATTGATGAAGATGAGTACCGGTCGATTTTAACCGCTTTGGATTCCGAGAGATTGATAAAAGTAGATTCGACAAGCGTACGTATTATTCATGAGGATCATATAATAACGTTTTCAGAAAGTGAAAACGACGAACAGTCGTTACTAGATTACCTATACATTGACACAATACATCGCCAAATCTATATTGATGATGCTCCTTTGGCGTTTAGGACTCATTTATTGGCCGACAAAGCGAATAGTACATTTTCAAATGCTTGGCATGGTTACACTTGGGAATATAAAGATGTCCCGGTAGAGAAACTAGAAGACTTAGATTTCTCAGAGCCTTTCGACGCCACACTATTCAGATGTACTATCGGCAAAATGGAAGAGACTGATGATATTATATTGTATATTACGGCTAAAGTTATTGAACAGGGACAACCAGCTGTTGACACGAAGTTGATGTTAGTGTTTAGAAAATAACCACAAATCAGCGTGTACTATATGATAGCTTCTGCCATTTGTGGAATATTGGTGAAAATGAAAAGGAAACAAGTAGAACATATCGTTGTATGAGTATCAATATAGGTTTTGACAACATATTACAGCACGTAAAATTGGTTTCAGATTATGATCGCTTAGTACTATGAGATTTATTACAGTCATATTAGCCTTTTTCTTAACGGTCTCCTGTAGGGAGCGAACAAGAGATTTCGGAGCATTTTCTCTGAAGATTCCCTCGTCATGGCAATACATCCCCCAAAAAGGAATAGATTCTTATGTTGGGTTAATTGCTATAGATTCGAAAGACACTTTGTTTTTCGATTACGGCCCCTATTCGAGCAATCTAATAAGCGGCACGCTAGATGAGATGTTTGAAATGGACACTATACCAATGAGTTCTGAAGAATTTGAAAATATTTCTAGCTATTACTTCAGCTTTCAAGAAGGCAATCTTAGGGATTCTGTTCATTTGAAACCTTATCTTATAGAAAGATATAAAGACACTGTAATTCAGCATTTTCCGGCTATTAAGGTTAATCCCAAAATAATTGGGACTGGTAAGACAGGTATATTTGTGGATAGTATATGGTATACAGAACCTCACGATGGTATTTACCGCATGACAAAGAGGTTTTGTCTGGTAGGCCACAACCTAAGCGAGATAAACCATAAGGCATTATTGAAAGCGATAGCGAGCCTTAAATTTAAAGAGTCAAAATCACGATAGCTGACAGCGAGATCGTAATGGTATACTCACTTATCCGAATTATGTCCAGCAAATAAGATGACCTTTACTCGACTGGATTTCTTGGATGGTCTTAAAGACCTCCAGAATACGCACATTCCTTTTTCGAGTCGGGTTCTAAGGAGATGATTATCTGTGCGTTAAAACCAACAGGTTTCCACTCAGGGCCTACTCGCTTTCGAGTCTCTATTTGACTCGGTTCGTGCTGAAAACAATAATTTTGTCACAAATATTCACTAAACTTGTGATAAAATAAAAAGGGGACTCCGATCTCCGCCTGGTATATTAAACCGTCGTTACACATGAAATTATTCTTTTTATCAGCGTTAATATTCATAACAACATTTGTTAAAGCACAAGTTGACACATTAAAGGCCTACGATAGGGCGGATAACATAATCCGATTGATAGACGAAAGAAATATGGAAGAGCTTATATTAAACAGTACAGATTCAATAAGATGTTTTCTATGCGAGAATAAGAACATGCTGGCATCACGCTTTTTCAAATCTGAATTATACCATATTTTCAACCCCGATTTAATAAGAAGGCTTAAGTCTTCCGTTAAACAGCTACATGTAGACAAACATAATGCTGATGTGGTAATTGTGTTCTATAATATTTACCAAAAGAATGAACTTGCTCCAGGCCATGAGGGCGGTACGTTCGGTATCTGGCTATATAGGGATGACGAAAATTTGAGATTTACGGGAATTGAAACTGTGCCGTAATTAATGATTAAAAATTAATTTTGTGTGTCTGTTTTATAAACATTTGGGTCGAATAGTTCCATATATAATTCTGGTTTTGGCAGTTTACGAAAGCCATATTTTTCATAAAGCCAATCTGCTGTGGATGTCAATAAAATCCACCGTCTTAATCCTTGCAAATTCGGATGTTTAATTACAGCGTCCATTAGTTTTTTTGAAAGTCCTTGTCCTCGATAAATATCTAAAACATAAATGTCTCCCAAGTAAGCAATAGTTGAAAAATCCGATATGATTCTTGCAAACCCAATTTGTTTGCCGTTATGAAATAGTCCGAAGTTTAAAGAATTGTCAATTGAAGTCTTTACTCTTTCAATGGGAATATTGTCACTCCAACCTGAATATTTTGATAGAAAGTCGTGGATTGCAACAATATCCATTTTTGATTTGTCTGTCGTAATTGTAAAGTCGTCAAAAGTGATTTCAATTATTTTCATTTCGTATTCATTTTTATTTCAGTTTTATCTATTTGGTTGGTCTTCTCCAATGACCGCTATTCCTGCGGTGGTGAATATTTTACAATGTCAATACCAACTCCGTTTGGGTCTTGTATAGCAAAATGCCTATCGCCCCACGGTTCGTTGCGAATGTCTATTTTGATTTCAATTCCTTTTTGTTTCAGTTCGCTGTAGATACTATCAACGTCGTCTACTTCAATGGTTAGATAAACTCCCTTATTTTGAAAAGGCGATTGAAACAGCGATTGCTGACTTTTCATCTTAATTTGTTTTTTAGTCGTTGAACTTGATTGAGAAGATAGTTGAACTATAGAGTTATTGTCATCGTCACCATCGGTTATTGCTTCAATATATCAAACAATGCTTGATTAATGTAGAGGGTTTCCTTCCAAACTCTTTTAGGAATCACAATACCCAGTTGTTCCAGGCCTTTTAAGTATTTAGATGCAGTTATTCTGGAGACCCCCATTCTTTCGACGACGAATTCAATTTTGCTGTAAGGTTGTTCAAAAATAAGCTCCAGCAATTCTTTATTATAGAGTTTTGGCGCTTCGGTTTTCATCTTATCCTGCGTTTGTGCGAATAAGGTCTTGATGGCATCTATCTGATGAATGGTCTGTCGCGATATTTCTTCAACTGCGTTCAGCATGAAAAGAATCCAATCCTCCCATTTATCGTTTACCCTTACTTCTTGTAGCAGACGATAGTAATCTACTTTATTTTTAATAATGTAATCACTTAAATAGAGCACTGGGCTATCGAGTAGCCCGTGCATAATGAGATACAGTACATTCAATATGCGACCGGTTCTTCCGTTACCATCATAAAACGGGTGAATACTTTCAAATTGATAATGCTGTATCGCTAATTTGATCAACGGAACTACTTCATCGTCGGTTTTATTGATATAATCTTCAAGATTTTTCATCAACCTGAGTATCGTATCTTTATCGTCAGGAGGTGTATAGATCACTTCGCCTGTAACGGCATTTTTCAACGCAGTACCGGGCAGTCTTCGCAAGCCTGCGTTATTCTCTTCCAATACTTCTTGAATAGCAACAATTGTATTTGTGTTTAAAAATCCTCGTTTTTTTACAACGCTGTATCCTTCTAAAATTGCTTCGCGGTAGCGAAGTACTTCCTTTGTCGCCGAATCTATTTCTATCCCTTTTGCTGATAATGCTTGATAAAGTTTGTCATGCGTAGTAATTACATTCTCAATCTCCGAGCTTGCACGGGCTTCTTTTAGAATAACTGCATTCAATAAAATGGAGGGATTAGGCAATGTATGAGCTATACCTTTCAACTCTGCCAAGGCAATAGATGATTTTACTACTTGTCGCAGAACGCGTATTGTCTCAATTTTTGATTGTGCTACAGGTAATGGAGGGAGCGTGTTATATGGTGTTTCAACATTTAGTTTCATCGTGTAAAGTTTTTATACATGAGCCCATCATCATGTAAAGATAATCCTTTTTTCTTTACATGATGACGTTGTCATGTAAAATTTCTTATCATGTACTATGAACTGTGGTTTTCATAAAGCCAATCTGCTGTGGATGTCAATAAAATCCACCGTAGCCTGCGTCAAAGAATAATTTATTCTGCCGCAAACTTTGCTTTGAGGGCTTTGCTCTTAAAATATTTTGAAAACGAATAACTTTGCTGAATGTCTTGGCAGTATCTCCGACATAAAACTCAAAAATTCTGCGAAGTTGTCTTTGACTGATACCTGTGTTTAAGTCTTTCTCAATATCAAGCATTCCGAAGTTTTGTAAAATGATGTCTACAAAATATTTCCTACCGTTTCGCTTTGCCTGAGGGAAAGAAAAAAGCCTTTCAACAAGTCGCTGAAAGGAAAGAAAACATTCAATTTAGTTGAGGTTTTATTTTTGTCGCTTGTAATGCAGTTGTGTCAATCCTGTCTCAAACGTTTTGACTTTGATAAATTCAAGTGTTTGCTCTGGTCTGCCGTCTTTGAAAAGTCTTGTTCCGTTACCTAATAAAATGGGTACTATCGAAATGATAAACTCGTCTATTAAGTCGTGTTTCAACAGCTCATTTATTACCTCCGCTCCACCGTCACAATAAATATTTTTACCTTTTTCAGATTTCAGTCGTTTGACCAATTCAGTTAAATTCCCTGTATAGAAAGTAGTTCTACCTATTCTCGGTCTTTCCGTTCTTGTGATGACATAAACATCTCGTCGTCCGTTGTCGTAATGAGATAGACCGACATTTTTAAGCACATAATCATAAGTTCTTCTGCCAATAATCAATGTGTCAATGGTGTCTGTAAATTCTCCATAACCATAGTCTTCTCCTGTTTTTTCAACGAGTTTTAAGAAAGTAAGGTCGTCATTAGGTTTTGCAATGTAGCCGTCTAAACTCATTGCGATGAAAAGTGATATTTTTCGCATTTTTATAAATATTTAATGTTTCCGCAAAGTTAGCTTCAGACAATATCCTGAATAACCGATTGCAATGGATTGTTTTTTATTTTTATTCTATCAGAAAAATTGATTAAGATAATCAAATGGGTTGTCGTCTTTCCAAATTCCAAAGAAAGTGAGCCATTATCTGTTAAACAAGGATCTCCCAAATTCATCAATACACCTGCACAGCCGTCTGGAAAAACACGTTCCCATTGGCTTTCAAGTTTATTCCCTTTTAACTCCCAATAGAAATGAATAAAGGGTTTTAAGTCTTTGTGGGGGTTTGTCTTTTTATATTTCATTTATTTTTTTGACGGTTCTACAGTGAACACTAATCTGTTTATAGATGTTTATGCTTTGTTCTTCTAATAATCTTTCTAATAAATAAACAATCCATCTATCTTGCTGCGCTTTGTAGCAGGTTATCTATTTTTGCAAATGACTACCCACTTATCAAATACCGCATCAAAATACGGCGTACATCTTTATTATCGGCTCTGTATCTGATGTGTTTTATCAGCTGGTCCCCGGGTGTTTCCCGGGCACAGAAGCCAAACCCTCTGTAGATACCGCACTCGATATAGACCAGCCCCTTTTCTGCGGAACTTCTGCCTTCTACCTCAAATAGTTTGGTAAACCGCTCGAAACGATGGGCATGCAAGAACGTATCGACACGCTGGTTATAGCTTTCGGGAGTTTCCTGATCAATGCAGGCACCATAGCAGCTCTTGATCTGGTAATGAAAACAGGCAGACCGTGTTTTATAGAGTCCGTTTATTTTCGGGCAGAGATTATATTTTTCCGTGAGCCGATAAAGGGTGTTTTTCGCCTCCGTTATCCCGGCAAAGGTAATGATCTCGTCTCCCCGCTCCTGGTTATTCACAATGCGCAGTGCCTTATAGCCATTTTCGTGCTGTATATATAATCCGAACCGGTCCATAGTACGCCGCTGTGCACAGTTATAAAGCGGTTGGTGGCGCTTGATAAGGTCGGACTCATAAAGCAGGGCGATGAGTTCGCTCCCCATCGGCTCGCAGGCGATACGTGTCACCGTGCGTTGTATTTTGCGCGATTTACTGTCTTTGCCTTGAAAATGTTGCTGCACACGCTTACGGATGTGTATGCTCTTGCCGATGTAGACCAGATCGTCGTGTTGGGTGTAGAAGAAATAGACACCCGGCAGGCCGGGTAGTCTTTCGATCATCGCTTGCAATTCTGCTGTCATTTGTTAAATCTGCTGCGTATCATGTTCGAACGTTAATAACACTTTGTTCAAAATCTGAACAACAAAAATACTAATATTTTTAGTTTTTAAAACTATTTGCGATATTTGAGTAATCTTTTTTACTGCTCGATTTAATTGGCAGAATCTTTACAGCATAGAAGATGACGAAGAAATTGGCGCCATGGGATGGACGTTTTCGCTATATCTATTCAGGAAATATGGTCAATGAGAGTTGTTCCAGATTATATGCCACTTCCTAAACTCGTCAAGCGAAACCCTGTACCGGGCATAATTTCCTTCGTGCATACCCAACAGTTCCGTTTCCACTGCTTCTATGAATTTGTTGCGATCATCAGCCGGCAGTGTTTGGGCTTCGCTTTGTATGGCGTGTTTGGCCAGGTCTTTATTCATCATCTGCAAGACAATATTCAGTATAACAGTCCGGATTTTGTCGCGATATTGTAAACGGAATGTGTCCGGTTCGCCCAATGATTGACGGATCGCAGCATAGCGCATCGCTGATCTTTCATAAGCCCAGATAAAAACGTCTTTAAAAAACTCGATACGGTTCAATTCGTATACACCAAGAAGACCTCTGACATAATATTCCTCTGGAACATCTATGAATGTTAATGGGACAAAATTAGCTATCTATCTATATGGGGGCGGTAATGCTCTAAAAACAACCTATTGTAGCTAACCGGCTTCCGTTTGGCTACGGGCTTGGTAATAAAACCAAGAATCTCTTTCCCTTCCGGAGACAGAGGAACCAGATCTTCCTGCTCCTTTGGCAAGTCCTGTTGTTTTTCTTTTAATGAGTAACGTGTAGCACGGGCGTCTCCCGACACGGCAATACGATTATCTTCCTTTAACTCTTTTAACCGTCGCTGTAATGTCCGTCGCTCAATGGTAAAACCGAGTCGATCACTAATCTGCTCAATAGACAAACTACCTCCAGCCAGAAGGGTCAAGATAGTTTCTATTTGTTTTTTTTTATTCACACCATTTCTTATCGCGACAAAGTTAAATGAATTTTGTCGCGATACCAAGTATTGCGACATGTTTTGTCGCGATACTTGGTATCGCGACCGCTGTCAATCCCAGTAAATACGATATTAATACACCCGTTGGAGCAATGCGATGTACTTTTGTCGGAATATGCAATCTTTACAAGTTGGATACTACGGTTCGATTTGTGCCAGGCATTTCGGTCGGATGCCCGGAATATGCAGCTTACAGAATCTTCATAAGAAAAAGTAATTAACGTTGCTAATGTAGCTGATATTCTCTATTTTTAGAGAGGACATTAATCACTATAGACATATCAAACCTTCTTAAGTTGTGAAGAATACGCCTCTAGCTGAAATGAGCACCGAAGAACTCATCAAAAATAAAAAAACAATCGGCACTGCGACAGCAGCTTTGGCAGGATTACTACTATCCTTGTTCATTTTATCACTATACAAGTGGATGACAAAAGGTTTTACATCACTTGTTCTCGTACCTCTTGCCCTATTACCAATAGTGTTTGTTAATCTTAAAAAGATTAAGGAAATACAAAGGGAGTTGCAAATGAGGGGGAAAGATGTGACGAAATGAATCGCACCATATTATGTGCAAACTTTTAATAAGACTGTACCGGAGAGATATAAATGGCTACTAGAATATGAAAAACAGACGATAGATGAGTTTAGTTGAGTTTTTTGATAATCAAATTGTACTGGAGAGCGATAGAGCACTTTTAAGACCCCTTGCTGCATCAGACATTGATGACTTAGAAACAATAAGTTATACCGATGGTCTATGGGAGTATGGGAGGAGAGTGAAAAACAAATGATGATCTTTTTTGTCTTTTAAGCTCGGTGGTACAATTGTCGGTGGAATACGTATATAGCCGAATCAGAACAAATTGCGCTTAATTATTTTGATGGCATTGCCACGCGCCAACTCATAATGATTCTGCCATTGGTTTTGCTGTTGCTCCATCAATTGCTCTGCCTGCCAGACCAATAATTTTTCCTGCAATCTGGCTAAACAAAGTTTTTTGTTCTCCAACTGGGAGCGTGTATCCATAACAAGTACTTGTAAGCCTGATAGCAGGTGTGTTCCGCGCACGGCTGTTTCAACTTTATTTATGTTTTGCCCACCGGGACCCGATGATCGGCAGGTTTCTAGCTTAACATCTTTGGGATCCCATTGCATTAGTGTCTTCACATCGAAGGCGGCAACACCCACAAACCAATTTTTACGCTTGTGGTATCTACGATATGGGCTTTGTGCGATCCATTGTATCGTTCCTACGCATTCTTTTAAAAAGTCATCCAGATTATTGCCTATAAGCATCATAGTGGAAGACAATAGTGCTCCCTTTAATTCGCCAACCTTATTTTCAAGCACCTGCATTTGAAAACCTTGTTGTTTGGCCTGTTTAATCATTAAACTTTGCACACAGACTACAACCCGGCAGCATTCTGCCGGGCCTTTACCTGATGTAATTTGTATCATAATTTTCTTCATCATTACTCTTTATTCATTCTAACAATACGTGGATAGAATTTACCTTGGATATCAACTAAATCACGTTGTGCAGTCATGACAACGTCAATATCCTTATATGCCAAAGGGTTTTCTTCAACCGTCCCCCCGATTAAAGTAACATCGGCATTGATAAGCATCTTTTTCATGGCGGATACCGTCATGCTATCCTTAGCCTTTTGCCTACTCATAGCACGGCCTGCACCATGCGATGCGGAATACAGGGCATCGTGGTTTCCTTTGCCGGACACGAGGTAAGCTGGTGTTGTCATGCTACCGGGAATAATGCCCAGTTTACCTTTATGTGCTGGTGTTGCGCCTTTACGATGTATGATCACCTCTTTGCCATTAGATAATTTGTCTTTCCAGGCAAAGTTGTGATGGTTCTCCACTACACAGATTGCTTTTAGCCCTAAAGCTTTCAATAGGTTCGAATGGATACGGTCATGACAGGCTTTGGCATAATCGCCAGCCAATGTCATAGCAAGCCAGTATTCCTGCCCTTCGCTATTCATGTCCAGCCAAGCCAGTTGTTGTGCATGCCGCGGCAACTTACAGGTGTCCATAGCAAGCTTTGTGTAGTGTTTAGCGATAGCCGCACCTAAACCGCGACTTCCGGAATGTGTTAATAATGCCAGATACCTTCTGGCCGGTAATCCCAGGACATTATTGGCCAGCATCTCTATTTCACCAAACTCCACAAAGTGGTTGCCTTTTCCGGAGGTACCCAATTGCCTTACGGCTTTACCTCTTAGCGGTTTCAAAAAAGGTATTTCGTTGAACACCGGACTATCTAAAATTTCATGCTCCTGCCTGATGTCCAACCCCCCTTCCATTCCAAAATGGGTATGGTTTTTTAATGCCTGCTTGATTTGGTATGCAAACCTTTTTATAAAACTATCGCTTTCATCAATAATAGAAAGTGCCATGCGGCAGCCGATATCCATACCCACCGCGTATGGGATAACAGCGTTATCCGTAGCCAACGCACCTCCGATAGGTAAGCCAAATCCCATATGCGCATCTGCCATTAAAGCGCCTTGTATGCTCACCGGCAACAGGCTGGCGAATTCCATTTGTTTTTTTGCAGATGGTTCTATGCCCTTACCGCCATATGTTTTAAAGAATACCGGTTCATCACGTAACGTGTAAGCTTTAAACGGGGCTCCTTCTTTCTTGCCCATTATTTTCTCGGCTATTTTACTTGTCAATTCATTATCCAAAAATGCTTCTGGATCGTTCTTAATATCCACCAACAGCTCAAGTATTTGTTGCTTACTGTGGTGTTTGAAATTTTTGGAAACTATACCAATAACCAGACTTCGTAGCTGATCATTATGATAACCTATCTTACTTAAATCTTTTGTTCTTAAATTGCCCATGTGGGAATATATATTTAAACTCAGAAAAGCCTAATTGGCGCTATATCTGGAAATGTTTTGTAATTTTTGTTGAATTTGATTTTTGATTGCAATTCGTCCTTGTAGAAGGATATACCCTTTTAGGAGCGCTCAGCAAAATCTAATGAAATTTCGGGCAGACAAACATTGCATAAGTTAATTACACAACTGCTTAATTATAAAAAAACGAGGTTTGACTGCCTTTTTAGGCAATGAGCGAAAGGGACGATATGTAAATTTGCTCTGTCATGATTCCTTGATATTTAAAAGATGAATAAAATCAAGAATGACTCCAAAGATAGGGAATAATTTAATATTGCGAAAAAAATCTATTTACAAACATCAAGAACTTGCCTCCTTTGCGGACATAAAGAAGACGGAACTTCGTGCCTTGATGGCTTTTGACACGGTAGCCTACGGAAATGATGGCGTCGAGGTTGTAATATTTGTAGGCTTGGTAGAAAAATCGGAATTTCCGATTTTTCTCTACTTCATCCTCAACCAGTTCTCCCTCTTTGAAGATATTGAGCACATGTTCATTAATCGTCGATTTAGACGAAGATATCGTTTACATAGGAGAAGTTGTCGTTAAACGTCCTAATATGTGGCAACGATTTTTTCAATTTTTTAAAAAGATATGATCCACAATTAGTTAACCATGAAAAAGCTTATTCTCATTCTAATCGCGTTTACTGCAACACATTCATTTGCCCAAACACTGAACACGATGTACTGATGTGCTTCAAAATGACTTGATGGCTAGATTTACGATTTTTTGGGGTATCGGCTCAGAAAATATACATTCACATTTCTACCAATATTTCGTATTTTTAGAAAAAAAAGAAATTATGAATTATATACAAAATCGACTAAAGAAAATTTCGATATATGAAACCAAATAATTTGACTGAATTTACTAATAATCAATTGTTCCAAAAAATAAAAAACATAAAGAAGAACAGAATAATAAACGCCTTTATCGTTGGAGCTACCGTGGGAATTTTCTTCTTCGGAGTAATGAAAAATGGACTAGGTGTGTTTACGTTTTTTCCTTTAGTCATCGGATATTTGGTAATTAAAAATTCAGCAGGAGATAAAATTATTGAACAGGAAATCTGGAAAGAAATGCGGTCTAGGAATTTGGTGTAAAATTATCTGCCTTTACTAAATAAGATCAAATTATGCACAGAGGTATCAGGGTTCGTGACAACAAATATTCCGAAAGCGACATCATAATAAATGATGCCTATTACTATGTACTAATACTAAAACAGGTAAAGGAGGTAGCAATCAATGTAGTGAATTATAATATTTCGGATTGTTGCATTTTATTTCTATCGCCATTCCAATTAGCAAGACTTCACGTAAACGAGCATTCAACGGTTCACATCTTACACTTCCACGCAGATTTTTATTGCATTGAGTATCACAAAAAAGAAGTAGCGTGTAATGGTGTATTGTTTAATAATATTTTTGAGCAACCGTTTATTCACGCGTCTCCAAATTTTAGCGACGAAGTGTATTGGTTTTTTGAACGAATAGCGCGTCTTCAAAAATCGAATGAATCATATGATTCATCAATTATGAAATCTTACTTGCAGCTTATTTTAGCGATTTGCAATAAGGAAATGGTTCTTCAAAGAAGAAAATGTACGACTGCAGCCATTCATTCATTATCCGAATTTACGGATTTAATTAATGAGAATTTTATTCGACACCGAACAGTGCAGTTTTATGCAGATTATTACAAAATGGGCAAATCAACTTTTAGCAAGCGAGTTAAGAGTGAATATAGTAGAACACCTCTGGAACTGATACAAGAGCGATTGATCTTAGAAGCAAAAAAACTTTTGCATTTAACCTACAAAAGTGTAAAAGAAATAGCATCTGAATTGCAATTTCAAGATGTATTCTATTTCAGCAGATTCTTTAAGAAACATGTGGGGGTGTCACCTAAAAAGTTTAGAGATACAGTAGGGATAGCAGAAGTGGCAAAAAAGTCCATATAATTTACGAAGTTGTCCATTTTTAGTAGTTTGCATTAAACATAATTTAGCATTGTGTAAATTAGTTAGTAAACATGAAAAATTTGTTAGTATTCTTCGAGCGTTCCAATGCATATTTCGTTAATTTCTTACGTATATCAATTTTTGTCGTAACTGCATGGATTGGCGGATTAAAAGCTTTTCAATATGAAGCAGATGGTATTGTGCCATTTGTCATTAATAGTCCATTTATGAGTTTCTTTTATACTAAATCAGAAGCGATGGAAAGTAATAAGGATGGGATTTTAATAAAACAATATCAATTACACAAAAACCCTGAAGGCTTAGTTGTAAGTAAGAATATTGAATGGCATAAGGAAAATGGCACATATATATTCTCTTACGGACTGGGTATTGTAATTTGTGTCATAGGTATTTTAGTTCTGCTTGGAATATGGTTTCCTAAAGTTGGATTTTTTGGGGGGATGTTGACTTTTGGGATGTCAATTATTACGCTTTCATTTTTAATTACTACTCCAGAAGTTTATGTACCAAATTTAGGAGGAGACTTTCCGACACCGCAATTTGGATTTCCTTATTTATCAGGAGCAGGACGATTGGTTTTAAAGGACATTATAATGATGGCTGCAGCATTAATTCTTGTATCAGATTCAGCTAGAAAATGGTTGAAACACATTTAAAAAATACTACTGCTTCGACAACGACAAGTTGTTGACCTTTGTGCAATTCCTAATCGACAGTTTCCGAGTTGATTGATAAGAGATAAAGATTTATATAAGTCACTTAATCTTCAATTTCTTTAAACGTTCTTTTGCTGAAGGAATGACATCATCATCTCCTTCATAATTTTCAATCACACTTTCCAACGTACTCTTCGCCTGGAGTTTATTACCTTTTACAGAATAGGTATCTGCAAGCAGAAGGAAGCTCTTGGCCACCCAGTAATCATGTGCCCCCATATTGTTGATCACATCAAAAGCTGTTTCTTGAGCTTTGTCGTATTGCTTGGATTCATACTGCAATTGTCCAACGCGATACCGTGCCTCTGCGCCGACTGCCGTTTGGCTCTTAAGCGCCGCCAGATTCAGTTCCTTCAGGGCAGACGTCACATTTCCTTCCTGCAGCATGGCCCGCGCACCGTACAAGTGCGCCTTGGCAATGTCTTCCTCGGATGAGCGATCGTAACTCTTTATCAACTTCGCATACTTCGCCACCTGCTCCAAGTCACCGAGTTCGAAATAACAAATCATCAGGTTAGTTACCGCGTAGTTATAGTTTTCTTTATATTCCGAATTGAGCTCCAATTTTTTGAGGTGTACAATGGCTTCGTTGTATTCCTCCAGTTCTAGGTATAACGCAGCTACCGTCAGCAAGGTGCTCTCTGTATACTTGCTCGTCCAGTCGTTCAGGATAATGTTCAAGTCGCGCAGCGCTTCTTTTGGGTGTCCAGTACGGTACAAACTCACCCCACGGATATAACGGGCATGTTTTTCCTTTATCGGTTTCGGAAATTTATCAAAATAAGCATTGATTGCTTCAACCGCCGCCCCATATGCCCCCTTAATAAACAAAGAGTTGGCGACTTCAAAAGTGAAATTATCCTGCTGTGCAGCAGTGAGGTTACTGATGTTGGTATTGGTCGCATAATGGATATAACCGGAAGCATCCCCTTGATCCAAGTAAATGTTTTCAATGGAACGCAATGCTTGCCCTGCTTCATCCGTCTTCGAATGTTCTTCTACCACCTTCTGGAAAGAGGCTTTGGCTGCTTCGGTCTCACCTTTATCGTACTGGACAAGCCCAATGGTCATCAATGCACGGGGCACATAGCTGCTTCTAGGATATTTTTCGACCATTTTCTGCAGTCCTTCGATAGCGGTATCGTAATCTCCCGAAGTAAAATATGTATATGGAACCTCAAAGGCCACATCATCCGCATAGTTTGATCCGGGGAATTTCTCCAAAACAGACCACAGGGTGCTGATTTTAGTTTCATTGTCGCCTTGCAATCCATAAATAATTCCTCGCTGGAACAGCGCGTAGTCTTGGTTGGGAGCTTTGTTATCTATCAGCTGATTATAGTATCGGTTTGCCCGTCCATAATCGCGCACGGACAAATACGAATCACCCAAGCGTGCGATCACGTCATGACGCACATTTTCGTCTATCGAATGTCCATCAGTCGCCAAAAAACGCTCAAAGTAATCAGCTGCCATGGCAAAGCTGTTATTTCGAAACGCCGCATATGCCAGCCCATAGTTTGCATAATTGTATACTTCGGTGTTTCGTGCGGCGGGCAATCGAAGGAACCGGGAAAAGTTTTCCACCGCCTCCTTGTACTTACGCACTTCATACATTGCTTCTGCTTTCCAATACGTTGCCAACGCCGCCATTTCCTCATCTATCGGGAATTTTTCCGATCTCATAAACATAGATATACTATTTTCGAACGCACGCTCATTATAGAATTCCAGAGCACGGTAATACGTTGCTTTTTGATAGGTTACATCGGCTTCGCGGCTTCTTTTGTTTAACGATTCCAGCATACTTACTCCAGCATGAAAATTACTCGTACCCAACAAAACAGCTATGGATAATGTTTGCGCACTCTCCGGTGCGTTGCCATCACGATCCCTATCGACATGTTTCTTCGCGACATAGCCTTGGAGTAATTTTAAGGCGACTTGGGTGGAGTCTAGTTCATGTAAGACTTTGGCGTAGTTATACAACGCTATCATTTTCAATTCCGGATCGAGATCCATTCTCGACGCTTGGAGAAAAGCATTCCGCGCACGTTCTTTATCGCCGGTCTCTATACCAATATTGCCCAAAGTAATTATAGCGCCCTGATAAAAGGCATCCGATTTTTCCAAACTCTCCAAAATAGAGGTCGCTCTTGGATACTCCCCTGCACGATAGGCCAAATAACTAATTCGGTAATTGTCGATATTGTCGCGTGAAGCGTTGGGATTCCGTTTAAGCAATTCATCATTGTAGGCTTGCTTGAAACCATTTATTGAAAAATAGGTAGCGGCGGCGATCTGCTGCAGCTCATTCTCAATCGCGTCCCTGTTGATACGCATATCCGGACTCCGGCGGGCCTTTACGGCATCGGCCAGCATCGGACGGTAATCGCGTACGATATCAATGGAATCCATAACTTGAGTTTGCCTTTCCCGTTGCTCACTAGGTTGTCGTTTCTCTTTCTGTTGTTTATCCTCTTCCTGCGCATACCCCATAATCAGCAAAGCTGAAAAGATCCCGGTAAGCAGGTATTTCAGGTAGTTATAGCCGATGTTTTCTTTCAATGTCATTGTTCTTCCGTATTTCTGAATTTCTCCAAACGTTCCTTCGCCTAGGAGATAATACTGTAATCTTCTCCTAACGCTATAGCCAAAACTAAAGAAATCCATTCAATTATGTGAATCGTCTGCAAAAAATGGACCCTAAATTAATTCACTTCTGATAAATTCATAAATTTCTTCATCATTACTGGGGTCGACGAAGCCTGTATGACCGGAAAATACGCCCCGTCCGGCACTAAAATAACCATCAAACAAGGGTATGATTTGAAGTTTGAGTTGATTGATTATGGGGAGGGAGTAGAAACTTAATTGTAATACCCAACTGCCCTAAATGATAAAGGTCATGATGGATAAGCCCTTCTATCAGATATTTAAAACTTTCATTATTGCGATAGCGCTTATCAAGAAATGTATCATCTTTTTTCTCTAAAATTTCAGTAAGTGTATACTAACTTTGGAAAAAATCATTCTTTAAATTCTGCCATCCAATTTCCATTAACTCCTCATTCGTTCGCCAGTTTTCAGGGCTATCTATTGTTAATTTGGCATCGAGGTTTTTTAACTTCCGCACTGTTTCTAACCTCTATACCAATACATGGGAAATGAGTTCCGCACCACTATGCAGTTCCGGTAAAGGTCTTTTGAAGACTTTATCCTCTGCGACGCTTCCAAGCTTCTTTACAAAATTTTCATCTAGCCAATTTTCCTGCCACTGTAAGTCCTGCAGTTGCGAAATAATGTTTTGAATCATAATTTTGCGATTGAAAATAGCAAATCCGAACTAAAATATCAACGGTACAATCGATTTCCCAAGATTTCTTAACACTGTCTTTAATGAGATAAACCGCTCACGGGTTAAATTACTATTTTTTTTAGCTAAAGCACGCTTTAGTTAAATAGGTTTTGTTAGATTTGGACTATAGGTTTATAATGATGAAGAACAGTACTAAAATAACGAATGCGAGTATAGAGTCCGCAGGGCTGCCAAAGGATGTGAAACAAGTCATTGCAGAATATGTATGGAACGGTTTTGATGCCAAAGCCACTGTTGTAGCCATTGATATATCGAGCAATGAACTGGGCTATATAGAACGTATTCGCATTAGCGATAATGGTGAAGGTATCACACACGACACTTTGGACTATTCCTTCGGTAACTTTCTGGATTCCTTAAAAAAAGGACAAGCCAAACGGACTTCTTATACGCGCGGTAAAAAGGGCAAGGGCCGGTTTTCTTTCTCGCTGTTCGCAACACGTGCTACTTGGTATACGGTGGTAGCTGACGGAGAAAACCTGATGCAGTATAAACTGGTAATAAACAGGGACGCTAAGGAAGAGTATGATAGCTCGGAACCACAGCGCTCTAATGCGTCACACACCGGGACGACCGTGGTATTGGAGGGTGTATTTGGCCTGAATGCTGCAACTCTACAATCGGAGGAGTTTATGGATTTTCTAGCACAAGAATTTGGCTGGTTCTTACACCTTAACAAGGATTTGGGGCACAGCATTATGATAAATGGCAAGCCTATCTCCTACCAGCAACTGATTCAGGAAACGGACGAAACTTCTTTTACAATATACAGCACCGAGGAGAATTCTTTCGTATTCAAGGTAAACTATATCCGGTGGAAATATCCCATCGGTGACCGCTACTATTATTACTTCATGAATAACGATAAGGTGGAAATAGCTAAGTTGCTGAGCAGTTTTAACAATAATGCAATCGAATTTCATCATTCTGTGTATGTGGAATCGGCTTTTTTCAACGGTTTTGAGCAATCCGATATGATGCTATCCAACGAAGGAAACTTATTTAGCGAGAAAGAACAGCAAGTGGTATACCGAAGACTAATAACAGAGCTGCGCGACATGCTGGACCGTAAGCAGAAGAAGTATGTGCGCGAGCAGGCAGTGGATGTCAAACTGCAGGAACTTATACAAAAGAATCTATTGCCTCGCTATGACTCTTCGGAAGTGGATAAACAGCGTAAGGCGGTCCTAATGCAACTGATACAGGAGTTGTATATCGCAGATCCGCGAGCTTTTGTAGGCATCAAAGCTGACCTCGTCAGAACCTACCTAGGATTTCTGGATCTATTACTGCAAACGGACCGCAAAGCGGAGATACTCCCCATCGTAGAGCAGGCTATCCCACTATCGGACAAAGAACGGGAAAGGATCAGAAAGATATTGGAAAAATAAAAACAATCACTATTTTTTGTAATTTTATTGCATGGACAAACAACCAAATAACCCTTTACATGGCAAACGGCTCGATACGATTATCGAAGAATTGCTGATGTACTATGGCAGTTGGAAAGCGCTAGGCCAAGAGATACGGATTAATTGTTTCATTGACAATCCAAGTCTAAAATCATCGTTGACTTTTTTAAGGAAAACCCCCTGGGCCCGTAAGAAAGTAGAGGATTTATATCTTGCCACTTTTACAAAGCAATAAGTGCGTTAATTTATTTTGAGAATTTAAATCCATCTACACGGATAGAATAATGATACAATTCTTCAGGGAACTTTTCGATTACAATTTCGAATGCAACCAAAGATTGGCACAGGCGATAGTCTTACAACAAGAACAACTACCTGAAAGGGTCGTCAGCTTATATAGTCACATACTTGACGCGCACCAAATCTGGAACAATAGGATTGATCCAAAAGAAAAGACCTTCGGGGTGTGGCAGATACACGACACCGCTGAGTTTATAAGTCTGGATCTAACAAACTATGAGCATTCGTTAAGTATTTTGGAGAGTTCCGACCTCAACCAAGCTGTAAATTACAAAAACAGTACAGGGCGGCATTTTACCTCCTCTATACGAAACATCATGTTTCATATTATCAACCATTCTACCTATCACCGCGCGCAGATTGCCACGGAATTCAGACAGAGTAGTCTGGATCCTTTGATGACAGACTATATTATGATCAAGAGATAGTTTTATTTCGTACTGACATGAGATACGAGATACTCTGTCAAAAGTCAATAGATACATTGATCCATTCAGGATCAAAGTGCGCATTATATTTTTTATAAAAGTCGATTGCAGATTCGTTCCAATCCAATACTTGCCATACGATACCGTTATATTTTTTGGCTTTACCGTATGCAATTAATTCATCCAAAAGCTTTTTCCCAATCCCTGCTCCGCGCATGGCCTCGGTTACTATTAGATCTTCTAGATATAGGCGGCGTCCCTTCCAGGTTGAATAGCGGTCATAATGCAAGGCAATACCGACAATTACTCCATTTACCTCGGCTACCAACGCACCCCAAATTGGTTTAGCTCCGAATCCACACGCTACCATCTCTGCTAACGTAATAGTCACTTCTTCGGGAGCTTTTTCATACAAAGCAAGCTCTTTAACCAATTCCAATATACGTGGGCAATCTTCTTTTTTTGCTTCTCTTATCTTTAGATGTTGCATTTATTAAAAAAAATAGATCGATTTTTATTTAGTAAAAACGCGAATTTACGAATTACAACTGGACTTAACGTTATCCGTGCATCTTCAATATTATTCATGGTATCCAATATAATGCGAATATTTGATCCGTAGACCAAATATTTTAGTAAGGATGGTGTATAAATGAGATACATGTTCGTACCTTGTACTCGGCTTTTCAAGTAAGTAAAATATGATCATTGGTTTAGATATTGGAACATCATCAACAAAAGCAATCGCATTTGACCAAATAGGCACAATTATTACGCAATTTAGCGTACCATATCCTATTTTATCTCCACAAAGTGGTTTTTACGAACAAGATCCACTCCAAATCTATGAGGCTTGTATACGCGCAGTGTCAGAAGTGATGGATGCCTTGAAGAATAGCAGCCAGGAATATCGTCTAGAGGGTATAGCTTTGAGTAGCGCCATGCATGGGGTAATCGCCATGGATGATATGGGTACTCCTCTTACAAATTGCATTATTTGGGCCGATACGCGGAGTCAGGATATTGCGGATAACCTAAGAGGGACTTCTGCAGGCCATCAGCTATTCCGAGAAACAGGTACACCGATACACCCGATGTCTCCGCTATGCAAGCTAATCTGGATAAATAAGCATATGCCAAATATCTTTCATAAAACACATAAGTTTATAGGAATAAAAGAATACATCTTTTTTCAACTGTTCAGGACCTATGTTGTAGATTATTCTATTGCTTCGGCAACGGGTTTATTGGATATCCATAGGATGCATTGGAGTGAACTAGCGCTTTCAAAGGCAGGAATAACAGATAAACAATTATCTTCACTAGTTTCGGTTGATTATGTACTAACGGTGGATAATGAGGCTACAGCATGCCTATGGGGAATTCCTATAGGCACACCTTTCGTGATTGGTGCTAGCGACGGATGTCTTGCTAATTTAGGTGTCGGGGCAACGACGCCTGGGATTGCCTCCGTGACTGTCGGCACCAGTGGAGCTATAAGAGTAGTGACTGATCGTTCCAATACAGACTCCAAAGAGCGGGTTTTCAGTTATATCCTTCGTCCTGGCGAATTTGTGGTGGGTGGCGCGATTAACAATGCCGGAGTCGTGCGAAAATGGTTTATGGAGCAGTTTATGTCTGAATTCCCTCAATTATCCCTAGGAATGGATGCCGCGGCTTTATTTGATAACGAAGTCCGATCGGTCGCACCTGGGTCGGACGGGCTGATATTTCTACCTTATGTTACGGGAGAACGTGCGCCATATTGGGATGCAAAGGCAAAAGGTGTTTATTTTGGCATCCAACTTCAGCATAGTAGAGCACACTTTGCGCGTGCGATGATTGAAGGGATGCTATTTGCGTTGTTGAGTGTTGGAATTGCACTGGAAGAAACGACACAGCCTATAGAAATTATTTATGCGAGTGGTGGCCTAGCACGTTCCGTGCTGTGGGTTCAAATGCTGGCCGACGTATTTAACAAACCTGTGTATGTAAAAGAGAATGTAGAAAGTTCGGCATGGGGAGCTGCTATCATAGGAATGGAAGCACTTGGCATCAGTAGAGCATATCTATCGACACATACACTTGATGCGCACAGCACACAATATCTTCCTGATGAGCATAACCACCGAATTTACATGGAGAACTTTCGGAAATTTGAACGTCTCTATTTCAAATTGAAGGAAGAGTTTTAAAATCATTTTTATTATGCCATTATTGATTGTTTTCGCTGGAATAGTTTTACTTCTACTATTAATAACAGTAGTTAAGCTCAATTCGATTATTTCTTTACTAATTACGTCGATAGCCGTTGGTTTCGCTATGGGAATGGATGGAACGTCTATTATGAAATCTGTGGAGGTTGGCGTGAGTAGCACAATGGGACAGTTGGCTTTAATACTTGCCTTCGGTGCAATTTTAGGAAGGTTGTTAGCTGATGGTGGAGCAGCCCAAAAGATAACCGATGTTTTGACAAGAGTATTTGGTGTGAGGTATATCCCTTGGGCTATGGTGCTAACAGGATTTCTCGTAGGAATACCGCTTTTTTATAACGTAGGGTTCATCGTGTTGGTTCCGTTTGTTTTTATGGTATGTCGATCGAACAAGCTTCCATTATTATATGTGGGTATACCCTTACTTGCGGCACTATCTGTAACGCACGGTTATCTGCCACCACACCCTGGAGCAACGGCTATTGCGATCATATTTCAGGCAGATATTGGGTTAACGATGATCTATGGAATGATTGTCGCCGTGCCAGCTATCATTATCAGTGGTCCAATTTTTGGACGATTCTTGAAATCTATACCTACCAATCCGCCCGAAGAACTATTTGTCCCTCCATCCAAAGTCCAGACAGCTTACCCTGGATTTGCACTTAGTATTTTTACGGGATTGTTTCCGGTTTTTCTCATCGCGCTGGGATCATTCGGACCTATGTTTCTTCCTGAAAACTCCCAATTTCTCCAGGTTATACTATTTCTGGGAGATCCTGTCTTTGCTTTACTTTTAGCGGCCCTAATGGCAATGTACACCATGGGGATAAGGCAGGGCAAGAGCCTGAAGCAGCAGGCTGAGAGCATTGAAGAAGCGCTCCGTGGTGTAACAATGATACTGTTTATTATCGGGGCATCTGGCGTGTTCAAACAAGTGCTCGTGGACAGTGGCTTGGCACAATATATCACGGAAATTACTGCTGACCTTACGCTCTCACCATTAGTTCTAGCCTGGGCAATTGCCGCTATTATACGTCTTGCCGTTGGATCAGCTACTGTGGCTGGGCTTACGACCGCGGGGATTATGCTACCGATCCTGGAGTCTTCACACAGCAGTCCCGAACTTATGGTGTTGGCGACCGGAGCAGGAAGTCTCATGTTTTCGCATGTAAATGATACCGGTTTCTGGATGTTTAAAGAATATTTTGGATTGACTATGCGGGATACTTTCCTATCGTGGTCCATTATGGAAACATTGGTTTCTATTATTGGCTTATTTGGCGTTTTAGTCCTAAACTGGCTTGTCGGCTAGCTGATTTTAAGAGAAAGATGAAGCTGATAAAGTATTTATCTATATATTCGTTGCTAGGATGAAGCAAGCAGCAATTTTACTAGCGTTGGTATTTCAGGTATTATGCGTATGTGCACAAGACAGCATAGCGTATAGGGGATTAACGATCCGTCATGGTGATCTTTTATTTGTTGGAGCACAGTCTGAAAATCTCTCCGGCGCTATCAACCGCGTCACACAACGGACAAACAATACTTCTTTCGATCATATAGGCCTCATCGAAATAGCGCACGGACAACCCTATATACTCCATGCAAGTAGTAAGAAAGGTTCTGTAAAGGAACCTTTGGATAGTTTAATAAGAATCGATCATGAAGCTACAAGGCTATTTGCCATATATCGCATTGATAGCATTTACCAAAATGCTATCCCTAAGGCAATAGAAAGGGCACACCAACTGTTGGGTAAGCCTTACAATTGGAGTTATACGCTAAATGACAGTTCGTATTACTGTTCAGACTTTGTGGAAAGAGCTTTTCGACACATCAGGTTATTTGAACTAGAACCCATGACATTCAAGAATCCAAAGACAGGTGAGTTTGATGAGTTTTGGATAAGTTTCTACGCGAATCAGGGTCGAGAAATACCAGAAGGCGAATTAGGATGCAACCCTAATGGTATGGCGGCCAATCCCCATATCCATCATGTCGGTTCTTTTCACGGTTTGTAACAAACATTACGAGAGGAATATTTTTATTATTCCTTTTGTTCAGCTGGGATTTTTGACATATCCATATAGAAAATCTCCCAAGTGTGCCCATCTAAGTCTTCAATAGTACGCTGTTGCATAAAGCCATAATCTTTCATTTCGCTGGGTTCCACTCCTCCTGCACTCAATCCATTTGTCACGATATTATTGACCTCGTCAACACTGTCCACCGATAATGAAAAAAGTCCCGCGACATTATTTTTTGTGTCTGCAATAGGTTTAGTCGCAAACGTTGCAAACTTTTCGTGCGTCAAAAGCATCACAAAAATGTGATCACTCCATACCATACATTTTCCTGCGTCATCCGAAAATTGAGGGTTGTTTGTAAAACCCAATGCAGTATAAAAGCCCATTGACTTTTGTAAATCTCTTACTGCTAAATTGATAAAAACTTGTTTTGCCATTGTATCGCTTTACATTAATGAAATTCTTCTACAAGTTACTGTGTTTCAAGTTTTGTCAGCTTGTCTTATGGCAAGAAATCCGATTCGGATTAAATACTGCAACGCTCTGTTGCAGTTTTGTAGGTTCATTAATATATTTTCAAATAGTAATTTACCAGATTCCAAATCAGTCAAAACTTTCTCGGATCAATTGTGTTTTCATCATAGTAAATTATAAATTAAGCATATGATACTCAAATATTGGCTTCAAGAGTTTGAACAGGAAACGAATAACACACGCAAATTGCTTCAATCGATACCGCAAAAGGATCTCGGTTATCGTCCGTCAGATATCTCTTGGACGATGGGCGAACTGGCACAACATATTGCTACCATATACTATTGGTACGTGGGAACACTTACACAAGATGTTTATGATATCGCAACCGACCGCCTGGAAAGAGGAAGCCCAAATGACATAAAAGCTACGCTGGCATTGTTCGAGGATAACGTTAAAAAAGCAAGAACAGCATTGGCGTCCCTCACCGAAGAGCAGCTTTCAGATGAATGGACGATGAAAGCCGGAAACAAAGTTGTTCTCGGTCCTATGCCGCGTGGAATAGTCGCCAGAAGTTTTCTGTTCAACCACATCTATCATCATCGTGGAGAAATGATCGTGTATTTACGCGCTACAGGTAATAAAGTGCCAGGGTTATATGGCCCGACGTATGAAGACGGTGCTGGTTAAAACTTCCATCTGAAAACTTGCTATTTGGCTTGCTTCATTATTTGTACACTGTCTACGACCCGACAGTATTCTGCAGGGTCTTTACCTGACGTAATTTGGATCGTTATTTTCTTAATCACTATCCCTTATTCATTCATAGTGAGTTTTGTATAGTTATCTTTATATGGCAATTTTCCGTGAAAATATGAATAAATCCGAGCAAAGTAACTGGGCGGGAAATATCCGTTTCGAACCTCATGAATATTACGTAGCAGACGACGAACAGACATTGATTCGCACGCTAAAAAAAGCAAACCTGGATGGGAAGACAGTACGAGCTTCGGGAGCACGTCATTCTTGTTCCCCTGTAATCGAAACGGACGATATATTGATATCACTTGATAGGTTTAAGCAGTTCCACGGCGTAAATGATAAACAAACAGAGGCGACCGTCGGAGCCGGAATGACGGTGGAAGAAGTTGGTAAGGCGTTATTCAGATATCATCTCGCTATGGAAAATACTGGACATATCGATCAGCAGTCGTTAGGCGGTGCTATCAGTACGGGGACGCACGGAGCCGGGAAAAAACTAACCAATCTCTCCGGGCAGGTGACAGCGATAAGGTTGATTACAGCAGCCGGCGAAATCAAAACATATAATGATTATGATCACGCTGAAATCATGCGGGCACTGCGGGTTTCTTTAGGATCTCTGGGTATTTTCACTCAAATAACCTTAAGGGTAATTCCTGCATTCCAGGTTCAGCGCCAGCATTATTGCACTTCGGTTGCAGACTGTCTGAAGCACTTACCTGCATTGATGGAGGAGAATCGTAATTTCGGATTTTACTGGTATCCGCGCCGTGATGACATAAGTCTTCGCTTGTGGAATGTACCCGGTACGGGCACACAACAACTGCCTTTTGCCCGTCTTGACAAAGAAGAAACTGGATGGGGTAAAGATCTACTGCCAACACCTCATGAGCTTCGCTATGTTGAACTGGAATATTCTTTTCCCATAGAACTTGCCACCGATTGTTTTATGGAAATTAGGGAACGTATTCTTAAAAAGCATCGACAGCAAGTCGGTTGGCGCGTATTGTTTAGACCTGTAGCAGCAGACAACAACTACTTGAGCAATGCGTATGGTAGACAATCTGTAGCGATAACTGTCCATCAGAACGCGGGCTTACCCTATCAGGAATACTTCAAGGATATCGAACAGGTATTTCAGGCTTACGATGGCAGACCGCATTGGGGCAAAATGCATAGTATGTCCGCCAGTCAATTGAAACAGCGCTATCCAGAATGGGATACCTTCCAGCATATCCGGGAAGAGTTAGATCCCAAAGGAACGCTGCTTACTCCTTATTTAAAACGTATTTTAATAGAATGATGAGCAAACAGACTTACATCGGACATAGAACTTGGGCCATTCCTGGTTGCTGTATTCCAGCTGAAAGTACAGGCGATGAACCTGTTAATACAAGCCGCGATGAAATCAGTATATTGAATACCGGAGGATCGGTAGTCTCTATCACTATTACTATTTATTATGCAGATAGGGAACCGGCTGGTCCATACCGCATCTCCGTGGATGCAGAGCGAAGCCGTAGCATCCGATTCAACGACCTAATAGATCCAGAAGCCATCTTATTGCAAAAGGAATTCGCTGTCCTCCTACAATCAGACAAGCCTATAGTTGTCCAATTCAATCGACTCGATACAGCCAATGGAGGGCGAAACCACAGCACGACAATGGCCTTTCCGATTACCTAAATTTATATGCAACGATGGATAATTTTACGCAAGTGCTTACTGTCCTTTCCTCGATGATCACACCTGTCGTGCTCATCATGGCAAACGGGTCGCTGATCCTATCTACCTCACAACGTTTGAGCCGCGAAATTGAACGGACGCGAAAGTTGGGGAGAGAGCTTAAGGAACTAACGGACGCAAAAACAGTAGAAGATGGAGAACAGGATGAAATCCTTGCTATATATCGGCAGCTCAAACGTTCTACAAAACGCGTTATGCATTTACAAAGGTCTATGACGAGTTTGTATCTATCCCTTCTTTTTTTTGTGGCAACCAGTGTCAGCATCGGTGTGATCGACATCTTGCACTTAAACTATAATTGGCTTCCCGTCACACTTGTCATTATGGGAGCGCTACTTCTATTTTATGCTTGCTTGGAGCTAATCAGCGAATCGCGACTTGCCTTTTTAGCCGTTAACTTCGAAATGTCACGGGCAATAAAAACAGTAAATAACTATCTCCCTTTTCGTTACAAAGATCCAGTCAAACGCAATTAACACGATTGCAATCAAGGAGTTTTAGTTTTTAAGGATGTCCTCCTCCTCCCGCTGCTCCGTAAATCTGTCCCGTGGAATAGCTTGCATTATTGTCTGCCAATTGTACAAAAATCGATGCCAGCTCGGCAGGTTGTCCTGCTCTTCCTAATGCCGTATCTGCTCCAAAATCAACTAAGGTTTCGGGTTCTTTGCTACAAACCTGTAAGGGCGTCCAAACAGGTCCGGGTGCAACGCCGTTTACGCGAATACCAATAGGCCCCAACTGCTGCGCCAGTGCTTTGACCAGAATTACATTTGTAGCCTTTGTCTGTGCATAATCCAGTAACGTTGCTTCGGGATCATAAGCTTGTACAGAAGCTGTGACTATAATAGATGATCCCGCTGGCATGTGAGGAATAGCGGCCTTTGTAATCCAAAACGGCGCGTATACATTTGTTTTCATCGTCGTATCAAAGCTTTCGTCCGGAATATCCAAAATAGACTCGTAGCTCTGTTGATAAGCCGCATTGTTTACCAAAATATCCAGTCCTCCCAGTTTATCGACAGCTTCATCTATTAACTGCCGACAGAAATCTCGGTTCGTAATATCTCCCGGGATAGCGTAACCTTTTCGTCCGGCTTTTTCAATCAGATCAATAACCTGCTTGGCATCTTCTTCTTCTGCCGGCAGATAGTTAATCGCTACATCCGCTCCTTCTCTGGCAAATGCAATGGCTGCAGCTCGTCCGATACCGGAATCTCCGCCCGTAATCAATGCCCGTCGATTTTCTAAACGACCTGAACCAAGATAACTATCTTCGCCATGGTCAGGAAGGGGATCCATTTTTCCTGTTAACGCCGGAAAGGGTTGTGATTGCTTTTTGAAAGGTGGCTTGGGATATTTATCCACAGGATTTTCAAGTTTTGATTTTATTTCCATGATCTCTATATATTCTCTTTTGATTGAACAACATGCTGGACATTCCGTTTTACCTTTTTAGTATATTATCACGTTGTTTATCGAGAACTATCGGAGGGCAAGCGTGTTAATACTAGAAAGAAAGGTTTTTATGAAGATTGGATATCATGCTTCTCACGAGCAATTTTCACCGAGCCAACTTCTTGCTTATGTTCAATTAGCGGAAAAGGCGGGCTTTAATGCGGTAATGTCTTCGGATCATTTTCATCCGTGGAGTGAGAACTATAGTCAAAGTGGATTTGCCTGGAGTTGGCTGGGAGCGGCTATGCAGGCGACCTCGATAGAATTCGGCATTGTGAACGCGCCCGGTCAACGCTATCACCCCGCCATAGTTGCACAGGCTGTAGCAACGCTTGATAATTTATTTCCGGATCGATTTTGGATAGCCTTGGGCAGTGGACAAGCCTTAAATGAAAAGATTACAGCTCAGGTGTGGCCAAGTAAAGAAATCCGCCATAAACGTCTGGAAGAATCTGTTCAGATTATGAAACGTCTTTGGTCGGGTGAGACAGTTACACACTATGGTGCTATTGAATTGGAAAATGCTACATTATACACTAGACCTCTTTCACCTCCATTTGTATATGGAGCGGCCCTTACCGAATCTACTGCTGCATGGGTTGGTACTTGGGCCAATGGTCTTATTACGGTCAACCAAGATATACACAAATTACAACAGATTGTTAACGCTTTCCGAATGTCTTGCCCCAATGGAGCACTAGCATTGAAATTTCAGGTATCGTATGCCTCAACCGAAGAAGATGCGTTAGATAGCGCATGGATGTCATGGCGCAATAATACGTTAGGCAACAAATTACAAGCCGAACTAGCCCTACCCGAATTCTTTGACCAAGCTGGATTGCATGTTACACGTGAACATGTAAAGAGCCAGGTACTAACAAGCAACAACCCTTCACAGTTTATTGAAGCGATCCAAAACTACCATGAAATGGGTTTCGATAAAATTATTGTACATAATGTGAATCAACAACAGGAGGAGTTTATTGGGTTTATGGGAAGAGAAGTTCTTCCTTTCATTAAAGAATAAAACTGATATGAGTAAAAATCTTTGGTATAAAGACGCTATTATCTACACCTTAGCTATCGAGTCATTTAAAGATTCCAACGCAGACGGTTCCGGTGATTTCCGTGGACTTCAGCAGTCGCTTAACTATTTCCGGATTCTGGGCATAGATTGCCTGTGGCTATTGCCGTTTTATGATAGTCCAAATAAAGACGACGGCTATGACATACGGAACTATTACGAAGTCGACAAACGTTTCGGAGATATGGGAGACTTTGCGGAACTTATCGATGCTATTAAGGCGGCTGGCCTACGGGTTATCATCGATCTAGTCGTAAACCATACTTCAAAAGAACATCCGTGGTTTTTGGAAGCTGCAAAGAATCCGCAATCTCCCTATCGGAATTATTATATCTGGTCTAACGAGAAACCCGAGGAAAGTGGAAACAAGGCTATTCTCGCGGAAGAGCAGGAATACACGAATTGGACATATAACAAAGAGGCCGAAGCCTTCTATTACCATACATTTTACAATGACCAGCCGGATCTAAACATGACCAATCCGACCGTAGTCGAAGAGGTAAAAAAAATCATACGATTTTGGCTTAAATTTGGTGTAGATGGATTCCGGATCGATGCGGCACCGCATATGATAGAGGAGAAAGGGAATTACAAATTCAAAGGTGACCCACACGATATATTCAGGGAATGGCGTATGTACATAAAAGAACTTAATCCCGATGCGGCTTTTATCGCCGAAGTCGATGTACCTCCTTCGCGCTATACGGATTTTTTAGAACATAATAGACAAATGCACATGTTGTTTAATTTCTATCTAAACAATTATTTCTTTTTAGCTTTTGCGCGTGAAGAAGCAGAACCTATTGCGAAGGCACTACAAAAAATCCCATTACTTAGTGAAGAGGAGCACTTGGTTAATTTTCTGCGAAACCACGATGAACTGGATTTAGAGCAACTGAAAGAAGAGGAACGTCAGGAAGTGTTTGCCGCGTTTGCACCTGATGAAAACATGCGTATTTTCAACCGTGGTATACGGCGAAGGTTGCCTCCTATGTTTGAAAACAATCGACAGCGTCTGGCGTTGGCCTATAGCATCCTATTTTCTTTACCGGGTACACCGGTAATAAGATATGGACAAGAAATAGGTATGGGAGACGATCTGCAAAAAGAGGGAAGAAAGAGTGTTAGAACACTGATGCAATGGAGCGCGGACAAAAACGGAGGATTCTCTGATGTAATGGAAGGTGCGATCGACGAAGATATTATTGCGAAGGGTCCCTATGGATATAAAAAGGTCAATGTAAATCACCAATTAAAGGATGACACATCGCTTTTGAATACGATACGAAAATTAATACAGGCTAGAAAGAACATGGGTTTTCGGAGAGGAAAATTTACCGTACTCCCTACTTCTTCGAAACATTGCCTAGCTTATCGGTACGAACTCGATAAAGGAAATGTATTAATATTGCATAACTTGAGTAACAAACCCATCACGATTTCATTAAAATCGGATCTTCCAGAACGATATTACACTGTCGTCTCCGATAAAAAATACGGTAATAATACGAACAATAAACAGAGAATAGATTTAAATCCCTACGGTTACAGGTGGTTGATTGATAACTGGATTTTTTGAAAATTAAGGCGTCCAAAAGGACGCCTTCTTGTACCCTTTTATTCCTCAAAAATTACTTACCCATTCTTGTCAGAATGGTTTCCATTTCTTCCATTACTTTATTGATCTTCGCGATAGTCAGATCAAAAGGTTCTGTGGTATTCATATCCACACCTGCATCGACAAGCAGCTCTACAGGATATTTAGTACTTCCTGAAGCTAGAAAATCAAGGTATCTTTTTCGATCCTCATCTGTTCCCTTTAGTACTTTTTCTGAGAGCGCTGTAGAAGCGGTGAACGATGTAGCATATTGGTATACGTAAAAATTGTAATAAAAATGCGGAATGTAAGACCATTCAGATTTGACATAGTCATCTACTATACAGACGTTTTTATCATGACCATAGTACCGTTTAGTCAGATCAAGATATAATTTATCAAAATCTTCACCAGTGAGCGCTTCGCCATTCGCGACTTTTTCATGGATCATCGATTCGAATTCGGCAAACTGCGTCTGGCGGAATAATGTTCCTTTAGCACCTTCGAGATAGTTACCCAAGATAGCGAGTCGGATCTTATCGTCTTTGATCTGCTGTAGCATATAATCGTTCAACAATTCTTCATTTAACGTAGATGCGACCTCAGCGACGAAAATAGAATAGTTTGCGTTAGCAAAATGCTGCTTCTTGTTGGTTAGATAACTATGCATGGTATGCCCCAGTTCGTGGGTTAGGGTAGACATATCATTGTATTTCCCATTGTAGTTCATGAGTATGTACGGATGTACATCGTACGCAGCCCCATTAGAATACGCACCAGATCTTTTTCCTTCGTTTGGATACATATCAATCCATCTTTCATTGAATGCTCTTTTTGACACGTCCACATAATCAGTACCCAAAGGTTGCAAGGACTGCAAAATATTTTCAACTGCTTCCTCGACTGTATAATCTAAATCCACCTTCTCAACCAAAGGAGCGTACAAATCATAATAATGCAGTGTGTCTACCCCCATCATACGCTTCCGGAGATTTAAATAGCGGTGAAAGGTTTCTAAATTTCCATTCACATTTTTGATAAGATTATGGAAAACATCTGTGGGAATATTATCACTATCCAGCGCCCTGTTTAACGTACTCTCGTAATTTCTGGCTTTTGTTGCAAACAATGCAGCATTGATATTTCCATAAAGCTGCGCCCCGAAGGTCCGTTGAAATTCATTCAGTTTACCAAAATAAGTTTCAAATACTTTGCTTCTGACTTCTCTATCATCGCTCGCTCTATACAATGCAAAATTGGCAGGATTGAGCTTTACATGCTCACCGTCCAGGTCGATTTCGGGATGCGGAAACTCGGCATTAAAAAATGTATTGAAAATATTTGCGGCATTGCCCGACATCAAGGAAGAATACGCCATTACTTTTTCAACATCTTCTGAACCTCGATGCGCCCGCTTCCGAAGGAGA
Organism: Sphingobacterium chuzhouense; assembly: GCF_014692525.1. GTDB lineage: Bacteria > Bacteroidota > Bacteroidia > Sphingobacteriales > Sphingobacteriaceae > Sphingobacterium > Sphingobacterium chuzhouense. The sequence continues at coordinate 432,699 of NZ_JACNYL010000003.1, forward strand.
TCCATAAGATAAAATTTGTATGTTGCGAGCTCTTTTTCTTGTGTAAAGAAAGTGTTGAGCTGATCTTCCTGTAAGGTTAATAATTCAGGTTCCATGAAAGAGGTTAATGCTCCGTATTCTGAAAAAAGCTGTTGCAGTTCTTGTGACATACCCGTGTATTTAGTTACCCGTGTATCCTGGTCAGATTTCATCGATGCATAAGATGAAAGCCTAACCATTTCCTTAATCAGCGTACTATTCAATTCCAATGCTTCCAAAAGTATGGTAGCGGATCCCGTGAGCTTGCCCTTGTAGGATGCGGCTTTTTGCATTTCCTGTTGCACCCTTTCTTTTTCTTCTTTCCATACCTCATCTGTTGCATAGAGGTCGGACAGATTCCACTTATATTTATCAGGCAGTTCTTCTCGAACCTTCATCTGACTTACAGCAACCGTCGTAGAAAATAACATCATGGCTGCAATCAATTGTGTTTTTTTTCTCATACTTTATATTAATATAGATAGTGCGCACAATTTACAAAAATCTTTCCAGTTTTGGTCGATAACCAGTTTAGCGTCCTACCGAACCGCTAGGATGTTTTGTATATAAACAAGAGCTCAGCATCGTCACTCCAATTATATTTTAGCTAACTTTGTCTTTTATTCATTTAATTGTTCAGCTGTGTCATTAGATAAATTAAAGCTTAATAAACGTCTTCATGCGTCCATGAATGATCTGGGTTATTTTACAGCAAAAGAATTCCAGTTAAAATCACTCTCTCGAATCATCGGTGGGCATAGTATTATTGGTATCGCACCTGAAGGAGCCGGAAAAACCACGACGTATGTTCTTGGTGTATTGATGCGTTTGAAACATACGCGAGACGAAGCTCCCAAAGTCTTAATTTTGGCGCCCAATGAAGAAAGAATTGCTGAAATAGTGGAACGCTTTCTGACTGTTAGCAAGAATAAGAACCTTTATATCATGGGGCTTAAAACGAGCGGAAGTATGGAAGAAGAGATCGAAGATCTGGTTCGTGGGGTGGATATTGTCGTAGCAACTCCTAATCGTGCCCGTGCAATATATCTAAAACTAGGACTTAATTTAAATCGTATTCAGACATTCATCATTGACGATGCAGAAGAAATAATTAAGCAAGGAATGCAAACTCCTGTGAGAGAATTGGCACAAAGCTGCGGAAAAGTTCAATATTTGGCATTTAGCACGGTCGAACATGAAAAGTTGCATTTGATGATCGACGATTTCATGCCTTTTGCTACGCTAGTCGAGGTAGAAGAGCAAGGTGGAAAAACAACCGAAACACATGAGCTCATGCTGTATCAAGTTCCTAATTTTACTACAAAAATCAATTTACTAAATCTGTTGATGGGAGACGATGATGTATTTGATAAAGTTGTGGTATTTGTGAATAGTCGACTTACTGCGCAAAAATTAGGTCAAAGGCTGCACGCTAAAAAAGGAGAAGTTACTGTATTACATCCTTTATTTCATGATGATGTAGGTATCGACGACATCCATGATTTTAAGCAAATCCCTGAATGTCGGATACTCATTATTGCCAACGAAGGCACAAATAACATCGATTTAAGTGGGATTCCTTTTATATTTCATTTTGAAATACCAGAAAATAGGGATGTTTTTGTACAGCATATCGCAAAAACTTCAGATGATGAAGTTTTTGCCATTACATTTGCCACGGACATCGAACTTCCGGAACTCAAAAAAATAGAGCAGTCGTTGGGGAAAAAGATACCCGTCATGCCTCTTCCAGATGATTTGATTATCTACCGGCCATCTGCTAACCCAAAAGAAAAGAATGAAATGGACGAACAACAAGGTGCAGCTTTTCATAAAAAGAAAGAAAGCAATAGCAAAAGCTACAATTATGGCGCTGGAGTAAAAGCCAAAATGACGATGAAGAACAAGAAAAGGTAGCCATTATTTTTTGTAGTTTTATAACATGGAAAAACAGAGAATCAATACGGGCATACTAAGCTTTGGAATGTCAGGACGTGTTTTCCACGCTCCTTTTATTTATACCAATGATAATTTTGATTTCACAGCCGTTGTCGAAAGAACAAAGAAAACCGCAAAGGAAATCTATCCCGATGTGAAAAGTTACGACAGTGTTAGCGATCTATTAGCCGATGATAGTATAGAACTTGTTATTGTTAATACGCCAAATTATACGCATTTCGAGTTTGCAAAAGAGTCTCTGGAAGCAGGAAAACATATTTTGTTAGAAAAACCTGCTGTAGACAATCTTGATCAGCTCGAGAAGTTATCCGAAATAAGCGAAAAGACAGGTAAAAAAATATTCTTTTATCAGAATAGACGCTATGATAGTCACTTTATGCAGGTGAAAGAGGTTATTGAAAGTGGTCAACTTGGAAAAATCATAGAGGCACATATACGTTTTGACCGCTACAATATGGAATTGGGACCAAAAGAATTCAAAGAAAATAGTCAATATGTTTCAAGTGGCGTCGCATATGATTTAGGCCCCCATGTTCTTGACCAGGCCTTCTCCGTTTTCGGCAAACCTAACAACATTATCAAGACAACCGCTATTAACAGACCCGGATCACAAGTGCCTGATTTTTTTAATTTCCATTTACTTTACCCAGATAATCTACAGGTATTTTTGACTGGAAATCTTCTGGTGGCCGATCCACAGCCTGCCTTTGTCGTTCATGGATCCAAGGGAACTTTTACCAAAAAAATGGTCGACGTGCAAGAGCGGCAATTAATTGATGGCATGCTGCCAAATGTACCAGGATATGGGGTCGAACCGGAAGGCAGTGAAGGAAAGCTGGTGACGGTTGATGGGAAAGGAGAAAAACAAACATCATTACTTACGGCACAAAAAGGAAATTATAACCTCCTATTTGATGCTATTTACGATAGCTTGCGCAACCAGGCAGCGTATCCAATAACGATAGATCAAATTAAATGGCAAATAGAAGCTTTACAGGCTCCCGATTTTAGCCTGTAAAGGCTTTATTAGACTCCCTTCCGGTCAATCTGTTATTGTACAGATATCTTAATCACTGTGAATGAATAGGGTAAAAATGTATCGTTAATTGTTTTGCCTTTATAGTTTACTTGCACTGTTTGTGGTTGTATTTTCAATGGCTCTTCCAAACTATTTGCCACATTAAGGTTTTCATTTGCCAATGTAATTTTCGTTGCGTCGCCTTTTATCTTTTTCTTCGTATCCAATTGAAAGTTAGCCACTACCGGTTGATCGTTATAATTCACAAATTTAATGATCAGTTCTTTGGCTTCCGCATCATAAACAGCCGACGCATATAGACTATCTTGTCCTGTTACATTTTGACCATCTCGCTGTATAGGTATTATATCTGTTCCCTTATAAAGTGAATATAATTTCTGTACATGATAACTCGGTGTACCGTATACATGCAAATTATCAACCCAGATAAGGTCAGGTGACCATTGCCAACCGTCTACATGCCCAAACAACGGTGCGTAGGATGCCATTGTCACGATATCTCCATTTCGTTCCAGCCCAGTCAGAAAAGCAGCCTCCGACAAAGCGGCTTCCCAAGTACTCCTACCCGGCCCGTTTGGACGTGTTGTATGTGAAGCATATTCTCCCGCAAAAATCTTAGGTCCATTTCTATCGTAATCGTCGTAGCGATCAGCACCCGAAAGGAACCATGCAGGCGGACGATAATAATGTTCGTCGATAATATCAATGTTCATTTCACGCAGCTTTTGATCCAGATAGTCAAAACGTTCACCTTCAGGATCCGTACCTGAACTCGCTATAATTTGTATTTCGGGATGTTTTTCCTTCAACACCTGTTGGAACGCAGCAAGTCTTTCGATATACTGTGGTCCCCAGTTTTCGTTTCCAACGCCCAACATCTTCAAATGAAAAGGTTCGGGGTGCCCCATATCTGCACGCAGCTTGCCCCAAGGGGTGTTGATATTGCCATTAGCAAACTCTATCAGATCTAACGCGTCTTGAATATATTCATCAAGTTCGTCCAAAGGCACTACCTCTCCCGTATTAAATTGACAAGCCATCCCACAGTTGAGAATAGGAACCGGCTCTGCACCAATATCTTCTGATAATAAAAAGTATTCATAAAACCCCAAGCCGAATGTTTGGAAATAATCAGGGGTTAGACGGTGATTAAACTCCGTATTCCATCGGTTTATGATCAATTCTCTTTCTTCAATAGGGCCTACTGTTTTTTTCCATTGGAAACGAGTTGCTAAATCCCGTCCCTCTACGATACATCCTCCCGGGAAACGGATGAAATCGGGTTCCATGTCCGCCAAAATTTGCACCATATCTTTCCTTAGTCCTTTAGGCCGACCCTTCCACGTATCTTGTGGGAAAAGCGACAACATGTCAACTTCCGCGTTACCTGCTCCCTGAAACCAAATGTTTAGTTTTGCTTTTGGTGAGGTTTCTGCCGATGTAAATACGACAGAACCTGTTTGCCAATTTGCGCCTTCTGATAGGGGCAACTCTGCTGTACCGATTACGTTGTCATTTTCATTCAATAACTCGACCTTTATACGCATATCGGGTGAAGCCTGACGGTACATTAGTGAAAACTCGTAGCCCTCTCCTTTTCTCACACCCATACCGCGAAATCCTTCGTTTTGCAAACCTGCCTTTATATCAGTGGCTTTATGTATTTTTAGCGAACGGGGGTTACCCTTGCGCCGGCTGTCGTTAACAATTAAAAAAGTACCTTCCGGAACATTTTCGAGACGTTTCCATGCCATCATGGGATGATTAAACTCAAAAGAACGATTTTTCACCAATTCCGCGTATATTCCGCCATCGGCTCCCATATTAATATCTTCAAAAAAGATTCCCCACATGTGGGAAGATATCTTCCCTGAAGCGTTATCCAATTGAACCTTTAGATCTATTGCATTCTGCGCAAAAAGAAAAGTTCCGCAAATGGCAAAAATAGTTGTTAGCGATAGTATCTTTTTCATGTATTATATTATTGTGATCGGTGTGTTTAAAAATCCTGCTAAATAAGTTCCAATACAACAACGGAATGAGCAGGAATGTCTACTTCTAAACGGTTTCCTTGTAATTTTGCTTCATTATATTCTTTAGGAAGCACTGTTTTTGGCTGCTCGAATGTGTTATGCTCTCTTAAATCGTTAGTTGTCAGAATCCGTCCCGCTACTTTCTTAACATGTACAGCACCTAAATCCAATGAGACCTTTTTTCTCTCATTTGGGTCGACATTGACAACGGATATGTGCACTTTTCCCTGTTTGTCTTTCGATGCAGAAGCCGATAGAGCCGGAATAGCGTCCTCGCCATATTTATAATTGTCGCTTTGCAACTCTATCGGGATCAATATGGCATCCTGATGCACTTTATACATTTCCATTACATGATAAGTTGGGGTCAGGATCATATCTTTGCCTTTTGTCAGGATAACCGCTTGCAAAACGTTGATTGTCTGAGCAAGATTTGCCATTTTAACCCTTTTAGCATGGTTGTTAAAGATGTTTAAGGTCATCCCCGCGATCATCGCATCTCGCATAGTATTTTGTTGATACAGAAAACCTGGATTTGTACCGGGGTCTACTTCGTACCAGCCTCCCCACTCGTCTACCACCAGATCCACTTTGCCTTGTGGATCGTATTTGTCCATGATGGCTGTATGTTTTTCTACCAATTCGTTCATAAACCAAGCAGATTGCATCGTTTTAAAATACTGTTCGTCGGTATAATCTGTTGATGAACCTTTCTGATTCCAGTTTATCACCGCGTAATGATGCAAGGCCACGCCTTTCATGAGATGGCTCGGTACTTTCTTCATTAACGTTTCGGTCCAATGGTAATCGGCGCTACTCGCTCCAGAGGCTATGCGGTATAAACCGCCGCTGTTATCCCAATCCGCCATAAAGGTGGCGTATTTTCTATATATATCGCTATAATATTCTGCGGTCATATTTCCCCCACATCCCCACGCTTCGTTTCCTACTCCCCAGAATTTGACGTTCCACGGTTCTTCCCTACCATTTTCACGTCGGAGATCGGACATCGGGCTTTTTCCGGAGAAGTTTACATATTGCACCCAGTCCGCTAATTCTTGCACTTCTCCACTTCCCACATTTCCTGCTAGATAAGCCTCTGTTCCCAGCAGTTCACACATATTTAGAAAATCATGTGTCCCGAAAGAATTGTCTTCTGTAACTCCTCCCCACCAGTTATTGACGATGGAGGGACGATTTTCTTTTGGCCCTATCCCATCTTTCCAATGATAAGTATCTGCGAAGCAACCTCCCGGCCATCGTAAGTTCGGTATCTGTAGTTTTTTCAGTGCTTCTATTACGTCATTTCGGACCCCAGCTGTATTCGAAATGGAGTCATTGGTCTCCCCTACATAGAAACCGTCGTAAATACATCGACCTAAATGTTCTGCAAAATGTCCGTAAATATGTTTATTGATCGTGACTTCACTTTGTTGATCGGTTAATTTAATATGGTTCTGTGCATAGGAAAAGCTACAGACAGACAGCAAAGCAATGCTCAGTTTTAACTTTACGTTTATCATATTTAGTAGTTTAAATTACATTTTCGGCTTATAATACTTCTTTATTTAAGCTATCCTTCGTGATGATAAAAGCACACAAGAATCTATCCTTAAAATTAATGTCAAATTAACACTTATTTTTATAAAAGCAAATTTTTTTTCTACTCTATGTCTAATAAATTGATAAAAGCTGGAAGTTTTTTATATTCCAGCTTTCATTTACATATTTTCTTACTTGCTATAACCTGGATTTTGTGTCAATGGTTCCCCTTCTTTATTATTTAACTGAATTTCACTCAGTGGGATCGGGAGCAGGGTGTTATAATCTTGAAAACCCGATGTAATCTTATTTGCCGGACCATCATCGCCGTTAAGTGCAATACGTTCTTTTAGTTTGCCTGTACGTACTAACGTCATTCTCCTGTTTTCTTCCGAAATCAATTCTCGTGCGCGCTCATCAAGGAGGAAGTCAACCGACATATCCGAAGCACTCACCTTACCCAAGTTAGCGTTACCTGCTGTTTCGCGTGCGGCTTTAAAGGCACGATCTCGCAAAACATTGATATCGTCAGCTGCACCGCCTGCATTTCCTTGGCGTAAGCGGGCTTCAGCACGTAGAAGGTAAGTTTCCCCTAGACGCATAACGGGCCAATCCTTTACCAATGCATATCCAAAATCATCCGCGGGATCATAGCCTCCCCACTTTGTAGGAAACGGATACCAAACCTCTAGGGTGTCTGTGCGATACGGAATCACCTTGTCTCCAGTTCTGATGGTCACGTTCCTTACTCCTTTATCTTTTTCCACACGATAACCATCGGCGTCGATGCCAATCGTTGCCTCATAGTCGGGACGGTTATAATTTGTAGTCCGGCGGATATTGTAATTGCTGTTTCGAATATCGCCATCTAATCCGTTCCATACCGTGTATTTCATGAAATTACTCAAACGAAGGCGCCCGTTTCCACGCCCACCCAGCGAGTCTGCATTCACCATACCCTCCCATTTATGATAGGCCGGCTGCCAAACACGGCGGTGCTGTGGATTATCAATCGTACCGCCATTTACTTCACGGTTAAATTCCAATTCAAATGTCCAAATGGCTTCCGTGTTTCCCTCTAAACGGCGCATATTTCCTTGACGGAACATATCCCGATAATAATCGCCACCCTCTGCTAAATATTTGCCATAGCGAGCTTCAACTAGTTGATATTTTCCTCCATCAATTATATCCGTAGCCATCTTCTCCGCTTTCTCAAAATAGGAAGCATCGCGTTCACCTATACGTAGGTAAGCTTCCGCAGCTAACTGTCTGGCCATATCTTTGTTAATGCGGCTGGCATTGGCTGCTTCTCCTACATTGGGTAGGTTAGCAATGGCATATTCCAAATCTTCCTCTATCACACGGTCAACTTCCGCTACCGGCTTTCTGGAATAATTGAAGGTAGGTACGCTAATCGATTCCGTTAACAAAGGGACATCGCCCCATAACGTGACAAGTGTATTATATGCATAAGCTCGAAAAAAGCGGGCTTCTGCGGCAGCAGCAGGGTTTTCTTCTCCAACGGAGCTGATGATGGTATTAGCGTTGTTTATAAACTGATAGCTTCGCTCCCATAAGTAGGATACTCCCCCGTTTTCAGAATTAAGATCAGCATATTGGTAAAATGGGTTTTCTACACCTTCCGTGGCTCCAGCACTGGTGATATCCATGCCAACCTGCCAACAGGACAGAAAACCTTGACGTGCACTCCATCCCCATAATTCCGCGTAAATATAATGCAAGCCAAGCAACTGGTTTTCTACAATAGTTGGATCACCGGTTCCAGCTTTATATTGCGAATAAGGACTCTCATCTAAAAAACTATCGCTGCACGATGCCACACCTAAAGAAAGCAATGCCAGCACCGAGTATAATTTTGTATGTTTATATATTTTCATGACTTAATTTTAAAATGTAAGGTTTACTCCAAAAACATAATTACGAACCATCGGATAGTTCGTATTATCACCGACGTTATCCTGTGTATGCCCTCTTGGGATATCCCTAGCTTCCGGATCCCACCCCAACCAATTTGTCCAAGTATATAGGTTTCGACCACTGGCATAGAGTGTAACACCTGACACACCTATCTTACCTGCTGCATCGGAAGGCAGATTGTAGCTTAATGTGATATCTTTCAACCGCGTAAAACTGGCACTCTTTGGAAATCCATAACCATATACATTGGAACGGTTACTCAACGAACGCCATTCATTGCTTTTATTTTCGGGTGTCCAATACCCCAGATCTGCCGGAGCGCTTCGTCTTCCCAATTCATCTGACGCACCACCTATTTGCGGGTTGTTACGTAGTGCACCTTGTACGGTTTGAATGAAAATATTCAGCGAGAAATCTTTGTATGTAAATGTATTGGTAAGACCACCTGTCCACTTCGGAGCAGTCTGCCCTAATATCCGACGATCATCATCATTGATTATACCATCGCCGGATAGGTCTGCCAACTTCACTGCACCTGCTTCCGCCTGCTCATCCCATCCTCTATTTAAGCCCGCGGCTATTTCCTCTTCTTGCCAAATACCCACTTGTGTATAATCGTATATCACGCCCACGGGATGACCGATAAACCATCTATTGCCTAAGTCGTCTTTTCCATCGCCGTAGATATCAGTAATTTTGTTCTTGTTATGTGAAAAGACCAACGTGGTAGACCAGCTGAAATCGTCTTTAACCATATTTTTCGAATTCAACGTCACGTCGATACCGGTATTTTCAACTTTACCCAAGTTGGACCATACGTCAGCAAAGCCGGTTATTCGCGGTAAGCGCTGTCTTAGTAACATGTCTTGTGTATGCGTACGATAAAATTCAACTGTACCGCTTAAACGATTTCCCCATAATCCAAAATCAATCCCCGTATTAAACCCGGCTGTTTTTTCCCAACGCAAATTATCATTTCCCATTAAAGTGCGATAGCGCAAGGCAGCATTCGATAAGTTGCCCATGGCTAAAGGGTTTGAATCCATTAAAGCCAAAGTTTGGTAAGTTCCGATAGCTTCGTTCCCCGATACACCATAGGAAATACGGAACTTCAGGTTGTCAATTACATTTTTCGTATCTGCCATAAACGACTCATTATGGATATTCCAAGCCACAGCGGCGGAAGGGAATAAACCATACTTATTATTTTTGCTAAACACAGAAGCTCCATCTCGACGTGCCGTTAATGTCAACATATAACGGCTATCATAGCCATAGTTTAGTCGTGCCATCTGCGATATTGTACGGTAAAGATTTGCTTCGGAAGTAACCTTATGAGTAGAAGCAGTCCCTAAACTTCCCCACTCCAAGATGTCATTCGGAAATACTTCTCCGATTGCCTCAGATTGTTGCCAATATTTGCTTCTGGCAGCATATAAACCGGTAAAATCAAAACGGTGTAAGCCGAATGTTTTTTCATATGTCAAGATATTTTCAACGGTATAGGTCTGCGATTCCGCATTCAGTATTCTTCCCCAGCCGTTAGCATTGTATACCGACAGCCCGTGATATTCGTTGCTGCGTTTGGGCACATACGAATACCCGGCATTGAGCCGGTATTTCAATCCGGACAATGGCTCCCATATATTGCCAAAATTCATTTCGGCATAACCATTGAGGGATATATTAAATTCTCTACGTTCCGGGTTGGTCGTGGTATGTAGCAATGGGTTTTCCCACAGCTGCTCCGAATACATTGGCCACCGTGTCAATTGACCATCCTCCCCATACATACGAGCATATGGGCTCATGGCTGCTGCCTGGGTTAAATTAGCACGTCCCCCATCTCGGTTATGTGCAGTTACAAAGGCCGAGGTTCCAACAGAAAGGTATTTTGTAGCATTGAAATCTGTGTTTGCCCGAAAAGAATAACGCTTATAGTCAAAACCTTTGATAATCCCCTTTTGTCCTAAATAATCTACGGACACATAATATCTGGCATTTTCACTACCGCCGGATAAACTAACATTGTGATTCTGCACTTTACCAGTCTGCATCACTGCATCAAACCAGTCTGTTGTTATGCCATTTTGATAATTATCCCACTCATATTCGTTACGAACCGGACCACCGTTGAATAAGCTCGTGTTGGTGATTCGTGCGTATTCTGCATATCTTTCCAATAATCCCTCCGGAGATACAGGATCCAGCATGTGTGCAGGTTCTTCAATTCCTGCATAACCACTATAACGGATCTGGGGAGTTCCCGAAGTTCCTCTTTTCGTTGTGATTAAGATAACCCCATTAGAACCGTTCACCCCGTAAATAGCTACTGCCGACGGATCCTTTAAGATTTCAACCGATTCAATATCGTTTGGATTAATATCGTTAATGGAACCGTCTGTTTTTGATAAAGGAATGCCATCCACAACAATATAGGGTTCCCTGTTGGCATTTATGGAATTAAGTCCTCTTACTTGGGTAGAGGGTGCATCTCCGGGTATGGATGACGACTGTGTAATATTGACGTTTGATACGGCCCCCTGAATGGCTTGCATTACGTTGTTCACCGGCAATTTAGACAACCTTTCTTTAGGCACAGAAGCCACCGAACCAGTAATGTCAGACCGCCTTTGTGAACCATATCCCACCACCACCAGTTCCTCCAGAACATTGTCTGACGGCTGCATATTGACTTCCAACGATGTCAACTGTCCTATAGCGAGTTCATATGGTTCATAACCAACGAAAGAAAACACTAACACCTGCCCGGTGTTCGCGGAAATCGAGAACGTACCGGAAGCGTCTGTCTGCGTGCTGTTCGAGGATCCCCTTATGGCAACTGTAACACCAGCAAGTCCGCTCCCTGTTACCGCGTCCTTCACAACACCTTTTCGTGCCGTCTCTTGTGCGAAGCCCGATGCCAGACAAAGCATCGCACATAAAAGCATAGAAAATGCTTTGTAGTAATTTTTAGTAATTCTTTTCAGCATAGCTTTAAAATGTTTAAAATGGTTAACTCACTCTTTTATCCTTTAGATGTTTTCTGTCGTCACCACCTCCTTACAAAAAACAGAAACATCTGCACTTATTAACTGCCGTAAGATGTGTAGGTTTATGAGTCAGCTTTTATCATATTTCTGTTACAAACATAGCGACGTAGCAAGTTCATGAGGTTGGATTATCGTTCAAAAGTGTCTAAAATGAATGCAGAGGAGATATTTTTCAGCACAGATTGATGGACAGTTGTCCTGATGGCACAAAAAAAACCTCGCTAACGCGAGGTTTACAGTGTATAATATACAGTGATACGGTTTATCTGTATTCTTTCAAAAACTTCTGTAGCTTGGGAGCAATAACTGCCGCACAATAAGGATTACCCGGATTTTGGTTGAAATAATCGTGATGATAGTCTTCCGCTTCCCAAAATGTTTCTGCAGGTTCTACTGCCGTTACTATAGGTTTTGAAAAAACAGCCTGTTTTTCCAATTCTGCAATAAAACGTTTGGCATCTTCTTTTTGTGCCTCGTCATGATAGAAAACGACAGAACGGTACTGCGTTCCAACATCATTCCCTTGTCTGTTTAGTGTTGTGGGATCGTGGGTTTTAAAAAACACCTTTAATAATGCGTTAAAGTCAACTTTATGTTCATCAAAATCCAGTTGCACTACTTCGACATGATCGGTATCGCCATTACACACTTCTTTGTATGTCGGGTTATCTGTTTTCCCGCCCATATAACCGGGTAAAACACTACGGACACCTTCTATGTTTTGGAATATCGCTTCGGTACACCAAAAACATCCTCCTCCAAATGTTGCTTTCATTTTGCTAAATTATCTTCCATGAATCCTTAAAATATGGTTAAAAAGTAAAATTTTTCTACTTATTAACCTTTAATATTCCCACTGCAATTATACAAAAATTATGTCAGCTTTGTTTTTGCACCATTTAGTTTATATTCGTATTTATAATGATAAAGATGATGCAATTTTTGAGTAAAACGCTATGGCTGGTATTATTCATTCTATATACCACAGGTTCCAACGCCCAAGTAGATTCGGCTATATTCGATCAGGATTATGGTATAGTTAACTTATCCGTTGCCAATCTACGTACAAAGCCTTCCCATGCCGCCGAAATGGCAACCCAGCTTCTTTTAGGCACAGGGGTAGATATTCTTCAAAAACAAGGTGGAAACTATCGCGTACGTACACCCGAAGGATATATCGCGTGGGTTCCCTCCTCTTCCATCGTTCCAATGGGCAAGGCTGAAATGATGACGTGGAATAAAAAAAATAAGATTATATATACAGCAGAGTTTGGAAAATCATTTTCCCGTCCCCAAACGTCTAGTCAACGTGTGTCTGATTTGGTGTACGGTAATATTTTATCTTTACAAGGTGAAGATCACGATTTTTATGAGGTAGCTTATCCTGATAATCGCATAGCTTATATCCCTAAGAAGGAAGCCATGTTATTTACCGATTGGCTAACAACACGCCAAGCAACGCCGGATCAGATTCTTATTAGTGCAAAGTCTATGCTCGGTTTGCCCTACCTTTGGGGAGGAACTTCTGTAAAAGGGGTTGATTGTAGTGGTTTTACTAAAATGTCTTTCTTTATGAATGGCTATATAATCCCACGAGACGCGTCGCAACAGGTATTGGTTGGAGATACAATTGACATTTTGGATGATGCTAAAAATTTTGCTCCGGAAAAAGCCTTAAAAAATCTCAAACCCGCCGATTTATTGTTTTTTGCCGCGGACAAGAAAAATAAACCTGATGCCCGCGTAACCCATGTGGCTATATATATAGGAAATGGTGAATTTATTCATGCAGCAGGAACAGTTAAGATCAACAGTTTAATAAAGGATGCTGCAAATTATGATGATGTGCAGACCCGTACTATTGTTGCCGCACGCCGTTACATCGGCTCTAAAGACGCTGCCATCCAGAAAATTGAAAAAAGCCCTTATTACAATAATAAGTAAGAATTAAATCTATGCCGACACAAGAAGATCAAATAACAACGAAAATGGGCAAATTTACGCTACGCTTTAGACCTTATACACTGGAAATGAAGCATGTATTTACGGTTGCCTCGTTCAGCCGTTCCACTACGCCAGTTGTTTTGACAGAACTGGAATATGATGGCGTGGTTGGTTATGGCGAAGCCAGTATGCCTCCTTATCTTGGTGAATCACAGGAAAGTGTCACCCATTTCTTGAACAAGATTGATTTATCCGGTTTTAACTCTCCTTTTGATACGGAGGAAATACTACATTATATCGACAACATCCAGGAACAAAATACCGCAGCAAAAGCTTGTATCGATATTGCTCTACATGATTTGTTAGGAAAACTCATGGGGCAACCTTTCTATAAAATATGGGGACTAAATCCGAACCTTATTCCGCCAACTTCTTTTACAATTGGCATCGATACTGAAGAAACCATACGCAAAAAAGTGGCAGAAGCAGACCAGTTCAAGATCTTGAAAGTCAAACTTGGGTTGGATACAGACAAAATGATTATCAATACGATTCGATCTATAACGGATGTTCCTTTATGTGCCGATGTCAACCAAGGTTGGAAAAACAAAGAGCAGGCACTAGAGATGACGCATTGGCTTGCCGAACAAAATGTAGTCTTTCTCGAACAACCGATGCCTAAAGACCAAATAGACGATATGGCTTGGCTAACGGAGCGCTCTCCTATTCCAACTATTGCGGACGAAGGATGTCAACGCCACAGCGATATTATTTGTTTAAAAGATGTTTATACAGGTATCAATATTAAGTTGATGAAATGCACCGGGATGCGCGAAGCTAAAAAGATGGCGGAGCTTGCAAGAGCCTTAGATATGAAAGTAATGCTTGGCTGTATGACAGAAACCTCTTGTGCTATTTCAGCTGCCGCACAGTTAGCTCCTCTTGTAGACTGGGCTGATCTCGACGGTGCCCTTTTAATCAGCAACGATGTGTTTGACGGCATGAAGGTATTAGATGGTGAATGCCAATTACCCGATCGCGCGGGTATTGGCATCCATCCTCTTTTTACCAATACATAATATATAAAGCCGCGGTTACCAAAGCTACTAAAAGTGCGCCTACAACGAAACCTGGATGCGCTTTGAACATCTTCGTATCGACTTCCAATCCTCTTGGTACTACACCACGAGCATTCTCGATTTTACTGATGATGTACATACCAATGATACAAATCACAAATACAAATCCCATCCGATCGATGAAAGGTATTTCGTATAAACCACTTGCCGGATTTATTACCGCAAAACCTGTCGGGTTTAAGAAAGATAAATCTGCAAAATTCGGTAGGAATTTAAAGAAAACAGACAACAGGAATCCACCGATGGTCGCAAATAATGCAGCACTCGAAGTTGTTTTCTTCCAGAAGAAACCAAGGATAAACATCGCAAAAATACCTGGTGAAACAAAGCCTGTATATTCTTGGATATATTGGAATCCTCCTTTTTTATCGATACCCAAATGCGGTGCAATAAGTACCGCAAGTATCATCGATACAATAATGGTAATCTTACCTGTATTAACCAATTGCCTTTCTGAAGCCGTCTTATTAAATACTTTTTGATAGATATCGAGCGAGAAGATGGTTGCCACGCTGTTTGCCTTTCCAGCCAGTGAAGCTACTACTGCTGCTGTTAAAGCTGCAAACGATAAGCCTTTCAGACCCGACGGCAATAAGTTTAGCAAAACGGGATAGGCACGGTCTGGATTCACTTCTCCTCCCTGCAACATTTCTGCTTGGAAAAGCCCGTCCTTCCAGAGGACGTAAGCAGCAATACCAGGCAGTACTACGATGATAGGCATCAATAATTTCAAGAAAGCAGCAAACAGGATACCATTACGTGCCGTTTTTAAATCAGCACCTAAGGCTCTTTGCGTAATATATTGATTACAACCCCAGTAATTGAGGTTCACAATCCACATACCACCGATCAAGACCGACAATCCTGGCAAATCCAAATAATTTTCGTTATCCTTCGCAAAGATCATCTCAAAATGCTCCGAAGCTTTATCCGTCATGATAGCGTAGCCATTCAAAATTCCTTCTCCACCATAGTGTTCAGAAACGAGGCTTAATGCGAGATAGGTTGTTGCTAAACCACCTAGGATCAAGAAAAAGACTTGGATAACATCCGTATATCCAATCACTTTCATTCCTCCTAAAGTAATGATAACTGCAAATACTGCAATGGCATACATACAGAATTCCAAACTAAACCCGGATATACTGCTAACGGCTAACGCACCCAAGTATAAAATGGATGTTAAATTGACGACCACGTATAATGCCAGCCAGAAAACAGCCATAATCATAGCTACCGTCCCATTATACCGTTTATTAAGGAATTGGGGCATGGTGAAGATTTTGTTCTTTAAATAAACAGGTATAAAGAACACAGCCACAATGATTAATGTAATAGCAGCCATCCATTCATATGTCGCTATTGCAAGTCCCATCTTAAAGCCCGAACCGCTCATACCGATGAACTGTTCTGCTGAAATATTAGAGGCGATTAACGATGCCCCGATAGCCCACCACGTTAACGAACCTTCTGCAAGAAAATAATCCTTGGAGTCCCCTCCGACTACCCTTGATCTTTTTTTGTTATAGACCCAGATACCATACGTAGCGACAATCACGAAATAAACGAGAAAAACTAAATAGTCTGGAGTTGATAATATATTGTTCATACGGCTTATTTGATCCCGGATGCTAAGGTAATAAAAGAATTTAAAAATTAAATAAATCGATTTATGATATTTTCGATATACTCTTGTCTACCACTGATTAATGCCGGTTCTCCGTGCTGCACAGCATAATTCCTTAAATCCTCCAAACACAAGTTGCCATTTTCAAACTCTGCTCCCTTTTCGCTGTCAAAGCTATTATAGCGCTCCGATCGTATTTTTTTATAATCTGAATGCTGTAAAATATTATCTGCTATAATAAGTGCTCGTGCAAAATTATCCATCCCGCCAATATGCGCGTGGAATAAATCTACAGGATCGGTTGAATTCCGTCGTATTTTAGCGTCGAAGTTTACACCACCTCCTTGCAAACCGCCCGCTTCTAAAATAACAAGTAGAGCTTCGGTGAGTTCATTCAAGTTATTAGGAAACTGATCGGTATCCCATCCGTTTTGGTAATCGCCACGATTCGCATCGATAGAGCCTAACAAACCAGCATCTACAGCTACCTGCAACTCATGTGGGAATGTGTGACCAGCCAATGTGGCATGATTCACCTCCAAATTCAGTTTAAAATCCTCCAACAAATCAAATTGACGCAGAAAGCCTATCACGGTAGCAGCATCATAATCATATTGGTGCTTTGTCGGCTCACATGGTTTCGGCTCAATCAAGAAAGTTCCGGTAAAACCTTGTTTTCTAGCATAGTCTTTTGCCATATGAAGGAAACGTGCAAGATGCTCCTGCTCTCTTTTCATATTGGTATTTAACAGCGACATATAACCTTCACGTCCCCCCCAAAAAACATAGTTTTCTCCTCCTAGCGCAATAGTTGCATCTATTGCGCCCTTCACTTGTGCACCCGCATGAGATAGCACATGAAAATCTGGATTGGTAGCGGCACCGTTCATATATCGGTGGTGGCTAAACAAATTTGCTGTACCCCACAACAGCTTCACACCACTCTGTTGTTGTTTTTCCTTTGCATATTCCACAATCTGTGCCATATGATGCTCATTTTCCTCAATATTATCCGTATGATCAATCAAATCCACATCATGAAAACAATAATAAGGAAGCTGCATTTTTGTTATAAACTCAAAAGCTGCATCCATTTTATCCTTTGCTCGTTCGAGAATTGTTTCTTTTTTATCCCACGGGAAAAATAAAGTAGATCCACCAAATGGATCCGAGCCATTTGCATTGAAAGAATGCCAGTAGGCACATGCAAATTTAAAGTGCTCCGCCATTGTTTTCCCAGCTATAACGCGGGACGCGTCATACCAACGAAAGGCTAACGGATTATCTGAATCTTGTCCTTCATATTTTACCTGTCCGATGTTTTTGAAATACGCTTGATTTCCTAATAAAATCTCCATTGTGTTTTAAATTGATAGTTTATATTCTAGACTTTTTTTCCATTTATGATATAGTTCATTGTATAGTTCGACTTCATTAGGTTCAACTGTACACTGTTTTTTTAAGCCCGAGAATGCCTCCTTTCGGTCGACATAAATACCTACGCCCATACCCGCTCCTAACGCCGCACCGACGCTTCCGTCGTTATCATATAATTCTACAGGAATGCCTGTAGTGCCGGCAAAAGACTGTTGAAATACATTGCTTAAGAATAAATTGGCATGCCCGGCCCGGATAATCTCCGGCTCAATACCGTTCTCCCGCATAATGTCGAGACCATACCGGAATGCAAAAGCAATTCCTTCTTGGGCCGCTCGCCAGAGATGAGCTGCATCGTGGCGCACAAAATCCATGTTTTCGATATGTGCATGTACTGTTTTATTCAGCAGCATTCGTTCTGCACCATTACCAAATGGTAAAACTTGGACACCCGCTGACCCGATAGGAATCGCAGCAGCCAATTCGTTGATTTGTGGATAATCATACCCCATTGCTGTTATTTTTTTTAACCAACTATTTTGGATACCCGTGCCATTAATACATAACAGCACGCCCAGATTGGGATTGTCATCCTTATAATTTACATGTGCAAAAGTATTAACTCGAGATTGCTGGTCGTAAACCGATTTATCTGTTACCGCATAAATAACACCCGATGTTCCTGCAGTAGCGGCTACTTCTCCCGGTTCAAACACATTCAGAGAGAGCGCATTGTTAGGTTGATCTCCAGCTTTAAAGCTCACCACGACTTCGGATGAAAGACCGAGTTCATCGGCCACCGATGGACGAATTTTGCCATACGTCGAAAAAACAGGCAATAAGTCCGGTACAAGTGTTTCCACTATGCCGTAATAACTTAGAAGCGAACTTGATAAGCGGTGCGCCGCAAAATCCCAAAGAACACCTTCCGATATCGAACTTATATTTGAATTTATTTCCCCTGTAAAGCACATACTCAAATAATCTCCGGGCAACATAAACTTATGTATCTGTTCATATACTTCCGGCTCATATTGCTTAACCCACGCCAGCTTAGACGCTGTAAAATTTCCGGGAGAATTTAAATGTGTTGCTAAAAAGGAATGTCCTCCCAATTGGGAAAAAGCATTATTGCCCAGTTCTACCGCTCTACTATCACACCAAATAATGGCGTTCCGTAATGGCTTGTGGGCTTTATCAACAACAACCAGTCCATGCATTTGATAGGCAATGCCAATAGCGCCGATATCTTTGGGATTATACAATCCGCTCCGATGTGCTTTTTTTATGGCTTCTTTTGTATCAGACCACCAAGTTTTGGGATCTTGTTCAGCCCAGCCGACCCTATCCGACAATATCCTCGCCTCGGATTCCGGAAAACTCGTTGAAATTATTTTTGTATTAGTCGCTGTATCTATAATGGAAACCTTAATAGATGACGTACCTAAATCTATCCCTAATAATAACATATCTTGTGTATTAATGGGTTACATTATGCAACCGATTGCATAAAACTATTTAATAAATTTTATATTTACAAAAATTAAATTTAAAAGATTTCATTTTGGCTAAGAAAACCACTGTCTACGACATCGCTAAAGAGCTTAATATAACCGTATCTACGGTATCTAGAGCATTAAATAATATATCGACCATAAGCGAATCAACCCGTAAAGCCGTTTTAGAAACAGCAGCTCGTTTGAATTATCGTCCAAATAAAATTGCCTCTTCTCTTACCTCTGGCAAGACCTATACTATCGGCGTATTGATTCCGAGCGCGCAGATTCAGTTTTTTGCATCAGTTATTCATGCCCTTGAACTGTCTTTAAAATCGTTCGGTTACAGTATCCTCCTATATCAAACCAACGAATCATTAACATCCGAAAAGAACGGTATCACGACTCTTCTAGAGGCGCAAGTAGATGGTATAATCGCCTCGATGTCTCTAGAAACAAAAGATCCCTCTCATTTTGAAAAAGTTAAAGAAGAAGGTAAACCGCTTATTATTTTTGATCGAACACACGACGATCTACAATGTCCGATGGTGAAAATAGATGATCTACGCGCTGGTTATATTGCCACAAAACATTTACTAGACGAAGGTTATCGGAAAATAGCATACATCACCACCAAACACAAAATAAAAATTTTTAAAGAGCGGTATGAAGGATACTTACGTGCGCTGCAAGAGGCGGGTCTCACAGCAAATCCCGGATATACCATATTGGGCGAACTGAACGTAGAAGGAGGGTACACAGGGACACATGAACTATTGAAACTCCGAGAGCGCCCAGATGCTATTATTGGCGGTGACGATTATGTGGCTCTTGGGATTATCAAAGCACTCCATGACAAAAACATTACACCTCCCCAAATCGGAGTAATAGGCTTCGCAAATCAAAACTTTTCGGAACACATTATACCAAGTCTTTCCACCATTGATCAACAAGCCCTAAAAATAGGTACCGCCTGTGCAAAGATGTTTCTGAAGATTAATGAACAACCGATTGCTATACGTACAGAACAGAAGCCGGTGGTAATTGAACCGTTACTTCTCGCTAGAGAGTCGACCAACCGAAGAAATAGGTAGGCTCCTAATTTATTCTTTGGTAAACATATTACCGATTTCGCGGCTGATTTTTCGAAAGATAGGTGCTGTCTTCACATCTTCGTAATCATCTATATGTTGATTTTCACGACGGCTAGGGAAAATCAAAATCAGGTTTTGTTTTTTGAAGTAACGCCCTACCCTTTTTGCTAAACCATCCAGCGAATCC
This sequence comes from Sphingobacterium chuzhouense, assembly GCF_014692525.1. Taxonomy (GTDB): domain Bacteria; phylum Bacteroidota; class Bacteroidia; order Sphingobacteriales; family Sphingobacteriaceae; genus Sphingobacterium; species Sphingobacterium chuzhouense. Next base: position 453,148 of record NZ_JACNYL010000003.1, read on the forward strand.
CGATACGACACATCGCCATAACGCGCGGAGACAAAGACTAACAATGCATCCGCATTGCTAAAGGTTGCCAAGCCATAAATATTATCCCAATCTTCATAATTATCAAAAGAGCAGGGAACACTTGTTTCAAGCATTTTCAGCACTTCCAAAATCGCCGGCTGGGTACGGTTATTACAAACAAATGTGAGTGGCAAGGTTAACTCCCCCGCTAATTTTAACATCTTCTCCATCCAGTATTCGAATCCCTTTTCTGATTCCGCTAACGGCGGAACAAAAATGATAATGGATTTGTTGGAAAGGAATGGATTATCAAATTTGCACATAAACAAACTGGTGTTCGTGCGATTTAAGATACTTTCCGTTTTCTCACCCACAATCTTATCAATAAAGGATGTAGCGCTGGGCCAACCCAAAATAAGGCAATCGGCTAATATATCTTTAGAGGTACGCCCGATACCGCTGGCTATATTGAAATCTATAGTGGCCAGTAACTCTACATCTGTTTCTGAACCAGATGCATACTTCGCCATACTATCCAGATTCCTTCGTGCATTTGCCATATTCCGTTCCGCCTGTTCATTATCTGCTACCACACTTAATATATGCAGTGGATGTGGGGACTTTTTTGATTTTATCAAAGTTGCGAAATCCAAGATCGGCTCCATGGTATCTAAATTTGCTATAGGTAGTAATAGACGTTCTTCATGCTCGGGCACATGTTCGATGTGCTCGTCATCCTGATGCCCTGCCATCACGATACGACGCGATGCGTTTTCCGTGACTAGCGATGCGATAATACAAGTAATTAGAATTAAAACGATCGTACCATTCAATACATTTTCGTCTATAATTTCCCTATCATATCCCACCATGATAATGGCCAATGTGGCAGCCGCGTGTGCATTACTCAATCCAAAGATCAAATTCCGGTCGCTTTTAGAATACTTTGCCAAAAAACTGGTTGCTGTAGCCGCCAAAAATTTACCGGTTACGGCAACAACCGTCAACGTTCCTGCAATAATAAGCGCCATAGGTCCTTTCATTAACACGCTAACATCCACAATCATACCCACAGAAATTAAAAAGAAGGGGATAAAAATAGCGTTCCCAATGAACTCTATCCGATTCATCAGTGCAGAGGAATGTGGTATTAATTTGTTTAATGCTAATCCCGCGACAAATGCTCCGATGATAGGTTCTAATCCAGCTATTTCGGCAAGAAAAGCGGCAAAGAAAACAACCGCAAGAACGAAAATATAATGTGCTGTTTTCTCACTTTCAATCTTTTGAAAAAACCATTTAGCGATCCGCGGGATAATGCCAAACATGATAAATAGAAATAATACAAACGACACCCCCAAAGTCACCCAAAAGTCTTGGTTTATCTCGCCTTGCGCCGCACCAACTATAACAGCAAGAATAATCAGCACCGCCGTATCGGTTAATATTGTTCCGCCAATGGTGATTGCCACTGCTTCCCGTTTAGATATGCCGTAACTGTTGACAATCGGATAGGACACCAGCGTATGTGTAGCGAACATGCTTGCTATCAATATACTTGGCAAAAGCTCATAACCTAATAAATAGTGGCAAACAGGAAACCCGATACTGATCGGTATAATAAACGTCAGAAATCCAAATAACAAGCTTTTGTTTTTAGTTTTCTTGAACTCATTCATTTCCAGTTCCAATCCCGCTATAAACATGATATACAAGAGCCCAATAGTGGAGAATAAGTCTATCGCATCTACACCATTCCCTTGTAACGTATCTTTATCAATTTTTGCCAACCAGTTTAAACCGTGAGGTCCTAACAGCACACCAAACAAAATCAATCCAATAATACCCGGGACTTTAATGGGGCGTAAAATAATAGGAGAAATTAGAATAATGGTGAGGATAATGGTAAAAACCAGAACAGGGTTTGTAATAGGCGTTGAAAATGCCTCTGATATATGATGCAAGAGTTTATCCATAAAAATAACTATTGTTATATAACAAATAGAAGTGGAAAATAAGAAAACTTTAGCCTATTTCCTAATCCTTAGGATCTAGGCGAACCAACATTACTGGTAATGAATTATTTAAACTGTATCGTTTTAATTGGTGAAATCCGGCTAATGAGCATCGCGGGAATAAATAAGGTCAGCAGACCTATTATCGCTATGGCGACATTTAAACCAACGACTTCATACCATACAATATCCATCGGTACATAATGAATATAATAGGTGTAGGGATCTAGTTTAAAAAAGTGTGTCTGGGTTTGGAAAAAATAAAGGGAAATAGCAATTAAATTTCCTATAAGCAATCCGACACCGATAAGATACATGGAACCATACAAAAAGACTTGTCGAATTCCCCCATTTGGATATCCTAAAGCTTTCAATATCCCGATCATGGAAGAACGCTCCAAAATACTGATCAGTAACGAAGACACCATATTGATAACAGCTACGATAACCATTAACACAAAAATGATGTTATCGTTCATATCGAGCATATTCAGCCAGTTAAAAATATCAGGCATTTGCTGTACAATATTGGTTGCATCCAGTTCGATGGGTAGCATATGCTCAATTTCTTGTGTCGTGTTTTCCAACAAGTCAAAAGACGTTATCCGGATTTGATATGCGCCCACTTCATTTTCTTGTAAGTCATTCAGCCTTCGAATCAAATCTAGCGACCCGATGACATACGTTTTATCCAACTCTTCCGAATGCGTGGTATAGATACCTTGAATAGTAAAAGGACGTCTACGTATCGGATCTTGGATAAAATACATAATAAACTTATCCCCCACATCCAATTGTAATCTATTTGCTAAATATTCCGAAATTAAGAGTTGTGTATTGCCTGATGAGGAAAAGTCAAGCGTGTCTCCTTTTACAATATTTTTTTGTAAATATTGTTGATTATAGGTTTGATCTACCCCTTTCAATAGTACACCCTCCACTTGTCCATCGACATTCATAATACCTGCTTTAGTAGCAAAAGGTGTAATATCCACAACCTGAGGCAATGCTTCCAGTTGTTTCAGGTTTTCGGATGATAGCTGAATGGGAGTATTTTCGTACGAAGCATTCAGATCATTTTTAGTTATTACAATATCTCCGAAGAATCCTCTTTGTTTTTCAATAATCTCCCGTTTAAACCCATTCAATATAGCAACAGATAAAATAATAGCAGAAATGGCCAGTGCCAACGCTCCTATAGTCACACGGACAATAAGCTTCGAAAAAGTTCGATGCCCCATGAATGTGATCCGCTTAGCTAAAAAGTAAGGAAAATTCAAGGTGAATATTAATTTTGTAACTTCGCAAAGTTAATAATTTTTGTCACTTAGCATCATTTCGTTTCGATACTAAAAATAGAAAAATATATGCGGATTATTTTTATGGGTACCCCTGATTTTGCAGTTGCATCTTTGGCGGCGTTGTTACAGGCTGGCGAAGAGGTTGTCGCAGTAGTTACTACGCCAGATAAACCAGCGGGACGAGGGCAGAAAATGCATGAATCAGCTGTTAAAAAATATGCCGTACAGCAAGGTTTGCCGGTACTGCAACCAGAAAAACTAAAAAATTCTGAGTTTATTGGAGAACTACGATCCTACCGTGCAGACCTGCAGGTTGTTGTAGCTTTCCGCATGCTACCGGAAGTGGTATGGAACATGCCTCCTTTCGGGACGATCAATGTCCACGCATCACTTCTTCCACAATACCGGGGTGCTGCTCCCATCAATCACGCCATCATTCAGGGCGAAACCTATACTGGTGTGACCACGTTTTTGCTGCAACATGAAATAGATACAGGCAATGTCCTATTTTCGCAACGTGTAGAAATTGATCCTCAGGACACAGCCGGTATACTACACGACAAATTGATGGCCGCCGGAGCTGAAGTGCTACTGAAAACTGTCCATGCGATAAAAAATGACAATGTCCAACCCGTTCCTCAAGCACAATTGGAAACCGTAGAACTTAAAACAGCGCCAAAGATTTTTAAAGAAGACTGCAAAATAATATGGGATAGACCTACAGAGCAAGTATATAATCAAATAAGGGGATTGAGCCCTTATCCTGCTGCATATACGTTGTTAGATGGAAAAGTTTTGAAAATTTTTAAAACAGAAAAAGGAGAACTTCTCGACAGATCACCGGGGGCGTATGTCACTGATGGAAAAACTTTCCTTTCATTTGCTACGCAAGATGGTTCGCTTTCCATTACCTCACTCCAACTCGAAGGTAAAAAAAGGATGCAAATCGACGAGTTTTTGAGAGGATATCGCTTTGATTGACCGGTCTTATTTTTCTTCTTCTATATATTCGATCATATCACCTGGCTGGCAATCCAGTGCCTTGCAAAGTGCCTCTAGGGTACTTAACCGAATTGCTTTCGATTTTTGATTTTTGATAATAGAAAGATTTGACAGCGTTATCCCCACGCGATGACTAAGCTCATTTAAGGAGACTTTCTTTTCGGACATAATCTTATCTAAATGAATTTTAATTGGCATAACTTCTCATTTTAAATATGACATATTGTACCTATAAGTAACAATCCTAATATAAAATAAGTTTTATTGAATGACAAAATTTCATTCATCTTTCAAATTAAGAACTTCATAACAAAGGCGTTACAAGTAGCGTTTAAATAAAACAGATAAAACAAATTCGGAATTCCTACGTTTTACTTAATAATACAATGGGGTTTGGAATAATTTTTGCTGTTATTTTTACACTAAACCCCCTATGTTAACTTCCTCATACAGAGTATATAATTTACACTTATATGAAGGAACTATGGGTAAAATTCACTATTTTTGCAGACATTTCAAAAGAGAAAGGTATTTATACATTAAATGAGACAGCTCAAAATTACACAATCCATTACCAATCGCGAATCACAGTCGTTAGACAAATATTTGCACGAGATTGGTAAAGTAGACTTAATTACCGCAGAAGAAGAAGTGATCTTGGCGCAACGCATACGCGAAGGTGATCAAGTTGCTTTGGAGAAATTGACAAAAACCAACTTACGTTTCGTTGTTTCTGTTGCTAAACAATATCAGAATCAAGGTCTTACATTAGGCGATTTGATTAACGAGGGCAATTTAGGCTTAATTAAGGCAGCAAAACGTTTTGATGAAACAAAAGGGTTTAAGTTTATCTCCTATGCCGTATGGTGGATTCGCCAGTCTATCTTGCAAGCGATTGCTGAACAATCACGTATTGTACGTCTACCTTTGAACCAAGTGGGTTCATTGAGCAAGATCAGCAAAGCTTTTTCCAAATTGGAGCAGGAATATGAGCGCGAGCCGTCTCCGGAGGAACTGGCTGATATTTTAGAAACTACTGTTGACAAAGTGTCAGACACGTTAAGCAACTCAGGAAGACATGTATCTATGGATGCACCATTTGTTCAAGGCGAAGAAAATACCCTTTTGGACGTATTGGAAAATGCAGATCCGGATACGGATAGTATATTGATTGATGAGTCGCTATCTGAGGAGATTAAACGCTCATTGGCAACCTTGACAGAGAGAGAACGTGAAATTATCGTCTTGTTTTTCGGATTAGGAACCAATCACCAATTATCCCTTGAGGAAATAGGTGAAAAATTTAGCTTGACGAGAGAACGTGTACGTCAAATCAAGGATAAAGCCTTACAGCGTCTTCGCCATACGTCGCGTAGTAAAATTTTAAAATCTTATTTAGGCTAATCGCCGACACATTATTAGCAATGCGCAGCCCGAAAGCTGCGCATTTTTTTATACAGATTATTTTTCATCTGGTAAAAGAATAAACTTAAATAGCTTTTCTTCCTTCAGATATTTGTTGGCGACCTCTTTAATAGATTCTGCCGATACCTTCTCCAAATCTTCTAGATAGCGATTTATATACGTCGGATCTTCTTCACGTTGGTATGCACCCGAAATCTGCCCCATCCAGAACTTATTTTCTTTCAAGGAAAGTTCCAATTGACGCTTTTGCTCTATCTTGAACTTTTCTAAGTCAGAAGCCAACGGACCATTTTGTTTTACTTTATTGATTTCGTCCAATGCGGATGCTATTAAAGATTCATATCGATCTACACCCGTACCGAATGATACGGTAAAACTATAACGATTTTTCGGTTCTTTACTTGTTGACGACCTCGCTCCCGTTCCATATACGCCACTTTCTTCTTCCCGTAAACGCTCAATTAGCTTAATACTCAAAACTCTCTCCAAAGCATTCATGTTCAGATTTTCTATCTCACTATACGTGTAATCACCATAATAAGTCAGCATTACATTCGCTTTTTCTTCCTGACCTTTACGCACTATTTTTTCAAAACCTTTCTCGGGTTCATAAAGCCCTAAATCCTTCGACTGTTCTTTACGATCCAAAACCGGCAAAGCAGCTAAGTATTTCTCTAGATACGGTTTAATATCTTCTTCTGTAAAAGAACCAACAATCGTAAATACAAAATCCGATGCATCTGCAAAACGCTCTCTATAAATGGCCAAAGCACGTTCTTTGTCAATCTGTTTGATACCTTCCTCAGAAATAGGAACACGACGGATGCTACCGTTATATAAGCTCTCCAAAATTGATTTTCTAAAGACAAAATTTGGATCGCTCTCCTGATTGCTGATCATAGACAACGATCTCGTAATAATACTTTGGAATATATCGTCCTCAATCCGAGGTTCGGTAAAATAACCATAAATCAATTCAAAAGCGGTATTTAAACCCTCTTTATCGGTGTAGCCAGACACTCCCTCGCTACGTTCGTTTATATATGGGCTAATGTTGACATTTTTGCCTGTCATATATTTACGGAGCTCAATTGTATTCAACTGCCCCACTCCGCTACTATTGACCAAACTAGCAGCTTGCGCAGCAGAAAAATAGTCGTCGTCACCGTATAGCGAAGTTCCACCTGGGCTAAAGGCACTGATTAAAATTTCATCGTTTTTAAATGTTGTAGGCTTCAAAACTACCCTTACTCCATTACTCAACGTTAGTTCTTTGGCTTCTATCGTCTCCATAGCCTTTACAGAAGCGACATTACCTGCTGGAGGTTCCTTCGAAAGCAATGGTAAATCAGATACTTTATCTTCGTACGCACTGATTTCTTCCCCCTCTATTTCATCAAACCATGTGTTTACACGCTGCTCGTCTGGAAGATTCTCCTTCTCTTTATCAGGCGCCATGATGATGACATCCCGATTCGTATCCACATAAAACTCCTTTCCTATTTCCTCAACCTCTTTTAACGTCAAGGTAGGTAGTAGCTGATTATATAGTTTGTAGGAGTCTTCATTGCTCAACGCGGGGCTATCTTCCAGATAAAAATTTAAATATCGATTTACATAGCTATCTGATTTCTTCTTATCACGTTCAATATAAGCGGTTTCATTGTTCTTCTGAATAGCCACTATTGCGCGTCCAAATTCCGTTTCTGTAAAGCCATATTTTTGTACGCGTTCCAGTTCGCGAACCAACGCTTTAAAACCATTTTCAAACTCATTCGGCTTTGCCGCAAAAAAAGCCGTATAGGCGTCCAGTCCGCCCAAGAATCCACCTATCCCGACATTAGCTTGTATAAAAGGCGGATTAGCAGATTGTGACAGCTCGGAAAGGCGCGCATTTAACATCGTATTATAAACCGATTTTAAAATGCTTCTTCTAAAGTCGCGAACGGTTTCGACTTTTTCTTCTTTATGTTTTATGGAAATTTGCCCCAACGTATAGGTCATTTCGGGGTCGGTCACGGCTATAAACTGATTTTTATCCAATAATGGAACTTTATGCTCCACGCGTTCAGGCGGGTTTTCAGGCGATTTCAAATCGCCAAACAACCGACGTACTTCTGCCTCTATTGCCTCCAAATCAACATCGCCTACAATAATCAACGCCTGTAAATCTGGGCGATACCACTTTTTATGAAAATCACGTAATACGTCGTACGAAAAATTCTTGATTATCTCTTCCGTACCGATAGGCAAGCGATTGGAATACAGTGAATTATTTAACATAATAGGAAGATATTGGTCGCGCATACGTTGTTGAGCACCGCGTCCACCACGCATTTCCTCTAACACAACCCCTCTTTCCTTATCAATTTCTTCATCTGTCAATAAAGCATCCTGTGCCCAATCCCGTAACACCTGAAGCCCGTTTTTTAACAATTCGGGGTCATCCGACGGGATAGGTAGCTGATAGACCGTTTGATCAAAGCCCGTATACGCGTTGAGATCACTTCCGAAGCGCACACCGGCACTTTGTAAATAGTTTACCAACTCATTTTTAGGAAAATGCTTTAAACCATTGAAATTCATGTGCTCCATAAAATGGGCCAAACCCAATTCTTGTTCTGATTCTAAAATAGAACCGACTTTGGTTGCTAAATACATCGTAACTCGATCTTTAGGCTCCGCATTTTTTCGTATGAAATATTGAAAGCCATTTTCCAGTTTACCCGTTTTGACTTCGTGATCAAAAGGCAAAGGAGCCTCCCAAGACAGCGTATCGGCACGGAGAATACTACGTGATTCTTCAAACATCGTCGTTGGGGCAGCTTGACTGAGCTGACATAATCCGGGCAATAAAAATGCTATTGCGATAGGTTTTAATAGATTCATTCGTAATTTAATTTGTTGTTTATAATAACCGAATAGCGTAAACCTACAAAATTTCTACGGTTTTTTCGCATATGTTTCCGCAATATTTCGAATGCAGCATTATATAAAGAATATTATTTGTTATGGAATACATAATTTCAGAAAAGAAAAACAGCGTTTTCGTATTATGAAAACGCTGTTGTTGAAGTTTTTTGTGTCCCCGACGAGATTCGAACTCATATCTTCAGAACCGGAATCTGAAATTCTATCCATTGAACTACGGAGACTGCGCTGGCAAAAATACTATTTTTTACATTACTTTAAAATCGAAATGAGAAATATAAATGCCAACTGCTTTTTTTAATGATCATGCTCGTGCTCATCATCAACTAAATGCACTTCCACTTTTAAATCCAGATCATTCGCTCCGGTAAACTGCGTGAAGTTCGGATTGCTCCAATCGTCAGCAGTAATACTCTCTTTTACACCCGGATTCAAATGGCGTAACACATAACGTAATACGAATGTCTCGGTTTTCTCAACAACGGTCAGATAACCTGTGACACCCACATTCACCCTATTATTGTCTGCAGCTCTATCCGCATATACATATTCCAGCGTTCCCTCAAGACTTGTTGTAGGATTCTTTAGAATAAACGCTTGGTGAATATCATGTCGATCAATAAACGTTTGCCGTGTCTCGCGACCGGCAAAGTCTGTTGCAAACAATTCCAGTCTGTAGGTTTTTCCGACATCCAAGTGCAAGTGTGTTCCTTCCTTCGGAAGCATCTTTTCACCTTCGAATATAGCTTCTACTACTTCTGGGTTGTTAATATCCTTATAATCATAATGGTCGCCGTGTGCCTCACGCTCCACTTCGGTAAAAACCAATTTAGCCGTACCCACTTCCTCTTGATCTTCTTCTGGTGTGGGATCGTCTTTTGAACAAGACGGGGCAAAGAAAAGTATGCTGATTGCTAAAATAAAAAGATTAATCTGTTTCATGATTTTGATAATTTTAAAATTGATAAGAAATTTTTACGTTTACATTTCTACCCATTTGATGGGCGAAATACCGAAAACGATCCATATAGTCCTTGTAGGAACTATTGAATAGATTTTCTACAGACAGCATCACATTCCAGGATGTGTCGGTATTTTTATTCGTTTTGATCTGCTTATTTACCACGACATCAAACAAATGATAAGCAGGCGGCGGCGCCACATAATCCATGCCTTCCTCATATTGCGTTTGTTTTGCCACAAAGCGATGGGCAAATTTGAGGTAGCTCTCCGATTCAGATTCGCCCAGATAAGACAAAGAAAGTGCTTGTTGAAGACGTGCTGATGGAATATAAGGGAGATAACTATCCAATTCTACATTACGGGCACGAACCAGAGATGCGCTTGCGTCATAATGTAATCTATTCAGAAACGCATAGCGTAAACGTAAATCAGCTCCATAAAAGAAAGCATCGTGCTGCTGATAAGCGAACAGCGGAAACGTACCTCGAATCGTTTGACGAACAGCATCTGGGTTGGGTTGTGCATAGATATAACCATACAACATCTGTGCGTACACATCTATCGTTGCCTGGAGACGTTCATCACTCCATATAAAAGCATTTATCCATTTCAGTCCTTTTTCACTGCGGAGATCAGGATTTCCCAATTCATAGGTCGCGCTTCCATGATGCACACCGTCGCTATATAATTCATTGACGGAAGGTGCTCGCCACGCGAGTCCAATATTACTTTTCCAACTTAGTTTTGGCGAAAAATGATAAAGGGTACCGGCTGTCCCTGAAGCGTTGTGAAACCTGCGCGTATCCGTTAGGAGATATTGCTCGATCGTTCCATCGTCCGCAATTATGCTCCGCCGATAACGATACCCTGCGATATCCAAATATTTAAAGTCATAGCGACCACCTATTTCCGCATGCCATCTATCTATATGGAATTGATGTACTGCAAATATTCCTGCTGCGTAGCTATCGAAGTTGGGAATAATAGGCGTCGTACCTGTACCCGGTGTATTATTATTAACCTGTATCAAAGATTGTACGCCTATCGAACTATGCCCTTGCTTCACAACGACATCCAAGCTTTGTGTTGTCAATACCATATCCGCCATGGGGATATCGTCCGATTCTACCCTCCGCAAATCATATTCCCGACGATGGTTCCGTTGCAATCCATATTGCACCTCCAATTTACGGTCGGCCTGAAACCGATGCTCCCAAGAGGCTTTAACTAAATCGTGTGTTACTTTTTGTCGGGGTGCCTCGATCTGATAACTAAAATCGTACGTTTCAAAAGGACGTCCGTAATCTATACGCGCTTGGATATCTTCAACCGTACCAATATGTGCACCCCGAAAGATACCTAACTGTGTCCCAAAATGACTAAAATATAACTCCAGTTGATTTTTGTCCCGTTTATATTGCAGTGTCCCCGCATAATTCAGTTCCTCTATACCCGTGTTACCCAAAAAGTAATCGGCTGTTTTATAATTCCCCAGCTTTTTACCACTTGCCTGCAGGCGCCAACCTAGCCCAGGAAGCACTTTTACGGCACCTTCAAAACGCGCATTTATCGCTCCTCCACGTCCGTTCGACTGCCCTACTAGATCTATATTCCCCATCCATTTCCGGTCTAAATCAATATCGTTTGCCGAGGCTAATATAACACCACCTAAAGCATCTGCTCCATACCGGACACCTTGTGCGCCTTTTACCACCTCCAATTGGTTTGCGGTAAAAGGGTCTATTTCAGGCGCATGTTCGATCCCCCATTGCTGTCCTTCTTGGCGAACACCATTGTTCAAGATGAGAATCCGATTGCTATGGAGCCCATTGATGACGGGCTTCACGATACTGCTTCCCATGCCTATAGTGGATACGCCAGAAATATCCGTTAGTGATTCCGCCAGCGTTTTCCCTTTATTTTCCTGCACTTCTTGCGCAGAAAGACGGTGTACGCTATGGGATAATTCACCGCGACGGCCGATAACTTCCACATCCTGCAAATGGATGGAATCCTGTTTTTTTATCGGGTGTTCCTGTTGCCCGTTACACAAGTTGATAAAAAGCCATAGCATCCCTAATAGGGCTAAGCATTTGTATTGCATTTATTCAAAAAATTTTATGAATGATATAAATCTGAAATTCGTGGATTTATATATATCGGGGCGGGTCTTTGTTCTGCTGCAGACGCTCTGCACCATCCTGACAGGACAAATAGTATAGGCCATTAAACAGGCTTGTGCGCTCTTTTACCGCGACATCGGGTAATAAAGTCTCAAACACAAAATGATGGCTTATTTGATGTAAAACAAACCAACAAAGCGCACATTCATCTGCCTCATGATGTTCTTGATGATCCGAAGACGAACAATCATGATGGTGTGTAATGTCGTGCGTATAGTGAAGCCCACTGCTTGTTGATAAAACAACCAATGTCATGATCACACCTATAAACCGTCCTATCTTTGCTATCATAAGATGGGCACAAAGATACATCAAATGCAATTGTATTGCAAATTAAAATTTACCTAGTTGCATTAAGCTGATATTTATGATCTCGGATGGTATTGCGTAATGACCGATTGTAAATAATCTTTATCGATATGCGTATAAATTTCGGTAGTCGTAATGCTCTCATGGCCGAGCATATCTTGTACCGCACGCAAATCCGCCCCACCTTCTACTAAATGGGAAGCAAACGAATGACGAAAAGTATGCGGACTGATCACTTTTGTCAAGCCGATTTTTTTTACCAGATCTTTGATAATAAGAAATACCATAACACGTGTCAGCTGTTTTCCCCGCCTATTTAGAAATACAATATCTTCATGTCCCATTTGTACCGGGATATGCGGGCGCACCTCTTCAAGATATATTTTCAAGTATTTAATAGCTTGTTGCCCAATAGGGATAAGCCTTTCCTTACTGCCTTTCCCTTCTACTTTGAGAAACTCGACATCTAAGTAAAGGTTGGAAATTTTTAGCGTAACCAATTCAGAAACACGCAGGCCACATCCGTATAATACTTCCAAGATGGCTTTATTGCGCATTCCTTCTAATGTAGATAAATCAATAGCCGCAATCAGTGCATCTATCTCTTCGATATTCAGCACGCTGGGAATTTTACGGTTTAATCTAGGGGACTCCAATAATTCAGTAGGGTTATCTTTTCTGTCATATTCGATCTGGAGAAATGCGAAAAACGTCCTCAATCCCGAAAGGAGCCGAGCCTGTGTAAAAGCTGAAATATTAAAGTCATTGATAAAAACGAGAAATTGTTGTATGAAACGGGTATCTATCTGGCTCAGTTCCGCTTTCTTAAAGCTGCAATATGCTTCCAATTTTTGTACATCATTCAAATAAGCATCTATCGAATGGTTTGATAGATTACGTTCCAATTGCAAGTAGCGCTTGAAATCTTTTTTCACGACGTCCCATTTCATACTCTCAAAGGTACTGAAAACAAATAATTTTCAATAACTTCGCTGCGTTATGGCAAAATTAATCAACCGAAAAGCCCTTAAAGACTTTTTAGATTCAAGTACAGGAGGAGGCATATTATTATTTTTATGCCTTATTTTATCACTAATCATTGCGAACAGTCCATTATCTGAGGCGTTTAATAATTTGCTTGGCACCCATTTGGGATTTGAGAACTCCAGCATCCAGCTCCGATATAGCGTAGCCGATTGGATAAATGATGGGCTGATGGTGATTTTCTTTTTATTGGTAGGGCTAGAGATAAAACGCGAGTTGGTGGAAGGTGAATTATCTTCTCCACGCCAAGCCGCCCTGCCTATATTATCTGCTATCGGAGGCGCTTTGGTTCCTGCACTCATCTACACGTTGTTCAATGCTGGCACGGAAACCCATCACGGTTGGGGTATTCCGATGGCAACGGACATTGCTTTTGCACTTGCTGTTATTTCTATGTTGGGTAAGCGAGTGCCCACAAGCCTCAAGGTTTTCTTAGCTGCTCTGGCTATCGTAGATGACTTACTGGCAATTCTGGTTATTGCTGTTTTCTATTCTACCGAACTTCACTTTACTTATTTACTATATGCAGGCGCCATTTTATTACTTCTCGTAGCATTTAATCGCTTTGGTGTACGAAATTTATGGCTATATCTCGTTCCCGGCATCTTTATTTGGTATTTCATTCATCACTCGGGCATTCATGCTACTATTGCCGGCGTCCTGGTCGCCATGACTATCCCAACTAACGATAGCGATGTTGAATCTCCACTTGAAAAACTAGAGCATGCCATTGCCAAACCGGTCAACTTTATTATTGTTCCCTTATTTGCCATCGCCAATACCGCCATCACCTTCCAAAGTGAGATGATTGGTGGATTGACGTCGAATATGGGTCTCGGCATTATGGTTGGACTTTTTGTTGGTAAAACAATTGGCATCTTTAGCACTTCCTTTGTATGTATAAAATCTGGTCTTGCTCAATTGCCTGATAAAGCAACGTGGGCACATATTGTGGGAGTAGGCATGTTAGCTGGGATCGGTTTTACCATGTCTATTTTTGTCTCACTACTTTCATTTAGTGACCCGTTAAATGTTGAAGAAGCAAAGCTAGCCGTTTTATTAGGATCGTTAGTATCTGGACTCTGCGGTTATTTATTTTTAAAAGCTTTGAGCAAACGACAACAGGTATAAATATAAAACAGGCAAGTTTAACACTTGCCTGTTTTATATTCCAAAAAATCTATTTTTTAAAAACCCGCAGGTTCTACCGGTTCGCCCTGGGCAGGCATTTCCGGTTCTTTGCTTGATTCCGGCGCTTTATCGATCAACTCCATAAACTGATCCAGTTTTGGCGTAATGATAATTTGTGTACGGCGGTTTCTTGCTTTTCCATCAGGTGTTGTATTATCGGCAACAGGATTGTACTCTCCTCGCCCTCCTGCTGTCAGACGTTTCGGTTCAACACCATATTGGTTCTGTAACGCTTGTACAACAGACGAAGCCCGTAATACACTTAAATCCCAGTTGTTTCGAATGTTCTTCTGTGAAATTGGATCGGTGTCTGTGTTACCCTCGATCAACACGTCATATTCTCTGTAATCTTGAATGATCTTCGCAATTTTACTAAGTGTCTCTCCAGCTCTATCAGAGATTTCGTAGCTACCCGAACGGTAAAGCATATTATCAGATAGTGATATATATACCACACCTTTTAATACTTTCACGTCTACGTCCCGCAACTCTTCTCGGCTCAATGAGCGGGTCAAGTTATTTGTCAGCACCATATTAAGCGAATCACTTTTGTTTTTGGTATTCACTAAATGCTGAATGTATCTATTTGACGCATTAATTTCGTCAACCAATTTTGAGATATTGACGTTTCCCTGCGTATTTTGGTTAATACTCATGTCCAACGTTCCCTGCAAACGCTGTAATGCTTCGCGCAAGGATGTGTTGTTTTTGCGCTCGATTTCCAATAACTCTTCTAAATTTTTAACTTTCGTGCGGCTCTCCGCCAGCTCCATCTGGCTTTGTTGATAACGTTCGGTCAAATCCTGATGCTGCATTTGTAATGCGGCATATCTTTTCTTTCCCCCACAGCTAGCGAGGAATAAACCAGAAAGTAGGACGGCCATGATGATTATTCTTCTATTTATCATAAGTTGACAATTTTGTTTCCTAGTATCAAGCCTTGCAAAAGTGATGCCTAAAAAAAATGGAAATAGGGTGTCTCCTTAAAATTCATATCCAATTCCGACCGTATAGGCACGATTTCGTTGCTCATAAGCTGCCTGGCCAGGAGCTAGATCCCTTAACCCACGCTGGTATCCCAGATTTATCAAGTATCCGGATCGAAGCTTGTAACCAAAGCTAACGTTCCAACCAAAATCGACACCTTTTTGGGTACCGCTATCACCGAAAGAAAAACCCTGCTTAGCAGAGCCACTGTAGCTATCCGGAATATAATTTTTGCCGAATAAACCAAACCCCGCATACCCACCTGCTTTCAGAAAAAAGTTACTGGTATCCCGTAAAGGAAGCTTAGCGACTAAATTAACCGGAACCTGAAGCCAATAGGTGTGCTGTCGGACCTCCCGACTACCAAATTCCGATTGGTTAAGCACCGCGCCTAATCCCGTTATAGCCAATCCGCCCTCCGCACCAACGTATTTATTGGGGGATATCATCGCCCAACCCGACACCTGACCATTGTATGTTTTAGAAGCAGATCGTCCCACCCCACTGCTGATGTTTTCCAACAGATAGATGGAGTTGGTGGCGCCCGCGGAAACGCCGTAGTTCAGTTTCCACTCTTGCCCAGCGGCTATATCTAGAAGCGCCGACAGGAAAAAACATAGGGTATATATTTTTTTCATCTTTGATCGTGTTTATTTACATTACCAAGGGTTAGGAATAAACCGCCACATGTCATAAAAAGGTGAAGTACCGCTACGACCTGTCACCACATAAGCCGCTCCATCATGAACAAAAGACACGGCCTGATGTCTCGCCGAGCCTCCAAACGTCTGATGTTCTTCCCAGTAATCTCCCGATACGACGTATCTCCATGTAGAAGTTGTTGGCGAACCATTGTTTGCAGACAACCCTCCGGATATATAGGCATGTCCGTTTAAAACAAATACTGCCGGACTCAATCTTGTCAGATTATAGGTATAATCATCATCACGCCCAGAAAGATCCTCTTTCGGTGTCCATGTCGTTCCATCAAATGAATAGAATGTGGATACGTTCTGGTTATTGCTAGTCCCACCGCCAAGATAAACCAAATCGTTCAGCACAAAAGTGAAAGCGAACGAGCGCTTATTAGGTGTACTTGCAATTTTTGTCCAGGTTCCTCCATTAACATCCGGCGTATAACTATAAAAATCGTTAAAATCCTGTCCATCCATATCTTTTCCGGTACCTACATAACCGACATCCCTCAATGTAAATGCGACCGCACCGTAACGTGCTTCGCCGGCAAAGTCTGTAACCTGTGTCCATTTATCTTCCACAGGATCATACGCATAAAAGTCCTTGAACATCACGTTGGAATTCGTTCCCAATCCCACATAACCCTTTCCGTTCATTACAAAAGATACAGCGTTGTTACGCGCCGAACCAGGGAAGTCTGCCACACGGGTCCAATTTTGCTGCGTAGGGTTAAAACGCCAGGTATCCACAAATCTATTTGAACTTGTGCCGTAACCGGTAGTTAGATACGTATAACCATCTATGGTAAAACTGGCAGCGCCACTTCTTGGAAGCCCCTCAAAATCTGCTCCTTTTGTCCATTCATCAGGGTCATCATCGTCATCAGACGAACATGCCGCACCGGCAAATAACACAACAGTTAGTAAAAGTAATTTAATTAACCAATTCATATTTATTTAGTTTTTAGAATTTTACGTAAAATAATTGCAATTTAATAGCAGGTTTACCATCCCTTACAGCGATTTTCAAATGATCAACAGCGGATAGGAGGCTCGTCGTTGGCAAGGAAAGCAAGAGACTTTCCGCTTCATCATCTACTGTATACCGCAGTTCATTCATGTAACCTGTAAGATCAAACACATATTGCCCGTTTGCTGCACCTCCGGATTGACTACCAACCTGGTAATAGGCTGTCTGCGTATCGCTCTGAAAGCTATTGGGTAAGATGGCAACCGGCGTACCGTATCGATTTGCCCGCATGAGTATAAGCGCATTAGGCGGTGGGAAAATAGATTCTTTTGACTGATCTGTTTCGATAATAAGCTGAGCCTTACTTACCGCCGTTATACCATCGTTAACAAATAGTCTCGCAGAAGGAAACCTTAAACGCGTAACTACCCCAGTAACCCCCTGTACATAAGTGCGGTTTCCGGTTAATGAAGAAGCAAGATTATTGTTTTGATCAGATAAATCAGTCAACGGCGTTCCTTGCCTATCCGTTATAATATGATTAAATTGGTGGGTACTCGCCCCAATAGGAAAGCTGATTACCCCTTCCTCCCGCATGCCGTCACTTTGTCTTTCATGGGAATAATGAACTTCAAATACAATGGAGTCTCTAAATCCTAAAACTACGCCTTCGCTCTCATCGGCTGGCACCAATACCATTCCTTTCAGAAAATTGACAAAATCATCGTTCACCGTCAACCTCGTATCTTCGTTCACCGCCATATCGAACAGCGTCTGCCCCAGTTCGTCATTTAATTTCATCGTTACGACAGTATCTTCCGGGGTATTCGGGCGAGGCCGAAAGGATACCGAGCCCAGTGATTCGCTATCGTACGCAAATTCACGATTGGCTAATAAAGTCGTACCACCACTGGCAAATACCGGATATTCATCGTCTTCCAATGCGATCGGAAATTCGTAAGGCTCTATATCTTCGATAACGCGATGCAAATTTAGCCGAATATATTTCGTGGTATCACCATAAGAATAACCGTTATAAAAAAACCTTACAGATAAGGAATCATAACGTGAATTTTCCGGCAGGCTGCTTAAAGCCAGCTGCTCGTTTGATAACCTAAAGTATGACCGCGATTCCATGCGACCAAAATCCTCGTCGTGTATACGACCAACCAATAATAAACCTTGACCAGTGGTAGGCAATGGATCTAAGAGGAAAGTACTCGCTTCAACGGTCAATGTATCGGCCGCATTAACACCGACTGATTCGTTCGAAAGTCCGATATTCAGTCCATCACCTTTGCAAGCATTAAAAAACTGTACAACAACCAAAACAAGTATCCAAATACTATAGTGATAAACTTCTCTAAGACCGCTCATATTATACTGATTCATCTCTGCTACAAAACTGTAGATATTTAATGTTAACTAAGGTTTCATAGGGTTAAATATGGTTAAATCGAAATACCGAAAGAATTACATTAGAACAAAGACATTAAACACTAACTATCAATAAATTAAGACGGAAAATAAAATCTAAACAAGCTGTTATGCATGCGATATATAGGGATGATAGCGTTAGCACATTCTAAACTTTTTCGTTTTTTTACAACAAAAATGAAGAGCGTGGAATGTCCGGAAGAGAAAATCAAGTGGTCGACAACAGAACCTATAAATATGGAGCGGCATAATGAAACACAGGCTTAGATTATTATTTATCCCACTGATGGCATCGGGAGCCGGCATTGTATGGCTCCTAAGTTCGTGGCTGTATGGCAGCTATAATCAATACATTGAAAATACGGCTTCTACTGCAGAAAGGCAGTTGTTTGACGCTATCCAGGAGTATGTACAAGCGGCATATCATGAAGACAAACAGATTATTAATAAACCTACGTTTCTTTTTGAGAAAGCATTACACGAAGAACTCATTAAAACGTATCCGAACGTATCTGCAGATTCGCTTTCTGAAATCATGGAAAGAATAAAAGACAAGATACTTCCGTCTGAAATTCAACACGATAAACAGCAGAATAGATCAATGCATTTTCCACCAGAATCCAGGAGAACCGCTTTTCCTAAAGGAGATATGCGCATGCCTCCCCGTCCTCACCAACTTCTCCCCGGATTCCTGTTCAGCCACGTGAATTTCGATAGCACATCCTATAACATTTTATATGATCGGTTACGTGGATTACTAAACGAAAACGATTTGAAGATAAATTTTGAACTTGCCATTTTATCTGCAAAAGATGGAAAGTTTATAACGAAAGATGGCAGGATAATATTGCCTGCAGCCGTTAGAACACCCGTAAGATCCCTTTCGGGCACTATCCTGACCACACGTCCCTTACTCATTGATGCTCAACAGCACCAATTTATTACATTGACCCTAACATTGCCATGGCGACAGGCTATATACAGCTTGAGTTGGCAGTTAAGCCTTGCAGTTATTTTAGTACTCACGATCCTGGGATGTTTTGTGTATCTATTTCGAACTATTTTTAAACAAGATAAACTAGCGGAACTTAGAAAAGCATTTGTCAACCAAATGACTCATGAATTAAGGACACCCGTATCTACCGTTTATGCAGCCGTCCAAGCATTGCAAAACTTCACCGAAAAAGAGGATATCGAAAAACGAGCTATGTTTCAGTCCATTGCGCGGGAAGAGCTGGAACATTTATCCGATATGATTGATAACGTGTTGCAAGTCGCTGAGGACGATCATACGACCAGAAAGCAATTACATTACGAACATATCCATATAGAGCAACTCATTTCCAAATGCATCACGCGGGTTAGCGTAGGAAGCTCGATGCAGGACATTCAATTTGATTATGAAAATTTTGTCACGGGACTTCTATACGCTGATAAACTCCATCTGGGTAACGTTATCACCAACCTGTTTGACAACGCTATCAAATATGGCGCAAAAATTATAAAAGTTACTACCCAGGACGTCCGAGGAGGAGAATTTATAGCGATCACCGTTTCAGACGATGGAATCGGAATACCTGACACATACCATGAACTTATATTCGATCCCTTTTTCAGAGTACCGCGAGACGATAATCAACGGGGATTTGGATTAGGGCTAGCTTATGTTAAACAGATTGTCCGGCAACATAAAGGCACGATAAAACTAAAGAGCAAAAAAAATAGCGGAACCACTTTTATTATCAAAATTCCAAAAAACTACCACTTATGATCGACGTCTTACTTGTTGAGGATGAAATTAAACTTGCACAAATCATCATGTTGAGTTTAGAAATAAAAGAGTTTAATGTTCGGTTTGCGTCGACAGCTACCGATGCATTAGATTTATTTCATAAAAAAAAGCCGGATATCATTGTTTTAGATGTCATGATGCCTGGTATGAACGGATTTGCCCTAACTTCAAAAATAAGGGAAGAGGATAATGCTACGCCGATCCTATTTTTGACCGCCTTGACGTCGACCGATGATTTGCTCAACGGTTATAAAGTCGGGGGCAACGATTATCTAAAAAAACCATTTGTTATGGAAGAATTGGTTGCGCGGATTGGCGCGTTAGCTAACATGAAAATGAGAAATATAGCTGCGGATTGCACGAACATCGGCAAGTATGTACTGAATACGAGGCGACAAACACTGCATTTTGGGAATGAAACAATCGACCTATCGTACCGGCAAAGTGTATTGCTCAAAATGCTTTACGAACATCGGAATACCGTGCTTGATCGGGATGTTGTTATAAAAGAGCTCTGGAGTAAAAAACCGGCTAGCCCCAGCCGCAGTCTAGACGTTTTGATATGTCGGCTAAGAAAGAATCTTATAAAAGATCCCCACATACAAATTAAAAATATCAGGGGAATTGGATATAAAATGATGCTATAATCTTCCGCTTTTATATAAGTGTTCATTTGGATCCGATAATAATTGCATGTCAAAGCAAATTTATCTAAGTTTAAATAAAAAACGATGAAGATCCTTTCTACCTCAGCTATGTACAAATGGGAACAAGCCACTATAACGAGCCAAAATCTTGTACCTGCTGACTTAATGGAACGTGCTGCGGGCGCGTTATTTCAAGCGATACAACAATATATTGGCGAACGGCAGGCTTCTTTTTTAATCTTATGTGGTTTCGGTAATAACGGTGGAGACGGATTAGCTGTTGGGAGGATGTTACACGCCGCAGGACATGCCGTTAAAATCTATCTACTTAAACATACATCTTACAGCGCCGAAAGCCAAATCAACCAAGAGCGTCTGCGCGAGATCGGCATACCTATTTATACATTAACAACGGAAAGCCAGCTGGAATTTCCAAAAAAAAGTATAATTATCGATGCTTTATTCGGATACGGTTTGTCCCGTCAGCTGGATAATAGTTGGGAAGAACTTATTAATCAAATCAACACTGCCTCCAATCCTGTTTTATCCGTCGATATCCCTTCGGGACTCTATGCAAATAAGCCTACACCCCTAGAAGCACCGATTATACAAGCAGATATAACATATACTTTTGCCTGTCCCAAACTTAGCCTCTTGTTTCCAAAATATGCCGCGTTTACAGGTAATTTTCAAATATTAGACATTGGTTTAGACAAAAACATATTAGACACGTTACCAACGACTTACCAATATACACAAAAAGAATGCATTCAGCTATTAATACATCCGCTAAAAAAGTTCTCCCATAAGGGGACTTATGGTCATACTTACATCGTTGGAGGACGCTATGGTAGTATCGGAGCTATTATTTTAGCAAGCAAAGCGGCATTAAAAGCAGGGTGCGGATTGGTAACAACCTATATTCCCGCCTGCGGTTATTCCATATTGCAGAGTGCTTTTCCCGAAGCGCAGGTACAAACAGACCCTCTCGAAACCCATATCAGCTTGTTTCCGGAACAACTTGCGGATTATAGCGCCATCGGTATGGGTATGGGCATGGGAACACATCAAGATACGGAAAACGCTTTACGTCAACTATTTGAGCGATTTAAATTAATGTCCGAAACACCCACTTTACTATTCGATGCAGATGCTATAAATATCTTAGCAAAAAATCCTGACTGGCATACCCTCCTCCCATCGAATAGTATTTTGACTCCCCACCCCAAAGAATTGGAGCGTCTAATTGGTTCATGGGAGGATGACTTTGAAAAAATCGAAAAAGTTCGTGATTGGACCATTCGTTATCAACAGATTGTTGTCGTAAAAGGTGCAAATAGTGCTATTGTTTTACCAGACGGCAGCGTACATTTTAATTCTACAGGTAACCCGGGAATGGCTACCGCCGGTAGCGGCGATGTCCTTTCTGGTATTATTGCCTCTTTACTGGCACAACGCTATGCTCCTACAGAAGCCGCCCTGTTAGGTGTATACCTACACGGTCTGGCCGGCGACATTGCCGCAATGTCTATCCATGAAAAAAGTATTACAGCTAGTGACATTGTCGCCCATTTATCGGGTGCTTGGCAACATATTTCTTGTGAACCATGATTTGTGACTTGTGGCTCATGGTGTGTAATTTTCTTAAAATCTTTATCTTTGGAATTCACAAATCCCACTTATCATTGATGAAACTAAACATGCAATACGCTTTATTTCTCCTTCTATTTTTTATTGCCAACGACGGAGCGAAAGCACAGTTAATGAAAGCAAAAGAAATATTTACCAAAGCAGATTCCCTTCGCGGCACACTAACACCTTTTCGGACATGTTATGATATTAAATATTATCATCTAGACGTTAAAGTAGACATAAACAATCGCTTTATATCAGGAAGCAATTTCTTTAGATTTGAATCTGTTGAAGATTTCAAAAGACTACAATTTGATCTTTTTGAAAACCTTTCGGTAGACCGTGTGGAATATCAAGGGAAAGAGCTACCTTTTGAGCGGTCCTACAATGCTGTTTTTGTAGACTTTCCCGACATTATCCAGAAAGGAAAGATCGACTCTTTTAAAGTCTATTATTCCGGCACCCCTATTGCCGCTACCCGCGCACCTTGGGATGGCGGGTTCGATTGGAAAACAGATAGTAAAGGAAAACCTTGGGTAGCTACTGCCTGTCAGGGTCTAGGTGCTAGCGTATGGTGGCCAAATAAAGATCACCAATCAGACGAGGTAGATAGTATGCTGATTTCTGTTGCCGTTCCAAACGAAGTCATGAATGTCTCTAACGGCAGACTAATAAAAACTGAAAAGGTAGATAAATATTACACCAAATACCACTGGAAAGTGTGCAATCCGATAAATAACTACAACGTTGCATTGAATATTGGAGATTACGCCCATGTTACAGAGACTTATGCCGGAGAAAGAGGACCACTTTCTATCGACTACTATGTACTGAAGGAAAACCGAAGCAAGATCAAGCATTTACAAAGAAATGCTAAAGAAACGCTAGAAGCTTTCGAGTATTGGTTTGGACCTTATCCATTTTATGAAGATGGTTATAAATTGGTAGAAACGGCACATCTGGGTATGGAGCATCAAAGTGCCATTGCCTATGGCAATAAATTCCAAAACGGGTATCTGGGTGAAGATAGTTCAGATACGGGCTGGGGTTTAAAATGGGATTTCATTATCGTTCATGAATCCGGTCATGAATGGTTTGGTAACAACATAACAGCAAAGGACCTGGCCGACATGTGGATACACGAGAGTTTCACCAATTATTCCGAAGCACTTTTTATTGATTATCACTATGGAAAAGAGGCTAGTCAAGCATATATAAACGGTAACCGGCAAGGCATTTCGAATGACAAACCGTTGCAGGGTCCTTATGGTGTTAATAAAGAAGGCTCCGGTGATATGTATCTTAAAGGCGGTGTGTTACATAACATGATTCGAACCATCATTGACGATGATGATGCCTGGCGTTCTATTCTTCGCGGACTGAACAATAAATTTTACCATCAAACGGTAGATTATAAAGATATTTTAACCTATCTAAATAGCGAATCGGACATCAACTTTACAAAAGTATTTGAACAATATGTTCAGCATAAAAGCATCCCGGTATTGGAAATCATACAGCGAAATAACGGCAACCTTTTTTGTCGGTGGATCGCTGAAACGCCGGGCTTTAAAATGCCTGTCCATATCGGAAAAAAAGGACAGCCCAAAACACGTTATGAGATCAGTTCTACCTTCCAGACCTTACCCATAAAAGCCGATAGCATAGACGAGTTGGAAATTGATACATTTAATTATTATATAGGGGTGTTGGGGTTGTAGATAAAACCATTTTTTTTACTTAGGTTTGCATTTAAATTTGAAAACAAGATAATATATACTTCATGGGGTTATTTAACTGGTTTACGCAAGAAGTTGCTATCGATTTAGGGACAGCAAACACCCTAATTATACATAATGACAAAGTAGTAGTGGACGAACCTTCTATCGTTGCTTTTGACCGTACCACCAACAAGGTGATTGCTATCGGAAGACAAGCGATGCAGATGGAGGGAAAGACCCACGATAATATAAAAACAGTAAGACCATTGCGCGATGGTGTAATAGCGGATTTCACAGCTGCTGAGCATTTAATCCGCGGGATGGTAAAATTAGTGAACAAAGGCAAGTCTTGGTTTTTTCCTTCCCTGAGAATGGTAGTTTGTATTCCTTCAGGCATTACGGAAGTAGAAAAACGCGCCGTCCGCGATTCAGCTGAAATTGCAGGGGCTAAAGAGGTCTACTTGATTCATGAACCGATGGCGGCGGCCGTTGGCATAGGGATCGATGTTGAAGAGCCGGTCGGCAACATGATCATCGATATTGGTGGCGGTACCACAGAAATTGCTGTTATCGCTCTTTCTGGTATTGTTTGCGACCAATCTATCCGCGTAGCGGGAGACAATTTTGATTCAGACATCGTGCAATACATCCGTCGTCAACATAACATCATGATTGGAGAACGCACGGCAGAGAAAATCAAGATAGAAGTGGGCGCAGCGCTTCCGGAACTGACAGATCCACCAGCAGACTTCGCGGTACAAGGCCGGGATCTCATGACAGGGATTCCAAAACAGATCACCGTATCGTATACGGAGATTGCGCATTGTTTGGATAAATCAATTTCGAAAATCGAGGAGGCTATCCTAAAAGCATTAGAAATTACACCTCCCGAATTATCAGCAGATATATATCAAACTGGTATATACCTCACAGGAGGGGGCGCGTTATTACGAGGTTTAGATAAACGTATACAGGCAAAAACAAAACTTCCAGTGCATGTAGCCGAAGATCCACTACGTGCCGTAGTTAGAGGTACAGGCATAGCGTTGAAAAACATTGGAAGATTTAAATTTTTAATGCAGTAGAAGCATTATAATTCATTGAGGCTGAATTGTATTTAGAACTATAGCCTGTGTCATACTGAGGTCTATCGAAGTATATCAACACTTGCTTATAACACATGTTGTAGATACTTCACAGCGTTTTCTACCTCTTGTTGACAGCTAAATAATAGAAACCAAAACACATGAGAAACCTTTGGCTATTTCTGGTTAGATATAATGCTATATTTTGGTTTATTCTCTTTTTTGTAATATCCATTATCTTAGTTGTGCGTAACAACAATTTCCAACGATCTTCTTTTATCAATTCATCTCATGTTATCATTGGTTCATATTATGAACAAGTGAACTCCTGGAAAAGTTACCTCTCCTTAAATGAAACGAATGAGGAATTGGCTGCTGAAAATGTGTTGTTGAGGCAACAGATCCAAAATCTCCTCCAGGCTGATACTTCTGCAGACACGGTTCATATTGTAGATTCCATCGAACAGGGACGATATGCTTTTATTGTAGCGAATGTTGCCAACAATAGTATCCATAGAAAGAATAATTACCTCACGCTCGACAAGGGATCTGCTGATGGTATAGAGAAAGGTATGGGTGTTATCACCTCCAATGGGGTGGTCGGCGTGGTGCTTCAAACCTCTCCTCATTTCAGTTCTGTTCAGTCGTTATTGCATCCGGACACTAGAATTTCTGTTACGTTGGATAGCTCCGAAGTAATCGGCTCATTGGTCTGGGGAAGCAGCATAGATCCCCGTTACGGAATGGTAAGAGATATCCCGAATCACGTTCAGGTTAAGAAAGGCGAAAAAGTATATACTTCTGGGTTTTCTTTATTTCCGGCAGGCATCCAGGTGGGAAAAATCGTAGAAACAGGCATAACATCTGGAGAGAGCTTTTTAGATTTAAAGATAGAGCTATCTACAAATTTCAGCAATTTACATCATGTATATGTGGTAAAAGATTTATTAATTAAAGAAAAAGAAGAATTAGAAGCTGACAGCCAAGACAATGGGTAGAGTAATCATCATAAATATTGTCCGATTTATTATCATGGTATTGTTACAGGTAGCCTTATTTAAAAATATCGGCTACTACAACGTAGCGACCACTTATCCATATATCTTTTTCATCTTTCTTTTGCCAATAGGATTACCAAATTTATTACTGTTTCTAATTTCCTTTTTAACGGGATTAACCATAGATGCTTTTTACGATTCCGTTGGCGTACATGCTGCAGCATGCGTGGGATTAGCGCTATTTCGCATATTTTTCCATAAGATTACCATAGAAGTCGAACTGAAAGAGTCTTTTAACACACCTTCCTTAGGGATAATGGGCACTAAATGGTTCCTATCCTACGTATTTTTTGGTACATTTGTGCATCATTTCTTTCTTTTTCTTATAGAAACGTTTACGTTCTCTAATTTTCTATATACACTGGCAAGTACTATTTTAAGTAGTATATTTACAACTTGTATCATCCTATTGATGAGTCTGCTGGTCTATAAAAGAAAGTCACGCATTGGTAGCATTTAAATAAGGGCTTTACGTTCATGAATAGTTTTTTCGCTCGTAAATTTGTTATTCAGGGAATTTTTATCACTATAGCGATTGTTATAGTAGCTCGCCTGTTCTATATTCAAGTTATTGACAAAACTTACTTATTGTCAGCTAATAACAATGTATTACGTAAAGTAGTAGTATATCCTGCAAGAGGTGTGGTTTATGACCGAAACGGAAAAGTTCTGGTACAAAACGAACCGGTGTACGATTTGCTGGTGACCCCTATTGAAGCAAAAGAAATTGACACGGCACTTTTATGTCAGTTGATCGACATCGACCGCGAGGGATTCCAAACAAGAATGGATAAAGCTCGTACACATTCACCTTACCGTCCTTCCATATTTGAAAAACAGTTATCTGCAGCAACCTATGCACAGTTGCAAGAGCACTTATACAAATTCCGCGGATTCTATGTACAGAACCGGACAGTTAGAAGTTATCCGGACAGCATTGCACCACAACTTTTAGGATATATCCAAGAGGTAAATGACAAAGATATTGAACGATCCGAAGGCTTTTATCGTCCGGGCGATTATATTGGTGCGACTGGTATTGAGCGTTCTTACGAAGAACTTCTACGTGGACAGCGAGGTGTAAAAAATCAGATGGTAGATGCGCTCAATAGGCCAAAAGGCTCTTTTATGGAGGGTAAGTACGACACGCTTGCAGTGGCAGGAGATGGTTTGGTTTCGACTATTGACCACGATCTACAAATACTGGCGGAAAAGCTCATGAAAAACAAAATGGGCTCCGTTGTCGCCATTGAGCCGGCTACTGGAGAAATCTTAACTTTTGTCAGTGCGCCATCCTACGATCCGAACATGATGGTGGGAAGACAACGTGGCAACAACTACATGAAACTCTTACGGGACGAGACTCGCCCCATGTTTATCCGTCCCATTCAAGCCTCCTATCCTCCCGGATCGGTTTTTAAGGTCGTTGCTGCACTAACGGCACAACAAGCGGGTGTTATCGATGAAAAAACAGTATTTTATTGCCCTGGAGGATATCGTTACGGAGGAGGAAGGGCGATTATGCGATGTACTCACGTAGACGGCGCTACCAGTCTGGTAAAGTCAATACAGACATCCTGCAATACATACTACGGATACACGTACGCACGGATGATCGACTCTCGGGGCATGTCCGGCCCGAAGGCTTACGACCTTTGGCGTGAAGCATTGGGTAAATTTGGTCTAGGTCATACATTGGGCATAGACCTCCCGGGTGAAAAACCAGGTTTAATACCTACTTCCGATTTTTACACCAAGCGTTATGGCAATGATAAATGGCGTTCCAGTTTTAACATTTCCTTATCCATCGGGCAAGGTGAGATGGGCATTACCCCGCTGCAAATGGCTAACATTATGGCTATCGTCGCTAACCGTGGTTTTTATTACCGTCCGCATCTCGTTAAGGCAATTGGTGAAAAAGGAATCGTAAAAGATGAATTTAAGGAAAAAATAAGTGCCGGCGTAGAGGCTAAATACTATGAGCCTGTTATCGAAGGAATGCGTCGCGCTGTGAATGTTCCGGGTGGAACAGGATACCGGGTACGCGTTCCGGGTGTGGAAATGTGTGGAAAGACGGGAACAGTGCAAAATCCACATGGTGAAAACCATGCGGTATTTTTTGCTTTTGCTCCGCGTGAAAACCCTAAAATAGCCATTGCGGTGTTTGTAGAAAATGCCGGGTATGGTGGCGTATGGGCAGGTCCCATTGCCAATATGCTCGTCGAAAAATACCTCAAGGATACGATCTCTTTGCCCAAATACGAGCAAGACCGCATCTTTAATGCCAATTTCCTTCCTAAACCGAAGACTAAAAAGGAAGAGGAATTGAACAAAAGTACCTCAAACAGTAAGAAGCAAACAAGACAACCTGGTACATCAGGAACGCAGGCTACAGAACCGAGACGTGAGCTTTTTGTACATCACAGTCAGATAAGAAAGGGACATCAGTAAAATGAGAGAAAAAAGTTTTTTTGGCCGTATCGACTGGTTCACTATTCTATTGTGGTTCGCTCTTTGCTTAATTGGATGGTTTAATATTTATGCCGCCGTTTACGATCCGGAACAGCCCAGTATTTTTAGTATGGCGACAAACTATGGTAAACAATCTATTTACATTTTCACTGCCCTGATTATTGGATTCAGCATTTTGATTATTGATGCCAAGTTTTTTATTTCGACGTCTCCATTAATCTATATTGTGGTTATTTTATTGTTGATCTTGGTATTGATTATCGGTCGGAATGTCGGCGGGAATCAAGCATGGATACCGCTGGGTAGCTTCCGCTTACAACCTTCCGAGTTTGGTAAATTGGCCACATGTTTACTTCTAGCGTCCTATCTTAGCTCTCAAACAAATAAAAATCCGAATATCAAAACACTCCTTATAGGTGCGTTGATTGTTCTCCTACCTGTCGCATTGGTCATGCTCCAACCCGACACAGGTTCTGCTCTGGCTTTCTTCGCCTTGATTTTTGTCTTTTATCGCGAAGGTTACGTCGGAAACACACTCTTGCTGTTAGGTGGATTAGCTATTCTGTTGTTCATATCTGCACTTCTGGTCAATCAATGGGTGATTATTGGCATCTTGGCACTAATTGCGGGATTGCTGATCTACTCGCTACGAAAAAAAAGAAAATATATTATCAACGTCGGCATACTCTTTCTTGCATGTAGCGTATATGTACTTTGTGTAGACTATGCTTATGAACATGTTTTACAATCACATCAACGTAATCGAATTGATGTTATTTTAGGAAAAATGCACGATCCCCGTGGAGAAGGATACAATCTCAATCAGTCCAAGATAGCCATCGGTTCGGGACAGCTGCTGGGCAAGGGTTTTCTACAAGGGACACAAACTAAATACAAATTCGTTCCAGAACAAAGTACCGATTTTATTTTCTGTACCATCGGAGAAGAATGGGGATTTGTAGGCTCTACCGTACTTATAGCCATCTATCTTACATTGTTGCTTCGTTTAGTAAACATCGCGGAGCGCCAACGAACGGCTTTTGCACGCATTTATGCCTACGGTGTAGCCTCTATTCTATTTTTCCATTTCTTTATCAATATCGGCATGACGATCGGTATAGTCCCCGTTATCGGTATTCCACTACCCTTCATCAGTTACGGAGGTTCTTCTTTATGGAGTTTTACTATTCTCTTATTTATCCTATTGCGATTTGATTCAAGTCGTAAAGGGTTAAACGGGTAATCGTAAAAAAGCCGATTGCGCTCGATCCATTTATGCTATACAATGGGCTAGCTTCTATTTCTTAAATAAATTCGATAACTTTAACGAACGGTACAGCAAAGCACGATATGATAAAAACAATTGTTAAAGAACACCCATTAAAAGATATCACACTCGATTTTGATGACGAAATTACTCCCCCTCCATTTGAGCAGGAAGCGTTACGATCCTATTATGAGGCACATGATAAAACTTGGGAAATCAAAGAGCACGTATCGAAAATAGAAACCGAATTAAAAGATGTAGATGACACCATTGAAGACTTATCATTTCGACGTTTAGGCATTGAACAGGAGCTGGAAATACTAGAAGATTGGCTTGGTGTTACAGAATTGGAGGATAAAGAACTTTTTGACGGTGAAATCACCATTGATATCGGTACCTTTTTTATTACCTGTGATAAACACAACGTGGATATACAAAATCTCTACGAAAAAGTGGTCGACCTGACGGGGATATATAACCGTGATATAGAAAATATATACGAAGATGATGCAGTAATCGAACCTAAATATTTCAATGCACTCGACGAGGTCTACCCTCGCTATGAGGAGGTATCCGTCCATACGGTATCGTTAGATGATGATCATCAAGCGTTTCTAGAGGAATACGGCAAAGTAGAAGAACTTTTCTTTCATTACACTGAGTTAGCGAGAGAGATATTTGACAAATACAAAAACCTAGTTGAAACAACTCAAGTTGTCTATCGTCGGGTCGAGGTAATAGATCAGTTAATAAGAGATAAATTAAAAAGAGAAGGGAAGTAATCAAACCTAGTTAAATCCTTTCCAGCACAAACCGTATAGCCTTGTCTATAACCTCTTTCGGATTATCCAAAAAAGCATCGTGTAGTCTACTTGCAAGAATAGCGTTAATAGAAAGTGCATGGTGTCCAAACATATTTGCTAAAGCATAAACACCTGCCGTTTCCATTTCCAGATTCGTAATAGATCTTCCTTGTAGCTGAAATGCGTTTGCTTTTCGTATAAGATCAGGATACGCATTTCTTGTTCTCATTGACCGGCCTTGCCCATAAAATCCCGGTGTGGTCATTGTTATACCTTTTGGAAGATCCCGAGCTATGCGATTGATCAGTCTTTTACTGGCACTGCCAACATAAGGGGTACAGCCCAATGTGCCAAAATGGTTCATCACGGCATGTTGGATAACTTTTTCTTCTTCCGAATAATTTTTCACATAATACTGCATCAACGCGTCAAGGCCTATCGCATATTCGCTAGCCAAGATAGTCCCCATCCGAATATCACCTTGTATCGAACCGGAGGTTCCGATACGGATAATGTCCAGACTGATTAATTGTTCTTTTAACGTACGTGTTTCAAAGTCAATATTGACCAATGCATCAATTTCATTGAAAACGATATCAATATTATCCGTACCAATCCCGGACGAGATAACAGAGATACGCTTATTTCGCAACACACCTGTATGGGTAATAAATTCACGCTTACCTTTTTTTACATCGATTCGGTCAAAATAACGAGATACTTCTCCCACTCTATCGGGATCGCCCACTAAAACAATAGTGGGTGCCAAATCCTCTGGCAACAGATTAAGGTGATAAATACTTCCGTCGGCATTAAGTATTAGTTCTGAATCAGTTATCATAAAGTATGAAGATATGCATATTGAACACCATCTAACTTGTCGAGTTTCTGGACAACCTGGTTAACTAGTAACTTCCTCACTTCAACATCCATAGAACAGTTGTTATCGAACTCTTGTTTTAAAATAGGCAAATTTTCTTCCTTAACCAAACGCATAACATCATTCATCTGCAAATAATCAAAAGTAATGCGATAAACATCGTTAACTGTTTTCTCCACAATTTCAGCAGCATCCAACGCTTCTTGTGTAGCTGTTTTATAAGCGTTTATCAATCCCGGAACGCCCAATAATGTACCGCCGAAATAACGTACCACCACAACCAATACATTCGTGACATCCTTCGATAATAAGGTGTTTAAAATGGGACGACCTGCGGTTCCCGATGGTTCTCCATCATCGTTCAATCGAAAAATAGAACGATCTGGCGTTAAGCGGTACGCCCAGCAATGATGGCGTGCCTTGGGGTGTAGCGCCTTTAATTCAGCAATGATATCTTTTAGTGTATCTTCATTTTTAAAAGGGTAAGCATAAGCAATGAACTTGCTACCTCTATCCCTAAACAATCCTTCACTTGGCTTTTCAATGGTTAAATATGTATCTTCAAACAAACTCACAGATATGCAATGATTAAAACGGAAATAACAGCTAATAATAACCCTATCTTGTTCAATCGTGTCAGACGTTCACCAAAAAAACCGACACCAACAATCGCTCCTAACAAAATAACACCAATGTTCATCCCAGTAAAGACGACAGACGGACTGTTCGATAATGCTTGATGGGCCTTCATGTAAAACAAGATATTACCAAAGTTAAACAATCCCAAAAGGATTCCCCAAATGACAGACTTAAATTGTATACGTTCTTTCTTGATTGCAATGCGGTAAGTGAGTAAAAGAAAAGAAACGACGATAGCCAAAATAAATATCAGCAACATGGAGTAAGTATAAGGGACTTGTTTATAAAGTGCTACCTTTTTGAATAAAATATCAATAATCCCCATTCCAAAAAAAACCGCCACCGCATAACCCCACGTTCCCTTGCGTTTAACTATACCACCTTTTTTCCATCCAATGGAGCATAGGATAGCCGCAATCCCCACTGCTATACCCAACAATTTGGACACACCTATAGTTTCATGAAAAATAAAAAATGAAGCTAACAATGGGATAAACAACGAAAGACGTTGTGCAATTTCCGTTTTGACTATACCACTGTATTGAATAGCGTACGCAATGCATAAAAATATCAATGGTAGAAGTACCGCTAACGACAAATATAATCCCCATGGTAATGTACTTAACACAACCGTAGTCGCCCCCGGCTTTAAAAACAATAAAGTCGCCAATGCCGCCACGGGATAGTTCCAAACAATTAAATGGAGATGCTGTATCCCACGCTGTTTAGCCAGTTTAATAACAATCGACACCGTGACACTGCACATAACGCTAATGAGTACGTATAACATAGAAAAAACAAAGGAATGAAATTATGTATTCTTCTCCAAACCGGACTAGATCTCAAATATAAACCGGCACCCTAGCCTCATTAAGAGCAGCTTATTTTCAATAATACACATCAATTTACACTTAATAATATATTAAAATAAACCTATTTTTTTCACAAAAAATTAGATATAAAATATCATAAAAAAACGATAAAAAATAAATAATTTTATATAAAATTAAAGTAAAAAAAACACACAATATACTATATAACAAACATTTTAAAAAAAACAATGACACAAAAACAAACATAAAAAACACCATTATTTTTAAGAAAAAATAATCAAAATTTTAACTAAAAAATACTTATTTTTTATATCAAATTCACAGTAAAAAAGCATTTATTTTTAAATTTATTTTGCATATATAAAATAATAATTCTACTTTTGGATTGTAGAATTTGAGACATGATGATACACAACACATACTTTTATTTTGGCAACTTTTACTTTAAAACGTAAAGCCGGGATTTTATGTGTTTGTGTGAATAGACAAAAAGTCCCGGATGATGTTCGGGACTTTTTTTGTAGGACGAGCTCATTGATATCTGAAACACTTAACTCATCAATATAATAATTGGATGAAAACAAAAATTGCAATACAGGGCGTTAAAGCCTCCTTTCACGAAGAAGCCGCTCATAAATATTTCGGCGATGAGGATATCGAAATTTTGGAGTGCGAATCTTTCAAAAAGACCTGTGAGATGCTTAAACATGGCAAAGCGGATTATGTCGTTATGGCCATAGAAAATGCTATTGCGGGCAGCATTTTGCCTAATTACAATCTACTTCGTGATTATAAATTTCACATCATTGGCGAAGTACACTTAAATATACAACAAAACTTGCTGGCATTACCTGGCGCAAAACTTTCAGATATAAAATTCGTTGAATCACACCCGATTGCTATCCGTCAATGCGATGAATTTTTAAGTGAACATCCGGATTGGACAATAAAGGAGGGAATGGATACTGCCGCCTGTGCCAAAAGCATTATCGAAAATAAGCTCACCAATACCGCGGCAATTGCTAGTGTCGCGGCGGCCGAATTATATGGTTTAGAAATCTTGGAAAAAAGAATAGAAACCAATAAGAAAAATGCGACACGTTTTTTAATCTTGTCGAATGAGATCATCGAACAAAAAAATGCAAACAAAGCCTCCCTATCCTTTCAAACAGGAAATGCGGTAGGTGCTTTAGCTAATGTGCTACAATGTTTCTCGGAGCAAAATGTAAATCTAAGCAAAATCCAATCTATGCCTGTAATAGGTCGTCGAAACGAATACGATTTCTATGTAGATGTAGAATGGAAAAAGCAAAGCGACTACGATGCAGCTATCCGCAAAGTATTGAAACACACCATAAATTTCACCATTATGGGGGAATACGTAAAAAACGAAAAAGTATAATATAAAAAGATTAAGTATAAAAATATGAAACATACATTAGATATCGTTCCTTTAAAATCTTGGATAGATACAGGCGATAAACCGTTAATTATTGCAGGGCCGTGCAGTGCGGAGACAGAAGAACAAGTAGTCTCTACCGCACATCTATTGGCAAACACAGGAAAAGTAAACGTGTTACGGGCAGGAATCTGGAAACCCCGTACCCGCCCAGGCGAGTTTGAAGGAATAGGGAACGTAGGTTTGGAATGGCTAAAAAGAGCCAAAGCAGAAACAGGTCTATTGACCGCGACAGAAGTAGCCACAGCTAAACATGTAGAAGAAGCGTTGGCTGCTGGTGTAGACATCCTATGGGTGGGCGCACGTTCTACAGCAAATCCATTTACTGTACAGGAAATTGCCGATGCATTACAAGGTGTTGATGTACCTGTATTAGTTAAAAATCCCGTTAACCCAGACCTTTCTTTATGGATTGGCGCATTAGAACGCATCAACCGCGCCGGTATTAAAAAACTAGGAGCTATCCACCGTGGATTCTCTTCTTTTGAGAAAACTGCTTTCCGTAACGAACCGATGTGGGATTTAGCCGTCCAGTTGAAATCAGCGTGTCCTGAGCTTCCTATCATCAATGACCCTAGCCACATCTGTGGAAATCGCGAACTGCTCCCTTACATTGCACAAAAGGCAATGGATATGGACCAACAGGGTTTGATTGTAGAATCACATATCGATCCTTCGGTAGCGTGGACTGATGCAAAACAACAAGTAACTCCTGCTGCATTAGCAGACTTGATCGACCACTTATCGGTTCGCCATCCAGAATCCAACAATCCAGTTTTCGATGATAAACTTGCCGAATTGCGTCAGCAAATAGATAAGTTAGACGACGCAATCCTAAAGCAAATTGGCGACCGCATGAAAATTGCTGAAAAAATCGGAGAGTACAAACGTGATAATAACGTAACTATCCTACAGGTTAGTCGTTGGGATGAAATCGTAGAAAAAAGAGTTCAACTTGCGAAAGCATTGTCACTTAGCGAAGACTTTGCAACTAAATACCTGGAATTGTTGCACAACGAGTCTATTCGCAAGCAAAATGAAGTGATGAACGCAAAATCTGTGGCGGAGGCATAAATGAGTTCGATACCACTTACACTTCGTCGTCCGTCGAAAGTAATACAAGGCACGGTTCAACTTACTGGTTCCAAATCAGAGAGTAACCGTGCTCTTATTATAAAAGCGCTAAGCCGAGGAGCAGTTAAAGTAGAAAATCTATCCGCTGCCGCTGATACTGTCATTATGAAAAAGGCGCTCACATTGGCGGACACGTCCCGTGAAACGGGAGAATCCGTCACGGTGGATATTGGTCCTGCGGGAACAGCTATGCGTTTCCTTACCTCTTACCTGAATCTGGTAGAAGGCAATTTTATCCTTACCGGTACGGAACGCATGCAACAGCGTCCTATCGGCATCTTGGTAGATGCATTGAAAACACTCGGTGCAAACATTGAATATGAGAAAAAGAGCGGCTTTCCTCCATTGGAAATCAAAGGCGGAATGGTGCAGAAAAAACAGAGCGTCCATATTAAAGGAAATGTCAGTAGTCAATACCTATCGTCTCTCCTCCTTATAGCCGCTTCTCTAAAACAAGGGCTTGTGTTGGAAATTGAAGGAGAACTGACATCTAGGCCTTATGTCACTATGACCTTGGACATGTTGCAGGAAGCTGGAATATCCCATACTTGGATAGACAATACTATTGAAATAGCACCACAGGAATTTAAACCGACAACAATTTATGTTGAACCGGATTGGAGTGCGGCGTCCTATTGGTATGCTATAGTAGCTTTATCTAAAAAAGGAGAAGTCGTGTTACCAGGTTTAAAAGCACACAGCTTACAAGGTGACATCGCCATTGTGGATATCATGACACACTTTGGGGTAGCTAGCTCTTTTCAGGAGGACGGATTACATATTGCAAAGGTTAACGAAGGCACTGATAAGGTACTATTTGATTTTAAGGCGTGTCCGGATTTGGCGCAAACAATCGTCGCATTGGCAGCCGCTATTCGTCGCGATATCTCCATAACGGGTGTGGAAACCTTGAAAATAAAAGAAACAGACCGATTGGCCGCGTTGAAAAACGAAATAGAAAAGTTTGGTGCTACGATAGTCGCTGATGGCGAAACCTATCATATCAAAGCAAAGGAAGCTTACGCGCCAAAACAAGTTACATTTGACACGTATGAAGACCATCGGATGGCCATGGCATTCGCGCCATTGGCATTGATTTTTGACGAAGTAACGATTAACGACCCGGTGGTGGTGGAGAAGTCTTACCCCAATTTTTGGGAACACCTGCAACAACAGGGCTTCACCATCGAGCAATAGGTAAACAGTTAAACAACTAGAAAAATTACATCATGGCAGGAAATTCATTTGGTCACCTTTTTAAGATAACAACCTTTGGCGAATCGCATGGAAAAGCGATTGGTGTTATTATCGATGGTTGCCCCCCCAACATCGATATAGACGAAGATTTCATACAATCGGAGCTGGATAAGCGGAAGCCAGGACAATCTAAAATTACAACGCAACGTAAGGAAAGCGATGTCGCTCAAATCCTATCTGGTGTTTTCGAAGGAAAATCAACAGGTACACCTATTGCCGTTCTGATACCGAATGAAGATCAACGATCTAAAGACTATTCCCATATTGCGGATAAATACCGTCCATCGCATGCCGACTACACCTATCAACAGAAGTATGGTATCCGGGATTATCGTGGTGGTGGACGATCTTCCGCAAGGGAAACAGCGGCACGGGTCGCAGCAGGCGCTATAGCCAAACTATACCTCAAGAGCCAGGGTATTGAAATTTTTGCTCATGTTTCAGCTGTGGGTACGTTGGAAGCTCCCAATTTGGACACCACTAATTTGTCAGCACTACTCGACATACGGGAAAGCAACATTGCCCGCTGTGCAGATCCTGCAACAGCAAATGAAATGATTGCCCTTATTGATTCGATAAGAAAAGCAGGAGACACCATCGGTGGAAAAATATCAACTGTAGTACGCGGCGTACCCGTTGGGCTTGGCGAACCTGTCTTCGATAAATTACATGCGGATCTAGGAAAGGCTATGTTGAGCATTAACGCTGTTCATGGGTTTGAATACGGTTCGGGATTCAGCGGTTCGGAGATGCAAGGTTCCGAACACAACGATATATTCGTAAAAGAAGAAGAACAGGTACGCACCCGCACCAATTTCTCGGGTGGTATCCAAGGCGGTATTTCCAATGGTATGGATATTATGTTCCGTACAGCTTTTAAACCGGTTGCTACGATTATGCGCGATCAGGAAACATTAAACGAGGCTGGTGATAGCACCACTATTTCAGGCAAAGGACGTCACGATCCCTGTGTTGTCTCACGTGCGGTTATTATCGTCGAAGCGATGACAGCATTGGTATTAGCTGACCACCTTCTACGATTTAAAGCCTATAAAGATTAACTGTAGAGACGCCGATACTGCGTCTCTACATAGTTATAATTAAAACAATCTCGGGAATACACTTTCGTTATATTCACTCATCATTTCGTATGCTAATTCAACGACATCATCTACAGATGGTTTTGTAAAATAATCCCCATCAGATCCATACGGTGGACGGTTAGGTTTCGCTGAAAGCGTCCGAGGTTGTCCGTCCAACAGATAATAGCCATTTTGCTTTTCCAATATCTCCTGCATAATAAATGCTGCTGCGCCACCCGGCATATCTTCGTCTACCACCAATAATTTATTGGTTTTCTCTAATGATTGACGGCAAATTTCTGTTCGATCGAAAGGTTGTAAACATTGTGCATCGATAATCTCTAAAGAAATTCCTAGTTTCTCCAGTTCGATGGCTGCTTCCTGCACAACACGCAACGTAGCGCCATAAGACACGACGGTAATATCCCTCCCTTCGCGTATCTGTTCCGCTATCCCAATTGGGACCATAAAATCACCAACATTAGCAGGCATCTTTTCCTTTAATCGGTAGCCGTTGAGACATTCTATTACCAGCGCAGGTTCATCAGATCGCAAAAGTGTATTATACATACCAGCCGCCTGTGTCATATTGCGCGGTACACAAATATGCAAACCACGAAGTCCTCCAAGCAGTACAGTCATAGGTGAGCCAGAATGCCAGATACCCTCTAATCGATGGCCTCGAGTACGGATAATGACAGGTGCTTTCTGCGTTCCTTTCGTGCGATAACTCAAACACGCCAAATCATCACTCAATACCGGCATGGCATAGATCAAATAATCAAGATATTGGATTTCAGCGATGGGGCGTAAACCACGCAATGCCAAGCCAATACCCTTTCCGATAATAGCAGATTCACGGATACCGGTATCAAAAATACGTAATTCGCCAAACTGTTCTTGCAACCCGGCAAAACCTTGGTTAACATCCCCTATTTTTCCAACATCTTCACCAAACGCTACAATACGTTCATCACGCCTAAAATTGGCATCAAAACAAGCATTCAATACCTCTCTACCATCCACAATAGAAACGTCTTCTTCATAATGGGCAGAGATCCCATCTTTTTTTAATGGAGAATCGAGCGTTTCAGAAAATAACTTATCGTTATACCGGCCAAAATTTTGCTCCTGTTTTTGGGTATACCAAGCCATCAATACATCTTTCTCAGACGAATATATCCCCCTTAAATCTCGAATTGCCCTTCTTACATTGGCATAAACTTCTTTCAAAGATGGTTCTGCCAACGACTGTAAGGTCTTTAGTGGCACTTCTGTTATTGGATTTTCAATATCCGATAGCAACGCTATTGCTTCATCTAAATCAACTTGAAGCGTTTTGTGATAATCCGCCCATGCACGTCGCTGTTCCTGACGGACGAATTCTTTGGCTTCTTTTTCCAAATCTTTCAATTCCTCTTCTTGTGCAATACCCGATTGCAACAACCAATCCCGCATCTTCAGATTACAGTCGAATGCATCTTCCCATTCTAGTCGTTCGGCCGATTTATAGCGTTCGTGTGATCCAGATGTAGAATGCCCTTGCGGCTGTGTCAACTCCGTAACATGAACGACGCATGGTACATGCTCCTCTCGGGCGTAACGAGCCGCTTGTTCGTAAACTTCGCATAAAGCTGGATAATCCCAGCCACGCACTTTAAATATCTCAATGCCGTTGCTATCGTTTTCACGTTGAAAACCTTTTAGCACTTCAGATATATCGGCTTTCGCCGTTTGTACCTCATTCGGGACGGATATCCCATAGCCATCATCCCAAACGGAAATAACAACCGGAATTTGCTTTACTGCCGCAGCATTAAGTGTTTCCCAAAAAACGCCTTCTGATGTAGAAGCATTCCCAATGGTACAAAAAACAACTTCTCTTCCTTGGCGCGAAAAGTAGGTCAGATAATCCAGGTTTCGATTTTCCTTATATAATTTAGATGCTAGACCCAGTCCCATAACACGCGCCATCTGTCCGCCCGTTGTCGAAATATCGGAAGCGGAGTTCTTCTGCTCCGTCTGATTTAACCAATTTCCTTCCTTATCAAGCAGTTGTGTAGAAAAATGACAGTTCATTTGCCGTCCGCCGGAGGATATATCAGCTTCCAGATCAGGATTGGCATATAGTTGTGAAAAGAAATGATAAATACTAGATATACCCAAAGCAAAGGCAAATGTTTGATCCCGGTAATAGCCAGAGCGCCAGTCGCCAGGCTGGAATACTTTAGCCAACGCAATTTGCGCGATCTCCTTACCATCACCAAATACTCCGAATTTTGCCTTTCCAGTTAATACCTCCTTGCGACCCGACAGGCTTGCAATCCGGCTTTCAACCGCTAATCTATAATCTTTTAAAATGATTTCACGAAAATCGTCAAAACTGATTTTTGACGTTTCAAAATCACTGTTTATATTCATGGTGATATTAGACATATTTAACCAATGGTTTCAACAAAAGTAATAAAAATATACGTGTTATCGGAAATAGCAGTTAAGATACGCTACATTACTAAAATACTCCGTATATTTGTACTTTGATTTGAAG
Organism: Sphingobacterium chuzhouense; assembly: GCF_014692525.1. Classification (GTDB taxonomy): domain Bacteria; phylum Bacteroidota; class Bacteroidia; order Sphingobacteriales; family Sphingobacteriaceae; genus Sphingobacterium; species Sphingobacterium chuzhouense. The sequence continues at coordinate 493,910 of NZ_JACNYL010000003.1, forward strand.
AACGTTCAAAATACACCATTAGTAATGATTCATTTCTTTATGAACCCAAGCCGCACCGTGTATGGTGTGCAAACCCAAAACGACTTATCGGCAGAAGATGTTTCCAGATTAAACTGGCTCTTCGGAAACGCAAAAAAGCTCGACGAACAGACGTTAGACGACTATTATGTCGGTCCTCGCGCTGCGATGGTAACCCCTTGGAGTACCAATGCTGTTGAAATTACGCAAAACATGGGTATTCAAGGCATTATCCGCATTGAAGAATTTCATCCGGTAGACGAAAACTTCACGGATTTCGACCCGATGATTTCGCAAAAATATGCCGTACTGACACAAGACATGTACACTATCGATATCCAGCCAGAACCTATTCTGGAAATTGACAATATTGATGCATACAATAACTCGGAGGGTTTAGCTTTGAGTCCCGAAGAAGTGGAATATTTAAACAACCTTTCCGAGAAACTCGGACGTAAGCTGACGGACTCCGAAGTTTTTGCGTTTTCACAGGCAAATTCTGAACACTGCCGTCACAAAATATTCAACGGAACCTTTATCATTGACGGTGAAGAGCAACCATGGTCCCTATTCAAGCTGATCAGAAAAACATCTGAAACCAATCCAAATGAAATTGTTTCGGCTTATAAAGATAACGTAGCATTCGTTAAAGGACCAAAGGTTACCCAGTTTGCGCCTAAATCGGCAGACAAGCCGGACTTTTACGAAGAAAAAGCATTTGAATCTGTACTATCGCTTAAAGCCGAAACACATAACTTTCCCACAACCGTAGAGCCATTTGCCGGTGCCGCTACAGGCTCGGGTGGTGAAATCCGTGACCGGTTGGCAGGAGGTCAAGGAGCGTTGCCTTTGGCGGGTACTGCTGTGTATATGACCGCTTACTCACGCCTTGAGTCAGTTTCTACAGAAGACAGATCCTTCGGTTCCGCTCAGGACAGGCCGTGGGAAAATGGCATGAAAGAACGTCCGTGGTTGTATCAAACACCCATGGACATCCTTATTAAGGCATCCAATGGAGCTTCTGACTTTGGCAATAAATTCGGACAGCCTTTGATCGCGGGTTCTGTACTAACCTTTGAACATGAAGAAGGAGGCCGGAAATTAGGCTATGACAAAGTCATCATGCAAGCCGGTGGTGTCGGCTATGGTAAAGCAGACCAAGCGAAAAAACATACACCAAAAACAGGTGATAAAATTGTAATTCTCGGTGGCGAAAACTACCGTATCGGTATGGGGGGTGCGGCGGTATCTTCTGCCGACACAGGTGCTTTCGGTTCGGGTATCGAATTGAACGCCATCCAACGTTCTAATCCCGAAATGCAAAAACGGGCGGCAAATGCTATCCGTGCCTTCGTAGAATCGGACAATAACCCGATCGTTTCGATTCATGACCACGGTGCAGGCGGACACCTCAACTGTTTGTCAGAACTGGTGGAAGAAACCGGCGGGTTAATCGATATGGATAGATTGCCTGTAGGCGACCCTACCCTATCAGCAAAAGAAATCATCGGCAATGAATCCCAAGAGCGCATGGGTTTGGTCATTGCCGACAAAGATATTGAAATACTGAAAAAAGTAGCGGATCGTGAACGTGCACCAATGTATACCGTAGGTGACGTTACGGGAGACCACCGATTTACTTTCCAGTCGAAATCAACTGGAGAAAAACCAATGGATTACGATTTGGCGGACTTCTTTGGTTCTTCTCCAAAAACAGTGATGAAAGACAGCAAGATCGACCGTCAATATGCAGATCTCTCTTACGATGTGAACGAAATTTCCACCTATTTAAGACAGATATTGCAATTGGAAGCTGTTGCTTCTAAAGATTGGTTGACGAACAAAGTAGATCGTTGTGTGGGCGGTCGCGTTGCCAAACAACAATGTGCAGGTCCTTTACAACTTCCATTGAACAACGTGGGTGTTATGGCATTGGACTACAACTCAACAGAAGGTATTGCAACCAGCATCGGCCATTCACCGTTGACGGCTCTGGTTGATCCTGTTGCGGGTTCTCGCAATGCCATTGCTGAAGCCTTGTCGAATTTAGTGTTCGCGCCTATCAAAAATGGTTTAGCTGGTGTATCACTCTCAGCAAACTGGATGTGGCCGTGTAACAACGAAGGGGAAGATGCCCGTTTGTATGAAGCTGTAAAAGGCTGTTCTGACTTTGCCATCGCTTTGGGCATCAATATCCCTACAGGAAAGGACTCGCTATCGATGAAACAAAAATACCCGAATGGCGAAAATGTAATCGCTCCGGGGACATTGATTATCTCTGCCGCAGGTAACTGTACCGATATCAATAAAGTAATTGAGCCGGTATTGTCAAGAAATGCAGGATCTATTTACTATATCAATCTAGCGCAAGATACCTTCAAGCTGGGAGGTTCTTCTTTTGCACAGATAAATAATAAAATCGGTAAGGAAGCACCAACCGTTCAGGATGCTAATTATTTTAAAAAGGCATTCAACGCCATACAGGAAGCCATTCTATCAGGCTATGTAGCTGCAGGACATGATGTAGGATCAGGCGGGCTGATTACGACCTTATTGGAGATGACGTTTGCTGACGTTAACTTGGGTGCACAATACGATTTAAGTGGATTAGGTGAAGCAGATACAGTTAAAGCATTATTCAACGAAAATATCGCTGTTGTATTACAGGCGAAAAATGACACTGCTCTTGAAACGGCGTTATCCCAAGCGGGCATACAGGCCGTGAAAATCGGAAAAGCTATTAACGGAACAGCTGTATCCTTCCAAAATAATGCAGATGAATTTACATTCGACGTAGCGGAAACACGCGATAGCTGGTTTAAAACATCGTTTTTGTTGGACAGTAAACAGTCTAAAAACGGTATGGCCCAAGAGCGTTACAACAACTATAAAAACCAACCACTGAACTATGTATTTCCATCCCAATTTAATGGTAAAAAGCCTACATGTTCAGCAGACCGGACAAAAAGACCAAAAGCAGCCATTATCCGCGAGAAAGGTTCAAACTCCGAAAGAGAGATGGCCAACGCTATGTATCTAGCGGGTTTTGATGTAAAAGATGTTCACATGACCGACTTAATTTCAGGTCGCGAAACGCTAGAAGACATTCAATTTATCGGTACGGTAGGCGGTTTCTCTAATTCCGATGTTTTGGGTTCAGCAAAAGGTTGGGCCGGAGCTTTTCTTTACAACGAGAAAGCGAAAAAGGCATTGGAAAACTTCTTTGCGCGTCCGGATACCATGTCTGTCGGCATCTGTAACGGTTGCCAGTTATTCATGGAATTGGAACTTATCAATCCGGATCACGACGTTCATGGAAAAATGCTCCATAATACATCTCAAAAACACGAATCTAGTTTTGCTTCGGTAAAAATACAAAATAACAACTCCATTATGTTGTCTACTTTGGCAGGCAGCACATTGGGTGTATGGATTTCACACGGCGAAGGTAAGTTTAACCTCCCCCACAGCGAAGATCAATACAACATCGTGGCTAAATATGCTTACGAACAATATCCGCATAATCCAAATGGATCGGATTTCAACACCGCTATGCTTTGTGATAAGACCGGGCGTCACCTCGTGACCATGCCCCATATCGAACGTTCTATCTTCCAGTGGAATTGGGCACATTATCCTGCTGACAGACAGGATGAGGTAAGCCCTTGGTTGGAAGCCTTTGTGAATGCACGCAAATGGTGTGAAAACAATAAATAATAAAAGACCCGCTAGTTGGCGGGTCTTTTTTGTATACTAGAAAAATATATTATATTAATAATACTCCAGTATCTTATCCATTTGCTTCGAAATTTTTTGCAAGTGTTCTCGATCACCCCCACCGACTTCAGCAGTTAACCATTGTCCTTTGTAATTGACCTCTTTTACCGCTTTCATCACTACAGGCCAGTTAATGCTTCCCTCTGTTAGCTCAACATCAAACCCTTTCCAAAGACCTTCTTTATTCATTTTCTCCACGCTAAATTCTTTGATGTGCAATTTGATAATTCGCTTGTTGAGTGTTTCAATCCAATGTTCTGCCCACCCATATCGAAAAATATTACCGATGTCAAAATACCAACCTATAAGTGGATGATCTATTTTGTCAACAAAATCACGTGCTTCGATAGGGCTTAGAATAAAATTGTTCCAAACATTTTCCAGACCTATTTTAATTCCGGTCTTTTCGACGTATGGAATGAGTTTGCGAACGGAATCTATCGCATTATTGTACGCCTTTTCGTAACTTACCTTCTCATTGACGACGCCGGGTACTACCAATACGGTATCCCCACCGAGCTCTTTAGTCTCTTCTAGGGATTTCTTTACTGAATCGATAGTAAATTGGCGGACAGCAGGATCTGGATCAGACAATGGCTTAGACCAGTGATCTTTGTTAATCGTACTGGGAATTTCAATACCAGATTGTGTTTTCGCCTGCAAAAGCTCCTTGATCTCAAATGGCACCGGACTATTGAGTTCGATGCCGTCAAACCCTAGATCTTTTACAAGTTTAAACTTGTCGACCAGTGAGAGTTCTTCTTTAATCATACCAAACTGTAACCCCTTTTTCAACCTTAAGGCTTCGGTAGGGTGCAACGTTTTGGACAACCCAGCTAGAGGAGCCAGTGCCGCACCTCCAACTAGGAATGATAAGGATGTTATAAAATCTTTTCTAATCATCATGTATTAAATTGCAGGGTTAATGCCAGGGATAGCGATGGGTATGTTATACTGGGTATCCCAAGAAAGGTTATTCGGAAATAATACAATATCGGAATTGAGGACTTCTTGAACCGATACCGTTTGCCCAGTGTATCCAGCCATTCTACCAGCAAGAGCCACTTGGTTGGATTTGAACATCCAATCGCCGTCATATTTAGGCTTATTGTTTCGAATGGAGGCGAAAAGCTCATCGTGTTCTTGTTGGTACATGCTTCTAGAAGCTGATTTTTCATAAGCTTTATCATCTGTAAACTTGGTTTCATCGTCATATTTCCAAGGATTCTTGCCACTGATAATATGCTCTCCTGTACGACAATCCACCAGACATTTTCCTTGATCACCAATAAGTTCAACCGCATAAGAAGGAGCCGTGTCATTCTGTTGTCGACAAGAAAAATAGCTCTTCATACCATTTTCATATTCATATATGACAGCAAAGTGATCATACACATTCCCGAATTTGGGATCTGTTCTTTTTTGTCTTCCGCCGCTACCAGTGACTTTGACAGGAAGCTGATCACCAAGAGCCCACTGCATCATATCCAAGCTATGAATAGCCTGTTCCACAATATGATCTCCAGATAACCAGTTGTAATAAAGCCAGTTTCGAAGTTGATATTCAAAGTCACTCCATCCACTTTGTCTCTCTTTATACCATAACTCTCCTGTATTGTAGGAGCTTTCAGCCATTAAGATATTCCCGATTTGTCCGTCAAGAACTTTTCCAAAGGTTTCACGCTTTGGTAAATGATATCGCCAACAAAAACCAGACACCAAAGCAAGCTTTTTTTCCTTGGCTTTTTGTGCACTAGCGATGACGCTCCTAAGTCCAGGGCCATCTACAGCAAAAGGCTTTTCACAGAAGATATGCTTTCCCGCGTTCACTGCTGCTTCCAGATGCGCCGGACGAAAAGCAGGGGGAGCAGCCAATAGAACAACGTCAACATCAGCGTTAATGAGTTTCTGATATGCATCTAGACCGACATATTTATGGTCTTGGGAAACTTGTACCTTATCCCCCATTTTTTCTTGAAGCGTACGGTAGGATTTCTCTAGGTGATCATCGAAAGCATCGGCCATTGCCGTTAGAATGACGTTAGGGTCTGCTAATAAGGCTTCTACTGCCGCCGCCGTTCCTCGTCCGCCACAGCCAACGAGTCCAATTTTAAGGGTATTGCTATTATTTTTCCAAATCCTCTCAGAACCAAAGACCTGGTTTGTGGCTAAGATTCCGCTAGCTGCCGTCATGCCGGCTAATTGTAAAAATTGTCTTCTCGAATAGTTCATTTGTTTTCTGTTTTATGGTTTACCAACTGGGGTTATTTTCCAAATTAGGTTTAAGATTAATATTTTTTTATGGGATAGGCCATAGCAAATCACGTTCATGAATACCTGATTGTAGTAGCTGTTTACCAAAAAAAATATCCTCCTCTCCTGCCTTACTAATCATAAACTTCCATAATGATATCAAATTCTACTATGATATACAAGAATTTCGCTTTTTTTGTATATTAAAAGACTTAATATATAAACTTCGAATAGATTTTATGAAAAGTACTGCCAAAATCATATGTTTTCTGCTTTTATGCGTTGTCTTTTTTCAATCGTGCAAGCTAGGGAGATTCGTGTTCTATAACTTCGCCAATATCACTGATTATAAAATATTCCCCTACCGAACGATAGAAACTTCTTCCTCACCCTTCATCTTTCCCGAGGCGCGACATCCAAAACTGCCGGAAGATATCGAGACCGATAACAATAATGAACCTTTTGATGCTTATTTGGATCGCACCAAAACAGTTGCGTTTTTGGTTATACAAGATGACAGCATACAATATGAAAGATATTTCAACAAATACGCTAAAGAATCCATCGTAGCATCTTTCTCGATGGCAAAATCCATTACATCTATGCTCATCGGTATTGCCATTGAAGAAGGAAAAATCCAATCGGTAAATGAGCCTGTCACCAACTACATTCCGGAATTAAAACCGAACGGGTTTGGCACTGTCACCATAAAACATTTGCTACAAATGACATCGGGGCTGGATTTTAACGAAAGCTACACAAATCCGTTTGGACACGCAGCTACTTTTTATTATGGCACTAACCTCCGAAAAGCAATTAATAAGCTGAAACTAAAAGACGCACCTGGTGAAAAATTTGACTATACCAGTGGAACAACCCAACTTCTCGGGCTCGTACTAGAAAGAGCTCTAAGAACCCAAACGATCAGTTCTTATCTGGAAGAAAAGATTTGGAAACCGCTAGGGATGGAATATGATGCCACGTGGAGTCTCGATCGAAAAAAAGATGGCCTGGAAAAAACGTTCTGTTGCCTAAATGCCCGCGCAAGAGATTTTGCTAAATTGGGAAGGTTATATCTGCGCAACGGGAATTGGGATGGCACACAAATCATTCCTGAACAATGGGTAAAAGCATCTACTAAATTAGATACGGCTGAACATAGCGCCCCTTTCTACCAGTATCAATGGTGGCTGACAAAAAACGCAGAGCAGTTTTACGCACAGGGTATTTTAGGGCAATACATTTTTGTTGATCCTCATAAAAATCTTATTATCGTTCGATTAGGCGAGAAAACAAGCAAAGTAAACTGGCCGAGGCTCATTGCTCAGGTTGCCAACTCGTATTAAAGCAGCTACATCTGTCTACTCCAAGTCCATTGTTGCTTCCTTATACCAACGGTGGTTTCGAAGAATGGCCATCGTAGGACTTAAAAACACATAGAAGAACAGTGACGTTACGGTATTCGAAATCGTAAAGGCTATGGCTACCTGCAATGCAGGTATAGAAGAAAAAGATATTGCTACATTTTCCAGTACTCCGAAAAACGGAAACATAAGCAACACGCCCACAACGTTAAACAAGGATGCCGATAACGCCACCAATCTAGACATGGGTGAAAACCGTAGACTGATGATCAATGCCGTGGAGGTTGTGCCAATATTGGCTCCGATAACTATTGGAATAGCGGCAGACAGATCGATTGTTCCTTGGCTGATCAAAACGATCACCAATCCAACTACAACCGAACTGGATTGTACGATAACCGTAATAACAATACCGTAAAAAATTCCCATTATAGGGCTGCTCGCTTTCGCCAGGATATCAACTAATACTGGATCATCCTTTACCGGTTGCATGGCATCCCCGATAAGTGCTAAAGCAAAGAAAATAAATCCGAAATAAAAGATAGATTTTCCTGCAACGGCGACTTTCCCGGGAATCATGCTGACCAGCGTACCCAACACGATGAAAAAAGGACCTAACAAAGACGATTGAAAAGACACAATCCAAGCAGTCGCTGTTGTACCTATATTTGTTCCCAAGAGGATAAGCAAACTATCCCGAAAGGTAATAATCCCCGTATTCACTAATGAAACAGTCAACGATGAAACAAAGGTACTCGATTGGATAATCCCCGTAACTACGGCGCCCAAAGCAAAACTTCCAAATTTCCATTTAGTTAGTTTTCCAATCCACTTAGAAAGTTTCTCCTCTCCAAAATGTTCAATCTCCTTACTGAAACTTTGCAGCCCGTAAATAAATAACGCAATGGCGGAAATAATCACCATCAACGTTTGTAGCTCTTCCATTTAATGCTAGGTTAAACAACAAAAATACAAAAGTTCCCTATCTTTTCTTTAAACGGAATCTTCCATATTCTCGTTCGGTTCCGTTGTCTCATTCCATGAATTTCGCTTGGGAATATTCGTCTCCGTTTCTGTTACCGCTCGTTGATATCTTACCATGGCGTAAGCCGTTGTAGGCAAAAAAGCAAAGACAAAAAAACCAATCCAAAAACCTGTAAACTTTCCTATTAGAACACTACATAACAAAACAAATATGGGATACGAAAACAATAAAACTGAAAAGAGTAAAGAATCATAGAATATAGTGCCTTCAGTTTTCTTTTTAACGTAATCCCGCCATACACGATAAAACCAGAATTGCGTGTAATATCCTATTTTGGCCGGGATATGCCAAAACCGGCTGTTTTTGGCTTGAGTAAGACCGTCAACCAAAGGACTAGCGACCAGCGCTCCACGGAGATTATGCCGTACATCTCGGATAATATCTGCTGTTCGTACTTGATGCCCGGCTATATATTCGGTCGTATCCAAAGGCGGTAATGCCTCCAATTCTATCGCTTTCGGTACATGTCGGAAAGAATTATAATTTAAAATATAGGTCTGAATTTGCAACGGCAACTCTGCCCTGTAAGAGCGTTCCAATAGCGACGTTAATCCACCGTTCATAAAAGGCTGCAATTCCCAGAGGTTTCGGGATCTGCCTTCGGGAAATATCAGCACATGCTGCCCTGCTGCCAATCGTCGCATGCACTCATCAAATGTAAAATCATTCTTCACCGCAAAGTCTTCGTCGTCGTTCCGTTTATAGACAGGTAACATATATAGCCATCGCAAAATTACATTCGCTATCGGATGTTTAAAAATATCTCCTCTTGCGAGAAAGCAAATTTTTACCGGCGCATACGCTGCAATCACCAAGGCATCAAAAAAAGAGTTAGGGTGATTTGCTATAACAATGGTGGGATAGTTATATAAAGCCAGTTGCAAGTTCTTGGCCTTCAGTTCGGGAGCATACCATTTTAATCCCAAGCGAATAAACAATCGTAATACGGAATAAAACATATCGTTAAAGATATACTTATGTTGTCACCTTTTTCATTGTTTTACAGCAAAAAATAGACCTAAATCATTGCTCCTGCATAGATTTCGTAATTTTCGCGATATTCAGACTATTTGCCATTGCAGTAAAGATACGGTGGTACACGCTGTGGTTGGGGTACAATTCTTCGTGTGTACCGTCTTCTACGATCTGTCCTTTTTCCATCACAACAATATGTTCGGCATCAATAATTTGCGAAATACTGTGCGAAACGATAATCACCGTACGACCTGTTTTAATTGCATCTAAACTATTTTTTATCTGCTCCGTAGCAATCGCGTCTAGATTTGCTGTGGGTTCGTCTAAGAAAATAATAGGTGGATCTTTCAAAAAAAGACGCGCAATGGCAATGCGTTGTTGTTGTCCGCCGGATAATAAATGAGCATCCGAATCATATCCATTGGGTAAATCCAGAATCTGCTCGTGTATATATGCTTTTTTTGCTGCATCTATAATTTCATCCGTAGTCGCATCCGTTTTTCCGTAGCGTATATTTTCCGCAATGCTTCCTTTAAAGATATGATTCTTCTGCAACACTAAGCCGACATGCTCACGCAAATAAGCCGTGTCATAGTCTGCCAAATCTACGCCGTCCAACAGGATCTGTCCTCTAGTCGGGCTGTAGAACTTATCCAACAAATTGATGACTGTGCTTTTCCCTGCCCCAGACAATCCGACCAGCGCGGTATTCTGATTAGGTTGAACCACCATGCTTACATCTTTTAAAGCCTGTAGGCCATTAGGGTAATGAAAATCCACGTTTCTTATTTCAATTAATCCTTTAATTTTTTGCGGACGGTAGTTGCCTGTTGGTTCACGTTGTTCTTCCTCTTCCAAAATACTAAAGAAACCTTCAGAATAGATTAGGGCATCATTGACCTCATCATAAATCCGATGAAGCTGGCGAATAGGTGCGGAAACATTATTAAAAAGAAGAATATGGAACATGATTGCACCGAGACTCATTTGCTCATTCAATACAAAATAGGCAGTTAGTATAATGACAAGCACCACGCCAATCTGTTCAATAAAACTCTTCACACTTTCAAACAGATAGCTTGTCTTGCGTGTCGCCATTTGGTTTTCTGTCATATCGTACTGGATTTTCCGATGCCGCTCGGCTTCAATTTTCTCCCTACCAAATGATTTTATAACAAGAATAGATTCGATCAGATTTATAATCTGGTTGCTCTTGTTTTCACGATACTTACGCATGCTCCTTCGGAAACCAGATAACTTGCGTGCCTGTAATTGGGATACGTAGAAATATACGGGTACAAGTAGCAAACCGACCAGTCCCACATAAAAATTGGCGAGAAACATACAGATCAACGCTACGATTGCATTGCTGAACAGCGGAAGAATATCGATAAAAAAGTTTTGCACTAATCTGGTGAGGCTGCTTATCCCCGAATCAATACGCGTTTGCAACTTACCTGATTCATTTTCCGGTGAGGTAAAAAATGCCATTCGATACGTAAGTATTTTTTCGATAATAGCCTGCGAAAAGTCGCGGGCTATTTCAATCCTCAGTTTCTCCCCATAAAATTTTTGCCCGAATTGCACGGCTGCATATATAACTTCTTTTCCTAATAACACAGCAGCAATAACACCTAGCAGATAAAAGCCTTGAGAAAGTGGTCGATTGTCGACCAGAAGCTCACTAATCGTATCTACGGTATACTTTAGTATAAAGGCATTTACCTGTGCTGCAAAAGAACCAACCAACGTCAATAACAGCGTATAAGCTATTAAGTTCTTATAAGGCTTGGTAAAAGGCAGTATTTTCTTAAATAATTGTGATATGGTCATTACCATTTAAACATATTTTTTGGGAAAAAGTTTAATCATGTTTTCTAGGCTTCTATTCTTCGTGGCTATGTAAAGTTAAGGTATAACAAGGTTAAGAAGTTGATTAATCTCTTGTTAATATAAATTTTGATTATTTTTTTGAGGTAAACAAAGTAATCACTTACTTTGGATATGAGAACAATCGGAATTATCCCGGCAAGATATGAATCATCCCGTTTTCCGGGAAAGCCATTAGTTGATATTGGCGGTAAATCCATGATACAACGTGTTTACGAACAGGTGAAAGGTTGTGCTGGTCTTTCGGAAGTTATTGTCGCTACGGATGACGCCAGAATTGAGGAGCACGTGCGTTCATTTGCCGGAAATGTGATCATGACATCTTCAACCCACCAATCGGGAACAGATCGTTGTGCTGAGGTTGTCTCGAAAATAAGCGGTTTTGATGTAGCTATTAATATTCAAGGCGACGAACCTTTTATAAGTCCGTTGCAAATTGAGCTGTTAAGTAACCTTTTTCAAGATACAGCCACCGAAATAGGAACCTTGATCAAGAAAATCGATAATCCCGATGACCTGTTTAATGAAAGTACGCCGAAAGTGGTGGTCAACTCCAAAAAAGAGGCCATGTATTTTTCGCGACATACTATCCCCTTTCAACGCGGTGCGAAGCAGAACGACTGGATAAATAACTATACCTATTTTAAACATATAGGTATCTATGGTTATCGAGTCGACGTACTAAAGGAGATTACGAAACTTCCTGTGTCTTCCTACGAAAAAGCAGAAGGTTTGGAGCAATTACGGTGGCTAGAAAATGGTTATAAGATCAAAATAGCAGAGACCGAATTTGACACCATCGCCGTCGACCATCCCGAAGATGTCGAGCTTATCAAAAAGAAGTTTTTTAGCCTTTAAAACCGTATCTTTGCCGCATGGATCCATTTGCAGTTATTTTTGACATGGACGGGGTCATCTGTCATACGAATCCCTACCATGCTAAAGCTTTTGAACAATTTTTTGATAAATATAAAATCCCTTATACAGAAAAGGAGTTTGAGGAACATATGTATGGAAAGCATAATAGCTATATTATGACACATTTCTTCAAAAGAGAGATTATAGGGAAAGAATTACAACAATTGGAAGAAGAAAAAGAATCTCTTTTCCGGGAAATCTACCAACAAGAAGTCGTTCCATTACCTCATTATTTGCCATTTCTGGACGACTTAAAATCCGCGGGATTTAAAACAGGTGTGGCGACCTCAGCACCTTTGGCAAATCTAAAATTGATTTTGGATAGCTTACAGATCGACGCCAAGATGGATTCGTTAATGGCAAGTGAAGACGTCTCCCAACATAAACCTCATCCCGAAGTTTATCTAAAATCTGCTGAAAAACTGGGTGTATCACCAAATGCTTGTGTTGTATTTGAAGATTCTTTTTCCGGTGTAACCGCTGCATTAAATGCAGGAATGAAGGTGGTGGGTGTATTGAGTTCCCACAGCCGGGAGGAATTGCCTCCATGTTCTTTATACATCAATGATTATCGCGAAATAAACGCAACGCGCGTATTGAACTTATTACAGCACTAGTTTATGGGCGAAGCACTACAACTTATTTCCTCCTCTTGGGGATGGGTCTTATATTTTGTATGTGCCGTGCTAATAGGTATGTCAAAAACAGGCATCCAGAATATCGGCACGTTGGCCGTTCCTCTATTCGCCTTTCTATTTGGCGCAAAATACTCTACGGGCATCGTACTCATCCTCCTTTGTATTGCAGACTTGGTTGCCGTTATCTATTATAGAAAAGAATTTCTGTGGAAAGAAATAAAGAAATTATTACCCGCTGCACTGTTTGGACTTGTTGTCGGTTTACTCCTCGGGAATTATATTAACGATAAATTATTTAAACTGCTGATTGGTGCATGTATCATTGTGGGAGTAGGTATTATGATCTGGTTGGAAAAGACCTCCCAACAGACGCAAGACAGGCTGACAAAAAATCGATGGTATTCGCCTATTTTCGGGTTCATCCTCGGTTTTTCTACCATGATAGGTAATGCCGCCGGCCCTGCTCTTTCTGTTTATATGCTCTCGAAACGACTGAACAAGATCAGTTTCGCTGCTACCTCCGCCTGGTTTATTATGCTTTTAAATTTCACCAAAATTCCGTTACAGGCGTTTATTTGGCATAACCTTACTTGGTCAGGTTTTTATCTGAACTTATTCGCTATCCCTTTCATTCTTTTAGGAGGCTTCGTAGGTATAAAAATTGTCAAGATCCTTCCAGAGAAGGAATTTCGCATACTTATTATGACACTGGTTGTTATTTCAGCTATACTGCTGATTGTTTTGTGATATCCATGATTCGCTGTTCGTGGTTCGTAACCAGTCACGATTTACGACTCACCGGTTACGAATTATTATGCTAAGACATCCTGTTCGTCCGGATATCGTTCAAATACTGTTTTTGCAAACGAACATGCGGGAACTACTTTCCATTCGTTTTCCCGTGCCTGACGAATAGCCGCCAAAACAAGTTCTTCTGCAATTTTATTACCGCGGTAAAAAGGTTCAACCTCCGCGTGTGAGATCGTCATTACATTATCCTCTACTTGATAAATTAATTCACCAATCTGTACTTCATCATTTAGAGCAAGCCATCTGCCGCTATCTGCTACATGTGTTAATTCCATAATATCAATGTTTTTTAAGATAGTTTACTATATGTTTTCAATTAAATATAACAAAATTTTGGAATAATAGTTCATTAGCTACATAAAGCTTACATTAAAAAAATAAAAATCCTATGTATCTTTGTTGATGATGAATGTAGACAAATTACTTGAGCGTGCACTTAATTTCGAATTCCTATCTAAGGACGAGGGTATTTATCTATACCAACATGCTGCGACAGCAGATTTGACCTATGTTGCCAATACGTTAAGGAAAATACAAGTTCCTCATGGCAAAGTTACTTGGCAAATAGACCGCAATGTCAATACAACCAATGTTTGTATTGCGAACTGTAAATTCTGTAATTTCTTTCGCCGTCCTGGTCATGAAGAAAGCTATATTACCGACATTGGAACATATAAACAGAAAATCGAAGAAACATTTCGATATGGAGGTGACCAATTGCTTTTACAGGGTGGTCATCATCCTGATTTAGGCCTTGAGTTTTACACGACCTTATTCAAGCAACTTAAAGACCTCTACCCTACCCTCAAACTACATTCACTCGGACCACCTGAAGTTGCCCACGTCGCAAAACTAGAAGGACTTCCCCATATTGAAGTACTTCGTGCATTGAAAGAATCAGGATTGGATTCGCTTCCTGGTGCGGGAGCCGAAATACTGAACGACCGGGTGCGCCGGTTAATTTCAAAAGGTAAATGTGGCGGACAGGAGTGGCTGGATGTAATGCGTGCGGCCCATCAAATCAATTTGCCTACATCGGCTACTATGATGTTTGGTCATATTGAAACGATAGAAGAGCGTTTTGAACATCTGGTATGGATTCGCGAAGTTCAACACGAAAAGCCTGTCGATGCTTACGGGTTCATTGCATTTATACCGTGGCCTTTTCAAGATGACGGCACGTTGCTAAAGCGCTTACGGGGCATCACCAATAATGTAAGTAGCGAAGAATATATCCGAATGATTGCATTGAGCCGTATCATGTTACCTAATATTAAGAACATACAAGCCTCGTGGCTTACTGTGGGGAAGAAAACTGCACAACTTTGTTTACATGCGGGAGCCAATGATTTCGGCTCTATTATGATAGAGGAAAATGTAGTTTCCGCTGCAGGTGCACCACATAGATTCACTTCCACGTCTATACAGGAAGCTATCCTAGAAGCTGGGTTCGAACCACAATTACGTACCCAAAAATATGAATTCAGAGAGCTGCCGCAGATGGAAGAACAAGTCATTAACTACTAAAGTATATCGCCGTGAAGGATATATTGCTAAATATAGAGGCTATTATTTTTGCATCCGAAGAGGGCGTCAATGCCAATGACCTAAAACAGGTACTCAAAGATGCATTAGCCATTGATATCAATAAACAAGAGGTATTAGACCTGTTAAAGAAGATAGAGGAAAAATACGACGACGAAGAGCATATCTTCAGTCTTAAAGTTTTCAACAAACATTACCAGTTTTTAACTAAAGAAAAGTACCACGAAGTTGTCAATCAACTTCAAGCACATAAGGACAAAAAGAAACTTAGCCAAGCTGCTTTGGAAACATTGTCCATCATCGCCTATCGACAACCTATCACCAAATTGGAAGTAGAACAAATTCGAGGCGTGAACTGTGATTATTCTATTCAACGGCTGCTGGAAAAAAATCTAATCGAAATTGCCGGGAAAGCGGAAACCATCGGTAAACCTCTCTTATATGCGACCAGCGGGCAATTTATGCAGCACTTCGGTATTAAGTCGGTTAAAGACTTACCCCAGCTAAAAGACATTATCACAGAGGATAATAGTATAGGAAAAGCTGCAAAATAGCTTGCACGCATTTTAACTTGCTGGCTGACAAGCGATAAAAAAACAAAAAAAATTTCAAGTTAGAAGATTCTTGATTATTTTTACGGTCGGTAACAAACAGTAGATTTATCATTTATTAACACGACAAGACTATGATGGCAGCGGCAGAAAAAGAGGTTTTGGTTGAAGAAATTATCAACTTTAACGGTCCGGAGGATGATGCGGATGATGTCTATGATGACGATTTCGAATTAGATGAGATTGATTCTATCGGAGAGTTCGATGATTTCGACGATGACGACGATGATTTTTAATACATGATCACGTAAAGTTGGTGAGAGAGATTAAAAAAGCAGGGTTTTATAAACCCTGCTTTTTTATTTTATGTTTAATAATTTGCTACGCAGCGTAAGCAATGTGCATCCAACGGATTAGCGAGCCCATTGGAAAAGTTCGCATTGCCCGAACCGACCGTTAGTCGCAACGGGTTATTGGGATTAGCTATACCTCTATAAGCTACCCAGTGGTACGAGTACAAACCTTCATCGTTAAAGACACCCGCCGCAGTTCTTCTACCACTCGGCAAGATATTAAACTCAATTTCACTACTCTTATCTTTATATAATGGATAAGCACCACTAGGAAATACGGCGTTCCCTCCGTAACTAAATGTCGTACCTCCCTGCCACAAACCGCCTGCGCTCGTAGGGGCACTTCCCTTTAGATAAGGCCCGACAATTCCCCAATTGGTAAGATTCATTGCATTCACTACGCCCGTTTCTCTGCCCCAAGCGATAATGTACCCCTCCTTGGTATTTGCTACGTCGGCAATAGTATTACCGGCAATACCATATTCCTGTTTGATAGCCACCATTAAATCATACCAGTCGTTCATATTTGGAATGTGCCAACCTTCCGGGCAAGCTCCACGTATTTGTATATTGTACGAATTAGCATAAGTTCCATCTATTACATAAGGATTACCTGCATCATCTACCCCACTACTACCCCATGTATATGGATTTTGTGCTGCTGTAGCATTTGGGATGCCAGTCATCGCTTCATGCCAAGTGTAATTGCGACCGTATAGCGCTCCCTTTTGCGGATCATTGTTATAAATAACACCTAGATTACCCTCCTCTCCAGCTTCATTCAAATTTTCTATCATCCATGTTTTGGCACCATAACGTTTTGTTCTGTAATTCGGTAAGGTGGGCGGAGGCGTAAGGATAGCTATTTCTTTGTATAGCCAACGTGTATAGCTTCTCTTTCCTGTACGTTCAGCCGTAACACCGATACGTTTCACAGGAATATTTCCTCCCTCCTCATGGCCAACAACCGTGATACGACTTGTACCTTCTCCTGCTTTTATGATCAATAAATCCGGTAAAGTCCAGTCGTACGTAACCCCCGGTTCATCGTCCGGAACAAATAAATCAAATTCCACACCTCCGTCAATGGACATAGAGGAAGGAAGCGATGTCTGGATGAAATCTGGTTGTAATACATCCGTAACTTCATCTTTTTCACAGGACAAACTGATCAATAAGACAGTTATGCCCATAATTCCTAAAAATATTTTTTTGGTATTCATCATTATTTGCTTTGTCTATAGGGGTGATCATTTGGATAACTAAATGGATTGTCTATAAACCAACGTGCTTTATACATCCTATAGCCATCCTTGAAGAAAACACTGCTGCCCACCACATTCGTTACCCGATTAGTCCAATACGAATTATTGGGCTCGATAATCAGCGTACCAAAATCTGCGGGACCATCCGATACGGATTTAACATTGCGCTTTGAATAAGGGTGACGCTCAAAGGTCTTAGATGCTATATCAAAGATAAAAATATGGCTTGCAGTGGTGAGATATAACTTATTTTGTCCATATACAGGAGATAGATCGTGGGGAGAAACATCTGGTAATGGGTAAAACTCGGAGTTGACAATTAGTTCCGGATTCTCTGGATCAGTATTGTTATAAGTGTACGTGTACAGATTTTGATCGTCCGTTGCCCATAGGATCTCTCTTTCTTTGTCCCATACCACATTATGTCCAAACGTTAGATTATATCGTTTAATTTCCTTATCCACATATGGATTTGCAGAGTCAACCCGATATAATTTCAGAGCATCTCCATCTGGTGTTCCGGTGGTACTACAGGCAACGACTATGTTGCCGTCCGGCAAGACTTCCGCAGAATGGGGACTGCCTTTTGCGTTGGTGTAAAACATTATTTTTTTGTCCGATATACGTATCAACGCAGCTCCACCACTTGAAGCCGTAAGTAAGATATACTCTTGGTTGTATACCGCTTTTGCCTCGTCTATGTCCCTAAACCAAGCTGCTTGACTACTATTTAGATGTTCGTAAGCTTTCCATTGCCACATGATTCCTTTACTTAACGAATCGACAATTAACGCTTGACTTTCCGATTGTTCACTGATCAATATAGGACGTTCACTGTCCTCCAAGTTAGGTACGGGGTGTTCGTTATCTGCACTATCCCCAAATGGATCAGAAAAATCCAAAAGCGGAAGTTCTTCTCCTTTACAGGATATTAACAACAGTGATAATACGATTAAAAAGCCTTTATTTACTATATTTTTCATGTTCATGATACTTACATATTTATTCGCCCCATCCAGGGTTATTAGGTCTAAGATTAGGGTTCAGTTCCATTTGTGTGGTCGAAACCGGCCACCAATAGTCTCTTCCGGCATCAAACGTACGAGAGATAATGTTTGTACCATCATGTTTCTGTATGGAACCTAACATCACTGCTTCTGCGGTCTTCCAACGACGAATATCGTTGTAATAATACCCTTCTCCGGCGAACTCGATACGTCTTTCATAGCGGATATGTTCGCGTAAGACACCGATATCGTTACTTGGGTAACCTAACGCGGAAGCAGCCGAAAAGCCTGCACGTCTTCGTATTTCACGTATTGTATTATTCCAGATATCCTCTGTTAACTCCCCCAATTCATTTTTAGCTTCCGCATACATCAATAATACATCGGCATAACGTAAAATCATATAGTTGATTTCGGACATATTATCACCGATCTGCGCTTGGGCGGTGGATACAGGTGCCTCATCATAAATACTATATTTCTTGAACGTAAATCCCGTTTGGGGTGTCTTGAAGAGTGTGTTATTACCATCTGCTCTTACAATCTCTCCCATAAAAGTAGCACCCGGATAGACGATCGTCATTTTAAAACGAGGATCCATATTTTCATAAACAGGCGATCCAGCATAGATCGAATTATTACGAGGCCGACCATCTATCATCCAATAGCTATCGATTAAATCCTTTATCGGTGCAGCATTATTGAACTGTCTCAATGTGATATCAAAACTACTTCCCATATTAGGTTCGTTAATATATTGCACATCGAATATACTTTCGACGCCGTTTTCTGCCGATGCAGAAAATAGACTGCGATAATTGCCGTGCAAACTGTAAACACCTAAATCTATAACGTCCTTCGCAGCCGCCGCGGCAGCTTGCCATTTGTTCTCGACACCTTCCGGATTGAGTAATGGGGATGCTTCAAAAAGCAGAAGGCGAGCTTTTAGTGCAAGTGCAGCACCTCGAGTAGGACGACCAAAATCATTTCTGTTGCTATAGCGTGTCGGTAGTAATGTTGCAACTTCATCTAGTTCTTTTATAATAAATTCGACTACTTCTTCGTGTGCTATACGCGGCAGGTTATTTTGTTCCAATTGCGGTTCAGAAAGTATCAAGGGTACATCTTTATAATAGGTAACCAGTATTTGATAGTACAATGCTCTCAAGAACCTAGCTTCTGCTTTCATCTGTGCTATTTCATTACTGGAAAGCAATGTATTCTTGTCGATATTATCCAGTAATGCGTTGCATCTACCGATTCCCCTGTATGCAGCAGTCCATCTACTATTGATAATAGATAAATCAGTCGTATGTGTCCCCAGAGAAATGGCATTCCATCCCATGCGGTTATCATAATTATATGCATTGGGAGAAGCGGATTCTTCCCACAAAATAGATGCGTTACCGTATAAAGATGCTTCACTAAGTACGGCATAGCAACCTGTTAGGCCAGCTCTGGCCGTTTTCTCTCCCAACCAGAAATTTTCTTGGTCGTATCGATCTGTAGGCACTACCGTCAAATTACACGAGGTAGATAATATGGCTGCTATAAGTGAATATAAAATTATCTTCTTCATCGTTGTTTCATTAAAAAGTTAAATTCAAACCCACACTATAGCTTTTCAAATTAGGATATTCATACAAATCTCCTCGGGTGATAGTCATCTCAGGATCCCACATCTTAAAGTTGCTGATTGTCCATAAATTCTGACCACTTAAATAAACCGCCAATTTACTTCCACCCCATCTTTTTAGCCATTCATCAGGTAGGTTAAAGGTTAAAGAAATATTTTTCATTCTTAAATAAGAAGCGTCCCGCAACCAAAAGGTTGAGTTGATAAAGTTCTCGTTGGCATCCGTATAGGTTGTTAACAACGGCAACGTCGAGTTAGGGTTACTTGGCGTCCAAGATTCACGTGCCCAATCATAAGTTACGCCCGCACCGTTATTAAACGGAAAAGCCACGTTTCCGGTAGGATAAACATCGACGTTGGCAACACCTTGAAACTGTGCTTCCAACGAAACGTTTTTATAACCGAATCTCGCACCAAAACCATACGTGTAATCTGGGATCGTACTGCCGGTGACAATTTTATCCTCATCATCAATATAGTTGTCGCCATTATGATTAGCATACTTAATATAGCCAGGTCTTAGCTTAGAACGTGTGCCATATACTGCTTGCGCGTTATCGATTTCTTCCTGTGTTTGATAGTAACCTATTGCGTCGTATAGAAAATAGGAATTGATAGAATATCCTTCTTTAATGATATGTCGACCTGAAATTACCTGTTGCCCATCAATGTCCACGACTTTGTTTTTGACATAACTAACGGAGCCATTTACACTATAGTGAAAATGTCCCTTACTATCTTGGAAATTAGCACCCAGTTCCCATCCTCGGTTATCCACTTTTCCCAAGTTTACAGTTGGCCCTGTCAGACCGCCAACTTGACTTGGGATAGAGATAGCTCGCAAAATATCGAACGTACGTTTATAAAAATAATCTGCTGTAATATTCAATTTATGATCCAACACGCTCATATCGACTCCAGCGTTGTAAGAAAGGGTAGATTCCCATCGTATACTGCGATCTGTCAACGCGGTGATGGCTGCACCGCCAGCAATATTACCTCCAAAGCTATAGTTGTAACTATTGCTTAAGTTCACTACACTATTATAGGCAAATCGACTTACCGCTTGGTTGCCTAGCTTTCCGACAGAGCCTCTGAACTTCAACATATTGATGCTGTTACTCTTGAAGAAGTTTTCCTTGCTGATCATCCAACCAGCAGATAAAGATGGAAAAAAAGACCATTGATTGCCCGATGCGAACATAGACGAGCCGTCATATCGCAAACTACCCTCAAACATATATTTACCTTGATAATCGTAACTTACACGTGAATATATGGATGCCAATTTATCGAGTGTAGAAGTTCCTGTTGCCTGAGCATTTGTTTGGTCTGACAGGGCATTGAGTTCATAGAGCGAATTATCATAGAATCCCCAATTATAAGCTTGGAAATTACGCCCATCATTAACTTGATATTCTTGCCCTACCATGGCATGCACCCTATGATCGCTAAATTGTTGTTCATAATCCAGCCGATGTGACAATGTAAATTGTTTCAATAAAGAATCCCAATCCTTCACACGTGGTGCCGACGCATTGAAATTTCTAACGTCTCCCGTTTTGGGATCTACAGTATACATCTGTGGCAAAAAGTCTTTACTAAAATGGTCTACCCGCCTATATCCCATTGTATTATGGTAGGTAATATTGAAGGGTAGCTTATACTCTAGGTTCAGATTGGTTAAGGTCTCCTGATAATCTCGATAGGTAAACCCCTGCTCCACCTGCATCCGAGGGTTCTCGATATTATTACGTCCCGGTGTATACAACCACGTAGAGCCATAATAATTGTTACGGTGATAATCGGACATAATCGGCAAACCGCGCATGATCGTATTCATCACGGTACCTGTGCCGTAACCGACTTCATTATATTCACGCAAGTTTCCAATAATCCCGGCATTAATTTTCAATCTGGGAGTGGCCTGTGCCGAAACTTTAACGTCAAAAGAATAGCGTTTAGCATCATCGTTATCTCTAAATACTCCTTTCTGATACATGTAACCTCCACCCACAGTAAAATTAAACTGTTCGCTACCGCCTGTTATTCTAGCGTTATGTTGTTGCAACCAACCGTTGCCCATTGTAATATCAAACCAGTTAGATGACGGATAAATAGATGGGTCCTCTGCCATGCCCGCCCTATATTCATCAATTTGTTCCTGAGTATAGCTAATCGCTGTTTTTCCGGAATTTACTTCCGCCCTATTTCGCATTTGCATATATAGAATGGGATCATCCACAACGTCGGGTAAGAAACTGGCCTGCTGCATTCCTCCGTGACTGCGAATATCTACTTTCGTTTTTCCTGCTTTCCCTTTTTTGGACGTAATTAAAACAACGCCATTGGACGCTCTGGAACCGTAGATGGCGGCCGATGCATCCTTTAGTACCGTAATGCTCTCGATGTCCGCGGGATCTATCTCACTCATGTTGTACTCAATTCCGTCTAAGAGTACCAATGGATTAGCATTACTTAACGTATTTACCCCACGGATACGTATAGTTGTCGCATCGCCTCCGGGTTTAGCCCCCGCTTGATTTATCCAGACACCACTTGTACCATACAAAGCCTGCGAAGCATGCGTAATTGTCTGTCTTTCTTTATCCTCCATTTTGACTACCGCGACCGAACCTGTTAAATCACTCCGACGCTGCGTACCATAACCCACAACCACGACCTCGTCTAAATCAGAGAGTTGTTCTTTCAACGTGACCGCAATTTCTCTTTTTCCATTTACTGGAATTTCCTGTGAAGCGAACCCCATATAATTGAATACCAGGACACGCTGTCCATTAGGGATCTCAATCGTATAAGTCCCGTTGGTAGTGGTGGTCGTCCCTATACTGGTGCCTTTCACCGTTATACTAACACCAGAAAGAGGTTCACCATTTTCGTTAGTCACACGCCCACTAACTTTTTGTTCCTGCAGTATTGATGCCCGTTCTGTTTGCAGAACAGTTTTTCTGTCCTGTGGAAT
Organism: Sphingobacterium chuzhouense; assembly: GCF_014692525.1. Lineage (GTDB taxonomy): Bacteria > Bacteroidota > Bacteroidia > Sphingobacteriales > Sphingobacteriaceae > Sphingobacterium > Sphingobacterium chuzhouense. The sequence continues at coordinate 516,938 of NZ_JACNYL010000003.1, forward strand.
ACGTTTTATCGCAATAGACTTCCCCTTGATATGATATTCCAAAGGCTTTCCACGCAAAAGTATATTCAAAGCTTCCGATACGTTTAACTCTTTAATCGTTATTGAAACGGGAGTCAAAGCCGATAAATCTTTTTCATCATAGATAAAAGTATAACCGGATTGTTTACTGATATCGACCAGTACTCTCTTTAATTGAGCCTTTTGATGGTCGAGACTCACACGCTGTCCATGCACATTCCCCAAGGAAACCATCATAGAGGCAAAAAATATAACGACAGTCAGTTTCATAGCTAAATAAACATGTGACGGTATTCGATATTTGAATTGATTTCGATGTTTAATGATGTTCATTTTTTATTCATGAACAATACTTCCTTAATAAACAAACGGCACTCCAAAGCATGTTGTTTCCATTCGAGATAATCATTAAGTTTGTATTGTTGGTACATAACTTTGTTAGCTAACACTATTTCTAAAGTTATCCGACATATTTAACTGTTGGGATGTTACGAGCATCTCAACAGTCCTTTGCGGATAACTGCATACATTACTCTTATTTCTTTGCCGTTACCCTCCTTCCTTCTATTATAAATTTGACACCTGTTTTCAGTTCGATAGCCTGCAATACTTCCGATAACTTGGCGTCTCTCGGAATAATAGCGGACAAACGTTTCTTGCCATGAGGCTTCATATTCACTTCAACATCATACCAGCGTTCGATCTTTCGAGCGTACAGTTCCAACGGCTCATCATTCACAATATACAATCCATCTTTCCAGGATGATATTTCTTCTGTATCCACTCTTTTCACCTCTATAGCCTTATTATCCCTCACTACTGCTTGTTGCCCCGTATGAAGTTCTACTTGATTTCCAAATTTGTTGTGCTGCAATCGAATAGTTCCTTCCACTAAAGTCGTTAAAGTCTGCCCTCTATCGCCATAGGCATCAATATTAAAGCTTGTACCCAGCACCTCTATACGTTGTTCACCACTTAAAACGATAAATGGTTTCTGAGCATCGTGAACAACTTCCAGATATACTTCCCCTGAAGTCTCTATCTGACGTTCAGCACCTGTGAACACAGTGGGATATCGAATGGATGAGAACGCATTAAGCCAAGCCTTCGTTCCATCTGGTAACGTTATTTGATACTGACCAGCGACGGGTGTGCGCAATGTCGCCATTTGTACTTTTTCTACTTCTTTTAGCGGCGTGCCATCAGCATAGACAATCGCATTCCCATCATTAATAAGCCCTTCCTGATGACTATTTAATTCAATTTCATCTTGGTCGTCAAAAGATAGGGTTGCACGGTTTGTCCCAGGCATGAAGTCCTGTTCGACAGCAACGACTGGCGTGTTTAGTAACTGTTCTTCCGATATCTTTTTACTCCATAAGATCAAACCAGCTATCAGCACCACGAAAACTATAGCTGCGACGGCACGAATGTATGTTTTGAAAGCTGTTTTTTGTTTAGGTATAGTTAATAAACGATTTTGTAGCGCATACAAATCTTCCTTCACTTCTTTGCTTGTCAACTCGTTCACACTATTATCAATTGACAAATACCAATCTTCAACCCAAGCTTTTTCTTCTTCGGTACAATTTCCTTCCAGATACTTCCTCAAAAGAGTTCTTACTTTTATATGATGTTGGTCAGCCATGATACTTTTCGTTATTTACTGTATAAGACGGATGAAAAGCATCGAGGGGGGTGTCGATTTTAAAGAAACTTGCAATATATGAGGAACAGTATCCACGGAAATGATCCCAGTTTCATGCGTAAGGCGCGCAATGCATCTTTGATATAGCTACGTACACTCTGCTCCGAAAGATTAAGTCTTTGGGAGATTTCTTTATGACTGAGGTATTGTTTGCGGCTCAATTCAAAAATTTCACGTATCCGGGGCGGAAGTTGCAAAAGTACATTTTCAATCTGTTCCTCGAGCATTTTTTCCCGTACACGATGATCTGTGGCTTCATATTGGCTCTCCATTCTCTGGGTTAAAGATTCCAGATAATTAGCCTTCGATTGTTCTTTCGAAATATAATCCAAGATTCTATTCCGTACACTAGCATATAAATAAGACGATAACTTCCCAGTAATCGTCAATGATTCTCTCTTCTGCCATATACCTGCAAAAAGATCATGCACAATGTCTTTTGCTGTTTCCCGATCTCGTAATTTGTTATAAGCATGTAGATATAGAACACCATAATATTGATTGTAAATCTGCCGAAACGCCGATTCATCCCCTTTCTGCAACTCGTGCAGCAGTGTTTTTTCTTCGTTTAAAACATATAGTTTATCTATGGTCATTCACACAATGATAACAAAATATTACAATATGAACAAAGCTAGGGTTTATATATTAATAGCATATTAAGAAATTATGAATCAAAAAAAGAGAGCATAGGTCTATGCTCTCTTTTTTTGATTCAAATACTAAATTATTTTTTATGAAGCTGTTCGTAGAGCTCGATCACTTTCTTTTGTAATTCTATCACCTCAACTTCCCGAGCTTGTAATTTATTATTCAGCTCATCAATTTCGTCTTGTACTTGTCTTTCTTCTTCCGAATCGGATGTAGACAATAACTGAACCAATGACATACCAAATAGTTTAGAAATCTGGTTCAATCTGGATAAGTTCACATCGGTAATCCCCGTTTCAATCTTCGAAAAGGCTGGGATTGAAATGTCTAAACGTTTTGCCACGTCTTCTTGACTCCAGCCTTTTTGATGTCTTAACAGACGAATTTTCTTTCCTAGTGCATTCATTTTGGGTAATTGCTATCTTATTCTGTTAGATAATTCTCTCTTCTTTCAAAAGTAATAAAAAGATACTAAAGAGACTGCATTTTACAGAATAATTAATAATTTTTAAGGAATTTATCTGCAAAACTGACAATATCCATACTATTATGATGAGGCGAAACCATAAATAAAAGATTGAAACCTAACGATTTAAATTTATCTAAATAAACCTCTAAGGAAGGAATATCCGTCAAGAATGTAAAATTTTTATGATTAAAAACTTGCTGAATTTCGGACGATAAATTACTTATTAATATATTTTTCTCCTTTATGGCGTCTTTGTTGATCAAAACCACAGCATAATCGGATTCATCCATGGACTCTCGATAAGTATCCAAAAAACTCCGATTTATAACATCATAGGGATTCAATTCAATGATAGCTACAAGCCCTTGGCTTGGGAATTGCTCCTTAACCGCATGGATACTCGTCCTGAGCTTATACGGCGAATGAAGAAAGTCTTGATATACCACACTTTCATTGTCGCTAGCTACGAACTCTAAATAGCGGATAGAGCTTCTAAAATCTTTGATCGCTTCATAGAAATCAACCCGCTTTACGCCTAACCACTCACAGACTGTATATGCCCCGGCTATATTTGATAGGTTCAATTTCCCAAACACTTGCAAAGGAATACGCTCTTCTCCTAGATGGAGATATGTCACACCTTTGTTAATGGAATATTCAGGTAGTTTATAACCGTGTCGGTTAATATTGCAGTCCGAAGTTGCCTCTACTATCTCTACCAAATTTTGATTATCCTTGTTGTAAATTAACGTACCTTTTGGCACGATAGTATCAATAAATGTCTCAAATTGCTTAAAATACTCTTCCTGTGCCATATTTGCCCTACTCTCATTCCACTCCACCCCACTGATTAAAGCTATGTTAGGGTTAAAAAGATGAAATTTTGAACGGTGATCTATTGGAGATGCGTAATATTCATCTCCTTCTAATAGAATGATCTTGTTATGGGTGGTTAATTTCACTAGCGAATCGAAGCCCTCCAATTGTGCGCCGACAAGATAATCAAAATCCCGTCCCAGTTTCTTGAGCACGTGCATAACCATACTCATGATAGTCGTCTTACCATACGTTCCGGCAATAACTACCCGAGTTTTATCCATGCTTTGTTCATAGATAAATTCAGGAAAAGAGTAAATCTTAATATTTAGCTCTTGCGCACGAAGCAACTCAGGATTCTCACTTTCCGCGTGCATGCCCAAAATTACGGCGTCGATATCCTCTGTTATCTTCTCTGGAAACCAACCCATCGTTTTAGGTAAAAGCCCCGCATTTTTCAATCTGGACTTTGATGGCTCAACAACTTGATCATCAGATCCACTCACTTGATGTCCCTGCTCGGCCAATGAAATGGCTAAGTTGTGCATCACCGCACCGCCAATTGCTATAAAATGAACTCGCATACTTCTTAAAAATAAAAAGTCAAAATCCCACCCATCGGTTTAGGCATTCTCGTCTGTGCAATCATTTCCTAACAAACTTCGCTGCACACCATCTATCCTGCATTTTTTTATGCTGATAGTCAAATCCAACAGATTGTGCTCTTTCTATCAGCATTTCCAGATCTTCCCCATCATAGAAACCGCTAATATACAATTCTCCACCAGACTTCGTGCTTAAACTATATTGCTCCAGTTGTTCCATTAAGATATTACGGTTGATATTGGCAAGAATAACATCAAACACCTTACCTTTCATACGTTCCTCCGATCCTAACTCAGCATCAATAGATCCGATATTATTCCGTATTTTATTCTCGTTTACACTATCTACACAAACTTCATCATAGTCTACTGCCAGAGCGTGTTTTGCTCCACGCATGACAGCCAATATAGCAAGAATCCCCGTACCGCATCCCATATCTAACACTTCCTTACCTTTGAAGTCATTCTCTAAAATATAGGAAAGCATCATCGATGTAGTTTGATGATGCCCAGTTCCAAATGACATTTTAGGATCGATAATAATCTCGTAAGGCATACTGGGTTTCGGTTCATGAAAGGTCGCCCGTACATAACATCTATCATCCACCGTAATCGGCTGAAAGTTACTTTCCCATAGCTCATTCCAATTCTGATCTTCTATTTCTTGGATCATATAACTGATATCAAAGCCTTCCGTTTCGCGTAATAACAACGTCTCTAATGCCTGTAAATCCAAGTTGGCCGTCGGAATGTAAGCTATAAACCCTTGCTCTACATATTCGAAGGTGTCATAGCCAACCGCTCCTAGTGAATCAATCAGCAGGTCTCTCTGCCAATCTTCCATAGTTGGAGAAGTAAACGTAACCGAAGAATACTTCATTATTTCGTATTAAAAACCTTTACAATTTCTAAGAAGTCGCGTGATTTCAAGGATGCTCCCCCGATCAATCCACCATCGATATCCTTTTGTGAAAACAATTCATTTGCATTTGCGGGATTACAACTTCCTCCGTATAGGATGGTCGTTTCATCTGCAATTTTCTGCGTATAATGATTAGCAACCGTTTCACGTATAAAAGCGTGTACCTCTTGGGCTTGCTCGGGAGAAGCAGTTAACCCAGTTCCAATAGCCCATACCGGTTCGTATGCCAACACTACTTTTTCAAAATCTTCACTAGATAAGTGGAACACGCCCTTTTCCAGTTGTGTTTTAATAACATCGAAAACCTGTCCTCCCTCGCGTTCATCTTTCGTTTCTCCAATACAGAAAATAGGTTTTAAACCATTAGCTAGCGCAGCATCTACTTTTTGTGCTAATAAAGCGTCTGTTTCACCGAAATACGCTCTACGCTCTGAGTGACCTAAGATAACATAATCTGCACCTGTAGATTTTACCTGCGCTCCGGATATTTCACCGGTATATGCTCCGGATTCAGCCTGGTGGATATTCTGAGCTCCGACAGCAACGTTGCTTACTGGTTCCGCTAACTTTGCAATGCTGTGCAAATGGATAGCGGGACTACATACTATGACTTCTTGATCGCCCACTACCTCATCTTTCACCATGTTAACAATTTCCGAGAACAAGCTTACACCTTTCTCGTAATCCAAATTCATCTTCCAGTTTCCTGCTACAATGTTTTTTCTCATCGTTTTTTATTGTTATCTATTTTGTATATTAAATTCTTCTCGCCTTGTTAAACAATAAACCTCCCATAGTATACGAAGGTCTGTTTCCTGTACTTCTTCATTTATCATTCTCCCCCGCTCTTTCAACATATCTTCAAATTTATTCCAAACATATGTTTCCTGTTTCTCATCTGTCACCCAAGAAAAGTCCGGCACAAACTTCGGAATAATATTTGACATAGACAGCTGTACACCTACACCTATTACGGCACCTGTTGTAATGGAAGAGTTGATACCGCACATCGAGAAATCACCCATAAAAGTTCCCACTTTTTTTCGTTCTGTTTTCCGCCAATCACCAAGTTTATAATCATACAACTTAATCGCCTGCCAATTGTTTTGAAGATTAGAATTACTTGTACCTGCGCCTAAATTACATCCAGCTCCAATTACAGCGCAACCTAGATACCCATCATGCCCTTTTGCGCTATTTTCCCACATGACCGTATTGTTAACTTCTCCTCCAATAGTAGCTTTTGGCCCCACACTCACATTTGGATACAAACGGCTACCCATCTTCACCCTTGCTCCTTTGCCGATCGCTATCGGGCCTCTCAAATGACTCCCTTGCTCTAACAAGACATCATCTGCAATATAAACAGGACCATCCAACGTATTAAATGTACAACCGAATGCTTCTACATTTGTTCCTACATAGAGGTTATCCCCTATTACCACATTGGAAGGATGCAGTGCTGAGGAAGTTTTATCTTTTGTAAGCAGATTAAAATCAAAGACAATTTGTTTGGCATTTTCTAGATAAATATCTTCTAAAAAGTGAATACTTCGCAGCTCGCCTTCAAAATTATGCACTTTTAACATACTTCTCTCCGGTTGTGGATTCCACTTGCTGACCTTATAGGCTATCCAGTCGCCATCCTTTTCCAACATACACCCATCTTCCAATGTGGTTAGGATATTGATTAAGTCTATTGTGGGACAAAGGTTGGCACGCAAGACTAAATAGGATGCGGGCGATGAGGGTCCATGAAATTTTACCTGAAGGTAGGATTCTGTATAAAAGCTAACTGGAACTCCCAACAGCAATTGCCATTTCTCTTGTAGTGTCAGAATTCCAATTCGAAAAGCTCCCACTGGTCTTGTGAAAGCCATAGGCAATAAATGTTCTCGCCATGGGGCTCGATCATGTAATACGACTTCTAACAGCATAATCCGATAAATTTACATAAAAAAATCCCGACAAGAAGAACCTATCGGGATGAAAGTTATTTATGACCGAAGCCTGTCGCCTAAAATTACTTTTGGTAACGGCTACGGAATTTGTCGATACGTCCAGCAGTATCAACTAATTTCATTTTACCGGTATAGAATGGATGAGAGGTGTGCGAAATCTCCAATTTCACCAATGGATACTCATTACCATCTTCCCAAGTAATAGTTTCTTTTGTGTCTACACATGATTTAGTTACAAAAGAATAGTCGTTAGACATATCTTTGAAAACAACTAATCTGTAGTTTGATGGATGCAGATCTTTTTTCATTTTATCTTATGATTATTATATATTCAACAATTTGAGGTGCAAAGATAATCTATTTCTCCAAATAAAACAAAAGAATATTTTATAGATTTTTTCCTACTTTTGCATTCTCATTTAGCACTTTGAATCATTGAACATGAGCACTGTATTATCGGAACAGGAACAACAGCGTAGACTAAACCTCCAAGCCCTTATCGACTTAGGTATTAACCCTTATCCAGCGGATGAGTTTAAAGTAAATGTCTCCGCTGCAGATATTTTGGAAAATTACGAAAGAGATAAACTAAATTATAAAAATATCCGCTTTGCGGGACGAATGATGAGCCGCCGTATCATGGGGAGTGCCTCATTTATGGAATTGCAGGATGCTACCGGGCGAATCCAGGCTTACGTCAAACGCGATGACATTTGTCCTGGTGAAGACAAGACCTTATATAATACTGTTTTTAAGAAACTGTTGGATATCGGCGATATCATCGGTGTTGACGGGTATGTTTTTACGACACAGACGGGGGAAATCTCGATCCATGTCGAAAAACTCACGGTATTAACAAAATCTCTACGTCCGCTACCTATTGTCAAGGAAGCAGACGGCAAAACGTATGATGCCTTTACCGATCCGGAACAACGTTACCGCATGCGCTATGTAGACTTGATCGTTAATCCGCAAAACCGGGAAATATTCGTCAAACGCACGAAATTATTTAATGCTATGCGGACATTTTTTAATGACGCCGGTTATATGGAAGTAGAGACGCCTATCCTTCAATCCATTCCCGGAGGTGCTGCTGCACGTCCGTTTATGACGCATCATAACGCATTGGATATTCCGTTGTATTTACGTATTGCAAACGAGCTTTATTTAAAGCGCCTTATTGTAGGTGGCTACGATGGCGTATATGAATTTTCGAAAAACTTTCGTAATGAGGGAATGGATCGCACGCATAACCCGGAGTTTACCGCGATGGAAATATATGTAGCGTACAAGGACTATAACTGGATGATGAGCTTTACGGAGCGTTTACTCGAACATTGTGCGCTTGCTGTCAATGGAACAACGAAAGCAACTTTCGGAGAAAACGAAATCGACTTCAAGGCTCCTTACAAACGGGTAACCATGGCCGATGCCATCAAGGAGTTTACGGGTTTTGATATCTTAGGTAAATCGGAATCGGAAATCCGCGAAGCAGCTAAAAATATGGGTATTGCCGTGGACGACACCATGGGAAAAGGTAAGCTGATTGATGAGATTTTCGGAGAGAAATGTGAAGGCAATTATATCCAGCCCACGTTTATCACGGATTATCCTATCGAAATGTCACCGTTGACTAAAAAACACCGGGATAATCCGGAATTGACGGAACGTTTTGAACTCATGGTATGCGGAAAGGAAATTGCCAACGCTTATTCAGAGTTAAATGACCCCATAGATCAACGTGAACGTTTTGAAGAGCAGCTTCGTCTTTCTGAAAAAGGCGATGATGAAGCGATGTTCATCGACCAAGATTTTTTACGCGCGTTGGAATATGGTATGCCTCCTACTTCGGGACTTGGCATTGGGATGGATCGTTTGATTATGTTCCTGACCAACAACGCTTCCATTCAGGAAGTACTCTTTTTCCCGCAGATGCGTCCGGAGAAAAAAGAAATCGTCGTCGAATTGACCGACGATGAAAAACTTCTATTGGCGCAACTTCAGGAAGAACGCAATATCTTAGCTGACGTGAAACAAGCGACAGGATTGAGTGGAAAAAAATGGGATGCTGCGACAAAAAGTTTACGTCAAAAAGATCTGATTAATATTGTTGTTGAAGGAGATAATAAGTTTATCATAAAAAATTAGAGATGTGGAATTCCACATCTTTAATTTTTTTATAAAATCGCTTTGCGGATACGTACTAATTTTTCGAGCAAACTTTCCAACAAATCGAGATGCAACATATTGGCTCCATCCGATTTTGCATTAGCCGGATCAGGATGTGTTTCTATAAATAGACCGTCGGCTCCTACAGCAATAGCTGCCTTGGCAATTGTTCCAATAAGCTCCGGTTTCCCTCCTGTGACGCCCGACGTTTGATTAGGTTGTTGTAGTGAATGTGTGCAATCCATCACCGTTGGCACACCAAAAGCACGCATTTCCGGCAATCCTCGAAAATCTACAATTAGATCCTGATACCCAAATGTATTACCTCTATCTGTTAAAAACACTTTGTCATTTCCGGCATCTTTTACTTTATCTATCGCAAATTTCATCGAAGCGGCAGACAGGAATTGTCCTTTTTTGATATTGACTACTTTTCCCGTTTCCGCAGCCGCCACTAGTAATTCCGTTTGTCTGCACAGAAACGCCGGTATCTGCAATATATCAACATAAGCCGCGGCAACAGCAGCTTCGTGGCTTTCATGTATATCCGTTACTGTCGGCACACCGAACGTCTTACCTACCTTTTCCAGTATCTTTAATGCCTTCTCATCCCCTATGCCCGTAAAAGAATCCGAACGCGAACGGTTGGCTTTTCGATAGGATCCTTTAAAGATATATGGAATCCCATATTTATCTGTAACCGTTACAATCCGTTCGGCAATACGCAAAGCTATTTCCTCTCCTTCAATAGCACAAGGTCCCGCCATTAGAAAAAAAAGCGGGGACTCCCCGTGTTTCATAGCAGGTAAATATTGTTGAATCATATTCTGATTGTTAATTTCCTAATTCAGACATGAATTTAATCCGCATCAACTGGATATCTTCATATGTATAATCATCTTCTCCAAGCTCTTTCAATGCTTCCTGGATAGAATCTACCTCGGCTGTTCGGAAGTAATCGTAAACCTCTTCTTGACGGTCGCTATCAATCATCTCATCCACAAAATACCCGATATTCAGTTTTGTACCGGAATTTACAATAGATTCCACTTCTTTAAGTAAATTTTCATAACTAATCCCCTTAGCGGAAGCGATATCCTCCAAACCAATTTTCCGGTCGATATTCTGTATGATGGAAACTTTCAACGCCGACTTATTCGCGGTACTCTTAATCACAAGATCTAAAGGTCTGTCGATATCGTTGTCGTCGACATACTGTTTAATCAGCTCGACAAATGGTTTCCCAAACTTGAGGGCTTTTCCAGCTCCAACACCATGCATTTGCTTGAGTTCATCCAAACTAACCGGATAATGCGTACACATTTCGTCAAGCGAAGGGTCTTGAAATATCACAAAAGGCGGCAGGGATTTCTGCTTTGCTATTTTCTTTCTTAGATCTTTCAACATCTTCAACAGATCCGTATCCAGCGTTCCTGTACCTTGTACGACTTCTTCGGAACCATCTTCATCCGCTTTTTCCATTATTCTGTTTAGAATAAATTTGATTCCGTATGGATTCGCCAAATATCTTCTGCCATGTTCAGTAAGTGTCAGTAAGCCATAGTGATCAATATCCTTTTTTAGAAAGTCGTTTAATTCTGCTTGTCGGATCAGCGATTTCCAATAATTAACCCCTAAGCTTTTACCTTTTCCGAACAAAGGATGGAGATCATGTTTATACGAAGATACCGGTTGATTGTTTTGTCCAATCATGACATTAATGATATGATGGTCATCAAACTTCTCTCCTTCTTTCTCTATAAAACGCAACACCTCCATTAGATTTTCTTCGGCATCAAAATACGTTTTCGGTGCACGACAGTTATCGCACATATTATTACAGCCTGTCTCGTCAAACTGTTCGCCGAAATAATGCAGGATTTGTTTCCGGCGGCATACCGACGACTCGGAGTAATCAATAACTTCTTTTAGTATCTGCGTCCCTATTTCTCTTTCGGAGACAGGTTTGTCTTTCATGAACTTCGTTAGCTTCTCAATATCCTTTTCAGAATAGAAAGCTAAACAAATACCCTCACCTCCATCACGGCCCGCACGGCCCGTTTCCTGATAATACCCCTCCATCGATTTGGGGATATCATGATGAATTACATACCGAACGTCTGGCTTATCTATCCCCATTCCAAAGGCAATAGTTGCGACGATAACTTCGACATCTTCCATCAAGAACTTATCTTGTGTATCTGCTCGAGTCTTCGCATCTAAACCTGCATGGTAAGGTAACGCCTTTATTCCGTTAATATTAAGCACTTCGGCAATTTCCTCTACCTTTTTGCGGCTGAGACAATATATAATGCCTGTTTTTGCGGCATTGTTCCGGATGAACTTTACGATTTCCTTAACGACATTCTTCTTGGGTCGAACCTCGTAGTATAAATTCGGCCGGTTGAAGGATGACTTAAACAATGTCGCATTGTTCATCTGCAAATTCTTGCGAATATCCGATTGTACTTTTGGCGTAGCAGTTGCTGTCAATGCGATAATAGGAATATTCTCGCCGATCCCGTTAATGACTTGCCTTATTTTACGGTATTCCGGGCGAAAGTCGTGTCCCCATTCTGATATACAATGGGCTTCGTCCACAGCGACGAAAGAAACCTTGATATGCCTTAAAAAATGTGCGTTTTCCTCTTTTGCCAACGACTCCGGCGCCACATAGAGCAACTTTGTTTTGCCTTCTGTCACATCCTTTTTAACTTTTGTTATCTCCCCTTTGTTAAGCGAAGAGTTTAAAAAATGTGCAATGCTGTCATTCCCCCCGAAAGCCCGTAACTGATCTACTTGATTCTTCATGAGCGCTATAAGCGGAGAAATGACAATAGCCGTGCCCTCGCTCATCAGTGCAGGCAATTGATAACAGATGGATTTCCCCCCTCCCGTGGGCATAATAACAAACGTATCTTTCTTATTCAAGATATTCGTTATAATGGCTTCTTGATCTCCTTTAAAGGTATCAAAGCCGAAAAACTCCTGCAAATTGTCAAATAGTGATTTTTCTATTTCCATTGACCTCAAACAAAAATTAGATGGATCCGTGGCTCATTTGAGCGCTAAATAACCTACTTTTGTAGTTATTAAAATAAAATTAACTATTTTTTCTGTGATACACAACATCGATATCAAAAAGACTGCAATAGAAACATTGGAATTGGAGGCTACAGCAATTCAGAAACTAACGCAATTCATTGATGACGATTTTATTAAGGTTGTCAATCAAATATTGGATCTACCAGGCAGGATTATCGTAACGGGCATTGGGAAGAGTGCAATAATTGCACAAAAAATAGTCGCTACCCTAAATTCTACCGGTACTCCCGCCATTTTTATGCATGCAGCAGATGCCGTTCATGGTGATCTGGGCATCATCCAGGAGTACGATCTTATTATTGCACTCTCTAAAAGTGGCAATACCCCCGAAATTAAGGTATTGGTCCCTTTTTTGAAGCAAACGGGCAACACGCTGGTGGCTATGGTGGGTAATATGAATTCTTTTTTAGCACAACATGCAAACTTTATCTTGAATACTTCTGTGGAGCGGGAAGCTTGTCCAAATAACCTGGCTCCTACTACAAGTACAACAGCGCAGTTGGCCATGGGAGACGCTTTAGCCGTGTGTTTACAAACATGTAGACAATTTTCAGATCGTGATTTTGCTAAATATCATCCCGGCGGAGCACTTGGCAAGCAGTTGTATTTAAAAGTTAGCGATCTGTCGGACAACAATGGCAAGCCCGAAGTTTCCCCATCTGCAAGCGTACGCGAAGTGCTTATTACAATCACGAAATATCGTTTAGGTGCTACAGCTGTCATTGATGCTGGAAATATCAAAGGTATCATTACGGACGGCGATATCCGCCGGATGCTGGAAAAATATGAGGACGTATCACATTTAACGGCCAACGACATCATGTCACAAAATCCGAAAGAGATAAAACGGGAAGAATTAGCTGCCGACGCACTCCATACTATGCGCCAGCATAACATATCACAGCTCTTGGTTACCCAAGAGGGGCATTACGAAGGCATAATACACCTACAGGATCTATTAAAAGAAGGCATTATTTAATTATTTCTGTAATATTTTTGTCTATTTCGGGGAATTTGAGCCCCATGCTTTGCTCTATTTGTAATTTTGGCGTATCTTTTGATAATTAATCAGAGAGGTTAAAAGTAATAGTAAGATGAAGAAAAGAACATTAGGAATATTGGCAACGTTTATAGCCGTCATTGGTTTCACGTCCTTGACAGTGGCTATTGGTGAATTCAAATTTGAAAAAGAAACCCACGATTTTGGGAACATCCCCCATAATAAGCCGGCGTCGTACAACTTTAAATTTACCAATACCGGCGACGCCCCTATCATTATCAGCGAGGTAAAACCTTCTTGTGGGTGCTCGGTAGCTGAATTCACGAAGACCCCAGTTAAACCCGGGGAAGGAGGTACTGTAACGGTAACATATAACGCTGCCGCCAAAGGACCTTTTACGAAACAATTTACGATTAAGTCCAACACAAAGACGCCTGTAAAAACATTGACAATTAAAGGAAATGTAGAATAATCCTCTCTTCCCAGAGAAGGAGATATAGATTAAGCAAAAGGCCGTCGATTGACGGCTTTTTTTATTAATTTTGTAATATACTTAAAAACGTAAACGGTAATGCCAGAAATTTCAAAAAGAGGTCGGGATATGCCGGCTTCACCAATTAGGAAGCTTACACCTTTTGCTGAGCAGGCAAAAAAAGAAGGAAAAAAAGTATATCATTTAAATATTGGACAACCCGATATCGAGACGCCCGAAGTTATGCTAAATGCTTTAAAAAACATCGATTTCAGCATATGGGCCTACACACCATCGGAAGGCATTGCTTCCTATCGGGAAAAGTTGGCAACGTATTATAACAAATTGGATTACTCCGTCGCTCCAACGGACATCTTAGTGACCAACGGGGGCTCAGAGGCGCTTACTATCGCCATGCAAAGTTGCCTCAGCCCGGGTGATGAGATTATTATTCCCGAACCATTTTATGCAAACTATAACGGATTTGCCTGTGCAGCAGATGCCGTAGTAAGACCTATTCTATCTTACATAGAAACTGGCTTCGCTTTACCCCCGATAGCGGAATTTGAAAAATTGATTACTGATAAGACGCGCGCAATTGCAATTTGTAATCCTAATAATCCTACAGGCTATCTCTATTCGCGCGAAGAATTGGAATCCTTGAAAGCATTGTGCCTGAAATATGATCTTTACCTATTTGCAGATGAAGCTTATCGTGAATTTTGCTATGATGGTAATACATTTGTTTCGCCCATGCATTTGAAAGGGCTTGAACAGCATGTGGTCGTTATCGACACTGTATCCAAACGATACTCTGCATGCGGCGCGCGGATAGGTTGCATAATTACCAAAAACAAAGAGTTATATCAGACCGCCCTCAAATTTGCCCAAACACGTTTGAGCCCTTCCCTTGAAGGACAGATTGCTGCCGAAGCAGCGATAGATACGCCAGACAGCTACTTTGAAGCTGTGTCTAAAGAATATACTGCCCGCCGGAATACACTTGTTGAGGGATTAAATAAGATAGAAGGTGTCTTTTGCCCTGTTCCGGGTGGAGCATTTTATGTCGTAGCTAAACTTCCTATTGATAATGCCGACAGATTTTGTCAGTGGATATTGGAAGAATTTTCGTACAACAACGAAACGGTTATGATGGCCCCCGCTACCGGCTTTTATAGCACACCAAATGTGGGTGCTGACCAAGTACGTTTGGCATATGTACTTAAGCAAGAAGATTTACGCAACGCGTTGGTTTGTTTAGAGAAAGCTCTGAAGGAATATCCAGGCCGCGTAACACCATAGTAAGAAACATTACCTTTTCCAAAGATTCGAACTTTGGAAAAGGTAATGTTGTTTTCAAACGGACTTCTGGAGATATTGTGCACTCTCTCTATCAATAAATAAGTGCGCATTTTGATGCGTCCGCAATATAGTGGAAGGATACCGAGAGTCTACTCCTTCATAAAGCGTCTGATAGACTGCTCTAGCTTTATTCTTACCGGGTACCATACAATACAAAAATTTCCCCTGCAATAATGCCGGAACGGTCAATGTAATGGCGTGGGTCGGCACGTCATCAAAGGAGTTAAAGCACCCATCATTTACTTGTTGCTGGCGACTTTTATCATCCAAGTCAACGATTTTCACCCAATAAGGGTCATCAAAATTCGCAACATGAGGATCGTTAAACGCAATATGTGTATTTTCTCCGATTCCCATACATACAATATCTACGGCATATGTTCTTAAGAGTTGCTCGTATCGCTCACATTCTTTTTCGATATTGCTTGAATCCCCTTGTATATAATGCACATGATGAATCGGTACTTTATCAAACAAGTTTTCCTTTAGGAAATATCCGAAACTCTGCGGATGGGCTAAATTTAAACCGATATATTCGTCCATATGGAACGCAACGACTTTCTTCCAGTCTATATTTGTGGCTTTCGCTAACGTTTCCAAAAACTCGTTTTGCGAGGGTGCAGAAGCAAATATGATATATACATAGTCCTTGTCCTGTTGCAATTCCTGAATTTTTTTGCTGACCATTTCCGCAGCATCTTTTCCAAGCTGTGTACGGTCATCATATGTTCTGACCAACAATTGCTCTATTTTATTTTCTTCGACTTCCATTATTTATTTTTTTATTGTTCTGATTAAAAAACAGCCTTAAAGTATCATTGTGTAGGTACACGTTATTTATTAAAAAAAAGGTATATATGATATACCTAATTACGATAGAATCTCTGGTTCTCACGATGGATAATATCAATAGGCATAAAATATTCCTTCTCTTGTTTGTCTTCAAACATAAGATAACGATATAATGCCTTTACTCCTCGATAAGCCTGTTCCTGTGGTTTTTCACAGATTAAAAAATCAATCACGCCTTTATTAAGAAAATCAATATTTCGATCTAGGAAATCATACCCTACTAAAAGTATATCTTGCCTTTTCTTTTCGAGAAGATATTGTGCCACCAAAGAAACACGCGAGTTTGTTACAAAAATGAGTTTAATATCCGGATAATTTTTCAAAATAGCCGCCATCGTTTTCTTCACCGATGGATAATCTGTTTCGTAAAGATTCTGCTTCAGTATCCTATTAGGATTTCTCGTTGTGAAATATTCGCTAAATCCTTCTTCTTTTCTTAAGATATGATAATCTGAGTCAATATCCTTGGCGATATTCATAAGTAATATTCGTTCGGGCTCGCTAACAAGGTAGTCTACCAAATGAGCTGCCGTATAGCCACTATTAAAAAGGTCAGGCCCAAAATAGCTGAGGTTCTTACGGTTTGGAATATTGGAGTTAATGAACACGAAAGGAATTTTTCTTTTTTGACAAACATCCGTAAATGAAATTGCTTCCTCTATAAACGCTGGTGCTAACAGCACACCATCAACGGATTCTGCTTGAAGAATCACTTCCGTTTGCTTCACGAAAGAGTCCTTATCGTTCATATCATAAAACAGTTTTTCGATTTTGACATTGTAAAGCATAATCTCATTTTCTGCCTGTATAATACCTTGTAAGGGTACCGACCAGTAATCTGTTTCTTCTGAAACCTCCGGTATCAGTGTGTAAAGGTGCATTGTTTTAGATGAAGCTAAACGCCTAGCTAAAATATTAGGCTTATAGTCCAGTTCTTTGATAATGTCGTTGATCTTTTGTTTGGTCTTTTCCGAAACACCCGTACGATTATGCAATACCCTATCCACCGTCGCGATAGAGACATTCGCCCGGCGTGCAATTTCTTTTACGCCGACCAGTTCCTTTTCATTTTTCTTCATATAAAAACGTTACATCCCCCCTTACAGAATACAAAAATAACGAATATGTAGCACTCTCAAATCATCTTACAACGCTTTACTTTATTAATAATTTGGGAAGCGTTAATTGTGTACGTTACCGAAGATAAGCCAAACTTTCTTTAATCCAAAATATTTTTTTAAATAAGCTATAATATTTGGTTCGTTCTATTTTGTGTCATAGCTTCTTCTCTTGTATTAGATCCATAGCGTGGTTTGCCGCCCGGGCTGTAAGTGCCATAAACGTAAGTGACGGATTTTGGTTTCCTATACTGGTCATACACGCACCATCGGTTACAAAAACATTCTCACAAAGATGTAGTTGATTATATCTATTCAACAGTGATGTATTTGGGTCATTTCCCATTCGAACACCACCTACTTCATGCACTTCTAATCCCGGTTGCCTCCCGAATACTTCGTGTTGATCTAATGTACGGATATTTTCTGCACCTGCCTGGGCCAACATTTCCGTTCCTTCCTTAAAGAAATCTTCCATCATCATCATATCATTAGTACTATAATCCACAGAAGTAATTAATTGGGGTAAGCCATATTTATCGACCTTGTCTGGACTCAACCGTACATGATTATCAAACGATGGGAGTACTTCACCTTGCATCATCATCGAGATTTTCCAATCGCCCGGTTCGAGCAAATTATCCTTAAAATCAGCTCCTAAACCTTCTGTTATGCTTCCTCTAACCCACGAATCACGATAAGCAGCAAAAGCGATAAGATAAGACCCCTTAAAAGTCTGCTCTACCCGATGAATGTTTTTGAACGCAGGAATAAAAACCTGGGTAGGACGCCTACCGTAATAATACGAGTTTTCATACCCAGGAAAGTCGGCCGTAATACGACCCCGATAATTATGAAATGTAATATATCTTCCCATCAGCCCGTTATCATTCCCTAATCCATTCGGAAACCGATCCGATTTCGAGTTCAATAGTATTAAATTAGAGTTAAGGGTCGACGCATTTAGAAAAACTACACGTGATTTAAAGATTTTTTTAACTTTTGTTTTGGTGTCAATAGTCTGTACACCGATTGCTTTCTTCGTTTTGTCGTCATACAAAACCGATTCTACAATAGTATCCGTTATAATCGTTAAGTTTCCCGTTTTCTCCGCATAAGGTATGGTAGAAGAATTCGAGCTAAAATATGCTCCAAAAGGACAACCCCGCTCACATAACGAACGAGCCATACATCTGCTTCGCCCCTGTGCAATTTGCTCTTCTTTTATTCCCGCGAGGTTTGCACAGCGTCCAATAATCGCTTTCCTGTCCGAATAACGCTGCGCAATACTATTTGCAATGGCTTGTTCCACTTGATTCATTTCAAAAGCACCGACCACTTCATTATCTGGCATATTGGGGATACCATCTTTTGTCCCTGCAATACCGACAAATCGTTCTACATGCGCATACCAAGGTGCCATATCCTGATAACGTATCGGCCAATCAACCGCATACCTGTACTTCCGAGGTGCTTCAAATTCAAAATCACTCCACCGCTGTGTTTGCCGAGCCCATAGCAGCGACTTACCGCCCACCTGGTAGCCCCTAACCCAATCAAAGGGTTTTTCTTGAATGTATTCCTGTTCCTCGTCGTTGATGTAAAAATGCCGGGTAGCTTCTGAATAAGCGTAGTGTCTGCTAATCCATTTGTTCCGCGTTAGATCATCCCGCGTTCTCTGGCCCCGATGTTCAAACTCCCATGTATCCGTATATGCCGTAGGATAATCCTGAATATGCTTGACCATCCGGCCCCGTTCGATCAACAGTGTTTTAAATCCTCTTTCGGTAAATTCTTTGACCGCCCAACCGCCACTGATTCCGGATCCCACCACAATGATATCAAAATCTCTCTCTCTATCCATACTATAACTTATAAGGTAAATATAGTATTTTTCGGTAACGTAACCATTATGTAACAAAAACAATGCATATCATGTTGTTTTGACCTTTCGTAAACCATTCCTTATGGAGCTTTCTCAAAAAGTTTCAAGGTAGTGTACACCATTCCCCCTATCGCATAGTCAAACGCATCTTCATCAATCTGAAATGTTGGTGTATGTAATGCAGAACCGATTTCTTTATCAGGATTCGCTATTCCAACCAGATAAAAAAGTGAGGGATATTGATGTGAATAGTAGGCAAAATCTTCCGCTGCCATCCAAATACCTGTGGATTCAACGTTATCAGGTGCAACAAACTCTTTTAAATAAGTGGAAACGGTACCCGCCAGCTCGGGGTCGTTAATTAATACCGGGTAACCTCTTCGTATCTCTAATTCTACAGTAGCCCCGTATATACCTGGTAGCTCTTTGACATGTTTTGCAATTAGTTCAAGCGCTTGGGAACGCCAATGTTCGTCCATCGTCCGAAAAGTCCCTTCAACATATACTTCACCCGGAATCACATTGGTTGCCCCGCTTGCAATCACTTTGCCAAAGGAAAGTACAGATGGAATAGAAGGGTTGGCGAATCTGGATACAATTTGCTGTAGCGACAATATCAATTGTGCCGTAATTACTACGGGGTCAATATTTAAGTGAGGTTGGGCTCCGTGCCCTCCCTTACCTTTAATCGTAAAATAAATTTCATCACTTGAGGCCATGAAATTGCCTGATCTGAGTCCAATTTTCCCAACTTTCAAATCAGGCGAAACATGAAGACCGATCACACCTTTTATACTTTGATGTGGGATAGGCAGCTTTTGAGAAGCCAAAACCGAAACCGCACCACCGGGTATTTTTTCCTCCGCCGGCTGAAATATCCCAATAACTGTTCCTGTGAAGTCATGTTCCAGCACTTTCAATATTTTGAGTACCGCCAACAGGTTTGCAGTATGAAAATCATGACCACAAGCATGCATGACGCCTATATGCTGAGATGTATAATCTGTTACATTTTCTTCCGTAATGGGTAATGCATCTATATCCGCCCGTAAGATTACAGTCTGCTCACTATTCGCTTTTTTTCCTACTACCTTCGCGATAACACCTGTTTCAGCTACCTCTTCGAAAGAAATATCATAGGTCTGCAGTAATTCTTTTATATATCGACAGGTATTGTATTCCTGAAATGATAACTCAGGAAACTTATGAAAATATTGTCTATTAAAACTGGCTTCGTCCTTAACCTCCGAGACCAGTTGTTTTATTTTTTCAATCATGCAAACAACCAGTTTTATATTTTCATCAAATTCTGATTCAAAAACTCCGCCACAAATTGATCATCATTTAACTCCGGATAGGCTGCATATATTCTTGATATTTCTTCATATTGTCCCGGTGACAATACCTCATCTGGGTTAAGGCACCAGATACCTTTCATCAATCTCTGACGTCTCAGCACCTCGTGTATCCCTGGTATACATCCGTGAAAATTGTTCGCTGTATCGAATAATGCTGCATTCGCATCAGTCGTTTGGTTCGACAATATCTGTAACTCCTTCCATTTAGTAAACGATGGATTATCCTTATAATCTTTGACTTTAGTCAATAATGCTACGGCTTTATGGGTCCATACCGCCCAATGTCCTAACAAACCTCCTCGGAACTCTATTTCTATATCTTTGCCATTTACATTAAATCGATAAATTGACAACAAGTCCTGCACAATATTATCATCATTACCTGTATATAAAGCAATTTGGTCCCGTCTGGAGGAATTGGCAATCGCGCGGACTACATCCAAGGTCTGGTAACGGTTAAAGGAAGCACATTTTATGGCTTCTACGTTATCTATCTCCACAAATTTAGACCAGAAATCATACGAAAAAACCCGCCCGCCAACCGAAGGCTGTAAATAAAATCCAAACACGGGAATCACCTTGGCAACTTCCTCTGTACGTTCGAGTATTTGCTTTTCACTCAAACCCTGCAGCCCCCCCATGCTTAACAGCCCCATATCATATCCGTAATCCACTGCAATCCGCGCTTCCCGAACAGCTTGTTCGGAGAGACCACATATTCCCGCGATTTTTACAAATGGACGATCCAGTTTGCACTTATCAATAACATCAGCCGTCACCCCTAAAACTTTCTCAAAGAGATTATATTTAGGTAAGCGGATCTCGAACTGCGTCGAATGCACCGCCACAGCTATTCCTCCAACACCGCTTTGGATATAGTATTGCGTCAATAGTTTTTGGTTTTCCTCATCAAAATTACGAAACTCGTCCAGCGCTAGCGGGTGGGCAGGAATGACTGTACCTTCCATGAGCAAAGACTTTAATACACGATCTAATCTTTTCATTAAAACTTCCCTCCCCTCTCCTGGAAATGTGTATCCTTCCCGAACTCCCCACCGTCTTGCAATATCCATTGTGCCGTAATGGCAATAATATCCAATATACCTACTTTAGGGTAACCAAATATCCTATGGCATTCCGACGCATTATTTAATAATGCTGTCTGTTCAGGTTCGTGTACAAACAAGGGTTTCTTTCCCAGTATTTCCCCAAGCTTTTCGGCAACCCATTTTATAGACAATATCTCCGGTCCCGTTACATTCAGCACCTTCGCCGGGCTTTCGACATGCAATAAGCTACGGATAGCTATTTCATTGGCATCACTTTGCCAGATTACATTAACATTATTTGTACGTATATCAATAGGTCGTTGGTGATAAACCTGTTTTGCAATTTCTCTAATCACACCATATCGGAAATCCACAGCGTAATTTAATCTATACAACAATATCGGCGTACCGTTTTTCTTACTGAAATAAGTAAAAATCCGTTCACGTCCTAATGTACTTTGGGCATATTCTCCTATCGGTTCCGGAAGGACTGATTCATCTACGCCACCCGATCGAACGTCGACAAAAGGTAACACGTTACCGGACGAAAATGCGACGATACGCGAATCCTTATACTTCTCCGCTATACGACCCGGCAAATAAGTGTTCATCGCCCAAGTAAAATCTTCCTTTCCTGTCGCACCGAATTTAAAACCCGCCAAATAGATAACGTTTTTTGCATAAGGAAGCGATTGTAAGGTTTCTTCATCCAACAAGTCACAAACGATGGTTTCCACACCTAAATTTTCCAGATATTGTCGGCTGCTATCATCTGAAAAGCGTGAAACACCATACACCTTTCGGGAAACACCAATTTGGTGCAAGCCGTCCAACAGCAATTTTGCCATGCTTGGCCCCATTTTCCCCCCAATACCCAGAAATATAAAATCACCATCAATCTGCGCAAGATCTTCGAGAAATACTGCGGACGGTTGGGTAAATTTGTGCTCTAATTCTACTAAAACCTGATTCTCCATTTTTATTTTAAAAACATATCATAAACATTACTAACCATTAATATACAGATGACGATTAGGCCTAATGCCCCCGCTATCTTATAAAAGAGATTGTTAGCTTTATCTCCCATAATTGATTTATTGTTTGCAATCAAATAAATAGACACGCCGATAAAAGGCACCAAAAATATGGTCACACTTTGAGCCAATACGATAAGTTCCAGTGGTAACCTCCCAAAAGAGATCGCGACCACGCAGCCCAAAATCATAACGACAGAAATTAAGATTTTCACTTTTTTGGAATTTAAACTGCTTCCAAATCCTAACGCATCCCCTAGTAACGCTCCACCTACCGTCGCATTACCGACCAATGAAGAGAAGGCCGCACCAAACAACCCAACAAAAAACAGTGAACTAGCATGTTTCCCAAATAATGGTTCCAATGCTTTACCCATTTCAGCAGCACTACCCACATGTATGCCTTTCGGGAATAGTACTGCCGCTGCACAAATCATAACCGCGGCGCTCATAAACCCCAAAATCGCTACGCCCGTAAACGCCCCTCTTTCTGAATCCTTAATATTCACCGCGTTTTGTGTTAGTTTCCTACGTTCCTGAATTAAATAGGTCTGATAAAACGCCCCCACAAGCGAAAAACAAGAGGCGGTAAATGCAATTAACAGTCCTAGAGAACCATCTGGGATAGTTGGTACAAATCCAGCAAATAATTTATTAAACTGGATATCGGCCAGAAATAATGTCGCAATAAAACATGCCAACATCACTAATATCAGTGCTAGCATCAACTTCTCCATAACTTTATAGAAAGAAGGAAAAAACAACAAAGCAATAGCTATTGCAGTAAAGACAATGATCCAGACATACATAGGTGTTCCGGTTGCTTCACCTATGGCAATACCTACACCAATACTATTGCCTGCTTGAAAAGACGTCGCCACCAAAAATATACCTACACCTATGGCGACACCGATGCCCTTGCCAAAGCGTTCTTTTATCAAAGTCAATAAAGATTTGTCATGAACCACTCCTATGCGAGAACACATTGCTGTATATATCCCCATAAAAAACAGCGCCACCAAGACAATCCATAACAGTGAATATTCGTAGTCTGCCCCCATTTTTGAGGTAATGGTCATCTTGCTGGGGCCAAACACAAGTGCGGCTGTGATAATTCCGGGACCTAAGATGTTTAATAGTCTCTTCATCTATTTTCTTTTTTTCTTAACATTATCGCCACTTATTTGCTCTCCGTCACCAAACTCTTTCTTGACATAATTGATAATAGCTGCCAATTCCTCATCCTTTAAAAAGGAGAAGCTGGCCATACCCTGTTCGTAGAAGACGCCATCTATCGTATCCTTACCTTTGCTACCGTTTAACAAGATATCGATAAAAGCATCGTTGTCCTGTACCCTCGCAGCATTCTTCAGAGGGGGAAAAGTACCCTTAACCCCAAGACCATCTTCTTTATGACATGAAGCACAAAAGCTGGCGTAAAGCTGTTTTCCATTATGCTTTTTAGATTCGGTTTCTAGGACATCTTCCTTCAGATAATTATCCGGCGTCTCCGTAGTTCTTCTTAGTCTTAGTATCCTATCGTCGGTCGGCAGCGGAAATCCCGGCTGTGGGTTCCAATCTCTATTGCTGGTTGACAAATAGATATCGCCATTAGGTGTCACCAACACGGCTCGCATTCTTCCATATTTTTTAGAAAAATACACCTTCTCCCGTTTCACTTGTTGATTTTTATCATCCAAATGCAGTACCCTTAATGATTGCGATTTGAGCGTAACGAGCAAGAGTGTGTTCTCCCATTCCGGAATATCGCTTTCTCCGTAATATGCTAAACCGGCGGGTGCTACCACAGGTGTCCACGACCAAATAGGTTCTGTTCGTGAGGAGTGCTTAGCTATTTCTATCTCATCAGGTGTATCGTGCATACCCTCTATAGCGGGCCAGCCATAATTGTTCAACGGTTTGATCAGATTGATCTCGTCTTCAATCGCGTCACCATGTTCAGATGTAAATATATTCCCTCGATCATCTATGGTTAACCCCTGCATATTACGAAATCCCCAAGCATACACAAAGCTGTTTGGTATAGGATTATCGGGGGGAATTTCGCCGTTTATCGTCATCCTCAGAATCTTACCATTCAATGTAGTTGAATCTTGCGCTTCTGTATTATCTGCCACATCACCCGTTGCCCAATATAGCATATTTTTGCTGTCCAGCATTAGTCTGGCGCCATTATGTCCGTTTGCACCTCTGACCGTCAACAGATCGACCGGGTTAATCAATGTATCTTTTTGATAAGTGTATCGCACCAATTTAGAAATGATACGATCATTCTCTTTAGCCGTATAGTTAATAATAACATAGGGATTATCTTTTACATCTTTCTGTACGACAATATCCAGTAAACCCGGAGTTGTCCTTGTAAATACATCCGGCACACGCAGGAGTGTAGAAACTTGACCGGTCGACAGATCTAGTTGTTTAACATTTCCGATAATTTCCGTAAACAAAATTTTATTATCAAAAAATGTCATTCCCCACGGCACCTGCAAACTATCTGCTACCGTAGCTACCTCCAAAAATGAATCATCAAGTTTGACATAGTCGAGCACTTCTGTGACATAATCATGTGGATGTCGATTACATGACTGGCATGACATCATACATAACCACGCCGATATCCCCATTACCCAAAACACGAGCTTTCTTTTTCCAGACATTATAGCTTCCTTTCGAGATCCTCCATATATTATTATCACCAACCTGGATTTTGTGTCAGGTTTTCTGGATTTAAAACAATCTGGCTTTCGGGAATAGGATCCAGGTAATCCCTGTTCAATTTAAAGCCGTACCCTGACGGCATCGCTTTTTGATAAGGATCCATAAATCCATTTTCGTCTTCATGAAAGGGATTCTTTGTGATTTGGCTTGCTTTAAATCCTTTGGGCCTTTTTCCAACGATCAATTCATCTGCTGCAGCCCAACGTGCTATATCATCCCATCTAAAACCTTCTCCAATCAACTCTATCCGGCGCTCCCTGCGGATTTCGTTAATTAAAGGCGTTAGCGCCGGAAAATCCCAATCGGGATCCGTTGCGATTGATTCTATATTGATTTTCGGCATTCCCACACGATCACGAAGGAGCTTAACAGTCTTATCGATATCGCCTTGTGTAATATCACCCAATTCCGCTTTTGCTTCGATATAATTTAGCAATACTTCCGCATACCGAAAGAGAATAGATGGTTCCTCTCCATATTGCTGTACATGATAGGTGACCTGTGGATCATATCCTTTTTGGATCATGTAACCTGTTGGAGCGTTGAGGTCAGCATTATCATTCAACCTCGAAAATACAGAAGACCAATTTTCTACGTTTCCGTTAGCCTGTATTTTCCATACTTGATCGGGAGAAGCGACCGTCTGTCTAAACCTAGGATCTCTGTTTTCCATTTCCTGTACGATGGTTGTATATCCTTGAAAGAGTGGGTTTCCTGTAATTGCCCGCCCATCGGTACAAAGATAATCGTCGATAACACTTTTGGAAATAGAGCGTCCAAGTGGTTGCGACATCCTAAAGTTCCTGTCATTGGTAAATGCCCCATCTCCCCGGGAGAGATTATTGTCATATTTACGCCAGAACATGACTTCACTATTGGCTGAATAATCTCGTTGGATAAAGAGATTTCTATAGTCTTCATCTGGATTATTGTTATTATATATTGCATACAGCCCCGACTCCATAATTTGCTCGGCAGCTTCTACTGCTTTCGAAAGGTATTTATTCGGATCCGCATTTTCGACTCCAAATGGTGTACCATTATGATATTTCTGCCATGTACCTTCATACAACGCCACACGGCTTTGCATCAGCAATGCAATCCATTTATTGATACGCTCATATCCGTTGGTCTTGTCTGCTGTCAGATACATGGCGGCTGTATCTAGACAACTGATGATGCGATCTGCCACAATCTGTCTGGGTGTGCGTGGATTGTATAGTTCAGGAGAAGATGTACCTAAATCTATATCCAACCATTGGATATCGCCATAACTTTTCAGTAGATTAAAATAGGTAACCGCCTTAAAATAGTAGGCTTCACCTACATATTGCTTATAACTGTCAAATTCGTGAAATTCTTCAATTTTTTTATAATGTGTCATAAAATAATTGACGCTCCGCACGTTTCCAAACCCAATGCTCCCTGTGGTCACGACCGGTCTTGTACCTTGTAAACGCGTATTTACGGTAGGCCCTACCAAGTCATCACTATCATAATCGTTTCCATGGTTAGCATACTTAGGAAAAAAAGTCGTGTTATAATATTGATTTACATACGTTTCCAAATCTTTAGGTTTTTCAAAAAACCTATCAGATGCTACTTGATCTAATGGAGGACGATCTAAAAAGTCGTCATTGCAAGCCATTAAGAAAAACAAGGGAATCAGTCCTATTATTATTAAATTTTTCATAATCACAATTATTTTAGTGTGAGATTAAGACCAAAAGAAAACACCTTACTCATTGGGTATATCACGCCGTTAGTGAGATATCCGTCTTCCCGGCTATCCGAGGCAATCGCTGTCTCCGGGTCAAACACTTTCGGCAGACTTGAAAAGGTCAATAAATTCTCTCCTGAGAAATAAACACGTGCTTTACTAAATATGTTCCCTACCGCAGAAGACGGCAGCGTGTAACCGACTTGTACATTTTTGAGGCGTATAAATCCCGCATTCTGTAAATAGCGTGTCTGCACCTGTCTATTCTTATTTGTTTCTGCCGTAAAATAAGGTTTAGGTAGGTAAGCTCCTGTATTTGGTCCTAAGATGTTGGGCTCATCCGCTGGTCGCCAATAATCTAGTGCTGGCGAATCCTTGTAAAGACCCGAACCGGCCCAAGCACTTGTCAGACCCCAGAACAACGGTGAAGTCGTTTCCGGATAAAATTCCCGTTTTAGAATACCTTGCCAGAACATATTGAAGTCAATACCTTTCCAGCTGGCACCTGCGTTGATACCGATGTTATAACGCGGACTGGTATTCCCGATCACTTTCAAATCACCATGACTATCCAATGTGCGATTTCCTTCATCAATAACATTATCATCGTTCTGATTTACGTATTTGATATCCCCCGGTTCCCAATTCGCATGGTATCGCTGTTGCATCTCCGACACAGCCTGCGCTTCTTCGGCCGTTTGGATAATCCCACCGGTCTCAAATCCCCAGATTTCACCATATTCTTTTCCAGCATACCAACCATCTATTCTATTTGTAGGATTCCAGTATCTCGTTATCATTGTTCTGCTATCTCCTAATGCCAGTTTGACGTTATAGCTAAAATCTTGCGATATTTGGTCATTCCAGTTAACAACCAACTCAAATCCCTTTGTGGATAAATCCGCATTGTTCGTAATTGGTGTGGTTGCGCCCAACACATAGGGCAATTCATAAGCAGCACCCCACATATCTAGCGTCTTCCGATTATACCAATCAAAGGTAATTCCTAGACGGGAGTTAAGGAGATTCATTTCCATCCCTACATTAAATGTATTAATTGTTTCCCAGGTCATATTATCACTCACTAAAACAGGTGCAGTGGCATACGGCGGTCGCAGGTTTCCCATAATCCAGGGTGCTTCGGGATATACATTCAGCTTATCATAAAACCAATAGGGCTCTGCGGCGCTCGGGTCAATATTTTGGTTGCCTAATGAGCCGTAAGACGTTCTTAGTTTAAGGTAGTTGATATAGGGCTGTACAGATTCCCAAAACGGTTCATTAGATATGGTATACCCCACAGATGCCGAAGGAAAGAATCCGAAACGGTTTTCTTTTGGAAACCGCGAAGAGCCACTGTAACGCCCACTTATTTCGACTAGATACTTTTCTTGATAATTATAATTCAATCGACCAAAAGCACCTCTGGTTGCCCAGTGTGACATATTATCTGTTGCAATTACACCTCCCAAAGATGTTCTAATGGAAGGATAATCGTCCACTACCGGCGATGTTCCTGTAGCCGTTAATCCCGTTGTCAATGCTTCTTCCTGCTCGAAACCCAACATAATATTAAAAAAATGATCGTCTATTTGCGATTCATAAGATGTCACCGCACTGAGCAGTTTATAAACTCTTTCTGAATAATTTGATATATAGGTAGATTCCGGTTTTCCAATATTACCCACCGAACCATCTCCCAGTTCTACCATAACCGGTTTGGGATTAGCTTCTGCCTTTGTATTCCGGATGTTATAATTATAATTGAGTGTGGTTCTCCAGCCCTTGATAGGTTCGATTTCGGCTCCAATATTGGCTAAAAAATCTGCTCGCTTATTTCTGTCCCGTCCAGAATCTTGTAATAAGCGTACCAATGGACTTTGAACCGTACCATTGATATTATAATGTGGCATCATTGGGGCAAACATCAACATCTCACGAAACGTGTGCTCCCGTCCCACCGTCGTTTCTCCCATCGGATAATCGGTATCGGATGATGCCCATTTCAAACTGGAATTTAGCCGTAACCAATCCGTCACTTCCGTCGACACATTAGACAAAAGGTTATATCGTTGATAATGATCGCGGCCAAACGCATAGGTCCCGTTCTGTCTGGAATAACCAGCAGACAGAAAATATTGCGTACGTTCTGATCCGCCCGAGACGTTTAAACTATGCTTGTGGCTAAGTTCATTGTTCCCCATCAAAATATGTGGCCAGTCATTGTTCGCATTCCCATTACGTCTACCGGCCCAGATATTGTCAATCGGATTCTCCGGATCGTATTCATAAGGAAAAGTACCATCAATATAACCTTTTATTCTTTCCATCTGTTCATCAGAATAAACAGGGGCAAGTCCTGCATTGGCATTTGCCTGGTTATAGGCGGTTGCCCAGGTATACGAGTCGATAAAATGTGGTAAACGGAGAAGCGAGGATAGCGAGAGATTATTAGAATAATCAACTTTCACACCTTCCGTCTTGCTTCCTTTTTTTGTCGTGATAAGAATTACACCATAAGGAGCGCGTGAGCCATATACTGCCGAGGCCGAAGCATCTTTAAGTACAGACACGCTTTCTATCGTTTCGGGATCTACGCTGTTGATATCTACCTCTACTCCATCTACCAATACAAGAGGGGCACTACCTCCATTTAATGACCCTACACCTCGAATATTCCAACCACTTGCTGCTCCCGGCTCACCGCCCCGCATGCCCATATTAATATTCATATTCGGTGATGCCCCTTTAATAAGGTCAGCCACGTTCGCAGACGGACGGTTAGCCAACGCGTCGCCTGAAACCACGTCAACAGCTGCTGTCATATGAGCACGTTTCTGTGTACCATAGCCAACAACCACTACCTCTTCCAACGTCGAGTCCTGTCCTTCCAAAACTATATCGAAGGACGTTTTATTGCCAACACTCATTTTTTGAGTTACGTACCCGATATAAGATATGACTAAAACATCGGAAGAACTCAATCCCGACGCCGACAGGTTGAAAACTCCGTTTTCGTCTGTAGAGACACTTGATTGTGTCCTAACAAGGGTCACCGTTGCTCCTACAATAGGCTCCCCATTTGCATTACGTACGGAACCTTTTATCTCACTTTGATTATACGGGCTGGTATTTAGCATCATTCCTTCATCCAGCTCAGATGAGTAAGCTGCTGCATAACCGCTTCCTATAAAGAATGCAGTTATTCCTATCCCGCATATCCTGACCAAAGGATATAGTCGTCCCCGTTTTTGCATTCTACCCCTAGGATAAAATAAAAAAGAGTTGTTCTTTGTCACCATAATTAGTCTTATAATTTTAACTCCGCTGTATTTTAATTTGATGTTCTATTTTATACAATTTATAGTTATTTAGATATTTTCTCGTTAACGTTACCGAAAACTATGCTAAAAAAAGGCAACATGCCTTATTAGTTAAAAAAGTAACTGTAAATTTTCTATGGAAATTCTTTTCATCACGTTAGTCTTTGTATAATATCAACTAATTTATTGCTTATAATATGATCCAAGGTAGAATATAAACATTAAAAAAACAAATATTTTTTTCAATTTTCGTAAAACATATAATTTTCAATGGTAATAATATCAATTGGCATGGGTTTAAAATTCGTGACATTCTCCTTTAGCAAAAAGAATCTATACAGGTAGTTTAACGCAAAATATCCCTGTTTATCCGGACGCTGACAGATTAAGAAATCTACAATCCCCTTTGAGAGATAGTCTACGTTGGCTTCCAAAAAGTCAAATCCTATAATATAGGGTTTCTTTATCTCCTGATGATCATGAAAAAAACGTCCTACAACAGAAACCCTGGAATTCGTAACAAATAATACATCAGGAGTAGACTTTCTAATACTGGTCCACAACTCCTTTTCTACCTCTGTATATTCATTATAGGGAATATCGACAACTTCTATTCTAAAATTTTTATTCAGATTATTAAGATACGTTCTGTAGCCCTCAATTTTTGTATCTAAATACTTATAGTTTTCCAAGCCTTTCGCAATGTTCAAAATAAGTATCTTGGCATTCGTTCCCACTAAATAAGAAGTCAGGTTTCCCGCCAGTCTTCCCGTACTGTTCAAATCCGGGCCAATATAACCTAATGTTGATTTAGTTGGAATATCGGAATTTATATATATCGTCTGCAGTTTTTTCCGATGGCATTTTTTCACAAAAGCTTCCGTTTCTTCAATGAATATCGGCGCTATGACGACAGCATTAAAGTGAGACTTTATCGTTTTTTCCGAAACTTCTAAAAAAGTGTGAACATCCTCTTGATCATAAAGAAACACCTCGGTCTGTATACCAAAGGGTTCCAGCTCCTGTATACCTTTGCTAATACCATCTAAACACAATTGCCAATAACCTGTCTGTAAAGATGTCTTAGGTATAATAACGGAAATCTTAATATTATTTTTAACGGATAGTGATCTCGCGTAAAGATTAGGCTGATAATTGTATTCTTTTATGATATCCTTAACCTTTTTCCGGGTTGCTTCGGAGACGTCCTTTCTATTGTTAAGTACACGATCTACCGTTCCGATAGAAACATTGGCAAGTTTGGCAATATCTTTAATCCCAAAACGTTTTTTTTCCTTGTCATCAGACATCATACTTCCCTAATAAAGTTAGTCTACGATAAATTTACGTTAAATTTTCCAAATATCCATCGTCGCGCCCGACCTATCGTTTCAAAAAATAATCAAAAAATAAGAATGCCTGTTCATTGGAAGTGCTATCTGGTGAATGTGCTACGCGATTTGTCATCGCTACCCGGTTTTCAAACCCCAACAATTCATTCACTGCAATAGTATGGTTCAGTGGTATCCATCTTTCCAAGGGGTCCGAAGATCCACCTGAAACCAAAAAGGGACGTGGTGCCATTAATGCATGTAACTCGTGTAGATCATATCCCTCTTCAATTAGTTTTGGATATAGCCCCTTTGCATCTGCTCCCATTCCTGTTTTTCGCCATGTGTTTTTCCAGGGTGGAGGATAATAACCAAGATACCAGGGCTCCCAATAATTCACACCGCTTCCTTTGGTTTCGTCAAAAACAATACCTGGGTCGGACCATACCCCACAGGCGTATTTATCATATAGAGCAGAGGCAAACATCGCCCATTTGCCACCATAAGAGTGCCCCATAATTCCGATGCGGGTTTCATCAACCTCTGGATATTTCGCCAATGCCTCCCAAGCATTCGCCCCAGCATATGCCAGCATAGACAAGGGTTGCACTGTAGCATTATCTATTGACGGATAATAAAGCGAATAGGTTCTGTTGGCAGATGTCTCTTTCGTGCCGATGGATAATGTTACAAACCCACGTTTTGTTAATTGCAAAGCAAAATCGCGATGTGGTTTTCCCGCACCTGTTGCTGTTTCTGGTTCATAGAAAACCGTTACCACTGCTGGTTTTTTGCCTTTTGTTTCGGGTACTAAAAGATATCCCGTTGTTTCTTCGTTCGGCAACCATTTAAAAGTCACCGTATATTGTGTGTACCCCTCTTTCTGAATAGAGTCCAATATGTTTAAGGTCTGATCTTCTATTATATCAGGCCACTCCCCCATCATGTCGTGCCATTTTTCTCTAATTTCTGTCCTCCGTTCTTCCCAATCTTCCTTTGTTTTTACTACCCTGCCATCATAAAAGTTCAAAGGGGAACGATATTCACCTAATTCTTGTTTAAATTGTTCGGGTGGTACAAAATACCGCTCTATCTTATCCCATATTTCTTCTTTGGACACTTTCATGGTTTGTCCGTGAGTGACTAAGGTGCCTAACATAAATACTGCCGTGCTCCAAAGTGCCATATGCTTCTTTCGTCTGCTTTTCATATTAAATCGTGTGCTTTTTCTATTAAAACAAATCATTATAAAGTTTCCTTGACCGTATATACCACTAGCTTATTCAGCAAGGTATCTGTCCTTTGTTTATTAAAAACCGAATCTAGCGTGATTTCATAGAGATAATCTTTCTCCATTTCACCGAGGTCTATCTGCAATCT
Source organism: Sphingobacterium chuzhouense (assembly GCF_014692525.1). Lineage (GTDB taxonomy): Bacteria > Bacteroidota > Bacteroidia > Sphingobacteriales > Sphingobacteriaceae > Sphingobacterium > Sphingobacterium chuzhouense. Next base: position 549,988 of record NZ_JACNYL010000003.1, read on the forward strand.
CTTTCCTCGATTCGATATTTTCCATTCGTGTACCGACATCTGTTTAAGATTTACTTCTGGCGAACCATATTTTTGATGGTATAGATAGTTATAGCGACGAACTCGGATAGCTTTGGCTATATTAATGCTATCTCCCAGATCGATAGGTTGTGTAAAATACATTTCAAACCCGTTTTTAAGAAGATGTATGTCCGCTACATCAAACGGCGTTTTGCCGGTAAACGAAATGCGTTGGATTCCCCTATCTCCTAACCAGCCATGATCTGATTGGCCTACCCACAGACTACCATCCGGCGCAAAAACTAACCTGTTGTTTCCTTTTCGTAGCCCCTGACCATCTATAAACGGTGTCACTGCACCTTGGACCACTCCGTTTACATCTTCTAGCATAATACGAACTAGGCGTTCTTGATTCATCTCGCCTACAATAAACTGTCCCTCAAATGGCTTTAGCATTTTATTATGTCTAATTTGAACAGGTTGGGTAGGTGAATTTGCGATGACGTTATGTGGAAAAATCACAGCAGGCTTCTCCCGCATTGCATTTAATGTATCCGCATTCAGTTCAAATGGGTTGCCTCTATTCCATCCCTTCGTCCATACCAAGCTTGCCGGATGTCCGTAAAATTTACCTTCCTGGACATAGTGCAAGGGGCTCGATCCTACCCAATCTCCTTGGTTATCGGTAACAAACAGCCTTCCTTTTGCATCAAGCCCTAATCCATTAGGCGAACGAAAACCCGAAGCAAACGGCAAAATCTCTCCGTTTTTTTTCATTTTCATCACCCAACCTCTATAGGGTACAATGGAAAACATAGGTTTACCTTCCCGACTCTTGCCGTCCATCAACGTATCTCCTCGAAGCTCAGCAGATATCCCTCCTCCCGCTGAGGAAGAATTCAAGGCAAAATACAAATTGCCGTCGCTGTCTTCCACGGGGCCATAGGTAAATTCATGATAGTTTCCCGTCATACCAAATCCGTCATATACCGTTTCATACATATCCGCCTTTCCATCGCCATCGGTATCCTTGATCCGTGTTAGTTCGGGTAATTGCATGACCAGCATCTCACGGTCATTAATAACCTTTAAACCAAGCGGTTCGTGCAGACCTGTTGCAAAAACACGCCATTCCTTCGTATCCGGTTCGTAAATCATCACCTCTCCCCGCATAAAAGCCGCAACCAACCGACCATCTGCTAAAAAATCCAATGCGGCTACTTCTGCTGTCAACCCACGAGGTGTTTCAATAGTATCTATTTGAAAAGATGCACCCTCACTGACTAGAACATCGCCTTGACAAGCCGCTAAAGCTATCGACGCGCCTAAAAAATATGTAATCGCCGTTCTCATTATTTCTCTATTCTAAACTCCACACTAAATTGCTTTCCGTTTTTTTTATCCAAGACAAGCGGCCCAGCCGGTAATGGTACGCCATTATAATAACAGGTTATTTTTTTTTCTTCTGTATGGTGAAAAACAACATTATCATCTAATGTTGGAATCCGAAAATGACGTACAATCCCATTTTTATTTTCCAATTCTCTTATCGTTTCAAAAATCTCGATACCTTCTACGATATAACAAAATTCTAAATAACCACCATCCGTTACCCGATATCCTTTAAATTTAGGCGGATTCTTGTTTGTATTTTGTTCGCCGATCGTTAGTACGGCCGGCCGGGTTTCGCGGTACACAATTGTCCCTTCTATCTTCGCTTTCGCATCTTTATGGCCTTTCCACAACTCCGTATTATCGACAAACCCGTCTTTCCATACAAATCTCATCTGACACGGGGTTGCATCCCAACAAAAGGATATGTTTCCAGGTAAGTGGACAGCAATTGCTGCTGGGCTTGCGCCATCAATATATAGTCGATAATAATAAGGAGGTACCAATTCATAAGGATGATTTTTGGTTTCTGCATGAACATGTACTTTATTCTTAACATGGTGTGGCACTGCTTTATCCTCTGTCAACACGGGCATTTCACCAGATTCATTCACATACATCGCTCCGTACATGACATGTCCGTGTCCTGGTAGAGTACAAACATACGGATATACCCCCTCTTTTGATGGTGCTGTGAAAGACAATGTTTCTGTTTGATCTGCATGTAAAACAGACGTATGCCACATCACGTCATCAGTTTCGGGAATATAACTTTTTGCTACTCCTTCTGCCCCCAATTTGGCGGCGAGATTTACCACCTTTTCTCGAGATTTCGGCCGGATAACCAAGAGGTTATGATCCATATCGTCTGTATTCGTAAAACGAAGGACGACCTGTTGCCCTGGAACAACATGAAATCTAGGTAGACTAAACTGCAATCCGGGTAATACCGATATGTTAATTTCCTTAGGTGGTTCTTTTTGGGTTAAATATCCCTCTTTGTAACCCAAAATACCGATAACTATCAAAAAAGCAAAAGCTACGGCAACCAGCTTCTTAACCGTTGGCGTTGTTTTTAATATTGTCTTCATAATCCCTGCCTCGCAATCCCCATCATTTGTTGGTAATATGTTGAAATGGAAAAAATACCACCTGCAGTGTCATAAAAATTTTGGTCTAATGTAAATATGCCGTTTACCACCCGCGTCCATTTAGCGTCCGCAAGCGGATGTCTCTTCTTCATATTTTCCCAATTCACATAGTTCATATCACCATTGGTTTCCATCAATCCCATCCCAATTGTAGGAAAAGGAGCCAGTGTAGCAGCAACATTCTTGTTCCACTCCATCAAAATTGGATTGACTGTCAAATCTGCGCACAAACATGGTATATCATTTTCATGGGCTATCTTAGCAATCTTAACGGTCTGACTTAATGTCTTTGCTATACCTTTCAAGATAAATGATTTATATCCCAACGCAATCTTACGACGGGCATCCTCTTCGCTGTGAATACTCTCGTCGGCTCCGATAATTACTCCGAGATCCGAAACGTCTTCATTGTCACTCTCCCCAAAAGGTTCTTCATATAATAGGATATGTTCAAATGCGCCAATTTCTTTTGCGTAATCCAGATACTTTCGCAATGTTTCCTTTTTTTCATAGCGTCCATTGGCATCCATCGTATAATAGATTCTGTTTATCCTTTTATTCCTTTCCCTATTAAGGATATCATGGATCTCTTTTAATCTCGCTTTATCCTGTTGCAACATCTTTTCTTGCTCACCAGGACTTCCCGTTTTTATCTTAAATACAAAATATCCTTCTTCAGCTGCCTTTTTAATATCTGCCAGTGGCATGTCATAAGAAATCTGAAACATAACAGCGATCTTATCATTTTTGTGACTAAACGCTTGACGATAAGTCGAAGGTATAAGTTCGGTAAATGTTGAGATACCGTTCTCTTCTGCATATAACATCCACATTGCATTATCGATACTAACCAAGGCATTGTATACAAAATTTATATTAAGATTAGGATATCCTGTTAGTTTTTTACCTTCTTCGATCAACCAAGGTAGCATTTCGTCAAACAGCTTTATCGGGCTATCTAATGATCGTCCTTCTATCCATTTTAACGCTTTATTTGTTAGCACAAACATATTTGCATTTCCGTTGGATTCAGAGGTAGAGGCAAATATCTCCGCATCGCCATATAGGACACTCTGCGTAGCTAATCCCAGTCCCTGTTTTCTCTTATCGTTCTCGAGCAAAACGACTATTTGCCATAATTCGCTGAGATATGCTCCTTTAAATCCAAAAGGAAACCGGAGCTTCTCTCTTTCAAAATCTGACTTTGTTTTTATGATTGTTGATTGATTTATCATTTCTAACTTTCTACCCGTGTTTGCATTTCCTATCTTTATTCTTGTTGAAGCCCATAAAATAGCAGAACTTGTCAAGAAATATCTACGATCCATTGCTATCTTTTATGTTCCACTTTGGCTACTTGCTTTATTTTTCCTCAAATTATCCATTAACCAATTGTAGGTTTTCTGTCGCTGTGGAGGATATATCTTATGTTCCCCTTCAGGGATGATAAAAGTTTGTTTTGGTGCTTGCACCATGTTATATGCCGCATAGAAGGAGGTGGGTGGTGTGGTGGCATCGTTAAAACCCCAAGAAAAGAAACCCGGTACATTGATATGTGCGGCAAAATTGACCACATCGTAATAAGACAATGCTTCTAATACTTCCTTTTCCTTACCTTCATATAATTCTGGGCGCAGAAAAAAATGTGGCCATCCCCCTGCCCGCTCATATAAATAGCCTGAAAAATCACACATGGCGGGACATAACGCGACAAAATAATCGATACGCTTATCTAATGAGGTAGTGATGATGGAAAGCGCTCCTCCTTGGCTTGATCCCCAAGCACCCAAATTTTCGCCATCGAAGTTGGGCAGGTCATAAATTAGATCGACGGCACGCGTACAACCTAAGAGTACATTATGGTAATAAAAAGAATCTCGGTTGTCTATACCTTTATACATATAGTCCTTAAGCTCATTGTTCTTCAAATCCTCATAATATGCTTGACTTTCTGTAACGGGTTTACTATGTATATACAAATCGAGCGTGATGAATCCCTTCGCGGAATTTGCCTTATCGCCTGACAATGGAGCCCAACCTGCTCCGGGAAATCGTATAATCGCAGGATACTTCCCTTCCTTTTCCGGAATACAGAGTACGGCATAAAATTTTTCGACGTTTTCACTCAGAAATTCATATTCAACCTGATAAACATTAACGTCCTCTGTGGTTCTGTTTTCCAATAAGGTTAGCTTTTTATGGAGAGGCACAGATTTAGACTTTTGAATCGCTGTGTGCCAAAAAACGGAAAAATCCTTAGGTTGCTTAACCGTTGGTTTAATTTCCTCCGGTGCGAATGCTGCCGTTGCCCGAGCGTTATAAGGGTGTCCGTCGACATCCATTTTCACGTCGCACCTTAAAAAACCGGGCTTCTGCATTGTCCCGCCAGAGATCAATGCTTCCCCGCCTTTTATCTCCACTTCACCACGTTTCGTAAGCTGCATCTTTTCGGGGCCTATTTCAAATTGGATTTTTTCATTGTCGCAAGCCACACCGTTTTTGTATGCCTTTACGACAAAGACAGCTTCCTCTCCTATATCATATATCCAATCTTGCTTTTCCAATACCACGGCAATTTCAACCGCCGTGGTGGTTTTCTTTTTCTCGGATACGACGTCTATACCTTTTAGATCTTGTGCCTGTGCTCGCCAAAATACACCGCTTAAAAATATAAAAGCTATTGAGCAGAAAGCAAAAGCCTTACAAGCGTTAACGTACCCGGAAAGAACACCAAATTTTGAATAAATATTTCTTATCATCTCTTTTCTTATTGGAAGTTTCAGATTTATAGTATAAACGAATTTAGAAACATTATTTATTACATCCAAGTTTTTTCACAAACTATCAACGAATTTAGTTAACTTCCTTTTTACCCGAATTTCCTACAAAACTAGTTTTGATAGTTAAACCATACATTCGTGGCTCCGCTAAATGTACTGCTCCAAAATCATAAGCATAATCAATATATGTTTTATTCATCAGATTGGATACCCATAAAGCTGCTTCCATTCTTTTATACTGAAAGCCTAAACGGAAATTTAGCAGATTATACGCATCTTGCTGGATTGTATTCGCCAGATTAAAATACTGTTTTCCGATATTTCTGTGCTCCAGCCTCGCAAATAATTTAGAATTTGTATTTGAAGCCAAACTTCGGGTATATTGTAATGACAAAAACGAAGTTGTTTGGGGTGTAAAGATCTGTTTATTACCACTTAAATCTTTATTTTCTCCATCATCTGCAATAATCAGTTCTCTATAAGAAGCATTGGTATAGCCAAAAGTATAGGTAAATTCAAGCCCCTTAACAGGAAGGCCAGAGAGTTCTAATTCTACACCTTTGCTCTCCAACTTTGCCGCATTGCGAATTAATGTCAGTGCTTCCGGCATAATTAGAACAGGGATCTGTCCGTTTTTTATCCGGGTATAAAATAAAGTAGCATTCAACCTTAATCTTTTGCCTGCAAACATATTTTTGCTTCCTATTTCAAAGTTGTCACTATATTCCGAATCGTACGGAACAAGAGGTGGCGCTGAAGGGTCAGAAGACAATTGACTGATACCTCCGGCTCTAAATCCTTTACTATATATTCCATAAAAATTATGTTCTTTGGACAAGCTGTAATTCAATGCAATTTTCGGGCTAAAGTTTCCGTACGCTTCAGAAGCTGACGTATCCGTCCTTGTAATGACTGCTTCTCCGCCATCTGGGAGAAATACGCCTTCTATCTTCTGTTTCTTATGCTCATAATCGTATCTCAATCCAACAATTAAAGATAATGATGAAGATAGTAGATAATCTATTTGTCCGAAACCTGCGAAACCGTAGCCCGTAAGGTTATTGATATTGATGTCAGTAAAATTGGTTATCGGAGAACCGTACATTTCTGCGTCATCGCCATAATAAGTCCCCTGTTTAACTGGATTTTCCTGTATAAAACCGTAAATACCCGTATTCCATCTTAATTTGGATATGGAATGTAAAGGAGACGAAAGCCGGATCTCATGCATAAAAACTTTACTTCTGTTCCATTTTTCACCATAGTTATTCACAACGGCTACAATATCGTAATTGGAAAAATCACCATCTATCGGGTCTTCGTAAAAACGATAGTTGTCCTGGTAGGAAGTCTGGGAGTTCAATACATAATTGTCATGCTGATATGTGGCAGCCAAAGAAAGATTGAAAGTCTTATCCCTCATTCTGGATATCCTGTTTTGGTTTAATGTATACGGGTTTTCAAAAGCCTCTTGCACACCAGAGACCAATGGGAAAGCTCCGCTGTTCAATTGTAATTGGTGTTTTAGATTAACCAAAAACGTCAGCCGCTTGTTAGTTTGGTATTTCAAAAAGTAATTTCCCTGGCTCATATTCAGATCATCGTAAGATGAACCCGTAAATTCGTTTAGAGAAAATCCATCTTTGAGCTGGAACAGACCTGTTGCTCCAGCAAATAATTTATCGGTAATGACGGGAATCCCTATACCTGCAGTATAACGCTGCAAGCCAAAATTTCCATAATCTATTCCGGCAAAACCCCGTATCTGATTATCCGGCTGCTTAGTTATTATATTAATAACTCCTCCACTGGCGTTTCTACCATACAGTGTGCCTTGTGGCCCCCTTAAAACTTCTATTCTTTCTATGTCGTTCAACTGTGAGATATAGGTATCCAAACTGAATTGGTTTACGCCGTCGACATAAACAGCCACAGCAGGTTCGTATGAAGAAGTTGTTACCCCCCTTATACTGACAACGCTTCTGAGATCGCCGGGATGTGCTGCATACAGATTGGGAACAACTGCGGACAGATCCTTCACATCCCATATCCGGATATCATTGATTTCTTTAGCATTTAAAACACTGAGGCTTAGCGGGGTTTTCTGCATATCCGTTTCCGTTTTATCCGCTGTTACTATTACTTCAGTTAACTGATATCCAGATCTTTCATCGATGTCTTGGCGGCTAGTCCGATCCTGCGATCGACTATAGTTGAGTAAACCACACAAAAGAAATGAGATTGTATATACTATTCTCATACAATAAATAAGGTCGGTGTGTTAATAATTATTTTATCGAGCCAACCATTTCTTAAAAAAAGCTACGCCTGGTTCTACTATAGCTTCATGCCCACCTTCGTGCATAACCATATCAATCTGATTTTCTATTCCTAACTTCTGGTAGTGTATCTTTGCTCGTTCATATTCCTCCATGACCTGTGGCCAGTGCGCGATCCTATCTTTCTTACCATGTTGTATTTGCAAGGGTCTCGGTGCTATCATGGAAACGACATCATCATCTGAAAATTCTTCCAACCAACCCGGAACATATACATAATCTTCCTTGGTAATAATAAAGGCTGAATACCGTTCATCCGGCACAACCATCTTATTTCTTCGTTCGTTAAACCAAGCCGAAACAATTCCTGCTTTAATTCGGGGTTCTAATGGCATCCAAAACATCGTTGCCATTCCACCTAAGGAGACTCCCCACATGCCGATACGATTTCCGTCTATCCTTTCATCTTCCAATACGACGTCTAATAGATGTTGCATGCGTGAAAATTCAATACCTGGAATGCTAGTCTTCGCTAAACGGGCGTAACGCTCTATATTATTACGTCGTTCTATCGACCTTAAATTCATTGGTGCCAAGACCGCAAACCCAGCTTCTAACAAACCCTTTGCATAAGCGTGATAGCTTTTCCCATTTTCAAAAGGTGTCTCCGGCCCACTTCCAATACCATGTTGTGCAATGATGAGAGGCACTGGGTTATCCTTACTTGCCTCTTTTGGAAACGCCAAAATTCCTTCAGCGACAATAGCTCCGAGGGGCAAGGTAACCCATTCGGTTCGAATACCGTTTACTTCGTAGGGAACCTTTTTCATCGCACCCGTTTTTTCTAAAATGGGAGGATGAAGAACCTGTTTCCACCTTCTACGATTAGGTTCAACACTCCTCTCCAGCGCATAACCGCTGCTATAATCTCTGTTCCAAAGTCGACTGGATCGTTCCTCATACCCATCAACTAGGTATTGGACTAAATAATCTTTTAGTTGTCGTTCGTAGCTATCGATACGTGCATCGTCTTCTTCTTTAGTCAACGTCTTTTCCTGCCCTTTAAGAGAAGAGGAAATAATTATTAAAAATAAAAGCAGCAAGTTGCTATTTCGTGTGTTTTTAATCATAAGTCTAATAGTATGTGTTTAACTCGATGGCTTATTAACCATCTAGAGATCTCTTTTTTTAAGCTCACCGATTCCAATCAAGCCGTTTAACCTCTGTATAAGGGCTTTCCTGTTCTTTGTCGAAACAAAAAATATCAATATCTGAATAAGGAGAAAAACACGTATGCAATACCCAATATTCATTTCATAATTTTTTTTTATTTAACAATGGTTTCATCGCTTCTGCCATACGCATGCCATTTTCTCTTTGTGCGGCGCTATTAAAATGGAGACTATCTCCAATATGACCGAGTTTACTGGCTTCAGAATATGCGGCATTCCCTAATATATCGACCGCCTCCTTCATGGCCTGATTGATTTGTTCTGCTCTATTTGATTTCAAGAAATCCCCGAGTCCGCCAATCACAATGGGTAGGTTGGGAGATTCTAAATCTCTTCTGAAAGCATGCATAAGTGCTATCAGCCTTTCTTTATATAATAATGCGTCATTGGTATTGGCATCCGATTCACCTTGTTGCCAAAGTAAACCTTTTAACGTTCCTCGTTCTTTTGCAACTCTTGCTTTTCGAAGCGCTTCTTTATATAGACCTCTCTCTCCAGTAGGTTCCCAATAGGAAATCTTAGTTCCTCCCACTGCTGCCGGAATTAACCCGATACTAGCATTTCTCTGATATTTCGCCATGTTTTTGGCAAATGCCAAGCCTGGTCCTACACCTCGATTCGCTTTATCATAGTGTAAAGGCTCTTTTGCAACACTCCATTCATCGCTTGCGTTTAGTACATATATATTCGGATGAGCCAGTGTATCTTCATAATCTAGAAATCCTCTTCCCGCCATATTAGATTGACCAACCAATAGATACAAATCGAGCTGCTTGCCTGTTCTTCTTGTAGATCCATGACTGGCACAACTACTGATCCACCATAAAAGAAATGCGCAACCAATTCCGATATAGACTTTTTGTTTATTCTCCATCTTTAAATTCATAATTTTGCATGAGTTTTTGAATGAAATTCTTTTTTAGTTTTATTCCATTTTCTCTCATCGCGTTTAATGTTCGATGATCAAACATGGTGTGCAAATGATTATATTTAACAATACCATTCAATTCTACAAAGTTTATTAAATTTAACATTTCGATAGCGGGTTTTCCGTTTATTAGTGGGGCAGACAGACGACAATTAACGAAGCTTGTTCCTTCGCTTGAATTTAACATAAATACGTTTTGTGTATCCTGTAAATCTGTACGCGGCTCAAACGTACAATCCCAACAACTGATCTTGCCAAGAAGCTTATCCGACGAACAGATTAATTGATTCACCACACTATGCCGGACATCAATATCCAGCTTTGCAGCATCAAAGGAAGCCGCCAGTCCGTTGCAACGAGCAATATATAACTGCAAGTATAGCTCCTCTTCAACGAAAGAAGTATCGTTGGCTATAAACTGCATATTTGCTTCCATTTGCTGTGTGTCCCTATTATCCACATACTCGAGATCGATATCCTCTAGCAATAATTGGCTATTGGCATACCCGTTATTGTTCGGCCTGTCCCGGACAATAAAATGTTGTGGGTTTGTTAATTTCATAATCCTCACCCCCTTACGCCCTCCTCTGACACGGATGTTCTTTAATGTGATATCACGAGGAAAGAATAATCTGTCGCCTTTGTTTGTTCTTGAAAATGACGGAGCATATATTATCCAACATGGTGATAACGAAGTGTCTTCCAATTGTTCAATATGGAGATTCTCTATGGAAATACTATGTGCTATACCAATAGGGTATCCGTATTCAAAATTCTGTGGCATAAAATACATCACCGCAGTTAGAGGTGATATTGGTGGAGTAAATTTACATTGGATTATCCGAACGTCTCCATCCCACTTTGCACCGTAATCGCTTCTAAAATTAACAAAAAAGCGAGAGCTACATACAGTATTTTCGATAGTGAGTTGACCTCCCCCAGACACAGAAATACCGCGATACCCAATCCTAGAATCTTTTATATGAATATTCCAAGCATGGAAATGCACATCTATACGATTTAGATGACATCTGTTTACATATAGGTCTTTCATCAAGTTTGTACCAAATACGCCCCAATGAACTGCTCCTCCTTCAGCCATAATATTATTAAAACAGCTTTTTAACACGCGAGCACCGCTAATGCCATAAGTACCTGCCGGTACATCTCGCTCGGTTCCTTCACGGTCTTGCTCCCAAGGTATCAAACGTATATTTTCTAATGTAATATCATAAACACGACTAAAGTTATAAAAGCCTGTTCGTGGATTCATGGAAGTATCTACCATATCTTTTTCCATCCCCACCCATTGGTTTCGTATAATAGTACGGCTCCTTGTAATCGTAAAACCATTATGTTGGTACCCTTTCGCGTCTCTTACAGGCCCTTCACCGGATATATAGAATGTTCCTCCATTTACAACCAAATAGCTTTCTTCTGCCGGATAAGCCGTCAGGTGGGTATAATCCTCAAATGACCAGGCAATGTCTCCTATTATTCTCCCGTGTTCTTCTACATAAAAAAAATCCTCTCTTGCCCAAGAGTGTCCACCGTAACGGGTTCCTGCACGGTAACCAATACGATCATTATCGTCCCGGACAAAAATCAAGGTATTTTTATAAGGTGATAGTTCTTCAAACTGCTGAATACCGGGTTTAAGCTTTTCTAGAAATTTCTGTTTGATCTCGTTACTCCAGATAATATCTTCGGGCTGTTGGTAACTTCTAATGACAAAACGAGCATTGTTCTTTGTATTATCCTTTTCCGAGATATGAAAAATAGTCGCGCCCCATTCTACATTAGTACATATATGTATGGTATGTGAGGCGCTCAACCAATACTCTCCGCCGACGTTTACCACAGGAAGCCTATGCATATTTGCGAAATCATGTGCCTGTTTAATGTATACGCCATCATCGTCAATTCCATTCCCTCTTGCACCAAACATGGCATAACTTACTACCTGCACTACAATTAATCGGGCTACCAGATTCGTTTCCAGCTTCCATTCACCAAGTTGTGCGTCCTTATTTTCCATACTTGGATACAGTCTATACGTAGCACCTCCCCCATCTCCCGCCTCATAATAACCTAACGTATGAACAACCATATTATCTTTCAGCTGCTTATCCACGATCATCTCCATTAGACTGTCTTTAATAACCAAGTCCGAAGTTGAAAAACTTTTATGTGTATCTTCCTCTGATTGCTTCTCTGGTAAGGCGTATCCTTTTTTGTGAAATAACGATACACTTCCCACACTCAAAAGCCCTAGAATTTGCCGCCGGTTCATATTTGGCTTCTTATTCATATACAAGTTATATTTATATATTGACAAACTATACTCCAATTAATTGGTAATACGGACACGGAATAATCTAGAGTGTGTTGCGTAATATAGATATCCATCTTCCTTTACCTTAGCGGTCCGCGCTCCTACTAACGACTCATGTTCTTCCACAATATTCAACTCATTCTTTGCAGGATCCACCTGCAATAATCTTCCATTGCGAGTGTCTATACCATAAATTAATCCATCGGCAGCGAGCGTATCGCTTAAACTAATCCTCATAGCATTGCCACTTGGATTATCCACAGACATGGTGGTTACCATTTCCTTTTTTATGGGATCAAACACAAACAAACTGTTTCGACCAGTTCCATATATCAAGCCATTATTGCCGCGTACAGCTCCTTCGTAAACGGACGCACCTTTTATCGGTTTCCCCTGATAGGTCGTTTTTTTACTGACGGGATCCCATACGACGATGACCGCTTCTTTTTCGGTTGGTTTAGCACTTGAACCTCCACGAACAGATGATGTTAACAGCAATTCTCCAGTTTCCGGTATTGGTGTAACAGACATTAGGCTTTGGTTAGGGACAATATCCCTAAAGACCTCTACCTCCAAATCTTTGGGGTTTATTCGCACCAACGTCCCTCCCAGATAGCCTTTAATCGGTACCGTCGGACAATATATATAACCATCTGGTGCCAACTGCAGTTCCAGTAGGCGTTCCTGTTTTGCCAAACTGTGCAAATGAGCCACAGCTTCGCGGTTAGAAGGCTTATTATCTTCATCTAGGGTAAATACATCTATGAATCCGCCCGTGTAACTCGTCATAAACAGACGATTCTTATGAGCCAAAATATCATATGCTTGCACCCGGCCTCGTGTTAATATACCCAAATCATCGATTTCTCCCGATTGTATGTCATAAGTAAAGATATTACCCGGTTTCATTCCGCTTCCGTATAGCTTACCGTTATAGACATCACCAATCGTCAATACTTCACGCGCCGCGGGTTTAAAGGTGCTTGCTATGATCGATCTCTTTTTACTTTTGTTGTTTTCGACAACCAGATTGCCGTCTCTGTTGAGATATAATGCTCGCATGTTCCCATATAGGTTATCCAGTGTCTTGACAGCGGCTTCTTCAGCCTCTTTCGTAACGATATGTGCTTCTGTACACAGAAAAGTTGTCTTTCCTTTTTTGCCGTAAACATGTCCGTCGGACGCTCGCCAGATTTGCGGTGCACCATACGTCATCAGATTTTCTGGAAGAATTTGCTTCTTTTGTCCTGTTTTAGTGTTATAAGACCATAGTTCTCCATGCTGCATACCGGTAGCAAAGTAAACGACGCCATCGATATCAGCTTCGGGATTAATCACATATTCACTTCCTTTAGAGGAAGATATACGGTCGATAATGGTTACCTCTTCTGTCTTCGGATTCAGTACAGAAACTGCTACTCGAGGATATGTACCTACATAGATTAAACCTTCAGAAGAAATAGTATAGCTATTCTTCATCCAATATTGTGCTTTACTCGTTTCCCCGATGGTTTCAAGCTTGTTCAGGCGAACATCGTATTTAAAAAAACGTCCCGGCTTTCCCGAATACAAGTAAATATAGCGATCAGAGTCTTTAAACAACAGCAGGGCGTTCGCTTTCCCAAATTTTGCCAAGTCCACTTCGATAAGCCGACCGTCCTCCATATGCACCCCTACCAGCGCATTCCTCTCCGCATCAGTAAATGCGCCCCAAGCAATTGGCCCTATTTCCTGATCTCTTGTCACAAACTCAATCGTCAACGGTATTTTAATCGGCTGTCCTAATTCTTCAAATTCATATATTTTCTGCTGTGCAATACATAAACTCCATGAACCTAAAACAAACAAACAGATATAAATGATTCCTTTTTTCATTCTATTTTTTTGTTTCTGTATCTCCCATTCTATATCATTAAATATTTACGGGTGCGTACCCGAAAATATGTGATAAAAAGAGATTATTCCTTTTTTTAAAATTTTTGTTTTTTGTTTATAATACTTTGATATTATTATAAAATAACGTAATAATGTTTAGAGTTACAAACATTCTAATTAGTCTTATCATATTGTAACGAGTGTTTTACTATTTTTCTCGGGTGTGTAATACATCGTCATTAACTAACAATCAATGCTTTTTAATGGCTGTTCAATTTTTAGTAATTAGTAACCTTTGTTCATACATCTATTCAAAGACAATATACTTCGCATGGCATCTACAAAGATGACACTCATCCGCTGCTGGATATATTCATCATGTCCTCGCAAAGGATGCCATCCGAAGGTCTCTCCATTTATCGTTTGTGTATCTTTCGCATACAGCAAGCTCGTTTGTCTCCCTGTGACAGGATGCGGCGCGTTCTTAGAAAACCCTATATGCTTATCAAACTCTACTAAAGGAAAACCCCATTTTTCAGCCAGTTTTCGGATACTCGAATTATATTTTGTGCGTCCGTCATGCCAGTCGGTGCATAAAATAATAAGAGCCGGTTTACCGTGCTTCTTTCCATAATATTTAGATTCTTTATTAAATTTTAGATTATAGCACGCTGTCTGATGTCTTTTAATCACATAATCAAAAGCCATAGCATAATTGCTCCTATCAAAAGGAATCTCATAATGTGTATATTTTTCTCTGAGTTCTGTTTCATCGAATACATCTCGATCTACAGCATGCATGAGTACTAATGCATCTATTTCCTCTAGTTCTTTCGCACTATAAAGGCTATCATGAGCCATTTGGTTGGCCAAATCGGCAATGGCCGTCCCCCCTTTTGCTCGATTTATCCCTTCTATATTGAGTTCTTCACAACTTAATTCAAACCAACCATTTACATTAGCTGCAAAAGATGCGCCCGACAAAAGCAAAGTATACGGCTTTTCAGTAAGTTCTTGCCCGTAACTTAAATAAGGAATTAGAAAGGAAACCAAAAACAGTAGAAACGAAATAACGTTGCTAATAATTTTATTCTTTATGACATTTTTTATTATTAACATATTATAAGTTTGTTTGCGTTTCCCCCGATGAATTTTTTCAAAAACTTTTGCGGTAACAGGAACTCCCGTTTATCCTATACGTTTTAGATATCCTTCCATAACTCATGGCTCCCAGTCAAAAGGTTCGCTCTGTGTGCCGATCGTTGCCGTAATATCTCCGTCACCTACCCATCCTTTGCTAGCTGCCCCATAGTTTACCCTTATTGACATAGCAAATTGCCTAGTTATGCGGGACGAAAAGCTATTGCCATGCATCCGGATCTTATCGGTATCAATGCCAAAATTATCCCTCAATAGTTGCTTCTTTTGAAGTGTCGTTCCCGATTGCAAGATACGCCCTTCATCTCGCGTCAAAAGATAATCCCATTCTGGTGGAGAAAAACCCGAATGATAAAACGCGAGTGCATTGGTTGTTGTATTATATGTCGCATTTGTAAACTCATTATCTACAATAACATGATTTGATGTAAAATATTCATCTCCTACTGGAGGACGACTGTTAAATTGAGGCCAAGCAATAAACATATTGCCAGTAAAGTCATTAGAGCTTTTTAAGAAAACACAATTTTTGACAATACCATAATCGCTACCTGCTCGATACCGCACGTAATCACCCATACAATCTTCAAAATGGCAATCGAAAATATAGATATGTGATGTGCCATAGGCATTATAAATCATATGGGCTGAACTAGCGACACCAATACGTTTAAAGGTCACATTTTGATAGGTAATATGACTTGTCTCTTCATAAGAACATCCGGACGCCCCATAAACTATGCCCTTCATATCTATAAAAGAACTATTTTTTAAAACGATATTTTTCGTCGGAAGGGATTTATCCGCTATTCTTGTAAATCGCACTACATAATTAATAGATCCATTTCCCGTAAAATGAAATCCGTCTATTTCAATATTTTGAGCACCTCTGAAATCAATAATATATGATTTGGTTCTTTCACCTTCTTTAAGTGGAAAAAGTACATTATTCCCACCTTTCAATACCAATTTATTTTCAGGATGACCTATTCGTTCAAAAACAAGCCCGTGTTCTAAGTAAGCCCTCTGATACTCGCCATCCACAAACTGAACTTCCACCGATTCCGACAAAAGCTGTTTGCGTATTTCATTCCAAAAATTAGCTGCTAAAAAATCCGCGGCATCTGTCTCTGAACTTCCATCACCCGCGCCACGAGCTACGGGAGCAACATAATAACGGGTATCAATGATTTCTTCCGATTCTTCCTCATCAGGATTGATTATATCCTGTTCTTCTTTAGAACACCCTACTAATAGTAGCACACTAAGGAATAAAATATAAAAATTTATTGTCTTCATAATTTTTAGCTTTTAATACGTTATAAAATCTCGCGTTTCTAATTCAATGGCCCACTAATTCCCCAAGTAACCAAAGATTGATCTCGCAATCCTGTATTTCCTCTAAATGTAATCCTTCCCGAAGATCCAAGAACAGCAACATCCCGATCAGTTTCGCCGACAACCACGATATTAACGTCTTTGCCCTCAATACCTAGTTCCATACCGTTTAGAACTGTCTTTACCAACACATCTTCAATCATCCAATTTCTTGGGTTACCAGCATCCGGAAGATAGGTATATCTAAACGCTATATATATTGGCTTATTCGGTTCCATATAAGCTTCTAGCTCCTTGATTCCTGATGTCGTGAAATCATCTCCTCCGCTGGAGAGGGTAAATTCCTCAGTAATATCCGTCCAGGTAGCGGCATTTATATCTTCCTTTTCATAAACACCATTAAAATCTGTCGAAACTAAAATAGCAAGTTGATTATCTTGTGTCCCGTAAACCATTCGCGTTTTAAAGGAAAGCTCAAGTGGATTCTCCACGAAAGCGAATTCCTCTGTTTCAAATAATTCAAAGTCTGTATAAAAGGTATCTAAAGCCAACGAGTCAGGTTTGAATGCAGATCGCATTTCGTAACTCCCCCCATTTGGAAAATTAAGCAATGTATCAATTTCGACATTCGGAATAATACGATGGCTAGTCAGTTCATCATTGATATCGAGATATCTAACCTCTGAATACAGTAGTGTTTCCTCTGCTAATCCCATCGTCAACTCCAACTGGTCACCCCGAAGTACCTTACTGTTGCCAATAAGGCGATTCAGCAGCGATCCCCTATAACGAGGTCCATATACCCTAGCCACAATCGATGACAATACCGAAGTACGCCCTTCATTATCGAAAAGAAACACTTGGAATTCATGAGTTTCTTCTGTGAGGTTGTCGATAATCACTTTCACCGTATCGACGTTCTCCGTTTTTGTTAATTCACCGGATAGAGAATCCTGCCTATTATTCCAATATATCTTATAGGAAGAGACTGAAGGATCGGACATTAAAAGCCACGAAAGCTCCGCTCTTTGATCCCCTCCTCTGATATGTAATGAATCCGCTTTACCAACGTATTTAATTTCTCCATCTCCAACAAATTGCCTATAATTATCGTCCAGTTTTTTACAACCAGATACGACGAACACAAAGGCAAGTAATATCCAAAATAATCTTCTCATTTTTTCATTTTTAAATGTTAATTCACTGCCTGTCCCCATAAGGTAATTTCCAGTAAACAGAAATTCAATGTATTACCCCATGTCTCATTCACTTTATAACGAATGTAACGGTAGGATTGGTCCGTTAAATCAAATTCAAAATCCTCTCCATCCACCAACTGTTTCTCATCATCGTCCGTAAGTGGTTCACCCACGCCCCTTCCAGAGGGTCTCGTAGATTCAAATTCGCCCAGTAATGTCCAATTATCCCAATTTGTCGTTGCCTCGTTACTACCCCATACTTCGAAACGTCTCGGTGAACACGAACCATACTTCCATGTATTTGCATGCCTTACCATATGCGTTTTCATACGCCCGAGAAGATATTCCCGTCCCAAATCTATTGTTACCCAAGTAGGCATGCCGGCTTTTTCTGGATAGTCTCGAGCATTTTGGAAAAAATAGGTTCGCTCACCGGGTGTCCATAGCTGATATAGCGGTGAGTATAACGGTTCATTAAAATCATCCATCAACGCTGCATCTTTCCACAGATCCTTATTCAGTTCCTCTTCATATAAAGGTGTAAGTGTATGATAGAGTGTATCCGATCGGTTTTGCCATTTGTCTTGTAGATAAAAGGCAAATTCAGTAGGTGTGGCCTCCAGTCCACGCACAGCGAAGAGAATGTTCTCTGTTTCTGCGCCAGAATAATATCGGTCATATTCAGTCCATCTGCCATCTTCGTCTTTTATCAGCGTATAAAACACATAATCCAGTTTAAACTCATTTTTAAAGTTCAATAATACCCCCCCAAACGTATGTGTCGCTTCCACCGTATTCGCGGAAAGCTGTATCGGGGGAGTAGTCGGACTTATATTCACCTTAACAGGAGCAGAACGTTGTTCTGATTTACTAACGGAATACACCTCCACATCGTAATCTCTTGCCTTTCCAAATCCTTCTAATAACACATAATTTTTGAAACCGGAAGATTTAACCACTTTCCTCAAGCCCCTGTCGTCCGTAAACTCAGCTGCTACATATGACATGCCTGGATCACTCGGTAGGGTATACGTTAAACGAGCTGCACCTGGTAAATTTTCGACTTTAACATTTCTAACCTCCGCTGGAGGACCGAAACTATCTACCAATGGTTCATTTTGTTTCTGTTCACATGAATACACCAGCAAAATGGATATTATCACTAAAAATTTTATATTTTTCATAATTTTCCTTTCTTTTTTACCATCCAGGGTTCTGAACCAAGTTTTTATTAACGATTAGATCTTGTTGTTGTATCGGCCAAAAGTAATCCTTTACCCTAAACTGCTGATCAAAAAGTACACGTTCTCTGTAAAACCCTATTGTATTATTTTGATCCACATCCCAACCTGTAATGGGTTGATTCAGTTCGTCGGGAGCAGTTCGCCAGCGCCGTAAATCCCAAAAACGTTCTCCTTCAAACGCCATATCAATGGCTCGTTCCCGCTGTATAATCTCTCTTAAACCTTCTTTTGTTTGTGGTTTATCTGGTATTCTGGAGAATCCCTGCCAGGCGTCTAAAACACCTAGCAAGCCTGCTTTAGAACGAATCCTATCTAAATAATCATAAACCTCCGCAGTCGGTCCATTCAATTCATTCAACGCTTCTGCATACAGCAGGTAAAGATCTCCTAAGCGGAGTATTACCCAAGGATAATTAACCGCATTGTAAGTCGAGTTTGCCGAATTAGAATTCGTATAATGCACTAACTTTTTTGCATAGTATCCCGTAACGGAATGCCAGCCAGCCTGCTGTTTCCCACCGAATTCGCCTATCATTAGTCGCAACCAATAGGGTTCTTCCTGATTGAAGTTTCCCTGTCCATACCAGATACCTCTATCAAAACCCAACGATCCATAGAAACGAGGCTCTCTATCAAAGTTGAACGCAACTGTTGTTTCTCCTTGCTTAATATAGTACCTATCTTCGAACTCGGCAACCTTCAAGCCATAACGGTTGTTATAATCCCACGTTCTATCTTCATCTATCGGAACACCATTCTCCGTATAAAATAAACTGGCTATCTTTAACGGAACACCTGTACTTCCATTAGGTGTGGAATAGACACGTTGCTCCTCACTCAACGCTTTGGGCTGTATCCATGTTTGCAACTGAGTAGTGGAACTATTGTGTCCCCATATAATTTCTCGGTTCCATTGATCGGTCACCGTGCCTCTATTTGTTAACCCCAAATGTAGGCTATCGGGAATGTTCTGGGTCTGCTGATTCAGTGGAAATTCATACAATTGATAACCTTGAAGATGAGCCACCATAATGGCCTGTTCCAGTGCATCTACAGCTTGTTTCCATTTTTCCTCACTGTACTCTATATTGAATAAAACAGTTCCATCGTGATTGGCAAAATTGGCATAAGTACTGTTGCCGTTGAATAACGGACTCGCAGCATAGGTCAAAATTTTTGCTTTGTAACCCAATGCGATAGGCAATGTAATGCGACCGTATTCCGAATTCTCGTTCATCAACTGCAGCGGCAAATCCTCTTCTGCTTCGGTAATCAATTCCACAATATACTCGAACACCTCATCTACCGGCCGACGGAACACCCTTACCTCTTCCCCCGATGCCGATATCGGTATATTCTCGCGCATAATTGGAATAGGGCCATAGGATCTTAAGAGTAGGAAATGATAATATGCTTTCAGAAATTTTACTTCCGCAGCCCATTGTCTCTTCTCATAATTATCCATATCCGGTACAATACCAATATGTTCGAGAAAAATATTACATTCGCTGATTGCTTCCCATAAATCGGTCCCCCCGCTTCCGCCCGTCCAATAGTTAATTAACGGAGACGATACACTTTGCTGACCACGAGCGATATTCCAGTTTGTCCAAGTAGCCTTATCACTAGATAACCAAAATTCATCAGCCCCGTAAAGCCCCGGGTTATAATACATACTCCCAAAATTGGGTATATAAGAATAACATCCCGCCATATATCGCTCCGCAGTACTCCGCATCCGAAAGGCATATTCTAAACTCGCGACATTATCAGGTACGACATCTATCCATTTATTACAACCTACAGATACAGCGATGATACAAGCTATTATTGTTGTTTTTAAATACTTCATTACATTAGAAAGTTACATTTATGCCTAAATTAAATACCCTTTGAAGTGGATAACCCAATCCGTCACCGCCCATTTCCGAATCCCACAACTTGAAATGGCTAAGATTAAACAGATTTGTCCCGCTCACGTAAAAACGTGCTGTCTTCGCGTGGAGTCTACGTCGCATATTCTCAGGCAATGAAAACCCTATTTCAGCCTGCTTTAGCCGTAGGAAGTCACCGTTATGCAGCCACCAGGTACTACGGACGACATTGTTGTTATGATTGTTTATGCTTAAACGTGGCCACAATGCGTATACGTCTGGGTTATTTAAAGAAAAATGATCGTCTGCAAAAGCTTGCAAGATCTGCTTTCCGTCAACAAATGGCTGGACAGCGACCGGATCTACGAAAAAAGAAGAGTAGGCAGATCCTTGAAAAAAAGCAGACAGGTCTAATGCTTTCCACCCAAACGAAAAGCCTACGCCATAAATAATTTGTGGAACTGTTGGAAAACCGATAGGCACCTCATCTAAACTATTAATGATACCGTCGTTGTTAATATCTTTATATTTAATATCACCCGCGATATTTGGCTGCCCAGTAAAATCCTGAAACGGAGAATTCTGAACCTCATCATCATCTATAAAGAGGCGTTCGGCAAGATACCCCCTAGGCTGATTGAGTGGTTGCCCGATTCTGGATTTCCACCATTCCTTATCGTAAGTCGGTTCCTCATACACGCGATACTTATTAGTTGCATAGGTAAAGTTGCCCCTTGCCTGTAGCCACATCTGATTGTTAAAACTATGTGAGAAATCCACTGACATATCCATTCCCTGACCGGACACTTCCCCTACATTTGCACTCACATCAGCAGTCAATCCCATCGTCGTCGGAATATCCGCCCTATTCATTAAAATATTCTTTCTGATTTCAGAAAAGAAGTCGGCTTGGATTTCAACCTTATTAAACAAACCCAGTTCGACCGCCAGATTTTTTTTGTAAGCAGTTTCCCAAGTGATACCAGGGTTAGCATATCGACGCACATTGATACCACTCAACGTACGCCTGCTTTGTTGTCCAAACGTATAACTACGTCCCCCTGAGCTCATATCTACTTCAGAAATATAAAAGAAACGATCTGTCGCCGATCCGATCTGGTCATTCCCTACAAGACCATACGTTCCACGCACACGAAAATTATGAATTTTCTCCTTCCATGGTTCCCAGAATTTTTCATTGGACACACTCCATGCTAAACCAAATGAAGGGAAGAAACCAAAACGATGACTTTCATGAAAACGTTCCGAACCGTTGTAACCGAAGTTAAATTCCGCGTAATACCGGCTATCATAGGAATATGTACCTCTTCCTGAAACACCGACATTTCTTGATGGAAGTGAAACTTGTAAATTTGTCGCATGTGCGTCAATACTAGATCGAATAATATTCACCAATAAACCACTAACAGAGTGTTTGTCATTGAATACCCTACTATAATCTATTGCAGACTCCATATAAAATATTGAATTCTGGACCCTTACACCGTCACCTCCTGGCACATTATAATCTAAGTATTCCGTCCCTGATGATTCATTAAAAACTTCCAAGGTATAATCTCCCGTCCTACGATCTGACGATGTTATCCCGTAATAAAAGGGATTATATGAACGTCTGATTTCAAATCGGGATGTACGATTGGTATTAAACATCGACCGAAACCGTAGCCCAGGAGTTATAAAACCTAAGTCCTGTTTCAGTTCCATCTGCGCCATCATAACCGAACGGGTATAATCTCTATAGCCGCTAACCATATCGGCATAAGGATTGATAAAAGATCTTTCCGCATCCCCCGGCCGCCCAAACATGATATGCTGGACATATTCATGATCTGCGTCTTTTGGATATGTGGGCAAAAACTCGACGGGACTGCTTCTAACCACTTTTTCAAAAAGAGATTTTCCTCCTTCTATGGGACCATTATAATCGTCAAATATACCATTCAGACGCACGATAAGTTCTGTCGATTTTGTTACGTCCACATTCACGTTAGCACGGAGTGTATAACTCTTTAGATCTATATTATTATTAAAATTGTTGACCGGATCAACCTTTAATAAGCCGTTATCCTGTGCATAAGAGCCCGCCACGTAATATCGAGCCACTTTACCTCCACCTCGAATATTCAGATTATGTCTATGATTGATCGTATGTGTTTTAAATAATTCTTCTCGCCAGTCCACCTGTGGAAAAAGAATTGGATAATTCCCTTCTTCTGTCGCATCAATATATTCGCGTGTAAAATATGGTCTTTCAAGTGGTGAGCGTGACTGGAGCGCGTCATTGTACAAATTCATGTATGTTATTGGATCTGCTAATTCCACGTTACGAGTAGGCGCAGAATACGATGCTTCACTACGGAAGGAGATACTTGCGGGTCCTTCTTTACCTTGCTTTGTCGTTACATAAATAACCCCATTTGCACCGCGAGCACCGTATAAAGCCGTTGAAGTGGCATCCTTCATAATCGTGAAGCTCTCTATATCATCCGGACGCAAACGCGCCATCTCAGTGACACCTACCTCAACACCGTCTATTAAGATCAACGGATCTACCTTACCCGTTCCAAAAGACGTCACACCACGGATAAAAAAGTCAGCATTGTCCATACCGGGTTCCCCACTACGCTGATACGCAATGATACCAGCAGCCTGTCCAGCTAAAGCCGTTGTGAGGTTACTAGATGGTATTCGCAGATTCTCAGGTTTAACTTGTGTAACAGAACCAACCATATCCGTTCGCTTTTGCTGTCCAAATGCCACAACTACCACCTCTTCCAAGGCTGCTGGATCTTCTTGCAATATGATTTCGATTTTGGTTTGGTCTGCTAACTTAATCTCCTGCGCCAAATAACCTGTATATGTTACCACCAGCACGCTGCCTTTTTCCAAATTCGGAAACGTAAATTCGCCATACCGATCAGTCTGTGTTCCTACAGATGTACCTTTGATAGTCACAGTCGCACCCTCTAATGGCTTCCCATCTTTGTCTTTCACTATGCCTTTTACATTTTGGTCAATATCTGCCGTGGTTGCGACGTTGGCTAATAAGACTGGTGAGAAACCGCAGTTCAATAATAAAAAAGAGAAAAAAAGACAAGATACCTTTATACCTGTGCATCGAGCTTTTGGTATCTGATCAGAGAAAAATAGAAATAATCTACAAAGTTTACTTTTCATAATGTATATGATATGTTAGTTATTATACTACGTTTACGTTACCGTAACTATTTTTTAAGTTTTATTGGATTTCACAATTTAATATTCATTCTTCAAAAAGTTATGAAATTAACCTTATATGAAATCTCTCTCTTTTTTTTCCGCGATTCATGGAATCGCCAACTTTTTATTATTGATATTTTCGGTTCACAAATTTTACGGTTACGTTACCGCAATTGAACATAAACATGTTAGTTTGAAACAATAATAATGAATATATTTTAAAAACAAAAAAAAATTGCTTTTTATTTACGACAATGTTGGATCTAATAATCGATTTTAAGAAACTAACCTCTGGTATTGTTTAGGATTCGGCAAAAAAACACTATCCCCGAGAAGATTTCCTCTTCCCGGGGTATGGTATAATTCAATCGTTACGTTCTAATCAACGTCTTCGTCGACCACCATCCAGCAGGCGGCTGACCAGATAGCTAACTGTTGCACCTATTGCTGCTACCGCAGCCGTATGCACCATATTTCCCCAGTCGAAACTGTTCCATACTGAACAGATTGTACCGCCGAGCGTACCGAATTGCACATTACTCATTATCCGCATCACTTCCCTCCTTTCTTTCTGTTTTTGTCAGATCATCCTCTTCCCCATCCAATACCTTCTCCATGATCCCGAGCCCAACAGCGA
The DNA here is from genome assembly GCF_014692525.1 of Sphingobacterium chuzhouense. Taxonomy (GTDB): domain Bacteria; phylum Bacteroidota; class Bacteroidia; order Sphingobacteriales; family Sphingobacteriaceae; genus Sphingobacterium; species Sphingobacterium chuzhouense. The sequence goes on from NZ_JACNYL010000003.1 coordinate 574,650, forward strand.
TATACTTTAGTAGGCTTAATGCCTTTTCGGGCAATTTTATCGGTGCAAGCAATACGACCTGTACCGCCTGGCTGATTTTCTTAATTATTGTTTTCATTTTTTCTGTTTGTTGAGATAGTTGGTATTAATCCTATTAATACCTGACTTTAATAAATACCTCTCCTTTTTCCATCAAGGCACTCAACCGTTTGTAGACGGTTTTATAGGCCTTTTGAGATTGATGAACTTCATAATCACCAAAGTTCTTGTCATATCGCATGGTGTTACCGACCAGTAGGCAACCCGCCGTATTTGCATGGGTATTTCCTTTGTGGATATAGACATAAGAGAAGTTCGGAATTCCTTTCAGTTCGATCATGCCCTTGTGGAATTTTGGATACCAGCGCTGATAGCGACCATTCATGGCACCATACCGATTGTACTCGAGTTTATAGCGACCCGCCGGAATGGCGGTGCTACCTGGAATCTTCTCATCCCGGATCGAATCCTCTAACACATAGCAAATAAATTCATCGTTGATATAAAGTTCAGACAGGGTAGTATTCTTTCCCTGTCTGCTAAGTTTTACGCGTATTTCCATGCTACCCATAACTTATTACTATCTAGCAATCAGGGATACCGCTTCACTCCAATCACCAGTTCCCTTACCGTTGCGTGCGCGCACGCGTGCATAGACACGTTCACCGGGTGTTAGATTCTGGATATAGTTCAAGCGAGAATCTGTCGTAAGCAAGATATCTTCCCATTCCGGCGTACCGTCCTCCCCCAAACGCGTTGCATAGCAATACTCATATTCCCAAGCTGCACGCAGGGCATTGAAGACAAATCGCATCTCTCCACTTACATTCCCGTCCAGTAGGCGAGCATTACCTGGGATACCCGGAACCTTGGACGATCTTGGATCCGGAACCAACTCAAAGCCCGAACTTGCCAACATCTCCCGGTTACCATTTGCTATCCTGTTCACATAAAACGCCAGCTCCTTCATGGCTCCGGCTAATACGATCTTCGCGTTGTCCCGTGCTTCCTTTTGAAAACGGCTGCCGCCGTTGCTCGCTATTTCATGTTTCTCCCGATAGTCGTTTACCAGCCGCGAATATTCATCTATATCGGGACGGGGGTCCGGAAAGTTAGCATTGTCCGTCATAGATGTTAACGTGCGTCCGGCGAGTGTTGATAAGGAATGGTCTCCCCATTTCTCATACGCTATATATACTGTTGCTTTTCTCATTTTTTCTGTTATTTATATTTATATTAGTGCTTAATTCTTCAAACATGCTGCCCAGCTCACGAAGGAAGCAGTCATATCTGGTCACCATCATTTTTCGTACTTTTATTGGTGGTCCTCTAGGAAGCCTTTTTTTATGTTGCATGCCCAAATATGGTTGGGAAAAAATGCCTAGAAGAGAAAACACGCAACGCCGTACAACAAACAACAAGAACATACAGTATCTTACAAAAACACACGAGGATATTATCCGCGCATAAGGCATCCGATCGATCCAAAACAGGAAATTCTCTACCAGACAACGATTACTACCATATAGAAACCGTTAGCTTCTGCGCTGTAGTAAATTACTTCCACGCAGAAGCAATTTACTGCAACGCGGAAACACGTCTTTTGGAGGCAGAAGTAGGTGGTTGTGGATATATCTTGGTTACTTCACGATAGGAATAACCTACTTCGAGATAAAAGTATATCGCTCCGGGACAAAAAGCAATTTACTACAGTACGGTAGTATACATTTTCGGAAGCGAATTAGACGGATTAGGAAGAAGGTCTGGAAACTTCAGGATAGCCATATAAGACTTCGCTGTGGAAGCCAACTATTTCGGGGAGTAACCTGCAAACTGTAGAACAGGGATATTATACTTCTACGCGGAAGTAAACTACTTCCGGAAAACATTTGGGAAATGCGTGGTAGAAGTTGCTTTTCTTCCGGAAAGATGTAAACTGTTTCCAAACTGTGCAGGAATATTCCGGGGCAAAAGTGGATTTATCTGAGACAGACGTAAGCTATAGCGGCACAGAGGCTATTAGCTTCGGTACAGAAGTATACTACCCGGCAGGGTAGTAGGAAATAACGAGACAGTAATATAATACTTCCACATGGAAGTAAATTCCTTCAGGGTAGAACCTCGGAGCTTACGGACAGGAACGGGCAGCTACCATACCGTAGGAGATCTATCCAATGTAGAAGCTGATGGATCCGGGATGTCCCGAAAGCACGGAACAGCCGAGTCCTGTCTCAAATCTTACCTTTTCGCACGCTATAGTTGACTTTCTCTTCTTCTACCTCCGTCCTTAGCAGACGTATCTGCCCATCCTTTTCCAAGGTGGTCAGTTCGCCATTATCGCGCATCTTTGTTATTTTCCAGCGGCTCACCTGCAACATATCTTCCGCCTCCTTTACCGTCACAAGATCCTTTTCAGAGAAAGTTTCTTTATCCTTGCGATGACTTTCCTTAACGGATAACTTCGATATCTTCTGTTGGATAGCTATCTTGGTCTCGATCAGCTTTTCGAGGGTCAATGGTTTTTGAATATAGTCAGCTGCCTGGGATTTAAAACAATCCTCCGGATTGTTCGTATAACCCGAACATAAAACAACAAACAGAGGAGGCACCGACGGATCACAGGGGTTGATCAGGTGCTGTATCTGATTCATCAACTGGAATCCATTCAGCAGCGGCATGTCTATGTCAAGCAGCAGGATGTCCACACGTTTCTTCAGCAGATAGGTCAATGCCTCGATCGGATTCGTGGTTGCTTTTTTCAACCGTAAGTCGGGTATCAGCTTGATTATCTCCCTAACATAATCGATAAATTCCGGTTCATCGTCTACCAGCACGAGTTTTAGTTTTTTATTCATCTCCGCTCCTTTTTACTTTATCTATCTTTATATATAGACGAAAGTGTTCATCCATTATTCCCGTCCAGAAGGTAGCTCTCTTACCGAAAAGCTCTTTTAACAAACACCGAATATGTTTCAAACCATACCCTCCACCCGGTTGTTGCCAATTGGGGGTATCTGCCAGTTTGTTTTCACTGGTAATATATAAGGAAGAACCTTCGATCCATACGTCCATTCGGGCTTTTCCTTTTTTTGTTATAGCACCGTGTTTTACTATGTTCTTGGCGATACTGGGCAACAACATGGACGGTACTTCTGCCGAGTGTATATCACCTCGGACGGTCAAGTGGATATCGTCACATGCTTCTTCCATTGCCAGAAAATGTCGAACTGCAACAAGCTCCTTCTGCAATGGCACCAACTGTTGCGGAGACCGATGATAGGTTAGCTGACCATAGTCGACAAGACTCGCCAGATGTATGACTTGCTTAGTTTTCATCCTCTTCCTAGACATAAGCTGGCTGTATACCCGACTCATCAGGTTGTTCAGAAAATGGCCAACGAGTTTGTTTCGTTTCCCGACTTCCAATTCATTCGAATAGATATCGCCACGTCTCTCCGGGTTTGGGACGTAATTAGGCCAATATCGGGAGAGTATACCATCCAACGCTGAGAAAATCCCACCTTCCAATAAGAAAAAAAGAACACCATATTTGGCAAATACCGCGTACCAGCTTATGTAAAAACGTATGTATTCACGCCATGGTCGTTCTATGGTAGAACCTACGACTTCATTGGACAGTCGGCTTTCAAAACCGTGGAAAACAATATAACCTGCTAATCCCATAAGCAAGAAATTGGCAGTAAGCAATAGCAGGCTGTGCTTCCACTGCCGCGTAAACCACAGTATAAGGATATAGCGCATAACATAGGCAATACTAATGCCTGCTGCTCCAGTAATCAGCAAAGTCACCGCTATCATTGGGGCTATCCCATCGAGCCGCCAGTTAAGTACAAATAAAGCAACAAAATAGAGTGAACAAAAAAAGATATGAAGAAACGCCTTGCGTTTTTCCAACATAAAAATAAATAGCTTCATGGTTTATTATGAAATTGGTGATATTAGAATCATGATATGAGGTTTATAAGCCGCTGCTTCCGCGGCATCTGTATACCGTCTTTTATAAAAGTCTGACTGTCAAGACTAATATCAAAATTTTATTCCATAATTCCAAATAAAGAGGCGAATAGAAGCTATTTACCGATGATAACAGAGGTATTTAAAGAAAAAAAGCGGGACTATGATCAGTGATAGTCCTGCTTTTTTATACTATATCGTATTATATTAATCCACCATCAGACCATTTTTCACTGCATCCCAAAGTCCTTTTTTGAACGAATTATACTGAGGTACAGTCACGTGACAGACGTCAAAAATCATCACTCCCCCGTTCGATCGATTATACATGTAGTGAATAGCCTTGCTAATATCTTCCTCCGAATCGTAAGTTACGTTACCCACATCTATACTTGAATATACGGGCACCTTATTCCTTGTGATGTATTCAATACCGTTCATCGTACCTTCGACACTCCACCAATGATATTTCAAGTTTACTGTGGCAGGATTATCAGCTAAATATAGTTGTTTTGAATAGTTTCCTGAAAAAAACAAATCAAGTTGTTCTGCATATCCAGTTTCCTGATAGCCTGGAATAGCAAAAGAAAATGTCAACTCCTCATCATTAAATGGATCGTAAGTCTCACTTGCGTAATTGTTTCCTTCTTTATAGTAAGTGCTATACCAAGCGCCCGAATAGGCTCCTAATTCAACATCTGGCGCCACCGATTTTAGCTCTACTCTTGTCTTGGCAAAGAAGTCCCGCAGTACCATAGCCCTGAAATAAAGCCATTTTTTGTAATACTTTCCCGTAGCATTAGGCTCAACGCTATTCCCAGAAACTGTCCAAGAACTCACTATGTCGTTAGGGAAGTCCATATGCTTAGCTTGGTTATCATTGTATTTTTCTTCTAAAAACTCAACAAATAACTGTTTACTGAAATCAGAAAAATCCGCATAAATTCCTGCATACCGACAATAATCCAATATAATGCCATCGGGTTGATATTTAGTAGCGGCTTCTTTAATAATATTAATCGATAAATCCTGCACTTCGGGAATGGCCGGATTCAAAAAAGAGTTTCTCCCTGTAGTAGAGATGGGAACACGCTGATTAGATGTATTTACTACTACAGACTCATATTGTTTGAATGTCGGATTTTCATAAATATATCCTGTTGCAGAGCTTGTATTTCCATAAACAAAGGTGTTCATAGAGAAATATATTTTCATTTCCCGTTCTCTGGCTTCACTTATCATAAAGTCTACATAATCTGGTAAAGCATTATGCCCGTTCAATGACGATAATTTAGAAGTGTATGCTGATTCATATAAGGTGAAACCACTATTATGCTTCACGTCAATAATCAAACCATTGACGCCGACAATCTTTAGGCTGTCTAGAACCAATTTGATATCATTTTTATCTCTAAATCTACCGGGACCTTGGAAAACATTCGCAGCAGCATCCACCCAGACAAACGCATCCTGAAGTCCGGGAGTCCAGTTTTCTATCTCTTCATCTTCAATAGGTGGAAGCTGTGTTTGGGTTACTTTTTCACAACTTTGAAAAAATCCATTTAAAATCACGAATAATACCATTGTAAGTGATGTAGTTGCTGTAGTTATCATTTTTTTCTTCATTGCATTATTAATTAGCTGAATAAACTGTAAATTCATGTGCCCAGATACCGTATCCGGTGTGCAACATATAAACCTGCATCCGATCACCGTCGTCAGAATAGCCTATTGCAATATCACCTGTACCGCTTGTGGCTACAGTAGAAATTAATGTTTCGGAATTGAATACATTAAAAGACGGATATTGCGAAGAGGACGTTTCTATGCTCAACATTTGCGGATCGGTAATATCAAACATTGACAATCCCATCCTATTTAAATCATAATTGGAAAAATATCTGCCTAAAAATGCATAGGTCGCGTGATTAAACGTTCCTATCGCCAACGCATTCATAAATGTTGTATTACCTCTATTTGAAAGGCTCACAGCATTTATCTGTTTATTTGTTGTTCCATTGATATACGAAAAATCACTTTGGTATCCCAATAGATAATTTGACGTTATGATTGGATTGATATACTGTACCTCAGGCACATAGCCATGATGGTTACCTGTCGTTCCTTCAATAGTGATAAGAGTTGGAATCTTCGAGGTCAACATGCCATTTTTAATTTCCCAACAATAAAACGACTTCGTGACAGAAGCGGATGTCGTTATTACGGCATTTCCATTTAAATCTCCGGCAATGTTAAGTCGTCGACCCGTACTACGATCTGCGGTAGTAGGCAATAAGTCATTTACATTTGTTGTATTGATTAATAATTCTGGGTTTTCGTCAAACGGATCATCGTATTTGTATATATGGATAGTTTGCCCATAAGCGGCTCTGTTAATAGATAACAGATTGCCTTTTGCATCTGCAACTAGCTGGTTTGATTGACTGAACGCACCACTGCCCGCTGTAAACGGCATATACATATCCCGAATATATTCACCTGTAAAACGGTCGAAAACCCTATATTGAGAATTTCCCACAGTACCTGTTTTGGTTACTACCAGATAATCTCCACTTATGGCAATAGCGGTTTCATTGGCTCCGGTAAAACCTAAATCTGCTCCCAATTTTAACCACATCGGTCTATTTACACCAAAACCATAAGGCAATTTAACCGGTTCCATTACCCTAATTGTATATGTTTTATGTACGTCTCCCGGTGCAGACACGGTGATTAATTGATTCTCATTTAAGTTTAACGTAGTCCCTGATTTTATTGACGAAGAGGCATGTCTATTGATACTAAACGTAATTATTGTTTTGGACATGTCTATCTCGGGATCAATAAAAAACCTAAGCTCATCGTTTACAAGAACAGCTTCTACTGTTTGAACAATACCATCTTGCTCGAAACTTATTTTTGCATCTAGAATGTGTGTATCGCCCACTTTTTTTGCATTGATAATATATTTCTTTTCGACACCGACACCGGATATCACGCTGAAGTTTAAAGGTCTTCTCAAATCTATCGGATCTCCAAATTTCATAGATACGAAGGCATCGGAGGGGATGGACGCACGCAGGATGATTTTGGACAAATCGGTTTCAAAATCACTATCTACTGGATAATAATAAGGAATATCAAAATAAATCGTGTCATTACTATATCGTGGTTCAAATAGCCTATCCGGCCCGGAACCTTCGATGTTAGCAAAAATGTCAGACAACTCATTCCCTGTTCCTCTTTCAACTTCTACTTTCTTATCACAAGACAGTAAGGAGACTAGAGAAAACAATAGTATATATATCTTTCTTTTCATCATATTTTAATTTTACCAACCTTGAATTTGGGTTATCGCCGTGTTTCGTTGGATCTCCGCCAATGGGATAGGGAGATAGTACATTTGTCCTATAAATTCCCTGTCACGTGTGTCACAAACAACTTTTTCATACATATATCCACTTCCCAGATTATTTATTTTATGTCCGGTAAAACGTATATTATTAAGCTTAACATGTGCCAAACGCCATCTTCGCAAATCCCAATAACGATGACCTTCAAAAGCCAGCTCCACCATGCGTTCGTGCTGTATAGCTTCAAAAAGCTGCTCCCTTGTATTAGCTGTCACATTCGGTAGACCTCGTTTGTTACGGAGTATATTTAATGTCGTTCTTCCCTCGGTCAACTTCTCCGATAAGATCTGAGCTTCGCTGAGAATAAGCAACACCTCCGCATACCTTATTTCATGCCAGCTTTGTGTGCTCCTGTTTTGTATAAAACTGGTATTTCCCGGATCCAATAATTTTTTTGCATAATATCCAGTAACGGTTTTCCGGGGTTCAGATATCGTACCTATCTGCACAAAACCATCCTCTCCTCCTCCATCAGTCGTATTGAGTGTTCTGCCTTTCCATGTAGCACCATTATAGAGAATGGTAGCATAGAAGCGCGATTCCCTATTTTCGTACGGGTTTGCTGCGTGCATGCCATTTGCCCAGTTAAACTTACTTCCATCAGCCATTTCAAAAGCATCCACCAATTCTGCAGTCGGCACTCCATATACCATAGCTTGCCCGGGTGCATCACCAGGTGGCACAAAACCAAAGTCATATTGATGAGTAATGAATTGCGTAACGTAATCGATCCGAAAAATGGATTCTTTATTATTTGATTTTGTAAATATTTCCGCAAAGTTACTTTCCAAGTCATATACTCCTTGGTTTGCTAATGCTACTACGGCCTCCGCAGCAACAATCGCGTTTTCATAATAAGTTTTCGCTTTCTCGTTTGGGATACCGGTTTTTGGATCATTATTATACTGATTTCTATCAAACTCCGCAATCGACGCAGCATATAGCCATGTTCTAGCCAATAACGACAAAGCAGCTCCTTTAGTCGCTCTACCGGTTGCAGACGCCAATCTGGTTTCGGGGAGGTGCTGAGCTGCAAACGCAAAATCTTCCGCGATAAAGTTATAACATTCGTCTTCAGATGACCGATCATTTGTAAGTGAAGTATGACCCTCCAGATCATCAATAATGACAAAGCTTCCGTTAATTCTTGCCAACCAAAAATATACATAACCACGGATGAATCTTGCTTCAGCTTCAAAAGCTAATTTTTGCTCTTCAGATGTATTGGAATAATTTTGCAGTCCATAAATAAATTCATTTATCCGCCGTATCCGTGTGTATGCACTCGCCCAGTATGTAATCCCCGGGGTAGATGCCGTATACCTGGATGCATCCGATGCAAGGATATTCACCGTACCGTTGCCTGAAGCTTGAGATGTGTACTTCATAATATCTGTTAACCCGTCTGTGGCGTTATCATATCCTATGGGAAAACGACCAAACTCAAACGTTCTAAACTCGGTATAAAGCCCATTTACATATAGGTCTATACTATTTTCGCTATCCCATATTACTTCTTCGGTATACCGATCTGTCGGTGTAATATCTATAGAACAGGCACTCATCAAAATCAGTAAAGACAGTATATAGTTTATTACATTTTTTCTCATAATTCCTTCTTATTTAAATGTTATTGAAGCACCAAAAGAGAATAGTTTTTGTTGTGGATAAAATCCATTGTTCACATTAGGCATTTCGGGGTCAAAATATTTCAGATGATCCCACGTAAAGAGATTGGATGCCGTAAAATGCAACCGAACATTGTTCAACTTCATCTTTTCTACGGCAGCTGACGGCAGTGTATAACCAAGTTGAGCCGATTTCACACGTAAATATGTACCATTTCTTAGGAAGCCTGAATTAGAGTGTGAATTATGTGTTCCCAACGATGCCTTTCCCGCCGTTAGCCTAGGAAATTCGGCGTTGGGGTTTTCCGGTGTCCACGAATTTTCTACTAGGAAATACGGAGAATTCCCATTTTGATAAAATGCTCTCGACATAACCGTATATGCATCGATCCCGTTTGTACCCGAAGAGCCCTCGTATGTACCTGATAACAATACACTAGACAGTGCGGCACCCTGAAGTAATGTAGAGAAATCAAAGCCCTTGTATTGTAAGTCGATATTTAACCCATACATGATTTCGGGCATATTGCTTCTTCCGATAAATGTCATATCGTCAGCCCGAGTAATCCGGCCATCGTTGTTCAAATCTCTATATTTGAAGAAGCCCGGAGCCACAATACCACCTGAGGGAGAAACAGCATCTTGAGTTTCTTCCCACGTCTGATAAATACCATCCACGACAAAACCGAGCTTTTGTCCGTATGGACGACCTACCGTCCGCTGCCACGCTGGAAGATTCTCACTTTCCTGTCGTTTAATAATCTTATTTCTTGCCCAGTTAAAATTCCCTGTCAAGGAATAGCGAAAATCATTAACCTCATTGTTATAGCGAAATTGGATATCTACTCCACGATTCAACATTTCACCATCGTTGACTGACGATGGAAAAAAACCTCCCATTGTTGGTGGATAGATACCAGATGCAGGATTGATAATGTCGACTGTGAAGCGATGGAAAAACTCAATATCGAATCCTAGCTTATTGTCGAGCCACTGTGACTCAAATCCAATATTATGTGTAGTACTCGTCTCCCAAAGAAGTTCTAAATTAGGTGGGGCACTTGTGGAAAGAGATGGAACGGGAGTACCACCAATAGCATACACTGGATCATCCGATAAAACATAGGTTTGTAAATAGGGAAAGGCACTGACTACCCGATCATTCCCGGTTTTACCGACAGAGTATTTCAACTTGAAGAAATCAACAAAAGAAATCCTTTCCTTAAAAAACCCTTCGTTCGAAATCACCCAACCAACCCCGAATCCAGGAAACATTTGCCAACGATTATGTTTGGCAAAATTGACCGATGCATCCCATCGGGAAGCGACTTCCAGAAGATACTTGCTATCATAAGCATAATTTAAACGAGCTACGTACCCGGCACGCGCTGTTAGGGAACTAGAACCGCCAGGAGCAACCAAATCTTCCAGCGCTGTACTACCAAAATCAATTTCATGAAGTCCATCCAACGGAAAATTTCTTGCTCCCCCGGACAATACACTTGACTGATATTTTGACCATTCATACAGCCCTAAAACCGTAATGTCATGTAATCCAAATGTTCTCGAATAATTGATATATGGTCTGAATGTAATACGGCTATTTTGACTATGCGACTGTGTTAATGACGTTCTAGAAATTCCCGGTACGGTATGCAGTTCAACAAAATCACCGGTCCGCTGTTCCCGTGCCCTCCCCATCAATTGATAAGGCTGTAACCAAGTCTTCGCCTCCAAACTCGTTTTATCAAAAGCCGTTAGCAATTGTAAATCAAGACCGTCTACACCAGGTACAGAAAATTTGAGATTGATATCTCCCTGGAAAACAAAGTTATTCCGATGTTGATAACCTGAATTTTCCACCGAAGCAAGGGGATTTACCCAGCCCGGAGAACTTTGATGAGCTGTATACACACCATTCTCTGCATATTTTGGAAGATTGGGCAACATCATCGCTGCTTGATAAAACGGGTTTAAGTAAGATGTGTTATCTGGTGACAATCCAGGAGTTTTGCCAATCTCTGCCCGGTATGACAAATTCAAATCTCCCGAAAGAAGGTTCGTTAATTTTGAGGAAACATTGGTGCGCACATTGTATCTTTTAAAGTTGGTATTTTGGATGACTCCCCCTTGATCTAAATGCGATAGAGATGAAAAATAGCGTGCTTTATCATTCCCGCCCGAAATCGAAACAGCATGATGATGTGACTTGCTATTATTAGCTAACAACTCGCCTACCCAATCGGTTTGTCCAAAAAGCGGATTCGTATTCGTCCCGTCAGCTATAGAACGTATTAGTTTTGGTCCATATACATATGGAACGGGATCACTGTTCTGATGCAAGTGGTAATCATTATCCATATCCGTTCCTTTATTGTACCATAGCATATAGTCTATTGCATTTAAAAATTTAGGAAATCGGGTATTCTGTCCTATTTGGAAAGATCCCTCATAGCTGATCCGTGTATCATCCACTCTTCCCTTTTTTGTGGTGATCAAGATGATACCATTCGTTGCCTGTAACCCATATACTGCGGTTGACACCGCATCTTTTAAAATGGATATACTTTCAATTTCGGAAGGATCCAAATAGGAAAAAGAGGGTCTCTCTACCCCATCGATCACAATCAACGGTGCTTGAGCTCCACTAGCATAGGTGCTGACCCCTCTTATTCTTAAAGTGGCGTTGTCAGAGCCTGGCCGACCGGATTGTTGTAAGGTGCTCAAACCGGGTAAACGACCTCCTAGCGCATTGGTTAAGTTCATGGGCGCAGTCTTCTGTAACTCTTCGCCGTCAATCTGGCTGATTGATCCCACCACGTTTCTCCTTTTTTGCACACCATAGCCCACAACCACTACGTCATCAATATGCTGATCTTCTATCGAAAGCTGAATATCTTTAGGTTCGAAATTCATTATAACCAGTGTATGTGGTGCATGTCCTATTAACGAAAAAAGAAGTTTGTCTTGGAGATTAACCCCTTGGAGTTCAAAGTTTCCATCTTGATCACTTGATGTTACCCCTCCTGATGTTAAATTTCGAATGGTGACACTGGAAAGCCGTTCCCCGACATTATCCTTTACTACACCGCGTAGCACTTGTTGTACTGCCGCTATAACTTTCTTTTCTACGATAGCACTAGGCAACGTTTTCAGCACAATGGTACCATCATGCAGTTGATACCTTAGAGGCTGGTTTTCCACGAGTTTATCCATTACATCTTTTAGCGGAACATTTTGTACGTCCAAACTCACCTTCTTGGTATTTAGCAATGCTCCCTCGGGATAGATAAACCGGTAACCGGTCTGTTGCCTGATGGAAGAGAAAGCAGCTTCCAACGACGTATTTTTTAAACGCAACGTTACCGTTTGTGCAAGCCCAGTCGACATAGCATTTAACGTAGCAATTAACATGAAAGTAATTGTAAGCTTCATGGTGCGGATAGTTTTTTTAGACAGGTAGATACAACGGTCTCGCCACCGTTGTCTCATACGGATATTATGCATACCTTTGTTATAGATTAAGGTTTATAAATAAAACAATTAACACAGTTGAAATAGCCTTAGTCTTCTTTACTGGGGGTATAGGCGTACCCTCAGTTTATAGACTTTTCTTCTTTGATTTCATCGCTCTTTTGCATTCATAATAATATTAATTTTGGTTTAACACGCTATTATTTGACAACGAGCTTCTTGCCTTGCACCGTAATCCGATACGAAGTCAAGTCGCTCAATACAGCACACACAGCTTCAATAGATTCACTTTTCTTCATCCCTCCTATATACCGCTTATCAGCAAGAGGTACGGTGACATCCAATTCCAAGTTATACCAACGAGCGACATCAGACAGTACTTCTTTCAATCGCTTACTATCAAAATAGAAGTATCCCTCTTTCCATGCCAATGCTTCTTCAACATCTGCTTTTCCTACTTTGATACCTTCCTTTCCACTTATGGCTGCATAACCAGGTTCGATAATTTTATAGTCAGCCGGTGTACTGACTTTAATTTTACCCTCCGTTAAGATCGTTTTAATTTCTTCTTTATAGAGATGAGTATTGATATTAAACGCCGTACCCAAGGCTTCCACTTCTGTTTTTCCTACAAGCACTTTAAATGGTTTTGTTGCGTCTCTCGCAACTTCAAAATAAGCTTCACCACGTACTTTTACTTTCCGTTCATCTCCGATAAAGGACGAAGGAAACTCTAATTCAGAATCGGCATTTAACCAGACATTAGTTCCATCAGCCAATCGAATATGGTAAGTTCCTCCCAGAGGCACCTGCAATTTGTGTTGCTGTGGAGTAGCATCTTTTGCTATTTGATAATCTAACGTCGAACCAGAGAGAGCTAAGGTGATGTCGCCATCGACGAGGGTTCGATGCTCCTGCTCTTCGAGCAATGTTGTCGTACCATCTGACAAGGTCAACGTTGCTACCGTTCTTCCCGGAACAATCTCGGTAATCTCCTGTTTTTTTTCTGCTAGGCTGTCTTCCTCTTTATTTTTCAGGAGAAAACTTCCTCCTACTACACAGACAGCGATTACAGAGGCTGCAACTGCCCACCATATTCGATACTTCGGTTTTCTCTCCGAATCAAGATGGTGTTTTTTAAGAACAGATTGCCAATCTTTTTCGATATCAATTGTTTGATAGTCTGTAAGCCTTTTACTAATGTCTTTTAAAGGAAGGTTTTGGTTATCTATCCAGGAATGCAGCGTTGGATATTTTTTTAGCATATCCATCAGTTCGTTGTACTCTGCCGCAGAAATATCACCGCGTATATACTTGGAAACAAGTTCAGCAGCCTTTACATATTCTTCATCTATAGGTTCTTTCATGTGCCGGTTTCTATCTTTATACCATCACTCTCCTTTGTGATATAATACTAAGACACCTATGAATGAAAAAAGGATGAAAAAATGGTTAAAAAAAGATTAAAATAAAATTTTTCAATGCGGAAAAGACTGGAGCGAGCCTATGCCGAAGAAGTTCCACCGAGCGTTTTTTCTGCGTTTTTATCGTATTTATGGAGACACCACATAGCTCCGCGGCTTCACTGTTTGATTTACCTTCCAACCAGGTCAGCTTACATACTTCTTGACAGGATTTAGGAAGGGATTCGATAGCTTTATACAGGTTATGGATGGTTTCCGCGTAAATCATAGCATCTAAAATACGGGCATCATCTATCTCGTTCAACGGATGGATTCGATAATATTCATGCTGAACTTTCTGGTGCCTGAGGTAATTTAAAGCCGTATTCCGGACGGAGGAATAAAGGTAACTTTTGATCGCTTTTTCGTGGGAGGGAAGTTCTTCCTTCTTTTCCAATATTTTCACAAAAGTATCTTGAACGATATCCAACGCAACGTCTTGACATTTTACAATATGCCACGAAAATTCCACGAGCGGGATATAATATTGCTCAAATAGTATCTTTATCTGCGTTTCTGTCAAAACACTTATCATGCGTGGATATTTATAATCGCTTCGGGTCAGTACTATCCAAAAATAAGAAATAGGAACTACATTATCAAACTTTGAATGAATGTAGAACGACAATGTCGTCGGGATAGTAAAAATAAAAAACGTTTCCCTTTTTCTCGAAAAAACGGAAACGTTAAATCACATTACCTTTTAAAAAGTGTAATGTGGATTTTGCTCTAATGCTTTGTTTCTATCCCAAGCATCTCTAGGAATAGGGAATAATATCGGCTGTGTCTGCAACCATGGTTTTTGATTTACGTTTAAGCTCGGAAAATTAGGACGTTCTGCTTCAATAAAGTCAAGAAACCGTCCTCTCCGATTCAGATCGGAAAATCCTCCCGTCGGCTCCCATATAAATTCCATCCTTCGCTCTTTAAAAATCGCATCTAAAGTTTCTGTTTTTGATAAAGTAAGAGGTAAGTCAGCCAGACCTGCCCTATCTCTGACCTTATTCACCTGAACTATAGATTCTTCTGTGCGGTCTCTTTCATTCAAAGCTTCGGCATAGTTTAGCAATATTTCGGCAAACCGAATCACTGGTGCATTGACGCCAGAATTATTCAGCGTCGGTTTTTGCCAATATTTGGTCATAATATATCCAGAATGTGACCAGCCAGCCGGCACATTATCGGGCATCATAAAAGCTGACATATCCTGATGACGTTCACCCGGACCAATAATTGCGGCCCAATATCTTTTGTCGATGATTCTTCCAGAACCGTCTTTTTCATGTGCATCTACCCAATGCTGTTGCGGCACAAAGTTACTCCATGCAGCACCACCTGTAAACTCAGCAGGCGCACCTCTAGGTGCTGTACGTTTCACAAGATTGTTTCCTTCAGCGTCCACGCCTTCCCTAAATTGAGTAGAAAACAATATCTCCGCATTATTCTCATTTTCTTCCATAAAAATGGAACGGTAATCCGGCAATAATGTATATACTTCTTCTTCAAAAAGCGATTCTGAAATGGCAATTACATCATCAAACTTTTCCTGCCACAAATAAGCTTTATTCAATAAAGCCTTGCAAGCTCCTGAAGTAACCCTTCCTACATCATTTCCCGTCCATGTAGTCGGTAACAAATCTTTCGCCTCGTTTAGATCATTTTCTATTTGCTGCCATACCGCTTCTGCTGTAGCACGAGGTATCTGCAAATCGGAATTAGCATCTAAAGGCTCAGTAATCAATGGTACACCACCGAAATATGTTACCAACCGATAGTAGAACAATGCCCGAATAAATTTGGCCTGCGCGATAATTTGATTTTTTGTTTCCTCTTCGCCTTCTTCCATCCCGACAACTTTTGCGATGACTACGTTAGCTCTACTTATCCCTTGATACGCGGCGGAATAAACATCCCTAAGAATTGTATTTGTAGATGGTAATGCCAAGGAATGCAATTCGATCCGATTTGCACTTCCATCCATCTCGTACATATCACCCGATATGGCCCATTCAATATCGGCGGCATCCCGCACGTTAGAAAAAGCTTCCTCTTTTTGAAGCGTGGCATAAACACCTGTCAACGCAGCTTCCGCATCGGATATATTCAGAAAAAACTCATCTTCAATCAGTGTATCCTTTGGTGACAAGGACAAAAAATCATCGCTACATGCTAAGCATAGCAGTGTAGTGAAAAATAAAAAAGTGTTATGTATATATTTCATGATCATTATTTTAACAAATTAAAAACCTACTTTCACGCCAAACATATACGTTCTGGGCATAGGATATACGCCATTGTCTACACCACTCGCCAATGGATTCGTATCTCCAATTTCGGGATCAAAACCCGAATATTTTGTAAACGTGAACAAATTCTGTATCGACGTATACACCCGCAACCGTTTGAGCATGTTTGTATTCTCAAATAATCCTTGTGGCAATGTATATCCCAACGTGAAATTCCGAAGACGTAAATAGGAACCATCTTCGATATAGAATGACGATAGGTTGGCGTAATTGCCATTTAAATCCGTATATTTCAAAATAGGTACGGTATTTCCGCCATTTTCCGACGTCCATCTGTCCAATACATCCGCAGAAGCATTAATAACACCACTTCCACCAAAATATTTGATTGGATATGTACTGAATTTATTGACATGGAAGATATCATTGCCTGAAACTCCTTGAAACATGAGGTTTAAATCAAAATTCTTATAAGACAGGTCTATATTCATACCATAAGTAAGTTTTGGCCAAGGAGAGCCTAACATAACCCGGTCTTCGTCTGAAAGCACATTATCGCCGTTGACATCCCTGAACTTAAAATCTCCAGCAGAGGCATTCGGTTGAAATGTCTTATCAACCTCCTCATCAGATTGGTAGATTCCTTCTACAACGTAGCCCCTAAAATATCCAATTGGCAGTCCGACTTCGGTATAAGAACTATTCATGCTCGTAAACCCGACAACGGGTCCGCTGATCGGATTTCCGGCACCTAATGAGAGTACTTCATTTTTCAATGTCGAAAGATTGACACTGACATCATATTGAAATTCATTTCCTCCACCATAGCCCACTAGCAATTCGAAACCTGAATTTCTGATTCGACCGCCATTCACGGAAGGTGCTGATTCAAATCCTGCTTCTAACGAAACGGGCAAACTTACCAACATATCTCGTGTATCTTTAACATAGTACTCGGCGGTCAAGTACCCTCCTCCGTTCAAAAATGTTGCGTCTACACCGAAGTTCCACTGCTCGCTCGTTTCCCACTTCAGATCCGAATTACCCGGACGTATCATACCTGCTCCCGTAATCAGACGTTGGTCTGTTCCGAGAATATAGTTATCAGCCACACGGCCTAAACCAAATGTGCTAGAATAACCAAATGCGCCGATAGCATCATTTCCTAACTGTCCCCAACTGGCACGCACTTTCAAGCTATTGATTGCTCCGTCAGCATTAAAAAAGGACTCTTCAGAAATATTCCAACCGGCGGATATCGAGGGGAAATTCCCCCATTTGTAAGAGGGTCCGAAATTAGATGAACCGTCACGACGGATACTTGCCGAAAACAGGTATTTGTTATCAAATGAATAGTTTGCCCTTCCCAGGTAAGAAGCTAAGGTATACATCGAACCTGTACCTGTCCCTCTTCGTTCCGACTCAGAACTCGTATTGATTACACGGATGGTTTCATTTTGAAATTCACGTGCTGTAATCGAAATCCAATCATTTGTATTCTTTTGTGCCGTTTGTCCGACAATGAGAGAAAGATTATGCCTGTCAAACGTCTTATTATAACTCAGCGTATTTTCAATCAACCAGTTGAGCCCCTGCTCCTGTCTTTCGCTCAACACCGCCTGAGGGTTACTATAAAAACCACGTTGTACTTTGGGTTCCCAAGTCGTTCCCCGATTAGACAGGAAATCTAAACCAATACTACTTTTGAATTTCAGGCCTTCCATGATCTCAAATTCGCCAAAGGCATTTCCATAGAGGCGGAGATTGTTCAAATAGTTTTCCATCGACTTCGCTCTCAAATAGGGGTTGTCACCTTGTGTCGAGTAAAATGCAGATGAGCCGCTGACAACATCCTCTCGTCCCAGAGTCGGATAAAACTGCTGTGCAAGGTTGAAAATACCTAGCCTAAAATCTTCATTCCGTTGTCCCTTACCCTGTATATAAGAAAAAGCCAAGCTACCACCGAAGTTCAGTCTATCTGTTGCTGTAAGGTCTACATTGGCACGTCCGGTATAACGTTTATTCCACGTTTCCATTAAAGTACCTTGTTGGTCTCTATACCCTAGTGACAAGGCATTTCTTATTTTTTGGTTTCCACCCGTCAGCGACAAGTCAACATTATACATGGGCGCTGTACGGAATACTTCATCTATCCAGTTTGTTCCTTGCCCGAAGCTACTTGGGTTTTCCCATTCGGGATTGGTTGCCATGTTAGAGTTTTGGTATAGCTCGTTTGCCAATGTGGCAAACTGCTCCGCATTTAGAAATTTAGGCTGTCTCCATAAGTTTTGGAAACCAGTATAAGCATGTAGATCTGCTGAAGTCACACCTTCTTTTCCTCTTTTAGTGGTGATGAGGATCACACCATTCGCAGCGCGGGCTCCGTAGATAGAAGCAGCTGCCGCATCTTTTAATATCTCGATTGATTCAATATCATTGGGGTTGACAATCGACATACCGTCAATATTGTCTGTACTCCCGTTAATGGCTATATTCGATCCTCCGACCGGAAACCCATCGATGACATATAGCGGCTGGTTTCCTCCTGTTGTACCGACCCCTCTGATGCGTACAGAACTCGCCCCACCTGGTGCTCCTGTCGTCTGGTTAATGGTTACGCCAGGCACTTTTCCTTGTATCGCGCTGGTAAATGATGGTGCAGCCACCTTTTCCAAGTCCGAAGATTTCACGGAAGATATAGACCCTGTCATTTCTGAACGACGTTGTGTTCCATATCCGACCACCACCACTTCGTCAATATTGCCTTGCTGAGACGTCATCACCACTTGAAGTGTTTCAAAATTTGAGATTAGCATCTCATTTGGTACGTACCCGATATAAGAAAAAGAAAGTGTATCACCAATATTTACACCGGCAATCTCAAATATTCCCTCCTGATTTGTTACGCCTAAGGATCTGCCGTCTTTTGCAGACACTGTAACGCCAGAAATGGGTTGTCCCAAGTCATTCACAACCCTTCCTTTTAATCTTTGTTGTATGGACTCCGGCGTCCATCTGAGTTTCGCTGTCTCCCCCGCAGCAAATCCTATCTTCGCTAGAGCAAAAAACAACAAAATACATGTTAAATAGATTTTTCTTCTCATAGTCATGTGTATTTGATTCCGTATAAAAATATATGATATCATCATTCGTTTATAAGTTTGTTTTTCATAGTGGGTACGTACACGAATATACAAACCTAAAATATAAAAAAGAAAATTTATATGGAAAAAAGAAAAAGAGACAGCTCGCTATCTGTGTAATCACAGATACGAGGCCGCCTCTCTTTACTATCTTGTATTGATAGGGTTACTTACCAAGCAATATATCGACAATATCAGGATAGCGAATGGTCATATTCTCGTTAACTACGCTATAACCCGCTCCTTTGTAATCAAAAGAAGTATAAGGAACGTTATGTTTATTCAATATAAATACAACATCACGATACCAATTCGACCGGCTGGGTTCGGGAGTCGTATTCATAGTACCAAACTCACCTATAAACAACGGGGCGCTCAATCTTTTAGCCATATCAAAACTTTTTTGAAGGCTGGTCTCAAGCGTATTTCTATCATAAAACCGAGCTCCAGTAGATTGCCAATTAGCAGGTAATTCGCTTATCCATTCAGTTGGAACCAACTGTCCCGGATATTGTATTGGGATATCCTGTCTTCCCCCCGTCGTCGACTGTAATCCGTAGGCGGTTAATAAATATGGCCCATAGAAGTGATCTGTTAATAGTATATGATGATTGGAAGGTATCGTAAGCTGTTCTTGTCTAAGAGATCCATTTGCTGTACATACGCCAACTACAATTGTCCGATCCGCTTCTCTTGCCCGAATGGCATTAATAGCTAATGCAGACACCCTATTCCAGTTTTCAGCATTCCCAGAAACAGGTTCATTAAGCAATTCATAAGCAACTAGAGAATTTGGATAGTTTTTAAGCTCGTCCGAAAGATCCTCCCAAAGTTTCACAAATTTAGCGGGTTCATCCGGGTCGGTAAATAATGTATTTTCGGTATTGGTGAACCGGTGATTGCGGGTAATATGCATATCGACCAATACGCGCATGTTATACTTTATAGACCAATTGATAGCATTGTGCAATAAATCAAAACCATATGCTCTGATTTTATTGCCGGTCTCGTCCCACAAATGAACCTCGTCAATACATAAACGGATATGGTCAAATCCTAAATCAGCTAATAAAGCTACATCTGCTTCTTTAAAAAACGCTTCCCGTTGCGGTCCATCATACTTCGGAGTTGATAACCAAGAAGCGATATTTACGCCTTTTGTAATATCAAAGTTGTTGATACTGGCTAAGTCTTCTACGGTATACACCCGCTCCGTACCATCTTGGGCCGTAACGGTATAGGATACACGTTCGTGAAAATTTTGCGGTTCATTGGGATTGGGCGATATTGTTGCCCCTCCAGATATAGTAATCTGCGGTACAATATTGGCAAGATCATGGTTACTCCGGTTGATTCCGATCATACGTACCGATTCGACAACCGTTCCGTTTAGTCCGATCGAGGGCAGTGCAAAACTTAAAATCTGCGCACGATTATTCTTTTTAATATCAGCAATGATATGAACATCTTCCTCTTTACCATCAGCATTTTTGATTTTGATCACAAATGGTGCTGTTAAATCCACTATTGTGGGAATCTCTGAAAGTACATTCACTTCTTCGTGGAATATGATATCTAATTGCATACGGGATACATCAATTTCATCTTCCGACTCCTCTGGAAAATAATAAGGTAGATCAATTAAGATATCATTTGTTTTCAAACTTTCGTCTACGACCGTAAACTCCCGATTAGAACCATCAATTTTTGCAACAAGACTGACTACAGGATCTACCCGATGGTAATAATTCGTAATCCCTTTATCCTCTTTACAAGAGGTAAGTGCTGTCAGTAAAAGAGCGATAATCAGTGCTGATATATATTTTAAATTGGCTATCATGGCAAAATTTCTCCTATAATAATATGTTTGTCTATTGTTCCATCGTTGTTTACCACCTCGATAATATTTTCCTTCGTTAAATCCATCACCGTGAGTTTAGGGTTAATGATTACATTCACCGGTAAGGTAGCGGTAATGCGCATCCTTGTAATATCTATAGGTTGCATTGAATTTCGTGGATAATATTTGGGAAACTGTATACGGATAGTATCACCATAGGGTGGTTCCTGCGTCGATGTAAATTGTTCTGTTGAGATCGATTCATCCGCAAATTGTGCTGCAACGCCCGCAAGGCCGTAGCGTGGGGCAGATATGTTATCATCCGGCTTTTCACAGCTCCATAAGATAGTTGTCATCATTAAAAACAGTATGGATATTGTTTTTTTCATTTGCATAAATTGTTTCATCTTCATATCGGTTTTATTTACCATAAGCTGATTTGGCTTACAGCCGTATTATTTGCAATCTCCGCAATGGGAATCGGAAAGTTGTAAAACCTCTCCGGAAACTTACGGTTCTGTTTGTCTACGTCCACATATTCGTAGGTAAACACCTCTCCAGCCTTCGTTATCTTCAAACCATGGAAACGGACATCGTTCAATTCTTCATGCGCCACTCGCCACCTGCGCAAATCCCAGTAATGAAAACCTTCAAATGCAAGTTCTACTTTTCTCTCTTGTCGAATAGCATGAAATAGTTCATCGCCGGTGTTATCGTTGTATGGTAGGTCTACCCGATCTCTAATTGTTTTCAGCGCATTATTTGCCATATTCGTTTCCCCTAAATTGTAACAGGCTTCTGCAAGGTTAAGATATACTTCTGCTAATCTGATTTCGATCCAAGGCTGAGCACTACGGGTTGTAGAAATATCGGAAATACTCTCGTCTAAATATTTTCGGAGGTAGTAGCCTGTGGTGGTTTTTCCAAAGGTATTGGGCTGGAAACCATAATCCACATAACCATCTCGTCCACCTTCAAAACTTTCAATCTTTCTTCCTTTCCAGTCAGCGCCATTATATAATACGGATGCATGAAAACGAGGTTCCAATAGTTCATAGGGAGGGGTTTCTGTCGTCCTACCATGCCAAGCTGACCAGTCCGGCTTACCGCCAGTTGCCAATTCATATTCTTCGACCATTTCCTGTGTAGGACTGGCGTCTCCTCCATTATTCGCCCAATCACCTCCGGGTGCAAATTTTCTGTCGAATGTATGTGTTGGTTGTGGCAATTGGTATCGAAATTCCAGAATGGATTCTTTATTTCCTGAAAAATAAGATTGGAAAGCAGCCTGGTAGCTGCTATTCAATTCGTATATTTTCGCTCCGTTATCAGTTAAGTTAATTACTTCATTGGCTGCTTCCCGAACTTTTTCCCATCGCTCTGCTACGAGCATCGCACGTGACATCATCGCCAAAGCGGCTCCTTTTGTAATACGCCCCGTCTGGTCAGAACTCCACTGCACGGGTAAATGTTCTATCGCAAACGCCAAATCCTGCTCCACAAAGTCCCAACATGCTGCTGTAGAACTTAAGGGTTTATTGTTAGATTCCGGTAGATCCTCATATAAAATAACGGTGTTTGTCCGCAACAACAATTGATAGTACAAAAAGGCTCTAAAAAAACGTGCCTGTGCTTCGTATCGATTCTTTACGTCATCGGGATACTCGGCATATTGTCTGATACCGGCCATAAATTCATTAACCCGTCGTATACGTGTATACGATTCTGTCCATATTACTAATCCTTGCGATTGGTCAGCTGTTACAAAAAATGGATTAAAAACAATTGTATTCGCATTTCCTCTTCCTGCAGAATATGAACCATATTTAAGCATACTGGTCATCCCTTCAGTGAGCAAACCGCTATTGAATTGTGATTCCCCAAAGTTCCCATAAGAAGGAAGATAGGTATACAAGGAATTCAGATATAAATCCGTTGACGTTTCATCTTCCCAAAACATGCGGTCGCTTAGGCGGTCACGCGGATCCGGATCTAGAAAATCACCACAACTTGTGAGGAAGGGAAGAACCAAGAATATATATATTAACTTTTTCATCATACTCATGTTTAAAATTTCACATCTATTCCGAGAGAATAAACTCGCTGCTGTGGATAAAACCCGTTGGACACATCCGGTGCCTCCGGATCCAGATATTTAAATTCGGTCCAGGTAAATAGATTTCCACCCGAAATATTCAATCGAAGGCTTTCCATACCTAATCGCTTGACGATATTTTTCGGCACATTATAACCAATCTGCGCCGTTTTTATACGTAGATAACTTCCATCGACAATCCACATGGTGGACGCCCATTTATTATTTTGAACTTTTTCATCCGAAAGTCTAGGATATTTTGCGTTAGGATTATCGGGCGTCCACATGTTTTCGACCAGATAGCGCGGAGCACTTCCCTGTTGAAAAAACGGAGTAGTAAATTCGGTATTGTCATAACCTATATCTGGATAGTATCCACTTAAGGCATATTCTGCTTTAGCAGCTCCTTGTATCATAACGGAAAAATCAAACCCTTTATAATCTGCAAATAATGTTAGTCCCGATATCAGCTGCGGCACGTTACTACCAGCAATCCACATTCGATCCTCATTATAGGTCAGTTTACCATCACCATTGACATCCAAATATTTAATATCGCCGGCTCTGTTATCGCCAAATATACTAGGCCAGTTCTTTGCTTCTTCATCAGTCTGAAAGATTCCTAATGCAACCAAACCGTGCTTTTCACCTAAGCGACGTCCATTTCTCTTCAAATGATCGGGTGTATTGGCACTTTCCCGAACACTTAGATAGCGATTTCTATAATAGCTGAGCGTAAACCGGGCACCATAATTAAACTCTCCCAAACTGTTCCGGTGGTTTAATCCTAATTCAAAACCACGGTTATCTGTTTTTCCGGTGTTCACAACAGAAGGAAAATATCCTCCCATGGAGGGCGCAAACGTACCGCCTTGCGTTTCCAGAATATTGTCCGTGACTTTATAAAAGGCATCGATTTCGATACCTAGCTTATTACCCCATAAACTAGCCTCCAACCCAAGATTATAGATATTGACCGTTTCCCAGGATAGCCCCGGATTACTTAATGCATTCGTTAGATAGGCATTCCGCGGTATACCGCCAATCACGACACTGGGATCGTCGGCTACTAATTCCAACGTACTTAAGAACGCGTATGCGTTGACCCCTGTATCGTTTCCTAGTTTTCCAACCGAACCTCTCAACTTGA
The DNA here is from genome assembly GCF_014692525.1 of Sphingobacterium chuzhouense. Lineage (GTDB taxonomy): Bacteria > Bacteroidota > Bacteroidia > Sphingobacteriales > Sphingobacteriaceae > Sphingobacterium > Sphingobacterium chuzhouense. The sequence continues at coordinate 599,095 of NZ_JACNYL010000003.1, forward strand.
AATCATTGAAATATGGAAAAGCATTTCGGAAAAACTCTTCTTCAGACAATCGCCATCCGAGGGATACTGCCGGAAAAAGGGCCCATCTTCTATTCCTCGCAAATTTATACGAACCATCGTATCTTCCCGAGACTTCCAAAAGATATTTCCCATCGAAGTCATAATTTAAACGCCCGACAAAACCAGCACTAGGAACGATGTTGCTTATTCCATCGAATGCTCCTTCACCTGGTGTCAATTCGTTGGCAAACTGCAGTTCCGGTAATTCCTTAAAATCTAATCCTTGTGTTGAAATAGAAAATTCATTGGATATGGTCCTAAATTGTTCATACAACAGCAAACCAGACACATTGTGCCTGCCACCGAAGTTACGGTTATAATTCAAGGCTGCTTGCAGTGTCAATGTACCCGACCGAGACATGTTTTCTGCTAGTTTTGATAATACACCTATAGAAGATTCCACAACTTGGTAGTCTAAACCGTTAGGACCTACAACACCTTGTGCTATTTGATAAGGTGTCTGAAAAGCTTTCCCAAAAGTTCCGTTATAATCATAACTTCCCATCACATACGAAGAAAGTCCTTCGGTAACAAAAGGCATGTCAAGATCAAGCCGTAGATTACTTTGAAAGTTATCGGTAAAATTATGGCGAAATCCAGATTGATCTAATGCTGAAAGAGGGCTCACCACAGGTCCGTTTGTTCTGTTACCGGTTGGGTATCCGTCATATTCCTTTGGCAGATAAGGGTGCGCTCGCATCGCTTGCTGAAATAAGTTATTCCAAGCATTTTTCTCTGTGCTAAATGTCGGTGCCACTTTCTTATTTTTTCTTCCACCGAGGCCTATCTGCACTTTCAGATTGTCTGTCGCTGTCACCTCAATATTACTCCTTATATTATATCTGTCGAAATTAATTCCCTTCACACTTCCGTCCTGATTAAAGTATCCGCCGTAAAAGTAATACCGAATCTTATCATTACGACCTTCTACGGAAATACCGCTATGAGAAGTCTGCCCGGTACGAAACAACTCATTTACCCAGTTGGTATTTCCCCATTTTCCTTCTGGATCTCCCTCAATTATCTTACGAATGTCAGCATTACTAAAGAGCGGCTCTCTGCCGTTTATCATTCTCGCCTTATTATACCAATACGCATATTCCGGACCATCCAAAAATTCGGGAAACATAGTGTTCTGACTGATTTGCTGGGAATGATTAAACCGTACCGTAGGTTTTGCCGATTGTCCCTTTTTCGTTGTCACGAGGATAACGCCAGCAGCAGCCTGTAAGCCATATACCGCTGCTGCAGAAGCGTCCTTCAAGACGGTAATCGTTTCGATCTCTTCCGGGTCAATCTGCGTAAAAGAACGGCGCACACCATCCACAATCATAACCGGGGTATTAGACGATGCGAAACTATCGTTTCCCCGAATTGTCAATGAAGATTGGTCCGCACCGGGTTCCCCACTATTTTGTCTAGAAATTAATCCCGGTAATTTACCCGTCATCATGTTGGTAATATTGCCGACAGGAGAACGCATAATCTCATCTGAATTAATCTGTGCAACCGACCCCGTAACCGATTCTCGCCGTTGTGTACCATATCCCACAACCACAACTTCTTCTATATCCAAGTCTTCGGGTGTTAAGATTATGCGTTGTTCATTATAATTTTCTACAACCAATCGATGAGATGAATGGCCAACTAAAGAGAAAACCAACTCGTCCTTGACAAGAACTTCAGGGATTTCAAAACGCCCATCGTCTTTACTAGCTGTAGAATATCCAGTTCTTGTATTCCTAACCGTGACATTAGAAAGTGGTTCGCCGTTGCTATTTTGAATAATACCTTTTACGCTATGCGTTTGTGGTGCTTCAACGTTCCCTTGCTTTATAGATATTTTTTTCCGGGTAATTAAAACCGTTGATTCGTCAATCTCATAGACTAATGACTGCCCTGCTAAACAGGCATCCAAAACTTGTTCCAGCGAAGCATTTTTCAGATTGACTGTGACAGGCTTCGCTTCTTTTAGAATGTTGTGGTTAAACAGAAAATCATATCCTGTTTTATCTTTAATTTCCACTAAGACATCTTGGATAGGTCGTTTAACGGCTTGAATAGAAAGCCGCTGAGCGAGTACCGAAGCATGAACATTCAGACATAAGAACATCATTAAGAGGAATGTAAGTTTCATAACACATATTTTCAGTAAAAACCGCCTATTTATGTTGTACCGTTTTTTCGTTTCTGTATACATTTGTTAAGATCTTTTAATAAATTCATGTTGCATTGTTTTTTATTTTTAGCAGACTATGTGTAAGTCGGGAACAATAGCAGTTGTTCCCGACCTATTTTTTTCTTAGAAATTACGGAAAGCTAGACCTCGGGCTCCATATATTTTCTGACCAGTTGTCCAAGGAGTACCTAACCTTACATCATAAGCTTTCGCATGCGTTGCACTAATGTTCGTTGAGGTCCAGAACAAATTATGTGTATCCCGTAACTTTATATTGCCACCATAATGCGCAATATATTGGCTAATAGCAGCTGCATCACCCTCCCGATTTGGCCGCACCGGCTCCCAGGCATCATGGAAATATTCGTAGTCTTGTAATGCACCTAAATACCAATCCGCATATCCACCATCACGCACACGTACTGCCCAGCGAGCAATAAAGTTAGGTGATGTTCCTATTCCTCCTAAAGCGGAAATAATAGCCGCTGTATTACTTGCGCCGTCTGTATCGCTATTGGCTGCAGTAACATTGACATTCCCATTAGGAAACCACGGAATATTAGCTTCTGGAGACTGTACATGCACTACTTTCCCTGTTACTCTGTAACTAGCGATACCAGATAATGGCAGTGTCTCATTAATATGTACAATAATCCCTCCTTGCCAATAAGAAGTGAGTTTAGGTGGAACAATTGATAGATTTTGGTCGCCGATGGATAAATAGGTATTTGGTGCAAAGTAATAATCAAAGCTACCATCGGTCGTTGTAAAACGGGCTTTTCTGAGCTCGGAGAATCCCTCCGGCAGCATTAAGCGGAATGTATCTCCGGCGTAGACTGCTGTCACATCACGCTCGTTGGTCGAAGTAACGTTTTCCGTAAATGTGAATATAGCGCCAGATATATTGACACCGCTTGAGGCGTCTGTCAGTGTGACACTGGCATAGTTTACCAAGCCCACCTCTACCTTTACCGGTATTTTTCTTTCGAGGACACGGCCATATTGATCTATCGCCCGAATAAAGATAGCACCCTTTTCATCAAAATCAGGTTCTATACCTATTGGCGAAGTAATACTCAATATACCAGTTTTTGCTGCCGCATTCAGTTCATATTCCGCAGACCAAGCTTCTGGCAGGTCAAATTCAAGTTCTTTCACGCCTACCTGCCGAAAATCAACCGCAATAGTAAAGCCAGAAGCTATGGTTAGTGTATCTTCTTCTGCTCTATCAAATGTCAATGTAAAGGGACGATGACGCTCTATAACGTAGGATTTATTGGAGGTCTCATTTGTGAAGATGGTTGCATTACTGTCAATATCAAATGTAACGTCGGTAAATAAAGACTTACGTCCGATTGCTCTGAAAGGTTTACCGTCCGCATCAAATAGTTCTTCCTGCGAACCTTCCATATCGACTGTCCAGTTTCCGCCACTATTCACCGATAAATTCGGGATACTACCATTTTCTATCGCATAGTTACGTCTGGCGTTATCCTTCAAGAGTCTCACCGCGGAAGTACCGGTACCATTAATTACAGTCCAATAATGCTTATCATCAATAAAATGCGCTCCGATAAGTGGGCTGGGATAATTAGCTTGATCCAGTCTAACTATTGCAGACGCACCGCTCACAAAATATATGTGGATAAAATCTTCTAACGTTTCTACCTTTTCAATAAGATCTTCGTTCTCTATGGCTGTTACAATTGCTCCGATAGCCGTAATATCTTCATTTGCCATTTCCACCCAAGCTTCTATATCTCCGGCCGGTGGAAGCACGTGGTTATCTTCAGTTTCTTTTTTACATTGACTGAATAGGAAAACAAGACCTATCCATGTCAATACAAAAAAACATCTTTTACTTCCTTGTTTCATTTTCATTAGAATAAATTGTTTTTTTTAATGGCAATGAAGCTTGCATGAATTATTTATATCTCTTGTAAAAAAGATCATTCATGCAGGTTTCAATTGATTAGTTTGTTATTTGTACATTTGTATGAATCATTTTAGTAAATATTCATGTTGCATTGGATCTTACAATGATTTCTATAACCAAGAACGATAGCAGCGTTCTTGGTTTCTTGTTAACTTTTATTCCGTGACTACAATCCTCCTTTCTTTGATATGAAATTTTACATTACTTATTTTTTCTAGTTTTAATAAGAGACTTTTGAGGGATTTTGTCCTTTTGAAAGTTCCGGTAAACCTTTCCTTAGAGTAGTGTTCAAACTCAATATTTTCTATGTTATACCATCGTTTCACGACAGCTAATATCTCTTCTATGGAACGTGCATTAAAACTAAAATATCCATCCTTCCAGCTAATAAAGTCATCAACGTTCACGACCTGCTTTCTCCAGGTTGCGTCATAGGCACTCCCTGCAGCTTGCTCGTTGGGCTTCAGTATCATCGTATGGTTGTGACCTAGTAGGCGTACTACTCCCTCAACCAATGTCGTGGTAGTTTTACCTTCTTCTTGATAAGCGGCTACGTTAAAAGAAGTGCCCAACACTTCTATCACCGGTCCTTTCTCTGTCTCTACATAAAAAGGTTTTTCTGTATGGTGAGCAACATCAAAATACCCTTCTCCAATAAGTTTCACACGCCTTTCCGTAGCTGAAAAAATCGCAGGGTACTCTAGTGAAGAACCGCTATTCAGCCATACCTGCGTGCCATCCGCAAGCAGAATTTTACTGGAATGACCTTTGGGGGTAGAAAAGATTATCTTTTGATCTGAGAATGCCTCCAAATTAACCTGATGTTGTACGGCATAAACAATGTTACCGCCCTCGTCTTTTATCAGCTTGACACCCGCATGGGTTAAGACATTGTCGCCACCTTCTTCCAACAGTCGGGTATCACCATCAGGCAGCAATATAAACGGTAGGCTATCTTGGGTTAGATAAATATCATCGACATCTGTAGCTGCCAAACTGGTCTCATTTTGCATATTGGGCAGATTCATTGTCCACAACCAGACACCTATTGCGAGTCCAACCAACAAAACCGCAGCGATGGAAGTATATCTTTTAAATAATTGGAAAGGTCGGTTAGATATTGGTATTACTTTAGGATCGGATTGACCTTCTGATACATATGTTATGACCTTATCATAGATGACCTGTTTTCTATCTTCGTTCAGATCACGATCGTATGTTATGTCTTCCAGAATCTCTGCCAGCAATTTTTCCTGTAACTCTGGATCGGTTTCTCGGAGAAGTATCCAGAGTTCTTCCGATTCAGAAACTGAAATAGTATTGCTAATATGCCTTTCCAGCAAATATTTTAATCTCGTTGTATCCATCTAGGTTCTACGGTATTTATATATAGAACCCAAACAAAGGGGGGTAGGACTAGTTCCAGATCAAAAAAAGTAAAAAAAGAGGATATCCAAAACGCCTAAAGTATTTCTTAAAAGTTCTTAAGGCCTGAATAATATGGTTTTTCACGGTATTAGGAGCAATATTCATTTGGTCCGCGATTTCTTTATAAGTAAGACCCTCGACCCTACTCAAAAGATAAGCCGTTCTTTGCTGCCCGGGCAACTTTTTAATCACTTCGTTTTCTAATGCGAGAATTTCTTTTCTGATGGTATCTTCATCACTATCTTTTGAGAAATCAGCTTCCAGCGTAAAAACCTGTTCGGCGATTTTGAATCGTGACTCACGCAGTTTGTTCAATGACACACGCCTAGCTATTACGTAGATAAATGACCATATACTACCAGTTTCATCCAAACGGAGTCGCGCGTTCCATAGTTTAATAAATACCTCTTGTACGACATCTTCACTTTCAAAAGAGTCTTTCAGAACCGCATAAGCAATGCGATACACATCGTTAGCATAGCGGTCGAAAAGTTGCTGTAAGGCATCTTCCCGACCATCTATTAGTGCTATGATAATATGAGAGTGCGCTATGTTATCTTCAAAACAGGTCATGTGTAAGAACGTACCCAACATATATTAGTTAAAGAATAGGGTACGTACACGAATATACAAAACTTTTTCTTCCTCCAAAATTTTTTATGAAAAATCAAATTAGGGAAGTCTTATGACCTATTCTTCCTCATTATACTATTTGCTTTTTTTTCATTTCCAATCGCCGTTCTTTCCAATCTTTTTGTTTTTATTACTTTACCGCCATAAAACTTTAATAAAGAACGTGATCGAAATAAAATCAATATCTATTCCTTATCTAACAATTCTTTCATTGCTTTTGCCATCCGTTCGCCGTTCTCCCGCTGTGCTTTGCTGTTAAAATGTAGACTATCACCAACATGACCCAATTTACTAGCTTCTGAATAAGCAGCATGTCCTATTAATGCTACGGCTTCTTGGATCGATTGATTAACCTGTTTATGCTCCGGTGAGTGAAGGAAGTCCCCTAACCCGCCAATAACAATCGGGAGATTGGGCAGCCCCAAGTCTTTCCGAAAAGATTGCATCAACTCAACTAACCGAGCTTTATACAGCGGTGCGTCCTTCGCATTGGAATCCGATTCTCCCTGCTGCCATAATATCCCTTTCAGGGTTCCATCCTTCATGGCCACCCTTGCTTTTCGTAGTGCTTCTTCATAGAGTCCTCGCTGTCCGCCAGGTACCCAGTAGGATATTTTGGTTCCACCGACTGCAGCAGGGATCAAGCCGATATTAACATTGTTTTTATTTTCCGCCATTATTTTGCCGAATACGAATCCTGGCCCTACACCGCTATTGGCTTTATCATAATGGAGTGGTTCTTTTGCCGTACTCCATTCGTCTCGTGCATTTAAGACATACACCCGCGGGTGTCCTACTGTATCTATAGCCCCCACTTTACCTCTTCCGGCCATATTGGATTGGCCTGCCAATAAATATAATTCCATTGGATTTTTTATCGTGGATTTTGTTACACCACTTCCAAAGAAAAACAATAATACAAATCCTATCGCCAGGGTAGCGTATTTTTTTAAAAATGTAATCATCGTTTGTTATTGTATGGTAACGGGTAATCCAATAATATCGGTGTATACACCACCGATATAATCTTTCACTTTAAAGGTCATGACATCCGAAGAACTTCCACCATTATGTACATACCGTATGGCTCCTTTTTTCAATTCCTCTTGAGTAAATTCGCTAAACTTCCGTATTGGAAGGCCATATCGTGTCACCGTGCCATTTGTCGGTACATCCATCAATACGTAGATAATATTATTATCGGTATAGTTGTAAACAGCCGAACCGGATGCTTTCATGGACAGGTTCTGTGGTTCGATAACCTTAGCGCCTTGTTGTGACACTTGTAATCCCGACACGTAGTCCACTTCCAACTCACTGGGTATGGCGCCAAACAACTTAATCGATGCCGCATACGAACCGTCCCCTTGTTCTTTGGACCGCAGAGATACCGTTCCCGTGATACCATTTGGTGCGGCCAGTAACCGTAGACCCAAAGACACTTTATCCAGCCCGTTTTGGTAAGCGCGGTTAATAGAACCGGTAATATCTATCTCGTTCCATTGCCCTAAAACCAAACTCGAACTATTGATTTGTGCGCCAAAATCAGGCATTGAATTCCATGTTAGCGTCATCTCTTCCCAATTCGACCCCGTTTCAAAAACGCCCAGGACAGGATCTAACGTAGCAATACTTCTTTGTGCGTAGTAGATATTCAAGTTGGCTCTGGTCAGGTCATCCACAAACTCGATAGGATCTAAATCAAATAGTAAAAATCCGTACCGTGTCCAAGCGGCATTGGCAACCGTTAGGAGTGTTTCACTCCCGTAATTGGTTTCCCGATGTGAGGCGGTAGCATTGATCACGTGGGTATCATTGTTGACCCATATCGTGTGTTGCTCTGCGTCCGAATAATCAACTCCATCTGGTGCGGCATCGGTAGGTTTCGTTTTTTCCTGATAAACGGGAAATCCATCGACAATATGTGCTATGCCATCGCTGAACACATAATCTTGACTAAGTACGGCTATCTGGGACGTTGCCAGTTTCGGGTGGTTGTTTACGGACAACCGATATTTGTCTGTAGCTGTTACGCTCCGGGTCAAGTATAGACTATCACCTCTTGCAGTGACTTCACCCACCGTCTCGTCCTCTTCTAAATCCAAAGATCTATACGTTCCGGGAATTACCAAATACGAAAGCATTTCTTTGACCACATTAGGGGACAACTCCTGGATATTTGCTACCCCGGCACTTAAGAGCATGCCCTCCATTGCCTCGTTATTGGGGACAATCCGGGTTTTTAACGGTCCATCCAAGAGGTTTTCCGCCCCCGCGTAACGTACCGCCTCCGCATATAATGTTATTTGTGGGTCTTTTCCTAGGCTTATATAGTCGAGGAGCGTGATATCTTCCCAGTAATCCGAGCGCGTATCCAGATCATAGTCTTGCATCAAGTTCTTACAGCCCGATAACAAGACTATGCATAGGCTAAACATAAATATTATTGAACGTTTCATGGCTATTTCTCTTTAAATTTTACCTATAATATTCATTTTGCTCAATGAGCGAGCCTCTTCTGATTTCGTCGATATGAATTGGCCAAATCAAGGCTCTTGGATCCAATTCCAGTTCTCGGCGCTCGCGCAAGACGTCTATCGCTCGTCCTGTTCTGACCAGATCGAACCAACGATAGCCCTCATAGCAAAGTTCGAATTTACGCTCCTCCAGTATGAGGTCTATGAGATCATCTTGTGAATAGAGATTCCGATCCAGATAATCGGATGCCGGTATTTCAAACGTTTCTCCACCAGCTCTATGTCGGATCGTATTGACCAATCCCATCGCTTCATTTCTACTATCATCTGTATCTTCCAACGCCATGATGGATTCCGCCTTCAACAAGTATAAATCAGATAAACGTAGCAAGACGATATTTCGGGTATCCACGTCCGCACTAAAGCCAATAATATATTTGATCGCTTTATACGTGCCTGTTGAAGACCATTCATTACTGACAATTCCTCGCCAATCATTGCTGTCAAAGGTATCTCCAAATTCAGATCTAACCCGGATAATCGGGTTTGTTCCCGAAAAGTAACTGGTTAGAAAACGCGTATTATCACCATCTGCCAGATTAAAGGCGAGCTCAAAGATTGATTCCTTGTGTCTACCTCCATTGAAAATAGCTGCATAATCGGAGGCCTGTACTTGTGCAGTAAAATCACCAGCTCCCGGATTCCAGGAGGGGTTATAAAGGCTCGCGAGCGAGTAGTTGGTGTTCGCGAGCACTTTATCAATAGAAATGATCGCTTGTTCATAGTTGTGCTCCCAAGCGTATACATGTGCTTCTATAGCGTGGACAGCAGCCCTAGTAAGAATCGTCCTCTCTGTGTTAGATGCGGGTATTAAACTTGCTCCTTCTGTCAAATCTTGATGTATCTGCTCATACATTTCACTTAATGGCGCTCTTCCATAATCCTCCAGATCTTCATCGGAGAGAAAAGGCTTGATGATTAAAGGCGCCTCTCCCCAAATCCGTATGATATAAAAATAGGCAAAGGCACGTAATGTGTAGGCCTGTCCCATGAGATGGTCTGCATTAGCTTCTGTAATCGCACCCGTCTGCACAAGCTCTGGCGCATACCGCAAAACTACATTAGCCTGTTTTATGACTTCGTAAAACGATTGCCAGGAAGCGTAGGACATATCGTAATCCAATGTATTATTGATCGCTTTGTCAATATTAATCTGAAACGCATTGTTATAGAATGCCTCAGCCCGTAATTCGCCGTAGATTAAAAAACCAGTAGATAATGCAGACCGCAGGCGCTCATAACCTCCATATAGAATGCCATTGAGATGGCCTTCTTCAGTCGGAATATTTGACCCTGTCCAAGATGTTTCCGGTTCTAAATCCAAGATATTACATGACGTGTTAAACAGGAGACAGGCCATGATTATATACATATACTTCTTCATTGTCTTTCTTTTTATCATTAAAAACGGGCTGTTATACCGAAGTTATAGGATCGGCTCTGTGGCAATGCTCCGTTATCATCTCCCAAAACAAACGGATTTATTGATGTACTGACCTCCGGATCAAACCCGCTGTATGAAGTCCATGTCAACAGATTTGTCCCTGAAACGTATACATTGATGGAGCTAAGGAGAAACCTCTTTAAATATTTGGAAGGGACATTATACCCCAGCACAATTTCTTGCAGTCGAATATAAGATGCATCTTCCATGGTGAAGGAAGAAGGTCTAAAGTTACCCATGATATCTTGGTAACGCAACATCGGGAAGTCGGCAACATCTCCTTGCGCTCTCCAGCGTTGCAACGCATCCTGTCCTAGATTTCCAACGGTCAGCATTTGATTCCGTCTCCGTCTCAAGGTATTCATTACCTGGTTACCGTGTGACCAGTACAGGGAAGCTTTTAACGAGATATCCTTATACGTCACGCCCGTATTAAAACCCGCAATAAATTTTGGATGCGGATTTCCGATGATGACGCGATCATTGTCATCAATAATGCCATTCCCATCGATATCATCCCATATCATATCGCCACCCTTGAATGCTTCGCCGGTAACCGAGCCTCTTCTATATTGCCCCACTGTTCCATCAGGTGCATGATAGACGTTGTCCTCATCGGAGGCATACACCCCGAGGGCACGATGTGCAAAGAACATACCCGCAGGTTCTCCGATTCGACCTAACGAGAAGTCTCCTATCAAAATATCCTCCCCTCCAGGCAAAGCGGTTACTTTGTTCCGGTTCAAGGAGAAGTTAACACCAGTCTCCCAGCGTACAGCCTTATCTAGATTGACGGTTTCCAATAGTAACTCGAATCCTTTATTTTCCACACTTCCAAAATTTCTAGTAATGGAATTAAATCCGGTAAAATCATTGAGTGGAAAGCTAAACAACAGATCTTCGCTCTGTTTTTTATATATATCTGCTGTGAAAGACACGCGCTTGTTAAAGAATGATAGGTCTAAACCTGCGTTATACTGTGTGGTGGTTTCCCAACCTAACAAACGGTTCATCATGGCGTCGTGAAGAATAGCTACATTGCCATCATATCGACTTGTAGCGGGGCTAAATCCACCTTGCCATGCGTAATCTGGAGCAAATTGATTTCCGGTGACGCCCATACTACCTCTGATCATACCATTATCTAGTACTCCATTTGCAAAATTCATGAAATTTTCATCCGAAAAACGCCAGCCCAGTGTTACGGCAGGAAAATTACCAAAGCGTCGGTTTGCACCAAACCGGGATGAACCATCTCGGCGGAATGTAAAGGAAGTCAAATACTTGCCCGCATAACTATAATTCATTCTTCCGAAAAACGATAATAAGCCACGTTCGGATCGATTCTGTTCAACTCTCGTCATTCGGGCGGCGCCTTGAATAGGTGTTACATTGGGGTCAACAAAATCCTCCCCTTGGTGTATTATTTCGTTGGATGTCCATTTCTCTATCGACTGCCCCAGTACCACACTGATGCGATGTTTTTTCAATAACCTACTGTAGTTCAGCGTATTTTCCTGGACAAGATGGCTCGATTCCGTCTGTTGATATCGTCCATCATCTCTTGGTGGAGTGGAGGAACTAAATGTTTTTGGCTGGTAATAAGATTGCTCGTTATTAGAAAACGTCGCATAAATACTCGTTTTAAACTTTAGTCCTTTTAGGATCTCCACCGTAACGTTTTGTGTTAATGAGGTATTATTTCGTTTAAATGTTGAGGGAACTTTCTCAGCGACAGCCAATGGGTTTCGTTGTTCTCGTTGTCCCAGCCAATCTACTGTTTCTCCCGTGAGCGGGTCGAAAGGTGCAAACACGGGGTTGGTAAAAAGTGCGGCGCGTAATGCACTAAAATAACTACCGCTGGACGACAATATCCGGGTGTAATCAATATCACTATAGGATAGCCGGGTTTCGGCAGAAATATTTTTAGAAAGTTTATAGGAGAAATTTCCGCGGGCGTTCATTTGTCCATAGTCAGTATGCACTACGGTGGGCTGGAGGTTTCGATATCCTAAAGATATACCGTAAGAAAATGATTCCGAACTCCCTTGAAGCCCGAGGTTACTCACATTCTGGTAAGCATTCCGAAACAGAATATCTTGCCAATCCGTCGTATTGTTGTAATAGGGATGATGGGGATTGGTGACCCATGGCTGGTTCGCGACCTGACCGTTATTTTCTCTGGCTTCTACATAGGCTTCCCGAAATTGTCCGCCGTTCATAACATCCATTTTCCGCCCCATCTCAACGATACTAGAGGTATGGCTGAGAGTTATCCGCGGCTTCGCCACCTCAAATCTGTTGCCTCCTTTGGTCGTAATAATAACCACCCCGTTGGCTGCTCTGGAACCATAGATTGCACCCGAAGCTGCATCTTTCAATATTTCAATAGATTCAATATCGTTGGGGTCAATACTGGCCAGCGGACTAAACGTTGCATCACCAGTAATGGAAGACATGTTTTCGCCATCTATCGGAACACCATCGATAATATACAATGGTTCGCTGCCGCCACTGATAGACGAGGCCCCTCGGATTTGTATGGTTGCTCCAGCTCCGGGCTCGCCTGAATTCGATGTAATCTGCATACCCGGAACTTTCCCCTGTAGCCCTGATACAATCGTACCGCCGGGGTTGGTTCTCATATCGTCTCCAGACACCGACACAATGGAACCCGTCACATCTCTTTTAGCCTGCGTACCGTAACCCACGACCACGACTTCGTCTATATCTAAAGAAACCTTTTCCATAATAACATCTACGTTGCTCTTACCGTCTACCCCGACTTCCGTACTTTTCATGCCTATGAAAGTAAAAGACAGCACGGCATCGGCGGAAATGCCGGAAAGGGTATAAACACCTTTTTCATCCGTTAACGTATTGATCGAGCTGCCTTTTACGGACACGAGTACTCCTCGTACTCCTTCACCAGTTTGCGAATCGGTTACTGTCCCCGATATCTTGTGGTCCTGGGCATGTATGCTGAACGAAAATAATAGCAAAAAAAAGAGAAAAAAACTTGCCTTATTTTTAGTACGGTTATAAATCATCATATTTCTTTTTATAGAAAAACCTAGTTAACCTTTCCGTCGACAATCCGGACGATTGCCCAGCTTTCAGATTTTATTTTTGATAAATTAGAGCGAAATCGAAGTGCAATATCCGACTTAAGCCAAGTTGTTCCCTCCTTATTCTCCAGCACATCAATAATCGAAAATTTCTGTGTTGGGATACGGTTGTCTGTCTGACCGTCATTCACGGAAACGTTCGATATAATCCAGCTTCGCTGTGTAGGCTTCGCTGATTCCTGGCCGAGGTATCTAAAAGCAATATATATCGGTTTTCCAGGTGTTGTCCACGAAGAGAGGTCGGCCTCTCCAGATTTAACAAACTTCTTGTCTGTCGCCAGATGAAACTCTTCGGTCAGATCATTCCATGTTGCTTTGCCTATGTTTTCCATGTCATAGTGACCATTAAAATCGGTAGAAACCAGAATGGAAAGATTGTTCTCCTGCGAACCATATTGTACCGCATTGCTAAATGACAGCGTTTGAGCGAAACTTGCATGCGCAAAAAACAATATACACCATACTAAGGTTATCGTCGTTGGATTTATAAAACTAACTTTTCTCATCATACTTTAATTTATCGTTTACAATTTATTTGACTTCTTGAAATAACGTGGCCCCGGGCTCTAACAACTCCATTGACCATAGGGCGCTCAATGCCGCATATTTAGCTGCAGCAAGGGATTCGCCATGTACAGGTTTGGGAAACGTCTGCGAAAGATTTCGCATTGAAGACATCGATGTGTTTGCACCGAAGCTCCATATATACTTCAGCAAGACGGCACGATTACTCGCCGTATTACTCATAAACTGCTGGTAATAAAGTAAAGGTAGCGCCCGTAGCGTGGAACGTGATCCCAGATCATACATGTCGTTCAACTTGCCACGGTATAGCGGTGGCAAAAAGGATGCGTCCAAATTTTCCAGGATAACCTTTTTAATCGCTTTGTCGTCAGTTGTCAGCCAAGCCCAAAACAGGGCCTCTGCCTGATAATATCCGGCAGCAGAATATTTGGCATTTGCATAGAATTTAATATTCCGATCCGCAATTTTCCGGTATATCTCGTTGTTGGGACCACTGTCGATATAGGCCGCATAAGTTTGTGCCGCTAGGATATCGGCAAGAACCCACGAGGGTCCTGTTTCTTGGCGGCTACGCCCGGCTTGTCCGAGTCCATAAAGTCCGGCAGCAGCATTTCCCTTTGCATAGTCCTTTGGCCTACTCACTTTTAAAGAGTCGGATTTGGCTTCATCAATATAGAATGTCTCTGCCCAATCAAGAAAACGATAGCAGACATCCAGATATGCCTTTCTCTTCGTTTCATTTTTCACATAGCGAGACAGCTGGAATAAAGCCAAAGCCATCTGTCCACCATCTGCTACGTTGTAGCCACTCGCATGTTCAGAATATCCCATAGGCAATGCACCATTTGGCAGTTGACGTTCTACCAACATGTCGCAGAAACGTATCGCACTTTCCCTGATGTCTGCGGGAGATATCTTTTGCCATAGGTCGCTATTTTTTGCAAAGTGCTGGGGATTTCTGTCCAGAAAATCTAGATATGCAAACATCGCCCGAACACCGTACGCATCGCCAAAATAATGATGGCTATACCGACCATCGGGATATTTTTTCTGAATCTTGACCAAATGTATAAATGCTTCCAACATCGAACGTTCTATATCCACTGTCTCTTGTATGTGGTCATGGGAATTCGGTGTCTCCAGCGCTATCGTCCAATCAAATTGCTTAAACGAAAAGTCTGCCGGAACCTCCCCAAATTGTATAATCCGTTCGAGTGTTTTTCTCGGTGCAATCTCTACATCTACCTTCTTTTGGAGTGTGCCCGCTATATTCAAAGAAAGTTTTCCTTTTATCACCTCCGCGGTAGGGTTTTGAAGCGTAATGATAAATTTGGGTACAACACTCTCCTTGTTCTTTTGCGTAGTCGTGTTGATGGCGATTTTCAATACACGGGGTGTGTTTAGGATAAAGTGGGCTACATTCACTAACATACCTCGCAGATCGGATTGGTTGACTAGCTGCGTGGGTTGGATGCCAAAGGCTGCAATCGAAGCATTGCCATAGATGCCCCCGGCGTGTATATCCAGATGTGCTACCGTTCTGCCATCCTCAGTTGTCAAAAGCGGAATTATACGCTTTTCTCTATCCGAGCGGTGGTCGTAATCTTTTTTCGTATCGGTTCCATTCAATGATCCAGGAAATTCGGCTAACGTATTTGCCAAAATATGGCTCCCCTTTATGTCCTGTCGTTCTAAATTTCCAAAAGGTGAGCCTTTCGTTGAGACCACCTTTAAAAGCCCCTCTTGAGGTATAGATTGGAAAAAGGGATCTATGATCCATTTGGGGAACGTAATGTCATTTTCTTGAAAAGGTAAGGTCAATGGTAGAAGCGCCGAAGTAGGGGCATAAATACCTGTTTCATTTTCGCATAGCGATACATCTCCAATAGCAAAGGTCATTGCTTTTTCTCTCCAGACCGTCATTAAATTAGCACCCATCGCAAGGGAGTCTACACGATTAGGATCAAGCAGGGGATACATTTCCTCGGACGCATTCCAGCCTTCTGGTATAAAATCCGCTAGCGAAACTGTGTACTCTTCCCAGTCCAAGGTGAGCGGCACGAATGTGATCCACTTTTTATTATCGCGATCCTTAATCTGTAGCGATAATAAATCCATATAGTGATTGCCTTTCGCTTTAAAAGCTAATACGGATCTTGATGCAGCTGATTGGGCAGCAATAGAAAATTGGGCGTACACATCACGCATGCCCTTTTCCTTGGTAGAGAATTCCAGTCCTTTTCCCATACTGTTCGGAAGATTCACCGTTTGGATTGCCGGTTTCTCCATCGAAGCCAATCTAGGTTTCCTTGGCGGTTCTATGATTTGGTAATTGTTGCTGTTGCCAAAATCAACCGCAACCACCGGCTTTATTGGTTTAGGCGTATAATCAAAGGCTGCCTCCCCGATAACGACAAGGTTTCCACCCTTCGTTAAATAATTACTGATGGCCTGTCGGCTTTGTGCCGGACATTGCGTATCTCCCGCGATGAGTAGCAATCGTCCTTGGTCGACGGAAATATCTGATAAGCTGTTGGCCGTTATAGGCTGCATCTGGAGATTCTTTTCCGTTAAATCTTTTCTCAACGCGGTCGATTGGATCAACGTTTCCCCAAATACCAACACTTTCTCTTGTGCAAATAATGTAACAGGCAAAAGAATTGATAGGAATAAACTTGCTAAATAAACTTGCTTCATGATACTATCTTTCATATTATTTCGTCATTAACCGTTCCTCCAGCCAAGTGTATGCAGCGGCTTTCGCTGTCGGGTAGAATGTATGTCCATCTTTATGTAGTAAATAAGAAATATCGGCTTGTTTTTTAGGGTTGTTCGTTTTATAATAGTCGTAAATCGTTGTATAGCCTTCGATCAACTGTGGTTGACCTTTGTAAAACGGATCTCTCAATGAAAAAAGATAGAAAACGGATCGGGATGCATTCAGCATCAGCATAATATTGACATTTTTTGTCAACGACTGTTTCGAGGGAGAATCCAAATAAACACGCAAAGCTGTCTGGTCGTCAGACCATAGCTCCGGCAAATAGGCGACCATACCTCCGGAATTAATCACTGCTGCCTTTACCCTGTCATCCAATGCAGATAGCAGGATAGCATCCCAGGCACCGAGCGAATGACCTATTATCCCCACATGCTCTTGATCTACAAAATCATAGGTAAGCATGAGATTAAGACCGACCTGTAGATCCCAGACAGCTTTCCCGTTTAGTCCGAATTTAGGATATCTTTCACGCATCTTCCCGGAAAAAGCGGCCATATTTTCTTTAAAGCCTTTATTGGACAATAGTCTGCGTTCGCCATAACCTGCTCTATCAGGTGCAAAAACGACGAACCCCCGTTGCACCAAATCCAAACCGTAATGTCCAGATAATCTCTTCAAGGAGTCTGTTCTGTCTTTTATAGGCTCATCATATAAATTGACTACCCTATTTTTACCGAAGATATAGGTTGGATGAGGGCATAACATTAAAGGAAGTTTAGCTCCCGCCGGAATATTCAATGGGAGTAGGATATAAGCATAAGAAAATTCATCCGTATCCACCTTATACTTAACATGCCAGCGCTCATAACCATCTTGTTTTGTTTTCTCAAGCACTTCCATATTTCCCAATTGTTGCATGACCCCTGGGTTAGGTCCATTCTTAAGATAACTGTCATACATTATCTTTTTTAAATATTCTTGTGTTACACCGGCATCGCTGCTAGATTTGTTTTTATCAACATATGCCTTATCCGCGGACTTGGCAGGCGGTTCGAATGATACGGTTCTGCCAGAGATGATGGGCTTCGTATCGGGAAGCAGTATCTGTACAACCGCCCAGCTCTCCGTTTTTTTCTTTGTCATTCTGGAACGATACTGTATCCCTTTGCTGTTGTTTTCCCACCCCACATTCTCATCGTTATCTTTATGATTGATGAACAACCAGTCCGAGAGATTTACGGGCATACGGTTATGTTTAAATGCCATACTTTGTATTCTCCACATCCGCTGTGTAGGTTTAGGTGTCGCTGGCGCACTATATTTAAACGCGATAAATAATGCCTTTCCTTGTTCGACAAATGGGGTAAAGTCTAAATTACCTGAGCCTACAAAAGGACTTCCCGAACTTAATGTTGCCATGGCAGTAATATCTTTCCAGTTGGATTGGCTAATATCTTCTATCGTGCTTCCTCCGTTAAAATCAGTAGACATATAAATTGTAAGGTCATTTGTCTGAGAGCCGTACACAACACTGGACCTGAAAGCAAATGAATATTGATCCACTGACGAAGCCCCAGTATTCATAACAAATACACATAGAAAGAGGAAGAATGTCGATAAATAGTTTTTAAGAGGCATCATAGTCTAACATCTAAGAGGAAATTTAATTACGGTTACGTAACCGCCATTTTTTCATGATATTATAATCCCTATATCAAATTCTCACAGTTAAATAACTGTTTGCAAATGTAGAAGACTTTTTAAGTTTTAAATTGTTTTTAGTTTATGTCATTTGAAACGCTTCGGTTACGTAACCGAAGCACGTTAATCAAATGTAAACACTAAAAACTAAACAACAAAATAAAATCTAAAGTATTTTTACTCCCTAAATGAAACTCCCGAGAATTATTTGTTCTCGGGAGTTTCATTTAACGTATTTTTTCTATGTTGCTCTATGCTTTAAATATAAACCCTAAATCCCTTCATCCTCTATCGTCTTAGCCTCCTCAAGTGCCTTGGTGGTCAAATAGTACTTCGCTAGTATAAACGATTTTTCCCATGCAGGTAAAACACCGTCCTTCCGATATTGTAAGAATCCGTCCAACACCTTTGCAAAATGGTCTTCATGGCTTAGATAGAGATTTTCCGGGATGATGATTTTATAGCCGCCTGATACTTTCTCTGCTGTTAGACCTGTCAGGTTACCGATATTGCTTAACGCATCCTTCAACTGCGTTTCGAAATTAGGAATATCATCATTCGGTGTGATAAAAACAGCTGTTTTACCCTCTTCATCAGGCTTAATCTCTATTTTCAACCGATTAGTAAGAAAGTGTGCATAAAACTGATCTCCTCTCCCATCCAACGACTCTGCGTGCCATCTCACATCAATGGAAACCGGCACCCCTTTAAAGGTATACTCCATTCTTCCATTGCTAAAAACATCGATATGGTCATTGTCAACGACATGTTTTTGCAATACAGATGGGAAGACGGATAAGCCAGTCGACTTTTGAAACTGTTCCTTCGACAGGCTAGTTTTCCATCGTTGTGAACTAGTAAGTTTCACATCTTGATCGACGTCGATAACCGTTTCCGATGATAACATCCATTGTACCAAATCGATATAGTGTGTCGTGACATCGACAAGCCCCTCGCCTTGCTTTTCCGTATCAAAAAACAATGCTGGACGTAAAAGTGGTTTACCGGAAACATCCTTGATAAAGTGATGCACACTTTTGAATAGAATCGCCACCTTATCATCCTCCGCCGTTAATAATCCACCCGAAAAATCTTTATTATTCAGCAGCGATTTGACAATTTGGTTTTTTACATCATATCGTTCTGTCATCATATCGTAAACCAATACCTGTTCTTTCTCTCCATTACCTTCCATCAAAGCCTCCAGTTTACGATAACCTGTAGCATCGATGACCAAAGGCTTGTCAGCAAAAACGTCTCGATTTTGCTGAACGGATTTTTGGATATAGTCTATCTTCCGTTGATTATCCCCAGCCAGCACTACAACATTCCCTGCTGTTGGATCAAATGCTTTTTCCAAAAAGTCCGCTCCAAAATAATCGACAATCTTCCATTGTGTTGGCTCACTCTCCCGCGTATTATATTGCGTGATCAGTTGTTTATATCCTTCCACTGTGGCAATGGAATCTGCAAATAAATGCACGACTGAATCGATACCAGGATGAATATGTTTCTGCACTAAAGCCGCATGAAAATGCTGCGGATCGATAACAGTCAATTTGGCTTTCTCTTCTTTTTTTTGGTTAGAAGGATTTTCACCGGCACATCCAACTCCGCAAAGAAGGATTATGAGTAAAGAAAAATAGCTTAATGTTCTCATTTTACAAACTCCACTTTCTAATTTTATGCCCATAAACCGCATAATAGACGAGATATAGGTAGCAAGGAAGTAATACCCAATACGCTTCGCGTAAACCATATCCATCAGCAAAATAACCGTAAACCATAGGTAAGATAGCGTTACCACACAGTCCCATGATCATCAATGATGCACCGACTTTCGTAAATCTCCCCAAGCCGTCCAGTGCTAATGGCCAGATACCTGCCCATGTCAAAGAATTAGAGATTCCAAGCAAGGTAATGAACCAAATAGATATATCAGCCGTATGTCCCAAAAACGTAACTTCCCCTTTCGCGTAAACAATAAGCAAGGAAAGCACAGCACCCAATACGGTGACAATCTGTAATAGCGTTGTTTGACTGATTAATCTTGGCGTAACGGCAATTCCCAGGAAATAACCTACAATCGCCATCGCCAGCGTATATGAAGGGAATACTTTTGCTTCCACAAGCGAGATACCCATAGATCCCGCATAATTGATAATGGTGTCGATCGATATCACCTGTGCGCCTACATGGATAAAAATAGCCACGGCACCCAAAATGAGATGGGGGAACTGGAAAATACTGGTTTTATTGCTATTTGTTTCGGCAACTTCTTCACTTTCTTCGTCTGTATTAATCTCCGGAAGTGGAGAATACCGCACACCGATACCGATCAACAGCATAGCTACACCAACAACAGCATACGGTACAATAACACGCCGAATCAATTCATCAAGAGCAGCTGCGCGATCAGTATCTGTCATATCTGCTAAACTATCAAACATAGCTTGGTCTGTTGGACGTAATACAGCAGCGGCAAATAATATCGGCGCCAAAATCCCTGCAAATTTATTACAGATGCCCATAATACTGATACGCTGTGCAGCCCGTTCCTTCGGTCCCAAAATAGTAATATAGGGATTCGCGGCAGTTTGTAGAATAGCTAGACCAACACCGATGGTAAACAATCCGGCCAGAAACACCTCGTATGTACGCGTCATCGCAGCCGGGATAAAAATAAATGCCCCTGTCGCCAACGCGAGAAATCCCACCATCATCCCCTTTTTGAATCCAACAGCTTTTAATAGATACGAGGAAGGTACCGACATGACAAAATAAGCGATGTAAAAAGCGAATGCTACCAGATAGGACTGGAAATGCGTCAGTTCACAAGCAATTTTAAAATAGGGTATCAGTATCGCGTTAATCCATGATAAGAAACCGAAAATAAAAAATAATAAGGCAATAATACCAATGGAAATAGTCGTTTCCCTTTTGGTCAGGCTCGCCACCGTTTTTAGCGTTGTTGCACTCATCCCTTATTTAGATTTTGGGTTCCCAGCCTTTGGCATATTCCCTTGACCAAAATTCTTGCATGATTTTCTTATCATTGCGTATATGTCCATTAGATGGGTCTATTTCCAGCTGCTTACCAGAACGCAAAGCGATATTGCCCAATTGTACCAACAGTGTACTTTGATGACCACTAATAATATCCGAATTTAGATTTCCACCGTTATTGATAGCCGAAAACATATTCTGTATATGAATAGCATCTAATTGCTGCGAGGGACTTGTTAAACTCGCTGTATTAATCGGTCCACTATCTTTTACTTCTTTTACAAGTTTTCCCTTCACATCAAATATTTTGTAGGAGTTGGCTCCGTCAATCTGTAACGATCCATTTGTCCCATAAAACATCACACCCACATTCGATCCTTCTGTTGGCGTGCCGTTACAACTTCTTCCTTCCCATGTAATTAATTTATCCGGACCAAACTCGATGCTGATCACCTGGGTGTCTGGAGTCTCCCAGTCGTCCTGATAGGCATAACGTCCCCCATTCGAACTAACCCGAGTCGGATAATCCACCTGTAGTCCCCAACGTGCCAGATCCACCATGTGCGTACCGTTGTTTAATGCCTCACCCGTACCCCAATGCCAGAACCAGTGCCAATTATAATGGATCAGATTGTCTTGAAAATCCCTTCGCGGGGCAGGTCCCTGCCACAGGTCAAAGTCAAGCCATTCCGGTACGGCTATCTTCTTACCCACACCAATGGACGGACGGTTATTCGCATACCAAGTTTTAGCATAAAACACTTTCCCTATTGTACCATTATGTACCTCTTGGATACCCTTGACCACATTTGGCCACGACCTGCGTTGGTTTCCCATCTGGATAACGTTCTTATGTTTATTTACCGCATTGATCAGTAGCTCACCTTCCCTTGGATTATGCCCGCATGGTTTTTCCAGATACACGTGCTTTCCGGCCTGCGAGGCCAAGATAGCAGCTGGTGCATGCCAATGATCCGGTGCTGCAACGACCAACACATCCACATCTTTACTTTCCAACGATTTTCTGAAATCTGCAAAACCCGTTGCTGTTGCCTGTTGATATTTTGTCAGTCCTTTTATACATTTGTCGATGGCACGGCTGTCCACATCACATACGTGGATAATCTCACTATTGGGTTGCGCAGCGAAATTTTGTGCTAACGCATTTCCCCTCGCATTAACCCCCATCATAGATATGCGCAGTTTATTATTCGCTCCTATGATATTGTTATAGCTTTTAGCACTAAATGCCGGTAATACACCTCCTACACCAATTGCTGCCGAAGCAATCAATGTCTTTTTTATGAAGTCTCTTCTTGAATTATTGTTCATAACAAATTGATATTATTTTATAACATGATTTAAGTCAATCGAACGACCGTTAGAGAATTTACTAACATCTGCCGCTTCAATAAATGCACAAATTTCCAATGTTTCCTTGTTATCAAAAGGAGGGGTCTTCGTATCAAAAAATTCAACGATTTTTTCCAATAATGGATTGTAGCCATTAAATGCTCCCAATGGCACTGTTCCCTTCTCACAATAAATAGTGCCTCCGTAAGCACTTTTGCCTTGTCGCGTACCACGGACTACACCGATACGATTGTCATCCCATACGCCGACAATTACATCAGCACCCTCTGTATGTGTTCTCGATACAGATTTACATCCTGCACCCATTGCGGCGAAAAGCATTTCCACACCGTGAATACCGTACCAGAAAAAATCTGGATGACTCGGGTCTAACGCCGCCGGACTATACACATCTGCCCCTAGTACCTTACCGTATTTACCATCAATAACATCCTGCATTCCATCGATATATCGAAGAGAGGAAGACGAAAAAAATGGAATTTTATATTGTTCGGAAAGTTCAAAAATTTTCCGGGCATCGGCATAAGAAGCTGCTAACGGCTTATCAATAAAAAGTACTTTGTTGGCTTTAAATACTTCTTCCGCCTGCTCTAAATGAAGGCGTCCATCGTTGGTTTCCAGCAATACAAAATCTACCTGCTTCAATAACTCCTTAATAGACTTGGTAATCTTCACACCATATGTCTGGATATCCTCCGTAAATTTCGGTATGCGATCCGTAGCCGATGGAATGGTTTTCGTACCATACGGGTATGCAGCTACTACTTTATACCCTCTATACTGTTCAGAGTTCTGGTTGATAGATTTCGTAAAAGCTACCGAATGGGACGTATCTAACCCAATAATACCTATGCGCTTCTCGTTTTGAGAGGTTATCGGTAGCGTAAAAGCGGAAGCTTGATTCGCGGCTAATCCCAACATTGCCAAGGAACTAGCACCTAAAAAGTCTCTTCTAGTAAGGTTTTTCATGTTAATGGTTTATCATGTTATTTATATAAAAATAAAGAATTGTGTACGTAACCGAAAATATTTTCAGAAATAATTTAATTTCATTATTTTATTCGATTTGCCGTTCATATACCACTTTTCCTTTTACCATAGTACACTGAATATTAATATTATCATCGAAGACAACAATATCCGCATCTTTTCCGATATCGATTGAGCCTTTCTCCTGCTCTACCTTCATTACCCGCGCCGGATTCAGGGTAATCATACGAATGATTTCGACCAACGGAATATCCCCCAGCGCTAACATTGTCCGAACTAATCTATCCGCCGTTGCTACGCTCCCTGCAAATGCAGTTCTATCTTTAAGCTTTGCAACGCCGTCTTCCACAAGCACTTCTATCCCATCATCATAACTCCCTAGTATCGATTTTGTATCATTAGTTCCAGCGGCGCGCATAGCATCCGTTATTAACACCATCTTCTCCGGTCCTTTTATTTTATAAATCAGCTTCAGTAGTGGATTTGGAAGATGCACACCGTCAGCAATAAGTTCAACATCAAAATCATCAATTAGATATCCGGCCTCAACGACGCCAGCATATCGAAAAGCGTGACGTCTTGTGACTCCGGACATGGCCGAATAAAAATGGGTCATTAATTTATATCCGGCTTGATATGCTTTTTCAACGTCTTCGTAGATTGCATCGGTATGGGCAATGGCCGCAATAATATCATTTGCCACCAGATATTCGCCAAATGCCAGTGCGCCCTCAAGTTCTGGAGCGGCGCTCCATCGAACAATACTTTTATAATTAGCTATCAACGCTTTATATTCATCCGGATCGGGGTTTCGTATATATCTAGGGTCTTGAGCGCCCCGTTGACTCATGGCAAAATAGGGGCCTTCTAAGTGAATACCTAATAGGTTTGCGCCATCGTTAAAACTCTGTTTTGCACTTTCATAACTTCTTAATGTCTCCTCCAGTCGCTCTGTCGTTGTTGTTAATGTCGTTGGCACGAGTGATGTTGTTCCAAATCGGGCATGCGTTTTTGCAATTTGAATAAAGGCTTCCTCTGTTCCGTCCATAAAATCATACCCTCCCCCACCATGAATGTGAATATCAATAAATCCGGGAGATAAATATTGCTGGTTCACATCAATCAATGTATACCCCTCATATTTATTGAGATATGAAAGCTGATTCGTTGGAATAATAGCTTTAATTTTACCGTTTTCTACCAGTACGCCACCGTCTGTTAGGGTATCTTTTAGGATTATTTTTGCATTATAAAACAACGTCGGTCTTGCCATTTTTAGGTCTGTTTTATTTTTGTGTACGTACACGAAGATACAAACTTTTTTTATTTACCAAAACTTCACCTAAAAAAGTTACACATTTTTTTGACTATCCACCTTTGATAAAGTTTTTTCACTTATTAAAATTAGGATTACCTCCGGCGGGTCTATACTGGTGAAAAATCTCTATTTTTGTCTATATGATAACAATAGAGGAACTGAAAAGCGAACTGTTGGGAAAATCTTTTCCCGAACGTGTGGAGATCTCACAGGAACAAGTCGTGGTAGATGTGGACACTTTCCTGAAGATACAGTTTATCGAAGTGGAAGCTTGGAAAAGAGATTTAGAAAAATGTCCCGCATATTTACGACTAATCAAATTCCGGGAAGCAGTGAAGTAATATGAATAACGGGGATCTTATTCTCTTAGTAAGAGTAATATCCCCGCTAATTTAACAAAGTTATTTTTTTTATTCCTATTGTACCAATTGAACCGAAAGCTCGTTAAGCAATGCTTTCGCATCATTTAGGTCTTGATTCCAGGTCTCGTTACGTTTTGTAATCTTCAATTTCTGAATGGCAGTTTCCAATCGGTCTAAATTTACTTGGTCACCTTTATTCTCCAGCGCTTGTTTCACGACTTGAATCTTCGCATAGTCTTGAAGCCCTTCCAATAGGCGTTCGTAACGGATCGAGCTTCTAGCATTTGGATATACCATATAGGTGTCGCCCGCCGGCCAGGTACGAAAACGTGAATCGGTTAAAGGATTTTCTACCCAGGAATTGAACGACCAGCGTAACATACCGTCAAAGTGTGAGGCTTCCGTGTACCACGCTAATAGTGCTGATTCTGCAGGATCCGAGAATGTGAACTGATTCGGAAATGCATTTCCACAGTAGATATAAAATGTCGTGTTCAATCCACGCGATTGACGGTCTTTAAGATCCGCTTCTGAAAACGGATGTTTAGCAGCAATGCTAATATCATCGCTGTTCGGGTAACGCTGATAGGTTTTTTGATTATCGGCATAAGATATGCCCAATTCGGGTACCACTTTCTGTAATAAAGACAATGCCCCGTCTACTTCTTCCCGCGTACGTTCATCCATCGCGATATTGGTTTTTTCTAGCCAACCTTTTTCGCGCAGGTGCTCGGCAAAATCAACTAAGAAAGGGGTCCATAATTCTTCAAATATAGGTGTACCGGCTTTCGCCTCAACATTGACCAACTCGCCACTTGCTTCATCCTGATAGTGTATTTCGTTATTCCAGGGGATAATCGAATAACAATTGATCATTTTGTTAATACCAAGGTCTAACATAAACTGCACCCATTTATCAAATACCCTATAATCATACTTCCAGGAACCGTCCTTTTGTTTCGTCCAGACAATCATGTCCGCATAAGGATCGAACGTCTGCACATTCCAAGGATCTTTATTAAGTGTAGCAGTAATCACTTTTTGCCCCACATCCGCTAACATCTGCATCTGTGGTTTCAATGCTTCAAAATGTTCATCCGACCACATTTCCACTTCTTCTACACGGGCTACAGCAGAGGGATGTTGCCATAAATCTAAATGATAGGTCCATTCCGAAGCCTTTGGCAAGGCTTGATTGATAACCTGCAATGATAAATCCAGTTCCTGAGTGGGGCTATCATCTGCTTTTACCTGTATCTTTGCTGTATAGCTTCCCGGTTTGGCGTCTTCCGGAATACGCACGGTTACCCATACAGGCCGTACCTTCTTTGCTTCAAGATCAAAAGACGAAAGTTTATCCAACATATCAGGCGATAGAGACGACACAAAATCTTCCGGTTTACGGTGTCCACATCCATCGGCAAACTCATCGGTCATCACATAGCGCACAAAATGGGCAGACGCAATATCTGCTGACAACTCGCCGCCGTTTTCGGTACGAAAACCTGATATTTCCACTTGTGCACCAGGTAATTCAGCATTTGTCCATAGCAATATTTGAGCAGAGACACGTTCTCCTCTCCATCCGGTAACGGAGGCTTGCTTCTCGACCGCGAAGTCCGGAGCTATTGACTTCGGAAAGCGCTTATCAATCGTCACAAAAGAAGCGTGTAATCCATTTTCTACCATAGACCAATCGGACAATGTATCTGCCGTGGGGTCGGGTAATTCTTTAAAATCAACCAATTCGAATGGAGTTTTCCGCACCTGTTCTTGTTGGCTTTGGCTGCATGCAGACGTCATTCCGATGAGGATGGCGCCATATAGCATACCTTTTAATTGTTGTGTGTTTAAGTTCATAATACGTCATTATTCATTTATGCCTAGTGCTTCCCCTAATACTATGATGGAGTCCCCTAATAACATAATTTAACTTAAACTTCGCTAAAATGTCCAGCAGATGCAAACATTATTGAAACACAATCGATTGCTTAAAAATACTTTTACTTATTTTAACGTTGCTCCCACTTTTCCTGTGTCCACAATGTATTAGAAATCCCATAAATAAAGCGTATCTTTGCAACATGATAAATGTGTCTAATTTATCGCTTCGTTTTGGGAAGCGTGTACTGTTTGAAGATGTAAACTTGAAATTTACACCTGGAAACTGTTATGGAATCATAGGCGCCAATGGTGCAGGAAAATCAACATTCCTTAAAATTGTCTCGGGAGAAGTTGATCCTACGACGGGGTCTGTATCTTTTACTCCGGGCGAGCGTATGTCCGTACTGAAGCAAAATCACTACGAATTTGATGAATTTACAGTTCTCGAGACGGTCATGATGGGCAACCAGGAGCTTTACAAGGTGATGAAAGAGAAAGATGCCATTTACATGAAAGAAGACTTTACAGACGCGGATGGCGAACGTGCGGGTGAACTGGAAAGTCTCTTTGCAGAAATGGATGGATGGAATGCAGAGAGCAACGCGGCTACCTTATTGAGCAACTTAGGAATCAAAGAAGATCTTCATTATAAATTGGTTAAGGAACTGGATGGTAATGAGAAAGTACGGGTGCTTCTGGCGCAAGCCTTATTTGGTAACCCAGACATCTTGATTCTCGATGAGCCAACCAACGATTTGGACATCAATACGATCGCTTGGTTAGAAGATTTCTTGGCAGGATATGAGGCTATAGTCTTGGTTGTATCGCACGACCGCCACTTTTTAGACCATGTCTGTACGCATATCGTTGACATCGATTTTGGTAAGATGAATATTTACACCGGTAACTATAGTTTCTGGTATGAATCTTCTCAACTGGCATTGAAACAACGTGCAGACCAAAACAAGAAGATGGAAGATAAAGTTAAAGAATTGCAGGAGTTTATCCGCCGCTTCTCGGCAAACGCCTCGAAATCTAAACAAGCGACTTCCAGAAAAAAAGCTCTTGAGAAGCTCAATGTTGAAGAAATCAAACCTTCGAATCGGAAGTATCCGGCTATTATGTTCAACCAAATGGATCGGGAACCGGGCGACCAAATATTGCATGTAGAGGGGCTAAGTAAAACTGTCAACGGTGAAGTTTACTTTAAAGATGTTACTTTCATGATCAATAAAGGCGACAAAATCGCGCTATTGTCTGAAAACTCGTTGGTAACTACGGCTTTCTATGATATATTAGCAGGTCGCGACAAAGATTTTAGTGGGGAGTTCAAATGGGGAGTTACGATCACACCGACCGATATGCCAATTGAAAACGCCGATTATTTTGAGGGTCGCGATGAGAATCTTGTTGATTGGCTTCGTAATTATACATCAAAACCAGAGGCGGACGAACAGTTTATTCGTGGATTTCTAGGAAAAATGTTGTTTTCCGGCGAAGAAGTATTAAAAAAGGTATCGGTATTATCCGGTGGAGAAAAAATGCGCTGTATGTTTTCAAAAATGATGCTTCAAGGTGCCAATTTCCTTCTATTCGATGAGCCTACAAACCACCTTGATTTGGAATCCATCACGGCATTAAACAACGGCTTGTTAGATTTTAGAGGTTCGATGTTATTTACATCCCGTGACCATGAGTTGACGCAAACAGTAGCAAACCGCATCATTGAACTTACGCCCAACGGTGTAATTGACAAATTAATGTCTTACGATGAATACATCAATTCGGATGTCGTCAAAGCGCAACGGGAAGAGATGTACGGTAAAACAACCGTATAAGAAGAGAAAGAGAACTAAATTTATAAAACAACCCATGAAAATAAACACATTGTCCTCGCTTATATTGTTGGCGGGAATTGCCTTCTTATCTTGTTCATCCGGAACAACATCATCAAATACGCAAGTTGAAGATACCTTACAGGATACTATCGGTTATCCCGAAGAACATCTAAACTGGAAATTAGGCGCACAAGCATACACCTTTAGGTTATTTACCTTTGCCGAAGCATTGGATAAGATAGATAGCGCCGATTTACGATTTGTGGAAGCGTTTCCGGGGCAAATTGTCGGTGCTGGAAACGAGGAAAAGTTAACCTATACTCTCTCGGAAGAAGGACGGGATTTGGTGCGCAAACTCTTGTCAGACCGTAATATCACGCTACATGCCTTTGGCGTAGTTAATGGCAAAGATGCGGAAGAGTGGGAGCAGATTTTTGCCTTTGCCCAGGATATGGGCGTCAAGGTTATCAATTGTGAGCCTAAAGAAGAGCATCTAGATATTGTATCCGCGTTGTGTGAAAAATACGATATTCGTGCTGCCATTCATAATCACCCAGAACCTACAACCTATTGGAAACCTGAGGTCGTTTTGTCAGCATTAGAAGGAAGAAGTCCGAAGATGGGTGCAGCCGCCGATGTTGGCCACTGGATGCGCTCGGGATTAGACCCTGTAGAATGCCTAAAGAAATTAGAGGGCAAGATTATACACTCACACTTTAAGGATCTGAATGCTTTTGGTGATAAAAAGGCACACGATGTACACTGGGGAATAGGTAAGCTTCCTATCAACGAAGTCATCGAAGAATTAAAAAGACAGAACTTTGACGGGATGCTTTCCGCTGAATACGAATACAACTGGGAAAACAACCAAAGTGATGTTGCCCAGAGTGTACGCAATTTCCGTGAGCTATTATCGGCATCCGCTAATTAATCCAGTTTTTATAAAAATTTTCCTGCGGTGGTCGACTTAGATCGATAAGATATCCGTTGACCACTGCATATTTCAAGGTAGTACCATCCCCCAAAAAGAAATTACTGGTTCCTGTCAATACAATTTTAGATGTCGGTACGAACTCACCTTGGGCAGAAACAACCAACGGAAGATTATGTAAACGATCCTGTCCCCTGGACGTTACCCTAACCGCAATATACCCCTGTTTCAATAACTCCCAAGCTCTATTATTACTAATATCATTAACCTCTTTGAAAACCTGCGGATAAACTTTTCCCTGAATGAATTTCAATCCGCCAGCGTCCAGCTCATCATACCCGTACGTACCTTCTAAGTCGCCTATATCTTCTACCCATCCTCTTACACAGTAATCCCTTTCCACGGTCAATTCTGCCCGGCGGATAGCGATATCGGTTTTTAGTGGCACACTATCCGTTCCCAAATCGATTTGGCGGATAACCACATCATGTAGCTGAGACGCGTTAAAAGGAATCTTATCATATGCTTTATAGTCGTACTTTTTATATGAATCTTGCGCAATTTCCAGTAAAGCGTTAAAGATAATGGCAAAATTAAATCTTCTTATTTGCTGTTTTTCGGGATCGCCTTTTAAGCCGCCCGATTCAATCAACACTGTACTAGCTCCCCATGCCTGAAAGTTATCACCGAAGCCTCGTGGTGAATGTGTGTCATCATACTTTGCCACCGCATCTGGAACATATTGTTGCAGGAGCTCGTTCATTCCCACAATCAGTTGCATCGCACCTTTCCGAACATCATTTATTTCCCTTTCTGTATTATAAGCTGGTGCTAGCATCGCTATAGTTACTGGATTTTTCGTCTCAGGCACATTATAATATATGCTCTGGTCGTGTAGATTAAAACCGAAATTGGGTTTAATCTCTTCCGCCATTCGTCGCAGTATCTTCGCTTCTACCGTGTGATTCGCACGTGCGTCTCGATTTAAATCGATATATTGTGCATTTCTTCGTATATAACGCTCTGCACCGTCGGGATTAAGCATGGGGATAAAATGAATTGTTAAATTATCCTTTAGACAGGTTCGAATGGAATCAAAGCCGTCGTCTTTACCTTCCAAAAAATTGAAAATATCAAACAAAGCCATCGTTGCTGTCGGTTCGTCGCCATGCATCTGCGACCACAACATCACTTTTCTATCTCCATTACCGTATTGCAGTTTATATATTGCTCGACTTTCCACTGATTTCCCTATCTCCGCTACTTGCAAGACACCTTTCTCTTCACGTCTTTTCACCAAGTCTACAATATCTTGATGCTTAAAGCGCCTATTCGTTAAAGCGGCCTCTTTATACGTGTTATGTAAACTATTATACGTGGCTGTATCCAACGTCATCGCATCTGCATATCTATTTGATTCACCCGTAATTGTGGTTTGGTTACAAGATTGAAGGCTTGTGAGTATACATAAAAGAAATAAGGTTCTTTTCATAACATCCAAATAACGTTATAATCGTCTGTGTATTATACTATACATCGGCCATGTTTCTATCGATTAAACAATAACCGATGCCCTGTACCTACTTCAATAATCTTGCCATCTGTATAAGCCACATTTCCAGAGACCAGCGTGTGGACTATAGTGGACGAAAATGTATGATTTTCAAAAGGTGACCATCCGCATTTGGACAGGATATTATCTTTGGAAACCGTGTAAGGCCGATTAAGATCTACTAAAACCAGATCTGCCCAGTAGCCCTCTCTGATAAATCCTCTGCTTTCTACTTGAAACAGTTCAGCGGTATTGTGCGCCGTTTTTTGCACCATTTGTTCCAATGTGATTTTGCCTTGTTTAACGAAATCCAACAGCGCTTGGAGGGCATGTTGCACTAATGGGCCGCCAGATGGTGCCTGAGCATAGGGTTGCGATTTTTCTTCGAACGTATGGGGAGCATGATCTGTAGCAATAACATCGATATGGCCATCTAACAATGCTTGAAAAACACCGTCTCTATCCGCGGCGGTTTTTACTGCAGGGTTCCATTTGATGAAGTTTCCTTTTTCTGCATAATCTGCGTCAGAGAACCAAAGATGGTGCACACAGGCTTCCGCCGTAATTTTCTTCTCCTTTAAGGGTATGGAATTAATAAAAAGTGCAGTTTCCGCCGCAGTCGAAATATGCAATATATGAAGTCGGGTATCATGCTTTTTGGCAAGTTCCACCGCTTTGGAAGAAGAAAGATAACAGGCCTCTGCTGTCCGGATAAGCGGATGCATAAAAGGCTGAAGCCCTTCTTCGCCATATTTTTCCTTAAAAGCCTGAAGATTACGCCGTACTGTCTCTTCGTCTTCACAATGTACTGCTATCAATGTCGGTGCTTCGGCAAAAATCTTCTCCAATGTCGCCTCATTGTCTACCAGCATATTACCGGTGGACGAGCCCATAAAAATTTTGATACCACATACATCACGTGGATTCGTTTTTAAAACCTCGTCTAAATTGTCATTTGCGGCTCCCATGAAAAAAGAATAGTTTGCCAATGATTTTTCGGCAGCAATATCGTATTTGTCTTGCAACAATTTTTGGGTCAACGTATTCGGAACCGTATTTGGCATTTCCATAAACGAGGTGGTGCCTCCTGCAACCGCAGCACGACTTTCATGCCAGATATCTGCTTTATAGGTCAAACCTGGTTCGCGAAAATGCACTTGATCGTCGATTAGTCCTGGTAACAGATTTAATCCTTGCGCATCTATCGTTTGATCGGCAGCGTGATTAATTTCCTCAGCGATCATTTCGATCCGTCCGTTACTGATATAGACATCGCCCAAAAAGGTCTTTCCTTCGTTGACAATTTGTGCAGATTTTATGAGAATTGATGACATGTTTTAGTTATAAATGTTAAGTTATGAATTATGCTATCTATCTACCTCCCCCAATACAATATCAATAGACCCTAATATAGCGATTAAGTCCGCTATAAGCTGCCCTTTACCTAATTCGGGCAATACTGAAAGATTATTAAAACTAGGTCCCCTAGCCTTCACCCGTCGCGGCACATCTGTTTTCTCTTGCGTTACGAAATGGAAACCTAATTCTCCTTTGGGGTTTTCTGCACGAACATAATATTCTTGTGCTTTTAAGTTTACCTTTTTTGGAACTAATCCCCGCGGATCGAAATCCGGTGTCCTTTTAAAATCTGCTCGAAGCCTTTGCAGACATTGCTCTATAATTTTTACAGATTCTTTAACTTCGTCTACCCGCACCTTATAACGATCCCAGCAGTCTCCAAGCGTTCCCATATCTCCCTTTCCAATTGGAATTTCAAACTCCAACTCAGGGTAAACACTGTAGCCATCCACCCGGCGCAAGTCCCACTTAATGCCCGAAGCACGCAGCATCGGTCCACTGCATCCATAGTTGATAGCTACATCAGCAGGCAAAGCTCCGATATTCGCTGTACGCGAAATAAATATCTGGTTATTAGATAGCAAATCATCTAATTCCACCAACTTAGGTTTAAAATAATCTACAAATTCCTGGCAACGTTCTTCAAATCCAACAGGCAGATCGTAAAATAAACCACCTATCCAAATATAATTATACAGCATACGCGACCCCGAAGCCCACTCCAACATGTTCATAATATGCTCCCTATCGCGGAAACACCACATAAAAGGTGTAAAAGCTCCTATATCGATGCCATAAGTACCGATAGCAATTAAATGGGAAGCGATACGGTTAAGCTCGCAAACCAACACTCTTATATATTCCACACGCTTAGGAAGCTTGTCCTCTATCTTGAGCATACGCTCCACTCCCATCACGAAAGCGTGGCTATTGTTCATGGACGACAAGTAATCCAATCGATCGGTAAACGGTATAGCTTTCCCATAATTCATTGATTCTGCATGCTTATCAAAGCAACGATGAAGGTAGCCCAGATGCGGGATGATCTCTTTAACGACCTCTCCATCGGTAATGAGCTCCAAACGGAGCACCCCGTGTGTAGAAGGGTGTTGAGGCCCCATGTTAATCACCATTTCCTGCGACGTTATCGCTGCAATCTTCTTTTTATAATTTTCCAATCCTTCGGTATAACGCGTCATCTTCGTCTATTTTATGGCTATTCCGTGATATGTTTCCGCATCTTCATAATCCTTACGCAACGGATATCCTTGCCAATCGTCGGGTAGCAGGATACGTCTTAAATCGGGATGTTCTGTAAAAAATATTCCCATCAAATCAAATGCTTCCCGCTCATGCCAATCGGCTGTACGCCAAACAGCGGAAACAGAGGGGATCTCGGGCAAATTATCAAGTCGGCGGTCATTCTCAATTTCCACTTTCAATGTCAATTGCGTTTGATAAGGAATGGACGACAGGTGGTATACCACCGCAAACCGATAGTCAGGATAGTAGTCTAAGGTAGAGATATTAGACAAGAAATCGAAATAATATCCCTCAGTATCACGCAATAAAAAAGCGATTTTCACTAGGTCGCTATCATTTATGACCAAAATGGGATGTAAATGCTCCTCTTCTATACGGACAATAGCTTGTTCACCAATATGCGTTGTTATTAAATCTTTTATTTCGGTTATCATGTACTAAGGCGCTAATCGTTGTATAATCCAGTCTCCCTGTTGGAAGACATATTCGATACGGTCGTGCAGACGACTACTTCTACCCTGCCAAAATTCTATTCGCAACGGACTCACCAAATATCCTCCCCAGAAAGCAGGGCGTTCGATATTTGTTTGTTCTGCGTATTCCGCTGTTAATTCTCCGACACGTGTTTCCAATACTTCCCTGTTGGTAATGACTTGGCTTTGCGGGGAAGCGATTGCTCCTATGCGGCTCCCCCTCGGGCGGGATGCAAAATATTCATCAGAATCTTCCGCAGGCAATTTCTCCGCCCACCCCTCGATACGTACTTGCCTTTGCAGTTCAGGCCAAAAAAATAAAAGACTGACTTTCTTTTGTTTTGCCATGGCTAGTCCCTTCCTACTATGATAGTTGGTAAAAAAACTAAATCCAGAAGGTTTTATATCTTTTAACAGAACGACCCTCGAAGAAGGAAAACCATCTTCCCCAACCGTGGATAATACCATCGCATTCGGTTCGACTACCTCCGCATGACGGGCTGCGTCAAACCAACGTTGGAACTGTTCGATCGGACTGGATAGTACATCGGTTTCGTCCAGTTTATATTTACAATAATCTTCCCGTATAGCTGCAATATCTTTATGGATAATGGACATGGGTTAAGTTTGTTGATGCAAGCACAAACTTAATCAAAAGCAGCGGGATTCGTAAGGTGCAAAGGCAAAAAATTGCTTTTTTGGAAAAAACGGCTTATATTGAAACAGGTTTTAGATGAAGACTCTTGTTATGTTCAATATACACACACCTCAAAAGGGAAGTTTATTACTCTCCGAACCGTTTATGCTCGATAACAATTTCGAAAGGTCTGTTATTTTACTATGCGAACACGACGCTATTGATGGAACAATGGGTGTTATCGTCAATAATCGTTCCTCTCTGCTGTTATCGGATGTAATACCGGATGTAGAAAATCCACGGTTTCCTTTATATATTGGAGGTCCGGTGGGTGTAGAAGCGTTATTTTTTCTTCATAAGGTTCCAGAAAAGATTGAGGGAGGCGTTGAACTCGTCGACGGTATTTACTTTGGTGGAGATTTCGAACAGATACGATTTCTGGTTAATGATCATCTTCTTCAGCCCGATGAAATTAAATTTATCCTCGGCTACGCCGGATGGACGCCAGGACAACTGGACGACGAAATCGCGCAAAATAGCTGGGCAGTACACAATAAATTCCCAAGTGACCTACTCCTACTACAAGATGGCGAAGACCTGTGGAAACAAGCACTTATTAGCCTAGGCCCGAAATATGCGCATGTTGCGAATTTCCCTAAAAGTCCGGATTTGAATTGACATAAATCAATCCGACTTCGTTTTTCTTTTAAAACCAATGCTCCCTCCTTATTCCAAACAACCAGAAGTCGGATGCTTATAATACTTCTTCAACAATTGAAAAGGTACGTCTATTGATTTAGCTGACACACAGTCTACTTCCATGTTTGTGATGGCATCGCTATCCGTATTTTCCGACGAATCCGAATGTATACTGTATTTCTTTTCCAAACATTTTATTGGGCTCCCTTTGACAATGTAAATTCTACGTTCCTTAATGTCGTCTTTTGTTACGCCTTCTCCGGATGCAAAAGACCAGTAAGTGCCTTTAAAAAACGCAAAATAAACAGAGTCATTTTGTATATAATATCGGTCTATTGCCTCATAATGATCGTATTCGTTGTATTGATGTTCAATAACCAGAAGCTTGTCCTCTTTGGCATAATAAGTAACTTTGCCCCTCTTCTCCTCTTTACAATTGTAAGCAAAAGAAAGCGTATCGAGTTTATTTTGGTCTATCAAGCTGATTATACTACCATACATGCGCTGAATTTCCGGTATATCGTGCGGTGTCCACTTGGACAACCACATACGATCAGGCTGCTGTACCGTTGTCGGCAGCGACAAAGAGTCTTCTTCACCCACGTTTTTCTCTCCTTTTTGTACGCAAGAAAAGAAAAACACCATTATAAACAAATCGAAAAAAAATACTGCTTTCATCCTAGCTTTGTTTTATCTCTATTAAACGTACGGATACTTTAATTGTTTTCCGACATTTATTGCTGATTTAACCACCGTAGAATATTTCGTAATAGCTTCACGTGATCGCCGGCATCAGGATGGTTCATTCCCTGCTTTTTACTATTTATACCTTTTAACAGCGCAGTAAAAGGGGAAGCATCAGCAAAGATACACACTCGGCCATTGCCACATTTTAGTAAGGCTCCATTTGCAATATTTCTACCCGAGATATAAGGGATATCGGGCTGGATAGCGCGCTCCATATCTTTGGTCTTTGAAGGCAGGTATATACGATATGCATCGCCTAATACTGAAAAAACTTCTGCTTCTTCCGGAGGAATAAAACCGCTTCCCCCCCAACACCGCAATTGGTTAACCGTGTGCCCTTCTCTGTCAGTAACGGCAGACGGAAGTAAGTTTCCTATCTTCCTGTTAAACAGCTCAGCTTGTCCATCTTTATGGTATGTGACACCATTGATAACATTAAAACCAAACCGTTCCGCCAAACGCCCGACCGCACCAGCACCGGGCATCTGATCTGTGATAATGAATAAGCCACCTCCTTCTTCGTGCACCCAACGGTATAATGCTTCTGTTTCATTTTCGTTAAAAATAGATGCATTAGGAAGGTCCCAGTCCGAGGGATGACTTAACGCATTGACCGTTACAAATATCTTCGCTTTAGATAAGACTTTTCTGTCGATAGAAGCGTTATGGTTCTGAAGTTGATACCCTTCGGCCTGTACCACATCGGCAAATCCTTTAAACTGACCCCCTATCGTAAAAGCATTATGATGATACTGGTCATACAAAATCAACGGACCATCCTTCGCCGGATAAAGAGGATCTTCCAGTCTCACCACAAAGTGAGGGTCGGAAACAGATTGTGCCAATATAAGCATCGGCATAGAGATCAGCAAGAATGCAAATACAACGAACTTCATAGCTATTCCATTTTAATCCAACGATCACTTTCGAAACAGTGCATCACAATTTTTTGGTTACTTTCTGTAAAAAACGTGACGGGCATGGCGGCTTCCTGATTTATAAATTCCTGATCAGTGATGCATGCTAATTGGATACGTTTACGATCCCAGCCCTGAATAAGTACAAGGTTCCCACCATCCGAAATAACTTTAATTTCGAACTTTTCGTTCCCCTCACGATGATAACTTCCGGCATATAGCTTAGCTAATAACGGCGGCACTGATTTCCGTTGCTCCGGATCGAAATCGACTTTG
The DNA here is from genome assembly GCF_014692525.1 of Sphingobacterium chuzhouense. Lineage (GTDB taxonomy): Bacteria > Bacteroidota > Bacteroidia > Sphingobacteriales > Sphingobacteriaceae > Sphingobacterium > Sphingobacterium chuzhouense. The sequence continues at coordinate 637,014 of NZ_JACNYL010000003.1, forward strand.
GTCAAATCAACTCGATCCAGAATCTTTACCCCAGCAGGCGGCGCAGCATCAAAAGCCAGCTTATACTGTTCTTCCACAGATTCAAAGGTTAACTCTCCTGTTTTCTTTAACTCATATTGTCGACCATCCCACACTTGACGTGCTCGCAACTGATTGTTTACTACGTCAAATTGAATATAGGCTACCCTATTGGGGAAGCGATAAAAACCTTCAAACTGCTGTAACGAGGTTTGTTCTTGAGCAAAATCATTATCTCGACTTTTATCGCCCATCGCGACATGTGGTTCACAGAGCCCAACAAGAGCTGCTATTACCAAAATTTGTTTTCGTATTCTTTTCATCTTTACCTTTGTTTTAATGAACAAGGCAAGGATAAGAAATTACTCTGCTATCAGCGTCCGCTTGGATAAACTTGTACCGCAATAGCTTTCATTTCACCTTTAAAAGGTATTGTTTCGGGGTCATACCCACTTCTTGTTTAAAGGAGCTGTAGAATGTGGTTTTAGAATTAAAGCCCGACCGGATGGAGATTTCCTGAATACTATATCCATTGAGTATATTACCTTTTAACAGCTGCTGGGCATAACGAACACGATAGCCATTGATAAATTGATAAAAATTCGAATCAATACCCGTATTCAATACGTAGGAAAGTTCGTGTATTGATAATCCAATCCTTTCAGCCAAATGAGGTAAACTCAACAGCGGGTCTAAATAGGGTTGATCTTTGTCCATCAAATCCTGTAATCTTTCTTTGAAAAACTGCACCTGTTCCATCGTTAGGCGTTCCTTATCTTTAGATAGTACCGCCGCTTTGATAACCGGGACTTGCTCATCACTTACAGGGTAGATAGCAGTTTGCAATAGTGCATAATAACTAAAAAACAGTATTCCAACCAAATACAAACTGTCAACCAACAATGAGACCGAATGAAAAAGACGTGTCACAAGTGATATAATACCTAAAAATAATATAACCCACCAGATATTCATAATCCACCGAAGATCGATAGCGCGAGGACTGGTAGAAAATGCTTTTAACAACAAGCGGTGCTTATACAGCAGCACATACGACCAAACTCCATAGACCAGGAGTTGCCCATATAAAAAATAACGTATTACATAACGGAGAACATCGGGCAATGTATAAGGGCTCCAAAGTAGTGAAACCAAAATTAAGGTAGGTACAAAGTGGATAGCGTATTTCTTATAAGGCTGATCAGGAGATAGGTATAGTTGTATAGCGATGAAGAAACAGGGGAATATCGCCCATCGTCCAAATTCCAGAAACGCTAGTAACATGACGTTTTCCGGGTAATTACTATTCTCCAAGAGAAGCTGAACAAATACACTGCATAAGAAAAAGGTACAGATCCCCAGAAAGAGATTAGCTCTTTTATTGACTTTGGGCAAGTTGGACAACAGCAGTAAGGAGAGCAGCAATAAACTGCCCCCGCATAATCCGTATATCAATGCTTGGTATACCATACATTCCTTAACCGGCTAAAGATAGCGAGACCAAATGGGATATTTGGTCATCTGTATCCAGACGGACAAATTTATCACTGACCATTTACGGATTTCTACACGTTTCTGCTTCCCTTTGCTGTAGGGTTTCATTCGGATATTCGCCTAATTTCGCTCAGGCTAACAACTTTATATTTTTCTTTAAATTTAAAATAGGAAGCAATCATAGCTTTTGCCAATCTTGCTGTTGTTATCGGTTGGTAACGCTTAAACAGACCTATCGCATTACATATTTTTAATAATTTAATAAAGATTTTTTCGCCCGCTCGATCAGAGTTAGGTCGTTCGATGCCGCCGGGTTGCAAGATAACAAATTGAGGAAAACCCAATTTGCGTACATTATTCTCCAACGTTCCTTTCATTTTGTTGTAGAAAAAAGAAGAATTTTCATTTGCACCGGTAGCCGACAGCAGCACAAAACTTTCGATGTCATTCGTCTTTGCTATAGAAGCAAAAGTCAATTGATAATCGTGGTCTACTCGCCATTGTGCTTCTTTACTACCAGCATCCTTTAAAGTGGTTCCTAAACAAGAAAAAGCCACATCGCCTTGAATCTGATCCTTGTACTGCTGTAAGTTTTCAAAATCCACGAGAAACTCTGTCAGTTTAGCATGTTTCTCAAAATAGGGTCTGCGAACTAAAACGATCACCTCCTGAAATCTTGAATCTTGTAAAAGTTGCTTAACAAGTTCACGTCCTGTAGCTCCGGATCCTCCAATAATAACTGCTTTCATATCATTTCATCTTATACACCTCTGCGTTGACAACCTGAGGCATCTTTTTTCCGTTTTTCACTGCAATCAAATTATTCACAGCCATTAATGTCATTTTTGTTCGTGTCTCCACAGTTGCGGAACCGATATGCGGCAGTACGCAGACATTCGACATACTTAAAAGCGGATTGCTGGGCAACATCGGTTCCGGATTCGTAACATCAAGTCCAGCCCCCCAAATATCACCATTCACCAGCGCCTCGGTTAAATCCACTTCGTTATGAATCTTGCCCCTTGCTGTATTAATAAAAATCGCCGATTTTTTCATCTTTTTGAAGGCTGTCGCATTAAATCGATCTTTTGTCTCCGAACTTAAGTTAGCGTGTATGGATATAACATCACTTTTTTCCAATAATTTGTCAAAAGATACATATACCGCATCCACTTCCCGCTCTGCTTCGACATTTCTATGTCGGTTATAGTAAATAATATCCATCCCATATATCACTTTCGCCCTACGAGCTAGCGCCAGTCCTATTCTTCCTAATCCAAATATACCCAATGTTTTCCCGTAAAGTTCGACACCAAGATCGTCCGTAGAACCCAGACCTTGCCATTCACCACGAATGATCTGATTTGCCCGGAAAAATGCCTTTCGAGAAACTGTCAACATCAGCAACAAAGCAATATCAGCTGTTGCTTCACTCAATACATCCGGTGTATTACTAATCGGTATACATGCTTTGGTGGCTGCAGTGATATCTACATGATTATAACCCACACTTGTTAACGCTATACCTTTTAGATGGCTACAATTTTGAAAAAAATTTGCGTCTAATGCTGTGCCTCCGCGATGTAATAAAAAATCCACGTTTTGACAAGTTTTGGTAAGCTCTTCAGAAGTCCATATCTTTCCTTTTTCAGCAGTTATAACTTCAAATCCTTCTTCCATTAACCGTACCGCCGTTGTATCTGGGATGTTTCTTGAGATGAGTACCTTCATACTACCAACAGTAATATTCATGATTAAAACTGGATATCTGGTTGATTATTCATCAAGCATTTCATCAATAGGCGGATCCCCTAATATAGTATCTCCTCTAACAGACCTCAAATACCCTTGAAAAGAAATCTCCAACGCATGCGAAATAAGTTTAGCGTGGTCATCACTTGTCCCATACGACCCCAATACCACTTTGTCGTCATCGCTGTTTCCGATGATAGCCATTACACATTTATCACTGTCAGGAAGAAAAAGACCAACGCCGACTGTTTCATCACCATAATTAACCAACCACGTCTCTTCGACTTGGCCTTCAACTGCTTTTGGAAGGCTAATCTCTCTTTTCAGCAGATCTAATTTCACATTATCAAAATCAAGATTATTCATAACGATATCTATATATTATATAAACGTTCACCTATTTGTTTTTGTTTTGCACGATCCTATCTCCTCTCTAAATTCGGGGGTTATTTTATAAATATTGTGAATTCGCTACGTTCATCATTGAAAACTATACCGCACGCCAGCTGTTCTATGAGTAGTGATTAAAGAGAAACGATATGAATACGAACGAGAACAACGAAAAACCACAAACGGACCGCGAACGCGGGGTTGCTGAAAACGAAAAAGCAAATTACAGTGGCTTTCCTCCAGAAGAGTCGACAGACGAGAAAGATAAGAAGGATATCAAAGAGACAAATCAATCCGATAAACGCGACAAAGAGGGAGGCGATCTTGCCGGTAACGCAGCGGGAAATATACCGCCGGAAGAAGGAGAAAAATAACTGATATTACCTCTTGGAGCCGAGATTCCTAGGGGTAATTCCTTCAATATAATGCGTTTTTAGCATAGTTTTCTTTACATTTACGCCATGAGCAACAATGATATCATGAAAAAGCTCCGCGTAGCTTTAAAATTTACCGACGATGACATTATCGAAGTATTATCTCTTGTGGATTTCAAGGTAACCAAAACTGAGCTAAGTGCGATATTCCGTAAAGAAGACCACCCGAATTTTAAGCCTTGTGGCGATCAGTTTCTTCGAAATTTCCTCAATGGGCTGATTATCTATAAACGCGGTCGTCGACCTGACACACGATCGAAGTCTTAATTTATCTCGATAAACGCCCGCTTTCATCCACCACCGCCCTTTCCCATTTTTATTAGCTATAATGCCTTTTTTTAAGTAGATTCGATATTAAAAAAACAGGTTAAAGAAAAATGAATGCAAATGGTGGATACAGAACAAATTGATGCGATTATTTTTGACATGGACGGAACACTATGGGATGGTGTTGCATGTTACACACAAGGTTTTAATGATTTCTTCCAAAAAAACAATATTGAAAAGCAGCTGACAAACCAAGATATTTATAGGCTCACAGGTATAGAAGAAGATCAATTTCTGGAACTTATCTTACCCGAATTCCCCTATAAAGAAAGAAAAACCATGTACAAAGATATCATTGACCTTCAGTATGAGAATATCAAAACAAAAGGCGGAAAGCTCTATCCGTATGTAAAAGAAGGATTGGAACAATTAAGTCAGCAGCACCGGTTATTTATCGTCAGCAACTGTGCCGAATTTACCATCAAATATTTTATGGAATGGGCAGGTATTGAACAATATATTACCGACAGCGTAGCTCATGCCTCAAACTTCAAACCCAAGAATGAGAATATCAGGTACCTCATCGACAAGTATTCATTAAAAAGCCCTGTATATGTTGGTGATACAGCTTCTGATGGCAAACAAGCCAAACTCGCTAATATCCCATTCGTTTTCGTTAACTATGGATTTGGCGAAACCAAAACATACGACATACAATTTAGCTCATTTGAAGAATTAGCTTATTATTTCATCAAGCCATAAACGGGTTAAACGCGATAAACCTGCTTTCCTTGCGCACACATTTAAAAATAAAAATGTATTTTCCAATTGCTGAAATACATAGAAAACCCGTATCTTTAATTACGCAAACGATGGTAGAAGACCTTTGAAAAAAGAGTTTCTTAAGCGGTAGAGAAAGAAACTCACGCAAATTGACACGCAGTTATAAACAAATGAATGCACAGGTACAGATAAAAAAAATTAAAGAGGGCTTTGTGGGACAAAAAATGATTGTCATTCCACCTGAAATACACAATCAGATTGCAAAAAACCCGCTTATAAACAATCTTTACCTAACAGCCATTGGTTTTTACCCCTATGCCAACCATCATGACAGAAGACGAAACACAGGCTGCTCGCAATACATTTTGCTATATTGTATAGAAGGACAGGGCACCATTACCGTTCAAGGGAAAAAACATATTTTAAACCCTAACCACTTTTTTATTATCCCGCGCAATACCCCTCACCATTATCACTCCTCTTCTACCGATCCATGGAGCATCTATTGGATTCATTTTGAAGGAGAAAATTCAGATCGTCTCTATTCTAGACATACAGACGGCGCCGCTCCAAGTACACATTCATTGCCCTATGACGAACACCGGATTGAGCTGTTCAATCAAATCTTTAATATCATTGAAAATAGTTTTGATCAACGTAGCCTAGAATTAGCGAATATCAATCTTCTACAGTTTTTGTCCTCTTTAATTTATCATAAAGAAACTTTTCTGTCTTTTTATGAAGTCGATTGTGTAAACAAGTCCATAAAATTCATGAAAGATAACCTGGATTTGAATTTTACGCTACAGGATTTTGCCAGCGAACAAAATCTCTCCGTCTCCCATTATTCTGATCTTTTTAAGAAGAAAACAGGCTTTTCTCCTATTCAGTATTTTAATCAAATGAAGATCCACCAAGCCTGTCAATATCTGTATTTTACCGATATGAGCATTAAAGAAATTTGTAATACGCTGGGATTTAAGGATCCGTATTATTTTTCAAGGCTCTTCAAAAAATTAATGGAGATTGCTCCGGCACAATACAGAAACAATCATAAAAAGCGAACCTAGAGTGTTGTATCCCCTCTATTTAAAACCAGTGCATGATCTCATCGGCGATGAGTTTATGCCCCTTTTCATTCGGGTGATTGCTTTGGGCCATGTATAGCTTCAATTCCTCCCCTTCAGCTTTCCGTTTTTTAAATACTTGATAACTATCAACTATAGCAATATTATATTTCTTTGATAGATCCACTAGTTGATTCCGATATAATTCCAACGTGTTATCTGGCAAAAGCAGGTCAACTGTTAAATCGGGCGAGGGCGTCAAAAGAACCACTTTTATATCCTGTGCCAAAGCCTCTACGATCATCTTCTCCATCGCGGTGCGGGATCGCTCCAGACCGATATTTCGGTCATTCAGCGCATAATCGATAAACAGTACATCCGGCCGGTGTACCGTCACCTCCGTTTTGAATCTCTTTTCGCCTTGTTCGGAGTTCTCCCCACCGATGGAAGTCGTGATAACATTGATCACCGCGGTAGGATATTTCTCATCTAAAGCACGCATAACAAGAAATGGATAGGCATCCATTCTTCTTACCAAGGGGGTCTGAAAATAACCGGAAGGAACGGAATGTCCGTGAAACACCAAGTTAATGGTTCGGTTCGCTGGCCACTTTTCTTTCAGCTCTGCCTTGATCGTATCCAAATAAGCCGCCGAATCCGCCTGGGCATAGACTTTTTGACCAACAAGAATTAGCCCTACAAAACAAATGGTATATAGTATCTTTTTCATTAGAATAAATTGTTTTTTTATGGCAATGAAGCTTGCATAAATTATTCATATCCTTTTGTTTATCGAAATTTATGCAGGTTTCATTAATCGTTCTTATTTTAACGGTAATTGGGTCGTCGTACCATCCAAGGGCAACCGTATTTTAAACTTCTTGCCTCCAACGGTTACATTAACCTCTTTCCCTTCTTGAGTAGGGTCGCTCGCATAAAGCACACCACCCTTAATTAAAATTAAACAGGGCTGATCCACCTGGATAGCTTGTTTCTTTCCAAAATTAAGCTCTCCGGGCGAATAAAAAGCTGCCATCAGAATCCCCCCTTTGAATTCTACCGCTTGGCAAGCCTCTCCGTTCCGTAACACCGTCCAGCTAGGATTGCTCGCCAACCTTGCGGTTTGTTTTGGACTAGAAGCAGGTGCTATCACATATCCAGACGAATCTTCTCCAATCATATTATGTAGCATTTGAGGGAGGAACACACTCTCTTCTACTCGCTCTGCCATTCCAGCTGCATTGATGGAAGTCCAGTTACTTTCTACCTTTTTTAGATGAATGGTAAACACAGTCGGCTTTAGGGGGATATAGGCAAATCCCGAATGATGTATCCAACGAACATCATCGAGGCTATGCGTACCCGGCATTAAAGCATTCTCTACAGAATTTACGGTCACGTCACTTTGCAAACGGCTTTGATCTAAGGAGGTATATAAAGGTCCGGAAATACCTTTGCTTTTCATATCACCTATTAAACAAACCACAACATCCCCATGCGAGGCCCAAAACTTCCGAGCCGAAAACTCCTGTTTCTCCGTCTTATCTTGCAAAACGTAGTCCATCACAGAAAAGCCGTCTATATTATCGGACACTCCCCCTACGAAAGGCCTACGGCTTACATGGTACATCTCTTTAAAGGTGGTTAAACCGGGAAGAGCCGTCCAATCCCAGGCAGGCAATAGATCAAAATATTCCTCTCCGTTTCTAATCAAGTAAGTGTCTCCACTATTTAATAGCTTTCCTTTAAGATTTTCGCTATTAATAGACTCTGTAGGTAGCGTACGTGTGGACACCGTTTTTAAAAAGAAGCTGAACCCCGGGCGATGAAAAACAGCAAAATCAGAATACGGATAATATCGATAGCCTACAAGCGTCCCCTGACCGTTCTGCATGGCTTCCATTGTTGTGATGGCAGTATTTTGAGGTTGTAATTCCTTAATAAAAGGCAGCAATAAACGCATATCCGCACTCCGTAATTCGCCTTTTCTCGACGATGAGCGATCCATCGTTCCCGGAACTGTATGAATGCCTCGTGCCATCCATTGCCAGCCTTCGACAACCATATCCATTAAAATTTGTATCTTTTCCTCTGGAAAGGCCAAAGGCGTATCGCGGAGCTCCCAGGCGATGCGCATACTTTCCCACAGATAAGCCTTACCGTATTGAAACATTTGCAGACGCTTACCATGTTGATGAAAGCTGTAATCCGGTTGAATTCCTTCACCGGTTCCTATTTCAATTTCTTTTAGGATAAGTTGCCGGCATTTGTTTAAGAGGTTTTCGTCGTCTATCAATGCACCGTAGTGTAAACCCAAATCTGCACACCATATGAGATTGCCCCCCACATAGTCCTCGTGCACCCGTAGCTGGCCCATTACCGCTAACGCTTGTTGCAGGCGCAGAGAATCCAGGTCTTGCCGGAGCAAAACAATGATATCCCGCATCAACTGCGGTACCCCGATCTCATTATACCACCAGTTTTTGCTTTGGTATCTAATCTGTAACCAATGATCCAGCGCAATATCAATCACCTTTCGGATTGCTGGATCCTGATAATGCCGTGATTTAGGGTTTGCCCAAGCGAATGACAGCGTACGAACTCGTCTTAAGTGGATCGTGATTTTCCAATCCGCGAGGCTAGAATCCGCATAGTTGATATCCGGCCATTTTCCAGATGGATCCAAACGCTTTATGAATGAATCAATATCTTGTTCGGCATCGTTCGTACGGAACAAATATTCTTTATATCGATTTATTAGCGTATCATTAGACGGCGTTTGCGCCCATGCAGTATGCAGGGCAAAAAATGGTATAAGCAATAAAATAAATAGGAGATTTTTCATCTATTTTTCTATGGATTTGTCAGATATAAGATTCTGATAGCGCATCAACGATTCAATATAATAATAATCTGCATACGAGAGCGGAACATCGACTTCTACGTCGCCGGGGACACCACCCGAAGCATGCATCAAAATAAATCCGCCATTAGTCCCGACCGGCGCACGATAATTAGATGACGACAAACTGGCAATCATCTTTTCAGCTGCTGATGAATAATATTGGCTTTTTTTCTTGGTCACATATCCAGAAAGTTCCAATAAAGCTGAAGCCACAATGGCTCCTGCAGAGGCATCACGAGGTATTTCTGGATATTTCGCCGGATCGTAGTTCCAAACCGGATCATACCCTTCCTGGTTCACATTAAAATCCCAATAAGGCACCATATCGTCCGGAAGATTCTCATGCTTCAAGTAAAAATCGGCCATTCTTTGCGCCGCTTTCAAATATTTCTTATTTCCCGTTTCACGATACACCATCGTAAAACCATAGACCGCCCAAGCCTGTCCTCTAGACCAGGTAGAATTGTCGGAAAAACCTTGATGGGTTTCTCTACTCAATACCTTTCCGCTCAGAGTGTCATACGCAACCACATGATAACTGCTAAAATCTTTTCGGAAGTGATTTTTTAGGGTTTTATCAGTATGCTGAATCGCGATATCCTTATAATATGGATCGCCCGTTGCTTTCGAAGCAAAAAACAAAAGCTCCAGGTTCATCATATTGTCGATAATGACCGGGAAATCCAACATTCTCTTTCCATCCAAGGATTTAATCTCATCCCAGGATTCGATACATCCAACCTTTGGATTAAACCTACTGGCAAGGGATTTGGCCGATTGAATGAGGATAGCTTTATGTTCCGGTTTTTGAAAAAGACGATAGGCATTACCAAAACTACAGTACATCATAAAACCTAGATCGTGGTTGGCCGTAACCGTCTGTAGCTTCTCTAATTGTACAAGTTTGTTGTTCGCCTCTTTTAATAATATGGAGTCGCGGGAAAACTCATACAGATATAAAAGGGAGCCAGGATAGAACCCGCTTATCCAGGCATACGGACTCACGGACATCACCTGTCCATCGATATAAGTACGCGGCAGCTGATCTTTTGGAACCTGCTCGGATAGATAGGTATATTGTTTCACCGACTCTTGCAAACTTAAATTAACGGTATCATCCAACGCTGATCTGGAGGATCCACCAACATATTGCGCTGCCAATTTTGTACCCGGATAAAACGATAGCAAAAAACAACCACCTAAAAAAAGAGATTTCTTTATTAATGAGTTTACAGCTTTCTTCATAGCATTATTCACTTTTAAAAATTTGTTCGATCATTTCTATGCTTACCTCGTCTTCTGGAGAAAAATCCGGACTCATGGCATATTTTTTCAAACTATACAGAAATTGACGCGCAACCGGACGTTCCTCCATTTTATTTTTCAGATCCACACTGGTAACTAAGAGGCTGCCCTTACCTACCTTAGCTTCGAATACCAATCCGATCTTTCGCGGATTGTTCCAATCCGGAACCATTTGCACCAAAGGCTTCAGCCCAAACGGAAGATGATCCAGTACCATCGGTTTAGAGCGAGCTACAACATCCCACCACTGCCAGTTAGAATGGAATTGGGTCGGAAAATTTTCCAAGGCAGGTGACTGCGGATCGCAAAGGATACCCAATAAATTGGGCGGCATACCAGACCATACGGTATTCCAGGAAATTCCCGAGAAAACCGGATCCGCATCCGAATGAATAGCACCCGTATCGGCCATCAACAGCACTTTCCCACCTTTTTCGAGATAGCGTTTGGTTTTATTATCTAACCGATCGGCGATGAGCATCTCTTTCGTATTCACTTCCAGCAGTTGGGCCGGATATACCCAGATGTCCCATTCGTTGCTAATGGGTGTTCCCGGTACCTCCATAACTAAATCCAGATTTACCGCCTGATCGATATCTGCCAGTGGGATCGATAGTTCACCCAGCGTAATGGGGCTTCCTACGGGAATGGTTTGCTTAGCAAATTCTCCCTCGGCATGTATTTTTCCATCCGGATATCGTAACGACCAGTGTACAGTGGTTTCCTCCATGGGAGAATCACCAAAATTGGCAAATTGCGCAGTCGCTCGAAAAACCTGATCGTTGGTCCAAGTAAAAGATTTGGTCCTTAACAACGGTACTCTAGACGATTGGAACCGACGAAATTCATCTGCGCTGACATAAGGCTTGGGATCCCAAAAAATATCAACAACACCTACCGGCGCTGTTCCCTGCCCTGGAAAGTCGTTCAATTGCAACATGTGGTAGCCCCCAAATTTTGGTGTTCTTAAATAAGACTCCACCTCTTCCTTCTTCATAACGACGGAAAACCTGCCCGAAGCCCGTGTAAAATCTTCTGCCTGATCCAACATTTTCCGATCCCGTAGCAATTCCCTGAACAATTCGTAATTATACGGTTTTAATACACCCGTATATTTAGGAATCTCGTCAAAATTTGGATATACGCACCACTGCCCGATTTCGTGGGTAATCATGGGAACATCATTTTTTACCACGTAATCGGAATAATCGTATTCAGTATCTAAAGGTCGAACATTAAATCGGCTCGTTAAACCTTCCCTCCATCGATGCGGACGAGCACCATACAAAACATGGTATTCACTTTCCGGGATCAGCGGATAGGCGGCACTTCCCGTATATAGACGCCGAGCATCAGAGGCTTTCCAATGGGAGACCTGTTCGCTCAAAAACTCCTTTACCTGCGGACCGACCATTTCATTGCCTTCGCAAAACATAATGAACGACGGATGATTGCCGTAGGTCTTTAATATTCGATCGGCTTCCTCCTTTAGAAAGCGATTCACTTCGGCATCTTTTCCAACGGTAAAACGCCAATCGGGATTCTCTACCTGTAGATAAAAACCTAGTTGATCAGCTGCCTGAAAAGCAGCTTCCGGAGGACACCAAGTATGGAAACGCATAGCATTCAATCCATAGGCTATACAGGTATTAAATATACGAAGCCATTCCTTTATATCCGTCGGAGGATAGCCGGTAAGTGGAAATTCCGCGCTATTGACCGTCCCTCTAATAAACGTCGGCCGACCGTTGAACACAAATTGTGTCCCCTGAACCCCCAGCTCCCTTAAGCCATAAGTAACCGAACGTCGGTCTTTCAAGAACGCATCCTGCCCCTTGGCATCGAGCTGAACCGTCAGTTCATATAGGGCCGGATTAAACTCATCCCACAGCTGTAGATCGGATCCGAGGTCAAGTTCTCTTTCCACAAAAATGACCGAATCTTTCCCGGCAAAATCAAGCTGTGTTAAGGGAAAAGATATTGGATTGTCCGAATTGACCACTTTGTTGCCAAAGGTAAGCGAACCTTGTACGTCGGATTGTGTTTCATTGGCAATCTCCATACGTACCTTCGCCTTTTTCGCAGGAATGTCGGGATATACCTGTATATCCTTAAGAAAAACCTTATCAAATGCCTGTAAACGAATTTCACCTACAATCCCATTCCAGTTCGTCTGTGTTTCGGCACTGATGGCATGCGCATATTCCAAGTCGTAAATTTTATCATTATTTACCCGTATACGGACGGTATTTTTTTTACCGGGCTGGACCAGGCTGCCTACGTCATAGACATGAGGTACAGATAAACTCTCTTTTTTTCCGGCAGGTTTTCCATTCACCCATACGCGCGTTTCCCAATGTGGACGTTCAAGGAAAAGCTCCACTGCCTTATTCTCCCATTCCTCTGGCACGAAAATTTCCTTTTCATACCAGGCTATGCCTTTATATTCAAAAGCACGGGTCAGCCGTATCGAGGTCATATCCAGTGTTTTGTTGCCTTTGCCAGCTTGATCGGTAGAGCCCGGAAGCGTGATGGTTTCTGTCAGTTGTGGAAGCAGTTGAACACCGTTGCTGTTGATGCCTGTCTCAAAGGGATCCAACTTAAATTTCCAGATACCTTCTAACGGGAGCACGTTATCTGGACGGCGTTCGATCTCCTGGGCGGAGAGCTGTGGAAAGTTCAGGAGCAATATCAATAGAATGACGGCAGAAAAAATAAAGTGTACGAATTTCATAGAACATTAACGTTAGAGATAGGTTGCAACCACTGTCACAACGGATTTAGAATTTAATTTAATTTGATTGGCACTTGCAGTTGATTTTTCAAGATTTCGGTGCGCATCGGTTGTATATACATTTACTTGCTCATCAGTCAGTTTAAAGGACGCTGATAAGTCGGTAAGCTCGAGTGTTTTTTCCTGATCTTGTGGATTAACCAGAACCACAACCAATTTTTTTTCGGTTTCATCTTTATAGGCAGATACCATCAATGTATTAGCTGCTTTTATCGGATCCGGCATATCTTTTACCGTTGCCTCAATTCGTTGCATTCCCGGACGGATAAATCGCGCAAAATTACCGAAAGACCACAGTTGTTTAGAATCTAATACTACACCATCTTCCTTACTGCCCGAAGGATCCATTTTTCCGTCGGGCGTGTTGATGTATACCAGTGCATCACTATAATCATAAGGGCTCATAGCCAACCACCAATGCCAGGCACTTACGTTGGCAATCGCCAGGTCATGGTGCAGTACTTTAGCCACGTATAGACCATAGTCCATACCTGTATTACGCGGGTAACCACTGTATTGATCACAGATATTCCCCAAGATCCCGAATTCGGTTTGCCAGGTTTCCAACGTCGGTTCTACCTGATTCACCTTGGCCGCAATTTGCTGGCGAACAGAAATCATATTATCATCCGGACAGGTCGTGAAGTAGCTATGGCCGGAAATCGCCTTTCTTACCTGAGGCAGATTACCAATATAGTTTGGTGAAGTGGAAGAAAAAAACTGGTTTATCTGATCACCCCTACCGTCGTTATTCCGCGAATATAAAAAGTCCCACTGCCCGGCCTCTCCGATCACGATCTCCGCGTTTCCCTCCTTCATTTTATCAGACAGTAATCGTGTTAAGGCGGCTATTTCAGAATTTTCAGCCTGCGTTCCTTCCTGGCTTGCGCCATCTTCTTTTCCCCACTGCCATTGCGGTTCGTTTACAGGGCTTAAGAAATCAAACTGAAAGTGTTCCGTTACCTTCGCCATAAAATCGGCATAAGCTTCCAGTTTCCCTTCTTGAATATTCAGGGCTGTACCGGTCGGTAGGTTATAGGCCTTTCCATTTTTTGTCATGAAGACTGGCGGTGTTAAGGAAAAACCAAGGGTATGTTTCACGCCGCGAGATTTGGCGGCCTGTAAGAACCATTGCTGTCCTTGCTGCTTGCTCCAGTCGTACTCACCAGCCTCGTTTAGAAAACATTCCTCCCGGCGCCACTCGTCGGCGATATTACTTTCTTTTCCTTGTTCATAACTACCTCCCCCGATATTAAATCTCCATAAGGATAAACCAATCCCTATTGGATTACCGTTATCGAGTGTGTCGGTACTAAACAAGAGATCCGCTACCTGGTTTTTCTTTTTGTCGTCAGCCCATTGTCCGACGAACTTACCAGACCAGCAATCTGATGCGCCGAAGCTATGGATCGTTTGTTTGACTACACCTGCATCGATCTCCACCCGAATATGTGCGTCGATATCTGTGGTTGGTTTTTCTGTTGTTGTGGGCTTACCACAAGCCATGGTAAGCCATAAAAAATGTATAAATAAATTGTTTATCATCATCATTAATTTTCTATTCTCACTAAACGGAATCTTTGTAATGCCAGGTCATAAGATGCTTTATACGTTCCTGCCGGAGACGTCGAAAAGCCCCAATTGGCACCTCCTCCGCTAGGCCCTACTGGCCCAACTATAGTCAGTAAATCGCCGTAATCATCTATCATGTTATTCCGTGCCGCCACTAAGCGAAACCATCCTTTACCCCAAATGTCTCCGCCCAGAACAGCAACCGGAGCGTTCAAACTCATGTTTGAAGAAGCACCATTGGTCGTAAACGTACCTGTAAATAAGTATTTATTTGTCGCATCACGCACAAGTTTGGGGGAGGTTGCTTTTTCCGTCCAATCTGCCGTACCCACAACCGTGGTTCCTGTTACCGCCATATAATCCCATGGCTTGGCGTCAGACCATCCCGGATATTTGACCGCATCATTCATGTTGATATTCGGTGTATAAGACACTGCCCGGACAGTCCGTTGGGTTAGATCCACTGTTATCCTATAATACCCACTTGCCGAAACGGGAAGCTTAAAGGAGGCCGCAGAAAGATCTGCCGTTAGATCTCCAGGGCTGGAAGCACTCATCGCGATGACATTATCCCCATTTAAGCTATAGTTCACTTGCGACTGATTGTTGCCAGTAAAAGGCTTTTCATTGTTCAAGAATGCAATAAAACGGATGTTGTCAGCGCTTTTATTAGGATAATAAATATTCAATGCAAAAGTATTTGTACCTTCCCGTTCCATTGATAGTAGGGTACCTATACCTCTGCTTCCTCCCATATGATCGTAACCTTGGCGGATAACCTCTTCCTCAGACTCGGCATCCGAAAGATACAAGCGATCAGGAAAACCGATGGATATATCACCCCCCACCGTCTTTTTGTTGCCACTTTCATCTACCGATCGTACAATATATTGGTATCGTCCAGCCTTTTCACTCGGAAGTGTAAAGGTTTTTGCGTACTGATAGCTGATTTTCTCTTCATCGCTATCCGGCTCGATAATCTCCTCTTCCATAAACGGCTGTCCATCCGCAGATTCCCCCCATACCCTCACTTCAATCGATGCAATAGCTTCATCCTCGATCGTAGCTTCAATATCTATATCGATAGGTTCGCCCGAAAACCCGAGGTATTGCGTCACAGTGGGTTTTATAATTTCAATTTCAGGTGGCAAAAGATCTGGATCATATCCCGGAATCTGGTTTTTATCCGATAGATCTTCTACGTCTACACTACCTTTAATAATTCCACCTTTTGTATTGGTAATCGTGAATTCGACTAGATGCTTCGTCTTATTCACATCTTTGGCAACCAAGAAGGTGTCAATAATCGTATAGGAGGTTTTATTGTCTACAGTCAATGCAGAGTCAATCTTCCATTCGCCATTTTTAATATGTACTCCGGTGATGCCTTCTGTGTCTTCCAGTTCGGCATGTATCGCCAGTTTATATTCCGGGCCAATCCACAATAGTTTTGCAGAGGCATTCTCTAACTGCGGAAGTGCTGGCGATTCCGTATCGGGAAATACGAGCGTCTTGCTACAGGAAAATAAATAAAATACGACAGCGATGATGCTCAATAATTTCAAGGACAAGGTTTTCATACTGTTTTCTAATTAGTGTACGTTTCTTTCTTACCAGCCCGCATTTTGTGTTAATGCCCCACCACTCTTCAATACTTCCATTTCCGGGATCGGGTATAGATACATTTTCTCTTCAAACACTCGGTTTTCGGCTTTAACTACTAAATAATCAAAGCTGCCGTCCGAATTTCTAGTGATCTGCATAGCCATAATGGGTAGATTCTCCGTTTCCTCCGCAATCTTCCATCGCCGAACATCAAAGAACCGGTGCTCTTCAAAAGCGAGCTCTACCCTTCTTTCATTTTGAATACGTTCGCGCATCTCCTGCTGCGAAAGTCCAGGGGGCAGGATCGGCATTTCCACTCCTGTCCGCCGGCGAATCCGGTCGACCGCGGCTTTCGCCGACATCGAGTAACCATTGGTCGCTTCTGGCCCATAAGCTTCATTCATGGCTTCGGCAAAATTCAGTAGGACTTCAGCATATCGGAATAATAACCAGGTATGTACACTCGATTCGTTTCTGGCTAAATCGAGGTTCTCATCTACGAATTTCCGAAGGTAATAGCCCGTTGTAGTCGCTTTCCTTTTACCCAATCCGTCCAGCCCTCCTATCCATGCTTCGACCGGACGCCCCTTAAATTGCGTGTCATTCGTCAAAATCGAAAAACCTAGGCGAGGATCTCGTCCCTGATATGGATTTTGCGGGTCATATCCAGATCCCGGTTCCGTAATGGGCACGCCCGTAGCTTTCATCTCATAAGCATCGACCAAGTTTTGTGAAGGAGAAGTACTTCCCTGTCCCCCTTGTGTGTATCCTATCGGGTAATTCATTTTTTCAAAATCATTACGGTTCCAGCCCTGTTGTGCAAATATGACTTCCGTGTTTCCATCGGCTCCATTACCCAGTCTAAAAAGGGCTCTGTAATCGCTATGTAGACCATATCGGTTCATCGCAATAATATCATGTGCCGCCTCAGCGGCGTGTTCCCATTTTTCGATGTCGTTGGATGGATTGTGAAGCGGGCTAGCCGCATACAGTAGCAAACGTGCTTTTAAGGCTAAAGCCGCTCCTTTAGTAACGCGCCCGCGCCACTTATCGGAATCAAAGCCTACCCAAGTATCTTTCAAATGGGGCAAAAGGGAATCGCATTCATTTTTTATGAAATCTACACACTCTTCGAAACGCTGCCGTCCTAAACTATTCAATTCCTCCGCACTGTATTTGGTCGTCGTCATGATCGGTACACCGCCATAACGCTTGATAAGCTCAAAATGATAGTAAGCCCGTAGAAATCGCACCTCTGCCCGCAGCCAGGCAATGTCCCGTACATCGTATTCGTATTTGCTTTTATTATCTGCATCCAACGTGTCCCTAAACACGATTTCTTTATAATTTATGGAGTTTTCTAAAAAAAGATTTGCCCGCCGGATGCCCTGATAAAAATGCTGCCAGGCCGATTCGGGATTTTCCACTGCCGTCCACGTACCCAGATTAAATTTCTGAATCAACGAATTGATATCCGCATGGTCGGCTTCGTCACAAGCGGAGGCGAGCATCGCATTATTGATACGATGAAATCCAAATTGACCGAAAAGAAAGGCGTAAACACCGTAACCGGCCTCACTCATACGTTCGTAGTTGACAAATACTTCGTCCTCTCTATAATTGGATTCTATTTCTCTATCCAGATAATGACGGCATCCGACAAAAGTGGATAAAACTACGATTATCGCTACGGTCAAACCCGTGAATTTTATGTAAGAACTGTTCATAATCAAATCCATTAAAAATTAACACTTAGACCCGCTGTATACGTCTTGATAACGGGATAGCCCACGCTCAGCGTTTCGGGATCCACATCCACGTCTAAAGCGTCCCAACTAAATAAATTCAATCCACTGATGTAAACCCTTATTTGTTCCATACCTATTTTTCGGGTCAGACTTGTAGGAATAGAATATCCGAGCTCTACGTTTCGGAGGCGCAGCACATTCCCGTTTCGAACCCAGAAAGTAGACGAGCGGTAGTTATTGGCATTCGGTTCGGTAGTCAACCGCGGAAAGGTAGCCGAAGCGTGTGTTTCGGGAGTCCAATGCCCATTCACCGCCCAGTCAGAAATATTAGCATCGTTGGCAAAAGGCTGGAACATGTATCCATTTAAGTATACACTGCGATTGGCCATCCCCTGCAAAAAGAAGTTTAGGTTGAATCCTTTATAGGTAGCTCCCGCGTTTAGCGCAAAGCTGATCTCCGGATAACTATGGCGACCGATAGCAATTTCGTCGTTTACGTCAATGATTCCGTCGCTATTCTGATCTCGGTATTTTAGGTCACCGGGGCGTACATCCGAAAAAGTGTGTAGCGGGCTCGAGAAGATGTCGCTTTCATCTTTAAAGAAACCAATAGCTTCCAGGCCAAAGTACTGACTGACTGCCCGCCCTTCTCGATAGCTATACGCTTCTTTTTTAGGTGTCTCATAGCTTTCTTTAATTTGGTTACGGACAAAGGAAAACC
Source organism: Sphingobacterium chuzhouense (assembly GCF_014692525.1). Lineage (GTDB taxonomy): Bacteria > Bacteroidota > Bacteroidia > Sphingobacteriales > Sphingobacteriaceae > Sphingobacterium > Sphingobacterium chuzhouense. Next base: position 655,869 of record NZ_JACNYL010000003.1, read on the forward strand.
ACCCTCCAACAACATAGCCGACATCACCCGCCTGGCCGTTAAAGTTCATTTCCACCTCTGTCCCATAGTTGATTACCCGCCCTCTGTTTTCCATTTTTCCATCTGTAAAACCAGACAAGGCCGACGTGACATTGCCCATATTGACTAGAATATCCGATCGGTTTTCGTGGAAGAAATCCACATTCAGGCTCAGTTTGTTTTTAAACAGCCGCATATCAGCACCTACATTATAAATCCGTCCTTTCTCCCAGGTTATCTCCGGATTGGCTATTCCCAATTGTATTAGCCCATTGTACCAGGTTTGGCCAGGCCCGAAGTAATAGCCTTGACTGTTTTGCACACCCCAATACTGATTATAATTAAAACGAGATGCTCCCTTATCATTCCCAACAATCCCTGCCGAAGCCCGAATTTTTAGATAGTCCACCAAGGCTTCCTGATTCCAAAACTCCTCTTTATGTACCAGCCATCCGGCAGAAAGCGCGGGAAAGAACCCAAAGCGATGACCGGGAGGATAGTTTTCAAGACCGTAATATGAAAAAGCAGCCTCGAAGTAATACTTCTGTTGGAAGTTATAGTTAAACCGCCCCAACAACGCCTGCATGGCAAAGGGAGATTGATTACCCAGTACAGTATATTGGTCCTGTTGATACATCAGCATTCCACTATATTGATGATCACCAAAGGTTTGCAGGTAGTTAAAGCCCGCCTGAAACAACAAGCGGCTATTTTCATAGTCATTACCGGTTTGTACCGTTAAGTCCGTATCCAATCCGCGCTGAAGAAAATACACCGAATCCATACCCGAAGTAGATTGGGTGTATATCGGCTCAAAATAAGCGTAATTACGCGTTTTGTCGTAGCGGTTCTGAAACAGGTTGTCAAACAGTGCCGCACCAAACACATCGAGACCTTTCGTAATAAAATCCAGTTTTTGGGTCAGCTTGAAATTGGCCTGCACGTTTCTGTCGTGTCGCGATTGGTAGCCCCGTTCCAGCACATCGCCTATTGGATTATTCGGAAAGTTTGCACTGCCGGTCACCGTACCTTCAGGCGTTCTTACAGGATAAAGATTGGGTGCATAAGTAGCCATGTTTTTCCAAAGCGCTTCGGTAGAGACAGGCGGAAATTTACGATCCTGTATATTGCCTCCCAGACCGATCTGCGCTGTTAGATTGCGTGTCACGTTCAAATCCACGTTCGCACGGAAATTCATTGCCTGAAAGCCGATATTGGCATTCCGTTCCTGGTCGGTGTTGGCATAAAGTCCCTGATTGTCCATATAGCCCAGCATCACAAAGTATTTAGCGGTCTCATTACCTCCCCGAAAGGTTAGGGAATAGTCTTGGATGGGAGCATTTTTTTGAAGTACCTCCTCATACCAATTGACGTCGGGATACAAGTACGGGTACGGATCTGTTCCTGCCCGGTAGCCCTCTAGTTGAGTCTGCGTGTACAACCTCGAAAAACCGTCGTTTGCTAAGGCTTCGTTATAGAGTCTGGCATAATCGTAAGAACCGGCAAACTTCGGAAGTTGTGTCGCTTGTTGAGAACCGTAACGCGCGTTGAAGGTAATCTTAACCTTATCACTGATTTCGCCCCGTTTGGTCGTGACGAGCAATACACCGTTGGCGCCTTTCATACCGTATAGCGCTAGTGCTGCTGCATCTTTCAACGCAGTTACACTCTCAATCTCATCGGGAGATATATGGCTCAGGCTATTTATTTGCAAACCATCTAACATGATCAAATGTCCGTTGTTGCCCGTGGTATGTCTGCCTCGGATCATAAAACTCGGATCATCAAATCCCGGGGCACCTCCGTTCTGCGTGATCGTTACCCCCGGCAGCCTCCCAATCAATGCATTCGAGAGTGAGGCTGTATGCGTTTTGCGTAAGGTAAATCCGCTGACGTGTGAGAGGGAGCCTGTCACCGCATCCGAATTTTGGACGCCATAGGCAACGTGAACCAGGGAATCCGCAGGAGGTTCGGTGCCCTGCGCAAGCAAAAATAGCGGCAGCGAACAGCACCCAACCAGAAGGATTCTAAAACCTAGATTATGTCTTTTGAATGGAAATATCATAATTTATTAATCTTTATCATAAAACAAAGCTTATACTTACCAGCCCGGATTTTGAACAATATACCCCAGATCAATTTCGCTGACCCGGAAAGGGTATAAGTACATTTTGTCGTCCCAAACCCGTTCTTCAAACTTTTCTAGTTTGTAAGTTGGTTCCGCTCCCCCAGCGAGCCTCAGGCCATACATCCCTCCCTTCATCACGCCATCCGTTCCCGCGATTTTCCATCGACGTACATCGAAGTACCGGTGTTGTTCAAAGGATAGCTCAACAGCTCTTTCTCTACGGATTTTTTCTCGCATATCCGCTTGGTTAGTGTAGGTATAAGGTGGCATGTCTACCCGCTCGCGGATAGTATTTAAGGCGTCCATTATATCGCCGGATGATCCGTTCGCCTCATTTAAGGCTTCCGCATAGTTCAAGTAGAATTCCGCCAATCGAAAGGTGATCCACTTTGGTGCCGGACTGGATCCGTTGCGTACACCTTTCAGAAATTTGCGCAAAAAACCGACACCATTGTATAGATCCAACAGCCTGCTTTGCTGTTCGTAAAAATGATATACGGTACCGGTACCTCTAGACCATTCCGTACCCGACTGGAATACAGACGCCTGAAAGCGCGGTTCGAGTTCTCCCAATTTCCGTCGATACTCCGCATAGGGATACGCAACGCCCTCCTGCTCATCCCATACTTGATCGGTACCATCTGCTTTTTGATAGAATTTGGTAAAATTGAAGGTTACCCCAATGTTCACCGGATCCGTTCCGGTATATACCACCGTACCGGGAGTCATGAAACGAACGAAATAATTGGTCGCCGTGGGTCCCATCAAACCGGCATCCAGGATGATCTCGTTGACGTTTGGGTTAATAAATATTTCTTCGTAGCGGTCAACGGGGTTCTCTTTTCCCTGATACAGCTCGCACCATCCGCTCTCGTTTTTCGCCCAATCTAGAACAGCTTTGTTTGCATCGGCCGCTATCCGCCACCGCTCAGGATCATAATTTGTATAACCAATCATGGCGCGTAGCGCCGGATCGCTTACCGGCCGGTAAGCACCATCCGAGTTAAACAAGGGGCTCGCTGCATATAAGAGCGTGCGCGCCTTTAATGCCAATGCCGCACCTTTTACAATCCGTCCTCTGTATTGACTAGCGTATGCATTGGGCAGGCTTCTGGCAGCCTCGTCACAACTGTTCACAATAAAATTAACGGTCTCTTCGAAGCTACTACGTGGAATACGCACCTCCGGAATATCTTCTGCCGAAGAAACTTTAAGTACCTTGTCTACAATAGCCACGCCACCAAGACGCTGCATCAAATCGAAGTGCATCAGTGCTCTCAGAAAGATAGCTTCCGCTTTCATCGCTGCTTTTTCCGTCTCTGAAAAAGGTGCCTGATCGATGTTCTCGATAAAGAGATTGGCATTCCTAATCCCCTTATAACAAAACTCGCTTCTAAACTCGTACCAATAAATATCAGACGCACTCCAGTTGCCGGTATTAAACGCTTCCGCACCGGTGAGATTGGCGTAGGCATCTGCTTCGTCTGTTGCTGCCGCCAATATGGTATAGGTTGCACCGTAGTGATAGAAACCACTTTCCGATGCCGCCCAATAGAACGGAAATTCGTATATAGACGCTGTGCTATAGACATTCCATAAAAACTGTTCTGTCTTTTCCTTAGAAGCAAAAATATCCTCTAGCGTCACCTCACTGCTTATCGGCTTTTCCAGGTATTTTTTACAAGAGAAACATACCGTTACACAAGTCAGGATGCTTATTAAAATTATCTTTTTCATGCTCATAGCCTTTCAGGATTAAAATTGAAAATTGACGCCACCATTAAAAACCCGCATTGGTGGATATACCCTTCCCCATAATTCACGCGCATCCGGATCTTTACTATATTTCATGTTGGCCCAGGTAATCAGGTTATTACCGCTTACGTACACCCGCATCGACGTTAGCCCCACTCTTTTTAGAAAATCAGCCGTAAAGCGGTATCCCATTTCTACATTTTTTAAGCGGATGTAAGAGGCATCCTGAATCCAAAATGAAGATGGTTGATAATTATGCTGCCTTTCAGGGGATAATTCTAACCGCGGAAAGGTGATTTTTTCACCATTCGCATACCGCTCGGGAGTCCATCGTTCCAAGTGCCATTTCTGAGCCGATCCCCAGTCTGAAGTAAACGGATAAGCGGAAGCCGACTCAAACCTCACCGATACATTATCCGTCCCTTGGAAAAGAGCCGACAGATCAAATCCCTTCCACGAAAAGCCCCCAGAAATGGAGTAAGTCACTTCCGGCCAGTCGGAATACCCAACCGGTCCCATATCGTCCGTAGAGATTATCCCATCGCCATTCAGGTCTTTATATTTCATATCACCCAGTTGCACGCCCGCCGTAGACCATTGCGATGCCGGGGCAGCGTCCACTTCCTCCTGCGTGTTATAAAACCCTTCGAAGGTGAGTCCGAAATACTGATTGATCGGTCTGCCGGTCCGTAGCATCCAGTCGTATTTCCGCGTGGCCTCATCCTGAAAGATAATTTTATTCCTAGCAAAGGCATACGCGCCCTTCACCCAGAATGCCGCGTTTCCGATGGTATGATCATACCCTACTTCAATTTCGTATCCTTTATTCTCTACTTTGCCGATATTTGCAGCCGGCAGCTCTGCCGCCACCAGTTCCGGCACGGTCGATAACCGCCAAAGAATATTATCCCGTTTCTCTTCGAAATAGTCGGCTGTAATGCTCAGGTGGTTAGATAATAGTTTAAGTTCGGCTCCCACATTCAGTTTTTTCGCCCGCTCCCAGGTTACGTCCGGATTTCCGATTTTTCCTTCGCGGTACATATTAAACCGGGTCATATTGACACCAGCCTCACCAAATACCACGGCCTGATAGCCACCATTTCCTAAGGTATAGGGGCCGTTGAGATACAAATATCGGTCGCCCCCAATTTTGTCGTTACCCACTTCACCGTAAGAGCCTCTAAATTTTAGAAACGTCACCCAATCATTTTCCGGGAAAAATGGTTCTTCACTAGCTACCCATCCTGCGGATACCGACGGAAAGAAACCAAAACGCTTTCCTTCCGGAAAATTTTCCGATCCGTTGTATCCCATATTGAATTCACTCAAATAGCGATTTTTATATGCATATGTAATCCGCGATACCAACCCCAGATAAGCAGTAGGAAGCTTATACGCTAAATTAGGATAAAAGGCACGTTGGAAATTTGCCAAAATAAGGCCGGTAACTTGATGCGATTCGCCAAACGTCCGGTTGTAATCCAGTGCGGCCTCCGTATACATCTTACGCCATTTGTTGTTATCGCCAACACTTTCAGACAGATTATAGAATGGTCCACCTTCTTTGCTTTGATACATGGTGTACCCCATGGGGCTGTTCGGATCCTTTAAGATCGTATAGGCCGGAAAATACCGACTGCGTACCTTATGTTTCAGATAGTAACTGTCGTAAGCACCCATCGCCCGAACCGATAAGCCAGGTGTTATCTTATGCAGGTCGTACTTGATGGACAAATTGGTATTAACGGTGCTGGAGTAATCGTCCGTCACGAAGGCACCTCCCGTACTGGTCGGCCCTGCTTGCCCCCAAGGATTGAAGTTAGGCACGCCGGTAGGCATACCAGTAATCTTTTCGATATATTTACCCTCCACAAAACCGGGGCTCGTCATCGGAGGTAAATTGGCCGATTTATCAAAAGCCCCCCAAGCCCCACCATTGGGTATGGAATTATCCGTAATCTGATTGCCCAGTTTCAACGAAATCGTCAAATCCTCAATCGGTTTAAAATCAAAGTTCATCCGGATATTATATTTGTCGTAGGTATGCTTAAAGGGAAACCCTAAATCCTGCTCTGGTTGATGGTATCCTCCACTTTGGTTGAAATAGCCCAACGATGTAAAGTACTGTAGCCGTTCTGTACCTCCCGAAATATTGGTATTGTAAGATTGTTGAAACGAAAAAGGCTTGATCAACTCCTCCATCCAATTTTTACTGGTGTGAAATATAGGGTCTTCCCCTGTTTGATATAGCCGTAAGTCTTCTTCGGAGAAAACGGGAGTCTGTCCCATATTCATCTGCGCCTCGTTGCGAAGTAGCGCATATTCATAAGAGCCGAGGAGTTCCGGAAGAATAGAAGGCTGTATGGCTGCGACGTTACTCGTAAAATTAATCACAGGCTTTCCAGTTTTCCCCTGTTTCGTGGTGATCAAGATCACCCCATTGGCACCCCGCACACCAAATACAGCCGTCGAAGACGCGTCTTTCAAAATGTTGATCGACTCGATCTCATTAGGATCTAAATTATTATAGGTTTCCCTTTCTACACCGTCAATCATGATAAGAGGGCCTCGTCCGCCAGCATTCAACGTGGCCATTCCCCGGATAAATATGGTGGCCTTATCATTGCCAAATTCTCCGGAATTTTGTACCGCTTGCAAACCCGGAGCCATACCGATCAAGGCATTACTGATACCCGCCACCGGCGCTCTGACCAAATCCTCTCCCGACACCGATGCAATAGCACCCGTCGTCGTGATCTTCTTTTGTTGCCCATACCCTACAATAACCACGTCCATCAGTTCATTATTCGCTGCCTGAAGATCAATCGTTATGAATCTGCGGTTGTTTACGGCCGCCTCCTGTGTTTCGTAACCGAGGAAACTAACCACCAAAACGGCGTCATCAGATACCTCCAGAGAGAATTCTCCCGCATCGTTGGTACTCGTGCCACTGTCTGTATTTTTTATCTTAATGCTGACGCCCGGCAAAGGTTCGTTACCTTCAACCACCTTTCCTTGAATACGTCGTGTTTGTGAAAAAACATCGCCTATTGATAAAAAGTAAGCTATTCCGATAAGAATGAGTAATGTTTTCTTCATGTTGATAAAGGTTTATGATAGATCAATTAGCTGAAACTACAAACAAATATAACGACCTATTAGGGTGTGGAAAATAGAGGTTTTTAGGAAAAGGATGGACAATTTTACTTCAAATCATACGACTAATTTATTCTTTTATATCGAGCCATCGATTCTATAAAATAATAATCCGCATAGATTAACGGTACGTCGATATCGGCATGGCGAGGATAATTCCCCACTCCGTGCTTGAGAAGAAAACCTCCATTTTTTCCATAGTCCGAAAAATAGGTCGGCGATGTCAACGATTGCAGCATCTTTTCTGCAGCTTTAAGGTAGGTCTCGCTTAGCGGCTGTTCTACATAGCCGCTAAGCTCGAGCAGTGCCGAACAGATAACGGCTCCGGCGGAGGCATCCCGAGGAGCCGCCGGAATGTCTTCGGCATCAAAGTCCCAATAAGGAATACCGTCTGCAGGTAGATGGGGATGATTTAAAATAAATTGACCAATATGATTAGCTTGCTCCAGATACAAGGGATCGCCCGTTTCGCGGTACATGACGGTGTATCCATACAATCCCCACGCTTGCCCGCGCGCCCAGGCAGACGAGTCGGAGGCGCCTTGCACCGTCTGCTTTTTTCGTACCTCTCCATTACCCGGGTTATATATTACCAAATGGTGCGAGCTATAATCCGGACGAAAATGATGCTTCATCGTAGTATTGGCATGTTCAACAGCAATTTTATAAAAAGATGAATCCCCCGTCATTTTTGTCACTGCAAACAGCAGCTCTAGATTCACCATATTGTCAATGATCACCATGAACTGCGACGAATCCGAATCCCACGAACGCAGACAACCTACTTTCGGATTAAAACGCGACGCCAACGATCGCGCACTGTTAACGAGGATAGAATCATAAGCTGGTTTCGGTTCCAACCGCTTTGCGTTTCCGAAAGAACAGTACATCATAAAGCCCAGATCATGCGTCGTGGTATTAAATTGTTCCTTTTTTAGAACGTCCATTTTTCTTAGCGCTTCCTGATACAGTAGCGTATCGCCTGTCAACTCATAGAGGTACAGCAAACCTCCCGGATAAAAGCCCCCTACCCAAGGTTCGGAGCCGCTGGTAACCAACTGTCCCTTATCTTCATAATAGGTAACCGGAAACCGGTCCGGCTTCAATTCCTGCATCAAGAACGTATATTGGCTGGCAGATTCTTTTATTCGTTTTTCTACTGTTTCCAACAGCGATTTTCTCGAAGGATGTTTTTCATTTTGGGCGTTGGCTATCGTACCAACGAATATGAACAGGGAGGCGATACCCCATTTTAAGGAATACATCATGGTCTTGGGTTTTCTTTTTTTAATAATTGATTCAACTGCTGCGGCTGAATAGATTGTTGGGGTGCAAAATCATCCGAACTCACGTATTGGAGCATGCTATAGTACAGCTGGCGTACCTCCGGTTGATTTAAGTTGGGGATTAAATTGGCCATCGAAATAAAGAGCTTGCCCGCCCCTACTTGAAATTCAAATAACATTCCGAGTTTATGATTTCGATCAATATTGTCTATTATCTGTACAATGGGACGATAGCGCTTATCCGTATGGTCTAAAATCAATGGTCGGGCCATCTTCATAATCGACCACCACTGCCAATTGCTGTGCGCTTCCGTCGGGAAATGTTTAAACAAAGGGTGTTCAGGATCGGTTAGCATCCCCAAAGTACCTGCCGAAACGGGTCGGTTCATCCTTTCGGCAGAATTTTTAAATGTTTTCCAGTTCCAAAATTCGCTAATAAATTGCGGTTTTATCGATAGTTCCGCTACGGTCACGTGATTCGGAAATAAAATGACCCGTTCACCCGCTTTCAATAAATCCACCACTTTGTCATTATATTCTGTGGCCACATGCACATTTTTGGGAACATCCATCGTGACATGAGCCGGATATACCCAAATGGGATAAACGGAGGTTAGCCCCGTAGAAGGTACACGAAGTTCGACCTGAAACTTGGATGCCTTTTTCTGGTTTTTAAGCGGAAAAGAGATATGCCCAATAGGGCTGATTTGACCTTTGTTAGCCCGAATGGACAATTTTCCGGAAATAATCTGATCGTTAGTCTCCGTATCAACGATCCTCCATTCCAGCGCCTTGTCTTGTATGGTTTGTGGACTGTAATTGACCAACTGGATATCCGCTGTAAAAGTTTCATCACTACGCCAAACGTATTTATCCATCAGCAACTGGATCACAACATCGTTATTAAACTGTCGAAATTCCGCTTCGTCGATCAGTCCCTTACTTTCCATAAAAGCATTCAACAAACCTACCAATGCTGTCCCCTGCCCCGGAAAATCTTGAAGATCCAATAATTGAAAACCTGCAAAGCCGGGTGTGCGGAGAGCCATTTCAATTTCTTCGCGGTAGAGCAAAGCCGTAAGTTTTCCAGAGGCATTCAAAAAATCGGATGCCTGATCGCCCATGCCAGTTTCCTGAAGGCGTTTTCTGAATATCTCGAAGTTCAGCGGCCGTAAAACGCCGGTATACCGATCGATTTCACGATAATCAGGATATACTTGATATTGACCATTTTCATGACCGATGATAGGAAGTGAGTGCCCCGCAATACCCGCCGTAAAATTCCTCCGGGTAGAGGGTTGCTGTGTATTAATCTGTCCATTTCCTGCATCTTCCGGCGTAGCAAAACCACCTCTCACATCGTATTTCCCGTTGGGCGTTTCTCCGCCGGTACGCATGGTTACCCAAAAATCATCGGTTTCTCCCGGCGCCGGATTCTCGTAGAAAGCGTTGGTTCCAAAAGCATACAACGGACGGGCATCGTGCTTTCTGAGCCGGTCCACTAACGCTTCATGAACTTCGCGATCGCCTATCAGCTCATTTCCCAAGGACAGCATAACCAGCGACGGATGATTCCCATACGCATCCAATATAGCCTGCCCTTCCTGCTGTTGAAAAGCAATAGCAGCGGTATCTTTCGCCGTCATTTGCGACCAATTGGGCAATTCCGTTTGAATATAAATCCCTTCTAAATCTGCTGCTTCGAAAGCCGCTTGCGGCGGTGTATATGAATGAAACCGGTAATGGTTGATGCCATAGCTTTTTGCGATTCGGTATAGCCGTCGCCAATCCTCCGTCTTCATCGACGGATAACCCGTTAAGGGGAAAATACAAACATCATTTTTGCCCCTTAAAAAGACAATTTCCCCATTATTTGTAAACTGTGTGCCTCGTGTATCGAAATTGCGCAGCCCTAAAGTAGCCGTTTGCTCGTCGTAAATGGCATCATCTACAAGCAGGCGGACGGATAATTTATATAATGCCGGGTTATATTCATCCCATAGCAAAGCATCTTTGCCTAAGGGGTAATCGATTGCCACGATACTATCGTCCGTATGAAGCTGTACAGGTAGCGATAAAGCTTTTACATGCTTCTTCTGGGGGGTATTATGCGTATGTGCTTGCAGTTCTATCCGCACCTGCTGTTTGGCGTGTATATTATTTTTAAGGTTCAGCTTCACCTCCACACGCTTATCAGCTACTTTGGGTGTGAGCTTCATTTGGTAAATTTCTATGGCAGGGATAGCTTCTAAAAATAATTCTCCGATTATCCCGTTCCAGTTCGTCTGGGTGTGTACACTTAGCGCGTGCGATCCGCCCACCGGTGCCAAGTTGGGCGAATTATCTACCCGGATCGTCAGGGTATGCTTGCCAGGAGTCAATGGCTTCTCAAAACGGTATACCTGCGGTGCCAATAATACCTTGCATTCCCCCATCCACTCGCCGTTGAGCCAAACTTGAGTGGCCTTCGTCCTTTCCATAAACAGCCTGACTTGTTTGTCCTTCCAATGTTCGGGAATCTCAATTTCTTTATGATACCAAGCGGCTCCGATATATTTCCAGGTTTGGCTAAGATGGTCAGTCGTCGAATCCTTCACAAAAACACCTTTTCCCTGCTCTTCCAACGAACCTGGCAAAGTTACCGTCTCTTTAAATGTACGATCCTGCCACCGCTCCTGTATACCTGCGTCGGTGTCCAGCTGTAATTGCCAGTCGCCACGAAGATCTATCCGCTCTCTAGCAAAAGAATCACGGTGTTGTGCGGTAACCGTCAGCAGGCTCAAGCAGCATATCCAAGCAACTACAAATTTTATCCGATTTAGAATCATCGCTAATCAACTGTTTTCTTTTCCTGCATTTTAATAAACGCCAAATGTGTTTTCGCACCAACGTGTATACTGTCTTTTCGCAAGACATTTTCAAACTCCTCATTCGCTTTGTCCGGTTTCCCTAAGCCTAAATAGCCTAGCCCCATCATGTATCGACAATGAATTTCATTTCTAACAGCTAAGTCGTCATCAAAAATGAGCATATCCGGCAGAGATACGGCAAAGTAATCGATCTGCGGCTTGTCGTTAATATGAGTTTGTCCGTATGCGATGAGTTTGTTGAAAATCCCGGTAGCTTTCTGCTCATCACCCAATTTCCTCCAGGCCAGCCCTTGATAAAATATCATATCTGGTTTCTGGTCGTTATAGAATACCGCAGCAACAGGTTCATTTTCGCCTTCGGTAGCCTTTTTAAAACTAATATCGGCCTTTTCAGTTTCGCCCATTCCCTGATAGGTTTCCCCTAGCCAATAAAACAAATCATTTTCTTTTGCTCCAATGAGTTTACCCTCACCCAAATTTACAGGATATACCTGTGCCTGCTCCAATAGCTGGATGGCAGCCTCAAATTCCGCTTGCCGAATAGCTTTTTTAGCTAATTCCATTAAACTGTATACATATTGCTCAGGTACCTTTCCCTCGCCACCTTCCCAAGGGTGAAACTTTCGTCGGGACAATTGCTCGCGCGCTTTCTCATATTCACCCAGAAAATTATATAAGGAAACCCGTTCTAAATATAGGTCATCTCGCGCTTCCAGCAGTGCGTTGTGCTTCTCCAATAAATTTAGGCGCTCTTCCGGAAGCCTATTCAAGCGTTTATACAATTGATCGAGCTCCATGAACACCCGCGAATCGTTCGGATCAATTGCAAAAGCCTTCTCAAAACATTCCACGGAACGAGCGGGATTCGCCTTTTTATTAAAGTAAGCTATTCCTAAATTCCGGAAAACGGTAGCAAAGGTATCGTCGCGTTTTATTGAGGTTTCCCACAGCTGTATAGCATCGTCATATTGCCGTTTATCATACCATAGATTACCCAGATAATAAGGTGCTTTCGCATCCTCCGGGTTCAGTTTCAGCGCACATTCCAGCACGCCGATCTCTTCTAATCGATTGGGAAAGCAAAGCTCTGGATGCGCCGAGGCAGCCCGCTTAAACCAGGATTTCGCCTTTTGCTCATCGCCAGCCTTCCACGTAAACCACCCCAAATAGTAGGCAATCATGGGCTGACGATGGATGTCTGTTGCTACGACGCTCAACACTTCGATAGCTTCGGGATACAGTCCCGCTGCCGCATAATCCAAAGCATATTCCAGAAAACTATTGCTGTATTTTCGCGATAGCCTTTCCAACTCTTCCAAAGATTCAGCCGATTTATCTTTCTGATCAAGCAGCGAATAGGATTTACCAAGCTCGAAATACGCACCTAAATTAAATCGGTCGCGCTTAATAGCTTCTTTACTTACGGCTATCGCTTCATCCCATTGATATTGTTTGCGTAGAATAGCGGCTTTTAAAACCCAGGCTTTATTATTCCGCGCATTTCGGTCTATAGACCAATTGATATGTTCGAATGCCTGCGTTAGATCATCCTTTATGAGGTCGATCTGTGCCAACGAAAAGTAGCCACTATCCTGCCACGCACCATTCCATACCGCTTTATAGAAAGCCTCATAGGCATCGTCTAGCCGATCCATAAATTTAAGCGATAAACCGAGATTGTAATACGGTTCGCCATCATAGGGATTAGGATTTCGCTGCGTATAGGTTTCAATAGCCTTTCCCAGGTAGGGCTCGCTTTTCTCAAATTTCCCTTTTCTTAAATACCATTTTCCCAGCGCATTGTTGTTTCGCGCATCCTTTGGATCTCTGCGAAGGGCCTCCTCATAGTAATCAACTGGATTGTATGTAGCGTGCCGGTATTGTTCCAAGTGTAGACCGGTTAAAAACAGCTGCTCGGTATTCTCCACCTCTTGTGCAGGTAAAGCCGCTTCGGCAGATTTGGGAAATTCGGTAGCGATATCCCGAAGAGGTTCATAGCTAATCCGTTCTTTTCCGGTATGATCCTGTATAACCACTTTAAGATCTTTCCCGTTTACTTCCCTTTGGAGGTTTATCACTTTAACAAATACGTTTTCCGGTGAAACGTCAAATACCTCTTTATGGAGCAACTCGGTTCCACACCAGATCGCGAGTTGATTCCTCCGTTGCTCTGATGTAGAAAATACTTTTACAATCGCCTTCTGCCCTTCCGTATCCATATAAATCAGCATGTCCTTCGTGGCATTTTTCACTACGCCCAACTCCTGATAAGGCATAAAATATTGCGTAAACGATTTTTCCTCATAAGGCATTAGCCAGGTAAAGTCAGGTTGATTGTCGGTATATACGCCAGTCATCAGTTCAATATAAGGGCCATCCTCGTCGGTTAGGTTACGGTCCCAAGCCTTACCGAAATCCCCATTTCCCCAGGTCCACTGCTTTTTGCCCGGCGAAACGTGGTGGTTGGCAACATGCAGAATCCCGGCCTGCGTATCATTTTCATAACCGCCCACAAAATCATAGCTTGACTTAACCGCCATATACGACGTCGGTACCGGTATATTTTTATAATTGGAAATGTCCGTTCCGGGCGAATAATCTACCTTATAATAGGTCCCCGTTGCTATTGGGAAACTGGTTACATCCCGTTTGCCATGGTCAAACACTGCATTTACATCTGGCGGAAAAACGGATTGATAGTAATCGTTGACCTTGACAGCCGGATTCGCCCACCATAGAAACGTCTGCGGCAGTGCAGTGCGGTTATATACTTTGGCTTTGATTTCCAGGTATGCTTTTTCCGGATAAACCGTGAACCCGGCCATTCCTTTGGTACCAAACATGCGCTCAATTTCGTTTACCCAAACGGTTTTGCTCCCATCCGCATTTTCTTCTATCGTGTAATCCACCGGCTGAAATGTGCTTGGTCTGTGATGTTGTGGCCAGTTAAACTCTATCCCTCCCGATATCCACGGACCGCACAGCCCCACCAAGGCCGGTTTGATGACATGGTTATAATAGATAAAATCCCGTTTTTTTACTTTGTCGTATGCCCGCTGGATTCTCCCGCCCAGTTCAGGCAAGATCATAATTTTTATATACTTATTTTCCAGAAATAAAGCGGTGTATTCGACATCCTCTTTATCGTCGTATATCTTTTCGATAACCGGATTGGGATAAACCACCCCACTACTACCTTGATAAACACGTTTCTCAAAAAACATCGGATTTTTCTCCGGATTGCCACATTTATAGGTAGGAATCTTGATCTTCTCTTCCCAAACATTTACAAAAAGGTCATTCATTGTTTGCGTAATTTAAATTTATCTGTCAATGTTGAGGCTGTCTCTTTCCATCCGTAGAAAAAGAAAGCCTAGAAAACACATGCCTGGCTTGTAGATAAAAGATATCCTATAATCAGGTCTAACTGTACACAAACATAGGGTTCCATCCGACAAAACAAAATGGATGATTCAGTGAAAATGATAGACATTTTTACGGGGGCTTATAATTAAAAATAGTTTTTTTCTACATGTTTTACAGATTATAGTCCATTTTCTAACTCAGAATATCCTAATAAATTTGCTTTTGTTATAAATCTTAGCAATAACATCACGCTATCGTAAAAGTGATCAAAAAGGTATTTTTACATAGTTGCTCTTTACTATAGGGAAGTATCGTGTCGATGTGTTTGCGTGTTTATGATACATTTTATTTCATGAATTTATTGTCAGTAAATCCAAATTTTAAAAAATGAAGTTTTCAACTAAAAACCAGACGGTCCGCAAGCTTTTACTCTCTATTTTAATAGCTTGTTGCTTATATACCGAGTTATTTTCGCAGACCAAGCTTAATCTATCTGGGCAATGGGCCGTCGCGCTCGATCCTTTGGATATCGGTGTGAAAGAGCAGTGGGAAAATCGATTGTTCGACACACAGCTTTCCCTTCCGGGAACACTCGACGATGCAAAGTTGGGAAACCCCAACACGTTAACTCCCGAATTGGAAAAACTACAGCTCACACATCTCACCCGCAAACACCGCTATGTCGGCGCTGCCTGGTATGCTAAAGAAATCGAGATTCCGAAAGACTGGAACGGCGAGAAAACAATTTTAAAGCTAGAGCGGGTCATCTGGAAAACGACCGTATGGGTCGATGGCGTAAAAGTGGATACCGAACAAAACAGCTTAATTGCGCCTCACTATTTTGATCTGAGTAAATACCTCACGCCCGGCCAAACACATCGGATTACCTTAAGGATAGACAATCGAAAATTCTTTGACGTCAGCTATAATAACTTAGCACATGCCTACACCGATCACACACAAATCATCTGGAACGGCGTTATTGGCGAATTTTCCCTTGAAAATCAGCGTGCGGTACACTTTGACGACGTACAGGTTTATCCCGATATCACCGCCAAAAGCGTAAAAGTAAAAGCGGTTATCCAAAATAACACGACACGCACAATGAAATTGCCCTTGCACGTTGAATGTTCTTTAAAAGCGGGCAAGGGGCTCGCCGGACAGGTAGATCAAGAGATAACCCTCTCCGCAGGAGAACAGGTCGTGGAATTTACCCTCCCGATCACGGAGGAAATTCTGCCTTGGGACGAGTTTCACCCCAACTTATATAGCTTACATCTCTCGTTAGGTCGAAAATCCAGATCCACCGACACCGCCTTAGACTTTGGCTTTCGCGATTTCAAAGCACAGGGCAAAACATTTGAACTGAACGGACAGCCTATATTTTTGCGGGGAACGCTCGAATGCAATATTTTTCCGCTTACCGGACACCCGCCCATGCAAAAAGACGAATGGTTAAACATATTTCAAACCGCAAAAAACTGGGGATTAAACCACATCCGCTTTCATTCGTGGTGCCCTCCTGAAGCAGCGTTCGCGGCAGCAGATCAGCTCGGCGTTTATCTGCAGGTGGAGCTGCCTATTTGGTCTTTAACCGTCGGTGAATTCCAGAGTACCACCGAATTTCTTTACGAAGAGGCCCAACGGATGATCAAAGAATATGGTAACCACCCATCGTTTATGTTGTGGAGCTTAGGCAATGAACTACAAGGCAATATGTCGGTGCTCAATAAAATGGTCTCTGATTTAAAGGAGACGGACAATCGGCGGTTATTTGCGAACACCTCGTTTACCTTTGAAAAAGGACACGGCGATAGACCGGAACCAAACGACGATTTCTTTGTGACCCAATGGACCAAAGACGGTTGGGTTAGAGGTCAAGGTGTTTTTAACGCGCAAAGTCCATCGTTTAACAAAAACTACAACAGTGCATTGGCTAATGTCCATGTCCCTGTTGTGACCCACGAGATTGGACAATATGCTGTTTTCCCCAATATACGCGAGATCGACAAATACACGGGCGTTTTAGATCCGTTAAACTTCAAAGCGATACGGAACGATTTGCAGAAGAAGGGGCTAATCCAGCAGGCTGACGACTTCTTACAATCATCCGGTAAGCTTGCTGCCATCCTATACAAAGAAGAGATCGAACGCGCCTTAAAGACTGCTGGCATCAGCGGCTTTCAATTACTCGATCTCCATGACTTTCCGGGGCAAGGAACAGCTCTGGTAGGTTTGTTAGATGCTTTTTGGGAAAGTAAAGGTATACTCGATTCCACAGATTTTAAGCGCTTCAATGGCCCCCTTGTTCCACTTTTAAATTTCGAAAAGGCAACGTATAAAAACTCGGAGGTATTCCATGCAGACGTCAGTGTCTCCAATTACCTTCAGCCTTTTCATGAAAGCCAAACGATCGAGTGGTCCATCAGCAAAAACGATGCTCTCCTGGAGTCAGGAAAATTTGACGTACAGCTCGGCATGGGCTTTAATGATGGTCTCGGAAAGTTTTCGGTCGACCTCAGCAGCATACAAGAAGCCACAAAACTCACTGTCCAACTGCAAATAGCCGGTACTAATTATAGCAACAGTTGGAATATTTGGGTATATCCCGCCTCAGAAACCGTGAATTTTGGAGACGTCATCTACACCAATGATGTTACCGAGGCTATACAACAGGTACAAGCAGGTAAAAAAGTGCTCTTAAATCCCGATTGGAAGACCACCAAGGGGCTGGAAGGAAAGTTCGTTCCCGTCTTTTGGAGCCCCGTACATTTTCCAACACAAGCCGGAACAATGGGGTTATTATTAGATAAGCAGAACGCGGTGTTTGCCGACTTTCCTACAGACAATCATACCGACTGGCAATGGTGGGATCTAAATGTCAACTCTACCACTTTGATTATCGACTCTCTGGAAGGTGGAACACCCCTCATCCAGATGATTGATAATTTCGCCAACAACAGAAAGCTGGCACTAGCCTTCGAGGGTTCTCTTAATGAAGGGAAACTGATGGTTGTTTCCATCGATCTTAACTCCAATTTGGAAAAGCGGATCGTCGCGAAGCAACTCTTGCAATCCATTCTGCGGTATATGAACAGTGACGATTTCCGGCCTGCGACGATCCGGAATCCGAAGTGGCTTGCAGACAACCTCAAACCCCAACAGCAAGAACAAAAGAAACAAGACGCAACCGCTATTTATTAAAACACTCGATCCGCGAATGAGCATACAGATAAAGAAGGACTGTATATTAAAAATCAAGGAAAATGAAGACATATTTAATTATTATGCTATTTATCGCACCCCTTATCGGTTGGGCTCAAGAGCAACCAACGGTAAGCGGGGTAGTAAAAGGAAGTGACGATACCATAATCAGTGGAGCTACAGTAGCCGTGAAGGGAAAGCCCATTAGCACTTCGACGGACAACGACGGTTCTTATCATATTGCCGCGGCACCCCAAGACACGTTGGTATACAGCTTTGTAGGCTATCAACCGCAGCAGTTACCTGTAGCAGGCAAATCAACAATCGATGTATTTTTAGAACCGATGGCATCCGATTTGGAGGAAGTCGTTGTAGTCGGTTACGGTGCTGTCCGCAAGAGTGATCTAACGAGCTCCATTACTTCGGTCAAAGGCGAAGATCTAAAAGATTTTACGGCCGGTAGTGCGCTAAACGCCTTGCAGGGAAAAGCCAATGGTGTGCAGATTACGGGCTCTGGAGGACCAGGGGCAAGTCCGCGTGTCATTATTCGTGGAATTACATCGGTCAACGGTTCAGATCCCCTGTATGTGGTAGACAACGTGCCCCTACCCCCGGGTACAAACCTAAATTTCTTGAATCCAGAAGATATAGAGAGTATGGAAGTCCTGAAAGACGCATCAGCCGCTGCTATCTTCGGAACCCGGGCATCGAATGGAGTAGTCCTCATCACAACCAAAAAAGGTAAGTCGGGCAAAACCGTATTTACCTTTAGCGGATCTACAGGAATACAAACCATTTCCAAGCCGAATATAGCGGATGCATCCATCTACGAGCAGGTATACAAAACACGGTATACCAACGACGACAATGAGCCAATTTGGAATGCGGAAGATAATTTAAAACCCGGCGACGGCACAGATTGGTGGAAAGAAGCTGTCAATACGACAGCCATGATCCACAATTATAATGTAGGGTTTCAAGGAGGAAGCGAGAAGAACGTATTTAGCGGAAATGTTGGGTATTTCAGACAGAATTCGCAGTACGATGTGGGCTATTGGGATCGCTTGTCCATACGGCTAAATAATGAATATACCCTCATCGAGGATATTAAGTTGGGGATCGACCTCGCCCCGCGCTATGAATCCTGGACAAACACGCCAGACTTGTATGCCGACATTATGCGGATGGATCCTACTACGCCCATATTCCGTCCGACAGATGAATGGGAAACCAATGTATTCAACAACTATGCTCGTTCCAAGCATAATCAAGTATGGAACCCGATGGGACGTTTGGCCCGTTTAGACGAAAAAATACAACATTTCGCATTGATTATGACGCCTCACCTGACGGTTACGCCTATCCAAGGAATGACCGCACGGACGCAGTTTAACGTAAATGCACGGGTACAAAACGCGCACAAATTTGAACCTGAATTTTTTATTGACAATCTAGAGCAAGGTGAGCGTAGCTATATCGAGCGTCGGAACGACACCAATATCGATTGGAACTGGACGAACACCCTAAGCTATATGTTTGATCTGGATAAACACTATTTCACTACGATGGTCGGTTTTACGATGGAAAAGTTTAGCACTTATGGGTTGCTTGGTTCGCGGTATGACCTGCCAAATAGCCACCCTGACCTTCGCTATCTCGATGCCGGTACCGATGAGGAAAAAGCATCTGGTACCGACACTTACCGGACGTTGATGTCGGTGTTGGGCCGGCTAACGTACAACTATAATTCGAAATATTACCTTACAGCGACCTTTAGACGCGACGGATCTTCGGCATTTCCTGCAGGTAACCGCTATGCCAATTTCCCGTCTATTTCGGGTGCGTGGCGTGTCAGCAATGAGTCGTTTCTAGCAGGACAGGACATCTTTCAAGATATCAAGCTGCGTGCGGGCTGGGGCCGTGTGGGCAACCAATCTGTTGCGGGACCAGGTCTTTATATCAACCTGATCGGACCGGCGGACTATGTGTTCGGGCCGGAAGGCACGCGATACGTCGGATCTGCCGTTAGTCAAGTGGGTAATCCGCTGCTAACCTGGGAAACCGTCGAAGATGTAAACGTAGGCTTAGATTTGGCTTTTTTACAGAACAAGTTCACGGTAGGAATAGATTGGTTCCGAAAGCGGAATCACGACATGCTCATGCAGAAAAACAATCTACTCGTCCTCGGTTATCCGATGTGGGATGCCCAGATGTGGGCCAATATCGGGAGCATGCAGGCACAAGGATGGGAGTTTGCGCTCAAGTACAGCGACAATAGCCACGCATTCACTTATGATTTAGGGTTGAACATGACGGCCGTGCAGAGTAAAGCGATGGAACTGGCTATGGATGCCCCTATTCTAACCGGGGCGGTCTATAACGACCTGGCGATACGCAATATACCCGGCGAAGAGATAAGCCGATTTTTCGGCTATCAGATCGATGGCGTATTCCAAAATGAGGAGCAAGTGCAGCAACATGCCGGAACCGATGCCACGCTTATCCAGCCTAATGCACAACCCGGAGATTTTATCTTTAGGGATACCAACGGAGACGGCCAGCTAAACGAAGATGACAAAGTGTTTATGGGCAAAGCATTTCCAGATTTTACGGTTGGATTTAACGCCCGTCTGGGTTACAAAAACTTTGATCTGGTTGCCAATTTCTATGGTTCGGTCGGCAACGATATCATGAACTTACCCAAAGTTGGTTTCTATTCTGGAGAAAATGGCCAAAACGTCTATGCCGATGCCTTTGATAAGGCTTGGAACGGCGAGGGAAGCACCAATACATTTGCCCGCTTGTCTGTAAATGATTTGAACAATAACTATCGTATTCCCTCGACCTTTATGGTTGAAAATGGTAGCTTTTTAAGGGCGAAGCTGTTACAACTGGGATATACCCTACCCTCCTCGATGTGGTCGAATGGCCAGCTTAGGCTGTCCTTATCTGCACAGAACCTGTTTACGATCACCAATTATACCGGCTTAGATCCTGAGGTGGCATCCGGAGGGACAGCTCTGGAATCGGGTATAGATCGCTTAGGTTATCCTAATCCCCGTACTTTTCTTCTTGGTTTAAACCTCACGTTCTAAAATTATTACACGATGAAAAAGATATTTATAGCACTTTCCATATACGCAGGCAGCTACCTCTTCACAAGCTGCGAAAAATTTTTGGATAGACCCGCACTGGGACAGGAAAATTTAGACACCTATTTTCAAACGGAAGAAGAGGCGTTAAAACAAATCGCGGGTTGTTACCAAGGTGTTTTTTGGGATGATTGGTGGCAAGTTGCGCAATTTTATCCCGCATCGGATATGGCAACCGACGATATGTGGATGAACAACACTACGCAAAGCCAGAGCAGTTATATACGGACCGCCCATTATCAGAACCCGAGCCAAGACGACTTACTGAAAAACTATTGGCAGTATCGTTACAAGGCTATTTTACGGAGCAATGTTGTACTGGAGCGCTTACCGGAGTCTCCGATTACCAATGAGGAATTGCGCGAACGTATCCTTGCAGAAGCCCGCTTTTTACGCGCTTTTCAGTATTTTGAGCTGGTTAAGAATTTTGGAGGTGTACCCATCATCGAGAGTTTGTCCATGCCTGAAGAGGTACAGGGAGTTACCCGCAATACCCTTGAGGAATGCTATGCATTTATAGAGAAAGAACTGATAGCCGCTGCTGAGGGGCTACCCGAGAGGAGCAAATATCCATCAGCCGATATCGGGCGTGCTACCAAAGGTGCTGCACTGGGTTACTTGGGTAAAGTATATCTGTACCAAAATAAAATGGCCGAGGCTGAAGAGGTTTTGGCGCAGGTAATTTCCTCCGGCGAGTATGATCTGTTGGACAATTTTGATAAGGTATGGACAATCGAGCATAACAACAGTATCGAATCCCTCTTTGAGGTGCAGTATAGCGATGCCGTAGGTTACAATTTAGGTGGCCGTCTTTCGGTAATCACCGGTTCCCGTAATGATAGTGGCTGGTCATGGAGTGGCCCTACCAGCGACCTAGAAAATGCTTTTAAAGCCGCCGGCGATGAAATACGTTTACGCGCTACCATTATCAAGCATGGGGATGATGTATGGAACGATCTGGGTGAGGCAGCAAAAAACTATGTCATTGCGCCCGCAGAGCATAAGTCGGCACGGATCAACCGGAAGTTTTACATTCCTCATGCACAACGTGCCGTTCCGTATGATGGCAACCGGAATAAACTGAACCATCGCTTGCTCCGCTTTGCCGATGTTCTGCTGATGTATGCCGAAGCTGCCAACGCCACTGGTAACGACGGAGAAGCACGCAATGCCCTCAACCGCGTTCGGGAACGTGTCAATTTAAATCCGGTGAGCAGTAGTGGAGAAGCTTTGCGACAGGCCATTCGCGATGAAAGACGGTTAGAGCTCGCACTGGAACACCAACGGCTTTACGACATCCGTCGCTGGAATGACAGCAACGGTAAAAAAGTAATCGCCAATCTCTTCGGTCCCAACGGTTCGTTTGTGCGCTACAATACCGAAATAAGCACCGACACCTTTGAGCGCACCAATCAACGGGAGAATAGCAATAAAGGGACTTCCTTTAACGAAAGCAGGGATTTATTGTTTCCGATCCCGAATTCAGAAATTGTTTTATCCGAAGGCAGCATTGTTCAAAATCCTAATTTTTGAGTCCTTCGGCCAAACATATAAAAAGTAAGGCCTAGCTATAAGCTGGGCCTTATTTTTAACCCGACACGGGCCAATGTACTTTATTTTCGATATGGCCTTCGTCTTCCAGATTGATAGCATATACCCCTGCATCGGTTCTCTCTCCCAGAGAGGCAGTCGTTATAAAAAGCGTGTTCATATCCTTACCACCAAAGGTACACGAAGTGGGATTAGGTACAGGCAGTGGAATCTCGCTAACTAGGGCAGACTTGTTTAAATCATATACGATTATTTTTGCACCACCCCACAGCGCCACGTATAGTTTGTTCGATTTTGATAAAGTCATGCCATCCGGAGATACATCCTTTTCCACTTCAAAAACAACTTTTTCATTTCGAAGCTCACCGTTGCTGTAATCGAAACGGCGAACATTTCCATGTATAGAATCGATGTAATACATTTCCCTATCCGAAAAGGCAATCCCGTTAGAAATGGTCACGTTCTCCAACAGGACGTTTGCTTCGCTTCCATTGACACGGTATAGCGAAGCATCGGGCAGATGTGTTGCCTCAGCACCATTATTTATATTATTCATACTGCCAATCACCCAATTGCCTTCCCTATCCACACTACCGTCATTAAACCTATAGTTCGGTTTCTTTTCAGGCTGTACAACAAAAGTTGTTTCACGGGTGCTTGTATTCAAGGCATGTATCCCGCTTTCTAAAGCGATTAGTACGATATTTGGGTCATCATGCAGTGCTATACAGCTGATAAATTCGTCGAACGGAAACTCCTCGGTGTTTTTTATATGCGGTGAATACCTATACATCCGTTTCGATAAAATATCAACAAAATACAAGCTGCTGATACGTTCGTCCCAGATGGGCCCTTCTCCTAAAAATAATGGGGTTGCAAATACTTCCTGTAACATAACTATTTTATATCGATCTATACAAAACTGCTGTAATTTCTGGTATAAAAGAATGGATTATCGCAAGGAAAAGATGGACTTTTTTGCGAAACTAGGAACACAGTAAAATAATCCATCATTTTACTCGTTTTGTTTATTCTATTTGATTTGTGTTAATGCTACTTTCGTATTGTTATATCACAGTAGTATAGAATCATATGAACCAAAGCAACAGACGAGTCGTTTTTTACAGCCTTATTGCCTCTTTGGGCGGGCTTCTTTTCGGATTTGATATTGCCATCTTCTCGGGGGCTATCCCCTTTATACAGCCTGACCTTGACCTCTCTCCGTCTCAACTCGGATGGGTAGCTAGCAGCCTATATTTAGGTTGCGCGGCGGGCACCATGACCTTTGGGAAAATCGCCGAGCGACTAGGCCGTAAGAAATCGTTATTTATTGTTGCTTTGATATTTGGCATTTCCTCTATTGCGATGGGGCTTTCGAACCACATGAATACGATTGTCATCTGGCGCATTATCGCGGGCTTCAGCGTAGGCGGGGCTTCCATCTTGTCACCGCTCTATATCGCCGAATTAAGCCCGCGGCACATTCGCGGTAAGATGGTATCGATCAATCAATTAGCGATTGTTATCGGCATTCTGATGGCTTATATCACCAATTATTATCTATCTTTTACCTCGTGGAACTGGCGGTTGATGTTTATGAGCGGAGCTTTGCCCGCTACTTTATTCTTAATTTTTTTACCTTTTCTACCCGAAAGCCCGAAATGGCTATTGTTTAATGGGCAACGGGAAAAAGGCGCAAAAATATTGGGATCGCTTCTTACTGAGGACCAGCTGCAAGACGAAATTAACCACATAGACCAACAGAAAGAGCAGGAACAAAAAGGTTTTGCAGTTGCGACAATCTTTAAACAGGGATTTGGCTTTCTGCTACTGGTAGCCATTGTCATTGCCGTATGTCAGCAGTTTTCAGGTGCCAATGCCGTACTATTTTATGCGCCTATCATTTTCGAAAAGGCGGGAATGGATGTGAGCGGCCAACTTTTTCAACAAATCCTGATTGGAAGCATCAATCTTATCGCCACGTTGATTGGTATGCGCTTCGTAGATAAAGTTGGTCGAAAAAGATTGCTACTCATTGGTTCCGGGGGGATGGCGTTGTTATTAGTGCTCATTGGCTTGTCTTTTGGCGGGACATTCATACCAAGCTATTTATTAAGCTTCTGTGTTATCGCCTTCATCGGTGTCTACGCCGCTACGCTAGGGCCCGTTACCTGGGTGGTCATCACCGAAATATTTCCTATGCAAATACGAGAAACAGCTGTAGGGATTGCATCCGCCTTCTTATGGGTGGCATGCTTTAGTCTCACCTACTTATTCCCTGTCATCATCGATACCTTTACGACATTACAGACATTCCTGTTATTTGCCGGAATATGCTTTGCGTATTTTATTTTCATTTTGTCCGCCGTCCGCGAAACAAAAAACAACCGCGTTTAGTAATCGTAGATCTTTCCTTATCATCAAGATTTAATGTAATACATATATGCACACAACAAACGACAAAGTAGTAGTTATCACCGGAGCGGGAAAAGGGATTGGCAGAGGAATAGCGGAATATTTTGCCAAAAAACAATGGATAGTCATCCTGGCCACACGGACGGATCGAGAAGGTCTGCTCGTGCAGGATGCCATCAACAAACAGGGCTATCGGTCCTGTTTTATACAGACCGATGTTTCTGACGAAAAAAGCATTCAGAACATGGTAAACTACGTAATAGAGAAATACGGTAAAATAGACGCTTTAGTGAACAACGCTGGTATTACCAGGTTCAAGCCTTTGTTAGAATGCACCATCGACGATTGGAATGAGCTAATCAATATTGACCTCCGGGGTGTATTCTTATGTTCTAAATATGTTGCCCAAGCCATGGTTACAACAAAGATAGCGGGTTCGATCATTAATATCTCTTCAAACCATGCTTTCCGCACTTTGCCCAATACAGAGATTTATGCTGCGGCCAAAGGTGGCGTCAATGCAATGACCCGAAGCATGGCCATTAGCTTAGGACAATATGGAATCCGGGTAAATGCGATTTGTCCCGGCTTTACAGACACGCCGCACTATCAATCGTGGTTAGCAGAAAAAAATGATGCGCAGACCATTGACGAGGAAATCAAAGCCCTACATGCTGTCGGCGAGATTACAACACCCAAAGATATTGCACAACTGGCATTTTATCTCGCGGGCGATGAAAGCCAGAAAATTACCGGAAGCGAAATCCTGATCGATGGCGGTCTCACCGCTCGATTGTATAACTCTTCAAAGTTTTAGTAAACCATGAAAATCAAAAGTTTCCATTTATATAAGGTTCCTCCACGTTGGTTATTTTTAAAAATAGAGACCGACGAAGGTCTGGTGGGCTGGGGAGAGCCGGTGCTTGAAGGCCGAGCCGATACCGTTGCCACTGCCGTATCGGAGCTCATCGCTATGATCGGAGATCGAGATATTCTGGAAATAGAAGACATCTGGAACTTGATGTATCGCGGCGGATTTTATCGTGGCGGCCCTATCCTCATGAGCGCAATCTCGGGTGTCGATCAAGCCTTATGGGATATCAAAGGAAAATTTTACAACGCTCCTGTTCATCAGCTTTTGGGTGGAAAATCTCGACATCAAATGGAGGTGTATTCCTGGGTCGGTGGCGACCAGCCAGAAATATTGATAGACGAGGTGCAACGCGTGTATGATAAGGGCTTCAGAACCATCAAAATAAATGGTACCGGCAAGCTTCGGTTTCTAGATTCCTACAGCGAAATAGACGCTTTGCTGAATCGTTTGGGAACCTTACGGGAGCATTTCGGCATGCAGTTAAATATCGCGATCGATTTTCACGGGCGGGTACACCTGCCCATGGCAAAAATCCTGCTGAAGGAGCTCGAAGCGTATCGGCCCATCTTCATTGAAGAGCCCCTCCTCTCGCAGAACCTGGAAGGTATTGCTGAATTAAACAAACGTAGCAATATCCCGATTGCACTTGGTGAGCGGCTGTATTCCAGATGGGATTTTAAACCCGTTTTTGAAGGCAGGGTAGCGGATATCATCCAACCAGACCTGTCCCATGCCGGAGGCATAACAGAATGTAAAAAGATTGCAAATATGGCGGAGGTCTACGACATCGCCTTGGCTCCCCACTGCCCCTTAGGGCCTATAGCACTGGCCGCGTGTTTACAACTAGACGCCAACGCCTACAATGCCACGATACAAGAGCAAAGTTTAGGCATCCACTATAACGAAACGAATGATCTGCTGGATTATATCAAAAATCCTGCTGTGTTTGCTTATGAAGGTGGTTTTGTGGACATACCGACCGGTCCGGGGCTGGGCATCGAAGTTAATGAAGAATATGTTAAACAAATGGCAACGGTTGGACACAACTGGCACAATCCAATCTGGCGCCATGATGATAATGCAATTGCAGAATGGTAAATTTAAGTAGATTCGAAGAAAAATTAAATAACGGGGAGGTTGTGATAGGCCCCTTTTCGAAGACCTCAGATGCTTCTATGATCGAGGCAATGGGCTATGCGGGTTTCGATTTTATAATCATCGATTTGGAACATGGCCCCAACAGCATTTTAAATGCGCAGAACCTGGTCAGGGCGGCAGAGATCAGCCATACATTTCCGATTATTCGGGTTCCGGAACTTAACCCATCCCATATAGGCAAAGCTTTGGATATCGGAGCAAAAGGCGTACAGGTACCGCAGATAACCAGTGCAGAAGAGGCTGCCCGTGCGATTTCTTACGCAAAGTTTGGCCCGCAGGGCGAACGTGGTGTTTGCCGCTTTGTGCGTGCTGCCAATTTCTCCGATAAAGACCGCTTCGAATATTTTGAACAGGCCAACAAAAATTATGTTATCCTCCAATTGGAAGGCACCGAAGCCATTCAGAATCTAGAAGAAATCATCCAAGTGCCGGGTATCGATATTGTTTTCATTGGTCCTTATGATCTCTCTCAGTCGCTGGGTGTCCCCGGGCAGGTCACGCATAAGCTTGTTATCGAGAAAATGACAGCGATTATCGATAAGTGTCTGGAAAAAAACATTGTTGTGGGCATTTTTACAGATCAATTGGAAAGCGCACGGTATTGGAAACGTATGGGCGTTAAATATATTTCTTATTCTGTTGATGTTGGCATCATTCAAGAAGCTTCTAAAACAATCATTAAGGCTATCAGTTAAAAAAGTTTCTTCTTTCCTACAGCTTAATACCTTTTAGATGCCTATCAAAATCGATTACCCCGTCTGTTGCTCTTTTGGGAATCAAATGTATATATAGATTACGAGGAATAGCTACCTCGTGAGGGTCAATAACACTGCTGAATACTCCATTGAAATCTCCATGTTTACATATCACAAATTAATTAAAAACCCCTTTAAAAACAAATTTAAAGGGGCTCTAACTCTTAGTCAACTCCGTTGTTATAGAACCTTTGAAGCTTCCACAAGACGTTTCAATTTAGCATGGGTGACATCAATAGGTACATGTCCAAAACCACATTCGCTGGTCAATATCAAGCGGTCGGCTGGAAAGTAATCCAGCGCCGGCTTTATACGCTGACGTATTTCCTCTACAGATTCCAGCTCGTCACTACGTTGGTCTATTACACCGATCGCCAGGTCTCCTTTAAAATCCCACTGATCAAACAACTCAAGCATGTTGTAACTGAGTGTACAATGCTCCAGCAAAAGTTCATCTACGGGGACGGCCTTAAAAGCATCAACTATATCAGTATATTTTGTAAAATAGACCCGTTTTCTTCTAGGATTTCCACCACATACATGCAATCCGATACGCACTTTTTTCGGTAACGACGCGATTAACTCAGCAAGAATTTCAGCTGCCCAAACACTTTCTTCCGGAGATTCCGTCCACATCGGTTCATCAAACTGTACGTGTTCACATCCAAGCGCTATAGCTTCCGCGATTTCATCTCGCAAAACATGGGCCCACGCCCGACATAAAGCCTGCGCATCAGGATACAGATCTTCGCGCTCGTTTACGCTGAATCGATATAACACATGAGGACCTGTCACCGTCAGTTTCACCTCTACATCGGCTGGAGCTGCGTCACGGGCGATTTTCCAATTGCGCGCAATATCAAAACGCGGATTCTTAAGTTCACCGATTACTCTAGGACATTCAATTCCAAAACCAGCCGTACCGAAAGAAACCTTAGGCATATCTTCAAAAGTAATACCGTCGATACGCTTTTGATAGAAATAGTACATATTCTCACGGTATCCTTCGCCATCGGTAATCGTATCCAATCCCAACTCAGCCTGATCTTTTGCCGCCCATTTGATGTAATCATCCACTTCTTCCTGGGTCATTACAGGCCGCTTCATTGTATCTTCCAACTTTTCCGGACGCGGGTAACTCCCCACCACTGTATTACGAAATCCTACCATATATTTGCTTAGTATTTTAAAATATCTATAAAGATAGAACTTTTCTAGTAAACGGTTTGTAACTGCCTGTTTCGAGCTTCCTCGATCTGCGCCCGCACCCCATTGGCCAGCGACCTCGGCGTAAATCCAATTTCCTCTTCTAAACGGGCGCCGTCACAACGATCCACCAGGGATGTCCGTTGCACGCTCTCGTTGAACTCATACCGAGCATCTGGCACGATGCTCGCGACAGTCTGCATTAACTCCTCTGCCGTCACCGAATGTCCTCCATTGTTGTACGCGAAGTACTTAAGCTCCGGTTTCAATGTCAGCCGAACAAATTGCTCCGCGACGTCGTCGACATAAATCCAGCAATCACGCGCATGCTTAGAGAAGGGCAGTTTGACCTCCTTTCCTAATGCCGGATTGGTAGCAAACTCACAAGCCCAGAGAACCGATCCACGCATACGCCCATCTCCGTAGACAACCGGAGGACGCATAGAGGCAATACTTGCCCCTTTCGTTTGGATATATTTCTTCGCCGTAAATTCATTTAACATTTTCATAACACCGTAGGTATAGAAATGATCGTCGAGCGAACAAAAGTCATCCTCCTTAATAGCGTAATCTTCATCGCCGTAGGCGCTATGGTTTGCCCCATAGATTGTTTCACTACTGGCGAACACCAAACGAGCCAGTTTATGATCCACCACCATATCAAACATATTGACCATACCGAGAATATTGACAGATGCGCCCCGATAATGATCCGCTTCCACTTCGGCACTCATGAGATACGCTAAATGGATAACGTGGGTAATATCCGGATAAGTCAAAAAAACGTTGTTTACTGCGCCTCTATCGGATACATCCAGTTCAATAAATGTGGTCTTACCAATCTGCTCCTCCAATTCGGCAAGCTTGGTCTCGTCGTTTTTATATTTTAACAAAGCAATCTGCTTCGTCCATTCTATATTCAGGTTCAGGTCTGCAACGACTACCGGAATTTTACGTTCCCACAGGTTGACTACAACACGTGCTCCAATAAATCCCGTACCTCCGGTAACTAAAAATTTCATAAATAATACTGTGTTTTTTCGTTGAACAGTTTTGCAGATGTGAGCATCCCAATCTCCTCGCATCTACTTATGCACTGCACAAAGTTAGTTTCTGTTTATTAATAACCACAATTTTTTACATAATTAGATATTTTAACCATATAATATATATTTTTAGCATAATTAGCTTTTTGTTTAGTAGATTTGTCCCACTCGAAAGTGTTTTATGCTATTATGGAAGAACTCGACAAGACGGACCTGTTGTTATTGAAAATATTGGCGGACAATTCCAACCACACTATTAAAGAATTGGCCAAACGGGTGAATCTCTCGCCTACTCCAGTGCTGCAACGAGTTAGGAGGTTAGAGAATAATGGATATATCAAAAAATATATCGCGTTACTCAATCCTGAGAAATTTAGCCAAGGATTTATCGTTTTCTGTAACATTAAACTGAAGCGACACGACCGTCAGGTGGGTCATCGGCTAGTAACAGAGATCCTAAAGATCGATGAAGTGGTAGAGTGCTATAATGTCTCCGGCGATTATGATTTTATTTTAAAAGTGTTTGCAAAGGATATGAAGCATTACCAAGAGTTTGTATTCAACAAACTAGGCACACTCGAAAGCATCGGCAGTACACACAGTACGTTTGTCATGGCCGAAATAAAAAACTCCCACAATATAAATCTGTAGAGCGTCCTGGACCCATACGGTCAGAAACGCTCGTCCACAAGCTCTTTATTGACGAGCGCTCCGGTAGCATTTCCAGAAGCCACAGCATTTGCTACCGAGCGCATCATTTCGACATTGTCGCCACAAGCAAAAACACCTGCTACAGTGGTCTCTTGCAGCGTATTGACACGGATATAACCGTATTCCGTCAAAGCACAGCCCAACACTACAGGAATATCTGAATGCTGTTCGAAAGGTAAAGCAGCATATACCGCTTTAAATGTCTCACGGCTACCATCTGCGAAAACCACCTCTTCAACACGACCATCTTGATGTACGATCTCGACAACCCCTTTCTCCGTAATCGCGATATCATTCGCTTTCAATTTCTCCGCAGCAGGAAAATCAAGCTCAACTCTACCATTCGTGAGAAGCGTAAGATCATCCGTCAAGTTGTTTATCAAAGACGCTAGATGATAAGCTTTCGCTCCATTGGCAAGAATGGCCGTTTTCGCATTACGAAATTCATAACCATGACAATATGGACAGTGAATCACGGTTATTCCCCAACATTCCGAAAAACCCGGAATATCGGGCATAATATCTTTTATACCAGTGGCAAATATGAGTTTTTGCCCACTGAAGGTCTCACCAGTCTGGGTAGTCACCGTAAATCCTTGGTCTGTTTTCGAAGCCCCAACGGCAAGACCATGATGAAACTTTATAGTGTCGTATTTCATGAGTTGCCTTCTGGCTTCTGCAGCGATCTGACCGGGCGTATGCCCATCATGCGTAAGGAAGTTCTGCGAATGCGGAGTTTGCAAATTGCAAGGCTGTCCGCTGTCGATAACTAATACAGAGCGTAAAGAACGGCCTAAGGACATAGCCGCTGACAGGCCGGCGTAACTACCACCGATAATGATAACTTCGAAGTTTACACATTTCTCCATAACATATACATCATTCCACTACCAATAGATCTGCCATATGAACAATTTAAAGTCAGTACTGTTTTTTGGCATCCCAAAATGTGAATCCTTTATACCTATTTATGACAAAGTCAAGAGAAACTGCCGTTTTATGGGAACCATCCCTTTAAAAAATTGTTACTAAAATAATAAGCAAACAGACAATAACATATGAAACAGAAGATTGTATCTCGGACAAGACATTTAGCAATACTATTACCAGCCATAGTCCTTCTAATTTCCTGCGGCCAGTCAGGCAATAAAACCTCGAACGAAACCGATACATTAATCCGTGACGACGATACCAGCGCTATTACCAACGAATATGGTGTCGATGTCAAATTAAAAGCGCCTTTCGATACACCACCACAGAACAAATTTGCAAAAGTAATTGGCTGGAACGGCGAAAGTACGCCAACTGCACCATTAGGATATCAGGTAATCGCATTCGCTCGCGACCTTAATAGCCCGCGCAACATTTATGTAGCGGAAAACGGGGATGTTTTTGTGGCCCAGTCGCGAACAGAAAAGGAAAGAGAAGATCCTGAGAAAGAGAACTCCCGCAATCTTTTTCGCGATAAAAGTCCTAACGAGATACTGCGCTTCCGGGATAAAGATAATGATGGTATAGCTGACAAGAAAGACATTATTTTAACGAACCTATCACAACCTTATGGCATGTTGATAATCGGTAATTTTTTCTATGTAGCAAACACCGATGCGTTAGTGCGGTTCCCATATGATCCTTCTACAGGAAAAGTAACAAGCAAACCTGAAAAGGTTCTCTCGCTACCCGCAGGAGGGTATAATAACCACTGGACGCGCAACCTCACTACAAACGAAGATAAATCCAAGATATATATATCTGTTGGGTCAGGCAGCAACGTCGGTGAAAACGGCATGGACAAGGAAGCTGGCAGAGCGCTGATCCTCGAGATCAATCCTGATGGATCCGGTAGGCAGATATATGCTGCGGGCCTACGGAACCCGGTAGGCATGGATTGGGAACCCACCACAAAGCAATTGTGGACTGCCGTAAATGAACGGGACGAGTTGGGCGACGAAATTGTGCCCGATTATATTACCGCAGTACAATTCGGTGGCTGGTATGGTTGGCCATATACCTACTGGGGCAAGCATATCGACCCCCGATGGAATCCCCAACACGACCAACATCTGGGAACCGCACCTGATTCGTTGACCACCAAATCGCTTACGCCAGATTACGCGCTTGGTTCGCATACTGCGTCATTAGGCTTAGCATTTAGCAAGACGTCGGCCTTCCAACAAGGTGCATACATTGGCCAACATGGATCTTGGAATCGCTCGAGCTTGGTTGGGTACAAAGTGGTGTTCGTTCCATTTGAACAAGGCAAACCTACAGGGGAACCCGAAGACTTCTTGACAGGTTTTATCGCTAACAAAGAAAAAGCTGAGGTCTACGGTCGTCCGGTAGCGGTGGTGTTCACACCACACTATATGCTCGTTTCCGACGACGCCGCCAATGTCATCTGGGCGGTATTGCCTGAAAAAGACAAAACAGCTACCCAGTAGATTCCGACACGTGAGGAATGGGAACAGGTGTAAAATTATAATTAGTAAACATAGTTGGCCAGCGTAATGCTCGCCAACT
The DNA here is from genome assembly GCF_014692525.1 of Sphingobacterium chuzhouense. GTDB lineage: Bacteria > Bacteroidota > Bacteroidia > Sphingobacteriales > Sphingobacteriaceae > Sphingobacterium > Sphingobacterium chuzhouense. The sequence goes on from NZ_JACNYL010000003.1 coordinate 689,040, forward strand.
ATTCGATATAACCCCGTTGTTTAGACGGCTATATGTGTGGTATGTGGCTCTCGCAACCAGTTTCGGTGTTTAGCCAGTGCGCTGGCAAACTGTTCTGGCGTTCCGTTCAATAAAATGGCTTCATCATTGACAAAGTCCTTTGCAGCCGAAAGTTGAAACAGTTCTTCAGCGTCCCCGTCAAAGGCAATTGTCTTACAATGCTTTAACGTTTCATTTATAAATTTAAACACCTTTCCCTCTTGTTTAAGCACTTGTATACTCTTGGCACCTCCAGGGATATACAATGCATCAAAAAGTACGCTTTCCGTTGTCATCAATGCATGGTCCACTTTGTGCTCTCTGTTATCTTCGCTAGATACAGTACCACCATGTGGTGCTATAAGTAGAAAATTCGCATGTTTTAGCTCTTCGAGATACGTTCTCATCTTTTGTAACGCAGCCGAATCAAACCCTTTCGCCACCAATACGGCAATTTTTCTGCTCTCTATAGTGGCGGCCGGCAACCGTTCTTGGCTGAGGGCCTCTGACTTTTCCAAATAATGTTTAACCGCAGGAGGTTCATGTTTGTGCGGATCCGCATCGGCACCAATGTTTTGATTTATAGGTTCTTCTATACCGGTCGGTATTTGCATTCCCAGCTTGTCTGCCACAGCCGTGGCTAACCGATTATCTATCTGTGACAAAAGCCACAACATGCGTTGTTTAATCGGATCTAACATACATTTCCCCAATTCAAATGCGTAAGCATTAATCAAATGAGTCTGTTCCCACGTTGTTAAACTCCTAAAAAACAAAGCCGGTTGCGAAAAATGATCATTAAAGCTGGGACTCCTGTCCCTAATCTTTTTGCCGTCTATCCGCTCCTCAAAGGATGTAAACCCGCCCTCTGCCATCTTCGCTAAATGCGGGCATCCCCCACCTATTGTATTAGGGAAATACGCCGCTTTACCTTTGTTTATCGTCATGCGCATTTGCGCGTCGCGATGGTTATTGTGCACTTCGTTGACCGCACGGTTGATGGGTATTTCCCGAAAGTTAGGTCCCCCCAAACGAGAAAGCTGCGTGTCCGTATAAGAAAAAAGTCGTCCTTGTAATAATGGATCATTCGTAAAATCGATACCCGGCACAATGTGTCCGGGATGGAAAGCCACCTGCTCGGTTTCTGCAAAGAAATTGTCTGGGTTGTGATTCAATGTCATCTTCCCGATAATTTTTACAGGCACAAGTTCTTCGGGAACAAACTTGGTTGCATCCAGCAGGTCGAACTCATACTTATGTTCATCTTCTTCCGGAATGATCTGTAAACCAAGCTCCCATTCAGGAAAATGTCCAGCTTCTATAGCCTCCCACAAATCGCGCCGATGAAAATCAGGGTCTGCGCCGTTTATTTTTACTGCCTCATCCCAGGTAACGGAATGAATACCTAATTTTGGTTTCCAATGAAACTTGACAAAATGTGATTCTCCCTGCGCGTTGACCAGTCTAAAGGTATGAATGCCAAAACCTTCCATCATCCGGTAGCTCCTCGGAATACCCCTATCACTCATTGCCCACATATGATTATGCAACGATTCGGTGGCCAGCGAAATAAAGTCATAGAACGTGTCGTGTGCAGACGCTGCTTGCGGAATCTCCCAGTCAGGTTCAGGTTTCACCGAATGTATAATATCCGGAAACTTCATCGCGTCTTGGATAAAAAATACAGGCGTATTATTTCCGACAAGATCAAATATACCTTCCTGCGTGTAAAACTTAACGGCAAATCCCCGAATATCCCGTGCCAGATCCCCGGAACCTTTGCTTCCAGCTACAGTAGAAAACCTGACAAAAACTGGAGTTCGATGCTCGGTATCCGTAAAAATTCGAGCACGAGTATATTTACTCATATCTTCATATAGTTCGAAGTAGCCATGAGCACCGGAACCGCGGGCATGTACAATCCGCTCCGGGATACGTTCGTGGTCAAAATGGGTAATTTTCTCACGAAGGATAAAATCTTCTAATAAAGAAGCGCCTCGTTCGCCAGCCTTCAATGAGTTCGCATCGTCGTTTATTTTTACACCTTGATCTGTTGTCATCGGTTTCCCCTCACTCGAGACTTTATTCTTCTGCAGATCATTCATTTTAGAATGAAAGGGGCATCCAGAAGTTTCCTGTTCATTTTTTTTCATGGCAATTTAGTTTTTATCTTTCTATTTCTATGAGTTGTTTACATAAAGAAGAACATATGGTTCACGCGAAAGTTTTTCTAAAATAAATTTCCTGAGAGACCGAAATACAAATTTGTACTATAACGAATTGTACACTATCGGCTGGTACTTTGCAGAGACCTTTTATCGCCGCGAAAAAAGTGCGCACATGGAGAATATTTACAATGTTCGGTGCGGGAATCTACGGTATTTTAGCTAAATTTGTGAAGTAAATCAGTATATGAAACCGAGATGTGAAAATCATTGGCACAAGGCAATAATCGTTTGTCTGAGCTCTCGTTAGTTATAAGAAAAAACAATAGATGAAATATTTATTATCGGTACTTTGCTTTATCAGCATCACGTCTTGTCATAACAGACAAAACGAACAAGCATTGGAGCAATTGGATAAAAAATCGGCACGGGAGGTCACTTTGAAAACGGTGACTCAAGGAGACTCGGTACTTCATATCACCTCACAGCGTATCTGGTTCAATGGCGAACAAATTACTGCTGCAAGTGATACCATCATAACGCCCTTGGCACCGGGAACTTGGAATACAATGGATTCATCAGCCACATTGAGCAAAGTGCCGATCTATGTAACTGTACAATAATGAGAAAAACAGCAACAAAAAGTATCAAATTAGTTTTGATCACTTCTGTATTAGCTTCTTGCGCACAGCCCAAAGATCAACAACATGTTGAAGGCAAGCAGCGTATATTTATGCGTGCAGACACGACGGCAGCCTATACAGAAGTTACCGATAGCTATTCACAAGGACATTCTGGAGGTGGGATGGGCTCTGCCCTACTCTGGTTTATGGCTTTTAGACATTTAGGAGGCGGCTTCGGATATGCAAATAACAATTTACATCCACAATCGATAGCCGGTACCAATGCCGCAAAGGCGGCCGCTTATCAGGCTCAGCGTGGCGGTTTTGGCCGTAGTGCAACTTCTAGCACTCGTTCTTCTTACGGTTCCTGATGCAAATTAAAAAATTGCGTATCGATCCGCAATGGCAGTCTCGTTTGGCATCTATCGGATATGGTTACCATACACTGGATGACATACCATACTGGATCGACGACTATTATTATGAGATCCGTAATCGAGATGCCGATCTGATCTATAAAGCGACCAACGAACTGTGGCAAATGTGCCTGGATGCCGTTGAGTATATCATTAAGAACAAGAGGTATCAGCATTTTCATATACCGCCTTTTATGATCCCTCATATTGAGCGCACCTGGGAGAATGATGAGCCTTCCATATATGGACGCTTCGATTTTGCATATGATGTCTTACATGGCGAGTTAAAGATGCTTGAGTTCAATGCGGACACACCAACTTCTCTTTTCGAGACCGGTATTGTACAATGGTATTGGAAGAACCATTACTTTCCCGAACTTACAGACCAGTTCAATGGTATACACGAACAGTTGATACAAAGTTGGGCCGAATTAAAGCCCTATCTTAAGGGAAATATTTTACATTTTTCCTGTGCCAAAGAGACCTTAGAGGATCTAACGAACGTTGAATATCTGCGGGATACCGCGCTTCAGGCAGGTATAGAAACAAAACTTATTTATATCGATGATATCGGCTGGACTGGCAATAGTTTTGTAGATCTCGAGGGTGAACCCATTCTATCTATTTTCAAATTATATCCTTGGGAATGGATGACGCGTGAAGAGTTCGCTGTGCATATTATAAACGATCCGAACCAAGCACAATGGATAGAACCTTCATGGAAGATGTTGCTATCTAACAAAGCGATACTTCCTATTCTCTGGGAATTATTCCCTAATCATCCCCACCTCTTAGCTGCTTATTTTATGGAACCGGCTCACTTGAAACATTTTGTTAAAAAACCTATTCTATCGCGTGAAGGTGCTAATATAGAGATGTATTACGACAAACAGATGATATACCATACCGAAGGCGAATACGGGGAAGAAGGCTACATCTATCAAGAGTTGGCTAATTTACACCATGAAGATACGGGCTTTTCGATTATCGGCAGCTGGATTATCGGTCAAGAGGCTTGTGGTATATCTTTCAGAGAGTCTGATATGCCAATTACAACAGATAAAAGCCGTTTTATACCGCATATAATCCGACATTAAGGTTACCACGTTAAGAAAATCCAATGTAATCTGCTAACCTATGCCAAGCAATAGCGTTAAAAATAGATATCTATATAGTCAGTAACACTCCCACCTTCACAATTTTGCATATCCTGCATCCTCCAGTATCTCCGATTTTTTGTTGATTTAAATATTTGTTTTCCCTTTTTCACACAGGGTTGACCTTGATTTAAATGTGTAATCTGATGCTCGACGATTCCATCAAAAATCAACTCATTCTCCGATATAGGTTCCAGTGTACCCTTTAGCTTTAAATAGTCACTATTTGCCGAGCTTTGTTGCTCTCCTTCAATATTGTAAACATTATCACCAAGATATTTGATCTCCGCTTCCCCCATCTCTTCCCAGCTTATCCATTGTAAACTTAGATTGTGGACTCCTTCACGGATCGTAAATTTAGGAGGCGTATCAACCGTCGCTTGATTTAAAGAAGTGTCTGAATCTTGAACACTTATTATTGTATCGTATTGCGATAAGGTATCAAGTACCTCCGACGTACTATCCGCTATTGTTTCGCCCATACGCTTGTCTTTAGTCTGTTGCTGACAACTGACCAATCCCATACTGATAATACCAATTATAAAACAATTTATCTGTATCATCCTTTTTCGTTTGTGTTTAGTTTATAACAATTTCCCAGTCATCCGGTTTATAGAGAATATTAAAACTAACATCACCATATTTCGAACGGTTAATGATTATGCTACATTTTTCGTTTTCTAATTTTAAATCGGAGAGACGGATTTCATTAAGATAATCTGGAAGTGTAATTCGATCGAAAGTAATTGTTTTATTTACAGCGTTTATGTCGATCCGTAAACAAGACTGTAACAGCATAAAAACGGTCCCAACTGCCCAAGCTTGTGGTGAGCAGGCAACAGGGTACGCTGTTGGCCCTATACCTTGTCTTTTTTCAAAACCACAATATAGTTCAGGTACCCTTTGCAACTCTATAAATAAGGAGGCATCAAATATAGCTTCCATAATTTTTAAAACATGCTTTTGTAAGCCATACGTTGATAGTCCATAAGCGATCAATGCATTATCGTGAGGCCAGACGGAGCCATTATGATAGGACATCGGATTATATCTTCCAGATGATGACGATAGCGTTCTGACACCCCATCCGCTGAACATATCGGAATCAAGTAGGGTGTCCGCGAGTATAAGAGCTTTGTCTTTGTCTGCAATTCCGGTGAATAAACAGTGCCCCGCATTAGAAGACTTTACTCTGCAAGGTTTTTTATGGCCATCGAGCGCCAAAACGAAAGTGGATAATTCCTCATCCCAAAAACGTTCATTAAAGCTCTTTTTTAATACAGCAGCTTCATCGAATAGTTTCGAAGACAAATTTTGATTACCAAGTTCTAAAGCCAGTTTTCCTGCATGACGTTTTGCACCGTAGACATAACTTTGAACCTCACATAGTGCAATAGGTGGATCAGCAAGCTGATTGTTTTCATGGATGATGGAGTCAAAGGAATCTTTCCAGCCTTGATTCGTCAAACCATTTTTAGACTTATGTATATATTCTACGAATCCGTCACCATCAATATCCCCATATTTATTAATCCAATCGATTGCGGCGATAATATTTGGCCAGATTTGTTTAATCAGATTCAAATCGCCTGTACGATCATAATACATCCCCGCTAGCATAATAAATAATGGCGTGGCATCTATTGTTCCATAATATTGCTTAAAAGGAATTTCGCCCGTATTTGCCATTTCTCCATTACGTGCTTCATGGAGTATTTTCCCAGGTTCGGCATCTTTCTCTGGAATGAGATCAACAGCTTGGTTCGCTGCTAAAAATAATAATACTCCTTTTGTAATTTCTGGATTAATCCATAAGATTTCCATCGCAGCAATTATCCCATCCCTTCCAAAAGGCGTGTTATACCAAGGAACACCTGCATAAGGATATCTTCCATAATTGGTTTGAGAAAGTAAGGATATAAAATCCTTCTCCGAGCGATATAACCAGTGGTTAAATTGCGTATTAGAGGTTTTAATATCAGCAAATAGGGTTTTGCTTTGGTTTAACTCAAACCGATTTAGTTTGCTGGCCTCAGCATAAGAAATAGTGTCTTTTTTCTCTTTCCCTGTCAAGAAATGAATACAATATTGAATTGTTACTACTTTTTTAGGAATTAAATTAATGAAAAAGACAGCTCGATTTTTTTCTAATGTATATTCGGCATCAGACTGAAAATAAACTTCAAAAGAACGTTCGATACCATCCATTCCTAAATAGGTGGTTTCAAAATATTCGTCGTGATCAATAGGATACACGTTGTTTACCTCTATTTTTCTTTTTATTCCCCTGATTTCAAAAATATCTCTAAAATCTCCATCAAAATCTAGACTTAAATTGAATGAACAGCGTTGGGGTTCATATTGTAATACTTTAATTTCTTCGTAAAAGGCACCCTCCCTTACAAATTGGTGCCGCTCAATATGGACAGAATTTTCTTGAATATTACATTTTTTTAATACAGGATTTGTAAGGTCTGCTGAATAAATGGAGTTTCCCTCTTTGATGGAACCGCTTAACAAAAGTGGTTTTTCGTCATTAACATTTAATATTAACGTATTGATAAAGCGGGTTCCTTCGTGATAAATCCCCTGCACCATTTTTCCATGAGGATGGATATTCCCTGATCGGTCAAAAACTGCAAACGTATTTGAATAATTTAATACCATATTGACCTCGTCTGAATTAACGGCATCAGATGAGATGTGATATTCTTCTTCTTGTGCAATTTCTTCTTTCATGCTGGTTTATTTAATATGGGTATAGTACTTCGAGGAACGTTTTTTAACGTATTGTTAAGTAGGAAATGGTATACGTCAACATAGTTTTCGGCCATACGTGCAGCCGTAAAACGTTGTTCAAAAACGCCGCGTATTTTTTTTCGTGACAAATATGCCAACCGACTTACCGCATCAACGGCCTCTTTAACCGAGTTTACAACAAAACCGGTAACGTTGTTTTCCATGATTTCAGGTACAGATCCGTTGTGAAATGCGATCACGGGTGTACCACAGGCCATCGCCTCGATCATCACTAATCCGAAAGGTTCTGGCCAATTAATAGGGAATAACAATCCCTTTGCTTTCCCCAGAAATTCTGTTTTCTGTTGTTCGTTTATTTCTCCAATATATTCTATTAAAGGATGATCTAGCAGAGATTTTACGTATTTCTCATAGTATGTAGAATCTGTCTTGTCAATTTTTGCAGCAATCTTTAGCTTTGTATTGGTTGCCAGTGCAATTTCGACAGCTCTTTCAATACCTTTCTCAGGTGAAATCCGCCCTAAAAAAGCTAAGTAGTCACCCTTCCCATCCCCCTGTTGATGAAGATTTTCTGGAAGCCCATGATATACGGTTTTAACGAAGTTCCCTTGCGGAATCGGTAAGCGCTGATTTTCAGAAATGGATATTAAGTTTTGATAAGGGAACGTATGATAAATATCCTGTAATTCGGGAATGTCCAACCGACCGTGCAAAGTTGTAACAGATGGTATTTCTAACATATTGCTGAACGGAAAGTGAAGATAGTCGGTATGAAAATGTAAAATATCAAATTCATGTACCTGGGTACTCAACTTTTGCATTTGAATAATATGATAGGTTAACGGATCAATACAATTTTGTTTTAGCCGTAAGCCCTCGTCAACGCAAGCAATCAGTTTAGCTTCTGTAATAGAATCGCCCGAAGCGAATAAGGTTACATCGTGCCCCTGTCTAACTAATTCTTCTGTCAAATAATGTACAATTCTCTCTGTTCCGCCATATAACTTTGGAGGCAGCGATTCATACAACGGTGCAATTTGCGCAATTCGTAGAAATCTTTTTTTTGCCGTGTCATTTCTATATTTCTCCATCACGATGGGTATCCTTTCTTATAGATAACCTAGCAAAACACAAATAGTTCAATGAACTTATGACTTCGATTGCGACGTTTAGATTTTTATATATTTAAATCACCTTGTTCGCCAGTTTCGATGTCTTTTCCCGTAATAGCGCGCGCCGCTACCTTAAAAAAGGTCACTAATTTATTTGATTTTGTGTCCCAATAGTGAGCTTCATCCGGAACAACCTTTAACACGCGTATACGGGGATCTTCTTTTCCGCGGTCAAACCAACCTTCGATCATCTTATTCCAATATTTTTCTATCCTTGCTTGGTCTTGACTAATTTCAGCAGCGCCATTGATACTAAGAAAACTATAATTGCGGACATCAGCATATAATAAGCTAACTTTAGCATTCTCCTGTAGATATTTATGCGTTTCACTTTCCGAAGAAAACAGGAACCATATATTCCCCTCCTCATCAACTTCCTGCCTGCTCATCGGAACAGCATGGATATAATCGATATCTTTTGGATATGTTCCTAACATACCGATATCAATCTGATCAACAATTTTCTTTAACTTCTCTATCGCTTCTTGGTTATAAAGATTTTCTGTGCTCATATTGTGTTATTTTATATTATTTATATAACAACGAGAAGCCGCTTTTGTTAAGATTTTTTTTACTTTATATTATCCGCCACCCATACACCGGAACTAAAGCAGGCTTGCAATAGATAGCCTCCTGTTGGTGCCTCCCAATCGAGCATTTCACCAACACAAAAAACATGAGGATATTTTATGAGTTCCAGAGAATTAGACAACTCCGCAAAAGAAACTCCCCCAGCTGTAGAAATAACCTCATCAATAGGTCTAAAAGAAACAACCTCAATCGGGAAATTCTTGATTGCAGATGCTAATTTGCCGGAATCGGTATACGTTTCTTTATCCAAAAATCGTAATAACTGTATTGTCGTCTGCGAGAACTTTAATCTGTCTCTAAGAATAGATGTTACATTTCCTTTGTTTTCGAGCACCTTTTCGATAGAAGCTACCGTATAAGCAGGTTTTAAATCTAAAAATAACTGGTTTGGAAACGACAACTTACGAAGAAAGCGATTTAGATAATAGACAGGAGCCCCTTCAATACCATATGAAGTGAATACTATCTCTCCCGATTTCTCGTGACCTGCAAATTTTAACTGAATATTTTTTAATACTTGGCCGGCAAGCGTGTAAAATTTATCTTTTGTATTCAGACCGGAGTTAGCAGGTTGAAGTGCATTAACCTGGATATCTTTTGCCTTAAATAGATTCACCCATTTTGCATCTGAACCTGTTTTAGACCAAGATCCCCCACCTAGCCCCAAAATTAATTTATAATAAGGGATCTGTATGTATTCGTTTTGCTGAACGAAGGTGATCTCTCTTTCATTAAAATCAACCATACGATGGCCATAGTGAATTTTTATACCGGCATCTGCTAATTTATTGAGTATAGCTTGTAATACGTGTATAGGCTTTATTCCTTTGGCTGGAAATATCTTACCAGAACTACCGATAAATGTCGGAATTCCCAATTTATCGAGCCACTCAACGGTCGCTTTGTTATTGAAATATTTCACGATACGTTGTATTTCGATCTTATCATAATTCCCGATAAACGTATCGATGTCTTCGCTATGCGTCAGGTTAAACCCACCATGACCAGCCACCAAAAATTTACGTGCAGCGGCCTTATTCTGCTCATAGATATGCACCTCAAATCCCTTTATTGCTAGCTGCTGCGCGGCTATTAATCCCGCAGGTCCCGTTCCAACGATAACAATAAGTGGTTTTGACATGCCACAAAAATAAGTAATTCTCTATAATCGGACAGCCCTATTCCCTTTCCTTCAGTTTCCGTTTGGTACTTTCGCTTAAACCGACCGTTTGCTGTAACCCTTCTTGAAGACTCTTCCAAATAGTTTTAAAGTGAGAATATTCGGGTACACGCTCGTAATCTACCTCTCCAATGTGATATACTTCATTTGCATCCGGATTACTATCATTGAGCAAAAGCTGGTTGATTAAGAAAGTGAGAATCCCGCGCTTTCCTCTTTTATTGGTTTCCTCATCCGGAGGGTATAAAAGATTCACTTTAAGTTGATCGTAATCAAAATAAAATTTGCCCCAATTTCTATAGTCATTTCCTTGCATGTCAAAGCGTATACGGCGTATATTACCTGAAGCAAACTGTAGATTGAGTAACGGTGTAATTATACGATTAAAGGCTGATATTTCCATGTTTCCCAATGTCCCTGCGTAAGAATGACGACCATCTTTGCTAAGCATATCGAAGCCAAATAAGGCATGCAATTTTCCTGACCCCATTAGGTTTGCCTGCAAATCTGCTCGCATGAATTTATCCTTTTCTAATTGACTTGTATCGTTGGTAACATTCGTCAGATGACCGTGCGCCTGTTGAAAAGTAAGAATACCTTCACGAAGGTATTTTCCGCTCATCTCATGATAGGAAAGATCTACATTTTTTACGAAAACGGTATCGAAACAAAAAGGTTGATTAACGGCCATTATTTTTTGATGTGGCGCCTCTCCTATCTTGTTTACATTATCTTTTTGAAAGCGTTTGTCTTTGTGAAAAGAGGTTTTACCCCCCATCACATATACATATCTAGATGAAATCCGCTGGCTATCGAATATCTCTCGAAATCGGATCTTTTCCAATCGAATAGTATCAAAGTCTAGAAAAATCAGCGCTTTATTCTCCTTATCATTCCGGAAATAATCCACTTTGCTAATCTTCGGTGCTAAGTTGATTTTAGTTAGCAATAGTTTGTCTTCCTTGCTATCTAACATCAGCCGATCAAAACCTACTTTATAAGGGCTGTTCGGAATCTCGTATTGAAACTTAGGAACATCTACTTGTAGCGCTTTAAAATAATAGAGTCGTGTGGAATCTTGTGCTGAGTTTTCGTCTACCAGAATATCATAAAATCGGAATTGTGCGCTGTCCGCTTTTATCTCGTTCGTATTACCGCTTTCTGTTTTTGAATACACGATATTAAAACGGTCTAGACTCACTTTATCTACTTGTATCGCCTTGAATGTCTCTTTAATACGGTCATACAACGAAGTAGTACTATCACGCTTGACTGTCTCGTTATAAACATGGGATTCAGTAAGCACGAGCAAGTCCGCTCCGCTCAATGCGACATGTCTGATAAATAACTTTTTGCGTATTAAAGCTGACCAGAGGCTCACACCTTCCACTTCTAAGGATTCTAATTTGACATGGAAACGATTATCTGGTGCGGTCTTCGACGCAATCTGCTCATGGTAAACTATTGAATCAGAAAACAGTTCTACATTCTTTAGACGGACAGTACCAGTTAAGATATGCAGCTCTATATCGTCATAAGTCAACGTATACAGACCCTTGCTCTTTTGTTGGACAACTTCTTCCAATTTTGCTTTGATTTTAGGCTTCCAATTACGTGCGTAATATCCACCTAATGACAATGCTATTATAAGCACTAATAGCAGAACCCCTCCTATCCACTTCCATGTACGAGGTATTGAACGTATATTTTCCATTATCCCGCTCAGCCTCATCTGGGTTTACGCGTTTCTTTCTTCTTTTGGCTCCTGATCACGAAGAAAATTCCAAGTGCAATAAACAGAACCGCAAATATAATCGGTAATACCATAGTCTTATCTGTTTTTAAATGAACATATTGAACCGTAAAAAGGTTTAGATTATTCGATTTTCACAAAGAAACCCACTTTTAAACCTTTTCTTCCTTTTATTGTTAACTATAAGATGATAAAACACTAAACTCGACCACTATGCGTACACGAAGAGACTTTCTCCAGAAGATTACTTATTCGGCCATGGCGTTACCTTTACTCCCTTCAGTATGGCAATTTGACTTATTTCGTTTTGATAGCGAACCCTATGATGGTCCCATTTTACGGGTGGCTATTATGGGGCTTGGTGGATATGGAACACGTGTTGCAGAGGCTATGAAGGCGTGCAAAAAAGCTAAATTGGTGGGTGTGATCAGCGGTACACCTGCGAAGGTTAAGGAATGGCAATCGAAATACCAAATTCCAGAGAAAAACTGCTACAATTACGAAAATTTTGATGACTTAAAGAATAATCCGGATATCGATGCGGTATATGTAATTACGCCGAATGCGCTGCATCATGATCAAGTCATACGAGCCGCTAAAGCTGGGAAACATGTGATTTGCGAGAAACCAATGGGTTTAAATGCCAAAGAGGGGGAAGAAATGGTTCAGGCATGTAAGGATGCTAACGTCAAGTTATTGGTGGGATATCGTCTGCACTTTGAACCAAAAACACTCGAAGTCGTCAAGATGAGAAAAAATGGTGATTTCGGTAAAATTCTTTTCTTCCAAGGACAGAGTGGTTTTCGGATTGGCGACCCTAACCAATGGAGATTGGATAAAGCGCTAGCTGGCGGAGGTTCTTTGATGGATATTGGGATTTATGCTGTCAATGGCGCCCGCTACATGGTCGGGGAAGAACCCATATGGGTGACGGCGCAGGAAATGAAGACAGACCCTGTAAAATTTAAGGAGGATGTGGATGAAACAATATTATTTCAACTGGGTTTTCCAAGCGGTGCCATATCTTCCTGCTTATCTACATATAATATGAATAATCTTGATCGATTTTTCTTGAACGGCGAAAAAGGTTTTGCGGAGATGCAACCCTCTACTGGTTACGGACCGATCGAAGGCCGAACGCATAAAGGCAAACTTACCCAACAGCACATTACCCATCAAACCTTACAAATGGAGGAGATGGCTTCTATTATCCTGGAGGGAAAAGAACCTATTATACCGGTTGACGGTGAAGAAGGCTTAAAAGATTTAAAAATAATAGATGCTATTTATAAATCCAGTAAAACAGGTGAGAAGGTTGAACTAACCCTTTGATCGTATAGAACAGATTAAACGCATTATGAATAATAAGAACATATCTTCCAACAATGCCTATCTCCCGGTGGCCTGGGAATACCGTGAGACCGTAGAAGAAGAGATCAAAAAAGCACGTAGGGGTAAAATATTCTTTTTTAACCATGACCAGCAGGTTGATGAGGCATTGGGACAAGTTGTTAAACTGGAAGAAAACAAATCCGAAGGTGTTTTTATATTATTGGATACGGGCATTAGAATAAGATTGGATCGGATTATTACATTGTTTGGGAAAGTAGGTGCTGCTTATGACGAATATGATGCATATGCTAATGCCTGCATGGATTGTATGGGTGGCTACGAAAAAGAGGATTAACCGTAAAGCGCGCAAGACCTAGTTTTACACGCTTTATGAAGCCGTGCCTTTTAAAGCTTGGACATCTCCCCATCGATATACTTCACACGTTTTCTAAGCCATGTTTTGAGGTCAGCTTTGCTTTTTCCTAAATCATCCTGTTCTCCAGCTTTCCAATCCCCTCGACGGTTTCCAAATCCCCACACTTCAAAGTCTTTCTTTTGTGATTCTCGGATCGTCGCCGCATAATGCTCGATGAAACTCATAAGTTCATCAAACTTCGTATTGCGATAATGTTTCCATGTATCATGATAAATTTTTCGCAATTCAGGATCTTTTAACAAGCGTTTATACAATTCAGATCCCGGACGATCGTCGTTTTCCGTTGTTAACGGTAATTCAACGTAATTGAAATAGAGATATGTTCTTTCATCTAGGCCAAAACCATAATCAAAATCCCATATGGGACCCATCGTAAATTTTCCACCGGATCTCTTGTGCATCATGGTGCTTCCGGGATGGTTAATTTCAGCATTCCTGGTCAAATTATTCACAATAAGAAAATTGATAAATTGTTGTTTGTCAAAAACGTTACCATAATTATTGTTAGGAAAATTGCTGGCAAATAGTAGGTCTTCAAAATTTTGAAATTCTTTTATGTGTTGATCGAATTGTGCCTGCGACTCCATATCTGGATCCTTTAGCATCACCGGTAAGTTCAAGTGGTTTGATTTGAACTGCCAAGGATCCTCATCGAAATACTTGTCCAACTCCCATAAAATACCGTCATCCCCAACATCAACCCGGTTCTTTTTTACCTCGATCTGTTGCGTCAAATTATAGTTCCCACGGTATTCACCATTGATAGTTAAGTCTACTGGAATAATGTCGTTTGTATAAGGCATGCCCAATTGTTTAGCAATTTTCATTGCCACTGCATTCGTCATGAATGTATAATCATAATAATTTGCCAATAACACCCAATCTTTTGCTTCTGGAAGTCCCAATACCTTCGCCGCCTCATCCAGCTTCAAACGGTACGGCTTTTTGGGGCGGCCCCAAGTTGAGTTTCCACGCCCCTTGATGCGCGTTCTTACAATAGATTCAGTTCCAATGTCATTATATTTTCCATTACCTTCGATTTGAATTTCAGCATACAGATACGTATCTTTCTCTATAACTTCTGCATTTCCATCTATGTTGATGTATATATGCGGAATAACAGCTGGTATTGACTCATCGAGGATGGGTAGTTCTTCTACATCATCAATTAAATCGTCGTCTGGCGCTTTTGTACATGCTAGAGCCAACAAAGCAATGCTTATGTAAGCAGGCCAATTCATAATTTGTTGTTTTTTAATCTTCATGTTCTTCGTTAGTATTTATAGATTATATATTTTTCAATTTTTTTGGAAAACGGTCTCCTAAGTGCCATTTCTTTAACCATTTTATCATGGTTCTTCTGTCTTTAACATAATACTTATGCATAGCTTCCTCCAAAAATAATTCGCCTGAAACAATAGCTTTTACTGCTTCTATTTCAATATCCTTTTTTGTCTTTTTCATGGTCTAATATCAGCTAGTCAACTCCTTCTTCTCATGAATCATAATTATCGTCATCGATCTATGTCTTTTATTATCCGAATAGAATGCGGTCAATAATCCCCTATTATTAAGGCTCTCCATTTCTTTTCAAATTAAGGAAGATGATACGGCCGGGGAGACCATACCATCATTCCAATCTACCTATGAAAATTATACCACTACTGGTAAAACATGTTGAGCAAACAAATACTATCTTTTCTTGATAAAAGACATCACAAAAGTAGGTTAACTATTCGTGAATCTATGTCTCAAAACCCTGTCTCAAATCCTATTTCCCTAATTAAAAAACAATCAAACAAAAATGAAAAATATTGAATAACAACACGTTAACTATAAAATAAACACATCATCCATAGCGTCATATTTTCGCCAAAGAGAAAGACTTTCAGTGGAGTGAGCAATTGATCCTCAACCTCTACCTAATTCTTTCTTTCGAAAGTGTACAAATGCAGAGGGAGGCAAACCAGTTTCTGCTTTAAATGCAATGGAGAATTTGCTGAGGTTGGCAAAACCACTCATATCTGCCAGATGTGCCAGTTTATAATCGAGGAGCGCTGGGTCTGCCTTGATACGATTTATAATGAACTGTATACGACAAGATTGAATATAACTGTAGAAATCTTTTCCCCTATATTTCCTAATAATATAAGAAACATAGCGTTGATTTGTATTCAGTGATCTCGCGATAGAACTAAGTGAAATATTTTTATCTAAAAAATAAAGTTCCTCTTCGTATCGATCTATATCTCTTAATAAACGCTGCTCCGTTTCTTTAGACATGTTAATATCCCTTATCTCACCGTTATCTGTGTTCAATAGTTCGGGATTTTTGGATGTGATACGTTCATCGTCTTCCATGACGGCATCAGTAGATTTAGTTCTGCGGAGAAAAAAGACATATAGAGCCAAAAATATAGCCATAATAGCCAAACAAAATAATGTAATCACCGCTATTTTAAACTTACTTCTATAGCTTTCTTTAGCGTTGTACATTTCCTCGAAAAGTTCATCTGACACTCTTCTAGCTTCCCTCTCTTGTTCATCTTTTATTTTTGTCAATAGATCTTCATATCTTTTGCCATTATCGATATCGCCTATTTTCCAATAATATTTCGTGAACGTACGATAAACATTTGCCTTCAACTCCTCAAATCCGCTTGTTTCCAAATAAGGTGCAGCACGCCCTAAATATTCCTTGGCTTTTGCAACACTGTCTTGGGCTAAAGCTATTTCTGCCAATCCCCGAAAAATGTACGGCTTCAAGTTGCTTTCTTCATCTCCGATCTGCTTCAGGGACGACTGATACATCTTCTCAGCCTCTTTTAAACTCCCTAAATAAAGATAACATAATCCCAAAAGCTGATGGTTAGTAGCTTTAATCAATCTCGAATGTTTGTCCTCTTCTCCGCTAAAAGTTATAAATTTACTTGCCTTCAATACAGCATTTTCAGCTTTTTCATAATCCCCTGCAGCCATAGCCTGAAACGCCCGTTCATGAAAAATATTGATTTTCGTCAGGATGTGCATTGGGTTATCCACGAGCTTGTTATTTGCTTCCTCTGCCTGATTGATGTACCGTGCGGCAGCTTTAAGTAAGCCTACTTCCCGAAATGAAGTGGATAAAAAGCCAGCTGTACCAGCTTGCCACGTGGGATTAAGGGAAGCTTTCGCTATTTCATCTGCATATGTAGCCTGCTGAATGGCAAAAGCCCTCTCTTCCAGATTCTTATGTATATTGGCGGAAAGCATATATGCTTTTGCCCGTTCTTCATCTGTCTTCGCGACGTTTAAAAGCGAGTCAGACACACGCCTTGCTTGTTGAATATCGGTTGCAATCAGCGACACCGAAACTTCTACATAACGTTCATTAAAACTCTTTTTCTGTGCATATGCTAGGTTAATAATACTCCAGAAAAAATAACATAAAATTACTTTTTTTCTCATGCTAACTAGGTTGAATAATGTCCTTGTCAGTACAGGACATTATTCACGTCCTATGCCGATCAGTTGAAAAGAAAAAAATAACCCATTATCATAATAGATGCTAGTGTAATGGCCAACATCACATAGTTAAGCCCGGTCCCTATGGATAATCCAGCTATCGCCTTTTCTTCTACTTTCTTTTGATTTCCTTTGTCGTTATCCCTCTGGTGAAAATCTTCCCATGCCCGCAGATTATTTGTATCGACAACCACTCCCTTGGTCTTTTCAACTTCGCGACGCAGATGCAATAACGCAATTTGAGTAGACAAAAAACCCACTTCATTTCCCTTTACATCCTGCCGATTCAAAAAACTTTCAAGCGCCTTGTCGGGATCAACATCAATTGAAAAACGTGAATCAGGGCAATGTTTATTCATAGCCATTTCTAATTCACTTTCTATATTTATCAATACATTTAATAGCTCCTTAGGATCATAGATGTCTATATTCATACAAAGTTGGGTAATTAAGTTAACCGATATTTTACATAATCGATTGAAAAATATAACACTTACCCACTTGCAACAAATATAATGCCCAATAAATTTCCAGGAGTGTCAAAAACACCCTCAGACTATCTACATCGATTTTAATCCCAAAGGACTACAATGTATCTCTTTGAGTTACAAACTATCTGTTTTCATGTATGCTTTTATCAAAATCTTCATCCATATAATATCCTTTATTATTCTCGTCCCCATCTACAAATCGTTTAAATCCGCCTTCTGCATCAACCTCCTCTTTGTACAGCTCTTCGTAGTCTTTCGTATACATGGCATTTGGCACTACATTAATATCAAATTCGATTTCCTGTATTTCCCCCGACACAAAATTTCCATAGAGTGTTACATAATGTTTTACATATCCTACATTCTTTGAACTATTATAACTCAACGTTAATAGACGTTCTTTTCCTGGTGGAACGCTAAATGTATTTTTATCATCATTGACTTTTAGACAGCCACATGAAGTTATGATATCAGTTATCATTAATGGGTGCTCACCCGTATTCTTCAGGTTAAAAGAAATATCTTTCTGCTGCCCCGCCAGAATAGGATAATAATGTCGTTTATTATCTTTTATTTCCACGGTCGTTTTTTTATCGGCTAAATTCATACACCCGACAGACGTCCATACACAGACCATGCACATTATCATTTTAAAATAGTTGTATTTCATCACAAGCAATAACTGAATTTTCAATTTGTTTACTCTTTCGAATTTTTATCTGTAGTTTTTCACCTGACTTCAGGTTTATGGGAAATTCCATATATGCCATATTCCCTTGGTATTTATACGATTTCCCGGATACCTTTCCTTGGCTTACGCCTGCTTTTAATATCTCGACTTCCGCTGGGGCGAGCATCCTATGTCGTTGATTAATTAGAAAGCGTAGCCTCACCTTTTTTATATTGTCAATTTCGCTTCCGATCTCTCCTTCGACCTCTATATCTTTTGAACTCAGGAACCAACCTTGATTAAAGTCTGAAGAAAACCCCAAAACTTGGTCGCCCAGTAAGTCTCCCTCTTCCAATATCTCTCTTTTATTTAATTCCGTCACCCGGAGATCAGACAAACGCTTATTTGAGCCTACATTTGTTTTTAACAATCTCTCCCATTCACTGACGTAAGTTGCTATCTCACCTTGACTTTCTTTATATTTTTTCAAATCCTCGTATTTTTGATAGCCTTTCAATCTATTAAATGGTTGGCTTACGTTATCAGATACTTTCCAGCCGTTTGTGTTTTTCTCTAAAAACCCATTCACAGAATACCCTCCGTGATACAAAACCTGAAGATAGGTGTAGCTCCATGCAGTCAGAAGCTTATCAATCCGATTCCGCTCTTCGCCATCCAGACGGAGCAGTGCTTTACGCAATGTCTCGTATAATTGTAAGAATTCCTTACTATTAAAAAAGAGCCTTTCTGCGTTACGAAACGACGTATAGATGGGAAGTTCCTTATTTCCAGATATCCCTTGATGTTCTAACGTCAGATAATAAGACGACAGGTATTCGTTCGTCACGGGGTAGAACCGTTGAAAATAATCTTTGACAAGCCGCTCTACGGATAATGACGAATCGTGCAACAGCGCCGCCATGGCATACGTTTTTACATCATCAAAAGATGAATAGTCATAACCGCTTCCATTGAGGAACATACCATTAACACCTTGTGCCATAAAAAAAGGAAGATTAGACTGTAGACGTGACAATACAGGGTAAGGTGTTAGATAGTCATCAAAATTCGAGACATAATCCCAGATATAGATATTGCCTGTTTTTTCTTTCCATGCGCTTAATAGTCTCACAAATGCGTGTACGCTGACATCATTGCTTTCCAAAGCAGGACGTTTTGGCAAATCTATGGTACTGACGAACACACCACTATTACTTTCCATCGGAATATCTGGCGCTTCCGCTGTAGTTAGGTAAGCCATGGTAAAGAAATAGTGCTTCGGAAATTCCTTCGCCAATCTGTTAAGCAGTCTAACAACCGAACCTGTCGCCATATTGGACGTATTGCCTGCCTTTTTACATGCGGAGCAGGTGCAGACCAATTCATTGTCATTCGGCGCAATCATAAACCACTTTGAGCTTTCTTTCCCATCTCCGTATTCGTCTATGACGAAATTTTTTATTGCCTTAAATGTAGATTCCGAAGAAAAACAGAACTGTTGTTTGTTGCGCTTTCCGTCTACCCAGGCGTAGGAACTATCTTCTGCCCCATCTACGAAAACCTTTTCCAGATTATGTCCCCAAAGCCCCCAATCCTTATCTACACTATGGGTTCCCAACGTACCCGCATAATCTGGATCGGTATTAGGTAGGAGGTGCGGCTCCCGGTATCGCATAGTAAATTTCCCTACGCCACTTTGAAAGTCAATATAGCCCGGTGCCAAATCAGAGACATCAATATGATTATGAAATGCGGCCATCCTATCGATAAGCATATAGCTTAGCCAAACCATCGTTGCCTTATCTTTTCCAAAAATAGATAACCTGCCTTCTTCATTTTTTATCTCGTAATCATCTGCTAGATCTGGAACAATTTCTAAATAAACTGTTTCACCTTTATATTCTCTATTTGTATCATCACTCCGCGTAATTTGGAATGTTCCATCTTTCTGCACCCGTTTTAACAGATGGTTGTATAAATAATCGGCTGCATCCGCACTCCACTTATCTCCGTTGGAAGAAATAAGGAAATCGTGTTTTGAAAAATCAAAGGTTGGCTTTCCCTTACCTATACAGCTGCCATAAAGCATTAGAATCGACAGTACGATACACTTAAGCTTAAAACGACACATTCAATTGAAAATATAAATTATACAAGTTTCTAAAAGAGGCGTTTACCACGGATTTGTCCGTCTGAAAATTGTACCAGGAACCGATAACATTTCCGCTTACATTTTTAGTAATGGAACGTCCCATACCTGCGCCGATCATCGCATTGAACACATTAAAACTATTATACAGTTGACGATCTAAAAGATCCACATCCGGCGTATTTCCAACACTTCCGAACGCTAGAATATAGTTTCTGGGATTCGACATAAAATATTGTGCACGTCCCATGAAGCTGTAGAGATAGCTCACTTCTCCCTCACTGTCTAAAAAGAAGTTTCCCAGTTTAGCAGATAGTCGCCAATCATCTAAATCTTTCGCTACACCTAAATTAAGATTTGCCAGGTTCTCTCCGGAAAAAAACCGGCGGAAACCAACACCCGCTTCTGCCTCCCACGTAGGTCTAAATTCATACATCGCCGCTGCATTTGCGGCTATTTTTGCAAAAAATTTGTTGGAAAGCGCCAGGTCTATCCGCGAAGATAGCTTATCTGTCCAAGGTTTACCCCATTCCACCTGCCCCTGTATACCTTTTCCCTCTTCTCTCCCGGCATAATTAGCGCGCCCGGTCCAAGAAGAACCATTATCCAATAAGCGTGTATATTCGACTGTGGAGATCGATGTAATGGCATAATGATCACCATAACGTGCCCTTAGGTGGGCAAAACCAACATTATTTTTAAACGAGCGTTGACTTAAATAATTCAAGTGCGTTTTAAACTCCTCAAATTCCAATAGAGACGGCTCATAAAACTGTTGATAATGATAAGCGGAATCATATTGTTTCAATCCCTCGTAGGCAAGCCCCTTCATATATTTCAAGGCTTTATTATCATCCTTGTACCACAACGCTGTGTCGATAACGGACAATGCCAATTGATGATCTTTTTCTTTCAACAATACACCTGCATACTCCTCTGTTGTGTGGCTGAATGTATTCACCAAAGGTTCGTGGAAAGGGTTTAATCTCACTTGATCGTGTAACAATGCCCATGAATCGGATAACTGCTCGGCTTTATGATTCATAGCCTCCGCTAACTTAATCTTAAATGCAATATCATCCGAATGTTGTTCTTCTGCCATTTGGGCATACCGCAACATAGCTTCTTTATCCTTTAGCTGATAGCATAGATTGATCATATTCAACAACGCTTCTTGGTTTCTGGAATCAATAGCCAGCCATCTTTCCGTATATTTCCGTGCTTCCTCCAACCGATATGTTTCTCGTAAATTCTTGATAACGGGTGAAACAAATTCTCCATAACCGATTACATGTCGTTCACGTTCCTGTGGAGAAGCCAAACCCAACACTTGTTCGTAAACAGTTAAAGCGTACTCGTATCGTCCCTGTTGGTAATACATATCTGCCTTTTTCACAAGCAAATCCATATCTCCCGGACGATCCAACAACATGTCATCCAATGCCATGACAGCTTCCTGATAGCGCTTTTCCGTTACATACGCATTGTACAGTCCACGTTGAGCAATCCTGATGGATTCATCATCTCCATATTGGATAATATCGCGCCAGTCTACGATAGCGTCCGAAATTTTACCATCCTGCATATTATCTTTTGCACGCTGTAATGTAATCGTCACAAAAGATTCCTGTAGATCGGCATCATTGGGATATTTGGCAAAGTACGCTCTTGTCAGCGCAGCCACACGGGGGTGGTTTTCCATACGCTTATATACCATAAGCTCTTTCATATCCAGCTCTTTGCTACTGCCTGCACTTCTTCGGTGTCTCTCTAACACAGCGATGGATTCTTCATATTGTTGTTCCGCTACCAAATTGTTAAAGACATAATCAAAGGCTTCTTTATTACCCGGCGACCCTTCAAAAATCTTTCCATATAGGGATGCCGGATTGTTGCCCTTAGCTGCCCGTGCCGCTTCCAGAAGAAAATAATTGTATTGGTTCCGGAGATTACCTCCGCCACCACGTTTCATTTGGTCATCCAAAAAACTCAATATTTCTGAATATCGTTGCTGATGTTCTAGTATGGCGACTTTCTTTTGCACGAACACCGAGTTTCCCGGGAACTGGTTGATTCCTCGTTCCGCATATACCAAGGCATTGTTATAGTCTCCTGCTTTAATATAATTATCGATAACAGTTACATAAGAACCGTGCTGTTGCGGCTGATCGTCTACCAGCTTACGCCCCATATCAATGGATTCGTTTAACTTGCCGGATTTTTGGACCTCTACCGAACGTTGTTCAAAAGCATAAGCCTTGTCTGCCTGAAGCTCACTGTCTTCGGGATATATCTGCGATATACGTTTGAGCAGGCGATCTGCTTCCACATGGTTGCCCATGATGCGATACAGTTCTATTTTTTTTCTCCATAAACCTTTCCAATAGGGATTTACCTCCAAAAGTTCATTGATATAACAAATCGCACTTGAATAGCGCTGTGTTTCTGTTTCTACCGTAACTAACATATGCTTTGAATCGACATTCGCAGGAGCATACTCCAATGATTTCACCAATTCATAACGTGCTTTATCATACGTTTGACGATGTAGGTAATATTTCCCCAACAACATGCGCATATCGGAATCTTTGGGATTTTGTTTCAACTCGTCCTCCGCTATTTTCCTACCTTCTTCCCATTTCCCCTGTTTATAAAGTTCATTTATTTCGTGTGCCTCATCATTTCGTTCTACTGTCGTACCGGCACGTTGAGCATATACGGGCTGATAAAAGCATACAGCCCCTATAAAAAAGACAATCAGTTTAGCGTATTTAAATCTCTTTCGCATTGCTTACCTTATTATTAGCTTTATTAGACGGAGAGAAGCCCTGGCGGGTCATCTGTCCCCATTTGAAATTACTTCTTGTTAAATACTGGATATATCCCCTTAGCGTAAATATGACTACTAACGGGTGGTAGAGAATCGCTTCAAAAGCGGAAAACAGCACCAGTTTCATATATTCCCAAAATCGTTTGTATAGTTTACCTAGTACCAGGTCATAGGATATCGTAATGATCGAGACCGAGAAACCTATTAAATAGGCGTATAGCAACATCATCCAGAACGTATCGTAATTTATTTGGCTTGTTATCGCCAAAAAAAGTAGAAAAAAGAAACCTGTAAACTCAATGATAGGCGCTAAAAATTCAAACAGTAGGATATAAGGCATTACCACAAATCCCAATCGGCCGTAATCCCTATTGAACAAAAATCGCCTGTGGTCGATAATAAACTGTAACATCCCGCGTCCCCAGCGTGTCCGCTGTCGGTTAAGTACTTTCAAGTTTGGAGGCCCTTCTGTCCAGCACAAACTATAAGGACACTGGGCGATGCGATAGGGTTTACGATTTTCACGCATATACGCCACCATACGGGTCGTCATATCCATATCCTCTGCGTGAGAACCCGAATCAAATCCGCCCGCTCCGATAACGACATTTGTATCAAACAACCCAAATCCCCCAGATACATTTGGAATCGCATTGACTAAAGACCACCCCATTTTTGCCACCAAATAAGAACGTAAGTATTCTGTTTCCTGGAATAATGGAATTATACGGTTTGGAGGTTTAACACGGGTAATACGTCCTTTGTCTATAGTACAGCCATTTACCATCCGCATCGTCGCCCCGACAGCAATTACGTGTTTATCGGCATCTAAAACAGGAAGGATAATTTTACTTAAGGTATCGGCCGCAAGGATACAATCCACATCCGTATTAATAAAATAATTGAATTGTGCCACGTTCACTCCCGCATTCATCGCATCCGCTTTTGTTCCTCCGTTTTCCTTATCGACAACAATCAATTTGTTATACAGCGGATTTTTAGATCGCAAGACACGTTTCACAGGCTTACAATATACCTTATACACATAATAATAAGGAACCTCTTCCAATTCGAACTCTTCTTGCATGAGCTCTAATGTTTTATCCTTACTACCATCATTTACGATAATGACCTCGAAATTCGGATATTCCAAGTTCAATAACGAGTGAACACTATCGATAATGATAACCTCTTCGTTAAACGCCGGTGCCACAATAGAAATCCCTGGGGCTTCATCCGGGTAATTTTTAAGATATTCTTCTTCTTTTTTTGTATAACGGTACCTATAGCGCAATGTGTTGAAATAACTCATAATCATCAGCGCTAAATAAAACAAGGCCAAAGCACTTGCGTAGAAATAAATCAGGTACGTAAAAAAATAAACCATCGTAACTCTATTAACCTGTAATAACTATATTCTCGGCAAAAACCTGATTGATAATAATTTGTTCTTCTTTTCTAGCCTTTTCTTTCAGCATGTTTAAACTAGCTTCCCCATCCTTTCCGTGATTCTTGATAGCCCGTACAATAGATAGCTTAAAGTTATCATCATCAGTATTCTGGTAGGCATCCACCAGAAACCTAAGGGTTTCTTCTCCCTGTATCTTACCCATCGTTTTCGATATGGCTTCCCGTACGGGTGTAGATTCTAGTGCGTATCGTTGGATTAAATCCGTCACACACTCATAATATCCGAGTTCGCCTAGTGTTAGGATGATCTGCATGCGCACATCCCGGTTTTCCTGTTTGTCCAACATCGCTAATAAACTAGGTGCCGCTTCGTATTGTTTAAAAAAGCCTATTTCTTGGATGATGAAAGCAATGTAATTGCTATTCTTCGAGTTGTTTACCCACCGCAGCAAATTGGGTAATTTCCCTTCTTGGGATCGTTTCACCAACGTGGCATGCAGCCTTATTTTATCTAATTGAGTGAACGATTCATCAAAATTCTCTTCCATAAACCGAAACGGATTATAGGTATCCTGATCGGTATATACGTTTCTTGCTGTTTTACGGAGATAGCTATTTTTATGGAAAACCGATTTAGAAAGTGCGCCGGTATTAATACCGACATCCAGTGCTCCCATAGTCTGCAGTGCCTCTCTCCTCTTTGAAAGACCAGCAGTTCGGACCCTTTTCTCCCAAAACCCCATTAGTCGAAGACTTTCTAAACAATTCCTATAGTTAATTTGATTTAGCTTTCCTTTTTTGTTTAGATCATCACGTACAGACAATACTAAATCCGTCAACATCTCTGATCTCCATTTTTTTGATTTTTTCTCGTCGTAATTAAGTAAGTTCTTAATTTCTTCAATATCATAGTTGATCTCGTTGCTCATAATGAAGGTCAATTTTTCTTCGAATTGCTCTTTCACCTTTCCCCTTCTTTTATCGCGCTTATTTATTTTATACCCGATAACCAATAGACGAACTATACCGAAGATGGTGATAAAGACAAGGATCGTGACGATCACGACGGTAATACGGACAATTAATGGGTAACCATTATACAACGAACTGAGATAACTCAAATAGTACAAATAATAATCAGAATACATAATAATGTGATTTTAAACTTTTATAATTCACAAATGCCTGTTTATAAAAAAGCAAAAACATTTTCACGTGATGCCGGTTTTTAAATAAAGGCGATTAAACAGCGACAAATATCAAGGCAGAAAACGACAAAAACATCTCATTTTCGTATCTCAAAAAACTATATAGAGCAAACGCATAGTCAAAGGAAACAGAACAGAACTCAATTCACTAGTAATAAGCCAATTACCTAAAAACACAAAATACAATAGATGGGCATCGGAAAGTGGATATTTTCCGGGAAAGGAAAGAGTTTTGTACATAAAAGCAAAATCTTACATACAAAATGAGACATCAGATTGGTTAACTCTCTCGATGATTTGACATTAATTTTATTTATCTAGAAAAATAGAATAAACCTATATTTCTGAGGAGATAGCCAAATATAGAATTTCCGCTACAACTTTCAAAAAAATAAAAATTATCTGACAGGTTACAAACCAGGAATTTAGTGGGCGGTTTCCAACTGGCCTGTACGGTATTGATGGGGAGAACAGCCAAATGCTGCTATAAAATTTCGGTAAAAAGATGCTCGAGAGCGAAATCCGCAAATAAAACTTAGGTCATCTATCGTATACACGAGCTCCTCTCGACTAAGCTCTTTTGCGGCGTAAGCTAGCCGAAGTTCATTAATAAAACCATTGAAATTTTTACCGTAAACCTGTTTGAGAAATGGGGAAACATGTGCTTTAGGGATGTCTATGCTCTCACAGAAGCTATTTTTATTCAAGTCAATATCAAGATAAGCTTTAGAAGCTATAAACTTCTCAATCTCCAACTTATAAGACAGTTCTAGATTTTTGGGAATAATAAACGGCACTTTTACTTCTGCTAATACATCCTCCATTTGTGTAATATCGGATACACTTGGCTTAATACGCTCGTAGTTCTCTCCTACTGCATCCTCTTGTATATCTGTTTTTAATAATGACAGTTTAATAATAGGGAACAATACCAAGATATAGAATATCAAATTAAATGTCAAATACGCCTCCACGTCGCCGGGTCTTGTTCCCATGATGACCATTATACCGACTACAAGAACAAGTACGGAAAGTGGAATAAACGATTTCTTTTCGGCTTTTACGAATGTTTTCAGACAATAATTAGGTCCAGAGTGAAATCCTAACCCAATCGCCAACACATAGGTAATAAAGAGAATCGATGACATAACATACAGCCCCATATAAAACTCATGATAGAAATGATATCGCCATGGGGCATATAGTATCATAACGACGTATATCATCAAGGCAATGAAAAATGGCAGTGTATGTAATTCTCTTTTAGACATCTGTCGTTCTAACGATGCCTTGAAAACAAAAAGAAATGCTGCACCATATAGCATACTTAGGGGAAAAGCAGTAGATAAGTATAGGTGTTGAGGATAGCATACTAAAACGAGATAGCCAATCAGTATATGAAGCAACCCGCAAAACAGAACGAGCAATACGCGTCGACTGAAACGTTTTTTGTTATAACGGAGGTTTAAGTAAATACCATAAGTATTTAATCCAACCGCTATCATGTATAGTATACTCACTAACATATTTTTTCAACTTCGTACAATTATTATAGATAGATTTAGGAAACAACGATACGGTTATTTCGCTAGGTTAAAATTTAAAATGTAAAAAAGACAAAAGTTTTGTGGTTCTACAAAAGATGGCGGCTGATTATTTTTATTTGTAGCATTGAAGCTACAAAACAATCACAGCAAATACGACCAACACAACGCCCATCCACCCCGCGATTTCCGCGGGGCTTCTGAGCGATCACTCGATTACTAAACAACAAAATGAAACAAACTTATGTCCGCTAGAAAAAGCGAACGGAATATCTTTGATCTAGAGGTGGAATCCGTATCACTACCTCTGCCGATTTCTTTGCTTATCACATAGGGTTGCTTACTTGGTAATAAACAACTAGATAAACATACAAACAAATTATCATTTTTCCAAAAAAAATGGTATTTTTTTAACACAACAATTAAAAAGAACGCTTATTGTTAATGAAAAACAAATTGAATTCGCACACCAATGTGTGAATATGGTATACACCTATGCTAAAAAAGATCTTTCAAAAAGATACAACTTAAAATTTGTTTGATCCGAATTATTACGCTAATTTTAGCCAAAATGAATAATTAAGATATTGAAATTTATTGAATTTGGTTTCTCTCCCACATTAGAGGAGGGACTTGATAGTATGGGGTTTGAAGAAGCTACACCCATTCAAGAAAAAACAATTCCGGTTATTTTAAACGGAAAAGATATCATCGCTTGTGCACAAACAGGTACAGGTAAAACAGCTTCTTATCTCTTGCCTCTATTGAACAAAATAGCCGAGAACCCTCGAGAGCAGATTAATAGCCTTATCCTTGTTCCTACCCGGGAGCTCGCCGTACAAATCGACCAACAGATTATGGGATTTGGGTATTTTACCGGAGCCACTTCTATATGTGTGTATGGTGGTGGAGATGGTGCAGGTTACGAACAGCAAAGAAGAGCAATTCAAGAAGGGGTAAACATCATTGTTGCAACTCCAGGTAGGCTTATCGCCCACATGGGATCTGGGAAAGTAGATTATAGCCATTTGGAACATTTGGTGTTGGACGAAGCAGATCGTATGCTGGATATGGGGTTTCATGATGATATCATGCGCATTATTAGCGCATTGCCCAAAAAGAGACAAAGTCTATTATTTTCTGCAACGATGCCTCCGAAAATCCGAACGCTGGCAAAGAAAATACTTCACCAGCCTTTGGAAGTCAACGTAGCTATTTCCAAACCTTCCGAGGGGATCGACCAACAAGCGTATTTAGTATATGATGAGCATAAAATGGAGCTTATCAAACATATACTAGATAATCCGGCTTATGAGAGTGTCATTATTTTCGCCTCAAAAAAAGACATTGTTAAAAGATTAAACAAAGAGTTGGTTAAAAAGGGAATTGTTGCAGAAGGTTTCCATTCCGATCTGGAACAGGTACAACGGGAAGATATCATGCAACGATTTAAGGCAAGAAGAATAAGGGTGCTGGTGGGTACGGATGTTATTTCCCGGGGTATCGATATTGTTGGGATTAGCTTGGTCGTGAATTACGACGTACCTCCCGATCCGGAAGATTATGTACACCGGATTGGACGCACGGCAAGAGCAGCAACCACGGGTACCGCCATTACATTCATAAATGAAAAGGATCAAAATCGATTTGCCCGTATCGAGCGATTGATCGAAAGAGAAATACCGAAAATGCCCTTGCCTCCTGCTTTTGCAGAAGGTCCTTCATACGAACCACGTAAGGGAACTAAAAAGAAAAAAAACAACCGGAAAAAAACTTTTCGGAAATTTCCGAAACGCAAAACGGAATAATCCGTTTTGCTCCTACCTTTACCTTCTACGCTTAAAAATCAGATAGTCCAAACTAAATTTGCCTGGGCCCAATGTTAAAATCGAGAGATAACCAATAAAAAAAGCAGTGGCTAATTCATA
Source organism: Sphingobacterium chuzhouense (assembly GCF_014692525.1). GTDB lineage: Bacteria > Bacteroidota > Bacteroidia > Sphingobacteriales > Sphingobacteriaceae > Sphingobacterium > Sphingobacterium chuzhouense. The sequence continues at coordinate 718,377 of NZ_JACNYL010000003.1, forward strand.
TTGCCCAAATAATTCCCAGTTATGTACTGAAAAAGCGACCAGCATGGTTGCCAGTAAAGGAATAGTGGCCAAGCGGGTAAACAGACCGATAATCAATAATATCGAACAGAAAAATTCTGCGAATATGGCTAAGCTCAACGACACGGTACCGCCTAGCCCTAATAAGTCAACAAACTCATCTTTACGTTCATTAAACTCAACTAGCTTGACATAGCCATGATAAGGAATCATTAAAACACCAAAACCTATCCGTAGAATCAAGGCCGCAAAATTGCTGGATCTTGTCCCTTTCTGGACAGTTAGAAAAAACTTCTTCATATAAAAACGGTTATGTTACGGTAAATATAATAAAAAAATAGAGACGCAATATCCTACCATACGGTAAGCCTTTGCGTCTCTATCAAAGATATTGGTTCACCTATTAGCGCAGATGTGCGCGCAACATCCATGCGGTCTTTTCGTGCGCTTCCATAATGCCAACTAAGAAATCTTCTGTTCCAGCATCATTATGCTTTTCAGCAACTGTATCTATCTGCTCACGAATGGCTACGATAATGGCTTCGTAATCCGATAACAGTTCTTTTATAAGGCCTTGACTATCATTTTTCTTATAGCGTCTCTCTGTCAATTGGGTCAATTCCAGAAATTCCTTCATGGTACCCACTGCATAATGACCGATCGAACGAACACGTTCTGCAATTTCATCAATGGTTTCCGCCAATTCACCATATAAACCTTCAAAAAACAAATGTTGCGAATGAAAATCAGGTCCTTCCACATTCCAATGGGCATTCCGGATTTTAACATACAACACATGTTCATCAGCCAATAGTTTATTCAGAATAACAGCGACAGCATGTGAGTCTTTTTCTTTAATACCAATGCCTGACGAGCCTGCTAAAGCTTTTTCAAGCACAGTTGTGTCTGTTTCTTCCATATCCGTTTTCATGTTATAAAAATTTAAAGTAAAAATTAAAAAATCTATTCGTGCAAGAGAAGCGACCACGTGGGTAACTATCCTCTTTCAGATTAACACAATTTACGAGTTTTTGTTGGTTTTTTCCTATTTTTGTGACTCAAAGTTTTTCATCCGCATGTTTGCCAGCAATCCTACCTTTTTTCATCATTTTCGATCGGACATTACCGCATTACCAAAGCCCCAAGTGTTCACTTTTCCTTTTTCCTATGAACCTGATGAACTCAGTAAAATAGCTGCTGAAGAATTGCAGGTCTATCTCGAAAAGCAACAAGATTTTACGCACAACTTTGGTTTACAGAAAATGGAAGGTTCTGGCATTGGTAAGATGTTCGGTGTGCTAGTAGTGGAAAATGAAGATGGTCAAATGGGCTATCTGGCTGCCTGTTCGGGAAAACTTGCCGGTACAAATCAACACAGCTATTTTGTACCGCCTATTTTTGATATGCTGACAAAAGAGAGTTTCTTCTTGCAGGAAGAAAAACAAATTAACGCATTAAATCGGAAAATTGAAACCTTGGAAGGTTCTCCCGATTTCCCAAGGCTCCTCCAGCAGCTTAAAGAAACTCAGCAACAGGCTGACGAAGAGTTAAAAACTTATCGTCTCCATATGAAAATGGAAAAAACAAAGCGAAAAAAAATAAGAATAGAAAGCAAGAATATACTGTCAGCAGCCGACTATCAGTTATTGGAAACCGATCTCATCAAACAAAGCTATCGTGACCAACATGAATATGCGGTTCTTAAAAGCAAATGGAAAGGACAACTAGAATCTATCGAAATATTAATTCAGGATAGGCAACAGGAAATAGAAAATTTAAAATACAACCGTAAATTAAAATCTGCTGCACTGCAACAACGATTATTTGAGCAATATCAATTTTTGAATGCCAGAGAGGAAACGAAAAATGTGTTAGCCATTTTTGCAGAGAGCAAGCAACCTATTCCTCCAGCAGGCGCTGGAGAGTGCGCCGCTCCAAAATTACTCCAGTATGCATACCAGCATCAACTAAAACCTGTCTGTATGGCAGAATTTTGGTGGGGAGTTTCACCATCTTCGGAAGTTCGGAAACACAAAAACTTCTATCCTGCCTGTAAAAGTAAATGTGAGCCCATATTGTCACACATGTTAAAAGGTTTACAAGTAGCACCCGATCCGATGCGCATAAATCCGGCACTGGGACGTACATTTGACACTATTCACGAAGACCATGATATTATCGTCATTAATAAACCTTCGGAGTTTCTTTCTGTTCCGGGTATCCATGTTACCGATTCAGTCTATACCAGAATATTAGAACAATATCCCGAGATTTCGGGACCTGTTGTTATTCACCGGCTAGACATGTCTACTTCCGGTATTCTGGTATTAGCCAAACATAAAAACGCACATCAATTTATTCAACAACAATTTATACAACATACGATCATAAAACGGTATACTGCTATACTGGATGGAATATTAACACAAAAAACCGGTTTTATCGACTTGCCTCTTCGAGTCGATTTAGAAGATCGCCCACGGCAAGTAGTGTGTTATGAACACGGTAAGCCTGCGAAAACTAAGTTTGAGGTACTTGCATATGAAAATGGGCATACACGTATCCATTTTTTTCCATTGACGGGGCGTACCCACCAACTTCGTGTACATGCCGCCCATCACCAAGGGCTCCATATGCCCATACTGGGTGATGATCTATACGGCCGACGGGCAGATAGACTGCATCTCCATGCTGGTTATATTCAATTCGTTCATCCTGGAACCGGAAAACTAACAACCTTTACTGCAGAAGATCCTTTCTAATAAAAACTGACTATTTCCCTAGTTTATCAAGAAAAAGTCACATTCTCCTGACGTTACACTTCATTCTTCAAAATCATTTAAAGTATTATTACTTTTGTTCGATTTCCTCAAAAAACTGACTTACTTAGTTCAAAAGTCAAACAGAGGGTTATAAAGAGATATACGATGTCAAGTTATCACGCAACTTCAATTAGTAACAGGCTATTAGCATATAGGTTAAAGCTAGGGATGCTAATGGCATTCATTTTTGTTTCCGTTTTATCGTTCGGACAAACCCTTCATTTAAAAGGGAAAGTAATGGATGTAACCAATAAAGAACCTATTGGGTATGCCACTGTCGCCGCTGTCGGATCCACTACTGCAGCGTCGACCGACGATACAGGGAATTTCATATTAAAAGTCGAACCGAATTTTTCCAAAATCCGTATTTCCTTCGTAGGCTATGAATCCCAAGATGTAAGCATCAGCAGTGAAACCTATCAAGAATTAACGGTTTACTTGGTTCCGGAGGAACATACAATTGAAACTGTAAATATTACAGCGCCGAGACGAGCCAAATATTCTAACAAAAACAATCCAGCTGTCGAACTGATCCGAAAAGTTATTGCACATAAAGATGAAAATCGAATAGCATCTTACGAATATGCCGAATATCGCCAATATGAGAAAGTTTCTTTGGGTTTGAGCAATCTATCCGAAAAATTCAAAAACAGAAAAGTATTTAAAAATTACCAATTTCTATTTGAAAAAGAAGACGTGGAAACGGGAAGCAGCACAAGAGGCTATACGCTTCCTGCCTTTATAGAAGAAAGATTGTCGCAGGTATATACACGTAAAAGACCAAATACGACGAAGCAACTTATTTTAGCAGAACAGCGCGCGCAATTCGACCCCAAATTTGTAGACAATGACGGTCTAAGTGCATATTTTAATAAACTCTATCAAGATATTGATATCTATGAAAGCAATATCGAATTGGTAACAAATCAATTTTTAAGTCCGATTGCCGGATCGTCTCCTACATTTTATAGATTCTATATCACCGATACTGTTAAAACGGAAACCCCTTATTTGGTCGAATTAAGCTTCTTTCCGCGGAATAAAGCTGATCTTCTTTTCCAAGGTAAATTATATATCACCTTAGACGGGAAATATGCTGTCAAACGTGCTGATCTCAGTGTGGCCGATGACATCAATCTTAACTTTGTCCGTGACCTGGATGTCAAACTCGACTTCGAGCAGGATGATAACAACCGTTATTATCTAAAGACAAGCTCTTTAGGATTGGATTTCTCGTTAACAGATAAAGGCACAGGTATTAAAGGTAACCGCACCGTAACTTTCGATGACTTCCGGACCGGTATTGCCCAACCCGACAGTCTTTATGCAGGTCCATCGGTCGTAAAAGTTGTTCCAGAAAATGACACGACATTAGATGAAACCTATTGGTCGACCCATCGTCCGATTGCGTTGAAACCTAATGAACAAAACATATATCGTAATATTGACACCTTACAACTCATTCCGTCCTTTCAGCGTTTCATGGACATAAGTGCTTTGGTCCTCTCTGGCTATAAACAAGCGGGTCCGGTGGAGATTGGCCCTGTCAATACTTTTTACAGCTTTAATCCGGTAGAAGGCTTTAGGTTGCGTATAGGTGGACGCACTACCGATAGACTAAGTAAACGATTTTATGCCGAAGCTTACACTGCTTATGGATTTAAAGACGAAAAATGGAAATATTTCTTTAGCGGAACATATGCACTCAATAACAAATCAGTCTATACATTTCCGCAGCATTATCTACGGGCGTCTATTATGCGAGACACGAAAATCCCCGGACAAAATCTGGAATTTGTCCAAGAAGACAATTTTTTGTTATCGTTTAAACGGGGTGAGAACGAGCGTTATCTTTATAACGATATCTACCGTCTGGAATACAAACGCGAATTTGAAAACAATTTCTCTTACCTCATCGGTGTATCCAAATGGCGACAACAGCCAGCCGGCATATTGATGTATCAAATGTTGGACGAACAGGGAAATAATAGACGGTTTAATGAACTCAACACAACGGAACTTTCAGTCAGTTTACGCTATGCACCTCATGAAGAATTTTATCAAGGCAAATTGTACCGCACACCTATATATAATAAATACCCCATCTTTTATCTTAACTATGTCGCCGGCCTTAAAGATGTTTTAGGAGGAGAATACAACTATCATAATTTCACTTTAGGGGCGGATAAACGCTTTTATTTTTCACAACTCGGCTATGCTGATGTCAATTTAGAAGGGAATTATATTCTTGGAGATCATATCCCATTTCCGTTTTTGAATATCCATCGGGCAAATCAAACGTATGCTTATCAACTACGGTCTTATAATCTTATGAATTTCCTGGAATTTGTAAGTGACCGTTCTGTCTCGGCAAATGTACAATATTATATGAACGGGTTCCTATTGAATAAGATACCCTTGATAAAAAAATTAAAATGGCGTGAAGTGTTCAGTATCAAGGCGATTTATGGTGATTTACGTAATGAAAATAACCCTGCTTATACGGACAACGTATTTCAATTCCAGAAGAATGAAGACGATGAACCGATTACATATGGATTTGGGAATAGACCTTATGTAGAAGCTAGTGTAGGCTTGACGAATATCTTTAAATTCATCCGGGTAGATTACGTTAAACGGCTGAATTACCTCGATCAACCCGATGTACCGAAACACGGTATTCGGGTGAGAGTAAAATTTGATTTTTAAATGGTATACGTTTTGTTTTAAAAAAATTCTATTTTTAAAATAAAAACCTGCTATGTACCCAGATAAACTTCGCCTAGTTTACCAATACCCGTCCATGTCCTATGCTGATATTGAACGAATTATCGAACAGCACGAAAAAGTCTCTTTCAAGAAAGGTGACCTGTTATTGAATGAAGGGCAAATTAGTGATTGCTACTACATACTAGAGGAAGGTATTGCCCGCTCTTTCGTCCATGATTACGAAGGTAATGATATCAGCACTAATTTCTTTTGCCCCGACGAAGTTGTTATCGAAGTCGCTTCTATATTCCATCATATCCCCACGCAAGAGAATATTGTATGCATAACGGATTGTATATTGTGGAAAATAAAACTCGAACAATTCCAAGGGCTGTTCGAAACCATTCCGGCACTGGCAGAATGGGGACGTGCCTGGATGGCTTATCAATTACTTATCACTAAAAAAAGGGCAATAGACATCATCAGCTTGTCGGCAATAGACCGTTATAAACAACTATTGACAGAGAAACCGCTTATCTTTCAGCAAGCACCATTAAAACATATCGCTACGTTTTTAGGTATTACCGATACCTCGCTCAGTCGCATCCGAAAAGAACTGGTGGGAAAATAATGCCTTTTGAAAACTTGCCCTACGACAAGTTAGTTCAACGTCCATTACTTTATTTTTGAGTAGTTGAAGAAACCAATACCATTTGTTATGGAAATTAGATTTAAAGGCGGTGTGAATATTTCGATGAAGATTCCACCAGAAAAATACGATGAAACAGTGGCATTTTATAGGGACATTCTCTTATTTGATGTGGAGGAAGTACCTATAACGCACTCTGCTGTATTGGCAACGCACCGATTGGAGTTTGGACAAAACATTTTGTGGTTGGACTGTGTTGAGGGAATAACAGATTCAAAAATAAGTTTAGAGATATGTACGGAGGATATAGAAAGTGCCACAAATTATTTGCGTATAAATGATGTTACTATATGTGATGAAGTAGAGAAAATGGATCCATCCATGCATTGGATACAGGATCCTACAGGTAATATATTGCTGGTAAAAAACAAATAAATTAAGATATGGAACGTATTACAATCGCGACTATCATTAACAACCGTGTAGAAACAATTTGGAATGCCTATAACTCTGCAGAGGATATTATGCAATGGAACCAAGCATCGGAAGATTGGCATTGCACTAGTTCGACAAATGATCTACGTGTAGGAGGCAAATTTAAAAACAGGATGGAAGCTAAGGACGGAAGTTTTGGATTCGACTTTGAAGGCATCTATACCGCCATTGAACCATTTAAACGTATTACTTATGTTATGTCGGACGGCCGTCAAGTCGATGTCGCCTTCCGCAGCAAGGGCGATACTACCGAGGTGACTACCTCATTCGATCCGGAGCAGGAAAATCCAATCGATATGCAACGAGAGGGCTGGCAATCGATTCTCGATAACTTCAAGAACTATGTAGAAAGAGTTTATGGCAGCAATAACGAACGTTGAGCAATACATTGCCCAATTTGACGACAAAAAACAGGCATTATTACAGGAAGTACGAGCGACGATTGTCCGCGCAGTCCCGGAAGCTACCGAAACAATCAGTTATCAGATGCCTACCTTCCGCTATAAGGGTAACCTGATTCATTTCGCCCTGTACAAGCACCATCTCGGCATTTACCCAGGTCCCGAAGCTATCGATCACTTTAAGGAAGAGTTAACCTCTTATAAAACCTCCAAAGGGACTATCCAAATCCCATTGGATCAAAAAATACCACATGTGCTTATCGAGAAACTCGTCCGATACAATATGGAACAGTTACAGCACAAGTCGACACCGGATTGGAAACGCTACCATTCTCAATGGGAAGACGCTATAGAAAAAACCCAACAAATCTTACACGAGCTGCCTCTTGACCGAGAATTTAAATGGGGTAGCGACGTGTATACCTACCAAGGTAAAAACGTTGCGTCGTATGGAGGATTTAAAAACCATTTCGCGATATGGTTTTACAACGGTGTATTTCTGGAAGATAAAGATAACGTGCTCATCACAGCGTCGGAAGGTAAAACAAAGTCTTTGAGACAATGGCGATTTCAATCAGCAGATGAAATCGATCCTGTTAAAATAAAAAATTATCTCCAAGAAGCCATCCAAACCGTAATCGACGGAAAAGAAATAAAACCAGAAAAGCACGTACCGCATCAACCATCCGGTTTGCTGAAAAAAACCTTAACAAAGAACGCCTCCCTTCAACGCGCTTTCGATAAACTGTCTCCCGGCAAACAAAAAGAATACATCGAATATATAAACAGTGCCAAACAGGAAAAAACCAAGAACGCACGTATCGAAAAAATAATACCGCTCATTAAGGAAGCGAAAGGCCTGCATGATAAGTATAAACGGTAGGAATTAAAAAAGTAAGGGCCGAACTGTGACATTCGGCCCTACATCTACCTATGAAAAACATGCCCTTTGGGAGGGCTAATACAAAAGTAGACTTTAAATCAAGAACCACATAGTATTTTAAGTAGTTTATTGGCAAATGTCGAAGTATGGCTACACAATAGTAGGTTAATACCAAATTTTCTGCTCCGCATAATGTATTTATTTTTATGAACACATCAAATCTTATTCACATTTCATCCATTTTTCACAAAATTTTATTTAATTCGTAGACTTCAAAGGATATACAATGAGCTTATATAAGTTAGAAGAATATATTGAAACCGGAAACCACCATGACTTGGAGATATTGTTGCGTGCACAACCGGAATTATTGAGAGAACAGACAAGCCATGATATATCTCCCCTTTTGCTCGCCTGTTATTATCATAAAGACCAAGTAATCAAAACGATATTAAATTACTTAACTGCCATCACGATCCATGAATCCTGTGCCATCGGTTTGGTAGAGCAAATAGAGGTCATGCTCAAACAGAAACCCGAAGTCATTGACGAGGTTTCTACACACGGCTTTACGCCATTAGGCATAGGGACACATTTCGGACAAGAAAAGGTTGTACAAACACTTTTAGCGAAAGGCGCTGATCCCAATATAAGTTCGCAAAATGGATACTATGTATATCCGTTGCATACCGCGCTTACTGGAGGATATGACCAGATCAGTAAAATGTTAATTGAAGCCGGCGCAAACGTAAACGTGGTACAACATGCCCGTATCACACCGCTGCACATCGCCGCACAACAGGGAAATATTGATATGATCATCATCCTATTGGAGAACGGAGCAGATGTTTCCGTAAAAACAGAAATGGGCATGACAGCTTCTGACCTTGCCCTCGAAAAAGGACATAAGGAACTAGCGGAGATATTGCGGGTAGCTTAACCTTTAAATAACGAGAGCCCTATACTGCATTGTAAGCATTTCTTTTGATCACAATAATCCTGTTTTAATTGTAACAGACCCTGTGAATCCGCTGCAGACACCGCCGATAACGTTAATTCGTTAAATTTCTGTGTAATTTTATTTTGCTCGGCTTTCAATTGTTCCAACCACGCCAATGCTCTTGTTTGCAATTTGTCTATACTCATACATTTGCCATAAGAAAATAGAATTGGTATAAAAGCATTGATAGTAATATGTTCTATAAACGATTCTGATAGCCCGGTAGGATGCGTCGGCGATATTTTTCCCAACACAAAATGAGTTTCCCAAAAAGAAGCCGGCAATGCGTTTGTCAATATATGGTTTAAGTCCGTCATATCGTTACAGTGGACAACCTCCTCGAAAAGATAAGGGGCTTGACCATATAACGCCAGTAGTTGCGCTAAGCGAAATGTCGGAAAATTATAAGGTCGCATACGCATAAACTTCCATTCGAATACTTTCAGCTCTTTTAAGCCATGGATCGTTTTCAAATAATGATATTCATCAGCCAGTTCCTTCGGATAACCTTCTTTCTCTACGTCTGCTAGAAAACCGGCTTGACCAAATATCATCGCTTCTATTTTAAAGGAGTCTTCCTTATACTTCCTTATAAGCGATAAATCAACTAATTTGCCCAGTTGTAAAAATGGCTGCGCATTGACTTTCATCCCAAAGCTTCGGCAAAGCTGCAAAAACAACACCTTTTCCCAGTCGCCTAATGTTTCGACCAAAAGTTCTTGTATCTGTGCGTAACGCTGTTCCAACCGAACCGCAGCCATGCGTTGCATTGCTTGAATTTTATACATTGTATCTACCTGAGGGAGGTGTTTTTCACATGGAATCCAATGTAGGTTGTTCATAATTTCGCGATAGTGCTCGAGCATCCGGATATTGATAAGAGGAGCTAGTTCCAGACACGGGATGGGAGTACCATCTTCGCGAAATACGGGAACCGGATTTTGATAAACAACATGGAGCACCACATTATTGTAGGCTACATCGAGGTGGTGCCTATGAGTAAACCAGTCAGCCCCGTCCACATGAATTTCTACGTGCCCTCTCCATTCTCGGCTATCAATCGAAATCTGGCTGAATAGAAAATCTGGACCAGCATCGCTGTTACATTGTCCAACTTGAAAAATCTTGATCTGTTCGTCATCTGTGCTATAAAGTTCTAATTGGTTAAAAAGCCTAAATTGCCAGACGAAGTGTAATAATTCTTCTGCAATCATACCCTAAAGGTACGAAATGATAATGTAATTCACGCTTGAATCTCAAAAATACGATCATTATTTTGGGTGTATTTTTCTTTTTTGTTACCTTTAAGGTAGATTATAAACTTCAATAGCTATGCACACTAAAACGGAATACCTCATTTGGGATAAAATTGTCAATAGTGCTAAAAGAAGAATAGATATAAATGATTACGGTGAAAAGGCGACCAAAATCAGTTCGGAAATTTTAGATAAATTGATACTACATATCATTGTCGCTTTTGCATCCGGAGAAGAACACAGCACCATTTCTACCAATCTACACAATGAATTGCATCATATTGGGATCGATGTCAATGAAGATGTAATCGACAAAATAGTTTCAGACAAACACGTTATATTCAGTGCAGAGATATATGCCGCCTATCTCACCTTCTCGATGCTGGAGGATGGCCATACCGAACAGGAAGTATTGGGTTATGTAATCGATCTTCTGGATACACCAAAAATACATTAAGCATACTCTCCATTGAAATAAATCTTCAAGTCATCGTTACCCACCTTTTGGACGCTGCATATCGATGCTTTTAATTGAGGTGCAGGCTTCCCTTGTCCCCAATGAAATCGAGAGATAAAAACACGCGCTTCATCCCAGATTCCTGCATCGATGAACGATTGTAGTGTTTTCGCTCCTCCTTCTACAATCAACGACTGTACATCCATCAGATAGAGTTGATACAGCATCTGCTGTGGAAGATAAAGGTCGAAATGCTCCAATGCAATCAATTTCCTGTTTTTTCGCCATTCTGTTTGGTGTGCATTGAACACAATAGTTTCTGCCTCCTCATTAAAAATTGCCGCGTCTGCTGACACCTTTAATTCTTTGTCAATTAATATACGCTTCGGATTTTTTCCGTTCCATAAACGCGTAGTCAATACCGGGTTATCAATAAGAGCCGTAGATGTACCTACCAGTATAGCATCCTCCTCCCCTCTCCATTTATGTACAAGTTGTTTGCTTGCTTTATTGCTTATCCATTGCTGGGCCACGTCCTCAGGCGAGAAAAAACCGTCTTCGGTCTGTGCCCATTTCAGGATAACATAGGGGCGTTGCTGTTGAATGCGTGTAAAGAACCTTCGGTTAGTAAATGTACAAGTATCTTCCAATACACCTATAGTTGTATCAATACCCGCTTGTTGTAGTTTTTTTACCCCTTGACCATTAACTTTTGTAAACGGGTCGAGACAGCCGATAACCACCCGCTTGAATTGCAATTCGACTAGCATATCGGCACAGGGCGGTGTTTTCCCAAAATGAGAACAGGGTTCCAGACTTACATACATCGTAGATGTGCGAAAGAGAATCTTTGCTTCGGCTTCGCCCAATTTCCGATAGGCATCCTGCACCGCGTTCACTTCAGCATGTGGTCCGCCATATGGAGATGTATAACCTTCGCCGATAATAAGATTATCGTGCAAAATGACAGCACCCACCATTGGATTTGGGCTAACCGTACCTGCTCCAAGCGTCGCCAAATCCAGGCAACGTTGCATGTATCTCTCGTCTTGTACCATATTACAAACTTAGTATTTACCAAAGAATATCGAAAGTGTAATCAGCTTTTGTAAGTTTGTGGTTTGAATTTAATGAGATGAAAACTTTCAAGGATATAGCGAGTGCTTATGAAGAAGCTTTATTACCACTGTACCCTGTGGCAGAAATTAAACAGCTGTTTTTGATGTCATACTCTTTCGTTACGGAGAAAAACAGCGCTCACTACATGTTAAGCAACGCAAACGAAATTACGGAACCAATGTTACATCAATTTTTGGGCATACTGGGGGAGCTGCAAACAGGACGCCCGATACAACACGTCCTTGGCATAGCGGATTTCTATGGCCTACGCCTTTCGGTAAACGAACATACATTAATCCCCCGCCCCGAAACCGAAGAGCTAGTCGAATGGATTGTCAAGGAACATCAGAACAGTGAACAGTTGTCCATACTCGATGTCGGAACAGGATCTGGCTGCATCGCACTAGCCCTTAAAAAGCAGCTACCCCATGCAAAGATTGATGCGATCGATCTGCAAGGTGAGGCTATAAAGGTTGCTCGTGCTAATGCTGCTCACCTAGATCTTTCCGTGGATTTTGTGCAAGCGGATGTTTTAGAGTGGGACATCTTTATGCAGGAAAATCAACAATATGATATTATCGTCAGTAATCCTCCTTATATTACGCCCACCGAACAAAAAGACATGCACAACAACGTTTTACTCTATGAACCGCACTCTGCGCTTTTTGTGGAAGAACACGCTCCTCTCCTTTTCTATGACGTTATCGCTGAAATGGGTGGAAAACATTTGTTACCGGGAGGTAGTCTTTATTTTGAAATTAACCAATATTTGAGCAGTGAGACCTGTAATCTCTTGTTAAAAAAAGGCTATAAAAATATAACCTTGCGTCAGGATTTAAATCAGGTAGATCGGATGATAAAAGCGAGTTTTAAAATTATTTAGATGAAAAACAGCTGGTTAAAGGTGTATACTAAAAATAAACAATCGGGTATTTGGCAGAAGTGAACATTTTTTCTACCTTTGCAGCACTTCAAAACGCTAATGAAGTAAGATTCCGTAGCTCAGCTGGTAGAGCAATACACTTTTAATGTATGGGTCCTGGGTTCGAATCCCAGCGGGATCACAAACAAAAGCAACTCAAAAAGGGTTGCTTTTTTTGTTATAGCTGGGCTGAGAACAGAAGGGTTGGGATGGGTTAGAACTATCTCGTTCCGGGATGAGTGCGGGATAGTGTGACGGAACAAATCCCAGCGGGATCACCTCTAGGGACAAACTTACAAAAGATAGGTCTGTCCCTTTTTTATTACCTCATAATTTACTGGTTATTCTGATAGGTACACGTTGACACTTAATTTATCTTGGGGGTTCGATTTTGTTATTCACAATTCGATTTTAATCATCTATTGTGTTAAAAGTTACAGTCACATTTCCCGAACCCAATGCAGTTGCCAGACCTGTTGTATCATCTATTTTTCCTAACCGTGTATAGCTGTAAGAAGTGGAAAAGGTTTTGTAAAACAGCACCAACGTTTTTGAACCGTACAACATTAAATCACCATTGTTTATTGTTTGAGGATTGGACGAATTTGTTGGTAGGCTGTTTGGCAAATCAAAATACTTTTCATTGTTGTTCAATTCAACCATATTGATTGTCATAGGCAACATCTCCTTAAATGCCTTTGCCGAATTATTATCCAAAAGTGTAGCCGTAAACGTTTGTGAATTGACTGTTATTTTGATTTTACCGTTTGCCATAGGTGTTGTGTTTTCTGTGTTAGTATTATTATCATCTTCTTTGCTACAAGATGAAGCACTACTTATTAATATTGAAATAAAAACCAAAATCAGTAACAATGGACGTTTCATAATTATTGCTGTTATTTTAAATGTTCTTTAAAGAATGTTTCCAATTTGTCAAACGGAATAATATCAACCTTATCGTACAAATCTACGTGAACGGCATTAGGAATAATCATCAACTCTTTCGGCTCGGAAGCATTTTTATAAATGTCTTCGCTGAAATAACGTGAGTGTGCATTTTCTCCTGCAATCAAAAGCATTGGTCTTGGCGAAATCTCTTTGAGATAGGTCAAAATCGGCATATTCATAAATGATATTGGGGTGGTAATTGTCCACGCATTGCCTGAATTTACCGAACGTTCGTGATAGCCTCTTGGTGTCATATAATAATCGTGATACTCGATTTGAAACTGAGCTTCTCCACCACTTAATTCATTATACGCAGGTTGATAAGCAGGATTGCCATTTTCAGCATCTTTCCAACGCTGTTCGCCTAATTGTTCTAATGTTTTGGCACGATCTTCCAAAGTAACCACGTCATTATAACCTTTTGACATTACCCTTGTCATATCGTACATACTTGTTGTGGCTACGGCTTTTATACGTTTATCAATGGCAGTAGCATTCAAAGAAAATCCACCCCAACCACAAATTCCAATAATCCCGATTTTGTTTCGGTCAATGTTTTTCTGAATACCGAGAAAATCAACTGCTGAACTGAAATCTTCCGTACTAATGTCAGGCGAAGCCACATTACGAGGTTCGCCATCGCTTTCGCCTGTATAAGATGGGTCAAATGCTAATACCACAAATCCACGTTCTGCCATTTGATTAGCGTATAATCCCGATGATTGTTCTTTTACTGCTCCAAAAGGCCCGCTAATTGCCAAAGCTGGCAAAGGCTCGTTTCCTGCATTTTTCGGAATATATAAATCGCCTGTCAATGTTATTCCATAACGGTTTTTGAAAGTTACTTTTTGGCGTGTTACTTTGTCACTCAACTCAAAAGTATAATGTTCTGTTTTTGTTGTATCAATCATATTCGCTGAATTTTCGTTATTAGTATTTGGATTGCAGGACTGCCCTAAAAACATAAGGCTCGCAACTGCTAAAATTGATAATCTTTTCATTTTCTTTCTGTTTTAAACTGTTTTAATGATTTTCGCAGGAATACCGCCTACAATCATATTATCGGGAACGTCCTTTGATACTACTGCACCCGATGCTACAACGGCATTTTCGCCAATGGTAACACCTTGCAATATGGTCGCTCCTGCACCAATCCAAGCATTTTTTTTGATATGGATAGGTTTCGGTACTAATGCGTGTCTGTTTTCGGGTTCTAATAGGTGTCCCTCTGATAATAAGCTGACTTTCGGGGCTATCAATACGTTATCTTCGATAGTAATTCCTCCCAAATCTAAAAAAGTACAATCAAAATTGATGAATACGTTTTTACCGATTTTGGTGTGCTTCCCGTAGTTGATATACAAAGGCGTGAAAACGGCAACGCTTTCGTCAATTTCCGTAGCTGTGATTTGGCTCAGCAATTCCCTTATTTCTTTCGGGTCTGTTGCATTGTTCATCTGTACCAATAATTCTTTCGTTTGGTACGAAGCCTCACGCATTTTGTATGCTTCGGGGTCGTTTGGCAAAATGATTTCACCTTTTCTCAATCGCTCAAAAATATCTGTTGTTTGCATTGTGTTATTTTTTACAATGCAAAGTTAAGGTGATTGAAGATGTATTATATTACATTTACATCGCAAATAATGTCAAATATTACCTATTTTTGTTTAAATCATTATTTGGAATGAACACAACAGAAAATCACAAAGTTATCCTGCATAAAACAGCTTCAACAGCTCAATTTCCCGAAGCTTTTCAAGCTCGGTATCACACACATATTTATTGCCAAAGCGGAAGTATGAAATTTGTATTCAATGGCCGCCAATACCATTGCAAAAAGGGAGAATTTATATTTTGGCTGGCTGGTCTTGGTGTTTCGGATCTGTCTTTTTCTGCAAATTTTAAAGCTACTCTTTTATTTGTGGACAATGATTTATTGATGGAAAATTTGCCAAGTATAACGGTGAGTATAGACAGCATTATTCATTCCAAAGAAAACCCAATTTTGCACCCTGACAAAGAACATAAAGAAAAAATACTGAAAAACTTTCAGTTGCTGTACGATAAATCGCAGGAAACCAACCACCGATTTTGCGAAGAAGCATTGAAACTTCAAACGCAACTTTTTCTTTTGGAAATGTGGCACATTTTTGAAGATGAGCTCGACAGGCGTAAACGTAGTTTACAAAGTGGCACGTTGTATGAACGGTTTATGCAGTTGGTGCAGGAACATTGCATGAAAGAACGGGAGGTGCGTTTTTACAGCGATAAACTGAACATCACTCCCAAATACCTCAATTATATCTGCAAGGTCAATACCCGAATTACCGCTTCGGAATGGATACAACGATATGCAAAAGAACGGATAATCATTCTGTTGCAAAACAAAAACCTCAACATTTCGGAAATTGCCGATAAAATGGATTTTTCGAGTCGCTCGTTCTTTACTCGTTATGTAAAAAAATTACTGGGCGTCACTCCGAAAGAATATCGGGAGCGGTTGTGAAAGTTTTTATTCGTAATCTTACTTACTCCTGTATCAATTGCTGTAAACCGGGGTCATTTTTTATACGTTCCATTTCGCTTTCAACAATCTGAACAACGTCTGCCTTAATCTGCCTGTAATTAGCTTCGACTACCTGCTTCATATTGTCGTTGTCGTCCTCAACATTAAGAGATAATATCTGCGGTATTTCCAAAAAAGGGTTCGAGTTTTGTACCTGCGGAATCTCAAAACGCCTCTCATAAGACCATGAGAGGCGTTTTTTCGTTTTAGCTATGACGAGAACGATGGGTTGGCTGCCGCGGATTGCCCCTTATCTCTATTTTTTCAGAATTCCCGTTCATGATAGGGCAATGATCTTCATCTTGGTCACATACCCTTCGTCAAAATCAAATTCATTGATAAAGCCGATTTCGGGCTTTACTTTTAATTTCTTTGTCCATACTTGCCTTCAAGCCTTCTTCCGATGTAAGTGCCTTATACACCTTAGCTATAGGTGCTTTGATGTAATTAAGCTGTTCTATGTGTTCCATTTATTGATGGTTTATCTATTCGTCTTTTAAAGTAATTAATCAGGTTGATATAAATCAAATTGATTGCCATACAAGTCTTCAAAACCTACTCCTTTGCCACCTGGTACTGCTGTTGGTTCTCCGTGAAAGACTACTCCTTTTTCTTTCATTGCTTTGCAGTCGTTTTTGATATTGTCTGATTCAAACATGACGAGAATTTGCCCGCCTGATTGATTGCCAATCAGTTTTTCTTGTTCTGGTGTTTCAGCTTTAACAAGTTCGAATACCGTAGCATTGTCTTTTTGTGGAGCAATAGTCAGGTAACGCCAATCGGAAGAAAATACTTGGTCGGCACATATGCTAAAACCAAGTTTCTCAACGTAAAATTTTTTCGCTTCTTCTAAGTCTTTCACTAAAATGGTTATTTGAGCTGCTTTTGTTATCATATTTTGTTCATTTATGTTCTGAAATTCTTTTGTTCTCCATATAGCGGGCTAACTTTTCCAATGATTTGTCTGTTGTTTCATTGTCCTTTGGGTCAACGCCAATAGGGATATTTTTAAAAGCCACCGTGACTTTCGTAGACTCATGTTCAACTTCTTCTAAAAGCACTTCCATCATCATTCCCCCCGAAAACTCGTCTTTGTCTGATTGGAAATTAATGGTTTGAACAACTCGTTCGTTAGGTTTAAGTTCAACAAATTTTGCCGAAAAACGATCTTCGTTCCTCGATGTTTTTCCTTCATTTTGTGGTCAATATGAAATAGCGATATTTCGTAACCATTCCCGATTTTAGGTTCAAAATCGTGGATCTTCCCTGTCATTCCATTAGGGGCAAGCCAAAATTCCAACGCTCCCTTTCCGTAGAGACTTTGTAAACCTTATCCCTTGTTGCATTGATGATTCTAGCATTCCTTGAAGTCCTGTCCATACTATTTTACAACTTGTCAAGTTCAACAATCGTTATTTTTTAGAATATTTTAAAACTACTCCGCCCGTCAACAGTTGCCGTGCCGAAATAAGAGATAAGCTGTTAGAAGCCATGCCTTGTCTGAAAAGTGGTCGCCCACTGCCCAAAATAACGGGTGCAATGCAGATCCGGTATTCGTCAAATAGATTGTCTTTTATAAATGTCTCTGAAAGGTTTGCACTTCCGAAAACATACATATCTTTTCCATTTTGTTCTTTTAGCTTTTGGATTTCGCCAGAAGCATTTTCACTTATAATGGTCGTGTTGTTCCAATCGGCGGACTTTAAGGTCTTGGAAAAAACAAGTTTTGGTATGCGGTTCATCAGTTGAGCAACTTCTTGTTCCGCAGTTTCTCCTGCTGCCTTTGTCCAATATGCAGCCATACCCTCGTAAGTCACACGTCCAAACACGAGATAGTCCGCTGATCTTAATTGTTCGATACTCAACTCTTCAAGTTCTTTTCCCCAAACAAAACTGTGAAAGGATAAGTCCCATTTTTGGCTTCCCTCAAAACAACCGTCAAGGGTTATGATGTTCCACATGATGAGTTTTCCCATTTTGTCTACGTCTTTTAGGATTACAAATCTACCTCACCCCCTTATTAATCAACTTTGCATAAGACAAGAAATCAAACAGAACGACCGCAGCGCCCACCACCGCGATCAATACCGTGTGCAAGAGGTTGCTCCAATCGAAGCTGTTCCAGACCGAGCAGAGCGTCCCGCCAAGCGTACCAAATTGTACATTACTCATCATCTTCATCGCTTCCCCCCTTTCCTTCCGCTTTTGGTTCGGTGGCATCATCCTGCATCACCTGTTCGATGATGCCCAACCCCACCGCGATGTACTTCAACATGCTCATGGCCTTCGCCGGGAGCTTGATGGGTGCCAGCAGTACCACCTGTACTGCCTGGCCGATTTTTCGAATGATCTTTTTCATCGTCCCTCTCTGATTAAAAGAAACACTTCATCTCCCTGCTCCCAAAGATTGTACACCAACGACTTAAGTTTTTCTAAAGCCTTAGCGCTCTCATCGCCAGTGCCTTCACCCGTCAGCGTTGTGACCGGTGCGATACATCCCAGTAACTGCTTCATCGCGTTGTTGGCCGCATGGATCAAGATCGCTTCGCGCCCGAGGACGGCGGGTATACCGATCTGCTCACCATGCTTGGTATACTTCCGCTTTTCCAGCTTGTAGCATCCCTCCGGGATACAGCTTAAGCGCTGTAAGTTGTTGCGCCAAGGTAGTTCGATCGTATGGCATATTTTCTCGCCGTCGAAGTAAATCGTCCCGTTGGTTCCCTGTTCTCCGTAAGTCCGTCGGAGAACCAAGGTGCTTTTCAATGCCATACTACCTTACCACTATTGTTGCGTGATCACTCCAATCGCCGGTGCCCTGCGTGTTCAAGGCACGCACGCGCACTTCATAGCGTTCAGCCGCCGTCAACGGTGCAATGATATTGGCACGGGATGAGCTCGTCGCGAAGCGTTCACTCCATTCGCCTTCGCCCTGCAACCGATATTGATACTCATACATCAACACGTTCCGTTGGTTGGCGAAATCTAACCTCACCTGGCCCGATTGCCTCCCGTCGCTGAGCTTTACCCCTTCCACCTTCAGCGGAATCTGAACGGAGCCGCTCGCGCCATTGGTCGGGAAGCCCGAACTCAGCAAAGTCGATAGGTGCCCCTCTGCCACACCGTTTACGTAATACGCCAGCTGGCGCAGTGCAGCCTCCAGCGGCAGACGGCTTTCATTCTTGAGGGCCGTTTCCTCCGGTGAACCGCGGCGTCTTGCAGCCGTTAGCTTCGCCGAGAAATCATCCAGCAGTTCCTGTACCGTTGCCAATACAGGCGTTGGTTGTTCGAAGTGTACATTGTCTGTCATGGCACCGATGATCGTTGCAGCGGTTACCATGAGCTCATCGTCTTTCATTCGTGCAAAGCCGATAAGCGCTTTAAATTTTATAGCCATTTTTTTTGCTTTTTATGTTCTCCTCGCGAGATCGAACAGTACAAACGTAACAAGCAACCTAACCCCGAATGAACTTTTGATAGGATTTGATAGAAATTGATAAGATTTGATAAAAATTAACCGAAAAGAAACCTATTTTGCGGGTATACATCGTGTCTTCGCGCATGTAAATGACGGCTTCGACACTGTACAAAACGGTTAAGTCAAGGCGCAAAATGAATTCTGCAAGGGACAACATGCTCCAAGCAAGCGTCAGAACCGGTTCGTCACGCTGCAAGAGCGATATGTTGCGTGCAGGCATTGCGACGACACCGTACAGCACGTATCCGTCACGGCACGAGCGCGTTATGTAAGGCTACAAAGCAGACCGCGCAAACGACAATAGGGCTTTGGCAAGGCGCAGCGCTTCCTTGCTCCTTGCACGCGCCTTCCTGAACATGCGCAAAGCCCTGTTGATTTTCGGCAACAGCTGTTATATCTTCCCTTTTCTCCTGCTCTCTTCGATTGCTTTGAGGATGTCTTCTTCAAAATACATATCCGAACCGCCCAAGCGCATGGGGTTCAGCAGATCTTTTTTCAGGTTTCGGTTGTAAGTCGGTTCAGACATATTCATCTTGTTCAGAAGCTGCTCCTTCGTCCAGATGAGGCGTTCCTGCAAAGGCAAGCGCTGTTGCCGCTTGATATCGACGAGCTCGGCAGATAAGGCGGTCAAGACCGATTTCAAGCTCTTCGATTTCGTCTATTCGCTTTCTGCCGACTTTTGCCAACCATAATTTGAACGGCTCGGCTTTCTTGGATGGTACGGATTGTAATCGTTTCGTTTCCCTCTTTTGTCAATTCCGTTCCTTCATTTGTAACCTGCTTTTTTGGCGGTAATGGTTTTGTCGCGACCGGGTGTGTCAAAGGTATGCCGGTAGCCAGATTGTATTTTTTACGATTACTTTCATTTTTGTTTATTTTTATAGTTCATAATTTTTATCCAGATGAGGTTCACGGAACAAATCGACCGTTTTCCGTCATTTGATAAAACAAAAGTATAGTGGCAAAACTTTCTCCAATACCCCCCAAAGGGGGTTTCTAGGGATGTTGAATGCGTTTACCTTTGTTATAGTGATAGTCACCGGAATTTATAAACCTTAAAAATAAGATGAAAAGATATATACCAATAGAAATACAGCAGACGTTCCGCCTATCGCTATGCATTTTGGCGACACTCCTGCCGATTGCCGGTTTCAGTCAGCATCTGGATTCACTGGAACAGGTATTGAAAACACAGAAGCTGACGGATACCGAAAAAATGAAGGTGCTGGATGACCTCAACTGGTTCTATAATAGTATTGACGCTGACCGATCCATTGCTTTTGGAAAACAGGGATTGGCACTGGCAAGGAAAACCGGAGACGAAAAGGTGATCGCTACTTTCCTCAAAAATATCGGTATAGCCTACTATATGGATGGTATCAACGATACGGCTTTGATCTATCTGGAGGAAGCTAAACCCTTGGTTGAACAACTGGATGATTACCGGATGCAGACCTCCGTTTATAATGCCTATGGCAATATCTACCGTGTGCAGAGCCTCTACGGCCAGGCAATTGAAAATTACCTCAACGCCGCAAAAATTCTCGAAGCGAAAAATGATATCAACGGACTTTCCTTGATCTATTCCAATATCGGTGGTGCCTATCAGATTATGACCAATTACGAACAGGCATTGGTATACTTTGGCAAAGCAGAACAACTGGCCATAAAAACCAATGATCAGGACGGGTTGGGAAGTATTTATGTCTCTTTGAGCGACATCGCGCTGTATCAGGGAAAGCCATTGCGGGAATCGATAGATTATGCCCAAAAAGCCCTTGATATTTTTCAACAGACGGGTAATAGGCTGTTTGAGAACAAAGCCTTGACAACGCTTGCCAAAGTGTATTACTATCATGACGACTACGCTAGGGCTGAACCGCTGGCAGAACAGGCGGCCGCAGAGGCCAAAGAACTGGGTTTTGACCACTATATCGTGGAAGCCCTCGAACTCGTCTCCAAAATCAACTTTTATCAAGGACGGTACGCCAGATCCGTCGAGTTGGCAGAGGAAATACTGACCATCGACACAACCGATATCAACCCCATCCGGGGAGCTTACTCGACGCTGATGGTGGCCAATGCATACCTCGGGCACCCGCAGATGACCCGAAAATATGCAGAAAAGTATGCAGAAACGATAGACCGCTACGTCAACGAGACTTTCCAGGGTTCGTTGTCGCTCATGGAGGTAAAATACCAAACCGAAAAAAAAGAATTTAAAATAGCCGCTTTGGAAAAACAACGGCAACTCCATATCTGGCTGGGGATTGCGGGGAGTGTTATCCTGCTTATTGCCTTAGCTTTTGCCCTGATACGCTACCGCCTGGCCGTGAGCCGCCGGAAACTGGCGGAAAAGGAAGCCCAACGGCTGGAACAGGAAAAACAGCTGGTGGCGGTGCAGGCCACGCTGGACGGTGAAGCGGCCGAACGTACACGCTTGGCCAAAGATCTGCACGATGGATTGGGCGGGATGCTGTCTGCCATCAAGATGAATTTACCGCAGGTAAAGGGCGATGCCCTGCTGGAGGCGGTGGACGTAACGCGTTTTCAGACAGCATTGGGCATGCTAGACGATTCCATACAGGAACTCCGCCGGGTTGCGCATCATATGATGCCCGAATCGCTGCTGCGCTACGGACTGAAAGTTTCTCTCACTGATTTTTGTACAGCTATCCCAACAGCCGATTTCCACTATTTCGGGAATGAGGCCCGGTTGCCCGGCAAAATGGAGATCATGGTGTACCGCTGTATCCATGAACTGGTCAACAATGCGCTGAAACACGCCGATGCAAGCCATATCAACGTGCAACTGGTACAGGAATCTGACCGTATTTCCTTTACGGTACAGGATGATGGAAAAGGATTCGATCAGGAACGGGTGACCGAAGGCATGGGATTACAGAACATCCGACAGCGGGTACATGCATTTCAGGGTAAATTGGATATTTTTTCTTCGAGGGAAGGAACGGAAGTACATGTAGAACTGGAACTGACAAAAAATGAACAGCATGATTAAGGTAACCATCATTCAGGCTATCTGATCAAAAATGCCATGATAGAACAAAAGACACTCAAACAAGAGATTGAAAAATTGTTATAAATTTTTCACCAAATCTCCTTAACCAAGATATATACGCCCATCAACAGCACAAACCAACCGAATGTCGGTTTGAGCCTATCTCCATCAATTTTCTTAGACAACGCCATACCTATAAAAATTCCCACAATCGCAAAAAAGGTAACAATGAGCAGAAACCTCCAATTTATCTGACTTTCACTACCTTCACCTAAAAAACCTATGAGTGATTTTGCTGCGATGATAACTAACGAAGTGCCTACAGCTTCCTTCATCGGTAGCTTGCTGAGGATGACAAGGGCAGGAATAATAAGAAAACCACCTCCTGCGCCAACAAACCCTGTTAATATGCCTACTACTGTTCCCTCTATAAGAATAAGCGGATAGTTGAATTTCTGTTTAGGTAACATTTCTTCTATACGCTGTTTGTCCTTTTTGATCATGCTATACGAAGCAACTATCATCAAAATAGCGAAGAGTATCATAATCATCATGTCCCTGGTCAATGTAAAATCACCAATATGGAATATTTTGAATGGAAGTGCAGGAACGATATAGGCTCTAGTTAGGTAAACGGAAGCTATAGAAGGAATGCCAAACACCACAGCAGTACGCATATTGACCAACCTCTTCCTGAAATAAGAAAACGAGCCAATAATACTGGTAATACCCACTACAAACAAGGAATAAGCAGTAGCGAGAATCGGATCGACATTAAAGAGATACACGAGAACCGGTACTGTCAAGATACTTCCCCCACCGCCGATAAGGCCTAAAGTAATACCGATAAAAATGGATGATATATAACCTAAAATTTCCATAATCCTTAATTAAATATACAAATCTGCATGAACTGAAGGACCTGTTCTGTTACATTTGTTACAAATGTCCTTTTTTCACGCTGATATGCACAATACCCTTTAGATCGGAAGTACGTAGTAACAATTGTTACAAATCTGTCGGTAAAGAATGATTAGTTTTACACAAGAAGTCGACCAACAGTTAACGGCGTAAATAATAGACCCGGAGAAAAAATATTGAATAAGTTGTTAATTTAAACACATGAATGAACTGAAACTAATCCGTGATGCATATAGCAGTATTTTCGAGCCGGCATTAATTACGGAAATTGCATCGGTCGCAAAACTGATAGAATTTAAAGAACGAGATATACTGATCGATATTGGGAAATACATCAAAACGATGCCATTGCTGATTAAGGGCGTCATCAAGATCATGCGCGAAGACTTTGATAACGGCGAACTATTGTTATACTTCATTGAAAGAGGAAACACTTGTGCAATGACGCTGGCGTGCTGTATGGGCGAAACAAAAAGCGAAATTCGGGCAATAGCGGAAACCGATGGACTTGTTGCCATGATTCCCATGCACTATATGGAAACATGGATGGAGAAATATCATAGTTGGAGAGCGTTCGTCTTTATGAGCTACAATAATCGACTTAGTGAAATGTTGACTGCTATCGACAATATTGCGTTCATGAAAATGGATATGCGCCTTTACCAACATCTTTTAGAAACCGCCAAGATAAATTCTTCCAATACAATAAACAAAACGCATCAGGAAATTGCCTACGAACTTAACAGTTCCCGCGTAGTCATTTCCCGACTCTTGAAAGCGTTGGAAAACGACGGCAAGATCAAACTCAACAGAAATTATATTAAACTTTTAGATTCGGAAAGGTAAAAGCCACACCATTTACCGCTTGCTATCCATGTATTCCATCTTATAATCTCCAATATGTTTTTCGCTATTCGCGATATTCTTTTTCTGTTTCAAAAAATTGAAAATTCCAACCGCCAACAAAATTACTGAAATCACGATAAATATAATTTCAATAAGACGTCCCTGTTCTATAGTCGTTAAATTATTGATACTAACTCCAGCCACCAAAAAATACATGGACGTCCTTATAAACGATAATAAAGTAGATTGATTGGCTAACACCGTACGTGCGAGTGCAAGCTTCTCCCGAAGTATTAAGTCTTTATTCATAATCTCCAATGCATGTGATTTTGTACTCTATTCTATTTCTCATGACAATTTAATAAACGGCACCAAAGCAAACCACATTATATACGATAGCGATACCGCCATGATACCATCAATTCGATTTGGTTTTTTCTCTGTACGTATAAACTTATACAACATACCTAGAAGCCAAATAGCGTGAATTACGGCAAGATAGATGATATTTCCATATACTTCATTCAAATGATTAGATTCTTTTAAAAATAACATGGCTATAACGGATGCTACCACAAAAAAAGAGGCAAGATAGGCTGCCCTATTTTTTCCAAGCCGAACAGCCAATGTTCCTTTTCCAGCCTGCTTATCCGCAGTGAAATCTGGGACACCACCCATAATTATCGCGGGAATAATAGATAAAAACAACGGTATGCCCAATAACCAAGGGAAAACAACGCCCATACTTCCTCCCTGAAACACGAAACCACAGAGAATTACCGCAAAACTATGCGTAAACCCAACTACTACCTCTCCCCATCCATTGTATGAAAATTTTAACGGAGGAGCCGTATAAGAAATAGCTATCACGAATAAAACAGCTATCATCAGTATGACTTGGTGGAAAGCTGCTGTTGATAAAAAGGCCACTACAATCGTCAGCATACAACTTATAACAAAAAGGATCTTCATCGCTTTTTTGATCGTAGACTCAGAAATCAGTCCGTTTATCAACACTCTAGATCCACCGGAAAAGGGGCTGTAGAAACGATTTAATCTATCTGTTTCTCTATCGTAATAGTCGTTGCTAAAAACCACAATGACTTCCATTAGAAACAACAATATATATCCCAATACAAATACCAGCCAATTAAAATCTCCATTTAATTTCGAAAATGCAAACGCACCAATACCATAGGCAAAAAAGGTCATGGGATAAAATTGCAGCCGGACTGCTTGCACCCACGGTGCTATTTTTTTCATAAACTTTTCCCATGGAGTCAATACGCCATGTTCGAGATCCCGCCCTTTTTGATACACATCACGTAACCATTGTTCCTTTTTCTCAACAGAAGAATGCTTAACCGGGCTCAGCAGCATTTTACGCACCGGCTTCACCCCACAAAATTTAAGTGTGGCATTCGTGAGTGCTTTTGTTGCGGGAGCACCATTAAATAATCTGTCTACCCATACAGGCGTATCCATAGTAGCGATTAATTGTGCTGTTCGAGGGCTCAGCAGCTTATCGAAAGCATCCGGCTGTATTTCTCTAAAGGCAAAACCTGGTGTTAGGACGCGATCAAGAAATGCTTTTAACAAGGCAGGCATATTTCCCCACCATGTCGGAAATACAAATACAAGATGATCAGCCCATTTTATCAATTCTTGTGCCCTCAACACATCATCCTCCATATGTTGATATTGCGGCGAAGGCACCACGACGCTCATTTCAAACCGCATATCAGCGAGTATAAGACTTTCCACGTTTACGCCTGCTTCTTTTGCCCCGCGTATATACTCCTTTGCCAACGCAGCACAATAACTATCTTTGCGTGGATGTCCCAATATCACCAAAACATTCATATCATTGCTTTTATATAGACAACAGACATCTAAATAAAAGTGTTTAGAATTCGGCTACTATTTGTAAGTTATATTTTCTTTAACACTTTTTCAAAAGTGTTGAGGTTACGTGACGTAAAAGAATTTTTCAAGTTCTTTCTTCCCAATATATTTCCAAATTCGGAACCGAGGGTATTTCCTTTAGGGACTGTCCAGTAAAAATTACCACTGATGATCTGTGCCGCTTCTCCTGATGCTTTTCTTGACTTCTCAAATTCTGACATCAATATTTTTTCTATCCCATCCACACCAACGAAACCATAAATATGGTAACCAGGATTTATTTCAAAAGGATTTTCACGAAAAATAGTTTCTATTTCCCTCTGACTTTTCACGAATAGAAAAGCTTCGTAGGAAAAATGTGCTGACATTGTCTCTTCTAGTGTTTTTTTTAGCTCTTCCACTTTCTTTTCGGAGGAAAATAGGATATTTCCAGAAGCTAACACAGAGGAAACATCTTTCATCCCCGCTTCCGCGAATACAGAACAGACTTCTGCCATTTTCATATTCGTACCTTTTACATTCACGCCTCGTAGAAATGCACAAAATCTATTATTAGAATTAGAAACTTTCATTGCCGGTAAGTAACTCCTAATGTTTTAACTGATTGATCTAACCGCAAGATAGATAAAGTTTTATTTCAGGTCGATATTTTTATAAAAATATTTGCGTAGTCAAATGACTACATTTATATTTGTAGTCAAATGACTTCACAATGAATCTAAGACGAGATGTATTCCAGGCAATTGCGGATCCGACTAGAAGAGCAATTCTTATTTTGGTGGCAACACAATCTATGACGGCGGGAGCTATTGCTTCAAATTTTGATTCTGCCAGACCTACTATTTCCAAACATATCCAAATTCTTACCGAATGTGAGCTTCTGCAACCTGAACAAAAGGGCCGTGAGATCATCTATCATTTAAACGGCTCCAAAATAAAGGAAATAGCAGATTTCATTGAACCTTTCCGCAAAATGTGGGATGATCGTTTCAACAAATTAGAAGCTTTAATGAAAAATTATAAAATCAAATAGTATGGAACTAAAAACACAAGTACACGCCGAAGAAGGCAAACAGGAACTCTTCATCACTAGGGTTTTCGATTTACCCTTGAGATTGCTTTTCAAAGCTTATGAAGATCCAAACATCGTAGCACAGTGGATGAGTACGCAAGTTATAAAACTGGAAAATACTAAGCATGGAAGCTGGCAATTCGAAACCTCTTATGATGGAAATGTTTTATTCAGCGCCAGCGGTGTCATTTTAGAATTTGTCCCAGATCAAAAAATCACCCGGACGTTTAAAATGGAAAACACGGACTTTCCTGTCCAGTTGGAGTTTCTTGAATTTGAGGCTTTAGAAAATGATACGAGTAGACTAACCATGCAAATTATTTTTAAAACTGTTGCATTCCGGGATCAATTACTTCAGATGCCATTTGCACGAGGTTTAAACATGGCACATAACCGACTAGAGGAAATCCTAAAACAACAATAATCATGAACAAGCGGAATAAAATAATATATTGGATCGCAACGATATGGTTGGCGTTGGGTATGACGTCCACCGCTATCGTGCAATTAGTTAAAATGAAGGAAGAAGTCCAAAAAACCAGTTTGGATTTAGGTTATCCTGTATATTTTCTTACTATTATTGGTATTTGGAAATTATTAGGTGTAGTCGTTATACTCCTTCCAAAATTTCTTTTGCTAAAAGAATGGGCTTATGCCGGATTTTTCTTCTTGATGTCCGGAGCCATTATTTCCCATCTTTGCGTCGAAGATAGCATGGCAGATTTATTTGGACCTTCACTTTTATTAATCTTGACAATTCTCTCTTGGTATTTCAGACCTGCTAATCGAAAATTGGTTGGTTCCAACTATAAAACTGTAAGAGCCAACCGTTCATAGCGCAATGATCTTGCTGACGGTTGGTACCCTCCCATTTTTTTCTTATTTAATCCAAATTCGGGGAGTTAATCGTATCACTGCTGTTATCTCGGTTCAAATTATCCAATGGAACGCCGGTATTATTTTCTATTTGCTGATCCACGGTATCCGTGTCTCTACTTCTTTCCAGATTATTCAGCGGAACACCATTATCTTCCGTCGACGGTGTAAGGGAATCAGTTGTATCCGTAGATGATGATCCCGGCCGTCCGTTGCACGCTATTAATACTATAATCGCTAGTATTATACTTGCTGCCAGATGGATTTTTTTCAACGTACCGATTTTTATAACTATTATCATGTTTGTCATTTTTCGTTTATACATCGCCACTCTTCTATTTAAAAGAACATCATTATAAGAAAAATGTTCGTTTGCTAGACAATATTCACCCCTTATTCGGACACTGTTCGCCCATCTACCGAGAATTTACCGTGTACCGAACGTGTATTTACCGGGAAAAACTCGGTAAATACACGGTAAAAAGGCGAATAAGGTATTAATAAGGTTAAAAGAAAAGAGCCTGCTGCCTATAATAAACAAAATATTGAACTTCTTCATTAAATCTTTGTTCACTTTATATATAAACAAAAAAAGGGATATGACACAGCATAGCGAGAAACAGAGCAAGACACCTAAAGGGAAACCTTCAGGCACGTCAGGGGATACCGCTGGCCCGATTGAAGTGGACAGCGCTAAAGTTAAAGATACAGAAAAAGTAGAAAAAAAATATCTAAATGAGGACGGTGAAACGGCAGATAATGTCGACACCAAGAATGTAAATCGGAACACAGATAAGGAAGCAAAATGATGGAGACATTGGTTTGTTTTTTGCAAGGTAGAGAAATAAAAATTAGAATTATGCATACTACGCGCTATATTTTTTTGTTTTTAATGGTATTTATTTACAGTTCTTGTAGAGATAGAACCTCTACAACCAAAAAAGATACCCAACCTGAGTTGGCGGAAACTCATCTGGTTATCAGCATTTCACAGCGGCAGCTGTATGTAATGGAAGGAAGTGACACGGTACAGCGATATGCCATATCGGTAGGTAAACAAGGACACCCTACCCCACAGGGCGAATTCAAAATACATCAAATCGATTGGAATCCCGATTGGACACCACCCGATAGCGAATGGGCACAGGATGAAAGTTACAAAAAACCCGGTCAGGCGGGAAATCCTATGGGACGGGCTCGCATCATTTACGAGATGCCCTATACCATACACGGCACTACTGATCTCGAATCATTAGGTGAAGCTGAGTCACATGGTTCAGTGCGCATGGCCAACGCCCAGGTAATCGAGCTCGGACGTTTCCTGATGGAGCGAGCTGGTACGATGCGATCCGAGGAATGGTTCAACCGCGTGCTGAGTGACTCAACAACCATGGAATCGGTCAAGCTGGAGCAACCTATACCACTGACTAATGTAGAATAATAGAACGGAGGGCAATCATTGAATATACAAATGATTTAGGTAAATATTATCTTGTTCTGTAAACAATGGTTTAGGTACACCGTTTACCCATAACGTCGGAACAGACTTTCCGGCGTTCAGGATGTTTCCTAAAACATATACTTTATCGTTAAAAATAGTTATAGCCATAGCTTTAACATTACGTGCATCGGTATTCAACTCATATAATAATTGTGTATTTCTGTATACCCTCGCAAGGTTTACACCGTTTTCGGATACACTATTGGTTACAAAATAATAATCATTTCCGTCCATTGTCGCTAGTATATTACTAACACGTGTTCCAACAGGGTGAGAAAATATTTCGTCGGTACCTTTCCAAACTTTCGCGGTATCTGTATTACGATCTACATTTCCGTAACCCATAGTCAACACTTCTCCATTTTCAACGTGTATAAAAGTAGCTTCAGAGGGCGCATTATTAATAGTCTGCATCGTACTTCCATACCATATACTTGCTGCTTGTGCAAACTGTCCTGCTAAATAATATGCACCTTCATACACTGTAATAGCACGAATACCCGAAAACTGTAGCGCTCCTGAGTTTACTTTCTGCTCACCGTTTACCCACAGCCGTTGGTAAGGTCGATTATCTTTATAAATCGTGCCCGCCACATAGATATTTCCATTTTCTGCGTAAATAGCCGTTGCGGAATTATTTTGGGCTGCAGCGGATAAGTATTCTATCACCCCATTCTTCCAATATACGACACGCGTTTTGTTTACTTCGGTATACTGACTGCCTCCGACGTAGACGTCCTTACCATGAGCATAGACTACATTGGCATCGGCCGATTGGTTTGGAGATAATTTTATTATGGAATCTTGAACGATCAGGACAGCTTTTCGATCGCGTTCATTATAATTATTGGCGAAAGAATGTCCAGCATAATAGAATATAGGTTCTTTTATATCATCATTTATGTTATTAGAATCTTTCTTACAAGACACCAAACTTCCTAACAAAATAGAGATTCCTAGAATTTTATTTAATTTCATACCGAACGTGTTTAGATGCATACATTGCTCTCTACAAAATTCCGAAGAATAGTCTAACGATTCGATAAAAAACCTTTAACAACCCATATACTTCGCTTTGCTATTCATATACAAAGCATCTACAGAAAGATTTACTGATATTAGTAATGGAAGTATTTAGGATTTGGATATATAAAATCGTATTCTAATTCTTTTATCAGTTTGTTTGAAGAAATCAATCTGCCTACTTCCTTTGTGCTCTCGATGTAAGTTTGATTTTTCTGCACGGAGATGATTTCTCGTTTTGTCGGGTGCTTAGGCGCTACAACGTTGTATAATTTTGCATAAGATTTATTTTCAATCATTCTTTCAATTATGGCAGGAATATCTTCGTAGTGAACATGGTTAACAGAGGCATCGAGATTAGAAACGTTGTATTTGCTAAGTTGTCTATCATCCCCCATGAGTCCACCCAACCTTAAGATATTAACCTGAGGGTATAATGCTCGTAATAAATGCTCAGCAGAAACCTTTTCAACAAGCATATCATCTTCGGTAAATTCTTTTTGTTTGCTGGGATAAACACTAGTTGAATTCATAAAAAACATTTGCCCGTCAAAACTTCCTATGAACTTAGAGAAATTATCAATCCGTTTTTGAATATTATGTATATGGTGGTCTTTGCGTGAAGAAATCGGAAATGTAATAATCAAGACATCTAACGATGGCACTACCTTCCAAGTCAAAATCTCAACAGATGGACAATCTGTATTGAAATCCACAAGTGTCGGATTTAAGTTTTGTGATGCTAACGCTTGTATTTTGTCCTTTGACGTTGTTGTGGTATAGATATGGTTCTTTATTTGCCATTTTTTAGCCATTCTGATACCAAGCCATCCACATCCTACAATACCTAGGCTTAAATCACTTAAATTCGAGACTATTTCTTTCATAAAATATAGAATTAATTTTCACAGCTTCATAACGATCAAACGTCCTTTATTATCCTAAACAGTATTTACCACTAAATAAAATATTCGACCTGAATCTTACATTTTTTCAACCACTTTCCAAACTTCTTGTTTTTTGTTATATCGAAGCCGCCAAGTTTTTCGGGGAATATCTGTGCCGCGGGCAGTTGTATGACTGTCAATATGAACGATTACTTCTTCGGTACTTATTTGTTCTACTTCGGCATTCGTATATCCGCCGTCGCTAAATACTGCCACAGCAGCTACAACAGTATTGTTCGGAACGATATTGAAAAAAAATATTGCCAGACATCCTGGATATAGGTGTGTATCTTGAAAATTAATTCTATTCATATTTTAGATGGTTATACTTTATTTTCGATGAAAGTAAAATGCCCTCTTGAAATCTTTATCAAAATTATTGTCATCTTTAGTCGTCAACCTAAACTATAATGGCAAAACCGCAACTAATATACTTAAAAACAGACATTTGCAGAAATAAGTCAAAATAATATTGATATCTTTACATAAACATGTTTTGCGTATATTTAGACACTATAGCGGATATTAAACGATGAAAAACATAAGTATAGAAATCAAATGGGCAGTATTATTTTCAATAATGACATTGCTTTGGATGGTATTGGAAAAATTGTGTGGATTGCACGGAAAATACATTGATTACCATCTTTACCTTACTAACCTTTTTGCGATTCCGGCGATATGGTTTATGGTCTTGGCACTGAGAGACAAAAAGAAAAATTTTTATGCTGGGCAGATGAGTTACAAACAGGGATTAATTTCGGGTATCATACTTTCCGCTTTCATTGCCTTGTTAAGCCCAATAACACAGTGGGTCATTTCTTATATTATCACACCCGAATATTTTCCGAACGTGATAAAGCGTTCTGTCGAGATAGGTTATTACAAGACAACAGCTGAAGCTGAAGCTAATTTCAATTATAAAAACTATGCGATCAATTCAACTATTTTTGCATTTATTTTTGGAGTGGTAACGACTGCGATCGCGATGATTTTTATACGGACAAAAAATACGAAATGAAAACAACCCCTGAACATAATGAACGAATAGCAAAAATGACGTTTGCTTCTGTTTATCCACATTACGTGACCAAAGTGGAAAGCAAAGGCAGAACAATAGAAGAGTTACATCAAGTCATAGAATGGCTCACCGGATTTGACAGCAAAAAACTACAAGAACTCATCGCCAAGAAAGTAACTTTTGAAACTTTTTTTGAGAGAGCTAATCTGAACTCCAATGCGCCACTCATAACAGGTGTCATCTGTGGCTACCGGATAGAAGAAATTGAAAATCCGTTAACAAGACAAACCAGGTATCTAGACAAACTGGTGGACGAACTGGCGAAAGGCCGAAAGATGGAAAAGATTTTAAGACAGTAATCAAAATCGAACAGGTGGCAAAAACAAAGACTACTTATACAGGTACCTATGTCATGGATTTTGTAAACTCATACGTTGACAACGAACAGAAAAAAGCCGACAGTATCCGTTTAATAGAACTCATGCAGGAATGGTCTGGCTTTGAACCCAAAATGTGGGGACCGACTATTATCGGGTTTGGCAATTACCATTACAAGTATGCGAGTGGACACGAAGGCGACGCACCTATTCTTGGATTTTCACCACGAAAAGCAGCGTTTTCGTTATATGTTTTCTCGGAGACAGAGAGGAGTAAACTATTGTTAGCCGACCTGGGTAAATTCAAAATGGGCAAAGCCTGCATTTATATAAAGAAACTTGCGGACATCAACATCTCAACGTTGCACGAGCTATGCAAAGAATCCGTAAGTTATATTAACGAACACCACGAATGTGCCTGCAAGGGGAAAAACCTGTAAATCAAACTGTTTATCAAGTAAAAATGATATGACTATCAAAACCAATAGGAAGAATCTTTTGATAATACATTATTTGCTTTTTACAACTATCAAGGTAATAATTTTTTGTAAGCAAGTCAAATGCTGTAAATCTTCCTTACGAATAGATTTCTGGAGTTCGACTCCCAATTGTAACAACAAAAGTCAATCTTTCGATTGAACTTTTGTTTGTGAACCGATTGGTACGAAATTCGACCTCTTTTTACTTACTTCCCGTCCAAAACTCTTCGCGGCACAACTTCCCTTTCAAGTTTTTTCATCAGTTAATTATACCGTATAGTATGAGGAATTAAGATTGACATTAGACTTTTCGGCTTTTTCTATCACTCTAAAATCTGTCAGTAATAATGGTTTGCCTTTCTTTACACAAACATCTTGCTCAAAATGTACAGACGGTTTGCCATCCTCTGTATATATCGTCCATTCGTCATCTCCTGTAAAAACCCTCGCCGTACCTAAATTAATCATCGGCTCAATAGCAAGTACCAAGTTTTCCTTTAACAATTTACCTTGCCCTCTACGTCCGAAGTTTGGCACATTTGGTTCTTCGTGCAGGTTTCTTCCCAATCCATGCCCCACTAGGTCTTTGACAATCCCATACCCATATCGCTGCACATGAGACTGGATAGCAAAACTTATATCGCCAACCCTGTTGCCGTGTACAGCTTGTTCAATGCCTTTTGCGAGGGAGCCCTTGGTAACTTTTACAAGTCTCAGCACTTCTTCAGAAACTTCGCCTATAATAAAGGTGTAGGCTTGGTCTCCGTGAAATCCATTTTTATAAGCCCCAACATCCAATGTTACAATATCTCCATCGGTTAAAGGCTTTTTATTTGGCAAGCCATGTACAACAGCATTATTGACCGATATACAGATATGAAAAGGAAAACCATCAAAGTCATGGAATGATGGTGTTGCTCCGTGGTCTCGGATAAATTCATTTGCATACTTGTCCAATTCCAAAGTGGTAATTCCCGGTTTTATTATCGTGGCTAGGAAAGCCAATGTTGTACTAACCAACATTGTGCTCTGTGCCATCAATTCAATTTCTTCTTCTGTTTTACAATACATCGTTATTATTATTTTAGTTGATTTTTGACCTATTTAATAAAATGTAACCTATTATTCCTGAAAGCAAGGAGGCTATCAATATGGAAAATTTCGCTTCTGCTATAAATTGATGATCTGTGAATGACAGTAAGGAAATAAAAATAGCCATTGTGAAACCCACACCTGCCAATGCGCCGACTCCAATTATATGTTTCCAATTAGCATCTGCCGGAAGCTGTGCGATATTAAGTCTTATGGCTAATTTGGATATTAGAAATATACCCAACGGTTTACCTAAACAGAGCCCCAAAATAATTCCAATTCCCAAAGGAGAAATTAATCCATCCAACATGGATGCTTCAAAGCGGATGTTGGTATTTGCGAGTGCGAAAATGGGAACAATAATGAAATTTACAGGGTTAACCAAAACGTGTTCCAACCGTAACAAAGGAGAGCCATCACTCTTTTTAGCTTTCGCCGGAATGGTCATTGCTGTAAGAACACCAGCTATGGTAGCATGAATGCCTGAATGGTGAACGAAGTACCAAATGAATAGACTGGGTATTAAATAGAATGCAAGGGAGCATATGCCTATTTTATTGAAGATAAACAATAGAAGCAAGATTCCTCCTGCATAGGCAAGGTACATGGTATGTAATTCCGTCGAATAAAATATGGCAATTACCAAAATTGCTATAAGGTCATCTACGATTGCCAACGCTGATAGCAAAATCTTTAGAGATAAAGGAACTTTATTGCCCAACATGGCAAGAATTGCGAGTGCAAAAGCAATGTCGGTAGCCATTGGAATACCCCATCCACTACTTGTGACATTATCCTTATTTATGATAAGGTATATCAATGCAGGAACGATTGCTCCGCCAATGGCACATAGAATAGGCAATGATGCTTGTCGTGGGGTGGAAAGACCTCCGTTTAACACTTCTCGTTTGATCTCCAAACCGACCAATAAGAAAAATATCGCCATCAACCCGTCATTAATCCAAAGTGCTACCGAGTATTTTAAATGGATCTTTGGAGTTTCAAATCCGAGTGGATAATTTAAAAGTCTGTCAAAAGACGAACCAAGAAATGAATTTGCAATACCTAAAGAAATTAGAACACAAATAAAAAGCAAAATTCCTCCGATGGACGGGGATTGGAAAATTTTTTCTAAAGTTTTACGCATGACGTTACGATAAATCAACTGAAACAAAATTATCCATACTAGAAAGACCCTAAAAGTAAAAATCGGACATTAAAGACTGTTAAGTGCGTTTTATTTTGTATATTGTATCTTGATATGCCAATAAATTTTTTACAAAAGATTAAATTATCTGTATCTCCTAAACCAAAATCGGTTAAGGGGCAGGACATATTGTATAAGCAACTGAACAACGAGCATATATTAGACGTGTACATGTTTCCTTGTAAGGATTTAAAATCTAATCAACCTTTGTTTAATGACGGTCTACCATCAGTAATTTTTATGCCTCGAAAATCCGACACGGTCCATTTAAGAAACAAGGGAGAAACGATAAAATTCAATTCCGCTTGGGTATGCTGTGGAGTAATTAAAAACACATATTGGGAAGTTCCCAAAGATCTTGAATATATATTGGTTCTACGTTTCAAACCATCTTCTTTTTATTCATTATTTAATGTTAGCCCAACGGTTTTCCATTCCAACCCAATATGTAATTTGGAAGATATTGTAAGCGAAAATTGGATGCAGGTGTTTGATAAAATGTACGAAAAGAAAACAATAGCCGAAAAAATTTCCTTTTTGGACAAAACTCTTTCTTCATTTCAAACCAACGATTGTTTTCCCCATATATTAAGCGAGGCTATTGAATATATCGAAGACAAAAAAGGGAATACTACTGTTTCAGATGTTCTTAATCAGTTGGGCACAAGGGTCAATTCAAAATGGCTACATAGGAATTTTGTAAAATATATCGGGATTTCCCCAAAAAGATATATTTCACTCCAACGATTTATTTATACCTATGGACAGTATGAGAAAGGAAAATCAGAAGGTTTGTTTGATGTAGCGTTGCTTTCGGGGTATTATGACTACAATCATTTCTTTAAAGATTTCAAAAGGTATATTGGTATAGCACCGTCTCAATATGCTTGGGAATAACCCCGACTTCGAAGGGTGTCATTATAACCTGTAAAGGCAAGTATTGAAAGATAGTCTACATTTCAAATACTGCACAAAATACTACATTTACTAATTCAAACACTGCCGTTGCTGTCTTATGGTTTTTGTTTTGCTATTATTGTGGCAAGTTTGATGAAAATTAAACCCAATACCATGAAAAAGATCATCTTTACATTTCTTAGCTTCATTATCACACTATCGACAGTACATGCACAAAAAGGCATCAATTTCTATATCTCCTACAGTGCCGGAGGAAGATTAACCATGCATGTAGATAGCGCAGCAAACAATGTCTATTATGGCAATAAATTTCCCAATCAACCCAACACCTCTTTTAATTATTTGCCGGAAGTCAACCATGTAAGTGTTCAAATGTATTTTCAAAAGACAGAGAATCCGCAGAACTATCGGTACACCATTTTGGCCGATGATGAACCGATAGTGGTAAACAAGCCGATCAATAAAGAGGGACTAAAAGATGTCATCAAGAAAGATGATGAATGGAAAGACGAAGTACTCGATTCCATAACATTGGGTGTCTTCCCTATAAAAGGCAAAACCATTACAATACTAACTTATGACATCCAAAGACCACAAGATGTTTACAAAAATGTATTTTACGGGAAGCCTATTCCGAGACCAAAAATTGAAATCATAGCAAAGCGTTTCGCAACTGAAAAAGGCGCTGACTACAGTCGTATAATACGACCAAAAGAAAGAATAGATCTCTCTTTCACTGAAAAAGACGACGAACTAACTATTATAAAAGACAGGTCATATATTGACTATATCTACTCCACCTCCATAAAAGACAAGAAATCAGATAAAATAATCTTTGAATCCACTTCATGGCTATATGGCGGCTACCTTAATGAAGAAGGTAATAAGTATTTACCTTATGTAAAGATCGACAAAAGCATTTTCAAAAAATCGGGAGATTATGAAATTATCATTCAGCCATTGATTCGATGGGATATATCCCTTGATGGTATTTTAGATTATGATATTTCACCACAAGAAATAGAAAAATATACAGCCAGATATACGCTCGCTATCACTTTAGATCAAGAAAGTTATACCAAAAAAGAAGCTTTTACATATACGTTTATCGTAACACTTTTTATTGGATTGATCTTTCTTATTATCCTTTACTTTACCAAAAAAAGAAACAAGAAAAAGCTGGCGGAACAAGAGCAGCAAAAAAACACCGCAAAGCTTCAGCTTAACTCCATTCGTTCCCAATTAAACCCTCATTTTCTGTTCAATGCACTCTCTGGTATCCAAAATCTGATGAATAAGAACGAAATAGAAAATGCCAATAAATACCTTTCTACATTTGCTCGGTTAACGCGCAACGTACTTGATGATAAAGAACTTATCAGTTTGTCACAAGAAAAAAACTTATTGGACGATTACCTACAAATGGAGCAATTGCGGTTTGGCTTTCAGTACGAAATCCATCATTCCGAAGACTTGGATTTGGCTAACATACCAAGTATGCTGTTGCAACCTTTTGTAGAAAATGCGGTGAAACACGGCATATCGCAACAAGCTACTGCTGGAAAAATCAGGATTGAATTTATCAAGCAAGCAAATGATTTGGTGTTGACGGTTACCGATAATGGCAATGGATTTGACACGGAAAAAAAGCACCAAGGTTTAGGTCTTCAATTAAGTAACAGTAGAATAGCGCTGTTAAATAGTATTTATAAAGAAAATCGCTTTATCTTAGCTATACAATCAACTACTGACGGCACTAAAATAGGCTTGACATTAACGGATTGGTTATAATATGATGAGAGCAGTTTTAATAGATGACGAAATTTCCAACGTAGAAAACCTACGGACTTTGCTGGAAAAGCACAGTCCGCAGGTAACTATAATCGCAACGGCGCAAAATGTAAGTGATGCCGTTGATGCTATTGAAAAACATTTGCCTAATTTGGTGTTTCTGGATATTCAAATGGGCGATAAAACAGGCTTTGATGTACTAAAACTGTTGCCATCACGTAATTTCGAAGTTATCTTTGTTACCGCTTACGACCAATATGGAATACAAGCAGTGAAATTTGCCGCTTTAGATTATCTTCTAAAACCTATCGATATTGAAGAATTGATGCATGCGGTAAATAAAGCCGAGCATAAATTGGCCACACAAACGCAAACCTCGCAGCTCGATTTTTTACTGCAACAGCTAAAAAAGTCGGAAACGAACTTGAGCAAGATTGCCCTACAGATGCAAGGCGAAATAAGGTATGTTGCTTTATCAGAAATCATACGTTGTGAAGCAGACAATACGTATACTCACTTCTTTCTTTCGAGTGGTGAAAAAATATTGGTTTCTAAATCACTTAAAGAATATGCAGATTTACTGCACCCCAACGGATTTTTAAGAACACACCAAAGCCACTTGGTAAATCCAAAATACGTGAAAAGCTGGTTAAGAGAAGACGGCGGTATTCTACTCTTACTATCTGGTGAAAAAATTCCCATTTCTAAGCCTAACAAGGATAATGTAAAACAAGCCTTACAGCAGTTCTAATTAACTTATTGATAGAAGTGTCGAGTTTAAACAGTGTTTAACCTTTAGAGTGATTACTATTCCTTATTTTTTGATTTCTAATAGTCTGCCAATTTCTTGTTTCAGTGTTTTTTGTTCTATCTTGGATTGGGTCAGATTAATCGCCTTGGTATAATGTTGGATTGCAGTATTGATGTCTATACTGGAATACAGGTAGCCCAGTAATTCATGGTAATAGTTGCTCTCCAAAAGAGTTAGTTTTTCCACTTCCGTGATTGCTGTTTCGTTTCCATATACTTTGGAGAAAGCAAAGACTCTGTTTAGGGCAGTAATAGGCGAATATGCAATAAGTATAAGTCGATTATACAATTGCAGGATATTTTCCCATTTATTATCTTTAATTGGGGTGGTATGCCAATAGGCTATCCCTGCCTCTAAGTGATACTTTGATATTTCTTTACCATTGCAGGCATTGACTAAATAATAATTTCCCCTGTCGATAAGTGTCTTGTCCCAAAGGCTCTTGTCCTGTTTGTCAAAAAGGATGGCTTCGCCGTTTACGCCTGTCCTTGCATCCAGTCTTGAACTTTGAAAACACATCAAGGCGAGCAAGGCGTTTACTTGGGGTGTATTGGTCAACTGGCTTTCAGTCAAGACCAGTGTTAATCTGAGGGCTTCGGAGCAAAGCTCTTTTCTGATTAACTGACTATTGGTTCTGGAAAAATAGCCCTCATTGAAAAGTAAGTATAATGTTTTTAAGACAGTGTCCAACCTTGTTTTTATATCCGTTTCTGTTAAGCCGTTAATTTGAAAATTGTCATTCCGCAAATTGTTCCTTGCCCTTTGCAATCGTTTTTTTATAGTTTCTCTATTTGTCAAAAAAGCATTAGCGATTTCTTCGACACTAAAGCCACATAAGATTTGAAGTGCCAATGAGATTTGGGCTTCTATTGAATTGGTAGGACTAGACACGGCAAAAATCATGGCTAACTGACTATCTGCTATGATTTGGTTATTAAACTCCAAATCCTTTTCTATTTCAATTTCATTGGGCGTCAAGGCATCCTTAACTTTGTTTTCAAAAACAGACTTGCGTTTGAAATAGTCCTTTATTTTGTTTCTGGCTACCGTATATAGCCAGGCTGTTGGATGATCGGGTACACCATGGATAGCCCAATGTTCCGATGCTTTCAAAAATGTATCACTGGCAATATCTTCTGCAACCTCGATATGTACCAAGCCAAAATGACGGCAAAGTACAGCCGTCATCTTGGCATATTCTTGTCGGAATAAATGCGGTAAAAGTTCCTTATGTGATTTTGAACTAATCACGTTGTAAAACTTCTCTCACTTCAATACTACCACCTACTTGGTCAAAAATAGGATTGGCTTTTGCCATTTCTACGGCTTCATCAATGGTATCAGCTTTTACGACGATGTAACCACTGATAAACTCCTTGATTTCGGTATAAGCACCGTCCGTTATGACATTGTTAGACTGAATGGTTCTTGCGTTAGCTGCAAATGGAAGAAGTGTATTGCCTTTGTCTGCTAATTTGTTTTGCGAGGCAATACCAGCTAACCAATTCATCCTTTCCTGCATTTGCTCAGGTGATGGTTTGAAATCTGAAATGTCCTTTAGTCTGAAAATTAATGCAAATTCTTTCACTGTCTTAAATTTTAAATTAAACATACCTTAATGACGACCGAGTTTACGGAATGGGGACAGGTGTAATCCAATTTCTTCCCGAACATTGATAAACAGCTCTCGTTTCGCCACTCACTGTCAATTGTATAAGCCAGTGATACCTTTTCGGGATTTTGCTATTCCAAGCATCTTCCGCCATTTGGTTTTTTTGTTTTGCTGTCTCCAAAGTAAATAGAGGTAAAGGGAGTTTCTGTTCCATAGTTTTAAGACTTAAAATTACAATAAAAACCGGACTTCGCAGGGTGTTGATATCACCTGTAAAGGCAAGTAGTTTTGATGCACGGAATGTTTCGAATGCATCAAAACATAACTTGCTCTGTTTAGGTGAACAGAAAGTTCTGAGTTTTTAGACGGCGTCAGCCGAAACGGCCAATTTTATTGACGAAGCAATAAAATGACAGTTCACTTCCAAGAGGTTATGGCGTACAGCCAAAATCATACGTTTTGCTAGGGAGAATAAAAGAATATATAGTACCTTTGGGGTATACACGTTAATAAAGGAACATACTATGAAGCGTATAATAAAAAGCCTTTTAGCAACAAGTTGCGTTCTATTGATCTTAAACCTGTCTGCCTGCAAGTCCAAAAAAATCGTGGTTAATCCAGGTAGCCAAATTGAACAGACACCCGTACGGGAAGAACCCGTAGAGGTAGTGGAAGAACCTGTCATTGCTCAGGAAGAACCACGCAAAGACCCTGAACCGGTTGTCGAAAAACCGAATTTCAATTTCAAGAACGTCCTGTTTGAATTTGATTCCAGTGTACTCAAAACCGAGTCCTATACTGTGTTGGACAATATCATCCGAGAAATGCAGAAAGATCCGTCGGCCAATTTTAT
The DNA here is from genome assembly GCF_014692525.1 of Sphingobacterium chuzhouense. Classification (GTDB taxonomy): domain Bacteria; phylum Bacteroidota; class Bacteroidia; order Sphingobacteriales; family Sphingobacteriaceae; genus Sphingobacterium; species Sphingobacterium chuzhouense. The sequence goes on from NZ_JACNYL010000003.1 coordinate 760,368, forward strand.
CATCAATGGTCATTCATCCGTCGAGGGTACGGCCGAATATAACCAATCGCTATCTGAGGACAGAGCCAATGCGGTCAAGCTCTATATCGTCAACGCCGGAGTGCCATCCGAAAATCTTAGCGCCAGAGGATTTGGTGCTTCCAAACCGGTTGCATCCAACGATACAGAAAGCGGAAGGGAACAAAATCGGCGGGTAGAAATATCGGTCGTACAATAGCAGGATTTTCGAACTCCTAGGTTCTCATCCCAGCTTAAATAACAAAAGCCACTCTTGTGAAGTGGCTTTGTGATCCCATTGATACGAAACTCGAACCTTTTATTGGAAGATTTGAGGCTGTTGAATCAGTTGAACTTCAAAAACGTAATGAAACAGCAATAGTCAGTGGCGACAAAAGCGAAGCATGGCTTGAATTGACTGGTACGGACGGAGCAAAAGACTTTATTATTTCAGAACTTGGACTTTAAATGATTAGCAGGGAAGTGCTTGAAGAAAAGCAAATCGGCATATACATTATCACACTCATAATAAGTGCCTTTGTCGGGCTATATTGGAACAACAGTAACATCCTCGAAAAAACCATCGAACCTATAATCGGAATTTTGCTTTACAGTATGTTTTGCCAAATTCCGTTTTTAGAGTTGAAGCAAGCACTAAAAGACCGCTCTTTTTTCAAGGCTTTGTTATTTGGGAATTTTGTGCTAATTCCTCTATTGGTTTGGGTTTTAATAAGCGTTTTTCCAACAACATCAATAGTAACGCTCGGAATACTTTTGGTTCTGCTTACGCCCTGCATTGATTATGTAATTGTTTTTTCGCATTTGGGAAAAGGCAACTCCAAAGCTGTTTTGGCTTCCACTCCCTTACTGTTCATTTTTCAGATGTTATTGTTGCCTTTATACTTATGGCTTTTTCTTGGAAAAGAAACAATACACATCATTGAGATAACACCATTCGTAAAAGCGTTTCTTTATTTAATCGTCATTCCGTTTCTGCTTTCGATTATAACACAAGTGGTATCAAAATCAAACAACAAAGCCGGAAATGCAATTTTAGATTTTTCGGGATGGTTGCCTGTTCCGTTTATGGCGCTGACTTTTTTTGTGGTCATTGCTTCTCAAATCGGAGTATTGTATAACAATCCCGAACCAATCTTAAACGTTGTTCCTATTTATGTAGCATTTGCGGTTATCGCACCATTTATCGGAAAATTGTCAGCCAAAATATTCGGGGTTCATTTTTATGGGTCAAGAGCAATTTCATTTTCCACAAGTACAAGGAACTCATTAGTCGTCTTGCCTTTGGCTCTTGCTTTACCTGCTCCCGAAAATCAATTGGTAGCGGTCGTAATTGTCACACAGACAATCGTTGAAATTTTCTTTGAACTGATATACATAAAAGTAATACCTGCCTTAACAAAAGAAAGCAATTAGCATTCGTAAACAATAAACCAAAGCTCCGCCTCATCGGGAGTAGCCCCATGCCAATGAGGAAGATTAACCATGCATGTTGATGCCCATCACAGATTTCTGTTATTTTACTTCTATCGTAGGTGTGTTATTTATTATTTTCCAATGTCCATTATCCCGAATGCATATTATCAATGAATGAAAGATAAGAAACTGACTCTCCAAAATTACTCGTGCAATAGCCATATTGTCTGATTGCTTTATGTTGTTTATGATCAATCTCCTTGGGCTTCCTCCGAATCGCTTGGTACGGATGAGTTCGATATAGTCAGATTTTGAGAATACAAAAATCCCCCTCTCATCGAAAAACCCGTCCTGTATATTCTGAAAGCCGTGATGTAAGATACTTTCCAATGCTGCTACATCACGATTGTCGCCAGCTTTTACAAATGCTTCGATTACTTTTTCTGCCTGTTCCATTTTTATTTGTTTAAGATGTTCGTAAATAATTCTATTTGATGGTTTAGTTGTTGTTTGGCAGATTCTTTATCATCCGTTCCGTTCAATGAATAGTAGTAAATATCCCTAATGCCAATGAAGTTTAATATCTGCTGTAGATGCATTTCCACTAGATTGGGCAAAGCTGAATCCAGTTCCCCCATAGTGGAGAGAATGTATGTTTTTTTATTTTGCAGCAATCCGATTGCTTTGTCCTCGTCGTATCTGAAAGTTTTACCTGTACGCAACACCAAGTCGAAATATGCTTTCAGCGAAGAGGGAATACCAAAATTATACATAGGCACTGTGATAAGGATTTCATCACATCCGAATAGTTCTGCTATCAACTGGTCAGACAATTTTAGGCGGTCTGAAGTATCCCCGGCAGTATAAAATTTCTCAAGTACTTCCTGCTCAAGATGGGGAATGTGGGAGGTGCCGACTTCCCGTATGCTGATGCTCCCTCCCGGATTTAGTTCTTTCCATGCCCGTACAAAATTGTCTCCCGCATTGCGGGAATAGGAGTTTTTTAAACGTAAGCTACTGTCAATTCGCAATAATGTCTTCATCTTTTTTACTCTTTCTATGGAAGACAGTTTGATTGCTAAATATGTGACAACTTGGTAATATTTTTTAGCTTATCCGGGTCTACAATGGAATATATTTTCTGTATTAATCCATCTGCGCTTAATTGGAGGATATGACAGTTATGGAGCTTTTCATGTTCCCAAAAACAGATAGCAGGCTGATGATTGAAAAATTGAAAGGTAAATGTTTTGCCCATCAGAAAATGCTGCTGTACATAAACCAATAAAGTGGCTGTAGCCGCTTTTCCTATTTCCGAACCGCTCACTACCTGCACTTTAGTACCCCCGTCCGCACTTAGTTTTATGTCGTTTACCAATAAGTTTTGCAATTCTAGGATATCAGCTTGAGCTAATGCTTTCTGATACTTGCCCAGGCTCTCAAATGATTGACCCGAATGGGGGATATAATTTGTGTATTTACTATCTTTTAATTGTTTGTTGGCCCTGCTTAATAGCTGGCGTGAATTTTCTGCGCTTATTTCAAGCAGTTCGGCTATCTCTGCATGGGAATAATCGAAGCCCTCTTTCAATATGAAAGCCGCTCTTTCTTTTGGGTTTAGGTACTCGAGCAATACGAGCATGGTATAAGTGGCAGTTTCTTCTTTTATGAGTTTTGTATCAGCATTTTCAAACGAAACAGGTTCGGGGAGCCATTCGCCGAAAACTTCCTTTTTACTTTGACGGTTTTTAAAATTTATGGCATGATTAATCGTGCTTTTAATCAAAAAGTTGGATTCGTGACGGATACTTGATTTATCTAATGTAATGTATTTTTCAAGTACATCCTGTACCAAATCTCTGGCATCTTCGTAAGAACCAACGATGTTATAGGCATAGGTCAGGAGTTTATTATAGTTCTTCTGCATTGGTTTTAAAATTTTCTTGAATTATCTCGCTGTCGAGATATTATGTCGACAGCATACACATAAAAATACTTTGTTCGTTCGCAAGATTTCCTTCTTCTGTTATTCATGACAGGACGATTTTCCCTCTTCAAATTTGCCGCCGTTTGATTAAATAGCCATTCCACTTCCACCAACTACTTTTATACCTTCGGGAAACTTTTTCCAAAAACGGATATATCTATATTTAGCTTCAAAAGGCTCATTATTATAATCTCCTTTTAACTCCATCTGCAAAGTGATGACAGCCAAATCCTCTATGATGTTCAGTTTTTCAACTTTGGGAATGATTTCGTTTACTTTTAAGTTTCCCGCACGATAAGTTTGCAAATCCATTTCTTTGGTTATGGTCTGACCACTGGGAACTACAAAAAGTAAATCAGCATGCAATAGCTTGTCGAGTACTTCCGTATCACTATTTTTGATGGCCTCGTAAAGTGTGTTTTCGAGATTTAAAATTTCATTCTTTTTAATATGCATATTATAGTATCTTTAATGATTTCTTTATTCAACTTTTATGTTTTCTGTAAAATTAACGATATCCTACATCTATTAAAATCCGCTTCTTGTGGAATCCAGCCAAGTTTTTCTTTATAAACTTTAAGACATCACTGTTTTATACTTTCTTGAAGATAATTTTTAAATCTGTTTTAAATCCATCCGCTTACTCCTCTACGACCTGATAAATATCCCTTTCCATCGTAATGCCATTTTGTTCTAAAAAGGCGGGCATATTAATCCCTGCATTTTTCATCAACTCCCGTATAACCACTCTGGCATCGTCCATCCGCTGTCGGTCTGCCCAAGTGGCAACCGTAATGACCCGAAGGTCTCCACTATCGCCTGTCTGTTGAAAGATTTCATATTTCACAAAGCCGGGCTGCTGCCGAAGTGTATTCCTGATGAAAAGCGATTTTTCGGAATACGCCGTGATAGCTTTTTGGGGAATGCTGATTTTATCAATGATGGCGACCTGTTCTGTAATAGTATGATCTTTTCTGTTATTCTGTTCCATTTTGCCTTGATTTTTATGTTGACCAAAAGTATTCACTGCCATAAGGATAGGCATGATAAAGATGATGGTTTTAATGTTTGTTTGCATAATTGAGTATAATTTTTAGTTCATTATTCTTTTTATACTACCGTTTTCTTGGTGCTGATTACAATCCTATTCCATGCATTTATCGTAACAACCACCATTATGATCCGTGCAATCTGATTTCCATCAAAAAGTTTTTCGGCCAGTCTGTACGTTTCATCGCTTAACCCGTTTTGGCTGATTAAGGTTACTTCCTCGGTTATGGCTAAAATTGTTTTCTCTTCTTCGGTAAATAATCCGGTTTCTTTCCAAGCGTTGAGCAGGAAAATTCGCTGTGCGGTTTCGCCCTGCTTTAATGCGTCCGAAGTGTGCATGTTGATGCAAAAAGCACAACCGTTGATTTGCGATGCACGGATCTTAATCAGGTACAAGTACGTTTTTGAAAGTCCTGAATGTTGAATGTAGTTTTCCAGAACACGCATTGCTTTGAATGCATCCGGTTCAAGCTGCTGTATGTCAATTCTCTTTTCCATATTTATTTTTTGTTTGTATTGAAGCCTACACGACGATCTTGTGAAGAGTGAAACGGTCTGTAAGCGTCAGGTGTTACCTTAATTTTTCATTTTTATAAAATTATCGATTGCTTTATTACTCCTTATTTTTCGTATTTAAATTTTTAGCTTGACTTATCCAAGTTGGTGCAGTATTAGTAGTTTGCTTTAACAATAAGTTTAACTGAGCTGAATGATGTTGAATATGTCTTATGTTATAGATCAATATTTCAAGAAAAGAATAGTTTTTGTATTCGTTAATCCATCGCTTGTTTAATTTGTCTGTATCAAGCTCAGATATGAATAGATTTGCTTTTTGTCGGCAATGTGCTAAATATGTAAGAACTTCGGTTTTTGAATAGGTCCTGTCAGGCATTTTACCTGTTGGGTCAAACTCTGACAAATCAAAAGGTGGTGGCGGAGCAAATTTACCTGGATCCGTGGTTAAATAATAATCTGTCCAAAAGGTGCAATGGTAGGAAGCATACCAAAAGCCTATTTCTGTATCCCAATGCTCGTACGGACACATAATAATTGCATTTTCAAGCATATCAAGGCTTGCACCGAATTGATTCCAAATTGCTTCTTTTATTGATATTGTATTTGCCATATTTTTCTGTTGTTACTTAGCTTTTGAAAGCACCATTTTTATTGCTAAAAAAGTTAATACACTGGCCATAAACCATTTTTGCGCCCTTACCCAAAGTGGATTTTTGTAAGAAAAGCAGCCATTTTTGCAGCGCATCGTTGTTTAAATTTAAGCTGTGAGTTTTTTGGATATCAAATTGTCCAGTGAATATTTTCCACTTCCCTGAATGAATAGTGCCAGACATAAGCCGAGCATCAGTAAATGATATTCGAATCCTTCACCTTCCTTATCGCCAAACCAGTTCATAAAAAAGCCATGCTCAAGATGTCCTCCCAATAAAATTATCCCTGTAAAAAGACCTCCCATTGCGATCGCCCAAAAACGGGAGGCAAAGCCTGTTATTATAAAAATGGGTGCAAAGAATTCTATTAAAATAACTAATAACCCCACCAGCCACGGCTGTCCCATCTGTTGCAAACCCTCCAAAGTTTGAGTAAACCCATAGCCACCAAACCAGCCAAACATAGCCCGTGCTCCGTGTGGAAACATAACGATGCCTATTGTCATGCGAATGATCAGACCTGCATAATCATTGTGTGTACTAAAAAATTTCTGTTTCATCATTTTCTTTTTTTATTCTAGTTCATATCTTGTTTGCATTCCCTTCAAATATTGTGGTCAATGCTGCTAATTGCTTTTGTTTCCCTAGTAGTTCAAATAAACTCGAAAATCCCTGCGATCCATGCCCATCAGCTATCCTACAGTCCATGAGGTTTTTGATTTCTTGCATGCGCAGCGTTTCCACATTTTTTGATTTTCGATGATTGATGAGGTCATTAAACATCGCGGCTTGAACCTGAAGCGGCCCCAAGTCGGGCTGGTATGTACCCAACTTAATTTCATTGACCATTAGGGACAGCAATGGGCCATAGCCCTGTAGCGTGCCCGCAACCCGATGTGCAAAAGCGGCCAAATCCACTCCTTCCTGATGCACCAATTGAAGGGTGTGCAAAAAACCGATTAAAAATTCGTAGCCAATTGCTACCTGTGCTAAAAAATCTACAGCAGCGGCTCCTGCGTCTTCTCCGTAGTAAGTAACGGTACCTAGCTTTTCCAACAGAGAATACTGCGCATCAAAAACGGTTGGCTTACCACTGAATAATAACTGAGCTTTGGCGGTTCCGATGTCTATCGGGTCTGCTAATATTTTGCCATCGATATAGGAAGCGTTCTGTTTTTCAGTCCACTTAGCAAAATCACGAGCCTGAGCAGGCGTGCCGCTCGTTAAATTGATGAATACTTTTCCGGCAACCGCACCAGCTACCTGTCTAAGCACTTCATCTACCGCAGTATTATTTAACAGGCAAATCACAACCTGATTACTGACAGCAACTGCTCCACCAAGGGTTGCTTCAGCTGTAGCACCTTCTTGAATCAATGGGTTACATTTTTCCGCATTACGGTTCCACACAACCGTATCATAACCTTGATTGATAAACGTATGGGCTATCGCGGCCCCCATATTACCCAATCCAAGTACCGTTACGCTCTTCCTTTTGTTATGAGGTGTTTCTGTTTTGAGGTTATTGATATTCATATTTAATTGTATTTTAAAAGTTATGTTAGAATACTCTACGCACAAAAAGTCCAAAGTTGCTGTAGTGTTTAGTATTTGGCCCGTATTGGTCAAAGTTTACACCCAAACCATATCGTACACCTTTATTGTCCACTCCTAATCTTGCATATTGCACGCTCTTTAAGTGCCCGTTCCAATGCATTGAAGTAATATATTGAAGCTGCAAACGCGCATAAAGATTGAAATCCTGATTTTTACTGCCTTGATATTCCACAGAGCCAAACAGCTCAAAACTGGGTTTAGACCAAACATCCATTCTCGTAAAAATGAGATACGATAAATCATTTTTTTTATTGAAAAACCAAACAAAAGCTGAAGGCACAAAACGATTTTCCGGTGCATAAATAGAACCCAAACCGGTTGCCCAGCGTTTATTTATTTCGTAAGTAAGATACGATTGGCTCATCACTTCAATCCCACGTTTTTTGTCGTAAGGAAGCAAAATAGAAGACGTATTAAAGAATCCAAACGGCTTTTCCGCAATGATTTTACCGGAAAACATATGCTGATAATAGTAACTTGTATGTCCTACAGTGATTTCTACAGGTATTTGTGCCCGGCTATGCAAGTACCATATGCTGAAAAACAAGTAGGTCAACAAGTGTTTTAATATCGTTGTTTCTTTCATCGTTCCTTTCAGATCTCATTGTTTTTGGTAAGCTGCGCCGGAAAATGGTTACAGCCAACCACTGTTAACTATATTGACACGCTAGGTGCTGAAAACGTGACAACTTATTTAGTATATTTTTCTTCACGTACGTGATTTGTCTTGTATTTTCTTAACGAAAGAAACACTGATGTGCTGCGGGGTATTTTCGACAGCGTTTTTGATTCCGATAGAACACGTAGCTAAACTTCGTTGTACGTTTTTTGTAACACCATACGAAGGTATGAAGGAGCTTGGCCGTCAATACAGTGAGTATGACGGTAAAAAATGTAGTTTTTTCTGTTTTTGATGTAGAACCCGCGATTATGCAGGAATTTCAACCGTATTTTTGAACTCAGTGGGGAGCTGACCTTCGTAGCTTCTGAATGCACGGGAAAAATGGGAAGAGTCTGTGTAGCCAAGTTGAAAGGATACCTCCTTGACAGACATATTCCAAAAGCTCAATAGGTACTTCGCCTCCTGCATGATATGAAACTCAATCCATTTTTTCGCCGAAAGCCCGGTGTATTCAACTAATATTTCGCTCAGGTATTTTGGGGATATATGCAACTGTTCTGCATAAAAAGCAACATCTTTATACTGCGAGAAATTCTTTGAAACTAATTCTCTAAACTTTACAACGGTATGTTCTTTACCGTTGAGTTCCTTTTTATTGCCCCGGTACAGGCTCCAGAAATATTTCTGTGAAATGATCAGGATCGAATATAGTATTCCCGATACTGCTTCGGGCTTATCAGCGATTGCCCGAAGTGTGCTGAAAAGCTGTTGCATTTCCTCAAATTGCATTTCGGTGAGTTGCATTACACTCTTTTCATCGGGGCAAAAAAATTCGAGGGAATAGAAAAATGACCTACTGAAATTATTTACAAAAATATCATCATAAAAAAATAATGTGTCATTTGAGGGGAAGCTGGTACTGAGCCATTTACAGGTCATTCCGGGGCCAATCGTTAACAGGCTTCCTCGTGTTAAATCATAATCGGTAGTGCCTATCCTGATGCGAGCTCCTTCACCATAATACAAACCTATAGTATAAAAGTAGTTTTTAAAGGGATTGGTGATTTTCAAGTCTTCAAGACACGCTTTTGATGCCAGATAATAAGGCGCTATATTGCCATCATTTTTTTGAGACCTTAAATATCTGAGCAGATCAAAGTTATCTGAATGTTTTTGTATCATAAGGAAGATGCCTAAAAATTAGTATAGTCCGAGGAATGCTTTTCGGCCCAAATTGAAAAATGATAATTATGAAATGTAAAGTTTTTCTCATGTCAAACTTAGTCCATCAGGAAATACTAAAATACGCAATTATTATTACTTGAAAACGTATGATTACTTATATTTCGTTGTATATAAATGTCCAAAATAAATAAGGAGTAGATACTACTTATCCGCTCCTTACTGTGACTGGTTTTATTTCGTATTACTTTTCCCAATCTGCCAGGGCATCAGCCACAGCAATGGCCTCAATCTCAATCAATGCATCCGGCGAAAACAATGACGATACTTCAAAAATAGTATCGGCCGGATAAGGGGGGGTAAAGTATTTGCCTCTCAATTCGACAATCTTCTCAAAGTTCTTCATGTCACGGAGCATGATAGTGACCTTAACCACGTTTTTCAAACTTGAACCTCCGGCTTTCAATACCTTGTCCAGATTTTCAAAAGACATTTTTGCCTGTGCATCAAAGTCACCAATACCTATCAGCTTTCCATCCTTGCCAATAGCGGTCTGCCCCGAAATAAACAATAAATCGCCTACACGATGTCCCTGTGCCAAACGGAATGGTTCATAAGCGTCCGGCGTAATTTTAATCTGTGAAATTTTCATTATAGTATTTTGTTTTTTAATGGTAATGAAGCTTGCATGAGTTGATTTTTTCATATCACTTTTCTATGAACACATGCAGGTTTCATTTTTTATTTATATGATTTATAGATGTGTTCCTTTGTGCGAACGTTTTTCCTATGATGGCCGATACTGAAAGTAAAGTACCAATTATCAAGAATCTGTTCATTTTCCTTGTTCTCTTTCTAACTATTTTCAAGATTTAATTCTTTGACGATTTTCTGAGTATGGCTAAGGGTTGCCTCCGGCCATAACATTTCTCGGTGAAAAGGAATCAAGCGTAGTCCGTTCATGGTTTTCATCACCCAATGGGGATCTGCTAAGGCTGCTTTTCCGATAGCGATCAGCGTTGCGTGGTTGTCCTTCAAGGCAACTTCTGCTTTATCAAGATTGTGGAAACCACCGTTGGCAATTACAGGAATGTCCGTTGCCTGGCGGATAACTGATGCCAATGATATTCCTTCTCCAAAAAAGCTGTCCCGTTCCCATTCGCCTGTCTGCACTGCTACGTGAACAAAATCGGGTTTGCTTGTCTTTATTTCCGCTGCCAGTTCTTTGGCCGTTTCAATACCCTGTGTCCATCGGTAGGTAAGGTCATTTACTTTCCCCTCTGAAACCCGTAGACCTACAATGAAATCCTGTGGTACGGATGCCTTTATACCAGCAATAATTTCAGCAATAACACGGAAACGGTTCTTCATAGTGCCACCGTAAAGGTCGTTACGCTGGTTCAGTTCCGATGTGAGGAACTGGTCTAATAGGTAACCATTTGCTCCGTGAATTTCTACGCCGTCAAATCCTGCCTTATAGGCGTTTATAGCCCCGTCGACAAAGCCTTGCTTCATTCTTTCAATATCCGTCAAGTCCATTTCTTTAGGGATTGGAAATGCTCCTTCGCCACCGTAGGAAGGCATTTTTATGCCAATAGGTTTTAAGGCAGATGGGGCTAAGGTGTCTTCACTATATTGGGATAAAGCACCTGCGTGCATCAACTGAGCGAATATAAGAGTAGGCGACTCATGGACTGCGCGGGTTACCTTTTCCCATGAAGTGCTTTGCGCTTGGTTTACAAGTGCAGGTTGGTTGTTATAACTTTGGCTACCGTATACATCGGTATAGAGGCCTTCGGTAATGATAACTCCAAATCCTCCAATTGCAAATGCGGAATAATAGTCCTTCATTTCGTCCGTAGCCAAGCCGTCCGCGGTAGCGCTCACACGTGACATGGGGGCAACTACCGTCCGGTTAATTAATTCTCTTTGCCATATAATGGCGTTCTGAAAAATAGGATGATGTTTCATTGCTTCTTAATATTATGAAGCAAAGTTGTCGGTAATTGATGGAGAAAAAATTGACCTAGGTCAAGACGGTTTATTTTTTTTCTTAATGCGGCTTATAAATTCAGCTGACACACCCAAATACGATGCAATCAGATATTGGGGTACTTTGGACGCTATGTTTGGGTAGTTTTCCAAAAAGGCAAAATATCTACTTTCGGCATCGAACACATTGTTATAGATAATTCTCTTTTGCAATACACCTAGGTAACTTTCCAATATTAACCGAAAGTACCGCTCCAAACGGGGTAGTTCAGCCAGTAATTGCTGAAAAGAATAATGGCTAATCTGTAAAACGGTTGTTCTTTCTATGGCTTGTATGTTGTATATGGAGGGCTTCTGCTTGGAAAAGCTATCTAAGTCAGAGGCCCACCAGTCGTCAATGGCAAAAAACAATATTTCCTCATTACCTTTGTCAGCGTTGATGTAAAATGCCTTCAATGCCCCGGAAACGACATAACTATCATAACGACAGGTATCGCCGTTACGTAAGAGATAGTCTCCCTTTTCCAATGTCTTCTCCGTCCAAAAACGGTGGAAAGTAGAAATTTCATCCTGCGTAAGATTTATATATTTCGAGATGTTTTTTAATAAAGTATTTTCGACCATATAGGTATTCCGTTTTCGTTTACAATATAGTAATTATAAAGACCTGTCAGTCTCCTTTACTTCGAGATCATTGATACTTGCATATCGTTTCTTCATAAAACCGTTCTCGTCAAACTCCCAATTTTCATTAAAAACAGACTTATGGTGTAGTCTACTTAATCAGCTTCACGGCTTAAATATTCCCATTTTCTATATTCATTTAATCTAGCATCATCCATTCCTAGTACTTGATCGTAAGCAGTGCCCCCGAGGATTATTTTCTTAGGCGGTTCATCAATATCAACAATTTTGGACACAACCGCTGACGCTAAACTGAGTTAAAAAACAAGTGAAATGCTAATTTCTATTTCTTCAATACTTAAATTACCCAAGTTCGATTATAAAAGACTTCAATAACAAAACCAAAGCCCAAAACACGGAACTAGCAAATATCATAGGTGAGATTGATGCGTTGAACAAACGCTATCAAAATGCGCTATTGAAAAATGCGGATGGAGAAATGGCAGATGACGATTTCCAAGAAGTAAAGAAATTGACCAAAGGAAAGATGGAGGTTTTGGAACGTAGATTAAACGACTTGGCCACTGGGATTGGCTCAGCCCCGCAAGGCTCCAACTCTTCCCTGAGCCTTCAAGAATCGAACCCTTGGGTCCTCATCCCAGCTATAACAAAAAAAGCAACCCTTTTTGAGTTGCTTTTTGTTTGTGATCCCGCTGGGATTCGAACCCAGGACCCATACATTAAAAGTGTATTGCTCTACCAGCTGAGCTACGGAATCTTACTTCTTATTCTGAAGCATCGCTTCGTCGTTTGAAGTGATGCAAAAGTAGGAATTTCGATTTAAAATGCAAACATTCTTTACCTCTTTTTTTCAGAAAAACAAAAACCCGTTCATATTGAGGGGGATAAATTTAATGCGTCACTATACAAATAGCGTACTTCATCCCGCAAATTGTAGCGCGAGGCCATAACTTCGCCATACGCACCTGCTGTACGGATAGCTATCAAGTCCCCTCTTTCCGATTTCGGTAAAGGTACTTCTTTCCCAAAACAGTCCGAGCTTTCACAAATCGGCCCTACAACATCATACTGAATAGTCGGTTCGTCATCTGTATCCACACGCTCTATTTTATGGTATGCTTGATACAGTGCCGGTCTCATCAGCTCTGTCATCCCCGCATCAACTACTAGAAAGTGTTTCTTTACACCACTTTTAGTATACAATACCTTCGTGATAAGCGATCCAGATTGCGCCACTAATGCACGTCCTAATTCAAAATGTACCTCTTGATGCGTATTCCGTTCCAAAAACCTGTCGAATATATCAAAATACGTCTCGAAATCTGGAATCGGGTTTTCGTCCGGGTGCTGATAATCTACCCCCAATCCACCACCGACATTCAACACTTTGATTTGCGTTCCACGTTCTTCAAACCAATTTTTCCATTCGTTTACTTTTACACATAAACTTTTGAAAACATTCATATCGGTAATCTGGGAACCAACATGGAAGTGCAAGCCCACCAGCTCTACATGCTGTGCCTGCCGGATAACCGACGCGGCGCTTTCCAGTTCAGAGGTCGGGACACCAAACTTATTTTCGTCGAGTCCCGTGGTGATATAATGATGTGTGTTTGCATCGATGTTCGGATTAATCCTTAACGACACATTAGCGGTAACACCCAACTTACCAGCCAACTCATTGATGACTTCCATCTCTTGAATCGATTCCACGTTAAAAGCAAAGATACCATGCTTCAACGACATGATAATTTCTTTGTCCGATTTACCAACCCCTGCAAATGTAATTTTATCAGCTGCGAAGCCCAGATCAATCGCCTTTTGCACTTCATTTCCGCTCACACAATCTGCTCCGAATCCTTTCGATTGGATCACAGACAACAAACGGTCGTTAAAATTGGCTTTCAGCGCATAGTGCACATGAAAACCCCGTTTATCCGCCGCACGTTTCGCTTGGTCCAATGTCTCTTCCAACAGATTTAGATCGTAGTAGTAAAACGGCGTTTCTAATTCTTTAATTCTTTCTCGCTGACTGTTATTAAACAACATATAATCTTTATTACAATCTAAAATAACCTATTATGCAAGGAACGAAGCGCTTCTGTTTTATGGCTGGTATCCAAAAGGATAGATACGTTATAATCCGATCCTCCATAGGAAATCATCCGCAAAGGAAGATGTTTGATTGCATCCAATACTTTAGCAGCATAACCATGTGTATTGGCACTAAAATCACCTACCACACAGACGATGGTCTGATCGCGATCTATGTGTACAGAACCGAAGTCTTCCACTTCCTTGATGATATCTTCCAGATTTCTGGTGTCATCTACAGTTAGCGAAACAGCCACCTCCGATGTTGTAATCATATCGATAGGTGTTTTATAGCGTTCAAATATCTCAAATATCTTACGTAAAAAGCCATAAGCTAACAACATCCGGGAAGAATGGATATGGATGGCTGTAATTCCATCTTTTGCTGCAATCGCCCTAATTTGTCCTTTGCTCCCACCCTCTTTGCTTATTAGCGTGCCGGCAGCCTGTGGATCCATCGTATTCAATAAACGTACGGGTACATTATATCGCTGCGCAGGAAAAACACTCTGCGGGTGCAAAATCTTTGCACCGAAATAAGCTAACTCCGCTGCTTCATCAAAACTAAGATTTGCTATCGGATGCGTTCCTTTTACGATACGTGGATCGTTATTGTGCATCCCATCAATGTCCGTCCAAATCTGGACTTCATTTGCTTGGATAGCTGCGCCAATAAGCGAAGCCGTATAATCAGATCCCCCACGACGTAGGTTGTCGATTTCACCAAACGAATTACGACAGATGTAACCTTGTGTAATAAATAAGGAATTATCAGGATATTCTGCCAATAAAGCAGAAAGCTTCTCGCCAATATAGGGTACCATGGGTTCGTTGTCTTCATCTATTTTCATAAAATCCAACGCAGGCAACAACACCGATGGAACACCAATTTCTTCTAAATGAAAATGAAACAACGTGGTCGACAACAACTCTCCTTGTGCCAAAATTATCTTTTCTTCGACGGGTGTAAACATCTCATTACCCAAGGAAGCGATATAATTGAAGTGATAGTCGATTAAATTCTTTCCCTTTCCGAGTCCTTGCTCTGTCGTGAAAAGCTCCTTAATTAACTCCTCGTACTTAGCTTTATGTTGTTTGATTAGATCTAATGCCTCCTCTGTTTTTCCAGCTAAAAAAGCATGTCCTATCTCTACCAAAGCATTGGTTGTACCGGCCACCGCCGACAGAACGACAATCTGGCGCTCCGTAGGGTCTATAATCTCCAACAACCCTTTAATACGTTGGGCACTTCCCACCGATGTGCCACCAAATTTTAAAATTTTCATTATAATGATTATCTATGAGTGTTAAGTCATCAATTTGTATAGATGAGCTCGTTACACTCGGTTTGTTTTTTTAAGGGCAATAAAGCTTGCATAAATTCATGTTCTTCCGTTTATGGTAATTTATGCAGGTTTCATTAGAATAAATTGTGTTTTAAAAACTTGTAAATGTAATTATTTTACACAAAAAAGCGGCACAAATGCTTTTCATTGCTTTTGTGCCGCATATATTTTATGCGGAAGAATTACTTCTTCAATGCATCTATAAGCAGCGTCGCCAACTCGATACCGATTCGCTCCTGTGCTTCATTTGTTGCCGCTCCGATATGCGGTGTCAAAGAAATCCGAGGATGGCTCAAAATCTCTTGTCTCGGCGTTGGTTCATTGTCAAACACATCTAATGCCGCAAAAGATACTTTGCCAGAATCAAGTGCTTTGATTAACTCTAACTCATCTATTACACCACCACGAGCAGCATTTACCAATCCTACTCCATCTTTTAACAAAGCAAACTCTTCTTTTCCAATAGCAGGTTTATCCAAGAAAGGAACATGAAGTGTAATGAAATCAGATTGTTTTAATACTTCTTCGAAAGCCACTTGTTTCACAGGTAGGTCTGCTTGTACTCCACCGGTGAACGTCAGCGATAAGGATGACGGTCCGTCGAATAGATCGGTGTAGATAACGTCCATTCCCAATCCGAGAGCTACCTTGGCAGTCTCCCGACCAATCCTTCCAAATCCGACAACACCCAATGTTTTCCCTCTTAATTCCACACCTTTAGCGTAGGCTTTTTTAAGTCCCGCGAAGTTCGTGTTCCCTTCTACGGGCATCTTGCGATTGGAGTCGTACAAAAAGCGCACACCATTTAAAAGGTGGGCAAACACAAGTTCTCCTACAGATAACGATGAAGCGGCAGGCGTATTGATTACGGCAATACCTTTCGATCGTGCATAATCGACATCAATATTATCCATTCCTACACCACCGCGACCAATAGCTTTAATGTTCGGACACACATCAAGCAATGCTTGACGAACTTTAGTGGCACTGCGTACTGTAATGGCATCATAGGCCTGTAACTTTTCTGCAAGCTCTTCTTGCGGAATATGATTCGTATCTACCTCAAATCCGGCGTCTTCCAACAGTTTCTTACCCGCTGCATCAATACCGTCGTTTGCTAATATCTTCATTAATAAATTGTTTATCTATTTATTACTCAATTCTTCAAATTCTTTCATTACATCCACCAAAGCATTGATAGAACTAATACCCAATGCATTATAAATCGACGCTCTGAAACCTCCTACCGAACGATGCCCTTTAATGCCCACCATTCCACGCTCCTGTGCAAGCTTCAAGAAAGCGGCTTCCTGCTCTGGTGTATCCATAACGAATGTCACGTTCATCCGAGAGCGATCCTCTTCATTTGCTGTCCCTTTAAAATAGGGATTCCGTTCTATCTCGTCGTATAATGCACGTGATTTAATGATATTTTCTTGTTCAATTACGGATATACCACCTTTCTCCTTCAACCAACGCAGGTTCAACATCGATACATAAATAGAGAATACCGGAGGGGTATTATAAAGTGATTCAGCTTTTGCATGTGCTTGATAATCAAATATGGATGGCATGATACGTCCGGTTTTCCCTAAAATATCATTCTTGACAAGAACCAACGTAACGCCCGCAGGTCCCATATTTTTTTGCGCACCAGCATATATCAAATCATAGTCAGCCACGTTGATTACACGGCTCAAGATATCCGATGACATATCAACTACGGTCGGCAAATTAACATTGGGTTTTTCAAAAACCTCCGTACCGTAAATCGTATTATTTGATGTGTAATGGAAATAAGCAGCATCTGCAGGTACCGAAAACTCCTTAGGAATATAAGTATAGTTTTTATCGGATGAGGATGCCACAATCTCTACTTGCCCTATTTTTGACGCTTCCTTTGCAGCTTTTGTCGCCCAAACACCAGTATCCAAATAGGCCGCTTTTCCCCCTTCGGGCAATAGATTCATCGGAACCATGGCAAATTGCTGACTTGCTCCTCCTTGTAAAAACAAGACAGAATAGTCAGACGGAACATCCATAAGCTCACGTACCAAAGCCTCTGCCTCTTGAATCACTTGCTCAAATTCTTTGGAACGGTGCGATATTTCAAGAATAGAAAGCCCAGTATTATTGAAATCAATTACAGCTTGCGAAGCTTCTTGAAATACTTCCTGTGGAAGTATGCATGGTCCTGCCCCAAAATTGTGTTTCATCATGAATTTATTTTATGTGAATAAATGAACCGCAAAAATAGCACATTTTTTAATTTTCTTTATATTTCACAAACTTTTATTGACAAATAAATAAACATTTCTTTTGTTTTATAAAAAAATGACATATAATAAACGAAAATTACATGAAGTTTGTCGATACCTGTACTTTACTCACTGCTTCGTACCAGCATATATTTTAGACACCTGAACGCTCCATGATTATCAAAAAAAATCGTAACTTCGCATGCGATGTGTGAATATTTTTTGGGGACACATTAGTTTTATTGAAACCACATAAATATGGCTGAAGAAACAGAAAACGAAAACAATCTAGTACCTGCAAACGACAGAATCATTCCAATCAATATCGAGGATCAAATGAAATCTGCCTACATAGATTATTCTATGTCGGTCATCGTTTCTCGTGCTCTACCCGATGCAAGAGACGGTTTGAAACCTGTGCACAGACGTGTATTATACGGGATGTTAGACCTAGGTGTAACGAGTGGCAAACCTTATAAGAAATCTGCTCGTATCGTTGGAGATGTGTTGGGTAAGTATCACCCACATGGTGACTCTTCAGTATATGATGCCATGGTTCGCTTGGCGCAAGACTGGAGTATGCGCTACCCATTGGTAGATGGGCAAGGTAACTACGGTTCTATCGATGGCGACCCTCCTGCGGCCATGCGTTATACAGAAGCACGTCTAAAGAAATTGTCGGAGGAAATGCTTTCCGACATTAACAAGGACACAGTAGACTTCCAATTAAACTTTGACGATTCTCTACAAGAGCCTACTGTATTACCTACCCGTATTCCTAACCTTCTGGTAAACGGAGCTTCGGGGATTGCTGTGGGTATGGCTACAAACATGGCTCCTCATAACCTAACCGAAGTGGTGGATGGTACCATTGCCTACATCGAGAACCGCGAGATCGAAATCTCAGAATTGATGCAGCACATCAAAGGGCCGGATTTTCCGACCGGTGGCATTATATATGGCTATAATGGCGTAAAAGATGCTTGTGAAACTGGTAGAGGCCGTATCGTCATGCGCGCTAAAGCGGAAATAGAAACGCTTAAAAACGGGCGGGAATGCATTATCGTGACCGAAATTCCGTATCAAGTGAACAAAGCCAACATGATTGAGCGGACGGCGGAACTAGTCAATGAGAAAAAAATCGAGGGTATTTCCACCATCCGTGATGAATCCGATAGAGAAGGTTTCCGGATTGTATATGAAATCAAACGTGAAGCAAATGCGAATGTGGTTTTAAACAACCTTTATAAATACACTGCTTTGCAAACTTCATTTTCGGTCAATAACATTGCCTTAGTAAAAGGACGTCCGATGTTGTTGAACTTGAAGGACATGATCCATGAATTTGTGGAGCATAGACATGAGGTGGTGATTCGCCGTACCAAATTTGAGTTAGCGGAGGCGGAAAAAAGAGCGCATATATTAGAGGGATACCTTATTGCGCTTGATCATCTTGATGAAGTCATTAAACTTATCCGTAACTCCGATACACCGGAGGATGCACGCGTAGGTTTGATGAGCAGATTTGGCCTGACTGATATTCAAGCACGTGCTATCTTAGACATGACGCTTCGTCGTTTAACAGGACTAGAGCGTGATAAGATCAAGGAAGAATATGCCGAGCTCATGAAAACAATTGACTATTTGAAGTCAGTACTTGCAGACGAAGATCTGCGCATGGAGATAATCAAAAAAGAACTTATCGAAATAAAAGAAAAATATGGTGATGAGCGTCGCTCCACCATTGTACACTCTGCCGAGGATATGCGCATGGAAGACTTCATCGATGATGAGGAGATTGTGATTACTATTTCACATAATTCATACGTAAAACGCACACCACTGACAGAATATCGCCGTCAGGGACGTGGTGGTAAAGGTTCTATCGGTTCTACAACACGTGACGAAGATTTTACCGAACACATCATTACGGCCTCGGCACACAATTACTTATTGTTGTTCACCGACCACGGCCGTTGCTTCTGGTTGCGTGCTTTTGAAATTCCGGAAGGTAGCCGCACATCCCGTGGACGTGCGCTACAGAATATCATCAACGTGCCAAAAGAAGAAAAGATCAGGGCCTTTATCAAGGTTACTAATCTTAAAGATCAAGAATATCTTGAGAACAACTTCATTATCATGTGTACGAAAAAAGGTACAATCAAAAAAACGTCTTTAGAGGCGTATTCAAGGCCTCGTGCAAATGGTATAAACGCGATCAATATCAATGACGGCGACGAGTTATTGGAAGCATGTCTGACCACAGGAAACAGTGAGATTGTCATGGCGCTGCGCTCGGGACGGGCAATACGTTTCAACGAATCTACTGTACGTCCGATGGGAAGAACAGCCACTGGGGTGCGTGGTATTACGCTGGCTAATGACAAGGACGAAGTAGTTGGCATGATTGCTGTGGATAATTCTGAAACGACAGTACTTGTTGTTTCAGAAAAAGGTTACGGCAAACGTACTGATATTGAAGATTATCGCGTAACAAACCGAGGAGGTAAAGGTGTGAAGACTATTAATGTTACGGATAAAACAGGTGAACTGGTTGCCATTAAAGGGGTTACCGATGAAGACGACTTGATGATCATCAACAAGTCAGGCATCGTGATCCGTATCGGTGTCGACACTCTACGAGTGATGGGACGCGCAACACAGGGTGTGCGTCTGATTACACTGAAAGATACCGACGCGATAGCTTCAATTACGAAAGTAGAACGTGAGGAAGAAGAGGAAGTGGAAAGCAGTGATGATAATGCAGATGAAAATGGCGTATCAAATGACACAACAGATGCTGAAGAAAACGAAGAATAAAATGGGGTTAAGCCTACCCGCAATCGTTTCGGGTCTGCTATTATTAGGATCTGTGCAAACTTTTGCTCAATCCAACTATAAGGAAAGTAGTAATAGTTTTGCACGCTATACCAAATCCGGTGATATAAAAAACCTGGAGAGCGCAAAAAAATTCATAGACGAAACCTACAAAAACCGTCGTGACTCTAATAGCGCGCGCGTAAACGTCCTTCGTGCTATGATATATAGTTCCATGGCATATGCGGATTCTACACGTAGTATTAAAAATCCGAGCGACCCTATTGATATTGCTTACGAGTCAGTAAACAAAATCAGAAAACGGGATTGGGAAAACTATCCTGCCGAGTTTAATTACATCAAGCAGAATTTAGCCGCGTCACATATTTATAAGGCAAAAAAAGCGTTGGAAAAAGAGGACTACGCCGGCGCCTATGAAAGCTACCTAAAAGTACGGGATCTCAACATCCAAAATTATGATGTCACTTATAATCTTGCACTTTTAGCAGCACAAACCGAACAATATGCCGCAGCAACTGCCTACTACAATAATTTATTAAAGAGAGGCGATGCGCCTGTCGAATATTATCTGGAGCTAGCAGAGGTTCACAAAAAAAACGGAGACAATCAGGCTGTGCTGAATACTTTACACGATGCGCGCACGAAGTTTCCGGAAAACAAGCAGGTATTGATGAACTTGATCCAACTGTTTGCTCAGAACAATGAGTACAAGGCAATCGCTCCGATTATTGACGAGGCAATAACCCATGAACCGGAGGACATCGATTTGAATTATCTCGCGGGATATGCAAACGAAACCGTGGGAAATACGGAGATTGCAAAAAGGTATTATGGTAAGGTTTTACAACTGGATCCGAATAATTATGAAGCAAATCTCGCTTTAGGACTTATTTTTCTTAATAGTTTCCTGCAAGACACTGATAATGTAGAGGCACAATACCAAGCGCAAAATTTGTTATTAAAAGCAAACGAAATCCGTCCTTACGACGTTAATGCTTTAAAGTCTCTTTCGTTATATTATGAAAAATCAGGAGATCTCGCACAATTAGATCGTGTAAAATTATTATTGAATCAACTATCAAACAATTAGATATGAATATAAAAAAAGCAATATTATTTTCTTTATTGGTGGTAGCAGGAACTACTGCTTTCGCTCAGAGCGGCAACTTGCGAAAAGCAAAAGCAGGATTGCAAAAATTTCAAGAGTTACAAGGTGCCGGTTCACCAGAATTAGGCAAAAGTAGCTTAGAAAGCGCAAAAGAAGCGATAGACCAAGCTATTACGCATGACAAAACAAAAGATGACGCCGAAACTTGGACGATCTACGCTTTGGTTAACGCTAATTTAGCCACTTTAGAAAAGTCAGCGGAAGCAGCACAAGCAGCTGAAGAAGGTATTAAAAAGGCAACAGAGTTGGACAGTGACGAAAAAAACAAAGAAAATATCACGGTCGCCGGTCAACTTTTAGGACAGTTTAATTTTGGACAAGGCGCGGATGCGTTTAATAGCCAAAAATACGAAGAAGCTTATGCAGCTTTTGATCAAGCACTGCATTATCTTCCAGGAGATACGACGTTACTCTACTACTCGGGTTTGTCTGCTATTCAAAAGCAAGACTATCCAAACGCCATTAAAAGATATGAGGAATTGATCCCGCAAAAGGAGTTTTCTCAACATAAGTCGGTGATGATAGACTTACCTAAACTATACTTATCCGCCAAGGATACTACTAATGCATTGGAATATGCTGCTAAAGCAGCGGCTGAATATCCAGAAGACAACGACGCTTCTGTCCAAAATATCGAATTAAACCTTATGACCGGTAATGAGGATAAAATAATCAGCGATATCGAAAATCAAATAGCAAAAGATGCAAATAATAAAGCGTTGCACTACTATTTAGGTATTGCATATTCAGCATCAGATAATAATGACAAGGCCATCGAAGCGTATAAAAAAGCTGTAGAAATCGATCCAAATTACGTGGAAGCCAATAAAAATGCTTCAGCAACCATCATCAACGGTGTAAGGGATCAATTAAATGCCCTTAATGAGGACAAGACGTTATCTAATAACGATTACAGCAAAAGAGTAGAAGAACTTAAGGAGCAGATTAAAGAAGCCTTACCTTATCTTGAAAAGGTAGTGGAATTGGATTCGAACGATATAGATGCATTAAGAAGTTTGAAGGGCTATTATGACTTCCAACAAGACGAGGCAAAATCAGCCGAAACACAAGCTAAAATTGAAGCTTTACAACAGTAGTCTATCTATTGAAATAAAAAAAGAGCGTTTTTCAACGCTCTTTTTTTATGCCTAATTCTTTAAGCTAATTCCCTTAATAAATGTTCATCTACAAAGTCGTCAACCGAACGCCCCATACGTTGCCAAGTCATATATGAGTTAACAAATACGCCGTTGGAAAGGATAGGTTCAGTAGATTTAAGGTAAAGCACGTCGCCCTCGAAATCTATCTTCCGATGCTGCATCTGATTTTTCCAATTCGGGAATAATGAGCTTTCTATGCTATACGTAACAACAGCATTATTGTTATCTATTTTATATTTTCCAGAAAAGGCTATATATCCCTGTAAGGAAGAAGCCATTTCTTCCTGTGTAGCCATCATCTTATCGTTACTTTTATAGAGTAACCGTCCTTCTTTGGATATCTGTACGGCCATGTAGCCATCAGAAGAATACATAAGTATTCCATAAGGGTTCTTTCCCATTGGGAAAAGTGAATCGTCACCTTCTATAGGGACTTCAATATAGGATAAGAGTTTCCAAGTTCCTATTAGTTCGTTTTTTATTGATGTCATAATAGATGCTGTAGCACTAGTTTTTAATAGTAACGCTTTTCTTCTCAACTTAGTTTACATGAAGATGATGTATGATGAAATTTTGACATTTTTTTTGTTACTTTTAAACCATAAAAAAGAGCTATGATCCTATCGGAGATTGATATTGTGGACGATATAAGCAAGGAAGTGTTTTTGGAAAAATACTTCAAGGCTCAAAAACCCGTTCTTATTAAGGGGTTTGCAAAAAAATGGGAAGCATATGAAAAGTGGAATTTAGATTATATATATGACCAGGCGGGGGAACAAGTTGTGGGGCTTTATGACAACAAGCCAGCCGACCCCAATAAAGCCACAGATGAACCTGTTACCCACATGAAGATGCGAGATTACATCCGTCTCATCAAAACGCAACCTTCTGATCTACGGATTTTCTTCTATATCATCACGGATAAATTACCTGAATTACTCAAGAATTTTTCTTATCCTGATTTAGGCTTTAAATATTTCAAACGCATTCCGACACTATTTTTTGGAGGTAGTGAAGCGCGTGTGCTTATGCATTATGATGTCGATCTGGGAGATTTATTGCATTTTCAATTCGAAGGCAAGAAAAGGGTTTTATTGTTTCCCCCAGAAGAAGCTGCTTTTCTATACAAAGTTCCCCTTTCTGTACATACCATTTATAACGTCGACTATGAACGTCCGGACTATACGCAGTTTCCAGCATTACGCTATGCAAAAGGGTATGAAATTTTCATGGAACATGGCGATGCGCTCTTTATGCCGAGTGGTTACTGGCACTTTAATCGCTATCTAGAAGCGGGCTTCTCTATTACGTTACGCTCCTTCCCCAGTTCGTCCAAAAGGCTTTTAAACATGCTGAATGAAGTGTTCTTTATCCGATACACAGATAAACTTATGCGTAAGCTCTTCAAACAAAAATGGGTGAATTACAAACAACGAAAAGCTTTTGAACGAAGTCAAAAGGCTTTAAATGCTTATTTGAAACAATCAAATCCGTAAAATGTATCACGATGCATTTCTTTTTCTTTTCACTTTATCAAATAATTAGTTATCTTTGCACACTCGTAAAAAGTACGAGTATTAATTAAATTAAAACAAATTTATTAAACACAATGCAACAGTACGAATCTGTCATTATTCTTACCCCGTTGCTTTCAGAGGACGTAGCGAAAGAAGCAATCGCTAAATTCAAAAGCATCCTTACTGAAGGCGGAGCCGAAATTGTCGCTGAAGACAATTGGGGTTTGAAAAAATTAGCGTATCCAATCCAGAAGAAAACTACTGGATTCTATCACCTAACTGAATTCAAGGCTCCGGGTGAATTAATTCAAAAACTAGAGCTTGAATACAAACGTGACGAGCGCGTGATGCGTTTCTTAACTATTGCTTTAGACAAACATGCAATAGCTTACAACGAGAAAAAACGTAGCGGTGCATTCAACAAAAAAGCTGAAACTAAAACGGAGGAGGTAGCAAACTAATGGCAAACGAAAATATCCAATACGTAACTGCTCCTAAAGTAGAGGACAACCGTAAAAAATACTGTCGTTTTAAAAAGAACGGTATCAAATATATCGACTATAAAGACGCAAACTTTTTATTGAAATTTGTAAACGATCAAGGTAAAATCTTACCTCGTCGTCTAACGGGTACATCATTGAAATTCCAACGTAAAGTAGCTCAAGCGGTTAAACGTGCACGTATCGTCGGACTATTACCTTACGTAGCAGATTCATTAAAATAAGGAGGAAACGACATGGAAGTTATATTAAAACAAGATATTAAACACCTTGGCGAGAAAGATGATATCGTAACGGTAAAACCAGGTTACGGTCGCAACTATTTAATTCCTCAAGGATTTGCCAACTTAGCGACACCGTCTGCTAAGAAGGTATTGGCTGAGAATATTAAACAAGCTCAGTTCAAACAAGAAAAAATCAAGAAAGACGCAACAGAATTAGCAGATAAATTGGAAAGTATCAAACTTACTATTGGCGCTAAAGCTGGTGAATCCGGAAAAATCTTTGGTAAAGTAAATAGCATCCAAATTGCGGAAGCTTTGAAAACACAAGGATATGACGTTGACCGTCGTCGCATCACTTTTGAAACTGAACCTAAAACAGTTGGTGAATATATCGCTAACTTAAACTTGCACAAAGAAGTTAAAGTTCAGATTCCTTTTGAAGTAGTAGCTGAGTAATCTCTCAGACAATCAAATAAAAAATAAAGGGCTCGTAATCGAGCCCTTTATTTTTTATTTGATGATTTCTTCTATTTCGCGGATAATCTTCTGTGCGATAGCATCCGCAGCTTCTGATGTTGGTCCTTCCGAATAAATACGAATAATAGGCTCTGTATTCGATTTCCTAAGGTGTACCCATTCGTTTTTAAAGTCTATTTTCAGACCATCGATCGTCGTATATTGCTCCTCCTTGTATTTTTCTTCCATTTTTTGCAGTAGGGCATCGATATCCAAATCCGGCGTTAATGTAATCTTATTCTTCGACATAAAATATTGCGGCAAGTCTGCGCGATATGCAGAAGCCGTTTTCTTTAACTTAGCCAGATGGCTTAAAAATAGCGCTACTCCTACCAAAGCGTCACGACCATAATGTGAATCTGGATAAATTACTCCTCCATTGCCTTCGCCACCAATCACAGCGTTTACCTCCTTCATTTTCGTCACCACGTTAACCTCTCCTACAGCCGCCGCAAAATATTCCCCCCCGTGTTTAACCGTCACATCACGTAAAGCACGTGTAGAAGAAAGATTGGAGACGGTATTACCTTTGGTATACTCGAGAATATAATCCGCTACAGCAACCAATGTATATTCCTCACCAAATAGTTCTCCATCCTCCATCATAAATACCAAACGATCCACATCGGGGTCTACTGCAATACCCAAATCCGCCTTATTGCTCAATACAGCCTGAGAAAGATCTGTCAAATGCTCCTTTAAAGGCTCGGGATTATGTGGGAACTTTCCATTAGGTTCGCAATGTATCTTATAGACGGTATCCACACCCAATGCATTTAACAACGCGGGAATAAAGATCCCTCCTGTACTGTTCACTGCATCTACCGCTACCTTAAATTCTGCTTGACGAATCGCTTCTTTATCCACTAGCGGAAGTGCTAAAACGGCATCGATATGTTTTTGTAAATAGCTATCATCTTTTGTTTCCTTGCCCAATGCACCTACTTCCGCAAAATCAAAATCCAGACTCTCACCCAACGCCAGAACCTCTTTTCCTTCTTGATCACTAATGAACTCTCCCTTGCTGTTTAGTAGCTTCAAGGCATTCCATTGTCCAGGATTGTGAGATGCTGTTAAGATAATACCACCCGCAGCATGCTCCAAGGGCACAGCGATCTCTACGGTAGGTGTGGTCGACAATCCTAGATTGACTACATCTGCCCCTATCCCCTGCAGTGCTCCTACCACTAGATTACTAACCATTTCGCCAGATAAACGTGCATCACGTCCAACAACGATCTTTTTATTACCTGTTTTCTGCAAAAGGATTTTACCAAATGCCGACGTAAATTTAACAACGTCGATCGGCGTAAGCGCCTCTCCCGGCTTACCTCCAATTGTACCTCTGATACCTGATATTGATTTTATAAGTGTCATATTTCAAATTTAAAAAAGCTAATATATAAGCTCGGTGCTGTAAGCAGTCGTAAAAATAAGTTTATATCTTAAAATTTCATATAAAACTTTCAAAATTAAAAACGAAAGCTTACTTTTGTTGCAACATTGTATCATTTGATTAAAAGGCGATAATGTTGCTAATTATTCTTTACTTTTGAAGGATAATTTAAATAAGCACAAATCTATGTTGAATCAACTCATTCATTTTGACCAGGAGATATTCTTGGCCATTAATCAAGGATTAAGTAATCCTTTTTTTGATTGGTTGCTACCTATTCTGCGAAATCCATACACATGGGCGCCTTTATATCTTTTTCTGATTATCTTCTTCATCAAGCATTACGGTAAAATGGGCATATTAATCGTTGCTTTTACATTGGCCAATTTCGGTATTTCAGATGCGCTGTCGTCTCACGTCATCAAAAAAAATGTAAAGCGTGTGCGCCCTTGCAATGATTTGGTTTTTAAAGAAGAAGCCAATGTACGTGTACGTTGTGGTTCAGGATTTAGTTTTACTTCTTCTCACGCCACCAACCACTTTGCCATGGCTTTCTTTTGGATAGTACTATTCCGCAGGCGATGGAAACATACGCTATGGCTGTGTATAACATGGGCTGCACTAATAAGTTTTTCTCAAATATATGTAGGAGTTCATTATCCTTTCGATATTCTCTGCGGAGCTATTCTCGGCATCTTAATTGGGACTGGAACCGGCTATCTTTTTAAACGCTTTTTTCCAGACTTTTTCAAAATAAACCATACTACAGAAACAGCAACAACATGAGTTCGTCATTAATCGTCAGCATTCTATTTATTTCGGCTTTTTTAAGCGGATTGTCGGTATTCTTTGTCAAGAGGGACAACACAAGTTTACTTAAACTTATTCTCTCATTTAGCGGTGCTTATTTATTTAGTATTACCGTATTGCACTTAATACCCCATGTTTACATCAGTCAAAACACCAGTCCGGAAATAATTGGTTTGTATATATTGGGCGGTTTTCTCTTCCAGCTCGTATTGGAACAATTTTCTCAAGGTATTGAGCATGGTCATATCCACCATAGTGCACATAATGCTTTTCCGTTGGGCATTATGATAAGTTTGTGTTTACATGCTTTTCTAGAAGGAATGCCACTAGCCGCTGGCCATCAGGCAGAATTGGTTTTTGGTATTGCGATACACCATGTACCTGCCGCGTTTGCTTTGGGAAGCTTGTTACTTAATACACGACTTTCCAAAACCAAAATAACTACCTTTCTCCTCCTATTTGCCGTTATGACACCATTAGGTTTTTTGACAAGCAAAGGTATAAGTGAGGGCGAAATAGGCAATATAACACAGTATTTTGATAAGATCATGGCGATTGTTATCGGTATATTTCTTCATATTTCCACTACTATTTTATTTGAATCGGGTTCGGCAGACCACCATAAATTCAACCGGAAGAAAATGATTGCTGTTATACTGGGCGTATTAGTATCGTTAGCTAATTTCCTATTTGACGGACATGACCATCACCATCACGGGCCAGGTCATGATCACCACCACGATCATGAACATCATCACGATCACGACCATGATCATTAATTAATAGTTTTAACAAATACAGCCTTTTAGACCTTAAAATCAGTCTAAATTAACTAACTTTGGTGCACGCGTCAGATATTCCGGGAATAGGGATATAATTATATAATTTTTTAATACGATAAAATGCATAAAAGTTTCAGCCTTGATCTGTTGGAAGTGGGAGAACAAGCGACTATACGGCAGCTTGATTCGTCGGAATTGCCTTCTAAATTTTACGAAATGGGACTCCTTCCCGGAGCCGTTGTGAAAATTAAACATAAAGCACCATTTAATGGACCAATAGGTCTTCAAATATCAAGCTCCAACACATTAATTGCTATACGTAAATCTGAAGCTTTACACATTTTCGTCGAAAAATAATATGAAGAATCCAATAATAGCTTTTTTAGGAAACCCGAATGTAGGGAAAACTTCGCTATTTAACCGCATCACGAAATTACACCAACATGTAGGGAACTATCCGGGTATTACCGTAGAAAAGAGAGAAGGCTCTGTGAAAGCTAACGGTAAAACATATCGCATCATCGATTTGCCAGGTACTTATACACTTTTCCCTACGTCAATGGATGAGGAAATTGTATACAATGTTTTAGCAGATAAGAAGAATCCAGCGCATCCCGACTTAGTTGTTGTCGTTGCGGAGCCTAACAATATCAAGCGTTCTATCGTATTATATCAACAGGCTCGCGAATTAGGGGTTCCGGCTATTTTCGTTGTCAATATGATTGATGAAGTAAATGCCAAAGGAATGGATATTGACTATCAAAAACTTGAAGCTTATCTTCATACAAAAGTCTATACCACCGATGCCCGAAACGGAAAAGGAATAGCGCAGCTTATCCGCGCCTTTGACGAACGCCCCGGATATTCCCCCGGCAAATTTGAAGTTGGCAATGCTTACAAAGCTGCGCTGGAAGAGGCGAAAAAAGCTTTTCCACTACATACAGAGTATCAAACTTGGCAATTTATTGCGCAAGAGAATATCTCTTTTTTGACAAAAGAACAACAGCAGACTTTAGCTGGTATCAGAGAAAAACATCAACTCTCTTCCAATGCACTTCAACAAGCTGAGGCTATTGAACGTAATATAAAGATTGAAGAGGATTTAAAAGCTATTATTCTTCAAAAGGATAATCATCATCTCCATCGGACGAATAAAATTGATAAAGTTTTGCTCCACCCTATTTGGGGTTATGTTATTTTCTTTTTCCTGCTATTTCTCGTGTTCCAATTGGTGTTCATTTTATCGGAGCCTATCATGGATTGGATCGATGAGAACTTCTCAGCTCTTATCGATTATACCGCTGGCGTACTACCGGAAGGCCCGTTATCAGACCTGTTAACACAGGGCGTGTTAGCCGGAATTGGTGGGATTATTATTTTCGTTCCGCAAATAGCAATTTTATTTTTGCTTATATCCCTTATGGAAGAAACAGGCTATATGAGTCGTGTTGTCTTTCTAATGGATAGGTGGCTTCGTCCTTACGGGTTAAACGGAAAATCGGTCATTCCACTCATGTCGGGTGTAGGCTGTGCTGTTCCGGCAATTATGGCCGCCCGTAACATCGAGAACACCAAAGAACGTTTGGTAACTATGTTGGTTACCCCTTTTATGACCTGTTCGGCACGCCTACCCATTTATGTTGTCTTAATATCCTTGGTTATTCCAAACGAAACATTTTTAGGTTTTGGCTTACAGGGGCTCGCATTGAATATACTTTATATTCTTGGGGTGGTAGCAGCTCTATTATCTGCTGCTATCTTAAATAAAATCATCAAAAACCAACACAAATCGTTCCTTATCTTTGAGCTTCCCTCATATAAGACACCCGATTGGAGAAATGTGGGCATGAATATGTGGGAGAAAACATCGGGCTTTCTATTCCAAGCGGGTAAAATAATCCTAGCGATGGCTATTATCTTATGGGTGCTTGGTAATTTTGGCCCAAATGATAAATTTAGTAATGCTGAAGAATACGTACAGCAAGCTAACCCGGCATTAAGTGAAGAGGAGCTCAATGAAGAAGTAGCCTCTTTTAGATTAGAGCATTCTTTCCTAGGCTATATGGGCATGGGTATCGAGCCTCTTGTAAGACCTTTAGGCTACGATTGGAAAATGGGCATCGGACTTATTTCTTCGTTCGCTGCAAGAGAAGTCTTCGTAGGTACAATGGCAACCGTGTATAGTTTGGGTGAAGAAATTGATCCCGATGATGATGAAGAACGAGAGACTTTGTTGAGCAGAATGCGATCTGAAATCAACAGAAATACTGGACAACCATCTTATAATTTGGCATCGGGGATTTCACTACTTTTGTTTTACGCTTTTGCCATGCAATGTATGAGTACCATCGCGATCATGAAACGTGAAACAGGGTCTTGGAAATGGACATTGATACAGACGGTTATGATGACCGGTATAGCTTATATTGTTGCTTTTATCGCTTATCAACTGTTGAAGTGATTCGGTAATTAACTTTGTCGGGCCCCTCGGGATTCGTGGCTGGTGATTTGTTCTCCGATTTAACTTTTAAATACGACAACAATGGTTCAATATATTATTATAGCTGTCCTTTTTATCATAGCATTGGTTTTTATGGTCAGAAAATTTCTACCTTCAAAAAACAAACAACAGGGTTGCAACAAAGGTTGTGGTTGTTCTATGACAGATGTAGAAAATAATAAGAAGTAGCCTAGGCTACTTCTTATTATTTTAGGTTATTTTTAAATATATTTATGGAATATAACCTTTTAAATCATCTATTTTAAAATGATTCATATTATGTTAAAAAGTACTTTATTGCTTTCCACCGGACTGGTTTTAGCAAACCTATCTTTTGCGCAGAAAGCCATTATACAAAAAGCAGACTTAAAAAACGTAACGGTCTTTACGAATGCTGCAGAATTAAACCACACAGCAAATATAAATCTTCCTTCCGGCAGTAGTGAAGTAGTCTTCACCCACGTGGCAAACAACATAGATGAAAATAGTATACAGATTGGTACTGGCGCCAATGTTACTATTTTATCCGTGCGTCCCGCGTTGAATTACATTGATGCTGATGTCAAGACGGAAGCTTACAGCAAAGTTGAAAATGAGTATAAAAGCGCTTTAACGGTGTTAAAGAAATTACAAAATCAAAAGGCGACGGAAGAAAGCATGCTTAAACTTTTGGAGCAAAACCAAAAAATATCCGGCAACAATACTAGCACGACGGTCGCTGAATTGGCGAAGATGACGGAGTTCTACAAACCAAAATACCTAGAAGTAAAGAATAATATCACTGCGCTCGAGGAAAAGATAACGGAGCAACAAGATATAGTGGATAAAGTGAAAATTCAATTTGATGAAGTCAAAGGACAGACATCGGGTTCGGGCGGACAACTGATTGTACAGGTCATGAACAACCAAACTGGTAATCAGCCGTTTAATATATCTTATTTGACAAGACAAGCGAACTGGAATGCTTCTTACGAATTGCGTGCTGCAAACACAATGTCTCCTTTACAAATTGTATATAAAGCGAATATCTCACAACAGACCGGTGTCGATTGGCAACAGGTCAATTTACGACTTTCTACGTCGAATCCTTCACAAGGCGGTGTAGCACCTACGCTGTCGCCGTGGCTTTTGTATTATTACGACTTTGGAAGACAAAACACATTGGACGAAGTCGTAGTTACAGGTGCAACTACGCGTGCAAAATCTCAAAATATCAGGATAAGAGGAGTTGCTACTAACGCCATAGCTGAGGCTCCCCAAGCATTGGACGATAATGTACAGCAAGTTGAAAATCAGCTCAACACCACCTTCGATATCGATATTCCATATACCATTGCTTCTAATGGGAAACAACATGCTGTCAGTCTCAAAGAATACACACATCCGGCAAGTTATCAATATTACGTTGCTCCGCGTATCAACCAAGATGTATTTTTATTGGCGGAGCTGATAGATTACGAGAAGTTAAATCTCGTTCCGGGACAGGCGAACGTGATGTTTGAAAACATGTTGGTCGGAAAAACATTCATCAATCCAAGTGAAGCCACAGACACGCTGAAATTGAGCATGGGAAGAGACAAGATGATTTCCATAAAACGGGAGAAAATCAATGATCTTTCTTCATCGAGATTGATAGGAAATAGCAGAACACAAACGGCTATTTATGAAATAACCATTAAAAATAATAAGAAGTTGCCTGTTAGCCTAACGCTGCAAGAGCAATATCCACTATCTACAGATAAGGGTATGGACATTACACTCGAAGAATCCAGCGGCGGAGAAGTAAATAAAGATACAGGTATCGTTACATGGAAATTGAATATTCCTGCCGGAGGTACACAAAAACTAAAATTCGGTTATGCTGTTAAACATCCGAAAGACAAACAAGTCAATTTGTTTTAGATTGGATTAAATGTAATAAAACCGCTGTATTATCAGCGGTTTTGTTATTTTTACACGTCTATCGTTCTGAACGTAGTAAAAAGGGTGTTTTAAAAGGACGGTGACAGCTTGCTTTTTAGACTTGAACAATACATATTGAAAACAAATACTCCCGAAGACAATAAACAGCTTAAGCGCGGGCTAAGCAACAGACATATTCAGTTAATAGCCTTAGGCGGTGCCATTGGCACAGGTTTATTTTTAGGTGTCGGACAAGCAGCCGTTCTGGCGGGTCCATCGGTTATACTTGGTTATGCCATTGCAGGGATCATCGCCTTTCTTATCATGCGACAATTAGGTGAAATGGTAGTACATGAACCTGTTTCGGGTAGTTTCAGCTATTTTGCCAATAAATATTGGGGGTCGTTTGCAGGATATGCTTCGGGCTGGAATTATTGGGTTCTTTACCTATTAGTCAGTATGGCCGAGTTGACAGCTATCGGTCATTACGTACAGTTTTGGTGGCCGGAAATTCCATTATGGGTATCTAGTTTGTTTTTCTTCATCGTAATCAACGTGCTCAACCTGGCTTCAGTAAAAGTATACGGTGAAACAGAATTTTGGTTTTCCATTATCAAAGTAGTGGCTATTATCGCCATGATTATTTTTGGATGTTACCTTCTGATAAGTGGAAAAGGTGGAGGACAAGCTACCATAGAAAACTTGACCAATGACGGAGGTTTCTTCCCAAAAGGTTGGTTGTCTAGTAATGAAAGTGGTGCTTATCAGGGACTTTTAGCGGCATTGGTTATGATTATGTTTTCCTTTGGTGGGCTAGAATTGGTCGGCATCACCGCCGCAGAGGCTGAAAATCCCGAAAAGAATATCCCCAAAGCGACAAACCAAGTGTTATGGCGTATACTTATTTTTTACATCGGCTCATTATTGGTATTGTTCTCGCTAATGCCTTGGCGTAATATCACGCCCGAAACAAGTCCGTTTGTAGAGGTCTTTGCCAGTTTAAAAGGTTTACAGTTTGAACTTTTTGGCACGACGTATTATTTTACAAATATCATTGCGAACGCATTAAATGTTATTGTGCTGACAGCGGCACTGTCGGTATATAATAGTTGTGTATACAGTAACTCACGTATGCTCTTTGGCTTAGCCGAACAAGGCAACGCTCCTAAGTTTCTGACGAAACTAAACAAGAACCATTCTCCCGTCAACGCTATCTTAGTTTCTGCAGGACTAGTCGCTATATGTATCGTCATCAATAAGTTGATGCCAGAACGAGCATTGGAGGTATTGATGAGTTTAGTCGTGTCGTCGCTTGTCATCAATTGGATTATGATATCCTTAACGCATATCTTTTTCAAAAGAAAAATAACCGAAAGGTTAGAAACGTCGTCATTTCCCACGCTTTTATACCCTATCAGTAACTATGTATCCCTTTTCTTCTTATCGGGTGTACTGGTTATGATGTGGTTTACCGGATTGAAGATTTCGGTAGAGTTGATACCTATCTGGTTGATATTGCTATATATCACGTATCGATTGGTGCAACGCAATAAGGGTAAGGAAGAATTTTGATAATAAGACCTTAAACCTTTTAGTTTTCACCGGCTTCCTCTCCCCAAGTTTGCAGCTTTTCTTGAAGAATACGTGATATTTTATTGAAATAACGTTTTTGCTTATATCCCATAACCCATTGTACGCCTTGGATTGCATTTGTACAGAAAATCTCATCCGCTTCTTTCATGATTTCCGGACTTATCTGCGCCTCAACAACGGGCATACCCTCATGCTCCGCCATTTCCATAACAACTTTCCGCATGACACCTTCCACACACCCTTCTGTTAAAGCAGGCGTATACAGTGTTTTGTCGTAGTATACAAAGACATTGGATATCAACCCTTCGCATAGATTTCCGTCTTGATTTAGTAGAAATACCTCATCATAGGCAAATTTCTTCTTATACAAACCTGCCATCACGTAGATCAATGCATTATTCGATTTAAGATGCGATAAGTCACTATAAGGTTTTTTAAAATCGGTATACAAATCAACAATGAGCCCTAATTTTTTATCTCGCAATACAGGAGGCATCCGAGATACCTGCAGCACATATACGGGTTTATTGGTCTCTGGCGCGTATGTTCCTCCGCCCGCACGATAAACGACTAAACGTACACGCACCTGCTGTCCAAGCATATTGTTTTTTCTTATCAGTTCTTCTGCTTTGGAACGAATAAAAAAAGCATCAAACTTGGAATATTCATCTAATTGCAACGTTTGCATGCCTTGTTGTAAACGTTTTATATGGAGATCTAGAAACCTAATATCGCCATCTTTCCATAACATGGTTTCAAACAATCCGTCCCCATAACGCAAAGCGCGGTTATCTATTGTCGCGATCTGTTGATTTTCGGCAACAAGCTGCCCGTCAAAGTTGATATATTGTAAAGACATAAAAATTTTTCTATTTAAACTTATCGGTCTGTCGACGCGACATAAGACCGCCATTTTTCCAAAACGGCTTGAAAATCGGAAGGAAGAGGCATTTGAAAGTGCATCGATTCTTTTGTGCGGGGATGGACAAAACCCAACGATTCCGCATGTAATGCTTGCCGAGGCAATAACTCAAAACAGTTATTTACAAACTGCTTATACTTGTTGAATACAGTTCCTTTTAGAATTTTGTCCCCCCCATATGATTCATCCGAAAACAGCGGATGACCTATAGCTTTAAGATGTGCCCGTATTTGATGGGTACGTCCTGTTTCCAACTCACATGCTATCAACGTAACGTATCCCAAACGTTCTAATACTTTATAGTGTGTAACCGACCATTTGCCTTTTTCAGGATCATCATACAATTCCATTATCCGACGATCTTTAGCATTCCTTCCAATATAACCGGACACTGTACCATCCTCTGCTATATCTCCCCAAACTAACGCCAGATATTTTCGATTTATTGTGTGATCAAAGAACTGTTTTGCCAAAAAAGTCATTGCCCATTCATTTTTTGCGATTACCAACAATCCTGATGTGTCCTTATCAATCCGGTGCACCAAACCTGGACGCCCCGTATTACCTGGCATGGTGGGCAATTGGTTTAAATGGTATGTCAAGGCATTAACGAGCGTTCCCGTGTAATTGTTGTAACCGGGATGGACGACCATGCCTGCTTCCTTATTTACCAATAGAAGGTCATCGTCTTCATAAATAATATCAAGCAGTATATTTTCGGGATAAACTTCCGTATCACGAGGGGGGTCTGGCAAGACCATTGTGACGACATCCAATGGTTTTACCTTATAACTCGCTTTAACCAATTTCCCATTTACTAAAACAGTTTCCGCATCAATAGCATTTTGAATACGGCTTCTCGAAGTATTTTCCACCCGGTTCATCAAGAACTTATCAAGCCGTAACAACGCTTGTCCTTTATCCGCTTCAATCCGATAATGTTCAAAAAGCTCCCGTTCGTCCTGTTCGTGAATATCTAATTCTTCTGCCATCACGCAAAAGTATCGAAATCCTTTAAAATCTGCTAACTTTGGCAAAAGTATATGTTGGATTTTGATTTTTACAGTCCCGAAGAAGAGATTGCCCTTCCATTTTATGAAGAGCATCGTGTCCGTGTATTTGTCAAACGAGACGACCTCATACATCCCTATATATCAGGCAATAAGTGGCGAAAACTGAAATACCCTTTACAGCAAGCAAAAAAAGAAGGCAAAAGTCGATTAGTGACTTTTGGAGGAGCATGGTCTAACCATTTACTGGCCACAGCATGTGCAGGAGCGAAATTTGGTTTCCGTACATATGGATTTGTACGTGGAGAAACGATAGACAATCCGGTACTCAAATTATGCCAGCTGTTCGACATGGAATTACATTTTGTGGACCGGGAGAGCTATCGAGATAAAAAAGCATTGTTTGATATACATTTCGCCAATTCGGAGGAAGCGTATTTTATTGACGAAGGTGGTTATGGCCTGCTGGCCGCTCAAGGGTGTACAGAGATAACAAACGAATTGCACCGTACTTATGATCATTGCTTCTGTGCATGCGGCACCGGTACGACGTTGGCAGGTTTAGCTCTGGGCATAAATACCCAACAATGCGGCACAACATTACATGGCGTTCCAGTGCTTAAAGGGGGCGATTTTATCCGCGATGAAATTGTCAAACTCGGTGTATTAAACGCAGTGGATATACGCCTACATCTAGATTATCATTTTGGTGGATACGCAAAGACGAAGCCGGAACTCATCGAATTTATAAAAATGTTTACACGCCAGACATCTATCCTAATAGAACCCACGTATACAGGAAAATTGTTCTATGCAGTACACGATCTAATCGGTCAAAAACAGATTGCAGAGGAATCGACAGTGTTAGTCGTTCACTCTGGTGGGTTAACGGGTCTTTTGGGGATGCTGGATAAGTTTTGACCTCTCGATGATGTATATGATCATCTAGCAGCTAATTATTCAAAAACGAGTTCTCCAAAAAAGTCCGGTAAATGGAAATTTGGCGTAGGATATTCTATTTTATTCCACGAAAGGAAATGTGGGGTCGGTAAACTATCGCCGCATTTAAAGAAGTTGCCATGTGCAGTAACACCCGTTAAGCGCTCTATTTTATCTTCTACAAATACCTCCGTTGGAATTACAAGGATAATATTCCATTTCTTTTTTCCGCCTACATTTACCACCGTTGTTGCCGTTTGAATTTTTACTGTTGTTGCCTGTTCAAGACGTATTCTCTCGTCTTTTACTCGAGAACCAGCACCTATCAGCCCTGCTCCCAGTACATTGAATTCGATATTGTAATAGCTTGCTTTCCCATCAAATGAGACAAAAAATTCCACACAACTGTCTTCCCATACGGCTTCATTAATGCGGACATATTGTGCTTTCACAAACTCTTCTTGAACACTATAATGGATAATTATCCTTTGATTATCATGTGTTATTTGAAAATGGACTGCGGGCTTATATGGAAATTCTTTCCAATTTACATGTGCTATAGGTTGCCATGGCAATGTTTCCATCTGTTGGCTTAAAGCATAATAAGTAAATTTTTCGAGCGCTATATCACTGTAAGGTACTTGTAAACTGGTTATCATTTTTCTCAATTTATACATTAACACTTTCTTCCAAAATGGATGCAAGCTCCTCTTGATGCAATTCCATTTCTTGCACTAATTTAAGCTGTGCTTTCGTTCTAACCAAATTATGTGTAGAATAATGTATTTTATAGTATGTATCGCCGTTTAGATAATCAGTAAGAAATCGAACGGCTTGCATAAAGGGCAGCAAAAATACACCGTGCAGTAAAGATGTAGTTTCCTTCTCCGTCAAAAAATCGCACGCTTCGCTCGTGTATCCTTGCGCATAAGCTTTGAATAAGGGTATATTCAATTTTATCTTCTCGGTATTAGGTTCATCCTCTGCTGCCGAATTGATAATAGTACGAATAGCATCTCCGAAATCGTAAGCTACATAACCCGGCATCA
Source organism: Sphingobacterium chuzhouense (assembly GCF_014692525.1). Taxonomy (GTDB): domain Bacteria; phylum Bacteroidota; class Bacteroidia; order Sphingobacteriales; family Sphingobacteriaceae; genus Sphingobacterium; species Sphingobacterium chuzhouense. The sequence goes on from NZ_JACNYL010000003.1 coordinate 798,584, forward strand.
CTGTGTCCAAATCAATTACACATTGTACGCGATCATGTTCATCAAGCAAAACATTATTAAATTTCGTATCGTTATGGGTAATACGCAATGGCAAATCCCCGTTGTTTCCCATCAATAAAATGGTGCGCATCCGCTCCTCCCGCTTCAATATATAATCTAATATATCTTGTACTTCGTTGACACGACCTGCGGTGTTATCTTTTATAGCTTTACGCAAGTTAGCCATTCGGAAGTCGATGTTATGAAAATTAGGTAAAATCTCTACCAATTTGCTTGGATCAAGATCGGACAGCTGTTTTTGAAATTCGCCAAATGCCTTTCCTCCTGCATATGCTTGTGCTTCCGTTTCTACTATATCGTAGCTTTTGGTACCTTCCAATAAGATAAACATCCGCCAAAAGCCATCATTTTCATCTTGATAGTACAATTTCCCCTCGTGCGTCGGAATCAATGTTAACGTCGATTTCTCCACCTTTTCTTTTCCGAAATGTGCTAATTTCTTTTTCAGATGATCTAATACGACTTTCGTATTTTCCATTAACCCTGCTACATCAACAAAGATCTGATTGTTAATCCGCTGAAATAGATAGCTTTTAGTATCGGTTTTTACACGATAGGTATCATTGATATGCCCCGATCCAAAACGTTCTACTTGAATGATATCTCCTTCTATATCAAAATGAGATGCAGAGCTTAAAATATTGTTATTCTTTAGTTCAGACATTGGAAAATTTAAAAATTTAACAAAAACTATGTTAAACGGTGGCAATATCTATAAATAAATCAATAAATAAAAGCGCTGAATTAAAGCAAACGTTTGTTCTTTTTCTAATTTGATTTCACCTAAATCTAAGGTGAGAATAAACGATAACTAAGAAATAGCCTCGCTTTAGTTTTTTTAGATTGATGCGCAAGGCTGGAAAAGAATTTGTATTTTAGAGCATAAAATAGGCTTTATGCTGACAGAGATTATTATTATAATAACATTAATTATATTTAATGGAATATTATCTGCTTCCGAGATAGCGATTGTATCAAGTCGAAAGGCACGTCTTCAGGCGGCAGCAGATAAAAACAACAAGTCTGCTCGGATAGCTTTAAATTTAAAGGAGAATCCCAATCAGTTTTTATCTACCATTCAGATTGGCATCACTTTAATCGGTATCCTTACAGGTTTTTTCAGCGGAGGAACCATTTCTTCTTATCTAGCCACTGTATTTAGCCAAGTCTCGTTTCTTGCTCCCTACAGTCAACAGGTAGCTATCATTGTTGTGGTGCTCATTATTACTTATCTTTCTTTAGTCATCGGCGAACTTGTTCCCAAGCGCATCGGAATGGCTATACCGGAGAAATACGCATCATTTGTTGCTACGCCAATGCTGTTTTTGAGTAAATTTGTCAAACCATTCGTCTGGCTATTAAGTGTTTCAACAGACACACTTGTTCGGTTACTGAATATTAAGGTTTCCAAGAACACCGTCACTGAAGAGGAAATCAAAGCGTTAGTTGACGAAGGCGTGATGAGTGGCGTCATTGAGAATTTCGAGCATGATTTTGTGGATCGATTACTTGTCCTTGGGGATAAACGCGCCATCAACCTGATGGTACACCGTTCAGATATCGATTGCTTGGATCTCCAAAATAGTTTCGAAGAAAACAAGAGCATTATCCGACAGTCTGAACACACTGAATTTCCAGTGGTAGATGGTAGTTTCGATCAGGTAAAGGGTATTATCCATGTCAAGACTTTTCTAAAAAAATATATCGACAATAGACCGATCGATTTGAGAGCATTGGTAAAACCTATTCCTTTCGTTAATGAAAACACGTCTGCTTACAACATATTAAACGTCTTAAAAAATGGCAAAGCACAACTAGCCGTCGTTATTGATGAATACGGTATACCACAAGGTGTTGTCTCTATAAAAGATATTGTACGTCAGCTTTTTGGCGATATGAACAATGGAGAAGAACGCTCAGATACCTCTATCCGCAAACGGGAAGATGGCTCGTATATTATTGATGGAAGAACACAGCTCGACGATTTTTTAGAATATTTTCAAATCGAGTTGAGCGAAGGAGAGGAGGATGATATCTCTAATATTACTACGTTAGGCGGATTAGTATTTCTCACGTTGGATCATGTGCCGGAAGAAGGTGAGTTTATTCATTTCAAGGACTATAAATTGGAAGTTATTGATATGGATGGTCATCGAATTGACAAGGTTTTGGTGATCACACCACCCCTTTTTACGAACGACATCAACGAGAACGCGGATTAATAGGGAATTGTCAACTCTTCTAGTGCTTCAATACTTCCTTTAAACATGTTGAGGTCTACATTTCCTTTTATTCCCCGTACATACCCTCGTTCAGAGAATTGCCAGAAATTCCAATGCTTTTTGGGTTTATCTACCCAAAAATTGTAATTCGCTATCCATAATACGTAATTGGAAAACTCTTTTTCCAAAAAATCAGTAAAATAACTATCCCCGGAATAGAGGATGGGTTGGATGCCGTAATGTTCCTCGACTTCGTCCAGCCATCGCTTCAACCCTACCTTCAACGAATCCATAGGTTGTTTGCGTGGACGTTCCTCAATGTCCAGTACCGGGGGTAGATCGCCGGGTTTCAGTTTAACCGTGTTTATAAAATTACGCGCTTGGCAAATGGAGTTTTCATTTGGTCGAAAATAATGATAGGCTCCACGTAATTTGGCTCTACTTTGTGCAGCTTTCCAGTTTACAACGAAGCGTTTGTCCTTTGCCTCCTCTCCCATCGTAGCACGAATAAATACAAAGTCGATTGGCACTTGATCGTATATAGTGTTGATATCTATCCAACTGATATCACCTTGGTACTGGGATATATCGATACCATATACGTAATCATTATGTTTTTCCATCAACTTCATATTTCGCTCTTCGTGTTCGCTCGTGGTGTGCTTATCCGTTGACTCCTCCGGAAAAATCCAGCTTTTTAGGGTATACGAAAAATCCGTTCTAAAATATAGGACAGCAAATACTAATAATATACATAGGGGTACAACCACACTCCAAATCAAATATTTTCTACGTTCTGCATCACTTGCTTTAGTCCCTCTTCTAACGGTTTTCCTTTGTTTTGTCATATCTCGCAGTGAAAATAGTAGATTTATTTTTTATTGGCAAACGGAAAAACACACTTTACAAGTCACCGTTTGGATTGCTTTTTTTGTAGTTGATAAGACATCAAAAAAATAATCCACCTCATTTTCAAAGGGTAATATACAAAGGCGAAAATAAGTTTTGTGAAACGGGTCGGAATTTCTACTTTTGTCGCGGAGAGTTGGCAGAGTGGTCGAATGCGGCGGTCTTGAAAACCGTTAACTGTCACAGGTTCGGGGGTTCGAATCCCTCACTCTCCGCTAAGCTTTAATCAATAGGTTAAAGCTTTTTTTATTCCTACAGTTTAGTGCCATGATTAGTGGAGCCCCTCGATCATAAAACGGTTGATACGGGGCCATAAACGGGAACGGATGTTAATTACTCGATTTCCCTTTTTGTAAAAACGTGTACCCTTTTTCGTCACATGTGTTCACCTTTTCTGAAAGATTATTTACGACTGTAAAGCACGTGTCCCCTTTTGTAAAATACGTGATCCCCTTTGGATGAAAGATGTCCCCGTTTATCTAAAACGTGAACACTTATCGAAGATCCGTGTTCACGCATACCTAAAAGGTATTCATGTATGCCGAAAATGTGATCCCTTTTTTTGGAAATGTGTTCTCTTTTCATGAAAAAGGGAAATCGGAATGCAAAAAAGGGTTCCCGTTTCAAGACCAAAAAAGAGGTAACAACAACAAATTGCTTTTGCCGTTTTAAATCCGTATATTTGCATACATTTCAAAAGGCATCTATCTCTTATCCTTAAGCAATCAGCTTCTTATAAGATTTACACCCTTATTATTTTATAACTTTAACCCCTTTTAATGTCAAGAAATCAACTTACATTCAAGAAAAAAGAACTTGCTAAAAAACAGCAACAGAAAAAAAAAGAAAAACAAGAAAGAAGAGAACTAAACAAATCCTCGAACAACAAAGGTAAAGCATTAGAAGAAATGTTTGCCTATGTAGATGAATTCGGCAATCTTTCCGATACGCCACCAACACAACCTTACAAGTTTAAAGAAGAAGACTTAATTCGTCCTGCAGATACAGAAGACGAATATCTTTATGGTAAAGTTTCTTATTACAACGAAGTTGGCCACTATGGTTTTATTCGTGACAACCTAAGCAAAGAAACAGTTTATTTTAACGATAAGCTGGCTGGTATGGTCTTAGCCGTAAATCAAAAAGTAAAATATAAATATATTCGTACGAAACAGGGAAACCAAGTTTCAGAAATAGAACTACAACCTTAATCTTTAGGGTAAAACAGAAAATGGCGGGCTAAAAAGCCCGCCATTTTTAATATGAAGTAGCCTAACCTCATAGAGTTAGACTATTCCATCATTATCTCGCTACGCGAACGTTCACCGCGTTAAGCCCTTTTTTACCTTGCTCAACATCGAATGTTACGCTATCGTTCTCACGTACGTCACTTACTAAACCTGTTGAATGTACAAAGATGTCCTGACCACCGTTACTTGGTGTAATAAAACCGAAACCCTTGGTAACGTTAAAGAATTTTACTGTTCCTTCTTGCATTGTATTAATTGTTTATTGATAAATTATTATTTCTTTTTTCAGTTATCGGTAATTGAAAACCGATTAATTTTTGAATTTTTAAAAGTGTCGGCTTTTCCTCCTCACTACATAGGGAAAGTGCTTTTCCTTCCTTTCCAGCTCTTCCTGTACGACCGATACGATGTACGTAAGTTTCAGAATCGACAGGCAGATCATAATTGATAACAAATGGAAGCTCTTGGATATCAATTCCTCTAGCCGCAATATCGGTAGCGATTAATATATTGACACCACCGTTTTTGAAAGATGATAACGCCTTCTGTCGAGCTGTTTGTGATTTATTCCCATGAATACTAGCCGCAGCTATTCCCCCTCTACCCAATATTCTGACCAATCGATCCGCACCGTGTTTTGTACGCGTAAAAATCAAAGTCTGTGTCACGTTTCCACCTCGTAGTACCTCCGCCAAAAAAGCCGCCTTATCCTTCTTTTCAACAAATGAAACAGATTGTACAATTTTCTCTGCTGTAGATGATACTGGAGAAACATTGATTTCCGCTGGATTATTTAAGATGGTATTAGCAAATTTTCTGATTTCTTTCGGCATGGTCGCAGAAAAGAATAAAGTCTGACGTTTTTGAGGAATAAATTTTAAAATACGCTTTATATCGTGTACAAAACCCATATCCAGCATACTATCCGCCTCATCCAATATCAGCACTTTAATTTGATTAAGACTCACATGACCCTGGTTAATCAAATCCATCAATCTGCCCGGCGTAGCAACCAGTATATCGACCCCTTTGCGTAATCGTTCCACTTGAGCAACTTGGGAAACACCTCCATAGATTGCCAAGCGATTTATACGGATATTCTTACTATATTGTGCGACACTTTGGTCAATTTGTATAGCCAACTCTCTTGTTGGAACAAGCACCAATGCTCGCGGCGCATTGTATTTCTTAGTATCTAATGTTAATGACTGAAGAACTGGCAAAGCAAAAGCTGCTGTTTTTCCGGTTCCTGTTTGAGCGCAACCGATTATATCTCTGCCCTCCAATATAAGAGGTATAGCTTGTTTTTGTATCTGTGTAGCCGCTGAATAACCGATATCATTGACTGCCCTTATAATAGGATCTATTATCCCGAAGTTATTAAAACTCATTTTTTTTTTTATTATGATTGAATTCCATACATCACTTAAAAGTTTGACGGATTATCAATCGCATATCCCGACAAGGCATTGCGTGTTCTCAGTAGAACAATGCATTTTGTTTGTTAGCAGTAATATATCGAGATGTTCAGATCGGAGGGTTTCAACGCCAATCAGCACGAATGCTGTCTATATTTATGTTAACTTAAATGGCAACTGAAAAAGCTGAAACTGATAACGAAAGTTAAACTAAACGGAATCAGAAAGAGCGTAGGCAGAGCCTTGTGTTGTCAAAGGTAATGCTAATTATTTGTAAATAAAAGACTTTTCGTTATTTTTTGAACTATGGATTATCAATATATACCTGTTGCACTATCAAACTTACTATCTGGACATCGCCTGAATAACCTTGACATGTGACATAAAAGCTTGCCTAAAAGACTTGAATTCGAGATATTGAATATTGTATTCTTTACAGGTTTGCTGCACAATTTTATTGATGGCAGGATAGTGCACATGACTTATCCGGGGAAAAAGGTGATGTTCCACTTGAAAGTTAAGTCCTCCTAATAACCATGTCAACACGTTGTTCTTCGTAGCAAAATTGGCCGTTGATTGAATCTGATGAACCATCCACTCCTCTTCCACCTTCGATTCATCTATCGTCTTGAACTCTGTTCCAGATACAACATGGGCTAATTGAAACACCGTTGCCAAACTGATACCACAGACAGCACCAGCAATCCCCCATCCAATCAATGTAGGTAACCAACCGACATATATAATAGGCACTAGGACAAATGCAGTAAAATGTAATATCTTACTTGTCCAAAAGATCACTCTTTCACGAAGTGGGAAATGAAATTTATCTGAAGTTACTCCCATCCTCTGCCTAAAATACTTTTCATAATCCTGATAAAATATCCAAGCTAAATAGGAAACACCATATAATACGATAAAATAAAACGATTGGTAACGGTGGTGTTTTTTTAATTGCTGGTCGTGGTGAATCCGCATAAATTTCACCTCGATATCGTGGTCTTCACCATCGATATTGGTATAGGTATGATGCGCGATGTTATGTTTAAGCTTCCAGAAATAAATATTGCCTCCCAACAAGTTTAATGTATAGGAAAGCACGGTATTTAATTTTTTGTTATCCGAGAATGAATCGTGACCTGCATCGTGCATAATATTGAAACCAATAGCGGCAAGATTGCCTCCGAATAATGCACAGAGCACAATACTTATAGCCCAATGGGGCTGTACAAAAACTAAAATCGCATACAACAAAGCAAAGGAAGTCAGCAGCACGGCTGCCTTAATAAATATCCTTCTATTTCCGGTCTTCTTTCTATATGTACTCTTGAAATAATCGTTAATTTTAAATTTAAGGGATTTGGAGAACAATGTATTGACATTGTTAAACTTAATGGATGAGCTCATTGGATCTTGTAAAAGTGGTATTGTATTTTGTTGTCTTTTAATATCTAGTCTATGGCTAGTATTTTTTTGTAAATATAAGCGTTAAATTTTAACAACCTATTTAGCCGACAGTTAAATGAATGTTAAATAGTAGATTTCCATTGCAAAATGTTAAAATTTGTTAATACACTCAACTTCATGTAACATCAGGTAAATATAGACGTTATATAAGTAATTCATAATTTAGGTTAATAATTGGTTAGTTAGTGAAAATCCCGGAGCTCCCCGCTTCGGGATTTCTTTTTGTAATAATTTCTAAATTTTCTATAAAAAGCAAAAGGGTTCAGATAAAATCTGAACCCTTTCTTACTTCTTTACTTCGTATCTTTTTTTTCCGTTTCTATGTTTCTTTTTTCGAATAAACCCTTTGCTTATTCTTTGCAGATACATTCCATAAAGAAGCGTTTATTTTAAACATGATCTCTTTACAAGAGATTTTATTTTTGCTTCTCTTTATATTATAACGTTTGCATATATAATATATTGTATAAAAATTATATTTTTTTATTCTTCATAAAGGCGTTCTAATAAAAAACCTTCTTCCTGTAATGTAAATACAATATCAAAAGCTCGGATATTGACTGCCTTTACACACAATAAGATCCCATTAAGACGTTTCGTAATCCGCCAATCACTGATATTCGGAATCTTTTTTATACAATCTTCTAGTTTTCTCAATTGAGAATCCTCTGTCACTAACGCTTCGAATTTAAAATTTTCCATGGCACTATCGTTTTATGGGGTTAATAAAAATTACGCCTTCAATATTAAAGCGCTTGGTATATCCTTCAACCATTCTTCATTTTTCTGCAATAGGTATTTCCACGTCGCCAGACTGCTGAGCATTAATTCAAAAGATTGCAGCTCTGCCGTAGTACCTGACATTTCATATCGTACTTCGATATGGTTCGGAGCTGCATAGTCTATAGACCGGACAGCCTCTTTAAGTTCTAACGACGATTTGATCGTCTCGTTAAGATCCCAAATGGTGATATGAACACCGCTGTTTTGAATAAATTTGTGAATATACACCAATAAGAAGCTATCACTTAAGGAATCAATAGGCACCAATATACGATTGATATCGGTAGGTAATCCTTTATCTATTAAAATACCATACGGTATATTCACCGTTTTCAGGAGATTTTTTGTCCGATCGTCGAAAAAGTCACTTACAAAGATGTTCTCCTTTCCGGTCAATGTCCCATATAGCTTTTCTGGATTGATCATTTTACTGGTAAAGCCAAGAATTTTACCCAATAACGTACCCTCGTACACCGATTGACCGATTCCTGTCAACAGGAGATCATAATCATCTGTATTCGCTATTTGTGCAATATCTTCTTCGATATCATCTGTTCCCCTGAATATTGGGCGATAAGGCTGATTCAACAATGTACTTTCCTGATCAAGATCTGTAAAATTCTCCCTTTCATATTCTTCTAAATTAAATTGGTTCAATTCATTGCCAGGAGATAGATGCAGGGCGGAGATCGTTGAGTTATCGATAGATTTCTTCGTTAATATATGTGCTAACCTCAAAAGAATCTTGCCTGTATTGGGATTACCAAAAGAGATCAATATGTTATATTTATTTTTTTTGGGAACACCTTTATCTTCTGCCTCTTTTTCTGGTTTAAAATAACGATTGATGAAGTCTAAAGCTGGCCCCGTCATAAAAGTTGTCAGGAGCGCCATCAATACTAATATAGCAAACATTTCATCGGTCAAGACTCCCAAATCATACCCAATATTTAATGCCACCAGTTCCATCAATCCGCGCGTGTTCATCAACGCCCCTATTGTGAGACTACTATGCCAATTCTGACCAACAAACTTGGCAGAAAGGGCACTTCCTACGAATTTACCTACAACCGCAATCACGATTACCAAAATACAGATCTGCCAGAGCCCCGGCTCATTCAATAACCCAATCTGGGTTCTTAAGCCTGTAAACACAAAAAACAATGGAAGTAGCAATACCTGTGATACGTCTTCCACTTTTTCTATAAAGATATTTCGGAAGCTCACATTTGCCGGCATAATAACTCCTGCCATAAAGGCACCAAATAACGCATGTATACCGATAATCTCCGTTGTCCATGATGAAATAAGCAGTGTCAGAAAAAAAATTCCCACCACGGGTTTACTCATTCTCTCTTTACTGGAGTACAGATCGCCGATACGTTGTAGAAAAGGTCGTACAAAACGTAACATCAGAACAACATAGGCTGCAGCGAATAGAATGGTGTAGCCGGCGCTTGCTAATGATCCTGCCTTTACCACGGCAATTACCGCGGCGAGGAGGCACCATGCAGTAATATCATCTGCAGCCGCACATGTAATGGCTATAGATCCCAATCTGGTTTTCGTCATTCCACGTTCTTGTACAATACGTGCGAGAACGGGAAAAGCGGTAATACTCATCGAAATACCGATAAATAAGGCATAGGAAAGAAATGAAATATCTGGCGGGGCCGTTTGTTGAAAAATAAAATAGGCTAAAACCATTCCTAAAAGAAACGGAAAAATAATACTGGCATGGCTGATAACGATGGCATCGTGTGCCTGGTTTTTGAGGATTTTAAGATCTAGCTCCATCCCTACCACAAACATGAACAGTACCAAACCCAGTTGGCTAATTACTCCCAAATTGCCCAGAGATGCTACGGGAAAAAGAAAAGAAGATATTTCGGGGAAATAATTTCCTAAGAGAGACGGCCCGAGGACAATACCAGCAACAATTTCACCGATAACCGATGGTTGTCCTATTTTTCGGAACAGGATGCCAAAGAAACGTGCTACTAAAATAATTGTAATAATCTGGAGCAAGAGCATGGCTAAAGGATAACCTAGATTACTTCCTATTGCCGCCACAAAATGTTGCCAGGCAGATCCTTCGGAACCATTATTTGTTATTGCTCCTACACTTTCCAGACTTTTACCGTGAAGCACAACCCAATAACCCAGTGCAACACCACCAATAATAATAAAGAGATAATATAATATACTTCTAATCTTCATACTTATGTTTTGTCTTTTATCTCATTATACTAGACAACACAAGTATATTCCTTTTGTCGGAAAGACTATAGGAGGTATCTCTAATTTTGTACCGAAACGTATTTTTTTTGTACTAATTTAGTTTAGTGCTAGCCGGGTAGTAGCGACATAAACTGTTCTCGGTACTGTTCGGAGAGTTTAAATTGTCTAGGAGTTTTGAGAGGGACAATTTCACACGATACCGTTTGGATTGTATAATGCTTCACCGCATGTAATGCAATCACCGTCTTTCTGTTGATTTTACAAAACTGGCCTTGTGGGAACCTTTCCAAAATATCGTCAAAGGTAATGTTCTTTGCTAACAACGTCTGGCCGCCCTTAAACCATATTTCTTTATCCCGTCTGTCATTTTCTGCTACGACTATATAAGCTATATCGTTCGTATTCAGCCGCGATTTCCCAAAATTAGTATTAAGTTCCACATAAACAGGATTAGTATGGATTTTATTGGATAACCATATCTGCGCTTTGCCGAAGGCCTTTTCTAGACGCTCTATTTGGTACGGCTTCCGGACGTAATCCACCGCATCTAGATCAAAGGCTTCCGCCGCATATTCTTTGTAAGCAGTAGAGAATATGATAGCTTTCCCCTCCAATCTCGTTGCTAATTCCAGTCCGTTAATACCTGGCATATTAATATCCAAAATACAGGTATCAAAATCTAAGTTATCCACATCCTCTAAGAACTTTAATGGATTATTATAAGATTTGACTACTTCAACATCGTCAAACTCTCTGCACAATGCTTGCAAATAACCTAACATCGGTAATTCATCATCCAATAAGACGCACTTAATCATTCGTATGTAGCTTTATTTCCAATTTGACGTGATACACATCGTCTTTTTGCTCCGTGGTCAATTTATAATTGCCTCCGTAAAGTTTATCCAACCGGTTCTTAAAAGTTTTATCACCGATACCACCATGCCGTACATTTTTATAGATCGTATTAGGTTGTATTTTGTTAGAAACCGATAAAAAAAAGGTGTTGTCTACGACCTCAAAAACAACCGAAATAAAGCTGTTCTCGCTTTGTACATCGGCATGTTTAAAGGCATTTTCAATGGGATTTATGGTCATAAAGGGTACAATCATCAAATTACCCGCCTCGGGAGCAATTTTTATTCGCATGTGGAGGTCAAACAACGGACTGACCTTTAATCGGTTGATCTCTATCAAATTTTGTGCGAAACTTACCTCGTCCTTTAGCTTTACAAATTTGTCATCTGATTCATAAAGAATATAATCCAGGACATTGGACAATTTGTCCAGTGCATGATAACTATGATAAGCATGTGACTGAATAGCATTGAGTGCATTTTTTAAAAGATGAGGGTCTAATTTGTAAGGAGTCAGCTCAAGATCAAAACCGTTCCTTAAATCGTTTTCTTTTTGTTCCGAAAGTTCGCCGTTCTTTTTAATCAATTGCTGTATTTTTCGGTACATCAACCAGAAAATACAACCTGCTCCTACACATAGCACAACGATTATTATCCAGTAAAAACGATCTCCCATTTTTATTCCCTATCGATTTTTGTATTTGATAAAGATAATTAAATTGGATTAGTGTTCCCATTGGATGGAAATATTAAATGTCAAACAAACAAAAACAGGTGCTTTCGATAAAATGAAAGCACCTGTTTGTTTTGCTGCCGAACTTTAGTTAAAGATTACTTATTATATCTTATAGAAAAATGTCCTAATCGGCTTGTTGATCCAGGAATAGCAATACTACCACCGTTTACTGACGTATTATTGATATTCAATAACCTAATTTTAATATTCGGTTTATTGAGAAGTTCATTTGGTAAATTATACGTGAACACCTTGAGTCCAGCGGTAACATTCTGTACCTGGTTCGCAGCAATTTGTCCAGAAAGCTGATACGCCGCGATTTGATTCCAGTTATCGCCATCAAGCGAATATTCTACCACAAAATCTCTAGGACCACCACCTGTACCCGTGCTGCTAATACTAACGGCCTCAAACTGCAAGAAAAGAGACGAAGTAATTCCCAGCGTAGAGACATTGTCCATTATCCAATACCTGCCCGTTCCCCATGAATTTACATTATATGAAGAATTGGCAATAATGGTATTAGCTCCCGGTTTGTCTCCCCTGTACTTATCGATGAGATATATCCCATTCAACGTATTAGCTGCATAAAATCCTGTACCTCCGTCCTTTTGAAGCGTCGCACTTGCAGATCCGGTTGTAGGCGGAAGGTTAGGTGTTCCATCTGGAAATCCTGTGGTTGGTTCAAGTTCCCATTCCACCAATATATTTGAAAACCCACTGGCTCGATTTGGATTAATGGCAATATCAGATTCCTCCAAATGACGAATAGCATATCCCCCAAAATTCCCGTATGCGCTTTCCGTTATTTTCACGACCATGCCGGTGATCGTTCCGGCGCCTTTCGGAACGCTTTTCCGACGATATTCAACATCACGGTTTGTTATCAGATGTGCAATACTACTCTGTATGTCTCTTATTGGAGCCGCATAATGTCTTGTCGCATAATCGGCATACGATTGTGTTACATAAAATTCGTGGAAATTAGCGTATCCGCCGTGTGGCATTGCAAATTCCACATCCTTTAGTGTAACGACAGACAACAGATGATCTTCCGTCAGATCAGCTATATATAAACGCTGTGGAGAGAAGCTGGCATCGGCTTCGCGCGACAATATATTGGCTGTACTTATGCCTCTTATAACCCTGTATTCGGTGCCACAGTCTTTAAACGAGGCTATTTGGGCTCCGTCTAAGAGCAAATGTATCTTATCGTATCTATTGAATGTAAGACTTTCGGTAGATTCAAACGCTATCGCCCTACTGTTTTCGTCTTGAATGATATAGGTATTATTTCGGAAGTTCTTGGATGTCCCTCTAGAAACGATATTTCCTACTACTGATATATTTTCATCTATTCCGCCCAATGGCAATCCGTTGACATAACCAAAATCTTTCTGTTCCGGCGGACCGTCATTTCCTGCAGCCATTTGTGTTATAGTTATTTTATCCCACACTTCTATGTCCTCGCCTCCCGTATCTTCATATGATAGAATAACGGTTGCGACCCGTTCCTCGTCCAACGTATTCAATGTTGTCTGGAATTTAAGAGCTTCCTGTTCTACATTCACACCAACTACCCAGCCGCTGCTTTCCTCTTTTTCATATATAATCTCTACGGCAATCGCCTCCGATGGAATATTACTATTTAATTTAATTTCATGGTTTCTAGGCCGTGATCCCACTTCCATCTCATTTTCCTCTAATGTAAGAAAAGGGTCACTAGATAACTGTGTGATTTTGATTTTATGATATTTTCCATCCTTAACCGTCACAATAAAAAACTCTACTGATCTGGCTTGAACAGCGTCATTTTCATCACACGTCAAACGTAATTGCCCGTCTCCTGTTCCAGCCGTATTTTCTACCTTTAGCCAAGCGACTTCTATTTCGCCCATTTTCCAAGACGTATTGGACGAAACATCAATAGATATCGAACCTCCGTCGGCCTTAACGACAGGATTCACATTGCTAATTTCTAACGTATCGGCCATCTCCATCTCTTTGCTACAGCTCATAAACGTAACAAGAAAAAGAAGTACAGATGCCACCGAAAAAACAGAAGGCAATATCTGTTTATAATATTTTTTATTTAGCATAATCGGTTGATTTGTTTATTTTTTTATTTCGATATATGTTGGATAATGATCTGAAAACTTATCCGTATACATCGACTGTATAATATCCGAATAGACTACTGTATTTTTAGCGTTATTGCTTACAAAAAGATAATCTAATCGCGCTCCTTCATTAGGTCCGTTCGTCGCTACATTATCAACTGGCCATGTGGGTTTAAACGTATTGTTGAGTAATGGATACGTATCATGAAAATTATATGTCTTCAACGTATTGGTAACCGTATGGTCTCTACCAGCATACCGGTATCCGGATCCGTAACTATCCCTGTCGAACGTATTATGGTCGTTGAAATCTCCTCCAATTATAACGGGAACGTCGGTGTATCCGGCGGCATCATCCATAATGATTTTTATTTCGTCTTTACGGGCAATTTGATGGACATTCCGTTCATTATCCAATTCATACGGGCAAAGGTGGATAGAAAACACTCTTATGCCATTTGTTTCACCCGTTACATAACCATGATGCAGCACGCCGGTTTGAACTACTTTTCGAATATCTTTAATTTCTTTTTTAGAAGTGATACCCGTCGGGATGCCCACCGTTTTTGTCAAAACAGCATAATCATGTCCATAGGTTTTAGCGAACGTTGCGAAGGAAGCATCTGTAAAATGCATCATTTCCTGGAGCAAAATAATATCGGGATCGTACAGTTTCACCCAATTGGCAAATTCTTGCCTCAATTGAGCATTGTTCTTAAATCCCTCCTGTATGTTATAACTCATTACTTTTAGTACATCTTGTTCAACTAAGGTTACCGCAATATTATTATCCTGTTTTTGTTCAATATTAAGTGCTATCTTCTTAGAATTATATCCTTTAGCCACAACAGTTGCATATCCTGTGGTGGTGTGGCTTGCGTCTTCGATCTGTATTACCCCATCTTCCTTTGTGAAGCCTTCGCCCACGCGGATATGCTTTGGTGCCAGTCTCCGATAAGATACTACATAAGCATCGTCAATAGGGTTACCCGCCTCGTCTGCTACGTGGAAAGTCAATAGGGTTCGATCTTCACCACTTCCAGGCGCAAAAGGTCCCGGATCAAACGCTATATCCCCCTTGCATCCTAGCGTTGTCAGAAATATAAAAAAGGCAAATGGCATTATATTCTTTATTTTCATTTTATTATTTTTCATTTTCTTATCCTCCTGTTTCAGCCCAACGATTATTTTGGGTCAAATTTTTATTCAATAATAATTCATCCAATGGTATCGGATACAAGTAGTCCTTATCCTCATCCCATTCCTTCGTTATATCAGGCAAATTGATAATCCGCCCGCCATTTCGACCATTTTCCAACACCAATTCTCCAAGTCGTTGGTATTGTCTGCCGGGCACGGGGGTAGGTGTATTACCCTCATAAATAACCAAATCGATTGTACCATTCCGATCCAGATCATATTCACCTGCACCCGGAAAATACATACCATAAAATGGCTTTGCTAGTCGCGCTCCTTCCTTCCAGCGCATAAGATCCCGGTAACGATGTCCTTCTTTAACAAGTTCAATACGACGTTCACGCCGAATTTCCAGGATAACACCTCTATTTGCTCCAGTTCCTACATTTGGATATTCGGAAATGAGATAAGGATCGGGATTTGTATTGGCCATATCTATATCGAGATTAGGCATATCTACACGGTCGCGTAATAGTTTGATGCTACGATTGACGTCTGCTTGCGAAAGTGTACCTAACTCTGCCTTAGCTTCGGCATAGTTTAATAGTACTTCCGCATAGCGGAATATCGGCATATCATTGATATTCCTACCCGCGTCATATGCGGGAGACAATACATATTTAACATATTGGTATCCGGTTACGCAGGTAGCAAAGTCTGGTACACTCACCTGGTTACTTCCAATCCGTCTATAACCAGGCGTACGGATAGTTTGGGCCAAGCGAGGATCTCTATTTTGTGTTTCTTCATAGAATTGCATCGTTCTATATCCGGGGATGTCCGTAAAACGGCTACCGTCTTTCATGAGATAGCTGTCTACTACTGATTTTTGCATACCAGGTCTGCCATACGAAGCGGAAAGGATATAAAAGTTAGCTGAATGGATTAATGGGATGGCCTCTGTATATTGGCGCGCCAAAATCATTTCCTCCGTTATTGCATTTTCCGCGATGAACAACTCTTGATAAGCGGCATTTGGATTACTTTTATAAATGCTATATACGCCTGCTTCCATCAGTTCTTCCGATGCTTTTACACATTCCTGTAGGATTTCTTCCCAGTCCCCCAAATCGTGATGTTTCCGGAACGTTCCTTCAAACAAGCACATGCGGGATTTCAACGCTAAGGCCGTCCACTTGGTAATCAATTGTGCACTTTTTTCCTGTCTACCGTTTGCAATAGCAAAATCGATATCCTCCAACATTTTTTCGAACACCAATTTCCGCGAATCGCGTGGCTTTAGAAGGCCTTCATCATCTGTTCCCAAAGCTTTCTCATACCAAGGTACATCGCCGAATCGTACTACCTTATCAAAATAGAAATACGCTCTAAAAAACCGAGCTATTCCATCATATAACAGTCGAGCCTGCTCGTCCGAACATTGATGAGAGTGTTCCAGGTAAATATTGATTCGACGTAATGCGTCCCAAGACCATCCCCCTCCACTACCGGGAGTGATACGTGTTCCCCGGAATTCGTCCGGCAAGGTATTACGTGCCTCATCATCAGCTTGATGTGGATTATTATAATGTATAGCTAATGCATCAGGCAATTCATTATAAAATGCATTGGTATAGTTCTGTAACTCCTGGGCATTACGAAAATAGTTTTCCGGTGCGAGTTCTGCCAAGGGATAACGCTCTAAATAACTGTCATTGCAGGATACCGCGAAACCAATTATACTTAAAGCAATATAACGGAATGTCTTTTTCATCATCTTTAATTTCTAATGCTGTTTACTGGATTAAAAAGTTAATTGTGCGCCAAACGAATAGATCTTGCCCATCGGATATGTTCGACCGGTTGGATCCGACATGACTTCTTCGGGATCCAGATAATCCGTTTTTAACTTTGTCCATGTATGCAGATTTTCACCTCCCACATACACCCTCAACCGATTTACCTTAATTCGGTCCATCCACTGTTGCGGCAACGTATACCCGATAGTCAGATTGCGCAGTTTTAAATATGCCAAGTCTTGCAAATACATATCATTCGCGACCGACAATTCCGAGTTCTGGGCTATATAGCCACGTAACAATGGGAAGTAAGCATTTGGATTCTCTGGCGACCATACCTTATTTGGAAAATCAACCGGGATAAACGAGTCGTATGGACGTGCATATACCGACCAAAAAGCCTGGCTTTCGAGGTTTGGATACCAATTTCTGCGACCAATACCTTGGAGGAAAACCGTCATGTCAATTCCATTCCAATTTCCACCTAAAGTCAACCCATAAGAATAGCGCGGCAGACTATTTCCGATGATTTTCCGGTCACCCGGATCATCCAAGGTATTGGCTCCGCTATTGATAATGCCATCCCCATTAATATCCATAATCTTAATGTCCCCCGCCTGCAGCATACGCAGTTCTTCTGTAGGCGCTTGCACCCTCCGACGGTTAATCTGGTCTTGGTCTACGATAGAAGCCCAAGCCTGTGCTTCCTCTGTCGTCTTAAAGAATCCCGCATAAGTATATCCCCAGATTTCTCCCCACTGTTTACCCACATAATGTGAACTGAGATGTCCATCGGGATTTTCAAATTTCGTAATATGCGCTACGTAATCAGATAATACTCCTCTTATATTATAAGAAAAAGGTTTCCCCGCTAATTGAAACTGGTCGTTCCATCCGATGGTAAAATCAAATCCTTTGGTTCGAAGATCGGCTGCATTCACCTGCGGCTCGGTCGCACCAAATACACCTGGCAGTTTCTGACCTAAACTAAGCATATCACGTGTATCCCGGATATAGAAATCCGCTTCTACTGACAAGCGGTTTTTCAACATATTGATATCCAAACCAAGGTTACTGGTCGTGATGCTTTCCCATGTCAACGTATTTGCTACCGGAGCAGGGTGGTTCGTTACCGGGAGTCGTTGGCCGTCTACCCCATAGTTAATCTGTCCTGTACCCATAGAAGAGATATAGGCATACGTATCGACCTCTTGATTTCCAAGTGACCCATAGGATGCCCTGATCTTCAAATTCCCTATCAACGGGCGTATATTATCGAAAAACGGCTCTTCGCTAAGACGCCATCCGGCAGAGAACGATGGGAAGAAACCAAATCGGCTGCGTTTGGGAAAACGGGATGTTCCGTCGTAACGACCACTTGCCTCAAAGAGATATTTTTCAGCAAAATTATAGTTAAATCTATAAAAACCACCGCGTACTGCCCATTCATCAGCACCACCCTTGAACTGTTTATTTCCGACGACTAGATCTAAGTCATTCAACGTTTCGGAAAGTAAATTATCGCCGATACCGCCGATGCGTTTGTATGTTCGGTCTTCTTGGTTAAAACCTGCAGTCACGCTAAGATTATGGTCACCAAAGCTTGTTTCGTAATTTCCAAAAATATTGATAAAGTTCCAATAGAATTTGGTCATGTGTTCATCCAATCGATCCGAACTGAGTGCGGCTAAATTATGACGTTCCATAACACCGGGAAATTTGGAATAATATTGTGGCGTAGACCGATAGGAATAATCTGTCCGATACTCCCGGTAGGAATAATTGGCTGTCATGGTCAAACCTTTTGCCAACTTGAATATTGCCTCTGTGGTATTGGTCATCTCCGTTCCATTGTTATAACCTTTCATTGTACCACTTTCCAAGGCATTATGAAAACCATAACCAATAGGATAACTATTGATTCCTGAATATCCTGTTAATGTACCGTCGGGATTTCGAGGTACATACGCCGGATGATATTGATAAATGGGGTCATTGCTTACATTGTTTGATACCTCATTGAAATTGGTAGCTAAGCCATGCCAATCATACGAAGACTTAAAGAAATGGGTATTGTTGCTGACTGTCAACCAGTCTTTTAACTCACTCTGTACCTTCGCCCGTAGGTTATATCTTCTGAAGTGGTCAGGATTAATGTTAAGAAGCCCTTGTTCTTTTGAAGTTGCTCCCGTTATTGAATATCGGGTCTTATCATTTCCGCCGGAAATCGTGACATTATGCTCCTGCTTTGGACGCTTATCGTTATATAAATAATTAAACCAGTCAAAATTCCCATAATAGCGATACATATCTTGCCCACTGGCATTTTGTTTGACAACTACCCACGGTCTATCGGGGTGTTCCGTCTTATCATTAACCCGTGCCCACAGTTCAGCGTAATCTTCCTCACTATAGCGTGTAGTTCCATATCCAAGGGCGTTGTACATCGCATCATCATTGATTCTGGCATTCCAATACCCCGATGTAATGAAATCGGTATTGACGGCATGTGTGGTATAGCCTACATTGGTCGTATATGCAATATTTGTTTTACCTTCTTTCGCGCTTTTAGTCGTCACTAATATCACTCCAAATGCTCCACGCGCTCCGTACACAGCTGCGGCAGAAGCATCTTTTAGCACCGTAACGGATTCCACATCATTTACGTTGACCCGATCTAATGTTCCCAGGATGCCATCAATCAGAATCAACGGCCCTCCCCCATTAATCGAAGTGGTTCCCCGCACGTTGACACCACCACTGGTACCCGGTCTTCCCGAACCGAAAGTTACATTAACGTTGGGAATAGCGCCTTGTAATGCTTGGCTAAGTTGCGTAACGGGACGCTGTTCAAAATCTTCACCCGAAATCTGGCTTACTGCCCCCGTCAAATTCACTTTTTTCTGCGTACCATACCCTACCACGACAACTTCATCCAGATCGGCAACTTCTTCTGCTAACTCTATCCCAAATACCTTGGTATCTCCGATACTTATCTCCTGCGGTCTATAACCTATAAGGGAGACGACCAAGACCTGTCCGTTTTCACCTACGATCTCAAATCGTCCATCTTCTCCTGTCATCGTACCTTTCGACGTACCTTTAATCGCTACGGTGGCTCCTGATAAAACTTCGCCTTTCTCGTTGCGAACAATACCCGAAATGGGGCGCTGCTGAACAGGTGGTACATAAGATTCTAAGTGGCTTTTGGTTTGATGGATTTTGTTGACGATAATGGTCTTTTCTTTTAAATTAAAATCAAAAGGCAAGCCTTTTAATAATAATTGCATCGCTTGTTCCAAGTTGGTTCTACTCGTCTTGATGTGAGCGACCTTAAAACCTTTGACTTCGTTATGTTTGTAAAAAAGGTAATATCCTGTCTGACGGCTAAACTCTTTTAGTGCGTCTTCTAGCGAAACATTACTACCTTCATAACTCACATGCTGGGAATAACCCTTGGCACTCAAAAGAAATGTTCCAAGAATCATAAATAATACTGTAAGTCGCATAACCCTAAAAATCTGTGAAGAATAAATTTTACAGAAAGGTATTTTCCGTAAACCGTTTAAATTCATATTTTTGATATAGTTAAGTAGTGAATTGATGTATCCGATTTTTCAATCTTACTATTTGATTATTTAGCGGTAGTATGGCAGTACTACCGTTTTTTTATTTTTTATTGTTTTCCTTTCATACATTTAGTTTTTTTGTCCAACCATCAGTTTTCTACCCTCAAGGGAAACATCTATATTTCCGTATGTTAATATGTCCAGCACTTTTTGAATATCTTCATTCCTTTTTATTTTACCGACAAATTCATCCTTTGGATACCCACCCGTATAGATAACTTCTACATCGTACCATCTGGCTAATTGTCGCATCAGTACGCCCAACTCTACCCGATCAAATTGGAATACCCCCTCTTTCCAAGCCATGATAGCTTCTATATCAGCTTTCGCTATTCTGTCCTTTCCATTTTTGTTCGTTATCATTTCAAAACCAGGCTTCAATACATGTTCTCGCTGTGCTCCTTTGACGCTGACGCTACCCTCTAAGAGAGATGTGCGAATATAAGGTTCATCAGCATACGCGTTGATATTGAACTTGGTTCCTAATACCTCAATTTGTTGTTGTGAAGCTTCGACACGAAACGGTCTGGAAACATCTCGTTGCACTTCAAAATATACTTCTCCTTTAATAGATACCTTTCTTTCTTCTTTAGAAAAGTTGGACGGAAACGATATGGAAGAAGCGCTATTCAACCAAGCTTTTGAGCCATCGGGTAGTATCACTTGATAAATACCTCCTTTCGGTGTTTCAATGGTATTATTAATCGAAGTCACACGGTCTGGATGCCCCATTATCTCAAAAGAAACCAGCCCATCATCCTGTTTTCGGATCACAAAACCATCTCCCTCTTCAATCACACCTTCCTCTTCATCGGTCAAAACAAATTGCTTTCCGTCCCCCATGGTTAATATGGCTTTATTTCCTCCGGGCAAAACATTTTCGGTATGGTTCACGATTTTTTCTTCTGCAATTTCGTCGGTATGGGGTGCTTGTTGACTTTGGTATATCACAAAAAAGCCCACCAGCAAGACAGCCGCCACGCTCGCCCAGACACGCCACGCTATCCTACGTTTTGTAATCTCTGGTCTTTCATCAATGATGCGTTCCCATAACTCGTCTTTTACCGCCTGAAGGTTACCTTGGTTGTTTTCAGAAATTCTTTTTTGAAGTTCATCGGCATACCAACGCTCCAAAAATTCTTTTTCTTCGGGCAAACATTTGCCGGAAATATATTTCTCTATTAATGCGTGAATTTCTTTCTCAGTCATATGGATTTATATCCTTTACGACTAAAAGACAAGATTCCCCCTATCGAGGTAGTAGAAAAAAATGCAAATAGTTTAAAAGAGGAAAGTTAATGCGACAAAAAGAATATAATAGAAGACAACCTCCAACTTAGACTTGAGTATCTTTAACGCATTGCTGACTTGCTTTTTCACCGTTTTGTCGGAGATATTGAGTTCTTCCGCAATTTCTTTATAGGTTTTGTGTTCATTGCGGCTCATTTCAAAAATTTGGCGCATCTTACTTGGTAGGGCGGCTATCTCTTCGGTAATCCGTTCCCGCACCAAATTTTCCCGCAATAGATAATCGGTTTGGTTTTCCCCCGCTTCAAAATACTGAACAAGGGAAAGTATATACTTCTCGTGAACCTTATGGTGAACATAGGTGTTCAGCACTTTATTGCGAGTGGCTTTGTATAAATACGCCTTCAAAGACAGTTGGATATTTAAATCTTCTCTTTTGTCCCAAAGCTCCACAAATATTTCTTGTACAATATCCTTTGCCGTATCATCGCAGGAAGTCATAGCCTTGGCCTGTGCGTACAGACTTTCCCAATAGCGTTCATAAAGCTCTCGGAAGGCTTCCGTTTTTCCTTTTTGAACGAAAGACAACAAAAGTTTATCTTCAAGGGGTTCGTACATTATAACATACTTGTTTAAAAATGGTCGGTGTATCTGTGACCAAAAATATATCTTTTTTCGATACGAAAGAAATATTTTTATATGAACTGGATGTTAAGGGGATCTTATTTTAGTATAAAATATAATTCCGGAAATGATAAAAAACAAACGATTCACCCTACCATCTTCCGTTTGGCTAAAAAACCATCATAGGTATAAGCGTTGTAGGGCAATATCTTTTGTGCCGCATATTTCGCTACAAAACATACGATCAAAATAGGTAAAAACAATTCAAACCCATTGGCAGCTAATCCGCAGACTAGGAAAAGAGCGGTAAATGGGGCATAGATCGATGCCGACAACGTTGCCGCTGCTCCTGCTAGGATGAAGTTGATCAGAATAAGGTTAGTGCCAAAGAATGTATTGCAACATATAGCAAAACCCAGTCCTAATAAGGCACCTGCGGCGATACTCGGAGCAAAAACCCCTCCATCTCCGCCTGCCCCAAGGGTTAGGGAAGCTGCTAAAGGCTTCAGAAGGACAACCAAAAAAAGTATTCCCAAAGACAACTGTCCTCCCGTTATTGCGGTATCGACCACCCCTTTCAGACCGTGGTAGCTATCGCCATACAACAGCGGAAAGCAAAAAATTAATCCTCCGACAATTAGTGCGCCGAGATTAACGCGTATAAAGTTGTTATTGATCTGTGAGAAAAACATTTTAATACGTGTAACTAGCAACGTGAAATAGATGGACAGCAATCCGCACAGCACACTTAAAAGGATAAAAAAAGGTAATGCACTCGTATACCAATCTTGGACAGTATAGGTGAAAAACGGATGATTATCAAAAAAATGAACAAATATCCCGGAGGTGATTGCTGCTGTGGTGCATGCCAGAAAAAGTGTCTTATTGAATGTTCTAGCGACGACTTCCATAGCAAAAAGCCAACCCGCAAACGGACTCCCGAATAATACCGCCACACCTGCAGTTACCCCAGCACAAATTAATTCGCGTTTGTACATCTTGGCAACACCTCTTTTTTCATAAACAGCATTACCAATAGATGCAGTAGCGACTACAGTGGATACTTCCACCCCAGTCGAGCCACCAAAGACAACCGTCAAAAAACCATTGATATAATGAGACGGGATCTTAAATAATGGGAGATGGTCTTTTCTGTCGTCTAACGTTTTGAAAATTTCCGTGAGCCCCTTATTCTTACGGTTGTGGAACAACCATTTCCGTAGAAAATAGATAGCCGTAATGCCTATACTTGGAAATAACAGAAAAAACCACGTATTTGTATTGGAAATCCATTCTAGCATTCGAATTTCTACCCATTCGGTGGCGTGTTTTAATGTATAGGCCAGTAAACAACAAACTAAAGCTATCCCTAGCGAAACTACTGTAAGTTTCCAGTAATGTTGTTTGATAATCTTATTTCTATCCACTTACCTTACCTTACCTTTTCTTTTCTATATTATTGATTTTTTTCCGAATAGCATAAGTTGCGTGTATCACCAGTGAATAAATGCTATTTTCGACAAAGGACGGAATAAATATAGAATACTGCTACATCTATCTAAAAAAAGCTTTCCAAAATTTTTGGAAAGCTTTCTCAAGTTATTTATTGGATTGTAAGGATTTAACAACCAATTGTTGCTCCATTGGGAATAACCGCATCACGCTTAATGACCACGATACCATCATGTATGGCATGCGTTGAAAAATCACCATCAGGTAGATGTATACCGCCTTTTATGCGTACATCATTTCCGATTCGGCAATTCTTATCAAGGATAGCATTTTCGATATAGCATCGCTCTCCCACACCTATCGGAGGCGGTTGTTGTGTATTTCCTAATGTAATAACCTCTTCGAGATCCTCATAATGATCTCCTCCCATCATATAGGTAGATTTAATGACCGTCCCTTTTCCTATACGCGATCGTACACCAATAACGGAACGTTCTAACTTATCACCATTCAAGATACAACCATCCGCCACAATGGTGTTATTTAACGTTGTACCCGAAATCTTCGAGGGTGGTAACATCCTTGCACGTGTAAAGACGGTTTCGTCAAATAGGTTGAAATCCGGGACATCATCTGTCAATCCGATATTGGCATCAAAAAAGGAACGGATAGTTCCAATGTCTGTCCAATACCCATCGAACTGATAACTTAATACTTTTTGGTTTTCAATGGCATCTGGTATAAGTTCCTTTCCGAAATCCATTCCCGGGTTTTCCGCAAGCATTTGTCGCAATACGCCTTTGGAGAACACGTAAATTCCCATCGAAGCCAGATAAAGTCTTCCTTGTCGTTGCATATCCTCCGACACTTCGGAGGCCCAGTTCAAGACCTCTTCACTGTCTGGCTTTTCCGTAAAAGAAGTAATCTCATTCTCCTCATTCGCCTTTAAAATACCAAACCCTGTCGCATCTCTAGCGTTGGACGGAATAGTGGCTATAGTAACGTCACCACCATTCTCCACATGAAAATCAATCAAGGACGAATAGTCCATTTGATACAGTTGGTCTCCCGACAAAATCAGTACATAATCGTAGTCGACATTCACTAAATTTTTCTGTGTACGTCGAACAGCATCAGCCGTACCCTCAAACCATCGGTCTCCCTCCAAGGTTTGTTCGGCAGCGAGTATGTCCACAAAGCCTTTGCTAAAAATACTGAAATTGTAAGAATTCTTAATGTGCTGATTCAGCGACGCGGAATTGTACTGCGTCAAGACGAAAATCTTGTTATATCCGGAATTCAGACAATTGGAAATGGGAATGTCGACCAAACGATACTTCCCTGCGATAGGAACTGCTGGCTTAGAGCGCTGTTCTGTCAATGGGAAAAGGCGTGTTCCGCGTCCTCCTCCCAATACAATCGATACTACTTTGTGTGCCATACCATTTAAATTTATAACCGGTTATACAAATTGATATATTGTTGAGCAGATTTATCCCAAGAAAAATCCAACTCCATTTCCTTTCTCCGAATTCTTTGCATTTTTCCGCGCTGCCCGATATAATCTAAGGCACGTTCAATGGTCGAAACAGCACCTTCCGGGTTAGCATCCGGAAAGAGAAAACCATAACCATTTTTCTCGCTTACATCCCGTACGGTATCATTTAACCCCCCTATTCCGCGGACGATGGGAATAGTACCATATTTCATGGCATACAACTGGTTCAATCCGCAGGGCTCCACGCGAGACGGCATTAATATCATATCTGCAGCGGCGTATACCTCATGCGCCAATGCTTCATTATAGCCAAAGAACGCTGCTAAACGACCCGGATATGCTGCCAATAATGCCTGTAAATTGGCTTGAATCTGTGCATCACCTGAACCTAAGATAAATATACTGATTTTATTTTCATTATTCGAAAAAATATTTACAACAATTTCAGGCAATAAATCCGCCCCTTTCTCCGTAGCAAAACGCCCAATATAGGTTAACAGCGGTAATGTTTCATCTAGACCATATTTTTCACAAAGCGCTTTCTTATTTTTCGCTTTCCCTTTTTTGCTGGACTCAATATCATAGTTAACCGGTATCAATTTATCCTCTGCCGGATTCCAATATGCGTCATCGATTCCATTGACAATACCATAACCTTTTGCTGCTTCCGAAAAGAATAAACTTTCCAATCCATTTGCCTGTCCGTACAACTCTTGAAGATACCCCTCACTGACGGTCGTAAAAGCATCACAACACTTGATAGCTGCCGCTAGTGGATTGATGAGCCCGTCCCAATCTAATAGCCCCCATTTCCACGTATCAAATGCGGGCAACAGAATCCCCTTGTTCCAATTCATCCAGCCTTGGTATTGACCGTTATGCACGGTAAATACAGTTTTCACCTTTTCAAATTCTTTAAAGTCAACAGCATGCTTCGTCAAAAATGGGATTAACCCTACATGATGATCATGACAGTTAATAACATCGGGTTTAATCTCACTGTTTTTAAGCCAATCTAAACATGCATGTTGAAAAGCTATCCATTGTTCTGCTTCGTCCGGATAGCAATATACTTCCTGTCTATCCAATTTACCGGGTATGCGAATGAGGTAAAGGGGGAAGCCTAAACTATCCTCGGTTTCCTTTAACACCTCATAGTGCAGTTCTTCCGATCCCTGAAAAAAAGAGCCTTTCGCAATTGATGAAAAGTCGTTGTCACGTGTAAAAGGCCTATCGTAGTATGGACATAACACCCATGCATCGATACCGAGTTTACGCTGATATCTTGGCAATGCACCTACTACATCAGCCAATCCGCCTACTTTCGCTAAGGGAAAACATTCCACACTTAAATGTATTACGTGCATATTAAACTTGTTTAAGGATTAGTCCGCCTAAAGGCGGTAATTTAAGCTTTATCGATTGCCTGTAACCCATCCATTCCACTTCTTCGGAAGAGGCAGCATGCTGATGTATTCCGCTTCCATAATATGATACATCATCCGAATTGAGAATTACTTCCCAAACACCTGCTGTAGGAACGCCTACGCGGTAGTCTCGCACGACTGGTGTCATATTCAGAACAACCAACACATCATCAGATGAGGTACTTCCGCGGCGTAGATAGGCAAATACGCTATTTTCATGATCGCCAAGTTCTATCCATTGAAAGCCTTCGGGGCTAAACGCTCGTTCATATAGAGCAGGCTGCCCCCGATACAACATGTTAAGGTCTTTCACAAACTGTTGTATGCCACGATGTGGTTCAAACTGCGTGAGATGCCAATCAAGAGATTGATTAACATTCCATTCGGAGGTTTGACCAAACTCCCCTCCCATAAACAAGAGCTTCGTTCCCACAAACGTATACATATAAAGATATAGCGCACGCAAGTTGGCAAACTTTTGCCATTCATCGCCCGGCATCTTATAAATAAGAGACTGCTTGCCGTGTACCACTTCATCATGTGATAAAGGCAGCATAAAGTTCTCGTGGAAACCATATACCGTTCCGAAAGTTATCTTATCATGATGATACCGACGATTAATGGGGTCTTCCTTGAAATAGCTCAACGTATCGTGCATCCAACCCATCATCCATTTCATACCGAAACCTAAACCATTCGCAAATATCGGTCTGCTCACACTAGGCCATGAAGTGGACTCCTCAGCGATCGTCTGTACATCGGGAAAATGAGCATACACGGCTTCGTTAAATTCCTTTAAGAAATGTACAGCCTCCAAATTTTCACGGCCGCCATGTTCGTTCGGTATCCATTCCCCCTCATTGCGGGAGTAATCAAGATAGAGCATAGAAGCCACGGCGTCTACCCGCAAGCCATCTATATGATATCTATCCAACCAGAAAAAAGCATTCGAAATTAAGAAAGAACGAACTTCATTTCTTCCATAATTAAAGATATACGACTTCCAATCGGGATGGAATCCCTTGCGTGGATCCTCATGTTCGAAGAGATGTGAACCGTCGAACCTATACAAACCGTGAGCATCTCCGGGGAAATGGGATGGTACCCAATCTAGGATAACACCAATATTATTTTTATGTAAGCTTTCGATGAGGTGCATTAAATCCTGCGGACTTCCATACCGAGAGGATGCCGCAAAATAGCCTGTAATTTGGTATCCCCAAGAGGGGTAAAATGGGTGTTCCATCAAGGGCATAAATTCAACGTGCGTAAATCCCATTTCCTTAAGATAAGGCACCAATCTATCAGCAATCTCGCGATAACTCAGAAAACGTTCCGGGTCAGACGGATCGCGTGACCAAGAACCAATATGCATTTCGTATACGGCAAATGGTTTGTCAAGTGCATTATACGCTTGTCTTTGTCTCATCCATGACTGGTCATTCCATTGGTACCAGGTTGTTCCTACGACAGAAGCAGTGTGAGGTGGTTGTTCGTTCACCAATGCGAATGGATCTGCCTTTTCAAGACGTTCTCCGCTATTTGAATGAATATGATACTTGTATACCTCACCTAACTCCAGCCCTTCAATGAAGCCTTCCCAAATACCACTGCTGTCCCAACGGACATGCAATTGATGACTATGGGGATTCCATCCGTTGAAATTACCTGTTACGGAAACTGATGCCGCATTTGGAGCCCAGACCGCAAAGTGTACGCCTTCTTTTCCCTTGTGTGTTACGGTATGCGAACCTAATTTTTCGTACAGCTTAAAATGCCTACCGGCACGAAATAAATTAATATCGAAATCCGTCAATAACGAATAGACCTCTACTGCCTGCCCCATAATCTAAGTTGTTTATAATTTATGAAATGGTTAACCGTCGAAATTCTTTTTCAACAGTGATATAATATCTGCCTTCTTCATCTACTAACATGTTCAATACATCTCCATCTACTTCTATATGATTAACAGCAAAGGGGAGTCCAATAAAGTAAATCTTATAACTATCAAAACGTTCATGATACAGCCCTTCCAAGTGTTGAACAACAGCTAAGCTGTTTTGTTCCCCTTCCACAATAAAATATTTTTCGTTGTATACACTTTGCTCATAAGCAAAAGTTTCGCCATGGTCTGTATAGACGTGAGATTCATATCGTCCTTGTCCCCAATAAACATTTAGCTTTAGCGCATCTATATTTTTTTCCATGGTGTATTGCATCACTGGAAATTCAGGAATAACACTTCCCTCACGAATAAAGATGGGCATTTCGTCCAATGGCGTTTCCACATCATGTTCTTGTCCGCCTTCAAGCAGCGTATTATCAAAGTAATAATACCAATTACCTTCCGGTAGATACACGATCTTTGACTGTTGGCCGGGGTGGATCACAGGCGAAACAAGGATATTGTGGCCAAAGGCAAATTCCTCTTCCCGTTGCAGGTTTTCCGGTTTATGCTGTTCCAGTAGTGAAATAGGACGCAAAATCGGTTCCCTATACTTATGTTGCCTCCAAAATACCGAATAGATATAAGGCAGTAATTTATAACGAAGTTCGATAAATTTTTTACAGATAGATTCCCATTCTGGACCAAAGCTCCAAGGCTCTCGATCACGTGTATCCCCTGCAGAATGGACGCGCATAAACGGAGAGAATACACCGAATTGCATCCAACGAGTATAAAGTTCGCCGTCCGGCTCTCCAGTAAACCCACCGATATCCGTACCACAGAATGAAAGACCAGAAACGGATAAGCGTTGTAATTGAAGTATACCAATCTTTAAATGTTCCCAAGTGGCAATATTATCTCCTGTCCATACAGACGAATAGCGTTGTGTTCCAGCGTAGGCTGCACGGGTGATCGTAAAGGGACGTCTATTTTTTTGGAGTTTTTTCAATCCATCATACGTGGACCGTACCATCTGCATGCCATATACGTTATGCGCCTTCCGATGGGATCCACGAAACCCTTCATAGAAATGCCGCACGTCGTCAGGAAATGTTCCTCGTCCGAAAACCGCAGGCTCATTCATATCATTCCATACACCGGCAACACCGTCTTCTACTAAACCTCTATATAAAGTGCCCCACCATTCCCGTACTTTAGGATTTGTAAATTCTGGAAATTGACAACGTCCCGGCCATACGTATCCTTCCATAAAGTAATCGTCTCCACGGCGACAGAAATATTTATTTTCTTTCCCTTCGTTAAATACCCAATAATCTTCATCCACCTTAATTCCGGGATCGATCATCACAACGGTTCTAAAACCATCCGCTGCTAAGTCTGAAATCATTTTTCGAGGATCGGGGAAATAGCGTTTATTCCAGGTAAAACAACGATAACCATCCATATAATCGATATCTAGATAAATGGCATCACATGGTATCTGGCGCTTACGGAACTGGCTGGCAACTTCCCGGACGTTGGCTTCGGGATAATAGCTCCACCGACATTGATGGTATCCGATTGCCCACAACGGAGGCATGTAATGTGTGCCGGTCAGTTCATGATAACGTTTTACTACGTCCATCATTTGAGGTCCATGAATGTAGTAGTATTGCAATTCTCCACCCTCTGACCAATAACTTGTTTGATCGTTCTGTTCGGCAGCAAAGTCAAAATATGTTCTAAACGTATTATCGAAAAAAATACCATAAGCATCTCCACCCGTTACACCGATATAAAACGGGATGGTCTTATATAACGGATCTTGATTGAACCCAAAACCGTAGGTATCCGAATTCCAGTTCTGATATCTTCTACCACGCAAATTTAGGTTGGCAGACTTGTCGCCTAAACCAAAGAACGCCTCGTCTTCAGACGCATGTTTCGTACAATATACATAGTAACCTCCGAAATCCGGATTCTCTTCCCAATGCATAGGTTGCTGATCAGCATTCATAACTTTGCCGTTCAAGCTCTCAAACGAAACAAGAAAATTTTCTTTTTGTATTCGACAAACCACGACACTGGTTTTGATGAGAAAAGCGTCATCTATTTCCAAAATGGAGAAAGAAGTAGGATGCAAGTCCAAATCTTGCTTAATAGCATAAGAGAAATCATCAAGAAATAAACTTCTAGGTGCTAAACGCACCCGAATGATTTCATCGGAAAACACTTTCACTTCTACACTGGCTTTCCCATCTGTAAAGACAAACACGTTCCCTTGTTTGACATACGAAAGAACTTTGTTCAAATACTTTTTTTCTACTGCGGGCACATCAAGCACGGGGTTGTTGACGTGATGGATGTTATCCAGGGTCTCCCCCTCTAGTATATCCGTAGCAATCTCTTCTTTTTTAGGGGATTCAGCCATATTCTTTTCTATTTGTTTAACTTTAAATTGATTTACGTTGCTATTAAAGTACGATAATTTTTAGAAAAAGAAAAAAAAATCCTCGCCATATCTTGGCGAGGATTTGCTTTTTTGAACGTTAGTGCTATTCAGCCGTTACGCTTCTAAACACGTCTCCAAACCGGGTAAAGGTTTCGTTGGCAACTTCAATAGCTCGCTTTTGGCTATCGGAACCTTCACTGTGCCTATTCAATACATCAACAAATGTACTCCACATTTTACCAGTATTTTCTCCATAACCGGAAAAGAAAGATGTTCCTTTCGTCACACCGTATTTATTCAACATCTGTACAATATATGGTCCGCCCATAATAGAACCTTCCAATACGTACAATGCACTCAATGCCTCCAATGTATTGCTTACTGCCGGCGGTGTCGCCGTAGGCAAATCGTTTACATTTCCACCAAGCTCTTCTATATCTGCTTTAATATAGGATGAATTACGTCGTTCGGCGTAATCGGGCAACACATCTGATGTGATAAATGGAGCGATGGCTTTTTCTACGGCATTGAAATAAGCGTAAAAATTCTTAAGTACTTCTGCATAATCCGCATCAGATCGAACGGCCTTAAGTTGTCTCACCACCACCCCCTCTAAAGTTTGGTGTGCCTCTTTTGTGTTTTCTTTGATATTTTGATTTAACATATTCTTTTCTATTATAAACTGTTTCTATACAAAGATTAGTATTAATTCCCCTTATTGGATGCTGAAATCTGACGTTTTATGTCTGCAAACCGACATTTCAAAAGATTATCGACCTTTCAATGCCCGATTGCCAAACCCATTTATGACCCTATCGAATCTCGAAAGTATTACGATCTCCTGGAATCAATACATATTCAAATGTGGCATACATAATCGGGGCACCTTTTTTCCATTGTTCCTGTTTGAACAAGTCTTTGTAACAAGAAATCATTTTAATTTTTGCATAATCTCCATTGGCGGTTTTCAAAATAACTGTGCGCGGTTGGATAACCGATCCATCTTTTTTGGTAATAGGCTCTGCCAATGCATAGGCCACATGTTTGTCTTCTTCTGCTCCCTCACGTACCAGTGTTCCATTAAAGTCATACAGATACCAACCCATTCCTGCACCAAAGAAACCTTGATCATCCGTGCCTACCACATCTTTACCTGTTTTGAATTCAATACCCGAAGGGAGTTGTTCAACGTCATCAAACTCCTTTTCTACGATGGCAATCCCTCCTACTGCACTACTTCCCACGCCATGATTTCCTTCATCAGTTCCATTATTACCCGATAAGAAGCTCGTAAACATACCTCCAAAAGCTAAATCCCAATGAGCAGAATTAACATCGTCTTGTGGTATTGATTTATTTTCTAATAAACTATAAAAATAAACACCGGATTCATTCGGCTCAGATCCCTCGTCGGTTGGGGCTATAGGTAGATTTTCTACCCGGATAAGCTTGTAATAATTTCCGTTATCCTCTTCTTCTATAGGATCGTCATTTTTTTCACAGGCGGTAAGCCCTACGCTAATTGCACATGCTAGTGCAGCAATTCTAAATAGTTTGTTCATTATAAAATAGTTAAAAAGTTATCAAAATGTGGTTTCTACAACCGTAAATTATTCGCTTGTTTTTAAATTTTTACTACCATCCTCCTGCACATAATACCGGAAGGTAAAATAAGGAGCTGGCCAATTCATATTCGTGACGACAGGTGGATTTCCCTTGTATGCATTAATCAACTGTAGTTTTGCATATTTACCGCTAGGTAATCGAATAATATAGGTACGGTTGGGCAAAGGCTGCATCAAGTGGGTGTCTAAACTATAGCGAAACCAGCCACTGGACGATTCAGAAAAAGCCCACCCTATACGATCGATATCACTTTTATCAAATTCCTCATCACTCGGTGCAGTGGTTACTGCATCATAGGGTTGATTAATCATCGTAACCGCTGTATTCGTTGCAGGACCATCAAAACCGGGACTTCGTGTATGCTGTGCGTTATTGATGTGCACCTCAGAATTGTACTCTCTTGTGAAGGCTATGTCCCAATCTAATGTTTTCAGCCACTTCAAGGAATCTTCTTTCGTTTTGATCCATATTTGTCTCTGGTCACGAAAGCGAAATAGAAAGGTGTAGGCATCTCGTTGTTCTTTTCCATCGACATCTTCTCCCATAGAGGCCTCTGTATCTCCTGGTAGATCATAGATCACTATGCTGCGACCGTCCTCTAATGGTGGAGCGGCATCGTCATCCTTTCCACATGCTTGCATTGCAAGTAATACGATGATACAGAACAGACATCCACCTAATTTCCCCAATGCAATAATGGGCTTTAATTCACTGATAATCATATTTCTTGTCTTCATCATGATTGTATTTATTTGTATCTTTTTAAAAATGATCATTCCTTAAACCACCGATAACTCACGCCACCTAATATAACCCTACCCGGTTGTCCCGGCATATACCGGTGTGTGAATCCCAATAGATTGTCTGCTATAAGACGAAGAGTCAGCTTGTTCTTCCACAGCTTTTTCTCCATCGTTAAGTTTAACAGGGTATGGTCTGGTACAAAGGCATCGTATTCGTCAATAAACTGATTACCGTTAATTTCCTGGAAAGGATAACGGCCACGAATATTTGCCCGCAGATTAAATGTCATATTCCAGGGTTGATATTCATACGTGGCTTTTAAATTGACCATGTGGCGCGAGCGATCTTCAATCCCCCAATAATCTCCTGTTGTTACGGGTCGGGATTCTCCGGTTATTGGATTGTTGATCATTTGGTTATATGGATAGTTACCAGCACGAATACTATCCAATACCGATAAATCCTTTGCAATCAGGTATTGGTATCCTATAGATAAGTTCAGATTTTCCAATGGGCGATAACCTAGAGATAGTTCAAAGCCTTTATTGGCTGCACGAGGCAGATTACGATATGTAAAAATTTGTCCCACAGTCGTTCCATTCCCTACCGCTACCGCATTGATCTGATTAGCGATACGATGATAAAAAATGGAAGCTTCCGCACGTAGTCGGCTATTTGGATTCCAGATGAAACCGACGTTACTCGACAGGCTATTTTCTGCTTTCAGATTACCTGCAGTCAAATCAAGCATGTAGGAATTCTGAAAGCTCAATTCGCCATTTCTATCTAACGCTTCCATCACGTCTCGCACTTGATCAGTCCCCACAACCATATAATTTGCAGCCGGATTATAAAAAACTTGATAGCGCATTTTGTAATCCGGAGCTTTGAAACCAGCTCCAACACCCGCTTTCATAAGCCATTCTTCAGATAAATTATATTGCAGCCCCAGACTCGGACTTACACGCCCGCGATAAACATTCGTGTGATCATATCTCAACCCCGTCGTTGCTCGCAGTCTTGCTAAAGGCTGCCATTCAGTCTGTAGATAAGCAAACGCCGTATTTAAGTTTCTCTCTCGACTTAAGTCTTTATTATCCATCAGTTCCAAACTCCCGCCTATTCCTCCAGTCAATTGAATACTACTAATAGGTGCATACGCAAACTGTTGTTCCAATCGATGTACCTGCTGCCCAAACTTTTCTGCTCCAATTAACGTATTTTGGTTAATCCAATTAGCTTGCATTTCATTTTCGTATCGGGTAAAATAATAACGGCTCATACTCCGTACACCGTTGGCGAATTTATGGTCGTAGCTAGCGGAAAGATTTATATCGCGATCCGTTTGTTTATCTTCATTGACCCATTCATCAGACCACATATTAACCATTTCAGAGTTCCCTTCGGTATATCGTGCAGTCACACCTAATGTACCATCTCTGGATAATCGATATCGTGCTCTTCCTTGAAAACTATAATTACTATAAGGTGGTATAGTTGTTCCTCCGATCATATATTTCGAATCTGTATTGAAACCATCCGTCTTGTAATAATTGCCCGATACAACAACGGAGCCCCGTTGATTTGCAAAAGGGGTTTCCGCCTCTACGGTAGCATCGATCGTGTTTAGACTGCCATATAGCAAAGAGGCGTGTGCCTGTGGAGTAATTGCTCCATGACGCGTAATGATATTGATTGCTCCGCCCAGTGCATCACTTCCATATAGGCAAGAAGAAGCTCCTTTTATCATTTCGATACGTTCCACGTTTGTAACCGAGATACGAGACAAATCAAAGTTTCCGTTATTCCGGCCCAACATAGGTTGTCCGTCGATCAATACCATTACATAGTTACTGCTAAAACCTTGCACTTGGACACCAATAGCACGCGATCCACTCGCAATATCGTTCACCACGGCAACGCCCGTTTGTTCTTTCATGATCTCATCCAATCGCCTGCTTCCCATGAGTTCAATTTCTCTACGGGTGATGACCGTAACGGGCATAGCTGCATTTTCTGCCTTTACCAAATTGTCCACCGCTATCTGTTTACCTTTCACTTCCACTCCTTCTATTGCATAACTTTCAAGCTCTAATTCGATTTCCAAATCCACATCTTTACCTTCCAATACGACCTCTAGTTCTTGTGAAGCATACCCAACGTGCTCTATACGTAATCTATATGTCCCCTCGTACAGTTCTGTAAAGCGAAATCGTCCGGATTTATCTGTCTTTAGGACATGCTGGTCCGGCCATAATGTTAATAATATCTGATCTGAAGTTTCCTTTAAATCTGTTAACCGGACTTTTCCGTCTATTCTATATTTCTCTTGCGAGACAACACCTAACGGGAGCAACAACATAAAAAAAAGACACTGTTTAAAGATCTCTAGTCGACCAACCATTATTTTTAATTATTCTAAATAACAATTACAAAAGAACATAAATGAAATCGAAAAGTCTATATGATTTCCGTCAAATTATATATGAAAACCGACATAACTAAAAACACCTATACAAGAAAAATTAAAACAACTATCTATTTATCAGATATTTATAAGGAAAAAAAAGTAATTAAAATCCCAAAAGAAGTTTAGCAATTACTTGTATTTAGACTAATTATTGCTTTGATTTGTATCACAAAAACAAAAAATTTATGGAACTTATCTTAAAAAAATATAGTCTGACCCTATTTCTGCTTACTGCGCTACTTTTTGTGCAAGCAGCCCCAAAACGTATCATTACTTTAAATAGCGCGTTGACAGAAACAGTGTTTGCTTTAGGCTTCGGTTCTTCGATTGTCGCTACGGACGTGACAAGCGAATCGCCGGTTATGGCAAAAAAATTACCAAAAGTTAGCAAAAACAGGTCGGTATCATCGGAAGGTTTGATCCGTTTTAAACCTGATATTGTGTTGGCGATTGAAGGTGAGGTACCCCGTGCTGTTGTACAACAATTGGGAACCGCAGGCGTTAAGGTCGTTGCTATCCGCCAGCAATATTCAATTAAAGGTGCTTTAAATTTTATCCAAGATGTGGCCGATGCATTAGGTGAGACAGATCGCGGAAAAGAACTGGTAGGCACGACACAAAAAGCACTTCAAGAAGTCGAATTGTCCATCAAGAAACAACCCTTTACAAAAACACCAAAGGTACTTTTCATTTATGCCAGAGGAACCGGAACCATGAGTGTAGCGGGAAAAGGCAGTAGCATAGACGAAATTATAAAACTGGCAGGAGCTCAAAATGCAATACAAGAATTTGCTGATTTTAAACCCTATACGACAGAGGCGTTGGTCAGTGCAAACCCTGATATCATACTGATGTTTGATTTCGGTCTCAGCAGCCTCGGGGGGAAAGAAACTATGCTCAAATTACCTGGTGTACGTTTAACCAGCGCCGGAAAAAACAAAAGAATAATTCAAATGAACGGCCCATTGCTCATCAATTTTTCCAACAGGTTACCTGACGCTATACAAGAACTCAATTCCGCCATAAAAGCCATGTACAAATAACAGACGAAATGATCCTTAAACAACGCATTATACTCTTGACTCTTCTAATTATCATGGTATTAACGGCAATCATATCCTTGGGGTTAGGGGCATTCAATATCCCGACCAAAGAAGTATTTATCGCATTGGCAAACAAGATCGGGTTATCACAAAACACGAACGCCGACGAGATGTATGCAGATGTACTTTTTGCTATACGTATGCCACGCGTATTATTAGGCATGTTAGTGGGTGCTGCCTTGGGCATATCCGGTGCGGCGATCCAGGGGATCTTCCGCAATCCGCTAGCTGAACCGGGACTCATCGGCATATCGGCTGGTGCGTCACTCTTTGCCGTATTGATCATTGCTTTCGAAACCCTACTCTTTGTAGGTCTCTCTGAGCTATTAGGATATTATCTTTTGGCTTTTGGTGCCTTTGCGGGAGCTGGTTTAACAGCATTTGCTGTTTACCAGATATCGAAAAAAAACGGACATCCGAATATCACCACGATGCTTTTAGCGGGAATTGCCATCAATGCATTAGCGGGTGCGCTAACCGGGCTGATGACTTATATGGCTACGGAACAGCAATTACGGACCATTACTTTCTGGATGCTCGGTAGTTTAGGTGGGGCAACATGGGAAAATCTCGGTGCCATATTTCCGTTTATTCTACTTCCACTGGCTTGCCTTCCCTTCTTTGGCAAAGCCCTCAACGCATTCGCCCTTGGAGAAGATCAGGCCGCATTATTGGGTATCAACACAGATTATACAAAACGCTGGGTCGTTCTGTTTTCCACTTTAGCCGTTGGTGCCTCTGTTGCTGTATCGGGTATTATTGGTTTTATTGGTTTGTTAGTGCCACATACTGTGAGATTACTTGGCGGTGTAGATTATAGATACGTATTAATCGGGTCTATGCTACTCGGCGCAATGATATTGACGCTAGCCGACGTACTATCACGCACGTTCGTAGCGCCTATAGAATTACCCATCGGAGTCATTACCGCACTACTCGGAACGCCCGTTTTTCTCTATATTTTAATAAAAGAAAACAAATAATAACAACTATTGCTAAGTTTGATGCTACGTATAGAACAATTATCATATGAAATAAAAGGTCATCGCGTGCTGAAGGATATATCCCTTCAGGTACGTAAAGGAGAGGTAGTAGCCTTGTTGGGTGCAAACGGAGCTGGAAAATCGACCTTGATGCGACTTATTTCCGGCGAGTTAAAACCAACATCCGGCAGTATAATGCTGCTCGATAAACGCATCGATAAATATGACGGTAAAACGTTGGCGCGTAGTCGTGCCATGCTAAGCCAACAGCACGCTATTAACATGGCTTATACAGTAAAGGAACTGGTTATTATGGGGCGTTATCCACATTTCCAGTCGTCTCCTTCGACAAGAGATTGGAAAATTGTAGAAGAAACTATGGCGATCTGCGGCATCACCGATTTTGCCGACCGCGTGTACCTCAGCCTATCCGGCGGCGAACAACAACGTGTGCAATTGGCCCGTGTACTCAGTCAATTATGGGACAACCCCGATGCACTACTCTTATTAGACGAACCTATTTCTGCATTAGATTTACATTACCAACAAAAGGTTCTCTCTATTGCAAAAAATTTATCTCGTCTAGGTTTTATGGTACTGGTCATTTTGCACGACGTTAACATGGCATCTTTATATGCTGATCGCATCATTATGCTAAAAAACGGTCGTAAATGGTTGGATGGTACACCGAACGAAGTACTGAACAGTAAAAACATTTACACCATCTTTTCAGTCGAATCGTTGATAAATATAGATAACCATTCGTTAAAACCACATATCATTTTTAAAGAAATGCGTGTCGATCCCCAGTTTTTTAATATTCAGACGATTAAAACTTATGTTGATAAAAAGTAAAATCATAGAATTAGATGAATGGCTCTTTATAGAGGAAATTCCAGATCAATATTTGCCAGATAAGCCGCTCGTGGAACAACGAGAAGAAATTGTCAGGAGTCCTATCGTCATGAACAACTTCCAGTTATCAACAAGTGGACTTTTCATTCTATATACGAATATGCAAGCGGATCAGCCTGCCCATATTTACACCGAGATTGAAGGAGAAGCTATTACCAGTCAATTTATCTTTTTCAAGACGCCCAATAGTAAGCTTCCATACGGCATGAGCCGCCACAATATTCGTTATATACCAACCATAAAAAACAGCCATGAGGTCAAAGCCGGTATAGAATACACATACTTTATTGCTGTTATATCAAAGGAATATTATCTCAATCTAATAAAAAAAGACTCTTTGTTGCACAGACACTTTGTTGAGCAAATTGAGAAAGGTAATTATACCTCTTTTGCTGAAGAAGACCAAATAGCAACTTATGAAATGCAACAAACGATTAGAGAGCTCGTAGATTCCAAAAAAACTGGAGAGATTCGCAGATTACATACCGAGTCACGTATTGTGGAACTACTTATGTATCAATTCGAACAGTATAACGAAAAAAACGATAATAAGGGTTCTTCATCACTGTATGATGAGGATAATGTTAAAAAGTTAGAACTGGCCCGGCAGATACTCGAACAACGCATGGCCAATCCGCCCAATCAAAAAGAATTAGCACAGGAAGTCTTTATGAGCGAGAGCAAATTAAGAAAGGATTTCAAGGAGTATTTTTCAGTAACTGTACACGATTATCTTACGCGAATCCGCATGGAAACTGCCCGTGTGTTGCTGCTGGAAGAAAAAATATCTGTATACGAAGTTGCCATACGCACAGGTTACGGACATCAAAATAATTTTAGCAGTGCTTTTAAGAAATATTATGGTATTTCCCCTGGTGAAGTAAAGACCGGAAAAGGATAAATTCGGGCTATTTACTGCGAATAGCTTCTACGGGATCAAGTTTCGCAGCCTGGATAGCTGGCACGATACCCGCAATCAAACCAATAAGCGTAGATAGTACTGTGGTCAATATCACCATTTTTACACTAACAACAATAGTTACACTTGTTAAGACACCAACCAAAGCAGCAAGGCCATAGACAATCAATAGCCCAATTCCACCACCAATAAGGCATAACAAAATACTTTCGATTAGGAATTGTGATAGAATAAAGAACTGTTTTGCTCCTAACGCCTTTTGTATACCGATAAGGTTCGTACGTTCTTTTACACTTACAAACATAATGTTCGCAATTCCAAAACCTCCGACAAGTATGGAAAAGATACCGATGAAAAATCCAGCGAGGTTAATAATACCAAACATCTGGTCAAGTTGTGCAGTAATAAGGGTTGTTTGATTAACCGAAAAATTGTCTTCACGTTGAGGAGGGAGACGACGTGCAGATCGCATAATGCCAATCAGCTCACTTTCGGCTTCGTCCAAGGAATATTGCCGTTTAACCTCAATTGCTATACTAGGTCCGTAGTGTTCGTAGTTCACCAGATTACGCGCCAATGTGAACGGTATATACGCTACCTCATCATTGGATACGTTGATAAGTACACCCGAACCTTCTCTCTTCAATACACCAATTACCTGCATTTTTCGTCCTAGCAAGGTAATGTATTTACCAACAGGAGTGGTATTGGGAAATAACCCTTCTGCAATGGTAGCTCCTAAAATAACACTGTGACTACCAGCACGCGACTCCTGCTCTGTAAAATAACGCCCATCTATCACGTCCAGATTCCTAATCGAATACATTTCGTGCGTAACGGCGGTCACGTTAATGTTCGAAGCTGAATTATTTCCATATTTGGCTGTGGAATTAGCGATATTAATAGAATAGGCTACTTCTTCTGCCGTCGTCATTCTATTTTTCACTGACTCAAAATCTGCGTATTTAGGCTCCGGACGATTAATATATTTCCACCAAGGATATTCTCCTCCACCTCCCCACGGCCACTTCTCCACATATAGCGTTCGGCTTCCTATTTTACGAA
Organism: Sphingobacterium chuzhouense; assembly: GCF_014692525.1. GTDB lineage: Bacteria > Bacteroidota > Bacteroidia > Sphingobacteriales > Sphingobacteriaceae > Sphingobacterium > Sphingobacterium chuzhouense. Next base: position 839,629 of record NZ_JACNYL010000003.1, read on the forward strand.
CGGATTCCTCCAGGTTATTTCTCAAAGTGTCCACAGCAGAAAAGACTCCAATAATAGTCATGATTCCAATGGTTACACCCAACAAAGACAATAGCGTACGAGTGCGATTATCCCGTAATGCAGATAGCGCAAATAAAAAGCTTTCTTTGATAAGCGTAAGGGTCAAAAACATATATGCTGATAAAAGTAAAGATTTTTTTCGTGAAACAAGTTATACCGTACAAAAATGCATTTTTTCGTTTTATTATACTTAACTTTGTAAGCATTTTTGAAACCTAAACCAAACTGAATTGTTAAGGTTTCAAACAGAACAAAATATATCGAAGTAGAAAATGAAACCGAGATGTAAATAATAACGATAACACACAACAATCGTTATTTACATCGAGCTCTCATCAACAAATGGAAAAAAAGTAATTAGATGAAATTATCACAGTTTAAATTCAATTTACCGGAATCATTGTTAGCAACTGAACCATCAGAACAGCGTGATGAATCACGTCTAATGGTTTTACATCGTGATTCAGGAAAGATAGAACACAAAATTTTCAAGGACGTATTGGATTATTTCGACGACAAAGACGTCATGATTTTGAATAATACCAAAGTATTTCCTGCCCGTATGTATGGGAATAAGGAAAAAACTGGAGCGACGATTGAAGTGTTCTTGTTAAGAGAATTAAACAAAGAATTACGCTTGTGGGACGTATTGGTTGACCCTGCACGTAAAATACGCGTAGGCAACAAGCTATATTTTGGTGAGGAAGATCTATTGGTTGCTGAGGTCGTAGACAATACTACTTCACGTGGCCGTACCATTCGTTTTCTTTTTGACGGTACTGATGAAGAATTTCGCCGCAATATTGAAATTTTAGGTGAAACCCCGCTTCCAAAATATATAAAACGCAAAGCAACACCAGAAGATAAATTCCGTTATCAAACAATTTACGCCAAAAACGAGGGAGCTGTCGCTGCACCTACTGCTGGACTCCATTTCTCACGTGAATTGATGAAACGACTGGAATTAAAAGGAGTTGAATTTGCAGAAGTGACGCTACATGTGGGGTTGGGAACTTTCCGTACAGTAGAAGTGGAAGATCTCACCAAGCACAAGATGGACTCCGAACAATTCATTATCAGTGAGGACGCTGCCCGCACGGTGAATAAGGGTATCGACGAAAAAAGGCGTGTCTGTGCAGTCGGAACGACATCTATGCGTGCTATTGAATCATCTGTTTCGGCAGACAAGCACCTTAAAGCAGCAAACGATTGGACGAGTAAGTTCATCTATCCGCCTTATGATTTTAGCATAGCAAATTCGATGATCACAAACTTCCATACACCAGAGTCGACTCTTTTAGTGATGATTGCAGCATTTGGCGGATATGAAAATGTCATGAATGCTTATGAAGTAGCCGTGAAAGAAAAATATAGATTTTATTCTTATGGTGACGCGATGTTGATTATCTAGTCACGATAATATTGTTTTTACCAAGGAGGCGTAATGTTATTACGTCTCTATTTTTTTGTCTTCTTGGGAAAAGGCTTAAGTTCCAACACAAAAAAGCCGTTGAGTGTACACTCAACGGCTTTCCAATTTTTCGGTATTACAATAAACTTAGTTTGCTTGTTCCGCAGGAATTACGGATACATAAGATTTATTGTCGGCTTTTTTGCGGAAAACAACGGTACCATCAACCAAAGCATGTAAGGTATGATCTTTACCTATACCAACATTTTTATCTGGGTTGTGTTTTGTACCACGCTGACGAACGATAATGTTACCGGCGATAGCTTGTTGACCACCAAAAATTTTAACGCCTAATCTCTTACTGTGTGACTCACGGCCGTTCTTAGAACTACCCGCACCTTTTTTGTGTGCCATTTTTTATCTTAATTTATGACGTAAAGTCAGATTAAAAATTCTTTTTCTAAACCAAAAGCGATATTGCCTTTACTTGCCCTTTACAGGCTAATACCTGTAATTTGAATTTTGGTAAATTGCTGACGGTGACCGTTTTTCTTTTTGTAGCCTTTACGACGTTTCTTTTTGAAAACGATAACTTTATCACCTTTTAAATGAGACAAAATCGTAGCTGAAACTTTTGCTCCTTCGATAGAAGGTGTACCTACCGTGAATTTACCGGCATCTTCCGCTAACAATACATTGTCAAATTCAATACTAGCGCCTTCATCTCCTTGTAAACGGTGCACAAAAAGATACTGGTCTTTTGCAACCTTAAATTGCTGTCCTGCTATATTTACTATTGCGTACATTGTTGTTTAATATAATTTGTTAATATTTAATAAGCTGCAAAGATATGAAAACAAATTAAAAAGCTAAAATTAAAAAGTAAAAATCGCGATTTGTGATCAGTAATTCATAAAAGTATCATGAGTCACGACTCTCGAACTAGCTACTAAAATAAGCCCGTACGTTTTTACCTTCTACCCAATTCATAAAGGCCCTGTTGACCACTTTGTTTCCTCCCGGTGTCGGATAATCGCCCGAAAAGTACCAATCACCCAAATGATTCGGACAGGCTTTATGTAAGTTATCTAATGTTTGATAGACAACTTCCAATTCTGCTCCTAGATGATGTGGACGAATAATCCTGGCGATCTCTGCAGAGATTTCTTCATCCGTAAATGGTTCGTAAATAGCCTTCACATAGTTCTCCACTTGATCTTTCGGCATTGTTAAGGAAGCTAAACATTTTTGGTATACTTCATCAATGACATGCGCCATTCCACTGCTTTTCAACAAATTTATTGCTGCCTCAAACGCTACGAATTCACCCATTCTCGACATATCGATACCGTAACAATCCGGATAACGAATTTGAGGGGCAGAGGAAACAATAACAATTTTCTTCGGATGCAATCTATCTAAAATCGTCAAGATACTTTGCTTCAGCGTCGTTCCACGCACAATGGAATCATCGATAGCTACAATGGTGTCAACATCATTCTGCACAATACCATAAGTGGTATCATAAACGTGCTGTACCATATCCGTACGATCCGCATCCTGTGTAATAAATGTACGCAGTTTGGCATCTTTAACATTCAGCTTCTCGAAACGTGGTGTAATGTTAATCATTTCTTCCAGTTCTTGATCTGAAATCTTATCAGCACGATTTAACAACACGTCTTTCTGATAGTTTCGTACGTAGGTATTTATTCCCTCCATCATCCCGTAATATGATACTTCCGCTGTATTTGGAATAAACGAAAACACGGTATTCTTGATATCATTATCTACTGCTTTCAACACTTGGGGGCACAATAGACGACCCAATTCCTTACGTTCTTTGTAAATATCGGCATCCGAACCTCTGGAGAAATAAATACGTTCAAAAGAACACGATTTCTGCTCTACTGGCTGACGGAACATTTCTTCCGTAATCGTGCCATCTTTTTTAGCTATCAAGGCATGTCCCGGTTTAATCTCTTTAACCGCTTCCAACGGTATATTAAAAGCCGTTTGGATAACCGGACGTTCAGAAGTTACAACGAGTACTTCGTCATCTTGATAATAAAAAGCCGGACGTATGCCTGCAGGGTCACGCATCACGAAAGCATCTCCATGTCCAAAAATTCCGGCAATAGTATAACCGCCATCCCAAGTCTTCGCCGAACGGGTCAGTATTTTGGCGACATCGAGATTTTTAGCGATCAATGCACTTATTTCAATATTAGAATATCCTTCTTCTTTGAATTTATCGAACAGCTCCTGATTTTCATCATCCAGAAAGTGTCCGATTTTCTCCAACACCGTAACCGTGTCTGCTTGCTCTTTTGGATGTTGTCCTAATTCGTATAACTGTTGCAACAGTTCGTCAACATTCGTCATGTTGAAGTTACCCGCAACGACGAGATTCCGACTCATCCAATTATTCTGCCGAAGGAATGGGTGACAACTTTCGATACTGTTTTTACCATGCGTTCCATAACGTAAATGCCCTAATAGCACTTCTCCAGTAAAACTTACATGTTGCTTGAGCCATTTCGTATCTTTAGATTCTATCGGATACGCCTTATTTACCGCTGCGAATTTTTTCTGTATATATTCAAAAATATCCGCTACTGCCGATGAACCCATCGCACGATATCTGGAAATATAGCGATGACCAGGCTGTACATCAAACTTAATAGTGGCTATGCCTGCTCCATCTTGGCCTCGATTATGCTGCTTCTCCATGAGAAGATACATTTTGTTGATGCCATAATAGGGCGTACCATATTTTTCTTGATAATAAGACAGGGGTTTTAGTAATCGAACAAGTGCTATTCCGCACTCATGTTTTATTGCGTCACTCATAGCTTGAATTGATGCTGCAAAGGTAAAAATTATTTGGAAAAAAACTATTCCTTCTTATACTTCACATCATAACAAACCTGAACAAATGACAAAAAATACAGATATCTAAAAATCCTCGTCCTGCTCCAAATCTTCATGATTATCTCCACCCAGACTGTAGTAGTTGTTTTCCTCATCTTCTGAACCTATTTCTTCTTGGGCGTCATCCAATTCGGATCCGGGCACATCTAGCCCTTCATCTAGCGAACGTTCCCTTTCCTCTTCTTCCTGTCCCACCCGATCACTTAAAATTCGCTCTTCCTGCTCAAAGATGTCTTCATTTTCGGGGTAATGGGGATACCCAGGCAGATCCTTATCTTCTTCTTCGGATCTATGTTTTCTTGAATCTTGCATAATGATATGATTTTATTCGTTTTGACCAATAATTTATCTTTTACTCAACATTTTTCTCTTCGTTGGTTAAAGGTGCTGGAGGAATCTCATCCACTTCTCGTTCGATTTCTTTTACCTCGATATGTACAGCAAATTCTGAAGGTTCTATCGGTACGCCTTTATATGTAGCATACTCGCGCGTATAGATAGCACCTAGATATAAGATAGCTGCCGTATAGTAAACCCATAGTAAAATCAGCACTATCGAACTAGCTGCTCCATATGTAGATTCTGTGTCTGAGCTTTCAATATAAATACCAATCAAGAAACGCCCAAACACAAAAAGCAGCGCCGTAAACAGTGCGCCCGATCTCACGGTACGCCATTGTATATTAACATCCGGCAATACTTTGAAAATCACGGCGAACAAAACAAAGATGACACAAAATGATAAGAAAAAATTAAGCCCACTAAACAAGATCACCGTAGCGTCAGGAAAAAATCGCTGTAAGCGATCCGTAAATGCCAGAATAGTTCCATTAATAATCAACGTAACCACTAATAGAAAACCAAGCCCAATAACCAACGAAGAAGACAGCAGTCTATCTTTGAGCATCTTCAGCCAACCTTTTTTTACCTTCGGACGTACATGCCAAATTTTGTTAATGGAGTTCTGGATATCGCCAAAGACTGTCGTTGCTCCCAGCAACAATGTTACCGCGCTGATAATCAATGCTATATTTGATTTCCCAGAAAGCGACAAATTCCTAATAACCTCTTGAATCTGACTGGCTGCACTTGCTCCCACGAACCCACGCAGTTCTTCAAAAACCTTTCCTTGGATAGCCTCTTCGCCTAAGAAAATTCCAGCAAGCGAAATCATCAACACCAAAATAGGCCCTAATGAAAAGACGGTATAATACGCCAATGAAGCACTGTACTTCAAACTATCTTCACTCGTAAATCCCAATACCGTATTCTTTAAAATAGTAAAATGGGATTTAAAAATATTTTCTTTATCCTTTGCCATACGCTATAAACTAAGTATCTACATTTAATTAATAAACGACTCGGCTTTCCAAAAGTTTAAAAAACTTCATAAACCGCATCGTACTGAACACTAATCTTGCAACAATTTATCGTCTATATTGTTCTTATAGAACATGAAACGACAAGGACATCCGTTAAAAAGAAATAAAAAACTGATCTTAGCGGGATTTGCTATCCTTATCGGTGGTATGTGCATGCGGTTGGCTTGGATCTTCATCCACGACCCACTTGGCCCAGTTATTATTATCGCAGGAGCGGTTCTGTTTTTGGGAGGGGTTATATTTTTTATAAATACAATGTATAATCAAAGGCACAAATTTTAATTCCTCATGCCACTTGCCTGTAAATCGGATAAGAAATGTTACTTTTGACATGGCAGTTTCAAATAATCCAAAGCCTATGTTTAGGAACCTTTCTTTTTTCACTATAATGATGTTGATAATTTCCTCCTGTAATAATAACGCAAAAGAAAATCAATCAAGAATACAAAAGCGAGATCAAATTTTAAAAACAATTACGGCACCTCCCTTATCCACCAATATAATTAACTTAAATGATTTCGCCGCATCAGGTGATTCATTGACCGATAATAAACCCGCTTTTGACAAGGCATTAGAAAAATGCAAAGCATTAGGTGGTGGAAGAATTGTAGTTTCACCCGGGATCTATTTGGTAAATGGCCCTATTCATTTAACAAGTAATGTCACGCTCGACTTACAAAAAGGAGCGAAATTAGTTTTTGGTTCAAATCCAGACGACTATCTACCAGTTGTATTAACCAGTTGGGAGGGAACATTTCTGTATAACTACAGTCCTTTTATTTATGCCTATCAAGCGGAGAATGTCGCGATTATTGGAGAAGGTATAATTGACGGGAATGCAAAGGACACATTCAGCACGTGGCATGCAAAGCAAAAACCAAGTCAAACGCTAAGTCGAAAAATGAATCACGAAGATACACCGATAAAAGAACGTGTATTTGGAGCAGGGCATTATTTAAGACCTCATCTCGTCCAGTTTTTCGAATGTAAAAATATCTTGATAGAAGATGTTACGTTAGCTAACTCACCATTTTGGTGTGTTCATCTATTAAAATCGGAAAATATTACAGCCAGAAGGGTGAAGTTTGATGCCTTCAATAAAAACAATGATGGATTCGACCCGGAATATTCCAAGAATATTTTAATTGAAGATATTGATTTTAATAATGCCGACGACAATGTGGCTATTAAAGCCGGCCGGGATCATGAAGGTAGAAAAACTGGAATTACGTCTGAAAACATTATCATCCGTAATTGTCGCTTCAAGGGTTTACATGGTGTCGTCATCGGAAGCGAAATGTCCGCTGGAGTACAAAATGTTTTTGTAGAGGATTGCACGTTCGGTGGATATTGCAAACGTGGTATTTATCTGAAATCAAACCCCGACCGGGGTGGTTTTATCCGCGATATTTATGTCAATAACGTTGAATTTGGTGAGGTAGAGGACTGTTTCTTCATTACATCTTATTATCACGGGGAAGGATCGGGTCACGAAACAGATATAAGGGATATCTTCGTCGATGGTCTGCGTTGCAATAAAGTGCACAACGCGGCCTTAGTGATTCAAGGCTATCCAACCAAAAAAGTGAGCGACATACATTTTTCGAATATCCAGATAGATACGGCCAAGACAGCTGTCAGTTTCACCAATGCCAAAAACATTGTATTTAATAATCTTATTATAGGAGACGAGGTCAAAGTACCATCCCATGTGCAATAGTGCGTTTATCGTAGACTAGCCGTTATTTCTTCTCCACGAGATACTTCCAGTATCGTCTAGGAACATGTTGGAGGTGTAACTTCATGTTTTTTCGTGCTTCAATATTGGTGCTGGTATAGTATAATTTCCAAAGGCGCTGGAAAAGTTCATCACGTTCGTCCATTTCAATAGTAATTGAAGGCATCGTGGCATCTTGTACTTCTTCTGGGCTAAGCTGTACCTCTCCTACCTGTCGCGTGTCGAATAGCAAGCCATACTTTCGTTTCATATCATAAATGAGCCAGGGCATATCCGCATATCGCTTTCGGAAAAAGTCCGAAATTAAAGGCAATACGTTAAAATCCGGTTCGACCACTGCAAAGAACAAGCCATCCGAACTTTTACTAAAACGGATAAACGCTTTCATACGATGACGTTCGCGGCTCACCTTTTTTAATATCTGTGAAAAGTACAACACATGCTCGTCACCATAATGTTGCCGTATATTTGTCCGACCGCAAAAGATTTGGTGCAAGATAAAAAAAGAGGCCAGCCAAGCTTTCCGGTCTTCCGAAAGGAATGCCCGATAAAAATCCGTCGCTTCTACTTTTCCGATACGTGCCTGTAAACCTTTCTGAACCCGTAATGCTTTCCGATTATCTGTCACGATTGTCCTCGACTCCGCAAATAGAGCTATTTGATAATCTTCCTGCATTAACGGAATAATATTAAATTCCTTTCTCTCAAAGCTTTCAAATACACACGATAAAAAGCCAAGGTACGTCCCGTCAAACAGATAATACATATTAAAATAACGTTAATTGTCCAGTAACGGTCTGTCGTCGATTACCGCTGCTACTTTCACTCAAAATAGCATTCCGAACATGCTCCATACTCGGGTTTCCCAATATAAAAGGAGTGTCCACGCATTGCAAAAAATATTTCGCACGGTTGTAGGCAATGCCCATCTTTTGGAGTTGATAAGTATACAATCTACCAAACTTCCGTGCTTGTACAATCTTTACCGCCGACTGACGGCCAATCCCCGGTATACGAATAATGGCGTTAAAGTCGGCTGTATTCACATCCACCGGAAAAAAATGAGGATTACGTAATGCCCAACTTAACTTAGGGTCTATATCCAGATCCAGATGTATATGTTGGGGATTTAAAATTTCGTCGAGCCGAAAGCCGTAGAAGCGTAATAACCAATCTGTTTGATACAAACGATTTTCACGAACCAAAGGTGGCGCTGAGCCAATTTGAGGTAACAACGAATTTCCATTATTTATCGGAATATAACCACTATAATAAACCCGCTTCAGATTATAGTTCTTATAGAAATCATCGGCAACTTGCATGATTTCAAAATCATTTTCAGGCGTTGCGCCAATCACCATTTGCGTACTTTGACCGGCGGGTACAAAAATCGGTGTATGTTTTATGAGTTTCTTTTCTTCCTTAAAAGATTTCATCTGTTCATTTACAAACGCCAAAGGTTTTCTTACCGATTCATGGTCTTTCTCGGGAGCCACCAACTTAAGCCCTGCTTCTGTTGGTAGTTCCAGGTTGATGCTCATCCGATCTACATATAATCCAGCTTCCTTTATTAATTCCTCGCTCGCACCGGGAATCGTTTTGAGATGGATATAACCATTATATCGTTCTTCTTGTCGCAACTTTTTCACAATCCGCAACATGCGTTCCATCGTAAAGTCAGCATTTTTGAAGATACCGGAACTTAGAAAAAGTCCTTCAATATAGTTTCTACGGTAAAAATTCATCGTAAGATCTACCACCTCTTCCACGGTAAAAGCGGCTCTTTTCACATCATTGCTTTTACGGCTTACACAGAAAGCACAATCATAGATACAATGATTGGTCAATAGAATCTTTAGCAATGAAACACATCGTCCGTCTTCGGTATAAGTATGGCAGATGCCGGATGCCGAAGCATCGCCGATCCCTCCTTTATTCTTTCTCGTACTTCCGCTAGAACTACAACTCACATCATATTTGGCGGCATCCGCCAATATCTTCAGTTTTTCTTCAATCCGCTGCATAACAAAACAAAAATACTAATTTTTTTAGCTAAAAACATAACGACAGAAATTTGGTTATTTATTAATATGCTACAATTTAGACAGGAAGGTATCTATTGTATACCGGGCAATTTCTACATCGATCCATGGCAACCGGTAGACTTTGCTGTAGTAACCCATGGTCATGCCGATCACGCACGTTGGGGTATGAAAAAGTACTTATGCCATCATTTTACGGTACCTATATTAAAAAGTCGTATTGGGAATGATATTGCTGTACAAGGTGTTTCCTATAACGAGTCGCTTTATATCAATGACGTCAAAGTATCGTTGCATCCGGCTGGACATATTGTAGGTTCTGCTCAAATCAGAATGGAATATAAAGGTAAAGTATCTGTTGTTTCTGGAGATTATAAAATACAAAACGATGGTCTATCTACCCCTTTCGAGCCTATCAAATGCCATGAATTTGTATCCGAAAGCACTTTCGGACTCCCTATCTATAATTGGTTATCGGTGGAACAACAAAATCAGCAAATGCAAAATTGGGTATTACAGAACCAAGCAAACGGTAAAACATCTGTTTTTATTGGTTATTCGCTGGGTAAAGCCCAACGTATCATGAAAGCACTTTCAGGAATCTCTCCTCTACACGTACATTATTCCATTGGCAAACTAAATGAAGCTTATGAAAGTGCGGGTGTTAAGCTCCCGGCCTATCATATTATCAATTTCCAGGAAGATATCAAGCATGTAGATAAGGGGATTGTCATTGTTCCACCTGCCTTAGCGGACTCCAAAATAATCAATAAAATACCTAATATGGCAAACGCTATTTGCTCGGGGTGGATGCAAGTACGAGGATCCCGCCGTTGGCGGAGCGCTGATGCAGGTTTTGCCATAAGTGACCATGCAGATTGGCATGGGCTTTTGGATGCTATAAAGACGACGGAAGCTGAAAAAATATATATAACACATGGACAAACAGCTGTTTTTACTAAATATCTGAATGAAATCGGGATATCAGCAGAAGAGGTTAAGACAGCGTTTGGAAATGAAGAGGAAGAAGTTGAAGAAACAAAAGCAAGTAAGTTATGAGAGCCTTTGCCACTTTAATTAATACCTTGGACAGCACTAACAAAACCAATTTAAAATTGGAAGCTATCGACCGTTTTCTCCACGAAGCCGACAATGATGATAAATTATGGTTTCTTGCCCTCTTTACCGGGAAACGCCCGAAACGCAATGTCAACACCGCATTGATGAAACAATGGGCGATCGAAGTTGCTGCAATTCCCGAATGGTTATTCCAAGAATCTTATGCTTCGGTAGGCGATTTGGGTGAAACTATTGCGTTGGTTTTACCACAATCGCCACATTACATCGATCGAACGTTAACGGAATGGATGAATAGGATTATCGCATTGAAAGACAGGACTGAAGCTGAAAAAAAAGAATTTGTCCTGCTGGCGTGGAATAATCTTCCTACCACCGAACGTTTTATTTTCAATAAATTATTAGGTGGCAGTTTCCGACTGGGTGTCTCTTCCAAAACGCTTATCAATGCTTTGGCGAAACATTATCAGATGGACGCCAGTGCAGTGGCACATAGCGTTATGGGCGACTGGAAAATGGGCGACGTGACATTTGATGATCTCATAAAAGGCCATTATACCGATACACAACTTTCCAAACCCTACCCTTTTTGTCTGGCCTACCCGTTGGAAAAAGAATTGAATGAACTGGGCGACGTGCAAGATTGGCAAATAGAATATAAGTGGGATGGTATCCGCGGACAGTTTATCAAACGAAATGATGAGGTGTTCATATGGTCTCGTGGTGAGGAACTAGTTACTGATCAATTTCCGGAAATAAGAGATATTTTGCTACAGTGGCAGGGAAATTTTGTCATCGACGGCGAAATCCTAGTCGTGAAAGAACAGGAAGTGATGAATTTTTCGGCGTTACAGAAACGATTAAACCGGAAAACGATTAGCAAAAAGTTATTGGAGGAATTTCCTATCCAAGTGTACGCCTACGACCTCATCGAGTGGGAAGGCGAAGACTGGCGACACAAAAGTATGTTGGAAAGAAGGCAACAATTGGAATCGCTATTCCTTCTTAATCCGTCTCCTCACTTGCAGTTATCCACGGTTATCACTATTGATGACTGGGAAGTGTTACAAGCAATTCGGGAAAACGCCCGTTCCATCAATAGTGAAGGCATCATGTTAAAACACAAAGCATCTCTTTATCATACCGGACGGAAGAAAGGCGATTGGTGGAAATGGAAAATTGATCCATTAACGATTGACGCTGTCTTAATTTATGCCCAAAAGGGAAGCGGGCGACGAAGTGCCTATTATACGGATTATACCTTTGCCGTGAGGGATGGTGAGAATTTAGTCACTATTGCGAAAGCTTATTCTGGGCTGACAGACAAGGAAATAAAAGAGGTTAGTCGTTTTGTCAACAAAAACGCCATCGAAAAATTTGGCCCGGTACGAACAGTTAAACCCGAACTAGTATTTGAAATCGCTTTTGAGGGTATTGCTTTTAGCAATCGACATAAATCGGGCGTGGCTTTACGTTTTCCTCGAATAGCACGGTGGCGAACAGACAAAACGGTTGCAGATATCGATGATATCGAAGAAATCAAAAAAATGATTCATTGATTTGAAAAATAACAGGCAACATACCGAAGGCTATACCATTATCACGGACTGGATGCAGCAAAAAGGCAATACACCTTTTAGCTTTCAGGAAAAAGCATGGAAGAAATATAGTAATGGTTATAGTGGCATGGTGGTCGCTCCTACCGGATTTGGGAAAACCTTCTCCATTTTTCTTGCGGTATTGATCGATTTTATGAATAACCCTTCCCGTTATCAAAAAGGGTTAAAATTATTATGGATTACCCCTTTACGTTCGTTGGCAAAAGATTTAGCCCGAGCGATGCAGGAAGCCATTGATGAGATCGGCTTGGACTGGGTAGTAGAGGTTCGGAATGGTGATACGGACATCAAGATAAAGCAACGGCAAAGCCGGCAGATGCCCGATGTATTATTGGTGACACCCGAAAGCCTGCATTTGTTATTGGCACAAAAAGGCCGCCAACATTTCTTCAACACTTTGCAATGCATAGCCGTCGACGAGTGGCATGAATTACTCGGGACAAAGCGAGGTGTGATGGTAGAATTAGCGTTAGGGTTTTTAAAATATCAACACCAAAATCTTCGGATATGGGGCATCACGGCTACTATTGGCAATCTCGACGAAGCCATGGAGGTGCTCATACCTACTGCGCAGAAAAAAGTAAAAATTGTTGCTCGTGAGAAAAAGAAGATTGCCATTATTCCTGTATTTCCGACAGAAGTGGAGGTATTGCCGTGGGCAGGACACTTGGGTGGCAAGTTAGCCGAGGAGGTTGTACCTATTATTTTGGAAAGTAAATCAACATTAGTTTTCACCAATACTCGAAGCCAAAGTGAGATGTGGTATCAACTGTTGTTGGAAGCACATCCCGATTTTGCCGGACAAATTGCGTTACATCACAGTTCTATTGACAGCCAAATCCGACAATGGATAGAGGAAGCCTTGAGTGAAGGAAGACTAAAAGCTGTTGTGGCCACTTCTTCTCTCGATTTGGGCGTAGATTTTAAACCCGTGGATACCGTTGTACAAGTTGGCTCTAGTAAAGGCGTCGCGCGCTTTATGCAGCGTGCGGGGCGTAGCGGGCATTCTCCTCACGAACTATCCAAAATCTATTTTGTTCCCACACATTCGCTGGAATTGATTGAAGTGGCCGCCTTAAAAGAGGCTGTCAAAACACAAACCATCGAAAACCGGGATCCGATGGTACTTACGTTTGACGTATTGGTTCAATTTCTGGTTACCATCGCTTTAGGAGGCGGCTTTAAAGCAAAGGACCTCTACCCGGTTATCAAAAACACGTTCGCATTTCAGGAGATAACTGAGGAGGAATGGGACTGGTGTATCTTTTTCATCACGCAGGGGGGCGCTATCGGCAAGAATTATGAAGAGTTTCATAAAGTTACACCTAAGGAAGACGGTATGTTGGTGGTGGAGAAAAGACGCATTGCTATGCTACATCGCATGAATATGGGCGTTATCGTAAGCGACGCGATGATGCGGGTCAAATTTCTTTCTGGAGGCTACATCGGCATGGTAGAGGAATATTTTATTTCGAGACTGCATAGCGGTGATAAATTTGTTCTAGCTGGCCGCGTGCTCGAACTTATTCGCGTGAAAGAGATGACGGCATATGTTCGGAGCTCTTCAGGCCGAGCTTTTACACCAAGTTGGCTAGGTGGCCGCTTACCATTGAGTTCTAATTTAAGCCAGTTCTTACGACAAAAATTGGCAAGTGCCAGACATCCCGATAGCCGTGAAAAAGAACTGCAATTCTTACATCCTTTGGTCGCACGACAAAATGAACATTCGCATATTCCTGCAGAAGACGAATTTTTGGTGGAGTCTATTCATACCAAAGAAGGGTACCATCTTTTTATGTACCCATTTGAAGGGAGGTTGGTACATGAAGTTATGGCGAGCTTGATCGCCTACCGCATTAGTCTGTTGATTCCGATAAGTTTTTCTATGGCAATGAACGATTACGGATTCGAATTATTTTCTGATTCAGAAATTGCAATAGATGAATCTCAACTAAAAAAAATTCTCAGTCGGGAACATTTGATGGAAGAAGTAATCAGCAGCATTAACGCTACAGAAATGGCGAAGCGGAAGTTTCGGGATATTGCCGTCATTTCGGGTATGGTGGTTCAAAACCTACACGGAAAGCAACAAAACAACAAGTCTTTACAAGCTTCTTCAGGCATTATTTTTCAAGTTTTGGAAGAACATGATCCACAGAATCTACTGCTGCGCCAAGCGTACGCGGAAGTATTCAATCAACAATTGGAAGAGCCGCGATTGGTAGCTGCATTTGAACGGATACATCATAGCAAAATCATTTATAAATTTGCAACTGGGTTTACACCATTGAGCTTTCCGATCAAAGTAGATAGTTTACGGCAATCCTTATCAAGTGAAGATCTGACAAGCCGTATTCAACGACTGCAGCAGAGCAATTGGAAATCTCCCAGAAGAAAACGATGAATATTATTACGCAAGACATATCCTTTTCCGATACATCATTGACATTGACAAACCAACGTGTGTTATTTTGGAAAGAACATAGCGCGCTTATTCTTTCTGATTTGCACTTGGGTAAAGCGGCACATTTTAGAAAAAATGGTATTGCCCTTCCCACACAGGTAACGTTGCAGGATTTGCAACGTCTGGAACAATTGATACAATATTTCCCCGTTAAACAAGTCATTATCGTAGGTGATTTAATTCATGCCGGTGCTAACGCGGAGGTTAGTTTGTTACAGCAGTCTATTGTTAAGTTTCCTCATATCAAATTTGTTTTAATCAAAGGAAACCATGATCGTTTCGCAGACGAGAAATGGAACAAAATGGGTATTCGCGAAACCCATCAAGATTGGCATTTGGACAACATTTATTTTACACACCAAGCTTCTCCCCTTCCCAACACTCACACCATCAGCGGACATGTACATCCGGGCATCAGCATGCGAATGCCTACAAAAAGGACAATTACCTTTCCATGCTTTGTCGTCTCGACACAACAAATTATATTACCTGCTTTTAGTCTATTTACCGGTTTCGACACGAAATCAGCGCCAGACAACGCCATCCGTTATGCCTTTCATGAGCACGATATCTTTTGTGTTCAGTAGCTTCGTCGTCCATTTTTTTAACATATGCAAAACAATATGAAATTAACGTGGTTATATTACCAATGCAAAAAATAATTCACAAAAAAATGGACAAACAGTCGATTTTTTTTAAATAGCTAACATCAAAAAAGGAGAATCAAAAAAACATGAAGAAACTATTTTATTCTATTGCACTGGCCTGCGTAGTTGTAGGGTGCAATAACACAACCAACAGAAATTCCGAAGAAAACAAGGAAGACCATCAGGTGGAAAACCCATCCGTTGAGTCAAGTTCCGTTAACGACTTATACGGCAAAAACTGGAGACTTACTGAATTAAACGGAAGTCCGATTACATTAGACACAACGTTTCAGCAGAAACCCCACCTTATCTTCCATGAAGATAGTAAAGTTTCCGGCAATGCGGGTTGTAACGGTATGGGCGGACACGTTGAATTCAAAGAAAACAACGCTATCACCATCTCTGATATCACAGCCACACAAATGGCTTGCCCAAATCTGGATATAGAAACACGGTTCATCGAAGTGTTACGGGACGCTCAATATTACAACGTCAACGGTGATGTACTGACGTTTAGCAAAGGTGACAATGAAGTTCTAGCTACATTGGTGAAAGCTGACGAATAATTTTTTTAAAAAAAATTTGCACTTAGTGTTCAAAATACACTATATTTGCATCATCATAATTTAGGTTTATAATTGGTTAGCTAAAGGTTTTCATTCTCCCCGTTTGAAAACCTTTTTTTTGTTCCTTGCCTCTTTACAGAAAGCTTTACTTGTTGTCGTCCCACTTTGAGCGCGTATTTTCTTTCCATTCTTTATATTTCCCTAGATACTTTTCGGATCTTCCTAGTTTCAAACCCAGATTCTCATATCCAAGCATATATAAACAATCACCCTTCTCCTTAATAATATAGGGTAAAGCAACCACCCTACTCTCGTGTACCCGCATAAATCTACTCTCAGGCAGCCATTCACAAAATTTGGATAGTGGAATGTTGACCTTAAAGTGTGAACCGTCTAACTGATATACAGTTGTAATCTCATTACACACTTCCAGATACACAATTTTAAATATATTTAGCATATATGTGATTGAACGCGCTTTAATAGGTAATATATGACTGTTATTATCAAATTCCTGTAAATCGCTTTTCCGAGCTAGCGATGACGAAACTAAATCTTTTTCTTTTAGTTCAGTAGGATTAGCTATTTGTGAACGCCTATCCGATAACATCGGTTCCATTTCCGATGGGCGTACTGAATTTTTGCCGGTACGAAATGAGATCACCCTAAGCAAAAATAACATGTGTTCTACGAGAAATAGGATGACAGCATATTTAAAAAATGCTCCATAGAACTGGCTAAAGTTCAACAAAAAAATAGTCCACGAAGCGTCCACCTCACGATTCCATATTTCCCTCGCCACGAAGTTATCACTACTATGCAGTACATAATATCCAATTAAAGCGATGGCGCTATAATTTATACTGCATATCAAAACGGCTTTTAAATAACGTTTTTTATAAAAAAATAGTCGAAAGCAGCGCAAGCTTACTTCGATTATGAATATTGCAGTTATAAAAATCAGTATATTAACTTTGAAACGGTCATAAGTCCATTCCATACTATTGATTATTTGAATAACGACAAAATAAAAGATATAAAAACTAGCCCTTATTAACGGCCACCATAATAAATGTTTTTTGAAAAATTTTTTAAATAATAACGAGTGCATACACGGTTAGTTTAATGACAATTTATTTCGGTAGAAAACGAATATACATAATCTAGAAAGCTTTTACAAAAAATCAAGGTATCTTTAATAAAAAAAGGAATGTAGTTTGCTACATTCCCTTTCATTATTTGAGATAAAGTTAAAAACAGTGTTTTAGTGATGAGCATGCGCATCTTCCTTGCCTCCCGCAAGAGCAAACAATTCGGCTACTTTTTCCACGTTTGCCAATGCAAATGTCCGTACTTCTTTATCCGTGCTACGGGTCATCCGTTGAAGCTGATCTTTCACAACAGCCGCTTCATGTTGTACATGATGGATGTACGCGTCATCTGAATATGATGCAGCAGTCACATGATCTGTCTCGAAGTCTTCTACCTCAGTTGAATCAACACGATTCCCTGCCACGAATTCTCGCTCCACCGCGGTCTCTGCTTCTGCCGACACCTCGTATTTCGCGCCCCCTTTTATTGGAAAATCAACTTGTTTTGCGATAGCTAAGCTATCCAATCCTGGAATCAGTGAACTATATACTTCCTGAGCTTTCGCAGCGAGTTGCTTTGCTGGCGAAGAACTTGCTACGCCTGCTGCATAAGCGGCGTAATCATTTTCATATACTACTTTGGAACCTACAAGTTGGAAAAACTGGTAGGCGTCACCGTCAATCAACGTTGTATGTGTTAAGCTTAATTGTCTTTCTTGCGCAGTCTTCGGATTACAAGACACCAACAATGTGCTCGCACATATACCAACAACGAATAAAGTATTTAATTTCATCTGATATTTTTTGTTTTATTTATCCTACAAAAATAAAAAAATAATCCACTTTTTCCCGTTCAAAATAATTCACCTGCGCGTTACGCAACATTTCGCCCCGCGTTTACAACACCATAAATGGTTCGGGCAATAAGTTTTCTATAAACAGCCTCCTGCTCAGGGGTCATTTTCTTATTGCGTAGGCAGCGGATCGCATAATGCTGGATCGTTAACAATGGTAATACAATCTTTTCTCTTGCTAAAACTGACGCGCGTTCAATCGGATAATCCTCCATCAATACCGACGAATTACTTAATTTGAGAATATATTTTTTTGTTAATTCGAACTCATCACGGAGCATTTTCCAAAAATCACCAAATGTCTCATCGTACTGCATATAGGCTGTAATATCGAAGTTTGACTTAGTCATAGACATCATACAATTATCGATAATGGTCTTGAACATACCCGAACTTTCATACAAATTTTTAACATAGGACCACAAGTTATTCTCCTCTGCCCACTGTAATGCCGTGCCTACACCGTAAAATCCGGGGATATTCTGTTTTAACTGGCTCCAGGAAGTCACAAAACTAATCGCCCGCAAATCCTCCAACCGTAATTCCTTACCGGAATTTCGTTTTACCGGACGGCTACTGATGTTCACTTCCGACAGCTGTTTCAAAGGACTTAATGTTTCTAGGTATTTTAAAAATAATGGATTTTTTCGGAGTGCCATAAATTTATCGTGACTCTCGTGTGCCATCTGGTCTATTACCTCCTTTTGTTTTTTTGTCAAGGTATCTCCGTCCTTTTGTTGAAGTTCCGATATAATCCCTGCTTGCAACAATTGTTCTATATTATACTTTGCATTTTCCAACGAACCATACTGGCTACTAATGGTCTGCCCTTGAATCGTTAATTGGATATGTTCGTTGGCAATCTCTTTACCCATCGAAGCATAAAAACGCTGTGTCTTTCCGCCACCACGTGCGGGAGGTCCTCCCCGACCATCAAAAAACACCAAGTCTACATCATATTCCCGAGATATAGCTGTCAATTCTATTTTTGCTCGATAAATAGACCAATTGGCCATCAAGTATCCACCATCTTTTGTACTATCCGAAAATCCGAGCATAATAGTTTGCTTATTGCCACGACGTTTAATATGTTTTGCATATTCTTTATTAGAATACAAACTCCGCATCACGTCGGCCGCCCGAGAAAGATCATCTACCGTTTCGAATAGCGGCACAAAATCAATAGTGAGGTTATCTTTTTTCCACCCAGACCATAAGAACAGTTGCATCAAGCCCAAAATATCGGATGCTTGTTGGCAGTTACTGATAATAAAACGCTGTGCCGCTCGTTCGCTCCCAGATTTCTGGATGTCTTTTAGCAATTCGATAACTTCTAACGTATCAATTACCAGTTTATCAGCATTTTCATCAAAACCCAGACTCAATTCAGAAAAAGGCATATGTTTTTCTTTCTCCGCTTCGGATGCCGTTACCTGCTTCAAATCAAGTCCTGTTTCCGGATAACGTTCCACCAAGTAATTAAATGTATTTCTTAATATACTGCTATCCTGACGGATATCCAACGTAGTAAAATAACATCCAAATGTCGTCACTTTACGGATTAAATCTTCCACTAATTCCACAAAAAGACCGTCGTGCATGGTGTTCAAGACTTCTTTCACCCCGTTCAGATTTTCTAGTATTTTTGCTGTATCGTCAGTTGGATTCTCCGCCGGATTAAAACTATTTTCGTAAAATAAATCCTGCAACACATCCAAGTATTTTTGTGTTCCACGGAAAGTTATTCGACGCCTTAACAGACGAAAATCACGGTAATAGCAACGAAACAATATAGTACGCAGCATGCTTGCTACTTTTTTTGTACTTTCTGCTGTCACGTTGGGATTACCATCTCTATCTCCACCTGGCCAAAACCCGAGTTCAATAAGTTGTTTGACATCATCGATAGGCAGTTCCAATTCACTATCTATACTTGATTGTATTTCAGACGCCACCTTATAAAAAACATTTTCTAAGAACCAAGCTAAGCTAGCCGCTTCATCCACCGGTGTCGGTTTTTCTTTATTTATAAACGGTGTCTTGCCGAGCTGTTGCAATAAAAGTTGAATATTGTGAACATCATTTCTTTTCAAAGCATCTATCAGATCGGTAATAATCGCCAGCACCGGGCCAGGATAGAATTGTGTCGGATGTGCTGTTAGCACGAGTCTAACAGAGAAATTGTGCAGTTTATCCACAATCTTCTTTTTTAATTCCGGGCTCTCTTGAGCTCGTCGAAACAACGATTGCAAAATTCCCAGCTCCTCTGTTTTTCCTACAGCGTGGAAAGCCGAATCTTCCACGGCATCAAAAAGAACGACTTGCCGTTCAATATACTGTACAATTCTAAAAAGAAAATCGATGCGATCCTCTTCTTGCACATATTGTTCATATTGACCAAAGAAGCTTTCTATAATATCCTCCGGTGACAAACGCTCCTCCACGCCTTTCTCGCAATGGGTGGAGAAAAAAGGAAGTATCGTTCCTGTATGTTGTACACTTTGAAAAGGTAATGTTAAAAACAAGCTTTTGTATAAATCAAAGCGTGTTAAAACTTCATTGTGAAAGACAGATTTTTTTTGACTTATTTTCATCTATTTATTTTTTTCAATAGCTAATGAGAGCTCAAAGTAAATAATTATTGCCTCTCTTGTGGCAATATGATTTACTTCTCGGTTTCATGCTTAAAATTAAGGAATAACATAGATTTCGAACGCAATAAATTCGAATCGGACTAAAATATACACTTTTAACAACAAAAGCAACTTTTAGATACAATTAAAACATCAAAACGATATTTTCGTTATAAAAAATACAAAGCATCAGCGTTGATTTTTTCTGCAAATATCGGCATTCGATTACCATTAAGAAGCTTCATAAGCTCTTTTCATAACTATGGCGGAATTAGGGGATTCATGAAGGTTTTTCTATCTTTGCCTACACATTTTTTTCCATGAAAAGGATTAGAGAAATTAGTCATTTTTTCTATGGTCAGTATTTTGCTGAAGGATTGATGATTACACTAGGGTGTATCATCCCATTGTTAGTATGTATATACGCAGGATATTTAAACGAAGGTACCCTGATTTCTTTTGGTGCATTATTAATTGGACTTTCTGATACACCTGGCGCCCCATCCCATCGTCGTTTAGGAATGTTATCTACAATCGTGCTCGGTATCCTGACCTACCTGATTATCGTTCTTGTCAACTTTTCAATTCCATTAACGACTATTTTCATAGCGGTATTGAGCTTTCTTTTTGCGATGTTTGCTGTTTTCAACGCACGAGCTGCAACTGTTGGCGCAATGTGTACGCTTCTAATGCTCTTCAATGTCCAGCACGCTATCACAGCAGGAAACATCTGGTCGCCGCTCTTGCTTACCATCATCGGAGGGCTGTGGTATATGCTCCTAAGTATGTCCGTGATAAAAATACGCCCATACCGTATTGCCCAACAGGAACTTGCAGAATCCATACGTTATGTAGCAGATTATATTCGGTTAAAAGCTAATTTTTATGACCCCAATGTTAATATAGAAAATAATTACATTAAATTAATTGAGAAACAGGTCGAAGTTAACAAACATCAGGAATCTGTCCGGGACATTCTTTTCCAAAGCAAACGTTCTATCAAAGATACGACTAAAATTGGTCGTTATCTCACGCTTATTTTCTCCGATATTGTTGACCTCTTTGAACAGAGCTTGACCACTCAATATGACTACAATGCCATTAAAACGGCTTACGGTCAATATGGGGTACTTATTCCGTTTAAGCATACCATATTAAAAGTAACCAATGAACTGGACAATATAGCGTATGCCATCAATGCTAATAAATTGCCTAAACCCACCTATACGTTTGAAAATGACATGAATCGTTTGTTGGAGTCTGTAGAGAGCCTCGACAAAAAAGGCATTAATACCATTCCTCTAAAAAAAGTAATAATCAATATTCGAAGTATAATCAAATATCTGGATAATATATATAGCTATAATTCGACGAATGTTGGCCCCAATATCCCAAAAGAAGAAATCGACTCGGCATCCCAATTCATTACACGCGATCAGATCGACTGGAAGAAATTCAGAAGTAACCTTAGCCTAGAATCGTCAGCTTTCCGCCACGCATTGCGTATGGCTATTGTACTTTCTGGAACTTATCTTATACTTAATCTCGTAAACTTCAGTCCAAACGGGATCTACTGGACTTTATTGACGATCATGGTTATCCTGAAACCCGGATTTGGGCTTACACAAGAAAGAAACTTACAACGTCTTGTTGGAACATTAGTGGGCGGAATTATAGGTGCTGCGGTTATTTTTTTCATTGCCGATGTAAATATCCGGTTTGCTTTATTGATATGCTTTTTCCTTGCAGGGTATAGCTTGTTCCGTATCAACTACATTGTTGCTGTGATGTTTATTACGCCTTATGTATTGATTATGTTGAGTTTTCATGGCACAAACACGTTGGAGATGGTGGCAGAACGGGTAATCGACACTTTCTTAGGGGGAGCAATAGCGTTCGTATCAAGTTACATCATCTTTCCTAATTGGGAAAGCACACAATTCCGCGACAATGTACGCAGTTTACTCATCGCTAATTATAACTACCTCGCTCAAGCCATTCAAATTCTTTCCGGCAAAGAGCTTACGGTAACGAATTATAAGCTTGCCCGAAAAGAAGTATATATTGCCTCCGCCAATATGGGATCCACTTTTCAACGTATGCTTACAGAACCCAAATGGCGTCAAAAGTATACAAAAGAAGTCAACAGGTTTGTCATTCTTGACCACATTCTTTCCTCACATTCTGCCAACCTGCTTACCCAGGTAAATCAGGCAGACATTAGCTCTTATCACGCAGAACATGTCAAATTGTTAAAAAAGGCTCTTTCCGAACTGAACAAAGCTATTACATTAATCCCGCCCCACGATGATGAAGAAGTGTTTGAACCTAAAGAGGAATTTCCGAATCTCAATGAGGTGAGGGATGAAAACGATGAAAGTAAATTAATTACCGAACAATTACAGTTTTTAAGTAAAATTTCAGGAGATTTACACAAAGTCACACAGGAGCTCGTCAATCGTGCAGCGGAACTGGAGTCCGAGAAACAACAGGTTTAATAAATGGATAATCATTTTGATGTATTAATTATAGGTGCCGGTCCCATTGGGCTAGCGTGCGGTATCGCTGCACAACAAGTAGGTTTGTCGCATATTATTATAGAAAAAGGTTGCTTAGTTAATTCTTTGTATAACTACCCGTTGAATATGACTTTCTTTTCTTCTTCGGAACGGCTGGAAATTGGAGACACCCCCTTTGTTACAACGTTACCAAAACCAAAAAGAGCAGAAGCGCTGGAGTACTATCGACGTATTAACGGGAAATTCAATTTAAATACGCACCTTTTCGAAGAAGTAATTGACGTACGAAAAGACGATGATCTTTTTATTGTTATAACAACCAAAAGGCAATACACAGCTCAATCTATCGTAGTCGCTACTGGTTTTTACGACGTACCGATGCTGCTAAATGTGCCTGGGGAGGATCTTCCAAAAGTTTCCCACTATTATAAAGATCCACATTTCTACGCTAACCAGCACGTTGTGGTTGTAGGCGCAAGTAATTCCTCTGTAGATGCGGCGCTGGAAACTTATAGAAAAGGTGCAAAAGTAACGATGGTAATACGCGGGCCAGAGATAGGTACTCGTGTGAAATACTGGGTACGACCGGATATAGAAAACAGGATTGCACTTGGTGAAATTGACGTCTATTACCAAAGTAGGCTAGCAGAAATAAAAGAAGAAACCGTTATCATATCCACATCTGGAGGAACAATTGAAATCGAAAACGATTTTGTGCTAGCATTAACAGGCTATCGTCCGAATTTTGATTTTTTGAAAAAAATTGGAATAGAGATTCCTAATGAATCACCGATGATTCCAACCCATAACCCAGAGACCATGGAAACGAATATAGCAGGACTGTACTTAGCTGGCGTGGTATGTGGTGGTCTTAATACGCACCTTTGGTTTATCGAAAACTCCAGAATCCATGCTGACATTATTATGCAACATATTTTGGAGCGGAAATCTAGTCATTGCGCAAGCCTCGAAGAAAAATCTTAACCATCTTCTGCTGTTTAGCGAGGATAAGGTCGAATTCATTTGGTGTCGGGAACAGGCAATCATTCAAGTCTTTACTTAAAATACCGACACGCATGCCCATCAAAGAAAAGAGCAAAAGCTCTGCAGTTTCGTTAAAATCATCTACATCGATTTCTTTGTTTTCAACACCTTTTTTCAATATCCGGCTATATTGGTCACGAATGCGTTCGAAGAACGGGCCGATATTCTTTCCCATTTCTCCCGGATTTTGGACAAATTGAGAGGAAGAATATTCAAACAGATTGTAGTTTTCCCGCACAATCACCATCCGACTCTCCACAGCATATAAGAGGATATCCTCTACACCCGGAGTTTTTGTCATGTATACCTCTACCTTATTAATCATCTCGTTGATGACGTGTTCCAGGACCGCAGTATATAGGCTGTGCTTGTCTGGAAAATAATAGTACAACAAAGCCTTAGAAAAGGAAAGATCTTTAGCTATTTCTGCCATGGTAGTCTTCGCCATCCCGAAGTGGGCAAAACGCCGTTTTGCAACATCAAGTATCTTCGCTCTCTTTACATCAACATTCTTAGTCATGCTATTTTATTATTTAAATATTAGGCTTTATGCTATCTTTACAGCGACATTATAAAGTTAATTCTTTTTTTGATTTTTTAAAAGAATTAGTCAAGTTAAGACATTTACAAAAAAATGACAAACACCATCCAGCAACACATCTCATTAAAAACTTACAACACATTTGGCATCGAGGTTTTCTGTAAAGATTTTATAAAAATAGCAGACGAAAGTCAGCTACCTAGCTTATTCAAAGAAGGGCATTTTTCTAGGAAATTCTTTGTGCTCGGAGGTGGTAGCAATGTATTGTTCACAAAAGATTACACTGGCCTGGTTATACAGATGAGTAACAAAGGAATTACACATTTTATCGAGGGTAATTTTATTTATATCACGGCGAAAGCAGGCGAAGTTTGGAACGACTTCGTCTGGTATTGCGTGGAACATAATTTTGGAGGTGTGGAAAACATGGCGCTCATTCCCGGTACAGTGGGAGCGTCCCCTATACAAAATATAGGAGCTTATGGCACGGAACTCATGGATGTATTCTATTCTTGCCAAGCGTTTGATACGACCACCGGAGAATTTACAACTTTCCGGAATAACGACTGTGAGTTTACTTATCGAGACAGTATATTTAAATCTAAGTACAAAGGACGCTTTATCATCACTTCAGTAACCTATAAATTGCATTTGCACCATAAAATAAATACATCATATGGTGCTATCAATATGGAGTTGCAGAAAAGAGGCATATCCTCTCCTACTATAAGAGATATTGCGGAAGTAGTCTCACATATTCGTGTAGAAAAGCTTCCGGATCCGTCTACCATTGGCAATGCTGGCAGTTTTTTTAAAAATCCGATCATCCCAACAAAAGTGTTTGATAAATTGCAGAAAATATATCCAGATATTATTTTCTACACCATCGACGAAAACCATGTCAAACTCGCAGCAGGTTGGATGATAGAATCCTGTGGATGGAAGGGAAAAATAGACGGGAATGTAGCAATCTGGAAAAACCAAGCATTGGTTATCACCAATTTAGGCAACGCAAGTGGTTCAGAAATTCACCTAACATCGTCTAAAATAATGAACGATGTGTATAAAAAATTTGGAATTAAGCTAGAACGGGAAGTAAATATCCTCTAGAAGTTTTCAACAATTGTGAATTCAGATTGTGAAAAATAGAAATCCCTCCCTATTCTATTGGCTTTTAAAGAGTTATTTTTCATAAAATCGGCATTCCGATAGTAAATTTAATGGAATATTCATTTAGACTTAACGATAATCGAAAAGTTTAGCACGCCATTTGCATATTTTGGAGTGCAACCGTAGTTCATGCAAATGAAGTACACCTTAAATAGCTAATTGAACAAGAGTATGTTCATTTAGTGCAGTGTAAACTTTTTAATCCAGTCTAATATGAACAGAATAGAATTCAACACTTTGGTCATTCGACAATCAGAATCACTAAAAGCGTACGCAAGAAATTTCACTAGAGACCAGGATGATGCCAACGATTTAGTGCAAGATACTCTTTTGAAAGCCGTTACCTATTTTAAAAACTTTAAAGAGGGCACCAATCTAAAAGGCTGGTTATACACCATCATGAAAAATACGTTCATCAACAATTACCGACGGGTTGTAAAAACAAATTCTTTCATTACAAAGGAGGAAGAGATTACCAGTGCAAATCTTGTTGTCTCTGCAACGAAGAACAGAGGAGAAAATAAATTCGTCATGGAGGATATCAATCACGCACTATCCAACTTGTCCGAGGACTATTATGTTCCCTTTACTATGTATTTCGAAGGTTACAAATATCATGAAATATCCGATCATCTGAATATCCCTATTGGAACAGTAAAAACACGCATCCACGTGGCACGTAAAGTCATGAAAAAAACATTGAGCGCCTATAAATTTAGTTATTAAAATCTATAAAAAAATGCCCGATTCGGGCATTTTTTTATAGATTTATGTTCAGTCCACCAATTCAAATCTAGATAACGTGATAAACTGCTGAATTCTTTCGCTAATATCAGCTGGAGATAATTGCTGCAACTGTTCTGTTCCGAATTTCTCTACACAGAATGAAGCTAATGCTGAGCCATAAATAACTGCATTTTTCATATTGGTAAAATTAATCGATTTCACTTTTGCCAAATAACCTATAAAACCACCAGCAAACGTGTCCCCTGCTCCTGTCGGATCAAATACATCAGCCAACGGTAATGCGGGAGCAGAAAATATTTGTCCTTCACCAAACAGTAAAGCCCCATGTTCTCCCTTTTTAATAATAAGGTATTTGGGCCCCATTTCCAATATAATCTGTGCAGCTTTAACCAAGGAGTACTCGCCAGAAAGCTGGCGTGCTTCTGCATCATTGATAGTCAAAACGTTGACTTTTTTCAATACGGTTTTCAGATCTTCTAAAGCCACATCCATCCAAAAATTCATCGTATCCAAGACGACCAATTTTGGCTTATTTTGTAAACGTTCCAAAGTAGCTATCTGTACCTGAGGAGTTAAGTTACCCAACAACAAATATTTACAATCTTGATAAGAATCCGGTAGTTTCGGATCAAAATCCGCCAACACATTCAATTCTGTCACCAATGTATCACGGCTATTCATATCGTTGTGATATTTCCCTGACCAAAAGAACGATTTTCCACCCTTCACAACCTCCACACCTTCTACATCAATACCTTTCGATTGGAGAATGTTCAGATTATCATCTCCGAAGTCTTCTCCAATTACAGAAACTAATTTTACTTTATTATATAGGTATGAAGCTGCCAGACCAGCAAATGTAGCGGCACCTCCTACAATTTTATCGGTTTTTCCGAAAGGTGTTTCAATGGCATCGAAAGCCACTGTACCTACGATTACTAAACTCATATTCAATTTTTTATTAATACACCGAAGAGCAACACAAAGGTATAAGAATGTACTATAAATAACAAAAGCTGTCGGAGAAACTACAACATATCCGAAAAGACCGTCATCTGGTTTTTGTAGAAATCGATTTTCTGGTATACCCGATTGAAAAATATTTTTTTGTCCTTGATACCCGCGTTATTGAGCAATTTGGAGTTTTTCAGTTGATATTGAAAGAAATCATAGACGGTTTTACAAGTATTTTCGTCATGCGTAATATAATACCCCAACATGGTGTATGGCACAAAAAGCGATTTTTTCTGTTGATCTGAAATGAGCACGTTGTTGTTCAAAATCAGCAAATCATGATAGTACAAACGATATTGATCATTTTTATCCGTACATTTCTGTTCTAGTCCGAACACCAACTCTTTCAGGCCGTCACAAAGTGTTCTACCGTGCTCAGCCGACAACAAGCCGGAATGAAAGAAATAGATGATTTGCTGTAATGTACTATTGATCGTCGTATCGTTCCATATTTCGTTTACCTGCACAGAAGCGTAGAACGACGTTAGTTTTTGACTGTGGTCTATGATAGGTGCTTTGGTACAAAACACATCAAAAGATATGTTCATGTCTTCGAGATTTAGTAAATAAAGCCACACATATAGTTTGAATTTCGACAGTAAATCTGTATTTACAGTGTAAAACAGCGGGATGTCCTTTGCCGAATAGTACAACGAGGTTTCTCTATCTGCGGCATGTACATTTAGATATTTAAACGAACTTTCGAGATATTGGCTTAGACCATCAAAACTTCGAACATCTTTGGTTTTCCTGACCAATACGCTGTCACTTCCCTGGAAAAGTTTATCCATTGAAATACCATAATGATTAGCTAGTTGAACTCCCTCTTCCATCGAAAACTTGCTTTTCACCGAAATACGTCGATGAGCCGCATCATAGCTAATATCCAATGCTCCTGCCACCTCCTCTATGAGAGACTTATCTTGGCCTATTTTCTTTCTGATGGTATCGATTAGAATTTCTTGATACATATTTTTGCGATAATCACAAATATAAAACAAAAAAATATTTTTTAACACAAATTTTTGTGTGAAAATCACAATACATTTGTACTATAGATAAATAAAAAAATAGTTGATTCTGAGGATACAATTCTCAACATACAATATAGATATTTGTTTAACAAGACCCGATATAAATTATAAACGAAAAGATCATGGCATCATCAATAGAAAAAGCAAGTACTGCGCTGCACATTATTAATACTGTGCAGAACATGGAACATATTATCGGAAAAATTAGGAACCGTCAGGCTTCCATGCCCAGCGAAGAGAACACATTACCATTCGAACCGGAAGTAAGCGCGGATGGCATTCGGCAACGAAAAACTTTTTTAAAAAATAAAACGGCTACGCACGCTCCTTACCTCATCGAAAACAAAAATTTTGATGACCTCGCAGTTTTGAACGGTAACATCGAAAATTATATCGGCATGACTCGCGTCCCAACAGGCGTTATCGGGCCACTGCATATCATCGGCTCATCTGCCCAAGGCGATTTTTATGTGCCCCTGGCGACCAGTGAAGGTGCGTTGGTCGCATCGTACCATCGAGGTGCGAAGGCTTGTTCCTTAGCAGGCGGTATCACCTCTATCTGTCTGTTGGAAGGCGTACAACGTAGCCCGGTATTCAAATTTGAGAATATTGCTGATCTGGGGCTTTTTGTTGCATGGCTCCTTCCACAAGTCGACAAGCTGAAAGAAATAGTAGGACAAACTAGCCGATTTGCCAAATTGATGGATATCAAAATCCAAATCGAGGGGAATCATCTCATTATAACCCTGGAATATCATACAGGCGATGCCGCTGGACAAAATATGGTGACGATCTGTACGGATGCCATTTGCCAATATATCGTAAAACAATGTCCAACCAAACCCACATTGTGGTTTATTGAAGGTAACTATTCGGGCGACAAGAAAGCAACGGCTTTATCATTCACCAACGTGAGAGGAAAAAAAGTGACGGCAGAGATCGTGTTACCGGAAGAAATCGTCAATAAGGTTCTCAAAACCACGCCAGAGCTGATGGCGGAATATTGGCGTTCATCTACCATTGGTATTATACAGAGTGGTGCGATTGGCGCACAAGGGCATTACGCCAATGGATTAGCAGCCTTGTTTTTAGCTACTGGTCAAGATGTTGCCTGTGTGGCAGAAGCCGCTACCGGCATCACGAGAATGGAGTTGAATAAAGATGGGTCATTGTATGCAAGTGTGACGTTACCTAATTTGGTAGTAGGCACGGTAGGCGGCGGAACCCATCTGCCTACACAACGGGAATGCTTAGAGATGATGGATTGTTATGGTGCGGGTAAAGCCCGGAAATTCGCCGAAATATGTGGAGCACTTGTTCTGGCAGGCGAACTTTCGATTGCAGCAGCTTTATCTGCCGGACATTTCACGCAGGCACACAAGAAGTTTGGACGAAAAAAATAGAAGCCATGACAACTAAAAAGGAAAATATCTGGAATGTGCCCAATGCACTGTCTGCTTATCGCATCTTAGCGTTACCATTTATTATATACGCTATTATTAGCGGAAATAAAAGTTTGTTCATCACCCTCCTATCCATTAATTTAATTACCGATATTTTGGATGGGTTGATTGCCCGCACATTTAAACTACAGACCGAACTGGGTGCAAGACTGGACTCTTTGGCAGATATCGGAACGTATATCATGGCGTTTGCTGGCATGATTGTGCTGGAACAAGATTTTGTGAAAGAATATAGGTTTGAATTTATAGTATTGATAGGCCTTTGGTTGCTTCCGCAGTTGTTAGCTTTATTCCGGTTTGGACGTTTTCCCAGCTTTCATTTGTGGTCGAGCAAGACCATCGGCTATGTCCAAGGCATATTTATATTTACCTTTTTCCTTTTCGGCTTTTGGAAACCCTATTTTTATTTCATGGTGGTGGTAAGCTGTTTATCTTATCTGGAGGAATTGCTCTTGGTTGTATCGTTGCCCAAGCTTCGTTCTAACCTAAAGAGCGCATTTTTTGTCTTCCGAAATAAAATATAATAGATTATGTTTTGGACATTATTCTATATGATCGTTATATTCTTCACTATCGGTGGAATAGCGATATTTGTACTCAATAGGAAGAGTGATGCCGAACAACGGAAAGCACGTTGGGTGAAATATATCTTCTACCTCCTTGCCGTCAGCATAACCGTTTGGTGTATCCAATATGGAATCATGCTCTACCTCGCTATGGTGTTGGTCATCATTGGTGCATACGAGATTGTTATGGGTTGGCGTTCGTCAAACAGGGGAATATTGTTTTTATGGGTATCCATCCTATTTTATATGGCCATAGCTTTTGGCTTTTATCAATTTTCCAGTCAAGTCGCGTTAGAGCGGGTATTATACGTTTATACTATTGTATTTACGTTTGATGGATTTGCCCAAATTACAGGGCAACTCTTTGGTAAGAAGAAAGTGCTGCCAAAAATCAGTCCGGATAAAACAATAGCAGGTGTTGTTGGTGGATATGCCATGGGAATCGCGACGGGATTGTTCGTCATGCAGTGGTTAAATATGTCGGGATATGCGATAGGATTTTCGCCATTACTCATTTGTACAGCGGCATTCGTAGGCGACGCCCTTGCTTCTTGGTACAAACGTCGGTGTAATTTAAAAGATTATAGTAACCTTATCCCTGGACACGGCGGCATATTGGATAGGTTTGACAGTTTCATTTTTGCAGGGGCAATATTTTGGCTAGTTTATTTGTAAGATTTTAGGATGAAAACACAACAAAATGAATACAGCAATCCAGAAGAAAACAACGCTTCTTTCATCACGCGTTTCTGGATATATCAACGGGAGCGTTTTCCCTTGCTGGCACACGGGATTTTGATTAGCGCCTTTAGTTTTTCGGCAATAGCCTATTCCAGAATTTCTAGAGGCGCAACGGGTTTTATCTCCTGGCAACATTTTTTGGTTGGCGTGTTTACCACGGTTACACTTTTTTTACTGGTTAGGATATTTGACGAATTCAAGGATGCCAAAGAAGATGCGATGTACCGTAAGGAATTACCTGTTCCACGTGGGTTAATTTCTCTTCAAGAACTGCGATTAATGGGTATCGTACTGTTCTTAGCGCAAATCGCCATCAATCTTCTTTTCTTTCCCAAAATGCTAATTATTTATGGCATTATAATTTTTTACCTCTGTTTGATGGGCAAAGAGTTTTTTGTAGCAGATTGGCTGAAGAAGCGTTCCTTTTGGTACGTGACTTCGCACATGCTGATTATTCCACTGATTGATATCTACGCCAGCGGGCTGGATTGGTTGTTGGCAGGTGTTGATGCACCAAAAGGACTACTGTTCTTTTTTGCGGTTTCTTTTATGAACGGCATCGTGCTCGAAATTGGACGAAAAATAAGGAACCCATCCGATGAAAAAGTCGGCGTAGAAACCTATTCGTATATGCTTGGTGCTAAAAAAGCGACAGGATTGTGGGTACTTATTTTATCAGTTACGTGGCTATTGAGTATGGCAGCATCTTATTATGCCGGATACGGTATACTTGCTTATATCATTTTAACCGCTATATTTATGTTGAGTTGTATTCCGGCTGTTCTGTTTACGAACAATAGGTCAAGTAAGCGTGCAAAAGCGATTGAATTGACCTCAGCGGGATGGACAATCGCGATGTATCTCAGCTTGGGCGGTGTACCGATGCTGGAACGCCTGTTTTGATAACAACCCTTATTTAAAAAGAAAAAACAAATGATCTTTATTCAAGGTAATCAATATCAATATATAGAACATCCGGCAATAGGCGGCAAAGCCAAAAATCTATTGAAATTAGGTCAATCAGGCGTGCTTGTTCCCAAATGGGCGGTATTACCTGCTGATTTCCTCGCTGAAGTTTTCAAGCATGTTTCCTCCATCGAGCATACAAAAGATGTATTGCATGCTATCGACCGATACGTCTTCCCTCCTGTCGTACACGCTGAATTAAACGAATTGTTTGCTGACGTTACCTATTTGGCAGTACGTTCTTCTGCATTGGAAGAAGATGGACGACAACATTCTTTTGCCGGACAGTTTGAAAGTTATCTGTATGTCAAAAAAGAACAGGTATTGGATCGCATAAAAGATGTCTGGCGATCCGTTTTTTCGGAACGTGTGCTTTCTTACCGACAGGCAAACCATCTCGGCCCGAGTTTAGGCATCGGCGTTATTGTACAGGAAATGGTTGATGCCGATGCTGCGGGAGTCGCTTTTGGCATGAATCCCGCAAATGGACACCGGAAGGAGAAACTGATATCGGCTGTATTCGGTGTAGGCGAGGGTTTGGTGTCCGGTGAGCTGGAAGCAGATAACTATATCATTGCAAATGGACGTCTCGACCGACAAACGGTTCGCAAAAAACAGCAATTGATACTGAATCCAGATGGTACAGGCGGAACGGTATTCGTGGACGTGCCAAGAATTAACCAGAATGACCAAGCGATTTCAGATGGCGTTATCTGGGAATTGGATCGGCTATTGAGCAAATTGAGAAAAGCATTCGGACTGCATCAGGATGTGGAATTTGCAGTCAAGGATGACAACCTTTATATCTTGCAGACGCGACCGATTACTGGACTTTCAAAATTACCCGATCCAACAAGCGAATACATCGTATGGGACAATAGTAATATCGTGGAATCTTACCCCGGCGTAACCACACCGTTGACCTTTTCTTTTATCAACCAATCCTACGAAACCGCCTATAAGATGTTTGTATCGATCTTGGGTGTAGATGAGCAGACGATCCATCGCCATCAACGTGTATTTGCGAATATGCTCGGATTCATTAACGGGCGGGTATATTACAACCTACGCTCCTGGTATCATTTATTGGCGATGCTCCCGGGATATAGTCTGAATGCACGTTTTATGGAACAAATGATGGGCGTTAAAGAAAGTTTCGATGTGCCCGAAAGCTACCTCTTGCCGAAAGGTAAAGCATGGAGGCGTATTCTAAAAATGCTCCTAAAAATGTACGGGCATTTCAGAACCTTGCCCAAACAGCGCATCGCGTTCAAAAATTTATTGGATCGCACGATTGACAAGTACAAAAAGATAGATTTTCAATCCAAAGATGCCAACGAACTGATGAATCTATATCTTCATTTCGAACGTACACTGCTCCATCAATGGAAAGCCCCCCTACTCAACGATTTTTTTGCCATGATATGGTTTGGACTGCTCCAAAAACGCTGTGAGGAATATACAAAAGAAAATCACCCGAATATCCACAACGACCTGCTATGCGGCAGCGCAGATATCATCTCGACGCAACCCATTCACCGCAGTGTCGAGATGGCAACCTATATTTCGGATACGCCCTATTTAAAACAAGTGTTTCTTCGCGAAACGCCCGAAGACATCTGGCAGTTTTTACTATACGACCATCTCCCCGAAAGCAAAAAAACAATGCAGATGATCCAACAGTACATAACAGATTTCGGGGAGCGGTGTGTTGGAGAACTAAAACTGGAGACCATTTCCTATACGCAAGATCCATCACGATTTGTACAGGTGCTGAAATCGTACGTCGAATCGGGGATTACAACAGCTAAGACCTCCAATCAAATAGAGGAAAAGCTCCGTACAGATGCAGAAGCCGTTATGAAAAAAGCGCTACGCTATAAACCGTTCAGAAAATGGATTTTCAAGAAAACACTGAAGCGCACCCGTGGTTTGGTGAGTGCACGCGAAAACCTACGCTACGAACGAACCAGAGGTTTCGGTATGGTACGGGAGATTTTCACCTATATCGGCAAGCGATTCCATGAGGAAGATATACTGGAATTTGATCGTGACATCTTCTTTTTGAGCAAAGAAGAAATTTTTGCCTATATCGAGGGCCGCAGCTTAACGACCGACCTAAAATCACTCGTTGCCGTACGGAAGGAAGAGCACGAGCGCTTTCAGCAGATGCCAATGCCATCCGAACGTATCGGCACCCACGGCGTTGTGTACCAAAGCAATGATTTTTACAGCAAGAGCAAGATAGAAATAATAGAAAGCGACTTAAAAGGAATTGGTTGCTGTCCGGGGCAGGTCAAAGCCAGAGCCCGTGTCGTACACCACCCGAATGAAATAGACTCCTTGGATGGCGATATTCTGGTGACGACCAGTACCGATCCGGGATGGGTAACGCTCTTTCCCAGTGCCGGAGCCATCATTGTGGAACGTGGCAGCCTTCTGAGTCATTCGGCGATCGTTTCCCGGGAAATGGGGATTCCCTGTATTGTCAGCGTAACAGGTTTATTGTCCCGTGTTAAAACAGGCGATTGGATCGAGATGGATGGAAGTACAGGTGAAATCAAGATTTTGGAAGAAGAACAAGAAAGTCACCAGCATGGGTAATCTGGATAAAAGAGTTGATTTTAGCATTATCCGCTACGCCAATTGTTGGGAAGATCCGGAGATTCTGCTCCAGGGATTGGCACCTCAAAGCGGTTCGAAAATTTTATCCATCGCTTCCGCCGGGGACAACAGCTTTTCCATGCTTACCGCTGATCCCGAACTGGTTGTCGCTGTAGACGTAAATCTGACGCAACTGTATCTCGTAGAATTGAAGAAAGCTGCTATCCGTTCTTTGGACTATGATGATGTACTTGTTTTTCTAGGTTTCCACGAGGGAGCAGACCGGCTGAAATTATTCCAACAGTTAAAACAGGAATTAGCCGTTGATGTACGTCAATATTGGGAACGACATACCTATACGATAACCCGAGGCATTATACACCAAGGGAAATTCGAGCGGTATTTTCAGCTGTTTGCCAAAAGCGTGTTGCCTTTCATCCACAGTAAAGGACGGGTTGAGCAATTATTGGCACCAAAGAACGAATTGGAACAAGTCCATTTTTACCACAAAAAATGGAATAGCTGGCGTTGGCGTTTATTCTTCAACATCTTTTTTAGCCGTTTGGTCATGGGGAAATGGGGGCGTGATCCGCAGTTCCTAAAAGAAGTAGGGATAGACGTTTCTTCTTACATTTTCAAGAAAGCTGAAAAACAGCTGAAAAAAGTCGGTGCCCAACAAAATCCGATATTGCGTTATAACCTAACAGGGAATTTCGGTGCGCTATTGCCACATTATCTACAACCGGAATCTTACCATAAAATAAAGGGCAATTTGGACAGCTTGGTTATCCGTCAAGGATTTGCCGAGCAGGTAGCCCGGGATTATGGACAATTTAATAGCATGAATTTATCCAATATCTTCGAATACATGGATAAAAAGCTCTTTACGGAAACGGCGGAAAAACTGATAAAGCTGTTAGCAGATGGTGGCAGAATAGGCTACTGGAATCTGATGGTGCCACGCCGTATCTCCGGTATTTTTCCGTCCGAAGTACGCTATCTGAGCAAACTGTCCCAACAGCTGACAGCGGATGACAACGGCTTCTTTTACAATCAATTTATCGTGGAAGAAAAGTAATGGAAACGAACTTAAAAAATACACTTATCCTCGCAGGATGTTATCTCCTACTCTTTGCACTCGGAGAGTTCTTGTATCACGTTCTTAAAGTAAAAGTCGAGTTGACAAGAAAGTTTGTGCATCTTGGCACTGGACTGCTGGCCTTACTTTTCCCTGTACTACTGGACAACCATTGGTGGGTACTGTTATTATGTGCTTCATTTGCGGTCATATTGATCTGTTCGCTACGCTTCCATTTGCTGAAATCTATCAACGCAATCGACCGCAAATCAGTAGGTAGCCTAGCTTATCCAGTAGCCGTTTATGGTTGTTACCTTGCATACAGCCATCAAGGCTATCAATATATTTATTATTATCTTCCCATCATGATACTCGCTATTAGCGATCCTTTGGCGGCATTATGCGGTAAAAAATGGCCGTGGGGTTCTTATCGAATAGCTGGAGCTACGAAAACCGCAACAGGATCCCTAGCCTTCTTTATCAGTGCGTTTTTGATTGCTATCATCAGTTGGCGATACCTGTATTTATCGGAGATGAATACGAGTAAAGTGCTCGCTTTCGCATTCATCGCATTATGGTCTACTATCGCCGAGGCCGTCAGCCGGGACGGCTACGATAACGTTTCGATTCCGTTTACAGTCATAGCGAGTATGTTATTGACACAATCATGGATAATCTAATGATCACCGAAATCTATATCAAAGAACAATCCGACGCATTTGCCCAAATAAATGTATCGCAGGGGAATGAACGTATGCCCACGGATCATTACTATGCAGGCATCGCGGTAAAACAGCAAGGTGTTTATCTCGCAAAAGCCGTTTTGTACATCAATAAGGGTATTTCATATAAAGATAGAAATGTTGGGCTGGTGGGTGCATACAAGGCACAGGAAAACGAGGAGGCGGTACGGCAACTGTTTCATACCATCGAAAAACAAGCTAAAGAACAGGGCGTAGATTTCCTCATCGGTCCGATGAACGGTTCAACTTGGGAAAACTACCGCTTTCATAATCATCCCGAAAAACCCTTGTTCTTTATGGAGATGAAACACGAACCTTACTATGCCAAACAGTGGAAATCAATAGGCTTCGAGCCGATAGCACACTATTATTCGGCCATAGCCACCGTTGTTCCACGACGAAATGAAAAAATCGACCAGTTAAAAAGCAGGTTGCTTCGTGATGGGGTTATCATCCGGGGATTAGATCGGGACAATTACGTGGCGGATTTAAAAAAACTATACCCGTTTTTACACGACTCTTTTAAACACAACTTTCTGTACAGCCCGATCAGCGAATCGTCTTTTTTAGAAAAATACCTACCGTTGCAATCTGTATTGAAACCCGAGTTTGTCCAAATTGCGGAACATGGGGGTGAGATCGTCGGTGTTCTGCTGGGCACAGATGATCTTTTAAACCCAGCTGGCAAAACTTTAATCATCAAAACACTTGCCCGCAGTCCAAAACGACTATATCGGGGTCTAGGATTAGTATTAGTTGACGAATTTTATCAAAAAGCTGTAACCAAAGAATATCAGCAGATTATTTATGCTTTGATGATTGATGAAGGAGACGCAACTCCCCTATCCGATCAGTACAATGGACACCTATTAAAAACCTACACGCTCTATGGAAAATCCATTTAACATCGCTGGTCTGTTTATGCATAACGCCGAAAAGTATCCTGACAAAACCGCTATCTGGGATAAAAACGGTGATAAAATTACTTTTTCAGAACTCGCACAGCATGTTCGGCTAACGGCAAACTACTTCAGACAAAAAGGGATACGAAGAGGTGACCGAGTTTTACTGTTTGTACCGATGGGCATTGATCTCTACCGAAATGTGTTGGCGCTGTTCTATCTGGGAGCAACCGTCGTCTTTGTCGATCAATGGAGCAAGATAGACCGTCTGGATACATGCTGCCAAATCGCGGATTGCAAAGCGTTCGTGGGTAGTTGGAAAGCCCATGTACTGCGTTTCCTTTCTAAAGGCATCCGGCAGATTCCGATTAAGTTAGGATTGTCTTATTCTGGAGATGGAAATGAACAAATGTGTCAGACACTGTTGGAAGACGCAGCACTAATTACGTTTACGACAGGCAGTACCGGAACGCCAAAAGCAGCACTGCGGACACATGGCTTTTTATACGAACAGTTTAAAGCACTGGAGGAGGAGATCCAAGCTAAGCCGTCGGATGTGGACATGTCCGTCCTGCCCATTGTTTTGC
Source organism: Sphingobacterium chuzhouense (assembly GCF_014692525.1). Classification (GTDB taxonomy): domain Bacteria; phylum Bacteroidota; class Bacteroidia; order Sphingobacteriales; family Sphingobacteriaceae; genus Sphingobacterium; species Sphingobacterium chuzhouense. The sequence goes on from NZ_JACNYL010000003.1 coordinate 877,866, forward strand.
TTATCAATCTTGCCGTGGGATCGACTTCCGTGATTGCTGACTTCAACCCATCGAAACCTACGAAGATCCAGCCGCGAAAAATAGCAAAACAGTTGCGGGACTATCGGGTTACAAGACTGGTAGCTTCCCCCTATTTTATCAAACGCATTGCCGAACATGTTTCCGAACACAAAATTTCATTGCCGGAATTGAACGATATCTTTACCGGAGGCGCGCCTGTATTTTTAAAAGAAGCGAAACTATACAACAAGGCATTCCGGGATAAAAATGTACAAGTTCTCTACGGTTCCACGGAAGCGGAGCCTATTAGCTCCATAACCGCAGCTGAATTGGCGTCCGAAACACATACATTCAACCTAAAACAAGGCTTACCAGTGGGGTGTATTTTTCATAAAGCGCAAGTAAAGATTATTCCTATTACAGATAAGCCTCTTTTCGATATTTCTTCGGAGACGTTTGCGCGTATGCAACAGCCAGAAGGTGTATGGGGTGAAATCGTTGTTTCCGGTCCCCATGTGCTCACCCAATATTATGAAAATGAACAAGCTCTTCGGGTTAATAAGATCTTGATTGACGGTATCTATTGGCACCGAACGGGCGACAGTGGTTATATCCGGGACGAACGCTTATTCCTCACGGGGAGGTGCAATACGCTCATCCCGCAAGGAGAAGATTGGCTCTCTACTTTTGTTTTTGAAAACTTCGTGCAGTCTATCAACGGCGTGGAAATGGGAACGATTCTTTCCGACGGCAACGATATAAGGGTATTTATCGAATTAACCGAAGAAACCCCATCAACGAAGGAACATGTCCTAGCTGAGCTTCAACAACTGCCATTTAAGATAGCAACCGTAAAATTCCAGCAGCTGCCCAGAGATCCCCGCCACCATTCCAAGATTGAGTACGGCAAGTTAATCTAGAATGTCATCCGCTGTATTCTTATGGCATTCAAGATCGCCAACAATGCTACACCTACATCGGCAAAAACAGCTTCCCACATGGTCGCTAATCCTCCTGCTCCGAGAATGAGTACAATGGCTTTGACACCGAAAGCTAATCCGATATTTTGCCATACAATTTTCTTTGTCTGCTTGCCGATATGAATTGCCATCGGGATCTTGCTCGGTTTGTCGTCTTGGATGACCACGTCTGCCGTTTCGATAGTAGCATCGCTTCCCAGTCCACCCATCGCTATTCCCACATCACTCAATGCCACGACAGGCGCATCATTCACGCCATCGCCGACAAAAGCAACACTTTCACCTTTGGCTTTGATCTCTTTTATCTTATTTACTTTATCTTCCGGCAATAGATCTCCAAACGCATTCGGAATGCCCAAAGTTTTGGCCACATGGTCTACAACGGTGTGCTTATCACCACTCAACATGGTTGACTTTACACCAAGAGATTTCAACTTATCAATTGTCAATTGAGCATCCGCTTTGATATTGTCTGCAATCGTCATATACCCCACGAATTTGTGGTCATAGGCAACGGCAATCGCCGTATAGACAATACGGTCGAGATCTAAATTATATTCGATCCCAAATTTATCCATCAGTTTGAAATTACCGACCAACAGCTCTTTTCCATGAATGGTAGCTTTCAGTCCATGGCCTGCAATTTCTTCTGTATGGACAAGCTCGATGGAATGATCTACGTCTCCGACATAATGATGAATTGCCGTAGCAACGGGATGTGTACTCTGACTTTCCAGAACATTAACCATTTGAAGCATTTCATCTTTATCAAATTCCGCATTAAAATTAACCTCCTGTACGTTAAAAACGCCCTCGGTCATTGTTCCGGTCTTATCCATGACTACATTTTGGATACGGGCAAGGGTATCTAAAAAATTACTCCCTTTTATCAGAATACCATTTCTACTAGCTGCTCCAATACCACCAAAATAACCCAATGGGATAGAAATGACCAAAGCACAGGGGCAGGAAATAACGAGGAATACCAAGGCCCTATACAGCCAGTCGGTAAATACGTAGTCTGCAACAAACAATGCAGGTAAAAACGTAATTCCGATGGCGAGGAACACCACAATGGGTGTGTATATTTTAGCAAACTTTCGTATAAACAATTCTGTCGGCGCTTTCTGGGAGGATGCGTTTTGTACCAAAGCCAATATCTTACTCAATTTGCTATCGGTGTAAGCTGTTGTTACCTTTACTTGTGATACGGTATGGAGATTGATCATACCTGCCAAAACCGTTTCGCCTTTATTTTTCGTATCGGGTCTACTTTCTCCCGTTAATGCTGATGTATTGAACGATGCCGAGTCTGATAATAATTCACCATCCAAGCCGAGTTTTTCTCCCGGCTTCAGCTGTATGATCGCTCCAATGTCTACGGCTTCCGCCTTTATGGTTTGTGGTTCATTGTTTCTTAAGATAGTTACTTCATCAGGTCGTTGGTCAAGCAGGGATTTGATGTTTGACTTTGCTTTCGAAACCGCCATCGTCTGGAATACTTCACCAACACTATAAAATAACATAACGGCAACACCTTCTGGATATTCGCCAATGGCAAATGCACCGACCGTGGCAATACCCATGAGAAAAAATTCCGAGAATACATCGCCCTTACCCATACTCTCCACGGCTTCTTTGAGCACGGGCAGACCAACTGGAATATAAGCAACCACATACCAGATGCCCCTTACCCAACCTGTAAACCAGGTTTGGGGGAACACATGATCCATAGCAATACCTGCAAGCAACAACACGAGGGAAATAACAGCAGGCATAAATAGCTTGAAAATGCTGCCTTCCATGTCGGAATGTTCGTGTCCATGATCATGATCATGTTCTTCGTGACGATGCTTTTTTGTACTGCAACAACCATCTTCTTCTATAAAGTTTGCTGCGTCTGCTTTGGTATATATTTTTTCTTCTGCTGTACAACAAAGCTGCTTGCCTTCCGCATCGTATGTATGTTGGTGTGCCATTTTATCCTTTACGCTATCTATCTGAGACGTCAATATAACAACTTCACGTAAAGTTCCATAAAATAACGCTGTAAATCAAATATCCTTCCTATCATAACTTCTCCTTGCTTAACACGTTAACTTTTGTTAAAAGGCAAAAAAGAACCAAAGATTATTATATCTTTAGTACGAAAAGAAACGACTAACTGTCCAACATTACTAAATATGAAGCTACTGAACATATTGACCTATGCTACGAAAAATTGTCCCTTTTTCTAAAAACGTCTATTCCCAAAGTCCGTCAAAAACCTGCGTCACGCTTTCAACTCAACTTATCACTGTACCTATTATTGTAAACGTTTTATTGATAATAATCGGGTGTTTGGGATGGTCCGCGACGCTTTATGCACAAACAGGTACTATCAACGGGATTATAGTAGATGCCGGCGACGAGCCTCTTGCCAAAGCTACTGTTAGCATTGTGCGCGCCACAGACTCTACAGTTCTTAGTTATACCCTATCAGACGACCGCGGTCGGTTTGACCTTGTACGCATTCCGGCAAGGTCCGAACTGTTGCTTTACATTACGCATATCAATAGTGAGCCGTATCGTCAAAAGGTTACGCTTGAACCGAAGGAAAAACGTAATCTAGATACCATCCGAATGGCAGGGCAACAGCTGGACGAGGTGGTAGTTAACCACGTTGCCCCAATCCGCATGAACGGAGACACACTAGAGTATAAGGCAGATTATTTCAAGACGCGTCCGAATGCCAATGTGGAAGAGTTACTGCAATTGCTACCGGGATTACAAGTAAATGGGGATGGCACGATTTATTATCAAGGTCGGCAGGTTTCGGGCATACGTGTTAACAACAAGGATTTTTTTGCACAGGATATCACCCTAGCAACGCGAAATCTGGATGCCTCATTAGTGGATGTTGTACAGGTTATCAAAGACAAAGGTGAATCCAAGAGAGAGATATTGGACGATACAGATTTACCTATTGTGATCAATCTTAAGACGAAGAAGGAGTTTGTGAAGGCTGACTTTGGCAAATTCTACGGTAGCGGTGGTACGCGTGAGCGCTACGAAGCCGGAGCACTCGTTAACACCTTCCGCGATACGTTACAAATCAGTTTTATTGGTTATGGAAATAATATCAGCCGACAAGGGTTTGATTATAGCGAGCTCAGGCAGTACGGCGGGATGGCTCGGGCAGAGGCCGGAGGCACATCCTATTATAGTTACGGTGGATTACAACATAAGATATCACTCGGAATCAATGCGAATTATGATATCGGCAAAAAACTAAAAACTAACCTCATGTATACCTTTGAGAAACAAGATGACATTACCGAAAGTAACGGAAACAGCACCAGCTTTTATGATGCAATCACGGAGTTTTCCGCGAATCAGAACAGTGGAACATACATCAATAATTCCCATAAAATCCGTACTTTTATCCGCTACCGGCCTGATACAACCTCCATGGTCTCGTTAGACGGAACCATAGATTTTCGCCAAAATACCAACGATTCCTGGTATACTGTAAACACCATACGGGAGTCTTCCAATCCCGTGCAGGACGGTGAGAGTGAAAGTGGCTCCAAGACTCACCGCACGAACTTCCGCTATAACCTCTATGGAGAAAAAAAACTCCGACATGCTAACATTTTACTCTCTTTCCGACAGACGGGAAACAGGCAACAATCAACCAACAGGAATCATAACAATTCTTGGAACCACTATTATCTGTTTAACGACAGTACGGTAGACCAATCTACCCTACGCTACAGTAATGGCAATACCACTGACATCAATAATCATGTTAACATACAGATACCGGTGCGAAAACAAATCAATTGGGACTGGTATGCGCGTTACAACTGGCAGCAAAACCAAAATCTGGAGGACATTAACAACCGTATCAACGTAGATGAATATACCAATCGTAATGATGTGGCTAACAATAAACAGGGTACATTTGATTTTACTTATGTGGGAACCAAACTAAATGCAAGTATCTTTAATAAGAAAGTAAAACTCTCTGCAGGTACCGAGTGGCTGTCGTTAGGACGTACATATCATTACTATGATCAGACAGCCGATCTAAAGGATCGCCATTATTACTGGTTACCCAACGCTTCCGTAACCTATGCGGGTATCACAGCTTCCTATAATAAGAGCGTTCAGTTGCCCGGCTTTTATGCTATCGTCGCCGTGAACTCGAATCTCTACCCAACTTCTATTACCTTAGCCAGCCCCTATTTCGATAACCAAATGGAGCAAAGTATGCAGCTCCGTTACCAAAAGAACTTCAGCAAGATCAACCTAAGTTTTAGCAGTTCGATTAGTTATTCCAGGTATGACAACAGCATAGGATATCAGCGTACCTATGATATCGAAAACTCCCAATCGACCAACGGTCAATACCAAACCGCTGGTAATGATCAAATTTACATGTACGGACATCTCAGTAAACGCTTCGCTACGAAGAAAGATTGGCAAATTTCGATGAATCTCAACGGTTATAGTTCTATATCGTCATCTTATAGCATGGTCAACGGCGAAGAAAACAGGGGCAACCGCGGCTATGGCAATATCCAGAGTACCATCAATCTATCTTATAAAAACAATATTATACTTATCCCGACATACTCGATTGGCATCAGCGGTACCCGCTATGCGTGGCCTTCGGAAAACTTCCGCGACATCTCTAATATAAGACATAGCATCGGGACGGGTTTCCGTGTCGATAACTTGGCTAAATTCCGTCTGGAAACTTCTTACACGCTCCAAAACCAACCACAAAGCTTGCGAAAGGATCGTACCAATCTGCATGTAGTTAATGCCTCGCTATACTACCCCCTCTTGCAACGAAAAGGCGAATTGAAATTCACTGCCTTCGATATTTTGAACCAAAACCAAAATGTCAATTTAGGCAGTTCCGGTAATGCGAACTACTACAGTGAGCAGCTGACCTTAAGACAGTATTTTATGTTAGGGTTAGTATTCAAATTTCTGACTACGCCAAGTAAATAGAATCTCTTAGTTATTATAAAAATAAAAAAGCCGTTTTTCTTATCGAAAAACAGCTTTTTTATTTGCTCCTGAAGCTGGGCTCGAACCAGCGACCCTCTGATTAACAGTCAGATGCTCTAACCTGCTGAGCTATTCAGGAATTTTGTGCTCTAGAATGCAATTTGACCCGCTTTTCTAAAGTGATACAAAGATAAAGTTTAGTTTTTAATATCCCAAAAATAATTTAATAAAATATGCCCCTTTTAAAGATCTGGTTATGGTTGACCTATTTTTCCTGAAGCACGCCAAATTCCATCAAAAATATCCCAGAACCAGTTTAACAGGAACGTGATAAACACATATTTTCACATTGTAAGTGCCATCAGCTAATCTTCGCTTAGAAAGCAAAAAAGCCGTTTTCCTTATCGAAAAACGGCTTTTTTATTGGGCTCCTCAGGCTGGGCTCGAACCAGCGACCCTCTGATTAACAGTCAGATGCTCTAACCTGCTGAGCTACTGAGGAATTTATTTTTGTTTCTATCAAGCAACTTTAGAAGCCAATGTTCTTGATTAACGGGTGCAATATTAAACAATATTTTTAAATCCACAAACTCGTTTTGCTGCATATTTAAAGCAAAAACACAAACAATTTGTAAGTCAATACTTTAAATTTTCGATTCGAAAAAGCTTCAAGCTTTTCGCAGTAGCATATCCAATAAAATGATGGGGAAACGACAAAATATTGTTTTTTTTATAATAATTTCCTACTTTAACTCCTTATGTAGCGGGGACGAAGAAAAATTAGTGTTATGATTGATATTTTAAGACGTTATTCCTATTTATTTTTTGGCATTTTACTGTTATCCTGTAATAACGGAACATCGCACACCACCGAAAACAAAAACGAAAAAAATGAGCAGGAGTCCCCCGCTAAAAAAGAAACCATTCGCAACATTCTTTTTTTCGGCAATAGTCTGACAGCAGGCTATGGTTTAGATGATCCGCAAGAGGCTTTTCCCGCACTGATACAAGCAAAAATAGATTCCTTAGATCTACCCTACCATTGTATAAACGCAGGGCTGAGTGGAGAAACAAGTGCCGGAGGAAAAGAACGTATAGATTGGTTATTACAGCAACCTGTCGATATATTTGTATTGGAACTCGGTGCCAACGATGGACTGCGAGGTGTATCTCCAACATCCACCTATGAAAATCTAAGCGATATTGTAGAAAAAGTGCTGAAAGCAAACCCCGATTGCAAATTAGTACTTGCTGGAATGAAAGTGCCCCCTAGCATGGGGCAGGACTACTTCAACGAATTCGAAGCGCTGTTTCCTCGCCTAGCCAAACAATACAATATGGCTCTGGTACCTTTTCTGCTGGATAATGTGGCAGGTATAGGAGATTTAAATCAAGCAGATGCGGTGCACCCGACTGCCGAAGGACAAAAAATTCTGGCACATAATGTCTGGGCTGTTCTAGAACCCTTACTCTAAAAAACAACTATGTCATCCACTATTTTACAATTGGACCAAGTTTCTAAAAATTATAATCTTGGCAATACCGTCATCCCTATTTTAAAAAACATCAGCTTCGAGATCAATACCGGCGACACGGTATCCATAGTTGGGCCTTCAGGTAGTGGTAAAACAACTTTGCTAGGTTTATGTGCCGGTTTGGATCAATGCAGTGAAGGAACGATCACCTTGAACGGGATAAAACTCAACGGTCTTACGGAAGATCAATTGGCACAGGTACGCAATGAACATGTTGGATTCGTGTTCCAGAACTTCCAATTGCTCCCTACACTCACTGCACTCGAAAATGTACTGGTTCCCATGGAACTACGCGGCATGCGAAATATGAATGATAAGGCCATTGCTTTACTGGATCGCGTGGGCTTGTCAACAAGAGCTGGCCATTACCCATCACAACTATCCGGCGGAGAACAGCAACGCGTGTCTTTAGCTCGCGCATTTGCCAATAGTCCAAAGATATTGTTTGCAGACGAACCGACGGGAAACCTTGATGCAGAAACCAGCAAGGTGGTAGAAGATATGCTCTTTGAGCTCAACCGTGAATCAGGGACGACATTGGTCGTTGTTACCCACGATATGGAACTCGCGGCAAAAACACAACGTATAATCCCCATTAAAGGAGGAACGATAGCATGAATTGGCGATGGATTTTCTTGATGGCATGGCGTGATAGCCGAAAAAACCGCTCCAGGTTGTTGCTTTTTATTTCTTCCATTGTATTCGGTATCGCGGCACTGGTCGCTATGAAATCCTTTAACAAAAATCTAAAACGGGATATCGATAAGCAGGCGGCGCTACTTATCGGTGCCGATCTAGATTTACGGAGCACGCGAAAACCCGACAGTTCCACATTGGCTTTCATCGATTCCATCAAGAACTTAAGCGAGCAAATGGCAACTGAAGAGCGGTTTATGTCGATGATCCGTTTTCCAAAAGCCGATGGCTCGCGTTTAGTGCAAGTCCGTGCTTTAACAGGCGATTTTCCTTTCTATGGAAATTTGGAAACGCTACCGCATGACGCCTATAAACGGTTCGGAAAAGAGCCAGAAGTTCTTGTCGAGAAAACACTTCTGATACAGTATGGCGCCGAGGTGGGAGATTCAGTTCAACTGGGCATAAACGATTTCGTTGTCAGTGGAAACCTTGTGGCGCAACCAGGACAAACAGCCATGCGCGGCGCCATGGCCCCCACGGTATTTGTTCCTTTGGCACACCTTGAAAATAGTGGGCTGCAACAAACCGGAAGCCGGATCGAATACCATTACTATTTCAAATTCCCCTCCCAATTGCGGGCGGACGATTTTGTAGAACAACAGAAAGAACGCCTCTCACAGCTACAACTGCGCAGTGCCACGGTATCGACTACGAAAGAAAATACAGGACGTTCCTTCTCCGACATGGCTCATTTCATGGAGCTTGTCGGTTTCGTAGCGTTGCTATTGGGTTGTATCGGTGTCTCGAGTGCCGTCCACATTTATATTCGGGAAAAATTGGTATCGGTGGCCATACTGCGGTGTCTGGGAACGAGTTCGCGTCAAGCCTTTTTTATCTTTCTGGTGCAATTTGCATCCATCGGTTTAATAGGTGGCATATTAGGTGCTACGTTGGGAACACTAATCCAGTATGCGATTCCCATTGTTATGCAAGATATTGTCCCCGTTGCGCTGAGCAATCGAATATCCTTGAAAGCGATAACGGAGGGTATAGGCTTGGGATTAGTAATTTCCGTCCTGTTTGCTTTATTGCCTCTTATTTCCGTGAGACATATTTCTCCTTTACATTCATTACGGGTCAGCGATGAGCCCCAACCATTATGGAAAGACAGCCTGAGGTGGTGGATCTATTTATTGATATTGATTTTTATAATTGTATTTGCCCGTCTACAGCTGAATGAATGGACACAAACCTTATTTTTTATCTCGGGTTTAGGTCTTACATTTGCTCTCCTATACGGTGTGGCAAACGGCTTCATGTATTTAATCAGACGGTATTTTCCAAAAAAATGGCCGTATCTATGGAGACAGGGCCTATCCAATCTATACCGACCGAACAATCAAACGATTGTATTATTGATTTCGATTGGGTTAGGTACTGCCTTGATTGCAACCTTATTTTTCGTGCAGGATATGCTTTTGCAACGTGTGAAGATAGCATCAGCCGAAAACCAGGCCAACATGGTACTTTTTGATATCCAACCTCCACAACGCGATACCATTAAAAACATGACGCGCGAAGCAGGATTGCCTATTGTAGAGGATGTTCCGATTATCACCATGCAGCTCACGGCCATCAATGGTAAAAGGGCAAATGATTACCTATCGGATTCGACTTCAACTGTTTCCGCGAGATCGTTCAGGGGAGAAATCCGGGCTACCTTCCGAGATTCGCTCACGTTATCCGAGAAAGTGGCAGAAGGTCACTGGATAGGCAGTACAACACCGGGAGAAGTAGGACAAGTATCTTTGGAAAAAAGTTATGCGAACAGAATCGGCGTAGCGATTGGAGACAGTTTGCTGTTCAACGTACAGGGGGTTGAAATACCAGCCATAGTAAGCAGCTTTCGAGAAGTGGACTGGAACCGTTTTCAATCAAATTTTAGGGTGGTTTTTGCAAAAGGCAGTATTGACAACGCTCCAAAGTTTTATCTGATGATGACGCACGTTGACGACGAAAATCAATCAGCCACATTTCAGCAAGCGATTGTCAATCGCTTTCCCAATGTGTCCGTTATCGATATCAATACCGCTATTGATATTTTGGAGAGCCTGTTGCAAAGAATCGCCTTTGTCATCCAATTTATCGGCTCTTTTAGTATTCTGACCGGGCTTGTGGTTTTAATCGCGTCTGTAAGAATCAGTAAATATCAGCGTTTAAGAGAAAATGTGCTTTTGCGGACTATAGGCGCCAGCCGCCGTCAGGTATTTACGATAACAGCAAGCGAATATCTGCTGCTAGGTATACTGGCTTCAATTACCGGTATCATCATAGCACTTATTGCAAGTAATCTTTTGGGCATATTTATATTTGAAACGGTCTTTGCTCCTTCAATCGTCTTTATTTTCGTGCTGACAGTACTTGTTTCAACACTAACGGTCGGTATAGGCATAACCAACAGCCTATCGGTGCTGAACCGCGCTCCTTTGGAGGCGCTGCGGAAAGAATAACATATTTCTGCACAAACGCTATCGGTCTGGGGCTATAAAAGCACGCCACCCAATATCAGTGTAGCAATAGTGAAATAAATAATTAGTCCCGTAACATCCACCAACGTCGATACAAATGGTGCGGATGAACTTGCCGGATCTGCACCTAATCGACGAAGGATGAAAGGAAGCATCGAGCCGGTCAGAGAACCCCACATGACCACACCTACCAAGGATAAGCTGACTACTAATCCCACCAAAACCCAATATTCTCCATACGCATGAGCAAAAGCTTCCCATCCCGCAATACGGGCAAATCCTAAAGCACCTAATATCAACCCTAAGAATAATCCTGAAAGTATTTCGCGTTTCATTACCCGCCACCAATCCATCAACGTTACTTCCCCCATCGCCATCGCCTGGATAATCAACGTTGATGCTTGGGAACCACTATTTCCTCCACTAGACATAATCAAGGGCATCAGTGCCATCAGAAAAACGGCTTTCTCCAGCTGTCCTTCAAAATGCTCTATCACGGTCGCTGTCAACAATTGTCCTAAGAAAAGTACAATCAACCATCCCCCGCGCTTTTTTACCAAATGGAAGATAGAGACATCTAAATAAGGTTCATCTAACGCTTCCGTACCCCCAATACGTTGCATATCTTCGGTATATTCTTCGTTGGCTACCCAGAGAATATCATCGATCGTCACGATGCCCAACATAATATCCTGCTCGTCCACGACTGGAAGGGCAACCCGGTTATTCATCCGGAACACATTGACAGCTTCCTCTTGCGGATCGTCGGCATGCAATGATATCAACCGGTTGTCAATCAACTCATCAACCTTTGTATCCGGGTCTGATATAAGAATGTCCCGAATACGAAGGTCATCCATCAAACGACCTTCATTATCGATAACATATAATACGTCAATTGTCTCCGATGCATTACCATAGCGTCTTACGTGGTCTAACACCCGAGTGATAGTCCAATGAGGCTTCACGGTGATATAATCGGGCGTCATCAAACGTCCCACACTATCTTCGGGATAACCTAAAAGAGATAAAGCTTCTTTTCGCTCGTCTGGAGAAAGCATGATGATAAGATGCTTGACGACGTCACCTTTTAACTCACTAAAAAAGGACGTACGATCATCGGGAGGCATTTCGTTAATCAGCTCGCGGGCTTTATTCGCTGATAATTTTTTGAATATCCGTTCTTGCGTCGGGAAATCCAAGATACCGAAAACGCGGACAGCTCTGTTTATATTAAGCGTTTCTATAAATAGGGCGGCATGCTCTGGAAGACTGTCGATTAGTTCTTCGACGTCGGAAATGTTCTGCTCATTTAGAAAATCTTGCAGTTGGGAGATATCACCGGACTCAATCCAATTTTCCACAAGATCTATCTGCATTTCTAATTCTTCCATAAGCCCTCCTATTTAAATCCTACATTGGTATCAAATTATTTTTGTCGCAGCAAAAGTCGACTTTTTAGTTGGTAATAACAAAAAGTAGACGCAAGTGTTTATCGGGACATTTTCCGGTACCGATAAAATGACAATATGTCATCAACGAAAACAACTATTTTTTTTGCTGCCCCCACGCTGGAATGGATCATCAAAGTTTCCTTTACAATGTATGCGAAAGTCATTATTATCATCGGAAGCACAACCTCCGACCTAATTCAAATATCTCACGGACCCAGTGATGATTCTTCTCTCGACAACACCCTTTCAACTTTCCGCAATACATTTTTCGCCACTGATGAAAACAACATATTGATCATAGTGAAATCTAACAATTTTATCCTATCTTGCAGAGAAAATATAATGATTATTACCAAAAACATAAATGTACTTTGTTAACGTCATGACCTGTTAATAATCATAGAAAAATGTGTTTTTTCTAATATAAAAATACGATAATATAAAACATATATTTTATTAATTATCATAATATTAATTAAACCAAATAAAGTAAATATTTATAAATAAAGCTAAAAATAAGCTAAAAATTTTAGTATATAGATATAAAACCATAAATATAAATGAATAAACATATATATATCAGCATTTTATCATTATTGATATTATTAATAAATATACATACATCCAAAGGACAGATTATTGACAACGACCAAGCACATTCTTCTGTCAAATGGCGTCAGATTGATGCCGAAAATTTCCGTCTGCTTTTCCCAAGCACTTTTGAAAATACAGCGAAAAAGTTAGCGGAACAGCTCCCGAAAATACAGCAGGAAAGTCGCAAAAGTTTGCGGACCTCTCCTCCAAAAATAACATTCGTTTTACAAGGAAATCACCTTATGCAAAATGGTTTCGTACAACTTGCTCCCCGAAAATCCGAGTTGTTTGCTGTCCCCTCTTCCACTGCCGATAACCAAGAATGGCTGCCGAATTTAGCTTTACATGAACTTCGACACGTCGCCCAATTTGACAAATTGACAGGTAAATTGAAAGCCCCTTTTTTCGAACAACTCGCCTTCGCACTCTATGGATTGAACTTGCCCGCCTGGTATTTTGAAGGAGATGCGGTGCAGGTTGAAACGATGTATAGCGAAGGGGGACGTGGCCGACTTCCTTCATGGGAAATGCCGATACGCGCCAATATACTTTCTGGTAAATCATATGGCTTTAATAAGTACGTTTTAGGTTCCTTTAAGGATAATGTTCCGTCTTATTATACGATTGGTTTCTTCATGAGCAGCTACTTAACCAATCATCACGGCATTGCCAGCCACGAGAAAATACTGACCGATATGCGTGCCAAGTTACTACGTCCCTTCAATTTCCAACGAGCCGTGAAGTTAGTCTCCGGGAAAAAGCCAACCGGAATTTTTGACAACACCATCTTGGAACTAACAAAAAAATGGGAACAAGAATCGCCTATTTCACCAGACAAACCTAACCTGCCTACGAAAAACAGCCGGTATCCCAGCGATTATTTATTACCGCAAATGAATGGAGACCAAGAGCTATATGTACTTAAATCCTCTCCTACCGCAGTTAATGAAATCAAGCGTTTGGATAGTTTGGGGAATGAGACCGGTGTCGTCAAAACAGGCATACAAATAACACCTTATTTTCATCTTCGAAATAAGGAGATCGTTTGGGACGAATATCGCAAACACGCTCGATTTGGCAAACAAACGTACAATGTAATCAATGTATATGATACGGAAACCGGACGTACCAGAACACTGACAAAAGCATCCCGCTTTTACTCCCCTGCTTTTCATCCGACTCGTGATGAGATAGTCGTTGTTGAAGTAAATCCGGCAAACTTAAGCAGATTGGTTATACTCGATTCCAAAACAGGCGAAATACGAGATAGCGTTGCTGTTCCTAACGGAATGCATATACAACAGCCGAAATATGATACCTCCGGCGATAAAGTTGTGGCTATCGCCGTTACGGAACAGGGAACAAATCTAGTGGAATTTAACTTGATAACTAAAGAGCTTGATCTCGTCCTTCCATGGGGAAATCAGCAATTGGAACGTCCTTTTTATTATCATGACGATATTATTTTCAAAGCACACAACGACGGTGTTGATAACATTTATCTGTTTAATAGGGCTACAGGGCAACATAAATTGACAAATGCTGCGTATGGCGCATTCAACCCAGCAATTGCCACAAATGGATCACTATTATACAACGACTATCAATATAACGGATACAAACTTGCGCAGAAAGAAATAGCGCTTTCCACAACCCAACAGACTGAACATATCCGTCTCCCCTATATTTCTCCCACGTTGAAAGACATACAAAGAGACAGTTTATCGAGCGAACCAGTCTCTCCCATCGTTGTTAAAAAATATAATCCCAGCACGCATGCCATCAATTTTCATAGCCTGTCCATTAGCGGTACTAACTTTGAGAGTTTCGATAATTACATTCCGGGCATATTCTGGCTATCAAATGATATACTAAATACTACGCAGGTTAAACTCGGCTATGAATTTGACCCAGACATATCAAAAAGTCGCTACTCTGCGGAGGTTTCTTATAAGCGTTATTTCCCGGCATTCACCGTCCGATATATGAATAGAGGGATGGTCGGCAATGCTGTATCGGGGAATAACCCCAATAATATCATGATGTTTGATTACCGTGACCATCATGCAACCTTTGAAATGTCTATTCCACTCTCTATATACCGGCGCAATATGGTATACAGTTACGGTGTTAATTTTGGCACATCGTATACAAAGCGCTACAATACCAGTTTACAGTTGCAAAACTTCCAGGATGTCATTGCTTTCCCATTGAATTATCAAGTATATATCAATAGAAATAGCATGCGAAGTAAGATGGATCTGGCGCCACGTTGGGGGCAAAACTTCAGTATCACCTTTCGCCATCGCCCATTTACTACGGGTTCATCTGGAGAAGTACTATCGTTACGAACCAACTTCTATTTTCCGGGCTTGTGGACAAATCATAGCTTACAATTGCGGTTTGCTGCACAGAAGAATAGCGGTATATATTTAGGAACATATGATATTCCGATGGTTTCGGGATGGGGACATTTTAATTCGCCCATTGTCAAGAATACGGCGATGGCAAGCTACAGACTTCCCCTCTTCTATCCGGATTGGAGCATTGGTTCCCTCGCTTACATTAAACGTTTCCAAGGATTGTTATTTTCGGATTTCCAAAATGTGGACGAAAGCTTAGCTCCCAAAAGTTTTGGTATAGGGTTATCGGCTGACTTAAATGTATTCCGATACGTATTGCCTGATATCAATGTATCAACGAGACTCACATACATCAATGACAATACAGCATCTAACAAAATTGTCCCTACCTTTGGGTTTAGTTACAGTTATTAAAAATAATACGCCACCTATTAATTTAATATAAAAATAATATATTTATAACATTTTTGGCAAATGGCAGCCAAGGAAACATATTTAATTTTGTAACCAATTTATGTGATTAGATTTTGAATAAGTACGGTTCATATTCAGATTTAGAACTTGTAACGGAGCTCCAAAAAGGGGATCAAGCCGCTTATACGGAAATCTATCATCGGTTCAAGATTCCCCTTTATACTTTTTTATGGCGCCGGATACATGATAAAGAACTTGTGACCGACATCTTGCACGATGTTTTTTTAGCTATTTGGGAAAAACGGGAACAAATCCGTTATGATACTTCCTTATCAGGCTATCTTTTCTCTGCCGTGCGGAATAAACTCTTAGATACTATCGCGCACGAAAAGGTTAAACAACGTTATATCGACAGTTTCTATGAATTTATCCATATTGCGGACATGTCAGCCGACGATTTGGTCCGTTCCAAAGAGATGTCCCAGCTTATCGCAACGGAAATATCAGCCCTTCCACCAAAAACCCGAGAGGTGTTTGAGCTAAGTAGACAGTATAACCTTAGCCGAAAAGAAATAGCGCAACAACTAGGTATATCGGAGCAAACAGTGAAAAGCCACATGTTTAACGCGCTAAAAACACTAAAACTAAAACTGGGTTCTTTTCTTTTTTTATTTTTTTTATAATTTCTTCTAACCCTTTTATCCGCCATTCCCGTCTACCTTATAAAACCATATAAACAAGGTACATGGATAAAACAGATATCAAAGAGCTGTTTGCACGCTATAAGGCAGGACGCTGTACGGACGAAGAGATTCAACTGCTCCATAAATGGCTTATGGACGGCCAATTTGAATCATCTGACATACCAGAAGAAGCTATATTGGAAGATTTAAAACAACTGGAAGCATCACTACCGCTAAAACAACCACAAAAAACCTATAGCTTACGTCACATCATCGGATATGCAGCCTCACTATTGTTTATATTTGGATTAGGCTATTACGTCTATACGGCATTCTTATCTAGCAATGAAAATCTGGAACAACATAGTGAAATCGCATTATTGGCACCCGGCTCTAACAAAGCCTTATTAAAGCTGGCCGATGGTTCGTCCATACCTTTAGACATAGCCGAAAGAGATAGCATTATGCATATCGACGGTTCCACCGTACAACTGAATAGTACCGGACAGTTAGTTTATTTATCAGAAGAAGAAGAAATCATAAAAAATCATGAGGTTATCACACCCATGGGAGGGCAATATGAAGTTATTCTTCCTGATGGTACGCATGTGTGGCTAAATTCCTCTTCTCAGTTACGTTTCACCAACACCTTCAAAACGCTTCCGGAGCGTCGGGTCGAGCTGGAAGGCGAAGCCTATTTTAAAGTTTCGAGAAATGTCAGCCAGCCGTTTATTGTTACCGTCCGCGGACAAGAAATAAAGGTACTGGGCACAGAGTTTAATGTAAACGCTTACCAAGAAAACCACTATGTAAAAGCCAGTTTAGTAGAAGGTTCCGTACTATTTAATCAGAAACAATTAAAACCGGGACAATCCGCTATATACGGTAACAACAAGACCTTAATACGGGATGAAAACATGGACGATATCGTCGCCTGGAAAAACGGCTATTTTGTATTCTTTGAAGAACCACTGGAAGAGGCTATGAAAAAAGTAAGCCGGTGGTATGATTTAGACGTTTCATTTACCGACCAAGAAACAAAATCTATCTTGTTTGGCGGTAGTATATCGAAATATGAAAATGCCCGGGAGGTTTTTAAGATGATAGAAAAAGCAGCCAGTAATGTAAAAATAGACGTGCAGGGCAGAACGGTGACAATAACCAAAATACAAACCAATAAATAGGAGGAAAATTATGATAAAATGACGTCTAAAGAATAACAAATTGGGAGTGCTGGAACCACCCCCAATTCACGTTATCTAATTGCAAACTAAAATGTTTAACCGATTTAATTTTAATCAGACTATCAAATGTATAAAATTTATACGACAATCACGTGTTGGCGATATACCACATTTTATAAGCACTTTATAAGATATATCGACCAATTTGGCATCCATGTTTTTAAAAGGAAACTAATCATGCGACTGAACCTTGTGTCTTTGCTTATTTTAGTAAGTTTCGTGCATGTCTTCGCCACTGGCCATGCACAAGAATTCTCATTTAGAGCATCTGCCCCTTCCGCAGAACGTATCTTCAGCGAAGTCCGAAAGCAAACGGGATACACCGTTTTATATTCGGGACTATCGTTGAAAGGAGTCACATTTTCGAATATTAATTTCGAAAAAACACCATTGAAAAATGTATTATCACACCTATCTGAAGCTAAAGGCTGGGCGTACGAAATCGATGGCAAAACTATCATCCTACGACAAAGGAAACGAACCGCATCCGCTAATTCTTCAAACGCGGGAATACAAGATCCCGTACATGGTGTGGTACAAAATTCTTCGGGCGAGCTATTGGCCGGTGCCACTATACGGATCAAGGGCCAAAATACCCCCACTGCTGGAACAGACGCAGATGGTAGCTTTTCTATTTTAGCTGCGCCGGGACAGATCCTTATCATCAATATGATTGGATATCTACCAAAAGAAATAGCTATAGAATCTCAGAAACAGCTACAGATTATTTTAGAATCTGATTTTGTAGGCGTAGAAGAAGTTGTCGTACTAGGGTTTGGTCAGACACAGAAAAAAATTGCTCAGACAGGTTCTACCGCGTCCATTTCAAACAAAGAACTGATGCAAAGTCCTGTCAGCAACATCACCAATGCTTTAGCGGGGCGACTTCCGGGATTGATAGCGATTCAACGCTCGGGGGAACCCGGTCGTGATCGCTCTGACCTATATATCCGTGGTGTCGCGACACTGAATAGTGCAGCACCACTTGTCACCATTGACGGAGTACAAAAAGAATATTCCGCCATTACTACATTAGACCCAAATGAAATTGAAAATATTACTATCCTGAAAGATGCATCCGCTACTGCACTTTACGGTGTCAAAGGGGCAAACGGGGTTATTATCGTCACCACGAAACGCGGCACGGCAGGTAAACCTACTATAGCAGCGCGTTCACAAACCGCTATCCAAACACCGACCAGAATACCGCGTTTTTTAGACTCATATGGTTTTGCGACGTTATATAATGAAGCTTATCGCAACGATAATCCTACATCAGGTACTGTCCCCTATTCAGAAGAAGCCCTAGAGGCATATAGAACGGGTTCCGATCCGTTACTTTATCCGAATGTAGATTGGGCAAAAGAAGTGATGACCAATTCGATGAGCTCACAGACAAACTTTAGTATGAGCGGCGGAAGTGAACGGGCGCGATACTTTGTCAATATGGGTTACATGTACCAAGATGGTTTATATAAAACGGAGCCAAATGAATTGTATAACAACAATTTTGAGATGAAACGTTACAATTTCAGAAGTAATGTGGATCTTGATTTTGACGACGATTTATCTTTAGCGCTCAATCTATATGGCGCCATCGAAGATCGTAATTACCCCAATGTTTCATCAGCCAATATGTTCGGTGCTTATATTTCCCGTATTCCACCGAACGCCTTCCCCGTTCGCTATCCTACTGGCTTTTGGGGCTTGCATCCTACTGGATATAGCAACCCGCTTCATCGGATAAACAGCACGGGATTTACGCAGGAATTTAATTCCTCTCTCTCGGGAATGGCGACCTTGACACGTAAGCTCAACTTTATTACGGAAGGCTTATCGGTCAAGGGAAATTTTTCATTTGACGGTTACTTTCGGAATAATTTTACCCGTCGCATGGATGTACGGTTAGCTGTATATAATGGAAGCGGAGATTACAACGATCCAACTAATTATGTATATAGAGGTCAAGATCTACCCCTAAGCGCTCCTACTTCTACCTATGGGCAGAACCGAGACGTTTGGTTAGATATGAGTTTAAATTATCACCGTACATTCGGGGATCATACTTTCACCGGTTTGTTGCTTGCCAATAGACAACAAAAAATTCTGGGAGGCCAAATTCCATTTGTCTCTCAAGGTTTAGTAGGCCGTATAGCGTATGATTATCAGAGTCGTATTTTTGCCGAGTTTAATGCTGGATATAATGGTACCGACAACTTTGCTAAAGCCAACCGCTATGGCTTCTTCCCAGCGGTATCACTAGGATGGGTTGCAATACAGGATCATCCAGTTATCAATTTACTGAAGTTACGGGGTTCATCCGGTATAACCGGAAATGATCAGCTCACTGTGACCGACAGACGCTGGCTTTTCATTGAGGAATTTCTGGACGGGAGCGGTTATAGTTTTGGTGAAACACTGGCAAACATAGAGGGTATCGCAGAAGGTCCGCTTGCCAACCCACTCGTTTCATGGGAAACCGCATGGCGCTCCAACATAGGTTTTGAATTAAATTTATTTAACTCCCGGTTATTCAGTACCACTATCGATTTGTTTTATGAAAAGAGAGACGATATGCTCGTCTTACCCCAAAGTATTCCTTATATGAGCGGAGTACCCGCTTCCAATCTTCCTCCAGCCAATTTTGGAAAAACAGAGAATAAAGGTTTTGAAATTGAAATCAAGCATGCTCATCATATTGGCGAGGTCAATTATTTCATAAATGCCAACACTTCGTTTGCGCGGAATAAAATCTTGGAAATGGATGAGGAAACTCGTGCTTACCCAAACCTCTTCCGTACCGGGCAACGTATAGGACAGGAATTCGGACTTAAGGCGATTGGGTTTTTCGAAAGCGAAGAAGATATTATAAACAGCAGACAACAAACATTTGGAAGAGTGGTTCCCGGTGATTTAAAATACTACGACACGAATGGCGATGGTATCATCGACAATAATGATGTCATGCCTATCGGAAAAAGTACTATTCCAGAGATGATGTTTGGTTTTTCAGGAGGCATCGATTATAAGGGTTTTGACTTCAGCTTCTTGCTACAGGGTGCATCTGGCTTCACTTATACACGCGAATTGGAAACAGCGTATGAGTTTTACAACGGTGGAAAGGTCATGGAAATGCATCTAGGCCGATGGACGCCCGAAACGGCGTCTACTGCCACTTATCCGGTATTGCATTCCGAATTTAGTGATAACAACCACCGTAAATCCTCCTTTTTTGTCCGTAAAGGTGATTATCTCCGTTTAAAAAACATGGAGATAGGCTACACCTTCCGCAACATTAATCTTTTTGACAAAAAAAGGCTAAATAATGTTCGATTGTATACAAATGGAATGAATTTATTTACCTGGGATAAGACGGAAGGAGACTTTGATCCCGAATCTCCTGGAGGTAGATATTGGACATACCCGCAAGTGAAGATATTTAATTTTGGTATATCTACAAATTTTTAACCCATGAAGAGACTTATTTTTATATTCACGATCCTATTCTTATACGGATGTGACGTTGATAAATATTTGGATAAAGCGGAATCCGGAGGAATGACATTGGATGAAGTCTTTGGCAGTTATGCATTGGCTGAACGCTATCTGTCGAATATCTATAGCAAATTACCCGTAGACTATACGAACAAATACACCAATGCGTCGGACGATTCAGAAAGCCCACACGGAACAGCTGGCGAAAATCAAATCAACAACGGGGTGTTTTCACCCGCAAGCAACCCTTTTAACAACTGGACAGCAAGTTATCAAGCGATACGGGCAGCCAACATCTTTTTACAGAATGCCGATCGTATTCCAGTGGTCAACGAAAACCAGAATACGGGAAAACCGAGGATGATTGGTGAAGCGATCTTTTTACGAGCTTATTTTTATGCCGAACTGTTTAGAAGATGGGGAGGCATACCGATATTGACTGAACCTCTGGAAATCAATGAGAACATGCAAATTCCGAGAAATACGGCTACTGAGGTGGTGAAATTTATTACAGACGAATGTGATAAAGCGGCCGATTTATTGGATATTGAACATCCTGCTATTCATTTGGGACGAGCCACCAAAGGAGCGGCTTTAGCACTCAAATCCCGTGTGTTATTACATTTCGCTAGTTCTTTACATAATCCCTCTAGCGATGCACAGGTATGGCAACGAGCCGCGGATGCTGCTAAAGAGGTAATAGACCTCAATTATTATCAATTGCACGCGAATTACAAAAACCTGTTTCATACCCGTGTTTCAAGAGAAATTATTTTTCAACGCACTTCCAACTATACCGATTTTACTTTGCAAACCTTTGTCCCGTCCCATGGCGGACAAGTTGGTATCACACCGCTGCAAAATTTAGTGGATATGTATGAAATGACCAACGGCGAACTCCCTTTCCTGGAGGAAAACCCCGGAATTTCTCCTACCATTAATCCAGCGTCAGGTTATAATCCCGATAATCCGTATGTTAATAGAGATCCACGCTTTTATATGTCCATCTTATATAACGGATCGACTTGGCGACAGGAATCGGTTTATACCTATGTAGGCGCATCGCAAGATGGTATAGGCGGCGGATTCAATAATACGACGACGGGCTATTATCTGGCAAAACTCGTTGACCAAAATGCAAGCCGTATTCCAACCGTACAAAACGGAACCTATTATTGGATTTATTTCCGTTATGCAGAGGTGTTATTGAACTACGCTGAGGCATTAAATGAAGCCTTAAATGCCCCCAATACAGAGATATATAATACAATAAACAGTATACGCAGCAGACCGGGAGTAGAAATGCCTCCATTACCATCCGGACTGTCGAAAGCGGATATGCGAAAGCGCATCAGAAATGAACGGAGAATAGAACTGGCTTTTGAAGGACACCGCTTTTTTGATGTGAAACGCTGGCGAATAGGAGCACAAGTCGTTCCAAATGCTTATGGTATGCGCGCGGTAAACAATAGTGATGGCACCTACACCTATACTCGTTTTTTAGTAGAAAACCGCGTATACCCGAGTCATTTCGATTTGTTTCCGATTATGCAGACGGAATTGAACAGGAATACAGCGCTAGAACAAAATCCAAATTATTAAGACATGAATAGAAGACAATTTTTATATGCAGTTGGTGCTACGAGCATTTTTCTAGCTTGTGGCAAGGGCAATGACACCGATATTCTACCGGATGAAGAAGAGGAAGTACTTTTTCGCTTTGCAATAGCTTCTGATTTACATTACGGTGAAATGAATACCGATTATGCTATGCATACACGCAATTTTGTCTCTGCTTTTAGAAGTTTCCATAAAACAAATCCATGTGCATTTCTGGTATTAAACGGCGATATTATACACGATGATCCTCGCTTTTTACCAGAAGCTTATGATGCGTTAAAAGATGTGCATGAAAAACTATATGTAACGCAGGGAAACCATGACCGCGTATCCGATAGCGTGTGGCTAGACACGTGGAAACAGGCTGTCAATTCGGATTTTACGATCGATGATATGGCTTTTATTTTCGGCACCACTTCAGACGTTTTTGGTTCATTAAAATGTCCTGATCTAGATTTTCTAAGAACCTCATTGGAAAAGTATAAAAACAAAAAACATGTGTTTATTTTCTGGCATATACATCCACATAGCCCTTCTATGGGTTGCACAGAAAACGTCAAGGAAGTTTTAAAGGATTATACAAACGTTAGGGCAGTATTCAATGGTCATGATCATAATGAAGAAGGTATTCGAAACATCGAAAAGATTCCTTACATGTTTGACGGACGTCTGGGAGGCAGTTGGGGTTCCTTTGACCGAAACTTCCGAATAATAGAGATAACAAAAAGTGAAATTATTACGTATCTCATGACTCCCTTAACAAGAAAAATGCTTAACAAATTTAATGTTTAAAAAATGAAAGGTTTATATATCAGTATATACATTATTTGGGGTTTTCTGCTCTTTTCTTGCAAGCAGGAAGGTTTCCAAAAAAGCGAACAAAATCCTGCGGACTACGCGAAGTTAGTCCGGATTTCAGAATTAGTTTATCTGTATGAATTAGACAATAGTAAGTCGTTTGCAGAACCCTTATATATGGAAGCAACTGTAAATGGTGTGGACAATAGATCGATACATGTCCAAGATGGATCTGATGTCGCAATTCGCATCTTTACAAATAATGCGTCCGCGTTTAATGTTAACGATTTGGTACGTGTAAAAGTCGGCGGAGAATCACTTATCTTGGACAATGCACATTATGTCCTAAGCACTTCCTCAGAAATAGCCGCCATAGGCTTTGGGTCCGGCAGTTTTTCAACAGTTACATTAGAAAATTTGACAACAGACATTCATAAATTCACCTCAAAAGTTGTCAATATAAACGATGTCGTTTTTAAGCAAAAAGAGGAAACGGGAGAAGTCACTTCTTATTTAATAAATCAAGACATTGCACCCGATTTAAAATTTTGGGTCAATATTCCCGTAGCATTGGGTTATGACATGCCTATGTCTATAAGCTCAGCTCGAGGCTTTGTGGTATATGAAAGCGGAAATGTATACATCAATGTCCGCACACAGGACGATATCCAAGAGGTCTATGTCGAGCCAACCATGATAGAAAAATTGTTAAATAACAGTACACTTATTCGTAATGTGGTTCAAAGTACAGAAGAGGAAATTGCTCCGGGTGTAAAAATGGGTGCTATGTCTTATATCAATAATTCGACTGGTGTCCTTGCTTCGTGTACCGTTCTGGAAGCTGATTTAAATAATCCAAAAGTGCGGGTTGAAGGCGGAAGTCCTAATGACGTCGGACCTCCATATACTGCTTTGCAGAACTTGACCGTCATGGCTACCCATAAAAACAACCGTTATTCAAGTACTGATTGGCGTGTATTGGCAGCAATTACTGGCGATATACAACAGGGAGCAGCACCTTCTTTTGTGGTGCGTGGACCAGTGGTGCGCTATGGTGCCGTTTTGTCAAATGAATTTTGGGATCCCACACATTATTTCTTTGGCATAAAGAAAAATGAGGGTACTCCCCTTATTGGTAACAGAACAGAATTTGAACAAATGAAAGATAATTTGGAACATGCCGTGGGCGGTATTGTATTGCTACAGAATGGTGAAATTCCTAGTCTCGCAGGAAATAGTGATGCGCGAGCGGCAATAGGTTATTCGGCAAACAACAAAGTTTATTTGTTTGTAGGAAACGGACGACATGAAAGTGTCGGAAATGGTTATACCCGCAGGGAAATTGCAGAACTTTTAAAAGCTCTGGGTTGTGAAGGTGGTCTTTATCTGATGGAAGGCGGTGCCTCTGTCGGTATTCTTGAAGATACAAATAGTGGTTCATATAAACCTTTTTCACGTACACATGCTACAAATCCTGATCATAACCCGCCGTTGGCTTCATCTTGGATGATCGTCACTGAGAGGGATTAGGATATTTAAATATCTCTAGGGGCAACCACAAAGGTTGTCCCTTATTTGCAATACGCTTCATTATGAAAAATAAATTTGTCTGTGGAATATGTCTTTGCTTGTGGATAATACAAGGAGCTGCCCAAGCTCAAATTCGACAATATTACCATAAAGATCCCCAAAGCCTCTTGGAAGATCAAAGTACAATTATACTTGATCACGTCTATAAAACATTGGACAGATATCCACCTGATACACTGTATACAAACGAAAGAAAATTAGCACTTTTTTCTTTAGATGGCATAATGCATGACACACGTATGGATACTTCGATGACACTTAAAAATTATTTTAAATACGTTTTAGATCGAGTCATCGATTCTTTGCAATCGAATAAGACAGCGACAGGGATACGGATTTTTAAGGTCTACAATCACGGGTTTATTATCCAGAGTGAATCCGTAACTATTGCCATTGATCTAGTCGGAAGCAGCCGTCATTGGTATATTGACGACAGCCAGATACAAAAGCTAATTGATCTATCGGATGTTCTTTTCGTTACGCATCGACACGGAGACCATGCAGATGCCGCAGTGGCGGATATGTTTGCCAAACAAGAGAAAAAAGTCATCGTTCCTACTGGATTGTGGGAGGAAAAATCCAGCAATTACATTCACTTAAGAGATTCTTCCGCTACAATAACTAAAGATATTGTATTGGGCAATAGCAAGCAATTAAAAATTAAGGTTTTCCCTGGACACCAAGATAATGTACCCAATAATATCTATGCTATTACAACTCCCGAAAATTTGACCGTTATGCACACCGGCGATCAAGCAAACAAAAATGACCGTTCTTGGATTAGAGAGTTGAGAAACGAAGTAGAGACAGATGTACTGCTCCTCCACTGCTGGATGCCCAACTTGGAAGAAGCAATAAACAGTATAAATCCACGGCTAATCATCACTGGACATGAAAATGAATTGCAGCATTCCATCGACCATCGCGAACCTTACTGGTTGACGTTTAACAAAATGAAAAGCATAACCACTCCTTATGTTATCATGGCCTGGGGAGAATATTATCATTATAAATAGATTTATTAATTTGATACTTTCGTATATTGGAATATACTTATTATATGCACAAAAAAGTAGTAACAGACCCCATATTCCCCTACGGAATTGCAATAACGAGGAACGTTTTTATTAGTACGCGGAGGTAATTCACAAGAACGACGATCATCTTTGTAATCCTTCCGACCATCTTTGCCGCAAAGAAAAACGGAAACACGATATAGAGGTACGGAAATGTGACATTTCCGTACCTCTATGTTCAAAAGTCTAACAACATGATTAACCAGAAGCCACGAATAAACGTCAAGAGGGACGAATAGAACATTTTTCTATCGCAGTTACTAGCTTAAGAGGCACCTATCTGCTCTTCAGAAGGACGGAAATGCATCGTCTTTGTGCAATGTCAGCCACAAGAGGCACAACAATGACGTGAAGAAGTACTGGGTCTGGTTAAAGAGGTCTCACGCCATGCATCAGAACTACCGCAACGAAGTAAAGAAGTACCGCAAAATCAACTATAAACAAATAAGGCAGACTAATAAGTCTGCCCTATTCTCATTATGATATATGTTATTGTTAGTCTTCTAAAGCTTTCACTCCAGGTAATACCTTACCCTCCATATATTCTAATAAAGCACCGCCACCTGTACTGACATAGCTGACATGCTCGGTCATGCCGAACTTAGACACCGCAGCAGCCGAATCACCACCACCAATAAGCGAAAAAGCACCGCGTTCAGTAGCTTTTACAACTGCATCTGCAACCGCCTTCGTACCCTTCGCAAACGTATCAAACTCAAAAACACCCATTGGCCCGTTCCACAGCAATGTATTGGAAGCACTTATAACCTCTGCAAAATGCTCAGAAGATTCTGACCCAATATCCAATCCCTCTCTATCTGCAGGAATTTGGTCGTTCGGACCGTTGTAGGTATCCGCGTCATTTGCAAACCTATCAGCGATCTGTGCATCGGTAGGAAGTACCAAATTCACTCCCTTTTCATCTGCTTTTTTCACTAATTCGTTGGCTAGATCTAATTTATCTAACTCGACTAAAGATTTTCCAATTTCTCCTCCTCGGGCTTTTACAAATGTATACGCCATACCTCCACCGATAACCAAGTTATCCACTTTATCTAAAAGTGCCTCGATCAACTGAATTTTATCTGAAACTTTTGCACCTCCCATAATGGCAGTAAATGGGCGTTCCGGATTATTCAATACTTTCTCTGCATTATTGATTTCTGCAGCCATCAAATAACCAGCATATTTGTCGTTAGGAAAAAATTGTGCGATAATCGCTGTCGACGCATGTGCACGATGTGCTGTACCAAAAGCATCGTTCACATACACGTCGCCCAATTTCGCCAGCTTTTCCGCAAATCCAACGTCTCCCTTTTCTTCTTCTTTATAAAAACGCAAGTTCTCCAAAAGAAGCACTTCTCCACCTTTTAGCGCTGCACTTTTTTGAACAGCTTCCTCTCCTATACAGTCGCTAGCAAACTGTACATCTACACCTATTACTTTAGATAGATGTCCAACAATATGCTTCAATGAATATTTGTCGGTAGGTCCTTCTTTTGGTCGACCCAAATGAGACATCAATATGACCGCGCCGCCATCAGCTAAAATTTTTTTGATGGTAGGAGCAGCCCCTTGTATACGGTTATCATCTGTTATATTAAAATTCTCATCCAAAGGCACATTAAAATCTACTCGAACTAATGCCTTTTTGCCAGAGAAATTTAAATCATCAATAGTCTTCATATATGTCTTTTTATTTATGTGTTATTGCCACGGCTTAAACCGTGGGCTAAATATAGAAAAAAGTAAGAATACTTGCACCTATTTATCTAATTTCAATTCTATACGGAATCCGGGCTTGTATACCAGAAGACCTTAATACTGTACGAAGCTGCTCGACATGCTGTCTGTACTCGCCTAGCTCCTCATCCAACATCCACATCTTTATCCGCTCCTTGGATGTGCTAAATAACGTTGCGAACGGATCTTTCTGTGTAGGATAATACATTACCCTGTAATCTTTCAATTTCGCCTTTGCTGCCGCAGCTCGTATAGCTCGATCAAGATTTCCGATACCGTCTATCAGTCCATTTTCCAATGCCTGGCTTCCTGTCCACACTCTACCCTGTCCAATACTATCCACAGCAGATACTTCCATATTTCGACCTGCAGCCACTTTGCCCGTAAATGTATCATAAATACGGTTAACTTCTGCCTGTATAATGACCTTCTCCTCTTCCGTCAAAGGGCGGTCAACAGAAGTCATCAGATCTGCAAATTTACCTGTTTTGACCTCATCCACACGTATCCCCAATTTATTATTAAGCAGTCCTTGAAGATTAGGAATCAAGCCAAATACACCTATAGAACCGGTAAGTGTTTCCTTTTCAGCAAAAATAGAATCAGCCATGGTAGAAATATAATATCCACCAGAAGCGGCATAGTCTCCCATCGATACCATAATAGGCTTTATCTTCTTCGTTAACTCTACCTCACGGGCAATAATGTCAGATGCCAGCGCAGAACCACCTGGTGAATTTACACGCAATACTACGGCTTTCACCCGATCGTCACGACGTAATTTCCGAAGTTCCCGAGAAAGTTTATCTCCACCTATATTATCTTCCATACCTTCGCCATCAACAATATCACCATAAGCATACAGCACAGCTACACGATCGCCTCTTGTTTCTGTTTTTCCTTCTTTGTTATAATCCAATAAGGAAACGGTAGGAACGTCCTTTTTCTCGTCGACCTCCAAGCGCTCTTTCAACTTAGAGAACACCTCGTCCTTATAACATTTACCGTCGATAAATTTATGATGAACGGCATCATCTGCATTCCTTACCAAAAAATTATTTGCAATATTTCTCAATGTATCGGTCGAAATCTGCCTTCCTTCTGATACATTCTCCAAGAATGCACTATACATACTCTCCAAATAGGCTGTCATTTGTTCCCTGTTAGCATTGCTCATTTCATTCAAGATAAAAGGTTCAACAGCCGATTTATAGGTACCGACTTTGACAACCTGCATCTCTATCCCCAATTTGTCCAATGCTTCTTTCATAAACATGACGGATGCAGAAAGACCCTTAAACTCCAAAGAGCCTTCGGGATTCATATAAATTTCATCGGCTACCGATGCTATATAATAAGCTTTTTGTGTATAGACATCGCTATATGCTACAATAAACTTACCGGATGATTTAAAGTCAACCAATGCATCCCGAATCTCCTTTAAACTCGCCATACCGGTATTAACATATGTAGGATTCAGGAATATACCTTTTATGCGATCATCTTCTTTTGCTGCGGCGATACGTGAAAGGATATCATTTAATCCCAGCGATTTCATCTCTCCGTAGCCCGGTAAATTCATACTTTCCCAAGGATTCGATGACGTACGCTCAAGAATATTATAATCCAACGAAACATACAGTACGGCACTTGACGGAACATAAACCTCCTCTTTCGCACCCATACTGCTCACTGTCGCCGTGATAAATCCAATCAGTATCAAAAATAAAACAACGAAAACGATGACCGTTCCTGTGATCGTTGCCAAAACATATTTAAAAAAAGACTTCATAATATCCTTTATTTTTTTTCGTCTCTAATTTAGAGGTTTCTTTTGAAGAATTCGAAATTTAAATAGATTAGCTTTATCTTTAAACTATGAACAAGGTGTTTTTGTTATTAGGCGCAAATTTGGGAAATCCTGCCACGCAATTGGCAAAGGCTCTCGAGAAAATTGAAAGCCAGGTGGGAGAGATAGAAGCTTGTTCATCGCTTTACGAATCGGAGGCCTGGGGGGTGACGGATCAGCCTAAGTTCCTTAATCAAGTAGCCTTAGTATTTACTTCTCTTTCGCCGTTGGATCTCCTAGACAAAGTACAAGCAATTGAAGACAATCTGGGACGTGTGCGC
This sequence comes from Sphingobacterium chuzhouense, assembly GCF_014692525.1. Taxonomy (GTDB): domain Bacteria; phylum Bacteroidota; class Bacteroidia; order Sphingobacteriales; family Sphingobacteriaceae; genus Sphingobacterium; species Sphingobacterium chuzhouense. The sequence goes on from NZ_JACNYL010000003.1 coordinate 907,753, forward strand.
ATATCGAAATGGGGTGCAAGAGTAATTGATATTGACATTTTATACTTTAACGAGGACTGTATTCAACACGAACGCTTAATTGTTCCACACCCGTATCTCCCCGATCGACGATTTGTATTGGTTCCGCTCTCTGAAATTGCCCCTTCTTTCAAACATCCTAAATTAGGTCTAACAACCGTTGATTTATTAGCACAATGTGAAGACAGTCTAAGTGTTCACCCTTACAACCCAAACGACAACGATGCAATACAAATTGATTAATCCATCGGTTATCCAAGAAAATCTGATGAACAACAAAGAGTTGATCTTACAATTTCTTGGTCTCTATCAAGAACAGATACCTATTGATTTACGGGCGTTAAAAGAAGCTGTCACGTCAGAGGTGCATATAGAGATAGCCAATAAAGCCCATCATATCAAGCCAACAATGGAATATATTGGAGCACAAACCTTGCGGGAGAAGCTGCAACAGTTGGAATATGCTGGGAAAAATGGCACCGAGATCTCCCATATCCATACGCTATTTTTGGATATAGAAAATGAGATATGGACGCTACTGCAGGAAATCGCCGATTATCGCTGTAAGCCATAGCCACGCCATAGCACATCACTCGTATTTATCCTGCTGTTTTTGTAATCTAAAATGCAATTGGGAGAAAATAAAATAGGAAATTAAAATGAGTGGCAAAGCAGAAAAACGGAGCGTAATCAAAAGAACGATACTGATAAACAGGAAAATATATCTGAACTTATTTTCCTTCCACGCCAACGAAGATAACTTCATACTGAATAAACGGATTTCAGACACCAGCAGGAAGCTAACCAACGCCACGATAACAAGTAATACCAAAGGTTGATATATCCAAGTTGGATGCGCGGCACCTATAAAAGGCAGGGACATAATAAAGAAAGCATTCATCGGTGTATTGAGTCCTATAAACTCAGACGTTTGTCGTTCATCCACATTAAACTTTGCCAATCTCAACGCCGAAAATGCGGTGACAATAAATCCTAAATATGGAAGATATACATTATCTGTAGACGCCTCTAATAATTTATATAACACTGCCCCCGGCAAAAAACCAAAACTAATCACATCGGCCAAAGAATCCAACTCCTTCCCAATATCTGATTTAACATGCAGTAGCCGAGCGATCATTCCATCAAAAAAATCAAATATTCCTGAGGCGAGGACACAATAGAACGCCAACAGAAACTCTCCTTTTAATACAAATAGAACACCGATGCAACCACTGAAAAGATTGAGACAAGTTAATGTATTGGGAATATGTTTCTTCATCACTATATATAAAAAATTTAAGCCACCCTTGAAAACAAAGGATGGCTTAAAAATAGAAAATATCAAAGGAATTCGCTATTTATTCATGCTAATTAAAAACTCTTCGTTTGATTTGGTTCCGCGCATTTGCGTTAACAGGAATTCCATAGCTTCGGTAGAATTCATGTCAGCTAGGTGATTACGTAGTACCCACATCCGTTGCAATATATCACGATCTACAAGTAGGTCGTCACGACGCGTACTGGAAGCTGTTAAATCGATAGCTGGGAAAATACGTTTGTTAGCCAATTTACGGTCAAGCTGAAGCTCCATATTACCCGTACCTTTAAATTCTTCGAAAATTACATCGTCCATTTTGGAACCCGTATCTGTCAAAGCGGTTGCCAATATAGTCAATGATCCACCTTTCTCGATATTACGTGCCGCTCCGAAGAAACGTTTTGGTCTGTGTAACGCATTAGCATCTACCCCACCCGATAGGATTTTCCCAGATGCTGGAGCAACCGTGTTATATGCCCGAGCCAAACGCGTAATGGAATCTAATAGAATAACCACGTCATGTCCACACTCTACCATTCGCTTTGCTTTCTCCAACACAATATTAGCAATCTTAACGTGACGATCTGCAGGCTCATCAAAAGTAGAAGAAATCACTTCAGCACGTACATTTCTCGCCATATCGGTCACCTCCTCCGGACGTTCGTCAATCAGCAAGATGATAAGGTAAACCTCTGGATGATTCTTTGCAATCGCATTAGCGACTTCTTTCAATAGATTTGTTTTACCAGTTTTAGGTTGCGCCACAATCAATCCACGTTGACCTTTACCGATAGGTGTAAACAAGTCCATAATACGTGTCGAATGGTTACCTGCTCCTAAGTCCAGATTTAGTTTCTCGTCTGGAAACAAAGGCGTCAAATAATCAAACGGTACCCGATCCCGAATCTCCGCTGGGTTTTGTCCATTGATCGATTCTACTCGAACCAAAGGAAAATATTTCTCCCCTTCTTTTGGCGGCCGGATAGAACCGCGTACGTTGTCGCCCGTTTTCAATCCAAATAGTTTAATCTGGGATTGGGAAACGTAAATATCATCTGGCGATGTTAAATAGTTATAATCCGATGAACGTAAGAAACCATAGCCATCCGGCATAATTTCCAATACACCTTCGTTAACAATAACATTATCGAAATCTGTTGGAAGAACCGGAGATGAAGTTTCTGTTTTAGGGGCAGAAGTTGTTTCTTTTTCGCTTGTTACATTGGTTTCAGATTGCGCTTCGGTTGACGAAGCGTCATCAGCCTTTGGCGAATCAGCAGACAACGTCCTTTTGGTTATTGCCACAGGCTCCGCTTTCACCGCCGTTCTAACCCGCTTTCTCGGCCTTTCCCCAGCCGAAGCTTCGGCTGTTTTGTCTTGATCTTCTTCGACAGACTGCTTCGCTATAACAGTAATTCGATCGATCAACTCCTGTTTACGCAATTTATCAGCATCAGTGATGCCTAATACTTTTGCAATCTCGCGTAACTCTGACACGAGTTTGGTGTTTAGTGCATTAATATCCATTAACTTTTTACTATGAGATATAGGATTTTACTATTTTGAATTCATCCAAATTACATTTCTAGCAAATGCTATATTATTATTTTTTTTTAGATATGCTAAAAATATGATAGAGGTACATAACTATTTTACTAATGTAATGTAAGCTATTTCCCCCTCTCTAGGATAAATCTGAGAATTGGCACAAAAATAACATAACATTTGTATATTCAAAGAAAATTTATAAAATATTTTTTTTGAGGCTGACCGTTCGCAACGAACTAGGATCTAAGATTCCTAGACAACCATTACTATAACGCTTATAATCCAAATTTGTTTTAACAGCTAGATGAAAAAGAGTTTTTTCAAAACCTTAAAGCATATTGTACAAAATACACTAAGCTTTAAAAAAAATTACAACACAAAAAAACCGCCTTAATAACCCATTAAAGGATCTTTTTTCAGAAAAAAGGCTTTTATTTTTTTATATCGGTTTATTTTTTAATATCTAAAATTCTTGTTTTTAAACAGAAACACGTATTTTCGGGCAAGTATTAGCAAAAAATTAAAAAGTAAATTAGCAACAAAAACATAACACAATAAAACCAAATCTATAATGATAATCATTGCGGACGGAGGATCGACAAAAACAAACTGGTGTTTGTTAGATGACTCAAACAAAAAGATATACTTCAACACAGAGGGTTATAACCCCTATTTTGTCGACAGTGAGTATATTGTTAATTCACTAAAAAAAGGACTACCCAGTGATTTGCCTTTCGAAAAGATTACCGAAGTAAATTATTACGGAGCGGGGGTACATAACGAGGAGAAAGCTAAAATTGTCGAAATGGCGATGCAAAAAGTATTTCCGAATGCCAAGGTAGAAGTTGGTCACGATCTGCTTGCCGCCGCACGCGCATTACTTGCGGATCAACCCGGTTTCGCGGCGATTTTGGGAACGGGCACCAACACATGTATCTATGACGGAGAGAAAATAACCCATAACATTGATTCTGCTGCATATATATTAGGAGACGAAGGGAGCGGAAGTTTTATAGGAAAGAAATTGCTAACAGACTTTATCCGTGGGCTCATGCCAGAAGCGGTTGAAAAATTGTTTTTTGAAACATATAAACTAACCCCTGATGAAATCATGGACAACGTTTATACAAAACCCCTAGCTAATCGGTTCTGTGCTAGTTTCAGCAAATTTGTATATGATAACAACGTCAATATCGAGTATACACGCGGTATAGTGGAAGAGGCTTTTGATACATTCTTTAAGAATCTAGTTAGCAAATACCCCGATTATCAGAAGCATACTTTCAATTGTATTGGTTCTGTGGCCTATAATTTCCGCAATGTTTTAGAAGAGACGGCTAAGCGCTATGGAATGGAAGTTGGTAAGATCATACGCTCGCCAATAGATGATTTGGTGGTATACCACATCAATAGAACAACGAAGAATTAATAATATTTTTTGTAGAGACGAGCAATTGCCCGTCTCTACGTCTTTATAATGCGATCGATTCACCAATTTTCGGCAAGTGCAAATGCAATCCGTTTGCTTCAAATTTCTGCTTAGCCTCTTCCATATCGATATGAATAGGCGGGAAAGTATTATAATGCACTCCAATAATATTTTTGCAATTTACAAATTGGGCAGCTTTAATAGCATCGTCAACGTCCATTGTATAATGCCCGCCAATAGGCAGAAACGCCCAATCTAGTTGTAAATCTTCCAATAACTTCATCTCCAACGTTAAAGCCGTATCCCCTGCAAAATAGATTTTCTTATCACCCACAAAAAACACATACCCTACTGGCACACCTGCATAATCTCCCTCGGGTGTACTGTTGGTATGCAGCGCATAAACCATTTTTACCTTTCCAAAAGGTAAAGAAAGCGTACCACCAAAATTATATTCTATAACTTTGTCGTCCGGCACCCCTTGTTTTCTCACCCACGCTGCAGTCTCCACAACGGCCACAACCGTGGCACCGCTATTCGATTGAATATTTTTCATGTCTGCCACATGGTCTTCATGGCAGTGCGTTAAAAAAATATAATCAGGTTTTAAAACGTTGACATCAATATCTTTTGCCAACGGATTATACGTAATAAAAGGATCTAACAATACTTTACTTCCGTTGAAATCAAACGCGGCACATGACTGTCCATAATAAGTAACTTCCATTTCTTTTTAGATATTCGTAATTCGTAATCAGAGCTTATTGCTAATCTCTAGTTTCCGGTCTCCAATCTCTATTTCCCAAATAAATTTCCCAAGCCGCCAAGACCGCCAAGTAAATCTTGTGACACGACTTGCATTTCCGCCTGGCTAACGTTTTCTGCTTGCTGCAAAGCTTTATTCAATGCGACGACCAGCAGCTCCTCCAATTCCTCTTTATCGTCGAGCTGCTTAAGAAACTCGTCATCAATGGTAACTTCTCTTATTTCTTTACTAGCCGAAGCTACGACTCTCACTTTACCACCTTCTGTTTCTCCAAAAACAGAAATACTATCTAAACGCTTTTTTACTTCTTCGGCCTTTTGCTGCGCCTGAAACAATTTGTCAAACATAATCTATCCCTCGTTTTATGATGCAATTTACGAAACCTATGACATAGGGACAAAAAAGAACAAACAAAAACTTAACTTTACAGCAACTTAATGAGCGCAACATACATGCAAAATCTTAACTTTTATAATACGTTACTTAAAAATATGCAACAAACTCAGCCGAATTTGGCTGAACATTTGGATGAAGAGATCAATATCCTCATACACAAACTTAAATTCATTCCCGAAGATCAACGCCCTTCGGTTCTTATACTGGAACAGAAAACAGGTTTTCAACCCCTATTTAATGAACAACTTGGGGATAGCATAGCTATTGCAGGAGGAAAACTGCTTACAGAGAAATACGATAATCCATCCTTATTATTCATTGTTCAAGAAAACGACAAACTCTATACAGATGTACCCGCTCTTCTTTTAGACGAAATATTAAGTAGAACGGACGCCGTACAATCAAATAATGTATATATTATTCAAAAAAGAAATTTTGGAATGGAGAGCAGCGATTTTCTACATGATTTAGAAATATGTGCAGAGATTGTACAACCAAAATATTTTATTTACGGACGAAAAGGAACGGATTGGGTTCAGTTCGATATAGCATAAAAAAGGCGATAGGCCCTTTTTTTATGCTATATCGATTTTTTCTAAAACATAAATTTTTTTCGCAAAATTGCATATAGTTTCTCTACTGTTTGTGGTTTATCTGCCCAGTTATTTTTCAATGCGTAATTTGTCTGTAAAAAAGTATCCGCTTCCGCAAAAGTAGCATATCGATTCAAAAGTTCGATTGCTTCACTATATGCTAGTGAGTAACCATTAAATAAATCTTTAATAAACAACAGTTTGTCGTTCAGACTGATGGAAGACTTCAGATCCACTATTTTATCTTTATCCCCTCCTGTCGGAGCCGAGGATGTCGAGCTCGATACTGCTGTTGCTGTGATTGCTCCTGTTTTACGTTGCTGTTGAAGAATTTCATTCAATGTCAATGGACGTGTCGGTTTCTCTTCCTCAGTATCCGGTATACTTTGGCTTTCTTCCAATACAATTTCCTTGGGTTTTTCTATAACTTCGTTAACAACAACCTCCGGTTTCGAGTCTTCAACGGGCTCTTGTTGAAACTTAATTTCTTCCTGCCTGAAGCTTTCGGGCTCCTCTGCTACTTGATGAGGTTGCTCTCCTTTTTCAATAGGTGTCGATTGTATTTGTGGTGCCAACGGCTCCTCTTCGTCTGCCGCAATATGCTGCGGATTTTCTTCCAATGGAGGTACCTCCGTCTGTGTTTGTTCGGCAACCCGAGGTTTCTCATCTATTGAACCAGATTCGCCACTACTTTGTCTCTGGTCGTTCTGAACTGCTTCTACAGCGTCCACTTCTGACTGTTGCTCTTCTATCGATGGGACTTCCTGAATCTCCCCCTCCCCTCCTGTCGTTGCCGTTAATTTTCGTAGTACCTCGATATGGCTCGTTAAAAATTTAGCCTTTGCTTCCAATAATAACAAGACTTCATCTGATTCTACTATATTTTTATCTGATAATATTGTATAATCATCGTTAATCTCCACCAACAGTTCCCCTACTTTTGAAAATATAGATTCCTTTGTATATGCCATTTTTACACCTCGTTTTTTGATATAGAACACTCAAATTTAAGATATAATTTCGATATTAGCACAGATTATAGGGAAGAATAATTTAAAGAATCCCATGCTATTTTCCGAACATAGTTTTATCCTAAAGAATAAACAAGCAGGCAGCATAGAAGTCATCTGTGGCTCTATGTTTTCCGGTAAAACGGAAGAGCTGATCCGACGGATGAAAAGAGCACAATTTGCTAAGCTGCCCATAGAGATATTTAAGCCGGCCATGGACATTCGTTACGCCGATCATGCCATTGTATCGCACGATAGTAACAGCATTCCGTCAATACCGATCGCACATTCCTCGGCCATTTTACTATTGAGCAATGAAACAAAGGTTGTTGGTATTGATGAGGCTCAATTTTTTGATGATGAACTTCCGCACGTTTGTGTGCAGCTGGCCAATAGAGGTATCCGCGTCATTGTAGCGGGATTAGACATGGATTATAAGGGACTTCCTTTCGGCCCTGTTCCGGCCCTCATGGCAATGGCTGAACATGTTACGAAGGTATACGCTGTCTGTGTGCAGTGTGGTGCACCCGCGACCTATTCCTACCGGATAACAACAAGTGAAGATCGTATACTTCTAGGGGAGAAAAACAACTATGAGCCACGTTGCCGTACATGCTATTTTGGATTACGGGACGAAAACCTATAAATTACTAGTAATCGCTTTGTCCAATGGGTTCGTACGAGAGCGATAGCGATGTGTTAACTTCCCATCTTTATTGATCAAAAACTTCTCAAAATTCCATTTAATATCTCCTGTAAAATCAGGATTTTCCTGTGTAGTCAAAAACTTAAACAAGGGATTGATATCCTTCCCTTTCACATTAATTTTTTCAGACAATAAAAAAGTGACCCCGTAATTTTTTTCACAGAAATCTTGGATTTCCGCATTACTATCAAGTTCCTGCCCGCCGAAGTTATCAGATGGGAAACCGATAATCACCAAATTGTGACCATACTGCTCATGCATAGCCTGTAAATCTTTATATTGCTTGGTGAAGCCACATTTTGAAGCCGTATTGACAATTAATATATTTTTGCCCCTAAATTCCGACATCTTCACTTCTCTGCCATCGATGGATGTGAAACTGAAATCATAAATCGACGCCGTCGGGGACATCATCGAAGCCCATAATATTATACTCGCTATTATTTTCATCTGTATCTAATTTATTCTCCCTTCTTCACTTAATGATCAGTTTTGTTTCTCTTTCAACAACAAAATGGAATAATTGTTCTATCGGATTACTTAAAATCGATCCTACACGAACACCCAATACCTCGCATACTTCACGTAACTGTAAATCAAAATGGTAGGCAATACCGCCTACAAAGTTAACTTTATACTCCCAAAAGTCTGGATATGTAATAACATGCGTACGGATAAATTCATCAAATCCATTTTTTAACAACGCGTCGATATAGGGATGCAATCTATTTTCGGCCATGAATTCTACAAAGGATGCCAGATAGGCATTGGGACGGTCTTTTTGATATACATTTTTTATGACGATATCTTTATTGACACGATATTTCTCTGCGAATTTTTTAGTTAGGTCTTTCGGCATCTTCTCGTAAAGGAAATCTACGATAAGCCGCTTCCCTAACCAAGCGCCCGATCCCTCATCGCCTAGCACATATCCCACTCCATGTACACTTGGATGCAATTCTTCACCATCGTAATAGCCTATATCTGACCCTGTACCTATCGTACAAACATACCCTTTATTGTGTCCGCAGGTAGCATAGGCACATCCTAACATATCACTTTCAACAGAAATAAATGCGGTTGGAAAAATTTCCGTCAGTGCATTGGAAACGATCTCCCGTCTATCGGGTGTGACACATCCGGCTCCAAAAAAATAAACTTCATGAATTTCGCTCGCATAGGGCAATATTTCAGGAACTTCCTGCATTACCCGGGCAATTTCTTTCTCATTTACAAAAAATGGATTCAATCCTTTTGTACGAAAAGATAAAGGTGCACTGTCTGGCAAATTAAGCATCCAATCAGAACTGGAAGAACCACTATCTGCAACTAAAATCATATATGCTGTTTAAATTTATATTGTGCATCCCAAAGATAACAATTTTTCGTGTATAAAATACTTTTGAAGCTTTGCTTCAATCTGTGTAGCTTTGCGATAAAATCAGCAGATCATGTCAAATCCTCGCATACATTTTACCATCTCGTTTACGGAACCTCAAACGCACTATGTAGAAATTGAAATGGATATTAGTGATTTCACCGGGACGACACTGGACTTTGGTATGCCTGTATGGACACCAGGCTCCTACCTGATCCGCGAATACGAACGTCATGTGGAACTTGTTGAAGCTTTTGCAACTGCAGACCGTATCCATTGCATGAAGATTTCTAAAAATACATGGCGTGTACAAAGTCCATCTAACCATATTAAAATACGATATCGGGTATATGGTTTCGAAATATCCGTGAGAACAAATATGATCAATGTAGACCGCGCATTTCTTAGCCCAGCGGCTACCTTCATGTATATAAAAAATCATATCGATCTTCCCTGCACTTTAGCGATTATACTTCCAGAGAAATGGCACCACATTTCAACAGGCTTACCAAAAACGGCTACCCATGAACACATCTTTTACGCGGAAAACTTTGATACGCTGTATGATTCTCCTATCGAAATTGGAAATCAAGATATATGGCATTTCGAAGCAGCAGGTGTGCCACATGAGTTTGCCATGGTGGGGGGTGGAAATTACGACAAACAACAATTGACATCTGATATAACAAAGATAGTAGAAGAAGAGACGGCAATATGGGGAGAAAATCCAAATACAAATTATGTTTTTATTACCCATAACTATCAAACGGGTGGTGGTGGATTAGAACACCTCAACTCTACGGTGTTGGGGGCTAGCCGAAATGCATATCAAGTGCCTAACGCTTATAAAAACTTCCTATGCCTCGTAGCTCACGAGTATTTTCATCTTTGGAATGTAAAACGGCTTCGTCCAAAAGAATTAGGACCGTTCAATTACGATGAAGAGAACTATACTACAGGCCTTTGGATAATGGAGGGATTCACCTCATACTACGACAATCTCATCATCCGACGATGCGGCTTCTTCTCCGTACAGGAATACCTTGATATGCTAGTTAATGATTTCAACCAAGTATATAATCGTCCGGGTTACCGTGTCCAATCTGCTGCTTTAGCCAGTTTTGATGCATGGATAAAACATTATAGACCCGATGAAAACTCCGCAAATACAAGTATATCCTACTATAACAAGGGCGCGATGCTAGCCGTTGCACTAGATCTTTATATTCTGGCAGAAACACAGGGTACAAAACGACTGGATGACGTGCTTCGAGCTGCTTATCACTCGTTTTATAAAAAGGAAAACAGAGGCTTCGAAGAGAAAGAGTTTCAAGCGTTGGCAGAGACGGTAACAGGTGTAGATCTCTCGGCGATTTTCAAAGCAGCACATAGTACGGAGGAACTTGACTATAATATGTATTTCAACCGTGTTGGATATGAATTGATTGATTTAAATCGTGACAGGCAAGAACTGTCTTTAGGAATCAAAATAGCAAACCAAGACGGACGAATAGTCATTAAAAATGTAGAGCGTGGTTCAGCTGCTTGGGATGCTGGGTTAAATGTTGACGATGAACTGATTGCCATCAATGGAAACAGGCTAGACATTGCTGGCAAAGAATTGGAGCTTATCCTGCAAAATGGTCAAATAGATGAAATTATTGACGTATTGATTTCCAGAGACGGATTAATACGTACCATACATACTCCACTTCGCCGTTCGACCAGACAGCAATGGAGTATTCGAGAAAAGCCAGATGCAACACCTACTGAAAAGAACATAGGCGAGATCTGGCTCTCGGTATCCTATTAAAATTTATATCGAATAGTCAGGCCAAAAGGATCTATCAACTTGATCGAACTCTCCTGCAAAAAGTCGAAATAAGGTTTAACGTCCAGCGAAACGGAAAGTGGTGTCGTCGGAATATTGTATTCTATTCCCACTATACCATCTATACTCAACGCTAGCTCCGATTTTGGATCGGTACGTCTCGTTGTGACGGAGCCATCCGGATTTGTTGTCTGAATGACCTCAGATTTGTAACGAAAACTCCCTACGCTACCGCCAAATCCATAGAACCAAGTAAAGTTTTCTGCCAAAGGTCTATGATATTGATAAAGTCCAACCAGTCGGAACCGTCTTGATTTAGAATTGCTCTGTATACTAAGGATTCCCTCCACAGCTCGATCATCTGCTAACGTATAGCGGTAACTAAAACCCGTGGCACTTCCAAAGCGTCCACCCACAGCATGTTGGCTATCCAATTGTGCCCATGATGTATCAAATGAAAATAAAATAATTCCTAATGTCAATAACAGCCAATTTGCTTTCTTCATGAATACTGTACTAAGTTTTACGTTCACCAAAAGTAATATTTTATTTAAACGTTCAAAAGTTAAATTCTGTTATCATTTGTCTGATATTTTTGGTATGATATTCGCACTTTTCTCGTAAAAACATTATCTTAGTATAGGAATACAAGATTGTAAACCTCATAATAGGAGCGATATATGAGTCAGCTAAATAGATTGTTTGATATTCTAGACGGATGTGTATCCGTGAACGCCAACACCTGTATGGTTGCAGGGAAAAAGGATGGAGAATGGCAACTTTACTCCAGCGAGCGCTTTATAGCGCTTACCAACAATCTCAGCAAAGCTCTTCTTTCCAAGGGGTTGAAAAAAGGAGATAAAGTCGCCCTAATGTCGGGAAACCGTCCTGAATGGAATATTGTAGACTTCGCCTGTAACCAGCTTGGAATTGCTATTGTTCCGTTGTATCCCACACTATCGGCGCAAGATCTTTCTTTTATCCTCAATAATGCAGAAGTGAAATTGCTTTTTGCAAGTAATGCGGAGCTCGCTCTAAAAGCGGGACAGGCTATACAAGAACAGCAATTGTCCATAGAGATATATACTTTCGATGACGTACTGGGCAAACCATGCTACCAAGACCTCATCGATCTAGGTGCATCAAAAGATACCGATCTGCAACCTTATAAGGATGCTGTGCAAAGTGATGATTTGCTCACACTCATCTATACTTCCGGCACAACTGGAAAACCGAAAGGTGTACTCTTGACGCATAAAAACATTCTCAGCAACGTGGAAGCCTGCCAATATCTTGTTCCGAAAGATACGACCAAAGCACTAAGTTTTTTGCCCTTATGCCACATTTTTGAGCGGATGGTGGTATATCTTTATCTTTCCAAAGGCATCCAAGTTTATTATGCGGAAAACTTGGATAATATTGTAGCCGATATCAACGATGTAAAACCGCAGATTTTTACGACTGTGCCTCGCGTTCTAGAAAAAGTATACGACAAGATAATTGAAAAGGGAAAGGCATTAACGGGTATTAAAAAAGCCTTATTTTTCTGGGCTGTAGAACTTGGACACCAGTTTCAAGAACCGCCAAAAAACGGCTTTTTCTATCGGTTTAAACTGAGTATTGCACGCAAACTTATTTTTGCTAAATGGAAAGAGGCACTCGGCGGGAACATCAAATTGATTATATCGGGCGGTGCCGCTCTTCAAGAACGATTGGGTCGCATTTTTTGGGCAGCAGACATCAAAGTATTGGAAGGCTATGGTCTAACGGAAACATCCCCTGTTATAGCGGTCAACTCACATGCGGGAACCGACGTTAAATTTGGCACCGTCGGACGGGTATTGAAGAATCTAGATGTGAAAATTGCAGACGACGGAGAGATCCTTGTTAAAGGTCCAAGCATAAGTCCGGGCTATTATAAAAATGAAGAGGCCACTCGTGAAGTAATTGACGAAAAAGGTTATTTGCATACTGGCGATATTGGCGAGATTACCTCAGATGGATTCCTTAAAATTACTGATCGGAAAAAAGAAATGTTTAAGACCGCTGGCGGTAAGTATGTGGCACCGCAAGCAGTGGAAAACAAACTGATGGAATCTACACTGATTGCGCAAGTGATGGTTATTGGCGAAAATCAGCGTTTTCCTGCAGCACTAATTGTACCTGCTTTCGAAGAATTGGAAAAATGGTGCAAACATAAAGGTATATCTTTTGTTTCGAAGGAAGAGATCGTTAAGGATGCACAGGTCATCGAAAAATACCAGCGGGAGATTGATCGCTTAAATACTGGCTTTGGGCAGTGGGAAAAAGTAAAAAAATTTGAGCTTCTTCCCAAAGAATGGACGATCGACAACGGTGAACTGACTCCCAAGCTGAGTCTGAAAAGAAAAATCATTCTAAAAAATACGGAAGATATAATCAACCGGTTATACGAACATTAAAAACAAAATTATACGCATGGAGAAAGAAACGCTTTGGCAAAAACTAAAAGGGTTTGGACTGCTTCTATTCGACGCAGTCAATGGTTTCCTCAACGATAAATGTTTTAAAAAAAGTGCTTCGTTAGCTTATTATACGGTGTTTTCTATCGGCCCTTTGATATTAATTTTAATTTGGGCTTTGGGTTTCTTTTATGGTAGCCAGATGGAAGGTCCAAACGGTGCTCGAGATGAAATTATGACCGAACTCAATCAGCTTTTCGGCCCTGATATCGCCAACATGCTCGACTCAGCCATTCAAAAAATATCTTTGGAGAGTAAAAACAGTATCGGTCTCTATATCGGTATCGGTACGCTTATTTTTTCGTCTACCACAATCTTTGTCGATATCCAAAACTCCATCAATGAAATCTGGCAAATCAAAGTAAAACCAAAAAAAGGGTGGCTTAAAATCATTATGGATCGCCTTCTTTCTTTCTCTATGATTTTAGGTTTGGGATTTCTTCTCATGGCATCTCTTATCCTTAGTAGCGTAATTGGACTTTTAATGGGGAAAGTGGGTGATTTTTTAGGTGAATATATCCCCAACATCAATTTGCAAATGATTAACCTAATTAACACAGGGGTATCGTTTTTTATTATCGCAACCTTATTTGCTTGTGTTTTTGCTTTTCTTCCTGATGCTAGAACGCGCTTCCGTGATGTACTATGGGGTGCAATCTTCACCGCCCTACTTTTTTTATTAGGGAAATCTCTTATTTCATGGTATTTGTCGTCCAATGTTACCGCAAGCTCGTTTGGGGCAGCTGGTTCAATTATAATTTTGCTCAGTTTTGTATATTACTCCGCGGCCATTTTATATTTCGGTGCTGAGTTTACCAAACATTACGCAATTAAATACGGACGGGGTGTGCGACCTAATTCATATGCGGTTCGGGTAGAAGTAAAAGAAGTGGAGTAAGCGAAAAAACCGAAGCACATAAAGAAATTATTCAACAGTCATTTCCACATATACCGGATAATGATCAGAGATATAATGTGTTTGCGCGTTTTTTAATATCGTACTAGTTATTACCCGCTTAGCCGCCGCATCATTGCACCATAAAAAATCTATACGTCTTGGTATGCCTGATGGTGCTCGCGTGATTTTTCCGTTACCATCTTTGAAGGTAGGTAAACTGCTGATGAACTCTTTGTTCAACAGCTTGTATGAATCTCTAAACCCTGCTTCTTTGAGCTTGTTTAGGACAGAATAATCAATTTGTCCGTTATTCAGATTACGGATATGTGCATGCTTTTCTTCGCTTTTTTGCATTGTTTGCACAAGGTTTCCTCCATATTGCTCACGATCCGATTCCGCCATAGCATTAAAATCACCCATGATCAATATTGGTTCGCCAGCCGGTAGCTCGCCCGCCTGCGCAATAATCTCAGTAACTTCTTCCAAACGTTTCTGATAACTGAAAGGCGAGAAATGAATAACAAAGATATGGAGACCTTTTACTTTGGCGTAAATATAGGCATGCCACATATTTTCCGTTATTTTCTTAAAATTTACTAACGGAGTATTGGACGTTAACGCAACAGGAAATCCGGTTTCTTTTGATTGTAACGCATAAGAATGTCCATAGCTTTTAGCAAGCTCCTCCAATGTTTTTTGTGTCCAACCATTCATTTCTTGTGTTGCAACGATATCGGGTTGTAGTTCATTGATGAGTTGTTTATACCTCTCTATGTTTTCAACGGAATCCTTTTGTAGCCCGTATAATACATTGTAGGATAAAATTTTAATTTTCTGTTGGGCTACTACTGCTGGAACATTTATAAAAGCTAGGAAAAAAACGGTTAATAAAACAATTGGAAGTTTATTCTGCATAATATGTTTAAGTTGATCTATTATTTACAATAATACAAAAAAATCTTATATATAGTTAGTTATGATATCGCTTTGGTTTTTGCTTAATCAGGTCAATAAAGTACCGTTGTAGCAATTTTGCATTATCGGTAGTGATAGACAAAACGTAATGCTTGCCATTCGTCTGTTCCGAGAAATGGGTAAAACCCTCATCATCCACTTTTAGTGTACCTGATTTGGAGATATTTAAGAGATTTTCCTCTTGTTCTACAACATAGTATACCGAGGTGAGATCCCAGGTTGGCCTATTGTAGGGGAATGATCTATACTTTTTGTAGGCATCTACTAGGGGATGGTTGGCAGTCCAATCAAAATCCTGCTCAATGGTCGTGGCTGGATAGATAACACTCGTGCCTACTTCAAATGGTGAAAGCACGATACCTGTGGGCCAATTAGCCATGACATACTGTGCTGCAGGACGATCATGGATCACATTAAATTCTGCACGTTTCCGTTCGCCGAATGAGCCTGCCATGACCGAGAGGTATTTCACCTTTCTTGCTACTAGTTCCAGGCCACTTAATGGAGAATGCTTATCCGGGTTAGATTGTAATAATCTGGCAAGGTTGGTAGAAAAACCAACCGATATAACCACTACCGATTGATCTTTCTGCTTAGCCAGAATTTTTCTATAAAGTTCATGTGCCTCTAATAGTTCGTCATGTCTTTCGATCGAATATTTGTATAGTTTGGTTGTATCGTTATACTCAACCATATTCTTACTATAATCTACATAGTCATTAATAAATACACCCTTTTCAATCCTGCCTATAGGAATCTTCTTATAACCGTACCAGGTAGACATCAGGTCAATAAACCGTGTGGAGTAATCCGATTGTTTATTGTTCATAATCGCCAATAAGTTGACTTTCCTCTGGTCTGCATATTTGTATAACATATCCAACGCCAACGCATCGTCAATATCATTTCCCATATCTGTATCCAAAATAACCTTAAACTTGCCCTCCATATAGAACGGATGGGTATGGTGTTGGGAAAATGCATCCTGTCCAAGTAAAATAAAAACTGCTAATACAATATTTTTCATTCTCATATTTTTTATACTACTTATTATTGTCCCGCTGCGATAATCAGTCCCAATCCTACTAAAAATAACAGAAACATCATCGCCAGCTTACCGTTCACATTGATCGGTGAATCCTTAAATTCTTTCCAAATAAACACACCCCACAGCGCTGCAACTAACGTGGCTCCTTGTCCCAGTCCGTATGAAATAGCCGGGCCGGCCTTACCCGCTGCAATTAGGTTGAGTGAATTGCCCACCCCCCAGATTATACCGCCCAATATCCCCGTCAGGTGCGTGCCAAATCCACCTTTGAAGTAAGTTGCGTAGCTCGTCGGATTACCGACAAAAGGACGATTGATTAGAATAGTGTTAAAAAGCAAATTGCTGAGCAATATTCCCACTGAAAATATAAAAACAGCCGTATAGGGTGTCATCTTTCCGAGTTCAGGCGATACAAAGTTTTCCAGATCCATCGAAGCCGCGATAAATCGATAAAAGAAAGCCATCAGTATACCTGCCAATACAGCAAGCACTATACCCTTGGTATTGGCTTTGTCAGTCGTACCTGCACTTTTTAGTTTATAAGCCCAGGCATTGACCAATATAGCGACCATGACCAACGCTACACCGACAAACAGCAAAACAGGATCTCCTTTTGGTGCCGTCATATAGTTGATCAACACCCCAAGCACCAGCGCTATACCCACGCCAACCGGGAAAGCCACCGACATCCCGGCAATAGCAATTGCAGCCGAAAGCAGGATATTGCCGGCATTGAAGACGATACCTCCGATGATCGCACTTCGTATGTTCCCCCATTCAGCCTGTTGCAAATCTGCCACAAAGCCCCTTCCTTCCTGTCCGATGCTCCCAAAGGTAAATGCACTAAGCAATGAAAAGATCATAATGCCCAACACATAATCCCAATAAAACAATTCAAAACGCCAATTCTTGCTGGCAAGTTTCTGTGTATTAGCCCATGATCCCCAACAGAGCATCGTGATAACACAGAAAAATACTGCTTGAAAATAATCGTGTACGATAAACATAATTAATACTTAGATTGTTTGTATAATTAGTAACGGTTCTCTATTTCGTCCAAATATGGCGACGACGATTGCGCACCTAAACGAGTAACAGCTATAGCCGACGCTTGGCCTGCAAACTTCAAAGCTTCCCTAATAGACTTTCCTCCGTTCAAGGCTACAAACAATGCACCGTTAAATACATCTCCCGCAGCTGTCGTATCCAAAGCGGTGACTTTTTGAGCTTCCATATATATATATTCTCCCTCATATAGAGCCAGCGCACCTTTGGCTCCCATCGTGATAATCACATTCTGTACCCCTCTTTCGGTTAAATTTCTTGCTGCTTCTCGTGCAGAAGATACATCATGTACGGATATACCACTCAGAAGGGACGCTTCTTCCTCATTGGGTGTAAGCAGATAAATCTGTGATAATAGGAGTTGCGACAAGTCTTGTGCAGGTGCCGGATTTAAAATAACTTTTGCGCCTCTATTTATAGTTTTAGACACTACATATTCTACAGTTTGGATTGGAATCTCCAATTGCATCAGCATAAAGCTTCCTTCCTCGATCAAATGCTCAACACGCTGTATATCTGTCGGGGACAACGTGCTATTAGCTCCGGGAGCGACCACAATATTGTTTTCACCATTGCGATCTACTGTGATGATCGCTATGCCCGAAGGACTTCCACTATCTATACGGATGTATTCTACATCCACACCCTCCTGTTGTAGCGACTGTAAAGTCATTTTTCCAAAAATATCATTACCGACACTCGACACAAAAAGGACATCACCGCCCAATCTAGCAGCTGCGACCGCTTGATTGGCACCCTTTCCCCCTTGGTTCATAAAAAAGTCCCCACCTAAGATTGTTTCTCCCGGCTTCGGGAAACAATCTGTGCGGATAACCATATCAATATTGGAACTCCCTATAACAATAATTCGCGATTTTGACATCAATATTTGGTATTTATATGTTTATAATTGTTTTGTAGCAGAATTGCACAAACGTTATCGCAATTATAGATTCATCTTTCTTTTAAGAATACAAAATTATAATTATTTGCACCTACTATCTTTTGTTATCAGTAATGAATTTCAATAACGAATATTCAATATTTCCATTATTTTATCGCCTCACTCACCTCAATAGGTAAATCAGACTCCAACACCGTAGCGCCGTCGTTAAATACCGCACGATATTTCTCTGCCCGCTCTTCTTTTGTTGGTAGCTTATCATACGTTGGCGCAGTCGATATCATGCACATCACACCTTTGGATTTAAAGAATTCATACATCGTCTGGTTAGCTTCTTTTATTTCAGGTCCGATATAGACAATCATTCTATCATAGGGCAATCTGGAAGCTTTAAATTCCTCCAAAGCCTTTTTATCCTTTATGTGCATAGATAGGTATTGATTGGGATTTTTGTCTAAATAAAATCTCGCTTGTTCTACGTTATGCACCGTAACCCATACCCATTTATAGGCATTATGCTTTCGAATTATTTCAGCTGTTACCTCCAAAGGCAAATCTTTTTTATCTAGATTGAGGACGGTCTTTCCTTTCGCCCACTTAATCATTTCGTCTAACGTGTTGATACGATATTTAGTGGGATTACCCTGACGGTCTTTCAACCGTAATTTTTTAAGTTCTTTCCAAGTATAATCAGCAACTTTCCCGGTCCCTGTCGTAGTGCGATCTAAGGTTGCATCATGCACCATAATCGGCACACCGTCTTTGGACAAACGTGGATCTATCTCGAAAATAGCGGGAGTATATTTCAACACCTCCTTCATAGCGGCCACGGAGTTTTCAGGAAGTCCCCTCTCCATTGTTCCACGATGACCACTAATAATTTTTTTGCCGGGCGCATACTTAAAGTACGAGTACATCTCCTCTACATTGCTAAAATTCAGTTTATGGAGTTTCTGTGCTGTTACAGAAGAGGCAGTTAATATACATAAGAAGCAGAGCGCAATAGGATGTAGAATGGTTTTCATCTAATTATTTTTCTTTTATTTGTTGATGAGAGCTCTCCCGACAATGTTGGGATCGGTTTCATAATAAATTTGTTAATGGATAAACCTATTTATTTAAGCGTTTAATTTTAGCAATTGGCAACCTTGATGTTGTGATAAAGTAAGTAATGTCAGTGCCGAATTTTCTTGAACCAAGCGTCTATAGTTTTTTAACGGCATCCCTAATTGGCTCGCTAAAAACAATCGGTTCACTCCATTATGCCCAATGACCAAAACGGTTTTACCACTATATCTCTCTATCAAATCGTCATAGAAGGATTGCAGTCGAGAAATCACCTGCATAGCGGTTTCTCCAGTTCTTCCTGCTGCGAACCGTTCAGGTGCTGCCATCCAGTTTGCCCAAGATTCCGGGTCTTTTGTTTGAAATTCATCCGGACGTAAACCTTCCCATTCCCCAAAGTCAACCTCTATCAAACGGTCATCAACTAAAACTTTTTTGGCATTACCTGAGGCAATCTCCGCCGTTTTTCGGGCTCTTTGCAATGAAGAAGAATAAACGGCATCAAAACAGTATTCTTCTAACAATTCATACATTTTCTTCGCTTGGGAAATTCCCTTTGCCGTTAGTTCAACATCCGTTCGACCACAGTATCTGTTTCCGTCGGCATTGAATGATGTTTCGCCATGTCTGAGCAAACAAATTGTAACCATCTATAAATAATTTAATGTCTTAAGTTCCTCTTTGAATTGTTGATATTGTGTTTCATACTGAGCCACTAGTTCCATATCAGGAAAAATCTCCTTTTCCATAATGGTCATGTGGGAAACTGCTTCCGTGACGGATGAATAATAGGTCTTTGAAGCTGCCATGATTGCTGCACCTAATGCACCGCTTGCGGCTTTACATTTATAGATAGGTACGTTCAATACAGCAGCTCTTATCTTTAACCATACCTCACTATTGCTACCACCTCCGGCAGCATACACCGCAGCAACTTTCTCACCGGATAGTTCTTCAATAATTTCATAGGCAAGCCGCTCAATACAAGCTACGCCTTCTAAGTTCGCAGCATACAATTCTGATTTAGATACTTGTTCCGGCGCAATCGCCCGTGCTTGTGGTGCCATTAGCGGATAGCGTTCGCCCTCTTGCAGCAACGGCCAGGCAATTTTACCCGTGGGTATCAATTTCTCCGCCGCTCGGTTCCATTGTAATATATCCGAAGAAAAATCAACGGTAATCCAATCTGCACCCGTATTGCTTGCACCACCCGGCATCCAATACCCTTCGGGGTGTCGATGGCTATATAACCGTCCCAAAGGGTCAATTACTTGGTTTCGTGTTACACCTTTAATGACTAACGTA
Source organism: Sphingobacterium chuzhouense (assembly GCF_014692525.1). GTDB lineage: Bacteria > Bacteroidota > Bacteroidia > Sphingobacteriales > Sphingobacteriaceae > Sphingobacterium > Sphingobacterium chuzhouense. The sequence goes on from NZ_JACNYL010000003.1 coordinate 928,510, forward strand.
GTACCGATAGTCGTATTCCAATCGCCCGGCTTAACCGCACCAGATGCCACCTGACTCGCGCAACCGTCTGTCATCCCAACGACTACCTTTATCTTTTTGAGTCCCCAACGGGTAGCTAAACCTTCTTGCAACAGTCCAACCACCGTACCCGATGGAACCACTTTCTGCAGCCATTCTTTTTTCAACCCCAATTCATCGATTATATACGTCGGCCATTTTAAATCGGCGACATCATACCCCGATTTCAATGCATTCGTATAATCTGTTGTGTTATAAATATTAGATAATTTGCCTACTATATAATCCGATGCGTGGATCCATAGGGCAATACGACCTCTCTGTTCGGGATAACGCTCCATAAACCAGAGTATCTTACTGATACCGCTGGAGGCATTAAATCCGGTATAACCATCTTTCACGTGTCTCAAGGCTATTTTCTGAATACGTTTTCCTTGTTCAGCAGACCTTCCATCGCTATACATAATAGCATTATGAAGCGGCTGGTTATTTACGTCCAAAGGAATAACCGTACCGGACGTCGAGGTAACGGATACAGCCTGTATGGCTGACTTATCAAAATCTGCTGACAGTCCATTCAAGATTTCGTCAAGAAGCTTCTCACAAGCATTCCACCAGATGGTAGGTGACTGCTCTTCCCGCGAACGCTCATCTAACACAAAAGAACGGGAAGCAGAAGCGACTAACATCCCCTGCTGATCAACAAGAATAACCCTTGCTCCTTGTGTTCCAATATCTATCCCTATAAAGTATACTTGCATGTTAGGATATGAGTTGTTTAAAGGTTTTACGGGCATTCTTCCACTCTACATATAGCTGTTCAAATTGCTCATGGTTTTCCGGAAATGTTTCATCCAGCAACACCGGTGTTGCATTATCTGTTCCAAGCGCATCATTACAGACAAAAACACCACCCAAAACAGATGCCTGCCGATATGTTGCCCGAATCCGAATGCTTTTACCAAGTAAGTTCGCCAAAAACTGTCGTAGCTTTTTACTTTCTATTCCACCGCCACATGCCCAGATATAGCTTTCCTTATGTTGCGAAACATCGCACAGAAATTTGTAGTTCTCATAAATAGAACAGGCAATATCCCATAAAATAGAAAATACGAAACTCCCTCGCGTAAGCTGATGTGAGACAGGTGCATTAAAAATAAATCCGCCCTTCGTCAGTGGTTCATCTTCATCGGCAATCAACGATCCCAAAGACGCTACACACTGGGAATAACTCGTATTGTCCAATTCCCGTTCAATCACATCATAACCTTCATTCGGGTAAAAAATCTCTTTTAAACGTTGATAGTTCAAGCCCGTAACACCAGCATTAGCCTCTAAAATAAAATGTGATTCATCAATGTGCCTACTTGTCCACGTACGTTGATGGTTGTCTTTAACATACCGTTCCACCATCTTAATGATAGGTGTCGTTGTCCCCGAGACGATAACAACATCATTTGTCGATGGCTCCATGCTGCGTATGGCCAACTGTGTATCTCCACCACCTACTACGACAGCAGCTTCTGCTGAGATGTGCAGTATCTGAGAGACGTCTGAAAGTACTTTTCCCAATACCGTTCCGGATTGTTTCAATGTTGGGAAAATATCATTGGGAATGTCAAACAACGCAATGAGTTCTGTAGACCACTTTTTCCGCTCAACATCATACAACAATGTTTCGGATGCCTGTGAATGCTCATAACAGGTAATGCCTGAAAACTTAAACTGTATCCAATCACTAATACTCATAAAACAGGCCGTCCTTTCAAACAAATCGGGATATATATTACGGAGACCTATCAATTTATATACAGAAAATAGGGACGTCGGATAACGTCCTGACAGTTCGTAAACCAGATCCTTTTGGGTCAGCTCTTTCTCCCACTTGCGACCGCGATGATCGATATTGGGCATGCCCAAGAGGGATAATCCTTCTCTATCGACCACAACAATTCCCTCACGCTGGCTCGTGGATGTGATTGCCTTAATAAGGACTTCTCCTGCATCCGACAACGCCTCCGCTGCCAACTTTAAGATCTGCTGCCATAACGCTTCTGGGTTAAAATAAATGGATTCCTCATAATTAGCATCGGCATGGTACTGTACATTTTCTCTTTTTATGGCCAGTATATCACCTGCTGGCGTTGCTACGCCCACCCTTGCATTACCAGTACCTATATCGACGATTAAATACGCTTCTTTTTGTGCCATAGTCAGTTTGTTGTTTGTTTTTCTAAAACCGCTTTATTTACGAGCTGTTTGATAGTTTTATCGCCCTCATGAAAAAATGCTCGCAAATTGTTGTTCATAATAAAAGCGTGGTGATCTTCCACCTCATGGGTCGCTCCGGCAATATGAGGTGTTGCCAATACATTTTTGTGATGAATCATCTTGTAATCTATCTCATCGGGAGGTTCATGATAAAACACATCCAATACAGCTCCACGAATCTGCTCTGCTTCTAACAACCCCAAAAGATCTTCTCGATTTACTACAGTTGCGCGCGCGGTATTCACAAAAATGGCGTCTTTCTTTAATAAGGAAAGATATTTTTTATCAATCATACCTTGAGTTTCTGCAGTAACCGGCAAATGGATTCCGACCACATCACAAACAGAAAACAATTCGTCTAGACCCACTTTTTTATATACTGGATTAGGATCCTCGTAATAAGGGTCAAAGTATAAAACCTCTGTTGGAAAATTTAACAACATTCGTGCAGTATACTGTCCTACAGCTCCAAATCCGACCATTCCAACTTTTTTACCCGCCAACTCATTTCCTTTAAACTGTAGATACGAGGTATGCGCCCCCTCGCCCCAATTCTTGCCCTCTAGCCAATCAATTGCTGGCAATGTATTTCGCATAAGCGTAATCACATTAGCAATAAACATCTCGGCCACCGCCTGTGCATTTCTTGCCGGTGTATTGAAAACCGGAATCCCTAGCTCAGTAGCTACGTCCAAATCGATGTTGGAAGGTGTGCCTCGGCAGATACCTACAAATTTTAGCTGTGGATTAGCACGTAAAACATCTGCTGTAATTTCATCATGTTCGGATATCAATGCGTCTGCTTTTGTTTCTTCCAATAACACTTTCAATTCCGTTGGATTATATGCCCGCCCATGGGGCTTCCATGACCTATAGATGACTTCATCAAATAACCCCTCTAGTTCTCTCAACGCCTTTTCATTCTCATAAGGCGCTGTAAGTAATACTTTCATCATTATTCGCTAGTGTTTAATCTTATTATTTTATATAATTTCTTTGATTTCTTTCAATTCCGCTATTTTATCTATGGTGATAAATTTGGTCAAGACCGCGCTCAATACATAAAGCCCCGCCAATACCCAGATGACGCCTGCACTACCTATCGTACCAATCAGCACACCGACCAGTGCCGGTCCTACAAATACAGGGAGACCAGCGCCTAAATTCAAAATAGCCATTGCCGCTCCCTTATCTTCCTTGACCAATGAAGGTACCAAAGCCGATAAAGGCACATAGCCAGCCAACAGCGCACCCCATGCTACACCTGCCGCCATAACTGCCCAGTAACTGCCACCAAACCATATCGGTGAATAATAAAATAAAATAGTGGTGATAGCACAGCCTACGCCACCAAACCACATGATCGTGTTCTGCCAGCCCATCCGATCGCCTACAAAACCAAAAATCAAATTGAAGATGATGTTACTTGTGAAAATCGTTCCCCATATTTGCAGCCATTCTTTTGTGGTAAAGCCATGTTCTGCCATATACAAAGGAAGAAATACTGGAAAAGCAAACTGTGCTGTTGTATTGATTACACGCACAATCCCGCCCAGCAATACCTTAGGTTCTTTTTTAACAATGGTAAGTCCATTGGCTAATTCTTTCCATTTCGACCCTTTGGAAGCTTTTGTTTCGAATTTATCTTTATTGAGCACCAAAGCGAAAAATGCTCCTATCAAAACCCAAAATATCGAACTCCACAACGTGTTTTCATAACCTAAACGCCCTATTGCCCAACTAGAATAATAGGCACCAAGCACATTTAATCCTCCTGTGAAAACAAACCAAAACCAACCAACCGCTCTTCCCAACATATTCTGTGGAGTACGATAGGTAACCCACACCATAAATGAATAGGCAAACAATGGATATCCGAAGCCCCGGATTGCATAAAAAAACAACATCGCCCCATAGTCCAGCTTTGCCATCCCTATACCAACAAAACCTATGGTTCCAATAATATAAAGGAGTAAGCCTATAAGCATTGCCTTACGCGGCCCATAACTCTCCGCCAAAACTCCCGAAAACCAAGACGAAATGGCAATAGTAATACCGTATACGGTAAAGAGGGAAGCCGACTGCTGGATATTCATCCCATGCTCGATGAGATAAGGACTTAACCAGCCTTGCTCTACACCGTCCCCCATCATGAAAATTAAAACACCTAAGTATCCCCAGGTTAAATGCGCAGGTATCCCTGCTTTTTCAGAAATTCTATTATTCACACCCATGGTTTATAATTGTGATTAAGTTTGTTCTTCCCATCACCGACTGATAGTCAACGTAGCTTCTACAAAATAGTGATCACTAGGATACCTATCTTTATAGGCATCTCTAATGATGGAGGATGCAATGGATTTTATTTGTTCACCTTTTGTAAAAATGAAATCAATTTTTTTTCCGATATCTTTTTTTTCGTACTTATCCCCTTTAAAAAGGTGTACCGTATATCCTGGTTCCCCGTCGCCGTTAATTTCTGTATAGGAGTCTTTCCAGTCGTACTTGAATACACTTTGCACGACAGGCGTCTCGGCAGAAGCATTAAAATCTCCTACCAGAATTTGCGGAAAATCAGGTGGATATTGAGCAGATTCCTCCAGCACCACTTCTATCTGTTTACGCTTAGCTTCTTTATTAACATGATCTAGGTGTAAATTTATTATCCTACATTCTTTCCCAGTAGATTTATCCAATAGACGCACCCACGAAGCATTTCTGGCACGAGCCGAGCCCCAAGATATACTGCCAGCTACCAGCGGAGTTTCTGACAACCAGTACCCACCTGCAGCCAATAATTCGAAACGCTTTTTTTTGAAAAAAAGAGGATTTTTAGCAATGCCGTGATAACCGGTCCTATATCGATCCATTTCGGGCCCGTCAAATCCAATCCCCCAATATTCTTTTAGGTTTTCTTTCAGGTCTAAGAACTGGTTCTTAAGGACTTCCTGAAAGCCGATCACATCTGCATCTCGCTGCTTTATAATATGCAAACAAGCTTCACGGCGATCGCTCCACCCAACTCCTTTTTTAGCATCATCTTCTAGATCTACTCGGATATTACAAGTTAAAATTTTTAAGCTATCCTTTGCAACAGACAGATCTTTTGCTTCCAGTTTTATTCCACCCCAAAAAGGTAAAACCATAGCCGTTCCCGCATATTGCAGGAACATGCGCCGAGAGTGGTGTAGGTTCTTCTTTTTCATGCTATTACCCTATTATTTTTTCTTCTTCCCCCAAATAAGCACCATGCTTCAACAATTCCGCTCGCAATTCCTCTACGTCAATGCCCCCCGGTGTAGCCTGATGTTTGACCGCTAATTTGGCCGCTCTACCCGCTGCTTCTCCCATCGCCATACAAGGAGCCATGACACGTATAGCCGACATCGCTTCATGTGTAGTCGAAATTGAACGACCCGCCACCAATAGGTTCTTCACCTTTTGAGGCACCAGACTACGGTAAGGGATATCATAACTATCTCCGCACCAAGTTAATGTACAGTCTCCTCCTTCAGGATGATGAATATCTAAAGGATAACTAGCAACTGCTATGGCATCTTCAAAACGGCGTTGACTCAATAAATCCTCTGCTGTCAACACATAATTACCTACAATTCTTCTAGTTTCACGTACACCTAAAAAGGGAGCCATTTTTGTAAAGACAGCCTTCTCGAATCCAGGTACAAATCCTTTAAGGTAGCGTTGGATTTCCTGTACCTGTCGACGCCCTTCCATTTCTCCAAAGGTGAGACTCTCCGGATTGGTACCATCTACACCATTAACTCGAGACATATTTACCCAAATCTCCCCTTCCCGTAATCCTGTAATCAAGATGGTACGTTCTACCGGCAAATTAAGGCCTGCCTCCCGCGCCTTTTGCATAACACTACGCAACCCTACAACGATAAACTGATTGTTTTGACCAAAATATTCGGCAGGAATAAAATCGGTTAAATAAGTACGTGGCTCTTCAACAATACTCATACGTAGCTTCTCGGTATCTACCCCTCCCATACAAAACATTAACGTTGGTGGCTGTACCCCCCCCGATTCATTGCCTTGATCGCATTCTACACCGGCTCGGAAGGCTACATCAGCGTCTCCCGTACAGTCAATAATCGTTTTTGCTAAAATCACTTCTCTACCAGATTTGCTTTCGATAATAACACCCTTTAATTCGTCTCCCTCCATGACCACTCCAGCAGAAAAAACGTAGAGCAACACCTTAACCCCCGCCTCCTCCAATACTTTTAGCCCTATATTTTTTACTGCTTCCGGTTCTACCAATGTCAAACTCATATGCAACGGACACGGTCTATGTTCAGATGCTGCATCTACTTCCTTCAGCCGGTCAATAAATCGCTGGGGCAATCCCTTAATAATCTGGTTTCCTTTTTGTCCCAAAAAACCCAAGATAGGCAAACCGATGGTCATATTTCCGCCTACAAAACTTCGGTTATCTATTAAAGCTACACGCACACCTTCTCCAGAAGCTGCTTGCGCAGCTATTATACCTGCAGGTCCTCCACCTACAACTAATACGTCTACTTCCATTCTCACCGGTGTTTGCCTCGCCGGCTCCATGATTGTTTTTAGCTTTTCCATATTATACATTTATTATGCTATCTATTAGGTTTTTATTTCAATTAACTTCTATCGATTTTACCTGTAGGAGCTTCCTTTTTGACCATCGTCCACAATACCAAGACGGCTAATGGATGCATAAAAGCCATCGCAACGAATATGGTACCTGCATCAACAGATCCCATCATTTGTCCGACGAAATAATTAAAAAGAACAGCCCCCAAAGCACCAAATCCTCCCGCTATCCCTAGTACAGACGCTACATTCTTGACTGGAAACGCTTCGGCAATAACCACACTAACGGTAAAAAGCCAGCTTAAACAGGCTACCGCTACTAGCGCAAAAATCAAAATCGTAAGATAAGGATTATGCACATAGGTTGTTAAACAACACAGGGGAGCAAGAACAGCTACAGATGACAGCATAATCTTTCGTGCTTTTAGCGGCTTTATCCCCTTTCTCACCATTTTATCCGACCATGCCGAAGTACCGATGGCGCCGATATCAGCTACTAAAAACGGGATCCATCCAAACATACCTATCTGCGCCAATGTCAATCCCGATTCTTCTTGTAGATACCCAGGAAGCCAAAAAAGACAGAAATACCAAACGGGATCACTGACAAACCGGATGAGTAGAATGCCCCATAGCGATTTTCGTCCCCACAATTGCCCCCATGAAAAACCAATTTTTGTCCCCTCCTCCCTTGTGTCGCCCACCGCTTCTTTAAATATTTCTGCAGGCGGCTCTACATAGATGAGATACCATAGTAATGCGATGATAAATCCTACAATTCCTGCAACGATAAAGACTGTATGAAAATCATATTTTATAGCTAACCAAGCTACTAGAGGAGGCGCAATGATAGCGCCCACCGAACTCCCCGCAACGCATAAGCTATTAGCAGTAGCGCGAAGTTTTCCCGAAAACCAAATAGTAATTACTTTCAGCTGTGCCGGAAAGTTTGTCGGTTCTGCAGCCCCCAGCAATCCTCTAAAAAACAAGAAGGAGCCAAACGTTCTGGATAGGCCGCCTCCCAAACACGCTGTAGACCACCCTAACACACCGATCAGCATAATTTTTCTTTCACCAAATCGATCAACCAACCAACCCGACACAGGATACATCAATGCATAGAAAACCGTAAACACATTCAAAACTAATGCATATCCCTCATCGCCTAATTCAAATTCATCCTTTAACATAGGTTTTAGAATAGAAACAATCTGGCGATCATAATAATTAAAGACAATAGCCAGAAATATGACAGCGATAATTAACCATCTTCGTCGATTAGGGTGTATTTGAAATATAGGCTTTGACATAGATTTATGTTTCGAATTCAAATCTAAACAAAAAATAAAAAAAAGAAAGAATTTTAAACAAAAAACTTTATTTATTTCTTTTGACATCATCAATGGAATAATATTTTCACAAGCTACTGTTGTAAACCGTAGATATTGGAGCATTAGGTTAAAAGTAGACATAAAAATGTTACATAGACTAGCCGTCATTTATTTACAAACACATTTTACACTTCATAGCACCAAAATTTTAAAAAACAACACAACTATTTTTTTATATTAAAAAATATTTTTTTTACTTTCGAAAAGAACAATATAAACCAATAAAAATGATAAAAAATAAAAGATTTCGACAATTAACAATTGCAGCACATTGAATTAACGTTGTGATTACATAAAAAATATACCTTCGAAACATTATTAAATATTTTTACAAATCTTATAAAATATCATGATATCCTTACGATCTAACATTTATAAAACATGAAAAAACAAGTACATTTACTGCTATTTTGTCTCCTGTTTCAGACTGGACTGGCATTTGCTCAGCAACCCAAAAAAATATCAGGAAAGATCACTAGTGCAGAAGGCGAAACGCTGGAAAGTGTTTCTATTCGCCTAAAGTCATCCAACAATGCCATCACAGCGTCCGATGCAAACGGCCATTATGAAGTCGAAGCAACAGAAGGCGACGTACTGTTATTTTCCTTACTAGGCTATCAAGATGCCGAAGAGATTGTCGGCTCATCATCCACGCTAAATGTCGTCCTCCAATCAAATCTTAGCGAACTGGATGAAGTTGTAGTGGTAGGTTTCGGCACCCAGAAAAAAGGAAATTTGACAGGTTCGGTTTCGATTATAGAGAGCGGGCAATTGGAACGACGACCTAACGTATCGACTTCCGCTGCGTTACAGGGTTTAGCTCCTGGCGTAACGGTCACTACGCAAACTGGTTCCCCCGGAGGAGATGGAGGACAAATCCGAATCCGGGGGATTAGCTCTTTTGGTGGATCCGACAGTTCTCCTTTAGTCATTATAGATGGTGTTGCAGGTACGATAGACAATATTGATTACAACCTCATTGAAAACATCACCGTCTTAAAAGATGCTGCCTCAGCAGCAATATATGGATCACGTGCAGCGAATGGCGTGATCTTAATTACTACTAAGCGGGCAAAAGACCGTTTAGCGGTAGATTACAAAGGGTATACAGGTTTTCAATCTCCGACGGCGATTCCTGAAGTAACGGATGGTTTTACTTATATGGATGTATTTAATAAGGCTAGTTTAAATGACGGGAATGATACGTTATATTTTGAACGTGACATTGAGGATTTTCGCAGACTTTACGAAACTGATCCCAAAAATTTTGATTGGCAGGACGCAATTCTACAGGGTTCGGGATTTACACAGAATCATTTTATCAGTCTCAATGCCAATAGCGGAATTATCCGGGTAGCACCTTCTTTCAGCTATGTAACACAAGATGCCGTGATAAAAAATACTGGCTTCGAGCGTTACACCCTACGCAATAACATGGATATCACTCCGAGTGAAAAATTCAATATCAAATTTGACATTTCACTCACCAATAGAAATCGTAAACAAATTGCTAACGAAGGTACTGTATGGAATTATCTAGGTCGTATGCCGACCATTATCCCTATTCGACGTAACGGCCTATGGAGCGAAGGCTGGGTATCCAATAACCCCGTAGCTTTTATAGAAGATGGCGGCAATCGCACATCGAATAACATCGAGTTATTTGGAAATCTGACATTAAACTACCAACCCGCACCCTGGTTAAACTTAGTCGGTACAGTCGCCCCACGCTATGTGACACAAAACGTCCATAATTTTATTACCCGTATCGAAACATACAATGAAGATGGTTCGTCTGCTGGATCAGCAAATCCCACAACAGAGCTTACAGAAACAGCCTCACGCTTCCTTTATGATAATTATTTTTTCACGGCAACGGCTGATAAAAATATTGGCGATCATGATTTTAAGGTTATGCTAGGTACTTCTCGAGAAGCATATAACGAAAAATACCTTATGGGGTATCGACGTGATTTTATTTACGACACTTACGAAGTACTCGATGCGGGCGCAGACGACGAAACCAGACAGAACGGGGGGAACATTCAAGAATGGTTACTCATCTCTGCCTTTGGACGTTTTAATTATGCATTCAAAAACCGCTACCTCTTTGAAGCTAACTTACGCTACGATGGGAGCTCCCGTTTCGCACCAGCACATCAATGGGCTATGTTCCCCTCGTTCTCTGCCGGGTGGACAATCAGTGAAGAATCTTTTATGGAACCATTACGCAGTACGATAAACCAGTTGAAAATCCGTGGATCATGGGGCAAACTAGGAAACCAAAACATCGGCTCATCCTATTACCCCTTTGCTTCCGAACTTGCTACCGGAAGTATATCCATGGGAGGTGGAACATTCCCGATACTCACTCAAAACGATCTTGCCAATCCTGATTTGAAATGGGAAGCAACAACCATGAGCGGCCTCGGTTTAGACCTTATGCTTTTCAATAAGCTCTCCGTTAACTTCGATTGGTACAGTAAGACGACTGATGATATCCTCATGAGGTTATACGTATCTCAACTGTATGGTATGAATGCGCCTTTCCAAAATGTTGGAAAAGTTTCGAACAAAGGTTGGGAAATAGCGGCTCGATACGATGAAAACTTTGGCGACTTCAAAGTAGGCGTTGGTTTTAACCTATCGGACGTAAAAAACAAAATCCTCAATATGCGAAGTTCGACAATGGGTACATTCTTACGTCAGCAAGAAGGTTACCCCATCAATTCTATCTTTGGTTATATCGCAGAGGGATATTATCAAACACAGGAAGAAATTGACAACGGACCATCGCAATTTGGAACACTGCAACCTGGAGATATCCGTTATCGTGACATCACTGGCGATGGTCGTTTATCCGACGACGATAAGGTCATCATCGGGAGCACCATCCCACGGTATACCTATGGCATAAATCTGGACCTTGGCTATAAGGGATTTAAGTTAAATGCTTTCCTACAGGGTGTAGGAAAAGTGGATGGCTACCTGGATTCACATTATGTTATTCCTACTGTAAATGTGAGCTCCATCAAACCCTGGCAGCTGGATTATTGGACAACGGAAAACCCCAATGCTACCCTACCAAGATTATCAATAGCATCTACCAACAATATACAGAACTCTACTTTTTGGATGAGAAGCGCCGCTTACATGCGCTTGAAAAACCTTCAATTCGGCTATGAAATCCCAAGCAATTTTCTATCGAAATTTAAAATTAATGGTGCATTTCTGTATATAAATGGTCAAAATCTGTTTACGAGAACCAACTTCTACGAAGGATATGACCCAGAAATCAACTACAATGCCGGTGCCTCAGAAGGTGTATCCCTAGGAGGTGGCGCTTATTATCCGCAAGTCAAAGTATACACATTTGGTATTGATCTAAAGTTTTAAAACATGAAAAACATTCAAAAACATATAATAAGGATAGGAATCTGTGCGAGCCTATTCATTTCCTCTTGTGAATTAGATCGAGCTCCTCTGAATGGACCGACAACAGATAGTTTTCCAGAGACATTTGGGGAGACTGAGCTTGGATTACTAGGTGCTTACAAAGGATTAACGTTACTTGATGCCGCGAGTACGCCTATGTTACACGTTATCGACAATGTTACCGATGTCGGGTATACACGCCCGGGAAACAATTATACTCCAGCTATTACAAGCGCATATACAACAGATAATGCGCTGGCAACGAAACCTTGGGGAGCATATTATAAAACGATTGGTCGTGTGCATACGGTACTCGATCATCTTCCAAAATTTGAAGGTACAGTTCCGGACAGCGATTTTAAGCAGCGGGATGCTGAATTACGCTTTATCCGTGCTTACACTTATTCCCAACTCATAGAACTATATGGAGATGCTCCTCTTTTGAAAAATGCCCTTGAATTAGACAGGAACGATATCTACCGTACACCAAAAGCAGAAATTCAACAGTGGATTATTGATGAAATGACGGAAATTGCTGATTATCTACCTGTTTCTTATACGTCTCAAGGCAAAGTCCGCGCCACGCGCATTGCTGCGTATATGCTCAAAGCACGCATAGCTCTTTATTCAAAGCAATATGAGCTCGCCTCGGAAGCCGCACAAACGGCTATAGAACTATCAGCCGGAATCCATGAACTAACACCCTTTAATAGCACGATAGAATTCGCTGGTAAAGATCATACACATGGGGAACCCGATGTAACCAACATATTTGGCCATGATGGCTACGAAAACAGCAAAGAATGGATATGGATAATAGAGTACAATCAAACGATATCGGGAAATGTACACAATCAACAGTATTATTCGGCATCGAGGCTTGGACGTGGCGTGGCGTATTGGGGACCCACTCAGGATTTCATTGATTCCTTTCAAGCACTTGATGGTTTACCAATCACCGAATCATCATTATATGATGCAACAAGCCCTTTTGCCAATCGAGATCCTCGACTTGACATGTATTGCGTTCGTCCAAATTCTCGTTTTATGGGGTATCAATTCGAAATGAATGCCACTTACCCCAAGGTCGCCAATTATTGGCCCGTTATCAACGGCATCAGTGATCAACCGTCATCGATCGACAACACAGATCTCACCAACTCTGCCCGCTCTTATAGCGGCTATCTATGGCGGAAACATTTGGATATAGCAGACTTCAACACTACCTCGGTGAATGGGTTGAGCGATTTAAATGTTGGTATATTTCGTTATGCTGAGCTCTTGCTTTTATACGCAGAAGCTAAAATTGAAAGCAACCAGATTGATGAAACGGTTTATCAAGCTATTAATCAGATCAGAGCTCGTGCGCGTATGCCCGAGTTACCCAATAATCTTACACAAAATGAACTTCGAACAGCGTTGCGTTATGAAAGAAAGATAGAATTAGCAAACGACGGTTTACGTTGGTACGACATCCGCCGCTGGAACATCGCCGAAGACATTATGAATGGATATTTATACCTCAATCGTCCAGCCCGTGGATGGAGTCAAAATACAATAATACGCATTGACGAAAATTATACTCCAAAATACAACCACAACGAAGCGGTCAAGTATTTTGGCACACAAAATGTCATTTATAAAGTCAACAAGGATGAGTACTGGCCTATCTCGTTCTCGGAAATGATTGCTAACCCAAATTTTGAACAGAATCCCGGATATTAAAATTTAAAAACATGAGAACTATTTTTTTTCTTTCTTTCATTTTCTTCACCACTCTTGCACAGATAGGGTCGGCACAAGAAAAATTCGTTAAGCCCCAATTGGAAAATAAAGATTCGTGGAGCATGATTATGCTTCCCGATATACAAAATTACGTTAAGTACAATCGCAATCATCCAATCTTGGATATGATGATGCGTTGGATTGAAGACAACATCGACACCTTAAACATTAAGATGGTAGTTTGCGTAGGCGATCTCGTCGAACAGAGCGACATCATCAATAACGGTCATGACGGAGATCAGTCGGCACAAAAGCAATGGGAAACTGCTGCTCAGGCTTTTGCGCGTCTAAACGGAAAAGTACCTTATATTGCCGCTACCGGCAACCACGACTATACCATCGACCGGAACGGTATACGCACATCCCGATATTCTGAATTTTTTCGCATAGACGACAATTGGTTAAACCGCAAGATAATCGCACAGAACACCGTCAACGAGCAGGGCATCCCTACGCTTGAAAATTCGGCCTATGAAATTAAAGATCTAAATGGCCGAGATTACCTTTTCATGACCGTAGAATATGCGCCGCGGGATACCGTTCTAACTTGGGCCAAACGTGTTGCAGATCTCGAACAATATAAAGATCATCGTATCATACTGACTACACATGCATACCTCAACAACAAAGACATACGCTCAAAAGGGAAACATAGATGGTTTATATACGAGCCGTATGCGATCAACAATGAAATACAGAAATCAGAAAGAATCGATTTACCACAAGCTAATAATGGCGAACAAATATGGCAAAAGCTTGTTCAGCCGGCATCCAATATTGACCTCGTGCTATGCGGCCATATTTCGGGAGAGGGGTATAGGACGGATAAGAACATCGCAGGTAAAGATGTTCATCAGATGCTGTTCGACTCGCAATCGTTGGGAGGAGGACATCGCTACGGAAACGGTGGAGATGGATGGGTTCGCATATTAGAGTTTACACCCGACAATGCTACCGTCCACGTCAAAACTTTCTCTCCCCTTTTTGGCATTTCCCCGACAACACAAGAATATGCATGGAAAACGGACGCTCGAAATCAATACAGTTTTCAGTTAAGTAAATAATATCAAAAAAGGGGAGCAAACCTAGTTGCCCGCTCCCCTTTTTTTAAATACAATGGTCTAGTACACCAACGTGGTTCCCCACTCCCATAATCTCACCTCGCTCGTAAACATATAATCGGTATTCGCCCAAGTCTTAAGGACTTTAATACGAAGATAGCGAACGGAAGGACTATCTTCCCCAAATTCAAACAAATGACCAGCTTCCGCAGCTTGGACGTCTATATCATCATTCTCTCCAACGGGCTTACCGGATGGCTTTACAATTTCGCCGTCTTGCAGCTTTATCCACCCAGTATAACTACCATCGGGAGCCGGATCTACACTGCCCCATATCTCAAATTGCTCAAGATTACCATTTGCATACAATAATTGGTGCTCCGTCATAGAACCTCGTTGCCATAAACGAATTTTACTTATTGCCACTGCTCTACCTAAGTCTATCTGAAAATGGTGCGGTATCCCCGACCCGTTTGCTGTTCGATACCATGCTCTAGCTGGTGCCCCTCCTGCCAGCACACCGCTCCACAGATTAGTAAAATCATTTCCACTACCATCCCAGTCGGGCGCATCGCCCGGAAGGCCATATCGCGAAAAAAGAGCCGGATCAACTTCGTTATCCGCATTAAATTCCAATCGCAAATCCAGCTCCCGATCGACCGATAAAAACGTATCGATAGCAGTAGAGTCTGGTTTGTGCCACGAAGCATATTGAACAGGTGTCTCTTCTTTCCAATCCGTAAGAACTAATTCATGTTGACTAGAATCGATTTCGACAACATGGATTTCATTTTCTTTATTTGTATAAGACACCCTTGTTTTCAATAGCTGTGCACTTGTAGGCCGCCAGTTGAATACCAACGCATTATTTTCTCCGAGTTCTACGCCAGCAAGAGATCTGGGCAATAGCGACGCCGCATATTTACTACCGTACGCATAACCATACGTAGAACGCACTATGGACCGATTACCGGAATCGTCAAAAGTTACCACCTCGAAATCATGCCCCCCCTCTTCCAAATCGGGAACAACCACTGATATCGTATCGATATCATCTGTTTTTTGAAATTCCACCCGCAAAGAATCCCGACGATTGCCCCAATATACTACAGCCCCCTTTATCGTCGGATCGGCCAGCAATAACCATTGCAATTTAACTCTGTTTTTACCAGAAAAAGCTTGTAATGAATCTGCTTTTCCTACATATATTTTTTCGCCCCCTTCTAAGAATTGACGATAAGCGTGATCCTGTTTTTGACAGGAATTTAGGGCAACCAATAATCCCCCGAAAAAATAAGATATGAATAAGGTTTTAAAATATTTCATTGTTTAGTTTTAATTGATTTGACCATAAAACTGCAATTCAGACATCCACATATAACTCGTCTTTCCCCAGGTTTCAAGTATCCTTATCCTTATAAAGCGCGTAAGAGGGACATCTAAAGGAAATGAGTACTCGTGTCCGGCTTGCGCTGCAGTAACATCTTCTGTACTTACCGACCCTGCTGGCAGCCCAGAAGGTTTCACCATATCACATGTTGTCAACAATGTCCATCCATCAAATGAACCGGCAGGATCGGGATCTGTACTTCCCCATACCTCAAAACGCTTCGCACTTCCTCCTGAATATAGAAGATCCTCACGATCAAATGCCCCCCTCTGCCAATATACAAAACGGCTTAATTGAGCGGTTTTCCCCATATCAAACGTAAAATGATGTGGTATGCCCGCCGTCTCATTTGTTCGATACCAAGCCTGCGAATTGGTGGTTCCTACAAAAACACCACTCCAGAGATTACTCATTACGGATCCACTGACCCATCCTGGAGCTTCCGTCGGAAGAGTAGCAAACATCTGCCTGAATCCAGAGGGCGGAATACGCTCTTCATATAAAGGGGTCAACTCTTTTGTCATGATTTCCGTTTGATTTCCCCAACGGTCTTTAACCGCAACACCAAAGACAGTAGGTTCAGCAGCCAATCCTCTTAATGTAAATTCCCCTAATGCTTGACTGGTGTAAAAATTCTGTGTCGGTGCCCAAGCCTCATTTTCATCTTTCCGGAAAATCATAATCGATACATGGTTCTGATATTCATTCTGATAAGACAATCTGAACCCGCCAAAATCTTCCGTCATGTCAATAGACTCAAAGACATCCCAAATAGCGGGTGTGCCCGGTCGCCCTATAATCTCCAACGGTTGCGATCGTTTTAAATTCCGTCCTACACTATAGAGTTTAATCGGATATTCCGAGGTGTCTCCAAACCCCTCTAGAAGCAAGTTTTTCTTATAATAAGAAGATCTTATCTTCTTCACATTGCCATTTCGCATTTCTACTTCCGCTTCTATATACAATAAATCCCCCTCAGGAGGTAAAGAATACGAGATACGGATTCCACCAGGAACCCGTTCCAGCTCTGCACTTCTTAAAGTGGCGGGAGGCTCTCCGGAGCTATCCAACCCTTGAAATGTGTCCTCTCCGCAGCTCCATACCCCAAAGACCAGGAGCAACACTGCATAATGCATTATCTTTATCTGTATCATCATATTCGATTTATAAATTACCATCCTGGCGCTTGCACCAAATTTTGATTTCTTAAAATTTCGGCTTCTTGTATAGGCCATAAATAATCCCGTATGCTAAATTCTTGACTAAACAACAGCATTGGCCTATAATATTCTTCCGGACTCTCCTGCCCAATATCCCATCCTAATATCGGTTGATTTAACACTTCTACCGATTTCTTCCAGCGACGTAAATCCCAAAACCTATGCCCTTCAAAAGCTAATTCGATCAGACGTTCTTGATGAATAATATCGCGCAGACCTTCTTTAGTCGTGAATTTTTCTGGTATTAGTGAATGATTAATCCAGCTTTCTTCAACCCCTTTCAATCCCGCTCTCTCCCGTACTTTATCGATATAAGCTATTACTTCCGCCGATGGACCATAAGCCTCATTCGCGGCTTCTGCGTATAACAAATAGAGATCAGGAAGTCGCATAAGGGGAAAAGGATATTGCTGAACAACATAATTATCGTCGCTTGCCGTATTCAGATAGTTAACCAATTTCTTAGCCCAATAACCGGTCACAGAATAATTAGTAGGATGCCCCGCAGCTTTTCCGCCAGCCCTCGCCTCTACATAAGCATTATCCACATCATTTAACCAACCTGTCCCAAACCAACGTCCACCATCGAAGGCAAGACTACCATAAAAACGAGGCTCCCTGTTAAAGTGTAGCATTGGCAGTCGTTCACCGGGTTTTAAATATAGCTTATCATGCTCCTCTACTTCTTTCAATGTAAACCGGTCTTGATAAGGATAATTTTTATCTTCTTGAATAGGCACACCATTTTTTGTATAAAACTGTTCCGCCATTTTGATAGGTGGCGCATGGACTCCGCTATAATATCCTGGTCCGAGGTGCATACGTGGCTGTGAATAACGCTGCAAGGAATTCCCCATACTGTTATTATCCGCCCAGATGATCTCGCTATTCCACTTTTCTGTGATGGCCCCTCGGAAACTCAACTCTGTTCGTGTCGTATCTGATAATGATGCGCTACCAACAGCAGGGACATAAGTATATAATTTATACCCTTGCGATTCACATAATTCAATCGCCTCCCGACAGGCATTGGCAGCACGGATCCATTTTTGTTCATCCTCCGTCTGATTGAAAAATACAACCCCTGTTTTGGATTTGAAATTAGAAAAATCCCTATTTCCATTAAAAAGTGGGGAGGCTCCTGTAACGAGTACTTTTGCTTTCAAAGCTTTTGCGATTACCTTATTAACCCGGCCTTTTTCCGTTGCAGGAAACAAGACATCATCGGGCAGTACTTCTGCAGCTTCATCCAACAAGTTAATGATATAAGCTACACACTCATCTATTGGTTGTCTAACTACTGCCTTCACTTCATCGACACTAGCTGAAATAGGCAAGTTTTCTCTCATTATCGGAATAGGACCATACATGCGCATGAGATAGAAATGAAAGTAAGCTTTTAAAAATTTCACTTCCCCTATCCATAAAGCACGTTCTGTCTCCGTCATATCCCTTACAGATGCGATGTTCTCCAAAAAGATATTGCATTCGCGTATACCACGGTACAAATCTGTTGCACCTTCTTTTCCTGCCCAAAAATTTAACAGTGGGTTCACCACCCCTTGATTGCCCCGCGCTATTTGCCAATTAGGTCGACCCGACACATTTTGATATAACCATATTTCATCTCCGCTGACAAAATCAGGCACTGCCGAGGAAGCTGCATGACCAGGCAACCAGGAATAGCAGGTGAACAAATATGATTCTGCCGTATTTCTTGTTCGAAACGCATAATCTATAGTCGCGACATTATCGGGGACAATATCTAGATAGTTACAGCCAGAAAATCCAATTCCTACCGATAGACCAATCAAAGCCAATATTTTTTTTACTTTCATCACTAAAAATTAACGTTTATACCCAAGTTAAAAACACGTTGTACCGGATAGCCCAAACCGTTTCCTGCCATTTCAACATCCCAAAGTTTAAACCTACTCCATAATAGCAGATTAGTTCCACTAACATATACCCGTAACCGTTCCATGTATAGTTTTTTTAATTTTTCCGGATTAACCGAATAACCAATTTCGGCCTGTTTCAAACGTAAAAAACTACCGTCACGCATAAACCAAGTACTTTGTACATTCGTGTTCGAATTCACTACAGAACTTAACCTCGGCCACAATGCCATAACGTTATTATCTTCTTCAGACCAATAACTATCAGCATAGGCTTTTATTAATTGCCTTTCGTTTATAAAAGGAGCCGTTTTTTCTGGGTCTATCCAAAACGACTCCTGAGCAAGACCCTGAAAGAACGCTGAGAAATCAAACTGCTTATATCCTAGCGAAAGACCAAATCCATATACAATTTCAGGCATTGTTGGGTTTCCGATAGGCACCTGATCAAGCGGCGTTATTTGTCCATCATCGTTAATATCTCTATATTTAATATCGCCTCCCATCACATCAGTACCAAAACTCTGCTGAGGTGCGTTTGCAGCCTCCTCATCATCTATGAATAGACGCTCCGCAATATATCCCCATTGTTGGCTTAACGAATAGCCTACCCGCGACTTCCAATATTCCGTAAGATATTCTGGTTCTTCATAGACCTTAAACGCACTGGTTGCGTACGTAAAGTTACCTCGGGCCGTCAACCACAAAGATGGATTAAAGCTGTGCTGAAAATCAACAGACATGTCCATCCCTTTTCCCATCGCTTCACCAACATTAGCGCGTACATCCGCCGAAAGGCCCATATAATCTGGAATGGACGCACGTGTCATCAAAATATTCCTTCTGTGTTCTTTAAAAAAGTCAGCTTGTATATTTACTTTTTTAAATACTGACGCCTCCACGCCAAGATTTATTTTTTCTGATGTTTCCCAAGTAATGTTGGGATTCTCGTATCTCGCTATAGATACACCATCCCGTGAATAAATTCTATCAATACCGAATATGGCGCCACGTCCGGTATCATTCATATTCACATTCGACATATAAAAGAACCTGTCCGTGGGACTTCCGATCTCATCATTCCCAACTAAACCATAGGTTGCCCGCAGCTTTAGCTCAGGCAAAACCGTAGAAAAGGGCTCCCAAAATTTCTCATTGGACAACTGCCATGCTATACCATATGCAGGAAAAAAACCAAATCGGTATCGCTCATGAAATCTTTCCGACCCGTTATAGCCAAAGTTAAATTCTGCAAAATATCGATTATCATAGGAGTAAGTAAAACGTCCAGATAACCCGAGATTTCTAAAAGGAAGTGTTTGAAGCAAGTCATCTGCATTGGCGCTAATATTTTGCCTCATAATAAAAACAGACATAGCACTAACGTTATGTTTCTCTGAAAACACACGATTATAATTCAGCGCAGATTCCATATAAAACTGAGAATAGAGCTCTCTACTCCCCAACTTAAAATCCAACCATTCCTGCCCTTCGTTCTCATTAATAACATCTAGCCTATACGTATCATTCATACGATCGTAACCACTTGCAACATAATAAAAGGGGGCATATTGTCTCGACACTTGAAAATGCGCTCTCCGATTCGTGTTTCCCATTAATCGGAAATTCAACCCACTAGTTATAAAGTCGAGATTTTGTTTTAATTCTAATTGAGCCATCATTAAGGAGGAAGAGTATTCCCGATAACCTTTGACCATATCAGCATATGGATTAATATAACCAGCTGTCTCTCCATTTTCTTTGAAAGCATTCCCAAACATAATGTGTTGGATATGCTCATAACCTTCTATAACAGGGAAATATGCAGGAAACATAACAGGGTTTGAGTTCATTACCCGTTCATACATTGCTGCACCGCCATTCAGCGGGCCTATATAATCATCAAATGACCCATACAACCGAACTCCGAGCTCCGTGGTATTTGTAATGTTGACATCGACATTTGAGCGGAGGAGATAAGTTTTAAGATTTATATTATTATTGAAATTATTTCGCCTATCTACTTTTAGCATTCCATTGTCCTTATTAAACGTCCCCGCGATATAGTATCTTGCGACTTTCCCCCCTCCACTGATACTCATATTGGCTCTCTGATTAATCGTATAAGGTTTGAAAAGCTCTTTTCTCCAGTCGTTAGCGGGATACATATACGGATTAACCCCTAAAATAGTATTATCAATTTTCTCTTCAGGATAAGGTATACGCGTCATATTTGATGGATCCCTGGTTACGACAGCTTCATTCCCTAAACGCATATACGTGATTGGATCTGCTAATTCCACATTGGATGTAGGTGCCGAAACGGAGTTTTCCAGTCTAAAATTTAACTTTGCTTTTCCTTCCGCTCCCTGTTTTGTTGTTACGTAAATAACACCATTAGCGCCCCGAGCCCCATACAAAGCCGTTGCGGTCGCATCTTTCATAATTGAAAAACTTGCAATATCGTCTGGCTGCAATCTCGCCAAATCAGTTGATGTCAATTCGACGCCATCAATTAAAATCAGCGGGTCAACTTTATAACCAAAAGTCGTTACCCCCCTAATAAAGAACTCCGCATTATCTTGTCCGGGTTCCCCACTTCGTTGATAAGCTATCATTCCAGCGACTCGTCCTGCTAAAGCGGTTGTCAAATTGCTTGATGGAATCTTTAAGTCTGAGGGCTTGACTTGCGTAACAGCGCCAATGACATCTTGTTTACGCTGCGAACCAAATGCGACCACAACAACGTCATCTAATTCTGACGAGACTGGCTCCATGACTATGTCGATTACTTCTACACCATTAGTCGTCCACTCCTGCGTTTGATATCCCACGATAGAAAATACCAATACGGAGTTAGCAGGCACCTCCAAGATATACTTCCCATTCAAATCTGTACTGGTGGCCAGTCGTTGATTACCTTTCACGACAACGGAAGCACCCGTCAATACACGTCCGGACGTATCCGTCACTGTTCCTCTTATTTCCTTTATTTGTGCGGTGGTTGAATTCTCCTGAGCTGTAACGGAACTTGCGAATAAATTGCAACAGATGATACTAGTCATCAGAAAAAAAACAATTAATTGATTCATAATTATTTAAAATGTTAGTGTATTTATAAAAGGTTCAATTGGATAAAGATGCTCTCTGAGACTTTTCGTCTGGCCTTAACAATCTTTCTCGATATTCTTCGCGAATACCGCGCCAGTGCCAGCTTTATAGGAATTAGCCAACAAAACAAGGAAGGTTTTCTTTTCATAATTATAAATTCTATATTTTAAAAATATTACAGATTCTTCGATTAGTTTTAAAAACATTAAATAATGTTTCAAATTTAAAAGTCATCTGTTAAGACAGTATCAAATAAGTGTTTACTGTTTGTTAAATATGACCTTGCCGATGTTTTAAAATCTACCACTCAGCCCAGAGCTGTGAGCCCAGAGCTGTGAGCCCAGAGCTGGATTTTATTTAAATTTCACCTATTTTTTCTACACTCACCGTAGCTTGAATTGTTTATAATGGCCTCTTCACAAAACTAAAATAAATAAAAAAAAATTAAAAACAAATAAAAAAAACAAAATTAAATAAATAAAAACCACATAAACAGATATTAAGCATTACCTTAGATAATACGAAAGTATTGATGAGCATCTTTTTTATAGAAAATTAAACTTATTCGACTTATTAAAAAGTCTTATTAAATTGCATCAAAACTTTCTAGCTTTGTAACTGAAATATTTTACTTAAGTTTTGTTATCAACATACAATACATGTATCATTCTTAATTTTAATTAATAACAAACATTCTGTTATGATAACAGGAAGTTAACATTTGTAACAATTAGTGGTATAAAATATGGTCTCGATAAAAAACATCACGGATAGACACGAGTATATCTTAAAAAAAATTAAAAATAACACAAAAGTCACTATCCAAGAACTGTGTGACGAAATGAAGGTATCTAGTGTGACTATACGAAAAGATCTCAAACTATTAGAGGAAAAGGAGTTATTGTTTCGGATAAAAGGAGGAGCCTCTAGCACCAACCCGTATGCAGTGGATCGCCCTATTTTGGTTAAAGAAACGATTAATTCGGAAGAAAAGAATCGAATAGCAAAAGCAGCCATACAAATGATTCAAGATACCGACTCTATTTTGATCGGATCTGGCACAACCGCATATGCCTTGGCCCGACATCTAAATCCCGAACATCCGCTTACGGTGATTACACCCGCTCTAAAAGTCGCGTTAGAACTATCAAACAAGCCAAGCATAGAAGTATTGCAATTAGGAGGACTGATTCGACCCAACTCATCTTCCGTGGCCGGACAATACGCTATGCGAATCCTCGAAGATGTATCGTGCGGGATTCTATTCTTAGGCGTTGACGGAATTGATCTGGAGTTTGGAATAACGATCAGCAACATAACGGAAGCGACGCTCAACCAAAAAATGTTACAAACATCACAAAAAATTGTCATCCTTGCTGACAGCACCAAATTCGGAAGAAGGGGGCTAGGAAAAGTCTGTAACCTGGAAGATGTAGATTACATTGTTACAGACAATAACACTTCAAAAAAATATATCCTTGCGTTGGAAGAAGCAGGCATACAGGTTATTATTGCATAAGAGGCAAATGGGTTTTTCCCTTTGCCTCTTATCATTATAAAAAGGATTATTTTACATTATAGTAATACACAGCTCGTCCGGCACTGCCTGTTTCATCTTGGCCCTCAACAACCACTTTATATCTGCCATTACCATCACCATTGTAAAAATTCAGCGTAGCATTACCCTCGCCGTCCAAAACCACATCCGGATTCCAATAGATAGTTGTCCGGTAATCGTTTGTATTTTTACTATCTGGTGTATCGTATTTCGGCGCATAGAATTGTCTTTCTTTTACATAGCCGAGAGGTACCATATCAATGACATTTGTCTTCGGTAACATACTTTCAATTTCAGCCAGCGACATCCGAGGTTGCTTACTTTGATCTTTCTTTTTCGTCATGATCGAAACGACACCATCATTTTGATAAACCCTGCTTACCGTTCCCAATTCATCCCGTAAAAAAATCTCGATAGCCTCGATGTCTGACGGAATAATAGAATTTAAAGCAGGTTCGTCAATCGGCATACCGTCCAAGAAGAACTGGACAGGCACTCTACTCCCCTGGTTATAGTTCCTTGTAATATGGTATTTCAAGGTCTGATTATCATATGTAATACCTGTCAACATCGTTGTTAGACACATAGTCAGCACATTACAACCTGAGAGACGCTCCCCCTCTATACGATGTTCCGGCATGGACAGCCCAGACAGGGACGAGAACTCCTTACTGGTGACAGTTTTCCGTTGGACGCCCGTAACTTGGACCTCATCAATCAAAATAGAAGTTCTATATTCATTCTTGCTATTATTCAAGTAGGCTTTCATTTCCTGATCAATATTTTGGACATTATCACTTGCATAGGGATTCCCCTGGTCTATTCCTGGGAAATACGTCTGATCCATATTAATGACCAAATTTCTAAAGTTATCATTGCCTCGAGCGTTTATAGTTACTTTGGAAGAATCTGGGAATACCAAGTTCTCGAACGCAAATCTTCCTTGGTTGTCTGTATAAGCATCCTTCCGTATATTTCGTGAGGGAATAGATAACAACAGCCCTCCATTGGGTTGAGGGCGCCCCGTATTCAATCGTAATATTCCGGAAAGCGTGATCCCCTGCTCTGGCATAAATTGAACTTGGGGGAGCTTTTCTGCAATCAAGTCATCATACGAAAACCTTCTGAACCCTTGTGTCATCAACAATGCATTTAAAGCTTCCTTTCTATTCTCGTTTTTTTCATTAAAATAATAATTCGGCTGCTCTACATAGCCTTTAAGATCAGACGTTAATAAATAGTTGCTCAAAATCCCCAACTCTTGATCATCGTTATAAGGCACTTTAGCGTCATCAATTACTGACACCGAATAATTACTTTTTAGCGAATCTGTAACAGGTACCTGCAGTGTCAACCTAACGCTTTCTTTCTTTGCATACGTTGTTTTATCCGTTTTCACACCAATGTTCAGCAAAGGTTGAGATTGATTAAACACCAAACGTTCACTCAATAATTTTCCATCCGGTTGCATGATCGACAGTTGCACAATACCATTTGGAAGTTTATCTTTAGGAAGATTAATCAATACAGACGAGTTTTTTAATGTAGCCTGAGCAGCATACACCAGATGTCCGTTTGATTGTCCTAATACATAAAATGGTTGATTTGCCATTTTTTCATAATAGGCGTCATTTGCAATTAACCCCATCTGCAGCGAAACATCCTCTTCGTTATGTAAAACTATATTAATTCCTTCTGCTTTGACTTCGGGGAGATCATAGGTTCGTTGTTCACCGTTTTCAAAAGATATCGTCGCCTTATAGCTCTCACCTGCAACCGGCATGAAGTCAATTGCCCCCATACCAAATGCGATGTCATTGAAAGAAGCGATTTCTTTCTTTTTACTATCGATAATCTTACCTTGTATTTTTAGGCCCTTACCTGTAGAACTAACCGCTTTAAACCCTAATTTTTTGGGCACACCGGCAAGGAGATCGCCTCCTTCTGGAAAAAACTGCACATCAGCATCCCATAAAGCATGTTGTAATGAATAACTACCTACCAAAGTCGGTTCTAATTTGTCTCCGTCAATCTTCACATTAAGCCTACCTTTCTTTAGGTATTCCTTATCCTTAATGGTAAGATTAATGGTTACGCGTCCCATATCATCCGTCTCTCCTTTTCCTTTACTAAACGCATCCCAACCATCAATAGCTTCCCACGTCAGCTTTCGTCTACCCAGCAAGTTACCTTCTCTATTCCTAAACTGTATGGTGGCTTTTGTTTTGTTATTGCCATCGGGCGTATAGGTAATTTCAGCGCCTAATTTTTTATTAATGGCATCACCAACGGGCACAATCTTATTATAAAAATAAGCATTGTCAAAATTTGCCATCCATTTTGTATATGCCCGAAAACGGTAATTATCCTGTGCAATAAACTGTGGATCCAACACCAGTTGTCCTTTACCGCTATTATTGGTAAGAGGTACACGCAATGTTTGTATCAACGAGTCCTTACTCGTTAACATTTCTACGTAAATAATCTTACTAGGTGTATATTCAAATAGATTATGCTGTAGATAGGTCTTAAACCAAAGGGTATCTCCTACAGCGTAATAAGGCTTATCAAAATGTAAATGCACTTTCTCCACCGGATAAACTCCGAAATACTTTTGTACCCGCTCTACCACCGTATTAATAGGTATAGCAGGCCGCTCTTGGGTAAACCCATTTTTTGACCCAAATAGGAAGAAAATAACAAATAAGAAAATAAAAAGCTTCTTCATTAATATACAGTTTTTTCGCGGAGTTAAAGATATCTATTTTTTTCCGAAAACGTATGTTTCCGGCTAGGTTTAACACCTTATAACAATGGAGCAAGCAAACGGCATACAGAATCAAGCCCCCGTTTCCATACATTCCGTTTTTTCCACTCAGACAAGGTCATGAGCTCACAATCTTCTTTATCGCGCTCGAATTGTTCTTCCAGTTGCCGACAAACAGTATCATCGGAAACGACTGCAGCTATTTCATAATTGATGTAAAAGCTACGTGTATCTAAATTGGCCGTTCCGATGTAAGAAAGCTTTCCGTCAATATTGATAGTTTTCGCATGGATAAAACCTTTTTTATAAAAATAGACCTTCACTCCTCGTTCTAACAAGGGTTTAATAAACGAAAGACTAGCATGTTGCACGATATAGGAGTCCGATTTTTCAGGTAACATCAATTCTACTTCCAAACCTGAAGCCGCTGCCACCTTTAAAGCCGTTGACAATTCATCGCTTGGCACATAATAAGGTGTGACAAGTTGGATTTTTTTGTCGGCCTCCCCCAATCCCACAAGAATGGCCTCCATATTAAAGGGTCCTAATGAACCCGGATCACTTTCAACAAAAGAAACCGCGGCACTTCCTTTCTTCTCTACATCCGGCATCTGGTGAAGAAGATAACCTTCACTTAATTGGAAAGGCGTGCCATCTGCTAAGTTCCAAGAATTCCAAAAACTGATCTGAAGCATCGTCACCGCGGGCCCTACTATCTTTAACGATGTGTCACGCCAAAAAACAAAGTTATTATTTGCGGGGTCATTGATATACCTATCCGAAATATTAATCCCTCCTATATATCCTATTTCTCCATCAATGACGGCTATTTTGCGGTGGTTTCGATAATTACTGCTCCCCATAGATGCAAAAGTCACGGGAAGAAAACGGCGGTATTCAAAATTTAGATCCTTTCGACGCGATAAATATCTTACCAATGCAGGGGAACCAATGCTATCAACTAATAAGCGTACAAAAACGCCTTCCTTGGCTTTTTTTTCTAAAATTAACAAGACCTCCTTACCAATTGTATCTACTTCGAAAATATAATATTCCAAATGGATAGAATGATGGGCTTCACGTAAGGATTTTAGAAAGTCTGGAAACTTTTCTTCACCATTGATAAGCAGCTTCGTGCTGTTTCCAGTCGTTGGGGATGACACGCGTTCATTTTTCAAAAAAGTAAATACCCTGGAAAGCGTTCCTATTTTGTCGCTGATACGCGCAATATTCTGTTCCATGTAGGGTTCCAGACGATCCCATTCTTTCTTCAACCGCATCGTCTGTGCATCGTTTACACGCTTGAGACGTCTAACCTTATTAAATTTCTGCCCAAAAAAATAATAAATTAGAAGACCAATAATGGGCAAAAAAACAATGACCAAAATCCAAGATAATGTTTTTGTGGGATTTCTATTTTCAATTAAAATAGTACTAAGCACACCCAAATACAAAAAAACAATAGGTATCCAATACCATTGTTTTAAAAAATTGAGGAGTTCTTGCGTAAATTCCATATATTCACCAAAATCCAATAAAAATAGTGCTTTTACATGAATTAAACGATAATTAGTTTACGTTAAGAATTGTTAAACGAACAACTATTTCACATAAAAAACGTTATAATTGCACATTACCTGTAACTAAACCGTTACAAAAAAAAGACAGGTTTAAAAAGACATAATGCAAAAGATGAATATAAGAAATCGAAAATTAAAACAAATTGTATACGCATTAATGGCTGTAGCCACGACAGTTTTTTTTATAAACTGTAACACAAGCAAATCAGAAGATACTGCAAATAAACCCCTAGCTTTACCGGTACACACGGTAGATACGAGTAATGCAGTTACTGTAAAAGATTATCTAGGAACCATTGAGGGTAAGGTAAACGTAGAAATCCGACCACAAGTTGAGGGTATATTGCAAGAAATATACGTGGACGAAGGGCAATATGTAGAAAAGGGTCAAAACTTATTTAAAATAGATGCCTCCGTTTATCAAGAGGGGCTCAATAACGCAGTCGCGAATCAAAATGTTGCAAAAGCAAGACTGGAGAATGCCAAGCTGGAAGTAGAGCGGCTGAGACCTTTGGTAGAAAACGATGTCATATCGGAAGTTAGGCTCAGGAAAGTGATGTCAGACTACGACGTGGCCAAAGCCTCACTCGATCAAGCCGCCGCAGAGGTAAGAAATGCGGAAATTAGCAAGGAATTTACCATTCTAACAGCCCCTGTTAGTGGTTATATTGGTCGGATTCCCAAAAGAATAGGAAACCTTGTTTCCAAGGGTGATAGAGAACCTATGACTGTATTATCCGATGTACAGGAAGTATATGTCTATTTCTCTATGAATGAGTCGGACTTCCTATATTTTTCAAAAATAAAAGCAAGGGAAGATAGTTTACTCGGTATCAAAAACTCAAAAAACAGACTTGTTTTCCCAGAGGCAACATTGATTCTTGCTGATGGGGAAGAATATAGTAAAAAAGGTATTGTAGATGCCATCGACGGACAGGTCGATAGAACAACAGGCGCTATATCGTTAAGAGCATCTTTTCCGAATGAAGACAATATCTTAAGAAACGGTAGTACAGGTACGCTAAAAATTTCAGAAACTAAAAAAGGTGTTATCCAAATTCCACAAGTTGCGACCAGCTCGTTACAAGACAGAACATTTGTGTATACCTTGGACGACAACAACCAAGTGGAACGCCGTTCTATAAAAATAGAGGGCACCAGTCGAGATAACTATATTGTCACTGGTTTAAATATCGGAGATAGGGTATTGCTTTCCGGAATTGATAAAATTACGGATGGCTCAGTTGTAACTCCTATTTCCCAGTAATTGCGGATGTTCTCTCCATTTGCAATTCCCTCTCACCAGACTGATTTTAAAAATATAGTTCAATGTTAAAAACATTCATAAATAGACCGGTGTTAGCCACCGTAGTGTCCTTAATTCTAGTCATTTTGGGCCTCGTGGGGATGATGACACTTCCCGTTAGTAGGTTTCCCGAAATTGCTCCCCCCAGTGTCGTAGTATCTCTGAGTTACCCTGGCGCGAACTCCGAAACCGTAGCAGAGAGTGTGTTACTCCCAGTGGAAGAGGCCATCAATGGTGTCGAAGATATGACCTATATCCGATCTACAGCAACTAATTCTGGATCAGGTAGCATACAAGTATTCTTTAAGACAGGTACCAACCCAGATATTGCGTCGGTCAATGTACAAACCCGTATTTCCAGAGCGATATCCACTATCCCGACAGAAGTTAACGAGAATGGTATCATCGTACAGCCAAGACAGAGTGGAGCCATCATGACGATAAATCTTTATTCGGATCATAAGGACTCTATCTACGATGAGACATTTTTGCAAGCGTATGCACAAATTAATATGATTCGCCCACTTTTACGGGTGGATGGTGTCGCACAGGTTGCAAGAATTGGTGCTAGGGACTACTCTATGCGCGTTTGGTTGAATCCTGAAAAATTAGCACTGTACAATCTAGTTCCACAAGATATTACAAAGGCTCTAAGTGACCAGAACTTCGAGATGGCACCCGGTAAGTTTGGAGAGGCTACCGACGAAGTCTTCGAGACGGTTATCCGACACAAAGGGCGTTTTTCGCAGCCTGAAGAGTTTGAAAATATGGTCATCAAGACCAATGTCGATGGATCCGTCCTATACTTGAAAGACATCGCCCGCATTGAGTTCGGTGCTACAAACCTAAACAGTGACAACAAAGTGAACGGGTATCCCGGATTAACACTTAATATTACACAAACGAGTGGATCCAATGCACACGCTATCGACCAAGAGGTACGGAAAGTACTGGAAGAAATATCTGCAGCTTTTCCTAAAGGTGTACATTACGAAATATCTTATAGTGTACGGGATCAAATCGACGAATCAATCAACCAAGTAAAGCACACACTTTTTGAAGCCTTTATTTTGGTATTTATCATCGTATTCATTTTCTTGCAAGACTTCCGTTCCACGTTGATACCAGCAATTGCCATTCCGGTATCCCTTGTCGGTACGTTCTTCTTCCTTAGCTTATTTGGTTTCTCTTTGAATGTGCTCACGATGTTCGCACTCGTCCTCGCTATTGGTATCGTGGTCGACGATGCCATTGTTGTTGTTGAAGCCGTCCACCAGAAAATGCACGAGACAGGTTTGAAAGCAAAAGAAGCCACTATTCAAACTATGTCCGAGATTACAAGTGCTATTCTATCCATTACGATGGTTATGGCTGCAGTATTTCTCCCCGTAGGTTTTATGCAAGGCCCAGCAGGTATTTTTTATCAACAATTTGCTTACACATTGGCTACAGCGATATTGATATCGGCTGTCAATGCGTTGACTCTTTCTCCAGCACTTTGCGCGTTGTTGCTCAAGCCAGTGCACCCACAACAGATAGAGGACGAGAAAAAATTGAATACGTTTCAAAAATATAGAAAAAGGTTCTTTAACTCTTTTAATACGGCTTTTGATAAATTTACCGCCAAATATCTTTCCGGCGCAAAGTATTTATTGGATCATAAAAAGATTGCCTTTTTAGGGTTGACCATCGTCACAATCATTGGGGTTGTATTCTTAATGAACACCCCACGAAGCTTTATCCCTACAGAAGATGATAGTTTTGTGACTTACTCATTGGCTATGCCCCCTGGTGCATCCTTATCTAGAACCACTGCGGTATTGCGCAAGGCAGACAGTATACTAAAGAAGCGAGAAGATATTGCGGGTATGACAACAGTATCAGGCTTCAATGCATTGGACGGAGGAGTTAGCCCCGCGTTTGCAGCAGGTTACATCAACATGAAACCGCATAACGAACGGACGGATATTAAATCCATAAATGCGTTTATGGATACCATCCGAAGTGACCTATCCCAAATCGATGAAGCCACATTTACCGTCTTCCCACGACCTACAGTACAAGGTTTCGGTGAATTTGCTGGATTGGAAATGGTATTACAGGATCGTTTGGGAGGAGATATTCGTGACTTTGACCTCGTAGCGGATACGTTTATTCGTCAGATCAACGAACTTCGCGAAGTTGGCAATGCATACACAACGTTTAAATCTAATTTTCCACAATTTGAAGCGGATATCGATGTGGTCAAAGCAAAAAGTCTCGGTGTCGATATTCGTGAAATGATGAGTACCATCCGGCTATATTTCGCGCGTGTAAACGGCGGGGACTTTAACCGCTTCGGCAGAACATACCGGGTATACTTACAAGCTGATTTTGATTTCCGAACCGATCCGGAATCATTAAACTCTATTTTCGTCCGAAACAAAGATGGCAACATGGTACCAGTAGGAACATTATTGACCCTAAATAAAGTTATCGGCCCTGAATCTGTTTCACGTTATAACTTATATAATTCCATCACGGTAAATGCTACACCCGCGACCGGGTATAGTACCGGCGACGCAATGGCCGCTATCGAACAACTCGCCGCGGGAGAGTTACCGGCTAACTATGGTTATGAATGGACAGGGATGGCTTATGAAGAAAGTCAGGCTGGTTCACAAACTATCCTTATTTTTGGGCTGTCGTTTATCTTTATTTATTTCCTTTTAGCCGCTCAATATGAAAGTTATATTCTTCCATGGGCAGTCTTGTTGTCTGTTCCGGTAGGATTAATTGGTGTGTTTTCGACGATCTGGATAGTAGGCTTACAAAATAATATTTATGTACAAGTAGGATTGATTATGTTAATTGGTTTGCTGGCAAAGAACGCAATCCTTATCGTAGAATTCGCTATACAGCAGCGTAACAAAGGTATGAGCATTTACGACGCAGCCATCATGGGTGCAAAATTACGTCTCCGTCCTATTCTTATGACTTCTCTCGCCTTCGTAGCTGGACTCGTACCATTAATGTGGACGGTTGGTCCGTCGGCTATTGGAAACCATTCCATCAGCTTTAGTGCCGCAGGTGGCATGCTTTCGGGCGTAATATTTGGTATATTTATTATCCCTGTCTTATTTATGGTCTTTAAGACATTAGATGAAAAAGTAAGACAGAAACTTAAATCTTCTGACGAATAACGCATGAAACTTATGACACTGAAACAACTGGTATATATTACGGCAGTATTGGTCAGCTTATCAGCATGCAAAGTCGGTAAGCGATACGTTCAACCAGAACTAAATCTCCCCGAAAGTTTTCGAGGGGATACACTGACCTATCAGCAGGACACGATTGCCTTCGCACAGGTTTCCTGGCGTGATTTTTTCAATGATCCACAGCTTATAGCACTTATTGATACGGCACTAGTAAATAACTATGATATGCGAACGGCGTTGAAGAATATAGAAATCGCTAATCGTAATCTGAGACAGAACAAACTAGAATATCTTCCTTCCGTAGACGCAAATATCGCGTCGGTAAATAGGCAGTTCCGCTCGAAAGATTTTTATAGCAATCCATCTTCGAGGTGGTACAGTGAAAATGGAGAGGAAGCTCCCGACCGTCTATATAATTACCAATCACAATTTAGTGCAGGGTTCGAGTTTAGCTGGGAACTGGATATATGGGGTAGAATCGCACATCAGCAAGACGCATTGAAATCAGATTTTTTAGATTCTTATGAAGCAAAAAATGCAATCCAGACTAGGCTAATTGCAGATGTTGCGAAAGGTTATTTCAACCTTATCATGTTGGATGCGCAGATTGAAGTTGCCAAACGTAATTTGCAGCTTAATGATAGCACATTACGCATGATTCGATTACAGTATGATGCTGGAGAAATTACCGCGTTGGCGATTCAACAAACAGAATCACAACGATTGGTTGCCGCTTCACTACTCCCTGAATTGGAGAAAGAAATCGCCTTACAGGAAAATGCCCTAAATGTTTTGATAGGTGAAATGCCAAACGTTGTAACAAGAGGCTTTAAAATAGACAGCCTAATGAACACGAAAAATAGCATCACCCTAGGTGCTCCACTAGAAATTGTTAGAAACCGGCCGGATATTAAACGAGCGGAATATGCGCTCGTTTCAGCCAATGCGGAAATGAATTTACGACAGATTATGCGTTACCCGCAGCTTTCGCTTAGCGGTGTTCTCGGTACAAACGCTATGTTGCCAAAAAACTGGTATAATATTCCGGGAGCATTACTGGGTGGGTTTGTCGGCGGATTGACAACGCCTATCTTTAGAAATGGTCGATTAAAGAATCAATGGGAAGTTGCAAAAATAGAACGGGAGAAGGCCGAATTGGAACTGCAAAAAACCGTTATGGAAGCTGTACATGAAGTATCAAACGCTGTCATTACCGTAGAGAAACAGAAAGAACAGATTGAACTGACGAGACTACGGGTGGAAAACTCCGAATTAGCGGTTAAAAATGCTTCACTTCTGTTTATGAGCGATTACGCGACTTACCTAGAGGTTATCACTGCGCAGAGCAATGCTCTTGATAGTGAGCTGGCATTGGTCGACATCAGACAGAAACAACTGGAAGCTTATGTAGATTTATATCGAGCGCTTGGTGGCGGATGGCAAGAACCAACAACAGAAACAGCGGAATAATCCATATAATTACGCACAATTAATGGCTCCATCTACATGTAATAGCGGACTTAGATAGGGAATATCTAAGTTCGCTCCTCGCAATATGAACCAAACCCCCATGATTAAATAAAGAAATGGTAGCACCCGATTAAATCCACGTTTAAAAATGGGTTTAGAAAAGCTCCCCGCAAAAGAGAAGATAAAGAGCAAAGGCAATGTTCCTAAGCCGAAAAGAACCATAAAAAGAAAACTATTCGCTAAAGAATCTGCATTCATAGCCGATGCCAATGCCATATAAACCATACCACATGGCAAAATACCATTTAACGTGCCCGCCACAAAAGAGCCACCGGGTCTATAAAGCCATTGTCCCATATATTTCGTAAATGGCTGAACAGCTTTTGTTTGAAAACGGGTTAACGCTTGTGTGTTTTTTCCAAAGAGGTAAAACATACCGATTGTTAGCAATATAATTCCGACTGTTATACTCAATCCTTTTTGCCACCCTTGTACGGTAGCTACACTCCCTAGCATTCCCAAAAAAAGTCCCATTATTCCATAAGTGAGAATACGACCAGCTTGATAAAGCATTCTATTAAAAACTACTTTCCACGATAGCCCCATTTGGCTGTTTATAGCGATCAGCAGTGGGCCACACATAACAGCACAGTGTATGCTACCAAAAAGTCCCATAAAAAACGCTAAATAGTGGTAAGTCATGATTATAAATATAGATTATGATCGGAGGTATAAAGTGTTTCTCCCTGTTCCCAAGAGATTTCCAACCGCCAGCTTCCTTTGGTGAAGCTGCTAACAGGCAACCTGTAATCCTGCCCTTCTGTTACAAAAGGCAACGTTATATCCAACATACTATCGGAAGGTCGCTTAAAGATAAGGTCGCCTCGATTATGC
Source organism: Sphingobacterium chuzhouense (assembly GCF_014692525.1). Taxonomy (GTDB): domain Bacteria; phylum Bacteroidota; class Bacteroidia; order Sphingobacteriales; family Sphingobacteriaceae; genus Sphingobacterium; species Sphingobacterium chuzhouense. The sequence goes on from NZ_JACNYL010000003.1 coordinate 963,464, forward strand.
GGTTTACTAAACGTAATATACAAGGTATCATTTCTGACGTTCACCGTTGGACGGGCATGATCATCTAACAAATTCTGCTTGCGTTGGTAAACTTCATCGTAAGATAAACTTTTTTCATAGTAATCCTCATCTTCCAACGTATCCGTATTCTTGGTTACCATATATATTCCCGCACTAACAATAAATATGATAAAAGCCCCCAACCCCAATACAATCTTTAGTCCCCAGTTCATGTTTATCCCTATTTTTTATTTGGAGGAGCTATAAAGGTCGTCTTTAAAGTCTCCATTACCTTTCCATCGGAAACGATGTTTATCTTTACATTCTGTTTATATTGTTCAATTTCTCCCTTATCCATCAGCAAGAAAAAACTCAATGTCGCGCTTCCCTCCTTTTTCAGGTCATGGATATTATTGACCATCTGTACATTAACTTTGTCGTCAACACTTTCAATATCAAATTGAATATCTTTCCCGGATTTATTCAGTAGCTCCAACGTGTATAGGTTACTGACTTTTCCGTCTTCGCGAAGCTGATAAGAACTTCCTGTTGCACGCAACAAGCGTCCGTCTATCTCCGAACGGCTAAACAATAAGAAACCAAACACCACAGTCAACACAACTAATATAGCAGAATAAGCGATAGCACGCGTATTATTCTTCTTATCTGCTTTTCCTTCTTCGGATAGGTCATCCATAGAATAAAAACCAATAAGACGCTTGGGTTTTCCTATTTTATCCATAACAGTATCGCATGCATCGATACAGGCTGTACAATTCACACATTCCAATTGCGTACCATTACGAATATCGATGCCTGTTGGACATACATGTACACAAAGCTTACAATCGATACAATCGCCTTGTTGTTGTTCCGCATCATGTTTTTTTAGCTTGCCTCTCGGTTCACCACGGGTCATGTCGTATGCCACCGTTAGACTTTTTTCATCCAGCAATACCCCTTGAAGCCTACCATAAGGACACAACGTCGTACAGACAATCTCACGTACATGTGCGAATACAGCATAAAAAGCAAATGTAAATATAATAATAGACGCAAAACCTACGACATGCTGATCCACGGGATCAGCCATAATTTTATACAGCGCGTCGACACCGATAATATAGGCCAAAAAAATATTCGATATAAAAAATGAAATGGTAAAGAAAATCGTATGTTTCAATACCTTTTTCCAAGCTCTGGCATCCGAATCAGGACCTTCATTTAATTTCCGCTGTTGTATCCAATCCCCCTCAATCACGTATTCGATACGTCGAAATATCAACTCCATGAAAATGGTCTGCGGACACGTCCAACCACACCAGACTCTACCGTAAACCGCTGTAAAAAGAACGATACCCACCATCATAATCAGCATGCCGAAAACGAAGATATGTAAATCTTGCGGGTAAAAAACCGAACCAAAAATCGAGAATTTTCGTTCGATAATATTAAACATCAAAAAAGGATTCCCGTTGATTTTGATAAACGGAGCGGCAAAAAGGAACAGCAATAGTGAATAGCCTACCCACTGTCTGTAGTTGTACAATTTACCGCCAGGCTTTTTGGCGTAAATCCACTGACGCTTTTCATTCCCTGACTTTGTACAGGCACTATTTCCATCTACCACTGTTCCCATAACGTTTTAAATAAAAATTATAGCATTAAATCTTACTATGCTTCATTCTCGGCTACCTCTTGTTCCACGGGCACGTCCGCGCTTTCTTCAGCCGCTTTAGGTGTTACCTTTTCTCCTTCAGGCGCTTTCGGATTTGGCGGATTAGTACCGGTCAAGGTAACAATATAATTACTTACTTCTGCGATTTGTCCCGGTGTCAACGTTTGCTCCCAAGGCACCATTCCTTTCGCCGGAACGCCATATTTGACCACGGCAAAAATATCTTTAATATCACTTCCATGTAGCCAATATTCATCAGTCAAATTTGGACCAATTCCGCCTTCTCCCGCATTTCCATGACAAACTGCACAATTCGCCATAAAGATTCCCTTGCCCGATGCTGCCAATGTACCGGTATCGTCAATTTCTATCGTACTTTCGTCAATCAGATTTGCTGACTGCGCTAAAAATTCCTGTTTCTCCCTTTCCGCCAAGGCCATTTCTCGTTGATACTCCTGGTCTTGATTAGGTCCCCATCCGAAAACGTGGTACACGAGCAGGTAAACCACCCCAAAAGTAATTGTAGAATAGAATAAAGCATTGAACCACGCCGGAACCGGATTATCCAGCTCCTTGATACCATCGTATTCATGGTCGATCTCCAAATCTTTTTCCTCTTCGATTGGTCGCAAGCTTAACAACCGAGCCAAGATCGCCTGCCAATCTATCTTTTTAGTCTTTCTCGTCCGTTGTTCTGCTGCCAATTGTGGCATCGTTAAGGTAATAATCGATTTCATTGCCTTATTTACCACCAATGCTGACGCTAAAAGAGCTATCATAACAATGATGAGAGCGATAATAAGAATATCGTTGTATATATTTCCCGACCCAAAGACCCATTCGGATGCTTTTGTAGTGGTTTCGGCTGCTAATAATAATGTATTCATAAATCTTTATTTCTGCAATGATTGGTCATTCTCCTTTTCCGATTCCCCATCGTCAAAAGGAATATCTTTCATGTGATCGATATGATCTTTTTTCATCCAAAATAACATACAAGCCACCAGTACAAAAAATACCAGAAAGACCCATAACGATGCGATTAGATAAATCTCATCTCCATTTAAATTTGTTATTTGCTTAAACATAAGTCCTCCTTTTAATTATCCGACAACACATTCTCATCAGCTGATTCCGATACTTCAGCCTTAATATCTTTACCCAAACGCTGTAGATAAGCTATCATAGCTATAATCTCACTGTCAGATCGAACTTCCACTTGGTTCGCAGCTAAATCCGCTGTAATCTCATCTGCCTGTTTTTGCAAATCTGTCAATGCATTTTGAATTTCCTCCTGTGAATAAGGCACCCCTAACACGCGCATCGCATTCATCTTCTTATCCAAAAGATTGTTGTTCAATGTCTGCTCGATTAGCCACGGATAAGCAGGCATGATACTTCCCGGAGAAGTGATGGTCGGATCCAGCAAATGGTCAAAATGCCATTTATTCGGATATTTGCCTCCAAGACGATGTAAATCCGGTCCCGTACGTTTAGAGCCCCATAGGAATGGCATATCGTAAACAAATTCTCCTGCCTTACTATACTCACCATAACGTGCAGTTTCCGAACGGAAAGGCCTTACCGTTTGTGAGTGACAGTTAACACAGCCTTCCCGGATGTATAAATCGCGTCCCTGAAGCTCAAGTGCGGTATAAGGTTGAACCGAAGCAATTTTGGGCACATTGCTACTAATCGTAAACGTCGGAATCATTTCCACAATACCACCAATAAGGATAGCAACCAAGGCCAATACCATGAATAAAACAGGTTTACGTTCCAAACGACGGTGTTGAGTAGGCTCTCTTGTCACCACAGGTTCCAAAGCCGGTGCTTCCGCAGCTTCGTTGGCAACCAATTGTCCCGCCTTCATCGTTTTAATTAAGTTATACGTCATAATGATAACGCCCGTTAAGTACAACGCACCACCTACAGCGCGCATCATGTGCATCGGAAGAATTTCCAAAGTTGTAGCCAGGAAGTTTGGATATTTCAACACACCTTCCGGGGTAAACTCCTTCCACATCAAACCTTGTACAACAGCTGCCCAATACATAGGTATAGCATAGAATAAAATTCCTAATGTACCGATCCAGAAATGGACATTCGCTAATTTTTTCGAATACAACGGTGTTTTATAGATTCTTGGAATTATGAAATACAAGACAGCAAATGTCAAGAAACCATTCCACCCCAATGCACCTACGTGCACGTGTGCAACGATCCAGTCTGTAAAATGCGCAATTGCATTAACTTGCTTTAAGGATAGCAGAGGACCTTCAAAAGTCGCCATACCGTAAGCTGTCAACGCCACCACCATAAATTTCAGCATAGGTTCCGTACGCACTTTATCCCAAGCTCCACGCAACGTCAGCAATCCGTTAATCATACCACCCCAGCTGGGAGCTATCAACATGATGGAGAACACAACCCCCAACGATTGAACCCATGAAGGCAATGAAGTATATAGTAAATGGTGAGGCCCTGCCCAGATATAAATAAATATCAACGACCAAAAGTGAAGGATACTCAATTTATAAGAGTAAACCGGGCGGTTGGCCATTTTAGGTAAGAAGTAATACATCATACCTAAATAAGGTGTGGTCAGGAAAAAAGCAACTGCATTATGCCCATACCACCATTGAACCAAGGCATCCTGAACTCCGGCATACACATAATAACTTTTCCAGAAACTAATAGGAAGCTGAATAGAATTTACGATATGCAATACAGCAACGGTTACAAAGGTGGCTATGTAAAACCATACCGCTACATACATGTGACGTTCACGACGCTTAATGATCGTACCGAACATATTGATTCCGAACACGACCCAAATTAAGGTAATAGCAATATCGATAGGCCACTCCATTTCTGCGTATTCGTGTGAAGATGTATATCCTAACAGTAAGGTAACTGCTGAAGCCACAATAATTAATTGCCAACCCCAAAAATGGATTTTGCTCAAAAGATCACTGAACATCCTTGCCTTTAGTACGCGTTGCATGGAATAATACACTCCCATAAAAATAGCGTTACCCACGAACGCGAATATAACCGCATTAGTGTGTACAGGGCGTACCCTGCCAAACGTCGTGTACTGCGTCAGAAAGTTCATCTCGGGCCAAATCAATTGCGTGGCCGCGAGTAGACCGATGGACATCCCCACCAAGCCCCAAATAATTGTAGCGACTCCAAAGTCCCGCACAATCTTGTTGTCATAATTAAATTGCTCTACCTGCATACTCTAATAGTTGATTTCGGCAGTAAAGATAGAGGTTTTTTTATGACATTGTAATGATACATCTTTTTTAAAAAAGTGACATTTATCACTCTTTAAACTTTACGCGAAAAGCCATATTTCATAAACAAAAAAGACTTTCCAAAAGGAAAGTCTTTCTAGCTTACAGTCTATGGATTACAGCAAATTCTGTTCATTTGCGTGTTGATATCTATCGTACGTTTGGGCATAACGTTTATACCCATGTTTATAAGGATTTTCTATCACCTGTTTCATCGAAACAAGTTTATAAACATAAGAGCCGGTCTCTCTATTTAAGTTTAAATTATAATAGTCCTTTATGCCCTGTCGGCGTATAGTATTCTTTAAACTGCCACCACCTACATTATAGGCTGCGGCGACCAATGTCCAATCATTAAATTCTTTATATAGGCTCTTTAAATAACGCGCTGCAGCGTGCGTAGATTTGATCAAATCCTTACGTTCATCTACGCTGCCATTAACTTTCAAGCCATAAAGCCGTGCAGTAGCCGGCATAAATTGCCAGTAACCGCCTGCTCCTTTATGGGACGTTATCCGAGGATTCATGTCGCTTTCTACCAATGGAACATATTTGAAATCTTCGGGAATCCCGTATGATTTTAATATAGCTGCTATTTTCGGTAAATGTTTCGCTGCTTTTTTATGCAAATCATACGATTGCTGTTTGCGAAAAGAGAAATTTGCTAGATATCTCTCAAATTTTTTCTCTACCAAGGGGTTATGTAGAGGAACCTGTTCATCTGCAAACACGACGGAGCGATAATACGCTTCTTTTTGTTTCTCCGGCGATAAGGCTATCGCTTGCTTTTGTTTCTCAACCTGCTCCATTAAAGCTTTCCTTATCGGGTCCTTTTTGGATGTTGAGTTTGGGGTGGAGTGTAGTTTTGACAAAATCATCACAGACAAAACAACACTGCAACACAGTACTCTTTTTTTTATCATTCAATCCCTTACTGCTATCTCTCCACGAAATTAAGATGATCACTTAAAATCGATTCAAGAATAGCTTGGTTTAATTACAGCCTGCGAAAATACAAAGAATTTACCTTCCCTCCAAACCACTATTTAGTCGGTAAGCGTCTTTCAATTATAAAAAACGCCATTTATAAAGTGTGAATGCATTTTTCCAACACAATATTTTTTTTCTGTCATCCAAATAAAAACGCTACCTTTGTAACTTAATTTATTTACAAATATGCCATTCAATAACAAAAGGAACAGTCGCGACGACAACTCCAAAAAAAGCAGAAGCAACTCCGAAAACTTCCGCTCAAAAAATGGCCGCTCACAACGGTCGTCTTCAACAAATGATTTTAGAAAACCAAGATTTGAAGAAGAAGACAACAAAAAGTCACATCCATTCGCCAAGTTTGAAAAGAAAAACAGAAAGGATGATTCTGATCGTTCTTTTAATAAATTCGACAAATTGGTTAAGCGGAACACGGAACGTTCTTTTCAAAAGGATGAAAAAGGCGCTTATAACGGTCCTAAGAAGTTTGACAGACCCGGAAAAAGATCATTCAATCGTTTCGATGACGGAAATAAAAACAGAAACGAAAATAGAGATAGAGATAAATACAAAAACAAGGATACTTCTAGAACGTCTTATCCGAGGAAAAAAATCGCTACTGCGGAACCTAAAGATGACGGTCTAATCCGTTTAAATCGTTATATCTCCAATGCAGGTGTATGTTCGCGCCGTAAAGCAGATGAATTAATCGAATCAGGAGTAGTCACCGTGAATGGCGAAGTAGTCACGGAGTTAGGGACTAAGGTTGATCCTGCAAAAGATGAAATAAGATATAACGGAGAGCGACTAAAACGTGAAAAAATGGTGTATGTGCTTTTGAATAAGCCCAAAGACTTTATCACGACCACCGACGATCCACAAGAGCGTAAAACCGTTATGCAACTTGTAGCAAAAGCCTCAAAAGAACGGATTTATCCGGTAGGACGCTTAGATAGAAATACTACAGGTTTGCTATTGCTTACAAATGATGGTGCGCTTGCTGAAAAGCTTTCCCACCCAAGAAACAATATTAGTAAAATATACCACATCGAGTTGAGCAAAAACTTAACACAAGGCGATTTTAATAAAATACAATTTGGTCTTGAATTAGAAGACGGGTTCATCAAACCTGATGATATAAGCTATGTACAAGGGGGAGGCAAAAACGAAATTGGTATCCAAATCCATTCTGGAAAAAACCGGATTGTAAGACGCATTTTTGAATCGTTAGGTTATGAAGTCCTTAAATTGGATCGTGTAGTTTACGCCAATCTAACGAAAAAAGACTTGCCACGTGGAAGATGGAGATATCTAGAGGAAAAAGAACTCATACAATTAAAGCATTTCATTAAATAGAAATCAGTATAACGGCTGCCTTATGATAAGAATAAGGCAGTTTTTTTTGGTATGAGTTTTATTTTTTACTTTTGGCTTTTAACTTTTGACTTTTGACTTTAAAATATGACAGATCCTAAAACATTGACTTCCGTAGCAGAATTTCATAAAACCTTTCAACACCCTATTCTGGAGGAGCCAACCATTCCTTCGGAAGTACGTTGCAATCTACGTGTTGCTTTGATAGCGGAAGAATTAAAGGAATTACAGGAAGCCATTGAAAACAATGATATTGTAGAAATTGCCGACGCACTATGCGATATCCAGTATGTACTTTCAGGTGCCGTTTTGGAATTTGGATTAAAAGACAAATTTAATGCATTATTTGAAGAAGTACAACGCTCGAATATGAGCAAAGCATGTAAAACAGAAGAAGAAGCAAAGGCAACCCAAGCCCATTACCTCGCTAAAGGTGTTAATTCTTACTATAAAGAAATCGATGGACTATTTTTAGTTTATCGGGAGGGCGATAACAAAACGCTCAAATCTATTAACTATTCCCCTGCTGATTTAAAAGGTATCTTGGAAAAATAAAGACTTCCCTGCTTCACCCCCCGGCTTTCCAAACCTTTATCAATATGCGTTTGTATTTTTGATTTTGGAAAGCCCCAATTGGGTGCAATCAACAATTCTCTGTCTGCAATACCAAAAATACGTTGGATGATAATATCAGGACGCAATAAGGGAATGAATTTAGCTAAGAAATCTGTATATTCGTCTATAGAGAACAACTTAAACGGTTCCCGTTTGTATTTTACCCCCATGATAGAACCTTCTACAATATGAAGATGATGCAATTTGACAAATTTTATATGTGGATGCTTATTGATTTCGTCTGCATATTGTAACATCATTTCTTCCGTCTCCCAAGGAAAACCAAAAATAGTATGTACACATAGATCTAGTTTTGTATTTTGAAGCATCTGCATTGTCGAAAGAAATTCGTCATGGGAACAACCTCTGTTGATCTGCTCCAGTGTATCGTTATAAATTGATTCCATTCCCATTTCCAAATCGACATCAAGACGATCTGTATAAGATTCCAATAAATTGATTTTCTCAAAATCCAAACAGTCTGGACGTGTGCCAACAGACAAACCTAGGGTGTTTTTGGGGTCTATACTTAAAGCTTCATCATACATCATCTTTAACAGATGTGTAGGCGCATAGGTATTGGTATTGGGTTGAAAATAAATGATAAATTTCTCCGCGCCATACGAATTTCGTGCTCTTGCTATCCCATTTTCAACCTGTTCTCGAATAGAAGGTATTTTACGGGCAGTATCAGGTGTAAAAGAATCCACATTACAATATGTACATCCCCCATAGCCCTTACTACCATCTCGGTTGGGGCAAGTAAAGTTTCCATCTACAATAACTTTAAACACCTTTTGTCCGTCATACTTTTCTTTTAAGTATGCTCCATAATGATTATACGGTTTTATACCGCTATCTAGTAAAGTAGCCATCTCTTGCAAAGATAAGAATTAGTATTGAGTGATAAGCAACAAAAAAGCCCCTGTAGTTTCCTGCAGGGGCTTTGTATAAAATTTGGCACCGACCTACTCTCCCACCTTTTACGGCAGTACCATCGGCTCTGGCGGGCTTGACTGCTCTGTTCGGAATGGGAAGAGGTAGACACCGCCGATATAGGCACCTGAATATCTTTATGTAGTCAATAAGCTTGTCAATTATGGGTGAGAAGTTCTAGACTTATCACTTATAATATATTTTCGTAACTACTGAAATGACATTCATTGGGAAAAAAAGTTGACAAAGGAAAGAGGACAGCGGAACTTTCCGGCGCGGAAAGCTTCGGGCTATTAGTACCGCTCGGCTGTGGTGTCTCCACCTCTACACCTGCGGCCTATCGACGTGGTAGTCTCCCACGGCCCTGTAAGGAAGCCT
>NZ_JACNYL010000004.1 GCF_014692525.1 Sphingobacterium chuzhouense
GGCTTCCTTACAGGGCCGTGGGAGACTACCACGTTGATAGGCCGCAGGTGTAGAGGTGGAGACACCACAGCCGAGCGGTACTAATAGCCCGAAGCTTTCCGCGCCGGAAAGTTCCGCTGTCCTCTTTTTTTACTTTTTCTATCCCGATTATATGTCATTCAAGATATTCAGGTGCCTATATCGGCGGTGTCTACCTCTTCCCATTCCGAACAGAGCAGTCAAGCCCGCCAGAGCCGATGGTACTGCCGTAAAAGGTGGGAGAGTAGGTCGGTGCCAAATTTTATACAGAGCCCCTACAGGAAACTGCAGGGGCTTTTTTTGTTATCTCAACTCAGCTAACTACTACTAAATTATTACCTTTGTGTAAAATCACTTTTTCATTTTACAGATGATTTATGATAAAAAAAGAAACCATTGAGAAAGTTTTAGATGCAGCTCGGATAGAAGAGGTTGTGGGGGACTTTGTAGATTTAAAAAAACGAGGAACCTCTCTCATTGGTAACTGCCCTTTTCATAATGAAAAAACTCCATCTTTCCATGTATCAGTGGCCAAGGGCATTTATAAATGCTTTGGTTGTGGTGCAGGAGGTGACGCACTTAAGTTTGTTATGGAACTGGAGAAGTATTCTTATCCGGAAGCGATACGTTATTTGGCAGATAAATATAGTATTCCAGTAGAGGAGGTAGAACGTTCTCCCGCGCAGCTTGCTGCTCAAGACAAACGAGAGAGCCTATATGTACTCAGCACCTGGGCAAGTAAATATTTTAAGGAACAGCTCTGGGATACTGAGACGGGGCAAAGCATAGCATTATCTTATTTTAAAGAGCGCGGTTATAGGGAGGATATCATAAAGAAATTTGATTTAGGCTATTCGCCTGATCAATGGACAGCTCTTGCAGATACCGCTGTTGAAAATGGTTTTCATAAGGATTATTTAAAAGAAATTGGTCTTGCTATAGAGCGAGATGATGGGAGTATTTACGATCGCTTTAGAGGCCGTGTTATTTTTCCTATCCATAATCTCACAGGCCGTGTTATTGGTTTCGGTGGTCGCACATTAAAAACCGAGAAAACTGTCCCTAAGTATGTCAATTCACCTGAAAGCGATATATATCACAAATCGGATGTTCTCTACGGGCTTCATTTTGCAAAGAAAGCGATAAAAGATAATGATGTATGTTATTTGGTAGAGGGCTACGCCGATGTCTTGTCCATGCATCAAGCTGGAATAGAAAATGTAGTGTCTTCTTCTGGAACTTCGTTAACCTCCGGTCAGATCCGTCTTATTTCCCGCTTCACAAGTAACGTTGTTATTTTATATGATGGAGATGCTGCTGGTATTAAAGCATCTTTACGTGGAACGGATATGTTGCTGGAAGAGGGGCTCAATGTGAAAGTATTGTTGTTCCCAGATGGTAACGACCCTGATTCTTATGTACAGAAGTACGGCTCTACGGCATTTAAAGAATATATCGCTAAGCATCAGGAAGATTTTATTTTCTATAAAACAAATATTTTATTAAAAGATACAGGTGGTGATCCGATTAAACGCGCGGAGGTTATTCGGGAAGTAGTAGAAAGTATTGCGTTGATCCCGGACGAGATAAAGGTTTCCGTCTTTATTCAGCAATGTTCCCATTTATTAGATATCGAAGAGCGTGTCTTGCTGACGGAGTTGAATAAAATACGGATACAGAAAGCAAAGGCCCAAGATAAGAAGGTACAACAGGCCTCTAAAACTTCAAATGACTTTCCTGCGGAGAGTATGCCTCCCGCCGATCTATTTTTGACTGATGCAGAGAGGGATCAAGAGGATACTTCAGTAGGAGGAGCTCCCCAAACTATTACACCAGATACTTTACAGGAAAGGGAAATCGTACGTATTCTATTGAATTATGGCGAGGAACTTGCCGTATGGGAAGGTGAAGGGGATGTTCCCATAGCTCCCTTACTTTTGAATGCTTTGGATGATATTACTTTTGAAGATAGAGCAAGTTCGTTTATCGTTGATATCTTTAAACAGAAAGCGGAACATTTTGAAATTCCGGATACAAAATATTTCTTCTCACACGAGGACAAGGAAGTCCAAGATTTAGCGATCACCTGTGTGACTACGCCGTACGAGCTCAGCCCGAACTGGAACGATGATAAGAGAAAGATTTACGTTCGACAAGAACGGGAGCATCTTCGAGAGCTCACTATGCAGGCTATTTATCGCATAAAAAAGCGAAAGGTGGAAAAGGAAATGGTTAAAATCAGAGAGGAGCTTAAACTGACAGCTACCAAAGAAGATATAGAAATCCTATTAGCCAAATATCAGAAGCTGAAAGAGGCGGAAAAGGTACTAGGTGATTTTTTGGGAAATATTGTGGTGAAATAATCGACAGGTCGAGGTTGTCATTTTATTTCTGTAAATTGGCATCGCAAATACGGGAGAACAATGAAGATAGATAATATTCTAGTTTTTGTAGGATTTGCTATCGTGTTGATGGCAGGATGTAAATCGCAGAAAAAGTTTGATTTTTTATCACCAAAATCCGGTGAGACAATTATACTGGGCCAAAAAGTTGCTGTACGTATGCACTTTCCCGATAGTGCAATTGATTCGGTTGTGTATTCGGTAGATGGGCGGGTTATTGAAAGGAAGCAGGACACCACGGAACTACTGTTGGATACGGAATCTATTGGTCTTGGCGCACGTAATCTGGTCGCCAAGCTCTATAGAGAAGGAAAAGAGGATGTCGCATTTAGTAACGTGACCATTTTGCCAGAATCACCCAGTCAATATACATTTGAGGTGGTCAATGAATATCCGCATGATATAACGGCATTCACGCAAGGTTTAGAGTTTGAAAATGGTTTTTTGTATGAATCCACTGGGGCTGGCAATGATTTGATAACCTCGTTAAGGAAAGTGGAGCTTGCTACTGGAAAGGTTGTGCAAAAGAAAGAAATTACCGGGACTGACGCATCTGGTGAACCTTATTTTGGTGAGGGAATGACTATTGTGGGGGATAAGATTGTGATGCTAACCTGGCGTAATAATCTGGGATATGTGTTTAATAAAAATACGTTTGAGCAGGTTGGTACTTTTAACTATCAACAAAGCAAGCAGGGATGGGGACTATGTTACGATGGGAAAAGACTTATAAAGACAGATAGTTCTAATAAATTATATTTTTTAGATCCGAATACCTATCAAGAAATGGGTTTTATTCCTGTATACGACCATAATGGGGCAGTTGATTACATCAATGAGTTGGAGTTTATCGACGGGAAAGTATATGCCAATATATATGGGAAAGATATTATTGTTATCATCAACCCTGAAACAGGCGCTGTTGAAGGGCAAATAAATTTTGTAGGTCTATATAAAAATTCGAAACGGGGTGCCGTAGATGAGGAAATGAACGGGATTGCCTATGATAACGTAGGAAAGCGGTTATTCGTTACCGGTAAACAATGGAATAAGCTTTACGAAGTAAAGATCGTAGAACGCTAAGAAAGATATCCCTGTTTTTCTAACTATTAATTTTATGTTATCTTTGGAAAGCACCAAGTTAATATATGAACCGATATGCATTGTCTTCGGATACAGAATTGACTGTCCTGCTGACACAGGGAGATGAGATAGCTTTTACTGAAATCTATAGCCGATATAGTCGCAAGTTGATGGCAATGGGCTATAATTATGCTAAAGACAGTACTTTAGCCGAAGAGATTGTTCAAGAGGTATTTATACAGCTATGGGAGAAACGGCAACAAGTAGAAATAAATACATTAAGTGCTTATTTAGCCACAGCCATTAAGTTTTCTGTTTTCCGGGTTATACAACGAAAGCGACGTCAGGAAGCCATTGCTCAGGAACATTATACGAAAGAAGACGTGGTGCATGATGATGAGCGGATATATGCCAAATTTCTAGAAGAATACATAAATGGAATTACCGAAGAGCTGCCGGAAAAATGCAAACTTGTATTCCATTACAGTCGTAATCTACACATGACCAACAAAGAAATTTCGGAAGAACTGAATATTGCGGAGAAGACGGTTGAAGCACATCTCACCAAAGCGATCAAGAATGTACGTAAAGGACTAGAAGGTTTAGGCGTATCCGCCATCTTGATAAACGTATTCATAAAATATTTTTAGAAAAATTTTGTAGAGAGTAAGGGTAACCTCTACCCTTATGTGACGTCCTTATAGTTACAGCCAAAAATAAAGCTATGGACGAACAACGTATTCCTGAACTTATTGACAAATACATTGCTGGTACAGCTACAGATAAAGAGCGTAAAGCGTTATTGGACTGGTATCGATCTGTACAACACGATGAGACATTTTGGCCGGAAGAAGAAGCTGTTTTTGAACAGCGTATAACGCGCGCCCTATCAGAAATAAAGCAATCAACCGGCTTAGCAACGAATGATACATCGACCATTAAACGTATTTTTCCCTGGAAATTAATTTCTATAGCAGCAGTCGCATTGATGGTTATTGGTTTGTCAACATTATTTTTACTAGATACAAGAAAAAATGTAGCTAAAGAAAACATAGCATTAACAGATGACGAAATTAAACCAGGAGGTAGTAAAGCTGTATTAAAGCTTGCCAACGGGCAAACCTTTGCGCTGGGCGACTCGTTAGCCACATTTGGTATTGCAAATCAGGGAACTTTTACGGACAATAAGGGTGAATTGCTGTTTAACCCAGAAACAGGTGGGACCACCACATTGGCTTATAATGAACTAATGACGCCAAAAGGAGGACAGTATGTGATACATTTACCCGACGGCAGCAAGGTTTCTTTAAATAGCGAGAGCGCATTATCTTTTCCGACTTTATTTGAGGGTGATGAACGCAAAGTTGTACTACAAGGAGAAGCTTTTTTTGAAGTAGCTAAAAATGAGGATAAACCTTTTATTGTATCAATGCCAGCCATGGAAATCGAAGTGTTAGGTACGACGTTTAATGTGAAGGGCTATCAAGATGAAGAGGATATTACGACAACTCTAGTAGAGGGATCAGTAAAGGTTAAGGCGGAGAAAAAGGAAGCGTTGCTGAAGCCAGGACAATCTGCCATATTGAATAAAGCGAGTGGTGTTATGCATACCAAAAAAGCTGATTTAACAGTAGAGACGGCATGGACCAAAGGCTATTTTATGTTTAACAATGAAAATATAAAAAGTGTCATGAATCAGCTTTCTAGATGGTATGATTGTCAAGTGGTCTATCAGGGAAGTATGAAAGATATACTATACTCCGGGCGAATACTTCGTAGAAGTGATATCACTGAAATCTTAAATATGTTAGAACAAATAGGGACAGTTAAGTTTGAAATAGAAGGAAGGAGGGTTGTTGTTATGCCATAAATTTACGTTCATAATCAACAACGAAAAAATGCTGAAGCGTTGCCCCGCTCCAGCATCTTAAACGTGTTGAGTTTCGTTATAATAAAATGTACTAACAAAATATTATCAATTACATAAACTCTAACTTTCAAAAATATGAAATTTAATTTGGGTAGGGAGAGAATTCTTTCCTTTTACAGGATTTTACTTGTTATGAAACTGACCACAATCCTCTTGATATGTGCCTTTGTGAAAGCAAGTGCTACCAGCTTTGCTCAACACATCACGTTGTCGACGACTAACGGTACGTTGGAATCCGCACTTAAGAAAATCAGCGAACAAAGTAATCATGATTTTCTCTATAGTGCGACGATGTTGAAAGATGCAAAAAAAGTAACGATCAATGTCAAGAACGTGACGCTCGAGGAAGCATTAGAGCTATGCTTTAGAAATCAACCTTTTACCTATTCGTTGACAAGCAATACGGTAATCGTCAAAAATAAAGATAACGCGGCCGTAATTAAACAGACGCGTACCGTGAGTGGTTACGTTCGAAATACTGATGGTATGACTTTGCCTGGCGTAAGTGTACGACTTAAAGGCACTTCTAAATCGGCAGTTACAAACGAACGTGGACAATATACGCTGGAATTAACGGGAGAAAACAATGTGTTAAGCTTTTCTTTCTTAGGTTATGGAATTCAAGAAATTTCGGTGGGCAATCGTAGTACGATAGATGTAGTATTGGTTGAGCGGGAAGAGATAATGGATAATGTTGTTGTAACGGCATTAGGTATTCAACGTCAGAAGCGCTCTTTGGGCTACGCAGTGTCGGATATTTCCGGCGATGAAGTGACCGGTTTTGGAGAACCTAACGCGATTTCTGCTATGCAAGGTAAAGTAGCTGGTGTCAATATTTCCAATACTACTGCCGGTGCTACAGGTTCCAGTCGTGTGGTAATCCGGGGGATACGGGAACTACAGGGAAGTAACCAACCGTTATATGTAATTGACGGTGTTCCGGCTGTTAACGGAAACATCGGAAGTGCTGATCAAAACGGCGGGTTTGACCTGGGGGATGGCTTGGCAGATCTCAATCCGAACGATATTGAGTCGGTATCTGTACTAAAAGGTGCTTCAGCCGCGGTACTATATGGCTCTCGTGCATTGAATGGCGTGATATTGATTACGACGAAAAGCGGTAAAGGAAAAAAGGGCCTGGGGATTGAATACAATAGCTCTTTGACGACCGACCATATCTCTACCCGCTTGGACGAGCGGCAGAAAGTTTATGGGCAAGGGACGAACGGTTTACTGCCTAAAGATGCTACGCAAGCGGGAAATATTACAGCCAACTGGGGACCTCGCTATAGCGATTTCAATACCATTATCCAACGGGATGGGCAGGAGCGTCCGTACGACTATCTGGAAAATAACGTACAAAATTTCTTTAGAACGGGAGTGACGGCCATGAATACCGTATCGTTAACGGGTGGCAACGAAAACCACAACTTAAGATTCTCTTATTCGAATGTAGCTAATAAAGATATTATTCCAACAAGTGGGTACGATAGAAATAATTTCTCTTTTAGAGGAGAATCCAAAATAACGGAAAGGCTTACGTTGGAAGTGAAAGGCTCCTTAATGAATGAGAAAGTACGGAACAGACCGGCGCTAACAGATGACGTCAATAATATCGGGAATGGGTTAATCGGTTTGGCCGGTAACTTTGACCAAGCTTGGTTACAGCATTTTGAGAATGAGGATGGAACATATATAAACTATACGGGAAACCAATACCGTGCTAATCCCTATTGGACAATAAACCGAACACGTAATGATAGCAAAAAGGTTAGAACGGGTGGGTCGGCAAATTTGATTTATCAAATTGATGATAATTGGTCCGCTATAGCGAGTGCCGGAACAGATTTCTATAACTTTGAGTTTACGAACTTCTATGATTTGCATACACCGACAAGGACTGGCGGACAATTACAGCTTAATGATCTAAAAGTGAGGGAAGATAACTTCCAAGCCATGGTGAATTTCAATAAGGAGATCAACTCCGCTTTCACTATTGGGGCGATGCTTGGGGGAAATATTATGAAATTTAATCGGGAGCAGACCATCACGATGGGTAATGAAATTATTTCGCCTGGTAAAATGCTGATTACCAATTTTCGGGAATTACTGATTCAACCTCTACATCCACGCAAAGAGATTCAATCTATTTTTGGAAATGTAGAACTCGGATACAACAACTATTTATTTTTAAACTTGCAAGGGCGCAACGACTGGTCGTCTACACTACCCAAAGGAAATAACGCCTATTTCTATCCGGCGGCTGACTTGAGCTTTGTTCTGTCTGATGCTTTTAATATACAATCGAGCGTGTTGAACTATGCAAAGTTAAGGACGTCTTATGGACAAGTAGGTAGCGATGCCGATCCGTATAAAACAGATTTCTTATATAACCTGACTGGCCAGTCGATGAACGGGTTTCCTATGGGAGAAATTTTGGGCGACGTTATTCCAAACGCGAACTTGAGACCACAACGCAAAAACTCTTTTGAGGTAGGGGCTGATTTAAGTTTTTTGAAAAATCGTATCCATTTGGATGTTACCTATTATAATGAGGTGACGAATGATGTATTACTGGATGTGCCTGTTCCATCGCCGACAGGCTATGCTCGCGCATCATTGAATGCTGCTAAGCTGAAAAATAAAGGGGTAGAGATACTATTGAAGACGACTCCGGTTTCTCTAGAAAACAGTTTCAAATGGGATTTGTCTTTCAATTTCGCAAAAAACTATAATACCGTAGTCGACCTTTCCGATAATCTCGAAGCGTATACGGTGGCGGAAGCCCGTTGGGCAGGAGCGACTATTATCGCAGAAAAGGGAAAACCTTTCGGTACTATCTTAGGTCGGGATTTTCAAAAAGATGATGCAGGAAATATCATTCACGGGAGCGATGGTAAACCACTTTATACAGATGGTCCCGTAGCAATAGGCAATAGCTTGCCAAGCTGGACGGGCGGTTTGACAAACAGCTTTTCGTATAAAGGAATCGAATTCCGTGCGACAATTGATATCCGGAAAGGCGGAAGCTTGTTCTCCATGACGAATATGATGATGTATGACAACGGATCGCATTTGGCCACATTGGACGGACGTGATTCTTGGAACGAATACTATCAGGAAAGACGAGCAGCAGAGGACGCCGGTTTGGATCCGGATGCTGTCGATCGAAATGGAAGAGGGTTTATCGGTGTTGGCGTGAACGAAAATGGAGAGCCGAATGATGTCGCCATTAACCCAGCTGAATACTGGCGTCACGTCTCTGAACAAGTTCCAGCATCTTTCATATATGATGGTGGATATATTAAACTTCGTGATGTAGGAATAAGCTATACACTTCCACAGTCCATGGTGAAAAGAATGCCTATTCAGTCTGTTTCCATCGGCGTAATCGGGCGTAACCTTTGGATTATACGGAAAAACGTTCCGAATATCGACCCCGAATCCAACTATAATAATGGTAACGGACAAGGGTTTGAGTACGGATCATTACCGGGTAGAAGAAGCATAGGGTTCAATTTAAATGTACGGTTTTAACGGTTGTATTAAGGAGGAATTTATATGAAAACGATAAAATATATATCATTATTTGTGCTAATCGTTCTGTTGCATGGTTGTACGAAAGATTTGACATCACTCAATGAAAACCCGGCAGGATATAGCGAGCTGGATCCGGCATATCAGTTTACGGCGGTGCAGGCAGGCATGTCCGGAGATCGGGAAGATGTTTGGCGCTATGATTTGTTGTTAGCCTCTCCGATGGTTCAACACCTCGGTGGAGCCTGGGGTATTCAGGCCGGCGGTATGTACCAAGTGTTTGATCTCACGTATTGGGCAAGCCACTGGGAAAAAACCTATCCTCGTGAATTGAAGAATATAGAAGATGTTGTTTACAAAACAGCAGATGATCCTGAGCAGGTGAATATCCATGCGGCTGCACGTATTCTGCGTGTTATGATTTATGCAAAAATGACGGATTTATATGGAGATATACCCTATTCAGAAGCTATTAAAGGATATACAGCTGGTATTCTATTGCCAAAATATGATAAGCAAGAGGATATTTATGTTGATTTCTTTAAAGAGTTGGACGAGGCTGTCGCTCAATTGAACGTTGATAAAGGACCGTTTGATGGCGACTTATTTTACAATGGTAACGTAGCACAATGGAAGAAGCTGGGTAACTCCCTTCGTTTGCGTTTAGGTTTCCGGTTAACAAAAGTGGATGAACAGGAAGCCCGCAAACAAGTGGAAGCCGCATTAAACGGCGGTGTATTGGAAAGTAATGCCGATATAGCCATGACCAAGCATATGAATCTCAGTTATCGTGAAAATGAATACAGGGGGAACGGGCGTTCTCAAGTATTTAAGAACGAGGCTATTTCTTCCGGTTTTAAGCTGACAACCACTTTAGTGGACTATATGCACGATCGTCAAGACCCAAGGTTAAAAATATATGGAGGAACATATCTGGGAGACGGTATTGTTGGTGTTTCCCAAAGTATTCAGGATATTACCGATTATATTGAACCTATAGGCGTAAGGCCGGGAGCAATGGGTTGGGACTATTGGGAAGATTATGGTAGCATAGTTGACGGAGATGGAATCTCTCGCTGGGTAGGACATTCCTTTAAATTTGTGCAACCCAGTATATACGTCTCAGCGCTGGACGCACCTTTCTTCCATTTAACATATGCGGAAGTAGAGTTTCTAAAAGCCGAAGCTGCGTTACGTGGTTGGGCCGGATTATCTCATGCTAATGCCGTTGGGCATTTCCATCATGGCATAGAGGCTAGCTGCGCCATGATGGCACACTATCCGGGGGCACCCGCGATCGATACTGATAAAATCGAAGCTTTGAAAGCAAGTTATAGCCCGTTTCCCTCAGATTTTGCAGAAGCAATGGATGCTGTACATGGGCAGATGTGGGTAAACTTTTTTCTCAATGGCGCAGAAGCATACGCCAACTACAGACGTACCGGATATCCGTCGGTCATTATACCGTTTGAAGGAACAGCCTCGAACCCAACTGAAACAGGAGGAGTCATTCCGAAACGCTTCTTTTATCCACAGTCTGAATTGATTCAGAATGCAACAAATGTCGAGGGAGCCATAAGCCGGATGGGTGGAAAAGATGATTGGTTGAAACCCGTATGGTGGGATAACCAATAAAAAGCTCGATAAGGATTCGTATTTTTGTGCAAATAGACAGATATGCGCATTATGGCTTTTGATTATGGGACAAAGCGGATAGGCATGGCGGTTACTGACCCGATGCAGCTTATTGCGACGTCGCTGACGACTATCCATCCAGAGGAGATTTGGAAGTATTTGGCGGATTACCTTCAAAAAGAGGAGGTAGAGACATTTGTCGTGGGTAAACCTTTGCAGATGGATGGAACAGCATCACAGTCGGCTCAGCATATTGTTGGTTTTATCCGAAAGCTAAAAAAGACCTATCCCACTATCCCGATCGTCGAAATTGATGAACGCTTTACCTCTAAAATGGCTTCCAGTGTTATTGCCCAAAGCGGTATGAAAAAGCATAAACGACAGGAGAAGGGGTTGGTCGATGCTGTATCGGCAACCATCATTCTACAAACTTATATGGATTCCAAAGCATTTTAATACGATGGCATTAAGAGATATTTCGTTTTTCAACGAGGACACTGATTATAAGATCAAAGACAAACAGAAAATACGGCAATGGATTGGTGCCACGGTTACGGCAGAGGGCTTTGACCGAATTGGTGAATTAAATTTTATTCTCTGTTCAGACGCCTATTTGTTAGAAATTAATAAACAATATTTGGATCACGATACGTATACAGATATTGTGACATTTGACTCTTCGGAAGAAGACAATGTCATTGCAGGCGATATTTTTATATCCGTAGAAAGAACAGCAGAGAATGCGTTGAAGTTTGGTGTGTCCGAACGTGACGAATTGCATCGGGTGATCATTCACGGCGTATTGCACCTATGTGGATACCTGGATAAGAAAAAAGAAGCCAAAGAGTTGATGACCGCTAAGGAGAACGAATACTTAAGCAAACGAGTTTTTTAAGGAAGCATATAAACAGAAAAGGGAAATCAAACGATTTCCCTTTTTTAAGTTAGGGTCTGAAGCCTTAAAATCTTTCGAATTGAGAGAAAAAGAAATTACCTTCAATATCTGCATTTTCATCCGAATCCGATCCGTGAACAGCATTCGCATCGATAGATTTAGCGTATTTGTTGCGAATCGTCCCTTCCGCTGCTTCAGCAGGATTTGTAGCACCGATTAGTTTGCGGAAATCTTCTACAGCATTGTCTTTTTCCAAGATAGCCGCTACAATTGGTCCTGAGGTCATAAAGCTAACTAAATCATTATAAAAAGGTCTTTCTTTATGTACGGCATAGAAATTGCCTGCAGTTTCTTTTGTAAGCTGGATGTATTTCATAGCGACGATTTTGAAGCCGTCCGCGATAATATCATTTAAGATAGCACCAATGTGACCATTTGCTACAGCATCTGGCTTAATCATCGTAAAAGTTCTATTTGTTGCCATGTTGATAAATTTTTGTGCAAATTTACACAAAATGCTTTGCATTCGCGAATACCTATAAGATGAGTTTGTGTAAATCTCCTCTGCCTTGAAAAATTTTACTTATCAGAGGAAACATAGGGGGAATTAGCGGAAAGATAAAAAGCAGCAAAAATATAAACCTAAAAAAATTTGTTTTATCCAAGAGACTTATTATATTTGTTATGCTTGCATAGTAAAATATAAATCAAATTATGTCTCAAGACAATACCATAGATTATTTTTTGAAAACCTGTTGGCAGACGGTCGCTAACAAGTACAACATTATTGCTTCGCAATTCGGGTTCACCCAAGCAGCAGGATATATTTTGATCAATATACATAAAGAAGGTACCTCGGTTTCGCAAATTGCAAATGCTACGGGCGTGAAGACGACATCGTTGTCTCGGGTATTAAACAATTTAGAAACGTTAGGGTTTATCTATAGAGAGGTAAATGCATCCGATAAACGCTCGGTAAAGGTGTATTTGACACCGTTAGGTGTGGAAAAGCGAAAGCTAGCGAAAGACGTCGTTAGGAGCTTTAATGAGTTTTTGGAGTCCCGGATTCCGGAAGAGGAGCGTGCGCAATTGATTCAGTCGTTAAAGAAGATCAACGCATTGACGGCAAGTTATCAGCTGGAGCAAGAAGGAGGTGTAGAGAAGAAGGCTGAAGGATCAAAGAAGGTAGATGTTGGAAAATAGACGGGAAACATTTTTACTAAAAAAAGTAATAAAATGAATAGACGTATTAAGAAAGTAGCTGTTTTAGGTTCGGGGGTGATGGGTTCGAGGATAGCTTGTCACTTTGCAAACGTGGGTATAGAGGTGCTCTTGTTGGACATTGTGCCGCGGGAACTTTTACCACAAGAAGAGGCTAAGGGGTTAACACTGGAAAGCCCGGTTGTTCGAAATCGTATAGTGAACAATTCTTTGGATACTGCATTAAAAACCAATCCATCCCCCATTTATAGCAAACACTACGTAAAGCGTATACATACCGGGAATTTTGAAAACGATATGCCCGCTATTGCAACGTGCGATTGGGTAATTGAGGTGGTGGTCGAACGATTGGAGATTAAAAAATCTGTTTTTGAGCAGGTAGAACAATACCGGAAGGCAGGAACGTTGATCACATCGAATACTTCTGGTATCCCAATCCATTTGATGACCGAAGGGAGATCGGATGATTTTAAAGCACATTTTTGCGGAACACACTTTTTCAACCCTCCGCGTTATCTGGAGCTATTAGAGATTATTCCTACTGCGGATACCAAACCGGAAGTTGTCGACTTCCTATTGCATTTTGGAGATAAAATGTTAGGCAAAACCGTCGTATTATGTAAGGATACCCCGGCTTTTATAGGAAACCGTGTTGGTGTTTACTCCATGTTAGCGTTGACACATCTCGTGGAACAGATGGACTTGTCCGTAGAAGAGGTTGATAAATATACAGGGCCAGCGATGGGGCATCCTAAATCAGCTACGTTTCGTACCGCAGATGTCGTGGGGTTGGATACGTTAGTCAATGTTGCGCAGGGACTGATACAAAATGTTCCTGACGACGAGGCCAAAGAGGTTTTCCAGTTACCATCCTATATCACCAAAATGGTGGAGAATAAATGGTTGGGCGAAAAATCGAAACAAGGTTTTTATAAAAAAGTAAAAGACGATAAAGGTGATTCGGTCATTCTTGCACTCGACTTAAAGACACTGGAATATAAAGAACAAGAGAAAGTTAAATCGGCAACCCTTGAGGCAACTAAGCCTGTAGAAGATATCCGTAAACGGATGAAAGTTTATGAGCAAGGTACAGATAAAGCCGGTACATTGTTCCGTGCGATGCATTACCCGTTATTTGAATATGTCTCCCGCCGTGTTCCAGAAATTACCGATGATTTTTATCGGATAGATGATGCCATGCGTGCTGGCTTCGGTTGGGAACTGGGGCCGTTTGAGGTTTGGGATGCACTGGGCGTGCAGGAAACGATTGATAAGATTCGGACAGAAGAGAAAAGGTTACCGGGACAGCAAGGTGAAGTAGCGCAGTGGGTACATGAGATGCTGGAAGCCGGACACGACTCTTTCTATAAAGTGCAAGACGGCGTAAGGCATTATTACGACATAGGCTCGAAATCCTATAAACCGATTCCAGGAACCGAAGATTTAATCATTTTAGATCATATTCGGGACACAAAAACCATTTGGAAAAATTCTGGGGTAACCATTACGGATTTGGGTGATGGTATCATCAATTGTGAGTTTCATACCAAGATGAACACGATTGGTGGGGATGTTATCCAGGGCATCAATAAAGCGATTGATTTAGCCGAAAAAGAATACCGAGGCCTTGTTATTACGAATGACGGTAAAAACTTTTCGGCAGGCGCTAATATCGGCATGATTTTCATGATGGCGGTCGAGCAGGATTATGACGAGTTGAATACGGCGGTGCGTATGTTCCAGAATACCGCCATGCGGATTCGCTATTCGTCTATTCCCGTTGTCGTCGCGCCATTCCAACTGACATTAGGTGGTGGGTGTGAATTTTCGATGCATGCCGATTTCGTACAATTGCATGCGGAGACATACATGGGCTTGGTGGAATTTGGTGTTGGTGTTATTCCGGGTGGAGGTGGCTCTAAGGAGTTTGCTCTCCGAGCCTCGGATGAATATAAACCCGATCAAATTGTACAGAACACGTTAAAAGATCGATTCTTAACAATAGGTCAGGCAAAGGTGTCGACTTCTGCGGTAGAAGCTGCGGAGCTTGGTTATTTGCAAGAAGGCAAATATGCCATCACGATGAATCGTAAGCGGTTATTGGCAGATGCTAAGGCAAAAGCGTTGGAGCTTGCGCATGCGGGATATATACAACCCGCTCCACGAACGGATATTAAAGTGCTTGGAAATCAAGGATTAGGAATAGTTTATGTAGGAGCCTCTTCTATGCGGGAAGGGAATTATATCTCCGACCATGATAAGAAGATCTCGGAAAAATTGGGATGGGTGATGTGTGGTGGAAACCTGTCAGAGCCTACGGAAGTCTCTGAGCAATACCTACTCGATATGGAACGAAGGGCGTTTTTGGAGTTATGCGCGGAGCGTAAAACATTGGAACGAATACAACATATGTTGACGAAAGGGAAACCTCTTAGAAATTAGTGAAACATGGAAGCATACATTATAGCAGGATATCGTACAGCAGTAGGAAAGGCACCGAGAGGTGGCTTTCGTTTCATGCGTGCAGATGATTTAGCGGCTGAAGTTATTAAACATATGGTGGCGACCGTGCCACAATTGGATGTGACGAAAATTGATGATGTCATTGTGGGAAATGCCATGCCAGAAGCGGAACAAGGATTGAACGTCGGACGTTTAATTTCATTGATGGGATTGGATACCGACAAAGTACCGGGTGTAACCGTGAATCGATATTGTGCATCTGGGTTGGAAACCATCGCGACGGCTGTAGCAAAGATTAAATCCGGTATGGCCGATTGTATTATTGCCGGTGGTGTAGAAGTTATGTCGGGCATGCCGTTTGGCGGATGGAAAATCGTGCCAAATCCGGTGGTGGCGAAAGACCATCCGGATTGGTATTGGGGTATGGGGCTGACAGCGGAAGCCGTAGCGAAAGAATATAACGTTTCGCGTGAAGATCAGGATGCTTTCGCACTTCGGTCGCACCAAAAAGCAATCGCAGCTATAGAAAACGGGCATTTGAAAGACGGTATTGTACCTATTAAGGTTACTGAAAATCACCTAAAGGACAACAAAATTGCCTCACGTGAATATATTGTCGATACAGATGAAGGGCCAAGAGCGGATTCTTCGGCGGAGGCGTTAGCAAAGCTAAAGCCAGTATTCGCGGCAGGCGGGTGTATTACCGCTGGGAACTCGTCACAAACATCCGACGGTGCGGCCTTTGTTATGGTCGTGTCGGAAAAGATGCTAAAGGAATTGAATGTTAAACCGATAGCACGATTGGTGAGTTATGCCGTGGCAGGAGTGCCTCCGCGGATTATGGGAATAGGTCCTGTGTTCGCCATACCCAAAGCACTGGAAATGGCGGGATTGCAAAAAGAAGACATCGACCTGATCGAATTGAATGAAGCTTTTGCATCACAATCCTTGGCGGTTATCCGCGAATTAGGGTTGGATGAAGAAAAAATAAATGTCAATGGTGGAGCGATAGCTTTAGGGCACCCGCTAGGCTGTACAGGAGCTAAATTGACCGTGCAGCTCTTAAACGAGTTGAAACGTCAGGAGAAAAGATACGGTATGGTAACAATGTGCGTGGGAACGGGACAAGGAGCAGCTGGGATATTTGAAATGCTAGATTGAAGAATTTATAAATAATGGAAACAAAAGCTATTAAAGGCGGGGAGTTTGTGATTCGCGAAACCCCTTATACGGAAGTTTTTATTCCGGAAGAGTTTGATGAAGAAGCAAAAATGATTCGCCAGACTTGTTTGGATTTTCTTGATACGGAAGTGTTGGACAAGCTGGATAGAATTGACGCGCAGGAAGAGGGGTTGATGCAAAGCCTTTTGGATAAAGCTGGAGAATTGGGCCTATTAGGCGTGTCCATCCCGGAGCAATATGGAGGATTTGGTAAAAACTTCAATACGTCAATGTTAGTTGGCGAAGCGGTAGGTGGCGGTTATTCGTTTGCTGTCGCTCTTTCTGCACACACCGGTATTGGTACATTACCCATCTTATATTACGGAAACGATGCCCAAAAAGAAAAATACATTCCTAAACTAACATCAGGAGAATGGAAAGCAGCCTATTGTTTGACGGAGCCTAACGCAGGGTCCGATGCGAATTCGGGACGTTCCTCCGCAAAATTAAATGCAGAAGGCACGCATTATCTGCTCAATGGGCAGAAAATGTGGATTACAAATGGTGGATTTGCGGATGTATTCATAGTATTTGCAAAAATTGATAACGACAAGAATCTCAGTGCTTTTATTGTAGAAAGAGATTTTGGCGGTATTACGATGAATCCCGAAGAACATAAGATGGGTATCAAGGGCTCGTCGACAAGGCAGATATTTTTTAATGATTGTCCAGTTCCGGTAGAGAATCTATTATCTGAAAGGGAAAACGGCTTTAAGATTGCCGTTAATATTCTAAATATCGGACGAATCAAATTGGGTGCTGCGACCATTGGTTCTGCACGTTCTGTCGTTACGCAAGCCGTAAAATACGCTAATGAGCGCGTGCAATTTAATTTGCCCATATCCAAATTTGGGGCAATTCGTCACAAATTGGCTGAAATGGCTATTCGTTTGTACGCTAATGAATCTGCTGCTTATAGAGCAGGACAGAATATTGATGATGCTTATGCTGCGCTTGTTGCCGGCGGAATGGATGAAGCTAAAGCCAAGTTAAAATCTACAGAACAGTTTGCTATTGAATGTGCGATTATAAAGGTATGGTGCTCTGAGATGCTGGATTATGTCGTTGACGAAGGGGTACAGATTTATGGAGGTATGGGTTATTCGGCTGAAGCGCCGATGGAGAGAGCGTACCGGGATTCGCGTATTAATCGGATTTTTGAGGGTACAAATGAGGTGAATCGCTTATTGGTCGTGGATATGCTATTAAAACGTGCCATGAAAGGAGAGCTGGATTTAATGGGGCCTGCGACGGCTGTTGCAAACGAGCTGATGGCTATTCCTGATTTTGGAGAAGAAGATACCGCCATTTTTGCCACGGAGAAGAAGATTATAGCAAATTTAAAAAAGGCCGGTTTAATGGTGGCGGGTGCTGCGGTACAGAAACTGATGATGAGTTTATCGAAAGAGGAGGAGATATTAATGAATATTGCGGATATCATTGGCTATGTCTATGTGGCCGAGTCGATATTGTTGCGGGCAGAAAAGATTTATCACACTCAAGGAGAAAATGCGGCCACTTTCCCCTTAGATATGGCGAGGGTGTATTTATATACTGCTTTGGATAAAGTAGCTACAGTAGGTAAAGAAGCACTTTACGCCTTTACGGAAGGGGACGAATTGAAGATGATGATGGTTGGTCTGCGTCGATTTACAAAAGCGGAACCGTTTAACACAAAAGAAGCTCGTCAGCGTATTGCGAAGAAAATGATTGAAGAGAATAAATATTGTTTTTGATACATTATTTTTTTGGTTGATTAGCCTGTTACGGTATATGTGACAGGCTTTTTTATTTTTTTTAAAATAAAATCTACTTATTTAGTAGACTTTATTAAAATGTTTTTATATTTGTCCTGTTCGTTTCAATTGGCGTTGGCAACGATAGTATAAAAAACATTAAACAAAACATGAAAAGTAACCAAATTCAAAACAGAGCGGTTCAAATGAACAGAGATTTTATCAATCTTTATTGTCTTTCGTTTCGTATGCGAATGTGCAGATCTTAATTCTTCCCTCTACAATAGGACACAGAAGAGGGAAGTGCTTACTTCCCTCCTGTGTTCAATAACAAACCACAAGTTCAATTGGCGTTGGCACTTGTTAATATTTACTATTAAACATTCGAAAATATGAAAAATTACGGAGTATTACGATACTCAGCGGCTTTATTGTTTATTTTTCTACTCAAACAGGACCTATTTGCACAAGTTCAACCTCAACCGATTATTAATGCCACGTTAGAAGGTATTGTTGTTGATTCCGTTTCCAAAGCACCCATCGAAGGAGCTACTGTCCAACTGGAAGCGGTGACCCACAGTGTGCGTACCGACCGAAATGGAAAGTTCGTATTTGTTACTGGTCAGAAATTACCACTCACATTGATTGTCACTGTTGTAGGATATGAGCAAAAAAGAATTGTTGCGAATACCTCACCGGCTAGAATAACATTATCACCTAAACAGGAAACATTAGACCAAGTTATTGTAACGTCAAGGAGAAGGAGAGAGCAACTTCAGGATGTGCCGATTCCGGTTTCTACAGTACGGGCGAGCACCATAGAAGATGCGGGGGCATTTAATGTCGGTAGAATTAAAGAAATAGTTCCCACGGTACAGCTTTACTCTTCCAATCCGCGTAATACGACGTTAAACATCAGGGGGCTGGGATCTACATATGGTCTTACCAATGATGGAATAGATCCAGGTGTGGGATTTTATTTAGATGGTGTCTATTTGGCACGTCCCGCTGCGACATCCTTAGATTTTATTGATATTGAGCAAATTGAAGTATTGCGCGGTCCCCAAGGAACACTATTTGGTAAAAATACGACGTCGGGAGCTTTTAATATCACCTCCCGTCAACCTGAATTCACACCCAGTGCTAATTTCGAATTGAGTTACGGTAACTACGGTTATATACAGGCTAAAACATCTTTAACTGGTCCATTGATCAAAGAGAAGTTGGCAGCGCGTGTCTCTTTTTCAGGAACACAGCGTGATGGAACTTTGTATAATGTCCATTCCGATCGCCAGATTAATGACATTAATAACTTAGGAGTGAGAGGACAATTGTTATTTACGCCGAATGAGAATTTAAACATATCATTGGCCGGTGATGTGACGAAGCAACGTCCGGATGGTTACGGCTGGGGTATCGCCGGTGTTGTTGAAAACCAACGATCAGCCTATCGCCAGTTCAATAAAATTATTGAAGACTTGGGGTATGAAATTCCCTACAAAAGTGCTTTCGAAAGAAAAGTTGATTTGGACACCCGTTCTAAGGCTGACAACGAATTGGGCGGTGTTTCGCTAAATGTAGATTATAAAATTGGCAACGGCACATTGACATCTACATCTGCATGGCGCTATTGGAATTGGGTACCGCTAAATGACAGAGATTATTTAGGTGTTCCTGCCTATACTATTTCAGCCGGAAATTCCGTACACGATCAATGGTCGCAGGAATTTCGGTATTCCGGTAATATTAGTGAAAAAGTAAGTGCTGTTGTTGGGGTATTCGGTTTGTGGCAGGATTTGAAAACGGATCCAGTACATACGGAAGAAGCCGGTGATGCTTTATGGCGTTTTCAGCAAAACAATGAGTCGGCTACACAATGGGCACCGGGTCTGGTCGATAAAGTGGGTATTCGTACCAAGTACGGTATTAAGAGTACAAGTTTGGCCGTTTTCTCCCAATTTGATTGGGCTATCACCTCTAAATTACATTTATTACCGGGTTTAAGGTATAATTACGATAAAAAAGTAGCCGATTACGATCGTAAAAAGTATATCGATAATACAATAGACTATACGCCGGAACAATTTGCAGCGGTGAACAGTATCTATTCTGATCAAACGTTTGATATAAATGCCGATGCTGGAAATCTATCAGGTCAATTGTCCTTACAATACAGATTTAATACCAATTACAACACTTATGCGACCTATTCTAAAAGCTACAAACCGATAGGCATCAACGTTGGTGGATTGCCGGTTATCGATGGAGAAGTAGCCACCGACTTAGCAGAGGTAAAACCGGAATCTGTAAACCATGTGGAATTTGGAGTAAAGACTAGTCCAAGTTGGAACTCTTTTTTGAACTTAACCGTCTATCAAACGAATATTAAGGATTATCAGACACAAGTGCAAACCCCGGATCCAGGAGTGAATAGGGGATACCTAGCCAACGCGGAGAAAGTGCGCGTACAAGGTATCGAACTTGATGGTAGTGTGAGACCTTGGGAGTTCCTGAGATTGAACGGAGCATTAGCTTATACGGACGGTAAATATGTTTCGTTCACCAACGCACCTGTTCCATTGGAAGAAGTTGGAGGCCCCGAGGCCTTTAAAGATGTTTCTGGAGGAGAACTTCCCGGGATTTCAAAATGGTCCTGGTCATTGGCAGCCGAATTAACGGCAAAGGGGCGCTTATTAGGGTTAGCGGGGAATTACTTTTTGGGAACAGATCTTTTTTATCGGTCGAAATTTTCGTCTAGTCCATCACCATCGCAGTATCTGAATATAGATGCCTATGCTCTACTCAATGCGCGTGTGGGATTTCGCGCAACAACGGGATTATCGGTTATCGTCTGGAGTAGAAATCTGACGAACAAAGATTATTATGAGCAGTTGCTCGCTGCTCCGGGTAATTTCGGGCAATATGCCGGGGTAATTGGCGACCCACAGACCTATGGCGTGACACTACGATATAATCTTAGGTAACAGTATTCGGATAGAAAAACAAAAAATAAATAATTCAAATGAAAAATAGAATAACCTTGTTTTGCCTTTGTTATCGCATGCGAATGTGCGGCTAGAAGAACTTATTTCTCTTTATGGAAGCATATAGGGGAAAATTTCCCCTATAGCTTCTGCTTTATAATTAATAATGTTACAAGTAGCAATTGGAGTTGGTCACTTGTACATTTCACTATTAATTTTTCGAAAATATGAAAAAAAACTATCAAGCAACAAGTTTTTTCCTAAAAAACCACAACGGATTTTTTTACGTCTCTTGCTTTTTTCTTTTAACCCGAATGTGTTGTTGAACTTTCCCTATAATGGAATCCTAGTTAAGAAAACTAAGTAGAAATCTATCCTACGATTCTTTTATTAACCTTTTTTAGTCATTCGACCGCATAATGATGTTATGAGGTTGATTTTCACAATAAACTATCTATTATAATGTTGGCAATAAGACAAGATCGACGTATTAAACTTAAAATACCGTTGGGATTAATAGCGGTAATGCTATGGAGTATAGTAACAATCGCGCAAGAGACTACACCTTTGATCAATTCCAGATTGGATGGCGTGATTTTAGATTCGATAACTAAGGAACCACTTGGAGAAGTAACCTTAAGGTTAGAAGGTGTAACGCATAGTACCAAAACAGATGATGATGGAAAGTTTCAGTTTATCACAGGGCAAAAGTTCCCCTATACCATTATCATCTCGTATGTAGGTTACAAAACAAAAACCATAGTCGCGAATGGTTCACCTATTACTATTCTTTTGGAAAGAGATGATAGTGCCATCGATGAAGTGGAAATTGTAGGATATACGAAAGTCAAAAGGAGTGCCTTGACAAGTTCTATGTCTGTCGTAAAAGGGAAAGATCTCTCTCAGGCCCCTTACACGAGTGTAATTGAAAAACTTCAGGGACAAGTACCGGGATTATTGATTACCAATGATTCTGGAACACCCGGAACTTCCGTTCTCGTACGTCTTCGAGGTACCAATTCTGTCAACGGAGGAAACGAACCGCTATACGTGGTAGACGATGTGATTATTAATAGCGATAACCTGCAAGGGTTAAACTTAGGGGGGCAGTTGGTTAACCCGTTGTCGGATATAAGTACCAATGATATTGAATCAATTACTGTATTGAAAGATGCGAATGCTACCGCTGTATACGGATCCCGTGGTGCCAATGGCGTTATATTAATAAAAACTAACCGAGGAAGCAACAGAAAGCCAAGAGTAAACTTTGGTTTACAAACAGGTACTTCCAAAACCAGGAATCTTTGGGAGCTCGTAACAGGAGAAGAACATGCAAATCTTGTAAATGAAGCCTTTGTAAATAATGGTGGACTTTATGAAAACCGTCCGTTTCGGCCTGTCAACGAATCGACGACTGCCTTCCCTGCATGGGGACTGCCAGAAGAACAGGAGACATATGATAGATTGAGCGCGATTTGGCGAACAGCTGTTCTACAACGCTACAATCTTTCCGTTTCCGGAGGTAATGTAAATTCCAATTTTTATATAGGAGGAGAATATCTTAATCAGCCCTCTACCGTAAAGGAACAGGATTTTTCACGTTACAGTTTTCGGGTCAATTTGGATCATAAGCTAAGCGACCGATTAAAAATTGGTACTAGTAATAATATTTCCACTACCCCTCGTAAGTTAATACGTGTGGGTGATGGAGGGACAGGGCTTTTCCAAGCTGCATTGCATACGCCAACGTTCTATCCGATATTCGATGAAAACGGTCAGTACAATACGCATTTTACTTTTGAAAATGTATACGCTATGTTGGAAAATACAGATACAGAATCCAATAGCATTAGAAGTCTCAATAACGTGTTTGCAGAAATAAAAATCATACCATCACTAACTTTTAAATCAAGTTGGAGCAGTGACTATAATATTTATAAAGAACACAGTTATTTCAGCACGAAATTAGTTGCTGGACAGCCAGCAGGGAACGCTACGTACAACAATACGGAACGACTCACATTATCAGCCGACCAATTATTGAATTATAATGTTTCTACGATTAGTGGAGATTTAGCGGTTTTTCTTGGGAATAGCTACCAATTTACGGATAAAGGAGGCCATACGATTACAGGAAGCCAGTTTCCGAGTGATCAACATAGACAGATTGTTTCCGCAGGCGTGAGAAACGGTACTACAACCGCATCTTCGGCCAGTTTGCTCTCCTTCTTCGGTGGGATTAATTATTCCTACAAGGATCGTTACGTAATTGACGGTACGTTTAGATCAGACGGTTCTTCCCGAATCGGTAAGGACCACCGTTGGGGACATTTTCCCGCCGCGGGATTCAATTGGAGAGTAAGCAACGAGGAGTTTTTTCCAAAATCTGATAATTTCAGCGAATTACGACTGAAGGCTAGTTGGGGGCTTACGGGAAACGCAGCTGTTGATGATTTTCAGTCGTTAGGTCTTTGGAGTGGTGGAAGTAATTACGGAGACAATGTCGGTATTGTACCATCGCAAATGGCAAATGCTGATCTGAAATGGGAAAAAACAAGACAATGGAATTTTGGACTAACTGGAGTATTATTAAACCAACGACTTGATTTCGAAATCAATTACTATGATAAGTATACAAAAGATCTTTTATTATCGAGCTTTCCCGTTCAGGATATTACGGGGTTTTCGAGCATTACCTATAATGCTGGAGAGATTAGTAATAAAGGGATAGAATTTATCGCTAATTCGGATAATCTAAAAAGTAAACACATAAGCTGGCGTACCACATTTACAATTTCACGGAATACAAACAAAGTAGAAAAACTGTTACAGCCAATAACAGGTGGATATAGGCAATTTCGTTTAGAAGAAGGACATGCCATTTCCTCCATTTGGGTACACAAACAATTGGGGGTGGATCCGCAGACGGGTAACGTAATCTACGAAGATGTAGACGGCGATGGCCAGATTACACAGGAGGATCGTCAATTGTTGGGAAGTGTTTGGCCTGATTTTGAAGGGGGATTGAGAAACTCCATTACGTATAAAAGCTTTGACATAAATGCAAATATAACTTATCGTTGGGGCAATCGACTTTATAACTATACGAAATATTTTCTCGAGTCAGGAGGAGTTAGAGGAACAGAACGTGCTATACAAAAGAGCCAATTAAACTATTGGAAACAACCCGGAGACATCAATGTGTTACCGAGGCTCTCGTCTACTACAAATCCAGATGGAAGCCGGAATTATGAACCGGCAAGTGCTAATAGCTATAGTAGCCGTTTTCTTGAAGACGCTTCATTTATCCGCTTGAAAGACATTACAGTGGGGTATTCTTTACCATCACGAATTACACGTACTATTGGAGTAAATCAAGCAAAGGCTACATTTACGGCCGCTAATCTCATCACCATAACCAAATACAGTGGGCCAGATCCTGAAGCTAATTCGGCATCTGACCGTGCTCTTGTTCAGGGGATGGACTTTAACTCAGTGCCGCAACCTATCAGTTTTTTGTTCGGGCTGAATATTACATTATAATTAATTCGGAGATACCATGAGATATCAATCTAAAATTTACTTGTTGCTGATAATGTTAATATGGACAACATCGTGTTCCGACTTGCTGGATTTGCAGCCTGAAGCTTCTGTTTCTGATGAAGGAGTTATCTCGGATAAAAAAACTTCCTTGGCGGCACTCTATGGTATATATGACAACATTCAAAACAGTTATACGCCCACGCTTACCGCATTTAATTTAGCGGGAGACAATGTGATCAGTTATGCAACTCCTACCATTATCGTTCCCGATAGAAACGCGGAAGACAATGGCGGGGCACCCTTTGCTGCCTTCTATGTAACAATTAACCGAGCAAATTTTATCATTAAACGAGTTCCTGAGGTCGTCGACAATCAACTGACGGATGCCGAACGTGATCAGATTGTTGGGGAAGCGTATTTTCTTCGGGCATTTGCATACTTTGATTTGGCTCGTTTTTACGGCGGTGTACAAATAGTCACCGAACCAACAGAACGTATAGATACGCATAAAGGAACAAAACGAAGTACTTTGGCAGAGACCTATAATCAAGTACTTGCGGATCTGGATAAGGCGGAAGAACTTATTTCGGGCGAAACAGATCGAAGTAGAGCCACTAAATTTGCCGTTTATGCGCTTAAAGCTCGATTTTTTCTCTATACAGAGCAATGGGAGCAAGCCGAAGAATATGCGAGTAAAACGATCAGTAACAGCAATTTTTCCTTAGTAAAGCCTTTTACGACTTTTTTTACCGACCGTCTCTCTAAAGAGTCGATTTTTGAGGTCGTTTATACGGCAGTAGATGCATCTACCTATTGGAGAAGTTGGTTGTCCACGGAAGATGGCGGAAACCAGACGTATGTGCCTGAACCTTCTTTAATAGCGGACTTGCTTGATCCCGCAAAAGGCGGCGCACGTAAAAATATTCTTAAGCAGTCCGTACAAGAACCAGAACTTTATGCGGTGCAGTTATATGGGAAGAAGGATGGAACGAGCTCTTTATTTGCGCTCCGGATTGCCGAACAGTATTTAATTCGTGCCGAGGCACGTACTAAGAAATCCAATCCTGATATAGAAGGTGCTGTGAGCGATTTACTTGAGGTCCAGTCCCGTGCCGAGGTTACTCCGCTATTTACGCACAATGCTGTTACGACAGTTGAAGATGTATTGGTGGCCATTGAAGAGGAGCGCCGTTTAGAACTTGCTTTTGAGGGGCATCGATTTACGGATCTAATACGTACCAATCGTGCGGCCGAAGTGTTGGGAAGCTATAATCCTTTATTGAAAGAACCGTATCAATGGGTATTTCCTATACCGGCAAGCTCCGTCGAAAAAGATCCAGATCTAGAGCAAAATAAGGGATATTAATTATTGTACAATTATTATGAATAGAATATGAAAACATTAAAATTATTAGGACTTTTTCTTTTAGCGTCGGGAATCGTCACAGCGCAATCACCGATCAAAATCAAGGATAGCGAAACCAGACATGGTCCAGAGCGAGGATCTTTACTTATCATTGGCGGAAGTGTAGGTGATACGCCGTCTATTTGGAACAAATTTGTTGAATTGGCCGGAGGTAAGGAAAAAGCTAAAGTTGTTGTGGTAACAGCAGCAGCTGGAGATTCTTCCGCATGGGATCAACGACATGTTGATCAAATCCAGAAGATCACCGGTATTGCACAAATCCAGTTGTTACATACGGCATCTTTTGAGGAAGCAAATACAGAGCAGTTTGTAGCACCACTTCGAAAGGCTACGGGTGTATATTTTATTGGGGGCAGGCAGTGGCGTATAGCGGATTACTATTTGAATACGTTAGCACACCAAGCATTCTTGGATGTACTCGACCGCGGAGGGATATTAGCAGGTAGCTCTGCCGGGGCGAGTATCCAAGGTTCCTTTCTATGGCGTGGCGACACGAGTGGCTCGAATATGCTTATCGGCGATCATACCCAAGGATTAAGCTTTTTAAAAAATTCTGTTATTGATCAACATTTATTGAAAAGAAACCGGCAGTTTGATCTGGTCGATATCGTAAAACATACACCTTCTCTCATAGGCATTGGTTTGGACGAGGCAACAGCAATTTGGGTTCGCAAAGATACAGCAGAAGTCATAGGAAACTCGTACGTAGCTATTTATGATCAAGAAACCATTCTAGGTAAAAAAACTGGCGGTCCCTTCTTTTTCTTGAGTCATGGGCAAAAATATGATCTTAAAAACCGAACGGTGATAAGAGAGTCTTCTCGAAGAGAAAGAGAAGGGTCTCTCGTTAGCACAGCGGCGCATTAGATTATCAATTTAAAAAAGAAATCATGGCAACTTCATTAAACATAGGCTCAAAAGGGTACTGGAAAGCTTACGAAAAGGGAATATTCCGCTTCGTTTTTATCTATTTTATACTTCAGGCCGTGCCGTTGGATTGGAAGTATTTCAAGAATCTGTTTTCAGTCAATTGGCTGAACCCGACATTTGCTGATTTTTTTAACGTCAGTAGATACACACCTCAATTTTTTTTCCAACATACTTCGGCTGATTTTTGGGGAGTGAGCACTCTTGCAGACTGGTTCGTGCTTCTTATAATAGCGGGAGTATTATCTCTAGTGTGGCATTTTTTTGAAAATAGAAAGCAGATACAGCTGAATTATCCTGATTTATATTATATACTAAGAACGGTGCTACGCTATCGGTTAGCACTGGGAGTCATCGCCTATGGATTGATCAAGTTTTTCCCAATTCAGGCTCCCTATCCCACATTAAGTAATTTCAATACGGATTATGGGGATCTCTCGGCATGGAAAATTTTTTCACTCACTTTGGGGGTCGCACCTAAATTTGAATCGGTATTAGGTGGATTGGAAATTTTGGCGGGCTTATTACTATTGTATCGTGGAACTACCGCTATAGGGGCATTTATTGTCCTTATTTTCCATGGAAATGTCTTTTTGTCTAATTTGGCATACGAAGGAGGAGAAACGATTTATAGTTTATATTTACTCCATATCGCTGCCTTTATATTGTTGTATGATGCTAAACGTATAATCGATCTGTTCTCGTTTAACAGACCTGCTCAACTTAATTTGTACAGACCCGTTTACAAGTACGATTGGCAGTATAAAGCGAGAATCGGGTTAAAATCAGCATTTATTTTGATCTTCATTTTTGTATTTGGTTACAAAACATATGCAGCGCATAAGCAGGGAGCGGTTCAATACCCTGCTAAACCCGGCTTAACGGGTGCCGAAGGGCTTTACGATGTCTACGAATTTAGCCGAAATGGACACATCCATCCTTATTCAAAAACCGACAGTTTGCGTTGGCAGGATGTCGTTTTTGAAAAATGGAGTACCTTGAGCATAAGGTCCACACAGAAAATCAAACCTTGGCTCGGTGGTATCGAAGCTTTTTATAAACAGGACAAAGACCGGATATTTGAACTTTCAGGATCCACAACCAGACATTTTTATCATTATCGTATTGATTCTGCTTCTAACACAATTAATCTCGAGAATAAGAACCCACATTACTTAAATGATAGGTTTAAACTTCAGTTCGAACGCCCTAACGAGAATACGATACGATTCTTTGGAGTGGATGCCGAAGGAGACTCGTTGCAGGTGGTACTCCATCGTATAGATAAAAAATATTTGTATGAGGAAGCAAAAAAAGCCGGTCGTAGAGGAGGATTAATATTATAGTTTTTCAATATTAAATTTAGCATCATGTCTAACGAAAAATTAAATCAGCAAAAGGATGTTCGTGTTAATGATCAAGAGTCTGGAAATAGCAACTCCGTTACACAACAGCCTAAGCCCTGGACGTTATTTCAAAAAATCGCCTTTCGAATAGGCTTTATTTATATTGTTTTGTTGGTATTT
The DNA here is from genome assembly GCF_014692525.1 of Sphingobacterium chuzhouense. Classification (GTDB taxonomy): domain Bacteria; phylum Bacteroidota; class Bacteroidia; order Sphingobacteriales; family Sphingobacteriaceae; genus Sphingobacterium; species Sphingobacterium chuzhouense. The sequence continues at coordinate 28,548 of NZ_JACNYL010000004.1, forward strand.
CCAACGGGTATCTTTTCGATACCGCCAAACTTTAGCTGGTTTAGCCAATGGTTTAACTACGATTGGACAAACTTGCATTACCGAGACCTTTACAGTATAGCACGTTATAGCCCTTCGTTTCCCACAGTGAGTCGTTGGCTAGATTTACCTCGTCTAGAGGGACATTCTATTTGGTTAGTACTGTTGGTAATATCTACCGTGTTAGGATTGGTCTGGACACTAATCGATCGTAAAACGAAGGAATACAATAAACTTTATTATTGGTCCTTGGTATTTGCAAGGTTCCGTGCAGGAATCGGTATTATCGGATTCGGTTTTACAAAGGTATTGCCTGTACAAATGCCATACCCTTCCGAAGGTCTACTGAATACGGATTTTGGCGATTTTACCGGTCAAAAGATCTACTGGCTGTCTATCGGTATCGTACCTTGGTATCAGGTCTTTACCGGTATTGTGGAACTGACTGCCGGAACGTTGTTGTTTTTTAGACAAACTACCGTGTACGGGGCAGCCCTATTGTTTACCGCATTGGGTAGCATCACGATTGTAAACCATGTCTATGATGGAGGAGTACAGGGCTATGCTTTCTATTTTGTACTTCTAGGGTTATACATATTTGGTTATTACATACCCCGGATATATCAGTTTTTTATCCTTCAGAAATATACGGTGCCTGTAGATTATTGGCCTGTATTTAAAAAGAAATGGGAGAAAGGTATCCGAATTGGGTTGAAAACAGGAGTAATCGCGCTATTTCTCGGTGTATTCTTTTATTTACAATTGAAAAATTTTCTATATGATCCATATAAACAGCCGTCCACCCCAGGAGTTAAGGAACTGAGAGGATATTATGATGTAACTACCTTTAAGATTAATGGTGAGGAGATTCCATATAATCCATTGGACACTGTAAGATGGCAGGAGGCCACTTTCGAAAAATGGAGCACGCTTACGTTCAAGGTTAATAAGCCCACACGTTTGGATTTGTCTAATGGAGGAGGAAGTCCAATAAGAGATATTGATCGTACTTTTGAAATTGCAGGCACAGGCGGTGGGCAGCGGGTGTTCCATTATTACGTGGACACAGTTGATCAACGGCTATATTTACAGGATAAAATACGAACTGGGGGAGTATTGGAAAGAGGAGAAGGAGAACAGCAATCTCCAAGCGGACGGCGGGGAGAGCAAAGACAACAAGATAATCAAGATTTGGCGAAAGAGAACGGTTCAAGCGCAACTCGGGATACATTAGAGACGAGATTAGCTGGAAACAATAGAAAAAATCATGGCTTTCGCAATCGTGCCGAATCTGATCCTCTTGGTCCGAATTGGATTAGTGAAGTGGTCAAACAACGTATAGGAGATGAAAATCTTTTTATAGATCCGCGCGGAGCTACAGGACGCAGAACCAAGGAATTTGCTCGTCAAGAACGTCCATCCAATCGGAACAAAATGATTTTAAATTATAGCACAACCGATGGTAATACCATCATACTTTCCGGGATTAATGAGAACAGAGATTCGCTTTATATTGTTCTGAATCGTGTGCATCGTGATTATTTGCTAAGTAGAAGTACATTAGATGCAGGGAAGTACGATTAAAGGTTTTGTATTGAGGTACCAGCGGGGGTAATTAAAAATATTTTCATAAAGTCTACTATTTTAGTAGTCTTTATGAAAAATGTTTTTATATTTGCACTGTTCGTTTCGATTGGCGTTGGCACGACAGTATTTAAAAATTAAACAGAATATGAAAACTTTCTACCAGACCCTACTTTTTTCTCTTCGCGCAATACGTGATTTTGTCAATCTTTATTGTCTTTCACTCCGAATGCGAATGTGCACTTGTTAATTTTCCTCTCTAAATAAAAAGCAAAAAGGGAAGTTAATACCTCCCTTTTGATTTAATAAGCAAATAACAAGTTCAATTGGCGTTGGCACTTGTCAGTATTCACTATCAAACACGCAAACTATGAGATATTGTGGAGTATTCCGATACTCGCTTTCTGTTTTTTTAATTTGGGCTTCTGTTATAACAGTGTGGGCACAAGAAACAAAACCTATTATTAATGCTTCCCTTGTCGGGAGCGTTATTGATGCAACAACAAAAGACCCCATCGAGGGTGCCACCGTACAATTGGAAGCTGTCACGCACAGCGTGAAAACCGATCGAAATGGAAGATTTTCCTTTGTAACAGGTCAAAAATTACCTTTTAGACTTACAGTCACATCAGTAGGCTACCGAACGCAAAATCTTGTCATTGAAAAATCATCGACTGTCATCGAGTTAAATCGATCTACGGAAGATCTGGATGAAGTTGTCGTCGTAGGGTATACCACGATAGCCAAAAAGAATCTCATTGGTGCCGTAGACCGGGTATCTCAACAAGCTGTTAAAGATATTCCCACAGGAAGTTTTGACGCACAGCTGCAAGGTAAAGTTGCGGGTATGCAAGTCGCGGCTAGTACAGGGATTCCCGGGGAAGCATTACACGTCCGTCTGCGAGGAGCGACCTCTATTAATGCAGATAATAATCCCTTATATGTTATTGACGGTGTTTTTCTGAATTCAGAAAGCCTTCAAACCATCAATACAGGAGGTAAAGCGACTTCTCCCATAGCCGACTTGAGCCCTTCTGATATTGAATATGTCGAAGTGCTGAAAGATGCTGAGGCAACAGCCTTATACGGATCAAGAGGCGCAAACGGGGTTATTTTGATTACGACGAAGCGAGGGAAAAATTCGCAATCGGCAAAGATTGATGTCAACCTTTATTCTGGAAGAGGAAAAGCCGCCAAATTGTGGGAATTAACTACCGGACCTGAACACGCTGAATTAGTGAACGAGTATTTTAGAAATATTGGTCAGGCTGAACCATTTAGACCCGTTGCAGACGGGGGGAGAGGGCTACCTTCTGAACAGCAAACATACGACAGATTGGCGGAGGCATTCCGGACGGCAGGAGTTCATAACGTAGATTTATCTGTATATGGAGGTAGTGAGAATACAGCTTATTATTTAAGCGCAGGGTATAATAAGCAAGAGTCTATATTGAAGCCAATCTCCTTTGACCGGGCAAATTTTCGTTTTAATTTAGACCAAAAGGTAAACAATAATCTGAAAATAGGTTCGAGTAATGGTATTTCGAGAACGGGTCGCAACCAAGGTCGGGCAGGGGATGGTCCTCAAGGAGGTATTCTGCAGGCGGCATTGCATACACCGACGTATCTATCGCCCTACAATGAAGAAGGTGTCCTGGTTGGCAGAGCTGGATTTGATAATTTAACCTTGTTATTAGATAATTATGATGTCGGGTCGACAAGTTTGCGCTACATTGGAAATGTTTATGGTGAATACCAGATTACACCGGCTTTGAAATTTCGTTCGACATTTAGTGTGGATTATAATAATTACAATGAGCACGAGTACTGGAATAAATTGCTGATTGCCGGAAGTGGTGCTAACGGATTAGCAACTTCTGCAATTTCTCAATCGACAACATGGATCAACGAGCAAACATTAACATACAGGAAAAGATTAGATGCTCGACATACTATCGGTGCATTATTAGGTAACACGTTACAGGGAAGTTATTTTTCCCTAACATCGGCAGAAGGTCGGGGCTTCGCAACGGATGACTTTACACTCATCAATACCGCTGCCACGACAACAAGTAACCAAGATTGGGACCAATATAAGTTGGCTTCTTTTTTCGGCAGAGTGGATTATGCGTTTGAAGATAAATATCTATTGGATTTTTCACTACGTGCAGACGGATCTTCAAAATTCAATAAAGGATATCAATGGGGGTACTTTCCGGCAATCGGTGTTGCTTGGCGTTTAAGTAAAGAAAGCTTTTTACAGGATGTTGCCTTCTTGGATGACTTAAAATTAAAAACCAGTTATGGTCTGACCGGTAATCAGAATGGTATCAATTCCTTTGCTTCACGGCAATTGTGGTCCGGAGTAGGGTCGTCTTATCGAGGAGTTGCAGGTATTTTTCCCGAGCAACTAGCCAATCAGGAGCTTAGCTGGGAAACTACATCACAGTTTAACCTAGGTTTAGACGCCGCCTTATTAAATAACAGATTGACTACGTCCTTAAACTATTATTATAAATATACGACCGACGGTTTATTGACCGAAGTGTTGCCCGGAACAACAGGTTTTAGCAGTTTTACGAACAACGCTGTGGAGATTAGCAATAAAGGGTTTGAGTTGAGCATTAGTTCGTTGAATATCAATAGCGATGTTTTCTCTTGGAATACCTCATTTAATATTGCCCGTAATATCAACAACATCGAAAAATTAGAAACGCCTCAAAATTATGGAAGTAGAGATCTCATCCAGTTTAGAGAGGGATTTCCAATGTATTCATTTTGGGTGTACAACCAATTATATGTAGACCCCCAGACAGGGGATGCTGTATACGAAGATGTGGACGGTAACGGTCGCATAACAACCGATGACAGACAAATTCTGGGCAGTATCTGGCCAGACTATTTTGGAGGTTTAAGTAACGATTTTTCCTATAAAAACTTTGATTTAAGCACATTCTTTACGTTCTCAGTCGGCAACAAAATATATAATCATAATCGTTTTTTCGGGGAAGCCGGAGGAGCTAGGGATGCGGCGCGTATCATTTTTAAATCTAATCTGGATCGCTGGCAACAACCTGGAGATATCACAGATGTCCCACGTTCAGATGGGGTCAATAATAATAACTATAAAGATGGCGGCGGTAGATGGCTGGAAGATGGGTCCTATTTAAGATTTAGAACATTGAGTTTGGGGTATAATTTTACGGCGAAGAACCTAGGGAAATTGCCTTTGTCTAAGTTGAGGATATATGCTCAGGCAACCAACTTATTTACGATTACAAAATACACGGGGCTTGACCCCGAATCTGCAGCAAATAGTGCAGCAAATCAACAAGGGATTGATTTGGGAACACCACCACAGCCCAGAAGTTTTCAACTAGGTGTTAATTTAACTTTATAAGAGAGTCATGAGAACAAAATTTCTATATTTATTTTACATCGTCCTATTCACGAGCTGCTCTTCGTTCTTAGAGGTAGACCCCAAGTCATCTATCTCAGGAGAAGGTATAATCAAAGATGAAACATCCGCGAACGCAGCGATTAGCGGGGTGTATGATGCACTAAGAAGTTACTATAGTGTAGATTATCAGTCCATCGCCTACTTGTCCGGGGATAACGTCCAATGGACAGGATCACAGTCGCAGGTGCAGGAGTTTATCAACAATATAGTCAATCCCGAGAATTCAACAATAGCATCTACATGGAACGGGATTTACACGACGATAAACCGAGCTAATAACGTAATTAATACGCTAGACAATTATGAAGGAGATGGAATACCGGCTGCTGTAAAAGATAATGTGTTAGGACAAGCATATGCTATTCGCGGATTAGCCTATTTTGATTTAGTTCGTGTATGGGGTGGAGTTCCGTTAATAACAGAACCAACAGAGAAAGTAGGGGATAATATAGGAATAGAACGTAGTACAGTTGAACAGACGTATCAACAAGTGATCGATGATTTGAATCTAGCGGAAGATCTTTTACCTTCCGCAACCGATCGTTTTGCTTTTACCAAGAAAACGGTCTGGGCTTTAAAGGCTCGATACCATTTGTATCAGAAGAATTGGGAAGAGGCGAGAGACTATGCAAAACTATTGATTGATGATCAATCCAATTATGAACTAATCGCTCCTTATTATTCATTCTTTAAAAATAACGTTACAGGAACTAGAGAATCTGTATTCGAACTATTTTACAGCGCCAATGAAGCAAATCCTCATAGAGCGCAATGGCAGCCGCAAACCAATGGTGGGACTAGGCAATGGGCGCCTAGTGAGGAACTGATCGCTTTATTGACAAATGCTAGTACAGCTGGTGCTCGCAGCCAGTTAATAGCAAGGGATAATCAAAATCGCTGGTATGGTGATTTATATTATAGAAGTACGGGCGCCGACCCCACTTATGTGATTCGTATCGCCGAGCTCTATCTTATCCGCGCTGAAGCTTATGCTGAATTGGAAGAGTATGATCTGGCGGTCGATGACCTTAATAGCGTTAGAGAACGGGCTTTGCTTGTAGGCAGGTCATATACGACGAGCAAAACTGATGTTTTGCTGTGGATTGAGGATGAGCGTCGTTTGGAATTTGCGTTCGAAGCACACCGTTGGTTTGATTTGGTGCGAACAGGCCGTGCGCAACAGGTATTAGGTGTAACCGAGTCATTCCGATTATTGTTGCCAATTCCATATAGCCAGATACTGGCCGATCCAGCACTTAAACAAAACCCCAATTATTCATCATAAACTATTTACGCAAAATGGCACCGTATTTTCAAAATCATGCATGGGAGAAGTATTTTCTTCGTGTAAGCATACTCTTTATCTTGTTGCTTAGTTTGCCTTTGCAACCAGATTTTTATAAAACGTTGTTTACGATCAGTTGGGAATATTTTATTGCAGATATATTCCATTTAGTTACCTTTTTGCCCCATTATTTTGGCGAACAGAGTGGCATATATGATTGGGTGTTGATCTTCATTATTGCATTGGTAGGAGCAGCTATTTGGCTGAAAAAGGAAAATCCCGTAAGTGCTGATAGAGAACAGCTGTACTATTATTATTTGAGAATATTTGTACGATTTAAGCTGGCTGCCATATTGTTTGTGGCCGGCTTTCTCAAGTTATTCCCCATTTTTGCTCCGGAACTATCTTTGAGCCACTTAAATACAGCGTATGGTTATTTTGCAGATTGGAAACATTTGTTGTTAAGTTTATCCGCAGCTCCGGCCTACTTGGTGTTTTTGGGTATTGTTGAAGTTATTGCTGCGGTATTATTGCTCTTTCGGAAAACAGCTTTTCTGGCCGTCATTTTTGTCGTGCCATTTTATGGAAATGCGTTTCTGGCGGATCTAGCGTATCAAGGGCCTACTTATTTTGTATCGACATATATCGTCTTGTTGACCTTCCCCATTTTTGTGTACGATGTTCAGCGTTTAGGATCACTAATTGTCAACTTTAAAGAAACATTACCTGCAAGCTGGAAATTGGATTGGCAAAAAGTAAGCTGGTCAAAATGGCGATTACCACTTAAAGCGGTTTTCGTCTTTGTTTTTATTGTGTTAACAGGTGTTAGATCCTATTCTGTTTACCAGCATCCAAATCAATCGTTACATTACCCAAGCGAGGCTGGTTTACCGGCTATCGAAGGAAAATATTTGGTGGATACTTTTGTGCTGAATGGCGATACATTGGCTTTTTCGCCGACAGATAGCGTAAGGTGGAAAGATGTCGTATTCGAAAAATGGAATACGTTAAGCGTGCGAAAAGTAAATACGACCTTCAAAGATGAACCGCCAACGGCTTTTTTTCAACGGGAAGATGAGAGCAGAGATTATGAATACACGCATGTCGGAGATCGTCTGTATTATCGCTATGATATTACGAAAGACCGTATCTACCTTAAAAATCCAAATAAAAATTATCAGGAGGATACCTACACATTTAAGGTGGAACGACCAGATGATCTCCATGTGAACTTGGTGGGTTTTAACGCACAAGGAGACAGATTACAGGTAGGGCTTAGTAAGGTAGATAAAAAGTACCTGTTGTATGAGGTCAAAAAAAATGGTCGTCGAGGCTTAGGGTATAAGTTGTAAACATTTAAAATCATTTGAAGATGTCAGTTAATAATCTATCGCAAGGCAAGAAGCAATGGACTACCTTTCAACTCATCGCTTTTCGTATCAGCTTTGTTTTCTTTATCATCATATCGATACCGAATAACCCGCTGTGGTATAAACATGTGTTTGCCATAGACTGGTTTAATCTGGATTACAGGGATCTGTATGACGTCTGTCGGTTTGGATCAGGTGTAAATTGGTTTGGTCGAACTACCTTTGGACTTCGTTTGGAGGGGTACAGCATTTGGGTCAACACCTTATTCTTTTCTATTATAGCAGGGTTTATTTGGACATTTGTTCTAAAACTGTTGAAAAGAGAGCGATCGGAGTACAATAAGCTGTTTTATTGGCTCAATGTTGTCGTGCGATATAGGGCAGGTTTGGGAATTATTGGCTTTGGTTTTACAAAACTTTTTCCGGTGCAGATGCCTTACCCTTCTTTGGGAATCTTAGATACCGATTATGGCGATTTAACTGCGCAAAAGATTTTTTGGCTCTCGTTTGGTATCGTACCCTGGTATCAGGTATTTGCCGGCATACTAGAAGTGGGGGCAGGCACTTTGTTGTTTTTCAGAAAAACAGTTCCTATTGGAGCAGCTTTGCTTGTGGGTGCATTGGGCGCCATTGTTGTGGTGAATTTTGCTTACAACGGGGGTGTACATGTTTACAGTTCTTACTTCGTACTTTTGAGTTTATTTTTGCTGGTTCCTTATTACAAGCCGTTTTATGACTTATTTGTAAAAGAAATACCCGCAAAAGTGGAACTATATCTACCCAAGTTTGGCTCTACATTTAATTATTTTAGGATCGGTCTTAAGGCATTGACCCTTTTCGTTTTTGTGGGTGTCTTTTTCTATCTGCAATACATTGACTATCGCTACGATCCTTATAAACAGCCCTCTTCCGCAGGTGTTAAGGCGTTGCGGGGTAATTATAACGTAACGGAATTTAAATTAAACGGAGAGACAAGGCCGTTTAATCCATACGACACCGTCCGTTGGCAGTCTGTAACTTTTGAGAAATGGTCTACATTGACTTTCCGTGTCAATAGACCGTTGCGATTAGATTTGTCAAATGGTGGCGGTGATCCCAAGCGAGATGTGAACCGTACATTTGAACTCTCGGGTGTGGCGGGAGGTCAACGTGCTTTCCATTACTATGCAGACACGGACAATAAAACATTGTACTTAGAAGACAAATTTAAACTTATTCCCGATCCACGTAATGTAACAGCGGGTGAAGGTGGTGATGGAGGGGTTCGAAATTATCTGAAAGACCAAAAGGCATATGCTGATGTCCCGGCGATTTCACTGGGGGAATGGATTCCCGATTCTATTAAACATAAGTTTGCGAATGAGGTAAATGATGTACATCCCAAAGCAAGGACGACACGACGCATCCGCGAGTTTGCCAAAGCAGATGAATTAGCAAAAAAAGAAGTGAGACAGCGTTTTGTGGTCAATTACACAGTATTTGATAATGGCAATAAAGTTATCTTGGAAGGGATAGACGAAAATCGAGATTCACTTTACGTGGTCTTGGATAAGGTTTTCAAGGATTATAAACTCACGCCAGGTAAATTGGTCGCAGGACAATATGATTAAAACAGGAGCGATACATATCATGCTTGCTTGTGTTGTTATTTGTCTGACCTACTGCAATCGTGCTGATCATATATCTGCTGTAACGCAAGTGCAGCGACATGAAGCAAATTGGTCGGACGGACTTGCAGCGTACGAAGCAACATGGCCGGATAAATTTGAAATAGGAAAATCAGCAGATAAAAGTTTTATAGCCAAATGGGATATCGATGTTCGACCAGACGGAAAAGGATTACCGAAAGGCGAAGGCAGGGCGAAAAATGGCGCCGCAGTGTACCAAAATAAATGTGCCAGTTGTCATGGCGTCAATGGATATGAAGGACCCGAAGATAAACTGGTCACCGACTCGACCGGAAGAAATACCATCGGCAATTACTGGCCTTACGCGACGACTATCTTTGATTACGTCCGTCGCGCCATGCCGTTTGAGGCCCCCGGCTCATTGACCGATCAAGAGGTTTATGATATCACCGCCTATTTGCTGTATTTGAATGGTATCATAGAAGAAGAGTTTGTTATTACGGAAAAGACCTTGCCGCAGGTAGAGATGCCAGCAAAGAAAAGATACGTATTGGATGATCGGCGTGGAGGTCCAGAGATAAGATAAAATACTATGTCAGTAGAAAAAGAACATTTTCAGCAAATACAGAAGCTTGTCCGTTGGTTGACAGTCACCGTTGTCGTGTTTTTAATTGTGACGGTAGTTTTTGTGGTGTATCAACATACATCCGATCAGGTTATAGAACCAAACTTTGACTCAAAGATTATTGTTGATCCCAGTAAGGTACAAGGAGCGCCATCATCCGAATTGGGACATCGTTCTAAATTCGATAGCCCCAAGCGTATCGCCACGTATGCAACGGCCTCACGGACGCCTTTGGAAGATCTTCAAGGCACGATTACGCCTTCGGATCTGCACTTTGAAAGACACCACGCAGGTATACCCGAGATAGATCCTGCACAGCACGAATTACTGATTCACGGTTTGGTCGAAAAACCTATACGGTTAAAGCTTTCAGACCTCAAAAAATACCCCTCGGTATCGCGAATTTGTTTTATTGAGTGTTCCGGTAATTTTCGGTATGGCAAAAGGGAAATGACGCCGGGAGAAGTATGTGGTTTAACCAGCCAGAGTGAGTGGACAGGTGTATTGCTGTCTACCATATTACGGGATCTCGGAGTTAAACCGGAGGCTAAATGGTTGTTGGCAGAAGGGGCTGACGGCGCGCTGATGGCACGCAGTGTACCGTTGCAGGAAGCACTAACAGAGGCTATTATCGCTTACGGTCAGAATGGAGAGGCCATCCGGCCGGCGCAAGGATACCCTATGCGACTGGTTATCCCCGGTTTCGAAGGCAATACACAAATCAAATGGTTGAGGCGTATTGAAGTGACAGACGAGCCGGTGATGACCCGGGAGGAAACCTCGAAATATACAGAGAAAGTCAAAGATGGAAAAATACGGATGATGAGCTTTGTAATGGATGCTCGGTCTATTGTCACCTATCCTGCTTATCCGAAAAAAATTGAAAAAGGCTGGCAAGAATTACGAGGCATAGCATGGAGTGGTAGGGGAAAGGTGACGAAAGTCCTCGTCAGTGTAGATAACGGCAAAACTTGGCAGGAGGCACATTTACAGGGACCGGTTTTAGAGAAGGCACATACGGCATTTAAATACATGTGGAACTGGGATGGAAAACCAACACGCGTCCTGAGTAAAGCTATTGATGAGACGGGGTATGAGCAACCTACGTACAATCAGCTTGTAGAAGCCAGAGAATCAAGAGGAGGTTACCATTTTAACCCTGTCGTGGGATGGGATATCGAGAAAAGCGGGGAAGTATACCTAGCAGATATCAAGGATATCTAAACGTATAATAACGTAATATGAAAAGAGTTTTTGAGATAATGATGGCTTCGCTTATTTGTTTATTTGTTCAAGAGACTTTTGCGCAGGTTGAACCGGATGATAGTACAAGCCGCTATTATGCTATTCAGGAAATTATCATTTTTGGGAAAGGATCTGACAAAGGACTGATCAACCGCGTCTCGGCAACGCAGATACAGAACTTTAACAAGCACAATGTGGTTGAAGCCGTCAATTTATTGCCTGGTGTTAGCATTACGCAGCTTGGAGCTAGGAATGAGGGCAGTATTATGGTAAGAGGTTTTAATTCCCTGCGGACGCCTGTTTTTTATGATGGCATTCCCATTTATACCCCTTACGACGGGACTTTTGATTTGAGTAGATTTAATACATTTGATATAGAAGGCATTTCCGTAGATAAAGGTTTGGTATCGGTGCAATACGGACCAAATACCATGGGCGGTGCCGTCAATATCATTTCCAAAAAACCGTTAAAAAAACTAGATATCAACGGGCAATCTGGCTTAATATCGGCAAAAGGCGATGCCGCAAATGGATATTTTTCTTCTTTTAATGTGGGGACCAGACAAAACACGTATTACGCACTCGGTTCTGTTTCTATTTTGGACAGAAAAGATTTTGTGCTATCTAATAAATTTGAACCAACGAACAGCAGTTTACAGGACGCAGGAAAAAGAAACCACGCTTCTTCTCAAGATATAAAATTGAGCGGAAAAGTTGGCTATACACCAAACGAAACAGATGAATATTCCTTGAGTTTTATTTATCAAAATGCAAATAAAGCTATTTCTCCAAATGTACTGCTGACAGGGAATAGCAATTGGAGAGATTATCCTGTTTATGATAAAAAAAGTGCCTATTTCAAAACAAAAACGTTGCTTGCGGAAAAGACTTTTTTACATGTGACAGGATATTATGATACCTATTTTAATGAGATGAGGCAATATGACGACAACGAATATCTATTGCAAAATAAGAACTCTTCTTTCGCGAGTGTATATGATGATTATGCACTTGGCGGAATAATAAATCTTACTTCGGAGGCTATCAAAAATAATGTTATTACGTTTTCCTTAAATCAAAAATTTGATGTGCACCGGGAGCATAATCGCGAAATTGCAGAGCGTTTGGAGGTTGGACAAAATTTTAAGGCGGGAGAACCCGTTCAAGAGTATAATGATCATACTTTTTTTGTAGGGGTGGAAGATGTTATCGTGCTAAATTCATCTGTAAAAGGTATTTTGGGGTTGTCTTACAATACCAGAAGGAATACCAAAGCACAGGAATACGGCACACATTATGATACAGGCGAGCGCGACGTATTATTTGATTTTCCGACGGGTTCAAATCAAGCCTTTGACTACAAGGGAGGATTGGTTGTTGAGCCTGTTGATAACCATAAAATTACCCTATCGGCCTCGAAAAGAACGCGCTTTGCTTCACAGAAAGAACGATATTCAAGTCGATTCGGAAGCCAAGTGCCCAATCCCGGTCTGAAATCGGAGTATGCATGGATATTTGACCTGACATATTCCGGGGAAATAGGTACTGTATTTCAGTATGAGTTGTCCGGTTTTATAAATGACATTTATGATGCTATCCTTGTACGGACGGTTGGTGAACTGGACAATGGCGATCCAGTTAACCAAAATGTCAATATCGGAAAAGCGGTGTCTCAAGGTTATGAACTCGCTTTTGGATATCAGCCGTTGTCATTTTTAAGTTTGGGCGCTAACTATAGCTTTATCGCATTAAAGGACAAAACTGGAAACGACGAGAAGTTTACAGATGTGCCGAACCATAAAGTTATGGGGTATACTAAAGTTGATATTCCAAAAATTAAATCAGCTTTTCTTATCAGTGTTGAGCATTATGGTAAACGGTATATTACAAGTACAGGAGATGCAGCACCGGACTTTACGTTATTGCATGCGAAGTTCTCCATTCCTCTCATTAGTGGTATTTCGCTAGATTTGAGTGTTCGGAATTTATTAGATAAAGATTATTATTTGGCTTTAGGTTATCCGAGAGAAGGAAGGTCGTTTCTGACGGCTTTATCCTATAGGTTTTGATGTTAGCTGAAAGTAAGTAACTTAGTAAGACAATGAAAAAATACGATGCTATTATAATAGGCTCGGGTCCAAATGGATTTGCGGCAGCGATTACTTTGCAGCGACAAGGATTTTCTACGTTGATTGTGGAGGGGGCTGATACCATAGGAGGAGGTCTGCGTACGAAAGAATTGACCCTGCCGGGCTTTAAGCATGATGTTTGTTCAGCCATACACCCTATGGCGATGGCTTCCCCCTTTATGCGTTCATTGCCCTTAGAAGAATATGGACTGGAATTTATCCAGGCGACTTATGCTGCAGTACATCCTTTGGACAATGGTGATTCGGCCCTGTTGTTTAATAGTGTGGACGAAACCGCAAAAGATTTAGGTATTGATGCGCGTACCTATAAAAAATTGATTCTACCCCTAATTAACCGATGGGACAGCTTGGCCCTGGATACCATGGGGCCTTTGCGTTTCCCTCGTCATCCGCTGGATTTGGCAAGCTTTGGGTTAAAAGCGTTAAAACCGGCTACGTGGACAGCGTCGTCGTTTAAGACACAAAAAGCAAAAGCATTATGGGGAGGAGTGGCAGCACATGGCATACAACCGTTGTCCAACTGGGCTACCTCTGCCATCGGACTGGTATTGATGGCAGTAGGACATCGTTATGGCTGGCCCATTCCCAAAGGTGGTTCACAGTCCATCGCTGATGCACTGACAGCATACTATCTTTCACTAGGAGGTGAAATACAAACAGGTTTGTGGGTCAAGAATATAACACAATTACCCGATCATAAGATTTTGATAGTTAATATGGGGCCGCGTCAAATTTTGCAGTTGCAAGGTACAGGTTTTTCCGAGACATACAGGAGATCGCTAGGACGATTTAAACAGGGGATGGGTGTTTTCAAGATCGACTGGGCTCTATCTGATCCTACACCTTTTCGAGACATACGATGTCAGCAAGCCGCTACGGTACATATCGGCAATACATTTGAAGAAATTGCAAATTATGAAAAGAATGCGCATATGGGTAGGATAGGACAAAAACCATTTGTATTATTTGCCCAACCTAGCCAATTTGATCATTTACGTGCGCCGGAGGGGAAGCACACCGGATGGGCATATTGCCATGTTCCGAATGGATCTACGGTAGACTTTACAGCACATATTGAGAATCAGATAGAACGTTTTGCGCCCGGATTTAAGGACACCATCCTAGCTAGATCAACTATGAATACCATTGATATAGAGGCATACAACCCTAACTACGTTGGCGGAGACATTAATGGCGGTTTAATGGATATCTATCAGTTGTATACCAGACCGACATTGTCTTTCACACCGTACCGTACGTCGAATAAAAACATATATATCGCCTCTTCATCTACACCTCCCGGGGGGGGGGTGCATGGCATGGCAGGTTTTCATGCTGCCAAATTAATTTTAAAGGACCATTTTAATATTGATGTGACGTTATGAGGAAAATTGTGCTTGCTGGAGGATCCGGCCATTTGGGAACGCTATTAAAGGCCGCGTTTCTGGATGTAGGATGGGAAGTCGTGATTTTATCCCGGCAACGGAATAAGAAAGAAGACGGAGTAACGTATGTGTTTTGGGACGGAGAACATCTGGGGGCTTGGGTCCATGCTTTGGAGGGAGTAGACACCGTGATTAACTTGAGTGGTAAAAGTATACAGTGTCGCTTTACATCGGAAAACAGGGCCATTCTGGAACGTTCCCGCATTTTGCCGACCGATGCTTTGGGAAGAGCAATAAGCCAATGTGATAAACCACCTAGGCTTTGGATCAACTTTTCTGGTATATCTATTTTTTCTGGATTAGAGGAACTGCAGGATGAAACGAGTCTTGCGGTGGGAACAGATTATTTAGCTCAACTGACCCGGCGGTGGGAGGCTGCTTTTTCAGCGTTTGATCTATCGGACACGTTCAAAGTAATACTTCGCGTTAGTCCGGTGTTATCTAAACAACAGGGCATGTTTGCAGAATTACTTCCTATAGCAAAATGGGGACTGGGAGGTAACGTTGCAGATGGAAGTCAATATGTTAGTTGGATTCATCAGCAGGATTTTGTGGCGTTGGTACAATGGATAATAGAACAGACGCGTCCTCGACGCGTTTACCATGCATGCAGTCCCCATCCGGTAACGAATGCTACATTTATGAAAGCGCTCCGAGAAAGCGTAGGTGTTTCTTTTGGATTACCCCTTCCTCGGATCATGGCGCATATCGGTTCGTTTGTAAAAGGTGTCGATTCAAGTATTCTACTTCAGAGTGTTCCGGCGACCACCAAATATACCATTGAAGACGGATTTGTCTTTAAGTTAGGAAATATCAAGGAAGCGTTGGCCGATTTAGTATAATAATACTTATATTGTCATCTTCATTATTCAACTATTACATAAAATATCAAATGTCATCTTCTAAATTAAGTATAGCGATCAGCGAAGACTGGGTCGTTGTGATACTGGGATTAGCGATCATTTTTTTAACCCTATTTGGCGTTGTGGTACCCAAACCAGCTTTTTCTTGGGATACAACAGATGTTCTCTTTGGTCAAATTCTTTCGGCAAACAATCTATTAGCCATCGGTAAGCAATTTTTGTTGGTATTCATTATCGCACTGCTGGGGGCTTTCTTGCTAGGGAAACCGTTAAAGCCGCTGTTCATAGTTTTTCCTTTTATTTTTGTATTAACCATATTCGCTTTGATCTTGGCAGGCAATAGCACGGTGCGCGAATATAACTTGGAAGCGGTTATCTTTAGTTTGGGAATCGGTTTGCTGATCAGCAATTTTTTTACGTTACCAACATGGTTTAAGGAGGCACTTTCGACGGAATTGTATGTAAAAATCGGATTGGTATTGCTCGGAACAACGGTTATTTTTGGTGATATATTGAAGGCGGGAGCCTTAGGACTTGTTCAGGCGCTGGTCGTGGTACTATCAGTTTGGTATTTCGCCTTTTGGCTTTGCAAAAAACTGAAGATTGACGAAGAAATGTCTATGATGCTCTCATCAGCGGTGTCCATTTGTGGAGTGTCGGCTGCTATTGCTACATCTGGAGCTATTAAAGGTGATCCCAAGAAGCTATCCTATGTGGTTTCGTTGGTCCTGATTACAGCGGTGCCGATGATGATTTTTATGCCCTATATTGCAGAATGGATGGGTTTGTCGCAAGAGGTCACGGGTGCATGGCTCGGGGGCAGTATTGATACGACTGGCGCGGTCGTTGCGTCGGGGTCGTTAGTAGGTGAACGTGCCTTAGAGATCAGTACAATTGTTAAGTTCTCGCAAAATGTACTGCTCGGAATTGCGGCCTTTGCTATCAGTATCTACTGGACATATTCGCATTCCAAAAGTGCGGAACATGCCGAGAAACCGACTTTAAAGATTATTTGGGAACGTTTCCCTAAGTTTGTAATAGGATTTATCTTTGCTTCTCTTTTGTTCTCTTTTGTTATTAGTCCCGAACAGGTCGGAAACGTAAAAGAGGAGCTGAAAAGTATACAAGGCTTATGGTTTGCATTGGCTTTTACATCGATCGGTTTGGAAACGAATTTTAAAGACCTGTTTGTGCACAACAATAAGAAACCACTTTATGCGTTTCTGATCGCACAGGGATTCAATATTATCGTGACCTTGGTAATCGCCTTGCTGTTATTTGGGTAGGTTATTAACGCAAAAGAAGCTGGCTCCGTAAATTGGAGACAGCCTCATTTGCTTGCCTTTGCGGTGGTTCTGCTACAATCTCTTATGCAATGTTAAATGCACCTACAATACTTGCTGGATGAAGTGCTTTGGAATTAATTAATATATCCCTGCCTCGGGAGTTATTAAAATACAAAACCGATAACCCAACAAAAATTACGCATCCCATGACTGGCGTGCAATCCACCTCTATTCGCTCCGCTTCGCGCCAGCCTTCTAACTGCGCACAATTAATTTCTATTTCTGTGTACGATACTATATGATATTCTGCTTTGACGAAATCGATAGCCATCGCGTTTATAACAACAATCATTTTTCCGGCAGCGTCAAGAAATGTGATATCACGATCTTTTTTAAACTTCGGAATATCTATAGTGAGTAAGTTGTTCTCGTGAAGCGATAATTCGATGTCAAAATTGAGATAATCCTGCGTATTGCTCTTTTCATTGAACTGGAAGTTCGCTAGGCGATTCAGTTTACCGTGCTGAAGACACATTTTGCCCGGTATTTGGTCGGGGTTAGCTCGCATGGCACGCAATATTTGTCCATTAAGTCGCCCCACCATACGGCAATCATATAAGTTTAGATGTGTGTCCGATAAAGCCGACCGGACAAAGCCTCCAGCATTGCTGGCTTGACCAAAATCGATAGAGGCTTTTTTGGTGGCAACGGTTTGCTTAGCCTTACGAGGTCTAGACTGTAGAATTTGTTGATTCCCAATTTTTCGTGCCACGAGATTCCCAACTAAACCTCGAATTGCACCATTTGCTGCTATTTTCATAACCGTGAAATTAATGAATCAAGTGTTTGTAAATCAAATAAATGTGAATTTTTAAGAAATTTGAAAAATGTGTATGAGCGCTCTTGCCATTTTCGTAATGGCTTTTCGAGAAGGCCTTGCCATTTTCGCAACGGTCTGTAACAAGACAATTTATTACCAAACCCTGAGCAACTTGCCCCTGAAAAAAGGTTGTCCGGATTATGATAGCGTGGTGAATGCAAAATTAAACGGAAATAGGTGGCATTATGGCGCAGTTAATGTGGACTCAATATGGACTCACGGGCAATTTGGGGATAGGCTGTCTTATCTTTATCCGCGTCCTGATTCTGCTTCGTCGTCGGGTTCACGTATTTTCGCGGATGATGTTATTTCTTTACAGTTTTCTTATGGAATTTGCTATCTTTCAGCATCCTCTTATTGGATAATTGCGTATGGACGAAAAAGAACAACTCGTATATTATAAGCAGACGGGCGATCTGCAGGTATTGGGACAACTATACGCGCCCTATATGTCTTTGCTATACGGTGTGTGCTTTAAGTACTTTCAAGAACAGGCAGCGAGTCAAGATGCGGTGATGCAGATCTTTGAGCAGCTGGTACATAAGCTTCGTGTGCATGAGGTAGATAATTTCAAAAGCTGGTTGTATGTGTTTGCCCGGAATTATTGCTTGATGGAACTCCGAAAGCAGAAAGGCAAAATGCATGTGGATATTGAAGAAAATATGTCCGAAAGTGAGCAGAAGCTCGTAATGGACGATGAGGGGAAATGGACGGAAGATGATTTTAATAAAGTGCATGACTGTCTGGAAACCCTTTCTCCCGATCAAGCAGTTTGTGTACGCCTGTTTTATCTGGAGCAAAAATGCTATAAGGATATTGCGGAGGAGACCGGATACGACTTAAACAAGGTGAAGAGCTATATCCAGAATGGGAAAAGAAACTTGAAAATTTGTATGGAGAGTGGGAAAAATGGAAAATAACTATCAACTGTCAAGAATACATAACTATATACACGGCTTAATGAGTCGGGAGGAAATGCATGCGTTGGAGCGGGAAGCGTTGGACGATCCATTCTTACAAGATGCGATTGATGGCTATAAGATGCAGCAGGGAGTTGATGTAAAATCGTTGAGCTTATTGCAGCAACGGCTCGAGCGGCGCATAGCAGAGCACGCTCAACGTAAGAATAGATTTTATTTTAGCTGGCAGCGTTTAGCAATTGGGATGGTAGGAGCTGTGATGTTTATTGCGGTGTGTACGCTCTTATTGATCCGTCATCTGCCTAATGGACAGAACACCAACGTAACGGAGGTGGAACTGATGGATGATGCCCTTACACAGACGGTTGTACATTCATTGCCTACCGGTGATGCGCAGCCGGTAGGTGGTTGGGAAGCATTTTCTGCATTTGTATCGACGCATTATTCTGGCGTAAATACGGAAAAGCGGTTAAAGGTTCGCTTCAAAGTGGGACAAGATGGGCTTCCATATGATATACAGCCACAGGTAGGCAAGAATCAGCCAATCTATGAAGAGATCATACAGGTTTTACAGAAAGGCCCGAAGTGGGAAGGAAAAGAGGGGCGTATTGAAATTGTTTTTCCGGAGTAGAGCGGCTGTAAAAACACATGGATTCGCTCGCGATTTGTATTTTACAAAAAAGTTCGTAACTTTCTGTTGATAAAATAGTTGTCATTTTTGTTGAACGAATAATAATAATAGAAAGATGATGGTTTCGAAAATTATTGGTTTCATCGCGCTGTTGTTTATATTTCCTCACGCTGAAAAAAACGACCGCCTCAATCAGATCAACAAATTTCTGAACGGAAATTGGGTTATTGAGGAAACAGCCGATTCACGCTTACAAAGCATGCATTTTTTTGGAGGAGATTGTATTAATTTTACTTTTCGTGACAATCCACATGCCCAGAGTATCCTCAAGAAATATGAATACGTCAATGTGGATGATTACCCACAGCATATTTCATTGAATGTTTATACGAAAGATATCGTATCAGATAAAAAACTAACGGAGAGCCCCTTCCATATTGAAATAATGGATAAAAATACGATCCGGGTAACTAGTAAACTTGGGGAAATTAATACGCTTAAAAGAAAACCAAGAAACGCGAGGGATATTCATATAAGGTGATTAAATTCACGTAAAGCAACGAGGCAGCCTTACATAAGGCTGCCTCGTTGCTTTAAAATTTTTACTTAGAAAGGTAAGTCGTCATCATCAGCTCCCGAAGATGATATATCGACAGGAGGCATGTCCATTTGACCTGGTGCTTGCGCCTGTTGTGCTGTATTGGCAAGTTTTGTTACTCGCCATGCAACTAAGGAATTAAAATATGTGGTTACCCCTTCTTTATTAGTCCAGGGGCGTCCACGTAAGTTAAACGAAACCTCTATATCATCGCCAACGGCTAAGTTATCAAATATACTAACGCGGTCTTGCGTTGCCTCAAAGCGAATGTATTCTACAAATTGTGGGTTTTCTGCGTAAGCAACGATCAAATCTCTTTTTTTGAAAGATTCAGTGACCTGTTGCGTAGCGCCTATCTCATGAACTTTTCCTCTTATTTCCATATCAAAAACGTATTAAACTGTAAAATTAAGCATTTTTTGCTAAGCAGAATAAGTAACTTTGCAAAAAGATGATGGAAGTTTTCAACACCCCCAATAAAGTTATTATCACGTGCAACAGACGCTTGTCGCCTTATTTAGCGCAAGAAGTGGAAGCACTAGGCTTTGATATTGTCCGTGCCTTTAATACAGGCGTAGAGGTCAATGCCTCTATAAATGAATGTATTCGGCTGAATCTGAACCTGCGTGTGGCGAGTCAGGTTCTTTATGAAATAAAATCTTTTCGTGCCAGGAATGCTGATGAGCTTTATAAAGCGCTCGTGACTATCGCATGGGATGAGCTGATACCGTTTGATGGGTATTTCTCGGTGACATCCAATGTGCACAATGAGACCATTACGACACCGCTCTTTGCGAATGTCAAGGTAAAAGATGCGATTGTAGATCGTATCAAGGATAAAAAAGGCGTACGTCCTAATACCGGGCCGGAACTAAACCGGGCGGTTATCCATCTGCACTGGATAGATGATAGGGCAGAGATTTTTTTAGATACGTCCGGCGAGACACTCGCCAAGCATGGCTATCGGAAACATCCCGGCAAAGCGCCCATGCTGGAAGCACTTGCTACCGCAACTATTATGGCTACCCAGTGGGATGGTCAATCACCGTTCATAAACCCGATGTGCGGTTCGGGAACGCTAGCCATTGAAGCAGCCCTCATGGCACAAAAACGTATGCCCGGTCTACAACGGATGAATTATTCTTTCATGCATTTTATCGGCTACGATGAGGAGGTTTTTTTTGAGGAACGTCGTCGACTGAAAGACTTGACGGACAAAAAAAATCTCCCGCTTATTATCGCTTCGGATATATCCGATGTGGCGATAGAGATCGCGAAATCGAATGCAAGGACGGCAGGCGTGGAGCATCTAATTACCTTTGAAGTAGGCGATTTTGCAAAAACGACCGTCCCCAAAGAAAACGGCGTGATCATGTTTAACCCCGAATATGGCGAGCGTCTAGGTGTGCACGCTAAGCTGGAAGCAACCTATAAGCGGATCGGCGACTTTATGAAGCAGGAGTGCAAGGGATATCGTGGTTATATATTTACTGGAAATCTTGATTTGGCAAAAAAAATCGGCTTGCAAGCTTCCCGGAGGTTTGAGTTTTTTAGCGGTAAACTAGATTGTAGGTTACTGCAATACGAATTGTATGAAGGTTCGAAAGATAAATTGTCTGAATCAAAAACAAGCAAAGATGCAGACGAAAGTCCAACAGGGAGTAAGATACATAAACTCATCCGGGTACAGGATAAAAAATGATAGATGACAAGACGATTATCCAGCGAACAGCGGTATTCGTACAGGAAAAGCTGAGAAATGCCGAAGCAGGTCATGATTGGTGGCATATTCAGCGTGTATGGAATAATACGAAGCTGATTCTGCAAACCGAGGAAGCTGATGCGCTGGTTTGTGAATTGACTGCTTTGCTGCATGACATTGCCGACAGTAAGTTTCATCATGGCGATGAACAGGTAGGGCCACGTATTGCAGGCGAGTTCCTACATAGCTTGGGCTTAGATGATAGTCGGATAGAACATGTACAGCAGATTATATTCAACATGTCGTACAAAGCGTCTTTAGGACAAATTGATTTTCATTCCAAGGAATTAGAGATTGTGCAAGATGCGGATCGTTTGGATGCCATTGGAGCAATTGGTATTGCGCGGGCTTTCCATTACGGTGGGTTTAAAAATAGAGAAATATATAACCCCAATATTCCACCTCAAAAACAACTGAGTAAGGAAGCCTATAAAAATACGACGGCACCCACCGTCAACCATTTTTACGAAAAACTATTGCTGTTGCGGGATAAGATGAATACCGATACAGCGAAGCAGATTGCCAAGCATCGCCATTATTTTATGGAATCCTTTTTGCAACAATTTTATGGCGAATGGAACGGAGAAAGGTGATTTAACACTATCTTAATCTGAATTGGGTATATTCGTAGAAATTAAATAATAGATCAATCAAAAGTATACCTTATTCATGTATGATATGAAAGCAACACTAGTAATCTTCACCTTATTAACGGTTATGCACATGGGAGCTACGGCGCAAACAGAAATGATCGCGCATCGCGGATCTTGGAAAAATACCGAGGTGCCTCAGAACTCAATCGCGTCCTTAAATAAAGCAGTCGAACAAAAAGCTTGGGGTACAGAGTTTGACGTACATCTAACAAAAGATGATATATTGGTTGTAACCCATGACCAAGACTTTTATGGAATAGACATAGCGACCTCAACCTACGAAGAATTGCTTGCTAAAAAACATCCCAACGGAGAAAGCATTCCCACTGCAGAGGAATATCTAAAAGAGGGGCTGAAGCAGAAAAAAACCAAGTTGATTTATGAGCTTAAGACAAATAAGCTCGGTACAGAAAGAACGTTAAAAGCAGCAGAGCTATCGGTGGCTTTAGTAAAGAAGTTGAAAGCTGGAAAACAAGTGGAATATATCGCGTTTAGTTACGATGCCTGTTTGAAACTTAAAGAGTTGGATAAGAAAGCAAAAGTTCACTACCTCAATGGCGATAAATCCCCGCAGGAAATAAAAGCCGCAGGCTTGAGCGGGCTGGACTATCATTTGTCGGTTTATAAGAAACACCCCGAGTGGATCGGAGAGGCAAAGAAATTAGGACTTAAAACCAATGTATGGACGGTGAACCGGGAGGATGATATGCATCATTTTATAGAACAGAAGATTGACTACATCACGACGGACGAACCGGAATTACTCAATAGCATTCTAAAAAAATAATATTCGATGTATCGTTTAAGAATAAGTATTCTTGCCAGTATTGTCCTTTTTGTTACAGCCACGTTTGCACAAGAGAACCAGGATTCCATAGCAGTCGTTACCAAAGATTGGAAAAAAACGAAAGTGAAAAAAGGGGTTATATGGAAACAAGGACATTTTAATAATCTCTTTGACAGCGAACAGGAGATTAACTATGTGGAAATCGACCTTAAAAAGAATTTAAAGAAACTTTATTTCGCTGCAGAGTCTTCCGAGTTGAAACCCACTTCACAATTGGCATTGGAACACCACGCATTGGTGGCAGTAAACGGCGGTTTCTTTGACATGAAAAATGGTGGTGCAACTGATTTTATTCAAGTAGATAATAAAGTCGTCAACCATACTAGAAAAAAATCAGATCGAGGTAATGCGTTGCTTTTGGTTTCGAAAAAAGAGGTAAAGATCAAAGCGGCAACCGACACTCTATATGAGGCGGGACGCTATCCAAACGTCATGCTTTCCGGTCCGTTACTTATAGCGGATAGCAGTCCTTATCCATTAACCAAAAATGCCTTTAACGACAACAGGCACCCGCGTACGGCGATTGCATTGACAGGAGATGATAAATTGCTCCTATTTGTTGTCGACGGAAGGAATAAATCTTCGCATGGTATGAACCTCCACGAACTGTCGAGTATATTACGCTGGCTGGGGGCGAAAGACGCAATGAATCTTGATGGCGGAGGTAGCTCCACATTGTATATAAAAGGAGCTACAGAAAATGGTGTAGTGAACTACCCGTCTGATAATAAACAGTTTGATCATGAAGGCGAACGCGCCGTTGCCAATATTATATATGTCAAATAACACTATTTATATGCTATGAAAAAGATCTCTTTATCAATATTATTCCTTTTAGGTTTTTTTTACATTTTGTCAGCACAAGAGCTGACGGTAGCTTCTTTTAATATACGTCTGAAAACAACATCGGATGTTGGGAACTTATGGGATGATAGGAAGCATGCGGTAACCAATCTTATCCAATTTCATGAATTTGATATCTTTGGTATCCAGGAAGGGTTTTACGAACAGGTGCAGGATATGAAGAACCAGTTGCCCGGTTTTGAATACATTGGCGTGGGTCGTGATGATGGTGCGCAGAAAGGAGAGCACTCGGCTGTCTTCTTTAACAAGCAACGCTTTAAATTGATAAAAGATGGAACGTTTTGGCTTTCCGATACAGATAAGGAGAAACCTAACAAAGGATGGGATGCCGCTTTGCCAAGAATCTGTACATGGGGTGTATTTGAAGACAACCAAAATAGCAAACAATTTATCTTCATGAATACACATTTTGATCACATAGGTGTGGAGGCACGCCGTGAAAGTGCAAAGCTTATCTTAGAGAAAGCAAAGGAACTAGCAGGAGATTTACCTATTATCTTAACCGGTGATTTCAATGTAGATGAAACCAATGAAGCATACTTTACGCTTGCAAAAAGTGGGATTGTACGAGATGCACATGAACTGGCGAAAATGGTGTATGAACCTAACTCCTCATTTAACGCTTGGGGAAAAGGACTTAAGCCCAAGCAGCGCATCGATCATATTTTTATTACAAAACCATTCAACGTACGTAAATATGGTATCTTAACAGATACATATATGGGCAAATTCCCTTCGGATCATTTTCCTGTGGTTAGTGTGCTACATTGGTAAACCAATAACGAAGCTTACATGAATTAATCTCATATATTAATTCATGTAAGCTTGATTGCCATTAAAAACAAGTTGTTGTTATAACGAAAAATATTTTGATGGGTTGAGTTTTCTGTTATGTAAGAGAACTTCATAATGTAGATGAGGACCGGTGCTCCGACCCGTGCTACCCAATAAGCCAACGATATCTCCTGCTTCCACTGCCTGTCCTTTTTTTACGCGTGTACGGGTCAGATGTGCATAGCGGGTTTCGTATCCGTTTTTATGTTTTACCATGACCACGTATCCATAAGCTCCTTTCCAGCCTGCAAAAGTAACCTTGCCTGTTGCTGTTGCTTTCACAGGATCTCCTGTTCTTCCTTTCAAATCCACACCGGAATGCATTTCACGACCTCGGTTTGTAAAAGGATTCCGACGATATCCATAGGGCGATGTGACTCGTCCGTGATGTGGCCGGCCAAGCGGTAAACCATCTAATTTGGATTCTAGGTCTTCTAATTGCTTTTTGTAGAAAACGGAAAGCTCCGCCAAATCGTCTTCACCCTTTTCAACGGGGCCTCCCATATTCGGATTCATCTTAATTTCCTTCAGTCCCCGCTTTTTCATCTTCTGATTGATGCGGTCAATGGCGCTGTCGATAGAGTTGAACGATTTCTTTATTTCCTCGGTCGTAAGCTGATTGTTGAACTCGTCCAATTCCAATAAACGGTTTTCAGCTTTCAACTTATTTATTTTTTGGTCATAAACCTTTATATATTTTTCAGATGTCCTTTGTTTAACCACATACACCACAGATAATACCGTTATAGCGGTGAGGGTGATGAAGGAACATAGAACCTTTTTCCAGTGGGTGACGACGAACGTGGGTACCTGCATTCTCTTGGTAGATGTACCATCCGGTTCGACGAAAAGCACGGCGGTTTTTTTCTTTAGCATGAGCCTCAACAATAAAAACTTTTATGATACGAAAGCACAAAGGTAATGTATCAAGCTGTTTGTAGTCAATATTTTACAAATTTTAACATTTTTTAGGACTCTTTTTATTGTAGAAAAATAAGCAACTTTGTGCATGTCGTTCGCTGAAAAACTGATGAATTGGTACCGAGATAAAGGGCGTGATTTGCCTTGGAGAACCACGCATGACGCTTATATTATATGGCTTTCGGAGATTATTTTACAACAGACGAGGGTGGAGCAGGGGACGCCCTATTTCCATCGTTTTGTAGATGCGTTTCCAATTGTAACAAAATTTGCAGAAGCAGACGAAGAAGATATCCTGCGGCTGTGGCAAGGTTTGGGATATTACTCGCGTGCCCGGAATATGCATAAAGCAGCCAAAATGGTAGTAGAAGAGTTCCAAGGGGTATTCCCTAATGCCTATGAGGAAGCTATTCGCCTACCGGGCGTTGGGGAATATACAGCGGCAGCTATTGCATCTTTTTCGGTAAATGAGCCGAGAGCGGTAGTCGACGGAAATGTATATCGGGTGTTGGCACGCTACTTTGGGATAAAGGAACCTATTAATTCTACGGAAGGAAAAAAAACGTTTGCAGAGGTCGCGCAAGAGATGCTTGATAAGGATAGCCCGGGCATATATAACCAAGCCATTATGGATTTTGGAGCTTTGCAATGCAAGCCTAAGAACCCACTATGTGAGGATTGTATTTTTCGTGTGGAATGTTTCGCGTTCCGAAATGGTTTAGTTGATGTGCTACCGGTGAAGTTAAAAGGGAAAGTAAGTCGCAATAGATATTTCCATTACTTTATTGTAAAGGAGAACGACAGAATTTTGATGTCAAAGCGAGGAGAAAGAGATGTGTGGACAAACCTTTATGAGTTTCCGATGATAGAGACAGCTGAAGACATGCTGATGCCAGACTTGATGACATATACGGATTTTGTCCAATACTTTGAAGAGAGCACTGTTTTGGAAGCTGTTGGCAGGCAGGTAAAGCATATACTAAGCCATCAGAACATTTACGCACGCTTTTATATAGTCGAGGATTCCAGATCTTTGAAAAAGAAAAAAAAGGACTGGAATTACCATTATTGCGAAAAAATAGATAAATTAGCTAAACATAAACTTATATTCTCTTTTCTGGAAAAAAATGTTCATCTCATCTCAGCTAAACAACCGTAGTGAAATCACAGATGTTCTTTCTAACCATAGAGCATATTGTTTATAAAAGGTTTACAATTCCTAAATTATAAATTATGGCAAGTGTTAACAAAGTGATTTTAGTGGGGCATTTGGGGAAAGATCCCGAAGTACGTTATTTAGATAACAATGTCTCCGTTTGCAGTTTTCCTTTCGCGACTTCTGAAACGTACACGAAAGATGGTGTACGGATTAAACATACCGAATGGCACAATATCGTCATGTGGCGTAACCTAGCAGAGATGGCGGTTAAATATCTTCAAAAGGGGAAATTGGCTTATATAGAGGGTCGGCTGCGAACCCGAAATTATGAAGATAAAGAAGGAACGCGTCGATATGTTACGGAGATTGTCGGTGAAAGTTTCAAACTCTTGGGACGGCCTTCTGATTTTGGACAAACGGGAAAGTTCACATCGCAGGAAGGGGAAAAAAATGATGGTGAAAAAGAAGAAGAGGTCGATTTTACCGAAAACAATGACGATGCAGATGGCTTGCCTTTTTAGAATGCCATAAGAATATTTTAATATTTTGCCGTATCTTTGGCAATATGTTGCAGGACAAAATTAAGCAGTTTACAGAAGAAATAAAGAAGTTTACTCCCGCGTCGGCAGTTGATGTGGAAAATTTTCGTTTAAAGTTTTTAGTTGCCAAAGGTATCGTTAAAGCGTTATTTGAGGAATTTAAAACGGTATCAGCGGAGGAAAAACGTACGCTGGGTAAAGTTTTAAACGAATTTAAACAACTGGCTGAAAAAACATATAGCGACGCTCAGGCACAATTTGCGCATACAGAAAAGATGTCGCGACGTGAGGAGGGGGACTTAACACTCCCTGGAGAAGGCTTCCAGCTGGGGTCTCGGCATCCACTATCGTTGGTGCGAAAAGAAATTGTGGAAATCTTTAAAAAATTAGGTTTTATCGTAGCTGAAGGGCCTGAGATTGAAGATGATTGGCATAACTTCTCTGCACTCAATTTTCCTCCCGAACACCCTGCTCGTGATATGCAAGATACCTTTTTCGTAGAAAAGAAAGAGGGCAATGACATCGCGCTACGTACACATACCTCTTCTGTTCAGGTTCGCTTAATGGAAATGGGAAAACCGCCCTTCCGCGCTATTATGCCGGGGCGTGTTTATAGAAATGAAGCGATATCCGCTCGGGCGCATTGCTTTTTCCATCAAGTAGAGGGGTTGTATGTAGACGAAAATGTCTCTTTTGCAGATTTGAAGCAAACATTGTTTCATTTCGTGCAAGAACTATACGGCGAAGGCACAAAAGTACGTTTCCGTCCTTCTTATTTTCCCTTCACCGAACCGTCTGCTGAGATGGATATTTCCTGTACAATATGTAAAGGAGAAGGATGCCAGCTCTGTAAATATTCGGGGTGGGTGGAGATATTAGGATGCGGTATGGTAGATCCAAATGTGTTGGAGAACTGCGGGATCGATAGTAAGAAATATTCCGGTTTTGCTTTTGGCATGGGTATCGAACGGATAACAAATTTGAAATACGAAATTCGGGATTTGCGCTTGTTCTCTGAGAACGATGTCCGTTTCTTATCCCAGTTTGAGACAGAACTTGTGTAACCTCCCAAATTAATATATGGAGCCTGACCAGGTCATATTATCAATTAAGAAATCCGCACGTGAACTTTTTCGACGATACGGATATAACAAAACTAGTGTAAATGAACTGGCGAAACAGGCGCGTATAGCAAAAGCGACATTTTATAAGCATTTCGCCAGTAAAGAGCTTATTCTGCATGCAGTACTGATGGATTATATTCGGGAAAACGTAGAAGATATCCTGAATAAAAATATCCGGGAAAAAGATCTTTCTACTTTTCTGGCGAATACGATTCTTCGTGTAAGTCGTGTAACGTATACCGTCTGTAACGAGTTTGTAGGGTGGGAGTTTATCCGAGAGTCGGCCAATGCACAAGAATACTTGAAAATACTTTCTGATGATTTAGAATTTCTACTGCTTAGTTCTTTTATACAAAACGAAACCATTGCACTAACCGTACCCGAAGAAAGGTTAACCTTCCTTATCAAATCCAGTAAAAATATTGTCTTTTCATTTGCTTTTACCTCGGTAACAGATGCCGATGTACGCAAAAACTTTATTTCTTTTCAGAAGGAAATCCTCCCTTATCTGGTACAAGCAACATTGCTGGAATCATAGCTCTTCTTCTTTTTTGCAAAAAAAAAGAACATAAAAAATCCGTACTTTTGCACCCATTATGGGTAGACGAATTCCACAAGACAAGCGGTTTGTATCCGATGTTCACATTGTTGATATAGCGGAAGAAGGCAAAGGGGTTGCCAGACACGACGAATTAGTGCTGTTTATTGAGCAGGCTGTGCCTGGGGATGTCGCCGATGTAGAGCTGTTCCGCAAGAAGAAAAATTTTGCGGAGGGGCGTTTGGTGGCATTAAAGGAAACTTCGAAATACCGCACAGATCCTTTTTGCCCACATTTCGGTGTATGTGGAGGGTGTAAGTGGCAACATATGGAATACTCCGCACAGCTGTTGTTTAAGCAGCAATACGTTGAAAATGCCCTAAAGCGCTTAGGTAAAGTAGATATTTCTCCCATGGAACCTATTCTTGCCTCAGCCGAAACAGCATATTATAGGAATAAACTGGAGTTTACATTTTCCAATAAACGGTGGTTGACGTCGGTGGACGAAGAAACAAAACCAGACGATCTAAACGCTCTTGGGTTTCACGTACCGGGGAGATTCGATAAGATTTTAGATATCGATCATTGCTTTCTGCAACAAGATCCATCCAACGTAATTCGAAATGCAGTACGCCATTTTGCCATAGCTCAGGGAATCTCTTTTTATGATCTGCGTGCACATGAAGGCGCTTTGCGTAATCTGATTGTCCGTATATCTTCCACGGGAGAAGTGATGGTAATTGTCGTTTTTGCGTATCCGGAAGAAGGGCAGGTCGACGCATTAATGAACTATGTCAACGAGCAGTTTCCAACGCTTACGTCACTGCTGTACATTATTAATCAAAAACGTAACGATACTATCTTTGATCAAGATATCCAGACCTTTAATGGCCGTGACTTTATATATGAAGAGATGGAAGGATTGAAGTTTAAAGTCGGGCCAAAGTCTTTTTATCAAACTAATTCTGCGCAAGCGTATGAGTTGTATAAGATAACACGAGACTTTGCCGGTTTAAAAGGAGATGAATTGGTATATGATTTGTACACTGGAGCAGGAACAATTGCCAATTTTGTGGCACGTATGGCGCGGGAAGTTGTGGGTGTGGAGTATGTGCCGTCTGCCATTGAAGATGCGAAGATCAATTCCCAGATAAATGGGATTGGCAATACAAAGTTCTATGCAGGAGATATGAAAGATGTGCTGACGGAAGATTTTATACGGGAACATGGTAGGCCGGATGTTGTGATCACAGATCCCCCACGTGCAGGCATGCATTCGGATGTTGTGAGCCGCATTTTAGAAATGGAAGCTAAAAAGATAGTGTATGTAAGCTGCAATGCTGCAACTCAAGCACGTGACTTGGTTTTATTGCAAGAAAAATACGATGTAGAACGTATTAAGCCCGTGGATATGTTTCCACATACGCAACACGTAGAAAATGTGGTGTTGTTGGTTTTGAAAACTCGTAATCCGTAACATAGTGGTAAATCAAGAACAGCGAACCCGCTAGTTGGCGGATTCATTGAAGATAATCACGAACTTAAAAGCATCAATATGGACATAGAAGATTTAATGGGAAGAATAGGGTCTGCGGATGACCCAACTGCAAACAGCCCACTCAAGAGCTTGAAAGTTGATTTGGATTTTTACAGTGATTCCATAAAGGAAGTAGCTACCGAGATGATAGCAGAAGGATACACGCTATATCCTATTTTTATAGCCCATCAACACGAGGTAAGTATCGGAGAGCTATTGTTGAATAAAGATGAACTAAACACACAGTGGACGATTAATGTAAGCTCATTGGAAGAGTTTGTCGACCGTGGACTTGTCAAGGACGACCGGAAAGATTATTTTACGAAACATTTCAAAAATACCAACGAATATATGTGTCTCTTTGTTATCGTACCTGAGGGGGCGAACTTTGTTTTTTATCCGTACAAATAATTTTGGTGATTAGGACACAATTATAGACGGGTACTAAATAGATTTAAAACTTTTTAACATTGGTTAGTCTAAACATTTACTAAATTTATATGAATGTATATAAATGACAAATATATTTGTTTACTCATAAGTTTGATGCTCCTTCTACTTACAGTAACACCAAGCACATACGCACAGCAATCTATTGGGGTTTCAGGTATTGTGGTGGAAAAGGGTGGAAGTGCACGCCTATCTGATGTCAATGTAATCAACCTACGTACGAAAAAACGTGCGCAAACAAATACATTTGGTGTATTTATTATTGAGGCGTCTGTCGGAGATAGTCTTTCTTTGACAAAAACAGGTTATGGACCTATAAAAACGGTTTTGCAAACTGCGGAAGATATCCTTATAGAGATGCAAGCGGGTTTGACAATTGAAACCGTTGTCGTGAGTCGGATGAGTAAAGAAGCGGAGATGCGGGATATGTTAGATGATTATCGTAAGAAAGGGGTCTATAACGGTGGTAAGAATACGGTCGGTACTTATTTAGGAAGCCCTGCAACGGCATTATACAATTTGTTTGGACGTGATGCAAAGAATGCGAAACGGTTTGCCAACTTAATGGACAGAGAGCTTGAAGAAGGCCATGTAGATCGAGTTTTTAACAAAACCACTGTGCGTTCAGTGATTGATTTGGATGGTGATGAGCTTCAATCATTTATGGATATGTACCGTCCGTCCTACAGTATGGTTAGGAATTGGGGACAATATGATTTCATGCATTATGTAAAACGTTCCTTCGAAGCTTGGGATAAAAATGGTCGCCCTCGTTCCGAACGTCTGCCGAAACTCGACATTCCTCCACAAGAACGATAATTCTTTTTATTTTCATTTAGTTTATACCACGATTGCCTTATTTTGGCATTTACTTTGTTTATCTCAAAGTAATTAAGTGAAACTAGAAAATATTTGATTATGAAACTCAATAGAAAAATAGCTGTATATGGCTTATCAGTAGCCACTTCAGCGATGTTGTTTGCTAGTTGTGCTGCTGTACAAAATACCAGTAACACAACAAAGGGGGCTGCTATCGGAACGGCTGCAGGAGCTGGTTTGGGAGCATTAATTGGAGGTAAGGCTGGTAATACAGCCGTAGGAGCTATTGCAGGTGCCGCCATTGGTGGTGTAGCGGGTGGTCTGATCGGTAAAAAAATGGATAGACAGGCGAAGGAAATAGAAAATACCGTAGCAGGGGCAGAAGTTATTAAAGCCGACGAAGGTATCATTGTAAAATTTGACGAAGGTATTTTATTCGATTTCAATAGCTCAACGCTGAAATCTGCGGCTAAAACGAACATCGCTAAACTGGTAGAGACGTTGAATAAAGAACCAGGTACGGATATTTTAGTACTTGGTCATACGGATAACATTGGTACACTGGCCGCGAACCAGAAAGTTTCGGATGCCAGAGCAGCGTCTGTTAAAGCCTATGCTGTTTCGCAGGGATTGAGTGGTTCGCGCATAAAAACTGAAGGTAAAAACTATTCAGAACCGATTGCTTCGAACGATACAGATGCCGGACGTGCTGAAAACCGTCGCGTGGAGATCGTGATTGTTGCCGGTGATCAGATGGTGAAAGAAGCACAGGCTGAAGCGAAAAATTAAGCTTAGTACTTTATATATAATGAAAAGCGCTATTCTATTTGGATAGCGCTTTTTTTTACGAGCTCTGCCAAACTGTCATCAGTTTAAGTTTTTATTCTTAACTTTGTAGTCTTTTAGTTGATGCTATGATAGAATTACAACACACGACAAAAACACACGACGAATCTCGTCAAGGTGAGGCTTTGGATATGCTTCCGACAGGGAAATCGACAGGAAGAAAACTATATATCGAAAGCTACGGCTGCCAGATGAATTTTTCTGATAGCGAGATCGTTGCTTCCATTCTATTGGATAACGGTTTTGAAACAACCAAAGATTATAAAGAAGCTGATGTTGTGTTTATCAATACTTGCTCTATCCGGGAAAACGCAGAACAGCGTGTGCGAAATAGGTTGAAAGAATTTGAATCTGTCAAAGCGAAGAATCCGGGTATGGTAGTCGGTGTTTTAGGCTGCATGGCCGAGCGGTTGAAATCAAAATTCCTTGAAGAAGAGAAGCTGGTTGATGTCGTAGTAGGGCCGGACGCCTATCGTGATTTGCCCAATTTGATTGATAAGGTTGACGACGGAAATAAGGCGGTAAATGTATTGCTTTCCAGAGAGGAGACCTATGCAGATATTAGTCCGGTACGGTTGAATTCCAACGGTATTTCTGCGTTTATTTCCATTATGCGCGGCTGCGACAATATGTGTTCATTTTGTGTAGTTCCCTTTACACGGGGGCGCGAAAGAAGTCGTGACTGTCATTCTATTGTGAAAGAAGCGCAGGATTTGTTTAACGCAGGCTATCGGGAAGTTACCTTGTTGGGGCAGAATGTCGATTCATATAAATATACAAAACCAGCAACAGAAGGCGAGACGCCGGCACCGCCGGTGAACTTTGCCCAGCTCTTAGCTATGGTGGCGGAGGTAAGTCCGGAACTTCGCGTACGCTTCTCTACGTCGCATCCAAAAGATATTACCGATGAGGTATTGCATACCATGGCACGTTACGAAAATATTTGTAAATACATACACTTACCAGTACAGTCCGGAAACTCCCGGGTATTGGAATTGATGAACCGTACCTACGATCGGGAATGGTATATGGATAGGGTCAATGCCATCCGTCGTATTATTCCAACATGTGGTATATCTACTGATGTGATCACAGGATTCTGTACTGAAACGGAAGAAGAACATCAGGAAACCCTCTCGATGATGGATTATGTAAAATATGATTTTGCCTATATGTTTGCTTATTCCGAGCGACCAGGTACATTGGCGGCGAAACGTTATGAAGATGACGTACCGGAAGATGTGAAGAAAAGACGATTAACGGAGGTAGTGAACAAGCAACAGGAGCATAGTCTTTATCGTCTACAAAATTTTGTGGGTAACGTGCAGAAAGTGCTTATCGAAGGATTTTCAAAACGTTCGGATCAGGATTATTGTGGTCGGAACGACCAAAATACGATGGTTGTTTTTCCTGTTGATGAACGTTTCAAACCAGGGCAATACGTCCATGTATTGGCTGAACGTTGTACATCCGCAACGTTGATCGGCAGAATTGTGGATTAAGGATATAGACACATTGCGGATTACAAACCGGGCTTCTAAGCTCACTGAAAGTAAACAAGATTCACGAGTCACGAATAAAAATGGATATTCAAGATATTAAAAATAGATTTGGGATCATTGGTAATTCACCATTGCTGAATCGAGCAATTGATGTCGCTTGGCAGGTAGCACCAACAGATATATCTGTATTAATACAAGGAGAAAGCGGATCAGGTAAAGAGGTTTTTTCGCATATTATCCACCAACTAAGCGCGAGAAAACATGGGCCTTTTATTGCTGTAAACTGTGGTGCGATCCCAGAAGGAACGATAGACTCTGAATTGTTTGGTCACGAAAAGGGTTCGTTTACAGGTGCGCATGAAGCACGGAAAGGATATTTTGAAGTTGTGGATGGTGGGACTATTTTTTTGGACGAGGTAGGCGAGCTTCCTTTGGGTACGCAAGCCAGATTGCTACGAGTATTGGAAACCGGCGAATACATCCGTGTAGGGTCTTCAAAAGTGCAAAAAACAAACGTACGGGTAGTTGCCGCAACGAATGTTGATGTGTATGAAGCTGTAAAGAAAGGTAAATTTAGAGAAGACTTGTATTATCGTTTGAATACCGTTCCATTGCGAATCCCTTCTTTGCGAGAACGTAAAGAAGATATCAATCTGCTCTTTAGGAAATTCATTGTTGATTTCTCCGATAAATACAGATCTCCTGGGGTGCAATTGACACCAGATGCGCAGGAAACACTTATGAACTATAGCTGGCCTGGAAATGTGAGACAATTAAAGAATATTGCCGAACAGATTGCAGTGTTGGAAAAGGAACGTGTTGTCGATTCTACTATACTAACAAAATACTTGCCGATAGAGCAACCGGTATCGTCATTGCCCGTCTTTGTTAAAGATGCAGGAAAAGAAGACTTTTCAGAACGAGATTTATTATATAAAGTCCTTTTTGACATGAAAAAGGATATGGTGGATCTGAAAAAATTGGTGGTAGAGCTTCTCAAAGAAGGCGTAACCCCAGGTACTTATGAGCAAAATTCGCCGTATATTAATCAGCTTTATAATGAAGTCAAGCCTTCTGGAGGCTATTTAGGGGAGGAAGGCGTACATCCCACCTTGACCATTCATAATCCTAATCAAGGCGCGAAAGGTAATGATTATATGTCGTATGACGATCAAGATGCGGAAGAGGTAGAGGAGTCTCTTTCTTTGGTCGAGAAAGAATCAGATTTGATTAAGAAGGCGTTGAAAAAGCATAAAGGTAAGCGTAAGGCAGCGGCTCGTGAATTGGGGATTTCCGAACGTACATTGTATAGAAAAATCAAGGATTTAAATTTAGATTGATGAATACTATGAGAAAGCGGAATGTGTTTATATTTCCTTTATTGGCAATTGCGATATGCCTCCTAATTAATGGTTGTGGTGTAAAATACGGTTTTACGGGAGGTTCCATTCCACAGAATATGAAAACGGTGCATGTGGCCTATTTCGAAAATATTGCGCCGATGGTCTACCAAACTCTCGGACAGAACTTTACCGAAGGACTAAAAGAGCGTATTCGAAATCAATCGAGATTAAGCCAAGTTAACGGGGAAGCCGACGCCATGTTTGAAGGTGTTATCACCGGGTATGATATTGCTCCTGCAGCGGTGGAAGCGAATACAGACCGTGCCGCCTTGAACCGCTTGACTATTACAGTTAAGGTAAAATATACAAACCGTTTGGATGAAACGGGGGAGAGTAATTTTGAGCAATCCTTTTCACAGTTTAGAGAGTTTTCAGGCTTGATACAAAATCAGGAAGAAAACCTGACAAGAGAAATTATTAATTTACTGACGGAAGATATTTACAATAGAGCATTTGCTAACTGGTAGAATAGTATGGGAAATCAAGGATCGTCATTTACACATTTATATCACCAAGCTTTGGTCAATCCAAAGGATATTCCCTTGACTGATTTTGAGCAATTGCTTGTACGATATCCCTATTCACAACCGTTGCATTTTGCCTTTGAAAGACGTAGGTTTTTGAAAGGGGAACAAACGGGGCATTTAGAAAAACGGGCAATTCTGTTGGCAAATAATGCTAATTGGCTAGCGGAATATGTTCAATTGCCGGTCGAAGAAATTCCCGTAGTAGAAGTGGAGGATGATGATTATGTGCCCTTTGAAGATATAGCGGCGGCGTCTGAAGAAATGGAAGGGCCTTCTATAGGAGAGAGCTTAGAGGAAGAAGAGGAAGATAAAGATGTCTTAGAAACGTTGGTTCAAGAGGGCATAGGTGGAGGAGATTATTTTGCTGTTCATGCTAAGGATATACATTTTGAGCAACTAGAAGAACAAGTTGCTGAAGAAGAAGATCGAGCTGAAGACACAAGAAAAGAAGAAAACATTAGCCTATATAATGATGAGTTAATGCCTTATAGCTTCCGTTGGTGGTTACATAAGACCCGGCTGGAGCATGCTGACACGTATCAGCCATTTGCAAGTCCGAAACTCCCGGTCGCAAATAAATCATCGTTTGACCCTGCGGAATTGGATCGCGTTATCCTAGATCAACAAATTCGGGAGCATATTATCCACTTGCAGAACCCGGAAGATAAGCTTAGCGATGAGGTGAAACAGCGCGAATCACCCTCCAATGGACCAAGTAAGGTAACAGAAGTAATTGAACGTTTTATTCGAGAAGAACCGCAAATACAGCCTCCGCAGCCGGAAAATCTAAATGTAGAAAATAAAGCAAGAAAGAGCTCGGAGGAACAATTTGACTTAGTGACAGAAACGCTCGCTAGTATATACGCGGATCAAGCGATGTACGTGAAGGCGATAGAGGTTTATAAAAAATTAATTTTGAGATTTCCAGAAAAAAAATCGTATTTTGCGACCCGAATTAAGGAATTGGAAGAAAAACTATATTAACGAAATAAAATAATGCAAACATTCTTAATTGTCCTGATCATATTGGCAAGTGCTTTATTGGGATTTATCGTATTGATTCAAAACCCTAAAGGGGGTGGCTTGGCATCAGGATTCGCAGGTAGCTCTAATCTGATGGGCGTACAACGTACAGGTGATTTCTTGGAAAAAGGAACATGGGGCTTGGCAATAGCGTTAATGGTATTGTGTTTAGCTATGAATATTTTAGGACCATCAACAGGAGGAAGAGCAGGTGGTTTGGGTGATCAGATTGATGCTCCGGCACAGACTTCTCCTTTAAACCTTAATCCGAATCCAACACAACAGGAAACAGCACCTGTGACGGAAACACCTGCACCGACAGCACCTGCTGATAGCGCAAACTAAGACGAAAGTTCATAGGTATTGGAAGACCTTGCAGATTGCCTGCAAGGTCTTTTTTTGAAATACTGTCTCGTTTAATATGACAGGATGACACGGGTAAGGGAAAAAATGGCAACAATTTCCTTGTTTCTTCGTTTGGCATAGTTGGTGATAAGGAAAAAGAGAAGAATTTAAAATCAAACATCAAATAAAAAATAAACTAGATTACTATGGCATTAAGTATTAAACCTATCGGAGACAGAGTTGTCGTAGAGGCAGCTCCCGCAGAAGAAAAAACAGCATCAGGGATCTACATTCCAGACACAGCAAAAGAGAAACCTTCTCAAGGTACTATCGTTGCGGTAGGAACGGGTAAACCAGAAGAGCCTTTAACTGTTAAAGTGGGCGATAAAGTTTTATATGGCAAATATGCTGGTACGGAGATCACTTACGAAGGTAAAGAGTATTTAATCATGCGTGAATCTGACATTTACGCGGTTTTGTAAGTCAAAGGTAAAATCAATATTTAAAAAGGAGTTAGAAAAATCTAAATACTTTGTACTAACTACTAAAGAGTAATTAAAAAATGGCAAAACAAGTAAGATATAACGTAGAAGCGCGCGACGCACTGAAAAAAGGTGTGGACACCTTGGCAAATGCAGTAAAAGTAACTTTGGGTCCTAAGGGACGTAATGTAATTATCGAGAAAAAATTTGGTTCTCCTGCAATAACTAAAGATGGTGTAACCGTAGCCAAAGAAATCGAATTGAAAGATGCTTTGGAAAACATGGGTGCACAAATGGTGAAAGAGGTTGCCTCTAAAACTGCAGATCAGGCTGGTGATGGTACGACGACAGCAACTGTACTTGCACAAGCTATTGTTGCTCCAGGTTTGAAATCCGTAGCAGCGGGTGCTAACCCAATGGATTTAAAACGTGGTATCGATAAAGCGGTTGCTGCTGTTGTAGCTAACTTGCAATCGCAATCAAAAGAGGTTGGAGCTGATAATAATAAAATTAAACAAGTTGCTACAATCTCTGCAAACAATGACGAAGTAATTGGTGCTTTGATTGCTGAGGCTATGGAGAAGGTTGGAAACGACGGTGTTATCACAGTAGAAGAAGCAAAAGGTACAGAAACTGAGGTAAAAACAGTTGAAGGTATGCAATTCGATCGTGGTTATTTGTCTCCATATTTTGTCACTAACTCTGACAAAATGGAAGCCGAGTTGGAAAACCCGTATATCTTGATTTACGACAAGAAAATCAGCAATATGAAAGAATTGTTGCCTATCTTGGAAAAACAAGTACAGACAGGCAAACCATTGTTAATTATTGCGGAAGACCTAGACGGTGAAGCATTAGCGACATTGGTAGTAAACAAAATCCGTGGTTCATTGAAAGTGGCAGCAGTTAAAGCGCCAGGTTTTGGTGACCGTCGTAAAGCGATGTTGGAAGATATCGCTATCTTAACAGGCGGTACTGTTATCTCTGAAGAAAGAGGCTACAAATTGGAGAATGCAGAACTTTCTTACCTGGGACAAGCTGAAAAAGTAGTTGTTGACAAGGATAATACAACTGTGATTAACGGTTCGGGAAATGCAGATGACATCAAAGCTCGTGTTGCACAAATCCGTTCACAAATCGAAACAACAACTTCTGACTACGATCGTGAGAAATTACAAGAGCGTTTAGCGAAATTATCTGGTGGTGTAGCGGTACTTTATGTAGGCGCAACCACAGAAGTAGAGATGAAAGAGAAGAAAGATCGTGTAGATGATGCATTGCACGCTACTCGTGCAGCGGTAGAAGAAGGTATCGTTGCTGGTGGTGGTGTGGCCTTCATCCGTGCTACAGAGGCGTTGGCAGACCTTAAAGGTGCTAACGAAGATGAAACAATCGGTATCGATATCATTAAGCGTGCTATTGAGGAGCCTCTTCGCCAAATCTGTAACAACGCAGGTATTGAAGGAGCAGTAGTTGTTCAAAAAGTAAAAGAAGGTACAGCTGACTTCGGTTATAATGCACGTACAGATGTATATGAAAACTTAATTGGTGCGGGTGTTATCGATCCGACTAAAGTTTCTCGTGTAGCTTTGGAAAATGCGGCTTCTGTTGCATCTATGCTATTAACAACAGAATGTGTATTGGCTGATGAGCCTGAAGAAAATGCAGTAGCAGGTGCTGGTGCCCCTCCAATGGGCGGCGGTATGCCAGGCATGATGTAAAATAGGAAACTTCCTATTCCATAATAGAAATAAAAGGCTTCGGAGAATTTTCTGAAGCCTTTTTGTATATGAGACCCGATTGTATTGCATATAAAAATAAAATTCTTTAGGTTTATTGTCTATAATCAAAAAATTATGCAAAAATATCATTATACGGACGGAATGAATACATTCGGTCCCTTCTCAATAGAAGAATTAAAAACCAAAGGTATTACTGCCGATACCTATGTATGGGCGGAAGGGATGCCTAACTGGGTGCTTGCTAAGAGTGTTCCGGAGTTGAGCAGCATTCTGTCAACAGGTTCACAGCCTTACTTCACAGGATCACCACAAACTCCTCCTCAATTTCCGAATACACCCGCTTCACCTTACAACCAGCGTATGGAACAGCCGCCAAAAACCTATTTGTTGGAAACGATTTTAACCACGATTTTCTGTTGTTGGCCGTTAGGTATTCCATCGATTGTTTATGCCTCACGCGTGGAAAAGAAATTCTACGCTGGAGATGTATTGGGTGCTGAGGAAGATTCTGCGAATGCAAAAAAATGGATGTGGATCAATGTCGGCGTTTGTATTGGTCTATGGGTGCTTTATTTCATTATCTTTGGTTTCGCAATGTTTGGGGCAATGATGTCCGGAGATTTTTAACATGATTTGGAGAAAGTATCGTTGGGTGCTTTTAGGAACCGGTGTGGTAGTGATGGGGGTAGCAACCTATGTTTATTATACTTATGATCCTGCTGCACATAGCTGGTTTCCGCAATGCCCGTTCAAGGCATTAACAGGATTGGACTGCCCAGGGTGTGGCTCCCAACGTGCGGTTCACGCCATATTACATGGGGATTTTCGGAAAGCACTACATCACAATGCTTTGCTTTTGCCTTTTATTCCCTACCTTACTTTCGGCTTTGGCTACCGGTTTGTGAAAGACCCAAATGAGCATTTATTGAAATGGCGGAAAATCCTATTTGGTGAATACGCCATTAAAATTTTAGCAACTATTATTTTTGCGTATTTTGTTTTACGGAATGTGATATAGATACCTCATTCTTGGATTGATTTTTGTCCCATTCGCATAATGCTTAGTTCGTAGATATTTAAAAGAGAATGCATGATTTTAATTGTTGACGACCAGATAGAAAATATATATTCATTAGAAAAACTCTTAAAATCTAAAGGTTTTGAGGTAGATTCCGCTCTTTCAGGCGAAGAGGCTTTAAAAAAAGTCTTAAAAAATGACTACGCGCTGGTTATTTTGGATGTGCAAATGCCTGGTATTGACGGTTTCGAAGTAGCGGAAACCTTATCTGGCTACAGTAAGACCAAAGAAGTACCTATTATATTTTTGTCTGCTGTCAATACAGATAAGAAATTTATAGCCAAAGGTTATGCTTCCGGTGGGATAGATTATATTACCAAGCCGGTGGATCCCGATATTTTAATGTTGAAAGTGAAGACGTTCTATCGATTATATGAGCAGACGTTAGCACTGAATGAGGCTCAAAAAATATTGGAATCTGAAATAGAAACGAGAAAAAAGGCACAGCAAGAACTGAAGGATAAGGTGGAACACCTCCATACTACGCTTGAAAGTCTGCCGCAAATTGCCTTCACGGCTGACGGGCGAGGGCGGATTACTTTTGTCAACAAAAGGTGGTACAAATTTTCTCGCTGTCCTGAGACATTTCCTGAAGTACACCCAGACGATACTTGTATCAAAAAAGTATGGCAGCACTGTATTGAACACAGCCAGCCATTGGAACTAGAAGTGCGTATCAAAGAATTGAAATCGAGACTTTTTTGTTTTCATCTTTTACGTATTATTCCTGTTAAAGATAAAACAGGTGTAAAAAGTTGGGTGGGAACATTTACGGATATACACGAACAAAAGGAAGAAGAAAGAAAAAAAGATGAATTTCTGAGTATCGCAAGCCACGAGCTCAAAACTCCGTTGACAAGTATCAAGGCTTACATTCAGTTGTTAGAACGTATGCCGGATGTACAAAAGGAGAGCAAATTCGCAACCTATATCAGCAGAGCGCAAAATCAAACTAACAAATTGGATAGCCTTATCGCTGATCTATTGGATATTTCCAAAATTGAAAACGGGAAACTAAAGGTGAATAAAAAACCGTTTGATATGGAAAAATTGATAGAAAATGCTATCGAAACTATTTATTATACCCATAGTCACGTGCAGGTTGAAATCGAACGAAAAGGGGAAACAATCACACAAGAAGTGAATGGCGACGCTTTTCGTATTGAACAAGTGCTGATTAACTTCCTGACGAATGCCATAAAATACTCTCCCGATAGTGACAGGGTAGTTGTACATACCGCTGCTGACAGGGATCAACTCTATATAGCTGTCCAAGATTTTGGTATTGGTATCCCGGAACATAAAAAAAATAATATCTTTACGAAATTCTATCGTGTGGAAGAATCATCTGTGAAATTTCAAGGACTGGGAATTGGTTTATATATCTGTGCAGAAATTATTAAGCAACATCATGGCACGTACGGCATAGAAAGTTCGTCAAGCCAAGGAACCACCTTTTATTTTACTATACCATTTAATTAAATCAATATGCCCAAGAAACTCATCCGAAAATTACAAGTTGGATTTGGATTTTCGTTGTTTGTGTTGTTGTTGAGTTCATCTGCTTCCTACATCAGTATAAAAACGCAGATGAATAACCGCAGCAAGGTTATCAAAACACAGCGGACAATCGATTCGGTTAATCAGATTTTGATTAATTTACAAAATGTAGAAACTGGACAACGTGGGTATCTCTTAACAGGAGAAGTGAAGTTTTTAGAACCTTATTATGAAAGTCGGTCTTCCCTACCGACATCTTTATCTGCAACCCGTGAATTGGCCAAAGATATACCAGAACAATCACGGCGCATAGACAGCATAGAGACGTTAGTAACGACGAGACTGAATCTTTTAAATGAATTGGTTGATTTAAAAAGAGAGGGAGGAGGTGTTACGGTTGAGCAATTGGAGCGTGGTAAATTGTATATGGATAGCTGCAGGAATATTATTGGCCGCTTTGTGATGGAAGAAGCTGGTAAGCTCGATTCTCAGACCACTAGAATGCAACGAAACTCAGGGTTGACATCATTTTTTATCATTTTTGCAGCTCTCGCTTCTCTTATCATTACCATATTATTCTATCTGCAGATTAGAAATGAATTTCGGAGAAGGGAGAAAATGCAAGAACTGCTCCGTGAAAAAGATGAGGATACGACACACCGTTTGAATATTATCCACAATATGGCACAACAGATTGCTAATGGGGATTATTCCGTTAGGCTAGATGATGCTCAAAAGGATACACTTGGCTATATTGCTTCTTCTCTCAACGGTATGGCAGCTGCGTTAGAAGAATCGTTTGGAAAGCTCAATGATAACGAGTGGAGACAAACCGGATTAGCTAGAATAAACGATATTTTAACGGGTAATAAGACGGAAGAAACAGTTGCCAACGACGCATTGGAGCTGTTGGTTTCTTATACGGAATGCTTAA
This sequence comes from Sphingobacterium chuzhouense, assembly GCF_014692525.1. Taxonomy (GTDB): domain Bacteria; phylum Bacteroidota; class Bacteroidia; order Sphingobacteriales; family Sphingobacteriaceae; genus Sphingobacterium; species Sphingobacterium chuzhouense. The sequence continues at coordinate 71,965 of NZ_JACNYL010000004.1, forward strand.
ACGGGGCGGCTTATATATGGGACAAGGGATTGTTGTCGCTATCAGGCTTTTATGGTTTAGAAGACAACATGAAAAAAGAATATCACCCTGGAGAAGGAATCGTGGGGCAGGTATTTAAAGATAAACGAATGAAAGTCCTGGAAAATGTGGATGAAAAAGACTACGTTGTTAGTTTTTCTTCAGGAAAGATAAAAGTACATCATCTACTTTGGTTGCCTTTGATAGTGAAAGGGCAGTGTTTTGGAGTAATTGAGCTGGGCAGTGCTCTACCTTTTGATAAACTCGATACAGAATTTTACCAAGAAGCTTGTCGCAATATTACATTAGAAATATTAGCGGCCAAAGGAAGAAAGCAGATTCAGACGTTATTGGAAGAAACCCAAGCGCAGGCAGAAGAACTACAAACGCAGCACGCGGAACTAGAAAACCTTAATACCGAACTGGAAGCCCAGACACAGAAGTTACAGGCTTCTGAAGAGGAACTGCGTGTCCAGCAGGAAGAGCTTATGCAGTCCAATCAAGAATTGGAAGAGCGTTCAAAGTTATTGGAGGAAAAAAACCAACTTATTGCCGAACGAAATTTAGATATCCAAAAGAAAGCGGAAGAACTTGCGCTGAGTACAAAATATAAATCCGAGTTTCTTGCGAATATGTCGCATGAACTTCGGACACCATTAAATTCTATTTTGTTGTTATCTCGATTAATGGTCGAAAATGCCGATGACAATCTAACGGAGGACCAGATAGAATCGGCTAAAGTTATACAGAGCTCGGGTTCCAGTTTATTGAGTCTTATTGACGAAATTCTGGATTTATCAAAAATAGAAGCCGGGAAGATGGAAGTTGAATACGAACATGTGGCATTGACGGATTTAAGGAACGACCTGTTAAATTTGTTTTTGCCGATCGTGGATGAGAAAGGACTTGAATTAATGGTTGAGCTAGACGAAGGATTACCGAGCTATGTGGAAACAGATCGACTACGGATTGAGCAGGTACTCCGTAATCTACTCTCCAACGCCATTAAATTCACGCCGAAGGGTCAAGTCGCGTTAACGATATCTCTCCAACAGGACGATCCAAATTATATACAGTTTGTTGTCAAAGATACAGGAATCGGAATTAGCTCCGAGAATCAAAAAATTATATTTGAAGCTTTTCAACAAGCAGATGGTTCCACACGACGCAAGTTCGGAGGAACAGGTTTGGGACTATCGATCAGCAGGGAAATTGCGCGACTACTAGGAGGTGAAATTACGGTTAGCAGTACGCTGGGAGAGGGTAGCACATTCTGTCTGACGGTTCCTGTTCGAAAAGTGTCCGAACCGTTGGTAGCCACAACCGATACCCTTGTAGAGGACATTACACACGAGGTGGAGGAGATGACCGCTTTAGTTTCTGATACAGCATCCTCGTTAACGATTTCGAATATTCCTGAAGAGGTTGATGACGATCGCCACGTTATTAAACCGGGAGATAAAGTTATACTTATCGTTGAGGATGATACCGCTTTTGCTAAAGCATTGCTTAAATATGCACATCAAAATGGATATAAAGGTGTCATCATTGTGCGGGGAGATTGGGCAACAGAAGCAGCTGAAAAATACCAACCGCTGGCCATTTTATTAGATATACAACTGCCTGTGAAAGATGGGTGGCAGGTGATGGATGAAATCAAAAGTAATCCAAAAACCAGACATATTCCGGTACATATTATGTCATCGTTGGAAGTGAAGAGGGAAAGTTTATCTAAAGGGGCTATAGACTTTATAAATAAACCCATTGCTATAGAGCAGATCGGACAAATGTTCCGCAAAATAGAAGATGCACTTACCCAGAATCCGAAAAAGGTATTGATTGTCGAAGAAAATCCTAAACATGCAACTGCACTGTCCTATTTTCTCAGTAATTTTAACATTATATCGGAAATTAAAAACAACGTGGAAGACAGTATCCGTGCACTAATGTCTGATAATGTTAACTGCGTAATTTTGGATATGGGGGTGCCCGATGACACAGGATATGAAACTTTGGAGGCTATTAAGCAAAAAGAAGGATTGGAGAACTTGCCGATTATTATTTTCACTGGGAAAAATTTATCGCAGGCGGAAGAGTTGAAAATAAAACAGTATGCCCATTCGATTGTTATAAAAACGGCACATTCTTTCCAACGTATTTTGGATGAAGTGGGATTATTTCTCCATTTGGTAGAGGAGAGTAATTTGGAGCCCGAGAAAAGAAAGACCAGCAAGCTAGGATCTCTTAATGAGGTGTTAAATGGCAAAACGGTATTGATTGCAGATGATGATGTGCGAAATATTTTTTCGTTAACGAAGACATTGGAGCATTATCAAATGCGTGTGATTTCGGCAATAGATGGAAAAGAAGCGTTGCAGCAATTGGAAAAACATCCGGAGATATCGGTTATCTTAATGGATATGATGATGCCTGAAATGGATGGTTACGAAACAATCAGGCAAATTAGGAACATGCGTGATTATACGAAGTTGCCGATTATCGCCGTAACAGCTAAAGCGATGACGGGCGATCGCGAAAAATGTATTAAAGCGGGAGCATCGGATTATATTTCCAAACCGGTCGATAAAGACCAATTGTTATCCCTATTGAGGGTATGGTTGTACGAGAACTAACGTTGGAACTAAATATGAAAATGAAGACGCAAAAGGTAATCTTGCTCGTAGATGATGATATTAGGAACATTTTCGCTTTACAGTTAACGTTGAAAGCAAGAAAATATAATTTCGTGTCCACTCAAAATGCCATGGAAGGTTTGCAACTTTTGCAATCCAATCCAGAAATAGGCCTGGTTTTGTTGGATATGATGATGCCTGAAATGGACGGATACGAAGCTATAAAACAAATTCGGAGTTCGGATGTATACGGAAGCGTTCCGATTGTCGCTGTCACGGCGAACGCGATGAGTGGCGATAAAGAAAAATGTATAGCGGCTGGGGCGGATAATTATATCGCGAAGCCAATTGATGTGGATAGGTTAATGAAAGTTATTGAGGAGCTGTTATAGATGATTGAGCTGGATATCGTGAAAAACGATGATATGGAGATGTTATTAAAGGATATTTCTCATTTATATGGTTATGACTTTACCCAATATAGTAAGGCATCTTTAAAGAGGCGCCTCAACAGAATCTGTATGCTCGATAAGTTCGCGAGCTTTGCAGAACTGAGGTATAGGCTTATCCATGATGGAGATTACCTATCACGTTTTATTGAAGAAATAACGGTTAACGTGACCGAAATGTTCCGAGACCCACACTTTTATGCCACATTACGACATCATATTTTACCTATTTTAGGAACATATCCATTTATTCGTATTTGGGTTGCTGGTTGCTCAACAGGTGAAGAAGCTTATTCGTTGGCGATATTGTTAAAGGAAACAAATTTATTTGATAAAACGTTGATTTACGCTACGGATATTAATCCAAGCGTGCTCGAAAAGGCTTCCAAAGGTATTTTTCCGTTGAACCATATGAAACAGTATTCCAGAAACTATATTTTATCTGGTGGAAAAAAGGATTTTTCTTCTTACTATGTTTCGATGTATGATGTCGCAAAATTCCATTCTGAATTAAGTAGTAAAATGATATTTTCTACCCATAATTTAGTGTCAGACTCTTCGTTTAACGAATTTCAGCTTATTTTATGTCGAAACGTTCTTATTTATTTTGATAAAGACCTTCAAAACAAGGTGTTTAAACTTTTTGACGATAGCCTTCAACCTCTTGGTTTTTTGGCGTTAGGAGCTAAAGAAACGCTTCGGTTCTCCAACGTAGAACATCGATATAAACAGTGGAATGAGGATCGAATTTGGAAAAAAACATCCTAGTATACATGATGAATAGAAAGACAACGGAGATTTTATTGATAGGTGGTTCTGCGGGAAGTATTAGTGTCCTTTTAGAGGTATTACCTCATCTTAACAATCGCCTTTCTTTTCCAATTATGGTAGTTGTTCATCGTAAGGCACATCCCGAAAGTATATTGGAGGGATTGCTAGGATTTCGTAGCCGGTTACCGGTGGAAGAAGCTTATGATAAAATGACGCTGAAAGCAAGCTATGTTTATTTGGTACCGGCAGATTATCATCTGCTATTTGAGGACAAACAGACGGTATCTTTGGATTGTTCGGAGAAAGTCAATTATTCCAGACCCTCTATAGATGTCACGTTCCAGTCTGCGGCTCAAACATTTATGGAGCATACTGCTGCGCTGTTGCTGTCAGGTGCTAATACCGATGGTCTGGAAGGTCTCCGTTGTATAACCCAACGACGGGGTACAGTGCTTGTTCAGGATCCTGATACGGCTGAAATAGCCTATATGCCTCAGCAGGCTCTTCTTAATATACAGGCCGATGCTGTTTTAAAACCGGAAGAAATGGCTTCCTTTATCAATCAGTTAAGTACGGACTATTAACTTTTATAATACCATGAAGAACAAAACAATACTTGTATTTGATGATGATACCAATATTTTGGACGTTTTTACGATTGTCCTCGAGGCCTCGGGATATCATGTAGAAATTTCCGAAACCTCTCATAATATTTTGGAACGGGTTAAAGAAGTAAGCCCGGATATGATTATTATGGATAATTGGATTCCCAATATTGGAGGGGTAAAGGCCACGCAAATACTGAAAAGTGAGCCTGCTTTTAGGCATATACCAGTTATTTATTGTTCAGCAAACAATGATGTAAGTTCCCTTGCAGAGCAGGCCGGTGCGGAGGCATACCTTGCTAAGCCGTTTGATCTGGATGAATTGGAAAATAAAGTAGCAGACTTGCTTCGAAACGTTTGAGCTGCTTAAGGTGTTCTATAATTATGACTATAATAGAGAACAATAAAAAGTTGCTACAATGGCTACTACGGCTTTTGGTATTATTGCTGTATAGTACTATTCATCCTGTTGCTCAATCCCAAGATTCGCTTCTTTATTCCCAACAAGTCATTTGGAAAGAGCGACAAGCTCAAGTGCAGCATTGGAAAGAGGTACAGGATACGATTTCAACTACTGTAGATAGTATTAAAAAAAGTCTTTTTTTCGAGCGTGGTACGCTCGATTCCACGGAGTTAGATAGCACTTTGATTTTTCTAGGCACGAAAAAGAAACAGATTTCACAGTATATCTATGATATTAAAATAGCTCGAACCACATGGTTGGCGGCATCAACCCAGGCGCAGGTCGAAGAAGACAGTTTGGCGGAAGGCGACAGCTTGAATGTGGAAGAACTGCTTGGAACGGATTCCGTCGAAAAAATAACGAAAGATTTGATAGACACATTGCCACAGCTAATTCGGGGCTATGAAAGGTTGATTGGCGATGTGGTTTATTTGGAAAGATGGTTCGGACGTCAACAAGCAGAAATAGGGGTAGCTGATGTAGATTCTGGCATCGTTCAGATGCATCCTGTCCGCCACCACATGGTGCGGACGGCGCAGGCCAATTTAGGAAAAGACGGTTCCTCTTCGGGTTTTTTCGACTATCCTGCCTGGAGTAGTCGGCTCTTTTTAATCCTAATAAGCTTGCTTTATTTTTATTGGATGTATAAATTGGGACGTAAAACAGAACAGGGGAACGAGGAATTTCGTTTATATCAGAACGATCCGTTATGGATTCCGTTTTTAAAAGCCTCTATTTTCTTTTTAGTCTTATTGCCCTTTGCCTCCTTTTCTGTACCAGTGCTTATTCTCGAAAGCAGCTATTTTCTTGTTTTTATTTTTCTTTATATTATCTTATTTAAAGAGCTTTCGACATTTAAACGTAAGGTACTAGGGCTAATTTTCATTTCCTACATCATACTGATAACTGCAAATCTCTTTTTATCTGCATTATGGTGGACGAAGGCTTTAGCCATATTGGCTAACGTCTTCAATATAGCTGTAGTTTGGTCTATGGGACGCCGAACGGATGTCGACAATCCAATAGGATATATCCACCGATATGCTCGTTGGCTGATTATATTAGGACATTTCCTTGCCATTGTGCTAAATGCAATGGGGTATGTTAGCTTTGCACGTATGTGGAGTTTGGCGGCGGGTATTGGATTGTTACAAGTTATCTCGTTACGTGCGGTACGCGAAATGTTGCTTCACGATATTGAAAAGCAGTATGAAAGAGCTAAGCCTGAAGCGATGTTTCGTCGTTTTGATGTGAAGCGGATGCTGTTGAGCTTTGAACGCTTATTCCGTTTTTGTTCCGTCTTGTTGATTGTGTTAGTATTGTTGAACAATTTTCACCTCGTTCGCGAAGCGAGTGCGTTGTTGGACCGTTTACTCATGACTGAACACAAAGTTGGAGGTATAACGTTCGCCTATGGTAATCTTTTGCTCGCAGCTGCGGTTATTTGGCTGGCAAACTGGTTTCAGAAAAACTTGAAAAATTTGCTCGACGATACAACGCCTAGAGACGAATTGCAGGTACGAAAGATGACGTTATTCCCTTTATTCAGATTGCTTATCATTGTCATCGGCTTTTTGATAGGTATCAGCATATTAGGACTTGGCATGGATAAACTGACGGTTATCATTGGTGCCTTGAGCGTTGGGATAGGATTGGGATTACAGAACGTCATCAATAATTTTGTATCGGGTATTATTCTGGTTTTCGAAAAACCTTTCAAGATTGGGGATTATGTGGAATTAGCGGATAAAAAAGGACAGGTGAGGGAAATTGGGATTCGTTCCAGTACATTACTGACTGATGAAGGGGCTCGCGTAATTATTCCAAATGGCGATCTGCTTTCGGGAAGATTAGTCAATTGGACGTTTAGAGAGGCGGATATTCGTGTGAATTTCAAATTGACAGTAGACAATACTATTCCTATTGAAGAAATCAAGAAAGAACTGAAAACAAAGCTTACAAGTTTTGAAGAGATAGACCGGTCTATTCCTATGAAAATATATACCAAGGAAATTACAGCAGATAACTATCAGCTTGGTATTCAGGTTGGCATTAAACATGTTCGTTATATTGAACGCTTTCGAAGCCGATTTTTAGAATCTTTTAAGCAAGATATGGATACTCGAGGAGTTAAGGTATCCTCGAGCTAGGATATGCATTTATTTAAGAATTTCCTTATCCAATTTAAATTAATTGTGAATCTCTTCCCATGGGATTGGTGCCTGGCTCTACCGTTGGATCCCGGTTTATATTAGGCTCGGGGGTTGAGAGTTCATTAATTTCAGGCTCTGCATCGGGGTTAATCTCGTCAATATCGGGATTGGGCGCTTCGAGGGGATCAATGTCCGGTTGCTCATTGGGTTGGTTTTCATCTATCTCGTCCAACTCCGGTTCTTCACGTTCAAGCGGATCTACGTCCGGTTGCTCTGGAGGGAGGTTCTCAATGCCCTTCTCATCATCAGGAATAATTTCCTCTTCCGGTAAATTTTCGTCACCTCCGCGATTTGGAGTGGTTGGATCTACTAATGCAAAAGCTACGATAGGACCTTGTTCTTTCATAGCAAAAAGATTTTGTGTTTTCATCTAATTGTTTTTTTAATTGTTAATATTATTTACGACTCTGTTTTATTATTTTTCTTTTATTGATGTATTAATTGAACCTATTCTGTTCAATATAGTTGCAGAGATAAATACCCGAAAAACAAAATAAATACTCTTGGCCTTTACAAGAGAAAAGACCCGCCTGTTGGTGGGTCTTTTTAGTTTACATCCATTAATAGATTTTATATTACTCTTTTTCTTTAAGAAGTAGAAGAGGGATATCCGATTTTTTTATCAGCTGCTTACTTACACTTCTTCGAAATAATCGTTCAAAGAAGCCATAAGATTTTGGGCTGGTAACAATTAGTCCGGCATCATGGTCCTCTGCAAAATCTTCTATTTCTTCGGCAATATCATCACTTGTTGTATAATGGTACTCCGGATGGAATCCGTCCAATAAAGAGTGCATGTTATGTAGCTCGGTAACCGTGACGGAGTCTGTACGTTTTCCTTCTGACGTAACATTTAACACCAATAATTTTGCCCGCAGTCTTTCTAACCACTGGCCGATTTCAGCTACTGGCGTGCTATGCGACACTTTTCTCAGATCGCACGCGAAGACAATCTTGTGGATCGGTTTATAATCAGCATCCGCTGGAATGATAAGGAAAGGGAGTTTCAAGGACGAAGCTAAGTTAACCGTATTGCTGCCAATTAACACCTGTTCCAAGTTACTCCTTCCTGTTGTTCCCGCCACAACCAGATCGGCATGCCATTCTTCAGCTAGCTCTTCGATTCCGCGTAATAGTGGGAAGTTGTTCGTTACCAATTGAATATTTATTCCACTATTTTCTCCTAATTCTTGTTCCAGTTCGGCCTGTACAGCTTCCAAATTGGACAAACTTTGTTCCTTTACAAGGGGGGGAGCTATGTCAGTCATCGGTAGGTCTGTAACGACAGTTAAATTGTCGTATGCGTGATAAAGTATAATGTGATCCACACCTATGGCTTTCGCCATTTTTATGGCGTATCGAGCGGCGTTTAAAGCCGTTTTCGAAAAATCGGTTGTAATGATAATTGTTTTCATCGAATTTATTTTTTCTTTCCGTGTTTTATTTTCGTTCTCACCTCGCAGTATTTAATAAACAATCTATCGGAAGGTATTGTTTCTACAATATACCTTTAAAACGGAATAAATACGAATGCAGGTGTGAGATACGCATTGAAGCGGGGTGAAATACCCTAATTTAATTTTTAGTCAACTATTTCGAGATACAATCCTTTTATTATGAAAGACATACATTGTAAGCTTGAAGTTTACCATAACAGAAAGCGTAAACAATAAAAAATTGCAATGAAAGAAGAATAGATGGTTTAATTAAAAAAGAACAACATGGAAAATTTGGAGAAAAATGTCAATGCGAAAGAAGGAGAGGTAACTAAGGAAATTGAAAGCAAAACAGCACAAGTTCCATCAAAGGTATATTTATGTGTTGCCCTTACGGCAATGGCGGCATCAGCTACATTAAAATGTATGGGACATAAGCATACTGCTTTATTTGTTGGACAGTGGGTTGCTCCTTTTTTACTTTTTGGTATTTACAATAAGATTGTAAAAACACAAGGACATGATTAAAATTAGGAGATTTTAAAGGCTGTTCTTGTTCAAAAGAACAGTCGTAATTTTATATTAAAATAATTAAAATATGAAAAGATATCTCAAATATTGTTTCGCTGTGTTAGGTGCGGTTATTCTGTTTTTGCCGGATATATTTGCACAGGAAGCGAATAAGGATCAAGATTTCTTAACGAAAGCGGTTAGTTCAAATCAATTCGAAATAGCATTGGGAACACAGGCTTTAAAGCAAACAGAAAATGAAGAGATCAAGCAATATGGTCGGATGTTGATAAATGACCACACAAAAGTGCTAGAGGAATTGCAAGAAGCTGCAATGGCTAAAAAATTGGTTATGCCGGATGGTATGGAAGAAGATCAAGCTTCGATATTAAAGTCATTGTCTGTGCTCTCGGGAGCAGATTTTGATAATGCATTCAAAGATATCGCGATAAAAACCCACGAAAATACCATTGCTTTGTTTGAAAATGCTGCTAGTAATTTAAATGATCAAGAATTTAGAAGTTGGGCTGCGGAAAAAGTGCCGTCACTCAGAAGCCACTTGGAGCAGGCGAAGGCGCTACAAATAAAATCCGGATCTGATATCTCTTCTCCTTCCGAGAATCGAGATTCAGTAGAAACCTTATAGAATAAAAAATAGATAGCTATGGCAACAAAAGTAGAAAACGAAAAAACTGGTCTCGGAGAGAAAAAGAAAAAAAAAGAGGGCGATACCTATCAGGAACTTGGGTCGGTCGTTGAAAAGACAGAGCGTACTAAAGATGGCGATGGAGAAGCCGGCGTAGATCCACAGGCAGAGCAATTGAATGATATGCCTAACGATCCAACAGACCGACCTTTGGATCCAGGATTACATACGTCAAAAGGCAAAAAAACAGATCAATAAAATGAAGGTGGATGGGGGACAAATTAAGCTACTTTGTCCGCCTTTATTTTTCTAATCCATAAGGTTATATTATATTTAGGGTTTTTCCGGTAAACTGTAATAAGTTTTACGCTAAATCCTAAATAATAATGAAGAAAATAGCTTTACATTGGCAAATACTAATCGGTATCCTAGGAGGTATATTGGTCGGACTATTGTGTATTCAGTTTGCAGGTGGGAAAGAATTTGTCATCGATTGGGTAAAGCCCTTTGGAACCATTTTTATAAATCTACTGAAATTAATTGCCATTCCTCTTATTATTGTTTCTCTGATTAAAGGTGTCTCCGATTTAAAGGATGTGACACAACTCTCCAGCTTGGGAATACGCACCCTTGGCTTCTATATAGCCACCACCATTATTGCAGTTACATTAGGTTTGGGTTTAGTCAACCTTATTAAACCCGGAGGTTTTATCTCGGAGGAAACTCGACAAGAGATGTTGGTGTCTTTTGCAGGTGAGGTGCAAGAGAAAGTCGACGAGGTTACAGCTATTGAAGAGACTAGGGGGCCGTTACAACCTCTTGTTGATATCGTTCCGGAGAATATTTTTGAATCGGCTTCCGCTAACAGCAATATGCTCCAGATTATATTTTTCAGTATCATATTTGGCGTAGCGATGATTATGTTGCCCTTTAATCAAGTGGAGGCGTTTAAAAAGGTGCTGGATGCCGGAAACGCTATTGTACTGAAGATTGTTGACTTGATTATGCTTGCAGCACCTTATGGTGTGTTTGCATTGATGGTCGCTCTAATTGCTGAAGCCCCGTCTTTTGACGTTTTCAAGGCTTTAGGAGCCTACTCGCTTACCGTTGTGTTTGGTTTGTTAATCATTGTTTACGGTGTGTATTCGATGTTTGTTTATTTCTTCGGGAAAATGAAACCTCAAGAGTTTTTCAAGGCGATTTTTCCAGCACAGTTGCTTGGTTTCTCTACCAGTTCCAGTGCTGCCACATTGCCTGTTACGATGGACTGTGTGGAAAATCGGTTGCATGTTCGAAAGGATGTAGTAAGTTTTGTCATACCAATCGGCGCTACTGTGAACATGGATGGTACCTGTCTATATCAAGCGGTTGCCGCAGTTTTCATCGCCCAGGTCATGGGATATGATTTGACAACAAGTCAACAATTGAGTGTAATTCTTACCGCCACATTGGCTTCCATTGGAGCCGCGGCAGTACCGGGAGCAGGTCTCCTCATGCTTGTTATTGTTTTAGAATCGATAGGTGTGAGCCCGGCAGGCATCGCGTTGATATTTGCCGTTGACAGGCCATTGGATATGTTGCGGACGTCTGTAAATATTACGGGTGACGCCGTAGTTGCTGTGATTATGGAAAGATACAGTAAGAGCGAAGAAGCTGTTTAAAAAGTTATTTTATTACTAATTATCTTCGCTGTTTCCTCCAGGTTTTCTAATATCTTGGCTTCCATGCTCTTATTAAAACGATTTTCAGGAAGATAAACGCCTAGACTTGCTACAGCTTGTTTTTTATTGAATATGGGAACTGCTACGCCTACTATATTGATTTCGTCATAGTGAATAGCATATCCCGTTTTTTTAATCTTTTGAAGTTCATGTATTAATGCGCCCTCGTTGTCAACTCCTTTCCATATAGAACCTGGCAGTCCATAGGTACTGATGAATGCATTTCGGTCAGCAGGTTCCAAGTAAGCAAGTAATAGTTTCCCAGTAGCCGTTTTATAAACATTTATTTCATCTCGGGGATTTGCCTGTAATTCTCGCATAACGGTTTCCTTGTGAAGAGTTCTCCTTGAATTGTTTTTTAAAACCGATAAAACGCAACTCTCCATTAATGTGTTACTAAGATTCTTCATCGGGTCTATGGCACATCTGACAATTTCCGCCTCATTAGAGAAATTATTTGTTAGGTAGTACGACTGCCTACCTAAAAGATAACCCTTCTTTTTCTCAATATAGCCCCGGTTGACCATTGTTTTAATAATATTAGCACACGTGCCGTGATTGAGATTTAACGGAGTTGCAATTTCACTCAATGAATGCTCCTTATCTAAATTTCGAGATAGTAGTTCCAAAATATCTAATGCTCTATTTAATACTTGAATCATATGAAATACAGTATGTTGAATTCAAATTTACACAATTAATATTTTATAATATAAAATTTTAAAATAAAAATTTGACAATGTAAAATAAAGGTCTAAGTTTGACCTATAGAAAATCTTGTTTTTATAAACCAAGTCGTAAAATTTTTAAGGGAAGTTGTTTTAAAAAAAATATTAAGTAGCATCATACGAGATTAGGTAAACCTAAATCGGTTAATCGATTAACTAAAAGGCTATCAATAAATAAACATGAGAAAGAAGATTTCTTTAAAGGATATTGCAAATGAGATGGGGGTTTCTACAGCCGTAGTTTCCTATGTCCTGAATAATAAATATGAGGGGCGAATTAGTGAAGCGAAGGCTAATGAAATCAAGAATATAGCTAAAAAGCTAAATTATTTTCCTAATCAAATAGCTAAAAGTTTAAAGAAAGATCGAACCTTTACTATTGGACTAATTATAGCAGATATTTCGAACTTATTTTATTCAAGTATTGCGCGATATATAGAGAACGAATCCAAGAAATATAACTACAACGTGATTTTTGGAAGTGCAGATGAAAATGCTGATAAGTTTAATGAACTAATTCAAGTGATGTTAGGTAGGCAAGTGGACGGAATCATCCTAGCTGCGCCAAAGGGCACCGAGACTACATTGAACTATTTAAAGGAGCGACAACTTCCATTTGTGCTAATCGACCGATATTTTCCACAGATTATGGAAATTAATACTGTTGGTGTCAACAATTATCAAGCTTCTTACACTGTAGTGCAGCACATTGCAGCGAATGGGTATAAAAAGCCGGCAATGGTAACCTTGAGAACCGACTTATTTCACATGCAGGATAGGGTATCTGGATTTAAGGATGCATGCAGGCAACTGCTAGGGGAACAAGATTCGAAAGTAGTGGAAGTCAAAGAAGATATGTTATCGGAAGAGTTAGAAGAGTGCCTGCTCAATCTGCTAGAAGAACAGAACGATCTGGTGTATTTCTCAACGAATAAAATCGCGATGGAGGGACTTGCGATATTGGTAAAACGAGATGTCAAGGTGCCCAATGAAATGGGGATCGTATGTTTTGACCAAGCCGATGCCTATAAGATCTTTAACACAAGTATCACTTTTATAAAGCAGCCTCTTCAATATATTGGAAGCAAATCGGTTGAGATGTTGATTTCGTCAATTAATGGAAATCGATTTGCGGAAAATGTTGTATTGGAGACACAGATTGTCTCTGGTAATTCAAGTGCGTCACGTAAAAATAGCTAAAAAAATGATTGAACCGATAAAACTAAATACCAAAAATTTAGCCATGTTGAATACCAACATCCGAATACCTACGTACGATCGTAAGGAAGTGAAAGTAGGTATCGTACATATCGGTATCGGTGGATTTCATCGGGCGCATCAAGCATATCTTGTCAATCAATTACTGGAGCAAGGTATGGCGACGCACTGGGGTATTTGTGGAGTTGCTTTGTTAGGGGCTGATCGGAAAATATACGATGTACTATTAGAGCAGGACGGATTATATACGCTGATTGTGCCAGATATCGAAGGCAATTTTTCTACACAGGTGATCGGATCAATTGTAGAACTGCTATATGCTCCGGAAAATCCTTCGGCCGTTATTCGTAAAATGGCCGATAAATCAATCGGGATAGTTACCCTCACCATCACCGAAGGTGGGTATAACTATACCTCTGATGGGAATTTTAACTGGCAAAATGAGGATGTCGTATGGGATCTTCAACATCCTGCAAAACCAAAAACGGTGTTTGGATACCTATATGCTGCGCTTAAACTTAGGAAGGCGAGTGGTATAGCTGGGCTTACCATCCAGTCGTGCGACAACATCGAGCAAAATGGTGACGTCATGCGTCAGATGTTGTATGCCTTTATCTCTAAGGCCGATCCAGAAATGATTGATTGGATGGATGAGCACATTACTTTTCCGAATAGTATGGTGGATCGGATTACGCCGGTCACTACCGATAGTCTACGAAAAATGCTTGCCGAGAATTTTGAATTGAACGATGGTTGGCCGGTGGTCTGTGAGTCCTTTTACCAATGGGTTGTTGAAGATCTATATGCCGCAGGAAGACCGGATTGGGAAAATGTGGGCGTCCAGATGGTATCGGATGTAACACCATACGAAAAGATGAAGATTCGTCTATTGAACGGCGGACATACATTAGTGGGACTAGTAGGGTATCTGTTGGGTTATCGGTATATCCACGAGAGTGTTGCAGATCCTGCCATCGCGAGTTTACTGCGAACGTATATGGATGAGGAGGTGACACCTACGCTTGACGATGTCCCGGGTGTTAATCTGGATCAATATAAAGAGACTCTGATCGACCGATTTAGAAATCCATTTATTAAAGATGAAGTTGCTCGAATTATTTCGGGCAGTTCAGCCAAGTTTCCCAAGTTTATTCTTCCGGTCATCATAGATCGAATCAAGGATCATAAGTCTGTCCGTATCGCAGCCTTCATTGTAGCCTGCTGGTATCAATATCTTAAATTGAACTTGGCGACTCCCAATAATGTACAGGATGAGATAGCGAGGGTCTTGCTGGAAAGTGTAATGCGCGCTGATCAAGAGGGAGATCCGCTTGTTTTCCTAGATATTAGCGAGGTGTTTGGAAGTATCAAGGAACATCGTGCTTTCACCGAAAGCTACCTATCGCACCTAAAGATACTGAACGGTATCAGAATGAAGAAATTAAACTTAAACGCTTACTTACCTTAAACTTGAGTGATATGAAAAAGCAAATACTATGGATGGCTATCGCGGTGATACCTTTGACATTATTGGGACAGGAAGGTGCTAACTCGCCGCTTGAATACCTTGATCGTTCATTCGATACATATGATCGTCTTCAAAAAGAGATATGGTCTATTCCAGAATTAGGATTTTTAGAGACCAAGAGTTCAAACATCTTACAAAAGCATTTACAAGAACAAGATTTCGAAATAGAAACTGATGTGGCTGGTATGCCAACTTCCTTTATTGCAACATACGGTAGTGGCAGTCCCGTTATTGGTATTTTAGCGGAATTTGATGCATTGCCAGGATTATCGCAGGATACAGTACCTTACCGAAAGCCCGTGGAACAGGGAGGTAACGGACATGCCTGTGGCCATAATCTACTTGGAACCGGTGCTGTGGCAGGAGCAGTGGCCATCAAGGAATGGTTGGCGACTACCAGTCACCAGGGTACCATTAAAGTGTTTGGCTCCCCCGCTGAAGAAGGTGGAGGTGGAAAGGTTTATCTCACACGAGATGGTTTTTTCGATGGTGTAGATGTGGTGTTAGATTGGCATCCGGGTAATAGAAACGCAGTGGATGTAGGTAACGGATTTACCGCCGTACAGATGGTGGACTATACTTTTCATGGCAAAGCCGCCCATGCTGCAGGTAATCCCGACAAGGGTCGATCTGCCTTGGACGGCGTTGAAGCATTGAATTATATGGTTAACATGTTACGCGAACATGTTCATTATGCAACACGCATACACTATGTGATTACCAACGGCGGTGAGGCACCCAATGTGGTGCCCGAAGAGGCGACCGTTTCCTATTATATCCGGCATCCCAAACGAGACGTGTTGAAGGGACTGGTGGCTTGGGTAGACCAAGCAGCCGAAGGAGCTGCACTGGGTACACAGACAACAGTAAACAGGGAGATTATCGCTGGTTTTTACGAAAAATTACCTAACCGTAAATTAGCAGAACTGGTACAAAAAAATCTGGAAATCGTAGGGGGGGTCCATTACGATGAACGTGAACTTGTTCTTGCCGAAGGAATCGCTACGAACCTCGGTCTTAAACCAACTGTTTTGCAAAGAGTGTCTGAAATACAGCCTCTGGCTGCCGAAAGGCCATCAACAGGTGGTGGTTCTACTGATGTGGGCGATGTCAGTTGGAATGTTCCAACCATTACTTTTGGAACTGCAGCTTTTGTCCCGGGAAGTTCGGCACATAGTTGGCAATGGGCAGCTACAGGTGGTACAACAATCGGTACCAAATCACTCATCAACGCGGCAAAGGTATTTGTACTTACTGCTATTGACCTTTATACCAACACCATGTTAATTAATGAGATAAAGGAAGAATTTGAATCCCGTAGAGGGGCAGGTTTCAAATATGAAGCACTAGTAGGCGATCGCGCGCCGGCATTGGATTACCGGGTGAAGAAATAAATTCGCTAACAAAATTCAATCAATTAAACTTTGTTTACTACAAATATCAAATAATTATGAAAAAATTAACCATGTACCGTTACTATTTGTGCGCTTTCATTCTTTTGTTAGCGTCATATTCCTGCAAGCAGGACGAATCGGATGTTGGAGGTGTCACGGACAAATTGCCTGAAAATGTGCATTTGTCGGAATATTCAAGTTCAAGTATTACCGTTGCTTGGAACCGGGTAGAAGGTGGAACGTCCTACACAGTACAGCTGCTGGGATCAAAAGATAGTGAGTCTCCAATCGATGCTTATACGACAACCTCGAAAGATTTTTATCGGTTCAGTGGTTTGGAGGAAATTCGTGGTTATTATGTGCGTGTGCGAGCCAACGTCGATTATGCCACCGGAGATTGGGTATATATTACGAATGGCTCACAGCCGGCGAGGATCATGCCCAAATATGGATTTGTCGACGAAGATTTTGAAGAGCCAGAACCGGAACCTAGCAAAGAACTTTATCCTAACTTCCCGGAAGGGTGGGAAGAGCATCAAGGGGGCAGAAAATCATCACATGGAGGTGAAGGACCGACGGGACGGCAATCAGATGTATTCCCATCTGGAGAATGGCTCATGCCAAATATGTATACTAATTCCGCAGCTGCAATTGTAAACAAAAATGGAACATGGGCATTGATGATGAATACGAACGTTGCTACATACCTAGAGATGGATTTCGATCTGGAGCTCGGTGCTTCTAAATTCTCATTTTACTACGGTACCGCAACACAAACTAATGCGAACGATGTCGATGTCGTGAACGTTCCGATTCATGTAAAAGTAGAATACTCCCAAGATGGTGGAGATACGTGGAATCCGTTAGGAGATGATTTGATAGTGACTACCACGGAAATACAATATTTTCAGGAATACGAACTGAATATAGAAGGACCTGTACGCTTCAGAATCGGTAAAAGCAATTCACGCGCTAGGCTAATGGTCGATGATATAGCAGTTTATGTAAATCAATAAATAAACTTAAATAATATGAAAAAGAAAGTTGCTAAATGGCTTGGTATCCTTTCGATGCTACTTATCTCTGCGACACTATCGGCACAAACCGATCACAGAGAAATCAGTGGAAAAGTAACGGACGAAGGGGGCGAGCCACTGTCAGGTGTAACTGTCAGTTTAAAAAATGTGAATGTTGCGGCAATGACCAATGACGCAGGTGAGTATGCTATAAATGTTCCGGATATAACATCACAACCAGTGTTGGTATTCGCTTATGTGGGCATGAAGCTGCAAGAGGTGGCACTTGGAGCAGGTAATGTCCTGAATATTGTAATGGAATCAGAGGCAATGGGTTTAGAAGAGGTGGTCGCCATTGGTTATGGAACAGCCAGAAAGAAAGATTTGACTGGTTCTGTTGCCATCGTAAACGGAGAAGATCTTGCCAAGAGAAACGAAATGATATTATCTCAAGCTTTGCAAGGAGCAGCACCGGGAGTATCGGTGACAAGGAGTAGCGGGCTGCCGGGAGCTACAGGTACAATCCGGGTAAGAGGTATCACAACGATAGGAGACAGCAATCCACTAATTCTCGTCGATGGTATTCCCGTTGAAAGTATTGATAGGGTAAATCCGCAGGATGTAGAAAGCATATCAGTATTGAAAGACGCGGCATCAGCCTCTATTTATGGATCAAGGGCTTCTGCCGGTGTTATCTTAATCACTACTAAACAGGCAAAAACTAATCAAATCAATCTTGAATATCAAGGCTTGTATGGGATTATCAAACCAACGCAGTTTCCCGGAACGGTGGATCACATACGTTATATGGAAATGATCAACGAAGTTGCGTGGAACGATGGAGGAAATCAGGCAGGAGCAGAATACAATGTCTATAGCAAAGATTTTATCGAGGATTACAATGCAAACCACAGACTAACTGATCCATTTCTATTTCCAATAATGAACTGGAGGGACGAACTTGTCAATGACTATGCGCCTAATATGCAACATGGTCTTTCTTTAATGTATGGCAATAATATTGTTAAAACAAGAGCTTCTTTAAACTACGAAAAAGCAGACGCATTATACAATCACAGGTCGTTTGACAGAATATCCACACGTATCAACAACGAATTTAAGATTACCGACTTCCTGTCAGCCGACATAAATGGGTCTTATCTACGTTCCGCTAATGTGCAACCTATTATGAACCCACTTTCGCACGCTTATAAATATGGACCCTTGGAAAGTCCGTATTGGTCTGACGGTCGCATATCATTTGGTAGGAATGGGACAAACTCCTGGGCACGGTTAAATCATGGTGGCTTCAATAATACCTGGGGTGATGAGTTGGTCGGGAGGTTTGCACTGAGTTTTAAGCCTATTAAAAATTTGAATATATCGGGCGTGATAGCACCGTCGATCCGATCGGTGAAAGGTAAACAGTTTATTAGACAAGTTCCTTTTTACGAATACGACAATACGACAGCACCTTCTGGTTATATAAATGGGAACCTTACGACAAGCCTGGCCGAGACGCGGAGCGAAGTACGCACGACGACAAAACAGTTGACAGCAAACTATAATACGAATTTTGGTGAAAACCACGACTTGTCTATTATGGCCGGTTATGAAGACTATTATAGATTTTCAGAGGGACTTAATGCATCATCGGATAATCTTGCGCTTGCGGACTATCCTTATTTAGATAGAGCGAATTTAGATTATCTGCGGAACGGTGGCGATGCTGTAGAAAACGCCTATAATTCCTATTTCGGAAGGGTGATGTATGACTACGCTAATAAATATTTGTTACAAGCGAATATTCGGTACGACGGTTCGTCAAGATTCCACAAGGATTACCGGTGGGCTAGTTTCCCATCCGTATCGGCTGGCTGGGTTGTTACGGAAGAGTCTTTTATAAAAGATCTCCATCTTCGCGGCTTGGATTTCTTTAAGCTCAGAGGCTCGTGGGGTAATTTGGGTAACGAACGTATTGGCAACTACCCCTATCAGGCAATCTTGAATTTTAATAACGCACTGTTTGTAGACAAAGACGGAAATATTGTGTCCAATATGACTGCCGCACAAGTAGGTTATAATATCCGAGATATCTCTTGGGAGACCACCGAACAATGGAACATCGGTTTTGATGCAACATTGCTTTCGAACAGATTGTCCCTGACAGCCGATTATTATAAAAAGACTACGCGTGATATGTTGCTGGCATTGGAAATACCGGCTTTTATGGGCTTCGATAACCCGGATCAAAATGCAGGAAGGATGCACACCAAAGGATGGGAAGCCCAGATAGGATGGCGCGATCAAATCGGAGATTTCAAATATTCGATTTCTGCAAACATATCGGATTATAAATCGATGATGGGCGATCTTTCAGGAATGGTTTTCCTCGACGATCAAGTCATCCAAGAAGGTGTGGAGTATAATTCCTGGTATGGTTACCGTTCGGATGGGCTGTTCCATTCACAGGAAGATATCGATAATTCTGCCTTATTGAGCCAGGTCGTCCGACCGGGAGATGTCAAATACCAGGACTTGAGCGGGTCGGATGGTACTCCGGATGGAATGATCAGTCCGGAATATGATCGGGTACCGCTAGGAGGTTCGCTACCGAGGTTCTATTATGGCGGAAACGTTAACTTGAGTTATAAGGGATTCGACGCGTATTTGATGTTTCAGGGCGTAGGAAAGCAGACAAGCCGCCTTACTGCAGACCAAGTCTATCAGACCGCAGCATGGCATACTTTTCCAGACTTTGTGGATGGCAATTATTACAGTGAATATAACACGCCCGAGCAAAACAGTAACGTAAGGTATCCGCGCTTGTCACAATTGGGTTATGATGGTAATAACTACAGAATGTCAGATTTTTGGCTATTCGATGGATCTTATTTCCGCCTTAAAAACGTGACATTGGGGTATACTCTGCCCAGTAACTGGAGCGACGTCCTGAAGACGTCGAACGTGAGAGTTTATGCCTCAGCTAATGACCTGTTTTCTTTGGATAAATATCCTAAAGGTTGGGATCCCGAGTCTGGTATTACTGCTTATATTGCTAGAACATGGAATTTCGGGGTGCAAGTTCGATTTTAGAAAAACAATTCATCATTAAAAATATACAGATGAAAAAATTAATAATATCAATGATATCGGTACTCCTGATGACTACAGGGTGCCAAGAGTTGGATCTAAACCCTCTTTCGGAAGGATCTAGTGAAAACTGGTATACCAATGAAAATGAAATTACATTAGCGCTTAATGAGCTCTACCGTGCCGCTCTTTGGCATGTGGAAGGTACTAGGCTATTTAATACAGACCGTTGGACGGACGACTGGAATCAGCGGGAGTATCTCTACGACTGGGTAGCCGGTTCGATTACAGGGGAATGGGCTGACACCAAAAATACATGGATAAATACCTACAAAGGCATAAATCGTGCAAATATCGTATTAAGCAGTTTGGATAATGCGATGGGCAATGTCTCGGAGCAAAGGATAAATCAATTGAGGGGGGAAGCTAGTTTCTTTCGAGCATGTTTTTATTCTTATTTGATCTTTCTATATGGGGATGTTCCGCTGATTACAAACTACATAACCATAGAGGAAGCTTTTGCGACCGGTCGCACAGATAAAGCTATCGTATTGGAACAGATTTATCGGGATTTTGATGTCGCTATCGAATATCTTCCGGATAATGACAATGGACGGATTTCGAAAGGTGCGGCATATGCCTTTAAAGCTAGAATAGCAACTTGGATGTTGGACTATCCTACAGCACGTGACGCAGCTAAAGATTGTATGGATATGGGTGTTTATTCGCTCGACCCGGAATATGGTCGTTTATTTCTTTCTACCACGAACACATCTCCTGAGTTCATTTTTATTATTCCTCGTTCAGAACAGCTTACAGGGGAAAATATGGCCGGAGGTTCTTTCCTTCCACGTTACATTGGCGGAACCAGTACAGCACAACCCAGTTGGGAGTTGTTTTGTGCTTACACTTGTACAGATGGTCTTCCTGTAGACGAATCTCCTTTATTTGATCCCCAAAATCCGTTTAAGAATCGAGACCCTAGACTGACTGAACTCGTACCGGAGTTTGGAACTCCATTTCATGGTTTTGTTTATGATCCAGGCGCTACGCATGTCTTAGAACTTGAAACAGGTAGGATGGTTGCGAATCCAGAAACGCAATTGACTTCGCAATTTGCGTCTTACAACGGCTTAACGTTGAAAAAAGGTGTTGACGAAGCATTTGCTAGTAGACGTGCAGATCCAAATATCATAATCATGCGGTATGCGGATGTGTTGCTGATGTATGCAGAAGCTAAGATAGAACTGAACGAAATTGACGAGTCCACTTTGGAGGCTATTAATCAAGTGAGATCGCGTGCATATAAAGTGTCACCTGTCCAAACCACACGATACCCTGCAGTTACAGAGACCGACCAAGCTGCACTTAGGACTATTCTCCGCATGGAGCGCCGTGCGGAGTTATCATGGGAAAATAGGAGATGGTTCGACTTGATCCGGTGGAAGTTAGCTGAGATAGTTATGAAACGACCGGTATATGCACTCCCGATAAAGGCAGGTTTGGAAGCAAATATCGCTTCTGGTGACTATTTCTTTCCAAAAGGAGCATTGCCCGAAATCGATGAAAATGGATTGGTAGATTTCTCCGCTATGTATCAGACAGGCAAAATAAGGGCGGTTGTTCCCAGAAACTTTACCGACAGGCAATACCTTTTCCCCATTCCTTCCAGGGAAGTAATAATCAATGATAATATAAAACAAAATCCAGGATATTAACAGATTACATAACCATAAATTTAAATTGATATGCTAAAGAAAAATAAAGAATGGATTGGGCTGCTGCTTATCATTGTCTTGATGTCTTGCAGCAAAAGTAGTAGTGGAGATCCCAATGAAGGCGATAATGGAGGTAAGGACGATCCTCAGAACGAGTTGATCGGAAAAACTCTACCAGATTGGCAAGAGGGCTATCTTGATATCCACGCCATTAATACCGGACGTGGGGAAAGTCAGCTACTGATCTTTCCCGATGGGACGACGATGTTGATCGATGCGGCAGGCTCGTTGATTTCGCCAACCGATGCAATTCCTCCTCCCTCACAAAAACCAAATGGTAATGTATCACCAGGATTGGCAGTAACAAATTATACGAGGCATTTTATTAAGACAGCTAGTAATAAGATTAACTATCTGATGTTAAGTCACTTTGATCCTGATCATATGGGTACATATAGCAGTAGCTTACCTTTGGATCCTACCGGAACCTTTCGAATGGGAGGAATCACTGAGGTCGGTGCAAAAATCGACTTTGATAAAATTATTGACAGGGGGTATCCAGATTATAACTTTCCGACTAATATGGCCTCGAATTCTAGAATAGCGAATTACATCAAATTTATAGATTGGGCTAAAGCACACAAAGGAGTGATAGCAGAGCAATTCGATGTGGGTAAAAATGATCAAATAGTGTTGCAGGAGAACCCGTCGGCGTATTCCAATTTTGAGATTCGTAATATTATTTCAAATGGTGTGGTATGGACTGGAACGGGAACTGGTTCCACCAATACACTGCCCTCTGGACCGGAGGTCGCGGCGGCAGATGGATCAGAAAACATCTTCAGTATTGGCTTTGTTTTATCATACGGGAAGTTTAACTTTTTCACAGCGGGAGATCTACAATACAATGGTAGAACAGCACATCCCTGGAAGGATGTTGAAGCACCAGTGGCCGTGGTGGTACCGGAAGTAGATGTGATGAAAGCAAACCACCACGCTACATCCAATTGTAATGGTACGACCATCTTGAACAGCTTGAAACCACAGACGGTAATTATTCATCCTTGGCGAGACGTGCACCCTAATACGGAAACCTTATCCCGAATATTTACGGCGAACAGTGGTGTTCAGATATTCTCTACGAATATGACAGAAGCCAATAAACCTCGGTTAGGAGCAAACCTGAATAGATTGAAAGCCGTAGAGGGGCATATTGTAGTACGGGTAGATCCCGGAGGCGAAGAATATTACGTATATGTGCTTGATGATACCAATCAAGATTATAAAGTAACTGGAGTTTTTGGGCCTTATAAGAGTAAGTAATATGAAACCATCTCGATTTTTCAGACCGTACAGTGGGATGGATAAATCTGATAGTTTCACGACCTTAAAAAAACAAAATATTTATAGATGAAAAAAATAATCTTTGGAATTTGTGCATCGGTCTTTTTGTTTTCCTGTTCTCCTCAGATTAAAGAAAAAGAAGAACCTCACTATCTTTCTTTTGCAGATACCGAAGCATTGTATGACTTCTACAGTTATCGGGATGGTGCTCCACTTATTATTCAGGGACACAGGGGAACTAGGGAGAATGGATTACCGGAAAATTCCATTGGTGCTTTTGAATATGTTTTGACGAAAATGCCAGCCGTGTTTGAAATAGATCCTCGACTCACCAAAGACAGCGTAATCATTGTTTTTCACGATGCGACACTGGATCGTACAACCAATGGTACAGGTAAAGTGATAGACTATACTTGGAAAGAGTTACAACAGTTGAACCTGAAAAATAATGAAGGAGAAGTTACAGAACATAAAATTCCGACTTTAGCTGAAGTTTTTGAATGGGCAAATGGAAAAACAGCATTACTGCTTGATAAAAAGGATGTACCTCTGAAGATGATTGCTGACCTTATACGTGAGCATGACGCCAACAATTACGTGATTAGTCTAGTACGCTCTCCTGGAGATGCGGCTTTTTATTTCAACGATGAGCCGAAAAGGATGTTCGCCATCTCTTTCAGAGAACCGGAAGCGTTCCAGTCCTATCTGGATTTAGGTATTCCAAAACGTCAAATATTTGCATGTATAGGTACCAAAATATCTGAAAAGACGAATGAGATAAACGAGATGATGCGTGGATATGGCATCCGTAGCCTCATATCAGCTGCCCCTACGTATGACAAATTAGAAACAGAAGAAGAAAGGGCAAAGGCTTATCGGAAAGTAATTGAAAGTGGCATAACCATACTTGAATCCGACTATCCTGTCGGACTCAGAGAATCCTTGTCTACTACATCGAACAATTAATCATGGGGATTGCAGATTACATCATTATCCTAGTATATTTTGCGGGGCTATTATTATTAGGAGGATTTTTAGGTAGAAAAATAAAAAGTGCGAAGGATATGTTTATCGCGGGGAGAAATTCCTCGTGGTGGCTTTCCGGGTTGTCTACCTACATGACAATCTTCTCGGCAAGTACGTTCGTCGTGTGGGGTGGGGTCGCGTATAGGTCAGGTATGGTCTCGGTAGTCATCGCAACGATGTTAGGGATTGCGTCTATTTTCGTGGGTGCGTTTCTTGTTGGGAAATGGTCGAAACAGCGGATAAATTCCCCAGCGGAGTATCTCGGGGTGCGCTTTAATAAATCGATTGTTCGGTTCTATACGATTATTGGCGTTTTTGGTCGCGGAATACATATGGCTGTAGCATTGTATGCGGTTGCGATCATGACCGTCGCGTTGATTCCTTTGCCAGAAGGTCATATCTTAGCAGACCCGCGGACGGGGCATCTATCTGTTATGTATGCAGTTTTGGTATTGGGTGTCGTCACGCTTGTCTATACTGCTGCAGGAGGGTTCTTAGCGGTAATAATGACTGATGTTGTTCAGTTTGCCGTATTGATCGCCATGGTGTTAATCATGATTCCGTTATCGTTCGAGAGTATTGGCGGAGTAGGAGAGTTTATCATCAATTCCCCTGATGGTTTTTTCTCCTTTTTTAGCGAACAATATTCGTGGGGCTGGATGGTTTTGTGGCTGCTCCTTAATTTTTTCATGCTCGGTGGCGACTGGGCTTTTGTACAGCGTTATATCAGTGTGCCTACAGTTCGGGAAGCAAAAAAAAGTGCTTATCTCGTAGGAATCCTCTATATTACCACACCGCTTATATGGTATATACCGGCTTTAGTTTATAGAGTTATCAATCCAAACGCCAACCCAGAACAAGCCTATATGTTGATGAGCCAACACTTATTGAGTGTTGGAATGCTCGGCTTGATGCTCGCGGCGATGTTATCAGCGACAATGAGCGCAGTCTCGAGTAATCTGAATGTTTTTGCAAATGTGTTTGCCTATGATATTTTTCGAGCAGCTCGTCCTAGGGCTTCTGATAAGACCTTGATTCGTGTAGGAAGGATATTTACGTATGTATATGGTGCACTCATTACCGGAGTGGCGATCATGATACCATACCTTGGAGGAGCAGAGCGTGTCGTTGTGCCCACATTAACATTAATTGTTTCGCCTCTTTTTATTCCGTCTATATGGGGACTGTTTTCTAAACGTATCGGGTCTGGTGCGGTATGGTGGTCAATGGGTATCACCTATACGATTGCCTTTGTGATAAAAGCGGGCTTTTTTGATGACATCGTAAACCAGCATGTAGAGTTTGTCGATGCATTCATCGGATTTGTCGTGCCGTTCGCGACCTTACTTATTATCGAGCTGGTTTTATGGAAAAAGGAGAAAGATGCCGGATGGGATAGATTGGTTCAGATATCCGAGGAGGAGGAGGGGATCAACGACGAAGCTACAGAAGAAAAAAATAAGAAAGCAGGATCATTGTATTCTTCTCTGGCTATCAACATCATGATGGGGACCTATTTGACAATAGGAATAATAATTGCCATACTCGCTTTTGTAACCGATGCGGACAGCGAGCGAATGCTTTTATACGCATCTATCTTTATCGTTGTTTCTATTGTTGTGCTGACCATATATCATTATAGAAAATCAAAGATTGAGAAAAAAATAATCAATAATGGATAGAATTCTTTTATCTCGTTTTCAACCGCTTAATCGTGTTTTGGTGCATGACGTTTTCAATACGGGGCAAAATGGTTGGATGGAAATCATGCCCAACTTTTGTGAAGCACCTGATTTTGAAGAAAGCCCTAGCATCATGGTGAAGCATCAATGGCCTCCCGTGATGTTGAGTACGGCAACCTTTCGCTATCCGGGCTCGCATGGATCGCTTTCTGGGCAATACAGCTTGAAAGTGTCTACAAGACCTGTTGCTAATCCTTATGACCAACCTCCTGCACCAGGTTCTTTGGGACATGCTATTAAGCGGCTTTCCTTTCATCATTTAAAAAGGAAATACCTGCAATTTGAAATGTGGTTTGCTTTTACCGCAGAACAGGATAAAGTAGATGGTACAGGAGAATTGCCTGGGCTTCACGAAGCATCGATAAGAGGGTTTGGCGCAGGTTGGGATCTTCAAGAAAGAGGAAACAGATATTTTGCAGGGGTTAGGTATCTTAACGCTGTAGACGGTACACTTCAAAAGAAATGGCAGTTTATCTATCCTTCGTCAAAAGATGATAAAGATTGGGCTTATGGTACAGACGGTGATTGGTGTATCAAAGGAGTCGATCCTTTTTGGTTCGGCCGTAGGTATGCGGATGGCCGACATGATGGCTATAAAGATGTTGTCAACGGCTACCAGCCCTTGTGCTATAATGAAACGGATTGTAAGATAAATTGGCAATACTTGCGATTATTGATCGATACCGAGAAAAGGGAATATGTGGAGATGCAATGCCAGGACAAAATATTTGATCTGCAACGACATCCGATCTATTGCGTATCTCCTTATGATCGGATTGATGGTCTGATGAATCCACTTGTATGGGTCGAAACTGATACACAGCGTCGCGTATTTCTTTTTGTCGATTCGGTGGTCATATCTCAAGAATAATATAATCGTTGAAACTTTAGTTTACATGAAACTATTTAATGCCTCGCATTTAGAGGTAAAGAAAGATCTTATACAAGATTTTGAGACTCATCCTTATGAAGTAGGTTGGGCAGATGAGTGTATTTTTTTTATTGCCGTTGAAAATGTAAGTGGAAGCAATTCCGTTTTGGCGGCTGCAGTTGAAATTTCACATGACGGTGTGCATTGGGTCGCAGAAGGAACTATTTCGGAACCTATAATGACGAAAGGACTTCACTTTTTACGGGTCAAACATTTTGGAAATTGGCTTCGTTTGCACTGTCGTATCACTGGAAATAATCCAGTGTTCAGATTGAACATTCAAATCGCATTGAAAGGCTAATTTACATCGACAGGTGTACTGGAAAAAGGTATTAGGAAATTGTTATTTAAATAAAGAGTTTGAGTTTAGGTATAATATGAAAGAACAGACAACAGAAACAACGAAGGTTTCTCAAAAGGTAGAAAAAATAACACAAGTAAGGGAAATTCCTGTGATTGCAGATTATGACGTAGTAGTTTGTGGCGGAGGTCCTTCCGGATTTATCGCAGCTATTGCCGCAGCGAGGGGAGGTGCCAGCGTTGCGCTCGTCGAACGACATGGGTTTCTGGGGGGAATGGCTACTGCGAGCCTTGTTGCACCAATCAGTGTGTTCAACTATAACGACCGCCGAATCATTGACGGCATTCCCTGGGAATTTATAGAACGCCTGATTGACATTGGTGGTGCACGGGAGGAAAAACCTATTGGTAATATTACCTTTTCTCCGGAAAAATATAAACTTATCGCACAGCGTATGGTACTGGAAGCAGGAGTGTCCCTTTATTTTCATTCCTATCTCACGGGATGTAGAAAATCGGAAGACGGTCGTCTGACACATATTATTATTGATAATAAGAATGGTGCGGAAGCAATTACCGCAAAATATTTTATTGATTGTACTGGCGATGCTGATCTTTCGTATCAAGCCGGCGTTCCTATGCAACCAATGAAATCTGAGCTCCAACCGGCGACGCTGATCTTTATGTTAGGAGGAGTTGATACAGATTCTCTTCCTATGATTCGTCATAGTCAACAGGGGATAAACTATCATGACATAGACATGAGAAAGGCACTGGAAGAAATAAATAAACAGACTAAACTACCGAAATTTGGAGGGCCGTGGTACTGTGGTGTGTTAGATCGTGGTCTTGCATTGGTAAATATGACCCGAACCTATGCGAATATGGCAGATAATCGTCAGGCGACAAATACGGAATGTCTTCTACGGGAAGATGTATTTACCTTTGTAGACCTACTGACAAAGAATGTACCGGCATTTAAAGATGCATATCTTGTTATGACTGCACCACAGGCCGGCACACGTGAAACCCGAAGAATTCAAGGTGTACACACGCTGACAGGAGAAGAATATATTGAAGCACGTGATTTTCCGGATGCCATCTCAAGAGGGTGCCATCCCGTTGATATACATTCTTCTTCCTCTAATAATCAGCGATGTGAGTTTCTAAAAGATGCCGCATTTATACCCTATCGTTGCCTCATCGCTCAGAATTTCCCCAACCTTTTAGTAGGAGGTCGGGCATTCTCTGCTGATGGCATATCTTCTGCTTCGGTTCGTGTGCAGGCATCTGCAATGGGACTAGGACAAGCAGCTGGAGCAGCTGCGGCATTATGTGTCCAGACAGGCACTGATGTTTTGGACGTGGACATTGCAGCACTTAGGAGTACTTTAATAAGATATGGAGCTAATCTTTCAAAATAGGTTTTTGTAAGTTTCAGTTAATTTAGAGTAATTTACATATTACTACCTTTGTAGCAGTCATGAATATGAATTATCAAGTTGTTTGTTTTGGAGAAATCCTGTTTGATATTGTAGATGGTGTTTCTAAACCAGGGGGCGCTCCTTTCAATGTTGCCTATCATTTAAAACAGGCTAGTGTAAGTAGTTTTTTAATCAGTAGCGTTGGCAATGACGCGTATGGCGAAGATCTGTTGAATGTATTAAAGACATGGGGATTGGATACCAAAGGAATTGCAATTAGCGATTCCCATAAGACTGGTGAGGCAATTGTAAAAAAGGGAGAAGACGGCCAACCTGAATACGATCTCGTATATCCGGTTGCATGGGATTACATTCCTTGGAGGGAGGAGTATATACCTGTTATCGACAATGGCAGTGCTTTTGTTTTCGGCTCGCTGTCTTCAAGGAATCCCGAATCTTATGATACGCTTAAAGAGTGTCTTAAATATTCGTCGTTAAATGTATTTGACATTAATATAAGACCACCTCATTTTGATCAACTCGTATTGGAATATTTGCTCGATAAAACGCATATTCTAAAGCTAAATGATACCGAGCTTACATTGCTTAGTCAATGGTACGGCAGCAAAGAAGGGGAGGAAAAAGTACGGGTTGCATCCATTAGGGAACGTTTTAATATCGATGAAGTGATTGTAACAAAAGGAGCGGAAGGAGCCAGCTATTACAGTAATGAAATTGAGCTGCATAGGGCAGCGATCAAAATAAAAGTAGCGGACACAATAGGTAGTGGAGATGCCTTTCTTGCTGGCTTTTTAAGTAAGCGGTTAGACAAATCGTCGACTATAGAAGAATCCTTTTTTGAAGGTATCCAAAAAGGAGCTTATGTGGCTTCCCAATATGGAGCATGTCCTTCATATAAAGAATATTCGGAAATACTACGATGAGGGACTGTTCCTGAAAGGCGATTAAGAATGCAGGGATAACAACCTTGAAATAAAAAAGCGACTCTTTTGAAGTCGCTTTTCCCATGACAATTTTGTCTGATAAGACGCCATATTCGGTGATGAGATTAATCTTCTGTGCAAAGGTTTCGTAACTAAGGCGCATAGGACTCGGTTCATACAGGACGGCTAACAGCCACGCCCGCTAATTCCAAAAATGTTGGGGCTAGATCCACATTCATCACGATACCGTCGGAATTTCCACTCAGCCAACGCCTTACCTGATATATTTGTTTCGTTGAAATACGTGTTTTCCATTCATTTTTTCTACGTAACATGGGTTCAACGACAAAGTACTTTGTGACAATGCACAGGTGTTTCTTTTTTTCTCGCTTTTACAAAAACAGCAATCAAGATCATTTTTTGACATTGTTCCGCAAGAAAAAGCTAGACAAATGTCGATTTTTGACAAATTCAAGATACTTAAAGGTAAATTCATACGATTTGGGAACAAGAGTCGGGCAAGAGACACCTGATGTCCTGTAAGCTATTCTGACGTGCTAAGTTCGATGAGGTTAATACATTGTTATTATTTTAAATAAAATGTTATTAAAAGTAAAATTTTGTTACGTTTAGAGCATGTTACGTAGCATGAAAACAAATGCATTCGTGTAAAAGTATGTGTATCTGTGGTTATATATCAAGGACAAGGACTTTGGAGTTTAGTGCCTGCAATTTGTCATCATGTTACAATTGTTTATCATAGAGTTAGGAGTTTCCGGGATAAAATCATAGCGGTTTATTTTCTTTTTACAGAACTAAGATTGGCATTTATATAGTAAAATCCCCAAAATAGGGGATTTATTCCTATTGTTTCATTACCGTACTTAGGTCATTAATGCAGGCGAAGAAATACAGCCAACCGCAACAGAAATAGCGGAACGGGTAGATGTTATAAAACGACGTCGAAAACGGTTTATTGACTTTAGTAGTTAGATGTAATTTTTTACGACAATTTAGATATTTTTGTGTGTACACCCTATTTTAGATTTCACATGGCACATTGTTTTTCCTTCGCTTCTTTCCCCAAGTTGCCAAAAACGGCAATATTATTTTTATTCGTGACTTACTTCATTTCCAATACCCTGTATGCGCAAAAGGCTAAACAGGATTCTCTGGAACAGGTATTGGACAAAAGGAATCTATCCACAGGAGAAAGGATACTTACACTTTCACGCCTAGCGACTCATCATTATTTTAACGATAAAAGGGAAGAAAGCAACAAATTATTAGACGAAGCCTCTCAATTAGCGGAGGCCATGGAAGACAAGCAGTATTTGGCTCGTATACTGGCCATACAGGCCATGCATTTATGTATACAAGGAGACTCGACGGCGAGCACTATGCTGCAGTCGGCGTTGGATAACCTCGACGAAAATGCAGATCCCGGTACGAAAGGCTATATATGGTATGCCAAAGGCTGGATGGAGTCGCGCAATGAACGCCGAACAGAAGCCGTCGCGAGCTTCATTGAAGCACTCCGACACTATGACGGGAGTTCCAATATAAATGACCTAAGAGTTATATCCAGTATTTATATCGAATTGTACAGTATCTATGGGCATTGGAAAGATCTGGACAATATGGAGAAATACGCACGACTGGCATTGGATAATGCCCGACAATCCGGCAATCCAGATGGGTTATCATCTGCACTATATTCTCTTGGCTATACCTTCGAGGATCGTTTTCGGGGAAACAACGCCCAGGAAGAATTCCGTGACTCTGCAGAATATTACTATAAACAATCCGTATCAACCTTTTTGGAACATGAGGATCATATGACAAGCCGGAACCAGCTATCGTTTAATGCGTTGGGTCTGGCTAATCTCTACTCGGAGTTTTATCCGCTGAGTTATAATGATACCGCCCAACGTTATCTAGACATCGCTTTGAAAGAAGGGTTAAAAACCGAACACTATACTGTGGTAACCGGCGTATACGGTATTTTAAATGAATATACGCAGCGGGAAAACCGTTGGGATGATGCAGAGCATTACCTCAACCAAGCAGTCGCTTATCAGGAAAAGAATCCATTACCGGAACTGGAAACGAAAATACGGTTAATGGAGGCTTTAGCCATCGTGGCAGAGAAAAAGGGAGACTATGGGGCGGCACTCGAATACTACAAGCAGTACTTAACTTATTATCAACAACGCTTCGATAATGGAAAAAATGGCATTAGGAAAGGAATTGGAAGTAAAATATAAAACGGAACTCAACGAGCAAAAACTGGTGATGTTAGAAGAACAGGTGGCACATCGAAAAAAACTTAACCTCATTTATATCCTGCTTTCGGCGACTATTTTCATCGCATTGGTATTCTTATTTTTAGCATATCGACAACGTTCCAAAACCTTAAAACAGCATCAGCTCCTGCACGAAATGGAACTGGACAATATCCGTCAAGAACACAAAATTTCTTTGCTCTCCGCCATGATAGATGGACAGGAAAACGAGCGTGCACGTATTGCCCGTGATCTACATGATGGGTGCAGAGCCGAGTTTGACCGCCAAAGCTGAAAGCTGGCGAAAAGAGAAAGTACCGATACCAGCACAAGGATTGGTCCCGTAATGATATACGGTCGCTGTCGCCCTGTAATGCGATGCTCTACGGTCATCCTTGTTTTCTGTGGCATTTCACTTTTCTGTTTTCAAAATTTCGGAAACGGACAACCCTGTTTATGCTATTAAGTACAGCGAAAATGCTTTACCTGTAATCGGTTTCTCAAAGAAATACGATAGTCCTTTCAATCCTGTATCAGCGTTCACAGCCATTATGACCTGTTCGCAGGCAGACGGTGGCTGTCCTTTTATCGCAGGTGCAGAAAAACGAATACCCATCACATTTGAAGATCCGAAGATTTCAGACGGAACAGCAGAGCAGACACAGGTTTATGCAGAAAGAAGTTTGCAGATAGCTACCGAAATGTTCTATGTTTTTTCAATGATTAACAAATAACCGATGCGACCAAAATTAAAATTCCTTGACCGTTATCTTACCTTTTGGATATTCCTTGCTATGGCATTGGGTGTAGGATAGGGCTATATGTCTATATATTGTCACTTAAAGAGTTTCAAAAAGATGGAATAAACTCCATACCGAAAAACTAAATATCAGCACTATATTGTCCAGTTATTGGTAATCTGCTTTCTGATCTAATCATAACATAAGTACCTGTCTATTGCGAAATAAAGAAAACAATCAAAAACGTAAGAACTAATGCCACAAGGCACATGGCGGCCAGTCCAAATGTCTCGTGCAGCCCTAATAAATAAAGTATTCCGGCAATTCCACCTAAGACCAATGTAAATATCAAAGCTGTATTTGGCCTCTTCTTCATAACAGTAGTTTTAAATATCAACAATTTATAAAATTCTACTAATTTAATATTTTCAATATAAAGGTCACGGCTATTTGAGCGAAAATTGATGTAAACACTTGGCAACACGACGGTTTTGGCAATCATATCCGATTTTCCTTTTCTAATCTATTTGGTTATATTATCTTTGAAACTTGTCACCTTTTACGGAACTAGTTATGCTGAAAATCCTTAAAAATTTTACTGATTCACCGACAAGCGGAGGAATAATCCTGTTTATATGTGTGCTTATTTCTTTGACTATTGCCAACTCTCCGCTCGGTGACGCATTTGAAAATATACTGAACACACAGCTGGGGTTTGAAACAGCTTCGGTACATTTACGATATACGACCGCGCTCTGGATAAACGATGGCCTGATGGCTATTTTCTTTCTTCTGGTCGGACTGGAGATAAAAAGAGAGTTGGTGAGTGGGGAACTGTCAACTCCCAGACAGGCCCTTCTCCCGATATTTTGTGCCTTCGGCGGAGCCATCGTACCCGCTGGTATATACTTCGCGGTCAATCAAGGGACGGAAACCGTTAGTGGCTGGGGAATCCCTATGGCAACGGATATCGCCTTTGCTTTGGCAGTGATTGCCATGCTCGGCAAACGAGTACCCGCTTCATTAAAAGTGTTTTTAGCGGCGCTGGCTATTGTGGACGATCTCATCGCCATTCTGGTTATTGCTATTTTCTATTCCGCCGAACTGCATACTATATATCTTGGCTATGCTGCGGCTATATTGGCCCTGCTCTTCATTTTTAATAGGTTGGGTGTCCAGTCGTTAATCTTTTACCTCATTCCCGGCCTTTTTATCTGGTATTTTGTCCACCATTCGGGCATCCACGCGACCATAGCCGGCGTGCTGACCGCCATGACCATCCCATTGGCTACCAAAGGACAGAAAGAACCGCCTTTGTTGAAACTGGAACATGCCCTTACCACGCCCGTAAACTTTTTGATCGTTCCCCTGTTTGCTTTAGCTAACACAGCCATCCGTTTTGAGGAGGGTATGCTGGAAGGACTGGTCTCCCCCTTGGGGGTAGGGATTATTGTCGGGCTTATGCTGGGTAAACCTGTCGGTGTTTATCTGATGACCAAACTGGCAATTCTGTTGCGTATAGGTTCTATGCCACAAGGGGCATCCTGGGTACAGATTATCGGCGTAGGTCTTTTGGCGGGTATCGGTTTTACAATGTCCATATTTATTGCCCTGCTGTCCTTTTCGGACAACCTGCTTATCGCCGAGGCAAAATTCTCCATATTGGTCGCCTCGCTTCTTTCGGGCGTGACGGGATATATCCTGTTAAATCGCGTGGCAACGCCATCGAACGATAACGAAAAAAAGACGTAGGATGAAGAAGATAGCGTTACACTGGCAGATATTGATCGGTATTGTAGGCGGTATCCTCGTGGGGCTATTATGCATCCAGTTTACCGGCGGAAAAGAATTTGTCATCGACTGGATCAAACCCTTTGGAACGATTTTCATCAACCTGCTGAAACTGATCGCTATTCCGCTGATCATCGTATCGCTTATCAAGGGTGTATCCGATCTCAAAGATACTACCCAACTTTCCGGTCTTGGCCTACGTACCTTCGGTATGTATATCCTGACAACTATTATCGCAGTCACCATAGGCCTTGGCCTGGTCAACCTCATACAGCCCGGCAGCTTTATTTCTGAAGACACCAGACAGGAAATGTTACGATCTTTCGGAGGCGAAGTTCAGGAGAAGGTAGATGAGGCAGCCGAGGTACAGCAAACCAGAGGCCCTTTACAGCCCCTTATCGATATCGTGCCGGAAAACATTTTCGATTCAATGTCGGTAAACAGCAATATGCTGCAGATCATCTTTTTCAGCCTGCTGGTCGGTGTTGCCATGATATCCCTGCCCTTTGGCGAGATAAAGGCATTTAAAAAGGTACTGGATGCAGGAAACGCCATTGTGCTGAAGATCGTTGATCTGATGATGCTGTTTGCCCCTTATGGTGTGTTCGCGCTTATTGCCACACTCATCGCGGAAGCACCTTCCTTTGATGTATTCAAAGCGTTGGGCATGTACGCTTTTACCGTAGTATTGGGGCTATTACTGCTTGTATACGGTGTTTATTCACTTTTCGTTTACTTCTTCGGCAAGATGAATCCTTTCCGGTTTTTCAAAGCCATCCTTCCGGCACAGCTCCTTGGCTTTTCGACCAGTTCGAGTGCTGCCACCCTACCGGTAACGATGGAATGTGCGGAAGAAAACCTGCATATACGGAAAGATGTTCTGAGCTTTGTCCTACCTATAGGTGCCACCATCAATATGGACGGTACCTGTCTGTACCAAGGTGTTGCGGCGGTTTTTATTGCCCAGGTGATGGGGCACGACCTCACCACTGCCCAGCAGCTCAGTATCATCGTGACGGCAACCCTGGCCTCCATCGGCGCGGCAGCCGTACCGGGAGCCGGCATACTGATGCTCGTGATTGTATTGGAATCCATCGGTATCAGTCCTGCCGGAATAGCGCTGATCTTTGCTGTAGACAGGCCATTGGACATGCTCCGTACAGCAACCAATATATCCGGTGATTCCATGGTGGCTCTATTAATGGACAGGTCAAGTAGAGACAGTGCTGAACCCTAGCAAAATGATCGCACCGTCTACATGACCGTTGCTACTCCGTATCTTCGGAAGTCAGCAGGACAGGCGTATGGGGATTGAGAACAATGGCCCTTGCCAGACTTTTGTGCACCAGTTTTTTGAAAAATCCCCGGGAATCAATAAGGGTAATTAGGGTCATGTCAGCGTTCATACGATCCAAAATTTCGTTAACCGCCTCTACATTTTCCGGGACGTGTGCCATTTCCACAGACAGATCCTTCACCGGAGTTTCTTTTTCCAGCGTCGCTTTCCACTGCTGCAGACTTTGTAGATTATCCTCTGTTGGCGCGTCTTTTCCTTCATGGATATGTATCAGTGTACAGGAAGGGCGTATATTGCTAAACAGCGAATTAAAGCTGGTGAGGCTCTTGATATCGCCCTGCTGGTAGTCCGTAAAAAAGACCACATTTTCCAGTTTAAAAGTGTTGGTGTGCTCCGGAACGATCAACAGCGGACGGGATACGTCCTTAGCGACGTCGTAGGTATTATTGCCGAGCAGATCCTTCCGCGTGCCCGAGGCACCATGCGCGCCCATAACGACCAGGCTGACATTGTCCTCTTTTATATAATGGTTGATGGCCTCCACGAGACTATTTTTGGCAGTGCTTGAGGTCAACTGTACGTCCCCATGTTTCCCCAGCTTACTGATAAACTCATCCAGTCCTTTTTCAGCTCCGGTCTTGGCCCGCTGTTCGTCCGTCTGATTGGCCAGGGGGCTCTGGAAAGCGGAGGTAAACGGCCGGTAGGCATGGAAAACATGTACGTGTGCCTGCATCTTCCGCGCCAGTTCTATACCATAGCGGGCTGCTATCAGGGCGTTGTTCGAAAAGTCTGTGGGTACCAAAATGGTCTGCTTCATATCTGATTGTTTTATATCCGGTGCCCGTACACTTCCATTGTACGGGCTATTCTACCAAAAATACAAAGCCCCGGTGGCTTTGGCAAGTTATTCCGCACATATCGGGGATACCAGGGCAGTCGAGGGACGGGTTATTTTTTCCGGTTCCAGAAATCCATACGACGGAAATCATATTTTGAACTGTCGAATACGGGGTCTATTCCTTCGTGTCTCTGCATTTCATAGTCTTTCAGCAGTACCAGCACCCTGTTGTGCAGGAAGATAATGGCAATGACGTTCAGCCACGCCATAATACCCACACCTATATCTCCTAACGTCCATGCCGATTCCGCCGTGGATATACAGCCCATATATACCGATGCAAGGATAAGCAGGCGCAATGCCCATATCAGCAGTTTATTCCGGCTAGCGCCCATTACAAAACTGACATTGGTCTCGGCAATATAATAATACGCCATGATCGTCGTAAAGGCAAAAAAGAAAAGGGCAATCGCCACAAAACTATCGCCTATCATTGGAAAATGCCTTGCTACGGCCAGTTGTGTATATTCAGGTCCGGCCTGTATTTTCTCTCCTAGATTCTGGACAAGGAAACCTCCGTCGGGATCTGCGACGTTGTACTGCTCCGTAAACAGGATCATGAACGCTGTTGCCGTACAGACAAAAAGGGTATCCACATAAACGGAAAACCCCTGTACCAGCCCCTGCTTGATGGGATGGCTTACCGCTGCTGCCGAAGCGGCATGGGGGGCCGTTCCCTGCCCGGCCTCGTTACTGTAAATGCCACGCTTTACGCCCCAGGAAATAGCCATACCGATAATACCGCCAAAGGCTGATTCGGTATTAAAGGCTGCATTGAATATCAGGGCAATGACATCGGGTATCTGCCGGAAATTAAGCACCATGATCACGGCCGCCATCAGTATATAGGCTCCCGCCATGAACGGTACGACATATTCGGCTACACGGCTTATACGCTTGACACCGCCGATGATGATAAACGCTAAAAGTAACACCAGGACAATAGCAATGATATGGTGCGAGATACCGAAAGAAGAATGGACGGCCAGTGAGATACTGTTGCTCTGAACACTTGGCAAAAGAAAGCCGGTGCTGATAATCGTGACAATGGCAAAGGTCCATGCAAAAACTTTGGAGTTGAGACCTTTCAGTATATAAAATGCCGGGCCACCGCGATACTGACCATCTTTCACTTCTTTGTACATCTGTCCAAGGGAGGCCTCAATAATGGCGGACGAACTACCGAGAAAAGCGATTGCCCACATCCAGAATACCGCTCCGGGACCGCCCATGCCGATAGCTGTCGCTACACCTGCAATATTACCGGTACCGACCCGTCCGGATATCGCCAGGGCAAAAGCCTGGAACGAAGATATTCCCCTTTTTGAACTGCTGCCGGTAAACAGGAGCTGAACCATATGCCGAAGATAGCGCAACTGCGGAAACCGGAAACGTAAGGTGAAATAGATTCCTGCGAGAAGGCAGAGATAAACGAGGGCATCGCTCCAGACGATGTTATAGATCTGGTCTATGAATTGCTGCATCTAATGGTATTTGGTTTCAATCGAACTAAGGTAGGAAAAAACGGGCACTAAAACATAGGTTATAGGGTGTCTCTATCTGTTTTTTTGAATACTATACCTTTTGTTTATACCTAAACGATACCGCGCCTTCCGGTCATGTCAGGTATAATTTTTTTTATACCTTTACCCGGACCGCTTGCACAAGATGTGACCTTTAATCCCCTAATTTTATTTTTGTTCACGTTTTTGTGGAAATAGGTTTTTATTTCGTAAAACACACTAAAAAACAATGCCCATGAATATTTATGAGTTGATATCTATAGGTTTATATGTACTGATCATGATTATGATAGGTATCTACGGATACCGAAAATCGACAAGTAACTCCGAAGAATTTCTGATCGGTGGACGCAAGATGGGACCCTTCGTGACCGCCCTGTCCGCCGGGGCATCCGATATGAGCGGATGGCTTCTGATGGGGCTTCCGGGTGCCATGTACATGATGGGGCTATCGGGTTCATGGCTCGCCATCGGGCTTACCACCGGTGCGTTCCTGAACTACCTTATCGTTGCGCCGCGCCTGCGGGTATATACCGAAGTTGCAAAAAATGCCATAACGCTGCCTGTCTTCTTTGAAAACCGCTTCCGTGATAATTCGCAGCTATTGAAGCTGGTATCTTCCGTCTTTATTCTGGTGTTTTTTACACTGTATACTTCTGCCGGAATGGTTTCGGGCGGAAGGTTGTTCGAATCGGCTTTTGGGATGGATTACAGCATTGGTCTCTGGGTTACATCGCTTGTCGTGGTGTTCTATACATTCATCGGTGGCTTTATGGCCGTAAGCCTCACGGATGCCGTGCAGGGAACGATCATGGTCATCGCGCTGTTGCTGATACCCACCGTTGTTATTTTTCAATTGGGCGGTATAGGGGAAACAATGGACACCATCTATACCAAGGACACCAATTATATGGACATGCTACGGGGAACTACCGCTATATCCATTGTTTCTCTATTGGCCTGGGGACTGGGGTATTTCGGTCAGCCGCATATCCTCGTCCGTTTTATGGCGATCGATAGCGTAAAGGACATTAAAAAAGCCAGACGTGTGGGCATGACATGGATGATCGGAACCGTTCTGGGCTCCCTGCTCCTCGGTTTTTTTGGGATCGCCTACTTGCAGCGGTTTGATACAGATACTATGTTAAAATTTGATGCTTCCCGAGAACTTTCCGAAACGATATTCATATACCTTTCCAAAGCGCTTTTCCATCCGCTCATCGGTGGCTTTTTGCTTTCGGCTATCTTGGCGGCAGTGATGAGCACGATATCTTCGCAGCTTCTGGTGACCTCCAGTTCGATGACGGAAGATATTTACAAGACATTTTTCAACAAACATGCTACGGCTAAAAATATGCTCATCATGAGCCGTATATCGGTGCTTGTTGTTGCCGTGGTAGCCTTCCTGTTGGCGCTGGATCCACAGGAAAGTATCCTGGGTCTTGTTGGCAATGCATGGGCGGGATTTGGAGCGGCCTTTGGCCCGCTCGTTATCCTCTCATTGCTTTGGAAGCGTACAACAGCAATGGGTGCACTGAGCGGCATGCTGGTAGGCGGAGCGACGGTACTCCTATGGGTTTATGTACCGCACGCCTATAAGGACGTCTATGAGATTATTCCCGGCTTTTTACTGAGTTTTCTAACTACCGTGGTGGTCTCTTTGATAACCGGACGTGTCCCAGGGGAGGTCGAAGGAGAATTTGAAAAGGTGCGGGAGATCGTCGGGCGCGAAAAATAAATGATAGAAAACCTTTAAATATGGGGAAAGAAATACTGTTTTTCCCTTTTTGGGAATAAAAGAAAAACCGTTAGCTTTACCCCGCATTTCTAAAATAGTGGTGAAAAAACGTTTCTATAATCCGGCCCAGCTGTTCATATCCAGCTTTTTGCTGCTGATCGCAGCCGGCACCTGTCTTTTGAAGCTGCCGCTGGCACTGAACCAACCGTTGTCATGGATTGATGCCCTTTTCACCTCAACAAGCGCGGTTTGTGTCACGGGATTGATCGTGGTCGATACGGCAACCCATTTTACGTTCTGGGGACAGCTGATCATCATGCTGCTCATCCAGGCCGGCGGGATAGGCATCCTCTCTTTCGCCGCATTGTTCACCTATTTCCTGAAGGGCGGCAGCACTTACGAAAGCCAGCTGACCGTAGGCGCTTATTCGAATACCGAACGGATGTCGGAGGTCTTTGTGCTGCTCCGTCGGATGGTCTGGATCACATTGGGGATTGAACTGGTCGGCGCATTGGGGGTTTTCTGGAGCTTGGGCGGTGGGAACGGGATGTCCCTGGGCAACCGGATATTTTTTTCGCTCTTCCACGCCATCTCCTCTTTCTGCAACGCAGGTTTTTCCACGTTGTCCAACGGACTGATGGAAGGCACCGTTGTACATAACTATAGCCTACAGTTTGTTGTATCCCTCATTTATATCTTCGGAGGGCTGGGGTTCCCTATCGTGGTGAACGTACTCCAGTATATCAGGCATGTTTATAGAAGGGTGATTGGAAAATGGACATTGAAGGGAAGCTTCCACCGTCCTTGGGTACTGAACATCAACAGCAAGATCAACCTGGTTACCACGGGGATTATAACCTTCTTCGCGACCTTGGTAATCTACGTAAACGAGTATGGCCACGTCCTTTCTTCCCATCAGGGTATAGGAAAATTAGTAATCGCCTTTTCCACAGCAACTACACCAAGGACTGCGGGATTCAACAGTATAGACTTCGGCGCACTGCAGTTCTCAACGATCATCTTTGTTATGCTATTGATGTGGATAGGCGCTTCTCCCAACTCCACCGGGGGAGGTATCAAAACAAGTACGATTGCCTTGGCCGTCATGAATGTGCTGAGCCTTGCCAGGGGAAAGGACCGTACCGAGGTTTTCGGACGGGAGATAGGAATTATATCTATAAAAAGAGCTTTTGCAACGATGTTTCTGTCACTATTCACCATTGGCGTAGCTATTTTTTCAATTTCATTTTTTGAACCAAACCGTCCATTGCTTGAAATTGCATTCGAGTCTTTTTCTGCGTATAGCACCGTAGGGCTGTCCCTTGGCGTAACAAGCGGTTTTGTAACCGGAAGCAAGGTCATATTGATTATTGTCATGTTCGTGGGGCGGGTAACGATGCTGTCCGTACTGATCGCTTTTATCAAAAAAATAAAATACACACATTATAGGTATGCTCAGGAAGAGCTTACCACCTATTAAGAAATGTTATGAAGTTTATCGTTGTAGGATTGGGAAATTTTGGTGCATCGCTCGCGGAAAAGCTGACGATGCAGGGCAATGAGGTCATCGGTGTCGATCAGCGTATGGAAAAGATCAGCGCGTTGAAGGAGAAAATCACCCATACCATCTGCCTGGATGCCACCGATGAAGCCGCTTTTTCTACCTTGCCGCTGAAGAACACGGATGTAGTAGTGGTGGCCATCGGAGAAGATGAAGGAGCTAATATCATGGTCTCTGCCTTGTGCAAGGAGGCGCAGGTCAAGCGTCTGATCAGCAGGGCCGTCAACCGCCTTCATGAGAAAGTATTGGGTGCACTGGGTATTTCCGAGATTGCCCATCCCGAGGAGGAATCCGCCGAACGCTGGTCAAAGCGCCTCTGTATGACCGGACTTGTGGATTCTTTTGAACTGAACAGCAACTATTCCATTGTCGAGGTCGTCGTTCCTGAAAAATATGTGGGCAAGTCCATACAGGAGATCGGATTCCGGGAAAAGTATGAACTGTTGGTGCTCACGATCTTAAAGAGTACCGAACAGCGCACCTCGTTCGGAAAAAATATGGTAACGACCGTGCTGCACGGCGTACCGCAGCCCGATACGGTCTTGGAAGAGGGAGATATATTGGCTATATATGGTTACAATGACCATATCAAAGCTTTTCTTTAATAGATAAACGCAACCATGATCTACTTCCTCACGCGCGATCA
Organism: Sphingobacterium chuzhouense; assembly: GCF_014692525.1. Taxonomy (GTDB): domain Bacteria; phylum Bacteroidota; class Bacteroidia; order Sphingobacteriales; family Sphingobacteriaceae; genus Sphingobacterium; species Sphingobacterium chuzhouense. The sequence goes on from NZ_JACNYL010000004.1 coordinate 114,315, forward strand.
TTATTATCGAGCCAATAAGTTCACGGCCTTTCTTCGCCAGGTGTCTTCCTGATAAATTCTAAACTGTCCTGCGGAAACTGGCTTTTCATCCATTTTTGAAGCTTGTTATCCTGCTCTTCCGTTAATGCTTCCGTTGTGGAGTATATGAAGGCAATATATACTATTGGAATTAAGTGTCGAAACAATTCCCTTAACGCAGCTAAGCTGCTGACATCTTCTTACATTCTCTGGCGCAGGCGCGGCAAGCTTCAGCACACTCACGGCAATGCTCCATGCCCATATCTGCATGCTTTTCGCATTCGTCTGCACATCGTTCACAGATATCTGCACATATTTTACAGAGCTCTGTACTTAACTGTCCATCGATACTCATAACTTTTACAGCAGCATCACAGATGATAGTGCATTCCAGATTCAATTGGATACATTTTTTAAGGTGTTCCAGATCTTTTTCATTTAAACAGGCAGCTGCACACTGGCTACAGGATATGGCACATTCTCCACATGCTTCTATACAATCTTGAAATTTTGTCTGTATCATAACGTTAAAGTTTTTGTTGTATATGTTCAGAACAGATGAGACAATTATTTGTTCGGTTTAATTTTATCTTGGAACTGAAGCGCATCGTTACGGATAATTGGGATAACCAGTATGATGATCGAAGAGAGTTGGTGACGCTGGTAGTGTTGATGTAATCGAATGGGTTCTTAGGAAATTGAAGGATCCAAACCTCCAGATGAATCCTTCCCTGAATATGATGCTGTCAATCAATTGCAGGACGTAAAGTAAAAATCTGTAAACGTATTTTAGGACGAGTCAATAGAGCAAGCGGAAGTTGGGCAGAGCCCTCCTTTGCTTGCCGTATGTTCTGCAAAAGGGGTTCTGGGTATCTTCCGAGGATACCCTTATAACCTAACAGCTTCAGGAAAGCCGTTTTTAGTATACTACTAAGCATACGGCGCTATGAGTTATAGCAAAACCATATATCGAGGTAGTAAAATAATTACCTATCAAATCCTCGAAACTAGGATTACCAAGCTTACGGGCAAGGAAATGAAGTGGGAGAATGCATCTCCGGGTGACGGAAATACAAACAAACGATTGGTCAAATATTGATCAGAAACCTTCGATATTCAATCTTACTACTGGTTTTGTTCTGACCGACAGGCTTTCCTTCCGCCTCTATATAGTTTTTTATATTTGGGTTATGTCGTCAAAATACTTTAAATACCGTAAAGCATTCTAGCGTAATGCGCAATCTGGACAGCTCAACAGCCATCTTTTTGAACTCTTCATCAAATACTCTGTGTTTCATATCAGTCAAATTTAAAACTACATCTTTAAATCTGCCCCATAAAAACGTCTCTACTCAAAGGTAGCAATTCCAGTACAGCACTTTTCCAAGATCGTGCATACCAACCCAAGTATTATGTAGAATCTTGAGTGTCAATAATATGATGTAGATATTTTGTATATACAAAAATATTCCTGTATACACTATGTTATACGCTGAATTATTGTACTTTGATTTTTATAGCGAATTTCGTTTTAGAACATAAAATGTAGAAAGACAATCCATCTGGCATAAAGAGTACACGGAATTTCAGATGGTCCATGCAGATATGGGAAATGGGAAGAACCATATTGAATTAATGCGGAGGAAATGAAAATGATAACTGTTATACACGGAATTATACTGATCGTGGGACTGGTATTGCTCGTTCTGGGCGTGCAGCTTTTTATGTCTTCACGGAAATTTCTGGAAACCGGCGTAAAAACCAAAGCCACGGTGATCGAAAATATCGCTGTGAGATCCCAAGGTAGCAACCATACGTATACCATGTATGCGCCACTTCTTGAATACGAAGTAAAGGGCAAGAAGAAAACCTATACACCCAATGCCCGTTCCAATCCACCAGCCTACGATATCGGCGACAAAGTTCCGATCGTTTATAGTGCCAAAAACAGCCAAAATGTGCGTATCATTTCCTATTGGGGCGTTTATCTGGGCAGCAACATTTTATTGGCAATAGGGCTAGCGATGCTACTGATAGGAGGCGGTTATTTTTTGTTTAAGATCGGTATCATATAAATTATGAAGGATCAGCACATGAAACAATCCAGATACGCGACATTTTAAGGCATATCAAAATATAGAGATTTTAAAAATTTGAAGATGAGGATATTGATAGAGAAATCAAATTATTCAAAAGGTATATTTTTAATAGGCTTTGCCCTGTTATTGCTTATAAGCTGCAAGAAGGATCATTATGATGATGACCCCGATACGGATGATCCGCAACCTATAGAAGTGGACATCCACATGGCTGTCTCAAAATATATAGATGGAAACGATCAGCCCTTTTACTATAAAAATGGGGACATGCAACAGCTTCCGGCGAATAAAGACGTGGAAGTGATCCCGCAGGATATATTCGTGTCGGGCCAGGACGTGTATATTGTGGGCTATGAGGGAGAGGAGTATGCACTCAATTACCACCCGAAAAAAGCCATACTCTGGAAAAATGGTGTGCCACAGGAGCTGGCTACCCATCCAGCCAGACCACCGAAGCAAAAGCTGTTTTCGTATCCGGAAACGATGTTTATGTAGCCGGCTATTATACACCTGCCGGAATTTCGGTAGCGTCCAAAAGTGAATAATTATGTATAAGACATTAAAAATAAGTATCATTATCATCATGACAATACTCTTTGTTTTGGGGGTCATTGTACTTTTATTACAGACTTTTATTTCCTTTTTGGCCTATCCCATCGGTGAGCTCTTCTTATACTATTCGGCTATTCTTTTTTTAGTGATATGGTTAAAAGAGAATTTCGGCAAAAAAGCTTTATCGATCATCATTTGGGTGCTGTTTTTAGTACCAATAGTCTGGCTTTTATCGGCTCCCGCAAGCTTATTTAACTTACTGATGCCAAAGCTGAATATAGATATGAGGTAGGCCCTAATGGGCGCATTTTACCAACATTCTAATAAAATAGCACGATAAATGAAAAACAACACGGAAAAAGTGGATTTTGAATATCTGCCCAACTTCAACCAAGAAGAGATGGAAAGTCTTTTAAAAGCGTACGAGCAGTACCTGAAACAGAACAATTTGGTAAGGATACCGGGATTCTTTATGTTGGGTACGATAGGAGTTTTTCGCATGTTACAGGACAGTATGCCCAGAAACCAGTTGATAACCATAGTCATGGTCGTGATCACTGTTTTACTCATTTGGCTATTTGTTATTGGCTATAAGCTCATCAAACAAAGAAGGATGATAAAAAATCAGCTGGAAACTATTGCAGACGTTCAAAACTATCCGTTTAAAGAAGTAAAAAAAGAATTCAATACATTGGTGAAATCCGTATATAAAGGTCCGAAAATATAATCCCTGGAAACTTGCCACCGTCCTGCATAAGCTACCGCTCAAAAAAGGATATAAATAAATGGCTCATGTAAGCTTCATTGCCATTATAAAACAACCTGAGTATAAATAACTATTCAAATGAAAAAAATATACTACATAAAATGCCTGTTATTGATCGCTTTGACCGGTATGGTTTCCTGCGGACCCTCTCCCAAAAAGGTGGTCGCACAGACCTGGTTGAATACCAACAATGTGACAACGTACTATTCGCCAAAGTTCTTTAACGAACTGATGGAGAAGAAAGCAAAGAACAATATCACGGTTTATCAAGATGGTGCGGTAATAAAGGGTACTGCGGTAGCGTATGTCCAGCAATATGTCATTGCAACAATTGACGAAAATTTAAAAAAGGTTGAAGATCTATCGGCAAAAGGAGATAACAAAGAACTGATAGACGCATCGTTGGAAGTATTCAGGTACAGCAGTGACGTTTTTGAAAACGAATACCTCGACATTGCGGAGATGATCGATGAGGAAAAGCCATCGGAAGAGATTATGTCCGCCATTGATGACCTGTTTGCAAAACACGATGGAGAAATGCAGATCCGGTTCGACCGATTGGACAGCTGCGCAATACCTTATGCCGAAAAAAATAATATCGCGATTATAAAATAAACAGTAGTCGTATGTTCCATCTATTTAAAAAGAAAAAAGGCACGCCCATCTGATGGAGAATTATTATAGTTGTGAAACAGGAGAAGGAGGATGAACAGTCACTACAAGCTCACCCTCTTTGGTCTTCCATTGCTGATCAATAATACTACCCCGCTTTATTAGTTTTCAAACAAGGTTGTAGGGCGACAACCGAAATTTTCCCGAAGCCAACCTTTGGCACTATCGTATCGTATTTCGGCTTTTTACTGTCCAGCATTTCTTCCAATTGATCCATATCCCGACCTATATCCGGGTATCCAACAGTTTAGCGTAATGCTCTGCATCGCCATTGAAAAACAAATTCAATGATGCACTTAGCCTTGCAGCCAATTGAAATCAAGATGTCTAGTTTCTGAACAGGTTGTAAATCAGTTATTTAAACCTGTTTCAGTGAGTAGGGTGATTTAAAAAAATGACTCACCGATTGACTCACTTTTTTTATTGGGAAAAATTGTAAGTTTTGTAGATACCGCTAAAACAAAAAAGCCTGCAAAAATTTGATTTGCAAGCTTTTGTATGTTTTTGATCTTTAGATCTGTAGCCCGTAGGGGAATCGAACCCCTGTTTCAAGAATGAAAATCTTGCGTCCTAACCCCTAGACGAACGGGCCGTTTTTTCTGTTTCGGTGTGCAAATATAGAAATGATTATTTATTGTACAAAATAAAAGTAAAAAAAGCTTAAGAAACAGCACCGGTAGTGTGCAAATTATTTTTTTACTGGATAAACCAATGCATGTCAACAAGCGAAAACAGAGTAGCTATAATGTAGAAAATCTCGATTCTTCCATTTCCGTAAATGCAGCTACAGTAGAGAATAAAAGGCTTCTTTCGCCGTTCTCTAGGTTCTTAAAGGTAGTGGGAAGAAATAACCCTCCACCAATGTCTTTATAGCCATTTACAAGGTAGGTTTGACCCTCTTTATCGACAAACTGCTTAATCCATCCGGTTTCGCCGTTAAACAATACCTCGCCTGACAATCCCCCTTTTAATTGAAAGGGAAGTGATTGTAATTTTTCCGCATTGAAAATCTTAGAAGATATTTTCCCTGTTTTTGTTTCGGGTTGCTCAATTAAAGCAGGTAAAAAAAGAAAAGTAATATCTTTTTTAAACTGCTCGTTAATTTTGGTAAAAAGCTCGTTTGTTTCAGAACCCATCTGTTTTACCTCGTTACCATTGACAAAAAACTTAGATAGCTTTCCAGTTTTAAAGTTGAACAGTGCAACAATGTTGTTTCCATCGTAGGATTTGCCTTCGAAGCGTGCCTGTCCCGACTTTGTATTAATAAGGAATTTTCGGCCGTTTTGAAAATATTTAGCTTCGTTCCCACTTGCTGTGAATAGAATATAGTTTGTACTATCCCACTTGTCCTTTCCTCCGATTCCTTTCAATAGTATTTTACCCGCTTCCTGTTCCTCCTGTGCACGTATAGTTACGCACGAAAAGGAAAGGATACCGATAATAATTGCGGTTAGGAATGTTCTCATAGTTGACTCCTATTTTTAAGGTGAAGCAACAATCACTAGTATCTTTTACTGATAAGTGCCATTTGGATTGCTGTTATAGCGGCTTCTTCTCCCTTGTTACCATGTTTTCCTCCTGCTCGATCCAAAGCCTGTTCCAGGTTATCTGTTGTTAATACGCCAAATATAACCGGTTTATTATATTTGATAGCAACATTAGCGATACCGTTGCCTACGGCGTCACATATAAAATCAAAATGCCGTGTTTCGCCTTGAATGACACAACCCAGACATATTATGGCATCAAATGATTGGTTGCGAAATGCTATATCAGCTCCAGAGATTAATTCATAACTGCCCGGAACCTGGATGATATCGATATCATCTTCTGCAGCACCATGTTGCTGTAAACCTTGCAGAGCGCCATCTAATAATGCTCCTGTAACTTGTGCGTTCCACTGGGAAACAACGACTGCGAATTTCAACCCCTTCGCGTTGCCAACTTCAATATGTGAGAAGTCTGACAAATTCTTCATGCTACTAGACATGGGGGCAAAGATAAATAAAAAAGGCTGCTTACAAAAAATAAGCAGCCTGTATACCCTAATGAGTTATTTCTTATTGTTGTTTTGCCTGTACGCGCGCTATAAGGCCATCTATCATGTTCGCTTCGGGACTATTTGGATAGTCAGATTTGATAGATTGATAAGTCTGTTCTGCATTTTTGAAATCTTCCAAAGCTTCATATACCAAACCTAATTTTTTAAGAAATAAAGGTGTTGTATATGTATTTTTACTTTTTTGTGCCGCTTTTTTATAATGATTGGCAGCACTTTTATAATCCTTGGATTCTGAGTAGGCATCTCCAATTAATCCGGTAACCAAGGGATCTAAAATATCACTTCCAGTATCCGAATATTTTTGAAGGTATTTTATAGCTTCTTGAAAATTCCCTTGGCGAAGGTACAATCCTCCCAAATAAGCGTTTGCAATATTAGCAGATTTCGTGTTAGAATATTCTTCAGCAATTTCTTTGAAGCCTAAGAATGATCCATCGCCTTCAATGGCTTTGGCCTGTAGAGAATCAATTGCCGCATATTCTTCTGCCTTATACAGTTGATTGGCCGCTTTTTCTGCGCGAGGGGCTAGGTATAGTCGCTGATAGCCTAAATACAGCAAAATCAAAAGGACAATACCACCGACGATGAAGGTTATGCTTTTTTGATTATCTTGAAAAAAAGAACCTGATGTTTTTTTAGGCTCAGTTTGATTTACGTTTTTATTTGACATTTGTTATTATCGTATAATAAATATGGAACGCAAAATTACACTTTTAAAATTTTATTACAAGTTTTATGTGGTATTTTACTGTCTTTTATCAACAATAGTACACATCGATGCTAACCTTTATATTTTAAAAATGAATTTCAATAAGGCATTTTGCTTTACTATCCATTGGTAGCGGGCGTAATTTCACCGTCCAATTGTTCGTAAATGGAATTTTGGCTCTTAAACTCAGGTACAATAGATTTCATCTGGCGAACAACCTCTACATTATTGTTTGTTTTAACTCTTTCAAAAAGACGGTTGATTTGTTCGCTAACTAAAGAAAAATTATTTTCCCGGACCTTCGCAATCATAATTTTCTGGTGGTGGGTAGGGAGCGTATTTTCAAGATCGTTGAGTAATTCTTCATACAGTTTTTCACCCGGACGTAACCCGGTAAACTTAATGTCAATATCTTGGTAAGGAATAAAGCCCGAAAGTTTAATCATTTTCTCCGCAAGATCCACAATTTTGACTGATTTTCCCATGTCAAATACGAATATCTCCCCTCCATTACCCATGCATCCTGCTTCGATAACCAGTTGGCAGGCCTCGGGAATAGTCATAAAATAACGCGTGATTTCGGGATGAGTAACCGTAAGAGGGCCTCCTTTTTCTATTTGCTCCCGGAAACGGGGGATAACAGAACCATTTGAACCTAAAACATTTCCGAAGCGTGTAGTTATGAATCGGGTCTTTGCATCTGGGTGGTTTTCTGACAAATTGTTGTTCATGGCCTGCACGTACATTTCGGCAATACGTTTGGTTGCTCCCATGACATTAGTGGGATTGACAGCTTTATCTGTGGAAACGAAAACAAATTTTAATACATCAAATTCAACAGCTAGGTTCGCTAACGTACGCGTGCCTAGCACGTTCGTTCGCACACCTTCGATAGGATGGTTTTCCATCATAGGCACATGCTTATAAGCCGCTGCGTGATAAACATATTGAGGTTTAAATGTCTCAAACAATGTTCGCATTCGTTCTTCGTTTTTTACATCAGCGATGAAAGCTTGATAAGCTTGCCCTTTAAATCTTTCCTGCAAGTCTAGATGTAGATTATGTAAAGGAGACTCTGCCTGATCACATAAGATGATAAGCTGCGGTTCGAAATGCCCTAGTTGTTTAGCAATTTCACTGCCGATAGAACCTGCGGCACCTGTCACCAAAATACGTTTTCCCCTCAATTGTTCTAAAAGGGAATCGTTTTTCAGTTTTATAGGAGCGCGTTCCAATAAATCCTCGATTTTGACTTTTGTAATCTGCGTGGGCGATACCGTACCGTTGATGATCTCGCTCACAGGAGGGAGGGTAAGTACGTTTATCTTTTGCTCCAGACATATATCAATGACCTGGTTCTTTTTTTCTGTACTGATTCTATGCGAAGCAAAAATCAACTCATCAATAGCCAATCTATTAATCAGACCGCCAAGATCCGTTGAGCTGAAAATTTTAATACCATCAATATATTTGCCGATTTTTGTCTCATCATCATCGAGATAAGCAACGATATATTTATTGGACTTAAGATCATGGTCAAATGTACGCTTCACCGCTATACCTAAATCACCGGCACCATATACCACAACATTTTTCTTATCGGAAGCTTTTGTTTTATTATACTGGAAAAATATTTTAATCAATGTTCGATAGGTTGTTAGACCCGTAAAAGCAAACAAGCTATATACAATGATGACATTAGTTGCGATGAGTGTCGGAGCGTTGCTTGCAATCATAATCAATTTAACGGCGAACAGAATAATGACGTTAAAAAGTAATGTAGACAGAATGCGAATGGAGTCAACGGCGCTGGTATAACGCACAATGCCGGAGTAGAGTTTGAAAATCAGGAAAGAAAAAGAGGTGATTCCTAAACAATAAATCAACTCGATGGCAAAGCGTGATTGCGCATACGCCTGTATATCGAACGAATGAAACAAGCCGTAAGCGAATACAAAAGCAATAGCGGCAATGGCTAAGTCAAAAATAAAAATGGTCCATCTAGGAACAATACCAATTTGATTAAAAACAGGAAACTTTTGCATTAACAATTTTTTACATAGGCTGTAAAAATATGAAAAAAAGTGGATTTATGAATCTTATTCCCAAAATATCAAGAATAATCTCTAAATTCACTAGTTTAAAAAACAGATGTGATTGTAGCATGAACGATATGTCAAAAATTGCCCATAAGGCGATATTTCAACCGAAAGAAGCAATGGCAAGTGTGGGCAAAAGTCGACACACACTAAAAATAGGTGTGCCGAAGGAAATATCATTTCAGGAAAAGCGAATACCCCTAACACCGTTATCTGTTGCATTGCTTATCGAATACGGTCATGAGGTCATCATTGAGTCTGGAGCTGGTGAGGCTTCAAACTTTTTAGATACACATTATAGCGAACAAGGCGCGAGAATTAGCCACGATAAACAGGAGGTGTTTCAATGTGATATTGTTATCAAAATCGCAAGCCCGACCTTAGAAGAGGTGAATATGATGAAAAATAAGCAGGTTTTGCTGTCCTCCCATCAGCCTTCGCTGATGAAACTACCCGTATTACAGGCTTTAATGCGAAAACAAATCACAGCTGTTTCCTATGAATATTTACAAGATGAAGGGGGACATTTAACCGTTGTACGTGCCATGAGTGAAATTGTAGGTGCAACCTCCGTACTTATCGCAGCAGAATACCTTAGCAACATTTTTGATGGAAAGGGGCTGATGTTAGGAGGTATTACAGGAGTCCCGCCTACGGAAATGGTCATCATTGGAGCAGGCACAGTAGGAGAGTACGCCGCTCGTGCCGCTATTGCGCTCGGAGCCCAGGTTAAAGTATTTGATAGCTCCGTATATCGCTTACGCAGACTGCAAAATAATGTAGGTAGTCGTGTTTTTACGTCTGTGATACAACCCATTGTGTTGAACAAAGCAGTTCGATCTTGTGATGTCGTCATCGGTGCCGTGAGAGCAACGAATGGTCGTTCTCCTTGTATCATCTCGGAAGATACTGTTTCTAAAATGAAACCGAATTCTGTGCTTATAGATGTGAGTATCGATCAGGGCGGATGTTTTGAAACATCTGAGGTGACTACGCATGACAAACCGGTATTCAGAAAATATGATGTAATACACTATTGTGTTCCTAATATTGCATCGCGTGTGGCACGTACTGCGACCTACGCCCTTACGAATATTATGACACCCCTGCTTCTACAAATCGGAGAATGTGGAGGCATGAACAATATGATATGGTCTGATAAATGCATTCGTAGCGCAATTTATCTTTATCAAGGAATGTTAACGAATAAAGACATTGCGGAAAAGTTTAACTTGCCATCGAAAGACCTGGATTTAATTATCGTAGCTAATCAATAAAAAAATGAAATTTATTTATTCTATACTATTTGTGGTGTTATTAAATTATTATACGCTAGCACAGGAGAAGGTTGCACTATATGCCGAAATCCCCAATGCGACGAAATCTGCGGAAGATTTAGAAGAGGAAAACATCCCCGTTTTGTATAAATATGAGTTGCCTAGCGCCAAACAGGCTGTATTGGTGATCCCAGGAGGGGGATACTCCCATGTGGCCATTAATCACGAAGGGCATGAAATAGCCAAGGCGTTTAATGAGGAGGGTTATAGTGCTTTTGTACTGTATTATCGCTTGCCTAAAGATGAGTATATGGAAATACGGAAGATAGGGCCTTTACAGGATGCGCAACGTGGTATGCAATATATTAGAGAGCATTATGACTTCGATAAGATTGGGGTAATAGGGTTTTCAGCAGGAGGTCACTTAGCATCATCATTATCAAATCATTTTGATGACGTGAAAATTGAGAATCAGCATGCTATTGATTTAGCACCTGATTTTTCAGTATTGGTCTATCCTGTCATTTCGATGGATGATGAGATTACACACAAGGGGTCGAAGAAAAACTTGATAGGTGAGCAACCTCATTCGGATGATCTATTATATTTCTCTTTGGAGAAGCAGGTATCCACGAAAACTCCACCTACCTTTTTGGTACATGCCGAAGATGATAAAGCAGTACCTGTTGCCAATGCATTACGTTACAAAGAAGCGTTGGACAGGGTGGGAGTAATCAATGATATGTTTATTTACAATACGGGTGGGCACGGTTTTGGCCTACATAACAAAACCGACGCTAGAAAATGGTCAGAAGTCATGTTTACTTGGTTAAAAGATTTGAAATGATTAAAGAAACTCATCGAAACCACATTAGAAGCAGAATAGGTAGCCTTAATCGAATGTAATATATTTTGTAATACTAATATTTACTTTACTGCCAATGGCAATCTTGGACAACGGGTATAAAATAGCATGCAAAGTAAGCTGTCCGTTGCTCAATATCAATTCCTTATAAAACCCACGAAAACGTATGTCTTTCACATGAAATGTCCCTTGCGGATTTTCTTCGAAGGACACATCTTCTTGATGGATTCCAATCGTATGGTTTGATGAAATGCCCATGAGGGCAGCTTGGTTCGAAGATAAGATATTACTTTTTGCAAGCAGCTGTGCTGTGTAACTGTGGGTCGGTTCGTAATAAAGCTTTGTAGGAGAACCCTGCTCAATTATCTTTGCGTTTTTCATGACAATAAGTTCATCGGACAGGGCAAGAACCTCCGTGGGATCATGAGAGACCAAAAGTATGGTAAGGCCAGTATCTTCTACGATTTGCCGAATGTCTTGTTGCAACGCATCTCGAAACGCTGCATCTACTTGGTTAAACGGTTCATCCATGAGGAGTACCTCCGGCTCGTTTACTAAAGCACGTGCAATAGCCACTCGTTGCTTTTCCCCACCACTCAAATCAGCTACCCGTTGCTGGTCAAGATGAAGAATCTTTAGCCTATTTAACGTTTCACGTGTCTTAGACTCTTTCAGCGAAAGATTGGTGTTAGGTAATTGAGAAGCGACATTATCCCAAACTTTTGCATACAGATTTAGATCATCAAACCCCTGTGATACGAACTTCATAGCATCGTGCCCAGGAATAAGTTTATCTTTACGTGTGGGAACCAACCACCCGCGGTAGCGAACTTCTCCCGATGAAGGTTCTAATAGGCCGTAGATAAGTTTTAATAATGTGCTTTTACCACTTCCTGATTCTCCGATGATCGCTGTAATCTTTCCCTCACGTATACCAAAATCAACCTTATTGACTGCAATAACTTCCCGCTTCGCCTGAAAAGCGTGCGAAAGGTTTTCGCCATAAATAAGAGGCAGCCCTACCTTTTGTTGGTCATTCGGGATATATTGACAAGAAGAGGTTTGTTGCGCCATAGAGAATCTTGAATCTTGTGTGGCACAAAAGTATTAAAACCCTAACGTCAATCCAAAAGTCAAATTATTTAAGTTCTCTTGATTAGGACTATTTTCGAACATATCATTCATATAATATTTAGCGAAAACACCCAATGATCCAAAACCTATCCTTGCGAATGCGCCATATTGAAAGCTTGCCAAATTATAGTTATCCTTGAACTTTTGTTTGCCATGTTCTTCACTTTTGAGTCGCTGTGTTCCTTTGAGCAGAATACCCGTCATGGCACCAAAGGCAATTTTGGGTCGGTGTCCATGATGATTTCTGCGTCCCCGCCATTCGAAACTTAATGGTGTGCGAAGATAGGTAGAGGTAAATATATTCTTTTTATAGGTGATATCAGACGGACTATAAGCCAATGGGGTTGCTTCCGTGTCTAGAATAATATCATTTTTTAACCGAAGGTAATTCCATTCGAAGCCTGCAGATACATACATTTTGAAAGCATCGTTGAAACGAACACCGAATTGGGCAATATCGAATCCAAAATTAGATGCTTTCTTGTATTTCAAAAATTGATTTTCTTCTCCTAATGTAAAGCTACCGTCGTCCATAAGACGTGAAAACCCCCAATCTATCCGGGTAAAGGTAAGACCGCCAAATACACGAGGATATTTGATTACGTTGCCATGGTCGTCATAGTCTTTTTTTCCTAAAGTTGGCTCGAGATCGATTTTTCTGGTGAGCGTATCATCGCTTTCGTCTTCTTGGGCAAAAGAATGTTGTACGGAGAAAAGTAACGTTATACCGATTAATCCTGTAAATAATAAATTCTTTTTCATAATAGATTATCTTCTTTTTTTACTACGGTTTTTCACTAAACTATTGACTATATCGAGACGAAGAAACCCTTCTTCATCTTTACTGAATTGAATGGTTGTGTTATCAGTAGGGTTTAACGCATCTGATATTTTGTTCAAGATACCGGGCACGATACCTTCGGCCGGTTTTCGACTAGAAGCAAGCATACTTTCTTCTGTTTCCGGACTATCAATTAGTGGAGCGATAGGCGGTACACTGACAGCATACTCCTGCGGTGCTTTGTCATCTATATTAAGACCGGCTGTAAGGGATGGTGAAACACCGGCAGGTTTGAGCTCCACGAGTTCCAGATGGCGTTCTTCCGGTTTGCTAACGGGATTTTTTTGTTTGAGCCTGGAAGCACTCTGCACAGACGCTTGTATCTTCGTTACCTCTTGTTCTGATTGCTCCGTATATCCTTTTATTACAGGATCAACAGGTTGAACTGGTATGGAGGATTCTTGCGCAGTATTTGTCGGCGTTGTCGATACCTCGTTTTGTGCCATGGTTGGTATATCACCTGCAGGTGTAGACTGCATAATAATATATAATAATGCGATCAAGCCAAGACACCCAATAGCCATTGCAGCATAACCTATCCAACTAACTTTTTTGACAGGAATGATCTTTTCTTGCTCCAGTTGCCCTTCTATCTGATGCCAGATATCCTCCCTTGGCGGCGCGGTATGATTGCTCAGTTGCTCCTTGAATAATTCGTCTAGTTCTTTATCGTTCATAACCCGATATTTTCAATTTTCATCAATTTCTCTTTAAGCCACTGTCTTGCCCTGGACAGCTGTGATTTGGAATTACCCTCACTAATGGAGAGCATAGCTGAAATCTCCTTGTGTGAGTAGCCCTCAATCACATATAAGTTAAAGACCGTTCGATAACCCAAAGGGAGCGCTGTTATCATTGCCAACAGATCTTTATACCGCAAGTTTTCATCGCTCTCCGAGCGACTATCTGCCATTGGGTAATCCTGCGTAAGCGGCTCAAAATAATGTCTGCTCTTATTCCGATGTAGTTCAATCGCTGTGTTGACCATGATTTTGCGAATCCACCCTTCTAATGAGCCCTTGTTGTCAAACAACTGTCCTTTTGTAAACACCTTGATGAATCCCGCTTGGAGGATTTCCTCTGCTTCTGATTCATTTTGTGCATACCGTAAACACACACTAAACATTCGACCGGATAAAGTTTGATACAATTGAAACTGTGCTTTGCGGTTTCCCGCTAGACAGGCATTCCATAAGGTATCTAAATTCATGTTATCCAATTTTCAGATTAGTCTTTGTTAAAAAGACGATGGTGGTTGTAGAAAGGTTGCATGAAGAAGAAAAATTATTTTATAACGATGGTTCTGCTGCTTGGTGAAGTAACGGTAAGCGTTATCTGCCGAGACTCTTCCGGAAGGAGATTGGGGATTTTTTCTGGCCATTCTACAAAGCAATAGGCATCTGTGTAAAAATATTCCTCGTATCCCATATCTAATGCTTCTTCTTCATGTTTTAAACGATAGAAATCAAAATGATATATCGCACCCTGGGGAGAACTATATTCATTAACGATGGAGAATGTAGGACTGCTGGTACTATCAGATACACCCAAAGCCTTACACAACGAGCTGACAAATGTTGTCTTCCCCGCACCCATGTCACCATAAAGCAAAAAAATCCTATCGTTTGGAAAACTAGATAGTATTTGCTTTGCAGCAGCATCTAATTCTTGAAGATTGTTTACTGTGATGTTCATTATAGTAATTCAAAAGTATTATTTGGGTGTATAAACCGCATACGGAATAATCATCTCTTCCAAGGAGATCCCCCCGTGCTGAAAAGTTTCGTTATAATAGTTGACGAAATGATTGTAGTTGTTCGGATAAACAAAGAAATAATCATCCTTGGCAAACACAAATGCAGAGCTTACATGAAGCTTCGGAAGTTGTGCGTCATATGGGTTTTTAATCACAAATACTTCTTTGTTTTTATAGTTCAAATTTCTTCCCTGTTTATACCGCAAGTTCGTGTTCGTATTTCTATCACCAATAATCTTACTTGGTTTCTTCACCCGTATCGTGCCATGGTCGGTTGTAATGATAACGCGTACATTTCGCTGTGCAAGCCATTTTAAAGCATCTAATAATGGAGAATGCTCAAACCAAGATAACGTTAACGAACGGTAAGCCCTTTCGTCGTTTGCCAATTCCCGGATCATCGCCATATCTGTTCGCGCATGCGAAAGCATATCGACAAAGTTGTAAACCAAGACATTTAGATCGTTTTGCATGAGGTTGTTCAGCGATTCAACGACCTCCCTACCTTGGTTTAATGTGATTATTTTATGATAGGAATGTTTTAAATCCCGACGATAGATGCGGTTGATCTGATCAGCTAAAAATTTATCTTCATATAAGTTTTTTCCCCCCTCATCATCATCATTTTGCCAAAGGTCGGGAAATCTTTTCTCCATTTCTAAGGGAGTTAGACCGCTAAAAATAGCATTTCTTGCATATTGGGTAGCCGTAGGCAAGATGCTGTAATAGGCGTCTTCCTCCTCCAGTCTGTAATAATCTGTTATGATTTCGTTGATTACTTTCCATTGGTCGTAGCGTAAGTTATCAATCAAGAAGAAAAAAGTAGGTCGCTCCTTGTCTAATTTGGGAAATACCTTATTCTTAAATAATTGATGTGACTGGATCGGGCCTTCTTCCTTGTTTTGTATCCAATTTATATAATTCTTTTCTATAAACTTCGAGAAAAGGGTGTTGGCATCTGCCTTTTGCATCGTAAGAATCTCGTGCATGCCAACATCCTCCAACTTTTGCAATGAAAGTTCCCAATAGATCAGTTTGCGATAAGCCTCAATCCACTGTTTATAATCTAAATCGTCATTAATGGTCATTCCTAGGTTTCGGAACTCTTGCTGATAAGCCATGGAGGTTTTTTCGCTGACCAAACGTTTATTTTCGGTGAACTTTTTTATCGTCAAGACGATCTGCTTGGGATTGACGGGTTTTATCAGATAATCATCAATTTTAGAACCAATCGCATCTTCCATCAGATGTTCCTCTTCATTCTTTGTTACCAATACAGTAGGAATAGTTGGGTTGATAGTTTTCAATATAGCAAGTGTCTCCAATCCGGTTTTACCCGGCATATTCTCATCAAGAAAAACCAGATCAAAAGGTTCGTTTTGAAAAGCATCCACTGCGTCGTTACCGTTATTAACGGTTTTAACCCGATAACCTCTCTCTTCCAATAATAGAATATGAGGCCTTAAAAATTCAATTTCGTCATCAGCCCACAATATATGTATCTTCTGTATCATTTATTTTTAACATTAATTAACTTCATTCTCCTTATCTTTGCGCTTAATTTAGACATCCGAAAGCGCTAAAGGCACGTATCTCTTCCGCCATTAAGGACTTTTTAGTAGAGGAATTTAAATATAATAATATAAATCGTAGCTTAAAGTTGAATAAGAAAAAAATAATTAATGACCCAGTATACGGATTTGTCACTATTCCGTCGGCTTTTATTTTCGATCTTATTCAACACCCGTACTTGCAAAGACTGCGTTATATCAAACAAGTGAGCATGACGCATTTGGTGTATCCGGGGGCACTTCACACGCGTTTCCAACACGTCATTGGCGCCATGCATCTCATGTCGTTGGCAATTGACACACTTCGTAATAAAAATATATCCATCAGCACCGAAGAGGAAGAAGCTGTTTTGATCGCGATATTGTTGCATGATATTGGCCATGGGCCGTTTTCGCATTCATTAGAACATACGCTTATTGAGGGCGTGTCCCATGAAATGCTTTCGTCGTTATTAATGGATAAATTGAACGAAGAGTTCGATGGCAGACTGTCCTTGGCGATTACTATTTTTAACGATCAGTATCCCAGAAAGTTTTTTCATCAATTAGTTTCTAGTCAACTGGACATGGATCGTATGGATTATCTCAATCGGGATAGTTTTTTTACTGGTGTGTCGGAAGGCGTTATTTCCTTTGACCGTATCATCACCATGCTTAATGTACAGCAGGGTGAGCTAGTCGTGGAAGCAAAGGGAATCTATTCCATTGAAAAATTCTTGATTGCTCGGCGCCTTATGTATTGGCAAGTTTATTTACATAAAACAGTTATAAGTGCAGAACAGATACTTATTAAGATTCTGTATCGTGCTAAAGAATTGGCGACACAAGGACGTACTTTATTTGCGACAACGGCTTTAAGCCATTTTTTAACAAATAAAATTAATCACCGTAATTTTTTGGAAGATACTCGCCATTTAGATTGGTTTACCCGTTTAGACGATACAGATATCATGTCGGCTTTGAAAGAATGGGTGTATGAGGAAGACGAAATATTGAGTACGCTTTGTCGAAAATTAATGAACAGAGACCTTCCGCGCACAGAACTTAGAAATACGCCTTTTTTGGAAACGGAAGTAGATTTAGTACGGGAAAAAGTGAAAGCTTATTTTGATTTGGAAGAAAACGAAGTGGACTACTTCGTGTATGTACAAGTCATTCAAAACAGCGCCTATGACATACAGCATAATAATATTAAAATCATCAATAACAGAGGTTATGTTCAGGACATTACGGAAGCCTCTGATGTTTCTAATATAGAAGCATTGGCAAAACGTGTGGTTAAGTTTGCCATTTCCTATCCAAAGGAAATAGGACATCCGCTGGATGAGGGGAATAATTTCTAAAGAAAAATAGTAATAAAAAGTATACATTTGTAAGATGCAATTTACTGCAAATCAAATAGCAACATTATTAAACGGATACGTTGAAGGCAATCCTGATGTCCTTGTAAATCAATTGGCTAAGATTGAAGAGGGTGACGAGGGGGCACTGGCTTTTTTGTCAAATCCCAAATACGAACACTTCCTTTATGAAACGAAAGCGTCCGTCGTTATCGTTAATCAGGACCTGCAGTTGATTAAACCCGTTAAAATTAGTTTAATCCGTGTAAAAGATGCATACTCAGCTTTTTCAGAGCTTTTGCGTATCTATGATCAATTACGTAAAGAACGGAGCGGAATCGAAGAGCCTTCTTACATCCATGAATCGGCAAACATAGGGCAAGATCTATATTTAGGTGCTTTTTCCTATATTGGACGAGATGTTATAATTGGTAATCGGGTGAAGATATACCCTCAAGTATACATTGGAGATGGCGTTACTATTGGGGATAATACGGTGGTTTATCCCGGAGTTAGAATTTATTACGATAGTAAAATTGGAGATAATGTTGTGCTTCATAGTGGGGTGATAGTAGGTAGTGACGGGTTTGGTTTTGCACCACAAAAAGATGGTACTTACAGTAAAGTGCCCCAGATTGGAAATGTTGTTATTGAAGATAATGTAGAGGTAGGTGCTAATACCGTAATAGACCGCGCCACACTTGGTTCCACGACCATTCGTAAAGGCGTGAAATTGGATAACCTTATACAGATAGCCCATAATGTAGAAATTGGTGCCAATACCGTAGCGGCAGCACAAACAGGTATTTCCGGAAGTACGAAGATTGGGGAGAATGTAGTCTTAGGCGGACAGGTAGGTGTAGTAGGCCATATTCAAGTAGCGACGGGATCACAGATTCAAGCTCAATCGGGCATAAATAGATCTATTGACCAAGAAAATAAAAAATGGGGAGGGAGTCCTGCTATGCCCTATAACAGTAACTTGCGCTCGCAAGTTATCTACAGCAGGCTGCCCGTATTGGAGCAACGTGTTGCTGAACTGGAAGCCCGTCTGAAAGAACTCGATAACGAAACTCGATAAATTTCCTAAATAGAATGTTAGATATGAATGTAAAACAGAGGACGATACAATCTGAAATATCCATTTCAGGAATAGGACTGCATACAGGTAAAGCCGTGAACGTAACGATTAAACCTGCACCTGAATTTCATTGGTATAAATTTAAAAGAGTAGATCTGGAAGGTGGACCGATCGTCGCCGTGGATGCAGATAATGTGTCTGATACATCACGTGGTACGACCATTACCCAAAATGGAGCATCGATCAGTACTATAGAACACCTAATGGCTGCTTTAGTTGGACTTCAGATCGATAATGTTCTAATTGAAATAGATGGTCCGGAAGTTCCTATTTTAGATGGTAGCTCCAGGATTTTTGTAGAGAAGTTAGTAGAAGCTGGCTTTATAGATCAAGAAGCGGATAGAGACTACTACGAAATCCAGGACAATATCGTTTACGTGGAGAAAGATAGAAAAGTTGAGATTATCGCGATGCCCTTGGATGGCTATCGCTTGACTTGTATGATTGATTTTAATTCTCCTGTACTAGGTAGCCAACATGCCTCTATCAGCAATATTACGGAATTCAAGAATGAAATTTCTGGCTCAAGGACATTCTGCTTCTTACATGAATTAGAAAGTTTGGTTAACCATAATTTAATCAAAGGAGGAGATCTATCTAATGCTATCGTTATTGTGGATAAAGAGGTAAGTAAAGAAGAGTTGGATAAATTATCGGGATTATTTAACAAATCGGTGGAAGTTGCTAGCGAAGGAATTTTGGATAATATCCAATTGCGTTACCAAAATGAGCCCGCACGACATAAATTGTTGGATATGATCGGTGACCTAGCATTAGTTGGACGTCCTTTGAAAGGACATATTATGGCTGCCCGTCCGGGACATGCTGCGAATGCTGCTTTCGCGAAGAAAATAAAAGCACAAATCAAGAAAGATAAGAATCGTAAAAACTTAAAAGTTTACGATCCGAATATGACACCGGTTTACGATACGGTGCAAATCATGAAGATATTACCGCATCGTCAACCGATGTTGATGGTCGATAAAATTTTAGAGTTGTCAGAAACACATGTCGTAGGGTTAAAAAACGTTACGATGAATGAAGACATTTTTATGGGACATTTTCCCGAAGCTCCAGTATTCCCAGGAGTATTACAGATTGAAGCCATGGCACAAACAGGAGGTATTTTGGTGCTAAATACAGTTCCTGATCCAGAAAATTGGCTTACACTGTTCCTAAAAATAGAAAATGCTCGTTTTAAGAATCAAGTGACTCCCGGTGATACGATTATTTTCAGTTGTGAGTTGCTGGAACCTATTCGTCGGGGAATTGCCAGAATGAAGGGGGTAGGCATGGTAGGCGACAAGGTAGTGAGTGAAGCGGAGCTTATGGCTCAAATTGTAAAAGTAAAAGGTAATTAGCATGATACAACCGTTATCATACATACATCCCGAAGCTAAGATAGCACAAAACGTGGTGGTAGAACCGTTCTCCACCATCCATCGGGACGTAGAAATTGGAGAGGGTACTTGGATTGGGTCCAATGTTACCATCATGAATGGAGCCCGCATTGGAAAGAACTGCCGCATTTTTCCAGGATCTGTTATCTCGGGTGAGCCACAGGATTTAAAATTCGAAGGCGAGATTACGACTGCCGAGATTGGAGACAATACAACAATTCGGGAATGTGTGACTATCAACCGAGGTACAAAGGACCGATACAAAACGGTAATTGGGAAAAATTGCCTTATCCAGGCGTATAGCCATATCGCCCATGATTGTTTAGTAGGAGATAATTGTATCTTCTCTAACTCCAGTACACTGGCGGGGCACATTACTGTTGGAGACTATGTTGTTCTCGCAGGGATGGTCGCGGTACATCAATTTTGTAAAATCGGATCGCATGCCTTTGTAACAGGGGGTACGTTGGTGAGAAAAGATGTGCCACCATTTATAAAAGCGGCAAGGGAGCCCATTGCTTATGCTGGTATTAATTCCGTTGGACTACGTCGTAGAGGATTTAGCACGGAAGAAATTACAGAAATACAGGATATCTACCGCGTATTATTTGTACAGCACCGCAATCTGACAAAAGCACTGGATTTAGTCGAAGCGGAATTCACACCGACAGAATTGCGTGATGAAATACTTTCTTTTGTACGTAATTCCAATCGAGGCGTAATTAAGGGTTTTAATCAGGGAAGAACCTCCACACTTTAAAAAAGCACTTATTGAGTATAACTTTACAAAATTTAGGTAGACGGTATAACAGAGAATGGATTTTTCGCCATATAGATTATACCTTTTCATTCGGCAAAAAATATGCGGTACTGGGACCAAATGGATCTGGAAAATCTACATTATTAAAAATGATTTGTGGAAGTCTTGCACCGAGTGAAGGAAAAATCACCTACGAAAATATAAGTGCCGAATCTGTCCTCCCGGAAAATGTTTATCAACAATTGACGATTGCAGCTCCTTACATGGAGTTGGTTGAAGAGTTTACACTGAGGGAGCTCATTGCATTTCATTTCAAATTCAAATCCTGCCTTCCCGGATTTAATCTGGAAGAAGTTGTTAAGACGTTGCATTTAGAAAAAGCCCTGGATAAAGAAATTCGTTTTTTCTCTTCGGGGATGAAACAACGTGTTAAGCTGGCATTGGCGTGCTGTTCAGGTAGTAGTATAGTACTGCTTGATGAACCTATGAGTAATTTGGATGCCGCTGGAGAGGATTGGTATCTGTCATTGATAGACCGTACCATCAATGCCGATCGGATATTGATTATAGCTTCCAATCAGGAGAAAGAATACGCTTTTTGTGATGAGCAAATAGATATAATTTCTTATAAACAGGAGAAATTATCGTTTTTATAAGAAGTGGATAATTCGTACTTTTGTTATACTAAACTCAAATATATCGTTATGTCAAAAGCATCTGAAGTAAAATCAGGAAATATACTTCGTTTCAATGGAGAGCTAGTTACCGTAGAAGAATATATTCACCGTACCCCCGGAAATTTGCGTGCATTTTATCAAGCGAGAATGCGTAATGTGCGTACAGGTAAATTGGTAGAATACCGCTTTAGAACAGACGAAGAGGTGGAGATTGCCCGTGTAGAGACGAACGATTATCAGTATTTGTATGATGACGCGGATTTCTTCGTCGTTATGGATAACAATACCTACGAACAATTTAACATTCCAAAAGCATTGTTCGGTGATGCGGCGCGATTTTTGAAAGAGGGTATGAACGTGTTAGTTGCATTTGAAAGCGATGAACCTATTATGGCAAGTCTACCCGCATCTGTCGAATTGGAGATAACATATACGGAGCCTGCTGTAAAAGGTGATACATCAACAAACGCTTTGAAAAATGCAACGGTGGAAACGGGAGTGGAGATTCGTGTGCCTTTGTTCATCAATCAAGGAGATAAAGTGAAAGTGGATACGCGTACCGGAGATTATATCGAACGTGTAAAATAAAATATTAGGTTTAGGTTGATTATACGGTCTTGTTCGCCTCTCAGGCGCAAGGCCGTTTTTTGTAAACGAGTGTATGACAAAAGCAGAACTACGGAGAAATTATAAACGAAAACGTTCTCTTCTATCAGAAGCGCAGATCAGTTCGTTCAATGCCGGCATATTGAACCAACTTTTACAATTTGATTGGAGCGGAAATCACTACATCCACACGTTTTTGCCCATCGTGGGACAAAACGAGCCAGATATGTGGTCGTTTATAACAAATATTCGGGTATATTATCCCGATATACACATTGTTATTAGCCGTTCTGAACTGAAAGACCACGCTATGAAACATTTTCTGCTAGCCGATAATGTGTTGCTAGAAGAAAATGTTTGGGGAATTGTAGAACCTGTTGACGGAGAAACGGTAGCCGAAACACTATTGGATGTCGTATTAGTGCCCTTATTGATCGTAGACAAAGCAGGCAACCGGGTAGGGTACGGAAAGGGGTTTTACGACCGTTTTTTAGCAAAATGTCGACCTGATTGTAAAAAAATAGGGATATCGCTCTTTGCACCTGTCGAAAAAATCGATGATGTAGACCCCTTGGATATACCTTTGGATATCGTGGTAACGCCTAATCTTACTTATATAATATCCTAAACTTTATCGTGTTGTCGATCTGTTTTAATTGCTTTAAAACATTTCTATCATATGCGGTGTGGATATCCGTAACTGCATAGCCAATTTCTCCTTTTGTCATTAGAAATTGTGAAATGATATTGATGTCATTTTCGGCATATACATTGTTTATCTGCGCCATGATACCCGGTACGTTTTTGTGAATATGCAACAGACGGTGTGCTTGTGTAAGGCGAGGCAATATCAAATTTGGGAAGTTTCGGCTCATGTAGGTATCTCCATTGTTAATGAAATCTGCCATGCGTCTTGGGATAAATTCCGCATTACGTTTTTTCTGTTTTTTATCATCGAAGACGACAATGCCTTTTTCGGTACATATTTTTTTGCTCACATATCCTTTTATATCACCTAGATAGCCAATAGTTTTTAATTTGTCAGCTTGAGATAGCTGTTCGTCATCAATACGTATGCCGTCAGCTAACAAAAGTAAACCTACATCTTTAGTGTATTTGTCTTCGAAGGTATCTTTTACTCGAACAGAGAAGCCATCCCTTTTTAAAATATGGACAGCAATTTCTGGAACTTCACCCACTATAAGGCACAGAATACGGTTTTTAGGATAAGAAATAGCACGCGGAAGATCATTTACATATAAGAACTCATCGAAGCTTGGCGTGATGTGATCGGCTTTATCCGTCACACTTTTGCGGGAGATATTCTCCGTAAAAGCGAAGAACTTTTCAATCAGCCCCGATTCCTTTAACTGGAAATCCGAATAACCATCACCAATGCCGAATATCCTGCCGTCCAATTTGAGTTCGTTAAGCAGTTTAACTTTACCACCTTCATCCGAAAGCGGATTGTTTTCATCATATCCGATAATATTGCCCTCTTTATCAAACTTGAATGTATTGGCATAAATATTTTCTTTCTGGATATGATATGGTGTTACGACGGGCGTAATGAACTCCTTGAATCCACCCGACACAATCAATGCCGTATCTTTATGTTTTTTAAAAAATTCTTTATTTCGACCAAACGATAGGGAAACCTTTTTTTTCAGATGGGTTACCAGTTTTTCCAAATGGCTTTTATTTGCATTCAAGAGTTGGACACGCCCCGTTAGACTCTCCCGAAAGGAAATCTTTCCTTCCATAGCGAGGTTGGTATAGTCTTCTATTTGTTGATAGATTTGATCCCTGTCAGGGTGGTTTTCTAAGGATATTCTTGCTAATTCATCTAAAGCTTCGACTTGTGTGAACGTGCTGTCGAAATCGATGATGTAATAATTCTTCATTTATAAGTTTTAAAATCAATACTCATTTCTTTCAAAGTTAAATCAACGGGTTTAAAGCAGTATCCTGTAGTGTCGGTCACTTTCTTATTCGAATAGGCCAGATGAGAAGCCGAAGCTTTAGCAGTTTCGCGTGTTAATGCCGGGCGACCTCCTTTGAAAAAGGCGATAATTTTGGCTACCCTCCAAGCGATGCTAAGCATAAAAGGTATGGCCTTAATCGTTGGCGCCGGTTTGTCTAATAACGCAGCAATACGTTCCAATAAATTTTTATTGGAGAGGTTCTCACTATTGAGTACAAAACGTTCACCGCTGATAGCACGATTATTCATTAACAGTATCATAATTTTGACAACATCTTCCACATCGACAATGCCCACTGTTCCGGGAGGATATACTTTTATTCCATTTTGAATTAAGTTAAAGATTGCTCCAGAAGCTTTTTTACCAGGACCCACACCCATAATGACGGATGGATTGACGATAATAGCGTCCAATCCTTCCATGATACCGCGCCATACCTCCATTTCGCTCTCATATTTGGAGCGTGCATATTTGGAATGGTCTGCACCATCATCCCATTTACTCTGTTCAGAAATCAATTCACCCAATTTCGGCGAGCCCAAAGCCGCGATAGAACTTACGTGTACTAACCGTGCACCGTGTTCCAAACAAAGGTTGACGATGTGTTTGGTACCCTCAATATTAGTATGTAGCATACTCGCCCAGTCCTCTTTTTGGTAGGATATTTTAGCAGCACAATGATATACTTGTGTTATCCCATTAAAAGCGTCCGCTAAAGCAAAATAATCCGTTATATCAGCATGCAGCCATTCCACTAAGGAAGAAGAACGTAGTATTTCGGGGACTTCAGACTGTTCACGCTTGATCGCTAGAACAGCGTTCCCATCATCGATTAAGAACTTAATCAATGTGGATCCCAAAAAACCTGTTCCTCCTGTTACTAATATCACCTATGTAGAATTGTAGTTGAATTGCTTCGCCCAAAGATAACCTATTGATACTGGGTTTGCAAGTATAGGAAACCGGTATTTTTTATTCTTTACACAATTTGTGGAAACTTTCACTTTTGACTTTCAATTTCTAACCTTTTACTTTGTTAATATGTCTTTAGCTGATTTCTTTACACCTATCTCGGTACAGGATTTTTGTTCTGGCACTGATTTTTATAACTCGCAATTTGGAAAAATTATACAAGCCTATGAGTTATCTTTCCCTGATCTAGAAGATTCAGAAAAAAAGCCGCATATAGCCTTAGTGGGAGTTGAAGAGGAGCGGGCTTCTGTTAACAACGGGGGGACGAAGAAGTCGCCAAATGCCGTACGAAAACATTTTTACAATCTCTATCAAGGCGATTATGATGTGCGTATTGCTGATTTAGGGAATATTCAAGCCGGCGACACGATACAGGATACATATATCGCGTTGAAAACCGTAGTGGAAGAATTGGTGAAACAGGACATATTGCCTGTCATTATAGGCGGGGGGCAGGATCTTACCTATGCCCAATATACAGGCTATGAGGGATTAGAACAACGCGTGGAAGTGGCTGTTATTGATGCTCGATTTGATTTGGATCAAGATCACGTAGAGAACACACCACTTAACTCCAATACGTATCTCAATCATATTATCCTGCATCAACCGGACTATCTCTTTAATCTAAGTAACCTAGCCTATCAAACCTATTTAGTAAGTAAGGAGTCCATTAATATGTATGATAAGCTATTTTTCAGTACCATGCGTATCGGGATGATGGCAGGGAAACTTGATCAGGCAGAACCATTGATTCGTGCTGCGGATATGGTCAGTTTTGATATAAGTGCCATACGAGCTTCGGAAGCGCCGGGCAACGCTAATGCAAACCCAAATGGGTTATATGGAGATGAGGCTTGTCAATTGGCTCGATATGCGGGGATGTCAGATAAATGTTCGTCGATCGGCTTTTACGAATATAACCCAACGTTCGATCCTATGGGACATACCGGTAGTCTGGTAGCCCAGATGATATGGTGTTTTATTGACGGATTTTATAGCCGCAAAAACGATACGCCGGTTATTCCGAAATCGTCTTATATTATTTATCGTACCACATTAGAAAATGATGATTACGAGCTGGTTTTTGTTAAAAGTAAGAAATCCGACCGTTGGTGGATGCAGGTACCATATTTTGGCTCCAGGTCGGTCAACGAGCGCTATTATTGGGTACCATGTCGATATGAAGATTATCAGCAAGCTGTAGGTGGTGATATGCCTGACCTTTGGTGGAAAACCCATCAAAAATTACAATAGAAACGGGATCTATGGATATATTATCACTTCTTATTATTGTCGTTTTATGTTGTATCATCTTAGGACTTCTTTGGTTGCAGACTCAAAAAGTACCGAGAAACGCGTTGCAGCAAGTCGAACAAGAAAAGAACACCGCTGTAATAGAACTAACCAAAGTGCAGGAAAGAGAACGGATACTACAACAAGGAAAAGAACTAACTGAGCAAGCACTGGAAGCTGAGCGACGAGAACGGGCTTCCGTAGAGCGAACACTCGAAAGTACAAATGCGTATTTGCAGGCCCAACAAGAGAAATATCAAACACAGCAAGAAGAAATGCAGCAATTGCGAAAGCAGTTTCATTTGGAATTTCAGCACATGGCTAATGTGATTCTCGAAGAAAAGACCCAGAAATTTACGGCAGTCAATCAACAGCACTTAGATCAGATACTTACACCGTTAAAGGAGAAAATCAAAACGTTTGAAGAAAAAGTAGAACGAACTTACCAGCAAGAGGCCGCGGAACGTAATGTATTGAAAGGCGTCGTGGAACAGCTTATGCAGCAGAGTATGCTGATTAAAAATGAAGCGAATAATTTGACCAGGGCATTGAAAGGGGATAGCAAAAAACAAGGGTATTGGGGCGAAATTATCTTGGAACGGGTACTGGAGCGTTCGGGTTTGATAAAAGATCAAGAATATAGATTGCAAGCTGTTTTTGATGAAGATAACAGCCGGAAAATTCCAGATGCTATTGTCTTACTGCCGGATGATAAACATCTAGTTATTGATTCTAAAGTATCCTTAACGGCATACGAACGGTGGGTGAATGAGGAAGACGAAGTAGAACAAGTTCAGTACTTACGTCAACATGTACAGTCTATCGAATCGCATATCCGGCAATTATCGGCAAAGAATTACCAAGATCTCTATGGCATCCATTCTCCAGATTTTGTTTTGTTGTTTATGCCAATAGAATCTGCTTTAAGTGTTGCGATTAAGGAAAAATCGGATTTATTTTCCAACGCTTGGGACAGGCGGGTCGTTATTGTAGGGCCGTCAACATTGTTGGCAACATTACGGACGATTGCAAGTGTGTGGGTGCAGGAGCGCCAAAACCGTAATGTCTTGGAAATAGCGAAGGAAGCAGGTTTACTATATGATAAGTTTGTAGGCTTTTTGAACGATATGCAGCAATTAGAGACCCATTTGCAACGTGCATCCGAAAAACATCAAGAAGCTATGCGAAAACTGTCGGCCGGTACCGGAAATGTGATTAAGAAAGTAGAAAACCTAAAACAGCTCGGTGCAAAGGCGAACAAACAGATCGACCCAAAATACCTGGAATAGAGCCGCCACGTCAATACCCTGCGGCAACATCATCCCCACGCGAATCCGCACCCGTTTGTAACTTTCCATTGGGAAGGATGACAATATTCTCCATACGACCTATTGAACTTCGTGGATGAAAAATATAACCATCGTTTTCCATACTTTTACGGATAGGTTCGGCGATTGCCTTTTCTTCCACATCAATGCGATCAGGTTTCCATTGGTGATGAAAACGAGGCGCATTTACGGACTCTTCTGCACTCATATCAAATTCCAAGACGTTAAGAATACCTTGAAACACGGATGTTATGATAGTCGATCCACCCGGTGTTCCGATAACCATCTTTAGCTGTCCATTCTGTTCGACAATGGTGGGCGTCATCGCGCTCAACATCCTTTTATGTGGTGCTATGGCGTTTGCTTTACCTCCCAGTAGACCGTACAAATTAGGCGTTCCCGGTTTTACAGAAAAGTCATCCATTTCATTATTTAATAGAAAACCCGCACCATCTACCCACACATAAGCGCCATAAGACCCGTTAATGGTGGTAGTCAATGAAACAGCATTCCCATCCTTGTCAACAATGCTGAAATGGGTGGTTTCTTCCGATTCATAACCGGGGATGGATGAAGCTTTTACTTCGGAACTGGGTGTTGCTTTATTTAGGCTTACTTTTGCCATCCGATTTTGGTTACGTTTTTTATCGGTTAAATAGGATACCGGTACATTGTAAAAATCAGGATCTCCTAAGTAGGATGCTCTATCAGCATATATGCGCCGCTCGGCCTCTACCATTGCCCTTACCGTGCTATCAGATTGAAAACCCCAGGCACGTAAGGGGTATTGTTCTACCGATTGTAGTAATGCGAGTAGCGCAATGCCACCACTGGAAGGAGGTGGCATGGAAATAATCTTGTAATCTTTATAAGCTCCTATAATGGGTTCCCGCCAAACGGCGTTATAGTTCGCTAAATCAGCATGCGTTATAATGCCATTGCCTCGTTTCATTTCGGCAATAATGAAATCAGCTGTTTCTCCTTTATAAAAACCGTCTCGTCCTTGTTCTGCAATTCGCTTTAATGTATTTGCAAGCTGTGTCTGTACAAATAAATCCCCCGGCTTCCATTCTTCGTTACGAATAATGGCGGCACCATTAGGATTAAACTTCTTAAATCGTTTTTGATAATTATTGAACTCTCCTGCTTGTCGGGCGGTGATGGGAAAGCCTTTTTCCGCAAGATTGATGGCGGGATTGATGAGCTCTTTCCAAGGCATGCTGCCATATTTTTTATGCGCTTCGTCCATACCTGCCACGGAACCGGGTACACCTGTAGCAAGTTGACCATAAAGGCTGAGATCTGTAATGGGGTTTCCTTTTTCATCCAGGTACATATCGCGATGTGCCTTCTCCGGTGCTTTTTCACGGAAGTCGAGTGACGTAACATGGCCATCCTTATCACGGTATACCATAAAACCGCCTCCCCCAATATTCCCCGCATTCGGGTAAACCACAGCGAGGGCAAATTGTATGGCAACAGCAGCATCAACCGCGTTGCCTCCTTCTTTTAGTATATCTATGCCAATCTGAGAAGCTAGGGGATGAGCGGTAACTACGGCTGCATGGTTAAATTCTTGTGTAGCAACTACTTCAGTTTTTTCTTGTGCTTTAGGATAAGAACCTATTAAAAATAAGGTGATAAAAAAGATAGTAGAAAGTAACTTCATGGCGACAAAAACAGTTTATCTCAGGTAAATATAGATTAAAAATGTTTTTTTGCCTAACTTAGATGCCATGAAAACATTTTTCTCAACCATTATATGTTGTGTTTTTTTCGTCACGCTCCACGCACAATCCGTTCGCATATTAACTTATAACATACATCATGGTAATCCGCCGGCACATCCGAATAAGATTGATTTGCCTCGCATAGCGGAAGTTATTAAAACCGCTGATGCTGATGTTGTAGGTATACAGGAAGTAGATGTCCGTGTCTCACGTTCGCAAATGGTAGATCAAGCGAAGGAGTTGGCAGATTTGACAGGAATGCACTATTTTTTCTCCAAGGGTATCGATTTAGAAGAAGGCGAATATGGCACGTTAATCCTCACGAAGCATAAAATTGTTGGTAATAAACGCTATGATTTACCCATGGTAGAAAAAAGTGAAAATAGATCGTTAGCTATCGTCGATGTGGAATTACCTAATGGTAAAGTGCTGTCTTTTGCCAATACGCATTTGGACTTAAAAGCAAAAAATAAAGTGGCGCAAGCAAACTACATAAAAGAATTAGGTGCCAGAATAGAAAATCCTTTAGTTCTTGTTGGAGATTTCAATGCGAAACCTACTGATGAGACGATTAAAATTTTGGAAGAACAATTTGTCCGAAATACAACAACGAATGGCCCTACACATCCAAATACCAGAGCAAAAAATGAAATCGATTATATTATGGTTGGAAAACAAACAAAATTCAACTGGAAGACTTATAAAACAGTCTCCGAAACGTATGCTTCCGATCATTTGCCCGTATTTGCCGAAATAGAGTTAACGCTACAGTAATTTCTCGTTATTTTTATGTCGATCCGCATCGCGAATGGATTTCTTTTCCAAGTTCTTTTGCAGTGCATCGGTAAGGTCTATGCCTGTCTGATTAGCAAGACAGATAAGTACAAATAGCACATCGGCCATCTCATCTGCTAGGTTGACTTCTTTATCCGATTTCTTAAACGATTGTTCGCCATATTGCCGAGCCATAATTCGGGCTACTTCACCTACTTCTTCCATCAGCATGGCGGTATTTGTTAGCTCGTTAAAATAACGCACACCTGTGCTGTTAATCCATTTATCTACGATGTCTTGTGCTTCTTTTATGGTCATATCCTTTTTTCTTATTTGTTGTTCGTAATCCGTAACTAGTTACGAGGCGTCTTTATTCCTTTGTGTCCAAGATGATCGTTACAGGTCCATCGTTACGCAAGTCGATTTTCATATCTGCTCCGAAAATGCCCAACTGTACCTGTTTGTCCAATAGTGTCGATAGACGTTCGGCCATGCCTTGATATAACGGTTCTGCCTTATCGGGTTTTGCTGCTCGGATGAAAGAAGGACGATTGCCTTTCTTGGTCTGTGCGATCAACGTAAATTGAGATATCAGGAGAATGTTGCCCTTTATATCTTGAACAGACTTATTCATCAAGCCGGTGTCATCAGAAAAAATACGAAGATTGACCAATTTTTGAGCCAACCATTCGGCTTCTTTCTCTGTGTCATCTTCTTCTACCCCAAGTAATACCAATAATCCTTGCTTAATTTCTCCTGTACATATACCATCTACCGTACACGAGGCTTGTGTAACCCGTTGTATAACTGCTCGCATGGTGCAAAATAAAAATAAAAATAGTAGTGGCAAAAGTTCTTTGCCACTACTTTCTTAAAATCGGATATTGAAACCGAACAGGAAGTTTGTTTCGGCCTGCGGAAAATAGAAGTTGTAGTCAATATGTTCTCCGGTAGGCGTAATGCCGCCGTATGTATAACCGTGTGATACATATTTTTCGTTGAGAATATTATTGACAGCGAGGTTCGCATCGATGTTTTTGATTCCCAGTAGAGAGAAGCTATAGCGCATGCGCAAGTTGTTTACAAAGAAAGGATCTACTTTACGGTCTTTCGACTGTGTGTTGTCCAGATATTGTCTTGATACGTATTTGCTGGTAAGGGCGAATTCCAGTGCCTGTATCGGCGAGTACGAGAACGCATTGGACAGAATGACCGATGGCGAAAAGGAGATATTGGTGGAGCGATAATGCTGCTCTACTTGTGGTGCATCTAGGTAATTTCCGTCTTCGTCCATTACATCGAAGTATTTCGTGTAATTTTTGATTTTGTTCTCGCTTAGGGCAGCTGTTGCTTGCCATCTGAACTGCTCGGATATTTGCCATGCAGCATCTAGCTCCACCCCCATGCGGTAGCTATGGGGCACGTTTTCCCGTATAACAGCGCCTACATCGTTTATTTGTCCGCTTGCAATCAGCTGATCTTTATAAAACATACCATATACGTTGGCGCCTACGTTCAATGATTCCCGTCTCAACCGATATCCAGCTTCGATATTGTGCATGTGTTCAGGTTTCGGACGTGCATTTGGCGACGATTCAACGTAGTCATCACGGACAGGTTCCTTATTGCCAAAAGCATAAGAAGCGTAGATATTTGAGGTTGGCGACAAGAGATAGGTAGCCCCAATTTTCGGATTGAAGAAATGATGCTTTACATTTACATCTGCCAGTTCCAAGTTATGGTTATATCCTTCGAATGTATAGTCGACAAAGCGATATTGCAAATCGGTATACAGGCGCATCGCACCAAATTTGGCATTCCATTTACTATAGAAATTGACGTCATTTTTCTCTGCATCGTTAAGGTAGTACTTATCGCCCAGCTCGCTGTTCGAAGCATATTGCGCCCAGATCACTTCGCCGTAGTGGTCGCCGCGGTACTGATTGGCTCCTCCGCCAAAAATGAAGTCGTGGTTTTCGTTGAGCTTATGTGTTACCGAAAATACCGTTCCGTAAAAGTAGTTGTCCAGCCAACGACGACGGGCTAGGTCCGTTCTGTCGATAGTTGTGCCGCCAATTTCGATCGGAGAAAAGCCATACCCGGCAAATGATTCATCTTCTTTGAATTCTTCATAATAACCTGCGCCGCGTGTATAATGTAAAGCCATATTTAGCGTAGTACGCTCCGTTGCAAAGTAATTGTAATGCAAGTGATGGTGTGTTTGGGTGTAGTTGTCCGTCTGGTTTTCGTATTCAAAGCCATTATAGCGTCTATTTGTTGTTAGGAAATCTTCCGGCACACCATTCCAAGCCTGATAGGTTTTCTCCTTACCGGAGAATACGGTAGCTTTCAGGTGATGTTTTTCACCATAGTATCCCGCGTCGATATAGAAAGATTTCAAATCAGAGGAAGCTCGGTCAATATACCCATCCGAGCTAATTTTTGATAGTCGCGTATTAAAAGCAAATTTGTCATCGATTAATCCAGAACCGACTTTAATGGTATTTTTCCACGTATTATAGGAACCAAAGCTGTTATTAAGTTCAGCGTATGGACTCGGCTCTATAGCATCCGATTGGATATTAAGTGAGGCGCCGAAAGCTCCTGCGCCGTTGGTCGAAGTTCCTATACCACGTTGGATCTGAATGCTTTCTGTACTTGATGCGAAATCCGGGAGGTTTACAAAAAAAGAACCCATACTCTCCGCATCATTCAAGGGGATGCCATTTAGGGTAACATTGATGCGCTGATTGTCCGATCCCCGGATGGTCATATTGGTATAGCCGATTCCCGCACCAGCATCCGAGCCAATAACGACGGAAGGTGTTTGATCAAGTAAATATGGAATATCCTGTCCCAAATTACTCCGCTTGATATCTTCTTTTGATAGGTTTTTGTACGTTGTGGCAGCATTAACCCCCGCTCGTGTTGCCATGACTTGTACTTCGTCGAGCACACGAACGGTGTCCGACTTTTGCCCAAAGGCGAAGAATGCTGCGAAAAGCATAACCACGGTTATAATTTCATGTTTTAACATAAAAAAAAATAATTAAACTAAGTTAAACATACTATTACCAGGGGTTAGCAATAGCCTATTATTTAACTAACCTTTCCCTACGCCAGCATTATCTGGATCAGGTGCGTCTCACTTAATCGCGAGACTGGGTATAATCTCAGCCCGTCTTTGTGTTCAAACAACAAGGCACCCCTATTCGATAGCGCAAAAGTAAAGATTAATTTGATATTCTCAAATTATGGCGTCATTTTTGATTCTATTATTCAAATAACAAAATAGTTCAATTAGTTAAATGAGGTATATTTCAGCAAGCATTGTGATTCCTGTCAAAGGGAATTTCATGAGAAAAGGTGTCGTTGCGATTGATAAAACTGGTGTGATTAAGGGTGTCTATGAAGAAACAGATCCAGCCGTATCGAATGTGAAGAAAGAGTTTTACGATGGGGTCCTGATACCGGGCTTTGTCAATGCCCATTGCCATA
Source organism: Sphingobacterium chuzhouense (assembly GCF_014692525.1). Classification (GTDB taxonomy): domain Bacteria; phylum Bacteroidota; class Bacteroidia; order Sphingobacteriales; family Sphingobacteriaceae; genus Sphingobacterium; species Sphingobacterium chuzhouense. Next base: position 148,243 of record NZ_JACNYL010000004.1, read on the forward strand.
TTGAATTATCCCACATGCTGGGTAAAACAAAAAAAGGAACGGGGCTACCGCGTTTTTTGGCGGATGTAATGAAACAACGTACCGCAAAAGAAAAAGATATTTTGGCGAAGATCGAAGCTGCAGACGAAACGATGTATAATAACGGTATCCAAGCTGTGGGAGATCACGTTAATACAGAATTGTCAGCGAAAACAAAGTCAAGTAGCCAGATAAAATACCATACGTTTGTAGAGGTCATGGCGATGACGAAAGAAGATATACAAGTCCGGGTAGATAAGGCACGTGATGTCGAATTTTACTTTGATGCCAATCATGCCTCTATTACGCCACATGCCCCTTATTCGTGCTCAAAAGAATTGTTTAAAGCATTTCGTAAACTCGTGAGCGAGGATAATATACTAAGTGTCCACAATCAGGAGAGCGAGGAAGAGAATAAGCTCTATCGTTATAGGCAAGGGGAGTTCCTTGATTTTTATGAAGAAATGGGATTGAATGCAGATTCATTCAAAGCGCAGGCAAGGAATTCCATCCAATCTTATCTCGCACATTTGCCAAAGAACAACCCACTGATGTTGATCCATAATACGTACATGTCTCTAAAGGATATTGATTTTATCGAACGGTTAGGTAGAGATGTGTACTTTTGTGTCTGTCCAAAATCAAATTTATATATTGAAGGTAAATTGCCTAAAATACTCAATTTTGTTCCGAACCAAAGTCGAATGGTAGTTGGTACTGACAGCTTGGCGTCCAACGACACGCTTGATATCTTGGAGGAATTGAAGGTGATCTCCTCGCATTTCAGCCAATTGGACTTCTTGCAAATACTACCGTGGGCAACGATTAATGGTGCGGAAGTACTGGGGCTCTCCGATCAGCTAGGATCTATTGAAGTTGGTAAAACACCTGGTTTAGTGCTGTTGGAAGGTATGAACAATCTACGACTAACGGAGCGGGTCACGTTGAAAAGAATAGCTTAGCATCTTTCCTTTTTCTTCTGTACCTTTGACCGTAAGAATGAAACATCTGAATATTACTGTTACGGGCAAGGTACAGGGCGTATACTATCGTGCAACGTGTAAAGCGGTTGCAGATCAGCTTGGGATAAAAGGATTCGTTATGAATCAGCCTGATGGCACAGTATATATAGAAGCCGAAGGTGATACCTTTGCACTAGAGGCTTTATTAGAATTTTGCCATGAGGGCCCTGATCGAGCCGAGGTTGCTGAAGTAAGGTCTGTTGAGGGAACCTTTCAAGGTTTTAAGAATTTTGATGTCAATAAAAAGAAAAGATAGCCGTTGTGTCTTCCGTCAAAAAATTTGTAAGTGATACGGTAATATATGGTTTTACGACCATTGTTTCCCGGATGCTTAGTTTTTTGATGACGCCCATCTATCTTCGCAAATTTAAAGATGCGGCGGTATATGGTTTATATTCTAATCTATATGCCTGGGTTTCGATGTTAAATGCTATTCTGGCATTTGGAATGGAAACTACCTATTTTCGATTTTTACAAAAAGTCGATCCGAAAGATAAACAAAGAGTTTTCGATAACAGTTTTGTAGTGACGTTGATGACATCATTATTATTGCTGATTTCGGTTTTTGTTTTTATTGATCCGATAACAGCTTGGTTTGCGGATGGTGGTCGATCGGAGGAATATACCAAGTACATCCAATATTTTGTATTTATCCTCGTGGCAGATGCATTGGCAGTCGTGCCTTTTGCCAAGCTACGGGCACAGGGACGCCCTATCCGGTATAGTTCTCTGAAATTTATCAATATTTTCGTAACGCTGTTTTCTAATTTATTTTTTATCGTTTATTTACCTGATTGGACAAAATCGTCTGCTTTTTGGGCAGATTTTGCTGCGGGCTGGTTTCAGGAGGGGTGGATCGGATATGTTTTTCTTTCCAATTTGTTAGCGAGTGTGCTTACGTTGCTTCTATTAACGCCAGAGATATTGACATTAAGATTGCGTATCGACAGACCCCTTATGAAAAGTATGTTGGTTTATAGTTTTCCTATTTTGATTGCCAATATATCGTTTATTCTCAATGAGAACCTGGACAAAATGTTTTTTCCGAAATTGTTGCCTGGAGAATATGGGAAAACGGAATTAGGAATATATGCTGCGGTAACCAAGATTGCTGTTTTCCTGAATTTATTTGTAACAGCTTTCCGATTGGGAGCAGAACCATTCTTTTTTTCGTACGCCAAGAATGAAAATGCCCGCCGTACGTATGCCAAGATTATGGAGTACTTTGTGATGTTGATGGTATTGGTCATGGTGGGTATTACCGTCAACTTGGATTGGCTCAAGGATTTTATCAGAGGAAATGAACTGCAACCGGATATCTACTGGACAGGACTCAAAGTCGTGCCATTCATACTTTTAAACTTTGTATTATTAGGAATCTATATGAACCTATCTGTTTGGTACAAACTGACCGACCAGACACGGTTTGCCTTATATATATCCTTGACCGGTGCGCTGGTGACGATCGCCTTGAATTTCCTGTTGATTCCCATTTATTCCTATCCAGGGGCCGTTGCTACAACCACTACTGCCTATTTGGTGATGATCGGATTATCTCTTTTTTGGGGACAGAAATATTATCCAATACCCTACCATTTCCTAAAAATAATTCTTTATCTTATGAGTGGTTTAGGTGTCTCTCTGGTTAGTTTTTTTATTTTTAATAGCAACTTCTGGATAGGCAACGGATTGCTGTTGCTTTTCAGTATAGCGATTGTTTTTTCGGAAAGGAAGAATATAGAACAATTGCTGTTACAACGGAAAAATAATTTGAAATAATGTAGCGTTTGATGATCGAATGCCGTTACCTAATTATTATTGACATTTAATATCATTTTATGAAGAAAACTTTACTTTTATTGAGCCTTATGGCTCTTGTAATGGCTAGTCATGCCCAGGAATCGAGGAGGGAACGAGCCGTTGCACGTCCAAATCACATTATGTTAGATCCAATCTCGTTAATCGCGGGGCCGGTGCTTAATTTTTCTTATGAGCGTGCTATCAATGAAGACGTAGGACTCGGGCTGCATAGTCTTTTGGGGTTAGGGGCGATGGATGAAATGATACAATTTTCCCCTTTCGGACGACTGTATGTAGGTGGTTCGCATGGGGCGGGCTTTTTCATGGAAACTTTTGTGCCGATTACAAATATGGAAGAAACGTTTCAGAAATATAATGATGCCCACGATAGTTATACAGAGGTCATGGAACGACGGACGTCGGTAGGATTGGGAGTGGGTTTAGGGGGTAAGTGGCTTTTTAAAAGAAACCTGATGTTGGAAGTCAGTGGTGGTATAGCCCGTAAATTTATCAACACGACCGACAATACGGAATCTATTACGGGCAAATGGATGATAGGATTTGGTTATGCGTTTTAAACTTTTCCTTGATCTCTTCCAGCACTTCGAGAATTTCGTTATGGTCGCCTAATCCAACCAACTTGGTACGATATTCCTTGAAATTCGGTATACCCTTAAAGTAATTGGCATAATGCCGGCGCATTTCAAACACGCCGGTTTTATCCCCTTTCCATTCAATGGATTTGGTCAAGTGGGTTTTGCACACTTCGACGCGCTCGTCTATGGTTGGACCTTCTAATCGTTCTCCCGTTTCAAAGAAATGCTTGATTTCTCGAAATATCCAAGGGTATCCAATAGATGCACGTCCAATCATGATGCCGTCGACTTCATATTCCATACGCCAAGCGGCTGCTTTTTCCACAGAATCGATATCCCCATTCCCAAAAATAGGGATTTGGATGCGGGGGTTACGTTTTACATCCCGTATCATACTCCAGTCGGCCTGTCCTTTATACATCTGCGCTCTTGTACGCCCATGGATAGCTAATGCCTTGATACCTACATCTTGCAGGCGTTCTGCGACTTCGTATACATTTTTGGTGTTGTCGTCCCAGCCAAGACGGGTTTTTACAGTTACGGGAAGGGGAGTAGCGTCTACAACAGCCTTGGTCATGGCAACCATTTTGTCTATATCCTGAAGAAGACTGGCACCTGCACCACGGCAAGCTACATTCTTCACAGGGCAGCCGTAGTTTATATCAATTAAGTCGGGCTGGGCTAAAGTGCATATCTCCGCAGACTGACGCATGCTTTCAATGTCAGAACCGAATATCTGTATACCGATAGGTCTTTCGTATTCAAAGATGTCAAGCTTCTGTTTGGATTTAGCAGCATCCCGAATTAGCCCCTCCGAAGAAATGAACTCCGTATACATCATATCCACCCCGTTTTGCTTACACACATAACGGAATGGTGGGTCGCTGACATCCTCCATAGGAGCCAGTAGTAACGGAAATTCACCTAAATCAATATGCTCACCGATCTTAACAGCCATCTTAACTTTTTTGCAAAGTTACTGAATTTCTTTCTTCATTTTTTTCTTGATAAAAAAACGAAGCAAAAAAATCAAGGCTGAATATGGTTTTGCTATTTTTCTTTGTCTATTCCTAAACAAAATAAAACTCGCGTTGCTCAAACATTATTTTGTTCTTAACGGAATAACCTGCATAAAAATGACCGCAAAACAATATAAGGCCGTTGTTATCCACATAACGGCAAAGCAATATTGATCGTGTTTATTTACGCATTGCACAATTCCCTCCTTAACCTCTAATGCCACATCAAAAATTTTGAAATATGTAGAAATATGATAAATGCACTATCCAACCCATCAAAATTTTTAAGTGGCGAGCTTTTTGGTTCTTTTTTGCGGGAAAAAAGGACAGAAAAAAAGTTAAATTTTAAAAGAGCAGCTGTCAAGATGATCATCAACCATCCCTACGGCCTGCATAAAAGCATAACATATCGTGGTTCCGAAAAATTTCATGCCGCGTTTTTTGAGATCTTTGGAGATAGCATCAGATTCCTTGCTGTGGGTCGGGGCTGATTTTAAGTCTTTCAGCGCGTTGACAATGCGTTTCCTTTCCGGCATAAAGCTGTAGAGATAATTGTAAAATGAGCCGAATTCCTGCTGTATCTGCATGAATATCTGTGCATTTTTCACAGTCGCGGTTATTTTACCACGATGACGGATGATACGCTCGTCTTGCACGAGTTCCTCTATTTTGCGCTCATCAAATTGTGATACTTGTTTATAATCAAACCCCGCAAAAGCCTTTCTGTACCCTTCTCTCCTTCGCAAGATCGTAATCCAGCTTAACCCGGCTTGCGCTGATTCTAGGACGAGAAATTCAAAAAGGACAGTGTCTGAATCTACTTCTTTGCCCCATTCTTCATCGTGGTATCTTACATATAATTCATCGTTGCCGCACCAAGGGCAACGTTCAATAGGGGGTGCTGTCATGTCTTTTTCTTTTTTAAGCTTGGTGATATTATGCTAACTTTACGGCAAAGTAAGAAAATTTTTGGATGTATCTATTGAAGCGTATCTTTTTGGGTAGCATACTGTGTCTGATGACCAGCATAGTGTGGGGGCAAGAGGACACTACCCGTTTACCTATAGCGATCGACAGCATGGCAGTGGCGGAAATCGATGCGTTTAATTATATATTTCCACCGGAGGATCGTCCACATAAGCTCCTTGAACAATTCTTATCAGACATTGAACAACGTAGTATAAATCCCATCACCGCTCTGGATTATATGAAATCTACGTCGGAATCCGCTCAAAGTGTACCCCATCGGCAAGGAGAGGTAAAAGGTGAGCGTCCTGTGTGGGTCTTGCTGGTTGTTTTTCTGTTGTTTCTGGCTGTTGCACTTGTGCGACTTGCATTTCCTGCTGATTTTGCAATGATTGTACAGGCTTATTACGACGAACGGACACTGCAGCAGGTGAGCAAGGAGGACAATATGCTCACCTCTTGGCCATATATATTTCTGTATCTCATCTTTAGCCTCGCACTGGGACTTTTCATCGTGTTAATGGAATCGGCTTTTGAGCGCTTTGACGTCCTCAGTTTAGAGAACTATATACGAACAGCCTTTCTTGTTGCGGTATTATTTATCATTAAAATACTGTTAATCAGATTTATTTCGTTCGTATTTGAAATAGATCGTTTGGTGAGAGAATACGTAACCGTACTTTATTTAGTTTATTTTAACAGCATGCTTTTTTTGATGCCTTTCCTGCTGACGGTAACGCTTGTTCCTACGGCATACTTTAAGATTCTGTTAATTTTGTTCAGTGTATTGGTGTCTATCTTGTTCATATATAGGTTTTTGAGGACAGCTTTCCGCTTGTTCGGAAATCTAAAGTTTTCAATTTTTTATTTAATTCTGTATCTTTGCGCACTTGAAGTAGCGCCGATTTTGATATTGGTTAGAACATTGAGCAACTAAAAAATTGAATATGCAAGTAGATGAAGCAAGAGCCAAGAAGGTAAAAAGTATTTTAGTTACCTTGCCCAAACCTGAAAATGATAAGTCTCCGTATTTTGCGTTAGCAGAAAAATATAACTTAAAATTGGACTTTAGAGGATTCATTCACGTAGAAGGTGTTCCGGCTAAAGACGTGCGCAAGGAAAAAATTAACTTTGCAGATTTTACAGCGGTTATCTTTACCAGTAAGAATGCGGTCGACCATTTCTTTCGCGTATGTGAGGAAATGCGGTATGAAGTGCCGGCAGACATGAAGTATTTCTGTATATCAGAGGCTATAGCGCTTTATCTGCAAAAATATATTCAATATCGTAAACGTAAAATTTTCTTTGGGAAGCAAACCGCCAAAGATTTAGAGGAAGTTCTAAAGAAGCATAGTAAAGAAAAATTTCTTTTTCCCTGCTCAGATGTTGCTAATGAAGAAACTCAAAAATGGCTGCAGGATAACGGATACGACTTTACTCCCGCCGTCTTGTTCCGTACAGTTATTAGTGATATCAAAGATCTAGAAAATGTATTTTATGATATTATCGTTTTCTTCAGCCCTTCAAGCGTACAGTCGCTGTTTGAGAATTTCCCCGATTTTAGACAAAAAAACACCCGAATTGCGGCATTTGGTGCTACTACGCAACAAGAACTGCTCAACCATGATTTGATTTTAGATATACCAGCCCCGACCCCAGAAGCACCAAGCATGACCATGGCGGTGGAGCAATACATCAAACAGGTGAATAAATAAAGAATAATGACGCTTATCATTTCTTATTTAGAATATTTCTATTTAATTTGTGCGTGATATTGATTCGATAAAATAAAATTTAACGAAGTCGCAGGCAAAAAGAAGCATAAAAAATAATTAGGTAAATTTAAACAGGCTCTTATATTAAAGAGGAATATTTTTTTAAGTTTGTAAATAGTTGTTAAGCGTTAGAACTTGTGAAACTAAAACCAGTAGATAGTATATCAGGGATTGCTCCAAAGGACTTTGTTCGGGATTATCTCAACAAAGGACAGCCGGTGATCATCAAAGATTTTATCAGCAAAGAGAGTCCTTGCTGGCAGAAATGGAGTTATGACTATTTCAAGGAAATAGCAGGTAACGAACAAGTAGATATATACGGACGAGAAGAGGAGTCGCAGAATCATGCCGCCAGTCCTCCGGTAGGCAGGATGAGTTTTGGTGAATATCTTGATAAAATAAGGATGGAACCAACGGAATTGCGTTTGTTCCTTTTCAATTTGATGAAGATCAGACCCGAGTTAAAAAAAGACGTCATTTATAATGATGTGACCGGTGGTAAAGTCCTGCAGTGGCTTCCTTATATGTTCTTTGGTGGAGAAGGTTCTGCAACCCGTAACCATTTCGATATTGATATGTCGCATGTATTCATTTCGCAGTTTCAAGGAACGAAACGGATATGGCTCTTTCCAAACAATCAATCTGACTTGATGTATAAGTTGCCTTATAATTTCCATAGCATTGCGAACTTGAAAACGAGCAGCCAGGAAGAGTATCCGGCTTTGAAATTGTTGGATGGTTATGAAGCTGTTATCCACCCTGGTGATACACTCTATATGCCAGCGGGATGGTGGCACTATATACAGTATGAAACCGAAGGATACTCCATTTCCGTACGGGCATTGGCAAATTCCCTTAGTGAAAAAATAAAAGGAGCAAGAAACCTATTTGTCACGCGTCATTTTGATGATACCATGCGTAAGATATTCAAGGGTAAGTGGCTCGATTATAAAATCAAAACTGCCCGGAAGCGTGCAGACAGGGCGATGCGGAAGCGCGCGAAGTTATAGGGGGGTACTACGCCCCTATAACAATTTTCCTACAAACTCTTTTATTGCTTCTGCTGGATCTGCAGTTTTCATGAAATTTTCGCCAACCAAGAACCCCTGGAAACCAGCATCTTTCAATTCACTTATTGTCTTTGGATCAGATATGCCGCTTTCTGAAACCTTGATAAAGCGATCAGGAATAATATTCACTAAATCATAAGAATGGTTTAGATCGACCACAAAATCCTTTAGGTTGCGGTTGTTGACACCTATAGCATCCACACTATCAAAGATATTACGTTGGAGTTCTTCTTCGTTATGAACTTCCAGAAGTACGCTCAATCCCAACGATTTAGCGTAATCCGAATAAGCTTTTATTTCATCGCTATTTAAACACGCTGCAATCAAGAGGATAATATCAGCACCATGCGCTTTAGCTTCAGCTATCTGATACGTGTCTACGATAAACTCTTTACGTAGCAAAGGAATAGTCAATACCTCCCGCGCACTGCTTAAATCCGCAAGGGAACCTTTGAAAAAATCCGGGTCTGTCAGTACTGATACCGCCGATGCCCCCGCCTTCTGATAGCCTTGAACGACTTCTGCAACGCTAGATGTTCCGTTGATGAGCCCTTTTGACGGCGATGCCCGTTTAAATTCTGCGATAATGCCCGTCCGTTCAGGATGCAGTACATAGTCTTTCAGTGAATAACAAGTCCTGCTGAAAAACGGATACTGCTCCAGTTCTTCCAACGAAACTTGCTTTTTAGCTTCCGCTACTTCTATTTTTTTCCGTTCTATTATTTTGTCTAATATAGTCATTGTTTGTTTGTAAAGATGTTTATAACAACCAGTTTTCCATCAACTTTTTTCCATTTGTTGTCAGTACCGACTCCGGATGAAACTGCACGCTACGTACATCATATTGGTTATGACGCAGTGCCATAATAACCCCATCCGAATCGACTGCTGTTACCTGAAGGCACGTCGGTAGATTTTCTTTCGTGACTGCCCACGAATGATATCTCCCAATTTTAGAATCCTTAGGGAAGTCTTGAAACAGCTTCTCCGTGTCGTCGGTAATAATAATGTCGGTAGCAACACCATGTAGGGGCTTCGGCATGTTGTATAGCGTTCCTCCAAATACCTCGGCAATAGCCTGCTGCCCCAAACAGATACCTAAGATGCTCTTCGAGGGGGCGTATTGACGGATAACATCCATTAAAAGACCAGCTTCCTCCGGTATTCCGGGGCCAGGCGACAGCAAAATCCTATCAAACGGCTCGACATCTTCCAGCTTGAATTTATCATTTCGCCATACGGTGTATGCTTGTCCTAGTTCCTGCAATAAATGTACAAGGTTATAGGTGAATGAATCGTAATTGTCGATTACTAATATCTTATTGTTACTCATTTTGTGTTATAGCGTTTCTGCAATTTCTAAAGCGCGGCGTAAAGCCGCAATTTTATTGTTTACTTCTTGTAGTTCTTTTTCAGCGTCAGAATCCAGCACGATACCTGCACCAGCTTGGTAATGTAAAACATTCTGTTTGCTCAGGAAGGAACGGATCATGATGGCGTGGTTGAAATCCCCGTTAAAGCCCATGTAACCTATGGCGCCGGAGTAGAAGGAGCGCGGGAAGCCTTCGTAGCGGTCTATAAGCGTAAGTGCTTTATGTTTAGGAGCGCCCGATAATGTCCCTGCGGGAAAGGTATCGCCTACGACGTCAAACGGATTGGAGGCGAGGTTGAGCTTGCCAGAAACTTTAGAGACCAAATGGATAATATGGGAATAATATTGTGCTTCTTTATATGATTTTACTTTTACGTTTGTACAATGACGACTCAAATCATTGCGCGCTAAGTCAACCAACATGACGTGCTCGGCGGATTCCTTTGGGTCATTTTTCAGTTCTTCTGCAATCTTTTCATCCTTTTCCATATCACCGGTACGCTTAAACGTTCCAGCGATTGGATAGATAGTGGCTTCTCCTTTTTTGATGGTCAATTGGGCCTCTGGCGATGAACCAAATAGTTTGAAATCACCGTAATCAAAATAGAAAAGATAAGGCGAAGGGTTGACGGATCGCAAAGCACGGTATACGTTAAACTCGTCTCCCGCAAAGGGTGTGGAGAACGCACGTGATGGTACAATCTGAAAAACATCTCCGCGCTGTATGTGTTGTTTCATCTTGTTGACCAGACTTTTGAAGTCTTCATCCGTCATATTAGACGACTCACCGCCTTGGCGTTTGAAATGATATTCGGGGAAATTTTTATTCTGTATTAAATATTCCAGTCGATCCAGATCGGAAGATTCGTCGGCCAGCAGATTTTCGAAGATATACAGTTGATTTCTGAAATGGTCGATGGCGATAACATAACGGTACACATGGTATTGCATATAAGGAATTTCTCGTGCTGTATGCGTGCCTGCCGTTAACTCGATATCTTCAAAGTGTTCAACAGCATCAAAAGTAAAGTATCCGAATAGGCCGGAAGAAATAACATTTATACCTTCAATTTCCACTTGGGAAAATTTTTTCCGAAAAGCAGACACTTCCTCTCGGAGGTTGATTTCGTCAGCAGCTTTATAAATGGGCTGTGCGCCGGGCTCAATGATGCGAAGCTGCTGTTTATTGAGGGTAATACCTGCAATTGGATCGCAGCAAATATAGCTGATATTGTTGTCACGACTGTGGTACTCTGAGCTTTCCAGGAGCAAACTGTTAGGAAAGGTATCCCGCAAACGGAGATAGATGCTCACGGGCGTTGTAGTGTCCGCCAATATCTTTCTGTAATTTGTCTTCAGTGAATATTTCATTGTTAATCTTGTTGTTTCTAGTCTTTATGATACCAAAAATAAAAAAAAGCCCGACGTTTAATCGTCGGGCTTACTTTCAAAATGGTTTTGGTTGATTATGAATATCTTTTAATACATGCCAAACACATTCCCGACGCTGTCTGCTTCGGGCCACCACCAGTTTGTATGTACTTGTTTCATGATCATTTGTATAGCGCAAATTTATGAATATTTTTTATTTAGCAAACTTTTTTTGATAAAAAAATAAAAATTATGGATTAATCTTAATCATTTAACAAATCTGGGCGACGTTCTTCCGTTCGTTTCAGTTGTTGCTCGTAACGCCAGGCAGCGATTTTCGCTTCATGGCCACTGAGTAGGATGTCGGGAACGTGATGTCCACGCCATTCCGCAGGTCGCGTATATATAGGCGCATCCAACAGGCCGTCTTGGAAAGAATCAGATAATGCAGAAGTCTCATCCGACAGCACGCCCGGTATCAAACGAACCACCGCATCGACCAATATTGCCGCCGGTAGCTCACCACCAGACAGTACGTAGTCACCCATTGAAATTTCTCTCGTCACAAATACATCCCGAATACGTTGGTCGATCCCTTTATAGTGCCCGCAGAGGATAATGACATTTTCGATGGATGATAGCGCATTAGCAATTTCTTGGTTAAGGGTTTCCCCATCCGGCGTCATGTAGATCACCTCGTCATATTGTCGTTCTGTTTGTAATTTTTCGATACAGGCCGCAAAGGGTTCTATCTGCATCACCATTCCCGAGCCACCGCCGTAAGGGTAGTCATCGACAGATTTATGCTTGTTCGTCGCATAATCCCGTAAATTATGTACATGGATTTCCACCAGGCCCTTATGTTGAGCGCGTTGTAGAATAGAATGTGCAAAAGGACTTTCCAGTAAGCCCGGTAAAACAGTAATGATATCAAAACGCATGGTGCAAAGATAAGGGGAAAATATAATATTTTATGTCAATGGACTCGGAGATTATATCTGTTTTTAGTCTATTGTATACTGTGCTTATATTTCTATTATATTATTTTTTTTGGAATAAAGTTTTGTGTTTACGGTATTTCTATATTCTATTATTTTGTTATGTTTTATTTCCTATTTTGTATTCTTTCACATTATTTGTTGATAGTGTATCAGCGTTATTTTAGTTTTTTTGAAAAGTTGCAAGAACAAAGTTATTTTTTTATGTTTGCATAGTTTAACAGTTTTTAACAGATATAGCGTACTGTTAACGTGTTTTCCGTTAACGGGAGAGATAGAAAAAATGATTAACTAAACAAACAACACAGATGAAACGGAATTTATTAACTACTCCATTGTATTTTCTTTGTTAAAACAGTAACGTTTTTACACACAAACTATGCATGATGTAGGCTTTTAAGTTACTCAACCTCGGGTTGTATTAATTTGATAGCTTATAATATGATAATTCTGTATAGGGTGTGTAACGTAATAACAAATTGTCGTATACTTTAGTAACTTATTACACAACAAAAACAATAAACAATCAACAAATTAATAACTAAACAAACACAAACATGAAACAAAAATTACTCAGTTTATTTTTTGTGTTAACGTGCCTGGTAGGGGTGACGTTTGCACAAAATCGGCAAGTGAGTGGTCGCGTGACATCGGCCGGTGATGGATCTCCATTGTCGGGAGTTTCCGTGGCTATAGTTGGTACTTCAAATGCCACGCAGACTGATGGATCTGGAAATTATTCTATCCAGGTACTAGGGAATGATGCATCACTCGTTTTTTCCTACGTGGGTTTCAACAGCCAACGTATTGCGGTCGGTAGTCGTTCTGTTGTAAACGTACAGTTGGTTAGCGACGAAGAGACTTTGGATGAAGTTGTAGTTACAGGATATTCTACGGTTTCAAAATTAAAGTCTACTATTGCCACTTCTGTTGTTGATGCGGAAGCATTAAATAACACTACGTTACCCGACGTTAATCAAATGTTACAAGGTAATGCATCTGGGGTTACAGCATCTGCGAACTCCGGCCAGCCTGGATCAAGAACAGAGGTAAGAATACGTGGTATTGGTTCTATTTCTGCATCTTCAAGTCCGTTATATGTGCTTGATGGTGTTATTATGACAAACGGAGATTTAACGCAGAATACTCCAACACAAGATGTTATTTCTAGTTTGAATCCTGCAGATATTGAAAATATCACGGTTCTAAAAGATGCAGCTGCAACAGCGATTTATGGTGCGAGGGGCGCAAACGGCGTTATTGTAATCACTACTAAATCTGGACAAGCGGGACAAAGCAATATCACTTTAAATGCTAAATTTGGAGGAGGAGACGTGGCAGGGAAAATTGATTTAATGAACTCTTCCCAGTTGCTCTCTTACCAACGTGAATTAATGCGCACAGCAGGTATGTCGGAATCTGATATCTTGGAGAGAAGACCGGATATGTTAGCTGGGAACAACACCAACTGGTATGATGAAGCTTTCCAGTCTACGAAAAATCAAACGTACAATCTTTCTGCATCAGGAGGAAATGAGAAAACCCAATATTTCGGTTCTGGTGAATATTTTGACCAGAAGGGGGGATTAGTAGGTAGCCATTTCAAACGTTACGGTGCTCGTCTTAATGTTGATCATAAATTGTCTGATAAGTTTGATCTAAGTTTTAAACTTAATGGATCATATACAGATCAGCGAAGTGCAAATGCTGGGAATGGTTATGCGTCTCCGCTTCTGCAAATGTTTTTTAATACACCTTACGTTCCAGCATATAATGCGGATGGTTCATTGTCTGACGGCTTTAGTTCTGGTCAACCCGGTACTTCTGGTTACGCACCATTTGGAAATATACCAGCGACATACAGACCAACGCTTATGGGAGGGAACTTTATGCATACCATAGAGCACGATTATAATTTCAATAATAACCTATACAATTCTTTCAATGGAGCATTTGGTTGGAATATTATAGATGGTTTGCGACTTGTTGTACGAGGAAATGCCGAAATGATTAACGTTGAAGAACGTGTTTGGTGGGATCCAATCGGATATAACGGTAGAAACTATGATGGTTTATTGCAGAATAGCAATGTTAAGAACACGAACCTCTTAACAAACCAGTTGTTGACCTATAATAAAACATTTGAAGGAGGGCATAGTTTAAACCTTTTGTTAGGTAATGAATTCCAAAAGAATGACTACCGTTGGACATACATGGCATCACAAGGGTTTGCTAGTAGTGAGTTACAGCAACCGGGTGTTGCGGCAAAGCCACTTGATGTAGATGGCGATAGAGAACAATTTGCTTTCCATAGTGTCTTTTTGAATGCTAATTACGACTTTGATGCAAAATATTTTGTGGGAGCAAGCATTAGAAGAGATGGTTCATCACGCTTCCCTAAAGATAGTCGTTACGGTACATTTTATTCTGGAAGCGCAGCTTGGCTTATTAGTAGCGAACAATTCCTAGAAAATGTCAGTTGGATAAATAGTTTGAAATTGCGAACTAGCTACGGACGCATGGGTAACGCAGATTTCTTATTTACTAACAGAAACTATCCGTTTAACGCTTTGTATAGATTTGATGCGGTTTACAATGATGAGAGTGCGGCAATAGCCAGTCAGGTTGCTAATCCGGGCTTTACTTGGGAAAAAACCAAAATGTTTGATGTTGGAATCGACTTTGCTTTATTCAACGGTTATTTAGACGGGTCAGTAGAGTTTTTTGATAAAAGATCGGAAGCCCTAATTCTTCAAGCCCCTCTATCAGGTACAACTGGATTCTCAACTATCAACTCAAATATAGGCTCTATTTTGAATCAAGGATGGGAAGTTACGTTAGGATCGACACCAATTAAGAATGAGAACTTTAGTTGGAATATAAGTGGTAATTTTTCCACCTTGAAAAATGAAGTACTTTCTCTTGTTAATGATAACCCTATTACACCAGCTTCTAACACTAATCAGCGGATAGAAGTAGGTCATTCGATAGCTAGTTGGTATATGCAAGAGTGGGCGGGAGTAAATCCTGACAATGGAGCCCCTCAATGGTACGACGCAGATGGAAACCTAACGAGTACCTATTCACAAGCAGCAAGAAGATATGTTGGTACGGCTTTACCTAAAATAACAGGAGGTTTGACAAACCGTTTAAGTTACAAGGATATTGATCTTTCATTTTTGATTTCTTTTAGCGCAGGTAATAAAGCATTGAATAGAACAAGACAATATTGGGAAAATGATGGTAACTCGCCTAATTATAACTTTGGTGTAGATGCCGTTAATAGATGGCAAAATCCGGGAGATATTTCAGATAAGCCTAAGGCTGAATGGAATAATGGAAGCCTATCTAATTCCATTTCAACACGATATTTAGAATACTTGGATTATGCTAGGTTGCGGAATGTTAGATTGGGTTACAATCTGCCAAAAACCGTATTGGAGAAAATTCGTGCTAGTCAGATCAAGATTTACGCCCAAGCAGAAAACCTTATCACATTAACGGGATACAAAGGATTTGACCCTGACGTTAACACAGCGCCACTAGTACCGACTAGTACTTCGAGCGTCGCGGTTGCGAACTCTGGTGTTGACTTTTTTAGATATCCTACAGCGAAAATAATAACTTTTGGTGTAACCGCGTCATTTTAAATAATTGATTCATGAAAAAATTTAGTAAATATATATTGTCGTCCATGATCGCCTCCGCTTTATTTCTAAACGGTTGTTCGGACGCACTTGACTTAACCCCCCATAATTCGTTACCTGAAGAGGATGTGGTTAATGAGACTTATGCAAGGCAGCTGATTAATGGAGTTTACGAGCAAATGCAAGTTGTCGGCTACTACGGTAGAGATTTTCAGGTTGTTTCTGAAGTAACAGGTGATAATGTTAAAATCACTTCAGCTAACTCCAATCGTTTTTTAAATGAATTCCGCTATTTATGGAATCCGACTCTCGCAAGTCAGGGAACTACGTGGACAGCATTATATAAAACGATTTATGGAGCGAATGTAGTTATCAATGAACTTCCTGATACTGACGATATCACCCCTTATAAAGGAGAGGCTTATTTTTTACGGGCTTTAGCTCATTTAGATGCAGCTAGACGGTTTGCCAGACCCTATACAAACGTAGGAGCAAATCCATCAGGTGCAAATACAGGAATTCCAGTTGTTTTAGAGACTGTAAAAGACCCAGCCAATTTTCATCCAACTCGGAATACTTTAGCGGAAACTTATAACGCTATTATTGACGACCTAAAGAAAGCTCAGGATTTGGCTCCCGATATGTCTAGCGGAAGTGCTGCAGTGTACAGAGGTTCTAAAGATGCGGCGACGGCTCTTCTTGCTCGAGTTTATTTGTATATGGGGCGGTTTGATGACTGTATTACAGAAGCCAATAAAATTATTTCTAAATATCCTCTTTGGACAGTGGGTAATATCGAAACTGCATACAGTGGAAATAATACTTCAGAAGAAATCTTTTCTTTGAAATTTAAATCTACGGAAAACCGTGGTGCAGACAATTTTGGACAGATGTATAATGATCCAGATATAGGTTACGGAGATATCCGTCCTACCGATGCGTTTCGCTCATTGCTTGAGGATGATGACGTAAGAAATGGGTTCATCTATGCGAAAGATGGCGCGTATTTCTTAAATAAATTTAGAGGTAATACCGCAGAGGGGGCAGATGGTCTAGTGGATATTAAAATCCTGCGCATAGCGGAAATCTATCTAAGCAGAGCGGAAGCTTATACCGAGTTAACTTCTCCGAATATATCGTCGGCGTTGGCTGATGTAAATGAACTCCGCACTAACAGAGGTTTGGATCCAATAGCTTCTATGAGTTTAGCTGATTTAAAAGAGGAAATTAAGACACAAAGGAGATTAGAGTTTATCGGCGAAGGTCTTAGGTCGACTGATATTTTTAGAAAGAACGAGACCCGGACTATTCCTGATTCAGATGCATTACCAAGTGCAGATATCGCACCTGATAATTTTAGAGTAATGTTTTCTATCCCTATTGCGGAAATCGATGCAAATCCTAATATGGAACCGAATCCAGGTTACAATTAATCTTTAGTTTGTATAACTAAAAATCTAGCTTTAGGGCAGCGCTGAAAAAACATTACTTTTTTAGTGGACTTTAAAGAAATGACCGAGTAAAATCTGATTTTACTCGGTCATTTTTATTTTGTTCATTTAGAGCATTACCTTCCCCAAATGCTCATCATAGTAAAACTGAGGTCGATGACATCGTTTCTTATGAGGGGACCCTATAGACATTAGGGAGAATTCGATATCGACCTTTTCAGGCCCTTTGTGGTGAATTTATTGAAACTATTTTGTGGGAAATTTACCATATAAGGTTCTGTTGAAACTGCCTAACCTAATTTTAGATATTCACGTTGCGAAAAAAACATTCATAATTTTAATTAAACTTTGTAAGTTTATATAGGCAATTGTAAGTCCCTCCGAGATTTTTATTGGAAAATAATTTTAACATTAACAATTTTACTATGAAGAAGCTAATTATTCTATTTCGTCAGCAGCTTGGCAGTTTCGTGTGCAAAGCAGGAGTTTTCGAATCATCAAGAAAGTTCCGAATTATTTGAAACCAGTGATTTTTCTACATTCGCAATTCCCACTGTTCCATTTGATTGGGAAAATGCTGATACAATGCCTACCCCTCTTGGAAGTACCCAGGTTATCGTTCCGTGGGGATCTACTGCAAGTCGTCAAATACCAGATGAAATTGTACATGATTATAAGGGCGTTGATGGATGGGAATTAGTATATAATACCTTTAATACAACTTCAATAAGTGACCATTTATATTTTATGCTATACAATAAATTTCGGGGCGTGTTAAGAATGTACTATTATACCAAACCTACCAGTTATATACAATCTAGCAACATTGTTCATTCTTTAATGTTAATGGGCAGTAACAAAAGCAACTCCCCATTGTTAAATTATACAAACGAGGGCTTTATAGATTTTGGGCAGAATACAAACGTTGCTTCCATGATTGAAGGATTTCAGGTGGCACCCAATACTTGGTATTCTTTTGAATATGAATTGGCTTACGATGCCAATATCCAAAATCAAAGCTATTCAGCTCTAAGTTTACAATGGCCAATTAAAAGTAATCAAATACAAGAAATAAGCATTAGTGGAACTTTGACGGACACATTAGACAATTATTCATTTGCCATTCCAAATTTTAACACTACTAATACACCAAATTTTAACGGAAAAGTTTCTATTAGGGTTTATTCTTCTTATGGTGCAGGAAACCTACCATCTGGTTCATCTAATAATTGGGGTAAAACTATTATTGATGCGATTGGTGGATTAGTTAAAAATTTGCTAGGTGGACTCTTTAAGAAAGCGCCTGTTTTTGGGAATTCACAAACACTAACCTAATAAGCTAGTTTCGTTCTGTATGGTGTTGTAAACGCCATTCCAAAATATTTTCTTAATAAGTAAAGACCCCGTATCGTGTTTTTATCATGGTGTATGGTCACCGTATTAACCATAAGTACTTCTTTTTAGTTACTTCTCTCGAGAGGTTCAATCGAAATATAACGAATGGAGTTATTCTTACTCATTTGTCGTCATTTCGCTTATTAGTTCCGAAAAGGTACCAATTTTGGACATTTCGATCATTTTCGGACATTTAATGCCATTTTAGTCATTTCCGGTCATTTTGGACAAAGAGATTTGAAGGATATTTTATGTTTGTCCTGTTCGTTGATCTCGCGAGGAGTAGACATCACTACGTAAGAACAAATTTGTCAGATAGAAATGTGCCACATTGTCCCATGTTGTCCCATATTGTGTCTTTATTTTTTTTCTTTCGATGCTGTCTTTACGTTTGTCCTGTTCGATCATCTCGCGAGGAGTAAGAACAAAAGAAAAGGTATCGGAAAGCAACGTTGGAAAGAGCTCGTCGATGTTGCTATAGGCCGATACCGATAAACATTTTTTAACTTTTAAACTTTAGTATTATGGCAATTAAATTCAATGTACAGGAAATCGGCAACCCGCAGGATGCCGCTGCCCCTAAAAAGTTTTATGCACGGCCGGTGAGTAGCGGTGAGATTACCTTAGAAGATCTGGCGTCTGATATCTCTCATGCATCTTCTGTTAACGAGGCGGATGTCATGGCGGTATTATACAGCTTGGTGCGGGAAATCCCGCGTAATATCTCCCGGGGTTATATTGTTCGTTTGGGCGGTCTGGGATCTTTTCGTTTAGGTACAAGCAGTATAGGCAGTGAAACAGCAGACGACGTAACTGCTGCAAATATTCACCGCAGAAGGGTGCTGTTCCAAAATGGCGGACGTATCAAAAAGGCGATAACCGATTTAACCTTCAAGAAAAGCGAATAGAGACCTTTTCATAACTTAATAGGTAGGCCGGCATCTTAGGGTGTCGGCTTTTTTTGTGTTCAAACTCCTCAAAATGACCACGGCTATTTAAAAAAGGAACGTTTGATTTTGTGAAAAGAAAGTTTGTTTTGGACGAACGACCGAGGTCACTTACCAAAAACAAACCTTGAGTTAGAAAAGTTACCGAGGCCAGTTTTAGTAAACATTTTTTTGATCTTTAAAAGCTATTTATAGGGAAAAATTATTTACCGAAGATTAATTTTGTTTCTTGATTTTTATGAGAAAATATTGATTCTATTGGACTGAGTAGAAATATAACTAATGCCATAATTTGCTGGATTGCTGATGCTTATCATGCTACACAAGGAAAAAGTTGCGTTTTTTCTAAAAAAAGCGTTTCTTTAGCTTTTCTATAGCTAACAGAGATAACATGAGCGACATTGATTTTATCAAAAGTATCCAGATCAGTGAGTTTTCATCTACGCCAAAGTATTTGCAATTGGCAGATGCGGTTATTGAAGGTGTGCGAAAGAATCAGTTAAAGCAGGGAGATATCCTCCCATCGATCAATGAAGTGAGTGTCTATTTTGATATTTCCCGAGATACAGTAGAAAAAGGTTACAGACATCTTAAAAGCTTAGATATTATTTCTTCCACACCTGGAAAAGGGTATTTCGTCGCGAAATCAGATGTTGTAAGCAAACAGAAGATTGCCCTATTTCTAAATAAACTCAGTGCACATAAGAAAATTATTTACGATGCATTTGCACGTGAATTGGGAGAGGAAGCGTCATTGGATTTATTTGTATATAACAGTGATATCTCACATCTGCGCAGCCTGTTGCTGAATTTGACGAAACAGTATGACCATTATGTGGTGTTTCCCCATTTCAAAGAGGGAAGCGATCAAGCCCCCGAGGTTCTAAAACTTATCCCGATGGATAAATTGATGTTATTAGGCAAACTCATCGATGGGCTGGAAGGAAACTTTGATGCAGTCTACGAAAACTATGAAAAGGATATTTATGAAGCCTTGGAAAAAATGTTGTCTTCCCTTTCCCGATATCGGACATTGAAACTTGTTTTCCCCGACAATAGCGACTATCCAAAGGCTATTATCAAAGGCTTTTATAGATTTTGCCAGCAATACGCATTTGATCATCTGCTTGTAGGCAATCTTTCCGCCGAGACATTAAAAAAGGGAGAGTGCTATATTATTCTAGCCGAAGACGATTTGGTAAACATGTTGGAAAAATCAATAGCAAAAGCTTATCAAATTGGGAAGGACATAGGCGTGATTTCCTATAATGAAACACCGCTGAAAAAGTTTATTCTCAACGGGATCGCTACCATATCAACCGACTTCGAGCTGATGGGGAAATATGCAGCGCAAATTATCAAACAACAAAAAAAGGAACAGAAAGAGACCCCGTTCTATGTCAATATCCGGCCGTCGTTGTAAATCAGTGATCGGTGATCACTCGATAGACCAACTAGGCAGGTAACGGAGGAACGACATGATCTTCTCCTTATATATATCCATATTTAACCGATAATAAAAAGCACCTTTTTTTGAGTTCTCTTTATCTTTTTCGTTTAATTTGATGATGAGTCCCGAAGAAAGGAGTTTACGGCTAAAGTTCCGCTTATCCAGATCGATATTGTATACACATTCGTATAAGGATGCAATCTGAGGGATAGTAAACTTTTCTGGCAATAGCTCGAATAGGATTGGGTACAACGCTGCTTTCGTACGTAGCATGTGCTTCGCAGCAGCAATCATATCTTCGTGATCAAAAATAAGCTTTGGGTGTTTATTTAACGGGAACCATTTTGCTTCATACTCCTCACTGAGAATATGTTTGTATTGTTTTGTGTCTATCAGCGCAAAGTACGCAATACTGACGACCCGGCGCTTTTCACGGCCAGGTTCACCAAATATGCCACAGTTTTCCATGTAGACGTTTTCTAAACCGGTGAGTTTTTTGAGTACACGTGAAGCAGCCCTTTCCGGACTCTCGTCTTCCTGCACAAAGCCGCCCATCAAGCTCCATTTATTACGCTCTGGAGCAATCCCTCTTTTGACTAATAATATTTCTAATGACTCACCATTAAAGCCTAGGATAACACAATCTACAGCTAGTAATATTTTGGGTTCACCCTTGTAAAAATCCATTCTTTTGTTGTTACTTTTCTAAAGTCCCTTAACCTATATCAACTTTATTAACCCCTTTAACTTTATCAACCTCTTCAAACTTCTAAACCTACTAAAAATAAAATAAAATTTTCACTTTTCTAAAAATAAGTGTTAATTTGACATTAATTTTGAAAGGGAAGTTCCTGCGTCCATGGTAAAAAGATATGGAAGAAGGACGGAAAAAGGTGTTATAAACCAGTAAAGGTGTTCATAATGGAAAAATCGTATGTGATTGGATTGGATTACGGTAGCGACTCGGTTCGAGCTGTATTGGTAGATGCAAGTAATGGAAACGAAATTGCTTCTTCCGTGTTTTATTATCCAAGATGGAAAAAAGGAGAATTTTGTGATGCATCGGCTAGCCGGTTTCGCCAACATCCATTAGATTATATAGAGGGGCTGGAAGCTACGGTAAAGGATTGTTTAAAAAAAGCAGAGGGAATCCTTTCTGCAAAACAAGTGAAAGCTATTTCGGTAGATACCACCGGGTCTACACCAGTAGCGGTAGATGAGCGTGGTGTTCCGTTGGCGTTGTTAGACGAATTTGCTGATAATCCAAATGCTATGTTTGTATTGTGGAAAGACCATACAGCCGTACAGGAAGCGCAGCAAGTCAATGATCATGCTAAGGAATTTGATGTCAATTATTTGAAATATGTGGGAGGGGTCTATTCTTCCGAATGGTTTTGGGCAAAATTACTTCATATTTTACGTGTAGATGAGTCGGTGAGAAAAGCGCTCTACACCTGGGTGGAGCATTGCGACTACATCCCTTTTCTACTTACTGGAGGAGCGCGTGCAGCAGACATCAAACGCAGTGTTTGTGCCGCGGGGCATAAATCGCTTTGGGCGGCCGAATTTGGCGGTTTACCACCCAATGCATTTTTTAGTGCATTAGATCCTTTATTAGATGGCATAACGGAACGTTTATTTACGGAAACATATACCTCTGATCAATCTGCCGGCACATTATCAGAAGAATGGGCAAATCGATTGGGACTGACCACTGATGTTGTGGTGGGTGTTGGTGCATTTGATTGCCACATGGGAGCCGTGGGCGGAGAGATTGAACCTTATTACGTGAGTAAGGTGATTGGTACGTCGACCTGCGATGTGCTGGTTGCACCAAGAGAAGAAGTAACAGATACACTCGTAAAAGGTATTTGCGGACAGGTAGATGGTTCGGTTATCCCCGGTATGATTGGTATGGAAGCGGGTCAGTCGGCCTTTGGTGACGCCTATGCTTGGTTCAAACAAGTACTGACGTGGCCAGTAAAAAATCTGTTGGCAGATAGTGGGATCTTGGGAGAGGACGACTTACGAAAAGTGATTGATTTTATTGATGACCAAATCATTCCCGAGTTAGGAAGACGGGCAGAAACTTTACCTGTGACGACTACGTCTGAGCTTGCACTTGATTGGTTTAACGGTCGTCGCACGCCTGATGCCGACCAAACATTGAAAGCCGCAATAAAAGGTTTACACCTCGGTACAGATGCACCACGTATCTTCCGTGCAATTGTAGAAGCAACCTGTTTCGGCGCAAAAAATATTGTCGACCGTTTTATAAACGAAGGTATCCCCGTTAAAGGAATTATCGGATTGGGCGGCGTGGCGAAAAAGTCTCCATACATTATGCAGACGATGGCCGACGTAATCAATATGCCTATAAGGGTTCATAAGTCGGAACAAACTTGTGCTCTCGGAGCAGCGATGTTTGCGGCGGTGGCGGCAGGTATTTATAGTAAGGTAGAAGACGCAATGGAAGCCATGGGACAAGGTTTTGAACGCACTTACGAACCTCGTCCGGAAATGGTGGCCATTTATGCAGAGCGATATCAACAATATAAATCACTAGGTGCTTTTGTAGAAGCGGAAGGTTAATTAACCTTATCAACAATATATCAACAATAATAAATGTATACAGCAATAAAAGAAGAGGCATACGAATGCAACATGCAGCTGCCTAAATTAGGATTAGTACTGTTTACCTTCGGAAATGTAAGTGTGGCGGATCGTGGAAAAGGCGTTTTTGCTATTAAACCGAGCGGTATTCCCTACGAAGAGCTTACACCACATCAAATGGTCATTGTAGATTTTGAGGGAAATATAGTAGAGGGGAATTTGCGTCCTTCTTCAGACACAAAGACGCATGCCGTACTTTATAAGCATTGGGAAGGTATCGGTGGAATTACCCATACACATTCGACATATGGCACTGCATGGGCACAGAGTCAACGGGATATTCCTATTTTCGGAACAACCCATGCCGATCACCTGACGGTTGATATACCATGTGCCCCGCCGATGAGTGACGAAATGATTGTTGGGAACTATGAATACGAAACAGGTTTCCAGATTATTAACCACTTTGAAGCACAACAGTTAGATTATAAAGAAGTGGAAATGGTACTGGTCGGAAATCACGCTCCTTTTGCATGGGGGAAGACAGGTATCAAATCCGTCTATAATAGTGCGGTATTGGAAACGGTAGCACAAATGGCGTATTTAACAGAACAGATCAATCCGAAAGCGCCTCGGCTTAAGGATGCATTGATCAAAAAGCATTATGACCGCAAACATGGTACGGACGCGTACTATGGACAGGAGTAAAAAAGGTTAATAGGGTTAAAAAAACAAAACAATGAATATCGCATTAAACAAACTACAAGTCTGGTTCCTGACAGGAAGCCAAGATTTATATGGAGAAGAAACACTACGGGAGGTAGCTGTGCATGCCGCAGAAATTGCGGACTATCTTTCGGCTCACGAAAACATACCGGTTGAGGTCATCTACAAACCGATTGTAAAAAACAGCGACGAGATTTATAATACGATTGTGGAGGCTAATGCCACCCGCGAATGTATCGGATTGATAACATGGATGCATACGTTCTCTCCAGCTAAAATGTGGATAAGAGGGCTAAAAGCTTTACAGAAACCGTTACTGCACCTGCATACGCAATACAATAGAGATATTCCATGGGAAACAATGGATATGGATTTCATGAACCTTAATCAAAGTGCACATGGCGATCGGGAATTTGGACATATTGTAACGCGATTAAATATCGGACGTAAGGTCGTGACCGGCCATTGGCAGGATGAGGAAGTAATCGACAGAATTAATGTATGGGTGCGGGCTGCTGCTGCGTGGCATGATTGGCAAGGGGCAAAGTTTGCCCGTTTTGGCGATAATATGCGAAATGTAGCGGTTACAGACGGTGACAAAGTAGAAGCTGAAACGAAATTTGGTTTTTCGGTAAATACTTATGCTATCGGTGATTTGGTGGCAGTGATTAATGAAACAAGCAAAGAGGAACTGCAAGCCTTGTTAAAAGAGTATGAAGAAACGTATGAACTTGCACCAAACGTAGTGGAGGGAGGAGAACATCGCCAAAGCTTGATCGAGGCTGCTAAAATAGAGATCGGACTTCGCAAATTTTTGGAGGCAGGAAATTTCAAAGGATTTACAGATACGTTCGAAGATTTGCATGGTATGGTGCAACTACCGGGATTACCTGTCCAACGTTTGATGGCAAAAGGATATGGATTTGCAGGAGAAGGAGATTGGAAAACGCCAGCTTTGGTTCGTGCTTGTAAAGTAATGGGTGCGGGACTACCGGGCACAACCGCTTTTATGGAAGATTATACCTACCATTTCGATCCGGACAATGCAATGGTGCTGGGATCGCACATGTTGGAAGTAGATGCGGCGTTGGCAGCCCATCAACCGCGGATAGAAGTGCATCCGTTGGGTATTGGAGGAAAAGCTGATCCGGCACGTTTAGTATTTAACGGTATAAGCGGCCCCGCGTTAAACGCTTCGTTGGTAGATATGGGAACGCGCTTCCGCTTGATCGTCAATAAAGTGGAAGGGGTGCCGGTGGTGGAGAAGCTTCCGAAATTACCTGTGGCGCGCGTGTTATGGAGACCGCTACCGGATATGAAAACAGGATGTAGTGCCTGGATTTATGCCGGAGGGGCGCACCACACGGCATATAGTCTAAGCTTGACGCCAGAATATTTGGAGGATTTTGCACGCATAGCTGGGTTGGAATATGTTGCTATTGATGAAAATACAACATTGACAGGTTTGGAGAACCAACTCAAGTGGAATGAACTATATTACCTGCTAAAAAAATAACCTAACCGAGGCTTTCCAACACATGATAATGTAACGGAAAGCCTTTTTTATCTATAAGCTGTATAACACATGGAAAAATTTGCAACCGTAGACTACATTATCTTTGTAATCTACTTTTTTGTTGTAGCCGGTTACGGCTACTGGATCTACCGTAAGAAAACGGCGGCGCAAAACACAAGTAAGGATTATTTTCTTGCAGAAGGTTCGTTGACTTGGTGGGCTATCGGAGCGTCGTTGATTGCTTCCAATATCTCGGCAGAGCAATTTATCGGAATGAGCGGAAACGGTTTTGAAGTAGGTATAGCCGTGGCAGCCTACGAGATTATTGCTGCGGTTGCGCTTATTATCGTTGCGGTATGGTTTATTCCCGTGTATCTGAAGAATAAAATCTTTACGATGCCGCAGTTCTTGAACAATCGCTACAATGAGACAACGAGTCTCATTATGGCCGTATTTTGGCTGTTTTTGTATGTCTTTGTAAACTTAACCTCTATTCTTTATTTAGGGGCAATTGCGATATCCAGTATGGCCGGTGGTGGGGATACGTTTCATTTAATTGTGGTAGCACTTGCGGTATTTGCGATTATTATCACGTTGGGCGGAATGCGTGTCATTGGTTTTACCGATGTTATTCAGGTGGTCGTGTTGATTATCGGTGGTGTAGCTACTACATACGTAGCTTTAACATTGGTCAGCGAACACTTTGGCCTAGGCCAAAATGTGTTAGCGGGATTCAATAAGTTGATGACGGATGCACCTGAGCATTTCAATATGATTGTGGAGAAACCGGGACCAGGTGCCTCACAGGAAGAAATTAATAAATACTTAATGTTGCCTGGTATCGGAATGTATCTTGCAGGGATATGGATTGTAAACTTGAACTACTGGGGCTGTAATCAATATATTACTCAGCGAGCGTTGGGAGCAGACTTAAAGACGGCTCGCACGGGTATTCTTTTTGCTGGTTTCCTGAAGCTATTTATGCCGATTATCGTGATGCTTCCAGGTATCGCAGCTTATGTGCTATATAAGAATGGTGCCTTGCAAGAAGAGATGGCTCCGGGCGGCGTATTCCATGCAGATAATGCATATTCCGCTATTCTGGGTTATCTACCTAATGGTATGAAGGGGTTAGCATTGGCCGCATTAACCGCCGCTATTGTAGCGGGTCTTGCAGGGAAAGCAAACAGTATTGCAACCATATTTACCTTGGATATTTATAAAAAATATCTGAACAAGGATGCTAGCGAAGGCAAAATGGTGTGGATTGGCAAATTGACGATTATTGCATCTATTGTGGTGGCTGTGCTATTTACATGGGATGATACATTAGGCATTGGTGGCGCAGGAGGGTTTACATTTATCCAAAAGTATACAGGTTTTATTAGTCCCGGTGTTTTTGCAATGTTCCTATTAGGTATGTTTTGGAAGCGAACCACAGGAGCCGCGGCTATAGTCGGTCTTATTGCCGGATTTGTGCTTTCCGTATTTTTTAACGAATTTGCAACAAAGGTATTTGGGCCTGAAACGTGGATATATACCGCTTATTTAAATAAAAATGGGGTATATGAAATCCCATTCCAGATCTGTATGGGACTGGCCTTTGCTTTCACCATGTTATTGATGATTGGCGTGAGTTTATTTGGACCGAAGGTTAGTCCGAAAGCTTTCCAATTAGATCGCGGAATGTTTAAGGTAGAACCATCTATTTTGGTCTTAATTGTGATCACTTTGCTGCTTGTAACAGCAGTTTATGTGAGGTTCTGGTAGAAGAAGATAAACACAACAACTATAAACGATAAAGAAAATGAGAAAAAATGTTTTCATTACCCTATTGGCAGCTGCCTCAATGGCATATTCCTGTCAGCAAGGAGCGAACAAGCGAAGCGCCGAAGAAATAGCTGGCGACAGTATCGAGCAAAAATCCTTTGATGCGGCTATCGATGGGAAGGACGTTAAACTGTATTCATTGCAAAATGAACGATTACATGTAACCCTCACAAATTATGGAGCAAGGTTAGTCAGTCTCCATGTAAAAGGTAAAGAGGGTAAACAAACAGATGTCATCTTAGGCTATGATACAGCAGAAGAATTTAAGCAAAATGCCAGTAATTATTACGGTGCAATTGTGGGCCGATACGGCAACCGCATTGGCAATGCTTCTTTTACATTAAATGGTACGGCGTATGAACTGGAAAAGAACAATGGAGAGAACTCGTTACACGGAGGGAAAAATGGGGTATACAACAAGGTATGGGATGTAGAACAAGCTTCGGATTCCGCTATTACGTTAGCTTATACTTCGCCTGACGGGGAAGCCGGATATCCGGGAACTGTGACGATGAAAGTAACGTATTCTTTAACTGACGATGGTGGTTTAGTTATTGATTATAACGGTTCTACGGATAAAGAAACGGTACTGAACTTAACCAATCACGCTTATTTTAATCTCAATGGAGAAGGAGATTCAACGATCTTGGATCACGAGTTGCAGATAGATGCTGATGCTATAACAGAGGTAAACGAGACATTAATACCTACGGGCAAAAGTCTAGCGGTTGCAGGAACGCCATTTGATTTCCGCAAACCACAGGCTATCGGTTCAAGAATTGATACAGATGATGCGCAGCTGAAAGTAGGGAAGGGGTACGACCACAATTTTGAGTTGGTAAAAGGCGAAGGATTCCGTAAAGTAGCAACGGTTTACGCTCCTAAAACGGGGATAGAAATGCAGATATTGACGACTGAACCGGGCTTACAATTCTATAGTGGCAACTTTATGACGGAGACTGATCCGAAAGGCAAAGGAGGAAAGGGCTATCCTTTTCGTTCGGCATTTTGTTTGGAAACACAGCATTTTCCAGATGCTCCTAACCAGCCATCTTTTCCGTCCACGGTGCTAAAACCTGGAGAACAATACACGTCAAAAACAGAATATCGTTTTAGTGTGAGATAATAACGTATCAAGGCATAAAATAAGGGCGATGGTAAACATCGCCCTTTTGTTTTATGCTAATCTTCCCAAGATTCATCAACGAATATGTACTTTTATATTATATTTATAATAGTATAATGAAGAATAGGACAGTTGTGACAGCCTTAAGTAATATCCTGATATGACGTAACGCTACGGTCAGTTGATTTTCGACGGTACGTTTCGATATCCCCAATTTGTTTGCGATTTCATCGTTTGTCAAATTTTCCTTTCTGCTCATGAAATATATTTCTTGGCAGCGGGCAGGTAGCGTTTGCAAGCTTCCGTCAACATATCTTTCAGCGTCTTGGTAAATAAGACGCTCTTCGCCCTGGTTAGTCATAGCTCCTCCCGTTTCGGTGAGCTCGTCCATATACACAATGGCGGATGTTTTCCTTTTTTTGAGTTCTTTGTATACATGATAGCGGGCCGCTGCCCGAAGATAGGCAGGGAACGATTGAATAATCAATGTTTCCCGTTTTTGCCAAAGATTGAGAAAGATATCATGCGTAATCTCTTCGCTTTTTTCTCGGTCTTTTAGATAGGAAAATGCCGTGCCGTATAAGATTTCCCAATACCTGTCAAAAAGAAATGAAAAAGACTGGGAACAACTTGTCTGTTGTACCTTCTCCCAATACAAGTGGTCTTTGAGGCAAGATGGGTCTATACGTTTATTATCTTCCATGGATTAGCAAAACGGCTTTATCTTTCGTTTACGAGCTTGTGGCTTCCTGTTAGCAATATCAAATATAGATTAAAAAATAGTGAAAAATAAAATATACCTCATTATTTGATACAGGACGGAGCAGGATGGAAAAAATAAAAAAAAGTATGTGTGTGGTTGAAAAAAAAAGACTCTATTAGGGTAAAGGGACTCAAAAATATGTTAACCAAAGAGGAGTACATTAAATTATATGAGAAATATCTAGCTGGTCACTGTTCTTCGGAAGAGTTAGATCAATTGCAGGGCTACCGGGACAAATTTCAACTGGAAGAGATAACATGGGACGAGGAGGCTATGGGCAATAAAGCGAATGTCAAGGCACGTCTTTATGCGCATTTGCAAAAAGAAATGCAAACGGATAAAGAAGATCAACCCGTATACTGGCAGTCGATGCGAAAATGGTTCGGCTACGCAGCAGCGGCTATTATTCTCGTCATAGGCGGATTATACTGGTCGTCCGTAGAGAATGTGTCAAAACCGGTTGGTGAAGAAAGCCAAGCTATCGTCATTGAACCGGGAGGTGATAAGGCGGTACTTGTATTGGATGATGGAACAGAAGTCTCGCTGAACGGACTTCATTTAGGTAATGTCACCATTAATGGAAAAGTATTGGCAAATAAGGCCGGGGAAGGCGAATTACGTTATGGAGA
The DNA here is from genome assembly GCF_014692525.1 of Sphingobacterium chuzhouense. Lineage (GTDB taxonomy): Bacteria > Bacteroidota > Bacteroidia > Sphingobacteriales > Sphingobacteriaceae > Sphingobacterium > Sphingobacterium chuzhouense. The sequence continues at coordinate 178,343 of NZ_JACNYL010000004.1, forward strand.
AATGGCGGAAGATGAGATCAGATACCATACGATCCGTACACCACGGGGAGGACAATACCAAGTGACGTTGGCTGATGGAACAAAAATATGGCTGAATGCGTCGTCATCTATACGTTTTCCGACTGCTTTTATCGGAACTAGGCGACTTGTTGAAATAGAGGGAGAGGTGTTTTTTGACGTACAAAAGGATACAGGAAAGCCGTTTGTCGTGAAATCAGATAACCAAGAGATAACCGTTTTGGGTACACAGTTTAACGTCATGGCGTACCCTGATGAAGAGGGTGTAAAAACCTCCCTTATCGAAGGGAAGGTCGCGGTCGATATCGCCGGATCTAGCTATACGCTTAAACCGGGTGAACGGAGTGTATATGATAAGACGAAGAGGCAGGTAACAAAGGAAACTTTTGACCCTGAAGAGATTCTAGCTTGGCAAGAAGGTTATTTTATGTTCAACGAGGAAAGCATCGAACACGTCATGCGGAAGATAGCTAGATGGTATGATGTGGAAGTGGAATATAAGGGAAATATGAAAGGCAAGCTTTTTTCAGGAACGGTCTCCCGGTTTGGGCAAGTGGATGAGGTTTTGGATATGCTTGAACTGACTGGAACCGTAACATTTAAAATAGAAGGAAGGAGGATTTTGGTTATGGGCTAGACATGTACACAAGATAAAAAACAAAAAGCAAAATTACCGAGAGCGGTTGCGACGCCCCCGGTGGTTCAGCTAATGCAATTAAAAAAATAAACCGAGTTCTTAATCACATTTAAAAACCAAACACCCAAATGTACAAAAATTATGAGGTGCCTCCAAGTCTATATGTCCGTAGGCGAGGTGCAAAAATCTGGAAAATAATGAAACTGATAGCATTCTTTATGGTGCTCGGAACGATGTGTTTACATGCGTCAGGTTACGCACAACGGGTTACGCTCGACCTAAGAAATTCTTCTCTAGAGCAAGCCTTAAAAACTATCGGGAAGCAGAGCGGATATCACGTTCTATATAACCCATTGACGATTGATAAGTCGAAGCGTGTATCGTTAAATCTAAAAAACGCATCATTGGATGATGCTTTGAAAAGAGTATTTGCCGATCAACCACTGGTATATACCGTAAGTAAGAAAACAATTGTGGTGCGGGCTGCTGAAGAGAAGCATGTTAAAACGGTTACGCCATCCATCGTAATCGCACAACAACAGGTTAGAGGTACCGTGAGGGACGGAGAAGGCAGTCCCTTGGTAGGCATTAGTGTCGTTGTCAAGGGAACCAATATCGCAACCGCAACGAATGAAAAAGGACAATATACGATTCAGACCCGGCTTGACGATGTATTGGTTTTTTCATCGGTAGGTTATATTGATCAGGAAGTGGTTATAAGCTCGGTAACCGTAGATGTGGTTTTGGAAAGTGAAGAGGCGAGTTTGGATGAGGTTGTTGTTGTAGGGTATGGTACGCAGAAGAAATCGGATGTTACGGGATCTGTAGGATCTGTAAATTCTGAAACCATAGAGCGTGCAGCTATGCCGAATGCTGCTGGGGCATTGCAAGGACAAGTTCCTGGTGTGGTCATTACGAAGAATGCAGGAAAGCCGGGCGGAAGTTTTAATATAAATATTAGGGGCGTGAGCTCAATCGGCGGATCAAATTCACCATTATTGGTGATTGACGGCGTTCCTTCCAGTGCGGGATTGGACGATTTAAACCCGGCAGATATTGAAAAAATAGACGTTTTAAAAGATGCATCAGCAACCGCTATCTATGGTTCGAGGGGCGCGAAGGGCGTCGTTATCGTGACCACTAAGCGTGGGAAGAGTGGAAATACGGCCATTTCATATGATGCCTATATAGGCTCGAGAAGGCCGGCGAATCTTCCTGACATGTTCAATGGAGAGGAATACGTGCAATTTCGGACAGAAATGTTTAAAGCACAGGGAAGAGATGTCTCGCGAGCGAATACCGATTTCTTTACCCCAGAACAATGGGAACGAATCGACGCCGGAAAATTTGTTGATTATCCAGATTTACTTTTGAAAAATGGACTCCAAATGAACCACAACGTTTCTGCTAGTGGCGGAGATGATAGAACTCGGTTTTCTATTGGGGCAGGTCTTCTTGAAGAAGAGGGGAATGTTGCGCCAGAGAGTTTTAAACGGTACAGTATCCGTGGAAATATAGATAGGGATATCAATGATAAATGGACGGCTGGACTGAATATGTATATGGCACAAAATCTTCGGGACATTGGAAGTTCAGAAGCGCTTCGTTCGGCCTACCGATTACCTCCCGTAGCTGCAGGTCCCTATGATGAAAATGGGGAACGCATCTTTCGGGTCTATGGCGTAGATCCTGTGACTAATCCGATGTTTGATCAAGAAAATGAAATCCGCCAGGCCCGTAGTTTTAGAACTTTTGGAAACCTTTATCTTCAAGTTAAACCTATAGCGCAGCTGACTTTGAAAACCACGATTTCTCCAAGTTATTATGCGCGTAGACAGGGTCATTACTATGGTCCGCTTTCTAAAGAGCGCCTTGGAGGAACCTTGCCTACGCAAGGGAATAATAACACGAGAGAAGAATTTACTTGGGTTTGGGATAACCAAGCTACCTACGAAACTCAGATCGATGCGCATAAACTAACGGCTACGGTTGTCCAAAGTATGCAGAAAGACCGTATGGAGTCCAATCTGATTACCTCGGAAGGACTACCTTACAAATCCCTTTGGTATAATCTGGCGAGCGGGCCTTCTGTCCGTGAATATGGCTCTGGATTTACACAGTCTAGTCTGGTCTCCTTTATGGGACGGGTTAATTATAGTTTTGATGATCGTTATTTGTTGACGGCTACCGGAAGATGGGATGGATCCTCAAGACTTGCTGAAGGAAATAAATGGGGCTTTTTCCCATCGGCGTCATTCGCTTGGCGTATTTCGCAGGAAGACTTTATGGCCGAGGTAGCAGTGGTTCAAGATCTGAAATTACGGCTGAGTTATGGTGTCAGCGGTAACGACCGCATCGACCCTTATTCTACACAGGCGGCTTTAGGGCAGGCATATTACGACTTTGGGGGAATCAATGCACCTGGATATGCTCCGAATCAACTGCCCAATAAAAATTTGGCTTGGGAGCGTACAAAAGAACTGAATACTGGACTTGATTTTTCTTTCTTTCAAGGGCGTATTACAGGAAGTGTCGATGTTTATAACCGGAAGATTGATAATATTCTTCTTAATCGTCTATTACCTGCTCCATCCGGATGGGAATCTATTATGGATAACATTGGAAAGTTACAGAATAGCGGAGTAGAAATCGGGTTGTCTACAACCAACATTAATAGTGGAAAATTTACATGGAAAACCGATTTTGTCTTCGATAAGAATGAAAACAAAATTCTAGAATTAAGTGGCGGCAAACGTGATGATATTGGTAATAAGTTATTTATAGGAGAGCCGGTATCCGTAAACTTTGATTACGTTTTCGATGGAATTTGGCAATTCGGGGAAGAGACAGAGGCAGCTGTCTATAATCAAAAGCCTGGTCAAATTCGGGTGAAAGATCTAGATGATAATGGCGTTATCAACGCTAATGACCGGGCTATTATTGGTAAGCACTTACCTACTTGGACAGGCTCAATAGGAAATACCTTTAAGTATGGAGATTTCGATTTATATGTAATGGTGTATACGCGGCAAGGAGAGCAATTTAATAGCTCGTTTGATGCCACACTTATGAATTATAATTCACCATATAATCAGGTGAAAGTCGATTATTGGACAGCCGATAATCCGTCTCAGACACATTTTCAGCCGGGAAATCCAGGACCCTATGCCGGGATTGCTAACTACCGTACCGTAAACTTTGTACGGGTAGGAAATATTACGCTAGGTTATCAAGTGCCAAAATCATTCATCAATCGGATGGGGGTACAGAACCTCCGGGTATATGCAACGGCTACGAATCCGTTTACCTTTAGCAAATATGAGGGATTTGATCCGGAATGGCCAAGTCAAAATAGTTATGGGACGGCAATCGGATCCGCATCTTACTTATTCGGTGTTAACTTATCCTTTTAATTATTAAATCGACAAACATGAAAAAAATATTTTGTTATATAGCGATTGGCCTTCTTACAGGTAGTATAACCTCATGCTCCAAATTTCTAGAAGAGAATAATCTATCCGGCATCACGGCTGAAAATTTTTATACAGACGTGGCAGGTTACGAATCACTCGTTAGATCCTGCTATGCATCATTACGGAGTATCTATGACATTAATCCAACGTTATTTGAGTATGGAACGGATATTATGACCAGAGGCGAAATCGAACCGGTCAGTGGAACTGTCGGTGATTTGGTGATTCGGGCGACAGCGCTTAATGAATATAAAACACTAACCGCAGATAATTCAGCAGTAGATCGCTTTTTTAAATCAGCTTATAGCGGTATTCAACGTTGTAATACTGCCATTAATAGAGCTAATGATATTCCAGATTTGTCTAATGAGTTGAGAGATAGACGGCTAGCAGAAGTCCGCTTTATCCGTGCGTATTATTATTATCTGCTTGTGGAGAATTTTGGAAATGTGCCTATTGTGGAAGAAGAGATCAATACTGCGATTACCCACTTCGAACCTAAATCGGAACAAGAGGTATACCAATTTATCGTATCGGATTTAGAACATTCGGTTGCTGGTGCTGATATAACAACAAGTGATTTTGGACGGGTAACGCGAGATGCCAGTAAGCATTTGTTATCCTTGATCTACCTAACAAGGGGATATAAAGCGTTTGGTACTGCGACCGACTTTACCAAGGCTGCGGAACTGGCAGAAGAGATTATTGGAGCAGGGGTGTACACGCTTCAACCGACGTTTTCGGCTGTTTTTGACCCAGAGAATCAACAGAATAAAGAGGTTCTTTTTTCCGTACAGTACGATCCTTCAAGCTTGAAACCGTCTTTGGGAACCGGAAATGGTCAAAATGTACTTTTTGGCTGGAGACAATGGCGTGAAGCAGGCTTTCATGAGGAGACAGAAATATACAATCGGCGTTTATCGGATTTTATGCCGACGCAATTCCTATATACATTATATGATACCCATAAAGATACTCGATATGATGCTACTTTTATCAGTCAGTTTTATGCGACAAAGGATGATGTTAAAGGAAATTCTCCGATACAGGCAGGAGATTTACGTTTCTATTTCCCGTATCCCGACCAAGAATTCTCTGCTGAAGATGAGGCTGAACTGAAAGCTTCCAATCCAAACGTAGAAGTGGTTCGCTTCGATGCCTGGAAACAAGATTTCGATGGGATAGGTGGCAAGATGAAGTTTCCTATGATAGGGAAGTTTTTTGATCCAGAAGCAACAGCATTTGGTAACTCGGAAAATAATCATCGGAGTTCTCGTGATATCTTTATTTTTCGCTTGTCGGAAACGTATCTTATTGCTGCAGAGGCGTGTCTTAAGGCTGGACAAGCTGCAAAGGCGGCTGAAATGTTGAATGTAGTTCGTAACCGAGCTGCAGTGGTAGGACAAAGTCTGTCTATCTCAGTAGCAGATGTCACTATCGACTTTATCTTGGATGAACGTGCGCGTGAGCAGGCGGGCGAGTATAAAAGATGGTTGGACTTAAAACGCACCCGTAGACTAGAGCGTGCCTTTGAACATAATATATTGACCAAAATGGTAAACCCTTCGGGTACTGTAGACGAAAAATACTACCTGAGACCGATTCCGCAGACGGTTATTGATCGTGACACGGAAGAATACCCACAGAATGATGGTTATTAGATGATCTTTTTATTTCGTAATTAACTTTCAGGGAATAACACCGCAGGTTGCCACAGGTTGCAACCCGTGGTATTATTATATAAATTTATAGATACCATGAAGAGATTAACAATAATTTTCTTGTTTGTCTGTATAACCATTTGCAGCTACGGGCAAGCTCGTTTTAAGCAACCCGTCTATAACGCCATCCATTCCGGTGTCCCTTGGTTTGACCAGCACGGAAATACAGTAAGTGCGCACGGTGCAGGCATAATTAAAGAGGGAGACCGCTATTACTTGTTTGGTGAGTTTAAAACCGACTCCGCGAATGTGTTTAACGGTTTCGCCTGCTATTCCTCGGCGGATCTCTGTAACTGGACGTTTGAGCGCATGGCACTTCCGGTGCAGGAAGAAGGGAAGTTAGGCAAGAACCGTGTTGGGGAACGACCCAAGGTGATGAAATCGCAGGCTACGGGCGAGTATGTTATGTTTATGCACGTCGATTCCTTGGACTACAAAGATCAATACGTAGGGTACGCAACAGCACAACATATTACAGGGCCTTATACGTTTAAAGGTCCCATCCTGTACGAAGGAAAGCCGATCCGGAGATGGGATATGGGCGCGTTTCAGGATGAAGACGGAACGGGGTATCTCTTGGTACATCACGGAGACATTTACCAGTTGACAGCGGATTACCGTGGAATTGAAAAGCAAGTCGCCAGCCGTGTTCCGGGTATGGGCGAATCCCCCGCCATGTTAAAGAAAGACGGTGTGTACTTCCTGCTCAGTTCAAACCTGACGAGCTGGGAGCGTAACGATAATCAGTATCATACCGCACGGAACATCGCTGGCCCATGGACAGAACAAGGATTGTTTGCGCCGGAAGGTAGTCTGACATGGAATTCCCAATGTTCCTTTGTATTGCCGATTATGGGCCCCCAGGATACCACTTTTATGTATATGGGCGATCGTTGGTCATTTCCGAAACAAAACTCGGCGGCTACTTATGTATGGCAACCTTTGGAGATAGATGGAGAACGTCTGTCTATTCCTGCTTATCAGGAATCCTGGACAATCGATTTGTCTACGGGGCAACATAAGCTCTTGCAAACCCGGGGACGGGAGATCGAACTGAAGGATCTGGATGCTGGGGTAAGTTTCCAAGGTAACTGGCAAGCGGACAGCATAGAGACTTATCGGTCGGATAATAAAGGCGATCGTTTTTCTTATACGTTTACCGGAACGGGTTTAAAGTTATACGGACTGGCCAGGCCAGATGGTGGGTATGCACAGATTTGCATACAGGATCAAAAAGGTAACACGGTAGTAGAATCTATTGTCGATATGTATTGTTTATATCCTACCGAAACGCTCAAATTTGTGAGTCCGGCATTACCGAAAGATACCTATACTATAGTCGTTACCGTAATGGGTGAACGAGGCAACTGGTCGGATAAAAGAAGAAGCAACTACGGTAGTACAGGCTATGGTGTCGCTTTGAAGAGGATAGCCGTACAGCCATAATCTCGGATACAAAATCCATACATAAGTAAAAAATTAAATGATGATGAGGACAATGTGGAATACATATACGATGACGGTGCTGTTGTTTCTTTTCCTGACTGGAGAACACCTTTCTGCACAGAAAAGCCAAGTAACCTTACAACAAGTCAGCGTAGAGGCGCCTTTTAAGATGTCGAAGATCAAAACACCGAACTTTGCACGAGTTGCGGATTTTGTCATTACGGATTATGGTGCAGAACCAGAAGATAAAGAAAAAAATGCCGTAGCTATTGAAAAAGCGATAGCTGCCGCTACCGTTGCCGGAGGGAATGTGATTATCCCGGCAGGTGAATGGAAAACCAAGAAAGTCCATTTGAAGAGCAATGTGAATCTCCACCTTTCCGAAGGTGCCGTACTGTTGTTCTCTCCCGATCCACAAGATTACTTGCCGGCTGTATTTACCACCTGGGAAGGATTGGAATGCTATAACTATTCGCCATTGATCTATGCTTTCGAGGCAAAGAACGTTGCGATTACGGGAAAAGGCGAGGTCAGGGCGGATATTAGTCAATGGCGTAAATGGTTTCCACGTCCATCGGCACACATGGAAAGTATCAAACGCTTATACAACTGGGCACAAGATCGGGTGCCGGTAGAAGATAGAAACATGGTCAACGATACGTCGAATATGCGTCCACAGTTTATCCAGTTCAACCGTTGTGAGAACGTATTGGTAGAAGATATCAAGATCCGCAACAGCCCATTTTGGACTTTACATCTTTATTTATCTAAAAATATCATAGTGCGTGGTATTGATGTGTACGCACATGGTCACAACAACGATGGTATTGATCCGGAAATGAGTCAAAATGTACTGATCGAGAACTGTGTATTCGATCAGGGAGATGATGCCATTGCCATTAAATCGGGGAGGAATCCGGAAGGCTGGCGACTAAAAACGCCATCTAAGAATATTGTTATCCGAGATTGTCTCGTGAAAGATGGACATCAGTTAGTTGCGATAGGCAGTGAATTATCCGGAGGTATCGAAAATGTCTATGTTGAAAATTGTAAAGTGGCGGATGATAACGAGAAATTGATGCATCTGTTGTTTATCAAAACGAATGAGCGTATGGGTGGCTATGTGAAAAATGTGTACCTCAAAAACATAACAGCCAATGCGATCAGGGAGGGTATCTTGGGAATTGACACGGATGTTTTATATCAGTGGCGTACTTTGGTACCAACGGTGGTTCGAAAATTGACGCCAATTCAAGATATTTATTTAGAAAATGTAAAGGCAAAGGAGGCCAAGTTTGTAAGCAAGATAAACGGGAATGTGGACTTGCCGGTACGTCATATCCACTTGAAAAATGTGACCCTTGTCAACGCTTCTGACGAAGAGGTTCAGACCAAAAATGTAGAGGGGTTTGTGCTAAAATAGCAGGTTGTGGGAATACGATGAAAAAAGTTTTTACAGTTATTTTATTTTGTTGCCTAACCTGGGCGAATGCCCAGGATATACCGGAAACATTCCATAATCCGATATTGCCTGGTTTTAATCCAGATCCATCTATTTGTAGAGTAGAAAATGATTACTATTTAGTCACTTCTTCGTTTGCGTGGTATCCTGGGTTACCGATTTATCATAGTAAAGATCTGACGAATTGGAAGTTGATAGGGCATGGTATTGAACGATCGGATCAGCTGGATATGAGTTCTGTTGTAGAGAAAAATGGAATATGGGCACCTACTATTCGTTATCATGATGGTGTATTCTATATTATTACAACATGTAATACATGTGGCGGAAATTTCTATATTACAGCAAGAAATCCAGCTGGTCCTTGGTCTGATCCAGTTTGGTTAGAGAATGCCCCCGGGATTGATCCTAGTTTATTCTGGGATGATGACGGTAAATGTTACTATACCGGAAATAGATGGGATATCAAGTATAGTGATGGTTGGCTAGGTAAATGCACCATATGGATACAAGAGATAAACTTAGAAGAACAAAAGTTGGTGGGTGAACCGAAAATGTTGATCCACGGCCATGCCAATAATGCCCGATATGCGGAGGCACCACATATCTATAAGGTGAACGGTCGCTACTTATTGATGATTGGGGAAGGTGGTACCGACGAGAACCATTCTGTTACGGTACATCATAGCAATTCTATTTTTGGACCTTATGTCGCTGATCAAATTAATCCTGTATTGACCCATCGACATTTAGGTAAAGATTATCCCCTGCAAGCTATCGGTCATGCGGATCTGATACAAACGCAGCACGGAGAATGGTGGTCGGTCGTGCTTGGAAAGCGCACTGTTAATAATAAAGTGCCTTTAGGGAGAGAAACGTTTCTATGTAAAGTAGATTTTGAAGGGGAAACGCCAATATTTAATGCCGGGTATGGTAAAGTTCTCTTAGAACAACAACGTCCGAATTTACCTTGGACGCCTTGGAATGAAAAAAAAGTACTGCATCATTGGGATAAAAGCTGGTATTCTGTTCGTGCTCCTCAATATCCGTTTTATAAAGTTGTTGGGAATAAGTTAGAGATGCGATTGATGAAGGAATCTGTAGACAGCTTATCTGCTGTTCCGATATTACTTCAACGGGCGACAGATCATTATTTTCAGGCAATGACTAAATTGTCTATGGAAACAACATTAGCTAATGAACATGCTGGACTTATACTATATCGGACGACTGACAATTATTATTTCTTAGCTAAGGAAAAATCAACGATAGCGCTCTATAGAAAAATTGAAGGGGAGAAACAGTTGGTTGAACAGGTTCCGTACGATAAAGCCGATGTATATTTTCAGGTGAGGGTAAGCGGCTTGGATATAAGGTTCTATTTTGGAGCGTCCGAAACACAGATGGAACCTATCGGAAAAATACAGGATTTGACGGCATTGGCAGATAGCCCAATTAACCGGTTTAATGGTTTAGGAGTAGGTCTATATGCCAGTAGCAATAACAATATATCAAAAAATAAAGTAGTATACGATAGATTTGTTTACCGGAATCTAAAGAATAAATAAAAGTAAGCTCATAACAGCACAGGTTGCATCCCGCTGTTATAAACATAATTTTAATGATGATGAAAAGATTAATATGGACTTTCTTTCTTTTGGCTACTGCTTTTTGTAGTTATGCACAGAAAGGATTTAAACTAGTAGCCAACGGACAGGGCACTTCGCTACACTATAGCGGTACAACACCTTTGGTGAAAACAGCAGTCGGTCTGGTTATAGAAGATTCGAAAAGTGTTGCGGACCAACCATTTCGATTAACGGATAAACCGAAGAGCGGATCAGTAGTCATCGGTATTCCGGGCGAAAGCAAGACATTTGATCAGCTTCTGTCTAAACATCAGATTGATATTTCGGATATTAAAGGACAATGGGAAGCTTTTCATATACAAGCGATACGCGACGGAAAAACGCAATTGTTATTTATTATTGGTAGTGATCCCCACGGAGCGGCGTATGGTGTGTTGGAGTTGTCTCGATTGATTGGCGTGTCACCTTGCGTATGGTGGGCCGATGTGACCCCCGAACAAAAGTCGGAAGTTGCACTGCCGTCGGGTTATGAGGATACCCAACGTCCAAATGTGCAATATAGAGGGATTTTCCTAAATGATGAAGACTGGGGATTAACACCGTGGAGCGCCAATACATTTGAGCCGGAAGCGAAAATAGTCGCGGGAGTTAATCCCGATAAAACAACGAAAATGCAAACAATCGGTCCGAGGACCTATAGCAAGATTTTTGAGCTCCTGTTGCGGTTACGGGCGAACACGATCTGGCCGGCAATGCATGAAGTAACGGTTCCGTTTTATTTCGTACAAGGGAACCGGGAGGCCTCCGAAAAATATGGTATCTATATTGGGTCTTCGCACTGTGAACCATTGGCAAGAAACAGTGCAACAGAATGGGATATTGTAGGCGAGGGGCGATATAATTATATCACGAACAAGGACAACGTACTCTCTTATTGGACCGATCGATTAAAGGAGCTGGGCAATTCCAATAATATCTTTACCATGGGGATGCGTGGTAAACACGATGGTGCTATGGAAGGCGTGAAAGGCGTCGCCGAATATAAAGAAGCGTTAGACAAAGTTTTGATAGACCAAACCCAATTGCTGAAAACGTATATCAATCCTGACCCATCTCAAATTCCACAGGTAGTTATTCCGTATAAAGAAATACTTGACGTATACCGCGCTGGGCTAAAAGTGCCTGATTATGTAACGCTGATGTGGTGCGATGATAATTATGGTTATATTACGCATTTTCCGGATGCGGAGGAAAGACAGCGACCTGGCGGAAATGGAATATATTATCACATTTCCTACTGGGGGCGACCGCATGACCATTTATGGCTATCGACGATGAGTCCGGCGCTTATCCATCAGCAAATGAAAACTGCATATGAACACGATGTCCGTAAGATATGGATTGTGAACGTCGGCGATATCAAGCCCGGAGAGTATCAGACAGAATTGTTTTTAGATATGGCCTGGGATATGGAAAAATTCAATAATAGACACGTAAACCAACATCTCCACGATTGGCTGACACGTGAATTTGGTAGCGAAGCAGGAGAAAAGTTACTGCCGATCATGCAAGAACATTACCGATTGGCGCATATTCGCAAACCAGAATTTATGGGAAATACCCGTGAGGAGGAAGCGGATAGAGCATATTACAGAACCGTCCGCGATCTACCTTGGAGTGAGGAAGAAATACGCGATAGGCTACAGGCATATCTGGAGCTTTCGGGCAAAGCTGCTGCGGTGGCAAATCTGATTCCCGAAAATAGGAGAGATGCCTTTTTTCAATTGGTAGAATACCCTATTCAAGGGGCAACGGAGATGAATAAAAAGATGTTGAATGCGCAATTGGCGCGGCATGAAAAAGTAAATTGGAAAGAGAGCCATGATGCCTTCGATCGTATCGTGTCGTTGACAAAAAAATATAACACGTTAAACAACGGAAAATGGAATCGTATAATGGACTACAAACCCCGGAATTTACCGGTATTTCAACGAGTAAAAGAAGAGCGGGCTATAGAACCTATGGTAAATTATGCTAAACCAAGGTTAACGTTGAATGGTACAGATTTACAGGGAAAGACTCACCCTGTGGAAGGACTAGGCTATGAAGGTAAAGCTGCGGTCTTAGGCAAGGGCGAAGAAGTATACTACGAATGGGACAAAATGCAAGGCGATTCTGTTCATGTGGAAGTACGATTGTTGCCGGGGCATCCGATAGAAGGGGGTGAACTACGCTTTGGCATTTCGCTGGATGATATGCCCATTCAAGAAATTTCGTATAAGACAGTAGGACGTAGTGAGGAATGGAAAATGAATGTGCTTCGGAATCAAGCTATTCGAAAAATAACCTTTCCTATAGAAGGCAAGGACAAAGCCAGAATTAAAATCTCCGCATTGGATGAAGGGGTAATTATCGATCAAATATTAGTGTTTGAAAAATAAATACCCCCTCCTTGTTTTTTTATCTCTTTATTATTTTATTTCCGCAGTGGATATTCTTTAAATATCCCATTGACGATCTGTGGAAGTTTATTAATGGTTTTTTCAGGAGCTCTAACTTCTGATGAACCGCGGGCTTGCCATACAACGCTGTTTGTACGTCTATCCACAGCCTCAATAATCAGGTGGGCATAGCGGTACCTTTCATGTCCTACAGGGTAGCTAAAACCACCGTAGCCCATTCCCCAGCCCCAGCCCATTCCCCATGGACCCCAGCCGCCCCAACCATAAGACGGGCTATATACCATACGACTTTTATTATTAACAATCGTGATATAACGGAAAAGAATGTCTGGGTTGTCTTTGGAATACTGCATACCCAATCCTTCCAGTTCCTTATTGGCCGCATTTAGAATATTGCTTTTGGCAATATCATTGTTAAAATAATTTTTAGATAGCGAATCCACAGGTGGAAGCCAACTATAGGTCTTATACTGCCGAAAATCTTGGTTTTGCACTCGTGTGGTATTATACTTCACCGAAGCACAAGATGCGAGAACGGCAATAACGCCCAACATGAAAATATATTTTATCTTATTCATAATAACCCCTATTTATACTTTAGACAACGCTCTAAGACAAAGGTTTAAAAATATTTTGCTACTAAAGGCATTATCCTTCCGCTGCCGAATGCTTTAGGGCTTACGCGGAGTATAGGCGGAGCCTGAAAGCGTTTAAATTCAGCATTGTGGAGTAACTTGGCGATACGGTTGACCAATATTTCATCAAATCCGGATTGAACGACCTCTGTAGCAGATTTTTCCAATTCTATCAGTTGATAGAGTATACTGTCCAATATATCGTAGGGAGGTAAAGAATCGGAATCTTTCTGATCGGGGCGTAATTCTGCGGAAGGCGGCTTAACGATGGTGTTCAATGGGATGACTTCCCGCTCGCGATTGATGTAACGTGCCAATGCATAAGCTTGGGTTTTGTAAACATCGCCAATGACACTCAAAGAACCGGCCATATCGCCATATAATGTTCCATAGCCTACGGCAGCTTCACTTTTGTTGGAAGTATTCAACAAGATATGACCAAATTTATTGGAAAGAGCCATGAGAACGGTTCCCCGGATGCGTGCCTGTATATTCTCTTCGGTAAGGTCCGGAGCCCGACCTGTAAATACTTCTGAAAGTGTTTGATCAAAAGCTTTGGCGATATCCTCAATCGGAACGATTTGATGTGCACATCCTGTATTTGCTACTAAATCCAAAGCATCTTTTACCGAGTGTTCGCTGGAATACTTAGAGGGCATCAAGACGGCAAGGACATTTTCTGCGCCGAGCGCTTCACATGCCAATGCAGCAACAATTGCCGAGTCTAAACCACCAGACAGGCCAAGTACTGCTTTTTTAAAGCCTGACTTCTGAAAATAGTCACGAATCCCCAAAAGGAGAGCCTGGTGTATCAAAGCGATTTCCGAAGGTTTTCGCTCCGTTGAAACTGAAGCCTTAGCATGGATATCCAATACCGTATAATCTTCCGAAAAACCTTTTAATTCTGATAGTATATTACCGTTTCTATCGAGTGCTAACGAGCGTCCATCGAAGATAATATCCGTATGTGCGCCTATTTGATTTACATACACCAAAGGGCATCCTGCCTTGATAACACTACGTTTTAAAACGTTGATCCGATTCTCGAAATGGGTGTAAGAAAATGGAGAAGCGGCGACATTGATGATCAATGTCGGATTTTCCAATCGTAATTCTGCTACTAGATCACCTACATACGAATTGGAAAGGTCGTCGTCCCATAAATCTTCACAGACAGTCAACGCTACTTTCTCTCCGTTGATTTCAACACAGGCAGCAGAACGGTTGGGCTCAAAATATCGGTATTCATTAAAAACATCGTAATCCGGCAATAAACTTTTCTTATAGATGTGCTGGATTTGTCCTTCCGCCAATAAGACGGCTGCATTGTAAAGTGGTTTACCTTCGGGATCCGTGTTGACAACAGGGGAACCGATAACACAACTAATACCTTGACAAGCTTGTGCGATTTCATGTAAGCTATCAGTGCATCGTTGAATAAATTGAGCATTTCGCAAAAGATCTTTGGCAGGGTAGCCCCCTATCGCAAGTTCAGCAAAAACAATTAAATCAGCGCCATCTGCTTTGGCACGCGTAATGTGATTGATGATTTTTTCGTTGTTGGCGGTAAAGTTGCCGATATGGTAATTCAGTTGAGCAAGCGCTATCTTCATTGTGCATGGATTTGTTAGGAGTAAAAATAATAAAAATAAATGAGGCCCGTTGTGAATCAACGGGCCTCATTTGTTTATTATAGCGATTAAATTATTTTTTATCCCTTATATCCACTACTTCAACATAGAAATGCAAAGGCGAGTCCGAAGGGATCGTAACCTCTCCATCTTTATCCTTTTGTTCTTTATTATCGTAGCAGTAAGGCGATGGTGCGACGAACTCGATGATAGCGCCTTTTTGTAGTCCTTTCTCGGTAAGTCCGCCGATCTGATAATCGTTTCCGTTTAGACGTACTTCTTTTGGATAGAAAGCAAGATCCCATGCTGGAATAACTCCACCAAGCTGGAACGAGCGGGTGTTATCTTTCGGATCGTCTTCAGACGTTTGATCAAAAATCTCCCCGTTCCTCATTAATTTACCAACATATTTCACATCTACGGTCGGTCTGGAAAGAGCCAAGCCACCCATGGAGCCCGGAACCAACCAACGAGTATAAGATCCTTCTTCTCCCGGTTCGTGAACCTTAAACCAGATACCCGTGGAATCGTCAAATTGCGCGTCTTCGCCAAAATTTGTTTCCGCGAAAGTCTTGAGTTCAGAAGCTTGTTCTTTTAATAAAGCTTCGATTCGGGCTCTGTTAATACGGCGCTGCTCTTCCGCCCAATCGTCGTTATTATTGTCATCAGCTTTGCTACATGACGTGATGGTAATGGTTGCCAACACGAAGAGGAAAAAAAAATTTGATAGGTTATTCATTGTTTTGATTAAAAAAAGAGCGTGTCTAAAAAGTTTTTGGACACGCCCTTCGTATGTTCATTATTTTAAATCGTTCCTTGCTATTTTATTATTCGATGCTTAATACTTCAAACTCGTACACTAATGGTGAGTTAGCTGGGATATCGTCGACAGCTTTTTCTCCGTAGCCCCATGGTGATGGAGTGATTACACGGATATGGCTGCCTTTTTTCAAACCTTTTGCTGTCAATCCCCAATATGGTATCTCGTTCCCATTTATCGGTGGATAAGATTTTGGAAAGAATGCGTATTCCCACACAGGGGTGTAGATAGGTGATGAATTCGATGAGAACGTCGCAAAATCAAATTTCTGGTTTTCTCCGGATTGTACGGGTTCAGCTTCTTCATCGCCATTCAGTAAAAATACACGATAGTTTACGGTGACTTCTGGACGAACGACAGTTTGCCCTCCGGGAGCAACTTCATAGGTATACGCTTCATCATCTTCTTCGCTAGGTACGGCCAGTACTTCGAATCTTATACCTCTGTTCACCGTCTCGCCGAGGGCGTAAAGATCAATCTTCCACTCGTCTTCCTGCCAACCCCCTGGTGCTTCAGATGGATTTGCAGCGATATAGGCGTCAATTTTAGTTTTTTGTTCCGAAAGCAACGCTTTGAAGGCTTGTTCGGCTTCACGTTGTGCAGCCTCATCTTCCGCACTCGTGTCTTTCATACAAGAACTAAATGCAACTGCAGCACATAATAATACAATTAATGGTCTAAATAGAGTTTTCATCTGTTTTTTTCTTTTTTTAATTAGTTGATGAGAGCTCTCCCGATAAATCGGGATCGGTTTCATAAATTTTTAATGTCTTTCTCTTCTTAAAGGATAGAACGCGGGCTCATCCCTTAATGCTACAGCAAAAGTAAGAAAAATGATCTTATTTATTTAAGATAAACGTATTCAGCTTGTTACGGTTGTTTTTTATTTCATTTAAAAGTATTATCTTTAATGGACTAATTCATATAATGGTACCGTTGGCGGTGCCGATTGTACTTCCTTAATTAATGAGAAGAAATTATGAAAACCGTGAAACACATCCTTGAGAGAAAGTCGTCCGTCATTCACGCTGTAAGCCAAAACACATCCGTATTGGAAGCTTTGCAAATGATGATGGAAAAAAACATCAGTGCATTATTGATTATGGAGAACGACATGCTAGTTGGTATTTTTACCGAACGTGACTATGCCCGAAAGATTATTCTGCATGGCAAATCGTCCAAAGATACGCCTATTCATTTGGTCATGACACATAATCCACGAACCATCACAACAGACGAAAGAATTGAAAATTGCATGGAATTAATGACCAATAATCATTTTAGGCATTTGCCCGTGTTAGAAAACGATAACGTTATTGGTATAATTTCCATCGGTGATATCGTCAAACATATTATTGAAGATCAAAAGCAGACCATTGACCAACTTCAAAGCTATATCAGTAGTTAGAAGAGTTATGAGCTATTTGCCATTTTAGAGAGTTAAAGTTTTTGGTTTAATTTTCTTTTTTTTTCTTAAAAAGACTATATTAGTGCACTTAATATTTAATATAGCTAGTCATGAAATCTGGTGAAAGCCATAACTTAATGATATTTTCACATAAGCTTAAGATTGATTTGATATAATAGCTTATTTAATAAAGTAGTTTTGTATTGTTGATTTATTATTCCGTTACTAAGTCGGTCCACTTAATCGGAAAATTAATGAATCATGAAAACAAACATTTTAAATAATATTCGCAAATGCCAATATGTAAGCCGGACATCCATGATGGGGCTTTCGGTGGCGTTGACTTGTATCGCTTGTGAAAAGTCAGAAGATAACCGAGGTACAGAAATAGGTATACAAGTTTCGGCAACCGGACATTTCGATGAATGGATTAACGAATTGGATTTGCCGGTAGAAGGCGGTAAAGATACCATTTATGTTTTCTCCTCTTCGGATATCCTGATGGCCATACAGCCGCCAGCAAGTGAAGAGTGGGTTAAAGTATCGGAAGAAAAATATATGCCCGATTTGCAGGCAACCCGTATTATACTGGAGGTGGAACCACTTGAAGATAATCTAGACCGCAGGGTAAGCACGTTGAACATTAGTAACCAGGAACCTTACTCGCGTAAATTTTTAAAAATGACGCAAGGATATGGTGCACGCTACACAAATGATTTCTCATGGTTACGCTATGGTAATGGAAATCCTCAGCAAGCTAACGGTGTATTGATCGCCCAGTGGAATCCTACACAGCAACAACAAGGATGGACGTCTACTATTTTAGAAGGACAGACGCAAGCCTTTGTTTACGGCAAGAACGATTATGTTCAAATCGGTTCGGAGACGACAGGAGCGAATTTGCTCACACCAATTATATCAGGTGTGGAAAGAGATAGTTTACTGGTACTGACGTTCAATGCGGTATCTTTTGTATCGGAAGAAGGCGAGCCGGACAACACCAAATTGACTATTAAATTGACAGGTGGTGAGTTTGAAGAAGGAGAAGTAAGCCATGTGTTGGACATTCCGCATTTTGATAAAGAATCTGCTTTAATGACTAGCAAGATGTGGGAGAATACGTGGTTTAAGCTGGATATTCGTAAACCTCAATCGAATCCAACGTCTTCGACAATGCAAGTTGAATTTATAAATGGGGCTGGAACGGGTACTGCGAAGAATCGCGTTTTTTTGGATAACGTAAAATTATACACCAAAGCACGATTTGAACAAGAGAATAGATAGTAGATCTTAGGTACAGTTGTGTTGATCGATTATAAAATGATTATTTAATATTCGCCTAATGATCACATGATAATAAATGTTTTATTTTGGCGCTTGAAGTAACATTAAATTACATGCCTGCCATGAAGCTAGTGAGACATATTTTTGTGGAAAACGAATTTTTAAAATTCGTCGAGGGAGATCAAAGGGCTTATCGGAAGGCTTTTGATTACTATTTCCCTATTATATTTCGCTATGTCTATTCGAAATGTAAGCATGTCGAAGATGCGGAGGAAATAACGCAGGAAGCATTCACGCAACTGTACCTACATCGTCAAAAAGTACATACAGAAGATGATCTATATCCCTACCTTTTTGTGATAACCAAGCGGTTATGCATCTCTCATTTTCGCAAACAATTAGGAAAACCTGAATGTGTGGATGTAGAAACTTCAGAATGGTCTTCGGTTTCTTATGAGACGGAAGATAATATCACGTTCGCCGAATTATCCAAGATATTGCATAAAATTATTGCTAGTCTCCCTCCTCAACAACAAGAAATATATCGCCTCAGCCGTTTGGAAGATGTGTCGCATCAGGAAATTGCTGAGCAAATGGGAATCTCTAAAAACACAGTAAAGAATCATCTCTTATTAGCGACCAAGGTCGTCCGCCTAAAATTGCAGAAAATGTATTTTCTTATGCTCTTTTTTTAGAAGAAAAGAAAAAAATAAAATTCTATTAGTACGCTTTAAAATCATTTGCGTTTATAGTAATAAAATAAGCGTAAATTTTGGATAGACAAGCATTACATAACTTATTAACAAAATATAGGGCAGGGAAGCTGACAGACGAAGAGATTCGTGTGTTAAAAGATTTTCTAAATACACCGACAGGGCAAGACCTCGTTTCAGAACTATGGGACAAAGATCTGGAGATTGTTCCGTTCCATGATGATACCACTCGTCAAGATAGTATATTCCGCCGGATTATGGCCGATGGACGTGTGGCAGATACTTCAGACGTACAGCAAGAAGTAATACATCATCCAAGACGCTTATGGACAAAAGTAGCGATTGCAGCTAGTATCCTGCTTGCTGCAACAGCGAGTGGCGTCTTGTTTCTCATGAAACACAAAAGTCCGGAAAATGAGGTGTTACGCGTGCATAAACAGGAAATCCAGCCCGGTAGCGATAAAGCACGTATCGTTTTTGATGACGGCAGTTTTATTGAACTGGATGAGGTAGAGGACGGTACGGTATTGGAAAATAAAGGCGTACGTATTGTGAAGCGAGATGATGGAACTATTGCATATGAACTGGGCGATAATCAAAAAATGCAAAAGCCCATCTATAATACGATTGTCACGCCAAGAGGTGGAGAATATAGTATCATGTTGCCAGATGGTAGCCGAGTCTGGATGAATGCGGCTTCCAAATTGAAATATCCCGTTGCTTTTGCGACAGACACAAGAGAGGTGGAGTTGGAAGGTGAAGCCTATTTTGAAGTCGTCAATAAAAATACCAAAACAGGTAAGCGTATCCCTTTTATTGTGCATACGCACGAACAGCAACTGGAAGTTTTAGGTACGAGTTTCAACATCAATAGTTATAACCAAAACATAACTACCACGTTGGTAGAGGGTGCGGTAGCATTAACCTATCCACATACTAGAAAGGTGCAGTATCTGAAGCCGTCCCAGCAATCCAACTATTCCCAAAAGGACAAAAAGCTGTCCGTTGTCAAGGTAGATCCCTATTATACCATTGCCTGGAAAGATGGAAGCTTTGCTTTCCAAAACGCTTCTATTTATGAGGTAATGGACGATATAGCCCGTTGGTACAACATTGAAGTGGTTTATGAAGGTGATCTGTCCGATGTGCGGTATAGTGGAACCATATCCCGATTTGAAAATTTTAGACAATTGTTACAAATAATTGAGTGGACCGACTTAGTAACATTTAAAGTAGACGGAAGGAGGATAACCGTAATGAAATAGAGCTACGTGAATGATATAACAAACAACAGGAGCGTTGGAGCCGCCCCTGCCGTCGTTATGTCTAAGAAGACATTAAAAGATTGAAACCTATCTGTTAAAATTAATCTCAACCTTATTGACAAATGTATGAAAAAAAACGGTTAGGGATATGGGATCCCTACGGCAAACCTAAAATGAAAATCCTATTGTATATGAAGTTAACCTGGATTCTTCTATTATGTGCCGCCCTACAGGTAAGTGCAGCCACTTATGCCCAAAAAGTAACAATCCAAGGAAAGAAAATGGCATTGACCAGTCTGATCAAGGAGCTTGAGAAAAAGGGTGGGTATAATATTTTCTATGCACAAGGGCTTTTACCCAATTCGGCAATCGTAGATGCGGATTTTGTAAATGCTGAAGTAACGCAAATTCTGAATACGGTGCTGCCCCAGTTTTCTTTAGGTTACAAGCAGTCTGAGAAGAGCATTGTATTAGTTCGTAAACCTGTAACAGGAAAATCATCGAATGAACGTAATAAGCCTGAAATAGCAAGACAGGTACGTATTGTCCAAGGCCTTATCAAGACAGTAGTTGGACAGCCGATGGAAAACGTGACTGTGCGGGTAAAAGGAACTGCACGGCAGGCGATTTCCAACGGTGTAGGTATGTTTTCGATTGAAGTCGATGAGCTGCCTGCAACGCTTGAATTTTCCATTGTGGGTTATGCATATCGGGAACTTGTGGTACGCAGTTCGCAAGTCGGCGATGTTGTGATGGAGGAAAAGGTAACGGAAGTGGATGAGGTCGTGGTGATCGGATATGGCGAGGTAAAGAAGCAGGATTTAACCGGTTCTGTCGTTAATGTGAAGATGGACGACATTAAGGACGCCCCGGTATTGTCCGTAGATTTGGCCATGCAGGGGAGGGTGCCTGGCGCCGACATCATGGCCTCAACTGGAGAACCTGGTGCAACGACATCCATCCGTATCCGTGGAACGCGTTCTATCACGGCAACCAACGAGCCACTTATTGTAGTCGATGGTGTTATTGACGGTATCAGTAACCTGGCGGATATTAATACGGCGGATATTGCATCCATCAGCGTGTTGAAGGATGCGTCTGCAACAGCTATCTATGGTACGCGAGGCAGTAATGGGGTGATTATTATTACCACCAAGCAAGGTCGGAAGGGAAAAGATAATATCACGCTGCGAAGTACATTGGGCGTATCCCAGTTGCCGCGTAAGCTGGATATTATGGATGCTTCGCAATTTGCACAATACCGAAATGACTTTGCTTTATTTGCAACCTCGGACGGCTATGGCGATATTGGACCAACTACACCGCAATCGGAATATCCTTTCCCCGATCCGCTTTCGTATGGAAAAGGGACAGATTGGATAGATGAGATTACCCGTGTAGCACCTTATCATACACATAACTTATCCCTA
Organism: Sphingobacterium chuzhouense; assembly: GCF_014692525.1. Lineage (GTDB taxonomy): Bacteria > Bacteroidota > Bacteroidia > Sphingobacteriales > Sphingobacteriaceae > Sphingobacterium > Sphingobacterium chuzhouense. Next base: position 200,337 of record NZ_JACNYL010000004.1, read on the forward strand.
TCGGGCGGAGGGGATAAAACCAATTACTATGCTTCTGTCGCGTACGATAACACGCAAGGGATTATCGAAAAAAGTGGCTTGGGAAGGTTTACCGGCAGGTTAAATTTGGACTACCAACTATTCCCTTGGATGAAAATCGGTTACAAATATAATCTCACCAAACGGGACCAAGATCAAAATATGGTGGGTATAGGTGGTACGAGTTGGTGGAGTGCAGCGATGTTCCTGAATCCACTTATTAAGGTGCATGATAATTTCAATGATCTGTGGTACTCCGGACAGCGTTTTAATTCGCCACGTGCTTTATTAGACGGAGGGGTGGTCCGTAATCAGAAACGAGATGGCTCGACCAATACGGGGTATATTGAAATTGAACCCATCAAAGATCTGAAAATCAACTCGCAACTAAATTATTATTCCTACGCACTGCATGGCTTCCAGTTTGATCCAGGAGCATTGCCCGCTAAAACTGCAGAAGAAGGGGCACGAGCGCATAGACAAGAATATACGTCCAATAACTTGATGAGCCAGACAACCCTAAGTTATTTAAAAAAATGGGAAGATATTCATCATATAGATTTTACGTTAGGCTTTATTGGACAGAAGGTGACCGGAGATGATCTTTCATTAACAGGACTGGGTTACCAATCTGATGCTATTCTTTGGAATAATATGAACGCTATCCCTGACAAGGAAAACTATACAGCGAGCACCAGTAATAACACAAAGACGGCTATATCCTATTTAGCACGTGCTAACTACCATTATAGAAGCAAATACTATTTAACGGTAACAGGGAGACGGGATGGTGCTTCCAATTTTGCGGCAAATAGAAAATGGGCGTTTTTCCCATCGGCAGCGTTGAAATGGACGGTGACCAACGAGGAATTTATGCAACCTGTCCATTGGATTGATGAACTTTCTATCCGGGCAAGTGGCGGACGAACCGGAAATGATGGAATTTCTTCATACCGCTCGTTGGCAGCATTGGCTTCCACTACAGGAGGCTACCTTTTTGATGGTTCGCAGCCCGTTGCGTTCTATCCATCGCGATTGGCGAGTGACCAACTCTCCTGGGAAAAAACAGACATGTACAATATCGCCGCGGATATTGCTTTGTTCAATAATCGGGTAAATATAACGATGGAAAGATACTGGTCTTATACCAGTGACTTACTTCTAGATGTGCAGACTCCTCGACATACCGGCTATAATACGCGTTTTGCCAATGTGGGGAAGACATCGAATAAAGGTGTCGAATTTAGTATCGAAACGAGAAATATTGAAAAGCCCGACTTCTCTTGGTCATCTACATTTTCTGTATCACAGAATAAACAACGGGTGGAAAATATTGGTACGCTAGACTACGTATCGGTATACAATGCAAACGGCAACAACAGCTATATGATGTATGGTTATGTAGAGGGCTATCCGCTAAATGCCCTTTGGGGTTTCCAATATGGTGGAACGTGGAAATCAACGGAAGAAGTGGATCGGAATAAAATTACTAGAGGATATGCTTCTACAGCTCCCTCCATGTATACGCCGGGAGCACCACGATATTTAGACCAAAACCACGACGGTGTGCTGAATGAAAATGACTTGATTTATCTAGGAAATTCAGACCCTTATCTATATGGCGGATTACAGAACAACTTTCGACTTAAGAACCTCACGTTAGGTGTTTTCCTAAATTACTCCCTTGGAGGGAAGATATATAATATATCGGAACAATGGATGGCAAATGGTTCTATGACAAATCAATATCGGTATATGTTGAACGGCTGGCATCCGGTTCGTAATCCAACATCCGACTTCCCGCGTGCGGGGGCAGTCGATAATATTGCTTCGGATAGAATGGTCTATGATGCTTCCTATTTGCGTCTACAAACCGTTTCGTTAGGTTATCGATGGGATGTTGGCAAATGGACCAATAATAAACTGCGTGATGTACAATTCACCATAGCTGGTGAAAACCTATTTCTATGGAAGAAATACAATGGTTTTGACCCGGATGTATCCTCAGAAAGTGGTACATCGACGTTGCGTAGGGTAGATATTGGTGCATATCCGAAACCACGTACCGTAGTAGGCAGTATACAGATTCGGTATTAATGACATGGTGAGACGAGTAAAAAAATATTTGACAATGAAACGTTTATTAATGATATTTCTTTTGTTTGCAACGCTTTCTGCTTGTTCGATAGACGAGGAACCAACCTCGTTTGTGAACTCGGAAAACTATTATCAAACAGAAGCACAGATTATTTCGGGCCTCAATGGAACATATGTTCCACTACGTTCCATTTATACCTATACCTATTTGATTGTGACAGAAGGTGTTACGGATTTGATGAGGGTGTTTTCCGGAACATTGGATGCGCAATTGGACATTTCACCCTCTAATCCACGGTTTGGAGCGAATATGTGGCAACAAGGTTATCTTGGCGTGATGCGCTGTAATGCCATTATAGAAGCGACCAAGCGAGCTCCTATAGAAGAAGACGTGAAAAATAGGCTATTGGCAGAAGGCATGATTATGCGGGCTTATTATTACTGGTTTTTGACATCCACGTTCGGTGATGTCCCTTTTTATACAGAAGATGTAGCCGATGCGGAGGTGTTGGATAGAGTCGCTAAATTGCCCAGAATGCCGGCAGTCGATACCCGTGACTACCTTATTGAGGAATTGTTGGCATATGTTCCCCATCTACCACAGATACGTACTAACGATGTTGCCGGCAACCGATCGGGAGCTGCTATGGGCTGGATGCTGATAGGTAAGCTTGCCCAATGGAATAAACGCTGGGATGTAGCTAGAGATGCGATGAGCGAATTGGAGAAAATCTACGGTGCCCTTAATCAATATCCGATAGAAGATATTATGCTTCGCAACAAAAATACACTGGAATCTATCTTTGAGATACAGTTTACTTACTCGGAAACAGGATTAAAGGTGACTACGAATGCCGCAGCACTGTGCATGCCTACTCGCGGAAGCGGAGCGATATACGATGGGGTAGAGATTCCTGAATTAGGTGACCGGGCAACCACTTGGACGGCCCTGCGCCCGAACAATTATTTCTTCCAAGCAGTACAGCGTCGTGATAGTGAAGACGCACGTTTAGCTATCAACCTGGCTTGGGAATATAAGGGTGTTCCATTTAGAAATGCAACGACCCTACCTTGGTTAGGGCCAAAATTTTGGTCACTCGACATGTTCAATACCGCTGATGGCAATAACCAGAAAGTATTTCGTTATGCAGATGCCTTGTTGATGCAGGCGGAGAATTATATGGAACTCCAAGACCCTACAGAATCCATACGCTATTTGAATATGGTACGCCGTAGGGCCGAACTTCCGGATTATACCTTCCGAAATTGGGACTTGTTACGAGAGGAAATTCAAAAGGAACGTGCAAGGGAACTCTTGGGTGAATACCAACGTAAATACGATTTGGTGCGTTGGGGGATTTGGTATCAGGCAACGTTTGATTATACGGATTATGCCTCTATAACAACTAATATTCTGCCTTGTCATGAGTATTATCCTATCCCGGATGTGGAAGTAGTGAAATCGGGCTACACGTTGGATAACAAGGCGTATGATTACTATGGTAAGAATTAAAAGCTCAATTAAAAAGACAAGAATGAAATTCAAAATAATACAAAGGAAAGGGGGCTATTTATACGTCCTATTGTGCATCGTTCTGTTCGGGATATGGGGATGTAGTGATCGGGAATCCATTTCACCCGAACCAAACGAGGAACCCGAACCTATCGTGCTACCTGATAAACTGAAAATTCTGAGTTACAATATATTGGAGGGGATGAAAACGGATAGACCTAATAACTATGATAATTTTGTCGCTTGGATGAAGGAGTTGGATCCGGATATTGTGGCGTTACAGGAAGTGAATGGATTTAGGCAGGCAGCATTGGAAAAATTGGCGGCACGTTGGGGACACCCCTATGTGATCACAAATTTGAAAGCCACCGACAACTATCCTGTAGCACTCACTTCTAAATATCCGTTGGAATCGCGTCGACGCGTAACGATGCATGTTTCCCACGGAGCTATTTTCGCCCGGCTGAAAGACACAGATTTTAATATTGTAAATACCCATTTTTGGCCGCAAGGGTATTGGCATCACGTAGGGGATGGCTTGGGAAATGCTTATCGGCTGCACGAAATGAACCTAACGCTCGATAGTACTTTTCGGAAATTTCCGGACGAACCCGATTGGATTTTTGTCGGTGATCTTAACTCCAGATCCAGACACGATTTTCTTCCGGGAGAGACAACGTATGATTATGGTGTAACCGACCAAATAGAAGAAGATGGGTTTGAAGATGCCATCCACTATCTGCATGGCAAACGCTCGGAAGGTGTAACCTACGATTTCCAATATCCAGGAAGCCGTATCGACTTTCTTTTTGCGACGCCGGGTGTCTTGCAAAAAACGATTAAAGCCCATCCTATTTACGATGAGTTTACGGATAAATATTCAGACCATCCGCCGATGTATATGGAAGTGTCGTTAAAATAGATGATAACCTAAAGATGGAAAAAATGAAGAAATGTATCATACTGCTGTTGATATTACCATTGTTTCTGCAATGCCAGAAAAAAATGGAACTTGACTTGTCATTGGCCGTAAATTCCAACGAATTACATTTGACCGCAGAGGAGGGCACAACACATATTATGGTTTATGCCGATGGTGAGTGGGAGGTGAATTTTAAAGAAGATGCTGATTGGATATCGGTAGATAAAGTACGCGGAAGCGGCAATTCCGATGTTGTATTCTCCTACGCACAGAATTTTGGGGCATCTCGTCGGGTGACATTGGTATTGTCCAAAGGAAGTGAAAAGCAAGAAGTCCTGATCATTCAGGAAGGACTGGAAGTGGCACTACGGTTTGCCAAGAACAAATTTACGATACCCAAACACGGCCTGCCAACCATTTTGCCTATTGTCAGTAATGTTGAAGCTGATTTTAAATCAGTAGATATCGAGTATCTATATGATGACGAAACATCGGAACAATGGGTTACGAATGGTGCGTTGACGGACGAAGGATTTACGTTTGAAGCATTGGAAAATACAGCAGGGCGTAAGCGCTCTGTCCGAATCTACCTGACGCTTGTCGATGCCTTCGATAACGAATATATGTCGTTTGCCGATGTGGATCAAACCGTAGATGAAGCTTTTTTAGTACACAAGCATAATACGGCTACCCGTGTAACGCGTAGTGCAAAATTGGATACGGTGATTTTAAGCAGTAATATCGGCACGCATTTTCCGAATATAGAAAAGAACGTGACGTATGAACAAGGAAACGACTGGATTGAGGAAGTAACCTTAATAAATGATAGTCTGTTGATTTTGGCCATTCGAGAAAATAATTCCGGATTGGAACGCAATGCGAATGTAGGCCTCAAATTGGCCATAAATGGCGTGAATCTGGTCGAATTAACTCACCCGGTATTTCAGTCGGCAGAAGATTTCGAAGAATATACATTTGAAGAACTGCGGGGGTTGATTGTCGCGGCGTCGGGAACTGCTACGATTAATGCACCATTGAAGGTTCTACAAGGCATCGTTATTAGTGATCAGGGCAATGCCAATATGGAAACCAATCCGAACCTGGCATACAACCGTATGGACTTGACGGAGACGTATCGGACAGCGTATATCCAATCTCTCGATGGCAAATATGGCTTCCGATTGAAATTTACAGCGGAAAGTGAAAATACACTCAAGCGATATAGCAAGGTAAATATTGCAGTGGATGAATTGACCTTGGAGAAAGAAGCGAATCCGATGCGGTACACGATTACCGGAATACGTTCGGGGAATATTGTCAAAAGTGAAGCGGGAACGGCATCCAATGTAGTCAACAAGCTAAAGTATATTAGTGAATTGAGCGATGCCGATATGTATACACAGGTGACTTTACGTGATGTTTCTATCTCTATTCCGTATGGCAGCTACATGAATGTAAACGCGGGTTATACGAATAAGACAAATTGGAATACGGAAGGTACAACTACACCCTATTTAGACGCTATTCCGACAAATATCTATGATGGTAAAGGTGATAATATGAACATGTTGGTCAACGCAAATTCTTCTTGGGCACGTAACGCTGTAACTAAAAATTCCGGAACGATCGCCGGTATTCTGACGCATTCCAAACTGCTCCGTTTTGGAGGCGGTGAAGGAGATGTTGGACGTTATACGTTACGTCCGATAACCTTAGGTGATATACGGTTAAATAACGCTTCTGTAGCGCAAACGCTGGTGGAATGGAATTGGTTGCCGGGAGGAACGAATACCTGTGCTACGGGTGTGATCAATAAAGATGGAGCGGGTAATGTTTTGCCATTTATTGGTACCGGTAAAATGAATACGACCGTTGCAGATGCTACTTCCGGAGTTGCCTTTCACCCGGTATGTCACAGCAATCCTAATTCTAAACAGGTGTATAACAACGCACTTCAGTATAACAATGTAAAATGGTGGAATGCACAAGAAAATAGGGGGGAAGGTATTGTGATGCAATTCTCTACGACAGGTATTACAGCGCAGACGCTTGTATTGAATTTCTCTGTTGGAGGTGGATCCGGCAATGACGCGAATAATCATATTCCGACCTACTGGGAAGTGGAATATTCACTGGACGGAGCGAATTATACCGTGTTGCCTAATTCTACTTATGCAGTTAGACCTTTGACACAATGGGCTACAGATCGGCCATCCCAAATGCCGGCGTTGAGACCGTTGAGTTTCAAATTACCGGCATCTCTTCTAGGACAGGCTAATGTATATGTGAAACTTCGGGCCAAGAGCGACATCTGTGCCACGGGATCTCCTACAGGTGCAGAGACGGGACGGATCACAGCCGCCATGCCAGGCACCTCGATGAGATTAGGCTTTGTGTCCATTAATTACATTCAATAAGTTTTCAAGATGAAAAGAATAGAAAAAATAAGATTAACTCAGCTACATAGATTTATATGGTTGTTCATCTTATCTATGGTGGGGATATATAGCTGTAAAAAAGATGATGGAGAATTCTCGCGTTTGTCAGAATTGGGAACAGAGACCTCGTTGTACACCGTACCTGCATCAGCGGGGGAGGTGAAAGTGGATGTGCTATCTAACGAGGAATTTGAGATTATCGTTGCGGATGATGCTCCCTGGATGACAACCAACGTAAAAAGCTTGAGTGGCGATACCAGTTTTGTCGTGCATTACGAAGAAAATACAGAATTTCCGCGACAAGGATTTGTCACGCTCTATGCTAAAGCGACCGAACGCTATGATACGGTAACGGTGAGACAACATGGTGCTATGAATGCTGAATTGGTATTCCCTACACTAAATACGACGGTACTGGGAGACGGCGGAACGGTAACAAGCGAACTGCATACCAATGTCGCGTTGGAAGATGTCGATATCCAGGTGATATATCCATTGGATGTCACGGATGAATGGGTAAACGATGATTTTGCCTACGATGAAGCAACAGAAACGTTTCGCTTTTCTGTAAAACCGAATCCGGACATGGAAATGCTTCGAAGTGTACAGGTAAGGCTATCTTTTATGGATGGGTGGGGACAACAACAAGTATCCAAGCTCTATCTGTTACAAGCTAACGCACAAAACCTTTTTGGCACGGAGGCAACATTCCCGGAGGTTAGGGTTTGGGCAGGAGCTCAGATTTCGGCTGATATATTTATCGAAGGACATGTGGTCAGTGATGTCGGGAACAAGAACGTCGGCGAAACCCCGCAGACGACACCAACTGCTATAAATTATGAACTAAATGACCGAACGGTATATATTCAAAGTCTGGACGGACGGTATGGATTCCGGATAGAAACGGCATCCGTAGCCGATAATGTTTTCCGACGGTACGGTAAAGTGCAGCTACTACTGAAAGGTACGACAGTGGAAATGCGAAATAATCCAGATTTCTATACGATTCGAGGAGTGACTTCGGCAATGGTCATGAAACAGGAGCAGGGGACAGCAGCAAACATCGTCCACAAGGAAAAATATATCGCGGAATTGACAGACGATGATATCTTTACGTATGTGACATTAAAGGACTGTGAACTGCCGATACGGAAAGGATCATTCACGCCGTTGAATGAAGGATATACTACATTGTTTAATGCTCACCGCACAGCAAAGTATCCGTTGTTGATGCGCGATATACAGGGTAATAGCCTATTTTTGCTGACGAATACAAATACGCCATACCGCAGGGACGGCTCGATATTGCCACAAGGCTCTGGAAAAGTATCGGGTATTATCGTTCACGAAAAATTTACGCGGTTTGAGTACGAAGATGCTTCAAACCCTGACGATTACGGTAATATTGGTCGGTATCAGATTCGTCATTTGACGAGAGCGGATATTGCCTTGGCAGATAATGTGAATAGTGGGTTTTCTTCACTATTGACAGAATACCAATACCCAAATATTACAGCGGGGGTTGCTTATCCGACTAACGGAGATAATGGAAGGCTGTATGCCTCCAATAGTGTGAACGTGACGGCGACTAGCGATTATTCTTATTTAGGCCCTGTGGGTGCGAATTATCTAGGTAATAACAACCAATGGGGTACGGGCGTATTAGTCAATGGTTCGAAACAGAATACATATGCGAACACAAATTCCGATGGTAAGGGTGGAGCTGCCAATAGTGGTATTGCGGCGAATAGAAGTTGGTGGAATTACGAAAGAAACCGAGGGGAAGCTTGGATTGTCGAATTTTCGACATCAGGAATAAGTACCAACTCTTTATCTCTTCAGTTTACAGCCGGAAATTGGGCTGCAGCAGGTGCCGGGACACCACGATATTGGGCGGTTGAATGGTCTGAACATGGTAATATGGATGGCGTATGGACACCCATTACTAAATATACAGTACCGGATATTGCAAATTGGTCAAATACATTGCTTCATCAGTTGGCTGGTTTTAAAAATATCAATGTACCTTTACCATCCGACATGTTGGGCAAGAACAGGATTTACCTGAGGTTAATTGTAGATAAAAACTTAGCTAGTAATGGCAACACCTATGCAAGCCAGCCCTTAGCGGGTAATGCTAATACGGCATTAGGGTATTTGGCCATTAGATATAATAAATAAGTTAATTACACATAGAGGCTGTTCTATAAATTAAATGTTGACCACTTTCAGAAAAAAACATTTTTGAGACAGCCTCTATTTAAAAATAAAAATATGTTTAGACATTTCTTTAAGCTTGCTCTTTTATTGTTTGTGGTATTTTCCGGGAGGGCACAAACAGCGGACAACCTACCGCTGAAATTACGTGTGGGAACATACAATGTTGGACATTTTAACCAAGGTAGATTAGGCGGTTTTCAAGGAACTGGTAAGATGGTGCAAGCCGAGTTAAATAACTGGAAAAGTTGGATCGGGCAACAAAGCCTCGATATCCTCGTGTTGAATGAATGGAATCATTTTTTTGATAAGGACAGTATTTATCGCGCGAAAGAAGAGTTATTGGATCCTTATTACACCCACGTATACTTTGGTGATGCTCACCGTTGGATTTATAATGGTATAGCGGCTAATTTTCCACTGCAAAACGTTAGACAAAAGAACTGGGATGGCGATTACTACGCGTTATTGGGTGATTTGGTGATTGGGGATAAGACGATTACAGTTATATCTACACATATTCCTTGGCAAAAGGAATGGCATCAGCGTTCTCAGGAAGCTTTGATTAAGGAATTGGAACAATATGAATATTTTATTTGTATGGGTGATATGAATGCTTTTGACGACGGGCAGCAAAAGTTTGTAAAAGCTGGGTTCAATATGGCAAATGGTGGAGCAATGGGTTGGTTTGGGACAGCGGCGGCAACGAACAGTGCCGCAGGTAGAAAAGGAGATCTACCGAATACAAGTATTGATAATATTGTGACTAGTGACAATATTAAGATTATGCGTGTATCCGCTCCGTTGACAGGTCTCAATGATTTGGACCATTTACCAGTTTTGGCGGATATCGTTGTCACATGGTAAGAAACAAATAGCCCGCAAACTGATATTGCAGGCTATTTTGTTAAGGCATTTGTAAATCGCTTGCGCTTATGTCGCCGATTGCGTTCAATAGTTCACCTAACTGATCAGGGGGCAATACACCGCCGTGGCGAAACAATACTTGATAGTTTCTGTCAAGAAGCACCCAGGTTGGAAAAGCTAATGTGCCTGGGCCATTCAATGCCCGGGCAAGTTCGTGTGTTCCTGTATTTTTTCCAGTAGGCTTAAAGGCATAATCCTTACCCTGAAACGAAATGGTTTCGTCACTTTCGGCATCAAACTCTACGTAATAGAATAAGTCAGCTTTTTCGAGGAAATCCTCATTTTTTCGGATTTGGTTTTTTTGCATACGACAATATTGACACCAATCAGTAGACAGCAAGATAAGTACAGGTTTCGATTCCATCGCCATTAGGCTATCTATTTTCGATATAACCGATGGCTCGATCTGTGCTTGACAAATAACCGACATGAACAAGCTGGTAACTACCAGCAAAATAGAACGACATTTTCTTAATCTTGCTATCATCATATTTATCTAAACATATTATACCGAACACCTAAGAATCCACGAATCCCTTGATTTGGTCCGTAGACGTAACTTGGATCAAACGGTAGCAGACTTGGATCATCGATCTTTTCGAATGGATCATGTGAGCGGGAAATAATGAAAGGAACCCCTTTGGTGGGTGTCCAGTTTAGTAAATTCTTTACACCACCAAAAATCTCAAGTCCATTGCGGAAATGTTTGGTGAGCTGGATATTCTGGATACTCCATGCTTTAGATTCATCGGGTCTTGGATCTTCCTCTCCTAAGACGGGTAAACGCATAGGCCCTATAACATTACCTGTATAATCGATACTAAGACCGGCACGTCTAAAGTTGTATCCGATGGTCCAGGTACCCATATATTTCTCTGTTAGCATCTGCCATTCACGTTCTCCCTCTTCTTCACTATGAACATCCATCACGGTACCGCCAATCATTGCTTTGAAACCACTCGAGTGTGCCCAGTCCAAATTAACAGAAATACCTTGCGAAACGGCATGCCCATCTAAGTTGGAATATATGATCTTATTGATGTCGGTATCATAATCTGGAATGATTTTATTGGTAAAGTAAGTGTAGAAAGCAGATGCATCGATACCAAATATAGAACCGTTATCCGAGTAAAACTTCTTCACGTAGTTGATGTTTGCATTCCATGAAGTTTCCGGTTTTAAATCTCCTATAAATACGACATCACGTGCGCCTGTCAACGCCGCATGGTCTTCGGTGAAAACATTTGCCACGCGATAACCATTGCCGGCGCCTATTCGCAGTACTTGACTCTTGTCTTTAGAGTTCCACTTGTAATTCAATCGGGGAGACAGGATGCTCCCGTGAATAGAGTTATAATCGTAACGTGCGCCGAGTAATAACTTATGTTGGGGGTGTAAGGTTATCTCATCTTGCACAAATAATCCTGGCAAGTGTGTGTGTGATGTTTCTTCAGTAGCAGGCGTGTTATCGTTGTAATATGTATAACGATAAGCAAGCCCTGTCAATAGATTATGGTTTTTAATGTCTTTATGCCAGGTCAATTGTCCAAAGACGATCTTTTGATCTGCAATATACATCTCATCTCCATAAGCACTGTTTTGGTCGTGCCCATTAGCACTGAACGAGAGAGAGAAATCTTCACTACCTGGTAAGTCATACACGCCCATTACTTCCCATCGTTTGGTATAAATGCTTTCACCGTATACCTCATCACCTCCGCGATATTTCCTGTTCCAATTCATTTCTCCGCCCCAGCGGTCTTCATAGACGTATCTTCCAGCCAGCGAAAAGGTTTTGTTGTCTTTACGCGCGAAATTCCATTTATTAAAGATGGCGACGCGGTCCTGTAGGGTGACGTCCGTAAAGTTATCTCCATTTTTATCTAACGCGTTCGAGTAATTGAAATAATTCACGCCTAATAACGACTGCGCGGAACCCACTTTAAACTTGCCTCCGAGATCTAGACTGTATTCTTGCCATGTTGTCCCGAATGTTTCTAAACTAAATAGCGGCGCGTTTTCAGGTGTTTTTGTAATAATGTTTATGAGGCCGCCCACCGCTTCACTTCCATATAGTGTAGAGGCCGGACCTTTTACGATTTCTACACGTTCGATTAAGGCTTGTGGAATACCATTTAACCCATATACGGTTGACAGTCCAGAAACAATGGGCATACCATCGATCAGAACCATGGTATAAGGCCCTTCCAAACCATTGATATGGATATCGCCGGTATTACACACACTACAGTTGATCTGCGGACGCACGCCATTGATATTTTGGAGCGACTCAAAGATGGTCGGAGCCGGATTAGCCCTAAAGAATTTGGCAGAATATACCTCTACTGGAATCGGGCTCTCCAGCTTCGAGACTTCTCTTAATGTGCCAGAAACAACTACCTCGTCCAAGTTGCGGTCGTCTTTATCTAGTACAATCTGCAGTGAAGGAATATTTTGTGAAGTGTTGACATTTCGTTTATAAGGAAGGTAGCCTATTGCTCGAACTACCAGTGTCGCTTTTGCAGTTTGGATATCCTCTAGCAAAAAATTTCCTTCGTTGTTTGTCGATGTACCGATGTTCGTACCCTCTACTAATATGCTAGCGGCAGAAATGGGGTTATTGTCAGCGTCTTTAACTTGCCCAGCTATTTTAGTTTGAGCGAAAAGTGCCAACGGAAATATATATAGTAAGGCTAATATAAAAAGCCTGTTGTTGTATCTTTTTAACATGTAAATAACAGTATATTATGAACTGATACGATTGGATTTGATGTAGATGGAAAACAGTGCAGCATAATACCGCAGCCGCCCTTATTTATAAGTTCTACAACAAATTGTTCTTAAATAAAAGTAAAAATCATCCGGTAGATACCCGGAGATTGAGATTAGGATAGAGAAGAAGCAGGGGGTCCCCGCAGATCATAGTGAAAGAGTAATGTAGAAGGCGCAGTTTCCACCAGCTCTGCATGATGTATGCGAAGCATAATTGGGGTGAGGGAGAGCTCGAAAACCTGTAAATCGTTAGCTACGAATACACCTGCAAATACAACATTTAAAAATTGAATTTCAGCATCGGACTCGTGATGATGATCTTTTCCTTTTTTAGTGAAGTCATACGGGTGAATGTGGGTAACAATCTCTCCTGTAGACGTAACCTCCTTGTGCATAAATACCACACCACTGGTGATAATAACCACCATCCATACGCTTAATGACCAAGCGATAAGATTGCGGTATGTGGTACTTAGTTTATGCATAAATGTATCTTGCGTTGATTTGCAAAGATAGCAAAGATAAGGGAACTATAGTGTCAATTTGTTGTTATGGTCAGGAAATAACAATGCGGGTTTATGTACTCTGGCTTCTTCAGGTGTCATGCTTGCATAAGAAATGATAATAATAATATCACCCACCTGTACCAGTCGGGCAGCAGCACCATTAAGGCAAATAGTACCCGTTCCACGTTCACCCGGAATAACGTAGGTCTCTAGTCGAGCCCCGTTGTTATTATTTACAATCTGCACCTTTTCGTTCGCAACAATATTTGCTGCATCCATCAAATCCTCATCAATCGTGATACTTCCCACGTAGTTCAGTTCCGCTTGCGTAACGCGAACCCGATGAATCTTCGATTTCATTACTTCAATCAACATATTACAAAATTACTCATTTTTTTTTAACTCGTAGATACCACCCCCTCTTTAACCTAATCCAATAACATATTATCGATCAATCTTACCCCCTCTACCCAGGCAACAAGTAACGCAACATGTCTTTTAGCGGGATCGATGTGATCAATTTCTTGTAACGAACGTGTTTCACAGATAGTTAGATATTCAACCTCTATTTCGCCCTCTTGATGAAGGATGTCTAAGGCTTCTTTCCGAAGCGTGTTTAGTTCACGTACTTTAAAATAACGCTTGACATGGTTCAAAGAACGATACAATGCCAATGCTTTATCCTTCCCAGCTGCGGAAAGGCGCATGTTGCGAGAACTTAACGCGAGTCCTTTCTCGTTTCGAACTGTAGAGCAGATATGCAAGGTAATAGGTAGTTTTTTTATATCTATCAGCCGTTGGATAACCATAACTTGCTGGAAATCTTTTTGTCCAAAACAGGCAACATCGGGTTCGACCAAGCGGAATAGTTTATATACGATCTGAGTCACGCCTTGAAAATGCCCCGGACGCTTTTCTCCTTCCCATACTTGCTCCAGGTTTCCAAGATCAAGATGCCAGGACTCTTCAGTTTTGGGATACATTTCTTCCACGGTGGGTATAAAAGCAACATCGCACCGGATTTCTTGTAACAGTCGTAAATCATTTTCTTCTGGACGTGGATATTTTTCAAGGTCGCTTGGGTCATTAAATTGAGTGGGATTGACAAAAATACTACATACGACGACGTCAGCAATTTGTTGCGCATCTTTTACTAACGAAAGATGCCCTTCATGGAGTGCTCCCATAGTAGGAACAAGCGCTATGCGTTGCTTGCTTTCGCGCATTCCATCGAGATAATTTTGAAGGGTCTGTTTTGTTCTAAATATCTTCACCGCAAAACGTTAAAATAAGGGCGCAAATTTGCAGAAATAAATCGGAAATATAAAGCAATGAAAATTAATGAATTGTAAAATTCATAAAATAGTCGTATCTTTGTGGACCGATTTTACTGTTCGATAAATAAAAAAAGAATTGGAGATGGCAAAAACGAAAATATTGTTTGTAACCCATGAGATGTCGCCTTTCCTTGAAATAAGTAAAATTTCTGAAATAACACGCCAATTACCACAAGCGATGCAGGAGAAAGGATTTGAAATCCGTATTCTGATGCCGCGTTTCGGTAATATCAATGAGCGCAGAAATCGTCTTCATGAAGTGATAAGGTTGTCGGGAATGAACATCGTGGTGGATAACAATGACAATCCGCTCATTATTAAGGTTGCTTCATTACCTGCTGCACGGATGCAGGTGTATTTTTTAGATAATGAAGAGTATTTTCAGCGGAAAAAGGTTTTTCGTGACGACAAAGGTGAGTTTTTTGCAGATAATAACGAACGATCGTTGTTTTTCTGTAAAGGTGTATTAGAGACCGTGAAGAAGTTGGGATGGTCACCGGACGTGGTGCATTGCCATGGTTGGTTTTCGGCTATGGTTCCGGCATATTTAAAAACGGCTTATAAAGACGATCCTACATTCAAGGATGCTAAAGTGATGTATTCCCTTTATGCAAACGAAGACTTTGATGCTGTTGGATCAAAATATGCCGAGATGGCGGCACAACACGACATGAGTCCGGAGGAAGCGGCTCCTTATGGCGATGGCTCGTATGTAGATATGTACAAAGGAGCACTGTCATACACGGATATAGCTGTATTTGCTGATGGAGATATACATCCGGAACTCAAGGTATATGTAGAAGAAAACGGGATCCGTAGTTTCTCTCCTGAAGGAGACACCGATTATGAGAGATTCGCAGAAGTATTTGAGGAGTTTTCCACGGCTGACGTAGAGGAAACCGCTTAAAATGTTCTTATAATATTTTAAATGGAAAGGCTTGCAATCGCAAGCCTTTTTTGTTTGGTATCTCGCGGAATGTTTTCAATTATATTTGGTCAATACGAAATTTTTTGTTATTTTGAATTTGCTAACTGTATCATCAAATACATAATAATATAAACTATTATAAACGGAATAACATGGAGAGTTTTTCAAGAAGATCATTTTTACAGTCCGTCGCGTTGCTTGCAGCGGGGTCGGTAGTGTCGTTGCCTGTCAATGCGTTTGGTTTAAGCCGAAAGCTTAGGGTCACCTTGGTCGGCACAGGCATTCGAGGTATCTCTTTTTGGGGTCGCCGGTTAGTAGAACAGTATCCAGATCAGTTGGAATTTGTTGGCCTAAGTGATATTAACCCCGGTAGATTGCAATATGGAAAAGAATACATGAAAGTCAATTGTCCAACATTTGTGAGCTTTAAGGAAATGCTTCATACAACTAAACCAGATTTGGTTATCGTATGTACGACAGACTCATCTCATCACGAGCAAATTATCGAAGGACTGGCCGCCGGCTGCGATGTACTTACTGAAAAGCCACTGACAACTGATGAAATAAAAGCTCAAGCGATCCTAGATGCTGAACGCCAATATGGTAAGAAACTAATTGTGGGGTTTAATTATAGGTGGAGTCCATATATGACAAAAATCAAGGAGTTGATTATGAATGGTGAGATTGGTGAAATAACGTCAGTTGATTTTAATTGGTATCTCAATACCCACCATGGAGCATCTTATTTCCGACGTTGGCACGGGTTGATGAATAAAGGCGGATCTTTATGGATACATAAGGCCACGCACCATTTTGACTTGCTCAATTGGTGGCTGGATTCGGAGCCTGATGAGGTGTTTGCTTATGGTGCGCTGGAACACTACGGTAAAAACGGGCCGTTCCGGGGGACAAGTTGTCGAAGCTGTTCGCATAAAAAAGAATGTAATTACTATTGGGACATCACTAAGGATTCCCATGCTATGAAACTGTATGTATCGAATGAAACACATGACGGATATATCCGCGACGGATGTGTTTATCGGAATGAAATTGATATCTATGATAAGATGTCAGCTCAAATCAGATATGCTAACGGTGCGATAGCTAATTATTCATTGACGACGTATTCTCCATTTGAGGGTTGGCGGATTGCTTTCAACGGACAAAAAGGACGTATCGAGGCTTGGTTAGACATCCCATGGATGAAAAACGATAGTTTGGATCAAGAGAGTCTCCATGCAGCTGAGATGCGGCAGGCCGAAGATGTAAATGTTATTCATGAACCCGTTGTACTTTACAAGAACTGGCAGGATTACCAGATCATTCAAGTAGCTAGTGAACGTGCGGGACATGGAGGTGGTGACCGACGCTTGCATGATAAACTGTTCAAACAATCCGAAGCCCCTGATCCATACGGGCATTCGGCCGGCCTGCGGGACGGTGTGATGTCTATTTTGATCGGTGTAGCTGCCCGTCGCAGTATTGAGAAGGGTAGTCCCATCAAAATCGATTCGCTTACGGATTTAAAACCCAAAGCTAAACGAGGATAGAGAACAAAATCTTTTATTTTTTTATCATTTGTAAAAAGAATTCTCTGGTAGTGTTCGGATATTTGTAGTCGATAATAAAAGACTATGAACTGGATTATATTAATTATTGCAGGATTATTTGAAGTGGGATTTACATCTTGCTTAGGAAAAGCAAAACATACTACGGGCAGCGAAATGTACCTTTGGTATGGCGGTTTTGGTGTATGTTTAACAGTGAGCATGCTTCTGTTGATGAAAGCGACCCAGGCACTGCCGCTTGGGACGGCCTATGCCGTCTGGACAGGAATTGGCGCGGTGGGAACTGTCTTGGTTGGTATTTTTATATTTAAAGAGCCAACTGACTTTTGGCGTGTATTTTTCATTTTTACATTGGTCGCTTCCATTATTGGCCTCAAGGTAGTTTCCACACATTAATACCAAAAAAAAATGTACTTTTGTGCCTAGTAAAAACGGAAAATACTTTTCCGTTGTCAAGAGCATTACGCACTATGTTAGAGAAACTACAAGCTATAAAAGAGCGGTGGGAAGAGGTAGAAGCTGAATTAAGCAATCCCGAAACCATCAATGATATGAAACGTTTTGCCAAGTTGAATAAGGAATATAAAGACTTGGGTAAAATTGTGGATCAATATCATATCTATAAGAATATCGTTAGTAATATAGAGACCAATAAAGATATACTCGCCAACGAAAAAGATCAGGAGTTACGGGAGATGGCGAAAGAGGAGCTCGATATCTTATTAACGGAAAAAGAGGAGAAGGAGGAAGAAGTTCGATTGATGCTTATCCCGAAAGATCCGGAGGATGGCAAAAATGCCATCATCGAGATTCGTGGGGGTACGGGAGGAGATGAAGCTGCCCTATTCGCGGGTGATTTATATAGAATGTATACTCGTTTCTTCGAAACAAAGGGCTGGCGCACGGAAGTAATGGATGTAACGGAGGGAACGTCTGGCGGATACAAAGAGGTTATTTTAAAAGTTATCGGCGAAGATGTGTACGGCCAATTGAAATATGAATCAGGTGTGCATCGTGTGCAGCGTGTTCCGGATACGGAGACGCAAGGACGTGTTCATACATCTGCCGCTTCCGTAGCTGTTTTGCCGGAAGCCGAAGATGTCGATGTAGAGTTGAACCCCGGTGACATTGAAATGCAAACTTCCCGTTCGGGCGGCGCCGGAGGGCAAAATGTCAACAAAGTAGAAACGAAGGTACAGTTGACACACAAGCCTTCTGGAATTGTGGTTGTGTGCCAAGTTGAGCGCTCCCAATTAGCAAATCGTGAACTTGCGATGGAGATGCTTCGAAATAAACTATACGAACTTGAGGTGCAGAAAAAACATGGTGATGTGGCTGCCAAACGTAAAACGATGGTGTCTACGGGAGATCGTTCCGCCAAGGTAAGAACCTATAATTATCCGCAAGGACGTGTTACCGAACACCGCATTGGTTTGACGCTCTATAACCTCCCCGCCGTTATGGATGGTGATATTCAAGGTATTATAGATGCCCTCCAATTTGCAGAGAATGCAGAGAAGATGAAAGACGGAGCGGTAGACTAAATTTTTTCAAAAAAATTTCCGCATTCTGCAAAATACACCTATATTTGCACACCTTCAAACGGGAAGGATATGAGGTCTGGTAGTTCAGCTGGTTAGAATACATGCCTGTCACGCATGGGGTCGCGGGTTCGAGTCCCGTCCAGACCGCTAAAAAAGGAAGCATTGCTTCGAAAAAGTTCTTAGAATATACTCCTATAAAAGGAAGAATTAGGTCTGGTAGTTCAGCTGGTTAGAATACATGCCTGTCACGCATGGGGTCGCGGGTTCGAGTCCCGTCCAGACCGCTAAATAAAAAGGTATCTTTATTGTATAATAGAGATACCTTTTTTATTTACAATGAAAAAATCATCGCTTACCACGGATTCTACTTAATGTAACCTGTGATATACCTAAATAGGAAGCGATAAAACCCAATTTAATTTGATTAACTATTTCCGGAGCGCGATCCAGCAGTTCTTGATAGCTTTCAGTCGCCGTTTTAAACAGTTTTGACATCAGTCTATACTCAATTTTTAATGTTTCTACTTCGGCAAGTTTTCGACCCCAATTAGCTATACCTAGGGTATTGGCAAAGAGAGACTGCAATTGAGCTGTATTTATACGATATGCTGTTACCGGTTCGAGGGATTGTATCGTTTCATAGCCTGGTTTGCCATGTACGTAGCTGTTTAAAGATATCAGGACGTCACCCGGAAAGGCAAAATCCAAAATGACTTCGCGTTCCTCTTTATGATAAAATACCCTGCAAGAGCCCGTCTTCAGAAAGTACAGATAATGGGAGTTCTTACCAGCCTGTATGATGTTCTGTTGTTTATCAAACCTTACTTCTTCAAAAAGTCCGAATAACATTTGTAGATCCTGCAGTTTGAGTGGAGCGATACGTTGAATAATCGTCAAGGCGTCCATTTCTTCAGTTCCAGTTGTTCGCCGTTCCATACAGCATAGGTGCAAGCATGCATCCACTCCCCGAGGTTAACAATACGGCTGTTTTCACGAAGTTTGATATCATAGGCAAGATGACGATGTCCAAAGATAAAATAATCGAAATGCTCTTGCTGCAGCAACTTTTTAGCATATTGAATGAGCCACTCCCGGTCTTCTCCTAAGAAACGTTCTTCATCCAGATTTGCCGCACGGCTGTGTCGAGACCATCGTTGTGCGATACCAATACCTAAGTTCGGATGTAATCTCGCAAAGAGCCACTGACAGACCTTACTTCGAAAAAAGGCTTTCAGAAATTTGTACTTTGCGTCTCCTGGGCCAAGTCCATCACCATGATGTATATAAAATCTCTTGCCATCCATATTCAATATCATTTCATTGTCGACAATATTGGCATTTAATTGTTCTTTGAGATAACCGAACATCCACATGTCGTGGTTGCCTTTAAAGAGTGTGATTTCCACGCCAAGGTCTGCCAATTCTGCTAATTTTCCTAGAAAGCGGATGAATCCTTTAGGAACCACGGTACTATATTCAAACCAGAAGTCAAAAATATCACCCACCAAGAAGAGGGCTTTTGCATCGTGCTTGATATGCTCTAACCAAGAAACCAGTTGCCGCTCCAGCGAAGTATCTTTGGGTGCGACACCCAAATGAAAATCGGAAGCAAAATATATTTTATCTCTGCTGGACATGATGCCAAAACTAATCAAAAAATCCTAACTTGCGCTTGGTTTAAAAAATTGGTTATGAATAAAAATGTAGGAATTATGCTGCTGGCATTGGGTTTTACAGCCTGCAACCAGGAGCAAGTTATTGAATCAAAAGATGACATCGTGCTAAAACCTTATCCAAAAACAGAAAAAATTGATCAAAAAGATGATTATTTTGGAACAGTTGTCGAAGACCCCTATCGCTGGCTTGAAGACGACCTATCCGCTGAAACCAAACAATGGGTAACTGCTCAAAATGAAGTAACACAAGATTATTTGGGACAGATTCCGTTCCGTGAAGCTATTCATAAGCGTTTGGAAAGTTTGTGGAATTATGAGAAAGTGGGCGCGCCAATTAAAGAGGGGGATTATATCTATTTCTATAAGAATGACGGGCTCCAGAACCAATATGTACTCTGGCGTAAAAAAGGTGAAGATGGAAAAGAGGAGGTTTTTTTAGATCCTAATAAGTTTTCAGAAGATGGGACGAGCTCATTGGCGGGCGTATCCTTCTCTAAGGATGGTTCCTTGGTCGCTTATCAGATTTCGGAAGGTGGATCTGACTGGAGAAAGGTTGTCGTGTTGAAAGCAGAAGACAAATCTGTTGTCGGGGATACGCTGATGGATGTTAAGTTCTCTGGACTGGCTTGGAAAGGTAATGAAGGTATTTATTATAGCAGTTACGACAAGCCGAAAGAGGGATCGGCATTATCCGCTATGACAGACCAGCATAAGCTATATTTCCATAAGCTAAATACACCGCAGACAGCGGATGAATTGGTATTCGGCGGACCAACAATGCCACGTCGTTACATTGGAGCGGGATTAACGGAAGATGAACGTTATTTAATTGTGTCGGCAGCGAATGCCACCTCAGGAAACGAACTATATATAAAAGATCTTTCTTCCCCTGATGCTGGATTCGTAACAGTGGTAGGTGACATGGATAAAAACCATGAGATCATAGATAATGAGGGTTCTAAATTATTCCTCTATACGGAGCTGGACGCACCAAATGGACGGGTAGTAACGGTTGATGCTGCTAAACCGCAATCCGAAAACTGGCAAACATTGATTGCTGAAACTGACGAGGCACTGGCACCTACGGTAGGGGGGGGTAAAATATTTGCTAATTACCTGAAAGATGCAGCTTCGCTTGTAAAGCAATACGACCGAAATGGGAAGCTAGAAAGAGAAATCGAACTCCCTGGCATAGGTTCTGCAGGTGGATTTGATGCGAAGCTGGAAGATAAAGATTTATATTATTCTTTCACAAATTACGTAAATCCGGTTACGATCTACAAATATGATATTGCATCTGGAAAGTCGGAAGTTTATCAGGAATCGGCTATCAATTTCGATCCTTCACAATATGAATCGAAGCAGGTGTTCTATCCTTCTAAGGATGGGACGAAGATACCGATGATCATTACATATAAAAAGGGTCTCCAGCTTGATGGTACAAACCCGACGATGCTGTATGGCTATGGCGGGTTCAATATAAGCTTAACCCCGTCCTTTTCTACCAGTAATATTATCTTGCTCGAACAAGGTGGTATATATGCTGTAGCGAACCTTCGTGGAGGAGGGGAGTACGGTGAACGTTGGCATCTTTCCGGTACGCAAATGAACAAGCAAAACGTATTTGACGATTTTATCGCGGCAGCAGAATATCTAGTTGACCAGAAGTATACTTCTCCGGAAAAATTAGCTATTGCGGGCGGTTCTAACGGAGGACTATTGGTTGGAGCGAGCATGACACAACGCCCCGAGCTTTTTAAAGTAGCTTTTCCTGCGGTTGGTGTGCTGGATATGTTACGCTATCATAAATTTACCGCCGGCGCAGGTTGGGCGTTTGACTACGGTACAGCTGACGATAGTAAAGAAATGTTTGAATATCTACACGCTTATTCACCTTATCATGCATTGAAGCCTGGGACGGCTTATCCAGCTACTATGGTGACAACGGCAGACCATGATGATCGGGTAGTGCCCG
This sequence comes from Sphingobacterium chuzhouense, assembly GCF_014692525.1. Classification (GTDB taxonomy): domain Bacteria; phylum Bacteroidota; class Bacteroidia; order Sphingobacteriales; family Sphingobacteriaceae; genus Sphingobacterium; species Sphingobacterium chuzhouense. The sequence continues at coordinate 222,775 of NZ_JACNYL010000004.1, forward strand.
CTCATTCGTTTAAGTTTGCTGCCCGTTTGCAAGAATACCATAATGGAGATAATCCCGTTTTAATCCGCATCGATACAAAAGCGGGGCACGGAGCGGGAAAATCGACAGCGATGGTTATCGCTGAGCAAACGGATAAGTGGGCATTTATGCTCCAGAATATGGGGGTAGGTTATAAGGAAATAAAATAAAAAAAGAAGGGGCGTTATTCTTAACGCCCCTCGTTTTTTAGATACCCAATTGAGATTGCATATTTTTGGTCAACGCTTTTTTATGTAACAGGATGGAAATTGTTTTGTATCGCACATATTCTTTAGTCGCATACATATATCCTTTGTAATCATTCGATTCTCCCCAGGAGTTTTTCACGATATAGTATTCTTTACCATTTTGATCTTTAACAGTTCCCACGATGTGCATCCCGTGATCATCGGTAGTTGTATAGTTATCGAAAGCCTCTTGGCGTTGGGCAGGGGTAATTGTAGCTTCTGCTTTCGGGCCATTAAACATGCTTTCTAGTTCTTCAGGATTCATCTGTTCTATTGGTTTCTCGGGAACATACGCTACGCCGTTTTTCCAGCTAAAACTTTTCTCAGACACATCTGTCGCCCAAGCTACCGTATATCCATTCTGAAGCGCGTTGTCAATGATATCGGTCATATCGTCTATTTGTACATTGTAGAAACTTTCAAAAGACCAGTTGTCGGGAATAAGCAAAACAAATGGCTTATAATATGGATGTTCTTCGAATGATGAAATACCGATATAATCATCCGGATTTATGCCGATCACTTCGTCTGCAAATGTCCGAGGGGTGTACGTCTTTCCTTCATACTGGAAAGATTCAGGTACCTCACCTAAATAAGCGTCCATTGCGGCGGTAAAAGCGGTTACCCAAGTCTTACTTGGCTTTTTACTTTTTGCCACGGTCTCCGTTATCCCTTGAAGTATAGGGCTCATCTCTCCAAAATTATTGCGTTTTTGTCCCTCTTGTAGTCCAGTGTACACTGTTTGCGGAACAGCACCGTATTTACGGAAGATGGTTAACACATCATGTAACTGGCCACCATCTCCTTGTGCCTGCTCCCCATGTAAACGGACGAAATTTTTGGCTTTTTCGATATAGGTATTGCGCGCTGTATAGATAGAAGAAATCTCTACAGGTTGTTTGCCCATTCTGATCATTTCTGATTCTAGGAAAGAGTTGCCTGAATACGACCAGCAGGTGCCGGAAGATCCTTGATCTTTGATAGACGTATTTCCTAAATTGATCACTTCCGTGAATCGGAAACCCTCTTTGCTGTTGTCGCTGACATTGTGCTTTAACGCATTGATAAGATTATCCTGAGCGTTAACGTGTACAGAAGCCGAAAATGTGAATAAGGCTGCCGCTAATAATAATGATTTATTCCAGTTCATTGTTGTTAAGTAAAATTTTACGAAATTAAAATTTTATAATGAGCCCGGATTAGTTTCATTGTAAAAATCATAATATACCAAAAGAGACGCCTATATAGACGTCTCTTCTAATAATCTTAAACTTGAGTTATATTGGTGCTTATTATTTGAAAGCAAACACTTTTCCCAAGGTCTCGTTACCTGTAAACGTGTTATCCAAATCGATAAGTTTACCAGTAGCAATATCGATGACCATACCGTGTACCGCTAAATCTTGATTATTTTTCCATGCATTTTGTACGATGGAGGTTGTGCATAGATTAAATACTTGTTCTTTTACATTGAGTTCAATAAGACGGTTTACTTTTTCCTCATGATCTGTAATGCTGTCGATTTCGGTAGCATGCAGACGATAAACGTCTTTGATATGGCATAGCCAGTTGTCTATTACACCGAATTGTTGGCGGCTTAATGACGCGGCAACACCTCCACAACCATAATGTCCCGCCACGACAATATGTTTTACCTTTAAGACGTTTACAGCGTAATCGAGTACCGATAACATACTCATATCGGAATGCACGCACATGTTAGCGATGTTGCGGTGTACGAACACTTCACCAGGTCTGGAGCCTACTATCTCATTTGCTGGAACACGGCTATCCGCACAACCAATCCAGAGAATCTCCGGGCTTTGTCCTTTTGCCAGCTGCTGAAACCGTCCGGATGTATCATTTTTAACAAACTCTACCCAAGACTTGTTACCTTCTAATATTTTTTGAAAACCTAGTTCTAGTTCTTTATTTCCCATAATTACAATTGTTATTTCTTGTGATGTTATTAGTGGCTGAATTGAAACCCAGCCAATTTAGTACATTATTGTGAATATTATTATTAAATCTTTATTTTTTCCTTTTGTCACTGTTGCTAGCGACATAAAAGGTACTATACCTTTATTTGTTTTTTCGGCTGGATTATAGGTGCTACGCCGTTCTTTTTGTAGGTGACAGCATCCAATTCGATATCGATTCCTTTACTAACGGCATTCGTTTGAAAATCTTTCAAAACCTCAATAACATCTTTGTCGATGAATTTGCTGTATCTGCCATCAATTCGAATAGCTTGCACCCCTTTCGGTAAGCTATAGAGTTTCTGTTGGATGGGCACTTTGTTTAGAAAAGATACTTCTTCTGCAAGTGTCATAGTAACCTTTTTTTCACCGTTCTCCTCATTGATTTCCATTTTGAAAGCATTTTGCATATTTGCGCGGATAATATAGAATAGCGCTACAACGATCCCTATTCCGACCCCCATTAACAGGTCTGTAAATACCACTGCTACGATAGTTGCAAAGAAGGGAATAAATTGATCCAATCCTTTGCGTAACATTCTTTTAAACAGGCTCGGGTTAGCTAATTTATAACCTGTATGGAGTAGGATGGCAGCCAAACATGACAATGGAATCAAATTAATAAGAGCGGGAATCGCCAAAAGAGCGACCAAAAGCCAGAGGCCATGTAACATAGCTGATTGCCGCGTCCGCCCGCCAGCTTGTGTGTTTGCAGAAGAACGTACGATAACGGATGTCATCGGAAGCCCACCTAGAAAACCACTAGCCATATTGCCAACACCTTGCGCAACCAGTTCTCGGTTGGTTGGGGTAATGCGTTTAAAGGGATCCATTTTATCAACAGCTTCAATACTAAGCAATGTCTCCAAACTAGCAATGATAGCAATTGTAAAAGCCACTATCCATACATCTTTATTCAAGATTTGAGCGAAATCTGGAAAAATGAACAATTGTGTGAATTCTTGAAAAGAGCTCACGATGGGAATGACGACAAAGTGATCCGCATTGAGCTGCATGGTAGAGCCTTGGAAAACAGAAGCTAATCCAACTCCTAGTAAAACAACGACCAATGGTGCAGGCACTTTGTTAATACCTTTGATTTTTGGCCAGTAAATAAGGATGGCAAGAGACAATAAGCAGATCGTAGTCGCCCCCCAATTGATACCGGATAAAACCGTGTTTTGAACTGCAGCGATACCGCCTCCGGCATCGAGTTCGAAAGCATGTTCTTCTGATAACCCAAAAGCCAGTGGTATTTGTTTAAGTATAATGGTGATACCGATGGCGGCTAACATACCCAAAATTACAGCGGAAGGAAAATAGTTCCCAATCATACCGGCTTTGATGATGCCCAAGATGAGCTGTACAACACCGGCGATGACAACGGCGAGCAGAAAAGTTTCATACGCACCTAATTGTTCTATAGCACCTAATACGATCACCGTTAAGCCAGCGGCAGGCCCACTCACGCTGAGCGGAGATTTGCTAATGGATGCAACGACTAATCCACCTATAATTCCTGTTAATAGTCCGGCAAACAAGGGTGCGCCGGATGCCATTGCTATACCCAGACATAGTGGTAGCGCTACAAGGAACACCACAATACTAGCTGGGAAGTCATATTTTAAGTCTCTTTTCGATAATTTAAGAAAAGCAGACAAACGAGTTCCTGACATAAAATTTTAAATTTTTATCCGTTATCTATCTAATAAATCAAAATCAATTAAACCTGCATGAATTTACCGTACACAAAAGGCATGGATAGATCAGCTCATGTAGCTTCATTGCTTTTATGAAATTGTTTCAATGAAAACTCTATTGAGGTTGTAGAAAGCCTCAATCAAAGAAATAATGAAGATAAGGATTAACTGTTAGGAGGCGGGGGAGGAACGGATGGATGGAACACGCTAAAAAGACTTTCGTTTTTTAGATATCGCTTCTCTTTACCCAAGTTTTCGATAACCGGGCAAAATGATAGATAATCAGAAGTAGTTGTAAAGAGTTTCGCACCAGCTTCATGTAAATCTTCAGAAGCGTTGCTTCCTTTTGCTGTATTCTCAATTTCTAATTGAAGAACAACTTGTAGAATGGTCCCTTGATCTAGGACATTCACAAACATAGGTGTAGCCGAAATTAACATCTTTGTCATAAAGATGGCAAAACATAATTTCGCTGCTAAAACTCGTGTTGTCTTCGTTATCACGCTCTTTTATTTTGTACTTTCCAAAAATACGATTTTTTCTTTGGAAAAAATAGGGAAAGCAATCAATTAATGTTAATTTTTTATTAATTATCCATATCTTTCCCTATTTAATTGAAATTGTTACAAATATGTGGCATTTTTGTTGCTTTAGGGGAACTTAATTAATCATGTATGGCGTCCAGTATAGAATTTATCAAAAAAATCACGGCATCCTATAATCCCAAGGGAGAATATATCCAATTAGGCTCTGGTATATTGGGTGATGAAGTTATTGCAGACGCTAAGGTGAACCTGGCGCTGAAAATTATGAATCGTCATGGACTCATTGCCGGTGCGACCGGTACAGGGAAAACCCGCACACTACAATTGATTGCAGAGCAACTATCAGATAAAGGCGTACCTGTTTTTATGCTCGATGTTAAAGGTGATTTGTCCGGACTGGCGGAACCAGGAAAAACAAATGATGCACTCATAGAGCGAGGAAAGCTTGTAGGAATTCCGTTCGAACCCGCGCATTTTCCTTTAGAAATATTCTCTCTTAGTGGGAAGCTGGGAGCGCCTATGCGGATTACGGTACAAGATTTTGGACCTATTTTGTTAGCAAGAATATTGGATTTGAACGATACACAAACAGGTGTATTATCTGCCATATTTAAATATGCAGAAGATCAACAGTGGGAACTGATTGACTTAAATGATGTAAAGAAACTGCTTACTTACTTGGCAGATGGTCCGGGAGCAGAAGATATAAAAGATATTTACGGAAAAATAAGTACAGCAACTTCTGGTACTATTTTACGGAAAATTGTGGCGGTAGAACAACAAGGTATAGCGCATATTTTTGGAGAAAAGGAATTTGATATCCAGGATTTATTTAACAGGATAGATGGTCGTGGTGTGATTACGTTGTTGAATATTTCGGATATTCAAGATCAACCGTTGGTGTTTTCTACCTTTCTGTTAAGTCTTTTAGCGCAATTGTTCAAGAAACTGCCGGAAGTAGGTGATTTAGACAAGCCAAAGCTGATTTTTTTCTTTGACGAGGCACACTTATTATTTAATGGTGCTTCAAAAGCATTTCTCACACAAGTTGAGCAGATAATACGTTTAATCCGTTCGAAAGGGATAGGTGTATTTTTCTGTACACAAGCAGCAACTGATATTCCGGCGTCTGTCTTAGGGCAATTGGGTAACCGTGTGCAGCATGCGCTGCGGGCTTTTACACCCAATGATGCGGATAACCTACGTAAAACGGTAAAGACATATCCTTATTCTCCCTTCTATGAAATCGACAAGGTCTTGACTTCATTAGGAACGGGGCAAGCGTTAATTACGGTACTTAACGAAAAAGGTATTCCCACGGAAGTGGTGGCTACACACTTGGTGCCGGCAAGGGCAATTATGGGGCCTTGCCAACCAGAAACTTATGACCGAATCACAGCAGGTTCAGAATTTTATAGCAAATATCAAGAGCGTCTAGAGAGAAGAAGCGCAGCGGAAATTGTGGATGAAAAGATCGCGGTCTTTGAGGCTAAGGAGGAGCAGGAAAAAGCAAAGAAAGAGACGCAGAAATCAACAAGTCGTAGTATAGGTAGACGAAGTTCTAGACAGACGCCGATGGAAGCGGCGAAAACACAGGCTTCTCGTACATTAGCCCGAGAGGGTGCAAAGCTTTTGGGAAAACTGGCAAATGGCATCTTAAATGCCATGTTTAGAAAGAAATAGATAGAATAAATTTCTATCTTTGTCACACCTGATTTTTTGTAATTGATTAATAATAAAATAGATAATGAGTAAACCAACATTGTTAATTCTAGCCGCAGGAATGGCGAGTAGATACGGATCGTTAAAGCAGATTGATGGGTTCGGCCCACATGGAGAAACTATCATTGACTATTCGATATACGATGCTATTCGTGCCGGCTTTGGGAAAGTAGTATTTATCATTCGAGAAGAATTTTTGGAAAAGATGCGTGAGGTCTTCGACGAAAAATTAAATGGTAAGATCGAGGTAGATTATGCTTTTCAAAGTTTTGACTTGACGAAATTTGGTGTCGATAGGGTAATCGAACGCACAAAGCCTTGGGGAACTGCACATGCTGTTATGAGTGCGAAAGACCATATCAATGAGCCTTTTTGTGTGATTAATGCGGATGATTTCTATGGCAAGGATGCTTTTGAAAAAATGGCGGCTTTCCTGCGTGATGAAGTTACAGATGAAAAAATGGCTCTTATGGGGTTTAAGGTTGGTAATACGATGTCAGATTACGGGTATGTTTCCCGAGGGGTATGTGATGTAGACGGAGAGGGGAATATGGTTTCGGTAACGGAGCGTACAAATATCTATTATATTACAGACGATGCCGGAAAAAAGAAAATTGTTTATGAAGAAGAGGGAAAACAGCATGATTTAGATCCGAACACCAGGGTATCAATGAACTTCTGGGGCTTTACACCACGAATTTTTGAAGTAGCTCAAAGCATGTTTTCTAAATTTGTGGAGGAGAACGGTGATAATCCGAAGTCGGAATTTTTTATTCCTTCTGTCCCAGATTATATGGTAAAGAACAACATGGCTAGCTTTCGGGTCATCCCGACTTCTTCCAAGTGGTTCGGAGTGACATACAAAGAGGATAAGCCCATTGTCCAGAAGTCTATTTCCAACCTGGTCAAGGAGGGGGTATATCCGGAAAAATTGTTTTAGAATCTTGAATTTTTTTGAAAGGTTGATTGAAAAATCGACCTTTTTTGTTTTGATATATGACATTCATTAAGAGTACCGCAAAAGTTTTAGCTAAGATTATTTTAGGAGTCATAGCCTTTGTTGTGCTTTATTTTCTTGTTGAAGCGATTCTGTCGAGAATTCCTGGGTATACAACCAAAAGGCGAGATCAAGAACAACCTAAAGACATTGCCATATATGTGATGTCCAATGGTGTGCATACGGATATCGTTTTGCCTGTTAAGAACGAAATTATAGATTGGTCCGCTGTCTTTCCTTTTGAAAACACACGGGCTCGGAACCCTAATCAACATTATATAGGAATAGGTTGGGGGGATAAAGGCTTTTATTTGAATACTCCCGAATGGAAGGATTTAAAATTATCCACTGCGCTGGTCGCTGTGCTAGGAATGGGGGAGACGGCATTGCACATTACCTATTATTATCGTGTGCTAGAAAATGATAGGTGTTACAAGGTGATGATTGATGAAAATCAGTATAACATTATTAAGAATTATATTTTGGAAAGTTTGGATCAAGACTTGTCGGGCAATCCAGTGTATATAGAAACAGCAGCACAATACGGTCAGCATGATGCCTTTTATGAAGCCAAGGGAGCCTATCACTTGTTTTTTTCATGTAATACGTGGACAAACAAAATGCTCAAAAAAGCGAATCTACCCGCTGGTATTTGGACAGTATTTGATAAAGGGATTCTAAGGCACTATAGGGATTTAAGATAATAGCTGCTTTACAAAAAAAGCCCCGATAGAAAATCCATCGGGGCTTTTTATTGTATTATTAACAAACAAAACTATTTCACTTCTTCAAACTCTACGTCCTGTACGTCGTCACCGCCTTGTTTATTGTTATCCTGTGCTTGACCGGCGTCGCCTTGCGGCGGCTGTTGCGCCCCTCCTTGTTGTGAGGCAGCGTACATTTCTTCCGAAGCTGCATTCCAAGCGTTTTGAAGCTCTGCAGAAGCTGCATCGATGTCTGCGAAATTTTTCGCAGCATAAGCGGATTTCAATTTTTCTAAACCTGCTTCGATAACACCTTTTTTATCTGCGGATAACTTGTCGCCATATTCTTTCAACTGTTTCTCTGTTGAGAAGATTAAGGCATCAGCTGTATTTATTTTTTCTGCTTCTTCTTTTACTTTTTTATCTGCTTCAGCATTCGCTTCCGCTTCTTGCTTCATTTTTTGGATTTCTTCCTCAGATAATCCGGAAGAAGCTTCGATGCGGATATTTTGCTCTTTACCTGTAGCCTTGTCTTTTGCCGATACTTTAATAATACCGTTAGCATCAATATCAAATGTTACTTCGATTTGAGGTACGCCACGAGGTGCTGGCGGAATATCCGTTAACTGGAAACGTCCAATCGTACGGTTTTGTGATGCCATCGGACGCTCTCCCTGTAGAATGTGAATTTCTACAGATGGCTGGTTATCCGATGCCGTAGAGAATACCTCTGATTTTTTGGTCGGGATAGTTGTATTTGCTTCAATTAATTTGGTCATTACGCCACCCATGGTTTCGATACCTAATGAAAGCGGCGTAACATCTAGCAACAATACATCTTTTACTTCTCCCGTTAATACACCGCCTTGAATGGCAGCTCCAAGTGCTACTACTTCGTCTGGGTTTACTCCTTTTGACGGTTCTTTGCCAAAGAAGTTTTTTACTGCATCTACGACAGCTGGTATACGGGTGGAACCTCCAACCAAAATGATTTCATCAATATCGGAAGTAGAGTAACCTGCGTTTTTCAAGGCTGATTTACAAGGTTCGATCGTGCGTTGAACTAAATCAGCAGCTAAAGACTCGAATTTAGCACGAGAAAGTGTACGTACTAAGTGTTTAGGGCCTGTTGCATCAGCAGTGATGTAAGGCAAGTTGATTTCTGTTGAAGTCGTGCTGGACAATTCGATTTTAGCTTTCTCTGCAGCTTCTTTCAAACGCTGTAGTGCCATGGCATCTTTTTTAAGATCGAAGCCATTGTTTTCATTTGCGAATTCTTCTGCCAACCACTTGATAATAACATTATCAAAGTCATCACCACCTAAGTGGGTGTCACCATCTGTTGATTTAACTTCAAACACACCATCGCCAAGTTCTAGTACGGAAACGTCATGTGTACCCCCACCACAGTCGAACACGACAATTTTCATGTCTTTGTGCGCTTTATCTAAACCATAAGCCAATGCTGCTGCGGTTGGTTCGTTGATAATACGTTTTACGGTAAGACCAGCAATTTCACCAGCCTCTTTGGTAGCTTGACGCTGTGCATCGTTAAAATAAGCAGGTACCGTAATAACTGCTTCGCTTACTTCCTGTCCTAAGAAATCTTCTGCCGTTTTCTTCATTTTTTGAAGAATCATGGCCGAAATTTCTTGTGGTGTATATTTGCGGTCGTCGATTTCAACACGTGGTGTGTTGTTATCACCTTTTACTACTTTATAAGGTACTTGTTCCGCTTCTTTTATAGATTCATCATACGATAAACCCATGAAACGCTTGATAGAATAAACTGTTTTGTTAGGATTAGTGATAGCTTGACGTTTTGCAGGATCGCCTACTTTACGTTCACCACCTTCAACAAAAGCAACAATAGAAGGCGTGGTACGTTTCCCTTCATTGTTTGCAATAACTACCGGCTCGTTACCCTCCATCACGGCAACACATGAGTTTGTAGTACCTAAGTCGATTCCAATAATTTTTGACATATCTTGTTTTTTAATATTTACGAATTAGTAATTAACTTTTATTTTTAATGATATGCTATGTCTTTATCAACAGCTGTGCCAAGGTTAAAATCGTCATAAAAATGTCTTTTATGTCGTTTTTCTTTCAGGTTGTTCTGTCAAACTGTCATTATGTAGCCTATGATTCCTGACTCGTAAGCCGTAACCAGTCACGAATCAGGAACATGAATTTCGAATTACAGAAATAATTAGTAAATTCGTCTGGTAAGATAACATAAACATGACCTTTCAGGAATACTTAGATTATTTTGAACAAATTTTAGCTTCTCCGGAAGAATACGACCCCTACGGGGATGAAGAATATTTAAATTACACGAAACTAAATTGGTCGAGAATGAACCGGTGGCTGAAACGGTTTGAACCAAGCGATGCTATGAAAAACTTAATAGCGAGCATGACCGAACCTCAGCACTGGATTGTGATCACGGAGCCTTGGTGTGGAGATGCGGCTCACTCGGTAGCCCAACTCTATCAGATCGTAAAAAATAATCCAAATATTGACTTCGAAATACAACTCCGTGATAAAGATCCGTTCCTTATCGAAGACTACCTTACTAATGGAAGTAAATCCATTCCTAAACTTATTATCCGAAACGATGTAGGACATGATAAGGTGATATGGGGACCCCGACCACAGAAATTGCAGGACTTGTTTATCCAGATGAAAGAAGAGGGACGTTCTTTCGAAGAAATCAAAGAGCTTACACAGAAATGGTATAACGAGGACAAAGGAATAGAATTGCAAAAAGAGCTGCTTGCTCAATTAAGCTAATTGTTTAGCGTATTAGCGATTAATAGCGTCAACCGTCCTCGTTGCAAAAAGGGCGGTTGGGGAACTGCCAAATGCTAGGAAATGAACATTGAAGACATTCGGGAATATTGTCTTGCTCAGCGGGGCGTAACAGAAGAATTGCCTTTTGGCCCAGATACTTTAGTATTTAAAGTAGGAGGAAAGGTGTTCCTATTGGTAGGGTTGGATCAAGTGGAATCTTTGTGTTTCAATGTGAAATGTGATCCTGACGTAGCTGTTGAGTTACGTCTGAACTATCCCAATACGGTTATCCCTGGTTATCATATGAATAAAAAGCACTGGAATACCGTTTATTGTAATAGACAGCTTCCTGATGAGCGTTTGAGGACGTTTATCGATGATAGCTATGCACTGGTTTACAACTCTCTATCTAAAACAGTAAAAGAAAGCATAAAGTAACGTTAATCAATAAATCAAATTTTCCAATAAGTTTCGTCGTTGTTGTTGAGCATTGCCTCCCCCACCAAGAAATCGATTGTTGCCTAATGCATCGAAAAAGTCGTTCATCGTCATGGGTTTACTTTTTTTGTCTCGCCATTGATTGGGCACGTTGTCTACTACAAAATCTACTTTACGTGCCCAGTAATTGATATGCATTTCAGGAATGGCAAGCCCCAGTATCATACCTGGAAGTCCATGTATTAACGCTGGTCCTCCCGATATGGGGATTTGATCGGTATAAAAAGCTACGATATACAATGAATCGGGCGTAGCACCATTAACACGTCGACAATCATATCCTGCTATATTTCGATACTCATCGGTAAAACGCCAGGTAATCTGCTGTAATGAATCCTGCAACAGGTATTTTTCATCTAAATCCAGTTCCAATTCACTCGTGCCGTTACGGAGATTTTGATAATACACTCTATGTTCGCCTGGTCTTGTGGATTGTCGACTATTTGCTGACCTAGTTCGGTTCATATTTCTATTACCGCTTCTACCTGCACCGCCTCGACCTGGCGTCGCTGTATTTTCAGTCGGTTCTTCTGCTTCGGCGCGAACCATGAGTGTTTCGTCTTCGTCAAACCGGAGCGTGAACATCGACGAGTTTTTCTCGGGAATATCATTTATATTGCCGCCGAATCGCATCATCATGCCACGATTTCTTCCCTCAGCTCGATTAGTCATTTCACGCATCCTTGCCCTTACGTATACTTCTTTTTCAAAGCTGATAATGCCTTTGTGCGGGAAATAGGCGTGTTGTGCTGCTGCTTCAAAGAAGTAAACGCTGCAGAAAATCACATACACTAAAATCAGTTTCTTCATCTTTTAATCTCCACTTTTCTTTCCTAAATTCTTGTTAAAGTCCCATTTTACACCAACCATAAAGTATTGGGTAAGCATTTCCTGTTGCGTTTCAGAAAAACTGTTGCTGTTGAAAGAACGGTTGGTATTGTTAAAGCTATTAAATACGTCAAAAGCTTTAATACTCAGCAACAACGATTCGTCTTTCAGTAGTTTGCGCGTAAGTTCTAAATTCATGTAGAATTGTTGGATAGGCTCAGGGAAAACCTTGGATTTACCGGTATAGCTATAAAACAATACTTGGGTGAGGCTAAATTTAAACGGAAGAAAATATTTTAGATCAGCATTTGCTGAAGAACGGAATGCGGTATTGTTCAGCTGTCTCTGAATAGTATTTACCTCATTGTTCACCCCGAGGCTTAAATTGAGGTTAAAGTCTACATTTTTCGAGTTCTGCTTATTTGCATTGATTCCTGCATTGGCATTGGTGTTATTGCTGCGATTGAGATCGCCATTGATAAACCCATAATTGTTGCTGAACTGCACAGAGGTGAATGGGCCAAACTGAACGCTGCCGTTTAAGATAGGGCGGGTGTAGTTGGCGTAAACACGTCCGTTCCAGTTAATATGGTCTTGAATGTTGACGAATGTTGTGGTCGTTCTTCCCTCATCGTCAATAATAGAGCGGTTAACAATAGCATTTTTGGTAAAACCACTATTCGCGTTGATGTTAAAGGAAGATGCTTTCAACAAACTAAACTTATTAAAGTTGAAGTTTATATTATTGTTTGTTTCCCGTTTCAAATCTGGGTTTCCGAGCTGTCGATACAACTCGTTTGTAGGTGGCTGTATCGGTTGTAACTGAGAGAAACTTGGTACATTGGTATTGTTTTGGTAACCTATCGTAAGATTCTTATTATTCGTGATTCGATAGGACACGTTTGCATTCAAGTTGTTCTGCCAGAAGTTTCTGGAAAGTCCGATATCCCGGTAACTGTCCGTTAGCTCTTGATGTCGGTGCATTGTCCGATTGGATAGGTTTACGTTCAACTTATTACTGTGGAAGTTTAAGTTGACATTCATGCCGTTGGTATGCGAATTGTTTGTTTCATTTTTTGAATATAGACTATCCAAAGTGCTAATAGCATCGAGATTATTATCATATGCATTAACGAGGGCATTTCGGGCAGAGGTATTGAAGTTGTAGCCCAATGTAAGATTTAGCTGTTTCGTTATCGGCTCGCTGATGTTAATAGATGCACCCAGATTATTGCTTTTATTTTCAGATAAACGTGTTTGGTCAACAATCACCGTATCTTGGATAACACCGAATGTATCATATAAATTTGTTTGTTCATCTACCTGATTGGCAGATGTAGAATTGTCTACTTGTGTATTTAGATGAAGGTTTAAGCTCCGACCATTTTTATTTAATCGCCTCCGATAGTCTACCCGTAAATTAAGATTTTCACTATCACTTTCACTATTATTCCGACTTTCAAATTCGTTAGCTTTTACGTTTTCGTTTCGCAAGGTGCTACTGGACGAGCTAGAAGAAGAGGTTTGTTGTCCTTTGCCACCGTTTAATTGTATGTTTAAATTGCTTATAGAATCGATCCGATAACGAATTTGTGAACGCAAGACATGGTTTTTACTGTCGTTTTCCGAACTTCCTTCTCTTGTGGTTTCCTGTGTTTGATTGTCGTTCAATACACGTTTGTTATAGCTGTTGGATTCGTTTGCCGTACCATTATTTGTGAAATTATAGCTCGAAGTTAAATGCAGCTTTTTTTCAAAAAAATTGTTTTCGTAGTTCATGCCCGCACTTTTATGCGTTGGGCGTCCGATGATTTGGTTATTCATACGGATTCGACTGGCGTCACCGTTGTTCCCCATATTATTCCAGTTGCCTGTAATGGCGAGGCGTTCCGATCTGTTGAATTTTGCGGCGAATGCGTTAAGGTCGAAGAGCCCTTGCGTACCGATGCTCGCATTGGCATTTCCGAATATGCCGCGTCTTGCCTCTTCTTTCAACACAACGTTAACCGTCTGATGTCTTACCCCATCGTCTATACCTGTCAATTCAGCCTCTTCCGATTTTCGTTCATATACCTGGACTTTATCTACAGCATCAGCTCGGACATTGCGAATAGCAATCTTAGGGTCGTATCCGAAAAATTCTTCTCCATCAATCAAAACTTTGGATACACTTTTTCCTTGCGCGGTAATTTCGCCGGAAGCAGATACTGTTAAGCCCGGTAACCTACGTAACAGGTCTTCTAATTTGGCGTTCTTCTCCGTTTCAAAGCTGCCTGCATCGTATTCTATCGTATCTCCTTTGATCTTAATGGGGATTTTCTGGTTGATGACAACTTCTTCCAATAGATTGGATTGTGAGTTGATACCGATTGTTTTCAGATCAGTATTGTCGTTTTTTATTTCTAACGGTTGGCTATAAATCTCGAATTTGGGATAGGTAATTAATAATAAGTATTCTCCTTTTTCTATTTTTTCCAAGCTAAATTTACCGCTAGGGTTAGCTCGTGTAAAATACCGCATGATGGAATCCGTGTCCAAAAGAACTATAGACGCATTCTCCAATGCTTTTTGGTCTGCTTGGTCGACAACCACCCCTTGTATGGATTGTGCAAACAGATAATGGCTAATAATGCACAGAAAAATAAGTATACTCCTTTTCATTAATTAAAGCTAGTAAGTCAAAGAAAAGAAGAAAAAGGGTAAAATCATGTTAAATTGACACTTGTAATAGCTTTGATACAAAATCGGGGTTCGTACTTGTGAGTCGTTATTAGTACGAATCATAAGCACGAACCCCGAATCACGAGTTACGAATTGCTGTTAGCTTAATTGCGAAACCCGAATGGTATTCGTTTTTCCTTTTTGATGTAATGGAGTGGAAGCAGTGTTGATGACGATCTGTCCCGGAGATACGAGATTAAGCTCTTTAAGTAAGCCATTGACATCTTGGATAGTTCCATCCGTACTCTCAAATTTACTATATACGAAAACTCTTACGCCCCATAATAAACTTAATAAGTTTATCAGCTTTTTATTGCCTGTAAATACATATATGTCAGTATTCGGGCGATAGCTCGAAATCTCAAACGCGGTATATCCCGAAGACGTCATAACGGCGATGGCTGATGCATTGGTATTTTTTGCAAGATGTATCGAGGAACTGCAAATAGCATCTGGTATCTTCGTAGTATTGGCATGAATGCTATCTTTATGGCTGTAATAAGGATAAGATGTGCGTTCCACCTGTGTAATTACCTTCGCCATGGTTTCGATAACAATTTCCGGGAACTCTCCGACCGAAGTCTCTCCGCTTAACATTACCGCATCGGCACCGTCAAGTACGGAATTGGCAACGTCGTTTACCTCAGCACGTGTAGGACGAGGTGTCGTGATCATACTTTCCAGCATTTGGGTAGCGATAATAACTGGTTTCGAAAGATCACGGCATTTTTGTACGATCATCTTCTGTAAACCGGGTACTACTTCCATCGGCATCTCCACACCAAGATCTCCACGGGCTACCATAATCGCGTCTGTAGCTTCAATAATGGCATCAATATTATCAATGGCTTCCGGCTTCTCAATTTTAGCAATAACTAGCGCATGGCTTCCTTTTGCCTTGATGATTTCCTTACATTGGTGAATATCGTCCGCCGAACGTACGAAGGACATAGCGATCCAGTCTGCCCCATTATCCAAAGCGAAGTCGAGATTGTCCAAATCCTCTTCTGTAAGGGACGGTATAGAAACTTTTGTATTGGGAAGATTGACACCTTTGCGGGAAGTCAATACACCACCATGTACCACTTGGCATTTTACTGTATCTTTGTGGTTCGTGCTGATGACTCTCAATTGTAGCTTGCCATCATCCAATAGGATAATTTCATTCTCTTGAACATCATTAGGGAAATTTTCATAAGTGATATATATACGATTTTCGTCACCTATGAGTTCTTCCGTAGTAATCTCTACTTCCGCACCATTTACTAAGATGGCACCGCCTTCTTTCATTTTACCGATACGGATTTTAGGACCTTGAAGGTCCGCCAGAATTCCAACGTTAAAGGGGTATTCGTTATTAATTTCTTGGATGGTTTTAATCACTCTGAGGTGGTCGTCTTGGCTGCCGTGGGAGAAATTAAGACGGCAAACATCCACACCTTTTGCAATCATGTTGGTCAATATTGTCTTATCCGACGAGGCCGGACCTAGTGTGGCAACAATTTTTGTCCTTTTTTGAATCTTGTTCATTTACAGTGTTTTATTTATGTATATTTTATCTTCTTAAGAAGTAAACAGTATTGTGCAAAAATAGCAATCTGTTTAATAAGTTAGGTTTAAGAAAGTGTAAATTTTACACTTTGCATTAATTTAAAGCGCTAAAATATAAGATTTTCTTTGGATTTCAATGAAGCTGGGTCTAACTTTTTGGTTAGCATGACCTCATGGATACCCTTTATTTCTTCTAGTAATGTATGGACATCGTCTAGGTCGATATAGTGTTTGATGATTAAAAAGTAGTCAAAATTTGGGAGCTCCGGTAGGAGAAAAACACCCTCTAAGCTGCGGTTGTTGATGATGTAGAACTCAAATTCAAAATTGTCATCACAATAGCGATAAATAGTAAAATAATGTTTAAGGAGCTTCTTTTGTTTGTTTCTTTCGTACACGATATGATAATCCATTTCATCTCGCTCCTTTTCTTTTGCATATCCTTTATGATCGACATAATCTTCTTTTCCACGAACAAACGCCAGACCAGCATGTTTGTAAAGGAAATGGCAAAGTCTATAGTCGCGTAGTGGAGAACTGATGCCAATCAGTACAAAATCGAGTTCAATATCGAAATCGAGATCAAGTGTTAGATGTTTTTTTGTTATGCTCACAGTTTTCGAAATTAGGAAAAAATCAACTGTAAAGCATATTTTCGTCTATTTTCTATCTAAAATGCACGTTGATTTTAAAGTTCTTGGTATAAACAAAAAAAATTGTTAATATTGGATACGCTCTTTATGGTAGCGGTTTTTGGACTGGTTAGGAAGCCGGGACGTTCTTCTTTCCCATCATCAAGTCAAAAAAGGGTTTGATATTTGGGGAAATTTATTTTTCTTTGCACAGATTTATTAAACAATTAAATTATAAAATCATGTCAGATATCGCATCAAGAGTAAAAGCAATTATCGTTGAAAAGTTAGGTGTAGACGAAGCAGAAGTAACACCAGAAGCTTCATTCACGAATGATTTAGGTGCAGACTCACTTGACACAGTTGAGTTGATCATGGAGTTCGAAAAAGAATTTAACGTGGCTATTCCAGATGATCAAGCTGAAAACATCAGTACAGTAGGTCAAGCTATCTCTTATTTAGAAAAAAACGTTAATAACTAATTTATTAGGCCAAACATATTTAATGGAGCTTAAAAGAGTAGTTGTAACAGGGTTAGGCGCCCTTACACCTTTAGGAAATGATGTTTCAAGTTATTGGGACGGATTGGTTAATGGTGTGAGCGGCGCTGCTCCTATTACGCATTTCGATGCATCAAAATTTAAGACCCAATTCGCTTGTGAAGTGAAGGGATTTGATCCACATAACCATATGGATCGCAAAGAGGCTCGCAAGGTCGATCCTTTCGTTCAGTATGCTATCGCCTCTACAGATGAGGCTGTAAAGGATGCTGGACTAGAATTCGATAAACTAGACAGAAACCGTATAGGCGTTATTTGGGGGGCTGGTATTGGCGGGCTGACCACTTTTACAGAAGAAGTGGCAAACTTTGTCAGAGGTGGCGGAATACCTCGTTTCAATCCTTTCTTTATTCCGAAGATGCTTATTGATATAGCTCCTGGCCACATTTCTATGCGCTATGGATTGCATGGGCCAAATTTTTCGGCAGTTTCTGCCTGCGCCTCTGCCACGAATGCAATGATTGATGCCTTTAACTATATTCGATTAGGGAAGGCTGATATTGTTATCACCGGCGGATCAGAAGCGACGGTAAATGAAGCCGGGATAGGTGGATTTAATGCAATGCATGCCTTGTCTACCCGCAATGATGACCCTAAAACGGCATCTCGTCCGTTTGACAAAGATCGTGATGGTTTTGTCTCGGGTGAAGGTTCCGGAGCTATCATCTTGGAAAGTCTAGAACATGCGCTGGCACGTGGAGCTAAGATTTATGCCGAAGTCGCGGGTGGTGGTATGAGTGCAGATGCACACCACATTACCGCATCTCATCCCGAGGGGCTGGGCGCTAAATTGGCAATGAACATGGCTGTTACGGATGCAGGGCTTGAACTTTCGGATATAGATTATATTAATCTTCATGGTACATCGACGCCGGTTGGCGATATCAGCGAACCAAAAGCAATTATCGGCTTATTTGGTGAGCACGCCTATAAAATGAATCTCAGTTCGACAAAATCCATGACAGGACATCTTCTAGGTGCGGCAGGAGCTGTAGAGGCTATTGCTTCCATTTTGGCGGTAAAAAATGATATTGTACCGCCTACAATCAACCATTTCACAGATGATCCGGAGATTGATAATAATCTAAACTTTACATTTAATAAGGCGCAGAAACGCGAAGTAAATGCTGCATTGAGTAATACATTCGGTTTCGGTGGTCATAATGCATCCATTATTGTAAAGAAATACCACTCTTGATATTGAATAAATATTAGGAATAGGGGATTATTAAGATACAAATAATAGGTGGTTTCGAAGAGAAACTGCCTATTACTTATTTATATCATAATACTTAATGCCGTTCTTGAGGATATATTATTTATACTTTTCGCCGCATAAAGCTTACGTTCGTAAACTAAAGAATATTCTTGGATTTGTTCCGGGGAATATCAAGTTGTACCAGATGGCTTTTCGCCATAAATCTGTTGCAACCACGATCAAGGATGGTGTAAAGAACAGTAATGAACGACTCGAGTTTTTGGGGGATGCGGTATTAGGTTCCGTCATTGCGGAGCTGCTATTTAAGTTGTACCCTTACAAAGACGAAGGTTTTCTGACAGAACTTCGCTCTAAAATCGTTAGTCGTGCCAATTTGAATCAACTATCCCGTAAGTTAGGTTTTAGCGAGTTGATAGAATACGATGCACGTATGATCAGTTATCCAAACAAGCAGGGCTCTTTGCTTGGGGATGCTTTTGAAGCTGTCGTTGGAGCAGTGTATATGGATAAAGGGTATTCATTTACACGGGAATTTCTGTTAACGAGAATTATCAAGCCCCATGTTGATATCCATACGTTGGAAATTACCGAAACCAATTTTAAGAGTCGACTCATTGAGTGGTGTCAGCATTTTGGTAAGGAGATTCAGTTTGTGCCGGTCGAGAATCCACCCGGCGAATCATCCAAATTATTTACAGTGAAAGTCGTTGTAGACGGTGAGGTGCAGGGTGTAGGAAAAGACTTTAATAAGAAGAGTGCTGAAAAACTAGCAGCGGAAAAGGCTTGCGAGGAGTTGAAAGTGTTTGAGGTTGTCTGAAGCGACGAGCTTTTGTTTCTTTTTCGCGGAGAAAAAGAAAGAAGAAAAAGTTACCTTTGCCTTATGGCAAATATCAAACCTTCATTAGCTAAAGGTACGCGCGATTTCTCTCCTCGAGAAATGGAAAAGCGAAATTATATATTCAATACCTTAAGAACTGTCTTTAAGAAATTTGGTTATAACGAGATTCAAACCCCTTCGTTCGAAAACTTATCTACCTTAACAGGAAAATATGGAGAAGAGGGAGATAAGTTAATTTTTAAAATCCTCAATTCAGGAGATTATCTGGCTAAAGCGCCGGAGGATTTTTTGAATGCAAAATCATCTAATAAATTAATTCCTCATATTTCAGAAAAAGCACTTCGTTATGACTTAACTGTGCCCTTCGCTCGATATGTTGTCATGCATCAACACGAGATTGCATTGCCTTTTAAACGCTTCCAGATACAACCTGTGTGGCGTGCGGATAGGCCACAACGTGGACGATATAGGGAGTTTTATCAGTGCGATGTCGACGTAGTGGGTTCTTCGTCATTGCTTAACGAAGCCGAATTTATATTGGTTTACCAAGAGGCTTTGGCAACTCTGGGGCTGAAAGATTTTACGATCAAAATCAACAACCGTAAGATTTTGTCGGGTATTGCCGAAGTGATAGGAAAGCCGGAACTGATTGTGGATATGACCGTGGCCATTGACAAACTGGATAAGATTGGGTTGGATGGTGTGAACAAAGAGTTGTTGGCACGAGGCTTTACAGAGACAGATCTGGATGTATTGAAACCCATTATTCTGCTTGATGGTTCCAACGACGAAAAGCTCTTGTCTTTAAAGAGGGTGTTGTCTGCTTCTAACGTTGGTTTACAAGGTATTGCAGAGATAGAAGAGGTATTCCGTTATCTGAAGAATTTTGGAGTAGAGCGGTTGTTAGATGATTTTATAGAAGTAGATATTACGCTTGCGCGTGGATTAAATTACTACACGGGTTGTATTTTTGAAGTAAAGACCAACGAGGTTTCGATGGGAAGTATCGGAGGTGGAGGTCGATACGATGACCTAACGGGTATGTTTGGGCTAAAGGATCTTACAGGGGTGGGTGTTTCGTTTGGTGCCGATCGTATTTATGATGTTTTGGAAGAGCTGAATCTTTTCCCTGGCTCCACTTCTGCTTCGACTCAATTGCTGATTGTGAATTTTGGAGAGGAAGCTTGTCAGCATACACTTCCTTTGTTGTACAATCTTAGAGAAGCTGGTATTGCCGCTGAGCTTTATCCTAACGCTGCGAAGTTGAAGAAACAGATGGGATATGCGGATGCGAAACAGATTCCTTATGTGTTATTGATAGGAGAGGAGGAGATGGCATCAAGTGTTTATTCTTTGAAGGATATGGCTTCGGGAGAACAGCAGAAAGTTTCGGCAGAACAGTTACTTGCTTTTTTGACAAAAAACGCCATTTCCTGCTAAAATATTGTCCAATATATCGTTATAAATGATTAGATTTGTGGTCGGATTAGTTAAGAAATTCAATACTTCAAAATGAGTTCAACACCTATAACAAAAGAAACATACTTAGAGTGGTATAAGTCCATGTTACTTATGCGTAAATTCGAGGAAAAAGCAGGGCAACTATATGGTCAACAAAAGATCCGCGGATTTTGTCACCTTTATATTGGTCAAGAAGCGGTTATGGCAGGTACTATTTCTGCTACCAGGCCGGATGATTCCGTTATAACCTCTTATCGTGATCATGCACATGCTTTGGCAAAAGGTATGTCTGCGAACGAGTGTATGGCAGAGCTTTTTGGAAAAGTGACAGGTTGTTCGAAAGGTAAAGGTGGCTCGATGCACTTTTTCTCTAAAGAACATAAAATGATGGGCGGCCACGGTATCGTTGGTGGACAGATTCCTTTGGGTGCTGGTATTGCTTTTGCTGAGCAATATTTGGGGAAGGATAGCGTCAACGTATGTTTTATGGGTGATGGCGCAGTAAGACAGGGAGCGCTTAATGAAGCTTTCAACATGGCGATGTTGTGGAAGCTGCCGGTTATTTTTGTGTGTGAGAACAACGGATATGCTATGGGTACCTCTGTAAAGCGTACCACAAACATGATGGATATCTATAAAATGGGTCATGCTTTTGATATGCCAAGTGCTCCTGTAGATGGAATGGATCCAGTAGCTGTACACAATGCTATGGATGAGGCAGTTCAACGTGCTCGTGCTGGAGAAGGACCAACTTTCTTGGAAATTCGTACTTACCGTTATAAAGGACATTCTATGTCAGACCCTGCTAAATATCGTACAAAAGAAGAGTTGGAGGAGTATAAAGGTAAAGATCCGTTAATTACCACCAAAGCTGCTATTATGGAGAATAAATATGCAGATGAGGCTTGGTTCAAGGAAGTAGAAGCTGAAGTAAAAAAAGTTATAGACGAAGCTGTGAAGTTCGCAGAAGAGTCTCCTTACCCAGATCCTTCAGCCATCTATGAAGATGTGTATGTACAAGAGGACTATCCTTTTATAAAGGAATGATTTAGCGAATTACTTTAACTTAAAGATATAATCTACTATACAATATGGCTGAAGTAGTAAAAATGCCGAAAATGAGCGACACCATGACCGAAGGTGTAATCGCTAAATGGCACAAAAAAGTCGGTGATAAGGTAAACTCCGGTGATTTAATTGCCGAAGTTGAAACAGATAAAGCAACAATGGATTTTGAGTCTTATCAAGAAGGCACATTGTTGTACATAGGCCCAAAAGAAGGTGAAGCGGTAGCGGTTGACGCCGTAATTGCCGTTTTGGGAGAAGAAGGAGAGGATTACAAAGCCTTATTAGAAGGAGATGGTTCAGCTTCTAAAGACTCTAAAAATAAAGAGGAAAAAGAAGACGAGAACAAAGAGGAAACTTCTAAGGCAGAGGAATCTGCTTCGGATGATGCCGATGATGATTCATCGTCTGTTTCTGCGGAAGACCTAGATTGTACAGTTATCACGATGCCATTGTTGAGTGATACGATGACAGAAGGCGTAATTGCCCAATGGAATTTCAAAGTAGGAGATACCATTAAGTCTGATGACGCTATTGCAGATGTGGAAACAGATAAGGCAACAATGGAAGTAACGGCTTATGCGGAAGGCACATTGTTGTATGTTGGTGTAGAAGCTGGGCAAGCTGCAAAAGTGAATGATATTATCGCTATTGTTGGTCCAGAAGGAACAGATGTGACACCATTGCTTAAGCAAAAATCAGGTTCTTCGACTAAAGCTTCCAAATCGGAAGAGCCTAAGCAGGAAAAGTCGCAATCAAAAGAAGAGGCACCAGCATCAACTTCTACTTCTTCTGAAGCATCAGATGACTCTCGGGTCAAAGCATCGCCTTTGGCGCGCAAAATAGCGAAAGATAAAGGCATCAATTTAAATGATGTAAAAGGTTCTGCTGATGGTGGACGGATCGTAAAGAAAGACGTAGAGAACTTTGTGCCAAAAGCAAAAGAAGTAGCTTCTTCATCTACACCAGCATCTGCAGCGGCTACAGAAACCAAAACAATATCTTTACCACAATATATTGGTGAAGAAAAATATACGGAGCAAAAAGTTTCACAAATGCGTAAAACAATTGCTCGCCGGTTATCGGAATCCCTTTTCACAGCTCCACATTTCTATTTGACTATTTCAGTAGATATGGACAACGCGATCGAAGCGCGTGGTCAAATTAATACGGTGGCGCCAGTGAAAGTATCATTTAATGATATCGTTATCAAAGCAGTTGCTGTAGCATTGAAACAACACCCTGCCGTGAATTCTTCGTGGCAAGGAGATACGATCCGTTTTAATGAACATGTAAATGTTGGAGTAGCAATGGCTGTAGAAGACGGCTTATTGGTGCCAGTTGTACGTTTTGCTGACGGTAAATCATTGTCCCATATTTCTGCGGAAGTGAAAGAGTATGGTCAGAAAGCAAAAGCTAAGAAATTACAACCCTCAGACTGGGAAGGTTCTACTTTCACCGTATCCAATCTAGGTATGTTCGGAATAGACGAGTTTACGTCTATTATCAATTCGCCAGATGGGGCTATTTTGTCTGTGGGAGCTATTCAGCAGGTTCCGGTGGTAAAAAATGGTGCTGTCATTCCAGGCAATATCATGAAGCTGACTTTGGGCTGTGACCACCGCGTGGTTGATGGAGCTACTGGAGCAGCATTCTTACAAACGTTGAAAGGCTTATTGGAAGCGCCAATTAGACTTCTGGCATAAACATAAGTGTTTTAATATTAGGACAAAGGAAAGGACATCTATAGAACGATGTCCTTTTTTGTATAAATGATAGAGAATAATCCTTGATTTTTCCTTTAATAAATATTAATTTGGAACAGTAGCATTTATTTAATTTAAACCGTAATATATTTGAGAGGCAGTTCAGTGAGTATACATTTTTTGAAGATCGTAATTATCAGTTTATTTATTGGCTTGGTGTCTTGTTCTTCGCCCGAGGCAAAGCAAAAGAAAATAGAACAGAAACAGCAAAAGCAGGAAGAGAAAGACAGCATTGCGCTCGTTTATAAACCAGCAGATGGAAATCAGGAATTAGATGCCTTTATGCAGAATTTACATCGGAAATTGGCTTTTAACGGGAATGTATTAATAGCAAAAAAAGGTAAAATAATTTATCAAAATACATTCGGTTGGGCGGACTATCTCCATAAGGATAGTTTGAAGATTACCTCTAAATTTGAGCTGGCTTCGGTTTCCAAACCGCTTACTGCATTAGGTGTATTGAAATTAGTGGAAGAGGAGAGATTACGATTAGACCAGACGGTAAATGACTTTTTTCCAGATTTTCCCTATCCTAACATCACTATACAAATGCTATTGAGCCACCGCAGTGGTCTTCCGAACTATGTCTATTTTTCGGAGGACGCTTGGAAAGACCGGACAAAAGCAATGAGCAACATGGATGCCATGGACTTACTGATAGAACACAAGCCTATGCGGTACGGAGCCCCTGATGGTCGCTTCCACTATAATAATTCCAATTACATGGTGTTGGCGTCCATTATAGAAAAAGTGACAGGACAGGATTTTGCGGTATATATGAAAGAATCGATTTTTGATCCTGCCGGCATGAAAAATACAGCTGTATTGTCGAAAGCGGTGTATGATAAAATTCCGACGGATGTTATTGGTCACGATAGGGTGTGGAGGAGATCTGTGGTACAAAACTACTTGGATGGACCTGTTGGGGACAAAGGCATCTACAGCACCGTGCAGGATTTATTCTTACTGGACATCGCGCTGAAGGACGGGAGAGTTATCGGTGAAGCCATGCTAGACTCTGCTTATGTGCCACGCAGCGATGCAAAGCGTAGCCTTTTTAGTTATGGTTACGGTTGGCGGACGTTTTCGCCTCAAGAAGCTCAAATAGTTTACCATACAGGATGGTGGCATGGATTTCGTAATCTATATGTAAGAGATCTGACAAACGATATCACAATTGTTCTGTTGTCCAATATGGTAAATGGTAGTTTGGTAAAATTAGACGACTTGTATAAAATTTTGAAAATGCCTATTTTGAGGCAAAATGCTTATAATGCAAATGGTGATTTCATTGTCAACTAACTTATGTTCAATTTATGAAGAAGACACTTATTGTTGGTGCAAGCACTAACCCCGCCCGCTATGCTTATTTGGTAGCAAATAAGTTAGTTCGCAAAGGATACCCGATTGTGAATGTAGGAAGAAAGAAAGGTAAAGTGGCGGGTGTAGATATCGAAGATATGGACGATATCCATACAGATATCGATACAATTACATTGTATGTCGGTCCGCAGAACCAATCCATCTATTACGATTATATTTTGCAAACAAAACCCAAGCGTGTAATTTTTAATCCGGGTACGGAGAATAGGGAATTGAAGCAAAAACTTGAAGAAGCTGGGATCGAAACGGTAGAAGCGTGTACGCTGGTGATGTTGAATACAGGACAATATTAATAAAGCTTAGACGGAATGCGGTGCGTTTAAAATGCGCTGTACGAAAGGGTAGGTATAATCCTTTTTGCTGTTAAGTTAGGTATAAATCTTTTAGAGGTGCACCCCCTGCGCCTCTATCTTTTTAAAAAAAAATAATGCGCTAACTGTTTGATACTTATAAAATTCTTTCTACCTTTGCAATCCCTTTATGGGGAAAGTGTGTCTTGAGCGAAGCCCTACTGCTTCGATGGACGATTAATTAATTTATTTATAAGATGTCAGGAATTATTGGTAAAAAAGTAGGAATGACCAGCCTGTTCGATGCGGAAGGGAAGAACATCCCTTGTACAGTAATTGAGGCTGGGCCGTGCGTGGTAACGCAGATACGTACGGTAGAAAAGGATGGCTATTCTGCTGTTCAACTTGGCTATGATGATGCCAAAGAAAAGAACACGACGGCTCCTTTAAAAGGACACTTTGCAAAAGCAGGGGTTAGTCCTAAGCGTAAACTAGTTGAATTCAAAACCTTTGAGGATGAGAAACAACTAGGTGACACGGTGGATGTCACTATCTTTGAAGAAGGCGAATACGTTGATGTAGTCGGTACTTCAAAAGGTAAGGGTTTCCAGGGTGTAATGAAGCGTCACGGATTTGGTGGTGTAGGTGGTGCAACTCACGGTCAGCACAACAGACTACGTGCTCCAGGTTCATTAGGTGCTGCTTCTTGGCCTTCTCGCGTATTCAAGGGAAAACGCATGGCAGGTCGCACAGGCGGAGACAGAGTGAAAATTCAAAACTTACAAGTTTTGAAAATTTATCCTGATCAAAACCTTATTGTTGTTAATGGTTCCGTTCCAGGAGCTAAAGGTTCTTATGTAATCGTAGACAAATAGTAGAGAGATGGAAGTTAATGTATTAAATTTATCAGGTAAAGAAACAGGTGCCAAGGTGCAGCTTCCTGAGTCAGTATTCGGCGTAGAGCCAAACGACCATGCGATCTATTTGGATGTGAAACAATACCTAGCAAACCAACGCCAAGGAACACACAAATCGAAACAACGTAATGAGATCGCGGGTTCTACTCGTAAATTACACAAACAAAAAGGTACTGGTGGTGCCCGTGCAGGTTCTATCAAATCTCCATTGTTTAATGGTGGTGGACGTGTATTTGGTCCACAGCCTCGTGATTATTCGTTCAAATTGAACAAAAAGTTAAAGCAGGTGGCGCGTAAGTCCGCATTGAGCTACAAAGCTAAAGAGAACAACATCTTGGTATTGGACGAAGTAAACTTCGATGCAATCAAAACCAAAAACTATGTATCGTTCATCAATGCATTGAACTGTGCTGACGAGAAAACTCTTCTCGTATTGCCAACAGAAAACAAGAACGTTTATTTATCAAGCAGAAACTTGAAAAAAGCAAAGGTTATCGTTGCAGCAGATTTAAATACGTATGATGTATTGAATGCTACAAAACTTTTGTTGACGACAGATTCTGTTAAAACTTTGGAGGAAGCATTCGCTAAGTAATATGGAAATTATCAAAAAACCTATTTTAACTGAGAAAGCTTCGTTATTGACGGAGAAATTAAACCGTTACGCTTTCAAGGTTGACCACAGAGCTAATAAAATCCAGATCAAACAAGCTGTTGAAGAAATGTTCGGTGTGACTGTTTTGGCGGTTAACACAGCAGTTGTTGCCGGTAAGGCAAAAAGCCGTTATACAAAAGCAGGTTTCGTATCCGGAAGAGCTCCTAAATATAAAAAAGCCATCATCACAGTGAAAGATGGTGAAACTATTGACTTTTACAGTACACTATAATAAGAAATGGCAGTTAAAAGATTCAAACCGGTTACCCCTGGTACTCGCTTTAGAGTAGGTGCTGACTACTCGGACGTTACAACTAACGTTCCTGAGAAATCATTAGTAGTTGGTATCGTTAAAAAATCAGGTGGTCGTAATAAGTCCGGTAAAATGACTATGCGTTATCTCGGTGGGGGACATAAAAAAGTATACCGATTAATTGATTTCAAACGCGATAAAAAAGATATCCCTGCAAAAGTTGCTACCATAGAGTACGATCCAAACCGTACTGCACGTATTGCTTTGTTGCACTACGCTGATGGTGAAAAACGTTACATCATTGCTCCAGCTGGATTAACAGTTGGCCAAACGATCGTAGCAGGTGATAAAGTAGCCCCAGAAATAGGCAATACATTGCCACTAGCAAACATTCCACTAGGTTCAATCATCCATAATATTGAGTTGAATCCTGGTCAAGGAGGATCTATTGCTCGTTCGGCTGGTACGTACGCGCAGTTGTCTGCTCGTGACGGTAAGTATGCCATCATTAAATTGCCTTCAGGCGAGACACGTATGATCTTGTTAACATGTGTTGCTACTATCGGTTCCGTATCGAACGCAGAGAAAGCAAACCAAGTATTAGGTAAAGCAGGTCGTAAACGTCATTTAGGCCGTCGTCCTCGCGTTCGTGGTGTGGCTATGAACCCGGTTGATCACCCAATGGGTGGTGGTGAAGGCCGTTCATCAGGAGGTCACCCTCGCTCACGTACAGGTGTGTTAGCTAAAGGCTTCAAAACACGTGCTAAGAAGAAAATATCGAATCGTTACATCATTGAGAGAAGGAAAAAATAATGGCTCGTTCAATTAAAAAAGGTCCTTATATCGATCACAACTTAGAAAGAAAAGTTCTTTCTATGAATGAAACAAACAAAAAATCAGTAATCAAGACATGGTCTCGTAGATCTATGATTTCACCTGATTTTGTTGGTCATACCTTCGCAGTGCACAACGGGAATAAATTTATCCCTGTTTATGTAACAGAAAATATGGTTGGTCACAAGCTTGGTGAATTCGCGCCTACGCGTACATTCAAAGGCCACGCAGAAAAGAAAAAATAATTAGGTAATGGAAGCAACAAAAAAACTCAAAAAATCTGTCTTAATCAGACAGCGCAAAGAGCAGGAAAAAGCTCAAGTAGGAGGAGCTTCTACTGCCAAGTTATTGAACTGCCCTACTTCACCGCGTAAAATGCGTTTAGTGGTAGATCTTATCCGTGGCGAAAAAGTGGAATCGGCTCTTTACATCTTGAAACATTCAGGAAAAGAAGCTGCTGCTCGTGTTGAGAAATTATTATTATCAGCCATCAAAAACTGGGAAGCAAAGAATGAAGGTGCTTCTTTGGAAGACAGCGCTTTGTATGTGAAAGAAATACAAGTAGGTGGTGGTCGCCAATTGAAGAGATTGCGTCCAGCTCCACAAGGTCGTGGCTATAGAATTCGTAAACGTTCAAACCATGTAACTTTGGTAGTAGATAGTTTAAACAACGTAAACAACTAATTTATTATAAGAATGGGACAAAAAGCAAATCCAATAGGTAGCAGATTAGGTATCATCAAAGGATGGGACTCTAATTGGTTCGGAGGCAACAACTATTCTGATAAGTTAGTTGAGGACGAAAAAATCAGAAAATATCTTTCTGTACGTATCGCAAAAGGAGGCGTAGCAAAGGTTGTTATTGAAAGAACTTTGAAACGCATCACGGTTACTATCCATACGGCTCGTCCGGGAATCGTTATCGGTAAAGGTGGTCAGGAAGTGGACAAGATTAAAGAAGAGTTGAAAAAATTGACGAAGAAAGACGTTCAAATCAACATCTTCGAAATCAAACGCCCCGAGCTTGATGCCAAATTGGTAGCAGAAGGCATTGCTAAACAGTTAGAAGCACGTATTTCATTCCGTCGTGCAATGAAAACAGCGATTGCTTCAACCATGCGTATGGGCGCTGAAGGTATCAAGGTAATGTGTTCAGGTCGTTTGGGTGGTGCTGAAATGGCGCGTACCGAGCAATATAAAGAAGGAAGAACACCTTTGCACACATTCCGTGCCGACATCGACTATGCATTAGCAGAAGCTTTAACGACTTACGGTAAGATCGGTGTGAAAGTTTGGATCTGTAAAGGTGAAGTTTACGGTAAACGTGACTTATCTCCTAACATCGGACAAACATCAAACACGAAAACCCGTGGTGGAAATGAAGGTGGTGGCGACCGTGACCGTCGTGACAACCGTAAAGGTGGCGGACGTGGCGGAAACCGTGGTGGAAACAATCGTGGCGGAAACCGTGGTGGTTCAAACAGAGGATAATTAATTTACAGATTAAAACAGATATCCGCCAGTTGGCGGATTAAATAAAATACGAACATGTTACAGCCAAAAAGAACGAAGTTCAGAAAGATGCAGAAAGGCCGCATGAAAGGTAACGCTTCTCGTGGAGCGGAGTTAGCTTTCGGTTCTTTCGGTATCAAGTCAATGGAGCCAGCATGGATCACCAGCCGCCAGATTGAGGCTGCACGTATTGCCGTAACACGTTATATGAAACGTGAAGGTCAAGTGTGGATCCGTATTTTCCCTGACAAACCTGTTACCAAGAAGCCTGCAGAGGTACGTATGGGTAAAGGTAAGGGTGCTCCTGAATACTGGGTAGCCGTAGTGCGTCCAGGCCGTATGTTATTTGAAGCAGAAGGCGTACCTTTGGAAGTTGCCAAAGAAGCGTTGCGTTTAGCTGCTCAAAAATTACCGGTTCAAACGAAGTTTGTTATACGTAGAGACTACGTAGAAGCATAAAACGTTGGTAATGTCAATAGTTTGGTCTTGTGTCCGTTACACGCAGGATGTTGTATAAACAAATTGATAACCCAACTCAACACTGAAAGAAAATGAAGAATTCAGAAATTATCGAATTATCACAAGAGGAACTTACAGCTCGTCTCGAACAAGAGAAGACTGCTCTTAACAAGTTGAAATTTGCACATGCTGTTTCTGCTATTGAGAACCCTAATGCGATCAAAGCAGCGCGCAAAACTATCGCTCGTATCTCGACAGAGATTTCAAAACGTAGAATTGCTGCGAAATCCGAAACAGCCGCTGAGGCATAAATGTAAAGTCGAAAAATGGAAAGAAATTTAAGAAAAACAAGAATCGGCTTGGTAGTTAGCAACAAGATGGACAAATCTATCGTAGTAGCTGTTGAACGTAAAGTAAAACACCCTATCTATGGTAAATTTGTGAAAAAAACTACCAAATTTAAAGCTCATGACGAAACAAATACCTGCGGTATCGGCGATACGGTATTAATCATGGAAACTCGTCCGCTGAGTAAAACAAAGAACTGGAGATTGGTTGAAATATTAGAAAGGGCTAAATAATGGTACAACAGGAATCAAGATTAAATGTGGCCGACAACTCGGGAGCTAAAGAAGTTTTAGTAATCCGTGTATTAGGCGGTACGCGTAAGCGTTATGCATCTATCGGTGATAAAGTTGTTGTTACCGTGAAGAGCGCTTTACCTTCAGGAAACGTGAAGAAAGGAACCGTTTCTAAAGCAGTAGTCGTACGTACGAAAAAAGAAATCCGTCGTAAAGATGGTTCTTACATCCGTTTCGATGACAATGCTGCTGTATTGTTAAATAATAATGATGAACCACGCGGAACACGTATCTTCGGCCCAGTAGCTCGGGAATTACGTGAGAAGCAGTTCATGAAAATTGTATCACTAGCACCGGAGGTTTTATAATTATGGCACAGAAGAAAAAAACAACTACGCACAAAATCAAAATCAAAGCAGGAGATTTAGTGAAAGTTATCGCCGGTAACTCTAAAGGTGTTCAGGGAAAAGTTCTACAAGTTGTAAAAGAGACTAATAGAGCGGTTGTAGAAGGCGCTAATATTGTTAAAAAACATACGAAGCCTAGTGCAGCTAACCCTAACGGTGGTATCATTGAGAAAGAAGCTGCTATCCACATTTCTAATCTAGCGTTGATCGATCCGAAAACAGGTGAGCCTACTCGTGTTGGTCGTCGTGTAAATGCAGATGGCAAAATTGTTCGTTACGCAAAAAAATCAGGGGAGGAAATTAAATAATGACTTACGTACCAAGATTAAAAGCGAAATATGCGGAAGAAATCCGTACAACGCTAAAGGAAAAATTCCAGTATAAGAGCGTTATGCAAGTTCCGAAGCTTGAGAAAATTGTTGTATCGCAAGGTATCGGTGCTGCTACAGCTGATAAAAAATTAATTGACAACGCTATATCGGAGTTAACTTTAATTACTGGTCAGCAAGCAGTTTCTACGAAATCAAAGAAAGATATCTCTAACTTTAAATTGCGTAAAGGAATGCCTATTGGTGCACGTGTAACATTGCGCGACAACAATATGTACGAATTCCTTGACCGTTTGGTATCTGTATCTTTGCCTCGTATCCGCGATTTCCGTGGTATCAATGAGAAAGGTTTTGACGGAAGAGGTAACTATAATTTGGGTATCACTGAGCAGATTATTTTCCCAGAGATCAATATTGACAAGATCAATAAAATCCAAGGTATGGATATCACTTTTGTAACTTCGGCTGACAATGATGTAGAGGCTTTGGAGTTGTTGAAACAATTCGGTTTACCGTTCAAAAATCAAAATACAAACAACAATGGCTAAAGAAGGAATAAAAGCACGCGAAATCAAGCGTCAGAAATTGGTAGCTAAATATGCAGAGAAACGTGCGGCCTTGAAAGCTGCAGGAGATTATGCAGCTTTAGATAAATTACCAAAGAATGCTTCGCCAGTACGTTTGCACAACCGTTGTAAACTAACTGGTCGCCCTAAAGGATATATGCGTCAATTTGGTATCTCCCGTGTAACTTTCCGCGAGATGGCATTGGACGGTAAAATCCCGGGAGTGAAAAAAGCTTCTTGGTAATCAGAAAAAAAACATTTACTTTTGCCCGGGCAAATCCGACTAGGATTTGTCGGGTTTTTTTTCGTTTCGAAAATATTTATTAACGGACGACAGGTCTTTGGCTTCGGTTAGTCACGGAAACCATTGTCATAATTTCAATTATATAATGAATACAGATCCAATAGCGGATTACCTTACACGAGTAAGGAATGCCATCAAGGCCAACCACAGGGTTGTTGAAATTCCTGCATCGAACCTTAAAAAAGAAATTACCAAAGTTCTTTTTGATAAAGGTTACATTGCTAATTACAAATTCGAGGAAAACAATCCTCAGGGTAGCATCAAAATAGCTTTGAAGTACCATCCAATTAGCAAAATTCCGGCTATTCGCACATTGACACGTGTGAGTAAACCTGGTTTAAGAAAGTATGCAGGTGTTGACAGCATGCCTCGTGTTTTGAATGGTTTGGGTATCGCGATTCTGTCTACTTCCAAAGGAGTAATGACAGATAAAGAGGCCCGTCTACAAAACGTAGGTGGTGAAGTTTTATGTTACGTTTATTAATCTAGGTAAAAAACACAAAAGAAATGTCAAGAATTGGAAAAGCGCCTATCGCCATTCCCTCGGGAGTGACGATCACGGTATCAGATAAGAATCTGGTAACAGTAAAAGGTCCAAAAGGCGAATTAACACAACAGGTAGATAGCGACATTACCGTTAAACAAGAAGATGGTCAAGTCGTAGTTACACGCCCTACCGAACAAAAAAGACACAAATCATTACATGGTTTGTACCGTGCCTTAATCAATAACATGGTTGTTGGTGTTACGGAAGGTTATAAAACTACACAAGAACTAGTCGGTGTAGGTTACCGTGCAACAAGTACAGGTAACACACTAGAGTTAGCCTTAGGTTTCTCTCACCCGATTGTTTTCATATTGCCAAAGGAAGTTAAAGTAACAACTACTTCAGAAAAAGGTAAAAACCCTACCGTTACTTTGGAAAGTGCAGACAAGCAGTTGATCGGTCAGATCGCCGCGAAAATCCGTGGCTTCCGTAAGCCTGAACCTTACAAAGGAAAAGGTGTTAAGTTTGCAGGTGAAGTATTAAGAAGAAAAGCAGGTAAATCAGCTAAAAAATAATAACCATGGCAGGAAATAAAACATCTCGCAGAGAGCGAATCAAAAAAGGAATAAGAAAAAGCCTGACTGGAACGGCTGAGCGTCCACGTTTATCCGTTTTTAGAAGTAACAAAGGTATTTATGCTCAGGTTATCGATGACGTGGCTGGAAAAACTTTAGCTTCAGCGTCTTCAAGCTCTAAAGATTTTGCCGCAAGCGGTACGAAAATTGAGCAATCGAAAGCTGTAGGTAAATTAGTGGCGGAGAAAGCTGTAGCAGCAGGTATTAGCAAAGTAGTTTTTGACCGTAATGGGTACTTATACCATGGCCGTGTGAAATCATTGGCTGAAGGTGCTCGCGAAGGCGGTTTAGACTTTTAATCAATAAGAACATGGCAGTAAGCAATATAAAAAGAGTAAAATCAAGCGAAATTGAATTAAAAGATCGCTTAGTGAGCATCCAGCGCGTAGCGAAAGTGACTAAAGGTGGTCGTACCTTCAGTTTCTCTGCTATCGTTGTTGTGGGTGATGAAAATGGTATCGTAGGATACGGTCTTGGTAAAGCAAAAGAGGTTACTGAAGCTATTACCAAGGGTATCGATGATGCGAAGAAGAACTTGATTAAAGTGCCTATCATCAATGGTACAGTTCCTCATGCACAACATGGCAAATTCTCCGGAGGTCGCGTTTTGATTAAACCAGCTGTTGACGGTACAGGGGTACTGGCAGGTGGTGCAATGCGTGCCGTATTGGAGAGTGCGGGTATTAAGGACGTATTAGCGAAATCATTGGGTTCATCCAATCCGCACAATGTCGTGAAAGCAACAGTTGACGCATTAGTAAAGCTTCGTGATGCATACACAGTTGCCCAAAACCGCGGCGTCGATTTAAACAAAGTATTTAACGGTTAATTATCATGGCAAAAATCAAAATCACCCAGATAAAGAGCGTTATCGACAGAAGCGAGCGCCAAAAGAGAACTATTCAAGCCCTTGGTTTGAAACGTATCAATCACTCGGTAGAGGTTGAAGCTACACCATCTGTTATCGGTATGGTAAGAAAAGTCAACCACTTGGTAGCGATAGAGACAGTTTAAATTGAATAGTGAATGGAAAGGATTTCGGATTCTTTCCATTCCGTTTATTAATTAATTATTCATCGTTACGACCTGTTTAGTGAGAGCGAAGGCGTAACACAACATTTTAAGACAAAATGAATTTAAGTAGTTTAAAACCAGCTAAAGGTTCTGTTAAGAACAGAAAACGTATCGGTAGAGGTCAAGGATCCGGACGCGGTGGTACATCGACCCGTGGGCACAAAGGTGCTGGTTCACGTTCAGGACATTCTACAAAGATCGGTTTCGAAGGCGGTCAAATGCCTTTGCAACGTCGTGTACCTAAGTTTGGTTTCAAAAACATGAATCGCGTCGAGTATAAAGGAATTAACTTAGACGTCTTGCAAGAGCTGATAACCAAGCACAACTTAACAGCTATTGACTTCGATACGTTAAAAACGCATGGATTGGTAGCCAAAAAAGACTTGGTGAAAATCTTAGGTCGTGGTGAGTTAACTGCTAAAATAGAAGTTAAGGCTCACGCTTTTTCTGCTTCGGCGCAGAAAGCTATTGAAGCTGCAGGTGGTTCTATCGAAAAACTATAAAATTACATGAAGAAACTAATCACAACCTTAACCAATATATGGAAAATAGAAGATTTGCGCAATCGTATTATTACGACATTGCTTCTTCTTCTTATCTACCGTATTGGTTGTCACGTGGTTCTACCGGGTGTCAACCCTGATGCATTAGTGGCTAGAAGTAGCGAAGGAAACAGCATATTGGACTTAATTAATATGTTTGCCGGAGGATCATTCTCTCGCTCGGCAATTTTCGCTTTGGGTGTAATGCCTTACATTTCTGCATCAATCGTTGTTCAGTTATTGGGGATAGCGGTTCCTGCATTTCAGAAAATGCAAAAAGAAGGCGAATCGGGTCGTAAAAAAATGACACAGATTACGCGTTATCTGACATTGGCGATTACGTTGGTTCAGGCAGTGGCTTATGTGAAAACACAAGTTCCTGCAGAAGCGAAGACATTAGCTGAGCCAATGTTCACTATTCTTTCTGCAATCGTATTGACAGCAGGTACCTTGTTTGTGATGTGGCTTGGTGAAAAAATTACAGATAAAGGTATTGGTAATGGTATTTCCTTAATTATTATGGCGGGTATCATTGCGCAGTTACCAGCAGGTATCGTGGCAGAGTGGGGATCTCGTATGAGTCCTAGTGGTGGCGGGCCTATTCCGTTCTTATTGGAATTTGTCGCGCTTTTCTTTGTTGTGATTTTTGCCATCTTAGTGGTGCAGGGGATCCGTAAAGTTCCCGTACAATATGCTAAGAAAATTGTTGGTAATAAACAAGTGGGCGGCGTGCGCCAGTATATTCCTTTAAAGGTGAATGCTGCGGGCGTTATGCCTATTATCTTTGCGCAAGCTATTATGTTCTTGCCAATGGCTTTATCCCAGTTTTTCCCGGATTTACAGTCTGATTTTTTAGCATCATTGAGTAACTATACATCTGTTGCTTACAATGTAACATTTGCTGTTCTCATTATCGCGTTTACATTTTTCTATACCGCAATTATGGTAAACCCGCAGCAGATGTCTGAAGACATGAAGAAGAATGGTGGTTTTATTCCTGGAATTAAGCCGGGTTATGATACGAATATCTTTATCGATAACGTCATTTCACGTATTACTTTCCCGGGAGCAATATTCATTGCGATTATTGCCATACTGCCTGCCTTAGCCGCTAAATTAGGTGTGAATAATCAATTTGCACATTTCTATGGCGGTACTTCTTTATTGATTTTGGTGGGTGTAGTGCTAGATACATTACAGCAGATTGAGAGCCATCTGTTGATGCGTCATTATGATGGATTGATGAAGACAGGAAGGGTAAAGGGGCGTTCGACAGCTACAGTAGAAGGCATCGATCAATCAGCACTTTAATAAATAAATGTCTAAAGCTTATTATAAAACAGAAGAACAAATCGAGCAAATACGAGAGTCCGCAAAGGTGCTCTCGTTATTGCTTGGTGAAATTGCAAAGGAAATAGAACCTGGAATCACCACTTTATCGCTGGATAAGTTAGCCTATGATTTTATCCATGACCATGGTGGTACACCTGCTTTTCTGAACTATCAAGGTTTTCCCTATTCGCTTTGTATATCTGTGAACGATCAGATTGTTCATGGATTTCCGAGTGATTATATACTGAAAGAAGGCGATATTGTTTCGGTGGACGGAGGTGTTAATCTGAAGGGTTTCATTAGCGATTCTGCATATACTTTTGGTGTAGGCGAAATTTCAGCAGAAGCACAGCAATTGCTGGATGTCACGAAAGCTGCTTTATATAAAGGTATAGAACAGGCGATCTCTGGCAGACGTGTGGGCGATATTTCATTCGCTGTGCAGGAACACGTCGCTCCTTACAATTATGGTATAGTTAGAGAATTGGTGGGACATGGTGTAGGCTTGCATCTACATGAAAAGCCGGAGGTACCAAATTATGGAAGACGTGGTTATGGGCCTAAGTTAGAGACCGGCTTGGTCATTTGTATTGAGCCGATGATCAACGCTGGCAAAGCAGGGGTAAAGTTTTGGGACGATGGATGGACGGTAAGTACTATCGATGGGAAGCTATCTGCGCATTTTGAACAAATGGTTGCGATCAGAAAAGGTACTCCGGATGTACTGTTGACTTTTGAACACGTGGAAGAAGTTTTGGGTAAAAAGTAGTTGGTTTTCAATATTTTTTATTTATCTTTGCACTCCTGTTTGTACAGGCTAAAAAAAGTAAATTAAGTTAGGATATATGGCTAAGCAAGCCTCAATAGAACAAGACGGTATAATTAAAGAAGCGCTTTCTAACGCGATGTTCCGTGTAGAATTAGAAAATGGGCACGAAATTATCGCGCATATTTCCGGTAAGATGCGTATGCACTATATTAAGATTCTACCTGGAGATAAAGTTAAGTTGGAAATGTCTCCTTATGATTTGACAAAGGGGAGGATTACGTATCGCTATAAATAGCGGTTGTTTTTCTTTCCGGTATAATTGGCTTTTAAAATACTACAACAATGAAAGTTAGAGCATCAATAAAAAAACGTAGCGCGGATTGTAAGGTTATCCGTCGCAAAGGAAAGGTTTTTGTAATCAACAAAAAGAACCCTAAGTTCAAGCAACGTCAAGGGTAGTTTATTAACATAATCGCTTAAAGTATTATATGGCAAGGATAGCAGGTATAGATTTACCTAAAAACAAAAGAGGCGTAATAGGCCTTACCTACATTTTCGGTATCGGTCGTTCAACTGCGGCTTATATTTTGAAAAAAGCAGGTATCAGTGAGGATGTTAAAGTATCTGAATGGAATGATGATCAATTGACAGCCATCCGTAACATCATCAACGACGAAATTAAAGTTGAAGGTGCTTTGCGTTCTGAGGTTCAGTTGAACATCAAACGTTTGATGGATATCGGTTGTTACCGTGGTTTACGTCACCGTAAACATTTACCCCTTCGTGGTCAACGTACAAAAAACAACTCTCGTACCCGTAAAGGTAAACGTAAAACAGTTGCAAACAAGAAAAAAGCTACTAAATAATAATTAAGAAATGGCTAAAAGTAAAAAGGTTACTAAAAAGCGTATCGTTGTTATCGAGCCTGTTGGTCAAGCTCACATTAACGCTACCTTTAACAACATCATCATTACTTTGACAAACAATCAAGGTCAAACTATTTCATGGTCATCAGCTGGTAAAATGGGCTTCAGAGGTTCTAAAAAGAATACTCCGTATGCTGCTGGTCAAGCTGCTCAGGATTGTGGTAAAGTTGCACATGACCTAGGTTTACGTAAAGTAGAAGTTTTTGTGAAAGGACCAGGTGCTGGACGTGAGTCAGCTATCCGTACGTTACAGACTGTTGGAATCGATGTGACTACGATCAAAGACATCACCCCACTTCCACACAACGGTTGTCGTCCTCCAAAACGCAGAAGAGTTTAATAATTTTTATTGTTTAAGATAAGATTCGTCAGCTATAGGCTGATAGATACTTCAAACAGAGAGAAAAAATGGCAAGATATACAGGACCTAAGTCCAAAATCGCACGTAAATTCAGAGAGCCTATCTTCGGCCCTGATAAGGCGTTAGAAAAAAAGAATTATCCTCCAGGACAACACGGTCCGTCAAAAAGAAGAGGTAAACAATCTGAATATGCTATTCAGTTGTTGGAAAAACAAAAAGCAAAATATACTTACGGTGTTTTGGAGCGTCAGTTCCGTACATTGTTTGCAAAAGCATCAGCAAAACAAGGTATCACAGGTGAGAACTTCTTGAGATTATTGGAAGCTCGCTTAGATAATGTTGTTTACCGTTTAGGTATTGCTCCAACACGCGCAGCAGCTCGTCAGTTGGTTTCACACAAACATGTTACCGTTAACGGAGAAGTCGTTAACATTCCATCATATAGCTTACGTCCAGGCGATGTAATTGCCGTTCGCGAGCGCTCTAAATCTTTAGAAGCTATCGTAGCTTCTGTAGAAGGAAGAAAGATCAACAAATTTAGCTGGTTAGAGTGGAACGCTAATGAATTAACAGGAACGTTCGTTTCTTTCCCGGAAAGAGTTGATATTCCAGAGAACATTAAAGAAAACTTAATCGTAGAGTTGTACTCTAAATAGTAATTAATAGGAGTGAGCCTAGTCTAGAAAGGTTAGGCTTACTCTTATTATATTTTACGTTAATAATAAAAACTTTTAAAAGAAAATAAATGGCAATTTTAGCATTTCAAAGACCGGATAAAGTTATCATGCAAAAATCAACTGATTTTGATGGTACTTTCGAATTTCGTCCATTAGAGCCTGGTTTTGGTGTAACTATTGGTAATGCTTTGCGCCGTATTTTATTGTCCTCATTAGAAGGATATGCAATTACGTCGGTAAGGTTTTCAGGCGTTTCGCACGAGTTTTCTACTATCAAAGGGGTTGTTGAAGATGTTACGGAAATCATTTTGAACTTGAAACAAGTTCGTTTCAAGAAAACCGGTGAACAAGGTGATAGTGAAAAGATCTTTGTCGTTATCAATGGTCAAGATCAATTTAAAGCGGGCGATATTACGAAGTTCTCCAATAATTTTACGGTTTTAAACCCTGACTTAGTTATCTGTAACATGGATAATTCAGTTACTATAGAGGTAGAGCTTTCAGTAGCTAAAGGACGTGGTTATGTAAATGCTGAAGAAAATAAAGTTACAGACGGTCCGGTAGGTTTTATCGCTGTAGATTCTATTTACACGCCAATTAAGAACGTAAAATACACTATCGAGAACTATCGGGTAGAACAGAAAACTGACTATGAGAAATTGTTGTTGGATATTTCTACCGACGGTTCTATTCATCCTGAGGAGGCCTTGAAAGAAGCAGCCAAAATTTTGATCCAGCACTTTATGTTATTCTCTGACGAAAATATGTTGTTAGAGTCGCAAACAAAAGAGGAAACCAAAGTTGTTGACGAGGAAATTTTGCATATGCGTAAAATTTTGAAAACGGAGTTGGTTGATCTGGATCTTTCTGTTCGTGCGTTGAACTGTTTGAAAGCGGCAGATATCCGTACATTGGCAGAGCTGGTGACTTACGACGTAGCGGATATGTTGAAATTCCGTAACTTCGGTAAGAAATCATTGAGCGAAATTCAAGAGCTAGTTAAATCGAAAGGTTTGTCGTTCGGCATGAATTTATCCAAATATAAGTTGGACGAAGAATAATATTTAAATTAACAAATAAGCGACCTGTTGCGTAATTCCCTGGTTGGCCAGACGGTACGCACAAAAACACAAAAAAATGAGACACGGAAAAAAAGTAGACAAATTAGGGCGCACTGACAGTCACCGTAAGGCGATGTTAGCCAATATGGCGACTTCATTGATCAAGCATAAGCGTATCACAACAACTTTGGCTAAAGCTAAAGCGTTGCGTAAGTACGTAGAGCCGTTGATTACAAAATCAAAAAATGATACGACGCATTCTCGCCGTACGGTATTCTCCTACGTAAAAGACAAGGAAGCAGTTACAATCTTATTCCGCGAAATTTCGGAAAAAGTAGCTTCTCGTCCAGGTGGCTATACACGTATCATCAAGTTGGAAAACCGTCTTGGTGACAACGCGGAAATGGCATTCATCGAATTGGTCGACTACAACGAAGTTTACGGTCAAACAGCGAAAGCCGAGAAGAAAACAACTCGCCGACGTGGTGGTAAAAAGAAAGCTACTGAAAAAACTGCTGAAGTTGAAGCAGCTGAGGTTGAAGTAGCTGAAGAAGTGGAAGCGACGGAAGAAGTTAAAGAAGAAGCTCCTAAAGCAGAAGCAGCAGCAGAGGAAACTCCTGCGGCGGAAGAGACTCCTGCAACAGAGGAATCTTCGGATACAGAAGAGAAAAAAGATTAATATTTTATCTCATTAATGAAAAGCCCGTCAAACATCTTGACGGGCTTTTTTATTTCATATTTACTTATTATTTTCAGCACGTTACGTTATATTTGCGTATAGTATTTTATCCATACCCGTTTATTTTTTTCATACATGGATTTATTTAATGTTTATCCCATAAACCCTATTAATATAGTTAGAGCAAAAGGGTCTAGCGTTTGGGACGCAGCCGGTACGGAGTACCTTGATCTATATGGTGGGCATGCGGTGATCTCCATCGGACACAGCCATCCACATTATGTAGAAACCCTCACCAAGCAACTGAATCAAATCGGATTCTATTCAAATTCCGTGGAAATTCCTTTGCAGAAACAGTTAGCACGACAGTTGGGCGAGATGTCGGGCAAAGATGATTATGCTTTGTTTCTGTGTAATTCAGGAGCGGAAGCTAATGAAAATGCGTTAAAATTAGCGTCGTTCCACAACGGGCGTAAAAAGATTATCGCTTTTACCAAGGCTTTTCACGGACGTACTTCGTTGGCTGTGGCGGCGACAGATAACCCCGCTATTGTTGCACCTGTTAACCAGACGGACAACGTGGTGTTTCTCCCCTTTAATGATGAAGAGGCATTAACTCGGGCTTTTCAAGATTTTGGTGATGAAATTTCTGCTGTGATCATCGAAGGTATACAAGGCGTAGGTGGAATACGGGAAGCTTCTGTTTCTTTCCTGCGGCTGATCCGTTCACTTTGTGATCAGTATGGAACGGTGTTTATTGCAGATGCCGTACAATGTGGCTATGGCCGTACCGGTGATTTTTATTCACAAGATTATGCTGGTGTAGACGCAGATATTTATTCCATGGCGAAAGGAATGGGAAATGGATTTCCTATTGGTGCTATCAGCATATCACCTAAATTTAAAGCTTCTTTTGGTATGTTAGGGACAACTTTTGGTGGTAATCATCTCGCATGTGCCGCGGCAATCGCCGTACTAGACGTGATGAAGCAGGAGAATTTATTGGGGAATACACAAAATGTTGGGAACTATCTCATCACGGAATTGAAAAAGTTTGATAAAGTGGAAGAGGTAAGAGGTAGAGGGTTAATGATCGGAATGGTATTGCCGGACGAATTATCGAATGTGAAAAAAGATCTACTGTTAAAGAATAGAATTTTTACGGGAGAAGCTAAACCTAATATTATTCGGATTTTGCCTGCTCTGAATATCACAAAGGATATTGCAGATATATTTTTAACTGCACTTGACGAACGTTTGAAAGCGTCTTAAAATTGAAGACTTTATTATACTAATTTAGATATTCAACACTGGCCATTGATTATTGATCATTGGTCACTTTTAACCTTGA
This sequence comes from Sphingobacterium chuzhouense, assembly GCF_014692525.1. Classification (GTDB taxonomy): domain Bacteria; phylum Bacteroidota; class Bacteroidia; order Sphingobacteriales; family Sphingobacteriaceae; genus Sphingobacterium; species Sphingobacterium chuzhouense. The sequence goes on from NZ_JACNYL010000004.1 coordinate 265,007, forward strand.
AAGATGGACAAATTTTTTTCAGTTGCTGATATTGATGATTTAGATTCGGTTGTGCAAGAAGCATTGTCGTTGAAAACCAATCCATATAATTGGCGGGAACTGGGTAAGAACAAAACATTAGGTTTGGTGTTTCTGAATCCAAGTCTGCGTACGCGGTTAAGCACCCAAAAAGCGGCAATGAGCCTCGGTATGGATGTGATGGTCATCAATATGGATAAAGAAGGCTGGGCATTGGAAACCCAAGATGGCGTAATCATGAACGGAACAACAGTGGAACATATCCGGGAAGCTGCTGCTGTAATGGGTGAATATTGCGATATCTTAGGCTTACGTTCTTTCCCGAGCTTGAAAGATAAAGAAGCTGATTATACAGAGGAACTGTTTAATAAGTTTGTGAAATTTTGTCGTGTTCCGGTGGTTTCTTTGGAAAGTGCTACACGCCATCCTTTACAAAGTTTAACGGACTTAATTACCATTACCGAACATAAAAAGGTGACTAAACCTAAAGTTGTGCTGGCTTGGGCACCTCATGTAAAAGCATTGCCTCAAGCCGTTCCGAATTCTTTTTCAGAATGGATGTGCAAGGCGCAGGAACAAGATCTGGTTGATTTCACCATTGCGCATCCTATAGGATATGAATTGAGCGAAGAATTTACAACGGGAGCGCGCATTGTGAACGATTTAGATCGTGCTTTGGAGGAAGCTGATTTTGTATACGTAAAAAACTGGTCGTCCTATCACGATTATGGAAAGGTGTTTCCAGTGGAAGGAGATTGGTTGATGACCAATGCGAAATTAGGTTTGACGAATGATGCTAAAGTGATGCATTGTTTACCTGTACGGCGAGATTTAGAGCTCTCCTCAGAGATTCTTGATGGACCTAATTCTTTAGTCATCAAAGAGGCCGGTAACCGTGTGTGGGCAGCCCAAGTAGTATTAAAACGTATGTTGGAAAATCTTAAAAAGTAAAATTATTTAATTTATCTATGGGAAGTGGGTTGCATATTATTAAAATCGGGGGAAATGTCATTGATGACGATGTTCAGTTGCAAAGTTTTCTAGAGAAATTTGCAGCATTACAAGGCAAAAAAATATTAGTCCACGGCGGAGGAAAGATAGCCACGCGAATTGCTGCAGATTTAGGTATTGAGGCAAAATTGGTTGATGGCCGACGTATTACAGACAAACAGATGTTGGATGTTACGACGATGGTGTATGCAGGTCTAACAAATAAACATGTTGTCTCTTCTCTGCAAAAATTTGGGTGTGATGCATTAGGATTATGCGGAGCAGATGGTAATACAATTAAAGCAATTAAGCGTCCTGTTCGAGAAATTGACTATGGATATGTTGGGGATATTTTGGTAGATTCGGTAAATACCCTTAGTATAAAGAAGTTTTTGGAAGCAGGTTTTACTCCGGTATTTTCAGCTATTACCCATAATGGCTTGGGACAACTACTAAACACCAATGCGGATACTATTGCTTCGGCGTTAGCTGTTTCGTTGGCAAAGATTTATGAAACCAAGTTAATTTACTGCTTTGAAAAAGATGGTGTGTTGCGTAATGTGGATGATCCCGAATCTGTCATTAAATCTATAAAAGCCGATGAATTCGAAAAACTGAAAGCAGAGGAAGTGATTTATGAAGGGATGATTCCGAAACTGGAAAATGCTTTTGAAGCACTTGGGAAAGGGGTGAAAAATGTATATATTGGCAATGCCTTAAACCTACATAAATATCAACAAGGGGAATTTGGCACTTGTTTGTTATCGAAATAGACTAAAAAATGAGCAAAATTACGATAATCGGTAGTGGAAATATTGGACTTTCCCTTGCCAAAGGGCTCGTGAAATCTGGACAGTATATTGCCGCTGATATCACGCTAACGCGCAGAAACCTCGTTAATCTTCAAGAGGAGGCGGCGCTCGGCTTTCAAGTAAGCGATAATAATGCACAGGCAGCTTTAAATGCTGAAATCGTCGTGTTGGCTATTCTACCGCAACAACTTCGTAAAGTATTGGAAGAGGTGAAAGATAGCGCGCGTGCCGAGCAGATTATTGTTTCTGTGGTGTCGGGTGTAAGTTGTGCTGACATCAAACAAGTGTTAGGCGCAGACAAATTGGTCGTACGGGCGATGCCAAATACAGCGATTGCCATTGGACAGTCCATGACATGTATTGCGACTGACAATGCTGCGGACGGAGAAATAAAAAAGGTAGAGCAATTATTCGAATCAGTGGGGGCTGTGGTGGTTATTCAAGAAGACCTCATGACGTCTGCAACTGCCCTTTGCGCATGCGGTATCGCTTTTTTCTTACGCGCTATCCGAGCAGCTTCGCAAGGAGGGGTAGAAATAGGTTTCCATGCGCATGATGCCTTAAAAATGGCTGTACAAACAGCTAAAGGTGCGGCAGACTTACTATTGCAAACACAAAATCACCCAGAAGGAGAGATTGATAAGGTGACTTCACCTAAAGGGTGTACGATTGCAGGGTTGAACGAAATGGAGCATAATGGATTCAGTTCGGCATTCATAAAAGGAATAAAACTGTCCGCAGAAAAGGCAGGGGGGCTATATAATGAGTAAGAGTGTAGCCCGTTTGATAGAAGAAGCGACGTCGCTATTGAAGCAATTGATAACTCTGCCCTCTTTTAGCAAAGAAGAAAACGACACAGCAGATTTGTTGTGTCGTTTTTTTCATGAAAGGGGGGTGGTGTATGAACGTCTAGGTAACAATGTGTGGGCTTATAATAAATACAGAGACGATTCGAAACCTAGTATCCTGTTGAATTCCCATCACGATACGGTAAAACCGAATAGCGGCTATACAAAAGATCCGTTTGTTCCGACGGTGATGGAAGGTAAGCTATATGGTTTGGGAAGCAACGATGCTGGAGGGTGTCTAGTATCGTTAACAGCCGCATTCTTGTATTATTATGAACAAGAGGATTTACGCTATAATATTTGTTTATTAGCATCTGCAGAAGAGGAGATTTCGGGAAAAAATGGCGTTGAGGAAGCAATAAAGCATATCGGGCGGTTCGATTTTGCTATTGTTGGGGAGCCTACCCAACTGCATATGGCTGTGGCAGAAAAAGGGCTGATGGTGTTGGATTGTGAGGCTGTTGGTATTGCTGGACATGCCGCGCGGGAGGAGGGAGAGAACGCCATTTATAAGGCGATGGCGGCGATAAATTGGTTTCGTACCTTTCAATTTCCGAGAGTTTCATCTCACTTAGGTCCTGTAAAGATGTCTGTTACTGTCGTAAATGGTGGCACACAGCATAATGTCGTGCCGGCATCTTGTACATTTGTCGTCGACGTACGTACCACTGATGTTTATAACAACCAAGAGGTTCTGGACATCATCAAGCAGCATGTTTCGGTTAAGGTAACCCCCCGTTCCACAAGGCTCAATCCTTCTACGATTGAATTGGATCATCCGATTGTACAATCGGGTATAAGTTTGGGAGCAAAGACATTCGGTAGCCCGACAATGAGCGATCAGGCATTGTTACCTATTCCCTCTGTAAAAGTAGGGCCGGGCGATTCGGCCAGATCGCATTCTGCAGATGAGTATATATTTTTAACAGAAATTGAACAAGGCGTTGCTTTTTATATTGATTTATTGAGGAATATCCTGTAAAAAAGAGAAAAAGGGGCGGAATTCTGCCCCTTTTTCTCTTTTTTACAAAGTTATTTGCCTTTTTATGCTTTCTTCAAGCGAAATAATAGTTTCTGTCCGCTGAATACCTGTCAAGGATTGGATGTCTTCGTTTAATACTTTACGTAGGTGTGCGGTATCTCGACATACAATCTTAGCGAACATACTGTATTGCCCGGTACAATAATGTAGTTCGACGACCTCTTTTATGTCCTGTAGTTGTTTTACAGCATCAGAATACTGGGAACCTTTCTCTAAATAAATCCCTAAGAAAGCCGTAATATCAAAACCTACTTTTTGTGGGTTAATAATAAGCTGAGAACCCTTAATTATTCCCAACTCTTCCATCTTTTTCATTCTTACATGGATGGTTCCTCCTGAAACTATTAGTTTTTTAGCTATTTCTGTGTATGGAATTGATGCGTTTTCCATTAAAATAGACAAAATTTGTATGTCTAAATTGTCTAAATCGTAATTTGAATACTTTTTATCCATAAAAAATGGTGTTTTTTATTAAAAAATTACCTTTATTTTTAAATTTGTATAAAAATAAAATAAAATTTTCAGATATTTTGATGTATTTATATATTTGTATTAACAAAAAGGGATTGAAAAAGAACTTTTGTCACAGAATAGCATGTTACTTCCCTCAAAATAACATAGGTTTATAATTGGTTAGCGTAAGAAACTCCTCTCCCCGGGGAGTTTCTTCATTTATATGCTACCTCTTTGAACCTCGTGTCTGTACTTTTTTTAATCTTTTTGTAAAAATACTAAGTATTTTCTTAATATAATTTTATTTTTTACAGTAAATCGACCATTTATTGTAAATGTTCTATTTTTCTGTATTTTTTAAAAGGAATAGCACAGAAAAATAAATAAGCTTCTTTGACCTAAATTTTGTATTTTTCGAAAAATACCCGTGATGGAAATTGAAGATGTTAAAATATCGCGCAAAAAGCCGATTTATCCGGTAGGTACAGGGCTCAACAAATACCTACGTATGTATCAGCGGGATGCTAAGTTGCCCTTGGCATACAGTGAGCTGTTGAATTTTTCGGAAACAGTACCGGTGATGGATAAGTATGGAAACGACACGTTCTGGGAAACGCCGTTGTATCCACCTCATTTGCAAGATCAGCTATATGACGCGTTAAGGGTGGTATATGCGAAACTTAAAGCATCGGGTAATACGCGTATTGTAGAGCATAAGATTATCGATAGAATAGAGTATTGTGCGTTCGGAAATACGAAGCCTTTCCGGGTGCGCATTATCAATAGGCTAAATGATGTATACGATTATTTTTATATCAAACAGGCGGATGCCTCCCGAATATATGGGCTGGAACTAGAGGAGATTCTTTCACCTAATCAAGTAAACTATCTTGTAGACCGTGATACATTAGTGGAGGAGCATATTGTTGGTATACCGGGAGATGTGTTCAGTAAATTTGGCATACATAATCCGGAGTATAACCAAACCCGTATCGCAAAGGAATTTGTAAAGTTTAATGAACGTTGTATTATTTCCCTGCTTGGGGATATGCGTGCATATAACTTTGTTATGCAGATTACGCCGGATTTCGATGATTTCCAGTTCCGTATCCGGGCGATTGATTTTGATCAGCAGTTTTATGAAGGCAACCCAAAAGTATACATGCCCCAGTATTTTAAGGAGAATTTTCCATATGTGAAATTAGCGATGGAACATTTAAATGAAAAAACTGTACTCCAATATCAACAGGAAGAGTGCTCGTCTATTGTGCACCGAGTACGGAGCGAACGGCATCGGATTAAAGATCTGCGAGACGCTTCGAAATTGCAGGAACTATCTACACCTGAAAACATTAAAAGATTAAGAGAAGGATACGGGGCATTTTATAATAATGAGGCCTATCTGGATTGTAAATCCATGACAGATATTGTGGAGCTTAATGTGAAGAATGTCATTCGGCAGGTGAAGCTCTGATTTAGCGTAGCCTACGCTGATTGTCTTTTACAAAGGCTTCCCAACCCGAATAGCTCTTTTTCTCCATACTGCTATTTTGCTGGAATGCATGACATACGGCGACGGCCAGTCCATCTGTCGCATCCAAGAATTCGGGGGTCTCATTGAATTGTAGGATTGTTTTTAGCATGGCAGCTACCTGTTCCTTACTGGCGCTACCATTTCCGGTGACAGATTGCTTTATCTTACGTGGGGAGTATTCAAAGATAGGAATGTCTACACTCAGCGCAGCTGCCATTGCAACACCCTGCGCCCTTCCGAGTTTTAGCATAACTTGAATATTTTTTCCATAGAAAGGTGCTTCCAGCGCGACGCAATCCGGCTGGTATTCTTGTATAAGGGACATGGTTTTCTTAAAGATACGCTGGAGTTTTAATCCTTGATCGTCCAAATGTCCCATTTTAACGACGCCCAAGCTTAAAAGTGATATTTTTTGTCCCGTCTGCTTCACCAACCCATACCCCATAACAACAGTTCCGGGATCAATTCCCAAAATTATACGTTCTTTAGCCTTCTCTCTTTGCATGTTGCAATATTACGATTTTAAGTTTAACTCCCTCTTATATGTAACTAATTCGTAAGACCGTATGAGCCATTTTGCTATTAAACCGCCAAAGGCAGCATGAATACCTTAAATAAACAAGGTAATGAATAAACGATTTATTCTAATGAAAATTTAGTAACATTGTGCTTTTATTTTAAATAGTTGACGAAACAGCAAAAGAAATATCTTAATCTGGGAATTAAGTTGGCAATTATAGGATTGGCGACCTGGTTCATTGTTTCCAAGGTCAATAACCAGCAGAACCTCCGGGAATTTAAAACCTTATTGCAAAGTATAGATCCATGGACGGTCCGAGCGACGCTAGCCGTTGTTGTGGTGATGATGTTGATGAATTGGGCAATTGAGGTCGTCAAATGGAAATATCTCAGTCGACGGATCGAGTTGATTAGTTGGTGGAAAGCTATAAGATCAGTCTTTTGCGGACTTACATGGGCGATATTCACACCGAATAGGATAGGTGAATATGGAGGCCGTATTCTTCTTTTAAAGCCACGCAGTAGAGCAAGAGGCGCGATAGCAATGGGTGTTGGACTCTTTGCGCAGCTGGTTCTCACGAGTGTATTTGGTTCTTTGAGTATCGCCTGGTTTGTCGCCACTTATCTGCCGACACCGGATAGTGTCAAATTTGGGGTTTGGTTATTGGCGATAATTTATGCAGTGGCATTTGTTGTACTTTATTTCAATGTGCATTGGGTAGATTATCTCGTCGGTAAATTTAAGTTTTTACGTAAGATCAAACCGTTCTTCTCCATATTGGAAGATTTCACTACGCGAGAGCTTTTACATGTGTTGCTCCTCTCGTTGTTGCGCTTTATCATATTTACTTCACAATATGTCGTGCTAATGTTGGTCTTTTTGCCCGAGCTGCCATTTGTTTCGATGGTGTTAATGATTTTTATCCTGTTTTTCGTCCAATCTGCCGTACCATCACTCGATATTTTCGATTTCAGTGTGCGCAGTTTTGTTGCAAGCAATTTGTATAGTTATATTACAACGCAGGAAATAGCCGTAATGGCAATTGTTTCTTGTATTTGGTTTGTCAATCTTATCCTGCCCGCTATTATGGGATCCGTATTTGTATTAAATGTAAATTATGTGGGTGGCAACAAGTCTTGATATCTTTCTCGTCACCATGACGGTAGTGTATGTCGTTTTAGTATTTTACATGCTACGCGGATGGATGCAAATCCCTTATTTTAAACCCCAACAAACAACTGTCCATACACCGATTTCGGTGCTAATTGCCGCCCGGAATGAAGAAGATAATATAGCCCGTACTTTAAATTGTATCGTCAATCAAGACTTCCCAAAAGAACTTTTACAGATTATTGTTATGGATGACCATTCGACTGATAATACGGCTGCGATAGTCGCATCTTATGCCTCACGAGGTGTTACTTTATTGCAATTGAATGAGGGCGATAAGTTAAATTCATACAAAAAACTGGCGATTAGCCGCGCTATAGCACAAGCTTCAGGCGAAATCATTGTGACCACCGATGCAGATTGCCGTATGGGAACAAATTGGCTACGTACGGTGGTTAGCTATTTTGAGGAGACAGAGGCTTATATGGTTTCATCACCTGTAGCTTACTCCGAAGAGAAAAGCTATTTCGAACGACTTCAGACGTTAGAGTTTTTATATCTTATCGGTTTAGGAGCAGCTGGTATTGGCAATAAGAATCCGACGACTTGTAACGGGGCAAATCTCGCGTATCGACGAGATTTGTTCTACGAAATGGGTGGTTTTAATGGTATAGATAATCTTGCTTCCGGTGATGATGAATTGTTCTTACATAAGGTTGCAGAAAAATACGCAGAAAAAATAGGGTTCTGCAAATCTAAAGATGCTATTGTATATACTGATGCGAAAGCTACACTTTCTGGATTTATCAGTCAACGGAGACGTTGGGCTTCCAAGAGTACAAAATATAGAGACAAGCGGGTTGTCTGGTTAGGTGTCAGTATATGGTTGTTCAATTTGTCGTTAATTGCGGGCTTAATGCAATTTATTATTGATTTACCGAATGTCAATGTGTTGTTTCTCGTGGCGTTTGTAATGAAAGTGCTTGCGGAATTGGCCTTTATTTATCCGCTTTGTGGTCTGGTAAATAGACATCCTTTGTTGGTGAATTTGTTCCCGTTGTCATTTATTCATGCTGTTTACCTTGTATATATAGGGGTGGCAGGCAATGTTGGAAAATACGATTGGAAGGGTAGAAGGGTCAATTAACTTCATTAAGCTTCTACTTTTTCTTTGATAACCTCTTCCGCTTTCTTGACAATCTCCTCAGCATTCAGCCCGGTCGTATCCAATGGGTTTAACACTTCCCAGCTCATGGAGGTGAAGGGGCGTAATGGATACATCCCGTATTTTACCATTAAATAAGAACCTTTAATAGCAATGGGAACTACGAGTGCATTGGGATTCTTCTTCAAGAGGGTGGCGATTCCTCCTACAGAAAAAGCTTTCATCTTACCTGTTTTTGTGCGCGTTCCTTCTGGAAAAATAAAAGCTGACCAGTTTTTGGTTTTCATGTTGTTTGCCAGTTTTAAAATTTCGGCAATGGATTGCTTTGGGTCTTTACGATCTATGTTCGCTGCGCCACCATGTACTAAATTGTATGATATGCTTGGGATTCCTGCCTTGGCAAGTTCAATTTTGGAAATGAATTTTCCGTGGAACCGCCGTAAAAAATATATCATGGGAGGAATGTCAAATGTACTTTGGTGATTGGCGACAAAAATAACCGGTCTTCCCGTTGGAATACTTTTGTTATCGATAAATCTTGTTCGATTAAATAGCGTGTAGTTACAGGCAACCAAAAAACCATTTAAAAGATCGACGCTTTTTTTGTGCATAGCATATCCGCCAAGTTTAAAACAAAGCCATTGAATGGGGTGAAAAATTAGCAATGACACAGCAAAGCAGATATAAAATATAGGCGTAAGAATATAACCAAGTGCTTTTCTCATTTGACTAAAATTTTGCGAATTTACGATTATTAACGGGAAATCGGGAATTAGAGCGTGGCGACGTCGACATTATACTGGAGGTTTATTATCTTAAAAGGGCGCAAAGTTTAGGGATACACCTCATTTGTAAATAATAGTAAGTATATGTTTAAATATATTTATATTTATTTTAATATAATTTATTTTATATTTGAAAAAAGAAGGTTGTATGATGAAATTACCGACAATTTGCCCAAGTTGCGAGAATCAACTAGTAGTATCAAAACTGGTTTGTATGAATTGTGAAACGGAAGTTTCCGGTAAATATCATTTGCCAGTGCTCATGCAGTTAAGTGTTGAAGAACAGGAGTTTATCTTACAGTTCTTAATAAATTCCGGAAGTTTGAAGGAAATGGCTAGCCAAATGGGGAAGAGTTATCCGACGGTGAGGAACAAGCTGGATGATTTGATAAACAGGATAAAAATGCTGAAAAATGAAGAATAATCTAATCTACAGGGAAAGTCAAAGCTTTATAACTTGGTGGCTATGTCTATTATACTTGCTTATTTTGGGGGCAGGCGTCTACACAGCATGGAGTAATTCAGATCAGGGGAAAATAGGAGGATTTTCCATAGGAGCCTTGATTGGTCTGGTAGCATTTGCTATCATCTTTTTTACGAGACTTCGATCACGTATAGATGAAGAAGGTATACATATCCGTTTTTTTCCATTTATATGGAAAGAAAAAACATGGCGTTGGGATGAGATAGGGGATGCGCACGTGAAGCGATATAGTCCATGGGAATACGGTGGTTGGGGTTATCGGTTCGGTAGAGGAGGAACGGCTTTTACGACTAAAGGTTCATATGGAATTCAACTTGTGGTTCGAAGAAACGGAGCTAAATTGCTCATTGGGACGCAAAAGCCGGAAGAGGTAAACGAAATATTAAAACTATACCGTCAAGTTAATCAAGGATAAAATATGAAGTATAATATGGAACGGCTGTTCTTAAACCCATTTGAAGATTACTCGGAGAAAAATTTGGGCATGGTTTTTTGATAGTAATTGCCGTGTTCGTATTGGACGGCATGGCATTATTGGTATATAGAGGATTTTTTATATGAAATATTATATTTTTTTAATGGTATTGCTTCAATCCTGTTTGGGGTATGGTCAAAAATTTGTGGGAACTTGGCAGGGGGAACTAAAAGTACAGGGTGTTGCCCTACCGCTCGTTTTCCATTTGGAGAATACCTCGGCATGGAAAGGAACGATGGAGAGCCCGGCGCAGGGAGACGCTAAACTTCCTGTCAGTGCAATCCACATCGAGCAGGATTCCATATCGATAGCCGTTGCTTCGATTGGTTTAACCTATAACGGTAAGCTGTTGTCAGATGGAGGAATTGAAGGTACTTTGTCCCAAAACGGTATGACATTTCCGATGCGTCTATCGAAAGCGGAGAATATGCTCGCAAAACGGCGGAGACCACAACTGCCCGAAGCACCGTATAGTTATGATACATTAGATGTTACGTTTTCCAGTGAATACGATAATGTTAAGCTGGCGGGAACCATAACAACACCTCGTGAAGGCGACAAGCTACCGGCTGTTGTCTTGGTTAGTGGGAGCGGGCCGCAGGATCGAGACGAAACGATTATGGGGCATAAACCTTTTAAAGTGATCGCCGATTATCTAACAAAGCAAGGTATTGTCGTATTGCGGTATGACGAACGTGGCATCGGTGCATCTACCGGAAACTATCCAAAAAGCACAATAGGTGATTTCAGTCGTGATGTTATTGCTGCAGTAGGTTTTTTGCAAAAGCAAGAAAGAGTAGACCCCGCACGGGTAGGGATTATTGGACATAGTGAAGGAGCGCTTATTGCAGAACTTATTGCTGGAGAATCTTCTGCCGACGTTGGTTTTATAGGTCTTTTAGGGGCTCCCGCGATACCCATTGATTCGCTGATGGTGTTGCAGTCCTATGAAATTGGGAAAGTTATGGGGATGTCTGCTGAAGAGCTTCAGCAAGCGAAAGAAGTGAACCGTCGAAATTTCGCTACGGTAAAAAGTGATTTGGCTGATGAGCATGCGTACCACCAGATTTTGGAAAATATGTCGTCGCCATTACCTAATCTCTCTGATAGCCAAAAAAATGAAATAAAAATGATGGTGTTACCAGCGTATCGATATTTTATGCGTATAGACCCCGTCCCTTTCATCAAAAGAATCGATGTTCCGGTATTTGCCGCCTTTGGAACAAAAGATGTGCAGGTACCTTTCGCACCTAATTTAGAGAGTTTGACTGACCATCTGCCCAGAAATGAGAAGAATTTTCTAAAAGCATATGACGGATTGAACCATCTCTTTCAAAAAGCTGAAACGGGTGCTGTTTCAGAATACATTGATATTGAAGAAACTTTTAATGAGCAAGTGCTATCGGATCTGGCGCAGTGGATAAAAGAGATTTAATTATGGTGTTGTATTAGCAACCGGTAATATTTTTCCGTTATAGTATTTATGGCCGTTTTGTGAGAAATCGGCTATATAGCGTCCCATTTCAAAAGCGAGCGTGCCCGCCTCTATACCCGGAAAGGCTTCCTCAAACATCTCCGTCTGCGAAGAGCCTAATGCCAAACAATTCACCTTGATGTTCTGTTCTTTAAATTCCTCTGCCAGGCATTCTGTCAAAGTAGCCAATGCTCCTTTGCTTGTGGAATAAGCAGAAAGACCTGGGAATTTTGAAGAGCCCTGGAAGCCACCCATACTGCCTATATTGACAATGTGCCCCCCGTTTTTCATGAGTGGCGCTACATGCCTAATCATATTGATGTGTCCTAACAAATTGGTTTGTAGTACTTGAGCAAATTCCTCCAAAGAGGTATCGAGAAAGGGCTTGTTAATTAATATGCCCGCATTATTGACCAAAATATCTACTGTTTCGAACTTCGATTGGATAAAAGGAACTAAAGAATCTGGGTAATTGTCGTACACAATGTCAAATTGAGCAGGATAAAGCTTTCCACCCTCCGGGTTGAGTGAAGTGGAAATTTCATGGAGCTTACGTAACTTATCCGCAGAGCGAGCCAATGCAATGACATTGTTTTCATTGTTTGCGGTCAAGTCTAAAACTGCTTCAAAACCGATTCCACTGCTCGCGCCGGTGATAATGATATTTGCCATAATATTTATTCTTCTTTTTCTAATTCTTCTTCCACTTCTTCTGCAGAAGGTAATTTATTGATGCCAAGACGTTGGGGTCTCAAAATATAATAAAGACCTGAAGAAGCCACCAGCAGCGAAATAATATAAAAAAGTAAACTCACCAAAACTGCCAGGTGTGGGTCAAGCTGAAAATATTCTGCTCCAAATGCCATGAGCGATTCGCGTAAACCCGCTCCCCCAAGTATGGACGGTACGATAGCTACTAATGATGATACCAAAAAAATTAACAAATAGGGAGAGAACTTGCCATCGAAACCTAACGCATATAGAATAGCAATGGCGCTTAACGTCTGAAAACTTTGTACGGCGAGTGCTTTGAGGTGGGTAATGATAAACTTTGATAGGAATTCTTTGAAAAACAGTTGCAAAAAATAAAGGTAAGTTGCGGTGCCTACTATAAGTACGCTAACCGTAACAACATTCGGTATAGAGAGCCGTGGCATAAACATGATAAGGCATCCGGTAATAATAGATAAAGCCCATAGCCCGCTTAGCCGATCAAAAAATACAGCAGTCAATACTCTTCTTCCCCGGATCGCATAATGCTTTTTCAGAAAATATATCTTGTAACCGTCTCCTCCAATACCTCCCGGTAAGAAAAAGTTATAGAGTAGGCCGACTTGATAGAGCCTTAAATTATAACGTTCACTGATATGTAATCCGATTACCTTTAAAAAGCTATTTAAACGCGATGACGCGATCAGTTGCGATGTGCCGTAAGACAATAAAGCTAAGAAGAGGTGTAGTGGATTGCATTTTTCCAGCGCACCCTTTAGTTCGGCAAAGGATATTTTTTGAGAAACCCAATAGACAGCCGCTACTGTGATGAGTATCTTAAAGATGTTTTTAACGTATGTCCAAGATTTACTTTTCTTCATGTTACAAGCTATGGGCAAGGGTAATGAAAGATGTGGCCATCATCACGGGATGGATAAAATACGTGTATAGAACAAAACAAGGTACAAACATACAAAGATACCCGTTAATGAGAAGAGCCAATTGTATTCTATTTTTGCATATTTATCTCTTAATACCGGTACCAAAAGTGCGATGAATACCAAAAGCAATAAAATAGGAAATATGACCGCCCATCGGTGTGGAAAGAAAACGCGTTGCGACATTACCTCGGGGTTTGTGAGATAGACAATTATAGGAAACGCAATAAGGATAATGGTAATCCGCAGAACGGCCTTTGCAACAATTTTGCTTATGGTATGATTTTTGGATGAACTCATTCAACGCAAAGTTATTATATTTCCGCTAAAAAAACCTTGATGGCTGCGGAGATTTAGAACAAATTCATTTTATATGCGCACGCAATTATATTGCTATATTGCATATGAAAATGAATTTATCTAAGTTTGCGAATATACTCAATTAAGAAAACTAATTTTTATATTATGCGAAAACATATCTTATCCGTATGTACACTCTTTACACTTGTGATGCTTTTGACATCATGTGGAGCCCAAAGAAAATCTTCTGCTGGAGCTGGTTCATCTTTAGGCAATGACGGCCCGTCTGCCCGTGAATGGCGAAATGGCTTAAAAGGTAAATGGGTGTTAAACTCAGTAGACCGGGAAGATATTCCTGCTGCTTATACGATTAAAAATATTTTTGATGAGGCACCAGTTGATTGTTTTATCGGCAGTGTATGGACCCTTCCAGGTGGGAACTACCAAGGTAGTATTGCTTTCAACGCTTCGGGGACACTTTGTGCCGATGGCGCTGTACGCAATATGGTATGGTCGGTATACGATATCCCAAATGATAACTTACACCCGCAATTCCAATTTAAGAAAATATACTCTGGTGAGAAAGCTAGAAATGTAACCACAGGTTATCGTTTGGATCTTTCTTATTCCGACGGACAATCTTTGGTGATGCGTATGCCTATTCCTCTAGATAACGGAACCGGAAATCTGGTGTTTAATTTTTCGCGCGTACAAGATTAAGCAAGTGACCAGTAACGAGTGACCAGTAACTAGTATAGATTACTGGTCACTCGTTACTCGTTACGCTTCACTAAAATATGGATACACATAAAACCAAAATAGCCTTAATTACCGGTATTACTGGTCAGGACGGAGCCTATTTAGCTGAATTTCTATTAAAAAAAGGCTATATTGTCCATGGCTTGAAGAGACGTTCTTCTCTATTTAATACCGACCGTATTGACCATCTTTATCAAGATCCACACGCAAGCAAACGTAATTTTATTTTGCATTATGGGGATTTAACGGATTCCAGTAATTTGATTCGGATTATTCAAGAAGTCCAACCGGACGAAATATATAATTTAGCTGCACAATCCCATGTTAAAGTGAGTTTCGATACACCGGAATACACAGCAAATGCAGACGGAATTGGAGCCCTTCGGATTTTAGATGCAGTCCGCCTGTTAGGATTGGTTAAAAAAACAAGAATATATCAGGCATCTACGTCGGAATTGTACGGCTTGGTACAGGAAGTTCCACAAAGTGAAAGGACTCCCTTCTACCCACGTAGTCCTTATGCTGTTGCCAAGTTGTATGGTTACTGGATTACCGTAAATTACCGTGAGGCATACGATATGTTTGCGTGTAATGGTATTTTATTTAATCACGAAAGTCCGGTGCGCGGGGAAACGTTTGTTACGCGAAAAATAACAAGGGCAGTGGCTAAGATAGCTCTTGGTTTGCAGGAGAAGTTGTTTTTAGGTAATCTGTCGGCGCAGCGGGACTGGGGGCATGCTAAGGACTATGTGGAGGCTATGTGGTTGATTTTGCAGCAACAGCAACCGGAAGACTATGTTATTGCGACAGGTGTGACGACTACCGTTAGGGACTTTGTGCGTATGGCATTTGCAGAAGTGGGAATAGAGATCGAATTTAGCGGTAAGGATACATTCGAAAAAGGCGTAATCATCGACCGGGACGAAGAAATCCTGAATCGATTAAATATACCTGTAGAGCATATAAAATTGGGTCAAACTGTGGTAAAAGTCGATCCCCAGTATTTTCGTCCTACAGAAGTAGATTTACTAATTGGCGATCCGTCTAAAGCAAAAAATAAACTTGGTTGGATCCCAAAATATACTTTGCCTATGTTGGTTAAGGAAATGGTAGACAATGATTTGCAATTGATGCGAAAGGAGGAGTATTTGAAAAAGGGAGGGTTTACCATACTGAATTATTTTGAATAAGTCCTTATCCTTTACTCTTTCTGCCTGTTTCCAATTGGAATAGTTTTTGTGATGTTAACATAGAAATAACAATGATTTTACGGCATTTATGTGAAAAAGATGTATAAACAACAAGATATGGATAAAACGGGAACGCTTGACGTGACCAAAAAATATCCGGAAGAGCCGTCTAAAAAAAGTAACTCGAAGATTTATTTTTTCATTATAGCGATTGCAGCATTGCTTGCAACCAACGTTTATTTTTATGTGAAATTCAAATCGTCTGGAGAGAAACTCTATACGATAGCTATACAGAAACAGGATTTACAGATTGAAATCGACCGTATAGAAGCGGAACTGGATAATCTTGTCTCCCAGAAGGTAGCAGGCGTGGATTCAGTAATGCAAGCTTCCGAAATAAGAGCAAGAGAGGCTATCAGTGAGTTGCGAACCAAGCTTGAAAATCAAACGATTTCGGAAGAAGATATGCTGGTAGCAACTCGAGAGGTTGCTCGGTTAAAGGGTGACGTTTCTGAATTACGTCTTGCACTTAATGAGTTAAAAGCGAGAAATGAGATTCTTCAAAAAGAAAATCAAACACTTTCCAGAAAGGTATCTACGACAGACAAAAAGGTAACAGCCCTCTCTCAAGAAAATATAGAGTTAAAGGATAAGGTCAACGTTGCTTCGGCTTTAAAAGTTTCCAATATTCAAGTAAATGGGATTTCTGTCTCAAAAAGAGGGAAAATTGAAACAGAATCGCGTGCCCGTAGAGTAGATCAGTTGCAGGTCCTATTTTCTGTCGCAGATAACACGTTAACACCAAAAGGAAATAAAGAAGTATTTGTACGTGTTATAGATCCGTCGGGTAATTTATTCGGTGATGCCAGCAATATGTTTTATGTACATGGCGAAAAATTACAATACACATTTAAGGAAACAATTAACTTTACTAACAATGGTGAGGAGTATCAGTTCCTTTGGTCGCAAGAAAAATTCAAAAAGGGAGCGTATACCGTATTGCTGTATAACGACAATGCGATCATGGGGCGTGCCAGCGTTGTTTTAAAGTGATCAGTAACCAGTAACTTCACTTTCCACTCTTCATCAATCCTTATAAACAGGTAAAGTTATAACGAACGTTGTTCCAATATTCGTCTGGGTCATAAATTCAATCTTTCCACCAATTCCTGTTACCGTCTGCTTTACAAAAGCTAATCCCAATCCGGTTCCGGAGCTTTTTGTCGTGAAATTGGGCTTAAATATTTTAGGAATAACGTCCTGCGGAATACCAAAGCCATTATCCTGAATTAAGATTTCTACTGAATCTGCGTCGGTATAACGCAAAATGATATTAATTTTGATTTTCTTCCTGCCTAGACTCGCTTCTATAGCATTCTTCAATAGATTATTGAATGTTCGCAAAAATTGATCACGGTCGCCCAGCACAAATAAGGATTTATCCGGCGTCTCGTTGATTAAAATGATAGAAGTATTACCGGTATTGCTGAAGAGGTTAATAGCCTTACGGATTTTTTCTATAAGATTAATTTTTTCAAGACTTGTTTCCGGTAATTTTGCAAAGGCAGAAAACTCCGTTGCGATTTTTGATAGAATATCAATCTGTTCGATAATAGAAGTAGATATACGTTGGAAACGCTCTTCGAAGCGGTCATCATTTTCTTGATAGGAACGGATCAATTGCTGGATACCTAGCTTCATCGGCGTGAGCGGATTTTTAATCTCATGTGCTACCTGTTTTGCCATTTCGCGCCAAGCAGTTTCCCGTTCCACGTCACGCAATTGTTTGGCACTCTCTTCCAGCTTGATCAGCATATGATTATATTCCTTGATGAGCATTCCAATTTCGTCGTTTCTATCCCAATAGAGTGGTTCGTTAATTTTATTAGATAATTGCGTCTCTGCCAACTTCATTCGTACAATATCCAATGGTTTGGTTATTTTCCGAGACAGTGTCACAGCAATAAAGCCAAATAAAATAATGATGAATGTATAGATATTTAAAATTGTGTTTAGTAGCAAATTTTTATTGTTTGCCGCGTCTTTTTCGGTCGTATAATACGGTATGTTTAGATAAGCAGCTGTCGTATAATCTTCGTATTTGATAGTAGCATACACAGAAGAGAACCAAAAGTTGGAGATGCGTTCCCGTTCATAAGCTTCAGATTTTCGCAGTACGGATAGTTTATTCAAAGCTACAGGGTTTATAAATTCTGATATAAGCTTAAGGTCAAAAATACGTTGCTGTGAGGAGTAAAGCAATTTTCCGGATCTATCGTATAAGTTGAAGTTAGTCATGGTAGAGGGAGCCATTTCTTTGAGCATATCCACGATTTTTTCATTAAATCCCTCCCGAGTTTGGCTGCTAGCCATGTAATTTTCAATCTTTTTCGTGATTTCAGCGATTTCCTTCAATCGATTATTTGTTGTCGTCTCTTCCAGTTGCCTGTTTAAACTGATAAAGGCAACGGCTCCTGATATCAACGTCCCCAATAAGACGGATGCACTAACCAGTGCCTGGATCCGTGTACTATATTGAATATTGTTAAGCAGGATACGAAAATGATATTGAATCCTGTTCCATCGAAAAGATATGCTAGAAAAGGTCCTGATAAGATAATTGGTGAGATTAAATAGACCGAAAAAGATCAGCAAGAGAATAAAGACGATAGATGCTAAAGCCAGATATTCCCAAAGCGAGGCTTTTTGCATACTTAAAACGATGGTGGTATACGGATCCGGTTTATAAGCTAGATGGTAATAGCTGTCATTTTCTTCTAAAGGCATATATTCCCTTAATTTATTCGGGATTCTTAAATCATTTTCGGTGTAATTGTAATTACCGTATTGCGTGACTAGGTTATTCCCCTTATATAGCGCATAGGAATTGTCCTCAAACGAATCAAATTGCCAAGCTGTAGTGTTGTTATCAGCCAATACTTCCGGATAAGGGAGCGATGTACTGTAAGACAGATTTTTTAGGTTAAGATAGATATGGTGAAATTTCTCGGGATTGTCCTCGTAAGGAATAGAGAGATGGGTAAAATATTCATGTGTTCCCAATTCACTACGCAAACGATAAAAGTTCGTAGTAAAAGGAATTTTGATGGCACTCTTGATGACGTTCTCGCGATATTCTGCAGGTTTGTTTACCGCATAGTTCTCCAATGGTACCCCCTCGTTGTTGTAATAGAAAGCTTGAAATTCAAATCTTGACAAATAGCCACTCATATATCTTGTTTTGATATAATCTGTGATATAAGGAATGTCGGGAATGCTATCATGTAGGTTGAAGAGCTTACTTAACCTATAATCATTTAAAATATTCTTTTCCAGATCAATAAACAATGAAACTGCGTTTACATCATCTTCTGCTAAAAGATGGGCGATTCCCTGTTCCATTCTGTTCATTTTTTTTATCTCGTTGTAATGATTGTAAGAGATGACTGAAATGATGGAAAATAATAATATCGTTAAAATAAAAGTAGAGAGCTGATAAGGCGATGAAAAATGATAGGCTTTATAGGTTCGGAGAAAAATCAATAAACCAAAGAGGATACCGAAGAGAATATTGAAACCAATAAGGGCTGTAGCGATAAGGGCGAAAACTAGGCAGATTAATTCGATATTCAGTATGACGGTAATACTATTTAGTAGTTTGCGCACCATTTGCACAATGCGGTCAATATACAATACTAATGTGAGTACGTTTATACTGAATAATAAGATACATAGCCAGCCATAGAAGCCGAGGTTTAGTATTTTCGTAAAGTCATTTTCGTAGACCGGGGAATGTGTAAGAAGCGTTCCGAGAAAATAATAGGTTATATGACCGACAAAATATATCGAAAAAATACCGATAATAGAGACGATAACAGCATAGGTTTTTTTTGATAAAAAAGCTGGAACTTTAAGATACTTTTGAATGGCCATAATAAAACACATAAACCAAAACATAGCACATGTGTTTACTAAAAAAGACCAAATGTTTGGTAAAAATTGGTTATAGGCGTAATGTTTGGGATCAAATAGTTCCAAACTGGAATGGATGAACAGCCAGTTAGACTTTAGATCCAGATATCGTATCGCCACCAATATGCTTGCGAATAGGATGATTCCTAACCATGTTTTCCCTTTTTTAGCCAAATAGACAGCGACGCTATTGGTTAGTATAATCAAACAGATGAGTGCTGCTACCCAACAAAAGAATTGCAAGTTAATGTATAAATTATCTTTCTTTCCTTCGATTAACTTAACTGAGAATAAATAATCGCCATCTTTACTGTAAATATTACGTATGTTTTTATTATCATCATATCGTGCGATTTCGAGATTTTTCACGCCGATGGTGGAGAGAAAATTATTGCTCAAAAATTGGTTGGTATTTTCGAAGTTCCGCTTTATAGGTACCAATGCGAGTACGGAGATTCCGTTCGTCAGCTCTTTTTTCTTTGCTAAAAATGAGCGGTTTTCTGTTTGGATGACGGAAGTATTTTTGCGTAATCCTACATCACTGAAAGGTACGTAGATATTCGTAGACCAATGGATGATCTGGTTGTCGTTGTATATATAAAAATAAATGTATTCTTTAGCTAGCTCTGTCGTGATGTTGGAGAGCTGCATGGGATATTTGTCGGCATGCTGAAATGTTTTGATAACCAAGCTGTCGCTCCAGATTTCATCAATTCTGTCTTCATACCAATGGATCTTCCGGGTAAGCTTTTTTTCATCCAGTTCGAGCATGTCTTCATCCGTGATGGTGAAATGTATGGTAAGCGCTGTTCCCATAAGGGATAGCGTTAAAACCAAAAGCAAAAATCGAATCTTAGTAAGCATCTCCATTCTTCTCCATACGATGGATGTAAATATAAAAAAAAGTCCCCGTTATGCACGCATAACGGGGACACCTTGTTTCTCCTATTATAGAATATGCCTAGGAATGCGTGTGAACATCTTCTTCACGGAAGAATTTTGCTGTGAAGTATTCACGGTTCATCCGAGCTATATTAGATAATTTGATACCTTTAGGACATTCTGCTTCACAGGCACCAGTATTCGTACAGTTACCAAACCCTTCTGCATCCATTTGGTCAATCATCGCTTGTGCTCTTTCATAACGTTCTGTCTGGCCTTGTGGCAATAGCGCAAATTGAGAAATCTTTGCCGATACGAATAGCATGGCAGAAGCATTTTTACACGCTGCTACGCATGCGCCGCAACCAATACATGTCGCTGACTCAAAAGCTTCATCTGCAATACGTTTTGGAATAGGAATGGTATTAGCATCTGGAACTCCACCTGTGTTTACATTTACGTATCCACCTGCTTGTTGAATTCGATCGAAGGATGTACGATCAACAGCCAAATCTTTTAATACAGGGAATGCCGCTGCTCTCCACGGTTCGATGACAATGGTCTGCCCATCATGGAAAGAGCGCATGTGCAACTGACAGGTAGTAATACCGTATTTAGGGCCGTGCGGACGACCGTTGATAACCAACGAGCACATACCACAAATACCTTCGCGGCAGTCATGATCAAAATATATAGGGTCTTCTCCCTTGCGTGTGAGGTCTTCGTTTACTACATCAAGCATTTCTAAGAAAGACATATCATCTGCTATATCTTTCGCTTGAATTGTAACGAATTTTCCTTTGGATTTATCGTTTTTCTGACGCCAAACTTTCAGCGTTAAATTCATATGTTGTGCCATGATAATATCTCCCTACTATTTATAACTTCTTTGTGTTAATTTAACGTTTTCGAAAACTAACTCTTCCTTGTGTAAAGCTTCTGGCTGGTCGTCTCCTTTAAATTCCCAGGCTGCAACATAAGTAAAGTTTTCATCGTCACGTTTTGCTTCTCCTTCTTCCGTTTGTGATTCCAGACGGAAGTGTCCTCCACATGATTCGCTACGGTTTAGTGCATCGTCGACCATCAGTTCACCTAGCTCGAGGAAGTCTGCTACACGTCCAGCTTTTTCCAAAGACATGTTGAGCTCTTCGTTTTCACCCAATACTTTCACGTCAGACCAAAATTCTTTTTTTAATTCCTGAATCAAGCCTTTTGCTTTTGTTAAGCCTTCCGCAGTACGTGCCATACCGCAGTATTCCCACATGATATTTCCTAATTTCTTGTGAATATCATCTACGGTTTTGGAACCTTTCAGGCTTAGTAACGCATTGATTTTATCTTCAACCTCTTTACGTGTTTGCTCGAAGGCAGGGTTATTTTTATCAACTGGTGCAAAGCTTCCCAAATTAGCAAGATAGTCACCCACAGTATATGGAATAACAAAATATCCATCGGATAGACCTTGCATAAGCGCAGATGCACCTAAACGGTTAGCGCCGTGATCAGAAAAATTACATTCGCCGAGCGCATACAATCCAGGTACGGTAGTCATCAAATTATAGTCTACCCAGATACCTCCCATGGTATAGTGTACTGCAGGATAGATACGCATTGGTTGTTCATACGGGTTTTCGTCCGTAATTTGGTAATACATGTCGAATAAGTTACCATATTTAGCCTCTACCGTATCTTTTCCCAAACGTTTTATAGCATCGGCAAAATCCAAGAAAACGGCCACACCGGATTTACCTACACCGCGACCGTCGTCTACCATTTCTTTCGCATTACGGGATGCCACATCACGCGGTACCAAGTTACCGAAAGAAGGATATTTTCTTTCCAAAAAGTAATCCCGATCCTCTTCTTTAATATCCGCTGGCTTTAATTGCCCTTGGCGTAATTTTTCAGAAAGTTCTTTTGTCTTCGGAACCCAGACCCGTCCATCGTTACGAAGCGATTCCGACATCAATGTCAGCTTGGATTGGTGATCGCCTGTTACTGGAATACAAGTAGGGTGGATCTGTGTATAACATGGGTTTGCAAAGAAAGCACCACGTTTATGCGCTCTCCAGGCGGCAGTAACGTTACATCCCATAGCATTGGTAGAAAGGAAGAATACGTTTCCGTAACCTCCGGTGCACAGCAATACAGCGTGCCCTTCGTGTGACTCTATTTTACCCGTTACCATGTCGCGCGTGATGATACCACGTGCATGTCCGTCAATTTTCACCAAATCCAACATCTCATGGCGGGTGTAAGAAATGACTTTTCCTTTTCTTATCTGGCGGTTCAATGCAGAATAAGCGCCTAATAACAATTGCTGTCCTGTCTGCCCACGTGCATAGAACGTACGGGATACTTGTGCTCCTCCAAAAGAGCGGTTGTCCAATAACCCGCCATATTCGCGAGCAAAAGGAACGCCTTGTGCCACACATTGGTCTATGATATTAACGGAAACCTCCGCTAAACGATATACATTCGCTTCACGTGCGCGGTAGTCTCCTCCTTTAATGGTGTCGTAGAATAAACGGTAAACAGAGTCACCATCATTTTGATAGTTTTTGGCAGCATTTATACCGCCCTGTGCAGCAATAGAGTGTGCACGGCGCGGGGAATCTTGGTAACAGAATGTTTTGACGTTGTAACCAAGTTCTGCCAACGAAGCTGCTGCTGATGCCCCTGCCAAACCTGTACCCACCACAATGATGGTGAACTTGCGTTTGTTGGCTGGATTGACCAGCTTCATATTGAATTTATGTTTTGAC
The DNA here is from genome assembly GCF_014692525.1 of Sphingobacterium chuzhouense. Lineage (GTDB taxonomy): Bacteria > Bacteroidota > Bacteroidia > Sphingobacteriales > Sphingobacteriaceae > Sphingobacterium > Sphingobacterium chuzhouense. The sequence goes on from NZ_JACNYL010000004.1 coordinate 288,234, forward strand.
CATTTCTCGGCTAATGGGCCTGCAGGTACTTTCGAATCTAACATATTTTAAATAATTTATATTTAACAGATATGGATATATCCTCAAATATTATTTAACGAAATAAAAATATAATGGCATCAATGCAAAACCAATCGGAATGATGACACCGAACCCCCAAACACCTAAAAACTCAATGATAGGTACATATTTTTTATGGGTAACACCCAACGTCTGGAAAGCTGACTTGAATCCATGAATCAAGTGAAACGACAAAGCCACCATGGCAAGGACATAGAAAATGACTATCCCAATATTCTGGAAAGCAAAGTCCACTTGTTTATAAAGATCCCGTGCTTTAATGATTTCTACATTATTCTCAACGGTGACCTGATAGTCGTTAAACTCATCGGCTTGTATTTCCTGTACAGTGGTTTCACCTGTTGCAAGATCTGTGCGATATTCGACATACGGCACTTGATCGTTATGGTATTTCCACCAGAAGTTGTACATGTGTGTGGCTAGGAAAACCAAGATGATGGTTCCTAAGATCCCCATGTTACGGGAATTCCACTTGCTATTTGCAGCACCATTGAATTGTGCGTAGCCAATAGGACGAGCAGCCTTGTTTTTCATCGTCAAGACTAAGGCATAAATAGCATGTAAAATGATTGAAGCATAAAGTAGATATGATACTACTTTAATGGGGGTAAAGTGGGTCATGAAATACGCATACTGATTGAAGGCGTATCCCGCATCGTTTTTAAATAGCTGCAAGTTACCAATCAAATGAACGATCAGGAACAGACATAAAAAAATCCCCGTCAAGCTCATGATTAGTTTTCTTCCAAGTGAAGAATTTAAAACTGGCTTTGAATTACTCATTATCCTAGATGTTTATATATTATTTTCGCAAATCTATTTATTTGTTAACACAAATATGACAAAGAAGTAGGTAAAACAAATAATTTAGAACGTTTCTAATCAACAATAAGGGGTTGCCCACTTTGAGCAACCCCTTATTGTTTTCTTGGAAAGCTTTTAGCTAGTATGGCATGTAGAAACTATAAGAAAGAATACCCTACCCCTATAGTCCACATTCTTATTTTCTGATTGCCTGTTTCGTTCAAATTGGTCAATCCGTGCTCGTATCGTAAATCTACTGTAAAGCTACTGATGTCGGCGCCAATACCACCGATGATACCGGTAGAATTCTTTTTATAGGCACCCCAATTGGTGGCTTCACTTAAGTTAACGACTTTGCCGTCTTGTGCGAAAGAAAATACCGGGCCTGCTTGGATACGAGCGCCTATAGGGCCGATTCCAATTCGTGTGCCCAATAGAATAGGCATGTCCATGCTTTTAAATGTTGCATCTCCCTCATCACCATCTTTTGTAATACCCGCTTTTTTACTGGCATAATAAAGCTCCGGTTGTACATGGAATCCTGCAATTCCTACACGGCCCCAAGCACCCAATTGGAATCCTGTTTTTGTATCTGAATTAAAAAAACTTCCTTCGGATCGCAGACTAGAAAAGCCCAGCGCTCCTTTTAATCCCACTTTGAACGATGGAAATAATTGTGCTTGTGAGATGCCGATAGCGGCAATCAAACAAATTAAAGTAAGTATAGATTTTTTCATGTGAAAAATATTTGTTTATTTTATTCAACTACAATAATAAGGTATTTGTTTTAAAATTTAATATATGGGTGTGTTAAAAATAACAACGGAAGATTGGGAAATCCTAAAGATAAAATTGAGTAGAAAATATAATAGTCTAACAAGTGAAGATTTAGCTTATAGGACAGGGGACGAGGACGCGTTGGTGACGCGCCTCGCAAAGAGACTTCGACGCGATAAGGAGTATATTACATTTACGTTGGCAAAAGAACTGTCAAACTTGGAATCAAATCGTCTATAAGAATGGCAGACTTAATTACTTGGGACGATTTTGAAAAAGTAGATTTGCGTGCTGGAACTATATTGGAAGCGGTGGATTTTCCGAAGGCGCGTAAGCCTGCCTATCAATTGCGTATCGATTTTGGTGAATTAGGCATATTGAAATCTAGTGCGCAGATTACCAAGCATTATAAAAAAGAGGATTTAGTTGGTCGGCAAATTATCGCAGTCGTTAATTTTCCAAAGAAGCAAATTGCAGACTTTATGTCGGAGTGTTTGGTTACTGGATTCCCAGACGAGAATGGCGATATCGTGTTGAGCTCGATAGAAAGACATGTGCCAAATGGTACAAAATTAATATAGAAAGCAATAAATGAAAGTATATAATTTTGAGCCAACGGAATTCGATCCTGTAACAACGGATGAAGCCTACATGCGGGAAGCGTTGAAGCTAGCACAGAAGGCTTTTGAAGAAGATGAAATTCCTATTGGAGCAATAATTGTCAGTCAGGGTAAGATTATTGGAAAAGGATATAACCTTACCGAACGATTGAACGATGTGACAGCCCATGCAGAAATGCAAGCATTTACAGCAGCTTCAAATTATATGGGAGGGAAATATTTAAAAGATTGCACCTTATATGTTACCGTAGAACCCTGTGTAATGTGTGCAGGAGCATCTTATTGGACACAAATAGCCAAAGTGGTGTATGGCGCCACGGACGAAAAACGAGGTGCTTCCCGACATGGTAATCTTTATCATCCTAAAACTGAGGTGACCTCCGGTGTGCTGGCTGGGGAATGTACTGACTTGATAAAATCATTTTTTCGTAATAAAAGATAAAGAAAACGAGATTTTGGTCGTTAAATAAAACCTAAGCCAATTTGAAATTGTTATATTCGTGTTCTTAATTAATAATAATCAAAAAAACAGAAATATTATGGCATTTGAATTAGAAGCTTTACCATACGCTAGCAATGCGTTGGAACCGCACATTGACAAAGAAACCATGGAAATCCACCATGACCGTCACCACCAAGCTTATGTAGACAATTTGAACAAAGCGATTGCAGGGACAGATGCTGAAAATTTATCCTTAGAAGAAATCAACAAAAACATCTCTAAATATCCTGCCGCTGTCCGTAATAATGGTGGTGGACATTTTAACCATAAGCTTTTTTGGACTGTTTTGAGTTCAAATGGCGGCGGTGAACCTACAGGTGAATTAGCAGAAGCTATTAACAAAACCTTTGGCTCATTTTCGGAATTAAAAACACAACTGCAGAATGCAGGCGCTACCCGTTTTGGTTCAGGATGGGCTTGGTTAATTGTAAAATCAGATGGACAGCTTGGTGTGACATCCACACCAAATCAAGACAATCCACTAATGGATGTAGCAGAGGTACAGGGTACACCTATTTTAGGTATTGATGTATGGGAACATGCATACTATTTGAAATTTCAGAATAAACGTCCTGCGTATCTTGAGGCAATTTTCAACGTTATCGATTGGAATGCCGTTGCAAAGCGTTATGAAGAAGCGAAGTAATGAACAAAATAAAAAAAGCCTGGGCGATTTGTCCCAGGCTTTTTTTTATTCTTCTATTCCGGCTGCGTGTTCATCAAGATCACTACCACTGACTTCCGCTCTTATTTTAGCTTCGAGCTCATCACTTAAATCAGGGTTGTCCAGTAATAAGTTTTTTACAGCATCGCGTCCTTGCCCTAATTTCGTGTCGCCATAGCTAAACCAAGAGCCAGACTTTTTGATAATGCCGTATTCTACACCCAGGTCAATGATTTCACCCACTTTGGAAATTCCTTCACCAAACATAATGTCGAATTCTGCCAAACGGAATGGTGGCGCTACTTTATTTTTTACAATTTTTACTTTAACACGGTTACCCGCTACTTCGTCACTGTCTTTAATTTGGGAAGTCCTGCGAATATCTAAACGGACGGAAGCATAGAATTTTAGTGCATTTCCACCGGTGGTTGTTTCCGGGTTTCCGAACATAACGCCAATTTTCTCCCGCAATTGGTTAATAAAGATACAGCAACAGTTGGTTTTAGAGATTGTTCCAGTTAATTTCCGTAAGGCCTGTGACATCAAACGCGCTTGAAGCCCCATTTTGGAGTCGCCCATTTCCCCTTCGATTTCTCCTTTAGGTACCAACGCCGCGACAGAGTCGATGACGATGACGTCAATAGCACCGGAGCGAATAAGATTGTCGGCAATTTCCAACGCTTGCTCGCCATTGTCGGGTTGGGAAATAAGTAGATTTTCGACGTCTACCCCTAGCTTTTGCGCGTAGTATTTGTCAAAAGCGTGCTCCGCATCGATGATAGCCGCTATTCCTCCTTTTTTCTGTGCTTCAGCAACGATATGGGTTGCAAGGGTCGTTTTACCAGACGATTCCGGGCCATAAATTTCGATGATACGTCCTTTAGGTACGCCTCCAATGCCTAGTGCTATATCCAAACCGAGAGATCCAGTAGAAATAGCCTCGATAGGCTCTACCGCTGAGTCTCCTAATTTCATAATCGTACCTTTACCGTATGATTTTTCTAATTTATCTAAAGTTAGCTGTAAAGCTTTTAATTTGTCTGCGTTACTCATTTTTTTAGTATTATCTAGTCAAAAGTAAGTTTAAAATGTGAAAATTCAAAATAATTTCGCTAATATTTTTAGTTTAATTATTGATCTTTGCTGTGACGTTTGTATAATGTGTTTCAAAATACTTGCAAAAGTATGTGATAGGGCATTCCTCGCATTTTGGACGCCTTGCCACACAAATATACCGGCCGTGGAGGATAAGCCAATGATGTGCGATAGCAATTGTATCCTTTGGAAGATATTTAACCAATTGTTTTTCTACAGCCAGGGGTGTTGTGGCACGACTTGTCAGTCCCAAACGATTGCTCACACGAAAAACATGTGTGTCTACTGCCATTGCCGGGTTATTATATACTACGGAAGATATGACATTGGCGGTTTTTCTTCCTACGCCAGGCAATTTGATAAGATCTTCCACTTTTTCTGGTACGTCGCCATGAAACTCTTCCATTAATTTTTTAGCCATCCCAACGAGGTGTTTCGCCTTGTTGTTGGGGTAACTAACTGAGCGGATATACGTAAATACTTCATCCGGTGTGCTAGCAGCTAATGATGGGGCGTCCGGAAAACGTTCGAAGAGAGCAGGAGTCACCTGATTGATGCGCTTATCCGTGCACTGCGCGGATAAAATGACGGCAACCAGAAGTTCATAAGGATTGCTATAATTTAATTCCGTTTGTGCGTCAGGGCTGTGTGTCGAAAAATACTTCACAAATTCTTGATACCGTTCTTTCTTTAGCATGAACAAAGATATTCAAAATGCTGCAAATTTTTGAAAGGTATTGTAAGGTGCTATCAATAAAAAACAAAGTCTCTAATAAATTTAGAGACTTTGCCATTTTACTTTCTTAAGCTACGGGAATAGTTCAATATATTCTCGATGATTTTGGGGCTTGGGTCTTTTGCCAATTCTTTTAAATTGGATTTTAGATTTTGTTCAAATATTTCATTAACTACCTCTATCTCGACCATGCTCTCCCTTTCCTCGCTTAATTCAGTAACATGTTCCTTTGTAAAGAATTCTACCATAAGCGTTTTGTTTATTAAGTACTTATTAAACGCAAGATAGAAATTTATAGTATATAAAATTTAACATTTTTTCACTTTTTTTCTCGAATATGTCTATCCGCCTCTTCAATAGCTGCTTTTGCATTCACAATTCCGCCAGACACACTAATTTCATCCAGGTAAACTTTCTTGGTAGATCCGTCTACTTTTATCCTTACCTTTTCATCTACCTTTGTTACAGATTTCAAGATGATGTCTTTCACCTCCCTGGCCGTAAGTTTAGGATAGTAAGAACGCAATACTGCCGCTAATCCGGATACCACCGGAGCGGCCATACTTGTTCCATCCTGTTCTTTATATGTAGATTCCGGCATAGTGGAATTAATTTTGACACCGGGTGCAAAGACATCCACCGAACGGTATCCAAAATTGGAGAATTCAGCCAACAAATCACCATCGAGCCCCGACGACGTAGCACCCACTGTAATCCAGTTGGAAGCTTCGCCCAATACAGCATCGAGGCTATCGGTATAATACTTCATCGGATAGTTTTTGACGACGTCAATATCTTTGCCATCATTGCCCGCCGCATGCACAAGGAGCACATCTTTTTCCTCTGCATATTTTATAGCCTCATCAACCGTTTTTTTATTAAATACATATCCCTTTCCGAAACTCATGTTAATTACTTTCGCACCATTGTCTACCGCATAACGTATGCCGTTTGCGACATCTTTATCACGTTCATCCCCATCTGGAACCATGCGCACGCCCATAATCTGTACGTTATCCGCTACACCGTCAATTCCAATTCCGTTATGGCGTTTAGCGCCGATAATACCCGCCACGTGCGTGCCGTGATCAGCGTCAGGGCCTTTAATATCGGCATTTCCGTAGAAACGCTCATCTGCATCTTCATAGTTGTCGCCAACAACATGCCGTGAATCGTAGTTTTTATTTAGATGATAGTCCACCTGAGCACGAAAGTATTTCACACCTTCCTCCAGTTCCTTGTAAAAGTCTTCAAAGCTCTTTTCATCGCTAAGTTCTCGTTTTGTCATACGGATCGCCATCTTCTGACGGTCAGTGTTAGGCTTGTAGGCATCAAGGTCAGCTTTTGTTATCTCCTTAATGTCTTTGCCTATTTTTTTGATGGCAATATCAATTTCTTCCTTTAACCTACCGTAGTTAAGATTTCCGAAATTTGCCTGATCGAGTTTGCTTGTATATTCGCTTATCATCTTTTGGTATGCCACGAACTCCCGGCGTTCAGCTTCGCTAAGTGGGGTGGAGGGTAATACAGATATATATTTCGGCTCGTAAATGCGAATCAAACGAGTGATTTCCAGATTATCGTATTGTACGTTTTCACCATTTGCATTCCCTATAAAGTTCCATCCATGTATATCGTCAATATAGCCGTTTCCATCATCATCTTGACCATTTCCAGTAGTTTCTTTGGAGTTTGTCCATATGACGTCTTTCAAATCTTCGTGCTTATAGTCTATACCGCCATCTAACACACCCACGACGGTAGGAGTTGATTCTCTGCCTGTTAAAAGCTCGTATGCTTTTTCGGTACTTATTCCGCGTACACCGTCTGTTTCATAATCAAGATTGTACCAATTAGGTGGATTGGTGGCTTTTGATTGGGCGTTTCCCCATAGCGGAAGTATGCTGATACCTAATAGAGCAACAAGTTTCAATGTTCTAGTCATATATTTTTGTTTCGTCAAGAGACAAATATAAGGTAACTCCGGTGTTGATGTTGTTAAAAAAACATAAATCACTATTCTTTTTACATTAACTTTATCACCAAAACTAGCTTACGATGCATAAAAACTGGAACTATATGATTATTATTGGGGCTATGGCAATATCCTGTTCTGATAACACGACAAAAAATACGGCGACTTGGCCGGAGGTTACTCCCCCTGTGGCAGAGAAAAAAGTACATGAGCGTACCATCCATGGTGACACGGTAGCGGACAATTACTATTGGATGAACGACTATTTTAAGAAAGGTCCGGATTCCGCAGAAGTTATCGCTTATTTAGAAGCAGAAAATAACTATACGGCAGCGATGATGAAAGATACCGAACCGCTGCAAGAGAAACTGTTTCACGAAATGAAAGGACGGATAAAGGAGAAAGATGAGTCCGTTCCCTATTTTAAAAACGGATACTATTATTACAGCCGTACAGAAGAAGGTAAGCAATATTATAAATTCTGTCGAAAGAAAGGAAGTCTGGATGCTCCTGAGGAGATATTGCTCGACGTGGATGACATGGCCGAAGGGTATGCCTATTATGCTGCGGGTGGCTTTTCGGTAAGCCCGGACAATAAGTTGCTTTCCTTTGGAGTGGATACCGTATCGAGAAGAGAATATACGATTTATGTGAAGAACCTCGAAACAGGTGCATTATTAGCGGACAAGATTGATCGTACAACGGGGGGCGCTACGTGGGCGAATGATAATAAAACGTTATTCTACACCGCCAAAAATCCGGTTACTTTGCTGAGTGAGAAAATCCGTCGGTATACGTTGGGTTCGGGATCTGCTGGCGATGTCGTCGTATATGAAGAGAAAGACAATACGAATTATATCGGTGTAGGAAAATCAAAAAACGGAAAACATATCATGATCTATTCGGGTGGAACACTATCGTCCGAAGTTCGCGTATTGAATGCTGATCAACCAAATAGTACCTTTGAGGTGTTCCAACCTCGGATGAAAGAGGTGTTGTATTCCGTTACAGCGTTGGCAGACAAGTTCTTGATCTTAACCAATGACGGAGCAAAAAACTTCAAGGTGATGGAATGCCCGTTGGATAAGACGACCAAAGAATATTGGAAAGAATTTATCCCTCACCGAGATGATGTGCTCGTTTCGGATGTTGATGAATTTAAAGATTATATCGTCATTTCAGAGCGCAAGAACGGCTTGACACAAATGGCGATACGATCATTGAAAGACGGAACGCAACATTACCTGGATTTTGGAGAGACAGCTTATACCGTGTATCCAAGTACGAACGTCGAATATGATACCGATATGGTACGTTACGGTTATACTTCGCTCGTAACCCCATCTTCGACATATGACTACAACATGAATACCAAAGAGAGAACCCTGAAGAAGCAGCAAGAGGTTGTTGGCGGATATGATCCGGAGAAGTATGTAACAGAACGTTTATTTGCCACAGCAGCTGATGGTACACGGATTCCTATCTCGTTGGTCTACAAAAAAGGTTTCTCTAAAAACGGGAAATCACCCTTGCTGCTCTACGGATACGGTTCCTATGGTATGTGTATGGACCCTACCTTTAATTCGTCGAGGTTGAGCCTTTTGGACCGAGGTTTTGCTTATGCTATTGCACATATCCGTGGTGGAGAAGAGATGGGGCGGCAGTGGTATGAGGATGGTAAAATGATGAACAAGAAAAATACGTTCACTGATTTTATCGATTGTGCCAAATATCTGATTTCGGAAAAATTGACCAGTTCCGACAATCTGTATGCGCAAGGGGGTAGCGCCGGCGGTTTGCTCATGGGAGCCGTTATTAATATAGCTCCTGAGTTATGGAACGGTATCATTGCGCAGGTTCCTTTTGTGGATGTAGTCAATACCATGTTGGACGATACTATTCCGTTGACTACAAATGAATATGATGAATGGGGAAATCCGAATGATAAAACAGCGTATGCCTATATGAAATCGTACTCACCATATGAAAACATTGAAGCAAAAGAGTATCCAAACCTATTGGTTACCACTGGGCTTCATGATAGCCAAGTGCAGTACTTCGAACCTGCAAAATGGGTAGCAAAGTTGCGTGAAATAAAGAAAGGCAAGCAGGTCGTCTTGTTTAAAACAGATATGGAGTATGGGCATGGTGGAGCTTCTGGTCGGTTTGATTATCTGAAGGATGTTGCGCTGAACTATGCTTTTCTATTTAAATTGGAGGGGATTAGGGAGTAGTATTCTCCCTTTCAATCTCTCGTGCATCAATCTGATGCTGCTTGTAATTTTCAATAGCCACCTTGCTGGCCTTTTGGGATACGATAATACCCACTATAGCGATAATAGTCACGATAGCCAGTCCCCACGCGTACTTCTTTTTGTCCTGTTTGACTAACCAATACATCAGGAAGATATAGGGAATCGCGAAAAAGATATAGAATATAATACTTGGACCAACCATCTTTTGGAGAATTTTAAACCGATACAAAAGTACCTAAATAAATAGAGATATTAAAGTCGGGCAGTTTCTTTTAAACCTTTCATCAAAAAGACTGTCTAATTAAAAGATTGACGGGAAGATAGTACCAAAAATATTTTTTTAATAAAAAAACTACGGAGCTATTGCGTAAAAGAAAAAAATAATTTTTTACTTTTGTATTCGTTAATAGTCATAGATATACAAATGAACAGCTTGGAAATACATACATTTATTTCAGCACAGCTTCCGAAGAAGTTTGTGAGGGATGTGTTGTATGTTTTGAAGGGCTTCAACTCTCCTACATTGCGATTCCGACGACCTATTCTGCCTCGAGCTTGATTTGGAGGCAGGCTACTCCATTATGGGTAATCACGCGGCTCGGTGATTTCTCAGCGGTTAATTAATAGAATTTATTGGAGCACATTACGTGTAATTATTTAGGTCGACATCTTCGATGACACTTTCAGATTTTTCAATTATCCCAGCCACCCCTGCACATATAGCATATGCAGAAGCGATTTGTGACGAAATGTTCGAATCCGCAAAAGCGCGCGGAACAGGTATTGCTCGTCGTAAACCCGAGTATATAGCCCGTAAGATGGAAGAGGGTAAGGCGGTTATTGCCTTGCACAAGGACGGGAGATGGGCAGGGTTTTGCTATATTGAAACATGGAGTCATGGCGACTATGTAGCCAATTCCGGATTGATTGTAAGCCCGGAATTTAGAAAAGTAGGATTGGCAAAAGCTATTAAGAAGCGTGTCTTTGATCTATCCCGTGAAAAATATCCCAAAGCGAAAATTTTTGGATTAACCACCGGTTTGGCTGTTATGAAGATAAATTCGGATCTTGGCTATGAGCCGGTAACCTATGGCGAACTGACCCAAGATGAAGAATTTTGGAAAGGTTGTCAGTCCTGTGTGAATTTTGATATTCTGGTGAGTAAAGAACGTAAGAATTGTATGTGTACGGCGATGCTTTGGGATCCTGTCGAAAAGGAACGTGTGCTCAAAGAAAAGATTCAACGTAGAGCGGAAGCCAAGGAACGTCTGGATCGCATCGTAAAGAAACAATCACTGTTGAAACGTATTGAAGCAAAATTGTGGAGGTCGTCAAGAAAGATTGTTGCTGCGGTGTTCCCGGTGGGTACTGGTCTCGCAAAAAATATATAATGACTATATTTGGCCTTGTCTAGTGATGGGGGAAGTTTCATTACCTTTAAAAAATAATTTAATCCAATGAAAAAAGTAGTATTAGCGTTTAGTGGTGGTTTAGATACGTCCTTCTGTTGTATCTATTTAACAAAGGATTTAGGCCTGGAAGTACATTCTGTAGTGGTTAACACCGGAGGATTTTCGGCCGACGAATTGAAAGCGATAGAAGAGCGTGCTTACGCCTTGGGCGTAAAGTCCCACAGCACGATTGATGAAACCGAAAACTACTACCGTGATACTATAAAATATCTCATTTTTGGGAATGTATTAAAAAATGCCACCTATCCACTTTCCGTATCGGCAGAGCGGGTGTGCCAAGCAACGGCGATTGCCAATTATGCAAAAAAAATAGGTGCGGCATGTGTAGCGCATGGCTCTACGGGAGCTGGAAACGACCAGGTTCGTTTCGATATGATTTTCAATACCCTTATTCCGGGCGTGGAAATCATTACACCTATCCGTGATCTTAAGTTATCCAGAGAAGAAGAAATTGCGTATCTGGCTAAACATGGTGTAGAGATCAACGCCGAAAAAGCAAAATATTCTATCAATAAAGGATTATGGGGGACGTCCGTCGGCGGAGCAGAAACCCTGACCTCGAATAAATATCTTCCGGAGACGGCATGGCCTACTCCCGTGACGTCATCAGAACCGCAAACCGTCACGATAGACTTCGTTAAAGGTGAGCCTGTTGCATTGAACGGAGAACAGATTGGCGCTGTTAAAGTTATTCAACAGTTACAAGACTTAGCGCAGCCGTATGGTATCGGACGCGATATACACGTTGGTGATACGATTATCGGAATCAAGGGACGCGTTGGTTTTGAAGCGGCTGGACCACTTATCCTGATCAAAGCCCATCATACACTGGAAAAGCATACCTTAACGAAATGGCAGCTGTCTTGGAAAGATCAGATTTCTGCGTTCTATGGTAATTATATGCACGAGGGGCAAATGCATGACCCTATTATGCGGGATATCGAGGCGTTCCTCCGTTCCTCACAGGAAACTGTGACAGGCAAGGTTATCGTCGAATTACACCCGTATCGGTTTATCATTGTGGGAATCGAATCCGAGTATGATTTGATGTCCACTAAATTTGGTAGTTACGGCGAGATGAATGAAGGGTATACCGGCGATGATGTAAAAGGTTTTGCCAAAATATTCGGTAATCAAACCATCATCTGGCATAAAGTTAATAGTGGGGGAGCGGAATGATAAGAGTAGGTATAGTAGGCTCTGCGGGATATACAGGAGGTGAATTACTTCGTGTGTTGATTTATCACCCTGATGTGGAGATTGTTTTTGCTAATTCAGCTTCGAATGCAGGGAATAAAGTCTACGTGGTGCACAACGATTTGTTTGGCGATACGGAACTGGAATTTTCTTCTGATTTCCATTCAGATATCGATGTCCTATTTCTATGTGTTGGACACGGTGATGCAAGGAAATTTTTAGATGCTAATCCAGTAGATTCCTCCGTAAAAATTATCGACTTATCGCAAGATTATCGGTTGAAAGCGAATACAGCTTATCAAGGCGGACATTTTGTATATGGTCTTCCCGAGCTTAATAGGGAAGCGATTAGATCGGCACAATATATTGCTAACCCGGGATGTTTTGCGACCAATATGCAATTGGCGTTGCTTCCTTTGGCTGCTAAAGGGTTGTTGCCAGAACAAATCCATATCAATGCTACAACAGGTTCTACAGGGGCAGGACAAAAACCTTCGCCTACTTCTCATTTCTCTTGGCGTAGCGGGAATCTCTCTGCTTATAAATCGTTCGAACACCAACATCTGCAAGAGGTCTCCGAATCGTTGAACCAACTCCAACCGGATTTTTTACCGCAATCTGAACAATCCTTACTCGAACGGGCTATGCAGCGGATCAATATGATCCCACAACGTGGGGCATTTCCCAGAGGGATTTTTTCAGCGATATACGTGACTTCGGAATTGACCGAAGAAGAGGCCTATACCCTTTATGAGAATTACTATGCAAGCCATCCTTTTACATGGGTAAGCAAAGCGAATATTGATTTGAAACAGGTCGTGAATACCAATAAGAGTATTATGCATTTGGAGAAACACGGTAGCCAACTGCTGATTCTGAATGCAACCGACAACTTGTTGAAAGGTGCATCAGGCCAAGCCGTACAGAATATGAATCTGATGTTCGACCTCGATGAAAGGGCAGGACTTAATTTGAAACCTATAGGGTTTTAATACTTACAATGATTTTCTGATAATAACCTTTGCTGGATCGCGTAACATGACAGGCTTTTCATTTAAAATTGCATTTGCGGCTTCTTCGCCCATTTTACGGAAATCCGTACTGATGACTGTAATGCCTTCTTCCAGCACTTCTTTTACTGCCGTATCGTTATAAGAAATCAGGCCGATATCTTTCCCAAGCTTCCAGTTCTTTTCCCGGCAGAGCTTGATAATATCAACATCGTCTTGATCGTATCGGCTAAAAGTAATGTATGCATCACCTTTCTTAAATGAAGATTTATCCACACTGTGGAAGATGATGTGGTTCTTTTTATGTGCCTTGGCGAATGCTTCAAATCCGTCAATCAAATCTTTGGCATGAAAAGCCTCTAAAGGGGCAACCAGTATTAAACGTTTGTATTTTTCCAATTGGGGTAACAAGGTTGTCAAGGAATCTACGATGTCCGATTGGTGATCCTGATAAATGCAGCTATAAGTCCCATCAAGACCAAGTTCGTTGCGGTCTATCACAATACGTTTATGAGGAGGGATTTTATTTAAAATATGGGCGGGATTTTCGCGGAAGAAAGTAACTATCACAAAATGGGTATAACTATTTAGGTTTTCTTCTACCAGCTTTTCAAATACTTTAAAGTTGTGATGATGAAAAAATACATCTACCTCCGCCTGATCGTGTATCGTCTCCAAAAAAGCCTGATATACCCGATCCCGAAGAATGTTCATTTTGTCTAATATCAAACACACCCGGTGCGGTTGGTGAAGTTTTAAGCGCTTTACATAATACCCTTTACGATACTCCGATTCAATGATCCCCTTTTCGGAAAGATATTGCAAGCCTTTCAGTGCTGTTTCCTTGCTTATACGTAGTTCTGCTGTTAATTGGTTGAGCGAAGGTAATCTGTCGTTGATAGCCAATTCATTCTGCTCTATCTGCGCCATGATGTAATCTACCAACTGCATATATTTTAGCCGTTGTTGTGTGCCACCTAAATTGTTTATTGTAGAATCCGCCATTGTTTGTATTCGCTCATTTATAAAAAACAATTGCAAAGCTAACAGGTTTGGTCGGTTAAAACAAGAAAAAAGAACAGACCAGACCAGGGTGTAGGATATTGCCGCTAGAATGATGCTGGTATACCCCAAAAATATTCCTAAAAGCGAATGGTTTTTGATATTTCGATTTTCCTTTTTGCAAAAAAGGGAATGCTCGTTCCGAATAAGTGTTCCCTTTTTAGGAAAATGTGATCCCCTTTTGCCAACAAGTGTTCCTTTCTCAGAAAAACGTGTTCCGGTGTCAGGAAAAAGGAAACAGGATAGCGTGGAATGTGAACTCCTTTTGTAATAAAGTAATCCCTCTGTGCCAAAAAGTGTTCACATATTACAAATTATCATTTCCTTGTTAGTAAAACGTGAACTCCTTTTATCAAAACGTGTTCCCGTATTTTAAAACACTGTTTCCATATAGAAAAAACGTGATCCCATTTAAATAAATAATATTCCCCGATTCTTAAAAAGATAAACCGTTTTAGAGAAACGTAATCCCTTTTTACGATAATGCACTCCCCTTTTGTTAATAAGCATTCCTCTATCCCCAGGAAGTGTTCCCTTTTTTAGGAAACGTGATCCCTTTTAGGAGAATGTGATCTCTTTTTAGTAAAACGCGATCCCTTTTTGCTAATAAGCATTTCCTTATACCAAGGACGTGTTCCCCTTTTGGGAAAAAGGGAAATCGAAACGTGAAAAGAGGTTTCCGTATTTGGTCCTGTTTTCGACCTAATCACTGTTTAATGCGCGTTAAATCCTATTATAAAGGCACGGAATATCCAAAAATTTGATTAACCTGTTCTATTTATTTAGGATAATATTGTACAAACTGAAATACCCATTCCAAAATTAAAAAATCAAAAAGAATTTTTTTTAAAAAAATTTGGTATTCCGAACTTCTTCTTTTATGTTTGCTATATATTTATAGACCACACCAGACCAGACTAGATTTGGTTTTGTGTTTTACAATTATAAGATACTATGTATAAGATCATTTTTATCATTGATACGCTCATTAAATAAATTAATATAAACCTATTATAGACATAATATTATCTTAAAATGGAGAGGGTATATTTGAACCATACCAGACTAGACTAATCTGGTTGTAAGATGTATTAAATGAATTAATCAAATAAATTATACTAATTATGTTAAAACACAGATTTTTTCTTTCTTTACTGGCGATAATGTGCTCCATTGCTGCGTGGGCGCAACAAGAAGTAAGGGGAGTTGTTTCCAGCAATCAGGATCCTTTGCCGGGCGTGAATATCAAGATTGAGGGCTCTAATGTATCTACTGTCACAGATGAAAATGGACGTTATGGTATCAGTGTGCCTTCGTCGCAAGCTGTGCTTGTATTCTCCTCCGTGGGTTATGTCAGTCAGCAAATTGTAGTGGGACAACGGAGAAATATCGATATTACGCTGGAAGAAGATATGTCAGCGATCGATGAGGTTGTCGTAGTGGGATATGGGACGCAGAAGAGAATCAACTTGACTGGTGCGGTTAGTTCCATTGATGGCGAGGAATTAGCGAAGCGTCCTGTACACCGAGCTTCTATGGCTTTGCAAGGCATGGCGCCCGGAGTAGCTGTCACACAAAGTTCTGGTAGACCCGGCGGGGATGGCGGTACGATTCGAGTACGTGGAATCGGTACGTTTTCTGATGCGGGAGCATCTCCTTTGGTATTAATCGACGGTGTGGAGAGTAGCATTGATGGTGTAGACCCTAATGATATTCAGAATATCTCTGTATTGAAAGATGCCGCATCAGCAGCTATCTATGGTTCTCGAGCCGCCAATGGCGTCATATTGGTAACTACAAAAACGGGGGGAGGTGAACAGCTGCAGATGAACTATAATGGCTATGTCGGTCGGCAGGTTTTTACGGAGTTGCCTGAATTCGTCGACGGATATACCTATATGACCAAACTTAATGAGGCGTTTGCCAACGTAAACAGAACACCGATTTATTCAGATGAATTTCTGGAAGACTATCTTCGTTATAAGGATATTGATCCAGATTGGTATCCCGACACAGATTGGCAAAAAGAGGCATATACCGGATCAGGAATGACACAGCATCATCACGTAGGTGTATCTGGCGGTAAACTTGTCAACTTTATGGGATCGATAGCTTATCAAGATCAACAGGGTGTAATACCAAACCATCGTCAACAACGTTATTCGTTCAGGCTCAACGCGAAAGCCAACGTCAAAGACAATTTACAAACAACTTTTTTGGTGTCCGGCCGTCTCTCTCCAACGGAAAGATCTGCTCGTGACATTTACACAGAGGTTAATCGTATCTCTCCTGTCCAGCCAGCTCGGCTGACCGACGGTAGATGGGGTGTGGGAAGTAATGGGAATAATCCTATTGCGCATCTTGCTGAGGGAGGGATCAATCAATATGACTATGATCAGTTGAGAGCAACGTTCCAAATCAATTATCAGCCTTTTAAAGGAGCTGATTTAGAAGCGTTTTTTACACCTGAGTACTCTGGCAACCATCGGAGGCACTTCAATAAAGCAATAGAGACCTTTGTGCCGGGAATGGAAACCCCGGCGTATACGGTGCCAGTTAAAAGTCTCTTTATTCGCAGTAATGCGAGAACATGGGAGAATACAGCTCGTTTGATAGGACGTTATAACAAACAACTCAATGATCATAGCTTTTCAGGTTTGGTGGGCTATGAGCAAATAGGATATCGCACAGAAGACTTTTCAGCAAGACGAGAGGGATATCAGTTACCGGACTATCAAGAATTAGATGCGGGACCTATTGAGAATTGGCAAAATTCGGGTACAAGAAGCGAGTGGTCGCTAAGATCGTGGTTTGGTCGCATTAATTACGACTATAAAGGGCGTTATCTTTTGGAAGCTAATATACGGGTTGATGGCTCCTCCAGATTCCCTGACCGAAACAAGTATGGTACGTTTCCGTCCTTTTCAGCGGGGTGGAGGATTGCTGACGAGGATTTTATGGCTCCTACAAGCAGCTGGTTGAGTGACTTAAAATTAAGGGCATCTTGGGGAAGACTTGGTAACCAACAGATAGGGAATTATCCATTTTCAGCCGTTATGGCTCTTGGTTCCAGTTACATTTTTGGCAATTCTCCAGTGCAAGGAGCAAACCAACAGGAGATGGCGAATTTGGGTATTTCTTGGGAAACAACAGAAACGACTAATCTCGGTTTAGATATGGCCGTATTTAATAATCGTCTTTCTGCATCCTTTGACTATTATGTGAAGAATACAACGGGTATATTGATGCGATTGCCGGTACCAGCTATTATTGGTTTAACAGAGCCATATCAAAATGCAGGAGTGGTCCGAAATAAAGGTTGGGATCTTACTTTGAGATATCGGTCAGCACCAAAAGATTTCAGATATGATATCGGACTGAATGTTTCTGATGTACAAAACGAAGTAGTCGATCTGAGGGGTACTGGCCCGATTATCAGTGGTTTTAGAGTAATTGAAGAGGGTATGCCTATTAATACACTATTTGGATATAACGCTTTGGGGTTGTTTAGGGATCAGCAGCAGGTAGACGAGTATCCGAGACAAAGTTTTACCAATTACGGTCCCGGGGATATTATCTATGAAGATGTAAATGGTGATGGCGTGGTAAATACAGAAGACCGGGTTGCTATAGGCAATGAGATTCCACGTTATATATTTGGTTTGAACCTAAATGCTCAATATAAGGGATTTGATTTTAGCGCCTTGATACAAGGTGTTGGAGAAAGAAATTCAATTTTTACTGGAGATGCAATATGGGCTATGTATAATAATGGGAAAATGCAAAAATGGCACTTAGACCATTGGACGCCGGAAAATCTCGATGCTGCCTATCCGAGACTTATTTCAGAATCTACGCACAACAACTTTATGAATTCGAGTTGGTGGGTGTATAGCGGTGCTTATGCACGGTTAAAAAATGTACAAATTGGATATACGTTTCCGGAGCGTTGGGTAGGTAATGGTACCATTAAAAAACTACGTGTATATACCACCGGTGATAATATCTTTACCCTACATAAAATGCCAAAAGGATGGGATCCCGAGACACGAAGTGGTGATGCCAATATATATCCTATTTCCTCCACTTTTTTGTTTGGCGTCAATTTAACATTTTAATGAAATACCATTTGTATAGAATATTATGAAACGAATAACAAATAACATCATAGCTGTCCTTATATCGGTAGTTATATTTACCTCATGTAATAAGGATTTTCTGGACAGATTTCCATTGGATAGCCCTTCAAGCTCTACATTTTTTTCGAATGAGGATGAATTATTGTTGGCAGTAAACAGTGCTTATAGGAGTCTGTATTGGATATCATCACATAATGTGCCTTATATTATGTGGCTGGATGGATCGACAGATATTACATGGACAAGAGGGAATTATGTGAATATGTTGGATCTCCAAGGCGGTCAGGTAACTACAGAAACAAACTTGTTTTATGACACTTGGGAATTCTATTATAATGGTATTATGCGTTGCAATAATATCTTGGAAAATATGCATCGAGCACAAGAGGTGGTTTCGGAAGATTTCTATAATCGAATTGAAGCAGAAGCCAGATTCCTAAGAGCTTGGAATTATGGCTTTCTTGTCAGTTTATATGGAGACGTGCCGTTAGTGACCACGATGTTACAGTTGGAGGATGCACAGATGCCTAGAACAGCAAAAGAAAATATTTTGCGTTTTATCTTTGATGATTTGGATTTTGCTGCGGCTCACTTGCCGTTAACTTGGTCTAATACGGATGAGGGACGGGCCACCCGAGGGGCTGCGCTTACTTATAAAGCACGAATCGCATTATATCATGGTGAATATGAAATAGCCGCTGCAGCAGCAAAGGAAGTTATAGATTTTGGTCAATACACGCTCTACTCAAATTATGGACAGCTTTTTAAACATGTGGGGAGTAGATCGTCCGAGGTCATCATGGATATTCCCTTTTTGCTGGGCGTTCAAGTACATCAAATACCTCGTTATCTAGGAACACGGTCTGCTCCGGGGTATGCAGTATTAGTTCCGACACAAACAATGATAGATATTTATCGCTGCACTGATGGACTAAGAATAG
This sequence comes from Sphingobacterium chuzhouense, assembly GCF_014692525.1. Lineage (GTDB taxonomy): Bacteria > Bacteroidota > Bacteroidia > Sphingobacteriales > Sphingobacteriaceae > Sphingobacterium > Sphingobacterium chuzhouense. The sequence continues at coordinate 307,564 of NZ_JACNYL010000004.1, forward strand.
ACCAATCGCCACTTTTTGACCCTCAGAAACCGTATGAAAATCGTGATCCTCGCTTGGAACAATCTATACTTCGCCCTGGCGAATGGTATAACAACTTCAAGTTTGAAACGCACCCGGATTCGACTACTACCTTACAAAACGTGGGAGGAACGATTAACCGCGTGAACAACTTGGAAGTGACCAATCAATTCGCAACCTTCACAGGATATCATTGGAAAAAGTATTTTGATGAAGCGGATTTGCCTGGAGAAGTTGCCAGGTCACAGCAAAATTTCATCATTATGCGCTACGCAGAAGTGCTGTTAACGTATGCCGAGGCAAAGATAGAATTAAATGAAATAGATAATAGCGTGATCGCCGCCATTAATGAGGTGAGGGGACGCCCAAGTGTGGGTATGCCTGCTGCGCAGACTAACATGACACAAACGCAGCTACGAGATTTAATTCGTTATGAACGTACAGTGGAACTGGCACAAGAAGGATTTCGTCTCTTCGACCTTCGTCGCTGGCGGATAGCAGAGCATGTGATGCCTGGCAATATGCTTGGGCGACGCGTAAAAGCGCGATGGTATGATTCAATTATTCCTTCGTTCAATGCGTATGGAAAATCTGTATATCCAAATGAAACGGCGGTTTTTCAGGTTATCAGCACAAATACATTTGATGCATCTAAACACTATTTGTGGCCTATACCTCAGCGTGAGATAGATGTAAACAGGGAATTGGAACAAAACCCAGGATGGTAGGGGAATAGAAAAAATAGATATGAAAAGAAGAAATATATTAATATTGTTGCTATTGTTTGTTGTAACAATAGCATGTACAAAAACAACCGATACAACACCGGAAGAACCAGGTGAAACGTATAATCCCGAGTTTACTGCAATTACGAGTTATAGCACCAATATCGTGTTGCAATGGGAAGGGCTTTCTGGAGCCTCGAAGTATGAGATCCGGTACGCGCAATCAGAGGATATGAATGGAGCGACAGCGCTTGAAAGTAATAGTGCCGCTATTGATATTAAGAATTTACAAAGATCAAAACCGTATTATATTCAAATAAGAGCATTTACATCTGAAGGGTGGACAGATTGGTCAGACGTGAATCCCGTGAATACAGCTACCTTTGAGATTGCTGTTACCACATATAATATATTGGGTATAGAAGCTGATGGAGCTGTTGAACCTGAGTTTGCTTGGCACTTGCGTAAAGACGCACTTAAATCGATGGTGCTGCAACCTAATAATAATGCAGATATCGTTGGATTTCAGGAAACAAGAGTACTAGCGGATGAGCTTTCAGAAATGCTACAAGGTCATTATGAATGTCATGTGTCCGAAAGGGAGGTGTCTGCCCGGGTAATCGCATGGAAGCCAGAAAAGTTTGAACTGGTATCTTATGACGATAATATTGATATTTTTGGATCTGAAGTTAATGGGCAGAATACCGCACGTTATCCTACGCACGTACGGCTCAAGGAAATTGAGACTGGTAAGGAGTTATTGGTATACAATGTGCATGTTCCGGCAGGTAGTAATTTGCAGAGAGAAGAGGCGCAACGAATCCGTTCCGTGGGAGCACAAAATTTAGCGGTGTATGCGAAGCAGAAAAGACAAGAGACCGGCTTACCCGTAATTATAATGGGAGATTTCAATGGTTATCCGGAAACGGTGATCGACGGCCATTCCTCGGCTTGTATCATCATGAAGGAGGAAGGACTGGAAGATACATTCGATAAGGCGTTGGAACGTACAAATATAAATTATGCCACCACAGTCAATAGAGCAACTTCGAGTGTAAAACCGGGACAAAATGGTAGTTCTCGAATCGATTATATATTTACGTACCCGTCTACAAAGATAGCTGTAACTACCTATGATATATTAATCAATTTTGAAGTGGGATCATCTTCACGGCTGCAGAAACCGGTACCCTCAGACCATCATCCAGTGAAGTCTGTTTTACATTTTACATACTAACATAATTTAATTGCAAAAATCATGAAAAAAATTTTATGTATATGTTTAGCTTTTATAACCATTATAGGGGTATTATCTTGCGAAAAAGATGATAAAAAAGCTACACCACGATTTTTGGATGTCAAAGTAAGGTTTTCAGGTGCTACCAAGCCAAGTGCAGGTGATGTTTTGGTCTTGAACTTACATTATGACGAAGTTACAGGTAAATCGTATCGCGAATTACCTGTAGATGCCTCGCAGTCTATCACACTGGATCAACAGCAGATCGAAAGTGGCTTTCGTGCGACGTTTGAAGAATATCCAAAGAAAGAAACTATTTATTTGTCGGCATATATAGATGTCGATCGAGATGGAGAACTGGGAACGGGGGATTTTGCTTTGTTCTATCCTAATATAACACTCAGTGATGTAGAGTCAGAAATGGGAAAGGCAGAAAACATTACGGGAGAGTATGTGGTAACCATGGATGTGAATGTGTTAATAGGCGGATCAGCTGGTGGTGTTGTCGATATAGACGGTAATGTGTACGAGACTGTCATCATTGGTGGACAAGAATGGATGAAAGAAAATTTAAGAGTTACACGCTATCGCGACGGTACACCGATTCCAACCGGTCTTGACAATAAAAACTGGGCAGAAACCACATCAGGAGCTTACAGTATATATCCTTACGGAAATGCCGACGGAATAGATTCTGAGGAACAGATGGTCGCGACGTTCGGCTTGCTGTACAACTGGTACGTGGTGGATAATCCGAAAGGTGTCTGCCCTGACGGATGGAGAGTACCTTTAGATGATGATTGGAAGGGTCTGGAAAGAACTATTGGTATGGGAAATGAAGTAAACGATGCCGCATGGCGAGGTGATAAAGCTGCGTTGTTAATGAGTACGGATGATTGGTGGGTGACTAGTGACGTACTTATCGGTGCGGATGATTATGGGTTTAGTGCACAACCCGCTGGAGCTCGATATCCCGATGGCAGTTATAATAGATTCGGAACATTTGCTTATTTCTGGACTTCGACACCGAGTGGAACACAGGGCACAAACGGTATAAGGCGATTATTAACATACAATAATGTTGCCATCAATCGATCCAATAGACCTTCTGCAGAAGGACAATGTATCCGTTGTATAAAAGAACAATAATATCAATATCGGATGAAATTAAAGAGTGACATATTTCTGTATGGTATATTTGCTGTATGGTTGATTCCTTTGACTATATCCGCACAGGATCGTCTTGTTCTTAAAAATGAAGAACTAAACATAGAATGGGAAAAATCTGCAGATGGTTATGTATTGAGACGTATAGCTGTAGGAGATGGAAACCAAACGGTTGAGTTGAAAGAACCTCTTGGCGAATACACCATCTTATATGCAGCAGAAAAGCCAGATAAACGGCCGTTGTTGGAAAAAGTGGATGAAAAAGCTGCATCGTTCCCCGACAGTATGTACGGACATATCTTTAATCGATGGAAAACCAGCCTTTCTGCTGTTCCCCTTCACCTAGCAGGGGAAGAAATTCATTTTTATCCTTCAAAGGTGGCAAAGAATGGAAAGAATAAGCTTACTTTTCTAGAAGAAACTGAAAAAATAAAGCTTTCCGCTAGATGGTCTTTTCATCCGACTTATCAACACGATGTAATGGTAGAGATGGTATTAACCGCTAAGGAAGACGGCTATTTCTCTATCGCAAGCCCTACATTGGTCAACATACCGACAGGGGAATTAGATTGGGGTATGATTCCCGGGCAATTTCAAGGACGGTCAATAGAGAACAATCTAATAAAAGCATATGGATATGGACAGGGAGTCCCAAACCAACCAGTGATGTTAAGGGAACGATCGACAAGCACGCTTTCACCTTTAATTAGCAATAAGAGTGGATTAACGTTAGCTGTAATTCCCGAACCGGGGTATGGTCGTGATCCATGGAAGGAAAACAAGATGACGCACGATGACTGGGAGTTAGGGCTTTCTTTGATAACCAGAAACCATCAGTTGAGTCCAACCATATACCATCCTGTGCTGGGCGAAAGAGGCTCCTATATGAAAAAGGGCGAAACAAAGACATTTCAATTCCGATATACGTTGCAAAAGGCTGATTGGTACGAAGTATATAAACATGCCATTAACGATATCTATCGATTTGGAGATGTATTGACATTGAAAGATACAAAGCAATCGTTAATAAATAGAGTGTTATCTATGTCTCATTACCTTAGAGACGATTCCATATCGATGTGGAATATTCAACCGTACAAACAATTAGAAATTGGGGCGCAGGATTATTTGAGTAGCGTGTACGAAGCTGATGGAGATGCCATGAAAAACTCAGATTATGGTGCAATGTGGATGTTGGCGACGATCATGGACGATCGAGTGCTGAAAGAGCGACGTCTTCCATATGCAAGGAACTTCAAAATAGCACAACAGCAAGAGACGGATGGCTTTTTTCAGGGAGCAGCATTGGGACAGTATTATCTCTGGAAAACCAAGCGTTTTGTTGAGGAATGGGGGGATTATGTTGAACCTATCGCGCTAACATATTATGTGATGTTGGATATCGGAAACATGCTTCTCTTTGATCCCAAAGATGAGGAGTTGCGAGAAAAATTGAGATTGGGAGCAGATAAGTTGTTGAAATGGCAAAGTGCAGATGGACAGTGGCAAGTGGCTTATGATCGCTCTTCAAAGGCCCCGGTTTTTACTGATCTTAAAGACTTGCGCCCCACCTTCTATGGTTTACTTGTTGCCCATCGTATTCTAGGTGATGAAAAGTATTTGGCAGCAGCTCGTCGTGGAGCAGACTGGTTCATTGAGCATGCGGTCAATGAGGGAGCTTTTTTAGGCGTTTGTGGCGATTTTCGATTTGTACAAGATTTTGCAACGGGTCAAAGTGTACAGGGGTTACTTGATTTATACGAAGTAACTAAAGACGAAAAGTATAAAGAAGCGGCGATGAAAACAGCTCGCATGTATACTGCATCTGTTTATACGCATCCTATTCCAACGCGAGAAAAAAAAGAGGTAAAAGGGATTATACGGGAAGACTGGGAAATTAGCCAAGTAGGATCTAGATTTGAACAGGGAGGACTGTTGGGATCGGCAAACAAGAATGGACCTATTTTAATGGCAAGTCATGCAGGCATGTTTGTCAGATTATTTAAGCTTACACAAGATTCTTTATATTTAAATATGGCTCGAGCTGCCGCTTGGGGGCAAGACGCGTTTGTAGATCAAAAGACAAATGTAGCCTCTTATTACTGGGATAAAATGAACGCAGGTGTAGGACGTTACCCGCATCACGCCTGGTGGCAGGTAGGTTGGATAATGGATTACCTATTATCTGAAGTAGAGCTGCGCTCCAATGGAAGTATTAGCTTTCCACGAGGTTTTATTACACCTAAGGTCGGACCTCATCAGACCTACGGTTTTTCTGCGGGAAAAGTATATGGCAATGATGCTGAATTATTCTTGAAAGAAGATATTTTAAGTATTGATAATGAGCGTATTGATTTTATCGGTGCTGTAAATAAATCAAAGAGGGAAACTTATTTGATACTGTTGAATAACAGCGTCGATAAACAAGAGGTCAACGCAAAAATTAATCATAGTATATTGTTTGGTGGAAATGAAATTATCAATAAAATAGAGATTCTCGATAAAGAAGGTCAGGTAGTTGATAAGATTTTAACAGAAGGCTCGAAAACCTTGAAAATTCCAGCTTATGGGTTAAATACGCTCAAAATAACATATGATGCAAAAAACAACGAAAAGAGAACACAAGGTGATTTAAAATTAATTGATGAATAATCTCCTGATTAATATATCAATACTTTGCCTAAGTATCTGTCACTGTTTCGGGCAGACGTGGGCTGAGCTGAAAATAGAACCGGATGCCATCATGACATATACGTTCAACGATACATTGCATCTTCCAGTATTTTTGGTTGAAACGATGGAGGAGAAAGAATTGTTTTACGGTGTTAAGCTTCAAATGGATGTTTGTAACGATCAAGTATGTCTGCCTCTAGAGGTGAATTTGTTTTGGGATTTGCTAGGTAACTTTCACCATTTCAGTCGAGAAAAAAATATTCATTTCACAAAATTCGATCATGATCGATTTGTAGATAATGATTATAAAAAGCTACAAGAAATACTCATTGATACACTATCGGTTTTACGGGATTATGAAGTAGAAGAACTACTGGATAAAAGACCTAATAAATATTCTGTTAAAGTAGATGCGGTAACTAAACCTACTGCCCCGTTATTTTCAAATGTAACAGTTCCTGGTGCGTTGTATACCGTTTATACACTATGGCATATTGTAAATGGAAATATAAAACAAGAGTTACGTAAATATCTAGATGAAAATTATCTAAAAAGAAAGTGGGCAATATATTTTATGACATCATCCAATCCTGACTATCAAATATATTTTTTGAAATATGGTTCTTCTGAGGATATAAAAAGATATGAGGATCAAATATTTAAATTAATATTCGCAGAGGATGATTACGTTCCGCATAATGCAATAGATGCTTTAGGTGACAAATTTTGGTCCACTCCAGATAAATATAATCCTGTTTTGACTCGAATTACGGCGCTTAAATCACATATAATAAACAGGATTTTAAATATCATTTCTATGCCGAATAATCAAACTAAGGCGATTCTGACAACATTCCTGAAGAGTGACAGAGTTTCAGATAACCAGAAAGAATTAATCTTAAAAATTTGTGAAAATGAAAAACAATAGGAGAGACTTTTTAAAAGCAATTGGTATTGGTTCTGGAGCTTTACTGGTGGATCCAGTTCTAGCTAAAAATATATCGGAAAAAGATTCCTTAGGTGAAGTTCAAGATGTGGGATCGGTATTCGCTATTCGGGAAATAGAAACGGATTATTTGATTGCCGGTGGTGGAATGGCCGGAGTTTGTAATGCTTTGTCAGCGGTTAGAAATGGACTAAAGGTTATATTGATCCAAAATCGATCCCGACTGGGAGGCAATGCCAGCTCGGAAATCCGAATGCACATCTGTGGTGCTTCCCAGCTGAAGCAAGTTTGGCGTGAAACGGGGATTTTGGAAGAGATGATGCTCACTGAATCGTATATAAATCAACAAAACTCATGGGAGATATTTGATTATGTATTATATGATAAAGTGTTATCAAATCCTGATATCACACTGTTGTTTGACACGATGCTTTATGGCGTCCAGACAGAGGGCGATAAAGTAAAGGAGATCCATGCATATTGTTCTCAGACAGAGGAGATTTATAAGATAAAAGCAAAGTATTTTGCAGATTGTACAGGCGACGGTACATTGGCGGCCCTGACAGGAGCCGAGTTTATGCGAGGAAGGGAAGCTAAATCAGAATATAATGAACCACTTGGACTAGAAACAGCGGACGATATTACCATGGGAAACAGCTTGCTATTTATGGCATCAGAGCATCCGAAAGAGATGCGATTTAAGGCTCCCACTTGGGCCAGAAAATATGAGTTTTCCGATTTCAAACATCGTAGGATCCGTTCGTGGGAATACGGCTATTGGTGGATAGAACTGGGTGGATTGGAAAATATAGTGCATGACGGCCAGAAAATAAGACATGATTTAATGGCTGTTGTATTTGGCGTTTGGGATTATATCAAAAATTCGGGCAATCATCCTGAATCAGCCAACTGGGCTTTATCTTGGTTTGGAGCGATTCCCGGAAAACGGGAGAGTAGACGGGTTACAGGTGATTATGTGCTCACCCAAAACGATATTTTGAAACAGAGAAATTTTGATGATAGGGTGGCGTATGGAGGTTGGCCGTTGGATGATCACTTGCCGGCTGGTATGGATGATACTTCGTTAAGCCCATTTCGATCTATTCCTTTAAAGGGACCTTATTCTATTCCATTAAGAACCCTTTATAGTAAGACGTATGAAAATTTAGTGATGGCAGGGCGTAACATTTCGGTCACGCATGTAGCTTTATCAACAACGCGTGTAATGGCAACCTGTGCCACACTTGGTCAAGCTATCGGAACCGCTGTTGCATTTTGTGTTAAGGACGGATTAACACCACGAGAACTTGTGCAGAATAAAGTAAAATTGAAAGAATATCAACAGTTGCTACTACGACAAGATCAGGCAATTTTAAATGTAAAAAATGAAGATAAAAGAGACCTTGCGCTACAGGCGAAAGTGACGGCGTCTGCTGAGCTATCCGGATTTGAAGCAAAAAAAATTATCGATGGTATAAACCGAGATATACAAGATGGCGATAGCCATCAATGGAGGGCAAGTCTCTTGACTGGAGATCAAGCCATCGAACTGAGTTGGACCAAGCCACAAATACTTAGTAAAGTAGAATTGACCTTTGATACTGGGCTGGATAGGCATTTGAGGCTGTCCGGTGAAAAGGTAGTGTTGGAAAGGCAGATACGAGGCCCTCAGCCCGAGACCATCAGTGACTACATATTGGAAATGTACAACGGAAACTCTTTAATAAAACGAGAAGAGGTGAATGATAATTTTTTAAGAAAGGTGACTCATTCTTTCCAAGTAGTAAAAGTAGATAAGGTCAAATTAGTCGTTAAGAAATCGCATGGAGATGAAAATGCAAGACTTTTTGAAGTAAGGTGTTATGGACAGGAATAAAATAAAAATAACCGTATTGACCCTAACAGCATTTTTTTTTGTTGGTATTTTTATACTCGGGTTTAAACGTTCAGGAGATGATGTCCGTGATGATTTTACATATTTCATGGACCAATTTGCCTCTCCAGATACGGAATATGGTTCTACTCCTTTTTTTGTCTGGAACACCAAAGTCACGAGGAACGATATCGATTCCATGTTGGTATCATTTAAAAAGAATGCATTCGGGGGAGTCTTTATTCATGCGAGAGCCGGTTTAATTACAGAGTATCTATCAGAAGAATGGTATGAACTCTGTGAATATACGGTTAAGAAAGGAAAAGAGTTGGATTTGAATATCTGGTTATATGACGAAAACTCCTATCCTTCAGGGTTTGCAGGAGGTCATGTGCAGGATCAAATGCCTGAATCCTATAATCAAGGACAAATGCTTAATATGGTTAAAACGACAAAGTTGCCTGAGAACGTAGGTAGTTTCTTTATTTGTTTGAAAGAAGAGAATGGCGTGTTTAGGGATATAACCGATCATCTCGATAATGAAAAGGATAGCATAGGTCTTTATTATCTTTTCAACAAACAATATAATCCAGCAAATCCTTTCTATGGAGGTTTTCCCTATGTAGACCTATTAGTTGAAGGGGTGACGGGAAAATTCCTTGAGATAGCGGTAGATGGGTATGAGGAAAATCTCGGAAAGGAATTTGGGAAAACGGTGCCTGGTATTTTCAGTGACGAAATGACTTTGAGAGCAATGAAAGGAGAGAGCATCAGATGGACACCTGAGCTGTTTCGGGTATTTGAGAATAGATGGGGGTATGACCTATCGGTAAATCTACCCTGTCTTTTTGAAAATGTGGGCAATTGGAGAAAAGTGAGACATAATTATTTCCAAACGCTCTTGGATATGTTAATAGATAGATGGGCAAAACCATATTCTCTACACGTAGAGAAGAAAGGCTTGGCATCGGTCTGTAATTATTTTGAGCATACGTGGCCCAGTCCCTATAATATTCCTGATAACATGGCAATGTATGCCTGGCACCATATACCAGGGATAGATATGTTGTTTAATGAATATAATGAGAAGGGAGTAGGGAGCGGAAGGGAAACCCAATTTGGGAATATCCGGGCGGTAAAGGAGGCTGTAAGCGTAGCTAACCAATTGAATAAAAAACGAGTGCTTTCAGAGTCTTACGGAGGGGCAGGTTGGGATATGACATTTAAAGATATGAAACGTCTCGGAGATTGGGAGTATGCTCTAGGTATAAATTTTTTATGCCAGCATATGTCTATGATGAGTATACATGGCTCTAGGAAAACCGATTATCCCGGGAGTTTTTCCTATCAGAATCCTTGGTATCCATACTATGGAGAATTGAATAGCTACTATGCCAGGTTGTCTTTCGCACTTTCACAGGGAAAGCAAATAAATGACGTACTTGTTTTACAACCTACAACTTCCGCTTGGATGTATGCAGTACCTCCTCCGACTGCTTTTAGCGAACCTAATGATGAAATGATGAAAATAGGAGAGAAATTCGTATCGTTCGTGAAGACATTGGAAAAAAATCAGGCAGAATATGATATTGGATCGGAAAATATAATTAAAGATCACGGTTCGGTAACGGATAATAAATTTATCGTTGGTCAAAGGACTTATACTACTGTCGTAATTCCTCCAGGCATGGAAAACATAGATTATGCTACGCTTAAACTGCTAGAAAAATACATTTCAAACAATGGTAAGCTATTACAATTCGATGACCTGAAATACGTTGATGGCGAGAAGGATGATGAACTCAAGCATTTCAATTTGGCAAAGGGAACGAAGAGATTGTCATCATATGGGAAAGATGTAATTCATAAACATTTCTTAGGACCTTATCCGGCTATTTCATTACAGTCTGATACAGCAAACGGAAATCTATATCACCATCGGAGGATATTAAATAGTGGACAATTGATTTTCTTGACTAATGCGGATATGCAAGATTCGGCTAATGGGAAAATTAAACTACAAAATCAAGATGTACTGTTGCTCGATCCGTTTACCGGTAAAGTTTGGGATTACCCGGAATATCGTGACGAAGATGGTAAGTATATTAATTTTGATATACCGCCTGCGGGTAGTCTTCTATTGTTTATTTCCGATAAAAAGAGGAGTGAATATTTACAATGGAATGAACCCCGCCTAGAGCAAAAACTGAAAAGTGAAACTGCATTAAATATACAAAGAACAATGAGGAATGTCCTTCCTATTGATTTTTGTGACTTATATATAGGCGATGAAATACTAAAAGATCAATTCTTTTTTAATGCAGCAGACAGCGTATATAAGTTTCATGGATTTAAGAAAGGTAATCCTTGGGATCATACTGTTCAATTCAAGCGAAAGACGTTAGACCGTGATACATTCGAAAGGGGATCGGGATTTGAAGCCGTATATAATTTCAACATAGCTCTAGGCACTGATTTGGAAAACCTAAAGGCGGTAGTAGAACAGGCGCACTTATATGAAAACATCTTGGTGAATGGGATCGCATTAAAACCAGAACCTGGAAAATGGTGGCTAGATAAGAATTTTGCTGTTATCGATATCGGCCAACATATAAAGGAAGGAATAAATAGCCTAAAAATCATAGCTAATCCGATGAAAGTACTTGCTGAGATACAACCTATTTATATTCTTGGAGATTTTAATGTATTACCTGCTGAAAAAGGATGGATACTATCTTCAGCCACTCCCCTTGATCTGGGAAGCTGGAAATCACAAGGAATGCCCATGTATGCAGAAGGTGTAACATATACAAAAAAATATAAGATTTCATCAGATAAAAAATACCTACTTAAATTATATGAATGGAAGGGGACAATAGCTATTGTGATAATCAATGGCAAAGAGATCGGAACCATTGGATATCCTCCATATATGTTAGATATTTCCCCTTTCCTCCGCAATGGTGAAAATAGGATTGCTGTTAAAGTTATCGGCAGTTTAAGAAATCTATTGGGGCCGCATCACAACAATCCCCCATCGGGGTACGCAGCTCCTGCGTTATTCAGAAAGACGAATGGTTATTACCCTTCAGGAGAAGGATATGCTACACTTGATTATGGTTTAATGGAAGATTTTGACCTTTTTATTTATAACAACTAAAAACATGAATAAAATAAAAAATAACAAGAGATTGATATTGGCGTTTTTTCTGGTCCTTTCAATAGACGGACTTTTGATGTCTTGTTCCATACTGAATAATCAAAAGTCAATGGAACCTGCAGAATTTCCAGCCTTTGATGCAGAGAGCCATCGCGGAGGCAGGGGAGTGATGCCGGAAAATACTATTCCTTCAATGCTTTATAGCTTATCTCTGGACGAAATAACAACACTCGAGATGGATGTGAAAGTAACTGCTGATAGAAAATTGATCTTAAGCCATGACGACTACCTAAATCCATGGATTACAACTAAACCAACTGGAGAGGTACTCACAGAAGAAGAAAAGAAAGAATATGTTTTTATGCAGATGAATTATGAGGAGATAAAAAAATTTGATGTGGGATCAAAAGCCCATCATCTTTTTCCAGAGCAGCGTAAAATAGAAGTCTCTATTCCACTATTGGAAGATGTTATTGATTCTGTACAACATTTTATTAAGAAAGAAGGCAGGAAGCAAGTTTTTTATAATATAGAAACTAAATCTTCTGAGGAGGGTGATCATCGATATAATCCTATTCCCGAAGAATTTGTGAAGTTACTGATGGAAGTTGTTGAAAAAAAAGATATTACGCCCTACGTGATAGTGCAGTCGGCGGATGTACGTACGCTACGCGTCCTAAGAGAAAAATATCCAAACATTAGAACTTCCTATTTGGTAGGTGCAAGGAGAAAAGACTTTACAGTGGAAGAAGATTTGGACGTGCTTGGTTTCCAGCCCGATATATATAGCCCTAATTTCAAATATATAACACGGGAAGATGTAGAAAAATGTCAAAAGATGGGAATGAAAGTTGTTGTCTGGACGCCCAATACGAAAAAAGAGATTGAAGAATTGAAAGCTATGGGGGTAGACGGCATCATAACCGATTATCCAGAGTTGCTGTTGGATTAATCGTCGGATACATATATGAAAAATTGATTTATTATGTGTTGGATAAAGAAAAAAAATAGGAGTAAACTGTTATTGCTGTTATGGATAGGACTGAATTTAATATATATCCCTGATGCTATAGCAAATAAAATAGACCCCATCAAGATCTCCCTAATAGGCTATACCCATGCGATGCATATAGAGTTGGAAAATGTGCGGTATGCCAATAAATATGAAATTCGATATAGTGCGGATAGTCTGATGCAAAATGCGGTTCATCAAAAGGTAGTCACAACCGAAATAGAGATTACGGATCTGAAAGCCAATACACGCTATTATGTGCAGGCACGGGTACAATTAAAAGGAGAATGGTCAGCGTGGTCTGGTATAGCGCACTGTCAAACAGCGCTTTTCACGACAACTGTTGGTACCTATAATATTTTAAGCGCGCAATATGATCATGTATTCCCTAACAATCCATGGGAAGAGCGAAAGGAATCGATGAAGGCTACTATTTTACAAGATAATAATTTTCCAGATATCTTGGGGATTCAGGAAGGAATGGTGAAAGATCAAGTGTTGGCACTAACGGAATTGTTGGAAAATCATTATACGGGTCATATCTCACATAGAGATATTTCACCTAGAGCTATATTTTGGAAACCAACAAAATACGATTTGTTAGAATTTAATGACGACATAGAAGTACTAGACAAAGACATCAAAGGATATTCCACAACCCGATATGTGACGTATGTACGGTTGAAAGAAAAAACAACTAAAAAGGAGTTATTGGTTATCAACTTACATGCACCATCGAGTTATAGTGGAAATAAAGAAATGATACGAAATAAGTTAGCATTGAATATTGCAGAAAAAGCAAAAGAACTTTCAAAGAAAGCGAATAGCGCACCCGTATTTATATTGGGAGATTTTAATGCGTTGGCGCATACTTCAGACAGTAAGAACGAAACAGCTCCTATGATCATGGTAAAAAATGGTTTTGTTGATACGTATGATGTGAGTTCTCAAAAGACGAATGCCTATTACGGGACACATGACCGGATTACAACGGGTAAAGCGACTTCTGGAAGAAATGATACAAATTGTAGTAAACGTATTGATTACATTTTCGGATATCCAAAGAATCGAATGACCGTCTCAGATTACCGGATTATTATTGACTTTGAAGATGGCTCGCATACCTTGCTAAAAAGGCCGATACCCTCCGACCATCGTCCGGTAACATCAAAAATTCACTTATATTATTAGTTCATACAGTTATATCACCATATTATAATTCAGATAAATGAAGATACAAGAAGGATTTGTAGCAGCAGGGAGATTACCAAAGACAGAAACACACCGCACGGAACTTGCCATCGTTGGCGGTGGACTCTCCGGTGTATGTACGGCGATCACAGCCGCACGTAAGGGCGTCAAGGTAACCTTGGTGCAGGATAGGCCGGTTTTGGGAGGGAACTCTTCCAGTGAGGTGCGTTTATGGATATTAGGGGCGACTTCCCATCTCGGTAACAACAACCGATGGAGCCGTGAAGGTGGTGTAATAGATGAAATATTGGTGGAGAACACCTATATCAACAAAGAGGGGAACCCCTTGATATTCGACGCTATCCTGTTGGATAAGGTAAAGGCTGAACCGAACATTACGCTGCTGTTAAATACAGCGGTGTATGAAGTTCACAAGACGGATGACAATACCATCGGTTCGGTAACAGGGTTCTGCAGCCAGAACTCGACGGAATATGTTATCCATGCCCCGTTGTTCTGTGATGCCTCCGGCGATGGTATCGTGGGCTTTCTTTCGGGGGCAGCCTTCCGGATGGGTGCGGAGAGGAAAGAGGAATTCGGGGAGAAATTTGCACCGACCGAGGAATACGGGGAACTGCTGGGACATAGCATGTATTTCTATACAAAAGATACCGGACGTCCGGTGAAATATAAAGCACCCGGATTTGCCCTGGATGTTGCCAGGGAGATTCCGAAATTTCGGAAGTTCAATGCGAAGGAGCACGGGTGCCAGCTGTGGTGGCTGGAGCATGGAGGGCGGATGGACACTGTCCACGATACGGAGAATATCAAATGGGACCTTTGGAAAGTGATCTATGGAGCGTGGGACTATGTCAAGAACTCGGGCAATTTTCCGGAAGCGGAGACGATGACGTTGGAATGGGTCGGTACGATCCCGGGCAAGCGTGAGAGCCGCCGTTTTGAGGGGGATTATATGCTGCGTCAGCAGGACATTGTCGAGCAGCGTGAGCATGACGATGCGGTGGCTTACGGCGGATGGTCGATCGACCTGCATCCTGCCGACGGTGTTTTCAGCGAGAAACCGGGCTGTAATCAATGGCACGCCAAAGGTGTTTACCAGATTCCTTACCGTTGCCTTTACAGTAAGAACATTAACAATCTATTCTTGGGAGGTCGGCTTATCAGTGCCACGCACGTTGCTTTTGCATCTACACGTGTCATGGCTACGGCGGCACACATCGGGCAGGTGATCGGTATGGCGGCCTATATCGCTAAAGAAAAAGGAGTGGAAGTAGGGGAATTGGCGGAAGTTGAACATCATGAGTCACGGATTACGAATTACGAATCACGAAACACGAACCCCGAAGGGCTCATCGAAGATAATCACGAGTTACGAGTTACGAGTCACGAGCAACAGTACCTCAATCCTCGCGATATTTTGACAGAAGGCTTTTTACCCGACCTGCAACACGAACTGCTTAAAGCCGGGCAACATATTCCCAAATTTTCATTACAAGATGAAGAAGACCTTATACAACAGGCGAAGCTTAGTGCTTCGAGCAGTTTTGAACTGGGGAAATTGACCGCAGACTTTGCCCTGCCGATAGAGACGGCAGTGGCACAGATGCTGCCGTTGGAAGCAGGGAAAGTGCCGGATATTACAGTAGAGGTTGATGCAAGCGAGGACACGGAATTGCAGGTGGAGCTGCGGGTAAGCAGCCGAACAGGAAATTATACACCGGATGTGACATTGGAAACGAAATCTATTCCACTGGAGAAAGGTCGAAGAACAGTCAAGCTATCTTTTTCGGCTGCGATGCCGGAGCGCGCTTATGCATTTGTGACTTTTCTTGAAAATGCTGCGGTATCATTGTATCGTACAAATACGCGCATTACCGGCGTACTTACGGCGTTCAACCTCATCAATAAAGCGGTATCCAATTTTGGAAAACAAACGCCGCCGGAAGATATCGGTATGGAAGCGTTTGAGTTCTGGTGTCCACAACGTAGACCGGATGGGCACAACTTGGCATTACTGGTAGAACCGGCCTTACGGCCATTTGGGGTCGAGCAGATCAAGACGGGTGTATATCGCCCGACAACTGCACCTAACGCATGGGTGGCTTCGCTGGAAGATACAACACCTCAATTAAAAATAAACTGGGAAGCACCACAGAAAATCCGTTATATAGACTTATTTTTCGACACGGATTACGACCATCCTATGGAAAGTGTGCTGATGGGGCATCCCGAAGATGTGATGCCATTCTGTGTACGGAATTATAAAATAGTGGATGACAAAGGACATATTGTTTTTGAAAAAGAGGGTAATTATCAAAGTATGAATCGAATTGTATTAGATCAGCCTATTATAGCAAGCGCATTGACCATCGTGCTGGAGCGTCCTTCGGACAATGTCCCGGCTTCCTTATTTTCTGTTCGTTGTTATAGTTAAGAGAAAGATGGATATTTTAGATTATATTATTATGCTGCTGTTTACAGGCGTTGTCATAGCAGCAGGTCTGTCTTTCGGAAAAACGGGTAGTTCCATGAAGTCGTATTTTGCGGCGGGTGGAGCAGTTCCTTGGCGAATCAGTGGCTTGTCCCTGTTTATGAGCTTTTTCTCGGCCGGTACATTCGTTGTGTGGGGATCCATTGCTTATCAACATGGTTTTGTAGCGATTGCTATTCAAATGACTATGTGTCTGGGAGGTCTCGCGGTCGGTATGTTTATTGCACCTGCCTGGCAGAAATCCCGTGCGCTGACAGCGGCGGAGTTTGTATCCCGCCGGCTGGGCATTAGTGTGCAGAAATTCTACAGCTACTTGATCTTGCTCATTTCTTTGATGTATACGGGTGCTTTCCTTTATCCAGTAGCAAAAATCATCAATGTTTCCACTGGTTTCTCGATTGAGGCTTGTATTCTGGTACTGGGGATTCTTATCATCTTGTATACTGTTGTGGGCGGACTTTGGGGCGTCATGATAACGGATGTTGTTCAATTTATTGTACTGACGGCTGCGGTTATTATTGTTGTTCCATTGGCCTTTGACCGCATAGGTGGTGTGGGAGAATTGTTTACAAATGCACCTCCGGACTTTTTCCACATCGTGAACGAGGAATATTCTTGGCTTTTCCTATTAGCATTTGCTATTTATAATGGGATATTCATCGGCGGAAACTGGGCTTACGTACAACGTTATACAACGGTGGATAGCCCGAAATCGGTCAGTAAAGTGGGATACTTATTTGCCGGTCTTTATCTTATTAGCCCCTTTATCTGGATGTTGCCTCCGATGATTTACAGAATTGTCAATCCCGAGTTATCTGGATTAGAGAATGAAGGGGCATACTTAATGATGTGTAAGGAAGTGCTCCCGAAGGGGCTTATCGGACTCATGTTGGGTGGTATGGTATTCGCTACGGCAAGTTCGGTGAACACGACGCTAAACCTTGCGGCTGCGGTATTTACGAACGATTTGTACAAATCTGTCCGTCCGCAGACCAAACCGAAACAGTTGATGTTTGTTGCGAAGACCGCCGTTATCGTATTTGGCATTATAACAATTTTGGTAGCTCTAATGGTTCCATCAGCAGGCGGTATCGTAGAGATTGTATTGAGTGTAGGCGCAGTAACGGGCTGTTCGCTGTATGGTCCACCGATATGGGCATTATTCTCCAAGTACCATACGGGGCGTTCTATTCTTTGGTGTACTATTTTAGGATTGGCAATCAATGTATACTTTAAATTTTTACATCCGCTGTTGACCGGCATTTCATTAAGTAGGGCAGAAGAGATGTTAGCCGGTGCTATAATTCCTTTTGCATTGTTGGCCGGATATGAGTTATGGGCAAGGAGCCGGAAGGAAATTGCTCGTGATTACATACATTATAAGCAACAACAACGTATCGCAAGCCAACTGGAGGAAGAGGAGGAAGAGGAACAGAGTAGTGAAGAACAAAACCGTTACGGATTAAAAGTCTTAGCGCGTACAATGGCTATTACATCATTAATCTTTATTGTGTTGGCGCTTATTGCAGATCATAAGGCATTGTGGATTACCTTATCAATTGGTATTATCGTCGGCCTCGGAGCGCTGTCGATTTTTCGGTATACAAATAAAAAAGTAAAGGCAGATGTGTAGTCTGCCTTTACTTTTTTATTGATTTTAATTCTTATTCCGCAGAAAGTGTAATTTTTCTTTCTACGGAAACATTATCACCAGTTACAGCGTTTCCATCTTTGTCAACAAGCGTCAGCTTAACCGTATTTTCGCCCATTGGCAGATTTAATATCTCGTAAGGAACCCATTGATCTAGCAAAAACTCCTGTCCATTGATGTCTGCTTTAACTTTATTCCCGTTAGCACTTAACGAACCGTTGACAACAAAGAAATCTAACAATAGTGTCTTTGTATCTTCTCCTTTATATTCACCTTTTGGACGGCTATAGAATAATGCCATTTGTCCTGGATCAGGCAACTCTTCAATTTTAGCATCTGCCGTGACTTTAAACTTCACTAACTTAGAAGCATCTTTTGTTTTGATTGCCTCATGATAGGAGCGAGATAGGAAAGACATCAAATAGTGCTCTGAGTTAAGCGGCACAGTTACGCTATATTCTGGCTTATATAAAGCTTCGTACGGTGCATTGTCCAAAATAAAATGAATATGCTGTCCATCATGTGAGTTTGCCATGTGGTGGTCATGTTCCGTTTGTGCGGTCAGTTCAAAATTGCTGACATTATATTTAACAGTGACTTTTGCGGAATCTGTACCCACTTTTTCAGCGGTAATCGATGCGATTTCTAAAGTCGCTCCCGGAAATTCTTTAGAGTGTGCTAAAGGATTTACGCCAATGCCGCCAACGGAGTCAGCCAAAGCTGTTGTATCCCGAAGTTCGCCATCTGTATTCTTTGTAGTTGGGTTACATGCCACAAGTGTCGCTGATGCAGCAACAAATGCTAGGGCAGTTTTCAAATTGGTCATTTTCATACCTTTTTATTTAATTATTTTTATGATTTACTACTTCTGTTATCTAACAAATATAAAGTAAAAAAGTTTTTCATTCAAAAGTCGTGTCCAACGCTATCTTAATGGCTTCTATAGTTTGTTCAAGATCATCCTGTGTATGTGCGCTGGAAATAAAACCAACTTCGTATCCGGAAGGGCCAAAGTATATACCTTGATTAAGCAGTGAACGGTGCATGACTTTATATTTTTCCATAGAAAGCGGATCAATTTCGTCCGCTCGTTTGATACTTTTTTGGTTTGTAAAAGCAAACCAAAAGATGGAGCCAACCGTGAAAATCTGAACCGCATAGTTTTTACGCTCTATATAAGCGCGTATTGCATCTACAAACCCCTGCGTTTTCTGTTCCTGTCTGGTGTAAAAATCTGGTTCTGCCAATACTCGAAGGGCCGCAATTCCTGCGGACATAGCCACCGGATTCCCAGATAATGTGCCCGCTTGGTACACGCCTCCGTCAGGCGAAATATGCGCCATGAGCTCCTTGGAGGCACCATACGCACCTACGGGCATACCTCCACCAATGATTTTTCCATATGTAATAATATCGGGTTGTATATTATAGTAACGTGCAGCTCCTTCAAATCCTAATCGAAATCCGGTAATCACTTCATCAAAAATGAGTAAAGTACCATGTTCCTGTGTAATTTGGCGCAAGAAATGGATATAATCCTTATCCTGGATCAATAGTCCGTTATTCGCGGGGATACCTTCTATAATAACAGCGGCGATCTGATTGGAAAATGAAGAGAAAACCTCTTCCAAAGCTTGTTTGTCATTTAATGCGATGACGATAGTTTCATCGGCAAATGCTTTAGGTACACCGGCAGATGATGTTTCGCCAAAGGTAACTAATCCCGAGCCGGCTTTGACCAACAGCGAATCGGAGTGACCATGATAACAGCCCTCGAATTTTACAATCTTATCTCTTTTAGTAGCTCCCCTAGCCAAACGGATAGCGGACATAACTGCTTCTGTTCCCGAACTGACAAAGCGAATTTTTTCAATATAACGGTTATTCGTTAAAATCAATTCAGCTAGCTCGTTTTCCAATCGGGTAGGTGCACCAAAACTTAGTCCCTTGTCTAACTGCTGTGCTACGGCTTCTCGTACTTTATCATCGTTGTGCCCCA
Source organism: Sphingobacterium chuzhouense (assembly GCF_014692525.1). GTDB lineage: Bacteria > Bacteroidota > Bacteroidia > Sphingobacteriales > Sphingobacteriaceae > Sphingobacterium > Sphingobacterium chuzhouense. The sequence continues at coordinate 327,728 of NZ_JACNYL010000004.1, forward strand.
ATATCAGAGGCCCCCATGAGCAACAGTAATCAATAAATTCGTTGCCGTCCGCATCCCATATCCGGGCCTTATCCCCTCGTTCAATAAAGAGAGGAGTACCATATACTGATTTAAACGCCCGAACCGGAGAGTTTACACCTCCTGGGAAATAATTTTTTGCCTTCTCAAAAAGCTCCGCAGATTTTTTTCGTGAAATATCTTGTTGTTTTGTCATTTCGTGATTCTTAATTTGTGAATAGTATACTTTGTAAGTTTTAAGGTTTGTACTATCCCCTCCTTAAATTTTAATGTCGCATCCGGAGATTTGAGGTTTGTAGAAATCCATTCTTAGCACGGTACATTCTTCTCAAATGTCCGAAGCGACGAGGTTTTGGTTCTTTTTACGGGAAAAAGAACACACTAAACTAACCATTTCTTTTCTAGTACCTCTTTTGCGTGATAAGTCAGTATTGAAGTTGCGCCAGCGCGACGGAAACTCATCAATGTTTCCATGATAGCACGCTCTTCGTCCAACCATCCATTGCGAGTAGCGGCTTTCAGCATGGCATACTCACCCGAAACATTGTAGGCCGCGATAGGTAAGTCAAAATTATCGTGTAATAATTTGATGATATCCAAATAAGGAAGCCCGGGTTTAACCATCAGGAAGTCCGCACCTTCTTCTGCGTCTAATTGCGCCTCAATAAGAGCTTCCCGTGAATTTGCAGGATTCATTTGATAAGTCTTTTTGTCCCCTGCCTTTGGTGCCGAATTAAGGGCATCCCGAAAAGGGCCATAAAAAGCCGAAGCATATTTTGCAGTATACGACATCAGTGAAACATGTGAAAATCCACTTTCATCAAGCACCCGGCGGATATAGCCAATGCGCCCGTCCATCATATCCGAAGGAGCAATGATGTCGGCACCTGCTTCTGCATGTGCAAGCGCCATCTTCCCTAATATATCTAAGGTTTCATCGTTTAGGATAATACCATTTTCCACAATTCCATCGTGTCCGTCCGAGCTGTAAGGATCCATGGCTACATCCGTTACTACACAGGCTTCAGGAAAGTTTTTCTTAACTTCTTCGATAGCTCTCAAATAGAGATTGTCTTTTTTATAGCTTACAGTAGCATATTTATCTTTAAATGAGTCTTCAATATTGGGGAAAAGGTCGAATGCATATAACCCAAGCTTCATACAGCTTTCTACCTCGCGCAACAGATTGTCAATAGAATGCCGATAGATTCCGGGCATGGAAGAAACCTCGGTTTTCTGATTTTGCCCCTCTATAACGAACAGTGGAAAAATAAGGTTGGCGGGTGTTAGATGATGCTCTTGGATCATATCCCGGATAACGGCAGATTTTCTATTTCTTCTTGGACGATGCAACATTCTTTGTTATTTAGTATTTAATATTATCTTTATTAACCATCAGTCATTTACTACTCATAGTCCAGGCCAAAGATTGCTTCTGACAGTCCTATTTCATCGGGTGTGAACGGAAGCGTGTAGTTTAGCCCCATAGCGTCTATCGCTTTCGCAGTAGAATGCCCGATACAAATAATTTTTTGACCAGGGTCGATTAGATTTTCTTGAAAATACGCCTCTACATTACTGGGACTTGTGAAAATTAGCACTTCGGCATTGGTTTTATCCACATGCTCTTGTATCACCGTTTCATAGAAAGGCATATCAATAACTTTCGTATTTGACGTAAGCGCGTTTTGGATAGACATTAAAGAATCTTTTGCTCTAGGAATGAAGACTGTTTGGCCATCGACAAGTTTAGCAAATTCTTTCGCAATGTCTTCCGTCTTGATACCTAAGTTATCTCCCGAAAAGTCGGCTACGCGGCCATATTTGCGTAATGCATCTTCAGAACCTCTACCGAGTACGGCGAGTTTTGTCTTTTTTAAAATCCAGGGGTCTAATTTGAAGAAATGCTCAATAGCATTTTTGCTATTAAAGAAAATCCAATCCGCACGTTTTAAAATAAAAGAATCCAGTTTATTGATAGTTGGATATATTCTAATGAGAGAACGTGCATCAACCTGAATGTTGTGCTTTGCCAAATAGCGACCTAAGTAGGAGTTTTCGTCTAAGTCACGTGTAATGAAAACGCTGCTAGGCAGCTTTCTTTCTTTTTGGAATTTGGCGAAAATTCGATCAGGCATATCGTCTGTATTTTCAGCACGTGTATATAAGCGATTTGGAAAATCTTCATTGTCTTCGGCAATGGAGGTCCAGGCTTCGTACTGACCATCTTCGGTTTCTCGACAAAAACAGCCTAAAGGAGCGTGACAGCCCGCGTCGAACAAATTCAGTACTTTTCGTTCTACTCCAATAACGTTCGCAACTTTTTTATCATGTATTTTCTGAAGAAGATCAAACAGCTCTTTGTCGACTTCACGAATCTGCACGGCTAACACACCTTGAGCAGGAGCAGGGATAACCTCGATGGGCGGTATTTCTTCAATATGGAAGTCTGTTAAATCCATTTCAATGCGGGCAATGCCGGCTTTTGCCAATACGATAGCGTCATATTTTTCATCACGCAGTTTCTGAATACGTGTTTGCAGATTACCTCGGAGATCGATAAACTCTAGATCCGGACGTAAAGATAATAATTGAGCCTTACGCCGATTGGACGAGGTGCCGACAGATGCATTATGTTTTAAAGACAGCCTTTTTTTAATATCAACACAGTCCTTGTGGACAATAATCAGTTCCGATGGATCTTCCCGCTCAGATACTGCCGCGATGATTAGACCAGGAGGATTGACGGTCGGTAGGTCTTTATGAGAGTGAACAGCCAAATCTATTTGCCCCATAAATAACTCTTCTTCTAGCTCTTTAGTGAAAAATCCTTTTCCCTCGAGTTTATCCAACCGTAAATGTTGAACGATATCTCCTTGGGTTTTGATAATTTTCAATTCGGATTCTATGCCAATCTCAGCCAACCTTGCTTTGATAAACTCGGCCTGCCATAATGCCAGTTGACTACCCCTGGTTCCGATAATAAGTTTTCTATTCACTGTCTACTGCTGCTTAAATGGTGTGCTAATGCGTACAAAAATAACCAAATAGCTATACAATCCCGACTCTCTTTGTCAGAATTATGGTATATTTTCTGTACGGAAGACGATTAGTTGATTTCTGTTTGGGAATTTTTAACCAAGATCTCTTTAGCCATCACCATAGGTACTTTGATGTACTTTTTTTCCATGTAGCTGATAACTTTTTCTAATACCTCACGCGCTTGAGGATCGAGGTTTTGAAGGTCCTGTGCAAAAACTTCGTTCAAGGCAAAGGATCGAATTTCTTTGATTTTTTCAGGTACTTCGCGCATAGCCACTTCGACACGACGTTGCTTAACGATTGGTAAAAACTCTTGTATATTTTGTTGGATGATAGCATCGGCATTTTCCAACTCTGCATAACGATCTTGTTTGTTTTTTTCTGCAATCGCCTGTAAGCTACTGACTTCGATGTAATGTATAGGAAACTGTGCCACTACTTCAGCATCGATATCATTAGGAATGGCTAAATCAACGACCACTTTTTTGTCTGTTTCTCCGTTCAGGAGCGAATTATAAAGGTTTATATCAATGATTGCCTCAGGCGAGCCTGTGCATACAATCATCACATCAAATCCTTTTTTATAATGAGACAATTCGGATAATGAATAGGCTTCCGCATTTAATTCCCGAGCTAATTTCTGTGCATTTTTCAATGTACGATTGAAAATGACAAAATTCGAGTGTTGATGTTTTTTTAGATATTTAGCTAAGTTTTGATTGGTTTCTCCTGAACCGATAACTAAAATCCGGGGATTAGCCGGCAATTTGGTCTCTTTAAGCTTGCGATAAGCTAATGAAACAACGGAGATTGGATTGCGGGAAATATTCGTATAAGTATATACTTCTTTAGCCGTTTTAACCAAACGATCCATAACCAAACGTAAATAATCGCCTGTGAAACCGGCTGTACGGCATCTTTCGTATGCACGACGTACTTGTGCCAGGATTTCCTTTTCGCCAACAACCAAACTTTCAAGTGAGCAAGACATACGAAAAAGATGGTTCAGTGCATCCATGCCAGAATAGCGTGTAACCTGCCCTAAATAGCATTGCAAACGTTCTGCAGGAACGCAGAAATTCATTTGATGCATAAAATCAGCAACAAACTCATCGCTCAACTCATGTCCGCCACAAAACACAAATTCCACGCGGTTACAAGTTGCGATATAGAAAATCTCAGGAATATCCAACGTGGTTTTCAGGTTCACTAAGCGATCTTCTAACTCTTCGTTGCAGATGACCAAATTCCCCAAGTCTTTTAATTCGACATGCTTGTGGGTAAATGCTATTACTTTTAAATTCTTCAAGGCCTAGATCTTGCTCAATAATTTTATCCCTGCAAATGTAGAGTAAAAGCCATTGTTTTCTGTCAAAAATCTGTCAATACAGTGAATTTAGAATGGTTTTAAATAGCGTTAATTTTTTGTTAAACGGTTGAAATATAATGTTTTGTGTATTTTTCGTTTTATTGATGTGATTAGAATCATAAATTTGGACAGGGATAAGTGACGCAAGTCACAAGTTTTTCCTGACCAATGATAATCCTTTTGTCTGTTTAGCGCCGATTTGGGCGGTGGGAAATAAAATGATCTTTTAATTTGTCTAGCCCAATGTTTTCTTCAGGTTTGTCCAATTCATAACGCCAAACTTTTGTCTCTAAAAGATCATCGTTTTCTTTAGAGCGGATGAGATCAAGTGGTTTTACACGAAACTCCTTACGCAGAGCGGATGTTGCATTATGTGGCAACATACTGTACCTGAGAATTTGTATTTCGAAGTTCGGCCACTTGCCAGCGTTCGAAAAATTTGCAGAATAAAACTGGATGAAATCTCTAGCCAATATCTTCTCTGCAAATACTCCTGTGCGTTTAGTACCGTTAATTTCGTTGGCGACCACCAAGATATCATAGGAAGTATGGTTAATAAAGTAAAATTTGGCAAGACCATCTTTTTCTTCTCCTGCAATACCTATATAGATTCCGCGTTCTATAAAAGGAGTATTGGCAACTACTACTTTTGTTCCTGTATCAAGATCGTCAGCGCGGTGCATATTGCCGTGCACCAATGTAATTTTATTGGCGGGTACAGGGATCTCAAAACCGGAATCATCCGTTACACCTATAATATCGTCGTTCTGAAAGGAAGTAATGTGTCCTTCGATTGGTTCGTCTACAAAACGAACAAAATCTCCAATTTTAAATTTCATTTAATTTTTTCGTTATGGTTTGCTGTCCAAATATATTATTGGATAGCAAACGGTTCAATTATTTGTTTTTGTAGCAGTTGATAGTAAGCCGTGCCGGAAATAAACTTTGCGCCCAAAGAAGCTAAGTGTTCACTGTATATTTGACAATCAATTAGTTCGAAATTAAATGTTTGACAGAGATTAATTAAGGCAAGTTTAGATGCGTTTGATGCGTGTGAAAACATACTCTCGCCACAAAATACCGCACCAATCTGTATGCCGTAAAGCCCACCCACAAGTACCCCATTTTCGTTGTATGTCTCTACACTATGTGCGTAGCCCAATTCATGTAAACGAATATAGGCTTCTTGCATGTCCGCGGTAATCCATGTTCCTTGCTGATCTTTTCGTTTCGTGGTGGCACATCGGTCAATGACTTCCATAAAAGCAGTGTTATGTGCAGTCCGAAAAAGTGAATTTCGTATAAACTGCTGCATACTCCTTGTTATCTTAAGTTCCTTCGGATCGAGTACAAAGCGTTCGTGCGGTGCATACCACAAGATAGGTGTTTCATCAGAAAACCATGGGAAGATTCCATGCTGGTAAGCCAATAATAATCGTTCGGAACTCAAATCTCCCCCAATGGCGAGCAAACCATCATCATCCGCCAGAGAAGGATGAGGAAATATAAGACGACCATCTAAAGAATAGGGCATAAAGAACGTGAAATGAACAGTACATTAATCCGGTTGTCTCGGTTCTTTACTTATTTTTTCAAATAATTTGTCCATGTGTTCGACGTATTCATTCGTGTCGTCCAGAAAAAATTCTAATTCCGGGACGATTCGAGCTTGATTTTTGATTTTTATGCCCAACTTATAACGTATCTCACTTGTTCTGCTTTGGATTTGTTTCAAATCTTCCTTTGCTGTTTTCGTATTTAAGAAACTTAAGTATATACGAGCAATCGCCAAATCCGGCGTAACCCTTACTTTCGTTACTGTTATAAAAGCTCCGGGCGCCCAAGAATTGCCATCTCGTTGGAATAGTGCCGCAAGATCTTCTTGAATGACCCCGGCGAATCGTTGTTGTCTTTTGCTCTCTGTTCCCATATCTACTTCAATTTTTATAAGACTGTCTAAAAAAAATTAACGCTTACTCTTTCTGTTATACTGAGCTTGCGGATACAATGAATAACCATCTTTAAACATGGTTTTAGATCCTTCAATATGTTCAGGATGAAAGAAGAAAAACAATCAATAAGCTTTAGACAGCTACGTGTCTATGACAAAGATACCAATATATTATAAAAAAAGCGTATCACCCTCTCCGTGATACGCTTCAGAACAAAATTAGTTTATAAGTGGTCAGCCGGATTTCTTTTCAAGCTTTAAGACCTTCGTCTATCACATTTTAGTTTGTTAGCTTTGGTAAAATAAAGTGTAAGTATTAACTCACTTGTCTTTATTTTTGTTATTCCATTTCCCCTTTACGCCTACAAACATAGGGATATAAATTATTCACACAAAGATATTTTTTAAAAAAAAGTAAGTGATCACTTTTTAATTGCTACAGTTATTGTTTTAGGAAGTACTAAATAGTCCTTGTGTTTATTGGGGAAGATTCGATAAATTTGTGACAGAAACTAGTAAATAAAACCACAAGGGGCTTCAATAGAAAAGGGATTATTGTACAGAATAAAAATACCGTTGTTGCTCTGATTAAAAACAAAAACTAAATGAAGATTTGGCAGAAGAATATTGATGTGGATTCATTTGTAGAAGCGTTTACCGTAGGCAATGACAGGGAAATGGACTTACATTTAGCGGCAGCGGACGTGTTAGGATCGTTGGCACACACCCAAATGTTAAATAGTATAAACTTGATGAGTGATGAGGATCTGGATGTCGTTCAAAAAGAATTGAAGCAAATCTATCGTGATATCTTAGCCGGAAATTTTGTGATCGAGGATTCGGTGGAAGATGTACATTCCCAAATAGAGATGTTGCTCACACAACGAGTAGGAGAAGCTGGAAAGAAAATCCACTCGGGAAGGTCTCGCAATGACCAGGTTCTGGTCGATCTCAAATTATATTTTCGTTCTGAGATACAACACTTGGTACAACAAACGGATATACTCTTTCATAAACTTATCCAATTGAGTGAACAATATAGACAGGTATTGATTCCTGGTTATACACATTTACAGATTGCGATGCCCTCATCTTTCGGCCTATGGTTTGGAGCATACGCTGAAAGTCTGGTGGATGACTTGGAAGTGTTAAAAGCGGCATGGAAGGTGTGTAATAAAAATCCATTGGGTTCTGCTGCCGGATATGGTTCTTCATTCCCGCTTAACCGCAAATTGACGACTGAATTATTAGGTTTCGATGATTTGAACTATAATGTAGTCTATGCGCAAATGGGGCGAGGAAAAACAGAACGTATTTTAGCGCAGGGAATGAGTGCTATAGCGGCTACGTTAGCCAAGTTTGCGATGGACGTATGTCTGTTCATCAATCAAAATTTTGGCTTTATATCTTTCCCAGCTCATTTGACCACGGGATCTAGTATTATGCCACATAAGAAAAATCCGGATGTGTTTGAATTGATACGGTCGCGCTGTAACAAGATTCAGGCGCTACCAAACGAAATCGCGTTAATGACGACAAACCTGCCGTCGGGCTATCATCGGGATTTACAATTATTGAAAGAAAATCTTTTCCCTGCCTTCCAATCCTTGAGTGACTGTTTGGAAATTACGGCTTTTATGTTGGATCATATTTCGGTAAAAGAGCATATTTTGGATGATCCTAAATATGATTACTTGTTTAGTGTAGAAGTAGTAAACAATGCGGTGTTGCAGGGGGTGCCATTTCGAGAGGCTTATCGCCAGATAGGATCAGATATTGATAACGGAACATTTCAGCCCTCAAAAGAAGTACACCATACCCACGAGGGGAGTATAGGTAACCTTTGCAACGATGAAATTTCACGGATGTTTAATGAAGTGAAAGCTGAGTTCGGCTTTCAGAAAGTGGAGAAAGCTTTAGACTCACTTGTAAAGTAAGCTAACACCATTATTAAACTATCTGCTTTTTTACGGAAAATTTATATATCGTTTCCGATTCGAATACTTGTCCGGGTTCCAATATGACAGATGGAAACTGGGGATGGTTTGGGCTATCTGGGTAATGCTGTGTTTCGAAGCAGAACGCTGATCTCGACGAATATTTACGATCCGATTTGCCGATATCTTCCGATAGGAAATTACCGGTATAGAGATGTACTCCCGGTTCCGTGGTGAACACTTCCAGGCGAATCCCTGAATTCGGCGAATAGGCAGATGCGGCTGCTTCTGAAATCGGTTTTTGATTTACGAATGTATGGTCATAGCCATTGCCGCGTTTTAATTGCACGTCGTCTTTATCGATATCTTGTGATATTTTCTTTGGCGAGCGAAAATCAAATGCGGTTCCATCTACCGATACTTCGCTATCCAATGGTATCTGATTTTCATCAATCGGCAGAAAATGGTCGGAGGGAAGATGTAAGATGTGGCTGAGCACATCGCCTTGCCCTTCACCATCTAAATTGAAATAGGCGTGATTAGTTAGATTGATGACTGTTTTTTTATCTGTCTCCGCTTTGTATTTTATAACAATTTCATTGTCTTCTGTCAATTCATAAGAGACGGTGACTTTTAAATTTCCAGGAAACCCTTCTTCGCCATCTGGTGAGACATAGCAAAAGTCTATTTTCTTTTTGAAGGATATGCGTCGGTCCCATACTTTGGAATGGAGGCCTGTAGGTCCGCCGTGTAAGCAGTTGCTGCCATTATTTTGCTGTAATGTATATTTTTTGCCGTCTAAATGAAAGCATCCATTGGCAATGCGATTTGCAAAACGCCCTACGGTTGCACCATGATATTGTTCGTCAGCCTGTAGATATTCATGGATCGAATTGAATCCCAATACGACGTCCCGAAGATCTCCGGTCTTATCTGGAACTAAAACACTGACAATGCGTGCGCCATAATCTGTAAAGGCTACCTGCATCCCCATGCGATTTCTTAGGATGAACAAATGTGTTTTTTTACCGTCAATTTTGTATTCAAAATCTTGATAGTCCGGCAGTGAGTAGATAATCATGATATATAAGGGTTTACGCCATAAATATACGGAATAAGCTTGATAAGCTCAAACAAAGTAACTATATACTCAATAAACCTTATCTTTGTTACCAAACGTAAACGTATACTTTACATGAATTGGAAACAGTTATTATCTGCGAAACGTTGGGGGTATGAGTACCGCGAAGTGAGTGACCAAATCGATGCGCGTTCGGAATTTCAACGGGATTATGATAGATTGATATTTTCTTCACCTTTTAGAAGATTGCAAAATAAAACACAGGTTTTCCCTTTGCCAGGAGCAGTTTTTGTACACAATAGACTAACTCATAGTTTGGAGGTAGCAAGCGTGGGACGATCGTTGGGACGTCTTTTTTATAATATTATGAAAAAGGAAAACCCAAATATCGATCAAGAATATCCGTTTCTGCAAGAGGTTGGCAACATCGTTTCTGCGGCTTGTTTATCACACGATTTGGGTAATCCTGCCTTTGGACACTCGGGTGAGGCGGCCATTTCGTCCTATTTTACGGAGGGTAAAGGACAAGAATATAAACAGCTTGTCAGTGCTGAAGAATGGGCTGACTTAACACACTTTGAAGGTAATGCCAATGCGTTGCGCATACTAACACATGCTTTCAACGGGAAAGACGAGAAAGGATTTGCTTTGACTTATGCAACGTTGGCGTCTATCGTCAAATACCCTTGCTCTGCCATTGACGGGCATAAGAAAAATAACCATCATCGTAAAAAATATGGTTATTTTGATACGGAAACAGGCGCATTTAGAAAAATTGCTGGAGAGTTGGGATTGAAAGCAGATCCAACAAACCCAGATGGTTATCTACGCCATCCATTGGTATACTTGGTAGAAGCTGCTGATGATATATGCTATAATATTATAGACTTGGAAGATGCCCATCATCTAAAAATACTTTCTTATGCGGAAGTAGAAGAGCTGTTATTGCCCCTTTGCGGAGGAGAAGATTTGCGAAACCGGCTCGATGGGCTAGCGGATACAGGCAGTCGTGTAGAACTCTTACGTGCTAAAGCAATTAATACTTTAATTCATGGCTGTGCGACGGTATTTGCGAAGAATCAAGGTAAATTTTTGGCCGGTACATTTGAGAAGCCACTGATGGATGCATTGGATGATAGCATCGTGATGCAAATGAAGAAGATATCGGAAATATCTGTCGCTCGCATTTACAATGCGCCCACCGTAGTACAGATTGAAATAGCAGGTTTTAAGGTAATGAATGCGTTATTGGAAGAATTTATTCCTGCCTATTTAAAAGAAGATCAAGGTCACTTTGATAAAAAGATCGTCGCGATGATCCCCGAGCAGTTTCATACTGCGCAAACTGATACATATGCCAAGATTCGAACGGTACTGGACTACGTATCAGGAATGACAGATATTTATGCGGTGGACTTATATCGGAAAATAAAAGGTATATCGATCCCCTCGTTGAAATAAATTTAACGGTATAGTTTGATGAAAGTTGTTATAGCGGAAAAACCATCTGTAGCTAGGGATTTGGCTCGTGTGATGGGGGCAAAGGAAGTGAAAGATGGATACATTACAGGTAATGGTTATGCTTTTACATATGCTTTTGGCCATCTGATACAATTGTGTACACCACAGGCGTACGGTTACCCTACATGGACAGTGTCTAATCTGCCGATTATACCATCTGAATTTCGTTTGGAAGTAAAGAAAATAAAAAGGGATGGGAAGCAGATAGATGATGCTGGGGCGAGTAAGCAATTGAATACGATTAAGGAATTAATTGCGCAGGCGGAGGAGATTATCGTGGCAACGGACGCCGGGCGTGAGGGAGAGTTGATTTTTCGGAATATATACTATTATCTCCAAGCAGAAGTACCATTTAAAAGACTTTGGATTTCTTCCCAGACAGATAGGGCCATAAAAGAAGGGTTTGCTAATCTGAAAGACGGAACGGAATACGATAGTCTTTATATGTCTGCTAAATCACGCGCGGAATCGGATTGGTTGATTGGGATAAACGCCACACAAGCATTGACATTGGCAGCGGGAAACAGGGGGCTCTTATCTTTAGGGCGGGTACAAACACCCACTTTAGCGATGATTTGTTCCCGATATATGGAGAACAAGAATTTTAAGCCGCAAGCTTTCTACAAAATACAGGCAGGTTTCGAAAAAGATAATATCAGGTTTAAGGCAACCTCTACTAAAATAGATAAAAAGGAGGAGGCAGAAACGGCTATAGGAAACCTCGCTGTGGGAACGGAGGCTAAAGTAATTAAAGTAGAGGCTAAGGAAACGAAAGAACAGCCGCCTTTGCTATTTGATTTGACATCGCTGCAGCAGGATGCCAATAAAAAATATGGATATTCGGCTGATCAGACATTGAGTATTGCGCAGACGTTGTATGAGAATAAAGTGATTACATATCCGCGTACAGGATCTCGTTATATCGGGGAAGATGTTTTTGAAAATATAGCGGAACTTTTTCAGCATCTTGCCCATACCGCGGACGAAGAAATTGCAGCGATAAGCCGTAACCTAATCGGCGCGAAATTAAATAAAAGATCGGTTGATGATAAGAAAGTGACAGACCACCACGCTTTGTTGGTGACGGAGGAAAAACCCGGGCCATTGCGCAAAGAACAACAGCATATTTATAATATGATTGCAAAGCGTATGGTAGAGAGTTTCTCGGATGTGTGCTTGAAAGATATTACAACCGTCACGATCGACGCGAAAGGGATAGAGTTGATAGCGAAAGGAACGGTTATTAAACAATATGGCTGGCGTCTATCTGCTGAGCAGGTTGATTTACCCGATGATGACAAGAATATAGATGATCAAGATAATGAAAATGCGCAGTTGCCGAAGTTAGCAGCGGAAGAATCGCTTGAGATTTTGTCGTTGGAATTAGCGGAGCGTTTTACCAAAGCAAAACCTATACATACAGAAGCATCACTCTTGAAAGCGATGGAAACTTCTGGTAAAGAAATAGAGGATGACGAAATGCGGCAGGCTATGAAGGATTGCGGTCTCGGTACACCGGCTACCCGGGCAGCAACTATAGAAACACTTTTTCAACGGGAGTATATCAAGCGTGAGAAAAAGAAACTCATACCTACAGAAAAAGGAATTGCAGTTTATCAGCTAATCAAAGATCGTTCGATAGCGAAAGTTACATTGACTGGAAAGTGGGAGCAGAAACTCGAAGAAATGCGTGCCAATAAAGTGTCTTATGCTGTTTTTATGAAGCATATCAAGGATTATACCGTGAAAATCACGAAAGAGCTGCTTCAATTGCGCGTGGCTATACAACAGGAGGAAATAAAGCCGCAGCAAAAGGGAAAAATAAAGTGCCCGAAATGCGTCTCAGGGAATATGCTTTTGTTTGATAAGGTAGCACAATGTGACCATTACGCCAGAGGTTGTGATTTTAAGATTTGGCGTACATTAAATGGGGTGTTTCTAGAGGAAAGAGAAATGAAAAGTCTACTGGAAAAGGGGAAGACCTCTATATTGAAAGGGGTGAAAAACAAAGATGGTCAATCTATTGATGCGGCACTCGTTTTTAAAGATTTTAAAGTCAGTCTAGACGATGCGTGATGAATCACAATTTACGTTTCCCTAGTGCTTCATTCAACATATCTGTATCGATTTCTTTTTCCCATTTGGCCATAATAAATGCAGCAGAAGTATTTCCGATGATGTTGGTCAGCGCACGAGCTTCGCTCATAAAACGATCTATTCCGAATACGATGGCAATGGATTCTACAGGGATATGTCCCACGATAGGTAAGGTGGCGGCTAAGATAACAAAACCGCTCCCTGTGACACCGGCTGCCCCATTAGAGGTGAAGGTCAGTATAAAAAGAAGAAATAATTGTTCATTCCAGCTCATGGGTTGACCAATGGCTTGAGATAAAAAAATCGCTGCCATCGTTAGATAAATAGCAGTTCCATCTAAGTTGAAAGAATAGCCAGTGGGAATGACAAGTCGTACGAGTGGTTTGCTACAACCAGCTCGCTCTAGTTTTTCCATGATGGCAGGCAGAACAGATTCCGATGACGATGTACCTAGTACAATCAACAGCTCTTCTTTAATATATACTAATACACGCCATATACTAATTTTATAACGCCACAATAAAATACCTAAAAAAATAAAGATGTAAATTAGGCAAGCTACATAAAACCATAACATCATTAAACCTAACGATTTTAGAATGCCTACACCGTATTGCCCCACGGTAAATCCGATAGCGCCCATTGCACCTATTGGTGCCACTTTCATAATCATTTTAATCACGAGGAAAATTCCGTCAAGAAAAGATTGCATTACGCGCTTAACGGGCTCGGCACGTTCTCCCATTTTGGCGAAAGCGAAGCCTAACAAGATGGCAAAGAAAAGGACTTGTAATATATTCCCTTCAGAAAGAGAGCCAATGACGTTGTTGGGGATGATATCGAGTAGAAATTGTACGACGCCTTTCTGTTTTTCGCCTTCCTCGATATAGGTACTGACTTCAGAGGTGTCCAATTTGGCTACGTCTATGTTCATACCCCCTCCTGGATTGGCAAGGTTTACAACCGCCATCGCAATAAACATTGCGCCAAAGGTTGTCAGTTGGAAATAAACCATAGATTTGACACCCAATTTCCCTACTTTTTTGATATCCTCCATGCCGGCAATACCCAGCACAATGCTACAGAAAATCAGTGGCGCGATGATCATCTTGATTAACTTGAGAAACCCATCACCAAATGGTTTTAATGCAATGCCCAGTCCAGGGTAAAAATGGCCTAACGCCACACCGATAAGAATAGCTATAATTACTTGGAAATAAAGCAGGCTGAAAAGTTTTTTCATGCAGAGTTTAATTTGTGCATTTGATTAGCATTCGGCGCAAACCTAAATAAATTCATTATAATATGCAATTTAATTGCGCATAATATAGAATGGATTTGTTTCGCTCTCCTCTGCCATCAAGGGCTATTTTATAGAGGAAATATATATAAAAAAGACAAAAAACAAACTTCAAAACCCTACCTTTGTTTTCGTTATGGCATCAAGACTTTATAATCCATTCATTTCATTCAAATTCGATAATCAAACATGTTTTTTGACGGGAGAAATGCTTCGGTCACCGGAGGAGCAAGTTCAGGTATTTCCTGTTTGGATGATGCGAGCGTTTGACCTGGAAGAAAAACCGTTCAAAATGTTGGATGAAAATATCGTGACCTATAAGTCGCTAAAACTACCTTGTTCTATACAGGTTGCTCAATCTTTTGAACAGGTAGAAGACGAAGTGGAAAAAGCCATGAAAGTAGGTTATGACGAAGTGAAGGGGCTCAATGAACGTGTATTGTTTCAGTGGATTGGAAAAATTTTGTATGGCGTTGTTTTCAACGAGATACAGGCGGGAATTCGACAAGCGGTACTTAGTGGAGAAGAGATGAATTTTTCTCAAGCGTTGGTGCATAAATTCCGGAATCTACACTTTATGTTGCAATCGCTTGTTGTGCCTATGGAATTCGAACACGTTAATCCATTTAATATACAGGTGTTCCCTGTTGATAGCGCACCGGAGACCTTTTTATACCGCGATGAAATCAATACGTTGATTTTTTCTTTACGTATGAAGGATTTTGCTGTTATCGCCACTTTACAGGATAACGGCACGAATGCTATTTATCACGAAGACATTTTGAACCATGTAAAAGAGCATATTTTACATCCTATACAATTCGAAGAAATTTGTGCTCGGTATTTTTATTCCGCTTATTTGTTTAATCGTCTTCCGGAATATACCTATATGGAGACCCCTGAAAAGGTCTATATAGAGCCCATGCCATTAAATGATTGGACATTGAAGCCAATTTTTGATAATTGGCAGGTCAAAACATACGGGCAAGTGCTAGAAAATTTTTGGAAACCATGGGGTTATACGCTTTTTGAAATTATCAAGAATCCGGAGAAACCTATGTCATTTCTCTTTGATAATGAGGGAAATCTTCCAAAAATTGTAGATTTGGCGAAGGCATAAATTTTATGTAATTTTAAGTAAACAAAGAAAGAAGGAGGAGTTATGAGGTATTGGTTGTTTGCTTTCCTGTTAAGCGGTGTATTTGGAACATTGTCTGCGCAAGCGCCCAAAGATTCTCTTATTGTCTATGATGTGGATAGGTATGCGCAATTTAATGGAGGGGTCACGGGCTGGAATCGTTTTGTGCGGGAGAACCTTGATATTCGTGATATTGTAAGTTCGATAGACAGTACAACATATGTGGACTACGGTCTTAAACAAACAGCTATAATGGAATTTACCGTATGTGAGGATGGAATTGTTTGTGATATTGAAATTGTAAATAGAAATAAAATAAGTCCAGAGTTTGTCGAAGAAGCTTTACGTGTGATGAAAAAATCACCAAAATGGATGCCTGCACTCAAAAATGGAAAGCCTGTTCGTACGCGATTTAAACAATCCATCGTTGCTATTCTATAAACTTTAATCTCCTTTTGGGCTTCACACTACTCCGCTCCGCTTCTTTAGAGAAAAAATATCGATCACGTTTCCAGCGTCTTGCGGTTTTTTTTTGGCAAAAGTGTTGCGGGTCTTGGAGCGTACGGATAAAGTTTCTACCTTTGCACCACTCCGCGAGGGAGGTTGCGCCATACGGCGGGCAGGGATCTGCCGGCCGGGGGCAAAAGGGGGAGAAAAAAAAATAATTTTTTTTTGTTTTTTAGAAAAACTTTCCTACCTTTGCAGTCCCTTCGGAAACGGGGGCGAAACAAAAGAAGTACAGTCCGGCCACTTCGGTGGCAAGATGATAGGGCCGAAGCGCGAAGCGGGGGCGAGAGAAGTTCTTTAAAGAGATGATCATGTAGCGCAGCGGTACCCCTTAGGGGGGAAGCTGTAAAGAATTACAATTTTTCCGGTCCGGGCCGTACAGTACAATCATACTGACGATCCGGTCACAGAAGAAGATGACCGGGGTCATTTTTCATTTTTACAATGGAGAGTTTGATCCTGGCTCAGGATGAACGCTAGCGGCAGGCCTAATACATGCAAGTCGGACGGGATTCC
>NZ_JACNYL010000005.1 GCF_014692525.1 Sphingobacterium chuzhouense
ACCGGGTTACCGTGCCCTCCCTCGCGGAGTGGTGCAAAGGTAGAAACTTTAACCTTACACTCCAACAGTTTTCTCCCTTTTTCCACCAAACAGAACGCAAAACACTGGAAACCTGAATGATATTTTTCACCTTCTTTAAACCTTTGGAAGATTGATAACCTATTTTTTAAACACCCAGTATTTCTGCATTAAAAAATTAAAACCAAGTGAAACAAGAATTTCGACTATAATTTTCGAATAATACGGATTCACTGAAAGATGATCGACCAAAAAGAATATACCTATTGATTTTAAAAATATGCTGCCTATAACAACCACAACAAATTTCCCCAATTGCTGACCAACAGGGGCGCTCGTGCTGTCAAAGGTCCAATACCGATTAATCGTAAAATTAACAACGGCTCCCAATGAGCCACTTATGATGTTTGATATATAGGCCGTAAAACCGAAGATCTGTATGCCAATGGTATAGATGGCGAAATCAAATAGTCCGCCTAGAAAAGCAGACACCTGCGCTTTCCCGAAGGAAAGAAAAAAGTCACGTATTTTTGCTTTACGCTTCTTTTTCATTTGTCACAATCTCTTTGTTTTTCTTTTCCTCCGAGTCTCTCTCATCTCCCATATCCAATAATTTCTTCGTATCCACGCAATTGATAACGAACAAAGAAATGCAAATAATAATTACAAGATAGTTAATGCTTCCGGCAAAAATGACTTCACATAGCAGTACTGCACATATAATCACCCGAATCTCCGTTGGACCCAATAGGCCTGCATCAATTGTATATTTATCCGTTATTCGGTAGCGTAATTGTGAAATAATCATCGCCCAACCGTACAACGCGACTAACGCAAAACCTGAATATTTAAAATCGCCCGTCGCATAAAACACATACCCCAACCCTATCATCACGGTACTGATCCAGTCCATGACAATATCCAATGCAAAGCCATACCATTTACGCGATTTATTACGATAATAAGCAATACGTCCATCTAATGAATCCCCAAACCATTGCACAAAAAAGCCCACAATCCCTAACAACAGCCAAGGCCGCGCTACATATTCGGCTAAGAGAAAACTTCCCAGTATCATAAATGACCCCAATAATCCGATAGCTGTCAAACCATCAGACGAAATCCAGTTAGGGATGCGTGGTACTAGATAAGAAATTAATTTTTGTTCTGAAGAACTTAACATATTTGTCCTCTTCCGGTCTTGGAAAAGCTTTTTATTTATTTTTTGACTCATAATACAGTCTTTAAAACCAATTGTTTTTTTTATACCAAAGTAGGCTATCCGCCAATCCACTATTTAAATCATATTGCGGATGGTATCCTAGCACTTGCTCAGCATATCTAATATCACAGCCCCAGTTCTCCGCAGTCAACTCCCCTAAACGCTCAGGATAAATCACAGGGGTTTTGGAAGAATTGCGATATAACCATTGCGAAATCTGCGCTACTGTTTTAACTATCGTATAGGGCACATGTACGCGAATAAGCTTTTTACGGAATGTTTTTTTAAAAATTTCTGCCATTTCGTATCGGGAATAAACACGACCGTCTGATATATTAAAAACAGCTAATCCCTTTTGTGGAGAAATACATGCCCGTAGTAAAACATCCACTAAATCCTTTACATATACAAAGGAAAGCTTTTGGGGAGCTTTTCCCACATACGCATCAAGTCCTTTATTCATCGTGTTAAATAGAATAAAAAGGTCTTTCTCGCGCGGACCGTACACCGCTGTGGGCCTGATAATGGTAATAGGCCTTTCAGCAAATTTAACACGGATCATCTTTTCGGCTTCCCGTTTACTACGTCCATACATAGTCACGGGTTTATAAGGTGTACGTTCCGTTATTGGCTCGTCGAGATAACCCACCGGCCCAACAGCAGCCAAGCTGCTTACAAATATAAAACGCACGGGCGGTTGCGACGCCTGAAAAGCAGCTTCCAACAATCGTTGTGTCATTCCCACATTCACCTCTATCATTTCCATTTCCGATTTTGCTTTTGTCATCGCTGCCGCATGTATAACATAATCGTAATTTTCGGAAGAGAATAATGCAGTTAATGAACTTGCCTGATTAAAGTCCGGATAAACAAATTTTTCGATAAACGGTTCGATATCGGCAACCTGACTGGATCGACGTATCGCGGCATGCACTTCGTAACCAGCTTCAAACGCCGCAGAAACTAAATGAAAGCCTACAAAACCACTCGCACCAGTTATTAAAATCTTTCTCTTCATATCGCTTTCTCGTACAGACGATAGCGCTTATAGAACTCGGCATTAATCTGTTCAATGGCGTGGTTCATCATATAGTTGTCGTCCAACATCCAGGAACATTCTGCGCCCTCAATCCCAGATGGAATTGCATTTTTTATAATACGGCCATAAAGGCAGGCCTCTATACCCAATTTTCGATATCCCTCTAATACTCCCAACATCAAAACCCGAATCATTTTGATCTTTTTCAAACCAAAAAGCAATTTGAATATACCAAACGGTAGTAATCTACCCTTTTTTATATGAATCAAAATTTCATTAATATTCGGAATCCCCAAAGCGAAACCGACGATCTCCTCTCCCCGCTCTGCTACAATACAGTATTTGGGATCTACAATCATCTTTAACTCTTTAGCGGTATAATCGAATTCTTCATCCGTCATCGGAACAAAGCCTAGATTTTTGTCCCAAGCTTTATTGTATACCGCTTTTATTTTCTTTGCTTCGCTCGCAAAATCTTTTAAATTAATCTGACGCAGGACGATGCCCGACCTCCGCAATCTTTCCTCTAATTTTTCTAATAAAAGTACTGAACGCTGATTAGCTGTTTCCGTGGTAACGAGATAGGCGCGTAAATCTACTTTTTTGCTATAGCCGGCGCACTCAATTAGGTCTATATAGTAGCGAGGGTTATAAGGCATCATCACCATGGGCGGTTTATCAAAGCCATCCACCAGAAGCCCACAGGTATCATTTGTGGTAAGATTAACAGGTCCTACGACGCGAGTCCCTCCTTTGGATTTCACCCATTCAGCAGCGGTATCAAGCAATTTATTCGCTACCGTCTGATCATTAATGGATTCAAAGAAACCGAACTGCCCTTCAGATACTTTATTAAAAGCATTGTGGTTTGTGTTCCATATCGCTAAAATACGCCCCACGATGTTCCCATCCTTATACGCAAGAAAAGGTTGTGCTGAGGAATGCTTGTAGAACGGATGTTTATGAGGAGAGAGTAAGTCCTGTTGTCCTAAAAACAATTCGGGCACATAATTTGGATCTTTGGCATACAAACCATGTGGCAAATCGATAAATTGAGCGATTTGCTTCTTTGTTTGAACAGGAATTATCTCTATCATTTCCTTAACTTATGAAAGATTCCACTTCCAATGTTTTGAACACTTTCGACATTTTGTCTACAGCTTCATCTATTTGTTCAAAGGTATGCGTTGCCATCAATGAAAAGCGTATAAGCGATTCTTCGGCAGGCACTGCCGGAGCAACAACAGGATTGACGAAAACACCGTTATCTTGAAGCATTTTCGTAACATAATATGTTTTGTCGTTGTTACGGATAAAAATTGGTAAGATTGGACTTTCGGTAAATCCTAAATCAAAACCTTGTTCAAGCAAGAGTCTTTTTGCATAATTCGTATTTGCCCACAATTTTTCGATATGTTCCGGCTCGGCCTGAATAATTTCCAATGCTTTTAATGTGGAAGCTACCGAGGCCGGTGTCATACTGGCACTGAACATTAATGAACGCGCGCGATGTTTTAGATACTCAATAGTATCTGCATCTGCAGCTACAAAGCCGCCTAAAGACGCCAAAGACTTACTGAATGTTCCCATGATTAAATCGACTTTGTCGGTCAATCCAAAATGAGAAGCTGTACCGGCTCCTCTCTCACCTATTACCCCTAAACTGTGTGCGTCATCACATAAAATCGCGGCATCATACTCATCGGCCACGGCAACTAATTCAGGAAGTTTGACAATATCACCTTCCATACTGAAAATGCCATCTGTCGCAATTAGCTTGAAGCTGTCTTCCGGAAGCCGAGCGATCTTAGAACGCAAATCATCCATGTCATTGTGCGCATATTTGATGACTTTAGAAAACGACAACCTACTTCCATCAATAATGGAGGCATGATTTCTTTCATCTAATAATATATAGTCATTACGCCCGGTCAGGCATGATAAAGGCCCCAAATTAGATTGAAACCCTGTACTGAATAATATTGCCGCTTCTTTACCTACATAGCTTGCTAATTTTTCTTCTAGTTCCACATGGATATCTAATGTTCCATTAAGAAAACGAGATCCCGCACAACCTGTACCATACTTTTCCAACGCATCCTGCGCGGCTTTTATGATTCTCTTATCTGTTGTCAAACCTAAATAAGAGTTTGATCCGAACATCAACACACGTTTGCCGTCAATCAGAACCTCCGTATCCTGTTTTGATTGAATAGGTCTAAAATAAGCGTAAAGATTATTAGACTTAATTGGCTCTAGTTCACTTTGTAGGAACTTAGATGTTCTTTCACTTAACTTTCCCTTACTCATGCTGTAGGTGTTTGTATTTTATGTGACATAATTTCTATAACGCAAGTTAATTTAACTTTTGACTTTTTTTAATCAATCGTCAAAAATAAATTAAAAAAACAAAAATACACAATTCCCCTTCCCAATCAAGCCGTTAACCATACTATGGTATTAATTCACAACCTTATAGGACTCATCTTGTATATTTACAGTCCAAAAAACCGGAGCAAACATACAAAATTCTCTCGATTCAATTCTATTTTAAAACCATATAAATATCATAAAATTAAATTATTGTTAAGATATTACCAACAGTTTATCACGAAAAGTTCGATAAACATACAAAATCATTATTTTTGCGTTTAAATCAAATTGAAATGGCAATATCGGCAAATATAAATATCAAGAATAAGCGTGCATCTTTTGAATATCATCTGTTGGATAAATATATAGCAGGGATCTGTCTGCTAGGAACCGAAATCAAGTCTATCCGACAAGGAAAAGCGAATATTAACGACAGCTTCTGCGCTTTTTTTGAGGATGGTTTATATCTCCGCAATATGCATATTGCCGAATATTCATTTGGCTCTTTCTACAACCACGAGGCGAAAAGGGACCGCCAGCTCTTGTTGACTAAAAAGGAACTGAAAAAGTTAAAGGAAAAGGGCGAGGAAAAGGGTTTCACCATCGTTCCGCTACGTATATTCATCAACGAAAGGGGCTATGCGAAAGTGGAAATAGCCTTAGCACAAGGTAAAAAAGATTTCGATAAACGGGAGACTATCAAAGAACGGGAAAGCAAAAGGGAACTCGACCGCGCGATGAAAAGGTAACGGTTCCCTTTTTTTACATGTTTGCATATTGTCCGGGGGTGATCCCCTCACGCTGCCTAAACAGACGGACAAAATAATTTACATCGGAAAAACCTGAAGAAAAACAAGCTTCTTTAACAGTACCGGATTGCTTCAATATCTTTTTAGCGTATGCCAGCCGCTCTCGTATAACAAACTCCATGGGGCTAATACCAAACTCTGCTTTAAAATTCCTCGAAAGCTTACTTTTGCTCATTCCAACATGTGCACAGAGCCTATCTACAGACAACCTCTCCGTCATGTTTTCTTTTATATATTGCTTCAGATAGGTAAAAATAGAATTATTTTTCGCTTTAGACTCTTCAAGCACCAAAAGTCCTTGCACTTGCATAATACGAATCAGCAGCTCTTTTAACGCCAGATCTGCCAAAGCTTCTTTGTGTATATCATTGCTTAACGTTATTTGAAAAAGCCGATTGGTTACACGTGCTAACTCATCATTGTTACTAAAATGAAATTTGTCTAATTGAAAAGACCAATTCGATTGGCATTCTTTTTTAGGATAAAATTCGTTCAGATAATCGACGACCTCCTTTATTTTATCTCCATCTACCGTAATGGCCGTACATTGCGTCGGCGCTTCTATATGGGCATCGGGAAAATCGATCAACATCTGTGTGTGTTCGGGTAACAAGAGCGTCTCTCCCGGATAATAATCGAACGAAACTTTGTCCTGAAGGTGCATCACCTTCTTCCCTTTTAGCATATTAATGATAACCACCTCACTAAATTGCAATGGGACCAACGCACTTGCTTCATACGTCTCAAAAATGTTGAGCTCGAAATTTGGTAACGTATAAGCTCTTCGGTTTTCCACTAAACTGTGACGTTCTTTCGCGCTGGAAAAAGGTAACATTTTCAGATGATGTCTTTGCTGCATCTAGCCTCCTATTGATTAATGGATTATACCAAACTTACATAAATCCACTTTTATATGCAATAGTTGCGGCATATATAAAATATTTCAAGTGAATTTCAGACACTTTTTGGCGAAAAAATGAACCTTTTTACGACCTATTTTAAACTGATTTCGAGCAAAAAACATCCTTTAAAATACCGCTAACACACTTTTTAAATGATATAATACCACAGAATCGAAAACCAAAACAGCTATCTCTTTTGCGAAAAGAGGTAGCTTGTCTGGTGGAGCAGGCAGCTCAATTATACTACTATTTGACAGAATAATGCTATCAAAAAAAGACCTTCATGAGTACATTTGTTTGGCTAACAAACCACGTTAAAAAGAAGATAACATGAGTACAATTAAACGACCCACGTTCAAAGAACGTTATGACAATTACATCGGCGGCAAGTTCGTCGCTCCCGTTTCAGGAAAATATTTTGACAACATTTCACCTGTGGACGGTAAAGTTTTCACACAAGTAGCACATTCCACTAAAGAAGATCTCGATTTGGCGGTGGATGCAGCAGCGAAGGCTTTCGTAAGCTGGAGTAAAACCTCCGCTACGGAGCGGAGTATTATTCTAAATAAGATTGCGGACCGTATGGAGGAAAATCTGGAATACCTCGCTGCCGTAGAAACGATTGACAATGGTAAGGCTGTCCGGGAAACTTTGAACGCCGATATACCGTTGGCTATTGATCATTTCCGTTATTTTGCAGGTGTCATCCGTGCAGAAGAGGGATCCGTAAACGAGCTTGACGCAAACACGGTATCACTTATTGTACACGAACCTATCGGTGTCGTAGCACAAATTATCCCCTGGAACTTTCCTATCTTAATGGCGGTTTGGAAACTCGCTCCGGCGTTAGCTGCTGGTTGTTCTGTTGTACTTAAACCTGCGGAAAGCACACCTACTTCCATTATGGTGCTTATGGAACTGATCGGCGATTTGATACCGGATGGTGTAGTGAATGTTGTCAATGGCTTTGGTTCGGAATTAGGACGTTCACTTGTTACCAATCCAAAAGTGGCAAAAGCTGCCTTTACCGGGTCTACGGCTACTGGACGTCTGGTAATGCAATATGCTACCGAAAACATTATTCCGGTTACGCTGGAATTAGGTGGTAAATCTCCCAATATCTTCTTCAGTTCGGTTATGGACGAAGACGATTCCTTTTTAGACAAAGCCGTCGAAGGTGCGGTACTGTTTGCCTTTAATCAAGGGGAGATTTGTACCTGTCCGTCCCGTTTATTAATTCAGGAGGATATTTATGATCGGTTTATTGCTAAAGTGATTGATCGCGTTAGCCAGATAAAAGTTGGTGATCCGTTAGACCCAACCACCATGATGGGGGCGCAGGCGTCTAAAATACAGCAAGACAAAATCTTGTCTTATCTTAAACTAGGAAAAGAAGAGGGTGCAGAAGTTTTGACGGGCGGTGATGCTAACAATGTTGGAAGCGGCTTTGAAGAGGGCTACTATATCCAACCTACTCTCTTTAAAGGACATAACAAGATGCGTATTTTCCAAGAAGAGATTTTTGGTCCCGTGCTTGCCGTAACGACATTCAAAGACGAGCAAGAAGCTATCGAAATTGCGAACGACACCTTATATGGCTTAGGTGCAGGCGTGTGGACAAGAGATGCTCACCAGCTTTATCAAATTCCACGTGCTATCAAAGCTGGACGTGTATGGGTGAACCAGTATCATGCTTATCCTGCAGGTGCACCATTTGGTGGTTACAAGCAATCCGGTATTGGTCGCGAGAACCACAAAATGATGCTGGCTCACTATCGCCAGGCAAAGAATATGCTGATTTCATACAGTAAGGAGAAGCTGGGTTTCTTTTAAGGTTAATCAAGTGAAAACGTTAGAAAGTTCACTTATCATAGCATTACTAAACAGCAGATGAAGATTGTTAGGGGATGCATTTGCTTCCCTAACATATCTTTTTATATCCACAAACCCCATATCGTCATGGTAAAACGATTAGATGTTACAGATAAAGCGAAAGAGCTGATTCACGAATTAGAAGAAAAACACGGCGAACTGATGTTCTATCAGGCCGGTGGTTGTTGCGAGGGTACACAACCACAATGTTTTGAAAAAGGTGGTTTTTTCCCCCGAATGAATGACGCCATGATTGGACTGGCAGAAGGGTTCGAGTTTTGGATAGACCGTGATTTATTTGAATACTGGAAGTATTCTCACTTCACATTGGACGTACTGGATGGGTTCGGTCCGGGTGGGTTCTCATTGGAAACACCGCTAGGGAAGACGTTTAAAGTCCACTATCGATTGTTCACCGAGGAAGAATTGAAAGATTTAGCGCCTGTTGTGCGTAGTGAATAGAGTTTGTTTAACGTCTCAGCAGCAGGACTCTACTCCAAATCCAATCCTTGCACAACCGGAATAGGCTGTTTGTTATCATCCAACGCCACAAAGGTAAACATCCCTTGGATAGCCAGTTCCCGACCCTCTTCATACATCTTTTCCAAAAAGACTTCTACTTTGACTTTGACACTTGTCCTTCCTACGCTATGTACACGTGCAATAGCCTCGATAATACTTCCATTTGGTATAGCTTTCTCAAAGTCAATCCGATCCGTTGAAACCGTTACCAGACGCTTGCGACAAAACCGCGTCGCCGCCATAAACGATACTTCGTCCATAATCGCCATGGCCTTCCCTCCAAATAACGTATCGTGATGATTTGTCAAAAAAGGGAACACGGTCGTACAGACCCGTGTTTCTGATTCTTCTATTCTTTCTTCTAATGTCATTGTATCAAGATAACTGATATCAAGTAGATTCCACATCAATTCCAATACCTTTCAACAATAACGATGCGTTGAAAATGGTACAGCGTCCATGTTTTAATTTATAATCAAAAAGCATCTCTCCTTCTTCTACACGAATATCGAAATGATAATTTTGCACCTTCCCTACATTTTCCTCTTCAAGTGACGCCAATTGCAAATCATGTGTAGCCACCATTCCTTTACCTTCCATTGCAATCAGTTTACGGATAATGGCTCGGGATCCCAGATATTTATCTACCGAGTTAGTTCCACGCAACATCTCATCAATAAGAAAAAAACTGTCTGTATTCTGTTTTACTGTGTCTAATATAAACTTCATCCTATCCAATTCTGCTTTAAAAGTAGATGTACTTTCATTTAAAGAATCTCTGATCCGCATATACGAGATAAGGTTATATATAGGCAATTTAAATGTAGCGGCACATGTTACAGCTCCTGCGTATGCCAAAACCGCATTAATACCAATGGTTCGAAGAAAGGTACTCTTGCCTGCCATATTCGATCCCGTAATCAGAGCAATATGATGATGCTCATTACGATAGTCATTCGCTACAGATTGCGCTACCGGAATTAACGGATGCGCAATTTCCACTGCCAAAATTTTGTCTTCCGCCGTACTGCTTAATAATTCGGGAGTCGTCCAAGAAGGATGGTTGCGCTTTAATATCGCCAATGAGTTTAGTGCTTCAAATTCCGCAATAACATCAAATGCTTCCAGAATATCTGCTTCGTACTTCGATTTCCACTGCACAATCTTCATCACGTATTTAAAATCCCACAGCAAAATAATATTGAGGATTGCGCCCATGAGCATATTATTTCGTGCATCTAGATTGTTGATAAGTTTTGACAGTTCCCGAAAGGCATCAGACAGTGGCATCCCTTCAACGCCTAATTGTTGTTGCAGCCGTTGATTTTCTGTCGCAACAAATACTTTCGTTTCTATCAAGGCCAATCCTTCCGCATAGGCTGCCAAAATTTGCCCTACTTTATCTATCCTACTGGAAAACAAACCTACTTTGCCCGCCAATCCTAATGTCCAAAACAAATGTATTAATCCCAATAACAACAATCCCGTCCATATAGGTGTCACAAACAGCGAAAATAACACACCCGCAAGTAAGATAAAAGGAGCGGCAGGTACGTACAAGCGCATAAATGCATTACCAAATGCTAAACTAGATCCCTCAAAATAACGCAACAAAAAGGTTTTCACTTCTATTTTCTGATAGACATTGAACAAGAGCCTAGACTGGAAGTTTTGACTCCAGTCTAAATCTTCGGCTATCTCCGCTATTGCTCTTTGCCTGTCTTCTATTTCCTGCTTCGTAGACGCATGTTTTAACCAATTGGCTAATTTAACTATGCCTAAAGCCGTCGCACACCGATTGACCAATGAAAACAAAGAAAATTGGCCGAAAACATCTAAATCTGATGTATAAGGATGGCGACCATCTTCAAAATTTGCACCGTCGCTATAAAGTGTCTGACGGGTATCCCGCAACGTTATTTCATTTTCATTAACCTTTAAAAAAGCCTCTGCCTCGGCATGTTGTTTTTCCAACTTACTCTGCCGTCGTATTAGAAACGCAAACAGGAATACTATGGCCAAAACAGCTAATAATAACAACGAAAGATTTTCCTGTTGAACCAGATAAAATAATAAACCTCCGCCTCCGATTATGACAAATAAACGGGCAAAACTATTTTGATTTATCGATTTATGCAGACGCTGAATTTCTTCCTTCGCCCTTTGAATACGCTCTTGATATTTATTATAGATCATTCTTATTAATACTTCTTACCATTCTACCAAGCTTGGTCTCCTACTAATGGAACAAAACGGAATGTATCCAGTTCTATACGTTCAAAGTCATTTTCCCCTACACGCAGAATAGTGACCATTTTCTGAGATTTCTCATCCCCTACCGGAATAACCAACAGCCCTCCGTATTTCAATTGTTTTAACATGACTTCGGGTACAAATGGGGCTCCTGCAGTAACAATAATTTTATCATACGGGGCATGTTCCGGGACACCTCGAGAACCGTCCCCTAAAAAAAAATGGGGGGTATATCCCATATAAGGTAGCACTTGAATGGTTCGACGGTATAAATTTTCCTGGCGCTCAATGGTGTATACATCCGCTCCTAATTCCATCAAAATACAAGTTTGATATCCCGATCCTGTCCCAATTTCCAATATTTTATCTCCTTTTTTGACATGGAGCAATTCGGATTGATAAGCAACTGTATACGGTTGCGAGATGGTTTGACCGTCACCTATGGGAAACGCAATATCTCGATAGGCCTGATTCCAGAAGGTTTCATCAAAGAAAAAATGACGAGGCACTTTTCCGATAGCCTGCAATACACGCTTATCCTCTATTCCTCGCTTTTCCAAATGTTTTACGAGTTGTTTTCTCGCGCCTCTTTCCCGGTAGTTGTCTACAAACTTATAAGCCATTATACCCCAAAAATACCATTGTTAATAGACATTTCGTGTATTAAAGTGCAAAATGTTTAAGTTCAATACGATAAAAAAACGTAGTTTCGTTATATTCGCAGCATAACCGTTTCTAAATATATTGGATAAATTGAGATAAAACATATTAAATTAAAAACCATGAGGAAATCCTTTCTTTTATTATTCACCGTATTCATACAGTTGGTCACTATTGCGCAAGTGTCACCTAAAGACGACGATGTCATCAAAATTTTAGCCATAGGCAATAGCTTCTCAGAAGATGGCATTGAGAATTACTTGCATGATTTAGGATCAAACACAGGAAAAAAGATGGTCATCGGTAATCTTTATATTGGTGGTGCACCCTTGTCCTTACACGTAACGAACGCTAATGAAAACGCGGAGAAATACCAGTACCGCAAAACTGGGCTTGACGGTAAAAAGATGACAACAAAGGATGTCAGTATCTCACAAGCACTAAGTGATGAAAACTGGGATTATATAAGTTTCCAACAGGCTAGTCCACTTTCTGGCAAGTACGATGTTGTTATGAAGAGCCTACCCGAGCTTGTCAGCTATGTAAGAGCAAAAGTAAGTCCCGAAACACAATTTGTTTATCATCAGACTTGGGCTTATCAACATGATTCGGACCATAAAGGTTTCGCAAACTATGATCGTGACCAGTTGACAATGTACAAGGCGATTGCTGATGTCTCCAAGAAAGTATCTAAACTAGGTGATTTTAAATATATTATTCCTGCCGGTACGGCGATTCAGAATGCACGAACGAGCTCTATGGGTGATACCTTCACCCGTGATGGTTATCATCTACAATTAGATTATGGTCGTTTTACTGCCGCATGTACATGGTATGAAAAAATCTTTGGTGAAGATGTCCGTAAAAACTCTTATAAGCCAGAGAAAGTAACGGAATTACAAGCAAAAATAGCGAAAGAAGCAGCTCATAAAGCGATCAAGAAACCGTATAAGGTTTCTAAAGTTAAATTGTGAGAATGTATCTAAAAGCTGGTAATTGCCAGCTTTTAGACACGTATCCTTAAGATCAATCAACCACGGACAAGGAATCCAGGATCTTTTTTACAGATTGTTCAAAATCAAGAAGTCCGTTACGTTCTTTATTGATAAAGTCGTTATCTTTCAAATGGCCAACGACTTCTTCCATTTCTTCATAGGAATCATAGACCATTTGCTTAAATGGGTTTTGATAATCTTTAGAACGCGAACCTTCGATCTCCGTAAAAATCCAGCGGCGGGTTTCCAGCGCTTCTTCCATCAGTTCCTTCATAAATTGATCATCCCAAAATGACAGATTTCTATCTGTAACCTCCGCCAACGAAGCAATGGCATGGTTAAACTTGTCTTCTATATATACATCACTCCAAGCATGATAACGAGCGTGTGCATCCTTCCACGACGAAATCTTGTTATTGCGAATATCCGTTAATAAGGTATCCAGTTTTGTTTTTGGCACCAACTGCCCGCCGATGTTTTCAAACAAACTGCGTGTCGTTGGAATGGAAGAGATAAGTGTCTGCAAATCGGCAAGTGAAGATTTTTCCAAAAAAGTGATTATCTCCGTCACAGCATAATAGCGAATCATTCGCTGATACGTCAGATAGGCTTCTTTGGGTTTGGCCAATACCACCTTTCTTCTGGAAAACTCCACGTTGTCCAACAAAATATCTTTTCCTGCGAGCTGCTCATCAGACAATAATATACGCTTGCCCAAGTCTTGTAGGTCTGACGCCGTGTTTTCATCACTATAAGCTTTGCCGACAGCCTTTTCAATTTCTGCGAGTGCATCAAACATTTCATTCACCGTGTCTGGTGCCAATACGTCATACTCGATATATTGATTTTTGAA
The DNA here is from genome assembly GCF_014692525.1 of Sphingobacterium chuzhouense. GTDB lineage: Bacteria > Bacteroidota > Bacteroidia > Sphingobacteriales > Sphingobacteriaceae > Sphingobacterium > Sphingobacterium chuzhouense. The sequence continues at coordinate 13,519 of NZ_JACNYL010000005.1, forward strand.
TTTTCTTTTGTCGCGGGATTGGAACTTCGATGTATTACGCATCATGGCGTACATATTATATAAAAACCAATACGCTGGCAATACAATCAAACGATTGGTGTCCACTTCATTACTTACCAAACAGAAAGGAAAACGGATATTCAATTCATGCAGAAAATCTCCTTTTACGATCAGTGTATACGATGCAAAACGAGAATTATGTTTTAGGCTGACGCATAGACCTGGCCAAAACCCACGTCCGGCAATGATTTCACCATCCGCTGCTCTGGAATTATGGTTAGATCCTACGGTAGCACCTGCCGCCATATTACTCTGCCCTTTCACTAGCGCTGCGCAAAGGAACGAATTGTTGTGATGTTGTTCGTGTGCCGGAAAAATCAATGAATTTAAAACCTCACAGCAGGAAATAGTGGAATTATCTCCTAAAAAGGAATTAATCAACCGGGCACCATATTTTAGTTGGGAATTGGAGGACAAGATAAAACGAACAGCCTTAACTCCGTAGAAGATACGACACCCATACCCGATAATACCATTTACCAGTTCACACCCCTCTCCTATTTGTGTATACGATTCTGCCGACGAATTAACAGTTAGGTTCTTCAGCTTATTTACTCCCTTTACATAAGCATGTGAACCCATTTTTATATCTTTAATAGTATGGGTATTCTTGACCACAGAATGATGACCAATCTCACTATAAAAACCATGATGTGGCGAAAACTGTGTTTCCATCATTTCTTGAAAACGGCCTTGCAATTCCTGATCATCTCTATAGCGGGACCACAAATAAACATCACCTGCCTGCATTCCATCAAAAGGTAATACGGAACGACCTCCATTTTCATTACAGAGCTCGAGGCGAATCCGACGTTCTTCGACATCATCCGTTTTTAGAATACCATTCCCAAATTTGGCGCTACTGCTGGTTTCCATTTCACTGATATTGGCTAACATCACTTCGTCACCAATAATAAAATGAGCCATATAACGCACATTATGAATAGCTACAACGCTTCCAAAATCACTACTGACAATGGTAGAATTATAAATGCCGCAAGGCAAACGGAGATCTCGAAAATTGAGATAGACATCGTCCATATCGCCTATACGGACAAGTCCGTAAAATTTGGAATGTTGAATTTGCTCGGGAATAAACTTATCGGTGACCAAAACATGACTCCAATTATTGGAATAGTTATCATTTCTGACCAGAATTTTAATTTCTTCCTGTGTCAGATTTCGGAACTTCCCATTATCAGGGAACTGTTGATTACGAAAATAATATTCGTCACCATGTTGCAGGTAGGCTTCAGGAATAAAATGGTATCCTAAATCAGCCAGTTTTTCTTTTATTATCTTTGACATACCTCCTATTCAACAGTTACCGATTTCGCCAGATTTCTTGGTTTATCTACATCTAGCCCTCTATTTATACCAATATAATAGGACAGAAGCTGTAATGGAACTACCGATAAAATAGGTGCGATTATTTCATGCACTTGTGGCACAAACATCACGTCGTCCGCTAACTCCGCAGCAACGTTATCACCTTGGGATACCACAGCAATTACTTTTCCTTTTCGCGCTTTAATTTCCTGGATATTGCTGATTATCTTTTCATGATAACTATCTTTTGTTGCAACAAAAACCACGGGCAGTTGTTCATCAACCAAAGCAATAGGTCCGTGTTTCATTTCCGCTGCAGGATATCCTTCTGCGTGGATGTAGGAAACCTCTTTCAACTTTAAAGCTCCTTCCAACGCAATCGGGAAGTTATATCCCCTTCCTAAATAAAGAAAGTCTTTTGCGTCACTATACTTCTCTGCAATCTCTTGTATGCCTTCAACTTGGTCGTCTAGTATTTCCTTTACGTATTCCGGAACTTTTGCCAGATCGGCTAATAATCTATTAAACAGTGTCGCGTCGATATTTCCTTTTAATTGGGCAACTTTCAGTGCAATTAAATAGAGTACAGCCAATTGTGCGGTAAATGCTTTGGTACTGGCAACACCTATTTCAGGTCCGGCGTGTGTATAAGCGCCAGCATCGGATATCCTCGCGATGGACGATCCTACCACATTAACCAATCCGAAAATAGTAGCCCCCTGCTTTTTCGCATTTTCCAATGCTACGAGTGTATCGGCCGTTTCTCCACTTTGGGAAATTGCAATGATGACATCCTGGTCCGTTATAATAGGGTTTCTGTACCTAAACTCAGATGCATACTCCACCTCTACATTGATGCGGCATAATTCTTCAATAACATATTCTGCCAGTAATCCCGCGTGCCAACTTGTTCCGCAAGCAACGATAATAATACGGTTGGCTTGCAATAACTTGTCAGTAATCTTGTCGACACCACTTAAAGTAATGGATGAGTGTTCAGCATCCATACGACCGCGCAATGAATCAAAAATAGTTTGGGGTTGTTCGAAAATTTCTTTTAGCATAAAATGGTCGAAACCACCTTTTTCGATTGCGGCCAACTCCATATCTAGTTTCTGCACGAAAGGCGTAATCCGTTCATTTCCCAGATTTTTTAAAATTAACTCATCTGGACGTACAATTGCCAATTCGTAATCATTAATATAGACCACTTCTTTTGTATAAGCTAGCATGGGTGAAGCATCAGATCCCAAATAGTGCGCATTCTCTCCTATTCCTATAACTAATGGGCTTCCTTTTCGAGCCGCAATAATAGTATCTGGTAAATCGTTGTCCAATAATAAAATCACATAGGCTCCTACAACTCTTTTCAACGCGATTCTCACCGCTTCTTCCAACGAACATTCATTGTTGATTTTAATATCTTCAATAAAATTTACTAGCACTTCCGAATCGGTATCACTTTTAAACGTATAGCCTTTCTGAAGAAGCTCGTTCTTTAGCTGTGCATAGTTTTCGATGATACCGTTATGTATCATGGCGATATTTCCCGAATTGGAAGAATGGGGATGGGCATTTCTGTCAGACGGCTCCCCGTGCGTTGCCCAACGTGTATGCCCAATCCCTATTGTTGCTTGGATATTTTTTCCGTAAACGGATTCTTCCAAAGCAGATACCTTTCCCTCTTTTTTATAAACTTTAATTGAATTTCCGGTATGTAAGGCGACACCTGCGCTATCGTAACCTCTATATTCTAATTTTTTTAATCCGTCAATAAGTACCGGATATGCTAGGTTGCTACCTACGTAACCAACGATTCCACACATAATTTTTCAATAGTTTTATTTTAAACAGGGCGTAAATATAAAAAAATTACTAATGCAATCGATTGATTAACGATTTTTTAACGAAAAAATATTCGGAACGTAGTATTTCCGCTTTTTATCAGAAACAAGATAGATTCTATTTTCTTTGAATTTACTCTTTAAATTTCTTCTTTAATGCCCGGACGAACTTTTTCACCACAGCATTCGCCGCATTGAAACCATTTGTCCCATTCGGACTTGCTTTATATTGAGAAGATTCCCACAGAACATCTCCACTTTTATCGGTAATTTGAGCGATCAAACTATAAGATGTACCTCCCCATGAGGTAAGCGTCACCCCCTTTGAAGTTTTAATATCGACTTTAAGCACAAAATCTGCCTCGTCTTTAGTCGACTTTACTTCCCAGTACGACCAATCTTTTAAATCATCAACCAGCTTATCTGCTGCATTGATAGCATCTTCGTTTTTTGATACGCCGACTACGTAAACTTTGCTATCTTTTTTTGTTACAGTTGCCAGTTCTTGTGAAATCCCTACATAAGGTAAAGAAAACAGAAAAACCATGAGAATAAATAGACTGTTTTTCATGACAATGATTATTAAATTTTTACACGTAAAATTAATAGATCAAAGAAATCGTATCAATCCACGAAAACCATGAATATGAGGAAAGTCTGCTCACCGCAAAACCCCTATTCGCTTCCCATCCCAATCGGGGAAAAGTTCATTTTTATCTTTTATTCGAAGATGTTTATCAGCAACTTCGGAAAATACTGTTCTAAAGTCTGTTGTTACAGGTAAGTCCCTTCCATCTTCCAAGTTTTCTTTTGCCAATACATCAACTACGCCATGCACCTTGCCGCCGTCTACATGATTTCCTAAGATAAAATTGCAGGAAGCTCTGCCATGATCGGTACCATTCGTGCCGTTCTGATGTACCGTACGACCAAATTCGGTCATTGTCATTACCAATACATCATCCTGATAGGCCTCTATATCATTCCAAAATGCCATTATCGCGTTAGATAAATCCCCTACGTTTCGGGCAAATATCCCCGTCTCTTTACCTTGGTTAAAATGTGTATCCCATCCGTTCGATTCTGTAAAAGCAACCTCCAATCCAACATCCATTTTAATAAGTTGGGCAACCTGTTTCAATGAATTACCTAAGCTACTACTCGGATAGACTACATTATTAGCGGGTTGGTAATTCTTCGTCATATCGCGTTGTAATAGCTTCATTGCCTCAAAACTTTCTTTTCCGGTATCACGCAATAAGTCATCTGTAGCTTTGTCGTATAGATCTTCAAAACTTTTGGCATTCTGATTTACTAAGGAAACATTCCCCTGGATTTTAAATGTCTTTAAGTCACTGATGGCTAAAGCTTCCTGTTCGCCATACAACGAGCGGGGAAGTGCGGGTGTCAAGCTTACCGCGGAAAACGGTGTCCTGATATTATCATGCCCCAACAACCCTACAGCTCTGTTTAGCCATCCGCTATTTGTATTTTTTTGAAAGGGTGTGCCTGATTCCATGTAGTCTTGCGCGTCAAAATGAGATCTGGTGGTATTGGGAGAACCTATACCATGTACAACAGCCAATCGCTTATCGCGAAAAACCGTTTCAAACGCTTTCATACTTGGATGTAACCCGAAACGTCCATCGAGGTCTATCAATGGATTTTCGGATGCTTTTTTTGTAATATCCATGAACAACGTAGGGCGTGCCTGCTTGAAATATAGATCGTCAAATGGACTAACAGCCATCAAACCGTCCATTGCTCCACGTTGGAAAATACAGACAATAACTCTCCTTTTATTATAAAGGGAATTGTTTTTTTCCCTTGCCACCGCCTCTGTTACAAAAGCAGGAACTCCGCCCATCAGGCCTATTCCTAACAAGCCCAATCCGGAAGATTTTAAAAATGCTCTTCGTGTATACATGGTTAACGTCTTTGAAATTCGGGCGAGCCTATAATAAGCCCAACCACCTGCGCCAACATGGCATTATTTGATTTCCTACTATTTATTTTTTTTCTATTAGCGACCTCCATTTCTTCATCCGGTATAGGAAAATTACTGTCGGCGGACTTCGCTACTTTTTTCTGTAAATCCTGTGTCGTCAATAAAGGCGAAAGACGGTTTTTCAATGTTATAAAGTCCGTAGAAGGCAGCAATAATTCTGTATAAATTTTTAAGGCTTGTTCCGGACTTTCTGGTTCGTGATCTTCCGTCAGTTTCAAAAGGTCTATAGTTACACCTGAATTTTTATTGGATGCAAAAGACAATCCAAAATTCATCCTATTCAATAGTGAACCCGTATTGATCCAATAACCGGATTTATCTGGAAAACCGGTTGGTGCAATATAATAGTATTTCTTTTCTCCCATTCTGGTAATCCAGTTAATCAAATGATTGGGGTTTTCGACTTGAGCATCCAAAGCCCTCACGCTGCTAATGGCGAGTTCGAAAGGTGTTTTCACTTTACTACATATATTCTCCCGACTCCAAAACTCTGGAGAATAAACCATGGCTGTCAAAACTTGCTTAATATCTCCATTCGATGCTAAAAAAGTATTCGCCATTTTATCGATCAACATTTCGGGAGGAGTATCATCAACAAAACGGACCGCTATCTTCTCTGAAATGAAACGAGCCGTCGCTGGTCTGGAAGATAAATAGGAAATTAGTTCAACTCCTTCATTGTATCCATTGTTTTCAAAGTCTTTTCCCAGCACTGTTTTCAGTTGCTTATCGTGTCTATTCGCAGCAAAAACAAAATCTCCCTCGATCCTGCTTTGACGTTGTACCTCATTTCCTTTCGTGATTTGTTTAATCAAGTTTTGATTTCCATATCCGTTCATAGGATAAATTGTCCAGCCAGTTAATATGCGTGCTACTTCGGAAACGTCTTTCTGTGTATATCCTCCGTCGACCCCCAATGTGTGCAACTCCATAAGTTCCCGGGCATAATTTTCATTTATACCCACTTTATTCTTTGAGTTGGATCGTACGCCAACACTGGATGCATTGTCTAGATAGAGCAACATCGCAGGAGATTTGGCGGTCGCTAACAACAAATTGTCGAATTTCCCCAATGCTTTCGGACGAATAGCGTGATTTTCATAAGACGGGATAAACGGCGCTGATTGTGGTTTTGTAAAGGAGACGTTAAAATGGTTGAACCAGAAATCCGTCATGACTTCCCGGAGTTGATTAGCGGAAAATGCTGCCCGAAGTATTTTTGCCGCAATAAACTTTTTATATAGTTCTTGTTGAGGTCGAAAGCCTTTTTCTTCCAAATAAGCCTTATACGCTTTTTTAAAAAAGTACTCCCATTTATGATCGAATCTTTCGGTATGTATCCTTCGTCAACCATCATTCTCCTTACGCGAGTGTTTCGGGGATATTTCTCGGCCAACGTTTTATTATCCAGTATAGCGTCGGCGTACGGTTCCAGCATTTCCGTCAGTTCCTTGTCCTCCATTTCTCCCTGTAGCTGTTTAAAAAACCATTTTTCTAAACCTTCTCTTTGGACTTCCTGTACATGATCTACATTATAACCGTATGTAAACCTGCTAAGCAAATGGATAACCGCCTCCTCTTCATTTAAACCAGCTTCTTCATACGGAAAAACCGCTAACTTTTTTTGAGCATAGGAAAAAATCAATCCAAAAAAAGCCAGAAAGAATATGCTGATTTTTTTCGTTTGATATCCCATAACATCATTTTTTTGTTTATAAAGCCAAGTATCAATACCCGAATAACCTAATATTCAACTTAATACTTCATATAAAGTTAGTACTTTTTATTTATAGCTTTTTAAAAAAGGATGTTAAATTTCGTGGATGTTATGTTCCCTATTTAACTTTGAATGTTTATAACCGTATACGAAATAAAGCACCAGCCCAATCGCCAGCCATATTAAAAATATAATCCAGTTACTTGCGCCCAGCTGGCTCATCAGATAAAGATTGATCAAAATCCCTGTAACGGGCAACAAGGAAAACCGATACTTAAATCCCATGACCGCCAATATCAACCAGACTAGCCAAAAGATCACTAGCAGCGATTTATGCTCTATTATTTCTAGCCACGGCATCTCTTCCCATTCTTGTAAAGCGCCTTGTCCATAACGATAAATGATGACCCAAGCAACAACAAAACCCAGTCCGATCAAATATTTCCCGTTGATATAAGGCACTCTGAATTTCGATTTCGCAGACAGTCCGGTATGATCCATATACAACACGCCACCACAGACAAGGATAAACGCGAAGAATGTTCCCACACTGGTCAAATCAACGAAAAAGTCCATTTTAAAAAATAATGACGGTATCGCCACCACAACACCCGTAACGATAGTTGCAAAAGAAGGAGTCCGATACTTCGGATGCACACGCGCAAACTTTTTCCATAGCAAACCATCCCGGCTCATCGTCATCCATATCCTCGGCTGCGCCAATTGATACACTACTAGTGCACTGGTAATGGCTACAACCGAAGTTACCGATACAATGCCCGCCATGTGGTCAAAACCGACATACTTAAATACAAATGCCAAAGGATCTTTTACATTTAGTTCCGTATAGTTTACCATCCCTGTCAAAACCAATGTAATAGCTACATACAATATCGTACATATGACCAAACATAGAATCATTGCCCGTGGCAAATCACGTTGCGGATTCTTACACTCTTCCGCTGTTGTAGATATCGAATCAAATCCGATAAACGCAAAGAACACTGCCGCTACCGATCCCATGACGCCCGGAACGCCATTAGGCATAAAAGGCGTCCAGTTCTCCGGTTTAATGAAGAAAATTCCTCCCGCGATCACCAACAAAATAATTCCTACTTTAACGGCAACCATCATATTACTTGCCCGCTGCGATTCTTTGATACCGATATATACCAGCCAAGTAACAAGTACCGTAATTAAGCCCGCAGGTAAATCGAAAATAATCGGCACTTCACCGATTCGGGGAGCCGATAGGTATGCATGCAGTCCGACCTTATCCGAAGCGCTAAGTGCGTCCATTCCTTCCGAGAGAAACTTTTCATGCGCATCAAGGGCATATCCGGGAGCCATAGCCAGCCACTTCGGAATGTGCACGCCGAATCCCTCTAACATTGATGCAAAATATTGAGACCAAGAGATGGCCACTACTGTATTGGATACAGCATATTCTAAAACGAGTGCCCAGCCAATAATCCAGGCAAAGAGTTCTCCAAAGGTGACATAAGCGTAAGTATACGCACTCCCCGATACGGGAACTGTACTGGCAAATTGTGCATAGGCCAGCGCCGTAAATACACATGCAAAAGCCACAAAAATAAAAAGCAAGGAAATCGCAGGCCCTCCTTCATAACTGGCTAGTCCAATGGTACTAAATATTCCGGCACCGACGATAGCCGCAATTCCAAGTGAAACCAAATCACGAACGCCCAACACTTTAGAAAGCCCCGTCCCTTTTTGAGCATCTGCAATTATCTGGTCAACACTCTTCTTGCGGAAAAGTTTATTCATCATATATTTTTGTCTAATTTGGATGGTGCGAATGTTAACTTCATTATCAGGCAAAAATGATAAAAATAACCCAAACTAGACTATTTTATCTTGTATCTCATGAAAGATATCCATATAGTTCGATAGATACCGTTCTTTATATACTTGCAGACACTCGGTCAACCGGTTATGGTCTTCGGTGTTATTTTCAAATGTCCACACCCGTTTGCATATATTGAAGAGTGCATGAGAAAGATTGTTAATATCAGCATAGTCCAATATATAACGGGAAGTCACAAAGCGTTGATAAAAAATAAAGAAACGTTCGACATCCACTTCTCCTATAGTCCGTAAATATTTTTCTATGGTCGTGCTCGCAACGTGTTCTAAATGCTCATATAGTCTATTGGCATTGACGAGGGTATGATCGATTAAGAGGTGGTCCAGCAAAAGTTCGAGTGTAATATGGGCTAAAAAAGATGCCCGAATCGGGAGGTGAGCTACAACAGAATCCAATTTTCTTCGCAGTGCGTGTGTGTGGTCGAGGAAGAAACCAGACGCATGAAAAAGGCGATCAACTTCTACATGCCTATACCAGCCTTCTGATATCCACATCGTTTTTGGATGAGCAAAAAGTGCCTCTTCAAACCGCTGAGGATGAAAATTGTACCGCTTATCCACATTCTTAAGTAAATCCGGAAGCAATGCACCTAATATCCTTTCAGAATGCGGGCTGTAGCGTTCAAAATAATAATGCGACAAAAAATTCACAAGCCCAAACTTCTTATTTATTTATCGTAAGATACGGGTTAATCTCGTATCTTTGCAATCTTAATTGAAAAAATTTAACCACAAAAAGATGAGCTTTGTAGAAGAACTACGTTGGAGAGGGATGTTACAAGATATCATGCCCGGAACAGAAGAATTACTGAATAAAGAAAAAGTTTCTGGCTATATCGGCTTCGATCCAACAGGAGATTCGCTGCATGTGGGACATTTAACACAGATTATGACCCTCATTCACTTTCAAAATGCGGGACATAAACCGGTTGCACTAGTGGGCGGGGCTACGGGGATGATCGGAGATCCTTCTTTTAAGTCTGCCGAGCGTAATCTATTAGATGAAGCCACATTACAACACAATGTCACTAGTTTAAAAACACAACTTTCCAAATTCCTGCATTTTGGGGATGGTGACAACGACGCTAAGATGGTTAATAACTATGATTGGTTCAAGGATTTTAAATTTCTGGACTTTATCCGCGACGTAGGTAAGCTGATCACAGTAAATTACATGATGGCGAAAGACTCTGTAAAAAAACGCCTAGAGGGCGACAGTGGCCTTTCCTTTACGGAATTTACCTATCAATTGATACAAGGTTACGATTTTTACTATTTGTGGAAACATCACAATTGTAAAGTACAGATGGGCGGATCAGACCAATGGGGGAATATCGTCACTGGTAGTGAAATTATTCGCCGCCAAGACCAAGGGACGGCCTATGCTATTACGACCCAATTGATCAAAAAAGCAGACGGACAGAAGTTTGGCAAAACGGAGTCAGGAGCGGTTTGGTTGGATCCAAAGAAAACATCACCATACAAATTTTATCAGTTTTGGTTGAACACAACAGATGATGACGCCAAAAACTGGATTAAAATCTTTACGCTAAAGACAAAAGAAGAAATTGACGACATCATTGCAGAACACGATGTAGCTCCGCATACCCGAGCTGTGCAAAAAGCATTGGCAAGAGATATTACTATACGCACGCACTCGGAGAAAGATTACGAAACAGCCGTTAAAACGTCAGAATTTTTATTCGGCAACGGTTCCTTGGAATTCTTGACAGAATTAAGCCACGATGACGTACTCGAAGTTTTCGACGGTGTCCCACAGTTTGAAATCAACAAAGATCAGCTTACACAAGGTATCAATGTATTGGATTTTCTCGCCGTCCATACACACGTTTTCCCCTCAAAGGGCGAAGCACGGAAAATGTTGCAGGGCGGCGGTGTAGCTATCAACAAAGAGAAAATCAACGACATTGAATTAACGATCGACCCCAAATACTTAATCAGCGACCGGTACGTCGTGGTGCAACGTGGAAAGAAAAATTACTTTTTGGTTATTGTGAAGTAAGAGGAAGATAGCATTTCCTTTATTTTTCCTAAGTTTGTAACTAGGAAAGTTATCTAATTTTCATGTCAAACAAAGGAAATACATTTAAAAATTCCGGTAACGGAAGCAGTCTTAAACGTGCTTCACGTATCACAGGGAATGTATCATACAGCAAGAAAAAACGATTTAACTCGTTTGAAAACATCAATTTTTCAGAAGGGCAGCGAAAAGCTCTGAAAATATTGGGCATCTTCCTACTGTTTGTTTCTTTCATTATGGCTGTTTCATTTGTTTCGTATCTCTTTACATGGAAACAAGATCAAAGTTATATCACGGAAACAAACGGCGGATGGTCTACCCTGTTTCGAAGCGCAGATGAACTAGCGGACGAAGCCGTCGAACTTCCAGTTGTCGAAAACAAGCTAGGGAAACTGGGAGCCTTACTTGCCAATCAATTCATTTACGAATGGTTTGGTGTAGCCTCCTTTCTATTCACGTTTATCCTCTTTATTGTTGGATATAAATTTCTATATCGTAAATCCCTTTTACCCGTATGGAAAACAATTATCTATTCATCGACAGCGATCATTTATCTCTCTGTAACGTTAGGGTTCTTTCAGGATTTCCTGACAGATTCTCCTCATATATTGGAAGGGAAGTTTGGTTATTGGACGAATCAACTGTTAAAAGTCCAAATAGGTAGTACCGGGATTGCTGCCCTCTTAGCTTTTGCTTATTTAGCCGCACTCATCCTTATTTACAATTTAGATTTAAAATGGACGTGGTCATCAAAAAAGATAGAAGAAGACATGGAGGAAGACGAAGAAGATAATTTTGAAGCGTTTGCCAACAAGTTAAATTCATCTTCAAATATTTCACGAAATACCCTTCATGAGGAGACATTGGAAGAGGAGGAAGAAAATACCGCACAAGAGGACCTTCTTCCTTATACACCTACAACCCTTCCTCCGGTAGAAGCGACAAACAAAAAGGTCAATGAACATGAAATTACCTTTACCGTAGATACGCCTGAACCTATTGAGAACTTGGTACGTAACGAATCAAAGCCTACTACTGATGGACCTGCACTTAGTGTAGAGAAAGTGGTGGAGGAAAAAGCAATTACAGCCAACGATCTTGTTGCTGAGTTCGGCGAATATGATCCCAAACTGGATCTTTCGGGTTACCAATATCCAGCGTTAGACTTACTAAAAGAATACGGAAGCGGCAAAATCACTATTAATCAGCAAGAGCTGGAAGCCAATAAAAACCGTATCGTCGAAACATTACGCAACTACAGTATCGAGATTGAACATATTAAAGCAACGATCGGCCCAACGGTAACATTATATGAAATCATTCCGAAACCGGGTGTGCGTATTTCCAGAATCAAAAATCTGGAAGACGACATCGCTTTGAGCCTTGCAGCACTGGGTATACGTATCATTGCACCGATGCCCGGTAAAGGAACTATTGGTATCGAAGTGCCTAATAGTTCGCCCGAAATGGTGTCCATGCGCTCAGTTCTGGCAACGGAAAAATTCCAGAAAACGGACATGGATTTGCCTATTGCGCTGGGTAAAACGATATCAAATGAGGTCTATATAGCGGATTTGGCAAAAATGCCTCACTTGCTGGTAGCCGGTGCCACAGGACAAGGTAAATCGGTTGGTATCAATGCAATTCTGACTTCTTTATTATATAAGAAACACCCTGCCGAGTTGAAATTTGTAATGGTTGACCCCAAGAAGGTCGAACTCTCTCTTTTTAAAACAATAGAGCGTCATTTCTTGGCAAAACTGCCGAATGAAGACGAGGCGATCATTACCGACACAAAAAAGGTCATCAACACGCTCAATTCCCTTTGCATTGAAATGGATCAACGTTACGACCTGCTAAAGAATGCAGCCGTACGTAACTTGAAAGAGTATAATGCAAAATTTGTGAACCGCCGATTAAACCCTGAAGAGGGTCATCGATTCTTACCTTATATCGTTCTGGTAGTTGATGAGTTTGCGGATTTAATGATGACTGCGGGCAAAGAAGTGGAAACACCTATTGCGAGACTTGCACAATTGGCACGTGCCGTGGGAATACATTTGGTCATCGCTACACAAAGGCCGTCGGTAAATATTATTACAGGTACTATTAAAGCGAACTTTCCCGCACGTCTTGCATTTAGGGTTTTGTCTAAAGTCGACTCCCGTACAATTTTGGACGCCGGAGGCGCCGACCAGCTTATCGGTCGTGGGGATATGCTTTTGGCAACAGGAAGTGATCTGACACGTATCCAATGCGCCTTCGTAGATACGCCGGAAGTCGAGCAAATATCGGAGTTTATCGGAAGTCAGCGCGGATATCCATCTGCTTTCATGCTACCGGAATATGTAGACGAAAACGGAGAAGGAAGTGGCAATACGGAGTTTGATTTGAGCGAACGCGACCAACTCTTCGAAGAAGCGGCACGATTGATTGTGATGCACCAGCAAGGCTCAACATCATTGATTCAACGTAAACTAAAACTAGGCTACAACAGAGCGGGACGAATAATCGACCAATTGGAGGCTGCAGGTATTGTAGGACCTTTTGAGGGGAGTAAAGCACGAGAAGTACTTTATCCCGACGAGTATTCGCTGGAACAGTATTTAGACACGTTAAGAAATAAAGAATAAGATGGAGAAGAAAATAATGGTACTGGTGGCATTCATTTGTATGTCTCTAATTGTATTTGCACAAACGGACGCAAAAGCAAAGAAACTACTGGATGACATATCTGCTAAATACGATGCGTACCAAACTATACAGTCTAACTTTAGTTTTTCGATGCAGCAAGCTCAAGGAGGAAGCCATATAGATAAGGGAACCTTGTTCTTGAACAAACCGAAGAACCAGTTCCGTATCGAGTTAAATGAGCAAGATATTATAAGTGATGGTGAAAGTACCTGGTCTGTTCTCAAGGAGGACAAAGAGGTACAAGTCAGTGAGTCAGACAATAATACCGAAAGCATTGGCCCCAATAATCTTTTTACATTCTATAAAAATGGATTTACGTATAAAAGTACGAAAGATGAAACGCTAGGCAAAGATGTATTGAATGTCATCGAATTAACGCCTACCGACACAAAGACAAATTATGCAAAAATCAAGCTGCGGATAAATAAAAATAAACATATCCATGATGTTGTGATAAACGATAAATCGGGAGCACGATATACCTACACAATTAATACGTTATATGTAAATCATCGAATTCCGGCGACAAAGTTTATATTCAATGCATCAAATTATCCCAATTATGAGATAGTTGACCTTAGATAAGATAAAATGGCGAAGACAACGCTCAAAAGTTTAGCCCAGGCATTAAATATGTCCGTTTCTACCGTATCAAAGGCATTAAATGATAGTCACGAAATTAGCGAGGTGACCAAGAGAACGGTACAGGAGTTTGCAAAAAAGCACAACTATCAACCTAATGTGCTCGCCAAGTTCCTTAAAACAGGAAAAACGAATACAATCGGTGTTGTTCTTCCCAAGATGACCGGACCTTTTGAAGCACAGATTATTGCTGGAATGCAAAAAGCCGCTGCTACTCATCATTACCGAATCATCATCATGAATACCATGGAAAATGAAGAGCTTGAAAAACAAGCTCTCCAATCCATGTTAGACAAATCGGTAGATGGGATTCTCTTGTGTCCCATTCACGAAGAATCGAATATAGATCTAGCCAAACAAATCCTCAAAACGACACCTGTTGTTATCTTTGACAGGACGCATTATCCTTTAGATACGCATAAAGTAGGCGTACTGAATTCCGAAGGAACATACAACGCCTGTAAACACCTTTTGGATATCGGGCGAAGGAAGATAGCCATATTCTGTGGTGCGCGTCAAGGTATTACGACAAAAAGATTATCGGGGTATATCGAAGCCCATAATGATTGCCAGATACCCGTCACACCGGAATATATCCTGTATTGTAATGTAAAAAGCTTATCGGATCTACAAGATGACATGGAAAAACATGTGAAAGCCTTGTTACAGTTATCAAACCCGCCCGATGCTATTATTGGTGTCGCCGATACTATCACTACTCATTTATTGGGCATTTTGGCCAAATTAGAAATAAAAGTACCCGAAACCCTTGCGGTTATTGGCTTTGCCAATACGGATTTGGTTCTCTCTCTAAACCCATCGTTAAGTACGATTCGGCAACCAACGACAGAGATCGGAGAAATTTCGGTAAACAAATTGGTCGAAACCATGCAAAAAAAGAATCGAAGCCAAATCGAATGGGAAGACATTAAACTACCCACGTCTATTCAGCTTCGACGCTCTACTATTGGATAATAGCCTAGCTACTTACTACCTATTATCCCTAATTCTAACCCACGCAGTTCTGCCAATCCCCGTAGACGTCCAATTGCCGAATATCCCGGATTAGTAACTTTATTCAAGTCGTCCAACATTTGATGTCCATGATCCGGTCGAAATGGAATAGGTTTTTCCCGTTTTTGGTTTTCAGCAACCAGCTCTTTCATAACGGCATACATATCAACATCACCATCCAAGTGATCTGCTTCATAAAAACTCCCTATAGCGTCTTTCTTTACGTTACGTAAATGCACAAAATTCACCCGATGTTGTACATGCTTAAATATTTGCACCAAATCGTTATCAGGTCCAGCACCTAATGAGCCTGTACAAAAACAAATACCATTAAACGGTTTGTCTACCGTTTTGATAATATATTCAAAATCTGCCAAATTACCGGCGATTCTCGGAAGTCCCAAGATAGGATATGGAGGATCATCTGGATGGATGGTCATTTTTATACCGTGCTTCTCACAAATATCTGCAATGGAGGAAAGAAAATAAGTCAGATTCTCCCGCAATCCATCGAAGCCAATCTCCGCATAAATATCAATGCTTCGTTGTAAATCTTCCAGTGATGGATCTTTCTCTCCTGGAATACCCATTAATACATTGGAAAGCAAAAATTTCTTCGCCTCTTCATCGAAAGTAGCGTAACGGCCTTCTGCTTGCTCCACAATTTCCGCTGAATACGATGCTTTAGCATTAGGACGATCCAAGATGAAGATATCGAAGATGGCTAGATCAATCCAATCGAAATAAAGTGCCTTGGATCCATCATGCATCACTTTGTCCAATTGTGTCCGTGTCCAGTCCAATACTGGCATAAAGTTATAACATATGGTTTTGATTCCACATTCCGCTAAGTTGGTTAGCGTTTGGCGATAATTTTCTAAATAGAAGTCAACTTGCTCCGAACGTGTCTTTATAGCTTCGTGTACGGTTACACTTTCCACCACTGACCACACCAATCCTGCTTCTTCTATTATTCTTTTCCGTTCCAATATCTCCTCTTTAGGCCATACATCACCATGAGGAATATGGTGTAATGCCGACACAATACCTGTAGCTCCAGCCTGTTTCACATCCTGTAAGGATACAGGATCATTTGGTCCATACCAACGCCACGTCTGCTCTAAAAATCTTTTATTCATATTATAAAACCTAAACTCCACACCAACTATTAAAACCACCATCTACAAAGATAGTTTCGCCAGAAACAAATGCTGAAGCATCGCTTAGCAAATACACCAATGTACCTTCCAATTCAGATGGATCTCCTAAACGGGAGAATGGTGTCCCCTGTACAAATTTACCTGCCCGTTCCGTATAGCTGCCATCGGGGTTAGTCAATAATGTACGATTTTGTTCCGTAAGAAATACACCTGGTGCAATAGCATTCACACGTACCTTATCACCATACCGTAATGCCAATTCTGTTGCCATCCACTTAGTAAAACCGTCTACGCCATGCTTCGCCACCGTATAGCCTAGAACACGCGTAATAGGTAAACTCGCGGCTAAGGACGATATATTGATAATAGAACCCTTTCCTTTTTTTGCGATAACCTCTCCAAAGATAAGCGTCGGAATAATAGTACCATAAAGGTTCAATTCGATTGCTTTAATAGTATCCCCTATTTTGTTTCCAAATAGGTCATCATCCGGCCCGATAGTAGCACCCGGGATATTTCCCCCCGCCGCATTCACTAATCCGTCTATGGTATTCCATTTACTCAAAATCTGCTCTTTGGCTTTGCGAACAGAATCTTCATCCATGACGTCGGCAACAACGGCTAGCGCCTCAGCACCCAATGTCTGTACCATTCTTACCCGCTCGTCCGCTTTCTCTTGGCTTCTGCCGATAATACAAACTTTAGCTCCCGCTTCCGCTAGGGCTTTGACAAAAGCTTTCCCTAGAATACCCGTACCGCCGGTTACCACGATAACTTTCCCTTTTAACGAGAATCTTTCTAAAATATTCATCTTATTATAGTCGTAAGTTTATAACATTCAATGTTAGCTATTTTTTAGTCATTCTCAACGATTTAGCGCAATTTTATTCACGATAACGATTTCGTACATTTACACGTCGAAATATATAATATACATTTAAGTAACTCCATATGATAAGAAGCAAAAATTTCCAATTTGATAACCAAGAACAGTGGGAAGATCTTGGAAATGGAATAAAACGTCAGGTATACGGATATGACGAAACTATTATGCTTGTAAAGGTACAGTTTGAAGCCGATGCGGTAGGTGAGCTACATTCCCATTTTCATGCACAGGTGACCTACGTGGAGAGTGGGATTTTCAAAATGACCATAGACAATGAAGAAAAAATAATACGCAAAGGAGACGGATATTATGTCCCACCAAATGTAGTACATGGATGTGTTTGCATCGAACCAGGTATGCTCATCGATGTCTTCGCACCACTGCGAGAAGATTTTCTAGCAAAGAAATAACGAGATGATAACTAGCGAAACCTTAATTACGTATAATAGAATTCTATATCTAAATTGGAGAAGGTGCCCAAATGGACACCTTCTTTACATCCAACTTCGTTATATCGTTTCGTAAAGATAACTTTTATTACGGGATAGCCGCTCCCATGGCTGCGCCACTGCTACGCGATCTGCCATTCTGATCGTACGTGATGACTTCAGCCGGTACATCCGGAGTATATGTATTGCCTAAATTTTCCAACTGACTTACGGACATTCCAAGTGTTGCGGAAGGTGAACCTGAAGATAGCAATACCGTCTCGGCATACCCTCCGTTGTTGGTAAAATTACCCAACATTGTTTCGGAATCAAATGTCTGACCAGCGATGACAGCACCGTTAGCGTCTAACAATTGGTTACCGCGAACACTTGAGGAAAATGATGGATTAGCACCAGAACCTACAAATATATCGCCTCCATTGCCAGCAGTATTACCCGATAAGATAGAGTTAAATATATGGAGCGTGGTATTGGATGTCAATTCAATGCCTCCTCCATTATTAAACCCTTTATTTTCAGTAATAGTCGTGCTGATAAGATCCAGACGTGACGGAGCTGCAGCTGTTCCATACAAACTAATGCCCGCTCCATGGCCACCTGTATTTCCATAAAAAGTAGAATTAACAACCACGGTTACCGAACGCTCCCGTCCATAGAAACCTCCTCCCCTACGTGTTTGGTTCAGACCAGCCGCATCGTTATTATTATGCGCAACAGTACTGTTGTAAATATACGTATAAGTTGGCTGTGCGCTACTAAAAGCATAAATTCCTGCACCTACACCACTAATGGTATTACTGGATATGTCGCAGTCATGAATGTATACCGTCGCCGCCTCATTAAATATGCCACCACCATTGCCGCCATTGTGCGTACCGTTATTCTTTTTAATAGTACTGCGTTCGAACCGCACGATGGCGTCCGAAAAGACAAATACACCAGCAGCATGAAAGCCCGTTGTATTTTCCGATATTTCACAATCAATAATGTCCACTACCGATCGAGCTACAATGAGTCCTCCTCCATAAAAACGGTAATATTGAGCACCGTTAAGAGTAATATGTCCAGTACCACTATTAGCTGCCTGTCCATACTTAATGGAAAGCCCCTGTAGGACGACCTTTTGTCCCGTTTGAACCGGGGCTGTAATCGCTACAGTATGATACACCTTTCCCGAAGACGTGTTACCGCTCAAGATACTTTCATGTAAGGTCGGATCCGACACAGCTCCCTCTGTCGCATCTGCCGGATATCCACCAATCAGGCTGATATTGCTATGTATCTCGAATGTTCTATCTCCTGCATTGCTTGCATTACCTCCTGTAATTGTCTTTGTAGGTGTATAGGTACCTGCTGCAATATGGATGACATCTCCGGGGATCACTTCATCCAACGCTTTGTCTAACGTAGTAGCTTCATCCCAGGAAAGGCCTGAACTTTCGTCTGTTCCAGTAGCCTTTACATAGAAGTGCGTGACCAAATCGCTAGGTTCGGCAGGCGCTTGGATAACCTGTATTTTTTTTTCGTAGTCTTTGGTAATCCATACAGTTATTTCAGCAGTCCGTTGATTAGTACTTCTATTTCGCGTGATGCTGAACGCAATCTCACCGGTAGCCAACGCATTTTCAGACGAAAAGCTGATCCAGTCTGCATTGCTTTTTGCACGCCATGGCAGGTTGGACTCCACATTGATCGTGAACTCTCCACCCTCCTTACTTACTTCGATAACGTCTGTTTCTAAAGAAAGGTTGGGATCCTCCGGATTAAAATTACCTAAATCATCGATTTTAGAACAGGAGAAGCAAATACCCACTAGCAAGACCAGAAGTACACCAATCCTATAATTCATATATCTGTTCATATTATTTTCTTTAAAATTGTCCTTATTCAGAAATAATCAATAACCCGTTCGCAACAGAACGTTCCTGCCCCCCATTGTCGGTAGGCCAGTTCCGCACTTCAAAACGACCTTCGGTAAAATCGGGTGTATTACGGATGAAAAATGTTGTAGAACCTCCACCGTCAAGGTTGATGCCGTTTTCGGCGCCCAGTGCTTTCAAACAATGTCCCAGCTCTTCGAACAACATTCCATTGGAGTACCAAAAGTTTCGGCCGTCCACCGCCATCATGAACACGCGTTTGCCATCGGCAGAAACACCGATACAAGTGCGGGGTTCTATCGTATTATCGGTATGGGTAAGCACATTTCCGTCGCGTACCAACGTCACGCTCCCCCCCACAGCCTCCTTGATTATCCCTGTCGCAGCAATATCTGGATACTCGTCTCTGGTCGCCACAAACGCACGACCATCATTGTCGATAGCAAAAAAACTTCTATCTCCGCTGTCAAATGTTGTCCGCAGAGGAACACCCTTTTTATAGAAAACACCACGGGGAGTCCCGTTATCCATATTATAAAAATCTGCATTGATGCCAGCCCACACCCGATTGGCTTCGCTGTCTGCGTGGGTTGCCTGTACCGTCATTCGCTGCATCGCAAAGGTATTTGCATTGTTCGGGGAAGAAGCCACAATATCGATATTCGGATGGCTAAGGTCAACATCAAAGATGAAAATCTTCATCGCCAGTCCTTTTTGCGATAGATATTCTATTTCACTGGCAACAACGCCATGCGTCACTGTATACATGGTATCAGTGAATATCTGGGCAAAAAGGTTAGTTCCGCCCACCAGCTTCCTACCGATTTCGGTTTTAGGCTCTGCCTTATATTCAAAATGATACTCGTTTTTATCACAACTGTATTGGAAGAAGATGAGCGATATCGCTATCATCATCCACCATATCTTTATTTTATTCATCTGTTTATTTTTTAATTCCATTTCCAGTCAAATTTATACACCATTAATAACCTGGATTCGGTACCAGATTCGGATTAAGCTGCAATTCCCTACCTGGAATAGGCAGTACGTGCTGGTGATTGAGCAAATGTAATTCCTCTTGTGCCCTGCCCGTCCTTACTAAGTCGTGATACATGAAGTTTTCACCTAGCAGTTCACGCTTTCTTTCGGTCAATATCGCTGTCAGATAATCTTCATCATTAGCAGGAAATATATCACCCAAGCCTCTAAATCGTCTTAATTCATTCAAGCGTCCAACACCTAATGATCGTCCTTGTGCTTCAGCGCTGATTAAGTACATCTCCGCAATTCTGGAAACAACGACCGGGTCACGTCCGGTCTGTCCGCTGGGATATTTGTTAATACATTCAGTACCCGCAATATTGACTAACGATATGGCTCTGCGATTGTCCCCATCTGCAAACAGTGCGATGGTCTCCGGCGTAGGTTTATATGCTCCCTGCCCTCTGTTAGGATGTCCATACGTGTAAAAAAGGTCACTGATATTAATACTCGATTCCTCCGTACGGTTTTCGAATGCAAAAATGATTTCCGTATTCCCTGTACTGCGGAAGATACGCTCAAAGGCATCTAACCGGTAAGCTCCACTTGTGATCAAGCTTTCGGCTAAGTCGGCCGCCTGCTGTTTTTTCCCTTGGCTGAGCAGCACCCTTGCTTTGAGGGCGATAGCGGCATCGCGAGACACGTAATAGTAGCTTGAAGCAGCTCCCAATAATGTAGCAGCAACATCCAGTTCTTCCTCAATAAATGCCCAGACAGCGTTTATCGGATCCCGGGACACACGCTCCAATGTATTGTTGCGCAATATGGGTACATCACCCCAGCGCGTCACCAAACAAAAATAAATGTATGCACGGAAGTAGTGCGCTTCTCCTTTAGACAATGAAGCTAGTTCCGCTTCGGGAAAGCGATTTGCTATGTCAAGCATATTATTTACTTGATAGAGTGCGCTAAAGTAACCATCCCAACTGGATCCTATAGTTGAGTTCAACGGACTCAATGTAGCATTGATTAAGTCCCTGGATGTACCGGTATTGGATTGTATTGTACCGCCAAGCATATCAAACAGAATAAACGATCGTACTGTAGGTTTATTTTGAACACTGTTGTACATACCATTTCTGACTGCTGGAACATCTCGTATGTCCACCGCATCTGGTGAAATCGCCAAAAATGAGAATTGCTCCAATTGGTTGGCACATGAGCTGCATAATGCCAAAACGAATACTGCTATTATGTATTTTTTCATTGCCTTCATATCTAAAAATTTGCATTAAGTCCTACCGTAAAAGTTCTTGGCTGTGGCACGTTAAAGGTATCCACACTGAAGAAGCGTGGATCCATATTGTTACTTACCTGAGGATCCCATCCTGGATAATTTGTAATCAAGAACAAATTGTCCCCTTGAAGGAAAGCCCGTAAACCTTTGATGCGATACTTACTCAACAATTGTGTAGGGAAATTATAACTTAACATCAGTGTTCTCATCCGTATAAAAGAGCCATCTTCCAGCCAGCGGTCTGAGTTTCGCGCATTATTGATGTCTCCATCCATAGGCCGTGGGTATTTATTGGTAGAACCCGGTCCGGTCCAACGATTTTCCGCGTATTCACTTAACACCGCATTGCGATGACCAACTCTTGCAACATCCACCTGCCACTGTGCATATACGTCATTTCCATACACATAGGAGAAAAATGCATCTAACGAAAAACCTTTATAACGGAATGTGTGATTCCACCCTCCGAAGAAATCTGGATTAGACGAACCCATAACCACGCGGTCATTATCGTTTATAATACCATTTCCATCCACATCGTTCCATTTCACATCTCCAGCCCGAATACCGATATCATATTGCTCCTTAGGCACTTCCCCATCATATTGGTAAATACCTTGCATATTGAACAGGTAGTATGCCCCAATCTCCTGTCCGGTCTGCAACGCTCTATTTCCGCCGATACTTATTGGTGTATCGTCGCCAATAAGGGAGGTAATCTTATTTTTGTTGGTCGCGATATTAAACTGAGATAACCACTGGAATTGGCCGAAATTGAAATGTGTGTTGAGCGTAAATTCTGCGCCGCGGTTTCGCATCGAGCCAATGTTCGTTGTGATCGAGGTAACACCGGTCGTCGCATGCACAGGCATAGAATAGATTAAAGAAGTTGTATTTTTCTGATACCAGTCTAGCAACACATTTACTTTTCCATTGAACAGCCCGATATCAAACCCTACATCATACTGCCCGGCTTTTTCCCAAGTTAGATCCCGGTTTCCAAAAGTCGTTACAGCGATACCGCTGTTGCCACCGTAATTAAAGCCCCCTTCCATTAATGCTTGGTAAACGTAGCTACCCAATCCATCTTGGTTACCAGTTCGTCCGTAACTCATTCTGAATTTCAGATCTGTCCCACTTCCCTGCATAAATTCCTCTTCCGAAATATTCCATCCCGCAGATATCGACGGGAACCAACCCCAACGGTTTTCTCTAGCGAATCTTGAAGATCCGTCCGTGCGAAGAGTACCGGTTAAGATATAGCGGTCTAGGTATGAAAGTGTCGCCCGGCTAAAATAAGACTCCAATGTATAAATGCCCAGTCCAGAAGATGACATGGTTTCTGCTGCTGCACTCGCGACAACAAAAGATGGAGAAGGAAACCCTCTGGCATCAATGTAAGTCGTACGGGTAGCTATTTTCTGAAATGAATGACCTGCGATAGCATTCAAAGAAAAGTCATTAAACTTATCGTTGTAGGTAACAACATTTTCGAACAAGTAGTTTCGAATCAACCTATTGCGATCCAGTAATCTTCCTATCCCTAAGCCATAAGGATGACGTTCATTATAATAGGTATGGTCGTACGTCTGCGTAACATCGGCGTTTAACGATGATTTCCAGGAAAGTTTATCCTTCCACTTCACCGTCGTATAGAAATTCCCTAAGTACCGTAAATCCTCCAGATAGACGTTCTGCTCATTGAGTATCTGCATAGGGTTATGAAATACCAATTCGTCTGTACCGCCGACATAGTAGTCGCCGTTAGGTTTGTAAGGTCTATCAAACGGACGTTGTTGAATAGCCCGACCAATAATGGTGGTTCCCAGTGTAGCACCAGGTATCTGATTATTCCTTACATAATTAGCAGAATTGTTCGTTCCAATTTCCAACCAAGGTGCTACCTCATAACTCATTTTTCCCCGCAGATTGATTTTATCCATAGAGTTGGTCTTTATAACACCTTCTTGAGTCGTATAGGCTGCTGCAAAATAGTTTTTCATTTTCTGCGTTCCACCCGAAACCGCGGCATCCACGGTAAAGAAAGAACCTGTCTGTGTAATAATATCCATCCATCTGGTATCGGGAAGGTTTCCAAACGGATTGGAAATTGGCCGTTTGTATCCCGAATTTCCTATCTGCAGCCCATATTGTTCATTATAATTGGCTATTCCTTCGTTAAAATCCCGTATATATAATTCAGAATCAGCCATTTTTATTTTATTTAAATAGGGAAATTGAGTCAGTCCACCATTCACATTAAGACGTATATCCGCACGCCCCTCCTTTCCCGACCGGGTAGTAATGACAACCACCCCATTTGTTGCTCTCGAACCGTAGATGGCGGCTGAGGCAGCATCTTTCAATATCTCAATGGACTCAATATCTGCTATATTCAACGTAGCCAATGAGCTCATCGATTCTCCAAAATCATACAAATTACTGTTGGAATTGGTAATTGGTACACCATCAATAACGTACAATGGCTCATTGCTTGCGCTAAGCGATGATATTCCCCGAATACTAACCCGTTCCCCACTTCCTAAATTTCCCGACCCTGTTGCGGTAGAGACACCAGCAATTCGGCCGTCTAGCAATTGAGCTGGACTGCTCACCGGACGTAAGGTCGATTCGTCAACATTCATTTTACTGATCGCACTCGTTACAAGTGCTCTTCGCTGTGTTCCATATCCTACAACAACAACTTCATCTACTTTCTCGATAGCTTCCGACATCCGAACAAGCAAGGAATTATTATCGCCCGCCCGAACCAAAAAACTACGTTCGATATACCGCTCGTATCCAAGTCTATTAAACGCCACGTCGTAGGATTTCCCAGCAGTCAGACCCGTCAAGGAAAAAATTCCCTTATCGTTGGTTGAAGCCTGAAAACGTTGGTTCTGGACGCCATCCGTTGCTTCTACTGTAACTCCCGCCAACGGTTGCCCACTACTGTCCATTACCGTACCACGGATGACAGTAGACTGTTGGGCGAAAGAGATTAAAGGCACCATTAGTAATAGTATGACCACGTATTGCTTCATCATACATAATAATTTGTTCTTTTGCTTCATAACATCTATTTCATTTTTAAACATTAAAAATTGGACAAAACGGTTCCTTCCGACCCTCTCGAGCCGATTCACATTTTTTATTCATATCATTATTTGTTAGTTATTTCTCTCTATTCGAATCTTACGTCCCTCTTCATGATAAATTAAATCATTCATATTGCATATAATACTTATCACAACATCCAGGGAATCTGTAGGTTGAAAATCGCCTGTAAATGACAACTGACGTACATCAACACCGGATAGGTCTATGTGCACATCATATTTTTGTGCAATACGACGAAATACTTCATCTAGAGAGGTCTTATCAAACACTAGCGCATCATTTTCAACATCTTCCTGTATCTTTTCTTTCTTTGCAATCCGTATATTCTTTTTAGCAACTGGCACAGACGGGAGCGTCTTGCTAGAAACTGCCCAAAGCCCATTAGACGGGTTGACACGAAGCTCCTCTCCAGGCACTAAATAGACATCCGACAAGGCCACGGAACTGCTGAGCGATGAACGTACGACGACTTTTCCCGAAAACAGATTTACTTTAAACACTTCTGTATGATGAGCACTGACAGAAAATGTAGTTCCCAATGCCGTCGTCGAGTATCCCTCTGCCCAAACAGTAAACGGTCTCAACGTATCTTTTGCCACTTCAAACATAGCTTCCCCCTCCAAAAAGATATCACGTTTATCTACATCAAAATGAGATATATAAGTAATAGAACTTCCCGATGTTAGTGATACTTTAGAACCATCTTCCAATCGAACAATAAGATCTTCTTGGTTTATGTTTCTATGTACAATCGTATCTTTTACTGGAACAGGCGTAGAGACTACAGTATGTGGAGTTTCTTTATCCTTTAGATAATTGAATACTCCCCAACTGAATATCAGCAATACTACTGCTGCCGCCAAAATCTGGATCAGAGGTCGGATACGCTGTATAACCGAAAGTGATGTCTTCTCATCTATACCCGCAACTGATTGTATTTGGGTGAAAATTTGCTCCGCACGTTCAGGCTCTAAATCATTCTCAGATGGCTCTTCTGTCATAAATGCTTGCTCCATATGGCTTCTCCATTCAGGATTATGCTGTTCCAGATACCGAAGGATCTCTAGCTTCTCCTTGGCGGTGGCTTTTCCCTGCCAAAATTTTTCGATCAAATATGTTATTCTATCCATGGATAACTATTTTTAAATACACATTTTCCCATTTACGGGATATATTTCGGCATTGAGAAGCAAGGTTTATCCGGCTCTCTATTAATAAATACTCCAATTCGAAAAAAAGGGGATGGTTTTTCAGGAAGAAAATTAAAATTTATCTGAAAAAGCGCCTGTAATGACAATCACAGTATAAAGGTGTGGGTATTTGAGTGTGATATAATCTTTAATGGCCCGGTTCGATTGTTTGAGATAATCTTTCACAGAGAGGGTAGATATTCCCATCATAGAAGCAACTTCCTCTTTTGCCTTTCCTTCAAAACGACAGAGTTTGAACACCTCCTTTTTTCGGGCGGGAAGCGCATTGACTGCCTCCTCAACAATCATCCACTGAGAAACATATTCATCTTCATTGATTGTTTCTTCAGGTAAGATATATTCATAATCAGTATACTCTTCTATATAATCAAGCGACTCTTTCAGCTTCTTTTTCAAGAAAGTCGTGGCTTTGTTAAAACTTACGACAAATAACCAGCCACCTACCGATTGGTTAGACTTAATTTTGAAACGATGTTCCCACAAAGCAACAAACACTTCCTGCAGAATATCTTCGGCGTACTCAGGTTGTCTTACTATCTTCAGAATATTGGCATATACCGACTTATTATATCGATCATATAACGAACGAAAAGCGTCAACAGATCCTTCGGTTAGGCCTCTAGCTAGCTTTTCATCAGACAGTTTTGAACACATCATAAAATTACTAGGTGTATTGAACAAATGTACAAAATCCAACAATAGTCACAAAAGTATTTAAAGCCTTTGAGTTTCAGTCATAAATCATGTTATGAAATCATGAATTTTGAATGGCATCTGGTGATTGGATACGAAATGGAATGGCAACGATTTCGTAGACAATACTATAAAGTTTAAAAAAATAACGCTAATTTAACCTCCAAAATAATTTATTCATGAACCTTATATTATCCTTAGGGGAGATATTGATCAGACAGCAAAGTCTTGGGAACACATTCTTTGATAAAAATAACAATCGTTTAGAGATTTTCCCCGGTGGCTCGGAAGCCAATGTGGCAGCTTCGTTAGCACAAATGGGCGATAACGCTGCGTACTGTAGCGCATTCCCACAAAATGCGCTATCAGATGAGATTTTGAACATTTTAGAAGACCTTCAAGTTGACACGACGAAAGTGCTCCGTACTGGCGACCGTTTAGGCTCATATATCCTGATGTCGGCCAATGGCCTTTCTAAAGGAGAAGTAATCTATGATCGGAAGTATTCCAGTTTCAGTCAATTGACTGTTGCAGATATTGATATCGACAAACTATTTGACGGAGTATCCTGGTTGCATTGGACAGCACTTACACCTGCCCTTAACCAAAACATGGCAGATCTTATGTTGGTGTTACTTCAAGAAGCTTCCAACCGAAATATCACCATCTCTGTCGACTTGAATTACAGGAACCGCTTATGGCAATATGGTAAAGAACCAGTAGATATTATGCCTCAACTCGCCGCTTACTGCGATGTTATTATGGGCAATATCTGGGCTGCAAATAAAATGTTAGGTACCACTGTTGACGAATCTTTTGAGAGAAATACACCGCAAGCAATATATCTTGCTGCTGCAGAAAAATCTGCTAAAGAAATTTTTCAGAGATATCCAAAATGTAAACACGTCGCTTATACCTTTCGCTTTATGGATAGCCCGAATCACAACCTGTTTTATGGAACATACCATACGCCTACGGAACATGTCAGCTCTGAGGTTATGGAAACTTTTGAGGTCATTGACCGTATCGGGAGCGGAGATGCGTTTATGGGGGGATATATTCATGCCTTGGTCAACAACATGACACCTCAGGAGGTTATCAATATTGCAACAGGAGCCGGCTACCAGAAGCTATTTGTAAAGGGTGATTTTGGGGATGGGAAAATAAAGTAAAATCAGTATTTAGAGGAAACTGCGGATCTATCTTCCGGAGAGAACCGTGCTACCAACATTGCGGCAACAGTATCGCCAGTAGCATTCAGTACCGTAGCCAGCGGGTCAACCAGCGCACCGATAATCATAACCGCCGGAACCGCTTCATTCGGAATACCATATACCGATATCATCAGCATCTCGCCGATAAATCCCCCATTAGGGATACCGCCGGCAACCATACTGACCAATATCGTGATACCGATAGCTGTCATTATAGTCATCGGTTCAAAAAAATTCCACCCCAAAATAGCAAAGGCAACATATATTTTGAGAATGGAAGATATGGCAGAACCATTTTTGTACAAAGTATTGCCTAACGTAACCACCACATTCGCAACAGCATCGGGGATACCCATGCTTTTGGCGGCAAGGAGGTTGGAAGGTAATGTCGCCAAGCTGCTACAGGTACTCAATGCCGTCAGGGATGGTGTAATGTTATATTTCCAGTAGACCTTTACCCCTCGCCGACCGTGCGCTGCAAACGCATAGCAGGAGAAAACGACAAAGAAGAAAACCATTCCGAAAATGTAGTAAAAACCAAGCGGTTTCGCATAAAAACCAAACAATTCCGGACCTAGTGTCTGTACTTGATAGGCAAAGTAAGCCCCTAAACCTACAGGTGCCGCTCTCATGAGTATATTCAACATATTTTTCATGACTTCATTTCCGGCGACTAGAAAATGTAGAAAAGGTTTTGCCACATCGCCGCTCTTACGCACAGCGATACCGATCAAAAAAGAGAACAGGATAAAAGCCAGGATATGCTGCCGGGAGAGCAGATGGGCGAATTCCTCTACGGTCAAAAACTGTACAAGTCTATCCCCCCAACTACCTGTCGGGTTATCGGGTAAAGTCATTGATAAAGTGGATGTATCTTGTGATGCCGTGACCGGAAACAACCATAAAGCCATGATCGTGAATATGGCAGCGATGATGATCGTCAGCACAAAAACAGCAATCATCACAGATAATGTGCGCCTTAATTGGCTATGCTGTCCAATATTTGCTATCGACGAAGTTATGGCAAAAAACAAAAGCGGAATAACAGACACAAACAGCAGATGGAGAAAAATATCGCCCAGCGGCTTGATGACCGACACGATATCCGGCAGAAATAAACCGATCAGGCTTCCGCAAGTAATACCAACGAGAAGAAGTATAATGTTGCTGTAGTTTGTCAGTATCGTATTCATCATAAGTTTTCGCTATACTAAAATAAAAAAAATCCCGGACCATTTACGTCCGGGATTTCTCTGAATTTATATCACGATATACTATCAAAAGACTAGTCCTCTTCTTTCGAAGCCAACAGTTGATCGTACTCTTCACGAGAACCGACAATGATATTGCTGTACTCACGTAAACCCGTACCTGATGGAATCAAGTGACCCACGATTACGTTTTCTTTCAAACCTAACAAGTCGTCACGTTTACCTGCAATAGCAGCTTCATTTAAGACTTTTGTCGTTTCTTGGAAAGACGCAGCCGAAATGAATGATTTCGTACCCAATGATGCACGGGTGATACCCTGCAATAATGGACTTGAAGTTGCTGGAATAGCATCGCGAACTTCCACTGTTTTCAAATCTTGGCGACGTAAACTTGAGTTTTCCTCACGAAGTTTGCGCATAGTTACAATCTGACCAGCTTTTAACTCCTTCGAATCTCCCGCATCAACGACAACTTTCTTATCAAACAACGAGTCGTTTTCTTCCATGAAGTCCCATTTATTAGCAGCCTCTTTTTCCAAGAAACGTGTATCGCCCGGATCCTCGATATTCACTTTCTGCATCATCTGGTGAACGATCGTCTCGAAGTGCTTATCGTTGATTTTCACCCCTTGCAGGCGGTAAACCTCTTGGATACCGTTTACGATATATTCTTGAACTGCCGCAGGGCCTTTGATGGAAAGAATATCCGCTGGAGAAATAGAACCATCTGACAATGGCATACCGGCTTTCACAAAGTCGTTATCCTGTACCAAGATGTGCTTAGAAAGCGGTACTAAGTATTTCTTGATTTGTCCATCTCTGGATTCAATCGAAATCTCACGGTTACCACGTTTCACACCTCCTAGCGTAACAACACCATCAATTTCTGTAACAACAGCTGGATTGGATGGGTTACGCGCCTCAAACAACTCGGTTACACGAGGAAGACCTCCTGTGATATCGCGTGTCTTACCTGTAGCACGAGGAATCTTCGCTAAGATAGTACCCTCTTTGATTTTTTGTCCATCTTGAACAGAGACGTGCGCTCCTACTGGAATGTTGTATGAGCGCAGGGTGTCACCTGCTAAGTCTGCGATTTTAATCGTAGGGTTTTTAGTCTTATCACGTGTTTCTATAATAACTTTCTCTTTGTGCCCGGTTTGTTCATCCGATTCATCACGGAAAGTAACCCCCTCAATAATAGCTTCGAACTCAATCTTACCAGGGAATTCAGAGATAATTACTGCATTATACGGATCCCAGTCTGCTAACACTTTACCTTTTTCTACCTTGTCGCCTTCGTTCACATATACATTAGCACCGTAAGGAATGATCTGAGTGTATAATACTTTTCTATCATCACTGACGATACGAAGTTCTCCAGAACGACCGATAGCTATTTGATAAGGTCCTTCTTCACCTTCTTTGGCTACGGAACGAACATTTTCAAACTCAATCTTACCATCGTATTTTGCAACGATACTAGATTCTGCTGCAATATTTGACGCTGTACCCCCCACGTGGAATGTACGTAGTGTCAACTGTGTACCAGGCTCACCTACTGACTGTGCAGCGATAACCCCAACAGCTTCACCCATTTGAACGCGCTTACCAGAGGCAAGATTTCGTCCATAACAAGCCGCGCAAACACCACGTTTTGCCTCACAAGTCAATACCGAACGGATTTCGACACCTTCGATACCAGCGTCTTCGATTGCCGTTGCAATCTCTTCGGTAATATCTTCATTTGCTGCAACGATCAATTCTCCCGTTTCCGGATGATACACATCATTCAACGGTGTACGGCCGAGGATACGATCGTACAATGGCTCTACGATATCATCGTTTTCTTTAAGCGCCGTTTTGTATAGACCACGTAATGTATTACAATCTTCTTCCACCACGATCATATCTTGCGCAACGTCGTGTAGACGACGGGTTAAGTACCCCGCATCGGCTGTTTTCAATGCTGTATCGGCAAGACCTTTACGCGCACCGTGCGTAGAGATAAAGTACTCCAATACCGATAAACCTTCTTTGAAGTTTGATAGAATCGGGTTTTCGATAATCTCTCCTCCCGATGTACCGGACTTCTGTGGTTTCGCCATCAGACCACGCATCCCGCACAACTGACGAATCTGTTCCTTCGAACCACGAGCACCTGAATCCAACATCATATAAACCGAGTTGAATCCTTGGTTGTCGTTCGAAAGTATATCCATTACGTATGCCGTCAATCTATTATTAATACGTGTCCAGATATCGATAATCTGATTGTAGCGCTCGTTGTTGGTAATGAAACCCATGTTATAGTTATTCATTACTTCTTCAACTTCATTAGTCGCTTGCTCAATCAAATCAGCTTTCGCAGCAGGGATATTCAAATCTTGCAAGTTGAATGATAATCCTCCTTTGAAGGCTGTTTGGAATCCTAACTCTTTCATATCATCCAAGAACTGTGCTGCACGAGCCATACCCGTACTCTTCACAATATCCCCAATGATATTACGCAACGATTTCTTGGTTAGGAGTTCGTTGACATAGCCCATCTCATCAGGCACGATCTGGTTAAAGATAACCCGACCAACAGTGGTTTCAATGACACCCTCCGAGATTTGACCTTCTTTATTTCTATTTTTTGTTTTTACCTTAATAAAAGCGTGCAAGTCGATCTTGTTCTCGTTCAAGGCAATAATAACCTCTTCAGGAGAATAAAACGTCATTCCTTCCCCTCTTACTATATGGTCTTCCGTAGACTTACGACCTTTCGTAATATAGTAAAGACCCAATACCATGTCTTGAGACGGTACCGTTACAGGAGAACCATTTGCTGGGTTGAGAATGTTATGCGAAGCCAACATCAATATTTGGGCTTCTAAAATAGCTGCGTTACCTAAAGGTAAGTGAACCGCCATCTGGTCACCGTCAAAATCGGCGTTAAACGCTGTACACACCAAGGGGTGTAACTGGATTGCTTTACCCTCTACCAACGTAGGTTGGAAAGCTTGGATACCCAAACGGTGAAGCGTAGGTGCACGGTTAAGCAATACAGGGTGTCCTTTCAATACATTTTCTAGAATATCCCACACTACCGGATCCTTACGATCAACGATTTTTTTAGCTGATTTAACCGTTTTTACAATACCTCTCTCAATCATCTTGCGAATGATGAACGGTTTGTAAAGCTCCGCAGCCATATCTTTTGGAAGACCACATTCGTGTAATTTCAAGTGCGGACCAACGACAATGACCGAACGAGCCGAGTAATCTACACGCTTACCCAATAAGTTTTGACGGAAACGTCCTTGTTTACCTTTCAAAATATCGGATAACGATTTCAATGCGCGATTACCTTCCGTTTTCACCGCATTCACTTTACGCGAGTTATCGAATAAAGAATCCACCGCTTCTTGAAGCATACGTTTTTCATTACGTAAGATTACTTCCGGCGCTTTGATTTCAATCAAACGCTTTAAACGGTTGTTACGGATAATTACCCGACGATATAGGTCGTTCAAATCAGACGTTGCAAAACGACCACCGTCCAACGGTACCAATGGGCGTAATTCCGGTGGAATAATCGGAACGATTTTCACAATCATCCACTCCGGACGGTTTTCAATCCGCGTGTTCGCACCACGGAAAGCTTCCACAACGTGAAGACGCTTCAACGCTTCATTTTTACGTTGCTGCGAAGTCTCATTAGCTGCTTGGTGGCGTAAATCGTATGATAATTGATCTAAATCGATACGCTTCAAAAGTTCCTCCATAGCCTCAGCTCCCATCTTAGCAATGAATTTCTGAGGATCGGTATCATCCAAATATTGGTTTTCTTTTGGTAAAGTATCTAATATATCCAGATATTCTTCCTCCGTTAGGAAATCCATATAGGAAATGCCATCTTCTTCTTTGATACCTGGTTGAATAACCACATATCTTTCGTAGTAGATAATCATGTCCAATTTCTTGGTCGGAAGTCCTAATAAATAACCAATCTTGTTAGGAAGAGAGCGGAAATACCAGATGTGTGCAACAGGGACAACCAAGTTGATGTGTCCCATACGCTCACGACGTACTTTCTTCTCGGTTACTTCCACACCACAACGGTCACATACGATACCCTTATAACGAATACGTTTGTATTTACCACAGTGACATTCGTAGTCCTTTACCGGACCAAAAATACGCTCACAGAATAAACCATCACGCTCAGGTTTGTAGGTACGATAGTTGATCGTCTCTGGCTTTGTAACCTCACCGCTAGACCGCTCCAAGATTGTTTCCGGAGAAGCCAAGCTAATCGTAATCGATGTGAAGTTACTTTTAATTTTATTATCTTTTTTGTAAGACATACTTTATAAAAAGTTAAAGCTGTATGCTTGATTAATCTAATGTGATATCTAATCCTAAACCGCGTAATTCATGTACCAATACGTTGAACGATTCCGGTACGGACGGTGTCGGAAGGTTATTACCCTTAACGATAGCCTCGTAAGTTTTTGCACGACCAACGACATCATCTGATTTCACGGTTAAGATCTCTTGTAGGATATTTGAAGCACCAAATGCTTCTAATGCCCATACCTCCATCTCACCAAAACGCTGACCACCAAATTGTGCTTTACCACCTAATGGTTGTTGTGTAATCAACGAGTACGGCCCGATAGAACGTGCGTGCATTTTATCATCTACCATGTGACCTAGTTTCAGCATGTAGATAACCCCAACGGTAGTTGGTTGGTCAAAACGCTCGCCTGTTAAACCGTTGTATAGGTATGTTCTACCAGACATTGGTAAACCGGCTTTCGCAATCCAGTCTTCCACCTCATCCATTTCCGCACCATCAAAGATCGGTGTCGCAAATTTGGTTCCGAGTTTCTGACCGGCCCATCCCAAAACAGTTTCGTATATCTGTCCCAAGTTCATCCGTGAAGGTACTCCTAGTGGATTCAATACGATATCTACAGGCGTTCCATCTTCCAAGAAAGGCATATCTTCATCACGAACGATGCGGGCTACGATACCTTTGTTACCGTGGCGTCCTGCCATCTTATCCCCTACTTTCAACTTACGTTTCTTAGCCACGTAAACTTTCGCCATTTGAACGATACCCGATGGAAGTTCATCTCCTACAGAAATAGCAAATTTGTCTCTTTTGAATGCCCCCAACTCTTCATTGATTTTGATATTATAAAAATGAAGAGCCAGCTTGATCAACTCGTTCTTATCGTCATCGGTAGTCCATCCAGTTGGGTTGATATGTGCATAATCCAAATCCATTAAGATTTTTTGAGTGAATTTAGCACCTTTCGGTACAAGCAACTCTTTATACACATTATATACACCTTGGCTAGTTTTGCCATTCACAACAGTGAATAACTTCTCTACCAAACGATCCTTCAACACCTTTACAGCTTTATCGTGTGCGACTTCTAGTTTGTCTAATGCTTTTCTTTCTGCTTCTTTAGACATTTTCTTCGCGCGGGAGAATAACTTCGTATCAATAACTACACCTTTTAACGAAGGAGATGCTTTCAATGACGCATCTTTTACATCGCCAGCTTTGTCACCAAAGATAGCACGTAATAACTTCTCTTCCGGTGATGGATCGGATTCGCCTTTAGGCGTGATTTTACCAATTAAGATATCACCACCATTAACCTCAGCACCAACACGGATAATACCGTTCTCATCTAAATCCTTAGTTGCTTCTTCCGAAACGTTAGGGATATCGGATGTCAATTCCTCTTCACCACGTTTAGTATCACGAACCTCCAATTCAAACTCCTCAATATGCAAGGAAGTAAATAAGTCTTGCGATACAACACGTTCAGAGATTACGATCGCATCCTCAAAGTTATATCCTTGCCAAGGCATGAACGCCACTTTTAAGTTACGACCAAGTGCCAACTCACCGTTTTCTGTCGCATAACCCTCACACAATACTTGACCTTTGGTTACTTTCTGACCTTTTATAACAATCGGCTTCAAGTTGATACAAGTATTTTGGTTGGTTTTCTTAAACTTCGTGAGCGTATATGTTTTTACATCGTTATCAAACGATACCAAACGGTCGTTATCTGTACGTTCGTAACGGATTTTAATCTCGTTTGCGTCCACATATTCAACTACACCTTCACCTTCTGCGTTGATCAATGTACGGGAATCGGAAGCTACACGAGCCTCCAAACCTGTACCTACGATAGGTGCTTGTGGCTTCAATAAAGGAACAGCTTGACGTTGCATGTTCGATCCCATCAACGCACGGTTAGCATCATCATGTTCCAGGAATGGAATCAATGAGGCTGCTATTGACGTAATCTGGTTTGGTGCAACGTCCATATAATCCAATTTCTCCGGCTCGATAATCGGGAAGTCACCTTCGTATCTCGCCTTTACCTTCGGATCTTCAAAGTTACCTTTATCATCGTATTGTGCATTTGCTTGCGCAATCGTTTTATCGTCTTCATCCTCCGCAGATAAATACACTACGGGCTCATCAACAACGACTTTACCATCTCTAACTTGACGGTAAGGAGTCTCAATGAAACCAAGGTTGTTGATTTTCGCGTGTACGGCTAAAGAAGAAATCAAACCGATGTTTGGACCTTCCGGTGTTTCAATTGTACACAAACGTCCATAATGTGTATAGTGCACGTCACGTACTTCGAAACCTGCGCGCTCGCGAGAAAGACCACCCGGACCTAAAGCTGATAAACGACGCTTGTGCGTAATCTCTGCCAATGGGTTTGTTTGATCCATGAATTGTGACAACTGGTTCGTTCCGAAGAACGAGTTGATAACGGACGACAATGTTCGAGCATTAATCAAATCCGTTGGCGTAAACACCTCGTTGTCACGAATATTCATCCGCTCGCGAATAGTACGCGCCATACGCGAAAGACCAACTCCAAA
Source organism: Sphingobacterium chuzhouense (assembly GCF_014692525.1). Lineage (GTDB taxonomy): Bacteria > Bacteroidota > Bacteroidia > Sphingobacteriales > Sphingobacteriaceae > Sphingobacterium > Sphingobacterium chuzhouense. Next base: position 49,772 of record NZ_JACNYL010000005.1, read on the forward strand.
CTGTGCGTATAACTGCTCACCTACCGTACGTACACGTCTATTGGATAAGTGGTCGATATCATCCACCTCTGCTTTGGAGTTTATCAAATTGATTAGATACTTCACGATAGCGATAATGTCCTCGCGTGTCAATACTTTCGTATCGTCTGCAGTATCCAATCCTAATTTACGGTTAATGCGGTAACGTCCCACATCACCTAAATCATAACGTTTATCCGAGAAGAACAAACGGTCAATGATACCACGTGCTGTTTCTTCATCTGGTGGTTCCGCGTTACGCAACTGACGATAGATGTGTTCTACAGCCTCTTTTTCAGAGTTTGAAGTATCTTTTTGTAAAGTATTATATATAATCGAGTAGTCCGCATTGTTAGCGCCATCTTCTTTAGCGAGGATAATAGATTTTACCCCTGCATCGATGATCATTTCAATGTGGTCTTCCTCTAAAACAGTTTCACGTTCTAAGATAATCTCATTACGGTCGATAGACACCACCTCACCTGTATCTTCGTCTACAAAGTCCTCGATCCATTTTTTCAATACCCTGGCCGCTAAACGACGACCAACATATTTTTTAAGACCAGATTTACTAACTTTAACCTCATCTGCAAGATCGAATAGCTCCAGGATGTCCTTATCGGAATCGTAGCCGATCGCGCGTAACAAAGTAGTAACTGGGAATTTCTTTTTACGGTCGATATAAGCGTACATCACGTTGTTTACGTCTGTCGCAAATTCGATCCAAGATCCTTTAAAAGGAATTACCCTTGCAGAATAAAGTTTCGTACCATTTGTGTGTCTACTCTGACCAAAGAACACACCAGGAGAACGGTGTAACTGGGAAACGATGACACGCTCTGCACCATTAATAACAAAGGTACCTTTTGGTGTCATGTAAGGAATCGTTCCCAAATATACATCCTGTACAATGGTTTCGAAATCCTCATGTTCTTCATCATTACAAGATAACTTCAACTTTGCCTTGAGTGGGACGCTATACGTCAATCCACGCTCAATACACTCTTGTATATCGTAGCGAGGCGGATCGATGAAATAATCCAAAAACTCGAGCACAAAGATGTTTCTTGAATCAGAAATAGGGAAGTTTTCCGAGAAAACCTTGAACAGCCCTTCCTGATGGCGGTTGTCAGAAGTAGTTTCTAGTTGAAAAAACTCCTTGAAAGATTGCAATTGCACATCCAAGAAATCCGGATAATCGATAACCTTCTTACTTGTAGCAAAATTTACTCTTTCGTTTTGAATATTATTGTTTGCCAAGGGAATAAGTATTTTAGTTTAAAAAAACTGAGCCAACTATGCTGTAATCATGTTTGTATCAGATGTCAGCATCCATCTAATACATGTAATAATATAAACAGGAATAGACTCTGGCAATATATTGACAGAGTCTAAACCTTTAAGGTGCTTTTCTATGATGAGATTACTTGATCTCAACAACAGCTCCAGCTTCTTCTAATTGTTTTTTCAAAGCTTCAGCTTCGTCTTTTGAAACACCAGTTTTCAATTCCTTAGGAGCACCGTCCACTAAATCTTTAGCTTCTTTCAATCCTAAACCAGCTAAGTCTTTAACCAATTTAACGACTGCTAATTTTTGGCCACCAGCTTCTTTCAAGATCACGTCAAATGAAGTTTTCTCTTCAGCAGCAGGAGCGTCGCCACCAGCAGCAGGACCAGCAACTGCAACAGCTGCAGCAGCAGGCTCGATACCATACTCGTCTTTTAGGATATCAGCTAATTCTTTAACTTCTTTTACTGTTAAGTTAACCAACTGTTCAGCAAGTTGTTTTAAATCTGCCATTTTATTTTGAATTTTTGAATGTACTTAATAAAAATTGTTAATTAAAAATACACGAACATTCTGTTGGAGGTGTTCGTTAACCTCTTTCTTCTAAAGCTTTTACCAAACCTGAAATTGTATTTCCACCTGATTGAAGTGCGGAAATAACATTCTTCGCAGGAGATTGAAGCAAAGCAATAACGTCTGCAATAAGTTCGTTTTTGGATTTAAGGTTAACTAGAGCATCTAGTTGATTATCTCCTACGAACGCAGTTTCCTCGATGTAAGCTGCTTTTAAAACTGGCTTATCACCTTCCTTACGTAACTGTTTGATCAATTTCGCTGGACCATTTCCCGTTTCAGAGAACATCATTGTAGAAGCGCCTTTAAGCACACCACGCAATTCCTCTGAATCGATTCCTGCTTCAATAAGGGCTTTCTCGATCAAGGAGTTTTTCGCTACTTGGATCGTAATACCTTGCTCAAAGCATTTACGGCGGATGTTATTTACTTTTTCAACAGATAAATCAGCAGTGTCAGTAATATAGAAATTACCGTAAGATTTAATCTGCTCGGCCAAAGCTTGAACAATTGCTTGTTTTTCTTCTTTTCTCATGATTAAATTCCTGCTACTGATTTAGTCTCCACATGAATACTAGGACTCATGGTTGAAGAGATGTGAATACTCCTAAAGTATGTTCCTTTAGCAGCGGAAGGTTTAAGACGCGCAATAGTCTGTAATACCTCTAATGCGTTGTCATAAATCTTATCTGCCTCGAACGACGCTTTACCCACTGAAGTATGGATGATACCTGTCTTGTCGACTTTGAAATCAATTTTACCACCTTTAACTTCCGTTACAGCTTTACCTACTTCCGTAGTCACTGTTCCAGTTTTAGGGTTAGGCATCAAGTTTCTAGGACCTAGAATACGCCCTAATTTACCCACTTTCGCCATAACGCTAGGCATAGTAATAATGATATCAACGTCAGTCCAACCACCTTCGATTTTGCTGATGTAATCATCAAGACCTACGTAATCCGCACCTGCTGCCTTAGCTTCTTCCTCCTTATCAGGAGTACACAATACTAAAACGCGTACGGTCTTACCAGTTCCGTGAGGTAATGTAGCGATACCACGAACCATTTGGTTTGCTTTACGGGGATCCACGCCTAAACGAACGTCGATATCCACAGAAGCATCAAATTTCGTCGCGGTGATCTCTTTAACCAAAGCTGCTGCTTCTTTTAAAGAGTACGCTTTACCAGCTTCAATTTTGGATAGTGCCGCTTTTTGATTTTTTGTTAATCTAGCCACTTTCTTAAACTGATTTCGTTAATTAATTGTTCCAAGGAGCGCTACCAGAAACGGTAATGCCCATACTACGTGCTGTTCCAGCTACCATTTTCATGGCAGACTCTACAGTAAATGCATTTAAATCAGGCATTTTATCTTTGGCGATAGCCTCAACCTGCTCCCAAGTAATGGAAGCTACTTTTTTACGGTTAGGCTCACCTGACCCACTTTTCAGTTTAGCTGCATCTTTTAACTGAACAGCTACTGGAGGAGTCTTGATGATAAAATCAAATGATTTGTCGCTGTAAACTGTAATGACAACAGGCAGTACTTGCCCCGGTTTGTCTTGCGTACGAGCGTTGAATTGCTTACAGAAGTCCATGATGTTCACCCCTTTAGCACCTAATGCAGGCCCTACAGGAGGAGATGGATTCGCAGCACCGCCCTTTACTTGTAATTTTACTAACGCACTGACTTCTTTTGCCATTTTGTTTTGAATTTAATTGTTAAATGTTTGTTAGTAAGTTGGAAGCATTATAACGTAACATTTATTCTTTTCGAAGGTTACATAGAAACTATATAACCAAACGAGGTGCAAAGATAATAAGAAGTTTTGAAATAAAAAAAGTAAAAACGAAAATATAAATAAAACCGATATAGTATCGAAATTATAAATAAACACCCGATTTCTTTTAAACGTATATTTGGGTATAACCAGTAGGTGTTATATACAACCCCGGAACAAACAAATAAAATAAATATGGATAACCACACAAATGACCTCAACAAATGTCCTTTTCATAGTGGAGGGCAATCTAAGGAAAAGAAAGCTGTTCCTGTAGGAGGCGACGGAACACGAAACAATGATTGGTGGCCAAACCGACTTAAACTCAATCTTTTGCGCCAGCATTCATCGTTAACAAATCCCATGGACAAAGACTTTGATTATGCGGAAGCATTTAAAAGTCTCGATTATGAAGGTCTGAAAAAAGACCTCCAAACTCTTATGACGGACTCTCAGGACTGGTGGCCTGCAGATTTTGGACATTACGGCCCACTTTTCATTCGTATGGCCTGGCATAGTGCCGGAACCTACCGTATACAAGACGGTCGCGGCGGCGGCGGTCGAGGGCAACAACGCTTTGCCCCGTTAAACAGCTGGCCAGATAATGTGAGCCTAGATAAAGCACGTAGACTACTTTGGCCTATTAAGAAAAAATATGGCAATAAGATTTCCTGGGCAGACCTGTTAATCCTAACCGGCAATGTCGCCTTAGAATCCATGGGCTTTAAAACATTTGGATTTGCAGGTGGACGTGAAGACGTTTGGGAAGTGGACGAGGACGTGTATTGGGGCAAGGAAACGACTTGGCTCGGTGGGGATGAACGTTATGCACGTGGTTCTGAGGGAGTAGAAGAAAACCATGGCGTACTGGTATCTGATGATGATGCCGACGGAAAAATCCATAGCCGTGATTTAGAAAACCCATTGGCAGCCGTGCAGATGGGGCTTATCTATGTAAATCCCGAAGGACCCGATGGTAACCCAGATCCAATAGCTGCAGCTTACGATATCCGGGATACTTTTGGACGGATGGCGATGAATGACGAAGAAACCGTGGCACTGATTGCTGGTGGACATACGTTTGGAAAAACACACGGCGCCGCTCCTGCTGACAATGTGGGGCCCGAACCGGAAGCGACCGATTTAGCATCGCAGGGACTCGGCTGGCACAACAGCTATGGAACAGGTAAAGGAGGTGACACCATCACCAGCGGCCTAGAAGTGACCTGGACTTCCGCGCCAACAAGGTGGACGAACAATTTCCTATGGAATCTTTTTGGATATGAATGGGAATTGACGAAAAGCCCTGCGGGCGCCCATCAATGGACACCCAAACATGGCATGGGTGCCAACACCGTACCGGATGCACATGATCCCGATAGAAAGCATGCCCCTGCTATGCTGACGACAGATCTCGCTTTACGTTTTGATCCCAAATACGAGAAAATTGCCAGACGGTTTTTAGAAAATCCAGATCAGTTTGCAGACGCCTTTGCACGTGCGTGGTTTAAATTGACGCACCGTGATCTAGGCCCAAGATCCCGTTATTTAGGCCCTGAAGTGCCGGAAGAAATCCTTATCTGGCAAGATCCTGTCCCGGAAACTGACCACGAACTCATTAATGAAGATGACATCACATCGCTTAAATCCAATATTCTAAGCTCCGGTCTCACCATTTCCGAACTGGTATCAACTGCTTGGGCTTCTGCTTCTACATTCCGTGGTGGCGACAAGCGTGGCGGTGCTAACGGCGCACGTATTCGACTGACCCCACAAAAAGATTGGGAAGTAAATAACCCCGCACAACTGGCCAAGGTATTGGATGTATTAGAGAATATCCAGACGGAATTCAACAATACACAAAGTAGCAACAAAAAAGTGTCGCTTGCCGACCTAATCGTCTTGGGCGGAAACGCTGCTATCGAAAGAGCAGCTGAGGCAGCTGATGTTCACATAACCGTCCCTTTTTCGCCGGGTAGAACCGATGCTACACAAGAACAAACAGACGTAGAATCCTTCATACATCTTGAGCCGAAAGCAGATGGCTTCCGTAATTACGTAAAAACCAAGTATGCGACTCCTACGGAAGCTTTTCTCATCGATAGAGCACAGTTGTTGACGTTGACTGCGCCAGAATTAACTGTCCTTGTAGGCGGACTACGTGTATTAGATACCAACTACGATGGCTCCAAACATGGCGTGTTTACTACACGACCAGAGGTATTAACCAACGATTTCTTCGTTAACCTACTGGATATGAGCACGAAATGGAAGGCACAATCCGAAGAAAGAGAGATATATGAGGGTTATGACCGGAGCAGCAACGACCTAAAATGGACAGCTACCCGTGCCGATTTAGTATTTGGTTCCAATGCCGAGCTACGGGCAGTTGCCGAAGTCTATGCAAGTGATGATGCACAGCATAAGTTTGTTCATGACTTTGCGGCAGCATGGAGTAAGATCATGCATTTAGATCGATTTGACTTGAGATAAAAAGAAAGGGGTTAATCGCTATTGATTAACCCCTTTCTAATATTATTAGATAAAATTTCGACTACTCTTTTTCAACCTGCATATAGTTCAATTCCAATGGTGTCTTCCTACCGAATACCTTCACCATGACAGTCAATTTCTTCTTGTCTTCGTGGACCTCTTCTATCTCGCCGGTAAAACCATTAAATGGTCCATCGTTTACTTTTACTGTTTCACCAACATAATATGGAACATTCATGCTTTCGCCTTGCTCCGCCATTTCGTCTACCTTACCTAAAATCCGGTTTACTTCAGTGGGGCGTAAAGGAATAGCATTTCCCGCTTTATCACCCAGGAATCCAATAACGCTATTTAAGTTTTTAATTGCGTGCTCAATCTCACCGTCCAACGCCGCTTCGATCAACACATATCCAGGATAGTAGTTACGCTCTTTTGCAACCTTCTTCCCGTCGCGCATTTGGTAATATTTCTCCATTGGAATCAATACTTGAGGCACCAAGTGTTGAATACCTAAACGGTTTACCTCAGCCTCGACATATTGCTTCACCTTCTTCTCTTTTCCACTAACGGCACGAACTACATACCATTTTAACGATTGATCTGCCATAAAATTTTTAATGATAAATTTAGGAAGTAATTCCGTACAACAACTCCAATAGATTACTTGAAGCTTTATCCATCACAAATATCAACAATGCAATAATGACAGACGCTACAAGTACCACTACCGCCGAGCTTTGTAATTGCGCCCAAGTAGGCCAAGTTACCTTCTCTGTAACCTCGACATAGGAGCTTTTTATAAAATCAAGTACTTTAGCCATTTTTTAGTTTACCTAAATTATTTTAGCAGGGGTACCAGGATTCGAACCCAGACCAACGGTTTTGGAGACCGCTATACTAACCATTATACTATACCCCTTGGTTTTTTTGATGACGCAAATATAGCGTTTCGACACTATTAGCGCAAATATTATTTACCTTTTTTTCTACTTTATTGACATTGGTATAAAGTAGAAAAAAACAAGCTAACCAGCCTCAGCCAATTAGCTTGTTTTTATTATGCTAGGATAATCTTAAAAGATTACGCTAAGATTTCAGTTACCTGACCAGCACCTACGGTACGACCACCTTCACGGATAGCGAAACGTAGACCTTTTTCCATAGCGATAGCGTTGATCAATTTAACAGTGATCGTTACGTTATCACCAGGCATAACCATTTCAGTACCTTCTGGCAACGCGATTTCTCCTGTTACGTCAGTTGTACGGAAATAGAATTGAGGACGGTATTTGTTGAAGAACGGCGTGTGACGACCACCTTCAGCTTTTGACAATACATAAACCTCAGCTTTGAATTCTGTGTGAGGAGTTACTGTACCTGGTTTACAGATTACCATACCACGACGGATATCAGTTTTCTCAATACCACGCAACAATAAACCTACGTTATCACCAGCTTCACCGTAATCCAAAATCTTACGGAACATCTCTACCCCTGTTACTGTAGATTTCAAGTTCTCAGCACCCATACCTAAGATATCAACTGGGTCACCAGAGTTGATTACACCTCTTTCGATACGACCGGTAGCAACTGTACCACGACCTGTGATAGAGAATACGTCCTCGATCGGCATCAAGAAAGGAAGGTCAGTCAAACGTGGAGGAATTGGAATGTAGTTATCTACAGCATCCATTAACTCCATGATTTTATCAACCCACTCAGGCTCACCGTTCAATGCACCTAAAGCAGATCCTTTGATTACAGGGATATCATCACCTGGGAATTCATAGAAAGATAATAGTTCACGAACTTCCATTTCAACAAGCTCCAACAACTCTTCGTCGTCAACCAAGTCAACTTTGTTCAAGAACACTACTAACGCAGGAACACCTACCTGGCGAGCTAACAAGATGTGCTCACGAGTTTGAGGCATAGGACCATCAGTCGCAGCAACTACGATGATAGCACCGTCCATCTGTGCAGCTCCAGTAACCATGTTTTTTACATAGTCAGCGTGACCTGGACAGTCAACGTGCGCATAGTGACGGTTCGCTGTTTGGTATTCTACGTGTGACGTGTTAATTGTGATACCACGCTCTTTTTCTTCAGGAGCTGAGTCAATTGAATCAAATGAACGAGCTTCTGAAAAACCTTTATCAGCTAATACTTTAGTGATAGCAGCTGTAGTAGTTGTTTTACCGTGGTCAACGTGACCGATTGTACCGATATTTAAGTGCGGTTTACTCCGGTCAAATTTCTCTTTTGCCATGTTTATGCGAATTAGTAATTATAAAATGTTTCTTAATTAAATCCTTTACAAAAGTAATAAACTTCCATATTTTTAGAGCCAAAGATGGGATTTGAACCCACGACCTCTTCCTTACCAAGGAAGTGCTCTACCCCTGAGCTACTTCGGCTTATCAAAAGCCTATCTACAGATGATAGCCTCTACCTATTTGGACAATTCATCAAAAAGACAGAGACTTTAAATCAAACTTTAAAAATGAGCGGAAGACGGGCCTCGAACCCGCAACCTATAGCTTGGAAGGCTATCGCTCTACCAATTGAGCTACTTCCGCTGATTGATTTTAGGATGCTAGATCTGATTAATTCAAATCAAGTGCTATACGCTAAAATCGGGTGGTGGAGGGAGAAGGATTCGAACCTTCGAAGCCGAAGCAACGGATTTACAGTCCGTCCCATTTGACCGCTCTGGAACCCCTCCAAACCTGCAAAATAAATTGCATTTAGAGCCTCTTATCGGGATCGAACCAATGACCTACTGATTACAAGTCAGTTGCTCTACCAGCTGAGCTAAAGAGGCAATATTTTAATTTTAAAAAACTCTCCAAAGAACATCTACCTTTCCAGATAGCGAGTGCAAAAATCCAACTTAATTTTGATATTTGCAAGTTTTTTAAAAACTTTTTTATCGTGTTAAAGAACGCTAACCATCAGCCTCAAATAACCTTTAATCATTTGATTTTGATGAGGCAAAGATAGCGACTCCATCCAAACTACAAAAATATTTTACAAAAAAAAACCACCGTTTACACCATATACTTGATACGCAAGGAAATAATTTACATCTTGCACCGCATTTTTCAAAAGAGTTACTTATGTTGATAAAACTAGAACGGCGTTTCGGAAATATTTTGCTATTGACTTTATTGTTAATGACATTAGTATTTTCGCCAACTTATGCACAAGAACAGACATTCATCAAAAGAACTATAAAAAAATTCGTTTCTTCTGAAAAAGACTCGACCCGAGGTGCCAGCTTCATCGTTTTGCCTGCTATAGGTTATGCGCAGGAATCTGGCGTAGAGTATGGTATAGCAAGTACGTACAATTTCTATCTGGACAAAGCCGATTTAAATAGCCGTACTTCTAACATCACGTTAATCGGTACGCTCACCACAAAAAAACAGAAGAATATCAAACTGTTGACCGATATATGGACACAAGACAATGCTTATCACATCCTGTCCGAATTACGCTATCGGGATTGGCCCTTTAACTTTTATGGTCTTGGTTCGGATACCTGGTTAGCCGACGAAGACTTTTTGGAACAGCAACTCGTACGGGCAAAAATAGATGTAGAGAAAAAAGTTGCTCCTAAATGGTATGCCGGCGTAAACGCCAATTTTGAATATTTCAAGTTTGAAGATCGTGAACCCGGAGGTGTTTTTGAACAACCCGACGTATTAGGGAAGACAGGTGGCCAGTACCTGGCTCTCGGTGTATCTTCTCTTTATGACACACGAAATAACACGACCTATACGACCCATGGTTTCTACTCTCGACTGAAATATGCTTACGCTCCTCGTTTCTGGGGCGGCGATAATTTCACAGGAAGCCAATTGGAAGCTGATGTCAGAGGGTTTCATGCGCTTTCGTCGCAGGTAACCCTTGCCGGACAGGTGCTTTATCGCAGTACATTTGGGGAAAATGTTCCGTTTTACACCTATCGTGATCTAGGAGGTGATATGACCATGCGCGGCTATTATCTGGGACGATATAAAGACAAAAATTACGCTACTGCACAATTTGAATTACGCTATCGGTTTATACCTCGTCTTGGTATTGTGGGATTTGGCGGTACGGGAAGCACATTCTCCCAACAACATAATTTACGCTTTGTACCCAGTTTCGGCGGCGGCATCCGCTATTTCTTCAGCTTAGAGCATAACAGTACCATCCGGTTTGATTATGCATTTGGCGAAAAGAGACCGGGCGAAAAGAGGCAGACAGGATTTTATTTGAGCATCAGCGAGGCTTTTTGATGCTCACTTCCAAAACGGATAGCGTAGCCGAAAATTTTCTTTCCGCTGCTCCTTACGGTACATTAAGATACCGAAATGGAATAGATTGATAGCTACCACAACATCCGTGCTTTGTACCAGTTGTCGCCATATACGTTTCGTTTTACGGGTCCGAAACGGTTCATGTATGATGATCATCTTTCCTTTACGCACAGCCTCTGTTATCTGATCAACAGCACTGCCCCTTAAATCTGCAAACAGTGCATCTCCGTGATCAGATTGCCCCAAATAGTCTAGTCTCTCTACATTCATATAGGTCAATATATCTAGAAGCAGGTTTCTATATTTGGGATTAAAACCTAATGGAACTGCCACCGCGTGTGGCCGTACACACGCAACATTATAAATAACCGCAGACGCCAATTCATACACAAAGGGAGAATGCGTACCGTGCCGGCTATTGGAGACAAAAAAATGCTGTATCAGATCCCAGTAGTAGCGCATGCTACAAAGGTAGTATTTAGCCTTAAGTTACAACACAAACTGCAACGAAAATGTACTCCCTTTTCCTTCTTCACTTTCCACGAAAAGATTTCCTTTGTGTAGCAGCATAATCTGCTTACTGAGGGTTAACCCTACTCCACTTCCCGATTTCTTGGTTGTGAAAAACGGTGTAAATATCTGCTCTTGGATATCGGGAGACATCCCTCTTCCGTTATCTTGGATTTTGATAACCACATAGCCGTCTCTTTTTAACCCTGCGATACTGATATAAGGTTCAACACAATCTTTAACCGCTTCCATTGCGTTGAGCAACAAATTAATCAAAGCCTGCTCTACTAAGTTAACGTCCGCGCGAAGAGCTAGGCGCGTATCTTTTAAAATAATATCCAAATCGATGTTTTTCTGCAGTAGCGTAGGCTCAAGCAACTGATAGATACTTTCGAAAAGTACTTTTAATTGTATATCTACAAAGTTAGGTTGGTCTACTTTATTAATCATCCGATAACTCTTGGCGAACTGCAAAAGCCCCTCACTACGTCGCTTTATCGTATAGATACCAAGCTTAAGGTCTTCTATATCTTCTTCACCATACCCGTGTTCTAAACGGGCGTGTAGTGTCTCTGCCAACGAACTGATCGGCGCAATTGAATTCATAATTTCATGTGTCAATACCCGTAGTAATTTATGCCATGCCCTGGTTTCCGTTTCGTCTATCGCTTCGCTTATATTTTGATAAACGACAATCCGAAAAGTTCCTTCTTGTGTTGAAAACGTGGAGCCATGCATAAGCAATTTAATTTTTCCCATCGCCAAGCTCACCGATTCTACCTGTTGCTTTCCAAGTTTCATGTGAATTGTTTTTTCATACAATTCGGGGTGACGTTTCATCAAGCCACGGATATTTCCAATATGCGGCGTTCGAAAGAGTTGTTTAAACGCATCATTAATCCACATCACCTTCCCGGTATCCTCTTGGTAAAAAATGATAGCGGAATCCAACATATTGAGTACCTTATTCAGGTATTGATGCTGGATTTCCTTATCCATACTGATCCGCTTATACACGTCGTTAATATCATTAAACGCCGCGAACAATTTCCCCTCGGTGGATTTCGGATGTCGGATGACAAACCGTCGGGTAAAATCCCGGTAACGGACTGCTTCAGAGAAATCCAGTACCTCGTCAACTAATCTCCGTTGCTTGCCCAACCATCGAAAAGCGAACACAAAAAGCACTATAAAGCTTATCGCAGCAGGCAAATACCATTTTTGAAAGAATAAATAGGCCACTCCCACCGCTATGAATAGCAAGAACAATACCTTCCAGAAGAAAAAATCCCTCGACCGCCCCATGCTATCAAATATTATATTTCTCCATACGTCTATACAAAGCTGCCCTTGTTAGCCCCAACTCGCGGGCCGCCTTACTGATATTGCCATTGTAACGTTCGATCGCCGATTGAATGGCATGACGTTCCATCTCCTCTAAACTTTGATTAGCATAAGTGGGTTCACTCAATTTACTACTCTCTTGGATCGCTTGTTCAATCGGAGAAAACAAAATGTCGTTATCCCGTATACTTTGTTGCTCCCCCATAATAACCGCACGCTCTATACTGTATTGAAGTTCACGGACATTACCCGGGAAATGATAGGTTCTTAACTTTTGAACCGCATCGCGCTCAAATCCTTCCATATTTTTATGATACTTCCGGCTGTAAAAGTCTAGAAAATAGTTTGCCAATAACACGATATCCTCTCCCCGCTCCCGTAACGGTGGCACCTGTATCTCAACCGTGTTAATGCGGTATATCAAATCCTTACGAAATCTGCTTTCGTCGGCCAAAGCTTTCAACGGCACATTGGTAGCACTCAACAATCGGATATCCACTGGAACAGGTTGGTAAGAACCCAACGGTACGACTTGTCGATTTTGTAACACACTCAATAACTTCGCCTGTTGTTGTAGGCTTATATTGCCGATCTCGTCTAAAAACAATGTACCTCTGTTTGCCGCCTCAAAACGTCCTTGTCTGTCTTCTCTCGCATCTGTGAAAGCACCTTTCTTGTAACCAAACAGCTCGCTCTCAAAAAGTGTCTCGGTCAATGCTCCTACGTCTACTTTAATATAGGCTTGCTTTGCTCGCAACGAACGTCGGTGCAAAGCCTGCGCAATCAAGTCTTTTCCCGTCCCGTTCTCCCCCAGTATCAAGATATTTGCTTCTGTAGGTGCTACCTTATCTATTTTATATTGTAGATCTTCCATAATCGCCGAACGGCCTATCAAATCATTGTCTTGACGATGTGCCGGTGAGATTATTTTATCTCGCCCTTTTGTTTGTTTTGTTTCCTCGAAAACAGTTTCCAATGTTTGCAGCAGATGTTCATTCTGCCATGGCTTTACAATAAAATCAGACGCTCCCTGTTTGAGTGAACGCACAGCGAGATCAACCGCACCGTACGCCGTGATCATGACCACTTTAATATGTGGATATTGGTTTTTAATCTTTCCCAGCCAAAATAACCCCTCATTACCGGTATTGATAACACTTTTAAAATTCATATCCAACAGCACGATATCAATAGCATTCCGTTCCAGTGTACGAAGGATATTTTCGGGATTGGGTTCAACGATGACTTGCTGTACTTTCGGTCTTAATAAAATACGGACGGCTGTTAGCAAATCTTGATCATCATCAACTACTAAAATAGAAGCTTTCTTCATTACAGAACTAAGGTAACTTTTTTTCGTATTACAAATCTAACGTTCCCGCGTAATAATCATTGATATATTTTTGCATTATCCACTCGTACTGTTTAATGACCAATGCATTTCTGGTATTGTCCAGTTTGTTTTTTGCGGTTAAAAATATCACAGAGTTACTATTTCCAGCATCGAAATGCACTTGCGCGATGCGGAAAGCTTCTTGATAGCTTTGTTCCTGTTCGCGCAGGTTATGGACGTTCTCCCGAAGCGTTTTCATGCTAAACACGGCTTTTGCGGTTTCTTCCCGCAACTGATTTTCTTGAATCTGCCGTTCCCATTTTACCTCGTCCAGATCTAGGTTTGCCAACTTCACCTGTGTCCTTACCTTCATTTTGCTAAAAATCGGAATACGTAGATTCAATGAAATACCTTTTGAGGGGTAGTTTCTAAACTGTTGCCAATAATTAAAACCGGAGTCATCGATGCTTGAAAAACGAGACTGTATGCCAGCAGACAATGATAGAGATGGATAATAATCTGATTTCATCACTTTTACTTGTTGTTGAGCTTCCTTGACACGCCAATCCAAAGCCTTGAATTGCGGTAAGACCCCCTTCGCTGTATGATATAGTTCAACACCGGAATAAGGCTTCTGATCAATAGAGAATGGTAACGGTTCAAGTTCGGGCAGTTCATCGATAGCTATATTCAATAGAGCCGCTAAACGTAACCGCCGATCGTACAATTGCTGTTTATTTGTTTCCAACAGATTTTGATCGGTACGTAATTGTCCCTTCAAATCGTAGAAATCTCCGGGATCCGCTGCTCCCTCCCGCTGCATAATCTCCATACGATCTACAGTTTCCTGCGTTACGGCCAATTGTCCCTCCGTTTGCTGCAACATATCCTGCGCCGTTAATACCAATACGTACGCCTCTATAACATCCAGCTTTAATTCATTCACAGCGCCTTCGAATTCGAATTTTCCGACCTCCCGCGCACTTGCCCTCCGCCGGATATCATGCAAAATTTGGAATCCGTTGAAAATCGGCGCACTAAGATAAAGCGATTGCCCCCCAGAAAAGTAGCTCGTATTCACAAATTGATTAGTTGTGGCATTAACACTGCGTCCTTCGTTGTAACCATGGTCTATATTTCCTTCCAAAGATGGTAATCGATTATAACGTGCTTGCTTATAATTTACCTCATTTCGATATAAATTTAATTCCGTTTGCTTCAATGTTGGATTATGCTCAACCGCCAATTGTACGCATTCGGTTAAGGACAAACTTGTATGCGTTTGTCCCACCACCGAAATAGCGCTACTATAACTAATTATAAACACAACAGTAACAATAAAAAGATTCTTCATGCACCATGTTTTTACTATCGTTTCCATAGCACGTGCCAAAAACATAAAACCTTATAATAGAATATAATAGAAAAGAGACAAGTAGCAACGTGTCCGCTATCGAACAGTTGTTGTACGGACATGGACAATGATGTCATTATTTTTATTTCCAATTTTTAACTAACAATTTCTTTTTACGTCATATTTTGTTTGGAATCTTTCTAAATAACCCTCACCTTTACATCAGTTTAAAATGATTCTAAATAAAGTCATAATAAAAATACACTTTTCTATTTCTCTCTCTATTTCTACTGGCTTCCCTGCTCTCCTCAATTAGCATGGGAGCCGTAGAAATTCTTTTTTGTTTTATTCTTTATATTCCTGTCCACCAGCGAACAGCACAGTGTCCGAATACGAACACCTTCGTTGAACCGCACAAGATAAACACCTACAAATAAGCAACTTAAGATATTGGCATAACATTGTATAGGCAAAAGTATACGAGCATAAATTTTTATTTTTTAATGGACAGACCGATACAGCAAAAGAAATGGAATAGCAAGCGGATTTTAACGCTCTCTGGTATTGTTGGGATCATCATTCTAATAGGTGCAAGCTACTATTATACAAGTGGAAACAGCCGTTTGAATGTGGATGCTGACCGCATCAGTATTGTCGAGGTTAAAGAAGGCACCTTTCAAGAATTTATTCCTATCAATGGCACGGTGCTTCCCATTAGCAGTATCTATCTAGATGCTTCTGTGGGTGGACGTGTAGAAGAAAAATATGTCGAAGATGGGGCGGTTTTAAAAAAAGGAGATGCCATCATGCGGCTAGCGAATACAGACCAGGAACTGAGCTTGGTACAGCAGGAAACGCAGGTCCTTAATTTGTTAACGCAGGCACAAATTGCCCGTACCAATGCGGAACAAATGTCCATTAATAACCGAAACCAGATGGCAGATGTGCAACAGGCATTTCGTGAGGCGGAACGTGTGTACAATTTAAATCAGAAATTATATAAGGAGAAAGCTATTGGTTCGCAGGAATTCGAAAAATCGGTCAACGAATACAATTATCAAAAGCAACGTGTGACGTTGACCAAGCAAATCCTTCGCCAAGACTCCATTTCCAATAACCAAAAAGCTCTTCAGGATCAAAAAACATACGAACGTACGCAAAGTGCTTTAGACCTGATGCGTAAGAAAGTAGACGATCTTATTGTGCGTGCCCCAGTAGATGGGCAGTTAACATCTTTTGACGCCGAAATCGGTCAAAATAAAAATGCTGGGGAGCGGCTTGGGCAGATTGATGTCTTGACGGGTTTTAAAGTACGTGCTGATATTGATGAACATTACATCAATCGTATCTTTACAGATCAGATCGGTGAATTTACTTTAAGTGGAAAAGTTTACAAACTGAAAATCAAAAAAGTGTACACGCAGGTAACTAATGGACGGTTTCAAGTCGATATGGAGTTTGACGGTGAGACGCCAGCCAGTGTACGTCGTGGGCAGACTTTACAAATTCGTTTAGCATTGAGTGATGAAACAAAAGCGTTGCTGCTCTCAAAAGGAGGTTTCTATCAACAGACCGGTGGAAATTGGATTTTCAAATTAGATAAAAACGGAAATACAGCCTATCGGGCAGATATACAGCTCGGGCGACAGAATCCGGAATATTATGAAGTAATCGGAGGTTTACAGCCTGGCGATAAAGTTATTGTGTCGAGCTATGAAACATACGATAAGATACAGGAATTGAATGTTAGATAGAACTAGTATTATAAATCATGATAAAAATAACAAACCTGCAGAAATATTACCGCACCGAAGAGGTAGAAACAGTTGCATTAAACAATGTCAATATTCATGTAAAAGAAGGTGAATTTGTAGCTGTCATGGGACCCTCTGGATGTGGCAAATCGACGTTATTGAATATCGTTGGATTATTAGACGATTTGGATGAAGGCAGCTATCTGTTCAACGGTACGGAAGTGGCAAAATTCAAGGAAAGCAATCGTTCTAATCTGCGTAAACATAATATTGGTTTTGTATTTCAGAGTTTCAATCTGATCGATGAACTGACTGTATTCGAAAATGTGGAACTTCCTTTGGTGTATACGAAGGTACCGGCTGCGGAACGCAAACGCCGTGTAGAAGAGGTTCTGGAAAAAGTACAGATTATGCATCGACGAAATCACTTTCCACAGCAGCTATCTGGAGGACAGCAGCAGCGTGTCGCCGTTGCCAGGGCGGTTGTCAACAACCCAAAGCTCATCTTAGCCGATGAACCGACCGGTAACCTTGATTCAAACAATGGGAACGAAGTCATGCAGCTATTGACGGAATTGAACGAGGCCGGCACCACCATCGTGATGGTAACCCATAGTGAGCACGATGCTAAATTCGCCGATCGTGTCATCCGCATGTTGGACGGGCAGGTCATTATGGAAACAGTAGACGCTTAAAGGGATATCAATTAAACGGTTAAACAGGTAAACAATCAATCGGTTAAACACATGTTAAGATACCTAAAAACAGCCTTGCGAGGTTTGAAGAAAAAGAAATTCTATACCGTTATCAATATACTGGGACTATCCATCAGTCTTACGGGGTCCATGTTGATCCTGATATGGGTACAAGACGAACGGAGTTTTGATAAATTCCACCCGGATTACGAACGCGTATATAAAGTCAATTCTCATTTAGACCCGGAACATAACGGCCCTATATGGGGAAGTTCTCCCGGTCCGATCGTAAATTATGCCTTAAATGCGCCTGAGGTGGAACGGGCGACGCGTGTTTCAGGAGATCAAAACGTGACTTTGGTCAACGATAAAGAAAAACGTCCTGTAACAGGTATAAATATTACTTATGCCGACAGCAATTTCTTTAGCATGTTTAATTTCCCATTGTTAGAAGGCTCACTCAGCGGTTTTCAGGCAAATTATACCCATGCGTTTATCACGGAGTCAACCGCGGAAAAACTATTCAGTACGCAACAGGTTATTGGTCAAACTTTCCGCTTTGATGATGATTTATTTTCCGTTGCCGGTATTTTAGCCGATGTGCCACAAAACTCTTCGCTGCAATTTGATATGGTGATTCCATTAGGATATCTTGCACAAATTTTCACTAACAACGGTGGTAATGGCAAGTGGAAGACTATCGATGAGGACTTAGGAAATTATAGCTTTGCGACCTACATCAAAGTGAAGCCTGATGCGGCTCTTGGCTCGATTAGCAAATTCATAACGGACTCCTTCACCAAAGCACGTGACGGCGATAATTCAACTGTATTTATATTAGATCCGTTAAAAAATATGCATTTAATTGCTCCTGACGGTAATAAATCCAGCCTTCGTATGGTGCAGATTTTCGGTGTCATCGCTATCTTGCTATTGGTTATCGGCGCGGTAAACTATGTCAATCTCAGCACAGCTAGGGCACTGGATCGGGCAAAAGAGGTCGGCATACGAAAAGTAATCGGCGCCAGTCGAACACGCTTATTCCTACAATTTGTCTTCGAAACAATCATAGTATTCTTTTTCGCTTTACTGATCGCGTTCTTCCTTATCTTTTTGCTACGATCGGGGTATAACCAAATCGCTCAAAAGTCCATGAGCTACTCCTTCCATAACGAGACGATATGGTTATACATTGGATTGGCGGTTTTCGGCACATTATGTCTATCCAGTATCTATCCCGCCGTACAGCTATCGGCTTTTAAACCTATCGAATCTTTAAAAGGGAAATCACTGAAACAGATTTCGTCGAATACCATGCGAAAAATATTGGTCGTTTTCCAATTCACTATATCCGTTACGCTTATAGTTTGCACATTGGTCATCAAAAACCAGCTGGCTTTTATCCGGCAGATCAATCTGGGGTATGATAAAGACCATGTATTGACCCTCAGTCTTCCCAATGACGCATATAAACATATCGATGCTATCCGCACCGAACTCAAAAACAACAATGCTATACAAGGTGTGTCGTTGTCCAGCCTTTACAACGTGACCAACTTCGGCAATGCCACCGGTGATATTGACTGGCCGGGTAAATCCAAAGACAATAAGCTAATCGTAGCACAGGCACGAATCGATGAAGATTTCATTCCGTTGATGGACATCCAACTCCTTGAAGGGACAAACTTCACGGGGCTGCCAGCGGATTCGTCGGGCTACATCATCAACGAAACATTGGCCAAACAAATGGGATTAACACCGCCTTATGTGGGTGCAAGTATGAGCTTCCATGATTTTCCAGGTCAGATTATCGGCGTGGTGAAAGATTTTCATTTTAAATCTGTTAAAGAGAAAATAGGTCCTATGGTATTCTGGACACGTTGGGGTGCAGGTACATTATACGTTAAAACAACCACCTCACAAGCACAACAAGCCATTAAAGCTTTGGAAACGATATACAATCGTTATCCTTCGGATTCGCCTTTTAGTTACACATTCGTTGATGAACAATTCGACAGCTTATATAAATCTGAACAGCGGACAGGTTTATTATTCAATATTTTTTCCGGTATTGCGATCTTCATATCGGCACTTGGTTTATTTGCCTTGGCAACCCATGAAGCACAAACACGCGTAAAGGAAATCGGCATTCGGAAAGTATTGGGCGCAAGTGTATTCGGCGTCGTTCGATTGCTGGGAAAAAACTTTGTCATGCTTGTCTGCATCGCTATCCTGATAGCCTGCCCTATTGCACTTTACCTAATGAACCAATGGCTTGGAAACTTCGCCTATAAAACGGATCTGAATGCCTGGACATTTGTGTTAAGTGGTGTATTAGCTATAATCATAGCCGTGATTACTATAAGTTATCAAGCGATACGTGCAGCCAGGGCCAACCCCGTGGATAGCTTAAGGGATGAGTAATTGAGCGTTAAAATATAAATCATGATAAAGAACCATTTCAAAATAGCTTGGAGAAACCTTTTGAAAAACAAAGGAAATTCCACTATCAATGTTCTCGGTTTAGCTTTGGGTATGAGCATATCGCTGATCATCGGGCTGTGGATAAACTCTGAAATACAATACGATCGCTTTTATCCCAAAACTGATCGCATATCTCAAGTATACACACTCGATACATTTGAAGGTAAATCCCATACATGGGGAGGTACGCCCGCCGTGTTAGGTCCAATACTAAAACAGGAGTATCCAGAGATAGAAGAAGTCGTTAGAACAACTACGGTCAATCATCTACTCCATGACGGCGAAAAACGTTTTAAAGCCTCCGGTATAGTCAGTGATTCTGGATTCTTCAAATTATTTGATTTTCCTTTTTTAGCAGGGGATCCAGAGACTTCACTCACAAAACCGAACGCTATTGTACTAACGGAATCTTTAGCGAAGAAGCTGTTTGGCAGCACGGATATTATAGGTAGGGCATTGAATATAGACACGTTGACCACCCTGAGTGTACAGGGTGTGGTTCGGGATATACCATTTAACTCCAAATTTCGGGGAACTGAGTTTTTTTGTTCATGGGCTTTTCTCGTAACGGCTGGTTGGACATTCAATGACTCTTGGACAAACTATAATCATCAGACCTATGCGTTATTGAAAGAGAGCGTCTCCTTATCCTCCGCTAATCAAAACATCACTAATTTAGTTAGGAATCACAGCAACAATGAAACAAAAGCTACCATATACCTCTATCCGGCAAGTCGTTGGCATCTATACGATAAATCCGAGAATGGAAAGATGGTAGCTGGCAACATTATTACGTTGCGGATGTTTGCGTTAATCGGGCTCTTCATTCTGCTTATTGCCTGCATCAATTTTATTAATCTTAGTACAGCCGGTGCTGAAAAGAGAGCAAAAGAGGTCGGTGTACGCAAGGTTGTAGGTGCCCCAAAGAGGACGCTTATCCAACAGTTCCTATTGGAATCGTTCATGATAACAGTCCTAGCAGGCATCATAGCGTTATTGATCACAAATATAGGGTTACCTTTCTTCAATAGCCTGATCAATGATGATATTAACATCGGCGACCAACCTCTTGTTTTTTGGAGCCTTTTCGTCGCCATCATAACGATCGCAACACTTGGTGCGGGTATATATCCCGCCTTTGTTCTGTCTGCTTTCGAACCAATCAGAACCCTAAAGGGGAATCTCGTATCTATAAAGGGGAATTTCAAGCCTCGAAAGGTATTGGTAACGTTACAGTTTACCATCTCCATCTGTTTAGGTATCTGTACAATCATCATCAGCCAACAGATACGTCATGCGCAGAACCGCGACAGTGGCTACAACCAAAACAATCTGGTTTACACCACTTTGGATGGCGATTTAAGAAAGAACTATGAAGTAGTGCGCCACGAACTCATGCAGCGGGGAATCGCCAGTAGTGTCACAAAATCGCTGGGGCGTATCACCCATTATGCAAGTAACAGCTGGGGATATTCCTGGCCCAACGGGCAACCAGAGGACTTCGATTTGGTATTCAATGTGATGAGTACCGATACAGATTTCACCAAAACGATGGGTATCAAACTTTTGGAGGGTCGGGATATCGACATCTATACACACCCTTCGGATTCCAATGCCGTGTTATTAAACGAAACCGCTGTAAAACGTATGCGACTGACGAACCCGGTCGGTATGCCTATCACAGCTTATAAGGGTACCGAATATGAAACAGTGTGGAATGTTGTCGGCGTCATTCAAGACTTTGTATGGCAATCGCCTTATCAAGATATTGAACCTATGTTAGTACAAGGTCCGGCAAGTTGGTTCAACTATATGCATATCCGGCTAAACACTTCCAATAGCCTACTATCTAATATGGAGCAAATACAAGCCATCTTAAAAAAATACAATCCGGATTATCCAGTAGACATCCGTTTTGCGGACGAAGCATATGCGTCAAAATTTGTCCAACAAAAGCGTACCGCAGCATTAACAGCTTTATTTTCCGGATTAGCTATTTTCATCGCTTGTTTGGGATTGTTCGGGTTGGTTTCCTTCGCGACTATACAACGGCAAAAAGAAATCGGTATTCGAAAAGTATTGGGTGCTTCGGTTACCACAATTGCCACGATGCTTTCGAAAGACTTTTTAAAATTAGTCGGTTTGGCCATTATCATTGCATCCCCTATTGCCTGGTGGGTTATGAATCGATGGTTGCAGGATTTTGTCTATCGGATAGACATACAATGGTGGACATTTTTCTTAGCCGGCATCCTAGCTATTCTAATTGCTTTGTTTACAGTCAGCACATTAGCCATTAAGGCAGCCCGGGCAAATCCGGTAGATAGTTTAAGGGATGAGTAAAAATTAATTCATACACAACGATGAAAACATTGTTTACGACAGCATTTAGACACATTACGAAGAACAAGTTAATCACAGCGATTAATGTCTTGAGCTTATCCATCGGTATCTGCGCCACCTTGGTCATTTTCCTTATGATTCGTTATGATTATAGCTTCGATAAGCATCTTCCACACGGCGACCGTGTGTATCGCATCGTTAGCAACGGAGATTTCAAAAATTCGGGTATATTGGTTCCATTGATTCGTACGATAGAAGAAGAAGTCACCGGACTGGAAACAGTCGTTCCTATTTTTGAAATTTATGATGCCAAAATAA
This sequence comes from Sphingobacterium chuzhouense, assembly GCF_014692525.1. Taxonomy (GTDB): domain Bacteria; phylum Bacteroidota; class Bacteroidia; order Sphingobacteriales; family Sphingobacteriaceae; genus Sphingobacterium; species Sphingobacterium chuzhouense. The sequence continues at coordinate 72,366 of NZ_JACNYL010000005.1, forward strand.
AGATCGAAAAAGGTCAACAGGATGATGTTACCGTCTTCTCTAACGAAAAGGACTTTGTCTTCACCAACGAACATTATTTCACGATCTACCCACATCAATGGTTATCGGGCGACGTGCAAAACTTAGAACGGCCCAACCAAATCGTACTCAGTGAAGAATATTTTTACCGTTATTTCCCACAAACAGCTGTAACGGAAGCCGTCGGAAAGACGATCCTATATGCCGATAGCATACCCTTGCAAATCGCTGGTGTAGTTGCTGAAATGAAAGAAAACTCCGATTTTAAATTTAAAGGTTATCTATCAACAGCCACGATTCAAGCGAATGAAAACTTAAAAGAGTTCTATCATTGGGATGCCTGGAATGCCTATAACGACAGTCACCAATGTCTAGTCCTGTTAAATAACGGTACCTCGTCGTCTGTTGTAGAAAAAAACATAGCCGAACTTGTTGCTAAACACAAGAAAACCGATTCCGAACTAGGAGACGACAAATTCATGTTACAACCGTTGCGGGATGTACATTTTAATTCGGAATTTAACTGGAATGCGGTCAAGCCAGCGACCCTACGGAATCTTATATTATTAGCCATATTTCTACTAGCTTTAGGTACGATCAACTTCGTCAACCTCTCTACTGCACAATCTATTGAACGGGCCAAAGAAATCGGTATCCGAAAAACCCTTGGAAGCAACAAAAAAAGCTTAATTAAGCAGTTTTTAATGGAAACATGGATTGTCGCAGGTTTCGCCACATTGTTATCCATTTTACTGCTTCCCATGTGGGTCTATGCCTTTGATGGTTTTCTACCGCAAGGATTTACATTGGACAATATCCCTATTTTACATACGCTCGTTTTCCTGCTTACCCAACTATCACTGGTAACACTATTGGCAGGTTTTTATCCCGCTTGGGTCATGACGGGTTATGCGCCTGTATTGGCACTAAAAAACCAAGTATCCAAAAACTCCAATCTTTCCCGTAGTGCATCGGTGAGGAAAGCATTAACGGTAATCCAATTTGTATTAGCCCAGGTATTCCTGATAGCTGTCCTTTTCGTCAGCAAACAAATCCATTTCACCACCCAAATGGATATGGGCTTCCGTAAAGACGCGATCATCAATTTCTTTATTCCCAATTTTGATCGGGCTAACAAGGGCGAAATACTCAAGAATAAACTCATGGAAATTCCGGAAATCAAAGCCATAAGTTTGGGGAACCAATCGCCTGCATTCAACGGCTGGATGTCCACTTTTCTTCCTTATGATGCTTCGGCAAACGAGGAGCGCAAGCTGTCGTTCGATATGCGACACGGGGATGAAAACTACATACGCGTATACGACATCCCGCTAGTGGCCGGTAGGAATGTCCGCATGCTGGATTCGACGTATGAGGCGTTAATCAACGAGAAAATGTTGACATTGCTTGAAATCGATTCTCCTGAGGAAGCCATCGGCAAAACATTCAACAACGGAGAGTATACCATTGTGGGGGTGATGAAAGATTTTAATGTCGCTTCCGCACATTATGAGATACGTCCGACCATGTACTGGAGTAAAAAACACGGACACATCATCCATATAGCATTGGATAAGGAACATCCCACATCGTGGAAAACAGCCATTGCCAAAATTGAAAATGCATTTGTTGAAATCTATCCCGAAGATCCCTTCGAATACAAATTTCTAGATGAGACTATCAAAGGGTTTTATCAAACGGAACTTAAGCTTTCCAAATTGCTTGGATGGGCGGTAGGTCTATCGATAACCATTGCGTCATTGGGGTTATTTGGTTTAGCGATATTCACGGCAAATCAACGCACAAAGGAGATCGGCATCCGAAAGGTACTGGGTGCTTCGGTCACACAAATTATTGTTATGCTTTTAAAGAACATGGCATTCTTGGTATTGATAGCCTGTATGATTGCCATTCCGATTGCCTGGTATTTTATCAATAAATGGCTGGACGATTTTGTATACAAAACAACGTTAAGCTGGTGGGTCTTTGCGGTTGCGGCTTTAGGTCTGCTTGTTGTTGCTATTATAGTACTGTCCACCAAAACTTATTATGCCGCGAGGGCTAACCCAATAGATAGTTTGCGGGATGAATAACAACTAACATTATGATAAAGAACTATATAAAAACCGCTTGGCGTAGCCTTTTGAAAAATAAAGGCTTTTCTACCATCAATATCATCGGACTCGCTATTGGTATGACAGCCGTGCTGTTGATTGCCTTATGGGTACAGAACCAATTCTTGTATGACAATTTTTATAGTAACAAGGAGAATATTTATAAGCTTTGGAACCGTACAGATAAAGACAACGAGATACGTGTACACGACATTACCATGGGCGCCCCGGCAAAAGCACTCAAGGCAGGATATCCTGAAGTGGAACATGCTGCCCGTATGTATTGGTCCAGTGACGATCTATTCACTTACGGAAAACAGCGTATCAAATCGAAAGGTAATGAAGTAGATCCTGATTTCCTGAATATTTTCGATTTCCCGGTCGTGCAGGGCACGGCTGGGCGGATGCTGGACGAGCCAAATAATATTGTTCTCACGGAAAGCCTTGCAAAGAAACTATTCGGCAATGAAAATCCCATGGACAAAATTGTGATTATGGGCATAAATGAACCCTATAAGGTAAGCGGAGTCATTAAAGATTTGCCCAGCTACACCGATTTCGATTTCACGTATCTTATTCCATTTACAAGAGAAAAGCTGTATGGTAATGACTGGAATACGAACACTTACTACACTTTTGTCTCTTTACGACATGGCACTGATGTGACGGTTTTCAACAAAAAGATACAACCTTTATTGCAAGCAAATGCGCCAGAGAATAAATGGGCTTCTATATTTCTCTACCCCATATCAAAGATGCATTTGTATTCTCACTTTAAGAATGGTGTACCTGTAGGTGGAAAGATCGAACAAGTTCGTTTAGTCGGCGGCATTGGCTTGTTAATTCTACTGATTGCCTGTATCAACTTTATGAACCTCAGTACAGCACGGAGTCAAAAACGCAGCAAAGAAGTCGCTGTACGTAAGGTAGTCGGTGCACCAAAGAAAACTTTAGTCAGCCAATTCTTGTTTGAATCTATATTATTGGCTTTTCTTGCAGGCATAATTGCTATCGTTTTAACAATTTTCTTTTTACCTCTTTTTAACACCCTCTTGGATAAACCATTGGTAGTAGCGTGGACTAATCCGATGATCTGGGGAACGGGACTTGCTTTTATTCTTATCACGGGATTTCTTGCAGGCGTTTATCCTGCTTTTGTACTTTCTGCATTCCAACCCATAAAAACCTTAAAAGGAATTGTTCACAAATCACAACGTTTATTCAACCTTCGTGAGGGATTGGTGGTCGTACAATTCTCCATTGCTGTTTTCTTAATTGTGGCTACACTAGTTATCCAACTACAGGTCGATTTTGCGGGAGCACGAGAAACAGGCTACAATGTGTCGCAATTAATCGAGATACCGACAGAAGGTGAAATGGACAAAAATTATGAAGCTATCAAAGCGGAACTAATAAGTAACCAGCTGGCAAGCCATGTTACGCGTACAGGATGGACTATTACCGGAGACTATGCCTCTGACGCCGGACATTTTTCCTGGGAGGGAGCTACGCCGGAACAAGAGAGCAACAGCTCCTTTGCGCTCGCACGTGTAGAAAGTGATTTCGTAGAAACATTAAGGCTTACCCTACTTGAAGGACGTGATATCGATTACGCCCACCTGCCTGCCGACAGTATGTCTGTCCTGCTCAACCAAACGGCAATCAAGCGTATGGGACTTGAAAATCCAGTAGGTAAATATCTGAAATGGGGAGACGACACCTATACTATCGTAGGCGTAATAAAAGATCATATTATCGGCTCGCCTTATAAAGATATTAAACCCTTATTAGCCTACCCTTCGAAACACTACTTATTAAATATTGTCGTGCGCACCAATCCACAGCTCCCCATGGCACAAAATCTGCAGGGCATTGAAAAAATCATTAAGAAATTCAATCCAGCCTATCCATTTAGCTACAAATTTGTGGATGAGCAGTATGCCCAAAAATTCCATGAACAGGAACAAATGGGCACGTTAGCGTTTGTATTCTCCCTATTGGCAATTTTCATTTCCTGCCTAGGTCTCTTTGGTTTGGCCTCTTATATAACAGAAACACGTATCAAGGAAATCGGCATCCGCAAAGTGCTTGGAGCTTCCGTAACAGGCATCAGTACCATGCTGTCCAAGGATTTTATCAAATTAGTCCTCATTTCTTTGCTTCTCGCTTCTCCCATTTCGTGGTGGGCGATGAACAAATGGCTAGATGACTATACGTACCGCATTAATATGCAGTGGTGGATGTTGGCTCTTGCAGGGGGGACGGCCATTATCATAGCATTGCTCACGGTGAGCACACAAGCGATACGGGCCGCACGGACGAATCCGGTGAATAGTTTACGGGATGAATAACGTGATACACATTTAAGGTTAAAAAGATGATACGAAATTATATAAAAATCGCCTGGAGGAACATTCGAAAAAATCGAGGATTTTCGATTCTTAATATCATAGGTCTTTGCCTAGGAATAACCTGCTTCTTGTTATTGAGTGCGTATATCGTACATGAATGGACGTACGACCGATTTTATAAAAATATCGATCGCCTAGCTTATATTTCCTACGGATACAAATCACCAAATGAAAGCGAATACAAATACAGTAACTTAACGCCCACAGCTGTAGCGCCAACGCTAAAAGAAGAATTTCCGGACGTAGCATATGCCGTAAGATTATACGAATATGGGGGAGAGTCTATCGTGAAAACAGGCGAAAAGATCATATCCGAACAAAAATTATTGTACGCAGATGAAGATTTTTTTCACGTCCTACCCTATGAATGTCTAGAGGGAAGCTTAGATAAAGCGCTACATGCACCCTATGATATTGTATTGACGGCCACATTGGCAAAGAAGTATTTTCAGCACCAATCTGCGGTGGGTCAGACCCTCGAAATTGATGGACAACCATGGAGAGTGACTGCCGTAGTCGCTGATCCTCCAACCAACACGCGATATAACTTTCATGCCGTAATGTCAAATAAGACATTAGATCGATATCGAGAACCTGTTTGGCATTCCGCAAATGATATCACATTGGCACTTCTCAAAGATGAACAGAGATTTCAATCTGTTCAAGAAAAAATAAACCTATTGGTGAACACCATGTTTAAAGAATCTACATCATCGGATTTGCCACCTATAAGAATAAATATAGAAAAATTAGCAAATGTCCATTTGTATTCGGAAGGGGGACGAGGTAACATCACCTACATTTACATATTCGCTGTATTGGCAATTTCCATTGTTATTCTGGCCTGCGTCAATTTCGCCAATCTTATCCTCGCCCGTTCTGAAGAGAGAGCCAAAGAAATCGGTGTCAAAAAGTTTCTAGGCGTAGCACGTCGTTCTATTTTCATCCAATTTCTATGTGAAAGTTTGTTCATGGTTTCTATTGCAACGTTTATTGGGGTAATATTAGCCCGCGTTTTATTTCCGGCTTTCAGTCAATACATCGGTGTAGAAATGGAATTGAAAGTTTGGTCTAATCCGTTGTTTTACTTAGTGTTGCTTGTATTTGTACTTCTAATTTCACTGTTATCCGGTGGATGGCCGGCCTATGTCATTTCAGCGCTAAAGCCACTGATGACATTAAAAGGCAAGATTACCCTAACACGAAAACTGACCATAGGAAAAGCGCTCGTCATTTTACAGTTTTGTATTTCCATTTTCTTTGTTATATGCACCTTGGCGATAGTTAGGCAACTTCACTATCTTCAGACAAAAGATACCGGTCTTAGCCGATCCCAAATAATTGTTCTTGATGGAAGTGTATTAAAAGACGCTGAGCGAACGGCCCTAAAGAATAATTTAACACTATTTTCTTTCGTGGAAGGAGTGACTGCATCATATGATACGCCAGTCAATGTACAGGGAGGATATACTATCAATGCATTTGAAGGTAAAGGAAATGACTTTGGGATGAGTGTAAGCGCGATTCCAGTCGAAAAAGATTTTCTGGCCGTATTTGAAATCCCGATTGTTGCAGGCAGTAATCTTACGGATAATGATATTGCAAGGGCTCGCGATACCACAGAAGCAAGAGAATATAGCTTTATTATTAACAAGTTGACCGCTAAATCTTTAGGTTTACAACCTAGCGAAGCTATCGGGAAAACGATGGAACTCAATGGACGTGTGGGAAAGGTAAAAACAGTCGTAGATAACTTCAATTTTAAATCTTTAAAAGAAGAGGTAACGCCCATCGTTGTTTTTCCAGAATATGATTATTTTGGGAACATCTTTGTGAAGATTAACAAAGATGCTCATATCGTTTCAGCTATGACGGCCATCGAAGGCGTTTGGAAAAAAATCAAACCAACAGTGGCTTTTGAGTCTCATTTCCTGGATGACGATTATACATCCCTATACAAACATGAACAACAAACGGCGAGAATCATGGGATTATTCTCCATGATTACTATTGGAATTGCCTGTATGGGTTTATTTGCATTATCTGCTTATGCGGCACAACAGCGTATCAAAGAAATCGGTATACGTAAAGTATTGGGAGCTTCTGTCATCAAGATCGTCAATTTGCTGACGTTTGACTTCATTAAGTTGATATTAGTCGCATTGATTATCATTGTACCTATTGCCTGGTGGATTATGGATACCTGGCTGCAAGGTTTTGTATATCATATTGCTTTAGAATGGTGGGTGTTTGCCTTGGCGGGAATCATTACGACGACGACCGCATTTTTAACCGTTAGCTGGCAAGCGATACGGGCTGCAAGTGCCAATCCAGTTGATAGTTTACGTGATGAGTAAAAACTAAAATCATGATCAAGAACCATATAAAAATCGCCTGGCGAAATATCAGAAAAAGCAAAGTATTAAGTGGAATCCATATTTTTGGATTGTCCTTCGCCATCGCTACGGCTACGTTGCTCTATCTCACAGCCATGTTCGAACTGTCGTTTGATAATTTTCATGCGAACAAAGACCGTATCGGACTGCTCTATTTTAAAACACAGCCTGAAAGTGGTCTACGGTACAGTTCAACAGCATCTACCCCTTTCGCTCCAAGCTTGAAATCGGAGTTACCCGATATCGAACAGATTAGTCGGTATTACAATTCCGGTATTGTGCTGCGCCAAGGCGACAAGCTATTTGAAGCAGACAATAAATATGTCGACGCCGACTTTCTGTCTATCTTCAGTTTTCCGATGCAGCAAGGTGATGACCATGCGTTAGCAGGTTTGGACAATATTGTCCTTGATGAGATTATGGCAAATAACCTGTTCGGCCATACGGATGTAGTTGGTAAACAAATAGAGGCTTATCTCGACGGAGCATGGGAATCTAAAACAATTTCCGCCGTGATGGAGAAGCTTCCCTCCAACTCTAGTCTTACATTTAATACCTTGCTACGGTTTGAGCAAAAACCAAACTATACTGCACAGATTGACAATTGGGAACATGAAGACCATGCGGTATTCGTTAAGTTAGCTTCCCCCAAGATAGATAACGATGCTTTTACGAACACGGCTCGCGCTTTCATGCAGCTCTATTACAAGAATAGTAGCGATATGTTAAAGCGCGATGGAGCTGTAGCAGACAAAAATGGAGATTATATCTCCTTACATTTATTACCATTGGATAGCTATCATCTCAATGAATTGGGGTTAGGTAATGGTGGTTCACCATTGTTCCCATGGATACTACTTCTTATCGCCGGACTCATACTTTTTATCGCCTGTTCCAATTTTATCAACCTTTCTTTAGCCAATTCGCTCACGCGCAACAGAGAAATCGGTACCCGCAAAACATTAGGTGGCTCAACACGACAACTCGTGGGGCAGTTGTGGACGGAATCGTTGTTGCTATGTATCATAGCGTTGGTTATCGGTTTAGGTCTTACGTGGCTAGCATTAAACGAATACAATGCCCACATGAACTACAAACTGAATATGTTGCAATTGTTCTCTCCACGTAGTCTCTTCGTCTTTTTATTTGTATTCATCGTCATCACGCTGATTGCCGGTGGTTACCCTGCATGGCATATTGCCCGTATAAACATTATACAGACATTAAAAGGTACAGCTAATATAAGAAGCGGATTATTGCGTAATGGATTAACCATTTTACAGTTTTCTATTGCTATCGTTCTGATTGTGGCGACGATCGTAGTGAGTTCCCAACTGAATTTTCTAAACAACCGTCCGCTAGGTTTCAATAAATCGGAGGTTATCAGCATCCCTATCGGCAATGGCATCGACGCTGAACGCGCACTTTCACAGATGCGTATCGAATTGACAGCACAGCCCTGGGTAGGTGGCGTAAGTGCATCGGATGTTAACATAGGACGTGGACGTGATGGAAATATGACCACGAGCCGCTTCGGATTTGACTATGAAGGAAGACAAGTTTACACCAATTTTATGCGTGTCGACTACGACTATTTGAATACGTTAGATATCAAATTGGTAGCCGGGCGGGATTTCGACCGTGCCTTTTCAACAGACACAGCTGCGGTGCTCATCAATAAACAAATGGCTGAACAACTAGGCGGCGTGAATGATGTTATCGGAAAAAGCATCGAAATAGATGGCAACCCACGCGTGATAGGTGTCATTGATGATTTCAATTTTCAAGATTTACGGAATAGGGTTAACCCTTTAACATTGTCGGTGAACCCTAATATTTTTTCCATCGAATATATTTTTGTTCGGGTAAACACGGATAACCTGGCAGAAACCATTCAACAGGTCGAGCATATATGGAAAAAGGTAAATCCCAAGGCGAGTGTGTCTCCTTCATATCTGGATGAAAATACGCAAAACCTCTACCGAAACGAGCAACGCTTCTCCCGTATCGTTATCAGTGCGGCGCTCATTGCCATTGCTATATCTTGTCTCGGTCTTTTTGCATTGGCTTTGTTGACGATTAACAGGCGTGTAAAAGAAATCGGTATCCGAAAAGTATTAGGGTCTTCTATTGCGGGTATTGTGCTACTGCTTTCCAAAGACTTTGTGAAATTGGTGATACTGGCTTTCGCATTAGCTGCGCCGCTTTCTTGGTGGATGATGAAACAATGGCTACAGAATTTCGCGTATCACATCGATTTGCGGTGGTGGATGTTGGTATTGGCTGGCTTTGCGACTATTGTCACAGCACTGCTTACGGTAAGCTTCAAAGCTGTCCAGGCTGCCCGTGCCAATCCAGTGGATAGTTTGAGGGATGAATAGTCTTTTCATTCTGCTATAAAATATTAAAACTAAGGAAAATGATCAAGATATATATAAAAACAGCGCTCCGTCAAATCGCGAAATATCGATTTCATTCCATATTAAATATAGTGGGTCTAGGTCTGGCTATTGCCGCTTGTCTGTTTATTTATACTTTCAATACGTACCAACTGAGTTTTGACCGCTTTCATCCCGACGCGGAACGCACCTTTATCGTAGTGGAAGATTTGCACCTCGATCAAACAGAACATAGTAAGGGCGGTTCTTATGCGATGTATGACGCTATCCGGCAAGAATTACCCCAAGTAGAAAAAGCGGCACTATACATGGACAAGCAGGATTTTACATTAAAAATCGGCAAGAAACTTAGAAAAACGGAAGGAAAAGCTAGCTTGACTTCGTCCGATTATTTTGAAATCATGGATTTTCCGTGGTTAAGAGGAAGTCCGAAACAGTTGGACGAACCTGGAACGGTTGCTTTAACAAAGTCCATGGCAAAAAGCTTTTTCGGCGACCAGGAAGCTATCGGACAAACCATATGGGTAGAAAGCAAATTTCCTGTAACGGTTGTCGGTATTGTTGACGATAGCAGGAAAAACTCCGATTTTCGGTCGGAGATATATTTTTCGCTCGCCTCTGCGAGCGAGCTTCGACAAATCCCTAAAGATGACGGCTTCTTTAACAACTGGGGATCTATCAACTCCACCAATAATATGCTCCTGACCTTGCGCGATTCAGCGGACAAAGCAAGCGTAGAAGAGGGTATTCGACAACTGATAGCAAAGCACTGGCATAAGGATGTGCTGGAATATTATACCTATAAATTGCTTCCTTTAACAGCTTTTCATTTCGATATGGACTATGGAAAGGCTACGCAATTTTCCCTTTTAGGGATATTGACCGTTATCGCTATAGGCATCCTGTTTATGGCAGGCATCAACTATACGAATATGGTTTCCGCCCAGCAGCTCTATAGAAGTACAGAAATGGGAATACGGAAAGTGCTCGGAAGCTCCAAACGACAATTGTTCCTACAATTTCTCGTAGAATCGTTATTGATTTCCTTATTTGCTTTGTTGTTAGCGTGGCTATTTCTATGGATAGCCATTGACTGGAGCAACCGCTATCTGTTTGTTCACGAACCGTTACAGGTGTTGTCGATCCCCAACCTATTTTTTATTTCTTTGGCCATTTGGTTTTCCATTTGTTTAATAACAAGCTTATTTCCGGCATTTTTCTTCCATAAAACGAGTATCCAAACAGCATTAAAGAAACAAGTTACGGGCAGCTGGGGATTAGGACGGAAAGCATTGATTATATTCCAAAATGTGCTTGCCCTAGTATTAATCGCCACCACCATTGTTATCGTCAGCCAGGTTCATTACCTGAAAAATACCGATATGGGTTTCGATAGGGAAACAGTGCTTGTCTTTCCCTTAAACAACGAAATGCGGGACAATACCGAAAAGATAACTGCCTTTCTACAACACCGTAGTGATATCCTGACTTTCACATTTTGTGATAATCCGCCATCAAACGATAAAGTTTGGGGAGGGACTTTCAAATTTGATAACAGGGCAGAATGGGAGACGTGGGCGCCGCGTTATGCTATCGGAGATTCCGCCTACATCAATACATTTGGTATACAATTGTTAACGGGTCATAATTTCAAAGGCAATGAACAGCATCCGGAGTTTTTGATAAATGAAAAGATGGCTAGGAATTTAGGCTACCAAGATTATCACGAAATTATCGGAAAAGATCTGCTTGCAGGTGGATTAAATGATAAACACCAAGGAAAAATTGTTGGTGTAGTTCGCGATTTCAACACCAATTCTTTAAAAGAAGGTATATCGCCTACCATTATCGGTTATAATAAGATGCGCATTAAAAACCTGGCTATAAAATATCGGGGTGACCATCCGAATCAATTGCTTGAAGATTTGGAAAAAGAATGGAAACAGTGGTATCCAGACGAAATTTTTGACTATAAATTTTACGATGAACAAATTGGTAATCTATACCAAAAAGAAGCATTATTGGAAAAACTGATATGGATAGCGGCCTCTATTTCCGTCATCGTAAGTTCTTTAGGCTTTCTGGGGTTATTATCTATTATGGTTGTTAAACGCACTAAAGAAATCGGCATCCGGAAGGTATTAGGTGCTAGCATAGCAGGTATCACGCTTCTACTATCCAAAGATTTCGTCAGGTGGGTTTGCGTAGCTTTTCTTTTTGCCATTCCGATAGGTTGGTATATCATGAGTAGGTGGTTAGATTATTTCGTTTATCGAATAGAATTGGAATGGTGGATGTTTGTCCTTACAGGCTTTATAGGCTTATTGATTACATTGATAACCATCAGCATTCAAACTATCCGGGCGGCGAAAACTAATCCAGTGGATAGTTTAAGGGATGAATAATCTCTGTACAACAAAGAACTCATTTATCCGTTTTTTATTTGAAAAACCATCAAAGACGATGTGTATATACACCGACAATTCACTAATGATTCACTCATCCGTCGATAACAAGAGTAGGTAAATCCGACTTGAGTCCGTGTTGAGTCCGTGTTATATCCGAGTATTACATGGTAATGAGGCGGATAGATTTCTAGGACATCACCCACACATCTCCTATTATAATCGAAGCATGAGCGGAGTATTGGTAAAGCAATAGCTTAGCGTCATCGAATACGCTTGCTGACATACTTCAAAAGTGAGCTCTCTGCATCCCGCTTATTCTTTAGACTTGATTCGTATATTTTCATATCCATTGATGTTAGATTTGCTATTGAACTACAACAAATAATAACTAAATCCATTTACGCAAAAAAAATATAAAAAAACCACAATATCTATTTGCATAAAACAAAAATCGTTGTATATTTGACAATGAAACAAATGATTTTTAATATGAAAGACAAGTTTACTTATCGTAATATCATTAAATCTCCAGTTTAATACAACAACTGGCTTCAGCATTTTATCCTATATGCATGCAAAGCGCATAACAGCAAGTAAAAAACCAATTAGGACAGTATAGGATTCCATAAAACATGTATTTGATTCCATTGCCACTTGAGGGAGACTGGCTTTGGTTGTCTTTTAAGGCATCGGCTTGCCATGGGATCGCTTTGTTCTTTGACATATTGGTGTTTTTTTAATCGTACAGCATGTTATTAATCACGATTTGAAAGGTGTACACAGCTAGCACGATAAAAATAGCAATCATCTGCGGGTAGTATTAACCTATCGTAAAGGTATACACAACATCCGCTCGCCGTACGATCTAACAGACAACAACGGGAGGATGTCACTAACCGTAATTTGAAAGGTATACACAGCTAGCGATATAAGACTGTATTTTCTAAAAAAAACTAAAATAAACAGACAATTGGATATTATATTAAACAACAACGAGGCTCCTTGTGGTGCCGTAAGGTGAGGGTAACACGCCACTCACTAAATACCTTTTCTTTTGGTAATCATTTTCTAGTTTACGGTATACACAACTGGCCTATTATGTTGTCAGTGCGAGAAGGTGTACCAATCACATTTTGAAAGGTATACACAATCGGCGATGTAGAGCGTATTGTATTAATGGTGATCCATCCTATTTTGAAAGGTATACACCACTCGTAATCCCGTTTCTAATAGTCTTGGGATTTTTACAGACTATTCTTTGAAAGGTATACACAACCAAGTTGAAGATATGGGATTACATTTTTCGGTATTACAGACCACAATTTGAAAGGTATACACAACCGCAAAGGGGAGAGTTATGCCCCAACCCAGGTATTACAGACCACAATTTGAAAGGTATACACAACGGTGTGGCCTGCTGTAAATTCTATTGAACGCCAATCCCAAAACCTACATGAACTCTAAATACGTTGCCCAATACAAAAACAAGACTAGAATATATAATTAAACAACAACGAGGCTCCTTGTGGCGCCGTAAGGTGAGGGCAATCTGCCACTCACTAAATACTTTTTTACAATCATGTAATTTACAGTGAGTTTCCAATTAAATTGGTCAGTATTTTATTCGTAGCAAATGCCATCGTTCTCCACGACGGTTTCTTTAGACTTACTGTGATATTATTTTGAACGATATACACAACCATTCCTATTTCATCAATTTCACTAACGGATTGTCAATGACCACAGTTTGAAAGTATTAAAGATCACACTTTTAAAGGTATACACAACGGCGTGAGAAACCAAAACCAAAATGAATGGAGTATTACAGACCACAATTTAAAAGGTATACACAACCCAGAACTTAATTCGTGCAGAAATAAATATTTACGCTCACACTCGAAAAGGCATACACAACGACATAAGATAGTCTCGGATACAAAAAACACCAATACGCATCGACACATAAAAACAGCCTACACAGTCCCGACTGAAAACGACTAGCAAATGACCACCGGGACTGCGGAAAGCTGTTATACGATAGATTACTAATCAACAACATAACGATGCATAAACCAAACAAACTAAACAGTTCAGCTCGACATCTGGCCATGTTACAAAACGGTCAGGAGAAAGGTTTGGATTTCTTTTACAAAAAGTACTACGGCTATCTCGCTTTCCGCACAGAAAAAGCAACGCAAGATGAATGTGCAGCAGGGAGCATCGCGCAGGAAGCATTTCTCCGTCTATGGTTGTTTCGGGAAAACTTACAATCAGAGGAAGAACTCTTTCAGTTTCTCAAAACACAAGTCAAATCGGCCGTCTATGCCTTTTATAGTAAAACCAGAAATCGCTTTCACCGTAGCCTCCTACGGCTCGACGGTATAGAGGATTACCAAGAGTTCTTGTTAGGTTACGAACTGGAGGACGAGGAGGAAGAGGATATCGTTTATCTTGAGCAGCTGGAAGAAGAGAAAAAAGAGAAGCTACAAAAGCTTGAAAAGCTTCTCCCCCACCTGCGAAAAGAACAACAGCTCTTTCTGCAACTCTGTCTAAAATATAGCTTCAATTATGAACGAATCGCCTACTATCTTGGCGGCATCTCTGATTATGAAGTGAGCCTCCAGGTCGAAAAAACCATTGAAACGCTACGTCAAATTTTCCAAAGTGCGGAAAAAATGGAAAAGCTAAACAGCTCTTCCAGGTATGTTATCCAAGGGGAGATCAATGAACAGCAAGAAGAGATATTTCGCATGCGCTACGATTTACAATTTTCATTCGATCAAATTGCGGAAGCCTTAAATCTGAATTCCGCCGTTGTAAGAAAGCTTTTTATAGAAGCACATGCAAAAATAAAACAAGCTAAAAAGACGGCATAAAAAAAAACAAAAATATGGCTACAGATACCCACATCCTAACACGAAAAGTACAGGTCTTTGTTGATTGCGATGATAAAGAGAAACGCGCAGCATATTTTAAAATGCTTTTTACCTGGCAAGATCTTGTATACCGTGGATCCAACTTGGTACTCACCCACCAATACATCCAGGAAAACATGAAAGACCTCCTCTATCTAAAAGAAGATATCAAAGTTAAGCTCGCCGATAATGATAAAGACCCCGAGGGGATATTGAATACTTCCCGCATGAATACCACCTACAAGATACTGTCTAATTATTTTAAAGGCGAGATACCTTCCGATATCCTTTCCAACATCAATATGTCGCTCATTAAAACTTTCAACAGTGACCGCTCGGCTTACTGGAAAGGAGAAAAGTCGCTACGTAATTTTAAAAAAACGATGCCTATTCCTTTTTCCGGTAAACAGATTAAATTGCATAACGACGAAAAAGGAAAAGATTTTAAATTCTCCCTATTCAAAATTCCGTTTCGCACTTATCTCGGCAAAGACCGATCAGACAAACGCGTTCTTTTGCAACGCGCACTCGCCGGTCAGATAAAGATCTGTGCCAGTTCAATGCAAATTGTGAAAGGCAAATTATTCCTACTCCTTGCACTTGAACTTCCCAAGAAAATTCATGATCTTAAAGAACACGTTATCGCAGAAGCATCGCTTTCCGTAGAACATCCCATTACGGTTCAAATCAATAAACAGCAATTTCAAATCGGGAATAAAGAAGAATTTCTCTACCGGCGAATGGCTATCCAATCAGCACGCCACCGTATACAAAAGGCTGCGGCATTCAATAAAGGTGGAAAAGGGCGGAAGAAAAAACTAAAAAGCCTGGAACAATTCAATAAGAAAGAAATGAGCTATGTGGCTAGTCGCTTACACCTCTATAGCCGACGCTTAATCGACATCTGCGTGAAAGCGCAGGCCGGCACATTGCTCTTAGTAAACCAGAGCAACAAAGAAGAGGTTGCGAAGGAGGACGAGTTCTTACTCCGGAATTGGAGTTATTATGGTTTAGTCGAGAAAATCAGATATAAAGCCGAAATGGCCGGGATCAACCTTATTATAGAGTAATTCCTTAAGTTTGTATAACACGATAAGTAAAAAACAATATGGAATATAACTTTGACGAATTGATCGATCGGACAAATACAGGAAGTGTAAAATGGTCAAAACCCGATGTGCTCCCCATGTGGGTGGCAGATATGGATTTCAAGACTGTTCCCGAAGTGACACAAGCGTTGGTTAACCGTGCGTCGCATGGCGTATTTGGTTACAGCGAAACACCTATTTCCTTTTATGACGCGATTAGGAATTGGTGGAAAAAAAGACACACACTACAGGTAGAAAACGATTGGATCGTGGCGACACCGGGCGTCATGCCTGCACTCGCAGCAGCAGTAGAGGCGCTAACATCCGAAGGTGATAAAATTATTGTGCAACCTCCTGTGTACAACCATTTCTTTATTACCGTTAAACAAAGCCACTGTGAAATCGTGGAGAACAACCTTCTGTACGATAACGGAAATTATCAGATTGATTTTGAAGACTTAGAAACAAAAGCTGCCGATCCAGCTGTTAAACTCCTTTTATTTAGCAATCCACATAATCCTGCCGGTCGGGTATGGACTAAGGAGGAGCTACAGCGGCTTGGTGAGATATGTATCCGCCATAACGTTATTGTATTATCGGACGAAATCCATTCGGATTTGGTATATGATGATTTTAAACATGTCCCTTTTGCGTCCTTAGGAGAGATTTATGCACAAAATTCTCTTACGTTCTCCTCCCCTTCTAAAACATTTAATTTAGCGGGTTTACAAGTCGCTTATTTCTTTACTGAAAACGAATCTTTCCGCGGGATGGTAAAGGAAATATTAACAAAATGGGAAATGACGATGTTAAATATATTTGCCATCGATAGCCTTATCGTAGCTTATGAAAAAGGAGAACAGTGGCTAGAAAGTTTAAAAAAATACTTATATGAAAATTATCAATATCTAAGGGACTTCTGTCAAGCGAAGCTTCCCCAACTTAGCGTCATCCCACTACAATCTACCTATCTGGTTTGGCTTGACTGTACGTCCTTAGGTATGCCTTCCTCTACCATTACGGATAGATTATTGGAACATGAACAATTGTGGTTAAATCCAGGTATCAAATTCGGTCAGGCCGGAGATCAATTTCTCCGTATCAATATTGCTTGTCCCAGGGCACTATTGGAAGAAGGCTTGAAACGTTTGGAGAAAGAATACAAAAGGATATTGCGCGGTTAATACGTAATGCTAACAATCTCCCCACTTGTTCGGCATCGAACAACAACTGTTCGATATCGGACAACCAAATTCCTTAAAAACAACATAAAAACCTAAAAACAAATAACTTATATTTATGGCTTATCAATTGTTCTGGTAAAAAACAGGAATGAAAGATACAAGATGATCAAAAATTATTTTAAAATTGCCTTACGTAATCTGCTAAAAAGCCGGATGTTCTCGTTACTCAATATTATTGGGCTTTCGTTCGGACTCGCTGGATTTATGTTTATTGCCACCTATGTATTTGATGAACTTAGTTATGATCGTTTCCATACCCAAGCGGATCGCATTGTCCGCCTGAATGCCCATATACATATGGGCGAAAGCAAGTTGGACATGGCCCGAACAAGTGACATGATGGGACCGATACTTCGCGACGAATATACCGAAGTGGAAGACTTCACCCGGTTATACGTGTCGAGTGGCGCAAAGTTGATAAAAAATGGCGATCGTTGGATTAAAGAAGCTCACTTAGCACATGCCGACTCTTCTTTTTTTCGTCTGTTTTCTTATCAGACACTTCATGGCAATCTGCACCACGCATTGACAGAACCGAACACCGTTGTACTAACCCGCTCGGCTGCCGAACGTTACTTCAATTCGACAGATATAGTCGGCAGAACACTGGAAACCAACGATGCCGAGAACACAGTATATAAAATTACGGCAGTCATTGAAGATATGCCGGGAAACAGCCATTTCAACTATGATTTCCTATTTGCTATGGATAATGCATCTTATGAAAATTGGGGTGCGCTGCTTTCCCATAACTTCACCACCTACATATTGCTGAAGAATGCAACAGACCAATCACTGTTGGAAACCCATCTAGAAGAGTATGTGCATAAACATTGCCTTCCAGCAGCCAAACAGTTTATGGATGTTGCTAGTATGGAGGAATTTAGAACACAGGGAAATTTATTCTATTACGATATTACACCGATTAAGGATATCCATCTACGTTCCAATTTAATGGGTGAACTTCAACCTAACGGCAGCTTACAATATGTTTATATTTTCAGTGCCATTTCGTTGTTTATATTACTTATCGCGTGTGTCAACTTCGTAAACCTATCGACCGCAAGATCGGCGAGCCGAGCAAAAGACGTAGGCGTACATAAGCTATTAGGTTCATCGAGAAGTGGCGTAGCCGGTCAATTTCTGACAGAATCCTTTCTGCTTTCTTTCGGGGGGATTATCCTAGCGATTGTGATTGTTGTATTGACATTACCGCTGTTTAACGAACTATCGGGGAAAGCCTTCGAGATAAATGATTTAATAAATGTTAGGTCACTTCCATTGATTGGCCTTCTAACGCTCTTCGTCGGATTGGTAGCTGGCTATTATCCAGCCGCTTTCTTGTCTGCATTTAATCCGCTACAGGTTATAAAATCACGTTCCGTCGTTACTTCGGGCAAAAGTTTCTTTCGAAGCAGTTTGGTGGTTTTTCAATTTGCCATATCCATCACATTGATTGTTGGTACGTTCATTATAACAACCCAATTGCAGTACATTCAACATAAAAAAATCGGTTATGAACGTGAGAATATTCTCCTCGTAAGTGATTATCATGTCCTAGGAAATCAAACGAAGGCATTTCGTGACGATATTTTGAATCTACCCGGCGTCAAGATAGGTACCGTCAGTGGTTATCTTCCTGTCTCTAGTTCAAGTAGAAACGACAATCCCTATTCGAAAGAAACCGTTATGTCGGCACACAATTCGGTATCGATGCAGACCTGGTATGTCGATGAACAATATCTACCAACATTTGATTTAGAATTAACAGTTGGTCGTAACTTTTCTGCCGCCCGTCTGGCAGATTCGACCTCCGTCATTTTGAACGAAACTGCCGTAAAACATTTTGATTTTGGTTCAGAAAAGGATGCCATTGGCAAGAAAATACATTTTCAATTAGGTGACAACATGAAATCGTATGAGGTTATCGGTGTGGTCAAGGATTTTAATTTTGAGTCGCTTCGCGATCCTGTTACTCCGCTGGGCTTTTTTTTGGGTAATCATCCTGTCGAAGCAGCATTTAAGATAGAAACAGCTGACCTTCCGGCATTACTTGCCCATATTGAGAATTCTTGGAATAAGTTCGCTCCGGCATACGCTTTTTCCTACCGATTTATGGATGAAGCATTTGATAGCATGTATAGGGCGGAACGCCGCATGAGTAGGTTAAGCTTAACTTTCGCAGCTTTAGCAACTGGTATTGCCTGTCTGGGATTATTCGGACTTGCCGCGTTTATGGCAGAACAACGTCGCAAGGAAATCGGCGTACGGAAAGTATTGGGCTCGTCCGTTGTAGGGATAGTCATTATGCTTTGTAGAGATTTTGTGAAATTGGTTCTTATTGCCCTTTTGATTGCGGTTCCTATCGCTTGGTGGGGCATGAGCGAGTGGCTAGAGGATTTCACCTACCGAATAGAGATATCTTGGTGGATATTTGCATTAACTGGCATAATTTCCATCGTTATCGCATTACTTACTGTAAGCACCCAAGCAGTACGTGCCGCCCGTGCCAATCCGATAGATAGTTTAAGGAATGAATAGTATGTCCGAATTGATTCGTATAACGGGACGATTTTTTTATAAAAAAAGATAAAAACAAGATAAAAAAAATGATAAAACTAGAACATATTTTTAAGTGGTATAATATAGGTGGGACGCGCTCATTTGTACTAAAGGATATCAATTTGGAAATCGAACAGGGCGATTTTATTTCCATTATGGGACCATCGGGCTCGGGAAAGTCTACGCTTCTGAATGTTATCGGTTTACTCGATGAGCCGAACGAGGGGCATTATTATTTTATGGGCGAGGATGTATTGGCTCTAAAATCCAAGAAGCGAACAGCACTATTCCAATCGCACATGGGTTATGTTTTCCAGTCTTATCATCTGATAGACGAACTAACGGTATATGAAAATATTGAAACACCATTAATTTATAAAAATCTATCCGGTAAGGAAAGAAAGGCTATTGTAGGCGATATGCTGGATCGTTTCGGCATTGTAGGAAAGAAAGATTTATTTCCGGCGCAATTATCCGGCGGACAGCAGCAGATCGTGGGTATCGCCCGGGCATTGGCTGCTTCACCTAAATTATTGCTAGCAGACGAACCAACAGGCAACCTCAATTCCAAACAGGGCGAGGAAATTATGGCTCTTTTCAAGCAACTCAATGAAGAGGGCATGACCATCATACAGGTCACTCATTCGGAAAAAAATGCAGAATATGGTAAACGGATTATCAATTTGCTTGATGGGCAAGTGAAGTGACGAGGTTTTGGTTCTTTTTTGAGGGAAAAAAGAACACAAAAATTCCGTATATTCGTATGGATGAACGAGCAGGAGTTAAAGGCACTGATTTCTCTCTTGGATGATCCAGATGCGGAAATCTATAAGGCTTTGGAAGATAAGCTGATTACGTGTGGCCCAGAGGTGATACCGTTATTGGAGGAGTCTTGGGAACAGTCTTTTGATTTGCTCTTACAGGAGCGTGTGGAACAGATTGTCCACAAAATACAGTTCAACCAGGTTAAGAATGACCTTCAATTGTGGAAACTAAGTAATGAAGAAGATTTGCTTGAAGGACTGCTTATCATAAACCGTTATCAATATCCGAATTTGGGCGAGGAAGAAGTATATGGGAAACTTGCAGAACTCCGTCGCAATGCTTGGTATCATTTGATGTATGATATGAGCCCGATCGAAAAGGTGAAGCTATTGAACAATATCCTCTTCCGTGAATTTGGCTTATCCGGTAACACGTCTGACTTTCATGCTCCTCAAAACTCTTTTATCAATAAGGTACTGGAATCTAAAAAAGGTAACCCTATTTCGCTTGCCTGTATTTATAGCATCATTGCCCAGCGATTGGACATTCCGATTTATGGTGTTAATTTACCGAAACACTTCGTGCTGGCCTATATGAATGAAGAAAAACCTGATGAGGTTCTCTTTTACATTAATGTGTTCAACCGCGGGCAAATTATGAGGGAAGTGGACATTATTGCCTTTCTCCAACAACTAAACCTGCCACCAACGGATGATTACATCAAACCATGCAATAATTTGGAGATAATTAAGCGTATTTTGCGCAATCTCATTGCTGCTTACGAATATGTAGACAATCTCGAAAAACGAGAAGAGGTTCAGTTATTACTGAATCTTATTGAACCTGCGGCCGGTTAGAATCATCACGGGCATCCAATGTTAGTCCCACAGGCGTCACGCCAAATCGCAATCCGGAAGTTTCAATTACTTTGTCCGGCTCCACATTGCCATCGTCTGTATACCTAAACCGCGATACTTTTTTTGCCGCTCGATCCGCTACATATAAATACACACCACTTTCCCGCGTATCAATCACTACATCAACAGGTGAGATTAACCCCGTATTAGAACCCGTAATCACACGTGATGGCCGGATGACATCCGAGTTGCTGTTTACCGAATTGGAAAAGTTATCAAAAATGAGAATTCGTCCGCTTCCTACTGTTGTTTCATCGCCCATTTCGGCGATAGCCATTACATTTTTCACCGTATCATAGAACATCCCACGCAAATCAGTCGTCGCGCCTTCAATTTGTAATATACGCTCGGGATTAAGCGTAGCGACGGAATCGCTCGCTCTTACAGACCTCGTTGTCAAGTTCTGGAACATGTATATACCTGCCGGCGCACTTATTTTGGAAGTAAAAAGCCTATCACTTTGATAAGTGGCTCCCCACATATCTAAATCTGGATTCATTAATTTTTTATAGGGTTGCTTTTGAATTCCGGCGCTTCCGGGGTTGTCTACCACATATATCCCGGCCTGTGGTCCAGCACCGTTGACGACCAGAAGAGATCGCGTAGCAGCATGGTATACAAAACCTTTTACCTTATTGTAGTATCTACTTCTAAGTCCATTTCCGGAATTATTCAGTATTCCCGTCTGTGTCACCTGAACCGTAGAAATGACGGTATCAACCCCATCACCCTCCTGACTATTGTTTACACTTGCCTGAAAAATAGTTTTTATGTATGGATTGAAATAAATGGGACCTCCGCCTTCTACCTGTGATACGTGACTTTCACTAAAGGCAAAAACCGAAGAGTCAGCAGGATAAACAACACGGATCGTTGTGTCCGCTCGTTCGTCTGTTGTACCGTATTCTTCAAAAGAGACGTAAAGACGTGAAATTTGCGTAATTTCAAACTCCGGTCTTGCGTTATCGTCTTCACAGGCATAGAACCCGAGGACAAGTGCCAACATGGCGAACATATAATATATAATTGGGGTTTTAGACATAACAAGTATATAGCGTACAACAATATAAATATCTACAAATCATTATAGTTCACCTTCCCGAGTATCCAATGTAAGACTAACCGGTGTTCTACCATCTTTCAAATTGGATGTATCAATTACTTTATCGGGTTCCACATCGCCATCATCGGTATATCGGAAGCGCGATATTTTTCTCGCTGCGCGGTCGGCAACGTATAAATAGACACCCGTTTCCCGTGTATCAATAACTACATCGACAGGCGATATTAGGCCTGTATTAGCACCTGTAATCACACGTGTCGGTGTGATGGTCTTTTCATCTACCATACTGGAAAAGTTCTCAAAAACAAGAATGCGGCCACTTCCTCCCGTCCCATCTCCTATCTGCGCGACAGCCATAACATTTTTAACCGTATCGTAAAACAATCCGCGCAGATTGGTAACATCTTCAATCTCCAGTATACGAGTCGGTTCCAGTCTAGCTATCGAATCGTTCTCCCGTACCGTTATATTGGCAATACCTTCAAAAACATAGATACCCGCCGGCGACCCCTCTGTTGCAGTTGTCTTAATCGTAAAAAGCTTTTCATTTTGATAGGCCGCCCCCCACATCGATAAACTGTTATTCCTTAATTTCTTAACAGGTTGCTTTTCGCGGGTCGCGTAACGCGGCCCTTCCATCATATACACACCTGCGTCTGGCCCACCGCCATTCACAATAAAAAGGGAATTTGTCCGCGAATGATAGGCCATGCCACGTACATTGTTGTAATATCGACTTTTGGGCCATCCAGCGTTGGTTAATGAGCCTGATGAGCCCATACTAAGCACAGCAATGGACGTATCGTTGGTGCCGGCACGGTTAACACTAGCTTGAAATATTGTATTCAGCTGCGACTCATAATAGATTGGTCCCCCTCCCCACACCTGCGAAACGTGCCGACCATTGAAAGCAAAAACAGAGGAATCAGCAGGATAAATGATTCTGATGTTGGTATCCGGCGGGTTTTTACCGGGTGTATACTCTTCAAAGGAAACATATAAGCGGGTAAACTTCCTCATCTCTAAATTCGGCTCAGCATCGTTCCGTTCACAGGCATAAAATCCAAGGATAACCGCCAGCGAGGCGAACACATAATATATGGGTAAGATTTTAAACATAGAGATTATCGTATCATATGTTACAAAAGTAAAAAATAAACGTGTATATCGGTAAACCTGCGACAACCGTTAGCCAACTTTTGTAAAATCTAGCAGTTTTCCGTAAAATTGCATCATATTTTTAAAACGTGGTGGTATCATGGACAACAAGGAATTTAAACGAGAGAAGCTAAATCTGCCGAATGACGGCAAGAAATTACTATTGCACTCGTGCTGCGCCCCCTGTTCAGGCGAGGTTATGGAAGCATTGATTGCTTCAGATATTGACTTCACGATTTATTTTTATAATCCCAATATCCATCCACGCAACGAATATGATTTACGGAAGGAAGAAAACATCCGTTTTGCAGAAAAGCACGGTATTCCTTTTGTCGATGCCGACTATGATGTAGACCATTGGTTTGAGCTGGCGAAAGGCATGGAAAATGAACCTGAACGTGGTATCCGCTGTACGATGTGCTTCGATATGCGATTTGAAAAAACGGCCGAATATGCAGCAGAACATGGATTTGACGTTATATCAAGTTCATTAGGCATTTCCCGTTGGAAAAACATGGAGCAAATCAATGACTGCGGTCTACGGGCGGCTTCCCGTCACCCCGACATGGAGTATTGGACACTCAATTGGCGGAAGAAAGGTGGCTCGGCGCGCATGCTCGAAATCAGCAAACGCGAAAAATTCTATATGCAGGAATACTGCGGTTGTGCCTACTCTCTGCGCGATACCAATCGTTGGCGAATGGCTAACGGTCGGGAGAAAATAGAACTAGGCAAATATTACTATGGAGACGATGAGCAATAATTTTGCAAAAAGTTTCCTTTTTACTGAAATAATAATTAATTTTGCACGCTCGAATGCAGATTGTGAAACATCTAAAATATTACAGGATTCCGTTTTCAGGATTAACTACTGGAAAGCACAATTTCGAGTTTGAAGTCGATGATAAGTTCTTTGATTGTTATGAACACTCGCTTGTAAAGAAAGGGCAGCTCAAAGCTGATGTGGAGCTACAGAAACAGGAAAACATGTTGATTGTTAATTTCCATGTGTATGGCACCATCCGATTAACATGTGATGTATGTTTAGCTGAGTTTGACGCGCCGCAAGACTTCCATGAAAGAGTACTTGTCAAGTTTACGGATGACGACTGGAATCAAGAAACAGAGGAAGTAATGGTGCTGTCCAAAACAGATTACGAATTGGATATTGCTGGGTTGCTTTACGAATACATCAACGTTCGCGTTCCTTATTACAGTAAATGTTCGGAACAAGGCAATAATACCAACTGCGATCCAGAAATGCTGGCAAAACTGAGTGATTCACCGGACTTAGACACCGACACGGAGACAGAAGAAAAAACAGACCCACGTTGGGATATATTAAAGAAAATTAAAAATAACTAAAACAAAGATACGAGATGGCACATCCAAAACGTAAGACTTCTAAATCAAGAAGGGACAAAAGAAGAACACATTATAAGGCTGAAAGACCTACGTTAACTGTATGTAAAGAAACAGGTGCAGTACATACACCTCACCGTGCATACACAGTAGATGGTAATCTATATTACAACGGAAAATTGATTATTGAAAACACCGCTGCTGTCTAACGACGTCATTCAACGAAATGAAACATCCCAAAATAGGTGTAAAATTTAATTTTTATACTTTAATTTGGGATGTTTTTGCGTATTATTGATGATAAAATAATAACGAATGAAGATTGGTTTAGACGTTTTAGGCGGGGATTATGCCCCCGACTCCACAATAAATGGGGCTATTGAAGCCCAAAAAGTACTACAGGAGGGACAACGTCTTGTCCTTATCGGCAATCAGCCCGACACCATCGAACGATTAAAGCAAGCTGGAGCGGATCCGGAGAAATTTGATTACATACATGCACCCGAAAACATAAGCATGCATGAACACCCTACCAAGGCTATTACCCAAAAGCCTAATTCCAGCATTGCTAAAGGATTTGAATTGTTAAAAAACGGCGAACTCGACTCTTTTGCGTCCGCTGGTAATACCGGAGCTATGTTGGTAGGAGCAGTATTTAGTGTAAAAGCAATTCCCGGAGTTCTTCGTCCAGCAATCGCAACGAATGTTCCCAAAATTAAAAGCGGCTATGGTATTTTGTTGGATGTAGGTGCGAACGCAGACTGTAAGCCTGAGATGCTATCGCAATTTGCAACGCTGGGAAGCTTATACATGGAATATATTTATGGCTTAGAAAATCCAAAAGTCGGCTTGCTAAATATCGGCGAAGAAGAAGAAAAAGGAAATAACTTAACAATATCAACCTATCCCCTACTCAAAGAAAACAAAAAGATAAATTTTATTGGTAATACCGAAGGTCGAGATCTTTTCACGGACGCTGCTGACGTGTATGTGTGTGACGGGTTTACGGGTAATGTGGTCTTGAAACTTGCCGAATCTTTTTATGTCGTCACGTTAAAAAAGGGGCTTAAGGATGAATTTTTTGATAGATTCAATTACGAGCGTTATGGTGGCAGTCCTATTTTGGGTGTAAATGCACCGGTTATCATAGGGCATGGCATCTCGACTCCAGAAGCTATCAAAAACATGGTTTTACTATCAAAAGACATGATCGAATCACAAATCATCGATAAAATCAGGTCTGCTTTCAATTAATAATATATGTCAAAAATACATGCTGCAATTACTGCTGTAAACGGGTATGTTCCTGACCATGTCTTAACGAACCAAGAGTTGGAAACAATGGTTGACACCAACGATGAGTGGATTGTGACACGAACAGGAATCAAAGAGAGGAGAATCCTTAAAGGAGAAGGTAAGGCCACATCGGACTTAGCTGTTCCCGCAGTTAAAGGGTTATTGGAAAAACGGGGCATTTCTGCCGATGAAATTGAATTGATTATCTTTTGTACCAGTACACCGGACATGCTGTTTCCTGCAACGGCAAATATTTTGGCGGATAAAATTGGTGCTAAGAAAGCTTGGGGATACGACCTCCAAGCAGCTTGTTCCGGTTTTTTATTTGGTTTAACGACAGCAGCGCAATTTATAGAATCGGGCAAACATAAAAAAGTTCTCGTTGTTGGCGCTGATAAGATGTCGTCGGTAGTTAATTACGAAGACCGCAATACCTGCATCTTATTCGGTGACGGCTGCGGATGTGTACTATTAGAACCGAATGAAGAGGGTAATGGAATTATTGATGCCGTCTTGAAAACAGACGGTTCAGGAGGCCCATATTTGAACATAAAAGGTGGGGGGTCGTTAAATCCGGCAACCCATCAAACTGTAGAAGCTGGTCTTCATTATGCCTATCAAGAGGGACGTACGGTATTTAAATTTGCCGTTACCAACATGGCCGAAGTAGCTGTCGAGGTGATGGAAAGAAATAACCTAACATCAGAAGACGTGGATTGGCTTGTGCCGCATCAAGCGAATAAACGGATAATCGATGCTACTGCGGAACGTGCAGGTCTTTCCGATGACAAGGTGATGGTCAATATCCATAAATACGGAAATACGACCAGCGGTACCATTCCACTTTGTTTATGGGAATGGGAGAACCAGTTAAAAAAAGGAGACAACTTAATATTAGCAGCTTTTGGTGGCGGTTTCACTTGGGGAGCCGTTTATCTCAAATGGGCTTATACGAAAGCATAAAATATTATTTAACTTTATCCCCGTTATGCGTTAGCCTTAAATCTGGGGTTAAAATTTATCGTAAAAAAATTATTATACACGAAACCTACTAGAAATATGAGTATGGATATTAAACAGATTCAAGACCTGATTAAATTTGTTGCTAAATCAGGTGTGAACGAAGTCGCTATCGAAGAAAAAGACTTTAAAATCACTATAAAAACGAATCAGGAGCCTACCTATGTTACGGCAACTGTTCCGAGCCCAGTAGCACTACCTCCGCAACATGTTGCACCAGTAGCGCCAGTAGCTGCTCCTGCCAACACGACACCGGCAGCACCAGCGCCAAGTACGCCGGCAGCTGAGTCGTCAAACCTCATAACCATTAAATCACCCATGATCGGAACCTTTTATCGCGCCGCTGGCCCGGATAAGCCATTATTTGTGAATGTAGGTGATGAAATCGCTCCCGGTAAAGTGCTGTGTATTGTAGAAGCTATGAAGCTTTTCAACGAAATTGAGTCGGAAGTATCAGGCAAGGTTGTGAAAATCTTGGTAAATGATGCAGAGCCTGTAGAATTTGATCAACCTCTATTCTTAGTTGATCCGTCGTAATTTAGATATGAGATAGGGATGTGAGATATGGGATATTATTTCATTATCTGATCTCCAAATTATAGAAGATGTTCAAAAAAATATTAATAGCAAATAGAGGGGAGATCGCACTTCGTATCATCCGTACCTGTCGTGAAATGGGGATTAAAAGTGTCGCCGTCTATTCTACGGCAGATCGCGATAGCTTACACGTACGTTTCGCTGACGAGGCTGTTTGTATCGGCCCTCCTGCAAGTAAAGATTCTTATTTAAGCATTCCTAATATCATTTCGGCAGCCGAATTGACGAATGCGGACGCCATTCACCCAGGATACGGTTTTTTATCGGAAAACGCTAAATTCTCCGCCATTTGTGCCGAATATGGTATCAAATTCATTGGTGCTACTGCTGAGCAGATAGAGAAAATGGGCGACAAAGCGTCGGCAAAAGAAACCATGAAACAGGCGGGTGTACCGACTGTACCGGGTTCTGATGGTTTGGTTCCCGACGTAAAAACAGGTATTAAACTTGCCAACGAAATCGGTTACCCGGTTATCTTGAAAGCTACCGCTGGTGGTGGTGGACGTGGGATGCGTATTGTGTGGAAAGACGAAGAGTTTGAGCCCGCATGGGATTCAGCCCGTCAGGAAGCTGGAGCAGCATTTGGCAACAATGGTATCTATCTGGAAAAATTTGTAGAAGATCCCCGCCATATCGAAATACAGGTTATCGGAGACCAATATGGAAAAGTATGTCACTTATCGGAACGTGACTGTTCTATACAGCGACGTCACCAAAAGTTAGTTGAGGAAGCACCTTCCCCGTTTATCACACCGGAACTTCGCGAAAAAATGGGGGAAGCTGCGATCAAAGGTGCTCAAGCCGTAAATTATGAAGGTGCAGGTACGATCGAGTTTTTGGTCGATAAACACCGTAATTTCTATTTTATGGAAATGAACACGCGTATCCAGGTCGAGCATCCGGTTACAGAAGAGGTTATCAATTTCGATCTTATCAAAGAACAAATTAAGGTAGCCGCGGGCATTCCGATTTCCGGGAAAAGCTATGAGCCGACCATGCATGCCATTGAATGCCGTATTAACGCAGAAGATCCATTCAATAACTTCCGTCCATCGCCTGGTAGAATCACGAATTTCCATTCGCCGGGTGGTCATGGTGTTCGAGTAGATACACATGTATATGCGGGATATACGATCCCTCCGAATTACGATTCTATGATCGCAAAATTAATTTGTGTCGCACAAACACGTGAAGAAGCGATCAATACAATGGAAAGAGCACTGAGCGAGTTTGTGATAGAGGGCGTAAAAACAACCATTCCCCTACACATACGTTTAATGCGTGATCCAAACTTTAGAGCAGGTAATTTTACAACGAAATTCATGGAAACATTCGACCTTACGGAATATCCAGACGAAGAGGTTGAATAAAATTTCCTTTACATACGTTTAAAATACCATTCTTCTAAATAAGAATGGTATTTTTGTTTTGTTTCAGAAACAACATTTAGAATGTCAAAATCAAAAGAGTTAATCAACGCTATAAAACAGAAAGGAAAGAATCTTGAAGGAGAAATGTCGTTCTTTGAGCATTTGGAAGTGCTTAGATGGCATATTATTCGTTCCGTTATCGCCATTGCCGTATTTGCTATTCTTTCATTCACATTTTACGACTTCGTCTTCAACAAGATTATTATGGGGCCGAAAAGCCTCGACTTTTGGACGTATCGAATGATGTGCAAAGTGGGCGATTTGCTCAGTTTGGATGGATTTTGTGTAGAACGCATCCCCTTTAATATCATTAACACTGAAATGGCGGGGCAATTTATGCTTCAGATCAATTCTTGTTTATTGATGGCAGTCGCATTGGGTTTCCCTTATTTACTATTCGAAATCTGGCTTTTTATAAAACCAGCACTAACAGACGTAGAAAAGAGTTCTGCACGTGGATTCGTTTTTTATGCCACCGTGCTATTCGTTATTGGCGCGTTATTTGGCTATTATATTGTCGTTCCGCTCTCCGTGAATTTCTTGACCAACGTGTCTTTAAGCGCAGAAATCACCAACCAAATTACGATTGATTCTTACTTATCGCTAATTGCCACGTTAACTCTAGGTTGTGGTGTAATTTTCCTTTTACCGATCGTCATTTTTGTATTATCTAGACTGGGTTTAATGACGCCTGCTTTTATGCGGGCGAGCAGGAGATACGCTATTGTCATTATCTTGATCATCGCCGCCATTATCACGCCGACGGCCGATGTAATCACTTTACTGACAGTCAGCGCTCCTATGTTTATACTCTACGAGTTGAGCATCATGGTTTCTGCCAATGTACATAAGAGAAAACTAGAAAAAGAGAAAGA
Source organism: Sphingobacterium chuzhouense (assembly GCF_014692525.1). Taxonomy (GTDB): domain Bacteria; phylum Bacteroidota; class Bacteroidia; order Sphingobacteriales; family Sphingobacteriaceae; genus Sphingobacterium; species Sphingobacterium chuzhouense. The sequence goes on from NZ_JACNYL010000005.1 coordinate 102,404, forward strand.
ATTTTATAATCAAAAATAAAACAACGATCATGTCAAAAAAAATTGCAATAGGAAGTGACCACGCTGGGTTTGAATATAAAACTGCTGTACTGGCGTTTCTCAAAGATGAGGGTTACACCGTAGAAGATTTTGGTCCTGCGACTGCGGATTCTGTAGATTATCCAGATTTTGCACACCCGGTAGCTACTAGTATCGAAAACGGACAAAACGAATTGGGCATATTAATCTGTGGCAGTGCCAATGGTGTAGCTATCACAGCCAATAAACATCAAGGTGTTCGGGCGGCCATCGCTTGGCAAAACGAAATATCAGCTTTGGCGAGGCAACACAATGATGCGAATATCGTATGTGTCCCTGCTCGCTTTGTTGACCTCGAGTTGGCAAAAAAAATTGTTAAAACATTCCTGACCACTGATTTCGAAGGAGGCAGACACGGTACGCGTGTAAATAAGATTGCGTGTACATAATTGATATAAAATACGAATCACGAGCCCCGAAGGGCTCATCTTTAGAAAATCGAGCTTTGCGAGCTCAACGAAGTTAACCGAGCTTGCGAGCTCATCGAAGATAATCATGAGATGACTATGATGAAGAATTGGATTATTGCACTTTTACTTGTTCCTACGTTCCACAGTTGCGTGATCGCACAACATCAAGATCCGGCACAGCTGAAATATGCGGATCTCATGACGGAGGAAACCGCAAAGAAGCATTTAACGCTACTAGCATCGCCAGAATTTGAGGGACGAGGCACAGGTCAAAAAGGTGGTGAAAAAACAGCACATTATCTAGCAGAGCAATTTAAATCTTACGGTTTGAAAGCACCAGTAAATGGCGATTATTTTCAACCGGTAAACCTTGTAAAGGTTTCTTATCAAGTGCAACGTTTTGTTGTGAACGGAACCGCTTATGAAAATGATACGGATTTCTTCATACAAGGCGATAATAAACAAGCTACTTACGAAGCCGATGACATCGTGTTTGTTGGATATGGCATCCAAGACAAAAAACATAATGACTTAGCCGGTGTCGATATCCGAGACAAAGTAGTTTTAGTCATCAACGAAGGAGAACCAAAAGATGCGAACGGCAATTCTATTGTTACAGGTAGCAAGAAAATGTCTGAATGGGCCAGTAGCCGGTTTAAACGCGTGCAGGAGCTTCTTAAAAGAAATCCAAAAACGATTTTGGCAACAGGCGATTATGTTGACCAGAATATGGCTCGATTCGGGAAACGTTTAGTTGGTGGTCGATTCTCTTTGGATGACGGAAATAATGCTGTATCGGGCACTACCCAAGCGCCGGTGGTCAATATTTCCTCAAGGTTGGCAAATGAGCTGTTGGCAAAACGTCAGACTAGTCTTGAACAACAAAAAAATACCCCCTCTACTTTCACCATTCCTACAAAAGTTGATGCCGAAATGGGAATCACGAAAGAGAAATTCGCAGATCCTAACGTACTTGGTTTGTTAGAAGGTTCAGATCTAAAAGATGAGATTGTTGTCGTTGTAGGGCACTATGACCATGATGGTATATTACCTGACGGTACATTTTTCCCCGGAGCGGATGACAATGGTTCGGGTACAGTAGGCGTTATGGAACTTGCCCGTGTCTTTGCTAAAGCAAAAGAAGATGGCCAAGGTCCTCGCAGAAGTTTGTTATTTATTGGTCTCGCTGCCGAAGAAAAAGGACTGTTGGGATCAAAGTTTTATGTCGAAAACCCCATCTTTCCAATTGAAAATACAGTAGCCTGTATCAACATGGACATGATTGGGCGTATAGACGACAAGCATTTGAACGGGAACCACAACTATATTCATGCCATTGGACTAGATAAATTGAGCTCTGAATTAAAACAAATTACAGAAACTGCAAACCATACATATACCCAGATGGAATTGGATTATATGTATGACGATCCTAAAGACCCAATGCGTTTATATTATCGTTCAGATCATTACAATTTTGCTGAAAAAGGTATCCCGTCAGCATTCTTTTTCTCGGGTTTACACCCACACTATCATACACCGGAAGACACGGTTGACAAAATCGACTTCCCGATGATGGTAAAACGGGAGAAATTGGTCTTCCATGTTGCATGGGAAATTGCCAATCGTGACAAACGGTTGCCGGTTGATTCAAATAAGGAGTAAAGGGGGAAAAACAAACAGACATGGAATATAGAAAATTAGGTAATAGTGAATTGGAAGTATCCGCCATTACCTTCGGTGCATGGGCCGCCGGAGGATGGATGTGGGGCTCAACTGATCGCAAAGAGGCTATTGAGGCTATTCAGGCTTCCTATGATGTCGGCGTAACTTCTATTGACACGGCTCCGATATATGGCCAGGGGACGAGTGAGGAAATCGTCGGTGAAGCCATACGGGGTATTTCGCGGGATAAGGTACAACTCTTGACCAAATTTGGTATGCGTTGGGATTTAGATTCCGCAAAAGGTGATTTCGCCATGCATACAAAAGACAATAACGGAAAAGCATTGGACGTTTATCGATATGCTGGAAAAGAGAGTGTTATATACGAATGTGAGCAAAGCTTGAAACGTTTGGGAACGGACTACATCGACCTGTATCAAATCCACTGGCCGGATTCGACTACCCCTATTTCAGAAACTTTCGAAGCGGTCTCTCGGTTAATTGAGCAGGGAAAGGTTCGTTATGCTGGTGTATGCAATTATTCCAGTACACAAATGGCAGAAGCACAGCAAATAGTAGATCTCGTTTCCAATCAAGTTCCTTTTAGTATGGTTAACCTCGGTATTGAAGTGGAAACAGTCCCGTACTGTATAGAAAACAACAAATCTATCTTAGCATATAGCCCGCTTCAACGCGGACTATTGACAGGTAAAATCCATCCGGGTTATTCCTTTCAGGAAGGCGATCACCGCGCTTCTTTACCATATTTCCAACCTGATTTTATAGAGAAAACAAATGTGCTTTTAGATAAAATAAAACCCATCGCCGACAGCAAAAATGCCTCTTTAGGTCAGTTGGTATTGCGTTGGACGATTGAACGGACTGGTATCACCATAGCGTTAGCAGGTGCTCGGAATGCGCAACAAGCAATTCAAAATGCTAAGAGTATAGACATTCAGTTGACAGCAGAAGAAATCGAAACGATAAATCGATTGGTAGACAGTTTTTAAATAGTCTATACATTTAAAGAAACGTCTCATGGATTAACTATGAGACGTTTTTTATTTAATATTTCTTGCAAGTTCAATTTCTATTCTTACATTTGTAGTGTATTAATATACTAATACACTAAACTTTTTATTATGATAGTAATTAAGAATCTCTCTTTCCATTACAAAAAAGATATGACCATATTGGATAATATCCATGCCTCGCTTCTGCCGGGACATATATACGGCTTATTGGGCTTGAATGGTGTCGGTAAAACCACCTTTCTCAAACTAATCTGCGGATTGCTGTTTCCACGTTCGGGGAATGTCGATATATCTGGATTTACTCCTGAGGATAGGCAAATCGGGTTTCTGCAAGACATTTATTTTGTCACCGATGAGGTGGATCTTCCCTATTGGAACATTGTTGACTATCTGGAGATTTATAGTCCGTTATATCCGAAATTCGACAAAGCTTATTTTGATGAGATCCTGATATCCTTGCAAGTAGATCCAAGGGAGAACATCAAAGCACTATCTTATGGGCAGCGAAAGAAAGTGAATATCGCTTTCGCGCTCGCCACCAATACCAAGCTCTTGCTGATGGACGAACCAACAAATGGATTAGACATTCCGGCCAAAACACAATTCCGTAAAGCCTTAGCGAAACACGTTTCGGAAGATACCACCGTCATCATTTCAACGCATCAGATCCGGGATATCCATCAGTTGATCGATCACTTATTGGTGTTGCAAAACCGCAACCTGACACTAAATGAATCGATCGATGATTTAAGCCGCAAGATAAAATTTAAGCAGGGAGATTATCCCGAAACCTTGTATGTAGAGAGCAGTCTCAACGGCAACAGCAATATCCTACTGAATACGGACGGCGAAGAAACACCTTTTGATATCGAACTGTTTTTTAACGCGTTAATCAACGAACCGCAATTTTTAAAAAAATTGTCCCTCACTAATCTCCAAGCTCATGAATAGACAATTGAATATCCAACGCTTATATATTGCGCTGAAAGAAATCTATTTTCCGAACAGATTGCTCATCGCCATATTTCCATTGATTATGCTCCTTGCCTTTGGTTTATATTACTACTGGCCGGGCGACATCTTTTATCAAAAATTTTTCACTCCTGAATTGTATCCGAAAAATGACGACTGGATAAGAGCAGTATATATGGAACAAACAGGTAGTAAATTACTACTGATGTGGCTCGCGCCGATATACTTAGCCATCATGACATGGGGGTATTTCGACGCATTGAACAAATCCGAACGTGTCAACCTGCTCCCTCTATCGAATCTGGAACGTACCTTAGCCATCATCATTTTCCTTTTGGGCGGATTGATAACAGGCACCTTCATTTTTGGCCTATATGATCATCTTACGGTGTGGTTATTTAAAAACATGTACTACGAGCAAGTATTGCAATATTTGGAAAAACAGGGGGATCTATACCCCAAAATTTCCGGAAACAGTATCTTCAAAGCTTTACCAATTAATAAATTGACGTTATTGTCCATTGGCTTCTTCGTAATCTGCGTACCGTTATACATTCTTGCAAAAGTCTTTTTCAAACGATACAGCATAATTTTGTTTTCCGCACTTTTAGTGCTCATTGTTCTTGTCGTTAGCTACTTCATTCGTGAATTTTTCATGTATGAGCAGGCAGCTATTTCTATAGGTCTCAAAGGTTTTATTCCTTCTACGATACAGCTTCTTATAACAATGGTCTATTGTTTTCTGACCATCGTTGCTTTTTATTACAAACGCAAAGAAAGGGAGATTTGATCATGCAGTTTAAAAATGAAAAAGCAATATATCTGCAAATCACCGATTTTGTGATGGAGAAAATCTTGAGAAGCGAATGGTTGGCTGATCAGAAAATCCCCTCTGTACGGGATTTTGGCGGTGAGTTGGAAGTCAACCCCAATACGGTGATGCGGGCATATGACATCTTGCAACAGCAGGATATCCTCTACAATAAGCGCGGACTGGGATTTTTTGTTTCTCCGGAAGCAAAATCATCCATTATGCACATCCGAAAAAAGCAATTTATCAACATAGAATTGCCAAAGTTTTTCGATACCATAACTTTATTAGGCATCAGCATGGACGATATTAACAGATTGTATCAACAAAAACAGCATTAATGAAAACTTCACATATTCTATTCGCCATCGCCTTATTTATGGGGATTTTTGCGACTTTCTACATTGAGCTTATCGGCAGTATCAAAATGACCACAGAAAACAAGCCGATCGACAGGATATCGGCCTTTTGGTTGAAATTCTACGATATAAAAGTCACACAAAAATTCTCTAATCCGATCAGACATATCAAAGTAACCGGCGGAAAAGACAAAGATCTGTATCTGAATATACAGAAAGCCCCCGCAGATAAAAATAGCTTGTATAGTATTAATCCGCAGAATTTCAGTTATAAGATTGTAAACGACAGCTTACTTATCCATATCGAAAGCAGATTTGCCGACATCACTTTACAGCAAAATGTACCGCTAGCATCCATAGAAGCGCGGCAAGTTTCCGTTTGTTTGAACAATATCATCCAGGATCAACTCCACATTGCGGCAATAGATAATGCCCGTTTCTCTGTGTCAAAACCGTTTCAGCGAAGCGATCAGCGAGATAGTATAGGAGAGCTGACCATTCAGGCAGCGAATGCTTCCAATGTATATCTAGACAATCTAATCGTCAACACCAGCAACGCGGTCATGCACGACGCGGTATTGAACTATACCTCCTCTACACAAATGGATTCGCTTGCAGTCCACCTCCATGGACGGAGCACAGTGATAAGCAATTTCAAGGAAAGCCGGATCGCTAGCATCCGTATTTTGGGCAATAAAGAATATTTTAAAAAGGAATTTTTGGGTAATGGTGCGAAATCCATAGAAATGCGTCCTTGAATTAGGAAAGCAAAAAACAAAAGATTATTTTTAACGTTATTGAGGATAGCAACAAATCAAATATGGCTTTTGTAGATTATTATAAAGTATTGGGGATAGAGAAAAATGTCTCCCAAGATGATATTAAGAAAGCGTATAGAAAGCTCGCCCGAAAATACCATCCCGATCTGAACCCTAATGATGAGGATGCAAAAAAGAGATTTCAGGAAATCAACGAGGCAAATGAGGTATTAACTGATCCGGAAAAGCGAAAAAAATATGATCAATATGGTGAGCACTGGAAGCACGGGGAAGCGTATGAACAAGCACAGCAACAACAGCGTAGCCGCGGTGCTAGTGGGGGAACTGCAGGGAATCCGTTTGAAGGTTTTGATTTTGATTATTCGGGAAATTATGATACGGGTGAGTTTTCGGATTTCTTCGAGCAAATGTTTGGGAGCCGACGCGGCGGCGGCAGACAAACCAAGTTTAGGGGAAATGATTATCATTCCGTGCTGGAACTGACCTTACAGCAGGCCTACACGACGCATCAACAAACGTTTACCGTAAACGGCCGGAATATTCGAATCACGATTCCTGCAGGTGTAGAAAACGGACAAAAAATCAAACTCAGCGGACAAGGTGGCGCAGGGGTTAACGGTGGACCGAACGGCGACCTTTATATTGAATTTAATATCTTACCTGACCCTCATTTTCAACGTAAAGGAAATGATCTTTATATGGTACAGGATATCGATCTGTATACCGCGCTCTTAGGTGGAGAGACCGTCGTTGATACATTCGCAGGAAAAATCAAAGTGAAGATTAAACCGGAAACGCAAAATGAAACTAAAATTCGACTAAAAGAAAAAGGTTTTCCTGTATACAAGAAAGATGGACAGTTTGGGGATTTGTATGTAACGTTACATGTGAAACTCCCTACGAACCTTAGCGATAGAGAAAAAGAACTGTTTCAACAATTGGCCAATCTAAAGAAATAAGCTATGGAAAGGACTTTAATAAGGGTAATGGACGTCTGCCAGTCCCACAAAATGGAGCTACAATTTATTCGAAATCTTTCTCAAAATGGTTTGATTGAAGTGGTGGTGCAAGACGAGGAGGAGTTCGTTAAAGAAGAAGAATTGAAAGCCTTGGAACAATTTGCTACTTGGCATTATGAACTGGAAATCAACCTACAGGGTATCGAGGTTGCACAAAATCTTTTACATAAAATAGAACAACTGCAAGAAGAAATTAGATTGTTACGCATTGAAATACGACCATAGCAATTGATGGATTTTTTGTATTTTGCGCATCATAAAATCAACACCATGCAACTTATATATCAAGGTAAAACAAAAGATGTCTACCAACTGGACAACAATCGTATTCTACTAAAATTTAAAGATGATGTCACGGGTGAAAACGGCGTTTTCGATCCAGGAGCCAATACCGTAGGATTAACTATCGACGGTGCGGGGAAATCGGGCTTGAAAATGACAAAATATTTCTTTGAACTGTTGAACAGCCTACAAATTCCGACACATTACGTTTCTGCTGATATAGATGACGTATCTATGGTGGTAAAAAATGCGCAGGTGTTAGGTAAAGGGCTTGAAGTAATTTGCCGTTATAAAGCAGTCGGAAGTTTCTATCGGCGCTATGCCGCATATTGCCAAGAAGGACAAGATCTCGATCGATTTGTAGAAGTAACGATTAAAGATGATGAGCGGGGCGATCCGGTTATTTCGCAAGATGCTTTAGCTATGTTAGGAATACTTAGTAAAGAGCAATATCATGAACTTGCCGACCTAACTAGAAAGATCTGCGATATCGTGAAAGCGGAACTTGCAAAAAAAGGATTGGAATTGTATGATATCAAATTAGAATTTGGTTACGATGTCTCCAATAACCAGCTCATTTTGATTGATGAAATTTCTGGAGGTAATATGCGTGTTTATAAAAATGGCACCTATATCGCTCCGTTAGATCTAGAAAAAGTATTCTTAAGTTAATAATCAAGATGGGTGTCCCATCTTGATTATTATTACTGAACCTTGATTTTCTCGCTCCATATCTCCTGATGTTTTAGGTCGGAATACACCACTCGATATTTACCTGGACAGAGCTTAAATACGACTTGAGGATCGGCATCTTTTTTATTTAAGGTATAAACAGCTAAGGATTCCCCATAATCTTCTTTTTTCAAAACTTTGATCAAGGTGTATATATCTCGATTTACATAGTTTTGTGGAATCTTAATATCTACGTTTTTCTGCACATCAATCCCACATTCTACCGCTGTCCTGCTTGCCAGAAAATTATGCGGACGATTGGGCTTTCTTACATTTTGTTCTAACAGATATTCAAAGTCTGCAGTAGATTCTCCTTTCGGAACATAGTAAATCAAGGCATAATTCGTCTTTCCGGATGGAATGATTGCTTCCAGTACCGTATTTTTACCGACATCCATTTTCCGGTAATGATACTTCCCCATTGGGGTATACTGCAAGATGGAAGCTGCCGTATCCAATAAACTATCTTTAGCTCCAATCCCGATCAGGTGATAATAAGGTGGTTGATTCGGTATGCCACTAAATAGAACCTCTATATCTCCTTTATTATATCCTAATGATTTCAATACCTTTTTATCTCCTGGATACAATTTATCAAACCTCGTCCCGTGCTGTTCACGCGCATTATAATTCACAAAATCTCCGAACAGTCCTATCCCTCCATATTTTTCGGGATTGTGATAAACTCCGTCACCATCGACGATAAATCCGCTTTCCCGAAATTGATAGGATTTGCAAGCGCACAATAGAAATACAATTCCGCAAAAGTAAATCCATCCTTTTCTATATATATTACTATTATTTACCACAAGTTTCAACTATTTTTCTAGATTTATGGTTATCGGTAATGTGTAAGCAACACGAACTTTTCTACCATTCTGAATTCCTGGTCTCCAAGGTTTTGCCTTTTTTAAGGTTTCTATTGCTGCCTCTCCTGTGCCGTGCCCTAAGTCTTTTATTATTTTGAAATCTCCCAAGGTGCCGTCTTTCTCAATGATGAAACTGACAACGACCTGCCCCTTTACTCCTGCATCAATAGCCTCTTGTGGGAATTGATAATTTTCTCCTATCCAAACACGAAACTCGTGTAAACCTCCTTCTGGCTCTGGATTGATTTCCACTGCAGTGAATACTTTATCATCAGTATTCCCCTGTTCCTGGGGAGCTACTATAACTTCCGTAACTGTCGTTCCATTTTCTCCCTTACGTGATTTTCCTTGGTGTGTTATTTTCCATTTGAGTTTTCCTTCTCTCTCTGCCTTACTTTTAGTTGTATCCTGCTGTATAATGTTTTCTAGATCTTCCGCCCCGATAGGCACTATATTTTTTATTGAGGTATTAAAAGCCAACGCGACTCCAGACACCATTAATACAGTTGGCAAAATTAATAGATATTTTGCCCGATTTATTTTCTTCGATTTATTTTTGAATAACATCATAATGCGTTGTTTTAAAAATGATTGATTGGAAAACTCATGTGTCAATACACTATGGGAAACACCCATGGCATTTAAGACCAACAACTCTGCATATTGCACCTTATCTTCTGAGCATGCCTTATCCGCAATACATTCGTGCTGAAACTTAAGTTCTTTCAAGTAGAAATAAAAAATCGGGTTAAACCAATTGAATACGCGCACAATCTCTACAAATAGGATATCATAGCTATGGCCTTGCTTCATATGAATTTGCTCATGCGAAGCAATCACATCGCGATGTTGCGTTTCCTCGGCAATGAACACCCGGTTGAAAAAAGAAAAGCTCCGTTGCTCGATACTATTATCTCCAAAGGTTTTAAACACGCGATACAGCCGGATACCTAACCAAAAGAACATCAGTCCTGTACCAGCGATATAAAGAAATCGAGCCCAATCCATAGTTGACCACGAATGGTTATGTTCCAAGGTATCTGTCACCCCCACAGTTTCCATTTCTGGAAAATCAATTATTGCCAATGGTCGATATACTTCCCTATGATTGCTCAAGTCTACAAATTGTAACAGCGGTATCACGAATGAAACAGCTATTGCACTCAGTAAATAGATCCTGTTCCACTGAAAAAACGTGAGGCGTTTTAACACCAGTATGTATATTACAAAGAACAGTATCAACGATAAGTTTGCTAAAATCAGATAAGTCATAGCTTTTTATTTTTTATTCCGTTGGATGATTTGCATAATCTCATCCAATTCCTTTATATCCACTTTCTTCTCTTCCAAGAAAAAAGATAGCATACTCGTTGTGGAATTATCAAAATAATTCTGCAAGAGTCTTCCGGTAATTAACTTCTTATATTCTTCTTTGCTAATCTTAGGCAAGTAGCGGTGGCTTTTGCCAAAAGACTCATGTTCTACGAAACCCTTGGTTTCCAGAATACGAATAATAGTAGATACTGTATTATAAGCCGGCTTCGGATCTGGCAATCGGGCTATGATTTCTTTCACGAATCCTCCTCCCATGTTCCATAGTTCCTGCATGATCTGTTCCTCCGCCTTTGTAAGTTCTTTTATTTCGTCCATAACTCTATTTATTAAAAAGACAATATTGCCTGCAATCGATTGTAAGAACAAATGTAAAACTAATTTTTTAGTTATACAACTAAAAAATTAGTTTTCATCTTATTTTCTCTTCCTCTTCATAAAAATATTCGGTTATCTTTGTAAAAAGATATTATAAATGGGATTTATACGCAATCAACATCGCTACCCGCTAAAATATTGGATTAAACGTAGTGCTGCATTTTCGCTATGTATCGTTTCGATTTCGATTATTAACGCGATATACACTGACCAAGCTAACTTTTGGCTAAATACCTGTGTGGGGTTCGTTGGTTTCTTCAGTATCATTATCTGTAACCTTATCTTGCATATTCATTTCGATGTAAAAGACCCCATTAAGTCTCCTATAAAAGTGAAGATATTTGGTTTTTTGGTGACCTTTACCATATGTCTGAGCATGTTAGCTTTGTTATATTGTTTAGGGACACTGAGCCCGGAAGAGGAGAAAATCATCGCAGGCTCTCTCTTTAATTTTATTTTTCTCTCTGCCTTTAGAGCGGCTGTTATAGATTTTATCGTTTTGCTGTGGTTGTATTTTTTGATGACGGATTACTTTAAAAATCAACTGGAACTAGAAAGGTCAAAATTAGACAAACTAAAAGAACGTGCTGTTAACCAAATGTTGCGCCAACAAGTTCAGCCTCATTTCCTATTCAACGCCCTTTCTAGTTTGAAATCGCTTATTAAAAAGGATAGCGCCAAGGCTGAATCTTATTTATTACAACTCTCTGATTATTTACGTGGAAGCTTTATGACCTCAGAGGATGGTTTAGCAACTGTCCAGCAAGAACTCAAACTTTGTGAAGATTATCTTTCCATGCAGAAGCTTCGATTTAATGAAGCAATACAGTTTGATATCCAAGTGTCAGAAAATGTCCAGCAAGATTTATTACCCATTTTCTCTTTGCAACCGTTGGTTGATAACGCACTGAAACATAACTTTTATACAATTGATCATCCATTATTTATTACTATCCGTGAACAAGGAGGGTGGATAGTTGTGAGCAACAATGTATGTTTACGCAAACCCTCTATGGGAGACAATAATAATTATGGACTGAATAACCTCAAAGAACGGTTCAGTTATTACCTTCAAGACAGTGTAATTATTAATGAAAATGGGACTACTTTTGAGGTACGGCTTAAACTTATTCAACATGAGAACCATCATCATTGAAGACGAAGACTTGACAGCTGAAGATTTGTGTTTGACGCTAAAACGTTTAGAACCGAATATGCAACTCTGCGCCCGTTTGACAAGTGTGCGGGAGGCAATAACCTATTTTAAAAACGATCAGCCGGTTGATCTCATTTTCAGTGATATTCAGCTTGGAGATGGCGAGTCTTTCGATATTTTCAAGACAATCCCACCGAAGGCTCCTATCGTATTTTGTACAGCTTATAACCAGTATATGATGGAGGCTTTCCAACATTTCGGGTTAGATTACATTTTAAAGCCGTTTTCTGATGAAAGCATTCATAAAACTTTAGAAAAATACCGTCTTTTACGGCAAGCATTTAATAAAACTACACTCGACATGGTTCATTCGGTAAACGAAGGCAAAATAGCCGATAGGACAAAAAAGTCCTTGGTTGTTATACATGGCGATAAAATCATTCCCGTTCAGATAACCGATATTGCCCTTTGTTATATTGAGTTCGACAATGTTTTCGTCAAAACACACGGTGGCAAGGAGTACCTGATCAATAAATCTTTAGAAGAAATGGAGCATTTACTGGGCGACGGTTTTTTCCGGGTAAACCGCCAGCATATCTTAAATCGCGATGCAATTGCTTTCGCAAATCTAGGTCTGTCACGTAAACTAGCTATCAATTTACATGTAGACCATCCTATCAAGATTTCGGTCAGTAAAGAAAAATATCATACTTTTATACAATGGTTGGAGGGATAATTTGAGATTTGAACTATAAAAAAGAGATGTTTCACCGAAAAGATTGACGGTTCAACCGATATTTTGTCCGCTTCGACCGATTTTTTATAAAAGTCTCGTTACATTTCATGCATATTTGTTTTGGTTATTGGTTAGGTTAATTCTTTAGTATTAATATTCAAAACAAATAGTCGATTGATGAACAAGTATGTATTGATTTTCAAAACCTCTATTCAAACAATTTTAGAGCGTTCCCACCTCATTGCGAAACTTTATCAGGTATCAAAGGACATCAAATTTGCGACAGTTGATCTGGACGATGAGGATTTTATATTACGCATTGAATCTACTCAACGTAATGAAGATTTCATTTCCAGATTCCTACACTTAGAGGGACATAAAGTGGCATTTTTGGCCGCCTTTGAAAAAGATGAACAAGGACGACCTTTGGCTGTAAGCCATTTTCGGGAATAGGAGTTACTATTAATCGAAATTGAATTTCTTTCTACGATTCTGTTTCTTTTGGGATTGCTTTTTCTTTCGATCTAATCGATCCAGAATTTGGGACTTAGGAATTTTTGTTGCTACCCGTTTCTTCTCCTTTTTTAGCGCTTGATAAAGGAGATCAAAGAAACGTGCCGTGACAATCTCCTTATTCTTCACTTGGCTTCTTTCGGTCGAAGCCTCCATTTGCAACAGACCGTCTTTATTTAATCGGTTGGCTAATTTTTGGCGAACACGTATTTTCTCATCTTCTGTCATACTTTCTGATTCATTGACATTCCAGATAAGTGTTACCTTTGATTCCACCTTGTTTACATGCTGTCCTCCTGCTCCTCCGGAACGGGAGGTTTTGTACGCAAGCTCTTTTTGTAACAATTCATTGTTCATAATTTAAATTTAAGTATTTTTCTCAGTTAAATAAAAAACTCCACACAAGATCATATAGCTTATGTGGAGCAATAAAACATTGATATACTATTTTTATATCTTCCCTACCAACCTGGGTTTTGTTCAAATTGCTGCATTAAGTCCATATCCCGTTGCGGGATAGGATACAATTCATGTTTACCTTGTGTTGTATACCCTGGTTGCCCAACTACATAATTCGGCGAATTAGCAGATTGCCACCATAATCCTAAGTTCACTGCTGTAGCCCGCACGGTTTCATAATAGATTCCCCAACGGATAAGATCAAGTTTACGGTGCCCTTCAAATGCCAATTCGAATGCACGTTCTTTTCGGACAGCGTCCCGAAATCCACTAATATCTAAACCAGACGGTAAATCGGCCAAATTACTGCTTGCTTCCATTGGCAATCCATACCCTCTTCTACGCACCATGTTGACAGCCGCATAAGCATCTGCCGTAGGTCCTTGCTTCCATTCATTTACTGCTTCCGCGTACAGTAATAGCACATCGGCATATCTTAAAACATACCAATTGATATTTGACATATCGTTATTGATGAGCGCATTACTTTGGGGCACATATTTCTCCGTATCCCATTTGCCTGGTGTGTAATTTTGTTTTTGCGGTTGTTTTCTAGTCGGATCAGCATCGTCCGCTCTAGCTTGTTCGTCCGTATCATTCGCTCCTTTTACCCATAGTACTTTTGCCGGGTTATATTGATAATTAGCAATCGCGATATCTCTACGCAAGTCTTCAGGATATGTACGCCAATCAAGCGCAAAAGTGTGTACAACACGCACGTTTCCCGCGTTTCTTCCTCGTTGACCCGCGATTTCTGTTGCACGGACACCATTCCATTTTCCTATCCGGCCAATGGGATCTTGTGCCCCGTTTACTGCGGTAGGTGAATAGAAAGAAGCTTCAATCAAACTCTCTGCCGGGTTCCAGATACCGGAGCCAGCATTTTTCCACAATTGCTCGTAATCGGAGAGCAAACCATGTTTATTGGAGGTTATTAAAATTTCCGCCGTATTGGCTGCCAATTCCCATTTTGATTCATCTCCAACAGGATATCCAGCCCAAGTCGCATATACTTTTGCCAATAATCCTAGAGCTGCACCTTTCGAAAATCGGAAACTATTATCACTTCTTTTGGTGTCATCAGCTGCGTAAGGCAGATTTTTTACTGCATACTGTAAGTCTTGTTCAATAAACTCATACACTTTAACAGGCTCTTCTTGCACAAAAGTAGACGGATGTTGATTAGACATTGCCGTATTCGTTATTAATGCGATGTGGCCATATCGACGCAACAACTCAAAGTAAAACAATGCTCTCAAACTTCTAGCTTCCGCGATGTATATAGTTGCCAATTCCCGATCCTCATTGGAATAGTTTTCCATCTTTTCCTCAATACCTTCAATAAAATCATTGGCATTATATATACCATTGTATAATGCGGCCCACGTCCGTTGTATTTCAGCTTGATTTGCCGAAAAGGAATTGGTTGGTATAATCCGAAAGTTCTCATTAGAATTACCTTCCACTTGGGAAATATCAGTCCCCAGCGGAAACAAAATAGATAAATGATAACCATACACTGCATCTACAACCATGTTACGATATACTCCCAACAGTACATTTTGTGCTTCTGCCGCATTCGTCATGTAATTATTTTTGTCGATATCCGTATACGATTCTTCCGATAGATAGTCTGAACAAGCCGTATTAAACATTAATAAAACACCTGTCAGGATATAATATATTACTCTTTTCATCTTTCTTAAAGTATTTCGTTAAAACTGCACTTCCAATCCAAATGTAAACACCTTACTCCTTGGGTAAGCTCCCCAATCAAGTCCAGGTGTCATAGGATTACTCGCGTTTACGCTCACCTCCGGGTCATACCCACTATATCCCGTTAGTGTCCATAAATTTTGCCCTACCGCATATACGCGAGCACGAGACAATTTTGCCTTGCTGATCCATGTAATGGGTAAATTATAGCCAACCGCCACATTTTTTAACCGCAGAAAGGAACCATCTTCGATAAAGCGGGAATACACATCGTTCGTCACATACCCATTCGTAGACGGTACTTTATTAGAAGCGTTTGTAGGCGTCCAACGATCGGCTACCTCCGCTAACATATTCCGGCGACCGCTGCGGGATTGTGTTGAATACAAACGGGTCGCATTATAAACATCGTTGCCATAATTAAACTGGAACAGAAAGCTTAAATCGATTCCTTTATACTGAAAGCTATTCGTAAACCCGCCAAACCATTTAGGAATAGCATTTCCGATAACCGTACGATCATCTGTAGTAATGATACCATCACCCGTTTGATCTTTATATTTTACCATACCTGGCGCCAGATTCGACATCCGCCGGTTGTCTGTAACGCCTTCTTTCAATAGTAATCGTCCGTCCGGCGTTGTATTAAAATCACTGTATTGATAGATTCCATCAAATTCATAACCATACATCAGTCCTAACGATTGTCCTACGTACGCAACATAATCGTATTCCGTAAAGTTGCTATCAAAATTCGAGCGGGAAAACATGGCTTCTACACCGTCTTGTAAAGCCCTCAATTCATTTCGGATAAAAGAGATATTAAAACTCGACTCCCAAGTGAAGTCTTTCTTTTGGATAGGTCTACCGACAACCGTCCACTCAAATCCCTTGTTACGAATTTTACCGATATTCTGGTACTGCGCATCAAAACCCGTTACATGCGCAAGTGATTGTGCTAGCAGTAAATCCCTGGTATCCTTTACGAACAAATCGGTAACCATTGTCAATCGATTGTTGAAAAAGCCCCAGTCAAGTCCAAGATTTATCGTAGAAGCTCCCTCCCATTTCAAGTTTTCATTTCGAAGATGTTTTGGTGTCAGTACGGTATGTGTAGTGGTGCCGATACCATATCTACTCAACTCATATAAATCCAAAGAAAGATAATTCGGTATTCTATCATTTCCAACTATCCCCCAACCTGCACGGAGTTTTAGGTTGGATAATACGCTGACATCTTTTAGGAAGGATTCTTCCGAAATACGCCAAGCCGCCGCAAAGGATGGAAAATAACCCCATTTATTCTTACTAGAAAAAACAGTAGAACCATCGGCACGCATAGTAGCTGTTAATAAATACCGATCACCATAATTGTAATTTGCACGAGCAAAAAATGATAAGAGCTTTTGGTCAAAAAAGTCTGTTGTAACTCGGCTAGGTGTAGCCCCTACACCAAGATTATTATTTCCAAGATTATCAAATGGAAAATCCATCGCTTGCCCTAATAGGTATTCTGTGCTTCGGAAAGAAGCCTCCTGTCCGACCATGACATCATAGCTGTGTTTGTCATCTATCTGCTGTTTCCATGTCAGGTTATTGTAGTTCACCCATCTTAGGTTTTTTCCAGCTTGCGTTTGCCCGTATGGTTTCTGTCCGTTACGATAAGCTTGTCTGGAGTCTTGCTTGTAAAAAACATCATTTCGATAATTTGTGGTATTGTATGTTCCGGCCGATCGGAATGTCAATCCTTTCAATATCTGCCAAGTAACAGAGAGATTTGTTCCCCATAACTCTTGTCTCCTGTCATTTGTCACCGACTCGGTTTGCAAGACGGGGTTCACCTGTGCAAGACTTTGACCTTCTTCCAACATCTCCGGGTCTATTGCAGATTCCAAAAGCGTTCGATCATCTACACGTAATCCACCAGTAGGACGTGCACTGAAAATTTGGGCTAGCATATTAAATCGTCCGGCATCTTCTGTCGTACCCACCCCCGCTCTATTGACCATCGCATAATTAACGCGCGCATCCAATGTAATGGAATTGGTCAGTTTCTGATTGATCCGCATATTAGCTGTTGTCCGACCAAATCCGCTGTTATTGAATATCCCATCTTCCTTGTATCGGTTGAAGGAAAAGTTATACCGTGTTGCTTCAACACCCCCATTGACCGATACATTATGGTCTTGCGACCAAGTAGGACGAAATGTTTCTGACTGCCAGTTAATACCTGGAACGCCAATGTAATCCTCTGCCGATTGGTATTTGAACGGAACACCGTCATCATCTTCTCCCTCCCTATAATAAGTCGAGGCATAACGATCGTTTACATCTGCTTGCAACTTCACAAATTCATACGGCGACAACAGTTCCAATTGCTTATATATCTCGCGGTGGCTGGTTGCTCCGGTATAGGTTATCCTTGGTTTCCCTATTTTACCTTGCTTTGTCGTTACCAACACCACGCCATTTGCCGCTCGTGCTCCGTATATCGCTGAAGCCGAGGCATCCTTTAAGACATCAATTGATTCAATATCCGTATTAGCTAAAAAATCCAGATTACTCACCTCGAAGCCATCTACGATATAAAGTGGCGAGGCATCTCCGGTTAATGTCCCCACTCCACGGATATTCACGCTAAAACCAGAGCCTGGCTCACCGTCAGCCTGAGTAATCTGCACACCAGCTACCTGTCCACCTAAAGCACCCAAAACAGAACTTGTTCTAAACTCTTCGATATCCTTTGCTCCTACCGATGCTACTGAACCGGTCAAATCACCACGCTTCACTTCTCCATATCCGACGACAACAACTTCTTCCAACGCCGAAGCTGAAGGTGCTAATCTAATAACTAAGTTATTCTGTCCGCTGATTCGTAGTGCCTGATCGATGTATCCTACATAACTGATTTGTAATGTCTGTCCTTGGCTCACCCGTATAGAAAATGTACCGTTATCATCCGTTGATGTGCTTCCGGGTTGTCCGACCACCGCGACCGTCGCTCCTTTTAGAGGTGTTTCAGATTCATCAAGCACAGTTCCTTTCAGTGTGACACGTTGTGCATACAGCCCAACGGACAACAACAATGCGATAATGGACATGATGAGCCTCTTGTCCAATACTTTCCTTATTATCATATTATACATATTCTTCTTAAAATTTTGAGTCAAACCATAAAACAATCGGAAATATCTGTCCGCCACTTGCAGGGTCATTGCCATTGGTTTCAAAAGTGACCTGTCCCACCATAACACCATTAGCAGTTTCTCCATTATACGTCCATTTATTCGGATTCACGATTACTTGAAAGGTATTGGGATCTATATACGCCAATGTCTGATGATGTGTGTTACTGCTAACATTTCCGAAATAAGACAATGGATCTCTTGACCCGTAATTTGGATTTATTCCTCTATTTTGTGCGTAGGTATTCCAAAGATTCTGTAAGAATGTATTCGCACCATTTGGTTGCCCGCTTCCGTGCGTTCCGAAGAAATTATAGTAATTGAAGTTCCGCCTGTAATCCAATGTGAACCTGCTCATATTATTCACACCATTAATATTAGGCTGGATGGAGCGCCCACCTGCACCGGGATTCACTTGGAAAACAAATGGTGAATATTCAACAACAACCATTTCAGAAGCGTTGCTCGGCGAGGCCAAGGCTTCTGAATTATGGAAGAATACAGGTGTTTGTATGGAATACTCCGATGGCGTGCCTTTTCCTGCAGTAGCCGTCACCATGAAGACACCACAATTTCTGGCAGCAATATTTCCCAGGGTAATTTTGCCGGTGTTTATATCTATTGTTGTTCCTGAGCCCTGATGAATACCTTGGATTTCGTAAGTCACTGATACCTTTGCATCCGTTGTCGGCGTTGGGCTAACCGAAGAAAGCGGCGCGCCTACTGCAATACGAAACTGGTTTGCATAATTTTCAGCCGGCGATAGCCCTAAATTATTTCCATATCTTACATAGGTAAAGTAATTCGGGTTAGCACGCACGGTCAAGGTGAAAGAGGCAATAGTCGGATTGGCTTCTTCACTTTTCGGGTTTGTTGCTTTTACCTTAATGGTATAGTTTCCGATAGGAATCGTATTCCCCTTAGGTGAACTGATATTGCCCACGTGATCAAGCGTTATATTACCTTGCAGTGGAGATGGCAAATCAAGGAATTCAAAGCGCACCTCATCCCCTTTGAAATCGTCATCCAGACTTATATCAAAAGCAACCGCCTGTATGGCATCTACATTTTGGTAAGTAAAATTAGCTATTGGTTCAATATACTCTACCACGTCTAACTCAAACACATCTTCAAAATCGATCCCTTCTGCAGCATAGGCATTCTTCACATTCACAGTCACTGTGTATTTTTGCCCTGCTGTAAGACCATGGTTCTCTGCGACCGAAATGACGCCCGTTTGCGGGTTGATTGTTATTTTATCTGTTGCTGGCAGGATATTTTTGATGGCATATTGCACTCCCTCAGTCGAACCTTTTAACGCAGGTGTATTACTACGAAACGTTGTTTTTCCACTAAACTCTGATTCTTCTTCTAATTTTCCCTGAGCAGGCGTATACGTTAGTGCTAAAGGTTCGGAGGTTACATCAATTTCAATTGCATTTTCAAATATCCCTTCATCCTCTTTTGACGCACCAGTTGTCAATTTTAGAGCAAGTACATATTTGCCAGGAGATAGGCTTGCATCTCCCCGTACAATGGATATCAAACCGGAAGAAGAGATCGCAAAATACTTAGAAAAATCACTTCGTGCTATTTCATACTTGGTAATAGAAACGTGGTCGTCATCTGTTGTTACCTGAGCTGTAGGCAATTCTATCGGACTGGATGCATCCACGACATCCGCCCAGCTCACTGTCAGCTTGTTCGGCGTGACAGTAATCCCATCGGGAACCGGCTTCATCATATTGATTGCTAACGCATCTTTAAACTCATACCGTGTTCCATTCGAAGAACAACTAATGGTAAGCTTATATACCCCCACGGGCATATCCGATGTTTCTTTGATGCTAATACTACCTGTTTCCGAATCGATTTCGAAGTTATTTCCGGAATGTGTCACATCGTCTAGCGTGACATGTGCAATCTTAAAATCTGTTGGTGCAGCTCCAATGTATGAAGGCGGATTAATAACACCCGTCATAGACGGACCTATATCCGTCATCCCAGTATAGTATAATGTAAAATCTGTACTGTCAACAACCTCCGTTTTTTCACACGCTGTCGTCACAAACAAGGATACCCATAGTATGATAAGATATTGTTTCCACTTCATTTTTATATTTATATGGTCCATAATAGTATATGTTAGAGATTACAATTTAAATTATATGTTTTTCCATTCACAACAACGTCAACGCTCACTCCAGAATCTCGATAAGACTCTTTAAACTTTGCATTAATTTGCACGGAAGCTGCTTGGTTAGCGGGATATAACACGGTGATATAACGGGCGGTTTGATTTGCTCCTTTTTCCATATTGATCTTATAGGCCTTGCGGTTTGTCATGACGCCCGGAGCATAGGAAACCCGGCCTTCGAACGGAGTCGTTGTCAACGTTTCGTTTCCAAATGTTCTGGCGATGATATTATTTCCGTCAGCAAAATGAGTATGTGCGCCATGCTGTGCCGTCGATAATACGACTTCATCTTCCCCTTCGCACAGGTGGAAGTTCAGGTTAACCGTTCCTGCCGCGTTCCCAATACCTTCATCCACCAATACAAAGAATTTCTTTTCTACAAAGAAGATATAACGACGATGTTTTAAGTTATTATAGCCTTGATTTTCCGTTACCACAACCTCCTGCTGGCCATTCGAAAACACCCCGAGTGATTTACCTTTTGCATTAACAATATTTTGTTCATTAAGCGTCATGGTATTATGTACTCTCGTCTGACGGTACCATATCCTGGCACTATTGTCGCCATCACTCATATACGCATATACACCAGCATCCGGGAAGAAATTCCGTCCATTGTGATAGAGCTCAAACGTTCCGTTATCCGGCTGGTTATGGCTCCATACCTGAATGGGGCCTTCTGCATAATTATTGCTATGAATCAACATCGTGGAAGAACGATCCCACCCGTTGCGCAACATATAGTAACCAGAAGATACGAATGCTTGGGATTCGGTAGAGGGCTGCGTTCCACGTTGACCATATGTACTCATATACAACAGTTCATTGTCTTGCGGAAACATCTCGTTATATCTTGAGAAGTTTCGATTAAGTACTGATCTCGTCCAAGAGCTCTGCCGTGTATCATTGAAGCCCGGAACAAGCTGACCTCCCGGAGGGTTCAAAAAATAATTAGGGTATGTGAAGTGCATGACTACTTGTGCTGCTTTATGCAAATATTGATTGAAATTTGCCGCTGCATCACCGACTATTTTTTTATTTGCTTCTGCCAATTTCATGATTTCATAAAAATCGGCTATGGCGCTGATATGGTAACTGAAATCCAATTCATAATGCATCCCGTCTTCCAAAAACTGGTTTTTCACTTCCGTATCCAAAATCTGGAAACCTGTATTTCTCCAGTTCGCTGCTTGTTTGAATTCGGGGAACAAAACGCCCGCTGACACCAACGCGCTTGCCTGTGATATTAAGATATTACCACTATCATAAGGGTATTCCACTAGAAAATCAGCGTGCTCGGCAAAATGCACCATAAATTTGGTAAACCATTCCGGTGTGAAATTTGTCGAATTTTTATAATACTCAAATAATTGAGTTTGCCCCAATGTCCGCTCCGCTACTTGAAGTTGCCACCAAGTCGTATTGTTCGTTCCAGATGCTGGTTTTGGATTATTTTCCAGCCAATCGCCATATACACTAATCCAAGACTGAATGTGCTTTTCATCCTTAGTTACACGATATACCTTAGCCTGTGGCACGAACCACTGATGCCTATGCAGTTGCCGTTGGTACTCGTTATCTGCTCCTACTGGCTCGAACGCCCAATTAATTGTACCTCCATCATTTAACGAGTAAGGCATTTTAGCATTGGCATCTTCAAAATAATTGTTCACAAAAAAGCGATAACTATCTAGTGCAAAACTCGCTTTGAGTTTATCATCTTCACTAGCCGATGGATTGATAAGCGAAATTACCGGATTCACGATACCGGTTCGCGACCGATAGTACTCTAGGATAGCTTGTGCAGCACGTCCATACGCTTCCGATTCATAGAATGTCTTCGCATTTTCCAGTCCCGGATAATCGAGATTGATTACTTCAAATATTTGAGAATCTATCGCCAAATTCCAGTTATTCTGTTCTTCATCGTCAGCTGTTGAACCTGGATTCTTGAGGTTCTCTTTCGTGCAAGCAAGAAAAACCAACGCCATAAAATATATAGCGAGGTGTTTTAAGGTTATCATCATATTGGTTAAATTTTTATTCATTAATTAGGTCGAAATAATTCTTTTATTTCCACAGTTTTATTGGGTATTAGTGGTTTAGCATAATAAGCTAGAAATAAAATATAACCGACTGTTAGGTACAGAACGGTCATGGCGTACCGTAACCCAATATAATCGCCCAAAGATCCCACGATCAAAGGCATTAATGCCCCCCCGAAAATACCGGAACACAGTATTCCCGAGAATGAGCCATGATGCTTTAATACGGAATTGAGTGCCAGAGAAAAGATAATGGAAAACATCACTGATATGGAGAATCCGCACGCCATAAAGGCATAGTACGATATTCCCTTCACGCCAAACAACGCGAACGTTATCATCACTAACGTAATGGCGGAGGCTATCTTAAGAATCAATCTTGAATCAAATATTCTTAGCAGTCCTAAACCTACAAAACACCCGATAGACATTAATCCCCAGAACCAAGCAATCACTCTAGCTCCTTCTGTAGTGGGATCGACCCCATGATACTGCTTTAAAAATTCAGACATCCAGTTTGCCAGTGCTTGCTCTGTACCTACGTAAGCCACAATTCCTAGAAAGAACAAAATAACTTTTTTATCTTTTAACAATTCTGCATACAGCGATAGTGTTCCAGCTTTTTCGTCTTGTTTTCGATTCACCTTTGGTATGTTGATAAGGGCAACGGTTAAGAATACCACGATGAATATCAAACTAAACAACCAATATAGCACCGTCCAGTTCATCTCTCCTCTAATCAATGAAGACAAAAATTTTGCTATCCCATCTGCGGATGCCGGTTGTGCGATTTTCTGCATTAAATAAGTAAAGACGAATGGGCCGACAAAAGAGCCTAAACCAAAAACCAATTGCCCCAATACGGAGTAGAATGCAAAATTCTCTTCTCCTCCTGCAACCCGCATTAGCGGATTGATAATAACCTGCAACATCGCCATTCCAATGCCAATCGTAAACAAGGAACCTAAGGCGATGGTATAAACTGGATAAACGGCAATAGCGATAGATCCTAAAAAGTTAAGCGTAAAGGCAATAAGCATGGATTTTTTTTCGCCTAATCGCTCTACCATCATTCCCGCCGGGATGGACATTACGCCATAAGCAAGGAAGAAAGAAAAAGGTAAAAATGCAGCCATTGTAAGACTTAATTGATAAGTCTCGATAACAATCGGAATCAACGGACCTATGATATTGGTGACAAAAGAAATCACAAACCAAATAACCAAAATGATCGCGACTAAAAACTTACTTCTTTGCATCTTTAAAAACGATTATGACTGTGAAAATTTTAGGTTTTTCTCTTTTCATGTTTAAGGTATTCATTTCCGCTGTACGAAAGCTAAATACCTTAACACTTCATCAAAATTAAACTTGATGAAGATTGACCCATTTCAATTTTGATTATTAATGTTTCAATATTGGTTAAATCGATTCATTTTCCCCTTAAAAACAGCTTAGGGCACATTTTTTTCTAAATATTCGCTAGGCATAAATCCATAATATTGCTTGAAAGCCGTAGAAAAGTAGGATGGGGAATTAAAACCACACATATATGCGATCTGTGCTACGGTATATTGTTTTTGTTTCAATAAATCCACTGCTTTTTTAAAGCGGATACGTTTAATAAAATCTGTTGCAGATTCCCCTGTAATTGCTTTCAATTTGAGATACAGATTGGAACGGCTCATCCCTATTTCTTTACTAAATTTATCTACAGAAAAGCCAGAATCACTCGTATTGGATTCGATGATGGTAATAGCCTGACGCAAGAACTCTTCATCCATAGCATTAAAAGCGATATTTTCCGGAACAATCTCGTTACTAGAAGAATAGTATTCTTTTAGTCGTTTTCTGGTTCTTAGAATATTCTGGATTTTAGCATCCAATATGGCTACGGAAAACGGCTTAGCAATATAATCATCCGCCCCGACGGCCAATCCTTGTATTTGATCACCTGTTTCAGTTTTTGCCGTTAATAGGATAACCGGAATATGGCATGTATTGATATTCTGTTTTATTTTTTTACAAAGTTGAATACCGTCAACTTCCGGCATCATCACATCGGAGATAACCAAATCGAACGCCTCTTTTGTCAATATATCTAACGCTTCCCGTCCATTATAAGCAACCCTTGTTTCGTAACGTTTTCCGAAATAATGATTTAGATATTCTACAATCTCTCGATTATCATCCACAATCAATAAGGTTTCGCGCTCCTGCATGGATGCATCAACTTCTTCAGAATGGCTAGTCAGATGAGCATCAGCGGCATCTGGTATCTCTTCCTTTCCAATAATGGCGTCATAATCCACCCGTTCCTCTGGGGCATAATATTTTTCGTCGTAAGGAATTTGGACGGTAAACACACTCCCCTTCCCTATTTCACTTTCTACATCAATACGACCGTGATGCAATTCCACTAACTTCTTGGTGAAAGCTAATCCTATTCCCGAACCTAGGTTCATTTCGCGGGAATCTACTTGATAAAACCGTTCGAAGATTTGTGATTGCTCTTCCGAAGGAATGCCGATTCCGGTATCCAAAACGCTGATTACGAGTAACTCCTCTTTTTTCTGAAGACGGATACTAATCTCCCCTCCTTCTTTGGTATATTTAAAAGCATTGGATAGTAGATTGAAACATACTCGTTCTATCGCATCCCGATCAAAAAATCCGATCATCTTTTCTTCGGGACATATAAATGTATAGCCTATATTATTCTTTTCTGCCATCGTACTGAATGATTCGTAGATTTCTTTCACAAAACGTACGATATCACTCTCCGCAATCTTCAGTCTTTTCGTATCTGCTTCTACCTTCCTAAACTCCAATAGCTGATCCACCAACTGATATAATCTTTTGACATTCAATAACATCAATTCAAGATATTTTTTTATGGTCGAATCTATATCTTTATTATTTAGGAGTTCTTCCAATGGCGATATAATCAATGTCAATGGTGTCCTAAATTCGTGTGAAATATTGGTAAAAAAGTTGGTTTTCATCTTATTGATTGTGTCCACTTTTTCATGTTCTATCCTCTCTAATCGCAGCTTACTACTTGCAAACTCACGTTGCAGACGTTCCATTTTGAGTTGGTGAAGTGTCCGCATACGTTCTGTGACAACAGAATAAGCGACATAAGCAATAGCCAGCCCAAACACCGATATAATGATATAAAACCAATTGCTTTTCCACCATGGCGGCAATATTTTAATTTTTATACTACGCATGGTGCTGAATTCTCCCAAGGGACCGACAGCCTCAACTTCAAACTTATACGTACCCGCCTTTAAATTCGTATATGTGGCACTTGATACGTCCGTGCGCTCCACCCAGTCCTCATCAAACCCTTCTAACCGGTAGCGATATCTGATCTTGCTGGGAGCGATATAATCGAATGTATTAAAATAGATGGTAAATTGCTTATGGTCATGATTCAGCTCAAATGAAGATTGTTTATCAATATGCTGGTCTAAAATCTGATGGTGATCTCCTGCAAATACAGGTCTATTCAACACTTCCAATCTGGTGAACATAATACGAAGCTGGAGTTTCTTGGGAACGGCTTCCTCGGGTTTGAAATACGTGAGACCATTGATGCCCCCAAAAAGCAATATACCATCAGACGTTTTCTCTGTAGCAGAGAGGTTAAACTGACTGATCTGTAAACCGTCTCGATTGTCAAACAATAAGTATTCGCCATTTTGTGGATCAAGCCGCAATAAATTTTTGGCGGTTGTAAGCCACAAATTTCCATCATTATCGCATAGCATCCCATAGATGATGCCTTCTATTCGCTTTCCGTTTTCAAATATTTTAAAAGATTTACTTTGTTCATCGTAGTAATTCAGACCATCTCGAGTGGCTACCCAAATTGTCTGATTTTTATCTTCTACAATAGCTGTAATAACGTCACTACTCAGATTTGATCCGGGGAAAACCTCAAAAACAAGTTGGTCGGGATATAGAATGTTGATACCATTGGTCGTTCCTATCCATATCCTTCCTTTACTGTCTTCCACCATGGTTGTAATTTCATCAGCTGAAAGCCGAGTTCCTTTTTTGTCCAGATAGATATGGGAAAAATTTTGATTCGATTCATTAAATCGATCGAGACCAGATCTTGTCCCTACCCAAATACGTCCCGTTTTGTCTTTTAAAAGCGCATACACCATGTCGCCCGCAATAGACGTTCCATCCTCCGGATTATGTCGAAAAACAACCGTTTTTCCGGTTTTAGGGTTAAATATCCCCATACCTGCATTGTGTGTACCGACAAGTACATTCCCTTGATTATCAAAAGCGATAGCTTTAATATTATTAGAGGCAAGTGAAGTCACGTCTTCTTCGCTATGTGAATAGAATTGAACTACATTTTCTTTCCGATTCCAAAAATTCAACCCTTTATCATTAGTTCCTATCCAAATATTTTGGGCTGCATCTTCTTTAATAACGTTTACGACATTGTCATTTAGAGAGAGATTACCTGTATTTCTATTCAAAAAGCTAAACCGGATATCATCGTTGTGGAAGTAGGAAACACCGCCATAAAAGGTCCCCATCCACATACCATTTTGCTTATCCCGATAAATATATCGAACGGAATTTTGGCTTAATGTATGCGGAACGGACGGTTGCTGAAAGTAGTTTTGTATGACCTTGGTTTTTACATCGAGTATGCTCAATCCTTTAAATGTTCCAACCCATAAATTGCCTTCCTCATCTTTGGCAAGACTCCGCACATCATCATCCGCTAGACTGGAATAGATCGAACCAATCCTATGTTTATATTGTTTTATTCCACGAGTAACACGGGTATATTCAAAAAGCCCATCTCCTTCCGTGCCTATCCACACGTATGTACTATCTACAACAATGTAGTTTACATTTAGTCTTGCATCCAACGCAAATTTACTGACCTTCTTTTGATTGCTGTCCAATTGCAAAATACCTATATCGGTACTAAGCAAAAGCAAATGGTCCATTCTGGCAATACTCGAAATACTGTTAACTTCAGTAGCAAAATCGCCTAGATCAACCTTGTGAAAACTGTCGGCTACCACATCCAATTGATACAGGTCACCGCCATTTGTTGCCATCCATAGCTTACCATCCATATCTTGACCTAAAGCAGTTACAAACCACTCTCCTGCCTTAATTTCGAGATCGTAATTATGAAAGGATTCGGTAACGTAATCAAATGAACTAATCCCTTTATTTCCACCAACCCACAATTTTCCTTTACTATCTACATACAAACTTCGAATATAAGAGGAGGAAATGGTGGTGGTATCCGTTTTGTCCGGTCTAAATACTTGGAAAGAGTTTCCATCATAACGATTAAGGCCGTCTTGAGTACCCAACCACATAAAGCCCAAACTATCCTGCACAATGGTATAGACGGTGCTTTGCGAAAGCCCTTGTTCTATTGAAATCGTTCTGAATTGCCGTTTAGTGTCTTGTGTCCATTGTGCGCATACACACAATGGACAGACCACATAGGCCAGAAAGAATATTTTCAATAGGTGTAATTTCATTTGGATGGCTCAAATTTACAAACCAAATATTTCTCTTTCTGTATCCGAATAGTTTTTCAAGTAATTTCGCATATCAGCGAGGGTTGTTTGATAACGCTTATCGTATACTAAATTTTTTGTTTCTCCCGGATCGGACTTTAAATCAAACAGCTGTTCTCTTCTTTCTCCTTTACTGTAAATAATATATTTATATTGCGATGTAATAACGGCTCGACCTTTTATATCCAGCAAAACGGTATTATCCGCAAAATCGGTCTCTACGACCAATGTATCTCTCCATTCGCTCTGTTTACCATGCATAATTTGACTGATATCTCTACCTTTTAGGTAAGAGGGCCCTTCAATCCCGGCATAAGAACAAGCAGTTGTCATGATATCCGTCCCGTTACAAATAAGTCGATCATTGACTTCTGGTTGAAAATCGCCAATCTTAGAAATAATAAAAGGTACTTTGATCGATTCTTGATACAATACCTGTTTTTGGTTCCATTGATGAGCAGCATATCCATCACCATGATCACTGGTAAAGATAATAATCGTATTGTCTTCCAAACCATATTTTTTAAGCCCGTCTAAAATCATCTGCACATATCCATCAACTCGCTCTACCAATCTATTATATGCCCAACGATATTGTCTCCATCTTCCTTCCCCCCAATCTATTGACGGATAGGTGCGCAGGTTTACTTTTTGTTGTTCACGTATAATCGGAGGTTCAAGAGGTGATATCTTCCAATTGTAAGGTAACTCTGGGCATTCTTCCGGAGGCGGAGGGTTGTCTATAAAATCCATTTTTAAATAGTCGTCTCGTGCCCATTCACAAATATCGTGTGGATTGAGAAACGAAGCCACTAACAAAAAAGGATGGTCTTTGTTTTCTTTCATGAACCGCGCACTGTAAGCAGGAATTGCAGCATCCATGAAATCACCTGTCCAGGTATTTTCAATATATTCGAATCCATGTTGAGCGATATTGGATGCCGGCAATGGTATGTGCCATTTGCCTACGTAACCTGTTTTATAACCCGCGTCTTTAAATATTTTACCCATAAACAATAAGGAATCTGGCCATTGTCCATCTTCTTCTGGATAATTCCCGATAAAGCCGTTCTCACTGGGCATAACGCCACTAAACATCGACGAACGTGACGGCGTACACAAGGGTTGTGCACAATATGCCTCCGTAAATCGCGTACCGTTCGACGCCAAGAAATCCATGGCCGGCGTGTGCAAATCTTGGTTTCCGGCACAACTCATCGCCTCAGCTGTTTGCTGATCGGTCATAATAATCAATATATTAGGACGATCTGAACGATCTGTCTGTGCACTTAATACAGCACACCAGAGAAATACGATAAAAAATGAAATGCATGTTTTCATGTTACTTTTTTGCTTTAATCTATTTCAGATAATTGTACATCGTATCAAGATTAAATTTCTCTATGGCTTCTTTGCTTGGCACCGGCGTTTTGTCTATCTCACTAAAGTAATCGGTGCTATCCCATATAATCTCTCCACCTGTTTCTCTCGGGTCTTTTGTTTCTTTTAAATGGGCAATCATTTTAGACGACAATTCTTGCTTGATCGCTTGATAATCCGCATCGTCGGCTAAATTATGCAATTGATCTGGATCATTTACAATATGATACAGTTCTTCCGACGGACGTTTTGCAAATGCCAACTCAAACGCTTGCTTTGCTATCGGTTCATCTTTATGCTCCAAAATAAAAAATTTCGCCGGTCCCGGGTAGTTTAACATATACGGATCGACATCGCCATATAATGGCGGATCACCTGCAGGCCATCTATCCGCCTCATAATTTTTAATATATAAATATTCTTTCGTCCGAATAGCTCTTCCCGGATAACCTAATCCATGCTGCCTTACAAAAGCATGTCTTTCTCTTCCTATGACGACAAATTCTCGAGAGTCTGCTATTTCCCCATCTTTCTCCAATATCGGCAGCAAACTTTTTCCGGTCATGTAATCCGGCACCTCTGCTTTCGCCAGTGTTAGGAAAGTTGGTGCCAGATCAAGTAATGTGACTAAGTCCTCGGTAACAGCATCTGTCTTAAATTTCTCTGGCCAAGAAACAATCAACGGCACCCTTGTACCAAAATCGTAAAGATTAGCAAGACCTCTCGGCATCTGCCATCCGTTATCGCTACAAATCAATACGATCGTGTTTTCTAAATGACCGCTTTCTTCCAATTGCTGCATAATCTCTCCTACTTCTGTATCAAACGTTTGTATAGCGGCGTAGTAATCCGCAATATCTATTCGCACATCTTCGGTATCTGGTAAATAAGCCGGTGCGTTGATTTTATGGATGTCAATTCCTGCCTTTTGCCCAGAACCAACTTCATAAGGTCGATGCGGATGTAAGCTATTAAACCAATAACTCCATGGCTCGCCTTTTTTTGCATTTTTAATGAAATCTGCAAAGTTCCGGTATTGGTCGCCTCCCGGGTTTCGTGTTCTACCATTGGCCTCATAGCTACCGGGCCCCCAGCCTTTTCCATCATACCCTACGCGGTAGCCGGCTTTTTCCAATAATTCGGGGAAAACTTCGAATTTTGTTGGTAGCGTTCCCCATAAGTTCGCACCTTCTTCTATACGCCAAATATCTTGACCAGTTAGTAACGCAGCTCTCGCTGGTGTACAGGACGGTGAATTACAGAACGCATGCGTAAAACGCACTCCTTCGGATGCAATTTTATCCATGTTTGGTGTCTTCACTACGGAATCACCATATACTCCTACGTGATTCCACGATTGATTGTCAGACATCAACAATAAAATATTGGGTCTATCCTGTTCTTTTTCGGAGGTACAGGATAGGCAAAAAGCTATTGCCAATAAACAACAGCATTTTATACGGGTTATCGTATTCATCATCTTTTTATTTTTCGGTTGGGTTTGTATCTTGATATTGTTCTTGTAATTGTTTCAGTTTACGATGCATCTGCTGCGCTACATCAGCATACGCTGCGGATTGATACACATTGTTCATTTCTTTTGGGTCTTTTTCAAGATCATACAGCTCCCATTCATCAATATCATTATAAAAGTGAATCAGCTTATACCTGTCTGTCCGAACGCCATAATGTCTTTTGACCATATGCCAACTCGGATACTCGTAATAATGATAATAGACGGCATCGCGCCAATTTTCTACTTCTTTCCCGTCGTTATCAATCACCGGCTTTAACGACTGACCTTGCATATCTGCGGGGATTTCGACACCTGCATAATCCAATAAGGTAGGTGCAAAATCAAGGTTCATTGCTAAAGCAAATAATCGTATTGTCTAACTCCCCTTCTTGTTCCAGATAATCGAGCAATCGACCTACGTTTTCGTCTACCGCAGCCACACAAGCCAAATAATCTTTCATGTATTGTTGATACTTCCAACGCACCAGATCATCCCCCTTCAAGTTTAAGCGTCTATATTCTGCTACGCGTTTATCATACACATCCGTCCAGGCTTTCTTCTCTTCTTCGGTCATCCGATCGAACACTTGAAAAAAGCGTTGCTTATCTACTGATTTATTATTCGCTTGGGTAAAATCGTCTTCTTTTGTATCACCAATCGTTTCTTTTGGAATTTCAGCTAGAGAATCTAAATCTGCTGCTGATGCCAGTTTCAAATCCCATGCGTCCCACATGTCGGAGGATATATTCATCAATTGCTCTTTCGCGGCTCTTCCTCTATTACTAAAATCGTCTAACAAGTTTGCAGGTTCCTCAAAAGTGGTATTATCAAACATACCCAAGTGTCGCGGTGCAGGAAGCCAATTTCGATGAGGCGCCTTATGCTGATAAATCAATAAAAAAGGTTTCTCTTTATCTCTATCATTTAGAAAATGGATCGCCTTATCCGTAATCACATCGGTCACGTAGCCTTTCTCCGCCACTTTTTTACCATTTTCTATAAATTCCGGTTGATAGTACTCTCCTTGATTAGGGAGAATACTATAAAAATCAAAGCCTACCGGCATTGTTCCTAAATGCCACTTCCCAATCATCGCGGTTTGATACCCCGCTTCTTTCAGTAGTTGTGGATAGATAATCTGCGTACTGTCAAACACGCTATGGTTATCTTTAAAACCGTTGATGTGACTATGCTTCCCTGTTAGGATAACCGCTCTAGAAGGACCACATACCGCATTCGTGACGAAACAGTTGTTAAACTTAATCCCTTCATCTGCTAACCGGTCTAGATTAGGCGTGGAGATAAAACGCTTGTCGTAAGCACTCAGCGCTTGTGTTGTATGGTCATCGGTCATAATGAACACGATGTTCAATTTCTTCTGCTCTTCTTTCTGAGGAGATGAGCAAGCCGTTGCTCCTACAAGTAATGCAAGGGCAAACAAACGGCCTATCTTATTTCTTATCGTTATCATTTTTTATTAGCGTAGCCCTATGTGTTAATAATTTGGATTCTGGGTAAGATTTTGATTAATGTCTCTTTCTTTTTGTGGAATAGGGTATAGCTCGTGTTTATTATCCGTAAAGTAGTTTCCAGCTATATACGGAAAGTTTCCATATATCGCATTTAGGTCCTCTTGCGCCGCTCGCAAGGATGTACCTAATCTATTCCATCTAATCAAATCAAATTTTCGAAACCCTTCATAACACAATTCAAATGTTCGTTCTTCTACAATCTTCTCGAAGAATTCCTCTTTGCTAAGCCCGCTAGGTAGATCGGCTGTAGCCGAAGGCTGATCTACAGGCACGCCAAATCCACGCCGTCTTACCATATTTAGATACCAATACGCGCTGCCATCCGAATTTGCTCCCGGACCATTTATTTCATTTTCTGCTTCAGCATACATTAACAGAACGTCCGAATAGCGTAATAACACCCAGTTTATATCCGTGTTATTTAAATCTTTCGGCTCGGTACCCTGCCAATCTCTTCTCCATTTTCCAGGAGTCCATTTTCGCACGTTTGCCAGAATAGGATTTGATAAATCTACTTTCTGACTACTACCATTGATTTCATATCGAGCGATCGCGATATCTTTCCGTTGATCCGCGGGATCATATTTATCATATAACGTTGGAATTATCCGAAAGAATGCATTTGCTCTTCCATAAACAGCTCCCGCCGCCGTAAGCGGACTATTCCAGGAACCGATATAACCGCTATATGGCCGTGCACCAGATGGATTAAAAAAAGCAACCTCAAACATACTTTCTTTGGGTTCAAGTTTCAATTCGCAATAATTTCTAAATATCGTTTCATAACTTGTGTTCAATGCATGTTGTCCACCATCAATAATCTCTTTTGTGAGTCGTCGCGCCTCTTCATAGCATGTCAAATAATTGGAAGGTCGCTCCATCTGTCCGTTCTGTCTTAACGAATATCCACCTCGTCCTAGATATACTCTCGCCAAAATTCCTTTTGCTGCTCCCCTACTTATACGTTCGTCAAGTGGTTTTTCGGATGCTTCTGGAATATCGGGAATCGCCTCTGTCATATCTTGAATAATCTGATCGTAGATTTCTTCTTTATCCGTTCGCGCCGATTTCATATCATCTGTGGCTTTTGTATAGTCTGTTTTTAATGGAACATCCCCATATAGCCGAACCAGATCAAAATAGTAGAGTCCACGTAAAAATTTAGCTTCTGCCAGACATCTTCTTAATTCAATTTTCTCTGCTTCACTTCCGTTCGCAAACATATCCATTTGTGGTATGTTTGCGATCACGAGGTTCGCTCTATTGATTCCTTCATAGAGTGCCCGCCATGCTTCGGTGATATAATTATGACCTGTAGCAAAGTTATAATGCGCCAATGTTCTATTGTCGTTTGAGAAACCCGTTCCTTCCATATAAGCCAGGTCCGAATCGATATCAAATACCAAAGACATATAAAATCCATAGGTATTTTGACTCGCCATAATTTCATATACACCCAGTGCTGCTTTTTTTGCATCCTCAGTATTGTCAAAATAAGTCTCTGCCGCATATAACGAATAAGGGTCTTCTTCCAACCATTTTGAACAGGAGGTTAGCGCCCAGGTTGAAACTGCAAAAGCACACCAAACGACATACCTCGCAACATTGTTCTCTATAAAGATTAATTTCTTATTTTTCATAATTTTCATTTTTATAGTGATAAATTAATGCCTGCCACAAAGGATTTAGCGCGTGGGTAAGCTCCAAAATCAATCCCCGGTGTTAAACCGGTACTGTTTCTCGAACTCACTTCGGGATCATAGCCTGAGTAGCCCGCAATGGTTCCCAGATTATAGGCTGTTGCATACACCCTTAGTCCATTAATTTTAAATCTAGAAAGGAAACTCTTTGGAATTGTATAACCTATACTGATATTGTTGATTCGTAAAAAAGAACCATTTTCAACCACATAATCATAAAAACGTAGTGCTGTATTGCTGTTATAAACCGGCACGGTTTTTCCTTCGTTCATCGCTGCCAAGGCTGCAGGGTCGGTTACTCTATTACCACTTGCATCGATAGACATCCATCTATCTGCGAAATAAGAAAGTGTACTGCGATAATCCAATTGTGTTTGACTGCTATATAACTTATTGGCATTGTACACATCATTTCCATAAGCCCAATTGAGGAAAATGCTCAAATCAATCCCCTTATACGAAAATGTGTTATTAAGCCCGCCCATACCTTTGGGTATTGCGTTTCCAATAACCGCTCTATCGTCAGGATTAATTGTTCCATTTCCATCAGTGTCAACAAACTTTAAAAAACCAGGCTGTGGTATATTGTTATTATCATATGGTATTCCATCTTTTAACGTATAGGTTTGGGTATTGGAGTCAAAATTAAAATCATCGACTTGGTATAAACCATCTGTCTTGTATCCATACATCTGTCCTAATGCCTGTCCTACTTGGATGATATAATCGCTCTCGGTCAATACTCCCCAGTCCGAAAACACATTCCTAAACGATTCTCCATCCGTTAATGCCAATACCTTATTTCTATTAAATGCCCAGTTAAAATCGGTGGTCCATTTAAAGTTTGGCGTATTAATATTGGTTGTGTTTATACTTAATTCCACACCGCTATTCTGTGTCGATCCTGCATTAATCAACATTGTCGAGTAGCCCGAACTCATCGGTACTTCCGCTTGCAGCAAAAGGTCTTTTGTAGTATTTCGGTAAAGTTCAGCTGTCAATTGTATACGCTGATTAAAAAAAGCCATATCCAATCCTAAATTCTCTGCTCTTGTAGCTTCCCATTTCAGATCCGGATTGGGCAACGTATTCGGAAATACGGTCACATTAATTCGGTCGTTTAATGGGTAAGTACCTGTAGACAATAAAGCAAGGGAAGTATAGTTTGCAATTCGGTTATTACCCGATGTACCGATAGAAAAACGAAGTTTTAAGTCGGAAAGAATACCTTGGTTTTTCATAAAATCCTCCTCAATGATTCGCCAAGCGAAAGATGCCGCAGGAAAGTATCCAAATTTATTGTTGGGACCAAACTTTGAAGATCCATCAGATCGTAAACTCGCAGACACCAAATATTTACTTTTGTAATTGTAATTTGCTCTCGCAAAGAACGATATCATCCGCTCATCTTGGTTATTGGATTCACCTATAAAAGTGGATGCTTCATACAGATTATCCAAGCCCAATGTCTCGTCAGGAAAACCCGTTGCTGTAACTCTGTTATACTTGGTCAAGAGGTAGTTCTGCTCTTGCCCTAATAAAACATCAAATTTGTGGTCTTGATTGAATGTATTTTCATACATAAGCGTGTTGGAATAACTCCAACCACTTCGTACCTGATCTGCCATAGAGCCTTGTGGACCATTATTTCGTTTTGCCATCATCGAACGTCTATCGTAGAACAAATCCGTCTTTGTCGAGATGTTTCTGTAATTCACCAGACCTCGATAAGTGATATGGTCTGTTAGCTTATATTGTACGTCGGTATTTAAATAAAGAAACCTTCCCAAAATATCTCGGTGTTGTGATTCTGCATTGACTAAAGGGTTTTGCAACGTGTTACCTTGTACATCTTCCAGTGCCGGATCTTCTTCCATGTTTAGGAAATCTTCATCGGTCCCCGCCAATCCATAGAGCGGTCTATACGTTAAGATATTCTGTAGCTGATTGAGATAGGTGTTTCCTTCGTTCGTTCCTAACCCGTATACTTTCTGCTCCGAATAGTTAACACTTCCATTTAAACTCAACCGCTCATTGGCTTGATGGTTTAGAGAGAGTTTTGCCACATGCTTTTTTGCCCCACTATTCAACATGATTCCTTCATCATTATTCATCGAATAGAAAAGGCTATACCGCGTAGCTTGATTTCCACCATTTACACCTATTTTATGGTATTGACTATTCGCAGTACCTCCAAAAACCTGCTCTTGCCAGTTTATACCTGGCCGGTTCATATACAATTCTTCCAGTTGATCAAATGTACCATACGTTTGTTCAAACCTTGCCAGTCGTGATTCATCGGCCAAACTTCTTTCATATTGCAAAACGGTATAGTCATATGGTTTCAAAACCGGCAATGTATTGTTTATACTTTTACCACCCATGTAGGTATCATAGGTTACATTGGTCCGTCCGGCTTTATTTTTCTTCGTGGTCACTAGGATAACACCATTCGCCCCTCTGGAACCGTAAATAGCGGTCGATGCCGCATCTTTCAAGACATCGATACTCTCGATATCGGTTGGGTCTAAGAAATTTATACCTTCTGTTTGGGGAATACCATCAATCACATACAAAGGTTCGTTACTCTGGGTGATAGATCCTCCTCCACGAACTTTGATGGACATTTCCGATCCGGGAGCTCCTTCCGATGCGGATACCTGTACGCCGGCAAGCCGACCAGCCAACGCCATCGTCACATCCGGCACAGGAACTTTGTTCAATTCCTCGCCCGAAACAGAAGCCACCGAGCCTGTTAAATCCTTTCGTTGCACGGAACCATAACCGATAACAACCACCTCATCCATACTCTTCGTTTCCTCCAATAATTGGACGCTTCGTGTGGCATTATCTCCCGCTTTTATTTCTATCGGCGTGTATCCGATATACGAATAAATCAATACCGCATCTGCGCTGCTCGTTGTTATCGCATAACCACCTTTTGCGTCTGTGGTCGTCTCTTTATTCGTTCCTTTTTCCTTAATACTAACACCCACCAGTGCCTCTCCGGTTTGACTGGTCACGACTCCATTCACGGTAGTTTTCTGCGCATACAATATAGTACTGTATAGCAAGGATAATATAAACAGTAGCTGTCTCATAGATAATACTTTCGTTTTTGATTAAACCTTATTTCATATTCTTATTTTCTAAATTTCCAAATCCGGTAGTTGATCTTTTAATACCGTTGTTTTCCCATTTTCGGTAACTGTCGTTACATCATTATATTCGAGCGAAACATCTCCTTTTTTATTTCGTACAGAAAAAGATGGAGCACCTGTGCCGTTTATATTGACACGAATCACCCAATCATCTACTTCGATTGTATTTTCATCTATCCAATGAGGAGCAGATACCACCTCTTTCTTATGATGGGTACGAATGACTGTCGCATAACGATAAACAGCCTGTTTAGAAGATATTGCTGTAAAATGCCAGTGGTTTGGATACGGAGCGAAATGCCCTTTATCATCAGCCCGCAACCAATTAATTGCCGGAACAAAAAATTGATCGGTTTGTTGAGTATGCAAATTCTCCGGAGCGAAAATATAAGCATTCGACTCACCATTCTGATTGGTTGCTTTTACATGTACCATCTTTTCACTCGCATGAACTTGCATTGAATCTTCTACCGTATGCAATAAATAATTCCATGCTACCGGTTCATAGGCTTCAAGCTCATCATATACAAACAATAGGTGGGCGCCACCCAGTTGTACAATATGTCGCCTAAACGTTTTTAGCTTATTTTCATCCCATCCGTTTTCCGGAGAATAGTCAAGACCGGAAACCTCTCCTCTTTTTAACCAAAGCTCGGAAATCACTTTTCCATAAGCATTAGATGCATCACCAACAACATAGCTAATTTTACTTCCGATATAATGCCGTGGAATCCAACCATAACCTTCTGTTCCTATCTTCTGCCCCATTCCATTGACCAAAATGGTATTATGTGCACGCGTGCTTCTGTGGCTATAGACACTATGTTCGTCTGTAAAACTGACATGATGACCACTACTGTAAAAAAGTGGCTTACCATCATAAAAGGTATTAAACGCATTTTGATTTGCTACGGCGTGAGAGGTAGAACCGTACGGGCTGGAACGAAACGTCGCCATAGCATTTCTTGTTAAATTTTTCCAGCTAGACATAAAGGTGGCAATGCCTGTGTTTCTAAAAACGTAGGATAATGGCAAATCTGCCAAGCCTTTTCCTATTGGTAATGGGGTATCATTTTGAAGTCGGAACCAGGATAGATCGCCCGGTTTGGCTCCAAAGCCTCTTTTTAAGACATCTGGTTCATCAGCTTGGATTGTCCGAACATAATCCGCCAAATAACTGTTATTGGTTAACTTTGCCAAAGCATCCGCATACCCCACGCGCTGTCCGTTTGGTTTAGCGACACGTAGATGTGCACTTCCGTTACCTGCCGATTTGGAGAATGGTGGCTGCTGAAATATGACATACATCGCCGACCCCTTATACCACGGATCTTTAAAAAAGTCGTAACCACTTAATTTGCTATAAAGCAAGGGTACTTCTATCAACGTGCGGATGTTGACATGGAAATAAGAATCACCATTATGCCATCCACCATCGTCATTTACACCGGGGAAACGTGCTATCCATACATTATAACAATAATCTGCCCATTTCTTTGCTTCCGGCAATTCACCATAGGTAGCAAAAGCCGCCATCGTAAAGATACGTAAGGTCATTTGTACAGAATGATTATCGGCTATATGTGCTTCGAAATGATTATGGAAACGGTTAAAGAAATTGCTTCCATGCTCTTTTATTTCTCCAAGCAATAAAGCCTTTTGTTCCTTCGAAAGTAAATCATAAAACGAGTCATATGCCATCGTACTCAACGAAAGCAATGTAGAGGCATTGAAATCGCCTTTAAGATAAGGGCTATCTCTCCAACTCACCATTTCTTCGATCCTATACATAGCCGCCTTAAAATAACGCTCATCTTTCGTCAAAAGGAAAGCCCGAATTAAGCCTTCGGTATTTGCTTCTTCCCTATCAACGACTCTCCGACTTTCGCGTACCAACAATGCATTACGCTTTACTTCCAAATCCAGCTCGGCTACTTTGCTTGTATCGATAACATCAGCTAAATGTTTGACTTCTTCATCGACGACTTTGTTGGCATACTCAATATACCAATCGCGTTCTTCCTTATTTTTGCATTTCTCAATAAACGCATCCCATTCGTCTTTTTCGACCCAAATTCTGGGATGCGTAGTGGGCAGTTTCGCCATTAGGTTAGAAAATGTAGGCGGGTTAAATACGTAGCCGTCATTTATGACGGTAAACCGCAACACCGGCGACCAATCTGTCTTTTCACCATCTGCATACCCATATTGCCAAAACCAGTCCCCATTTTCGTATATTTCCGCTGCATTATAGAATGCCCAGGGACAATCGGCTTCAATCACCTCTTTCCGGAACAAACTATCTTGGGAAATACGCAGTCGGTAATTTATTTGATTGGGGTCTGGTTTTTGGTCACCATGCTCTTCCTCCATCCCATCTAAAGCAGCATGCGCTTTACTTGTTGTTCCGAGAGGCCACATAAAGGCTACTTTTCTATTTTTTACAACGGCTCTATCTAATGGATATGGCGTTGCCCGCATCTCGTGCATCAAGGTCACATCGTTAAGCCGTAGCGTCGCCTGGCCGAGCACCTCATTAAAAGACAAGAATTGCACCAATATGGCAAGGATAAATATTCTTCTCATGATGTTAGATTTACATTGTGATAACTACATCAAAAGTAACTGTAATCGCTTCTCAGCTATTTAAATTTTATCCAGAATACTTTTAATTTTGGTTAATCACACCAAATTATGCGTCTTTTAGGGCAGCCTGAGCAACGCTTAATTGCCACCCCAACCTTCTGGTATTCATCAAAATCAAAATGATTTTGTTTAAAACTGAAAGAGCATTACAAACAAGCTATCTAATTTTATGATTCAATAAAAAGCGAAGATTATTATGAGACCATCATGATTTTTCAGACCACATCGTGGGATGAATAAATCTGATAGCTTCATCACCATTAAAAAAAACAAAATTATACAGATGAAAAAAATTGCTAGCCTCCTAATGAGTTGTATTGCCTTATCATTTATAGGGAATCAAGCACAGGCACAAGACGATTTGAATTGGCTTAAAGATGCGAAACATCGTGCTGTACATCAATTAAAGAAAGCTGCTGACACGTATATCCCTGGATTCTCTCCTCGGTCTATTAATCATGATGGTTCTGTACGGTTGGCACACCAAGAAGACTGGACTTCCGGTTTCTTTCCCGGCTCCCTATGGTATGGATACGAGATATCTGGTGATAAGGCTTTAGCCAGTAGTGCACGGAAATTTACCTTGGCTATGGATTCTTTACAAGATTTCACCCATACGCATGATTTAGGATTTATGATCTACTGTTCTTTCGGAAACGGATATAGAATCACTAGGGACAAGGCGTTTTTGCCTACGCTGAAGAAAGGTTCTGATAATCTCTACAAACGTTATAACAAAACAGTTGGTGCAATCCGCTCTTGGGATTTCGGCCATTGGGAATTCCCTGTTATTATAGATAATATGATGAACCTCGATTTTCTATTTTGGGCAAGTAAAACATTTAATAAACCGGAATATGCGGATGCTTCGGTGCAGCATTCGCTCACTACGTTAAAAAATCACTACAGGCCCGACAACAGTTCATATCATGTTATTAGTTATGATACACTTTCTGGACGAGCTATTCAAAAAGAAACCCATCAAGGACTAACGCATGAGTCGGCTTGGGCAAGAGGGCAAGCTTGGGGATTATATGGTTACACGATGGCATACAAGGAAACAAATAATCCCGTCTTTTTAAAACATGCCATCGATATTGCCAAATACATTATGGAACACCCTAACGTGGACGAAGACAAAATACCTTATTGGGATTATGATATTCATAACGGTGGAGAAAGAGCGCCAAAAGATGCCTCTGCAGCTTCCGTTATCGCAGCAGGATTAATAGATCTAGCACAGTTTACGGAGAATAATGCCTACTTCGAATATGCAGAAGATATTTTACAATCATTGTCCTCTCCGGAATATTTGGCAGGAGAAGATACCAATGGATACTTTATCCTAAAACATAGTGTAGGGGCATTTTTATACAATTCAGAAATAGATACACCTTTAAACTATGCCGACTATTATTATTTAGAAGCTCTTGTACGGTATGCGAAAGCTAAAAATATAGATTTAAAAACCTTAAATTAGAACCCCATGAAATTGAAATTTCTATATCTGTTTATCCTACTTTTCCCACTGTCCGTTATCGGGCAAAAGAAATCCAGTATTTCTAAGGATGATTTTGCCATCCTTAATCTGGATCACCCGGGATTAGAAAAAGTTAAACAATTGGTTTCCAAACAAAAATACCAAGAAGCTTCCAAAACGCTGTTGAATTATTATAAAAAGCGTACAGACATTAAACATCCAGATTACAATCTTGCGGATAAAGGTCGGTTTTTGGGCAAGAAATTATCCAAAGATAATCAAGAAAAGGCCGACAAAGGGCTAGATCATCACTTTTATGTTCATAAAGGTTATGGTTACTTTGACTATGGAAAAGACATCAACTGGGAATACTGGCCTGTTAAGGACAACGAAGTAAGATGGCAACTTCATCGTCATTATTGGTGGACTCCAATGGGTTTAGCTTATTGGTCAAGTGGAGATGAAAAATATGCTAAAGAATGGGTCGCACAATATGTGGACTGGGTGAAGAAAAACCCTAAAGGACTCTCCAAAGAGAATGACCGGTTTGCTTGGCGTCCATTAGAGGTATCACATCGTATTCAAGAACAGACAGGCTTATTTAATATGTTCTTGACTTCGCCTCATTTCACGCCCGAATTTCTGATGGTGTTTTTAAACAACTATAATAAGCATGCAAACCATATATTAGAAAATTACTCGGAAAAGGGCAACCATTTACTTTTCGAAGCACAACGTATGATTTATGCAGGTGCGTTTTTCCCGGAATTAAAAAATGCACCTACTTGGCGTAAAAGCGGAATCGAAATCTTAAATACAGAGATAAAAAAGCAGATCTATCCAGATGGTATGCAGTTTGAATTATCTCCCAACTACCACACCGCTGCCATTAATATCTTTTTGAAAGCGCTACGAATGGCACAATTGGCGAATATTGACCATGAGTTTCCGCCATCTTATAAAGATATTATAGAAAAAATGATCATGGCGCAGGTAAACTTTTC
This sequence comes from Sphingobacterium chuzhouense, assembly GCF_014692525.1. Lineage (GTDB taxonomy): Bacteria > Bacteroidota > Bacteroidia > Sphingobacteriales > Sphingobacteriaceae > Sphingobacterium > Sphingobacterium chuzhouense. Next base: position 145,130 of record NZ_JACNYL010000005.1, read on the forward strand.
TTTTCCAGACTATTCATTTCCAATGTTTGGAGACGCGTGGGTAGCCGACAAGAAGGTCTCTATTAGAAACTTTCAGGATTGGCAGCAGATATTTCCAGAAAACAACACAATAACCTATTATGCTACAAACGGTAAAAAAGGAGAAGCACTTCCCTTTCTTTCTCACGGGTTGAAAGATGGCGGATTTTACACCTTCCGAAACAGCTGGAAAGATAACGCCACGGCTATGGTACTCAAAGCAAGCCCACCGGCTTTCTGGCATAGTCAACCGGATAACGGAACATTTGAGTTATGGGTGAAGGGTAGAAACTTTATGCCTGATGCGGGCGTATTTGTTTATGGTGGCGACGAAGAAATCCTAAAGCTACGGAATTGGTACCGTCAGACAAAAATCCACAAGACGTTGACTTTAAATAATGAAGATATAGAAATCAACGATGCGCAGCTTATTAACTGGCATACTTCTGACAAACTAGATGTTCTGGTCTATAAAAATCCAAGTTATGCAGGATTGAATCATATCCGGACGGTCTTATTCATTGACCAACAATATTTTATCATCTTAGATAAAGCTGAAGGAAAAGATGTCGGTAAGGTCGGTATTCACTTCCAATTGGTTGAGAATAGTAACCCGGTATACAATAACCAACAAAATAGTGTTACCACAAGGTTTAAAGATGGTAATAACCTATTCATTCGCAACTTTAATCAAGACCAAGCACAATTAGCAGAAGAAGAGGGAAAAGTTTCTTACTTCTACCGGACCGAGGTAGAACGTCCTGCTTTTGTATTTGAACAAAACAAGACAAACGAAAATAGTGTAAATTTTGCCACAGTGCTCTACCCTTATCAAGGGGAACATGTGCCAAATATTGTTTTTGAAGAAGAAACGGGTAATGACCCAGAGAGAGGCAATATCCATTTCTCTATTTCCGTAGACGGAAAAAAACAGACGATTCAGCATCGTTTTTAACATCGTTATAAAGCGAGAAAAAAGAGCAAGCCAACCGAAATCGGTTTGCTTGCTCTTTTTTTTCAAAAAAATTATTGCAAAGCAATTATAAAACCATCCTTATCTTTGCGCTTTATCTTTACATATTATTTGAATGAAAATAGGCATTGTATGTTATCCTACCTTTGGGGGAAGCGGTGTAGTTGCAACAGAACTTGGTAAAGCATTAGCTTCCAACGGTCATGAGATCCATTTCATTACCTACTCTCAACCTGCCCGGCTAGATTTCTTTTCGGAAAACCTTTACTACCATGAAGTAGCGGTTGCCCAATATCCACTATTCGACTTCTCGCCTTATGAATCTGCTTTGGCAAGCAAGCTGGTGGATGTTGTCCGATTCGAACAACTGGATTTGTTGCACGTGCATTATGCCATTCCACATGCGTCAGTCGCCTATTTAGCGAAACAGATATTAGCCACTTATGGTATTCATATTCCAGTAGTAACTACTTTACACGGCACCGACATCACACTGGTGGGAAAAGATAAAAGTTTTAACCCCGTAGTGACTTTTTCCATCAATCATTCCGATGGGGTAACGGCTGTTTCGGAGAATTTACGTGAACAAACATTAGAATCCTTTGAAATTACCCGAGATGTGCGGGTGATACCTAATTTTATAGATTTCTCTCGTTTCCATAACAAGAATAGGGAACATTTTAAACGCGCCATCGCTCCCGAAAATGAGCGTATCATCATTCATACCTCTAATTTCCGAAAGGTAAAAAACACACAAGACGTTATCCGTATTTTTCAAAAAGTAAATGACGTTATACCGAGCAAACTTTTGATGGTTGGCGATGGTCCTGAACGACGGAATACAGAAGAATTAGCACGTCAGTTAGAAGTTAGCCAAAATGTACGCTTTCTCGGAAAACAAGATGCCATTGAGGAAATCTTATCTGTTTCAGATTTATTTTTAATGCCTTCCTCTTCGGAAAGTTTTGGGTTGGCTGCTTTAGAAGCAATGGCATGTCACGTACCCGTTGTTTCCTCTGATACCGGAGGGCTACCAGAACTGAATATCAATGGTGTCAGTGGATTCCTGAGCAATATTGGTGATATCGATGATATGGCAAAAAATGCAATTCACATTCTGGAAGATTGTGACCGATTGCAGGTTTTTAAAGATGCTGCCTTCGCCAGAGCAAAAGAATTTGATTTAAGCAAAATCCTCCCCCTTTACGAATCCTATTATGAAGAGGTCGTGGAAGGAATGAAAAAAGGGTAATATAATGGTGGGAGGCTAGAAAAAAAGTTTTATCTTTGGCTTTTGGAAATATTCCAAAAAACGATCATGAAATATAAACGTATCCTACTCAAACTCAGCGGAGAAGCCTTAATGGGCGAACAAAGTTATGGCATCGACATCAATCGGGTGATGCAATATGCAAACGACATTAAAGAAATTCATAGCCAAGGTTTAGAAATTGCCATTGTTATCGGTGGAGGCAATATCCACCGGGGATTAAGTGCAGAAAAAGCTGGGATGGATCGGGTACAAGCTGACTATATGGGTATGTTGGCAACCGTCATTAACAGTATGGCATTACAAGATGCGTTAGAAAAAGTCGGTTTAAAAACCCGTTTACTGACAGCGATTAAAATGGAACAGATCTGTGAACCTTTTATCCGTAGACGTGCCGTGCGACACCTTGAAAAGGGGCGAATCGTTATTTTCGGTGCCGGTACAGGCAACCCTTATTTTACAACCGATACAGCAGCGTCTTTACGCGCTATCGAAATCAATGCAGATGCTGTACTTAAAGGCACGCGCGTAGATGGTATATATACAGCTGATCCGGAAAAAGATGCGTCTGCTCAACGTTACGACAAGATTTCTTTTCACGAGGTTTATGAGAAGGGATTAAATGTGATGGATATGACGGCATTTACATTATGCCAAGAGAACAACCTTCCTATCATCGTCTTCGACATGAACAAACCCGGGAATCTAAAGAAACTAGCCAATGGAGACCATATCGGTACAGTTGTTAGTTAATTTATTACAAAGAAACACATAAAGATATGAATGAACTGATATCCTTAGAATTAGAAGATTGTAAAGAGAATATGGGTAAGGCCATATCACATACGGAATCTGAACTGACTAAAATCAGGGCGGGTAAGGCTTCTCCCGCTATGTTGGATGGAATCTCGATAGACTACTACGACAGTATGACACCTCTTTCTCAAGTAAGTAATATCAATACTACCGATGCCCGGACTATTGTTATCCAACCTTGGGAAAAGAATTTAATCAGCACTATCGAAAAAGCTATTGTAGATTCGAATATCGGATTAAATCCGCAAAACGATGGTGCTATTATACGTTTAGCGGTACCTCCGTTGACAGAAGAACGCCGTCGTGATTTGGTAAAAAAGGTAAAAGAAGAAGCCGAGAAAGGTCGCGTGGCTATACGGAATATTCGCAAAGACGCGAACGAATCCATTAAGAAACTAAAAGGTGAAGGAATTTCGGAAGATGAGACTAAAGTGGGCGAAGGCGAAGTACAGAAGCTAACGGATTCTTTTATCGCTAAGGTCGACCAGCTTGCTGAATTGAAAGAAAAAGATATAATGACTGTTTAGATTTATATTTCTCTAAGCTCAAACAAAAAGGATTCTAAAAAAAATAGAATCCTTTTTTCGTATTTTTTACCTAACTTTCATCTCGGATTACCGATTTTTAAAGAAATTAAAGTATGCAAAGTAATAGAAGAAGATTTTTACAGCAGGCAGGTTTGGGTTTATCCGCTGCTTTTCTGAGTCCATACTTATTCTCATGTCAAGACGATAGATCAGGAAATAGCCCTTTTCATAATTTAGGTCTTCAGCTATATTCCATTCGCGATTTAGTGAATGAAGATCCTATAAAAACAATAAATACCGTTGCTAAAATAGGATATAAACATGTGGAAACCTTTGGCGTAGACACTAGTACTGAAACCTATTGGAACATCTCTATTTCAGAATTGAAAAAGGTATTGGACGATAATAACCTTAAAACACACAGCGGTCACTATGACATGTCCAAATACCTTAATAGGCAACTCACAGACCATGAAAATATTGAAAAATATATAGAAATTGCTCACCAATTAGGACAATCTTATATTATCGCTCCTATCACGCCGATGGATGACCTCAATAACTTAAAAGTAGAGGATTATCAATATGCGGCCGATCAGCTTAACAAAGCAGGTGAGATGGCTAAAAAAGCGGGGATTAAAGTCGGTTATCACAATCACTTCTGGGAATTACGGCAATTTGGCAACGGCACAAAAGGGTTGGATATACTCATCGCTTTTACAGAACCGGAATTAGTTGATTTTGAACTGGATCTTTTCTGGATAGAAAAGGCAGGTTTTAGCCCCCAATCTTATTTCGAAAAATATCCTGGACGCTTCCCGCTATGGCACATCAAGGATATGGATAGGCAGTTTACACAACCTGTTGTAGGTGAGAAATATGACAAAGCTGATTTTACAGATATAATGAAGGAAGTGAAATTTGCCGAAGTCGGAACAGGTGCCATAGATTTTATTAAAATTGCCGCTGAAGCAGATAAATCAGGGTTAAAATATGCATTTGTGGAGCAAGATGAAATCTATATGCCAAATAAGTTCGAAAGCATAAAGAAAAGCTACGATTATGTTAAGAAGAGTTTAGCAAAATAAGAAGAGTTGAATATGAAACAGAAATCGCTTTTTATTATTCGGCATGCAAAGGCTGAATTACCTATTTTCGGTAAAGACGACTTCGACAGAGATTTGCTTCCCAAAGGAACTAATCGCGCTGAACTTATTACCCAAAAGCTAAAAGCACAGTTGCCGGCTATGGATGAAAAAACGCTCGTTATTTCCTCAACAGCTAACCGCGCAATGCAAACAGCAAAGATTTTTTGCGATATCTTAGGTTACCCGGAGGAACGCATTGTTTGGGAGCCAAAAGTTTACGAAGCGCATTATCTTTTTCTAATGAAACTTTTAAACGATGTACCGGCATCTTATGATTATGTATTGCTATTTGGGCATAATCCCGGAGTTTCCGATCTTGTTGGATATGTCACCGACCGTTTTGTGAATCTTAAAACAGCGCATACAGCATATTTGGAATTGGAAGAGGGGATAGATTATTCGTTATTGTCAGCAAATACAGCATCATTAAAAAAAATCATTACAGAAAATGACTGAAAAACATGGCCAACAAACTCCAATACGAAAACTCCCCTTATCTAAAACAACATGCACATAATCCCGTCAATTGGATGCCTTGGGGAGAAGAAGCCTTACAGAAGGCCAGAGACGAGAACAAGCTTATTATCGTTAGTATCGGTTATTCTGCCTGCCATTGGTGCCATGTCATGGAGCGTGAAAGCTTCGAAAATGAAGCTATTGCGCAGACAATGAACACTTTCTACGTACCTATTAAAATCGATCGGGAAGAACGTCCGGACATCGACCAGATCTACATGATTGCCGTGCAATTGATGACCAATGCCGGAGGTTGGCCCTTGAACTGTATCTGCCTACCCGATGGCCGCCCTATATATGGAGGCACTTATTTTAGACCACATGATTGGCAACAGGTATTATTACAGATCGCACAAATGTGGGAAGAAACACCTGAAATGGCCGTCGATTATGCCAAACGCCTGTCAAACGGTATAAATCAAGCAGAGAGAATTCCTATCGCTTCTGTCCCTGAGGCGTATACTAAGGCTGATGTGCACGATATCGTGACTCCGTGGAAAGCACAATTTGACACGATAAACGGAGGCTACAGTAGAGAGCCGAAATTCCCCCTACCGAATAACTGGTTGTTTTTCCTTCGCTATGCGGTGCTTGCGAAAGATCAACCTATACTAGAACATGTACACTTTACCTTACACAAAATAGCAAATGGAGGTATTTATGATCAAATTGGTGGAGGATTTGCCCGCTATTCAGTAGATGGCCTATGGCATGTCCCTCATTTTGAGAAAATGCTATACGACAACGGACAACTTATTTCTTTATACAGCGAAGCTTATCAACAACGCCCTACTCGATTATATGAAAGAATTATAGAGGAAACCGTCGATTGGGCGGCACGAGAAATGCTCGCGGAAAACGGTGGTTTCTATGCCGCCTTGGATGCGGACAGCGAGGGAGTCGAAGGAAAATTCTATACCTTTTATCAAGAAGAACTCGAAAACGTACTAGGTGAAGACGCTCCCCTTTTTATCGATTATTTTCATGCAACGAAGACTGGAAATTGGCACGAAGAAGGTACCAATGTACTATATTGTGCTATCGATGGAGATAAAATGGCTCGAGAAAGTGGATTCTCCCAAGATGATTGGGAAACGTATTTACGCGAAATAAAAGGAAAACTTCTAGCCTATCGCGAAAAACGAATAAGACCGGGATTGGATCACAAACAACTAACCTCTTGGAACGCACTATTTTTGAAAGGACTCGTAGATTCATATCGTGCATTCGATAAACAGCAGTATCTCGACCTCGCCGTCCAAACTGCAAATTTCATTAAACAGTATTGTTTTTCTGAAGATAGCTTACTCCATCAACCGGCAGATCACAACCGGCAGATTTATGGTTTTTTGGATGACTATGCTTTTACAATAGAAGGTTTTATAGCACTCTATGAAGCCACATTTGAAGAAGATTGGTTACACGAAGCCCATAGTTTAGCTGAGAAGGCAATAGAGCTGTTTTATGATGCGGAAGATAAGACATTTTTTTATACTGCCCACAGTGCGGAAGAACTGATTGCCCGCAAAAGCGAAATTATGGATAATGTTATTCCGGCATCTTCCTCGGCCATCGTGCGGATGCTCTATCGATTAGGTGAGCTATTGGATAAAGAAAGCTATATATCCATTGCTGACCAAGTATTTGCCAATGTTTTCCCACATATCAAACAGTATGGATCGGCCTATTCCAACTGGGCTATCCAACTTTTGGAACATGTGTACGGAAACAACGAGATCGCACTTACCGGCACGGAAGCAATCACTTGGAGAAAACAGCTAGACAAGCATTATATTCCAAATAAAATAACCTTGGGAGGAACAAAAAGTAATCTACCGTTGTTAAAAGATAAAGCGGGTATGGAATCAAAATCCTACCTTTGCAAGAATAGAGCATGTAGTTTACCTCAAAATTCGGTGGCTGCACTACTAACATTAATACATAATAACAGGGATTCGTCCCAAATAAATTAAACAAAATGGCAATAGAAAACAACAATGTCGTTGCATTGAATTACAAGCTTCACACCGTGGAAGCAAACGGAGAGAAAGCATTTGTAGAAGAAACCACAACTGAAAACCCTTTGACTTTTCTATATGGAGTAGGCATGATGCTACCCAAATTTGAAGAAAATATAGCTGGATTAAACATCGGTGACAAGACTTCGTTTACGTTAGAGCCAAATGACGCCTACGGTGAAAAAGACGACCGTGCAATAGCACAACTACCTGCTGATATGTTTAAAGAAACAGGTCTTCCTCCAGTTGGTGAGGTTTTACCTTTACAAGATAATGAAGGCAATCAGTTCCGTGCAGTCGTCGTTGAGGTTACGCCAGAAGCGGTAGTAGCTGATTTGAACCACCCTATGGCTGGTAAAACACTGAACTTTGATGTCGAGATTTTAGCTGTGCGCCCCGCTACCGAAGAGGAATTGGCACATGGCCACGCACATGGCATCGACGGCGAGTCAGGCCATTAAGAACTCAAAATTAGGAACAAAGAACAAGGATAATCCTTGTCTTTGTTCCTTTATCATTTTTCTTTTATAGCCCTCAACATTTCTCGTTTACCCGGCGCACCTGGTGCTTTCTCAATAGAAAACCCTAAAGCTTTCATTGCGCGCTTCAGATTTCCGGTAATAGCATAGGTAACAAATACTCCTCCCAGCCTTAAAAAGGAACACACATGTGCTAAGGTTTCTACGGTCCACATCTCAGGCTGATGTATAGCTGCAAAAGCATCGAAGTAAATAACATCAAATTTTCTTACACTTCCGGCTTGGAAATTTAACACCTTTTCATGTGCAATAAACAAGCTAATAGAATCTGTAAAAGTAATTTCTTGTGCCTGCGCTTGTTTATAGTGATGCTGAAAGCTTGACCAGATTTTTTGCTTTACAAAGTTTTCATATCCGGTTTTTAAAATGATTTCTTCGCTAAGTGGATATGCCTCAATACCGACATATTGTAAACTTATACCTTGGCTATCAATATAATCGGCCGTCAATAGAAAATTCAACCCCGTACCGAATCCCACTTCCAATATAGCAACATCAGCCGGTTCCTCCTTTTGCAAGAAAAACTGCAGTCCCGATCGCAAAAAAACATGCTGACTTTCTTGTAAAGCACCATGCTTAGAGTGATAATGTTCTCCAACTTCGGGGTGATATAAAGTAGACGAACCGTCGTCTGTTATGACAAATTGCATAGCAAAGTTTATTTTTACAAATTTATTTATAAAATGCAGAGGAATTGTATAGAATAATTCTAAATAGTTTACAAAGTTTGACAAATTCCCATCTTGCAAAAGCATTTTGTAATTTTGTATTTCATTTAGAGATAGTGCAATATGAAGAAAAGTTCCATCATATTAATTGTTATCATTGCTATAGCTATCGCGATGATTGTTGTTATTTATACAGACTCGAGTACGTATTCTACTTTTACGGAAGCAAGGGAGAAAAAAACAGAGCTTTATGTCGTTGGCGTACTGAATAAAGAGAAGGAGTTACATTACGATCCCATCAAGGACGCCAATCATTTTTCTTTCTACATGTACGACAACGATAGTACGGAATGCCAAGTTGTATTTAGGGGCTCTAAGCCACAAGATATCGAACGATCGGAACAAATCGTATTGACTGGTAAAATGGAGGGCGATGTGTTTCATGCCAGCAAGATATTGATGAAATGTCCATCAAAATATAATGAAGATGAGGTAGAAGTCATCGAAACAAGTGTAGCGCCTGCAACGGCATTTTTGAGCGTAAAATAGCCTTATTAGTTATTTTTTAAGCCCTGATAAACTGCTCCATCAGTTGGTGGTGCATCTTTTTAGATAATTTTTACTTTTACTTTGAATAATGGACGTTAACTACGTTGGAGAACATCTTTTACCGGGAAAAATTGGACAATTTTTTGTGATTCTTTCCTTTGGCGCAGCCCTTTTTTCTCTTATCAGCTATTTCTTTGCTACACGTGAACCCGAAGTTAAATCTTGGAAAACACTTGGTAGAATTGGATTTTGGGCCAATTTGATATCCGTTGTTGCTATCGGAACTATTCTGTTCTATCTCATCTATAACCATTATTTTGAATACCATTATGTTTGGGCGCATTCTTCAAAGTCGCTTCCCACACACTATATTATTTCTTCTTTTTGGGAAGGGCAGGAAGGAAGTTTCTGGCTCTGGATGTTCTGGCAAGTAGTATTAGGCACGATCCTCGTGCTTAAGGCTAAAAACTGGGAAGCACCAGTTATGACATTCGTTATGCTGTGTCAAGTATTCTTAGGTTCTATGCTAATTGGCATCGAAATATTCGGTTCGCGCATCGGTAGCTCACCGTTCATCTTACTGCGGGACGCCATGCAAGGCCCTGTCTTTAGTCGACCAGATTATTTAAATATGATTGGAGACGGACGCGGACTAAATCCACTATTGCAGAATTACTGGATGGTAATCCATCCTCCTACCCTATTTCTTGGCTTTGCTTCTATGGTTGTCCCTTTTGCATATGCGGCGGCCGGCCTTTGGCTTAAACGTTATAAAGATTGGATGAAACCTGGTTTGCCCTGGGCACTTTTTGCTGTTATGATTTTGGGCGCAGGGATTATCATGGGATCTTTCTGGGCGTATGAAGCACTGAATTTCGGTGGTTTTTGGGCGTGGGATCCGGTAGAAAATGTATCGATTATCCCCTGGCTCACACTTATCGCGGCTGTCCATGTGATACTTGCCTATCGTAATTCCGGACATGGTTTCTTTACCGCCACCTTCTTGACGATGATCAGTTTTGTACTCGTCATATATGCTTCCTATCTCACTAGGAGCGGAATATTAGGGGAAACTTCAGTCCACTCGTTTACGAGCTTAGGGATGTCTGGCCAACTCATTATTTTCAATCTTACTTTTTTGGTATTGATGATTGTGATGCTCATCTGGCGGAACAAAGAAATGCCGTCCTCTAAACAAGAAGAAGACATTTACTCGCGTGAATTTTGGATGTTTATTGGAGGCCTAGTGCTTACTGTAGCCTGTATACAGATGATAGCGACCACTTCTATCCCGGTATTTAATACGCTGTTTGGTACAAAAGTAGCCCCTCCTGTAGATCCAATTCCACACTATAATAAATGGCAGGGTGCATTTGCGGTGGTCATCATGCTCGTGACAGCTTTTACACAGTTTTTAAAATACAAAAAAACCAATCCGAAAAAATTCTGGGTATCCACTTTTGCGTCTTTTCTATTTGCAGTTATACTCAGTGCTATAATCGTCTATTTCACAAAGACATACACCAATGTAATGTATATCTTGCTGACTTTAACCTGTATATTCTGCCTGTTGGCGAATATGCGTGTTTTGGGCGATGCTTTGAAAGGTAAATGGCGGTTGGCCGGATCTGCTGTTGCACATATCGGATTCGCTCTTTTACTTTTGGGAGCCCTTATTGCTGCGGCAACCAACGAGGTTATCTCTATCAACGAAAGTCGTTATATTCAGGTACAGAACTTTGGTCAGGAAGGCGACAAATTTTCAGATCCAGGTGAAAATCTGTTCCTGACAGAGGGAGAACCAAAACAAATGGGTGATTACCGGATCACCTACGTAGGTGACAGCGTCGCTCCTCCGAATGTGTATTACAAAATATTATATGAACGTATTGACGAGGAGACAGGAAATGTCAAGGAATCTTTTATGCTGCGCCCGTTTGCACAACATAACCCTGAGATGGGAGGGCTAATTGGTACGCCCGATACCCGCCATTATCTTACACACGATATTTACACCTTGATCACCGCAGCAGCTGCGGAATCACAAGTACAAGCAGAAAATATTCCTTCGGAGGAGCAAACAGGATATGAAGATTATGATGAGCCGGCTACTTATCAGGTTAGTATTGGTGATACTCTCCGGTATAGAAATGGTTTTTATGTTATTGAGGGGATCAATAGAGAGGCCACATTAAATAATATCCCTAAAGGAGAAGGAGACATTATCGTAGGGTTGAAGATTAAGGTTGTTGCAGCCGACGAAAAGGAATACAACGTAGAACCAATTTTTTTGATTAAGGATGGGCATAGCTACGATTTTAATAAGGATGTTACCGACCAAGGACTCCGTTTCCGTTTCACCAATATTTTACCAAAGGAGGATAAATTGGAAATCATGTTGTATCAAAAACCGTTGCCAGAGAAAAAATGGATTGTCTTTAAAGCGATTAAGTTCCCTTATATCAATTTCTTTTGGGCCGGTACCATTATTATGACTATTGGTTTCATCATGGCTATCTATCGTCGCCTAAAAGATGCAAAGATATCTAAACAAAATCCTGCATAATGACTGTTGTTATATTAGGAAGTGGAAATGTTGCTACTCATATGGGAAAAGCATTTCATACCCTTGGACATCAGATTTTACAGGTGTATAGCAGAAATAGGGCCAGTGCGATTGCATTGGCTTCGGTTTTAAACGCCGAAGCGGTAGATACAATCGAAAATATCACCGATAAGGCTGATTTATATTTTATCGCGGTCGCTGATCAAGCCATACAAGAGATAGTCGACCAACTTCCCAAAGACCTGAAGGGGATAGTCGTACATTGCTCAGGTGCAACGGATATCAATATTTTAGCACACTTCCCTTTACACGGCATCATTTATCCAGTACAAAGTCTCCGTAAAGATGTTCCTACTCCTTTAGAAAACATCCCTTTTGGGATAGAGGGTAGCAATACCGATACCACTGACCGTCTTCTTCAGATGATGCAAAATATCTCCGTGGGATCTTTCTTATGTAATAGTACACAGCGTCTAGCATTGCACATAGCAGCGGTATTTGCCAATAATTTCAGCAACGTACTTTACCAAATAGCTTATGATATCGTAGAAGAACAGAATTTGCCTTTTGATTTACTAAAGCCTATTATTCTTGAAACAGCGCAGAAAGTGCAAAATCAGATTCCAAAAGCTATACAAACCGGACCTTCTGCACGAGGAGATATGGAAACTATCCAAAAGCATTTACAATTTCTTATGAAAACCCCGCATTGGCTTAAAATATATCAACAACTAACCGAAGAAATCACTAGAAATAAGTGCTAAACTGAGAAATATTACCAAACAAATAAATCTTTCGCAAACCTGCTTCTTTTTTCGCTTTCATCCAATAACTTCCTAATTTTGCATGCAACCCTTAGATCATGGTAATTAATGGCTCGCAGTTTGCTAGTCATAAGGTAGTTACGCAACGTAAAATATATCATATAAAGTTATGGCAGTTAGAAAACTCATTCTATTAACGATAGTTGTCATCAATCTCGTCATTCTCTCTTTTGGCATCATTTTCACGCCACGCTGGTTTTGGTTACTTATCATTCCCTTTCCATTGATGGTACTGGCTTTTTATAATAGCTATCAAAGCAAACACGCAATTTTACGCAACTATCCTATTTTAGGCTATTTCAGGTTTTTCTTTGAAAGTATCCGTCCGGAGATGCGACAATATTTTTGGGAATCTGATACTGACGGACGCCCGTTTAACCGCAGACAGCGCTCTATTGTCTATCAACGTTCTAAAAATGAACGGGAAACGGTAGCTTTCGGGATGCAATCCGATCCACAAGCCATAGGAAATGAGTGGGTTGCCCATTCTGTTTTTCCTTGTCATATCGAAAACCACGATTTACGGACAACCGTTGGCAACCATTTCTGTAAACAACCCTATAGCCTAAGCGTGTTTAATATCTCCGCAATGAGTTACGGCGCGCTAAGCAAAACAGCTATTACGGCGCTTAATAAAGGAGCAGCTTTACAAAATTTTGCTCATAATACGGGAGAAGGAGGCATCAGCCCTTATCACATCAATGGAGCCGATTTGATTTGGCAAGTTGGTACGGGATATTTCGGTTGCCGTAATGAAATGGGCATGTTTGATCCAGAGCTATTTGCAGAAAAGGCAACACGTCCTTATGTGAAGATGATCGAATTAAAATTATCGCAAGGAGCGAAACCGGGTCATGGAGGAATATTACCCGCAGCAAAAAATACGCCCGAAGTAGCAGCTATTCGCCATGTCATCCCTGGGACAGATGTGATGTCGCCTCCAGCACATAGTGCCTTTAATTCTCCTGAAGGTATGATACATTTCATCCAACAGTTGCGGGAGCTATCGGGCTACAAACCCGTAGGTTTTAAATTGTGCGTAGGCGACAAACAAGAGTTTATTGACATCTGTCACGCGATGTTAACCACACAAATATTTCCCGACTTTATTTCTGTTGATGGTTCGGAGGGAGGAACGGGTGCCGCGCCACTGGAATTTACGGACAATTTAGGTATGCCTTTATACGACGCCTTGTCTTTTGTGACGACTACCCTTATCAAATTCGGTTTAAAGAAACATATAAAATTAATCGTTTCGGGTCGCATTGTTACCGGCTTTGACCTATTGAAAGTAATTGCTTTGGGTGCAGATGCCTGCTATAGCGCAAGAGGAATGATGTTTGCATTAGGTTGCATCCAAGCATTAAAATGTAACGAGGACGTTTGCCCTGTTGGCGTTGCTACACAACGACCTCATTTATACAAAGCGCTTGATGTAGAAGACAAATATATACGGGTTGCGCAGTTTCACCGTAATACCTTGCGTGCTACAGTAGAAATTATGGAAGCTTGTGGATTCAAAAAATTAGACGACGTTTCCGCAGATAAATTTTTCCGCAAAGTTGATAGTGTAACCACTTTAAGTTTTCAAGAGATTTACTTTAAAGACACCGGTAAGCTGGTCAATAGCCATAGCGCTTTTGAACCCCAGGAAATCTAATATACTGCTTTACTACTTTACATCTTCACGAATCACGACAAATTACTATATAAAACGTCCAGTGTGTTGCGCGCCCTTACCATATCTTCTCTAGCTACGCCTTCCAAAGCCTGGTTGATTGTTCTTTTTGCCTGACGTAAACAAGTTTCCTTCATTTGTCTACCTTGTTTTGTCAAAAAAATGAGATTTGTACGTTTATCATCTTTATCATTAACACGAATTACTAATTTAAGCTTTTCTAAATTATTAATTAAGCGAGATACACTCGGTTTATCGCGAAAGGTTAAACAAGCAAGTTCTTGTTGGGTTCGTCCTTCTTCAATCCATAAATAATATAGAAGAGACCATTGTTCCGAGGTAATACATACTCCTTCTTCTTTTAGATTTCGTTGCAGCCGTCTTCCCAACGCCGCATAGGCTTTTCCTGTCAGAAAAGAAAAAAAATCGTCCGTATCTTCAAAATTGCCATTCATATTGGATAACATTAGGGTTAGAATAATTGTATATACAAACAAACCAAAAAACTAAATACGATGCAAATAAAATCTAATATTTCATCATTTTTTTCTAAATTTTTAATTAAATTTACCCTTATGGAGAACTTTTTGCCTGCATTGTTGATTATAGGGGGCGTGATTTACAAAATCTATTCTGAATATCAGAAAGAACAAGAGAAAGCACGTCGACGGATGCCACAGACTCCTCCACCACCAACACCTCCTACCCCATCCGAGCAGCAATCACAACGTACTGTTATCGAACCGACGATGTCGATTCCTATTCCGGTTCCTCCGAAAAAAACCGAGCGTACGCGCGATATGCCGGAAGAAGTGAGAAAAACAAGGGAGAAAAGGTTAGCGGATACAAACCATATGAAGAAGATACCCACGAAAGTCGAACCCCAAATAGAAGAAAAAGACAATGCAATACCTTTTGACTTACGCGAAGCGGTTATCCAATCGGCTATATTGAATAGGCCTTATCAATAGTTTTTTATTGAAAAATCATCTGCATCCGCCAAGAACGGAAACTGCTCTCGGGATTTAATCAAATCAGCGGGATTTAAAGTAAAAGTATATAAATCTTCGTCTTCAGGTTTATAGTAGACAACATCTCCATTCGGGGAAATACACATCGAGCCTCCTGAATAGTAAATTTCATTGCCGTCATATCCTACACGGTTTACACCGATTACATAAGCTTGATTTTCAATAGCACGCGCTGGGATAAGCGCTCGCCAATGTGCAGACCTTTTATCTGGCCAGCAAGCGGTATATACTAATAGATCGTAAGAGTTCCCTAAATTCCGAGACCAAACAGGGAATCGCAGATCATAACATATCATAGGACACACCCGCCAGCCTTTGAGATTTAAAATAATACGGGAATTTCCGGGGGTAAAAACTTTATTTTCTTCAGCCATTCCAAATAAATGGCGTTTGTCATAATGTACAAAACTACCATCTGGAGACATCCACACAAAACGGTTGTAATAATGACCATTTTCTTCGATGATTAGCGTCCCTGCAACAACGCAGTTATAAGCTTTGGCATGATCATACATCCAATGCATCGTCGGCCCATCCATCTTCTCTGCACATTTCTCAACATTAATGGTGAAGCCGGTATTAAACATTTCTGGCAACAAAATAAGATCTGTTTTTTCCTTCAATGCAGATAGGCGTAGTGATAAATTATTTAAATTTTTCTCTACGTTCTCCCAAAACAAGTATGCTTGAAATATCGTTATTTTAACCGGTTCCATATCTGCCATGTGCAACTTAATATTTTTGTTTATGATGTTCGACAAATTACTAAAAAACTAGAGTTTTATCAATTTTTAAAGCAAACCTCTAACGTACGCGATACATCAGCGCGTCTGCCAGAGAAAAAAGAGCCTGCTTTTTGTCTGATGGTATCTGAATCGCCGAGAGTTTTTCGTAAGCAATAGTCGTAAATTTTTCTTTCTGATATATAGCTAACGTCTGAATATCATATTTAGCGTATAAGTCCATCATTTTATCTACTTTTCCCGGTTCAACATCGATGGTTTGCCCTAATAGATACGTTAGTTCTTTTTGGTCTGCCAGGGAAATAAGTTCTTGCAGCTTTACAAAAAGAATTGTCTTTTTATTCGACAAGATGTCCCCCCCTACCTGCTTACCAAAACTTTTGGGATTTCCATATACATCCAATATATCGTCTTGCAATTGAAAAGCAATCCCTAGATTTACGCCAAAATCGTAAAGTAGCTTTTGTGATCGATCATCTGCCCCTGCAATAATAGCTCCCATTTGTAGAGCACAACCGAGCAATACAGATGTTTTCAGCCGTATCATGTCAATATATTCCGATTCAGTTACAGAAGCCCTTCCTTCAAAATCCATATCATATTGCTGTCCTTCACAAACCTCCAATGATGTAGCATTAAAAAGACGCAACAAAGCAGGGATTTTATCTGTGGGACATTTCGCTAGTTCCTGATAAGCTTTGATCAGCAGTGCATCACCCGACAGTATAGCCACATTGCCATTCCATTTTTGATGTACTGTGGGCTTACCTCTTCGTAAAGGAGCGACATCCATGATATCATCATGAATTAAAGAAAAATTGTGAAAAAATTCTATCGCAGCACTTGCGGGCAGTGCTTGCTCTATAATGGATTCATCAAAAAGCTCTGCACCCATCAATACCAATAACGGGCGTATCCGCTTCCCTGATAAAGACAATATGTAGCGAATCGGATCATATAAATATTGGGGAACCGGAGGAAAATCTACTTTTTCTAAATAACTCTGAAAAGCTTTTGTGTGTACTAACTCTTGGAACATAGCTAAAAAATGATATGCGAAGATAAGGATAAAATGGGAAATACTATCTTTGTAGAAACCCGATGTCCTATGCGTATTTTCGTCGTACACAATTTTTACCAACATGCAGGAGGCGAAGATGCTGTCTTCTATAAAGAAGTAGAAGCTCTTTCGACAGAACATGAGGTGAGAACATTTACATGTCGAAACCAAAAAGATAAAAAAGGAATCACGCAGTTTATGAGCTATCCTTTTAATCTGACTATAAGCCGAAAAATTAGACAGGCTATCCTTGATTTTAAACCGGATATTGTACACATTCACAATCTGCACTATGCTATAGGTCCTTGGTGCATTCGTAGTATACACAAATTAGGGGTGCCCATCGTAATGACATTACACAATTTTCGTTTACTATGTCCTTCAGCAAGTTTGTTTTATCAGGGTGAGATATTTACCCCAAGTATACAGCAGGATTTTCCGTGGACAGCCGTTCGTATGCGCGTATTAAACGATTCCCTTGCAAAAACTTTCTTGACCGCTTTCACCTATTGGGTGCACCGGAAGTTGGGCACGTGGAACAAGGTAGCAAAATTCATCGTCCTTTCTGACTTTGCAAAATCGCTTTTCCTAGGATCTACCTTTCCCGTAGCAGAAGATAAATTTGTTGTCCGGCCAAACAGTGTAAACGTGACGCCAAAACGCACTATAGGAGGAGAGGGCTTTTTATATATTGGAAGGCTGTCAGAAGAAAAAGGAATTGTTCCGTTACTGCGCGCCTTTGCCAACCTCCCTTTCTCCTTATCCATTTATGGTTCTGGGCCACAACAAGATGTGGTTGAGCGTTTTGCTGAACGCTTCGAACATATACACTATTTTGGGCATCAACCATCGGGGATATTGCAGACGGCCATGGAGAATGCCAATGCCCTAATTGTTCCTTCGGTGTGCTACGAAGGGATGCCCTTAACCATCATCGAAGCCTACGCGCAGGGAACCCCCGTGCTGGCAAGTAAGATTGGTGTTTTAAAAAAAATGGTATTACCTTTGTATACAGGGATGCATTTTCTTCCCAATTATCTAAGGGGTATAGAGAGCACAGTAATTAAATGGATAAGTCTCGATGAGGCCACCAAACAACAAATTCGGGAAAACTGCGTAGCGGAATACCAAAAGCACTATACGCTCCAAAAGAATATGGACAAATTGATTGCAATATACGAAGAAGCAATCCAACAACAAGGAGGAAAACAATGAGCAACATTATT
This sequence comes from Sphingobacterium chuzhouense, assembly GCF_014692525.1. GTDB lineage: Bacteria > Bacteroidota > Bacteroidia > Sphingobacteriales > Sphingobacteriaceae > Sphingobacterium > Sphingobacterium chuzhouense. Next base: position 163,300 of record NZ_JACNYL010000005.1, read on the forward strand.
ATCATGGATAAGTTGAACCTAGCGACTGCAATACAGGAACAACTGGAGACAGTATACGATCCCGAGCTTAAACCGGCGAATATCGTTGATTTAGGGCTGGTATACGAGATCATAACAAAAGAAGACGGTATAGCCAAGATCGTCATGACATTGACTGCTCCGGGATGTCCTGTTGCAGGTGAGATCATGGAAGAAGTACAGAGAAAAGTAGCAGCTGTTCCAGGTATTAGAGAAGCTCTTGTAGAACTTACGTTCGACCCACCTTGGACAAAAGACATGATGACTGAGGAAGCGAAGCTAGAGCTGGGACTTCTTTAGGAGGAAGACGTCCCTGCTGATTCTTCCAGTTGCTCTAATGTCTTTTTCTGTTTCAAAGGAGCAGCGTCTTTTCCGAACAGCGCAGCCCATAATGTACGTGATTCTTTTGTCAACAGGGGAGATACGATGGATAAAATAAGCACATAGACAACAACAAAGGACTGAAGAATAGGGAGCAAACCTCCCGCTTTTCCAATATTTGCCATAATAATGGAGAATTCTCCTCTTGCTGAAAGAGTAAAACCGATATCAAATGAAGCTTTGGGTTTTCTACCCGAAAATCTGGCAGCGAAATAACCCGATGCCACATTGCAAATGATCGTAATAGCCGCAGCCAATGCTGCCCAGCCTATAGCTCCTCCTAAAGTGTACATATCAATGGACAACCCGAAACTAAAAAAGAACATCGCACCGAAGAAATCGCGATAGGGAGCGATCACTCCTTCAATCTTCTTAATATAGCGGGAATCAGCGAACACCAATCCGGCCATCAATGCTCCAATGGCCTCCGCAACATGTATCGTTTCTGAAAATCCGGCAATGATAAATAACAGACTGAATATGATCAAGATGAACAGTTCGGGTGATTTGTCCTGTAAAAGCCGGTCAATGGCAGGAACAAGCTTCCTTCCTAATATCAAAAACGTCAGAATGAAGCCTAGTGCCAGCAAGGATGTTCCCAATACCGACCAGAAAGAAGTTCCCCCTGTCAGAATCAATCCCGAGAGGAAAGAGATATGCATGGCGATAAAAAGGTCATCAAACATAATCATCCCCATAATAATCTCTGTTTCAGGATTCGCTGTCCGTTTTAAATCCGTCAGCACTTTGGCAACAATTGCGGTGGACGAACTGGTCATGACTCCACATAAAACCATCATTTCCTTAAAGGGAAGATCCATGAGCCAGCCAATTAATACACCCGAGATAAAATTGAGAAAGACATAAATCATCCCCCCCGTAACAATGGATTTCCCAGATCGCATTAACCTTCCTACAGAAAACTCCAATCCCAGATAAAACAAGAGGAAAAGCACGCCTAACCGCCCCATGAAATCTATAAAAGGTTTACTCTCTGTAAACGTAAGGTCAATATGTCCAAATTGGGGGGCGTGTTGTCCAACTACCATACCGATTATTATAAAAAATGGTATTACCGAAAATCGCAACTTGTTAGCTAACAAGCCAACAATAGCGACCAACAGTACGGCGATACCAACTTCTAATACTAGGGTATGTGATAGCATAGGGTTAAATTAGGATGTTAGGATTTCTTTCAATTGTTTAATATTCGCCTTTTTCCCGGCCACTACCAATGTAGTTCCTGGTGTAATCACATAATCCGGACCGGGATTAATGATGGTGTCTTCTTCTTTGATAGCAGCAATAATCGATGCCCCCGTACGCTGTCGAACCCCCAATTCTCCGATACTCTTGTTAACACCATCACTAGGAGCGCCTACTTTATACCATTCAATCCGCAAATCGTCCAATGCCAATTCCATGGTTTCCAATGCTTTGGGCTTATAAGACAACCCCCCAATAATACCCGCTACCTGGCGGGATTCTTCATCAGAAAGTGTCATAACGCAGTGCGTCTCACTGTCGTCTCCTTCCGAACGATAAAGTTCGCGTTTACCGTCGTCGTGGATAACGACCACCATGTGGTCACCGGCTTCCGTCTCAATTTGGTACTTTTTACCTATACCAATCAAGTCGCTTTCTCTAACTATCGACATAGCAAAAAAATTAAATACAACGTTCGTATTCTTTCTTAGAACACTTGTCTCAAGCAAAACTAGCAAAAATATTTAGAGAGTCCTGAAAAGCTTTCAACAAAAAGCCCATAAAAAGGATCCTATCTCCTGTATAGCTTTTTATTTACTATAACCTAGTAAGCCACAATCTCTTTTATTTCGAACGGCTGTCTTCATTAGGTAAACCCATTTACAAAATGTATATTTACACGTTAATACAACGGCAACGATATGCAAAAAAGATGGGTGGTTAAGCCAAAAAACAATGTTCAAAAAACCAACAAACTGTGTGATGAGTTGGGTATAAACGCTGTAATAGCAGAACTGCTTCTCCATCGTGGTATCGAAACCTATCAACAAGCCAAGCATTTTTTTCGCCCTAGCTTTGATCTATTACACGATCCTTTTTTGATGAAAGATATGGATAAGGCCATATCTCGAATTGAAAGAGCAATTGGCAACAAAGAGAAAATACTGATATACGGTGATTATGATGTCGACGGTACTACTGCCGTTTCGGTTGTCTATAGTTTTTTTCGTGATTTCCATTCCGGTTTGGAATTTTATATTCCCGACCGATATCTGGAAGGGTATGGTATTTCTTTCAAAGGGATTGACTATGCAGCAGAAAACGGTTTCTCTTTGATTATTGCCCTGGATTGTGGTATTAAAGCCATTGAGAAAGTCAATTATGCGAAAGCTAAAGGAATTGATTTCATCATTGGGGACCATCATCTTCCAGGCAGCACTATTCCAGATGCAGTGGCTGTATTAGATCCTAAACGTAGAGATTGTCCATATCCTTACAAAGAACTATCGGGATGCGGTATAGGCTTTAAATTAATTCAGGCCTTTGTCCAAAAAAATGATATGGATATGCAACTCGCCTATCAATACCTTGATTTGGTGGCGGTAAGCATTGCGTCAGACATTGTACCTATTACTGGAGAAAACCGGATACTCACTCATTTTGGACTCAAAAAATTAAACACCAACCCAAATTGTGGACTCCAGGCGCTCATCAATCTTTCTTCCAATAAAAGTGGACATTTTTCTGTCGGAGATATCGTTTTTCAGATTGGCCCGCGTATCAATGCCGCCGGACGCATCGAACATGCTAAGGATGCGGTTAAACTATTGATTTCAAAATCGTTAGCAGAAGCCGAAGCATATTCAACGACTGTTGATGACCAGAATACCGTGCGTAAAGGATTTGATCTCAAGATAACTGAGGAAGCACTGGATATCCTTGACAACAATGAATTATTAAAACAACGCAAATCCACCGTACTTTTTAAAGCTGATTGGCATAAAGGCGTGATTGGCATTGTGGCTTCACGTTTAACAGAAAAATACTACCGACCTACTGTTATACTTACGCAAACCAATGGACATATTGCCGGTTCAGCACGATCTGTATTGGGCTTTGACCTTTACGAGGCATTGAGCGAATGCGCCGATTTATTAGACCAATATGGCGGACATAAATATGCGGCGGGTCTTACTATGCGTGTGGAAAATGTACCAGCATTTCAAGAAAAATTTGAAGCCGTAGTACAGAACAATATTACGCCCGAAATGCTTCAGCAAGAAGTACTCATAGAAACGGAATTAAATCTTAAAGACATCGACAGCAAATTTTGCCGTTTATTAAAACAGTTTGAACCTTTTGGCCCACAAAATGAGGCTCCTATCCTTCTCACGCGCAAAGTACAGGGTTCGGGATATATCGTAGGCACGAATCACATCAAAATAGTAATAAAGCAAAAGGACTCCGTATCCTTCGATTGTATAGGTTTTGGATTGGCGGAACATATAGACTATATCAACGAAGGACATAAATTTGATATCTGTTACACCATTGAAGAGAATAACTGGCGAGGCAAAAAGAATTTGCAATTAAATATCAAAGCAATACGATATTAAAATATATTTGTATAAAACGATTAAAGTAGTAGATGATTTTAAAAGCAGAACATTTAATCAAAAAATATAAACAACGGACAGTTGTCAATGACGTGTCTTTTCATGTTGAACAAGGCGAAATTGTGGGTTTGCTAGGACCAAATGGTGCTGGAAAAACAACTTCTTTTTACATGATTGTGGGATTAATCAAACCAAACGGTGGCCATGTTTTTTTGGACGATCAAGAGATTACACAAGATGCGATGTTTCAGCGTGCGCAAAAAGGAATCGGTTATCTAGCGCAAGAAGCGTCGGTATTTCGAAAATTGTCAGTAGAAAATAATATTCTCGCAGTTTTAGAAATACACTATAAGAATAAAGAAGAGCGCTTGGCGAAACTGGAAGAACTATTAACAGAATTCAGTTTACATAGAGTCCGTAAGAACCGCGGAGATCTTTTATCAGGTGGAGAAAGGCGCCGTACGGAAATAGCAAGGGCATTAGCTGCAAATCCACATTTTATCTTACTGGATGAACCGTTTGCCGGTGTGGACCCTATCGCGGTGGAAGAGATACAAACGATTGTCTCTAAACTTAAACGAAAAAACATCGGTGTATTGATTACCGACCACAATGTACAGGAGACGTTGTCTATCACAGATAGAGCCTACCTGCTGACGGAGGGAAAGATAATGCTTACGGGAACTCCCGAGGAAATTGCTGACAACGAACTAGCTCGTAAATTCTATCTAGGCCGCCATTTTGAATTGAGAAGGAAAAAACTATAAAACTAGCGTAACAGAAACCTTTATACATGGCATTATTGAATTCTCTCTTTACATGGATCATGAAAAAGCGCATTCATCAGATTGAGCTTTTCATGAAGTATCCCCATGATGTACAAGAAGAATGGTTTCAAAGTTTAATTTCGACGGCGGAAGCTACTGAGTGGGGAAAAAAATACGACTATAACAGTATCCTGACACCAGAAGAATATAAAGAGCGCGTTCCAATCCAAGATTACGATGATATCAAAGGGTATGTGGATCGTATGATCAAAGGAGAGCAAAACTTGGTGTGGCCTTCCGACATTAAATGGTTTGCAAAATCATCGGGTACTACCTCAGATCGCTCGAAGTTCATCCCTGTAAGCATGGAGGCTTTGGAAGACTGCCATTATCAAGGTGGAAAAGACATGCTCTCTATTTATTGCCACAACAAACCGGAAAACAAAGTCTTTACAGGTAAATCAGTTGTCATTGGGGGATCATCCCAAATCAATAATTTCAGTCCGGATTCTTATTACGGCGATTTATCTTCCATTTTGATTCGTAATCTTCCTTTCTGGGCAGAATTTAAGCGCACGCCTAATCTGGAAGTGACTTTAAATCCGAATTTTGAAGAAAAAATCGAACAGATCGCCCAAATTACAATCAAGGAAAATGTCACAAGCCTGGCGGGTGTTCCGACCTGGAATATTGTCATGGCAAAGCGGATATTGGAAATTACGGGCAAAAGCAATCTTTTGGAAGTATGGCCTAACTTGGAGTTTTATGGACATGGCGGCGTAAGTTTCAAACCATACCGAGATTTATTTAAACAACTGATTCCTTCGGATAACATGTATTATCTCGAAAACTATAACGCTTCCGAGGGATATTTTGGTTTGCAGGATCAATCGGACTCTGAGGATCTTCTGCTCATGTTGGATTATGGCATTTATTATGAGTTTCTTCCCATGGAGCATGCTCTTGAGGAACACCCTAAAACGTTGCGATTAGACGAAGTAGAAATTGGAAAGAATTATGCCTTGATCATATCAACGAATGCAGGTTTATGGCGTTATAAAATCGGAGATACCATCAAATTCACCTCTTTATCCCCTTACCGTTTTCAAATATCCGGACGCACAAAACAATATATCAATACCTTTGGAGAAGAGCTTATTGTGGATAATGCGGAACACGCGCTGCAGATAGCTTGCCGAGCAACAGACGCTATTATCCGTGACTACACAGCGGGGCCTGTTTATTTCAGAGATGGGGAGGCTGGTGCACATGAGTGGATTATTGAATTTGAAAAACAACCCAACGATTTTCAAAAATTCTGCGATGCTTTAGATAATGCTTTACGGGAAATCAATTCCGATTACGACGCCAAGCGCTTCAAAGATTTAGCATTAGCCTATCCTATTGTCCACCGGGCAGAAAAGGATATTTTTTATAAATGGATGAAAAGTCGCGGGAAACTTGGCGGTCAGAATAAAGTTCCCCGCCTTGCGAATGAAAGAACCTATCTGGACGCTTTGTTGAAAATAATGAATGCTTAATTATATTCGTACTTTTTTCCTAAATTGCACACATTAAAAATTTTAATGTGATGAGCGATACGAATACTTATTCCATTCGCGTAGAGCCAACGAAAGAATCAAGACTCTCGCAAGTAGATTTCAGCAATTTGAAGTTTGGTGCTATCATGTCTGACCACATGTTAGTCGCCACCTATGATGACGGTGCATGGCAAGATGTGGTTGTCGTCCCTTATGGAGACTTCACCGTCAATCCATCGATGTCTGCCTTGCATTATGGTCAAGCTATTTTTGAAGGAATTAAAGGTTACAAATTTGCCGATGGAACAGTAAGTATATTCCGCCCAGATAAAAATTGGGAACGTTTCAACAAATCTGCAAAACGTCTTCAGATGCCAGAAGTTCCTGAGGAAATTTTTATGGATGGTCTGAAAACATTATTGGACGTGGATCGCAATTGGGTACCATCGCAGGAAGGCACATCCCTATATATCCGTCCGTTTATGTTTGCAACCGAAGGCGCGTTGGGTGTCCATCCATCTAAATCGTATACTTTTGCCATCATTACTTGTCCTGTGGGCGCTTATTATAGTAAACCAATCAGCTTAAAAGTGGAAACGTATTATACACGAGCTGCAGAAGGTGGAGTTGGGTTTTCGAAAAACGCAGGAAATTATGCACTTTCTTTATACCCTACCCAGTTGGCAAATGACGAGGGGTATGATCAAATCATGTGGACAGATGCTAATGAGCATAAATATGTAGAAGAGGCAGGCACGGCTAACTTGATTTTCCGTATCGGTGATACGATTATTACACCACATGGTGATACAATTTTACATGGTGTTACCCGCCGTACAATCATGGAACTCGCCGAAAAATGGGGATACAAAGCAGAACAACGTAAAGTTTCCGTACAAGAATTGATTGACGGTATTAAGGATGGTCGCGTATCAGAGGCTTTTGCTGCCGGAACTGCTGCAACGGTCACGCATATCTCTAGAATTGGCTATGAAGGACAAGATTATGAACTGCCTCCAATAGAAGGAAGGGAATTTTCCAACAAAGTGCTGGATTATTTAAATCAACTTCGATACGGTAAAATAAATGATCCGTTTGGATGGAACTTCATCGTATAACTATCTTTTTAAGGTAGGGGTTGAGCCCTACCTTAAAAAAGATAAAATCCCTTCCCAATCATCTGGGTCAAACCATACCGTATCCCCATATTTTTTGAACCAGGTAATTTGCCTTTTTGCATAACGCCGGGAATTCTGCTTAATACGGGAAATAGCTTCCTCCAGTGTGATTTTCCCGTCGATAAAATCAAATATCTCTGCATAACCAACTGTCAATAATGCCGGCATGTTCCGATAGGACAATAACGAGCGTACCTCATTCACTAATCCCTTTTCTATCATCTTGTCCACACGCAAATTGATACGATCGTATAGCTTTTGCCGTTCCATATTCAACCCAATAGTTACGATCCCAAACGGGCGTTCAACCGTTTCCCGTACACGATAGGATGAAAAGGGTTGCCCTGTCGCTTCATAGACTTCCAACGCACGGATGACACGTTGAGGGTTGTGTATATCTGCGTGGCGATAATAATCGGGATCGACCTCTTTAAGTTTTTGCTGCAATGGCTCTAGCCCCTTCCGTTCAAAAATGTCATTCAACCGTTCGCGTACAGCAGCAGGAGCTTTAGGCAGATTATCCAATCCCTCACAGACGGCACGCACAAAGAGCCCCGAACCACCTACCATAACGACCTCATCATGCTTTTCAAACAACGTTTCGAGCAGGGATAATGCATCTCGTTCAAAATCGCCCGCCGAATATTCTTCCTCGATCGAATGTGAATCAATAAAGTGGTGCTTTACTTCCCTAAGCTCTTCTGCATCCGGCTTCGCTGTGCCGATAGACATCTCCTTGTAAAACTGTCTAGAATCAGCAGATATAATTTCGGTTTTAAAATGTTTGGCCAAGGTAATAGCCATAGCAGTCTTCCCTACCGCGGTAGGCCCAACCACTACGATTAATCTCTTTGTATCAGCACCTGCCATCAATATTCATCTTCCGCCCCACGAGTCCCTTCCCCTTCCTCTCCTTCTTCCTCTTCGCCATCAAATAAATCGAAGTCTTCATCTTCGTCAACTCCGTATTCTGTATCATCTGTCGGCAGATCCTCGTCCTCATCATCCTCTTCATCTGCTGTCGATAACGGAAAATTCGCAGCTGCAACTTGCTTGGGCACCGTTCCGACCGTCTTAGATACCAATGGGTATTCCTTACTATCTTCCTCTTTTAGAATTTTAATCAGTTCCACATGAAAGTCATAAGGACGGTCAAAGTTATAGACATAATAAAATTTTTGATGTGGATCGTCGATAAACTTGCTCAAACGAATACCCTCCATTTCTAGCACACCGTTACTCTGTTTTCTTTCCGTAGGCAGAAAAGCAATCTCTGTCCCTTTTTTCCACTGATCATTACTAACATAAAAGGACGAAGAAACATTTGGAGTGTAGCCGGTAGCGTTATGGATAGCCTGATGCAATTCTAAAAATGTAGCTTTCGAAGGCATATCTATTTCCCGATATACATCCTCATAATCCTCAAAAGTTACCCTAAATCTGTAAATAGCCATTCTTAATCGTATCGTTTAGTTTATCATTTATACCAAGGTTAAAATTACAATAATTTTTAAAAAATTAAAGGACTGTATTCGTTTTGGGCGACAAACCTAATTGCTTGCCTTGCTTTAGGATAAAAGATAAAGCCTCTTCACGCGAATTAGGAATTTCTCCTTCTAAAATAGCTTCCCTCATGGCGTTTTTGATTATACCGACAGTGCGTCCTGACCCAATTCCAAAAAGAGCCATAATATCCTCTCCCGACACAGGAGGTTGCCAGTTTCGAATTTTGTCGCGTTCTTCTACATCTTTCAATTTCTGTTTTACGAGCTCAAAATTATTGCGGTATTTTTTCTTTTTAAACTCATTCTTGGTTGTTACATCGGCATGACACAAAAGCATCAATGCATCAATATCATCCCCTGCTTCATAGAGCAACCGACGTACAGCAGAGTCTGTCACAATATCTTGTACCAACACAATAGGTCGCAGGTGCAATTGCACCAGTTTTTGTACAAACTTCATTTTGTCGTGAAGTGGAAGTTTCAGTTCGGCAAAAAGCTTCGGTACCATCCTTGCCCCCCTATCTTCATGCCCATGAAAGGTCCACCCGACCCGCTTATCATATCGTTTGGTAGCGGGCTTCGCTATATCATGCATAATTGCTGCCCACCGTAACCATAAATCGTCTGACATGGCTGCGACATTGTCTAAAACCTCCAACGTGTGGTAAAAATTGTCTTTATGTCCGCGTCCATCTATTATATCGACCCCGTATAAATTGTACATGGCAGGAAAAATAATCTTTAGCAGTCCTGTATCGAATAGATAGCGGAAACCAACGGAGGGTTTAGTTGCCATGACGATTTTATTCAGTTCATCTGTAATCCGCTCCTTAGAAATAATTTTAATGCGTTCCGCATTTTCCGCTATAGCTTGAACCGCTTTCACATCAATCTTAAAGTTAAGTTGTGTAGCGAAGCGAATCGCGCGCATCATACGCAAGGGATCATCAGAAAATGTGATATCTGGATCAAGCGGTGTCCGAATAATACGGTTTTGGATATCTTCCACTCCGCCAAAAGGATCTACAAGTTCGCCAAAACGGTCAGCATTTAAACAATACGCCATTGCATTAATTGTAAAATCCCTACGGTTCTGATCATCTTCAAGTGTACCATCCTCTACAATGGGTTTTCTGGAGTTGGAACGGTAAGATTCTTTACGGGCCCCTACAAATTCCAAATTGATCCCATCATGCACCAACATGGCTGTTCCGAAGCTTTTGTAGACTGCAACTTTAGCATGTAGAAGTTCGCCAAGCTTAGAAGCAAAATCAATCCCACTTCCAATCACAACCAAATCGACATCGTTTTTGAAAGATCGTTTCATGATACAATCACGAACATACCCACCCACTACGTAGCATTCGACCTGTTCTTTATCCGCTAAATCTCTGATGATTTGAAAAATAGGATGTTGTAAATTTTCTCGCATAGCTTCTTCTCCAGGCACAGCGCCTACAGAGGGCAAAAATACAGATTATTTTGTAGAAAGTGCCTTCTACTAATCCCTATCTTTTGATAAGCGACGGAACGGTAGCGGATTGGCAGCGAGTTCCTCTTGCTCCCGTCGGCGTTTCACAATATGAACAGCAGAAAAAATGGCTTCCAAGAAAGATTCATGTGACGCCAAGTTTTTTCCGGCGATATCATAGCCCGTTCCATGATCGGGAGATGTACGAACAATAGGTAATCCCGCGGTGTAGTTAACTCCTTTACGAGAAGCAATATGTTTAAACGGGATCAAGCCCTGATCATGATACATGGCTAAAACACCATCAAATTTAGTGTACGTATCACTCGCAAAAAAACCATCTGCCGGATAAGGTCCAAAACAGAAAATCCCTTCTTCCTTCGCTTTTTGGATAGCCGGCGCAATAATCTCTTCATCTTCCGTACCAATTAATCCATTATCTCCTGCATGGGGATTTAATCCCAGTACTGCTATTTTAGGTTTTTCAATCCAAAAGTCTTTCTTAAGGCTTTCGTTCATCATCCGTAATTTCTGTAAAATAGCATCTGCTGTTATTGCGCCCGCAATTTCCTTGACAGGAATATGTCCGGTAACAACCCCTATACGAAGTTCATCGGCAATCATAAACATCAACACATCCGATGCTTCCATCTTAGATTGGAGATATTCAGTATGGCCCGGAAAATGAAAACCATCTTGTTGTATATTGTGCTTATTGATAGGCGCAGTGACCAACGCATCCAATTTACCATTACGGAGATCCTCCGTAGCTCTCTCTAAAGAAAGAAAAGCATACCTTCCCCCGATTTCATTCTGCTCGCCCAAGGTGATCTTCACATCTTCCTGCCAACAGTTAATCATGTTAGCACGCTTAAGGTTTGCCTGATCTGGATGATGGATAACATTGAAACTGAAATCCTGTACACCAATCGCTTTTCGATGAAATGAAGCAACTTTAGTATTACCGTATACGACCGGCGTAAAGTAATCCAACACCCGATTATCCATCAACGATTTAATAATCACCTCTAATCCGATGCCGTTTACATCCCCTATGGTAATACCTATTTTTAGTTTTTCACTCATTGTCTGAAAGCTTTGAATCAAAATTACAAAATTTAGAGTAAATAAAAAGCTTTCTCGTAGTTGACCGGAAAAGATGGTCGCTTTCTCCTACAAGGGAACCTTGAACGACACCGGAAATTGCATAATAATGTTTAATTTTGCTTTTTAACACCTCAACGACGAATGAGTACGGTACGCGCAAAGAAACATTTAGGACAACATTTTCTCAATGATAAGAGTGCTGCACAAAAAATTGTGGAAGCTTTGGAACCTACTTTGGGTTTTAAACACGTATTGGAAGTGGGACCTGGTATGGGTGTGCTATCCGATTTTTTACTTCAAAAAGATGCCTACGAAACCTGGCTGATTGATGTAGACGATGAATCGATCGTGTTTCTTGCCGACAAATACCCACAGTTGGACAACAGGCTTATTCACGGCGACTTTCTTACGCTAGATTTCAGTCGATTTTTTGGAGATAAGATGGCGGTCATCGGCAATTTCCCTTATAATATATCTTCGCAGATTCTATTTAAGATTTTGGAGGAGCGTCAACGTGTGGTACAGATGGTGGGAATGTTCCAAAAAGAAGTAGCTGAACGCTGTGTGGCAAAGCCTGGCAACAAAGAATACGGCATTCTCAGTGTATTCCTGCAGGCTTATTATGACGTGCGTTATCTTTTTACGGTAAAAGCCGGGGCATTTAATCCACCTCCCAAAGTACTTTCAGGTGTCATTAAAATGACCAGGAACGACCGTGATAGACTTGACTGTGACGAAAAACTATTTTGGCGTGTCGTAAAAGCCGCTTTCAACCAACGACGCAAAACGTTACGAAACGCCTTGTCTGCTGTTGTTCCTAAAGATAGGATGAGCAACAATCCATTGTACGAGCTCCGGGCGGAACGGTTGTCAGTCGAAGATTTTGTCACTTTAACAAATGAAATTGCCAATGCCATATACCAAAACGATAGATAGCGAGTTTACCATTGTAGGTGGCGGTGTAGCAGGGCTTGCCATGGCTATAGCTCTTCAAAAAATCAACAAGGACTTTTTGCTTTTTGAGCAAGCAAAGGAGTTAAAAGGAATAGGTGCAGGATTTGGTCTGGCAGCAAATGCGATGCGTGCTTTAGATCTACTTGGTTTGAGAACTGAAGTAGAACAAATAGGTTATTATCTGGATAGCTACAACATTTTAGACCATAAAGGGGGGCTTTTAGTGTCTCCCGATACACATGCGATCCGTGAACAGTATCAGCAACAAAATTTTGCCATTCATCGTACAGATTTACACCTTTTTCTGCTATCTAAAATCAAAACTCAAAAACTACAGTTAGACAAAAAAGCTATCCGATTAGAACAATATGGAGACGCTGTTACCCTATTTTTTGACGACGGCACTCAGCATACATCACATTTTTTAATTATTGCCGATGGGGTGAAGTCTCCACTCCGGCAACAACTCATACCATCCTCCACACCTCGTTTTTCGGGATATACTTGCTGGCGCGCGACCATTGATAATACGGAGATAACATTAGATAAGGGAACAGAAACGTGGGGGAAATTAGGAAGGTTTGGGATGACACCCTTAACCAATAATCGTATCTATTGGTATGCATGTATAAACGCCACGCCTAACAATCCCATATATCGAGATTATAATATCGACGATTTATTACAACATTTTCAATCCTACCATGACCCTATTCCTTCTATTTTAGCGTATACCAAGGATAGCGAACTGATTTGGAATGACATTATAGACATCGAACCGCTCAAACATCTTGCTTATGACAACATTCTTCTCATTGGTGATGCCGGACACGCTACGACGCCCAATATGGGTCAAGGGGCTTGTCAAGCTTTAGAGGATGTAGCCGTTCTATTGGATGAGCTGGGGTTAGAAAAGGGTGTTAAGGAGGCGTTCTTTTCGTTTGAAAAAAGACGATTACCCCGGACAAAATATATTACGGATACTTCGAGATGGATCGGAGAAATCGCGCAATGGGACAATAGCCTATTAATCAGCATACGAAATATGCTGATGAAAATTATGCCTGCTAAATTAGCTCAAAAGAACCTAGACAAATTGTTATCTGTAGATTTTATGAAACTTTAGTTAAAAAATGAATATTCTTATTGTAGACGACATACACCATATATTATTAGAGAAGCTGGATCAAGCCGGAATTTCGTACGATTACCAACCGGGCTTCAGCAGAGCAGATGCCGAAAATGTTATCCAACACTACACGGGACTGATTATCCGTTCGAAATTTCAAGTAGACGAGTCCTTCCTTGATCTGGCCGCCAACCTACAATTTATTGGCCGTCCAGGTGCAGGAATGGACAATATCGATGAGGAATATGCCATCTCAAAAGGTATTCGGCTGTTTTCGGCGAACGATGGTAATAAGGATGCTGTTGGTGAGCACATGATCGGGATGCTGCTGGCCTTAATGAACAATCTAAACCGTGGGCATAGAGAAGTGTGTACTGGGCAATGGTGCAGGGAAGAAAACCGAGGTTACGAATTAAAAGGACGAACAGTAGCTCTCATTGGGTATGGACATAATGGGCAAGCAATGGCCAAAAAACTGTCGGGTTTTGAGGTTAATGTCATTGCGTATGACAAATACAAAACTGGGTTTTCCGATGCTTACGCCAAAGAGGTTTCGATGGAAGAAGTTGTTCGTCAAGCAGACGTATTAAGTTTTCACATTCCGCTAACACGTGAAACCAGAGGCATGGTAGATGATGAATACCTTTTCCACTTCCGCAAACCCATCTTTTTCCTGATGGGTGCCAGGGGATCTATAGCAAACATCCCATCGGTTCTGAAATACCTGGATACCGGTAAAATTTTAGGGGCAGCATTTGATGTGTTACCTATCGAAAAATTCCCTATGCTTAGCGAAACAGACTGGTACGCTGACCTTATTTCAAAGGATAACGTATTGCTAAGTCCACATGTAGCCGGATGGACGTTCGACAGTTATTATAAACTATCGGATATTATAGCCGATAAGATTATTGGGTTCTATAAAAACAAATAAACTATTAAAAACTGCGCTATCAATGCAAAGTCTAATAAGAATGCATAATGATAGCGATTTGCATTTCGGAACACAACCTGCTTGAGCACGACTGCAATCAACAGGTTCGTTGTCAATATCCCCATTTGTACATTAAATTGAATATCTGACAACAGAACGATTGTGCTATGCGTGATTAAAAGAGCGTAGCACAATAAAATCGCTCTATCCGCGCCAATCATATTTGGAATAGTTTTCAAATGATAATACGAATCTTGTTGAATATCCCGGATGTCAAAAGGTAAAGTACAAATAAGCAAGAAAATAAACTTTAGCACGAAAAGCGTTCGGAATAGATGTAAATCAACCGTTAATCCGTCCAAATGCATCTCAAAAATCGGTAAACATACCGAACTTAACGTCCAGACCAACGCAATATGAAAAATTTTCATACCCGGCAATTGGCGAAATCCGACCCACTTCCCCTTATGGGGGATTATTGGAACAGAATACGCTACGCTGATAACGCCTATCCCCGTTAAAATAAACAAACTATATAAGTGAATATGAAAAACGGCATATACCAATACGATAAATCCTATTCCGTTATTTAACCACAATAGCCATTCGTTCCTAAATATCCAGCGTGTACGTTTATATATGGATTTCTGTGGGTTTCGGGGTTTGGACAATAGCATACTGAAATTGTACAAAAGTAACGTTGCCGCCCCTTCTACCATTATAATAGGATAATCAAACGGAGCATCAAAGAATAAGTACGTCAATGCACATTGCGCTATTGCAGCTCCTGCAATCAGCAGATTGGTATAAATAAGAAAATAATATACTTGCTTCAATAGCTTCATCGAAGATAAAAATAAGAATACTTAAAGGTAAAAAATTGACATTAATGGCAAAAAAAACTAAATTAGTCCTTGTATATCCAATACAGACATCTTTCAATAAATAAATGTCTGTATTGGATAAAAGTTAATCATTTAAATTTTGTATTTAAAAAAACATGAACCTACAAATTAAAAGTTTTGAGGAGTATGAGGAGGCGTATAAGTATAGCGTCGAAAACCCGGAAGCATTTTGGGGAGAAATTGCAGAAAACTTCTTTTGGAAACGAAAATGGACTAATGTATTAAACTGGAACTTTACCGAACCTAACATCAAATGGTTCGAAGGGGGAAAGCTTAATATCACCGAAAATTGTTTAGATCGCCATATTTATAATTTAGGAGATAAACCTGCCATTATATGGGAACCTAACGACCCAAATGAGGCACATCGCATCCTCACTTACAAACAACTTTTAGAGAAAGTCGAAGTCTTTGCGAACGTGTTGAAAAACAACAACGTAGTCAAGGGAGACCGTGTATGTATATATCTTCCTATGGTACCTGAGCTGGTCATCGCCGTATTGGCTTGTGCTCGTATTGGTGCCATCCATTCCGTTGTATTTGGTGGTTTCTCCGCTCGCTCTATCGCAGACCGAATCAACGATGCAGAATGTAAATTAGTCGTTACCTCGGATGGTGGATTCCGTGCGGGGAAAGTGCTGGAGTTAAAATCTATTGTGGACGACGCCCTTATGCAATGTGAATCCGTGGAACGTGTAATTGTATTAACGCGTACGCGCACGCCGATATCTATGATAAAAGGTCGTGATGTATGGTGGGAAGACGAAATTAAAAAAGTGGAAACCCAAGGAAATCCTCCTTGTCCCGCGGAAGAAATGGATGCAGAAGATCCTTTGTTTGTACTCTATACATCGGGTTCGACTGGCAAACCTAAAGGCGTGGTACACACTACCGGAGGTTATATGGTCTATACCGGATATACCTTCTCGAATGTATTCCAATATCAACCTGGTGAGGTCTATTTCTGTACCGCCGACATTGGTTGGATTACAGGCCACAGTTACATTGTATATGGGCCACTGTCGCAAGGAGCAACGTCGTTAATGTTCGAAGGAACACCGACTTACCCCAATGCAGGACGTCTTTGGGATATCGTTGATAAATATAAAGTAAACATCTTATATACAGCGCCTACGGCCATTCGCTCTCTAATGGCTTTTGGAGACGAGTATCTAGAAGGTAAGGACCTGAGCAGTATCAAAAAATTAGGATCTGTAGGCGAGCCTATTAATGAAGAAGCTTGGCATTGGTTCAATGAAAAAATCGGAAAGGGCAAAGCACCGATTGCCGATACTTGGTGGCAGACAGAAAATGGTGGTATATTGATTGCACCGATGGCGGGTATCTCGCCAACCATTCCTAGTTACGCGATGTTACCACTTCCTGGTGTACAACCGTGTTTAATGGATGAAGATGGCAAAGAAATCGAAGGCAATGATGTAACGGGAAACCTATGTATCAAGTTCCCATGGCCAGGCATGTTGCGCACAACTTGGGGCGATCACGAACGATGCCGCCAAACCTATTTCTCCACCTATCCAAACAAATATTTCACGGGTGACGGTTGTTACAGAAACCCCGAAGGTTATTATAAAATTACAGGACGTGTGGATGATGTGTTGAATGTTTCCGGCCACCGTATCGGTACCGCAGAGGTGGAAAATGCGATCAACATGCACTCTGACGTCGTCGAATCTGCAATTGTGGGGTATCCGCATCCAGTTAAAGGGCAGGGTATTTATGCGTATGTGATTGTAGCGAACCATCATATCGATGCCGAAAGTACGCGCAAGGACATTATGCAAACTATTACACGCTTAATTGGCGCGATTGCTAAACCGGATATTATTCAGTTCGTATCGGATTTACCGAAAACACGTTCCGGAAAAATTATGCGTCGTATTTTACGCAAAATTGCAGAAGGCGAAGTCAACAATTTAGGCGATACTTCTACGCTACAGGATCCAACCGTGGTCGAAGCGATCATCAAAGGAGCAGAAGAAATGAAGAAATAGCTAAAAAGAAGATAAACAGCATTAAAAAAGCCTCTCGCAAAAACGAGAGGCTTTTATTTTTTATCTTGGGAAAGGATTAAAATTCAAATCCTACGCCTAAACTAAGTACTTGATTCTTCACCTTTGGACTATCAATATTTTCTAAATTTGCTAGTCCCAAACCATATCCTAAATTAAACAGAATCCCATTGGACAACTTATACCCTGCTAAAAAGTTTGCACCGTAATCTATTCGTTTCATTTCATCATCACTTGATCCAATGTTTATATCTTGGCTTATATTTCCATTTTTAGCTTTGGCTGAGACGTTAAATCCTAAATATGGCCCTGCACCGACGAAAACAGAACCAACTGTACCGGTTGGGATATAGTATACTGCATTTACGGGAATCTCAATGGACATAAAATTCAAAGTAGCTGTTTCTCCGGCAGCCCCTCCCGTAAAATGTCCTTCTTTAACTTTTCCTCCTTTTCCTTGTAAAGAAACGCCAGGTTGGATAGCGAAATTCGGAGCAGCCAAAATACTTGCGTAACCGCTCACATAGAAATTTGTTGAAGCGTCCGATGTGTAACTCATGTTAACATCATCGGCAGTTATTTTAACTTTAGGTAGGTTAAGCCCAGCTTTAACTCCATAACTTACCTGTGCATTTGCACCTGCTGCCAATAAAAATGTAGCACCTAATGAAAGTAAAATTTTTTTCATAATTGTTTAATTAAATTTTATTAGGCGCTAAGCTACAATAAACAAACGATATTTTCAAAAAATATTTACTAATCCAAAGTAAAGGTAAACTGCTGATTATCTTCGGTTTTATAAGCTAAATCCTGTGTAGCAGGCGAAATAGCAAATAAGGGTGAAAAAGTCTTTACTTTTACGGTATTGCCATCTGGCATAAATTCTAAATAGCGCAACCAGCCGTCGCCACCGTTTCCATGCCAACCTCCTCCCATCGCCTGCGCATTAAACGTCATCTGCGACACCGTTTTTCCAGCGGCATTCTTATCACGTCTAAAACCTAGATGCGCGTCAAAATTATCTGGAGCACCAATATGTCCAGAAAAAACTAAGCGGATATTCTTCGATGGTTTCACCAATTTCTCAAACAAGGCAGCTCCATAGTTTACATCTTCCATTTTGTAACCTTCTTTTTTTATATGCTCACTCTTGCTATTGAGGTATGTATGCGTTAGCAAAATCACCTCCTTGTCTGCATAAGGCTTTGCTTCTAAGACATGTCTTGCCCAATTGATCACCGTATCACGCGGTGCAAATTCCAACACCATGACCAGCCAATCTTTACCGTGTGGCGTATGAAATTCATAAAGGGCATTCACCGCACTAGATTGACCATTTATCTGTGGACCAATCTCCCGCAATGCACGTTGGTTAAATCCATTTTGATTCACATTAAAATACTTGTCATAATTGGTAGAGCGGTATTCTGCACTTCGATAACCGAAATCATGGTTTCCGGTTGCGAGTACATAAGGCACACGGTTATCCAATGTCTCAAAGGCGTTTCTTACATTTTGCCATTGCTTCAAACTATTCGCTGTACCATCATTTCCTTTCAAATGGATCAAATCATTATGTTCCACCAGATCCCCCGTACACAATACAAACTGCGTGTTCAACTTATCCACGTTTTCATATATCCAACCGGTCATCAAGTTCAGTATCCCAACATTTTTGTGAAAACGCGTATACGTCTGCGGATCTGGCATCAAGATCAAGGACCAAGATTCATTATCAGTAAGTGCCGGCTTTTGGTACTGTGCGGCTACCTGAAAATAGCATAAAAAAGCTAACAGGGGGAGCAATAGGTTTATTCTCTTCATGCTCTAAAAATAACAATATTTCAAAAAACAACCTGACAAATTGCGGATTTTTTGTAATTTTATAACGTTTCCAACATTATTTAAACATAAAGACTGCATGCTATTTACTGTTTTAACAGGGTTAATAACATCGAGCCTTCTCGTTCCTTTCGGCAAGTTTATTAAGACGAAATGGAGTATTTTGCTTCCATTTATACCTGTCATTCTTTTTTTGTTCTATCTATGGCATGTGCCTGTAGTAGCGAACGGAACGAACATTGTTCAACACCTTGCTTGGGTTCCCAGCTTAGGCATTAACTTCGACTTTCGATTGGATGGTTTATCCTTACTTTTCGCACTGTTGATTACAGGAATTGGAACGGGAATCTTTTTTTATGGCCGCAGTTATCTAAAGGGACATGTTTACTTTGACCGTTTTTTTGCCTATCTGCTCCTTTTTATGAGTGCCATGTTAGGTGTTGTACTGTCCAATAATATCCTGACGTTATTTATTTTCTGGGAATTGACCAGTATCAGCTCCTTTTTTCTCATTGGTTTTAATAACGACAGCAAAGCGTCACGAAACAGTGCATTAATGGCGCTGAGTATTACCGGGATGGGCGGATTCTTCCTATTAGCCGGACTAATATTAACCGGTAACATTGCAGGAACTTTCGTTATCAGCGAATTGTTTGCACACCATGACCAGTTGATAGCACATCCATTATATCCGTTAATAGTGGGACTCATATGTATTGGCGCCTTTACCAAGTCAGCACAATTCCCATTTCATTTTTGGCTACCGGGTGCTATGAAAGCACCTACACCGGTATCGGCGTATCTTCATTCAGCCACCATGGTAAAAGCCGGGGTATATTTGCTCGCGCGTTTCACACCGATATTGGGAAATACCGAGCTATGGGGTATTACGCTCATGATCGTAGGAGGTTTTACGATGATTTTCGCCGCTGTACATTCCCTTTTCCGTACAGATTTAAAGGGTATTCTTGCTTACTCTACTGTTTCTGCATTAGGTATTTTAACCTTTTTGCTAGGTGTTGGTACAAAGGATGCGATCGTGGCGGTCAGCGTATTTATTTTAGTACACGCATTATACAAAGCCACCTTGTTCATGGTGACCGGGATAATTGATCACGAAACACATACACGCGATATTACCAAATTAAAAGGGCTGCGTAAAGTGATGATGCCTGTTTTTATAGCATCATTATTGGCAGCACTGTCCAGCGCGGGCGTACCAGCTACTTTCGGTTTCATTGGCAAGGACTTGATTTACGAAGCGACGTTAAACTTTAAAGAAAACTGGGCCATCTGGTTAACTGCTCTCGCTGTACTTACAAACATCGGGTTGGTGACCGCTGGGTTCAGAGCCGGTATTAAACCATTTGCAGGAAAACTGCCGGAAGAATTCCGGCATGTGCGTCTTCCGTACAAGTCTATGTGGATTCCACCAATGATATTAGCCGTGCTGGGTATATTATTTGGTCTATTCCCCGGAGTCGTGGGTGCTTATTTCAACCACCAAACCGCGAATGCGATCGCCGGAGGAGAAACAGATATGCATCTTCAGTTATGGCATGGATTTAATATCGTCCTTACCCTAAGTGTTGCTACATTAGCTGCAGGAATCGCTTTATATTTTGCCAATAACCCTACAGAGGAAAAATTACTTGCACTCGAACGGTTTAACGTCATTTCATCACAGCACATTTTTCGTCGGATTGGCAACGGCATAGAAAAGGTTGCTAGCTGGTATACAAATACTATTCACAACGGATACCTTCGCTCCTATCATCTTAAGATTATCCTGTTTGCGGAACTATTGTTAGGGTACAAGCTATGGCTAGGCGGCCCTGTTCGGATCGATTACGCAAACTTGACACCGCTATCTTGGTATGAATTTGGTATTGCGGCTATCCTATTAGGTGCGATGTACCTTATCGTTTCAACGAAATCGCGTCTGACCGCAGTTGTTTCCACCAGTGTCATTGGATATTGTATTTGTTTAATGTTTGTGTTCTACAGTGCCCCCGATTTGGCCATGACACAATTCACTATCGATACGTTGACTACGGTATTGTTCGTATTGGTTTTATACAAACTTCCACCATTTATCAATTTTACAAGCCGGGGTGTTCCCATACGAGATGCTATCGTAGCATTAGGTTTCGGAGTCATCATTTCTCTCATTGCCCTACGTGTGCTTTACGAACCTAACTCGACCGCGATTAGTGACTTTTACGGTGAAAACGCGTATTTATTAGCCAAAGGAAAAAATGTGGTCAACGTGATATTGGTAGACTTCCGTGGAATGGATACGATGTTCGAAACAGTTGTGCTATCTATTGCTGCATTAGGTGTTTACAGTTTACTTAAACTACGATTGAAATCGTCGGAAAAGGAATAAAGAAATTATAAGATATGAAGAGTGCTATATTACAGACGGCTACGCGATATTTACTCCCGATATTGCTGTTATTTTCATTTTTCTTGCTCCTGCGTGGACATTATTATCCCGGAGGTGGTTTTGTCGGCGGATTAGTCGCTTCTATTGCCTTTGTATTACATAGCTTCGCCAACGGCACGGAAAACACCATGAAAATACTTCGGTACAAACCGCTATCATTGATTCCCATTGGATTGGCGACCTCGGCAGTAAGCGTTACTTTCCCGTTATTATTCGGACTTCCACCCATGACAGGACTATGGTTTGAGGAACCTATCCCGGTTATAGGCATGATCGGTTCTGCGTTATTTTTTGACATAGGTGTATATCTGGTCGTGATCGGTGTTGTTTTAACTATTTTGTTTACCATAGCCCTAAACGATTGATATGGAATTACTATTGGTTTTAATATTAGGTTTATTATATGCTGCCGGTGTATATCTAATTTTGCGGAGAAGCATGGTGAAACTTCTGCTAGGTATTATGCTGTTAGGCAATGGTGCAAACATTTTAATTTTCGTCCTCGGAAAAATTACGAAGGGAAGCCCTCCGGTTATTGACGGAGCATACAAAGTTTTTCAAGATATCTATGCCGATCCTATACCACAAGCGTTGATTTTAACCGCTATTGTTATCAGTTTTGGTTTAACTTCCTTTGCCATTGTACTATTAAAACGAGTATATGCATTAGTGGACTCGGATGACTTAGACGATTTAAATACTCCTGAAGAAGAAGATATATGATAGACAACCATATTTTAGCACCTATTTTTGTGCAATTATTTACGGCAATAATCCAACTTATGTGTTGGAGAAAAACACTCACACAACGCTACCTAAGTGTTGGTGGGAGTTTAATTGGCCTTATGGTTGCTTTTCGGCTGTTTAATCGGGTATATGAAGGCGGTATACTCACTTTGAATGCAGCAAACTGGGACGCTCCTTTTGGGATTGTCTTCGTCGCAGATCTCTTAAGTGTTACATTGGTATTGCTCACATCTATTGCCTGTTTTGCCGTTTCGATCTTTTCATCGGTAGGCCTTAGTCGACAACGAATGCTCTACGGATATTTCCCAATTTTTCATTTTCTCATTATGGGATTACATGGGGCATTCTTAACAGGTGACATCTTCAATTTATACGTTTATTTTGAGGTCATTATTATCTCTTCTTTTGTACTGATGACCCTAGGCGGAAGAAAAGCCCAGCTAGAGGGCGCTGTTAAATACATGGCCATGAATATTTTGGCTTCCATGTTTTTTCTAACCGGAATCGGGATTCTCTACGGTATTACCGGCTCACTCAATATGGCAGATTTGTCCATCAGAATCCAAGAGGTGCAAAATAAGGCCCTCATCGGTATCACATCCTGTTTTTTTATTATTGGTTTTGGTATTAAGTCGGCAGTTTTTCCACTGTATTATTGGTTACCGTCTTCATACCATACCCCCCCCTCTGCGGTTGCTGCGACTTTTGGTGGTTTATTGACAAAAGTTGGCATCTATGCTATGTTGCGTGTTTTTAGCTTGATATTTATTCCAGACGATTTCACGCGAATACTTTTAATGGTCATCGCTGTATTGACCATCTTAACCGGAGCATTTGGTGCTCTTATAAAGACGAACATACGGAGACTATTTTCTTATCTGATCGTATGTCATATTGGTTTCATGATAGGAGGTATTGCCATGTTCAGCAAGGTCGCCCTTATGGGAGCTGTATTCTATCTAATACATGATATTATGGTTAAAACTAACATGTTTCTCATCGCAGGGCTTATCCGTCAATTGAGAGGAACAATGGATATGAACAAACTCGGCGGCCTGTACAGCGAGTATCCAAAAATATCGCTCATCGTCGCCATTGTCTTATTTTCGCTCGTGGGGATACCACCGTTATCTGGATTTTGGCCAAAAGTCTTTCTTTTTCAAGAAGCTTTTTCCCAACATCAATACTTCTACATAGCTGCCTTGATCATCGGTAGCTTCGTGACATTATATGTTATCGCTAAGATGTGGTCTGAAGTATTTTGGAAAAATCCACCTGCTTCCGAGGGGATGGAAAATCTCTTCGCCCCCATGCCTCCCTATAAGAAAATACTCATGGTACTTCCGATAGGGTTAATGGCACTTGCGACACTATATATAGGATTAAATGCAGAAGCTATCGTCAAAGTAACAGACATAATATCGACACAGTTAATGGATCCTTCGGCATATATTGATGCCGTTTTGGGAAATAAAACGGATTAAGATATGATTAAGAATTTTTTAATGAACCTGCTGCTCTCAGCGATCTGGGTGGCACTTACAGGTTCTCTTTATTACACCAACTTTTTGTTTGGATTCATGATTGGGTTCTTTATCCTCTGGATCATGAATCGAAACGAAACAGATCAACGGTATTTTTATCGTGTTCCGAAGATTATAAGCTTTGTTTTTTATTTTCTTTGGGAGCTGTTCAAAGCGAACTTACAGGTGGCGTTCGATGTGATTACGCCAAAATATTTCTTCAAGCCGGGGATTGTCAAATATCCGATGAGTGCTCGGACAGATTTTGAAATAAACTTGTTGACAACTATGATCTCGCTGACGCCGGGTACACTTATTGTGGACATCAGCGATGACAAAAAGACAATTTATATCCACGTGATGTACCTAACGGATCCAGAAACATTTGTTAGACAAACGCAAACTGGTTTGGAGAGAAGATTATTAGCGATTTTAAGATGATTACACTAGAAGCATATTTCGATTACGTTATTCTCCCGATATTGTCCATTTCGGTTATGTTGGTGTTCATCAGGCTATTCAAAGGTCCTGCGGTAGTAGACCGTGTTGTAGCGCTCGACTTAATTATCACTATTGGGATCGGAATTATAACCGTATATAGCATCCGTTCGAACCAAGAAGTTTTTTTGGATGTCGCCATTATTCTTGCCCTGATTGCTTTCTTAGGTACAGTGGCTTTTGCTTATTATATAGAAAAACAGAAAGATGATTGAAATAGTATTAGCCATTTTAAGTACGGTAGGTGCACTTTCTATTTTATTTGCGTCAATCGGAATATTACGAATGCCGGATTTTTATCTGCGCTTATCCGTAACGGTAAAGGCCTCTACTCTGGGAGTTGGCCTATTACTCATTTGTGCTGCGATTATGTTCCCGGATGTATCCGTAACAACTAAAGCGATTGCTATTATCTTCTTTCTGATTATTACCGCTCCCATTGGCGCACACATGATTGGCAGAGCTGCTTATTTTACCGGCACACCACTTTGGAAAGGCACCATTATTGATGAGCTTGCCGGCATGTACAACGAAGAAACACATGAGTTGGAAAGTGAAGAAAGTGACACGGACGATGATGACACTCCTAACATTGCCAAAACAGACGAAGAAACAGAATAGAGAGTTTAAAAAACAATACAAACCGGTGTGGATACCTCGATTTGTTTCCCCGTGTCTGTCAATTCTCCAGTTTCCTGGTTACGTTCAAAAACGGTAATATTATTCGTATTTTGATTTGCCACTAACAGATATCGTCCATCTGGAGAGATATTAAAATTCCTAGGCCCTTCTCCGCCGGTAGGATATACTTTTTGACGTTCCAGCCTACCTGATTTGTCTACAGCGAATAGCGCAATAGTATTAGCATCACCACGATTGGAGGCATAGATAAACTTTCCGTCAGCCGAACGCTTTATTTCTGCTGCGCCATCTTCCCCTTCAAAATCATCTTCATTGATGGAAACCGTATCCACTAACGTCCAGTTTTCGCCATCCTTTTCATAATGGGCAATCTTGGCAGTCATTTCCAACAGCACGTATATGTTTTTCCCTTTTTCATCAAATACCAGATGGCGGGGACCACCTCCTGCCGGGGTTGATATGTGATTTTCTTCTACTAAAGTATAGTTATCATTCTTTTTATCTATCCGATAAATGGTGACCTTATCCGTGCCAAGATTTTGTACGTATACATGTTTTTCATCTGGGCTGAAGAAAGCAGAATGCACATGCGAAGCCTCCTGCCTTTCTTTGTTGGGGCCCGTTCCCTCTTGCTGTATATACTGTATCTTCTCTGCTAAACCACCATTTTTCTCCAGTCGATATACCGACAGAGAACCTCCGCCATAATTAGAAACAACCGCGATGGGATGACGTTTGCTTACGGCAACGTGACATGGGTAACTTCCTTCTGTAGACATGGCATCCACAAAAGACAATGCATCACCATCAAAAGTAAATGAGGACAGTGCAGCTGAACTATCTCCTGTTTCATTTACTGCATACAACATATCTCCTTTCGCCGATCTAGCTAAAAAGGACGGATGTTCACTAGCGGTCGATGAATACATGGTAGCGTCTCCGCTATTCTCGTCAAACATGTACAAATAAATCCCCTGACTCCCGGCATGTGTATACGTGCCTATAAACATAGGAATCTCTTGTGCTATCGACCATTGGGCTATACAGCCTAATACAAATATCATGGATGCTCTCATATTTTGTCCTCATGAAGTAACTGATGCTAAATTACACATTTTAGCACTTGAAATTAGTCCGTTTTATTTTTTAACATTTTTAACATATTAACGGGCAAAGTTTTAGTACTTTTGAGAAGAAAGTGGGTAATTTTGCAGTGCTTTAGAGGCAACGTTTTATGATGAAGAAATATATAAGTTTACTGGGAATGGCAATTATGGCCATCATTTGTTTGCAATCCGTGTATGCACAAGGGAGATTGGTAGACCGGGTGGTTGCCACCGTAGGTTCCAGCATCATTTTGCAATCCGATGTAGAAATGCAATATGCACAATATTTAGCACAAGGAGAAAAACCGAACGACGACATGAAATGTTATGTCTTACAACAGCTCCTTACCCAAAAGCTATTATCCCAACAGGCTGCTATCGACTCCATTGAAGTATCTGAAGCGGAGGTTGATGATAACTTGAATAGAAAAATGCAAGTCATGGTAAGACAAGCTGGAGGAAAGGAACGACTGGAAGAGTTCTTAAACCGCTCGCTTCTGCAATATAAAGAAGAAATGCGCAGTACCCAAGCGGAACAACTTAAAGCACAGCGGATGCAGCAAACTATTGTTTCTACAATTAACGTTACACCTGCGGAAGTAAAGCAATATTTTGAAAGCCTTGATCAGGATAGCCTTCCTTATTTTGATACGGAAGTAGAAATCGGTGAAGTTGTTATCAAGCCTGAATTAACCAAGGAAGAAAAAGAGCAATTTAGAAAAAAAGCCGAAGGATATAGACAGCAAGTGGTAAATGGTTCGGACTTTGGAACAGTAGCTCGATTATATTCAGAAGATGGATCAGCTCCGTATGGTGGAGAGTTAGGGTTTGCCACACGGGATCACTATGTAAAGGAATTTTCCGCCATGGCATTTAAGCTTAAGGAGGGAGAAGTTTCGCCGGTGTTTGAGACACAATTTGGTTTCCACTTTTTGCAGGTGTTGCAACGACGAGGTGAGGAGGTCAATGTTCGTCACGTATTGATTAAAAAGAAACCTACATCAGCTAGCTTGCAACGCGCAAAAGCGAAAATAGACAGTATCTACGACAAGGTGTCCGAAGGGAAGCTAGCGTTTCACACCGCAGCAGCCTTACATTCCGATAATAACGAAACAAAGTATTCCGGGGGGATGATCATGAACCCTGAGGATCATTCTCCTTTGATTCCAATCAACAGATTGGATAAGGAGACTTTTACAGCCATAGATCCGCTTGAGGTTGGACAATATTCTAAGTCATTTCTCTCCGCAGATCAAACAGGTGAACAGGTATACAAATTCGTCTATCTTAAATCTCGCGTAGCACCGCATAAAGCAAATTTAGAACAAGATTTTGCCAAGATACAGGAAGCGGCGAGTCAGGATAAAGTTAACCGAAAACTTAGTGAATGGTTTGAGCAACGCAAGGAGAACACTTTTATTGACATCAATGAAGATTTCCTTAAATGTGATGTATTGAAACCATGGATGGACGAGACCAAAGAGGTTTTAGCTAATAAATAAAAAAAAGAGGCGCGGGCCTCTTTTTTTTATCTTTCAAACATCATCTCTATAGCGACCCGCCACTGATAATCGTCTTTCAGTTGCCAAATGCGGATATAATTAAATTTAACGACTTTTTCTTTAGATCTCACGGTCGCTGTTCCAGAAGTGTAAGCATATTCACCGCTATATGCACGGCCGACACCGGATGGATCTGTCGTAATTTCTATTCTCTTTTTCTTTAGAAAAGCAAGTACGTTTTTCTTTCCTTCTATTTCTGCCTCCCACGGATAATAATAACGTACATCGTCTGCCAAAAATTCATTGAACGCCGTTTCGTTGTTTGCTTTTAAGATCGTGGAGAAGAGCTCGTCGCTTTGTGTTACAACTTCCTCTCGCTGCTGCAAGCGCACTTTCGAGCGATGCTTCAAGTACCAAGAGTCATCCGGCTCATAATACACCAAATCGGATTTGGCTCCCTTTCCAAAATTCTCAACTTCAGCCCTTATATGTACTTTCCAGTTTCCTTTTCTATCGCGACGCCAAACCGTGAGGTATTGTCCATATCTTTTTATAGCACCTACTTTCTGAAACTCCATCGGCCCAGATGTCACCCCCCAATCCAAACTTTTGGATACCAATGCAAAATTTGGCTCCCATGACATGATATCAGGTATATTCGGCCGATTATTCAGATAATTGATGGCGTTTACCGGCGACGGAACATATAGTGTTGATTCCTTGTCTACGATAGACATAAATGCTTTGTATGGGTTTTCCTTTTTTGCTATGTTGGACGCCGTCCGATCTGCAGTAATTAAGCTCCCTACTTTATCCGGTAACTGTGCATATACACCCGAAAAAGTAATACTGAGTATGAGGGTGGTTATTGACGAATAGATTTTTATAAGTTTCATTTACGCAATTTTGTCGTTTACAATCAAATCTTATTCCAAAGCGTTCCATCCTTGCTATCTTTTAATTGGACACCAATAGATTGCAGATCTTCACGAATACGATCTGATGTTGTAAAATCTTTATTTTTCTTTGCTTCATTGCGCAGATTGATAATAATCTGCATTAATGCATCGGTATCGTCGGCATCGCCTTCTAAAGCATCATTTCTCAAGCCTAATATATCCACTACAAAAACCTGCATAAACGACTTGAGCTCGTCCAGCATCGTTTGATCCATCGCCATCTTACCGTCGTATGCTGCATTGATAAAACGGACTGCTTCAAACAATTCGGCTATAAGCACTGGCGTATTGAAATCATCGTCCATAGCCTTATAACACCTTTGCCTTAAGGCAACAAGGTCAAAATCACCGTTACTTCCGTTCGAAGGTTTTATCTTGTCTAACAGCGCTATAGCGTTCATCAAGCGCTTATACCCCTTATCAGCTGCATCCAATGCGTCATTGGAGAAATCCAATGTACTACGGTAATGCGCCTGCATCATAAAAAACCGAACCGACATGGGGGAATATCCCCTATCTAACAACGGGTGATTGCCCGTAAACAGTTCGTGGGGTAAAAAGCCGTTCCCGGCAGATTTCGACATCCGTGCACCATTTACGGTCAGCATATTCGTATGCATCCAATATTTAGCCGGCTGAACGTGATGACAAGCTTCCGATTGGGCTATCTCATTCGTATGGTGTGTCGCTGCAAGATCCATTCCCCCACCGTGGATATCGAACTGCGCACCGAGATATTTACTGCTCATAGCCGAACACTCGATATGCCAGCCTGGAAACCCTACGCTCCAAGGAGCCGGCCAGCGCATGATATGCTCCGGCTTCGCTTTGATCCATAGGGCAAAATCCAACCGCCCGTGCTTTTCATCCTGTCCGCCTAGTTCACGGGTATTGTTTAAGAGATCCTCCAGCTTACGGTTGGTCAAAATCGTATAGTCGTGTTCTTTGACATATTTGTCTACGTCAAAGTATACCGTACCATTGACTTCGTAAGCGTAACCATTGTCGATAATGCGTTGCACCATCTCAATCTGTTCAAGAATATGCCCTGTTGCCGTAGGTTCGATGCTAGGTGGCAAGGTATTGAATAGGCGCAAAACCTCATGGAACCCCAGCGTATATTTCTGCACGATTTCCATGGGTTCTAATTGCTCTAATTTTGCCTTTTTGGAAAACTTATCATCGCCTTCATCCCGATCACCTTCAAGATGCCCCGCATCGGTAATATTTCTTACATATCTTACCTTATACCCTAGATGTAACAAGTAACGAAAGATCATGTCGAACGACACGAACGTACGGCAATTCCCTAAATGCACATCGCTGTATACCGTAGGGCCACATACATACATGCCTACAAACGGCGGGTTAAGGGGTTCAAACTTTTCTTTTTTTCGGGTAAGGGTGTTATAAAGAACAAGATTAGGTTCCATAAAAATCTAAAATCAGCTTACTTTTGTCTAAAAAATACTTGAATAGGCACTCCCGTAAAATCAAAATGCTCCCGCAATTTATTCTCAATAAAGCGCTTATATGGCTCTTTGATATATTGCGGTAGGTTACAGAAAAACGCAAACATCGGCGAGCGTCCGGTAAGTTGCGTGATATACTTGACCTTGATGTATTTTCCTTTGATAGCGGGCGGCGGATAGTTTTGGATGACTTCCAACATGACGTCATTGAGTTTAGAGGTCGGTATCTTTTTCGTTTTATTTGCATACACCTCCATGGCTTTTTCCACCACTTTAAATATGCGTTGTTTTTCTGTTACGGAAGTAAAGATAATTGGAACATCTGTGAACGGTGAAATTTTTTCGCGGATACGCGTCTCAAACTCTTTCGTGGTCTTGTGATCCTTTTCAATGGTATCCCATTTGTTGACCACAATCATCACACCCTTCTTATTCTTTTCTGCCAAGTGAAAGATGTTAATATCTTGTGATTCAATTCCATCATTAGCATCTAGCATCAGAATAACGACATCCGAATCTTCCAATGCTTTGATCGTCCGCATAACGGAATAGAATTCGATATCCTCGTTCACTTTATTCTTCCGACGAAGCCCTGCCGTATCGATAAGTAAAAACTCGTTACCAAATTGATTATAGTGAATGCGTATAGAATCACGGGTCGTCCCAGCAATATCAGTCACAATATTTCTTTCCTTACCTAATAGCGCATTCGTTAACGATGATTTTCCGACATTCGGACGACCGACGATCGCTAGCTTAGGTAAGGAGATTTCCTCTTCTTCTTTCTCTTCCGGGAAATGAGACACTACGGCATCTAGCAATTCTCCTGTACCCGAACCGGTTATCGAGGATACATTATAAACTTCGCCCAATCCAAACGCGTAAAACTCCGCCGATTCATGGGTTCTTTTAGCATGATCTACTTTATTAGCAACGACATATACAGGTTTAGAAGTGCGACGAAGTATA
Source organism: Sphingobacterium chuzhouense (assembly GCF_014692525.1). GTDB lineage: Bacteria > Bacteroidota > Bacteroidia > Sphingobacteriales > Sphingobacteriaceae > Sphingobacterium > Sphingobacterium chuzhouense. The sequence goes on from NZ_JACNYL010000005.1 coordinate 194,534, forward strand.
TCGGCAATTTCATCATCTAGATCTGTGATACCTGTCGTCACATCTACCATAAAAAGGATAACGGATGCTTCATCTATGGCGATATGAACCTGATCCCGAATAGCTTCTTCGAAGACATCATCCGAACCATGAACGAATCCACCCGTATCAATAACCGTGAATTTCTTCCCTATCCATTCAGCCATTTCATAGTGGCGATCACGTGTCACACCACTGAAATCGTCAACGATTGCCTTTCTACTTTCTGTTAAACGGTTAAATAATGTCGATTTCCCTACGTTCGGGCGACCAACAATTGCCACTATATTTGCTGCCATATTGTATTTTATACCAAGAGGAGATGTTCCATTCTAAAACACGTCATTGCGAAGCGCACGGCAACGAAGCAATCTACGTTTTGATATCACCAGATTGCCACGTCGTCATTCTTCCTTCTCGCATTGACGGTAATGGGTTCTAGACACCGCCACTCTCCATTTATTTATAAGGTCACAAAGTTACATAAAATAGATGGCATTATAATGCTGCCGTTATCTAAGGTAAGGTATCAAAATCGATAACAGGTGCTTCTATTGGTGGATTGATGGAAAAAACACTATTTGGAGCAATAACTTCCGAGAAAAAGCCGCCATTCTGCAAACAGAATTGTTCATTCTCGATACCACCTACGGCATCTATACGTTGCTGCGCATTGTAAGTCGCATCAACCGTGAATTTAGCCTCCTGGATTGGCAACCAATTACCTGCCACTGTTCTTACCCACCTATTAGAGAATAAAACGCGCCGACCAAGGTGTCCATTATCCGGATTGAAATTTTCCAAAAAGCTATGAAAACCTGTTAAATGTTTGGAAATCTCCGGACGCTTCCAACTGGCAATCAGATTCCAACCACCTCTATCTTCCAAATAAATCCAAGCTGTAAAATCGGTTGAACCGATATTATCCGGCCGGCCTTTAAGCAAAAATTTATACGGCTCCCCTGCTTTCCAATTATACTTCAAATAGCTTTGTCCACCCGAGCCCTCATTTCCAAACTCGCCCGTATAAACATCGTCGCCTTTCTTATTCAGGTTAATACGTAAATGTGAGGGAATTTCTTCTGGATTATCGGTATTGTGCGGACTCCAAACAGAAAATAACACTCTCCTCTCTGTTGCAGAATTAACCTGTATTCCAAAATACCCTTCACTAAACCCATTGCTCATAAAATACGATCCTATGGCGTCTTCTCCTATTGGCACTATCAATTCACCATAATAATATTCGACAGGGTCTGTTGTCGGAACGGTGTATGCCATGTGACAAGAAGGCCCTCGCCTCGCCCAGTAGTAATAGTCTGGGTCGTTAGCGTACAAAATATTATCGGTCGTCGGTTTGCCTCCCACCAATATGTGCGATAAATCAGCAAAATAATCGCCCGTCTTTGTTAATCCTTGCAAATCCACTTTAACATAACCTGAATCAACATCGAAATATCCCACATGATACGTTTGGTAGTCATCGCCCGATAAGGCCACTTCTTTAGAAATGTCATTAATCGATACGCGTATGGTGCTTGAATTGTCCGCAGGAGCAACTTTAGCACGCAATTTAAGATAGAGACGGCCAGCCTGTCCTACGCGAAAATAAACACTGGAGACAGTCTCTACAGCTGTCCAGTTTGCTAATCCATTTTCCGTTATAGCCTCATCAGCACGCTCAGGTTTATTGGTAATAAATGCGTTTCCTGCCAGAGGGATCTCAAACAATGTAGAGTCTGCCAATTCCGCTTCGTTATCTATCGCATCGTCTTTTAGCTTAGAACAAAAAGATAGCGAACCCACACATAAACTTAGTAAAGTAATAATTCTAATCGTTCTTATTATCTGCATAGTAATCCGTTTATACGGTAAACTTAATCAGTTTCTATTAGAAGAAAGAAGCAAACAACGCATCAAACGTTTGCACAATATGCCATTCTATGTAAAATAAAAAAGGGAACCCGTGAAGATTCCCTTTTTAAAATACGATGATATATCTTATCCATTTGATAGCGCCGCCGCACCGGAAACAATCTCCGTCAACTCTGTTGTAATGGCCGCTTGTCTTGCTTGGTTGTAAGATAACTTTAATGCTTTCAGTAGCTCACCTGCATTTTCGGTTGCTTTATCCATCGCCGTCATACGCGCTCCATGCTCAGAGGCATTAGAGTCTAAAACCGCCTTATACAATTGCGTTTTGATAGCTATAGGAATGAGCTCCTCAATGATTCTTTCTTTGGATGGCTCAATAATATAATCCGTTTCCGCCGATACTGCGGTTTCCGGTTTTTCCTGAGGCACTAACGGTAACAACTGCTCTGTAGTCAATATTTGAACCGCTGCGTTACGGAACTCGTTATACACAACTTCTACCCTGTCGATGTTTCCGGCTTTGAATTCCTGCATAGCATATTCCGTTACCTGGGATACATTCAAGAAGTTAAGGTCGCTGTACAACTCATTGTAATTACCAATAACGTTAAAACCGCGCTTTTGAAAGAAATCATGGCCCCGTTTACCGATAGCAATGATGCTTAGGTTACCTCGAGCATGTTGTTCAGCATATTTACCGAAAATCAGGCTATTAGCTGTTTTGATTGCGTTTGCATTAAATGCTCCCGCCAAACCTCTATTGGAAGTCAACACGATAACCAATACCTTCGTCGGTATCCGATCTTGCGTATAGGGCGAATCATTCCCTTCAACAGAAGCAGAAACTTGTGCCAGAATATCCCTTAATTTGTTGGCATAAGGGCGTAACTGTACGATAGCGTTTGTGGCACGCTTCAATTTCGCCGCAGCCACCATTTTCATGGCTTTGGTAATCTGTTGCGTTGATGTTACCGAACTAATCCGGTTTCTTACTTCTTTTAAATTTGCCATTCTTTTTTAGTAGTGAGCATTGTGTATGCTTAATCGCTATACACAATACGCATATCTAACACTAATATTTTGCTGCTAATTCGCTAGCTACTTTTTCTAACACACCTGTTAACTCATCCGTAAATTTACCAGCTTTGAAAGCTGCTAAAACCTCTGGATGACGTTGCTCCAATTGCGTTAAATACTCTTCTTCAAACTGACGAACTTTATTTACAGGAACAGAACGAAGCAATCCTTTTGTACCGGCGTAGATAATGGCTACTTGTTTTTCTACAGAAACTGGAGAATACTGGCCTTGTTTCAAGATTTCCACATTACGGATACCTTTATCCAATACTGCTTTCGTAGCGGCATCTAAATCGGAACCGAATTTAGCGAAAGCTTCCAATTCGCGGAACTGCGCCTGGTCAAGTTTCAATGTACCGGATACTTTCTTCATCGGCTTAATCTGCGCGTTACCACCCACACGTGAAACCGAGATACCTACGTTAATCGCCGGACGGATACCTGCGTTAAATAAGTTAGATTCCAAGAAAATCTGACCATCGGTAATCGAGATTACGTTTGTCGGAATATATGCAGATACGTCACCAGCTTGTGTTTCGATAATCGGAAGTGCTGTCAAAGAACCGCCACCTTTTACCAAGTGCTTGATAGATTCCGGTAAATCGTTCATATTACGCGCGATATCGTCAGACGAGTTGATTTTCGCTGCCCTCTCCAATAAACGGGAGTGTAGATAGAATACGTCACCAGGATAAGCTTCACGACCCGGTGGGCGACGCAATAACAACGATACTTCACGATACGCTACTGCCTGTTTTGACAAGTCGTCGTATACGATCAGTGCCGGACGACCTGTGTCACGGAAAAATTCTCCGATGGCAGCACCTGCCATTGGCGCGTAGAACTGCATTGGAGCCGGATCAGCTGCAGATGCTGCAACAACAACGGTGTAAGCCATCGCTCCGTTTTCTTCCAGCACGCGTACAATGTTTGCTACTGTTGAATTTTTCTGTCCTACAGCAACATATATACAGAATACAGGCTCACCTGCATCGTAAAACTCTTTTTGATTTAAAATGGTATCGATACATACCGCAGTCTTACCTGTCTGGCGGTCACCGATAACCAACTCCCGTTGACCACGACCTACCGGAATCATCGCGTCGATCGCTTTGATACCAGTTTGCAATGGCTCGGTTACAGGTTGACGGTAGATAACACCCGGCGCTTTACGCTCGATAGGCATTTCGTAAGTTTCACCTGCGATCGGACCTTTACCATCGATAGGCTGGCCCAATGTATTTACAACACGACCTAACATACCCTCACCTACCTTAATAGATGCGATACGTTTGGTACGCTTAACGGTATCTCCTTCTTTGATTTCATCTGAAGAACCCAAAAGAACGACACCCACGTTGTCTTCTTCCAAGTTTAAAACGATACCTTCTAATCCATTATCAAATTCAACCAACTCACCGGACTGAACTTTAGTTAAGCCGTATATACGAGCAATACCGTCACCAATGGTAAGTACGGTACCCACTTCCTCTAGTTCGGCTTCTGATTTAAAGCCCGACAATTGCTCTCTAAGAATTGCCGAAACTTCATCTGGTCTTACCTCTATCATTGTTATTATTATAAGGGGTTTTTGATTCTATTTTTAATTCAATACCAGGGACTATACACCCTGCGCTGCAAAATGCTTTTCTAATTTATTCAACTTACCAGCAATGCTTGCATCGATTTGCCTATCTCCTACCCGTACGACAAAACCTCCGATCAAGGATGGATCTACGATATTTTTCAGGATAACCTCTGCTTTGATTTCACCTGTAATAATCTGCTGAAGTTCTGCAAGATTTGCTTCAGAAAGCGCTGTAGCCGATGTAACAGATGCCTTCACAATACCCTTTGCCTCATTATATTCACGAACAAACTCCTGAGCAATATCCAACAGGATAGCTGCACGTCCTTTATTCACCAATATATAGAAAAACGAAACAATGGTAGGGCTAATCTTTCCTTCAAAAATCGCTGCTAAGATATTACGTTTCTTATCACCGCTAATAATCGGATTTTTAAGGATAGCCAACAACTCGGAATTAGACTTCAATACCGAAACCACACTTTCCATATCCTTCTTCACGGCATCTAATTGGCCTTGTTCCTGTGCTAAGTCAAGTAAGGATTTAGCGTATCTGGATGCAACTGTAAAAATCGACATATTTTTAATTTAAAATCTGAACAACCCGTTAGTTTAACTTCACGTCTTTCAACAAGTCACTTACAAAAGCGTCCTGTTTAGACTGGTCTTCAAATTCTTTTGTTAATACTTTACGGGCAATATCCAAAGATAAAGAAGAAACTTGATTTTTAACCTCAGCCAACGCTTTGTTTTTCTGTTCTTCAATTTCTCTTTTCGCTTGCTCTAAAATCTTTTTACCAGACTCTTGCGCTTCCGTTTTCGCATCAGCAACGATCTTATCTTTAAGTTCTTTTGCTTCTTTTAAGATATTATCCCGCTCAACACGTGCCTCTTTTAATAACTGCTCATTTTCGTTGGTTAGACGAGCCATTTCCAATTTTGCCTTTTCTGCCGAATCCAGCGCATTTTGAATATTTTCTTCTCTTTCTTTAATTGCTTTTAGCACCGGCTTCCAAGCAAATTTACCCAACAAGAATAACAGGATCAAGAAACTAACGGTGTGCCAGAAAATCAGACCAATTTCGGGAATTAATAAATCCATATTATTATGCTATATATGACGTTTAAGTTTTTCGTTTTAACTATTGATTGTGGACAAATAAAAGAACCCGAAGTGGCAACCCCAAAACAGGTTCTTTTAGTCCTTTGCGTTTCTCGAAGCTATTATTAAGCGATCAAAGAAACAACTACTGCGAATAGAGCAACCGCCTCGATAAAAGCAGCAGCGATCAACATGGCAGTTTGGATTTTGGAAGCAGCTTCAGGTTGGCGAGCGATAGATTCCATTGCAGAACCACCGATTTTACCAATTCCTAATCCAGCTCCGATAGCAGCTAAACCTGCTCCAATTGCGGCTAATGTACCAGTCATAGTTTTAAAATATATATTAGTTGAAAAATTATTTCCTTAATCTATTTATTATTAATGTTCGTGGTGTTCTTCGATAGCCATACCGATAAACAATGCCGAAAGAATTGTAAAGATAAACGCCTGTATAAAAGCCACTAACAATTCGATCAAGCTGATAAATATAGTAAATATAACCGAACCTCCGGCTACTGCACTCGCATTGAAAATGAACGGCAAACACAATAAAGACAACACGAGAATGTGACCTGCCGTAATGTTCGCAAACAAACGGATCATTAACGCAAAAGGTTTCGTGAATACTCCGATAATCTCCACCGGAATCATCAGCGGTTTCAACCACCAAGGTACTGGCGGGTTGAAAATGTGCCCCCAGTAGTACTTATTCCCGTTAAATAAAATGATCAATAACGTAATGACGGCAAGTACCATCGTTACGGCAATATTACCTGTTACGTTGGCAGACCCCGGAAAGAATGGCACCAAGCCCAACATATTCATAAACCATATAAAAAAGAATACGGTCAATAAATAAGGCATAAAACGCTCATATCGGTGTCCTAGATTCGGAATAGCAATTTCATCACGCACAAAAAGAATGATCGGCTCCATAAAGGACTGAATACCTTTTGGGGCTTTACCTGCGTTTTTCTTATATCCTCTTGCAACCGCAAAGAATACAAGAATCAATACGATGAATCCTAAAAAGATACTGAATACGTTTTTTGTAATGGAGAAATCTAACGGGCGTTTATTTGTAGCGTGATGTTCTTCATCATATACGACATAAGAACCGTGATCATTTGCTTGATCCGCTGCGTAATAAATCTTACCGTGGTATTTAACGAACTGCTGTCCCTTTTTCTCAACGATTTTAGTACCGTCGTCGTTCCGCTCAAATTCGCTAGAACAAAAAGTTACCAGACCGTTTTCTGTATATAATATAACAGGTAGGTAGATACCTACCCATTTTGATTTACCTTCCGGGTCACCACCAAAAATAGTAAATTCATGCGAATCGCCGATGTGATGGAAAATAAAAGCGGTGATGTCAAAACCTTTCTTCTCGTGCGCATGGTCATCCGCTGTTTCGGCATGCTGTTCCGGTGCAGATGTGGTATTTAAAGAGGAGGCAAACGAAGAGAAAGAAGCTAGAAAAACGCACAAAATCATCAAAGTTCTGATTCTGGCTGAAGTTAAAAAGTGGCTTATTTCCATCTATACAATATTTTTAGCTATTTTATTTTGCGCCGCAAGTTACGTAACAAAATGATAACTTCAAAGCATGACATTAATAAATATATGCAAAAAAAATTCAGTCCTAATAGCACCTTATTTTCGGCTTTAAAACCGTACAGAAAAACGATAAAAATACCGAGCGATACCAGCATTTTTATCATGACGCCACCAAGAATCGCATACACACCAAGTTCCGGATTACTATGTATTCCAAGATACGATATGGCATAAGCAAATACCGTAACCAAATACAACAATATACAGAGTGGCACAAAAGTACTATCTAAAAAGAGCGTGTTTACAGACTGTTGTATGAAGTATGCTCCTCCAAAAATAAATATACTTCCCAATAGTAGCTTCCAGGCAAACTGCCCTGTGGCTTTTAATATTTCCAATGTGTTATTAATTTATTTTCCGTTCTTTCCCATACGTTGCACCTGCACGATCAGCTGATATAAGGAAATCAAAACAGCGAATAAGGTCAACCCTATTGTCCACCAGTTTTTTTCTACCGCATACTTTTCGTCGAGCCAGCTTCCAAGCCAATAACCTGCAAAGATAGTCGCCAACATTTGGAATGGCACACCAATCCATGTAGCCATTTTTCTGCGATTTGATTTTTCCATTTTCAACCGTTCGTTATTCGTGACTCATAATCCCTGACTCGTCATTGACTATTGACTCCTGTCAACTTCCCACTCTCCACTTCCAGCACCTTTTGCCCCAACTTTATATCCGGGTAGGAATAATCTTCACCGAGTATCATCTTAATCTCCGAAGAAGACTTCCCATCATTTTTACGCAATACATCCAATAAAACTTCCAGTTTAGTGCTTTCTATTAAATCTTCAGCTTCCACTTCATTTCCTACAAAATGAATAAGGTGACCGTATATTGTTCCTGCGACCATACCACGTTTCTGCGCGATGTCATCAACACTTAATCCATCGAGGAACAAATCTAACGAAATAGTTTTGGTATCTTTCTCGACTCCTTCTTCCTCCGCTTCCTTAATTTCGCTATCCTTTGTTTTTTCGTACTGGCTAAGTGTTTGTACTTGATGAGACAAATCACCTTCGTTCGTCAATATATCCGCAATCGTCAAGCAATGCGCCAACTGCTCCTTCTTACGCCTAAAATCCAACAGTATTGACCGCAGTTCCTGTACATATTTTTTAGTGCGCTTCTTAATTTTCCAAGCTTCGATATGCTCCTGCATCGTTAGCAATATCTCTTCGTCAAGCCGAGGCAAGAACCAAGCTACCGCAGCTTTTGTCCGCTCGCAGATTTTACTATAATCTAATGCTTCCTTATCCCGCAGCATCGTATACAATAAGGTCACGAACTTATTTGCCACCTTTTCTTGTTCCTTTAATACAGTGGAAATTTCTGCCAGATAGGCTAAAGCGGCATCCTTACCGTCAATATTTCGGTTTGTTAACGATTCTTTCAACTCGTCAACACTTTCAACCAAGGTTCCCCATCGAAAACTTTGCAGTACAATCTGTCCTAAATAGTTACGTTGACATGATTCCAATATTTTTGCGACCTCGGCGTTAGGCATCATCCGTTGCATAAAATCGACCACTTGGGCATCTGTTCGGATGGAATGCATCGGAATTTTAGATTTCAACACCAATCCCTCCAACCCTGTTAGCCTACTCAATGCAACATACACCTGTCCTGCGGCAAACGAAGTCCCTGCGTCAATGACAGCCTTATCAAAAGTAAGTCCTTGACTTTTATGGATGGTAATGGCCCATGCCAACCGTAAGGGGAATTGGGAAAATGTCCCCATCACTTCTTCCTCTATCTTATCTTCACCTTTATTATATTTATATCGGATATTCTCCCAGGTTTCACGACGTACCACGACATCATCCGAACCGTCATTAAATCCCACAACAACCTGATGGCGATCCAGATTGAGTTCCTTAACCGTTCCTATTTTTCCATTAAAAAACTTCCTGTCTTCCCCACTATCATTTTTAATAAACATGACCTGTGCGCCTAATTTTAAAGGAAGCATCTCATCCGCAGGAAAGGAAGCCTGTTGAAATTCGTCTTTCACGACAGCCCGTACATTATGCATCGTTCCCTTCAGTCTTGTCAGTTGTTCCTGATTGATAGCGTCCGCCAATTTGTTGTGCGAGGTCAAGGTAATATATTGCTCTCCTTCGGCAGGAGAAAAATCGTCTTGATAATGCACGTTCAACTTTTCCAGATCATCCGCTGAACATTTATTGTTCCGGATATTGTTTAGTAACGCAATAAAATAGCTGTCATTTTGCCGATAGATTTTGCTAAGCTCCAATATAACCGGCGGATGCTCCCGCAAAACTTTGGCATCAAAAAAGAAAGGACTGCTATAGTGATCACGCAACACTTGCCATTCGTGTTCCCGGACAACGGGAGGCAACTGATAAAGGTCACCTATAAAGAGCATCTGCACGCCACCAAATGGTCGCATATCACGACGTACCGATTTCAGGATAACATCAATAGCATCCAGCGTGTCGGCACGCACCATCGAAACTTCATCAATGACCAACAGTTCCAGTTCCTGTAAAATAGCTCTTCGCTGTTTGGTCAGTTTAATGGTAGAAAACAGCCGGCTCTTATTGTATATATGACTATCCTGTTCATTCCACTGCAATGGATAGTCTTCGATAAATGTTCCGAACGGCAACCAGAAGAGTGCATGAAGTGTGGTTCCTCCAGCATTCATAGCTGCTACTCCCGTAGGAGCGGTAATTGCCATCTTTTTATGTGAATTCTCCCGGATGTATTTTAAGAACGTAGTTTTTCCAGTACCTGCTTTACCTGTTAGGAACAAATGCTGGTTTGTTTGATTTACAAAAGAAACAGCCTGCAAAAAGGCTTCGTTTTGTTTATCAAATTTTAATTCTTCCATCGATTTTATTTTTTGGGATTGTTAAGCATGTTACTGAACCTCAAATGTAATAAAAGTTAAGGAGGTTAGGAACATGTATTGCGTAATTTCAAGAAAACTCATAACTTCACCGAATAAACAAGCGAACGGGGAACTTTCGCATAACAGATGAACGTATTATTGTTTACAATTGCTAACAAACAAAAAACATGACCGAAGAATATATTAATAAAGGCGATTTATTTAGCCAGATTGAAGAAAATTTAAAAGGACAGGGATTTACTATTGATCACATCGATCAAACCCGTCCGTGGGGAGGTTTCTTTGTCATCGCCGAGGAACAGGCGCAACAATTTGCAAACACCTATTTTGATGGTTTAGATGTGCAAAACCTTAAAATAGCGGGCAAATTAAGTCCTAAAATTTTAGTGGTAGCTCCCGAAAAGCGTTTATCTTGGCAATACCATCATCGTCGCGCAGAAATCTGGCGTGTTACGCAGGGTGAAGTTGGTGTCATTACCAGTTCCACGGATCAGCAAAATGAACTAAGAAAATTAAAAGAGGGTGATGTTATCCGACTTTCCCAAGGAGAACGTCATCGCTTAATCGGATTGAAAACTTACGGTGTAGTCGCCGAAATATGGCAACATACCGATGCCAACAACCCATCTGATGAAGGTGATATTGTTCGGGTAGAAGATGATTTTGGAAGGTAAGTAGGGGCACTGTGCCTCTACTTACCTCCGAACAATGCTTTAATAGAGTCAAAAAAACCTGGTTTAGCAATTGCCACCCCTAGCCCGAAAGCACTTTCCTTACCTATTGCAGCATATTTGTCACGCAGGCCCGGAATATCTTCCACCGGCACTTCCACATTAGAAAGTGGGATATATTCAATCGTTGCAGTAGCACCATGCTTGTCCACTTTTTTCTTTAAACTATATTTGAACAGCTCATAGTCCACATCCATTTGTCTATTCGTATACTGATCCTGCGTATCTATCGGTTTATCCGAGCGAATAGTAATCGAATATCGTTCACTATCATACGAATGCCAGAAACTCACATCTTTCAACATGTAGTCTTTTAAGTGGTTTTTCAAGATGTTGCCGTCGTAGAATTTCAAGTATTTTCGACCATCATTCCCTACGTAATATGGTTTGTCAATAGTTGCTGTATATAACGTTACAAAGATATTATTCACTTTATCGTCGTTTACCACGGTCAGCGAAGCATCTTTGAACACCTCACGTTTGTCGTTCCCATTTTCACTTTCTACAAAATCCATACAACTGAAAACGAAATTATTGGTATTGTCTATCACCGCTTTCTTATTGGTCGTCTTCACATAGCGCCGCATACCGTTTGCGCGGCCGTAGCGATAGGTCGTTTTTATGGTGATGGTTCCCACTTCGTCTTGCACATCCAGCGTGATTTCATCAAAAATGGCAAAATCCAGGCTCTTATATGGCTCGCGCTGCTGCAAAGTACCATTTGGCTTGATTTCCATATAGTTTAGAAAGCTGATAAACGTACGATTCTCCAGCGTACCATATTCGTCGCGGTAGGTAGCATCCACGAAATAATCGTTCCCATTATGATGTACTTTTACGATGACATGGTTAAAGTTGAACAATGACGGTAAATAGTATTTCAAATAATAGTCTGCGTTGTAATTCACCAAGGTAATGGATGAATCGACACCTAAGTAATCAAGCACACATTTGAGCAGCACGGTTTTCGCTTTACAATCCCCTTGTTTAAATTCATATGTTACCCAGGGGTCTTGCGGCTTATGTCCGTGCATTTCCTCTTCATTATAAATATATCTGACATGGTTCTGTACAAATTCGATGGCCAATTGAATCTTCGCTTCGATATCCTCGCCAAGAGCATCTAGTTTAGCTACCAAATCAGGTGCATATTCCGAAAGAGGCTTGGCCTTCAATGCGGCTTCATAATAAGGAATCACCAAATCGAGCAATTCTTCGTATGTATATTGTGTTGCAAAATCAATAAAAGGGAAAAGTTCACGATTGACATCCACGGGGTTGAGGTAGTTTTCATGACGTAATGAAAACGTGTCTCCAGGGGCTATCAATCCCTCTTCTACAGGCAACAATGCTCCCTGCTCGTCACGGAAAAATTGCTTTTTATAGGCAACCGGTTTGGAGCGTTTATTTATAAGGTCAAATGCATAACTTCCATACGCCCAATAGACGTCCGGACTTGACCATACATACTTCGTCAACTCTTTACGCAAAAAATCCTTGTCTGTATAGGTCAGCACACGGGTATCCTCCACGAGGATAATGTCGTAGAGACGTACATCTTTAATACTGATATTTACTTTCTTAGAGCTGTTAATTACGCCATCTAAACTCTGCCCTTCATTGTCCAATACTTTGAATTTCGTATCCGGAAGCTTATCAATCAATACGCCATCACGAAGTATCGCAATACGATGAAATATCATTTGCTCTGACGGATATAATACAAACTCGTTAACAGCGGCAAACTCCAATGTTCCGGGTTGTTGCACACTATAGGCCATGCAATTGTATTCTGCATTTTGCGTGTCGTCTGTATATTGGATTTTGCGAAGGAAATAGCAGTAATCTTTTCCTTCATCATATTGCTGTTGGGAAAAGTCGCTTTCCACAATTTTGGATAACAATTCTTCTTCAGACAATGGACTTGCCCAAGCCGCGGGTGTTCCAATCTTATATTTTTCTTCTAATTCTTGCTCCATAAAAACTGTTAGATTTCGTTAAACTTAGAAAATTTAATTGTTATATGCAAAAAAATACCCACTAACAGGTATTGGCAACAAGAAATGGTTTCCCTAACTTTGGCTAGTACCAGAAAGAATTATTAGCCTTTCGCAACAATGAGAAGAATATTCCTCCTGTATCTTATCGTGATAACAGCATGGCTGCGGGGAAATGCACAGCTATTACCTAGCGATACACTGACTATTCTGCAAATAGCACAGGAACAAGGACTCTCCCAGTTAGGCGCAACATCGCTACAATTTGATAAAAAAGGCTACCTATGGGTCGGCACACAAAACGGCTTGAACCGATTCAACGGTTATCAAATGAAAGTTTGGCTAGCCGACGGAGAAACCAACAATTTCCCGAACGATCTTATCCGAGCGATGCATTATGAGAACGACACCCTATGGATGACCACCCATACAAACGCCCTCTGTGCATACTTATTGGCAGAAGATAGGTTTATTCACTTTTCAGAACAGTTAGATTTTGAAAAAACACCATCCTTAAAGCAAAGCCTGGCACTACATGCTGCGTCTGATAGCTTGCTAATTGTAGGAACTGCCGGACATTGTTTACTCTTCGATCGCCATGAATTGAAATATGAAGTTCTACAGATTCCACAGCTATTGGAACATGATTTTGTTACTTGCATACAAACGCTTGATGAGCAAAAGTACTTGATCGGTACAAACGCCAGTGGCTTGTATATCTTAGACATAAAATCAAAATCTTTATATGCAGTCGACTTCCTAAAGACACTACAAGGAGCTCAGGTAAACGTACTGTATAAACAACCGAATGACGATTTGCTTATTGGAACCGATCGGGGCTTATATGTGTTGACACAGGACACAAAAGAACTAACACAGAGAAGTAAACATGTTATTCGTGGCATATATCCTTGGGACAACGGGCAGCTATTAATGAGTGGTGCCAGTACAAATTTTCTCCTGACCGAAGATGGGAAATGGCGAAATTTAACTTTCTTAGACCATAATGGAAATGAGTTGGAGGCTGTTGTATTAGCCTATCAAAAAGATGCACAGGGAGGGAGATGGCTAGGCACGGAAACACGGGGAATATTTTATTATCATCCCTATCAAACCAAATTCAAACCGCATCGTATCCAAGCAAGCAACGCACCTAAAAAGGATTTCATCAGCATTTTCAATTTTTTGCGAACAGCAAATGATTTATGGATGGCGACGGAATTTGGATTTGTACAGCATCGATTAAAGTCGAATGATTACAAACTTCACCGAACAGATTTTGTAGGGTACACACTGGCCAGGGACGACAAAGGTACCCTTTGGGTTGGTGGCTATGATCAAGGACTTTTGCGCTATAACCAAAAAGCTGACAAATTCGATCGTATCCCTCTACCCGTTGTGGATCGGGATGTCATTCAGATAACCCCTATTTCTCCCGATACGATATGGGTACATACGTTGGCCAGCGGCATTTATGCGCTTAACATCAACAATCTAGAGACTAACCCCGTACATCTTTTAGGCAACCCTATTTTAGGATCCAGAACCGGTTATGTCGACCGCAAAGGCAATATATGGATAGGGAGCGAGAATGGTCTCTATCAGATCCAACGGAATAAAGAGATTATTTATTACGACTCTTTATCCAACGAACGCGTGTTTGCCATCACGGAGGATCAACAGCATCTCTGGGTCGGTACCGCGAAGGGTCTAAACAAGCTCAATCCAGTAACAGGAAAAATCACTCATTATACAAAACAGACTGGGTTACCAAACGATTTTATATATGGGGTGCAGGTAGATAATAGAAACAATATCTGGGTATCGACCAACTACGGTATCTCCATGCTGAATCAGCGCACTGAAACATTTAAAAACTACACCCAAGATGATGGTTTGCAAAACAATGAATTTAACGGAAAGGCTGCTTATCAAGACAGCTTAGGCTATCTCTATTTTGGCGGAATGAACGGATTTAACATCTTCCATCCTGACAGTATTCCCATCAACACGCACACGGGTAAAACCCACATCGAAAATGTACTCCTCTTTGGAAGACCCATTGCGGATAATATCCTCTACACCGACACGCTCGTATTTTCGCACGATCAGAATGTTATCACCTTTGATTTTGTGAACTTGAATTATTTATGGAGCAAAAAGAACAGATACCAATTCATGTTGGAAGGGTTTGACAAAGAATGGCGTCCTGTAACACGCGACCGCTCCACCACATACACCAACCTCGCTCCCGGAACATATACTTTCAAAGTACGCGGAAGCAATAACGAATTACTATGGGGCGATATAGACGAGATTACGGTCATTATTCGCTCACCCTGGTATGCTACAACGGCTTTTCGGGTCGGATTGGCATTGTTTGTATTAGCACTCATTGCTGGTGGATTTTCATATAAAGCCTATCAACAACGGCTAATCAACCGCCGATTGCTCCGCATGGTCAATGAGCGTACCGAAGAACTGTCGGAAGCCAACAAAGCACTATATCAGTCATTAGAGTTGACCCAACAACAAAAAGAAAACATTTCTTTCTTGATGCAGGAACTCAACCATCGTGTCAAGAATAATCTGCAGCTGATAACAAGCCTTATCGATATACAAAGTTTTGAAATCAGCGACCAACGTATCCAGGATAGGTTGGTCACCTTGCAATCACGTATTTTTACGGTATCTAAAATACACGATCTTCTCAATGTCCGCGATATAGAACAAGGTGTATCGGTCAATAGCTTTATCGACAACCTTGCTCAAGATCTAATAACTTTTTCCGGGCAAAACATCGACTTTCACTCCGACATTGCACAAGTCATACTGCCATCAAACAAATTGACTTACATAGGGCTTATCATTAATGAAATGATTACCAACTCCATTAAGCATGCTTTTGAAGACCAACAAACGAATAAAACGATAGCGATCCGTTTTGATATTAGTGGAAGCGATATGATATTGGAGTACCAAGATAATGGCGTTGGATTTAATAAAGACAAGATGTGGGATGCCGGGCATCAGGGAATGAACCTTATACATTTACTTATAGCGGAACTAAAGGGCACGATTGATATAGAAATCAACCGCGGTACCATATTCACTATAAAACTACCTACAAATTAACATAAATCATGGAAACCAACATATTGATATTGGAAGATGAAATCATCATCGCGAAAAGTATCAAACTTCATTTAGAGACAAACGGTTATTGCGCCGAGATGGCCACCAGCCCCGAGGAAGCTATTCAACTCCTGGAACAACAGTCTTTCGATCTAATTTTGAGCGATATTAATCTTCGGCATACTATTGACGGCATTAGCTTCGCACAACAATTTGTTCCGGAACGCACTCCGGTTGTTTTTCTCACAGCATACTCTGATCTCCAGACCTTACAGAAAGCAGAGCTGGTTATGCCCTATGCGTATCTTCTCAAACCTTTCCACAAGGAACAATTGCTACTCACCATCAACCTTTCTATTGCGCACGCCCGTAAAAAGGTACTCCCTTCGTCGATATCCACCAACAGTAGCAACGAGGATATTACACTAAGTACCAGAGAAGTAGATGTTGTACGACTCATCGCCCAAGGGAAGACAACGATTGAAGTCGCCGATATACTCTGTATCAGTCCTCAAACCGTTGCTACCCATCGTAAAAAAATCATCCAAAAAACAAAATGCAAGAACGTTGTGGAGTTGATCGCGCTCGCCGTGGATAAGGGGTGGTTATAAGATCATCATTTTATTTTAACGCTAACGGTTGCCCCCTTTTCTGCACCTTGCGGTAGCGCGATTGTTTTCTTTTCCGAAACTGCATATGACTGGTTAGTCAGCGATACCTGTATATTTTCAGCAAGCTGGAGTGGATCCGACACTGCAACTTCCACATCACCATCTTCGTCTGTTGTCAACTGTAAGAGGCAAGGCCTATCAACTTCTATACGCCAATCATCCCCTGCGAATACTCCGGGCTCATAAAAAACAACCTGCGTTCGTCCCAAAATAGCATGCGATACCGCTTGCATAGCTGCTGTATTCTGTAAAATACGGATAGTACCCAATTCCTGTTCACTTACCTTGTTTGTTCCGGGATAAACGATATAAGCATATGTAGCCTGTTGTGGCCTTACTCCATGATTTAACCAAAGTTTAAACACTTCACCCTTAACCGTATCGGCCGATCTGGAACGGTTAATTTTAGACCATGTTCCACGTTCCTCCTTTGCATTGAGGGTTACATTTCCCGCTTCGGGGAAAAGATATACGATGCGATTATGCATAAACCGGTCGCCAGCATTCACTTCAACGAAAACCTCGTCTTTTGTTGAAAGTGCCCTTCCGTTTATGATAACATTGCCCTTCAGCCATGTTTGGTTGAGCGTTGTCACGATGGGCTCCTTTGTCTCGGAAGTGATACCTGCACCCAGACAAACCACTTGATCGTCAAAGAAAAACCAAGCTTTATTTGCAACCACACTATCGTAGTCTACTTTCAATGCCGATACGCCGTAATGCCCGTCGGAAACTCCACCCGCAAATTGATTTTTAGCAGGCTTCCCCCATTGTTCCACCAACACTTGATCCTCTTGGTAATCTCGGGTTGTTGTTCCCGGAATCTTATCCCATTCC
This sequence comes from Sphingobacterium chuzhouense, assembly GCF_014692525.1. Lineage (GTDB taxonomy): Bacteria > Bacteroidota > Bacteroidia > Sphingobacteriales > Sphingobacteriaceae > Sphingobacterium > Sphingobacterium chuzhouense. Next base: position 212,065 of record NZ_JACNYL010000005.1, read on the forward strand.
CAAAGCGGCATGATGTCGTAATATTCATCTCCATATACTTGGATATTGGTTACGCCATCGCTCATGTTTTTGCCATAGATATTTTCTTGATTTCCGGCTTCTGATTTGTTTGTCCGATCACTGGCCAAACGGACATTGAAGTGATAGTTATCCCGTAAATGTATCGTATAATCGGCTTTCCAAAAATGCTTATGGATAGGTGAAAACTTAAAATCATATTTCGAATCTTTATCGATTTCCTGCAATACCCCATTCCAGATAGCTTTATTTTTTCCATCCAAAGCTATCATTCTTTCCAGCACATCCTTCATATCGTCTTTCTGCAGGATACCCGGTCTGGAAACCCCTCGTCCGTGTACATTAAAATCGATATAACCGTAACGCAGAATCGGCAAATAAGTGTTTTTTAAAAAACCGGAAAACAACGCCACCTTATCCGGTGGCATGGCATAAGTCGTATTCCGCACATAAAACATAATTTTAGAAATCCCTTTCAAGAATTCTTCACCATATCCTGCGATGTACAACTGTGGGCCATGTTGCAGATAAGAATAGTCGTGCTGTAGTCCTTCTTCCCCATCTACCAACTGAACTGGATAATATAATTGTTCGAGCGACGACGTCAGCAATTCTTCGTCACTCGTCAGCAAAGCACGATAGAAATAATGCATTGCAATATCACTTTTATTGGCTCCCGTTTTTGCATAAACATCCCCTCTTTCCATTTTCTTGATCAATGCGCTTTTCAAGTTTCCATCGACAGGTTCTTTGCCAAAATGTAGCATGATCAAGGATACGCCTATCGCTTTTGGCATCGCTATTTCGTTGTGCCACCAGTTTTTACTCTTAAAATCATGGTTTGCCCAGAACGACAAAGCCTTATCAATCGCTGATTTGAGTTTAGCATCCCCGTATAGTGGGCTCTTGTTGTATACATAGGCCGCAATAATAGGTTTCAAACGATCAAAATGTTTCCCTGCCGGCCAGCTGCTGATATCTGTACGTTCGTATGGAATGTCTTCCCACGCACCATCCACTCCCAATGATGCTGCAAGCTGCTGTACTTTCGGCACACGAGACGAGGTCACCTCTACCACCTCATCGTCAAAAACCCGCTGCATGATCATGTCAAAAGGTTGGTTAGACTGTGCCGAAGCCAACATACTCCATATCACGACCAAAAACAATAAACACTTTTCTTTTCCCATTATGTATATCCTATTGCTACGTCCTGTTTTTCTTTTTGCAGTCGACTTCTTCTTACAACATATTTTTCAACCGGTACAACCCCTCCAGATAATAGTAGTCCGCGTAGATCAACGGTACGTCGATTTCCGAATTGTGTGGTAAGCTACCTACACAATGCTGCAATAAAAAACCACCATTGGTTCCTTTCTCTGCAAAATACGCTGGTCCTGACAATGTTTCCAACGTCTGTTTAGCAAAATCAATATACTTTTTGCCTTGTTCGCCATCGGTGAACTGACCGAGTTCAAGAAGTGCTGAAGCTGTAATCGCTGCTGCAGAAGCATCACGTGGAATGTAATCTAGCTCCCGGGAAGAAAAATCGACGTCAGATTTATAACCTTCCTGTTTAGCATTAAAATCCCAGTAGGGAATTTTATCTTCCGGAAGGTTTGGATGATTGATGTAAAAATCTGCTGCGCGTTGTGCTGTCTCCAAAAACCTCGGATCTTTTGTTTCACGATACATCAACGTAAACCCATAGATAGCCCATGCCTGCCCTCTTGACCATGTCGAATTATCCGCATACCCTTGATTCGTTTGTTGATGAATGGCATTCCCTACGCTATCATAATCCACGACATGATATGTGCTATAATCATCCCGAAAATGGTTTTCCATGGTCTTGGTAGCGTGGCTGACAGCCACCTCCCTATATTTAGGATTTCCGGTAAGGTCTGATACATAGCACAACATCTCCAAATTCATCATATTATCGATAATCACCGGATATTTCCACAACGTCTCGCCATCCCATGATGCCTTTTCATTCCATGATTTGATAACCCCCACTTTCGGATCATAACGCTTTAAGGCTGTCTCCGACGAGTGAATTAAGACATCATTATACTGTTTTACTTTCTGTTCATCACCTAAAAAGCGAATGGCATTGCCATACGGACAATACATAACAAAACCGATATCGTGGTGTTGGTCGAGATCTTTAGCTGCCTCGAGTGCTTCTGTCCATTTGATGGCATCTTTCTTTATCTCCTCATTTTGTGTATGTTCGTAGATATACCATAATGCACCGGGAAAGAATCCACCTGTCCAGTCCCACTCATCTGTACCGATCACATTCCCGTCTTTATCCAACGTGCGGGGGAAAGCTTGGATACGTTCTCCAGCAGCGCTAAGCAACTTATATTGTTCTTCCGCAGCAGCAAAGCTGTTGTCTATGAAGTCATTTTTATTTTCTTTAGGTGCTTGACACGCAATTGCTGACATGCCGAGTATCATACCCAGCACCCAAGCGGATTTTCCTTTTTGTTGTTTTCTCATTCCTTTCATCTTGTATTTTTTATCGTTACGGGATTGGTATTTCCCTTTTTAACATTATTATCTTTTTAAGGATGGTATATCTACCTCTGCAATAGCTGCCCTGCCCGCAGTCAGCATAATCCGAACATCACTGGCTAAGTCTCCCTTTAATGGAAAGCGCGCCAAATCGTTGGTCGGATGAGCCTCTCCTTTATATACAGTAAGAAACTGTCCACCCCCACTTGACACCTGTACCTCGAAGGTGGTGGGTTCTGCCACACTTTTCCAATGGATAAAAATCTCCTTTGGTTTGGCATTGTCTTCCATCGTAAAAGTAAGATAATCGCCACGCTGCCCCTCCCATACCGTCGAAATATTGTTATCGAGCACCGGATTTATCTGGTTTTGCCCCTCCGAAGCTTGTGATGGTCTATTACTAATTGCTCTTCCCTCATAGGGTACAACTTCAAAAGTGTCCTCTAAGCGGATATCTTCTGAACCGGAGCCGATCATGACCTTAAAATCGCCTGGCTCTACTACCCATTTATGATCGATGTTATATAATTGTAGGTCTCTTGGCGTCAATGTAAAAGAAAGCTCCTTTGTTTCACCTTTTTTGAGGTGGACACGTTCAAAGCCACGGAGATTTTTCTCATAAGTCGTTACAGAGCTTACCACATCTCTCGTATAAAGCTGTACGACTTCATCACCATCTCGGTCACCTACATTGCGGACTCTTACCGTGACCTGCACATTTTGTTTCGGCGAGATCACTTTCGGCGAGATCGTCAACTCTGCATACTCAAATTTGGTATAGCTTAGTCCATGTCCAAAAGTATAAAGTGGGCCATTTACACGACTCATTTTACCTTCTGGCCCCATGCCTACCCCACCATCTACCTGCGATGCCGGTTTTGCGGGAAAATTCATCGGAATCTGTCCCACAGTTTTTGGAACCGTTACTGTCAACTTTCCTCCGGGATTATAATCGCCAAAGAGAACTTCCGCAATCGCCTTTCCGCCTTGCGATCCGGGATACCAAGCTTCCAGAATAGCCGGAACATGCTTTGCCGCCCAATTGATCGAGTTCGGACGACCATGGATCAAGACAAGCACCACCGGTGTACCCGTCGCATATATCGCTTCCAGTAATTGCTGTTGTCGTCCGGGAAGTTCCAGGCTTGACCTCGATTTATTTTCCCCTGCCGTTCGGCTGTTCCCACCAAGCACGACTACCGCTACATCACTATGCTTTGCCTGTTCCACCGCCCGGTTTATTTCAGCCTGTTCATCCGCCGTTAACGGAAAAGGAAGAATCTCTGACTCCGGCCAGTTGGCATCAACAATCTCACAACCTTTGGTGTACCGTATTTCTGTATCTGCTCCCAAGCGCTGTTTAAGACCTTCTAAAACAGAAGTTACCTCTACTGCCAACGGGCCATAATGGGTCAGTGCGTAAGATGCGTCATCCGCATTAGGCCCTGTTACGCTGATCGTTTTTATTTTATCGGCCGAAAGCGGTAACAGCGTATCGTCGTTCTTCAACAACACGAGCGATTCCCGAGCTACCTGTAGTGCCACCGCTTGGTTATCATCGCTATTAACTTCGATATCTGCCTGTTTTAAATCCTGCTGATAAGGCTTGTCAAAAAGTCCTATTAAAAATTTCACCCGGAGAATATCACGTACACGGTCGTCAATAGTTGCCATCTCCAATCCGCCCTCTTGGATAAGCTCTCGAAGCGGCAAAACATAAGAGTCCGGAGAGCGGAAGGTACACCTGACATTCAGCCCCGCTTCGACCGATTGCCGTACGGATTCCTTCATATCCTTCGCCGTACCGTGTTTGCCATGCAGATATTCGACCGCATCACTGTCAGAGACCACATAGCCCTTGAATCCCATTTCGCCGCGTAACCGCTCTGTTAGCCAGTAATGACTACCCTGGATTGGGAAACCATCATAATCGTTATAGGAGCTCATCACGCCTAACAAACCAGCTTCTTGAATGACACGCTTAAAAGGGTATACATGAATCATTTCCACCTCTCTGGGCGACATCTGTGGATCGACGCGCGCCATCCCCTCACGTCCACCTTTGTTATTACTATAAGCTACAAAATGCTTTGCTGTTGCTGCCACCTGATAATTGTGCTGCAAACCTTTTGCCATCTCCACGCCTAATTCCGCGACAAGATAAGGGCTTTCACCATATACTTCTTCATATCGTCCCCAACGCTGGTCACGTCCCACATCCAAAATAGGCGCATACACGTTCGTATAACCTAATAATCGCGCTTCACGTCCGGTTATTTCGCCTACTTTCCTTATCAATTCGCGATTCCAGGTATGTCCCATACCAAGCTGTGTCGGAAAATTGGTCGCTTTAAAACTCTCGACACCACGAATACCCTCGTTGGTGAAATCAACCGGTATACCTAAACGTGTTTCCTCTATAAAAAAACGTTGTACTTCATTCAGCGCCCAAGCGTGGCGGGAAGCGGGCCATACAAAAGGATTGTCGGAAGGAGGCAAACCCCACTGCTGAAAGCCGTTCAGATGTTCATCTATCGCACCTATGCCGTCTTTCCACAACTTGTTTTTCCACTCCGACGTAGGTAGGTCGTCCTGTAATACACGCCCATAACCATATAATGTCACCATCTGGTTTGTTTTTTCTTCAACCGTCATTTGGTTTAACAAATCTTCCACTCGATCCTCAATCGTAGCTTTTGGATCTTCGTAAACATCTTTCTTTCCGTTTTTATTGAAATCTATCCAATCCGGACGGTACATGGCATGTTTAGGTAGTTGATACGTCACGAGTTCCCTGCCTTTTGGAATACGCGGGTCGGTCTGTTGAGCCTGCCCGCATATTGTCCATAAAGCAAGAATTCCCATGCTCATTAAATTTCTTTTTTTCAACTGCATAATTCCTCTTTTAAAGACGATGAAGCTATCAGGTTTATCCATTAAATTCTATTGCACGGTAAACGTGTATTTCGCCTTCAACTTCGGCTGTTTCGCTTTCAAATTGATACGATACAAATAATCTCCCCACACGTTACTCAAGCGCGGGTCATCTTGTTCTATAGCATCGATCGAAGCTTCGAATTCGTTGACATCAAATGTCAATGTATGTTCCCCATTTCCTAAAGATATTCTTCCTTTTGAAATAACAGGTTTTTCCGCAACCATAAAATGAACGATATTGGTGGTATTCGTCTGTTGTAGATTAAAATCGTCTTGGATCAATAATCGACCATTTTTCAACTCATAGGAACGTAACCATTTATTTACCTGTGCTTCGGCTGGGTATGCTCCGGCGATATCCAATTTGAAAACACCCTTTTTCGAATCAAATGATACATCTTTCGATTTATAAGAAGCGCCGAAACGCTGATCGTGTCCATTAATCTGTGGAAGGTTATGATAAGCGCTCTGCATTGTCCATATATCGTAACGCTCGCTACTGAATGTTTTTTTCGTATAGGTGCCTACACCGGCATCAATAAATAGCGGCTTCCCTTCTTTATATAAAATAAAACTGCCGATATCGTTGTGATTATGGCTTTCATTATTATATCCTCCTTTCACCGCGAAAAAGGTGTTTTTATCTTTGAGATAGAGAAACTCGGTCTCGGGATACCACTTATAGGTATTTTGGGGGAGCTGCGCCTGCTGCTTTTGGAAGGTCGGATAACACAAAAAGTTTTCCAGCGTACGGAAAGCATCTCTCCCTTCAATCATTTTGAAAGACGATCTTTGTTCGGTAAGGTATTTCGCGAATTGCATCATCTCTGTACTGTGCACATCTTCGCCATATCGGAAAATCAATAACGGATCTCCGCCGCCTTTGGCGGAAGCATCAGCGAAGTTGACTACCCAACGATCTCCGCCAATATAGGACTGGGAAATATATTCTCCCATGTTTTTTACGATGGGGTGCTCAAAAATGGAAACCTTATTATTCGTTGCATACGACAACAACTTGAGGTAATCATAAAGTTTACCGGCTGCATGTCCCCAATAAGAGGGACCTTCTTCGCAAGCACCATCAGCCTTCACATAATTGATAAACTGATCGACCGATGTCATTGTCTTATAAACACCCTGTAATTTCTTACCGATATCGTCTTCCACTAACAAAAGCGCGGTCAACACATTAAAATTACACCAAGGATTCCAATTGTTTACGAGCTGCCCTTCGTCGATATCCAGTGCCTGCCACCACATATCGTTGCGTGATAGATAAGGTTCGATGACACGCTCTTGTACATTCAACTTAATGCGTTCACTAATAGCTGGGTTTACCTTATCGAACTCCGGTTGCAGGAAATAGTATATCCACGACATCAGGGCGCCTAAATCACCTGCCATCAAATCGAACACATGCGTACCTTGTTGTGGAAGTGTACGTTTGGACGATTGAAACGCCGGTAGATGGGCTGACAGTGACCATGTACTGATTTCGGTCACGTACCACGAACCATTGATAATCTGATCCAGGTATCGGCCCTTACCTTCTGCCAGTTCGGCAATCACTAAGCCCATGAGTGCTTTGATATTCTCATTGAGCGGTTTTTCCATAATGACACGCGAGCCAGACCGCTCGTATTCCAGATAATCCGTTGCTTTCACCACCTGCCACGTGTAATCCAGATACTTATCCCCTTCTTTCAGCAGCTGATCGTAGAACGGCGCTGTCAATTGTTTCCATCCCGTGCGATCGCTGTAGTCAGGATAGGCAACCCAGCCGTTACCCGTTGCAAGGTATTGCTGCACGTCATCTATCGTATAGTTTTTGGTCAATAGGTCTACATCTCTAGCCTGCGTAAAATGCAGACCAAAGATGTTAAACAATAAGATTATAATACCGTGTTTTATCATTTCCATTCGTTATTTTGTTCTAACGCCGGGTTGATTTCTATCTCCTGTCCCGGAATTGGCCATATTTTATGTCTGGCTTGATACTGTCTGGTCACTAGATTATCTCCCACAATACTTTTTTCAATGAATGCGTTAGACACTTCTGCCAATTGTTCCCAACGTTTCAGATCGAAATAGCGAAGACCTTCTCCGGCAAGTTCTACCTTACGTTCGTGGCTGATACGTTTACGCATTTGTTCTTTATCAGCAACCGCAAGATAAGGATTTCCGCTGTTTAATCCCGGCATATCCGAACGCTCCCGTACTTTATTCAATTCAGTGATCGCCTGCGCCAGTTTGTTGTCTTCATTATACGCTTCGGCAAGCATCAGCAACACATCTGCATAACGGATCAACGGGAAATTAATAGGCACGTGCTCTCTATTGGTCAGCGCGCCATTCATATTCCCCTCAGGCACAAATTTACGCCACAAATACGTCATCCAACCCCTATTGTTACGGATCTGCCCGAAGTTTTCGTTTGCGCCGGTAGCCAGAACAAGCTGCATTTGACGTGGTGCATTGGCATTCCATCCCAAATAAAATGAATAAGGCACAATCAGCGTCTGCATCATACGCGGGTCTCTATTCCGGTATATATCCAATAGCTTTGTGGTATCTGGGACGTGGTTGAGTTCCCCATTACTTAGCGTAGAAACCATCGCTTGCTTTTTTACCTCGTTGTTTTCGTTGTAATTCGGGAAGTGATCGTTCCAATTGAACGGAGAGCCATCTTTATTCTCATAACTGTCTCCAAAACGGGTACTCGGCATACTGTTGTTCCAGCAGCTGCCAAATGTTGAACGTGTCCCCATATATAGGGCCATCGGCATACCGTAGTCAAAACCCGTTCCGCCCATATTCTGGATACCAAAAATCATTTCGGGTTGATTATCCCCTTCCATCGTGAACAAGGAAGCATAATCATCCGCTAAAGAGTACCCATAATTGTTGCTCTTGTTCTGTACAATTTCTTCAAAATCAGAGATAGCCGCTCCCCAGTTCTTATTATAAAGTTCCACCTTTCCACGAAGGGCGTAAGCAGCCCCTTTCGTTACCCGGCCGGTATGCGCCGCATCATAAGAAACCGGAAGATTTGTAATCGCAAATTGAAGATTGTCCCGGATAAACTTCATCACATCGGCTACTGACGAGCGTGGATTATTTAGTTCGGCATAGTCGCGGTTGATATCCACACTTTCGTCATATAGCGGTAATGCCCCGTATAAATTGGTCAATTGAAAATATACAAGTGCCCGTAGGAATTTAGCCTCTCCGATGAATACATTTTTCTTCCCTTCTTCCAATTCTTCCATTTGCTGTATCTGCGCAATGGCATGGTTACAACGCTGGATTAGATCGAATCCCGATTTCCATCGATCCACTATTCCACTCGAACGATCAGTAAACGTCCCTGCGATTACGTCGCCAAAACCTACAGGGTCATATCCCATTCCGACATCGGTGAGGTTATCATAAGCGAACTGCAGACCGAACACATTGTTTTTCTTTAGCGCATTATAGCACCCCAATACCCCGGCCAAGGCGTGTTCCTCCGTTTGCCAAAATGTGGTTGCATTTACCCTATCATAAGGGACGGTATCCAGCTTATAACAGGAACTAAAAGCTAAACATCCTAATAATAATATTGAATATTTTTTCATCTCTAATCGTTTAAAAAGTAAGACTTAGACCAAACACCGCTTGTTTCATCGTTGGGTACTGCGTTCCACTAACTTCTGGGTCAAATCCCATGTAATTGGTGAGTGTCCAGAAGTTTTCTAGCGATCCGAAAACACGAAGATTTTGGACAGCAAAACGCTCGGTTATGCTATTTGGTAAGGTATAGCCAAGTTGGATATTCTTTACACGCAAAAATGATTTATTTTGTAACCAGAAATCACTATTGCGGATATTCCGTGTATCGGTATAGGGCAACAAGCGCGGATACTTCGCATCGGTTTCGCCTTCTACCCATCTGCCATCGGCTATATCTTGATTAATCTGATATCCCCACCGCACATTTGGTGTGAAGTAATTGTCAGTCCATACGACTTTATTTCCGGCGTTACCCTGCAACAACATGGAAAAATCAAACCCTTTATAATCCAAGCCGAGATTAAAACCAAAGGTGATGCGAGGTGCAGTCCCATTGCCTACCGGTACCCGGTCTTCGTCGTTAATCACACCATCACCATTGACATCCTTATACAACAAATCACCGAGTACGGGTCTACCATAAGCGGCAAAGGGATTCATCGGATTACCCGTATCGGGATTGATAGGGGCATTGTCTATCATCTGTTGTACCAATTGCATGTCCGCTTCCGTTTGCACGATACGATCCGCCAACAGAATATATTGCGTATTGATGGCATAGCCTTCTTGAATAAGATTTGCACCATCTATCGCCCTGTCCTCGCCTTTGAACTTCAAGACTTTGTTATCGATAAAGGTAAAGTTTCCGCCAATATTGTATCGGAAATCATCTTTAATTGTGCCGCGGTAGTTCAGGTTAAGTTCTACTCCGGCATTTCTGACTTTTGCAGCATTAGTACGTGGAATGGTCGCATCTCCGACCACCAATGGTGCTGGAAGATCGATCAGAATATTATTGGTCACTTTGTTAAAAACATCGATCGAACCTGTTAGGCTATAGTTAAACAAATCAAAGTCAATACCTCCATTGAGAATATAAGTACTTTCCCAGGTCAAGAGTGAATTGCTCAAACCCGTTTGAGCAAATCCGACGAAGAGTTGGTTGTTCAGCACATAGTTTGCCGCATTGTATAATGTAAGGTATTCATAGTTATTAATATTAGCATCATATCTAAACCGTGTGTCGATCGTCCCGTTATTACCCAACGCCCCATATGACCCCCTGATTTTTAAACTTGGCATCCAGCTTACATTATAGAAGTCTTCCGAAGATATCTTCCATCCTGCCGATACCGAAGGGAATGTACCCCAGCGACTTTTGCCTGTCATAAACCGCGACGAACCGTCTGTTCTTAGATTGGCTTCCAACAGGTATTTATCATCCCATGCTAAATTTATCCGACCGAAGAACGAACGCATGGCCCAGTCTGTCAAGTTACCGGCGGCAGCGGCATCCATGGTTGCCGCATTTAATACCGAGAGACTTGGATCGATGAGATCGAGTTTAGATGCTCTGAACCATCCGTCTTTATAGTACTCCTGGCTGGCACCTACCATCACTTCGTAACTTAAGCGGTTATCGATTGCTTTGTTTTCATAGCGCGCAATACCGTCCATGTAATACCGGTATGTTTTGACCGATTCGTTGGTAACCGAAGTACGTCCTGTTCCAGCCGACGCCACGGTATTGGACAAAAAGTTCCAACGATCGTTAAACAGCGGTTGCGAATAGATGAAATCGTCATCATAGGTATAGGTATACGACCCCTCAAAAGACAAACCATCCATTGGCTTCACTTTAGCAAAAAAGCGGGATACCAACCTGTTTTTGTTGATGTCGCCTTTCCTGCCATAAAGGCGATGCAACACGTTGTTTGCCTGCGGATCGTCTTCGGGGTTATTGACCGATCCGAAACGTCCGTCAGGAGCACGCAGCACCATACCGGGTGTACTCGCTCCGGCGTAGGTAAATACGTCCTGTATAATATCGGTTCCCGCGTCCGTTTTTGAAACCACACCGTTCACGTTTGCGCCAAGTGTTAGCCAAGGTTTAACATCCGCTTCCAAATTGACACGTCCGCTGTGCCGTTTATAGGTTGCTTGCTCAATGACACCCGGGTTATCCAGCAGACCATACGACCCAAAGAATTTTATTTTTTCACTTCCACCACTAAACGATAGATTATGATTTTGACTGAGTTTGCGTTGAAATACTTCGTCAACCCAGTCTGTATTTGGATACTTCAATGGATCTTGTCCTTCATTAGCACGCCACAAATCGATCATTTCCTGCGAAAAAAAAGGATTGGCATTCGGGTCGCCATTTTTGTAACCTTCGTTTATCAATTCCATATAGTTCGCGTAATTGGATACGGTATTGATTGTATTGGAAGGCTGCTGCGTAGAGAAGTAGTTATTATATACCAATCGGAACTGATCGGTCTTACCACGTTTGGTCGTAATCAGGATAACACCGTTCGCTGCACGTGACCCGTAGATTGATGCAGATGCCGCGTCTTTTAATACGGATATACTTTCGACATCTTGTGGATTGATTAAGTTCATGTCACCAACTACCCCATCGATAACCACCAACGGATTGGCGTTGTTCAGTGTTCCTTGCCCGCGTACTCTCAGCGTACCGCCATCATTTCCGGGTCTACCCGACCCTTGGTTGACATACAAGCCGGGAGCTTGCCCGGCCAACCCCGCAGAAAGCGATGTTATCGGACGGCTATCAACGACATCGGACATGTTTACTGAAGCTACAGATCCAGTTAGGTTTTCTTTGCGTTGTGTACCAAAACCGACAACCACAACTTCGTCAAGATCACTCATGGAAGATCTTAACGTCACCCGGACAACGCCGCTGCTACCTACCGTTTCCCGATGAGGTTCATATCCCATCAACGAAAAGCTCAATGTAACCTGTGATGCGGAACTTCGCAATTCAAATTCTCCTTCGCCGCCAGTGGATGTGGCATTCGTAGTACCTACTTCAGCAACGGTAACGCCCGATAACGGCGATCCTTCTTCATCGATTACGGTTCCCTTAATCGTGCGCTGTACAGACTCTTCTGTCCTGCTAGGGCTATTTGACTCCAGGGCTCTATGTGGTCTGTTTAGCTTTTTATTGCTGATAAGGATCGTTTTATCATCAATGGTATAGTTTAACGGTAGGTCTTTTAGCACCACATCCAGAAACTGGTTTAGCTGTGCGTTGTGTACATCAACATGTACCGGATTGATAGCTTTCAACTCATTATAGTTGTAAAGTACAACGTAGTTGGTTTTCTGTTCTATCAGTTTAAAAACTTGTTCCAGTTTAATCGATTTGGATTTCAAAGAGAGCGTCTGTGAGAATGTCTCGGCATGCAATGGTAAATTGCTGATCAGGAACAACGGAAGAACCTTACAAAACATAAGCAATTTCCGTTGAATATTCCATAGAAGCCTCTTTCGGTTTGGAACAACTTCATATGCTCCATCCTTGGTTTGTTTATTCGTCATAGTATACTGAATGAGGTTTATAGTTATTATAATAGCATTTTTTAATCTTTTTGGTTGCGTTTGTCTTCATCCTATAGGAGATTAAGGAGGACGCCGGGTTAACTTTATCATTTTATTATATTAAGTTGTTTATTTACTCTTTCTTGTGATTATCAATTTTCGGTCGGCAGTCACTTCGCCATGGATATCGAAATTCGCTTCCAGAAATTCAAGAAAAGTCGAAAGCCGTACCCCTCTACTCATTTTACCACCTAAAAGGACGGAAGGAATTTTTTCTTTGTATACGATATCCAGCTGATACCATCGCGCGATAACGCGCATAGATTCTTCCACATCCATACCGTGGAAATCGAATATGCCGTCCTTCCAAGCGACAATACTGGCGGCATTGACGTCGCGCGTCGCTATTTTCTTTGCATCCTTATCCAAGATGGCCTGTTGATTGGGCTTTAATATCAACTTTTGATCATTATTGGCTACCGCTAACGATCCACGTTGGAGCGTTGTCTTCACCATAGGTTCTTCGGCATATGCGTTGATGTTAAAAGCTGTCCCCAACACCTCTACTTGCTGCCCATTGATTTCCACGGTAAAGGGAAGATCGGGATTTTTGACCACGTCAAAATAAGCTTCCCCTTCTAAACGTAAGGCACGGTTATCTGTTCCGAATCCGGTATTATATGTCAACTCACTTCCGGCATTCAGCCATACTTGCGAACCGTCCGCCAACATAAGTTGGTACTGTCCACCTAGAGGCGTTTTCACCTGAACAGATTGCTGAACACCAGTAGTTGTTAATAATTGCCCATCGCCATAAAAAAGACTATCTGCTCCTAGCACCAATTCCCCTTGATCAGTATCCAGTTCAAAATCTTGTCCATTTACCGTGATTGTTGCCCTGTTACCACCCGGCATAATAGTCGACGCAATACTTTGATCTGTTCCGGAATGTTCATTACCAAACTGCCATAAATAGGTAATCGTGAAAACAATGGTTAACATGGCTGCTATTCCAATTGCTATCTGTAAGGAGGAAAGTTTTCTTTTTGACGGAGACGATTGGGGTGGGTTAATTTTAGCCAGAATATCTTCTTGGAGGAGTTCTACACGTTCGTGTATAAAATCAAGGTTTTCCGGTGTTTGCTCTTCATCCAGAATACTACGGATTGCTATATGCAATTGCTCTTCATCCGCTTCCTCGATTAAAGCAAATAGTTCTTCCAGCTGTGATCTTTCCAGTTGGTCATTTATAAAAGCGCGTAAAAGCGTATAGGTTTTATCATTTTTGTCCGAAGCCATCAATCGTCAGGTTTATCGCTTATTTTATATCCTATACGAACGACTGGACAAAACACACTATTGGATAGTGACTTTTTTTTCAAAAAGCCAACACGGCTATAAAAATAAGGCTGATGAGATAATCTTCACGGTAGTTTTTCACGATATATTCTCTGATATCTTTCATAGCAGAAACTAATTGGTTGCTGACAGTAGAGACAGAAATTCCCATCATTTCCGCCACTTCTTTATAACTTTTATCTTCGAGCTTGCATTGGATCAGTATTTCTCTCCGTTTTGGTGGAAGGCTCTGAATGGCTTCTTGTATAATGCGTGCCTTTTCTTTATCGAACACTTGCTCTTCGGTATGTAAATAAAAGCTGACGGAGGCTGCCCAAAGCTCCAATTGCAGTGCTTTATCACGACCAATCTTACGAAACAGATCAATCGCCATATTATCAGCCATGCGGTAGATAAACGTTTTAAAGCCCTTTTCGGGTATAATCTCTTCCCGTTTATTCCATATTTTTAAGAATACATCTTGTAAAATTTCTTCAACACTTTCGGGATTCTTGAGCAACCGCAACAAGCGTTGGTACAGAATCGGCGCATATCTACCATACAATTGGTTAAACGCTGCAACACTATCCTGCCTCATTTCCTCCAAAAGCTTCGCCTCATCAAAATATCCTTCTTCTTTCATATTGTAGCGAACCAAAATACAATATAAATAAAGTTAATATTTTGTTAATATGCAACTGGAAATAAAGGTACTCTAAGAAACGGTGTATTCTCCTACCTTCTCGCCATCATCTCGGATCATGTCTACATGGAGCTGTTGTGCATTAGCTGCAATATGCATGATTGTTCTGCTACCGTCTTTTGAACCACCACCAATTAAAATAGGATAACTATGGTCGGTATCGGGTGGATGTACACCGTATCGGTGTGTATGGCCAGACACTACCAAATCAACATTATTGGCTTCAAAGATCGGTGAAAATAACTTTTGACAGTGCATAGGTCCGTGCCAGTCGCCACTATGATAAGGAGGGATATGCATCAGAACGACGCGGTATTTTGCTTCTTTATATGCTTTTGTCTCTACCACTTCTGCCAACCATTTTGCCTGACGTTCGCGTAGCCCGTCAAAATCGACAATTCCCGCATAAACTGGATGGTCGTCGGGTTTATCTTCGCCTGTATCCAATACGACCCAAAAGACAGGCCCTTGCTCAAAACTGAAATGGTATTTATCGTTAGGAAGCGCAAAATAATTTTTGAACTCACGACGGAACTTACCGCGCGTCTCGTGGTTACCGCGTATCATCAAAAACGGCTTCTGACTGGCAAAAACATTTGTACAAGGCAATAAAAGATGGTCTATAATTTGTTGTTCGTCGGTCTGATAATTAAACGTATCTCCATTCAACGCGACAAATTCATACGGTCTATCTTTTACCAACGAAAGCAATTTACCAAAAGCTTCCGGACTGTCGTGTATATCATTCAGCACAACGCAAGAAACTTCCTTGGCGTCCGCAGCGGGCGTATTAAAAGTAAACCATGCCGTCCGTACCTCTTCACCATATTCCAACTTATAGGGTTCAAACAACGTGATGGGCTTCGAGCAGACCCTATAACGATAGGCTCTACCCGGTTGTAGATCCGGAATATAAATTTTGTTCAGCTTTACGTATGCATCATACAACCCGTCGTCTTCCATGTGCGCTTTTTGCACAGTACCATCTGACCCCTCATATTCTATCCAACTGTATGATTTCACTGCGGTGATAAACATGACATATACGGAAGTCGCCGTGAGGTTCTGCAAATAAGGAGGGACGGTAAGGCTATCCTCCATAGTAGATTTCTGCCTACGATTTGCATTTGCAAAAACCGGTGCAGCTATATTGGTTGTAAAAGCCCCTACAGAAAGTAAGGATACCTGTTTTAGAAAATTTCTTCTGTTGTTCATATGATGTAAATGTTGATTGTGTTGATTATTCATAACTATCGTTTTTTGAATACTACGGATTTTGCTGTAGTCCTTCATGTACTAATATCTGGGACTCCGGGATATATTCCACGATGTGATTATCTTGCCAGGAAATATCGCTAATTACATCATTTCCTACCAAATGAATGCCCGGGTAGTTTCTATCCATATCCAATTTGTTACGGAAAACATCCAGTTTACGATGTCCTTCCCATGCCAATTCAAGTCGGCGTTCATCCAAGATAACCTCTAGCAGCGTTTGTCCTTCCGGGAGATTATTCATGTCATAAAGCCCTGTTGCAGGTATGCCCGCACGGCTTCTAATAAAATTTAAGTCGTCCAACGCTTCCTGGTTTCGATTGAGTTTAGCATAGGCTTCAGCGCGGTTAAGGTAGATTTCTGCTAAGCGCGAGATAATGGGCGACCATAGCTGCGCTTGACCTTCCTGCCGTGAACATTTAACAATAAAGTATTTTGGATAACCGTTACGTTCGTCTATTTCAGATTCTACAAACACTTTGCGACGATCATTGGCAGAGAGTCGAATAAAATATGCTGGATAACCACTCGATGTCATTTCACGTTCCAGGAGATGCGTATTTCCTTGCGAATCTGTATATCGATATGTATCGCCAGATGCCTGAACAGCTACTTTGACATACTCGGATGCATTATTTACATAAACAGCATACAATCGATTATTATTTAAATAAGCCGGTTGGATAAATAGATTACGCTGATCCTGTGGATAGCGGCGTACCAATTCTAAGTAAGAGCGTGATGCATACATCTCGCCATAGCCTACACCATCAATTGTGGAATAGATAGAGCCTATATTACTCCAGCCGTTGGAAAGTAAATCTTGATTGGGTATGAATTTAAGCGCCAAGATGGTTTCGGGATTGCTTTCGGGCTTTATGGTAGGATAGTCTCCTAATTGGCTGGTTGGCAATAAAGAGAACCGAGGAGACTCAATTACCTTATCGGCATATTCAATGGTTTTCTCCAGATTGTCCATATAAAGATAAACGCGCGATAACAGCGCCCATACCGCTTCCTTGGAAGCATATACGTTTGATTTGTAGATCGTCATTAACTGCTCCGCTTTCTCCAGATCGGCAATCACCTGGCGATACACTTCTGCCACTGTAGCACGCGTAGGGTGATTTTGTGGGTCGGCATCAACCTTAATAGGTACGCCTAGATTATCTGTACCATGTGTATACGGCTTCCCAAAAATGTTGCATAAGGTAAAATGCAGCATGGCGCGTAAATAGTAGTTTTCACCAATTAGTTGATCTATTTCTTCCGATTGTCCCTCTTCTACAGATTCTATGATTTTGTTACCTGCAACAATAACTTTATAAGAATTCTGCCAAAATGAATTTGCAAAAGAGTTGGTCGGTATACGCTGATAATTGTACAAATAGATCAAATGGGATGATGTCACACCGCTAAGCGAAACATTATCTCCGGGAAATTCCTGTACCCGATGCCAACCCAATGTCATTGTTTTGAGACGAGCATAATTCCCCAGTGTGGCAGATTCTAAACTTGCCGGAGAAGCGTTCAGGTCGTCCGGAGTGAGCGAATCATAAGGTTTTTTATCAATATTGCAGGCCACAAGGCTAAGCAATAGAACGAGATAGATAATATTATATAGTTTCATAGTTCATTATCCGTTTAAAATTGAAAATCAAGACCAAACATTATTCTTCTTGGGAGCGGGTAAGGCGAAGTTGTGCTTCCTATTGCCGCTGCTTCTGGATCTAAACCGGAATAGTCTGTGATTGTGAACAAATTATCAACCGATATACTGGTATTGAGGTTTTTAATTCGCACTTTATCTAACCAACCACCTCGGAAAGAATACCCCAGATTTAGGTTACGCAACCGGATATAAGAGCCGTCTTCCAAATAGCGGGAGGATACTCCATTTGATCGGTTGTTACCTCCATAAAATGCTCGCGGGTGCGTCGCATTGGGATTCTCCGGGCTCCAACGTGACCATCCATCTCTTAATTTCATCTGGTTATAGGTGGCGTAGGCGCCATCACTATCAAACAGCTCGCGACCGCTATTATAGACCAGTAGTCCCTGTGTAAAAGCAAAGTTTGCGGATAAATGGATATTTTTATATTTAAACGTCGTATTGAGTCCTCCGAAATAATCCGGGGTCGAAGTTCCAGCATGCTGTAAAGTAGCTGCCGCGTAGTTGCCGGTAATGGAAGTTTCACCCGTCTGTGCATTTTCTATTTCCCATTGTGGAGTGCCATCCTCCGGGTTCACGCCAGCCCATTTACGTAAGAACCAGGTATTAATATCATATCCTTCTTCGTAGACTTGTTTATCATCGATCTGCCGGGAGCCCCCGTAAAGTTCCGTAATTTTATTCCGATTAAAACCGATATTAAAACCTAAATTCCATTGGAAATCTGCTGATTGGATGACATCTGCATCCACAGTGAGCTCAATACCTCGGTTGCGCACACTACCTATATTGTCCCAATAACCGTCGTAGCCAGAGATATAGGGCAATGGAACAAAATGCAGCAATCCGGAAGTCTGACGGTTGTAGGCTTCCAACGTCAATTGCACGCGGTTATAGAGACTGGTTTCCACGCCTATATTGGCAGAATATGTTTTTTCCCAAGTCAAATCCCTATTCCCCAGCTGAGACGGGAACGCTGTAGGATCACCGTTGTATTGCTCGTTGACCGAGAACAATTCATATTGCGGATACAGCGTTTCTGGCGTATTACCCACACCTCCATAAGCAGCCTTTATACGTAGAAAATCAATCGCTTCGACATTAAAAAAGGACTCTTTATGTATGTTCCATGCACCACTTACTGAAAAGAAATTACCATACTTCGTATTCGTTCCGAAGCGGGAAGACCCATCCCGCCGGAATGACGCCTGCATAATATAGCGGTCTGCATAGCTATAGTTAACGTTCATCAATACCGATTGGAAAGCATAATCATTGGTCGTACCTTCCAAGGACAAAGGTTCCGATGCACCATCAGGTACCGTGATGCCCGGCACAATACCCTTACCAATACCTACATTATTCTTGTAAGCATAGTCGTTATACTCATAAGCCACTAAAGCGTCAATCATGTGCTCATCAAAAGACTTTTTATACGTAAGCATCTGATTCGTAAAACGGGTTGTTCGATACGCATTGGCATTTTCCAAGCGCCCTTGATCCGATAAGCCGGCGATAGATCGAGGATCGACATAGTCCATACCGTCCGCTACATAGTAGGTGATGTTATTGGTTGTCTTAAATGTTAACGACGGCAGTATTTCATAAGATGCATCCAGATTGGCCATAATGTTAAATACATTCTCCTTACTGTAATTCCATTGCAAATCGTATAAATAGTTGGTCAAATCTCTTCCTCTCCAACCTGATCCCGGCGCTTGCGCATTAATTGGGCTGCCCGATTCATCGTATGGCTTATCCCACGGCAGATATGTAAACATGTCATACAAACTATGCTCCCGATCATCCGTCGTACTGTAGGTCATAGATAATTTAGGGCTCACCGTGAGTTTATCGGAAATCTTATAATCTAGGTTCAGGCGTCCGGCAAACCGCTCAAACGTCATTCCTTTTACCGAACCGGATTCTTTAAAATAGTTGAAACCCGTAAATACACTGGTTTTGCCCGAATTGCCATTCAAAGAAAGGTTATAATCTTGGATTATACCGGTCTGTGTCCCCAGTTTTTGCCAATCGGTGTTTGTTTGGAGTAGGTCTTCATTATACCAAGAAGGTATACCACTCTGGTTACCGAACGTCGACCAAAAATCATATAACTCCGGTCCATCCATCACTTTAAAGCCGCCAGTATTGAAATCCGAAGCGCCTGTTTTACTGCTGAAGCTAATGGTTGTTTGCCCGTCACCTTTTGCTCGACGGGTGGTCACGACGACCACGCCATTTGCGCCACGTGAACCATATAAAGCTGCCGAAGAGGCATCTTTCAAAACGGAAATCGACTCTACATCTTGTGGATTTAAACGGGGAGTATCGTGCTGAATAACCCCGTCGACTACCCAAATAGGATCACGGGAAGAGCGGATAGAGCTTACGCCCCGAATACGGATCGTAGGTAATTGCCCCGGTTGACCCGTTCCAGCACTCACATCTAAACCGGCAACTTTCCCTTGCAACATATTGCTCACATTCGGTGACGCTACATCGGTCAGCTCGTCACTGCTTATAATCGCAACGGATCCGGTAATATTTTCCTTTTTCTGACTGCTATACCCCACGACAACTACTTCTTCTAAATCAGCAATCGAAGGTACCATCACAATCGTCATATAGGTGTCTTCAACTGAGATTTCACGGGTGATATAACCTACATAACTACACTGGATTTGGCTGTTCCCCGGTTGTAACGCCAACGAAAACTCACCTTTATCATCCGTTGACGTCCTTCCTTGCCCATCAACTTCCTGGATAGACACACCAACAAGGGGATGGTTGTCCGAATCTGTAACTTTTCCCGTTATTGTACGCTGCTGTCGGGTAGGTGCCTTATTTTTTGCCGCTCTATTGAGTACAATGTTATGGTCGTAAACTTCATAACCGATACCTAAAGGTTCAAAAAGTGCTTTGAGTGCATCTGACAGCACATATTCTTTTGAAGCAGGTATAACGGTTGCTTGGTTCGCACCGATCAGCTCCGGACTATATACGAATGTGACCCCAAAAGCTTTTTCCAATGCTTTAAGTTGGTTACTCATGGTCTGGGTAGATTTTATTAAAGGTGCTTTCTTCGTTAGTACACCTTGTGCGATGGTGTTATTCGCAAAGGCTGTTCCCATAACCATCAGTAAAAAAAAGAGTTGCAATGTTCCTATTTTCATAAGGATTAACAGAGTTGAATTATTTTTCATACATTAGGATGTTAGATTTTATGATTAAGATTTAACAGATTTTTTGTTCTCAACATCCGTCGAACGACCAATTTTTCGGATGTATGAGATGTATTTTTGTCAGCGATGTTCCAGACATCGCTGATATTTTTCTCTTCCTTGTCTCTATATTCCCATACGCTATTTTTTAGTTTGATAGAATAATGATGCGGCCATCCACCAATTGATATTTTGCTTCCACCGCCTTACAGATTAATGCCAACTTTTCATACAGGTGCAAATCACCCAAAGACAATGTTATGGTGCGTTGTGCCAACCCCTCCTCCGGAATTTCAATGGCTATATTATATTGATCAGCTAAAGCGTCCAATACAATCTCCAGTGGGCTTTCCTGAAACGTAAACAATTCGTCCACGATCTCCTTAGACAATGGAGCTTGTTCACGCATAGCTTCTTGGATCAGTTCGTTCTTATTTACTTCATATATTGCTTCTTGATTTGCGGAGACACGTAAAGTCTCATTGCCACTTTTAACTTCAACCAACCCCGTATTGACTGTCACTCTGTGAGCCGAATTTTGCCGGTTGGCACTGACACGGAAACTCGTTCCTAAAACTTTCGTTTCCAAATGTTCGGTACGCACGATAAAGGGCATTTGTGGCATACGTTCGACTTCGAAGAAGGCTTCTCCCGTCAAATGAACCACTCTGTCTTTCAAAAAGCCCTGCTCATCATACACAATAGAACCCTGCGGATCGAGTACGATAGTAGAATTGTCCGGCAACAGCACAACTAACGGTATCGTAGCGGTATTGGTAATTTTTTTCTTATTTACATTTTCTTTTACATTTTCTGTAATCAAATACATGTCTTGCTGTTGTTCTCCGAATTGGAAATATAGAAATGCTCCGATAGTGATCAACAGGGAAGCAGCAACCGTCCATGCGGCCAATTTGTAATTTGCAAAACGATTCTTTGTTAGCAGTACCTCCGTATGCCGGGTATACTGTTTTATATTGGCCATCAGATCAGCTTTCATTCCTGCCGGCATTTTGGAATGGGGTTTTATCTGTATCCTTAGCAAGATGTCACGGGCCTGTTCGATAAGAGGAACGACCTTAGGATTGGTCGTCATTACATTTTCCCAATAGCGGTTGGAATCTATATCCGGAAATAAAACCCAGTTAACGAAATCATCATCAATAAGGAAATCTTCTATTAAATATGCCGCATATTTCTTCATTACATGGACTCTTTTATTATAAAGAGGCAGGTATTAAAGAAATCTACTCATACATATTTAAAAAAAGTAAAAAAATTATACTGTACATCAACGCGACTACGGCTTCATAATCCACAACTTTCCGCAATGCAGATAAAGCACTGCGTTGCAGGTTGTATACCGACTGCCTGTTTAATTGCATGAGCTCGGCTATTTTATCCTGTTTTAATCCTTGATAAAATCGAAGATAAAGTAGCTCTTTTTGGCGTGGTGCCAAGGAAGCAATATAGGATAAGAATTTTTGCTGTGCTTCGGGAGAAATAGGAGACTCCTGTTCAATCTCAATGTTAAGCTGGAAATTTGTTTCGTCGTAGATTTGTTCCAGTGGCGTGGACTGTGCCCATTTCGGTATTTCCCGAATGACTTTCTGTCTTAGGGATTTCATCAAATAGAATTTGACCGATCTCACTTCGCTCAAATTTTCTTTCCTATTCCACAACACATAGAAAATATCTTGGATACAGTCCTTTATAAGTTCGCTGTCTTTTGAGAATCGTACGCCATAGTCGTACAGAACGTCGCTATACTTATCTACAATTTGGGTAAAGGCTTCGACATCTCCACGTTGAAATCTTCGCCACAATAGCTCATCATCTTGCCGATAGTGTTCCATACTTCATGATATGCTTATGGTCGTTTGTTGAATTAGCAAAGCTAACATCCCGTCGTTATTTGTTCATTAATAAAACATAAACTATTTATTAGGCTTTGTCATGGAATTATATCACTGACAGTAATAGTACTTTTCTATTATATTACGTTATGTAATATCAATATTACAGAATATAAACGAGGTGTGCAAAAAGAAGTTCTAAGCAATCGATTGTTTAAACAGTAGCGATCACCTATCCGATTCTGTGTTAACATCCCCAGCTCCATTAAAAGCAAATTTGGTTTACACTCATTTTTTCTTAAATTTGAGAAACATCAAAGTAAAACCATTATGACAAATTTGCTCAACAACCACCAACATTTCCCTAGAAAAGCAATGATCAATGTATTCACCGATCTCTTTAAAATCTTACCTGAACTGATCGGAGAGTTAACACCAGAAGGATGGGAAAAAAGTGCCTATCATGCGTTATTCCATTTAAACGCAAGAGAACATTTCTTTGAGAAACTCTATTACAAGGTTATAGACCATAACTTTGACCTGCAGCACGGAACAGACTCCCGCGTCCGAAAAACAGGCGTTCTATCAGAAAACCCAATTGATCAAGAAATCTGGGAAGTGTTAAACACTATTGATCCTATTACAACAAGTTATGAAAAGAGACCGTACAGCCCTGAATTGGAATTGGCTTCTTTATTCGCAGAAACGCTCTTTTTTTTATCCCGTTGCCTTTATTTTCAATCCAAAGATTCCGAAGAATGGTTAGAAGTACATCCTGAAGTGGCTAGCAATGCTGCTACCATTGTTGCCCGTGACTTAGGAATATTTGAGGGACGGTCTTATACACAGTTCCCAAGAATTTATGGGTACAAACGAATGTTGATCCGTAAGGTTAAATGGCTCCCGCTTATGAAAATTTTGATAGGGGCATTCCAAAAAACGGAATATTCGTTGGTATATATTGATTACGAACTTCTGGAAGTTATAGAGAATCATTTGAACGAGCCTAATGAAACATCAAAGAAGATCCCTAATTATAAAAATAGGGAACACTATCAGTTAGGCATAACCAGTGATCCCGACATCGACGAGGTTTTCAATAACGCAGCGAGGGAGCTACCCTCCGAAGCGGTTATCGCTTATTTCGATGTTTATGGTGACTGGCCCCAAGGCTATCCGCCGACGCAAGAAGAATATTTCGCATTATACAAAAAGCTGGAGGAAAAGGGGTAACCAATCAATTGCCTTGCCATGACACAGACCAATGATAGCATTCGTATTTCATTACCTAAATCTGACGTAGCGGGCGACAGTAGCCCTCCGGGGCTGCATCTTAATTTTCTGACAGCGGACGATTTTATTCTTTGCGAGAAGAAACAGTATGTTGCTTCCAGGCAGCAGAAAGATATGTATGTCATGGAAGTCAAAGGAACGTTTGAATCAGACTGGCATATAGAGCTTCCGGCGCAACCAGACTGTTTTTGGTTGCTTTTTCAGTTTGCCGGGCACTCTCAACGAGACAAAGCACAACACACCGCATTATCCATTGATGGATATCGGGGTTTTTACGGCATGAGCCGGCCACAGAGAATAGGTATCAAGACCGGAAGGGTCTGGATGGTGCTGCTGGGTTTGAATATCGACAACGCAAAAGCCTTTACATCCGAATGGCCTTTGCTCAAAAAGCCAACTACCGCAGCCCAGCCCTACTTTTCCAGGATAAACATCGGCTACCGTATCAAACAAATCTTCAAAAAAATGCGGCAATTTGCGGATACCCCTTACTCGCTACATGGCAAAATTCAGGATCATTTTTGTCAACTCACAGATGTATATCATCAAGATCTGCATGATAAAGTCCGTTCGCTTCACAAAGAAGATATTGTAATCTATCATGAAGCCATCGAGTACATTACCGAGCACTATATGGATGAGGATATTAACATTGACACCATCGCTGAACGTATACATGTCAGTTCGCGCAAGCTATATCGAGCCTTCCAAGACAAACACATGACCGTCCATAAAGCCATACAGACCATCCGATTACATAAAGGTCGGGAATTACTCCGTGAAACAGATGACTCTATAGACATCATCGCTTTTCAGTTAAATTTTTCCACGGCACACTATTTCTACAAACAATTCGTACAATGCTTCGGCCATTCCCCTACCAAAGAACGGGAGATGTACCGCAAGTCGAAAAAGAAGAAAAAGCGTGGAGCTTTATAAAAAATGATGGCTCTTCCGCAAGATTGTAGCCATCTTTTGCCGTATATGAGCAATACATTCGAAAAAAAGAGCAATATTTTTTCTTTTCATATACATCCTAAGCAGAATTAGACGGATACCCCGCAAAAAAAGATCAATACTATTTTGTGCGGTATCGACATAATCCCGTATTATACTGCTATAAAATCGCACATGATCGATCTCCTGCAAAATATGTTCGATACTTTGCCACATCATAGCCTTCCCAAAAGAAAAAGAAACGGTAAAAAATGCCGATGTACCGATATCAAAAGAAATGGTATCGCTATAGTGCAAAAAAAGTGCATTCTTTTTTTGCGCTGTCGCATTCTTGCTAAAAAAAAGCGTGCTCTTTTTCAAAAAGAGAATGCGTTTATACTTTTGTCATATTTCTATATTTATTCCTAAAAAACAGCACTCAGCATATTTTAAACAACGTTTTTTTGTCATAAACCAACATACAAGAACTCGTTCTATATGGTAAAATCCTGCCAAAAGTTTTTCGGGGTACCCCCAATTTTGGCAGGATTTTACCATATCGGCGCCAAACTCATGTCGTATGTTTGTATCGTTGCAACAAGTTAAATAACAATGTATAATTTTTAAAAAAGTAAAAAAATGAGTAAACCCACAACACAATCGCAAAGATTGAAAGATGACAATCTGATGCAGTATGTAGAACAAATTATCACCAACATGAGAGCCGCGACAGCGACCTATCCGGAACCTGTACCGGGACTGGACACGATGGAAGCAGCGCTCACCGACTTCCGGCTATCGGCTACGGAAGCTGCCTATCGCGACCGCCGCGCAATCCGGATTCGGCAAGACAAAAGAAAGCGCCTGGAATACTTGCTTACCGAGTTGGCGAAATATGTGGACACGATTGCCAACAAGGACGTAAACCTCATCTTGGCTTCGGGCTTTGCGCTTCCTAAAGACGTCCAATCCTACGACGGCCCGGCACCGAAGGCTACGAACCTGGTTGCCGAACCGCAACAGGTCGGTTCCCGGCGCATCAAATTGAAGATAGACCGCTGGAAAGGAGCACGTATGTACCGGTTTGAAGCGCGCAAAAAAGGCGAAACAGAATGGCAAACGCAGTTCAGCACCAGGTCTACCTGCACGCTGGAAGGCCTCGAGATGTTTGAGGAGTACGAATTCCGTGCCACCTATATGGGCATCAACTCCGAACCGAACTACAGCAATGTAGTATCCAGCTACGTGGTTTAAGACCGTTCTGCAGAAGAACATTTTCCAAGATTAATAAATGAACTTCTAACGTAATAGAAGTAAGAAAACAACATGCAGAAGCATCATAAACTCAAAGAAAGGCGCCGTTATTTCTGATCTTCATCACGAGATTGGAATAACGGCAGCCATTTTCCATAAAAATAACTGTATATTGTAATAAAATGAAAGAGATCGTAAAAGAACATCCCCTACGCCCTATTATACTTCGATTTGACCTAAAAAAGAAAGCGCTAGATTTCGAGGTAAAGGCACTGGAAGCCTATTACCGCATGCATGACCAGACATGGGAGACGAAACAGGATCTGATGTATCATAAAGACAGTTTTTTGGAGATTGATTTGAAAACAATCGAACTCGAACACCGACTTTCACTTATAAAACAGCAACTGATTTTTCTGGAAGCGGCCTTTAAGCTCGCAGAAAACGTGGAACTCCCCGATATGGGAGAACGGTTTTCGATCGATATAGCGGATTTCTACACCGCGGTGGACAGCCATAACGAAGATCTTCGCGCGTTACATCGGTTGGTTGTGGAGGAAATGCAGTGGTTCGACGACTGGGCAGACTATATTTATGAAAACGAGTCATGGTTTGACAGGCAGGACGACAAGGGTGATGAATTGATCCACCAGGTTTTCCGCCGTTACGATGATGTTTCCGTCGATATCATCTCATTGGATCGCGACCAGCAGGAATTTTTCGGCGTACTCGGTGATACACGCAAACTCCAACAGGAATATTTTGATTATGGTGAGGAGGTCTCTGAACAATACAGCCGTGTGCATCATGAGTCCGAAGCGGTTTACCAAAGGGCGTTGCGTGTGCAGCAATATGTTAATAAGCATTATCCGTTGGATAAAAAATAGCGGTGTAGACATACTCACTAAAAAACATTCCTTTCGGTGAACATAAAAGTAAAAATCCCTTCCAACTTTGTAAATGCCTACGATGCGGATGTTCATATCATTACTAGAGCACTTATACTATCACACAACTTGATTTAACACTAACAAACAAAACTCCTGCATAAAAATGAATTTCAGAACAAAAATTCGTACATATTTTTGTATTTACGTATCCGCACTTCCATGAGCAATTATAGAGAATAACGAGGAACAAAAAGTATAGTACCACTCCCCCTAATTCACTAAAAAGCATTACTTTTGGTGAATTAATTCACTAAAAAGCATTACTTTTGGTGAATGGGAGAGAAATAATGATTGAAAGAACGATTAAAAATACAATTTCGAGCAAATTGTTTAAGGGAAAAACGATTATACTGATCGGTGCAAGGCAGGTCGGGAAAACGACGCTTATTAGAGAAATATTAAGAGGATCAGATTTTTTGTTTCTTGATGGTGATGACCCTTTGGTAAGAGAAAGGCTAACCAATCCTAACACCAAGGAAATCGAGAGCATCATTGGAAATTCCAAGATTGTTTTCATAGATGAGGCACAACGGATTGAAAACATAGGACTTACAGCAAAAATTATTCATGACCAGTTCAAAGCTGTACAGTTGATTATGAGTGGTTCATCAGCTTTTGAACTTCGGAATCAAATGAACGAACCGCTTACAGGTAGAAAATTTGAGTACTTTCTTTTCCCTGTTTCTTATGAAGAATACGAAAAATCGATCGGTTATTTAGATGCTGCAAGAGATCTCGAAAACCGTTTGATTTATGGTTTTTATCCGGATGTAATCAATAACACAGGCGAAGAGCGGGAGATTCTGAACGAGATTACGCAGAGTTACCTATTTAAAGATATCCTATCTTTCGCGAATATCAAGAAACCTGAAATCCTGGAAAAAATCCTTCAAGCATTGGCATTTCAGGTAGGAAGCGAAGTCAGTTATAACGAAATTGCACAGCTAACAGGAGTAGACAAAAACACCGTTTCAAGCTATATCCATTTACTAGAACTTTCGTATATCATCTACCCACTGACGTCATTTAGTCGCAACCTCCGTAACGAAATCAAAACAAACCGAAAGTTTTATTTCTATGATAACGGTATCCGCAATGCACTGATCCAGAATTTTAATCCAATAGGTCTACGGAACGACGTAGGGGTTTTATGGGAAAATTTTCTGATGGCTGAAAGACTCAAGCGAAATCATTACCACCGACAATACTGCAACTCCTATTTCTGGCGCACCAAACAACAACAAGAAATAGATTATGTGGAAGAGTCCGATGGAAAAATCAAAGGATTTGAGTTCAAATGGAATCCAAAAGCAAAAGCCAGTATCCCGTCAAACTTCGTTACAACGTATCAGGCGGATGTTAAGGTGGTCACCCGAGATAATTTCAGGGATTTTATTATGATGGTTGATGATGTGAAATAAGGATTTTCCGATAAATCGGGACTAATCTTGCGAGAGGCGAAAGCGAAGTCGGCTACAACGAAATAACACAGTTCATTTTTAGAATTCGAACATTTCTATTGTATCCATCGAAATACTACCGTTATTAAAAGTATACCTTACCAATTCCACCCCTTCACAAAGTAAACTTCCATAAAAGGTGTCATTTTCTTACTCTAATCCTCGTACATGTGATCGATTCCGATCAATCCTTTGACATCTCGATTCACTCTGTTTAAATTTTCCACCCATTGACTATTAGGCTTTGGTCGGAAAATACTGTACAGATCATTTGCTTTTCAAAACCGTAGACTGAATCCAAATAGCAAATACGATTTCCGCAATAAAAACACCTTTAATTACAAATACCTTAACATCAAATCATTTTTTTTAAAAAAATTACAACAAAAAACATTTTTTATTCATATATTAGCAACCAAATATTTTGAGGAGAGAAATGACAAACGAAAGATTACCGGAACAAGGGCTGTATAATCCTGACTTTGAGCGTGATGCGTGTGGTGTCGGCTTTGTAGCTCACATTAAAGGCAAGAAGTCGCATCAGCAAGTCAAGGATGCGTTAACCATGTTAGAAAACATGGAACACCGGGGTGCATGTGGTTGTGACCCTGAAAGTGGTGACGGAGCTGGGATTATGATTCAATTACCACATGAATTTTTGTGGGAAGAGTGTATAAACCTTGGCATCCAATTAGAAGAGCCGGGTTATTACGGCACGGGCATGGTCTTTCTTCCTAAAGAGGAAGAGTTGAACCAGATTTGTCGTAACACCATTATGGAAGCAACGGAAGAGCGCGGCATGAAGTTTTTAGGCTTCCGCGACGTTCCTGTCAACCGTGAGGGCATCGGCCCAACGGCATTGGGCGCAGAACCCGAGATTGTTCAGTTTTTTGTCTCTCGCCCTGATGGTGTGTCCGGCACAACGGATTTCGAACGGAAGCTTTTCGTTCTCAGGCGCCTCATTATCCAAAAAATCAAACAACATCAAGCATATCCATTACCGCTATATATCGCTTCATTGTCTTGTAAGACGATCGTATATAAAGGTCAATTAACGACCTATCAAGTCGGTACCTATTTCGAAGATCTGAGAGACCCACGTGTTGTATCGGCATTCGGATTAGTGCATTCTCGTTTTTCTACGAATACCTTCCCTTCCTGGTCGTTGGCACAGCCGTTCCGCAATATTGCGCACAATGGTGAAATCAACACCTTGACCGGAAACCTAAATTGGTTTTATGCCGGAGCAAGGGCGCTTTCATCTCCTTATTTCACTGAAGAAGAGATGCAGATATTGCTTCCTGTAGTAGATCGCGGGCAATCGGATTCGGCTTGTTTGGATAACGTCGTGGAATTGCTTTTACATAGCGGAAGAAGTTTGCCGCATGTGATGCTCATGCTTGTACCGGAAGCCTGGGACGGCAATACCCAAATGGATCCACTGAAGAGAGCATTCTATGAATACCATGCAACCTTAATGGAACCGTGGGACGGCCCTGCTGCCTTGTGTTTCACAGATGGTAATACCATTGGCGCAACACTCGATCGCAATGGTTTGCGACCGCTTCGTTTTGCTATTACCTCTGATGATCGCGTGGTCGTGGCTTCAGAAGCGGGTGCATTACCCGTACCGGAAAGCCTAATCATAAAAAAAGGCCGTCAGCAACCTGGGAAAATTTTCGTCGTGGATATGGAAAAAGGCTGTATCCGTTCCGACGAGGAAGTCAAAGGCGAACTTATTCGCCAACAACCCTACGGTGAATGGCTAGATAACTATAAAATCCGCATGGCGGAATTGGAAGCCCCTCGTGTTACATATACTTACCTTAAAAAAGAATCAGTATTCAAATACCAACAGGCATTCGGTTATTCACGTGAAGATTTAGAAAGTATCATCACGCCGATGGCATTGACCGGTTATGAGCCGATTGGCTCGATGGGTACGGATGTACCATTGGCAATTCTCTCCGACCAACCGCAACACCTGTCCAGCTATTTCAAACAATTCTTTGCCCAAGTTACCAATCCGCCGATCGATCCGATCCGCGAACGTTTGGTGATGAGCTTAGCGACATTCATCGGTAATGCGGGGAATATTTTAGTAGAAGACAAAAAATTCTGTCATTGTGTAACGTTAGAACACCCGATACTAACGTCGAGCGAATTAGAAAAACTACGTTCTATCGACACCGGTATCTTCCAGGCGAAAACGTTACAACTTTACTTCAAAGCAGACGGTAAGCCAGGTTCATTGGAAGCCGGACTAGAAAGACTATGCCGATACGCCGATGATGCCGTCCGTGATGGTTTTGAAGTCATCATTCTTTCCGATCGCGCCATTGACTCGCAACACTGTGCTATTCCATCGATCTTGGCGATATCTGCTGTACATCACCACCTTATTAAAACAGGAAACAGAGGTGCTGTAGGTTTAGTTGTCGAAGCCGGCGATGTGTGGGAAGTACACCATTTTGCTTGTCTGTTAGCTTTCGGAGCAACGGCAATCAATCCTTATATGGCATTAGCTTCGATCCGTACCATGAAAGAACTGGGACAGATCGAAACAGAATTGAGTTGGGAAGAATTAAGGAAAAATTACGTAAAAGCTATCTGTGCAGGTTTGTTAAAGATATTCTCAAAAATGGGTATCTCGACATTGCAATCTTACCACGGAGCGCAGATATTTGAAGTCCTTGGAATCGAAAAATCTGTGGTGGATACATATTTCTGTGGTTCGGTTTCCCGTATCGGGGGATTAACCTTAGATGATATTGCAACAGAAGCATTATCCAAACATTGGAGAGCTTTCGGCCAATCGCGCGTAGAACAGAAACTATTACCTGAGGGAGGCGTTTACCAATGGAAACGCCGTGGGGAACGCCATTTGTGGAATCCCGAAACGGTACACCTTTTACAAAAGGCTTGCCGCACAGGTGATTTCGAATCCTATAAGCAATACGCAGCTTTAATCAACAACCAAAAAGAACGGATGTATACATTGCGTGGATTGCTTGATTTTGCAAAGCATAGAACGCCTGTTTCGCTGGAAGAGGTAGAATCTGCAGAAAGCATCATGAAACGTTTTGCTACAGGAGCTATGTCCATGGGTTCGATTTCGACGGAAGCACATAGTACACTTGCAATAGCGATGAACCGTATCGGCGCGAAAAGCAACACAGGCGAGGGTGGTGAAGATGCTGTCCGCTTTAAACGGTTACCTAACGGTGATTCGATGCGTTCTGCTATTAAGCAGGTAGCATCTGCACGTTTTGGTGTGACGTCACACTACCTAACCGAAGCGGACGAAATCCAAATAAAGATGGCACAAGGTGCAAAACCGGGTGAAGGTGGTCAGCTACCGGGACATAAAGTAGACGAATTTATTGCCCGTCTACGTCATGCAACGCCGGGTGTCGGACTAATCTCTCCGCCGCCGCATCACGATATTTACTCTATCGAAGATCTTGCCCAATTAATTTTCGACTTGAAAAATGCAAATCGCCAAGCGAGAATCAACGTAAAACTGGTTTCTAAGGCTGGTGTAGGTACGATAGCTGCGGGAGTCGCAAAAGCACATGCTGATGTGATTCTAATCGCCGGATTTGATGGCGGTACGGGTGCATCACCATTGAGTTCTGTTAAACACGCTGGCTTACCATGGGAATTAGGACTAGCGGAAGCGCATCAAACGCTTGTACAGAACAAATTGCGTAGCCGTGTGGTCTTGCAAGCTGACGGACAAATGAAAACCGGACGCGACATTGTTATCGCCACCTTATTGGGTGCGGAAGAATGGGGTGTGGCTACAGCAGCATTGATTGCCGGTGGTTGTATCATGATGCGCAAATGCCATCTGAACACATGTCCTGTTGGCGTCGCTACACAAGATCCCGAATTGCGGAAGTTATTCTCCGGAAAACCAGAAGACATCGTCAACCTATTCCGCTTCCTTGCAGAAGAAATACGGGAGACAATGGCGCAGCTTGGTTTCCGTACGATAAACGAAATGGTAGGCCGCGCGCAGTTCCTGAAGAAACGTGAAAATATCGATCACTGGAAAGCAGCAAAGATAGATTTCTCGCAGATATTGCATGTTGCTCGAAACGAGCCATCTGAAAGTTTATACAACACACAGGAGCAGGATCATGGCATGAGTATGATTTTAGATTGGGGATTACTGAACCAAGCTAAACCTGCCATTGATACAAAGACACCTGTATTCGGCACATTCAAAGTAAAAAATACTGATCGTACCATAGGTACATTGTTATCGAATGAGATATCCAAAGTACACGGTGCAGACGGATTACCGGACAACACCATCAACTTCAAGTTTGAAGGCTCAGCCGGTCAATCGTTTGGTGCATTTGGCGTGAAAGGGCTTTCGTTTGAATTGGAAGGTGAAGCCAACGATTATGTAGGCAAAGGACTTTCGGGGGCACAACTTGCTATCTACCCAACAGATGACAGTCCGTTGATAGCACATGAGAACATCATCATTGGTAACGTTGCTTTATATGGCGCAACATCGGGTCACCTCTTTATCAACGGTATGGCAGGCGAGCGTTTTGCAGTAAGAAACTCCGGAGCTACAGCCGTCGTGGAAGGTATCGGCGATCACGGTTGTGAATATATGACAGGAGGGCGTGCCTTAATTCTGGGCGAAACAGGACGTAACTTTGCTGCTGGTATGAGTGGCGGTATCGCTTGGATTTATGACATCGCAGGCAACTTCCGTGATAACTGTAACCAGGAGATGGTAGACCTTGATCCGTTGGATACAGAAGATGAAAACGAGATCATCGCTTTGTTGAAGCGCCATATACACCTCACCAACAGTGAGCGGGCGAATTTCATCTTGCAAAACTGGGCAAGCGAAAAGAGTAAGTTTATCAAAGTATTCCCGCGCGAATACAAGAATGTGTTACGTAAAAAATTAGTGGAAGCTTAATTAGCGGAGGAAATAGTAGTCATGGGAAAACCAACAGGATTTTTAGAATTTGAAAGAGCGCTTCCTCAGAAAGAATCTGTAGAGAGCAGAAAACAAAATTATCAAGAATTTGTACATAGCTACACCGACGACCAACTGAATCAACAGGCGGCACGGTGTATGAATTGCGGCATTCCTTTTTGCCATTCGGGATGTCCGCTGGGGAATGTGATTCCAGAATTCAACGACGCCGTTTATGACGCCCGTTGGGAGGAAGCATATAACATCTTGGTATCGACCAATAACTTCCCCGAATTTACGGGAAGAATTTGTCCAGCACCCTGTGAATCAGCTTGTGTGCTAGGCATCAACAAACCACCGGTCGCTATAGAAGAGATCGAGAAGCACATCATTGAAATTGCTTTCAAGAAAAATTACGTACAGCCGAATAAAAGCTATATCAAGACAGGCAAGCGCGTGGCAGTAGTGGGCTCCGGCCCTGCCGGTCTTGCCGCCGCCGCACAATTGAACAAAGCGGGTCATGATGTTGTAGTCTACGAGCGTGATGATAAAGTA
The DNA here is from genome assembly GCF_014692525.1 of Sphingobacterium chuzhouense. Lineage (GTDB taxonomy): Bacteria > Bacteroidota > Bacteroidia > Sphingobacteriales > Sphingobacteriaceae > Sphingobacterium > Sphingobacterium chuzhouense. The sequence continues at coordinate 246,135 of NZ_JACNYL010000005.1, forward strand.
GGCGGCTTACTCCGTTACGGTATTCCCGATTTCAAATTGGATAAATCAGTTATCGACCGCCGTGTGGAAGTGATGGAGCAATCGGGTATCGTATTCAAAACAAATGCAGAAGTAGGCGTCAATGTTCCTGGCAGTGAATTGCAAGATTACGATGGCATTGTATTGGCAGGTGGTTCAACGATCCCACGTAATCTGCCGATTCCGGGACGCGAATTGAAAGGGGTTCACTACGCGATGGAATTTTTGAAACAACAAAACAAACGGGTAGGCAACTCCCCTATCGATGTAGAAGAAATCTTAGCAACCGATAAAAATGTATTGGTTATCGGAGGTGGTGATACGGGTTCCGATTGTGTAGGTACATCCAATCGTCACGGAGCTAAAAGTGTGACCCAATTTGAATTGATGCCACAACCACCACAGGAACGCACGGCTGCGATGCCTTGGCCTACTTACCCGATGTTGTTGAAAACTACGACATCGCACGAGGAAGGTTGTCAGCGTAATTGGGGCGTCAGCACGAAAGCATTCTTGGGAGACGATAAAGGGCACTTACGTGCTGCGTTGATTGTTGATTTAGAATGGGAAACTGACGCTTTGGGAAGACCAACCAAATTTAAGGAAGTAGAAGGCTCCGAACGGGAAATCCCTTGCGAATTGGTCACATTGGCCATGGGATTCCTTCACCCGCAACATGAGGGTTTATTACAACAACTCGGTGTGAAGCTTGATGGACGAGGTAATGTAGAAGCGCAAGAAGGCGAATATAAATCGTCTGCTGACAAGGTATTTGTAGCAGGTGATATGCGCCGCGGTCAGTCCCTTGTAGTTTGGGCTATCTCCGAAGGTCGCGAATGTGCTAGAAAAGTAGATGAATTCCTAATGGGATACTCCGAATTGGAGTGCAAGGACAAAGCAGTTTCATACGCTTAGGTTATATATAGAAAGAGAAAAAGCCGGAAAATGTCCGACTTTTTCTCTTTATCAATGCAACTTCCGATTAATCAATCTTTTCTCTCTATTTTCAATTTTCACTTTCACATAAGGATACACAAATACAGCCCCTAAAATAACAACGGCTCCTATATAAAAACCTAAGCTCATCGTTTCCTGTTGTCCAAAAATGAGTATAGCCAGAACGATACCATATATAGGCTCCATGTTCGTAGTCAGGGCAACCGTAAAAGCACTCAATTCCTTCATCACCGCAACGCCTAGTACATAGGCTACTGCCGTGCAGACTACACCAAGCAATAAAATGTAAGCCCAATCGGTATCCTGTAACCACATTTTCTCGTTGAAATCACCCATAAACAACATAATAACCGATACCCAGAAAAATGCACCCAGCATTTCATAAAACGTAATGACCGTAGGACTGGTCTTTTTGACCATACGAGCATTGAGGATAGAAAAAATACTAGCGCACAAGGCTGCTCCCAGCCCGAATATTATGCCCCATACATACTGAAACTCGAATTTAAAAATAAGATAGATACCCAATATGATAATCAAACCTATGGCTACATCTGCTTTGGATATTTTTGTTTTATTAATAATGGGCTCCAAAATGGAGGTAAATAGCGTCAATGAAGATAGTGTTACCAATGTAACAGACACCGTGGAAATCTTGATGGAATGGAAAAACAATACCCAATGCACACCGACAATACCACCGACCATAAAAAACTGTATCAGCTTTTCCTTCGTAACATGTATGGATTTACCTTTGAAGATAAAATAAATAAAAAGGGTAAGCGCCGCGATCAAAACCCGATACCATACCAAATGGACTGCCGATATAGATAGCAAACCTCCTAATACCCCTGTAAATCCCCAAATCAACACCGTGAAATGCAGGATAAGGACATTTTTATTTTTCACTATTTCGGCGCTTTATATTTTAACCAGAATGCCAGTACCAAAAACAACACATTTGGAATCAGGATCGCGATCAACGGTGGTAGTCCTCCTTTTAAGGAAAACATCGTTGAGAATTGTACCAGGACGAGAAACGTAAAACTCAGGGCTATACCAATACCCAAGCTCAAGCCGATACCTCCACGAACTTTTTTAGACGACAGTGATACGCCCATTAACGTCAAAATATAAGCTGAAAAAGGCCCAATATAACGTTTATATTTTTCCAATAATAAATCGGTCATCATACCCGTTCCTCGGGTTTCTTCTTTTGCAATACGCTGGTTTAATTCCCTGGTATCCATCGCGGTAAATACGTTGTCGTAAGTTTCGAAGTCCCTAGGTAGCATATCTAATGTTGTATCCCGATCTACCCCTTTCTCCATTGTCTCTTTCAAGCCATCAATACTCCGCACCGTATAGTCTTTTATTTTCCATTTTGTAGCGACGGAATCCCACGTGATACTTTGTGCCATCAGCTTCTCCGTGAGTTGGTCGCCGTCAAATTTCTCCATGGAGAAATTATAACCTATATTTCGCTTCGTATCAAAATTGTCGATGTACACGTACGTATTGGAATCAATCTGCATATGCGTAGACATCGTGGATGTGCTAATCTTATGCGGCTTTACATAGACATTTTCAAAATTCACCTTAATCTTATTAGTATAGGGAATAATCCAGATATTCGATACCAATGTAAATAGAAAGATAATGCTCGCCGCGATCATATAGGGTCGCAGAAAACGGTTAAAGCTCATTCCTCCACTCAAAATAGGCACGACTTCCGTTTGATCTGCCATCTTGGAGGTAAAGAAAATCACCGCGATGAAATTGATGAGCGGTGTCAACATATTCAAGAAAAAAGGGATGCTACCCAGCGCATAGTATTCCAGAAATACCTTGGACATCGGCGCTTTATATTTTAAGAAGTCATCCAGTTTCTCCGAAACATCAAAAACGACAATCACGACAATAAAAATACCTACCGTGAACACGAAAGTGCTCAGGTATTTTTTTATGATATAGCGGTCAATGATGTTCATGTTCTACAACCTTTGCCCTAAAACTTTTACCATCTTTTCTTTCCAGTCATAAAACGTACCCTCGATAATTTTCTCTCGGGCTTGTTTTACGAGCCATAAGTAAAAATGAAGGTTATGCAGCGATGCGATCTGCGCACCTAAAATCTCTTGCGACTTAATTAAATGACGAAGATAAGCTTTTGTATGTATCTGATCGACCAACAAATCGCTTTCTGCTTCAATAGGCGAAAAGTCGTCTTTCCATTTTTCATTTTTAATATTGATAATACCATTCTGCGTGAACAGCATACCATTACGCGCGTTCCTTGTGGGCATGACACAATCGAACATATCGATACCTAGCGCAATATTTTCGAGGATATTAATCGGTGTACCGACACCCATGAGGTAGCGGGGTTTATCTTGTGGCAAGATGTTGGTCACGACTTCCGTCATGGCATACATCTCTTCTGCTGGCTCGCCGACCGAAAGCCCGCCGATAGCATTACCATCCCGATTGAAAGACGCTATCACTTCCGCCGATTTTTCCCGTAAATCTTTATATACCGATCCTTGAACGATTGGAAAGAGCGTTTGCTCATATCCATACAACGGTTCGGTGCCGTCAAACCGGTCTACGCAGCGCTTTAACCAGCGATGGGTCATGTCCAACGATTTTCGAGCATAACTGTATTCACAGGGATAGGGTGTACATTCATCAAAAGCCATGATGATGTCTGCCCCAATAACACGCTGTGTGTCCATCACATTTTCCGGTGTAAAGAGATGCTTCGAACCATCAATATGTGAACGAAAAGTCACCCCTTCTTCTCTGATCTTACGTACCTCCGTCAGCGAATACACTTGATATCCGCCGGAATCCGTCAGTATAGGCCCATCCCAATGGTTAAATTTATGCAAACCACCTGCTTTATGCAGAACATCCAAACCCGGACGTAAGTACAAGTGATACGTATTTCCTAGAATAATCTGCGCCTGGATATCCTCCACCAGTTCGTGCTGGTGAACAGCCTTCACCGTCCCTGCTGTACCAACAGGCATGAAAATAGGTGTCTGAATATTTCCGTGTGCAGTTTCTAGGACACCGGCTCGTGCCTTAGATGCTATATCCTTTGCCTGAAGCGTAAATTTCATATTTATAATATCCCTCGTGCCCTTTTGAGCAAAATCAATGCAAAAATAGGATAAAAATCGAGAGGAAACGAGTGCATGCCAAAATCTTAATAAAACTTAACTTTTTCACTATTTATCTTTGTAGACACCGTATCTTTGCTGCACTGTATGACACTATTGGAACAACTGTTATCTTATCTTCCGTATACACCTATAGGGGTATTGGGTATTTTGTTACTTATCCAACTCTGCTATATCTATTTTGTATATGGAAAATTAGCCTTTTATTCGATAAAATCTTTCCGCGAGACTTCGCAGCAACCTCCGGTAAGTGTTGTTATATGTGCGCACAACGAGGAGGAGAACTTAAAATCGTTTCTTCCCCAAATACTGAAGCAGGATTATCCTCTATTCGAGGTAGTATTGGTTGATGATTGTTCGGATGACGACACAAAATGGATCCTCAAAGAATTTTCTTCCAGATATCCCGAACGATTAAAGATCGTGGAAATCAAAGAACATATCCGCTTAAAACACACGAAAAAATTCGCGCTCACCATGGGTATCAAGGCTGCAGCGCATGAACACCTCATTTTCACGGATGCGGACTGTCAACCGGCAAGTCCTTTCTGGCTCGCCGAAATGACGGGAGCTTTCTCGTCTGAAAAAGAAATTGTTCTGGGCTACTCTCCTTATTTCAAACAAAACGGGTTTCTGAATAAATTGATTCGATTTGAAACAACCCATACGGCAATGAGTTATTTGTCTTATGCTTTAAAGGGAAACGCATATATGGGGGTTGGTCGCAATTTGGCATATACAAAGTCTCTCTTTTACAAAGGCAAAGGTTTTAATAAGCATATGCATATCAAATCGGGAGATGATGATCTGTTTGTAAATCACAATGCAACCAACACAAACGTGAACATCGCTATACATCGCGACGCGCACATACTATCCGTTCCTAAGACAACGTGGAAAAGCTATTATAAACAAAAAGCACGTCATTCCGGTGCTTCTACACTATATAAAAGCAAACATAAGCGCATGCTTGCAACACAATTGTTATCTGCTTTATTGTTTTACCTGATGCTGATCGTGTCTTTCGTCCTATATCCTAGCTTATGGTATATTCCACTAGGTATATATAGTGTGCGCTTGCTTAGTCAACTCTTTATTTTTAACCGTATATACACGAAACTAGTTGTTCGGGACTTGCTTATCTGGCTTCCGCTGCTTGACGTTTTGTATTATTTTTATATTTGCATCAACGGTTTGTTTAACCGCGGCAAAAAACAAACATCATGGTGATGAACAACATGAATCCAACTGTCGATATTATCTACAAATATTTCCCCGGTTTAACGGAAAGACAAAAACAACAATTTGCACAATTGGCTGAGGTATATCCATTCTGGAATGACCAGATCAACGTCATTTCGAGAAAAGATATCGATAGTCTTTATTTAAAGCATGTACTGCATTCACTCGGTATCGCCAAATTTATGCCGGAGTTCACACCGGGTACTAAGATATTGGATGTTGGAACCGGAGGTGGTTTTCCAGGTATACCGTTAGCCATCCTTTTTCCAGAGGTACAATTTCATCTCGTCGATTCTATCGGAAAAAAAATTAAAGTCGTACGTGAAGTGGCAGAGGCTCTCGGCCTAGAAAACGTAGAGGCTGACCATATCCGTGCAGAGCAATTGGATTATAAATATGATTTTATAGTATCACGAGCAGTAACTCGTTTGGGCGAGTTTGCGCCGTGGGTTCGGAACAAATTTGCAAAGCAGGATCGAAACGGTCTTCCAAACGGAATCCTTTATTTGAAAGGAGGCGATCTTCGGGACGAAATTAAAGAATCGCGGCTAAAAGCAGAACTGCATGCCTTATCTTCCTATTTTAAAGAGGATTTCTTTGATACGAAATATGTGGTATATGTGCCGATGTAGGGTGCGTAATTTACCCTTTTAATTCTTCATCTATCTGTTGCCCAATAAGATTCACTTCCTCGTCCATCCCAAACATGGGCAGTTCAGTTTCGGGATTCAACTTTAGCCAGGAGGTGTCTGTATCTTTTACAATCTTAACGTATTCTTTTCCCTCTTTGAAAACAAGATAAACATCTTTTTCCTCTGGAAAGACGGAATATATGAAGTTTCCGATCTCTATATCAAATGGTTCTTGCGCTCCTTGTAATTCCATGCTTGTTAATTTTTAATCAAAGTTAGGGTTTTTATATAAATTTCTTATCTTTAGGTTTCTGAATTATGACCATGCTCAAACAAATAGCACTTACAAAGATCAAAGGTGTTGGCGCTAAGACAGCGCGCGCCCTATTAACTCACTGCGGTTCAGTTGATAATATTTTCGAGGCCAGCAAAAAGCAATTACTTTCAATTCCCAATATCGGGAACGCAACAGTTGAATCTATCCTCTCGAAGAATTATCTACGTGAAGCCGAACAAGAACTGGCTTTTATTGAAAAGCACAATATTGAAATTCTTTGGATCGAGGAAGCAAAATATCCGCGTCGTCTAAAGCAGTGCGAAGACGCTCCGCTCTTACTTTATTACAAGGGTGCAGCCGATTTAAATCCCCATCGATGTGTCAGTATTGTGGGCACTAGGAATGCAACAGCTTATGGAAAACGTCTTTGCGAAGAGCTGGTTTCCACTTTACAGGAATACAACATACAAATTGTGAGTGGTTTAGCTTATGGCATCGATGTGCAAGCACATCGGCTGGCGCTTAAGCACAATATTCCTACTATCGGTGTCCTGGGGCATGGACTGGATAGGATATACCCATTTGCACATCGGGATATTGCCTCCCGCATGCTGGAAGAAGGAGGTTTGCTTACCGAATATCCATCTAGCACCATTCCTGATCGCAATAATTTCCCGGCAAGAAACCGGATCATCGCCGGGTTGGCCGACGTGACCATTGTTGTGGAAGCTGCAAAGAAAGGCGGTGCACTGATTACTGCCGAGATTGCTAATAGCTATAATAGGGATGTGTGCGCTTTCCCTGGAGGTATAGACCAGGAATATTCTGCCGGCTGTAATTATCTGATTAAAACGCACCGTGCCCACCTTATTCGCCACGCAAATGACTTGATTTACTTGATGGGATGGGAGCGTCCTAAGCCTAAACCAGAGGTATTACAACTTCCGCTATTAACAAATAGTCTTAGCAAAGATGAACAACGGGTGTACAATTTCTTATATGAAAAGGAACAGGCTCGCGTTGACGAAATAGCGCTATACCTAGATTGGCCCACGAGCAAATTAGCGATGATACTTCTGGAAATGGAAATGAACGGTATACTTCTATCTTTACCAGGAAAAACGTACAAGATACTTTAAAGTGCTTATCGAACGACATTATTTTTAACTGACAATCAAGCGCCTAAGCAAAGTAACATAAAAAGTTTTCCAAAGAACTATTTTTTTACTACTTTTGTCGCAGGCAAGTCTCCTACGACCAGCTCCCTTTGACTCCCCCAGGTTGGGAACAAAGCAAGGGTATTAGGTTGAGCGGTGCGATAGGAGTAGCTTGCCTATTTTTATTTTATAAACCTCACACGCTCTATCACTTTCATAATCCGTCCCGTTCTCACACGCTTTTTTATATTTTTTTTCGTTTATTTGTAGTCCGAATTATCGTGATCTTATGAGTTGGTTTAAAAGAAACAAGGCAGGTATCAATACTGCAACCGAAAATAAAAAGGAAGCGCCTGATGGCATGTGGAATAAATGTCCGAATTGCAAAAAGCCGCTATTGAACAGTGAACAAATTGAAAACCAATACGTTTGTCAGTATTGTGATTATCATATCCGTATCGGTTCTGCTGCCTATTTCTCTGTCCTTTTCGATGACAACAAATACACAGAGCTATTTGAAAACTTAACGTCAGGTGACCCGCTTCAATTTTCCGATACAAAACCTTATCCTGTTCGACTAGCCGATAGCCAGGCGAAAACCGGATTAAAAGATGCTATCCGATGTGCACATGGTAAAATGGAAGGTCAAGATATCGTGATTGCTTGTATGGATTTCACTTTTATTGGTGGTTCCATGGGCTCGGTAGTTGGTGAGAAAATCGCCCGCGCTATCGATTACTGTATTGCGCATAAAATTCCTTTCATGTTGATTTCCAAATCGGGCGGCGCGCGTATGATGGAAGCTGCTTTCTCCCTAATGCAGATGGCAAAGACATCGGCGAAACTGGCGTTGTTAGCACAGGCTAAAATACCTTATGTTTGTTTATTAACCGATCCGACTACAGGTGGTGTAACGGCTTCCTATGCCATGTTGGGAGATATCAACATTGCTGAACCGGGTGCATTGATCGGATTTGCAGGCCCTCGTGTTATCAAAGAAACCATAAAAAAGGATTTACCTAAAGGTTTTCAGACATCTGAATTTGTTTTAGAACACGGCTTTCTAGATTTTATTGTAGATCGCCGGAATCTTAAAAAGAAGGTCGCAAGTTATTTACGATTAGTGAAATAAACGACAACTAAACATATTTCCTAAAAGCCCATAATTTACGGTTTTTTAAATAATGCAGATTTTTTTCATTTCGGTAGGCTTCCCGCTCAAAAGAAATATTAAGGTAAGCTTGCCGAAATTTTTTGTATTGTAAGTAGCGTATCAAAAATTCGATACCGTACCATATATAGAAAGGGACAACTAACATCTCCGCTGCCTGCCTAATATGTATATTTTCGTGGTTTAATAAATACCTATCTTGCCTATAACGCTGATCCAATAAAAATATAAAGGGAAAGATAACAATCGCAACCGCCCTTCTCCCCGAAAAGATATTTGTCCAAAATTTGCTTACGACGATTTTTCCTTTCATAACTTTTCCTACAATAAGGATAAGGCAAAGAGCTTGCCGAAATTATCTAATCTTTTTCCTATTTTTGTTAGCAAAGAAAACTTAAACAAACCGTATGACGACATATAACGAAGACAGTATACGTTCCTTAGATTGGAAAGAACATATCCGTCTACGCCCGGGTATGTATATCGGGAAATTGGGAGATGGTTCTGCTTATGACGATGGAATCTACGTATTGTTAAAGGAGATTGTCGACAACTCCATAGACGAATTCGTGATGGGCGCCGGCAAAACGATCGACATTACTGTACACGACAATAAAGTAGCGGTACGTGATTACGGCCGCGGAATTCCTATTGGGTCAGTAGTGGATGTTGTCTCTAAAATCAACACCGGGGGTAAATACGATAGCAAGGCATTCCAAAAATCTGTAGGTCTAAACGGTGTCGGTACGAAAGCCGTCAACGCGCTTTCCGACCAATTTACCGTACAATCATATCGTCAAGGGGTAACCCGTATTGCACAGTTTCAGCGTGGCGAATTAGTGAATGACGAGCAAAAAGAAACCACGCAACGTAACGGCACGGCGACAAGCTTCTATCCGGACGAAACAATTTTCCGAAATTACAAATTCCGAATGGAGTTTGTAGAAAACATGATATGGAATTATGTGTTTCTTAACTCCGGGCTGGCCATCAATTTCAATGGGCAAAAGTTTATTTCTGAAAATGGACTAAAAGACTTGCTTGAGCGTAATATTGATGCAGAATCCATGCGTTATCCGATCATCCATCTAAGAGGAGAGGATATCGAAATTGCACTGACACACGGTCAGCAATATGGTGAAGAATATTATTCTTTTGTCAATGGGCAACACACTACGCAAGGGGGCACACACCAAGCAGCATTTCGCGAAGCCGTTGTAAAAACAATCCGGGAATTTTATAAAAAAGAATTCGATGCAGCAGATATACGTTCGTCTATTATCGCCGCGATTGCAATCAAAGTACAGGAACCTGTTTTTGAATCGCAAACAAAAACAAAACTCGGATCACAAAGTATCGGCCCTGAAGGCCCGACTGTACGTACTTTTATCAACGATTTCGTTAAAAAGGCGCTGGATGATTATTTGCATAAAAACTCGGCTACAGCCGACGCTTTGCTTAAGCGTATCTTACAATCAGAACGCGAACGAAAAGACATTGCTGGCATTAAGAAGCTTGCAAATGAGCGTGCAAAAAAAGCATCTTTGCACAATCGGAAATTGCGTGACTGCAAAATCCATTTCAATGATAAAAACGAACGTAACCTAGAAACGACATTGTTCATCACCGAAGGAGACTCGGCTAGTGGATCGATCACCAAATCACGTGATGTACAGACCCAAGCGGTGTTCAGCTTGAAAGGTAAACCATTGAATTCCTATGGCATGTCGAAGAAAATAGTCTATGAGAACGAAGAGTTTAATTTGTTGCAACATGCGTTGAATATAGAAGATGGCCTTGACGGGCTGCGTTATAACAATATCGTTATCGCAACAGATGCTGATGTGGATGGTATGCACATCCGCTTGCTGTTGCTTACTTTCTTTTTACAATTTTTTCCGGATCTGGTGAAGGCCGGACACGTGTCTATCCTGCAAACCCCACTATTCCGTGTGCGGAATAAAAAAGAAACGATCTATTGTTATTCGGATGAGGAACGCCAACGTGCTATTGCTAAACTAGGGGGCAAACCTGAGATAACTCGCTTCAAAGGTTTAGGTGAAATCTCTCCTTCCGAATTTGGGCTTTTCATCGGCAAAGATATGCGTTTAGATCCTGTCATTCTTTCGAAAGATAATAGACTTCCGCAATTGCTAGAATATTATATGGGTAAGAATACACCAGACAGACAGAAACATATCGTGGAAAATCTACGTATTGAAATCGACCTGGAGGAAGAACTTGCTAAAGCCGCCGTTGCCTCCTAAAAAACATCGGTATTTTTTACAATGTAAATAATGAACAACCAAACCTTAATACTTATCCAGTGTCAAGATGCAGTGGGCCTGGTTGCCAGTGTCGCACATGTTATCGCTAAGCATCATTTAAATATCGTCACCATGCGGGAATTTGTTGACGAAGAAAATCGCAAATTCTTTGTCCGTGTGGTATGTAGCGGCGTGCCGGCTGCTACTCCACTATTGCAACGGGATTTGGAAGACAACTTACCTGCTCACGCACAGGTGTCCATCAATCCTGCTCGTGAAAAGAAGCTTGTTATCTTAGTAACTAAAGAACATCATTGCCTTGCGGACATCCTTGTACGTCATTTTTTCAAAACACTTAATGCTTCTGTAAAAGCAGTAGTCGGCAACTACGAAGTGCTGAAAGAATTTACCGAGAAGTTCAATATTCCTTATCATTATATATCTCATGAAAACAAAAGCAAGGAAGCGTTTGAGCAGGAACTAGCAGAAACCATTGCACCATACCAACCGGATTATATCGTGCTGGCAAAGTTTATGCGTATTCTCTCTCCCACTTTCGTGGCAAGGTTTGAGGGCAAGCTCATTAATATACATCATTCTTTCCTCCCTGCATTCATTGGCGCAAATCCTTACCGACAGGCCTATAAACGTGGGGTAAAGATTATCGGCGCAACGGCACACTACGTCACCAACGACCTGGATGAGGGACCAATCATCGTACAACGTACTAAATCGATCAACCACAGTTATGATGTTCCCAATTTGGTTACAGCAGGGAAGGAAATTGAAAAAGCGGTATTAAGCCAAGCCATCCATTTGCTGACGGAAGACCGAGTGATGCTACAGGGCAATAAGACGATTGTTTTTGAGTAGAGATACAAGAGAAAAATGACCGAAATCATTTTTATATAACACTTACGTTATTTTATACCCGAGTGGAATTGCTGTATTTTGTAATGATACACTATACACATGAAACACGCGTTCCACATCCCCGTATTGGGGTTAGCTTTCTCCATTGACTCTCCATTAAAAGTTGCAAAATTTGGTATCTCCTCAGTTATGTCTATCGTAGACGATGAGCTTATCGAACGTATACGAGCATTCCACGCGCACGAAAACCAGCTTTATTATGTTCCTATAAAGAAAACGGAGGAAGATTATCGCGCTAAGCGAATCACCGCTTATCTCAATTTAGTACAGCAGATTATTGATACACAGATTTTTCATATCAAGAACGAGGAGTTCTTACCAGATTCCGATTTGACAAAATATTTCGAGCTATTGCCAGATACCGATCTAAGCAAACGACGTTATAAAAAAATGTTAGCTTCCGATGATGGAGTTGAAAAAGCAACTTTGGAGGAAGAACTAAAAGCGATGGTTGTCCCCGGAGAAATTGACGTCAACATTATGGCAAAGGTTGACAAGCTCAACGTGGATGCAAAAGGAAATATGTTAGACGAAAAATATTCGGACGCTTTATCGGCATTACGAGGTTTCGCCCAATCTAACTTACGATCTTCCGTTGTGTTATCAGCCGGTATGAATCCTCGTCTATATAATTACCTTACCGAATTACCGGCTTTCTTTCCAAATCGATATGGTGTATTGGAGAAGAAGATTATCTTGAAAGTATCAGACTATCGCTCTGCCTACATTCAAGCAAAATACCTTGCTAAAAAAGGATTATGGGTTTCAGAATTTCGCATAGAGTCCGGGTTAAATTGTGGAGGGCACGCTTTCGCAACAGACGGTTATTTACTAGGCCCTATTCTGGAAGAGTTTAAACAAAAGAAAGAGGAACTTGTTCAAGAACTCTCCGGCATATATAGAGCATCCCTCCTTGAAAAGGGGATATCGAATGTACACACGCTCCCTATCAGATTCAGTGTGCAGGGGGGAATAGGGACAGCTGAAGAACAAACATTCCTTTTAACCTATTATGGCTTTGATAGTGCCGGATGGGGCTCACCGTTTTTATTAGTTCCGGAAGCAACTACGGTTGACAACGATACATTAACCAAATTAACGCAAGCAGATAAAGCCGATTTTTATCTAAGCGATTCTTCCCCACTTGGCGTCCCATTCAATAATTTTAAAGGAAGTACAGCGGAGCAAAGACGGATGGAACGTATTGCCAAGGGCATTCCCGGAAGTCCCTGCACAAAGAAATATCTGGTATCCAATACGGAGTTTTCGGACGTCCCCATATGTACAGCTTCCCGTGTTTATCAGCATGCTAAAATTAAAGAATTAAAAAATCGCCAGCTTCCCGAAACAGAATTTCAGGAGCAGTTTGATAAAACTACAGCAAAAACCTGCTTGTGTGAGGGGCTTGCCGCTTCTGCCTATCTGAAATATAATATACAGAAGCCCAAAGAGATTACGGCTGTTTCTATCTGCCCAGGTCCAAATATCGCCTATTTTAAGAGAACGTATTCCCTTCAAGAAATGATAGATCATATTTATGGTCGCCGTCCACTGGACTTGAAAAATAGGCCTCATATGTTTCTAAACGAACTGCATCTCTATGTAGACTACCTTCAGAACTTAGTAAAAAACAGTTTTGACGATATAAAAAAGCTGAAAGTTATCCAAAGATTTAAAGATCAACTCTTACAAGGGATAATTTACTATCGTACGATAACAAAAGAAATGGAAAAATTTGGCTTCAAGGAAACGCGGAGTTTCATATCTGCCTTAAGCGATTACGAACAGAGCTTAAAAGGACAGAAAAAGGAATCTGTAAATTTATATTTTTCGAAATTTCCCAAAAACGCCTAGAGGAAGTTTAGATCCTGCGGTCGCTTGTAAATAAAGTTCCCCTATTTCCAAATTTTCCACATGTGGTAAAGCCGTTCTTATCAGATTCTCCACAATGACTGAGGAAAATCCTAAAGAATAGGTATTCAAAATAAGGAAATGTTCTTCGGGATCGAGAAGTTGCACGACATCGCGCATCATTTCCATAATATGATCCTCAAGCTTCCACTTTTCCCCCTTCGGTCCATGTCCGTATGCAGGAGGATCCAATATAATGCCATGGTATCTATTTCCACGTTTTAATTCTCTTTTAACGAATTTAAGCGCATCCTCTACCACCCAACGGATATTATCCAGTCCGGATAATTCTTGATTTTCGTTTGCCCAAGTTACGACCTGTTTAATAGAATCCACATGTGTTGTATCCGCCCCTGCTGCTTTCGCAATTAACGAAGCCCCTCCTGTATAAGCAAATAAATTCAATACTTTAGGGTTAGGAGTTTTAAAAGATTTAACAGACTCCGATATATAATCCCAATTCACCGCTTGTTCGGGGAATATTCCAACGTGCTTGAACGAGGTTAGCGCCAAACGGAATTTAATTGCGACGTCTTTATTTTTATAAGTAATATGCCAACGATCTTGTGTTTGGGGATTTTTCTTCAACCAATCACCAGAAGTTGCCGACCGTCCTTTAAAGCGGATATGGTGTGTTTTCGTCCATTCCGCTTCCGATAGGGTTTTCGGCCATACGGCCTGAGGCTCAGGACGAATCAAAATAAAATCACCAAATCGTTCTAATTTTTCGAAATCACCACAATCGATCAGCTCGTAATCTTTCCAGTATTGTGGTGTAAGAAGTTGTATGTTTGTTGTTGAAGTCAATTTCAGATATTAGATGTCAGACATTAAAAACATCACAAAGATAAATATTAGATGTGAGATGTTGTATTATTTAATGGAATCCCTTGCTGCTTTCATCAACGGACTTGCAAAGACAAAATCATTCAATTCCTGTACATCCGAACGCAACATCTCCTCATTGGATCCTTCCCAGAACTTTTGTCCTTTGTATAAAAACATAATATAATCACCGATTCCCATCACGGAGTTCATATCGTGCGTTACCACGACAGTCGTACATTGATATTCCTCTGTCAACTCTTGAATTAACTCGTCTATCAGTATGGAAGTCGCCGGATCAAGACCGGAGTTCGGTTCATCACAAAACAAATACTTAGGACTCATACTAATGGCCCTCGCAATACCTACCCTCTTTTTCATTCCTCCTGAAAGTTCAGATGGATACAATTTATTTGCATTCTTTAAATTCACCCTGTCGAGACAGAAGTTCGCACGTTCTATCTTCTCCTCTTGGCTCATATCGGTAAACATGCTCAATGCAAAAGTAATATTCTGTTCTACGGTCATAGAGTCGAACAAAGCAGAGTTTTGGAACAACATGCCAATGTTCCGTCGGATGGGTACACGTTCCTCGAAATCCATTTCCGTAAACTCCTGCTGATCGAAAAACACCTTCCCCTGATCGGGTTCATGCAAACCAACGATGCATTTTAACACCGTACTTTTACCTGAGCCCGAGCCTCCGATGATTAAGTTCACCTTGCCCGGTTCAAAAATGGCATCTATCCCTTTCAATACCTCATTATCACCAAATGATTTGTATATATTTTGAATCTCAATCATAAATTTTAAAGCATCAATGCGGTAATAATATAATCGCAAGCCAAAATCGCAATACAGCCAATCACCACTGCTTTTGTTCCTGCTTGTCCAACCTCCAATGCCCCACCTCTGACATAAAAACCTTTATACGCCGGAACTGAAGTAATAATAAATCCATAAATTATAGCTTTTACAATGGCTACTGTTACCGTAAAACCATTAAAACCTTCTTGTATCCCTTGTATATAATCTGACGGTGCTACAGCACCCGATAGACTACCTCCTATTAATCCACCGGTAATAGCACAGAAAATGGCAATGATAACCAATACCGGAACCATGATAACACCTGCGATTATCTTAGGTAAGATCAAAAAGCCAGGTGCATTGATGCCCATGATCTCTAGCGCATCGATTTGTTCCGTTACACGCATGGAGCCTATTTGGGAAGAAATAGCAGACCCAACCTTCCCCATCAACACCAAACCCGAAATAGTCGGCCCCAGTTCTAAAATATTGGAATCCCGGTTGATTTGTCCGATAACTGTACTTGGAATAAGATCAGATACCAGCTGAAAGGCGATTTGTAACGTCATAACCGCTCCAATGAACGTAGAAATAATCAAAATTAAGCTTAACGAGCCTATGCCTATTTCATTCATCTCATGAAAAATTTCTTTTAAATATATCTTCCATTTTTCGGGTTTTTTGAAGACCTTTCTCAACAACAGGATATAGGAACCAAAATGATGAAATATCATAGAATAATCGACGTTTCGTTAAATACTATTGCAATATACACATTTGCGTGGAAGAAATTTCACCGATGGAATGGTTTCTTTCACCGAAAGTATTAACAACATAACCTAAAAGTAGTTTTATAAAAAAATCGTAACTTGTAGTTTTGAGCTGTTATATTTACAGAAGTATGGAGAATAAGTTAACATCCGGCATTTGGTTTGTCTTTATAGGACTAGTTCTTTTGTTGCACAATCTGGACATTATACATTTTAATTTTTGGGCAACAATCAAATATTGGCCTTTGCTCATTATTATTGTCGGTATCAACTTAATTGCCCAAAATAAGACCTATGGAAATTATATTAAAATTGGCTGTAATGTTCTGTTTTTAGGGTGGATTTTATACGTGGGTATGACGGCTCCTAAAACAGATTGGTCGGAACAACTTTTTAACAGCAAAAACATCAATGTCGGTAATATCGATGATAGTGGACCGCTGTCGAACGCTGTGCATACACCATTTGATCCTACAGTGGAAGAGTCTACTTTAGAGTTTAATGGAGGAGCTGGAAAATTTGAAATGAAGGTCGGTGAAAAAGCCAATCTGGTTTCTGCCAAAGCAAAGACTGACGACATGGGTATGAATATGAAGACAACGCAAGAGGAAGGTAAACAAAAAGTCGTTATCAATGCAAAGCCAACCTCAAAAAGCAAAAAGTCTGACGCGGTCCTAATAAATCTTCACCCTGATGTGCTTTGGAGCTTAAATTTAAACTATGGTGCCGCTAACATTAACAACGATCTGTCCACATTGAAATTCAAAAATCTGGAAATAAACATGGGCGCAAGTAATATGGATCTCACGTTAGGAACTCCAAAGGCCGGCATTTCTAAAATTGATATTGCTACCGGTGCGTCGAAAATCCATTTCCGCATCCCAAAGGACGCTGCCGTTAAAGTTGAATATACTTCTATTTTATCGAAAAATTCTTTTGAGGGTTTTGAAACCAACGAAAGTGGCATTGCAAAAACAGCAAATTATAACGAAGCGGAAAATAGATTTGATATCGAGCTGGAAGGAGCCGCCAATAATTTCACCATAACCCGATATTGATATAGCATATTGCAAAAAGTAAAATGAGAAAAAAAAGCTAACTTTGTATCTACGCATGGACACAACGAACGCAATCATTTTACCCGGAGGATATTGTAATTCCAAAACATCTTATAGTCGGTTTTTAACACGAGAAGTAACCGTGGGTGACATTCCCATGGGAGGGAATCATCCTATTCGTATCCAAAGTATGACGACCGTCGACACCATGGACACATTAGGATCCGTGGAACAGACGATCCGTATGGTAGATGCAGGATGTGAATATGTACGGATTACAGCACCAAGTATTAAAGAGGCTGAAAATTTAGCCAATATTAAAAAAGAATTAAAGATGCGCGGCTATAATGTTCCTCTTGTGGCAGATATCCATTTTACACCTAATGCGGCAGAGGTGGCGGCTCGTATTGTGGAAAAAGTACGTATTAATCCTGGTAACTATGCCGATAAAAAGAAATTTGACCAAATAGAATATACGGATGCAGCCTATCAGGGTGAATTGGAGCGTATCTATAAAAAGTTTGCTCCTTTAGTTAAAATATGCCAAGAGTATGGCACCGCTATGCGTATTGGCACGAATCACGGTTCGCTTTCCGATCGTATTATGAGTCGATACGGCGATACGCCCGAGGGTATGGTGGAATCGGCATTGGAATTCATTCGAATTTGTGAAGATTTGCGATACTATAATCTTGTCGTGTCCATGAAATCCTCCAATCCACAGGTAATGGTACGTGCCTACCGCTTGTTAGCCGAAAAAATGATAGCGGAGAATATGAACTATCCGCTTCACTTAGGCGTTACGGAAGCCGGAGATGGTGAAGATGGACGCGTAAAATCCGCAGTCGGTATCGGAACATTATTAGAAGATGGACTGGGCGACACTATCCGGGTTTCCCTTACAGAAGAACCGGAAAATGAAATCCCGGTTGCCCGGGCTTTAGTTAATCGTTATACAAACCGCAAGACACGACAAGAAAATATTCAAACACCCGAAATTATCAACTTATCAGGCCATACAGATACCAGCCCCTATGAAGCGGCGGAAGTCAATGCATTTATCGGTGGTTCTTTGGTCCCACGCGTAGTCGCGGATATCTCACGAGAAAATTTAAAAGATCCTTTTATATTGACTGCCGTCGGTTATCGGTACGACGCGATCAATGATAAGTATCACATGGGAGACCAATCGGTGGACTTTGTTTACCTCGGCTCGCAATTGCCATCGTTTACATTACCTGGAAACCTTAAAGTATTGTACGACTATGACACTTGGGAAAATTTAAAAGATAAGGCTAACAAACATCCAGTTTATACCTTGGAAAGTTTTCAAAATGCATCGGTATTCGATCCTTCCTTAAATTTGATAACATTAACAAACGACGATTTGGAGGGAGAGTATTTCGCGAATTTACAGCTAAACAACACCGTGGTCTTCCTCTTGGAAACGAATCAACCTCATGGAATGGCAGACCAACGACAGTTTTTCAACAACTTGCAAACTATCGGCGTGAATAATCCGGTTATTATCAAACGCAGTTATCCTATCGACGAATTCTCTGGTCCGGTGGGTGACATCATGAATCCAGAGGAACCAATCTCCAAAATCCAACTATATGCGGCTACGGATATGGGTGCTTTATTAGTTGATGGATTGGGCTCTGGTATCTGGATAGATTCACCAGCTACTCCCTTAGATAAACTTGCTTCACTGTCCTTTGGCATATTGCAAGCGACTCGATCCCGCATTTCGAAAACAGAATATATATCTTGCCCGAGCTGTGGACGAACCCTCTTCGATTTACAGGAAACGACACAAATGATTAGAAGCCGTACTAATCATTTAAAAGGCTTAAAAATCGGTATTATGGGCTGTATTGTAAACGGCCCCGGAGAAATGGCTGATGCAGATTATGGATATGTAGGTGCGGGCCCCGACAAAATAACACTCTATAGAGGTAAAGAAGTTGTAAAAAGAAATGTAAGCTCTGCCAATGCTTTAGATGAATTGATAGAGATTATAAAAAACGACGGATTATGGGTGGATGAGGGGAGTGAAAGCTTAACGATTAAAGATTAGGTAGAAACTACCTTACAGAAATGCGTTTCACAACGGTTTCGGTACCGGAAGATACCCGCACAAAATAGAATCCAGTAGACAGTTTTCCATCGGTATCGAAGGATAGGCTCTGTAGACCTGCATCTAAACGACCATTCATTAAGTTTAAAACTTCATTCCCCAAAGCATCCATTACTTTGATAACTACCGTATTTTGTTGGCTTAGGGTAAAGTTTAAGGTAATTTGTTCTGCAACAGGATTGTAAAATACTTTTACATTGTTGATCAATTTTTCGCTCTCCTGATCGTTAGAGTATGTAGTAAAATTAGAAAAAGAATGGATAGCTGTATTTGTTTTGCCTATGACAGTAGAAATATGCATAGCATTACCTATACTAAGCATTGCTATGCTTGCAACAGTAAATAATGCTATTTTTTTTCTTAATCCTGTCATGTTATATGTTCATCAGTAAGTAGAGTAGAGTAATTGATATTAACAAAGTTAATTTTTTTGATGTTTGGTTGGATACTTTTTTTTATTTTTTTTTTGCCTTTAACAATTTTTAACAAGATTATACGTTGTCCCTTTTGTCGTTATAAAAATACAAACATTTTTAATGTATGTTTGCATCATAATTTTTAAAAAATGAAACCCAATAAGCATTCCGATGCGAATAAGCTGAGTCTGGCCGGCTTATTAATTAGTTTAGGCATCATTTTCGGTGATATCGGCACTTCTCCCCTGTATGTCGTAAAAGCGATTTTCAACAAGGGCATCATAGAAGAAAACCTTATTTTAGGCAGTTTATCCTGTGTCTTTTGGACGTTGACCTTACAGACTACTATAAAATACGTGTGGATCACTTTGCAGGCCGATAATAAAGGCGAGGGAGGCATCCTATCCCTCTATTCTTTAGTTCGCAAAAAGGCAAAATGGCTTATTATACCGGCAATTATAGGGGCCAGCGCACTGCTAGCGGATGGCATGATTACCCCAGCGATTACTATTTCATCTGCAATTGAGGGGCTAGCCATTCGAAATCCCGACATACCAACCGTACCTATCGTCATTGCGATTATTAGTTTGTTATTTCTTATACAGCGATTCGGAACCTCCATCGTAGGGCGTATTTTTGGTCCCTTAATGTTTGTGTGGTTCAGTATGATTGGAATTTTAGGATTATTATATATCATACGTGCCCCGGAAGTATTCTACGCTTTAAACCCATATTATGCTGTTTCAACGATTATCGATCATCCCAATTCTCTTTTCTTAATCGGTGCTATATTTCTGTGTACAACAGGAGCAGAAGCTTTATACTCCGATATGGGACATTGCGGAAAATCTAATATCCGTGTTAGTTGGATATTTGTTAAGCTCATGCTCATATTCAATTATTTTGGTCAAGGTGGATGGCTGATGGAACACGCGGGTACACAAATCGGCGACACAAATCCTTTTTATGCCATTATGCCGGGCGCATTCGTTGGGTATGGCGTCATTATCGCTACTATGGCGGCAATCATCGCCAGCCAAGCTATGATATCCGGTTCTTTCACCTTAATTTCAGAAGCTGTACGTTTAAATATCTGGCCAAAAGTTTCTATCCGCTATCCCAGCGAACATAAAGGACAGCTATACGTACCGTCCATAAACCTTATTTTATATATCGGTTGTATGTTGATAATAGCTGTGTTTCAGCATTCCTCCAATATGGAGGCGGCCTACGGATTGGCAATTAACCTAACCTTTATTGCCACCACAATTTTGATGTGTGTTTTTCTTTCGAGGGTGCATGTCTCCAAAGTATGGATTATGATTTTCGCTTTGTTCTATTTCACCATTGAAATCGTGTTTCTTGCCGGAAACCTCGTAAAGCTGACACATGGGGGATGGTTGACGCTATTGCTAGCAAGCACCTTATTTGTGGTGATGTTTGCTTGGTATGGTGCACGCAAGATCAAGAACAGCTTTGTACGTTTTACCGACATCCGGCCGTATTTTCCCATTATTGCAGAACTAAGCGAGGATAAGTCAGTTCCCGTATTTGCATCACATATCGTGTATTTAACGAGTGCAAACAATAAAAACGAAATCGAGTCTAAAATCATCTATTCTATCTTGAATAAAAAACCCAAACGAGCAGACGTATATTGGCTTGTACATGTTGATGTAATGGATAACCCACACACAAGAGAATACCAAGTCGAACAGCTCATACCCAAAAAACTTATCCGTATCGACTTTAAACTGGGTTTTCGGGAAGAACAACGCATTAGTTTATTATTCCGAAAAGTCGTAGAAGATATGGTTGAGAAAGGCGAGATTGATATCACTAGTAACTATAATACGTTAAGAAAACATGGCATAGCTGGTGATTTCAATTTTGTAGTCCTCGAGAAAATAATTGCCAAAACACACGATTTAAAATGGCATGAAAAAATAATCTTGGAAATATATAAAACGTTAAAGAAATTCAGTTTATCCGAGGAGAAGGGTTTTGGTTTGGATAGCAGCTTTGTAACACTTGAACGTGTTCCATTAAACATCCCCAATACCAAGGAAGTTTCGCTTCGAAGACTCCCATAGGGGCTATTTTCTTAAATTTCGTATCTTTACACATCACAAAAATTACACTTCATGTCGCATAAAGCAGGATTCGTCAGTATCATCGGAAAACCCAACGCAGGGAAATCTACCTTAATGAATGCATTGGTAGGTGAAAAAATGTCTATCATTACACCTAAAGCGCAGACTACCCGACATCGAATCATGGGGATTGTGAACGATGAAGATCACCAGATTATATTCTCGGATACACCTGGCGTCATAAAGCCAAACTATTCCCTGCAGGAATCGATGATGAATTTTGTACAGGGCTCGCTTATTGACGCTGATGTCATTTTATTTGTGACAGACATTCACGAAAAATTCGATGAGAGTGATGTCATTGAAAGATTGCAAAGAACAAGTTCTCCTGTTGCGGTCCTTATTAATAAGATTGATAAATCATCGGAGGAAGAAGTGAGAAGTAAAATAGCATTCTGGCAAGAAAAACTAAATCCCGATGCTGTTTTTGCTATCTCTGCGTTGCTCAATCACGGCGTGGCAGGTATTATGGAATATATTAAAGAGAAACTCCCTATTCATCCGCCTTACTACGAAAAAGACGAGTTAACGGACAAAAGTATGCGTTTCTTCGTGTCGGAAATGATTCGTGAAAAAATCTTTAAGCTCTACGACAAAGAAATTCCGTATAGCACCGAAGTTATCGTAACATCATATAAAGAAGAAGATAACATTACCAGGATAGCTGCCGAAATCATTGTGGAGCGTGATTCACAAAAAAATATTCTTATTGGAAAAGCTGGCTCGATGATAAAAAAAGTTGGCACGTACGCTCGACAGGATATCGAAGAGTTTATTGATGGAAAAGTGTTTTTGGAGCTTTTTGTCAAGGTAATTCCCGATTGGCGACGCAAGAAGAATTACCTTAAAAAGTTTGGGTATGATGATTAATTTTTATGTTCTTTTTTCCCGTAAAAAAGAACCAAAAACCTCGTCCTTCGGATATTTGAAATGATTTATCCTGCAAAGAGCAAATTTCTACAAACTTCAAATATCCGGATGGACAATTAAAGATAAGGGAGGGATAGTACATTTATCCCAAAGATTATGGCATAAAATATTCGCGGAGCGCTATAACCTGTTTCCGGGTCAGCACTTTACTCAATTCTTCGTCGGAGGCTTCTTTTACTTTTTTAGCTGATTTAAAGGTTTTCAATAGCTTTTCTACAGAAGTTTTTCCTATTCCCGGAATATTTTCCAATTCAGAGACAAATGTTTTTCTGCTACGCTGATTACGGTGAAACGTAATACCGAACCGGTGTGCCTCGTCGCGTAGGTGCTGTATAATTTTTAAGGTTTCCGATTTCTTGTCTAGATACAACGGATATTGATCACCAGGGTAATATAATTCTTCCAAACGCTTGGCAATACCGATAACCGTCACTTTCTTTTCTATCCCTAACAATTTTAGACTTTTCATCGCCGCCCCTAGCTGTCCCTTACCGCCATCAATGACGATTAATTGAGGAAGCTGTTGGTCTTCATCCAATAATCTTCTATAACGTCGAAAAACAGCTTCCTCCATTGTAGCGAAATCATTTGGGCCAACAACGGTCTTCACATTGAAGTGCCGATAATCCTTTTTAGACGGCTTCGCATCCTTAAAGACGACAATGGCTGACACAGGAAAATTTCCTTGGATATTCGAGTTATCAAAACATTCAATATGTCGAGGAAGCACATTTAAACGCAAGTCTTTTTGCATCTGCTTAAGAATACGCTCTGTCTTCACTTCCGGGTTTAACTTCTCGTACTGCAGCATACGTTCCTTTTTAAAATAAGCAACATTCTTACGAGATAATTCCAATAGATTTTTCTTCTCCCCCGCTTTTGGGACTGTAAATCTTATCGTATTGCTTTCTTCGATATGAATATCAAATGGAACAATGATTTCCCTGGACGTACTTTTGAACCGTTCCCGAAATTCGGGAATTGCCAGAGCAAGTAATTCTTCTTCTGACTCATCTAAACGCTTCTTCATTTCCAACGTCTGGGTTTGAATAACAACGCCATGTGCTACTTTTAAGTAGTTTACAAAAGCATAGTTATCTTCCGAAGCAATGTTAAATACATCCACATTTGTAATCGACGAACTGACCACGGTCGATCTACTTTGATAATTAGAAAGCTTTTCCAACTTCGCCTTTAACTTATGTGCAGCTTCAAAATCTAAAGCTGTTACGGCATCATTCATCTGATTTTTCAAACGATTAGTGACCACCGTAATCTTTCCGTTCAATATATCTTTGATATCGGCGAGGTTTCGATTATAATCTTCCTCCGATTGATAACCTTCACATGGTCCTTTACAATTGCCAATCTGGTATTCCAGACAAATTTTGTATTTGCCTTTTGCGATGTTCTCGGGAGACAGGTTCAGATTACAAGTACGCAAGGGAAAAAGCTCCCGAATCATATCCAAGATGATATGCATCATACCTACGGAAGCGTACGGTCCATAATAGCGTGACCCATCCCGAATATATTTTCGCGTCCAAAACACACGTGGAAAATGCTCATTCTTGATGACAATCCAAGGATATGTTTTATCATCTTTCAACATGACGTTGTAGCGTGGCTTATGCTTCTTAATAAGGTTATTTTCCAAAAGCCAGGCATCGATTTCCGTATCCACGATGGTGAATGCTATACGGTTTATTTTTCGGACAAGTACACGTGTCTTGCTATTGAGTTGCTGTTCGTTTACGAAATAAGATCCTACCCGATTACGCAGATCCTTCGCTTTACCAACATAGATGAGTTCATTATTTTTATCAAAATATTGATAAACGCCCGGTTTACGGGGTATTTTCTTTAACTCCTCTTTGTAATCAAATACACTCATATTATAAAAATGCCGAACAACAAATTTCGTTAAAATTTGCTGTCCGGCGTTTATAAATCCTATTTAAATTAAGCAAGAATATTAGAATCCCAACCTATCATCATTTAAAGAACCTTCGCTAGACGGTGCACCTAAAAACTCCTGATACTGGCTACAATCTATTTCACGCGTTAATCCGCCGGGAGGAAGCGGAAAATCTTCTTGTGTATAATGCAGTTTTTTGTCACTGTATACTTTCTTCATATACAAGCCAAATATCGGAAGTGCAGCTTGCGCTCCTTGCCCCGACGCCATGCTATAGAAACGGATACCACGATCTTCCGCTCCTGTCCATACGCCTGTTACCAAATCCGGCGTAATACCGATAAACCAAGCATCGGAATTATCATTTGTCGTACCTGTTTTACCGCCAATTGGATTTTTAAATCCTCCAAACTCCGCACGTCTTAATCGAGAACCCGTACCACCATCCACAACACCTTTCAACATATCAACCATAATATAGGCAGATTCGCTGTTTAGCGCTTTAACCACCGTTGGTGTCTTCTCATAGATAGGTGTACCGTTTTTATCTTCGACACGTAAAATCATGGTTGGCTCAATCCACGTACCATGGTTAACAAATGCTGAATAAGCACCTACCATATCATATACAGATGCCTCGTATGCACCCAATGCAATAGATGGATAATTCGGAACATTAGATGTAATCCCCATACGCTTTGTCAACGAGGCAACAGTCGCTGCTCCGACTTCGTTGATGACATAAGCAGAAGCAAAGTTTTGGGAATATTTCAATGCGTTTTTTAACGAGATAGGGTCACCTCCCTGAATTGTTCCACGAGGCGTCCAGTTACCATAGGTACGAGAATGATTAGGCACCGGAAAACAAGGCGAGTAACCATTATCGATTGCAGCAGCATATGTAAACGGCTTTGCCGTTGAGCCCACTTGCCTTTGTGCCAACTTTACGTGATCAAATTTGAAATGTTCAAAGCTGGTACCACCAACCCAAGCCTTGATATGGCCTGTCTTCGGTTCCATAGACATAACAGCGTTTCGTAGAAAAAGCTTGTTATAACGAATAGAATCCATTGGCGTCATGACCGTATCAACATTTCCTTTATAGGTAAATAAGGTCATCGGCACTTTTTTATTAAATTCTTGTTTAATTTCCTCTTCAGACATACCGGTCTCTTTCAATACACGGTAGCGGTCAGAACGGCGCATACCAGAGACCAGTAATTTCGCATTTTCTCCCTTAAACGGATCGGAGTTGCGATACTGTCTGTCAAAATCCCGCTGTAGTCTTTCCATCCATTCCTTCTGCGCCTCTTCCGCATATTGCTGCATCGCGTAGTTGATTGGTGTGTATACTTTCAACCCATCACGATCCAGATCATAAGGCGTACCATCTGCTCTCGTAATGGACAGACGTTTAAATTCTTTTTTTAATTCTTCTTTTAGTACGGCGCGGAAATAAGGCGCCATGCCTTCTCCGTAATTAGATATACGTAGCTTCAAATCCAATGGCAGTTCCTTCGCCTTTTGTCCTTCTTCTTTCGTCAGAAAGTTCTGGTCGATCATATTATTCAATACTGTATTCCGCCGTTTCATCGAATTTTCAGGAAATCTCACAGGCGAGTAGATATATGTACCTTTCAACATACCCACCAACATGGCTGCCTGTTCAGCCGTCAATTGATCCGGAGTAGTATCAAAATAGGTTCTGGCGGCGGACTTAATACCAAAGGTGTTGTAAGCCCCAAAATCAACCGTATTGAAATACATGGTGATAATTTCTTCTTTGGTATAACTTCTTTCTAAACGAACGGCGGTAATCCACTCCTGGAACTTCTGCATGATGCGCTTAAATGTATTACGCTCCCGACGCTCGGAAAAGAGATTTAAAGCTAACTGTTGTGTAATTGTACTCCCTCCTTGTTTTCTATTCAACAACGTCGTATAAATAGCGGAAGTAACTGTCCGGGAATAATCAATACCCGAATGCTCATAAAAACGCTTGTCCTCCGTAGAAATCAGTGCGTGAACTAAATAAGGGGATAACTCGCTGTACTTTACATTGGAGCGGTTATGCTTATAATAAGTGCCTAAAACTTTGAGATCATCGGTCAATATCTCCGAAGCCAAATTACTCTTCGGGTTTTCCAATTCCTCAAAAGACGGTAATTTACCAAATACACCTAAACGTACACTTATGAGAAAAAGTGCCCCAAGAATAACAATACTACATAAGACCGTCCAAAAATTCCGGGTATATCGTTTAATATCTATGTCTGTCAACTTCTGCTTTGATTCTCTCTTCATTGCATCTATGATACGATTTCAGTACAAAGTTAACATTCTAGTTCTAATAAGTTTAAAAAAGTTAGAACGATACCATATTAAAGTTCTACATTAGCCAAATTATTTATTTTCGTAATCCGCGATTAATTACTCGTGACTAGTTACGAATCACGAACCACGAATGATGCATAAAAAAAACAATGCGGGGTTATTCTTCATTTTCCTGACCGTTGTTATCGATACCATCGGATTAGGTATTATTATCCCGGTGTTGCCCTCCCTCATTAAAGAATTGATACATGGGGACCTTAGTGAAGCTTCCCATTATGGAGGATGGTTGATGTTTTCCTATGCTTTTACACAATTTATATTTGCCTCGATACTAGGAAATTTAAGCGATTGCTATGGCAGACGCCCTGTATTACTGATGTCGCTATTAGGTTTTTGCATCAATTATATACTAATGGGTTTTGCCCCTAGTATCCTTTGGCTATTTGTAGGACGTCTCATCGCCGGTATCACTGGAGCTAGCCATACCGTCGCCGCGGCCTATATCGCGGACATTAGCTCATCCGAAAAGAAAGCTCAAAATTTCGGGTTGCTGGGAGCCGCTTTCGGACTAGGTTTCATCATTGGACCGGTTATAGGTGGGCTTTTAGGACAGTATGGCCCACGTATTCCATTTTTTGCTGCCGGCGCATTGAGCTTCTTCAATTTTATATACGGTTACTTCATCGTTCCAGAATCCTTGACCAAAGAGAACAGACGTTCTTTCTCCTGGCGAAACGCAAATCCCATTGGGGCATTCAAGCACATGAAAAAATACCCACAGATATATGCGCTTATCATTTGTATTTTTTTAGTTAACCTAGCTGCTCATGCCGTTCAAAGCACGTGGTCCTACTATACAATGGAAAAATTCGCTTGGGATGAAAAAATGGTAGGCATATCACTTGGTTTCATTGGAACACTACTTACCATTGTTCAAGCTGGCTTATTACGTATCGTTATCCCTAGGCTCGGCCTACCCAAATCCATTTTGACGGGCTTATTTTTTTTAACACTAGCATTGCCATTAATAGGTATAGTGCCCTCTAGCTGGATGCTGTTTGCAGCAAGTGTCCTTTATGTATGCGGAGGGATCGGCGGCCCTGCGATCCAAAGTCTCGTTTCTAACCTTACACCATCCAACGAACAAGGACAAATACAAGGCGGAATCGCTTCCGTTATCAGTTTGACAGCCATATTTGGTCCTTTAATGATGAGCAATCTATTTTCCTTTTTTACAAAAGAAAATACACCTATATATTTTCCGGGCGCACCTTTCATTATGGGAGGCTTACTGACACTTACTGCACTTATTACCGCTTATATTTATTTCCAAGGAAAACCTAGGGTTTCTCAATAAGGCATACAGCGTAGGCAACAACACCTTCCTGACGACCTATAAAACCCATCGTCTCATTGGTCGTCGCTTTTATGGATATGTCATCTATATCAATCCCGGCAGCTTTAGCGATATTCTCTTTCATGGCGGGGATGTATGGTTTAATCTTTGGAGCTTCCAAGCATAGCATACCATCGATGTTGCCCAATGTATATCCCTTTTCTTTTAAGAGCTTTACACATTCTTCAAGCAAAACGAGACTGCTGATCCCTTTCCATTTAGGATCGGTATTGGGAAAATGAAACCCCATGTCCTCTAAGTTTGCTGCCCCCAGGATAGCGTCACAAATTGCATGTACTAAGACGTCTGCATCCGAATGCCCGAACGCGCCTGCATGGTGTTCTAATTGCACTCCACCGATGACGAATGGATGTCCTTCTTTTATTTGATGGACATCAAAACCAAAACCTACCTTTATCTTCATAACAACGCGAAGTTAACCCTTTCTTTTTCCATCATGAAAAAAAGAACATACAAAAATTTATTTGCTACTTTTGATTCGTCATCTACTTGACGAAAATTTAAAATTTATACGGCGTAATAGGTTACTATTTGATTAAAAAGGTATTAATAAGTGAGTAAGGAAAAAAGCGATATACAGATTGATTCCGAAATCATTGACGGCATCAGGGAGGGAGATAACCTTGCTATCCAGCAGTTATATCAAATACATTTCCCACCTATTGCCAACATGGTTATCAACAATCGTGGTAGCAGAGAGGAAGCGCAGGACATTTTCCAAGAAACGGTGATGGTTTTGTATAATAAGATCAGTGATGACGATTTTGTTTTGAGCAGCAGATTACAAACGTTCTTATATGCGATTTCCAAACGATTATGGCTTAAGCATCTTACACGCGGCGAGGCGAAATACCGTAAGGATTCAATAGAGGATTACGGAGAAGCGCTAGCTGCTGAAGAAATCATCGAAGATCACGAGGTTAAGGAAGCTAATTTTGTTCAAATGGAAAATGCATTAAACGGATTAGGAGAGCCTTGTAGAACTATCTTATATGATTTTTATATACAAGGGCAATCGATGGCAGCTATTTGTGAGAAGTTTGGTTATACGAACGCCGATAATGCGAAGACGCAGAAGTATAAATGTCTCCAGCGTTTAAAAAAGATATTTTTCAAAAAATAAGTTATAATAAT
The DNA here is from genome assembly GCF_014692525.1 of Sphingobacterium chuzhouense. Lineage (GTDB taxonomy): Bacteria > Bacteroidota > Bacteroidia > Sphingobacteriales > Sphingobacteriaceae > Sphingobacterium > Sphingobacterium chuzhouense. The sequence goes on from NZ_JACNYL010000005.1 coordinate 275,790, forward strand.
AGGCATGAAAAGCTTAAATCAACAGGAGTTTATAGAGTGGGCAGATGCATATCTTCGGGAAGAGCTTTCGCAGGAAGATCGATTGCGGTTTGAGACATATTGTGCGGAAAATCCCGTAAAGGCAGAACTTTTTGCACAACACAAAGCTTTTTTAACTACTATGGAAAAAGCGGATGCACGCTCAAATTTCAAACGAGACTTACAGCATATTGCATTGGATTACGATAAGACTCATAACCCAAAACCGGCAACTAAAGTTATCAGCTTATGGGATAGGCTGAAACTCAATGCCGCTGTAGCAGCTGCTATTGCCATTGTATCCGTGTTTTCGACTTTATGGTTGACAGGTTATTATAAAAACTTGAAAAAAACCACATCAGATTACAGTGCTTTACGCAGGGATATGAATACCGTAAAACGTAATGTAAATGCACAGAATGCAGCTATTCAAAATATCAACAACACCAAAGAGAATATTAAAGAAACGATGCACTACGGCGCTACCGGATTCATGATTACAAAAAATGGCTATGTTGTCACAAACTATCATGTTATCACCGGAGCCGACTCTGTACATTTACAGAATCATAAAGGGGAATCGTTCAAGGCAGATATTATTTTTACAAATCCTGAAAAGGACTTGGCGATCTTGCATATCAACGACTCCACCTTTAAATCTATAAAGAGCATCCCGTACACCTTTAAAAAACAAGACTCCGATATGGGGGAAGATGTTTACACTATTGGTTTTCCTAGAGATGAAGCTGTCTACGGACAAGGCTATCTAAGCTCCTCTACCGGATATGCCGGCGACACTCTTGCTTATCAAATATCAATCCCGGTAAACCCGGGTAACAGTGGAGGACCACTATTGGACAAAGAAGGTAATATAATCGGAATTATCAGCGGAAAACAAAAGGGAATAGATGGTGCAGCTTTTGCGATCAAGACGAAAGCTTTAATGGAAACATTGAACAGTATCCCTGCTGACTCCCTTAATGGGAAAAATGTTGTTCTTAACAATAAAAATTTATTGTACAATTTGTCGCGAACCGACCAGATTAAAAAATTACAAGATTACATTTATATCGTGAAGGTTTACTAAAAAAGAAAGGGGCAAATTTTATTTGCCCCTTTCTTTTTATTTATTCGGTTGCGGTGTAACACGCAAGTAAGGTTTTACTTCCGTGTAGCCTTTTGGAAATTTAGCTGGAATATCTTCTGTTTTTATTGCAGGAACGACAATGACATCTTCGCCGTCTTTCCAGTCAGCAGGTGTTGCTACAGAATATTGATCTGTTAATTGAAGCGAATCAATCACACGTAAAATCTCAAAGAAATTTCGACCTGTAGAAGCTGGATAAGTTAATGTCAATTTAATTTTCTTGTCCGGACCGATAACAAATACGGAACGTACCGTTGCTGTAGCAGACGCATTGGGATGAATCATATCATATAATTCCGCTACCTTACGGTCTTTATCCGCAATAATAGGAAAATCTACTTCACAATTTTGTGTCTCGTTGATATCTTTAATCCAGCCAAGATGATCTTCTACTGAATCAACACTTAATGCTAATACCTTCGTGTTTCTTTTTTCAAATTCTGATTTCAACTGTGCAGTACGTCCAAGTTCAGTGGTACATACAGGTGTGTAATCTGAGGGGTGTGAATACAAAACCGCCCAGCCATCGCCGATATACTCATAAAAGTCAATTTTTCCTATGGATGTCTCCGCTTGAAAGTTTGGAGCAACATCACCTAATCGTAAACTCATATCTTAAAATTTTAAAGGTTTTTAATAAACATTTTTATTCTCTACAAATTTAGTAGATTATTTGAGTTTTCAAAATGATACCGCATCTCATTTCTGTAATCTTTCATTAATAAGTGTCAGATTCCCGTAATCTTCAAAGGAGAAACTCGCCAATTTCTGCGACACGTGCTCCAACAGAAATTTCGACTTGTATAATAGTTGCTGTTGTGTTTCATCCGCTGGAGACAGTAATGCATCACGTAGAAAGAGTAACGCTAACGGGCGAATTTGCTCCGTTTCCAACTCCTGTTCCACGTACGTTAAAAGTTCATCTTGAGAAAGACCTATTAACCAGTCTCTTTGCTTTCCAAAAAACTTATGGTAACCTTCTTCTATAACCGCAGGCTCAGTCGGTTCATCAAAAGCTTCATATTTATCAACGAGCAGGCGCAGAAACTTGCCCATCTCATTAATCCAATTCAGGATCGTATCTTTCTCGTATCTAATGCCCATTATCTAGTCTGCCCATCGCCCGTAATATACCATTTCTCCGTTACCAATTTCTCTAAAGCGAAAGGTCCCCTCGCATGGAGCTTCTGTGTAGAGATACCTATTTCAGCTCCAAGTCCAAAAGCACCGCCATCGGTGAATCGCGTAGAGGCATTCGTATAAACTGCAGCCGCATCTACCGTTTCCATGTAGGTATTGATGCGTTCGGAATCTGTTGAAACAATACATTCTGAATGTTTGGAAGAATGCTCAGCGATATGTGTCAAGGCCTCGTCAAAATTCTCTACCACTTTGATCGAACACTGCAATGATAGAAACTCTCGGCCGAAGTCTTCTTCCTTAGCTAATTCCAACAATGGATAGCCGAGTTCTTTTAAAATAGAAAAAGCAGCTTCATCGGCATAGATTTTCACACTACTTTCTTCAAAATACGGTACAACTTTGTCCAGAAGCTCTTTTGCTACTTCTCTATCAACCAAAACAGTATCCAACGCATTACATACGGATGGTCGCTGTATTTTGGCATTCGCTATAATTTTTGCAGCTTTCTCCAAGTCGCCTGTTCGCTCCACATACGTGTGGCATACGCCAGCTCCTGTTTCGATTACAGGAACTTTTGCCTGTTCGCGGACTAAATCAATGAGTGCCTGTGATCCTCTTGGTATAATGATGTCTACATATTGGGTAGCAGAAAGCAGCTCACTCACAAACGCTCTATCCGTCGGCAACAATTGCACGATATGTACATTTAAATTATGTCTGCGTAATTCTTCTTGTATAATTTCCACCAACACGCTATTCGTAAACCAAGCATCCGATCCTCCTCGCAACACACAAACATTTCCGGATCGTATACACAATGCCGCTACGTCTACCGTTACATTTGGTCTGGATTCATAAATCACGCCGACTACTCCCAGCGGAACAGTTTTCTTCTCGACTAACAAACCATTCTCTAGTTCCTTGCGAGAAATCAATGCCCCTGTTGGATCAGGGAGATTTGCAACGTCGATCAGACTGGCTGATAATGCCAAAATTCGATCTTTATCCAACAATAATCTATCATATCGTGGATCTTCCCGATCCATGCGCTCCAAGTCTTTCTTATTCTCCCGAATAATATCATCTACACGCTGTTCTAGTGAACTGGCAATATCTTTCAGCAACTGCTGCTTCGCACTATCAGTCAAACGTTTAACCGCGATGGTAGCTTCATGAGCAGCCTTTAACTCTTCCTGTATACTTTCCTTCATCATCTAAAAATCCCTTTCCTTTTTATTATATGTTACAAATAAATATAAATCACAACAACACAATATCATCTGCATGCGCTATCGCGACATTCTTTTTCTTGTGAATTGATTCCACGTCCATGACATCGATTTTTGATTTCGCCACAGCAAACACCACTCCTTTTTCATTAGCTATCTGGAAAACCTCACCTGTCTCCAAGGCTTGATTGATGGCCACTACACCCACAGCCAACAGGCTTTTACGATTTTGAATGGCGTTTGCTGCTCCTTCATCAACCTGCACCAGTGCTTTGATGAGGCTACCCGTTGCAAGCCACTTGTTCCTCGAAGATACCTTTTTTTTCTGGGGTAAACAAACCGTTCCTGTCTCACCTTTTACCGCTTTTAAGATTCCATCCTCCGTTTGCATGCTGAAGATAACGGTCTGAATGCCCATTTGATTTGCTAACCTGGCAAAATTGAGTTTGGAGGTCATCCCTCCTAAACCGACAGCTGATTTTTCTTTTTTCACAAATGAAAACACGTCTTTATCAATCATCGATATTTGTGAAATCACTTTCCCTTTAGTATCCAAAACCCCCGGAACAGACGTGCTGAACAATAGTTGTTCTGCACCAAACCCAACCGCTATCAATGTTGCAAGCTCATCATTGTCCGAGAATTTGAGTTCCTTATTACTCACCACATCGTTTTCGTTAGCAATAGGAATAATATTGTTCTTCCAAAGTTCTTGATACGTATCCTTTAGTTGAAGAAACTGTGCTCTATTCGCAAAATGCTGTCTTTCACATAAACTTTGCGCCAATGCAATATTAAAAGGTTTAAAGTACGTGCTATATGTACGGACAAGTAATGGATTTCCAATAGCCGCTGCAGCCTTCCGCGCCGACAAGCTTCCATCATAATTCTTTAAATATTTTTTTCCAGCCGCGACAGCACCCGATGATACCAGAACGATATTGTATTTCGATTGCAACTGGGCCGTCTGCCGTGCAATTTCCAACACGATACGTTCATCTACATCTCCATCTTTGGTTGTAATCGCAGCCGAACCAAATTTTATGACCAATACAGGTTTCTTCATTTATTTTAACAATTTGACAAAATCAAAACTATTTGTTTAAAGAAATGTAAATGTAATAAGGATTTTTGTCGGAACAAATTATTTTAAATCACACTTTGGTATGGTTTATGGACATCTTCTTTTTAAAAGAAAAAATATAATGAAGTACGTCGCACTCATATTGGTTTCATTTATGCTTTCTTGTCAAGGTTCCGTTCAGAAAGACATACCTAATGACAGTTCTTCTTCTCTCCCGCCTATCGGTGGAACAAAAGATAAACACGGTTGTCTTATTGCTGCAGGCTATACTTGGTCAAAAGTCAAAGAAGAATGTATCCGCCCTTGGGAAGGTACTATTACCATGAACGTTACGGACACGTCAACGAATTTTGAAACCGCTACTTTCGTTTTGATGGATTCCATTAAGCAAAAGGCAGAGCTTTTCATAAAGGAAGAAGATGAGAGTATATTATTGGATAGTGTTGCTCCCCATTTATACGCCAATAAACATTACAAGTTGATAGAAGAAAACCACTGTTGGTCGTTGGTCCATCAAGAGGAAGTTCTCTATGAAGAGAAGAAATAAAGTAAAGCTTTTTATTTTATTTTATTTCTTCTCCAAATCGTTCCTTATAAAGCTTCTCCATGGCGAACATTTCGTCACGCAGCTTGGCAGCTTCCAAAAAATCCATTTCCTTTGCCGCTTTTTCCATTTTTTTGCGTACATTATCAATAGCTTTTTTCATTTCTTTATCCCCTAGATATTCCATCACTGGATCAGCCGCTATTAGTGTTGTAGGATCAGGCTCTACATAAGCTTTCGCTTCACCTGGTCTGAAATCCGCCACTGAAGTCTGCTCTAGTATCTCTTGGCGTGTTTTACCTACTGTTCGTGGCACGATTCCATGTTCTTCATTATAAGCGATCTGTTTCTCCCTGCGTCGGTTCGTCTCGTCGATAGTCACTCGCATACTCTCTGTCATTTGATCAGCGTACATTATAACACGCCCTCTATCGTTACGAGCCGCTCGACCGATGGTTTGAATCAATGAACGTTCTGAACGGAGAAATCCTTCTTTATCTGCATCTAAGATCGCAACCAACGTTACCTCCGGCAAATCCAATCCTTCACGCAAGAGATTCACGCCTACCAATACATCAAACTCACCCAATCGCAAGCCACGCAAGATTTCCACACGTTCCAGTGTCTTTATTTCCGAGTGGATATAACGTACTTTAATATTCAATCGGCTCATATATTTAGTTAGCTCTTCCGCCATACGCTTGGTCAATGTGGTCGCTAATACACGTCCTCCCTCTTTGATTGTCTTATCCACTTCTTCCAAGAAATCGTCAACCTGATTAATAGCCGGGTGCACCTCAATGATCGGATCTAACAAACCAGTAGGACGAATAACCTGTTCTACGACGACACCTTCCGTTTGTTGCAATTCATAGTCACCGGGAGTTGCCGAAACGTAAACAGTTTGGTTCGTCAATGATTCAAACTCTGGGAAGTTAAGCGGTCGATTATCTAATGCTGCAGGTAATCGAAATCCGTGCTCGACTAAGGAAATCTTACGTGAGCGGTCGCCACCATACATGGCGCGTAGCTGGGGCAACGTAACATGGCTTTCATCAATAACCAACAGATAATCGTCTGGAAAATAATCCAATAAACAGAATGGTCGCATACCTGCTTGGCGTCCGTCAAAAAAACGGGAATAGTTTTCAATTCCAGAACAATAGCCCAATTCCCGCATCATTTCCAAGTCGTAGTTCACCCGTTCCTCCAGGCGTTTAGCTTCCAACAATTTACCATCGCCTTCCAATTGTGCTTTTCGCTGCTCTAATTCTTCTTGTATCGCCCAAATAGACTGTGTAAATTTCTCTTTAGGGGTTACGAAGAGATTGGCGGGAAATAAAGCTATATCCTCCATTCTGGAAATCGTTTGTCCCGAGACAGGATCAATTTCACTAAGTTCATCGATTTCGTCACCAAAGAACGAGATTCGGAAAGCATTATCCAAATAAGCGGGATACACATCCACGATATCTCCTTTTACCCGAAACGTTCCCCGTTTAAAATCGCTTGTTGTTCGGGCATAGAGTATTTCCACCAAACGATGTAAAAATGCATTTCGGCTGATCGTAATGCCTACAGAAAAGCGAAAAATGGAACGCGAGAAATCATCCGGATTTCCCATACCATATATACAGGATACAGAAGAGACGACAATCACATCTCGACGCCCCGACATCAATGCAGAGGTTGTTGCCAGACGTAATTTTTCGATTTCTTCGTTGATAGCCAGATCCTTTTCGATATAGGTATTCGATGACGCAATAAATGCTTCAGGTTGATAATAGTCGTAGTAAGATACAAAATAGTTGACGGAGTTTTCCGGAAAAAACTGCTTAAATTCCCCGTAAAGTTGTGCGGCCAGTGTCTTATTATGGCTTAAAATAAGTGTGGGGCGCTGTGTTTCCTGTATGACGTTTGCTACCGTAAATGTCTTTCCCGAACCCGTTACACCTAATAATGTCTGATATTGATCTCCCTGCTGTATCCCTGCTACTAATTCTTTGATCGCCTGTGGCTGGTCTCCCGTAGGCTTGTATTCTGATGTTAATTTGAATTTCATTAAAAATCTTCCGTTTATGGAAATATAAAGTTAGGAAAAAGGCACTTAATTTGCTAAATTGCTGATATCAAATATAACGTTATGGTAACAATCCTGACCAAAGAAAATAGTATCGCCAACCACTATTTAGTGGAATTGCGAGATATCAACATACAACAAGACCGCATGCGCTTTCGAAAAAACTTGGAACGTTTGGGAGAGGTTATCGCCTATGAGATAAGTAAAACACTGGATTATGAACCTGTGACCGTCCAAACACCTTTGGGAGAAGCTTCTCATCAAGTTTTGCAGGAACAGCCTGTATTAGCGACCATCATGCGGGCAGGTTTGCCTTTCCATCAAGGCATGCTAAATGTATTTGATCGTGCCGATAGCGCATTTTTTGCAGCGTACAGACATACCAAAAAGAGTGGAGAAATGGAAGTATATAAAAAATATGTCAATACGCCTAATCTCGATGACAGAACCCTCATCATGGCCGATCCCATGCTGGCAACTGGGCGAAGCTTGGTACTTTGTTGTAAAGATCTATTGGCTGAATACAACATTAAAGAGCTTCATATAGCGGTCGTCATTGCTTCCGAGGAGGGACTTCAGCATGTACGTGCTTTCCTTCCCGAGGCACACCTTTGGGTAGGCGACGTAGATAACGAAATGACGTCGAAATCCTATATTGTTCCCGGATTAGGTGATGCAGGGGATTTGGCTTATGGCAACAAAGAATAGTGTAACAGATAACAAAAAGATAAAACGAAATTAACATATAATGAACAATACAACACTAAATTCATTCATAAATCTCATAAACTATGGTTTGGCAAAAATACAATGGCGAAAAAATCCACACGCCCATCAACGATGCTGTTGAAGAAATCATCAAAAGGGAAACTTACCTCGGTAACAAGCTAAAAGTATATATAGGCACCGATTCTCAAGTAAAGCGAGGAATAGTCGAATTTGCTACCGTCATCGTTTTTCTACGCGAACACAAAGGTGGTTTTATGTTCATCAACCGCGACAAAATCATCCGTCGGCTAAGCATTAAAGAACGCATGCTTACCGAAGTCCAAAAATCCATTGATATCGCCTACCAATTATGTCCACTTCTTGACCAATATCATATCGACCTTGAAGTGCACGCAGACATCAACACCAATCCCAGTTTCGAATCCAATATTGCGCTAAAAGAAGCCATGGGGTACATCATGGGTATGGGATTTCAATTCCGTGCCAAGCCGGAGTCATTCGCCAGTACGAATTGTGCCAATAAAATGGTACAATAGTCAATTTTAGAATCGATTGGTACTCTTTCGGCAGGTTTTAGTATAATTGTAAAAACGATTATACTTTGGTTGATATTGCACTGAAAAAAATCGCCATCGTAGGGCCGGAATCTACCGGAAAATCAACGATGGCGCAGCATCTCGCACAGGTTCTCGGAACAGTATGTGTACCGGAGTATGCCCGATATTATTGCAGGAATCTCGACAGACAATATACGTTACAGGATGAGGTGAATATGTTCTATGGACAGGTCGCTCTGGAAGATGCATTGATCCACCTAGCAAAAAATAATGTACTTGTTTGCGATACCACCATGCTAACCGTAAAAATCTGGTGCGACCATCTTTTTGGTGGTACCCCCGAAGAAGTAACCGACGAAATCAAATCCAGGAAGTACGATTTTTATTTACTTATGGATATTGACCTTCCGTGGGAAGATGACCCGTTACGGGATTTTCCTCAACAACGAGAACATTTCATGCATGTTTGGAAAAAAGAATTGGAAGCATTGGATGCTTCGTATAAAATTATTTCGGGAATAGGTGATGAAAGACTAAAAAATGGTGTAAATGCTATTGATTTATAAAAAAACCTGTCGGATGTTCGACAGGTTTTTATTTCACTCTCTTTCTTAATAACGATATGCTTCGGGTTTATAAGGCCCGTCTACCGTCACACCGATATAATCGGCTTGTTCCTCTGTTAGCGTATCCAGCTCCACGCCGATATGTGCCAAGTGCAAACGCGCCACTTTTTCATCTAAATGCTTCGGAAGCGTGTATACTTTTTTCTCGTATTGACCGTTGTTTGTCCACAACTCAATCTGTGCTAACGTTTGGTTTGTGAATGAATTGGACATCACAAAAGACGGATGGCCGGTTGCGCATCCCAAATTCACCAAACGACCTTCTGCAAGCAAGATAATGTCTTTCCCATCTACCGTATACTTGTCCACTTGCGGCTTTATCTCCACTTTTGTATCGCCGTAACTGTTATTTAACCAAGCGACATCAATTTCATTATCAAAGTGTCCGATATTACACACAACTGTTTTGTCTTTCATTGCTTTAAAGTGCTCCGCACGAATAATGTCTTTATTGCCGGTCGTCGTCACGACAATATTGGCTTCTTTCACCGCATCAGCCATTTTCTTCACTTCATATCCTTCCATTGCGGCCTGCAATGCACAAATCGGATCAATTTCCGTTACGATAACACGCACGCCTGCCGAACGCAATGATTCCGCAGATCCCTTGCCCACATCACCATAGCCCGCTACGACCGCAACTTTTCCGGCCAACATCAAGTCGGTTGCACGACGAATTGCATCCACTAATGACTCGCGGCAGCCGTATTTATTATCAAATTTAGACTTCGTCACTGAGTCGTTTACATTAATTGCCGGTAAGTGCAATGTACCTTTTTTATATCGTTCATAAAGACGGTGAACGCCCGTAGTTGTCTCTTCAGATAGTCCTTTGATTTCATCGATTAGCTCGGGAAATTTGTCGAATACCATATTCGTCAAATCTCCACCATCGTCTAAGATCATGTTTAATGGCTTACGCTCTTCTCCGAAAAATAGAGTTTGCTCGATACACCAATTAAACTCTTCTTCAGTTAATCCTTTCCATGCATATACGGGAATGCCTGCAGCAGCAATAGCAGCGGCAGCATGATCTTGCGTAGAAAAGATATTACACGACGACCAGCTCACTTCCGCACCTAATTCCACTAACGTCTCTATCAATACAGCTGTTTGTATCGTCATGTGCAAACAACCCGCAATTCGAGCACCTTTTAATGGTTTAGAAGCTCCGTATTCTTTGCGTAGGCTCATCAAACCTGGCATCTCGGCTTCCGCCAATTCTATTTCTTTTCGTCCCCACTCCGCCAAAGAAATGTCTTTTACTTTGTAAGGAACGTACGCTGTTTCAACTGTTGACATATTATTCTATTTTTTTATGGAAATACAAAAATAGCTGATACCCAATTCAAATCAAAAACATAGGCATATTATTCTTTTAATCTGACATTATCTTGAGGATAATATCTTGATTGGAGACGGATAATGCATTATCTTTGCTTTTAACCAATCCGCCAGTTGGCGGAGAGTTTATTTTTAGATAATTTTTACTTAAAGAGAGAGATGTATCCGGAATATTTAGTAGCTCCTATGCGCCAAGAGTTGGTCGACGCAGGATTTGAGGAATTAAAAACAGTACAAGAAGTAGACACAGCGATTCCTTCCGAAGGGACTGTATTCGTAGTTGTCAATTCAGTTTGTGGATGTGCTGCAGCAAATGCACGTCCTGCTGCACGCTATGCGGTAGAAAATGGTAAAAAACCTAATAAATTGGTAACTGTTTTTGCTGGTATGGAAAAAGACGCAGTGGATAAAGCACGGGAGTACATGCTTCCGTATCCTCCTTCTTCACCAGCGATGGCCTTGTTCAAAGATGGTAAGTTGGTACACATGATCGAAAGACACATGATTGAAGGACGACCTGCACAAATCATTGCAGATAACCTTATTGCGGCTTTCGACGAGTACTGCTAGTCATTACATTTTGATTTTTGAATAAAAAGGCTCTCCTGTGTTTTATCGGAGAGCTTTTTTTGTAATGTATAATAAAATGAAGCCACACCTTGTCTCAATGAAACTATTTTACTCCATCTTATTGCTTATTGCTATAGGTTTCTTTACGGTTCAGTGCACGACCAATAAAGAAGTCGATCTTATCGTTTATAATGCAAAGGTTTACACGGTAGACTCCGTGTTTTCCCAAAAAGAAGCATTTGCTATAAAAGGGGGAGTATTTGTCGACATGGGTACTTCGGAAGAAATTCAAAGTAAATATGTGGCAAAAGAAATTATTAATGCGGAAGGAAAAACAATATATCCTGGATTTTACGATGCGCATGCTCATTTCTTAATGTTGGCAGATATGTTGGAGCGGGTCAATCTTAATGGTACAAAATCTTATGACGAAATAATCAAAAAGCTCATCGCGTATCAAAAAGAAAATCCGGATAAACGATGGATTATTGGGAGTGGATGGGATCAGAATTTATGGGAAGACAAAAGCTTTCCTACCAAAGACAGTTTGGATAAATATTTTCCCGAAACGCCTGTTTTTCTTTCCCGTGTCGATTATCATACTGCTTTAGTAAACAGCCAAGCATTGCATATAGCACAATTGGACACTACCCGTCCTGTCCCAGGAGGTCTGATGGCTGTTGACAGCTTAGGTAACTTCACGGGTATATTAATAGATAACGCTATGGAATTAGTTTCCCGTCACATCCCTGTACCGGAGGAACATCATTTATTAGTAGGCCTACGTAAAGCACAAGACTCCTTATTTTCTGTGGGATTAACCTCAATCGTAGAAGCAGGACTTTCTCTGGAAGAATTAGAACACCTTAAGAAATTCTATCAGCAGGATTCCTTGAAAATAAGAAATTATGCGATGATCGGTGGAAGCGCTCGCGATATTGAGCGTTATATCCGGGAGGGTATTTATGAATCCGAGCGTTTAACCATCCGCTCTGTAAAGCTTATGGCTGATGGTGCATTAGGCTCACGTGGCGCATGCTTACTTGAGCCTTATAGCGACGACTCGCTCTCACAGGGATTTCTTTTGCAAAATCCAAAAGAACTGGATGATGTTATCAGAAGGATTGCCAGAACCCCTTTCCAGATCAGTACACACGCTATCGGAGATTCTACCAATAGATTAGTATTGGATATCTACGGTAAATATTTAAAGGATGGAAAAAAAAGACGGTGGAGAATTGAGCATGCTCAAGTAGTATCTCCTTCTGATTTTTCAAAATTTGCCCAATTTCATATTATCCCATCTGTCCAACCTACACATGCGACTTCCGACATGTATTGGGCTGAAAACCGTTTGGGTACTGAACGGATCAAAGGTGCTTATGCTTATAATACATTATTAAAACAATACGGAAAGCTGGCGTTGGGCAGTGATTTTCCTGTAGAGCATTTCAACCCGCTATTTGGGTTTCATGCCGCGGTGGCCCGTGTCGATAAAAATGGATTTCCAGCTGGTGGTTTTCAAATGGAAAACGCTATAACAAGAGAACAAGCACTACGGGGAATGACGATATGGGCAGCTTTCTCCTGTTTTCAGGAAAAGAAACGCGGTAGTATTGAACGCGGAAAAGATGCTGATTTTGTTATATTGGATGAAGATATCATGACGGCTCCTGACAATCAGCTACGTTATGTAAAAACGTTACGTACTGTAATTGCAGGAGAAACCGTATTTTTGAGAGAATAATCGTTGAATTTACTGCATATCAAACAGGTGCTTTTCAGCATGGTAGGATGAACGCACTAGAGGTCCGGACTCGACATATTTAAAGCCCATGTCCAAGCCTATTTGCTTATACTTTTCAAATTGAGCAGGCGTAATCCATTCCACTACAGGGTGATGGGCTTTTGTTGGTTGCAGATATTGTCCCACCGTAAGAATATGCACACCTACGTTGTATAAATCTTGCATCGCTTCAACAACATCCTCCTCTGTTTCTCCAAAACCAAGCATAATACCAGATTTGGTCCGCAAACCCGCTTCGGATATACGACGTAGGCATTCCAACGAACGATCATATTTTGCTTGAATCCGTACCTCACGTGTTAGCCTCCGTACAGTTTCCAAATTATGGGAAACGACTTCTGGACGTACGGCTAAAACACGGTCAAGATTATCCCATTGCCCCTTGAAATCGGGAATTAACGTCTCCAAGGTGGTTTCCGGACTCTCCCGGCGTATGGCGTTAACCGTTTCCGCCCATATTGTGGAACCTCCGTCTTTTAAATCGTCACGATCCACTGATGTAATCACACAATGCTTTACCTGCATCAGCTTAACTGACGTTGCTACGCGATTCGGTTCATCGGTATCTACCGCCATAGGACGACCTGTTGCTACTGCACAGAACGAACAAGAGCGTGTACAAATGTTTCCTAATATCATGAAAGTCGCCGTACCGGCCCCCCAACATTCCCCCATATTCGGACAGTTTCCACTCTCACATATGGTATGCAATTTATGCTCATCCACTAGGCCTCGTACATGACGGTATTCTTTACCCACAGGTAACTTCACACGCAACCAATCTGGTTTACGTTGTGTTTCAGCTGCTGAAATTACAGGTAGTTCAATCATGTCACAAAGTTACACATTATTCTCCTAAAAAAGGGGCGGGCGGATTGTCAGTCTTTTCCCATGTTTTACGATAAAATTTTTGAACCGAAAAAACAAAAACAGGCTTTACAAAATCGTAAAGCCTGTTCATATATTATACTGATAATATTACGACGTTAAGTCATTAATTAGAGGTAGGATTTTGTGTCAACTTACCTGGATAAGCGTTTATAGCATCTTGTGGGATATAATAAACTACTCGGAAATCCCTAGGTCCCACCTCTAAAGTTTGATTATGAGCCCCCGGATAATGACGCGTCAAGGTTCCACCATTACGGTACACATCGTAACTACGCTCAGCCTGGAAAGCCAATTCCAACTGACGCTCTTTATCAATTAAGCTACTCGCGTTGGAAGCATTAAGGGAACTGTAAGCTCCATCCACGATGGAACGCGTACGTATCTCATTTAAATCAGCCAGAGCAGCACCATAATTCCCTAGCTTTGCATATGCTTCCGCACGGTTTAAATAAACTTCGCCTAATCTGCTGATAACCGGAGAGTGCAAATGTGATTCTTCTCCTTCACGAGAAGCTTTCGTAATAAAAAACTGCGGCAATCCGTTGTTTACCGTGATAAAGTTATCTAATACACCTGTATAGATATTGCCATCCGCGTGGTTAATCCTATAAATTTCTTGCTCAGCATTCACCGGTGTTAAGGTATATGTATTATCACCATCTCTACAGGTAATGGTACTTCCGCTCCGCGTTACCGTTGCTTGCGCATAAGTCAATGTATTTCCTCTCCGTATAAAACGGAAAACCTCCGTATAGTTCCCTGTATTGGCATCTTGGCTATAAGTTGGTGCAATGAAGGCGGCACGAGCATCCACTATATTATACTTTTCCTCTCGCCAGTCGTTTCGTCCGGTTTCATTCAGCAGGTCGATATACTTCGCGCTGGCATACATTTCACCCCAGCCTTGACCACCGATATTGGCGTACATACCGCCGACACCATAGAAATGATCATCGCCCGAAAACTCTGATGCTATTCGCTTTACAGCAAAAATAGTCTCCGGATTATTCTCCGGTGTGTAGGTATTGTATTGCATAAACCGCTCCCGTGGCAGCAGCGAATAATCTCCCGAATTAATAACTTTATCCGCATAATCTACAGCCAACTGTGCATATTGCGTATTAGGCGCTTCATAGGTGCCGCTCATATACACATACACACGGGATAACAAGGCGTAAACAGCTCCTCTAGAAGCATAAACCGGTCCATTATCGATCGTCAACAATTCTTCTGCTTTCTCCAGATCAGCGATAATATGCTCGTAGGTTTCCGCAACACTCACACGGTCATCTAATTCTAAGCCCGGAATATCTTCAGGTGTACCGTTCACAATAGGCATCCCCAAATTTGTCTGGGGATTGTCGTAGTAAGGACGACCGTAGGCTCTCACAAAATAGAAATACATCAATCCCCGTATATAATAGCATTCACCCAAGCGGTTATCAATTTCGTCACTCTGTCCTTCTTCAAACATATTAATTACATTGGACGTTTGTGCGATAGCCTTATATCCGGCATTCCAAAACTGGTTCAGACGGCCATTATTTGGCGTACGATTGTAGCTTATAAACTCAAAAAATGCATCGGTAGAAGTACCACGAATAGCTATGTTATCGCCGGCATATTCACCTGCACGATGCATAGGATCGGACCAAGCTTTCAATTGTCCATAAGCTCCGTTAATCATGGATTCCATATAGGTATCTGGGTCATTCATAATGTCATCGGCATCCATCGAGCCATAGGGTGCGCGATCAATATCACAAGACGCAAAGCTAGCAGCTGTCAATAAGGCTATAAATATCTTTTTCTTCATGTTAATTATCAATTTTTTAAAATGAAACATTGAGCCCGAACATAAACCGACGGACAGCCGGATAAACGGATGGGCTGGCCGAGTTCGTTAAATCACCTCCTTGACGTCTTCCATCCACAGGGGTCAACGGAATTTCCGGATCCACACCCGAATAGTTCGTTACCGTGAACAAGTTTTCTCCAGTAAAGAATATCCGTAGGTTGCGGATGTTATATTGCTCTAGTTTGAAATTATATCCTAAAGTTAAGGAGCGCAGACGCAAGAAATCATTATCTTCTAAATAACGGGAAGACACCTGATTTCCTTGATCGGTATTGCCATATTTTGCAATAGGGTGCGTAGCATTGTCTCCTGGTTTTTCCCAACGACTCCAGCCAGGCATCAATTTCATTTGGTTACGGTCGGTATAGGTACCATCTGAATCATATTCCTGGCGGGAATAATTATAAATTTTCCCACCAATAGAATAACCAAAAACTGCTCCTAAATCAAATTGTCTGTATTTTAATGCGGTGGAGAGCCCTCCGTATAGATCCGGTGCGGCTTTTCCAATAGTCGTCAATGATGCTGCCGAATAATTGGATGTCGTAGAACGGACTTCATTACCCTCTTCGTCTACGCTAATCAGATACCACATCGGTGCTCCATTTTCCGGATTTACACCGGCCCATTCGCGCATATAGTAGGTATCTACCGGACGACCTGGTTCCAAGACGCGCTGAGCAGATCCGGCTATATTTGATCCGTCGCCTACGATCACCGGTCTTACCGCAAAAGTTCCATCATCACCTCTTGTTTCAAAAAGCTGTGTCAACCGGTTCTTGTTATGCCCGATATTTAAATCTACACTCCAGTTCCAATCATCATTCTGAATAATATCTCCACCGATAGCGACCTCAAATCCCGTATTACGCATGGCTCCGATATTCCGCCACATACTCGTAATACCAACAGTACCTGTGACCGGCACTTGATATAGCACATTGTCCGTATCTTTCACATAAAAATCAAAGGTTGTCCGCAAACGGTTATTTAAAAACGTTGCATCCACACCGGCGCCGGCTGTATAGGTTTTTTCCCAGGTCAAGTCCCGGTTTCCTTTTTGGCTAATCAACGCCCCCGGTCTACCATTGTAGCCAGAGCCTTGCTCTACGGAGTAAAGATCGTATTGCGGATATAAAGCACTAGGACGATTTCCCACGGAACCATAAGCTGCCCGGATTTTTAAAGCATTGACCCAATCGGCGTTGAACCAATCTTCATAATGCATATTCCAAGCTCCACTGATGGAGAAGAAATTTCCATATTTCGCATTATCACCAAAATTGGACGCACCATCCCTACGGAAAGAAAGTTGCGCCATGTATTTATTATCGTAAGCATAATGCACATCGGATAGGAACGATTGAACCGCCCATTCGTTACGCGCGCCGCGTGCACGTTCCGGTGAAGTAACAGCATCCATTACTTCAAATCCAGGAATGATGCCAATTCCATAAACATCCAATGTTTTGGAGCTGTAATCGTTAAATTCATAAGCTAATAAACCACTCACCGTATGTTTGTCCCAAGTTTTATTGGCACGAAGAATCTGGTTTGTATAACGTCGCGCGTATTCGAATCGGTAATCCGTTAAACGGCCTACCACACCGGTCCCTGCGTTCGAACGTGGATCCTCATAACCTGCATTGGAGTACGTATTGTAACGATAATTGTTAACAGAAGAAAACGTTAACCAATCGGTTAGCTTGATATCGAAATCAAAGTTACCCATAAATTCGTAGTTCGTATTCGCCGAGTGATTCCACTGCAGGTCATACAAATAATTGGTTTCCGAGTTGTTGACCCAACCATTGTAACGATGTGGCACCAAGTTGCCATTTTGGTCGAAAGGACTGTCCCACGGAAATCGGCTATACATGGCTGATACCGAATATTGACGGTCTTCGACGCCACGGCGCGCACCAACGATCGAAGGCTTAATGGTCAACCATTCCAGCGGTTTATATACTTGTCTGAAACGGACATTGTAGCGATCAAAGTCGTATCCTTTCACAGAACCTTGTTCATCATAATATCCTAAGGATAGAAACGACTGTAATGTTTCGGTTCCGCCCTGCACCGTTAGATTGTGATTTTGGGTAAACCCGGTTTTTGTTGCGAGATTCCACCAGTCGAAATTACTATTACGTAACTCGCTGTTCCAACGCGGAAAAGATATGTCGCCCACATTCTCAAAAGAGCTGTAATAATCATATAATTCCGCTCCGTTCATCATCCTAACATTACCGTTATTCAGCTTATTGAATCCCATCCGGGTAGAATAGTTTACGGTTGTTTTTCCAACTTTTGGATTTTTGGTTGTTATGACGATAACACCATTCGCTCCCTGTGAACCGTAGATAGCTGTAGAAGCCGCATCTTTTAATACAGTCATCGATTCAATATCATCCGGATTTATATCTCCCGGTTCGGATCCGACAATTACGCCATCGATAACCCACAATGGTTCCGTAGTTCCACTTAATGTTGCCTGACCACGAATAACGACAGCACCTCTTTGTCCAGGCTGTGCCGAACCCGGTGTTACCTGTACACCTGGAGCTTTTGCACTCAACATATTTTCTACCGAAGGAGTGGTAATGTCACGCAACTCATCACCTGTCACTACCTGCAACGATCCCGTAAGACTTTCTCTTTTTTGTGTAGAATATCCTGTCACAACTACTTCTTCCAGCGCTTGATCGCTTTCTTGCAACACCACTTGCAATGTATTCCCTTCAACAACTGCTGTATAGGGATCATATCCTATAGCAGAAAATACAAGTATGTCACCGTTCTTCGATTCAATAGAAAAATTTCCGTTTTCGTCTGTTTGTGTCGATGTTGAAGGATTACTGGACAACGATACCGTGACACCTGCGACAGGACCATTTGTTGATGTAACACTACCGGTTACCGTTTGTTGATAAAAAGCGGAGGCATAGACATTCGATTCTTTGGCAAATGAAAAACTTGCCGAAGCAAGTGTACCCAACGCCAAAACCGATGCCAACCTTAAGCTTTTACCGAAAAAAGAGGGATTTGTAAATCTCTTTACCATAAAATACTTTTCAATGTTTTTGTTTGTTTATGTTCAATATATAATGTCAGACTATGACAATACAACGGTTGCAATTTAAACTAAACAAAAGAAAATAATATGGTAAACACAACGAAAACGATTGCACAAGATAACACAAACGATTGCGGTCAGATATAATGTAACAACAACTATTGCCGTATTTTTTGAGAAAATTAAAAACAAGAAAAGAGACCCAAATAGGGTCTCTTTTCTTGTTAATTGAGTTTTGTTTTTTCTTAGAATGTATAACGAGCAGTTAAACCACCATTGGCATAAAAACCGCTATAGTAATCATATCCGTTTACGATATGAAAAGTTGGACGAATATCTGCTGAAAAAGCAAAAGGTGCATTTTTCAATTTGTAGTCAACGCCGCCTGTTGGGAAAATCCCCATGTTGAAACCGCCATCTACACCATCAACATTGATAAATGTATTAGACAAGATAGCTCCACCACCTACAAACCATTTAAAGCCTTCGATGTTAGCAATAGGAAAATGATGTTGATAAGCACCAGATAATGCCACATTTGTCCACTTCACTCCACCGGCTTTCTCCGAATTAAATCCTAAGTCAAACTCTAACGCTCCGGGCTGTGAAATAAATGTTTTAAATGCTACCGCCGCGACGTCGTAGTTTCCACTTCCTAAACGGATACCGATTGAGTTTTTGTAATCTTGCGCAAAGGCACCAGCAGCAAATAATACTGCAACAAAAGCTAAAGTAATTTTCTTCATAATCTTTTAATTTTATTAAATACTAATTCTTATTATCGATTCTCAATATCAAAAACCGTTCCATTAATGTTTTTAGATAAAAATCATAGCTATTAGAAGCAAGACCAAAATGTCACCAATGGACAAAAAATTGCGGCAAACAACTATTTTGGATGGAAGAATAAAAAGCAAGCAATGAGGATGAAAAGATATTAATGTGCTGAAAAAATTAGTTTTTTAAAAAAGCCTATTTTTTATCAAAAAAAATGTAACTTTGCACTCCGACAAAGCAGTCGGAATACTCTCCTCTAAGGCATTTTTCGTTGCTTTTGTCAAACACAACAAATTGATAATTAATTTTTTGAACAAGAGAAATAATGCCTAGAAACACCTCCATTAACTCCGTTTTAATTATTGGTTCAGGACCCATTGTTATCGGTCAAGCCTGTGAATTTGATTACTCGGGATCACAAGCTGCTCTTTCTTTAAAGGAAGAAGGTATCAAAGTGTCCATTATCAATTCGAATCCTGCTACGATTATGACCGATAAGGTTATTGCAGACCATGTTTACTTGTTACCTCTTACCTGCGAGAGTATAGAGAAGATCCTCCAAGAGCAACAAATCGATGCCGTGCTACCAACTATGGGCGGACAGACAGCATTAAACCTATGTATAGAAGCGTCTAATATTGGTCTTTGGGAAAAATACAATATAAAAGTTATAGGGGTGGACGTCGCCGCTATCGAAAAAACGGAAAACCGTGAGGAGTTTCGTCAGCTAATGGTAGATATCGGTGTGGGAGTTGCCAATTCTAAGATTGCTAACTCTTTTTTGGAAGGTAAAGAAGCTGCACAAGAAATAGGCTTTCCACTTGTTATCCGCCCATCTTATACATTAGCGGGCACAGGTGGAGGGTTTGTCCACAGGAAAGAAGAGTTTGACGCTGCTCTAAACAGAGGTTTACACGCTTCTCCTACACACGAAGTATTGGTAGAACAGGCTGTATTAGGCTGGAAAGAGTTTGAGTTGGAGTTGTTACGCGACAGCAACGACAATGTTATCATCATCTGTACAATTGAAAACTTTGATCCAATGGGCATCCATACAGGTGATTCTATCACGGTGGCACCTGGGATGACATTGAGCGACAAATGTTATCAAGATATGCGTAATCAAGCCATCCGCATGATGCGCTCTATCGGAAACTTTGCTGGGGGATGCAATGTACAGTTTTCTGTGAATCCTGAAAATGAAGACATCATTGCTATTGAGATCAACCCTCGTGTATCGCGCTCTTCTGCACTAGCGTCAAAAGCGACTGGTTATCCAATCGCAAAAATTGCAGCCAAGCTTGCCATCGGATATAATTTGGACGAACTTCAAAATCAAATTACCAAGACGACATCAGCGTACTTTGAGCCCACATTAGACTATGTTATCGTTAAGATTCCACGTTTTAATTTTGACAAATTTAAAGGAGCCAATAAAGAGCTAGGTCTACAGATGAAAGCTGTAGGCGAGGTCATGGCGATTGGTCGTACATTTATAGAAGCTTTACAAAAAGCTTGTCAATCCCTTGAAACAAATCGCGGCGGATTGGGTGCTGACGGACGTCAGTTACGCAACTTAGAGGAAATCATGCATAGCTTGGAGCATCCTAGTGCTGACCGTGTATTCCATATCAAAGATGCTTTTGAACTTGGTGTTCCTTTGGAGTCCATCCGTAAAGTAACACGCATCGACAAATGGTTTTTAGTACAAATTCAAGAATTAGTACAACTTGAAACGGAATTACGCAGATATCAACTGAACAATATCCCTCGTGATTTCTTCCTAACGTTGAAACAAAAAGGTTATTCTGACTTGCAAATTTCCTGGTTGCTTGGTAATGTAAGTGAAGATGATGTTTATGCTCGCCGAAAAGAATTAGGCATCAATCGGGTTTATAAAATGGTAGATACTTGTGCTGCAGAATTCCCAGCACATACACCTTACTATTATTCTACTTTTGAGGACGAAAACGAATCAGTGGTTTCCGACAAGAAGAAAATCATCGTATTAGGTTCTGGTCCCAACCGTATCGGCCAGGGAATTGAATTCGATTACTCTTGTGTCCATGGATTAATTGCTGCTAAAGAGGCGGGCTATGAATCCATTATGGTAAACTGTAACCCGGAAACGGTTTCTACAGACTTTAACATGGCAGATAAACTTTATTTCGAACCAGTGTTCTGGGAACATGTCCGTGAAATTATCGAGTTGGAAAAACCAGAAGGTGTTATTGTGCAATTAGGTGGCCAAACGGCATTGAAGATGGCTGAACGCTTGCAAGCACTTGGTGTGAAAATTATCGGCACTTCATTTGAAGACATGGACTTAGCAGAAGACCGTGGTCGTTTTTCGGATCTTTTGAAAGAGCTAAATATTCCTTATCCAAAATATGGTGTTGCCACTTCTGCAGAGGAAGCATTAAAAGTAGCAAGTGAAGTAGGATATCCTGTACTGGTACGTCCTTCATATGTATTGGGGGGCCAAGGAATGAGCATCGTCATCAACGACGAGGATTTGGAAAAAGCGGTAGTTAATCTATTGAAAAACTTACCCGGAAATCAAATCTTGATCGACCATTTCCTTGACCGTGCCGAAGAGGCAGAGTCTGATTCTATATGTGATGGTGAAGACGTCCACATTATCGGTATGATGGAACATATTGAGCCGGCTGGTATTCACTCGGGTGACTCTTCAGCTGTGCTCCCTCCATTTAGCTTATCCGAAAATGTACAGCAAAAAATGGAAGAATATTCCATTCGCTTAGCGAAAGCTTTAAATGTACGAGGCTTGTTGAATATTCAATTTGCAGTGAAGGGAGAAGATGTTTATGTGATTGAAGCGAACCCACGTGCATCCCGCACCGTTCCTTTCATCGCTAAAGCTTATGATGTACCTTATATCAACATCGCCACAAAAGTCATGTTAGGTGTTAATAAATTGAAAGACTTTCAAATCGAACGTAAGTTGAAGGGATATGCCATTAAGGAACCTGTATTCTCTTTTAGCAAATTCCCGGAGGTTGATAAACAATTAGGGCCTGAAATGAAATCTACAGGAGAGGCTATACGTTTTATCAAAGATTTACAAGATCCTTACTTTAGAGAACTCTACAATAAAAAGTCGATGTTCTTGAATGCACAGTAATATACTGCGCATCAATGCGATCCGATTTTTATGAATCATTGGTGTAATTACAAGTAAAAAAATCCCGTTTTTGATAACGGGATTTTTTACTTGTAAGATTGATGAACGAGTTACACTACCCCTTATTCATTAATTCAAACACGGGCAATCTATCGATCGGAACGTTTTCTTCTATAATTTTAGGTCCTCTAAAAGTTTCTCCCTCGTCACTTTTCCAAACTCCTTTCGGCAGTTGTATTTTTCGCTTATTTTCTTTTGTAACCACAGGAGCCACTAGATATTTGTCACCCAACATGAATTGGTCTTTTATTTCTGCCATTCCCTGATAAGGAAATTCGTATTCCATTGTACGTACAATGGGTTCTCCATTTTCAGCAGACTGTCTTGCCAAGTCCATAATATATGGAACATACTTTTGTCGTAAAGCCACCATCTTCTTTACAGCTTTCAAGTTATCTTCACTCAACACACGCCACGGAGCGACAGAAAATTGCATCATGGGCATTAACGCCGAACACGAAGCAGAACGCACCACCAAATCTTCATCTAAATTATCCTTTCCAATAAAAGATCCAAATTCACCTCCTCCAATCATATCCGGACATGTGAATTGGTAACCTAACAGACCTGCGACAGTAATATGTGGAATCAACTTCTGTAGATCCTCCCAGTTGTGTTTCTTGTCGCGCAGACGCTGTACCAGTGGTTCTCCTCCCATTTTCCACATCGCCCGATATTCGTTTAGCGGGTAATACTTTCCTATATTTCCCCATAGACGACTATGCTCATTCGGTGTTGCCGGTTTAAAAGATAGGGCATTTATTGGATAAAAATCTGCATCACCGGCATCTAACTTAAAACCATCCAGATGATATGTTTTTACCATGTGTTCCAGTCTGTCGTGAAACCATTTCTCTGCTTCGGGATTTGTAAAATCCATTACAGCGCTGTAACCATTCCACCAGTTTACTATCACTGGTTTATCTGCATCCGTCCAGTTTTTTTCACTCGATCCATCATACAAAAGATATTTTTTAGCTTGTAACTCTCTAAAAACCTCCGTATCTGGCGAAATAAACGGACTAATCCATAACATCACCTTAAATCCCATTTGATGTAATGTATCTACCATTCCTACTGCATCGCTAAATCTATCCGCGCGGAAGTCAAACCGCCCATAATAATCAGCCCAATTGTCATCAATCATCAGCACGCCCGGAGGAAAACCATTGTCGATGATAGATCTTGCATAATCGATGATATCTTTCTGGTTTTGATTGTAAATAAGCTCTATCCAAGTGTTGTATTGTGGACGCGTGAATAGCAAGGTATCCGGAAGTTGCCCTTTCGATGGAAAAAACCGTTTACTAGCATTTAGATACGCGTCGCGCAAGTTTTTACCTAAAGAATCTACGGTGATAGCTTCACCTCGGTTTGATATAATAATTTGATTATTCTTAATAGTAAAACGGAAAGGTTCTTCGCTCCAGATAAACTTCCCTTTGGTAGAGATAAGTAAAGGAACGGCTTGATTCGTTCCGGTATTACCAAATAGGTCAAAATTATACCCTTCCTCTAATGGCATCAAGTGAGCCTCATTAACCACACCTCCGAGCCACTTTTCATTTTTTTCAATAGAAATAGCTGTTTCTTGACCAGTCGTTTTGTACATGGCTCCTAAAAACAGTATGAGGAATAATCCCAATCGACTGCATATGCTCTTCATAGGATTATTAATTAACCTTAATTTTATAATTCAATTTATTGTAACCCGTTGCTGCTTCCCATACATCATTATTAGCCAAACGGATACTATATTCAGGGCGGCTCGCAATACTTTCGTATGCATCCGGCAGATTCATTAGTAGTTCATATTCACCTTTTGCCAGATTCGACGGAATAGTAACGGAAGTTTCCAGATTAATCGTTCCGGGGTACCATTTTCTAACATCGGTATTCATCGGTAAAATGGAAACATCCTGCGCACCTACTTTGCGTAACAGTAGTTGTACCGGTCTCGCATTATATGGAGATGCATAACCTCTATTAATTAAGTTAATAGTAAAAGCCAAGCTGCTACCAGCGTTGACAGTTTCTGGAAAAATCGCATTTTGCAGAACAAACCGATACCCTAGGTTCTTCTTAATGTTATCCATACAACCAGAGGTTTGCCATTTATTGTTCAACTGATTATTGTAATGTGCATTGATATAGCTATAATGCATTTCAGCAAATGCAGCCTGTGCTTTACCTGCAGGTTCACATTCGTTATCGGGCGTAAATGTATTATTGCAAGTCTCTCCTCCAACAACTACATATCTACTGTCTTTATTTTTATATGCTTTTAATACCTCAACCACTGAAGCACTTCCGCTCCTACTACTCGAACTATTTCCATAATCTTCGTATGTACCGGTATCGCTTGGTCCGGAAAGAAAGCAGTCATTATGAAAACCTATTCTTGCTTTTTCACTTTCTGAAAAAGCTTCCGTTTCGGTTAGCGGTTGCGCTGTTATCGGAGCGTTAACACCGTCAATAAAGCGTTGTTTTTGCTGTGGGTATCTTACCTGCACCATTCTACTTTTAGGAACCGCGTCCAACAATGCGGCGATTATCTCTGCCCTGTCTGTCCAATTAGCATTCAGTAATTTACCCTGTCCACCATTGGATGAGGGATCTCCAAAGAAATCGGTATAATACTGTTCACCCCACAGGCCTACAAAACCAAGCTGTACGCAGGCTATTACGTCTGCATTATTTTGCAAGACAGGCTTTAAATCTGCTATATGCTGGAGCATGTATTCTTTTGCGGTATCACCATAAGGTGGGCAAATAAAACCTTCCGGACAATTCCCTGCATTTGAGGTTATGGAATAAACAAACCTTGGAATCAATTTAACCCCTGCAGTTCTAGCAGCTACCATATCCGCATTGATCTTATCTAAAGTACTTTGCGGTATAGCAGTCATTTTTACATCATCCAGTACATAATATCGAAAAACCAATGTACTGTATACCCGATAATTGGCATTTTGAATACTTTGTAGTTGCCGATATCCAGCAAGGGTATTGGCATTCAAAACTGTAAAATTGCTCGTATGCGTTTCGGTGTATCGATAAAATCCTCGTTCAGGATTCGCAAAATCTTCCGTACTTTCCACATAAGTTACGGTAGGTTGTGGCCCCTGTTCCGATGGTGAATCATTTCCGTTTTTTGAACAGCCACAACTCATCAGTGCAGGGGCTAACATACATATATAGATAAATAATTTTATAGACAATCTCATAAGTGACATATTAAATAGTTAGAGTTTAAAAAATATTTTCTTCTTGAATAACCAGAAACATAAATACCATTCCATAAAAAGGGTGACCAAGGCTGACATCACAGACATCACTTGATGGGAAAGACCTGTGAAACCTAAAAACCCTTTGACAAAAATTGCCGTAGTACCGTTGAACCATTGCATGCCAACTGTTTCGAAAAACAAATAGATAAAAATAGCGTTCATACCCACTACGGTGAATATCCACGCGTATTTCGACTGTTTCTTTATATCGTTAATCCAGAACAGTAAGGCCATAATGAGCAATACCCACCCACCGGAAACCAGAACAAAAGAACTGGTGCTGATCCGCTTTATAATAGGCGTAAAACCACTGAAATCCATGGCATATCCCGTTATTAATGCGATTATTCCAGCACCAATCAGATATGTCATCTTCTGTTTATTGGCAAGTGGAGACACGAGTAGTTTACCCGCTACAACACCCCATATCGTGTGCGCCGCTGTAGGGATAAAATTAATAGCAACCCAACCATCCGCATTTATTTTCCCCATTAAAACGGTATCCATATAAGCTCCGAAATTGTGATGTTCTGTAAAAGGTCGATCGAAACCGGGTATCTGTACAAAGCGATATAAGAGTTCTGTAAGTATCAATAAGAATACGGAAAAAACAATTTGCCAAGCACCAGATTTCCGAATAATAAGATAGGCGATAATAGTGGTTACGGAGAGTTGGGTGAGTACATTCCACAGTTCCCAGACTAGCTTACCGGCATAAACGCAATGCAGGGCTGTTCCAAACAGGAACAGCCGAAAACTGCGTACTAATATATGCTTAAAATTGCTTTCCCAACTGATTCCTTTTTCCGCTTTTCTATGCCATGAAATATAAAGTGCCGAACCTGCCATCAGCATAAAAGCCGGCTGCACCAAATCCCAAAATCGCAACCCGTGCCAAGGATGATGAAAAAATTGCTGTACGATCATACCCGCCCAAGAATGCTCGGCGGTAATACCATTCAATGTACTATAGAGCCTACAGCTCTCGGCTGCGAGCAGGATCATGATGAGCCCGCGCATGACGTCGAGCGAAACTAAACGCCGTTGTACAAAATCATTTTTTAGCTGTTCGTTTTTCATAATCATTTAACTAACGATAAACAGCGTTATAATGGGAATGTAGCAAACTTTGAATCCGAATGTCCGTTAGCTGGCAAAGATCCTATTTGTCTTCCCGAATTATCAATAATTGTATAACTAACAGACCCGCTCATACTGGCTAAAAGTGCTCTGTCTATTGAGAATTCTATCCTTTTACCATTGTTCTCCGTCGTTTTTATTTCAGAGTAGTTAAAGATTTCTGCATAGGCAATTGGGGTAAAGCCCCCCCAAGCATCTGCCGGGTTTCCAGAGTGTTGCAATACATTACCCCAACCTCCTGTCATGCTCAAATCCAGGTAATAATTAGCTCCTGACCCAAGTGGATACAACCAATCTATCATATATCCACTTTCTGGGTTTCTGTCCGTATTCAAATACAGAACCATAACCTCCAATTCCATATCTGCTGTACCTTCTAACAAGAAATTAAGGTGCGTGGCAGAAGCAAATGTCTTTATTGCGCGTAATGTTCCTCCCTGTCCCTCCTCATTGATATGCGAATAATCAACAAATTGCCAATCGGTAAAATCACCGTCTATTTTTATATTGGGGCCAATAATAGTTACTGTATCAATAAACGTACTTGTCAAATCACCATTTTTAGCGGTCAGAGATACGAGATAATCTCCTTTGGCTTTGTATATGTACTGTGGTGATCTTCTTGTCGATGTTTCTCCCGTTCCATCGCCAAACTCCCAGATGTATTCGGTCGCTTCGGTCGAGAAGTTCGTGAAATTCACAACAAAACCGTCTGCCACATAGCTAAACACCGCTTTTGTTCCTCTGTCGCCATCGTCCTTTTTACAAGAAACAATCAGTAGCATGAATATGACGATGCTAGCTAACTGCATTATATTCTTTTTCATATATAATCTTTTTATAATGTGTCACCTGTTTTATTAATTATAACCTGGATTCTGAATAAATAATCCTTTTCCTTCCGATATCATTGTTCTCGAAAAGGGAAAAAGCTGTTTATCCGGAGAGGTGTACTCCGACTGCCTCACTTCCAATGCGCGGGAAACAAATTTGTTATGTCGGATTAAATCAGCCCGGTATTGGCCGTTTTCACACCAGAACTCATGACTTCTTTCTGTCAGAAGCATATCGTTAAATGCCGTTATATTTGAATAGTTTGAAAGCTGTCGATTTCCTAGACCTGCCCTATTCCGGACTTCGTTAATCAAATCCATGGATTCCTGTGTTGGCGTGCCTCCAGCGTTCGCTAAGGCTTCTGCTTTAGAAAGTAATACATCCGCATAGCGATACATAATAATGTCTACTGTGGTGAAACTTGTTGTTCTCGCAGCATCTTCGTGTATTTTCAACGGCAAAGGTCCGTAATTAAGGTAAATATCCGGATTAGCACGATTATACGTTTTGCCTTCCGCATCCGTAAATTCTGCAATCAACATCGTCCGTCTTTTATCATTCGGTTCAAAAGTATCGTAAAACCACCAGGTACTCTGTATTGTTCCCCAGCCTCCTTTTGGCAGATAGACACCGGGCAATACCATTAACTGCCACTGGTTCTCACTGGTACCTTCATAATCACAAGGAATGGCCCAGATAACCTCGTTGCTACTTTTGGCTCCATTCAGGTTCCACATGCCAACGTAGTCGGCGTCAAGAGCATAATGATTATAATCTATAATATCATTTGCCAACGACACCACTTTATCCCATCTTTTTTCATGCAGATTCAACCTAATCAAAATCATCTTCGCTAAGGCTTTATTAAACCTACCATAAGCTGCCTCTGCAGGATGTGGTAAGTCTTCCACTGCCGCTAATAGATCTGCTTCAATAAAATTTACCATTTCATCATAAGGCATTCTGGCAAGAGGGGCTTCTATCAACGGATTTTTCAGTACTTCCAGGGGTGCGATAACCAACGGGCCATACAGATCGAAGAGCGTATACGCCAGTAGACCACGCGCACAACGTACTTCTGCAATCGCTTTTCTCTTCAGTTCTTCGCTTACGGTAGATTCCTCAATTAGATGTATCGTCATCGTCATACGACTAATTTTATTATAGAATCTATCGTAAAAATAGGTAATACCGGCGTGATCCGGCATATAACTGTGTTGGGTCGCTTGGAGTTTTTCATCATACCAACCTGTTAGTATTTCGGTTGTACAATCGCTTATCATCATCACCCCTCTTTCAGAGGTTGAAAATATTCCATCCCACCAGGAGCCTCTTAACGGATGATAAACAGAATTTACCATAGCTTCAATATCGGTCTCCGACTTGGGGAAAATTTCGGGGTTTATATCGCCGTAATCAATAGATACTAAGTCTTTGGTGCAGCTGCCAAGCAAGCATATACACGATATAATCAATAACTTAATCTTCTTCATCTTTATATTTTTTTAGGCTCTATCCAATTAAAATATCAAATTCACTCCTGCAGTAAATGTCCTGATGTTCGGATAAGCAGCAGTGTAACCATCCGTCTCCGGATCAATTCCATTATAAGGCGTAATTACAAAAATATTATGCGCCGCCACATTTATCCGTGCAGAGGAGAATACATTACCCGTCCAATTTTTAGGCAGTTCATATCCCAATGCAATATTCTGTAAGCGAATAAACCAAGCTCTCTGCAAAAAGAAATCACCGTAACCATCATTCGAATAATTCGCAAACGTACTGGGGTTTTCTGTTGATGGATTGGTGGTTGTCCATCGATCTCTTACACTTCTCAGCGCATTATATCCCTGCACAGCAACACCCCAAGCACTATAACCGTAATTCACATAATTGGGATCGGCCATCCTTCTGCCTAACAATCCATTAAAATCAAAATTCAAAGAGAATTTTTTATAATTAATAATGTTAGTTATACCAACCATATAGCCGGGATCTGATGACCCCAAAAACATATAATCTGCTTCGTCTATAATGCCATCGGGTTGGCCGGTTCTTAAAAATCGTCCGTTTTCATCCACAATCGGCTCGTCTGCTTCATTTCTTAATAAACCATCGATATCTCTTATTTTTATCTGACCCGGTTTCAACAACGGCTGTGCTTCCGGAACGGTTTCACCGATTTGCATAATACCGTCGGATAATCGATAGAACATAGAACGTATCGGATCGTTAACATTTTCGAAAACGCTTGGTTTCCAATCTGGAGCCCGTTCTAGCCATGTATCTCTATAGAAGGAAAAATTAGCGATCGTTCTCCATTGAAATTCCTTACGTTGGATATTACGCGTCGTTACGCTGAACTCTATCCCTCTGCTCCTTGTTTTACCAACATTAGACCAGACCTCATTTATCTCATGGTAAGAATTTAACGGTTTTATCTGTAGTAAATCAGAAATGACGTTATTGAATAGTTCTACCGAACCTTCCACCTTTCCACTCCATAAAGAGTAATCTATCCCCAGATTCGCTCCGGTAGTTGTTTCCCATTTTAAATTGGGGTTTTCTAGCCTCGATAAAGAAACCGCCATCATTCGGGCGTCATCTTCAGACAACCAACCGGCATAGGAGCCGTACGCGGCAAACGCATTGCCTCCGATATCTGCGTTACCCGTCTGCCCATAACTTAATCTCAATTTCAGTTGGTTAACGGTGCCTTTTATGTTTTGGAAAAAAGGTTCTTCGGCTAGGTTCCAAGCTATTGCCGCAGACGGAAATGTCGCCCACTTATTATTTCTGGCAAATACACTGGCACCATCCGTACGTATCGTGAAAGTAAACAAGTACCTGCTATCGTAATTATAATTCAAACGGCTGAAATAAGAGGCAATCATATTT
Source organism: Sphingobacterium chuzhouense (assembly GCF_014692525.1). Lineage (GTDB taxonomy): Bacteria > Bacteroidota > Bacteroidia > Sphingobacteriales > Sphingobacteriaceae > Sphingobacterium > Sphingobacterium chuzhouense. The sequence continues at coordinate 306,637 of NZ_JACNYL010000005.1, forward strand.
TCTGAACTGTAGGAACTTGAGGGAAGCTGTGTACTGCCTGCCCCTAGGTTATTCCATAAAAAAGCATCTGTAATAAAACCTGAAGCCGCACTGCCGGAAGTCCGTTCATAAAATTTCTGTCGGGAAATACCCCCCAACAGATCAAACCTATGTCCGTCGCCAAACGTTTTAGTGTAATTTACAGTTCCCTCTAATAAATAATCGTCCCGATCAAAATTATTGATAGACCCTCTTCCGTTCTCCAATTCACCGTGTATGGTAGTTCTGGGAAGATAGGCCATTCGTTTGGTAAATCCCCTGTCTAACCCAGCTTTAAGCCTAATTGTAAGATCATCGATAGGTTTAAAATCGGCAAAAGTATTCAATAACATTCTTTCCACTCGTCCTTTATCACCAATTGTTAACATCGATGCTGGATTGGGTTGCAACGGTGCTTTTGGATTTCGTGAGTAGTTTCCATTATCATCCATTACTGGAATTTGGGGTCCCATCTGCAATGCCATCCGGATAATTCCGGCATTTTCATATTCACTGCTTCCTAATTGCGTGTTATCGTTATCTATTCGGCTAGCTGTAAGATTAACACCCAATTTGACATATCTACTTATGTCCTGATCGATATTAGCCCGTACAGAATATCGTTTGAAACCCGAATTCCGCACGATTCCCGCTTGGTCATATAAATTTCCAGATATTAAATACTTAGTGGTGTTACTACCGCCTGATACGGACAAGTTATGTTGCTGTGTACTACCGTTCCGCATCACCAAGTCAAACCAATTTGTCCCCTTGCCTATATGATTAATTGCATTTTGCGTAAATGGTTTTCGATAAATCGGCACGTTCGAGTCTTCTTGAGCTTGTTCTAGCGTTCTGCTTCCATAAGGATACACTTGGTTATCCCACATCCATTGGTCAAAAGACGATTCATTGCTGACCTCCATCCATTCCTTTAAAGAAAGCATGTCAAAAGAATTATCGTAGGTTTGCCAAGAAAAATTCCCCGAATAATCTATCCTTGCTTTGCCTTCTTTTCCTTTTTTGGTGGTGATGAGAATAACACCGTTCGCTGCTCTCGCTCCATAAATGGAAGTTGCGCTGGCATCTTTCAACACCTCAATAGATTCAATATCATTCGGATTAAATGAATTTAAGATACTTTGTGTCCCGCCATCATAGCGGTTTACAGCCTCCGGCTGCTGTAAATCGGAAATCGGGAAACCATCCACAACAATCAGCGGATTATTACTAGCATTAACGGAACCAGCACCACGAATCAAAATGTTGATACCTCCACCTGGCTGGGCACTGTTCTGTTGTATCGTCACCCCCGCAACTTTCCCTTTTAGCATATTCCCAATCTCCGGTCCCTGAGTCATGACAATATCGTCTGCCTTTACAGAAGATATCGCACCGGTAAGGTCTCTCCGGGTCTGTGTTCCATAACCGATGACTACGACTTCGTCCAGATCACTCGTTACCGGTTGAAGCGAAATCGATACAATCGCATTATTATCTGTGGTAGGGACTTCCTGAGTCACATAACCGATAGCGCTAACGACCAGCACACTATTTGCAACGGGTAATTCCAAGACAAACGCACCTTCTTGATCGGTCACCGCTCCTATACTGGTTCCTTTCACGGTAACACTGACACTGGAAAATGGTTCCCCCTTTTCATCTGTTACGAGCCCCTTAATCGTTCGCTGTTGCTGCTCTTTAACGACAACAATATTTTTCGCTTTAGCAACGGGTTTAATTAATATCGTTTTCTCCAATATTTCCCAGGTAAACCGCTGTCCCTTAAACGCTTTCGCTAACGTTTCTTCTATAGAAGCATTGTTGACTTCCAGACTGACAGGAGCAGCTTCTTGTAAATATGCCGCATCGTAGAAAAATGCATATCCGGTCTGCTTCCGTATCTCTTTAATGACCTTTTCTAATGGTGCTTTTTTTACAGACAGACTGACCTGCTGCGAATAAACTGACGCCTTTATTTGTAAACAGGCAAGTAGTGTTAATAATAAAGTCAGTTTCATAATCAATAAGATTTTTGACAGTTGTTGTAAGGGATGGGCATAATTGGTTCGCAACAATCCCTTGCCATGCACACTATTATTCATACATTTGTATAAGTTTAAGGTTAGTAAATTTGATGAATTACTTTAGTCGGTATTATTTTCTAAAACAAAAACCTTACGCTAAACATTGGTGTTCCTGCACCGCTGTTTTTGAGCCCCTTGTAAGCAAACAGGGGGTTCTTGTTTTCAGTCGGACTTATTTGAGCATCGATATCCTCCTTTCGTCTATTATAAATCTTAGTCCACTTGTTGTTTCCATCATTTTGAGCACTTGAGAAAGTTTCACATCTCTCGAAAGTGCACCATTGAATTTCTTTTTCGGCATATTGTTTATATCCACTTCTACATTATACCAACGAGAAAGTTGCTTCATAATCGTCGCCAAATCGGTATTGTTGAAATAAAACATACCATTTTTCCAAGCCATTGCCTCTTCCGTATCTATATCCTCAAATAGGTGGATATTACCTGTTTTCGCAACTTGTGCTTGTTGCCCCGGTTTGAGTATTCGAACTTCTCCTGTCGCGGTTGAAGAGACCTTTACTTTCCCTTCAACCAATGTCGTCTTAACTACTTCTTCGTTATGATAAGCATTCACATTAAAATGTGTTCCTAAAACTTCAATTTGTTGAGAAGAGGTTTTAACTATAAAAGGTTTTTTTTGTGAACTATTCTTTCGATATATCGTTGCTACCTCAAAATAAGCTTCTCCTTCCAATTCTACAACACGGCTATTTCCAGTAAAAACTGGAAATTTCAGAGAACTAGATGCATTGAGCCAGACTTTTGTACCATCGGGAAGCATAAGCTTATACTGTCCACCCCGTGGAATTGCAATCGTATTGAAGACATCTTTAGCAAAACCGCCGTTTTGTTTATTTTCCATTGAAGTATAAGCTATTTGTCCGTCTTCCAATTTTCGAACCTGTGCCCCGCTTTGATCGGCCAATACCCCATTTTGTGATTCGTCCAAATGAAGTACTGTTCCATCACTTAAAGTCAACACGGCTTTATTCGTTCCAGGATCAACATCTTGTTTCAGTCGACTTTCTTCCGTATACAATGGCAGAAGCTCCTGCTGTTGATTTCGGACTAAAATCCCAATTGAAATAGTTATCAGTAACACGGCTGCGGCGGCTATTTTAAGATATGGAAACGATCTCACCTTAGTGGTATATCCAGGTAATTTCGTTGTGATGCGATCATATAGTTCTTTTTCAACCTCTTCTTTTTTTCCCAACACGCTACTATCCCAATTGACATGCTTCTGAAACTGGTTATAATAGTAATTATACAATGCTACCTCCTTTTCGGTGGCAATTCCGCTACTGATTTTTTTAGCTAATTGTTGAAACTCTTTCTGATTCATATTAGGTGCTTATATGTATAGGGCATTTATGAGGGCTGTTACCCCCAAAACAAAAATATTTTTTTTCAATTTGATCTAAAATTCTGGAATGAGTGATCAGCAGTGATACCTTCGGACGGATGTCTTGGAGCAATCAATCCATCAGCTGACGGAGAGTCCATCGAAAATAACCTATAATTGGTATACTTAGAATAACAATAAGAAAAAGGAAGATATTCTTGTTAGAGATGATCTCAATCTTTTTAAGGCTATGGTCATTTGATTTTCAACTGTCTTAACAGAAATATTCAAACGTTCAGCAATCTCTTTATTGCTTAAATTTTCTTGACGACTTAATAAAAATATTTCTCTGCATTTATCTGGAAGTTGATTAGTAAAGTGATTGATTATTGCCATCATCTCTTTAACCTCAAAGCTATCTTCTACTAATTCATAAGGCTCCTCTATTTGTTTGAGCTTATCAAAAAAAGACATCCTTACTTTACCTCGCTGAATATAATTGGCTACTTTGAATTTTACGGCGACCAATAGATACGGTTTAAGGGACGCCACATTAAGGCTAATACGATGTTCCCATAACCAAATAAAAATATCCTGTACGATATCTAAACACGCTTCTCTTTCTTGCAGTATATTATAGGCGGAGTGAAACATAGCACTCCAGTAACGTTGATATATTTCGTCAAAAGCACGTTTATCATCGTGGCTAAGCTTCAATAACAGCTCACTATCCTGGAGGTCGTCGTATTTCATTATTAAGGTCTAAATCCAAGACCAATTTAACAATTTTCCAAAAAAAAGCAATTAAAAAACTATCCAGATTATACCTCTATAGCAAACACACAATTTATTGAGACTAATAATCTACGAAGTGTAGCGTCTGCTTTATATATCCTTCACACAGCGGAAACCCACATTATTCGTTGGGCTGTTTATTTCACCTTTCCCTCTGCTACCAGCCTTATAACGTTCGCAATATTGATCATTACATAAGAATGAGCCACCACGCTGCACACGTTTTACTAAGCCTGGTTCTTGTGGATCATGTGAATCAGCAGGTCCCTTGGGGTTTACTTTGGTACTATTCGCATAATAATCCGGCCGATAGAAATCGGAGCACCATTCCCAAACATTACCTTCCATATCGTAGAGGCCATATGCGTTGGGTGGAAAAGATTTCACAGGCGCTGTCGTTTCAAAACCATCTTCTTTGGTGTTACGGGATGGAAAGTCTCCTTGATATATATTAGCCAACCATTTTCCATCTTCCTTCTTTTCGCTTCCCCAGTAATAAGTCTCGTTCTTATGTTTTCCGGCTTTAGCCGCATATTCCCATTCTGCTTCGGTAGGAAGACGTTTCCCTACCCATTTGGCATAAGCTTCTGCATCTTGATATGCCAACTGAGTAACCGGATGATTTTCCTTCCCCTCAATCGAGCTATCAGAACCCTCCGGATGTTTCCAATTAGCTCCGGGTATATATTGCCACCATTGCATATAATTATTTAAGCCCTTCACCTCCTTCGGTGCAGCAAAAACTGCCGATCCCGGAACAAGCATATTTGGATCGACACCCGGAAACTCATTTGGATCCAATGGTCGTTCGGCCACCGTTACGTACCCCGTAGCATCTACAAAAGCCTTAAATTGAGCATTGGTAACTTCATGTTCATCCATGTAAAAAGAAGAAACTTCGACCTCGTGTATCGGCTGCGCATCTGGAAAATTGGAAGATCCCATCTGAAATGTTCCTCCTTCAATTAATACCATCCGAATATCATCTTTACCCTGCGTGTAAGATAAGGAATCTACGTTTTGTACAAAACGCGATGGAATTGCCCCCATATGGCATAGTGCTACCGAATCTTCTGTCGTCTCACTTTGCGTTGTGTTCGTCCCTGATTGACAGGCCACCATAAAGTAAACAAGAGTAGCCAATAGAAAAAATTTTGAAAACATAGTCCCTAATATACAGATAATCAGCTTAAAAATAAAAGATGCCCATTAATTATTGGACATCTCATAAATTAAATACTTAGCATTATTAAATGTAATTAATTATTCTACATTCAACTGATTATTCTGATTTTGGGTTGCTTTCGGGCGAATTCCAGTATTTCCACCGCCTTTCAAGCTCAGATCATGTGGTTGATTAGTTTTCCATGCTCCTTTCGTGAAATCAGGGATATTTACAGTTTTGCTATTTTTTGCAACCGACTCACAGCTCAACGGTACGATGACACTCCAGGATGCTCCTTCATACACAGGTTGTTCAATTGGCAATCCATTACGTAAGCAATCAATCAAGCGCCAATCCATTATAAAGTCCATACCGCCGTGTCCTCCGACTTGTTTTGCTTGTTCACCAATAAATTTCACTAGTTCAGGGGTATATTTTTCTTTAAGACTTTTTAGCTCGTCCTCCTTTACAAAGCTATGTCCAAAAGCTATTCCTTCTTTTGGATATTTCTGTGCAAAACCTTTAGTGCCACTTAACAAATGAAGGCGAGAATAAGGTCTTGGCGAAGTAACATCGTGTTGCACCATTAACGTTTTCCCCTTTTCTGTTTTTATTAAAGTTGTATCCATATTCCCCCGGTACTTCTTACCTACAAACTCTTGAAAAAAGGAATCTTCTGCTGCCAATTCACGGGCTCTATCCCCCATTTGGAAATCAGCAGTCTGCATAGCGACTAAGTGGGTCATTCGGTCTCCACTATTGATATTCATACACTGTGCAATTGGCCCGATTCCATGGGTTGGATAAAGATTACCATTCATCTTGATATTCTCCCGCAAACGCCACATTTTATCGTAGCCTTTTTTGCTAAAATTTAAATCTAATAGATCATGAATATAAGCTCCTTCTGCATGTACCAATTCTCCGAACATCCCTTGACGAGCCATGTTTAGCGTCAACATTTCGAAAAAATCATAGCAACAGTTCTCCAGCATCATACAGTGCTTCTTCGTCTGCTCCGAAACTTTGACGACTTCCCAACACTCTTTTACAGATAAACCTATAGGCACTTCACATGCGGCATGTGCTCCGGCTTTCATTGCGGCAATACTCATCGGCGCGTGAAATTCCCAAGGAGTACAGATATAGACCAAGTCTACTTCTTCTTCGTTCAATAACTGAACCCAACCTTCATCGCCAGAATAAGATTTAGCTTCTTTCAAGCCTTTGTTGGTCAATATTTTCTGTGCTTTTACGACTCTATCTGCATGAAGATCACACAATGCCACAATTTCTGTCCCTTCGATATAAGACAGACGATCTACAGCTCCAGGGCCGCGCATCCCTAATCCGATTACAGCAATACGCACGGTATCTATCTTAGGTGCGGCGTATCCCCACATATTGAAGCTCGGGGCAGCAGCGAACGCTGCATTATTTATCGTTGGCAATGTAATCGCTGCACTAGACAAAAGTGTTGCCTTCTTCAAAAAATCTCTTCGGTTGGTATCCATAAATTAATAAATTTCTTTTTTACATTAAAGGGGACAGCATTGTGTCCCCTCTAAAATCACCTATTTTAAAACAAACTAACAGTCTACTTTGCATAACCTTTATATTGTGAGACAGTATACAAATGGTTATTACAAAAGTCTTTTCAAGACCTTTTTCTAACACAAGTATAATAGTATTCTCCACTAAAAAAAAGTAAAAATATAAAGCAAACGTTTGCTCAATTTTTCATTAACAGAATTGATACATTTTTTTCTTATTTAAAAGTCTATCTGCCCAACTAGCTCTTTTAGTTGTATTTCCGATAATTTGGCTTGTAGTTGAGCTGCATTAAAGCGGGAAATAGCATTGATGAAATTTTCTTGAGCATCTCTAAACTCGACGGCACTAATGGAACCTATTGTATATTTAGCTAAGGTAATATCAAGATTTTGACGTGCAATATCTTCATTTTTTTCTTCCATCTTAACCAATTCGATATTGGTTAGATAAGTCTCATAAGCTGTTTTCAGACCTGTCTGCACAGCCAACCGCTGTTGTTCAATCTGCAAGGCAGCATTATCGATTTGAATTTTGGCAATACGTTCATTACGACGTTGGTTTAAGCCATCAAAAATGTTGACAGAAGCCGTGAGTCCATACGTAAGCCCTCTGGAGTTGGAATGCGCAACAAACCCCAAACTCGATTCCGTTCGAGAAAAGTTATATCCTCCATTTAAACGTACCGTCGGGTAACGCGCTGATTTAATATCTTTCAAATCCAATTCCGCAAGTTTTTTATTTAGGATGATAATCTGCAAATCGGGGTTAAACAGGTCTGCTCTTTCAAGCAAATCACCATACACTAGACTTTCATCGATACCAACTTCCGTATCAATGATGAAATCTATATCCAGATCTCTTGCCAGAATACCATTCAACATGGTTTTTAAATTCTTTACGGTCTCTACTTGCCGAAGATGAGCAGAAAGGTCCTCGTTTAAGTTAACCTGGACATTCAAAACTTCCAATTTTGCAGCTTTACCAATAGAAAATCTATTTTCCGCGGTACGAAGTCGTTCTCTGGAAATAAGAATACTAGAATCTAACGCAGATAATAAATTTTGTTGTTCCACAATTGTGTAATACAAGGTAATGACATCACCTACGGTAGCCAAAATTGTTCTCTTCAACTGCAAATCGCCTTGTTTCTCTAACTCCTGTAATTTTTCATAGCGCGCAAACATACCCATGCCATCAAAAATGGTCCAGCCAATATTTACACCATAGGTTAAGTTATTGTTTCTTGCGTTATCTAAAGAACGCTCAACACCACTATTCTGAATTTGCGTTGCATTTTGAACACTATTATTCTGCGCAAGATCTGCCGTTGCTGACGGAAGCATTCCCGCATTTCCGTACGTTTTATTCTCTTTTGCGACAAGGAGTTCGTTTTTAGACAATTGTATATCATAGTTATTCTCTAATGCAATCTCCACCGCACGTTTAACGGTCAACAGTTCCTGTCCAATTGCCACGGTGACGATACATATTACTAAATACAGCGAAATCAATACTCTCCTCATAATCCTATTCTTCAATATTATCAAACTCTGGTCGTTTTTTTCTAGATCTCGACATCATTAAATAAAAAGCAGGAATAACATATAGCGTCAATATCAACGAGAACATTGTTCCCCCAACGATAACCACCCCCATCCCGATACGACTTGTAGAAGCTGCTCCTAGAGAAAGTGCGATAGGAAGGGCGCCTAAAGCGATAGCCAACGACGTCATCAATATGGGACGTAAACGTGCCTCGGATGCCTTGACCACCGCTTCGTACTTTTCGTAGCCTTGATCTCGAAGCTGATTGGCAAACTCCACAATCAATATTCCGTTTTTTGTCACCAAACCAATTAACATAATCGTTCCAATCTGACTAAAAATGTTCCAACTTTGTGCGAATAACCACAACGAAAGTAACGCTCCCCCCACTGCCATAGGTACCGTGAGTAAGATTATAATAGGGTCTATAAAACTCTCAAACTGTGCGGCAAGAATGAGGAAAATAAGGAGAACGGCTAATCCAAACGCAAACATCGTATTCGAGCTACTCTCCACAAAATCTCGGGCTTCTCCTCCTAAATCTGTTGTAAATGTCGCATCTAATACACGATCTTTTATGGCATCCATAGCTGCTATACCGTCTCCCATACTATATCCTGGAGCCAATCCTGCCGATACCGTGGCTGACATATACCGATTATTATGGTATAATTGGGGTGGGCTGCTTTGTTCCTCGATTTCCACTATATTATCCAGTTGAACAAGGAGACCGTCCTTATTTTTCACATAAATAGCAGCGAGATCCATTGGTGTTGCCCTATCTTTTCTATCAAATTGTCCCATTACCTGATACTGCTTACCATTCATCATAAAATATCCAAAACGTTGTCCAGACAAGGACATTTGAAGTGTCTGTGCAACGTCCAATACGGATACACCCATCGATTGGGCTCGATCACGGTCAATCGTTACGTACACCTCTGGCTTATTGAATTTCAAATTCACGTCCACAATAGAGAATGTCCGGTCTCTTGACAGTTCCTCCATAAATTCGGGGATCTTCTCCTCCAATCTCTCGAAATTAGGTGCCTGGATAATATATTGGATGGGCAGCCCACCTCGTCTGTTGACCGATATGGTAGGCTGCTGCGACACAGCAACCCGAGCTTCAGAATACTGTCGCGTCATTCGGGAAAGATCTGTAGCTATTTCTTGTTGTGTTCGCGTACGCTCTTCAGGTGACACCAAACCTAATCTTACAAATCCGCTATTAGAAGACGCTGTACCAAATCCAGGAGAAGTGATAACAAGACTTACTTTTTTTTCCGGAACAGAGTCATTTATCAAGGAAGTAAGCTCTGTCATAAAGCGATCCATATAATCATAAGACACTCCTTCCGGTGCAGTAGCACTCAATCTAATATAACTTCTATCATCATACGGAGCAGTCTCTTTTGGAAGTATAGAATAAAAGAAATAAATAAGACCAAAACATCCTACAATAATAACAACGCTGAGCCATTTCAATTTTAAAAATCCTTGTAAGGAACTTTCATACTCTTTGTTCATGATCTGAAAATAACGCTCTGTTTTGTCGTAGAATTTCGATTTACGTTGTTCGCCACCTTTCATCAAATAAGCGTTAAGCATAGGTGTCAATGACAAGGAGACAAAAGCCGAAATTAGTACTGCCGCACCAATAACAACTCCAAATTCCCTAAATAAACGTCCAACAAATCCTTCCAAAAAAATGACTGGCAGAAACACAGCTGCCAACGTAATGGAAATAGAAATAACGGCAAAGAATATTTCATTTGAGCCTTTTATAGCCGCTTCAATAGGAGACATTCCCTCTTCCACTTTCTTAAATATATTTTCAGTCACAACGATACCATCATCCACAACTAAACCCGTAGCTAGTACGATGGCCAATAATGTTAACACATTAATAGAAAAACCACACAAATACATAATAAAAAACGTGGCTATCAAGGAAACGGGGATGTCGACCAAAGGACGGAAAGCAATTGACCAATTCCGAAAGAAAATATAGATAATCAAAACCACCAGAACAATAGCAATGACTAATGTCTCCACTACCTCAAATACCGCCTTACGCACAAATAGCGTATTATCCATAGCGATATTCAGGTCAAAGCCAGGTGGAAGATCTTCTTCTAATTTATCATACTCTTCATAAAAATGTTCTGCGATCTCGATATAATTAGTTCCTGGTTGGGGGATAATCGCCAAACTTACCATAGGGTATCCGGAATCTGACATTTTTGTTTCGAAATTTTCAGCTTCCAATGCCGCATTACCTACATCTCCCATCCGTACGACACGATTTCCGTCCGCCCGAATAATAATATTATTAAATTCTTCCTCTGTGGCTAAGTTTCCCAATGTTTTAACAGCCAGTTCTGTATTCGCTCCTGTAAGTCTACCCGAGGGTAATTCCACGTTTTGGTTATTTAAAGCAGTTCGAACATCCAGTACAGTAAGACCATAAGACGCCAAACGCACTGGATCTATCCACAATCGCATGGCATATTTACGCTGTCCCCATATCTGCACTGAACTCACCCCCGGGATAGTTTGTAACCGCTGGGCGATAACGTTATCGGCATAATCCGATAGTTCCAACACATTTCTTGTTGTGCTCTGGACAGTCATTGTAATAATAGGTTCCGAATCCGCATCGGCTTTAGAAACAACAGGTGGTGCATCAATATCCTGCGGTAGACTTCGCATTGCCTGTGATACCTTATCCCGCACGTCATTTGCTGCTGCCTCCAAATCCTTATCTAAATTAAATTCGATCGTAATATTGCTAGCGCCTTGGCTACTGGATGACGAAATGTTGCGGATACCATCAATTGAATTAATCGATTTTTCTAATGGTTCCGTAATCTGGGATTCTATAATGTCTGCATTCGCTCCTGCATAGTTTGTTCGAACGGAAATTTGAGCAGGATCGATAGAAGGATACTCTCTCACCCCCAAAAAAGTATATCCGATAACCCCAAAAAGGATTAACAGTAAGTTCATGACAATAGCGAGAACAGGGCGCTTAATACTCAATGTAGATAAACTCATTACAATCTCTATTAACGCAGCGTTACATTTACAGGGCTGCCGTCTCGTAATGACATCACGCCAGAAGTCAAAACAGTATCCCCTTCACTTATACCTTTAATGACCAAAACGTCGGCATCTGTACGTGCGCCGGTTTCAACCAATACCTCTTTAGCTAACCCTTCTTTCTTAACGAATAACTTTTTGCCATTCTGAATTGGAATTAATGCTTCCGCTGGCACCAACAGTCCTTTTTCAACCGTTTCCAATGGAAAAATAACATTAGCAAACGTACCCGGAATAAGTCCACTATCCCTATTATTTGCTAAGGCGCGAACGCGCAGTGTACGAGTTGCTGTTTCCACCAGAGGTTCAATAGCATATACCTTTGCTGTAAATTCACCGCTTGTCCCTTGCACTGTGAATCGTACCGGGGTACCTATTTTAACCTTAGATGCATATCTTTCTGGAATGGAAAATTCTAATTTCACCTTGCTTATATCCACAAGTTGGGCTATATCGGTAGTAGGTGTAATGTAACTCCCCTTAGAAATATTCCGGAGACCTACCGTACCTGAAAACGGAGCACGAATGGCTGTTTTGATTAACTGTGCTTCTATAAGTTGTATTTGTGATTGCGCTGTTCTGTGGTCTGCACTTGCGATATCATATTCTTCTTGGCTAATAGCCTCTTTCTCCAACAGCAGCTTGGCCCTGCGCTCGTTCTCTGCTGCCAGACTATTCCGTGTTGTAGCTTGTGCTAATTGCGCTTTTAATTCTGCATCATTTATTTTGATTAGAATCTGTCCACTAGCCACATTGCCTCCCTCAGAAAAATTTAAGACTTCCACGATTCCTGAAATCTCCGAACGTAGATTAATAACTTCATTGGGTTCGATAGTGCCGGAGAGCGATAAAAAATCTGAAAAAGGTTTTCCGGAAACAACCATACCGTATACTTTCGATTCGGTTCGCTGTCTTCCTCCAACATTTTCAGCCGCTTTTTCTTTATTAATGATAACCCGATAAGTTACCAATCCTGCTATTATTAGCAAAATAATAATTAAAACCGTTGCAAATCTCTTACTCATAACTATCTTGAAACTTCATAAACAGGAAACACATAACGCCAAGATACCGCTATTTTACCGGATTCACTTGTAAAAATCTTATTATAAAGGATGGTTAGCTGAGTTGAGATAACAAAAAAAGCCCCTGCAGGAAACTGCAGGGGCTCTGTATAAAATTTGGCACCGACCTACTCTCCCACCTTTTACGGCAGTACCATCGGCTCTGGCGGGCTTGACTGCTCTGTTCGGAATGGGAAGAGGTAGACACCGCCGATATAGGCACCTG
>NZ_JACNYL010000006.1 GCF_014692525.1 Sphingobacterium chuzhouense
ACAGCAACTCACAACCGCTTTATGTCATTGTAGACGCAGAAGGCAACGTGCTGATACAGCCCAGCGGCGCGGACTACAACGTAAACAGCTATGCAGCCTACCTAAAAAGTGGTATTGATGCGTTTAATAGCAAGGAATAGAGATAAAAAGAATAAACAATCAATCTAACATGAGAACTATAAAAAATATTGCAGTTTTGACATCCGGAGGAGATTCTCCGGGAATGAATGCAGGTATCCGTGCAGTAGTACGTACGGGGATATACAACGACTTAAATGTATTCGGCGTACGTAGAGGCTATGATGGCCTGGTAAAAGGCGAAATTGTCCCTATGGACGCTAAATCGGTTGCCAATATCATCCAACGTGGCGGAACCATTCTCAAAACTGCTAGAAGTGAAGAATTTAAAACTTACGAGGGACGTAAACAGGCGTATGAGAATATTAAAACGTTAGGAATTGACGCTTTAATTGTGATCGGTGGGGATGGAACGTTTACAGGAGCGTCTAAATTTATAGAAGAATTTGATATTCCTATCATTGGGATGCCGGGCACTATCGACAACGATTTAGCCGGAACAGATTTCACCATCGGATATGACACCGCTATCAATACCGTAGTAGATGCTGTGGACAAGATAAGAGACACAGCTGAGTCTCATGACCGTGTATTTGTTATCGAAGTTATGGGACGTGACTCCGGCCTGATTGCATTGCGTTCCGGTATCAGCACAGGCGCTGAAGCCGTATTAATCCCTGAACTGAACGTAGACTATGATGCTATTATGAAACGTCTGGACAAATCGCGTAAAAATAAATCTTCCCGTATCATCATTGTAGCGGAAGGCGATAAAGAGGGCGGTGAAGTAGTTGCGGATAAAATCAAAGAGAATTTTCCGCATTACGATGTTCGTCTTTCTATATTAGGGCATATCCAACGTGGCGGCAGACCAAGCTGTATGGATAGAGTTTTGGCAAGTAGATTAGGCGTAGCTTCAGTCGAAGGTCTATTAGAAGGAAGAAGAGGAGAAATGGCGGGACTTATCTGCGGGCAGGTGCAATTTACTCCGTTTAACAAAGCGATTAAACATATTGATAAGATAAACGAGAACTTAACTAGAATCGTGGAAATTCTATCATTATAAAATAAGGGGGCGCAGTTGATGCGCCCCTTCTAACTTACCAGTAATTTATATCCTTTTCCGTGTACATTGACAATCTCCACGTTAGGATCTTCCTTAAGATATTTACGTAATTTGCTCAAAAACACATCCATACTACGACCAGTAAAGTAATTGTCGTCGTGCCATATTTTCACTAATGCTTCCTCGCGCGTAAGCACATCGTTTTTGTTCAGGCACAATAACCGCAACAATTCAGCTTCTTTAGTGGACAACTTTTGCTGTTGACCTTTAAAGGAGATAATCTGGCTCGTGTAATCGAAGAAATAATCCCCAATTTCAAATTTATCTGCCAATTCTTCCTCTTTATCCTTGGATACACGCTTCAACAATGCATTTATGCGAAGTAATAATTCTTCTACACGGAATGGTTTCGTAATGTAGTCATCTCCTCCCAATTCGAATGCCTGTGTTTTGTCTTCCATCATACCTTTCGCCGTAGCGTAGATAATAGGTATAGTTTTGTCCATTTTACGAACGTCTTTGCCCAAAGAAAAACCATCTTTTTTCGGCATCATTACATCAAAAATACACAGGTCATATTTGTCTTTACGAAAAGCTGTAAGCGCTTCATCGCCATCTTGGGCTAATGTAACATCAAATTTTCCTTTTAATTCTAAGTAGTCTTTTAGAAGTTCGCCTAAGTTCGGGTCGTCTTCAGCCAGTAATATTTTTTGCATACGAATGTCAGTTTTTTATGCTTCTCGATCAGGTGTAATACCTTTCAAAGGAAAAGTTAACTCAAAGATTGTGCCTTTGTCTTTTTCACTTTTCACCTGAATTTCACCGTTAAGCCGTTTTACAATATCATTAACATAACTTAGTCCTAACCCAAATCCCTTGACATTATGTACATTCCCTGTCGGAATTCGGTAGAACTGGTCAAATATCTTTTCCTTCTGATCTTTCGTCATCCCCATCCCTTTATCCGCGATCGTAACGATAACATGATGTTTCGTGGTATACGTTTTTACAGTAATCTCGGGAGCATCTTTGCTATATTTGATCGCGTTGTCCACTAAGTTAAAAAATACATTGGATAAATGGAGTTCATCTCCAATGACCAAATCGTTCGGAGCAGATATATCTGTATGGAGTACACCATTTGCACGTTGGAGTTGTAGGTTCATACTGTCCAAAACACCGGAAACAACTGCATTGATATGGACATCCACCTTCTCTATTTTTAAGTTCTCCTTTTCTAAACGAGCAATATTTAATACCCGTTCGATATGATTACCAAGCCGAACATTTTCATCATAAATAATATTGGCCAATCTATTTACACGCTTCCCATCCGCAGCGATTTCAGGATCACGGAGGGATTCACTGGCTATCATAATCGTTGCCACGGGTGTTTTAAATTCATGGGTCATGTTATTCATGAAATCCGTTTTCATCTCCGAAATCTTCTTTTGCTTAAAGATAATACTTAGTGTATAAGCGAAAGCACCGATGAGCAACGCTAACAATGCAATCATAGGCAACAGCATATAACTCATGGTGTCCCGGATAACCGAGGATTTATTTGGAAAATAAATGGACAAAAGACCCGGCGAACTGTTTAAATCATTTTCAAATAACTTTGTACTGTATTTCGCGAATTGTTTTTTTGCATTCGGATTGTTGCTTTGTAGGGTCTCATAAATAATATAACTTTGATCATCCCTCACTTCGATATTAAAAGGCACATAAATATCACGTTTATTTAATTCCGTATCCAGCTCCTTTTTTAAATATTTGATGTTCAATCGTTCACGAAAGGGTTTTTTCGCAAGTAATATACTCGACTCTATATCTTTTAAAATGTGTTCGCTTTTGCCCCCTATAATAGCTAGCGTATCAAAAAGCGTGGTTGCTTGCTGCAGTTTCTTTGCGTTCAGTACGAGTAGCTCGTTCTCCAATTCCTGCAATTGGTCCGCGATTTCCCGATTTATTCGCGGGATCAACGTAGCCGTCTGCATAGCCTCTACCCTATTATTTCTGAAATACGGAATAATAAAACGCGTACTATCGTCTTTCGCCGGAACTAAAGGCACTTCACGCTTCGCAGATAATTGTATATCGGTATCAATATACCCCTCACCCAAGTATTTATTGACGACATTAAAGTCTATATAGGTCTGGTATCGCTTCCTTCTTATATATGTTTCGAAAAACGCATTGTTAACATAGATCGCATTCGGAACAAGAGCTTTTAGATTCTCCTCCTCTTCCCGGTAGCGCTGCTGATAATCAAATTGCTGTCGTTGCAGTTTTTTTATCCTCTCTTGAATTTGCAATTGGCTTGCCAGAAGCTGCTCATTACGCTCCCGCATAGCTTGGTCGGCCTTAAACTTCTCTTGATTAATACGATCCTGCTCGCGAGCAAATTCAAAGATTTCTTGCTTTTCAATCTTACCGGCAACCGAAGCAAGTGCCGCGCTAACCGCTTCATCAAAAAGTTGGGATTTTTGTTTAAAGGACTCCCTAATAAAATAATATTGCATAGCCATTACCCCTATAAGGGCAACAGACATTAGCCATATAATCAGTGTGATACTTCGCTTCTTCATCCTTACTGTCTACAAAAATAGGCAGGGCTTTGCGTTAAAGCTCAGCCTTTAACACTATTTAACAGCAAATAGCCTATAAATCAACTTTTTTACGTAACTTTAGTCTTATAAAGAAGCATAAAAAACATGAAATTGTTGCTAACCATGTTCTTCTTAAAATAAAATCTTATACATACGCTCAGACAAGTAAAAGCAATTTTATCTACATTTGGTTATGGCATTGGTATACCTTCGGGAATTAGATAGCGATACAAAATTTGCTATATGGAAAATAGAGGAAACAGCGGAAGAACTATTAGACCGTTTGCAGCTTGATGAACAAGAGAAATCTGTATTGGAACGTTTCAGCAAAGGGAAACGAACATTACACTGGTTGGCATCACGCGTCCTCCTCCGTTACCTCCTTAAAACGGACGAGTTTATTTTCTGTCCATCTGATGAAAACGGAAAGCCCTATCTACCAAATTACCCATATGAAATATCGTTTACGCATTCCTACGACTATGCCGGGCTGATCATGAGCCAAAAGGGCCCTTGCGGCATCGATCTCGAAATTGTTAAAGACAAAGTATTGCGTATCAAAGAAAAATTCATGAAACCTAATGAATTGGCTTTTATACAAAACGATAATATCGAACAATTATACGCCTGTTGGTGCGCCAAAGAAGCGGTGTATAAACTTCAAGGCAACAAAGGCATCTCTTTTCTCGAAAACATGACTATTCTACCTTTCCAATATAAACCGCAGGGTGTCATGACAGTTATGCTCCGTAAAGGTAGATTAGTGAAGTCTTTTCAAGTCTACTACGAAAAATTTCAAGACTATATGCTCGGTTACGTGGTTGAACCCAAATTGTGAACGGCATGAAGAGAAGAATTTGATAATTTGTTAATTCTCAGCACATCTTAGGTTAACAAAAAAAGGTTTTCTTTGGAAAAACGAATATGAAGCGAAATGTTGAATTAGTCGTTATTTCCGATGTCCATCTAGGAACGTACGGTTGTCGAGCAAAAGAGTTGCTGAGATATCTGTCCTCTATAGCACCCAAAAAGCTCATTCTCAATGGAGATATCATAGACATCTGGCAATTTAGAAAAAGTTATTTCCCCGAATCCCATTTACAAGTATTAAAATACATCTTAGACTTGGCCTATACCGACTGTGAGGTCGTGTACATCACCGGCAATCACGATGAGATGTTGAGAAAGTTCGGAAAGATGCAGTTCGGGCGAATTGAACTGACCAACCGAAAACTCTTGAATATCGACAACAAAAAAGTTTGGGTTTTTCATGGAGACGTTTTCGACGCTTCCATCCAACACACAAAATGGCTTGCCAAACTCGGTGGCTGGGGATACGATCGCTTAATCCAACTAAATAATATTATCAATTTAATCCTGGTTAAACTCGGTTATGAAAAATACTCCCTTTCCAAGAAAATCAAAAACTCGGTAAAAAAAGCGGTAAAGTTCATATCTGATTTCGAAGAAACGGCCTCCCATTTAGCCATTGAAAATCATTACGACTATGTCGTCTGCGGGCACATTCATCATCCACAGATTCGGCAGGTAGAAACAAAACGCGGGAGCTGCACCTACATGAATTCCGGTGATTGGATCGAGAATCTCACCGCTTTAGAGTATAATCAAGGTAGCTGGGAACTATTTAATTACGAAAATCACAAAAATATACTTGAACAGCAACCTATGGAAACTACACCATTTAATAACAATGTAGAGGAGCTGTTAAATAGTATTGTTAACGGGCCTATCTAAAAACGTGCGATTTCATCAATCTGCTCCTGCACAAACTTCGTTGTCAACTCATCAATGAGCTGATCGTCACCTCCTAATTCATCGTGAACTTTTGACAGATGGATTTTTAGCGGCAATACATGCATCCGCATGTAGTTACACACTCCCGTGAAATGGTCAACACCACGTATATTCCCATATTTCCCAGTAGAAACACCTACAAGCGCCGCTTTTTTATGAAAAAAAGAAGCAGGAAAAGAACAGGCATCTATAAACACCTTTAATATCCCCGGAAAACTCCCGTTGTATTCGGGAATAATAAAGACAAATTTATGTGCTGCAGACACTAACGCCTGTATAGGTTTAAAAGCTTCACTACGTTTCCCATATAGATCCGTAACCGTGATATCACTTGGTAAGTCCGACAGCGAGAGCAATTCCCACGATTCCCCTTTCCGCTGTAGCTCCTGTTGATAATATTTAGCTATTTTTAAAGAGTTACTCCGTTCGCGATTTGTTCCCGATATAATTAAGTTCATATTATAAAATAGTGCTGTTATAAAAAGCCCTCATTCTATATAAAAGGGTAATGCTATTTTTTTGTATCTTAGCAACCTTAGCCGTTGGGTAAGAGCTTTTGCCAAAAATACGATTTTTAACATCATTTAAGCATTTGCTTTATCGTAGGAATGTAAATTTGGCAGTAACTTTGGGAAAGTTTTATTCGGTCGGTGTTTAGATAAAAAAGGGGTTGAATCTCATGGGAAAAATAATAGCAATAGCCAATCAGAAAGGCGGTGTAGGAAAAACAACAACTTCCATCAATTTGGCGGCAAGTTTGGCTGTTTTGGAGCATAAGACATTGTTGGTAGATGCCGATCCTCAAGCAAATTCCACTTCGGGAATTGGTTTTGACCCTCGGGTGATCAAGGCGAGTGTATATGAATGTTTAGTAAACGACCTGCCTCCACGCGAGGCTATCCAGCAAACAGATACGCCTAACCTTGACTTACTACCGGCACATATTGATCTCGTAGGTGCAGAAATCGAAATGATCAACATGCATGAACGAGAGTTCAAAATGAAGAAAATGTTAGATGAAGTGAAAGACGACTACGACTTCATCATTATAGACTGTTCACCTTCACTGGGACTAATTACTATAAATGCACTGACCGCATCCGATTCGGTTATCATCCCAGTACAATGCGAATACTTTGCATTAGAAGGCTTGGGGAAACTATTGAACACCATTAAAATCGTTCAAACGCGGTTGAATACCAGTTTAGAAATCGAAGGTATCCTCTTAACGATGTACGATGTACGTTTACGCCTGTCGAACCAAGTAGTGGAAGAGGTTCGTACGCATTTCAGCGATCTAGTTTTTGACACCATCATTCAACGAAATACACGGTTAAGCGAAGCGCCTAGCTTTGGTATTTCCGTTATTATGCACGATGCATCGTGTAAAGGTGCTATCAACTACCTAAATCTTGCGCGTGAAATATTACAAAAAAACGGTTTAGTTACAGAGAATTCGCAAACAGCAACAGTATAGTATGGCATTACAAAGAAAAACAGGATTAGGAAAGGGATTGGGTGCACTATTGCAAGGTGACGATGTGCAAGTAACAAAGAACGCGGGTAAAGCAGATTCTGTAGCGAAAGAAAATACAAATACGGCTGCCGGCAGTATCAATTTCATCAAGGTTAGCCAGGTCGCCGTTAACCCCTTCCAACCCCGTACGGATTTCGATGAACAGGCTTTGCAGGAACTTTCCGAATCTATTAAAGTACAAGGACTAATCCAGCCCATCACCGTACGCCAGGTAGGAAAAAATGAATATCAATTAATTAGTGGAGAGCGTCGCTTACGGGCAGCGAAATTAGCGGGTATTGATGACATCCCCGCATACGTGCGTACAGCCAATGATCAGCAGATGCTGGAAATGGCACTTATCGAGAATATCCAGCGTGAGAACCTCAACGCCATTGAAGTCGCATTGAGTTTCCAGCGCATGATTGAAGAGTGTAACCTTAAACAGGAAGAACTTGGCGAACGGGTAAGTAAAAACCGCTCTACCGTAACAAACTATCTTCGTTTGTTGAAATTACCTCCTGTTATTCAAGCAGGTATCCGTGACGGACAAATTTCTATGGGTCATGCACGCGCGCTAATCAATGTAGGCGAAGTAGAAAAACAGCTGTATGTCTATCAGGAAATTATCGATAAAGGACTTTCTGTACGGATGGCTGAAATTTTAGTACGTAATATACAGCAACAGAACAAACCGAAGAAAGCTCCAGTAGGAAAGCAACTGGACTTCCAATACCAAAAAATTGAAGATGATCTGGCTTCCCGATTCTCTACCCGCGTAAAGTTAAACATGAAAAACAGCAGAGGTAAAGGAGCTATTGAGATTCCTTTTGAGAGTGAAGACGACCTAAGTCGTATCTTGGAATTATTGGACTGGTAATGCGCTATATATCGATACTGTTCTTAATTATTTCTGCGACGTTAAACATATATGCGCAGGAGCGGGACACGACAATTAAAACCATAGATACTACGGTAACAGATACCGTTAAAACGAAGATTGCGCTTCAAGATACGGTAGATATGCCTCCAGATACTCTCGGAGCTGTACAGGACAGCGTGAGAAAGGAAACCCGGAAAGAGAGAAGAGAAAGAGAGAAGGCAGAGAAAGAACGGGAAAAATACTATTATAAGGACATCAAAAAAGATTCTACCCGACTAGAAATCGAATACCTATCAAGGGTAGCTTGGAAACGTTCTTTGATTTTACCCGGCTGGGGACAATACACCAATAAAGGCTTATGGTGGGTCAAAGTACCTATTATATATGGTGGTTTGGTCACAGGATATGTAGTGTTTGATTACTGGCAGTGGTATTATAAAAAATTCTTGGATGAATTGGATTATCGAATTACAACTAATGGCGATAAACAGGATCCCGACCTGATATACTGGGAAACGGAGGGTTTAGTTCGACAAAAAGACTACGGACGGCGGAATCGAGATCTAACCGTTCTGATTACAGCCGGTTTCTGGGGGCTGAACGTTGTCGAAGCCTACGTGGATTCTATGTTAAAATACAGATGGAATATCGGTTCCGACATGACGATGCGAATTCGTCCTACGCTTATGCCCAATGTGAATACAGGGTTAGCAAGTTCGCACGCTTTAGGAGGCTTTGGCGTAGCACCGGGCATAAAACTTACAATGAATTTAAAATAAATTAACCGGTTATTAGATATGAAAGTAGTGATTTTAGGTTACGGAAAAATGGGTCAGCTTATCGAGAAATTTGCGACGAAGCGTGGTCATGAAATTTTTCTCATTGTTGATAAAGACAACCGTGAATCGATCTCAGCAAGTGATATCGCTGACGCAGATGTCGCCATAGATTTCAGTGAACCGGCAGCAGCACTGGACAATATTCATTTATGCTTTGAAGCAAATTTACCTATCGTCGTCGGCACCACAGGTTGGTATGCTCATTTGGATGAAGTAAAATCGATATGTGAAGATGAAAATCAAACAATGCTCTATGGTTCTAACTTCAGCATCGGCGTAAACGTTTTTTTCCATATTAATAAACTGCTGGCAAAAGCAATGAGTCCTTACAAGCAATATGATGTACAGGTAGAAGAAATCCACCATATCCACAAGCTTGATGCTCCAAGCGGGACCGCGATTACCATTGCGGAAGGAATTTTAGAAAACACAGTAAGTAAAACAAAGTGGGTCAATGATGTTATCGGCGAGGGAGAGGAAGTGATTCCGAAACCAGACGAATTACTGATTGAAAGCCACCGTATCGAAGAAGTTCCGGGCACACACACTGTTTTATACAGCTCTGAAGTTGATCAAATCGAATTTAAACACACAGCACATAGCCGTGCTGGTTTCGCTTTGGGCGCCGTGGTTGCTGCCGAATGGGTAGAAGATAAAAAAGGGTTTTATCAGGTAACAGAGATGTTTGATTTTATTTAACGACAAATATGTATTATATCATTTTCGCTATATTAACTATCGCCACTTTATACGGCTTATGGTTGCTATTTAGAAAGGCCGGAAAACAGGGTTGGGAAGCTATTATTCCTTTTTATAGAGAATATATCATGGCACAGCTAACTGCTCGTCCTACATGGTGGGTCTTCCTTCTCCTCGTGCCTATCGTCAATATATTTATCTTTTACGCCTTGTATCTCGACTTTCTAAAAAGTTTCGGGAAGCGCCGGTTTTGGGAAACGGTTGTGGCTGTATTATTACCTTTTATATTTTTGCCTTTGTGGGGAAGAGACCCGAATGTAAAATACTTAGGGCAATCCAATACGGAGGAATTCAATAAAAAATATCCTTACAAGAAATCCGTTGCACGAGAGTGGGCAGATGCTATTATTTTTGCAACCGTAGCAGCGTCGTTGATCAGAGGTTTTCTCATTGAGGCCTACATGATTCCGACAGGATCGATGGAGCGCAGCCTATTGGTTGGAGACTTCTTATTTGTGAGTAAGCTCAATTATGGTCCTCGTATACCGATGACGCCCATCGCTTTTCCGTTTGCACACCACACGATGCCTATAACCGGTGGTAAAGCTTATTCTGAAGTGATAAAGTTACCGTATAAGCGGTTGCCTGGCTTTCAAGAAATTAAACGAAATGATGTCGTCGTGTTCAATTTTCCTGCGGGAGATACTGTAGCTTTGGAATATCAAGAAACTACGTATGCAGATCTTGTTCGCAGTATGGGCAAAGACGTAGTGCACAATCAATTTACGATCGTAACCCGTCCTATCGACAAGCGCGAAAACTATATCAAGCGCTGTGTCGGAATGCCCGGTGATGTGGTGTCCCTTGAACGAGCAAAACTGATGATTAACGGGGAACCTGCCTTTACTCCGCCGGAGATGCAAACTAACTATTTGGTTTATACGGATGGGTCTGGGCTTAATAGAGAAAGGATGCATGATTTGCGAATCGACTTCCGACAAATACCCGAAGATCCCAGCATTTTTGAGATGCACATGACTGTAAAACAAGCAGAGATGATTAAGTCGTGGGGAAATGTAAGGGACGTGGAAATGATCATTTACGAAGACGATATAGCGTATCCTCAGGATAAACATTACAATTGGAGTATTGATAACTTCGGTCCACTCACCATTCCTGCCGAAGGTTGGACCGTAACACTAGATTCTCTGACAATCCCATTATACGGGCGTGCCATACGCGATTACGAAGGTAATACATTAGAGAAAAAAGCTGACAGCTATTACATCAACGGAGAAAAAGCCACAAGCTATACGTTCAAACAAAACTATTATTGGATGATGGGAGATAACAGACATAACTCGTTAGACTCCCGCTCATGGGGTTTTGTACCAGAAGACCATATTGTCGGCAAGGCCCTGTTTACATGGATGAGCTGGGATAAAAAAGGAACGTTCCTTTCTAAAATACGATGGAACAGAATATTTAAAGGGATTAATTAATGATGAGTGACCAGTAATGATTACTGGTCACTGATTACTCTCCTACGCTTTCAAACAAGCCAAATAGCGTTTTATTGTTTCTTCTAATCCTAGATACAATGCATCGGCAATAAGTGCATGGCCAATACTTACCTCGAGGAGTCCCGGTATACGTTCATTAAAATATTTTAGGTTATGAAGATCCAGATCGTGGCCGGCATTTACCCCAAGCCCCACTTCCTGTGCCTTTCGGGCCGCCTTTATATACGGCGCTATAGCTTTTTGATCATCGTAACCAAATTCGGCTGCATATGCTTCGGTGTAAAGTTCTATTCTATCCGTACCGGTCTCTGCCGCCCCCTCAACCATCTCCTCATCGGGATCAACAAAAATAGACACCCGGATTCCACTATCTTGAAATAGTTTCACCATATCTTTTAAATAATCTCGATGTTTGACGGTATCCCACCCGTGGTTGGAGGTAATCTGATTAAGCGCATCCGGAACCAATGTCACCTGCGTCGGCTTGTTTGCTAACACCAGATCTACAAATTTTTGTTCCTGACAATTTCCCTCTATATTGAATTCTGTCGTAATCTCCGCTTTAAGATCATAGACATCCTGGTAACGGATATGTCTTTCATCCGGGCGCGGATGTACCGTTATCCCTTGTGCCCCAAAACGTTCACACGCTAATGCGGCAGCCACTACATTAGGAACATTCCCTCCTCTGGAGTTTCGCAGTGTAGCAATCTTATTAATATTTACAGATAGTTTTGTCATGGTATTTACTTTTCAGACAGATAAAATTAGGCTTGAAGATTCGGAAGGGAAGAAGCCGCTCCATTATCTAATACAAATTCAACATGTTCCGTAGTCTTCAAAAAGGTGGCAGGTATTTCTTCGGTAATTTCACTTTCCAAGGTCTTTTTAACAATTTCCGCTTTCCCTTTGCCCCAAGCCATCAGAATAATTTTTCTCGCGGCCAATATGGTATCAATTCCCATGGTAATGGCCTCTGTTGGCACATATTCTTTCCCTCCAAAGGTTGCTGCAGCATCCCTAAGCGTCAGATCATTTAGTTCAACCAAACGCGTTTTGGAATCGCGTGTCGCACCAGGCTCATTAAAGCCTATATGTCCGGTACGGCCGATACCCAGAAGCTGGATATCAATCCCTCCTAACGTCGCGATCTTATTTTCGTACGCTAAACAATAACTCTCTATATTTTCCTTCGGCAAGGTACCATCCGGGATATGGACATTCTCAGGGTCGATATCGATGTGGTCAAATAAATGTTCCTTCATGAAAGCAACATAACTCTGCCGTGAATCCGGTTGCATTGGAAAATATTCATCCAGATTAAAAGAAACAACATTCCGAAAGCTAAGCCCTTCTTCTCGATGCAAACGTACAAGTTCTTCATATACGTAAATAGGTGTCGATCCGGTGGCAAGTCCCAATACGACCTGTCCACCTTCTCGCTGCTTTGCCCTAATTAAAGACGCAATACGCTGTGCAACATCAACAGATGCTATTTTAGCATCTGGATAAACAGAAATGACCGGCTGTTCAGGATTGGATTCCTCTAAAGGAAATGTGTGTGACATAATAAATACGTTGATTAAATTCTCTTTCTAAAGATAAGAAGCAAAGTAACAGAAAACAAACTAACAACATATAAATGCACGTGTGACGTTTCTAAGAAAATCCAAAAAAAACCTTAAATTGCAAACAGATAATGAATAATCTTGACCCAAATATTCTCAGCGGCTTCCGCCTATTGGACATCATTGACATTTTACTGGTGGCCATTATCATTTATTACATCTATAGTTTGATAAAAGGTACTATTGCCGTTAATATCTTGATAGGAGTAGGCCTTTTCTATGGTATCTATCTGGTCGTGAAGCAAATGGAAATGCGCCTACTTACCGAGATTTTCGGAGGGTTCATATCCGTTGGTTCCATCGCATTAATCGTCGTTTTCCAACAGGAGATACGACGATTTTTAATCCACATTGGAAAGAATATTTCGCTACGGCGGAAAAAGTTCTTTTGGTCTTTCCTGAATAATAAAAAAACATCCCAGATTGACAATGGTGAACAGCTAAAGCCTATTATTGATGCCTGTCGTAGCATGTCTCGCTCCCGCACCGGAGCCTTACTTGTATTCTCCCGCTATTTTGACGAAGAGTACTATCAATCGAGCGGCGAATACATCGATGCCCCGGTATCCAAGCGTCTATTGGAAAGCATTTTTTTCAAAAACAGCCCGCTACATGATGGTGCTGTCGTTATTGTCGACTTTCGCGTCATGACGGCGAGCTGTGTATTACCGTTATCTGATAGTGAGGATCTGCCACCGCAGTTTGGCTTACGCCACCGAGCAGCCATTGGCGTTACCGAAGTGTCAGAAGCCGTTGCGGTTATTGTTTCAGAAGAAACAGGTGAAATATCTTTTGCCAAAGATGGAAATATCAATATGAACCTCAGTCCCGAGGAACTCGAAAAAATCTTGAGGGAGGAGCTATAGCTCTCCTACTGCCACCCTCCTCCAAGCGCCTTATATATGACGATTTCGTTTAACAATTCTTCTTTCTGTATCTCCACCTCATCCAGTTCGGCGGCTACCGCATCTTTTTGTGCCGTAATAATATCCAGATAGGAAACCCGACCGGCAATAAACAACTCATTCGCGGCGTCCACAGCGCCTTTGAGCGCTTCTACCTCCTCTTGGATATATTGCTGTCGCTGTTCGATATGATCCTGGGTTTTCACCGCGTTTGATACCTCATTATAAGCATTAAGTACCCGTTTTTCATACTCCAAAAAGCTCAACCCATACATCGCCTTATACGTCTCGTACTGGCTTTTTAGCTGACGTTGATTGAAAATCGGCGCTGTCAGCCCGCCGGCTAAACCATAAGTCAACGATTTGTCGATATTGACAAGCTTGTTAAAGCTAAATGCCTGCAAGCCCATAAAAGGAGACAATACAACGCTAGGTAGGAAAGCAGCTTTAGCAAATTTTACATCTTGCTCGGCGCCGATAAGCTGGAAAGAAGCCTCCCGAATATCAGGTCGCAGGGCCAACATTTGAAAAGGTGCTCCTATATCCAGCTTTTCGAACAGAGGATGGTCACCAAATCCGGCTTCCGCTCGTTGAACTTGGGTATCGAAACTTCCGGTCAAGTAGTTAATATGATGCTCTAACAATGTGATTTCCTGTTTGGTTCGTTCCCGTTCCGCCCTCGAGTTAGCCAAAAAAGCCTTAAATTGTTGTACACCAAGCTGTGTAGCACGACCCGCTTCTTTCTGCAATTCCGTGATTTCCAAAGCTTGCTCATTCAACACGATGTTGTTGTCAAAAACCCTAATTTTTGCGTCTAAGCTGAGCAATTCATAATATGCAGAAGCGATATTAGTCACCAGTTCCGTCTCCACCAGTCGTCTCGCCTCATTCTCTGCCAGCAAACTATTAAACGCCGCATTTTTCTGTGCGCGTAGCTTGCCCCATAAATCCAATTCCCAAGAGGCTCGGACGCCTACAAAATAGTCTGGAATGGCCGGCTCAGGTATCTTTTCATCATCTTTCAAATTTTCCGAAAAATTAGAATCGTAGTTGCCAATACCCTCTTCAGTATAGAAACCATATTTCCTTAAACCAGCTTCCGCCGCTACATCCAAACTAGGCAATAAGGCTGCTTTTCGCTGTTTAAAACTCGCCTGCGCGATTTCTATACGCTGAACAGCTTGCTGCAAATCGTAATTATAGACCAACGCGGAATCGATCAATTCTTTCAGATAAGGATCTGTAAACACCTCCTTCCAAGGTCGGTAAGCGATATTTGTCGTATCGGCATTTACCGATGCCAAACTATCTTCATCAAACTGTGTCGGTAATGCTGCATGGCTTTCTTTTTCCAGTTGCTTCGGTACACTACACGATACTATTAATCCCGTAGCGACCAGTAATGTCACGACTTTGGGTATCATTTTATTCTTCTTTTCTTTCTTTTCCTTTTTCTTACGCGAACAAATCACATATAATCCTGGAATAATAATCACGCCGAACAAAGTTCCGATAAGCATACCGCCAACGGAAGCTGTACCTATCGTCCGGTTTCCGATCGCTCCTGCACCTGTTGCCAGCATCAACGGTATTAATCCCGCGATGATCGCAAACGATGTCATTAATATTGGGCGTAACCTAACATAAGCGCCTTCGATCGCTGCCTGTAATACACTCATTCCTTGTTTTTGTTTCAACACGGCATATTCAACGATCAAAATCGCGTTCTTTCCGAGAAGACCGATCAACATGACCAATGCTACCTGTGCATAAATATCATTTTCAAGTCCCAGCAACTTCAAGAATAAGAAAGAGCCAAAAATACCCGGCGGCAATCCGAGAATAACCGGTAGCGGTAACAAGAAGCTCTCGTATTGTGCCGACAGTAATAAATACACAAACACCAGACACAAGGCAAAAATATAAATGGCTTGGTTTCCGGAAATAACTTGCTCCCGTGTCATACCTGCCCATTCTATAGCATATCCCTGTGGTAGTTGCTCCGCGAGCTGTTGAACAGTTTCAATAGCCTGTCCTGTACTGAAGCCTGGTGCTGGTTGTCCGTTTAACATGGCAGATGTAAACATATTATACCGGGTTATCTGCTCTGGCCCATATATACGTTTCATTTGGATGAACGAAGAATAGCGCACCATTTCTCCATCTGCTGTTTTTACAAACAATTCCAATACATCCTCCGGACGTTGACGGTAATGTGGGTCGGCTTGTACCATCACCTTATACATCTGTCCATAACGGATGAAGTTGGTTGCGTAAAAACTTCCCATCAATGTTTGCAAAGTCGTCATCGCATTTTCGACAGAAATTCCTCGCTTGGCTGCCATATCATAATCTACCTCCAACATATATTGTGGAAAGTTTACATCAAAACTTGAAGAGACCCCTTCAATAGCTTCCGAATTGTTGAGCGCAGTTATAAACTCCTCGACGACTTCTGCTGTTTGATTTAAGTCTTCATTTCCACTACGATCCAACAGGCGCAATTCAAAACCTGAAGCATTACCAAATCCTGGAACTGTGGGTGGCGGAAAAAACTCAATCTCTGCATCTGCGATGTGGGCGGTCTTTTCCTGCAATTCCCGCATTACGTCATCTACTGTCACATCCCGATCGTCCCAGGATTTAAGATTGATCATGCCCATACCATAGGAAGCGCCCGAAACCTCCGTTAACAAGCTGTACCCAGCAAGCGTGGATACCGTCTCCACTGATTCCAAATTCCGCGCTATTTCATCTACCTCATTCAATACCCTTTCCGTACGATCCACGGTAGCTCCCGGTGGCGTCGTCACATTGACATACACCATGCCTTGGTCTTCCGTTGGAATAAAGCCAGACGGCAATATGCTACTCGCTCCCCATGTCGCAACGAAAAAGAAAATAAGCATGCCCACCGTCACCATTCTGCGTCCGGCAATACGGGTCAACAAGCTTCGGTAACCATTCGCTGTTTTATCATACGATGAATTGAATTTCTTGAAGAATTTATTTAGCCAGCCTTTGGATTCTTTCTTTTCATGCGGTGATTTCAAAATCAGCGCACATAATGCCGGTGTTAACGTTAATGCGTTAATTCCCGAAATTACGATCGCAGCAGCCAGTGTCAGCGAAAATTGACGATAGAAAATACCTACAGGACCGGAAAGAAAGGCCACGGGTATAAATACAGCTGACATCACTAACGTGATGGCAATAACAGCAGATCCTACTTCCTTCATTGCCGCTAGCGTAGCTTCCATTGGTGGTAAATGTTCTTCCTCCATCTTGGCATACACCGCTTCGACCACGACTATCCCGTTATCCACAACAATACCGATTGCTAGGACGAGGGCAAATAACGTCAGCAAGTTGATCGAAAACCCCATCATCAGCATAAAAAACAACGCTCCGATCAAACTTACCGGAACAGCAAGAATAGGAATAATCGTTGCCCTAATATCCTGTAAAAAGATAAAGACGACTAAAAACACCAATATAAAGGCTTCCAAGAGTGTTTTTATTACGCTGGACATAGAAGCATCAAGGAATCGCGAAACATCATACCCCATACTGTACTCCATTCCCGGAGGGAAGGTCATGACTTTCAGTTCCTCCATACGCTCTTTAACGCTTTGAATAACATCCTGCGCATTCGATCCTGGAAGTTGCTTCATCATAATGGATGCCGATGGCCGACCATCCGTTTTAGAAGCCATTTCATATTCCAGTGAACCAAACTCCACCTCCGCTATATCGCGAATCCGGATAATAGAACCATCTGCCCTTGCACGAATAGGGACGTTAGCGTACTCCTCCGGTTCAGAGAATTTACCTGGATAGCGTAATACATATTGCTGCATGTTCACCGTTTTATCCGATCCAATACCCGTTTGTCCTGGAGCCGCCTCAATATTCTGGCGGCGAAGCGATTCGATAACCTCCTCCGTCGAAATTTGGTAAGCAGCCAGGCGGTCGGGCTTCAACCACACCCGCATCGCGTAATCCTTAAAGCCCATGATTTCGGCAAAACCGACCCCGTCAATCCGCTTTAACTCTTTCAGAATATTGATATCCGTAAAGTTATAGATAAACCGTTCGTCTGCCGTTTCATCCGTTGTATAGATGTTGAGGTACATCAACATACTGTTTACCTCTTTTTCGGTGGTTACCCCCGCACGGATAACTTCCTCCGGAAGCTCATCCAGTACCGTGGTCACCCTATTTTGGACGTTGACGGCGGCGATATCCGGATCCACGCCGACATTAAAAGAAACTTGTATAAGTGTTGTACCGTTATTTGTACTGACGGTATTCATCGAGGTCATACCTGCTACACCATTAATGGCGCGCTCAAGCGGAATTGCAACCGCATCGGTACTCACCTCAGCATTCGCTCCCATATAGTTAGCCGTGACGACTACTGATGGAGGAACGATATCGGGAAATTGTGTAATCGGCAATGTAAATAAGGCCAATAATCCCAATAAGGTAATAAATATGGATATTACCAACGAAAGAACAGGCCGTTTTATGTAGGTTTCAAACATGAATTTATTTGCTAAAATTTAATATCTATCGATCTCCTTATTGCTGATGTGTTATTGCATTTACTTTCATACCATTACGAAGTCCTTGCACACCTTCAAAGACAATTTTCTGATCCTCATCGAGGCCACTTTCCACGATATAATAATGCCCTACACGCTGTCCTGCCTCAAAAGGTTGCATTTTGACGGTCGAGTCGTCATTCAACACGTAGACATATGCTTTATCTTGAATTTCGACAACAGATTTCTGATGTACAAATGGTGTATTTCCAGTAGATACAGGCACAGCAATTTTCCCCGATGCGCCGTGTTTAAGCAATCCCTCCGCATTTGGAAATTTGGCCCGTAAAGAAATAGAGCCCGTATTCCGCTCGAATTCACTTTCCACAATTTGTGCCTTGCCTGTATGTGGATATTCCAGCCCATTCGCCAAGATAAGCTTAACCTCTTTATTGAACGTATTGCTGCTAAAATTAGAATCAGTCGCCAAATCTAAATACTCCGATTCCGAAATATCGAAATAGACATTTAAAGAATTCAAATCAGAGATATTCGTAATCAAGGAACCTTCTTCCAATAACGATCCTTCCTTTAAGAGTATGCGGTCAATACGACCGTTGAAAGGCGCCCTGATTAACGTTTGGCCTAATTTGGTCCGTGCCTGGCTTAACACTGCTTTAGCTTCCTCTACTTTGGAAAGTGCCGCTTTATATTGTACGGTAATCAAGTCCGCTTCTGTCGTCGAAACGATGTTCTTTTCAACAAGTTTCTTCGTTCTTTCTTTTTCCAACTCTACTTTTTTGGCTTCAGAGATCGCGATATTAAGTGCTGCCTCGGCTTTTGCATAAGCTGATTTATACTCTTCGTTATTCATTTGGAATAGAACCTGACCGGCTTTGACAACCGCTCCTTCGTCTACATAAATCTTCTCCAGAAAGCCGCTTAAGCGCGATCGCAACTCCACATTTTTGGTCGCCTGGATGTCCGCGATATACTCTTTGTAAACCGTGGTATCCATTACGGTAAGACTTACCACAGGTACCTGTTTCGTCGCCTCGACCTTATTTTCTGTACTCTTAACCGTGCAACTAGCAGCGAAAAACGCCAACCCCACTACCGGGAATACCAATGAAAGTGTCTTCATATAAAGTTTTTATTATTAAAAAAATGAATAAGTACATGACATTATTAATGCAATATATCGCAATTGTCACAACATCCTCGTTGTAAACGAGCATGAAATAGGGAATTTCGCCCACTTTTTGAATATCCTCTGCCGCGAAAATATTCAAAGAATTAGGAAACTATTGGGAAAGAAAAAAGCTAAAAGGGTTGTAACCTATATAAGTGTGTGTAGTAGCCCGGTACAATCCGCCGTTTCTTGTTGTCGTATACCGGATGTTTTATGTACGATGCCAGTTGTTTAAAAGAAAACAAAACCGCCAGCACCAATACAAAGAGTGATAATGATAGGGCTTGGTGTTCATGGGCCCTATATTCGTCGTAGAGGATTTCCACATCAGCAGCATCTTTGTCGATCGGAAGCGCCAATACGTCGTCCAAAACAATCTCCAGAAGTGACTCACCATTCAGAAGTGAATCATCATGCCGTATAGTGAAACCTGTCTCCGGCTGATAAGCCAGAATATTCAAGTAACACAACAACACTAAGGAGTGAACGATCTTAAACCACATGCTCTGCAAAATTACTAAGCTTAGGCCAAGCAATCTACATGCCATTGTAAAAAATCTGTTAATTATCTATGAACAAAACAACACGGCCCGAAGAATTCTTCGGACCGCATCTACTTTTATAATACTAATTACCGTAAATATTATTCTGCGCGTAATATTTTGGCTGCTTCCACCATAGATTCCAACGCCGCCTTCGTTTCCGGCCATGCACGCGTTTTCAAGCCACAGTCAGGGTTTACCCATAACTGTTCAGCAGGCACAACTGCTTTCGCTTTGCGAAGCAAGTGCACCATCTCCTCGGTGCTAGGCACACGTGGCGAGTGAATATCGTACACACCCGGACCAATATCATTTGGATATTTGAAATCTCCGGCAAACGCGTCAAGCAATTCCATTTGTGAGCGCGATGTTTCTATCGTGATTACATCAGCATCCATTGCCGCGATGTCTTCAATGATATCATTGAATTCAGAGTAACACATGTGTGTATGGATTTGTGTATCATCTTCCACATTGGACGAAGAAACACGAAACGCACGAACAGCCCAGTTCAAATAATCTTGCTGATCTGCCTTACGTAACGGAAGTCCTTCACGGATAGCCGGCTCATCGATCTGAATGATTTTGATACCCGCTTTTTCCAATGCCTGTACCTCATCCAAAATCGCCAAAGCAATTTGGTAAGTCGTTGTTGACCGTGGTTGGTCGTTACGTACAAATGACCATTGTAAAATTGTAACCGGACCCGTCAACATCCCTTTTACCGGGCGGTTTGTCAAGGATTGTGCATAAGCAGACCAACGAACCGTCATGTCTGCAGGACGATAAACATCACCATAGATAATTGGAGGTTTTACGCAACGGGATCCATAAGACTGTACCCATCCGTTTTTAGTGAACGCGTAACCTGCCAATTGCTCGCCGAAGTATTCCACCATGTCATTGCGCTCAAACTCGCCGTGCACCAACACATCGATATCCAACTCCTCTTGCAAACGGATAGTTCTTTCGGTTTCTTCCGCAATCTCTTTGTCGTATTGCTCCTGTGTAATCGTACCTTTTTTCAAGTCTGCTCTCCACTTACGGACATCTTTCGTTTGTGGGAAAGAACCGATCGTGGTCGTAGCAAAAGCCGGCAAATTAAATTTCGCCTGTTGTGCCTCTTTACGAGCGGAGAACGGAGAAGTACGTGTTGCATCGTCATCCGTAATATTTGCCGTACGCTCTTTTACTTCCGGTCTGTGGATCAATGGTGATGTACGACGGCTTTCCGCAGCCGCTTTGTTCGCTTCAAAACGTTCAGCCGTTTCTGCATCCACCTCACCATCAGCCAATACCGCCAAGTCCTTCACTTCTGCTAACTTTTGTTTAGCAAAAGCCAACCAGTTTTTCACCTCAGCCGGCAAAGATTCTTCATTATCTTCGTTGTCCAAATCAAACGGAACATGTAGCAACGATGAAGAAGGAGCAACCCACACACGGTCAGCACCTAGTGCATCCACTGCCTGTTTGATTTTTACCAATGATTTCTCATAGTCGTTTTTCCAAATGTTTCGACCTTCGACCACCCCTAAAGAAAGTGTCAAAGAGGCAGGAACTTTTGTTAAAACAGTATCCAGTTGATTTTCTCCACGAACAAGATCAAGATGAAGCGCGTGAACCGGCAAGTTCACCGCTGTTTCCTCATTGTCACGGAGAGCTTCGAAATAAGTTGCAACAATCAATTTGATGCCTTTTGCCGCAGCAGCCAGTTTGTCAAACACCTGGCCGTATAGCGCACGTGTAACATCATCAATATCCAACGCTAAGAACGGCTCATCAATCTGCACGTATTGTGCACCTGCATCAGCCAATTTCGCTAAGATCTCTTCATAAACAGGCAATAATCTATCGATTAAATCAATACGATTAAAGCCCTCTTCTTTTTCTTTACCTATTAAAAGATAAGTTATCGGGCCAATCAATACAGGCTTCGTTTCTATACCCAATGATTTAGCCTCGTTGTATTCGTTCAAGAATTTCTCCGACGTCAATTTAAATGCTTGATCTTTCGTAAATTCTGGAACAAGATAGTGATAGTTCGTGTCGAACCATTTAGTCATTTCCATTGCCGTGACATCCACACCCTCCTCTTGGAATCCGCGTGCCATCGCAAAATATAGGTCCAAATTATATTGGCGATCAATTTTGTTTAACAGCGAGCTGTAACGAGCTGGAATAGCTCCTACTGTTAAAGATAAATCCAATACTTGATCATAAAAAGAAAAGTCATTGGATGGAATCAAGTCGATACCTGCTTCTTTCTGTGTCTTCCAGTTGCCTTCACGGATTTTAAGTCCAGCTTGCAATAACTCTTCCGCGCTGATTTTCTTAGCCCAATACGCTTCATTGGCCTTTTTCAATTCGCGGAACGCACCCACCCTCGGGTATCCTAAATTGTTTGTTAATAACATAAATATGTACGTGTTGTGTTAAAATTTCTTTTTACCATTTGCTTTTGGAGAAAAGGACACCAGAACGAGTGTGCTCAGCTTATCTTTCTCCCGAAGGAGTAGAATGTAGCACCTTGTCAAGAGACAGGTTGCTAAGGCTTCACCGGGTCTACTCCCTCGGCCTTTCTCTATAAGCGGGGCTAAGATAAGAATAAAACGGGATTTAACAAAATTTTATTATGTTCCTTTTCTTAAGAGCGACACACAGCAGGACAGTAAGTAATAAAATAGTGTGTATATTCGCTCCGCTATAATTTAAACATTATTTCAATGAGCAAAAAGATTGTATACCGATATAACCCGAAATATCCGTCCATTGCTGATTTAAGGGCAAAAGCGAAATCCAGGATTCCCAAATTCGCATTTGACTACCTTGAAGGTGGCTGCAACGAAGAATGGAACCTGGCAAAAAATGAAAGCGACTTCGACGACATTGTGCTGAAGCCTCAATACCTTCGTGTATCTGGCGATATCGATATGTCCGTAGAGCTTTTTGGAAGACGGTACAGCGCACCTTTCGGCATTTCACCTATTGGGCTCCAAGGACTGATGTGGCCCAATGCACCGGAAATTTTAGCCAAAGCGGCGGCCAAAAATGACATTCCATATACGTTAAGCACAGTATCCACGAGTAGCATCGAACGTATAGCAGAGGTTTCCGAAGGTAAAGCATGGTTTCAACTTTATCATCCAACCGAAAACCGGCTTCGCGATGACATTTTACGCCGTTTATCAGCAGTAGAATGCCCTGTACTGGTTGTTTTGGTCGATGTTCCGTCCTTTGGTCTTCGCTATCGCGAAATCAAAGCCGGATTGTCCATGCCACCCAAAATGAATATAGCCAATATCACCCAAGCCATGATGCGTCCGCTATGGGGTATCAAAACCCTGCAACACGGCATACCTTCTTTCGCTACACTAAAACCTTATATGGAAAAGGGGCTCGACCTTGCGCAGTTAGGTAAGTTTATGGACCGTACTTTTACTGGTAAGGTCGATATCGAAAAAGTAAAAGCTATCCGCGATATTTGGAAAGGCGCACTCGTTGTAAAAGGTATTACAAGCGATGAAGATATGGAAGCTGTTATCGGTATCGGTGCTGACGGTGTAATTGTATCCAACCACGGCGGGCGCCAAATAGATGCGGGGGAGTCTTCCATCAATTCGCTGATACACCTTGCGAGCAACCCCACTTATAAGGAGAAAATAAAAATTATGCTGGACGGCGGTATACGCTCCGGTGTCGATCTCGCCCGCGCACATGCTGTAGGTTCTGAATTTAATTTTATGGGGCGACCGTTTATGTACGGTGTAGGCGCTTTAGGCGACGAAGGTGGAGAGCATACCATTAGTTTGTTCAAAGCACAACTATATCAGGTGATGCAACAGCTCACGTTAGAAAATGTGAGTCAATTCCCCGAAAGGCTATTGAAAAGATAAAAGAATAAAAACAACCCGCCATTTGCGGGTTGTTTTTATTCTTTTTTTCCTTCCAGTTGTTCCTGTTGTAACGATAGTCGTTTATTCGCTTTATATACCCGCACTGCGATTAAGAAATAAGCCAACAATAAAGGACCATATACCAGCCCGATAAGTCCAAACAGTGGAAGTCCAATAATGACACCAATAACCGTAATCAGCGGATGGATATTCCCAACTTTTTTATTAATAATAAAGCGAAGCACATTATCAATATTAATCACCAGACCAAAACCCCAGATAAGCAATCCTATTCCTTGCCATGTTTGTCCTTGAGAAAGTAATATCAGTGCGGCCGGCACAAAAATCAATGGCGGGCCCAACAGTGGAATAAAGGACAGAATTGCACAGATAACACCCCAGAATAAAGCGTCGTTAACACCGAACAACAAAAAACCAATAGACAGACATCCCCCTTGTACCACAGCAATAATCGTTTGTCCCACAATATTGGAATAGGTAATATTTTTCAATTCTGACCCAAATACAATTGCCTGCTCCTCGTCGAAAGGTAAATAAAATAATATCCCATTTTCAAACGCTCGGTAGTTGACGAATAAAAAATATAAAATAAAATACATCACCGTTATTTCCAGAAATACATTTGCCGCGCCTCCTAAAACCGCGGTCAGCAATCTTCCAAAGTATGCGGCACTCGCTTCGAGTTGTTCCTGTAACAAATCAGGATTACCTAGCTTATCCCCGGCAAATTGGTTTATGGCATCCAGCATCTGTTTTATCCAAGCCGGGTTTTCTTGTAGCTCCAACGCTTTACGAACCAGCATACTCCCTATTCCCACGAATGGAAGAACAATAATAAAAATAGAAACGATGATAATAACCACCGCAGATAATGGCTTTGGCCATCGCCATTTCTCGATCAAGAAAATATTTAATGTACGGAAGAGTGTATACATGATTAATGTGCCGAGGAAAGCACCAAAAATACCACTCGTTGCGTACAAGAGTATACCGCCCAAAGCCAGGACGATCAAGAGAATAATAATGTTTCTCTCTTTTTGGGAAAAAACAGGATTGTTCATACAGTTAATAGTGTCTATAACTGATGAACAACGATATTAAAAGTTTGGTTTTCGCTTTTCCAAGAAAGCCGCTACCCCCTCTTTAAAATCCGGCGTATCAAAAGCATCTGCAAACCCATCCATTTCTTCTTCATAGCCTTTTTCTGGCTGCATAAGCCCTATATTCACGACACGGATAGCGGCGGCGATTGCCGTTTGCGAACGTAGATACATTTTCTCCAAAAGTTTTTCACAAGTAGAAATCAATTTCTCTGGGGGCACTACGTGATTAACCAGACCCCATTGCAACGCATCTTGTGCGTCGATCATATCGCCTGTCATAATCATTTCTAACGCTTTTCCACGTCCTACAAGCTGCGGCAGCCGCTGTGTACCGCCGTATCCCGGAATAATACCCAAAGAGACTTCAGGAAGCCCCATTTTCGCCTGCTCACTCGCTACACGGATGTGGCACGCCATAGCTAGTTCCAATCCTCCTCCAAGCGCAAATCCATTAATAGCCGCAATCACTGGTTTCGGAAATGTATACAATTCATCCATTACATCTTCCTGTCCAGATTTTGATAACTGCCAAGCATCATCAGGTGAAAACTCCTGAAATTCTTTAATATCGGCACCGGCCACAAAAGCTTTATCTCCCGCACCCGTTAAGATGATACCCCGCACATCATCATTCGCTTCAAGTGTCGCCAATATTTCCGCAAGTTCTTTTAAGACAAGCGTATTCAGCGCGTTCAACTTATCCGGTCTATTTACCGTGATATATGCCGTTTTTTCTTTGATGTCCAACAGAAAATAAGTAGGTGTCTCTTGTTGCATAGCATTAGAAATTTAAATGAAGGCTTACCCGATATCTGTCCTTGTCGACGTTTGGTAGCCCCGTATAATTTAACCGACGTATATACTCAACGCGCAGTAGACGGAAAATATTATCAATACCTACTTTTCCCTCCCAATATGGAATCTTATTATCGAGAACGTGTGTCATGATATGGCCATCGGCATCTCTGTCAAAATGAACCACATCTTTACTGATATACGGGTTATTAGCATCGCTCAGCCGTCCATAAAACATTTTACCCCCCCAAATCTCCCGTAATTTAAGCTTCTTGATTAACGGAATCTTATTCAATATAAATCCTTCCAGTTGATGTTCAAATGCGAAACGGATATATTCGTCTGCTACAAACTCCATACTGCGCATCATCGAGAAGTCTATTTCATGGCGTGTGTCCTCATCCCGGAATATATTCGGCATTTCTAACAATGGATAAGGTAATGTGCCCCAGATTTTTCCTCCGCTCAACGTGGCATCGGCGAACCCCAATTGATTCAAAAAGAAGCGTTTTGACACAGAAGCACGTACAGCGTCAAATGCATAATCACCGTTCCAAAAACCTTTTAAGCCTCGGTTATATTGAAGATTAAACACCGGATATTTCTCTATAATCGTATTTCGTGTCAAATTACGGTAGTAGAATTTTTCCTTCGGAGCCCATCGTAGTACAAATTCCACTTCATTGGTATTTATATTGGAAATATTGTAGGGGTCATCACCAGACGAAATAAACTCCAAGTCACCTATTGCTCTCCTACGATGGTGGATAAAAGAACTTTGCAAGCTCACATGGTTGCCGAATTCTATTAAATGTTTAAGTTGATAGGCGTATGCATCCATCCACTTGGTCGGACGATTGCTTCGTATAGACTGAAAAAAGCTATCTCCCTTTTTAAAGCCAAGCGATCTACCCGGATCAAAAATATCATGCTGCACAGCCACTTGCAGGTAGTGGGCTGGAAAAGTAGCGACAGATTCACCATTTAACGAAAATGTCGGTCGGACAAAATATTTCATTTCGCCATCTTGCGTTCCATACGCCAAATAACCCTCAATAAACAATTTCTCCGAAAAACCAAGCGTCGTCCGTCCGCTAAGACGTATGCGATTGCCCTCTATATTATTCCGTGAATACAAATATTCCAATGGTCCAAATTCAACAGGCCCAGCCGGATAGAATCCTTGTGCCAATAGATAGCCGACAGCGAGCATTGTCCTAAATGTACGGTTGTTGTTCAGTGAATCGACATTTGCATACACCCTATTTTCAACGGGCGACAACTGCACCGGGCGTTGTTGATGGACAAGTTTTTCATTTTCTTTTGCCGACGTCAATATCTCAGTAGGCGCTCCTTTAAAAACATCATCCGAAAAAGAAGGAGAAAAATCGTAATCGTAATTGTGTGTAGTCTTACGGCCATATACCGCATCGTTTCGGTTGGTACCAAACATGATGTCGACATCGCTACGAACCAAAAACATGTATTGTTCATCGTTGGGCCGGAATTGCAAATCAATCGTTATGTCATTGACCCAGTTTAAATTTGCCTCCTTGTTTGCGCGCAAGGTAGCACCTTGTACCGCAAACCGGCCATCTGTTGTAATCCGAAGCTTTCCACTAAGTAGGAGGTCCGTCTTGTTCCTCGGCTCAAAATTCAATTCTATTAAACGGCCGTCTTCCGTATCAATAGTGTCCGCGATATAATACTTATAAAAAACTGGTGCGTTGTTGGCTATCGGACTTAGGAATAATTTATTGATCAGAAAGATGTTTTCATCATAGATCTCGATATCCTGAAAGAGATAGGATAGATACGATTGAATATTATGGTTATTTACATATCGGTCATCAAAATCCGTTTGTTTGATAGATTTTACTCTTTTTTTAAAGCTTTTGGGATCATTCTTCGAATAGACATCACTAAGCTGCTCCTGCATAAATATCGTTAGCAATTTATTTCCAGGTGATGTTAATGTGTCTACATTATCGAAGAAAAACCTCAAGCTTCCCATCCGTTTATTATACTGCTCCGATGGATTTACGAGGCCAAATTGGAGTTTGTCATACTGCTGGAAGGATAGTCTAGGTTGGTTTTCCAAGCGGTTGGAGCGCTTATTCTTGATCACCTGATGAATAAGATCTACTGCTGGATTACGATTTCGATATTTCTGTCGGCGGGAGATTTCCACCGCGTCAATAACATGTTTATCGTTTTCCAGCGCAATTTGCAAATGCTCCTGTGCAGAATCAACGTGCACAAGCATTTCTCTATAGCCAACAGCCGACACGACGAGTCGCAGCGGAAGCTGACTCGTTGTCGTTAGGAGAAATTGCCCTGAAGCATCACAGGATGTACCGTCGGATGTACCACGCACCTGTATACTCGCCTGCGGAATGCCTTTCCCTGTTGCATCATCTATAACTGTTCCACTGATTTTTTGCTGAGCCACGCCTTGCTGTACAGCAACGCTAAGGGTAAATATCAACATCAACAATTTCAGCAAGCTTATTCTACTCATATCCAAAATGGCACTGCCATAAAGATACAATTTGCTTTTATTTTTGATAAAGGTTTTCTCTTCATTTTTTTCCTTGATGAAAAAAACGAAGCAAAAAAAATCAAGGCTGAATATGGTTTTGCTATTTTTCTTTGTCTATTCCTAAACAGCATGGAACTCGCTTCGCTCAAACAACATGCTGTTTGTAACGGAATAGCCTGCATAAAAATGGTCGCAAAACAATATAAGGCCGTTGGAACTCGCATAACCGAAAGACATTATTGACCACTTTTACTTCATTGACCACTTTTACTTCCGCAATTGTACTGCCCTCTATTAACATTGAATGTCACATCCGGATATTTGAGGTCTGTAGAAACTCATATTAGCACTACCCTCTTTCTCAAATATCCGAAGTGACGATTTTTTGCATTCTTTTTTCTAAAAAAAGAATTTCAAAATACTATCCGGATAAACACCGATAATCAGCGTCAGTACGGCGGCAACAACCAATACTACCTTATAACTAGTTGGCACATGTTGCTCTGTTACTTCCTCTTCCGGTTTACGGAAATACATATTGACGACTACATGCAAATAATAGTATACCCCAATTGCAGCATTAATAACAGCTAAAATTAACAACGTGATGTTATATGTTCCCATCACATTATTGAACATCATAAATTTACCCATAAAACCGGCCGTCAACGGTATACCAGCAAGCGAAAGCATGGCTAGGGTAAGTATCAGGGCCAACATCGGTTGCTTTTTCGCTAAGCCGTTGAACGACTCAAAGTTCTCTGAGCCAGTGCTACGTTTCACCAGAATAAGCACACCAAAAGCAATCACTGAAGCCAACGAATACGCCGTTGCGTATACCAGCATACCTGACGCAGAAGTTGCGCCGACAGATACGATGGCAAACAGCATATACCCTGCATGCGAAATACTCGAATAAGCCATCATTCGCTTAAAGCTA
Source organism: Sphingobacterium chuzhouense (assembly GCF_014692525.1). Lineage (GTDB taxonomy): Bacteria > Bacteroidota > Bacteroidia > Sphingobacteriales > Sphingobacteriaceae > Sphingobacterium > Sphingobacterium chuzhouense. Next base: position 29,140 of record NZ_JACNYL010000006.1, read on the forward strand.
GACTGTAGCAATGCGGTGATATTTCCTACAAAGAGGGTAATAATGATAATCGTAAGCAATACCGGTGTCCAAAAGTCATGCAACGGAATCAATACTGTGCTGAACAGCCGTAAGAACCCGACAAAAGAAGCGACTTTTACAACCGTACTCATAAAGCTGGTAATCAATATCGGTGCACCATCATACACATCCGGTGTCCAGAAGTGAAAAGGAGCCGCACCGACCTTAAAGCATAAACCACAAAGCAACAGCAATACGCCGCCGTAAAATAAGGGAGAAATCTCAGAAGATGTCTGTACGTAGGCCTGCAATTCCGTTAGGTCAAATGTACCCGAAGCGCCATACAAAAGCGTGATACCAAAAAGAAGAAAACCTGTAGAGAAGGCTCCCATCAAAAAGTACTTAAGTGCCGCTTCGTTCGAAGCAAGATCCGTTTTCCGAATCCCCACCAAGATATACAAGGCAACCGACATCACCTCAATGCCGATGAACAGCATGGCAAAATTATGATAGGAATTGACCAACAACGCGCCGGTCAACGAAAAGATAATCAAACAAAAATATTCCGAGAGATAGGTGCTGATGTTCTTAAAATATTCTTTAGAAAGCAAAATAACCAATCCCGTAATCACCACGCATAAAATAGAAAAAGACAATGCTAAGCGATCAAAAATCACCATTCCATGAAATTGCGGCAGTGCTTCGCTGTTCCATCCCGCCACTAGAAAGCCTAGTGTCACGACCAATCCCAGCAGTGTTACAGGAAGCAGTGCGTTCTTTGCTTTGAACAAGCCCAGATATAACACCACCATCCCCAAGATACACAATGTAATAATTGCCCCCATAATATTCTACAATCGCTAATTAAAATTTAATTTGATTCAATAAGTTCGTTACCGATGCCTCTGACAGCTGTAAAATTGCTTTCGGCCATACACCTAAAAATAAGGTAAAAAACACGATAACCGCCAACACCAATACTTCGTATCCTTTTATATCCAATACATTTACATAACGTTCTGGCAAAGCGCCCAACATCGATTTCTGATACAAGCGCAACATATAGACCGCCCCCAAAATCAAGGTCAACCCGCCGAACACGGCATACCATACGCCATAATCAAACACACCTTTCAATAGTAGAAACTCACCGATAAAGCCATTCGTCAACGGTAAACCCACCGCACCCATCAGAATAATAAGAAAGACCGTTGCCAAACGAGGGGTCTTGCTCGCCATTCCTCCCCATTCCGCCAATGTACGCGTTCCTGTACGCTCCTGTAAGATATCAATGATAAAAAATATCCCCACTACACTCAAGCCATGGTTCACCATCTGGATGATCGCTCCTTGCAACCCTTCGAGGTTCCACGAAAATACGCCAGCTGAAATAAGTCCGACGTGTGCAATAGAAGAATAAGCGATCAGACGTTTAGCATCCTGCTGTTTAAAAGCGATTATAGAAGCATACACGATCCCAATAACACAGAGAACCATCACCACTTGGCTATAAGCCAATGCACCAAGCGGGGCAACCGGTAATAGCCAACGAATCAATCCGTATACTCCCATTTTAAGCATAATACCTGCCAATAGCATTGTTCCCGCTGCTGGTGCATGCGTATAGGTATCAGGTTGCCAGGTATGGAACGGGAAGATTGGAATCTTGATGGCAAATGCCAGGAAGAATGCCCAGAATATCCAGCGCTGTGCAGACTCCGATAAGTCCAATGCCACGAATGCACTCCATTCAAAGCTTGGCGTTACACTTTGATTGTACAGATAAATCAGCGCCACCAACATCAACAAGCTTCCAAAGAATGTGTAAACAAAAAATTTAAGATTAATACGAATGCGGTCGCCATCGCCCCACAACGCACAGATAAAATAGATAGGAATCAAAGCCACTTCCCACCCAACATAGAATGTGAAAGCGTCTAACGCCAAAAATACAAGCAATAATCCGGCTTGCATAAAAGAGATCAAAGCGAAGAAATTACCTTTATGCGCTTTACGAAACGAAGACAATACAATGAGTGGAATTAACCCATTTGTCAACAATAACATCGGTAGGCTGATACCATCTATGCCAATATGAAATTGAATTCCCAAGGACTCCACCCACATCCAACGCTGCTCGAACTGTATACTCGCATCCGGTATGAATCCGCACAAAAAAGGGATAGAAAGCCCCAATTCAAGCAACGCAGCAATTAATGCTATCCATTTTGCCCGTATTGCATCCTTTACAAAACATAATACTATTGCTGAAATAACAGGTACTAATAGTAATATAAATAGGTTACTCATTGTTTAATTGTCAAAATTATATACTAAATACGGCATAAAGTAAGATCGCAATCACACTGATCACCATCATCATGATATAAAAGCCCACATGGCCGCTTTGCCACTGCCTTACTCCTTTTCCAGCTCCAATAAAGAAGTTGCCCACCCCATTTACAAATCCATCTATTCCCGAGCGATCTACGTATTTATAAAAGCCAACCGATAATCTGTTCAATGGCTGCACAACAAGCGCATCATAAAACTCGTCCACATATAATTTGCGAAAGGATAGCTTATGCAATCCTTTTGAAGCTTGTGTATCCGCTGTAGGGAGCGTTTCTTTTCTTACATACCGGTTGTAAGCAACAAAGGCCATAATCAAAGCACCACCGGCAGAAACTCCCATCAACAGGTACTCTGTACTATGACTTAACGACAACGTTTCTGCATGCGCACTCCCCGCTTCAAAAATCGGTGCCAAGAATGCCGCTAAGCTATGATGTCCACCCAATGCTTCCGGGATATTGATAAAACCACCAATTACAGATAGCACGGCCAAAACAACCAGCGGCACAGTCATTTGCCAAGGGGATTCATGCAAATGCTTTTTCTGTTCTTCTGTTCCTCGGAACTTACCGAAAAATGTCAGGTACAACAAACGGAACATATAAAACGCTGTACATAAGGCAGTCAAAAAGCCTATCGCCCACAAAACAGGTTGGTGCTGAAACGCATGCGCCAATATCTCGTCTTTGGAAAAGAACCCAGCAAACGGCGGAATACCACTAATTGCAATCGTTCCAATAAACATCGTGATAAACGTGATGGGCAGCGCTTTTCTTAAACCACCCATTTGGCGCATATCCTGCTCATCGTGCATGGCGTGGATGACCGATCCTGCTCCAAGAAACAGCAATGCTTTAAAAAATGCGTGCGTCAGAACATGGAAAAAAGCCCCGGTGAACGCACCTACCCCGAGGCCCAGAAACATGTATCCCAATTGGGATACCGTAGAATATGCCAATACCTTTTTAATATCAGTTTGTGTAATCGCTATAAACGCAGCTAATAATGCGGTTGCTAACCCGACAACAGCCATTATTTCCATGGTCACCGGAGAAAGCGTGAATAAGATATTCGAACGAACAACCATATAGATACCTGCTGTTACCATGGTGGCCGCGTGGATTAAGGCAGATACCGGCGTAGGACCTGCCATCGCGTCGGGTAGCCAAGTAAACAACGGAATCTGGGCAGACTTGCCCGTTGCGGCTACAAATAACAAGAGCGTGATGATAAGTAGCATAGAACTTCCCACCGGCATGCTTGCGGCAGCGGCAAATACCGTTCCGTACTCCAAACTGCCAAAAGTCTCCAAGATAAAGAACATCGCAATAAGAAAGCCCAAATCCCCAATACGGTTCATGACGAAAGCTTTCTTGGCAGCCGAGGCATAAGAAGCGTTTTTAAACCAAAATCCAATCAACAGGTAAGAGCAAAGTCCTACACCTTCCCATCCAATAAACATCACCAGGTAATTAGAACCTAACACCAGAATGGTCATGAAGAAGATGAATAGATTGAGGTAGGCGAAAAATTTTCCAAATCCCGCATCGCTAGCCATATAGCTGCACGAATATAAGTGAATCAAAAAGCCTACACCCGTAATAATCAAGAGCATAACAGCACTCAGCGGATCCGCTAAGAAAGAAAGTGCTACATGCAGTTTACCGACCGTAAACCAGTCGAAGAGATGTACATATATTTCTCCGGAAGCACCGGCTTCGCGTGCTGCGGCGATTTCGAAGTAAACGAACAAGCTTAATACAAAAGAAGCGAGTACCACCCCACAGCCGACTATAGCCGTAAGCGCTTTCGGCACACGATTACCCATTAATCCATTTATTACAAAACCTATAAAAGGTATCAATGGGATCAGCCAAATTAATTCAGACATACAATTTCTTACTAAAAATTCTCCTATTCAATTACCAACGCAATTTACTCAACGATTCAATATCCACCGATTTGGTATTTCGGTATACCATGATGATAATCGCCAGGCCGACAGCCACCTCTGCTGCCGCCAACGCCATGATGAAAAATACGAATACCTGTCCTGTCGGATCGCCCCGATAGGCGGAAAAAGCCGCCAACAACAAATTGACAGCATTCAGCATCAATTCGATGGACATCATAATGATGATCACATTCCGACGGATAAGTACGCCCGTAACACCGATAGCGAAAATGATACTACAAAAAATAATGTAGTGGTTGAGTGGAACACCCTGAATCTGCGTTACAATATTCTCCATTATGCTTTTTTAATCTCTTTAACTTCCTTTTTTGCCAATAATACCGCTCCAATCATCGCTATCAGCAATAAAATTGCCGAAATCTCAAAAGGCAACAAGAACTCATTAAACAACACGTTCCCCAAATGCTTCACGAGTCCAATATCGGTATTGCCGGTCACGATCTCATTGGATGGCTCGATTACGCGCAAAGCTCCCAGAAGTGTCGCAAACAGGCACATTCCTGCGATAACGCCCATAACCTTCACCAAGTTAGACTTCATGGGTTCCGTATCCTCGTTGAGATTTAGGAGCATGAGGACAAATAAAAAGAGCACCATAATTGCGCCCATATATACAATAAAATTGACTACTGCCAGAAACTGCGCGTTCAGTAAAATATAATGAACCGTCAGCGTAAAAAACGTAACCACCAAATACAGCACGCTGTGTACTGGATTTTTGGTGAAGATCGTCATCAACGCGAAAAAAATAGCAACAAAGGCAACAAAATAAAATAGGGACATGCTAGTTTGTTTTTTCCGGGTTTAGTTTCGTAATATCAAATACAGGCTCGACTAATTTGTCTTTCCCGTAAATAAAATCCTTTCTCACATAATCTGCCGTCACATGTGGGCCATCCAGATAAATTGCTTCTTTCGGACATGCCTCTTCACATAGACCACAAAAAATACAACGCAGCATATTGATTTCATAAACCGCCGCGTATTTTTCCTCACGGTATAGGTGCTCTTCTTCTTTTGTGCGCTCTGCAGCTATCATCGTAATCGCCTCTGCCGGGCAAGAAAGTGCACAAAGTCCACAAGCTGTACAGCGCTCACGTCCCTCCTCATCACGCTTCAACGAATGCAGCCCACGGAAATTTTTCGAATAAGGTCGCTGCTCCTCCGGATATTTCACCGTTGGAATTTTCTTAAAAAAATGTCGTATCGTAATACCTAATCCCTTTGCAATAGCAGGCAGATACATGCGTTCCCAAAAATTCATGGGTTTCTGCTCGATAACTTTCTTTCTATTTGATAAAGATTGCATAGTCTTAAAAATAAGTATCCTTCACCACGATCACCACTGCAGTCAAGACAATATTTGCTATCGCCAGCGGAATCAATATCTTCCACCCCAGTCCCATCAACTGATCATAGCGGAAGCGGGGCAGTGTCCAACGTACCCACATGAAGAAAAAGATAAAACCAAAGATTTTAAGGAAGAATACCAACACGCCAATAATGGTGATCCAGTTCTCCGACAGCCCTAGTTCGTACATGAAAGGAAAGTTATACCCTCCAAAATACAAGGCCGCCATTAGCGCAGAAGAGACAAACATATTGATATACTCGGAAAACATATAAAGACCAAGTTTCATCGATGAATATTCGGTATGGTATCCTCCGATAAGCTCTGTTTCACACTCTGGTAAGTCAAACGGCACACGATTACATTCCGCGAATGCACACACCATGAATATTAAGAAACCCAATGGTTGTGCCCAAATGTTCCAATTGACAAATCCCGACTGTTGGGCAACAATTTCCCCCATAGATAACGTTCCGGTCACCATCAACAGGGCGATAATAGAAAGCCCCATCGGAATCTCATAGCTAATACTCTGTGACGCCGCACGAATAGCTCCCATGAGCGAAAACTTATTATTTGACGCCCAGCCTCCCAACATAATACCATATACACCCAATGCGACAACACCAAAGATATAAAGTACACCGACGTTGATGTCTGCAACCTGCAAAACCACCTCACGTCCACCTATTGTTAGCGTCTGCCCCCAAGGAATAACGGCCGAACTGATACAGGCCGTGATAATCGCCAAAGTAGGCCCTAATATAAACAACGGTTTATGTGCCCCTGCCGGAATAATCTCTTCTTTAAAAAAGAACTTACCTCCATCACAGAGTGGCTGCAAAATTCCTCCAAATCCCGCCCGGTTGGGTCCGTGGCGATCCTGCATAAAGCCGGCTATTTTACGCTCCGCTAACGTCGAGTACATCGCTATTACCAAGGAGATCGTGAAAACAATCACCACTAAAATCAATTTTTCTAAAATAAAAGCTCCTTCCATGTCTTTCCTTTGCTTACTTTAAACGTTCCGTCCTTGCCAGCTGCTCTTCATTGGCTTCCTGTAATTGCAGGTTCTTTTTGATCACCGGTGGCGGATTGAATACGTCATAGTGATTGGCATCGATGACCGATTGCTTGCTGATTGGGGCAGGTTCTTCCAATACCCAGTCAGCTGTTTTCTTTTTCTCAAAACGACAGGTATCACAGATAAACTCTTCCACCTCGTTATATTCATCTTTACGGGCTGTTACACGCAAAACCTCCTCGCCTTTATACCATAACGTAACCTTGCCCGAACACGTCGGACAGTCGCGGTGTGCATCTACCGGTTTAGAGAACCAAACACGATTTTTAAAGCGGAATGTTTTATCGGTCAATGCTCCGACAGGACATACGTCAATGACATTTCCGATAAAATCATTGTCCAGTGCATTCTCGATATAAGTCGATATTTCTGCATGGTCACCCCGGTTGATAATACCATGTTCACGTTGTTCCGTGAGCTGGTTAGCCACATAAACACACCTGTAACACAGAATACAGCGATTCATATGTAACTTTATCTTATCGCCTATATCGATAGGCTCAAATGTGCGTCGTTTAAACTCATATCGTGTTTGAGAGACGCCATGCTCGTAACTCAAATCCTGCAGCTTACATTCTCCTGCTTGGTCACAAATTGGGCAATCCAGTGGATGATTGATCAATAACATCTCCACTACACCTTTGCGCGCTTCCAACACATCCGGCGACGTGATATTCTGCACTTCCATTCCGTCCATCACAGTCGTCCTACAGGAAGCGACCAATTTTGGCATCGGGCGCGGGTCTTTCTCCGACCCTTTGGAAACCTTCACCAAACACGTACGGCATTTTCCACCGCTACCCTCCAGTTTCGAGTAGTAGCACATAGCAGGAGGCACAATGTCCCCGCCGATTTGACGCGCCGCGTTCAATATCGTCGTTCCTGGCGCTACTTCCACCGGAATCCCATCTATCGTTACCTTAAATTTTTCGTCTGCCATTTGTTTATTTCTTTAACTCTCCACCCCGTCACTCTTCACTCATTACTCCCTCGGTCACCAATCCATAATTTCTTGTCTGCGCTTCCTGCGGGTTCAAAATATGCCATTCAAATTCATCCCGGAAATGCCGTATGGCACTTGCTACCGGCCAAGCCGAGGCATCTCCTAACGGACAGATGGTATGTCCGTCAATTTTTTGCTGGATATCCCATAAAAGATCAATGTCGGAAATATCGCCATATCCATACTCGATTTTGTGCAATACCTTTTCCATCCAGCCTGTTCCTTCCCTACATGGAGAACATTGTCCACAACTTTCGTGATGATAAAAGCGCGTAAAGTTCAGCGTGTTACGCACGATACATTGATCCTCATCAAACGCAATAAAACCACCAGAGCCCATCGCCGTACCCGTTACAAAACCGCCGTCCGCCAACGACTCATACGTCATCAGTCGAGGTTCGCCTTTTGCTGTCTTTAGCGCGAGATGAGTCGGTAAAATTGGCACCGATGAACCACCCGCAACCACGGCTTTCAAACGCTTTCCATTTGCTATACCGCCACAATATTCATCAGAATAAATAAATTCTTCCATGGGCAAGCCCATTTCAATTTCGTATACTCCCGGGCGTACCAAGTTACCCGAAGCCGATATTAATTTCGTGCCCGTACTGCGCTCGATACCGATTTTCGCATATTCTTCTCCACCATCATTTATAATCGGCACAGTTGCGGCGATCGACTCTACATTGTTTACTACGGTTGGGCAACCGTATAATCCTGCTACCGCCGGAAAAGGAGGCTTAATCCGCGGATTGCCTCGTTCGCCTTCAAGCGATTCCAATAATGCCGTCTCTTCCCCACAAATATATGCTCCCCCTCCCGGTTGAACATGTATTTCCAAATCGTAGCCTGTACCCAATATATTTTTACCTAGAAAACCGGCTGCTTTCGCCTCTGCGATTGCCTTTTCCACAATGCGAATCTGTGGCATCATCTCCCCTCGGATATAGATATACGAGGTATTTGCGCCCAGTGCATAACTGGAAACGATCATGCCCTCAATCAGTAAATGAGGAATATAGGTCATTAGATACCGATCCTTAAAGGTACCAGGCTCTGATTCATCCCCATTACAGACTAAATAACGTGGAACACCTTCCGGCTTCGCCAGAAAGCCCCATTTCATCCCTGTGGGGAATCCTGCGCCACCACGTCCACGAAGTCCAGACTTCTTAACCTCTTCCACTACATCGTCTGGCGACATCGTCTTGAGAGCCTTTTCCACTGCACGATAGCCTCCCTTTTGACGATAAACCTCAAAAGTATGGATATCCGGAACATCAATATGTGCCAACAATAACTTACGTGCCATACTTATATCGTTTGTGCTTTTTGCTTCAATTCATCAATCAATTGATCCACTTTCTCTTCCGTCAGGTTTTCATAAAATGTATACTCCGGGCCAATCTGCAATACCGGAGCAAAGCCACAAGCCGCAACACACTCCACACCTCTCCAAGAAAATAGACCATCCGTCGTTACTTCTCCCTCTTTAACACCCAGCTTATCTTCTATATGTTGCATGATGCGTTCAGCTCCTACTAAACAACAAGGGCCTGTACGACAAATTTCCAACACATATTTACCTTTAGGTTGCAGAAAAAACATGGTATAAAATGTGGCGACCTCATATACTTCGATGGGCCTAATATCCAGATAAGCAGCAACCTTATCCATCGCATCTACACTGAGCCAGCCGTATTCGGCCTGCACCAAATGTAAGATGGGTAAAAGTGCTGATTTCTGTCTGCCTTCCGGATAGCGCGCCACCACTTCCGCAAATTTCTCCAACAGCGGCGCACTAAATTCCACAATCATATTTTCTTTAACACTAAGCATCTAATTCTCCTGCTATAACGTTTAAACTACTCATATTGATAATCGCATCAGAGATAAGCATCCCACTGCTCATGGGTGCAAACATCTGGTAATTGACGAAAGATGGCCTTCTAAAATGTAAACGATAGGGTGTGCGCCCTCCGTCGTGGATAAGATAGAATCCTAATTCGCCATTTGCTCCCTCAACCGCGTGATAAACCTCGGATTTCGGTGTTTCCCATTCGCCCATAACAATCTTAAAATGGTAAATGAGCGCCTCCATATTGGTATATACCTGTTCTTTTGGTGGCAAATAAAATTCCGGCACATCGGCATGAAATACCCCCGCAGGTTCTTTTTTTATCTTTTCCAACGCCTGCTCGATGATGCGCAGCGATTGCCACATCTCATCGTTGCGTACCATGAAACGATCGTATACATCCCCATTTGTCCCTACGGGAACATCAAAATCAAACTCTTCATACGACGAATACGGCGCAGTAGCACGTACATCATAATCTACACCCGTTGCACGAAGAATCGGGCCTGACCAGCTGTAGCTCAATGCGTCTTCCGGAGTAACCGCTGCCACACCCGAAGTACGTTCAATAAATATCCGGTTACGGACAAACAGGTTTTCAAATTCTTTCAACACCGGCGGGAAACGTTTGAGGAACTCTTCTGTCTTGCGGAACGCAATCTCGTTAAAATCACGTTCGAACCCGCCGACACGCCCGATATTGGTAGTTAAACGCGATCCACATATTTCCTCATAAATTTCGTATATAAACTCCCGTTCCTGCATCACATAGAGGAATCCTGAGAAAGCCCCCGTATCCACACCTAATATACCATTACAGATTATATGGTCCGCGATACGTGCCAATTCCATCACAATGACGCGCATGTATTGCACCCGCTTCGGCAGCTCGATGTCCAATAACTTCTCCACCGTCATGTGCCATCCCATATTATTTATCGGAGACGAACAATAGTTCAGCCTATCCGTCAATGGTGTTATCTGGTAAAAAGGGCGGTGTTCCGCAATTTTCTCAAAAGCACGGTGTATATAACCTATCGTAGAAACACCGCTCACAATGCGTTCGCCATCAATCTGCACCACGTTCTGGAAGACTCCGTGCGTAGCCGGGTGTGTAGGCCCAATATTGAGGGTAATCAATTCATCCTGTGGGTCGTTATCAAAGAATACGGACGCATTTGGTGTTATCTTGGTTATCGGTTTACTCATCTTTACTCTCCTCTAGGGTTTAACGTCCAAAATAAAAATCTTTTTTATCCACCCGGTTTGGATCCTCGAGCGGATATTCCTTGCGCATGGGGAATACTTCCAATTCATCCATATTTAGAATCCGTCGCAAATCAGGATGTCCTTCGAACACTACACCAAAAAAATCATAGGTTTCGCGTTCCATCCAGTTGGCGCCATTCCATAGCGGAGTAGCCGAAGGAATTGTTGGCGTAGGCCCACTGATAAACACCTTTATCCGCAGACGCAAATTCTGCAATAGATTATGTACATGGTATACGACACAGAAATCGCGCTCCTCATTCGGATAATGCACCGCCGTAATATCTGTCAAATAGTTAAAACGTAAAACTGCGTCATCCTTGACAAAAGCAAGCACATCCAAGATAGACGCTGCTTCCGTTGCTACCGTCAACAAGCCATGCGGTTCAGCCACGACACGCACCTGTTCCCCAAACTGCTCCTGCAGACGATCTATAACGATTTGATTATTCAGCTTATCCATTATCTGTCACTATTCCGTATTTTTCCAACAATGCCTTGTACTCTGGCGTATTCCGGCGGTTCAACGATTCATTCTTCACGATTTCCTGCAATTTTAATACACCGTCCAATATCGCTTCGGGGCGTGGAGGGCATCCCGGAACATATACATCCACCGGAATAATCTCATCTATACCCTGCAATACCGAATAGGTATCAAAAATCCCCCCGCTGGAGGCACATGCACCGACCGCTATCACCCAACGTGGCTCTGCCATCTGCGTATAGACCTGCTTTAATACGGGTGCCATTTTTTTAGCTATGGTCCCCATCACTAACAGCATATCCGCCTGTCTTGGTGAGAAGCTCGGACGCTCAGCCCCAAAACGGGCCAAATCGTACGTAGACCCCATGGTTGCCATAAATTCAATCCCACAACACGAAGTCGCAAACGGCAGTGGCCATAGGGAGTTCGCCCTAGCCAAACCGATCACTTTATCTAAAGACGTCGCAAAAAATCCCGCTCCTTCCACACCCGGAGGAGCTTCTGCCAATGTCACTTTACTCATGATTCCTTTCTTATTTTCACAAACACTAATCCCACTCCAACGCACCGCGTTTCACCTCGTAGATCAAGCCAAGGACGACGATACCTAGGAAAATCCCCATTTTCCATAGGCCATCCATACCCATCTCCCTAAAATTAACCGCCCAAGGATACATAAATATAACCTCCACATCGAAAACGACGAACAAGATGGCGGCCATAAAATACTTAACGGAAAAAGGTTGTCTTGCGTTACCGATTACCTCAACCCCCGACTCAAAAGCCCCCAGTTTATTCTCTGTACGAACTTTTGGTCCAATCAAATGTGTACCGATAATAGTTAAAACACCAAATGCCACGGCAACACCCAGTTGTATCAAGATGGGTATATAATCTATTGGAGTGCTTTCTAAGTTTACACTTTCCATAATATCAGTTTCCTATTTTAGTTCTCTTCCTAACAAATATATCACTTTTTCACCACAAAAAAAGGGGCTCTGAACAGCCCCTTTCTTATTTGTTATGATTCTAAATTACAGTTGATCAACGAATTGTCCGGCGAACTCGTCATCCGGGCTAACCTTAATAGTTTCCTGGAAATGTGCCTTCGCTTTTTCAGTTTCTCCTTTCAAATAAAAGTAGTAACCTAGGTAGTTATTTGCATCGACAATGTACGAGTTCAATGTAGTTTCAGGTATCTCTGAATTCTTTACCTCTTGTAACAATCTGGTGAAAGAGTCTACAAATAGTCCTTTTGCATTTTCAGGGTCATACATTACGCCATCCAATGCCAGTTCAGACAAACCTTTATAGTATAAAGAATTCACTAAATATTTCTTTTTTACATCCTCTTTATCCGTTGAAATAACGATACCGAACGATTTAACAGCTTCATCAAGCGTCGGCTTTGCTGCTGCGATCTTCTGTGCACCCAACTCCGGTGTTACCTCTTCACCTTCTGCCGGAGATACTAATCTAGAACCTTTGGTGTACTGACCAAGCCCTATAAAGTAATTAGCGTCATAGTAATAATCAGATGAATCCTGCGCAGCCGGTATACGGAAAATCTTAACCGCTTCCTCTACCTCACCATCCTGGTATTTAGCAAATGCAGTCTCTGCAATCTCTGTTTCCAAGTTGTCTTCTTCTGTTTGTTTCTCCACCGCTTGTCTCAGCAACTCTTCGCCCCTTGTTGTATCACCTGCACTCAAGTTTGCCAATCCGGCATACAAATAGTCACGTGGGATCAAACGCTCCGGCTGTACTTTTTCGAATAAGATATTCATATTCTCTGCAGCTTTTGCATAATCCTTATCTTGATTATAGGCGATATATCCCAAATAACGGTAAACTTTAGCGTCTACACCCGGCATATTAGCCAATTCCTCTGCAACTGTTTTCAATTCTTCGTAATTACCTGAATACACCAAGAAGTCAGCATAACGTGTTTTTGCCTCTACTGTAGCATCACCTGTTAAGCTTAGGTATTTTTGATAAAATTCCAATGCTTTTTGGTTAATCTCACGGTAGTCGTCTTCTGGCGCTTTCAGCGAAGATAGATAGTACGTTTCTGCAAGTTCGCGATAAAGCGGTGCATAATTCGGGTTCTCGCTCGACAACTTCGTCAACGACTCTATAACCACATCATATGCTTGTGCTCTTCTCGAAATCAAAGCCTGTCCAATTTTCGGAGCCAATAAACTTTCATCAAGATATTCGGCATCACGGTAATTTACAAACGCTTGGCTACTTTCGCCCATACCGGCATATGCATCACCCAATGCGATCAAAATATCCGGATCTTTCTGGTTTTTCTCTTTTGCCTGCGTTAGGTATTCAATCGCTTTTGTATAATCGGGCTCTGGTGCTTTTATATAGGCCTGACCAACATAAAGCAATGGTAAGTATTCTTTTCTACCTAAACTAGAAACAGCTGTCGAAAACTTTGTTTCAGCCGCTGCTTTGTCGCCTTTCATCAAGTCGACAATACCCAACCCTACGTTATTCAATTTTTCTTTAGGTGCATTCGTCACCCCTTGGTTAAATACGTACTCGGCAGAATCAATTTTATCGTTGATCAAGTGAATTTGCCCAAGATAAAACCAGTTCTCTCCATCTTTCGCCTTCTTCTCTACCAAGTTCTGAAGCATACCTTTTGCTTCATCATATCTCTCTTCAGCTATAGCGGCCTTGGCATCCTTTAAACTCTGTGCGCTTACAGACCCAATCGTACCCGCCAGTAATAGACTTAAAAATAATTTGCTTTTTGTCATAATCTATTTGTGTTCTATTTTTTCCTTTTTTTAACTAACTACCCACGAATTTAACATGAATTATCGCAAATCTAAACGAATTATACGATTTTTTGTTTTTTATCCGTGTCTTTTTATTTGACTACCTTTTTATACAAATGTTTAAATATCACAAAGAAATCTCGTCCCTTATAATAATATCCCGTCCTGGCATCGTCGCGGGCACCAAACCGGATTTCAATACGATACGTTGCCCTCTATCACCAGTCAGAAACGCAGAAAAACCTATCCCCAACCCTAAATTAGGCTGATAGTTGAGCACGTAAAATGTACGGCGCAGCGGATACTGCTCTGCTGCAATAGTGGACTGGTTGGGCTTATAATAATTATTATCCGCCCCCTCTCCAATCGTATTCTGCACGCTCAAGATACGAATATTATTTTTATTTGGAAATGAGGAAATCAAATCTAAATAGACATTATACCCCAAAATCCCGATTTTTTCCGGGTCACTTGCTACTGCCTCAAGCACCTTTTCGCTGCCACCTTGTGCTTCCACAAAATTAGATGCAACTTTTTCCAATTTACCTAAATCCTTTAAGTGTCTAAACGCACTGGAATTAAGATTATCAAAAACAATCTTTTTACGGTCGGCACTTTCTCCCTTCATCGCATTCACCAAATATTCAATAGTAACGGTCGTATCTGCAAGTTTAGTATTGTTGATCACCACAATTGCATCTGTCCATACCGGAAATATCCGCGGTTTAATCGAACGTTTCTTAAAATAATCATTTTCCGTTTCATTCAATTCCCGCGCTAATACGGCCACGCCCGCCTCCTTGGACAACATTTCCTGAATAGCCAACAGTTCCGGTTTCACAATAAGGTTCAACCTGGCATTGGGATAAGCCGACAAAAACACCTCCTCCTGTTCTTTCACAAGCGGGTAGACCGTTTCATCTACAGCCACGTTAAGTACCCCCACCAAAACATCCTCTTTGGGTGTAGTTTTTTCTACCACCGAGCTATCGCCCGTTGCAGATTCATTTTCCGTCCGAGAGCAACGCGAGCAGCCTGCCATGCTTAGTAGTACTACTGCTAAAATGCCTATGTTAATTAGTTTTTTCATCAAAAATTATTCTGCCACAACCGAGCAAAGCGTAAAAATGAATAAACAATGAGCAGGATGCCGAACATATTCTTATACGTCGGGTCGATATTAAGCGGAAAATTATCCCAAAAAATAACTAAGATGCCTAGAATAAAATAGAAGCCAAACATCGCTAGCCCTAAAATAGACAGAAATCGCTTTGTTGGCGATTTCTGACTAAATTTTCTTGTGTTGTTACGCAGACTCATGCTTATTGTTGAAGATTCAATGTAATAGGCAAGGTGTAAGCTACACGCACTGGACGACCATTCTGAATACCCGGTTTCCAAGGCTTTGCTTTTTTCAACACATTCACTGCAGCTGTTCCTGTACCATACGACAAGTCTTTTACAACTTTAATGTCCGTTAAGCTACCATCACGCTCTACAACGAAGGAAACGACAACTTGACCTTTTACCCCAGCATCAATAGCCCCTTGCGGATAACTATAGTTACGTCCTACCCACTCGCGGAAAGCGTTCAGGCCGCCGTGTGGTTCGGGGTTCACCTCTACCGCGGTAAAGATTTTGTCTGCGCCGCCATCTGGATCACCAGTAGCGCTACCCGTAATTTGCCCTTCGACCTTCTTCGGACCAAATTCTCCTGTAGGCACACCCGAAGCTCCTTTTGTACCTTTTAAGGTAATACGTGCCGGTGTTTTATTTTCTTTCTTAATTTCCTCTTGCGATACCACTTCCTCTTTTACCTGACTTTCAGGCACCACCTTCGGCTCCGGGAAACGCACCAAATCTTCTGCTGGCGGTTCCTGTGCGATACGTTGAGGTGGTTCTTCCTCCTGTGGAAGTGGTTCTTCTTCCTCTTCTTCAGGCTCCGGTATGTCCAAATCTTCCAGTGTCACTTCCGTTATTACGGGAGCTTCTTCCACTGGTTTATCCGGAAACACCTTAATGTTAAACATTTTTGGAGCACTCAAAACAAGAACAATCGAGACAATCGAGAATAGAGCTACATTGGTTGCCTTTGGAGCAAACTTCCGTAAGTCATAGGCACCATACTCTTTATTTCTATTCGCAAAAACGACGTCAAGCCATTCTTTTTTGAATATATCTAATTTAGAACCAAACATATTTTACTTAATTATGCGATTAATCGTTAAAAAGACCTTCGCTTTTCAACACTTCTATTTCGTCACTATTGATTTTTGAAATCATGTAGCGTTTTACATCCACAATCCGCATCTCGTCCAAAATATCTACGAGATTACGTTGTACAGATTTTTCGCTCGGTCTGATCACAACAATCAAATCTTTACCTCCTGCACGCTGAGGAACCTCTTTCTGCATTCTGAGCAATACTTGACGAACGCCCTCCTTACCATAATCTATCGTAGTAGGTGGATAGATGGGTTTCGCCAATTGACCATAATACCAAGAGATTTTATTATCCGATCCCAGCAAGAGTGTGATGGAACGATTATCTGCAATTTCCAGGTTATCGTTTTGATCCATTTTGTTCTTATCCGGCATCGCCACATCCATTGCCTGCGGGGTATTTAGTGACGTTGTCAGCATGAAGAAGGTAATCAATAAGAAGGCTAAGTCTACCATGGCGGTCAAATCGACCTTACCACCGGCTTTCTTGGCTCTTACTTTACCACCTTTTTCGCCTTTACCACTATCTTGATTTAATTCTGCCATTTTCTTCTCGTTTATGCGTTTAATTATCCTGTCTCAAACCGGTCACAAAACTAAATTTGTTTTGTTTCTGGTTACGTAGCGTCTCAATAATCAAGTTGATCGCCGGATATTTCTCTTCGGCATCCGCTTTTATCGCTACTTTCATCGGTCCTGGATCCACATACCCTTTTTCGCCTTCACGTGAGCGGTTGAACTCGATTGTTGCCCGACGCGCCTCCTGTACCCAAGAATACAGTTCGTTTGAGGCTGTCTCTGTACTATCTACAGGAATGCCCGGCTGTATACTTTCTGTCCGTTGATCATTTGGCAACGAAAGCAACTGACGTAAATTCCGCACAGGAACGCCAAACTCGTCCAACTGCTTAAATTTCTCGTATTCCTCTGCAGAAAAATTAATACTATATTTCTGCGATATATTCTTTAACGTGAGTTCCCGCACATTTGGGTTCTTCATACCGAAGAATATTTTGCCATTTGCCACCGAAATAATTCCCAAACCATCATCTGGCAATTTTTCCGGGCTTGTCGAAGCTGGCGTATCTACCACCAATACTTCGGGCTGGCGTGCTGTTGCTGTCAATACGAAGAATGTAAGAAGCAAGAACGATACGTCACACATCGCTGTCATGTCGATGGAGGTACTGGCTCTTTTTACTTTTGCTTTACCCATTTTCTTTACTTCCTTTAATTAATCCTTATTCGTTTTACATCTATGATGCATGCTCTTCACAAATTCCATAAAAGAATTTGAAAAAACATCTTTTTCTTATTTGTGGTTTGCCGCGTACGTTTGTACGATAGAGAAACCAGCCTCATCGATAGAATAAGTCAATTTATCTATTCTCGCTGTTAAGATATTATAAAACACGATAGCGAAAGTAGAGGTTGCGATACCTGTTGCCGTATTGATTAAGGCCTCGGAGATACCGTTTGCTAACTGAGCTGAATCTGGAGCACCACCTGTTGCCAAGGCCGCGAATGCTCTAATCATACCTGTTACCGTACCCAATAGACCAACCAACGTACCGATAGATACTAATGTCGCAAGAACGTTCATGTTTTTCTCTAACATCGGCATTTCCAACGCAGTTGTCTCTTCGATTTCTTTCTGGATAGCTACGACAGATTTTTCTGAATCCATTCCAACGTTAGCTGAAACATCTTTATATTTCAACAAGCCGGCTTTTACTACGTTTGCCACAGAACCTTTTTGTTTGTCACACTCGGAGATAGCGGAATCAATGTTACCACCGTTGATCAAAGACTGGATTTTTCTTACGAAGTTACCTACGTTACCTGTACCGGAAGCTCTACCAATAACGATAAAACGCTCTACAGCGAATACCCATACCATTAAAAATAGACCTAAAAGGACAGGTACTACGGCGCCTGCATGATAAACCATTCCGAAATAGTTACCAGGAAGGGGTTGATTTTCTGGATTGTTGTCGATAAAGTTTGAAGGATCTCCCATTACAAATTTATAAACGACGAAACCAATCACAAAACAAATGATGATTGCTAAACTCGCAAATAAATTACCTGAATTTCCGCTTTCTTGTTTTTTAGCAGGAGCAGTAGTTTTTGGTGCGTTTGCCATTTTACTAATTTTTAGATTTTTACTGTTGTTTAATATTTAATTGTTTAATTCAATTTGTGCAATTCAAAAGCACTTATTCTGCCATAAAAGCAAAACAAATATACTATTTTGTGTTAAAAATAAAATTTTCTTGACATTAATTTATACATCTTTCAATGCGTCACATATTAGTAAACCATCAGCGGTTCCGTGTCCTTCCTAATATGATATTTGCTATACGGATTAACGTTAATACCGCGCTAATATTTTACAATGAAAACCATTTTTTTTGGTTTATGCAAATTAAAACCCCATTAATAAAAAAAAATAAGTAAGTATTTACTCACAAAAACCCCGGCTACTTTCGGCAGAAACCTGCATCAAACAATTGTCATAATTTCTACGCCGACAATCAGCTCTTCGTCATATTCCGACTGGCTTTCGCGTTGTAAATATCTATCCACCAACCGATTTCACTGAATACCCCTCGCCTTTGAGCAAATCAAAGATCTTTTGTTTGAAATCGCCCTGAATCAAAATTTCGCCGTCTTTTGCAGCTCCGCCAACGCCACATTTCTGTTTTAACTTTTTTGCCAGTTCGTTCAAATCATTCTCCGTTCCTATGAATCCTTGCACAATTGTAACAACTTTTCCCTTCCTTGCCTTGCGGTCCAATAAAACCTTTAGCTTTTGCTGCGAGACCGGTAAAGTCTCTTCGTCTTCCGTACTTTCAGCGTCTACATATTCAAAATTATCCGCTGTAGAATAAACGATACCTTCAAAACGTTGCTTTTTCTTTTTCATTTTTTTACTCTTCACTCTTTAACAAATAACCTTCAACGATCTCGGTTTGATCGTGATCTCCAGCTTCTCTCCCATTTCCACAGGCTCTCCATCTACATGTACCGGACCTTTTTCGTCCCGTAGAATCGTAATTTCCTTTCCGGGGATTATTTCCACATATTCGGATTGGTCGGCACTCTTGGTGAACAAATGGAACACCATTTTTGGAAAGAGATAGAGCGGAAATTTTTTTACAATACAAACGTCAAGCAGACCATCATTGATCGATGCTTGCGGTGCGATATAAGCATTGTTACCATATTGGGGAGAATTTGCTACACTGACCATAAAGGCTTCTTTCTTGTATTCCTTCCCATCAATCAGCAATGTATAGGTGCTGGGCTGGAAATCACTCAGTACATTGATCGCCGAACGCAGATAGCCAATCGGCCCTCTAATATTATCTGCAGCAAAGCGGTCACTTACAGAAGCGTCAAAACCCAATCCAGCGATATTAAAGAAATGGCGCCCATTGACTACGCCTGTGTCAACTTCTGCCGTCTCAAATCTATTGATTCGTCTGATGGCCGCGGATTCATTGAGCGGAATCCCTAGGTAAAGTGCCAATCCGTTTCCTGATCCCTCCGGAATGATTCCCAACGGCATGTCGGTTCCCAAAATCGCAGAGCCCAGCTCATTGATCGTGCCATCGCCTCCCACGGCTATTACCGCGTCATATCCTTCCTCAATCGCCGATCTCCCTAGTTCAAAAGCATGATTAGCATGATCGGTGATCTTAAATGTCGGATCAAACTTCTCCAAGTCGAGCACTTCCAAGACTTGCTTATTGAACGCCGTCTTCTTTTTTCCCCCGGAAATCGGGTTGATAACAAACAATATTCGCTTACGTTGACGCATATCTTCATCCGAAATAGTTTAGTAAAGATAACGGATTCTTTGTTCTTTTTACGGGAAAAAGAACCAAAACCTCGCCGCTTCGGATATTTGATAGGAAGGGGTAGTACTAAAAATAAATTTCTACAGTTATCAAATCTCCGGATGCGGCGTTAAAGGTTAATCGGGGTCTGTGCAATACCGTGTATGCTCCGGTAAAAAGAAAATAGAGACACTATGTTGGTGTCTCTATAAATACGTTTACTCTTTCTACGGAATAAGCACCTCTTTGACGTCGGTATAGTTATATCTATTTGTGGCATCAAAAGATATTTGTGAGCGTGCTCCAAATCTAAAAAAATATTTTCTGCTGTAATCCGGGAAAGCCTTTTGGGCTTGAGCAGTCGTAATGGTTAATACAACGCCATCGTCATCTAATATGGTCGATGCTGTTAATCCCATTTGGGCCGGATTTAATATAATGGTATAATTCGGGCTGAAGCTAAAGTCGCCAACATATTGGTTCTCACTAACAAATAGCCGCGATTCCACCAATGGCGTACGGTACTGGGGATCTTCACTTCCATATGTAATTTTAACTTTAAAGGTTACTGTTCTATCGGCATTTAAAACAGGTTCTCCTATCCACTCTACATTGAGGATAGGCTCTACCTCATATACCCGCTCAACAACCCCTTTTATCTCCAGACGTTCTTCTTCAAGCGGCACAAACGCTCCGGACGGCTTGACGCCATAGGAACCCGAGAAAATCTTATCATTATAAAATGAGCCGTCCATTTTACAATTGAAATCATAGGGCTGGGGATTATCGTCCCAACTGTATTCCATCATTCGAATACGTATCCCTGTATTCCCAATTGCTGTCTGAAATGGCTTTCCACTGTTTTTGTCGACGAACCTCCCTTTAAAGGTCTCTTGAGGTGCCGGAAAATTGTCCTGTTCACAACCCGTGGTCATGAAGAGCAACAGACATATATTTGTAAGAAGTTTTAATGCTTTCATATCGTTAAAAGTCTTTTTTTAAAATAAATACACCGCTCATTAATACCCTGGGTTTTGTTTGCAATTCGGATTTTTTGTTATTTCCGCAGGCGGAATCATTTGATAATAATTACGACTATCAAAATTGAAGGTATAATTTGCCGCACCACCTTTAGACTCCATGTAGCGGGCATCCAGAAAATATTTGTCGGCATCTGTAGAATAAAACGGATATAATACTCTATAGCGCTTATTGCTCTGTTCGGCCTCCATAATTCTCCATCGTTTAAGATCCCAATATGTTTTGTGTTCGAATGCCAGTTCTTTTCTACGTTCTGTACGGATGGTCTCTATACTATTTATTGCACTGGGCGAAACCAAAAGTGTTGCGCCGGCTCTTTCTCTTATCTGATTGATGCAGTCAAAGGCATCTTGCCTATAATCTCCTCCACCAGGCGAAGTCGCTCCAGCTGTAAGGAGTTCATAGGCTGCCTCTGCCCGGTTCAACAATACCTCAGCATAGCGTATCTCTATCCAGCTCTGCGTCGATTTATTTCCGTTATTATCTGTCTGTTCAGGGTTAAGGTATTTTCGCAGATAGAATCCGCTGATATTACCAAAATCCCAACCAGATACGACACCACTTTCACCAGATCTCTTTTTTCTGCTGCCATCTTTCAGCGTAATCTGATTGCCCGGGTCGTTGTTGAAAGCAAAATTGCTCGAAAGCTTAAGCGGACTCGATTCATTATAGACATTTGTATAATTCACCACACTACCAGCAGGCATTAAAGGCGAAATACCATTTTGACTCGATCCCGTCCATATCCCCCTTCGTATATCAATTGTCTGCCCCATAAATTCGGACATCGGCAGAATAACCGTACCTTTCAATCGAGGTTCTGCATTGACAAATGCATCTAACGGAGATTCATACAATTTGTATTTATCGTTTGCATCCAAAAACACAAAATGACCGTTTGCATCCTTTTCGATTCCATCAAACATTTCGATAAAGTCCAAGGTAGGGCAGAGTTCCGAGTTATTTCCACCGGAAGAAGTTTGCATAGGCTGTGCCGAGTCATCAAAATTGTGCAGACTTTCGGGATCTTTGTAGTAGCGTACAAATATATTCTCGTAAGTATCTTTGAGGAAAATATTGGTGAAATTTTGCGCTTGCGCCTCGGCATCGCCAGCTACCCATTCGTCTTTATACAAGCGGTGCTTCGTTGTCTCATCCAGAATCCTACTGGCTTCATATGCAGCTTTAAAGTAATCCGTTGCCCTTTGAGACGGTATTCCGCAGATTCTGTTTCCTCTGTCAATTTCTTCAATTGTGTTATACTTGGCTATCGAACCGGCGTGTAGCATAACACGGGATTTGAATGCTGCTGCCGCATATTTTGTCGCCCTACCCTTTTGATTGTTTTCTGGAAGGTTGTTCATTGCAAAATCGAGATCCTCTCCTATAAAATCCCATATTTCTTCCTCAGCAGCACGGGGCAACAAGGTCTCTTCGAGACTTACCGAAGCCGGATAATCGATGACCATATCCACCTTAGGAACTCCTCCATAACGCTTTACCAGAGAATAATAAATAAAGCCTCGGATAAACCGGGCCTCCGCTAAATAAGTTTTAACCTCATCTTCCGAATGAAACTCCTGGTATTGCGGAAGAGTCTCCAAAAGCATATTTGCTGTCCGGATGGCTGCATACGCGGCGTCCCAATAACTTGCGTTTTCCGCATCGGCTCCCTGCGTGTCTCTTCCGAGCGCTTCGCCAGTCAATGCAGATTGTTGTTTGTATTTTGTTCCTCCATTATTAAATAGCCCGTTTGTTTCATAGTTATATCGGAAATCCTCCATAGGCAGTGTACTATACATCCTTGCCATATAACTTAAAACGCCTTCACTTGTCCCAAAAATCTCGGGATCACTGATGATATTCTTAGGTGGTATATCCAGTTTCGTACAACCGGCTACTATCAACAAGAAGAATGCATATATAAATTGATGTACTTTCATGGTCATTGAAGTTAAAAATTCACGTTTAAACCGACTGATATTGTTTTGTTTAACGGATAGCTATATCCATAATCGCCTAGGCCGCCTCTAGATACATCTGGATTAGAATAGAATTCCGGGTCCATATACCTTAGTTTAGTGAATGTTAACAGGTTATAAGCGTTCACATAGAGCCTCACCTTTTTAAGGTTGACTTTGGTCAGCCAGTCCGAAGGAAGGGAATATCCTAATTCTATCGATTTCAATCGGATATAAGCCGCATTTTGAATATTAAATTCAGAATTATAATTCGGATTCGTGCCCGTAAAAGCATAATCTCCCTCTATCCATTCTGTAGCCGGATCGTAAGGACTGGCTTCTGGGTTTGTGGGGCGCCACCGGTTTAGAAATTCGGTCAATGCATTGGTATCCGACCACAAGGGTTGGTATAAAAACTCCCGCGCCGCAAAATACCGTTTTCCCGCCCCTTGCCACAACATATTGAGGTCAATTCCTTTCCAGCTGGCAGACAATGTGATACCATAGTTTATCAAAGGTACCATACCGTTAACAGCTAGCGGATGTACGTCCAGGTCACTAATTTGTCCGTCACCATTCCAATCGAGGTATTGATAGTCACCCAATGTCGAACCTCGACTGATATAGGTTGTATTGTAATATAGGTCGTCCCAAT
The DNA here is from genome assembly GCF_014692525.1 of Sphingobacterium chuzhouense. Taxonomy (GTDB): domain Bacteria; phylum Bacteroidota; class Bacteroidia; order Sphingobacteriales; family Sphingobacteriaceae; genus Sphingobacterium; species Sphingobacterium chuzhouense. Next base: position 53,042 of record NZ_JACNYL010000006.1, read on the forward strand.
CCGTAATGATACCATTGCCCGCATACCCCCACCAAATGTTATTGTAACGTTGGTTATTATTCTGACGCCAGTTTAGGTAAGAGTTGCCCGCTCTAGCTCGTTCAAAATGCAGTGTTTTTACGCGTGTGTAAGAAATGTTTCCTGCAATCCTGTAAGAAAGGTCCTTCCATTTATCTGCATGATATAATTCAAGTTCGATACCTTTTGTCAAGTCGCTGTTGAGATTTTCCTGAGGTTGGGCGGCACCAACAATACCGGGAAGCGACTGGCTACGGGTAGCTAAGAGGCCGTGTCGTTTGCGTTGGAAAAGCTCTAATGTACCGCCGAATTTACCCGTCCAGGCATCAAAGTCAAGCCCCAAGTTGAACATATCTGATTTATACCAGGTGATCGCTCTATTCGCAATACCCTTATCGCTGGAGCTGTTGATGAAATTTCCGTCGAATACATATCCGGAAGGTAAGCTGACACTGCTTCCGCCGGTGGCAGGATAGTAATATCCTGTTAAGAAGTTGTAATCATTTGTCGCGGCATCATCCAACATTCTCCCATAGGATGCCCTTACCTTGAATAGATTGATGAAATTTAAAGAAGAATTTTTTATAAAATCTTCTTCCGATATCACCCAGCCCGCCATGATGGCAGGCGTGCCTGCCCAGCCCGACTGTCCCGAAAACCGTGAAGACGATTCATACCGATAAGTAAACTCCGAGAGATATTTGCTCTTATAGTTATAAGCTAAACGACCAACGTACGCATGATAAGCATAATCGTATAACGAACCGCTGCTTACACTTTGATTTATTTGCATTTTATCCGTTATTCCCGCAAATATCTGGTCCAGTGGTAACGCCAACTGCCTACTGCCGTAGAAGTTGTCGCCTTCACGATGGGTATTTTCAAAGAGCGCCATGGACGAGATGAAATGATCTTCAAATTGTTTTTCATAGCCTATTTGCACATTCCATAGGTTAGCATCTTTTCCATAAAAATACCTTGCCACCCGGTTAGGTGCATCACTTTGGGCGTTCCATGTCCTTGGGTTTCCTCCAGAGTCATAGAGCTGGTAAGCTTTACTGAATTCCTTATTTTCATTTAAGGTATAGTCGTAGCTATATAATCCTTTTACATATAACCCATCTAGGAATGGAGCATCGTACCGTAAAGAGAAATTGGATTGGAACCATTTGCTTCGGTATTCGTTTTTACCTACCAGATCACCATCCATCATAGCCGCCGGATTTTGTAATCCCCCATTTGACGGTTGCCAATATTTTGTCTGTTCGTCATCATAGAATACCCGGTCCATAGGTTGCATGAGCCACATGCCGCGGATAATATCCGACGAACTATAAGGTGTTGATTGGCGATCATCCAACGTGCCGGCAAGATTCATGTCAAACACCAGATTGTCCGTTATTTTAGCCGAAATATTCGATCGCAAATTGAATATTTCGTAATTAATAGCGTTGGTGCGTAAAAAGCTTTCCTGTTTTTGCAGCCCTAAGCTGGAATAAAACGATATTCTATCGCTTCCCCCCGATGCATTAAGGGTATGCATCTGCTGTGGGGCGCTATTTCTGAATATAGCGGACACCCAATCCGTACTTTTCAATTCGCCACTTCTATATTGTTCTATTTGTTCATCCGTATACGGGCGGGTAGGGTTATCCACATTATGGGAGCTTCGTTCGTTATAGAGTGTCATCCAATCTACGGCATCTACCAGTTTTGGAAAATTTGATGGCCGTTGCCAGAGCATGCTGCCGGAATAACTAAGATCGATTTCCCCTTGCGCTCCTTTTTTGGTCGTAATGAGTATAACACCATTTGCCGAGTTTACACCATATATCGCAGCTGAGGCGTCTTTCAATACCGAAATGCTCTCTATGTCTTCCGGATTGAGACGTGCCATGTTATTACGGGGTACACCGTCAATAACAATCAGTGGGGAGCCCAGCCCGCGTATGTCCATCGAATTATTGAACTGGCCCGGCTCAGCCGAATTCTGTACGACACGCAAACCAGGAATTTTACCTGTCAACATATTGGGAAGACTCTCATTTTTGGTCGTGACGATCTCTTCGCCTTTAATAGCAGATACCGCTCCTGTCATCGTTTTCTGGGCTTGCTGGCCATATCCCACCACCACAACCTCTTCGACCATCTGGTTATCATTCTCCATGCTAATCCGGATATCGTCCGTAGTCGTAATAAGGTGTTCTACGGGTTTGTAACCTATATATTGAAAGGTAAGCGTGCTCCCTAGGGCAACGGTAATGGTGAACCTTCCCTTGTCATCACTCGTCGTCGTATTTTTAGTGTTCTTTTCACTAACGGTGACTCCTTTGAGCGGCCCGAGTTTGTCTTGTACTACACCGCTTATGGCGACTGGATTTTGGCCCTGTCCAAATGATGCTGTAACTATCAGAAACAGCGTCCATGTTAAAACTGTTATTCTGTACATTTATTTATAGGTTTTATTGGAAATGAATAATAAAGATCCGTTGATGGGAGTATTCGTTTTGCTCATATCTTTTCATGGTTTATAGTATGGTATTTTTAAATTCTCTATCCGCCATCGCAAAATATGGGGATAAGTTCACATATCGATATCATTTTATCTATATGTTCATACAAATATAATTTGTACATATTTAATATCAAAATAAAAAACTCGTTATTTTTTATTTTTTTTGATAACGGATGAACAGCTTTTTACAATAGAAGTAATTAATAATCAGCGTTTATATTCGTTTCCATATGAAAAACACGTTAGCATGTAATATTTTTGCTCTTCATATAAAACGAATCTCTAACCCATTATATTCTTCTTATGTACCAACAAATTAGTTATATGATTTATTGATCATGGTCAAGTTGATGGAGAGCAAAATTATAGGCACCAATGGCAATGGCTTGATTCGTGCCGAGGGAAGAAACGGTTATGGCAGTCTGTTTTCTTTCGTTATATCTGATATTCATTTCTACCGATTCGGCGTTCTTGAAAGAGATAAATCTATTTTCGGACGCGCTAGCGTAGAATTTCTGCTGGTCGCTAGCATCTGTTAAATCAAAGACCTGCGTCTCCAGGCGATTGAAGGAGTCTCCGGAAAAAGTATGCAAGGATGTCCGCAGCTCCTCCATGAGCGCGGGCATAATGAATTTTTGAGCCCCCATCAGTCCACCTCCCAATACCACTAACCCATCCACAATGGCTATCATATGGGCTATACTGTCAGCCGCCACCTCACCGAGCAGTTCAAAGCTTCGGATAGCCGCTTGTTGATACCCCTCCTTTTTGCCTTCTGCAATTTCAAAAATATCCTGAGGGGTAAGGTCAGCAGCATGTACACCAGCGAGGTTGCCATACTCCCGTATAATCCCTCTTATACTTACGTTTTCTTCGGCCAGCATTGTTGGATATCGCTTGTTCCGGAAAGTCCAGATATCACCACCACAGCCATTATCTCCGTCGAGTAAGATGTTGTTGATCACCACGCCTGACCCAAAGCCCGTTCCAAAGGTCAATCCAATTAAGTTTCGGTATTTTCGGCCACTATTTTTGTTTTCCAAAAGTTGATTGATCGCCGGCAGCGCACCAGCCAACGCTTCTCCATAGGCAAATAAATTGCCGTCGTTATTTATAAATACCGGCAATTTAAAATATTGTTGTAAGTAGGAGCCTAATGGTACACCGCCACGAAAAGCAGGAAAATTGGGTAAATCACCTATAATTCCGTTTTTGTAGTCGGCAGGACCGGGAAAGGCGAAACTTATCGCCACTGGAGGTTGCGAGCCGCTCGTTTGGAGCAGAGCAATCGAACGGCTGAAACCTTCGATTAATATTTTTAGACATTTACCCAGATCATTTGGAGAGGCCGGCAGGGTAAATGAGGGAATAATTTCTTTATTGCCTTGTATAGCCGAAAACGCAAAATTAGAACCTCCGGCATCTAGTGTGAGTACAGTTCTGTTGTCAAATTGGTACATTATTGGATGTTTTTAGGTGCAAACTTAAAGGAAATCGCCAGAAGATAAAGCACAAGTATCAATAATAAGCTGAAGCCGAATGTAATGTCCGTTTTTTGGGTGACGAAGCCTATGATAGGCGGAATGATAGCACCTCCAGCTACACCCATGATCATTAAAGACGATATCTCATTTTGTTTATCCTGTTTCAGTTGCAACGCAAAGGTAAACAGAATCGAAAAGACGTTGGCACAACAAAATCCAATAATGACAATACCCAAGTAAATCATTGAATTTGTTTGGGTGAACAGGAGTAGCAACACACCCAATATAGCTACCAGCATATTGATTTTCAGAAATCTAGCCGGAGCAATGCGTAACAACAGAAAAGAGCCCAGAAAAGAGCCCGCTATGCGTGATCCGAAATACAGGCTGGAGCTTAACCCCGCTTTATCTGTTTCCATGCCTAATTTTTCGATAAGCAATTGGGGCGTAAATGTGTTCATGGACACATCGATACCTACCAGGACAAGGATACCCAAAAAAAGCAGCAGGGTATTCCTGTCGTTCAACAGCCTGATAATGTCTCCGAAACCGGATGTTTCCCGGTGACGTATTTTTTCTTCAATAGGTGTAAAATAGAGGTAGATTCCTGTGCCGGCTGATATGAAAGCATACGTTAGCAAGGCCAACTTCCAATCACCGTAATACGAAGCGGCAAAACTGGCGAGGATGGGGCCTAAAAAAGAAGCGATGGCTTTTGTGAATTGGCCGAAGGTCAACATGCCCGCCAGCTTGTCGTCACTTACGATGTTGCTTGCCAGTGGATTAATAGCCACCTGCAATATGGTATTGCTGATGCCCAGTAAAATAAAAGCAAAGAGCATGCTGGGGAATGTATAATAAATCGACGGTATGGTTAATGCGACGATACTTATACCTATGGAAAGGACGACCGTGTTTTTCTGTCCGTATCTATTCATCAGCAGGCCTGCCGGGATAGAAAATACAGCAAACCATAAAAACACCATCATAGGTAGTGCCGACGCGGCAAATGTACCTAGGTTAAAATCGTCCCGGACAAAATTTGTAGATACGCCTACGATATCGACCATGCCCATTACAAAAAAGCTGAGTAGAATAGGGATAAATACGTTGATACGATTTGTTTTGGTGCTCATGTTATCCAGATTTTATGCTTTGAAACGAACGTACGCTTTTATGGTCATGCATTCCTTTCCTTCGGACGCTCCATATGGCCGTATGCTATACTGTCCCAAATGAGCCGGAATGATAAAGGTCTCGGCGTAATGTACAATAAAGGGCTCGAAACTTGCATCTATACTTTCTACGATAGCTTCCTCCCCTTCGACCAAGTTAAGTACATTTACACTGTCGCCAGTATAATGGACAACCTTTTTGTTAAATCGGTGCCTTCTGGTTTCTATAAACTCATGATCATGTAGGCCTGTCCGCTCTTCCGACCAGCCGTCGCCACTGTCTACCGCTTCTATGGTATTCACCAGATATTTCATGGTATAGTCGTAATCCCTTTCCCAGTCTATTACTTCCAGACCACGTTCCACATTGATAGGACGAGGTTTGCCATTGAGCCCTAGTCTTCCCCAGTCCCACATTTTGAAGGTAAAGTGGTTGGGTGTGGAGCTTATTTCCAGCACCAGGGTCTCCGGTCCGGAGCAATGCACCGTTCCGGCGGGGATCAAAAAATGATCATGTTTTCTCACCGGTATTTTATTGGCATATTTTTCCGCGTCAAACGGCATGATACTTTTCTGCGCATCGCGTAAGTCTTGTGCCATCTGTGTTTTGTCCACTTCGTTCTTCAAGCCCAGATATACCATCGCGTCTTCTTTGGCATCCAGCACATAATAGCTTTCATCTTGGGTATATTTCATTCCAAAATGCTGGCGTATGTAGTGGGTAGTAGGGTGTACCTGAAAACTGAGGTACCCACCGCCTACCGTATCTAAGAAATCAAACCGGATAGGAAAATCTTTTCCAAAGCGGGATTCTACAGGCCCTCCTAACAATGCCTTCGCACGGAGCAGCACCACATTTATCGATGGGAGTTCAAATGTGGTTCCTTCAATAGAAAACAAAAGGCTGTTTTCCTCTGGTACACAGTCGAAGCACCAGCCATAATTGGCGACCTCTCTGTCCAGGTCACAAACCTCTTTCATCCATTGTCCACCCCATGGCGCTGGCGCAAAAAATGGCACTACGCGAAAAGGGCGGTTTACCGTTTCATCAATCCCCCGCATAAATGTTGCCTTATCGATGAGTTTAGGTGTATCTTCTATATGGGTGTCTATCCAGAATGCGATACGGTCAAATAGAGATTCTTTATGTGTGTCGCAGATCAACCAGTCGTTGAAATAACATCTTTTGTGCTGGCTCTCAAAAGTATCTTTGCTGTTATCTATACCGATGCTATGTACGCTTCCTTTTCGCATGCGGAGTTGATGTTCCCAGCGGGCCAGATCGGCATAGACCAACGTCGCAGAAGCAGGCGCTATCAGCGAGGCACCTATACCTAACACGATAGCATTGCCGTCGTGCTGTTCCAACCGTTCTTTAGCAGCAGTCAACGCTTCCGGATCAAAATAGTCAACCAGCTTAAGAGGCGTAACATAGCCAAACAAAATGTCTTCCGTAACGTACCGGGCTGTCATATTTCGGATTTCCTCTTCTGATTTTAATAAATCTCGGGTGAGGATAACTTTATCGGGATGAAGGACTTCTAAAGCTTCCGCTATTTCGGACTCGTATACGCCTACATACATGTCAATAGCGAGTATACCATTACTTTCTATAAGTGGACGGAAAATAGAGCGAATATTATCCCATCCAATGTGTATCTGACCGGATATAATGGTAGCGGGATACTTGTCATAATTTGAGCGTTTTTTTTGAGCAGTCATTTGTCTTATTTAATGTATGAACAAATTAAGTATGTGCAAATATATAATTTATTTCTATTTGTCAAACTGTTTTTGAATAAATATTGTTTTATTTCATATTTTTACCTAAAATTTGGCTATTTTGATATATTAGGCATACATGAAAAGCAATTCATTAGACAAAAAAGAACTAGATCCGCTTCATATTCAAGCAGAAACATATATAAGGCAACTGATCGAAAAAGAAGAGTACAAAGCCGGTAAACTACTTCCCACTGAAGTTGAGCTCGCTAAAATGTTGAACATTTCAAGGAATACATTGAGACAAGCTATCAATAAGTTGGTATATGAAGGATTACTGTTGCGTAAAAGAGGGCATGGAACGAGAGTCGTACGCAAGGGAATTGTAGGTGGTATAAAAAATTGGTTGAGCTTCTCCCAAGAAATGAAGATGTTGGGTATAGAGGTTAAAAATTTTGAATTGCATATTCGTTATACCGATGCCCCAACAGAAATTTCCAATTTCTTTATGCTGGAGGAGAAAGAAAACACCAAATGCTTGCTGATGGAGCGCGTACGTGGCAATACCAGTTATCCTTTTGTCTACTTCATTTCTTATTTCAATCCGGATATACCCTTGTCGTCTGACGAAAACTTCCGACGTCCTTTGTATGAGATTCTCGAGAAAGATTTCGGCGTCATCGTAAAGACATCCAAAGAAGAAGTGTATGCGCGGTTAGCGGGAGACTTGGTTGCTCAAAAACTCGAAATCAAGGCAACCGATCCGATATTGGTCAGAAAGAGATTTGTTTATGACGATAAAGGTAGGCCTATTGAATACAATATAGGTTATTACCGTGCAGATAGTTTTACGTATACTATAGAAGCTGAAAGATAGCTTCTATAGTATACGCAGGCATTACTTATTCGTTGCAAAAGGTTCCAGTTTTTTCCTTAGCGTTTGCCGAATCTGGTGATAGGTGGTTTTATCATATACATTATTAATCTCCAAAGGATCTTTTTTAAGATCATATAATTCCCAGTGGTCAAATTCTGTTTGCTTCGTCTTTGGGTCTACATTTTTCCAATGGATTAGTTTATAGCGATCGGTCCGTATGCCATAATGCGGACGCACGCCACCCACAGCTGGATAGTCATAGTATGCATAATATAACGCATCCCTCCATTTGAGGTTGCTATCTTTTCTGAGGATGGGCATCAGTGATCGGCCGTCCATGTCATCTGGGATTTTTATCCCGGCGGCATCTAATATAGTAGGAGCAAAATCGATATTTTGCACAAGTTTGTCCGTACGCTGTCCACCTTCAATATGACCGGGATAAGCTATAATTAAGGGCGTTCTGAAGCTTTCTTCATACATGAATCTTTTATCGTAGAGGCCATGTTCTCCCATGAAAAACCCTTGATCCGATGTGTAGACAATAATCGTGTTGTCTTCAAGGTCATTTTCTTTCAGATAATCCAGCACACGACCTACCTCTTCATCTACGGATTTAACCGTCTTGCAATAATCCCGGATATAGCGTTGGTACTTCCAGCTGATTAACGCCTTACCCTCCGGTCTGTTCTGTAGGAAATCGTGGTGGATGGAGCGGTAGGCTTCGTCCCATACTCTACGTTGTTCAGGATCCAGTCTATCCATGGCAAGCGCCCAGCTATCTCTGATATAGTCTAGCGTAGGTTCATTTTTTAACGCTTCGACCTTTAGATCGAAAGCATAACCCAGGTGTTGTGCAATACTAAGTTCGTGTACGTCCATCTGCCCTCCGCGGGTCGCGTAATCATCAAATAGCGTTGGGGGCTCCGGGAAAGTCACATCCTCATAAGCATATAAATTTTTAAGATCAGGCATCCAGTTTCTATGTGGAGCCTTATGTAAAATGACCAGGCAAAACGGTTCTTCCTCGTCTTTTTCTTTTTCCAGCCAAGTAAGGGCATGGTCGGTAACCAGTGTGGTGGCGTACCCTTTTTCCTGTATGTATTTTCCCTCTGTAGTCGGGTTTCGGAAGGCCGGATTATAATAATCTCCCTGGTCGTCGAAAAGATCATAATAAGTAAAACCTTTCGGTTCTGCGGCTAAGTGCCATTTTCCAAATACCGCTGTGGTATAGCCCGCATTTTGCAGATATTCGGAATAGAACGTTTTGCCCGTATCCAAACCATATCCAAAAAGCATCTGACCATGATTTTTGCTATACATACCCGTCAGCAAGGTAGCCCTGCTGGGCGTACAAATTGAGTTCTCTACAAAAGCTTGGTCGAATACGACGCCGTTTTCCGCTATTCGGTCTATATTCGGTGTTGGCGCCAATTTAGAAATAGGGTGTCCATACGCACTGATCGTTTGAAAGGAATGATCATCAGACATGATCCAGACGATATTGGGCTTTTTATTCCCCTCTTTTTTTACCTGCGCATTCGTATGGTTCAAACATGCCAGCATGGTGCATAGCATAAGAGGTAAGCTATATTTTCTCATGTTGTTTTATCGTTTAGGATTGTTTTTGCTATTAAATTTTAATTCACCGCCCTTAACGAGATCGTGGAATTTGATTTCGAATCCGTTGACTTTCTTCCCGTTAAAGTGCGTATCATGTATGTATCTTGCGTCCTCGCTTTCTCTTTTTGTGAGGATATACAATCTTTCACCAGGATAATATGCCGGATTTAGCTGTATGCGGATCTTCTCAAAAAGCGGCGTGCTGAATTGAAAAGTGGGCGTTTCCGCCGTTAATCCTTTGACATCAAAGAGTCCCATAGCAGCCATCACATACCAAGCCCCTAATTGTCCCTGATCCTCATCCTGTCCAAAACCATAACCATGTATATCCGATACACCATAGAATTTATCACATATGGCCCTTACCCATTTTTGGGTCAGATCAGGTCTTCCTGCAAAATTGAAAAGCCAGGAAACATGGAGGTTGGGTTGATTCCCATGGTTATAAACAGCCTGCAAACCAGAAAAAGCATCCAGGGTTTTACCGCCACCGAAGTAATCCGCTTCCGATAAGAGCATAATACTGTCCAGCCGGTTAACAAAGTCTTTTCTACCCATTTTACGGACTAAATCTTCGATATGATGAGGTACATAGAACGTATATTGTATGGCATTTCCTTCCTGAAATCCGCGCCAGGGCTCCTGTGGATTGAAATGCTCGATAAAATTACCCAGACTGTCTTTCGGGCGGATCAAGTCTAACTTATCGTCATACAGCAGACGCCAGCCATGCGACAGTTTTTGTAATTTTTTATAATCCTCCCGCTTTCCCAACGCCTTTGCAAAATTAGCTACCGCATAGGCGCTGAATGCGTATTCCAAGGTATGCGAAGCGGCGAAACCTGAACCTGCCGCTGTGGTCTGCATGTGCAGTTCATCCGCATAAGGCGAGTATCCTCTGTTCACAAATTGCGATACATCGAGCTTCCCCGCTCCGGCAATCCGGTTGTGACCGTCCAATTCATTTTTACGTGCGGCATCGTAAGCGAGTTGTACATCGAAATTCCGGATACCTACATTATAGGCTGCAGCGATTGCCAGACTGGTGAAATTCGTCCCTACACCGGAGACGTACCGGCTAGCCGCTATACCATCGCCTAGCCATCCAGCATCTTTATACACCAAGAGCTGGCTTTTTATCCAATCGTCATAATATTCGGGATAGACTAAGGACCATAACTGTGTGAGATTCCAGAATGCCCCCCAAATGGCATCGGTATTATAATGTTGATGAACAGGGACGTTGTGGATATCGGTAGGTATATACCCTATACTGCCATCATTTTTAGGGTATGCTCCATTGCAATCACTAGCCAGACCCCGGCCCAACAACGCGTGGTACAAACCGGTGTAAAATTTTATTTTATCGTCCTGTTTGCCTCCTTCCACTTGTATCCTGCCCAGCATATTATTCCACTCCTGCGAAGCGCGTATTTTGGCTTGTTCGAAAGAGAGCTCGTCCGCTTCCTGCTTTAGATTTTGGCGTGCATTCTCTATCGATGTATAGGATAACCCCACTTTTATAAGTATCTTTTCTTGATCTTCTGTATCAAAACTTAGATAAATTCCGGCACCTACCCCCTTTTCTTTTCGTTTACCTTCGGTTTTTGTCTTTCCCTTAAACGTTCCCCACGACGTTGGTTTTTTGTCAACCACCGCCGAGAAATACATTTTGACATCAGCTCCCTTTTGATAAATATCCACATATACTGGATTCGTAATCACATAACCCTCGATGCGGTATCCGCCGTCATATTCGACGTAGGCATCCAATACGGGACCACTTTCTCCCTGTCTATTTCCGATATCAAAGAGCACATGCGATTGATTGGAGCGGGGGAAAGTATAGCGATGGAAAGCCACCCGTTTCGTTGCCGTGAGTTCTGCGGTTACCTGATGCTTTTTTAGATAAACGGCGTAATAGCCCGGTGCAGAAAACTCATCCTTTTTATCAAAGGTAGAGCGATATCCGTCTTCCGGGGTCTCCAGTTTCCCAGGGTAAGTCAGCAGTCTGCCCGTTGCGGGTGCGAAAACAACCCCGCCGATTTGAAATTCATGGAAATTTGGGAAACCCTCGATGGATGTATGATGTGGATCATATCCCACCGCTTGCCAGCCACCGGTATTTCCATAATGCCCGTTTGTCGAAGGGCCTGCCTTGGCCATACCAAAAGGTACCGAAGCGGGAGCATAATGAAACCATCTGGAATGCGCCGTTCCTATATCCGTTTTTACATAGGTGGTTAAGCTATCTGCAGTTTGATGCTGGAAAGCTGCACTCGGTAAGCAAATCGATAAAAACAGTATGTAGAGTAATATCTTTTTCATTTCGTGACATTATTTAGGGTGACCAATATATTCTGAACAGCATATGGTTTTAACCATAGATCTTCCTCATCGAGTTTGCTGATGATCTGTCCTTTGTTATCGCAATTATATTTATGGTAGTGTTTAAAGTTTTTCCAATCTATCTGGAAACGGGATGTCGCATCATCTTGGTTAAACAGCCGCAGGAAGAGATTTCCATCGATCATCTTCATGGTCGAAAGTGCCACTTGTTTTGTCCCTACAATTTCAAAAGGAGTAGCAATCGGCATTTTATTGGATGTGCATATCGTCGTCAGTTTTTGAACGGCCTCTGTTCCTTTTCGCTTATGGGCTGCCAAGTTATCCGGGCTAGATGGAGAAATGCTATAATGAAAGGAAGTTATGCCCGGCTGTGAGGCTTTATAGTTGGTTGTCCATGAATTATTCATTACCCAAGAATATATATGGCTGTTACCGAGTGAAGCGCTAAGCTGCCAATCGGTACGCGAACGGCTTTGCGTACGCCAACCCTCCGCACTCATGTTACCGAGCTCTATAAAAGGAGCTTCCGTCGTGGTCAGCACGATCGCTCTATCGCTATTCATTACCGAAAGTTGATTTTGTACAGCATAATAATTTTTGTTTACACCACGTAGTTGCTGCCGCTCGGGGAATATAGAACACCAGGCTTGATCCAGATTGATTTCGGGATTGGTCACATTAAAATCAAAATGGAACCGCAGGTTCTCAAAACCATCGGTTTCACTCTTATCGATCGTATTCGCTATATCTAGTCGGTCTATACCCCGTATCAAGGTTAATTCCTTATATAACTTTTCGCATCCCGGAGCGTCCGATTCTATACGAATCACCGCGAATACAGGTCCATTTTCAATGATGCGGACCATGGTATTCGTAACCTCATCTGAAAGTTCCTCCAATCCTCTTTTGGAATGTACAAATCCATTTAAACCCTCCGCTCCAGCATAATTATGCGGATCCTTGTCAAATGTCAGTAATGTAATCACACCTTGCTCGTCCAGCCCAATCTTTACCCGGTCGCTTGCCATCTCATCATCCTGAGTCTGCAAGGTCAACGGGTAATTCCGTTTATGGTTGACCAAACGGTATACCCGGGAAGCCAAAGGCGGGATATCTTTCGCGAGAAAACACCAATTCCCGTTCTGCTGTTGCTGTAGTGGGAAAATATTGCCCTGTTCGTCCTGAATGGACAAGCTGTGCAGATCCCGATGGGAAACAAAAGATACCAAATCCGTTCGAACCCAGGAGTTGCTATTGAGTACTTGTATATAGTCGCCCTCTTCTTGGCGGATTTTGTCCATCAGTTCCGCTTCCAACGTTCGGGAGATGCTGTCTGCTGCCAGCGCATAACCTTTTTTCTCTTCCCATAAATCTTTGGTAAACGCGCTATTTTTATCGTGGAAGCTGTTGGACGCTCCCCACGTATGTTCCGAAAATAAGTTAACATACTTCCACCCTGCTTTAAATCGTTCCATTGGAAAATCTGTTGGGGATAAGATAGTCCACTGTACTTCAAGTTGGTTGAGTTTTTCAGCCGTTCTCCTATTGATACCCAGTTCCCGGGCACTTGACGCCGCACCATCTTCCCAAACCGGAGAGAGGTCGCCAGTATAGGAAGGCAGTACATTTCCATAGCGTCCTTCCAATGCTTCGAATGCTTCCTGGGTAGTAGAGATGGAAAATTTAGGGTAAGCGTAGGTCTCGTTCCATTTCTTAATCACGTCCGCCATTTCGCGATCCGGTGGCCCGTTATCACCGTGTATGGTATAGCGCATATACGAAATAGAATAGGGATACGCTTCATTTTCCATATTCTGGAGGATTTCCCATATCGGATCGAGGCCACATACCGATAGCCGGTCGTATATCCAGCTGTGAAAGAGCGAATATCCGGTACCTGTCGCCCAGTACAGGACTTTATCTTCTCCAGAGGCCGAAGTCCAATAAAACGGTTTATTTCCCCATATCCTATGGAAATGTGCCAGTCGGCTGCCGCCTCCGGGATAACTTGGCGTATAGTTGGGTGCCGACGAAAAATAGTTGATTTTATTCTGTGCCAACGCGGATGTCATACCCCATACAGCGCCAGGCACATCACTGAACAGCACACTTTGGAATTCCATGCCCAATTCTTTCTCCAACGTCTGGGCATCATCAAAATAATGCATAAGCTCCTCTTGCCGGCTTATTCCACTCAACATACTGCCCAAAGATGCGTCCACGCCAATACGGCCATTCCGAATAGCCTGTTTCAATCTGGCCGCTTTAGGTGTGTCTTCATACTGCTGCAAGTAAGCGTGTAGATACCAGGTCGCTTCCGTGTTCCACTTGAATTGGGCATGTGGCGGATAGTGTTCCGTCCGATCAATCAAATCAAGTGCTAACTCCAGGTTGTCCCACTGGCGCCGTAAAACCTCGGCCTGTCGGTGCGTATAGCCGATGTCTTGGTGTGAATGCGCTAAGAAATGTATTTCCCATTTACGTGCCCCGGGTATATTCAATTGCTTTTCTATCTTTCCTTGGAGGCTTTCAAAGACCAACTGTAGCTGCTCTTCATTTTCCATGAGCCCCGCTGTTAGCGTTCCACGGAATTCGTAAAGACCTCTTTCGCTTGTAGGAATGTGCAGGATCTTCTGTTGTCCTCTGCACTGAAGACGCAGTTTTCCACCTGTGTATAGCGGCTGGTCGAAGGTTAGACGAAATTCACGGGCGGGACCATCCTGTGTTTTTCGGTACCCCTGGGCAGCTATGAACTGCAGGCCGTCCAGTTTCGGCAGCTGGCCGATCGGCAGCTTTTTTCGTGTATAGAACCTGACTTTGCCTAATCCATAATAATTGATGTTCTGTGCTCTTCGCTTGGCATCCTGTAGAATGCCGGCATTATGAGGAACGTGATAATGATTCCCCGAGTCGGCGTCGATTGTTATCCATAAACCTTTTATTTCCAATCCGCGTAAAGCAATGGAAAGATCCATGTCCTGTTCGAAAGAACCTCCCGATTCCGGAAAATAGAAATGGTCTTTCTCGCCATTACGGAGAGGTTTCCAGTGTTTGTCATCTTGCGTATAGTGAATATATACTTTATTCAGTCCTCTTTTGGTATGGTCATTTTGATTATAGTTCCATATCCCCATTTGTTCCAAGGTATACGGTTTATCAAATTCGAATAGAATCCAGCCTTTACCCTTCGGCACCTGTTGGTTGCCTTGTACATTGTGTTCCGCTACCTTAGAGAGCCACATGTCTCTGCCCTGCGCATTCTTGACCAGTCTTCCTTGTACAAAGCTTTTGTCTGTAAGTAGGTTCTCTGCGGCGAAATGTTCAAACTCGCTGCTGGCAGAAACTTGTACGTGCGACGCCGGAAGCTCTTGCCATATCGAGGTTTCCTGGGCAGACAACAAGGTCCATTGGAGGCCGATCTGTAATATAATGAATAAGAAAAATCGGATCATACAGATTGCTTTACTGTTCTACTCCCCAGTTTTTATTGGGCGTCGGACCCATTTCCAGCACTAGACTGCCTCCGTTAAGCAATTCCTTCGCGGAGAACTTAAAGCTTTGAAGCGGTTTACCATTTAAGGTCGCCTGTTGCACATAAACATTTTTGCGCGAAGCATTTTTTGCGCTGATGATGAATTTATCCCCGCGGTCATATCTGTTGCCTAAGTTGATTTCTATTTCTTCAAACATCGGGCTACCTATTTCATAGACCGGCTCGACGCTACAGCCTCCATCCGTTTGGAACAGTCCTAAAGCAGCCATAATAAACCAGGCGCTCATCTGTCCTTGATCTTCATCACCAAGGTAGGCGTTGGCCTGGCCACTGCCGTAATAGCGGTCTATAATAGAGCGGGACCATTTTTGGGTGAGCCACGGTTTGTCTACCCAGTTGAAGAGAAACGCAAAATGCATGGATTGCTGATTGCCCTGTACGACGGGAAAATCCCAGTACTGGTCGTTTGGTGCATTGTATCGCCAATGCTCACTGGCATTGAAGCCCCACTCCAAGCGCTCTAAAAATCGGTCCTTACCGATATAGTCCGCTAATCCTTTTACATCCTGCGGAACAAAATACGTCAGCTGCCACGCGTTTCCTTCCACATAATGGTGGTTTTTACCGGAATGAAATGGGTCAAAAGGCGATTCAAACTTCCCTTCGCTATCTCTTAACCGAGCATAACCCGTTTCCTTATCAATCGCATTTTTCCACCAGCTGCCTCGATTATTATAGATCTGATATTCCTTCTCCTTGCCAAGCGATTTTGCAAATTGGCCCACGGTCCAGTCATCATAAGCATATTCCAGGGTATTCGAAAACCGTCCTTTATCGGAAGGGACATACGAATATTGCAGATAAGGTAACAGGTCCCGGTTTCCGGCAAACCCTCCAGCCACCGGCTGTGCGGGGGTCGTTTGCATTTTGTTGACCGCTTCGAAGGCCTTTTCGGTATCAAAATCGCGGATGCCCATCTGGTAAGCACCTACGATCAATGGTATTTCATGCTCGGCGACCATGACCGGTATGTATTTCATCCCTGCCGGACCTTTTGCCAGCCAACCGTTGGCATCATACATCGCTAATTGTGAATTGACCCATCGGGAAGACCATTCGGGTACGACGAGGTTCCAGAACTGATTTAGGTTCCAGAATGTATTCCAGAACGCATCACAACCCAAGACACGATGTTCGGGATTTTTTAGTCTTTGCTTAACGCCATCAGCGCTCATCCATTCTCCATTGACATCGTTCCAGGTATTTCTACTACAGATAGACCGATACATATTGTTATAGAACCTTATTTTCTCGTTTCTATCGTTCGTCTGAATTTTTATACGATCGAAATAGCTATTCCATACGGCTATCTGGTTATTTTCTACCGCTTCGAAACTCCACCCAAAAGGATCTGTGATTTCTGTTTTTAGATTTTCTGAAGCATTGGCTATGCTCACCAAGGAAATACCCGTGCGTACTTGTACGACAGGTTGATCTGATGTCTCAAATTCCACGAACATACCGGCATCTTTTAGGTTTTTTCCCTTAATGTTAGCGGCTCCAGATTTCACTTCTTCATTGATCCATCCGCCTACATTTTTTATCGGGCGGTCAAACTCGATGACGAAGTTAACAACATAATCCTGATCGGCATCATTACTCCACACATGCGGACGGGGAGATATCTGATGGCTTCGACCTTCAATGCGGTAGTCGCTTACTTTGTTTATTTCTACATCTACTAACTGATAATCGTATTCCGCATGGATATGCATGTCGATCATCACCCTACCATCTTTATCCTGCGGGAATGTATAACGAGAGAAACTTGCCCTGGTTGTCGCTGTCATCTCTGCCTTAATATCATAATCGGTCAATAATACCTCATATCGGCCTATCGGCGCACGTTCGGTAGACTTATCCACCGCCGACCGGTAGCCTGAATTATTATCTCTTTCATCGCCTATTTTTGTTTTTAGCGTTCCATTGACCGGCATAAGACCGAGACCTCCCATGGTCCATTCGTGGATATGGCTAAATGTTCCGACAGATTCAAAGGTGGGTTGGTAGCCTGCCTGCCAGCCCATGTTTTGGTTGTCAGGGCTTATTTTCACCATGCTGAAAGGCATCCATGGACCAGGAGCAATCATCCATCGCGAATGGGCAGTGCCGATCTTTGTATCAACATATCCGGCTAACGTTTGCTGTTTTTGTTTATTCCGCAAAACGACACCTTCCTGTTCGACTTTACCATCGACCACTACCTTATATTTACTTTTTTTACCTTTGGATACAGCCGGCATTAACGCTTCATAAATATAGCGTCCCGTGTCTAGCTGTGCGGCAAATATTTGCTTTCCATCCAATAGCACCTTTAGCTCAGGTCTTTCTTTTAAATGTTCAACATCTACTAATAACGGTTGATATTGCTGACCTTGGTTCGTTGTTTGATAATCGGCGGCTGATACCTGCCGAATAAAAACTTTGTCGTGGCTAAGCAATTGTGTTCTTTGCGGACCTTCCAGTTTTATATGGTCGAATATAATCCATGAACCTTCCAGCACACTGACCGTTACCATATTGCCTCCTTCATTTAAATCATCGCTCATTAACCCCAGTTCGAGAATAGATTCATTTGCTTGGGATGTATTCCCAAGTAGTGATTCTGCCGAGCCATTCTTACCTAATCTGAATGTCTTGCTTTTATGATTGACGGTTACTTTTACTAATGTCTGGGCTTGATGGTTATCAACAAGATCCAAAACCAGTGTCCATTTTTCGTTTTGTGGCACTTTTCCCAACCCAAAAAGGATATTGACATCATGTGTCCGCCAGCCAGATGTAGGTCCGGTACCACCCCAAGAATCTGCCGGCCCAGGTAAGATATAAGGGAAATCTTGATTCAGCAGAGAACGTCCAATAAGAAAATAACGATCTTCATATCCAAAATCTTTTTCCAGAAAACGTTTATATTCATTGGGCGCAAGCGCAAATTCTTTTGCACTGTTGTTGTTTTCACCAAGCTGCCAAATAATGTTTTCCGCTTGACTGCCAGAAATAAAAGCCCAGTTGATTAAGAAAAAAAAGAAAAGGGGTTTATAATACATAGCTGTTACTGATTTTAATGTATGAACATTTAAAGTATGTTCAAATGTATATGGAATATTTTAATAATGCAAATATCTAAAGGAGAAAATCGATTAAAATATGCATCATAAAAATTTGGTTCCATTCGTATTATTCAAATAAAGAATCGTACTTTTGTCCACGAAAAATGTGGACTGATTTGCGTGCTGCATATTGACTAATATGCCAGAAGGAGATTGCAACCACAGTAAAAAAAAGTGCTAAAACCAGAATTTGGGTCGTTTTTCCACTTCTACTTAGACAACTCCTTTCGTACGTGCAATCACAAAAGAATATGTAGTAATGGCTTATTTATTTACATCCGAATCGGTGTCGGAGGGACACCCTGACAAAGTAGCGGATCAGATTTCCGATGCGTTGATTGACAATTTTTTGGCGTGGGATGAAGATGCCCGAGTGGCTATTGAGACCTTAGTAACGACCGGACAGGTTGTTTTGGCCGGCGAAGTGAAATCCAACATCTATTTAGATGTACAGAAAATCACCCGTTCGGTTATTGAGAAAATAGGGTACACCAAGTCCGAATATATGTTTGAGGCAAACTCTTGTGGTGTGCTGTCGGCTATTCACGAACAGTCTGCGGAGATCAATCAAGGCGTCGATCGCCAAACAAAACAGGAACAGGGCGCCGGCGACCAAGGTATCATGTTTGGCTACGCGAGCAACGAAACCGAAAACTATATGCCGCTGGCTTTAGACCTCGCCCATCGGTTATTATACGAGCTAGCCGCCTTACGTCGGGAAAACGACGAGATCACCTATTTACGTCCGGACGCGAAGTCGCAGGTCACTTTGGAATACAGCGACGACCATAAACCGCAACGCATCGACACGATCGTCATTTCGACACAGCATGACGAGTTCGCTACCGAAGCAGCAATGCGGGAGAAAATTACCGACGATGTTAAAAACATCCTGATCCCCCGTGTAAAGGCACAACTGACACCAGCGTTGCAGGCCCTATTTACCGACAACATCAAGTTTCACATTAATCCTACGGGAAAATTTGTGATCGGCGGGCCGCATGGCGACACCGGCTTGACCGGACGTAAGATTATCGTGGATACGTACGGAGGAAAAGGAGCACATGGTGGTGGTGCATTCTCCGGAAAAGATCCCTCTAAAGTAGACCGCTCTGCAGCATACGCTACCCGTCATATTGCTAAAAACCTCGTAGCAGCAGGTGTTGCGGACGAGATACTGGTGCAGATATCCTATGCTATCGGTGTAAAAGACCCTATGGGAATCTATGTAAATACGTACGGCACAAGCAACGTCGACTTTAACGATAGCAAAATTGCTCAAAAAATTGGTGAAATATTCGACATGACACCTTACGGCATCGAAACCCGCTTAGGACTTCGCAAACCGATATATTCAGAAACAGCGGCTTACGGACATATGGGAAGAACGCCACAAACCATAACCAAAACATTCGAAAGCTCCAACGGTGAGAAGAAAACCATGGAAGTGGAATTGTTTACCTGGGAGAAATTGGACTATGTGGATGCTATTAAGGAGGCGTTTGGGATTAAGTCCTAAAATCTGAGTACAAGAAGATATATTAAGGTTACTTTACAACATCGTAGAGTAACCTTTTTTATTTCGATCATATTTCTAGTACCGACTAGCGCCTCCTAGGCGCAATAAATCGCTTTCTGTACAAAATTGAACCATTTCTGAACAAATAACTACCCTTGCGCACTGGTTCATTCTCTAATTTTGTGCTATGCTAATCGTTTCAGCATGACCATAACTAAGCTATAAATCGCACTTATTTAAATACCGAAATATATAAAAATGTAAACACATAAACCAACATACTCTTAATACGCCTCCACAACAATAGGGGCATGAAATGTAAACGTTTAACCAAAAATAAATATATGATAAAAGTAATTCACACCAAGCTTTCGGGCTTATGGATTGTTGCTATCCTTTTGCTTTCGATAACGCATGGCTATGCGCAACAACAACCTATTATATCGGGAAACGTAAAGGATCAAGACGGCATGTCCTTGACAGGTGTCACCGTACGCGTAAAGGGACAAAATACGCAGGTAATGACCGATGAAGAGGGAAACTATAGCCTCCAAGCCCCGATGTCGTCTATTTTAGTATTCTCTTACGTGGGCTATAGTGATCAAGAAGCCACGGTAAGCTCCTCCGCCGCGATCAATATCACGATGATCGCCGACGACGTCCTAGAGGAGGTTGTCGTTGTAGGTTATGGTACCCAGCGGAAAAAAGATTTGACCGGGGGGCTTTCTGTCGTTGGCAAAGAACAGCTAGAAATGGTTTCTACTCCCAATTTGATGGACCGTCTTATAGGACAAGTAGCTGGATTCACCATTACGACTTCAAACGCAGCCCCGGGGCAGGATCAGGCACTTCTTATCCGCGGTGAAAATTCATTATCTGCCAACAATAGCCCTTTAATTGTATTGGATGGAATCCCCTATAGTGGTTCATTAAATGATCTTGACCCCAATATAATCGACAATATGTCCGTGCTAAAAGATGCTTCCGCAGTGGCTATCTATGGATCACGAGGTTCGAATGGCGTCATACTTATCCAGACCAAAAGAGGACAAGTGGGCAGGCCTCAGGTTAGTTACAAAGGCCAACTTGGCATGGCGGAACCCATGCAATACATCGAAGTGATGGGGCCAAATGAATATATCCGCCTGCAACAAGACATCGGGCGTTTGAAAGAAGGCCTTTCCGGAGATCAACTTGACCCTATTGCCGGCAGCATCATCAGCGTTACCGAACGCGAAAATTATGCCAATGGCATTACACATAACTGGCAAGATTACATCTTCCGAAGAGCATTGACCACGGATCATCAAGCAAGTATCTCTGGAGGAACGGAGAGTACTAAATATCTGGCCGCTATTTCGTCGTTGGGGCAAGAAGGTGTGGTTTATAACTCTAAGTTATCCCGTACGGTGATCTCCGCAAATATCGACCAAGTATTCAATAACTGGCTGACCACCGGCATAGGGACACAATTTTCCCAGCGAGAAGACGGCGGTATAACACCTAACATCGAACACGCGATAAAACAGAGCCCCTATGGAAAATACAAAGACGAATCAGGATACTATGTTAATGAACCGATGGAATATTCGCTCATAACAAATCCAATGCGCAATGTCAATGCTGAACAAGACAGGACAAACCGAAATTTCTTTCTCAATGCCTATGCAAATGTATTGTTGCCGGTAACCGGATTATCCTTCCGTTCGAATTACGGATATAATTACCGCAGCAATTTTACAGGTACTTATTATGGCCGAGATACCTTCGACGGAAGAGAACAAAATGGGCTTGTCGGCGGAAAAGCAAGCATCAGCAATGGACATTACACGGAGTACACCTGGGAAAACATTCTCCGTTATGAACGCGAGATCGGCAGGCATCGTCTTGATGCGACCGGACTGTTTAGTATGCAGGAAACTAAAAGCATCAGTTCCTCGCAAAGTGCAGAAGGCTTTGTAACCGATGATACCGGATATTATATGATGGATGCTGCTGAACGGAAACAGACGATAAATTCTGGGCTGACCGAAACCGCTATGTTATCCTACATGTTCCGTTTTAATTATGCTTATAACGATAAATATCTGGCGACCATAACTGGTCGATCGGATGGGGCATCCGTCTTTGGGGAAAACAATAAATACGCTTTTTTTCCATCGGTTGCACTCGCTTGGCAAATAGGGGAGGAAAACTTTGTGAAGGACCGTATCGAATGGATTAATATGCTAAAACTACGGGCATCCTACGGAGCAAACGGCAATCAAGCCATTACGGCTTATAGGACATTAGATAGGCTCTATTCGAGCGTAAAGTATATATGGGGAGATGACGGGGTGGCCGTCAATACGGCATACCTACCGGGCGATGGCGTGGGTAATCCCAACCTAAAATGGGAAACAACATATACGGCTAACGCGGCTTTGGATTTTTCCCTATTTAATAACCGATTTAGTGGAAGTATTGATATGTATCTTTCGAATACCCATGATCTGTTGATGATGCGCACAGTACCTATCATGAACGGTTATAACCGGATTTGGGACAATATTGGACAGGTACGTAACAAGGGCGTGGAGGTCGCCCTGAACGCCGTAAATATCGATAAAAGAAATTTTCGTTGGACCTCCAATCTCAACTTTTCCTTAAACCGTGATAAAATAATTGACCTTCGCGGTGACAAGATCGATGACATTGACAACAAATGGTTTATCGGCGAACCCTTGCGGGTTTTCTATGACTACAATATGGTCGGTATATGGAAAGATGGAGATGTGTTTACCTATACAGATGCGGATGGCAATGAACAGGATATTCAGCGAGGCGCCATCCCTGGATCCGCTAAACTGGAGGATATAGATGGCAATGGGTACATCGACGAGGATGACCGAAAAATTATCGGATCCAAACGACCGAGTTTCACCGCGTCCATAGGCAATAAATTGACCTATAAAAACTTTTACTTCTCGTGTTTAGTGAACGGTGTATTTGGCGTTTGGAGTGATGACCATTTGGCCAATATGGCTTCCTGGACATTTGGAATCACGAATTATGTACACGGTGCAAATTATTGGACGCCGGAAAACCAGGATGCAGACATCGTTTCTCCCGGTTATGTAAACAACTACCAACATGGCTACTACAAAAAGGTATCGTACGTACAAGTTAAAAATATTACGCTTGGCCATCGATTTGGATACGAAACCGCCAAGAAAGTAGGACTCAGCGCAATTGATGTAAACGTGAGTGTCAATAATTTACATACATTTTCCAATACACGACAGGTTCTCAATTATGACAACGGTTGGATGGCCTCCTATCCCATGGCTCGTTCTTACATGCTAGGATTAAATTTAACTTTCTAAATCAAAGACCATATGAATATGAACAATATTATAAGATCAGGATTTGCGGTCATCATGATGATGACCATTAGCGGGTGTGAAAAGTTTTTGGAGGAGGATTTAAAATCAGAATTGTCTCCTACCAATACACTAACAAGCACATATGGGTTTGAGGTAGGCGTTGCCGGGCTGTATGCACTAACTCGTGCAGAATACAATACCTATGGCGAAGGCGGTGCATTTATCCACAATGGTGCTTGTCCTTATGAAGCTTTGCAAGCGGCTACAGACATTGTAGATGCGATGAACAGCGATGGTTCTCTCCTTCCCTTTGCCAACTTAACATTGACTTCTGCGGAACAGTTTGTTAAAACGTATTGGAACTGGGCATATAGCCTTATCTCGTCTGCCAATGAAATCTTGGTGTTTTCCGAAAAAAACACGAACTGGGATAATCCAACAGACAAGGAACGCTTTCAGGCAGAGGCTCGATTTTTCCGTGCCTATGCCTACCGTACGTTAATCTACCTGTATGGCGATGTACCTTATGTGGAGACGATATTATATGATTTTCAGCTTAACTTTACGCGGACTCCAAAAGCCGAGGTGTTGGCGCATATTGTAGACGACCTTAAATTTGCTACCGAATATCTTCCTGCTAATCCAGATCAAGTTTTAGAAGGAAAACTGACCAAATGGGCTGCCTTTCATTTATTGAGCGAAATGTACCTGTTGCAGAAAGAATATACATTGGCGGAAAGCGCTGCATTGGAAGTAATCAATAGCGGACATTACGATTTGATGAAAACGCGTTTCGGAGTAAATAAAGACAAGGCAGGCGACGTATTCAGTGATATGTTCCTGGAAAATAATCAAAACAGAAAAAGCGGCAATAGAGAAAGTATCTTTGTTTTACAGTTTCAATTTAACACTATTGGTGGCGGTACAAATTCCGACGACTGGACCCGCAGGGCATGGAACCCAAAATATCAAGATATTTCAGGCTTTGTCTTGGCTGACACATTAGGTGGACGCGGTTTGGCGCAGATCGTGCCAATGAAATGGTGGATAGGCACAGGGGGCACCAACGCTACTGGAAATTTTCCTGGTATTTTTGGTACGACGGATATCCGCAACTCGAACTACAACATCAAGCGCAACTGGTATTACAACAACCCGGGTGACGCCGCCCTATTGGGTAAAAAAGCGAACATTACAGATCAAACGTGGGCATCTACAAAATCCCTATTTCCCGCATTGACCAAATTTTTCTACGGACGCTCGGAAAACCTGAGTCTAACAGGTAGCTATAAGGATCGCATGAAATTCCGTTTAGCCGAAACCTATTTGCTGTTAGCAGAAGCATATATCGGACAAGGCGATGCTTTTAAAGCAAAAGCCGCCGAGGCTATAAACGAAGTTCGCCAGCGAGCAGGTGCATCCATCATTACGGCAAGTGATATAACTATGGATTTTCTGCTCGACGAGCGTATCCGGGAATTGGTTGGTGAAGAAAGTCGACGTTTCACGTTAATCCGTACCGACAAATATGTGGATCGCGTCAAAACTTATAACGACGCTATCAAGAATAAAGTACAGGCTTATCATGCCTTGTGGCCTATTCCACAGGGTATAATAGATGCCAATCGCGATGCCGAGTTTCCGCAAAACGATGGATATGGCAAATAATATGTTCCATGATAACTGCCAACAATAAATTTTCAACAAAAAGAACAGCGCATGAAAAGAATAAATAACCTATATAAAATAGGATTACTGTCTTTCTTAACATTATGGCTACATGCATGTAGCTATGAAATTCAAGATATTGACAAGGTGGAAGAGCATCTGGAATTGCAAGCCTCCTCCATGGACATTACATTGGATGCAGACCATTTAACAGACGACATTATTACGTTCACATGGAAACCCGCAAGACCGGTATTGAACGATCATATTATCTTGTATACCTCAAAGCTGGATGTCGTTGGCAACAACTTTGGTTCGTCCACCGCGGTTATGAATTATGAAGACGACGGTATATTTAGTAGGAGTTTTACTTCCGAACAGATACAGAATTGGGCCAATCAAAAATGGAAGTTACCTGTTAATACACCTTTCACATTAGAATTTCGGATTGTAGCACAATGGGAAGGCGGCGCCACCTTCGAATCACCGGAGGTACGTACCGTACGCGTTAATGTGCAACCGATCAAAACTATTGTGTTCGATGCGGATAAAGTCTTTCTTGACGGAACGGCTGTCCCCGGCATCAGTAAGCTGGAGATGGGTACAACTGTGGAGAATGACGGCATATATGCACATCTCTTACAGTTAGAAGAAGGAGAACTGCAAATTCCTATAGAGTTTAATGGTGAGACAAACTATATCAGTCCTGCAGATGGCGACGGGACATTAAAAGATGGCGAGTCAATTGATGTTGTCGTCCGTGAAAATCCAGTTTCCTGGAAGATAGAAAATCCCGGAGAATACCGTATCGTAGTCAATATGCAAAAAGCAACGGCCACCATCTACTCTCCATCGAAAGCTCTGCAACCAGCGGTTGTGGAATGGATGCTCGACGGAAACCTACAGACAACCGTTGTTAATGATCTTTGGGAATATGGAGAACCTACGGGATGGTCTTGGCGAGGCGGTAATTGGACGCAGAGTACAGCAGATCCACAAGTATTTGTGTACGCCGGCCCAGCGATCAACGGCAGAACAAAGTTCGGCGTTGCGCCACACAACCAGTCTTACGTGTATACCGGCAACAACACCAGCACCGATACACCGGTGACCCACGGGACGACATATAATGTATTCAGCGGTTATAGCGCCAATGAACGGAATGCGTATTTCCGCCTTCCTTCCGGTACCAATTTTATTATTCTTGATATCCGGAACAAGACTATGGTCGCTAGTCAAAGATGAAAAATAGAATAGATAAAACACTTTCTTCAGAAATTTTTAATCACGAAATATGAGAACATCAAATTATAGGACGATAATAAAATTGTCGTTGATAGCCCTTACATGTCTACAATCATTTGCTTGCACTTCAAATGATCTGGCAGAAGGCGATAGCATTAACGGAACGTTGGTTAGCACGAAGTACAATCGGAGCGCCGTATTACGCAATCCATTAAATGGGTGGGTCATGTATGCCGCGCGGACAGCAGAACCCACCTTCTGGGATCAGGAATACTATGTTCCGGATTTGGGGAAACGGGTAAAAGCTATAGATTATGCATCCGCCTGCTACTTGCGGACGAGCTGGTCGTCACTCAATCCGGCCGATGGGGTTTATGCTTGGCGAGATCCGAGCACACAGATTGCCCGATTGATCAATGGCGCTAAAGAACGAGGTGTGCCAATTGCTTTTCGCATCGTGGTCGATGGCCGCGATCAAGGAATGAATACACCCCAGTTTGTCTTTGATGCCGGCGCTGCATCTTATCTGGAGAACCCTGCCTTTCCTACCCGTATCACACCATTGCCCCAAGATCCTATTTTCAGGCAATACTATACCAAATTTATCGAAGCCCTTGCTGAAGATTTCAACGATCCAAATCTCGTATCGTTCATCGACGCCTATGGTTTTGGAAAGTGGGGTGAAGCGCACAATGTGATCTACGAGGATCCCAACACCTCCACGGGGGCTAATACGGAGACGCTTAAGGAAGAATTGATCGACTGGGTTTCCGATTTATACACCAGAACCTTCACTAAAATACCTTTAGTTATCAACTACCACCGGTTGATTGGCCATCCACAAAGCTGGGGTTCTCCAAATCCGAACAGTGATAGGCTATTGACCAAAATGATCAACAAAGGATATAGCCTTCGGCAAGATGCATTTGGTATGACAGAATATTACCAAAGTTGGGAAAAGCAGTTTGCCAAATCGTGGAACTTTAAACGACCGATCTTAATGGAAGGGGGATGGATTACTTCCGGAACGCATCGTTATTGGACAGATCCGAGTGGCCGATACCGTGAAGGCCATCCCGAAGATGTGCGGCAAGGAGAATTTGAAGCGTCGGCAGAGGCCTGTGTCAATATGATGGACTTCCGCTCTGGAGATACCGATTCATGGTTTGAAAAGTCTTTCAACCTCGTGCAGCGCTTTGTATCAGAAGGAGGATATCGTCTGTTTCCTGATCAGGTTTATCTGCCGGAAACGGTGAGAAGCGGCACCGAGGCAGAGATTACGCACCGTTGGCGAAACATGGGATGGGGATACTTTCCGAACAATATCCCACAATGGAATTATAAATATAAAGTTGCTTTTGCACTTCTTGATGCGGACGATCATGTAAAGAAGATATTATTGGATACCGCCAGCGAGCCCTCGGATTGGCTAAAGGATAAGCCGGTAACCTACAATTTCAAAACTATTGTCGATCTTCCACAGGGAACATATACCTGGGCCATCGCTATTGTTGATACAACAAAGGACAACCAGCCCGGTATAAAGCTTGCCGTTAACGATGAGATAACCGAAGAAGGGTGGGTGAAACTTCTGAACGTCCAAATACAATAAGTATGTACAACAAACTCTTTAGTTACTTTATCATCCTGTCCGGACTGTTCGCTTGTACCGAACGTCCGGAAGCGGATGACGACCAGGTCTTAAAAGCGGTAATCGACAGCGCATTTGTTTTTGCCGAAAAACAATCCTTGTTGATGGCGGAAAAATACAAAGATCAGCAAGGAAGACTCCCCCGGACATACGAAAACGGCAAAGATGTTTCTTCCGACTCACGCTGGTGGTGCAGCGGCTTTTTTCCAGGCTCGCTTTGGTATATCTATGAAAACAGCCAAAATCCCGCTGTATTAAAATATGCGGAATTGTATACGGATCGTGTCGAGCGGGAGAAATATACGACAGACAATCATGATGTCGGCTTTATGATCTATTGTAGTTTTGGCAACGGCTATCGGCTCACAAACAATAAAAAATATGAAGAAGTGATGCTTACCGCTGCTAAATCGCTAGGTACCCGCTATCGTCCGCAGGTAGGATTGATCCGGTCTTGGGATCACAATACCGAACAATGGCAGTACCCCGTTATCATCGATAATATTATGAATTTAGAGTTATTGTTGTGGGCGGCGACCTATTCGGGCGACGCCCGTTTCAAGGAGATTGCGTTATCCCACGCCGACAAAACGATGGAGCATCACTTTAGACCCGATTACAGTTCCTACCATGTCGTCTCATATGACACAATTAGCGGCACACCGCACTTGAAACAAACACATCAAGGTTTCTCGGACGAATCGTCCTGGAGCAGAGGGCAAGCTTGGGGACTTTACGGCTATACCTATCTATACAGGGAGACGAAAGATGAGCGTTATTTAAAACAAGCCCAGCATATCGCAGACTATTTGATTAATCACCCCAATATGCCTGATGACTATATTCCCTATTGGGATTATAACAGTTCCGATATTCCGGACACTTATCGCGATGTATCCGCAGCGGCTATCACCGCGTCGGCGTTGATTGAGTTAAGTAATTATGTTGATAAAGATCGCGCATCGCTATATGAGCACGTTGCCAAAGTCCAGGTTAAGACAATGGCGTCTCCGGCCTATACGGCTACTCTCGGCGAAAATGGTTATTTTATCTTAAAGCATAGTGTAGGTGCATATCCTCTCCAATCAGAAGTAGATGTGCCGCTCACTTATGCAGACTACTATTATTTAGAAGCTTTGACCAGGCTAAGGGAAAAAATTTAAGATAAGAAGTAACGGGCTAAACAATTTTTATAGTACATTGGCATGTAATCCGGAGGAATGTTCATTATAAAATGAAAAAATACAGTCTATTATTCTGCTTTTTTATTTTCTTTTTACAGTGCGCTTTTGCGATTGATACGTCACGCTACCGGTTTCACGTGATGCCTGAAACCTCCTATTACGGTGGAATACAGAGCATAGCAAAAGATAGTCTAGGGCGAATTTGGTATACTGGTACTGACGCTATCTTTATGTATGACGGGAATAGCTTCCATCAATTAGACGAACTCGTTTCCGCCCTCAATCCTACCGTCAAATGGGGGTATGGTTCTCTAATCGCCAGCCAGCGAGGAGAACTATTTCTCTTCACGAATCATGCCTTGCTACGCTTCGATTATGAGCAATTTAAATTTCATATCGCCGTACAACGCAGCATACGATCTGCATGTCAACATGATGACGGCAAACTATATATATTATCCAGAGATAGTCTTTTGTGGTATGATTCACAAAACAATACATTAAACGGTTTTCAGCTGCCCAAAGACAAATTCTACAGTAAAATTCTAAGTTTGAATGGTGACCTGTATGTGTCGCATGAAAGCACACTTTATAAACTGCACCAAAGCGAGAAGCAATTGGTACCGTTTATCCATTTAGACAAACCTTCCCATACCCTTGTTGACGTACTGGAATATGAAGGGCTCTATTACCACCTCACCCAACGAGGTGGTATCTTTGTCACCGATACATTGGGAACAATAAGACGCCATATCCCTGTATCCTTTGCGAACAACCAGCCGGCATTAGCGAAAGGCCTATTTCTTGATCAAACTGGTGTAATATGGGTGGCCACCCAGGTTGGATTGTTCTTATATAATCCAATCAAAGAAGAGCGCGGTTTTCTTCGATTGAACTTGAATGATCCTTTTTCACTACCGAATAATTCGATCTGGACCATCTATGCAGATCCTAATCAAGGCGCGTGGATCGGAACCTATGGCGGTAAGATTGCCTACTGCTCGCTATACGATGCGCACGTACGTTATTTTAATCCCAGTCCAGGAGGACTTAACCATCCAATTGTCAGTAGTTTCCAAGAAGATCAATTGGGCAACATGTGGATCGGAACTGAAGGTGGCGGGCTCAATTACTGGGACCGGAAAAACGACTCCTTCCACCATTTTATAAAATCATCCACAGATTCACCAAACTCCAACATGATCAAGCGTTTACGTTTTGACTCGGAGAACCAACGTCTTTTGATTTCTGCGTTTAGCGGCGGCCTTACGGCGTATGACCCCGCTGGTCGTACTTTCAACGATCTCCATTTCTTCTTCCCGGGAAGCCGGCAGCCACTCACCATATACGATTTCGTACAGGATGAAGAAGGAACTTGGTGGATGACCGATCCCAACCAACCTTTTTTATATAAAAGAAAGAAAAACGCGGATACAGAAATTGTTAAAATTATCGGTGCAAATGATGAAAAGCTAAACCTCGATATAGCCACATTGTATTTAGATAACCAATATAACCTCCGGTTGATTACACAACAAGGATTATATGTTGTTGATCGAAATACGCTTAAAGTCCTGAAACATTATCTGATTCAAGACGCCCCTTATTCCGCCAACAATCTATCCTGCCACCACGAATCTTCAAACGGTGATTTATGGTTAGGCACATTAGGAAGAGGCGTAAACGTACTGAAGAAAGATGGCACTTACCTCAATTTCAACAGCAACAATGGGTTTCCGCCAAAGATGGTGTTCGGTATCTTGGAAGACGACAGTTCGAAGAGAATCTGGCTGAGTACCAGCGATGGCATTTATAGTTATAATCCCAAATCCGCCAAGTTTGAGAAGGCACGTTTTTATAAAGAAAACAAATGTGGATCTTTTTATATACGCGCGGCCTACAAGACAGCAAAAGGGGAGTTATTTTTTGGCGGAACCAACGGTTTTTTGCTATTTGACCCTGCACACACCGGTAAGAACCCACAGAAACCTCGCGTGTTCTTTACCGGTTTTCTGGTGAACAATACCGAGGTAACAGCTAGTTCTGCTTCCTCCCCGCTGTCAAAAGACATCTCCAGCCTATCGAACAGACGGGACGAACGAATACGGCTTTCCAGCAGCGAATCCAACATAGAAATTCGATTTTCAGCCAACAGTTACCTGGCTGCGGATAAGAACCAGTTTGCGTATCGCATGCGGGGAATCAGCGATAACTGGACGGTGGTCAATACACCACATAAGTCTGTACAGTTTTTCAACCTTTCTAGCGGCAGCTATACGTTTGAAATAAAAGCGTCTAATAATGATGGGCTATGGGGAGACGATATATCACGGCTCTATCTGCATATAGATCCCCCTTTCTTTCTTTCGTGGTGGGCCTATTGTTTTTATAGCCTTATTGTCATTTCATTATTGTTTTTCATCATCCGTTACTACACCGATAAAAAGATGTTCCAGGAGCGTCTGGCACTCGAAGCGTTAAAAGAGCAAAATATACTGAAACTGAATCAAGCCCGCACCGATTTTTTTACGAATATTTCGCATGATCTGAAAACCCCGCTCACTTTGGTACTGCAACCACTTAAACAACTCAAGGAAACGCTGGACGCCAATAATCACGCTACCGTTTACATGCAGCTCATCGAGAAAAACGTGTCGCGGATTCAACGTATGATAAGCCAGCTACTCCGCTTTAGAGAAATAGAAAGTCAAAAAATCACGTTACATCCTCAGGTGGGGGATATTATCAACTTTGTACGTGATGTCTTTAGTTTGTTTGAATTATATGCAAATAAGAAGGAGATAGAAACGAATATTTCAGCATATAAGGATCAAGTATATGTCGCTTTCGACTATGATATCGTTGAGAAAATCTTGACCAATTTATTTTCCAATGCTTTAAAATATACGCCAAATAAGGGTTATGTTGGCGTGCGCATATATAGTTCTACTGAAGAAGAGAAGGCGAGGCTACCTCAAAAACGGGCGGAAGCCGAATTAGAATATATTTCCATCGAAGTACTCAACAGCGGTGACGGCTTCTCCGAACAACAAATTGCTACCCTTTTCACTTCTTTTAACCGTC
The DNA here is from genome assembly GCF_014692525.1 of Sphingobacterium chuzhouense. Classification (GTDB taxonomy): domain Bacteria; phylum Bacteroidota; class Bacteroidia; order Sphingobacteriales; family Sphingobacteriaceae; genus Sphingobacterium; species Sphingobacterium chuzhouense. The sequence goes on from NZ_JACNYL010000006.1 coordinate 85,184, forward strand.
TGTCTTCCCATCGGCCCACCTTCGAGGAGAGTTCAGGATTGGGGCTCGCTATTGTCAAGGAATTGGTTGATGTACTCAAGGGAAACATCTGGATGGTCAACAAAACCAACAAAATTTCTTTTACAATTATTCTACCATTGAAAAAGGAAGCGAGCACCGGTAGTATGCGCGGGAACGTTTATGATTATACCATTTCGGAGATTGACGACGTCATGTTGGATGATACAGAGCCCGACAGCCCTACCAAGAATGCACGAAAAGCCAACAGTTTACTGCTGATAGAAGATGATCCTGCTATGCGTACCTACCTTGAACAGCGTCTTTCACAAAAATACAATATGTATACGGCAAGCGACGGTATGGAAGGGATTATCAAAGCTGAAAAAATATATCCGCAGCTGATCATTACAGATCTCATCATGCCTAATGGCAACGGATTTGAAGTATGCCGTCGCTTAAGGCAAAATTTTAAGACCAGCCATATCCCTATCGTCATGATATCGGGCGTTGGGGAAGAAAATCAAAATAAAATTAAGGCCCTTGAATACGGAGCAACCGTTTTTATCGATAAGCCCTTCGATATCGAATATCTGTTGCAACAGACCGAAGCAATCTTGAAAAACCAGCAAGAACTACGGGAAATGTATAGCAAACGCTTGGTGGTCGATCCAGCCAAAGTAACGATCACGTCTATGGATGAAGAGCTATTGGTAAGGGCGATGAAATTTATCGAACTGAACATCTCCAATCCACTTTATTCAGTAGATGATTTTGTTTCGGATATGAATGTGGGTAGAACTATCCTATACCAAAAAATACACGACATTGTAGGCATGTCTATAAAAGAATTTATTTTGAATATTAGATTGAAAAGAAGCGCCTATTTATTAGAGCAGTCTGATCTGACCATAGCAGAGATTGCCTATCAGACAGGTTTCAACAACGCAAAATATTTTAGTGTATGCTTCAAAAAACAGTTTGAGATGAGCCCTTCAGAATTTAAAAAGAAATCAGCCAGCGTACGTGACTGATCACGAAATATACACCACCTGACTACACCGTTCGGTTAGCACCGGATCATGGGTTACGAAAACCAATATTTTGTCTTTTCCGGCTTCTATTAAACGATCGGCTAGTTCGACCGCTGTTGATGGATCGAGGGCAGAAGTCACCTCATCAAACAGCCAAACGGCACAGTCCTGCAAGAGTGCCCTCGCCACGGCTACCCGTTGCGCCTGCCCTTCAGAAAGCCCATAACCGGATTCACCCACCAAGGTATCCAAACCCTCGGGCAGATCATACACAAATGTGGCGCAAGCTGTTACCAACACTTCCCGAATACGCTCTTCCAAAACCGGCTGGCTATTCACCTGTAAATTTTCGCGTATCGTTCCACTAAACAGCTTATCGCCCTGCGGCACATAGGCAAAATTTGTGCGATGTGCACTGCTCAACTGTATTTCACGTCCATCTGCATGGAGTTGCAAAGAGCCGCTATTGGGCTTGAGCAGGCAGAGCAGCAAACGAATAAGGGTTGTCTTTCCCTTTCCACTTGCGCCGACTACGGCTGTAGGTTTGCCGCGGACAAAATCTGCATCAAACTGATGGAATACCCCCTTATCTTCATAACGGAAGCCCACACCCCGTAAGCGTAGCTGCTGTATGTTAGGCAGGTATTCTGCTTCCACCTCTTCTTCTTTCTCCGACTGGAGCATTTCATCTACGCGTTCCAATGCCGTGCGGAACCGGATAAACGTAGGGACAAATCCCATTAATGTCAAAACAGGTCCTTGGATACGCCCCACCAATTGTAAAAAGGCCGACATCGTACCAAACGTTATCTCTCCGGCATGCAACCGAAAAATCCCCCAGATAAACGTGAGCAAAAAACCCGCATTGACGGTAAAGCGCAAAATACCTTTTGAAACCGTAGAGAAATTCAAGACGCGCATTTTCATGGCATAAATAGCTTCCTGACTTCCCGTTACCTTGTCCCAACGGATCCGTTGCAATCCTAGGGCTCGAATGACCAAGCGAAACCGCATGTTTTCCTGGACGACATTTCCCAGGTTACTTTCTGCGCGTTTCAATTCCTGGTTCATCTTTTTGAGCCGTTTGAAGTACAACTTCGAAAATACGACCAACGGGGAAATACAAAGTATCACTACAGCCAGCATCGGATCCATGATCCACAAGAAACCAAAAGCCGAGAGCAACCGGAAAATGGTGATAATAGCGTCTAGCGCTGTTGTACCGATCATCTGTACCACCTCTTGGCAATCTGTATTGACACGCACCATGATATCTCCTGTATGCCAATTTTTCACCAACGCCCATGTTGCCCGCATTTGTGCATCTACCACTTCTTGCTGCAGGCGTACCAACATCCGGGAACGCATACGGTCGTTTACCCATGAAGCGTACAAACTCGCTCCTTGACCGCCCACGACACTCCATATCGCCAACCACAACGATTGTTTCATGTTGGCTGTATCGCCTGCAATCGCGTAGTCAATAGCATGTTTCGAGTAGTAAATAAATAGCAAGGATAGCCCCAAGGCAACCAGCTCCGCTAAAAAATAAAGGAGCAACGCACTCCGATAAGGCTTCGAAAAAGCCCATGCCCATTTTATTTGATACGCTAGTTTATGCTCCAATTTTCTACTCCCAAATCCTACGTTTAATCGCGGCGACTACACGTCGAGGTAAGCGCAGGTAATACCATACTATACCCAAGTTTTTGTTAAGGGTATTGCAAACGGACAATGGCTTTCCCGCACGATGCGCTTCGACTACCGCCGCAATCAAATCTGCGGCAGGAATCTTTTCTACCTGCACGAGGTTGTTGTCGCCCACGAGCCACAATTCGTTTGTTTCTTTTCGTACCACTCGGTGTAGCACGTGCCGCTGCCGCCATTTTGCCAACACGATATCCCCTACAGCGATATCCGCTACCCCTACCGTTTGTAAACACGCTGTATCTCTTTCCCGTAGGAAAGGCTCCATGCTTTTACCCACTACCGGAATCCAGACTTGATTACCTTCATCCAGATGTTGTTCTACCATTTTGAAGAACTCGGCATTTTTTATCAAGGTAACCTCTGCATCATTCTTATCCATTTGTTCTTTGTTAACGAGAAACCAGATTCACCAAATAACGTAAGGTGACATCGAGTGGTGCATCCTTCAGTAACACGACGTTCGCTCCATCCATTAAAAAGATGGTTGGATAGGCCCGTATATTGTATAGACCATCATTAATAATCCTTCCCTTTTCATCCCAGCCGTTGATCCAGTTATCGGGTATCCGTTTTTGATAGCCGGTCCAACTATCCTTATCAGGATGCAAACTTACCGATACGATCTCTAAAAAACCATTCTCTATACAATTGTGTACAGCGGGCGTTTGTGCAAGATCCTGCATCATAGCTGCACAGTGTGTACAAGTTGGATCATAAAACACCAGCATTTTATATGGTTTTGTTCCCTCGTGCATGCTTCGGTATTTTCCGTCTTTCGCCAAATACTCAAAATCGGTTGCCACCGTTCCGACTTGATTCTTTCGTACGAGCTCCAACAGTACGGCATACTTACTTCTTTCTTCCTGCGGCAATGTTTCATCCGCTGTAAGGTATGTTAAGACCTGCTCGTAATATCCTTCATTTCGCATTGGCGAATTTGGATCGTACAGGTAGTGGCTATATTTATCCAGAAAATAAGCGAAGTTTTGCGGTTCTACGGATGCTTTTTTTAGCATATCATGCACAGCAACTTGCACAACGGTGTCCGGCACGGTGGGGAACAGTGCGATAAAATCTACTAACTTCTGTTCGACTACATCTGGATTAACGGTCTGTACTTTTGCTTTAAAATTAAACCCATTCCAATAGCTGAGCAAACGCTTAGCCGGTATCGATCCCAACATTTCCCTCTCCGCATTTACATTGCCATTTTGCACAGATTGCCCTTCCCGTGGGCTGCCACAAGAGATACAAATCAGTAAGATGGCTATTGCCCGATATAGCCTACCCTTATGTAGAAATACTAAATTCATAATTTGGTGATTTTGCGGTTAAGTTAGCTTTTTCCGCGTAATTACGCAAACAAAAAAGGCCACCCGCCAGTTGGCGGATGGCTCTTTATATCGTTAAATGTTTAAAACTATGGTGTAGGCTGAGGCGCGCGTACACAACGAACGTTTTTAAGGGAAGTACTAACTACGTCAACACCTAACGCGCTAACGCCATTCAATAACTCACCGGTATTTCGTGCTAGAACATACCTATCGCCTAATGCCAAGGGTGGAATACCAATACGAAGCTCCATACTCCTACTTGCTGTAGCCATATAACCCCAAGTACCTGCGTCAACCAAACCAAGAATATCCGTTCCTTGCTCATTTGTCCATAGACCGGCATGGCGTCCGTAACTAGGAAGAATAGGAACATCTACATCTATAACCCCTTGATTCTCGTCTGATAAGTCTGTCAGACCGACACTAGCTAGTCCGCCCCCATTATTGATTGCCTGAAGAACAGTAGCATCAGTAACTTGTCCATTGTAATAGAAACGCAAGTTGTTAGAAGGATGACCTGCGTTACCAAACGCATTAGTCCCTGTAGTAGGAACTCCAGGCTGTGCTGGCAAACTATATTGAGCATAATTATAAGGGGTAGGTGCAAGTGTTGAATTTGGTGCAGCTGTATTAAACCCAGCTGTGCCTAATACCCCTCCCAACAAATTAGTAACAATATTCAATAATCCCGTGATACCGCTCGCATCAACTACCTGACCTAAGGGACCCAATGCTGATGTCAATTCATTAAGTTCGACATCACCCGAAACTAGCCCACTAAAATCAGCCTTACTCGGTGATTTCCAAAGACCGGCTGGATAAACTAATGCACAAGGATCACCGATTGTCTCCGTGGTAGCAAATGTACCAGGAAGGACCCCGCCGAAAGGGAAGTATCCATCGGCTCTTGCGGTTAGACCATTGTTCGCATAAAAAGCGTAATCACGTAGCCCGCCGTTATCGCCTCTATAGTACAAGTTCGAACGTCCCCATCTTACAGTCTGACCACCATAACTAGTTGTCAACGGAGATTCTAACACATTCAATAACAAATGATGGCTTTGACCTGCCTGAGGTGTTACATTCAATGAAAAATCAGTTGCTGTCGTGAAGAATGTACGCGACACATCACCAATATCGGCATGCGAAATCGAGAGATTTTGTACATTCAAAGTGGCGGTTTGCGCTGCAACAGGAGCAGTATATACATATGCAATCATTTGATCACCGTAAGCAGGATCTACGCGGTCAAAATCCGTCCAACCCAAACTTGCTTCAGTTGTTGTGGTACTCGGCGTAAGCACGCCTGTTAACAAATTCAAGCTACCTGCAGCTAAATTCAAGCCCGATACCGATACTGTCGGCGTTCCGGTTATCTCACCAAAGACACCAATGGTATTCAGCTCAATACCAACACGAGAATAAACGTGATTAAACAAAATTTCTATAGTTGATTGCTGCGCCAAGTTCACTGTGCCTTTCGCATATAAAACGTCCTGATTTAACGGCAATGCTACGTCAGTATCTGGTTCTAGATCGGGTGCGTCTTCTTCACTACTATAAGAAAGCGCTACCCAAGTGTATTCGCCTTCAGGATTCAACCCGTCGATCGTACCAGCAGTTCCAGCAGCTAATTCGATCGATTTTACGAAATTAGACCCTTCATAGAGATATACAACATACTTCAAGCCATCTTCCATCAACTCTGCATTCTCAGGCACATTAGCTTTAAGGCCATTTGCTCCGCTTTTCCTCGACGCTAAGTTTACAGATTTAACCGGTAAGTTGTTACCTACAGAAACGGCCATATCCACATCAGAAAACTCATATATTGTCTGTGCTACCGCCGCAGCGCTCGCTTTTCCTTTAGACGAAAGTCCTTGTCTTAAGGAAGCATCCGATTGCTGGTTATTAATCCCTTTTACCGAGATAACCAATTGATCACTTTTTGGCTCTACATTTTCGGTCGGCGTGGCTTCTTTTGAACAGCTTGTTACCAACGCTCCCGGAAGAGCCAATAGTGCCATGGCAACCATCCAATTGACACTTTTTAATCGTATAAATTTCATATCTGTCTTTTCTTTTTTTTAATAATTTAAGTAACTGCCTAATTAGAACGCTTCCCCATCATTCGTATCCCCGGTTCCCTGCGTCCAACCGCTCGTTGACGGACTAGCGCCTGCATCTACTCCCGAGGTCTGGGCAATGCCTTCCTCTAATTCGACAAGTATCACATCTATTTGAGGCGATACGTACTCTTTCTTTTGTTTTGTTTTCATATTTATACTATTTAATTAAACTATATGGTGATTATTAATCGTTTTCTTAGTGGTTAACCAAACAGATATAAAGCGCAGAAACCATAGTTGGAGGGACTCCATAATTTTAGTAGCATAAGCAAATGTTTGAACGAAAAACATCGCTTTCTTAGCCGGCAGTTTAGCATAACTTTTCATACATCTGGTAGTTAATTAATAACAACATTATAGCTTTTCAGCTACAAAAACTTCATAAAACTACATAATAACAATAAGACAAACAAAGAATTAAATTGTTTCCTTGTCATAACAAATTATGTTTATGCATCCATAAAGCGCCAAAAACAGCCTTAGGACAACAGAAACACAACAAACAAAGTATTTGCTTTGTTTGCAAAAATTTGACTTTTTTGTAGCTGTAGAACTACGACAAAGAAACGATTAAGATAAAAAGTAAAGGATAATCTGGGTATATAGAGAGAAAGGTCTTTATCTTCAACAGATAAAATTATCTAGGCAACCTTTAAATGTATAAATTAAAAATAGATCTAGCGTATAGCTTACAGGAGATCTGGCAGGGGAAGGACTTGTTAATTGGTTATAAGTCTTGAGTAGAAATTGCGACTACCGACCGGAAAAAAGAGCAGTCAACCGGGCAGTTGCACGTCGTATCGGGAAAAAGATAACCTCTTGGGGAGCATACTTAAAATATAAGCGCATACTTCGCAATATTCGACGAGCGCCATCTGGCTGAACTGACACAAAAGACACCTTACCATCTAGGTAACGTTTATCATGGAAACCAAAATTGCCCGAATGCCACACTTCCTCCATCATCCAATCCACTTCTTGTTTGGCCGGATAAGGAAAGGGTAAATCTTCTTTGGGCAAACCCAAATATTTAACGAGTATACCATGCAACACATGCACCCATTTCAAAATACCGACATTTTTATACATAAGCCGAAGCTGCGCTGAATCGATTTTAGCGCTATAAGCATGATATAATATGGCAGCATCACAAATTTGGCGCAAACCAATACCAAAAGAGAGCAAATGTTTTAAAATATGGACATTCACTTGCAATATCTGCAATTCGGGAGCCAATAACGTAATAGCCTGACCTTCTATTGAAACCGACTGTTGTTTGTTACGATACGTATTCTCTAGTTTTTTCAGGTAAGACGCCTTAAAAAGACTGCGGATATCAAACAGACGTCGATGGTGCTCAATATGTATACGTTGCCAATCGTAACCCAAACTAAAACCCAAAGCTGAATCAACTAGAATACCTTTTTTTTGCAAGTGTTTACCGACTTCATCATATCCATCATCCTCAAAATACCAGTCAATATCTCCCGATATGCGATGCAACGGATTTGGATAACAGCTCGCTACGCCCTGTCCTTTCAATAGAATTGGTTTTGTCCCTAGTTGAACAAAATCTTTAAACTGCTCCGCAGTAACTTGTCCCATTCGTAAGTTATAGCGTTCGATCTGATCGACCCGTACTGTCCATTTCATGCGCAGCGCCCGAGGCGGTAATTGCTCTTCCGTCAACAACGAAAAACTGTCGAATAGGATACCTTCCACCGTATGGTTCAATGCATATTGATAAACCACCGCCCAGTCCTCATCGGACAAAGGTTCGACAACAGAAAGCGTTCCTTTCCCCCAAAGCCCCATACGTAGTAGTTCAAAAAATGTATTCCTTAGGTTATCCTCCATGTATCCGTTTTTTCAAAACTAGCTATATTTTTCTAAACATTGACGTCGATTTGACAAAGAAGGACAAAAAATTTTGCTTTCCTAAAAAAAGTCTACTAGATTTGTAGTGTATTCAGAATTGCCTATGGCAATGCCAACCGAGTGTAGTCACCACGGTGGAAAGAAAATACGGGCACCGTCCAAAAAAAACGTAGACTTCCCTATTGTTCTGGATACAATTTATGGTTAAACGCTTTAATTTTTAAATTGTATGAAAACAGCAAACAATCTTTACAATCACCTTCTCCAGCAGTTCATCCATTATAGTATTCCCGAACTGATTGACCTTAACAACGAGCTCGTAACAGGCAACGGGTGGGGATCAAACCGTGCCACTTTTCGCACGGCCGTCCTCACTACCCTTGCCAGAAAAGGTGTCAACTTATCCCCGATCATCAGCCGCGACGATGGCTTCACCTCGATCCGGATCGTGCCCATAAAACTGACGGAAGATAATACAGTCGTTGCCGTGGGATAATGCAGTTAACGTTTTACAGGCTTCTTCTTTCCCCACCGGCGCTGATACCAAATTAGGAAACCGGTAATAGGCAACGAAGCGCATATGAGGGAAACCACAAACATCAGCCATTGTGTAAATCGGCCGCCAATCCGTCCCAGATGTATATTGTAATGGTAGAGCATGGATCTATATGCGATATCGTGATGAAGTATTTCACCTGTTTCCTTATTGCGCTTAAACAATTCCTGTCCCGAATACCTGTCGTAAAACCTTAGATCAACGGTATGGGAGCTTATTTTATGCTCGTTAAGCGCTACTATCCAAGGTGCAGCAGCGCCGGAAGGGATGTTGATAAAGATTTGTTTGAGGGATGACGGATCGGATGGCACATAATGCCGGTTCCAAATATGCAGCAACATTTCTTCAGTCGTTTTATTCATCACAGATGTCGTATCAGAAGACGGGAACTGTACCTGGACCGGTTCTTTCCCTCCAGAGGCCATCCAGTAGGTCATCTTACCGATAATCGGAAAACTGAAGTACAGCCCGGTAATAGCCAATATAAGTGCTATCAGCATGGTATAAAAGCCAGGTACATTATGCAGGTCTATAGTAAATCTTTTGATACTTGCATCCCATTTGATCAAAAACGATTTCCGTATAGTTCCTTTCGTCCATTTTTTAGGATACCACCATATGATACCGGTTAACAGGATAACGACGAAAATAACCGTACCATAACCCACTATAGGTCTACCTATCTCTTCCGGCAACCATAAATGAATATGCCCCTCCTCCATAAAATGGAAAAAACCAGCGTGGTGATCTTCCTCATCCGTCACCTCTTTCCCTATATATGCAGCGTTGTACGGATTAACGAATATTTCCGTTTTTTCATGGCTTTGGCTGTCTGAAAAGGTGACACGGGCACTGCGGTAGGGCGCGCCGTACCAAACACTAACCGCAGATGTTTCCGTGGGCAATTGCGCTTTCGCGCTGTCCAGTATAATATCCGGAGAGATGAATGTGTTTTTTTGGGGTTCTACAAATGCATATGGCTTGCCCCATAACAGGATATCTTCCTCGAACACCAAACAAGCACCGGTAACCCCCAGTATAAAAACCACCAGCCCGGATAAAAGTCCGAGCCAGCGATGGATAAATTTTACGTATCCCAACATATTTTACTAAAACTTATAGGTCAATATGGCCGAGAAGTTGCGCGGATCCGTCTGATTGATGTAAAGCGTGCGGTAGGCGTTGAAGCCAATCTCATTAAATACATTGTTGAAGAACAGACGAAGATCCCAATGCCTTGAAAATCCATAACCAGCCTGTACATTAACGGTTGTATAAGCAGCGATATCAAAAGGTTTAAGACCCGGTTGGATACCATGTGTTTCATCAACGACCCTCGACCAATCACTGACGGGGCGTTTACCGATATAATAGGCTCCTGCACCAACGGACAGACCTTTCAAAGCTCCCCTATCCAGCAAATAATTGGCATATACATTATAGGTTTGCTTTGGCGTATTCAACGGAGCAGAATTGAAATAGTACGACGTATGGTCTTTGTATCGGGCGTCGATATAGGCGTAACCGGCTATGACGTCCAATTGCGGCAGTGGCCTACCTGTCAATTCAACTTCTACACCTTTGCGCTCATCATTTCCCCCTTTTTCATAAAAAGGTGTAGGGACATTACCTTCATAAATCTGCATAGGCAGGTTGTGGTTGTTGATTTTGTACAAGGTAAGGTTAAAACGCAGGCGATCGTTGAGCCATTGCGTTTTTGCCCCCACTTCGAACTGGTCGTAGCGTGACCGACCCAGCGGTTTACCTTCCCGGTCTATAATGCCCGTTGCATTTATATTGGTGTTGCTCGTATAAGACCCGAAAACATTCAAGCCCTTCCACGGTGAAACAATGACGCCAATCTGCGGATTCCATGCGTCTCCACGGGTTGTTCCATAGACCGCATTGCTTTGCGTCTCCGATGCACTGTAGCGCAAACCTAAAACTGTCTTCACATATTTACCCACGGTTACCACATCCTGCGCCATGATCCCATACGAATTGATCAATACATCTGTAACCGCTATTCCATTCCACTGTAAGCGGCTGGTTGTAGGAAGTACATTCGTAGGGTGTTCAAAGATATCCACCGTATCGATCCGCAATAAATTGTTGGAAGGCAAATAGCTTTTGATCATACTCGCTTTGTAATCCATTCCAACCTGCAATGTATGGGACAATCCACCGGTATAGATATCTGTCCCCACCAAATCTACCTGAAGTGTAGAATTGTTGTTTTCTACTGTCGATCCTATGATGCTGCGGGCTCGGATATTGGCTTCCCTATCCCGCACGTTAGCGAGGTATACACTTTGATTGGTTGTCTTTAAAGTTGATCCGAAATACGCAACGCGCAAGCTGAGCTGATCTGTCATTCTACGGTTAAGCCGTAACGTATACGTCATGTTTTTTGTCGTATAACGATCGTTTTCAAAACCTAGGTAACTGTCATAAGGCAAACTATAGATAGCATTTGTACCCATATCGGCCAGATTTACGGTTCCGGCGTCGGGCGTCCGGCTATCATTCAGGTAATCCAATTCCAGAAAAACGTCTGTTTTGGCATCGGGCTTCCATGCCAATGACGGATTAACGTATATTTTTTGCCCCTCTATCACCGAGCGGTAGCTTCCACGGTTTTCGTACGCGCCGTTGATCCGGAAGGCTAAGGTTTTCTCTTCATTTATAACTCCCTGTACATCGAAAGCCGGACGAAGCAGCCCCCAGCTACCGGCGCGCATCGACACATAACCCGTATTTTCAAACTTCGGTACCTTCGTAACGATGTTGACCACACCTCCCGAATTGCCGATGTCAGCAGAAAGCCCTTGTGTAATCGCATTAGACCCTTTGAGTACCTGTATGCTTTCTACACCTTCCATATCGGTAATAAATCCCTGTCCCAATCCATCTTCATAGACACGTACACCGTTCTTCAAGGTTGGAATACCACGGAAGCCGCGAGAGGCAATACTTTCCTTGGTATTGTTGTAGGTGGAGAAGGTATATACGCCTGGTACATTCTGCACACCGTCACGGATCGTCAGCACACCCTGTTGGCGAATAAGTTTTTCGGAAATGATCGAGATGCTCTGTATCTGTTCCGATGGCTGCAGGGGAAGCCTTGTAATGGCATCCAATTTTTCCGGCTTTTGGTTCCGCTCGCCGAAAACCTCCACCTCATCTATTTCCAATGCGTTTACGTTAAAACCTATTGTATTAGTATCTATTGGACGCCCAAGCGTAATCTGGTTGCCACGGACTTTCGTCCCATTACTTAGATTACCAAATACCTGTTTCAGCACATCGCTAAGCGGGATATTTTGGGCACGGACGGTCACGATACGATCTGTATCTACAAAGGTCTCGCTATAAGCTATACTGCAGTTGGCGGCTGTTTCAATGGCTTTGATCGCCTCGGAAAGTTTAACGTTTTGAAGCTCGATACTGATTTTTTTCTGAAGTAGGTTTCCCTGTGCAGCGACGTTGAAAATAAAGACAAGTGAAAGAATAAACGTAGTACAACCCTTATATTTTATATTGTTCCACGTATTCAATGATAAATAATACATATTTTTGATAAATGTTTTTTGATTGTTAATTAAGCACTAATGGTCGAATAAACAACTTCCCGGATCTATGTTTGGCGACTGCGGTCCGGGATATATTTGTTTATGAATTTGTTTTATGTAGGATGCATAGTTGATAAGTTTATGGATAAATGCGTATCGATTTTTCTTTTATACGAAAGCTAATTCCGGTAGCATACGCCAAATCATCGAGTATCTGTTTCACGGAAGCATCGTGATAGCGCCCCCGCATGCGATATGTCGCCAATTTACTGTCTGTAAGCGTAATCGTGACACCATACCAACGTTCCAGCACAGGAACGATATCTTGAAGTGTGTGGTTATCAAATATCAGGTAGCCGTCTTTCCAACTACCCTGTTTGTCTGCTCCGCTATAGTCCGTTATGGACTGCCCCTCATGCATCGCTGCCTCATTGGCGGCTAATAATAGGGTGTCCTGGCTACCTGAAGCGGTAAACCTCACTTTCCCCTCCTCGACAGCAAGATAAGTGCGTTGCTCATCCTTAAAACTACATAGGTTGAATTTCGTTCCAAGCACTTCGGTACAGGTATGAGCCGTATTAACCAAAAATGGCTTTCCATTTTGTTTCGCAACTTCAAAAAAACCTTCCCCTTCTAAAAACACCCGACGGGAAGATGAGGCAAATTCCTTTGGATACACCAATCTACTTCCTGCATTTAAATACACTGTACTGCCATCAGATAGTACGATTTTAGCTTTCCGTCCAAAATCGGTACGTAGCGTATCATAAGTTTCTGGCTGCTGGACATATGGTATAGGGAAATATTGTTCGACGTTATCTTTAAGAAAAAACAGGTAGCCAAATAATGCCAGCAACATCGCTGCTGCTACACGTACAACATACATCCGTACCGGTGTGTGCATTTTCGACCCTGCGATGTCGTCATCTGCTGCGGTCTTTTCCGTATGCTCACGATTAATCGCTTCTTGAAGCTGTCTCTGCATCCGAACGCCAATCTCGTCCTCGTTCGGGATTTCCGAAAAGCTTGGTAAGTCGTCCGCTCCCGACTCCTCCTCTCCGAATTCGAGCCAATGTTCCATGGCACGTTGCTCTTCCGGCGAACATGCTCCTTGCTGGTATTTCCGGATCAAAGAAGGTGTAATTTTCATCCCCATCATATAACATATCGTCCGAGATTGGTTTTTTTCCATATAAAAATGGAAAAAAAGTCATAACGCGCTCATTTTAAGCCTAGAAAAGTTATTTGGAAAGATGCAGCCGCAAATACATAAGGGCATTATACAGGTAATGGTCAACAGTCTTTTCGGATAAAGACAAGGCATCGGCAATTTCTTTTTTATCCATGCCCTGCTTTCTGTTCAGTTTATACACCTGATGACATTTGACAGGTAGTTGATCCAGTAGCCGGTCTATTTGTTCGTTTAAGTCGTCGAATAGGATGGCCTCTTCTGTCTGATTGGAAATCGTTGTATCTGGATTCAGCTGTTGTTCACATTCGTATTTCTTTTCATTGGTCTTCGCGCGTTGCGTATCTATAATCTTATAACGAATTGCTCGTCTGAGATAACGATCAAACCGCATATCCACGCTACCAATGGTCTCCCGTCGTTGCCAAACGGATAAAAATACATCCTGAACCAGTTCTTCGGCAACCGCTAAATCACCACAGAAATGATAGGTATAACGAAGCAGATCCCTCCAATGTGCATTATATAGCTCATTGAATGTCTTTTCATCAATTACATAACCGCTATCATTTATGGCTTCCATTCGGGCGATAAATATAGATATTTATTTAGAATAATTACAAATAGAGATCCATAAAAATAAATTCCCAAATAAAATAAAATCGTATCTTCGTATGAATGAAAGCGTTTTCTACCTATTTATCCTACTTTCGATCAAAGCAACTATTATGGGAACATTCCGGCAATTCGATATCGATCAGGCTCTTCTAGGGGCTCTGCAGGCCGGAGATCCGTCCGCTCTGGACACGCTATTTAAGAAACACGGACGAAAAATGCGCTATTTCGCAAAATCCATCGTGAAAACAAACGAGGTCGCAGAAGAGATTATGGTGGATAGCATCGTTAAGCTATGGCAGAACCGTGCACGCTTCGAGAGTTCCGAAAGCATCAATGCTTTTTTATACGTTGTCATCAAAAATCTCAGCATCAATTATGTCAAATCCGCCTATGCATCCCAGCAATTTGAATATGAATTCGATGAAAATCTGGAAAATATCGATCCCGATACCTACATCAAGATAATCCGGGCGGAATTTCTACAATCCATCCACGATGAAGTGACGAAGTTGCCCGAAAAACAGCAGGCCGTTTTTCGGATGACCTATTTTGAAGACCTAACGACGGAAGAAATTTGCGAACGGTTAAAAATGAGCCCTGCCGCTGTATTTACGAATCGTTCCCGCGCCCTTGAACAGTTAAGGCTCGTATTCAGGGACAGGGACATGTGGGTGAGCATTTTAACACTCCACATGTTTTTGGCCACCTATCGGGAGCAGCTTTGTATTGTTGATTCGCTCTTCCACAGCTCCTAAGAAAAAAATTAAAAAAAATACGTTTTATCTGTAAGATTTGACACGGTCTCTTGTCATTATATAGTAGAAGCACCGTTGTGAAGATGAAAAACACAAAACGAATTATATATCTACTGCGTAAAAACATCGAGGGTCAGCTCACGGCGGAAGAACGTCAGGAGCTGGATCTGTGGATGAATGACGACCCCGTCCGACATCAGTTTGTAAATGAACTTTCGGATCCTAAACGTTTACTTGCCGAGTTGGCGACGTTTGACGAGGCCTACGACGAAGATATACTTTTACAGCGCATCTATACAAAGGCAGGTGTCGTCGTGCCGGAAGACGAAATTTCCGAACGAAATCCACGACGATGGCGGAAATTGCTCCCGTATGCTGCTGCCGTTCTCTTTTTCTTAACCTTAGGCGTACTCTATTGGCACAAGGATTCTTCCCCGGAGAAACCCGTTACAGATATGGTAGTGGCGAACGACATCGCGCCAGGTGGGCAAAAAGCCGTCTTAACACTTGCTGACGGGCGTAAAATCGCGCTTAGCGGAGACCAAGGCACTATCATTCTACGTAATGACAGTGCGTATTACCCTGATGGAAGTCCTGTCCTAACCGATGATGACGCTTACGGTAACAATCACCTATCGCTGTCCATTTCAGTCCCTAAAGGAGGTATATACAAAGTCGTCCTGTCAGATGGTACGGCCGTATGGCTCAATTCATCCTCTACTTTGCGTTATCCAAGACGCTTTGCCGGTAAACAACGACGTGTGGAACTGGAGGGGGAAGCTTATTTTGAGGTAAGTTCCTTGCAGGAAAATGGCCAACATATCCCTTTTTTCGTGCGAACACGATCGCAAGAAATCGAAGTTCTGGGTACACAGTTCAATGTATCGGCCTATCATGATATGCCGGAAACCACGACCACCTTGGTAGAAGGACGCGTTTCCGTCGCCATTGGCCCAAACAGCTCTGATCGCTTTTTGCTGGAACCGGGCTATCAATCGGTAGTTACCAAAAACGATCGGTCGGTACAAAAAGTCGATATTGCGCAATTTGTAGCTTGGAAAGACGGATTATTCTTGTTCAAAAACACATCATTTGAACAGATGATGTCGCAGATATCCAGATGGTATGATGTAGATGTCATGTATAAAGGCAACATACCGCACGAATCATTTACCGGCAAAATGAGCCGGCAACTATCTTTACTGACGGTACTCGAACTTTTGAATGTTTCCAATGTTAACGTACAGATTCAGGATAAAAAGCTCATTGTAAACTAAACGGAATAACGAACGAATCTTTAACTAAAGCAAAAAAACCATGCATGACCTTCCAGATATATAATGCCCTACCGTAAAAGTCTGTAAGAAAATAGGGGAAGCGCTGCGAACACTTCCCCGATTGTTACAGATAGCCTAACGATAAACCAGTGTTACTAATTGATTTTTTAAACTATCCAAACACACAAACGTAATGATAAATTATCGCTTTTGTTCATTGGAAAATGAAAAAAGTAATATGTATAACCATATAAAGCGAATTATGAAATTAATTCCCTTGTTATTACTTTCTACCTGCCTGCACCTCAGTGCCACGTCCGTGTCGCAAACGATCACCTTGCGTGCAAAAAACAAACCTATAACGGCCATTTTCGAGCAGATCGAAAAACAGTCGGGACACAACATCATCTACAACGATCGATTTGTGGACGCCAAGACGGTGGTCAGTATCCACGTTCAGGACAAGCCGTTAGCAGAAGTGCTGTCCATGCTGCTCAGTCCACGGTCGTTGTCATTTATCATAAAAGACAAGACTATTGCCATCCGTCAAGCGGAAAAAGCACGGTCTGATAGACGCATTATATCCACGTCTGCAGCCCGGCAGCAGCGAACGGTGCAGGGAACCGTCACGGGCGCATCCGGTAATCCGCTTGAGGGCGCCACCGTACAAGTCAAGCAAACCGGCAGGGCCACGATGAGCAATGCAGCAGGCGCCTATGAGATCCAAGTTCCGGAAGGAGCGGTTACATTAGCATTCTCACTTATCGGATATCAACCGCAGGAACAGGTAGTCGGTGACAGGACAACCGTACACGCTACGCTGACAGAAGCCATCGGTGATCTGGATGAGGTCGTTGTTATCGGTTATGGCACACAGCGAAAATCTAGCCTGACCGCTGCGGTTTCTACCGTCAAAATGGAAGATATCAGAAATATACCGCGACCTAACATACTGCAATCGCTTGCCGGAAGGGTGCCTGGCGTTACCGTGGCGGAAAGCAATGGTGAACCCGGCAGTTCCCCGGAAATACTCGTACGCGGAATAGGTACGATAGAAGGAAACAATAACGGTCCCCTCGTACTGGTAGACGGTAGCCCGGCCACGAATCTATCTTCAATTGCCCCGGCTGATATAGAAAGTATATCTGTATTAAAAGATGCTGCTGCCGCAGCCATATATGGATCCCGGGCGGCTAACGGAGTCTTGCTAGTCACGACCAAACGAGGAGGCGAAATGGACAGGGCCGTCATCGAATTTAACAGCTACGCGGGTATCCAAACCCCCACCCGCTTTCCGAAGACCGTCACTTCCTATGAGTTTGCGACGCTGGTCAATGAAGCCATGTTCAATGAAAACAAAGCGCCTATATATAACGAGAATGACCTGAGGCTATTCCGGGAAGGTACCGACCCGGTTATGCACGCCAATACGAACTGGCTGGAAGAAGTAACCGACAAGCACGTGCCCATCGTCAACAACTATCTAAGTGCGAGTGGAAACAGTGCCATAGGACAGTACTTTCTTTCGGGAGAATATATGCACCAAAAAGGTTCGATAAAGCACATCGACCATTATAACCGCGTTAACCTGCGGGGCAATATTACGAGCAAGATCAGCGATAAATTACAGCTCCAGATGCTCACGTCCTACCAACATACGACAAGAGATGCTGCCGGTGTCATGAATATTTTCAGCAATGCATTACGAAACTCGCCAACGGCCGCGGTGCGTTATCCCAATGGCTATTATGGCGGTGCGATGTTCGCCAATGGCAATTACCTTTGGCGTGTGGGCAACCAAGTCCAGGTCATCGAGAACTATGGGCCTATCGACGACATCCGATCAAACTATACCGTCAACGGAAACTTGGAATACAAACCCGTTGCCGGACTTACCTTGAAGGGTATGGCCGTTTATCACGCGGGCCACGATACGTACAGCGCCTATCAGCCCAAAATGGAGACCTATGACTTCTTTGAGCGCACCGTGGAGGTGGGGCGTAACTCCCTAACCGAGAACTGGTCTAAGCGCAATAAATATGATTTACAAGCTACAGCTACCTATGAAAAGCGGTTCGGGGCGCATTATTTGAATCTACTTGGCGGCTATTCGCAAGAATCGTTCCGAGAAGATCGAATAACCGCCTACCGGGCCGACTTCATCAATGATGAACTGCACGAACTTAGTGCGGGTGATGCGGCGACGCAAACCAACGGCGGCGGTGCAGACCACTGGGCGTTTATGTCCGGGTTTGGTCGGCTGAGCTATAATTTCGATGAACGTTATCTCTTTGAACTGACGGGCAGGTATGATGGATCCTCCCGATTAGCGGCGGGCAACCGCTGGGATTTCTTCCCTTCTGTTTCGGCCGGGTGGAATATCCGCAACGAAAGCTTCATGCAACATGTCGGTTGGTTGGATCTGCTCAAGTTAAGAGCTTCCGTAGGGCAGTTGGGCAACGCCGAGAAACTTGGTTTTTACGAACCGTATCCCCGATTGTCTGTAGGCCCCTACTATAGCTTTAATGACACGCAGGTCTTGGGGGTATTGTATGGTAATCCTGCCAATCCGAACCTAAGCTGGGAAACGTCGACCACCTACAACCTCGGGCTCGATGCGAGTATTAAAAATGGCCTCTTCGGTTTCGAATTTGATCTTTGGGAGAAAAGGACCGATGATATCCTACTAACGGTACCCGTTTCCAACATCATTGGCTTACCCCAAGCACATATGACGACCAATGCCGGCAAGGTGGGTAGTCATGGATTTGATCTTGTCCTTACCCACAACCACTTTATCAATGACGATTTCAGCTATAATGCCGCTTTTACCATTTCAGGTTGGCGGAGCTGGGTTATCGATCTACAGGACCGCGCCACCCCGTTCAGCTCCACGTATCGTCCTAACGGCGATCTGGGTGATTATTATGGATATCAAACCATGGGTATCATCAACACGGAGGAGCAACTGGCAAACTATCGCAACTTAGATGGTGTCCCACCACAGATCGGTTTGGGAGATTTGATGTATAAAGACCAAAATGGCGACGGGAAGCTCGATTATATGGATCAGGTACGGATTGGTAACCGCTATGTGAAAACCCAATTCGGTTTGAACCTGGGATTTCGGTACAAAACATTCGACTTGGCCGTCTTGCTGCAAGGCGCCGGCAATACTGACCGGGTATGGGACGGCTATGTGCGGAACGCCTTAATGAATTTTAACTCTCCCTTAGCGCTCCATCTCGATCGGTGGTCACCGGAAAACCCCAATGCGAACGCCCTTGTCCCCCGGTTGTTGCAAAATTTTGCCCATAATAGGGAAAACTCCGACTGGTGGATCAAATCCGGATCATACTTGCGTCTCAAAAATGTGCAGGTAGGTTATAGCCTACCCACCAATGCGTTAAGTAAAATTAAAATACAGGGACTTCGGGCATATTTAGCGGCAACGAACCTCTTTACCTATGCCCCGAATTATGTGGATGGCTTTGATCCCGAACGGGATATTTTTGATCAGTGGTACCCCAATTATACCGTAGTTTCCTTGGGGTTAAACTTAAGACTCTAAATTATAAGACATGAAAAACCTAGCAAAATCACTATTATTCCTATTCGTTATCAGCTTTATTTCGTGTGAAAGTTTTTTGGAAAGACCACCGTTATCCGAATTATCGGAAAGCTCTTTCTATAAATCGCCTGGCGATGCTGCATATGCCGTCAATGCCATGTACGATGCCTTTTACGAGTTGGAAGGAGGCAACGGTGTCCCCTACTTAGACATCCTGACGGATTTAATCTTTCTCAAAAATTCTTGGGAGGCAGGCTTCTTTCCCGCGACCAACGGCTCCTTGACGACGGACAACTGGTGGGTGAATGACCGGATGTGGAGTAATAAATATACCTATATCCGCAACATCAATATTTTTTTCCAAAACATTGACCAATTTCAAGGACAAATCCCGGATGCCGAATTAAATAACTATAAGGGCCAGGCCAGAACTATCCGGGCGTTTCTATATACCCGGCTTATGCAGATATTTGGTGATGCGCCACTTATTAAGGAACCGCTTCCCGTTGACACTTGGCCATCAAAAAACACCGCAGAAGAAATTATTGCCTTTATCATGCCCGAGTTTGATCAGGCCATTTCGGAACTTCCTACTGACCCCACAGACGCAAAACACGGCCGGCTGACGCGCTATGCCGCGCAGGTATATAAAGCACGCGCAGCACTCTATGTAGCTGGTTTCTATAACAAACCGGAATATTATGAAGTAGCCGCTGAAGCGTTAAGTGATGTCGTCAATTCCGGCCGTTTCGATTTGTTCAAGAAATATAACGATCCCTATCGTGATTTTGGAGCTCTTTTTCTGGAAGAAAACGAAGGAGCAGACAACCCCGAAATATTATTGTCCTTGCAGTTTATCCGGGATTTAGACAAAAACAACATCAGCGGTGCATTTGCAGGTAACGGTTGGAAAGGGCTTCAGGCACAGCAGAACTATATCGATATGTTTGAATGTATAGACGGTTGGCAAAAATACGGTATTAGCTTTGCAGAGATGAACAGGTATAGAGACACAAGGGCTAACCCTAGTCCGCTTGCTGGTAAATCGCCCAATTATAATCCGCAAAACGAGTTTGCCAATCGAGACCCGCGTCTTTCACAAACTTTTTTTAATCCGAATATCAGCGGCTCTGGTGGCGCGATCCGCAAAAGTGGTGAGTATTGGCCGGAAGCCGATATGACTTTCTTTCCGGATGCCGATAATGACGCTTACTTTTTCAAGAAAATGGTCGAGCCCTCGTTATTCACCCCCCTATACCAACCGGGGAACGGTGGCAACAACTATATCCTTGTTCGCTATGCGGACGTACTGCTGTTATATGCAGAAGCGTTAAATGAAATCAACAGGACGGCCGAAGCCGTACCTTATGTAAACGCCGTCAGAAACCGGGCAGGGATGCCCAATATCGTCGCGGGCGACAAAGATGAGTTACGTGAAATTATCAAACATGAACGTAAAATCGAACTCATCCAGGAGCAACAGCTTTATTATGATTATAAGCGTTGGCGAGATTTTGAAAAGACCATGCCTAACGGCGCTGTATTCTATGGATTCCGGAGAGAGCCTTTTGGTCAGACATCCCAACCGATGCAAACCAAATATCTGACTTATCCCAAATATTATAACTGGTCTATACCAGCAGGTGAACTGCGTAATAATCCAAACCTTACCCCGAGTGAGAATTGGTAAAGCATCAAAAAAACTATCAAAAATGAAGAAATTAATCTTATTATCGATAATCTTAATCCATTTCAGCTGCCAAAAGGAACGGGAAATCTATCCCGCTACCGATAGCGCGCTCACGCTTATACAAAGCTTCAGGCTGGTTACGGAAACCGGCACCAATGCAATCAGCAACGTCCAAATCAACGCTGAAAATGCGACCGTGACGATCCAGGCAAATCCCGATGTTTCCATCACGCACCTGTTTCCGTCGGCCACGATATCCGAAGGTGCTATCGTGGAGCCCGCATTAGGTGTTTATACAGACTTTTCCACTCCGGTCACGTATACCGTCATTGCCGGAAATCGGGTGGATCAACAACGATGGACGGTTACGGTAACCAACTAATTAAATAGAAAACATTGATAACGAATAACGATGAAAAAATTATCTTTTTTTACCTTTATATGGAGTATATGTATCCTCTATTCTTGTGGAAAAAGCAGCGAATCCAATCCATTTGAAAAGAATTTTCCTACGGAATCTATAACTCCGTCTGGAATTGAGTGGGAGCTGGATGCTAGTAAAAGCGACGAATTCGATCGTTTTGACAGCGATAAGTGGACTGCCGAACCACTGTGGTACTGGGGTGGCGTATCGGCGCACTTCGCCTATCGCCGGGAAAACACCGAAGTACGCGATGGCATCGCGCGCTTATTTGCCAAAAAAGAAGACTACGCCAATCATCCGGACGCGGCAAAACACTATACAGCGGGCTGTCTCAAGTCAAAATTCGAGGTCGGCGGCGACACCTACATTGAGGTTCGCGCCAAAATGATCCATGCGCCAGCCAATGTTTGCGCTGCAATCTGGTTAGGCGATGATCCGGTGGAATCCAAGAATCCCAATATCGAAATCGATATGCAAGAAACCAAAAGCGCCCGAAATAAACCCCACCTGCTGAATACCAGCCTACTTACGTGGCCTAAACCGGGCAACGGCAATACCGTTCCGGGCTACACAAATTATTATTTTCCTTGGGGGCTGGATGAGGATTTCCATCTTTACGGACTTGAACGCCGGGACGGAAAGTTAAAATTTTACCTGGATGGCATGCAATATTGGGAATGGGATACGGCTGAGACCCCGGCGTTTGTCACCCAGCTCAGGCCCATTATCCTGAGCATCGAGGGACACGCCGGCGCGCCGGGCGATGCCGATCTACCGGCGGATTTTCAGATCGATTGGGTCCGCGTATTTAACGTAAAAAAGTAACCTCAGAAAACCATGAACAGGAGAACATTCGTTAAAGACAGCTTATTGACCACGGCAGGGCTTACCATCCTTCCATCCGGCTTGTTATTCGGACGACAAAACACCAAGGTCAGCATGGGCTTTATCGGCGTCGGTGGACGCGGACGGAACCACGTACGGGAAGGACTTTTACACGATGACGTGGATATCGTCGCCATCTGTGATATCCAAGAGCAATCGCTGGCCGCCTGTCGTGCACAATTTCAGAAAGCGGGCAAGAAATTACCCAAAGAATATACCGGCGGAATGGATGCCTATAAACGGATGATCGATGCGGAGAAACTGGATGCTGTTATCATCTCCACGCCCTGGCAGTTCCACCGCGACCAATCTATTGATGCGATGCGCGCCGGCATGTATGTCGGTTGCGAGGTCATAGCCGGTCTTACGGTACAAGACCACTGGGATATTGTAGATGTCAGCGAAGAAACCAACATGCCGTATATGACCCTTGAAAATGTATCGTACCGACGAGATGTACTAGCGGTATTGAATATGGTCAGGCAGGGTGTTTTCGGCGAACTTGTCCATCTAGAGGGCGGGTATATGCACGACTTACGCGGAGGTTTATTCAACGCCGGAAAAGGAAAGTCGGGAAAAGGCGCTGTATACGGCGAGGACGCCGCCGTGGGCGAAGCACAATGGCGAACGCAGTTCAACATCGACCTTCAAGGCGACATTTACCCCACCCATGGTTTGGGCCCGTTAATGAATTACATCGATATCAATAGAGGGAACCGCTTTACCAACATGGTATCTTTTGCCTCTAAATCTAGGGGGTTGAATGCCTACCTCGATGAGGTTGCACCCGGACATCCCCATGCACGCATTAATTTCAAAAACGGCGATATCGTCACCACCCTAATCAACTGCGCCAACGAGGAAACCATCAGCCTGGTTCACGATACACACCTCCCTAGACCCTATTCCATTGGTTTTAAAGTTCAGGGAACAGCAGGCCTATGGTCTGATGTTGCAAATGGCATCTATGTCGAAGGGCAATCGCAGCAGCACGACGTATGGGATCCGGCACAGACCTGGTTGGATAAATACGACCATCCTTTATGGAAAAAATATGCAGCTAAAGCCGAGGGTGCAGGACATGGGGGCATGGATTATTTTGTATTCAACGCCTTTAAGGAAGCGGTAAAACAGCGAAAACCCGTTCCCATCGATGTGTACGACTCGGTTGCCATGAGCGTGATCCTGCCGCTTTCGGCAAAATCCATCGAAGAGGGCAATGCCCCACAAGAGATTCCGGACTTTACGCGAGGCCAATGGAAAAACCGTAAAAACACGTTCGCATTGGACGATTCCGGACTGTAGTTATCAAATTCTAATAAAGCAAAGCCCCGATGGTTTGTTCATCGGGGCTTTGCTTTATTCTATTTTAACCTATCGGCCGTTTATTCTTCTTTTTGCCTTTAATGATATTCAGCAGGCGTTTGCGGAACGATACTTCCTGTCCCTCGCCGTAGCCATAACCATAGCCGTAACCATAACCATAGCCCCGTTTAAAGTCCACATCGTTGATGACCACCGCCATATTCTTCAATTTGCCTTCTTCGTATAGCTCTTTCGGAATATTCAACAAACGTTTATCTAGGTAGTTGGCACGCGTTACAAAGATCGTCATATCCGCATGTTCCGCAATCAATAACGTATCGGTTACCAAGCTGACAGGCGCTGTATCCACAATGACATAATCATATTGCATACGGCCGTACGCGATCAAGTCGGCAAAATGCCCGTTCATCAACAGTTCTGCGGGATTTGGCGCGATATAGCCCGAATAGATAATATCAAAATTATACGGGGCCGGCTTCTCAATGACAATATTCGAAACCGACATTTCCGGGTTAATCAAATATTGCGTAATGCCGATATTCGTGTGCTGTAGGTGCGATAGCCCTAAATAGTCCAACACTTTTGGCGAACGGATATCCGCTCCGATTAACAATACTTTTTTACCCGACATGGAGAGAATCTTTGCCAAGTTGGTCGCGATAAAAGATTTTCCCTCGCCAGCCGTCGTCGATGTAACATACAATACCGAAGATTCGTCTTTTTTATTACCCAATATAAAGGCAATATTCGTCCGCAGAATACGAATAGCCTCTGCAAGCGATGAACGGTCGTTATCCTCGATAATCGGGTGATCTGAACTTGGCACTTCACCCAAAATAGGCGCAAGAAATGCGTCTTCGATATCTTTGCGAGAATGAATTTTGTTATCCAACAGGAATTTAAGGTACAGGATAGCAAAAGGAATCAAGAAACCCGCAATCAATGCTCCGAGCATCACAATCATTTTACGGGGTGCGACAGGCAATTTGAAACCATAAGCTTCATCGACGATCTTCAAATTGGCTGGTGTAGCCGCTGCTTTAATCTCGGTTTCTTCCCTTTTTTGCAACAAAAACAAATACAGCGTTTCCACAATTTGCTGTTGCCGGGAGATATCCTTGAAGCCCCGTTCCTGGTTTGGCAATTGATTGAGCTTGCCCTCGAACTTGCTTTTTTGGTTTTGCAGCGCATCGACATTTCCCTGCAATACCTTGCGATAATTATCCAGTGACATCTGCAGTGTCCTGTTTATTTGGGCTATATTATTATTCAATTGCTGTACGACCGGGTTATCTGGTGTAGCAGATTTTAATAAATCATCCCGTTCCAACACCAATTGATTATAGTTTTGTATATTCGCTTGGATCGACGGATCGGTTAACCCAATATTAGACGGCAATAAGTTATATTCGTTACCGGAGGTTGCCTCCCGCATCATATCGGCTAAGCTCAATTGCGTCTGATATTCTACCAATTTCTGCTCATTGACAGTTGCATTCTGCATATACAGACGCGCTTCTTCCTGCATATCCATCAGGCTGTTCCGATCTTTGAAATCCGCCACTTTCGAATCGGCGTCTGCTAAATCGTTCGAAATTAATTCCAAACGTGAATTGATAAACTTCGATGTTGCCCGTGTTACCTGCGCTTTATCATACGTCACGTCTTGATTATACTGATCGATAAGCGAATTCAGAATCAACTCAGCCTTAGCGATTAACGGATAATCCATCGAAAAATTTACCAAAAAAGACTGTGCTTCTCTATTCGGTGTAATCTGTACCTTATTCCGCAAAACATCGACGGTGATATCTGCCGGCATATAGCTGATCTGCAAATCGCCTTCCCAAAGTTTATTACTTTCCTGCGGCACTAAACTGATCGGGCCAAGCGGTGTCTCAAGCCTGCTACCTAACGTATAGTCCTTTGTCCCCTCCCGCTCATCCTTTATTTTATACGTATTGCCTTGTTTACTTACTGTAAAGACATAAGCTACCGAATCCAAACGCGCATGATTAGGCTCTAGCAGCATCACTTTTAGTGGTGACAGGCTTTCCAATACTTCAGAAGATTTTATCTTTCCTTTTACAAAATAAGAAAGATACAATCGATTTGTATCGACTACCTTACGCATGAGTCGGCGGGAGCGCAGCACCTCCATCTGGTCGTTGACAAAAGCCGCCGAGGAACTTCCCATACCCGAAAGTGTAGCCAATTCGGCTAGGCCTGCCATCTCTCCGGAAGCTTGCTTTTCGTCCTGCAAGAGGATTTTTGCATTTACATTATAAATGCGCTCTGCATAACGCAAGTAGACAAAGGCTATTAACAGACAGACAAAGATGGAAATGACGAACCATTTCCAATAAAACGCATATTGTTCAAAAATCTGTTTGAGGTTTATCTCCTGTTCGTCTGTTTCTTTTACTTGAGGGTAAGCGTTATTCTTCATAAATGCTTTGCTTCTTTTCTCTTCTTAAGTTTTTAACGGGTTACGACCGATATCACGGTAACAATCAAGCCTACGACAGACACGAAGATCGAAGTCGTTGCTGTGTATTTTGAATTTTGGATACGTGCGCCGTTCGGTTCTACATACACCACATCGTTCTGTGTTAAATAGTATGCAGGAGAATTCATCGTTTCCCGTTTTCTTAAATCCAACCGAAATTCTTCCTTTTTCCCATCCTGCTCGCGGATAACCAATACATTATTACGTTCGCCATATATCGTCATGTCACCCGCTAAACCCAATGCCTCCAAAATCGTTAATCGATCATTCTCAATCGTAAACGTACCGGGGCGCAAAACTTCGCCCAATACCGTCACTCGGAAATTACGTACCACCATCGAGATACCCGGATCCACGATATACCTTCCTACTTCCCCGCGCAATAGATCCATGGCCTGCGTACGGGTTTTGCCTGCCAATTTAATTTTCCCAACTTTCGGAAAATCAATCTCGCCGTTAGCGTCAATGGCATACGTTGGGATAAAGGGGTTGGTGGCCTGGATCGTCCCCGTGTTTCCCTGATAAGGCGACACCTGATTAAACGGCAGCGTTGCACGTACATCATCGGCTGTCACCGAAATGGCTAAGATATCGCCAGGCTGCAATTTAGGAGCGTTCAATTCATACAGCGTATTCAACTCGACCGAATCCGGTTGGAAGTATACCATATTCTTCTTACTCGCACAGGAAGTACAAAACAAGATACTTGCTATCAAGAGCGAAAGCCCTACACCTAGAATAGATTTCGACATAGATATATTTTTTTCTGGCTTGCCTAAAGCAAAAACCTCTCCAAAGTATTACGTCCCGCAAAAATAGTTTTTTCTTTCGAATATACGCGAATTAATGCAAAAAGGCATCATTTTATTAGAAACAGAGTCCGTTTTTTCCATTGATATTCATGAATGCTACGCATTTTTATCTAAGTTTGTATTATTAAATAAAGTAACATATTTTCCAAAGATGGAACCAAATAAGGAAGAACTATCGGTATTTATAGCACGATTTAATCAAGCATTGAAACGGGTGTTTCATGAACAACAAGACATCAATGAATTGAGCCATGACCGGGGTCTACCTCCCCACGTCTGGCGCGATATCATGGATACCCATCCCCTTGCTGTAGCTATACCGGCCGAATACGGCGGACGTGGCAGCATCGTCAAAGAGTGCTTAAGCATTTTATCTGCAGCTTCGTATGAATCGCTCCCTTTATCCTTGACCTTCGGTATCAATATCGCTTTGTTTTTGGAGCCTCTTGCTAAATATGGCGACGATAAAATAAAAGAAAAAATCTTTCCGGAATTTTTAACCGGCCAGCGCATGGGCGGACTGATGATCACCGAACCGGATTATGGAAGCGATGCTCTAAATATGCGGACTTCTTACCAAACTATGGGCGAGAATTATACGATTACCGGCCGTAAACATTGGCAGGGCTTGACAGGCCAGGCCGACTACTGGTTGGTGGCTGCCCGAAAAGATTTAGGAAACGGCGAGCTCGCGCGTGACGTTGATTTTTTTGTGACGAACAACGCCGACGCCAAACAACGTATCGAGGTCGAAGCGCTCTATAGCAACTTGGGTTTATACATGATACCCTATGGTATGAATGTGATCAATGTAGAGGTTCCCTCCTACCAACGTCTACAACCGGAAAGTACCGGTATCAAAATGATGTTGGATATATTGCACCGCAGCCGATTGCAGTTCCCGGGTATGGGCATGGGTTTTATCAAACGCATGTTGGATGAAGCGCTCCAACATTGTACGACGAGGATGGTCGGTACAGGCAATCTCCTCGCCTTGGATTCCGTACAATTTCAACTTTCCAGAATACAGACCGCCTTCACGCTATGTTCCGGCATGTGTGCCAGAAGCAGTGATATCAGCGGCATCGAACATAATCTGGCCACGGAAGGCCTTGAAGCCAACAGTATGAAAGCGTTGGTTACCGACCTGATGCAAGAATCAGCACAGCTATGTTTGCAGGTATCCGGTGCGAACGGCTACAAAATTAGCCACGTCGCAGGCAGGGGGATAGTGGACAGCCGACCGTTCCAGATTTTCGAAGGATCGAACGAGATGCTCTACACCCAGATTGCCGAAATCGTCCTGAAACGGATGAAACGACAAAAAGAAACCTCCCTCTATCAATCGCTTGCCAGCTTCGCACCAACCGAAAAGGCGATCCCTCATTTCCGCGAGCACCTTCAATTTACGTTAAGCGACAATCTTGTCCAACGAAAATTAGTAGACCTCGGAAAGATAGTTGCCCGCGTAGTCAATACACAATATGTAATCAACATGCAGGAGAAAGGTTTCCGCGCCGACTTGGTGGAAAACTGTATTTATAATATGCAGCTTGATGTGGCACAGTTAGCCTCCAATCTGTCGCTCCGCCATCACGCTGAACTCGTTGTAGAATATCAAGATGAGAGTGATTGGATGAGTTTTTTGTAAATAATAATAACACATAAAATGCCAATTGCCCATATCCACCATGGGTTCTTATACCACGTTCGGGTCTGGTTTTCCCGTACAGTAGATGATTGCGCATGTCGTATCTTTTCCAGTGAGTCAACCTCGACCTGCAATTGCTGCAGGCCGATTCGACTTTCACTGATATGGAGACGCCCTCCATTGCTGAATAATCCATATTCCGGATGGAAAGACAGTATACTGTCCGTAACAAAATACCACACTCGGTTCTGACTATCTTTTTCGATAACCTTGAAGCCGTAATGGATGCCTTTACGGGTTTCGAATAAACTGTTTCCACTATTTTCCGACTGTGTTTTCTCACGGTAGGAACGACAGGAGATTGAGCTTATTATGATGAATGACATGAGTATGTATTTCATTGTCAATG
Source organism: Sphingobacterium chuzhouense (assembly GCF_014692525.1). Taxonomy (GTDB): domain Bacteria; phylum Bacteroidota; class Bacteroidia; order Sphingobacteriales; family Sphingobacteriaceae; genus Sphingobacterium; species Sphingobacterium chuzhouense. The sequence continues at coordinate 114,510 of NZ_JACNYL010000006.1, forward strand.
ATTTTTATTCCCTTTTTTAATCCAATCTGCCAATGCGTAGACCATGGATAGATGTCTCCTTTTTGACAAGACCCTATTTCCCACATTACCTTCTATCGTGAGCAGATATTTTCCCTCGACACTTCGCACTAGCCCTACGTGGTTGATCCGTTTTGCGCTATGGCTATAGATACCAAAGATGTCGGCTGGTTTTATTCTAGCGCTTGTTTTTAAATCACGGCAAGCACCATTCCCACAATATGTCCGGGCATTGGGGAACAGCGCCGGACTCCACGGGTTGCGCGGTTCGATTAAACCTGCTTGTCCGTAGCACCAAGAGATGAACGCCGCACACCAAGCATGCCCTTTTCCTAAGACGGTATAGGCGAGATACGCTTCCACACGTACTCCATCATTATTGCCCGTTTCTTCTCGAACACCGATCTCCGCCGCAGCGATTTCGATGATCCGAGCACGCACAGGATTGTCGTCATTTTCATGGCCTAACGATGTTTGCGTGCTTACAATATGATGGATAGCATCCAGATTGCCGCATACAGCAGTAAAAAGAATACAGAGAAATAAAGGATACATTGTTGCCATGATGTTAATTGTTGAATGTGAAAAAATAGGTTCCTACGGAAAAACTTGAAAGGCTGCCAAAGGATTTCCTGTAGCCACAAGCTGCAAAATACCGCAGCGATCCCGCCAAGTAAACCGAGCAACAGCACCGATAGGATACCAATGTCCAGCACAGCTGCGGTCGGGTCAATGAGTTGCAAAATAGTGCCGGTAAATATAAATATGCCCAACAGGCCGAGCAGTGCCATTCCGATTTTATGTTTTCCTGAAAGTTCCATGGCGATATCCTCGATAAGCCAAGACTTTTTTGTGTGTAATGCTTTCATTTTTGTGATCATCATGAGAGCTCGCAAGCTCCGTTATTTAAAAGGAGAGGCACCCAAGCGTGCCTCTCTATCCTATTTAGTTACGATATCTGAAGTTCGCCCAGATAAAAACTACTAGAGGTTTTCACACCATCGCGATGTCCAGTGAATACCCAGCCGACTATATGGTCTCCTTCATAAACATCCGGTAACGTAAATGCCAGACTACCATCTCCACGTATTCCATCTTCGAGGATGCTGAAGAACGACCGTTCGATGTTATAGAACAGTAGAATAACCGAATCATCCACAAACGCATTAAATTTGTTCGTCTCCGGAAGCCAGCTTACTTCCACATTTTTAGGATCCGTTTCCTCCCAAGCTACCCCCATCAAATTCGACAATCCACCCCGGGCGATCACCACACCTTCGTAGTTGATCTCATATTCGGGATAGTCGCCCTTGATACCGTGATTAATCAGGTGCTGGAGCGCCCTGTTATACCCCGTTGATTTGCCCTGTTGCTTATCCGAAAAACCTAACTTTAGCAGATCATTGATGGGTGAGAGAAACGAAACCGCCAGCCCAAATCTTGCCCGTTGTGATAACTGATCCTCCGTTGCAGGTTTCTTACTTGGTTTCGGCAATGAGCGGACATAATCTACTTCGCGCCAATTGCTTCCCACTACGTTTCCTACTTTTCCGTGGTAAGCTCCATGAATTCCTTTTAAAAATTTTGCCATTTTCTTATTTTTTAATTCTATTTAACCATTGGCCGGCATGCTCGACCATCATTCCTGTGATATCGAGAACTAAAGTAGCGCGCCTTCCGTCATTAAAAAATTAAAGGGACAATGTGGGACAATACGGGATAGTTTGGGATAGCGAATGCGTCAATTTCCGGTGTCTCCTGTTCGAGCAGTGTTCGGAATCCGGATTGATCGCCTTCGGGATCGACCCGGCACATGGAAGGGATTTCTTCGAGTCGGCTTCGGGTATTGTTCGGGTGTTGTTCGGCAATGACCCGAACAACACCCGAACAAAAAGCGAACGAGGTACGAGGGGGTCCCGAAGCTGCCCCGAAGCTCGTCCGAACAGCTCCCGAAGGTCGCCCGAACAACGTCCGAAGAAAGTGAGTTACTCCAGGCCACCGCGGGATCGATAACGACGTTTTTCCAGCAAGGCCAGAATATCTTCTTTTTGATAATAATGACGTCCATTTATCAGCGTAGGGTTTAGCCATCCGCCCCCAATCCAGCGGTAGTAGGTACTGTGGGCAATATTAAACAGAGCCTGCACCTCTTTGGCCGAAAAAAGCGGTGTATCTTCTTCCTTAGAAGCGCTCTTCCGCAACAGTGCAAGGATTTCTTTATACACCGATTTTTTAGCCAGCAATATTTTTGCAATTGTCCTGGCCCGCCATTTCATATATTCTTTTCTATTTCTTTTTCTTACATTCATGGTGATTCGTATTAAGATGATAACTTGAAATGCCGACCCTTAATGGCGTTTTCGGCGAGCCAGTCCTTAAAGAGTTCGTAATCCCCTTTTCTCCCCAGTTTTATTTTATTTTTTGGCGCACCTTTTAGCTGTATCTCCATCCCCTTTATCCATTCAAAATGAACCAGCGAGATGGCAAACGCTCGGTGAACCCGTGCAAATCTTGCACGCGGCAATAACAACATGACATTTTTCAGGATATCGTCAATTTCAAAGTATTCACTTTCGCTTACCCATATCCATGTTTTTTCGCCTTTCGCTTCTAAGTAAATGATATCTTCATAGCGCAGTTTATGGAATAGCTTACCACGCGTTGTATACACCATCAGGCAATCGTTATCCGAGGAGAGCATATTTAAGCTCATTCTATGCCATCGCTGCTTTACTTTCTTTACCGCTCTCGTATAGCGCTCAAAAAAAACAGGCTTCACTAAATAATCGACCGCCTCATAGTCAAAGCTATCCGCCGCAAAACGATCAAAGGCACTGCATACCACAACAGAAATATTTGCGATACTTGGATTATCTTCTGCAAGAATCTTTAACTGTGCCAAAAACGCCATACCGCTCATACCTGGCATCTCCATATCCAGAAAAATCAAATGGATTTCATTTTTCTTCAACACGTCCATGCCCTTACGTGGATTCGTTGTTTGGCTGACAAGCTCCAAGCCATCGGTAGCTTTCACATAATCAGCGATAACTTTCAGCGCCAACGGATCATCGTCGATTACCAAAACTTTCAATTTTTTTGTTAATAATTTCATGTGTTCAATCTATTTGTTCCATACTATGTTTATTATTTTCCTCGGTCATCGACCATTGCGAAATGGTCATCGAGACTCGGAATAGTCCATCTTCCTTTTTGTAATGCAAGGTGGCGTCCTCTCCGTAATGCAAATAAAGTATCCGCTCCAGTTGCTCCAACCCTGTTCCGCCTTCGTGGTAGAGCCATGCCGAATGGGCAGCTATCTGATTTTCGGTATGCACCACCAGTTTATCAGCCGTCGCGGTTACTGTAAATATACCCGGTAAAGCATCCCCTCCGAACTCCCCGTGTTTGCACATATTTTTGAACAATCCGAGCAGGAGCATTGGTAAAATTTGGTAACCGTAGGTTTCGTGAGGCAGGCGCAATACGATCGGATTGTCTGCGAACAGATCAGCAAGTCGTCTCAAATCATGAATTTCGTTCTCCAAGGATACCTTCATATTCTTTCGTGCCATTAAACGTATACAACGGCTCGTGAGTGCGACATACGCTTCTATTACTTTTCTTGACGTTCCGCCCGTTATGATAATCTGTGGCATGTGCTGAGCAATATTTCCCATAAAATGATTCAACCACTTTTTCAGTTCCGCTTGCCGTTGGAGCTTTATCGTCTGCGCTCGCTGTTGTTCTACCGTCGATCTCCTCCATTGCAATAGGCTTACCGTTGCCTCCGCCAGTCCGAGCCCGATTCCCTTCCCTGCGAACGAGCCGTAAAAGGCAACAAAATCCAGGATATACAGCCATATACCATGTATCGGCGTTTCCGGCAGGATAAGCTCTGTAAGGCCTGTAGGCCACACATATAGCGCAAGGTACAATACCATACCTAATGCCAGTACCGTTACGAGCATCCAGCCGATTGTTTTTCGGCTTATCCGTTGTAACACGATAAGCTTCCGCAACCCGTACCGGTTTAGATAAATGATACCCAGCATCAACGGTATAACCAACAGCAATACCTTCACGTGGTTGATTCCATGTAGGTTGATATTGCCCCAACTTATCCATCCAAAATAAACGATCCAAATAGCGATATGAACGGCCTTGGGAAAAGGACGTAACAGATAGATACTTCTCATACGTGTCTTTTATAGGTCGATCTGGCTAAGAAACCGGAATTATTCGGGAAAAACAAAAGTTACGGTCGGTCTTTGTCTTTCTTCACTAAAATTTTACGATGAGTGCCTGTACCCTTTCGCAGAAATCCTGATGCGCTGTTTCTGGAACAGCAGTGGTCTGGCCCGACTTAACGTCGATCAATAGCTGTTCCTGCGAGGTCATAACAGGAAGCCACCACGGCTCGTGCTTTACGGTTGTCTCCTTGCCTGCGTGGTCCCGCATAACCACTTCAAAAAATGATGATGCAAATTCCCATTGTACCCATTCCTCTGCCGTGAGGTCATGTAACAGATCATAACAATGCTGCAGTACGGATTGGTATTGATCCGCGTCAACAGGATGAACATCCCCTAAGCTACACAACCGAAGAGCACCTTGGATCAGCGAAAAGACAACGGGTCGAACCGCTGCACCCGTCCAACGGCTGAGCACCGCCATCCCATAGCGCACCGGGATCGGCACATTGCGTAGGTTAACCATCGTCCAACCCTTTCTTTCCGCACTACCCTCCTGCCCGTCTACGAAACAAACGATGTCCAGTCCATCTTCCAAGCTCCGTTTCAATTGCACTAAACAATCGCGGTCACCGCTACGGACAAAACGCAACTCCCCATCCGTGGGTTGGCGGCGGAAGGTTTCCAAGAATTGCGCTACATACCTATGCCGTTGCTCTTCAAACACCTCGTCTTTCAGAAGCACTGCGACACCGCGGTTTTTCAAAAGTAAAGCCCGGGGGATCAATCCGTACGGGCCGATATGGAAACACGCCCATATACGCGGTCTACCGTCGACCTGTGGCCACTGTCTTACCAATTCCTCCAGCAGTAAGCCATCGTCTTTAAATACGGGTTGCTTCAGCCATGCCTGATGCTTGACCAGCAGTTCGACAAGATGGGCATAGTCGCGCACCAATCCCCAGTGATAGAACATGGTAACCAGCCTTACGCTGCTATTCCACGCGGCGGCATTAGCGAGCGTCGCCAATTGATTTTTATTCGTCATGTTAAAAAGAATAATAGGTTTACGATACTAGCCTGCCGTACGACAGGCTAGTTTATGGATATCTAGATTCCGTTTGTTAGTCGTCCTCTACCGCTACACGTAGTAGAGATTGCACTTTCCCGTACCGCCGATCTGGCTCAACAGGCTAAAGCCTTCTCCCAAACTGCACGTTTGGACACCTTTGGCGGCAATGGATTGGATTTCAAAAATAAACTGTTCCATTTCAATACGATTTACAATTTCACTTAGCACCTGCCTTTCCTCGGCAGATCGCTTAGCCCCTTAGCCCTCGGAGCGGCGTGATCACGGTGTGAAATTGGCTGTTTGTTTTCGCCCGTCAAAAAAAAATAGCAGAGAGGTACGGAGTGCCCCATGAAGTGTATTTTATCGGCTATCTAAAACCGTCATATGCTGTGTGGATACCCTCATACCCCAAATCGATACCCTTTATTATTTTTTTCGTTCTTGAAGAAAGTTTTTTGTAGTCTAGCCCCGGATTAACTGACGGATATCGCATGCTGAAAAGCCTACACCTGCACCTATTTACCCATTTTGGCTTGCCGAGGAAAATGACCTCGGCCGATATGCCCGATCCGATGGTTCCCATCCGCCATGCCGATGTGCACTACTACCGCGAAGGCTCTGACTATGCCATCGCACAGGAATTTGACGCCAAAGATGGCTACCTATATAGCTACGACATTGTGCTTCGGGAAAAACTGCGTATTCCTGTCCATGCCACGATGGCCGATCTGCATGCCTGTTACCTGCTCCGCGCTCACCAGGCCGTTACCTTGTGTGCTGATACTGGCGAGCCCCTTGCCACACTTTCGGGCCAACGTGCACGTTTCGTTTATTTGCCCAACGGGCAGTATCAGCTCCATTTAGCGCCCGGAAGCTATTGTCTTTTCGGTTTCTATTTTGATGGCGGCCTATTCCGCGATGGCAATGAGCGTCCGTTTGCATTTTTACAGGATGTCATCGAGGCCTACCGGGCAAACCTTCCCGAACCGGTAGTGAGCATCGACTTCCCTGCCGGTGAGCACACTCTTGGCCAAATCAGGCGCTTTTGCCGGTGCATTAAAAAGGGCGATATCGAAAATGAAAAGTTTGTCGTCCAAGAACTGATCGGCTTACTGAAACTCGCAAAAGAAAAAGTATATGACACGTATGAACGCACCACCGATCCCGAATTGCTTATACAGCGCTGCAGGGACCTGCTGGCGCACCGTATTGCCCTGTTCGGCAATACGGTGCGCATCCGGGACGCCGCCGGGCAGCTGCATGTGCGCCACGAGTACCTCAGCCGGCTGCATCAGCGGTACCATCAGCAAAAACTGAACGACTACCGCGATGGCCTGGTTACGGAGAAAATAAGGCGATTATTGGAAGAGCCTTATACTTTGCTGGAAATCAGTCTGCTGTGTGGCTTTCCGGGCATCCGTGAATTGAACCGTTTCTTTAAACGGAAAACAGGGATGACGCCTGGTCAATATCGACGGCGTTAGAAAGTGGTTTTACATATCCATATAAAATAAATAACTATATTCGTTTTACTAGCTATTACAACTATGCGTCAAAAAATTGTCTACACCTATTATCGTTGGTACATTCTACTCTTCTTTGGTATTGCGTGTGCCTTTTTGTACCTATTTGTCTTTCTCATATCCCTTAGTTATAAAGACCCATTGTCCGAGGATCTTTTTTGGTTTTTTACGGGTATGTTTATCGTTATGTTCATAGTCTTCACCCTGTACTTAACACAAATTATCAGCTATCGTCTTGTCTTAAAGGACGATACCCTGCAGGAATGGCGTAAAACAGTTCCTTTTGGCAAAAGCAAACTACGTTTTACCATCACACTCCCGAATGCAGATCATGTAGGCACAGCGCATTTCGAACCTATAAAAAAAGAATTCCAACCAAACACTGAAATTTCTATATTTTGCAATGGGTTCGCTCCTGTTAGACGGCTGTTGTCTCTTCGAGATTATTTAATTATGCAACGTCAAGGCCGCTCGGATTATCCGCCTGTCCCTTCATTGTCCACCTTTCGTCGGCACCAGCAACAGTGCTTGACCGTATTTTGGTTAGTTCCAATTATCCTGGCCTATATTGTAATGTTGCAGCTCCGGGTGCATCCGATTTTCACTTTTTTCGCCTATATACTATTTTTCTCCGTTATCTCCTATTTATGGTATACGTTCAGTAAACTATCGGAAATATATTTTCTCTACACGCTCGAAATAGTCAAGCACCCGATACCTTTTGTTTTATTTTTTCTGACCATTCTATTTTTGTTTTCTGTGACTTTGGAATTCAGTCTTTCAGCCTATCTTCCGCTCGTTGTTGCCAGCTTTGTCCTGACGGCCATTCTCCATTGGCGCTACGGTCGTTTACTCCATAGCCGAGCTTATTATATTACTTTTTTATGCCTGCCATTTATGCTATTCGGTTTGCTTCACATTATCAACTGTGTGCCTACCGGAAAACCTATGGGGTCCGTTCAGGCACCCATATATGCAAAAAAACACGACGATAGCTTTCCGGCTTTTTTCACTGTTGACGTCGATATATGGGGTGATGGGGAGCCAACAGGTTTTGACTTAAAAAAGTCACTTTATGATCAGGTTGAGGTCGGGGACACGCTTTCCTTTCCCATCTACCGTGGCTTACTGGGTGTACGTTGGATCAAAAATCCGTCGGTCGAAGATAATTCCCATATCCGAAAGGCGAAACCTTAATATCAACTTTTGTCCCTTACTGATGTCAACTTCTGCCTAACACTCGCTTGATTCTACCCTTTACTTTTGACATATAAAACAAAGTAAAGGATAAAATCATGAGCACAACACATTACAGAAGAAAATTTGCAGTATTCCCCGGTAGGCGGGTACAAAAATAAATGCCCAAGGCACTCGCAGGTGTCTGTTCTGGCGGTAGGGCATGCCTTCTAACGGATTGTAAAAACTAAATTGAAAATTTTAAATTATTTGCCATGGCAAGTTTAAAAATAAAATATGCAAAAGGTGTAGTTACACTATTTGCAGTATGTTTGATCGGAACAGCGACTGCTGCTCCTAATGGTAACGGAGATGATAAGGAGAAGAAAGAGGTGAAAGTTGAATCGGAGAAGGCACTTGTAAACCAGACTTGGTATTTTACAGGTAATTTTAGCAACGATGCGACCGATAGTCGTAACTATTCGTCGGATCCCGACGATGCACAACCTTGTGAACTACCTTTTGAAACCATCTGTCAGATAGAGGCTCCTGAAAGTCCCACTACGGATGGACAACCACACATGGAGGCTCCGGTAGACGGTGTGACGGTGCAAGATCAGATTATTGAGGCGCTTAGCTCTTTATCAGGTCCAAATCCTAATCCAACCTTAAATTCTACTGTTACAGGATTTAAAGCCGAATAAAGCTTCCAATTGGAGGGGGAACCCGCCCCTCCAATTGATACTCCCGATTACCTTGGGTTCTGTTCATACCTTCCGATTTCGACTGCCATTGTTGGAATCAAAAAGACATATCTTAAACTATTCGGTTTCAATTCATAAATAATTTGCTCACCATCCCTGTCAAGTTCCCTATAAATGCTCTGGGCAAAATTCTCATCCCTGTTCAATCGCCTTAGATCTAACCAACGAATACCACGGCAAACGAGCTGCCGTCTTCTTTCTTCTATAATTTCTGTAAGGAGTTCCATATCAGTCGTAAATGACAATACCTCAAAATATTCTTTTTCATAGCGGTGTCTTCGGAGTTCATTCAGATAAAAGCTTCCTGTTTCTATATCTCTTCTACGTGCCGCACATTCTGCTTTTATCAGGTACATCTCATCCGTAGCCAACCCAGCAAAATAATCTGCCATTCGACCGTGGTAATAACCCCTAAATTTCATCCCGATATTGCCACTTTCGAAGTAAGCTCTCTTCCGCAAATCGTTTTCATCATATAAACTATACAGCTCAGGATTGGCATGTGTACTCGCATTTGCCACAAAATGGCCCGTAGATATCGATGCGGCATGATAAATAATTTCTGTATTTTTTCCTACTTCCAAGGGATAACGTGCTTCAAAATCCAATGTACTGAAATCCAAAAGATTATTTTTGACTTTTAAAACCTCGTCCACCATACGTTCTGCATGCTCAAAATCATCAATAACAAGATAAATTCTCGCTAGGGCCGCATGAACAACCAGTCTAGAGGGGCGAGTAATAAATTCCCCTTCTTCCGGTAGCAGTTCCAACGCTTTGTGCAGGTCGGTAAATATCCTTATATATGTATCCTCCAAATTGGATCGTCCAATGGTGATTTCCGAATCTGAATCCATTCTCAACACGAGCCCTAACCCATTATTTTGACCTGTTACCGAATAAGAATTACAATAAATCTGGGCCAGGTTAAACAGCATCCAACCCCGTATGAAAAGCGCTTCGCCTTCCAATTGCTTTCTCAACCTAACATCCCCTCCATCTATCCTTTCCAATGCTTCCAGTACTACATTGGCTATGCTGATGGCCTGATAAGGGTTACTCCAACTGGCACCATCCAAGCCTTGATCGTTCCATAGGTAGGTATTCTGGAAAATTTGCGGCATGGATGTGAGCGCTTCGTAGGTCGTCTCCAGATCATCCGACGCTACCTGCAGTGCCATGGGATATATATTATTAATACTCTCCTCCCTGTCCAGTATCGCCCGCAAGTCTTTCAGTGTATGCGGTTGGGCCAATGTACTATATGGCTTGGCATCCAAAAATCGCTCACAGGCAGTCCATATCGAACATCCTGCTATTAATAAAAGCATTGTAATTATTCTATCTTTCATTGCTCCGTAATTAAAGGTTTAAGGTAACTCCAAATGAATACCTCCGCACCGGCGGTAGATCAAAATAATCCGTATCTATATCGTCTTTATTAGCGCGCCACAGCAACCCTAGGTTGTTGACCTTCAAGAAAATTCTGATATCTGTATGTCTTCTATAAGGTCTTACCGTAAAGCGATAATCTAGCCCCACGTCCTGCAAACGGATAAGATCCCCCCGGATAATATTAGGCTCCGAGGCCGCGTAGAATCGATCCCGATTGTTTACGGCAGGGTAAGTCATCGACGGCACCGTTGTCTGTTGTTCATCACCCGGATTTTGCCACCTTTTTGAATAATCCGCATGTCCTCCTCCCCATGTGTTAAAAAGGCTGTTATAGGCTATTGTATTTTTTTGCGTATAGTGACCGAACTTATAGGCAATCAGAAACGATAGCGTGAGGTTTTTCCATGTTAAACTTTGCATCAGTGACCCGTAGTAGGGAGGTAACGCGGTTCCATGATATCTCAAGTTCTGTACGGAATCCCTAAGCATATTGTTATAGTCTTTAGAAATTTCATCGTTCAACCATCCCTGTGGATCACCCGTCTCCGAATCCAATCCTGCAAACCTAAAAGAAAAGACCGGATATAGTTCCCTGTCGAGTACTGGCCTAGCCATCGACCTGCCTGATGATTCAGCATAAAACGATCCCGTAACATTTGAACCAAAGAATTTGGTTACGTGGGTTCGACTCCTGGAAAAATTGAATGTACTCTGTCCCGATAATCCGCCCATTTTATATCTTCCTGTTAATCTGGCATCTATTCCCTTGCCTTTCAACTCCGCTACATTTCTCGTGATTGATGAAAAGCCTGTCGTAATATCCATCATATCTGTCGATAGAAGGTCAGATGATTTTTTATCGTATATTTCAAAAGAGCCACTGATCGCATTTTTTAGCAGTGAAAAGTCCAGTCCCAGATTCATCATGCGCACATCCTCCCACCGTAAATTAGGGTTGGAAAGCGTGGTTACTATAGCGTTCGGCCACTGGTTAATTGATGTCGATGAAGGAGACTGGTACGAGATAATCGGCAGCGTGTTGGCCACTCCACCTGAATTGCCGCTATGTCCATATGTAGCTCTCAGTTTCAAGCTATTGATCCAATCGGAACTCTTCAAAAAAGATTCATTGTGCGCTAACCAACTTGCACCGACGGACCACAGCGGATTCCATTTATCGTTCGTACTTACACCGAACAGGTTGGATGCGTCCCGCCTTGTCGAGAAACTCAGACCATATTTATTATCCAAGGTATACCCCATGTTGAAATAAAACGAAACAAAACGTTGTGTCTGCCCCCCATGGCTACCTTCAAGATTCACCGGAATTCGGCTGTTTGATGCGAGACCGTCGAATATAGGATAGGTACCGATGACATCGACTATCTGGCTGATCATTAAATTTTCATCATATCCCAATACGGTAAATCCTTTTGTATCAACCTGCCTATCCGACACCTCCCCTCCGAGCAACATCGTTATTTCATGTCTATTAGCTATGTTTTTGTGATAGTTAGCCTGTCCCCGAAGGTTATAAGATCGCATTGTCTGTATATTTGACGAACGCATACCGCCCAAGGGAACAATATGTTTTATATTGCCACCGTCTATCTGTGTATATCTGTTGATCAGATTACGCATAAAAAATGAATCCTCCCCTCTTAGGGTACCATATTCAAAGGGTTGGTTTTCAAAATTGTATAGCATATTTAACGAGAGACCGTCCATGGGTTGATACTGAAAGGACAACTGTGCCTGGATATGGTTCCGTAGACTACTTGATTCCGTCTGCGTCATTTCATCCGCCGGGTAATACATCCAATCCAATAACGGTAGGTCCTGCAGTGTTTTTATATATTCCAGGTTATAGTTCCTTGGGATAGGTAATGCCTCCTTGTTCTCGCCCCGAAATTGGACATAAGGATAAATAGTGGATCTACTCCCACCGGGGGAAAATCCGTACTCCATGAGATCCCCATAACTTTCCCTGCGCTGATTAGTATAGTTCAGCCTGCCTTCAACAGAGAGTTTAGGACTCAACTGCAAACTCGTCACTGAACGTATGCTAAGCCTATTACTTTTATCGCCCGGCTGGCTGCCCATGCTTTTGTCATATCCGATGGTAAGCCTATGGCTTCCTCTTTGAAAACGATTACTTAGGGCCATGTGGTGCTGTTCAAGAAAGGGGTTACGATAGAACAGATCCAAAAGCTCATGTCTATAATCGATGTTACGATAACGATCAATCGCCGTCTCCATTCCCTGCAGGCCTATAGCCCCCATCTTTTCTTGGTACATTAACTCCACGACAGGTGAAAATATCGTGTTCTTTTTAGTTCTCTCCGCTCCCAAATATGTGGGGTCATAATGTCCCTTTCCAAATAGGAATCGTTCGATATCTATAAAATCCGAAGTGGACAGGTCAGGATTGTAAAACAAATCCGGTTTGCCGCTGATATTGATATTGCTGCTATAATCTATACTGACGCGTTCTCTTCCGGTTGCACCCTTTGTTGTAATAACGATGACACCGTTTCCGGCCCTTGCCCCCCATATCGATGCAGCTGCGGCGTCTTTTAGCAGGGTTACCGATTCGATATCGTTTGGATTTATATTGGCGATATCGCCCTGATAGGGGAAATTGTCCACGACAATCAATGGCCCTGTCATGGTAGAAGACAGCGTGCTTATTCCACGGATATTGAGTTCTGGCGTACCGGATCTATTGTCGAACTGCAGACCCGGCGTCAGGCCTTCCAACCGCTCCAATATATTACTCCCTGTCCGTGTTTCCAAAGCCTCTCTGTCCATGTGCTCAAAACTGCCCGTTGCCCGCTCTTTCGGAAGGTTCTGATAACCTGTCGAAACGATAACTTCTTCAATCTCGGAGATGGACTGCTTCAAGGTAATAACTATTTCTTGTTTCTTTTTATCAAAGTAACGGACAGCACTTTGATAGCCCACATGCTGAAATGTGAGATAACCATTGTCCCGTATAGTAATGATCTCAAACCGGCCTTCCTTATCTGTAGAAACTGCGCTGGCCTGCCCCTGTTCTGCTACGGTCACTTCGGGTATCCCATTGCCAACGCTATCAAGCACCGATCCTACGATGTGTACCTGTCCATGCGCAATTGCACTCGCCCCCAGTATATATACAAATATCATGATGTACCTCATAGTCCACCTCCTAATAAATGATGAGCGATACGCTGGTCAAATAAATTCCTGAAGGTCATTATCTGGATTATCCCGTTGTTGATCCATACATACAGCGGATAGCCATGATGGGGGAAGAGAGTCTGAAGATACCCATCCTCTATAATGGATGAAAAATTGGACTTGTGCAGGTTATAATTTCGGCCTATTGGCCCATCAAGCAGTTTCTCGATTCTGGATATATTATCTGTCGTTCTTACCGGATTAACTTTGACGTATGCGAACCTCTCGGGATGTTGATCTATGGCTTCCTGTATCAGCGTACCGTTCTTTAGGCATGGCGAACACCAGGTTGCCCAAAAACCCAAGATCAATACTTTGTCTTTATACGTAGATAAATCCTGCCTAACAGTATCTCCGTTTATGTAAAGTAGATGCTTTTCCGTCCAGAACTCGTGCGGTACTTTTTGGCCCACTAACAACGGCCTAATCTCGGTTTGCCCTTTGGCAGCCTCCCCGTTCTCGGGAGACTGCGCCTGGGCTGTTGATAGATTAAACAACATGAAACATACTGGTATCGCAAAGTTGAAAAACGTCCTGCTTCGCTTATATCCGGATTTAAAAAGGCAATACCTCTCCCTATTGCATAATTTCTGCATTCTTTTAAATGTTATGCGAAGCAATGGAAAACTGTATGAGCAAGGTTCTGCAGCTATCTCGCTGTCCTAGCTTTTACCGCTTCGCGTGTCAGTAAATAAGGTGAAAAAGAATACGCTGAGACGGTCTTCATAATCCTTCGATAATCGGTTCTGCATCCGTATTCCTAAGTCGGCTCTACAAAAACCGACCACTCTTTGTTGCTTTACAATAACCAAACGCATCTATCATTAGGTAATTAGGCAAAAAATCTCTACATTTAAAGTGCGAATTTTAAAGATAGACTGACCATTTGCCAAAATCCAGTTAGGTGCTTTTGATGGTGGTCGGTAAAGGTGGGAGGCGTAGATTATAACGGCTTTTGTGCTACCGGGCACCGCTATTTCATCCGCTCCCCCACCGTCTCTTTAAACCGCTATTCCGGCGAGCGGATCACATTTTTGAAAAGCAGTTTTCGTGTAGGGCGAGGTTTATGCTCTCCTACGGAATGTGGTGCTTTGTTTTGAGTTTTAATTCCTGTTCTTTTCATAATCATACTTTATGTGGTTAAGAAAAATTCGGAGTCTGATGGAGAAGAGAGGAGGTTTCTGAAAAAGGAAGAGCTCCTACCTTCATCCGCCCCAGTACGGTACTAGCAAAGACCACGACGCAGAATCCAGTAGGAGCTCACCCCATATGCGCAAATGTACAAAATGGGATTGACAGCTCCTAAAGGTCTCGTGTCCAAAAAATTGCTAGTTCTTACCGGGACGAGACTCTAATCAGAACAAACTGATTACAAAACAAATATAACAAACTTTATAAATAACAGCAAACTTAAATGCTGTTTTATAAAATAAAAATAAAAAAGAATTGATAGACAATAAATTAGAGACCGAGTTTTTTTCGACTTTTATTTTAAAATCTATCTCGAAAAGGTTTTCGGGAAAAGAAAAGCGTGATTTCGAATTGAGAGTAAAAGAATTATTGGGAACTAGGAAAAACATCTTAGCGAGGAACTTCTATGATGTTATCACATTGTTAGGTCTCGACATTGATTTAATTTGTGAAAAACTATTTAAAAAGCACAAGTTCAAGTTGATTCGTCAAGTTGGAGATTCCAGTAATAAGCTACGATTTTTTTTATCCATCTTTCTCCAAGACGTAACACAGATAGCTTTAGCTACGGGTATTGAGAACTCGAGGCTAACGAGACTTTTAAGTGGTGAATTCAAGAACTTATACCCTGACGAGGTCTACGGTTTGGCAAAAGCCTTTGACTTAAAACCCAGTCAGCTTTTCGAGTATTTCTATGGTGATGGTGAGCGTCCGGTAGTCGGAGTATAGAAAAAAACAAATTTTTCACTCCGAGATATTTGCATTTTTGAAAATATTTCACGAGATTGGAAATTCATAATTCAGTAGAAGCCCACTAGCGCGCCCGGCAAAAGTGGGTTTCTTTCATTTTACTGAAACATCAGCTCGAAATTCGTTACGATCATAAAAATTCATTAAATTAGGATATTATAAACTATAAAAAAACAATTATGAGTGATCAAACATTCGCTGGTTTTGCCCAGCAAGCAAAAGCCTTTCATGATAAATGTGACCAACAATATCGGGAGATAATGGATCGGATAGAAGTCAAGCAAAAAGAAGAAGCAGAAAGGACGAAAATTCAAAATTACATGTAGAGGAAGAAGACAATGACGAAGGAGAGATATGTTTTATAGACTTTATATGCATTAAAAATAGACATCAGTTTTACAGCTTTACTGTCTAAAAAAGTAGATCAGCGAATTTTTTACATTCCAGCTCGACATCACACTCTACCCATGCTCTTTCCGTGAAATCATACAATTTAGCCGCTACGCCCACAATAAACGTATCGTCTTCCATAATTTCGACCGATTTGGCAACAGCTAAATCAGTATATTGATATTTATCGGAAACTTCGGTTACCTCTACACCACCTGCCGCATCTATACGAAAAGATAACGACAAAAACTGTAGCACGTATGTGCCTAGCCCTGGTTCTCTATTTCCAATCGGACCAAGCATCTCCTGAAACGGATACGGCGTGATGAGACTTCCTTCGTTCTTGTCTTGATCGTAAGATAATATAGCTGACGTATTAGACAATGGGACGATACGCTCCAGCGCACCATCTTCTTTGACCAGATAGGATGGAACAACTTCCTGAAGAAGATCTTTCGATTTCAAGCCATCGTTATTTAGATCGACCGCAATAGCCGATTGCATCGCAACAACATGATACTTTCCTGACAAGCGCTCCGTAGTAGGTGCATCATCTGTTTTACTGCACGACAGGAAGAAACCTAAAGAAAGAATAATAAAAATGGCTTGCGTGTTCATGATCTAAAGATAGTGAATTATTTCTTAGCCGACGCAACAACGTGCTATTTTTCTGATGGACACATAGCATGTAAATGCTACAACCACAGAACTAGGAATTCATAATTCAATTAGAAGCCTACAGTGCGCCGTAGATGATTCCTGTGAATTTATAAAGTATCCAAAACCTCTACTTTTTCAAACTTTATAAACGTCCAAGCAGTTTTTCCCTTCTCGTACCAAACCTTGTAAGTGTGTTTTGGTGGAACAGTAAAATTGAAAGTCAGTTCTGTCTCTGCATCGTTCTTCGGAATAAAAGTCGGCAGGAGCGAGTCAGCGATCTCTTTAATTTGTTTATCGTTCAGCATACTTTTTACCATTAATTTCAGCGAATTTACGACATTCCATCTATACTTCACATATTACCCACTAAGCGTCCGGCGTTGCTTCACGTTTTTCCCGTGCTTGCAGTTTGAGTTCCAATCGGGCTACTTTGTCCATCAAGAGATTACGATGTGCTTGGATTTGCGCATTTTTCTCTTCAAGCTCCCGCAACTGATCTTGTAGGATGATCACCCTTTTTAATAATTGATTTTCCTTCACAATGTATTCGTTAACAGCAGGGGCTTGTGCAGTCTCTTCACTTATTGTATTCCGACTATATTCATTATCCCGGAATAGGGGCGAAAAAGCCTTCATCCAGCTGACAATTGTGCGTTTATCTTTTACGCCATATTTCTTCATAGCATCTTCCAGGAGCAAGTCTCCGGAAAAAATAGCCTTCACGGCTTCTATCTGCACATCTTTTTTACTCTTTTTCATGTATGTTTTCGCATCTAACATTTCTTTTGAAAGCAATATATGTTGTTTCTCAATAAACGTAGCACAAACAACTTTTATATATCCAGTTTTCAAAACAATGCATACATGTAATCCTAAAACTATGCCAAAAGACAATAAGTTTGTTTAAGCCAAATTATTGTTATTGCAACTAATAAAAAATATTTCCAGATTTTTTGACGACGGAACCCCTTCATAGCACACGCTTGAAAAGCATTTTTTTATGTCTTCCATATTGGTTCGTCCCTATTTATAGTCGTCTATCTTTTCACGAATTTTAACATATAGCGGCATCATCGATTCCTGCCATATTTTCATACAAGTATGGTAATTGTGCCTCCTAGCCAATATAGGGCTACTTGATATAGCTGCATAAAATACCTACATTTACCATTTTATCGCTAGCATTTATTTCAATGAACAAATACCACAAGAAGCTCTTCCTTTTTCTGTTTATTTTTGGTTTAACCGGTGTACAATATCTGTACGCACAATCAGCTATTCAACCTGATGAATCTAAAAACTTTGTATTGTTTGATTCTGATTCAATTTTCTATGCTGATAACATAAGGCTGCGGCCAAATATGTTTAACGAATTGGCTTTAAGAGCAGATTCGAAGCGTATCCCTCTCCACAATGTCAAGTTTTTCAATATAGATGAAGGTTTTTTTGCTACCATGCGCCGCTTACCCGGCCTGGGCAAAGAGCAATTGGCAGAGCGGGTAATAGAAGGCAGGATCAATATCTTTATGGAGCGTCCTGACAGCTATTGGAACTACGCAAGTGGATATCGTTATAGTCGGCACCATCGACATCATGACAACGGTGTCAACATGCGGATGTATTTCAATAAGGGGTATGACGACCTTAAAAAAGTTAATTATACCAACCTAAACATGGCTATGGCAGATGATATGGAAAGTATCGATCTGTTGAAGGGTTATCGCAAAAGTGTACGTAGAAGTCGAAATATGTATATTGCTACGGGTGTTGCGCTTGGCGCTTCGTTAGTATCCTTTTTTGTAAACGCAAACCGGAACAAAGTTGATTTTGATATGCAAAATGGATTTTCCAGCGAGCCCCAGGCACCTAATTTTACGAGCAGCTATATTTTGCTCGGCGCAGGCGTCGGATTCGCGATAGGTGGATACACAATGCAATTATCGGGTCTACGCAAACTAGAAGCTGCAGTGGACCATTATAATCGATAATGTCCTACCTATGCAGAAACCTGTTTGCTCCCTTCAAAATACTCTTTTAAGCCTGCAAAATTTTCGCTAACATGAAGATAAACCTGATTATCGAAATTTATGACTATCCCTTCGTCGAGAAAGATGTAAACGCGCTCTCCACCATAATCACGGCCGTCATCATTCCAAGAAATGTTTAGTATCTTATTCTTGAAATCTGATAAATCGGAAATATGTGACACCTTTTTGTTGTAATTATATCTTTTTGCCAACAAATTGAGCAACACATTAGCTTCGTTAAGCAGTAAACTATTATTTTCCATCATACCATTGTCTAATTGCACCATTTTTTGTTATCCACATTAAATGAACACAGTTATAGCAAAATAGTTTTTAATCAACTAGTACAAGCGAAACAGTACATTCTTTTGAAAACGGAAACCCGAACACGTTGTTCAATTAAAACAGAACAATACAGCGTAAATGAAAAATATATCGTTATGAAAAAGGAAAACAATGTATCGCGGAGAAACGCCATAAAAGGAATCGGGGCTACCATGGCCACCTTAGTAGTAAGTCCCTCTTTCGCTACAGGCGGTAGCGACAAAAGGGAGAACACCAACAATCCCGAACTTGAGAACCCATTAGATAAATATCCCAAGCCCCCTTACCCGAAGCAACAGCAACCGCATCCAGGCCTTGCATCGCAGATGGATCCTGTCCCGGATCACGGCGAAAAGTCATATCAAGGAAGCGGACGCCTGGCCGGCCGAAAGGCTCTTATAACAGGAGGAGATTCTGGTATTGGCCGAGCAGCGGCCATTGCCTACGCCCGGGAAGGCGCAGATGTTGCCATAAACTATCTTCCTGCCGAAGAAGAGGATGCCAAGCACGTTATTGCCCTCATCAAGGCGGCCGGCAGAAAGGCGGTAGCTATTCCCGGTGATATTACCGACGCAGCGTTTTGCAGGAAGCTAGTAGAAGAAGCCGTATCACAGTTGGGCGGACTGGATATATTAGTGAACAATGCAGGTTATCAAAAAAGCAACCTGTCGATAATGGACATCAGCGACGATAGCTTCGATGCCACGATGAAGACGAACATCTACGCATTGTTTTGGATCACGCGGGCTGCACTGCCCCATTTGCCGCCCGGAGCGTCCATTATCGCAACAACATCTGTACAGGCATATGATCCTTCAGAAAATCTATTTGACTATTCACAGACCAAAGCTGCAAACGTTGCTTATGTAAAGTCCCTTTCCAAGCAGCTTGGACCGAAGGGTATCCGCGTGAATGGCGTATCTCCCGGCCCAATTTGGACACCGTTGCAGGTCTGCGGTGGCCAGGAGCAGAAAAACCTTCCGAAGTTCGGCGCAGATACACCGCTGGCACGTGCTGGGCAGCCGGCTGAACTTGCTTCAATTTTTGTACAGTTGGCAGATAATAGTGCCAGCTATTCAACAGGGCAGATATACGGCGCTGCTGGCGGAGGCGGTCAGCCATAACGCAGAAAATACGTTTATAACCAATATTTATACTGAAAATCAATAAATATATCTTACACAAAAAGAAAAGTGCCAGAGGCTAAAAATAGCCTCTGGCACTAAATAATAAGCAAATTAAGCCGGAAAAACGTATAAATACGTATAGACAAGTATTTATCACAACAATCGTTTTTCTACATACGGAACGCCGTAAATCGCTCATTTTTAGCATCAGTTTTGTAATAGTTGTAACATCGTTCATAATTTTCAATTTATAAAAATTTATTTATGACATCTATTCAGTTACAACAGCAGATCGAACAAAGCAAATCTACTCTAACACAGTTTGCCAAAAAGTTTACAAAAGACCCAGATGATATCCAGGATCTGGTCCAGGAAACTCTTGTCAAGTCTATAGCGTATATCGACCAATACGAGAATAACCCAAAGTTTATGTCTTGGCTGTATGTGATCATGAAAAATTTATTTATAAATCAATATCGTCGCGATCAGAAAAGATTGGCCTATGAAAACTCCCATTTATGTGACGTACGCGACATGGGCTGTAGTGAACCATTCAGCCGAAATAACAGCGAAGGGAAGTTTACTATGGATGATATTGAATTGGCAATGAAAAAATTACCAGCTGAAAGCAGTGAAATTTTCAACATGCATATCGAAGGCTATAAATACAAGGAGATTGCCGCGTATTTTAATATGCCAGAAGGTACGGTCAAGACCCGTATACACCATGCACGTAAATTTTTACAAGCGCAGTTGTCCACATATAAAACAGCTGGTTAATAAGATCTGACTGGCATTCGATCCGCAGGGTTTTTAACCCTGCGATCTTCCAATTTAAAACCTAACGCCTATCTTCTCCTGTCTTCAATAAACAGTTATTTTTGTCAAATCAAACATTTGATTTATGCAAATTCATTAAAACACATTATGCATATTCATTAATACATATTATGCAAATTCATCAACAGAGCGGGCCAGTTGCTTAACATTAATGCACTTTCGAATGAAGCAGATATTGCCTATAACACGGCCAAGGAATGGCTTTCTATATTGGAAAGCAGCTATATAACATTTCTCTTACAACCGTATTATGAGAATCGGAATAAAAGGCTCGTTAAGACACCTAAGCTCTATTTTTACGATACTGGCCTGCTGTGCTTTTTATTAGGGATCAGAACGGATGAGCAGCTGCTTACCGATAGATCAAAAGGCAATGTATTCGAAAATATGATCGTAGCAGAACACCAGAAAGCACTCTACCATCAGTACCTGTTCGAGGAATTGTATTTTTGGCAGGACAGCAATGGCGTAGAAATCGATTTACTATGGAAAAACAGGGATACTTATTTTGCGACAGAAATTAAAGCGACCAAAACGGTACAAAATGACCTATTCAAGCAATTAGACAAATTTCAGTCTCATATGAGCCCGCATGCAGTACAAAAGGTATTGCTATATGGCGGAAACGAATCCCAGCGCCGCACCCATTATGACATCGTAAGTTGGAAGCAAGCGTCTAACGGACTCTATTTCACCACCCGATGAAATTCCGGTGGGCTGACATAATGCACCATACGCATCTTAATACTCCCGTTGGAACGTTCTGAAGGACGACCGTAAGCCAAAGGTAAAAATCATTGAATGATGGTAATCGCCGCTAACCGTATTCTTGTTGCGACGATCTATCAGCCCCAACTCCCAGCGCAGATTATATTTCGGGTTCATAACGTACGAAAGGCGGAGCTCGTGGTAAAACAAGTTATTTAGATTCCCTTGCGCTATCTTAAAACCATCCTCTGTCACGTCTTCCTTAAATAGATCTACCCCGACATTACGAGTATCAGTTGGGTCAAGACCATAACGTGCGTACATGGACTGGCCATAAACTTCCCATCGGTTCCAACGGTAGGTAGCAATTCCCAATGCCTCACGGAAATTGGCTCCCCGAGGATGGGCCAATGGTTCCCCGTTACTTGTATAGTTAATCCGGTTGTTAGGATGTTGATAGGTATAGGGGGCCGCTTGATTATACTCTACCGTCACATTCAAGTTCGCAACATCAAACAGGTCATACGTTTTTCCGCCCAGTTGAAACGCTGTACGGTGATTGTCGCCGCTTCCGAAACCAAACTTAGAAATATCATCCGCATACAACTGCCCATAAAAGATATATTTCTGCCAAGGCTGATATTTCACATTTAGCCCTAAACCGCCGTTCGCCTTTCCCCCTGTACCTTGATTGTTCTGCGCCCATATGAGGGAGTGGAAAAGACCCAGTGTTACCTTTTCACCTGCCAGATAATCAACATACTGGAAAGCACCATACTTAACACCATTCCCTAGTCGTTCTGAAAAAGGATTATCGACGTCCGCCATACGTGGGTTTCGCAGATCGTTCATATATGCCCATATCGAATGATATTGCCAGCGGCCAACTGTTCCCGATAAGCGGGCGTGTGTGAAATTGTACGGATTATCAGAGATTAAGACGGATCTATACCCCTCACCGATATGGAGTTTATCATAGGCTACGCTCACGTTAAATGCATCCGAGAAATGGTAACTCATGTTCGCCGTAGCGTTCATCCAATCGTATTTACCTGTGTTTAAGTTTTTAGAAAAACCTTGTCCGGGCAAATTACCAATTCCGCGGGCCGTACTGTCGATATAACTCGCATAGCGCGCCTGATTCTCGTAGAAACTAACAAATAAAGAAAACTTCTTGTTCACCGAAAGACCCGCCTGTGCACCACGTGTATTTGTCCACAAACTCTTGCTATTCGTTCCGCGTTCGCCTCCGATTATAAAATCGGGCATGAAATCCAGATAAAAGGTGTGGTCGTCTTTAGCAACTTCTATCAGATGTTCGTTAAACAGCTTCCGGTACCACCAACTTCTGGTGGTATCTTGCGTGCCTATTTCGTGCCGGGCATCTATATTCGCTCCGATAAACGGCTTTACCACTGTATGAGTTAAGCTATCCGCATGTATCTGTGACATATTCCGCTGATACTGCTCGTATGAATAGGGCTGGTAATGGATTTGGGATATCCCTGCTTTAGTGGCAAGCAGCCCCAGAACTAGAAGTATTAAACGTGCATGTTTCATTTTTTATTTACAAAATAATCTATTGGCCAAGTATAATCGTCATTCTTTGCATTTTCTATGCCATAATCGGCGAACACCAACAATTCACTTTCTGGTTCCATTGCTTGGAATGCTGTACCATAGCCAACCGGAACATGTATCACTCGTTGTTCTTCTGTTTTTAATATACGCTTTTCGACAGGTAGATCCGGCGATGCATTTTCCCAATCATCTATACGCACGAGATCTAACGCAAAAGTGCCAGAAAGCACATAAAACCAACGCTGTTCCATACGATGTGCTCGCCAGCCGCGAATTAACTCCGTATCCGTATTTTTGATAATATAAAAACGTTTGACCGGCGTCATATCAAAATCGTTGACAAACCTAATTTGCCCGCGGTGGTCTTTCGCAATTCCTCCTATTATAGATTTTACTATCTTTTCTTCCATTATTATGCTTTTATGGCTGTTTCTCCGACACGGAAATATTTCCGGATCACCCACATTTTTATAATTAGATATAGCACACTCAATCCACCCAGAAGTACGAGCGCAAATATCCATTGCGTGATAGCATCTTTATTGGCAAAGTGTATTACAGTTAGGCCGATGAGAAACTGGATTGCTCCATATAAAAAAGAGATCAACAGTTTATTGACACCAGCTTCATTACCTAAGAACTGATATAGGTGCGAGCGGTGTGCTTCAAAAATATTTTCTCTTAGATACAATCGACGGATAATCGTCCATACCGCATCAATACCATACACCGTTAGAAAAAGGAAATAAATCAGATTGCCGGTTTTGATAATGAGTGCTCCTAATGCAAAGAGCAAGATGTAAGCAATAGCTACAGAACCAACGTCGCCAGCAAAACATTTTGCTTTCGTGCGGAAATTGAAAAACGTAAATACCAATACGCCCAGCATTGTATATGCCAATAAATCCTGAGCAACAAACCCCACTTCGTTATTCACCAACATCAACAAACCACCAACTGCTAAACTATAACAGGCTGTGATACCATTGATACCATCCATAAAGTTATAGGCGTTAATCACCCCGACTACAACGATAAAGGTAATAAGCAGGTAGTACCAAGGCATTTCAAACACATCTAGTTGATAAGCCATAAGCAATACGGAGGCAAAATGGATTAAGAGACGTATTCTATTAGACAGCGTAAAAACATCATCCAAAAAAGAGACGACCGTCATCAGGGTTAGTCCCAGAAAGAACCAAGGATATTGAAAGCCGGACAGAAAAAAGTAAACTAATGCGCCTAGGTAAAAGATGACGCCCCCTCCCCGCAATGTAATAGTCGTATGGGAGGATCGCTCGTTGGGCTTATCGATAATATTAAAACGATCGGCGACACGAAAGTAAAGCAGTTCTAAAACAAATAGTGCAATGAGTACAAGTATGTATGCCATGTTTGTTATTTGTATTTTTTACAAGTTACGAAAACTCCTAATTGTTTTCTCCAATCCCTCTTTTGCTGTTAGCGGTAGTTTTTCAATGCCCAGTGCTTGTTTAATCTTAACATTTGATACTACGTAAGATTCCGTTAACTTTTTTAGTCGTTCAGAATTTAAGGGTAGCGGTAAGACATCGCCAATTTTGACTGTACCTCTAATTAATCCTGCAGGGATATGCCATAGTTTGGGTTTCTTATCTAACGTTTCGGAAATCAACGACACTAGTTCATTGGTAGATAAAGCTTCGTCATCTGCAAAATTGTACACGCCAGAAGGTAATCCTGTATGTACTAACATCTGCTCTAAAAGATAACTTAGATTATCTATACTTAAAAATGACCGTTGGTTGTGAAATGCTGCCAATGGCCAGGGAATACCTTTTTCTACCACTTTATACAGAAGATTTAAGTTACCTTTATTACCCGGACCATGGATCATGCAAGGACGAATAATAAAAAGGCGCTTACCTTCCGGCAAAGTTTGGTCAAGAAGATACTGCTCTGCTTCCAATTTCGATTTTCCATAAGGTGTATAAGGTTTGCCCTGCACATCTTCTTCTAACACCCCTTCTACGGTATCGGCGACGGCTTTCACTGAACTGAAATAAAAGAAGTCACGGATATTTGATTCCAAGAATGATTTGAACAGCGTTATCGTTAAATCCCGGTTGACATGGAAATATTCCTCATCAGCAGAGGTATTAGCAGTATCATGCGCTTTTCCAGCAAGATGTACAATAGCCGTTGCGTCTAGTTCTAAATGATTTTGCCAATTTTCGTTACGTAGAGAAATTTTTTTAACATTATATTGTCTCTTCCGTAAGTATTGCTGTAAATTTTGTCCGACAAAGCCGGAAGCTCCTGTTATTATGATCTGCATAATGTCACATATAATTCAAGTTGTTTCGACCACACAATCTCATTAGCAAAGTATTCAGCAACACGTAGTTGTCCGTTCTTTCCATAAACTTTAGCCAAATCCCTGTTCTCATATAGTGTTAAGATGGCCTCACTTAATTTAGTTGCGTCTTTCGGTGCGACACGCAACCCAGTTATGCCATCCTCGGTAGTATCTCTCAAGCCAGGTATATCCGCTACAATGGTCGGCAATCCCATACTTGAAGCTTCGATTGCAACATTCCCAAATCCTTCTCGATAAGAATAGAGTATAAGAACATCCCCTAACATATATACTGGTCTAACGTCTATTTGTTTTCCTAGATAGTGAATGTTGGGGTGCTCCTCGATTAACGAATAGTATTCTTCTGGAATAGGATCTTGCCTTTCAATAGGCCCCGCGATAATTAATCGAATGTTTGCGTTGAAGGCTAGACAGAATTTAAATGCTTCCAGTAACTCAATCATTCCTTTGTCTCGCGTAACTCTACCAACAAATATTAACTTAAAAGCTCCAGGAGGTATATTATACTCGTGTTCTAATTCCTTCGACTTTTTATAGATCTCTTCAGACACCGAATAGTGCGTTATATTGATTCCATTGCTACTACCTTTACTTAAAACTACACATTTTTGCTTGGATACAATTCCAATTTGTTCAGCATGGGCTTTCAAGCTAGGGCTGATAGCAATAACTTTATTTGCTAACGCACAAGTAACCTTCTCCGTTAACCGAACAATACCTTTCTTTAATCCAGAAAGAGTGTCTGAGCGTATACCGCGCAGTGTAAAAATCAATGGAGTTCTCCAAAAAAAAATATGGGCTAAGCTAAATAAAAATCCTGTCTTAGGATTGCCGGCATTAATGATATCTGGTTTTTCCCTTTTTACAAGTTTAATTACTCTTATGAGATCTCTCAAATCGCTAAAGGGGGATATCTCTCGAGCAAAAGGTATCTTTATTACTTTTACGGGTTCGCTGTCCTCTAACCTATCTATTTCAATACCAGGTCCGGAAACCACAATCACTTCATGTCCTTGACTTGCGAGATATTTTCCCTGTCCCTTAATAAAGTTTGCACAAAAAGAGTCAGATATCGCTATTAGAATTTTCATTGTCATTTATCGAATCAAGTAACTCTTTTGAACTATAGATAGAAAATTGACTATCTCTATTTTCTTTAATAAATTTTGCGGGTACACCGCCATATATCGCATTATCCTCGGTATCCTTTACCACAAAAGCATTTGCACCTACAATACAGCCTTTCCCAACTGTAACGCCACATTTCACTGCGACATGAGCGGCTAGCCACGTTCCCTTCCCTATAACAATCTTTCCCGGCAAACTCCCACCAAATCGAACAGAGTTGTTTCTGAAAACATGTTGCATTGTACTAATCACCACATAAGGAGCCAGGACAACCTCATCTTCAATAATTAACCCCCCCATACCGTTCAACCATCCCCCTTTTGCAATATATACATCATTACCTATTTCAATATTGTAGGAGTTTAACAAGGTTAGATCTCGTCCAAGCTCTAATCGTTTCCCACATCTCTTAAAGAAAGGACGAGCAAGTGTACCTCGTAACTTAATAGTAAATCTATTATCTGGAAGCCAATTTGTGATTAAGAGAACAAACCACAAAGGAAGCACATATCTAAGTTGTATAGTAATCTGGCTCATAAGTCAATTATTTCTTTAATGAATATAGCTCTCCTATTCTGTAATACGTATTCAGTATATTTTTCGGCAACGTGTAAATTACGACAAGCAATAGCAATTTTTTCGACTGTTCCACATTTTAATATCCCTTCGACTTGCTTTGCCAATAATTCCCAAGACCCTGGTTTATGAATATACTTTTCTTCTAATAATTCTCGTGTCCCTCCAACATCAGAACCAAGACAAATCTTCCCTCTACTCATTGCTTCTATTATCACTCTAGGTAAGCCTTCCGTTTTTGAGGGATGCATATAAATATGCATATCGTCCAAAAACGGCATTATTCCATCTTTGCCTGCATTTAAAGCTCCAATGATATTAACTTGATTCTCTACCTGATAATGTCTTGCTAAATCTTCTACCCAACTTGGGTCTCCTGTACCAACTAAACTTAATTCAATTCCTGAATACCCCTGATCTTTCAAATATTTTAATGCTTTCAGAGCTTCTAAATGTCCTTTATATTGAACATGAAAAGATCCAATCAATCCTATTCTGAATATGTCGCTTTCTCTACCATAGAATTCTCTTACGATACCCTCATTTACAACCTCTTCTAATCTTACATTGGAAATTGCTTCCGTTTTGTTAGGGCAAGGATATCTTTTTTGTAAAACTTCTTGTGTTACATAAATTACATGTTGTGCCTTACTAACTATTTTCTTCAGTTTTATCGCTTCTAAAGGAGCAATAAACTTTCCAATCCAACTACCGTGATGCCAATATGCTTCAAAAGGATCTCCTACTATCTCTACTACATATTTTTTATTAGTTGTATTACAAATATCAAATGCCCAGCTACCTAATGTACTAGGCAATCTAACTATTACGAAATCCGCTACATCAATAATAGTTTTTAATTCCTCTTGTATTTTCTTTTTATTTTTTAAAACGCTCTTAAACCCACTTGCTCCTTCAATCAGTTTAAAATTTACATTCTCTGCAGACGATACGACTAGCTTATTAGGTAGTTTTTCTATTTTTCTCCCCACAACGGTTAAACTATCAAATAATTCTAAATAGCGTCGCCACAGCTTTTCATCAAAAGCCCCTCCCGAACCATCATAATAGAGATCTGTAACTGAATTGTAAACAAAATTGTGATCATGTATAAAAGCCGCTTTCATATTTCGTAAATACTATTATTATTATTTTTGATTAAAAAAATCTGCTACGATATTCCTAGATTCTTTTACATTATTATCTTTAATAATAATCCTGCTGTTACCCCCTTTAACTCTTGAATGTCGAGTAATTCTTATTAAGTTTGCGAAGTTCGTTTTAAGAATTGTATTATTAGTAAATTTTATCTGACTTTCCTCCAGTCCTGTGAAAAGTAAGGCTCCTTCTATTTCATTATTGATAATTTCTGACATTTTCACATTCAAAACGTTCAAAACATAACTATCAAAAAAAGGTGTTTTTATCGCTTCTGACCGCAGCTTATTATTTTTGAATAAAAATTCATCCAATTCACGTGCATAGAATAAATGGTTAAGCTCAATTGACTTTTCCTGACCTATTCTAGAGGTATTGAAACTTATCTCCTTCCTAGAATAAATAAACTCATTATCTAAAACTGATAATCGGGCAGGTGTATTCCCTCCCCTATAATATAAAACTCTAAAATCAAATTTAATTCTATTTCTCGACAAAATTAATTCCCTGTTTACATTAAGCGGAATAGTTGTCTTATCTTCAAAAATTATAGTATGTCCTTTTGCATCAATAATATTATCTGTAAACGTTATTTTACCCGTTCCGTCATACAAATCAAAAAGTTGCTTTCCATTTTTTGAGTTAGCAATGATTGTATTGTTAGCAAAGAATACATCTGTAGTAGGTCGAAGGGAACGCTTTTTGTTTTTCTCATCAGATACATAATCTGTAAATTTAAATCCTCTATTCACATTCATAAATAAGAATTTATTAGAATCAAAATATACGTCATTAATTCCCGACAATCTAATCGCATCATTCTGATTTTTTACACTTTGGGTCGCATGTGAAAAGTCAACGGTTATAGTATTTCTTTCAAATCTATACCCCCCACTTGTCCGGTTGTTACCATTCACAAATCGGATTCCTCCACGGATGTCACAACCGATTAAATTAAAGGCAACGATGGGATTATTGCCAACATTTTTTATGGCATACTGTATATTCTTCTGATAATAGTTGTGAAGTTTACAATTTACAAAAGAGCTATTATTTGCTTCTAGTTGTATTAATGTGCCGTAGTTATGTCCAACTATTTCGCATCCTTCAAAAACGACTCCTGTATTCTGAATGGCTATCATTTTTAATTTCGAGCCAGTAATAGTTAAATTCTTAATTGTAACGTCTTTTTCGGAAATCTTTATCGATATTGAAGCGTTAGTCATAGGTTCAAGAATTGCTCCATTCCCTTCAATTGAACACCGTATGTCCAATTGATTGTATAATCTGTATTTCTTATTCTTCTCCAGAAATACTACCTTCTTCCCATTTTTTAAAGCCTGATCTATTAGCTTTTGCAAATCCTCCTCAGCCCCACTTTGATTATCTAAAAAAACTGGTGATATTGCCATCATATTTCCGACACATACACTACCAGTAATAAAAGAAAAAAGCAATCCCCAAAAAAGAAGTTGTATTTTTAATAAAGTCATAGCATCATTTTTTACAATTGACTATAAAATAAGTCAAATTGCGTGTTCGCATTATATTGTTCTATCGCCCATTCCTGAACAAGAACTTTATCATAGCCCTCCCTATTATCTCTTATCTTAAGTATTTTAGAAACGGCTGAATCAACGTCCTCCGGAGATACCAAATATTCTTTTTCAAGAAATCCCGGCACAGTCTCTTTGATAGGATCAATATTAGATGCTACAAATGGTGTGCCCATAATCATCGCTTCTATTAAAGAATTCGGTTGTCCCTCAGTAATAGAGGGAAAAAAATAACAATCCATAGTCAGCAAAAAACTGGCAATATCTGAACGATTATTAAAAAGAAATATACGCTCACTCCACCTCTTTTCCTGTACTATATTTTGTAGATTATCCCTCACCCCGTTTCCACACATGATAAAATAGATATCTGGATTACTAGTCAAAAGTTTTTCTGCTACTTTAATAATAGTATTATGATTTTTTGCCTCGTTAAATCTACCTGTATGTCCTACAACAAATGCCCGTGTAGGAATTTTAAATTCTTCCCGAAGCGACTTGCTTCCATAAGAAAAAGACAATAGATCAATACCATTATAGACCACAAGAAAACGCTTATCATCACGCCAAATACCTGAAAAATAATTGTTTAATGCAGTTTTTGAATTAGAGAGGATTGATGTCGAGTAAATCAACACCAATCTACGTACAAATTTGTTGTACATATTTTTAAAAAAACTACCCTTGAATCTATCACTTGAACTTCGATAAAAAGCTATCCTTTTTTCGATATTTGCAAATTTTGATATGGCCAAAACGGCTCCGGAAAAATTGCCAGTAAAATCACATACTGTATCAAAATTCTCTCCCTTCAAGTACCTTAGTAGTTGGATATATTTCAACAAATTATAGAATCCAAGGCTGTTAATCTTCACTTCTAGATTAGGGATTTGTTTAAATGCAGTTTCCAATTGGCCACCTTTCCCTCCTTTGCAATAAACAACAATTCGTTTAAAACCACCTCCTTTTATCTGTAAAAATCTTAACAAATAGTTTTCTAGTCCACCACTATCTAAACCAGTAACAAAGAAAATGATATTTTTCATATTCTAATTTTTCTAGCAAATAATGCGTCTAATAATATAGCATACAAAACAAACTTAGCTGGATTAAGAAAGTTTGATCTATTGATGTAGATCGCTCCACCTATTAAAACAATGTATACCAGCAATAAAGTATGGTTTGCCCTGTGAAGAGAGTTATAGGTTAAAAATGAAATAAAGTATCCAAAAAAAAGAAACACGACTAATGTGAGTGCAAATCCAAGGTTAATGTATAAATCTCCAATAATCTCAGACCCCTCTCCACTAGTATAATTAACCCCTTGACCCCATATGGTAAAAAATAAAGTCGAACTTCGATACATTTCAGGAACATTATAAACCATTGCACTCATAGGAATGATATCGATTACATTTGAAATCAATGAAGCACCGTTTAAATACGGATGGGCATCAGGGACGACATCAAGAGCTCTGTATAGAATCCTCACACTTGATGCTAATTCTTCGGTAGGATTAAATGGATTCTCATTGCTTTGTAGATTTGCATAACCCTCTGTGATGACATTTCCTTCTCTAGTAGAAGCATCTCGTGTTCTTCCTAGCTTTAAAATTGTCAAAAATACCGCTCCTACAAAAAGTAACAATACCAGCTGACTTAACGAAATTCGTTTTTGATAGATCGAATATCCCACAAGAACAGTTAATCCTATTTGCATTATAGGTCCCCTATCCCCAACGCTTAAAAACAAAAGACAATAAGCAATTGCAGTAAAGAAAAGCAATTTATTTTCAAATACCGCCTTGGCTATTTTCTCTTTGGTACCTAATCTATCTTTGTAGTTTATAAAAAAATATATAATTAGAATAGTTAATACAGCCCTCAAGATTAGGAAGATATACGACGCTCCTGAAGCCCAATTATCTGCCCCCGCGTGGTTTCCAGACAAAAAAGATTGCCCAACTACTCCTACAAACGCGATAAACGAAATAAAGAGTATAACATATAATACCCTATTTACTTCTACTTTATAATTAAGCGGCTGTATTTGTTTTCTTCCCTTTTTCAACAAAAACATATAAAACCCAATTATCCAAACTAAAATTACTAAGGTACTAAACCATGTCGCATAATTAACCACAAATTTATTTATCCATATATATTGTGGTCTAGATGGTGAAATACCTACTGCTTCTAAATAGGGTATCTGGAAGTGAACAATTAAGAACCCAATAATAAATAACACGTCATATCTTAACCAAGTATTGTAATACTTATGAACGGTATTAAAGAATAAGATTATATTTAATATAACTAGATAGGTGAGCGTAATATTTAAGGCAGAATCAAAAGCTTCAATTCGTTTAGGACCTAAAACCAGTGAAAAGAAAATGGAAAAGATTGCTATTACCAGCGATACTTTAGTCATATTTTAATTATTATTTTTTTATGAACCGGTCTTCATCTAACGATTCCAATAACTCTTTCTTTTCATTATAGTTCATTCCTTTAGTTTTCACATCAAAAGGTAAGATCTTTTTTTCCAACTCTGACAAAGCACAGATAATTTTTGCGGGATTACCTCCAACTACAGAATCATCAGGTATTGATTTAGTAACAACGCTCCCTGCACCAATTAGAACATTGTTCCCGATCGTGACTCCTGGCAAAATTAGAGCATTATTCCCTATATATACATTATCTCCGATTTTTACCTTGCCGAAAAAGTCAAAGCTAGGGTATTTTTTCCTTAACACTCTTGCTCCTCCGTGAGTAAAAATTTTCACTCCCGCGGTAATTCTAACATCATCCCCGATTTCAATTAAATAAGGTTCTGATCCAAAATTTTTAATA
Source organism: Sphingobacterium chuzhouense (assembly GCF_014692525.1). Lineage (GTDB taxonomy): Bacteria > Bacteroidota > Bacteroidia > Sphingobacteriales > Sphingobacteriaceae > Sphingobacterium > Sphingobacterium chuzhouense. Next base: position 147,104 of record NZ_JACNYL010000006.1, read on the forward strand.
GATATAATTGAATTTTTTCCAACTTTGACCCCAACATATCTTGCGTATTTTGCTCCGGACCAAAACCTTTTCCTATACACATTTAATATTCTGTTTATCATATTTATCCCCTTTTAAGCATCGTGAGCAATATTTTGGTATCTTTTACAACATTTGTTACCTTAAACATCCGTAAGAAAATAATATATAACAAAGTTACTAATGGAAATAACAGTAACATAGCGTATACATCCAATGAAAAAAAGTTTTTTATTGACTCTATTATGAGTGTTATTGCTGTACCAATACATATTACCTTCAAAGTCAAAAATACCTCCATCCACGAAAAACCATTATATACCGTCCGCGAGTGATAATAGTTGATAAAATAACTAAGAACAGATGTAGCTAAAAAGCCGTATAATAATAGTTCAATATCTTTCTCCCGTATTCCAACCAGGATTGATACTGCCATTATAAGAACTTTTATAATCTCAAGCAAAAGAATCTTATCTGTCCTATCAAAAATTTTAAAAAGTACTCTATTGAACATTTCTTGCATATAAAAATAAGATGCGATTACTAACACTTTCATATAAAAAACTGCTCCTAACCATTTCTCGCCATAGAGTATTAGAACTACCTGTTCTGCGTATAAAAAAATAATAAGGCAAATAAAACCAACAAGAACCGTAAATGACGTCACGATATTCGAGTAAAGCCCGTCGAATTTCTTTTTGTCATCTTGCAACCCCGAAAGTGTCGAGAAAACCACCCCAAGTGTAGAGGATTTTATAACACCTACAGGAATTTCCTGAAGTTTTTTTGCTTGATAATATAAACCTGTTTGTTGAATTGCAAAATATTTACCTAAAATTAAACTGTAAATATTATCAAAAGCTGTATTTATTATTGACGCAATAGTAGTATTTAATCCAAATTTATATACTGTTTTAAAAGAATCGATTTTAAAAACAAATTTCCCTGCTGATCCCTCAAATATCCTATAGATTATCGTTAATACAAAAGCATTTGTTAATTGCATAATTATTAATGACCACACTCCTAATCCCCAGTAAGCAAGACTAACTCCTAATAAGGATCCAAAACAAACAGAACAAAAAGTGTATAAAGCTTGTTTTTTGAATTTCAATGCCTTAACAATCTTGGCATTCTGTGTAAACTGGAATGCGTTTATTACCAATACAAAAGATAACGCGATAAGAATATTCTGTAAAGCTATATCATCATAAAAGCTTGCGATGAATCCCGAACTCATAATTAGGGTTAACATAAGAACTACACTAACCAGCAAATTAAATACAAACACTGTCGAAAAATCATCTTCATTAGCATCTTTCTTCCTTATTAACGCTCCCGATAATCCAGATTCTGTTAGTACTTTGGAAATTGTAATAAAAAACATAACAATACCAACTTGTCCAAACTCGTATGGCGTCAACAACCTTGCTAATGCAATACTAGTAAGGAGGTTAATAGATAAATAACCTCCTTGTCCCAATAAAGACCATAAGAACCCACTTACAAAACTACGTTTTACAGAGCTCATGTGCGATATAATAAAAAGCTTTTATTAAAATATAAAACAGCCCGCCGTCCGAGATTAATTATCGATAGATCTAAATCTAGGAATAAAGTTACAATCTCGAATCCGCTTGGCCAGTAATAATACCTTTCACATCATACACCACGGCATTCTCTTTCTTCAAGGCATCCAAATCCAAATCCAAGAACTCTTTATGCGCTACGCCCAACACGACACCATCATATTTAGAACCTTCGGCAAGCTCGCATTGACAAGAAAGTTTATACTCATGCTCCACCTCTGCTGGATTTGCCCAAGGATCGAACGTCGTAACCTTAACGCCATAGTCTTCCAATGCCCTGATCACGTCGACAATCTTCGTATTCCGTACATCTGGGCAGTTTTCTTTAAACGTTACACCCAACATCAACACTTCTGCACCGCTTACATTGATTCCCTTCTTGATCATACACTTCACGACCTGTGATGCGACGTATTCACCCATCGAGTCATTTAGACGACGACCTGCCAAGATGATTTCCGGATGGTAACCGTGCTCCTGTGCTTTTTGCGCTAAATAGTAAGGGTCAACGCCGATGCAATGCCCACCTACTAATCCTGGTTTAAACGGCAAGAAATTCCATTTCGTACCGGCCGCTTCCAATACGGCGTGTGTATCAATATCCAGGATATTGAAGATCTTTGCTAGTTCATTAACAAATGCGATATTGATATCCCGTTGCGAGTTCTCGATAACCTTTGCTGCCTCTGCAACCTTGATCGCCGGAGCTAAATGTGTTCCTGCCGTAATTACAGATTTATATACTTCATCCACCTCTTTTCCGATTTCTAGCGTAGAGCCAGACGTTACCTTAAGGATCTTTTCTACCGTATGTTGTTTGTCTCCCGGATTGATACGTTCCGGTGAATAGCCTGCAAAGAAATCCACATTGAACTTCAGTCCCGAGACCTTTTCTAATACTGGAATGCACTCTTCTTCCGTTACACCAGGATATACCGTAGATTCATATACTACAATATCTCCTTTTTTCAATACCTTACCTACCGTCTCAGATGCCTTATAAAGCGGAGTAAGATCCGGCCGGTTATGCTTATCCACCGGTGTAGGTACCGTTACCACATAAAAATTGGCGTCTTCGATATCGCTCAACTGGTTGGAACAATATAAACCCAAATTTCCATTTCCGAATGGGTTTTCGCGCACAAGGACAGCCTGCAGCACATCGTCTTCGACCTCAAGCGTTAAATCCTTTCCCGAACGGAGTTCGTCTATACGTTTCTGGTTGATGTCAAAGCCCAATGTCGGATATTTTGTAGCGAACAAGCGTGCTAAAGGCAATCCCACGTACCCTAGACCTATAACGGCTATTTTTTTCTCGGTATTCATAGATTTGTGTGTAATATTTTTTCGATTTTATATTTATTTCAAGTTATCCCAGTACCATTTCACGGCTTCTTGTAAGCCTTCGCGGATAACATGTGTAGGTTCGTATCCCAATAGTCGGCGTGCTTTGTCCACGGATGCCAAAGAATGAGGAATATCACCTTGACGATTTGGTCCATGAATCACCTCCACTTTGGCTATTTCCGCATCATATTCCGTTAAAAACTCCTTCAGATAACCTACCAATTCATTCAACGTGGTACGGTCGCCCACCGCAGTATTGTACACGGTATTTACCGCTTCGGGATTATTTGTCAACATTGCCCGCTCGTTCATCTGGATAACGTTGTCTATATAGGTAAAATCACGGGAATAATCGCCTGTACCATTGATTACGGGACTTTCATGGTTCATAAATTTCTTGACGAACAACGGGATCACCGCAGCATACGCACCGTTCGGATCTTGACGGCGTCCGAAAACATTAAAATAACGTAGTCCGATGGTTTCCAGTCCATAAGTCTTCGAAAATATCTCTGCGTAAAGCTCGTTTACATATTTCGTAATGGCGTAAGGCGACAAAGGCTTACCGATCACATCCTCTACTTTCGGAAGGTTTTCAGAATCTCCGTACGTAGAAGAGGAAGCTGCGTAAATAAAACGTTTTACGTCGGCATCACGTGCGGCAACCAGCATATTCAAAAAGCCGGAGACGTTCACCTCGTTGGATGTCTGCGGATCCTTGATCGAACGTGGCACAGACCCCAGCGCCGCTTGATGGAGCACATAGTCTACGCCGTCGACAGCCTTTTCACAAGCTGCCATATCACGGATATCGCCTTCTATCAGTTCAAAGTTTGGATTGCCCTCATGTTGTGCGATATTATAGCGATGTCCGGTCGCAAAATTATCTAGCACGACAACTTGATGGCCTTGATTTAGAAAATGTTCGGTTAAATTGGAGCCGATAAATCCAGCCCCACCAGTGATCAGTATCTTACTCATGTATATGTATTTGCTTAACTATTTATGTGTTTGATCGATTTAACGATTATTTATTTCCGTTTCCATTTTTTTCGCTTTCCTTATCATATACTATCTTACGCAGACCGGAACTCGAAAAGCGGTGGTCGCGGCTGTTGAAGTACAGCTCGATGCCTTTTTCTTCACAGTACTTACGCCCCGTAAAATCTTTATCGCGATATTCATCGCCTACAATACGAACATCCAGTTTAAAAGAACGCAAGATGTCTTCCAGATCCTGCTCGGTGGAGTAGGGTACAATTTCGTCTACATACTGGCATCCGCGCAACTGGATATAGCGCTCTACTACGGTTTGCGTAGGTGCATTTTTCTCTGGTCTGTCCAGCGTTGGATCCATCTGCAAACCACAGATAAGGTAGTCGCACTGACGTTTTGCCTCGGCAAGCATCATGATATGCCCCGCATGCAATAAATCAAAAGTGGAAAAGGTAATGCCAACACGTGGTCCTGGATTATAGTCTTCTCTTTTTTTCACTACTCTTTCTTCCATATCGTTGTCTTTTTAATGCTTAATTGCTCGATAGTGTAGACTTTGCACCGCTATGAGCAATAAAAGTGCCAAGCTATTCACCTATAGCGTAATATTTAAATCCTAAAGTCTCTAATTGTGACCGATCCAATAACTTCCGACCGTCAAAAACAAATGCTGGTTTTTTCATAGCCTCTTTAATCTTCGCCCAGTCATATGTTTTAAATGCGTCCCACTCGGTCAGGACAGCGATGGCGTGTGCGCCGTCCAACGCCTGATAAGGATCATTGACCACTTTCACCAATCGGCGGTTTGCCTCTGGCGTGCGCGTGCCAAGCGCATCTAAATCTTTATATATTTGTTCTACTGATACTTTCGGATCGTAAACAACAATCTGTGCTTCTTCATCCAGCAGGTGGTCAGCGACATAGATAGCGGCAGATTCACGCGTATCATTGGTATCTTTTTTAAATGACCATCCCAAAAAAGCAATATGTTTGCCGTTTACAGTGTTATACATCGTCTGTATAATTTTTTCGGCAAAACGCGTTTTCTGGTGGTCGTTCATGACAATAACCTGTTCCCAATAATCTGCTACGGCGTGTAAATTATAAGAGCGCGCGATATACACGAGGTTCAATATATCTTTTTGGAAACACGAACCTCCGAAACCTACGGAAGCCTTTAAGAATTTCGATCCGATACGGGAATCCATTCCCACGGCTCTCGCAACTTCGTCGACATTCGCACCGGTCACCTCGCAAAGTTCAGAAACGGCGTTGATGGAGGAAACACGTTGTGCAAGGAATGCATTGGCGACCAGTTTCGACAATTCGGACGACCATAGGTTCGTTGTTAAAATCCGTTCCCGGGGTACCCAACTGGCATATATATTTACTAATGCCTCAATCGCTTCGGTATTTTCACCTCCAATCAACACCCGATCTGGATTGTGTAAATCCGCAATAGCGGTTCCTTCCGCCAAAAACTCCGGATTGGAAAGAACATGGAAGTTTACGCCGTTACTCGTATTATCTAAAATACTTTTTAGCGCTTCTGCAGTCCGTACCGGAAGCGTTGATTTTTCAACGACTATCTTATCATCTTTAGCAACGGTGGCGATCTGACGGGCACAGAGTTCGATAAATTTCAAATCTGCGGCTTGTCCTTTTCCTTTTCCATACGTTTTGGTTGGGGTATTCACCGAAATGAAAATCATATCCGCTTCATCGATCGCCTTATCGACATCGGTATCAAAAAATAAGTTACGACCACGCGCTTCAGCCACAACCGCATCCAATCCCTTCTCATAAATAGGAAGCCGTGATAAGTCGTTATCGTTCCATGCAGCAATACGCTCCTTATTGACGTCGACTACCGTAATCTGAATATCGGGATTCTTCTGGGCAATAACAGACATCGTCGGCCCACCGACATAACCCGCTCCGATACACGTAATCTTTTTTATTTGCTTCATATTTGCTGCTTAACAAATTCCTCGGTGAGCTCGAAAGCTCCGTTAAACCTTTTCTCCCTCTTTCTGATACACGACGATGTAGCTACCGCTATCCGGCTTTTCGAAATGCAATTCGATTTCTTTATCGATTAGTTTCTCTGTTTTTTCCGCTATATGCTGTAGATATTCTTTATCTAGCGATTCACCTAAAACAACCACCTCGAGCTGTTTAGATTCCTTTCCTTTCGCATAGGCACCTACCAACATAACTTCGTGCACATCGCCCGAACGCTCCAGCACTTGATCGACTACCTTATCGACGCCCAGAAAAGAATGAACCAATCGTTGGACAGGACTGAACAACGGATGTTGGGTATTCGCCTGATACAGAACCTTCTTCTGATCCTGCTTACGTTCTAAGAAACCCGCTTCGGTAAGTTGGTTCAGTTCTTTGCGAATAGCATTGGTTGATTCATCAAACTCTTCCGCAATACCACGTAAATAGCCGGTATTACCTGCCGATACAAAAAATTTGATCAGTAACTTTAATCTTGTCTTTGAAGTGATTAACGCACCTAACATAGATTTCGGATAGATTGAGCAACAAAGGTACTCGATACTTTTTTAAAATCCAAGTTATTATTTTGTTAAGCGTTGTACCTAAGTTAATGCAGTCATATTGATAGCGGTTTCATTATCCGAGAAACATGCTACCGTATAGGGTACACGCGCTTTAAACGGTTTTGCATTCCCTTCGTTGTCGCTCACCCAACCCGATAAGTTGACATACACTTGCTTACCAACCAATTGACGTAAAGCGTGGCGACGGATTCGGAAACTCGCCGATAATAATTGATTTTCAGTTCCTTTTCCTTTAAAATATAGCTTATTGTCAAGAGAGGGTACGTAAAATGCCCGATGGTTAAAAGACATGTCTTTAATCACGATAGCTTTGACATGCTCTTCACAGCCATGAAGACGTAGCATCACGCTCCCTCGGCGCATATGATCATACGGATCGGCAGATTCTTGGAATTGCACCTCCACGTCCATGTCGATTAAGCGTTTGTAACGTTGATACTTCTGTTGCTCATTTCGCACAAGAAAAAAGATGAATACGAGACCAAGTCCCATAAGCATAGCATAGGTTAATACCTCCATAGTGTAATTTCGTAGATTGTAGATTAAAGACACAAAGGACGAAAAACAGTTGAAAAACAACAAGAAACAAGCGGGGACAAATAGGGGACATTTGGGTGCGGTCAAAAAATAAACACGAACAGTTGCTCATATTCTGAAAAAAACTATCTTTGCCTTTATTTAAATCAAATCTAAATAAGCAAATGTATAGTTTACTCTTTCTGGTACTCTTCTTCGGCTGTTACTTACTCTACATTACTTCCAAAAAGGCAAAACTGGGCAAAGTTCCACCGAGGTTGCGCGCGTTAGCGCAACCGGCTAAAAATGCCAAGCTGATCGCTTCGATACTTTTTGTGTTTTCGTGGCTCGTCATTATCATCGACCAAGGAGTCGGCTCGGGAACTTTCGCTTTTGGCGGCTACATCATGACGATACTCTGCATTGTCGTACTGCTCAATCCTTTGAACTATATCCACTGGAAGCACCTTTTAGGTCTCTTTGTTTTATCTATCCTAATCGAAATCTTTATTTTTTAGTTTATTTTCTCATGCCTGCAAATAAAAAATACTTAAGCAGCCCGTTCCAACGCTTCCTAAAAATCACCGGTGGCTTCGTGGGTGGCTATGTCGTGATGGTCAGCTTCCACTTGATGCTCACCTGCATATTCACTGACCAAGATATTGTCATTACCGCTTATCTATCGGGTTATGTCCTCTGGGCGATCCTCCTTCTATATGCCTTCCTCGTAAAGAATGGCTGGTGGATATGGGTACTTTATCCTGCCTTAACCACCGTTTTTTATCTCCTATTCTATTTTCTACACGCCTAACAATGAACATTCGTAACTACAATATCTATTTCAATACGCATACGATCAGCGGTATTATCATCTGCGCTTTATTATATGTAATCTTTTTCGCCGGTTCGTTCTCTTTCTTCAAGCATGAGATACGCGCTTGGCAACACGGCGCTTCCTACGAGGCGAATAAGGGAACGGAGAAGGACTTTGACTTCTTGTTGGATTCCCTTCGTCAGACGCATGATTTAAAAGGACGTGATATCACGTTTTACATGCAGCCCAACTCTTTCTATGCTTCGGTTAACATGAGCGTATCTAAAGATACGACGGTAAGCAAACCGCAACAAGCTCCTCCAGAAGGGAAAGGACGCGGACGTCGGGGTAGCGGTGACTCTATGTTTTTTTCCTACGATTTCCAGCAGGGAAAGGCAAGCACCTATGCAGAGAGCTATGATATGGGTGAATTTTTATATCGGTTGCATTTTTTAGCCCAATTGAACCAAGTTCCGATACGTGTAGGTTACCCGTTTGGTTACGCGTTGGCCGGACTGGTATCTTTCCTGTTCCTCTTTGCGCTTATCACTGGGCTGCTTCTGCATTGGGATAAAATCGTGTCCAATTTCTTTATCTTCCGTCCTTGGAGTAAATGGAAGACGGTGTGGACGGATATGCACACCGCATTGGGCGTGATCGGCTTCCCCTTTCAATTTATTTTTGCTTTGACAGGCATCATCCTTATCGTGAATACCGTATTGGTCATGCCGTTGAGCAAATACTTATACGACGGAAAACAGGAAGAACTTTATCAGGATTTAGGTTTTTCGGATGGTACCACATACGAATACCGCTATAAACCCATCGATCAGCGTTTTAGTATGAAACCTTATCTCGCAGAATTGGAGGAAAAATGGAAAGGCAGCGAATTTAGCCGTATTTTCATCAAAAACTATGGGGATGAGAGTATGCACTTGATCGTGCATGCCAAGCCAAACTCGAAGTTCAACTTTTCCGGTGAAGGAAAAGCGATATACCGCATTCACGACAATACATTGGTCTACGAGAAGGATCCGCACACCGCGTCCTCCTATAAAGACAAGGTGTCAAGTATTATCTATCACCTGCACTTTGGAGACTTCGGCGGTTATCCGGTAAAAATTACCTTTTTTATACTGGGTATCATGGGTTGTATCGTCATTATCTCGGGGATTCTGATCTGGCTGGTGGCTCGAGACAAGAAGAATATTCCTAAACGTAAAAGGGTTTTCAACTTCTGGGCGAGCAATATCTTTGTGGCGATATGCCTCACTATGCTACCGGTGACGGCACTGACGTTTATTGCCGTTAAAGTCTATCCGGAGGTGAACCAAGATTTTATATATTCGATGTATTTCTACAGCTGGCTGGCTTTGTCGGTATTCTATATCATCCGACGGAATCTGCGCGCAACCAATAAAGAGACCCTTCTATTAGGGGCAATATTAGGGCTGTGCATTCCTATTGTGAACGGTATATACAGCGGTAATTGGATATGGAAAACGTTTGCTCGCGGCGAAACGGATATTTTGTTCTTCGATCTGCTGTGGATTGCCATTGCAGTTGTTGCTATTATTGCGTTTGTGAAGATACAACGGGATGGTAATCACCAGAAAAGCGGCAATCGTTAAAAAAGCATTTTCTTTTTGGAATTATCATCTCAAGTTTTACCTTTGTCTCGTTGTTTATATTTAATCTAAATAACATTGTGAAAAAAAGATAATGATCCGATCATAGACGGCAATCTACTTCGGAAAATTATATAGAAGAAAAAGAGGCCTGGCGGCAACCAGACCTCTAACGGTAGACGAGTCTACCAAACTTTAATCGTCAAACTAAAGTAATGCAATATAATAAAATTTATACAGCCGTGCTATGGGCTATGGTGATTTCTGTGGGTTCCCTGAAAGCACAGGTGGTGCGGCGCGACACAACCGATAACGACAAACTAGACCAGCGGCTGATTGACAGTGTGGTGGTTCATGGACGCACAAAGGTACAGGAAATAAACCGGCAGGCGTATAACGTAACGGCGCTGGACGCGAAATCCCTACACAATACGACGCTGGATCTTTCCCATGCACTGGATCGTGTGTCCGGTGTTCGTGTACGGGAAACCGGAGGTGTAGGTTCCAATATCAATTTCTCCTTAAACGGTTTTTCGGGTAACCACGTCCGTTTTTTTCTAGATGGTGTACCGATCGATAACATGGGCACCTCCTTCCAGATCAATAATATTCCCATCAACTTTGCGGATCGCGTAGAAGTCTATAAAGGTGTGGTGCCGATCTGGTTGGGCTCCGATGCTTTAGGCGGTGCCGTCAATATTATTTCGTCCCGCAATACCGGTAATTACGTGGATGTATCCTATTCCTACGGATCATTCAATACCCATCGCACAGCCATTAATGCGGGAGCGACGAATAAGAAAGGATTCACACTACAGCTAAGTGCCTTTCAAAATTATTCCGATAACAACTATTGGGTAACACTGGACGAGGCCTCCGACGCGTCCGGTCAGTATTTTCGCAATCAGCGTTTGAGACGGTTCCACGACCAATACCATAACGAAACACTCGTTGCAAAAGCCGGGGTCGTCAATAAGCCCTATGCCGATAGGCTCTTGCTAGGTATGACCGTTGGCCAGAATTATAAGGAGATGCAAACGGGCGCCCGTATGGCTTCGGTGTTTGGAAACTGGCATCGCAGGGGTAATCTTCTGATGCCCTCACTGACGTATCAGAAAGAAGACCTGCTGTTGGAAGGGCTGGACGTAACGCTCAACGCCAATTACAACTTCGGAGAAGAAAAGAGTATCGATACCGTTGCACTGCGCTATTATTGGATAGGCGAACCAACCGAGACTGGCCGAGGTGGGGGTGAACGCGATGGCGGACTCTATCGGTACCGCAACAATAACGGACTGGCAACGGCAACGATAAACTATAAAATAGCCGAAAACCAAACGATTACGCTCAATAATGTATTTAACACCTTTGATAGGAAGGGAAGAAATGAATTGAATCCCAACCAAGAACAGTCTCGCGTGCCAAAGAAAACAAATAAGAATGTGCTTGGAGCCGGGTATATATACGATTTAGCAGACAGATGGAATATATCTGTATTCGGTAAATACTACCATCAGACGGCCGTGACCGACACCCTTGGCACCGATCCCGGAACAAACCAAGAGTACTATCGGAAAGCGCGGAAAAACCACGATTTTTTTGGCTATGGCATGGCGGGCAGCTATTTTCTCCGTCCGCAATTACAACTTAAGGCTTCGTACGAGAAAAGTATACGGTTGCCCGAAAGTGATGAGCTATATGGTGATGTCGAGAATCTGGAAGGAAATTACCGTTTAAAACCCGAGTCGAGCCATAATGCGAATCTCGGGCTAGCCTATATGTTCTCGCTCCATGACGCCCACCATTTCTCAATCTCAGGAAGCGCGATCTATCGTTATTCTACCGATTATATCTATCGGATTTTGAATAAGAACCAATCGAAGTACGTGCCCTCCAACTTGGATGGTGTCTCCAATATCGGAGGCGACGTGGAGGTGCGGTATTCATTCCGCGATCTGCTTGTTGCCGGAGCCAACTTCACGTATCAGAATGTGCGGAATGAACAGAAATATGAGCCCGGCTACACCAGTATCAGTCCGGTATATCAGGATCGCATGCCCAACCTGCCTTATGCTTTCGGGAATGCGGACGCTTCACTCTTTATCAAAGAACTAGGTGGAAAGGGAAATCGTCTAAGTGTAGGCTACAACCTGCTATATGTCCACCAATTCTATCTGTACTGGCCTAGCCGGGGAGGCGACAAGAAGTTTGTACCGCAACAACTGGCACACGACGCGAATATCACCTATACAATGCAGAACGGGCGCTATAATATTGCCCTAGAGTGTAAAAACCTAACAGATGCCTTATTATACGACAATTTCAGTCTTCAGAAACCCAGTCGCGGCTTCTATGTCAAATTACGGTATTTTTTAAGTAAACAAAACAATTAAACTTACATATCAATACAATGAAAGCAATTAAAAATGTAGCATTAGCACTAGGCGTATTAGCACTAGGGCTCAGTTCTTGCGACAAGGATGACGACGTTGACAGACGAACCAGAGGAAATTTCGTACTGGCCGTGACACCGGTTGCGCAGACCGGGGTAGCCGATTATCTGATCAATGCGCCCTCGTTGGAAACTGGAACGATTAGCACCGAAGGAAATGGTGCTGAACAAGACGGGACTTACCGCTACTACCTTACGCACAATAATCGGTTCTATAGCATGCTGTACGGACAAGGGAACCCCGGCGCGGTAACTGCTTATGATTTGCAGGACGGGCTGTTGAACAAAGTGACCAACTTCCAGACAGAGACGGTACAGGCTTTCGCGCCGGTAAACAATGATATCCTGTTGATGAAAATATCACGTAGCCTGACCAGCCCGGAATCGCAATGGTATAGCGTAGACACCGATGCACTCAGTATCGCGCGAAGTGGCAAGATCAATACCCATAGGGAACTCACGGAAAATAGTGAAATTGCGCATTTCTCGTGGATAAAACAAGTGGGAAATAAGGTGTTCGCGCCTTTCTTCAGTATCAAAGCCACAGAGGAAGGCGGCTGGGGAACGGAGTATCCGGATAATGCCTGGATAGCCGTATACTCCTACCCTGACATGCAATTGGAAAAAGTCATCAAAGACAACCGCACCAGTTATATTGGCCGCTACTTTGTTGATGGGCTGGCAAAAGTGGAAAATGGCGATGTCTATGCCTTTTCTCCCGCTACGGCGATCAACAATGGCAAGGATAATGTTTTCAACTCGAGCAAGCCCTCGGCGATTACACGTATCAAGGCGGGCACAACGGCATTCGATGATTACTACTTTGATCTGGAAGCGCAAACGGGCGGTCACAATATTACTAACTGGACCTATATCGGAAACGGCAAAGCGGTTGGCCATTTTACATCAAAGGCTGAAAAAGGCGTTTATAGTGTGGGCGCGCACATCGGTATCATTGACTTCAATGCGAAAACGGTAAAATTTGTAACGGGTTTTCCAGAAGTTGGAGATATTGCAAATGTGACGACCAATAATTATACCCCGCTAGACGGAAAAACTGCAGCTATCGGTGTCACGTTAAAAAGTGGCATCAGCTATGTATACAATATCAATGCGGAAACCGCAACGGCTACGCAAGGGCTAAAAGTGGAAGGTGGAACGATTACGGCAATCAGCCGTTTGGATTAAAGATCTTCTGGCGATGTTAGATATAGAGAACGGGCTGTCTCAGCCCGTTCTCTTATTTTTTATATGACGCTACCGAGTGTCTACGTGACAAGGCAGCATATATATAAGCTAGGAGAAAACGGGATAATACCACGTATGCGATGACCATGCCAGCCAAAGCACCCAAAAAATACCCTACTCCAGGAAACCGATGTTCTATCAGCGTGCATCCCGTAAATACAAGCAATAGCGTTATGACTGATTTCCATGTGGCGTGCAAGACATTTTCTAGCCGCTCAACGGTACTATTGGCATATAAGCGCAGATGCAATGCGGAAACAATGGCAACGAGGTTGAACAGTACCCATATCGAATAAACGTCTGACGACACCGCTTCCTGCATATTTGTTGCCCAGTACGACCTAGACAATAAGAACGCCGCGACAAATGCCATATTTGAGCATATGGCATCCATCAAAACAAGCGACGTTTTCATATAGGTTAATATACGATTTTGGGTGTCTCTATACATGACTTCCCAATTTATCTTTCCACCTTTCGTCCGGACGTACGTCCATCCCTACATCGAGAAGAAATTCCGCATTACGGAGTTTCTCCTGGAAAAAAACAGATATATCCTCTTTCTTCACATAATGTTCAATGGCCTTAACATGTCGCAGATCATGTACATTCGTCCCGACGAGGTCTACCATACTTTTCTGTGCCAGGTATTTCACTACATTTCTTTCCCTTGGCCCATAATAGCCGTAGCAAGAAAGTAAGTTGACTTGAATCAGACATCCCATATCTTTAAACGTCTTCAACATACTCGGCGAATGTTGATAGTATATATAACGTTCGGGATGAGCTAATATGGGCGTTATGCCGCGCCCGATTAATTTTTGGACAACATCCTTAATGAGCGGACTTTCATTGGTAAGCGGCATCTCGATCAAAAGATACCCCCCCGCAAGACAGAGCAGCGGTACAAGCGGATTGTCCAGGTCTTCCAGCAGCTGTTCGCTTACCATATACTCGGCGGCATAGCGGAGTTGGTTTCGGGGAAGATCCGCATGTTGATGCAACTCCTCCCAAGCCCGCTGTATACTCTCTTTGTTATTGGGATAAATGCCATCCCAAATATGGGGCGTAGCTATAAATTGCTGTATCCCTTGATTGGTCAGTGCAGCCAGTAAGTCCAAGCTTTGCGATACCGAGGCACTACCATCGTCCACGCGCGGTAATAAGTGGTTATGCACATCGACCAGCAGCCAGCTGAGGTCGTTGTATTTTCGTTTACGGCTAAAGATAGATAGCATAAAAAATGTTCTTCATAAGTAGATGGTACAAACATAGACAAACCTACCCACCGCTTTCCCACCCAAAAGGGCGGTTTTGCCTAAACTACCCACATGGGTAGGAAATATGCCTCTATGATTATCTTAATTTGCAACAAAATAATACTTTATGAAGAATCGATTATTAACCTTATTCGTAACCATGGCTACATTAATAGGATGCGGCAAAAATGAAGATGGCCCGTTAACCATCAATCAAACGGAAGTTAAACTCCGCTATGATGGTGACTTTACTTTCTCCACCAACAACACCAACAACGTGGAATGGTCTTCCAGTGATGAGTTTGTTGGGATAATTGGAAGTGATGGTAAATTCGAGGCCCGCCATATCGGAGAAACCACCATTACAGGGAAAATCCGAGGACAATCTATCACCGCAAAAGTTATCGTAGAGCCGACTGTTATAGGCGTTATCGAGCCCTATATACAGTTTGGGAAACGAAAATCAGATGTGAAAAATTTTGAAAAAAGACAATTGGGTAATGAAGCATCAACCGTACTATTTTATACGGAGACTTCCACCTACACATGGGGCGCAAGATATCTTTTCGAGGATAACCTGTTTACTTCTGCCAGTTTGTTATGGAATGATTCCCGGATAGAAGAGGGAGCCGCCTTTTATGCAGAGCGCTATCAACTTATTGGTAGGAGTAATAATATATATTATTATACGGATAAGACCAATAGTGTCGTTATCAGCGTAACTAGCGATTACTCTTTAGGCTTTACGGCGACATATTCAAAAAATACAACCACCAATTAGGAAGGCTTTATTTATATTTTAAGATAAGCTCGGCACGGCTCGTCACCTGCAGTTTCTGGTAGATGTTTCGGATATGGTATTTAACGGTGTCTACGCTGACAAATAACTTCGATGCAACTTCTTTGTAAGATGCTCCCTGCTGTAACATGGTCATAATCTCAATTTCGCGCGGTGTCAGCTGGGCTGTCTTTTCATACTGGCTTTTCCCAACCACCGGATTAAAATGATCAAAAACCAATCGGGCTACCTGTGGGCTCATCACCGATCCTCCGGAGAGAACTTCCATCAAGTGCGCTTCCATCTGTGGTAACGGTGTACTTTTCAATAAATATCCCGATGCTCCGGCGCGAAGTGCCTGAAAAACAGCCTCTTTATTTTCAAAAACCGTAAACATTACCACTTGCACTTCCGGCATACGCCTTTTGATGTACCAGGTCGTTTCGATACCCGATTTACCGGGTAGGCCAATATCGCTTAGCACAACATCCAGCGCTTCGTTTTTCCACGCCTCGGTGAACTCTTCAAACGAGCGGGCAGCGATGCGCAGATCGAAATAAGAGCTTGACCCAAAAAAAACTTTTAATGTATCCAACACCGGTTTGCGATCTTCGACGATGGCCAAACGGTATTTCTTTTGAGGAATATCTTCTCTGTTGTTATGTTCAATCATTTAAATATTTTTAGAGTTGATCGTTAGCGTTTTCCGCACGTAAGCGGAAAGCATTCTGCAATAGCCAACAGCTGAATAATAGGAAAAAAAAGCTAATCCAGCTTAGCTGATCTAGATTTTGCAAAATAAAGCTGCGTTGGGTTTGGTTAAATACTAAACTCAGCACCATCCCGCCTTGAAGTAGTAACTGCAACGTATATATTATCGTAAACGCAAAAACATTCTGCTTTGTTGAGGCGGAAATAGGAGACAGCTCCAAATCGTGCATATACAGTAGTCGCCATTGCGCTACAATATAAACAAACGCCAATAGAAACTTATTAATATAATGCCACTTTTGATCTATAAACCCGTACTCATGCCGTACGGTCATTTGCATATCATGCACAATGACGTCCATCAGTGCTTTTTTCTCCTCTACAGAGGCTATAGCATACGGTATGATATCGATCATACCCAGTATAAATGGAAGAAGATGTACCCACCAATGGCCCGGCCAATTCAGTTTAGGAAATAAGCTAAACAACACAAAAAAATACGCACAAGGAGCTACCAAATAATGAAAGGGGATGCCCTTGTTGTAGATATCAGGGACAAGCCGGACAAGCCCCGTAAAAATGAGAAAGTAGATAAAAACGTTCCAAAAGGACGCCGCTCCCATAATGCCCAGAAGCATTTCACATCTTCTTTTGTGACGGAAAGCAAACCAGAAATGCCATAAGGTAGCAAAGAACGAAAGCACCAGCCCTACCACAGCGAAAAACACTCCCCAACTATAGCATTCCTCTTCACGGATCCAGAATTCCTTGAGCAAATCCATCATATCGTCCATTTTATATTTCGCAGATTTACCGTTAACAATACGCGGTACTCCCCATTCTCCTGTACACTCGACAAGTTTCCGTTCATTTGCCGCGCCCTTGTTTCCATATTCCGCGTTCCATGCCCTTTCCTCCGTGTATTTTCCCGAGGTAGGTTTTGCGCCCCATTGTTACGCACTTCCATAACTAAGCTTTTCGTATCGATGTGTATGCTGATAGACACCCATTCTGCACGGGCATGCTTGCTGATGTTATGCAATATTTCCTTAAACAGTAAATAGGTGTTTTGCCGTACAACTTGCGGAATCTTGCGATCCGTTTTGGTACTCGTATCAAAAAGCAAACGGATCCCCTGTGGTTCGAGCATCTGCGACGCGAGGTATTCCATCCGCTCCTGAAGGTTACCCTGGTCGTTATTCCGCGCATCTATAGCCCAGATGATGTCATCCATCATCTGCACAGCCTCCCGGCTATACTGCCCTATCGATGTGGCACTCGATTGTTTGTCTCGAGCGCTGTCCAATAATAGGAGATCCGCCTGCATCGATATACCGGTTAAAAGTCCACCTACCTCGTCATGTAGGTCGCGAGAAATTTGCTTACGCAATAGCTTCTCATCTTTTATCCTCTTCGCACGTTGTAGGACGATAAGGGTGATAATCCCCGTTATACTCAGCAATACGAGGGCATAGAAGCCCTGTGTTTCAAAAAATGTGGGCTGTTTTTTCAATAGCCATGTCCATGTTTTTTCAACACCTCCATTATTCGGCAATATACGGACATGCACCTTATACTCTCCCGGACGCAAGCCGACCAACGTAATCTGGCCTGAGGACGCCATCTGCTGAAATCCATCCATTAATGGATCGATTTTATAAAGCACGTCATAGCCGTGTCTATAAAAGTCGGGACGCGCAAAATCCATATTAAATGTCAATGCATCTTCGGTAAGGACAATCGTATCGCGTAACAGATCTGCCGCATAATAGTGCTTATACCTGTTCCCTTTCAAACCGACGTGCAATGCCGCAATCCGAGGTTCCGGTATCGCATCTTTTTGCGTCGCTGCTTTTAACAGATCACTCGGGTTGAAAAAAACATACCCACCTATTCCGCCCATAAACAATCGGTTGGCTGCCGTATCGTAGAAGATCGCTTGGTGATTAAACTCTTCAAACGGAAGCCCATCATTTGTCCGGTAATTAAATATGCGACTATCAGTTATTAGAGACAACCCCCGATGGGTTCCGGCAAATAAAGTACCTTGCACAGCAAAGAGCTGGTAGATCGTATTGCTACCCAGCCCCTCTTGCATACTGATGGTGCGACTTCCAGAATCTGTTAACATAACAATACCGCGCCCTTTTGTGGCAAGATATTCGACCCCCTGATCGGTAAGATGATCGTAGATCATTAACTGTTGCTTCCCCTCGGGATAACGCTTTTTATGGCGCGACCCATCGAATAGGTAATATCCATCTTCGGTAGAGTACGTTAGCTTTCCGCCCAGATAACGGATAGAGAGAATCCGTTTCCCACCACTGAAAAAAACGCCGGCGATATCTAGCAACGGCATGACTTGGTTTGTCTTTATATCATATTGCCATATTCCATTCGATGTGCCGACCAGTAGGGTAGTTCCCTTATACGGTGACAGGCAATAACCCAAATCGGAGAACTTATGTGCATACTGTGGTGAAACTATCGGCTGCAAAATTGAAAGCCTACCTTTGACCATCTGTCCTAGAAAGCCACTTTCCAGCGCCACGTAGGCGGTATCCCTATGTTGCGTATACGCAGCATAATAGTTTTTCTCGGGAGCTTTTCTATATTCCGCCACACTTCCCTGCAAGGGCATGCGGTGTAAAAAACCATATCCTCCAAAATAATAGCTATCGTTTTGTCGAAACATCCCCCTTGCCGTTCCATATTCGACATAATCAAAAGAAAAGGACGAAGGGAATACAGCGTACAAGCCCTGATCGGTCGCCAATAACCATTCATCTCCAAACTGTCTCCAAGCATTCAGTCGCTTATACAACACATGTTCCGCCAGGCGATGGTAACCTTTTTTCAGAACGGTGAGCGTTGTATCTCTAGCGAGTTCCATATATTGACCATGGTTGTTAAATAGCATCACCCGATTTCCTTCTACAAAGCCCCAATGGTTCCAGTTTGTAAAATCATGTTCTTTCGCACTCCGTATGGAAGTCAGCCGGAAACTCCCATCATATATATAATATCCGTCCCTGTAATTTCGGATAAGCACACCACCTTTCAGCGGTAGCAGATCCTCTATACAATCGTCTATTTCCAGTGGAATATGGACAACTTGATGCTTTTTTTGATGGCGGTCGTAACCGTATAGATTACCACTAACAGCTAACCACAGACCATCATTATCTGCGGTAAACAAGTTGCCCACCGTATGCCTTCCCTTACGCTTATCCACGGTAAAGGAGAACAACAATGTCTTCCTATACTCATCAATCTGCCAGACCTCACCACTCTGGGTCGCCACAAAAAAACCATTTTCGGCTTGGCAGAATTCTAGGGCTTTTTTCTCCGTTAATCCCTCTACAAAATGTTCATTGAAACAAAAACGCCAGGTAGTTAAATCAAACACCAACATTCCATTTCTGGTATTTAACCAGATACGCCCCCAGGGATCGATCGCTATCGTCTGCACTTCGTCAAAGGGCAGTTTCTCCTCATACAATTTGGCAAAAGGAACTACATGCACACCATCGTAACGGTAGAGTTCGCCTCCCGACACCAGCCATATCAATCCAAAAGGATCCTTTTCTGCCACCGTGAACATCACGTGGTGATCGTCTACTCCTTTAAGGACCTGCACATGTCGATACGGTAGTTCCCCACGGACGTGTGCAAATCCGCACAGCAATAGGCATAGCCATAAGATGATGTGTTTCACCCTACCTTCTTTCCATTTTTTTCGTTCTCCTTTTCGTACACGATCTTGCGCAGTCCCGAACTGGAAAAACGATGATCGCGGCTATTGAAATACAACTCAATACCTTTTTCTTCGCAATATTTTCTGCCCGTAAAATCCTTGTTGGCGTACTCATCGCCGACGATACGCACATCCAGTTTAAAGGAACGAAGGATATCCTCCAGATCTTGCTCGGTTGAATAGGGTACAATTTCGTCTACATAGTGACAACCGCGCAGTTGGATATAGCGTTCCACTACCGTTTGGGTGGGGGCATTTTTCTCTGGGCGGTCTAACGTAGGATCCATCTGCAAACCGCAGATCAGGTAATCACACTGACGCTTTGCCTCTGCAAGCATCATAATATGTCCAGCGTGTAGTAGGTCAAATGTCGAAAACGTGATCCCGACACGCGGGCCGGGGTTATAGTCTTCTCTTTTTTTTAACCCTTTATTTTTCATAACGATAGTTTTAAGGTTAATTACTGTACTTGGTTACCATTGTTTAGCAATCGCTACATAGCTTCCGACACTGTTATTCAACATATTTCCGTAATCTGCTGATAGCACCAGTCCCATTGAAAATCCTCGTGTTAGGTTTCGGTGTGCTTTCAGATAAGTAGAAAACTGACTCACGGGAACGAAAAGACCGTAAGGCTCTCTAAATTTCCTACCCAACGACGAGCCCCACGGACTTGTCGTAAAATTACCAAAATGTCGAGCATAGGTCGCTTTCAAAAGCAGATCAGTCTCAAATATCTGCAAATCTACTCCTATGTGCAACGCCGAAACGCGGTTACTAATAAAAAAACGATATGGATTTGACACCTGTCCTTCTTTCGCGTCGGATGCTGCAATGATCAGAGGACTGCCTACGCCTACGTCTTTATAAGACCAACCTTCTCGATAATAGGAATTATTATAATAATCTTCATCTCCGGATTTCGTAGGTTTCGACCAAGGATAACCTGCTTGATCCTTACTATAGAAAAATTCAAAAATGAATTTTCTCCAAATCCAACCATTGGATGCTCTTTCCATATTGTTCAAATTTTCAATAGTTAAACCAGTTAGACCATCAACTATGTTTGCCAATCTAGATATTGCTCCTACGTCATAAAAAAATTGACGGTAACCAAAGAGTCGTATATTATTAAAATCATAAGATAACCCCATATCAATAGAGCCTAGCTGGTTACCCAACTTGGAACTCCCTATTCCAGGTTCGTAGTACTTTCGCCCTAAGAACACATAGAGAAAAGATTCTATTTCGGAAAGTTTAAATTTATCTCCATATACATCCTTTTCATTACCCCAATAGGCTTGATGGTTTATCCCTCCATACAAATTTAGTTTCCAGTCATGTTTACCGATCCGGCCATATAACGATTTCTGATGATAAAAACTATTGATCCGATAATCTTCCGAAGGTATTCGAAATGCGCTTCGATCTACCACACGTCTGCCTACCCATCCATATACAAAGTTTCCTTTTAATGAAATCACTCCATCCCAAAAGGGCAAACGATAGTAATCAGGAATACGAATTTCTAGTTTCGGGATGCCCAACGCATTACCAGACACCGCAAAATTGCCGGAGCTTAACGTAGTATCCCCATTTAACCCTATAATATCTTTGGCTCGCCCTGCTCGGCCTTCAAATATCCACCATTTTCCTTTGAGCGCACCTTCTATGAGTTGAGCGGAGGTCTTCTCAGCTAAATTAATTCTCGTTTGGATATCCAAACCCCAATCCACACTTGAAAAATCATTAGGATCATACGGCTTTCTATAGGTTTTATAGAAACTTCCTATCCAGCTATTGGATAGTCCAGCAGATGGAACAGAACCAAACTGATTTGCTCTCATCCATAGTGGAACCGCATCATTGCTCGTATATCCCAATTGCGTTTCAACCCGGCCAACCAATCGAGAAGAAACTTCCTGTTGTGCGGAAACGAGTATAAAAAACATATTAAAAACAACAACGAGAAAGCGGGTTCTATTCATAACGCTTAGGTTTATTTTTTCAAAAATTTTTCTCGAAACAACAGTCCGATAAACTTCGTATTTGTCACTGCGTAACGCTTCCACATCCTTCCGGGTTCCTGATAGACACGGTAAAGCCATTCCAAGCCGTTCCGTTGCATCCACAATGGGGCACGCTTCGTTTTTCCGGATACTACGTCAAACGTACCACCAACACCCATGATAAAAGGTGTTTTAATGATATCTTTATATTTGTTCAGAAAAATTTCCTTTTTGGGAGAAGTGATCGCCACGAAAAGAAAATCTGCACCACTCTCTGCTATATCCTGCGCGATGGTATCTTCTTCCGCAACGGTATAATAGCCGTTGCGATATCCCGCAATCACTTGTTCGCCAAACTTCTGTGTATAGATATCAACAACCTTTTGAACCACTTCTTCTTTTGCACCAAAAAAATACGCTTTATATCCTTTTTGCCCGGCAAGATCCATTAGATTCACCATTAAATCGGCACCCGCAACCCGTTCCGGTAGTGGCTTTTTCAGCCAACGACTGGCCCAGACGACACTTTGCCCGTCTGCATTAATAATATCACAATTTACAACAGAATCGTATAGATCTTTGTTGGTCTGCATATTCACCAGTTTCGCGGCATTGACGACTACATGGTGGATCTGTCTTCCTTGTTTTATATTCCTTTCAATTTCCGCTATTGTCTGCTCCATCGTTAATACATGGACGGGACAATTCATCAATTCTATAGTAGGTATTTCTGTAGGTGTCATTTTATTACTTTCTTACACCGCAAAAATCAAGTTCAATCTTTTCTTGACCGACGGATACATTTACAAATTCTTTATGTCTTACCAACCACACGACAATATCTGCTTGATTATAGGCGTCCTGATAATTTGTCAAATTAAACGCTCTGTGTGTCTCGACGTTTGGTTCGACCACCAGTACTTCTGCACGTGCTTCGCTGATAATCCGCGACGCGATATATTTTGCAGGTGATTCCCGTAAATCGTCTATATCCGGTTTAAAAGCCAATCCCATACAAGCAACCACCGGTTCGCGGTTATGCTTATTTTCAAATTCGATGCATGCTTCCATTACTTTATTGGCGCACCAGTCAGCCTTGTAATCGTTTGTTTCACGGACACGCTTAATTAATTGTGCCTGTTCTGGAAAATCCGATACGATAAACCAAGGATCAACGGCTATACAATGTCCTCCGACACCGCAGCCGGGTTGTAAAATATTCACGCGTGGATGCTTATTGGCCAATTCGATGAGATCCCAAATCCTGACACCAACCCGATCACAGATCATCGATAACTCATTTGCAAAAGCGATCTGCGCATCCCGAGATGAATTTTCCGTTAGTTTGCACATTTCCGCCGTGCGTGCATTTGTAGCATGCAGATGCCCTTTTACGAAATGCGCATAAAACGCCATGGCCTTTGCCGTACTTTCCTGATTAATACCGCCTATCACACGATCGTTTTCCACCAGTTCATATAAGACATTTCCGGGTAAGACCCGTTCGGGACAATATGCAATGTAAATTTGACCTTCCAGCTCGGGGCGCTCTTTAAAAATAATCCGGCTCATCTTTTCCGTGGTTAAAACTGGAGACGTACTTTCGATCACATATAGATCTCCCGATTTCAATAAAGGAATAATCGCGCGCGTGGCCGCTTCTACATAAGAAGTATCGGCTCGACGATTTTGTTTGAAGGGGGTAGGGACGACGATAAAATAAGCGTCAGCTTCTTCCGGCTCCAAACGTGCCATCAGTTTACCTTCTTCCACGACCTGTTTAACTACGTCACCTAAGCCCGGTTCCACAATATGAATCTTTCCTTTATTTATGGTGTCTACGACTTCCGGGTTAATATCTACGCCAATAACATCTATACCGTATTTCGCCGCTACGGCGGCGGTTGGGAGGCCGATATAGCCCAGACCCATAAAAACTGCTTTCATTTGTTTATATATTCTTTAGGTAATTCACAATTTTTGTTGATGCGTTTCCATCTCCATATGGATTATTCAGTTTTGACATCGCTTCGTAACGTTGTGCATTTTGCAATAAATCTTCTGCCGTACCGACGATTTTTTCCACATCGGTACCAACCAATAGCACAGTTCCCGTTTCAACAGCTTCTGGTCTTTCGGTGGTGTCCCGCATTACGAGCACGGGTTTGCCTAATGATGGCGCTTCTTCTTGGACTCCCCCACTATCGGTAATAATAAGATGAGATTTATGGAGTAGCCATACAAAAGCTGGATAGCTCTGAGGCTCTATAAGATGGATATTCGAGACATCCGAAAGAAGATCATAAACCGGCTTTTGCACGTTGGGATTCAAGTGAACTGGATATACAATCTCGATGTCGTTATGCTCTGCTAACGTCTTTAACGCCCTACAGATGTTCATAAAGCCTTCTCCATGGTTTTCGCGTCGATGACCTGTCACTAAAACCATTTTTTTGCGTTCATCTAATTTCTCGGCAAGTTCACGAACACTTTCCGGTATCTGGCTTTCAACGCGATCCACAGCACTGAACAATGCATCAATCACTGTATTTCCTGTTACGACTATATTTTCTGCCGCTATACCTTCCGATAACAGATTCGCTTTTGACGTGTCTGTTGGAGAAAAGTGAATATCCGTGAGCCGTCCCGTTAACGAGCGATTCATTTCTTCCGGAAAGGGTGACCATTTATTCCACGTCCGTAAACCTGCTTCTACGTGTGCAACTTTTGCACCTGAATAGAACGCAGCGAGTGCGGCGGCCGTAGAAGTCGTTGTATCCCCGTGAACAAAGACATAATCAGGTTTGTACTCATCTAATACCGGCTTCATACCTTCAATGATGGCTGAAGTCAAACCGTGCAGGGTTTGATTGGGTTTCATCAGATTCAAATCGAAGTCTGCTTCAATTTCGAAAAAATCCAGCACTTGGTCTAACATCTCCCGATGCTGCGCGGTTAAGCAGACTTTTACATCAAAACTGTGTTTTTCTTTTTTTAATGCCAAGACAAGAGGTGCCATTTTTATAGCTTCCGGTCTCGTACCAAAGGTTAATAATATCTTCATGTTAATTGGTGTTTTTAGGTTATATTTTGATCCTACATATTTGTTAAGTTTATATCTCTCTCCTGTAGAAAATACTCCGAAAAAGCATAGAACATCCATGCCTGCGCCCAGCGCATATAGGGAATTTTTGAATTCCCTGTTTTTTTCAATTGGTAATAAAAGAATCCGCGTTTGTCTTGCATATTAGCAATTGTCCATGATAAAACTTTTTCTATCTGCTCCTTGTTTTCCGTCCATTTACCCAAGCGAGAGAGCGTAATAATCAGTTGTGATGTAGTATGCACATCAACGGGATAAGTTTGGTTATTATAATATTTCGGAATCCCCTCGTTCGTGAAAAAATTCTCCAAATAATAAGCAAGCCCCTTATCTACCGCTTCATTGAAACAATCATCACCAGAATGACATTGATAAGCAGCGATGCATTCTAGATTATATCCTGTATGAAAATTATCGATCCACTGATGGAAAGGCAATGTACCATATGCCCAAGCTCCATTTTTCTGTTGATGCTTGCAGGCAAAGGACACAGACTTTTTCGCCGCCTCTAGCAGCTCAGTGATACCGGTATACGTATAAATCTGACTTAATAATCTACTTCCTAATAGAGAGGCGTTATATACCTGGGTGTGATCCAATGGTGAATAGGAAAAGGAAAAATCACCATCGTCATCATATGTGCGATTAAGATCCTTTAAGATAAAATGCTGTGTATCGATTGCTACTTCTAGATAATCCAATTTTTTTGTCACCAGATACGCTTCCATTAACGCCGAAGCGACAAATGTTGTTGCCACCACCGTAGGCGTTCCTTTCGGCTGAAAAAATGCCCGAGCCTGCCAATCAAAATTATAGCCCCAACATGCCCCTGAATAACCTTTACTTTGTAGTTCCAGAACAATATCCGCTAGTTCTTTAATCCGATTCAAATACTCCTCCCGTGGTTCTTTTTTATACAGGTTACAATAACCGTGTAAGAACAATCCGATACCTTTCGCATTGTATTCTTTCGATACACCTACGAATTGACGTAGATTAATAGGACTTCTTTTGAATAGTTGAATCCAAGCTAAACGCGGAAACCTATATCCCGAAAAAGGCATCGCTTGAAAGAGTCGACTATTTAGACCGTCATACGGATCCCATCCTCTAAACTGCTGTGATTCGCAATACGATTTAAGCCTTAAAAAGGCATCCACAATTATCAACTTATTCATGGAAAATTTTTTCTAACTTTTTAATCGTTTTTGACGCACGGAAATATTCATTGGCATATATTTTATTGAATTCGCTTATTTCGTTTCTTAGCTTTGGGTCATTCAATAAACAAAGGCAAGCATCTTTCAGCGTATGTGGAGACACTGGATGTTCAAACACATAACCCATTTTCTGATTTTCAAAGAAATCACCTATAGCTCCCACATTTGTTCCTACAATTGGCAATCCATTCGCCATTGCCTCAAGAACACTATTTGGCATCCCCTCACTGTAAGATGGGAACACATAGCAATACGCACTTTTATATACCTCTTTCTTTTTACTTCCTGATACATACCCCAGAAATTTCACATTGTTAATACGGTGGGTAATTACGTATTCTTTCACCCTATCAAGTTCACAACCAGTACCTGCTATATGAAGCTCAACATCCTTCCTCTCCTTTAATTGCTCGAACATTTTCAACGTTTCATATATGCCCTTATATTTTTCAATCCGGGTCAAAAAAAGAATAATTTTTTTTGACCCGAGAATACTTTTTTCGTCCTCAAAATAACTGTCATCCACAATTGTATTTGAGGTAAGGATTGCCTGAGGTCGTATATCAAGGAATTCCAGTTTTTCCCTCACATATCGGTTTAACACAATATGTTTGTGTGCTTTAAGAAAAGTATGTCTAAAAAATCGGATTCCAAACCAACCTGTAAAAAGACATTCATTATTCGGGTTCCAACCTCTCCAAAAAATGAAAACTTTTTTCCCTCTAAATTTTCCGATCCAAGCTAACACCCCATCCCGCCAATAAGCATTTTTCGTTAAGGAAGGATTTAGTACTAACGTCGGATGCCGTGTAAAACAAATCTTTAATATGTTCCTTATTAATAACAGACCATTCAAGAACGTTTTGATAACTGGGGTTTTAATAGAAGAACTCACGTATATATACTTGATGCTGGATGAAAAATATTTTCTTCCCTCTTTGTAAAAGTTAGCCACTCCTCCTGGTAACCGTAAATGAGGTGTCATAACTAAAATTGTTTTATTCATAACAACTCCCGTTATCTACGTCTTCTACTAGCGAACGACTCTTGTATTCCTTAATAAATTCGCTAATACGCAAATTGCATAAGTTATTTTGACAAAATTGTCCTTCTTCAAATTTCCACTCGCCTGTATTGTAAAATAAACGTCCACTGCGCCCCTCCACTAATAAAAGTTCTCGGTCGTCTTTTTGCCCGAAATACGGCTGTATCTCGTTTACATATAGCTTATTATGCTGATCAATAAAGATATCAATCGCGACATATTTAAAGTCATAGGTATTACCAAGATCTCGAACCAATTCCAAACAATCCAACGGAGGCATCCCATACCCAAATTTTTGTGACCCACTATGGTATTCACCTTCTGCTATTTTTTGAAAAGCAAAATAATAATCTCCGATACGGATAATACGCCATTCTCGAACTTTAGGAATGAATTCTTGTAATATGATGTAACCGTGTTCTTTATCCAGTAGATTCTTTTTATATGTCCTTATTCCCTTCGAAAAGGATTTATCAATCATTTTCGAAAGCGAATGTCTATTTTTAAGAATCTTTACCCCCGAAGCCCCTGACCCCATACTAGATTTATAAACAATTGGGAAAGAAATTTCACCGATATTATTCAACAGTTCATTTTTGTCATAATATATATACGTCGTAGGATAAGAAACCTTGTGAATAGCTAGCCATTCTAATGTTCTCAACTTATTTTCCCATAACCATGTGGAAGTTGGTGAGGGGAAGACGGGAGTTGTTTTGTTAGAGGCAAATAAACGAATACGGTTATCGAACATATCCTTCCAAGGTGAATATTGTACCGAGGGACGATAAACGATAAAGTCGAGCTCTTTGTCGTATATCCCCTCTCTCCAGTTCACTGAGAAAATATCGATAACCTTGAAAGAGATTCTCTGCTCTAAACAAGCTTTAACGTATAAAGCATGAAGCCCCCACTTCTCTTTTAGTATCCCGATCATTACAGGTGATTCATCAAAATGTTGCTCTTTATAAGCAAGGACGTCTCTATACTTCTGTATATTTTTCTTCTCCCGAAGTGAGAAAAAACTAAAATAATAACCCAAAAATATTTTTAACGATTTATTCATATACGTTTGTTTGATTGTTTTTTTGCCGGCGTGATGCGCCGTTGTTTCTACTATGAGATTTTATTTTACTACCTTGTTGGAGCATTTGGAATGAGAAAAAAGCCAAACCAATCCCAAGTAATATGGCTTTAGGAGTATTTAGGATAAAGGAATAGATCGTGGTAAACGAAAAAATAACATAGAACATTAAAAAAACGGGAAAAAACCCGCTCTTCTCTTTATAAAGAAAGTATAGAAGACGTAGTTGGAGGATATGTAAAAATATCATAAACAATATGCCGAAAATCCCAAAGTCATATGCGTATTGCAACCACTCACTGTGAGCCGTAACTCCAATGCTGTGACGGTCGTTAGAAAGATAAATAGCGGTAAATTTTTGTACTGAATTGATTCCGTTTCCGAAAACAAAATTTTCAAAATCACTGTTGAGATAACTATTAACAATTCCCTCGTACATTACATCTCTACCCGAAGCTCCGGTGTCCTGTAAACGATTTTCTATAATGTCCCATCGCGCATACATCGCCAGAACCACAAATAGCGCGATTAATAGCCCTGGTAATATAAGCTGTCCCTTATTTTTCGTTTTAGATGAGGTTAAACTCGCGAAATAAAATGCGAAAAAAGAAGCTAGCATAGCAATAATAGCTCCTCTTTTTATAGTGAAAATAATTGCTATGACACAAATCGCTAACACAACTTGAATTCTTCTGTCTTTTCTAAACATCATGAGCAACGGAATACACCATAAGAGCAAATAAGCACTGGCTGTGTTATAGTCTCCCTCTTCTAGCTGTCGGACGCGCAAAAAAGTAAATGCTGCTGCGATAATCACCGTTAGAATCAACATCTTTTTCAATTGCTCAGGTTTAATTAATCCATATTGAAAAAAAGAATAAAACACCAGCGTTCCCAATATCCAATAAGCGACACGAACGCTGAAATAGAGATTAATAAGAACAGAATCCGAGAATAAAGAATAAATTAGAAACAGACCTAAAAAGTAAAGCAAGATTGTCTTAAACAAAAACCTACTAGATTTTAAGGTTAGTAAGACATAGAGAAATAGCCCCAAGCTAGCCCCTTTCATATATAAACCTGCTTGGAAATTTGTAATTTCAAATTCAAACAACCAATCTGCCAGTACCGTCGCAGGAATGGAAAAAACAATAATGTTTACGAGATTTTTATAGTCTGATCTTTGTTCCACTCTACTATTAGTCTTGATAAATCATATCTCCCAATTGTGTACTATTGAGATAGATTATATTTGGCCATTTGCGTTCTATTTCTGTTAATAGTTTATTGAGCTGTTTCAAGCTATTTTCACGCATTTCTGCTTTTATCGAACCAACATAATTTACTCTGTGCGTCGAAATAATTGCAGGTATATTGAGTTGTAAAGCTCTTTCAACCTCGTTAAAAGTTGAATGCCAATAGTTTTCCTTTGTAGACTTAGCTGGTTCAAACGTACAGTTTCTGACCAAATAAAGCATTTGTCCGTTTTTAGATTTTTCACCTAAAAAGTGAGGAATATACTTAACTCTGTCTTCCCAATGGTGTTCTTGTAGAAAGCCCCCCTGAATGTATTTTACGCCGAGGCTAGCCCAAATCTTTTCGGTAGTATCCGTCCATCCACAGTTAGGTGCGATGGAAGATTTAGACTTAAATCCTAAAAGTTTTTCGAAAAGCTCAAAAGCCTCCGTAATTAATAAATTTTGATCTATACCTCGTTTCATCAGCTCCTCGTGATCCATATATATAGGGCTGTAATAACTAGTTCCTCTCTTTGATACCAATTTTGGTACCCCACACATTCCCAAAGCGTATGTTTCTAATGCCTCTTTTACTTCGCTACGTAAATCTTGCATCCATTTCCAATATTTTACATGCTCCCGAGCATGCACTTGAGGAATAAATAACCGTTCGTTATAGCCTAATTTCCATAGATCCAATAGCCGCGCACTGTCAACATGTTTTAACAGAGTCTTTTCTAAAGTTTCATAGTGATATTCTCCGTATTCACTTTCCTTTATTAAATCAAAATTAGGATTTGCGAGAATAACGTTAGCTGTAAAACATGGGGCATTTCCCAGAGAATCTCTATGAGACTGTAATACGTTAAATAACTCTTCTAGGTCTTGATTAGACTCTAGTGCATCAAAAGAGTAGGGGGATTGACCTAGGTCATAACCTTTCCGTTCTAAGTAATTGATAGCTGTCCGATTAGAACTTCGTATCGCTCCCCAATCGTCACTTTCAAAAACAACAATTTTAGGTTGCAATCGGCGCGCTCGATAATACATCAACATTCTCGCCCTAACCGAATTTAAATTTCTCCTTAATTTATTCACGTTATAGAATGTTTAATTTATAAGTTGTTTTTGACTAAAGCCTAGCATTATCATATCAGTAACTTCCCTTTTGCGTATTAGCTTAATCTTCCTATTGGACCATTTACCAAACCACGTAGCGTGTCGTACCAGCAGGGCTTCTTCAAAGCCGTACATCTTTAGATTTCTTATAGCATATCGGTTTTCGCGAATAACAAAAACTATAGCAAGATGTCCTAAAGGAATTTCTGCGATTCTAACTTGGTTAATTATCTTACCTAACGATTCTCCTCTATATTCGGATTTCACAAATAAATTTTTAAGTATATGCACCCCATTTGGCAGTAAATACTCATAATCGCTATAAGTATACGTTCCATTGGTTTGGGTAAAGCCCCAAGCGGCTAGTTTCTGATTTCTTTCAATATAATAGCCCTTTGTATTGCTCTCCAGAAATTTCTTGAAAACTGTGAACTCTTTGCTTGTTATATCTCCATTTGCTTTCCATTTCTGTAAATCGTCTTCGTTAAATCTCTTTACATCTTCATGATTATCAATAGCTTTATCTCGTTTTGGCAAAGCGAGGATGATATATTTTTGAGATCGATATACAAAGCCCACTAGTTTTTTTATGCCCGATTTTAATGTCTGCAATAGTCCAAATTGTTTGACATGGTCGACAATTTTATTTCCCATACTATTTTCTTCCCTTTTTGTAGTATTTGTGATAATATGTTTTTAACATTTCTCTATACTTTACACGATACAACAAGTAAATATTAGCTAGGGGGGAGCTTGAGGAAGCAAAAAATTCGTAATTTGGTTTGACCCGATTATCTAGTGTCCAATCCCTCTTATAGGAGTAATCTCCGGCTCCATGATTAATCATGCTAAACCCCATCGGTATGAGTATTTCGATTAACTTTCCTGTCATAATAGAACCGAGACCAAATTTTGCAAAATCAACATCAAAACATATTTTCCAATCGTAATAACATTGTTGATGTAAAAAACCAATTCTATATCCTATTATTCTACCATCTAAACGAAGAATCGCCATCAGGGCTTTCTTCTTTTCTAAACAAGCAGTATATGCTTCCTCTCGGCACCTATATACCAATTCATCGGGCAGCTTCGTGTCAACATTTTGCCATCTCCGTTCATATATTTCTCTGAACAGAGATTGATTATGCTTATAAAATTCCGGGTCCTGACTAACTTCAAAAGACAAGCTTCCCAATTCCTCTAATCGCCGTTGTCTTCTACGATAATCACTTCTGACCTTACCATCAATACGTTTTAAATATGTATCGAAATTTACATTTGAAAAGTCGGAGAGAGGACATCCTATTAAGTATTTATCGCGATAATTGATACTTTTTAAAAAGTAATATAATTCAGACTCTTTTTGTACGTTGGTAATCTTTACAAAATTAAAATCCTGGAATTTGCTAATATGTTTAAACATAATTTGCAAAATTTCACGTTGAGAATAAGCCCCGTCAATTATTATTTCAAATTTGTCTCCATAGTGAATCGGAATAGATGCTAATACTGTTATTCCCAATCGTTTTTCCAAACAAAAGGGAGCAATTGCAATCGCCCTATTTTCATCATACAGCACGATTACATGTAATTTTTTTCCCTCTACTCGAAGACGCCACCAAGGTTCAATCCATTCATAATACATTTGAGGGAATACATCAGATTCCTCTCCTAACCTTATCCAAGCTTCCTTTAATTCCCGATTATGGATATCTTTAAATATTTTTATTTCCATACTCATCTCATTATCCAATTTTTATCTGTTTTATAATCTTTATTAAAACCGGAAATGTGGTAATTAACAACAGTAAACTACGATATTCGATGCCAAGAACATTTAAATACCCTCGTCTTATTGCGTGTAAAGCTTCAGTATCGTCATGTGTAATCGAGGTTCTTATTCGTCTCTCTAACCAAAATCTAATACGTGGTTGAGCTCTTTTTACATATAAATCTCCTAACTTTCTAGCTGTGTCTTGACATTGCTCAATCCACCGAATAAATCTATTGAAATCTCTCTTTTTTGTGAATGAAATCGATTTGTCTCTTCGATATATTTTCGCGCCCGCGGCGTGCGTGTAACCAACTTCAGGATAATGCAATCCTATTCGGAACCACATGTCCAGATCCTGTCCGTTCTTCATGCTTTCATCAAACAGACCGACTTTTTCAAATACTTGTCTGTGAATAATAAACGTATCTGTTGTAAAAAAACCGTAAGGAGGAACAGTGTTCAAATAATCGCTGAAATAACAATTATCAATTAGCAGGTCTTTAGAGCATTTTTTATATTTATGAATTAGTTTTCCTGAACGTTCATTGTAGCTGTCAGCAGGTGCTCCATACCACATCAAGGTTTGCCTTTTTGCTATTGTTAATACAAAGTTTTCCAAATGTCCTTCTATCCATTCATCATCCGAATCTAAAAAAGCGACCCAATCGCCTTTTGCCTGAGTAACACCCAAGTTTCTAGCACTACTTGCTCCTCCATTTTTCTTATGTAGATAGATTACATTATCTCCATAAGCTTGAATAAGCTCGGCCGTATTATCTGTCGAACCATCATCGACAACTATAATCTCATATGGTTTAAAGGTTTGACTAAGTACACTATTGATGCTGCGATTAATATATTTTTCTACATTATATGCTGTAATTATTGTCGTTATTTTCATATTGTTCTATTTTTTATTAGCTTTTCAAGCATTATATCTTTGATATATAAATATCCTCTTACTCTAAAGATTGCTGATAATAACACTGTAAACGCTAAAGAAATAAAAATGCCCGCA
Source organism: Sphingobacterium chuzhouense (assembly GCF_014692525.1). Lineage (GTDB taxonomy): Bacteria > Bacteroidota > Bacteroidia > Sphingobacteriales > Sphingobacteriaceae > Sphingobacterium > Sphingobacterium chuzhouense. Next base: position 180,421 of record NZ_JACNYL010000006.1, read on the forward strand.
ACAAGATATTCCCATCTGTTAACAGATAATATTTGAACGTATCCCCAAACTCCAATTCCTACGCTTAACGCTAAACAAATATTAGGGAAAATATCTTTCAACAATTCTGAAATACTATAGGATATATATTTGCCAGAAAAATAACTGTTTATGAAAAACTCGAATGTGGTTAACAGTATTAAACTGATTAACAATTCTTTTACTCCTAAATACACACCAACTATGATAATCGGGACTGATATAATTCTTTTTGCAATTTCTAACTTTAGGATTACAGAAGGTTTATTCAAAATTTTTAGTATAGTGAGATTATAATCACATAATGGATATAACAAACCAATAATACTCAGCAGCTGCAGAAGTTCAATAGATGGTCTCCATTTTTCCCCGATTAAAATAATGATTAAAGGTTCAGCAAGGGCTGCCAAAATCAACATACAAACAGACGTGATATAAACTAACGTGACCAATATTTTTCGGTAAGCTTTTTTCAGTTCGCTGATATCGTTCTGTAATTCACTTAATACCGGATAACTGACGCTATTGATTATCTTATTAATTTTAGTTGATGGGAGATTGGAGTATTGTTCTGCTCTTGTATAATACCCTAATTGAGAAGTGGAAAAGTATTTACCTATCACTACATAATAAATATTATTAAATACAGTGTAAATCAATCCTCTTAACATAAGTTTATATCCAAAACCGAATAATTCATTAAAAGACGTTTTTGAAAACATTAACGCTGGTCTCCACTTACTGGAAAACCAGAGTAATACTGAGTTAATTAAACTTTCTATCAGCACTTTAAATATCAAACTCCATACTCCCAATCCCTCGTAAGCCATAACTATCGCAGCAATACCAGCTAGTAAGGAAGCTATTATTGAAATCTTACTTTGCAATTTAAAATTCAGGTTTTTTGTTCTTTGAGTTCTTTGAACTATCGTTAGCGCGGTAATGATAATACTTAACCCTAAAACCTTAATCAGCTGCTCCAATATTGGCTCATCAAAGAAGTTACCGATTAATGGTGATGCCAAAAATATTATAAAATATAAAATACAACCAGATACAACGTTAAATATAAAAACAGTCGAATAATCTTCTTTTGTACAGTTCTGTTTCCTGATAAGAGCTTGTCCGAACCCACTACTTACAAACCATTGCGAAATAGAGATAAAAACAGTCATCATACCGATCAAACCAAAATCTCGAGGAGTCAATAGTCTAGCTAATATAATTCCTACGACAAAAGACGTACCTTGGGAGGCAAAACTGTCTATAAAGCTCCACAAAAGACCAGAAACAGCACGATGTTTAAGATCCTTACCTAAGATTTCTTTCTTCTTTTCCAAAATTTGCTTCTCTGTGTATTACTTTGTTGCTCGTAACTTCCATAGCCATAACCGTAACCATAACCATAACCGTATTTTCCGTAATAGCTTTTCTTAATTTTAACATCGTTTACGATTAATTGAATCGATTTAATCTTATCATTATTGATGAGGTCATTTGGAATGGCAAGTTGTTCCTTAAATGTAAAATCTTGCCTTACGAGATACAAGCAGATATCAGAATAACGAGATAACAATTGAGCATCCGTTACCATGCCAATAGGCGGTGCATCTATCAAAATATAATCATATCGATTTTTCAATTCTCTCATGAGATCTTGGGCTCTCGGTGATACCAATAATTCTGCAGGATTTGGCGGAAGAGCACCGGCTTGCACTAAATCTACATTTTCATGTACTCCTGACGGTAAGATGATTTCGTCTATTTTCATCTCCGGTCGCACAATGTAATGTGAAAATCCTTTACCAGCAGGTAATCCTAATTTAGCGGTGATAGAAGGTTTTCTTAGGTCTAGTTCCATTAGCAGGACATTCTTGTTTAACAATGCTAAGGATGTCGCTAGGTTCAAAGCTACAAATGATTTCCCCTCACTTGACATAGAGGACGTAAACAATATGGAATTTCCTCCTTGTAAAGAGAATTCCAAATTAGTCCTCATCGCCCTAAATTGTTCCGCAATACCTGATCGAGAAGTTTTAGTAACAACTATCTGAGCATCGTCCTCTGAATGCATTACTGTTCCGAGAATAGGAAGGCTTGTACGTTGTTCTATATCACCTAAACTACGAACTCTGACGTTTAATAAGTCACGGATATACAATGTTATTAAAGGCAATAAAAATCCAATGAATAAACCCAAGGTATATATCATTTTTCGCTTCGGCGAAAAAGGACTGGTTTCCGCTTTTGGTGTATCAATTACTTTTGAATTCGAAACGTTAGCTGTGCGTCCAATTGCTGTCTCCTCCCATTTCTCTTGTAGAAAAATATACTGTGCTTGTTTGATTTGCTGTAAACGAGCTAAATCGATGTATCCGCGTTCTATTGTAGGAACCCGTTGAATCTGAGACGTCAACTGATTTGCGGCTTGATTTTGTTGTTGCTTAGCCAAGCTTAACTGACGTCGAGAAGACGCGACATTACTTATCATATCTCCTCTAAGTCCTGCAATTTGCGCCTCTATATTTTGTACTAATGGATTTTCTTTCGTATTAGCCAATAGCAATCGTTCGCGTTGAATAATCAATTCATTGTACTTGTCTACGAGCGAATTAAAAGCAATATCATTTGGAATTACGGAGGAAGGAACAACCCGGGGATTACCTACGTCCTCTAGATATTTTGAAATGGCTTCCATGGCGAGCAGCTGCGTTTCAGTCTCTGCCAAGGTTCTAGAGTAATCAGCCGAATGTTGCAACAAAATCTTACTTTGTTCGGAGATATCTGCGAGCTTAGTACTCTGTTTGTAACCAGAAATCCGGTCTTCAACACCGGCCAATTCATCCGTAATTTTTTGTAGTCTATTATTGATGAACGATAGAGTAGAATCAGCAACTACATTTTTTTCATGTAAGTTCCGTTCAACATACTTCTCTATCAAACTTGTTAATAGCTGTTCTCCACGTTTAGCTAATGGGTGCGCTAGAGTAAGATCTATCGTTGATACATTTTTATTTGTAACTTCTACTGTGAAGGCTCCCATTAAAGCATTTACAGCTTGCGAAACTGTTCTTATTTCTACCCCAAACTCTGCTGGTTTATCAATACTACCTTTTTTCAGCATTATTAGACCAATTTTTGGCATATAAAACGCTTCTTCCACCTTTACTGTAAAGACAGTATCAGAGGTAGATATTTCTAACCTGTCTACAGAAATATACCTTACATTTAACGAAAGAGGTTGTCTTATGGAGTCCGGATTACTTAGAAGTTTAACGCGATATGCCGGTTCTAATAATGGTGCATCGCGGACATTTCCCGGCTTGGAATAACTAACGTAAGCTTCCTCTGCTATAACCATTTCGTACATCAAATCAGCTGTTCTTAATATCTCTACTTCATTATCGACCGAACTTCGAGCACCCATTAAACCCGAAAGATCACCAAATGCAGAAGAAGCCAACATTCCTCCACCCTTTTTTTCATCGGAAACCAATAGCTTTGAATGCACTTTGTATGTTGGAATAGAATAACGTAAGTGAATGAATGCAACCAAGCCTCCTAACATTATACATAACACGAACCAATACCAATTATTAATAATTCGACCCAAAAAATTTAATAGCCCTCCACTATCGCTTCGTTTATTTTCGATTTCTAATTCCTTTTCCCAATCTATATATACTTTTTTCATATATTCTGTACAATAACCTATTCATATGGAATAGAATAAGCAATAAAATTTTCCAAAATTGATATTTACAATCTCGTGATTGCAACAACTAAAAATGATAGTATTGTACCTACAATGGCAAATGTTTGTGTCCTAGCAGCATTGTTTGCTGCGGCCTTGCCTCTATTAGGCTCAACATAGAGAATATCATTTTGACGTAAATAAAAATAAGGCGATTTCAATATCTCACTATTATTCAAATTAAGACGTACTAGTTCTTTGGCGGTATTTTGTTCTCGAATTAATAAAACATTCTCTCTCTTTCCATGTATGGTAAGGTCTCCTGCTAAACCTAAAGCGTCAAATAGCGTTACTTTTTCATTAGGAATCGAATAAGTAGCGGGCCGATTTACTTCACCTAATACTGTAATCTTGAAATTGGCAAAACGCACTTGAACCGATGGATCCTTATAATATTGTTCAGCTAACACAATAATTCTTTCTCTCGCCTGATAAGTAGTCAAACCGGCCACCTTTATCCTCCCTAACAGAGTCATATGAATATATCCGTCCTTATCTACCAAAAACCCAGTTATAATTTGGTTTCCAGTAGAAGTAGCAGAGCTGGCACCTATTGCTTGTACAACCTCGGATTGATTCACAAGCGAACTTGTTCCTGGATCTAAGGTCTGGATGGTAATGCTTAAGATATCATCCGATTGGATGACCGGCTCGGTAAAGGCTGCAGCCTGTTTGAGTATACGTGTCGTATCGGCTGGCAAATCGTTGAAGTATACAATTTTCTTGACCGAACAGCTGCTGATGAGCAGCAAAAATACGAGCGGGAAAAATACCCACCGAGAAAAGGTTGGGTTTTTACTTAATTTTTTCATCGTTTAAACTTGTAAATTGTAGTTGTGTTGTAGTTTGTTTTTGTATCATTTTATGTGGTTACCCCACTAAAAAGTTCTTCATTCAATATCGTGCAATGTTTAAAGTAAGCGCGGACATCTTCTTGTAGAATACCGATTTCCAAAGCGCGGACATGCCGCTCATGATGGACGTCGGTACCCACGAGGCTAATCATGCCATTTTCCAACAGATATTTAGCCACCCGGCGCTCGTTGCGTCCATAATACCCCATAAGCGACAGCAGGTTAAGCTGCAACAGGCAACCGATATCCTGAAAACGCTCGATTTTCTTGGGATCGCGCTGGTAGAAAAGATACCGTTCCGGATGCGCCAAAATGGGAATATACCCCTCCATCTGGAGATCAAACGCTATTTTCTCAATCAACTTACTCTCCTCCATATAGGACATTTCGATTAATACGTGCCCACCGGGTAAACAGAGTAAATTGCGCGGGTTGACTGCAAAGTGCTGATCAAAGGCTGTATCCACCATGTATTCGGCTGCATATCCTGCCGCAAGTTGCTCGACGCCTTTTTGACGTAAGCGATCGAATGCGTTACTGATCGTTTCTGACGTATTGGGATACATATCCTGTATGATATGCGGTGTAAAATAGAATTTCTTTAAACCGAGTGCTTCGAGGCGTTGTAACAAGGCAACGCTCTGCTCCACATTTTCGCAACCATCATCGATCCCGGGTAATATATGTGAATGAATATCCGCGTACATCCACTGTAGATCTGGATATTGGCGCTTTCGGTTAAAAATAGTCCACATGACTTTCTCTATATGATGTTTGGTATCCCTCGGTTTATTTGTGAAAAATAGAAATACCCGGCCAGCTCGCCCGGCCGGAGTATTTCCCTACAATCACAAGCTTACACTTGAGCTCTTCAACATCTTTATGCTTTTCTATAAGTTATTACATTCTTGCGTTAGTATCGCCAAGTTCGTCATGCCAGCGTGTTCACCGATGATATCGCCCGGTGCGGTACCTACTGTGGCGGTATTGTCTTCACTAACCGTATGGTTGTTCACGATTTTCACACGTTCACCCCAAATCGCTTTGAAGTCGTATTCGGTACCATCTGTTTTCAATAGACTGGTGCGCAAGTAACCGTTGTTTACCTCGCCCAAGTATTTGAATTCTGTTGTCCCCGATTCACGGTAGAACAGTTGGAACGTAGGCAAGAGCGTAATAACATTCGTCTGCCCTGGACAGCGTACATACAATTGTAAAGTCGAGGTGGTTCCGGTAGCATCTCCAGGGTTTGGCAACTGCATAGTCGTTGTTTGACCACAGGCTGCCAAGGGTCCCTGCTCAAGGATATTGCCTGCACTGTTACGGACAACGATTGTTACTCCCGAGGCGGGTACGTTCATGACGCTGACAGCATTGTTGCTGGCGTTGATCGAATATTCTCCTGTAGCAATGACTTTTCCTCCCCACACGGCATCTACTAGAATCGGATACGTAGCGCCAGCGCTCATCCAATCACCCGAGAAGTTGATGACACGTGCCGATGAACAAGCTTCTGCAAATTCGCCGGCCATATAGAACGTTAAGTGGGTCACCGGAAAGCTTACCCGGAAGCCGGTAGCTGCCGAACCGGTAACCGTGCTGTTTCGCTCAAAGCGCCAAACACCGTCGCCACTGTTACTGAATATCTGAAATACAGTTCCGGCCGTTAAAGCCTGTCCCGTAATAGGACTCACATAGTTCGCAGGAACCGGCATGCTCACCACTAAAGGCTGGCTAAACTGTCTTACTTGCGTGCCATTTACCAACATTCTAATATCGGCTACGGCAGCTGGGCTGAATGTTCCAGCAGCCGTACTACCGCCTTCCAATATAACTTCATCGCTGCGCAGGTCGCCTCCTGGTAAAAGTACCACCGCATCTTCATTATTGGCATCGATACTCGTGACCACAATTTGGACATTCGTGCCGGTGATAACCGTTCCATTAGCATCTTTAAATTGTGTTCCGCTAGGAACCGTTAAGGTCATATCCCCTTCACCTACCGCAGACGGTAGTTCCACAACAGTCTCGGTTGTCGTCGAGCCTTCTGTATCCAGCTCTACATTCTCTACCACTTCTTCCGCACCATCAGGCACTTCGATAGGTCTGGTAAGTACGACAGTTTGGATACCTGCTGATGCATCGGTAATCGCTACCGGTATGGTTTGCGTATTATAACCACTTGCGGAAAACTGCACGCGAAACCGAATGGGGTTATTTGCAGTAGGTGTACGTTTTGGATCAACGCCCAACGTGATCAGGTTATCGGTCAGTTTGAAATCTTTGTATCCGTTCATATTGTAGATATCCTGTGTATCACCGGATACAAGTGCCACCGAGACACCATTGATGTTGTTCCCCTCGGTATCCACAACCCGTAACGTAACATAGTGTTCGATAACCTCTGTACTGATCTGCAGGTTAAAGTCTTTTAACGGGTTTTCACAGGAAGAGACGCCTAAAAGTGCAACGACCCATGTATATATTGCTAATTTTCTAAATATTTTCATCTTGATTATATTTTACTTATTGCCCTACCAAAACCGATAACTGAAACCAAACTCCAAGCGTGGTAGATAGCGGTAATTCTTCATATTACGCTCGATCGTCGCGGCATTGTTGACATTCTCTTCCAAAAGTCCTGTTGCCTCCATGGATACACTGGGCTTGGAAAGGTAGTAGCAACCCAAATCGATATGCATGGAGAAACGGCTATCGATAACAATATTGCTCCAGCCGATACCCGCATACGGATTGACCGTTTTTTTCCACTCCACCTCGGTTTTAATTGTTCCCACATGATCGGGATGTACGTCGATTTCGCCAAATTTGTAAGGATCGCGCAAACGCGTGCTCAGCTCTCCGTCCAACTTATAGAAGTATGCGCCGCCCAATTGGACATTGAAGCTCCTAAAAAATCCACCCTGTTGTGAAAAGGGTGTCCAACCGAACGCAAGCGATACATTACCCGACTTCGCTTTTACGTCACTACGGGTCGCATAATTGTTGTAAGTGCCTGCAATATGCGTACTGAAAGGCATATAACTGGCGCCTACCCGCAACCCAAATTTTGGACCAAGTGGTTGATAAAGGTGTAAGCCTACCCCCGTGGTTCCCATATGGACGCCCAGCGCAAAAGGATAAGGATAGCCATTTGAATAGGCCGACTCAGGGATGCTATCGCGCTGTTCACTAGCCTGTGCTCCGGAGAGTACACCTAATGTCAAGAAACTGATCAGCATCACAAAAACTTGGATAAATCTGGTTTTCATAATTTTATAGTATTCTATAGTAAAAACATTCATTAATAGGCATTCTTTTCGCCCCGTATCATATTCAGGGCAGTCATAAATATAATTTTGAAATCCAACATGCTAGACCAATTGCTCATGTATTCTAAATCGTGCTCGACACGTTTTGCCATCAGTTTTGGATCCTTTGTTTCTCCCCGATAACCATTGACCTGAGCCCAACCTGTGATACCCGGTTTTACAAAATGGCGAACCATGTAATGCTGGATCAGCTTGCTATAGTGCTCCGTATGTGACAGCATGTGGGGGCGTGGCCCGACAACACTCATCTGCCCAAGAAACACATTGATAAATTGTGGGAATTCATCCAGATTAGTCCTGCGGAGGAACTTACCGATGGGCGTAATACGCTTATCATCCTTGGTAGCTTGTGCCTTATCCGAATCCTTATTTACCACCATACTGCGAAACTTATAACAACCGAAGGTTTGGTTATTGCGGCCAGAACGAGGCTGCTTGAAGAAAATAGGCCCGGGGCTCTGTAGCTTGATAATCAAACCGATGATCGGTACAAGCCAGCTCAAAACAAAAACAAGGACCAAACCCGAGATGAATAGATCCACCATACGCTTCTTTATCCGGTTTTCCATAGTCGAAAGGGAGTCCTCATGCGAACGTACAACAGGAAGGTCTAGCCTAACTGCATCGCTCTTTGTACTTCCATAGGATAGCGTAGCGGTAACCGCGGGTACAAAATTCAGTTGCACGCACTGGTGATTCGCCGCCATAATCAACTCCTTGCTGTAGGTGTTGATGTCGGGCGTACTGACCAAAAATACATCGTGTATCCCCAGTTTGGAAACTTCCTCAAAATAACGGCGGAATTGCGCGACTTTCTCTTCTTTGCTTCGCTGCTCTACTTCGTCATAATATTTAATGGTATTGACGTGGTAAAAGGCGTGATTGATCGCGAAACTTCCTTCCACCGCCGCCAGATAGTCGTTATGGCCAATTAATGCGACGTTTTTGCTCCAGCGGAAGCGCTTCGGCAGCACCGTATACACATAGGTGAGCGCAAATCGGGAAAGTCCGACGTAGAGAGACACCAGCACAACAATAGCCGCCAGAAAATACCATACTCCGGTGAAATGATGACCGATCAATACACATACGGAAAAGGCGACAAGCAATGTCAGCAGGGTACGAAACGTCTGGCGGAAAACATATTCGAGACGCTCTATCGTACTGTTTTCATATAACCGGAAATATAAAGAGGAGACTAATGCGACGAGGTTAAACATCATCCACAGGGAGTAATAATTACTCGAGATAATCTCTTGGGCATTAACTAGACCAAACGTCGTAACAGCGAAAAATGCCCCTACAAAAATGAGGTTTAAACACAGCGTGTCTGTCAATACAAGAAGCATTTTTAAATACACCAATACACGATTTTGAACATACCTATGCATATCTTTTTGATTTAATTTTTCATCGTAGATACCTAAAAGGGATTATTTTAAACTAAAAAGACTAAGCAATAACATATCATGCCATATTTATCCTAAAACGATAAATTTCGGTCAAAAAAATCCCCATGCAGTGTTTATTACACTATTTTCAAGATGTGGATTGCCAAAAAATACAAGTGTTAGCCTGCGGCTGATAGTTAACGATTAGTTCACTTATTCTTTAATTTTTTTAAGTTAATACCTTTTGTTTTTCATCCTAAGTACAAACAGCTTCTTCACAATTTATTCGATTAATAATCAAAAAACTGTTTGTTTGAGTGGCAAAACCACCCCTCAGTGCATAGATTGTAGATTGTAGACCACAAATGTAGGCATTTTTTATAAAATAGGAATACATTTGGGTTAATTTTATATTAATTTTTATTTTTTAACTTTTCATAGCTTTTTTTTCAATAAACTCATCTGCTATTATTTAGCATCGCAAAACTAAACAGATCTAGTTATTTTCAAAATACCCACTATTGGGTATTTTGAAAAAAGCTTTCATGAGTAAGATGCACACAGACGAATCCCAGTAAACTGCCATTGATGCTCGGCATGGAAGAAATTTCGATAAGTAGGCCGGCTATGACCGGGCGACGTACCCACGGAAGCACCACGCAATACCATTTGGTTTACCATAAATTTTCCATTGTATTCTCCCACCGCACCCGCTGCTTTCTTAAAACCGGGATATGGAAGATAGGCGCTGCCGGTCCATTCCCAACGCTCACCCCATTCAAATCGACTGGAAGCAACTTCCCATTCGGCTTCGGTTGGAAGCCGCATCCCCTTCCAAGCAGCGTAGGCAGAAGCTTCATAGAAATTTACGTGGCAGACGGGTGCAGCCAGATCGATTTGCTGTAATCCCCGCAACGTATAGTACATATGCTGGCCATCGATCAAATACCAATACAATGGGGCTTCAGCCTGCTGCGTTTTTACCCAATCCCAGCCTTCGGAATGCCAGTACCTAAAATCCCGATAACCACCGTCTTCTATGAAATCCAGATATTCTCCGTTCGTCACCAAACGGTTAGCGATAGCAAATTCCTGGAGATAAGTGGTATGCCGGCCGAGTTCATTATCATAACAAAACCCGCTGCCTCGGAAACCAATTTCATATTGCCCTTCCGGTATCTGGAGCATCACGAGTTCTTCCATAGGAATTTTCTCGGGCTTCAGCTCATCTGTATAACGCGGAAAAAGAGGATTGTGTCCTAAGATATACTTGATATCGGTAAGCAAAAGCTCCTGATGCTGCTGTTCATGGTGCAGCCCCAACACCAACAGTTCCGCAACTGCCTCCGTAAGCACCCCTTGATTTAGAAAAGCCTCCATTTGCTCGTCCACATACGTCCGGTAGTGATATACGTCAGCTACCGATGGCCGGCTCAAGTTACCTCTATCCGTCCGAACGACCCGCGCACCAACCGTTTCATAATAACTATTAAACACATAATTGTATTGGTTGTTAAAGACGCTATAACCGGCTGCATATGGCTTAAGGATAAACGTCTCGAAAAACCAGGTGGTATGCCCTAAATGCCATTTGGGTGGACTGACATGGGCAACGGGCTGTACAACGTAATCCTCAACCTCGAGCGGTTCACATAGGGATTCGGTGTAACGCCGTATCGTCGTATACTGCGTTAACAAAGCCTGAGATGTAGATGTAAACGTCTTTTGTTCCATATGTGCTTCTTTTAATTGACCTGCCAGATAGCATCTACAAACCAATTTTTACTGTCAGCGATTTGTGCTAAGGGGGCAAAGCCGGTTTCGATAGCCATCTGATCAATTTCAAGTGGGGTATATTTTCGGGAAACCTCTACGGCAATGGGCTCATTGGCCTCGAAAGAGATAACTTCCCCCCCAATATTGACCTTTTGAGCCGTCCCGCTCACCAAATAGCTCCGGCAGCCGCCATCGATAGGATCATATGTTTGATAATGCTGGAACGCGCTGATGTTGAAATCAGCATCCAACTCCCGGTTGATCCGTTCCAGCAAATTCAGGTTAAATGCCGCAGTAATCCCTTCCTTGTCGTTGTATGCTTCGAGAATGGTGTGTGGATTTTTCTGTAGATCGAAGCCAGTCAGCATCGTATCGCCTCTTTTCAAGCGCCTATTTACCGTTCTGCAGAAACCATGCGCATCCTCCAATTCCATGTTGCCGATATTGCTCCCGAGAAATAAAACGATTTTCCGTCGGTCTGATTGTTCGGTCGCTTCGCGAAGCATATCCAGATATTCGCCGTGTAACGGAACAACTTCCAAATTGGGGAGGTCTCGGTTCAGGCGATCGCGAAGCGTTAGCAGTACTTCTCCACAGATATCGATGGGCATATAGGTGAAGTCGGCCTGTTCGCGAAGAAGATGTTCGAGCAGAAAACTGGATTTCATTGCATCTCCCGCTCCTAGTTCAATTAAATCGAAAGGTTCCTGCTGAACATGCAATACTTCCGCCAGCTCTACTGTTTTGTCGCGAAAAATCTCCAACTCACAAGCGGTAAGATAGTAGGCCGGCATTTCCATAATACGCTGGAACAAGGCCGCGCCGTTATCGTCATAGAAATATTTTGGCTGTAACCACTTAGGATGATCTTTGAGCCCTCGCAAAACATCTTGATGGAAGCTTTCTAATTTATCCATACGCGCCCTTTACCGTCTGCCTCCGCCTACTAATTTTACTATAATCCATATAACAAGGGCGATGACAACGCCCACGATGAGAAAGCCTGTCCACATACCGGCTTTGAAAATTCCTTCGATGGCAGCACAGCTGTTAAACAGCAACATACTGATAGATAACAATAAAATGTGTGAAAATCTTTCCATAATAGTCGTTTTATACAAGAACAACTGGTGTATTAAAAAGTTTTCCGCATCCATGGATGCAGATCGTGAAAAACTATTGCTGCTTTATTTGTTTATATAAAGTTAATGGACTAAAAAAATGTAAGACTATGCTGAATTTCTTAGTTTTGTATCCGTGCAATCGGTAGGAGAAGATGAAAATAAGAGGAGATGATTTACGGCGGCAAATAGCGCGGGGCGATGAAAGAGCTTTTGCCCAGTTTTACTATCGATATCAAGATATCGTTGCAAAGCATGCTTTCCGCATATTGAAGGATCGGGAGCAAACGAGGGAAATTGTGCAGGACGTCTTTGTCGGATTATGGCAAAAACACCATCTGTTCGTCGACATCACCGATTTGGACGCTTATGTCTTTATAGCAACGAAAAACAGTTGCCTCGCCTATATTCGAACGAGGATACGGGAAAAAGGCAAAATAGAAGCCTGGAAGGAAGAACAAACCGACTTGCATCTCGTACCCGACGAGCATCCGTCCACGGTATATGCATTGTTAGATCGCGCCATTGACGAACTGCCACCGCAGCAACGAAAAGTCTATTTGCTGAGCCGGCACGATCGCAAAAAATACGCTGAAATTGCGAAAGACTTGAATATCTCCAGGGAAACCGTAAAAAAATATCTACAATTGGCCAATCAATCTATCCAATCGTACATCAAAAAGCATAAAGACGTAGTCATTTCTTTTTTTCTCATTTTTTTCTCTTAACCATACCCCCTTTTTTGAACCGTCGGCATCTTTATAGGTAAAGCTAGCGCCGACATGGATAATAACGCATATCGTATTTCGTATTTTCTACAAAAGTACTTGGATGGGGACATCTCCAAAGAGGAGTTATCGCTACTCCATCGTTTATTGGAAGAAAGCGGCGAGGACGAGATACAGGCTGCCTTTGATCTTATTTGGCACAACACACCGCCATCAGATCATACCGCTCCTTTATTTTCCGACAGGGAGGCCGATGTATTGCTTCAGGATATCATGGCGCAAGTTCCAATTACACCGCGCAAAGCAAGGTGGAAGGTGACGGCAACCTATGCATTGGCAGCCTGCGCCGTGGGAACACTGCTAACATTCGCCTGGATATATATGAACCGCCAAACAACGGCTCCGGAAGAGACAGCATCCATAGCTTCGCAAGTAGAACACGACGTAGACCCTGCGCAAGAAGAAGCAATCCTTACGCTAGAAGGGGGAGAAACGTTGTCCTTGCAAGATATCAAAGCTGGAGACAGTATAAAGATGGGAGATGTAAGGCTCGTCAATAACAACGGGGAGTTATCTTATGAACCGGTACAGGAAGACGAACCGGGGACGCAGCATGTCGTCAAGACGCCCAAAGGGGGACAGATCAATATGCGTTTGCCCGATGGTACAAAGGTGTGGCTTAATGCCGATTCACGTATCGCTTTCCTATCCAATCTGGGTGCACAGCACCGCGAGGTAACGGTAAGCGGAGAAGTATATTTTGAGGTAGCAAAATTAGATGGAAAACGATTTACGGTGAAGAGTACTTCAGGCGAAATCGAGGTATTGGGCACAAAATTTAATGTGCGGGCTTATCCAGAAGATAAATCCATGCAAACCGCGTTGGTAGAGGGCAGCTTAGCCATGAAAACCAATATGGACCGCGTAGTCCTTAAACCCAACCAGGTTGGTGTTGCATCAACCTCTCAACGGATCACGGTATCCGAGCATGAGCATATCATGGATGTGATTGCCTGGAAAAATGGGTTGTTCTTATTTGAAAATACGACACTCGCCGATGTAGGTCGACAATTAGGCCGTTGGTATAATATCCAGGTGCAGCTGGGCGAAGGTTTGGCCAACCGGAGGATCACCGGAAAAATTGCCCGGGACGTTAAGCTTTCGCAAGTAATGAAAATGCTGCATTATTTAGGAATACAAACAAACTTAAACGATAACAATTTGATGATGATACCCCAAAAAGAACATGCCTATGGAGAAACAACTAAAATGTAACGACCAATAGAAGGATAACCGCATTATGAAAGACAAGTTAAAACAAGAAAAAGCTAGATCTAAAAAATGATGTATTTAAAAAAAGTGATGAAACTGATAGTCATGCTACTGTTTTTTACGCTTTCTACCGCGACTGCGAGTAGTTACGGCCAACAAAATATTACGTTAAGGGCAAACCACACACCACTAGGTAATGTGCTCAAAAACCTAGAGAACCAGGTGGATTACTATTTTGTATATCACGAATCCGAAATCCAGGGAATATCGATAGACCGCGTTCAATTAAAAAATGTCCCCCTTACGGACGCACTGGAAAAGATATTGAGCGGAACGGATATCGTATACAATATCGTCGGTAAAAATATTGTATTAAAGAAAGTTACTTCGGCATCTGCTCCTGCCGTACAGCAACAAGTATCAGGTACGGTAACCAACGATCAGGGAGAGGCCCTGATTGGCGCCACGGTAGTGGTTCGAGGGAAAACCTTACAGACACAAACGGACGTGAACGGAGAATTCCAACTGACGGGACTGGAGAAAGGCGATGTTTTGGTGGCTTCTTATATCGGCCATTCGCCTGGTGAACTGGTATATGATGCGCAACCCAAACTAGCGATTACCCTAAACGCTATCGCGGGTGATCTGGACGAAGTAGTCGTGGTAGGTTATGGTACACAAAAGAAAATCAATCTAACGGGTGCCGTAGGTTCTATTTCGGGTGAAGATCTGGAAAACCGGCCAATTACCAACGTTGGACGTGGATTGCAAGGTCAGATTCCGGGATTGACGGTTCGCGGCGAAAATACCGCGCCTGGAGCTCAAGCACCTAAGATTCGTATTCGCGGTGTTGGTACTTGGGGCGATGCCAATCCGCTTATTGTCATCGATGGCGTACCTGGCGGCGACATGAATATCTTGAATCCGGACGATATCGAGAGTATCTCGGTATTGAAGGACGCTGCCTCCTCTTCTATTTATGGGGTACGGGGTGCAAATGGGGTAGTACTGATAACCACCAAAAAAGGTGCCTCGGGCAGTCCAGCTATAAATGTAAGCAGTTACTTCGGTTGGCAAACCCCTACGGCATTACCGAAGTTCTTGGGCTCGGTCGACTATATGATATTACAGAATGAAGCGAACGTTAACGCAGGGCAAAATCCAACCTATACGGAAGAACAGATTGAAATTGCACGTAACGGGTCGGATCCAAATTATTTTGCAAATACCAATTGGATTGACGAGGTGTACCGTAAGAGTGCCCCACAACAAAACTATAACGTGAGCTTGCAAGGTGGTAAAGATCAGACAACCTACTACGCTTCATACGGGTATCTCGGCGAAGGAGGGCTAGTGGTTGGAGACAATTTTAAAGCCGGAAGGCATAACGCCCGCTTACGGTTAAACACGGAAGTTTTCGATCGCATTAAATTAGATGGTAACTTGGGATACGTGGATCGTGCGTATGACGGTTCGGCTTCCGGAACGAGTCCGCTATCGGCGGCGACATCTATCCGCCCACTGGTTCCCGTACGTTTCACCAACGGTAGCTGGGGCTACCATGGTGGACAAAGTAACCCCGTGGCTTGGGCGCAAGATGGTGGAACAAATAGCTTTACATCGCAAGAAATCACTGCCAACATCGCCGCAACAATCAATCTTTTTGAAGGATTGGATCTGAAAGGCCAATACGGCTTGGTAAAGTACAATTCGAAACGCAACACGTTACTGAAGACCATCAACTATTTCAGTCCAGACGATGATGAACTGATATACCGCACCAATTATCCGAATAGCATGAAAATGGAACATTATGCACAGACCTATCAGACGTTTATCGGTACGGCCAACTATACCAAGACGTTTCAGGAAAAGCATAACCTAACAGGTTTATTAGGCTATTCACTGGAAGAAACGGTAGGAAATGATTTTTGGGCGTCGAGACAACGTTTGGCTTCGCAGGACTTGCCTTCTTTGGAAATTGGAACGGAGAACCAATTGAACGGGAGCTCAAGTGGGCAGAACGCGCTTATGTCTTTCTTTGGACGGGTGAACTATGACTATCAAAGTAAATATCTATTGGAAGGTAATTTCCGTTATGACGGCTCTTCGAGGTTCCACCCGGATGTACGCTGGGACTGGTTCGGCTCGTTCTCCGCAGGATGGGTATTTAGTGAAGAGACTTTCTTTGAAGGATTGAAGGATTTCTGGAATCTGGGTAAGGTACGGTTCTCGTATGGTACACAAGGGAACGATAAGGTAATGGATCCCAACAATAATTCCGTGCGCGATTTCCCTTATCTGCTCACCTTGGCACCTTCTGGTGTGACATCAAACAACCCTATTGGCGACCGGGAACAGGTGGGCTTCCGCCAGAGTTACATTCCTAATCCGCTCCTATCTTGGGAATCATCTGAAAAAACAAATATCGGTTTGGACTTAGCTTTCTTATCCAATAGATTAAGCGTAACAGCCGATTACTTTGTCAATAACACGAATAATATATTGCTTCCACGGCTTCTCCCTGATGTGATCGGAGTCGGAACAAATTATATGTCGTATAATGCCGGATCGGTAGAAAATAGGGGATGGGAACTGACTCTCGGCTGGCAGGACAATATTGGCGAACTGAGCTATGGCGCGAATTTCAACCTATCTGACGTGAAAAATAAAGTCACGCATTTAGAAGACCGCAGTGAAGTCCTTGGTGATCGCGTACGTTTGGTAGGCTACCCACTGGATGCTTTTTATGGCTTCATCGCCGACCGCATTGCACAAGAATCGGATTTTGATATCGTTGACGGGCAATATGTGCCGAAATTTCCATTTCAAAGTGGCGACTTGGTGGCCCCAGGCGACTTAATCTATAAACCGACGGATCCTGATGCAACAGCTATCACGGTACAAAACGACAGACATATCCTGGGAAGCGATATTCCGCGATACACCTATGGTTTCCGAGGTGACCTGGCTTATAAAGGATTCGATTTTAGCTTCTTCTTGCAAGGCGTTGGGAAGGCCGACGGCTATCTCGCCGGCTCTGCCAGACATGCATTCATTGACAACAGCGCGATGCCACAGGAGATACATTTAGATCGCTGGACACCGGATAACACCGATGCTTCGTACCCACGTTTTGTATACCTACGGACGCATAACACGCGCATGTCGTCTAAATGGATTGAGGACGCCTCCTATTTAAGGTTGAAAAATGTACAGTTGGGCTATACGTTCCCTGCCCCCTGGATGGAGCGCATGCGTGTCAGTAAATTAAGACTATATGTGTCGGGAGAAAACTTATTTACCAAAACGGATTTCTTCTATGGATATGATCCGGAAGTACCGGTAGGTAATACGGGCGGTTATTATCCGCAAGTGAAAACGTTTACAGTAGGTCTCAATTTAAATCTTAAATAATTGATAGTCATGATCTTTCATAAAAAATATATACATAACTTTAAATTAGCGGTGTTGCTGCTAGGCTTAGGAACCATGAGCAGCTGTAGCGATTTTTTGGATCGTTATCCGCAGGATGAGCTCGTCGACGAAACATTCTGGCAAACGCAAGAGCAACTTGAAATGGCGGCAACAGCCATTTATTCGCGTGTAAAAGCCAAAAACTTTGTCGACATGGAAAATATGGGTGAAAATACGATGTGGCCCCAAACAAACCAGTACAAAGATATTGGATCGGGGGTGTTTCCTGTAACACAACCTACCGTGAACGACGAATGGCGAAATATGTTCCGTGATGTACGGGAATGTAATGCGTTTTTAGAGAACTATGAAGGAGCGGAAGAAATAGATCCGGGCGCAACGGAAAGACTTGCCGCGGAAGTGCGTGTGATCCGCGTACTAAATTATAGCTTTATGACTTCGTTTTTTGGTGATGTGCCGCTTATCACCACTACACTTGATCCCGATGATCCGGAAGTATATGGAGAAAGAGATCCACAGGAGAAAGTGGTGGATTTCCTCTTGAATGAACTTGATTTGGCCGCGGAACATCTTTCCGAGGAAATTCCTACGGGTGATAACCTGGGTAGGGTAAACAAAGGCACAGCATTGGCTTTAAAGGCTCGAATTGCCCTGACTTATGGGCGCTTTGATGTGGCCGAAGAAGCTGCGAAGGCAGTCATGGATATGGGCGTATATTCCTTATATAGTACCGGTGATCCTGAAACATCCTACTACGACTTATTCACCAGAAACGGTAAACTAGCAGAAGGACGAAACAAGGAAACAATTTTTGCCCGCATGCACAAAATGGATATCATTATGCACAACTTAAGCCGGGAAATCCAGGTACCGGATCAATTTGCCCGCTTTGTGCCTACGCGATCGTTAGTGGAGTCATATCTTTGCAGCGATGGTTTGCCGATTGATAAATCGCCTCTCTACAACGACGATACCTATGAGGACGCGTTCAAAAACAGGGATCCACGCATGACGCAAACAATCCTCGTACCGGGCGATACCTGGGGAGGCCGTTATGATGGTAGACCGGTAGCGGATAATCCCAACCCCAATATCTTCATGGTGCCTAAGTTTAGCCAGGATGGTCGTGGATCGGTGACGACAACAGGTTACTATTATAAGAAATATGTGGAACCTAGCGCCGTCCCTAATTACAACCGAGATGACAATGATATTCATCATATCCGCTATGCAGAGGTGCTGCTGACTTATGCAGAGGCTCGTTTCGAACAGGGCAAGCTAACGCAGGATGACCTCGATATATCTATCAACCTACTCCGTGACCGGGTTGGTATGACCAGAATGAACCTTGCTTTCTTGGCACAGCACGGCATGGATGTCCGCGAAGAGATCCGCCGGGAACGCCGGGTGGAATTGGTACTTGAAGGCCATCGTTATTTCGACGTGCGAAGATGGAAAGAGGGTGAGCGCCTTGGCAAAGATATCGAAGGCGTAAAAGCGGAGTGGTTTCCGGCATTGAGCTCGAGTGCTTTCCGAAAAAACGCGGAGGGGTACTTAGTCGTTCAATGGAACAGAAGGTTTGAATCTCCTAAAAATTACCTGTGGCCTGTTCCACAAGTACAACGGGAGCGGAATTCAAATCTATCACAAAATCCGGGATGGGAATAATAGTTACCATCCGATGAATATAGAAGCGGTATCTTTTAGGTACCGCTTTTTCGTTATTTTCCTTTTGCGATGCGCTTTAGGTATTCTCCGTAGCCGGATTTTATCAACGGTTCGGCAAGTTGCAGCAGTTGGTCCTTATCAATAAAGCCCATCCGGTAGGCTACCTCTTCGATTGCACCGATTTTCATCCCTTGCCGTTCTTCGATCACTTGGATAAACTGTCCTGCCTGCATCAGTGATTTTATTGTTCCGGTATCTAACCAAGCTGTCCCTCGGTCGAACACGCCTACTTTGAGTTTACCCTGACGGAGATATTCCTTGTTAATATCCGTGATTTCTAACTCTCCGCGCGCAGAAGGCTTTATATTTTTGGCAATTCCAATTACTTCGTTGTCATAAAAATAGAGTCCAGGAACGGCATAGTTTGATTTAGCCACAGCCGGCTTCTCCTCGATGGATATCACATTTTTCTGCTCGTCAAATTCTACTACACCATACCGTTCGGGATCGTACACCGGGTAGGCGAATACCACCCCTCCGTCCGGATCGGAACAACTTTGCAGCAATTTGGACATCCCCGACCCATAGAAGATATTATCTCCCAAGATAAGCGCCACCTTATCCCCACCCATAAATTCTTCTCCCAAGAGAAACGCCTGTGCAAGCCCGTCTGGACTCGGCTGTTCTTTATAGGAGATCCGACAGCCAATTTGGGAACCGTCTCCTAAAAGTTTCTGGAAGTTTGGCAGATCTTGCGGCGTGGAGATGATTAAAATTTCGTTGATACCAGCCAACATCAGGGTAGAGAGGGGATAGTATATCATGGGCTTATCATATACCGGCATGAGTTGCTTAGATACGGCTAGTGTTAATGGGTGCAAACGCGTACCGGAACCTCCGGCCAATATAATACCTTTCATGTCGTTAATTTGTTAAGTAGTAAACTTTCACCTTGACCCTAGCATCGTTTTTAAGCTATCCAACCAAAACGGCACTCGAACGTTAAAAATACGCTTTATCTTACTTTTATCCAATAGAGAGTAGGCTGGGCGCTTGGCAGGGGTGGGGTATTCCGATGTCGGAATGGGAATGATTCGGCATGTTGCACCAATCAGCTCCCGGATGGTGACTGCAAAATCGTACCATGAAAGCTGACCTTCATTGGAATAGTGGTAAATGCCCGGAAGCCAATCCGCTTTTATAATATCGATAATGGCTTGGGCGAGGTCTCTGGCATAGGTAGGTGAACCGATCTGATCATGGACTACCGACAATTCTTCTCGTTCGTTCAAGAGGCGGATCATTGTTTTGACAAAGTTATTGCCATAGGTAGAGTAAACCCAAGAAGTACGTATGATAATGCTTTCGGGTGCCCATTTTTGTATTGCTTGTTCACCTCTCCACTTCGTGAGCCCATATATGTTCAATGGTGCCGTGGGGGCATCTTCCGTTAGGGGCTCACTGGAAAGGCCGTCAAAAACATAGTCGGTAGAAACCGCGAGCAGTTTTGCATCGTGCAGGCGGCAATATTGTGCTATTTCTTCCGTGGCCAGATGATTTACGGCATCTGCTAGTTCCGGCTCACTTTCCGCTTTATCCACGGCTGTATATGCTGCTGCATGGATAATGATATCGGGCTCATACATGCCCAGAATATCTTGGATAATCATCGTTTGTTCAAGGGGAAGCTGTTTTCTGTCCAAAAAGAAGGTTTCAAAGCCTTCCTCTTTTCCCAACAGTTCTTTTAGCTCAGAGCCTACCTGCCCATTAGACCCTGTTATGAGGATTCGTTTAAATTGTGAAGGCATCTTTACATCTTTACATTTTCAAAAAAAGGCAAAACTTTATCTTTGTCGGATATAATCAACTCTTCTTCCGGGAGCTGCCAATCGATTGCCAATGTCGGATCGTTGTAGCGCACACCCCATTCGGAATCTTTATGGTAAAAATTGTCACATTTATAAAAAAACGTAGCGGTATCGGAAAGTACGACAAAGCCGTGTAAAAAGCCTCTCGGAATGAACACTTGTAGATTATTCTCGTCGGAGAGCTCGATCGCTTCATACTGTCCGAAGGTCGCTGAATCAGGACGTGCATCTACCATGATATCAAGGACACGCCCCTGCAATACGCGTACTAACTTTGCTTGTGCATGTTGGCCACCTTGGGCGTGTAAACCACGAAGTACACCTTTTGTGGAAAAAGACTGGTTGTCCTGTACAAAACGTGTTTTCGTTCCGGTCAGTTCCTGAAAGGTTCTTTCGTTAAAGCTCTCAAAGAAATAACCCCGTTTATCGCCCAGCTTTAAAGGTTCCAAAATAAAGCATCCCTTGAGTTTCGTTTCTATAATTTTCATCACTACCCTCTATTTACCGTATTGATCTTCATAATATTTCTGATAGTCTCCCGACGTTACATGCGCTAACCACTCCCGGTTGTTCAAAAACCAATCTATAGTATAGGAAAGCCCTTCTTCAAACGTAACGGATGGTGAATAACCTAATTCCCTATTGATCTTGGTGGCATCAATCGCGTAACGTAGATCGTGTCCTGGACGGTCTTTTACATAGGTAATCAATTGTTCCGACGTCTCCGGTGTTCTCCCGAGCTTTTCGTCCATCTGTCTGCACAGTTCTCTGACAAGATCAATATTTTGCCATTCATTGAAGCCGCCAATATTGTACGATTCACCGTTTTTCCCTTGATGGAAAACCAGATCGATGGCCCGCGCATGGTCTACTACAAACAGCCAGTCGCGCGTGTATTTCCCGTCACCGTATATAGGTAGCGGTTTGTTGTTCAATATATTAAGGATACAAAGAGGTATAAGTTTTTCAGGAAAGTGATTGGGGCCGTAGTTATTCGAACAGTTAGTAATCACGACCGGCAATCCGTATGTATCTTGATAAGCTCGTACAAAATGGTCGGAAGCAGCTTTTGATGCTGAATAAGGGGAATGTGGATCATATGGGGTATCTTCGGTAAACAGCCCTGTTTCTCCTAAAGTACCATAGACCTCGTCTGTCGATACATGGTGAAAACGCTTACCTTCAAGATTGTCTTTCCACGTTTCACGTGCCGCATTCAAAAGGTTCACGGTACCCAATACATTGGTCGTCACGAAATCGGTAGGCGCGGCAATAGATCGGTCTACGTGAGATTCGGCAGCCAAATGGATAACACCATCAGGCTGATGTGTTTTGAATAACGCCAATAGGCCTTCTGCATCCCGGATATCTTGCTTGATAAAGGTATAATTAGGTTTTCTCTCGACATCTTTCAGGTTTTCCAAATTACCCGCGTAGGTCAAAGCATCAATATTAACTATATGGTAATTGGCATACTTATTTACAAATTCACGAACGACATGGGATCCTATAAAGCCGGCTCCGCCTGTAACGAAAATCTTTTTGTCCATAATTCAAAGATAATTCTTTTCCCCTTTTTCTTGATAAAAAGGGGACAAAAATCAAGGCTGAATATGGTTTTGCTATTTTTATTTATCTATTCCTAAACAGAATAAAACTCACTTCGTTCAGACATTATTCTGTTTTTTACGGAATAGCCTGCATAAAAATGGTCGCAAAACAATATAAGGCCGATTAAACCCGCATGACGCGAAGCGTTATTGAACGCTTTTATTTACGCATTGCACTATCCCCAAATTAACAGATTATGTCGCATCAAAAATTTTGAAATTTGTAGAAACAACATTTTTGCATTATCCAACCCATCAAAATTTTTAAGCGACGATTTTTTTTGTTTCTTTTTTTGAGGAAAAAAAAGAAAAAACTATATTGCTAATTTCTGGCTATCTTCAAACATAGTAGCGTTTTTTATGGGATTGTCTTTCAACAGATCGAAGGTATCATATTTCGCTGCGACCATTTTAAGCGCATGAAGGTGTTTGTCGTGATGCATATCAGTTCCAACCAGGTCATACATCCCTGATTTTATCAACGTCAGTGCTATGGATTTAACGGGCTCTCCGTAGTATCGGGAGATGGACAGTAGATTAAGTTGCAACAAGCAACCTGCATCTTTAATCTCTTTATATACTTTAAAATTCTGGTGATAGTAATTGTATCGTTCTGGGTGTGCTAAAATTGGTTGGTAGCCTTTTTCCTGAATATCTTTGATAATCTGAAAAAGTGCTCTGGATTCTGCCAAATAGGACATTTCGATAAGTATATGTCTATTTGGTAACGGACAGAGATTTTCGCTTTGGATCCACGTTTCTATCTGATCGTCAATCATATACTCTGCAGAATATTGCAGATCAAACTTGATTCCCTGATCGGTAAGTGCTTGTTTTAGTTTCGTGTGGGCGTCCTTAATAGTGGCCGGTGTATTGTCGTGCACGCCATGCATCACGTGCGGTGTTGATATACATTTTTTAATTCCTAATTCCTTTAATCCTTTAATAAGCTTCAGGGATTGTTCGATATCCGGACTACCGTCGTCGATGCCGGGTAGGACATGGTTATGCATATCTACCCCGATCCATGCTAATTTTCCGACAGCCTCATTTTGCTTTGTATTACGTTTAAATAAGTTTTTCCAAAAAGACATTATTAATAATTTTATTTTAGCTATTCTCTCCTTTAGTCTCTGTCTATAATCTTCGTCTATAATATTACGCAACAATAATGCAGCCAATATTTATATAATGAAACGAAGATTGTCGCCAAAACGCTACTATTAATTAAATAATTGTTAAATTAACGGAGAATTTTCCTTTTCTAATAGCTCGTAAACGTGTTTTACATCCTGTGCAAAAGCTTTGTCCATGACCAAAACAGCATCTGCTGTATTAACTACAACACAGTTTTGTAGACCAAGGAATACAGTGTGCTTCCCGGTTTCGCCGATAACGATATTCCCATGTTCATCCTTCGGATGTCCCTTAGCAACAAGGTAATCGTACAACGAATCAAACGATCCCATATCCGACCAATGGAAGAATGAAGGTACGACCTTAATGCTGTCGCTACGTTCCATAATGGCATAATCAACGCTTTTTGACGGTATTTTGCGCGAAAGATCTTCATCCAAAACGCCTTCTTTTGCCGCATCGAAAGTTGCTTTTGATGCCGTATATACCTTCGGATCGAAACGTTCTAGCTCCTGCAGATAGGTCGATGCCTTAAAACAGAATATCCCCGAGTTCCACAGGAAGTTACCACTTTTTAAGAAATCTTTTGCCGTCTCGAAATTGGGTTTCTCCCGAAAGGATAGGACGTCATTTCCTTCGGATTCAATATAACCATACCCTGTCTCCGGCCGTGTAGGGTTTATTCCGAAAGTGACAAGACTACCATCTTTTGCAAACTCTATCCCTCGCTTGATGGCTTGTAAATATTGCTCCTCCCCTTCGATGAGGTGGTCGGAGGGTGTAACGATTAAAATATCATCCGGATCACGCGATAGTGCGGCAAACGCTATCGCTGCTGCCGTATTTCGGGGGACTGCTTCGACGATAATATCGTGCGAAACGGCTTTTAAATCTTCGTCTGCTAAATCGATATTCTGCACGGAGCCCACCAAAACCACATGGTCACACACCGGTTGATTTCTCTCAATCGTAAGCTTAAATAACGATTTTTCGTTAAAAATCGGTAAATATTGCTTTGGCTTTGACTTACGCGACAGAGGCCATAACCTAGAGCCTACTCCTCCCGATAAGATGACATTTACTATTTTTCCCATAATTTTAAATCTCGGTTTGTTCCTGTGTTTGAAAGTGTTTTTCTATTAGAGCGGTCGTAATCTGATCACGCTTAAGATAAAGTTGGGCACTTGCCATGGCATCCGACAGGGGATCGTGGTGATTCAGGTCGATGTCCATAATATGACAACAGATGCTCAGTTTGGTCCGCTTAAACCCTTTTGATCTGTATATTTCACTCGTACATTCCCAGGTTGGCGAAAGCTGTAGTATATTATAATCCAGATTGTACAATCTCATTGTCTTTATAAGAACCTCCCTATCAAACTTCTCATTATGTGCCACCATTCGGCTACCTTTGAGGTAGCTCTCTATCGTTGGAAAAAGCTCCAAAAACGTCGGTGCGGCCAATGTGTCTTTCGGCTTGATACCGTGTACGCGGGTTGTTTGCCACATGTATTGGTTTTTGGGAGGGCGCACTAGACTATGGAATTGATCCACGATCTTACTGTTTTCCACCTTTACAATACCTACGGCACACACACTGGTATAAGCTGCGGTAGCGAGTTCAAAATCTATTGCCGTAAAGGTCATTAATTCTATATTAACTTTATTTTAAAAAACTCTACAAAGATAACTATTCTCTTTTCTTTTTTTCTTGACAAAAAAAGAAACAAAAAAGTCAAGACTTGCATGGTTCCGCTACCTTTACTTGTCTATTCCTAAACAGAATGGAACTCGCTGCGCTCAGACAACATTCTGTTTTTAACGGAATATCCTACGTAAAGCTGGCCGCGGAACAATGCTAGGTCCTTTTAACCCGCGTAATCACAGAGCAATATTGGACACTTTTATTTACGCTTTGTACTATCCAATATTAACAGTTATGTTTAACTATCAAACAAAGGAATTAACACGCCTCACAGGATTGTATTATCCCTATTTTACCTTAAATGTCCATCCGGATGTTTGACAATTGTAGAAATTCATCCTTAGCACTATCCCCGCTGTCAAATATCCGAAGGACGAGCTTTTTTGTTTCTTTTTTTGCGGGAAAAAAAGAAAACTAATAGCGATAGCGCTCCCGCCATTTGGAGCGAAGTGATTCCCTTATTTTATTCTCTGAAGGGTTGTTTCCGGGATCGTACAGCAAGGTACCGCTTAACTTATCGGGTAAAAACTCTTGTTCTACAAAATTACCGGGGTAGCTGTGTGCGTATTTGTATTCTGTGCCGTAGTCCAGCTCTTTCATGAGCTTGGTGGGTGCATTCCGCAGGTGTAGCGGTACGGGCAGATCGCCGGTTTGCCGCACTAATGCCTGGGCCTTACCAATCGCTTCATAGGACGCATTGCTCTTTGCTGAAGATGCCAGATAGGTGACCGTTTGCGCCAAGATGATACGGGATTCCGGCCAACCGATAACGTTGACTGCCTGAAAGCAGTTGTTTGCTAATAACAACGCATTCGGATTGGCGTTGCCTATATCTTCGGAAGCCAAAATGAGTAATCGCCTGGCAATAAAAGAGGGATCTTCTCCACCCTCTACCATACGTGCCAGCCAATATACCGCAGCATTGGGATCGCTCCCACGGATAGACTTGATAAAGGCAGAAATAATATCATAATGTTGTTCACCCGTCTTATCATATAGCGCCATATTCTGTTGCACCTGTTTAAGTACAAACGCATTGGTAATAGGTTGTTTTTGGGCATGGGCTGCATGGACGACAAGCTCGAAAACGTTCAGCAACTTGCGGGCATCCCCACCTGAAAGCCGAAACAATGCTTCATATTCTTCTATTTGGACAGGATGTTCCCGTAGATAACTATCTCGTTCGATGGCCTGTTCCAAAATAGCGGTCAATTCCTGTTCGGAGAGATGTTCTAGGACATACACTTGGCAACGGGAAAGCAAGGCGGAGATGACTTCAAACGAAGGGTTTTCGGTTGTCGCGCCAATAAGGGTTACCAGCCCGCGCTCCACTGCTCCTAAAAGGGAGTCCTGTTGAGATTTAGAAAACCGATGAATCTCATCGATAAATAGGATTGGCTGTTCTTGATTAAACTGATATAATTTATCTGCCTTGTCAATCACTTCGCGGATATCTTTGACACCTGATTGAATAGCACTTAGCGAAAAAAACGGTCGTCCGAGTTCACGGGCAATAAGTAGCGCCAAACTCGTTTTGCCGACGCCCGGCGGCCCCCAAAAAATCATGGAAGGTATATTCTTCTGCTCAACGGCGTTACGAAGTACAGCGCCTTCGCCTATAATATGACGCTGACCAATATAATCGGTAAGCCCCTTGGGGCGCATCCGCTCTGCTAAAGGTATCGATGTTGCCATAAGGCAAAGATACTAATTTTTTTAGTTACCGTCTCCGAGCACCTCTCCAAATAGCAAAACCAAGTCCTAAAACCAATATAATAGACGCTATCAGGGAAATGACACTGCTGATCTGCACTGTTTTTGGAGCAAAAATAAACTCGACCGTATGATTTCCGCCGGGCACCTGCAATGCCCGAAGGATATAGTCAGCCCGGATGATTGGCACTTCTTCTCCATCAATATAGGCTTTCCATCCCTTATCGTAAAACACTTCGGAAAAGACCGCAAAAGCATCCGTAGGCGAAGTATACTCGTACTTAAGTGTGTCGGGATGATAAGATACTAACTTGATTTCCGCATTTTCTGACTTTCCAAGACGGGCGGTATTCAATACGTTCTTAAACTCTTCGTGCACGAATGCCTCCTTTTGTGGATCGAAGCTGCTGATAGCCTGCATTTCCTGCGCGTTGCTGTTTACGAAAGTTACTCTGTCGACAAACCAAGCATTGCCGGCAGCGGTGCTTCTCCGTTTAATCTGCTCCGCGTTGTTTTCTGGATTTTTAGTAATCAAATAACGCACGTTGAACATATCCAGTACGTCCTCATTAAGTGCTCCATTGAATTGGTGTTCCAGCACTTCTTGAAACCGCATCAGTTTAGCTGCGTGGTATCCACCTAAACTTTTATGATAATAGGATGCACGAGCATCGGAAAACGGATTGGTTGTTAAATCTAACACCCGGTAACTCAAACCTTTATCCAACCGGATCAGCTGATCGACTTCCCGCTCAGGGATTCGGGTATTGGAGGTACGCTCATCTACAAAGGAATCGTTATTTAGGTAGCGTTTATCCACCGACCATAAATCGGCGAGGATAACAACACCCAATATGCCAATAAACAGCGGCATACTTAGTTTCTTCTTGATATAGAACCATATCAATCCAAATGTAATCAACACAATAAAAAATGAGCGATACGCATCCGCCGTCGCGAGCGAAGCCCGGTCTTTGACCAATGCGCTAGCCACCTGTCCGGCCGCAGCCTTATCACCAAATGCTTGCTCTAAAGAGGAGACTAGTTGTTGGTGTTGGGAATTTCTGAAGTCCAAGAATAGACTAGGCATGAAAGCAATCAGCAAACAGAATCCGCCTACGCCGACAAAGGTATATAATACTTTCTTATCCAGCTTTGGAATCCGGTCGGCATTTGTGAACAATTCGTTTACCGCCAAAATGGCCAATATAGGGATTAGGATAGCCGGGATAACCAAAATAGACTCAACCGCCCTAAACTTATTGTACATCGGGAAATAGTCGAAAAACAAGTCCGAAACCAACGGAAAGTGACGCCCGAATGCCAAAAGAATAGTCAATATCGTTGCAGTAAGAATCCACCATTTGATTTTATCTTTGACAATAACCAACCCTAAAATGAAGAGGAATATAACCGCAGCTCCAAAATACCATGGCCCCGAGGTAAACATTTTCTCTCCCCAATAGGTGGGCAACTGGTTGGCAAACTGCGCCGCTTGCATCTCCGGGACACCAAGTCCCGTCATGGTTTTTGCTACTTCGGATTTTCCGTCCAACACACCTCCTGTACGACCGCCATAAGCATTCGGAATCAAGAAAGTGATGTTTTCACCGACGCCCTGGCTCCAGTCATAAGCATACTGCTTGTCAAGACCGCTGCTTTTCCCTCCGTTGTCATCCACTTTCTGGATATTCGCCTTTCCACGAATCGTTAGCTGGCTATATTCGTAGGTAGGGAACAAGACCGATGCATTCACCAACACGGCCACCAGTACAGCGCCTATCTGCAAAACTGATGCTTGCAAAAAAGGCTTCCATTGTTTGCTCCGAATAGCATAATAGAGTTCAAAACCTACCAGCACCAATAGCGCAATAAACAGATAGTAGGTCATCTGGATATGGTTCGACCGAATTTCCAAAGCGAGAAAGAGGGTGAGCAAAACGGGCCCCCAAAGCCTGCTTCCGCGATAGCACAATAATATAGCTCCGATAATTGGCGGTAGATACGCAATAGCGTATGCTTTATTGAGATGGCCTGCCTCAATATAAATAAAGTTATAGGAGGTAAATGCCAACGCGACCGCTCCCACGGCCGCCAGCCATGGCTTTAGGCGTAGTACCGAAAACAGAAAATAACCGCCCAAAAGATACAACAGGACAATGTCGGTAGGCGCAGGGAAAATGGTATTAATCCCTTTGTTAATGTAGGACGTTATGTTGTTGGCATGTTCGTACCAGATCTGATAGGTAGGCATACCGCCGAACATCGAGTTTGTCCAGTTGGGAGCACTCCCATCCTTTGCTTTGTAAGCAAAAAGTTCTTTTTGACTGCCCATTGCCTGAACCACATCGGATTGAACCAACGTTTTACCTCCAAAAATTGGTGAGAAATAAAAAAACACCAATGCGATGAATATCGCAATGATGATAAGGTGCGTTGAATTCTCCTTAAACCACTGTTTCATATAATATTGTTATCTTTTGTCTAACCTTTAGTCTTTGACCCAATAAATGGCATCAACGCCAAAAATATATAAATAATTGGAATCCTAAGGCTATTAATCGGTTTTTTGTATTAAACGCTGAATGTTGGAAAGTTCTCCGAACAGTACAAGCAGATCCCCTTCATCCAGTCTCGTTTCGGATCTGGCGATTCCGGACGCTTCATTGCGAAGCATGGTCTTGCCATCTATCTTCTCTTCATAGGATTTCACTGTAGTCAGGACAATCACTTTATATTGATTGGTGAGATCGGCTTCTTTTAAGGTCATCCCCACATACTTAGAAGGGACACGTGTCTCCACTATGCTGTATCGATCTGATATCTTAAAGGAATCAATAATATCCACATTATCCAGACGCATAGCTAATCGCTCCGCCGCTTCTTCTTCGGGCATGATATATTCGTCTATTTGCATAGCCTCAAGCACGGTTTTCTGCAATTCAGAAACTACTCGTCCGATAATCCGTTTTACATTCAGCTGCTTCAGCAAAGCTGTCGTCAGTAAAGATGCACCCTCATCTTCGCCTATTGCCACAATCACGGCGTGGGAATCTTTTAGCGGAAGTGAGGTCATGGCTTCTCTATCGGTTGTATCCATACATACGGTATGGGTAATTCTCTCTTTAAGCTGTTCGACAATGGACAACTTTTTATCGACTGCAATAACTTCGTGACCTAACTCTGTCAAGTGTACTGCCAAAGATTTTCCAAAGTGTCCGAGTCCTAAAACGATGTATTTCATATGTATATAACTTGTCTTTAAAAGGCCATATGGAATATCCAGAATATATATTCATCCGTATTTGTGGCCTGAAATCATGGATATTTCATTAAAACAATATCTTTTCAGTAGGATAAATATAGCTTTTGTTTCTGGTGTTCTTAATAAAAGCAACCAATAATGTTAGTGTGCCCACGCGTCCGACAAACATCGTGACCGCCACAATAATCTTGCCTGTTGCCGATAACGAGGGCGTGATACCCAAACTTAGGCCGCAGGTAGAATAGGCTGACACGACTTCAAAAAGGAGTGCTTTCATTTCCTGCTGGGGATCTGAGAAGTTCATCAACACAAAACTCAACGTAATGGTCAGTACAGAAAGCACAATGATTGCAAAGGCCTTATTGACGGATTCTACCGCTATCCGGCGTTTATAAATTTCAATGGATTCTTTGCCTCGTGCCAAGGCAATGATATTCATGATGGCTAAAGCTACTGTTGTGATCTTTACGCCTCCCCCTGTGGAGCCCGGAGAGGCGCCCATCCACATCAGCGTAACCATCATAATTAATGTAGGAGTAGCCACAAAATTAATGTTTACGTTGTCAAACCCAGCGGATCGTGCGGAATTCGCCATAAAAAAAGAAGTAACCCAGTCCCCCAGGAAGGAGGAGTCTTCCGCAAGTGTATGCCGTTGTTCCAAGATATAATAAGATAACGTAGCTAATACCAAAACGATGCCATTACACAATAAAATAAAGCGTGTATTGAACGAAAATGCGCGTGGTTTATGGATGTATGGCCGGCGAAGAAACAACCTATTCACCAGCTGTTTCGTTTTCTGTTTTAAGAAAGTATAAAAATTGAATACGGTTCCAAAGCCTAATCCGCCCAATATAAAGGAGCAGGTGAGGGCTAATTGAAACCCGTAATTAAACTGATAGACATCGTGCCCCATCTCTTCCGGCAGAATGGTGAAACCGGCGTTACAGAACGACGATATGGCATGGAACGCCGAAAAGAATATACGATCACCCATTGATTCAAACTGCACCGTATCTAAAGAAAAGAAAATAAAAACACCCCCAACTAACTCAAAAAAGAGGGTTATAAAGATAATGGTAAGCAGGGTAGAAATGACGGAATTAAGCTTATTCTCTCCTAATATTTCGCCAAACATCAGTTGGTTTTTATAGGAAAAGCCTCCCGAAAAAAAATAACCGAAAAAACCTGTAAACGTCATAATGCCCAACCCACCGATCTGGATGAGCAGCATAATGACGCTCTGTCCGAAAACAGAGAAGTTCGTGGATATATCCGTTACCGTAAGCCCAGTTATACAAACGGCACTTGTGGCCATAAAAAGAGCGTCTACAAAACTTAACGGCGCAACGAGCGTTGTACGCGGTAGCATCAATAGTACCGTTCCTAATAGGATGAGTGCAAGGAAACTGATCACAAATAGGATGGTGGGATTGAAATAGAAGTTGTCGAAAAAGAGGCTGTTACGGGATAACTCGGATAAGAAAACCAACGCAATACCCAGGTACACCCATTCCATTTTAGCAAAATATCCCCAACCCGCCAGTCGGGAAACGCTGACAATCAGGAAGTAGACCAGCAGCACCAAGCCGGAGATATGGGATACGTTGATCTTTCGCTCGGCTAAGATAGCAGCTACTGTCCGGAGCGTACCTAGTATAAAGAGGAAGTAGAACATCCCGATGACGGTGTCTTCCGAAGTTTCTGCAAGCTGCTTGTCGGTGATGTAGCCAATATGGGCAAGGGTCATCAAAGCACATACCATGCTCAGATAGAACATGGTACGATCCACTAATTTGTTTCTATATTTCAGTAAAAATTTTAAAAACCCAATGATTGCATCCATTCTTGAAAGTTCTTCTCTTTCTAAGCCCTCTCCGCTCTATTTTTCTTTCTTTTTGAATAAACCTCTAAAGAATCCTTTTGTTTGTTGTGTTGTTTCTTTCGTACGTTCGACGGCTTCTTTTGCCACTTCCGCCCGCTCTTTCCATTTTTCCTCGCGTTCTTTGCTGATGCCGGCTGTTTGTTTGATTCCGTCCAACAAACTCTGCCACAAATTCTTGAAGAAGGTATGTTCTGGAACGCGGCGGTGATTCACTTTTCCGATATGGTATTTCTCATTTGCATCCGGATTACTATCGTTTATAATGAGCTGATTAACCAGAAACGATGCTATCTTCAACGAACTCTTTTTCTTCGGTTTACCTGGATCAGCTTTTAGATCGATCTTTAGATTATCGTAATCGAAGCAGAAGTCGCCACGGCTACGGTAATCTGTTCCGCTGATATTGAAACGGATACCACGTATATTGCCCGACCTGATACCGACATTCAACAATGGATCTAGAATACGGTTGAACGCGGTCGCGTTCATGCTCCCTAGCGTACCTTGGTAACTATGTTCTCCCGTTTTGCTCAGCATATCAAAAGCAAATTTGGCATGTAAGTTACCCCTTCCCATGATCTTCGCAGACAAATCAGCCCGCATGTATTTGTCTTGTGACAGGATAAGCGTATCATTTGTCACGTTGGTCAACGTGCCTGTTGCCCCGTCAAAGCTAATCTCTCCTTCTCGATGATACTTACCGCTCATTTCACCATACACCACATCTACATTTTTTACGAAAACGGTGTCTAAATGGATCAATTTCTTAACCCGCATCAACTTTTGATGAGGTGCTTGGCCAATTTGGTTAACAGGCTGCTTAGGGTATCGCTTGTCTCCATATAGTTTCGCGTACCCATTTTTTATGTATGCACGACGAGCTACGGTATTCTGCTTTTCGATCAATTGCTTAAAATCCAGCTTTTCCATGTAAAGCGTATCAAAATGCAGATCGGCACGTGTCACATTTTTTCCATGTTTCTTATAAAAAGTTGATTTATCCAACACGGGCTTGTAATCCACATTGGTTAACAAGAGGGTTTGTTCCTGCGTATTGATTTTCAGCGTGTCAAACTTGGCCATGTAAAACCCATTCGAAAATTCATATGCAAAGCCGGGTACAATAGCTTCAATCATCTTGGTGTAATAAAGACGGGAGGTATCGGTCTGGGCATTTTCATCTATCAGGATATCTTCCACACGGATTTGAACGCTATCTAAACCGAAGTCTGTCGACTCGCCATCTGCCAGTTTGGTATATTTAAATGCGGCA
This sequence comes from Sphingobacterium chuzhouense, assembly GCF_014692525.1. Lineage (GTDB taxonomy): Bacteria > Bacteroidota > Bacteroidia > Sphingobacteriales > Sphingobacteriaceae > Sphingobacterium > Sphingobacterium chuzhouense. The sequence continues at coordinate 214,229 of NZ_JACNYL010000006.1, forward strand.
TTCTCCATGTCAATTTTTCCGATATTCACCGCATTAAATACTTCCTTTACGCTTTCGTATAAGCTCTTTTTAGGTTTCTCCACGGAGGCCGTGTCGTTATAGGCGTGATATTTATTTGTCAGATGGATACGGGGGTCGGTTAAATCAATAGATTTAATGTTTAATTCTTTATTACGGAGCACATTCAGGATACCAAAGCGCTTTACTTTCAGTTCTTTGATTTCGATATGGTAAAGATTGTCTGGCGCGAGCTCCGCGGCTTCCATACGAGCATATACGTTTGTATCTGCCTTTAAGACTGCATTTTTTAAGGTAACGTTTCCCAAAGCAATGGTCATGTCAAGGTCGTCATACGTCAAACTGTAGAGGCTATCTGTCGAATTTTGAACCAGTTCTTTTAATTTTTCTTCAACTATAGGTTTCCAGTTACGCGAAAAATACCAGGATATTCCCGCTAAAGCCACGACAATCAATACAAGAATGCCAATGACCCATTTCCAAATTGGTTTCATATATGCTGTGATTCTTAAATTATGCTCGTTAATTCCTTCTTAACAACAATTTAATATCTGTTTATGTTTTGGTTAAGCTTCTCTTTTGTTTTTAATTCCTAGTGTCTTGATTATGGTATATACTTAAATAGCTATCGTAACGGGAGGATTCGATTTCGCCGTTTTCGACAGCTTCGAGAACAACACATCCTGGTTCATTGATATGCCGGCAATTATGAAAACGGCATTCATTTAAACGTGCACGCATTTCCGGAAAAAAATGGGCCAGTTCAGCTTTTTCAATATCAACGATACCCAATTCCCTTATACCGGGCGTGTCGATAAGCTTTCCGCCGAAAGAGAGATCAATCATTTCGGCAAAAGTCGTGGTATGTTTCCCCTTATCAGACCAGTCTGATATTTCACCTGTTTTTAACGCCACTGATGGTTCTATCGCATTGATAAGCGTCGATTTTCCGACACCGGAATGGCCAGATACCAACGTGATTTTATCTTGCAGCAAGAGACGTATTTCTTCGATGTTTGTCTTTTCCCTAGCGGACACAGCGTAGCAGGGGTAACCGATATGCTCGTAGATAGCCATATAGTCTTCCAGTATTTCCAAACCTTCCTCGGAAAACAGGTCTAGTTTGTTGAACACTAAAAAGGCGGGAATATCGTAGGCTTCTGCAGTTACTAAAAAACGATCTATAAAACCAAGGGAAGTAGGAGGTGACGCTAATGTAACGACGAGCATGGCTTGGTCGAGATTGGCGCCAATGACCTGGGCTTGCTTGGAAAGGTTAATCGATCGACGGATAATGTAGTTTTTACGAGGTTCGAGTGCCGTAATAACTGCGCTATCTTGATCTGGCTCCAATTCATAATGAACCCAATCGCCTACAGCAATGGGGTTGGTGGTCTTAATTCCCTTTGTACGGAACTTACCTTTGATGCGGCATTGTATACGCTTGCCCTCTTCGCCCTCCACCCAGTACCAACTTCCCGTTGATTTCGTTACCAAGCCGCGCATATTTATAAAATATGTTGTTTAGATATTGCCATAGAGCAAAAGTATGTTTTCTTTTTTTCCCCCAAAAAAAGAAACAAAAAAAATCGTCGCTGTTTTTTGTTGAATCCTCATGGGATAGTGCAAAAGCAGAATTCTACAGACTCAACAAAAAAGAGGCGACATCTAGGGTTAATTGAGGATTGTGCAAATGCGTATGATAATCAGGAATAATAAAATATGCGGATATGCGTTCTAAAACGACCTTGTACTGTTCTGCGGCCATTTTTATGCAGGTTATTCCTTTAAAAACAGAATGTTGTTTGAGCGCAGCGAGTTCCATTCTGTTTAGGAATAGCCAAGGAAAAATAGCAGAATCGTACTCAGTCTTGATTTTTTGTCCCCTTTTTTATCAAGAAAAAAGGGGAAGAAGATTATCTTTGTTAAATGGTGAAAAAATTATTTCTGCTAGATGGCATGGCCTTGATATATAGGGCTTACTTCGCGTTGAATAAAGTTCCTCGTCTGACATCTTATGGTCTCAATACAGGAGCTGTTATGGGTTTTACGAATACTTTATTGGAAGTTTTGAAGAACCAAAAGCCGACGCATATTGCCGTGGTATTCGACACAGAAGCGCCTACCAATCGACATCTTGAATTTGAGGCTTACAAAGCACAGCGGCAAGTTATGCCGGAAGATCTGGTAAAATCCATTCCTTATATTTTCCGTCTTATTGAGGGGTTTAACATTCCTATTATTACCAAAGACGGCTATGAAGCGGACGATATCATTGGAACACTTGCAAAAAAAGCGGAGAGCGAAGGTTTCACCGTTTATTGTATGACGCCTGATAAAGATTTCGGACAGCTGGTATCTGATCAAATATTTATTTACAAACCTGCCCGTATGGGCAATGGCGCAGAAGTGTTGGGAGTTCCTGAAATTTTGGAGAAATGGGAGATCACGGATGTGTCACAGGTCATTGATATTTTAGGGCTGTGGGGTGATGCCGTAGATAACATCCCCGGCATTCCGGGTATAGGTGAAAAAACGGCTAAGAAACTCATCCAACAATACGGCTCGATAGAAAAGCTCATTGAAAATAGCCATGAATTGAAAGGTAAACAACGGGAAAATGTAGAAAGTTTTGCCGAACAGGGACTTATTTCTAAAAAACTCGCGACCATCTTACTGGATGTTCCGGTAGAACTGGACGAGAAACTATTGGAACTAGAAGAGCCTGACCGCGCATTATTGGAACCTCTTTTTGCCGAACTGGAATTTCGTACGCTAGGCAAACGGGTATTTGGCGAGGACTACAATATTGTGGAAAGCGCTGCCAAAAACCCGTCCGGTCAGATGGATTTATTCGCACCAACGCCATCCGAACCGGCCGTAACTTCTGCCGTGGCACCTACGGAACCCGTTGTAGCTGGCTTAAATATTCACAATACACCACACGAGTATATATTGGTGGATACCGAAGAAAAGCTGCAGACACTAGCACAGCAATTGGCCACACTCCCAAAATTTTGCTTCGATACAGAAACAACTTCCGTCGATGCCTTAGCGGCCGATATTGTTGGTTTTTCCTTTGCTTTCGAAAAAGGTAAAGCTTATTATGTGCCCACGCCGGCCGACCGTACCGATGCTCAAGTGATCGTTGATATTTTTAAGGCTGTCTTCGAAGATCCTCGGATTGAAAAAGTAGGACAGAACCTAAAATACGATATTCTTCTGTTATCGCGCTACGGTGTCCGCGTACAGGGACCGCTATTTGACACGATGATCGCACATTACCTTATTGATCCGGATACACGCCATAACATGGATATTCTTGCGGAGAACTATTTGGGGTACACACCGGTTTCGATCACCGAGCTTATCGGCCCGAGGGGTAAAAAACAGGCTAACATGCGGGATGTAGAGGTAGAAAAGGTGGTGGAGTATGCTGGCGAAGATGCCGACATTACCTGGCAGCTACATGAAGTCCTAAAGCCTTTATTGGAGGAAACACACACCATGCGCTTAGCCGAGGAAGTTGAATTTCCACTGATCTACGTCCTTGCCGAAGTCGAAAAAAATGGGGTAAAAATCGACGTAAATACATTAAAAGCGTTCTCCTTATCACTTGATGAAGATATTAAACGACTCGAACAGGTTATATATGAAAAAGCGGGCGTCCAATTTAACATTGCTTCTCCAAAACAGTTGGGTGAAGTACTCTTTGATAAATTGCATCTCGATCCTAAAGCGAAGAAAACCAAAACAGGGCAATATAAGACGGGTGAGGACGTGCTGCTGGCATTGGCACACAAGTCGGATATCGTCAAGGACATACTCGATTTTCGACAGCTACAAAAGTTGAAATCAACTTATGTGGATGCATTGCCCGGACTAATCCATCCAGAAACGGGATTAATACATACATCTTACAACCAAGCGGTCGCTGCAACGGGAAGGTTGAGCTCTACAAACCCGAATTTACAGAATATTCCAATCCGGACGGAACGGGGACGTGAAGTTCGGAAAGCCTTTATCCCAAGAGAATCAGGGAATGCCCTCTTATCTGCCGATTATTCCCAGATCGAGCTTCGTCTTATGGCATCGCTCAGCCAGGACAAAAATATGTTGGATGCGTTTGCTGCCGGACATGATATCCATCGTGCTACCGCTGCACGTGTGTATGGGATACCGTTGGAAGAGGTGACCGCGGATCAGCGGAGAAATGCGAAAGCAGTAAACTTTGGAATTATATATGGCCAGTCTGCATTCGGCCTTTCGCAAAGCCTTGGCATTCCACGGAAAGATGCAGCCGCCATCATCGACCAATATTTTTCACAATATACGGGCATCCAGGAGTATATGCGAAAAGCCATCGAATTTGCGAAAGAACATGGCTATGTGGAAACTATTTTAAAACGTCGGCGTTATTTGAGAGATATTAATTCTGCGAACATGACCGTTCGAGGCTTTGCCGAGCGAAACGCAATTAATGCACCCATACAGGGTTCTGCAGCGGACTTGATTAAAATAGCCATGATCAATATTCAGGAGGACATCGTTGAGAAAGGGTTAACGGGCAAAATGATTATGCAGGTACATGACGAATTGGTATTTGATGTTCCAAAGGAAGAGGTGGAACAGTTATCTTCCATCATCACCGAACGCATGAAAAATGCCATTGAACTGCAGGTACCTATTGAAGTAGAGGCAGGCACTGGAAACAATTGGTTGGAAGCACATTAAAGATATGCAGCGAATAGGATTATTTCTTCTCTTATTATTTACTACGCTCTTCGCTAAAGGACAAGAGCCGGACACGACGGGAAATATAACGCTGTTCGAAAAAGCCCCCATGGGTCTTGTCCGGTTCTATTTTGATGATTACTATTACCTGGTAGACAAAAATTGTGCATTTAAATCTATTGAACGTGTATCTCAATTTCTTGTGGATAAGAATGTATTCCATGCTGACTTCCGAGATTTTGACCGAAACGGAACGGTGGTACTGACGGGGTATCATAACCAAGGGGTAAAAGAAGGTCTGTTTAAAGCCTATCATCCCGATGGTACATTGAAATGGGAAGTAACCTTTGAACAGGATAGACCTATTGGTGATTGGAAATATTATTATCCGGATGGAAAACCGATGCTAACTGTCAATTATGATGAAGCGGTAGTCAGAATTATGGCTTTTTGGGATAGAAGAGGCCGCCAACGAATAACGGACGGGAACGGCAGTTATGAATTCAGGATGCCTTTTACATTTTATAATGAATACGGTTATCCTTTTTTTGAGCGAAAGGGAAGAATAAGAAATGGTGTTCCTCGTGGATATTGGACAACCCACATGGTAGACCATAACGAGAGAAAGACATTATATACTGAAGAGATTTTCAATGATTCAGGTATGCTGAACGAAGGCTACAACCTCTTTTCGGATGCATCCTACCGGACTCCAATGGCATTTATTCCGACATCGTATTTCTATACTGCCGAGAGACTGTTGTCTAAACCTTGCAACTTCGATGATCACAGTGGATTTAATACCTATCTATCGGAGAAGTTCAGTGCTATGCTTAAAAGTAGTCCCACACTAACGAACATCGAAGATAAATTTAGCTACGAAGTGTCGTTGGATCGAGAAGGAAATCCGACTGCTGTTACATTAAAAGACGCGTTAGCAACAACAGAACTAAACCGTTACCTGGAAATGGCGCTTAACGAAATTCCCTTTTATTTTCCTTCTCTTGACCAGGAGGGCAACCCGATAGCGGATACATTGGTGGTTTATGGCAACTTAAGTGTAAACGGTGCGGGGCAGTTTCAATTTCATAGCTTTCGGATCGTAAGGGAAAAACAACCTTAGCTGATTTCGCCGAAGTATGCTATCTTTGTAAAAAAGTTTACTCATTACGAAATGAAATTCCATAAAGAAGGATATACCAGTTTGGCAATCGTTGTATTGTTTGTTTTTGTAATTAATGCACTAGCCGACTATTACGATGCATCCGTTTACCTCAAATGGTTTTTATATGCACTTTCGGCATTCCTGCTTATTGCCATTCTCCAGTTTTTCAGAAGCCCCATTAAGCGGATTACACCGGACGAACAAATTGTGCTATGTCCGGCGGATGGAAAAGTTGTTGTTATTGAGGAAACAGAAGAGACAGAATACTTTAAGGATCGGCGGATACAGGTTTCTATTTTTATGTCCCCGATCAATGTCCATGTTAACCGCAACCCAATCAGCGGTGTGGTATCCTATTTTAAATACCACCCCGGAAAATTTTTGGTGGCATGGCATCCGAAATCGTCTACCGATAATGAAAGGACAACCATCGTCGTAAAAAATCAATCTCATGTGGAAGTACTATTCCGGCAGATTGCAGGGGCTATGGCACGACGTATCGTATGGTACGTGAAAGAAAATGATGCCGTGGCACAAGGTGAGGAGTTTGGGTTCATCAAATTTGGCTCACGCGTGGATTTGTTTTTGCCATTAGGTACAGAAGTAACAGTAAATATCGGTGATAAAGTCGTTGGCGGAAAAACAGTAATCGCAAAAATATAATATTAGCTTATCATAAATCGCCTCAGGTTTCGTACTTTAGATACTCGTTAGAGGAAATTTCATGAATCTGAGTATCTTTACCCTCCTTATATCAAGCAGTATCGGACTCCTAGCTGCGTCGATTGACTATTTTCATAGGGGAAGCCTAGCTATATCGGTATTGATATTTGTTACGGTCGCCCTCCTCTGTTATATCATCTTACTCAACCTATTTGAACGATTTATATACAAAAGAATCCGAAATGTGTACAAGCTTATCCGTAATCTGAAGTTAGGGAAAGGTCTTAAAGATGCATTAGGCGAACAGATAACGGACGATCCAATCCGTGATGCAGAAAGGGAAGTACAAGATTGGGCTAAGCAGCGCATATCAGAACTTGATAAATTACGGGAACAGGCCAAATTTCGTAAAGAATTTCTTTCCAATATTTCCCATGAATTTAAAACTCCCTTGTTTGCAACCCAAGGTTATGTTGAAACATTACAGGATGGTTTATTGGACGATGATCCTGAAATAGCCAAAAACTTTCTAGAAAAAGCAGCCCGCAACCTTGACCGCCTTAGCTATTTAATACAGGATCTGGACGAGATATCCAAGTTAGAGACAGGCATTATATCCTTAACATTAGAAAATTTTGATATCGTAGCCCTTATTAAAGAATGCATGGAGGATTTAGAGGGCAAAGCGAAACAACATGACATCCGCATTCGATACACCGGCAAGTTAAATCATCCAGTCACCGTTAAAGGGGATCGCAAGCGCATCCAACAGGTACTTATCAACCTATTGGACAATTCCATTAAGTATGGTAAAAAAGGGGGCATGACCAGTATCTCGATTTTTCCATTATTCGAACAAGTTTTGGTAGAAGTGACGGATAATGGTATCGGGATTGATGAAAAAAACCTTTCGCGTGTATTTGAACGTTTTTATCGTACGGATGCTAGCCGTTCACGTGAAGCCGGCGGCTCGGGGCTCGGCCTAGCTATTGTAAAACATATTATTGAAGCACATGAACAAAATGTCAACGCACGTAGTACAGAGGGTATTGGAACAACATTTGGCTTTACATTGGAAACGCCCAAACATAATTAATATATGATAAACATTTTAAACTTAACATTAACTTAACATTTCATTCATATTTTTGCATAAACTAAAACACTATGTCTTTAAATAGCATTTTTCAGTATTTCGTTCCAAAGGACAAAAAGTTTTTTCCTTTGTTTGAACAAGCAGGTGCAAACCTTATCGTGATGGCAAAAGCATTGAAAGAATCGGTCTATACCACAGACTTGTCCAGACGCGCTGAACTGAATAAAAAGATCGAAGATCTTGAACACAAGGGAGACGACATTACCCACCAAATTCACCTGGAATTAGGAAAAAATTTCATCACCCCTTTTGATCGGGAAGATATACACTCATTAGCAAGTTCATTGGACGATGTAGCTGATTTTATACAAGGTGCATCCAACCGTATGGAGCTTTATAAGGTGGAAACGCCAAGCCAGGCAATGAAAGAAATAGCGGACTTAATTTTAGAAGCCACGGATCATGTTGCAAAGGCACTTAACGAATTAAGAGACCTTAAAAATATTCGTAACATTACCGATTCCTGTGTTAGGATCAACAGTGTGGAAAATAAAGCCGATTATATCTTTGATAAGGCCATGAGTGAGCTTTTCGAATATGAAAAAGATGCAATCACCTTAATTAAGACCAAAGAAGTGCTTTCGGCGATGGAAGATGCGACGGACAAATGTGAAGACGTAGCAAACGTATTAGAAAGTATATTAGTTAAAAACGCCTAGTATTCCAATATTAAGAAAGCATAATATATTATGATGATTTCCACCTTATTGATCGTCGTTGTCGTTTTGGCTATAGCATTCGACTACATCAATGGTTTCCATGATGCAGCCAACTCCATAGCAACGGTCGTATCAACTAAAGTATTAACACCTTTTATGGCCGTACTATGGGCAGCGATATGGAATTTTGCCGCTTATTTCTATTTTACCGACCATAAAGTAGCCAATACGATTGCCAAGACCGTCCTTGAAGAATACATCACCTTAGAAGTTATATTTGCCGGCTTAGTGGCTGCTATTTCCTGGAATCTTTTTACCTGGTACTATGGTATTCCTTCCAGTTCGTCACATACCCTCATAGGTGGGTTTGCGGGCTCGGGGATGGCTTATGCGTGGTTTATGGGCGCCAATCCGATTACAGCTGTTAATCAAGCTGCCATTTTAAAAATCGCCTCATTTATTGTCTTAGCCCCAATAATCGGTATGATCATCTCGGTTATCATCACCCTGATCATTATGAATATAGCGAAGAAGGCCCGGCCGGCAACCGCAGAGAAGTGGTTTAAGGTCGGACAATTGATCTCTTCGGCAGGATTAAGCTTTGCCCACGGGGGGAACGATGCACAGAAGGTAATGGGTATTATTGCAACAGCTTTGATCGCAGAACAGGTAATTCCAGATTTTGAAGCGATGCCCGCTTGGGTGCCGCTATCGTGTTATGCCGCTATCGCTGCGGGAACAATGAGCGGCGGATGGAAAATCGTGAAGACGATGGGTACTAAAATCACTAAAGTAACGCCCTTAGAAGGTGTTGCTGCGGAAACCGCCGGTGCTGCTACGCTTGGTATAACTGAGCATTTTGGAATCCCGGTATCTACTACGCATACGATTACAGGTTCGATTATCGGTGTAGGAGTGGTAAAACGGGTGTCCGCGGTGCGATGGGGAGTTACCATTAGTTTATTATGGGCGTGGATATTGACTATCCCCGTGAGTGCCGTATTAGGGGGAATAACCTTGGCCATTATCCATTTTATCCTATAGTGTGTAAGCATTACACTACAAACTGTACCCTTTTATTGATAATCGGATAAAAAAAGTCGAAAAATTTGGGTATTTTAAATAATATCTATACTTTTACGCGGGCAAATTCGCTGTATAACAACAAATTTAGCCCTTAACATAAAATTTTAACAGCCTCGCTTTTTTTGGCATCGTTATTGTTAATGTTATGTTAAATTTAAAAAGGGAAACAATTTAAAATTTTTAATAACCTTAAAAACAAGAGTATGAACTATTCTACAATTAAAAAAACAGCTGTTGCAGCGTCTTTAGTAGCCGCATTAGGTTTTGCTGAGCACGCACAAGCGCAAACTCCAACTGTATTTGGTGGAAGATCACAATACAGAACTTGGTCTATCGGTCTGCAAGGTGGTATCACTACACCTAACGTATTGGTTGGTGGATCAAACGCTTTCGGTCAGAAAGTGGGTTACTTCCAAAACAAAGTAGGTGAGTACTACGGTTTAACTATCCGTAAACAATTCTCGCACACATTCGGTTTGGAATTGGAAGGTAACCGTGGTAAGATCAAAACGTACAACCACAATTTATCTGGTACTGGTGGTAATGGTGCAATTGAAAACGGTGCTATTGGTGCTCGTTCTGCAGAAGTTGATGTAAACTGGGCTGCAAGTTTGAACGGGGTATTCCAATTAGGTACCATCGATTTCTTGAGAAGAGAAAATGCAGTTAACTTCTACGCTAAAGTAGGTTTAGGTGTTATGGCGAGTAACCCTGTGCAATATGCAAACAATGACTTTACAGGTACTGAAGTTTACAATAGAAAAGGTGAATGGGGTGAAGAAATCTTCGGAGATCGTGAAGCTACAGGAGACAGAGATTACAAATTGGGCGGTTATGTTCCAGTTGGTCTAGGTGTTAAATTCAAATTGTCTGAAGTTGTTGCCTTGAACTTAGGTTACACGATGAACTTCACAGACGACAACTTGTTGTACGGTCCTGCTAGAACTGACTACAAAGGTAGATTCTCCAATGTTTACGGTGGTCTAGAGTTTACTTTAGGTTCACGTGACAAAGAAAGCTTAACGTTTACAAACCCTGTTTCTACATTGTACGATGAGTTGAAAGATCCTTCATTGCGTAACGAAGTTGAAGCATTGAAACAACGTGTATCTACATTAGAAGGAACTGTTGATCAATTAAGCAAAGATTCTGATGGTGACGGTGTATCTGATAAATTCGATAAATGTCCTAACACACCTGCTGGTACTCCAGTTGATGGTTCAGGATGTCCTATCAAATTCCCAGAGCCAGTAGCACAAAATAACGCTACACAAGGTGGATACTATTCTCCTATTCAATTCGAGTTTGATAGCTCTGTATTGAAAACTGAATCTTATTCAACTTTAGATAAATTGGCTAAAGAATTGCGTGATAACAATTCTTCAGTAAACTTAGATGGTTACGCTTCTGCTGAAGGTAGCGAAGCTTACAACTTGAATTTATCTAACGACCGTGCGAACGCAGTTAAACAATACCTAGTTAACGCTGGTGTATCTGCTTCAAGCGTGACAGCAACTGGTTATGGTGAAGACAACCCTGTAGCATCTAATGCAACAGAAGAAGGTCGTATCCAAAACCGTCGTGTTGAGATCAAAGTAAGATAAGCAGCTTTTAACAGCGCATTATCATAATAAAAGCCGACCCCTTACACGGGGTCGGCTTTTCTATTTATTATCAATAATTTACGCTATCTTTGCAGTGCTATATGTGAAAATGTGGAAAACAAAATCATTAGTTCTCACATTTTCTTCATAAATTTCTTCTGTGGTGAGGAGTTATTGGATGTGAGAGAACACTATAGAAAAACGAAAGGAGTGATATGGAAGAAGATTTCGAATTTGGCTCACCGGAAGAACAAAGGCTGTCTGTAGACCGATACGAGGAGATGCTTCGCAATCAGGATCAATATTTCTTTGATGCCAAGGCCTTTGAAAGTATCATTGAATACTACACAGACAAAAATGATCCCATCAAGGCACTCCAGGTCGCAGAATACGCGAAAAGCCAACATCCTTACGAATCGAGCTTCCTATTAAAGAAAGCGCAGCTTTTCTTGCGGACGAGTCAATTAGACGAGGCATTGGAAGAGTTGGACAAAGCGACGATATTAGAGCCTAACAGTGGAGAAGCTTTTCTCTTAAAGGGAAATATCGCACTATTGCAAGGTGATGTGGAAGAGGGAGAACAGCTATTCCTGTATGCCATTGAATTAGGAGAGGATTCTGCGGAAGCCTATTTCCAAATAGCTGAGCTATATCAAATCAAGGGCGAATACGAAAAGGCGATAGCTTATCTTAAGAGATCGCTCGAAGCAAACATGGAAAATGACGATGCGCTCCATGCCCTGGCATTTTGTTATGAAATCGTAGACAGGCCGGAAGAAAGCGTAGCATTCTATAAATCGTATATCGATTCTGACCCGTACTCCTATGCTGCGTGGTTTAATTTGGGATTGGTATATGAACGAATGGACAACTTCGAGGATGCGATAGACGCTTATGATTACGCTATCCTAATCAATGAGTCTTTTGTTCCTGCTTACTTTAATAAGGGTAATGTGCTCGTCAACCTGCAAAAATATACCGAAGCCATCGGCGTTTATAAGCAGACTTTTGAATACGAACGCCCCACTGCCGATGTATATTGTGCTATAGGCGAATGTTATGAAAAACTAGAGCAGATGGATGAGGCCCGGGAAAATTATAAGAAGGCCGTTAAACTAGATCCGCTTTTGGCAGACGCCTGGTTTGGAATCGGAGTGACCTTAGATTTTGATGACCGATACTTCGAGTCGCTCCATTTTTACAAAAAAGCATTGGAGTTAGAAGATAGCAATCCGGATTACTGGTTTGCGATCGCAGATGCCCGGTATAAATTAAAGCAATTTGAAGAATCAGAATTTGCTTACAATAAAGTGGTACAGCTTAATCCCACGGATGTAGAGGCTTGGCTAGACTTTTCCTCCATCTACTTCGAGCAGGGCAAATACGCGGAAGCTATTGACGTTATAGGGGATGCTATCAAGCAGAACCCCGAAGCATCGGAGCTCTATTATAGACTAGTTGCTTATCTATTCGCTCAGGGGAAATACAACGAAGCGCTGAACTTTCTGGAATTGGGATTAGCTACGAATCCGGATAAATTTCACATCTTATTCGATTATTTGCCACAATTACAGGGTAACAAGATTATTGTCGACATCATCAACAAGTATAAAAGTAACTTATGAAGAAACTTGGACTAATCGGTTACCCTATTTCGCATTCCTTTTCAAAAAAGTTTTATTTGGAAAAGTTTGAACGCGAAAATATAACAGACATTCACTATGATCTGTATCCTATTGAGGATATTTCCAATTTCCCGTTGTTATATGAGCGAGACCCAGCTTTCTATGGTTTCAATGTCACGATTCCGCACAAACGTAATGTAATGCGGTTTTTGAATGAGTTTTCACCGGAAGCAGCAGAGATCAACGCGGTTAATTGTGTACAGGTACGTTGGCAGGGTGGAAAACCCTATCTAAAGGGTTTTAATACGGATGCATTCGGATTTGAACAATCATTACAACCGCTTTTAAAGCCTCAGCATACGAGTGCTCTAATCTTTGGAAATGGGGGGGCAGCACAGTCTGTATTTTATGTTTTGCGCAAACTTGGTATCGACTTTAAGATCGTCAGTCGAAGTAGAAATAACGGAGATCTCACATATCATGATCTTACCGAAGATATTATCGCATCGCATAAGTTACTCATTAACTGCTCTCCTGTTGGGACTTTTCCAAATGTACAAGATGCGCCCGATATTCCATACGACGGAATCGGTTCTGCGCATCTTTTATATGATTTGATATATAACCCGGAAGAAACAGCCTTCTTGAAAAAAGGAAAAGAGCGTGGCGCAGCTATCAAAAATGGTCACGAGATGCTTATTTTTCAAGCCGAGAAGAACTGGGAAATCTGGAATCAGGAAGGTTAGGGATTTATTTCTATTTTTGATGGTATGTTAAACGTACATTCTTTTGTATTCAACGCTTTTCAAGAAAACACTTACATCGTATTTGACGAGAACGGTTTATGTGCAATCTTCGACCCTGGCATGTCCAACTATGAAGAGGAAGCTACTTTTGCCTTCTTTATCGCGGAAAACAACTTGAAACCTATTGCACTGTACAATACACATTGTCATATAGATCATGTATTGGGAAACCATTTTATATTTGAGAAATATGGATTGATTCCACAGTTCCACGAAGGAGAAGTACCGGTTCTCGTTGCTGTTCAAAATATGGCTCCTATGTATGGCTTTCGATATGAAACCTCCCCCATTGCGGAGACTTTCTTAGAGGAAAGTCAGTCAATAGAAATTGGAGAACACGCGCTCCAAATCTTACTTGTTCCAGGCCATTCACCAGCTCATCTGTGTTTCTATTCTGCTCCGGACGGTTTTGTGATAGGAGGAGACGTACTTTTTCGTAATAGTATAGGCCGAACCGATTTACCTGGTGGCAACCATCAACAGTTGCTCGACAATATTCAACAGAAAATGTACACATTACCTGATGAAACAGTGGTCTACCCTGGACACGGCTCTTCCACAACAATAGGATTTGAGAAAGAAACCAACCCATTTGTAAGGGGATAAAAAACATGAAGCTATCTCTCTTTTTTGCAAAACGGTACTTATTCTCCAAGAAATCGGTAAACGCGATCAATATTATATCGGCAATCAGTGTCATCGGTGTGTTGGTGAGCAGTGCCGCGTTGGTTATCGTTCTATCTTTTTATAATGGCATGGAAAATCTCATCCTGTCTCTATATAGTACGTTTGCTCCCGAACTTCGTATAGAACCAGCACAAGGTAAAGTATTCGACGCTAGTCAGCAAGTTTTTGAAGATTTACGCAAAAACAATGATATACAGAGTTATTCAGAAATATTGGAAGACAAGGTACTTGTTCAGTACGATAATCAGCAATTTGTAGCTCAAATTAAAGGCGTTGAACCGCAAAGCCTGTTAGCTGTTGATCATCAAGGCATGCTATATGCAGGCAGCTTGGAGATTTCCGATAACACTCCCACAGCACTAATCGGTGCGCAAATACAGGCTAACCTACGTATTCCGATTGACGGTTTTAATAATGACATACAGCTTTTCTCTCCTCGAAAAGGTGCATCAGGAACAAGTATCAACCCGATGGATGACATCAATATTCGTCGGCTTTCTCCCGTTGGTGTGCTCCATTATGAACCGGGATTCAATGATCTTATTATTACCCCCATTGGATTTGCAAAGGAACTACTCAACGAACATGAACATGTTTCAGCTATAGAGATCTATACAAAAGATTCTAGCCGTGTAACAGGCCTACAAAAAGAAATACAGCGAAACCTAGGTGACAGCTTCATCGTAAAAAACAGGGAGCAGCAGAACCCTTTATTATATAAAACGGTTCGCTCTGAAAAATGGATAGTCTTTTTTATCTTGACGGTAATTGGCATCATTGCCATATTTAATATTATTGGCTCATTGACGATGTTAGTCATCGATAAGAAACAAGACATGACCATATTGGCAAGTCTTGGAGCAGATAAAACACTTATCCAACGGATCTTTTTTTTAGAGGGGATAATGATTGCTTTTATTGGTGGATTGATAGGTATTGGATTAGGATTTATCTTCTGTTTACTACAGGAAAAATTTGGCATTATTCGTACAGGTGAAGGAGTAAACCCCATCATGGATATCTATCCGGTTGATATACGTATATTGGATTTTATACTGGTATTTGTTACGGTAATGTTAGTTGCTCTTTTGGTTTCTTACATCTCTTCGTTACTGAGCGTACGAGAACTGAAAAGGGATACAAACATGCGCTCCATAGACTAACTAATATTCCAAGCGCTTTCTACTATAGTCTCCCTTGACAATTGAATTTATGAACGAACCCCACGCGAACGGACTAAATAAGGGATTGGCAAAACGTTGATTAATAGCTTTATTAGACATATTGATATGGCGCTGCATAGAGTTAAATGTCTGAATTTCTTCTGCACTTCTTGGTACCACTTGCGATAGTGCCGCAAGCGCATCGGGCGATAGGCTATTACGAATTCTGGATATATTGTCATCACTGACATCTAACGCCATAAATGCCATGTTGAATTCTTCTATACTAGCCCACGGGAAAGGCATAACCGCCGGCAATTCGATAACCAAGCTTTTCATATTTATCTTCGCCGTAAACTTATCAGAAGCCGTTTCAGGAATGACGAATTCGACGGGTTCAAAACCGACAGATGTAAACCTAATCGTGTCGCCCACATGAGCCACAAAGGAGAAAAACCCTTCGTTATTTGCGGCGTGTACTTGGTTGTTATAACTAACATTCGTAACGGTAACAAAAGGCACAGGAAGTTCCCCTCCCACAGAACTTATCAGCCCGCTGAATTGTACGATTTTCCTTTCTTGAGCTGATATGGTCCCCCACGAGAGAAAAAGAATCAAGGTGAATATATAATAAGATCTTCCCGCCATGTTTCAAATTTATACAATCTTCATCCAAGAAGGTTGTTAATTTTTGTTAACCCCCTCTTTACATCGGACTGATGGCATTCGGATCATTCATATCCGTCAAATTGATCGCTTCTACGCTAGTGATTTCGGGAACTGCTTTTTTTATGGCTTGTTCCAATCCTGCTTTAAATGTCATAATACTCATGGAACAATTTGCACAGGTTCCCAACAGCTTCAATTTAACGACATTGTCTGGAGTGATTTCTTCTACAACGACGTTTCCTCCATCGGTTTCCAAATAAGGACGGATGGTATCCAATGCCTGCTCTACGCGCTCTTGTAATGTCATTTCTGTTTTAAACCCTTTATTAAGATGTAAATATAGACATTTTATTAAAATTATCCTTATCATGGTCTAATAAAGCATTAGAATTCAACATTTCGTTGACAGAGAAGGAAACTGCGGTTAAAGAATGTTAAACCACTTTGTTTAAGTAGGTTTCACTATAAAATTGGGTTATATTGCGCTGCTAAAATTTAATTGAATCTTATTTGAATTTGACGTATCTTTGTAAAATGTTTTTAAATAGACGTATTGTTTCATTATGGGCAGGATTGCTGCTAATTGTACTGGTAAGCGGTTGTAAGAGCAAGTTTGAAAAACTTCGCGCGAGCAATAATATTGCCATGAAATACCAGGAAGCGGTCAAGTTATATGAAAAGAAAAAATACAGTAAAGCTGTCATTCTTTTTGAAGACTTAATGACTAAGTACCGTGGGCAGGCCGAAGCGGAAGATCTTTACTATTATACGGCTTATACAAACTACCGTTTAAGAGACTATACCTCGGCCAGGTATCATTTCAAGAATTTTGCGACCACTTATCCGAACAGTCCCCGGGCAGAGGAATGTCGTTTTATGGCTGCATATTGTTTTTATGTAGATTCACCTCGCTCGTCCCTTGATCAAGAGAATACCCGGAAAGCTATAGACGAGCTTCAATTGTTTATAAATCTATATCCGGATGGAGAGCGTGCTGAAGAGGCTGGGCAGTTGATACAAAACTTGCGTGATAAGCTGGAGCAAAAAGCTTTTGCTAATGCAAAATTGTATTATGATATGGGTCAACCTGATGATTATAGAGCCGCTGTCATCGCCTTCGAGAGTATGCTTAGGCAATACCCGGATACACGATATGCAGAGGAAATCGAGTTTTTGATTTTAAAATCACAATATCTGTTTGCCCAAAACAGTATGCCATATAGACAAGAGGCGAGGTTTAATGAAGCAATCGATTATTATCAATCATTTGTTGAAAGCTACCCGCAAAGTAAATACAAAAAGGAGGCTGATGATCTACGTTCCAGTGCCGAAAGGCAAATCGCGTATGTTGTGAGACGCATGGATGAGATAAATAAAATGCGTGAAGAGCACGAACGAGAACTAGGCATCACCAAAGAAGCAGCGGCTATAGAAGAAAGTACCTCTGCGATACAATAATTAAATTCGAAATTTATAATACATTTTTAACGATGAGTCAACATAAAAATACTTCTATTCCTTCATCAACGGTAACACGTGATTTGAGACAATTAGACAAAGGCACGCATAACATTTATGAATCTATCGTTGTCATTGCGAAACGTGCCAATCAAATTGCAGTGGATGTGAAAGAAGAATTGAATGGTAAATTGGCAGAATTTGCGACAACCAATGACAACTTAGAGGAAGTCTTTGAAAACCGTGAGCAAATAGAGATATCCAAGCATTACGAACGTATGCCTAAACCCTCTCTTGTAGCAATAGACGAGTTTTTGAATGACAAAGTCTACTTTAGAAATCCAGCGAAAGAACAAGAATAGTCTTTTAGGGGATGTCGTTAAGAGGCAAAAATATAGTAATTGGTGTATGCGGCGGCATTGCCGCATACAAAATTGCATATCTTGTTCGCCTTTTGGTTAAAGAAAATGCCAACGTACAGGTTTTAATGACACCCGATGCCAAGGAATTTATTACACCACTGACCTTGGCTACCCTATCTAAGCATCCTGTTTTGTCTGATTATATTGATCGACATACAGAGACTTGGAATAATCATGTAGAGCTAGGTCTTCATGCAGATTTACTAGTTATCGCCCCCGCCACCGC
The DNA here is from genome assembly GCF_014692525.1 of Sphingobacterium chuzhouense. Classification (GTDB taxonomy): domain Bacteria; phylum Bacteroidota; class Bacteroidia; order Sphingobacteriales; family Sphingobacteriaceae; genus Sphingobacterium; species Sphingobacterium chuzhouense. Next base: position 232,370 of record NZ_JACNYL010000006.1, read on the forward strand.
CAATACACTGAGTAAAATGGCTTATGGAGCGTGCGACAACCTGTTGTTAGCGACTTATCTTTCTGCGAAATGTCCTGTTATGTTTGCTCCCGCAATGGATTTGGATATGTGGTTGCACCCGAGTACACGGGAAAACGTCAAACGTCTCCTCGGTTTCGGAAATATCTTGATTGCTCCCGGAAATGGAGAACTTGCAAGTGGCTTGACAGGTGAAGGAAGACTCGCCGAACCGGAAGAAATCCTAAAACGGATTCAACTTTTCTTTCATGCTTCATTACCGCTGAACGGCAAGAAAGCATTAGTATCTGCTGGACCAACTCATGAAGCGATTGATCCCGTTCGTTTTATAGGAAATCATTCCAGCGGAAAAATGGGATATGCGATTGCATCCGCTTTGCAATCGCTCGGTGCATCTGTAACATTGGTTAGCGGCCCTACACAGCTCCCTACTCCGCCAAATGTTGATCGATACGATGTCACTTCAGCACAAGAAATGCTAACGGCTTGTTCCACCTATTTTGAAACTTCGGACATTATCGTTATGAGTGCTGCTGTAGCCGACTACACACCTATTGAGATTGCATCCCAAAAAATCAAGAAAAAAGACACACATCTTGAAATAGCACTGAAAAAAACAACAGATATTCTAGCGACATTGGGTGCTAAGAAAACGGCAAAACAGACCTTGATAGGTTTTGCTTTGGAAACGGAAAATGAACTTCCATACGCGCAAGACAAATTAAAACGCAAGAACCTGGATTATATTGTATTAAATTCTATGCAGGACAAAGGAGCTGGTTTTGCTGGAGATACAAACAAGGTTACCATTATCGATAGAAAAGGTGAAATCCAACAGTTCGAACTAAAGAGCAAAAAAGAGGTAGCAGAAGATATTGCCACCCTTATAGTCGCTCACCAAGCCACTATAAATTCATAATTCTGACCTCTTTGGGATAATAATTATTTATTCGATTGGCCAATATCTTAATCCACCCTAGATTTGTTTCTTTATATCGCACCAAACACCAACCGGATTTTACGGCTGTGAAATGTTCTTTATCTAAGCTTTCTTTTCGTAAAAATTGAAGCGCCACATCTAATGTTACGTCTTGTGCAGACAAATCTTGTTTTATATGTACACTACATGCTAAATCGTGTGACGGCAACAGTTCTCTACCTGTCCATTTCCCTATGTTGGTTCCTGCCTGTTTGATATATAAAACGTGTTGAAGCCATTTAATATCGTCTTCATAGTTTTTGGGAAAAATATGGATATGATCTCCGTGCATAAATTGTACGTGATTCTGGCTTTCTTCTATCCAGTTCGAAACCACTTTTGGAGGTACAGCATTCTTTTCAAACTTATTTTTCTTACGATTAAACGTAAGCTGGCGTTCCTTTTTTTGTAATACGGCAACAAAAAAACCTTCTCCTTTCAGCTTATGAGGATAAAAACGGTATCCTATGGCTTTATGTTTCGCGGATTGCGTCTCTTCAATACCCCAGTCGGAATCAAGGGTAATAGAAATCGTTTCAAATGCATATTCTGTCGATAACCAATCTAAAATATCTTCATTTTCTTCCCTAGAGTAAGAACATGTGGAATAGATTAAATACCCATCTGTAACTAGTGCATCCAATGATTCGGCAAGAATCCTCTTTTGTCTGTCGCTACATAATTTGACGTTGGCTAAAGACCATTCATCAACGGTATCCTGATCTTTACGAAACATTCCAGAACCCGAGCATGGCGCGTCAACTAATAATAAATCAAAGTATCCGGGTAAGCGACTGAATGCAGAAGGATCATTGTTTGTTACAACGACATTGGATGTTCCCCAACGCACGATATTATCCGCCAGAATATTAGCTCGTGACTTAATAACTTCATTGGATACCAATAAACTTTCACTTCCCAAATAACTTACCAATAGGGTTGATTTACCTCCAGGCGCCGCACATAAATCCAAGACTCTAATCGAACTATTTTTCAAACCGATCTCCTCTAAAATATGGGCGATAAACATCGAAGAGGCTTCCTGCACATAATAGCATCCGGCATGATATAAAGGATCTAATGTAAAAACAGGGCGTTCAGCCAGATAGTAACCTCTGTCACACCATGGCACGGGGCTCACATCTTCAAATGGAACAGTGTCTTGTTTTAGTGAATTCAGGCGAATAGAGGTAATCTTATCACCTTGTTCATGTACTTTATTGAAAGCTTCGGAGTCAAACCCTTCTTGCTCATTCAATCGCTTAACAAGTTCATTAGGCAAAAAATTACTCATCGCTTTATCGTTTAATTCTATTTCTCTGTAAATTTACCACAATATGCAAGGAATCACAAAATAGATAAGAATAGAAAATAACTAAATTAATGTACATGAATAATTTTAAAAAATATTATATAGTATCCGCACCCCCGGAAGATATTTATAAAGCGTTAACAACGGAAATTACCATTCGGCTCTGGACGGGAGATGAAGTGGAAATAGATCCACAAGAAGGTGGAGAGTTCTCTATGTGGGATGGAGCTATTACAGGAAAATTTATACAACTTGATCCTTATAAGAAAATTGTCCAACAATGGTATTTTGGGGAACAAGAAGAACCTTCCATTGTTACCATTAAACTTCATGAAGATAAAAGAGGTACTTCATTTGAACTATATCATGCCAATATCCCTGATGAAGCCTATGACGATATTGTAGAAGGTTGGAACGATACTTACATGGCATCTCTTATAGAGTTTTATGAAGAGTGAAAAGCAGCAAGCAATCAAAAAAGCCCCTGCAGTTTCCTGCAGGGGCTCCGTATAAAATTTGGCACCGACCTACTCTCCCACCTTTTACGGCAGTACCATCGGCTCTGGCGGGCTTGACTGCTCTGTTCGGAATGGGAAGAGGTAGACACCGCCGATATAGGCACCTGAATATCTTG
>NZ_JACNYL010000007.1 GCF_014692525.1 Sphingobacterium chuzhouense
ATTGTTGTTCCGTATCACTGGCATCAACTGGTTGTACAGGTGCACCGACTGCCTGTCCCTCTTCATCCTCTCCACTGGCTGTTCCTTCCTCAAAGACGAGATCGTCCGGAATCTCCAACAGGGTATCTTCCCCCGCGTCAACAGAGCCATCCGTAAACTCTACATCATCAAATGAAATTAAGCTATCTTGCTGTGCAAATGACGAATTATATAAGGAAAAAGTTAAAATTTGTAAGACTACAAAATACTTAAATAATGAACGCATAGCTTATTTAGATAAGTCGCTAAAATAAAAAAAAGGCAGTAAACTTACCGCCTTATGATTTTTTATATTCGTAAATACTACTTAATTGTGACGTTAAAAGCGTATTCATCTGGAGGTAAACATCTTTCAGCATCACAAGCCATAAATTCCACTGTTCCTTTTATAGTCGCCTGACCTTTGTTTAATTTTACTTTTTGTTGAAAAGTAACTTCTTTCGCATAATAGGTAACATTCATGTCAAAAGCTTTTTCAAATTTTGTCTGCGGTGCAGGAGCAGCAACCTTACCATTTAGGCTGTAATCTTTAGAAGATGCAAATGCAAACGAGGTGGCAATCGGTCCGCCGTCAGGGACATTCATTCCGTATATATGCCACCCTTTATCGATAGTCGCTCGAATAAATACAACAGCTTCTTTATCATTTAATTTTTTAGACGCCACGCTCCATTTTACAGGGTTGTATATTTGGGCTACCGCACCTGCCATGGTAAATAACACAGCGACAATTAGTAAACTTAATTTCTTCATTCTAATAAATTGTTTTTATGAATACTTTCCTTGATATAGGACTATTTCGACCTTGTAAGGTTTAATCTAACCTAATGGAGAAAATATTTCCAAATTTAGGGAGCATATAAGCGATATACAAGTAAATTTTGTAATAAGTTGTAAGCCAGAAGTAATAAAAAAGAATTAAAAGCTTACAACTTAAAGCTGATCTCTTTGAGGTCAAATAACTGCTCTTGTTCGTTGATTAATAATTTTAATTTGCCATTACTTTCGACGCCCTGAATCATGCCTAAAAAGGTTTTCCCTTCAATTTCATAATGTGTGGGGATCCCTTTTCTAAACAGGCATTCATTATAGGCATCCAGAAGCCGCTGTGTATCTTGTAAATCAATACTTTCATAGCATGCCATTATCGTTGAAAGAAGAGATAGCGCGTAATACTCAAGGGATTGCGCTGATACTTTCGGATTTTCGATATAAAGCGAAGTTGCTTTGTCTTGTATCGCTATAGGGAGGGTTGCTTGCTTTATATTGATACCGATACCAATTACGCTTGAACGGATATGAGAACCTGATAGTTGGTTTTCGATCAATACGCCCCCTAACTTCTTATCATTGACATAGATATCATTGGGCCATTTGATCTGTACATTGGGAAGTAGTGTCGATGCCCATCGTTGGATGCCTAGACAAATTAACATATTTAAATTAAACGATTGCTGTATGGAGAAGTCTTTTGGATATAGGGCAAAACTTATGGCCAGTGTTTCGGCGGGCTGGCTAAGCCAAGAATTTCCCCGTTGACCTTTTCCCTTTACTTGGTGTATTGCCATAATGGCAGTTGCTTCGGGAAGTGGCGTAATATTTGACAAAAGTTCTTTCAAATAATCGTTGGTAGACGTTACCTCTTCTAGTACAATTAAATTTTGTCTAAGGTAAAGTCGGGAAAATGTATTATTTTGCAAGGGAAAAATATTTAAAGACATAAATATCGTTCAAAACTAACATTTTTTAATGAATAAAGATACAAAAAAGGAATTGTCGGGTAGACTTGCGGAAGTGGTAGTACACGGCATGCAAGAAAAAAAAGGCAATGATATAGTGCGGATGGATATGAGGAACGTGAATGCCACTTTATCCGATTATTTCGTTATCTGTCATGCGGATTCCGCAACACAAATCAATGCCATAGCAAATAGTGTAGAAGAAGAAGTTTATAAAGCCTTTGGACAGGAACCGTGGCGGAAAGAAGGGCATAATAATGGTGAATGGATCCTGTTGGATTTTGTAGATGTCGTTGTTCATATCTTTAAGACGGAAAAAAGAAGCCATTATGGCATAGAGGATTTGTGGGGCGACGCTCAGGTTGAGACGTACCAAAGTGCGTAAAAGTTTAGAAAGTAAGAGAAATAGATATAATAGATTGTAATGAAGAAAATTCCAAGTAAAAAAGTAACTCCTGTTCCACCCAAATTTAATATGATGTGGTTGTGGATATTGATTATCCTCGGGTTCTTTGGACTGCAGTACTTTTTTAGTAGCGATAAAACCGAAGAGATTACCTATTCAAAGTTTGAGAAGGAAATATTATTGCCTGGCGATGTAGAAAAGCTTGTTGCTTTTAAGAGCAATGACTTGGTTGAGGTTGAGGTATACATAAAAAAAGATAGACTTAAAGAAGATAAGTATAAAAATGTAGCTCCTAGTCCGAATGCCCTGTTGTTATCTCCTGATGTGGGGCCTCAATATACATTTACGGAACCTTCCGCAGAAATTTTGAGTGAGAAGCTGAAAAATTCACAAACGGAATTACCGGAAGGACAAACACGTATTGAGCCACTTTACGAAAACAGATCTAACCCATGGGCGGGTTGGTTTATTTCGTTTATGCTTCCGTTATTAATTATCGTGGCGATATGGATGTTGCTGATGCGCCGTATGGGCGGAGGTGCTGGTACTGGAGGCGGTGCGATTTTCAATATCGGAAAATCTAAAGCCCAACTTTTTGATAAGGAGTCCCAAATAAACATCACGTTTAATGATGTGGCTGGATTGGAAGAGGCGAAGACGGAAGTCATGGAAATCGTGGATTTTCTGAAAAACCCGAAAAAATACACGGATTTAGGAGGTAAAATTCCGAAGGGAGCTTTACTTGTAGGCCCTCCGGGTACAGGTAAAACATTGTTGGCAAAAGCGGTGGCAGGAGAGGCTCAAGTGCCCTTCTTCTCTCTGTCGGGATCAGATTTCGTAGAAATGTTTGTGGGTGTCGGTGCTTCGCGTGTACGGGATTTGTTCAAACAGGCTAAAGAAAAAGCACCTTGTATCATATTTATCGACGAAATCGATGCGATTGGACGTGCCCGTGGTAAAAACTCCGTTATGGGAGGAAATGACGAACGTGAAAATACATTGAATCAATTATTGGTTGAGATGGATGGGTTCGGTACCAATTTAGGCGTCATTCTTTTGGCCGCGACCAACCGCTTAGATGTACTGGATCAAGCATTGTTGCGTCCGGGACGATTTGATAGACAAATTTCTATCGATAAACCAGATTTGATTGGACGTGAGCAAATATTTAATGTGCATTTAAAGCCGTTGAAACTGTCGGAGGAAGTAGATGCAAAAAAACTTTCGGCACAAACACCGGGTTTTGCGGGAGCAGAGATCGCTAACGTGTGTAATGAAGCAGCGTTGATTGCAGCGCGGAAAAATAAAGCCTCTATTTCTATGCAGGATTTCCAAGATGCGATTGACAGGGTGATTGGAGGGCTTGAAAAGAAAAACAAAATTATTTCTCCTGAAGAGAAGAAGATTGTGGCTTATCATGAAGCCGGTCACGCTATTGCTGGTTGGTTTTTGGAGTTTGCTGATCCCTTGGTTAAAGTGTCTATCGTTCCGCGTGGTGTGGCAGCGTTGGGGTATGCGCAGTACTTACCAAAAGAGCAATTTTTATATACCACGGAGCAACTGCTGGATAGCATGTGTATGACGATGGGGGGACGTGTTGCGGAAGATATCACTTTCGGCCGCATCAGTACCGGTGCACAAAATGACTTAGAACGAATCACAAAATTGGCTTATGCAATGACTTCGGTGTATGGTATGAATGATAAAGTGGGAAATGTATCTTTCCGTGATAGCTCGGGAGAAACGCAATTCCATAAACCATATTCCGATCAAACGGCGGAGTTGATTGACCAAGAGGTAAGAAACTTAATTAATGCGGTATATGATCGGACCAAACAGCTTCTATTGGATAAACAAGATGGTCTCATCAAAATCGCAGAGAAGCTGTTGGAGAAAGAAATTCTGTTTCAAAGTGATTTAGAACAAATTTTGGGGAAACGTCCGTTTGAAAACCGTACTACGTATGACGAGTTTGTAAATGGTGGAGTTGACGGAGGTGGTGTTCCACAAACTGATCTGCCGTTGGATCTTCCACAGGACAGTAATAACAACGATACAAAGTCAGAAGAGTAGGGCGGCGGGTTGCGTACATGAACATTCGAAATACCACGGCTAAAGAACGGATGCTAAAGAAGATTCGTCAAGCTTTGTTACAGAAGCGTGAGAATCCACATGCTGACTTTGAAGATTCTCCACTTTATAAAGATGAGGAAGAACCATTGGATGTCACCTTTGCACGGGAATTTACACAAGTTGCAGGTAATTTTATCTACTGCGATGGTGAAATCTCGCTTATTGAAAACTTGATACTGTTAGCTGAGAAACTGGAAATAAAAAAGATTTTAGCCTGGGAACTTGAAATACAGAAGCTGTTAGGACAATATGGTTTCCCGATTTATACAACCGATCAGCAACTTGAAGCTGCAGACGCAGGAATTACAACATGTGAAGCTCTTATCGCGCGCAACGGAAGCATCATGTTAACCAATGGAAATGAGGCTGGTCGCCGGCTAAGTATCTATCCGCCTATTCACATTGTGGTCGCCAAAGCCTCCCAATTAGTTATGGATATTAAACATGGATTACAGCGCGTGAAAGAAAAATATGGCGATAAGATCCCTTCTATGGTTTCAACGATTACCGGACCCAGCCGGACAGCAGACATGGAGAAAATGTTGGTGTTAGGTGCACATGGTCCAAAAGAACTATACGTCTTTTTGATAGAAGACAGATTTTAACCTACAGACTTTATGTTATACTACCTTTACGCTACTCCTGTCGCCTCTGTGATTTTTGTCTTGACAATAGGATTGAGCTTATATGTTTTTTCCAATCCGCAATGGTATACAAAGTTAATGCTGCATCCATATACGGTTCATAGAGATAAGTCAAAATGGTATATGATTTTTACAAGTGGCTTAATTCATAAGGATTGGATGCATCTTATTTTTAATATGATGACTTTCTACTATTTTGGGTTTGGTCTGGAGAGTATGTTTGTTCAATTTAGTGGTGCAATGGGGCATGTGCTTTTTGCAGGGCTTTATCTGGTTAGTTTAATCCTTAGCGATATACCCACATTGATTCGACAAAAAAACAATCCTAGTTATTATAGTTTAGGTGCGTCGGGTGCTATTTGTGCCGTACTCTTCAGCTTTATCATGTTTCAGCCGAAGGCTATGCTTGGACTCTTTATGGTTATCCCGATACCGGCTTATTTGTTTGCTTTCCTATTTCTAGGGTATTGTATCTGGGCTTCTAAAAAGGCGTACGATAATGTCAATCATGATGCCCATTTATTTGGTGCGCTTGCGGGCATAGGGTTGACGATATTGCTTTACCCTTGGTCCATTAGCCATCTTATCAGTCAGTTTTTTTAGGTCTCATTACCCTGCCCAGTTTTCTCGATCCAAACTTCTAAAATGGATAGCTTCTGCTAGGTGTCGGGTTTCAATTTCTTCTGAGCCGTCCATATCGGCTATAGTACGTGATACTTTTAATATACGGTCGTACGCTCGTGCAGAAAGCCCAAGTCGTTCCATTGCGGTTTGTAAGAGCTGCTTGCCCGAGCGATTGACTTGACATATTTGCCGTACGGTGGGCGTATTCATTTGAGCGTTATTGTGAATATCAGCGAAGTTGACGAAGCGTTTCGCTTGAATTTTACGCGCTTGTATGACTCTTTCCCGGATAATTTCGCTTTTCTCGGCATTTTTCACACTAGAAAGTTCGTTAAAGTCGACGGGAGTTACTTCGACGTGTAAATCGATACGATCCAATAGGGGGCCTGATATTCTACTAAGATAGCGGTGTACGACAGCGCTCCCACAGATACATTCTTTTTCTGGATGGTTATAATATCCACATGGGCACGGATTCATAGCAGCAATCAGCATAAAGCTCGCCGGGTAATCGACTGAAAACTTGGCGCGTGAAATCGTAATGCTACGGGATTCTAATGGCTGCCGCATGACTTCTAAGACAGATCTCTTGAATTCGGGTAACTCATCCAAAAACAACACGCCGTGATGAGCGAGTGAAATTTCACCCGGCTGCGGCGAGGAACCACCACCAACAAGAGCAACATCAGACGTTGTATGGTGTGGAGCCCGAAAAGGACGGACGGTCATCAGCGAAGAGAGGGCGCTAAGCTGTCCCGCGACGGAATGTATTTTGGTGGTTTCAAGCGATTCATCTAAATGAAGTGGAGGGAGAATGGTGGGAAGACGCTTGGCTAGCATGGTTTTACCCGCTCCTGGAGGGCCGATTAGAATAACATTATGTCCACCCGCTGCGGCGATTTCTAACGCCCTTTTTATATTCTCCTGCCCTTTTACATCAGCGAAATCTACTTCATAATTATTTATATGATGTAGAAATTCATCTTCAATGTCAATTCGAATTTGTTGTAGCTTTTGTTGTTCGTTAAAAAAATGAATGACATCTTGTAAGTTGCTCGCCGCCAATACGTCTAAGTCTTGAACGACCGCAGCCTCCCGGGCATTTGCTATTGGTAAAATAATACCTTTTAGGCCATCCTGTTTAGCCTGCAGAGCTACTGGCAGAGCTCCTTTGACGGGTTGAATATTGCCATCCAAGGATAATTCTCCCAGCATAATATAATCTGTAAGCAAGGGCTCGTGTATTTGGCCCGACGCCGCCAAAATGCCTAACGCGATAGATAAATCGTAGGCGGAACCTCCTTTGCGTATATCTGCAGGAGCCAGATTGACGACTATCTTTTGACGAGGCATACGGTATCCCGCGGACACAATCGCACTTTCAATACGGTGCAGGCTTTCCTTGATAGTGCTGTCGGGTAGTCCAACAATATGGTAGTGTATACCAGGACAAACAAGAGTTTCGACAGTAACAGTGGTTGCATTTATGCCGTATACCGCACTACTAAAGGTTTTGACGAGCATAGCTGTATGTTAGAATGGTTTCCTAAAAGTAGCTAAAGAAAACGGGAAAACAAAAAAGGTTGGTGGTATGTTACTTTTTAGCAAGATTTTTGTTTTCTTTTTTGAATGGAAGCCGAAGCCCAAAATACTTTTGTATTTTTAAAACGATTAAGAAGATTATTTGTTAATTCTATAACTTAATTAATCTTCAATCCGGTAATGGAGAATTATTTAAATGACAAAAAATATGAATGAGAACAGTAAAATAGTAACTGCGTTATTAGCAGGGTTAGCAGCGGGAGCAGTAGTAGGATTATTGTTTGCTCCCGATAAAGGATCAGAAACAAGGGATAAGATAAATGAGTCATTGTCTGATTTAGGCGATGCAATCAAGGAGCGCGCGGAGGAACAATTTGATCAACTTAGTGAACTTAAAGACAGGCTAGTAAGTTTGGTGAAGTCAAAAGTTTCCAATGTTGAGGACATCGTAGATGATGAAATAGAAGAACACGCTTAACAAAACGCAGTAGAGGCAAAGCATCCTGCGTCTCTACTGCGTACCATAAAAAATAGACATTTGATGGAAGAGGAAAAATTTTCACTTAGTGGTACCTTTCAAAAAGGTAAGGAATACGTAGATACTCAAATTAAGTTATTGCAACTCAAAGGGCTAGCTAAAGGCTCGCGAATAATTGCCTCTTTGGCCTTGGATGTTGTTAGGATCGTATTTACTTTATTCATCGTTTTTTTCTGTTCGTTGGCGTTAGGTTTTTATCTTGGCGAAGTGCTGGATAGCAATGCATTAGGCTTTTTATTGACAGGCGTTATATTTTTTGTGCTTGTATTGCTTATTCGTGCTTTTGAACCTGGACTGGAAAAGATATTTATGAATCTGACTATTCGTAAGGTGGCAGGAAAATGGCAAGGAGAAGAGGATGAGGATATTATAGAAGAGAAAATCAAATCAAGCGTAAATGAAGAATTCACCGAAAATAAATAACTTACATGATTTACAAGCAGAGATCGCTCGGCTCAATTTAAGACGGAGGGAGCAGGAAGCCTATTTGACAGATCAATATAATCTGTTGAAAATAAAGATAAGTGCACCGATCCGATTTTTTCGACTTGTCACTTCTCATGTACCGGGAGTAAATCTAGTAAAAGATCTTACATCAAGTATCAGTAAAGCTGCGCAGCGTAAAGACGCAGATTGGTTGACAAGGGTTTTACAATTGGGTGCACCCATCGTGTTGAATTCAACTGTACTTAAAAGAGCTGGTTGGTTTAAAAAGGCTATGGTTTTATTAGCTTCAGAAACTGCTATTGGGCAGGTTAATCAAGATAAAATTAGTGGTTTAGTAAGTAAAATAACCTCTTTTATAAAGCCTAAAAAGAAAAAGAAGAAGAAAAAAATAGATGCTGAAATAGAAAAAATAGCGGTTATGGAACAGCAAGCTGCTATTTTAGAAGATGAACGTTTTACCGATAAAACTTAATAATTAAATTTCCTTTTTTTTAAAATCTTCATAAGCTAAGGCAATACCCTCGCGTAGAGATGTTTTGTGCCGCCAACCTAAGGCATGTAGTTTGTTAACATCCATTAATTTGCGGGGGGTGCCGTCTGGCTTACTTGTATCGAAGCGGAGTTCGCCATGATATCCTACGATCTCACGCACGAGATAAGCAAGATCGCGTATACTCATATCCTCACCAACACCTACGTTAATAAATTGTTCCTCGTCATAGTTTTGCATTAGAAAAACGCAGGCCTCGCCTAAGTCGTCTGCATATAGAAATTCCCGAAGAGGCGAACCAGTTCCCCAGATACTCACTTCGCTTGATCCTACTATCTTCGCCTCATGGAAACGACGGATTAGAGCAGGCAATACATGGGAGTTTTGGGGATGGTAGTTGTCATTAATACCATATAGATTGGTGGGCATTGCCGAGATGAAATTGCATCCATATTGCGAACGATAGGCTTCACACATTTTAATTCCAGCAATCTTTGCAATGGCATAAGGCTCGTTGGTAGGTTCCAATGTGCCCGTCAATAAATAATCCTCTTGGAGAGGCTGTGGGGCAAGTTTTGGATAAATACAGCTGGAGCCTAAGAATAATAGTTTTTTGATATTTCGAATATACGCCTGATGGATTACGTTTGTTTGGATCATGAGGTTCTCGTAGAGAAAATCGGCGCGATAGGTGTTGTTTGCGACAATACCGCCGACTTTTGCCGCCGCTAAGAATACATATTCCGGTTGTTCTTCAGCGAAAAAGTCTGCCACCGCAGATTGGTTTCGTAAATCGAGCTCTTTTGAGGTGCGTTTGATAAGGCGATGGTATCCTTCTTTTTCTAATGCTCTGACAATCGCTGAACCCACCATTCCGCGATGACCCGCAACAAATATTTTGGCTTCTTTTTCCACGTTAAACTATTGATTCCTGCAAATATAAGATTATTTTTGCGGACAAATTATTAGAAATGGGTAAGGATAAGTTACGGAGATTTGCCGAAGTGGCCACATTTAAGAATGTTATTCAATTGGATGCCGGAAAAGACTATAAAGGAAAATGGGCAACGAAGTTCTTTGCAAATAATAACCCTGTTGTATTGGAACTTGCATGTGGCAAGGGTGAATATACCGTTAACTTAGCGAAAATGTTTCCCCATATCAATTTTATAGGTATCGATTATAAAGGGAACCGAATCTGGAGAGGGGCGAAAACAGCTTTGGAAGAGAGAATTGATAACGTGGGTTTTCTACGGATTCAGATTGAAACTATATTGGAATATTTTGCAGAAAGCGAAATAGCGGAAATATGGATTACTTTTCCGGATCCACAGCCACAAGATAGCCGCGAGAAAAAGCGCTTGACTAATCCTACGTTTTTGGAAAAGTATAAAACAATTCTGGAAGATGATGGTATTATGCATCTGAAAACGGACAACGACGGCTTCTATGCTTATACCTTAGAACAGATTACGTTGTTAAATCTTCCTAAAGTAAAAGAAACCGCTGATTTGTACCACTCAGATATAGTTGACGATGTGCTTTCCATCAAAACATACTATGAACGCAAGTATCTCGCAGATAATAAAAACATTAATTATGTACAGTGGCGGTTTTAAGTGTTATCGATCCCTAAACGTGTAATAATAGTCCTTAATTACTACATCAATAAATTCTTCGGGGCGCATCTGTGGTTTGACGTCCAGAAGTTCTACAAGTTTATTGCTTAGTGCTAGTATGATATTATAATCTTTACGTTCATATCCCTTTTTGTATATATCTTTAATGGTATTGGCATCTTTATCGGACAAACGCATTACTTGTGGAAAGGTAACTGTATATTCTTGTGTAATCTCTGCAAATAGCGTTTGTTGCAGTGCCATATTTTGTTTAATGCTAATGACAGTCGTGTCGGCAGCAATATCACCAATCCGTTGTGCATGCTTTGTGGCGATGATACTGCTGATCCCCAAAGCACCTGCGCATAAAAAGATATCCACGATAGAACATATCCAACGGATAAAATATTGATATACCGATGCGCGTGTGCCGTCAACCTTTACAACTTTCGTACGCATAATCATTTTTCCGATGGTCTGTCCGTTAAAAAAGGTCTCCATGAGAAAAGGATAAAAAAAAGCAGGAAGCAAAATAAGCATATAAACACCTGTTGTCAACCAAGGATCACTGGTATTAAAAAGGCCAAGTCTGGAGACCATGTAATAGACCATGATGGCATAACACGTAATAATGAAATAGTCAATTGCAAACGCGATGATACGGGAACCAAGCGAAGCCAAGTTGTATTCAAATTTTACGTTCTGTGGCGTATTAATAGAGAGTTTGTGCATTTTATTAAAACGTTAATATTTCCTATATTAGCTTCGAGTAGGTGCTACTTTTAGCTTCTCCTATTTACTTTGTTTATTTTATTTAAATATAGAAAATTAGAAAGATATAATGAGAGAAGCATCCTTTATTGAACGAAATAAAGAAAAATGGATCCTGATTGAAAATAATTTGAGAAATAAGATCAATGTAGATCCCGATATCCTAGCCTCCGATTATATTGAATTAACTAACGATCTGGCGTATGCACAGACATTTTATCCGCGATCAAAGACAAAAGATTATCTGAATGAGCTGGCGATACTGGCCCATCAGCAATTGTATCGCGATCAGAAATCATCGGAGAACCAGTTCAAGCGTTTTGTACAGCAGGAGATTCCAGAAGCAATATGGCAGTTGCGCCGTCCGCTGCTCTATTCTTTACTGATTTTCTGCCTAGCTATCGCTATCGGATTTATTTCAGCTCAATACGACTTGGATTTCGTACGTTTAATTTTAGGCGATTATTACGTAGACATGAGCATAGCGAACATCGAAGATGGAAACCCTGCCGGCGTTTATCAAGGAGGGAGTGAGGTAGGCTCCGCTTTGGCGATCACGATTAATAATGTTCGGGTCGCTTTCCTGGCTTTTGTACTAGGCGTATTTTACAGTATAGGCACAGGTTATATCTTATTCAGTAACGGCATCATGGTCGGCGCTTTTCATCATTTATTTTTTCGATACGGCGTGATGCAGGAAGCCATGTCGGCTATTTGGATTCACGGAGCTATTGAACTGTCGGTAATTGTCATTGCTGGGGGGTGCGGTCTTGCTATCGGAAACAGTATATTGTTCCCGAAATCCTATACAAGGCTTGAATCGTTCAAAAGAGCGATGAAAACCGCTTCCAAGGTCTTAATAAGTACTGTTCCGTTCTTTATAGTAGCGGGCTTTTTAGAGGGCTTTGTGACAAGACATTATCAGGTCTCTATTTGGTTATGTATTAGTATCATTATCGCCTCGTTTATGGCTATTATCTATTTCTATATAATCAAACCTTATCAACTGGCAAGAATTAACGGATGGAAATAGACTTCGAATTTCGGAAAGAACGAAAACTTAGTGAAATTGTCCAAGATTTCATTAACCTCTTGCGACTGGTGTTACGGCATTTCTTTCAAACTATCTTGAAACTTGCTATTGTCCCATTATGTCTCATGTTGATTCTTATCTATTACGGAACGACCAAGATTAATTTAACGACAACTCAAAGCTGGACAGAATCGTTGGATTTGGTATTTATTGCGATTGCGGCGTTATTTACACTTTTGGTGGTAAGTATGGTATTCTTTGGGCTAGCCATTGAATATTTTATCTTGCTGAAGAATAAGAGGGGAACTGATTTCAATTCTAATGACGTTTGGCGGGCTTTTGTAGCGAACCTAGGCAAATATTTTAAATTTTTACTTGTCAGTATTATAGCTTCCGTTATTCTGTTTATCCCCATTATGTTCGCTATGATTATCCTGATGTTTATTCCGCTGGTCGGAAGTTTTGCCGTTGGAATTTTGGGTGCTTTTCTAGGCGTTTGGTTCTTTTGCGCATTTTTGTTTTATCGGGAGGGATATATGCCAGCCAGCAATGCCATACAACAAAGCTTTTCTATCTTAAAGAAGAAAATTATCGATTATAGTGTTTCCGCTTATGTCGTAAGTTTGGTGTTCCAGACACTACTGGTGATGCTCACGTTAATACCATCGCTGATTATCGGGATTATAGCGTATAACACGATTGGATTTGAGACCACATTTTTTGATAGTATAGCTGGCCGCATGTTCACCTCTATTGGCGCTACGTTGCTGGTCTTGCTTTATATCGTGTATTATATGTTTACGGTTTTGGTGTCGGGAATTATTTATGAGACAGCAAAAGAAGTGACATACGGCGAAGACGTCTATGAAAAGATACAAAATTTGGGAAAGGAGGAAGATGGGCAATAGAATTTTGGTAATGTCACTTTTGCTTTGGGGTTTCTTTTATTCTCATGCGCAAGATACTACTGAATCTCTACCTCCGGTGCTGGAAGATAGTGTCTCCATGAAAGCGCAGGAATATACCCCACCGGATTGGGTAGATTATATGGAGAAAGGCTATTACGACACCATTCCCCGTATGAGCCAGATTCCGCAGGTGGATACAGCAACATTTACCAAATTGATTGCACGCTATCAAGGTGAGGAGTTTGATTATGACAAGAATAGTCCCAATCGTATCGGTCTATTCAAGAAAATATTGGATAGGCTAGGGCGAATGTTGGACAATCTATTTCCCGCGAGAGAGTATTTCCAATTTGCCGATGTGGTGTATAAGTTGCTGGCTGTGGTGGCGTTGGTTATTTTTCTTTGGATCATCTATCGCGTGCTATTTTCCGGTAAGCGTTTGTTAGCTACAGATAAAGATGATGAGGATGTGTCTGACGAAGTAAAGTTCGTAGAGAAAAACCTGCTGGATATTGATCTAACTAGTTTTATTGATAAGGCGCAAAAAGACGGTGATTTCGCATTAGCTATACGTTACCTCAATCTTTTGAACATACAATTATTAGCAAAGCGGGAGCTGATCCATTGGAAACACACCAAAACCCATGTGGAGCTTATTGAGGAAATAGAAAACGAGGAATTGAAGAGGGATTTTGCGAGAAATGTAAATATATATAACCGCGTGTGGTACGGAAATGTCGCTATAGACAAAGTTAAATATGAGGAGTATGCACCTTATTTCTTAACCTTTCAATCAAAGTGGCGATGAAGAATTCTGGGAAATTTGGTCTTATGTTACTCGGTATCACCGTCCTGATCATTGCTTTTATTGATTTGGCAAGCGATAAGCAGATCGATTGGTCGAAAACATACGACCAGCGGGATAAAATTCCTTATGGTTTATATGTAACGCGGGAAGAATTGCCCGAAATTTTGGAAAAACAGGTACAGATAGAAGATTTCACATCGACAAACTATGATTTTCTAAAAACATTTTTACCGGAGAAAGAACAAAGTAGTTTAGTTTATATCGTAAATGGGTTCTACGAAGGTAAAGAGGTGACGGGCGAACTACTGAAATTTGTAGAAAGGGGAGGAGAAGTTTTTATTTCTGCCAATGGTTTTCCGCTTTACTTACTTGATACGTTGGGGATAAAGCAACAATATCACTATCCCCACAATTTTAATGAGGTCATAAATGTGGAGGATCGTCCCTTCTCGTTGGTGGATGGCAAGACAGCCCATTATAAGGATTTGGACTATCCCGGGTTGTTCTGCGATTTGGATACGGTTAATACGCGTATAATCGGTTATTATGACGTGGAAGACAGGGAAATACCTAATTTTATCGAGTTAAAAAGAGGAAAAGGCCGCTTTCTATTGCATCTGGAACCGTTGATGTTTACGAATTACTACATGTTAAAAGAGGAGAACTTTATATACGGAGCGGCTGTATTGAAATTGCTTTCCAATAAGGAGGTCTATTGGTTTGATAGTACCTTTAAAGGAACGATGGAAGCAAAAACACCCTTACGTGTATTGTTGCAAAACGACGGATTGCGTCAGGCATGGTATATTTTACTTTTTGGGCTTATTCTGTTTTTATTGTTCAAAAGTAAACGGGAACAAAAGGCTGTCCATGTCGTGGAACCAGAACCAAATCTATCCAAAGAATTTGCACGTACAATCGCTACTTTATATTATGAAAGTGGGAATCCGGGTAATCTTATACAAAAGAAAGTAGAATATTTTCTATATGATATAAGGACACATTTCCAACTGGATATTCTGCAGTTGGAGGATGAAGTTTTTGCAAAGCAATTGTCGCTTAAAACCGGTGTCCCGCTGGAGGAGTGTGAAAATTTGATAAGGCTACTTCTGAGATATAGAAAAGTACGTACGTCGACGGATGCCGAATTGGTAGAGTTAAATAAAAAAATAGAAGATTTTAAACATAAAGCGAATATGCTATGAGTGAACTAGGAAATAAATACGAGCCCAGTTTTGAAAACAGAATAGACCTGACCGAGCTAAGAGAGAAGATGGGAGGAGTGAAGCAGGAGGTTAAGAAAGTTATTATAGGTCAAGACGAGGTCATCCATAAACTTTTGATTGCTATTCTGGCAACAGGGCATTCGCTTATAGAAGGAATGCCGGGTGTCGCAAAAACATTAACAGCAAAGTTGATAGCAAAGGCAGTGAAGGGTGAATTTAGACGTATCCAGTTTACCCCCGATTTAATGCCTTCAGATGTTACGGGGTCTTCTGTGCTAGATTTGAAGACCAACGAATTTGAATTTAAGAAAGGTCCAATTTTTGGGAATATCGTCTTGATTGACGAAATAAACCGTGCCCCGGCAAAAACGCAATCCTCTTTGTTCGAGTGTATGTCCGAGCGACAGGTTACGGTGGATGGTATCACCTATCCCGTACCAACACCGTTCGTAGTATTTGCTACACAGAATCCTATAGAGCACGAAGGAACCTATCGCTTGCCTGAAGCCCAATTGGATCGTTTTCTCTTCAAGATTAATGTAGATTATCCTGCAATTGAACAGGAGTTGGATATATTGCGTGAGCATCATGCACAAAAAGCAAATAATAAGGAAGATTTAGTGTCCCCTGTATTGGGTATCGACGAGTTGATCCGCTTTCAACAGTTGATCAAGTCTATTTATGTACATGAAGACGTGTTGAGTTATATCACACAAGTCGTTTATCATACGCGTTCAAACCCGAACCTTACATTGGGCGCTTCGCCGCGTGCTTCGATTGCCTTGTTGGAAGCTTCAAAAGCAAGTGCGGCACTTCAAGGAAGGGACTTTATTACGCCGGATGATGTGAAGTATGTCGCTCCGGCTATATTGGGTCACCGCGTGCTATTGACTCCAGAGAAGGAAATGGAAGGATTCACAAGTGATTATATCATCAAACAAATTGTAGACAGTATCGAAATTCCGAGATAATGCGTTTTATCCGTAGTCTGTATGTGACCAATAAATTCTTCTATGCGCTACTCTTATTAGCGACATGCTTTGTGTTGTCTTTTTTTATTAAAGTGTTATTTTCTTTTGTGATTGCGCTTCTTTGGCTGTTTATGGCGGCATGTGCATGGGATATGCTGTTTCTTTACTATCAAAAAAGTAAAATAATTATACAGCGAAATTATCCGGAGAAGCTATCGAATGGTGATGAGAATGATATGGAGATTCAGTTGACCAGTAGTTATCCTGCCAAAGTCCGTATCCGCCTGTTGGAAGAGTTCCCGATACAGCTGCAACTGCGGAATGTTGAATTGGAATCGGATATTTTACCGCGGGAAACCAAAGTTACCAATTATCAAATCCGTCCAACCTCCCGGGGCGTATATGCTTTTGGGAGATGTCACGCTTTAGTTCAGAGACTTGGTTTGTTTGCAAGGAAGTTCACGTTGAATGAGCCGCTCGAACTGGCTTGCTACGCCTCTTTTATCCAAATGCGGAAATATCAATTATTGGCCACGACGGATAGGCTAATGGAATTGGGAATTAAGCGTATCCGAAAAATTGGGGCTACATTGGAATTTGATCATATACGGGAATACGTTCGAGGAGATGAATATCGTCATCTCAACTGGAAAGCAACGGCCAAGCATAAGAAACTATTGGTTAACCAATATCAGGAAGAAAAATCACAACCTATTTACGCACTCATAGATGCTGGTAGAGTAATGCGTATGCCTTTCAATGGTTTGACATTACTGGATTACGCCATTAATTCGACATTGGTTCTGGCGAATGCGGCGATCCTAAAACAGGATCGTGCAGGCATGCTAACATTTTCCAAAACAGTATCCAACCATATTCCCGCGGAGAAGCGTAATAATCAGATGCAACTGATTTCCGAAAAACTCTACAATATAACAACCGCTTTCGAAGAAACGGAGTTTGGTAACCTGTATGCTTTCTGCAATAAACATATCAATAAGCGCTCCTTATTGATGTTGTATACCAATTTCGAGACGATAGATGCGTTGTCACGGCAAATGGCTTATTTGCGTATGCTCGCCAAGACGCATATTGTAGTTGTGGTTGTATTCAAGAATACAGAGTTGATCGATATGGCGAAAGAAGAAGGTAAGAAAACCATTGACGTGTATAACCAAATCATTGCGCAGAAATTTGTATACGAAAAGCATCTGGTTATCCAAGAATTACATAGACAGGGAATCCAGACCATTTATACGTCGCCGGAAAACCTAACCATTAATGCCATCAACAAATATCTGGAAATTAAAGCGAGAGGATTGTTATAAACTATAAGTAGCAGAGCACTTCGCCGTTTCTTCTACTTTGCAAGAGATCAAACGAACGGGATAATCTTTCAATTGTTGCGGCCCGATACGTTCTACTAGATATTGTGCGATGTTTTCGGCTGTAGGATTAAATGGGACGACCACGAGACTTTCGCCAGAAACTTCATGCAATTGAGGCAATAATTCATCTTTCTCCCAAATTAAAAACTTGTGGTCAAAATGTTCTTCCAGCCATTCGCAAAGTGCGGTTTTGATCACAGAGAAATCAACTACCCGACCTACTTCGTCCAATTGGTCAGCAGCCACCGTAAAATGTATACGATAGTTGTGACCGTGTAAAAACCGGCATTTCCCCTCATGTCCAACCACGCGGTGTCCACAAGATATATCATGGTATCTTTCTGCAAGAATCATTATACAAAGATAATATTTACAACAGTTCCATTTGGAATAAATCAGCGATATGTCCTTTTAGTTTGCTTTTAACCTCGTCCATATCCAGTTTGCGTCCAAGTTCGCGCTCCAGCGAGGTAACATCCTTATCGTCTATGCCGCAAGGGATGATATTGCCGAAATAATTGAGGTCTGCATTGACGTTGAAAGCGAACCCATGCATCGTGACCCAGCGGGAGGCACGAACACCCAGTGCACATATTTTACGCGCTTTATCGTTGTCGGCATCCAGCCAGACACCGGTATATCCTTCGTAGCGTCCAGCTTGTATTCCATATTCGCCGCATGTTCGGATAATGGCCTCTTCCAATGTGCGCAGGTAGAGATGGATATCGGTAAAAAAATTATCCAAATCCAATATGGGATATCCTACAATCTGTCCCGGTCCATGATAAGTGATATCCCCACCGCGGTTAATTTTATAAAAGGTCGCATTTTTCTCTTTCAATCCTATTTCATCCAGCAACAAATATTCTTCATGACCACTTTTGCCCAAGGTGTATACGTGAGGATGTTCCGTGAAGATGAGATGATTGGGGGTAGGGTGGGACGTACCATTTATCCGGTTGTCGTTCTTGACTGCCACCGTTCTGGTAAATATTTCTTCCTGACGATCCCACGCATCTTGATAATCGACCAGTCCCCAGTCTATAAAGTGTACCTGTTTGTTCATGTAATATCGCTAATAAAGCAAATTATTATATGGATAGCGTGCCGTATGCATTTTGGAGATGATCTCGTACAACTTCTGCTTGAATTCCTCAACATTGGTTTTCTCCGTGGCAGACAAGAAAATTGCCGGATCGGAGTTTTTTGCCATCCAGGAGTTTCTGAAATCATCAAGTGTAACTTTAATTTCTTCACCGTTCTCGTCGACCTCTACCGGGGGTTTATAAGCATCTATCTTATTGAAAACCGTAATAACGGGCTTATCCAGCGCATCAATGTCTTTTAGCGTTTCGTTCACGGCAGCAATATGGTCTTCAAAGTTAGGATGCGAGATATCAACTACGTGTATAAGTACGTCTGCTTCGCGAACCTCGTCCAGTGTGGATTTAAAGGACTCCACCAAATGGTGTGGCAGTTTGCGGATAAATCCTACCGTATCCGACAGCAGGAAAGGGAGGTTGTCAATAACCACTTTCCGTACCGTTGTATCTAATGTGGCGAACAGCTTATTTTCCATAAGCACATCCGACTTGGAAATCATGTTCAATATGGTGGACTTCCCGACATTGGTATAGCCTACAAGAGCAACGCGTATGAGCTCACCCCGGTTTTTACGCTGGGTTTCATTCTGTTTGTCGATGACCCTTAGTCGTTCTTTCAGCAGCGATATTTTGTTGAGGATAATCCGTCTATCTGTTTCAATCTGGGACTCTCCCGGACCACGCATACCGATACCCCCACGCTGACGTTCCAAGTGTGTCCACATGCGTGTGAGGCGTGGTAACAGATACTGCAATTGTGCCAGCTCTACCTGTGTTTTGGCCTGCGCCGTTTGCGCATGCTTAGCGAAAATATCCAGAATAAGGTTGGAACGATCCAATATTTTACGTTTGAGCTCGCGTTCTACGTTGCGGAGCTGTGAAGGGGATAGTTCATCGTCAAACACAATCATATCAATATCTTCGGCATCCGCATACTGCCGGATTTCTTCCAGCTTACCGGATCCCACGAAAGTGGCGTGTTCAGGCTTAGCTAATTTTTGAGTGAAAACACCTTGTACTTCTCCTCCCGCTGTTTGCACGAGAAATTCCAATTCTTGAAGGTAATCTTTTGCGTTTTGTTCTGAAATGTCTGGTGTTATCACCGAAACAAGTAATGCTGTTTCGGGTTTAAGTGCTGTATCGAATATTTTTGTTTTTCCCATGTATTATTACTTCTCTAATAACTTGTACAAATAGAACAAGCTTACAAAGATAATGGTTTTTGTTCTAACGTAAGGGGCTACCCTTCGATACGGATGAGCTCTTCGTAATTATCATGGAGTTTATGGATCAACCGGCGGTACAGGATTCGATAATAATGTTTCATCAAATAAGTAGTTATTAAAATAATAGGAGTGGAAACAATAATACCAGTAAGGTCACCAGAATGCCTTCTCCTATCGATTTGTGGTCAAAGGCTTTAACAATATGTTGTAATCCTGACCATACGGTATAAACGATAACAAAGTAGATGTTGAATTTGATATAATGATCTACCGCTTGACGGGTTTTCAAGATTGTTTCCAAAAGTGTTCTAGTGTTCGTGTTATTTCTTATTTTTCTATAATGCTTAAAGAAAATGTAGATAAAGAAAAAGATAGTAGCCCTAAAAATAATACCCAGTAGCAGCGAGGTGTATTGTTCGAAAGAAGACGTCTGCTTTTCCTCTATAGGTAATAAAAAAGCGAGTCCTACGCCAACGGACAGCTCAAGAATGCTGATGACAAAAATCCATTTGATAATGGAAGAAGATCGTCGGTGAATCATCTGCTGTAATTCCATTTTGTTAAGTTTTGGGAAACTGTCGTTCCTGTTCCAATGCTGTTTTAATAAATCTAATCCGTCCATTATAACCCACCTTGTTTATTAAGTATGTTTTTTAGTTTTGTTTTTATCCGATTCATTTTTACCCGCGTATTTCCTTCGCTGATGCCGAGGGTGATCGCGATTTCCTCATAATCCTTGTTCTCCAGGTACATATATACAAGCGCCTTTTCAATATCATTGAGCTGTCGGACAGAAGCGTAGAGTACCTTGAGGCGCTCTTCATGTTCTGGATTGTACTCTTCATGACGTAGCTGATACAGGGAGGTGTCCCATTCTACAGTGACTATGTTTTTCTTGTTGTGTCGGTATAAGGAGATAGCGGTATTCAAACAGACCCGATAGGCCCAGATCGAAAATTTAGAATCGCCTTTGAACTTCGGAAAAGATTGCCATAACTGGATGGTCATTTCTTGGAAAAGATCCTTATGCGTTTCATTGTCCTCCGTGTAGAGGGAGCATATTTTATGGAGTATATTCTGGTGTTCCTCCAAGAGGCTGACAAAACAGTGTTCCAATTTTTCGGTCATGATATCTTATATGTCGAAAATGAGAGGAATATGTTACATAAATAGGACGATTTTTTGAGAACATCATATCGCTTGACTGCTTTCACAATGGCGAAAGCGACCGTGACCAGTAGGGAAGGTATGCAATGAGTATCTTTCGCTACTTATTTTTTAGCGTTTGGAGCTCCCTTTCCAAAATAGTCACCTGCTTTTCAAGGGAAGATATCGTTTTTTCCTGAGAGGATATCACGAGCTTAAGGGCATCGATCAGTGTATGTTCGATCTCGTTCACAACGACCGGTTCGTTATAACGCACCTCCTCTTCTCGAACGATCGCATCTTTATGACGGTACATGGATCCTTCTCCGATAATTAACCATGCAGGGTTGATGTCGGAATGTTTGGATAGAATAATAGCTACTGCGTCGGAATTTAATCCGGTATTCTTTTGTATGCCTTTAAAATTAGCATAGGAAAGTCCTAAGTTCTTGAAGAAATCTGTTTTGCTTATTTTCTTACTTTCTGCTATCTGTAATACCCGTTCTTTAATATTCGACATTTTTTTATCTAAAAATTTTAGTAAGATATTTTATTATCTTATATTTGTTCTGTCAATATAGAAAAATATCTAAACACCTTTGTAAACTGATTTATGATGAAAAATACGCAAAAGAAACTAAAAGCAAAACATTTTCGCTACTTAAGCAAAGAGTATGTTAAGGATCCCGACCGTTTTTTGAAAGAAGTCGTCCAGCAATGGGGATTGAATTGGTCCAGTAATTTCAACTACCTTGTCTGTAGCTCTATCTATCCACCTATGCGCACAAATACAGCCTTTGAGTATGGGTTTATGCATCACCAGTTAGATCAGATGATTGAAGTAGCCTATGTGATTCTCGAGAAATCTGCCCTAAAGCCCATCCCAAGCCATCGGCTATTTCAATACCGCTGCAAAGAAATGTTCGAAGCGGAAATTGAAAAAAACAGAATATTTCCAGAGAAAGCACTCCGTACATTCTTTGGGTTTAAAAATCTCAATGAATGGCTTGCCGTGCTGGACGATCTCCTTCGACGTAGAGATTACAGCGAAGATAATATGGATGAATTACCTTTAGATCTGGAATACATTCCCGTACGGGAACTTCTCGTCAAGCTACCCCAGGTTCTGCAGGAGATATATGATAGAGGGGGGGTACAGGAATGTTAATCAGATTTATTCGAATAGTTTCAACAATTCATCTTTACTTAGTGACTTCATGATATTGGTCTCATCCAAAATTAGACCGTCGGCCAATTTCTTCTTATGTTCCTGTAAGGCCAAAATCTTTTCTTCTACACTATCTCTGCACACTATTTTGTATGCATTTACATGCTTATCCTGGCCAATACGATAGCAACGATCGATGGCTTGAGCTTCGGCAGCTGGGTTCCACCACGGATCGAGGATATACACATAATCCGCCGCGGTAAGGTTGAGCCCTGTGCCACCCGCTTTAAGGCTGATCAGAAAAACCCGGCAGCTTTCCTTTTCCTGAAAAGTCTGTACAGCATTTTGCCTTTTATCCTGCGACATTTTCCCGTCAAGATAAGCGAATTCTATTCCTCTCCCTTCGATACGTTCTGCGACCAATTGCAACATCCCCGTAAAAGAAGAAAATAATAATACCTTATGATCTGGTGTTACATCATCCAGAATCTCATCAATATAATCCAACTTGACAGCGTTTTTATCAAATGTCTCTCCCTTTAGCAAATTCGGAGAATTGCAGATCTGCCGCAGTTTGATCAATGCCTCGATAGCTATAAACTTGGATTTTCCAGAATATTCACTTTCTAGGCTGCGCTTTACCTCTCCCTGAAATAACTTCCGGTATTTCTCATACACCTTATGTTGTGCTGGCGGCATATCCATATACAGTATGGTTTCTGTTTTTTCCGGCAGATCCAAAGCCACCTGTTTTTTGGTACGTCGTAAGATAAACGGTTGTATGACCTTCTGGAGGTTACTAAGCGTTTCGTTCATAGTATCAGCATCCGTTCCACCTTTGTATAGCTTATTGAAAGCCCGGTAATTTCCAAAAAATCCGGGATTAACCAAACTCATTTGCGAATAGATATCTTGAATTCCGTTTTCAATTGGTGTTCCCGTCATGGCAATCCGGTATTGCGCATTAACTCGTGATAAACTCTCGAAACGCTTCGAGTTGCGATTTTTCACATTTTGGGATTCATCCATAATCAAGTAAGAAAAGGATTTTTCGGCAAAAAAATCACTATCGGACAAAAGTGTCCCATAGGTGGTCAAGACAGCAACACCTGTGTCAAAGTCGGTCATATCCTGACGAGTAATACCGTAGTAAACAACGGTCTCTCGGTTTGGTGCGAACTTTTGGTATTCATTTTGCCAATTGAATAGGAGGGAATTGGGAACAACCACCAACGACGCAGAAGCAAGTGGATGAACTTGATAATAATGCTCCAAGAGAGTAATAACTTGTAATGTCTTACCCAATCCCATATCATCGGCCAACAAACCACCCCATTGAAATTCGTTGAGAAAGCTCATCCAACTGAATCCGGCAATCTGGTACGGACGCAACGTTGCCTGGACTGTCGAAGGAACCGCTAACTGTGGAATTTCTTCCAGTCTAGCTAGTCGCTCACGACGCTCCCGTATAGTATCGTTCACAATCTTGCTGTCAATCTTCTCCAGTATGGTCTGGAAAGAGAGCATCTGTAACGAATTAAGAATAATATAATCGCCGTCAATTTCCGCGCTTAGAAAGATAGGTCTAAATAGTGCGATATCGGAGGAACGGATAACACCATACTGGTTCTTTCCTAAGTCATATACGGTTGTCGCTTTCGTAATCATATTTTCAAAATCGGCTAGG
The DNA here is from genome assembly GCF_014692525.1 of Sphingobacterium chuzhouense. Lineage (GTDB taxonomy): Bacteria > Bacteroidota > Bacteroidia > Sphingobacteriales > Sphingobacteriaceae > Sphingobacterium > Sphingobacterium chuzhouense. Next base: position 23,657 of record NZ_JACNYL010000007.1, read on the forward strand.
GGAATGACTTTATTTCGGAATTTGGGCGCAAATAAAATCCTACATTTATTATCCTGAAAATGCACATTTTTCACTTCCCAATGCAAGGGGTGCGGATAATAGGACGATCCCTGTTGAACCGTATCCATTTGCAATTCGATACCTTCCTGCTTGCACCGTTCACAAAAAAGGGACAGCCATTGTGTATGGTCAATCTTATCCATTGGTAAGGAGAACATAATTTCGTGCTGTTGCTCGGACCAAGCTTTATGTTGCTGTTGGAGGAAAGCATAAAATGCTTGTTCGATCTCGGCATGGCGTTGTGCATACACATACTGCCCATCCTCGTTCGTCTTTACCAACATATTGGCAAATGGCGCCAAAGGGTGTTCGCCAAAACGATTATAGCAAACACTTGCTCGAACCACAAGCGTCTCATTCGTGACGTCAATGTCAACGATTCTCTTCGGCTTTTTAGCCTGCACGATAAGATTTGCTCTTTTCCCTTTAAGTACGACTTGCATCGCATACCGTTGGGAAAGCGGAATAAGACTTTCTTCCAAAAACTTCCCTCGATCATGCCCGAAGACAGTTAAGATAAAATCCGACTTCCGTGCCTCCCGGATGACTTTTTCCAGATCAAGATCATCTACGAAAACAACACGGTTCTCCTCGGCGATCATAAAGAAGCAATGATCATCAGACATAAATTGTGGATTTTCTATAGGCTCTTCTTTATAGGAAATGTTGAATGTTAGACGGAGATAGGATGGGTTGTCTTCTAGAGTAATCTGCAGTTTCACGTCTCCATTACTTAAAGATACAGGTATATCCTTTTTGCGATATGTATTTTTTAATTTTGCCCGATAAGGAGAGTATGTATGTCCCCAAAGTTCGGTAAAGCACAACGTTTCATTGTTTTGTAATGACGCGATAAGTGTACGCCATTCCCCTAATATCCCCAGCGCCTTGCTGTGATTATTACGATTGGAATCCCCGTCTAGCGTTATGCCGTTTATTTGATAGTTGTCATCATCGGCAATCTCCAGCATCTTTTTGCAGATCCTTTCTTTAAACAGGTCATGCGGAGACAATAACTCTGGTTCCTCGCCTTCATAAAATAGGTAACTTTTTGACAGATTACGACCTTGTTTGTTTTTTTCCATATAGGGCAAAACATAAGGGAGACCACAGTATAAGCCATCTGTGACAACCAAAAAAGCTACTTCCTCAAATTTTGCCGCAGGGAAATCCATTCCCCGATAAGACGAGGCACGATAAGACCAAGCCTCCTGATCGTATCTTTCTGTGATGCTAAAGTTGTAGATACGGCCGAAAGTGGAATTATTCTGCAATTGCAATTCCAAGGAGTTCCAGTTTGCTTCCAGTTTAATGCTCAGCATCGAACGGAATTTCTGTGATAGAGACAACAGATCTTCATTATATAGACCTTTAAAATAGAAAGGTTTGTGAGATGGTATCTTATCGTAAAACACCGCAGCAGCATGTTCACACAGACCTTCGGCCTGTTTTGCACAACTACATCGAATCGATAGATGTGTTTTGCTCAACGAAAGATACAGCGTATATTTTTCATCGCCTTTTTCCCTAACGGAAACACTGTACTCATCAAAGGCGTAAAAATCATTAAATCTCCCAGAGAATATCGAGTCCTTCACATTTTTCCGTCCTTTATAAAATTGGAGTATGTATTCCTTAGAACATTTAAAGGGTTCTCCATCCTCCCAAGGAATCAAATAAGGTTCCTCAGCTTTGCGTTTGGGCAAAGCCGTAGCTTTTGCCTCCGGTTCAGGGGTCATCAAGTCTTTGTTTTCCATTTTTTAGGCTTTTAAAAAGCATACCTGCGTGGGCACCTTGGGCTCCGAAGGATCTGCCGAACAGGTAGCTTTCTTCTTTCTTGTTTTACTTATTACTATAAGTCCGACAGGAATACCGTACCAGGTACCGTGAGAATACGGCATCCTGCGGACTTTTATTTGAATAGCTTTTTAACTATTATCCTGTGCTTCCCCCATTGCCGAAGGTAACAGGGAATCACGCTCCGTCACGCTGATCGCTTGCTTTTTAATTTTTTCAATAGCACCACAGCAGAGCCGATCAAATAGATCAACCAATTTCTCAGCCTGCAGACGACAAAGGTCTGGTGTTACTTCGTCCAAAGAATCCAGTAGATCTTGATCCCACCACAGGATTTTGGGATGAAATATGAGATGCAGCATTTGGCCTCGAATCCCACTTTTATCTAACAAGTAGTCTACTACCTGACCATCGACCACAGCCGTCCAATCCAGTAGCTCGTCTAGATTCTTCGTTTTTGGTATATACCTAACGGCTACCCGTAGAAAGCTATGTACACCAATTTCCAGCATATTACGTAGCATCAAAAGGCCGGCGTCCACAAACAACGGCTGTGCATCTCTAGCTGTAACCACGATATTATCCAGCACCGTTTTCGCTCTTTTCCATAGCTTATCCGCACGTTCCCATTCCTGTTGCCAATCGATATCCCCTAATTCAAAAGCAGGTTCAAAAGTCGACTTCCTACGCAGGACAAGCCCCTTCGTCCATACCGTATGTACAAATCTGTTCCCCTCAGCCAAGCCTTTTTCCACATACTTGATATCTAGAAAAACCACCATCGCACTCGCGACACCCACCTGCATGGTTTTAAAGGTAAAAGGCCCCGTATTCTTCATCAGTACGACGAGATAAAGCTCTACCTTCACACCCGCTCGTTCTTCGCCGCCTTCCAAGCGGAATGGACTACTGCCCGAAAAACCACCGGTATGGTAATTCAATAGACTCATCTGTTCGGGGTTGTGGTTGCCACGAATCTTATCCAACAGTGCATTGACGTCATCCTTATATTCTTTCGGCCAAGGAAAACCGGAAAAGTCTTCGCACCTTATGTGTGTCGTGCCGCCGGCATTTGCCGTAACTGGTGCTGCGTTTTTCTTTTCTTCTGCTAACGCTGCCTGCTGTGCGGTCTGTTCCAAACGAGTTTGCTGTTCGGTCTTCAATGCATCCAAGAAGAACTGATAGAGCATCTCTATTGCTTTCGAGATTTCACAACATTTATCGTATAGATAAGAAGCATCAAAAGCGGTTATCTCCAAATCCCTATTCTGCTTCACTGCGTGATAGCCCTTGTCCAGCAGTCGAAATGTTTCTATACTCATAAAAGCTTCGCTCAACAAAACCGTTTTGAATGCAGGAATATGGGTGCTTAGCGCCCGCATTCTGTTCTCCAGGTTGTGCTGATTATTAGCATTGCCCTGTATCATAGCCTGTGGTAGACGCAGAAAAGATTCTAAACTCTGATGCACCATAAATGTCGCTTTCAAATAACTGCCATGCTCCGCAAACTTCAGCGCCCCTTCCCGAAATTCTTCCCCTTCTTTTTTCATCTTCATTTGCCATTGATCAGCCAATTCAATAACACCACCAATCTCATTGGCAGTCAGCGATTTTGTGGCCTTACGAGGTGACCGGTATATTTCATGCTGTGGCAGCGAAGCGTAAGCATAGTAAAGTCCTCCATGGCGAACTTTGTTACGCCATTCACCAAACGGAATCAGTTCAAAAGATAACTCCTTCGTATCGATAAGGCAAAGCTCAATGACGGGTTTCATCACTTTCGGAGAAACACCGTCCTCCGGTTTCATGACTAAAATTAAGTGTTGTTGTTCCTTGCCTAAAAAGGAATAAGAGAAAAGAAAAATACGATCCAGATCCATCCGCTGGATTAGGCGTTCTACCAAAAGTTGTGTATCTATTGCCATAATTTGATTTATAAAAACTACTAATTGTATAGCTTGTCTATACAAATGTATAAGTAAACTTTCAATAATAAAATTATTTGTACATTTTTTCTATACGTTCAGTAGCTTTAAGCAAACCACTAGATAGATATCATGACAGCGTTAGGAGAATTTTTAGCAAAGCGATCCGTAAATAAATCGATGGTAGCCAGACGGACGGGGCTGAGTAAAGCCCGTATAAATGAACTTTCATTAAATACCTCGTCACATTTGAGGGCAGAAGAATTATACCTTATCGCAAAAGCAATCGATGCCGATCCTTGTGAGGTGCTCAATAGGTTATATGGTCACCTACAACTAGTCAGCGAAGAAGAATAATATATCAAGAAATCTTATCCCACGAAATACCGGGTGATCGTTGGGAAAGGTAGTGGGTCAGCAGTGTGTTTTTCTCAGCGGAAAGAGACGGATCTTCCTTGAATATCTCCATAACACTACGGCGAGCCTCCACTAGGATGGCTTGATCGGACGCAAGATTAGCAATTTTCATCTCAAGAACACCGGATTGTTGCGTGCCGGAAATGTCGCCGGGGCCACGTAGCTGTAAGTCGACCTCGGCAATCTCAAATCCATCCGAAGTACGTACCATGGTTTCCAGTCGGGTTTTCCCTTCTTTGCTCAGCTTATGCGTTGTCAACAAGATACAGAAAGATTGCTCTGCCCCCCGCCCTACGCGCCCGCGGAGTTGATGTAGCTGCGATAATCCGAAGCGCTCTGCATTTTCGATGATCATGACGGAAGCATTAGGTACATTGACACCCACCTCAATAACAGTCGTGGCGACCATAATTTGTGTTTCACCTTTTACGAAGCGCTGCATTTCAAAATCCTTGTCCTTGACGGGCATCTTACCGTGCACGATACTGATTTTGTATTGCGGTAACGGAAACTCCCGCTGCAGGTTCTCCAAACCGGCTTCGAGGTATAGTAGATCCATTTTTTCACTTTCCTTAATTAACGGATATACGACATAGATCTGCCTTCCTTTGGCAATTTCCTCGCGCATAAAACCAAACACCCTCAGACGTTGATTCTCGTAGAAGTGCACGGTTTTGATAGGTTTACGCCCAGCGGGAAGCTCATCGATAACCGAAATGTCCAGGTCGCCATACATGGTCATGGCCAGCGTGCGGGGGATAGGTGTTGCTGTCATGACCAGCATATGCGGAGGGATGACATTTTTGCGCCATAGTTTTGCCCGTTGTTCTACACCAAAGCGGTGTTGTTCGTCAATGACCACAAAACCAATGTTTTTAAACTTGACCTTGTCCTCAATGAGGGCGTGTGTGCCAATGAGGATGTCCAATGTGCCGTCTTCCAATTGTTGATGGATCAATCGTCTTTGCTTGATGGGTGTAGAGCCCGTTAACAGTTTAACAGAACAAAGCTCGTCACCAAGCAACGCGCGAATTCCGGCAAAATGCTGCTGCGCTAGTATTTCCGTAGGTGCCATCATACAAGCTTGATAACCGTTGTCAATGGCTATGAGCATGGACATGAGGGCGACGACTGTTTTGCCTGACCCTACGTCCCCCTGTACAAGCCGGTTCATTTGAGCTCCCGTATTGGTATCTTGCCGGATTTCTTTAATAACGCGTTTTTGAGCATTAGTCAACGGGAAAGGAAGATGCTCGTTAAAAAAGGTGTTGAATTTATCGCCTACTTTGTCAAACAGATGCCCCTTATATTTTTGGGTATTTAGTTGCTTATTGCGCAGCAACCGAAGCTGGATAAAAAACAGTTCTTCAAATTTCAATCGACGGATGGCGGCGTTTAAGTCCTGCGTATTCTGAGGGAAATGGATGGAAAGCATTGACTTTGCATAATCCATCAATTGGTGCTGTTCCAACAAATAGGAAGGAAGAGGTTCTTGCAGTGTATTAAAAACCGTTTCTAATGCCGTCTGTTGTAATCGCTGTATACCTCTGGTGTCGAGATTAAATTTTTTAAGTTTTTCGGTAGATGAATATACCGGCTGCATCGTTAAGTTACCGATTTTCTTTTCTTGTGCATTGAACAGCTCCATCTCGGGATGTGTGATAGAAATCTGACCATTAAATTCGGAAGGTTTGCCATAAATAATATAGGCAGACCCTACTTTTAAGCTTTTTTTTAACCAAGTGATACTTTGAAACCAGACGAGTTCAATACTGCCGGTATCATCTCGGAACTGTCCAACCAGTCTTCGTGCTCTTTTTTCTCCAGCTTCTTGAATGGAAATAAGACGTCCCAAAACCTGCGCACCGATCATATCGGGATGTAACTGCCGGATTTTGTGAAACTGTGTGCGGTCGATATACCGAAAAGGGTAATAGGATAGTAGGTCACCGATAGTAAAAATCTGTAGCTCTTTTTTGAGCACGTCCGCCTTTTGCGGCCCCACACCTTTTAGGTATTCTATGGGAGTTATTACAGATAAATTAGCCATTCCTAAGAATGGCTAATTTACAAAATATTATTTTGTTTCGTCATCCGTTATAGGAGAACCGTATAAGACAGGTTTGCCGTCCTCACAACGTACGCCTTTTGGTGGCATGATAGCCATACAGTCGGAGACGATTTTATACTTTTTGTTGAACTCAGCCTCCGCCGCGTTATATGCTTTAATTGAATCAAGCAGTTCGCCCGATTCATCGGCAGCCTGTGGGTAGGGAATATATTCCTTTGGACCGCCACAAGCTTTGCTTCCTAAAGCTTCCGGACGCCAGTCTTCCGCATTTTCACAAGGTATTGCATCGATCCTATCCATTATCTCCTGTCTCATCTTATTCAGTCTTTCACGGTCAGCCTCTTGGTTGGTGGTTTCTGACTTTTCACAAGCTACTACAATTCCCAGCGTCATCAATAATATTAAAAATCTTTTCATGGCATATACATATTTAGTTTTATCACATTATAAAAAAGAACGTGCATTTTTTGTAAAACGCTACGTTTCGTTCTGTCGTTTAATAAGTTAAACCAATTTTTATGCCATAACAGTTTATAATATTTATCCCCGCTTTTTTCTAATTTTTTTTAATGTCTCCCAATTAAAAAGAATAATAGCGAATAAAATAAAGGTGTAGGCCAGGTATTTATATGGTGCGACGGTTTCGTGAAAGTAGGTAATCGCCAAAGTGAATGCAATCAGTGGATTGATATAGAGGAGAACACCTGTAGTAGAAGAGGATATGCGTGTCAGTGCATACATGCTAAAAAATAAGGGGATGATTGTGAAAATAACAGCTATCGTCAGTATGCTAAACCAAAAAAAAGGTGCTGTAGGAAAAGAATGTTGATTAATAAAAAGCTTCGGAATCACAAACAGAGAACAAAGTGACAATTGAACAGCTAGTGTATTTAGCTTGTCGAATCCCTGCGATGCTCGTTGAACGATTAAATACAAAGCATATAACGAAGCAATGCTCATTGACCAGAGTACGTCAATAAATGAACCGGTTGCTAGTGTAACTGCGCTGATCAGTGCGATGCCGAGCGCAATTATTTTTAAGGGGCTTAATTGTTCTTTAAGAATGAAAAATGCTGCAATGGCGGTGATAAGTGGGCAAATGAGATAGGCAAACGCAGCAGATTGTACACTAATGTGGTTAACTGCATAAATGTAGGTAAACCAATTGCCAAAAATTAGTACGGAAGCCAACGTGGTGAGACCAATTGTTTGATTCTGTTGCCGGCGTGATAACTGCTTAAAAACGATTATATCACGTTTTAAGAACTTGAATCGAAATAGAAAGATAAATAACCATAAAACGATGAGTGCAACCAGGATCCGGTAGTATAAAATGTCTTCCGCTGGATATTCCTTTACCCATCGTACCGAAATGGCCATGAACCCCCATATCAAGGGAGCCAAAAAAGCCGCAAGAAAATAATTCCTGCGACTTTCTGTTTTCTCTGGTTGTTGTTCCACACACTAAGCTTTCCAAGCAATAACGGATATTTCGACATTGACGTTTTTAGGAAGTGTCTTAACGGCTACACATTCGCGTGCAGGCTGGTTTTCTATGAAATATTGCGCATATACTTCGTTGATAGTGGCGAAATCATTCATATCGGCTATGAAAATACTTGCTTTTACGACGTCGCTAAATGTATACCCTGCATGGGTTAAGATCGCTTGCACGTTTTTCAATACTTGATGGGTTTCATCTGCCACACCGCTATCAATTAATTCCATCGTTTCGGGAATCAACGGGATCTGTCCGGAGACATATAATGTGTTTCCTGCTTGGATAGCTTGGTTATAAGGCCCGATTGCTGCCGGAGCTTCTCCGGTATTTAATACTTGTTTGTGTGACATACTGATAAGTTACTTTGAAAAAAATATTTTATAGATAATAGCTAAAATAAAAACCGAAATGGCAATGATATTCATGATGCGCATGGCTTTTCTGTTAAATCGGGATGATTTAGAAAGTTGCGGTTTCGTCTCTTTTAGCTCCATGGGACTAATTTACAATGGAAAAACCAAAAAATCAAAAGTAGGTGTGTTAATCCATTTTAAACTTTGTGTAAGTTTACATCTTCGATAACTTAGCACAAAAGATATTCAAATGGAAAAAAAGGGAATTGCATTGGTGAACGGTCATATTTTCAATGGAGATAATAATTGTTTAGATCACGCCTTGGTTATGCAAGGAGAGAAGATTGTTGGAATATGCCCTGTATCTGCTGTTCCTGCAGAAACCGAGCGGATCGATGTAAAGGGGGGCAATATCTGCCCCGGGCTTGTTGATTTGCAGATATATGGTGCCGGTGACGACCTTTTTTCAGCTGAATTGTCAACGGAAAGTATAGCTCGGATTGAGCGTCGGCTGCTTGTGCAAGGATGTACTTCTTTTGTATTGACTTTAGCAACGAATACGATGGAGGTGTTTAAAGAGGCGATACGTATATTTAATAGCTGTCAACCTCAATCCGCCATAGGGTTGCATCTGGAAGGCCCATTTCTCAATCCTCTAAAAAGGGGTGCACATCCTGCCGAGCTTATCGTATCACCATCTGTTGGGTTAATAGCAGATTTGCTAGATGCTAATGAGGGAGCTGTTGTGATGATGACGATTGCCCCTGAGCAATTTGATGCAGAAAGTATGAATTTGCTTTTGCAACGATCGATATTGCTCAGTGCAGGACACAGTGCTGCCAGCTTTGAACAAGGTATACAGGGTTTTGATAATGGTATAAAAGCGGCAACACACCTTTGGAACGCTATGTCGTCCTTTCATCATCGCGACATCGGCCTTCCCGGGGCGGTATTTCGGCATCCGGAAGTTTCAGCATCGATTATCGTAGACGGCATACATGTGGATTTTCAAGCCATTAAAATTGCTAAAGAGTTGATGGGTAGACGTTTGTTTTTGATTACAGATGCAGTGGCAGCATGTGATAAAGGAATTTATCAGCACGTTCTCCATGGCGATCACTATGCCTTACCTGACGGGACCCTTAGCGGGTCTGCCCTTTCCCTACTCGATGCCATACGAAATTGTGTACAGTATGTTGATATACCATTGGAGGAGGCTATCCGGATGGCAACCTGTTATCCGGCAAATTTAATCGGACGATCCGATATAGGCAATCTCGACGAAGGATCATGGGCAAATGTTTTGGTGTTCGATACCGATTTTAATGTTCATTCCGTGTATTGCAAAGGTGAAAAGGTTGATTTAACATTTTCATATACATAAAAACATTAGTTTTGTACCCTATGAAATGGAGACCGATAAAAAATACAGCAATAGTCGCATTGATTTTGTCTACCGTATTGTTTTCTTGTGCTTCCCGCAAAAATAAAAGAGCCGCGAAGGAATTGAAATCGCCGTCGGTAGAAGTTGTCGTAGCGGAAAGTGAAGAGGCGAAGGCGGCAAAGAAAGAGGAAGCAGCGGCTGCACAAACGGATGCAAAACCTATTCCAGCAGAAAAGCCTGTTGTCGCGGAAAAGAAACCTGTCGTGGAAGTTCCTCTGCGAGTTGATTTACCAGATATCGACCGCGAATTTAGGGGGGCTTGGATTGCAACGGTCGCTAATATAAACTGGCCAACTAAGGGAAATTATTCGACCGAAGCACAAAAGCGAGAAGCCATACAGCTGTTGGATTTGTTAAAAGAGAACAATTTTAATGCAGTGATTTTTCAAGTTAGACCTTCTGCGGATGCGTTGTACGAGAGTCCGCATGAACCATGGTCTTATTTTCTGACAGGGGAAATTGGCAAACGTCCCAATCCCTACTATGATCCACTAACTTTTTGGGTGGAGGAAGCACACAAACGTGGATTGGAACTTCATGTTTGGCTAAACCCCTATCGTGCCCATCACTCCACGGGTGGGGCGGTAACCAATGCGTCTATGGTGCGCAAAGCATCCGATATGGTCGTTCGTCTAAAAAATGGCATGTATTGGTTTGATCCGGCAAATCCGAAAACACAAGACCATGCTGCCAGAGTTGTGCTGGATATTGTAAAACGCTATGATATCGACGGCGTCCATTTTGATGACTATTTTTATCCATATGCGAGTTATAATGGAGGAGCAGATTTTCCTGATGATGCTTCTTGGAACGCTTATCGCAGATCGGGAGGAACATTATCGCGTCCAGACTGGCGTCGGGATAACGTGAATCGTTTTATAGAACGCGTGTATAATGAAATAAAAGCTGAAAAGAATTTTGTGAAGTTTGGTTTGAGCCCATTTGGAATATGGAAGCCAGGTTATCCCGCGGGTGTAACCGGTTCTTCCCAATACGATGAGCTCTATGCAGATGCCAAACTATGGTTGAATAAAGGATGGATAGATTATTTTGCACCACAATTATACTGGCCTATTGAACCCCCTCGGCAAAGTTTTACAGCACTTTTACGGTGGTGGGAATCTGAGAATACGCATAAGCGGCATCTTTGGCCAGGATTGAACACCGTTGCCGTAAGGACACCAAACAGAACACAAGAAATTGTTAAACAGATCGAAGAGACGCGGAAGCTGATCCCTAACAGTGTGGGGGCTATACATTGGAGTATCGCCGGATTGACGAATAGTCCTGGCATGGTACAGGCGGTTAAATCGGGTCCGTATAACAAACAAGCTTTGATTCCGCGGTCGCCGTGGCTCAATGCTAACCCGTTGTTAACGCCCAGCTTGTTGCTGACAAAAGAAACGAGCAGTATATTTGCTAAGTGGCTTCATAAACAGCCCAATGAGGTTTTTCAATGGATTGTCTATGCGCAATATGGCGATGTATGGGAATATGAGATATTGGATGGAAAGCAGACAGAGAAAAGTTTTCCGAAACTCAAAAATGGAAAATCGCTGAAAACCGTTGCCGTAAAAGCTATTGATCGGTTAAGTAATGAAAGTGATTATATAGCTAAAAAAGTAATATGATAATGTGAAAATAAACATAAAGGTTTATCAGAAAAAGGCGCTGTTATAAAAAGATAGCGTCTTTTTTCTTGTTTTGAAATTTCTTGTTTATGTTTGTTGTAGAAACAAAAACGCATAAATATGAAAAGACTTGCTTGTCTATTATTTGTTTTGACGATAACTTTCGCGGCATGTGCCGGAGGAAACACGCAAAACAGCAGAGAAAACGAAAAAGCAAACACGCCTTCAGAAGATAGTCGAATAATACCTGCTGCGGATCAACTGGAGGCTTATCTGCCTCTACTAAAAGGGAAGAAGGTCGGTTTGATGGGGAACCAGACTTCGATAGTGGGAGAAAAAAAGGAACATTTGGTAGATGTATTGCTACGGGAAAATGTAGACTTAAAATTTGCCTTTGCGCCCGAGCATGGGTTTCGAGGTGATATTGAACGTGGTGAAAAAGTGGATAATACGGTTGACAAAAAGACCGGACTTACGCTACACACATTGTATGGTGAAAATGCGAAAGCGGATTCCATCGTGGGCTCTGTGGATGTTATGCTTTTCGATTTACAAGATGTAGGCGCACGGTTTTATACTTATGTGGCTTCTATGCACCGCGTTATGCAACTATGTGCAAATCAAGGCAAAAAGGTAATTGTGTTGGATAGACCAAATCCCAATGGAGACCAAGTAGATGGCCCGGTTCGGAAAGACGACAAATTTAAGGCGAACATTAGTTATCATAAAATAGCGATGATTCACGGTTTAACCGTTGGTGAGTTGGCGAAAATGATTAACGGAGAAGGATGGCTAGACGGCGGTGCGACATGTGATTTAGAAGTGATTCCGGTAAGGAACTGGGACCACGGCACACCTTATGAATTGCCGGTCGTACCATCACCTAGCTTACCGAATTATGCGTCTGTAAGATTATATATGTCGCTCTGCCTTTTTGAAGGAACCGATATCAGTATAGGCCGAGGTACAGACTGGCCGTTCCAAGTCGTGGGTTATCCAGACCCCGTATTTGGAGAATTTACCTTTACACCGGGTACACGGCCGGGGATGGCAGCACACGTAGAACAGCAAGATAACTTGTGCTATGGAATTGATTTGCGGAATGTAGATGCCATTAGTGAAAAATTCACCTTGAAATACTTATTGGATTTCTATAATAAAATGCCTGATAAAAGCAAGTTTTTTGCCCGCCCGGAGTTTTTCGATAAGCTTGCGGGAACAGATGAGTTACGAAAACAAATAATTGCCGGAAAAACGGAAAACGAAATTCGTAATAGTTGGGCAGAAGAGTTGAAAGCTTACAAAGAAATGCGTAAAAAATATCTTCTCTACCCCGACTTTGAATAATTATCGTTAACAAATTGGAAAAACACGCCTTTGTGCGTGTTTTTTTTGTTTTTAAATAAAAACACTATAGAATGCGCAAAAAAGTTTGCTTTTTTAATATTGTTATTTAACTTAGTGCAGGTTTTAGCGTTTTTTATTCTTTGTGTGGGAATAAACGCGCAGTGAATAATCCTATTAAGTAAACAATCGTTATGAAAACAAACTGGCTAGCTATGAGAAAATCTTTACTATTTTCTGTTGCTTTAGCGACGTTCTCACTCACCAACATGTCCACTGTTTTTGGTGTTTCGATAAACGGGAAAGACATAAATGTGTTTGTACCCAAAGACGGAGTGAGGGGAGACATCTCTAAAAAGCAAAATACGGTGCAAGGTGTGGTTAGGGATGCTAACGGACCTTTAGCGGGCGTGACTGTCGCGGTAATTGGAGGACAAACAGCGACGAGTACCGATGAAACAGGATCCTACTCGATCAATGCTCCAATAGGAGCTTCCTTGCGTTTTACTTTCTTGGGATATCTTGCGAAAGATGTCGTGGTTTCCAGCACCACATTGGATGTGGTACTGGACTCTGACGACACTGCTTTAGACGAAGTAGTTGTTGTAGGGTATGGCTCGCAGAGACGTTCTAATATTACTGGTGCAGTATCGACCGTTGATACGGAGAAGACTTTTGAAACACGTCCGATTACGGATGTGGGGCGAGCCTTGCAAGGTGCAGTCTCCGGTTTGTCAGTGTCTACGCCGAGCGGAGATCTTGGAGGAGATCCCACTATTCGGTTACGCGGTGTAAGCGGATCGTTACAGACACAAGGAGGTGCGTCGCCGTTGATATTGGTCGATGGAGTTGAAGTGCCTAGTCTGTCTATGATTAATCCAACAGATATTGAGACCATGTCGGTAATCAAAGATGCGTCTGCAGCTATTTATGGTTCTAGGGCCGCATGGGGTGTCATCTTGATCAAAACAAAGTCGGGAAAACGAAATACCAAGACCTCCATCAATTACTCCAATAACATTGCACTTCAGAAACCAACCACTACGCCTATTATTGCCGGTGGAGCAGAGGGGGCGAGGGCAGGATTGCTCGCGCAGCAACGGACAAATCCGTCGCTAACGGGTTATAACAATTTAGGTACCCGTTACGATGACTATGCCATCGAGAAAATGGAAGAATGGGAGCGGCTATACGGAGGGCAAAATCTAGGCTTGGAGATGGTGGAAGGACGAGATTGGGAAGTGAAAGATGGATTTCTTTACTTCCACCGGCCATGGGATGCAGAAAGTATGTTTATGCGCGATTTTACGCCCCAACAAAACCATAATCTGAGCATTAACGGTGGATCGGATAAAGTAAACTACAACGCGGGGTTTGGATTGGTCTCCCAATCGGGTATATTGAAAGTAAACCCGGATAAATACAACCGATATAATTTTAATCTCGGAATAAATGCTGATATCAATGACTGGCTGACAGGTTTTGCGAAAGTATTGTATTCGGCTTCGGATGTGAGCAAGCCCTATTCTTTTAATGGCGATGTGTACGAGCCCATATTTTACATGTATCGTTGGCCACGAAATTTCCCTTACGGAACGATAGACGGATTGCCCATGCGAAATGCGATTACCGATGTGCAGCAGGCAAGTATGAATTCCAGAATGCTGAACATGACCCGTATTTCTTTTGGGGGGCAAGCAACCATCATGGAGGGCTTAACCTTGGATGCCGACTATACCTATTCACAGTATCTCAACCGATTTGATATCAATGGTGGTAGCGTAACGGGTTGGGACTTTTGGAACAAAACAGATTTTGATTATATAACATATACCGGTGCAGCACATAACCGGGCTCGAAAAGACCGTAGCATGAGTACCCGGCATGTCGCGAATATGTATGCGACCTACGATAAAAGCTTTGACGACGCACACAACTTTAAGTTTATGGCAGGAGCGAATGCCGAGCTAGCCGAATCGGACAACGTATGGGGGCAACGGCTCGGGCTACTGGATCAGGATTATCCACAACTAGGTTTGGCAACTGGCGATCAGACGGCAAGTTCCGGCGCATCGCATTGGTCTACGCTGGGCTTTTTCGGGCGTATCAACTATGATTATCAAAATAAATATCTTTTTGAAGTACTGGCTCGGTATGATGGTTCCTCTCGATTTAATAAAGAAAATGTTTGGGGCTTTTTCCCTGCGATGTCTGCCGGTTATGTGGTTTCTCAGGAAGAGTTTATGGATTGGTCCAAACCCTATCTGGATTTCTTAAAAGTAAGAGCTTCCTGGGGTAGTGTCGGCAATCAGACGGTGCCGCCGGGATTATACCTATCTACGTTGAGTCAGGCAGCAACGGGCTGGGTGATAGACGGAGTGAACCAGAATACGATGGCCACACCTACTGTTGTATCCCAAAATTTAACATGGGAAACAGTGACCACACAAGAGATCGGGATCGATGCAGCATTTTTCCAAAATAAATTTAATGTGACATTCAATCGCTTCAGAAGAACAGTATCTGACTTGATTACCGGAGGCGTGGTTCTACCATCGAGCTTTGGAGCGCCTTCTCCTTTGCGTAATTTCGGTGAGATGCAAACCAACGGTTGGGAATTGGAGTTGGCATACAACCATAGCTTCAGCAACGGGTTGAATATGCGGCTGGCGGGTCAGCTGTCTGATTTCAAAGAAACAATCACCAAGTTCGATGGACAAGCTCAAATAAATGCCAATGGTACATCCACAAACTATGCAGGTAAGCTTATCGGCGAAATTTGGGGTTACGAAACGGATCGACTGTTCCAGTTGGACGACTTCATTGCAAATCCAGATGGAACATATACTTTAAAAGAAGGAATTCCTTCACAATCTTTTTACGAGACGACTACGTTTAAATTTGGTCCGGGAGATATCAAATATAGAGACTTGAATGGAGATGGTGTGATTGGTGTAGGAGATGGTACAGTACAAAATCCGGGTGATCGAAGAATTATCGGTAATTCCAATCCTCGTTATCAGTACGGTTTCCGTGCAGATTTCGATTATAAGGGATTTGATCTAGGATTCTTTCTACAAGGAGTCGGCTCACGCGACATTTGGGTAGGGGGAGATTTTATCGTTCCTGGTTGGAGACCTGCTGAAGCTTGGTATACGCATCAAATGGACTATTGGACACCGGAGAACACCGGAGCGTTCTACTATCGGCCAACTGACCAAGCGCAAAGCAACACCACGTTGAATCATATGCCCCAAACGAGGTACCTCATGGATATGTCCTACCTAAGATTGAAAAATCTAACATTTGGTTATACGTTACCTTCATCGGTGATGGATAAGGCAAAAATTTCGAAACTAAGGGTATTCTTCTCAGGCGAGAACCTGTTGGAATTTGATAATTTAGACGTTCCGGTCGATCCGGAAGTAGATTATACCGAGCAGGGAGCTGCCGACCCGAATACATTCGGTCGCTCCTACCCGTACCGCAGAACATTTTCATTAGGGCTTCAATTAACTTTTTAGAGATGAAACTACTTAAATATATAGCCATAGCAGGTGTTTTATCGATGACATCCTGCTCTAAAGATTTTTTGGGCGATGATTTTTTGACAAAAGATCCGCTAGATCAGTTGACGGATCCAGCATTCTGGTCGTCCGAAAACAACATCCGCACCTATACCTTTGGTTTTTATAACTCCTATTTCAAAGGATATGGCAGTGGTTTTGGTAGGGGAACTTTCTATGACGGGCAGTTTATCAACGATGATTTTATATCGATAAGCCCGAATGAGATCGTTGTAGACGAGTTTGTGATCAACGTGCCGACCTCGGGTGGAGGCTGGTCGCCGGTTGTACCTGCAAACCAAACCCCCACAGGCGCAAGCTCTTATTACTCCCGTATCCGTAAAGCTAATCACTTCATCAATAGTGTGCCGATTGCAGAGCTCGATGAAGAAGTACAGAACCACTGGCTGGGTATAGGACGATTCTTCCGTGGCTTAGAATACGCGAATTTTGTCAATGCTTTTGGTGATGTGCCGTATATTGATCGGGTTTTGACGGAAGATGATCCTGATTTGTATCGGCCGCGGGACTCCAGGGTTTATGTTATGGACCGAGTGTTGGAAGATTTTAAATTTGCTGCCGAACATGTACGAGCCAGCGATGGGCCGACACAGCAGGCAGTGAACAAATATGTGGTGTTGGCTTTTATGTCCCGGGTATTTCTATTTGAAGGAACCTGGTTGAAATACCATGGTATAGATGAAGCGAAAGCAACGGAGTATTTAGAAGCAGCGAAATGGGCTGCTGAGCAAGTGATCACGAGTGGTGCTTTTTCAGTTTCCAACAATTATCGCGGACTCTTTGCTTCGGAGTCACTTAAAGGAAACCAAGAAGTTATCCTGTTTAAAGAATATGCGGAAGGCATTTTGTCGCACAGCGCGATGTCGTACAATAACCTGGAACCGCAGGCCGGGATGTCCAAAAATGCAATAGATAGCTACCTGTTGTCAGATGGACTGCCTATTGGCCTATCGCCGCTTTACGAAAACGACCGGACGGTAGCCAATGCGCTGCGTGATCGTGACGGACGTTTACAGCAAACCATTGCGCCACAACTCCGCATGATGAATGTAGTGAGCAACTTCGCCCTTTCTGGGTATGCCGTACAGAAATTTCTGAATGAAAGCCTCCGGAATCAAACCGTGGGAACCGGCTCCTTGAATATTACCGATGCACCCATTATCCGTTACGGCGAGGTACTTATGAATTACGTGGAGGCAGCGGCGGAACTCGGGATATTAACACAGGACGATCTGGACAAAAGTATCAATGTTCTTCGAAATAGAAACGGAGTAGGCCTACCGCGCTTAGAATTGTCTGGCGGACGTCCTGCTGTGAATGGGACGCCGTATGACGATCCCGCCCGTGACCCAAGTGTTCCAAGCCTTCTCTGGGAAATAAGACGTGAACGTCGATCCGAACTCGTATTCGAAGGGCTTCGGCTGAACGATTTGCGCCGATGGAAAAAGCTGGAATACGCCGATACAGATAAAAATCCAACGAACAATAGAGGAGCTTATATTGTAAAAGCAGATTATACGTCTGAACAGTTGAACGGTATCACAATAGATGGTGCAAATGAGGGGTATATAATACCGTCAGCCTCTATTAAAAGAACGGTGGAGGATAAATTTTATCTCGATCCGATACCTTTAGATCAAATTTCACTTTATGAAAGTAATGGTGTTGAGTTGAAGCAAAACCCGGGATGGACGGAAGAATAGCTTCATTAAGCAAGTGTTAGGTCAAACTTTGCATGCTATAATAAAAACACGCCTTTGTGCGTGTTTTTTTTAATTCTGACAAAAACAAAACAAAAGAGGCATAAAAATTTGTTTTTTTAATATTGTTATTTATATTAGTGCAGGTTTTAGCGTTTTTTATTTTAATTTATATAAAAATACGCAATATGTAAACCTTATGAAGTAATCATTATTAAAACAAACTAACTAACTAGCTATGAGAAAATCTCTATTATTTTCTGTTGCTTTAGGGTTGATTGCGACGACAGGGGCCGTTGCAAGGGAAGGATATCTGACTGCGAGAGCAACTCCCTTGCTATTGGACAATGTGGTTCAAGACATCGTTAAGGGAAGGGTCACGGGTGCTGATGGAGCAATCAGTGGAGCTACCGTAAGCATAGTAGGTGGAACGACCTCTGTTTTTACGGACGACAACGGAAATTTTTCAATTAAGGCTCCGATAGGTGCAACATTGCGTTTCAGCTATGTAGGGTATCAATCCAGAGACATTGTCGTGTCAAGCGGTACCGTGAATGTGGTACTGCAGGTGGAGGATAATTCTCTGGAAGAAGTCGTGGTGGTGGGGTATGGTCAACAGAAGAAAGCACATTTGACCGGTGCAGTTTCTTCTGTTGATGTGGAAAAAGCTATGGGTGGACGTCCGATTTCAGATGCTGGTCGGGGGTTGCAGGGGGTTGTTCCTGGTCTTTCGGTGGTTGTTCCCAGTGGCGAGGTAGGTTCTGACCCAATCATGAAAATCCGCGGACAAGTGGGGTCCCAATATGGTGGAAGCAATCCATTGATTTTAGTGGATAACGTCGAGGTACCCAGTATCCAAATGATTAATCCCAGCGATATCGAAAGCATATCGGTGCTCAAAGACGCGGCTTCGGCCTCGATTTATGGAGCAAAAGCAGCCTTTGGGGTCATTTTGATTACCATGAAGAAAGGTGCAAAAACCGATAGGAACACCATAACCTATTCCAATAACCTTTCGTGGCAGAAGCCTTTTAAGGATATTGAAATGGCTGGAATAGCCGGATTGGAATATACCGTGGATGCCCACGAAAACATGAATGCAGCCGGTGCTGCAGGTGGTTTCTGGCGTGTGGACCGTAACAGTCTCGAAAAAATCCGCGAGTGGCAAACGAAATATGGTGGTGTCGTCGGTAACGATGATCCCGTGGTGTATGGTCGCGATTGGTGGTGGGATGGAACCCAGAAATTCGGTTACCGAATTTATGATCCAGTGGCGGCCATGGTCAAAGACAATCCGTTTTCGAATTTACATAATTTGGGCTTGAGTGGTAAAACAGGTAATACCAATTACAATATCAATATGGGGTATCTCGGACAGCAGGGAATGATGAAACCCGCCAATCACGACGATTTTAGACGCTACAATGGTACACTCAATGTGTCTACTAAAGTCAATGAGGCAATCACGATGCGTGGTGGACTGATTTACTCCGACGGAACAAAACGTTATCCGAATTCCAACAATTCGGCGGGATTCGGTGCCGATCCTTGGTTGTATCTGTATCGTTGGAGCTTACTGTTCCCGATCGGTGTACAGCAAGACGGTCATGATATGATCGATCCAGCCTGGACGGCGAAAACATCCAAAGACGCCATTGATAATAAGAAGTACTTAAATCTTAATATAGGGACAACTATCAATCTGACAAAGAACTGGGATGTACAGGCAGATTATTCGCATAGTACGGAAAACTATGATTTTGAATCTGCAACGGTACCGCTTCAAGCCAGAACACACTGGTACGGTGTAAACGAAATGAAAGACGCTGATGGCAGGACGATCTATGTAGATGAGTCTGGAAATCCGGTCGCTAATCCAGGCGATGGCATGATCGCTTATGAGTTTCCGATGACGGATTATGTGCTGCCGTCTGCCAGTTACTTTGACCAGAACTCTAATTTCCGCAGAAAACATACGCTGAATGCCTATTCTACCTATAATTTGGAGCTTCCGGAGGATCATCAATTCAAGTTTATGTTAGGAACGAATTTAACTGCCTACAATTTTAAATCTCACTGGTCTAATAGAACTGGTGTCTTCAATAGTGATAATCCGAACTTCACGTATACCAATGGTGTGATGACAACTGGTGGTGACCGTGGATGGGATTCGCAGATCGGCATGTTCGGTCGGATAAACTATGCTTTCCGGGATAGATACCTGTTGGAGGCTAATCTTCGCTATGATGCCTCATCCCTTTTTCCAGACTACATGCGTTGGAGCTGGTACCCCTCGTTCTCGGGAGGCTGGGTGCTATCGCAAGAAGAGTTTATGCAGCCCCTTGATCCGGTTTTGAGCTTCGCTAAGATTCGGGCTTCCTGGGGTTCTATCGGGGATCAATCTATTGATAATGGTCTATATATGCCAGAGATGTTGCCTGGACAATCGAACTGGCTTGCTGGCGGAAATAAGCTGACCACCATTGGCACCCCGCGTCTGGTAGGTAGTGGACTGACCTGGCAGCGTATTGAGCATCTGAACGTCGGTGCAGATTTACGTTTTTTTGAGAATAGACTGGGCGTTACGGCTGAATGGTTTCAGCGAGAGACAAAGGATATGATCGTACCGGGGGTGATTCCGCCTGCAACATTAGGTACAGGATCACCACTAGGAAATTATGGCAATCTGCGTACCCGCGGCTGGGAACTGGAATTGGATTTTAATCATCGTTTTACAAATGGTATAGGACTAAATGTTATGGCAAATATATCGGATGCGACATCGTTTACCACAAAAGGTGCGGATTGGAATGATGCTTGGGAAGACCGATTGTTGGGAACGACCTTTTCTACCGGCAGACGCTACGGGGATGTCTACGGTTTTGTAACCGACCGCTTGTTTCAGGCCGAGGATTTTGTGTATGATGGAAACGGTGATTTTGTACAGACGAATATCATATACAATGGTACCGGTAAGATGACCAATGTGTTGGCGGGTGATAATCCGGTTTACCAGACTTACTTTGAAGATGGCAACCAAACAATGCTCATCAGTCCCGGCGATATAAAATTTGTAGATATAAATGGCGATGGTTATATCGATGCAGGCAAGAATACAAACGGTGAGCCTGGCGATCGTGTTGTTATCGGCAATATTACACCGCGCTATCAGTATGGCTTTCGTGTAGGTGCCGACTGGAAAGGTTTCGATCTTTCGGTATTTGCGCAAGGTGTAGGGCAACGGAAGATTTGGGGTTCCGGCCAGTTAGCTATTCCGGGTTATTTTGCTAAAGAGGGCGCTATGCCGAAAGCCATTGCAGAGGATTACTGGCGGCCGGATCGTACGGATGCGTTCTATCCGAGAGCCTGGAACCTAAACGGTGCTAATGAAGGATATGTGATGCGCGCACAATCCCGTTATATGCTGAATATGGCCTATTTCCGTATCAAAAACATCACCTTTGGTTATACGGTACCGCAATCTTTCTTACAAAAAGCAAAGCTATCTAGCGCGAGGCTGTTTATTTCGCTGGAAAATATGTTCACGTTCGACAAACTCCGTGGGTTACCTATCGATCCGGAAGCGATATCGGGATATTCGATGTTGAAAGATGATGGCAATAATAACTACAATCTAGGTCGGACAGGCACGTCAAACCCAACGTTTAGATCGGCTTCTTTTGGTGTTCAAATAGGTATTTAATGATTTAAATTGATGAAAGTTATGAAAACGAATTATATAGCGGTATATGCAGTCCTGATATTATTATTCTCTGGCTGCGATAAGTTTTTAGACCGACCACCGCTGACCGCACTGGATGATAATACCAATGGTTGGACAAGTGAAGAGAAGCTGCGGATGTATGCCGATAAATATTACGCTGATTTTTTTAATGGTTATGGTATTGCGTTCAATTACGGAACGGCTCCCATGACGTCATCTACTAACACAGATGACGTGGTAAGTCTGGGGAATCAAGCCAATTTTACCAGATCCGTGCCCAATTCGGGGATATGGAGCTACACAAATATTCGATCTTTGAATATTATGTTGGATCGCATTGAAACCCGTATGAGCGGTATCCTTAGCGAGGAAGCAAAGGCGCACTGGACAGCTGTCGGTAAGTTTTTCCGGGCCTTCCGTTATTGCGAACTGGTGCAGAGTTATGGTGATGTGCCGTATTATGATTTTGAGCTGTTTGATACCGATTTAGAGGAGCTTTATAAACCTCGGACAGCACGCAATGAAGTAATGAATCATGTTTATGATGACTGGCTATATGTGCTGGAAAATATTCGAACGAATGATGGAGACGATCAAAAACTGAATAAATATATCGCTGCAGGATTTATTTCCAGGCTGGCACTAACGGAGGCTTCCTGGCAGAAATATTACTACAATAACCCCGGGCAAGCAAAAAAGTTCTATGAACTGGCGATAGAGGCGGCTCAGATCGATATCAGCAGTGGTAAATACGATATCGTGACCGATTATAAATCTTTATTTACCTCCAAAGATTTAAAAGGTAATAAAGATATGGTGTTATACAGAGGTTACGATGCAGCTTTGGGGGTGACGCATGCTATTGCCTCCCAATGCAACCTGTCGGAGTCGACCAACAATGGCCCAACGACAGATTTATTGAAAGCCTATCTGTGTACCGATGGTAAGACTTGGGGAAATTCGGCCGTAGCGAATGCGTCCGAATTTGATTTGACCAGTATGATCCAGTCGCGTGATCCTCGCTTTGAAGCTACTTTTTTCAGCAAACCTAATCTACTGAACAGATCTGCGCTGTTTTACGTGACCAAATATTTTTCACGGGAGGCGGAAGAATCTGTTGTAACAGGTAACGGGCTGCCTACCGAGTTTTCGTCGAATAGGAATGAAACCGATGCACCGATATTGCGTTATTCAGAGGTATTGCTGAATTGGATCGAGGCGAAAGCGGAATTGGCTAGTATGGGGGGCGCTGCAGTAACGCAGGATGATATTAATAAGTCAATCAACAAGATCCGTCAGCGCCCGGTGGCAGCGGAGGCGAAATCCCGAGGGGTAGAAAATCTACCGGATTTATTGCTCAATGCTTTACCGACTGATCCGGATCGAGACCCAAGCGTATCTCCTTTACTGTGGGAAATACGTCGGGAACGTCGTCTGGAATTTGTTTTCGAAACAAATCGTTTGGCTGATCTCCGTCGTTGGTCGAAGTTGGAGTATATGGATAACGAACAAAATACGGATTTGTTGTCTGGAGGTTGGGTTGATTTTCCAGTGGAGCTTCCAAACGAGTTGGATGCAAAAAATATCGGTGTATTCGCGGTTGTGGATAAAGATGGTACAGAAACGGTCTACAATGGTACTAACGATGCTGAAATGAAAGGCTTCTACAAACATCAAAATAATAACCCACGTTTACCATTCTTGAACCAAGCCAATATCAATCCCTATCTTACTCCGGTAGGGCTCGTACAAATGGACGAATATGAATTAAAAGGTTATGTGCTGAAACAGACAGAAGGGTGGCCACAGAACTAATTTTAAAGTTTAATCAATAAAAATGTACCGTATGAAATCACTATATAAAATAGCAGCAATCGGGTCAATGTGTTCCTTGTTGCTGAGCGTTTTGTTCTCTTGTGAGGATGATTTACCCGGTGTGATGGATACCACATCGCAGATGACGGAGCTGAAAGCAATTAAGATCGTCAATGTCGGCGAGGCTGGTAACGGGGTTGTGGAAGGAACCATCAATGAGGTAACAAAAGAAGTTTCTTTCCCACGATTGGATACGCTAACGGATTTTGAACATCTGCGTTTTGAAGCTTCACTTTCGGATGGTGCAAAACTAGACCAAGAAACATATTCGGTTGTGTTTGAAGAGGGAAAAACCGAAAAAGTAATCGTGGTGAAAGTTCAGAACGAACCACGATATCGGGAATACTTGGTAAAACTCCGTTTAAACGTACCGGTATTTGGCGCTGAATTCAGCACGCCAACGATATACGACTATTCTTCAAATCCACAAGGAAATCCGATATACGCTACATTTACAGGTCAGCTAACCCGGGGTACCGGCTTTGACGGAGAGCATGTGCTCATCGTCAGCAGGTCAGGCTTCTCGGTCACCGACGCACACTTATTGAAAGTCAGTGATCTGAAAAATAATACTATTAACCGGATTAATCTGAATGTCGGGAATGTTGCTGCCGGTTCGCTTGTCGTTTCTGGAGGAGCGCAGATTAATGGTCATACCTATGTAGCAAATATTTCTGGTGCGGCTGCTTCGCCATTGAAGATTTATCATTGGACGGATCCGACCCAATTACCGGAGGTTACGCAAATTAACATGGCTACCGTTCCGGGAGCAGGCACGAGACATGGGGACAATGTGTCATTCAATTTGGATCAGAACGGAAACGGCTATATTTTCTACATCAGTGACACCGGTCCAGTTTTACGGCTGAAAGTTTCTAATTATTCGCAGATTACAGAACCGACGGTACTTTCGGTCCCGTTCACCTATGGACAATGGTCTTCTTATCTTCAAATAGGGAATACCGAGACCTATCTCATTACCAGTAATACGCAGCCGGTTTCTGTGATCAGCTCCGGGGGTTCGATATCCTACTCCTTGGGAGCTTCGTCTATTCCAAAAGGTTCGGATGCACGCGTGATTGAGTTCAACGGCGAACGCTACTTGATGATGATATCTGTGGCGCGTGGTCCGGGTGATGTCTCCACGCTCTATCTATATAATATTACAAAAGGAAGCAGTGTCGCCGATGCATTGGCTAATTTTGAGCAGACTGATAAGCAGCCCGTATATCAGTACAACTTGTCGACGATTCCCAATGGCGCTCCGGCTTCGCAAACAGGATTTAAAGTCATCAAAGATGGAGAAGGGAATGACAGTGTGCTACAATTATTCGCCGCTGCTACGGACGCCGGTTTTGTGATTATAGAGGTGCCAAAAAAACAATTGGAAGAAGAATAGAAACGTGTAAAGGAGCTCGTCTACGGTGGGTAGGCAAGTTTCCTTTGCTATTAAAAATATACGAATGAAGAAGAATAAAATATTAAGTATTTTGGCTTTGAGCTTTGCACTGCTGTTGCACAGCTGTAACAAAGACCGTCCGGAGCCGTCAAAACCAACCCCAAAACCAGGTGATGATGACGATAATCCGGCAACGGAAATAATATTGCCAAAAAACGAAATGCGGGCAGTTTGGATTGCTACCGCGTGGGGGTTAGATTGGCCGATTGGTGTTTATGGAGAAGCCCAGCAGAAACAGGCTTACACTACCATGTTGGATAAGTTTCAGGAACTAAAAGTGAACACCATATTCTTTCAGGTGAAAGCCATGGGCGATGCGTTTTATAATTCACCTTACGAACCTTGGGCAGCATCTATCACGGGTACGCGCGGACAAGATCCCGGTTATGATGTTCTGAAATTTCTAATTGACGAAGCGCACGATCGGGGAATGGAGTTTCATGCATGGATGAATCCATACCGTATCGCCACGAGAGCAAATGCCGGAGCAAATTATCCGACATTGCACAGTTCCATTTCTGCAGACTGGGTCGTGAATCACGAAAAAATCCAGATATATAACCCGGCTGTACCGGAAGTACGGACACGCTTGGTGGATATTATCCGGGATATTCTGGCTAAATACGATGTCGACGGTATCCACTTTGATGATTACTTTTACCCGGATCCTACAAGTGCCGGAACGATGGTTTCTGATGTTGCCGACTATGCGCAATACGGATCGGAATATGCTTCGATAGAAGCTTTTCGTCGAGGCAATGTCGATAAGGCTATTCAGGAGGTACACGAGGCTATTGTCGCTACAAAGCCGGCCGTTGTGTTTTCTGTTTCACCTGCCGCCAGTAAGAACTACAATTACAATACGTTGTATGCGGATGTAGCAAAATGGTGTCAACAGGGATGGTTGGATCTGCTCATCCCACAGCTGTATCAAGAGATTGGAAACAGCTCGAACGATTTTAAGGCGAACCTGGCAGACTGGTCGCAGAATAGTTATGACGCAGCGTTGGTCATTGGTCACGCTATTTATAAATTCGGTGATGCAGCACAACCAGCAGCTTTTCAGTCTGCTGACGAACTCGAACGGCAGTTCGAACTGACCCGGAAAGATACAAAAGCAGTGGGTAGCGTATTGTATAGCGCTAAATCTGTGATGGATAATAAAATCGGGATAACGAATAAGATAGCCGCTTTATACAGTAATCCTGCCGTGATGCCTTTTATAGGGAGGAGTTCTGCTGCTGATCCAACGGTGGTTGCCAATGTGAAGGTGGAAGGTAATATATTGAAATGGGATAAAAATAATAATGAACGTTTTGTCGTTTACTATACGGACGATCTGAAGAAAACAGGTCAAGTGGTCGTTATTACCGATCAAAACAGCTTGACGATATCCATGAACGGCTATTATTGTGTCACAGCGTTGAACAAGGATAATAAAGAAAGTGCGGCATCTGAAACCGTGGAATATTAACAAAAGTACGACATCCGATAATGAGGTGGATAATCACTATTCTGGTTTGCATATTTGGGAGTGTATGCGGGTATTGTGTTGCCCAGCAACCCTTTAAATTCGCACAGGTAACGGATACCCACGTAGGCGGGGCAACCGGTGCAGAGGATTTAAGGCGTACTGTTCGGGATCTTAACCAACAAAGCGATATCGATTTTGTCATCCTATCGGGAGACGTAACAGAGTTTGGGTCGGATGACGAACTTGCCCTGGCAAAGCAGATTTTAGATAGCCTCTCGTTACCTTTATACGTATTGCCCGGTAACCACGACAGCAATTGGTCAGAAAGTGGTGCCAACTCATTTAGGAAGGTATTTGGCGATGAGACGTTCTTCTTCCGTCACAAAGGTTATATGTTTATGGGAACAACATCAGGACCTAACATGCGCATGAGTCCGGGGCAGATACCTCGAGAGAACTTAGTGTGGATGGACTCGGTACTTAAGGCGAATCCGGATAAAGAAACCCCACTGATCTTTATTAACCATTATCCGTTAGACTCTTCCTTGAATAACTGGTATGAAGCAATAGACCGTTTAAAACAAAGGAATGTGCAATTGGCAATGTGTGGACATGGGCATAATAACAGTGTATACAATTGGGAGGGGATACCAGGGGTCATGGGGCGTTCCAATTTGCGGGCAAAGGATTCTGTTGGCGGTTACAATATTATTTCCATTGAAAATGGAACGGCTACGTATAC
The DNA here is from genome assembly GCF_014692525.1 of Sphingobacterium chuzhouense. Lineage (GTDB taxonomy): Bacteria > Bacteroidota > Bacteroidia > Sphingobacteriales > Sphingobacteriaceae > Sphingobacterium > Sphingobacterium chuzhouense. The sequence continues at coordinate 50,761 of NZ_JACNYL010000007.1, forward strand.
CGTGCGCAGGCCGCTATGGAAAACCGAAGCAAGTTGGACGCACGTGCCATTGAAGAACCACCATTTTGATCAAACTGCCGTTTCCTATAAGCGGCCAGACTTCTCTGTAAATGATAAGTATACTAATCGTGTACAAGAGATGTGGCGATTTCAAGATGATGCTGATTTGGGAGCGGGATTGGCGAGCTATGGGGATTTGATCTTAACAGGTAATACCGAGGGACAGGTCTTTGCGCTTGATATAAACACAGGAAAGAAAGTGTGGGCTTATCAAACGGGAGGTAAAGTTTATGCTACGCCCGCGGTTTGGAAGAATACGGTGGTTGTTGGTTCTTCAGATGGAACGATATACGGTCTGAATGCGAAAAATGGGCACTTGAAATGGCAGATAAAAACGGACAAGGCGGTGCTGGGCAGTGCGGTAGTCGAAAAAGGAGTGGCTTTTGTGGGTGGTTCTGATGGATCATTCCGTGCAATAGATATGAAAAAAGGAAAAGTCAAATGGACTTTCAATAAACTTCAAGGGTATGTTTCTGGGAAACCGACGTTGTATAAGGATAACGTGGTATTTGGAGACTGGGGAAACGGATTCTACGCATTGTCCAAAAAGAGCGGCAAGTTGCAATGGTCTTGGGATAATGGGCATAAAAACCGCATGTTCTCGGCTGCAGCATGCTATCCAGTAGCAACGAATGACCGTATTTTTATTGTCGCTCCAGATCGTTATATGACCTGTTTGGATGCTGCGACAGGAGAGGTGGTTTGGCGGGAAAAAAATGACACCATTCGTGTTCGAGAGTCGATGGGGCTTTCGGAAGATGGACGTTATGTGTATGTAAAAACTATGGATGGAAACCTGCTTGGTATATCCACTGCTGCGGATAGTATGGATATTGCTTGGCGTTCAGCGTTACAGCTGCCGTACGAGCTAACGCCCTCTGGCATAGCTACCAATGGTAAGCAAGTGTTTGTGCCGAGCCATTCGGGACTTCTTTCCGGTATTGATGTGAAGACCGGAGAAGTTTTATGGCAGTATAAATGTTCAAATGCGATGATAAATCCTATATTTGTTTTGGGATCTAACCATCTAATTATCTCCACGATGGATGGTGTGACATTAAAACTTTACCTCAACAAGAGATAAAAAACATAGACAAATTGGATATTTTAAAGTATTTGTGCATGTTTGTGCGTGTTTTGGTTTAGAATTTGCATTTTTGTGTTGGAAGTAATAGAATAATTTAAATGGTAAGAGTTACGGAAAAGGAGTCGAACTATCAAGACTTGGATAAAATGTCAGTCAATGCGTTATTGACCAACATGAATAAAGAGGATAAAACCGTGCCATTAGCTGTAGAGAAAGCTATTCCGCAACTGGAAGCATTGGTGAAGGTTACGGTCGAGAAAATGAAAATAGGAGGGCGCTTATTTTATATAGGCGCAGGAACTAGTGGCCGTTTAGGAATTTTGGATGCTTCGGAATGTCCGCCAACTTTCGGGGTTCCGTTTGATTGGGTAATCGGGTTAATAGCTGGTGGAGATACTGCCATTCGTAAAGCTGTGGAGTTTGCAGAAGATGATATGGAACAGGCTTGGAAAGATATGGAAGAGTACGATATCGATAAGAATGACGTGATAATAGGCATCGCTGCCTCTGGAACAACGCCTTATGTCATCGGTGGGTTAAGACGAGCAAACGCGGAGGGGTTGGTAACGGGTTGTGTCGTTTGCAACAGTAATTCACCAATTGCGGAAGAAGCGCAATACCCGGTTGAAGTTATTGTTGGGCCTGAATTTGTTACGGGTTCCACACGACTGAAATCAGGCACGGCACAGAAGCTGGTGCTCAATATGTTGAGTACTTCCGTGATGATTCAACTGGGACGCGTAAAAGGAAATAAAATGGTTGATATGCAATTGTCGAATATCAAATTAGTTGCTAGAGGGGTGCGGATGGTTATGGAAGAGACAGGGCTCAACCAAGATGAAGCCTCTGCACTGCTGGAGCGTTATGGCAACGTGCGTAAAGCTATCGAAAGTTATCAATCTTTAAAATCTTAAAACTCAAAAATGTCTCCAATTACACTATTGATGTTTTTATTTGTATACTTTGGTATACTACTGAGCGTATCTTATTTCACATCCCGTAAAACTGCTGATAATGCTACATTTTTTGTGGCAAATAAAAATTCGAAATGGTACATGGTCGCCTTTGGGATGATCGGTGTGGCGCTGTCGGGGGTTACTTTCATTTCTGTTCCAGGCGCAGTAGGTGTCTCGAATTTTAGCTATTTTCAATTTGTTTTAGGTAATGCACTTGGATTTTTGGTAATAGCTTACGTTTTATTGCCACTTTATTATCGGATGAACCTCACTTCCATTTATACCTATTTGGAAGAAAGGTTGGGACATAGGAGCTACAAGACAGGAGCTATGATTTTCTTGGTTTCCCGGACGATCGGATCCGCTTTTCGATTATACTTGGTCGCGATTATTCTTCAACAATTCATCTTTGATGCCTGGAATATACCCTTCGGGATAACAGTAGCCGGTTGTCTGCTTTTAATATGGTTATATACCAATAAAGGGGGGCTTAAAACGATTATCATTACAGATATGTTCCAAACATTCTGTCTGCTCTTAGCGGTAATCCTATCGATTTATTTTATGGCGGACGGCTTAGGTATTTCTGTTTTAGATGCATTTGAGAGGGTGAAAGAGAGCTCTTATTCGCAGATTGTGGTTTGGGAAGATTTGTTGGGAGATCGAAATCATTTCTGGAAGCACATTATTGGTGGTGCATTTGTGACGATTGCCATGACCGGGCTCGATCAGGATCTCATGCAGAAAAATCTAAGCATGAAAACAATTGGCGAAGCACAGAAAAACATGCTTACTTTTACGGGGATATTTGTTGTTATCAACTTATTCTTTTTGGCAGTTGGTGCGTTGCTCTACATTTATGTGGCGGAAAAAGGAATTGATATCAGTATGCTTCGTACACCGGATTATCTCTATCCGGAGATAGCGCTGAACCATTTGTCTATAGCGGCGGGAGTCATCTTTATGATGGGGCTGACTGCTGCGACTTTCGCAACGACCGACTCTGCACTCACCGCATTGACTACATCGTATTGCGTAGATTTTCTTGGTTTTAATAAGGCAGAGGATCCGAATGCAAAAGCGCTGGTTAGAAAGCGAAATATAGTGCACTTCGCGTTTAGTGTAGTGATGCTATTAGTTATCTTGGTATTCCGGCTGTTGAACGATGATTCCGTAGTGACTGCCATTTTTACGGCGGCTAGTTATACGTATGGCCCATTGTTAGGTTTATTTGCATTCGGTATCTTGACCCGAAATAGAGTGAACGATAATCTGGTGCCTTATTTCTGTATCTTGTCGCCGATTATATGGTATCTGCTAAATACCTATTATATCGTTCCTTATACCAGCTATCGAATTGGTTTTGAGTTAATTGTTTATAATGGGTTGACGACATTCCTGATGATGTGGGTGACTTCACCAGGAAAGCTGCCACAAGAGAAGAATGCCATTTAAATTCTATTTGTTATATTTTTTAGTTTGGCTTTTTTCTTTTTCACTTTACATTCGGTATATTTGAGCCGCTCGAACAATATGTCGATAATGGGAAATTAGCTCAGCTGGTTTAGAGCACTACCTCGACAAGGTAGGGGTCACTGGTTCGAACCCAGTATTTCCCACAAAAAGAGACTGTTAAAGTCTCTTTTTTGTTTCTACGGTTTATTTTTTATTTTTATTCCAGAGCAAACTGGCATTGATGAATAGGTACTTGAGGCAACTCCTACTTTTTTTTGTTTTTATCTTCGTAGGCACGTCGTATGTTTCTGCGCAGGTAGAAGAGGAATTTAGCAGTGCGTTGGATTCGGCTCGTGCTAAAGAAGACAATAAAACAGACTCTGTCGTCTTTACCGCTAGATATGTACGCTACGCAACGTTAGATATACTCAAGCAGAGTACACGTACCATACAGATTGATACTACCCATGTCAATTTTCAATATTACAATAAGCAAAATGTTCCGTGGAATCCAACAATAAACTTGGGTTCTTATGGTCTAGCTTCCCGAGACCTTTTGTTCAACCCGAATAAGACGATTGGCTTTCAGCCCGGGTTCCATGCTCTGGAAAGATATTTGTTGCAGCCCGATTCTATCCAATATTTTCGAGCGAGGGCGCGTTATTCTGAATTATACGCCGTGGGATTCTTTTTCAACGATCAGGTTTTCCGGGCACGACTGGCGCAAAATATTAATCCGCAATGGAATATCGGTGCGGAGTACTATGCAACAAATACAGATGGATACTATGTCAACCAAGCTTATAATGATCGCAAGGCAGCCGTATTTACTTGGTACGAGTCAAAAAGCTTACGCTATAACCTGTTGATGAATGCAACGTTCAACAACCTGAACTCCCCCGAAAATGGCTCGGTTGTGGATCGGAACGTGTACATGCAGGATGTCTTTAAGGACACTTCCGATATGTCTAACATGGGATATCCCGTCAGGTTGCGGGGACAGCAGGCAAATCAACCTCATCATAAATGGAAGGACAATGGTATCTTTTTGCGCCAGTCCTACTATCTAGGTAGATTAGATACCGTAAATCGCGGAACACCGGAGATGGAGGTGCGTCCTACGAATACTGTCGCCCATAATTCTTCGTTGCGCCAGCGAACGTTCACTTTTTTCAAAAATGAAGAAGACTTGGAAGGTGCATTCCCTTATGGCGACTTTGCACGCGTAGAAGATACCACGATAGTTACGAATATTACCAACGAATTTACCTATAGCTTCTATTTACGTGGTAAAGGCGTGTTTAAAAATGAGGCTAAGCTCGATCTAGGGTTTCAGAACGATTTAATCTGGTATAAGGATAGTTTGACGAATGAGTTCTTTCAAAACAGTATGCTAAAGGGTACGCTAGGTTATCAATTTAGCGATCGTGTTCAGTTACAGGGAAATGTAAACCAGATTGTTGTAGGGCGTCACGCAGGAGACTTTCTCTATGAGGCCAATGCTGATGTTTTATTGAGTGAGAATGCGGGCAGGGTACGTATTGGAGCCTACTCACAAAATAAATCTCCTGAAATGGTGTTTGACTTAATGAACTATACCTATCATCAATGGGACCATAGTTGGGAAAAAACCAAGACACAGAACCTTTCTTTCGCTTATACCAATAATAAAATAGGTTTTTCGGGTAAAGTAGATTACTTTTTAATGGATAAGTACCTTTATTTTCGCGAGGTTGATAATCCCGATAACGACGAATTATATCTGCGACAAATAACCCCCGATCAATCCGGCAATATGAATTTATTGAAAGTCTCTGTCAGTCAGAAATTTCGTTTGGGACGCTTCCATTTTGATAATATGGGCGTGTATCAGAAAACGGATGCTCAAAATATATTGGCTATTCCGGAGCTGTATACTTGGCATAGCTTCTATTATGCTAATAAATTATACAACGTGATGGATTTCCGATTAGGAACTGATGTGCGCTTCAACACACCTTTCCGTTCTCCTTCCTATGCGATCAACGTCGGACAATTTTACAACGATAACGTCGGGATAGAATATTCCACCTACCCGATCGTGGATTTTTGGTTTACCGGTAATATCGACCGTGTGAACTTATTCATCTCCTATAACTTTGCCAATCAGTTTGTTTATCCGAAAGGATATTATACCGTCCGGCGTTACCCTATGCAGGACGCGAATCTACGGTTCGGCGTGTCCTGGAAGTTTTATGATTAACCGATAAGTTATTATTTCCTATTAATTTTTCCTTTAAGTATTTTATGATAACGCGTTAGGTTAAGATATACGCTTATTTGTGTTTTTATCGCCTACATGGTCTGAAATTATATTTTTTAAAAAATTTTTGTTTTTTAAAAAAAAGCTATATGTTTGTTTTATGTTAACATAGTGCGTTAAGCTGTGTGAGGTTAATGTCTTTGTTATATATAGATTATAAACTTTAAAAGATAGCTTAAATATATTTTTAATCTAGATAGTGCGTAAACCTATTCATGTTATAAAATTTGTTATGGACAAAAAATATTTAATCAAATCGCTGTTTGGATACCTCTTAATATGTCTTCTTTCTAGTTTTGCTGCAAAAGCACAGTTGCGCACAATTACTGGGAAGGTGGTGGATGCTGGTGTCTTAATCCCTTTACAGGGTGTAACCATTAATGTTGTTGGCAGTGGTCAAGCAGCGAGTACGAATAATTCTGGAGAATATTCGTTAGAAGCAAAGACGGGCGATTTGCTACGGTTTAATTTCTTGGGTTACGACCCTGTTGAAATTCTTGTTGGAAAAGAAAGTGTTTACGATGTAAAGTTAATTGGATCTGCTGAGAGTCTGGATTCTGTGGTTGTCGTGGGTTATGGTACACAGCGAAAAAGAGATATAACGGGGTCGGTGACTAGTCTGTCTCCACAGGATTTACAACCAGGGCCGGCGGCTAGTTTTGACCAAATGATGCAGGGAAAAGTAGCCGGAGCGCAAATTACCCAGACTACAGGGGCTCCAGGAGGAAATGTAAATATCGTTATTCGGGGGATTAATTCGATTACAGGTGGTAACCAGCCTCTGTATGTAATTGACGGTTATGCCATTGGTGCTGGTGGAAGTGGATCGGATGTGTCTAATTTCAACGGAAATTCCTATTCATCAGAGGGGATGGCCAATAACACCGCATCTAAAATTAATCCGTTGAGCAGTATCAACCCTTCCGATATTGCTTCCATAGAAATTTTAAAGGATGCGTCTGCGACTGCTATTTACGGATCAAGAGGAGCCAACGGCGTGATCATCATTACTACAAAAAAAGGAAAAAGAGGAAGTCCTACCGTTCATTTAGAAGCCGCGGGAGGTTTTCAGAACGTGGCCAATAAGCTGAAAATGATGAATGCGCAGGAGTTCGCAGAATTTCATGCGGAAGGACGAGACAACGCTTGGGTTTATGCGGGGGGGAATGCGTCAGATCCGAATGACTTAAGGACAGGAGGTACGCGAGTCCGCCCCGAGTTTCGTCATCCCGAATCATTGACTACAAATATAGATTGGCAGGACCAGATTTTTAGAACGGCGCCATTGCAGAATTATCAACTTTCGACCACGGGCGGAGGTGAGTCGGTAGATTACATGGTTTCGTTGGGATATTATAATCAACAAGGAATAATCAAAAAATCCGATTTCAATAAGTATAATATGCGTTCCAATATAGATATTAAGTTATCTAATCGGTTGTCTCTTGGTGTATCCTTGGCAGGTTCCTACACGCATGGAAATTTTGCACGTGCCGAAGGGCATTTGGGAACAAGAGGGTTAATTGCCGCTGCTTTAGCAAATTCACCTGCGATGCCTATTTACCAAGCAGATGGTTCCTATAGTTCAGAGTTATTGGATCCGCTAGGTGTACCGGTAGAAAACCCCTATTTAATCCTTGATGAATTTAGTGATAAGCGGAATTCTGCGAATATTTTTACCAATAATTATCTTCAGTATAATCTTTTAGACGGGTTGTCGATAAAAACGTCCATAGGTGTGAATTATGTGACCGGGTCAACCCGCCTCTGGAAATCATCCCAGATTGGTGAATGGGGGGCTAAAACGAGCCCGGCAACTGCAGGTGCTCACAACAGTGCTTTATTAAATTGGTTAAATGAAAATACGGTGAACTATACGACGAACTTCGGAGAGGATCATAAGGTAGACGCAGTTGTAGGGTTTACAGCGCAGAAAGAAAGTCTAAATATGCTGCAGGCTGGAGCGATGGATTTTCCGACGGATTTGATTCCTTATTTAGCCGGAGGAAATGTGAATGCTGGAACGAATTATATCACAGAATGGGCGATGTTGTCGTGGTTAGCTCGGGTTAACTACAGTTTTATGGGGAAATGGTTATTGACGGGTACTGTACGTCGGGACGGAAGTTCGAGATTCGGGATTAACAATCGTTGGGGTACCTTCCCTTCCGCGTCTCTAGGGTACAGGTTATCAGATGAAGAGTTTATGAAATCGTTGTCGTTTATAGATGATCTGAAACTAAGGGCGAGTTATGGTGCGTCGGGTAATAATTTAATAGGAAATTATGCCCATATCGGGCTGTTGGGTATTGTTCCTTATGTCGGTAATGGGCAACCATTGCTTGGTGTGACACCGCAAACCCTCGCCAATGAAAACCTAACGTGGGAGCGATCTTTACAGACCAACCTCGGGCTCGACCTGGCGCTATTTAATCATCGTATAGTCTTGACGGTGGATGCGTACCGCAATATGAAAAAGGATTTGTTGCTAAACACGTTACTGCCCGCAGCTACTGGGTTTAGCTCCGTGACACAAAATATCGGTGAGCTTGAAAATAAAGGTTTGGAGATTGCATTAAATACACAGAACATAGCGAGCGGATCTTTTCAGTGGAATACTGATTTTAATATAAGTTTCAATAGAAATAAGGTTCTAGCACTAAATACTTCATCAGCTAGGATATTAAGTTCGGCCTATCAAGCTACACAGGTAGGTCAGCCCATTTCAAGTTTCTTTTTGTTGGAAGCGACAGGCGTATTCAAAGACTGGGATGAAGTGCATGCTAGCCCTTTGCAGCATCCGAACACGCAACCGGGAGATCTCAAATTTAAGGATGCTAACGGCGATGGGCGGATCACAGACGATGATAAAACCTTCGTTGGCACGCCGTGGCCAAAGTATACTTTTGGATTCAATAATCAGTTTACCTATAAAAACCTTTCTTTGGGTGTGAGCTTAACTGGTTCGTATGGTCAAAAAATGTATTTTCAAGGCGCAGAGATTATCATGAATTCAGCAGGCGTTCAAAATCAATTGGCTTTGGTCAATGATCGCTGGAGGTCAGAAGAAAATCCCGGTAATGGTTTTGTGCCAAGAGCCATACGTAATGATTATGCCCGGGGAATTGGTATTAATTCCAGGTATCTGTTCGAAGCTTCATTTGTCCGTATCCGGAATGTTAATTTAGCATATAAGTTGCCGTCCAATATATTCCGTTCAAGATTGCCCGCTATCGATGTTTTTGCCGATGTCTCGAATGTGTATACATTTACGGATTACCCCGGCTATGATCCTGAAGGAAGTTCGACAGGAGATAACATTGCGGCGAGTGGTATAGACTATTTTTCATATCCATTACCTCGAACCTTTACATTAGGCATTAGAATGAATATCCGTTAACCCAATAATCTTACTGAAATGAAAAAATATATCGTTTGTGTTGCGTTGTCTTTTTTTTTGTGCTCCTGCAACAATTTTCTAGCGCTTTCGCCCGAACATCAAATCAACGAAAATAATTTCTATAAAACGGAAGCTGATTTTGAAAATGCGCTGATCGGAGTGTATGCATCTTTTCGGGAAATATATACGCATGAGATTTTCTATCTCGCCGAATTGACTTCGGATAATGCTGAGGTATCTATATCTTCCTCTTCCGTTGCTGAGATGGAGTTTGATGAAATGAATATAACCCCGTCCAATACGATCGTTCAAGGCTTTTGGACAAAGGTTTTATTTACGATCGCACGTGCAAATATCCTGCTTGTACGGTTAGAGCAGTCTGACTTAAATATAGAAAGTAAAGCAAGAATCGCTAGCGAAACAAAATTTATTCGTGCATATAGCTATTTTTTGATGGTACAGATTTTTGGACGATCTCCTATTACACATGGAGAATTTCGGAGTCCAAAAGATATAGCCAATGCCGACTTATCCTTGAAGTCTTCGGAAGATGTATATGCAGAGATTATTAAAGATTTGAAAGAGGCAGAAGAATTGGCGGTTGATGATTCCAACGAAGACAAAGGAAAGGTGTCTGTGGGTGCTATAAAAGGATTACTGGGTAAGGTTTATTTAACACGCCACCAATATACGGATGCTATACGTACGTTGGGAAGTTTAATTGAAGCAAATACATATAGTTTAGAATCTAATTACAAGACCCTTTTTAGTCCAGGAAATAGTAACACAAAGGAGTCCCTTTTCGAATTAAAGTTTATCTCTGGTTTTAACCAAGGTAACGAATATTCGGTGTTATTTACACCAGCTTCAACAGGATTATTGGCTAATAACCAGCAAGGCTCGGGACGAATTACACCGTCTCTAGACCTTATGGACGCCTACGAAGAAGGCGATGCTAGGAAGCAGGCTTCTGTAGGCGATACGATTAGACCCAATGGGGTAAAGGAATACAGCCGGCACGGGTTGAAGTTCGTGGATCTAAATGCAGAAAATCCGAGAGATGGCTCTGTTCATTTTACCGTTTTACGCTATGCCGATGTCCTCCTCATGTATGCTGAAGCATTAAATGAAGATGATGATATAGGTGGGGCACAGACTTACCTAAATATGGTTCGTTCCCGCGCAGATCTGGAAGAGCTGGAAATCAGTAATAAAGAAGATATGCGTGAATCCATCGCGAAAGAAAGAAGACTGGAATTGGCGTATGAGGCGCATCGTTGGTTCGATTTGTTGCGAACAGGAAAAACTCAGGAAACCATGAATGCATTTTTTGTGGGTAAAGGCTTAAATTTTACGGTGCAAAACCATGAATTGATATTTCCTATTCCACGCAGAGAGATCGATATCAATCCGGAGTTAGGACAAAATGATGGTTATTAACTTGTATAACACGTTAACCTATGAGATTATAAATAAATTTATTACACCAAATATAGCTAAATGATGAAGAAAATAATATCATTAATAAGTTGCAAACTGATGCTTTGTGGCCTATTGTGCAACAGTTTGGCGTATGCCCAGCAAACGTCAGGTTCAATTCCGATTTCCGGAAAAGTCGTCAATCAACAAAATGAAGTATTGGAGGGAGTAAGTGTATCTGTTAAAGATCGAGCTATTGCTGCGAAGACTGATGCGGAGGGCTTGTTTTCTTTGTCTATAGAGAGTGAGGAAGCTGTTCTAGTGTTTTCCTTTTTAGGCTACGACAGACTGGAAATAAAGGTAGGGCAGAAACGTTTTTTTAATGTGGTCCTAGCGACCAAATCCACCACATTGGATGATGTGGTGGTCATCGGTTATGGAGAAACTACCCGGCGAGATGTGACCGGGTCGGTAGGTTCTGTTAATATGAAAGATTTGGCTCAGGCGCCCGTAAAATCCTTTGATGAAGCTTTAGCCGGTCGGGTAGCAGGTGTAACCGTAACGGCAAGTGATGGACAGCCTGGATCAAATACCAACATCGTAATACGCGGATCTGGTTCGATCACGCAAAACACCGCACCGCTTTATGTGGTTGATGGATTCCCTTTAGAAGATGCCAATAGTAACAGCATCAATCCCGGAGATATTGAATCTATTGAAATACTCAAAGATGCTTCGGCAACCGCAATATATGGAGCGCGAGGTGCAAACGGTGTGATTATGATCACGACGAAAAAAGGAGTGGCTGGAAAACCAGTGGTAAATTATAATGCATACGGTGGTTTTGCCGAAAACCCGAAACCTCTTAAATTAATGGGGGCTTATGAATTCGTAAAGTATCAGTATGAACTGGAGCCTCAGTTTACGACTGATTATTATTTGGTGGGACGTACATTGGAAAGTTACCGGGACGAGCCGAGTATAGATTTACAGGATCAGATCTATAAACAAGCATTTGTGCACAACCATGAATTGTCTGTGCGGGGCGGTAGTGGAGGTACGACCTATTCACTTTCGGGGAACTTATTGAAAAATAATGGATTGGTCACCAATTCGGGATTTGATAGAAAACAGTTGCGATTCCAGTTTGACCAACAATTGGGTAAGAAGCTTAAAATAGGAACGATCGCAAATTATAGTGCAAATAAAACGTACGGTATTATCGTTGGCGAACCGTCGATGCGAATCACATACAGCGGTTTAAGCTTACTGGCTTCCGTATGGGGATTTCGACCCATACAAGGCGTAAACGAATCGCTTCTGGAAGACCTGTTTGATCCGACGGCTCCCGAAAATGACTTTAGGGTAAACCCCATTTTATCGACCCAAAATGAACTTCGGGAAACGTTTGCGAATACACTGACGCTAAATGGATATGCCGAATATTCCTTTAATCCGAATCTAGTTTTCAGATCTTCGGCTGCTTACACCAATGTGATGGTTCGGCAAGATATGTTTTTTAATTCCCTAACAGCAAACGGAAACATAAGGCGTAACGAAGGTGTAAACGGTTCTATTGCGTTTCGCCCGAGAACGACTTGGGTGAATGAAAATATTCTTACCTATAAAAAGTCCTTCAAACAAGGGCATACACTCAATGCTGTCGGTGGTTTTTCTTTGCAGCAATACGATAGTGGAGACTACGGTTTCCAGGGATTGAATGTGTTAAATGAATCACTCGGGATAGATGGATTGGATGAAGCCGGAACGAATGTTGGATTCTCATCATCTTCTAGATGGGCTTTGATGTCGTTTTTAGGAAGATTCAACTATGGATATAAAAACAAATATAGATTAACCTCTTCCTTTAGGTATGACGGCTCTTCAAAATTTGCACCGGGTAAGCGGTGGGCCTTTTTTCCGTCAGCAGCATTTGCCTGGACCGTGTCAGAAGAAGATTTTTTAAAAGACGTTTCTTTCTTGCATAATGCCAAAATAAGAACGAGTTATGGGGCTACTGGGAATAACCGGGTATCAGATTTTCCGTACATAACACAGTTAAGTATTCCCAGATTTGGGGGGTATTCCTTTAATAATGCTGCTCCTACACGTGGAGCATTGCTTTTGCAATATGGTAATCCCGATTTAACATGGGAAACGACTGTCCAAAGCAATATCGGTTTAGATCTCTCCTTTTGGGAAGGAAGAATTGAATTTGTAGCAGATGTCTATAGAAGAAATACAAAAGATTTATTGTTAGACGCGACACTTCCATACGCTACCGGGTTGACGAGCAGCGCCACTAACTTGGCTACGGCTTACAAGAACATTGGAGAGTTACGTAATCAGGGTTTGGAGCTGACGTTAAATACAACCAATATCGATAATGGCAGATTTAAATGGAGTACAAATTTCAATATCAGTTTTAATCAAAATAAAATTATCGCCCTCAACGAAAACCAAACAGCTTTACTGAGCCCGGTAGCATTTGATACCGATTTTAGAAATGTGTTCCCTTACATTTCTGTTGTAGGAGGCCCTTTGGCGCAGATGTACGGATTGGTATGGGATGGCGTCTACCAATATAATGATTTTGATCAAGTACTGGGAAACTATGTATTAAAGGATCATATCACTACAAATGGCCAACCACGGGAGAATATTCAACCTGGAGATATCAAATATAACGATATAAATGGTGATTTGGTCGTCAACGAGATGGATTTTACTGTAATCGGAAGAGGATTGCCTATTCATGTGGGAGGCTTTACCAACCGTTTTGATTATAAGGGTTTTGACTTGAATATATTCTTTCAATGGTCTTATGGAAATGATATTCTCAATGCGAATAGATTGATTTTCGAGGGAAATGCAAAACGACATCGTTCCTTAAATCAATATGCGAGTTATGAAAATCGCTGGACACCTGAGAATCCTAGTAACGAACTTTTTAGAACGGGTGGACAACGGGATACCTACTATTCAAGCCGGACGGTAGAGGATGGTTCATTCTTGCGTCTCAAAACGGTCTCCTTGGGATACACTTTCCAAGATCATGTGTTAAGCCGTTTGAAGGTAAACTCGCTTAGATTATATGCTTCGGCACAAAATCTGCATACTTGGACATCCTATTCAGGTTCAAATCCAGAGGTATCTGTACGGCATTCTGCGTTGACACCCGGATTTGATTTTTCCGCATATCCTTTGGCCCGGACGATAACTTTTGGTTTGACCACAACTTTTTAACGTAAATGATGATGAGATTCACTTATATTTTAATTGCACTGTTGATAGGAACATCTTCGTGCAAAGATTTTCTCGACACAAAACCTACTGATTTTGTAACACCCTCCTATGAGACGGTAAACGATTTTGAACTGGCACTTGCCGGAGTGTACGACATCCTTGGAAATCGGACATTTTACGGCGATGTGTGGCCATATTGGCTCAATGTAAGTACGGATATCGAATACACCAATACCGGGTCTGCCAATGCTACTGTATATATATACGGCCCGGCGGAAGCAAACGTGACTGATTTTTGGAAAGCCTTGTATACAGGTGTATATCGTGCCAATCTTATCTTGGATGTGGTAGACGGTACGGATTTGGACGATGGCTCTAAAAACAGGATAAAGGGGCAGGCCTTGTTTCTGCGGGCATATTACTATTTCATGTTAGTCAGCAATTACGGTGATATTCCTTTGTATCTAAGCGCCAAACCCTCCATCAATGAAATGGATGTACCGAGAACGCCTATGAAAGAAGTTTACAACTTGGTTGTGGCGGATATGCTGGAGGCCGAGCAATTGGTAGACGAAGTGGAAGGGGGTAATACCGAGAAGACCGTGAATTTTGGAGGAAGGGTCTCGCGGTCTGCTGTACAGGGTGTGTTGGCGAGGGTATATCTCAAGATGGCGGGGTATCCTTTGATGGACCATTCTAAGTATGCTGATGCTCTAAAATGGGCGCTAGCTGTAAAAAATTCAGGATTACATAGCCTGAATCCCGATTATACTGATGTATTTATTAAATATGCAAAGGATGAATACGATATCCGGGAGAGTATTTGGGAAGTCGAATTTTATGGGAATACACAGGGTGCCATGCAAGAGTACACTTATTATATCGGTGCAAGAGGGGGGATACGTACACAAGATGCTGAACTTGGACGTAGCGGAGGGTTAATCAACGGCAGTGGCAAATTGTTCGATCTTTATGAACTTGATCCGAATAGCACAACCGTACCGCTGAAAGATTCATATGATTTAAGACGTGACTGGAACTTGGCTCCTTATACCTATGTGGGTACACCGGGCGTAAAAACACCCAATAACGATCGATGGAGAAGGAACATGGGCAAATGGCGACGCGAATATGAGGTGGTGTCACCTAAAGATATTTCTACCTCACCCCAAAATTTTCCGATTTTGCGTTACGCAGATGTCTTGCTGATGGCTGCTGAAGCAGAGAACGAGTTGAACGGGCCAGATAATGCGTATCCGTACATCAACGAGGTGAGAAGACGTGCGTACGGGCTTCTACTGCCTCAGCCACCTAACCCGGATGTAAACGCAGATCTGTTGGGACTATCGAAAGATGAGTTTAGACAGGCTATAAAAGATGAACGAGCCAGAGAATTTTGTTTCGAAGCGTCGCGGCGTACAGATTTGATCAGATGGGGCAACTTTGTAGGGGATATGAAAGCATACATCACATGGGCATTGGCCAATGGCGGTGTAGAGGGGCATGTGCTCGGTTCGCGAAATGTCTCCGACCGCAACGTGTTGTTGCCTATTCCTACGTATGATATGTCTTTAAATAAAGCATTAACACAAAACCCTGGTTATTAATTTTTTAAGACTTAATTATGAAACATATATATCAAATCCTGTCCATAGTCTTTTTTTTAGGCTTGGTATCCTGTGAAAAGGACCTGCATGTAGATCAGCCCGATTTTGAGGTGAGGCTAAGTAAAACTACATATAAGGTAGGAGACACCATTCGTTTTGAATTTTCCGGAGCTCCCGATAATATCACTTTCTATTCCGGCTTGCCTGGATCTGACTATCGCTTTAGGGAGCGTACGCAAGTGGAGGGAGGAATTCCCAAAGCTAAAATTACCACACAGTACGGTGGGGGCGGTAATCAAATAGAAACACTCCGTTTGATGGTGAGTAGTGACTTGGCGCAATATACGGCAGAAGGCGTGGCGCAGGCCAACTGGACAGATGTCACTTCACAGGTGGATATGGCGACGAATGCCACGGTCGTTGAATCAGGATACCTGGATCTGTCGCCATGGGTCGATACAGCAGCCCCCTTTTTTATAGCATTCAAATTTGTAGGGAAAAAAGATCCCGCTACTACGCCGGGAAATTGGATTGTCCGCGAATTAGAAGCTGTTACGGAGCTGCCTGATGGATCAGAAATCCCGGTAGCCGATCGTCTAAATGCCGGCTGGAGCATAATCGATGTATTGAATCCGGCTACTGTATGGACCATCCGGGCAGCCGATGTTGTGATTATCGGTGGCGGCCCCAATACGGACCCTAGTGAAGATTGGTTGATTACGAAGCCGCTCTATTTTACAAAGGTGCCACCGGATACAGGGATTCCTATTCAAAATATAGGTTCCAATCTTCTTTCGGATTATTCATATACATATACGACCCCCGGAACCTATCACGTTGCTTTTTTGGCTTCTAATGCGAGTGCCGACGATTACAAATCGGTGGTGAAGGAATTTGAAATCACTATAGAGCCTTAACGATGAAGTATTTGCATATAAAATACGGTTCCAATATGATGCTCGTATGGGTGTTGTTAATAACCTTTATCAGCAATGCTTATGCACAAAACAAGGAGGACATCCTATTTAAATCGGGTGATAAGATTGCGTTTATCGGAAACAGCATTACCCATAACGGCGATTTTCACCACTATATTCTGCTGTATTATGCAACCCGTTTTCCAGACAAGAAAGTCACATTTTACAATCTGGGGATTAAAGGCGACAACGCCAATAGTTTCCTGCGCAGGATGGATGCCGATATTATTCCGCATAAAGCAGGCTGGTCTATCGTAATGGCGGGGATGAATGATGTCAACCGTGGATTGTACACGCCGGAGAAACAAGCTGAACCTGATATTCAGCAACGGAAGGAGAGAGCGTTGAAAGATTTTGAATCGTATTACGATTCATTTTTGACGCGTTTAAAACGGACAAAAACGAATATTATCTTACAGAAACCGAGTATCTATGATCAAACCGGAGATTTGACTGCTGTCAACTTGGTGGGCGTAAATGGTGCGTTGGAAAAATGCGGTAAAATCATCGATAAGCTAGCCAAGAAACACAAGGTCATGGTAATCGACTACTGGACGATTATGCATGAAGTCAACGCTAATCTTCAACAAACGGATGTTAAATCCACCATCGTCGGTCAAGATAGGGTTCATCCGGGCCCGCCGGGACATTTTGTGATGGCCTATACTTTCCTTAAAGCGATGGATACCCCCAATAACGTGTCATCACTTACAATTGATAAAGGTAGCATAACGGATGTTAAATATGGTACAGTCAGTAATTTAAACATGCAGGAAGACGAGCTGACATTTGATTATCTGGAAGAAAGGCTGCCTTTTCCCGTACCTCCCGAAGCAGAAAAAGCATTGACCCTTGTCCCTTTTGTAGACGATTTCAATACACAATTATTACAGGTAAAAGATTTGGAGGAGGGCGTGTATACGCTTACGATCGATGATATCCTCATCAGCAATTTTACACAGGAGGAATTGGCGAAAGGTATAAACTTGGCAGAGAGAAAAAATACGCCCCAGTATCAACAAGCGTTAAAAGTCTTTAAGGAAGCGGTAGCTTATCGTAACGTGCAGCGGCAGTTGAGAGAAATTAAATTTGTAGAATTTAGTTATCTTCCCAAAGAACTGTGGGGTGGAGATTTCGAGCCGATTAAAACATTTATTTCGGAATACCTTTCTTTTTTACAGGTGTCAAAAGATGCCCGCTACGAAACATTCCATAGCATATTTGAGGCATATTTGAAAAACAAACCCCAACAGATGGATTTGGAAAAGCAAGCGAACACTTTACCAGAAGCAATATATCAGCTTAATCAGCCGCAATCGCACCGCTTTCGGTTGGCAAAGGCGGATTTAGATATGCCAGATCGTAGTGAAGCTCCTTTTGGGGTAAATTTAGCAGGAGCTGAATTTGCGCATCAGAAAACTCCTGGTGTTTACAATCGTGATTATACATATCCCACCGTTGCTGAACTGGATTACTTCAAATCAAAAGGATTAACCCTCTTCCGTCTGCCATTTTTATGGGAACGGATACAACACGAGCTAGATGGCGCATTAGACGAAGTAGAATTAGGAAGAATGATGGCTTTTGTTGACGCCGCACGGGAGAGAAACCTCTGGGTTATCTTGGATATGCATAATTATGGACGTCGATTTGTAAATGGTACCCGGGAAATTATCGGCTCAGCCAATCTGCCTATTAAACACTTTGAAGATGTCTGGGGAAAACTTGCAGAACAATTTCGAACGAAAGAAAATATTTGGGCATACGGATTAATGAACGAACCACACGGCATGTTAGATTCCATACCTTGGTTTAATATAGCGCAACGGGCTATTTTTAAAATCCGGGAAATGGATATGGATACACCGATTATGGTAGGAGGTGATAGCTGGAGTTCGACATACCGTTGGCAACAAGCCAGTGGAAATCTAAAAGACTTGGTAGACCCATCCGCTAATCTGATTTTTGAAGGTCATCTTTATTTTGATAAAGACGCTTCCGGAACGTATAAAGGCACCTATGATGAGGAAGGGACAACGCCAGAAACAGGTATTGTTCGGGCACGCCCGTTTGTAGAATGGCTGAAAGAAAATAATTTAAAAGGCTTTGTCGGGGAATACGGTGTTCCGGATGATGATCCCCGTTGGTTGGTAACGCTTGATAATATGCTGAACTACCTCAAAGATAATGGCGTGAATGGAACATACTGGGCTGCCGGACCTTGGTGGAATAAGTACAAATTAGCAATAGAACCAAGAGATGGGATAGATCGTCCGCAGCTAAAAGTACTCTTAAAATACTTGAAAGTCAATGGTAAGTGATTTAGTAATTAGGGTGCGCGATAATGCCAAACTGGTACTTATCGCCGCTATAAAAAGAATGTTCTATTTCAATAATGTTTCCATCCTCCGCTATAACAGCTCCATCCAGGATAAATATAGGGAGAGGTTTGTCGTTCTCAAAGTAGTTATCCGGTGTGCTGGTGTCAAATATTGTTGTCTTAAGTGTTTGCTCTATCGTCTTTATTTTAATATGATAGGTTTGCTCGTATGTTTTGAAAAAAGAAATTTCGGGCGATATGCGTTCAATTTTTGGACAGTGCTTAAGGGATATATATCGGGTCTCGTCTTTCAAGATATCGTCGTCAGCGTAGCGAAGGATACGGATCTTCAAAACCGGACCTTCGAGCGTCAGTTGTTTATGTTGAATCATGGTAGAAATACCCTCTTGTAATATCGTTTTTTCAATGACAATATTTTTAGGCTCGAACCCTTCTTGCGATAAACTTTCATTGAATCCTCTCCGCGTGGATTCGACCGAACCCAATGTGCGAACAATTTTATGGTCACCGGTGCGATTAAGCACAAATGTGCCTTTGCCTTTAATTCGACGTACCCAACCAAGTGTCTCTAAATTTAAGAGGCTCTTCCGTGCCGTTGTGTTGCTGACTTTGAAGGTTTTGATTAACTCATTTTCCGAAGGAACCTTATCGCCGGGCGCTAAATCGCCTTCTTTGATTCGTTTGATAATTTCTTCGCTGATGAGAATAAATTTGGGATCCATATATAATATAAAACGATTTTGCTACAAATATAAAATAATTAGTTTGTGTAACAAATGTGTTCACTATGTTTGGTAGTCCGCAACTTAATGCGTTAACAAGATGAAGAATAAAATAGCTTGGTTAGTGTTGGTCCTGGTCTTTATTGCGACGGGGTTAAATTTTTTGGATAGGCAAGTCTTGTCCATGACGATAATTAAAATCCAGGAGGAATTCCACATTACAGATGTACAATATGGTTGGATAAACACGAGTTTTCTGGTCAGTTATGCATTAATGTTTACCGTAGGGGGGCGTATTATCGATACCGTCGGTGGAAAAATTGGTTTGGGACTAGCGGTATTGATCTGGTCTATCGCTTGTTTTCTGCATGGGGTCATGCAGAACTTCTACCAGTTAATTGCTTTCCGTTTTCTTCTGGGCTTCGGGGAAGGCGGGTGTTTTCCCGGAGCGGCGAAGGTCGTTTATGAATGGTTCGACGAAAAGAAGCGGGGTATGGCTAACGGTATTGCCATCGGTGGATCAGCAATCGGTGCCGTTTTGGCGCCACCTTTAACCATCTACGTAGCCTCTAGCTTTGGTTGGCGAGCAAGCTTTATTATTCCGGCTATCGTCGGGATGATTTGGGTTGTTAGCTGGTTTCTGATCCCTTGGAAAAAGTATCTGGGGAATCAAAAGGAAAAGATTATATCGAACGCAGTTCCTTTTGCAAGCATTTTGAAAAACAAATATTTATGGGTTTTTGTCAGTATCCGCTTCTTACTTGATCCGGTTCTTTATTTCTTAATGTTTTGGGTGCCTAAGTACCTAAGCGAATACCGAGGGATGTCGTTTGAACGTATCGGCGATTTATTTTGGATTCCTTTTTTGGCACTCGGAATTTCGAACATCTTTGGCGGCTGGATATCTGACAAATTGATACAGCGAGGTATTTCCATCAATAAAGCAAGGAAATGGGTTATGGGAATAGCGGCAGGATTGACCCTCTGTGCACCGTTTATTGCGTTTGTTGGGTCTTATCAGCTTGCCATAGCACTACTAACATTATTGCTATTTGCGCATGGATTTTGGATCACGAATTATATTACCGCTATTTCCGATATTTTCGGAAGTAGGGCGACATCGACCGTCGTGGGGTTGTCCGGCACCGCCGGTGCATTGTCCAGTTTGTTGATAAACCCTTTTATCGGAGAAATCGTGACACGTTATTCGTATACGCCATTATGGGTTACAGCAGGGTTGATGTACCCCCTAGGTTTTCTCCTCTTTTTGGTATTTATACCCCGGATAAAAGCATTGTTTTAATGCAGGAATAAATTAGTTTGATTTTTTTTGTGAAATAGTTATTTAATGATTATGTTTGAAGTGAAATAACTTAGTGCGTTAAGTATAAACTGTAATTATGGAAATAAAATTGGATTCAAGTACGGCCTTCTATAAACCATTATCAAAGAAAGTAGGCAAGGCGCGTATCGGAGTTTTTGGTGTAGGATATGTTAAATATTGGGCACAATTTGATGGGCTGCTTGCTGATATGCAGGAGAAGCAAGCCGTGTTTATGAACATGGTTGAACAATTTGATGTTGAAGTTGTCGACTTCGGCATGGTAGACGATGCGCAATCGGCGTATGATCTTGTGCCCCGGCTCTTAGGCGCCGATCTGGATCTTATTTTTTGCGATATGCTTACTTATGCTACTTCGAGTACCTTCGGAGCAATAGTAAAGAACGTCCAAGTACCACTAATCTTGGTGGCACTACAGCCGGATAAGGCACTCAATTACGAACAGGCATCTACCTATAAGCAGCTTTTTAACGACGATATTTGTTCGTTGCCGGAATTTACAGGAGTAGCCGTGCGGTTAGGGCGTCCGGTACCTGATGTCATTATCGGGACGCTATATGATGATGCAGAAGCCGTCGAAGAGATTGGTAAATACTGTCGCATTGCCAATGTATTGCATAGCTTGAAGAACGCTCGGATTGGGCATATCGGACATCCCATTGAAGCGATGTTGGATATGCATACAGACTCCACCATGCTGACAGCCCATTTCGGCTTGCATGTGGTGCAATGTGAATCGCATGAGATTATTCAGCAATATCAGGAGGTCGATGTGATTGATCTGGAAAGAGAAAAGGAATTTATACTGGATTTCTTCGATACCCCGGATCCGGTTTCCGATCCGATATCGGATAAGCTTAAACCTGCCGATCTGGAAGTAGCAGCAAGAGTATCGTTAGCGTTGAAAGCTTTTGTGGCGACGAAGAAACTAGATGGCCTGGCTTATTATTATGAAGGTGCAGCACAAAGTACGGAGCAACTCGTCATGTCAAACTTGATTGTCGGAAACTCTCTTCTTACTGCAGCAGGGTTCCCGATGTGTGGCGAATCTGATCTTAAAACCTGTATAGCCATGATGGTGATGGATCGATTGGGTATTGGCGGTAGTTTTGCGGAATTTCATCCAGTAGATTTCAACGAAAATTTTGTGTTGGTTGGTCATGATGGACCACACAATGTTACGATTGCAGAGGGTAAGCCGGTATTAAGAAGCCTAAAAAAATATCATGGTAAACCGGGGTTTGGGGCAGGCGTAGAATTTAAAATTAAAGAAGGGCCGATTACGATGTTAAGCATCAGCTCGACATTTGATGGGCGCTTCAAATTCATTGTAGCGGAAGGTGAATCTGTTGCAGGGCCTATACCGCCGACGGGTAATACCAATACACGTGGATTCTTTGGAGATGATATACGCCAATTTTTAAAAAATTGGGTTGCCGAAGGGCCCACGCATCATTTTGCGCTGGGCATAGGGCATCATGCAGACACCATCCTAAAGATCGGAAGATACCTTAATATAGAAACTGTTTTTGTAAAATAAGATAAGATGAAGGGGTCAAAAATTTATCTGACGTTGGTACTATTTCCGCTCTACATGCTATTTGTTTCCTGGCTGGAGAAGTATCCCAAAGAGCCTGTAAAGTTTCAAAATATCACGTTGGAGACATCGTTGAAACCATTTAAGCAGAAAGATCGAGCGTATATCGAGCAGGTGGCAGAACACATGTTTAGGCAATGGGGGAATTTATTGGTTCATACAGATACCGTTTCTATTATGCTATGGATATCCGATGGTTCAGAAATATTGGAATATACCGGAAAACTGGATCAATCTTTAGAGTGGGCGAAGTACATCGGAAATCCCAACACGAATCATGAAGTAGGTGCAGGTCCCAAGGAGCTCTCTCTGCATGAGCGCGCATACCTTTATATGGAAAATCCACCCGATTTTTCCTATGCGGATCTGAAGTTGATTATCGAGATCCTGCGCGAAAAAGGGGAAAAATTAACGGGTAAAGCGATAAAAATAGGTGCGACGTTTGATCCCGGTCCCGAATTTGCCAAATCTGAATTTAAATATGTGCGACATCCTGAAATACTGGAAGGCAACGCTATGGGTCACAAATCATTTGTCAGTTGTTATGCGGTATTACATGCAGATGATGTCTCGTACGCGGCGTATCCCAATGGAATACCAGATCAAACGCCATTTGGAACTTTTTTTGGTAAGCAAAGCCAACATTTCCTACAAGATTTGAACTTTGATTTCCTCTGGTTAAGTAATGGTTTCGGATTTGGTGTAGAGCCGTGGTCTTCCACTGGCGCGGTTTTTACGGGAGAAGGCTTTTTGGAAGAAAAACTGGAAGATACACGCCAAAAGATTATTGATTTTTGGACGCTATTCCGCAAAGAATGCCCTGATTTCGAAATCCAGACTAGGGGTTCCAACCTTTCCACCGGCATCGATTTGGCACGGGATGGCGTGGATTTGCGCGCCATATATAAGTCTGGATTCGATATCTTACCGCCGCCAAATTCTCCTTGGGCAGCCATTGATGGGGATTTTGGATTGGAGATGGTAGGATATATGTCCCATATTGCCGATCTGCCGGACAATCGTTACGTCTATCGGTTTTATACGCATGATCCTTGGTGGCTAAATAGTCCTTGGCTGGACAGATATGGGCGTTTTCCGCACGATATCTATATGCCGATGTCCGTCGCCCGGATTGACGAAAAAGGCCAAGTCGGACTTCCTACTACCTTGAACTTTTTGACGATCGATGATTCCTTCGGAGACATTCCGGATGTCGTTCCAAATGAAGTCATTCCCCATATTTTAAGGGGACGAGAAGATTCGCCAACTGCTGCGGGACCGTTGGTATGGGTATATCCGTTTGATGAATATCACGATTGGGCAAAAGAGCAGCAAGAGCTGTTGCCGGAAATATACTATGGCGATTGGTTTATCAGACAGGCGATCAACCACGGTTTGCCGTTAAACACGATCACTTCTACAACCAATTTTGCGAAGTTGTTGAAGACGGATCCCAACTATTACCGAGAGTCCGTTATACTGACCATTGTTCCCGACGCCGGTTCCGAACAGGAACACGCGTTGACAGCGTTTATTAAAAACGGCGGACAAGTTATGGTATATGGACCTGCGGATCGAGCCAGTGACGCTTTTAAAGACTTGTTGAATCTTAAAAATATTAGCGGATTAGAAGGCAATTTTCGCTTAGTTAGCCATATCGAACTCGATAAGGTACAGCACGATATACCTACGAATATCCACCATAATCCGCTATTCTCCGGCGGTAGTATGCGCACCGTTATTGCCCATACGAAAGATTCGTATACGAAGCGTTTGGCGCATGTTATACAGGGAAATGAGGAGCGGGACCAAGTATGGTCGAGATCACTGCCGGATTGGAAGGGTGGTAAAGTGGTGTATATAAGAGGAACAAATTCGAGTAGTTTCCAAGGGGGTATGCTTTTACGCCCAGATGATCCACAAAAATGGGCGATTAGTCCAAAATTGGCGCGCCACGCCTTGAAAGAATTTGATTATTTGTTTTCATTTGAAAAGGACGATCTTTCGATCAAGAGCCCGATGCTCAGTATTGCCCGCAGTCACAACGGCTTTTTCTTTTCGGGGTATGCGCCCAATACAACCGTGGTACAGAAATTTAAATTTCCACAAGGAGCGCCCATATTACATGGATATGATAGCAAAATAGAAAATGGTATGACCACCTATCAATTCCCGACCGCTTGGCATCATGAAGTTCGTGTTTTTGTAGAACAAGAGGACGGCATCGTATCATCTAAAGAGATGCATTCGGGCGAATTGGGAATCAGCCGAAGAATTCGGATAGCTGGATTGAAGAACGCGACGCTTCGAATTTATCCGGAAGAGAATATCACTGCCGAAAATTTTAGAGCGTACCTCAACGCAGGCTATCCATGGAAGACGGGACATCAAACGTTTGAATTGGGAGACCCTAAATACGGGCACCATTTTGTAATCAAAGATGTGACAGGGCATGTTACCGTCGCATGGTGATTAAAAATTAACATACAATGCTGAAGAAAATATTTTTTTATACATTTTGTCTCTTTATGTGCTTGGCCATCCATGCCAATGCACAAAAAGATACTGCAGATAATCTAGGGGTATTGAAACAAGAGCTGGCGAAGGTCTTTCCGCATAACCGAACCATAAATCTCGTTTTCCACGGGCATTCCGTTCCGTCCGGTTATTGGTCAAATCAAGAGGTACATACCTTGGATTCTTATCCTTACATCTTACTTGGCTTACTGAAAAAAGTATATCCGAAAGCGGTCATTAACATCATTACTACCGCGATTGGTGGAGAACATGCCGAAAAAGGTGCCGCCAGATTCGCGACAGATGTATTGCCACACCAACCAGATGTTATCTTCATTGATTATGCTCTAAATGATTTAGGATTAGGATTGGAACGCTCGGAAGCGGCTTGGGCGCAGATGATTGAGGAGGCGAAATTAAATAATATATCGGTCGTGCTGTTAACGCCGTCTCCGGACCAGCGACAAGATATGGGGAATACGGAAAATCTGCTGAGCAAGCATGCCCAGCAGATCAGAAAGCTGGCGGCAAAATATGGACTGCCCGTTGCAGATTCTTACGCTGCTTTTGAAGCTGTGTTTAAAGAGAATGGAACCATAGAACCGTTTATGTCACATGTTAATCATCCCAACCGTTTGGGGCACGAGTTGATCGCAAATGAAATATTTAAGCTTTTCGCCCAACAGAAGTATCCGCAATTTGGTGTGGATCCCTTAAAAGATGTCATCGCGGCGATGACGATAGACGAGAAAGCATTGATGGTGACGGGGGCAAAACGTCGGGAGATCTATCCCACCGCTTTGCCGGGCAAAAGACAAAAAAATATTGTAGCTGTCGGGGGATATACCTATCCTTTTCTGCATTTAGGTATACCACCCATTTATCTGTCTGATGGGCCGGCAGGTGTACGTATTGCGCCAAGACGTTCAGGTGACGGCCAAACGTATTACGCTACGGCTTTTCCAGTTGCCACGTTAGTGGCTTCCGGGTGGGATACTTCGCTTTCTAGGGAAATAGGCGAAGCCATGGGACATGAAGCGCTTGAATATGGCGTGGATATCTTATTGGCTCCCGCCATGAATATTCACAGGGATCCACTAGGCGGTAGGAGTTTTGAATATTATTCCGAAGATCCCTTGCTGACGGGTAAGATGGCGTCGGCGTACGTTCAAGGAATACAATCCAAAGGAGTAGGAGCCTCTATAAAACATTTTGCAGCCAATAATCAAGAAACGAGTAGACGGTATATCAATACCATTGTATCAGAGCGCGCATTGCGGGAGATATATTTGGAGGGATATCGTATTGCCGTACAGGAGGCAAAGCCTTGGACGGTCATGTCCTCTTATAATAAGATAAATGGCGTGTACACGCCGCAAAGTAAAGAATTGCTCGTCGATATCCTGAGAAAAGAATGGGGATTCGATGGTTTTGTGCTAACGGACTGGTATGGAGGCGACGATCCGGTCGAACAGATGAAAGCACATAATGATTTGCTGATGCCCGGGCTACAAGTATGGACAGATACGATTGCAGATGCTCTGCGTAAGGGAAATCTAAGCATGGACGTGATCGACCAAAATATAGAAAATATACTCAACGTAGCATTAAAAACAGGTACGGTAAAAGATTATCCCTATACGGAGAAGCCTGATTTTGAAAAGAGTAAGGAAATTGCACGACGGGTAGCGCGGGAGAGTATGGTTTTGTTAAAAAACGAACGAAATACGTTGCCTATCCAAGCCAGATCTACATCAATAGGATTGTTTGGCAATTATAGCTACAAAAATCTGCCCGGTGGAACAGGGAGTGGAGCGGTCAATTATGAGCATGCCGTGTCTGTTGCTGAAGGATTGAAAACAGCGGGATTTGGACTGGATCCGGTTTTAGAAGGAAAATATACGACCCATCTGGAAAAAGGAAAGCCCCTGTCGGATAAGGCGGATAGTTTGATAACGGCTATGCCCCCAAGGGATAGCATTTTAAGTGAATTAGAGTGGGATAATCGTGAAATCGAAAGAAGCGCTAAGGAAACCGATATGGCCATTATCACGATTATGCGCATCTTTGGTGAAGGCGGTGATCGTCATGTCGATCATTTTCATCTAACAGCGGAGGAATTAACTTTAATCGATCGCGTATCAAACGCTTACCATGCGCAACAGAAAAAGGTAGTTGTTCTGCTAAACGTGGGCGGAGTTGTGGAAACGGCATCGTGGAAAGATAAGGTAGATGGTATATTGTTGACCTGGCAATCTGGTCAGGAGGGCGGGCATGCTGTTGCCGATTTGGTCAGTGGTAAATTCACCCCTTCGGGAAAACTTTCCACAACATTTCCCGTGCGTTATGCCGATGCTCCGTCTGCAAAAAACTTCCCCGGAACACCTTCCGAGAATCCAACAGAAGTTGTTTACGAAGAGGATATCTATGTAGGTTACCGATATTATGATACATTTCGTGTTCCAACATCGTTTCCCTTTGGTTTTGGGCTTTCGTATACGTCGTTTACCTATACTGATTTCAAAATTGAAAAAGGAAAAGGGGGAAACGCAACACTAATGGTTACGGTGGAGAATACGGGTCGATATCCGGGAAAAGAGGTCGTTCAGGTATATGCCACGGCACCGTCAGGTAAATTGGAGCATCCCGAAAAGGAACTGAAAGCTTTTGCGAAAACGAGATTGTTGCAACCCGGTGAACGAGAAACGCTTCGTTTTGAAATTAGCCCCCGTATGCTTTCTTCTTTTGATACGGACGCCTCTGCTTGGGTGGCAGAAAAGGGTATTTATGATTTGAAAATAGCGGTATCCTCCGATACTATAGTAGCAAATGGCAAATTCCACTTAGCGAAATCGCAGATAACGGAAAAAGTAAGTAAATCGTTGGTTCCGCAGGTGCCGATAAATACATTGCGGTCAAGTAAGTAATAATAGACGGGTAGTGAATCAAAAATAATGTTCATGATGAAATCGGTTTGGACCTTTATCTGGATGCTGAGCTTTATCCACTTGCAAATAGGAATTGCGCAGCAACTGACTGTGGCACCATCGAAAAGCTATTTACAAACATCGGATGGAAAGCCGTTTATATGGATTGGCGACACCGCATGGGAGCTATTTCATAAGTTGAACCGAGAAGAAGTAGATGAATATTTAACCGTGCGGATGAAACAAGGATTCACCGTTATCTATACGGTAATATTAGCGGAACATGAAGGATTAACGGTATCCAATGCTTACGGTGAAGTTCCTTTGCATGGACAGAATCCGGCTAAGCCTAATCTTCGATACTTTGAACATGTGGATTATGTCATCAATAAAGCACAAAGTTTGGGGCTTCGTTTAGCAGTACTTCCTACTTGGGGGAATAATGTTCAAAATGCAAGGGACGGTAAACGCCCCTA
The DNA here is from genome assembly GCF_014692525.1 of Sphingobacterium chuzhouense. GTDB lineage: Bacteria > Bacteroidota > Bacteroidia > Sphingobacteriales > Sphingobacteriaceae > Sphingobacterium > Sphingobacterium chuzhouense. The sequence goes on from NZ_JACNYL010000007.1 coordinate 79,192, forward strand.
TATCTTCACCCCTCAAAATGCCTATCAATACGGTAACTTTCTTGGTGATCGCTATAAGGATAAATCAATTATCTGGGTACTCGGAGGAGACCGTAATGTGGATAATGGTCAAGCAAAGCTTATCTGGGATAAGCTAGCGGAAGGGATTCGGGCAGGCAATGATGATAAGCAATTGATGAGCTACCACCCGGCTGGCGAAAGCAGTTCTGCTTATTGGTTTCATAAATCTACTTGGTTGGATTTTAATATGTACCAAACAGGTCACGCCCGCCGATCGATGCCCGGCTATCAATACGCAGAGGCACACCGTTTGTTAGATCCACAAAAACCATTTCTTGATGCGGAGCCGGCCTACGAAGATATTCCTATAAAGTTCTGGGAATACTTATCAAAAAGGCCATCAGAGGAACTTATCGGATCGGTATTCGATACGTCGGGTATAATCATAGACAGAGATTATTTCGAGGCAGGATTTTTTACCGATAAAGACGTGCGCCAACAGGCATATTGGGGACTTTTGTCGGGAGCAATGGGATTCAGTTATGGAAATAATGCCGTATGGCAATTTGTAGATACCGGAAAAGAATACGTAGTGCCCAGTTTGTATACCTGGCGTGAAGCACTCACAAGACCAGGCGCCGAGCAGATAAAGCACCTTCGATTTTTTATGGAAAATTGGGATTTTTCTACTTTGGTTCCGGATCAATCATTGATTTATGGGGTTAATAGGTCCGGTGCCTCGCATATCCGGGCAGCGACGAACGCCGATAAGTCCTGTATATATGTATACACACCAGTTAGTCAGGTGATTGTGTTGAATTTGTCTTTATCTGCCGATACCGTTTATAAAGTCAGTTGGTTTGATCCTCGTAATGGTGAGATACAACATGAAGAAAAAGTAATATCAAATGGGCCAGTAGCGTTTATTCCACCTGCTGCGGCAGATGATTGTGTTCTAATTTTGGAATTAAAGAAGTAGCGTTTTTCAAAGAATCAAAATATGCAACGTAGAACAGCTTTAAAGCAATTATTTTTCATAGCAGGGGGAATAGTACTGTTTCCATCATGTTGGGGAGGGGCGAATAAAGCTTCTATCGCCCTGCGTAAACTGTATATTAATGCTGAGCAAGAAAACCTCCTTGCCGAAATAGTAGAATCCATTATACCCGAAACTGATAGTCCGGGAGGAAAAGCACTTCATCTACACCTTTTTGTACTAAAAATGATCGACGATTGCCATAACGAGGGAGACCAGCAGGTTTTTGTCCAAGGGCTGAAGGATTGGGATCAGGAGATGAATAATTCTTTAGGGCAATCTTATTTGGTGAAGATCGAACAAGACAAGGAACATCCACTATTCGACTTTTTTATGATGACAAAAAGGAGAGTTATACAGGGATATTTGAATTCAGCGTATGTAATGAAAAACAAGCTGATATACGAACTAGTTCCAGGACGATATAATGGATATGCAAAAGTTTGAATAAATACAAAGGAACTAATTTAAGGAATGGCAAATATCAACATAGATAGCATAAAGGAACGCACTTTTGATGCTATTGTCATCGGATCGGGAATTAGCGGCGGATGGGCGGCCAAGGAGTTCTGTGAAAAGGGACTACGGACACTCGTTTTAGAAAGAGGACGGGATGTAAAGCATGTAAAGGACTATCCTACAACCAACATGTATCCCTATGAGTTTGAGCATCGGTTGGAAATGCCTTATGAAGATAAGCAAAAGAATCCGATTGCCAATCGCTGCTATGCTTATCGGGAAGATTCCGCACACTTTTTTGTGAAGGACGATGAACACTCCTACATTCAGGAAAAAGAGTTCGATTGGATTCGGGGATATCAGGTAGGAGGAAAGTCTCTTTTATGGGCAAGACAAGTGCAACGGTGGAGTGATTTTGATTTTGAAGGGCCGGCCAGAGATGGGTTCGCTGTGGATTGGCCGATACGCTATCGTGATCTCGCCCCGTGGTATGACCATGTAGAACGCTTCATTGGTGTCGCAGGTAACCGGGATGGTGTGGCTGAGCTTCCTGACGGGGAGTTTTTGCCTGCATATCCGTTAAATGCTGTAGAGAATCATTTTAAAAATATCGTAGCATCAAAATACGATAATCGTTATGTAATAAGTGCGAGATGTGCCCATCTATCTCAGCCAGCACCGATCCATTTGGAACAGGGACGTGTCCAATGTCAAAATCGTGTCCTTTGCCAGCGAGGTTGCCCCTTTGGCGGATATTTTAGTAGCAACGCGTCTACATTGCCGTGGGCAGAGAAAACAGGTAATATGACGCTTAGACCGTTTTCTGTCGTGGAATCCATTATATATGATGAGCAGAAGGGCAAGGCGGTAGGTGTGCGGGTAATTGACACCAATACCAAGGAAGTAATCGATTTCTACAGCCGGGTAATTTTTGTCAATGCCTCCGCCTTGAACAGCAACCTCATTCTTCTTAATTCGACTTCAAGCCGTTTTCCTAACGGATTGGGCAACGATAATGGATTGCTTGGTAAGTATATTGGGTTCCATAGTTACACCGCTGTCATAACCGGTGAATACGACGGCGAGTTGGAATATCGTACAGATGGGCGGAATCCGGCAGGAGGGGGGTATATTCCTCGGTTCCGTAACATCTACAAGCAGGAAACCGATTTTCTAAGGGGCTGGGCGGCGACATTTAGTGCTAGCAGGACCCCATCTACGGATACTTCCGGTGTCGGCGTATCACTGAAAGATCAATTACTACATCCAAAACTGGGAAATTGGCGGGTAGGTTCGCATATGATGGCCGAAACTATTCCTAAAGAAAGCAATAAAGTGTGGCTCGATACAGCAGAAAAGGATCAATGGGGTGTTCCATTGTTGCATATCGATGTGGCATACGACGACAATGACTGGAAAATACGAACAGACTATTTTGAGCAAATGACGGCGATGTTTGATGCGGCAGGCTTTCAGAATGTCAAAACAAGAAATGATGATCGCCGACCTGGAAATGATATCCACGAGATGGGCGGCGTGCGTATGGGGCATGATCCAAAAACTTCCCTACTCAATAAATGGAACCAACTACACAGCTGTGAAAATGTATTTGTAACAGACGGAGCTTGTATGACGTCCACTGCTACACAGAACCCCTCGCTGACTTACATGGCATTGACAGCTAGAGCCGTTAATCATGCGTTGATGTTAATGAAAAAAGGTGTTTTGTAAGCAATAAGAACAATATTGTTATAAAGAATACGAATCATAGGAAAGCGTGTGATTAAGGTGTAATTGTTTTAATCAAAATAGATGGGAAATCTATATAATTGGTAACTAAAGGATTGATATCATAGTGTAAAAAATATGAAAAAATAATTTTGCAAATCAGATTTTACCCCTATATTTGCACACGCTATAAGCAAAAGGCTTGGAGAATTAGCTCAGCTGGTTCAGAGCATCTGCCTTACAAGCAGAGGGTCACTGGTTCGAATCCAGTATTCTCCACATAAGAACCTCGGGAGATTAGCTCAGCTGGTTCAGAGCACCTGCCTTACAAGCAGGGGGTCACTGGTTCGAACCCAGTATCTCCCACAATCCTAAAAGTCCTTTTTTTAAAAAAAGGGCTTTTTTTATGCGGTCTCGCATAACCAATCTCTTACACTGCCCCCAGATACACCGAATCAGACAATTTGTCCGTCAGCATGTTTTTTGTTCCCACATAAACATGGAGTATTTTCCCCTCAGCCATAACAACGCGTTGGGGTTCCCAAATATACTTCTTCACCGATAGGTCGGGTCCGGTCAGCAACAAGTCGTATTGGTGGGATCCGTCATAAATAGCTGCGACAAATATGCGATCTTGGGGAGTTGTAAAAAATGACTCCCATTCAAAAACCAATGTTTTGCCTTCTCGTCTCACCTGCGGTTTTTCCGGTGCCGGTTCTTCGCCCCGGAATAGCAACACCTTTTCGGGGTTAACATAGGGCGCGTTATCGTTATCGCTGTCGTAATCCAGTGAGTTTTTAAACGTATAGGATTGCGCCTGTTGGAAAGTGCCGACCCGGCTTCCTGGCGGAGCCATATCACGATATCCCCAATTAATAATTCGTTTAATCGGCTTGAGAAATTGAGAAACAGCTTTCATACGTTGTTGATTTAATGCCGCCAATCTACTCGGTTTTCGTTTAGGTTGCACTGGAAGACCGCGAATGATGGTTTGTCCATTTAATTGGTAACCCACAAATGCCACCTATTTTTCCCGAAAAGGAACCGATGATGTTATCTTTTAGAATTGCCATAAGGATTCAATGTTTATACTGGTGTTTATAAAATCAGTACACTTTCGTACTATTTAATTAGAATAAAGCTAATCATTACGATGAGAATCCACAAATAAAATACAGTCTAAATAGAGTAATATTAGTGATTTACCTCTATCAACCCTCTATAAAACCCCTATATAAGCTTTATATAATCTCTAATAAATGGGGACAGATAGTATATCAAAATCCTAAGTTTCACCTTTTATTAAATGAAGCAAATCGCGAGTATTTGTCGACAATCGTAGGAAAATCTTCTATCCGTATATCGATGTACGGATAGGTCTAGGTTACCGACTATTTGGGAAAATAAACAAAAAATAAGATGGCCGTGACATTCTTTAACCTAAAGAGTTTGAGCAAAAAGCTCTTCCCGCAAACCCTGATAGTCATGTAAGGCAGCTTCGGCATTATTGAAATCACGCTGCGTCATATATATCTGGCCCAGCTTGTCTGCAATAGCCAACTGGAGCAGTTTATTATCTTCTGATTTTGCTAGTTCGTCCGCTTGCATGAATTCCTTTTTGGCAACGTTATAATTCTTCTGAACAAATTTAGAGGACGCCAGCATATATTCAATTTCAGCAAGCTCTCCACTGAAGTTTTTACTATTTGCTAGGTCGCGGGCTTGGATCAGAAACCACTGGGCTTCCGTATGTTTATTTTGTAATTGGTAAATCCGGGCCAACGTCTGCCAGGCAACAATTTTTTGCTCGTAAGCCTTCGCTCGATTTAGTAATGGAATAGCTTTACGGATGATGTTGTTCTCGGCAGACCGGTAATCTTTGTCGTGTGCTTGGATAAAGGCTATTTTCAGTAGGGAATTAGCCTGGTCGATAATACTCTTCTGTTGAACAGCCGTTTTATAGTAAGCTTCTTGAAAGTAACCTGCCTGTTGAATATTTTTATCGTACAAAAAAATGTTGGCAAGATTATATTGGATGACGGCGACATCGGATGTGTTTGACGTCTTCTGTGCATGCTGAAGAGCACTTTGCAACAAGCCTAACGTTTGGGAGATAGTCCCTTCTTTTAGAGACAATGAAGCGTAAGTGTGTAATAAGCCGTAAGCGGCGTTGTAATTACCGCGTTCCACTTCCCGCTCCACCAATTCGTTCCACGCTAAAGCAGTACTCGGCATAGGCGACAGGAGGTACTGCACATTTCTTTCAGCGATAGTAGTTTTAAATTCCGCAATTAACTGCTGAAAATCAAGCGCCTTGTCGATGCTATCTTGAAAAGACGCTTTCTCTTTGTAAGAATCCGTGAGCAACTCTTCTCGGGTTCGAGGAGCAGGGAGCACATATACCCGAGGCCCTACACCGTCAAAATCTGTGTCATACTTATTAACATAACCCGCCGGATCCAACGCGCCATCAACCTGTTGCGCCTGGGAAGAAGTAAAGCTAAGTCCCAAAGCGAATACACCTAATATATTGTTAAAAAGACTCTTTTGATAGAGTTTCATATGCGTTCCTTTCCTATTTTACAAAGTTAGGTTCTAATTTGGAGAATCACAAATGCGCGTCTTTTCTCACCCGTCATAGAATCTTTACACAATATTTCGCCGCTTATTAAGTTATTTAAAAGTAAATTAATGTTTAACTTAGTAGCTTCTGGTCGTTAATTTTAGTGACCCTATTATTTTATGCTTTGTTTTCAGTATTTTTATGGCATTCAAAATTTTGTTGTAAGTTTTGGATACTGAAAAGGATTATTGCAAATGTATTTAAAAAAAATATCTTATATGTTTAAGAATATCGTATTTGGTCTGGCTTTAATTTCATTTATAGCTTGTGGATCAAAACCCCGTGTGAGTCTGGATGAAGAAGCGTTACAGTTAAAACCGTCGGCACAGCATGAAGTGATTGCAGCCGAAGTGGCCAATCTACTTGAAAACTATAGTTATAAAAAAGTACCGATGACGGATTCGTTATCACAGATCGTTTTCGCAAACCTATTGAAGTCGATGGATCAAGGGCGTAATTACCTATTACAGTCCGATATCGATGATTTCAAACAATTTGAGAATACCGTAAGTCAAGACTTTAGAAAAGGCGATTTATCGGCTCCATTCTATATTTTCAATGTATATTCGCAACGCTATTTGGAGGCAATGGAATACGCGTTGACACAAGTAGATGCCCCTCATGACTTTGATGTCGATGAGAAATATGTGGCGTATAGAGAAAAACTTCCTTATTTTAAGAACGATACCGAACTAAAGGATCAATGGCGTAAGCGGGTAAAATATGATTTGTTGAATTTACGCTTGACGAGTACTGATAAAGATTCTGTTGACGTAAAAAAACACAAAGAAACGTTGCGCAAACGCTACAAGAATCTCGTTAGCCAAGCAAAGCAAACTAATTCTAATGACGCATTTCAGCTTATCATGACTGCTTTGACAGATGCTGTTGATCCGCATACGACCTACTATAACCCTTCGTTTGCACAAGCATTTAACGAAAGTATGTCTAACACATTTGAAGGGATTGGAGCGCGTTTGATGATGGAAAACGAAATGGTCACGATTAAGGAGATTATTGCCGGAGGACCAGCCTTTAAAGATAAAAGCTTAAATGTGGACGATAGAATTATTGGCGTAGCACAGGGAGAAGGAGAGTTCGAGGATATCATTGGTTGGCGTTTGGATGCAGCTGTTGCAAAGATTAAAGGGCCAAAAAATACAGTCGTACGACTGAAAGTGATTCCGGCGGGGCAAGAACTTACCGCGCAGCCAAAAGTGGTGGCACTGAAAAGAGATAAGATTATTATTGAAGAAGAATCTGCACAGAAAGAAATAAAGCAGGTTAAGGGAGAAGATGGCAAAACCTATAAAGTAGGACTTATTAAATTGCCGAAATTCTACATAGAGTTTGAAGCTTACCGTCGTCGTGATCCGAACTACAAAAGTACAACAAGAGATGTTCGTCTGATTTTGGATACCCTTCGTCAGGAGAATGTAGATGCCGTGGTGTTAGATTTAAGAAACAATGGTGGCGGTTCATTGCAGGAAGCTATTGAATTGACAGGATTGTTTATTGACAAAGGACCAGTTGTTCAAGTACGTGACGTACGTGATCGCGTGGAAGTAGATAGTGATAACGATCCTGGCGTTGCATGGGATGGACCATTCGGCGTACTGATTAATCGCTTTTCAGCGTCGGCATCCGAAATTTTCGCCGGCGCAATTCAAGATTACGGTCGAGGCATTGTGCTGGGAACGCAGTCTTATGGAAAAGGAACCGTACAGTCTGCTATTGATATGTCAAAATTTATCAGCGCGACCAATAAACTGTTATTAAAAGCTAAAGGATTAGACAAAGATCCGGATACACCTACCGGCGCACCAGAATTTGGTCAGATTAACATTACTATGGGCAAATTTTACCGTGTAACGGGGAGCAGTACACAGCATAAGGGCGTGATACCTGATATTGCCTTTCCGACACAGTATACGGCGGAGAAATTCGGAGAAAGTTCTGAACCATCAGCTTTACCTTGGGATCAGATAAAACCATCTAACTTTGCGACAGTCGCGGATTTAACGAATTTAAAAGACCAGCTAAAAGGGATTCACGAATCCCGCATGGAGAAATCACCTGAGTACGCGTATCTTATGGAAGATATCGATGAATTCCAGAAGTTGGATTCTATTCAGGAAATTAGCTTAAACCAAGACAAGCTAAAGCAGGAGCGGGAGAAGGCCAGAGCTAAAAATAGAGCGCGTATTAATAAAGGATTAGAGCTACGCGGGCTTCCTTTATGGAAAGAGGGTGAACCGCAACCCAAAACAGATTTCGATTTTGTTTTAGACGAAAGTTTAAATGTAATCGCAGATTATATACGGCTTGGCCAGACTAAATTGGCAAAGAAATAGAATTTCGTAGAGACGCTAAACGGCGTCTCTACTTGTTTTATGTCATTAAAACAATTTCAATTGGGGGTCGGTAACGCGGAATGTTTTTCTATGGTATGGGCTGATACCGTGTTGTAAAATAGCGTTACGGTGTTTAATAGTTGGATACCCTTTGTTAGACAACCAATCGTAATACGGAAATTCGTTTGCAAGATTGTGCATATATTCATCACGATAGGTCTTCGCTAAAATAGAGGCCGCAGCAATAGACAAGTATTTTCCGTCACCTTTTATGATACACTGATGAGGTATATTTTGATATGCTTTGAACCTGTTGCCATCTACAATGATATAAGCTGCTTTTGTTTGGAGTTGATCCAATGCGCGATGCATGGCTAAATAGGATGCATTTAAGATGTTGATATTATCTATTTCCTCTGCCGAGACACTGGCTACGGCAAAATCTAAAGCCTCTTCCTCGATGACGGGACGTAAAGCCATTCTTTTCTTTTCCGAAAGCTGCTTAGAGTCGTTGAGCAAAGCATTGCAATAATCCGGTGGAAAGACAACGGCAGCGGCAAATACAGGACCTGCTAAGCATCCTCTTCCCGCTTCGTCACAACCTGCCTCCATTACATCATGCTGAAAAGTTGATAATAACATCCTGCTAAAATACGAAACCGAGATGTAAATAAGCATTAACACACAAAGAAATGATTTACTCGAGCTCGCATCGGCCATAAAAGAAATAAATAGATGAAAATAATCGGACTGTATGTAACATGTGTGTGATATTCGATAAAAAAGCATTTCTTCTTTTTTACTTTGCCATGATCAATGAGTCTATACGTAAAGCATTTAATGAAGTGGAATAACAACTAACGATGAAAGCATTTTTTCTTGGCATACTATTAATTGTAGGTATGAGCCAGTCTTTTGCACAAAAGAAGCAAAAGATAGCCATTCAGTCATTATCGGATATAAAGATTGATGCTGACCTAAGCGAGTGGGATACGTTGCACAATGTTGCAGATCAAGGCTTTTGGTTCTACCAATTGGCACAAGATGCTTCCAATCTCTATCTGGCTATTCGCGTGGAGGATTATTCTTTGCATATTTCTGCGATTTTGTCCGGCATCGTGTTCAGTGTCATTCCTGATAAGAAGAACAGAGATGAAATACTATTTTTATACCCCTATACTGATAGAGAAGCGAAGCGTGCGATAAATCAGGAAGGTTATCGTTCTGAAGAAGAAGAGAAGAGAGCGTTTATTGAGCGTTCACGTGGTTATTTCGTATACGGTTTTCCGACAATACCCAGTGGTCTTTTGTCTTTCCAAAACGAATATGGCTTGAGAGCTAAAATACGTACGGACGAAGGAACATTATATTATGAAGCGGTTATTCCTAAGTCTTTACTGGATTACACGAAGCCTCTTGCAACATTAAAGCTGGCGATTCATGATGGCATCACCCCATTGGTGGCACCGAAGAAAAGCGCGTCCACCCGTTCCGGTGGAATGTACCGCCCCTATCGCGGCAGGCCCACACCTCGATCTAAAGACATACGAATCCGGGAGGTACTTTTAGAAGCAAAAATAGATTAGCATACGATTTAAGAAAATATGAAAGGTTTTTTGATAGTAATTTGTGGTTTGGCGGTTTGGTTATCCGCTTCTAACGCTGTTGCACAGACAGGTAAAACGGTGCAGGGTATGTTACGGGATAATGAATCGAGGGTAGTGGCAGGAGCTTCAGTGCAATTGGAAGGGGATAAAGATACGTTGGGAACAAGTGCTTCCCCAGCAGGTATATTCATATTCAATAACGTAAAATCGGATAAATTTACTATTAAAGTATCCAGTTTAGGCTTCGAAGCTTTTGAGCAGCAATTCAGCTTTTCGCCAGGACAGGATAAAATGGTGATTCCATCGTTTCAATTGCAGGGAATAGCGAATATGCTGGAAGAAGTAATTGTAGACGGTGTAATTACTGTACAAGTGAAGGGAGACACCATAGAATATTCTACAAAAGATTTGAAATTGAGAGAGGGTGCTCTTGCGGAGGATGCGTTGAAGAGATTGCAAGGTGTCGAGGTGGATAAAGATGGGAATGTGACCGCACAAGGAGAGCAGATTACTCGCGTGCGGGTGAACGGAAGAGATTATTTCGGTGGCGATGTAAAAACTGCGACGCAGAACTTACCAGCAGACATTATCAATAAGATGCAGGTCATTGATGATTATGGTGATATGGCAAATTTGACCGGAAACAAGACCGGAGACGCGGAGAAAGTTCTCAATATTGAGATTGATCCGGATAAAAACAATGGCTATACTTCGATGTTACGGGTTGGTTATGGTACGGATGATCGTTATCAAGCTACGGCGAGTATCATGGCGATGCGAGATAAGATGCAGTTATCCGTACTCGGGAATTTGAATAATATTAATGCGCCATTGTTTGATTTCAATACACAGGGAGGTGGAGCTCGTCGTCGGCAAGGAGGAGGAGGAAGACCTGGTGGAGGTGGTATGTTTGGTGGTGCCAATGGTATCACGAATACGGGATCGCTCGGTATAAACTACCGACAGGATATCAGTGATAAACTGACCGTTTATGGGAGCTATAGCTTCGGGCACGATGATAACGATGCGATATCATCCAGTTTAAATAAGTTTATTTATCCCGACTCTATTCTCGATAGAAACTCCACATCCAATACCAATACCATCGGTAATTCACATCGTTTTGACGCCAATTTTGAGTGGAAACCATCCGAGCGGGATTTTATTAAAGTATCACCGCAGATTGGCTACGGCCGTACAACCACCGTTAGTGAGAATTTTAACGAAAACCTGTTGAACAGCGAATTGTACAACACAGAATCCAACTATCTTGATGGCGTATCTAAATCGCCAAATATGGGCATTAGTGCCTTGTATAATCGACGTCTTAACGATAAAGGAAGGAACATTTTCTTTAACATGAATATATCGTCTTCTGGAACGAAACAAGATCAAGACAGAATTATTGAGACGATAGTCGGAGATCCGAATAATAACGATATGACGGTGGACAGTTTGTATCGGCAGACGATAGCAGAGATGGATAACAAGAGTTGGAATGGTGGAGCGAGTGTTTCTTATTTAGAACCCGTCAGTCAATTTGGCAAGATCGAACTTTCTTATGATTATAATGTAAATACGTACGATAATAGTCGTTCACAAGATGCTTTTGATGCAAATGGCAGCGTGTTGGATGATTCCCGTTATATTTTCGATCGGATGTATGATTACTCCTTTAGTACACATCGTTTGGGAGCCAATTATAATTACGATAATGATAAAATTAGATATGCCGTAGGGTTATCCGCCCAGCCAACTATTTTAGATGGGGATGCAATGGTAGATGGAAATGCGATTGATATCCGTAGAAACGGTTTCAATATTATCCCTATCGCACGTTTTGAATACAAATTCAGTAGGCAGAAGAATCTTCAAGTCAACTATTCGGGTCGGGCCAATGAGCCATCGATTACACAGATACAGCCTTTTACAGACAATTCAAATCCTACCAATATTGTTACAGGAAATCCGGATTTGGATGCCGAATTTCAGCATAATGTTCGATTCCGCTTTAATAGTGGTGATTTCCAGGCGGGAAAGACTTTCTTCATGATATTGAATGGTACCTTTACGCAAGATAAGATTGTTTCAAACAACTTGAGATATAGCGATCCGGAATTGGGAATAGTACAGGAAACAAACTACTTGAATGAAGATGGTGCTTTTAATTTACGAGGCTTCTATCATTATGGACGCTCGTTCAAAAACAAAGTGTACAGCTTGAATTTTATGGGAAGTGTAAACTATAACAACAACCCTTCCTATACTGACGGAGACTTGAATCAAGCACGAAACTGGAGCCTGATGCAAGGACTGATGTTCCGTTATTTACCTTCCGAAAATCTGGAAATTAACCCTGGAGTACGATATAGCTGGGATCATACCTTTAATACGCTTAATGAGCGTTCAGTGGTTATGCGTTCTTGGGCACCCAATTTAGTCGGGTCTGTAAATATTACGCCGACGATTATATTTGGAACAGATGTTTCGAAAACTTTTTACCAAGGAAATGCCTATGATGATAACCCTTTTATCATTAATGCCTATGTAGAAAAGCGATTCTTAAAAGGTCAGAGAGGAACTCTACGTATGCAGGCGTTTGACCTATTAAATGAACAGACCAACATCTCCAGGACAGTGTCCGATATCCAGATTTCAGATACGCGGACAAACAGATTAGGGCGTTACTTCATGCTATTATTTACCTATAGACTCTCTAAATTTGCAGGAGGAATCGCACCGCAAGAAGAAAGGGGGCCAGGAGGGATGAGACGACCAAGGATGTAAAAAGGGAGCGGATTGATTTTTCTTATTTAAAAAAAATAGATAGATTTACGGTCTAAAGCAGCTTGAGAGAGTTAACTTATAAACTAGGAAAAATTAATGATAATATAAACATTAAACGACGGAAAAGTAGCTAATCTATAGTTAGTTTTGCCATCGTTTATTGTTTCAATATATTATAGCCCTTTAAAGTGGAAGATATTGCATCACAAATACCGCTCCTTATAAAAGGTAGTGAAAAAGCATTCTCAACAATATATAACCATTATTGGGACAGGTTGTATTATGTAGCTTATCAAAAACTTCAAAGCCAGGAAGCAGCAGAAGAGATTGTACAAGAAGTTTTTCTTACATTATGGAGAGATCGTCAAAAGCTTTCTATTCACTCACTCTCCAATTATCTGGCCGCAATGGTTCGTCATGCCGTGTATCGTTACGTCGCATCTGAAAAGGCGGTTAAAAATCGGGAACTTCGTTTTGAGGAAGTACAGAAAAAAAATCTGAATTTGGAAGATGAACTGAACAACAAGCTTGCTCTAAAAAAGATACTGGAACTTTCTAATCAATTACCGCTAAAGTGTCGCCTTGTTTTTCAACGAAATAAGTTACAGGACGAAGCAATCAAGGATGTGGCGAAAGAACTGAATATATCCATAAAAACCGCGGAAGCCCATCTCTCAAAAGCCTTGAAATTTATTCGGTTGAATATCCGGAGCTTTTTGTGCTTGTTCTTCTAATATCGAACAACGGAAGCTTCGTATTTATTATTGCAGGCCTATTATTTATATTTTTTTTAAAAAATTTTTTACCAACTAAGGGTTAATGTCTCTCGGCTGTCTCTATATTATTAAATGAACCGAAGAAAAATGGATAGAAGACATTTCATAAAGGCAGGCTCAATTGTCATGGGAGCGGGACTCCTATCTTCTGAATTAAGCTATGCAAATGATAGAAACATTAAAAAGAATGTTCGATTAGGAGTAATAGGAGTTGGGGGACGTGGCAGACGACACGTTGCTGTGTGTTTAAATCGACAAGATGTAGATATTGTAGCTATTTGTGATATACAGGAGGATTCGTTGGCTCGCTGCAGGGAACAATTTAAAAAAGTAGGTCAGAACTTGCCGAAAGAATATACAGGTGGCTTCGAAGCATATAAGCATATGCTTGATAAAGAAAAATTGGATGCTGTTATTATTGCTACTCCATGGCAGTTTCATCATGCACAAGCTGTTGATTCGATGAAAGCTGGAGTATATGTCGGTTGTGAAGTTATCGCAGGACTAACACTTGACGAGCATTGGGATATTGTTCATGTTTCCGAAAAAACGGGTGTTCCCTACATGTGCTTAGAGAATGTGGCTTATAGGCGCGATGTTTTAGCTATTTTAAATATGGTGCGTCAGGGTTTATTTGGCGAACTTGTTTATCTGACAGGAGGCTACCAGCATGATTTGAGAGGAGTATTATTCAATGATGGAAAATCATCCAAAGGCGAAGGAGTAGAATTTGGGCCAGAAAAAGGATTTAGCGAAGCACAATGGAGAACCCAATTTAATATTGATATGGACGGGGATTTATATCCTACCCATGGGTTAGGACCGGTTATGAATTTTGCCAACATCAATCATGGAAATCGTATCACAGAAGTTGTCTCTTATTCCAGTAAAGCTAGAGGACTGGCAGATTATGTTGACAAGAAATCGCCTGGACATCCAAACGGGAAAATACATTATAAAAATGGAGATATTACGGTTTCATTAATGAATTGTGCAAATGGCGAGGTACTGGAAATCACACACGATGTCCATCTCCCTAGACCCTATTCTATTGGGTTGCGAGTGCAAGGTACTAATGGAATATGGATGGACGTAAACAAAGGAATATATATCGAGGGCAAGTCTGCCAAGAACCATCAGTGGGATAAAGCTAGCGACTGGTTAAAGGAATATGATCATCCGCTATGGGCTAAGTATGAATCATCTGCAGCAGGAGCGAGTCATGGCGGTATAGATTGGTTCGTTGTAAATGCTTTCATTGAATCAGTCAAACAACAACGTCAGACACCGATAGATGTCTACGATTCTGTAACCATGAGTGCTTTGTTCCCGCTTTCTATCCAATCGATTAAAGAAGGCAACAAGACATTGGAATTTCCCGATTTTACGAAAGGAAAGTGGAAAACAAGACAACCTACCTTTGCTTTAGATGATAGCGGCTTTTAATGACAGAAAGCATCATAATATAAAAAGGTTAAATTAATAGGATAGCATAGATGACAGAGCAAGAAATACGCTTATTGGCGATAAAATTTTTAAAAGGAGAGACTACAAAGGAGGAGGAAGCTCTATTACATGCTTGGTATGATCAAAAAGATCAGGATAAAGAGGTTGTCATAACTACGGACGAAGATTCTGTAAATGTAAAAAAGAGGTTATACAGTCATATTCAGAAACAAATCCAAAAAAGAAAATCGTTTGTCATCAGTAAGCATGCGATCGGTTATGCGGCTTCTGTTGCTGTTGTTCTTTCTTTTCTTGCGTTTTTCCTTTATCCTAGAAAACCAGCTGAGACAATACATTATACCCAGTTGTTGAAAGATGATGTTGGACCAGGGAGGAATAATGCTGTCCTTAGATTAGGTAGTGAGATGGAGGTAGATTTGGATAAAGTCGGTATTGGTAGCTCAACTGAAGCAAACGGTCTTATCGTGAATAAAGATGAGGATGGTTTACTCTCGTTAGTTATATCAGATAAGGCGAGTAGAAAAGCGCAGCACAAGATTAATACTTTACAAACACCGAAGGGCGGGCAATATAAGGTTGAATTACCAGACGGCACAAAAGTTTGGTTGAACGCTTCATCGACATTGAAATTCCCAAGCATATTTGAAGAAACAATACGCGAAATTGAATTGGAAGGAGAAGCCTATTTTGAAGTTGCGCATGTAGCAGATAGAACATCTAAAAATATTCCTTTTGTGGTAAACGGTAAAAATCAGAAAGTCGAGGTCTTGGGGACACATTTTAATGTCAATAGTTATACAGATGAGTCTGTCATCAAAACAACATTATTAGAGGGCTCTGTGCGTGTGGTGGCAGGCGCAACCGGACAGCAATTGTTACTGAAGCCGGGACAACAATCACGATTGCAAAACGGCAATATCTATGCTGAATCAGTGGATACAGAACTAGATGTAGCTTGGAAGAATGGCGATTTCATTTTTAACAATGAAAATTTAAAAAGTGTAATGCGAAAGCTCGAGAGATGGTATGATGTGGAGGTTGAATATAAGGGAGATTTCGATGATCTACGTTTTAGTGGAGCTGTTTCCAGATCAAAAAATATTTCGGAAGTCCTTAAAATTATGGCGCTAACAGGAAAAGTAAAATTTAATATTGAAGGGAGGAGGATTATTGTGATGACCTAATTTTTCTCGGATGGTGTGGAACAAAAAAACCAGAAGTATGTAGCAGATACTTCTGGCAAGCTTGTGGTTCCATCAGATATCAATTAATAAACCGATGTGTTAACAAAACCAACAATCAAATGTATGAATTTACATGATAAAAACGTAAGGAACATATTACGTTTGCTACTAAACTATTTGATAGTTATGAAATTTGCCATTATACTTTTAGCAACGGTATTCCTTCAGTCTACATATGCCGTAGATGTAAATGCTCAAAACATCAGTATTTCTAAGAAAAATGCTTCGATACCAAGTCTTTTGAGAGAGATTCGATTACAAACCGGATATGACTTCTTTTTTGAAGAGAATACATTAAACGAAGCCAAAACAGTAACTATTCATATCAAGAATGGTTCGTTAGATGAGGTTCTGCAAACTGTTTTTAAAGGACAACCATTTACCTATTCGGTTTCGCAGAATACTGTTATTATAAAAAATAGGGGAAAAGTTAAACCCTTAAAAGAAACGAATCTTAGGGACGTTGACATCAAGATCGCGGGAACGGTGAGAGACAGTATGGGCGAACCGTTGGTGGGTGTTTCAATTAAAGTGAAAGGTACCAGCGTGGGTACCGTAACGAATATGAGTGGAAATTACGTTATTGATGCTTCAACAGATGCTATACTAGTTTTTACTTATTTAGGTTTTAAAACTATAGAGGTTCCGGTACAGGGACGTACGGCGATAAATATTGTCATGCAAAGAGATGACGCTGCGATAAGTGAAGTGGTCGTAGTGGGATTTGGTACTCAAAAGAAAGAGAGCTTAGTTGGGGCGCAATCTACTGTAAAAGCGACAGAATTAAAAACGCCTGCACGAGATTTAACAACGGTGTTAGCTGGTCGTTTGGCTGGTGTTGTTGCGACCCAGCGTAGTGGTGCCCCTGGCTCAGATGGCGCCACATTGTTAATAAGAGGAGTGGGAACATATGCCTCAAGTCCTCAAGGACCATTATTGGTTGTAGACGGTGTGCCTGATCGGGCGATCAATAATATTGATCCGGAAGATATTGAAAGTTTCACCATATTAAAGGATGCTACCGCAACAGCTGTATATGGTACACGGGGGGCGAACGGTGTGATTTTGATTAATACCAAAAGGGGTAAGCTGGGAAAACCTCAAATCAACGCCGAATTTAACCAGGCTTTAACACGTTTTACGTTGCTGCCGGAATTTTTGGATGGCCCGGAATTTATGACATTATATAATGAAGGGCTCGAAATGCGTGGTCGTGCACCCCTCTATTCAACGGAGATTATAGAAAACCATAGATCGGGGGAAGATCCTGATTTATATCCGAATGTTGATTGGTATAGTGTCCTGTTCAATAAATATGGTCATAACAACAGGGCAACATTAAATGTGAACGGCGGTTCGGAAAGTGCAACTTATTACATATCTGCGGGATATTTTGGTGAAGTTGGCCTCTTTAAAACGGACGATATACAGTCGTATAACTCGACACTAAAACTCGATCGTTTTAATTTTACCAGTAATGTAGGTGTAGATATTACCAAGTCAACAAAGCTGGAACTAGGTATCAATGGGTTTATAACGAATGTTAATCGCCCCGCATACGGGATAAACCAGATATTTGCACTGGCTACAAGCACAGCACCACACGTCATTCCACCGCAATATTCCAATGGATTGTGGCCGCAGCTTTCAGGTACACAAATTAGCCCCTACATGGCATTAACACAATCAGGTATAAATAATTCTTATCAGACGGCCGTGCGTTCCAACCTTCGGGTGAAGCAGGATTTAGCAATGGTACTTGACGGATTAAGTGCTACCGGTATGTTTGCCTTTGATGTGAATCTAACTAACAGTACTGCCCGTAGCCGCACATTGCAAACATATTATGCGTCCGGAAGGGATGATAATGGCGACCTGATAACGAGTATAACAACGCCTGGCACGGAAGAACTGGCGTTTTCCATCTCACGCTATGGTGATCGACGTTTTTATTCGGAAGCAGCGTTAAATTATAGTCATCAATTTGGCATGCATGATGTTTCAGGGCTGCTCCTGTTCAATCAATCTGACTATGCGGATGCTACTTCTCGGGTAAGCTCGTATCAAGCTGCCATTCCATATCGTCAACGAAATATTGTTGGAAGAGCCAATTATGGTTATGATGGCAGGTACTATGCAGAAGCAAATTTTTCGTATTCTGGCTCGGATAATTTTGTGCCGGGTAAAAGATTTGGTTTCTTTCCATCATTTGGAGCAGGATGGGTGGTGTCGCGTGAAAAATGGTATGAAGGCGTTAGTGATTATGTCCCATATTTAAAACTGCGTTACACATACGGTTTATCGGGGAATGCATCATTAAACGACCCTGATTCACGTTTCTTATACTTAACCACCATTGGCGAATCGGGAGGATATATCTTTGGACAACCCGGATCAAGTAAAACGGTAGGTTATTCTGAAACCCGTATTGGCGGAAATGTGCAATGGGAAACGTCTTATCGTCAGAATCTCGGTGTCGAAATGAATTTCCTAAATAATGATTTGCAGCTTATTGTTGAGCTTTTTAAGGAAGACCGAAAAGGGATCTTGCTAAGAAATCAAACCGTGCCCTATCTGTCTGGCTTTACGGCAGATAATCTCCCCTATAGTAACATTGGACAAACCAAAAATAAGGGAATTGACGTTACACTGGAATACAATAAACA
Source organism: Sphingobacterium chuzhouense (assembly GCF_014692525.1). Classification (GTDB taxonomy): domain Bacteria; phylum Bacteroidota; class Bacteroidia; order Sphingobacteriales; family Sphingobacteriaceae; genus Sphingobacterium; species Sphingobacterium chuzhouense. The sequence goes on from NZ_JACNYL010000007.1 coordinate 97,939, forward strand.
ATGGGCAGCAGACGGATTCTTCACCTTTCGGGGAGTATTCAACTATAATAAGAACTTAGCTGTAGTGGACGGAATCCCCCCATATCGCTATGACTACCTTAATAGGGTTGGAAAGCCAATTAGCCAACGCTTTGGCTATGTGGCAACAGGATTGTTTGAAACACAGGAAGAAATTGATAACGCGGCTACGCAAGCAGGAGATGTACGAATAGGAGATATCCGGTATAAGGATCTTAATGGAGACGGCATTATCAATAGTGACGACCGTACGGGTATCGGCTATGGTGCTATTCCCCGTATGGTATATGGGTTGACGTTTGGCGGTGGATTTAAAGGATTTGATCTGAGCTTATTCTTTCAAGGAGTTGGTATGGTTGATTTTAGCTACGAAAGTGGGTATGGAACGAATCCATTTTATAACGGGGCGACTTATGGGAATATGTATCGGCAGGTCTTAGATCGTTGGACACCGGAAAACCCCAATGCGGAAGCATTTTATCCGAGACTATCCACAGACAGGGATAATACGACCAATTATTACGCTAGCAACTGGTGGGTTTATCGCTCCGATTATATTCGGCTAAAACAAGCAGAACTCGGTTATTCATTTACGAAGAACCAATTTCTGGATAGGGTGGGGATGAGTAAACTGCGTGTCTACGCCAGTGGTACAAATTTATTGACGTTCTCGCCCTGGAAATTTTGGGATCCGGAACTAGGAGATGGAAGAGGGGCAGTTTACCCAAATATCAGTACATATAATGTTGGTGTTCGAGCGAACTTTAAATAATGACGACATGGAAAATGTTTTAATCAAAAAATTAATATACAGATTTTGTCTTATAAGCTTATTGGCATGGGGTGGTTGTCAGAAAAATTATTTTGATACGCAGCCTGATAACATACTGACTATTGATAAAATTTTTGTGAATCGCGGACAAACAGAAAAATGGCTAGCGGGTATTTATACCTTTGTACCGAATATCTGGAATTATGAAAGCTTTGTGACGCCATACACATTAACTACCGATGAATTGGATGCGAGTAACTGGGTTAATCCGGCAATAAACAGCGGAGCCTTAAATGCTGCCAATGCTTCACTTAAGTTTCTTGATTATTATGAAAGCATAAGAAAAGCATCTATATTTCTGGAAAATATAGATCGCAATCAGGAAATTAAGGATCTGGTCAACGGTTCGGAGATTATCCAGCAATATAAAGGGGAAGCTCGATTTTTGAGAGCTTATTATTATTGGCTGATGATGAAAGAGGTCGGACCGGTAGCTATAGCTCCTTTGCATTCTTCGTCACCAGATGACGATCTCCAGATACCGCGAAGTTCCTGGGATGAGTGTGTTGACTTTGTCTTGTCTGAAATTGCATTTGCAAAAGAAGATTTGCCGTTAAACAATTATGCGATGGGCAGCGATACAGAGCTGGATCCGGCTAGGATAGGTAGAATTAATCAAATCATCGCGACTGCAGTTGAATCCCAGATCTTACTTTTCCATGCAAGCCCATTATACAATGGCAATTCGGAGATGTCGGATTTTCGAAATTTTGACGGAAAGCAACTGATAGCACAACAATATGACCCCAATCGTTGGAGAAGGGCGGCTGATGCAGCAAAAGAAGCCATAGATATTGCGGAAAGTAATGGTAAACAACTATATAAAGTAAGCGATTCCGATCCTTTCAGAGCGGCATTTTTATCTTGTCGGAATTTGTATTGGGATGGAGCTAATATAGAAGGCATCTGGTTGCGAACAGAGAGCGGTATGAGCGGCTGGGAGCGACGTGTCGCACCTCGATCGGTAGAAGGTACCGGATATGCCGGTTTTTCTGTTGTTCAACGATTGGTCGATGATTTTAGGTTGCAGGATGGGTCTTCCATCCACTCAAATCCAAGTTATGTGGAGAACGAATACACGACAACCGCTACTCCTTATTATGTGTCGGGAACGAATAAGATGTACACCAATCGAGAGCCGAGATTTTACGTCGATATTACCTTCAACGGTGCGGTTAACCCGGGGGTATCAAAATCTGGAGCTGCTAATGCAAGAGTTGAACTGTTTTACACTGGTTCCTCTGGAAAAGCGGGAGAACCACGAAACTGGCCAACGACAGGCTATATTGCGCGAAAAAATATACCGCCAAATTATGTTGCTCCAAGTACTAGCGTGGCACGCCCCACTATCTTGATTCGTTTAGCAGAATTATATCTGAATTACGTGGAGGCACTGAACGAAGCGGAACCGGATCATCCGGATGTTGTAAAGTATTTGAATGCAGTACGCGAACGAGGAGGATTGCCGCCTATAGAAGAAAGTCTCGGACAGGCACAAATGCGCGAAGAAATACGCTTGGAAAGGCGTATTGAATTATGTTTTGAAGGGCACCGTTACTTTGATGTAAGACGTTGGAAAGTAGCTGACAAACCTGGTTCCGAACAAGGAGGAGCATTTTATGGTATGGATATAAATGAAGGAACATCACTGTCCGATCCAAAATTCCATCAACGGACCTTAGTCTTTAGAAGAGCAAATTGGCAGAAGAGATTTTATTTTATGCCTTACGGACAACGAGAAATTGACAGAAATCGAGTGCTTGTAAACCCTCCAGGTTATTAATGCTTTTATTCGCATGGAGATATTTCACTCATAAATAATTATTGTAATGAAAAATAGAAAATATTTTATAGCTATCTGGATATCGATATTGTTCGTTATGTCCTGTACAGAAGATACGCCGCCCTATGAAGTTCTCACTGAATCAAAAGATGGAGCGCAGGTGTTTATTGCAAAAGCTAATTCAGGTGGGCAAAAACTGGCGACTTTTCCATATGGACAGGACGAGATTACTATAAAATTCAACACTGGATTTGGAGCTTTAGGCCTGCCGGCAAATCCCATTCGCGTACTGCTTGCCGAAGATCAGGCGGCTTTTGACAGTATTAATAATGTTCGGATTACGGATGGCTTGCCTCCTTATGAACATTTTCCTGCACAAGCTTATACCATTGATGTTCTGGATTTGGTAATTCCAAAGGGAGCATTATATTCTAACTATTCTACGTTAATGTATCGACCGAAAGAATTTGATACAGAGAAAGACTATTTGTTAGCTTTAAGTATTAAAGACGCAGAAGGATATAGTATCAGTCCGACAGCAAAATCTGTTCTGTTTGTTGTAGATAGGTTGATAGAAAAACCGGCTAATACGTCAGGATGGGTAGCAGAGGCTTCTTCAGAAGAGCCTGGTCAGGGTACGGGTTTGGCTTCTGCTGTTTTAGACGGAAATCTGAATACGATCTGGCATGCACGTTATAAGCCAGAACCTAGGGAAACTTACCCACATTGGTTGAGTTTTGATATGATAAAGGAGATTTATGTAACGAAAGTGTCCATAGCAACACGTCAAAACAATGTAAATGGAATGACCAAATTTAAGCTAGAAGGAAGTCGAGATGGTGACAATTGGTTTGCTCTTTCGGAGGAGTTGGATTTTGATCCCGCGAATAGAAATTATCAAACCTATCCAATAGAACCGCAATATTTGAAGAATATAAGGATTATTATGCTTGAAGGTAAACAAGCAACAACATTTTTAGCAGAATTTGTCGTTTATACGTATTAGAACGATAAGTTCTTAAAAAAATCAGCACCGACAAAGTAGAGACGCCCTTAATTTGCGTCTCTACTTTTTTATTTCTACTTTTGGCATTTGACTTTGATGAATATGGAATATGAAATTATCCGCTTGGATAACGGTATCCGTGCGGTATTTCACCGTCAGATTTCTCCTATTACTCATACCTGTTTGGTTGTAAATGCTGGTTCCCGAGATGAAGAAGAGGGTAAATATGGTGTGGCCCATTTTATCGAGCACTTATTGTTTAAGCAAACGGAGAGACGTTCCATGCAGCAGATTCTCAATTACTTGGAAGCTGTAGGGGGCGACTTAAATGCTTACACGACCAAAGAATATACTTGTGTGCATGCCTCTATTTTAAAGCCACACCTATCTAAGGCGCTGGACTTATTTGAGGACATCATCTTCCATTCTACATTTCCAATAGATGAAATGGAAAAAGAGAAAGGTGTTATTGTGGACGAAATGGCATCCTATCGGGATAACCCCGAAGAATCAATTATGGATGATTACGAAGATTTGATTTTTAAACGGTCGGGGTTGGGACACAATATCCTAGGGTTAGAAAACGATCTTTTAGCTTTTACGAGAGAAGATGTTCAGCAATTTATCTGTCAAAATTATCATACCCATGATATCGTTATCGGTATCACGGGAGATTATGAGTTAAAGACGGTGGAAAAAATGTTAAGACGTTACTTTGAGCCAGTAAAAGAAAACAAACCCGCACGCTCGCGTAAAGAGGTACTTGTGAATGCGTCCCAGCATGTGGAATTAAAGAAACCTATCAATCAAGTGCATTTCATGTTGGGTGCGCCTGCGTATAGTATGCATGACGATCGTAAAACCGGCTTGCTCCTGCTCAATAATATGTTGGGTGGATTTGGTATGGCATCTATTCTTAATCTTGCTGTTCGGGAAAAATACGGAATTGCTTATACAATTGAATCAAACTACACACTTTTTACGGATACAGGGTTGTTCACGATTTATCTCGGTACCGATGAGGAAAAGATAAAACGGGCGAAAAAACTTGTCTTCCGGGAGCTTGATAAATTGAAAACAAAAGGAGTTTCGGAAAATCAACTACAAAAGGCAAAAAATAAGTTTAAAGGGCAAATCGCACTGGCAGAGGAGAATAGAATGAGTATGATTATAGCAGAAGCAAAAAATATAATGGACTACGATCGGGTCATATCGCTAAACGAGGTCTTTGAAAAGATAGATGCGGTATCTGCTAATGACTTGTTGTCGATTGCACAAGATATTTTTGATGAAAGGAAACTAACGTCCTTAGCGTTTCTCCCCGAATAGACAAAAGAACGGTGGTAAAGAGACAAAGACAACAGAATTTTTTATTTTTGAAGATGAAAACAGCATATATTTTTCCAGGTCAAGGTGCTCAGTTCGTAGGAATGGGACAGGACTTATACAATTTAAATCAAGAGACGAAGTCTCTTTTTGAACAGGCAAATGATATTTTGGGTTTCCGTATTACCGATATTATGTTTTCCGGAACAGATGAGGATTTAAAACAAACAAAGGTAACACAGCCGGCTATTTTCCTCCATTCGGTTATCTTGGCAAAAGCCCTGGGCGATAGCTTTCAACCGGCGATGGTGGCGGGACATTCTTTAGGCGAATTCTCTGCATTGGTAGCAGCAGGGGCATTGTCTTTTGAAGATGGACTAAGGTTGGTAGCGAAGCGTGCCAATGCGATGCAAGAAGCATGTGAGGCGCATCCCTCGACAATGGCCGCTATTCTAGGATTAGATGATGAAACGGTAGAGAAGGTATGTGCGCAAGTAGAAGATGTTGTCGTGGCGGCAAATTATAATTGCCCAGGGCAATTAGTTATTTCGGGAACGATAGAAGGGGTGGATAAAGCTTGTGTTTTGTTGACTGAAGCAGGGGCTAAACGTGCGCTGAAATTAAATGTCGGAGGTGCATTCCATTCGCCGTTGATGGAACCGGCAAAAGTAGAGCTACAAGCTGCTATCGAAGAAACAGAAATAAAAGAGCCTATTTGTCCTATCGTACAAAATGTGGATGCAAAACCCTATACAAATCCAGTACAGATCAAAGCGAACCTAATCGCGCAACTGACAGGAGCTGTCCGTTGGACACAAACGGTGCAACAAATGTTAGCAGACGGTGCGGAAGCTTTCGTAGAAGTAGGCCCAGGGAATGTATTACAGGGATTGGTTAAAAAGGTAGATCGTTCGGCGCAGACATCGGCGGCGACGGTTGGTTAGGCTGTAAAAAAATAAGGACGCAGTACTGCGTCCTTATTTTTTTATTTAGCTTCTTCGAGCACTTGCGTGTTCAACTTCACGTATTCTTCATTATTACCGGCTTTGGCCATCGCAACACCCTCGGTTGCGGCTTTGATAGCTCCGGCTTTGTCACCCGATTTTAATAAAATCCGTGCTTTCCAATATTTGATATGAGGGGCTTTTGTATTGCCTTTATCTGCCTCATTAGCCCATTCGACGGCTTTGTTAATGTCTAGATTGTTATTGTAATAATATTGAGCGGCTGCAAAATAAGGTTTCTTTTCTCCTTTCATCGCTTCCTCGATACCTGCTATGATCTCTTTGGACTGATCAACGGAAATAGGGAAAGAAACTTTCGTGTTTTCCCACGACAATGTTAAATCTGCACCGTTCGGTTTTACATTTTCAAAGGCAATCGTGAAAGATTCTACTTTATCCGAGGTTTGTTTTGACTTGGCTTGAAAACGTAAAAAATCTTCGCTTTGGTTATACTGGTAAGCACCCCATTGCTCGACATTTTTACTTAGAATGATAGTCCAATCACCTTTAGTTGGAATAGTAAAGAGTCCGTATGTACCGGCAGGAACTTTATTGCCCGCAATCGTTACTTCCTCTTCAAAAGTAAGAGAAGGTATACCATTTGCTCCTGTCCGCCAAACTTGGTCGTAGGGCACCAACCCTCCGAAGATCGTACGGCTGTTTACGTTTGGACGCTGATATACAAGAGTGACCTTTTTGATACCGATGCCTTGTTCGATTTTTGTTGTGCTGCTGGCAGGCGGAAACTTCGCTTGGGCTTGTGACTCTTGTGTTGAAAACAGGATCACTCCGGCAAATACTAGCGAAAAGAATATCTTCTTCATATACATGTTGTTTATTTTTCTATGCTAAAATAAGGTTTCTTATGATTTTTTCCCCACTTTATGTCCGGCAATTCCGTAATAAAAAATGAATAAATAACAGGGAAGGGCTATCCAGTAAGCGGCATGGGAACCTACCATATGGGCTATTTGTCCATAAATTAGCGGTATAACAGCTCCACCTGCAATACCCATAACTAGTAAACCTGAAGCTGCATTGGTAAATCTTCCTACTCCTTTTAATGCCAATGGCCAGATAGCCGGCCATACCAAGGAATTCGCTAAACCTAACAACGCAACAAAAGTAAGCGAAAGCATGCCATCTGTAAAAACAATTCCTAAAGTAAAGATGATACCTAAGATAGCACATGCTTTCATAGCAGTTTCTTGTGTGAAATATTTTGGTATAGCGATGATTCCGATAATATAACCTAATACCATTGCTCCCATGGTATATCCTGTAAAGACAGTTGCTTTATCTAAACTGACACCTTGCGATACACCATAGGCAATAATCGTGTCGCCAGCAAGAACTTCTACTCCCACATACATAAACAGCGCAATGAAGCCCAATATAACATGTGGAAAATCCCAAATACTCTTTTTATCTTCCGATATGATATGGTGGTCAGCTGTCTCTTCTTCATCTCCTTTTACTTCTGGAAGATTTGCACGCGAAATCCAAATAGCTAGAAGCACTAGCACAACAACGATACCGATGTAGGGATTAACAACCTGTAGCGCTACCTGATCTAGCGCAGCCGAATATTGGTCTGCCGGCATCGACTCCACTTGCTTAGCAATCTTATCAGCTTCGCCAAGATTTAGGAATAATCCTAGTAGGACTGGAGCAATAGCACCTGCTACCTTATTGCAAATACCCATAATACTAATTCGTCTTGCAGCCGTCTCGACGGGGCCTATAATTGTAATATAGGGATTGGATGCAGTTTGTAGTATAGCTAAACCTCCACCCATCGTAAATAGACCTACTAAAAAGATGAGATATGTTCTAGTATAGGCAGCCGGAATAAATAATAAAGCACCCACAGCCATTACACCAAGAGATATAGCCATTCCTTTCTTAAACCCGTATTTATTTAATACCCATGTAGAGACTGGTGCCATAACCAAATAGGCGATATAAAACGCAAAAGTTACAAAATAAGATTGTACTTCTGTAAGTTCACACGCTATTCTGAGATATGGTATCAATAAGGAGTTTAGCCAGGTAGCAAAACCGAAAATAAAGAATAGAGAAGCAATAATAATCATTGGTCCTATTGAAGATTGACCAGTCTGTTGTGTTGAGGTTTTCGAATCCATTTGTGGAATATTAGATTTAATATGTGATTATCAAAATCGAATTACAAGACTAATAAAATATATTGATATTAGGAAACAGAAAAATGTACACAAACGGTTGCATTTTGTAAAAACCTTTATATAATTCTATGCGAGCAAAATTGGAAAGTTATTAAACGTCTTTAGGGGGCATTGGAGGTTAACACTTCTTAAAAAAAATAGAGAGACTTCATTTGGGGGTGAAGTCTCTCTAAAACCTAAACCGTATCATAAAACCATATCGAATGGTGTTTGTATATAGAGTACAATTTAGATAACAATATAGTTTTAAAAATTTTTAATTTTTTTTTACAAGTTTTTGATTGCATCGGTTTTCCTTCAGGAGGGTTTTTCTATAATCGCTACTGTCAGCCGGGAAATACAGATAAGAATATCTTTTTCGTTTTTGATTTTAATATCCCATACGTGACTTTTTTTTCCGATATGAAGGGGAGAACAATAAGCATATAGCGTGCCCTCTGCAACGGATTTCAAGTGATTTGCATTTACTTCCATGCCTACGCCCACGAGATGTTGCGGATCAATAATAAGGTTCGAAGCAATACTCCCTACAGACTCTGCTAACACGACAGACGCCCCGCCATGCAAAATTCCAAACGGCTGCTTTACTTTGTCAGTTATAGGCATAGAAGCGATGAGCATATCGCTACGTACCTCTGTTGCCCGAATGTTAAGGTAACCTGTCATAAACTTATGGAAGATACTGTTAATCTCTTCCAACGTATAATCTTTAAGCCAAATTTTCGACGTTTTCATCATAATTACCACCCTATGTCAATGTTATTTGCATCTCGGTTTCATTATTGAGATAGCGTTCTTTTAAAATGATGCGATGATGCGTTAAGTGACCTGCAATCACGTAAAGGAAAGCCTTAACGGTGATGAGCCTGCCTGATGCCATACCTTTTCGTTCTAATTCCGTTTCGTTGAACGTATTGAATAACACGAGATTTGCTTTTCGAAGATATATAAATTCTTCTTCAATACTGTCCAAAGAACGTTCGTTGTGACGGCCATTTTGTACAAATTCATCCTGTTCAAAAGGAGCCAATTCCGTCATATCATTACGTGCAAACCGCAGGGCACGATACGCCATTACCCGTTCCGTGTCTAAGATGTGGCATAGTACCTCCTTGATTGTCCATTTTCCTTCAGCGTAGGTGTAATCGCCTAAGTCTTCTGGGATATTTCGAATAAATTCTGGGAACGTTTCTACCTGTTCGTACAGCTCTTCCATAACAGAACCAACTACATTCTCTATGTAGTCACTGTATATCGCAGGATATTCATCAGACTTGAGTGGGTTCATAGCGTAAATTACTTTTAAGTATAATCCTAAATGTTGTTCCTTTTCCTAGTTCAGATTCTTTAACAAATATCTGGCCTTGATGATAATCAACCATACGTTTTGTCAAGCTGAGCCCCAATCCCCAACCACGTTTACGTGTTGTAAAACCAGGTTGGAAAATCGCATCGAAGTTCGATTTCGGAATGCCCTTTCCTGTATCGCTAATGTCTATAAAAATTTCCTCTTTTGCAATGTTATCGATGATGTTAATCGTTATTTTTCCTTCGGACTCAATTGCATTCACCGCATTTTTTAGCAAGTTTTCGATAATCCAGTCGAATAAAGGGATATTCAATTTTGCTTCAACAGTCTTATCTCCAGTGATTTCAAAAGTAATTTTTTCACTGGTCCGTACTTTAAAATATTGGACGAAGTCGCGGATAACTTGATAAACCACGTGATTGGCTAAGGAAGGGATAGAGCCTATTTTAGAGAAACGATCCGCTACAACCTCGAGACGTTTTACATCTCGTTCCATTTCATTTAAGGAGCTATCATCCTCTGCATCGAACTTAATGCGTACGAGCTCTAACCAGCCCATTAATGACGATATAGGCGTGCCAAGCTGATGCGCAGCTTCTTTTGCCATACCTACCCATACTAAGTTTTGTTCTGATTTTTTGATAGAATTAAAAACTGTATACGCGATGATAAGAAAGATCGCAATCAGGGAGAGTTGGAGGTAAGGAAAAACACGCAGTTGGCGTAATGCCAGGGAATCTAGGTAATAAACAGACCACGTTTCGCCTGTATCTAGCGGGAGTGCAATTGGCGCATGGTTACGTTTCATCCTAGCCAACTGTTTCTCAAAATAAACAGGGTCATATTCTAATTCGCTATTAACGGAATCAGCCTGTTCTTCTATATTGGTCTTGTGAGGGTCTAAATCGCGCCAAAAGATGATATTGCCCTTGCTGTCTGTGATAATAGCCGGAATCGATAAACTGTCCCGCACCGCATACACATAGCTGATGAATTGATCATCTACATCGGGCATGGTCATAATACTCCGGGTACTCATCGCCCATACCTCGGCTTTGGTGCGTTCGGACTTGGAAAGGCTTTTGACCAAATAGTTTGTATAAAACAGCGAGGCGGCTGCAATGAGTGCCGCAAACAGAAAGAGGAGCACTTTCCATCGTTGTTTATTGTTATATTGATATAGATTGTCGTGATTCATATCTAAATAGTTTGCAAAATAGGGATTTTTTGCCATTCCTAAAATGTGTAATTTTGTCCCCATGAGTTCGCAACGAAAAGTAAGAGTGCGTTTTGCACCAAGTCCTACGGGCGGTTTACACCTCGGGGGTGTACGTACAGCATTGTTTAATTATCTGTATGCCCGCCATCATAAAGGTGATTTTATTTTGAGAATTGAAGATACCGATCAAACTCGTTTTGTGTCAGGTGCTGAAGAATACATCAACGAATGTTTGGATTGGTGTGGGCTTACACCCGATGAAGGCCCAAATAAACCAGATGGATATGGACCTTACCGGCAGAGCGAAAGGAAAGCATCTTATCGGCAGTATGCGGAACAACTGGTGAATAACGGATTCGCATATTATGCATTTGATACACCGGAAGAATTAGATGCACGACGGAAGGAAGAACCTAATTTTCGATATTCGCACGAAAACCGTTTACAATTGCGTAACTCATTAAGTCTTTCTGAAGAGGAAACGGCAAGATTATTATCTGACGGACGTCCGCATACGATCCGTATTAAAATGCCCGTAGAAGAAACCGTATCTTTTGAAGATATGATCCGGGGACGTGTTGCATTTGAAACGGGATTGATAGATGATAAAGTCTTGTTAAAAGCAGATGGTATGCCAACTTACCACCTAGCTGTTGTGGTCGATGACAAAGCGATGGAAATCTCGCATGTTTTCCGTGGAGAAGAGTGGCTTCCGTCGGCACCAGTGCATATATTATTGTGGGAATACTTAGGGTGGAAAGATGAAATGCCCCACTGGGCGCATTTGCCGCTTATATTGAAACCAGATGGAAACGGTAAGCTTAGCAAACGCGATGGTGACAGACTGGGTTTCCCGGTATATGCAATGAACTGGACCGACATAAAATCGGGTGATGTCACGAGAGGATTCCGAGAAATGGGATTCTTGCCGGAGGCTTTTATCAATATGCTGGCCGTTTTAGGTTGGAATGACGGAACGGAGCAAGAAATTTTTAGTATGGAGGAGCTCATTGCGAAGTTCTCGGTGGACAGAATTAGTAAGGCAGGGGCTAAATTCGATTTTGAAAAGGCGAAATGGTTTAACCATGAGTGGATAAAGAAAACGGACAATAAGGAAATCTTACCGCAGATAGAAGAGGTGTTAAAACAGCACGGCGTTGCTTTACCTCACTCAGATTATATAGCTAACGTGCTAGCTTTGGTTAAGGAGCGCATGACCTTTGTTGAAGATTTTTGGGAACAGGCTTCCTTTTTCTTTACGATACCGGAAACTTACGACGTGGATGCGGTAAGACCGAAATGGAATGAAAATAAAATAACCTTCTTTCAAGATATAGTAGCCGAATTTAGGGCAATGCAAGAATGGACTGCAAGTTCTCTGGAACCATTTTTTAAAAGTAAGATTGCTGATTCTGGCATGAAGATAGGCGAATTGATGATGCCTTTTCGGATTATGTTGGTGGGAGGGAAGTTTGGCCCTGATGTATTCCAGATTGCCGAGGCATTAGGTAAAGAGGGGGTTATTAAACGTATAGAAAAGGCGTTGCCGCATTTTGCATGACGATAATTACCGCATAAAAAAGGGAGCGCCAGCTCCCTTTTTTATGCGGTATAAATCTTATATTAACGAACAGGAGTGAACTCGTACATATTGTCAAAGACAATCGATCCGTTTACACCGGTAACAACATATCCCTTACCATCTAAAGAGAAGCCTACACCTTTTTCACGGGAGTCCGTGGAAAGCGCCTGATGCTTATCCGTCCATGAGTCAGAAGAAGGGTCGTATTTCCATACGGTGCTGGTTACGCTGTTAGCGTTTCTACCGCTGACAACATAAGCATAATTGCCGATGACAAAGGTGGCAGCGTTGTATTTACGCGCATCATAGGTATAGTTATCGTCCGATCGGTTTAAGCTGTTTAATGTCGTCCAATTCGTTCCGTCAAAAGTGTAAAGGCCGTCAGGAAGAGTTGAGCTGCCGCTATAACCGCCACCGATATATGCTTTGTTACCAATGACGAAAGCAAATGCCCCTGATAGCTTGTCCTTGAAAGGAAGATTGTCTACCGCGGACCATTCATCATTAGCGGGATCGTATCGGTATAAGTCTCCAAGACGGCCGCCGCCCACGTTAGTGCCAAGCCCGACATACGCATAATTTCCTAACGTAAATGCAACAGCGCCTGAACGTGCAACGCCAGGAAAGTTTTTAATCGGACTCCAGTTGTCTGTAGCTGGGTCGTATTGGTAGAAATCGTTGAATAACTCGTTGTTAAGGTTTCTTCCGGTACCCACATAACCTTTTCCTCCGACAGCAAAACCTACGGCTTCATGACGTGCTGGGCCAGTGAAGTCTTCAATGCTGCTCCAGCCTTTTCCGTTAAACACGCGACCATCTTGTGCCGTACCTACGGTTGGGTTTACGTATCCGCCAACCACATAAGTACCTTTACCGTCTATGGTGAATGAAGCGGCTCCACTACGCGGATCGCCTGTAAATACCGTTGATTTTGTCCATTCTGTAGGACCAGTATCTCCGCTGTCCCCCTCATCATCATCTTTCTTACATGAATTAAACGAAGCGAAAGCAATAGTGCAGGCAAAGAATAACAATAGCCAATTTTTCTTATTCATAAATTATCTAAATTTTGTGTATAATATATTCAGTTTTATTTTGGGTTTGGAGTTTTCCGATGCTATAAATGCCGTATTGAATGACCTAAACAGATCAGGAGGAATTATTTCGTTCTGCCCCTGCGTAGTGCTATTCGGATTTTCCATCAGATAAAAAGAAGTGTTGTCATAAATTTGCGTTGATTTTAACTGTTGCAAATACATCATTAAGTCGAAAGTATATGTTCCATTTCTTCCTGTTTCCACCCCCGGAACCAATACAGCGTATTGTGTTCCAGAACTATATACCGATTGTAATACGGACCTCGGAACACCGTCTTGATCATTGATAGACAGTACCAGATTACTTGGTACCGGATACATCGTATTTGTTTTTGACGATGTCTCTATCACAAGCTCGGCTTTATTGACCGCGATATTTTCAGCTTGCAAGAACTCTTTTAACGTAGGCAGAGAGATTTTCGCTACAGTTCCGCTGCCGGACTGTACATAGGTAAGTCCGCTTGTAGATGATGTCGGAATTGCTTTTTTAGCGGATAATTCTTCAAAGGCGGTTTCCGTCCGATCCGTAACGATGTTGTTATATTGAAAACCGGGCTCTAAAATACCAAGCGTTTTGAATCCCGTACGTTTATGCCCATCGGCAGATGGATAATTATAATTTATTCGGACCTCCACGACGTCATTGAAAGCAGCTACCGCTGTATTCTCCTCATCCGGAACAAGCACCAACCCTTTAAAATATTCTTTAAAGTTATCATAAGAGGTCACTTGTATATTACCAGCTTTTATACGGGTAAAGAAATCCTGTCCGATAGCGTCTGCCAAGCGGATACTGAGGCTATCCAATGTGTGCATGCGCGGCCTAAAAGAAATTGTTCCGATAGGTGTGCTATTGTAGCCAAACGTTTGGTCAGTAAAAATCGTGTTGCCAATGACGTAGAGAGGAAGTGCTTGATTAGGGAAAAGAGGCGTAGGTGTTTTTGTCGCCAGGGCCTCCGTCAATTGATGCACCGTGATTTTTTGCATTTTTGTCGTGTCCCCAAAAGAATACGGAGTAGCTGTCGGCTTTAAAACCAAGGTAATCGAATCAAACCGAGCAGTCTCTGGAATATCATTTGCTGTTGAAGTAAGCCCGATCCGAAAATATGATGTGGATTTTACGCTTCCGCTTTGCGGAACCGTCGCCTTTCCCACCAGTATATTTCCTGTGCCAGCAGAAGGTAAGTTCGCTAGCTGAACGGTAGAAGTATTGACGGTGAAAGAGTCTATCAAGGTAACCCCCACGTTGCTCGTCGCCGAATTATCTAACATGACGCTCATGTCTTTGTCGCAGGCCGCTACAATGATTAGTGTGAAAAATGGTATGGCAAAAAAGTGAATACTTCTCTTTAAAAAACGATTCATATTTAATGTCTGATCGGCAAAAGTAATTAAATAGAATTGTTAATCAGTGTTATATTTTGTTAAAAATAGTCATTTATACTTGTTTAGTGCACAGGCAGTAATTTATTCTCGTTTTTGTGACACGTAACTAGATTCTCGTGATTCTTGACTTGTAAGATGTATTTCATACGGACTACAAACTATCTCCTGCTATCAAAATTTCGCAGGTTATAATTTAATGACAGCATGAAATAACGTGTCAATGTATTAGACGTCACATCTGTAATGGCAATATCAGTCACCCTTCTGCCGATATTTTGTGCTTGGTTAAATATATCAAAAGCTTTCAGTGATAGCTCTGCATTTTTTTGTTTTAGGAATTTAGTACCCAATGAAGCATTCCAAAGCGTGGTGTTTGTTCCTGGAGATTCTAATAGGCCGCTATTATAGATGTACAATAGATTGGAGTGGGCAATAAATGAGCCTAAAAACTCATAGGTTAAGGTGTGATTGACGGTGTGAGAGTATACCTTATATAATGCTACGCGGGACACGGGATTGTCGCTCAATGTGAGATTGATACGATAGTTTAGTGCGGAAACAAATTTTTTATTGATGTTGGTATTTAAGCCAACGCGCTGTTGTACACCATAATTATAACCGTTGACAAATTCATCGTTGAGTACCGCAAAATTGCTATTATAAAAAACGGTATTATTTAGATTAACGTTGAGTTTCCATTTTTTGATCGGAATGCCGAAACTGTTTGTCCAACGTGCGCCATAAGCTCCGTCTACATTGATAGGAACAGTGTATTGGCCGCCAGCGCCCAAGCGGATATCGTCAAATAATACGAGTGCCGTATCTGTCGTAAGGATGGAGTTGACGATTTTATCGTTTGTATAATTGAAATCCATGCTTGAATTGAAGCTCTGCCCCGTGGAACGTCGTACGTCCTTATACTGAATTTTTACTTGATGGTTATACTCTTGGTTAAGATATGGATTACCGTTGCGGATATTCAATTCGTTCTGATTGTTGATGAAATCCTGTAGTTGATTGATATTTGGCGTATTGGTTGTCGTAGTATAATTTACTTCGAAACGCCTTTCTTTGTTGATATTGTAAGTCGCTGAGAATTCCGGATGGAAACTGCCAAACGACGCGCGTGTGACGAGGTGAATGGGTATGATTCGATCGTTATTGCGAACGCCACGTTGATAGCTTAACCCGATTTGAAAACGGAGGGAATCTTTTTTGTTGTAAGAAAAAGATAAACCGCCTTTATGATAATTAAAGTCGTTTCTAAATTCATTTGATAGACGTTCGTTTAGCTCTCCCAATTGTCCTGTTTCAGCGAGCCATTCAAATGTTTCCCGATCGGAATAATTTAGTGTATTTCTATAATTGTAACTTAGCTGTAATCTGCTTCTACTGGAGAGATTTTCTGTAAACGACAGCCGATTGTTCAAGCCCGAACCATATCCGTTTGTGATACTCTGATTGTTGTTGGTGTCGACACGGTTCAGTAAAGCATCTTTGTAATATTTCGTAAGTGCTAGATTTTTTCCTAAAGCGTCATTGGTACTTTTGTTTCCTGAGACATTTAAGGAAATTGTGCGACCGGGTTTTTTAAAACGATACATATAGGTGAACCTCCCTCCAAAATTGAAGTTGCTGTTACGCGTGTCGTTCTGTCTCTCGGATATGTTGAGCAAATCATTGTCATTCAAAAAAGTAGAAAAATGGTTGCTTCCGGTACGGCCGAGTGAGCTGTAAGATAGGTTTGGTGCTAAATCGACACGCTGTTTATCGTCTATGTTCCAACGTACCCGTGCGTTTGCTTTATGTTCTGTTTGTCGGTTAAGATTATCTTGTTCCTGTGTTCGCGATTGGTTGGCGCGATTCCCTAAGATATATTCAATGTCGGATAAAGAGATGACGCTCGTTTTGGAAGAACGAAAATTGTAATCGCCACTGACGTCCATGGCGTCTTCAAAAAACGAATTGTTATAATTAATAGCACCCGCGTAGGTATCCGATAATCCCCGGTCCGTATTGTTGTTGCCTCTTCGCGATCCACCACGGCCCTGTTCCGCGAAGTTTGTCTCATTCACATTATTTGCCATGAGGTTTACGGCAATTTTTTTATCGTTTTCAAATCGGTTGATGGAGGTGTTTAAAGCAAATTTGTTTTCATCTCCATAACCTGAAGAAGCCTTTCCGAATGTGCCGCGTTTTTTGTCGGGTTTTGTCACAATGTTAATTACTTTCTTCCGTTCACCATCATCAAAGCCGGAAAACCTGGCCTGTTCCGATTTCTCATCAATAAGCTGGATCTTGTCCACAATTTCAGCAGGTAGTGTCTTAAGGGCTATACGCGGATCTGTACTGAAAAATTCCTTTCCGTCCACAATAATTTTGGTAACCTCTTCGCCATGTGCTTTCACATTTCCCTCCTCATCCAGTTCTACGCCGGGTATTTGTGCAACTAATTCATCGGCATCAGCATATTCTCGCGTAGAGAAACGTTTCGCATCAAATTCCGTGGTATCGCCACGGAGAGAAACTGCCGGTGTCCCCGTAATTTCAATTTCTTCTAAAGCGATCTCTCCGGATTCCATGGCAATGTTGATTTGTATATCTTTATCCAGTAGTGTTATCGACGATTTAAATGGTTGATAGCCAACATTAGTAGCATGCAGGGTATAGTTACCTTTTGGTATGTTTTTGAATGAAAATATTCCCAATCGATTAGTAGATGTAGATTGTAATACCGAATCTTTTGCATCCAGAACATTCACAGTGACCCCAGTAAGAGGGATGTCCGAAATTTTGTCTTCGACCTTGCCGCTTACTATACGTTGCGCTGCAGATGTCATACTGACTACTGATAAAATCAAGGTCAGGGTAATAAATCGGAAACGTATAAAAGCACAAAAGTCCATTGTAGGTTTATGTTGAGCGCTAAAGATAGAAAAGGTATAATAGATTTACCCGATTGTTTCAAAAATTTTGCAAAGGACAGTCGTGCTGAAAAATAGTATCTTTGTTAAAAATAGTATAGTATTACATGAAAGAGACGACATTAAGCCGTAAAGAGAAGATAATGAAAGTAGCCCTTTCCTTATTTGCAACAAAGGGCTATGTGGATACGTCGACAAAAGAGATTGCTTTGGGAGCGGGTGTGTCGGAAGCGCTTATTTTTAAGCATTTTGGTAATAAGGATTCCTTATTGGCGCATATTATTAAGTCAGGTTATAGAAGAGTGCTCTCACATCACCGTGGGATGATGACCTACAAGAACCCTAAAGAGTTTTTGAAAAATATGATTTTTCTGCCGAACAAGTTGGTTGCCGATGAACCCCTTTTCTGGAAATTGCAAGAACGCCTGTCACATAATAGTTTTTCTAAACAACAACATGAACAGTTTATGAAACCTGTACAGCCTGTTTTGGTCAAAGCTTTTTCCGAATTAGGATATAAAGACCCTGAGTTGGAAACGCAATTTCTATTGCTGATTATTGATATGCTGTGGAAGAAAGAAGCTAATGGAGATATCGATAATGGGGTGGAACTCGCTCAATTATTAGAAAAGAAATACAATTTATAGCGAAGCGTTTTTGTGCGTGTTTTAAATTAAAATATGCATAATTTGTAAAAAATCTTTTTTTTTACGTAATTCGGTTTTTGATAACTAATAAAATATGGTGAAAAAGTTCTGCTCCGCGGTCTTTTTTTGTGCATTTTTCATAATGAGTGTATATGGACAAAGAAGACCTAATTTCGTTCAATTTATCAATAGCCAACATACGTGGGTAGATTCGGTTTTTCAAAAGCTCACGCCTAAAGAACGTATTGCACAGCTTTTTTTGGTTCGTGCCCATACCAATCTTGGGCAACGATATATAGATTCGGTTGCGCAGGTGATTCAAAAAGAACAGCTTGGTGGTTTAGTTGTGTTCCAGGGCGGGCCGGTACGGCACGCTCAGATGCTTAATCAATACCAAAAGTTGGCAAAAGTTCCTTTGCTGGTTACGTTTGATGGTGAATGGGGACTAGGTATGCGGCTTCCCGACTCCACTGTTTCTTTCCCTTATCAAATGACCTTGGGCGCTATACAAAATGAAATGCTTATTTATGAAATGGGACGCCAGGTAGCGCGCGATTTTCAGCGTATTGGTATGCACTTTAATTTTGCTCCGGTGGTTGATATCAACAATAACCCTAAAAACCCTGTTATCAACTTCCGTTCATTTGGAGATAATAAACACAATGTAACACGTAAAGCGAAAGCGTATATGGACGGTATGGTTGCCGGAGGAATCATTGCGTCTTTAAAGCATTTTCCTGGACATGGTGACACGGACGTAGATTCCCACCACGACCTCCCACAACTGAAATTTTCAAAAGCGCGGCTAGACAGTCTGGAAATTTTTCCATTTCGTGAACTAATTCAACAAGGCGCGCCCGCAATAATGGTAGCTCACATGAATATTCCAGCATTGGATGCAAAGCCCAATATCCCCTCTTCTATTTCACGGAAAGTGGTGACGGATCTTTTGCGAAAGGAATTAGGCTTTAATGGACTAACAGTGACTGATGCGATGGATATGAAGGGGGTAAAAAAATTTTTTCCCAATGGTGAGGCTGATGTGATGGCAATTGAAGCAGGTCATGACCTATTGGAGATCTCTGAAAATAGTGCGCGTGCCATAGGATTGGTCGAAAAGGCCGTAAAAAGTGGACGTATTAAACAGGCCGAACTAGATCAACGTATAAAACGGGTGCTCGCTGCAAAATATTGGTTAGGATTAAACCAATACCGACCGGTTAATATGGTCAATTTGGTGAGTGATTTAAATACACCTGCATCAAAATCACTCGTTCAGCGATTGGCTGACGCTGCCGTTACTGTACTGAAATCCGATAGACGTATTCGATCTTTCGATAAGAAAATTGAGACAGCAGTAGTATCCATAGGAGTGAATCAGCCACAAGACTTTGAGAAAGGCTTGGCAGTGCAGTTAAACGATAGAAGGGAGTTTTTGATTTCTGGAAAAGAAACGGAGGATGAGATGAAAGAGTTGTTGAAGGAGGTCCGTCGAAGCCCACAGATCATTTTAGCAATACATGATAATCGTGCGCGTCCGGGAAGTGAAATTAAGATAAATGAGCAGGTGCGTGAATTCATCGATCGGCTAGCAGGTCGAAGAACCATTACAGTGATGTTCACCAATCCGTATGCAATAGATAGTTTACCTGTTGAGCGTAGTAACAGTATAATTTTGGCGTATCAAAACGACTACTTTATGCAAAAGGCTGCCTTGAAGGTTCTTCTAGGACAGGCCAAAGCAGAAGGTAAATTACCGGTAACCGTCAATAAACGGTTTGCTTATGGTGACGGAATGTAAGGGTATGATTCATTTGTGATATTGCCATTTAAAGGATAGCTTTGTGAAGCTTAAATTTTGGCAATGGCTAAGGAACAAATCTCTATTTTTGACATGTTTAAGATCGGTATCGGGCCGTCAAGCTCGCATACCTTAGGGCCTTGGCGTGCTGCACAACGCTTTATAGCCGTTCTAAAAAGCAGAAAGATACTGCAAAAGGTAGAGGGTATCCATATTTTATTATATGGCTCTTTAGCTAAAACCGGAATGGGACACGGTACCGATATTGCGGTGCTATTGGGGCTTAGCGGCGACGATCCTGTGACATTTGATGTACATCGGGTAATGCCGAAAGTGCAAGAAGTCAAATCATCCGGAAAGATAGATTTAGGTGCGGAGCGCGTTGTTAGTTTCTCTTACACGACGGACTTATTATTTCTCTATACAGAAAGTCTACCTTACCATCCCAATGCTGTAACTTTTCAGGCATTTTTAACCGACGGCACGGCGGTGTCAGAAACCTACTATTCTATCGGAGGAGGGTTTGTCGTACAGGAAGATGATACGGTGGGTGTTTTACAGGAAGTTGATATGGCTTTTCCTGTGGACACGGCTCAGGAGCTGATGATGTGGTGCATGCGAACGGGATTGAAAATTTCGGAGTTGGTGATGGAAAATGAGTTGGCGTGGCGCCCCGAAGAAGAAACTAGAAGTGGTATCATACAGATTTTTCATACGATTAAGGATTGCATATACAAAGGATGTCATACCACAGGGGTACTTCCTGGTGGTTTACTTGTAGAGCGTCGTGCTTCCAAGATGAATAAGCGGCTGTTGAAAGAAAGGATATATTTTGATTACGAGTCATGGGTAAATGCCATACGTGAGGGAGGAAAAGACTTCGGCTATATTCTGGATTGGGTGAGTTGCTTTGCGCTTGCTGTCAATGAGGAAAATGCTTCTTTTGGACGAGTAGTTACCGCGCCTACTAATGGTGCATCTGGTGTAATTCCCGCTGTATTACAATATTACATAATATTCCATGATAGCTATGACGAAAATAAGATTATACAGTTCATTGCTACGGCATCCGAAATAGGCTCTATCTTTAAGAAGGGAGCTACTATTTCTGCAGCAATGGGCGGCTGTCAGGCAGAAATTGGAGTGTCGTCCGCCATGGCTGCAGGTGCGTTGACAGAATGTTTAGGAGGTTCGCAACGCCAAGTGTTGATGGCAGCGGAAATTGCAATGGAACACCATTTAGGATTAACCTGTGACCCTATCGGGGGCTTAGTGCAAATACCTTGCATAGAAAGAAATACGATGGGTGCCGTCAAAGCCATCACTGCCGCTCAACTGGCATTAAACTCTAACCCTGATAAGGCGAAGGTTAGCCTTGATGCAGTCGTTAGCACGATGTGGGAGACAGCCCAGGATATGAATGTTAAATATAAGGAAACTGCGGACGGTGGGTTGGCGATTAAAGTGCCGTTGAGTTTGCCGGAATGTTAAGAAAGAAAAATAAATAGATGAAATATTGTGCCCTAGCTTCTGGAAGTAATGGTAATTGCTATTACATTGCCGATGCGGAAGATGCCATTTTAATTGACGTAGGCATCAATGCGAAGCATGTAGAGCTGCGTATGGCCAATTTAGGTATTGTTCCATCAACAATTAAAGCAATATTTATAACACATGAGCATACGGATCATATCCGTGGATTAGCCGTTTTTTGCAGGCGTTATCAAATCCCGGTATATATGACTGCCGGCTCCTATAGGGGATCGCGTTTACAATTGCCGGAAAACCTACTGCATATTATTCGTCGAGATGAAGAAATAGAGGTTGGTAGCTTGACAATTTGTGGTATTCCTAAATACCATGATGCGCAGGAGCCTTGTAGCTTTTGGGTTTCAAATGGAGAGATCAATATTGGCGTGTTGACCGATATTGGACGCATTTGTGATAACGTGAAACATGTAATTCGGCAAGCAGATGTTCTCTTGCTGGAAGCAAACTACGATGAAGGGCTGTTGGATACCGGAAGCTATCCTTTCTTTTTGAAAAACAGGATACGAAACGGTTGGGGGCACCTTTCTAACCATATTGCACTGGAAACTGTTTTAGAATATCGCGGCCCCCGTCTTCGACATTTAATATTAGGACATCTTTCTGGACAGAATAATAAAGTAGAGTTAGTTCGCCAAACTTTTGCGCCTCATTGTGGGAAAATAAAATTGTCTGTTGCTACACGCTATCAAGAAACAGAATTGTTTGATAGCCAAATCTTATTGCCTCAACTGACAACGAAGATTGTTGTGCGACAGATAGCTTATCAGGCTAGTTTTGTCTTCCCTGAATAAATAGACTATTAATTTTTATTTATATCCAAAACAGTTAGGCAAAAAAAAGGTTTTCAAACGGGGAGAATGAAAACCTTTAGCTAACCAATTATAAACCTAAATTATGATAGTGCAAATATATGGTGTTTTTGATTTTTTTCCAAATTATATGAAGTTTATCACATGTTTTTTACAAAAAAGCGTGATTATATCATTCATTTATGGATTCGGCATACTTCTTGAATATAGAAGACAACTACTATTGAAATTGTTTTGAGGCTCACCAGTGGAGTGATGTAGTAATGGCGAAATAACATGAATAAATTGAGAAATAGATATGAACGTGTGCCGTTTGCGGCACGTACATTTTGGGTTTTGGTTCTGTTTGTACTTATCTTAATAGTCGAGCTTTTAACATTGCATAGACTTGGTTAAGTAAGGTAGACTCTATAAGACGCACGGTTTTTTGGACGCGAGTGTAGTTAAAATGCTACGATTAGTGTACTGATAGGAATAAATAAAGAACTAGACTATCCAAGCATGGATTTGAATGTACTGAAGAAGAAGTTGCGGAAGGATAACCCGCGCTGGGTTATTTTGTTGATTGACATGATCATTGTGTTTGGATGTTATGTAACATTCAACTTTATTTTAAACAGCTTTTTAGGCGAATTCGATATAGGCTTGATGTTTAAGCAGAGCATATTGGTCTTATCGGTTTATCTGATTTCTTTTCTCTTTATGAAGACCTATCGCGAAATCGTGCGACATACCGGTCTTAGTGAGGCTATACGTATCTTTAAAACGGTTTGGCTGGCCTGTATGATACTTTTCCTTATTACCTTATTAGTTCGCTCCACCGCAGTGAAGGATTCGATATGGGGAGAGTACCTTCGTTTATCTTATGCTGTGGTCTTCTCGCATGGTTTTTTCACCATGGTGATGTTGGTCGCGGCGAGGGTAGTTTATAGGCAGATTTATGAGTTGCTTTTTTTTACAAAAAGGAAAAGTAGGCATGTGTTGATTTTTGGTGCGTCAAGACCGGGTTTGGTAGCTTATGCTATGCTGCAAGATGATATCCGGTCGAAAAATAAAGTTATCGCATTTGTGGAAGATAAACCGAATAGGGTAGGAAAAAACTCACGAGGTATACGGATTTTGCATATCACGGATATCGACGAAAATTTTGTACGGAAAAACGATATCGATGAAGTCATTATTGCTGTGGAAAATGATGATCCAGAGCGTCTCTCACGTGTAACTGATCACTTTCATAACTTAAATATCGAGCTTAAGATTATGCAACCCGGTCGTTCTTTACTCAGTGGCGGCGGTAAACGTCAAATTCGTCAATTGCGGATTGAAGACCTTTTGGGAAGAAAGCCTATTAAATTGGATAATCCTGTTGTAGAAAAAGAATTAAAAGGGCGCACGGTACTAATAACAGGTGCTGCAGGTTCTATTGGGAGCGAACTTGCACGACAAATTGCTATTCTACCTTACGGGAGGATCATCTTGCTAGATCAGGCAGAATCCGCGTTATATGATGTACAACAGACTATCCATACTTTCAACCCTGATGAAGCCTATTTCATTGTGGGAGATGTACGGGACAAAACCTTTATGAGACGTATATTTGAAACGCACCGTCCGGATGTGGTTTTTCATGCAGCAGCGTATAAACATGTGCCACTAATGGAAGCAAATCCCTATGAAGCGATTTGGACAAACGTATATGGTAGTCGTATTATGGCAGATTTGTCAATGGAATATAACGTCTATAAGTTTGTCATGATCTCGACAGATAAAGCCGTCAATCCTACAAACGTTATGGGAGCTTCTAAACGAGCTGCGGAGATTTATGTCAATTCTTGTAATGAACAGAGTGAAACTAATTTCATTATTACGCGATTTGGGAATGTGTTGGGATCTAACGGTTCAGTCATCCCTCTTTTTGAAAAGCAAATAGCAAAGGGTGGACCATTAACATTGACCCATGCGGAAATTACACGCTTTTTTATGACGATTCCAGAAGCCTGTCAGCTTGTGCTAGAAGCCGGAACTATGGGGAAAGGAGGTGAAATTTTTGTTTTTGATATGGGGAAATCTGTCAAGATTATAGACCTGGCCAAACGCATGATCAAATTAAAAGGATACCGTTACCCGCAAGATATCGATATTAAAATTGTAGGATTGCGTCCTGGTGAAAAAATATACGAGGAACTCTTGGCAAATAACGAAAATACACTCAAGACACATCATCCTAAAATTATGATAGCGAAAGTCTGTACGGAAGATTTGTTAACGAAAAGGAGACAGATCGATGTGTTGTGTGGGCTTGTTGAGCACAGTGAAGTATCTGCGGAACATGCTGATCTGGAAGTTGTTCGTCAACTGAAAGCTATCGTTCCGGAATTTATATCTCAAAATTCCGTTTTTGATCAATTGGATAAATAAAGATTCATTTTTACACCTTAATGTCGCTTCTTACAAAGAAAGTAGGGATTAATAAATTATGTGCGATGGATTTTGTTAAGCTGCGTGAAAACAGTTGTGCAAAAAAACTTTTACGATTATACGATACCAATAATAAATCAATCTGCATTTTTTCTATCATCCAATCGATGCATTTTGGAACAGGCATGTTGTAATCTAAGCGATAAACGGCATTTTTTTCACAGTAATCAATATTTCTGACGGGGAAGCGCTGTACAACTTGTTCTTTCCAAAATTCGATATCTTCTGCAGCGGGAGATTCTTCTTTCTCAGTCACATGCAATAGCACCAAATCTAATGTAGCTTGTATACGTGCTGTAAAAGCGCGGAGAAGCTGTGCTTCGCTTTCTTTGAAATTTGTTAATACACCAATTTTTTCTAATCGGAAATTTTGATATGCTTCCGGAACAGCTAAAACCCCTATAGGACTCTTCTTGATCAGCTCAAATGTATTGCTACCAATAGTTGCACTTTTAATACGTCCAGCGCCCTTCGTTCCCATAACTAGGAAATTATATTGATCTGTCTGTAATAGATCTAATACTGTTTTACTGAGATCTCCTAGCATACAGGCTGATGTAAATAAAAGTTCGGGAAACTGTGCGCGTAAGTCAGTTTCCAATTTTTCCATGTTTTGAGCAGCGGTTTCCGACATAGAGGCACGAACCTCTTCTGTAAATTTGGCACCCACCCGTGCATTACTAAATTCATGGTAGGTATGGAGAACATGTAACCGCCAATTGTGCTTCGTGGCAAGATTCGCGGCATACATAATAGCTGTCCATGCATTGTCAGAAAAGTCGGTAGGTACAAGAATGGCGTTCTTCATAAAAATGAGCGTAATATATTGTTCTTATTTATTAGAATGGTATTTATCAAATATATCTTTTTTTTGCGGTTTTTCCAAAAGGAAGCAAGCTCTTTCAAAAGACTGTGCCGCTTCCAATCGTTAAAAGATGTTAAATGAAGCGTGTGGGAAAAATAAAGTATTAGAGTATGCGTTTTAGAGATAACAATAGAGTAATTTTTTTCATAATTTAGGTTAATTAATAATTGGTTAGTAGAAAAATCCTGAAGTTCCCCGCTTCAGGATTTTTTTGTGTTAACTTTGTGCATGATATATCCCAAAGTATAAATAATGGATCATGTTATTAACTACCTCTCGGAAATAAATCCTGTATTAGCGGCATTGTACGCTTCTATTTTCACTTGGCTGGTTACAGCTTTAGGCGCAGCATTTGTCTTTTTCTTCAAAACGATGAATCGTAATTTTCTCGATTCCATGCTTGGTTTCACAGGTGGCGTTATGGTGGCGGCGAGTATATGGAGTCTGTTAATTCCGGCTATAGATATGAGTGATGGGGAAGGGTTTATGCAGGTATTGCCGGCTGTTATAGGCTTTTTAATGGGAACAGGGTTTCTCTTTGCGTTGGACAAGTTATTGCCGCATTTTCACGTTAATTTTAAGCAGGTCGAGGGCGTAAAATCACCGTGGCAGAAAACAACTTTGTTAGTGTTAGCGATAACATTGCATAATATCCCTGAGGGGCTTGCTGTTGGCGTGTTGTTTGGCGCAGTTGCAGCGGGCGTCCCTGAAGCAAGTATCGGTGGAGCTGTGGCGTTAGCTGTGGGAATAGGTCTTCAGAACTTCCCCGAAGGTATTGCGGTGGCTATGCCATTACGCCGTATGGGGATTTCACGCCGGAAAAGCTTTTATTATGGCCAACTTTCTGCTGTTGTAGAGCCGATGGCGGCGGTATTAGGGGCGTTCGCAGTAGCCTTCTTTACACCATTGTTACCCTATGCGTTGGCGTTTGCTGCCGGTGCCATGATGTTTGTCGTCGTGGAAGAAGTGATTCCTGAAGCACAACAGAATAAGGACTCAGACTGGGCGACCTTGGGTTTTATTGGAGGATTTATTTTAATGATGTCACTGGATGTTGTATTGGGCTAAATAGTGAATAAGGGGAATAGGAAGTAAATATGAATCAGGAAACCGAGGCATTATATAGAGAGATAAAACGCTGCAGAATCTGTGAGCCGAAACTATTAGCAGGGGTTAATCCTGTATTGACGATTGACGATCGTTCAAAAATCTTGATTGTAGGACAGGCTCCAGGAATGAAAGTGCATTTATCGGGTATCCCTTGGGATGACCAAAGTGGGAAAGAACTTAGAAATTGGTTAGGTGTTACGGAAGAAGCTTTCTATAACCCCGAAAATTTTGCTATTATACCTATGGGGTTTTGCTATCCCGGGAAAAGTAAAAGTGGAGATTTACCTCCTCGTGTAGAATGCGCACCTATCTGGCATGAACGCGTTTTGGCGCAAATGCAAAATATTAAATTGACACTATTAATAGGTCAATACGCACAATCCTATTATCTGCGAGGGCGAAAGCACAAGACATTAACGGAGACCGTGAAAAATTATCGAGACTATTTACCGACGTATTTTCCGTTGCCACACCCGTCACCAAGAAATTTTATCTGGATGTCAAAAAATCAGTGGTTTAAAGAAGAGACAGTACCGGTTTTACGAGATCTGGTGAACCAATTGCTGCAGGAGATATAAAAAGAAACCCCGAAGTCGGGCGACTTCAGGGTTTCCAAACCAATTATTAACCTAAATTATGAATTAGAAATTAGACAAATTCTGTGCCAGAAATCATATAATGCTCAAATCAATAGGTTGTGGATGGATTGTGACCAAAAAAACAGACGAGTGTGCTTAATTTTTTGTAAATCGCATACAATTTTAATAAATGTATATCCATAAGGAGAGTGAATATGAAAACAGCAGTCAGGTCATCGACGCATCCAATGGTAAAGGGTACGGTATATAGTATTTTGTTCGCCATAAGTTTTGGGCATTTTATTAATGACTTATTACAGGCGGTCATACCATCGATATATCCGATGCTAAAGGAGAATTTCAGCCTAAATTTCACACAGATTGGATTGATTACTTTAGCCTTTCAATTATCTGCTTCTATATTGCAGCCGTTTGTAGGACGTTATACGGACAGGAGGCCAAATCCAAAATCACTTGCTATTGGTATGGGATTTACATTAATTGGATTGGTGTCGTTATCTATGGCTTCGAACTTTTTGTTTGTTCTTCTTTCTGTTTGTTTGGTTGGGATTGGTTCGTCTGTTTTTCATCCGGAAGCATCTCGTGTTGCCCAGCTCGCTTCAGGGGGGAGGAAGGGACTTGCGCAATCCATTTTTCAAGTAGGGGGTAATGCTGGTAGTGCCATAGGACCATTAATGGCGGCATTAATTATTATACCTCATGGACAAGTACATATCCAATGGTTTTGCCTAATTGCCCTTGTCGGAATCTTGCTTCTATCCGTAGTGGGAAAATGGTATAAAGGAAATATACAAGAGAGGGGAAGACTAAGGAGTTCAACTGGGATAGAAAATCAAAACCCGGCCGACTCTACATATGTTTTGAGTCGTGGAAAGGTGATAAGCTCGATCGTAATTTTGCTTGTGCTGATTTTTTCTAAGTACATTTATATGACATCTATGACTAGTTATTTTACTTTTTATTTGATAGGTAAATTTGGTCTAAGTGTTCAAGAATCCCAGTTTTATTTATTTGCGTTTCTTGCGGCAGTAGCGATAGGAACGATATTAGGTGGTCCATTAGGTGACCGGTATGGTCGTAAATTAATTATTTGGATTTCTATTTTGGGCGCAGCTCCCTTTACTTTAGCATTACCTCATGTAGGGTTGACCCTTACAGTTATATTGGCGGTTATTATCGGCGTGATCATCTCGTCTGCGTTTTCGGCTATTTTGGTGTATGCTACCGATTTAGTGCCTGGTAAGGTAGGTATGATTGCTGGGCTGTTTTTCGGCTTTGCTTTTGGAATCGCGGGGTTGGGGTCTGCCTTCTTAGGTTGGTTGGCAGATCATACAAGTATTGAATATGTGTTTCGGATTTGTGCTTATCTTCCTTTGATAGGTATCGTGACCGGGTTTCTGCCAAATGTCAAAGGGCGGTAAATAGAAATATCTATTTCTTACAGGAGTAGTAGCAGTTTTGAAAAACTATCGTTCAGTCTACCAGCGTTTTGTTGGTTTAGGGCAGGAAAAAACGCCGGTGGGTCTTGGAGCGTACGGATAAAGTTCCTACCTTTGCACCACTCCGCGAGGGAGGTTGCGCCATACGGCGGGCAGGGATCTGCCGGCCGGGGGCAAAAGGGAAAGAGGAAAAAAATAATTTTTTTGTTTTTTAGAAAAACTTCCCTACCTTTGCAGTCCCTTCGGAAACGGGGGCGAAACAAAAGAAGTACAGTCCGGCCACTTCGGTGGCAAGATGATAGGGCCGAAGCGCGAAGCGGAGGCGAGAGAAGTTCTTTAAAGAGATGATCA
>NZ_JACNYL010000008.1 GCF_014692525.1 Sphingobacterium chuzhouense
GTGCCTAAAGCATGTAGCCGCAAGGAGCGTGTTAGGGCAATACCGGTAATTGGGGCTAAGTCGTAACAAGGTAGCCGTACCGGAAGGTGCGGCTGGAATACCTCCTTTCTGGAGCGTCCGGACCGGATTCCGCTGCGCACATTCATGGTCATTTTATAAGGTAACGGGATACGGGTGTTTGGTTACGCCCGTATCCGCATATCCCCTAACCGGCGTACCTGCGCGGGCATCGCTGCCCTGGACGGGTCGGAGTGTTACGGGGGGAAAGTTCTTTGACATATTGGGATAGAAAAAAACAAACGAGAGGACAGAGGAAGTCGGGCACCGATGTATCGGTGCCGGACGGAGGCAGTCCCATGCCAGGCAAAAGGGGTATGGGACGGAAGAAAGTAAATAAGGGCACACGGGGGATGCCTAGGCTCCCAGAGGCGAGGAAGGACGCGACAAGCTGCGATAAGCCGCGGGGATCGGCACATACGAATAGATCCGCGGGTTTCCGAATGGGGCAACCCGGCATGCTGGAGGCATGCCACCGTATATCTGAGATATTCGGGGCGAACGCGCTGAACTGAAACATCTAAGTAGGCGCAGGAGGAGAAAACAAGAGTGATTCCGCAAGTAGTGGCGAGCGAACGCGGAGCAGCCCAAACCTGTTATGTTACGGCATGGCAGGGGTTGTAGGACTGCGATATTGTACCGTATGATGAACTGGAAGCAGGTGGGAAACTGCGCATTACGGGTGAAAGCCCCTTACAGGCAAAGAATATGGACATAGCAGTATCCTGAGTAGCGCGGGACCGGAGAAATCCTGCGTGAACCCGGCGGCACCATCCGCCAAGGCTAAATACTCCTGGGAGACCGATAGTGGACCAGTACCGTGAGGGAAAGGTGAAAAGGACCCCGAACAGGGGAGTGAAAAGAACCTGAAACCGTGTGCCTACAATCGGTCGGAGCGGACGCAAGTCCGTGACGGCGTGCCTTTTGCATAATGAGCCTACGAGTTGCACCTGTCCGGCAAGGTTAACCCGTTCAGCGGGGGAGCCGGAGCGAAAGCGAGTCCTAATAGGGCGCATAGTCGGGCGGGGCAGACGCGAAACCTTGTGATCTACCCTTGGGCAGGTTGAAGTTGCGGTAACACGCAATGGAGGACCGAACCGATAAACGTTGAAAAGTTTCCGGATGACCTGAGGGTAGGGGTGAAAGGCCAATCAAACTGGGAAATAGCTCGTACTCCCCGAAATGTTTTTAGGAACAGCGTCGGGCTTTAGTTTAACGGAGGTAGAGCTACCGATTGGGTGCGGGGGAGTCAAATCCTACCAAATCCAGACGAACTCCGAATGCCGTTAAATATGTCCGGCAGTGAGGCCTTGGGTGCTAAGGTCCAAGGCCGAGAGGGAAAGAACCCAGACCATCAGCTAAGGTCCCCAAATCCGTTCTAAGTTGGTCTAACGAGGTCCGGTTGCCCAGACAGCTAGGATGTTGGCTTGGAAGCAGCCATTCATTTAAAGAGTGCGTAACAGCTCACTAGTCGAGCGGCCGGGCGTGGATAATAAACGGGCATCAAGGACGGTACCGAAGCTATGGACTGCACATTTTATGTGCAGTGGTAGGGGAGCATTCCATGGGGGGCGAATCC
>NZ_JACNYL010000009.1 GCF_014692525.1 Sphingobacterium chuzhouense
TCCGGTCCGGACGCTCCAGAAAGGAGGTATTCCAGCCGCACCTTCCGGTACGGCTACCTTGTTACGACTTAGCCCCAATTACCGGTATTGCCCTAACACGCTCCTTGCGGCTACATGCTTTAGGCACCCCCAGCTTTCATGGCTTGACGGGCGGTGTGTACAAGGCCCGGGAACGTATTCACCGCGTCATTGCTGATACGCGATTACTAGCGAATCCAGCTTCACGGGGCCGAGTTGCAGGCCCCGATCCGAACTGTGGGCGGCTTTGGGGGATTCGCATCCTGTTGCCAGGTAGCTGCCCGCTGTACCGCCCATTGTAGCACGTGTGTAGCCCCGGACGTAAGGGCCATGATGACTTGACGTCGTCCCCGCCTTCCTCACTGTTTGCACAGGCAGTCTGTCCAGAGTCCCCGGCATTACCCGATGGCAACTGGACATAGGGGTTGCGCTCGTTGCGGGACTTAACCCAACACCTCACGGCACGAGCTGACGACAGCCATGCAGCACCTAGTTTCGCGCCCCGAAGGGAAGTGCCGTCTCTGGCACCGCCGCTAACTTTCAAGCCCGGGTAAGGTTCCTCGCGTATCATCGAATTAAACCACATGCTCCTCCGCTTGTGCGGGCCCCCGTCAATTCCTTTGAGTTTCAGCCTTGCGGCCGTACTCCCCAGGTGGATGACTTAACGCTTTCGCTTGGACGCTTACTGTATATCGCAAACATCGAGTCATCATCGTTTAGGGCGTGGACTACCAGGGTATCTAATCCTGTTCGATCCCCACGCTTTCGTGCATCAGCGTCAATAACGGTCTAGGAAGCTGCCTTCGCAATCGGGGTTCTGGGACATATCTATGCATTTCACCGCTACTTGTCCCGTTCCGCCTCCTTCGGCCACATTCAAGCACTTCAGTATCAAGGGCACTGCAACGGTTGAGCCGCTGTATTTCACCCCTGACTTAAAGTGCCGCCTACGCACCCTTTAAACCCAATAATTCCGGATAACGCTCGGATCCTCCGTATTACCGCGGCTGCTGGCACGGAGTTAGCCGATCCTTATTCCCACGGTACGCTCAGGCAGCTACCCGTAGCTGCGGTTGTTCCCGTGTAAAAGCGGTTTACGACCCATAGGGCCTTCGTCCCGCACGCGGCATGGCTGGTTCAGGCTCCCGCCCATTGACCAATATTCCCTACTGCTGCCTCCCGTAGGAGTCTGGTCCGTGTCTCAGTACCAGTGTGGGGGTTTCTCCTCTCAGAGCCCCT
The DNA here is from genome assembly GCF_014692525.1 of Sphingobacterium chuzhouense. Classification (GTDB taxonomy): domain Bacteria; phylum Bacteroidota; class Bacteroidia; order Sphingobacteriales; family Sphingobacteriaceae; genus Sphingobacterium; species Sphingobacterium chuzhouense. The sequence continues at coordinate 1,258 of NZ_JACNYL010000009.1, forward strand.
AGACATCGTCGCCTTGGTGCGCCGTTACCGCACCAAC